>OZ253507.1:0-4800000 GCA_965262245.1 Candidatus Marinacidobacterales bacterium | reverse complement strand
AGCAAGCTAAAGCGCGAGCGAGCAAAAAGCCATAGAATCGTTCGCATGTCGGCCTCCTTTCGAGGGTCCTTACGCTTGCATGGAGCAAACCTCGTGCCGCATCGTGCCTGGCACAACCAAAGGACTTACGTCGATCGGTGTCCCATGAGGAGGTCGATCGGCGTTTTTGGCGAGGACATCGGCTCCGCTTGCGCAGGCGGGACGCGGTCGCTAATATGACGGGCACGATAGGAAAGAAAAAGGAGTCACTATGCGGCTTTTGATGGTCACACTTGCGCTCGCTGTGAGCACGGGGGGATTCGCCCAGGACGACGACGCCGAGCGGCGCATCGTTAATTACATCAACGAAAACGCGAAACCTGGCGAGCGGCTCGTCCTCTCTGTTCTCTATAACGAAGTGTTTACCACGCCCGACGAGCGGGCCGCGCTCGACAAGCTCACCGGTGCGTTTTTCCGGATACCTCTCTTCGTCATCGAGTTCGAGGACCGGCAGGGGCGTCTTCCAACGCTTCAAGACATTGCAGACCAGTTCGGTTTCTACGGACCCGAGGCCGCCGACATCGTCTTGAGCGTTATGCAATCCGACCCTCGTGTCCCGAAGTTCATCGAGCGGGATCCAAAGACCCGGGAGATCTCCCGAATCGACATCGACGCGGTGAATGCTGACGAGCGGTTCAACCGGGCGGTCGAGCGGACGCTCACCGGCTGGGAAGGCAAGCGCATCCCTGCTATCTCGGGCACGAGCTATAGCGGCGAAGAGATGAACTTTGGCCAATTCTCAGGCAAGACTGTGCTCGTCTATGTGTGGTTCACGAACTGCCCGCCATGTGTCAAGATTGGGCCGGAGCTCGTAGCGCTTCAAGAAACTTACGAGGACAAAGGCTTCACGGTCCTGGGGCTCAACGCGGACAAAATCCTGAAATTGAAATATGACGACGCCTATCGCGCGGAATATGCGAAGAAGCTCGGCGTGACCTATCCGAATCTTCATCTTACAGACGACGTTCGCGCTTCACTGGGTAACGTGAACATATTTCCCACGTTGTTTCTCGCGAACGGCTCGGGCACCATCGCGAATCACTTCGTGAACTTTCAGTCTCGCGAAGTCCTTGGTCCTGCGATCGAGAAGGCGCTCGCGACGCCGGAGAGTGGTGGGTTCTAATATTTATCGGGCCCATTCGGAGGTCACAGGTTCTCGCGGGCCCTAAGCCAGGCGAATCGATATGCCGCTTGAGGTGGCATCGTAACGTTCGAAAGAAACGGAGCTCAAATTCATGACGAAAAAACTAGTTATGTTGGGATTGGTGTTTGGTGTGGCTGCGATGGTCGTGGCGCCGGTCGTAAGGGGTCACGGAAACAAGGCTGGGTCCAGCTCTGCGATGATCGGTGGTGGGGAAGTCAAGGTGGACTTCACCGGACCGGAGTCCAAGGGTCGGGATGTGCTGGGCATGCTTCCTCCGGGAGGCTATTGGCGGATGGGTGCGGATCGAGCGACAACGCTTACGGCGACGGTCGACTTGAAGTTTGGCGATATGGTGGTCCCCAAGGGGAGCTACAAGCTCGTCGCGCATTTCGACGAGAACAAGATGTGGACGCTCATCGTGGCGGAAGACCTCAGTGGCAGCTTCAAGCCGACAAACATCGTCGGTGAAGTTGCAGGCGTGGTCTCGACGCTCGATACGGCAGTCAACAACATGACGATCAAGCTCGAGGCGAGCGGCGACGAAGGCAAGCTCATTCTCGACTGGGGCACGGCGCGGCTGACGGCGGAGTTCTCGGCAGCGTAATCGGGCTTTCCATGCGAATTGTCCCCGCACCCGCTCGACGGGTGCGGGGTTTCGTGTGTTTGGTGCCTCACGCCCTCTTTACTTTTGCTCTTTCGACGAGCCCGGTCGGCGCGCACGACCTTTGGCTGGTGGCGGGGAAGTATCGTCTCGCTCCCGGGGAGCTCACCCGGGTCTTTATCAATAGCGGCGATCAATTTCCCGAGAGCCTGTCGCTCGTTGGCGAGATTCGTCTCGTGACGGTGGCGCTTCATGGACCGCTCGAGACTCGGCGTATCAGCGCGTTTCGCGTAGACGGGGAATCGTTGAGCTTCGATCTCGAAGGAACAGCCATTGGGAGTCACGTGCTCGCTCTCGGGACGCGTCCTCGCCGCGTCCGTCTCAAGCCAGAAGACTTCCACGACTACCTCGAAGAGAACGGGCTCGAGCACATCCTTGCGCTTCGCGACGAGCTCGGGGAGAACGAGGACGCGGCGGTCGAGCGCTACTCGAAATGGGCGAAGGCTACGATTGACGTTACCGACGGCGCATTCCCGAGTCCGAAAAGAGCAGCGATGTGGATAAGGAGCCGTCCTGGTCCAAACCGGTAGGGCACAAGATCGAGATCGTACCTTCCCGCAACCCGAACCGCGTCCAGCCCGGAGAGGAGCTCGAAGTTCAGCTGCTATACGCGGGCGAGCCGCTCGCCGAGATGCCAATCTTTGGCGGCAAGGCGGGAGGGCCTCGCGGCGAGATCAAGACGAAAACGGATGGAAGCGGCAAGGCGGTCGTGACGATTCCGTCCGACGGTCGTTGGTATTTGAGCTCGATCCATCTCGTGCGGGTGGACGATGATCCCCAGATATCGTGGGAGAGTTTTTGGTGCACGTTGACTTTCGAGATCGAAGAACGAGACGAGAGGATCCCCTGACATGAACAACGTGCCGATCATGCTGCTCGGATTCGGCAATGTCGGCCAGTCGATAGCACGGCTGGTCGAGCAGAATGAAGGCTATGCGCGCGAAGGCGTTCGATTGACGATCCACTCGATCTTCGACCGAAGTGGAGGCGTGGCCACCGAGGGTCACGAGTTAGGGGCACTCGTAGACGCCAAGAGAAAGCAAGGGCGGGTGCGCGCCATCGACGGTGCCCGGGAGATTGCGCTCGAGAGCGCTCTCGACGCCCTCTCGGGAGGCGTGCTCGTCGACACGAGCATTACGGACGCGCTAACGGGTGAGCCGGGGTTCACCCCGGCCTGCGCGGCGCTCGAGCGCGGCGTCCCGGTTGTTTTCGCGAGCAAAGGGCTGCTCGTCGCGCGCTATGGCGAGCTATCTGCTCTCGCGCAGGCGAACGGAGTGAGGCTTGGCGCCTCGGCCGCGGTCGGCATCCCGCTTCCGAGTCTGGAAGTCGGCGTTTTGGGGCTGCGCGGTACAAAGCTGAGCCGCTTCCGTGGTGTTTTCAACGACACGACGAATCAGATATTGCGCGATCTCGAAGCCGGCATCTCTCTAGAGAAGTCCATCGAGAGCGCGCGGGTCGAGGGTACCATCGAAGAGGACCCTTCTCTCGACCTCGACGGCTGGGATGCTACCTACAAGCTCTTGATTCTCGCTCGAGCGATCTGGGACCCGGCGCTCAAGCTCGACGATGTCGATACAAAGGGAGTCGGTGCGATCGGTAAAGAAGAGCTCGACGAGGCCCGCTCACGCCGCCGCCGTATCCGCCTCATCGCGACGGGGGAGCGCGACGCTAACGGGACGGTCCGATTGAAGACCGAGCCCGCGTTCCTGGCGCCCGAAGACCCGCTCTATGATCTCGGACCTGGCGAGAAAGGCGCGGTCTTCGAGACCGACGTCATGGGGACGATCACCGTGCGCAGCAGCAAAGGAGGACCGCTCGCGACGGCCGCCTCGGTCATCAAGGACGTTTTGAACATCGCCGCACCTCCGGTGCTGTAGCCGAACACCTTAGAACAAAGTTCCTTGCTCGGGGTCGTCTGGCTCCGCCACGCTGCGCAATACTGGGTAACGCTCTACGAGCGAGGCCGGTGCGAGGACTTTCCGTTTCTCGATGCGGGCGCGGATCTGAAGTGCATTGTCGCCGCTTGGCCGCGAAAGTGGTTGTTCGTAATGACATAGGTCTCGGAGGCGTTCTCACTCACTTCGGAGATCTTCTCCATCCACGGGTCGAGCTCCTCTTCGCTGTAGAGATAGTCGTAGCGGGCATCACGGCCGGCATCTTCCCGAAACCAGTCCTGGTAGTTCCGCCCATGAAGGCGTACGTAGCCGATAGGGCCTGTGGTGCGGTTCGACGGAGCTATGGAACGGCCGATCTGCGGCTGGTCGATATTGCAGAACGCTATGGATTTTTCTGTCAGGAAGTCGAAGAACGCTCGATCGTTCCAAGACGCATGGCGGATCTCGACGACGAGTGGATAGCCGACAAAGCGGTCGAGTAGCTTGCTCAGATAGTCTCGGTTCTCGGGATCATTTTTGAACGACCACGGGAACTGAAGAAGGAGGCCGCCGAGAAGCTCGCCGTCCATTAGCGGGACGAGTGCCTGCTTGAACGCTTGCTCGTCTCGAGATCCCGAGCTTCGCTCGTGGGTGAAGCCTCGAAACAGTTTCAGAGTGAACCGAAAACCCGCCTTTGCGGCGGCGCGCCGTGCCCAGGATGCTGTTGTTCTCGGGCTTGGGATGCGGTAGAAGGGACTGTTGATCTCTATCGTGTCGAGATAGCGCGCCAGGTATACGAGACCATCCGTACGGGGTGTTTTCGGATAAACGATGCCTTCCCAGTCAGGGTAAGACCAGCCAGCGACGCCAACGCGTATTGGCGAGCCGATCTCGCTCAGCCCGCGGGAAGATTGAGCTTCTGAACCCACTCGTTGGCTTGGTCCCGCGAACGCGATGAGCGGTAATCGCGCCAAGCCTCCCGCGCCTCGCGGTTACGCTCGACGAAATCAGAGAACTTGGATCCGTCGTGATCGTCCTGGATGATTTTGACGAGCTTTTCCTTGAGCTCGCCATCGAGGGACTCTACGAAAGCGTCCTGTTCCTTTAGCGTTTCCTCCATACTCGGTTTGGGAACTTGAATGTAACGTCCGCGTGTATCCGATTCGAGCGCCCACACCAGCTCGCGGGTCTCGGGGTCGTCGTGGTCTTCGCGGACATTGAATACACGGCCCGAGTCCCCATCAAGATAGTAAGTCCGCTCAACGGAGTCATCGCTGAAAGCAACGAGTACCGCTTCCAGATCGACCTTCACAGCTTGTTATCCCTCCTGCGCTTTTTGGCGTCCTTCGCCGGGTTTGGATGCGACATCGTATAAACGTGCGTGTTAGTGGCAGTCGGCGTTTCGGCGTGTCGTCAAGAATTCGTGGTTGGTGAGACGGTTGTGATTCTAGCTGAGTTCGATTCCTTGCGGCAAGCGCTACTTCTCCGTGATAGGCGTGGCGCTCGGTCCAAGAAAGCAAGTATATCAGCTTGCAGGCGCCCGCTTCGTTTGTTGTGCGCGCGCCGCTTCTGAAGTGGCGTCGGTGAGGAGTCATCGGGAAAGTCTGAAGCTGGAACCTGATTTGAAAAATATTCTATTTGTGCTTCCAGATGGGTTGGCGCCGCTCGCGAAGAGCGCGAACGCCTTCTTTCGCGTCCTCGGTGGACATGAGCTGATTGAGGTACACGCTTTCCACGTGCCGAAGCCCCTCGTCGAAGGGGAGATCGACCGCTTGCGAGGTGACGCGACGTGCGAGACGGAGCACCGGTGTTGAAAAACTCTTCAGGAACTGCGTCCATTTTTCGACTTCCGCATCCAGCTGGGCAGGCGCGACGGCCCGCGTGATGAGGCCTATGCCTTCGGCTTCTTTGGCGTCGTAGGTTCGTCCCGTGAGAATCATCTCATAGGTGCGTCGCAATCCGACGAGCCGCGGGTAGATCATGGGCGCGACGCTAGGGAACAAACCCGCTTTGAGCTCCGGCTGACCGAGCTTCGCGCCCTCCGCGGCGAAGCAAAAATCACAGATGGCCGCAAGCTCGCATCCCGCGCCGAGCGCCATTCCTTTGACGACGGAGATGCTCACCAATTCGAGCTCCATCAAGCGGCGAATGACTTCGTGAAACGTTTCGAGCAATTGGTAAACGTTCTCGTCCGTATGCTCGGCGATGTCGAGCCCGCTCGAGAAAGCCTGGTCGCTGCCGGTGAAGACGACTACTTTGACGGACTCGTCCAAGTCGAGCTCTCCGAGCGTCCGGGCGATCTCTTTCAGTGCCGCCAAGTTCAGTGCGTTCGCGGCCTCCGGGCGAGCCAGTCCGATCCGCGCAATGCCGCTATCGACCTGAAAACGAATGTGTTGAAGCTTGTCGGGGCTGCTCGCTTCTTCCAGAGCGTCGAGGGATTCGTCCATTAGAAATATGTTAGCACATGAGAATGCCGGTGTCTCTGGTCCCGGTACAAAATCTATGCTAAAAAAGACAGAGACTCAACGCAAACCAACCATGCATGAAACGCCCTGATACTCCCTGATACTAAATGTCGAATGCTGATCGAGTCTACCTAGATTACAACGCGACAACACCTCTTGCCCCCGAAGCGCTCGAGGCTATGTTACCATTCCTCCGCGACCATTTCGGCAACCCGTCGAGCATTCATGCGTTCGGGCGTCCTGCAAAAGAGGCTCTCATCGAATCGACCGATGCCTTCGCCTCTTTTTTTGGGGGCGAGGCCTGAAGAATTGGTGTTCACCAGCGGGGGGACGGAGGCCGACAATCTCGCGCTTCTCGGTGCTGTGGCCGCGCGCCGCGACGACGGGCGTCGCCACATCGTGACTTCGAACGTGGAGCATCATGCGGTGCTCCAAGTTATCGAGGAGCTTGAGCGTCGGGATTGGCCCGTGAGCATCGTGGAGGTCGACGAAAGAGGCGAGCTGACGCCCGATAGACTCAGAAGCGCGCTCCGCACGGACACTCTTCTCGTTTCCATCATGGTGGCGAACAACGAGGCCGGGGTTGTGCAACCTGTGCGTGAGCTTGCGATGATGGCCCACGAGGCGGGGGCGCTTTTCCATACGGACGCCGTGCAGGCATGTGGCAAGATTCTGCTCGACGTCCGGGAGCTCGGCGTCGATTTGCTGGCGATATCGGGCCACAAATTCTATGGTCCAAGGGGCGTCGGGGCCCTTTACGTCCGCGAAGGCACGCCGTTTGCGCCGGTATTTCGGGGAGGAGGGCAGGAGCGCGGACGGAGGCCTGGCACGGAGAACGTTGCGGGCATCGTGGGGCTCGCGGAGGCCGCGAGGCAAGTCGACGAGCTCTTGCCGACCGAGTCGAAGCGGCTCGCAAGCTACCGAGACGGACTCGAGCGTAGCGTGCTTGCGTCCGTCGCCAGAAGTCACGTGAACGGTCAGGGCGCGACGCGGAGGACGCCGAACACCGTCAATTTTCGTTTCGACGGTTTGGAGGGGGAGGCTCTCGTTCTTGCCCTCGACGAAGCGGGCTACGCGGTCTCCGCTGGCGCTGCTTGCGACGAGGGTGCGGTCAAGCCGTCCCATGTGCTGGTAGGACTGGGGCTTTCGACCGAGCAGATCCGGGGCTCGATCCGCGTTAGCCTAGGGCGTTACACTAGCAGCCCGGTGAAAAAGTCCAGATTCTGCTCACGGAGAAAGTTTGGTGGGCAAGTTCAAGGAAGATGTGATTCGGCGGAACGGCCAAGTTGAGACGCCCGATGGATTGCAGCGGGGCAAAACGTGCGCCTATGGTCGAGACGAAGCGCAATAAAGCAGCGATCAGACTGGCGTTGAGCTCCGCGTATTCCTTCGGCGTGGCCTTGCCGATGAGATTGCGCATCAGAATCCCGAGATTGAATCCGGCCACGTGCGTGAGGAGGCGCTTGAGTATATTTTCGTGTCTTCGCAAATGCGTTCGTCGCATGCCTCCCGCTTCGAGGTAGTGCGCGAAAGGTCGTTCGAGTAACTCGCCGCGACGGCGTATTAATCGCTTACCTCGAGTCCCGCGAATGCGACGTCGGTTCGCGTAGGTGGCGGCTTGCTCGGCCTGTTTGTCCTTCCATTTGCGGCCACCTCGCTCTGGCTCCGAAATGTAGCTCCGGTATTCTTGTTCGACCAGCTCAACCAGGATGTCGTTGCCGTGATAGCCCTTGTCCCCGACCACTTCGCGACCCGCGTCTTCATGTATTCGTTCACAACATTCCGCGTTGTTCGCGAGCTCTTGCAGATTTGACTGCGCTTTTTCCAGCGTATCCGGTAGGCTCTTTGTGTCACCCTTCGCGCCTCCGTGAAGCGTCACGGCAATTACCGCACCTTCCCCGCTCATGTCCACAGCATGCTCGGCTTTGTGCGCCATATCCGTGCCCCCGCTCTTCATTTTGGGAATTATAAATAATCCTTGACACGGCCCCGCTCCGCGTACTATAACCGTCCTGCCGAACGATAGCGGAAGGTCCGACATCGGGCTACCCGCTGAATACAAGACCCTCCGGGAAATAGGCGGGGACTTGCGGTATACCGCTGTCGTTCGGCGACTGGCCCTGTGACCAATTACGGCCTCCTGGAATTCCGAGAGAAGAAAGGAAGACGCTGATGAGAAGTATCCAAGCATTTCTAACGATTGTCGCTCTTGTCCTGAGCACGATAGGCGCTGCATCTGAGCGGGCCGACACGGTCTTCAAGAAGTCTCGGGTGCTGGACCATGAAGGAAAGGAGCAAAAAGCAGCAATGGTTTTTGGCGAGGACGCGTTGACGGTCCACAAAAAGGGCAAGCCCGATGAAGTCTACGCGGCCATCCCATACGAGGGGATCACCTCGTTGCTGTACGAACGTGCGAAAAGCGCTCGCCTAAAGACGGCGATCTTTCTTTCGCCGCTCGCGCTGTTCTCGAAAGGCAAGAAACACTGGCTGACTATTCAATGGGTCGACGACGACAACCGCGATGCAGCAATCATCAGGCTGGACAAAAAGGAGTTTCGGGCCGTCCTCGGAGAAATCGCTGCACGTAGCGATGTCGAGCTCGTAAGGGTGGAGTCAAAGTAGCCATGCGAACTTATGCCGCCGTAGCTCTTCTGATCTTGCTCGTAGGGTTCGGGTGCGGAGATTCCAAATCGCCGACACCTGCATCTCCAGCAGTAATCACGCCACCACCGCCGCCCCCGCCGCCGCAACCGCCCAGTTTCGTACGTGTAACAAACGTAAGACGAGTCAGTAGCTCGAGAAGCTATTGGCGAGTTAATGGAACATTTGTAAACGAAACCGGGGTCACGATCAATCGACTCTCCGAGGTTCGCATTGACGTATTCAACGCGACGGGAACACTAATTCACGAAGACAAAGACCTTCTCGATGAAGACGTTCAAAATGGAGCCCAGAAGACCTTTAGTATTATTATTCCGAAGAGCGACACGGAAGGGGCTAGCTACTATACGCTTGAAGTTACGAACTACATTCGAGGACAAGGCGATGTCGTTCAAACGTGCCGAGGCTGCGGGCGCCGTGAATGGTGACAGGTGAACGCAAGGATGATTTCATTCTGATCGCAACGAAGGAAAGGAGGTGATTCTAAGTGGCTAAAGTGGCACCGTGGCACTCGACCAAGAGTGACGTTTATCACGACTGCACAAACTGCAACACAGGCAACAACATTGAGTGGGAAAACAGACGCGAGGGGAAAGGCGGCAAAAAACGCTGTGACGAATGCAGCAGCCTAGACGGACGCGGGTCTTGTTAGTACTACTCTAAGATCCTCAGCCTTTTTGGGGGTGGCCTTTTCGTAGAAGGTCACCTCCCAAATTGGCCCAGTTAGTTCCCCTTCTGACATATTCCAAACTCTACGAAGAGCTTTTAGTGGAAGCGGACCGAAAGATAGCGCGACCCAAACAGCCCTGTAACCATTTACCGCTGTACCGTCGAATCTGATGGTCGGCTCTCGGAAAGAGTGTCCTTCTCCACCCTCACAAGATTCGAAGGTCTCTATCCCATGATGGCGAAGCACCTCGACGAATGGAGCGATCCCTGGATCGAGGTTGTCGATTTGACAAAGCAAGCGAGAGTTAGGCATACTTCCACGCCTTGCTGCTCAAGACCTTGCCAGAAACGAGCAACTACATTCTAACCCAAAGGCGAAGCTTATGAGAAAGCCAATGTTAGACCCAAAGCGTGATCTGGCTGGCGCGACGCCGGAGAGCTTGGCGCGCGCGCTGTGCAGGCCGCTACGACCGCGCCGTGGAGCTGAGGCCGTTGTCCGCGATGAGGTCCCGGTAGAGAAGCCGGTGGCCGACCATGCGGGCGACGGTGTCGAGCATCTGGTCGAGGGTTCCTAGGTCGCGGATATTGTTCTTACCGGCGAACTCGTTGACGTAGCGCTGTAGGTGCTTGGGAGAGAGCTTGTGGAACGTCCCCTTGTGAGCGCGCTTCAGCATCGCCCAAAAGGACTCGACGCCGTTGATGTGGGCCTGCTTGCGGACGTACTCTCCTACCGAGTGCTTGACGGCTTCTCTGTCCCTCGGTAGCCCCTGGTAGGCCGAGGCCTCATCGGTGTAGACCTTCGCCGCCTCGTCGGTGTTCTGCACGACGAAGCTTTGGAGGGTTGGCTGGTCGGTGTCCTTGACGACCTCGGCCCGGACTTTCTTGCTCTTCCGGTCCTTCATGGCGACGACGGCGGTCTTGCCCTTGGCGCCGCGGCCAGTGAGGGCTTTGCGTTTCGACAGGCTCATGTTTCGTCGTTTGCCACCAAAGTAGCTTTCGTCGACTTCGACGGGGCCGGGGAAACGCGGCTCATCATTGGACACCCAGGCCTCGCGGATACGATGGAGCATGAACCATGCGGTAGGCTGTGAGACGCCGATGTCGCGATGCAGCTTCATGCTGGACACGCTTTTGAGGCTAGTGAGGCAGAGATAGATGGCGATGGTCCACTTTCGCATGGTGACGTTAGAGTTAGCGATCGGGGTGCCAGTCCGCACGCTGAAGTAACTCCGGCAAAGCCGACACCAGTATGGCATGGGCTTGCGGTTCGGGACTTCGCTGGTAGTGAGGCTCCCGCAGTGGCTACAGCGGCGCTCGCCGTGCCACACGGCTTCTTCAAACCACTTGATCGCCGCCTCTTCGCTGGGGAACATGTCCATAAGTTCAACAACCGTCAGACCTTCGCGATCGGCACGTCCTGGGGCTTTGTACGTCATGATGGAGACATGCTACACTAAACCTATAGGTTTGTCAAGGATTATTTATAATTCCCTTCATTTTCATGATCTCCGCATCCGGCTCGTTCGGATTCACCCACTCCTTGTTCGACCCTTTCTTTGGCCGCTTCTTGTCCAACTTTGCAATGTCCGCTCGGCTCGGCTCTTCGATACCACTCTTGCGCGCAAGCTCCTTCAAATACGATTCGTAGCTTTCCCCCGTGTCTCGACGAACGATTGACCGAAGCGCCGCATTCGCTTCCAGCGTCGTCGCGTCCACACCCAGTGTCTTGCCATCTATCATCCCTCTCGACGCTAGAACTTCTAGCACCCATCCAAATACAGATTCGTGAACTTCCAGCGGAAGTCGATTCCGTATCCGAGACAGCGACGAATGGTCCGGCGTTCGCTCTTCCATTCCAAGGCCAAGAAACTGGCGCAAAGACAGTGAGTCCGAACACCGCCAGCAGATCCCGCGCTCTGAATCGATGCGCTCAAAGTAGCCGATCAACAGCATTCGAAAATACACACCCGGCGGTATGCTCGGCCGACCTTGCTTCTTCGCGTAATACGGCGAGCATTTCGACTCCACAAACGAGTCAAACTCTTCCTCTCGAAGTACCCGCTCGAGTTCCTCATAAAAAGGATGACCAGGACTCGACGCAACCGCATCGTGTGGAATCCATAAAGTCTCTTGGCAACTTTTCTTTTTCTTCTTCATCGACATGCGATGCAATTTTACATCGTCATCGAATGAGTCTTCAGAGAAATATCGACCGGATACGACTTTTTCAACGGGCTGCTAGAGAAGAGGAAGTCGAAGCCTTTGCGGAAGTCCTACGAGACACCGTGACGGCTTTGCGTAAAGGGAAATCGTGACGCGCGGGAACGGGTCGTCGTAGCAACCACAACGCCATCAAAACGAGAATTTAATTTCGGGTGAGGCTACGGTGAACTGTCCCAAGTGCGGCTTTCAGGGTGTGCCTTCGATCGACCCTTTTTGTCCAAAATGCGGCGTCGAATTCGTTAAGCTCGGACGCGAGCGAGCGCCGCGCCCCCGACCACAGCCACAGCCTTCGGTGATGCGAGAGCCGTCGCGGGCGTCGGTACTGTTCAATGTCGTCGCCCTATCGGTACTGCTGTCGGGCGGGGCGTATTACGGGTTACAGCTCTACGAGCAGTACAAACCTTCAGAAGGCTCGCCGGAGAGTTCGCCGGGCCCCTCGAGTGAGCCTCGCTCCGCCGCTGAGCCGATCGTGGTGGGCACAGAAATTCCCGCCGCGCAGGGCGCTCAGGCTTTGGTCTTGAGTGGACTGCCTTCTGAGAGCTCCGAGCCTGATGTCATCACGGCGCCCGAGCCCGAGCCAAGCTCGCCGATCCCGCGGCTTCCCGATTTGACGCGCCAGAGCGTGACGCCTGCGCTTCTCGAGCGGGCCGAGTCGCTAGCGCGCGAATATCCCGGCGTCGAGTGGCTGCGAGAATATGTCTTGGCAGCGCACTTTCTTCTGCTGGGCAACAGATTCGCGCCCGCCGATTCCGTGAGGCCTTGAATTATGTGAATGGCTCGGAGGATTGGGGTGCACGAGCCGGGGATATCGCGACTCTGAGAGCGGTCATTCACAGCGAGCAAGAAGAATGGGAGGTTGCCAAGAGCTGGGCGGAGACCGCGATCGCCTACGGCCAGACGTCCCAATCGGCTGAGATGTACCATATCGTTGGTAAAGCACATTACTACCGCCAGGAAATCGGCAAAGCCGTCGAAGTTCTCGAGAAAGCGCTCGAGCTCGGCGAGAGTCCGAAGATCCGAGCCTCACTCAACAAAGCGCTCTCTGAAGTGCGCGCTGATGGAGGTAACAAGACGCGGCTGCTCGCGCATTTCATCGTAAGCTATGACGGCGGTGCGATGGAAAGCACCGGTCGGATGGTCATCGATACATGGACCGCAGCTATGCCAGCTTGAAAAGCCAGCTCGGCTTCGAGCCGCCCGAGCGTGTGGTCGTGATTCTCTATACGCGGCGTGACTATAACGATATGGGCGGTCCTGATTGGTCCGCAGGCTTGTTCGATGGAAAGATACGCGTACCCGTTCGCGGGCTGGAGCGGCTCGACGAAGGGATCAAGACCACGCTCCACCACGAGCTCGCCCACGCGTTCATTCACGCTCGGGCGGGCAAGAACGCCCCGCAGTGGATTCACGAAGGTATTGCGGAGTACGTGGAAGGTGTACGCACGCAGGATAACGGGGAACTGTTGGCCCGCGTTTTGCGGGAAGGTTTGAAGTGGACCCCATTTTTTAGACCAGGGGTTAAGGTGGTAAAACAAGCCTGCTCAATAAAAAAAGGAGCAGAGAAAAGTGAAGAAAAATCGTACGAAGCACAGCCCTGTTTTCAAGGCGAAAGTTGCCTTGGCGGTACTACGCGAGCAGGAGACAGTGGCGGAACTATCCCGCCGGCACAAGGTTCACGCGAACCAGATCTACAAATGGAAGCGGCAGCTTTTGGAGAACGTCACGCGTGCTTTCGAGACCGAAGAGGTGGGCGGAGGCGATGCCTCGATGCGCGAGGCCGAACTGCTTCAGAAAATCGGGGAGCTGACGATGGAGCGCGATTTTTTATCACACGGGCTCGGTCGATTGCGATGACGCCCCGGCGGGAGTTGGTCGAACCCAACGCTCCGCTGTCGATGCGCTGGCAGTGCGAGCTGCTCGGCGTGAATCGGTCGAGCCTATACTACGAACCTGTCGAGCCGGATGGCGAGCAACTCGCATTGATGCGTCGGATGGACGAGCTACATCTGAAGCATCCATTTTTCGGCAGCCGCATGATGACACAGACACTCAAAGCGGAGGGGTCGGCCGTCAACCGCAAGCGCGTGCAGCGTCTTATGCGGTTGATGGGGCTCGAGAGCACTGCGCCCAAGCCGAACACAAGCAAGCCAGCGCCGGAACACGCCGTATACCCTTATCTACTGAGGAATCTGACGGTTTCTCGGATCAATCAGGTGTGGGCCGCCGACATCACATACATCCCGATGGCGCGAGGCTTCGTATACCTGGTGGCGGTCATCGATTGGTATTCTCGGCGGGTGCTCGCCTGGCGCTTGTCCAACACGTTGGAGACGACCTTCTGCGTGGAGGCTCTGAACGAAGCTGTGGCACGCTACGGTTGCCCAGAGATATTCAACACGGACCAGGGCTCTCAGTTCACCTCGGAGGAGTTCACCAGTGTATTGCTTGCTCTTGAGATCAAGATCAGCATGGATGGCAAAGGTCGCTGTATCGACAACATCTTCGTGGAGCGGCTCTGGCGCTCGCTGAAGTACGAGGAGGTCTACCTGTACGCCTACGACACCGTGCAAATGGCTCGCGCGGGCATCGCTTGCTACTTCGATTTCTTCAATGACGAGCGCCCGCACAAAGCGTTAGGCTATCAAACGCCCGCGAGCTTCTACGATGGACTGCTTGGCGAGGTTGCTTGAAGATGATTGGCCATCGACCGATTTGTACATCACAGCATCATCCTGGAGCTCAACGTCGGCAGTTACCGACTGGGGCAATCGAAGCAGAACAAGGCCAAAGAGGCCACGGCGGTAGAAAACCGGGAAAAGGAATGAACCTTGCCACGAGTCCACAAAACGAATGCGAGAATCGCCGCAGGAGACCCTCTCGCGGCTTGGCCCATACCCCAGGTACCCCGATTTTTGCACTATTCAGGTGGACCAGCGAAAGGGCGGCTTCGATCCGGGGCCCCGACGGAGGGAGCGGACAAGGAAGCTTCGCATCTTTTTTTAAGGGTCCGCTCCCTCCGTCGGGGCCCCGGATCGAACATGGGACACTTTGCTGATAAGTGACGGAGCAAGACCGGTAGGTACCCGGGAATTCTAACTTGTTGCTGAAGAGAAATAATAATTGCCGCTAGACACAATGATGGCTACAGCGAAAAACAAACTGTCCACAGATTTTCAATCTGCCATAAACTGTGTTCCCGAACGCTCCCTTCTAGGAGCCTTCGGGAAACAACATCACGACTATGACCACGACGTGTTCAACTCGGCAGGCTCCACCTTAGCTACCCCCCATTTTGGTCCAGAGAATGGGGCCACCTCAGTCAGTCAAACCTTCGCGAGTTGCCTTCCCACCGCGCGATGCGATCCACGCATCTTCTACCCGGCCGCGTCTTCGATGGTCGACTACGTGATTCAGCAGCGCGGTATGGGCGGGATCCGCGACATCTTGACCGCGCTCGGTGAGGGTGAGGACGTGGATTCCACGCTGCGGCGGATTGTGGGCCACGACGTGCAGGGGCTCATTCGCGATTGGGAGCACTTCATCAAGCGCCGCTACAGTTGATCCCACTTGCCCACTTGCCCACTTGCCCACTTGCCCACTTGAATGACATCGTACAAATAGTGTTAAATGAGCAAGTAAGGAACCGTTACCAGCCATCCCGCAAGAAACATGATCCGAGTCGCCTGCCCACACTGCCAAACCAAATACCGATTCGACGAGAGTCAGCTCGGCGGAAAGGCCCGTGCTCAGGCGAAATGCAAGAAGTGCGGGGGAACGATCGACATCACCAACACGCAGTCTGACGCGACGGCTCAGAGCCCCGTTCCGGAAGCTCCGGCATTGGGTCCGTTCCCCGAGGATAGGACCGCGCGTGTCCAGAAACTCCGCTCGGACGAGCCCGTTGGCGAGCAGACGATCTCCGGGCCTGTGGCTGCCGAGAAAATGGATCTGCCGGCAGACAAGAAATACTCGCTGGCGGTGCTGCAGGGAAAGGCGAGCGGTCAGATCTCTGCGATCACCAAAGTGCGCACCGTCATCGGCCGCGCCGACTGCGATGTGATCCTCGACGACCCCGAATCGTCCCGCCAACACGCCGCGCTCGAGGTCCTAGGCTCCCGTGTCGTCGTCTCCGACTTGAAGAGCACGAATGGCACATTCGTGAACGGCGAGCAAATCGACAGCGCCGAGCTCCAAAACCACAGCGAGTTTCGCATCGGTGAGCACGTGCTGATGTTGATCGTGACGGACCGAGAATAGTCCGGATTCAGTGATCAGCATTCTTCTTCCATCAATTGTGCGAGAGCCGCCTGCGCTGCGTCTAGCTCGGCCCTTTTCTTCGTCGTCCCAGTGGCTTCGCCGAGCTTGCGCCGGCCGACTTTGAGCTCGATTTGGAAGGTCTTGCGGTGCTCGGGTCCGGATTCGGCAGTCACGAGATATTGGGCGGGCTCCAGACTGCGGGCTTGCAAGAATTCTTGAAGAGCGGTCTTGGGGTCTTCCACCACGGCCCGCCCTTCGCGGACATCGTCGATGAGCGGCGCAAATAGGGGATCGAGAAAACGGCGCACTTCTTCGACATTGGAGTCGAGATAGATCGCGGCGACGACGGCCTCGAGCGCGTTGGCTGAGAGTGTTTTTTTCTTGCGGCCGCCGGTTTTCTCCTCGCCTTTGCCGAGGAGCAGGAACTGCGGGATTCGAAGCTCGAGCGCCAATTGCCAGAGCGTCGACGCGCTCACGAGATAGGCCTTGATTTTCGATTTTCTACCTTCCGTCAGGGCTGGAAAATCCCGATAAATAAAATCAGTTACGAGAAATCCGAGCACGGCGTCTCCGAGAAACTCCATGGACTCGTTGTGATCGGCGCTTCCGGATTCGTGGGCGAAAGACTTGTGCGTCAGAGCCTGCTGCAAGAGCTCGGGTCGACGAAATCGATGTCCGAGCCGCTCGGGCAGCTCTTCGAGATCAGTTGTGGAAAGGCTGTTCACGGGGTCACTTTTCATAGATGTGGACACAAGCGATGCCTCGACAAATACCGGTCGGGGCTGACGACAGGAGTGCTATTGACGATATTACTACAATACTTTGAGGAGGACCATCGTCATATCGTCGTGCTGGACAGCGCCGCCCGCGAAGTCGAAAACCTCGTCGACGAGCTTTTCGCGCAGCTCTTCCATTTGGAGGTCGGCGTTCTCCTCGAGGATGAGGCGAATCCGCGCCTCTCCGAATAGCTCGGAGCCCGGGTTCATAGCCTCGGAGACGCCATCCGTGAAGAAGAGGAAGACGTCTCCCGAGCACAGGCTCACGACATCCTCCTTCAAAATGCGCTCGAACTGCGTGCCGCGATCCAAGGCGAGCCCGAGCCCATCCGGTGCCAGAACGTTCGTCTTGGGCTCGGCGCCGTTCGCGGGGACATGAAAGATGGGGTTGTGTCCCGCACGCATAAGTCATTTGGCGATCGTTCATATCGATGACGGCATAGGCCATCGTGATGAAGCTCCGGCTGTCGAGAGTCGCTGCGAGGATCTTGTTGGCTTCGACGAGAAGTTTGCGGGGCGAATCGTAAATCTGGCTCAATGACAGCGTGAGCCCTTTGAGCTCTGCCATATAAAGCGCCGCCGAGGTGCCTTTTCCTGAGACGTCCGCGATGAGGAGCGCGAAGCGTCCGTCGCTCAAAGGAATGAAGTCGTAGTAGTCGCCGCCGACTTCATGGGCGGGAAGACAGAAGGGGGCGATGGAAAGACCGGGGACGTCGACGCGGTCTTCTCGGCAGTAGACTCATCTGGATGGTTCGGGCGATGCGGAGCTCTTCCGCCATGCGCTCTTTTTCCGACGATTGACTCAGTAGATCTTGGATGCTCGTCGTCATCAAGTTGAACGACTCCGCGAGCTCTCCCAGCTGATCCCGCGATCGAACTTGCACACGGTAGCTGAAGTCGCCCTGGCGCACGTGCTCGGTGCCCTGACTGAGTGCATGCGCCGAGCCGGTAATGGATCGAGCGAGCACGAGGCCAACGAAGATTGCCGAAACTTCGATCACGAGAAAAAGGCCCGCGAGAAGCGCCATCGCTGTGAGAAGCACGGCGCCGAGATCGGGGCCGCTCGGGCCGAGTTGAAGCGCGCCGGTGGCAATGCTGGAGTAGAAGCTATTGAGCGGGAACCCGAACTGCACGAATGCGAGCTCGGACTCCTCTCGGTGGGGGTCATCGAGGCTTCTCGTTGGTAAGAGCGTCCACCAAGGAAACGTCAACGGCGCGGAACTGGCCGGAGTCGCGGTCTGGCTCTCTCCATCCAACGGCGCCGGTTGGCGGATGAAGACACTTTCAGCCGTGGTGTCATCGGTGTCGCTCGCGAGCACTTGATCGATATGAAAGCCCAGCTCCTCAGCCGATTTCTCGAGGACGTCGGACAGCGTGGCGAGCACGATGATGGTTGCGTTCCTAGCCGACTCATGAGGTGTCGAAACGCCGGCCGTGTAGCTGACGCCGCCATACTCGATGGCGCCGCGATAGCCGTCTGCGAACCATTGAGGAAGGTTCGTCCCTACACTCGGTGAAAACCCGGTCTCAACCGTGGTCACCACACGTTGAATGCGTCCGCGGCGATGCTCGAGGTAGACCGCGCTCCAGCTGGGCTCGTTTTCTCCCATTCCTTGGATGCGCTCATTGAGCACCTTGCGAATACGCGCATCGGACAATCGGGATCTCGCCATTCCACCTCCGCGAAGCTCGAAGATCATCAGATTCGAGGCACCCGCGGCGCGCATCTCAGCATCTTTGACGGAGCTAATGAGCATGAAGGAGCTGACCTGTCCGAGCGTGAAATAGCCGCTGAGCGCGAAGAACGAGAGGAGCAGGATCGTGGGGACGAGCCCGATCAGCAGATAGGAGATGATGAGCTTTCTGCGGATCCGCCACAGCAGACTACGCCTCAAGCCGGACAGCCCCCAAATCAGGAAGCCGAGCGCATAGGTCCAGAGGCCTACCGTCGACAGGGTGGAGAGAGAGCCGGGGATGAGCCCAAGCGCGCCGAGAAAACGGAGGGTGCAGAGTGCGAGGAGAAGCTGTCCGCGTCGCCTATGAAGGAGGAAATGTTTGAGCCCGCGTTCGCGTGTCGCGTCTTTTATTGTGGGTATTGTGGGTGTTGTGGGCGCCGACTGGTCGGAAGCCATCAACTCTGTGGGGAATGCGTCAAAAAAAGGAGCGACGTTCGCAATATAGCACAAGGTGTTCGGCTCGCGCTTGACCCGAGCTTCGACTCGTGGCTATCCTACACTCTTGGTATCTGTTTATGGGGGCGTTACTTAGGTTTACCGGTGTTGCGATTTGCCTGGCGCTTGCTTTTGGCCAGCTTGCGCGGGCCCAGGAGGATCGTCTCGTTCTCGATGGCGTGATCGTCGCCGAAAATCCAGCGCACTCCATAGCCCTCGTCCGTCGGAGCGGGGCGTCCCGAGCCCAACCGATGCGGATGGGGCAGGAATATTATGGCTATGTCCTCGTTGCCGTGGAGGAAGGCTCCGTGCTTCTCGACAGCGTCCGCGGTGCGCTTCGGCTTCACGTGGATGGAAGTCCTGCCACTCGCACGTCCGGGCCGGCAGCCGCCAACGAAGACGATGGCTGGCTCTATCGCGACGTCTCGCGCGCTGAAGCCAGCGCTCGCCTCGAAAAGGAGATCCCTGTCATCCTGAGCGAGACCGAGCTCAGCCCCTGGGTCGAAGACGGCGAGATTCTAGGCCTCGAGCTCCGCCGTTTGCCAGATGGCACGTTGTTGTCGGAAACGGGGCTCCTACCAGGCGACCTCCTCCGAAGTATAAACGGAGAGCCCCTGCGCGGGCTCGACTCGCTTTGGGATTTGCTCGCCCGGCTCCGGAACGCGCACGAGTTGCGCGTGGTCGTGGAGCGGCGTGGTCAAGTGCTCCGGTTCGCCTATCTGTTGACAGACTAAGACCGAAAAGCTGATTGGACCGCCGCGCGGTCGAGCTCCCCGTTCTTCCAGAACGCCGCGAAGCTCTTCATGCTCCGTTGCCTCGTGTTCTCATCCGAGCCAAGCCGTCCCAACCGGTACAAGCTGCGAATATACGGAATCGGCCAATAGGCGACGGATCCGGGCGCGGACGTGATCTCGCGAAAGCGCGCCTCAGCGTCCGCGTTGAATCCGGCGTCCTCGAGCGCGGAAGCGTACGCGAAGCGAATGGGGAGGACGGGCTCGGGAGACAGGACCGCTTGCTCTTCTACGGCGTCCGCGGCACGCTGAAGCGATGCGAGGCGACTCTCAGGGTCGAGATCGCCGCGTATATGCGACGCGAAAGCGTTGCTCGTGGACTTTCCGAGGCGTTCGAGCGTGCAGGCGAGCTCGACCGCTTCCTCGCGGCGACCTTGTCGGGCGTAGGCGAGCGCGCGCCAGTATGAGACCTCGGGAGTCGCGACGGCGCCCCGTAATGCGGCAAGAGCGTTCTTGGGAGAATGGGTCTCGAGGTGAATGTGTGCTCGAAGGCTCTTGGCGATGGCTGCGATCTCGCCGGACTCGGCGAATACGCGCGCAGCTTCGGCCAAGGCATCGAGCGCGAGCGTGGCCTGTCCCCGAGTGAGTCGTGATGTCGAGATGTGAATATGGCCTACGAAGCGCCAGAACTTGTCGTGGGAAGCGGCGAGTTTCTTGGCGTTCGTCTCGGCTCTCTCGGCGTCCCCCTCGAGTATGGCGCGGTTCCAACTCTTGAGCGCGAGCTCGTGGAGAAAGCCGTCATAGTCGAGCGAGGAAGGTGGCTTCGGATGCACGCTCGGAGTGTATCCTCCCGCGCCCTTCTTGTCCTCCGACACGTTTTGTTGATTGAATAGGTTGGATGAAGTGGCTTCTTGCAGTCTGGACACTGGTCTATCGAGCCTCGGTCCACTTCCATCGTGACCGATGCTTCGATCGTGCGACGGTGATTGCCTATTTCGGCCTGCTGTCATTTATTCCTCTGGCGGTGGTGCTCGTGACCTTGGGCGCGCTCGCTCTCGGTTCTGACGCCGCGGAGAAAGGCACGGAGCTCTTCCTGCAAAACGTTTTGTACGGCCTCCCGCCTCAAGTCATGGTCCAGGTCAAATCGATGCAGCAGCAGATTTGGTCGGGCGTAGGCTACGTCGTTCTCGTGCTATGGACAGCGAGCAAGGTGTTCTCCAAAATCGAGACCGGTCTGGATTAGGTCTTCCGCGTCGACAAGAGGCGTCCTTTCGCGCTGCGCAAAGTGTTGGCCTTCGCCCTCGTTGGGATTTTGAGTGTTCTGCTCGTCGCCTCGGTCGTCGTCGAGGGTCTTCTTTCCACCATCGACAGATTCATCGACACGACGGCGCTCGCGCCTCTCAAGGAGCTGCCTCTATATCAAAATGTGGATAGCTTCGTGAGTCGCTACATTGCGCCTTGGTCGCTCACGATGCTGGCGTTTTTTTCTGTCTACTGGCTGATGCCGGCGCGCTCCATCCCGTGGAGAGTCGCGCTTATGGGTGGCTTGGTCGCGGGCACGCTCTGGACCACGCTGAAGGTCGGCTTTGCCTATTACGTCAGCCATATGGCGAACTACACGCGTACCTATGGGGCGCTCGCGACGGTCGTGGTCTTTCTTCTTTGGATCAACTTGTCCGCTTGCCTTTTGTTGTGGGGCGCTGAGTTCGCTGCGGTCGCCGGCGGCTTTCGCGAAGAGAAGTCTTCTCCGGGCGTGGAGTAATTGCTAGTGCTGACGGATCTCGACGGAGATTTCACCGGGACGCGCCATGCCGAGCACCTCTCGCGCCCTTCGTTCGATGACCGCCGGGTCTGTTCGCAAGGCGTGGATCTCCCGCCCGAGACGCGCGTTTTGCGACTCGATCGCGTGGACCTCGCGTTCGAGCTCTACGAAATTCCTCTTTGCTTCTATGAGGCCCAGGAGGCCGCGCTCGCCGAAAAAGGCGTTGACTATCGACGCGGCGACGATCAGAAAGGCAGCGAGCCCCAAAGCTTTCTTCTTGACTTTCGATTCCTGAAGGCGCTCCACCCCTTGGTGGCCGCGACCCTTATTGCTCGGAGGAACTTTCAGCATGTTGGTGTCCATACATTATAGTTGCGGTCGCGACCAAACGCGCAACCCCTCGACCCCTTTGGCGAGCAGGGTAGGAGAGGACAGGACAGACCATGTCGGATCACATCATGGCCATGACCACCGTTGGCGACGAGCCTACGGCGGTCCGTTTGGCCCATGCCCTTCTCGAACGGAGGCTCGTCGCCTGCGTGAACGTCGTGGCGAGAGTTCGCAGCTTCTATCACTGGAAAGGGACCATCGAAGAAGATGACGAGCATTTATTGCTGATGAAGACCCGTGAGGAATGTTTCGACGCTCTTCGAACTGCTTTTGACGAGCTTCACCCCTACGACGTGCCCGAGCTCATCGCGCTGCCGATCCAAAATGGCTCCGCAGCCTATCTCGGCTGGGTGGACGAGAACGTCAGGTCTGGGGAACACGATCGTGCCTGAAAAATGACAGAGATTCGTGGAGCGACGGCTCACAGAACGGCAGAAACGTCGTGGGGAAAACCACACAAATGAGCTGTGCAACCGTGTTTGTGCGGGGAAACAGGCATATAGGGAATTTCTTACTCTAGACGCGGCTCCTTCGAATCTCTACGATGCGTTTTACGAATCTCTAATTCGTACATTCCTAATTCGAACAGGGATTCGTGCAACGTAATTTATTATCTAGGAGTTATCTGTGCCAGTTACTCGTGGACGGTTGGGTAGAATCGTTGTCTTGAGTGTCGGATTGTTCGTTTTGAGCCAAATGTGGGCGCAAATGGCCATTGAGCTGACGTTCCCCATGGCCGTGAAGCTCGGTCCGGTCACCGCGGTATTGTTTCTGCAATAGCTCGACAAACGGATTGACAGAAGCAACGCGACCTCGCTAGTTTAGCGAAGTGGAAAACCGGATCTCTTGCCTGGTGCCCGTAATTGCATTCGTTGTGACGTGCGTGCCACCCGCCGCCTCGAGCTCGCGGCTACCGGAGCTCCTCGATAGCCACCCGTGCTTCGTCGCGATCGAGCGCCGGCTCGAATCGTGGGGTGCCACCGACGAGATCCTCAAAGGACCCAGCGGACCGCTCGGGGGCGATGTGTATCGCATCGCGACGAAAAAGATAGGCGTATGGGTTACGCTTCACTTGGCGCGCTCTGAGGCAACGGTCAGTCTTTTTCTCACCGATGCGGAAGGCTCCACACGGCTCGATTTTGGCGCTGCCTGCTCGCCTGCTCCCATGCGAACCCCTGCGGCGCGCCCCTCGAGCTCCGAGCTCCGAGCGCTCGTTCACGGATGCCGACTTGCATGCCCTGCTCGACAGTAGCGCGCCGCTCGTCGTTTTTTTGTGGTCACCACATTTGCCATTGTCGGCGGACGGCTATCGTGAGATCGAGGCAGCGGCCACAGCCCTCGATTTGAGTCTCGCTGCTGTGGTAGATCCCTCCGCGGACCCGAGCTATGTGGCCGCGGTCGGTGACGATTTGGGCATTCCCGAGTCCGCTAGACACCCTTTGACCTCGGTCGAGCTCTTGTTCCGTGATCTCGCCGTGCATGCGCCGACCATCCTCATCTTCGCCAACGGGAAAGCGAGCGCGCCGCTCCCCGGCTATCGGAACAGTGCGGCTTATCGCGAGCACATCGGAAAGTTTCTAGAATCCAGTCGCCGCTGAGCGCGCTTCGAAAGGAAGCCAGAGAATAAAGCGTTTGGCCTACGGAGGAAGAAGCGGCTGTCATTCAGGACGCGCTCAACCGCAGCATCCACCGCGGGCGCAGCGAAATCTGGCCTACCGTCCGGATCTCAGCTACGCGCCTACTCCATGAGGCTTGGCCGTCGTCACCGCTGAGCGATGCCGCGATGGGGCGACGCTGCGAGCGCTTTACCCGAAGTGCCTCTTGGCGTTATCCTTGACGGGCCTAGCCAAGAAAGTTGAGGACACAATTTCGATGCCTATATTCGAGTACCGATGCAAGAAATGTGAAGAGGAGTTCGAGGCCCTCGTCCTAGGTCGCGAGAGCGCGGAATGTCCGAGCTGCCACGGCACAAAGCTCGAGAAGCTTCTCTCGACCTTTGCCGCATTCACAGGCTCGGGCGGCTCTCGAATGGAGGCGAGCTCCCCGCCAGGCGCGTGCGGATCCTGTGGGGATCCGCGTGGACCCGGAGCTTGCTCGATGAATTGAAGGGCTAACGCGAGGCGCAAAGCGCGAGCATAGCGTCCTTGTCGCCGAGCCCCTCGCTCCAATGCTCCTCGACGAGGGTGCCGCATTGGCCCGGCGATAGGCTCGAGAGAATCCACGGGGCCTCATGCTCCTTCGCGGCCTCGCCGTCTTTGCCGGAGAGGCCGGAGGGGCCGGAGGGGCCGGAGCACGCGGATTGCCAGAGCTTCGCGATCGCCGAGGCAAGCTCGGCTGCTTCGGGATCTGCGAAGACGTTCGCCATCATCGACTCCGCGCTCGGGTCGACGACCTTGAAGTAGAAGCGCTTATTGGCGTCGCTCTTCTTCGGGACGGCGTTGGCGACGTAGAAGAGGTGGCCATCGGGAAAAAAGGCCGGGAAATAACTGCCCACGCCTTGTTCGAGGGACGTTGTGATACGCGCCATTCCTGAGTAGCCCACGATGTCGCCCGCGTCGTCCTGGGTGAGGTTGACGACAACCACGTCCGTGATCGTCGGTGCGTCGAGCCCTCCATTGACGAAAGGCGTCAAGTAGCTGCCTTTGCTAATGTGGAACGTCAGCTGGGAGTTGTCATAGGCGAAGTCCGCCTTGCCCGCGGCAAAGCCGAAATCGACCACCGCCTCGCAGCGTGTAGTGCCTTCGGCCGGAAACGTCTCGGCGATGCGAAACACTTTGAGGGAAGAGCCCGTCGAATAGGCGCTTTGCTCGCTCGAGCTCGTATAGGAGACGATGTAGCGCGCGTCCTTCGAGATGAATGGCGTGTTGAGGTCGTTCGGAATCTCGGGGCAGAGCTTCATGGGCTCCGTCGGTGTGACGTGAAGCGTGGAGCCGTCTGTAGTAAACGTGTAGTCCACGATGCGAAATCCCGACTCGCTCGCGGTTCCTGAGAACATGAGCCGATAGACGGTGCTCGCATCGCTTTTGGAAACGATTCCGGCCGATTGGTAATAGACCTTTCGCAAGTCACGATGTTCGTGAACGAAAACCGGGGGGAGCGCGTCGGCGTCCTCGCCCCGGTCGAGACGGTCGAGGAGCTCGAGGGCGTCATAGAAGCGAATATGTTCGTCGGGGCGTGTAGTTGGACGGCACGGTCATGTAGCGGCCGTCGGGCGTGGCGACAGCGTCGGAACGGTCGGGTATCTTCACCCGCGTTCCCTGGGTCAAGTTATACAAGTAGTTCTGATTGTGGCTCGCGAAGGCTACGATCCTATCGCCGCTCTCGTTGGGTACGGGCCGTGCGAACCAGTTGACATCGTCGATTCCTCGTAGACGCGCAATACGAGCGTCATCCGCTGTCGATCCGGGAGCTTCCGAATCGCCGCCTGCACGACCTCTTTGACTTCCCGCTCAAAAAGACGCTCGGCCGGCGAGAGGCCCTTGTCGACGAGGTCATCCGGCAGCTCGTCCGTTCTTCCTTTGCGCGCCGAGATCCAGTTCAAGCACGTGTTGACCGCAATACGATAAATCCAAGTCGAGAGCCGCGCGTCGCCACGGAACGTCGGAAGGCCGCGATAGACCTTCAGAAGGACGTCTTGAGCAAGGTCATCGGCATCCGCCGGGTTCCCCGCATAGCGGTAGCAGATCCCGTAGATGCGCGCTCGATGCTCGCGCACTAACTCCTCGAAGGTCGTGTATCCCTCCTCCGGCTCGTACACTAGCGCCAGCATCTCAGCTACACCCCCAGATGTCCAACCATGGCGTTTGGTCCCATTCGGTTAGACCGCGTGGACCGAACAAAAGTTTAACCGAGCGCGCAATAAAGTAGATCCTCAACCTCTTGACACCAAACCCGCCAAAGTGCTAACCTTTTTCCCTGGATTTTTATCTGAGTTCCCTGCTGATCTTGTTCTGGTGCCTTGACCGGGACCGTGCCCGCGCCTGGGGAGATTTTCCTCTCTTCAGTCCACTGACGGACGGGGTCGCGGTTCACGCGGGTGCTTCGATTTGGGCTGACGCAGACTACCAGTACTTGAACTTGAACGAGAGCTTCATCGGCGTCGCCTTCGAGAGCCGATGGGACGCGGGCCGGGAGGTCATAACACCCGCGCAGGTGCAAGCCGCGCTCAATCTCACTGACGTGCTCCGGAGCCGCCACAACATCGCCGATCAGAACTGCGTCCCTCACGGCCTCGTCTCGGTGAACCCAACGAAAAAGCTCATTGGCTACCACGCGGACTTGGCCCGTGGCTTTCCCTTTGGTGCCCTAGGCCTCGAAGACAAGTATTTGCTACCGCCTGCGAGCATGACCGCGTTCGGTTTCACCTTCGACGAGGACCTCGTTGAACGGCTAGGCGGCGAGCTGTGGCCCGGCGTCGCCCGAGCGGAACGCGAGCTGAATACACGCGCACAAAGGGACGGCATCACTTCGGACGTTCTTCGGGCGCGGCTGAACCTGCGCTATCAGCAGAACATCGATCTCGTCACCGCCTCGAAATCGGAGGGGGCAGACCGAACGCGCGCGCGAAGATAAAATTCCGGGCACGCCCAGACGCGAGCTCGAAGCCGCTCACGGCGCCGTTGCGGTCGCGTGTGAACAAAACACGCCCTCATTTCCAACGGAACCCGTCTGCTGCAAGCGAGGCAGCGAAAAGCAGCGCGCCAACGCCGAAAAAAGTCGATTTGCTCCGTCTCCTCACCATCCGTACAATCTCCTATGCGCTATCGAGAGCTCGTTCTTTTGTCGTTGCTTCTCCTGTCCTTCGCGGCGTGCCAACCCGCTGTCGGCGGCTCGGAAACACCCGACGTTCCTGTCAATTATTGCGCCGTCGAGACTCCCGGCGCCAGGGTCGAAGTGGAGCGCCCAAGCCGGGGCGAGGAGCCCATTGACGCACAAGGAGATTGCAGAGGCGATGAGCTGTCCCGTGGGGACGGCGAAGGCAAATTTCTTTTTTGCGTTGAAGAATCTCAGGAAGTACCTCGGGAATAGCGTCGATTCCCCGGGCGCGAAAATGGTATAGGCTTGGCATGGTGAGACGATGAGCGATCGAAGCGAACATCTAACTCCCGAAGTGTTCGTCGACTTTCTCGACGCCGCGCCTGTCGAGGCGTCCCATCGCCAGCATCTCGCGGGATGTGAGCATTGCCGAGCCGAGCTCGACGAGCTTCGTGGGACCCTATCGTTGCTCACTCCGAGCGAGACGGCGCGCTCGGAGGCGGGCGGACGAAAGCGCCCCTGGCTTCCCTGGGTCGCCGCCGCGGCGGCGGCTCTAGTTGCGACGGCAGCTGTTTACCGGGGGTTCGACGTCTCGGAACCGGCGGCTCCCCAGGCGGTTGCGTTCGAGAGATATTGCCGCCTTTGGAGCGAGATGCGGAATTTCAGCTCCTTTTGGTTTGGACGGATGCTCTCGGCGAGGAATGGTACTCGGAGGAGGTTTCGGCTTTCGAATCCGAGATTGGTCTCGATCCGGGAGACTGGACGGCGGGAGAACGTCGCCGTTTCGTCGAGAAGCTCACGGAAGAATTGAGGTCTAGCTCGTCATGAAGAGACTCGTGTGGTCCATCGCGTTGCTGGTTATCCCTGTTGGGTTTGTCGCTTTCGCAGCCCCCACAAACGGGCAGGAGCGCGATTCTGCGCCGAACCGCGACGAGGTCGAGGGCATGATGGACGCCTATATCCTGAGCAAGCTCCAGGACGCCCTCGAGCTGACCGACGAGCAATTTGGGACGATGGTCGTCGCCCAGAAGAAGCTTCAGGACACGCGCCGCGATTATCGCCAGGGGCGAATGACCCTTCTGCGTCGGATGCGCCAAACGCTCCGGCGCGACCAGGCGCGGGAGGAGGAGCTCGTGCATCTGCTCGACGAGCTCGACAGCCTGGAAATCGAGTTCTCGCAGAACCAGAGAGCACGTTACGCCGCGATTGACGACATCCTCGAAATCCGCCAGAGGGCCCGCTACCGCATCCTCGAGACGGAGATTCAACGCCGACTCACCCAGCTCATGCGACAGGTACGCGGACAAAGGCGCGATCAGCCCCGCCCGTTCGAATAGTGTTCTCCGCTAGTCGAGCCAGTTGAGTTAGAGATCGGCGATGCGCCTCGCTTCCTCGAGCTCGGCGGGCGTGTTGATGTTCTTCAAACAGAGGCCTTTCGGGTCCAGCGCCAGGAGGGTCTCGCCTTCCAGATAGCGTGTGCGTATGGAAGCGACGAAGTCTCGCGCCGCGAGCTCGTGTCGTTTCAGGCGAAGCTCGAGAGACGACAAGCACGACGTTCGATACACCGCGCACACCGCGACGAGTCGGCCGGACGCGTCTTTCGGAACGACGGCATCGTGCTTTGCCGTGAGCTCCGCACAGAGGCCCCTCAGGAAGCGCTCGGTGACGAAGGGGAGGTCGCAGGCCACGATGAGCACTGCCGGGGCCTCCGCGGTCGACATCGCCGCGTGGATGCCGGCGAGCGGCCCGAGTCCGGGCTCGAGGTCGGGCTGCTGCCCGTAAGCCGTTGTAATGGAAGATGTTATTCCTTTGTCGCCCGGTGGGCGCGAGCCCACCAAGCGCAGCCGTCCGACAATTGGGGACACCGCATCGATAATCCGGTCGAGCATCGGTCGTCCACCGACGAGGAGTCCGAATTTGTCGCGTCCCATTCGGCGGCTACGGCCGCCTACGAGGATGGCGCCTTCGAGCTGGGTCATGGGACTTTGGGCCGGCAAGCTCCGATGGTATACTCAACCGCGGAAACCCCGAAGCCTATGATAACTGTGTGCCGATTTCTTGGGCCAAGCCTGTTCTGTGGAGCGTCGGTGGACCGGGCCGTCGAGCTGATGGGCGTTGTGCTGAAATGAAAGACGTTCAGGTCGAGCGCCTTTTCGTGACAAGTGTTGTTTTTTATATTGAATCGCGAAGATTTCTCATTCGTGATTCACCTCGACCGGCAACCACGTACGAGCAGAAGACGGGAGGCGCAGACGGGGTCAAGGGCGCGTAGCGGCTCGCGTAGCGAGCGAACCCTTGACGCCGTCGAGCACTCCCGTACCCTCATGGAGTGGTGGCCGGTCTTGATATTTCATCGCGGTGGATTACGGATTAAAGTGATAAACAACAACTAGCCTTCAAAAGGCTATCGAGGAGCATGCTCCCGAGGAGCTCGAGGTCTTGAGCCAGTGGTTCGACCCGTCAGCGCGTCAAACAACCTTTCACGTTGCGACCGTGATTGGCGCGGTGGGCTACCTGCGGCGTAATCCGACGCTATATGCCAAGGTGATCAACGCGGCAGGCCGCAACGCCTCGGAGCGGGCCTATGGCGATTTCTCCCCGATTGAGCGGCGGCTGCTCGAAAGCTTGCCTCGCTTCGGCCGCGAGCGGCTCGTGAAACATCTGCTCCATTCGGGGCTCAGGAGCATTCACAAAGACGCTCAGCTGGCAGTAAAACGGGATGGGGAGAAGCTTCTGCTGAGTTTGCGGAATTCGTTGTTTTGCCACACGGCAGCGGAGGATGGCGCCCAGAAGCGTTGCCATTTCTATGCTGGCCTCTTCGCCGGGCTACTCGAGAAAACGGACATCCACTGCTATTCGGTCATTGAAGCGAGTTGCCGGGGCCAGGGCGACGACGAGTGTCGCTTCGAAGCGCTTCTGAAGCGCTCCCAAGCCGCCTGAGTCCCCCGATCGGGGCTAAATTCACCGGGGCTAACTCATTTATGATACGAATTCTACTCGGCCTTCTGCTGACCTTGTTTTCCTTCGCGGGCGCGTCCGCGGCGCAACAAATGGATGAGGACCAGATGGCCGCGGCTCTCGATCAGCTTGGCCGGCTCTTGGGGCTCGCTCCGGTCGAGCCGGCCGAGCTCTCACAGAAGGTCGAAAAAATTGGAGAGCTTCGTTTCCGTCAAACGGTTCCCATCGATTTCATGTCGCGGGAAGAGCTAACCCAATACCTCCGCGAGCTCTTCGATGAGGAGTATCCGATCGAGTTCGCCGAGCGAGAGGAGCGTGCTCTTCGGGGCTTCGGTTTTCTCGAGGATGGGCAAGACTTGAGAACGATTCGCGAGAAGGTGCTCAACGAGAACATCGCGGGTTTTTACGACGAACGCCCCGGCGTCAAAAAACTTTTCGCCATCTCGTCAGGTCGTACCCTGGGCGTGATGAATCAGCTCATTCTTTCCCACGAGCTGCGGCATGCGTTGCAGGATCAGCACGTCGTCATCCGCGACAAGCTGATAGTGGATAGCGACTACGACGATCGCCGGCTAGCCGCCCTCTGCCTATTCGAGGGTGACGCCTCCGTTCTGATGGAGCAGTATCTGACGTCGGGCGTCACCGAGAACATGCCCGAGATGGCGAATCTATTCCAGATTCTCGATCAAGGCTTGAGCGGTGCCGATCTCGCCGAGATGTTGGGCGTAGGACCCGCTCTGAAGACGGCGCCCGACATCGTACAGGAGCAGCTCATCGCCCCGTACATGCAGGGTCGAGCCCTGGCCATGGCTGCCTACAAGAAAGGCGGATTCGCGTTACTGAACGAGCTCATGGAACGTCCACCGCGCTCGATGGAACAAGTGCTCCATCCGGAAAAATATCTGGGCGGGCCGGACAGTTTGGACGAGCCCGTTCCGGTGGAGCTCTCCGAAACACGCGGCGCCGAAGTCGATTTCGAAGGACGTCTCGGCGAGCTTCTCATCCAAGTGCTGCTGCGCGGCGGCGCTGCCAGAGATGAAGCCAACGTCGCGGCCGCAGGTTGGGGCGGGGATGCTTTTGCTATCCTGCGCACGAGCGAAGGCTTTCGGCTCGTCTGGCGTAGCGTTTGGGACAGCTTCGAAGATGCACGGGAGTTCGAGGCCGCGCTAAAAACGCACATGGATGGGAGCATCGGGAATACGTTCTACGAGCTCGAGTCGAGCGGCAAGGAAGTGTTGTTCGTTCGGTCGTCGTTTCGCTGAATCAACGCGGCGCCGACTTTTCCATCAAGACCTTGCCATCGCCCTCGAGACGGAGGGTCACGCCCGCATCGGGTCCTGGCTGCATGATTTCCGCGAGCGCTTCGTCGTGGACTAGCGTCGGTATCAGGTTCCCGGACCATGAAATCGGCTCGAGCTCGACACGTTGACGGGGTAGTCCGTTTGTACCGTCATGACGAGAGGGCTGGTAGCGACCGAGAGCGCAATGACTCCGGTGCCTTTGATTATGAGCACGTGCAATCCACCAGAAGGATCGCCGTCGGTTTTCTCGATGACGGCGTAGCGCGGCGTGAGGGTCTCCTCGCATGCCAGGAGGTGAGACGGCTCGACGAAGATCTCCTCGTCGTCGATTTGTAGGACGGTGATGTCGCGTTCTCGATCGGTGAGAAGAAGTTTACCCGTGCCGCTCACGATGACGAGCGCTGGTGAGGATTTTTCGCGCCGAGGCTTGACCCAAAACGTTAGATTGCCGCTATAGCTGTAGATCGTGCCTTGCTTGATGAACACTTTCCCGGAGAAGTTGACCTCCATGAGGTTGTTCTCCAGGTAGCGGAAAGTATCGTCCCGCCGGCGCATATGCGTATGGACGTGGGACTCCTTCTCCTGACCGGCGGAGCTCCAATGGATGTGCTGCGGAGGGCCGTGCGCATCCGACTCTCCGATCGAGAGAGGTCGGGCGGGCAGGATGCCCGTGGAGGGGGCGCTTTCGCGCCGTTCGCCGTGGCGACGATCGGAGAACAATTCCGAGCCTGCCCGTTCTGGAATCTTTCTTTGTGCGGCATCCTCGAGCGGCTGATCGGGCGCGAGTGGCTCGGTTAGCCGCAAGCGAGTCGCTTCCGAGTCAGGTATAGCCGCCGTAGGTGGCAGGGTCTCAAAGTCCGGGGAAATTCTGTCGAGGGTCTCCGCGATAACGGCCTGGTCTTCGGCCGTGCGAACAGCCTCTTCCGTTTCCATGTTTCTGGTCGTTGGCGGCGGGCCTATCTCGAGGTTTGGAGACGTATCGTCGGAGCTCGTTTCCAGATCTTGCGGCGGATTGTCTTTGAAGAGGCCTGCTTGAAGCGCGGTCAAGAAGCGGCGGCGGTCGATGTGATCGACGTTGACCTTTTCGAGCGTATCCGGACCTCGCATGCCGCCGCTCGTGGCGGTACCCATGTCAGCCGTCGCTTCGGAGATAGCAACCGGAGGTCGCGTATCGTCGAGGCTCGGCGTCGAGACGGTGGCGTCTCCATGCTCAGCCACTCGAGACCCAGGGCGCTCGAGATCGATTTTCTCTTGCACCCGCCTGACCATGATATTGGCCCCGGCTTTTCGATACTGGAAAATAGCATTGTAGTACTAACTTTTCTTTTCGTAAATATTGCCGAGGTAGAAGTGGGTTTTCTGATTGTCCGGCTTGAGCTCGAGAGCGCGGAGGAAAATCGCTTCCGCGTTGTCCAGGTCCAGCATTTTGTAGCACACGAGCCCCAAGTTGAAGTGCAGGGTATAGGACGCGGGGTTGAGCTCGATGAGTTTGCGATAGACGGCGTCGGATTCTTTGTATTTCTCCTGCTTGAAATAGGCGAGCCCGAGGAGGTTCAGAACCGAGTCGTCGTCGGGCCGCAGACGGCGCGCCTCTTCGAGCTGCTCAGCTGCGTCGATGAAATTCCGTTGGTCGAAATGCTCGCGGCCGCGGTTCAAATGTACCAGGAACAGGCCCTGGTCGAAGGGTGTCGACGATTGGTTGGCCATAGAAAAAGCGCTCAGATAACCGTATCGGTTGAGAGAGACAGAAGCTCGACGATATTATCTCATTCTGGGGAAAACTGGCAGCTGCTCATGGCTCTAGCACGTCGTAGGGAAAGCTCGAGGGGCGCGTCCGGGTGATGCGCATCACACCGTCTTGGTCGACGTAGCGGTAATAGGGAGCATTGGCAGACACTTGCGGGGTTCGCTTTTCTTGTGGGGGAGCTTCCTCGGTGACGACAGGGGGAGGCGGGTTGGCCGCGGCCGCGCGCCGCGCCTGGTTCCGCCGCGCGACCTCGCCGAGGCTCTGGGGTGCAACTTCTGCGGGCGGTCGCGCATTCGCTACCGTCTGTCCGTGAAATTTCGTGACGCGCGCCTGTCCTCCGGGCTGGCCGATGCTGTAGACGCGATCGCCTTTGACGATCTGGATTTTGCTGCCGGCGCGATAGATGGCCATTACCTTTTTCACGTAGCTTCGAGTCTCGCGATAGGGCGGGATGCCGTTATAGCGCTTCACCGGGGTCGCGCCCGCGTTATAGGCTGCGAGCGCCAATCGGATATCACCGAACTGGTTGATGAGACTTCGGAGATGTTCGGTACCGGCGCGGATGTTTTGCCAAGGATCGTAGGGGTTGACGACCCCGTACATCCGTCCGGTGGCCGGCATCAGCTGCATCAGGCCGAGGGCGCCTTTGTGGGATCGTGCGTAGCGATTGAATGCGGACTCGACCGCGATCACGGCGCGCACGAGCGCGGACTCGACGCCGTGGATGCGCGAGGCCTTCAGAATCATAGAGTCATATTGTCCTGTGTAGCGCCATACGAGTCTGGCCGGCTCGGCAATCCCGTCCGCGATCATTCGCATTCGGTCGTTGCTGGGAACGTTCGAGAGAATGAGCACACCGTTATCGCCGGTATAGCCGTAAACCTGTGCTTCGCCGAGGGGGATGTCCCGCCGGATGTTGAATTTTGGGTAGCGGCGGCTCCTTGGCCGGCCTAAGAATAGGTCGTGCCAAACAACCGTCTCCAGAGGGGGACAAGGAGCCACCATGCCAAGGAAATCAAAGAAGCCAGTAAGAAAGCAAACGCAATCGCCTACGGGCGAGGTAGTCGGCCAAGTCGGTCAGATACTGCTACCGATGATAGCGGGGATCGCGGCCACGAAGGCGGACTTGACGGAATGGGTGTACGAGCAAGGACTGACAGCTCTGCACCTACTCCTGAAAGAGGACGCCGAGGAGATCGCCGGGCCCAAGGGCAAGCACGAGAAGGGGCGAACTCATAACCACTGGGGGAGCACGAACGGAGAGCTGAGCTTCAGTGGTCGTCGAATCCAAGTGTCGCGACCTCGAGTTCGTTCGAAGTCGGGCGAGGAGGCGTCGCTTCCACACTTCGAAGCCTTCCGCGAAGAAGACCCGCTTCCAGAGCGAGTGTTGAATCAGATCTTGGTGGGGGTATCGACCCGAAATTATGAATCGAGTCTGGACAAACCCGCGGCCAAGTTGAAGTCTCGTGGCACGAGCAAGAGTGCCGCCAGCCGTCACCTCGTGAGCCAGACGACGCAGAAGCTCGAGGAATACCTGTCTCGGCGGCTGGAGTCGTTTGAGCTTGCGGCACTGATGATGGATGGCCTTGAGGTGGCCGGACAGACCGTCGTCGTAACTCTCGGTATCACAATAGATGGGACGAAGGTGCCCCTGGGCATATGGCTGGGTTCGACGGAAAACTCTCGCGTGTGCACCGCGATGTTGCAGGACCTTCTCGAGCGGGGTTTGCGCGTCGATGAGTCGATTCTCTGTGTAGTGGACGGAGGCAAAGGTATCCGCAAGGCGCTCGTCGACGTTTTGGGGGATCTCGCGGTCATCCAAAGGTGCCAGATCCATAAACTCCGAAATCTTCGCTCGTACCTTCCAAAGTCTCGTCACGCCTACGTGCTCCAGACGATGAAGGAAGCCTACAAGAGCAAGAGTGCTGACAAGGCGCGCAAGAAACTTCGGGCACTGGTGTCGTGGCTCGAGCGAAATGGCTACGACGAAGCTGCCGGAAGCCTTCGCGAAGGGATGGAAGAGACCCTCACGGTTGTGAAGCTCGCTCTGCCCGAGTCACTTCGCAAATCTCTGGCCACGACGAACTCCATCGAGAATCTCAACGGAACCATCCGCAGAGTATCGAGAAACGTCAAGCGTTGGAAGAGTCCTTCCATGATTCGCCGATGGACCGCTCTCGGCGTCGTCACGGCGGAGAAGAAGTTCCGGCGTATCAAAGGCTATCGCCATATGGGCGCTCTCGTTCAAGCCCTTAGAAGCAAACAGAAATCTCTTGACAGCGATGCGTTTGCTGCCTAAGAGTATTCACTGGTGCCGCCGCTACCCGACCAAATTCAACAGCGGCCGGGACATCCCCGCGCCGAGAGCGGCCGGGCTGAGCCAGGCCAGTCCGAGCAGGCAAACAGCGAGCTTTGGGCCTCTCATACACGTTGTCCTGAAAGGGCGACGTGTACGAGATCTAGACCGCGCTCGAGAAGCTCGTCAACCCGGTCGGGAAAGCCGCCGCCCGCTTCCGCCCGCTCGGCTTTGCCGCCGCCGCGGCCCTCGATGATTGTGGCGAGCTCTTTGATGAGCTGGTCCGCGCGAATCTGGTCTACGAGGTCTTTCGAGACTTCCACGATGAGGGAAACCTTGTTGTCGTTGACCGCAGTGGAAATGGCTACCCAGGAGGTGTTCTGGTGCTTCTCTTTGAACTTATCGACGACTTGACGATGCTGCTTCTTTCCGTAGCCGGTGAGAGGCGCGGGCGTCCACACGACGACGTCGCCGATCGTCGTCGTCGCGGCATCGGCACCGGTCGAGCTCCCGGTGGCGAGCTTTAGCTTGAGCTCTTCCACCTCGCGCTCTTTGCGCTTGAGCTCCTCCCGTAGCCGCGAGGCCGTCTGAGAAAGTTCGTCCGGGCGCGTTTTGAGCGCCTGGCTCGCTTCATCAACCAAAGCGCGTTGCTTCTGCCAATGCTCCATCGCGGCAAGCCCGGTCAAGGCCTCCACACGCCGGATACCCGACGCGACCGACGATTCGCTCGTGATGACGAAAGCGCCGGCTTCGCCAGTGCGGCGCAGATGGGTCCCGCCGCAAAGCTCGAGGCTAAACTCGGGAATCTCGACGATGCGAACACGGTCACCGTACTTTTCACCAAAAAAGGCCATGGCGCCGCGTGCAAGCGCGTCGTCGAGAGACAAGGTGTCGCTAAGAACGCCCAAATCTTCCTGGATTTTCTCGTTCACTCGGCCTTCGATTTGCTGCAACTCCCCACGCGTCATGGACGCGAAGTGCGAAAAATCGAACCTCAATCGATTGGGCGCGACGAGAGAGCCCGCCTGCTTCACATGAGGGCCGAGGGTCTCTCGAAGCGCGGCGTGGAGCATGTGGGTGATCGTGTGGTGCGAGGCTGCGCCTTTGCGGTACGTGGCGTCGACACTCGCGACGACTCTTTGCTCCTTGCCGAGGGTTCCTTTGCTCATGCGAACGTGATGGCTCACGAGCTTGCTCACCGGCGAGCGCGTGCTCACCACGTCGGCAACACCGTCCGGGCCGGCGAGCACCCCGCGGTCACCAACCTGGCCGCCGCCTTCGGGATAGAAGGGCGTCTCGTCGAGGAACACTTCGCCTTCGTCGCCTTCGCGAAGCTCCGGCACTTCCATGCCGTCTTTCGTGAGAGCGAGCACACGCGCTTGCGGGATCTTCACGTGCTCGTAGCCATCGAAGCGCGTCTCGAAACGCCCGCGCAGCTCGCCGTAAATGGATCGATCGGGCACGGCCGCGGCTTTTTTCCACGACTCGCGGGCTTGGCTGCGTTGGCGTTCCATTTCCAGGTCGAAGCCCTCGCAGTCCACAGTGACGCCGGATTCAGACGCGATGTCGACGAGCAGATCGAGGGGCACGCCGAACGTATCGTAGAGCTTGAAGGCGTCAGCACCAGGAAGCTCTTTGCTCTTCGCGACCTCTTCCTTTAGGAGTTGCTCTTCGAGTGCGGCGATACCCGTGGCGAGCGTCGTAGAGAAACGTTCCTCTTCGGATCTCACGACCCGTCGGACGAGCTCGCGCGAAAGCAAGAGCTCCGGGTATGCGTCCTGCATCTCCGTGATCACGTTCTCGGTCAGCTCGAAGATAAACGGCTCCTCGACCCCGAGTTTTTTGCCGTGGCGCATCCCGCGGCGCATGATCTTGCGGAGCACGTAGCCTCGGCCTTCATTGGCAGGCATCACCCCGTCGGATATCAGAAACGCGCTGGCCCGGACGTGGTCGGCGATGACTCGGAAAGAGACATCGTCCGCGGACGCGCTCCGCTGATAGGTCTTGCCCGTGCGCTCGGCGATAGCGTCGAGCAGCCCGGTGAACAGATCGGTGTCGTAGTTGCTGAGAACGTTTTGAACGACCGCGGCGATACGCTCGAGGCCCATGCCGGTATCGACACTCGGCTCAGGGAGAGGGTGCAGCTTCTTGTCCTCGGTGCGGTTGAACTGCATGAAGACGAGGTTCCAAATCTCCAGCCAACGGTCGCACTCGCAGGCCACGCCGAGGCACTCCGCCTCGTTGCAAGGCAAGTGATCGCCTTGAAAGAAATGAATCTCCGAGCACGGACCGCAAGGGCCGGTATCGCCCATGGACCAAAAGTTGTCCTTTCGGCCGAGCTCGTGGATCAGTTCGGGCTCGAAATATTTGCGCCAAAAATCGTAGGCCGACTCGTCGCGGGGCACCTCGTTATCGCCTTCGAAAATCGTGACGGCGAGCCGCTTGGGATCGAGCTTCAGCTCGTCGACGAGAAACTCCCAAGCGAAGTCCACGGCTTCTTTCTTGAAGTAGTCGCCAAAGGAAAAATTGCCCAGCATCTCGAAGAAAGTGTGATGGCGCGCGGTGACCCCGACATTTTCGAGGTCGTTATGTTTCCCGCCGGCACGGACGCATTTCTGGACCGCTGTCGCGCGGTCGTAATCGCGCGTCTCGAGGCCAAGGAACACATCCTTGAACTGATTCATGCCTGCATTGATGAAAAGAAGAGTCGGGTCGGAAACGGGAACGAGCGAAGAGCTCGCGACGATACGATGCCCTTTGGAAGCAAAGTAGTCGAGGAAGCGCTTTCGAATGTCTTGGACTTTCATGGCTTTCAAGTCGGGCATGACGGGCCGATTTACGATTTTAACTCTTCAGTATCCCCGAAATGGCGGCTCGATACCAATTCATGAGCGGTCTCCGGAGCGAATCCGCGTGAAAGCAGGTGGCGATAAGCGCGCGCTTTGCGCTTTACGGGGGAAAGCGATCGCCGCTCGCTAGCGAGAAAACGGAGAAGCGCGCGCTCACAGGCTTCGTGCTCACCGGAGGGAAACAGCTCGGCGAGTGCCGCCTTGATGTTTTGGTCGCTGAGCGCGAGCGCTTTGAGCGCAGCCGCGATGCGCGCGGGGCCCCAACGCCGACGATCGGCTCGCTCGAGCGCGAAATCACGCGCGAAAGTGACATCGTCCAAATAGCGTCGCTGCCGAAGAAAATCGATCGTTTCGACGATCTCTTCTTCGGGATAGCCGGCGCGAGCCATCTTACGGGTGAGCTCGCCTTCGCTATGGGCGCGGCGAGAGAGCCTTCTCAACGCAAAGTCGCGCGCTTTGGCCTTGGGGCGTTTGGGGGCGGGCTCGACAGGATTATCAGGTGAGCTCGAACTCGCTTCCTCCACCGGCACTGCCCTCGTCCATGAAGTCGGTCATGCTGCGTTCCATCTCTTCTTGCGCGAGGTCGCTCGTGGACTGGATGCCCTGGATCTTGAGCTTGAACTCGTCCGGGTTGCTAGCGCGCCGCAAGGCCTCATCGTAGGTGATGAGGTCTTTCTTGTAGAGATTGAAGATGGATTGATCGAAGGTCTGCATTCCATACTGGGAGACGCCCGCCGCGATGGCCTCGTGAATGAGCTTCGTTTTGTCTTTGTTGATGATGCAGTCACGGATGAACGGGGTCGCGATCATCACTTCCGCGGCGGGCACGCGGCCATGCCCGTCGGAGCGCGGGATCAGTCGCATGGAGACGACGGCTTTGAGGACACCGGCGAGCTGCAAGCGAATTTGTTTCTGTTGATGCGGCAGGAAAACAGCGATGATGCGGTTGATCGTTTCCGTAGCATCGAGGGTGTGCAGCGTCGAGAGCACTAGATGGCCCGTTTCTGCGGCCGTTATCGCGGTCTCGATGGTCTCGTAGTCCCTCATCTCACCGACGAGGATGACATCGGGATCTTGACGCAAAGCGCTCCTCAGCGCCCCCGCGAAACTCTTGGTGTCGACCTCGACCTCGCGCTGATCCACGATCGACTTCTTGTCGCGGTGGAGAAACTCGATCGGATCTTCGATCGTCATGATGTGCTCGCAGCGATGCGAGTTGATGTAGTCGATCATTGCCGCGAGCCTAGTGGACTTGCCCGAACCGGTGGTCCCGGTGCAGAGGAGGAGGCCGCGGGTATCTTGCGAGATTTTCTCGAGCACTAGCGGCAGGCCGAGCTCTCGGATCGTGAGAATCTTGACGGGGATGACGCGAAGAACGAGTCCCACGGTGCCGCGCTGCTGGAACACATTGGCTCGAAAACGTCCGAGACCAGGAACGCTATAGGCGATATCGATCTCGAGATTGTCCTTGAACTTCTGCTTCTGACGGTTACTCATGATCGAGAACGCCATCGCAATGGTGTCCTCTTGCATCAACCGCTTCATTTCCACCAGCGGGACGAGCTCTCCGGCGACGCGAATGACAGGATGGCTTCCCACCTTGAGGTGCAAGTCGGAGGCCTTGCGCTCCGATGCGACTTTTAGCAAGTCGTTAATGTGCATGTGCTGTCCCTGCTGCTCCTGGTGAGCTTATGTCGACGCCCGGCAAATACCGGATGGATCGCGCTCTTTCGAAAACGCCGATCCTAACACTGGTTTGCGCTGAAAAAGATTCCTCTAAGGATCTATGCTAGGTAAAAACCCTTGTGTTGTCAACACATCGAGCGATCGATACCGAGCCGAAACGAGCCGGATGTTATACTGCCCGCCGCCCAAATGTTTATCCTCGGACACCAACTCGGCAAATACGAGATCCTCAAGACCCTTGGGAGTGGGGGATTCGGTACGGTCTATCTCGTTCGCGATACGTGGATCGACATGAAAGTCGCGATCAAGGTACCGCACAAGCAAAACGGGGAGTTCGACGAGCTGCTGCGCGAGCCGAGGCTGCTCGCGGCGCTAGACCATGCGAATATCGTCAGCATCGTCACCGCCGAGAAAGCCGACGACTATTTTTTTATCGTGATGGAGTTCGTCGAAGGTGAGAGTCTCGAAGCGATGATCGAGCGCGAGAAAGGCCTCGATATCGAGCAAGCGACCGACTTCGCGCGCCAACTCGCCACCGGGGCCGAATATGCCCACGCTCAAGGTGTTCTCCACCGCGACCTGCGGCCCGGGAACGTTTTGGTGACACCTGAGGGCCGGATCAAAATTACGGATTTCGGCACGTCCCGTTTCCTCGAAGTCGCGGAGCACGCGTCGACGATCATCGGGAGCCCTCCCTATATGGCGCCCGAGCAGTTCCAGGGTCGTGCCATGTTCTCCTCCGACGTCTACTCGCTCGGCGTCATCATGTACGAGATGATGACCGGCGTCCTCCCTTACTTCAGTGCCAATCCGAGGCAGCTTGAGAAGATGGTGCTCTCCGGCCGTGTCGTGCGGCCCCGCGAGCGCAACAAAGCAATCCCGATCGAGATGGAGGAGATCATCATGCGCGCGCTAGCGCCCGATATCTCCGATCGCTACCAGCGCGCGGGAGAGCTTCTCGACGACCTCGGCACCGCAAGCGAGATCGACCACCGCGCCTCCCGCCTCGAAGACATCCGCTCGAGACTGAGAGCAAGAGAGAAAACCTCAGCGCGCTTCTGCTGGAATTGCCGCAAGCCTCTCCACGCGCGAACCGCGAGCTGTCCGTTCTGCGGGGAGTCGCAGTAGTCAGCATTCAGGATTCAGGATTCAGGATGCTCTCGGGACTACGGCGCCTGCGCCATTGCTGCGGCAGTCGTGAGAGTTCCTGAATGCTGAATGCTAGGTTGTCGTGAGGTCGCCGGATAGCCACTGGATTACTGCGGTGGCGGTTATTGCGGCGGTTTCGGTGCGGAGTGTTCTTGGGCCTAGGCTCAGCTCCAGGACGGCGCGCTCGTGGGCTAGGGCGAGCTCGCGGGTCGACCAGCCGCCTTCGGGGCCTATGGCGATGATGGGTTGGTTCATGGACGGTTTTTCTCGAAGCGGGGGAGCGCCGGGTCTCAGGAGCCATGTGTGGTGCTTCATGATGTCGAGGTCGTCGAACGGTTTCGGGGTCTCGATGCGGGGGACGCGGCTGCGGGCGCTTTGTTTTGCGGCTTCGAGCGCGATGCGGCGCCAGCGTTCCAGGCGTTTTTGGATCCAGTCTTCACCTACTTCGCCACGGTCGGTGATGAGCGGCTGCACGGCCGCCACGCCGAGCTCCGTGACCTTTTGGACGATGAGCGACATCTTCTCGCCTTTTGGGACGGCGACGGCGAGGGTGAGCGCTATAGGGGACTCGTGGGCGGGGAGGGGGTCGCCGAGCTCGAGCTCGACTTTGTCCGTGTCGATGCTGGTTACGCGTGCGGATTGGGCTGTGCCGCGGCCGTCGAAAAGGGCCACCTCGTCGCCGGTGCTCAGCCGAAGCACATGGATGAGGTGGTGGGCTTCGTCGCCGGTGAGCTCCACGGACGGGGCGTTCAGATGGTCCACTAGAAAACGCCGCTCTCGACTCACTTGAGCAGCCTTTCGAGTACGAGTGCGGCCCATTCGCCCTCTTGGCGTCGCTCTTTGACGACGCAGTCATTTGGAAGGGCGTCGACAAATGCGTCGAGCTCGTCGACGAGCAGTCCCGATAACAGGATCGTTCCCCACATGTGAGGTACTGCTTGGTCGAGCACGGCGGAGATGATATTTGCGACCACGATGTCCGCCTCGATGATTCCCATCGCCTCCCAGCCGCGAGACTCGATACGGATGCGCTCCGAGAGATCGTTGCGCTCGACGTTTGCTCGGGCGCAGTCGGCGTCCGCTTCATCGGGCTCCAGGGCGAGCACCGAGTGTGCGCCTCTGTGGGCGGCTACCATGGCGAGGATGCCCGTGCCGGTGCCCACCTCGATAACGCCTGCTCCGGGAGCGACGTGCTCTTCGAGGAGTGCGGCTGCAAGCCGCGTCGTCTCGTGGGCGCCCGTCCCGAAAGCTTGCTCCGGGTCGAGACGCAGGACGATGCGGTCCGTCTCGATAGGATCCTTCCATGTCGGGAGAACGAAAAAGCCGCTACCGAGGGGGAAACCGTCGAGGCACGCCTTCCACTCCTCTTGCCAGTCACGCGCTTCGAGAGGCTCTGCGATGCGGCAACGCACAGAGCCCAAGCGCCCCATCAGATCCTCGGCGATGGGCGCCAAGACAGTTGACGTCGCGAAGTAGGCGCAGAGGTCGTCGCTCGTCTCGGACTCGACGGTTCCCAACAGGCCGTGCTCGGCAAGGAGCGCTACTGCTATCTCGAGCTCCTCCGCCGTGCCCGAGAGCTCCAATATCGGATAATTATCCAAAGAGTTTTTCGAAGAAGCTCTTCTCTGTTCCCGAAACACGTTCGCCTATTTTGGGCGGTGGTGTCAACTCACCGAGCGTTACCAGAAGTGCGCGCTGCTCCTTTGTGAGCTTTTGTGGCGTGACGACGTTCACGACGACGATCTGATCGCCGTTTCCATTGCCGCTGAGCTGGGGGACACCTTTGTTGCGAATTTTGATGATGGTGCCCGTTTGCGTGCCCTCAGGGATGCTGACGCGCTGTGGTCCGTGGATGGTGGGCACGTCCACATCGGCGCCGAGCGCCGCTTGAGCGAACGTGATGGGAAGCTCGAGCAGAATTTCCTCACCGTCCCGGCGAAACATGCGGTGGGGTGCCACGCTCAAAACGACATAGAGGTCTCCGGGAGGCCCGCCTTGGACCCCCGCTTCACCTTCGCCCGTGCGCCGCAGGCGTGAGCCCGTATCGACACCCGCTGGGATCTTGAGCGTGAGCTCGCGCTCCCGGGCGACGTGGCCGGTGCCCGCACATCGCGCACACGGGTTCGGTGTGTACCGTCCCGTGCCCTGGCACTGTGCGCATGGGCGCGCGACGACGAGAAACCCTTGCTGGTAGCGCACCTGTCCGTGACCGCCGCAGGTGGGACAGGCTTCTGTCTGTGTGCTCGGAGTGGCGCCCGAGCCGTCGCACGAGTCGCAGAGCTCGTTGCGTGGCACGAGAATACGAGTCTCGGTGCCTTTGACAGCCTCTTCGAAGGTAATCTCGAGATCGTAGCGCAGGTCGGCGCCACGGGTGTTGCGGCGACGACGACCCCCGCCGCCGAAAAAATCTCCGAACAGCTCTTCGAAGATGCTGCCGCCGCCGCCAAAGATGTCGCTGAACTCGCGGAAGATGTCCGTGTTGACTTGAGGTCCGCCGCGGAGCCCCTCGTGCCCGTATCGATCGTAAACCGCGCGCTTCTGCTGGTCAGAGAGGATGCTATAGGCTTCGGCCGCCTCTTTGAAAGAGTCTTCCGCCTCGGGGTTGTCGGGGTTCTTGTCCGGGTGGAATTGGACGGCGCGCCGGCGATAGGCCTTCTTGATGTCCTGCTGGCTCGCCTGCCGATCGACACCGAGCACTTCGTAGAAATCGCGTTTCGTCGTGCTACTCAAAATGAATCTCCGGACTGATTGGACCCATTATAGAGTTTCCCGTCCGGTCGGAACGAACGTCGGCACGGATTAATGGATGAGGCGCCCTTAGGGCCCTTAGCCGCGCAGCATGGCCTGCCCAAGAGCTTCCGCAGTGGTCTCTAAAATCGACAGCGCTGCTTGAAGCTCGTCGAGGGAGCCTTCCTTGGCTTGCTCGGCTTTGGTGAGCGCGTGGGTCGCAGAGCTCCGCTGGTCTTCGGTCAACTTTGCGGAGAGAAGCTCGAACGTCTTCCGCGTGCTCTGGGTGAGCCCCCGGAGCTGGCCGACGATACGGTCACGCTCTTTGCGCCCTTCCTCTACCTGCAATTGTTGATCAGTTTCGGTTCGCGCTTTATCGACCTGGGATTGCGTCAGACCGCTTGCGGCGCGAACCGTGATGTTCTGCTGGCGACCCGTTGCCTGGTCGAGCGCGGTCACTTGCACGATGCCGTTCACGTCGATCTCGAAAATCACTTCGATCTGCGGCACTCCTTTCGGGGCCGGCGAGACATCGCTAAGCATGAAGCGGCCGAGCGATGTGTTCTCGTGCGCCATGGTGCCCTCGCCCTGGAGAACGTGCACTTCGACTTTGTTCTGATTGTCGGTGACCGTGGTAAAGACCCGCCCCTTCTTCGTCGGGATGTTGGCGTTGCGATCGATGAGCGACGTGAAGGTGCCGTCTTTGGTCTCGATACCGAGCGTGTGAGGCGTGACGTCGAGCAGCACGAGGTCGGTCACTTCGCCCTGCATGATGCCCGTTTGGATTGCCGCGCCGATGGAGACGACTTCGTCGGGATTGACGCTCCGGTTCGGCTCTTTCATGAAGATTTTCTGGATCGTCTCGAGCACCTTGGGAGTGCGCGTCTGGCCACCCACTGGGACGATGTCGTCCAAATCCGAAGCAGACAGCCCCGCGTCCTTGAGCGTGTCTTCGCAAGGTTTGCGAGTCCTTTCGAGAAGAGGCTCGATCATCTGCTCGAACTTCGTCCTGGTGAGGACCGTGTTCAGATGTTTGGGGCCGCTCTGATTTGCCGAGATGAAGGGGAGAACGATCTCGGCCTGGGCCTGCGTGGAGAGCTCACATTTGGCCTTTTCCGCAGCTTCTTTGAGCCGTTGGAGCGCCATGCGGTCGCCGGTGAGATCGATCTCGTTCTCGTTTTGGAACTCCTCTACCAGCCAGTTGATGATGAGCTGGTCGAAATCTTCACCACCGAGATAGGTGTCGCTGCCGGTGGCGAGCACCTGATAGATCCCGTCATTGAGCTCTAGGATCGAGATGTCGAACGTGCCGCCGCCGAGGTCGTAGACCACGACCGTTCCCGACGCGCCCTCTGTCATGCCATAGGCGAGCGAAGCTGCTGTCGGCTCGTTGAGAATGCGTTGTACGTTCAACCCGGCAATCGTGCCCGCGTCCTTGGTCGCTTGCCGCTGCGAGTCGTTGAAATAGGCCGGCACCGTGATGATGGCTTCTTCGACCGGTTCTCCGAGGTAATCTTCCGCCGCAGCCTTCAGCTTCTGCAACACGATCGCGGCGATCTCGGGCGGGCTATAGACCTTGTCCTCGATCTGCAGATGAGCATCGCCGTTCGCTGCTTTGATGATTTGATAGGGGAGGACCTTTTGCGCGTTTCGCACTTCCGGCGAATTGAAACGGCGCCCGATCAAGCGCTTCACGCTATAGACCGTGTTCTGCGGATTGGTCAATGCCTGGCGCTTTGCGATTTGCCCGACGAGCCTCTCACCCTTGCTCGTGAAGGCCACGATGGACGGGGTCGTGCGCGCCCCTTCCTGATTTGGGATGACTTGAGGCGTGCCACCTTCCATCACCACGATACAAGAGTTTGTGGTTCCGAGATCGATTCCGACGACCTTACTCAATGTAATGCTCCTTTACGCTCGACGCTCACTCTTCCTGCGGAACGACGCGGTTCTCGTCCTCTTGGACGTGCTCGTCATAAGTGGCAGGCGTTTCCTCGGCAGGCTGAGACACACTGACCATCGACGGTCGCAACAGCCGGTCTTTGTACAAATAGCCCTTCTGGAGAACTTCCACGACGGTGCCTTCAGGATGCTCGCTCGTCTCCACTCTTCCGACGGCCTCGTGAACGTGCGGATCGAACGGTGCGGCTATCGCCTCGACCTCGACCAGCCCCTGTTTGGTCAGAGACTCGCGAAATTGCTTGTGGATGATCTCGACACCTTCCAGCAACTGTTCTTCGCTTCCAGACTTCGACGCGTTGATGGCACGCTCTAGATTATCGAGTACGGGCAAGATCTCCCTCATCAGATCCGCCGCCGCGTATTTGATCGTCTCGGCGCTCTCGCGCTCGACGCGCTTCCTGTAGTTCTCGAACTCTGCTTGCTTGCGCTGTGCGAGCAAGCGCATCTCCTGAGCGTCGGCGGTGAGACGCTCGAGCTCCGCCGTGTCTGCGGGCGGCCCGTCGGGCCCGTCGGGATCGGGTGCCGCTTCCGGCGACGGAAGGCCAGCGGGTGACGCTTCTTCGACAGAGCTCGACAGTTCTTCCGCTCTCGATGAATCAACTTCGACTTCTTCAGCCTGCGCGACACGGCTCTCCGCCTCGGGTTTTGTACTGTCGTTCTCGGGTTTCTTTTTATTATGGCGCTTTTTTCTAGACATGAGTGCTCTGGCACCGGCGCTCACTCGTCTCGAACGAGCGCCCACCCATTTGCTCGCGAACCCGTCGTGAACGGAGCCTTGCGCTTGTCGAATAAATCAGTTGGCTAGCTCACTCCCGGCTTGTGTAATGGCGGCGGACAGCGAACAGGCTATGTAATCAACAACGGAAATATATCGGGCATATTCCATCCTCGTAGGTCCCATGATACCGATGGACCCGAGCTGTTGGCGGCCATTCGAGTAACGAGCGCCTATCAACGATATGCCTTCGAGAACGGGGACCTGAGCTTCCGATCCGATGACGATCCGGAGACCGGAGCCATCGAGGCAAGCATTCAGAATCCCGACGAGCTTGTGCCGCTCTTCGAGCGTTTCGAGGAGCTGTTGTGCGTGCTCGATGTTCTTGACGAATTCGGGCTTCTCCAGCATACGGGAGGTGCCCTCGACGTAAATTTCGGATGCGGGCTCTTCGGTGAAAGCCGCGTCGGCTATGGTTAGAGCGTTGCGAACGAGGCCATTGACCATGGCCTCGATTTCTTTCAAGCGATGCAATAGAAGTTCCCGCGCCTCCGAGAGCGTGTAACCGCAAAACTGCTCCTCGAGATAGCGGGCGCATTGTGCGAGATCATCTCCGGCGAGGTCGTCGGCGATCTCGATCACACGATTCGTCACGTGACCCGCTTGTGAAACCAACACAACGAGCAAACGACGAGGCGCCATGCGCACGAAATCCACGTGATGCAAGACGCTATTGCGAGAATCCGGGCCCGTAACGAAACCCACCATGCCGGTCATCGTGGATAACAGTCTCGACGTCCGCTGAACGAGGCCCCCGTGACCACCGAGCCCCGCTTCAGTCGGCAGCATTTGGTCCTCGATCCATTGGCACACGGTTGGGGTGAGCTCCTCGCCCTCCATCAGCGTGCCAACATAGAATCGATAGCCGCGATCGGTGGGCACGCGTCCGGCGGAAGTGTGGCGTTGATACAGGTAGCCCATTTCCTCTAGGTCAGCGAGCACGTTGCGGATCGTCGCGGGCGAATAGCCGCGCGAGTTGACTTTCGATAGCGTTCGGGAACCGACCGGCTCGCCCGTCATGATAAAGATGTGCACCATCTGTCGCAGGATCTCGCGACTGCGGGCATCGAGTGCCGGAGCGTTCATCGTCCTATTTGGCCTTTGCTGCAAGCGCACTTTCGCCTGAGAGCGCAAACTCCACTAACTCCTTTTTTACCAAGCGGCTTGCGTCTTGTCAACCGAGCGGGATCGGTTCCCCGGCGCGCTTCGTCCGCCAAGTTGGGACGAGTATTTCGGGACCCGTTCGACCCGCTCGTCGGTCAGACTCTCAACGTGCAATCAGAGAAGCTCCTGAACCCTTGAATGGTTCCGGTTTTGCGACACGGCTACCGGCTCGCATGTCACTTTGCCTTGATACGTGTTCACGCCAGCGAGCAGATGCGGGTCCGAGCGGATGGCGTCTTTGAACCCATGATTCGCGATATCGAGCGCGAAGGGCAAGGTAACGTTCGTGAGAGCGAAGGTAGACGTCCTCGGAACGGCGCCCGGCATGTTGGCGACACAGTAGTGGACCACACCGTCGACGACGAATGTCGGGTCGCTGTGGGTCGTCGGGCGGGTGGTCTCGATGCAGCCTCCTTGATCGACGGCTACGTCGACGATGACGGCGCCGTTTTTCATTTCTCGGATCATGTTGCGCGTCACGATCTTGGGAGCTGAAGCGCCTGGTATGAGAACCGCGCCCACGAGGAGGTCTGCGGCGAGCACCGACTCTTCGATGGTAATAGGGTTCGACATGAGCGTCGTGATGCGTCCTTCGAAGATGTCGTCGAGATATTGCATGCGCTCGGGGCTTCTCTCGAGCACGGTCACCTGAGCACCGAGCCCGATCGCCATCTTGCAAGCGTTGATCCCGACAACTCCGCCGCCGATGATCGCGATACGCCCGCGGGGGACGCCGGGAACCCCGCCGACGTTCATGATAACTCACTCACCTGGTTTTTTGGCCGCCAACCTGGTTAAGCGCCAAAACAGTACGCCCGGAAGCCTCCGTACTGTTCCCGGGTTGCAAGAAAAAAAATCACCGTAGAGGCGCAGAGGTCGCGGAGAATCTCTCACAGGATCGAGGGTGATCCTCTGCGTTCTCAGCGCCTCTGCGGTGAGATTTTTCGCGGCTCGTGTATTGCACGGCATGGCTTGAAGGGCCATCGCCCCGAGTGCTACGATCCGCGCCATTCGAGACGGGAAAGCTCATGAACGCTGTAATTCTAGCAGGAGGCAAAGGGACGCGATTGCGTCCTCTGACTCTCAACACGCCCAAACCCATCGTCCCCATCCTCACCCGCCCATTCCTGTCGCTACAAATCGAGCTTCTCAAGAAAACCGGGATCGACAACATCGTCCTTTCCCTGTCCTATCAGCCTCGGCGCATCGAAGAGCTTTTCGGTGACGGCTCGGCTCTCGGCGTCAAGATTCACTACACGATGGAGCCGGAGCCTCTCGGCACGGCCGGCGCCGTCAAGAATGCAGAGGCGTTGATCGCTGGGCGTACCGTCGTCTTCAACGGAGACGTCTTGAGCGATCTCGACCTGAAAGCGGTGCTGAAGCAACATGAAGAGACCGGGGCGAAGGCGACGATCGTGCTCACACCGGTGGAGAATCCAACGGCCTACGGGCTCGTGGAGACCGAGGATGACGGCCGTGTCCGGCAGTTCCTGGAAAAGCCGAGCTACGACGAGATCACGTGCGACACGATCAACGCTGGGGTCTATGTCCTCGAGCCGGAGACTCTCGACCGCATCCCCGAAGGGAAGAATTATTCTTTCGAGCGCGGTTTTTTTCCGAGTCTTCTGAAAGACAACATTCCGTTCTATGCCTATGTGCATCGCGGCTATTGGATTGATATCGGCACCCCGGAGAAATATTTGCGGGTGCACCGCGACATTTTGTCCCGAGCCCTTCCCTTCGAAGGTTTCAGCCCGAATGCGGGCGGCACCTATGTCGACCCGACCGCGACGGTCGAAAGCGGGGCAAAAATACAGGGGCCCGGATATATCGGCGAAGGCGCGCTCGTGAAAGCCGGAGCTCATCTCGAGCCGTTCGCAGTGGTGGGCCCCAACTGCCGGATCGAGTCGGAAGCCATCGTCGGCAATTCGGTGCTTTGGTCCAACGTGCGCATCGGCACCGAAGCGCGCGTGCGCGGTGCACTCATCGGCCGGAGCGCCCATATCGGGCATCGCTCGGTTCTCGATGGCGGCGTCGTTCTCGGAGATAAGTCCGTGCTCACGGATTTCAGCCGCGTCAGCGCGCTAGACACTGAAGGGTGACGGGTGAGGAAGCTGGTGTATACTGCGGTTCGAGCGCGGGCGTAGCTCAGTTGGTAGAGTACAAGCTTCCCAAGCTTGGTGTCGCGGGTTCGAATCCCGTCGCCCGCTCCAAAGATTCGCCGCGGCTCGCGTGCGACCGCCAAGGAGTATGTTGGGCCAGGCCGCTTACCGCGGCGAGCTGTCGCGCCGAGAGGCCTAATGGGAAGGAGTGATTCGTGGGACTTTTTGGTGGAAAAACGGAGGACAAACCCGCTCCGGCTGCCGCCGCCGGGGTTGTGCGCGAGCGGATAGCTGGCGCGCCGAAGCCCGCGGGGCAACCGCCCACCGTCATCGGCAAGGACGCGCTCATCAAAGGCGAGCTAACCAGCAAGAACGACATCGTGATCGAAGGCCGTGTCGAAGGCACCGTCCAAGGCGGGCGGCGTGTCGTGATCGGCGAGACCGGAAACGTCCATGCCAACATTTCCGCGACGGTCGTCTCCATCCGGGGAGAGGTCCACGGCGACTGTACGGCGTCCGACAAAATCGAGATCACCGAGACGGGCAGAATGTTCGGCAATATTGCGGCCAAAACCATCCGCGTCGCCGAAGGCGCCACCTTCCGCGGCTCGAGCAAGATGGCGAAGCCGCCGGAGTCGAAGCCCGCTCGACCCGCACAACGCACACCAACCGAGACCGCGTCCGGCGGCAAACCGACGCGTCCGCCGCGCGCAAACTGAAGCGGCCGCAGCCCATTCACCGTCGCGTCCCATCCGTCTCACCTCAGGAATCAACACGAATGAAAATCGGAACCATTACGGAAATCAAAGACAACGAATATCGCGTCGGCCTCGTGCCGGGTGGCGTCAAGACGCTCACAGCAGCCGGACACGAAGTCCTGGTCCAGGACGGCGCAGGGCTCGGAAGCGGCATCACGAACAAAGAATTTGCCTCGGCGGGCGCCACGATTCTGACCTCGGTGGACGAAGTCATCGCCGCGGCGGAAATGGTTATCAAAGTCAAAGAACCGCTCGCAGTGGAAGTCGAGAAGTTACGCGAAGGCCAGATCCTCTTCACATATCTGCACCTCGCAGCGCTGCCGGAGCTCACCGACGGGCTGCTCGAGCGCGGGGTCACCGGAATCGCTTACGAGACCATCACCTCCCAGGACGGCTCGCTCCCTCTTCTGACACCCATGAGCGAAGTTGCGGGGCGCATGTCGATTCAAAAAGGCGCGCATTACCTCGAAAAACCCGAGGGCGGCTGCGGCATACCTGCGGACTCACGAACAAGGGAACATCTGCGCTTGGACACAGTAAAATAACGCTGGAAAGTTGGTTTCCGCCCGCTCGATACGATGACGCTTCCGAACTTGCCCAACGCCCTCACGCTGAGCCGAATCTTTCTCGTGCCGCTGCTCGTCGTCGTGCTCCTCACGCGCGCGGATTTCTGGGAGCTGATCGGCGGCGCGATCTTCGGTGTCGCGGCCCTCACGGATTGGCTCGACGGATATCTGGCGCGGCGGCGCAAACAAGTCACGACGCTGGGGATCATGTTGGATCCCGTAGCCGACAAGATGCTGATCTCGGCGGCGTTCATCAGCCTGGTGCAGATGGAGCTCGTGCCCGCTTGGATGGTCGTCGTCATCGTGGGCCGCGAGTTCGCGGTGATGGGACTGCGCATGGTTGCCGTACAGCAGGGCATCACGATACCGGCGAGCCCATTGGGGAAGGGGAAAATGGCGACACAAGTCGTCGCGATCCTTCTTTTGATCCTGGGTGAGAAGTTCATGGGCCCCCTCGCGATGCTGGGACCTTTCGCTCTCTGGCTTACCGTCATCTTGGCGCTCTTGTCCGGGTCTGATTATTTCTTCCGCTTTTACAAGAAAGTCTCCGGAGAGCTCCCGATGGAAGGTCAAGCCGGAAGCAACCCCGGAAGTCAAGCCGAAAGCAGGAAATGACCCGAGTGCCGCCTACCGCGCACCGATTGCTCGAGATAGTTCCTCGGGTCTATATCGGGCCGGATGCCGAGCGCACGTTGTTGGGCGAGAGAGGTGTGCTTCTAGGGGCGAAGCGCCCGGAGTGGATAGACGTTCTCGCCGTGGACGCCCATCCAGGTGGCGTTTGGAACACGCTCGTGGCACGTCGCTACGAGGCTCCTCGGCAGTGGGAGGCCGTGGGCCTGAGCTTGCCGTTCGAGGAGTTTCAGAAACACCGCGCACGCTGGCTTCGAGAGCTCGTCCCGGGCGACGCGGTTGTTACCGAGAACGGAGTCTCCGTCCACCTTGGTGATGTTTGGCGACCCGCAAAGCTCGCACGCTAGGGGCCCGGGCAAGAATAACTCCCCATTTCTTGGACGCCGATGCATCCCGCCTGGCTGCGTCGCGCGTCGTTCTTAGATCCGGATATTACTCGCTCCTCGCGAGCCGGGCGCCCTTTATTAGACGGTGCCCGAAATAATGCGAACTTATTCGTTCGCGGACCGTAAGGTTATTTCAGCTCGATCAAATCTCCGACTACCATGAAGTCGTAGCTCTCCATAATTTTGGCGGTGGCGTGCTCTCCTTGTACCGTCAAGACGGCGAGCTCACCGAGAACTTTCCGCGGGGCGTCCGGGTGGATGTAGCGAAAGACCGTGAACAAGTTGCCTGGTACGACGCCGTCGCTCTCGCCTACGTCGATGCTCACGAGATAGCCCTCGCCAAGCGACGTGATTTCGTGGAGTGACGCCACGATCTCACCACGCATCTCGCCCGTTTCCGGCGTCAATCGTGTCGCGGCGGGCTGCGCGGGAAGAAGGGGCACGGGGATTGGACTAAACGGCGTCAAGTAGTCGCCGATCTGCATATCCGTGCACGAGTTCACGATCTCGGCCAACGAGCTGTCGGCTTGAGCGGCGAGGACAACGACAACGCCGGTACGCCGGACGTGAGCGCCATCCATCCCCCAGCTGAACTTGATCATGCGCTGGGCGTAGAAACGATCGCCGGCGCTGACACCTTGATTAGTGCCTTGATTCAAATACATGATGTCACCGACAGCGTACCCAACTCTCGAACCGCCTTCCTCGGTTCCGATGACGAGAAAATCGGTGGCCCCGCTTTCGGCAAAGAAGCCGGCGCAGGCTATCGTCTGCTCCTCATAAGCAGGGTAGAACGAGGGCCCTAATGGTCCGCCTCCCGGCCCACCACCCCTTGGACCCGTGCCGCCACCGGGACCCGGCCGACGGGTATCCGCCACACCGCCTGGACCTTCTGCCGCACCTGGGCCCTCGGCCGCGCCGGGCTGGCCGGCCACATCACCAGGGCGCACCATATCCACGTCGGGGAGCATGACTGGGTCTCCCGGGTAGATGAGGTGTGGATCATCGATGTAGCGATTGGCGTCCCACAACTGCGGCCAGAGATAGGGATTGTCGAGATATTGTCCGGAGATTGCCCAGAGCGTGTCGCCGTCGACAATAATATGGAGCTGGGTGCCCTCGGGGTAGCTCGTCGGTGCCTGATAGGGCGACCAGTGCTCAGCAACGACGATCGCTTGGGCGTCATCGCTCGCGTCCTGGGCAGGGGCCGAAATGCTCACAGCAAGCAAGCAAACGGCCAGAAAGGCAAATCTCTCGAAGAGCTCTCGAGAGCGAGGGTTGAGGAAAACCGGACCGTTGGCAACGGTCCGCGATGCTCGCGTCGTCACGGCATACCTCCACGTGGTAGGGAAACGAAGATTTCAATAACTGTAATAAGTCGATCTGGCAGGTGTCAAGCCATTTTTCCCTGGAACGGCTAAAGTGGTACTTGAGGGTCTATCGGACCAACAAAAAGAGCGTAGACGAAGTTTATTGCGGCGGCTTCTTGAGCTCGCCAGGATTCGTATCCGTGTTCTCCACCGGGATGGTGGCGAGCATCGTTTGTGCCTCTTCGCGATAGAGGCTCTCCGGGAAATGGTCCACGATCTGGCGAAAGTGAGGGAGCGCTTGCTCGGGTTGCCGGCACCTATCGTAGGCGGACCCGATGCGAAAATGCACTTCGTCCATCTTGCTGAAAGTAGGGAAATTGTCGATCACTCGTTGGAAGCGTGGGATCGAAGCGCGACAATGTTTTCGAATTTCTAAATAGAACAACCCGATGCCGAACTCGGACTCGGCGAGCGTCTCATAGCACTCATCTAGCAGCACCCGCCCTTCTTCCGCGTAGCGCGAGTTCCTGTATAGCTCGACGAGTTTTTCAAACTCTTCGATAGCGAGCTCCGTTGGCTCCTGGTCGCGATCGGGGCTATGGATTTGCCGATAGTGCCCGTAGCCGATTTGATACTGGGCATAGTCCGCGCGGGGTGGTTCGGGAAGAAGGTGAGGAAGTCCCGGTAGTCTGCGATGGCGAGGATGAGGTTGTTTCTGCCCTTTTGGTTGAAGTAGGAATCCGCGATCCCGAGCCGAGCATCGCCTGCGAGTTGGCTGCGAGGATAGGCGTCCAAGAGCTGCTGCAAATAGCCGCGCGCTTCGGTCCAGTTCTTGTTCTCGAGGGCGCTTCGTCCCATCGCCATCAAGCGTTGATCGCCTTGCCCTGAGACCGCGATCTGGTCCGACTTGCCGCTGCAAGCGAGACTCATCGCGAGCGCACCCGTCAATAGGAACAGGAGGAACGGGAGGAACGCGAGCAGCTGGGAAAGCTTCAAAGCGAAACGGATTCTCATCGGTCTTTCATCATCAATCGTGCTCTAATGCATCAGAATAGACGAGCGGAGGCCCGGTCGCAACATCCGAAGTCGAAAATCGGTCTACAAGCTTCGAATCCACTCCCACTCCCGGCCCAAACCCTGGCGCAGATCGGTTGACGGCGCGTAACCGAGATCGGTTCGCGCCGCTGACGTGTCCGCGTAAGTATCGCGCATGTCGCCTTTTTGCTTGGGGTTGAAATCGATCTTTACTTTGCTGTCGGTCACGTCTTGGATGGTTTCGATGACGTCGAGCATCGAGACCCGCGAGCCGCCTCCGATGTTGTAGACCGCTCCGGCGCGGCCGCGCTCCGATGCCGCGATCGTCGCGGCCACCGCGTCGGTGACGAAGGTGAAATCGCGGGTTTGACGACCATCTCCGAAAAGCGAAAAAGAGTCGCCTGTCTTTGCGCATTTCAGGAGCCGGTGAAACGCCATGTCGGGGCGTTGGCGAGGTCCGTAGACCGTGAAATAGCGCAACGACGCCGTGTTCAAGCCATCGTTGATGTGATAGAGCTCGACGAGTTTCTCGGCGGCGAGCTTGCTCACTCCGTAAGGCGAGACCGGGTGAAGCGGGACGTCCTCGACCATTGGAAGTGCCGCACTATCCCCGTAAACCGACGACGAAGAGGCGAAGACGAAGGACGAAAGACCCGAGCTGATGGCGGCTTCGAGAAGCTTTTGGGTGGCGAGAATGTTGTTGGTCGTATAGATAGAGAACTCGGCGCCCCAACTGGCGCGCACGCCGGCCTGTGCCGCGAGGTGAAAAAGGCGGTCGCATCTTCTCAACAGCGCTTCTAGGTCTTGATCTTGGATGGAGCCTTCGATGAGCTCGAACTGGTCGCTCTCGCGAAGTTTTTCGAGGTTCTTCTCTTTCAGGCTTCGATCGTAATAGTCGAGGAACGAGTCGATACCGACGACCCTGTCTCCGCTCGCGACGAGCGTCTCGGCGAGCGTGGAGCCGATGAATCCGGCGGCGCCGGTTACGAGAGATGTTGTCATGCGAACAACTCCGTTAGTCTTTCTGGAAGCTTGCAAAGTTTGCCGTCCCTCGTGGTGGCGACATGGAGAGTTGAGCCGGTCGCGACCACCGTTTCGTCCTCGAGGCGTGCGAGCTCGTAATCGAATCGAATGCGGACGCGCGATGGCCGACTCACCGTCGTTCGAATCTCGATAACGTCGTCGTAATGCGCCGGGCTCTTATAGCTGCATTGCGCTTCGACGACGGGAAGGTAGATCTGGTCCTCGTGCTCGATATCCCGATAGCTCGCGCCTAGCTGCCGGAGCAAGTCACAACGTCCCACTTCGAACCATGTCAAATAGTTGGCGTAGTAGACGACGCCCATGGCGTCGGTCTCCGCGTAGCGGACACGTAGCTGACATCTGGTCGCGCGCAAGGTGGGATTTCAAACTACGGTGGCTGCGAGAAGCATGTCGCGCAGGACCGAGGCGGGGTCCTCGGCTTTGAAGACGGCGGAGCCAGCGATCACCACATCGACGCCCGCCTCGGCAGCCATGGGTATCCTCTCGGCGTTCATCCCTCCATCGATCTCGATGGATAACTCCCTGTCGGCCCTGTCGGCCCTGTCAGCGATGGCGCGGAGCTCGCGCACTCTATCGAAGCTGCCCTCGATGAATTTCTGTCCACCCCATCCCGGGTTTACCGACATGATGATGGCATAGTCTGCGAAAGGCAGGAGACCCTCAATCGTAGCGAGGGAAAAGCCGGGGTTCAGCGCCAAACCTGCTTTTTTCCCGCGTTTTCTGATCGCGCTCAACACGAGATGCGGATGGTATAGCGTCTCCGGATGCACCGCAATCATGTCCGCCCCCGCATCGATGAACGGGTCCACCCAACGCTCGGCATGCTCGATCATCAGATGGACGTCGAGCGGTAAGGACGTGCATTCGCGAACCGCCGAGACGATCATCGGGCCGAAAGTCAAGTTCGGGACGTAGTGGCCGTCCATGACATCGAGGTGGAGCTGGCCGGCTCCGGCTGCGTCCACGCGTTCAATCTCGGAAGCGAGCTTCGTGAAATCGGCGGAGAGAATCGATGGAGCGATGCGCATCGCTTACGGACCTTTGCTCAAATAAAGAATGATACGGTCGCGCCTGAACACTTTCGTGCCCGATGATGGGGACTGGCGCACGACCACGTTCTTCGCAACGCCGGGGTAATCGACGAGCCTCACTTGAGAGACTCTGAGCGAGCTCCGGCTCAGTCTGTCGAGGAGCTCGACATAGTCCCGGCCGATGAAATCGGGCATTACGAAGCCTTCCTCCATGTAACCACGGGAAAGCAGCACGGAGACGACAGTTTCCTCGCCGATCTCGTCATAAGCCTGCGGTGACTGTGCGACGACCGTATCGGGCGCGTACACGTCGCTGTGGATCTCGACGACGCGGCCGAGGCTGAAGCCGGACTGCTCGAGGATGAGCTGCGCCGATTGCAGTGTTTCTCCCTCGATCCGCGGCACCGTGCGTCGCTCGGGACCCAAGCTTGCCCAGACCCGTATCGATCGGCCTTTCCGGAGCGTCGTTTCGGCGGCCGGTGTTTGGAGTGCGACGAAATCCTTTAGGACCGTGGCGTGAAAGCGGTTTCCTTGAAGCACGAGCGTGAGCTCGGCCGCGGCGAGCATTTCACGCGCGCCATCGAGACTCGCACCGGACAGGTCCGGGACGATGACGTCGTTGCTCCGGACCGCGAGGCTGAAGGAAACGGCCGCTGCGATGACGGCGGTTGCGAGCAGGCCCCCGGCGATGGCGAGCGTCTCTACGATCCGCACGAAGACGGTGCGGACTTTCTTGCGTTTCGACGTGTTTTTGGTGGCGACGCGGCCTCGGCCGTGATTCGATGACGGCCGGGGCGTAACTTTGTCCGTACCTTCGTCTGTATCTTTGTGCAGAACGCGCTCGCCCGCGCGGTGCTTGTCGCTCACAGCTCTATTCTATCTCGGCTCGAAGATGAGTAGCCATGTGAGGCCGGAGCTAGCCTCACATGGCTACTCATGTTTGGGCTTTTCTTGATATTGATCTTACTCCTCCCGCGTCAGGATCGCCGCGAAATAGGCATCCATGTCGTCCCTCTCGGGCGTGGTCTCGAAAAAGCCAGCAGAAGAGACGAGGTGTCGCGCCCGCTCGGGCAGAGATTCATGAGCCGGTGCGACGCGAAAGCCGGGGGTACTGTCAATAAACGCGGCGACCACGTCTTGGTTCTCCTCGCGCTCGGTCGAGCAGGTTGCATAGACGAGTCGGCCTCCGTTCTCAAGGGCGCGTGCGGAAGCTCGCAGGAGCTGCAACTGCAGCTCCTGATGACGGGCCAAATCCGGTTTCGTCACCCGCCACTTGATGTCGGGATTGTGCCGCAATGTTCCGAGACTTGAGCAGGGCGCATCCAGGAGAATGCGAAGGAAACGTCGCGCTAGCGGGAGCTTGCGGCCGTCCGCGGCTACCGTGACGAGGTTGGTGGCACCGAGCTCAGAAGCCAAGTCCCGAATCAGAACGGCGCGCCGCCGTCTCCGATCGAGTGCGATGACGCTGCCGCGATGGGCGATCTCCGCGAGAGCCGTCGCTTTGCCTCCGGGGGCCGCGCAGACATCGAGAACGACATCGTCTTGCGAGGGCTCGAGAAGGTACGGGATGAGTTGCGCTCCGGCATCTTGGATGATGGCGAGACCTTGCTCGAAAAGTTTGCTGCCCCGCAGTTTTCCTGAACAGGTTCGCAAGCCATGGGGCAGGATGGCGACGCGCTCGGACTCGACGCCGAGCTGCGCCTGTGCTCTCTCGAGGGTGACTCGGCGGGAGACGCGCACGTAGACTGGAGGCGGCTCGTTCTGTCGGCGACATCGTGTCTCCGCGTCTTCCAGGCCGAGCTTTTCCACATAGCGCCGGGCGAGCCATTCAGGATGAGAAAGGCTGTCACGAAGGTATCCGATCGGATCTGTGTCCCGGCTTGGCAGCGCGGGCTCCTCCGGACGGCGAGCCGCGTTGCGCAGCACTGCGTTGACGAAAGTCGCCCCCCGCGAAGCATCGAAGTCATGCGCCAGACGCACGGCTTCGTCGACCGCGGCGCGGTCGGGCACACGATCGAGAGAACGAATTTGATAGAGGCCGATGCGGAGCGCTGTGAGGACGTTGCCCTCGATTTTTTCGAGGGGCCTTTTACTGTGGTGTGACAAGACGAAGTCGAGTCTGTTGCGCCAGCGAAGCACGCCATAGGTAATCTCCGTCGCCAAGTCCCGATCGGTGGCGGAGAGAGTGGCGTATCGAGAGGCATGGAGCAGCGCGGCTGGCTCGCCCCGCCGCCGTTCGACGCCACGGAGCACCTCGAACGCCATCCGGCGTGCTGGGGACGCTCTTGAAACCATAGCGGTGAATGCTAGATCATTCGGTGTCGTCCATGGGGCGAAATTGGAGAAAAGGAGAAAACGTGTCATCCTCCGCTATGCCCGAGCTCTCCGCTGAACAGCTGCGATACCGCTGCCCGCTCGATACGTTCAACTTCGAAACGACGGAAGAGATAGAAGCACCTTTCGAGATCATCGGCCAGGAGCGCGCGATCAAAGCGATACAGCTCGGCCTCATGGTGCCGTCCCGGGGCTACAACATTCTCGTTCAAGGGCTCACCGGTACGGGCAAGGAAACGACCGTCAAGAGCATCCTCGAGACGATCCAAGATCGCTCCACCGAGATCCCGTCGGATATCTGCTACGTGAATAATTTCGACGATGCGGACAGCCCTCTCGCGCTCTATCTTCCCGCAGGGGATGGCTCGAAGTTGCGCAAGGAGATGAACGCGCTCGTCGATTATCTAGACCGAACCGTACCCGCCGTGCTCGAATCGGACGAGTTCAAGGAGCGACGATCTCAGCTCATCGAGCGGGAGGGGTCGAAAGGCCGCGAGGTCATCAAAGAGTTCGAGGAGCGCATCAAGAAAGAGAATTTCGTGCTCGTCGAGATTCGCTTCGGGCCGATGACGAAGACCGAGCTCGCGCCCATCGTTGACGGCAAGCCTCGTGCAGGGGAAGAGCTCGAGCAAATGCTCGCGGAGGGCGAGATCGAGCGCGACGAGTACGAGCGGGTCGACAAGGTTCGAGATGGGTTCGCGGAAGAGCTAGACGAAGTGCTGAAACATGCGCGCGAAGCGGAGCGCCAGATTTCGGAGGCGCTCAAAGCTCTCGTCTTTGGTTTCGGCGCCGAGATCGTGAACCCCAGGATCCAAGATCTCAAGGCGCGTTTTGCCGGCGAAAGAACGAAGCAGTTTCTCGAGCATCTCCGGCACGACGTTCTCGACAACCTCGAGCAATTTGTTCACAAACCCGAGACGTCCGAACAAGCCGGGATTGCGGCGCTCCTGATAGCGCAGACGGATCGTTTTGTCCGCTACCGCGTCAACTTGCTCGTCGACAATTCCGGAATCACGAGCCCACCCATCGTGGTGGAGACCCACCCGACATATAAAAACCTTTTCGGCACGATCGAGCGCAGCTTCGACCGCAGCGGCCAGTCCCATACGGACTTCACCCGTATCAAGGCCGGGAGCTTGTTGAAGGCCATGGGCGGCTATCTCGTGCTGTCTTTCCATGAAGTCTTGTCGGAGCCGGGTGTCTATCAGTCACTCAAACGCACGCTCAAGAGCGGGAAAGTCGACATCCAAGGCTACGACCCCGCTTATATGTACAATTCTTCTGCTCTCAAGCCCGAGCCCATTGATGCCCAAGTCAAAGTCGTGCTCATCGGCGACGCGCAGTCCTATCAGATTTTCTACCAACACGACCCCGATTTCCGCAAGACGTTCAAAGTCAAAGCAGATTTCGACACCGTGATGGAGCGCACAGCCGAATCTATCGAGCGCTACGCGCGCTTCATAGCCCGCACCGCACGCGTCGAGAAGCTTCGGCCATTCGATCGCTCGGCGACAGCCGCGGTCGTCGAGGCGGGTCTCCGCCTCTCCGGCAGCCAAAACAAGCTCTCGACACGTTTCAGTGATATCGCCGACCTGCTCCGCGAAGCCAATTATTGGGCAAAGCAGGAAAATGCGGACATCATCACAGGCTCCCATATCGACCGCACGCTCGAAGAGCGGGTCGAGCGCCGAAATTTGATCGAGGTCCGCATCTCGGAAATGATCCGAGAGGGCGTCATCATGATTGAAAGCGATGGCGTTCGGGAAGGACAGGTGAACGGTCTTGCGGTCTATGACTTGGGAGACTATCGATTCGGGCGCCCCACGAAGATCACAGCTGCGGTCGCGACCGGCCGTGCGGGTATCATCAATATCGAGCGCGAATCCGATCTCTCGGGACGCAGTCACAACAAGGGTATGTTGATCCTCGCCGGCTACTTGCGCTCGCGTTTCGCCAAGAGGCGCCCGATGACGCTATCCGCAAGCTTGGCTTTCGAGCAGAGCTATAGCGGAGTCGACGGGGACAGCGCGTCGTCCACCGAGCTCTATGCGCTCGTCTCGGCCCTCTCGGGGCTTCCGCTCCGGCAAGACATCGCCGTCACGGGCTCGGTGAACCAAAAAGGCGACGTGCAAGCCATTGGCGGTGTAAACGAGAAGATCGAGGGTTTTTTCGACACGTGCAAATTTTTGGGCCTTACCGGAGACCAAGGGGTGATGATCCCTCAGGCGAACGTGTCGGACCTCATGCTCCGAAAGAGCGTCGTCGAAGCGGTGGCCGCAGGAAAGTTTCACATCTATCCCGTTTCGACAATCGAGCAAGGTGTCGAAATCTTGACCCGCACGCCCGCCGGCGCGGAAGCCAAAGACGGCACCTACCCCGAAACCAGCGTCTACGGCAAAGTCGAGCGACGCCTAGCGCAAATGGCGCGTGACCTCCGCGCCGCCACGCGCCCAGAAAAAGCGGTCGAGAAGGACGCCGAAACCGAAAAAGAAGGCGCCGACGAAAAAGAAAGCGAAGACTCCGGCACCCCAGATCCCGAATAGCGCGAGGAAGCCGAGCACCCATCGGAGAAATCGCACGCTCACATTCTATCGTGGGCGCTCGGGGTGAGACCCGAAGCGGATCGTGACGCCCAGCCGCTTGCCGCGAGCGAAGTCTGCCGCGGCCATTCGAGATTTTCCGGACAGTTGAACCTCCTGTAGGACGATCACCGTGCCTTCGCCGCAAGCGACGTCGATCCCGGTAGCATGAACGCCGACAATTCTCCCCGGCTCGCGCGAGCTCGTGGCCGTCGATGGCGCTGCTTTCCAAACTCTCAGGACAGCGTTTTGAAGCTCGGTAAAGGCAACCGGCCACGCGTCGAAAGCGCGCACGCGACACGCGATTTGCGCCGCGGGCTGGCGCCAGTCGATGCGCGCGTCCTCCTTCTTGATGCGCGGCGCCTTCGTTGCTTGGGCGTCGTTTTGCGGGATGGGCGAGAGGCCGCCCTCGGCCCACGCGACGAGCGTCCGCTCCAAGAGTGCAGCACCCAAGAGAGAAAGCTTGGGCGAGAGGCTCGCTGTCGTGTCTTCGGGGCTTATCGTCACCGTTTCCACTAGCAGGATCGCGCCGGTGTCCAGCCCTTCGTCCATCAACATCGTCGTAACCCCGGTCATCGTCTCACCCTCTGCAATGGCCCGCTGAATCGGCGCCGCGCCTCGATAACGCGGGAGGAGTGACCCGTGGACGTTGATGACGCCGCGCGGAGGGATGTCCAGGATCGCTTTGGGAATGATCTGCCCGTAGGCGACGACGACGATGCAATCTGGTGCGAGCTTTTCTATGAGCGCGATGCTCTCGGGGCTCCGCACTTTCGCGGGCTGGTGCACGGCAACGCCGTGCCCGAGCGCGAGCTCTTTCGTCGGAGGGGGCCTCTGGCGATGTCCGCGGCCGGCAGGCTTGTCGGGCTGCGTGAAGAGTGCTGTGACGCGATGAGTCGAGGAAGCTAGCAGCACTTCGAGCGATGGCAGGGCGAACGTGCCGGAGCCCATGAAGACGAGCTTCATCGCTTGCGGCTTACCACTCGCCTTGTCGAATGAGTTTCCGGAGCTTCCGCTTCAGTAGGTCTCGCTTCAAAACTCCGAGACGCTCGATAAACAGCTTGCCGTCCAGGTGGTCGATCTCGTGACAAAAAGCGCGCGCCAGGAGCCCCGTTCCTTCCATCGTGAGCTCTTTACCCTTCAGGTCTTGGCCACGCACCTTGACCCAGACAGGACGCGTCACGACGCCGGCATAGCCCGGCACCGAGAGGCAACCTTCCTCTTCGTGCTGCTCGCCGTCGTGCTGGAGCACGACGGGATTCGCCATCACGATCAGCTGTTTGGCGTCCTCGCCGACCGTGATGTCGATGACCATGAGGCGCGTGTTCACTCCGATCTGGGGTGCGGCGAGGCCGACGCCGGGTGCGGCGTACATCGTCTGCACCATGTCTTCCGCGAGGCTTTCGAGCTCGTCTGGAAAATCTGTGATCTCCTCGGAGCGGATGTCGAGCTCGGTGGCACCGAACTTCACGATGGGTCTCAACGTCATGTCTGTCGACGCTACACTAGATACGGAGTTTGAGTCAATATCGCTCGAAGCGAACGGTTTCGACCGCCACGTTGGGTCAGACGATCGGCATCAAAGGGACTTCAACGTCAGAAGGAAGCATGCGCCGACGTCCCGTGCTGCATCGAGTCGCAAGCTGCCATTCTGTGCCTCGGCGAGCCGTTTCGAGATCGCGAGCCCGAGCCCGGCGCCCGGCGCCTCACGGTCGAGGCAAAAAAAAGGCTCGAAGACGCGCTCGCGGGCCTCGCTCGGAATGCCGGGGCCATCGTCGCTGACTTCGATGCGGAGATGGCCATCTCGATGCTGCACGTGCACATGGACGAAGCCGTCCTCTCGGGAGAACTTGATCGCGTTATCGACGAGATTGGCGAGGATACGCTCGGTCGCGAGCGGATCGCCCCGAGCGTCGGCCTCGGCGGGATCGATCTCGAGTCGGAGGTGCCGGGCCTCGGCTATCGGGCGAAAGCGGTTTTCGATTCGCGCCAGCACGGTTGAAAGTGGCCAAGGTTCGCGAAGCGCGACAGGCATGTCGAGCTCGAGGAATCTCGCGACGAGCGATTTGAGCGCCTCGACTTCATGCAAACAGTTTTTGATGGCGGTGCTCGCCGGGCTCTCCTCGATGAGAGCTCTTAGTTGCACCTCCAGCGAGGTCAGCGGCGACTGGATTTCGTGCGCGAGCTTCTGAGCATCGTTCACGCATTCAAGAGTAAGCAGGATGAGCCCCGCCGGCAAGTGCCGTCTCGGGCTCCTGTGCTAGACTCGAAGCCGATTTCATGAAAGCTGCCGCGAGAGTTTTGAAAGATCCGGTTTGCGGCATGTCGGTGGATCCGGAGACCTCGCCCCACAAGACGACCTACAAGGACGAGCTGTACGCTTTTTGCGCCGCCGGCTGCAAGACTGCGTTCGAGAAGGACCCGGAAGCGTTCTTGAAAGCAGAGGCTCCCTCGAGCGCCCATATGCAGGATCTGGTCATGCTTCCCGTGATTGGGTCAAAAAGCTCGACGACACCGAGCGCGGCAAAACGACAGGGTGAGCGTCTCGACTTTCCCGTAACAGGGATGCACTGCGCGGCCTGCGTCGGCGCGATCGAGCGCTCGGTGGGAAATCTCGACGGCGTTTCCCGGGCTTCGGTCAATTTTGCGACCGAACGCGTCTCGGTCGAATACGATCCGAAACGGGTCGACCCTGCACGTATCGAGGCTGCCGTGTCTTCGGCGGGCCCTTATCGTCTCATCGTGTCCGGGCCGGAGAGCAAGGACCCGGACGAAGCTGCGGCAGCCTTGCGCGCCGAGCAATACCAGACGCTCAAGACGAAGACGATCGTCTCCGCGCTGCTCTCGTTCGTCATCATGACGCTCAGCATGGTGTCGCCCGAGACGATTGGAGCGACCGCGGGGCTCAAAGCGGTCCTGCTCTGGATAGCCGCCACGCCGGTCTTGTTTTGGTGTGGTCGTCAGTTTCTCTCGGGCTTCGCGGCCGGGCTTTCGACGTTCTCGTTCAACATGGATAGCTTGATAGCGATGGGTACCGGGGCGGCCTATGTCTACAGTGTAGCCGCGACCGTTTTTCCGGGATTCCTGCAAGCGGGGGGTGTCGAGCCGGTTCTTTACTTCGACTCGGCTGCCATGATCATTACTCTCGTCCTCCTCGGAAAGGTTCTAGAGGCGCGCGCGAAGGGAAGAGCCTCGTCCGCGATCAAAAAGATCCTCGAGCTCCAACCGGACACGGCGCGCCTAGTGTTGGACGGGGTCAACGGTGACGAACGGGACGTGCCCGTGGGTGACGTCCGGGTCGGCGACCTCCTTGCGGTTCGGCCTGGAGACAAAGTGCCGCTCGACGGGGTCATCAAAAGCGGCCGCTCGACGCTCGACGAGTCCTTTCTTACGGGCGAGAGTCTGCCGGTCGACAAAGGGCCGGGCGACACCGTGACGGGCGGCACCTTCAATCAGATGGGTGCGTTTCAGTTCGAGGTCGAGCGCGTGGGGGCCCAAACGACGTTGGCGTCGATCGTGAAGCTCGTTCAGGACGCTCAAGGGTCGAAAGCGCCGGTGCAACGACTTGCCGACAAGATCTCGGGCGTTTTCGTCCCTTGTGTCATCGCGATTGCGGCGTTGACGTTCGGCGTGTGGCTGGTTTTCGGGCCTTCCGTTCCGATGGCGCTAGGAAACGCGATCGCCGTTCTCATCATCGCCTGTCCGTGCGCTTTGGGTCTCGCCACGCCGACCGCCATCGTGGTCGCCACCGGCCGGGGCGCGACACGCGGCATATTGATCAAATCCGCCGAAAGCCTCGAGCTCCTGCACGCGGTCGAGTCGATCGTGCTCGACAAGACAGGCACGATTACTGAAGGCTCGCTCCGAGTCACCGACGTCGTTTCCGCCGGGGATCAGGATACGCGGCTCGTTCTCGCCTATGCCGCGGCGGCGGAGAAAACTTCCGAGCATCCTGCCGGGCAGGCGATCGTCGCTTATGCGGGTGCACGCGGCGACATGTTGAAAACGGCGTCGGAGTTCAAAGCGCTACCGGGAAAGGGTGTGCGCGCACGGATCGGTGACAAAGAGATTCTTGTCGGGAATGCGCTTTTGATGGAGGAGCGCGGCGTCGGTCTCGGTCGCCTCATGGACGGCGCCGAGCATCTTGGCTCCGAAGGTAAGAGCGCGATGTTCGTCGCCGAGGACGGTAATCTCATTGGGATGTTGGGAGTCGCCGACATCTTGAAGGAGGGCTCGGCGGAAGCCATACGCGAAATGAAAGCGGATGGTCTCGAGCTCGTGATGATTACCGGGGACAGTGAAGTCGTTGCCCGCAACATTGCCGCGAGCGTGGGGATAGACAGGGTCATGGCGGGTGTGCTTCCGCAATTGAAGGCCCAGGAAGTCGAGAAGATTCAGAAGAGCGGCAAGCGCACGGCGATGGTGGGAGACGGCATCAACGACGCGCCCGCACTCGCTCAGGCGGATGTAGGCATTGCGTTGGGGAGCGGTACGGATATCGCCATCGAGGCTTCGGACATAACGCTTGTAGATGGCAAGCTCCGAGGCGTGGTGGATGCTATCCGCCTTTCCAGAAAGACGATGCGTATCATCCGCCAGAATCTCTTCTGGGCTTTTTTCTACAACGCTCTCGGGATCCCCATCGCCGCGGGTGTCCTCTATCCCGTTTTCGGCGTGTTGTTGTCTCCGGTGATCGCCGCGGGCGCTATGGCGATGAGCTCGGTCTCGGTGGTAACGAACGCCCTCCGCCTACGTAGCGCCTAGGGCCGCGATTCGAGTGGCTATCGGCTTCGAGCTACCTGCTTCCAGGTCCGCGGCAAGGCTTGCGCCGGCCAGGCGATGTTAGAGCCTAGTGCTTGAATCGAGCACTAGCGGCGCGCGCTCGGTTTGTTCGCGAAGAAATCGCGATAAGCGTTCTCGAAGCGCTCTCCGAGTAGACGGCCTTCGTCGCCGGGGATGGGTGCGACTCGCAGCCAGTTCGTTCTTAGGCGCCGCACTTCTGTAGACGCCTCCTTCCAAGCCTGGCCTGGGTCGCGCGACTTGCCGCCCGCGATCGTGTTCGTCGCGAGAGCGTCCTTGAGTCGCGCGGCGAGGTCTTCGAGCTCGTCGGTCTCGCCGGCCGCGGATTCGTCGGGTTTGAAATCGCTCACGAGCGATTCGAGGCGGGTTACGAGCTTCTCGCGTTTCTTGTGGTTCGCTGCGGGGTCGAGCTCCGTTTTGGCGAAGGCAATAGGTGCCTTCGCAACGAGCTCGGAGACGATTTTTTCGAACCGAGTTTGAACGTCGCGTCCCGAATCGGGAAGACGGCCGAGGCTCTTCCACTCAGCCCAAAGCTCCATCACTTTTTCCGCTACTGCTTCAGGCTCGTTCGGATCGGCGGCGGCAAACGTTGCGGCGGCCTCGACGAGCTCTTCGCGGCGCTTCAGTTTGTCTTTGGCGTCGACTTCGTCCCGCCGCTTGAATCGGTCGAAGAAATAATCGCAAGCTTCGCGGAAGCGTTTCCAGATCTGATCGGACTTCTTTCTCGGAATGGCGCCTATCGTGCGCCACTCGGTTTGGAGCCGTTTCAGCTCGGCTACGGTCTTCGTCCAATCGGTGGAATCGCGAAGTGATTCGGCGGTCTCGCAAAGCGCTTCCTTTTTCTTGAAGTTCTCGTCGCGCTCGCCTTTGAGGTCGCCAAAGTGTTCCTTGCGTCGCTCGAAATAGTGATCGCAGGCTTTGCGGAAGCGTTTCCAAATCGCGTCGGATTTCTTTTGTGGGACCGGACCGATCGTTTTCCACTCGCTTTGCAGCTCTTTGATGGCGTCTGCCGTTTTGTTCCAGTCTTCCGAGTCCTTCTGAGCTTCGACTTTCTCGCACAGAGCTATTTTTTTCTCGAGATTGGCGCCGCGTTCTTCGTTCTGCTTCTTGAAGAACTCGTCGCAAGGAGCCTTGAGCTCGTCCCGGATGGATTTGTATTTCTGCCAGAGCTCCTCGGCTTTCTTCGCGGGAGCTGAGCCCGCTTTTTTCCACTCTTCGTGGATCGCTCGCATCTCCTTGGCAACTTTAGGGACGTCCTTTGACTCGCGAAGCGCTTCCACGCGGGCGATGAGTCCGTTTTGGATGTCCACATTGGCCCACTGCTTCCATGCCTCGATGTCGCGAGTCTCCTGGGTCTTCTTGAAGAGCTTTTCACGCGCTTCAGAGATCTCGCGACGAATTTTTTTGCGGTTGACGCTCGGCGCGAGCGGTCCCATCGTCTTCAGAACATCCTGCGCCTCTCGGAGCTCCTTCTCTGCTTGTTTGATCGACACCAAGTCCATGGCGGCGAGCTCTGCCATTTTCTTTAGATGCGCCTGTATGTCGGAGAGAGCCGCTTGATCCTGCGCTTCGCGGTCGAGGCGTTGTTTTTCCTTCCGTTCGGTGAGCACGGCTTCGGCGCGGGCATAGCGGGTTTTGGCTTGCGCGTCCGCGATACCGTCGAAGCTCGGCCAAGTTCGCTCGAGCTTCTGCCACTCGCGCATTGCGGCGGGGAGCTTACCGCCCTTGACGATGCTCTCCGCCTTTTCGAGAAAATCCGCTACGGCGCGTCCGCTTTCGTCGGCCTTGTTCGTGATGCTGAGACTTTTTTCGCCTTTCGCGATTGCGGCTTCGAACCTTTGCGTGAGCGCGTCATCCGAGGGCGGGCCTAGTGCGCGCCATTGGGTCCGGGCAGCTTCCAGAGCCTTTTCGAGATCGCCTTCCGGGAGCTCGACAACGCTACGAAGGAGCGCGAGCCGTGCCTCGTCCGCGGTTTCGGACTCCGCTTCTGCGGTGGAGCCTTGGATCTCATCGGAAGATTCGAGCTGTTTGTGGTTGCGCTTGGCGAGTTTTTCCGCGCGCTCGCGGATGTGCTCCAGCGCTTTTTGAAAAGGCTCGACGAGTGCGGCACCCGGCTCCGACAGCGCCCTGAGCTCCTCCCATTGCGACACTAGCGTCTCGAGCTCCGTTGTCTGAACGATTTCTCCGCTCTCGTCGAGTGCGCTCAGCTTCTTCAGAATCTCTTTGTAGCGCTCGTCGCGTTCCCTGACTTTGATGGGATGGTCTTCCGGCACGAGCTTCTCGAGCTTCGCTAGGGCGTGGCGGCGTACGGTTTTGGCCACCGCTCCGTGATCGACGATCGTCTCCAGGGAAGTGATGTCGTCGAGTCGGCCGAGCGCCGTAAGCGCCAGATCGCCGGTGTCTTCGTCCAAGACGATGCTCTTGAGCGAAGCCGGCTCGCGAATGCGCTCGAGTGCGCGCGAGCGCAAAGCGGGATTCTTGGCGCGACACACGAGCTCAGCCAGGGCGCTATCGTCCGTTAGAGCTTCGAATGCACTGGCGCGGACGTTGTCGAAATGGGCTTTGTCGGCGACGGCCGCGATATCCGAGGGCGCTTCCAGAAGGCCGAGCGCGCGTTGCGATTCCTCCACATCTCGATTGTCGCATCCGATTTGCACGAGGAGCTGGCGGGCGCGTGTTCGAGCGAAAGCGCGCAAGCTCTCGTCCGCGTCTTTTTCTGCAATCTCGAGTAGATGCCTCGGCGATTCGAGTTTCTTGACCGCGATCCTCCGGACGCGAATATCCGTGTCCGTTTGGGCGACGGAGGTCAGAAGGTCTACCTCTTCTTTTTCGAGCTCACGAACGGCTTCCGCGCGAACGTCCGGATCGCTGTTTCTGAGTTTCGAACGGAGACGGTTCAGCAGGCTCATTGAGTCCTAGATCCCGTGGAGTGCTCGGTGGGGTGTTCTAGCGGTGCCAACGCAACACTATACCTCAAAATGCCCGGCTCGGGTGCACAGAACACTGCGGCTGACGCGACACCGTGACAACGCGACACTCTGACAGGGGCGCATGGCAAGTCGTTGCGGTCGTGACGACTCTGCGGCAAAGTATAGGCATGACGGGGAAGCGGTGGATGCTGGGGCTCGCGACCTCGCTTCTATTTTGCGGGCCTATGTGGGCGCAAAGCCTCGGGGAGGTGGCCCGGAGGGAGCGACAGCGGCGCGCTGAAATCGCATCCGACACGCCCGTTTCGGTCATTCGCGAGCAAGAGCTCGAGGCATCCGTGGGGAAGGGGCTTTCGGTGACGGGCCTTTCGGTCGCTGCCGTCGCCGCCGAATCCAAGGTAGACATCGAGCGGCCGGCCTCAAAACGACTCTCAGCGCAAGATGTTCGCGAGCTTCGTGAGACGTGGAGCCGGGTCTGGAAAGATCAGCTCGAAGCGGCTGAGATAGAGCTCGAAATTGCGAAAGACGACGTCTTTCAATGCCGCGCGGCGAGCCACTACTTTTTCGTGCCCATCGCCGTCGATTGCGACGGTGTTCGTGAGCGCCTCGCCATCGCCGAATATCGGCTCGATGAGATTCGGCAAAACCAATACAATTGGGAGCTCCTGGTGCCGGAACAGCCGGACGAGGTGGTCCCACTCGAGCCAGAGCGATCCCGACGGTAATCTTGTTTACTCATCTTCTCAATCATCTCTACGGATACGAACGCCTGCGTCACCGCGGCGACCGCCTCTTTCTCTCGGGTGAGTTCGAGAGGGCGCGCGCGGAATATTCGAGAGCGCGCACCGTGCTTCGCGTGGGCGACAGCCGTGCGACCACGATCGAGGCGCTGTTGCGCGAATGCGACGCTCTGGCCGGCCTTAGGGCTTCGAGCAGTATCGTGCATAGAGTCGTCGCGCCCGACGTGTCTAGCGGAGATGATGTACTTGGCAGCACGGAGGAGGTCGGGTTCTATCATCTGGGTATCGACGACCTTTTCGAGCTCGCGATAGCGGACAAGCCCCGGGGCCGCATCGATGCTTATCGCGCGCTGGGGGATGACTTCAAGGCGGGATATGTCGCTCTGGTGCAGGGTAACGCCGAGCGCGCCGTGGGGTTTCTGGCGGCCGCGGCAGAGGAAGCAAGCGCCTCCTTCGTCGTGAATCTCGAGCTCGGACGCGCGTGGAGTCTTGGCGGGCGCATGGGCGAGGCGCGCGAAGCGCTAAAACGCGCCGAGCGTTCCGCACCGAAGGACGTCGAGGTCTCTATTCTTCTATCCGCCGTCAATATCGAGCTCGGACGCTTCGACGAGGCACGCGAGCGTCTCGAGGCGCTTGCCCGCGGCGCGGCTAATGACCCCGACCCCGACATCACGTTCCTCCTCGGCCGCTCCCTCGCGGGTGCGAAGAAGAGCGATGCCGCTCTCGAGAAATTTCGCGAGACCGTCAAGCGGGAACCGCGTTTCCACGAAGCATATTTCGAGGCGGCAAACGTGCTGCGGCGAAGAGGTGATTTCGAGGCCGCAGTCGAGCTGCTGAACCGAGCGTGCCAACTCGCACCGGATGAGAATCGCTACAATCGCGAGCTCGTGGAGCTCGTCCTTTCCGACGGCGGCGTCGGCGACGGCGAGGAAACGGGGCTCGCGGCTTGCGACCGGCTCATGGTCAACGACGAAGAAAATGCCTGGCAGTACTTGAAATGGATTGCCGAGCTCTACATCCGGCGAGGCTTCATCCGGGAAGCCCGCGACCCGCTCCAAAAAGCGCTGAACCTCGTCCCGCGCGACCGCGCCACCGACAGAATGGAGATAGAACGCCGTCTAGCCTCTCTGACGACCGACCACTGACAGCAGACTCGCCGGGTTCTGATGATGAAACCATAATTCATAGGGTGCACAACGCCTGCCGTCCGCATCGCGCTGCGAAGGCGGGCAAATTGCTTGCGCTAGTATGTTCACGTGACGGACGAGCTATCACCGCCTTCGAGCGAGAAGCGGACCGTAGCGACGCTCGTCAGTCTTCTTACTCTTGGCCTCGTCGACGCTCAAATATTGTCGCCGATATTGACCGAGATCGCCGCGAGCCTCGACGCATCGCCCGCCGCGATCGGGCGCACGGTCATCGGTTATGCGATCTGCGCCGCCTTGGCGGCACTCATAGCCGGTCCTGTCTCGGACCACACCGGACGTGGCCGTTTTCTCATCGGTGCGGGAGGTGTGTTTGCACTCGGAAGCCTTCTCGTGGTCGCTTCCGGGTCACTACGCGTGTTCGTTTTGGCGCGTATGATCACAGGCGCTTCCGCGGGTGTGATCTCGGCACTGATCGTTGCGGCTATCGCGGACTCCGTTCCCTACGAGAGACGAGGAAGGGCGATGGGTTGGGTCGGCATGGCCTATGCGGTGCCCGTGATCGCGATTCCTGTCGCCGCCAAGATTGCCGAGGTCGCGGGATGGAGGACGATCTACCTCGTTTTCACGTTCGGCGCGAGCCTCGTCGCCGTTGCGGTCGCCTTGTTGTTCGACGAGGCGCAGATCCGCACCTCTGGTTCGAGCCGCTCTCCGGGCTATTTGCGATTCATGAAGGCCCGGTCGACGGCGGCCGGGGCGCTGTCCGCCTTTTTTGTGACTGGGGGACTGACCGGCTTCTTGCTCTTTCTCGGTGCCCATTTGCGCACGGAAGTCGGTCTCTCCTTGAGCAGCGTCAGCTATGTCTTTTCTTTGAGTGGCCTCGCGGGTCTGTTCGGCGCGCTCGCGGCGGGGCGCCTGTCCGATCGCATTGGAAAAACGCGCGTCGCGCTCGCGGGCAGTACGGCGATGGTCGTTTTTCTCGTTGTGATCCCGGCGACGGCGGGTTTCGTGATGTACGCGGCGTTGGGGATGGTTGGTCTGTCCGCCGCGACGCGCGTAGCTCCTCTGCAATCGCTCGTGACCCAGCTCGTGACGAGCGAGCATCGAGGTGCCTTCGTGGCTCTACGGAACACGCTCTCGCAGTGCGGCAACGTGACTGCCGCGGCGCTCGCGTCCATCCTCTACCCCCTTGGCTTTCAATATATCTGCTGGTTGACGGCGGGGTTCAGCGCCATGGCCGTTGTCTTGATCCTCTTTATCGAAGAGCCGGAACAAGGGCCAGAACTAAAGCCAGAAATAATGCCAGAAATAATGCCAGAAATAATGAAGGAATAGACAGTGGCGAGACGAAAACGCTGGAGACGGATCCTTCTCGGACTTCTGACCGTGCTCCTGCTCGGGATCACGATCGGGCTGCCTTTTGCGCTCGCCCGTCTCGTTACGCGCGCGGGCACGCGCCCGATGGACTTGAAGCTCACCTCCGCGCCTGCCGATTACGACCTCGACTACGACGACGTCGTCTTCGCGTCCACCGACGGGGTCGAGCTTTCCGGTTGGTACATGGGAGGCGCCGACTCGAAGCTCGTTGTCGCTTGCGGTCATGGCCTCTTTCGCTCACGACGTGAGGTTTTGGATCGAGCTGCCTTTTTTCGAAAGCAAGGCTTCGACACGCTCGTCTTCGATTTCAGGCGCCACGGCGAGAGCGCAGGTGAGCGAGTGACCCTCGGCTATCACGAGAAGAATGACTTCGGCGGCGCGGTGCGGTTTCTTCGTGAGCGTCGCCCGGACGCGAAAGTTCTACTCTACGGCGTGTCTATGGGGGCGGTGGCGGCGCTCCTTGCCGCGAGCGAGCTTACCGAAGTGGACGCGGTCATCGCCGATAGTCCTTTTCTCAACATCGAGCACACCGTCGTGCATCATCTAGATTTGATCTTTGGTTTGCCGCGCTTTCCCATGGGAAGCTCTCTTTTGCTCGCTCTGGAGCTTTCAGCCGGGTTCGACCGCGCCGATTTCGACCTCGAGAAAGCTGTCGTCCGGATGGGCGAGCGCCCTGTCTTGATTGTGGCGGGTGAAGAGGACCAAAGGATGCCGGTGGAGCTTCAACAACGCGTCTTCGAGGCGTCAGTGAGCGAAGCGAGCCGCTTCCGATCGTTCCCCGACGCGCGCCACGGCGCGGCTTATCGGACGCACGCCGAGGCCTACGAGGCTATGTTGCTCGAGTTCGTCGAGGACAATTTTGGGCTCAGGAGTCCCGAGCTTCCGGAAGCCTCGGATGTAGATAGTAACCCCGGGTCTCCGTAATCTTCTTGCGCCCCACGGTGCGACCATCGGGGTTGGGATGGTCGGGATAGTGCTGTAAGAAGACGTCACGGATCGTGTCGTAATCCTCGAAAGGGAAATAGCGCTGGCTGAACGCGGCTGTGTTCATGGACTGGTCCCAGTATTGGAGACCCAACCGAATCACGGCCTCGAGCGGACGGGCTTGGGCGGGAGGCTGTTCGGAATAGCTTTCAGCGTCAACCCAAATAGAGATCTCTTCGCCATCGACGATCTTGTCGTGGGCGTGAGTCATGTAGTACTTTCACAGCCGGAACTTGCGCAACGGCACAAATCTAGGGGCGGGTGCCTCTCCGGGAGAACGGAGCGTACACTTCACCATCTTGATTCTAGCCATCAGAATCTCCCCAAGCGCCTATGCCAACCAGCAGTTACCAGACGGTGTTGGGTCGTCAGCTTTAAACTGGATAAAGTGCGCCTTGAGTATACTGATTTCGTGCGAAAATTTGAAGTCGAATTACCGAATTGTACTCGATTCTATAAGCACAAGAGTATCATGTAGTTGAGCCGTGACCCTTGCTAATCAACTGACAATCTTACGGATGTGCCTGGTCCCAGGCCTGGTAATCCTTCTCCTCTACGGGTTCTATGGGTGGGCGCTCCTGGTCTTCGCCGTCGCGGGCTTGACGGACGCGCTCGATGGTCTCGCCGCCCGGCTGCTGCACGAGCGCACCGAGCTCGGGACCATGCTCGATCCGCTCGCGGACAAGTTCCTCGTGACGTCTTCGCTCGTCGTTCTGTCCTGGCCGAGTGACGCGCTCGTCGTGCCCATCCCCGTGTGGATCACCGTCCTCTCGATCAGCCGAGATGCGGGGATTCTAGTGGCCGTGCTCGTCTTCAACGTCTATATCCGAAGACGGAGCTTTCCCCCGAGCTTTCTCGGAAAAGCGACGACGATGGTCCACATCGTCACGATTCTCTGGGTGATCGCGTGCAACTTTCGAGGGACGAACCATGCTTTGACCCGTTATCTGCTCGGGGCGATGGTGGTCCTCGTCATCGCCTCCGCGCTCCACTATCTGTACACGATACCCGCTATTCTTGGCGAAGAGGACACGGCCCCGGAAATCGACGCCGCGTCAGATTCAACATGAACATCAAAATCAGCGCGAGGGCGCGGGTGAGAGCACCTGCTCCTTACGCTGTCGCTGGATCTCGCTTTGGCGATAAGCAATGTAGTACTTGTAGATGTTGCTGACATATTGCACCGTCTCGCGTCCGATCTCGTGCGCCGCTATCACTTCGACATTATCGAACCACACATTCGGATCGAGCCCGCTCGCCTCTGCTTTGCGACGCAAGCCGCGCACCCGCGCCGGACCTGCGTTGTACGACGCGAACGTAAAGAGCGTTTGCTCGACTTCGTCCATGTCTTCTTCGGCGAAGTAGCGGTCCTTCACGAAGCGTAGATATTTCGTGCCCGCGTGGATGTTGTTCTCGAGGATCTCGACGTCGGGAATACCGACATTCGGGTCCGCTGCTGTTGTCGGAAGAAGCTGCATGACGCCGACCGCTCCCGCGTTGCTGCGCGCGCTCTGATCGAGACGCGACTCCTGATAGCCGAGTGCCGCGAGCATGAGATAGTCGAAATCGTACTCGTCACCATATTTCTGGAAGAGATCGATGGTCGCCCGGAATTTGGCCATCTCCGAGCTCGAGAGCGCATGCTCGACCCACTTCGTGTTCTTGAGGTAGCGCTTGAAGAGCATGTTGCCCAGGAGGGTGCCCTTGCGATTCGCGCGAATGAAAGCGTTCACTTCGTCGGCCAGCTTCGGGCTGTTCTTGCGAAACGCCCACGCGATCTCGCCGCCGGTGCGCACCGCGAGATCGTGATGAGCGGTGATGTTGTCGAAAATCTGGACCCAGAAATCCGCTTTCGTGCTGTCGATGATGACAATGGGGATGAGTCCGGCGTCGACCATCTGGAGCAAGTCTTCGTCTTCCATGTGCTCGTCGGCGAGAACGAGACGGGCGGGCTCCTTCCCGGCGGCTCGGAGCTCTTCGTTCAAGGATTGCAGGCTCTCGTAATAGCTGCTCGAGGCCCGCACGTGAATTTCTTGGCCGGACAGATCGTCGAGCTCGGACAAAGGTGGCGCGCTCGGCCCGGTGACGACGAGCTCGCTCACGCCCGTCCATCCCGCTTCCGAGAAGTCGACGAGCTTCTGACGCTCCGGAGTGATCGTGAGATTGGCGGCGGCAATATCGGCTCGGCCGTCCAGGAGCGCCGGGATCAATTGATCCCTGGCGACGGGGATGATGGCGACATGGACTTTGAGATTCCCCGTATTCAGTTTCTCGTTGAGCGCTTTTTCGAACGCTTGAAGCGCGTCGTAGGTGATCCCGCGCTGGGTGGCGCCGTCTAGAAAATACCCGGTCAAGCTGACGGTCACGACGGCCCGAATGACGCGCCGCTCGATCATGCCATCGAAGTCTCCCGTCCATGCCCGGCCCCGCGGCAAAAGCTCCTCCGGATAAGCGTCCCCGCTGGCCGTGAGCATGAGGGGCTCCGCCGCGGCCTCCGCTTCCGCTTGCGTGGCTGTCTCAGGGGCCGCCATGTTTCGGTCGACCGTCTCGGATTCGAGCTCGGGGCTCATGCAACCGGCGTTCAATGCGAAGGCTAGTAGCGCGAAATGGGTTTTCATGGACACCTCCTCGCGGGATTATGCCGCATGCGCATCCTGCGCGCCAGGGTGCTAAGCTTCCGCCATGAAACGCGCCCTTTTTGCCGCGACTCTGCTCGTTGCGCACGTGACTTCCGCGCGCGAGGTGACATTCGAGAGCGCCCTCGGAGAGCTCTTTGCGGCCACCGAGGTTTCGGACCGAGAAAACGCCGCGCGCCGCGTCCTTCGAACCGAACCGGAATTTTCCGTTATTTTCGCGCGTCTTCGCACAGGAAGGGTCTACGGAACGGAGGTCGAGACCGGGCCGCTCGATTGGAGCCGCAAAGGTAGTGGCGGACGACATCACTACGTCGTCCTCGTTCCGGAGGATTACGATCCCACCAAACGATATCGGGTATGTTTCTATCTTCACGGCGGCGTGGCCCGGCCCGATGCGTGGCGCAAGGGCGATGCGTGGTGGCGCCGGTTCGATCGATTCGACGTGGTCGAGCAGATTTCCGTGTTCCCGTCGTCGTGGCGCGGCTCGCTGTGGTGGGAGTGGAGTCAGGTCGAGAACGTCGCTGCGATCCTCGACCGTGTAAAGACGACCTATAACGTCGATGAGGATCGAATCTTTCTCTATGGGGTCTCGGATGGCGGAACCGGCGTGTATTACCACGTGATGAAAGCGCCGACGATGTGGGCGGCTTTTTTTCCGTTCATTGGGCAACCTTCAGTCCTCTCAAACCCAGTGACAGGTGTCGAAGGCGAGATTTTTGGGTCCAATCTTGCCGGCGAGGCGCTGTTCGTCGTCAACGGGGAGACGGATCGCCTCTATCCGGCCGCCCGCGTCCTGCCTTACGTCGAAGCTTTTCGCCAGGAAGGGGCGACCGTCGTCTTCCGCGCTCGGCCCGGCGGTCACAACACGCGCTGGTGGAACGGGGAGAGCCGCCGGATGGAGGCGTTCATGAACGAGCACCCGCGCGACCCTTTGCCCGATCGACTGAGCTGGGCGACGGAAGACACCGAGCGCTTCGGACGCCTACACTGGCTTCTCATCGACGCCCTCGCCGATGGGCCTCCGGCCGGTGGCCTCTTTACTCATGACGCGTCTTTCGGCCGGGTCGTCGTCGAACGGGACGGCAACGTGTTCAACGTGACTGCGCAGGGTGTCGAGCGCTATCGCCTGTTGCTTTCACCGGACGAAGTGGACTTCGCAGAACCTGTCAAGGTGTTGACGAACGGTGCGGTGTCTTTTGAGGGGCCTGTCGAGACGAGCCTGGAAACGCTCGTCACGTGGGCGGCGCGAGACAACGATCGAACTTTGCTCTTTGGCGCGGAGCTGACCATCACTGTGGACGACGAGCCGAGGAGGTAACGCGATGACACTCTCTCGCCGAGAATTCACGGCGCTCGTTGGCGCGAGCACTCTCCGTCTCACTGCCCAGAATAGCGAAGGCGAGCGTATCAGCACACAAAGCGTGAGAGCGATGCTCGACGCGCAGGGAGGCCGAGGCATGTTCGCGGATTCCGAGTGGCTCGAGCTCTTGCGCCATGCCATCGAGTTGAACGCCCAGACACGGGCGAGCTTGAGACGCTACAGCTTGTCGGCCGATGCGGAACCGACGATCACCTTCGCACGGTACTAGAAGGATGCAGAGCGACATCCACTACGCATCGATCGCCGAGCTTTCGAGACTTCTCGAGTCTCGGCAGCTCTCGTCGGTCGAGCTCACCGAGCTCTACCTGAATCGCGTCGAGCGTCTCGACCAGCCGGACTTCGACCTGCCCGCCGACCCCGCTAGAAGCTCGGGGGCGAAGCTCGCAACCGTCATTACGCTCGCTCGCGAGCACGCACTCGAAGCGGCACGCCGCGCCGATAGCAGCGAACGGCGCGGCCCGCTCCATGGACTTCCCTACGGGGTCAAGGATTTGCTCGACACGCGCGGTGTGCGAACGACTTGGGGCTCGCGTATTTTCGCCGACAACGTTCCGGACCGAAACGCAGCCGTCGTGGAGAAGCTCGAAGCCGCCGGTGCGGTGCTCATGGCCAAGATGTCGATGGGGGAGTTCGCGGGCGGTAATACGAGCAACGCCCTCAATCCTTGGAAACGCGATCGAACAACCTTCGGCTCATCGAGCGGGACGGCCGCCGGCACGGTCGCGGGTTTCATCGCTTTCGGGATTGGAAGCGAGACCGGCGGTTCGATCGTCTACCCGTGCTCGGCGGTCGGGGCCACGGGGCTCCGCCCGACTTTCGGGCGCATCAGCCGTTATGGCGCGATGGTTTTGTCCTGGAGCTTGGACAAGCTCGGTCCGGTGGGACGGACGGCCGAGGACTGCGGCCTGGTGCTCGAGGCCATCGCCGGCTATGACAGTCGAGACAACGCCACCGCACGACGTGAGTTCTCCTTCCAGCGGGAGCCCGCGTCCCCGAGGGGGGCCAAGGTCGGAGTGGAGCGGGCCGCTTTCGAGCTCGCCGCGCCCGCGGACCGCCGTGTCTTCGAGGAGGCGCTCGACGTTGTTCGCGACGCCGGATGCGAGCTCGAAGACATCACCCTGCCCGAGCGTCCCTACGGGCCGATCTTCTCTGAGCTCGTCGGTTGTGAGAGTGGCTCGTTCTTCGAGCCCTACTTCGACAACGGTCGCATCGCGGGATGTTTTCCTTACAACCGAGCACGGGTCGCGAGCTGGATGGCGGCCCGCCTCCAGCCCACGTCCGATTATCTTTTCGCGCAGCGTGTTCGCAGCGAGTTGATCCGAGAAGCCGACGAGCTTCTCTCCCGTTACCCGATCGTCGTTGCGCCCACGTGGCCGTCCGGAGCGGCCCGTCGCGAGGTCGTCGATGGTTGGCCGGTTCCGGCAGACCCTGAGCTCGAGCCCGGTGGCACGACCCACACGAGGCTCAAGATCCATAACGCCGCGAACGTCGCGGGTCTTCCGGGACTCAGTATCCCGTGCGGGTTCGACGAAGAGGGGCTTCCACTGTCGATTCAGCTCGTGGCCGGCGCTTGGGAAGAGCAGGTGCTATTGGACCTCGCCATGATCTTTCAGCGCGAGACGGATTGGCACCAGCGACGCCCGCCCGAGCCGTTTCGCGCTTGAACGGCTTTACTTCCCGTCAACACGAACAGATGCTTGGACCCGAAGCTTGACCGCGCCGTCCGTCGTGAGCGTGAGACGGATGGTCTCGCCCTCCTTCAAGGGCCGCTCGAGACCAACGAGTTGTAAATGCACACCGCCGGCCTTCATCTTCAGCGAGCCGTAAGCAGGTACGGTGATCTCACGGAGGTTCTTTGCCGTGCCCTCGACCGTTTGGCGGAGCTCCACCTTCTCCGCAACCTCGGAGACGGCAGATACGAGGTAGACGTCGTACATTGTCGGATTCTTGACGACCACGAATACGCTCGCCGTCGTCGCGCCATCCGCCGGCAGCTCGATCCATCCCTCAGGCACTGTGATTTCTTGCCCGCCGGCATTCACCGCCACCGCTGCGAGAAACATCCAGGCAACGACGAAAACGCGTCCATTCGTCATTCGACACATGCGTTCATCTTCAGTCATTCGGCTGGATCGTGCAAGGCCGAAAGCTGCGCCCTTTTCGAGGTCATGGGCGACGTGCTACCGAGGCCTACCTGTGGCAGCAAGGAGCGTTCGGTCGTCTTTCGTCGACGCATTCCGATCCCTCTCCTTCGGCGGTCGAGGACGCGCTGGCGCGCTCGGCCGCCCAACTCTCGCGGGATCTGTGGGCGCGCACGATACTCGTGATCTCGAGAAGCGGTCGCACGGCCGCGGTGATGAGCTCGTCCCGCCCCGCGGCCCCGATCGTGGCGACGTCGCCGCAAGCGAGCACTTGCCGTATAGCGACGCTTCTCTGGGGTGTTATTCCTGTCGTAGTCGAACCCAACGAGCTCGACGACCCGCTGGCGCTCGCCCGCAGTCTCGCTCGCGAGCTTGGTTTCGGAGTCGAAGGACAAAAGCTCCTCCTCGTCCGTGGCTTCGGGAACGACCCTTCGAGAGACGCGTCCAGCGTTGCGGTCGTCACGATTTGAGCTGACGATACGGCGCGCTTGTTCTGGGAGATTCACGGACTTTGCGGGCTACGGTTGCTCTCGTTCCGTCATCGTCCTAAGATCCAACAGTGTCGCTGGAACCTCGTCCGATGACTGCGCCCGCGTTCCGAACCTCCCTGCTTCTGCTCGTCCTCATCCTTGCGGCCGGCGATAGTTTCGGACAAGCCGTCAGCCCTCGACTCGAAGCCATGGTGGCCGCCGCACGCTCGGACGCGCCCCACCTGGTTTGGGTCTATTTGCGCGAAAAGGGTGACACCTCGGCGAGGCTCGGCGAAGCGCAGGCTCTCCTCAGCGTGCGCGCTCGTGAGCGCCGTAAAAAACGTGGCGGTGGTGCGCTCGTTCGATTCGCGGACATTCCTCCCGTGTCGGAATACGTCGACGCCGTTCGAGAGCGCGTCAGCGGTGTGCGGCACGTCTCCCGCTGGCTCAACGCGGTGAGTGTCGAAGCAACGGGTCGACAAATCGAGGAGCTTCAGCGACTGCCTTTCGTGAAGGCACTCGACGCCGTGCGGCGATATTCGAAGGGAGCCGACGAGCAGATGGTCTCGATGAGCCGGTCGAGGTCGCTCCGCGAGGCTCCGTCGGCACTCGATCTCGATTACGGGAACTCGTTCGGACAGCTCGAGCAGATAAACGTGCCCGCGATGCATGCGCTCGGCCTCGATGGCGAGGGTGTTCTTATTGCTGTCTTCGATACGGGTTCAAGAACCTCCGGCACGAAGCGTTCTCTCATCTCGATATCTTGGCGCGTTGGGACTTCGTAAACGGTGATTCGGCCGTTGGCAATAACGGAGACATGGGCGACGGGGGTCACGGCGCTTTCGCGCTGTCGATCATCGGCGGCTACTCGGAAGGCGAGCTCATTGGCCCCGCCCATCGCGCCACCTACTTGCTCGCGAAAACGGAGAACACGGAGAGCGAGACGCCTGTCGAAGAAGATAACTGGGTCGCGGCGGTCGAATGGGCTGAGGCTTGGGGCGCGGACGTGATCACGAGTTCGCTCGGCTATTTGAGCTTCGACCCGCCTTTTCCCGGCTACTCGTTCGAAGATATGGACGGCGAGACAGCGGTCACGACCCGCGCGGCGCAAATGGCTGCGGAGCGCGGCATCGTTGTGGTCACTTCGGCCGGCAATGGAGGCTTTGCGGCAGATCTCAACACACTCGGCGCGCCCGCTGACGGAAAACTGGTCTTGAGTATCGGCGCCGTAGACGCTTTTGGTGCGCGCGCTGATTTCAGCTCCGTGGGACGCACGGCGGACGGCCGCATCAAGCCCGACGTCATGGCGCAAGGCGTGCTCGTCAAGGGCATCGATACATCCACGCCGAATCAGTATGCGCTCTCGAGCGGAACGTCGTTCTCTTGCCCGCTCGCCGCAGGGGTCGTCGCGCTACTACTGCAAGCTCATCCCGAATGGAACGTCATGCGGGTCCGGCGCGCCCTTCGTTCGACGGCGAACAACGCGGCTTCGCCGACACGCTTGGTGGGCTGGGGTATTTTGGACGGAGTGGCTGCGCTCCGCTCGCACTAGCCTTGCACTGTACCTCGCCTGCGGCGACGTGATAAAAACTGCGTATGAGAATCTACCGGTCGATCATTCACTAATGCCGACGAAAAGCGCGGACGTTGCCATCATCGGCGGCGGCATCATAGGAGCGTCGATTGCCTATCACCTTGCCGTGCGCGGCGTGAAGAAGGTCGTTGTTCTCGAGCGCGAGGAGGCGCTCGGGACGGGCTCGACGGCAAAATGCGCCGGCGGCGTGCGGCTTCAATTCTCGACTCCCGTGAACGTCGAGATGTCGCGTCTCAGCATCGCGGCTTTCGATCGATTCGAAGACGAGATGGGCGAGACGATCGACTTCGAGCGCAATGGCTATTTGTTCGTGTTGACCAAGCAGAGCGATCTCGAAATGTTTCGGCGCAACGCGGAGAAGCAGCGGGAGCTCGGCGCGCCTGTCGAAGTGCTCACGCCGGAAGAAGCGCGCAGCATCGTACCCGGGCTCAACATCGACGATCTCGTCGGCGCGACGTTTTGTGGCGCCGATGGCTTCGCCAACCCCCACGCGATCGTGCAGGGCTATGCGAAGAACGCGCGCAAGCTGGGCGTCGAGATCGCGCGATCGTCGGAAGTGACCGGAATGGAGATCGAGGGGCGTCGGGTGCGAGCGGTGACCACGCTCGACGATCGCTGGGAGCTGGATTGGGTGGTCAACGCGGCAGGTCCTTGGGCGCGAAGCGTCGGCGCGATGGCGGGTCTAGAGGTCCCGGTCGATCCTGTGAAACGCCAATATTTTATCACCAAGCCCATGGACTGGATTTCGGATCGCTTTCCGCTTCTCATCGATTGGGGGAGCGGCGTCTACATGCACAAAGTCAGCGGCGGCTTGTTGATTGGCGAGTCGGATCCCGACGAGCCTCCCGGCTTCAACCAGCAAGTGGATTGGGAGTTTCTCGCCGAAGTGACGGAGCACGCCATCGCGCGCGTCCCCCGAATCGAGGAAGCCGAGATTCAAAGCACGGTGGCCGGGCTCTACGAAGTCTCGCCTGACCACAACGCGATTCTCGGGACAGTTCCGGAGCTCGATAATTTCGTCTGCGCCAACGGGTTCAGCGGGCATGGTATGCAACACGCGCCCGCCGTTGGGCTCGTCACTTCCGAGCTCATCGTCGACGGTGCTGTGTCGAGCATCGATATCGCTCCATATGCCATCGAGCGGTTTCAGTCAGACGCCGTATCGGAGCTCAATGTCATCTGAGCCTTTTCGCGCGCGTCGTCAACGCGTTCTCAACCGGCTGGGAGACGGTGTGCTCGTTTTGCCGACGGCACCCGTCCGGTTTCGCAATGGGGACGTCGCTCACGCCTTTCGCGCCGGCAGTGATTTCCACTACCTCACGGGCTTCGACGAGCCCGAAGCGGTGCTCGTGGCAACCCGCTCGAGCGCGCGTGCGCATCACGCGATCTTGTTTCTACGGCCGCGCGAGCCCGAGCGCGAAATCTGGAACGGCCCTCGCTTGGGTCCGCGCCGCGCGGTAAAACAACTCGGCTTCGACGAAGCCTATCCCATGGCCTCGCTCTATGAACGGCTCGAGGTGATTCTCGGGAAAACGAAACGCTTGTTCTACACGCTCGGAGCGGATGGGCTCATGGACCGTTCGCTCGAGCGTGTCTTCGAGCGGCTGGCCATCGCTGATTATCGAGCGAATCCGTCCGCGCATCCGGTTATAGAAGATCCCGGGCCGATGATCGCGACCGAGAGGCTCGTCAAGGATCGTGACGAGATCGAAGCGCTCGATCGCGCCGCGGTGTTGAGCGCCGCAGGGCATCGCCGCGCGATGGCGTTCGCCCGGCCTGGAATCATGGAATACGAGTTACAAGCGGAGGTCGAATCAACGTTTCGCCGGCTTGGCTCGCGTCGAAACGGTTACGAGTCGATCGTCGCGAGCGGCAGCAATGCCTGTGTGCTCCACTACGTCTCGAACGACCGGAAGATGCGGCCCGGCGAGCTCGTGCTTCTCGATGCCGGCGCTGAGCTCGCTATGTACACTGCCGACATCACGCGCACGTTCCCGGTCTCCGGAACGTTCTCCGAGCCGCAAGCCGAGATCTACCGGATCGTCCTGCGAGCTCAGAAGGCGGCTCTTCGCGCCGTTTCCCCGGGCCGGCTGTGGAGTGCGCCCCACCAGGCCGCCGTCCGGGCGACTATCGATGGGCTCCGTGCGCTCGGCCTGTTGAAGGGGCAGCGGAAGAAACTCATTGCGAAACAAGCTCACCGTCCTTGGTTCATGCACCGCACCAGCCACTGGCTCGGGATGGACGTGCATGATGCAGGCGGCTACGTCGATCCGGACGGCAAGCCGCGACGCCTTCGAGTCGGGATGGTCTTAACCGTGGAGCCCGGGCTCTACTTCAGTCCGCGCGACCGTTCTGTGCCGAAGCGCTATCGCGGGATTGGCGTGCGCATCGAGGACGACGTTCTCGTTACGAGAATTGGGCGGCGCGTTTTAACCGAAGACGTTCCCAAAGAAATCAGCGCGGTCGAGCGGCTCTGCCGAGGCCAGGAGGCATGAGCTCGTTCCATCGCTCCAATCTTATGGCGCCGCATGAGGACGATTCGAGGCGGCTGAGCTTTGAGGGGTTGCTTGGCTAGGTTCAGCCTTTCCTCTGATCGCGTTGGCAGCGAACACCGCGAGCCCTAGTGCCAGCCCGAGCGTTCGACTACGCGTATCGGGATAGGCGAGCATGACGGCCGAAAGCGCGAAGAGCGCTCTTTCGACGCGCTTGGTTGGAACGGACGCATAGCCTTCCGCGACGAAAGCGACAACCGCGATGAGTCCCGCGGTAACGAGCACCGACCAGAGCCCTTCCGAAAGCGAAACGCCGTCGACCATCAAGAGGCCCGAATAAGCCATCATCAATGGAATGATGAAGAAACCCGCCGACAGCTTGACCGCTTCGACGGCGGTGCGCATCGGCGACGCTCCGGCGATACCCGCGCCCGCGAAGGCCGCCAGAGCGATCGGCGGCGTCACGTTCGACGTTTGAGAGAGCCAGAAGATGATCATGTGGGCAACGATGAGCGGCACGCCCAGGCTCGAAAGCGCCGGAGCGGCCATGACGGCAATCACGATATAGGCCGCGGTTACGGGGAGCCCCATCCCGAGAATGAGCGCCGCCGCGGCGATGAGGACGAGCGCGAGCCATAGCGCGCCGCCGGCGAGCTCGACGACCGACTCGGTGAACTGCAAGCCGATCCCAGTCTGACCGATAACGCCCACAATGATACCCGCTGTGGCGCAGGCTGCGGAGATGGGGAGCGCCATCAAAGCGCCCCGTTTCAAGCCCTCGAGGATGGTCAGAAAACCCACTCGGGTGCGGGCGCGGAGCGCTCCCGCGCAGATGACCGCGACGCTTCCAATCGCGCCGACGATGGGCGGCGAATAGTTCAAGAGCAGGAGCACGGTGACGACGATGAGCGGCACGAAGAAGTGGTAGCCGTCCAGTAGCGTTGTCGCTACCTTTGGCGTGTCGGTGAGGCCACGAAGCCCGAGCTTCGCCGCCATCAAGTGCACGAAGAGAAGAGTGCACATGAAGTACAAGAGAGCGGGTGCGATCGACAGAACAACGATGTCGTTATAGGGCGTCCTCGTGAACTCCGCCATGACGAAAGCGCCGGCCCCCATGATGGGCGGCATGATCTGGCCGCCCGTCGATGCCGCGGCCTCGATGCCTGCGGCTTGATCGGAGCGGTAGCCGAGCTTTTTCATCATGGGGATCGTGAGCGCGCCGGTCGTGACTGTGTTCGCGATGGCGGAGCCCGAAATGGAGCCCATTGCCGCGGAGGCGATGACGCTCGCTTTGGCGGGCCCGCCGCGGAAGCGGCCTGCGGCGGCGAAAGCGAGGTCGATAAAAAAACGCCCCGCGCCCGTGACCTCGAGAAACGCTCCAAACAACACGAACATGAACACGGTGCCCGCTGCGATTCCGAGGGGCGTTCCAAAGATACCGGCGCCGGAAAAGACTTGAAAGCGTACGATCCGCTCGAAGGTGAAGCCGCGACTGGCCACGACGTCGGGGAGAAAGTTTCCGTAGGCGTTGTAGAGGATGAAGACGCCGCCGATGGCGACCATGACCCAGCCTATGGAGCGCCGGGTCGCTTCGAACAAAAGTGCTAAGAACAAGAGCCCGGCGAAGAAATCGTGGGGTTCGAGACCGTTCAGGATGTGGTCGATCGCGCGATAGTCGAAGCTCAGAATGACGTAGCCGCTATAGAGCGCGAGCGCTGCGAGAACGAGATCTACGCCGCGGCCGAGGCGGTATCGACTCGAAGCCGAATCGCGCACGGACGGATGGTACAGAAAGGTGAGCACGAGCACCCAGGTGAGATGGACCGGGCGCATGAACGTGGCGCCGATCGACCCCGTGACACTCTGCCAGAGCTGAAAGCAAGATAGAGCCACGGCGCCAACGAAGGCGATCTTTAGAAGAGTCTCCTCGAGGCGTGTCGATGAGCTACTTGGTTGTTCTTGCCCGTTCGGTTCCGAGGATCTCGTCATAGTAACGTTTGGCGCCGGGGTGAAGTGGCAGGGAGCCTATTGAAGCTGCGGATTCCGGGACGATGAACCGAGCCACTCGCGAGATGTTCTCCAAGGTTCCACGAAAGTCGAACAACGCTTTGATGAGCCGGTACGCTACGTCCTCATCCATCTCACGATGGACGACCAGGAGGTTCCAGAGTGTCGGGGTTTGGACGGGTTCGTCGACGCCGCGATAAATTCCCGGCGGTACCGAGAAGGTGGAATAAGCAGAGATGTGCGCCGTCACCTTCTTCATTTCTTCGTCCGTGAAGGGAACGAGAGCAATCTTGCGCGTGACCGCGAGCTCCACTACCGCGGCGATGCCGAGCCCACCCGCGATGAAACCCGCGTCGATCGTGCCGTCCTTGAGCCCGTTCGACGTTTGTGTGTAGTTGAGCTGGCGAACGGTGAAGTCGCGCTCGGTGATCCCCAGCGCGTCGAGGATATTCCAGGCGGTCACGAAATTTCCCGAGCCCGGCGGACCAACCGAGACCTTCTTGCCCTTCAAATCCTCGACCGACGTGATGCCCGAGCGTTCGACCGTCACGAGGTGAACGACATTCGGATACATTTTGCCGAGGATCGCGAGCGGAAGCGCGTAGGGAAAACGTCCCTCTCCCGCGATCGCGTCCGCGACCGAGTCGCCCTGGGCGAAGCCTACATGGCTTTCGAGCTTCGCGACTTGAACGAGGTTGGTCACCGACCCCGCCGTTACTTCAGCTTTGATGTTGATGCCGTCGACGTAGCGAGACCAGATGGAGGCGAGCCCGCCACCAAGTGGATAATAGATTCCCGAAGGATTGCCAGTGGCAAAGGAAAGTGTCCGAGACTGCACTACCGGCGGCGGAAGTAAGAATGCCGCCAGAAGAATCAGCTGTCCGACTCTGACCATCAGGGAGGATGCTATCACGTCCAGCATTCAGCATTCAGGAACAATAAGGAGCAGCTTTCGGGGCACATCTATGCTCACGACACTTTCCGTGACCCCTGAATCCCGGCTACTTGAGGCCTGAATGCTGAATGCTGGATGCTGATCAAAGCCCGAGAGCTTGCCTAAAGTAAGCGATCGTCTGCGTCAAGCCGTCCTCGAGAGTGACTCTCGGGCTCCAATCGAGGAGCTCGTTCGCGAGGGTGATATCGGGCTGGCGTATTTTCGGGTCGTCTTCGGGCAGTGGTTTGAACGTTATCTCACTCTTCGAGCCCGTCATCTCGACGATGACCTTCGCGAGCTCGAGCATCGTCATCTCGGCTGGGTTTCCGATATTGACGGGGCCGGGATGCTCTGAGAAGAGGAGGCGGCACAGACCTTCGACGAGATCCTCCACGAAGCAAAAACTTCTGGTCTGTTGTCCATCGCCGAACACGGTGATTGGCTCGCCCGTGAGCGCTTGACTCACGAAAGCAGGGATTGCGCGGCCGTCTCTAACGCGCATTCTCTGCCCATAAGTGTTGAAGATGCGCGCGACTTTCACGTCGACCCCGTGGAAGCGGCGATAGGCGACGCTCATCGCTTCGGCAAAGCGCTTCGCCTCGTCATACACGCCGCGTGGTCCAATCGGATTGACGTTGCCCCAATAATCTTCCGTCTGCGGATGGACGAGCGGATCGCCATAGACTTCCGACGTCGAGGCCAGAAGAAAGGCTGCTTTCTTCGCTTTCGCGACGCCTAAGGTTTTGTGCGTTCCGAGCGATCCGACTTTCAGCGTCTGGATGGGAAGCTCGAGATAGTCGATGGGGCTCGCCGGACTTGCGAAGTGAAGGATGTAGTCGATCGGGCCGTCGATGTGAATCTCTTCCGTGACGTTGTGCTCGACGAGCGTGAATCGGGGGTTCTTGATATGTGCGAGGTTGGCCCGGTTGCCGGTGATGAAGTTGTCCATCCCGATGACTTCGTGATCCCGGGCGAGTAGATAGTCGACGAGGTGTGAGCCGATGAATCCGGCCGCGCCCGTGATCAGCGTGCGTTTTGTCAAAATGCGTGCTTCTGGAGAACGGCGCGCCAAGTGCGCCAGAGGATTTGGAGATCGAGCGTGAGCGACCAGTTCTGGATGTAGTAGAGGTCGTGCTCGATGCGCTTCTCGATAGACGTATTGCCGCGCCAGCCGTTCACTTGCGCCCAGCCTGTCATGCCGGATTTGACCTTGTGGCGAAGCATGTATTTCGGGACGCGGCTCTTGAACTCCTGGACAAAGTTCGGCCTCTCCGGTCGCGGCCCCACGAGAGACATGTCTCCCTTGAGCACGTTATAGAGTTGAGGCAGCTCGTCGACACTGAAGCGGCGCAGAAGCTGGCCGAGGCGGGTACGTCTCGGATCCTCCGAAACCGCCCAAACGGGTCCAGTCTCTTTTTCGGCCTCGTCTTGCATGGACCGAAACTTGTAAATCGTGAAGGACTTGTTGTCGAGACCCATTCGCTCTTGGGTGTAGAACACGGGACCCTTGGAGGTGAGCTTGATGAGGACGGCGATGACGGCGAAGGGGATCGCAAGGAAGGTGAGAAGTGCACCGGAGACCGCCATGTCCATGACGCGCTTCACGAGCCAGTTCCAGCCGCGAATAGGGGGCTGGGAAAGATTGATGATCGGCATCCCATCGAGATCTTCGACCCCGGTGTGAAGCGCAGCATCGGTCAAGTAGTCCCAGGCGACTTTGACGTCGAGCGCCTCGCGGTTTGCGAAGGCGACGAGCTGGCGAATCTTGTCGTGCGCTTCAAGTGGCAGCGCGATGTAGAGCGAGTCCACCGTTACGCTCGAGATGATGTCGCCCACGTCGTCGACCCCGCCGAGGATCGGGATGCCGCGATGGCCCGCGAACTCGCCGCGTAGCTTATCGTCGAGAAATCCGGCTACTCGAAAACCCATCTCTTGGTGGTCGATCAATTTATCGGCAACGGTGCGTCCAAGCTGGCCGGCGCCGGCAATCAAAATGCTCCTGAGGCCTTCGCCGCGGCGCCAGCGGGCTTCGCGTTCGCGACGGATGACGTTGCGCGCGACAGTGAGAGCCGTAATATCGAAGATGACGAACAAGCCGAGCACGAGCTGGGAGTACTCGTAGCGTCCCGATATCTCGGGCGGACCATAGAGGTAGTAGACGCGGGCATAGAGCGCCCCGAAGAGCGTCACGGCCGTCCCCATAGCCACCGCCCAGATGATCGAGAAGAGCTCGTCCGTGCGCGAGCGGATCCGCTTCAAGCTGTAGAGCCCGTGCGCGTAAAAAAGAGGAGGCCAGAGAAGAATGATGAGAGGCAAAAGCAGCAAGTACTGACTGAAGGGGTTGATGCCTTTGGTGACCTCGAACCAGCCGCTCTCGAATCGTACGAAATAGGCGAGCCCGAAAGCGATGCACGTGGCGAGGAGATCACCGGCCAAGTAAATGCCTGTCCAAATCCGGCTTTGTTGTTTGACCATTTAGCAGATGACTAGATGACCAGTCTGTTAGAGACCGGCCGCTTTTGCACGGGTCTCAATGAACTCTCTCATGCGTTTTTGAAACGTTTCTCGCGAGAAGCCGAGCGCCCACTCTCGGAGCAGAGTTTTATTTACTCCTAGCGAGTATACCCTGTCAATGGCGCGGGATAGGGCTTCGGGTGTGGGCTCGTGGAAAAAGACTCCGGTTTCTCCATCCCGCACCGTGTCGAGAGCGCCCCCTTTGCCGTAAGCAACGACCGGCGCCCCGCAAGCTTGTGCTTCGAGCGGCACGATCCCGAAATCCTCGACCCCCACGAGCAAGCAAGCGCGACAGCTTTGGTACAGCTCGCGCAGGGTCGCGTCGTCGGCCCAGCCAAGAAAACGGACATTCGGGGGCGCTGTTGCCTTCAGGCGAGCTGCGGACGGCCCGCTGCCGACGATCACCAGCTCGTCCTCGCGATCGCGAAACGCCTCGATGGCAAGGTCGATTCTCTTATATGGTACGAGGGCGGAGACGACGAGGCAGAAGGATGGACCGCCGGATAGGCCATCGGATTTAGACGGCACGTAGAACTGGGTGTCGACCGGCGGCGGGATCACGGCATCGGCCGCGCGCCCGTAATACTTGTCGATGCGCCCTGCGACATGAGTCGAGTTTGCGACGAAATGATCGACACGGCTAGCCGAGGCGCGGTCCCAGGCGCGAAGTTTCTCTGCAACGGGGCCGTAGAGCAGCTTGGCCTTCAACCCTGAGCCGAAATAGTCCTGAAACCGGTCCCAGACGTAGCGCATTGGCGTATGGCAGTAGCAGATGTGAAGTGCGCCTTCGGCCGGCCGGACTCCTTTGGCGACGCAATGCGAGCTCGAGAGCACAAGATCGAAACCGTCGAGGTCGAGTGATTCGATGGCCCAGGGGTGGAGAGGCAGATACCAGCGATAGTAACGCTTCACCCCCGGAAGTTTTTGCGTGAACGCGGTGCGGATCGGAAGTGATTCGATTCGTGGACTCGTCGCACCGGCGACGTGCAGCAGTGTGAAGAGCGTCGCGTCGGGGAAGAGCTCACAGAAAACTTCGAGAACTTTCTCGCCGCCGCGCAAGCCAGTGAGCCAGTCGTGGACGAGAGCGACGCGCATATCAGGCGAGAGCGGTCATGTAAGTCTTTTGGATCTGCGCCACCGCCTCCTCCCATGAGAAACGTTTAGCGCGAAGACGGCCTTTGCGCTCGAGCCGCTCACGCGTTGCCTCATCGGTCAGGACTTTTTTCATGGCCTCCGCGATCTCGTCGACGTTATAGGGGTCGATGGTGAGCGCGGCATCGCCCACGACTTCGGGAAGCGACGAAATCTTGGACGTTATCACCGGCGTGCCATTGGCCATCGCTTCGAGTGGCGGAAGGCCGAAACCCTCGTACAAGGATGGAAATACGAACACGTCGGCGGCGCGATACAACGCTACGAGTGTCAGCTCCGGAACGAACCCAAAGAAACGAACATTACCGAGCATTTTGTGTCGCACGACAGCGCGCCGCAGAGACGGATATTTCGATATTTCGTCCCCGACGACGATGAGGTTGACATCTGAGAAGGACGTGTCCTCGCGCAGCTTGGCCAAGGCCGCAATCAAGCGTTCGACGTTTTTGTGAGGTTTTATGTTGCCGACGAAGAGCGCGGTCCTACCTTGGAGTTGGAAGCGCTGCCGAAGCCGGTCGATGGCGCCCGGCTCGAGCTCCTCCGTCATAATCGGGTCGATGCCGTTCGGGATGACGCGGATCTTGGCTTCGTCGACGTCGAAAAATCCGAGCAAGTCGCGCTTGGACGCTTTCGAGACCGTCATGACGATCCGCGCTTTCTCGAGCGCTCGGCCAATCATGAACTTCGCGTAGTGCTTGGCCGCGGCCGAAGGCAAGTATTGCGGGAACAAGAGGTGGATAACGTCGTGGACGGTGACGACGGAGCGGCACGGTGTGAAATAGGGCAGCACGTAATGGGGGGCATGGTAGAGATCGGCCCGGATCCGTTTGAGCACGATCGGGATCGTGACGTGCTCCGAGAGCGAATAGTTACGAGCTTTGATGAAGGAAATCTGGAACGTGGAGGACAATGAGCGCAGGAGCGCTTCGTCGTGCCGATAGCCCAGGAGGTAGTAATCGTTATCCGCGTCGAGCGCGGGAAGGTGCCGAATCAAATTTCGAAGGTAGGTCCCAATACCGAAATCGTTGATCTTGCGGACGTCGATCGCAATCCGCATGATCCGCTACGCCCTCGTCGGCCCAGATGTTCCATGCAAACTTCGAGAACAGTATCACGATTCGTCGCCCGTCGTTTGATTCATTTTGGCGCCGAGGTTCTTCAGCTCCACCGCGAGCTCGCTCTGAAGAACGTCGAGCTCGGTGGACGGGCTGAACACGTCGACGAAGGCGTCCCCGCCGAGGACGTTATGGAGCCGGGCTTTGAGAGTCGCGCTCGATTCTGTGAACTTGACGCCGTGGAGCTGCAGCCCCTCGGCGCCTAGCTCTCGCGCTCCGCCTTTTCGCACCCAAACGATGCGCGCCGGGATCTCGAAGAGCTCCGCCTGCTTATAGAGCGAAAGCTTGAGGGTCATATCGTGCCCCTCCACGAGCCTGTGGTCGGTCACGATGCAAGCGCCCGTGACCGACATGTTGATCACGACCCCGTAGGCGAGCTTTTGCCCATCCTGGAAGACCGCGGCCGTAGCCGGGGTCTTGGGGGCCACGCGACCGATCGTTCGTAGCCTATCGAACTGTGTCGCCAATGGAGTCCTTGCGCCCTATGCTTCCCACATGCGCCCTCGAGGGCAAATTCCGATTGATTGGCTGGGTGAGGAATTCTAGTAGTAGTAGGCCGCGTTGTCAACCTCGCGACACCGCGCGGCGACGGCGTTTCAGATAGCTGCGCTCGGTGTCGTTCGTGACGCGTGCGAGGGCTTCGTCATAGGCGGAGGCGGCCTCTTCCAGTCGGCCGGAGCGGCGCAGAAGGTCCGCGCGCGCCACGTGGAGCAGATAGTAGTCGCTCAGACTTCCGTTCGCGGCGACCTGCTCCAGCTCTTTCAAGCCGTCCTCGGGCCCGCGCGCCATCCCAATGGCGACGGCGCGGTTCAACGCGACGATGGGCGAGGCCGTGAGCTTCCACAAGTGATCGTAGAGCTCGACGATACGTGTCCAGTTGGTCGCCTCCGCTGACGGCGCGCTCGCATGGCAGGCGCCAATCGCTGCCTGGAGCTGGTAGGGTCTAGGCCGGCGAAGGCGCATCGCGCGATGGAGATAGGTGAGCCCTAGAAAGATTTGTTCTTTGTCCCAGAGATCCCGGTTTTGCTCTTCGAGCGTCACGAGCTCTCCCGAATCCGAGACGCGCGCGTCGCGGCGAGCGTCATGAAGCAGCATGAGCGCCGTGAGCCCGAGAGCTTCGGGCTCGCCGGGAGCGAGTTCGCAGACGAGCTTGGAGAGGCGAATGGCTTCCGACGAGAGCTCGTGCCGGACGAGCGCGTCCCCGGCGCTCGCTGCATAGCCTTCGTTGAAGATGAGGTAGAGCACGGCGAGCACGCCGTCGAGCCGCTCCGCGAGTCGGGGCGCGTCCGGGACCTGGTACGGGATTCCGGCAAGACGGAATTTTTTCTTCGCGCGCACGAGCCGCTGCGCCATCGTTGCCTCGGGGACGAGAAACGCGCGCGCGAGATCGCACGTGGTCAGCCCTCCAAGCGTGCGCAGTGTGAGCGCGACCCGACGGCGAAACACGGCTCGATCGAGATCCGGCCGGTCCTGAAATTCGATCAGGAATGAAGTGACGCCGTCGACGAGGGAGGCTGCGGCACGCGTCTTTCGAGATCACTCGGGACGCGTGCTGGCCACCCTCATCCGCCAGCTCGGAGATTTCGACCGCGCCGAGGACGCGCTCCAGGACGCCTTGACGCGCGCTCTCGAGACCTGGCCCGAGGCCGGCATCCCGGACGAGCCGGCGGCGTGGCTCATCACGACTGCGCGGAACAAAGCCATCGACCGTCTGCGCCGCGAGAGCAACTTTGCCGCGAAGCAAAATGAGATCCGGATGACGGTCGAGCGCTCGACCCCGGCGCCCGACGACGAAAACGACTCCGACATTGCCGATGATCAGCTCAAGCTCATGTTCACCGCATGTCGGGATCCGCTTTGCATATTCGATCGCTTCGTCGAGATCCTTGCATTCGAGAACGTAGAGCCCCCCGAGCTGTTCCTTGGTCTCCGCAAAAGGACCATCGATCGTCGTGGTCTGGCCGTCGCGCACCTGAACGGTCGTGGCCGCGGCGACGCCCTCGAGCGCCTCGCCAAATTGGAACATGCCGTTTTTCTTGACCTCGTCGGAGAAGGCGAAATAGGCCCCCATATAGTCGTCGAACTCTTTTGTGCCGGGTTTCGGCTCCTTGGCCTCGTCGGAATAAATCAGCATCGCATATTGCATGTCGTTTCTCCTTTCATCCCTTTCATTTTGGAGACGAATGAGATTCTTCTAGATCGACCGTCACGCCATGGAGTCCAGTAATTCCTTCCAGGAACGAAGCTCGCGGAAGGGCTCGACCTTCTTGGCGAGCTCTTCGCCCGCGAGCTCGAGCCTCCGGTAGAACACTTCGTCATGCTCTGCCCCTTCGAGAAGTGTAGCCAGACTCCCCGCGTCTCCCGCCGGAAAATATCCGGGAAAGTCCGCGCCTAGCAGCCCTTCGACGCCTGGCACCCGGCTCGCGAGGATGGGGGTTTTGAGCGCGAGAGCTTCCGAAAGCACGTTCGCGCCGCCTTCGGAGCGCGACGTTAACAAAAGGATATGGCTGCGCGCAATGAGAAGCCTGGCTTCCTTGTGCGATACCGGGCCGATCCAGCGATAGCGCGCATTCCTGGTCGCGGCGGCTTTCGCGCGTTTTTCCATCTCCGAAGACCCCGCGGCGCCGGCGTGCACGATCTGGCCCCGGGACGCTTTCGGAAGCATGGACGCGGCTTCGGCCGCGAGCAGCGGGTCCTTGACATCGCGAAGATGTGCCACGAGGCCGGCCTGGAAACAATTGGCCGCTTTCGTGATCGTGCGCGCGATCGGCTGCGCGGATTGATAGATCACTTTCGTCTTCGAGCGGAAAGATGCGTCGAGAATATCGAGCCCACCCGGCTGAAGCACGACGATACGCGTCGCAAGCTCGAGCGAGCGGAGCACGGTCTCGTCATCCGGCAAATCTTGGTACAGGTCGGTCCCGGTCATCGCGACTACGATCGGCTTGGCGGGGAACGCTTCTTTGAACGCTTCGATCGACGCGGCGCTCTTGCGAGCGTGGAGTGCGATGAGAAGGTCGGCTCCTTCACTCTGATACTGCTCGAGCACGACAGGCTCGTGGCCGAGCTTGCGCAGCACCTCTTCCCATCGGCGCGCGGTGATCTCGTTTCCGGTCACTTGCCGCTTTAGAGACGGCTCGCTTCCCGGCGTGACGATCGCTATTTTCATCGTACTCTCGAATGGAGCAAGAAAATCTCACCGCAGAGACAGAGAGCGCGCAGAGAAGCACCCCGATGCGACGAAATGCTGGATTTTTCTCTGCGTCCTCGGGGTCTCTGCGGTTCGAACGTTCTTAGGTTTACCTGGTTAGGCTCTCGGCTCCCGGCTTTCATCGGTGGTCTCCTTCTACCAAAAGGCGCAGGGCCTTCCCATAGGTGTCCCGCAATGACGGGCGAAACAGATATGCCAGTCCGAGCCTCGCTGTCATGTAGAGCTTCAGCAAACCGAGACGCGGTTGGCCGTAATGCTTCGCGTAGAAGTGCAAGCGGCTTCGCTGGGACTCCACGAACGCCTTGTCGGGAAGCTGGGACGTCGAGCGGCCTCGCATATGGGTGACCTCGACGTCGGGCGTGAAGACGACCTTCTTGCCTCGGGCGCGAATCCGTGCGCACAGATCGACGTCCTCGGAATAGAGAAAGAACGATTCGTCGAAGCCGCCAATCGTCGCGAGAAGCTCCCGGCGTGTCATCAGGCAGGCGCCGCTCACCCAGTCGACGTCCCGCTCGCGCGCGAGTCGGGCCTCGACGAAACCTCGCAGGGGGCCGGCTCCGTCCCGGTAACCCGCGTTGAGAAGTTTCCGCCAAGCTTCGGTGGCGAACGACAACATCGCTCCGAAGGACATTTCGAGGGCACCTTCCGCGTTGCGCAGGCGCGGACCGAGCGCTCCGATCTCGGGCCGTGACTTCATGTGAGCGACCATCGTCGTGATGGCGCCTTTAGGGACCACGGTGTCGCTGTTCAAGAACAACACGAGCTCCCCACGGGCCCGCCTCCAGGAACGGTTCGATGCCCGGGAAAAACCGACATTTTCAATAGAGCGCTCGATAGCAACGCCCGGAAAGGCGCTCTCGACGAGCGCGACGCTGCCATCGGTCGACGCGTTGTCGGTGACGAGGATCTCGAGCTCGCACCCGTCCGTGTTCTCGAGGATCGAGCGCAGACAGTTCCCGAGCTCGTCCCGAGTGTTGTAGCTCACGATGGCGATGGAGAGCTCCATCACACCTTACCGGCAACGCGCTCGTAGAGGGCTCGCGCTTTTTTCGCGGACGCGTCCCAAGAGAACAGCCTTTTCCGCTCCAAGCCTCGTGCGATGAGCTGTACGCGGAGATCTTGGTCGCACCACGCGCGCTCGATGGCGTCGGCGAGCGCTCTTTCGTCCCCGGGCGCGGCGAAAAGCGCCGCGTTTCCCGCCACCTCGCGATGGACCGGTATATCGGAGGCGACGAGGGGCGTTTGTGATGCCATCGCTTCTAGAAGCGGAAGCCCGAAACCTTCCCAGAGGGACGGCATCACCATGACGCGCGCCGCTCGATAAAGCGCTACCAGAGCTTCTTTGTCGACGTAGCCCAGCTTTTCGACGCTGTCTTCGAGCCTCAGTCGGTGGATCGTCTCGTCGACGCGCGGCGTATCGAGTCCCGCACCGCCCGCGATGCGCAGCCGGCCGTCGAAACCCCGATCTCGCAAGAGGGCGAACGCTTCGAGGAGCTTCGGGAGATTCTTGCGCGGCTCGAGCGAGGCTACCGTGAGGATGTAATCCTCCCGCGCCGTGGGCGCGGCGTCCGCCGAGAATTGGCCGTCGAGCCCGGCGTGGATCACGGTGATCCGCTCGGGAGGGACGTCCAGCTTGTCTTGGACGTCACGTGCCGTTGTCTCGGAGATCGCGAGGACAGCGTCGGCTCTTTTGACGTGAGAGCGCACCAAGCTTTTGTAGTCCCGTCGGATCTCGCGGCTCGTGGCCTCGGGCCGCTCCAGGAAGAATAGGTCGCATATAGTAATGATGGTACGGCCCCGACGGGTGGGCAGAAGGAGGGGGGTCGGCGAATGCGCCACGTCCAGACGCTCGCCCGCGAGCCAGTCGAGCGAAGGGGTCTCGAACCGGTGCCAGAGCGCATTCAGAACACGGACGGGGACGCGGCGGTCGACGAGCCGGAAATTCTCCGGCCGAGGCCGCGCCTCGGGGCGCTCTTTCCAGGAGCTCGAGAACAGCACGTAGTCGTTCTCACGGTCGACGCGGCCTAGACCTCCGATGAGTCCTTCGAAGTAGCGGCCGACGCCCGTCGCGCGTGACAGCGCCGGGCGGAAATCGACACCAATGGTGATCTTCGCCATGTGTCCGCGATGTTAGCATTTAGGGTGCGCGAAAGAATAAGTTCGCATTTTTGGGGCCCGTCTAATTAAAGGGCACCCGGCTGGCAAGGCCCGAGGAGCGAGTAATATCCAGATCTGTGAACGACGAGCAACGCAGCCAGGCGGGATGCATCGGCGTCCTAAAATGTGAAGTTATTCTTTCGCGGGCCTTTAGTCTCCGCATTTAGTCCCGTCCCCACCTGGCAGGACGCTTGTTCGCGCGATAAGATAATTGGTTTGGCGCTGGAAAGACGGTAGATGAATATTGCAGTCGTAGGAACCGGTTATGTCGGCCTCGTCGTATCGGCTTGTCTCGCCGAGAACGGGAATCATGTTATCGCTGTCGATATCGATGAAGAGAAAATTGCTCGCTTGAAGCGTGGCGAAATCCCTATCTACGAGCCCGGGCTTGCGGAACTGGTGAAGCGAAACGTCGACGAAGAACGTCTGAGCTTCGCGACGGATTTCGACAACGCGGTGCGGCAGTCGAAGATTCTGTTCATTGCAGTCGGCACGCCGACGAGTGAGGACGGCTCGGCGGACATTTCGCACGTTCTCAGCGTTGCGGAAGGCATCGGCCGTGCCATGGACGAGTACAAGATCGTCGTCCTCAAGAGCACGGTCCCCGTCGGCACCAACCGCTCCGTCCAAGAGACCATCGCAGGAATCACGCGTCACCCGGTTGCCGTTGTCTCGAACCCCGAGTTCTTGAAAGAGGGCGCGGCAATCGACGACTTTCTGCGCCCCGACCGCGTCGTTGTGGGCACGGACGATCCTGCGGTGGCGGAGCTCATGAAAGAGCTCTACCGGCCCTTCATGCGCACCGGCAATCCCGTCCTCGTGATGGACCCGGAGAGCGCCGAAGTCACAAAATATGCCGCCAACGCGATGCTCGCGAGTCGCATCAGCTTCATGAACGAGATCGCGCGGCTGTGCGAGAACGTGGGGGCGGATGTGGCGAACGTGCGTCGCGCTCTCGGCACCGATAGCCGCATCGGACACCCGTTTCTTTTTCCCGGCGTCGGCTATGGCGGGTCCTGCTTTCCGAAAGACATCCGCGCGCTTTTGAAGACGGCGAGTCATGCCGGCGTCAAGCTCGAGCTCATCGAAGCCACCGAGAGAGTGAATGAAGCCCAGAAGATCTATCTGGTGTCGAAGATCCGCGGTCATTTCGGCGATGGACTGAAAGGAAAATCACTCGCGATCTGGGGGCTCGCGTTCAAGCCCCGCACCGATGACATGCGCGAGGCACCGGCGCTCGCGTTGATCCATGCACTGATCGAAGAAGGCGTCTCGGTCCGTGTCTACGATCCCGAAGCCATGGACGAGGCGCGCCGGCATCTCGCGAGTGTCGAAGCCGACGTGACGTATTGCGCCAAGAGCTACGAGGCTTGCGACGGCGCCGACGGTCTCGTGCTCGTCACCGAGTGGAACGAGTTCCGCGAGCCGGACTTCGACCGCATCCGCGACTTGCTCAAAGATCCAGTCATCTTCGACGGGCGCAACATCTACAATCCAGACAAGCTGAAAGATCTCGGGTTCTCCTATTTCGGCGTGGGGCGTCGCTGACGTGGCCGCGCTCCTCGTTACTGGAGGCGCCGGCTATGTTGGCTCCCATACGGTAAGGGAGCTTCTCGAGCGCGGCGACCGCGTCGTCGTTCTCGATGACCTGAGCGCAGGACACGTCGTTGCTGCGGGCGGCGCCGAGATCGTGCGCACGGATTTGGCCGGGCCGAACATCGCTGAGTCACTCGACGAAGTGCTCGGTCGCGAGCCATTCGACGCCGTTCTTCATTTCGGCGCAAAGGCCTATGTCGGGGAATCGGTCGAAGACCCGGAGAAGTACTACCGGAACAATATCGGCGGCGGCCTCGAGCTCATCTCCGCCATGGCGCGCCATGGGGTGTCGGCACTGATCTTCTCGTCAACGTGCGCGACCTACGGGGCCCCGGACCAGGTTCCCATTCCCGAGGAACATCCGCAGCGGCCGATCAATCCTTACGGACGGACGAAGCTCGTCTTCGAGTGGGCTCTTCAAGATTTCGAGGTCGCGCGGGGCATTCGCCACGTCAACCTGCGCTACTTCAACGCCTGTGGCGCGCACGAAAGAGGCGACCTTGGGGAAGACCACCGCCCCGAGGCGCATTTGATCCCGATTGCCTGCGAAGCCGCGATGGGACAGCGCGCCCATCTCTCTATTTTCGGCAACGACTACGACACTCCCGACGGCACGTGCATCCGTGACTACATCCACGTTCAGGATCTCGCCATCGCCCACGTGCAAGCGCTCGAGCACCTGCGGGGTGGCGGCGCTTCCGCGAGCTTCAACCTCGGCACCGGGACGGGCCATTCCGTTCTCGAAGTGATTGATGCGGTCGGGCGCGTGAGCGGCAAGAAGGTGCCTCGCGAGATCGCGCCGAGGCGTTCAGGCGACCCGCCCCGGCTCGTGGCGACGTCCGAGAAAATTCGTCGAGTTTTTGGCTGGGAGCCTCGATTTCCATCGCTCGAGCGGATCGTCGAGACCGCGTGGGCGTTCAAGGAGCGATTTCCTGATGGATACCCGAACGACTGACCTCTCGCGGCGCATGGCGCTCTTCGAGCCCTCGCGCGCGGTCACGGAGATTCTGAACCTTGCCGAGCGGCCGGACGTCATCTCGCTAGCCGGCGGTCTTCCCGATCCAGCCGTCTTCGATCTCGATGCGATTCGCGAGTCGATGGACCGCGTCTTGCGCGACGAGGGTGCGCAGGCGCTCAATTACGGACCGAATGCGGGCTATGGCCGGCTTCGGGAATGGATCGCCGGTCGGATGGCTGAGCGTTGCGGCGTCTCGTTGTCGCCCGAGAACATTCTCGTCGTCTCTGGCGGCGTCGACGGATTGAATTTGTGCGCGATGGCGCTTCTCGACAAAGGGGATACCGTCCTCGTCGGAGCGCCCACCTACATGATGGCGCTTCATGTTTTCCGCACCTATGAAGCTCGCATCGTCCCGGTCCCTATCGACGAGCAGGGGATCGACCCGGACGCTCTCGAAGAGCGTCTTCGGGAGCTCGACCAGAAAGGAGTGCGGCCACGGCTTCTCTACACGAACCCGTCGTTCCAAAACCCCTCGGGGCGCACCCTCGGCCTTCGGCGTCGGGAGAGGCTCGTGGAGCTTTGCCGGCGCTACCAAGTGCGCATCGCAGAAGACCACGCTTACGGGGAGCTCGTCTATGACGGCGAGGCCGTCGCGCCGCTCAAAGCGCTCGACCCGGAGAACGTTCTCTTCATCCACACGTTCTCGAAGATCTTCGGTCCGGGCGCCCGGCTCGGCTGGGTGGCGGCGGAGCCCGCGCTCATCGAGCGGCTCGGGCTTTGCAAGCTCGGCACGGACCAGTGCGCCAATACGCTCACCCAACGACTCGTCCACGACTACGGCACCCGGGGTCTCATCGACGCGCAAGTGCAGCGGTCGATCGAGCTCTACCGCCGTAAGCGCGACGCCATGGAGCGTGCGATGACAACGCATTTCCCGTCGGACGCTAGCTGGGTCCACCCCGGTGGTGGGTTCTTTATCTGGGTGCGCCTCGCCGAAGATACGGATAGCGAGGCCCTCTTGCGCCGTGCGATCGAAGAGCACAAGACGGCTTTCGTCGCCGGCCCGCCCTTTTTCCCCGACGGTGACGGCGCCGATTTCATGCGTCTTTCCTACAGCTTCGTCCCCGCGGACCAAATCGGAGAAGCAATTCAACGCCTGAGCAGCGCCATTCGTGATCAACGGACTGTCGCAGCACGAATGGGAACATAGATTAGGCCGTTTTTTCTTCCAATTGCCGCGATTGATTTTGTTGGGATTCGCCAGGAACTGTCCCCAGGAAGCCGGTAGCTGGAAGCTGATAGCAACTCGAAATACAAAAAATCTTGATAGCATGAATCTGACGTGAAAGAGCTCCGCCGCCTTCTTTCTCATGCCTGGCCGTATAGGGGCCGGTTTCTGTTGGCTTCCTTTGCGATGGTGGGGTTCGGCGCGACTTCGGGTGGGCTCGCCTATCTCATCAAGCCTGTTTTCGACGACGTTCTGATCCAGAACGAGAATTTGGTGCAGGTCGCGGCGCTCATCATCGTGCTCTATCTTGCGAAGGGGCTCTTTTCCTATTTCTCGACCTATCTCATGAGCTGGGTGGGGCAGCGGACGGTCATGGACCTCAGAAACCTCCTCTACCAGCACGTCATCCGGCAATCGGTGAGCTTTTTCAAGAGCCAGCCGACGGGAACGCTCATCAGCCACATTACGAACGATGTCGAGAAGATTCAGCAAGCGGTCTCGGGTGCGATGGGTGACCTGCTCATGCAGAGCTTCGCGCTGCTCGGCTATGGCGCGCTCGTGTTCTACTACGATTGGCGGCTCGCCATTTTCTGTTTCGTGGTAGCACCCCTCGCGATCTACCCGCTCGTGACTCTCGGCCGCAAGCTCCGGCGCCGAACGGATACCGGGCTCGAGCGCTGGCGCGACATCACGAACATCCTCCACGAAACGATCTCGGGAAGCCGCATCGTGAAGGCCTTTCGCATGGAGGCGTCAGAGACGAAGCGCTTTGTCGGCGCCACCGACAGCCTTTTCCGGACCAATATGCGCATCACCCGCGTCATCTCGATGATGCCTCCCATCATGGAGCTCGTCGGCGGGATCGGGATGGCGGCGGCCATATGGTACGGGAGCGGCCGCATAGCGGCGTCGACGATGACGCCAGGCGAGTTCTCGTCCTTCATCGCGGCGCTCTTCATGATGTACATGCCGGTGAAAAAGCTCTCCCGCGTGAATGCCACTCTTCAGCAAGCGCTCTCGGCCGCAAGCCGAATTTTTGCGGTGCTCGACATGGAGCAATCCATCCGGGAAGTCGAGGACGCCGTCGAGCTTCCGCCGCTTTCGCGGAGCATCGAGCTCAAAAACCTCGACTTCGTCTATGACGACGGCAAAGGCGCGACGCTGCGCGATGTGAACCTCGTCATCGAAGCTGGGCAAGTCGTGGCTCTCGTGGGCACGAGCGGGGCAGGGAAGAGCACCCTGGCGAGCCTCGTTCCGCGCTTCTATGACCCGACGGGCGGTGTCATCTTTTTCGACGGCGTCGATATCCGCGAAGCGACGTTATCGTCGCTTCGCGGTCAAATCGGGCTCGTGACGCAAGAAACGATCCTTTTCAACGACACCGTGCGCAACAATATCGGCTATGGCCTGAGCTCGGTCTCGGAAGAAGCGCTCGTTGCGGCGGCGGAGGCCGCTTGTGCCCTCGAGTTCATTCGAGAGCTTCCGAACGGCTTCGACACCGTCATCGGCGAGCGTGGACAACGGCTCTCCGGCGGCCAGCGGCAAAGGATTGCCATCGCCCGCGCCATCTTGAAGAACCCTCCGATTCTCGTGCTCGACGAGGCCACGAGCTCGCTCGACGCGGAGTCGGAAGCGCTGCTCCAGCGAGCTCTAGAGAACCTCATGGCGAACCGCACAACGCTCGTGATCGCGCATCGGCTGTCGACGATCCGGAAGGCGGACCGGATCGTTGTCATGGAGGGCGGCGAAGTGCGCGAGACCGGGACCCACGAGGAGCTCCTCCTCCGTTCGGGAGGGGTCTATCGACGGCTCTACGAGCTTCAGTTCTCTCTAGGCGACGTCACGCCTGTCACGAGCGAAACCTGAGCGAATGATGTTGAAGAGCATGACCGGATTCTCGAGAGCCCGAATCGAGAACGACGCCCATGAAGTCGTCGTCGAGATTCGGGCGGTAAATCACCGATATCTCGACATACGGACGCGTGGCTCGGCGGGTCTCACGACGGTCGACAAGAAGGTGCGCGATCGCCTCGCGCACACACTCGGCCGCGGCAAAGTCGACGTCAACCTTCACTTCAAGCAGAAAGGGGAGAGCACGCACCAAATCGAGGTCGACCGACCCTTGCTTTCGGAGTTCTTGCGGGTGACTACCGAGATCGGGAAAGAGATCGGTGTCGAGGCATCACTTGAGCTTCGAGATTTGATTGGGTTTGCGCCGGCATTTCAAGTGAAAGCGCGCGAGCTCTCCGACGGCATTAGCCTCTGGGATGCCCTCGAGCCGGCTCTCGACCAGGCACTCGACGAGCTCGACCAAATGCGGGCGGCCGAAGGCGCCGAGATGGCGGCGGACCTCGAGCGGCGTTTGACGGAGCTCGCCTCTCTAGTCGATCGTATCGAAGCGCGCTCCAATACACGGCGCGAGGAGCGTCGCGAGGCGCTCGAGGCTAAAGTCGCCGAGCTCGTCGGCTCAGCTCTCGAGCCTCCGGCCATCGCGATGGAAGTCGCCCGTCTCGTCGAGCGAGCCGATATTGCCGAAGAGATTACGCGTTTCCGGAGCCACCTCGAGCTTTGGAACGGTACGACGTCTGCGGGCGGGCCTTGCGGCAAGAAGCTCGACTTCATCGTCCAGGAGATGAACCGCGAAGTGAATACGATAGGCTCGAAAAGCCAGGACGCCGAGATTGCGGAGCACGTGATTGCGATGAAATCCGAAATCGAGAGAGTCCGGGAACAGGTTCAAAACATCGAATGACGACCGCACGGCGAGGCAACCTCTTCGTCATCTCGGCGCCCTCGGGCTCCGGCAAGACGACGCTCGTTCGGCGCCTTCTCGACACACTCGACGACGTGAAGTTTTCCGTTTCGTTCACGACCCGTCCCGTCCGTGGGAGTGAGCGCGACCGCATCGACTACCACTTCGTGCCCAGCGACCTGTTCCGCACGAAAATCGAAGATGGTGAGTTTCTGGAATGGGCCGAAGTGCACGGCAATTACTATGGAACGTCGAAGATCGTGACCGAGCAAGTGCGCGCGTCGGGGGAAGACATTCTTTTGGACGTGGACGTTCAGGGCGCGGCCCAAGTGCGCAAGGCGCAGCCGGACGCGATCACTCTCTTTGTCATGCCTCCGTCATTCGACGTTTTGGAAGAGCGACTCCGCGGGCGGCGTCAGGATTCGGACGAGGTGATCGCAGGAAGGCTGGAAGAAGCTCGCCACGAGATTCATCATTACAAAAATTACGACTACGTGCTCATCAATGACAGCGTAGAGCGGACTTCGGAGCTACTGAAGGCGATCGTCCTCGCGGAGAGGACGCGGCCGCGGTTGCTCACGAAGCGTATTCGTCCGATCGTGGAGTCGTTCAAAGAATGAGTGAACGCGATTGGGTGGTGGGGCAGATTCGGGAGCGGATCTTGTTCTATCGGTCGATGACAGAGCTTGGGTTCGAGCGGCGGGCGGTTGCTGCGGCCCCGGTGGAAAAGGTTCCGGAGAGCGAGGCGGCCTCTCGGGAGACGCTCGTGGAAGTTCGGGCGGACCTCGGGGATTGTACTCGCTGCGTGCTTCATGAGAAGCGGACACATCTCGTTTTCGGGGTAGGCGATCCCAATGCTGATTTGATGTTTATCGGGGAAGCGCCGGGGTTTGAAGAAGATCGGCAGGGGATTCCTTTTGTGGGGCCTGCGGGGCAGCTGCTTACGAAGATTATTGGCGCTATTGACTTGAGTCGGAACGATGTTTATATCGCCAACGTGGTGAAGTGTCGGCCGCCTCGCAATCGGGATCCCGAGCCAGAGGAGGTCGAGGAGTGTCGGTCGTTTCTTGACCGGCAGGTCGATGCTATTCGTCCCAAGGTCATCTGCGCGCTTGGGCGGGTTGCGGCGTTGAATTTGCTTCGGACGGATGAAGGGATCACTCGCATTCGAGGGCGCATTTATCCGTATCGCGGAGCGAAGCTCGTGCCGACGTTTCATCCAGCTTATCTGCTTCGGAATCCGGAAAAAAAACGCGAATGCTGGCAGGACATGAAGCTCATTCGACGACTGCTCGATGGGCAGTCGTCTTAACTACTCCGCCTTCGCGGAGGTGGGGCTTCCGGTTCCGCTCCTTCGGACGTTCTCCTACGGGGTTCCCGACCCTCTTTTGAGAGCACAGCCGGGGATGCGGGTTCGCGTCCGCTTCGGGAGCCGCGTGCTCATCGGCTGCATCACCGAGGTCGCGGACACGGCGCCTGAGCTTCCGTCCGACATCACGTTGCAACCGCTTTTGGCGCTTCTTGACGAAGAGCCGGTCCTGACGCCGTCGCAGCTGAAGCTCAGTCGCTTTATCGCGGATTACTACCTTGCCTCACCTGGGCTCGCTTGCCGCGGCATGTTGCCGCCCGAGACGCCTCGCGAAGAGAGAGTGCTCTATGAACGCTGTGCGTTGACTGAGCCGGACCCGAAAGGTTTGTCGAAGCGCGTTCTCGAAGCGCTCGATCGCCCCATGACAGCGCGCGCCATTGCGAACGCCGTGTCCAAGAAGAACGTTGCGGGGACGATTGCAACACTTCTGAGAAAGGGCTTCGTCCGTCGCCGAGCGCCGAGCGGAGCGAAAGGCGGCCGCAAGATGCGGGTGGCCGCGATTACCGAGGCTGGACGACGAGCGCTCGAAACGGAAAAGCTACACCTGACAACGTCCCGAATCCTCACGCTTCTATCGGTCGCCACCGATTCTGTACCGATACATACGATGCGCAACGAGCTCTCCATTCAGCGAGGCCCGTTTCTGCGACTCGCTCAAAAAGGGTACATCGAGCTCGTCGATCAAGTCGTGCCACAAACACCTTGGCAACGCCTCGGCGCAGAGCCTTCCGCCAAACTGGAGCTCGCCGAGAGCCAGCAGGCCGCGGTTGCCGTGCTTCGGGAAGCGCTCGCGAAGGGGAGATTTGAGCCCGTTGTGCTGCACGGTGTCACCGGGAGCGGGAAGACCGAAGTCTATCTGTACGCGGCCGAGGACGCACTCGAGCGTGGACGGAGCGTTCTCATTCTCGTCCCCGAGATCGCTCTCACGCCACGACTCGCGGCGCTTCTTTATTCCCGGTTCGGCGAGCGCGTTGCCATCTTGCATAGCGCGCTCGGGTCCGGCGAGAGGCGGGACGAGTGGTGGCGTATCCGGAATGGCGAGGCGCACGTCGTGGTGGGTGCGCGTGCGGCTGTCTTGGCGCCGCTCGAAAATCTCGGCCTCGTTGTCGTAGACGAAGAGCACGAGGGCGCGTACAAGCAGGAAGAAAGCCCGCGCTATAACGCACGCGACGTCGCGATCGTGCGCGCGCGGGATGACGGGGCGGTTGTGGTGCTCGGCTCCGCGACACCGTCCCTCGAATCGTTCACACGTGCCCTGGAAGGACGTTACCAGTTGCTCAGCCTGCCGGAGCGCATTGCGAGCCGGCCCCTCGCGACGGTGGAGCTCATAGATATGAAGGAGGTGGTGCGGGAAGAGGGCCCCGACACCGTCATTTCGGCGCCTCTGCGCGGCGCGCTCGAAGCTCGTCTGAAAGCGGACGAGCAAGCACTCGTGCTCCTGAACCGAAGAGGCTTTGCCGGCCAGCTTCTTTGCCGGCGGTGCGGCCTCGCCTTGATGTGTAGTGAGTGCAGCGTGGCGATGACGCTTCACAAGGGCGGAACACTGGCCGTCTGCCACTATTGCGGACTCGGCCGTCCGAAGCCGACCAAGTGCGACGTCTGCCAAGGGGAGTACTTGCGCTCGGTCGGCTACGGGACGGAGCGGCTCGAGACCCTCGTCAAAGAGTTGTTTCCCGAAAGCCGCGTCGCTCGCATGGACCGCGACACGATGCGGCGCAAAGGAAGCTACGAGTCGCTCCTGGCAAAGTTTGCGGAGCGTGAGATCGACGTGCTCGTCGGCACCCAGATGCTGGCAAAGGGGCACGATTTTCCCGCGGTCACTCTCGTGGGTGTTCTCGGCGCGGATAACGGCCTGGGCGCTCCCGACTTTCGGGCCGCGGAGCGAACGTTCCAGCTTCTGACGCAAGTGGCTGGCCGCGCTGGACGAGGGGACCGCCCGGGCGAAGTGCTGATCCAGACCTACCAGCCCGATCACTACAGCTTGCAGTTCGCCCAGGCGCAGGACTATCAGGGCTTCTACGAGTCCGAGAGCAAGTTTCGGCGCGCCCTTTCGTACCCGCCCGAGTTGAGCCTCATCAACATCATTGTCGAAGGCCGCTCGATGCAAGAAGCGACAGCGGAGGCGCGCCGCGCGGCGAGCTTTCTGAAGAGCGAACCGGTCGAGGGCGTACGTATTCTCGGCCCGGCTTTTGCCGTGCGCTCGAAAGTTGCGGGTCGCTATCGGTGTCAGATTTTGATCAAGCTTCCGCGGCGCGAGCACGCGCGGCTCCGGCATTGGCTGCGCGGGCTCATGAAAGACGAAACGCTCGCGCGCACGATGCTCGTGGACGTGGACCCGATGACGCTTTCGTGAGGAACGACGAACTAGCTAGTACCCGTCCTGAAGCCTGTAAGGGATTGAGAAAAAAGGAGAAATCGCAAATTTAGGGCTAGTCTTCTGAGGGGGTGTCGATTAGGATCGTGTCGTTGAAAACATCCGATTCTAAATGACTTAACTCCAAAGGAGACCAGCCCTAAATGCGAAAAACAATCAACCCACAGCCAAATCTACGTGAGCCCTGGCTGGAGCTGGAGCACGCACGCGAGCTCGAAACGATCTCGTCGCTACTCGATGCCCATCCTAAGCTCAATGAGCTGGTACTGCAAGACCTAAGGTCGGTCACCCCACCGGCAGGGAGCGATGTTGGTCGTGGGGGAATGAGCGCGGAGCAGGTTCTCCGGGCGTTGTTGGTGAAGCAGCTGAATCAGTTCACCTATCGGGAGCTGGCGTTTCACTTGGCAGACTCTCGAAGCTATCGGACGTTTTGCCAGCTCGGCATCATAGAGCCGACCCCGTCGAAGTCGACCCTAGCAGCAAACATCAAAGCCGTGAAGTTCGAAACGCTGGAGCAGATCAACCGAGAGCTGGTGAGCGTTGCCGAGGATGCTGGGATCGAAAAGGGAAGAAAAGTACGAGTGGACTGCACGGTAGTGGAATCAAACATTCATCCGCCTACAGACTCCGAGCTTCTTTATGACTGTGTTCGGGTTCTCACTCGCGTGATGTGCCGAGCTCGCGAACTGCTGGGTACAGTAGTGGTCTTCGGCAATCGAACGCGTCGAGCGAAGAGACGTCGACTGGGAGTTCTGAACGCGAAGGATAAGCAACAAAGGCGTCGCGTCTATCGAGATCTACTGAAGGTGACGGAAGAAACCTATCGCTCCGCTCAACGCGTTGCAGCACAGTTGGAAGAGTCGGGCTTGACCGAGCCGGTGAAGCGAGCGAGCGCGGAGAGGATCGCCGCGGATTTTGAGCACTTTCTCGTCCTCACCAAGAAAGTCATCAACCAAACCCAACGCCGAGTGATCGACGAAGAGCGTGTGCCTGCGGAGGAGAAGGTCGTTTCTATCTTCGAAGAACACACCGACATTATTCGCAAAGACCGGCGCGAGACTCTCTACGGCCACAAGGTGTGTATGACTGGTGGCTCGTCCTCGATGATTTTGGATTGCGTGATCTTAGATGGAAATCCGTCCGATTCAACTCTCGCGGAAACCATGATCGACCGTCAAGTCGAACTCTACGAACGGGCCCCGCGCCAGGTTGCCTACGATGGCGCGTTTTCTTCAAAGGCAAACTTGGAAGCCATCAAAGGCAAGGGAGTTGAAGATGTTGCCTTTACCAAGGCTCATTTCGCGGTGACCGATATGGTCAAGAGTTCCTGGGTCTATCAACGCCTGCGGCGATTTCGCTGCGGAATCGAAGGCGTCATTTCGTTCTTGAAACGAGTCTTTGGCCTCGACCGATGCACATGGCGCTCATTGCCTTCTTTTAAATCGTACGTATGGAGTTCCATCATCACCTGCAACCTACTGATGATGGCAAGACACCTATTACGATAACAACTATTACTCTTCCGCCCCTTATAGCCATGGATTGCTAACAATTCGCCTCTCGTTTCGTCCAAGATTTTCATTCGCTCTCAACCCCACGAAGCCCCTTCCGAAAACGTATAATACCCACATCTTCGATAGGTCTCTCGCACACCACAAGTTATGGTGTTTCTGGACAGGAACTAGCTAGTTAGAAGAGCTCACGGAACGCGCCGAGGAAGTCGCTCCACGAGATCTGGATGGGCTCGGGCGTGAAGCAAAGCGCGAACGTGACGAGGGCGAGGAACCCCATCACAAAGCGACTTCGCGGCAGAGGCTCGTCGTCGAACAGGGTCGGCGGGTGAGGACGGCGAATGCCGATCGCATAGGTGAGCAGAGCGAAGAAGAGCCATGATGGCGTGAGGATAGCAAGCAGCAATAGAGCGAAAAAGAAAATAGTCGACAGCCGATGCGCTTTCTCGCGGAAGAGCGCATAGGTCGCATGCCCGCCATCGAGCTGGCCGATGGGGAGTAGGTTGATTGCCGTCAGGAGTAGTCCGAACCACGCTGCGAGCCCGATAGGGCTGACGAGAAAATTCTGGTCGTCTGGGAGATCCGGCCACAGCAGCTTGACCGCCCCTTGAAAAAGAAGGGGCAGACCCAGCCCGATGTCTTCGGAGCTCGTCTCGATGCTAGGGCGTGAGGTTGCGACCCCGATGAAGAGAGCAGGCAAACACACAACGAATCCCGCAAAGGGTCCCGCGAGCCCGACATCGATCAGTGAACGGCGGTTCGCAAACGGCGACTTGATCAAAATGAAGGCGCCGAGCGTCCCGATGAGAGAGATAGGAAAAGGCAGGAAGACGGGAAGGGACGTATCCAAGCGATAGCGCTTCGCCGTGAGGTAGTGCCCCATCTCGTGCGTTCCGATGATCGCGAGAATGGTGAAACTGAAAGGAAAACCGTAGAACAACCAGTCCTGAAGAGAGACGGAGCCTTCGGGCAAGCGTTCGGGAGCCCAGAACCCCAAACCGTGATAGCCGCCGACATAGAGCGTCGAGGCAATGGTGAGGAGGAAGAAAAACAGAGGGAGTGCACGGCTTGTGGCGAACCGAAACAAGACAAGAACGACGAGATGCCTGAGGGACAGAGTAAGTGCCCGATTCTATACAGTGCGCCGCCGCAAGCGCGCGGGTTAGGTTAGGGTAGCGCCCCTAGGGTATGTTCTGGAGGTCTTTGCCCGGTTTGAACCGGATCGTTCGGCCGGGCGGGATACGAACTTCCTTGCCCGTGCGCGGGTTGCGCCCGATTCCGCGCTTCCTGGGTTTCACCTGAAATACCCCAAAGCCACGAAGCTCGATGCGCTCGCCGCGCTTCATCGAGTTCTTCATTGCGTCCAGCACCGCCTCCACAGCTTGTTCCGCCTTCACTTTCGTGATGCTCGCGGTAGCGGACACCTCGTTGATGATGTCCACCTTTATCATATTGACCTCCCAAGGGATATGGTGATTATTATAGGAACCGGGCCGGGACGTGTCAAGCGTCATCTCCTCTTATCATGCTCTAAACGTTCGAGTTAGGCTGCTCCTTCCGTTGGGCCTCTCAGTGCTATAATCATTTCTTTCGGAAGTCTTTCTAGATCAAGGAGATATGGGGTGATGACGCCGCCGAGAGTTGCGATCGTGGGCCGCCCCAACGTCGGTAAATCGACTCTTTTCAATCGTCTGAGCGGATCGCGCAAAGCGATCGTGGATCCCGTCGCGGGCTCGACCCGTGACCGCAACACCGTGATCGTCGAGTGGGGAGGCAGAAGCTTCGAGCTCGTCGACACGGGCGGGATCATGGAAGACGCCGAAACGCCGCTCGACGAGCAGGTCGGCGCGCAAGTCGACACCGCGATCGAGCGCGCCGCGCTCGTCTGTTGGGTCGTCGATGGACGTGCAGGGGTTCTAGCGGAAGAGCACTACATCGCGAAGAGGTTGCGCAAGATTGCCGACCGCGTGATGCTCGTTGTGAACAAGATCGACGAAGCGATGCACATCCCGCAGGCGGCTGAGTTTCACCGACTCGGGTTTTCTGACCTCTTTGAAACCTCGGCCGAGCATGGACTCGGCGTCGCGGAGCTCATGGACGCGATGGTCGCTCTCCTCCCGGAAGTGCCGGACGTAAAGAACGTAAAGGACGTGGAGGATGTCCACGAGCTGCGCGTCGCCATTACCGGGCGGCCGAACGTAGGGAAGTCGTCGCTGCTCAACCGGCTCGTCGGCGAGGAGCGCGCGGTCGTGAACGCAATGGCGGGAACCACGCGGGATGCCGTGGACACTGTTCTCACCGTGCAAGGCCACACCTACCGCTTCGTCGACACGGCTGGCATAAGGCGGAAAGGGAAGACGCCGAACAAAGCCGACCGACTCGGCGTCATGTATGCCGAGCGCGCCATCGAGCGCGCGCAAATCTGCCTGCTCGTATTCGATGCGACGGCGGGCGTGACCACGGAAGACGCATCCATCGGAGCCAAGATCGAAAAAGCTGGACGAGGCGTCGTAATCGTTTTCAACAAGTGGGACCTCGTTTCGGGCCGCGAAGCGGAAGCCAAAGAGCTCGAGCTCGACGCCCGCGAAAAACTTCCGCATCTCTCCTTTGCTCCCATCGTTTTCCTCTCCGCGCTGACGGGGCGCGGCATGAAGGGGCTCTTTCCGAGAATTCGCGGCGTCCGCGAGCAGCAACTCGTGCGCGTTCCGACCCCGGAGCTGAATCGATTTTTGGAGACGGCTGCCGAGCGATTGCCGCCCCGGGCGCGGGACGGTAAAGAGGTGCGTTTCTACTACGCCGCCCAGACCGGGGTCGTGCCGCCGCGCTTCGTCGTGTTCTCGAACCGCGCCCGCTTCGAGCTCGACGCCACCTACCCGCGCTATCTCGCCCGCCGGCTGCGCGAGGCCTTCGGCTTCGAAGGGACTCCGATCCGCGTGACGATCCGAAAACGCAAGCAGTCAAAGGGCCAATGATTACGCTTGACTTCGTTTCAGGGTCTCATATAATACTTTAGGTACGTGGTTTTAACTTCTATCCCATTAATCCTTAAAGTCAAGAATTAGCAACGTCGTCCTACTCCTGTCGTCTGAAAGCCGGATCCTTGCCCCCCCATGACGAAGGCAGACCTAGCAAGAGTCGTTTACGATCGCCATGGCGGCATCTCGAACAAGGAGGCTGCCCGGCTCGTGGACCTCATTCTCGAGCTCGTCAAGAAGGGGCTCGGGGTCGGCGAAAAAGTACAAATCAGCGGATTCGGTACTTTTCTCGTGCGAGAGAAGAAGGAGCGCAAAGGGCGCAACCCTCAAACGGGAGAGGAGATGATCATTCGCTCCCGCAAGTCCGTCGGTTTCCGGCCTTCCAAGAATTTCCAAAACGGCCTCTCGTGAAAGCAGGGAGCCGTTAGTGGACTCCAAAATCCCGAGCAAGCTCTTTTTCAAAATCGGGGAGGTGTGCGAGCTCACCGACACTCAACCTTACGTCCTTCGATACTGGGAGTCGGAGTTTCCGGCACTCGCACCCGCCAAGAACAATTCAGGCCAGCGCATTTATCGCCGTCGCGACATCGAGACGATCCAGCGGATCAAAACGCTCTTATACGAAGAAGGATTCACGATCGCGGGGGCCAAGAAAAAGCTGGAGCAAGAAATGAAAGAGCAATCGAAAGGCACGGTGGCAACACCGGCGGCGAAGAAATCGAACGGTGAGGCCACGTACGAAGACGAAGTCAAAGAGATCAAGGCAGAGCTGCACGGAATACTCGAGATGCTCGACCGCGATTTGAGCGCGAGCGAGAAGTAGCGTTGACCGTGATCTGGACGACGTGCTATCGTCGCGATCCTACCGCGTGACCTTCCACGAGGACGGCGCAGCAAGCGGAATGGGATCGGGACGTAGCGCAGCCTGGTAGCGCACTTGCTTGGGGTGCAAGTGGTCGTCGGTTCAAATCCGGCCGTCCCGACCATTCTGACCCCCCATAATACGACCGACCGACGAACGGAAGGAGAGGCGCCATTTTGAACATCCTGGTCACGAACGATGACGGCGTGCACGCGCCCGGGATCAAGGCGCTTGCCGAGAAACTTCGAGAAGTGGGCGAAGTCACCGTTGTGGCGCCTCTACGCGAGATGAGCGCCGTCAGCCACGCGCTCACGATTTCGGCGCCGCTGCGATTCGAGCACCTCGAAGACCGGACGTTCTTCGTGGAAGGCACACCTGCGGACTGCGTGAACTTGGCCGTTGGGAAGCTTCTGCCCAATCCCCCCGACATCGTTGTCTCGGGCATCAATCGCGGCGCGAACGTAGGCGACGACATCGCCTATTCGGGAACGGTGGCGGGAGCACGTGAAGCCGCGATGCTAGGCGTTCCGTCCATCGCGATCTCGTTCGCGAGCAAGGACGAAGACGCCGACTACCGCGCCGCGGCAAGCTTCACGGTGTCCGCGTCACCAGCCAAGGACGGCGCGACTACTGGGCCAAAGTCGAGGAGCGCGTCGACCCGCGCTCACGCGTTTACTACTGGATCAAACAAGGCTTCAGCCGCTGGGAAAAAAATGGGATGTCGGACATCCACGCACTCCGAAGCCACTACATCTCTGTCACGCCCCTCCAATTCGACTTCACGAAATACGAAGCACTCGACGAGCTCGTGTCATGGGACCTCCGCTTCAACGGCTCCAAATAACTCCACTCGCGGCGATTCAGTTTTTTTTTGCGCGAGGCTTGAGCTCGGTTCGCACGTTCCATTAGAATGAGCCATTCCAAAAACCCAACGACGGGGGAGAAACTATGAGCAAGGCATCACAAGCACCACCACCACCCGTACCACCGCCCAAAGCCGCGAGCTCCGGAACCGGGAAAGTGGGCGGCATGGACGAGAACGTCGCCGGAGCGCTAGCCTATCTCGTGATTGTCGCAATCGTTTGGCTGGTCCTCGAGCCTTACAACAAGAATCGCTTCGTCCGATTCCACTCGATCCAGGCGATAGCGCTCGCGGTCGTCTCGATGGGGATCAGCATCGTGCTCGGGATGATCCCGATCCTGGGCTGGGTCGTGCTTTTGTTCTTTCCGTTCGTGATGTTCGTGGTCTGGGTCATCTGCTTCGTAAAGGCGTTCCGGGGCGAGATGTTCAAGCTTCCAATCCTCGGAGATTTCGCCGAGCAGCAAGCGAATCAGAAATAGCGAGCCTTCATCCGGAGAACTTCTTCTGAGCGGGGCCGTTCCGGTGTAAACTAATCCTCTTGCCTAGGTCGGGGCGTGGCTCAGCTTGGTAGAGCACCTGGTTCGGGATCAGGGGGTCGCAGGTTCAAATCCTGCCGCCCCGACCAAATAAAATCAAGGATTTACATGAACTGACGCGTAGCGCAAAAGGACTCTAGGTGGCGGCTAGGTGGCACCGAAACCATTTCGACGCTTCAACGTTCGCCCCTTTCACGGCAGCAACACGGGTTCGAACCCCGTCGGGGATGCCACCTAGAATCAACAAGTTACGAGAGAGGCGTCCGAGACCGGAAAAGCTCAGGGTAGCCTTTCAAGGTAACTCTGGTTTGATTGAGGCGGCGCGGCTCCCGAATGGCTAAGGTTTTTCCAGGTACGATCAAACTCGCGCCCCATCCCAAGGAGACGCCCCTGTTCGGGGGAAAGGTCATCGTCGCCGGGCACATCCGCGCGCACTCGACGCGCGTCCCGACGCTTGCTATCCGCAACGAGACGTTAGGGATGATAGAGGGTTGCCAGGTTCGACTCGTACGTCTTGGTCGGTGGTCGGACTCGTATCGGGACTTCGCCAAGTTCGAGTACGAGCCCATGATGCTTTCTCCGTGCGGCAATTTTCGCAAAGCTATTCCACCCGGGGAGTCGGCGTTCTTCGAACTGATCGCGCCGGGCTCACCAAACGAACTGATTCTCAACGGGTTCGTGAATCGGCGGGCTGCGAGACAACCAGATGAAAAGCTTTCGAAGAAGCAAGGCACTTGGCAGCTTTCTCTTGAAATCGAGATGATCATAGAGGGCTCCCGAATAAGGGGACGGCCGGGAACATTTTCCTAGAGGTTGTTGACGATCGGCCCGTTGTCTTTGCTGACAATCCTGCGATCGCAATAGAGGCGCGACCCAATTCCGACGCGCTCGAGGCCAGTGCTTTGGATTCGGTTTCGGATGATGAGGGACCGATACGTGAAGGCTCTGTCGTTGGGAACTGGCGGCTCGTCTCCTATCTTGGCAGCGGCGGCCAAGCAGAGGTTTGGAGGGTTGAGCACGACGCTGAGACGCACGTGCCTACCCGCGCTATGAAGATCTCGACCGCCACGGAGGAGAAGGCTCGGGCGAGATTCAGACAGGAGTGCGAGCTACTTGAAGGCATCGAACACGCGAACGTCGTCCCCGTCGTTGACTCCGACCTTACGTGGGGTGAAGTCGACGGGGTGCAGCTTAGCTTCTACGTCATGGAATTGGCGACAGGTCCGCTCGACCAGTATGCGGACAGCAGCGGGCACGTTCTTCGCATCGCCGAACTTTTCCGGCAGGCGTGCGAAGCAGTGATGTTTTTGCACGAGCGGGAATCCTCGATCCTTCACCGTGACATAAAGCCAGCGAATCTGCTGATCTCCGCAGAGAACGTGCGGCTCATGGTTGCCGACCTCGGCATCGCAACACACGAAGATCGTCAGGGAGAGCTGACTGGGAAGCAGGAGGTCGTCGCGACTCGACGGTACGGAGCGCCGGAGGTCTTCTCGGGAGGAGAGGCGACGGCACGGAGCGACGTCTTCTCGCTAGGCAAGGTGTTGGAGCGCATACTCACCCACCTCGTTCCCGAGGATTCCTCGGCAAGGTCGGTCACTGCCACTGATGGGCTCTCGGCGGAGATGTGCGCGATCTTTGACAATGTGATCAAAAGGGCCACCGCATGGGACCCGGCTGGAAGATACGAGAGCGTCCGCGAGTTACTCGACAGCATGCCACCGCTGCACGTGAGTCCCGCGGCCGTCGAGCCCCCGCCGGTGGTGACTGAGGGTGGCGGCGGGAAAGATCTAGCGCAGAGGATGAAGACGATTCTCCGAGACGACCGGTACGAGATACAACTCAGGGAGCTGGTGACGGAGGAAACAGAGACGGTGCACCAGATGATCAGCGACACGAGCACGTTCCCCTTACACACGAATTCCGGCTGGAGCCTACCGCAAACGGCACGCGCCTCGTCATTTCCGAGTCCGGCTTCAACGCACTGCCCGACGACGAACGGCGTGTGGGCGCCATGCGGCGGAACAGCGAGGGGTGGAGTGGGCAGGGCAAGAACATTGCCGCGTTCGTCGAATGAGCCAGGAAGTGCGTCGACCGCTCCCGCTCCCGTATTCGCCGCTCTGGGGGATGCGACGCGGCTTGAGCTCGTCGCTCGTCTCATAGACGGCAGGCCGCGCTCCATCGCCGAGCTGACCGCCGGCTCGAGCCTTACCCGGCAAGGGATCACGAAGCACCTTCGCGTGCTGGAGCAGGTGGGCATCGTCACCGCGAGCCGCGTGGGCCGCGAGAGCCGGTTCGCTTTCGTTCCGGAGCCGATCGACGATGCGCGGTCGTATCTCGATACGGTCTCGCGTCAGTGGGACGAAGCGTTGTCGCGGCTGAAGTCTTTCGTCGAGAGCTAGGCGAAGCCAGTTTTTGGCCGCTTCTGCGCTACACCGTCAACGGTGATATCCACCTTCTCGTTGTAGAAACAGACGAGGTCCGTCACCTTCGAGGCCGCCAACAGAGGTGTGCGGTACCCCCAGGCAACATCATGGGCGGGTACTTTCCCGGAGGTCAAGGACCAATAACTCGCCACGCCTTTGTACGGGCACACCGATGATGTGTCGGACACGGTCAATAGGTCCATCCGAACATCGAGTTTCGGAAGGTAATATCGCGTGGGCAGATTGGTTTCGAACAACAGTCGGGCTCGACGTGAATCGGCCACCTTGACCCCATTCACGGAAACCTCAATGTGCCGCGAACTGTATAACACGTCGACCCGGTGGTACGGATCGCGCGGGTGAACAAAAATCTCTTCGTCCTCTTCGAACCACGAATCCATTTGCCCGAAGGTCAAACTTCTAAGATCGCGTAGCGCGATAATGGGTGAATCGGGATACCGAAGGCAGCGTTCTCAGCAACGCGGTCGCCGACAATCACCGACCAGTAACGCGCCTCGCCCATCGCTTCGTGGCTGTCGCTGTGATCGGTAGCCGCCAGGAACCGGGAGTCGACATCATCTTCTGGAAAATAGTACCAAGGGATTGGCGGCCATCCCGTTCGCCAAACCAGGCTCGCGGCGCTGCTGTCGGCGATGGTCTTTCCTTGGAACACCGCTCGAATGCGGCGCGGGCAACGTTCGATATGAACGGCTGCGGTCATCGGTCTTCCCATAACGTCCTCCTCGCTGGCTTCATTACCGCCGCTTTATTCTCTTGGTCGTGGGCGAGCTTCTCGAAACAGGCATTCACCCGCTGTGCGAATGGTTTCGTGGCGACGAAAGGCTCGCCGTCCCCGGCGATGTCTTTCGTCTTCGGATCAGCGGAGAGAGCCTCGGCAAGAGCGCGGCGGAGAGTGCGGGCCAGATCGATGGTGGCGGGAAACCACTCGAGTGCGGCGATGAGCGCAAGATAGGCGCCGGTGGGGTTGGCGGTGTTGGTTCCCACCAAGCGAGGCGCCGAACCATGAATCGGTTCGAATAATCCCACGCAGCGGCCGCTCACCGGTTCGCCAGGATGGATGCTCGCCGAGCTGCAAAGAGCGATGGAGCCGGCACGGCCGGCCGCCAAGTCGCTGAGGATGTCGCCGAACAGGCCTTCGGTCACGATCACCGCATTGGGCAGATCGTACCGCACGAGCTCGTAGGCGCAGCGATCGATGTAGACATGCCGGCAGTCCAAACCCTTGCGGCTCGCCACGCGCTTGACGACCTTGCGCCAGAGACGGCTCGTGGCCAGAAGGTTTGCTTTGTCGACCGACCAAAGACCACACTCGCCATCGAGATAGCGCGTGGAGACGTTGACGATCGTCTCGATATGCTGGGGTGTCAGCCGGAAGAGGTCCGAAGCCGGCTGCTCGCCATCACTTTCCTTCCGTATGTCGGCCCCTCCATAAGCCCCGCTGAGTAGATTGCGCACGATGGTCAGAGGCGGATCGTCGCCCCGCCACACTTGACGAATGCTTATGTTGAAATCGAAATGCACGCGCAGCCTGAGAAGGCTTTCTTCTGTCCGGTAGTGCTCCGCTGAAAAACCCGGGTACTCACCGACGGCGCCCAGGAAGATGGCGTCGGCCTCCTCGCAGGCACGAAGGGTTTCGTAGGGGAGCCCTTCACCCGTGCTCGCGTATGAGGACGTGCCGATGGGCCAGGGGCCGGTCAACTCCAAGCGTTTTTGTGACGCGAGCTTTCTCAGAAGCTCCGTCGGCCCTTCCATCACTTCAGGGCCCACGCCATCGCCCGGCAAGACAGCGAGTCGAATCACTTTCCGAGCAGCTCCTTGCCGTTTCCGATCAGCACGGCCTCGAGGCCGCTCGGATCGAGCTTTGTTGCGAGCTCGGCGATCCAATCGTGGATCCCCGATACATATTCCGGAAACGTTTCGTGCCCTAGATCGCTACCGAACACCAAGAGCTCTCGAGGGTAGCGATCCAGAAAATATTCCGTCGGGGAGGGATCGGTCTTCGCCAGTCGATCGGCCACCACGCCGATCTCGACACGCGCTCCGAGCTGGCGGAAACGAAGAGCGTGCTCGTCCCGCCATTCAAGAAACGGCATGTGGGGATGATTCACGAGCAGGCGCCGCACACCTCGCGCGATGGCCAGCTCGAAGACCGCCACGGCTTCGTCCATGTTCAGATGCCCCGAGGCGAGAACGAGATCATGTTCGGCTACGAGCGCGATCACGTCGTGCCACTCCTCGCGGACGCGTCCGTCGGTGACTATCGGGACCTCGGAGAATCGAACTTCCCGATGGACGGAGAGCTCGGGGCTGCTGCGTGCCGCCACATGTGCTGGGGCGGATACGGTGGGCATCCATACGATGCGGCCGCCGAGCGCTGTCGCTACGCGTACCGCGTCTGGGTTCGCCCCTCCAACCGGCGAGTTCAACACGATGCCGCCCACGGCACCTTCCCCTTGTACCCGCGCCCGTTCGACCGTCGAGCCTTCGTGCGCTTTCAGAACGACGGTCCCCACGCCGGCTTGACGCGCGATGGTGAGGATCTCCCCATCAGTATGGCGGCGCGGCATCAGGCTCGGCGCCGTATGAACGTGACAGTCGACGATGTCCTTTAACACGTTCTACAGGCAGCCTAGCGGCCCTTGAACTCGGCTGGACGTTTCTCTAGCAGGGCGGCAACGGCCTCGTGGTGGTCCTCGGTTTGGTGCAGAAACGATTGATAAGCCGCGCTGATGTCCAAAAACTCCGAAAGCGAGACTTCGCTCGCTCGGTTCAGAAGCCGCTTGCTCAACCGAAGCGCCACCGGTGGCTTGCTGGCGATTTCGGCGGCGAGCGCCCGGGCGCGGTCGAGCAGCTCGTCGTCCTCGACCACTTCGTTTACGAGGCCCAGGCGGTAAGCTTCCTCGCCGTCGATCCGTTTGCCGGTGAAAATTAGCTCGGCCGCCACGTGCCTCGGAACCGCGCGCGCGAGAAACCAAGCGCCTCCGTCCCCGGGCACGATACCGAGATTGACGAAGGCTTGCGAGAAGCGAGCTTTCTTCGCGGCAATGCGTAAATCACACATCACAGCGAGATCGCAGCCCGCACCGATAGCGTGCCCGTTCACGGCTGCGATGGTAACGAGATCGAGTCCCGCCATCAAGCGTGTGATGCGCTGTACGGAGTCGCGATAGTTCTCGTAGACCGTAACAGGCTCGCCGGCAAACATGCCGCTGCGATCACGCATCGCCTTGACATTGCCTCCGGCACTGAAGATCTTGTCGCGTCCCGTAATAATGATGACGCTGGTCTCGCCTCCCGACTGCAGGCTATGGACCCCGCGCTCGAGCTCGTCGATCACGGCAGGCTCACTGACCGTGTTGCCCGACTCGGGCCGGTTCAGCGTCAAAACGGCCACCCGCCCGTCCTGCTCGATTCGAATGTGTTCAAAGTCCATGTCCATGTCCATCCCCATCCCTATCGATTGAGCTCGACCACTTCGAGGGGTTCGAGCGTTTCCAAACGCCGCCGGTTGATCTTGCCGACACCCTCGTTGCGGGGCAGGGCATCGACCCTGACTACGGCAACCGGGCGCATGAAGCGCGGGAGAGATTGGCTCACTTCGCGTATCTTGCCATCCGGGATTTCGTTCGACGCCACGACATAAAGTATCGGCTCCTGATCCACGAGCTCGGACTTTCGCCGCCAAAGTGCCAGCTCCTCCACTTCATCGATCGCGGCGAACGCTTCCTCGACGAAGGCGATGGGAACGTACTCGCCCTTCACCCTAATCGAGTCCGCCTTCCGCTCGATGAACACCAGATGACCGTCCTCGTCCCGGCGTCCCAGATCGCCCGTGTGAAACCAACCGTTCTCGTCGGTAAGGTCTGTTGTGCCCGAGGCGGTGCGATACCCGGAAGACAAGATGTGTGGGCGTCGCGCCCGCACCAGAATTTCTCCATCGCCCGCGAGGTCCCATTCCACGTCGCGACGAGGCGCCCCTCCGAAGCGCGACATGCCTTCCGGGTGTTTGCATCGATCGGCGAGACGCCACGGCCAAATGTGGCAGAGACCGCCGGCTTCAGTCGAGCCGTAACCCGAGAAGCCCATCGGTACCGCGAACTTGTTCAAGAACTCTTCGTTGGCGAGAAAGATGGCGCGGAGTCGATGCCCGACGGCCTCGCTCGCGTCCGTCGCTCGGTTGAGAACGGCCACCGGCGGGCTGTGCAGGAAGGCCACGGTGACGCCGTTATCCTTGACCGTCTTCCAGAAACGGCTCGCCGAAAAGCGGCTCGTAGCGAGCACATCCGCACCGCCCGTCAAACCTCCCACCACGCCGTATCCCAGGGGATTGATGTGAAACATGGGCAGCGGCGCGAACACGGTGTCGCCGCAGGACAGCGCCATGGAGTCGGCGATGAACCGCCCGAGCTCCAGGAAATAGCGATGGCTCTGCGTGCAAAATTTCGGCTTTCCGGTCGTGCCAGAGGTGTGCATGTAACCGGCTACGTCTTCACTACGCCGTGATGCGCCGGCCAGCGCCTCGCCTTCTTCCGGCAGAGGCTGGCCATCGATACAAAAAAAGCCGCGCGAAAGCTTCGACGCATCGACGTGTACGCTCTTCGGCGCTAACTTTTTGCTCGGCCGGCGCTCACAGCAGATCACGGCATCGACATTCAGATCCGCGACCATAGAGGCCAGAAGCTCATCGGGAAGCGAGGGATTGATCAGCGCGGCCTCGACCCCCGCTAGCTGAAGCGTCATCCATGCGAGCAAATAACTCGTGCTGGTCTCGCCGATCAGTGCCGCACGACGACCCACGCCGATCCCGGCGCCTTGGAGCTGGCCGGTAGCGCGTCGTGCCAGCGCCACGGCGTCGCCGAGCGCCATCGCGTCGTCGACGTCGCCAAACCGCGCGGCAGCTCGACGCTCGGCGCGTTCGAGGATGAGCTCGGCGAGATTGTTCACGCCAGCCCCTCGAAGTCCTCCGACTTGAAGATCCGACGGGCGATGTAGTTGCGCAGAACCTCGAGCGAGCCTCCCGCGACGCGCAGCACTTTCATGTCGGCGAGGATTTGCTGAAAGGGTGTCTCTTCGTAGAGACCGTAACCGCCAATGAGGGCAAAGGACTCGTTGACGGCATACTCCGCTGCGTCGATGGCCAGCTTCTTCGCCAGCGTCGTCTCCAAAGCATGCTCTTCGTTCGCCGCGGCAAGGTTGGCAGCTCGATCTCTCGCAAGCGACGCGGCGTAGAGCTTGGCGTAGGCATCGGCGAGCGTCCATTGAATACCTTGAAAGTCCGTGACCTTGTGCTCGTCATCCACCTGTCGCTCGCGCGCGTAAGTGGTGGCCTCGGTGAGGGCCCGGCGACCAAAGCCGATGAGCTCGGAAGCGTTGCCCAGACGGCTCACGTTGAAGATAGTAAGAAAGGTCTTCAGGCCCTCGCCGGGGCCGCCGAGCAAAGCAGTATCGGAGACTTTGACTCCTTGGAGCTCGATGTCAGCGGTCGGGATCAACCGCAAGCCGATGGGGTTGGTCTGGCGCCGCGTCACCCCTTTCGTTTCGGTGTCAACAATAAAGCTCGTCAAACCTTCCTCCGCTATGGCGTAGACGATCATGAGGTCTGCCTCGGCACCGAGATTCACGTGCGTCTTGCGACCGTCGAGCACCCAGCCGCCGCCCACGCGCTTCGCGGAGGTTTGCATGAGCTTCAAAGAAGAGCCCACACCCGGCTCCGAGATGGCCTCACAGAAAATGAGAGTCCCTCCGGTCATGCCCGGTAAATAGCGCTCCTTTTGCGCGTCGCTGCCCCAACCGAGAAGCCAGAGCTGGCCTTGGATTGAGATTTGCGGTGAAACGAGGCCCCAGCGTCCCACCTCCTCCTCGATGAGGCAATACTCGGGCACGCTTCCCCCCGAGCCACCCCAGGCTCGTGGCGCGACCGCTCCGACCCATCCCCGAGCTCCCATGTCTCGATAGAGGTCACGAGGGAACTCGAGCCGCCGGGTGCATCCGTCGAGCCGCTCGCGGTGGGTCGCGGCGAAGTCCGCCATCGCTTGGACGGTCCGCTCTTTCCAATCCGGCTGCAAAAAATTCAAATCTACGTACATATCTAGAAGAAGGGCCGCAATCCTAACACGTGTCGACAGCTGCCTGGCCTTTGCTCCCAGCCACCAGAGAAAATTAAACTCGAGAAACTTTGACGACTATCGCCAAACGCTTCTGCTGCCTGGTGCTCGGGCTCACCATCTGGTTCGCCCCGGTTCCCGTCGGTCTGCTCCCGCAGGCGTGGCATTTGTTCGCTATTTTTGCGGCGGTCATCTTTGCTGTGATCATCGGCGCTATGCCGATCGTATTGGCCTCTCTACTGGGCCTGGTGACATCGATACTCACGGGCACGCTCCAACCTAAAGAGGCCTATGCAGGATTTGGCGAAGGATTGATCTTGCTCATCGTGGCAGCATTCCTCGTGGGTCGTGGCGTGGTGAACTCGGGACTGGGTTACCGGCTGGCCTACATGCTGGTACGCCGCTTTGGCTCGTCTTCACTCGGCCTGGCCTACCGCTTTTGTCAGCAATACGGCCCGCGCCGGAGTTGTGTATCCGGTGGTCTATGCCTTGGCGCAGAGTAATCAATCCTATCCGCGTGAGGACAGCCGCAGGCGAGTGGGCGCCTACCTGATGATGACTTCCATGGCTGGGCTGTCCCTCTCCTCCGGCTTGTGGCTGACGGCCATGGGGGCCAATCCCATTGGAGCGGCGTTGGCGGCGGAACACGGCGTCATCATCGATTTCGGCAGTTGGTTCCTGGCCGCCTCTGTGCCCACCATCACTGCCTTGGTGGTGCTACCGTGGATGTTGTATCGGGTATACCCACCTGGACTCAAATCCACTCCGCACGCACCGGCGGAAGCGCGAGCGAAGCTCGAGGCGATGGGGCCCCTTTCACCCAAGGAACGCATCACCCTGGTCACCTTTATTGCCATGGTCGGCGGGTGGGCATTTGCCCCGATGCTCGGTGTCGACAACGCCAGCATAGCTCTACTGGGTCTTGCCGTATTGATGCTTGGCGGCGTGTTCACTCTGGCCGATCTACACAAATCCGGCGACGCACTGGAAACGCTTTTTGGGTTCGCTATTCTCTACACCATGAGTACCGAGTTGAACCGTCTCGGCTTCATGAGCTACCTCGGCGATCTGATAGCCGGCGGTCTGGAAGACCTTCCATGGCCGGCCCTCTACGTGTGTCTGGTAACGACCTACGTGGCGATTCACTATCTGTTCGTGAGCCAGACCGCCCACATGATGGCTCTGTTTGGTGTCTTCCTGGGTATTGCCATACCTCAGATACCCGGGCCGCTAATCGCGATGATGTTACTGCTCGCCACCAATTTCTTTTCCGTCATTACCCCGCAGGGCTCCAGCAGCAACGTCTTGTTTGCCGGTTCCGGGTATATCACCAGCCGCGAGATCTACAAGTATGGTGGCCTGATCACCGCGGTGAACTTGCTGATCTATCTGGTTATCGGCTCACCTTGGATATTGTTCGTCCTGTCCTAGTCACGCGCTCGAGTTTGCTGACTCTAGCGGAATGGCAATATGCAGCCGTGGGTGGGAGCCGAAGACCGCGTAAGGGGAGATTCTTAGTGACAAACCGGAATCCGGTTATGCTTGCCTCGCTAGTCTCGAAGGCCGCATTCCAAGCCGGTTGAAGCGTCGCGGCCGGTCTTGCATACTGAGATCAACTCTTTCCAATCCACAACCGAAGAGGTATCGCTATGTGCTGCTTCAGCGGACCCGTCGTCGAGGTCAAGCGAACGAATATCTTCGCTCGCGTCGAGGGCAAGGAACAGTTCGTCGTCTATCGCATGGAGTTCTCGACCGATAACGAGCTCGCCATGATCCTGCCGATTCCTGTAGTAGCAGGATCAGCCGACAAAGCCGTGCGTTTCATCGACCTAGAGCACTACGGGCGCTTCTTTGCGGACGTGGGAGCGCTCTTTGCCACTGAGCCGGTCGCGGCCTCGCTCGCGCTAGACGACGACTTCGAAGACGCTCCGCCGCCGCTGATCGTCCATGAAGTAGGTGCCTATGATGCGTCCTACGTTCCCACGGTGTCCGATTTCGGCCGCCTCGATGAGCGCTTCCGGATGCCTGAGCGGCTCTGGACTCTGCTGCCCGACTACCAAGATTTCGGATTCGCGGTGTTCAAGCTTGGGTCGGGACGCAGCCAGCGCGCGCACCCGATGGCGTTTACTTTTCCGACCCGCGACCCCGAAAGCCTTTTCTTTCCGACGCTTCACGTGCACGACGGGGACGTGCACGAGCTCGCGCGCTTCGATCACTACCTCTACGCCCAGGCGCCGAACCGCCCGAACGAGGATGGATGGGAGCCCTCGGACTGCAAAGCCGGGGAGCACGTCGACGTCGACCAAACAAGGGGAATCGTGCGAAGCGACCAGCTCTGTTATCGCCGGAGCCTCTTCGGAAAGCAGAAAAACCGTGACGTCATCTCGCCGCTCTTCACGGATGCATCAAATACCCCGGCTTTTTGAGCCGGATACAGCCAATGCGACGCGTCGCGGCTGAGCACCTGATGCCGCTGGCGCTTCTCGGGCAGCTTACGACCTTGCATCTGGCATACTGAAGGGAGCCTCTTTTAGAGGAGCGATGAAGAGAGTCATCGACATCAACAACCTGATCGAGGCGCATATGTTGGCTGACGCCCTCCGCGAGCAAGGCATCGAGCCCATCCTTCAAGGGGAGACTGCGTATCGAGACCTGGGTCAGCCGATTGCCATTACCTTTTCGTTCCAGAGTGACGACGTCGCCGACAAGGAGATCGTCTACGAGGATGGGCGGAGGGTACGCATCGAGTACGACCGCAACCGAGACGGCGATTTCGAAGAAATGCACGTCCTGAATGAATTCGAGGAGGTTGTCGAGATTCGACGTGATAACCGCTGAGGGTTCCGTCAAGTTGAGGTCTCGAGCTCGCCCCCTGATCGGGCCGCTAAGAGCAAGAGAGAGTTTTCCGATGAAGTCTGTTGCAGACGCCATAGTAAAACTGGAGAAAAGCATTGCCAAGCTTAAGAAGCAATTGCCGAGTTGGGATGGCAAGACCGAGAGTGGCGCCCGGCGTCATCGCCAGGCAGCGGCCAAGGTGTTGAGTCTGTCCCGGGACTTGGAGCAATTGGTCCGGAACGAAACCTTCGGTTATCCGTAGATTCGCCGCCGCGGTCCCCGGCGGCGCGCCGCCTTGCACGGCAAAGCGTTTGGAAGGAGTTCACCCTGAGGGTTTGCCCCGAAGGGCGGGACTTGCTTGTCCTGAGCGAAGTTGCGGGATGCCTGCCCGGCCCCTTTTACCGCGTGCGGACAGCCGAGCAGATCCTAGGTTCTCGCGTTAGGCGAATTTTTTTTCGAGTGGTTCTAATTCCGTATCCTGACACAGGGGGGTACCGGCGCACTCTCGTGGTAGTCCCACTCGGGGAGAGGCCGGCGAGCGGCGGCGCGCGGTGTAACGCGGCGGAAACGGCTCGCGGTTGCCGGCCGCCACTCGTAGAGCAGACGCGCGGCGAGGGCGCTTCCGGTCTCAGCGTGGTGGCGCGCGAGCGCTTCGGCTAGCCAGGTGACATCGCTCGTCGTCACTGCGCTCAGTGAGACCATCTCGGCTTGAGGTTGTCGCCAAGTTTGGTTGCGGCTCCGCCGCGCTGTACTACTGGTTCCACCAACAAACCTTTGTTAAGCTCGCATTCGCCGAGTATTTGTTCATTTCAGTGACAGAGAGGTCCCGGTGCTTCGTCCCCGCTCTACCAACGTGTCGGTTGCTGCCCTTGCCGTTGCTTCCGCTTGGATATTGGGCACCTCTGTCTCGCTCCTCGCCGCTGAGCTTCCTCCCGGTTTTGTAGAACGAGCTATCGTGGAGCGGCTGGCGGAGCCGACGTCCATGTCCTGGACACCGGATGCTCATCTCTGGGTCAGTGGCCGGCTGGGCGATGTATGGCAGTTGCACCTCGAAGATCTGAGCCGCGTCGACGTCGTTCACGTCGGGCGAATTCCGGTGAGCACCGATGGGGAGCGTGGCATCAGCGGCATCGCCGTCGATCCGGACTTCGAGCAGAATCACCACATCTGGCTCTACTACACGACGCAGGAATCTCCTTTCCGTAACCGCCTCTCGCGTTTTCGTAGCGTGGGTAATCAGCTCGTAGAGGAGCTGGTCGTGTACGAGTCTCCCGATCTGGAGGCTATCATTCATAACGGTGGCTGTCTTCGTTTCGCCGCGGACAAAACCCTCTACTTCTCGACCGGAGACGATTTTCAGGGCAGTCGTACGGCGCAGGCCACCTCAGATCCGCGTGGAAAGATCCTCCACATCAACCGGGATGGCTTACCGGCTGAGGGGAACCCGTTTCTCGGCGACGCCTCTGCCGACCCCAGGGTGTGGGCCTACGGGTTCCGGAATCCCTGGAGGTTCAACCTTCAGCCGGAGAGCGAGACCCTGTTCATCGGCGACGTGGGTAACGAGCTTTACGAGGAGATCGACCTCGGCATTCCCGGCGGAAACTTTGGGTGGCGGATGACGGAGGGACCAGAGCCCCCAGGCGTTCCCGGCGTCAGCTACCCGATCTACGCTTATCCGCGAACGTCGGATGCCGGACATGCGGTCGTCGGCGGCGACCATGCGCCCGCCACCCAGTTTCCGGCGGAGTATGAGGGCAACTACTTCTTCGGGGACGCGGTAACGAGCGAAATTTTTCGCATGGTGCTGGACGATTCCAACCTTCCGGTGTCCACCGAGGTCTTCGCCTCGAACACGGCGATAGGGCCGGTGGACATCCAGTTCGGTCCCGACGGCGCTCTGTACTATCTCGCCCATTTCCAGCAAGGCCTGTATCGCATCTCCTATAGCGGCGGTTCCAACCGCCAGCCGGTGGCCGTCGCCTCCGTCTCTCCCAATACCGGCGACGCGCCTCTCGACGTCCTTCTGGACGCCTCCGATTCCGTCGACCCGGAAGGGGACTCCTTGAGCTACACGTGGGATCTCGGGAACGGTGAGGAGCGCAGCGGCAGGGTGATTCGCAAAGCTTACCCTGCCGGCAGCTATTCGGCCGCTCGGACGGTGACCGATGCCCGGGGCGCTTCCGCCAGCGTAGGCAACTTGCGCATCGTGTCCGGAAACCACCGCCCCGCGGCTGTCGTCGAAGAGCCCTCGTTGGGGCGCCGGTACCAAGAAGGTGAGATGATTCTCTTCAGTGGAAGCGCCGTCGACCCCGAGGAGGGTGCGGTTCCGTGCGCGCGGTTCACGTGGCGCGTCATCTTCCATCACCTCGGTCACACCCATCCCTTTCTTGGCCCGGTACAAGGCAGTTGTGAGGGCTCGTTCGTGATCGACTCCCACGGCGTAGGCGAGACTTTTTACGAGATCCAGCTCACGGTGGAAGATACCGGGACACCCCTGGGGCCAGCCGGCAAGTTGAGGGGCTCCCGTTCGATCGAGGTCTTTCCCGTCGAACCGCCTCTTTGACGGAAGCCTACTCGTGAATCGGAACGGGAGGCGACTTCTCGCGACGCTTCTGCTCCCTCTCTCCGCCTATCTCCTCGTCCGGCTATTCCTCTTCTATCCCGGGGAGCTCAGCGGCTACGACACGTTGAGGCCCGGAAGGTGGGTCCGGTGGGACTCTGGCCACTACTTGTCGATCGCCCGAAACGGATACGAGCTCTTCACGTGCGATGCCATCGGCTACTCGTCGGAGGAGTGGTGCGGCACGGCCGCGTGGCTTCCGGGCTATCCCTGGCTGATACGGTTAATCTCCAGACTAGTAGGAATTCCGCGGCAAAACGCAGCCGTCATCCTGTCCGGCGCCTTCGCGTATCTGAGCCTCCTCGTTCTCTGGCGTGGGTTCATGGGCGCCCGGCTCGAACGAGCGAATATCCTGATGCTACTGATGGCGTCCTTCTTCGCCGGGAGTATCTACTACCACGCGATATTCCCCATCTCCATGGTTGCCTTCTTCATCATCCTGTGTTTGTACTTTCTGCGTGAGGAGCGCTGGCTCGCGAGTGGCGTCGCCGGGGCCGCCGCGGCCTTCACTTATCCCAGCGGGCTGCTCTTGGCACCACTCGCCGCTCTCTGGACGCTCTATCAGTCGAGGACGCGCCCCCCACTGGACATCGCGAGCCGCCTCGTTCGTTCCGCGGGCGTTGCGGCGCTGGGTTTCGTGGGTGTTTTGCTAGTGCACCTGTGGATGCTCGATGCTTGGAATGCGTTTTTTCTGGTCCAGCAGAAGTACAGGCACGATTCGCTCCAGGACCCGCTTCGAAGTTTCCTGCGCGCCGTCGCACCTTTCTTCGCGAACGAGGCGGATCGGCTGGTGCCTGCGTTTCAAACGCTCTTGGTTGCGGGGCTCATCGCGGCGGTCTTGGTGGCAGTCATCGTGCGGCGCCGCCAGGTTACGGCCTTCGACGTCTTCTTACTAACAACGGTCGTCGTGTTCTGGTCGTTCCCGTTTCTCGCGGCCGTTCCTTGAGTCTCTACCGAAGTGAAGCTCTCCTGTTTCCGCTGGTGCTCTTGACTCGCCTGTTCCCTTGGCCGGCACAGGCGGCGATCCTGGGCTTGTTCGTCGCAGTCCATTTTCACATGGCGATCCTGTTCTTTCAGTCCCTGCTCATCTAGACGGCGGCGTCGCCGCTCACGCGCGAGCGCTTGGCGCCAGTCGAGCTTTCAGAGCCGCCATTTCGCCGCTACTCATCGGAGCGAAGCGGCGGGCCGCGGCTACGTTCTGCTCGAGGATTGGGATGCTCGTGTGGCCTATGTCGCAAGCCGCGATGGGGAGTGACAGATCGTAGCGGATGAGCTCCTCGGGCGTCGCCTTGCCTGCTCCTTGGCCGACGATGCTCGATTGGCCCATGACCTTCATCGCAATGACACCGATGCCCTTTTCCACCGCAGCCGGCAGGACCTCTTCTTCGAAAGCGGCTAGCGGCTTACCCGGGCTCATCGATAATGGATGCTTTGCTTGCGCGGCGTTCATCGAGATGAGAAGCGTATCGATATCGAAACGGCGCACGGCCTCCAGCAAGACGGCCGGATTGTAATGTCCCGTCGCTCCGAAGAATCGCACCACTCCTTGGTCCTTCAATTCTCGAAGCGCCGTTAGGGCGCCGTCCTTCGCCTCGAGTCGATCGAGCTCGTCGAATCGAGAGAGGCTGTGCATCTGGATGAGATCTAGATGGTCGGTTCGAAGGAGCTCTAGGCTTGTCTCGACCGAGCGGAGCATCCCTTCGCGATCGCGATCCTGGGCCTTGCTGGCGAGGAAAATGCGGTCTCGATGCGGAGACAAAATACGTCCAAAGTAGGTCTCGGATAATCGGACCTGGGGCCGATGAGTGTAGCCGGCTGCCGTGTCGAAATAGTTGATCCCGAGATCCAATGCCCTTTCGATCAGCGCTCTGACTTTCTCTTCGCTGCCGTCGACACGGCCCAGGAAATGGCTCCCTCCTCCGAAAGCGAGAACGGAGACGTCGACACCTGTGCTGCCGAGCTTACGTCGTGGAAGGCCGGACGGCTGCGCGCCCGCCGGGCTGGGACGCCGATGCGGCGAGTCCAGCGCCCACGGTCGTCTTGAGAAAATCTCGTCGATCGATCCTCTTGTCGGAAGATGCCATAGCCTTTCACCTCCGGGAGGAGAATGTAGGTCCATCCTTCGCGTTTGTCAACGATGGTGGTAGCATTTGGCCGTGCCCTCCGTTTTAGCATCGAAGACTCTGGACAAGCTCGCTTTCGACAACCGTTTCACTCGGGAGCTCCCCGCGGATCCGGATGAGACAAATCGACCACGCCAAGTTTTCGGCGCGTGCTTTTCCCGCGTCCAGCCTGCCAGAGTTCGAGCGCCGGCGCTGGTCGCTCATTCAGCCGAGATCGCCGAAGAGCTTGGGCTCTCGCCCGATACGGTTCGGTCGGAGGATTTCGCTCAGGTCTTTTCCGGGAATCGGGTGCTCAAAGGTATGGACCCGCACGCGACCTGCTATGGCGGCCATCAGTTCGGCCATTGGGCGGGCCAGCTCGGTGATGGACGGGCCATCAATCTCGGGGAGGTCGTCAGTGAGGGAGGCGCGCGGTCCACGCTCCAGCTCAAAGGCGCGGGCCCGACACCCTACGCGCGCTCGGCCGACGGGCTCGTCGTTCTCCGTTCTTCGGTGCGCGAGTTCTTGTGTAGTGAGGCGATGTTCCATCTTGGGGTTCCCACGACGCGGGCTCTGAGCCTCGTGCTCACGGGCGAAGAGGTCATGCGGGACATGTTCTACGACGGCCATCCCGCGCTCGAGCCCGGCGCCATCGTCTGCAGGGTTGCGCCTACGTTCACGCGCTTCGGGAGCTTTGAGATCTTCACCTCCCGTGGTGAGATCGATGTCTTGCGCAAGCTCGCCGATTACACGATTCGGAACGATTTCCCCCACTTGGGCGAGCCGTCGAAGGCGACCTATTTGGCGTGGTTCGAGGAGGTTTGCCGAAAGACGGCAGAGCTCATCGTGCATTGGCTTCGCGTTGGCTTCGTTCACGGCGTGATGAACACCGACAATATGTCCATCGTTGGTCTCACGATCGACTACGGTCCGTATGGTTGGCTCGATGATTTCGACCCCGATTGGACGCCGAACACGACGGATGCCATGGGCCGCCGCTACCGTTTCGGCCATCAATCGAGTATCGCGATGTGGAACCTCGTCCAGCTTGCCAACGCCATCCATCCTCTCATTGAAGATGTGCCCGCGATTCAAGCTGCGCTCGAGGTCTATCCAAAGACGTTCGAGAAGGCGTGGCCGGCGATGATGGCGAGCAAGCTAGGGTTCGAGTCCTACAAAAAGGAGCCGGACAGCGAAAGCTTCGCGGAGCTTCAGAAGCTCTTGCGTGTCGTCGAAACGGACATGACCATCTTCTATCGCCGTTTGGCCCACGTTGCAGCGGATGACTGGGAGGCGGACGATGACGTCCGCGACGATCTGGAGCTGCTGATGGATGCTTTCTACACTCCCGACGCGTTGACGCCGGAGCACCGGCAGCGTTGGGCGGGCTGGCTTCGCGCCTATCGCGCCCGTCTAAGAGAGGACGCCGTTCCAGGTGCGGTTTGTCGTGCGCGCATGGACGCGGTGAATCCCAAATACGTGTTCAGGAATTACATGGCGCAACTCGCCACCGACAAAGCCGAGGCGGGAGATTATTCACTCGTCCAAGAGCTGCTCGATGTGCTGCGCCACCCCTACGCCGAGCAGCCGGGAAACGCCGAGCACGCCCAAAAGCGTCCCGACTGGGCTCGTGATCGCGCGGGCTGTTCGATGCTATCGTGTAGCTCCTGAGTTTTCTCGATAGTCCGTTTTTGGTAATCTTCGAACCATGGAGCCATCAATATGAGAACCTCTCGATTCGTCGCCCTGGCCATCCCCTTATGGGTCTCAGTGGCGAGCTCTCAGCAAGAGCCAACGCCCGCGCAGGTCCACATTCGTCACGTCGTCGATGCCATCAATGGCACCCCGGATAGGGTGGGACTTCTTAGCATCCTGGAGGCGGAGGCGAAGATAGCCGCGCAGCACGCCAAGCTCGCGGCCGCGGATACCGAGAATCTCGAATCGATGCAGCGTCACATCCGTCACGTCCGTCACGCCGTGGACCCGTCCACCGAGCCCAAGGGGCCGGGCAAGGGCTACGGCGTGTCGAAAGCCGCGAAAGGCGTGGAGACCCACATCATGCTCGCGACCAAGTCGGTGGGCTCCTCGGAAGGTATCGAGACGCACGCGTACCATGTCGCGACGAGCGCGCGAAACGTCGTCGCCTGGTGCACGACGATCCTCGCCGAGTCCGAAAAAGTCGTGAAAGCTGAGTCGGCCGAAGATGCCGCGGCCGCGACTACGAAAATCGCCGAGCTGACCGAGCACGTCCTCGAGGGCGTGGACGCGAATGGGGACGGCCGGGTGAGCTGGCAAGCGCGCGAGGGCGGCGTGGCTCAGGCGAAGCAGCATGGCGAGCTCGTGAAAAAGGCCGCGGCATCAACGAGCTCGGACCCTTCTGGCTGAGCCGATCGAGGCCGGGCTCCGTTCTTCCCGGTTGAGAAAACCTTTCTCGCGCATCCAATCATCGTTGTAGATCGTGCTCAGGTAGCGGGCACCGGCGTCGGAAAAAATCGTCACGATGCGCGACGTCGCGGGCTCCGTCCGTGCCACTTGGCGCGTGGCCCATAAGGCGGCGCCACTGGAGCCGCCCGCGAACATCGCCTCGGTGCGCGCAAGCTCTCGCGCGCACGAGAAAGCATCGCGGTCTTTGACCTGAAGCATGTCGTCGAAGAGCTCGAACTCGGGACACGCGATAATCTCGTCGTCGCCGAGGCCTTCGAGCAAATACGGCTTCGAAGCGCCGTGTCGACCCGTGCGAAAGTATTCCGAAAAGACCGAGCCCTCACCATCCACCGCGACGACCCGCAGCTCGGGGTTCTGCTCTTTCAAATAGCGCGCTGTCCCGGAGAGCGTGCCGCCGGTGCCGATGCCGGCGACGAGCACATCGACGCGTCCTTCCATCTGCTTCCAGCCTATGCCTCTGGATTAACACGGGATGTCGGTTTTTCTGGAAAGGAACTTCAGACTAGCGCTCTGGGTGTCAAACGATGTAAGATCCGGCTCGACCGTTGGGGGGCTGGTCATGTCAAAACGCTATATTTGGATGATTACAATTGGTCTGTTCTTTTGCGCCGTTGTGGTAAATGCGCAGACGATCGGCCAAGTTGCTGAAAAAGAAAGAGATCGCCGTGCGAGCCTCAGCATCGAGCACGCCGGCGAGCTCGTTACGGAAGTGCAGTTGCGCTCGGGTCGAGAGGACGAGGTCGATGCCGACCTTGACACGATCGTGCCCGAGGGCGAATTCCCCGCCCGCGAAGCTTCAGTCCTGAGCTTGGCGCTCGGCGACGCGGCAGAGAGTGTCGACGCGGACCCTTGGGCCGAGTTTTATGAGGGCTACCAAACGGCCTATCGGGACGCGAAGGCGGTGTTGAGCGACGCCGAAGCTTTCAAGGGTTATTGCGACGAGGGGAGCGCGCCACCTGAAAAGCCCGGCATCGTTGGGTGGTACTGGACCGTCGATTGCGCCTCGATGCCGAAAGAAGTCGCGCAGGCGCAGCAATCCGTGCAGGATATCCAGACGGCCTGCCACGATCATGCCCGTCGCCTTCGAATCCCACCCGGGCGCGCGCGGCTCCGGTAACGGCTCTGCTTTATTCTTCGACTGCAAGGTCGAGTGTGGCGTGCGCCTCATCAATATAGACGGTCGTTTCGCTTCGTCGTTTCTCGGTCACGTTCCAAACCCGGACGTTGTACGAGCCTTCAGGGAGCGCGTCTAAGCTGAACGGCCCATTCTTGTCGGCGATGACAACGTAGGGCGTCTCGCTTACGATGATGAAGGCTGCCATCGCAGGATGGGTGTCGCAAGCGACGTCGTACTCGCTGGCCTTTTCGAACTTGTGCGTGTAGGAGCCGACGACAGGCGTCGCGACATTGAAGAGCGTTGCGCCGCTTCTGGTATCCACAACGTGGACACTGTGAAGCTCGTCTTCGCTGTTACGGAACTCGAGTGTTTGCCCCGCGCGCGAGCAGAATGGTCGGATGAAACTCGATCCCGTATTGGTCCATGAGCGGCATCGTCTCCGGGACCGGGAAAGGCTCGGCGTCCGGCCGAAGGGGTTCGAAAAGGATTACGGAAGGGAAACCACCGCTTGCTCGCGGCGCCCGGCCGGTCACGGTGACGCCCGCTTCCCAAAAGGTAGACGCGTCCTCCTTCGGTGCGGGTGCCGGCGCCTCGGGCTCGGAGGACCCGAGCAGAATTGCCGTCAAGACAGCGAGAGCAAGTCGCGTCATGCTTCGCGCGGGGGCTCGTCTTCCGGACCCGACGTCGTTGAAGGTCGGAGCAGGCCCCAGAGCCAAACGAGCGCAGCGAAAAGCACGGCGAACATCAACATCTGTAAAACGCCCGCGAAAAAAGCCGCGTCCATGACCGGCCAGCCGAACTGGCTCAGCGCGCTGCCCCGCTCCACCATCCAGTGCCACGCCGAGTGCGCGACGAGCACAGAAAGGAAGATCGTCCCCATCCGCTCCACGACGCCATAGCGGAAGAAGAGCTCGAGAGCGGGGATGATGAGCACCAGCACGAGGAGCTGTCCGAGCTCGACGCCGACATTGAACGCGAGCAGGGAAGTGACGAGATGCGATCCCGCGAACTGGAAGGTCTCCCGGAGAACGAAAGAGAACCCGAAACCGTGGATGAGCCCGAAGCCGAACGTGATGAGCCATCGCCGTTTCAAACTCGCGCCCGCGATGTTCTCAAAGGCCATGTAAAGGATGGAAAGAGCGATGAGCGTTTCGATGAGCGGCGGAAACCACAAGGCGTCCGGCGCATAGCCGAGCGCCGACGCGATGAGCGTCATGGAATGCGCCATAGTGAACGACGTGACGATGACGACGAGCGAGCGAAAGCGCCGGAAAGGAATGACGAGGCAGAACAGGAACAGCAGATGGTCGAGCCCGTCGAGAATGTGGAAGAAGCCGAGCTCGCTGAAGCGAAACGCCACTTGGCCCCAATTGGGGTCGAGAGGGATGCGTCCGGGATTGCCGGGAAAATCGAGCTCGCGTAGGATGCCGTCCGGTGGAAGAAACCGGATGATGTTGATCACCCGGACCCCGAGCCGTTCGAGGCCGGGGTTGATCGAGAACTCCGACCCTTCGGAGCGGATCGGGTACTCGAACAAGACGTCGAGGACCCCTTGGTCCCAATAAATCTCTGTATCCTCGGAAAGCGGCGCGCTCGTGACATGATCCCGCGCGGTCTCGAATCTTGCAAAGGCTACGTTCGATGGGAGGGATGCGCGAACAGCAACGATCTCAGGGTTCTCGAGTAGTGTCTGACCCTCGAAAATCTCGACATAGTCGGCGATCCACAAAATCGCCGCGTCGCGCAAGACGTCATCGACGCGGCTGAGATCGAGAAAGCCCCGCTCGCGCGTGGGCACCTGCATATCGCGCATCGCCTCGAGCGGAACCCGAACGAGCAACTCCAGTCGATTTCCCACGGGCCTGATAAACACACGGACCGTAACATCGGCAGGAATCTCGTGCCCCGCCGCACCGACCGGTAAGAAAAGAACGAAAACTGCGAAAATTCTCTTCATGAAAAGCTGAGTCGTCCCAGCCTGCGTCCTGAATGCTGGATGCCGATCATACAACATGACAAGCTTTGTCCTGCTGGCATATACTGCGCCCATTCTCAGGGGGTGCCTACCGCGTCCTGTCGAGGAGGGTGAAAGGATGGAGAGCTTGAAAGGGAAACGAAACATTGTTGTTGGCATGGCTTTTCTGGCCGTTCTCGTCGCGCTCGTTGTCGGGCAGGCGAGTCTCGGCGGAACGTCTGCCGCGGAAGAGTCGGACGTACAAGCGCCGATGTTCCAAGTCGACCCGATGTGGCCGAAGCCGCTTCCTAACCATTGGATCATTGGTTCCGCGATCGGTGTCACCGTCGACTCGCGGGATCACGTATACATCGTTCACCGTCAGGGGAGCTTGAACGCACGGACCGAGGTCGGAGCCGTTCAGGACCCGCCGACCGGCGAGTGCTGCGTACCCGCGCCTCAAGTTCTCGAGTTCGACCCCGAAGGTAATCTCGTCGGCCATTTTGGCGGTCCAGCCGAGGGCTATGATTGGCCACAGTCGAATCACGGCATCACCGCCGATCCCAAAGACAATCTCTGGATTGGCGGCAATGGTCGCGATGATGCGCACATGCTCGTCTTCACCCGCGACGGAAAGTTCCTCCATCAGTTCGGGATGCCTGGCGCGCGTCGCGCGAAAGACTACACCGACGACGACAAGAAATGGACGGGCAATAGCCATGACAAGGAGAGCTTCGGCCGGGTTGCCGAGGTCTCGTTCTATGCGGAGACCAACGAAGCTTTCGTGGCCGATGGCTATTTGAACAAACGCGTTGCGGTGCTCGATGCGACCACGGGCGAGTTCAAGCGCTACTGGGGTGCCTATGGCAACGAACCGAGCGACGAGGATCTCGGCCGCTACAACCCCGATGCGCCGCTCGCGAAGCAGTTCCGGAATCCCGTGCACTGCGCGGAGCCGTCCCATGACGGTCTCGTCTACGTCTGCGACCGTCCGAACGATCGGATCCAGGTCTTCAACCTCGACGGCACCTTTGTGAAAGAAAAGCGCATCGCGAAGAACACCCTCGGTGACGGCGCCGTGTGGGATGTCGCTTTTTCCAAAGACCCCGAGCAGAAGTACATCTTTGTCGCTGATGGCAAGAACATGAAGGTCTACGTCATGGATCGCCAATCGCTCGAGATCCTGACGAGCTTCGGTGATGGCGGACGTCAGCCTGGGCAGTTCTTTGCCGTGCACAACGTCGCTACGGATTCGAAGGGCAACATCTATACGGTGGAGACTTACGAAGGCAAGCGCGTGCAGAAGTTCGTCTACAAAGGCCTCGGACCGGTGGAGAAGAAAGATCAAGGCACGGTCTGGCCTACCACGGAAGACTAGAAACCCTTCTCGAACGCCGGCCCGGACGCTCGAAGCGTCCGGGCCGGCGGCGACACGTCACGGCCCGCCAAAAGAAGGTCACCGCCGCTCCCGCGATGAGCCGCATCGCGAGGCGGACCCACGCGCCGCAGTTTTCCGTCCGTCCATCCATTTCGCGTAGTCGTCAACCGTATTCATGACCGAAAAGCGCAAAAAGCCCATCGACGATCTGTTCCGAGCGATTTTGACGAGTCGCGTCTACGATGTCGCGCGCGAGACGCCGCTCGAGCCGGCCGAGAAGCTTTCGCGCCGACTGAGCAACGAAATTCTTCTCAAACGCGAAGACTTGCAGCCAGTCTTCAGCTTCAAGATCCGCGGCGCCTACAACAAGATGGCGCATTTGTCGGAGGACGAGCTCAAAAAAGGCGTGGTCGCGGCGAGCGCTGGTAACCACGCCCAAGGGGTCGCCTACGCTGCGCGGCAGCTCGATGTGCGCGCTGTGATCGTCATGCCGCTCACGACGCCTGCGATCAAAGTCGACGCCGTGCGGGCCATGGGCGCGGAAGTTGTTCTGGCTGGTGACACCTACGCCGATGCCGAGGCGCGGTGCGACGAGGTCCGCTCGGAGCAGGGACTCACCCTCGTGCATCCGTTCGACGATCAGCTCGTCATCGCGGGGCAGGGGACGATTGGTGACGAGATTCTCCGCCACGCGCGCGGTGATCTCTCGGCGATTTTTGTGCCGGTGGGAGGTGGCGGGCTGATTGGAGGGATTGGTGCGTTCATCAAGACGCTTGCGCCCGAAGTGCGCATCATCGGGGTCGAGCCTTTTGAAGCCGACGCGATGTATCAGTCGCTCGCGAAAGGGACGCGTGTCCGTCTCGAGCATGTCGGCATTTTCGCCGACGGCGTTGCGGTCCGGGAAGTGGGAACCCACACCCTTCCGATCGGACTCGAGGTCATCGACGAGGTCGTGCGGGTGTCGAATGACGAAATCTGTGCTGCTATCAAAGACGTCTTTGACGACACTCGAAGCGTCATGGAGCCCGCGGGTGCTCTCGCCGTCGCCGGCATGAAGCAATATGTCGAGCGGGAGGAGGCGCAAGGCGAGCGGCTCGTGGCCGTTCTCACGGGCGCGAACATGAACTTCGATCAGCTCCGATTCGTCGCCGAGCGAGCGGAGATCGGCGAGGCGCGCGAGGCGATCTTCGCGGTGACGATCCCCGAAAAGGCGGGAGCGTTCCGGAATTTCTGCAAAGCGATCGGCCGGCGTGTGGTTACGGAGTTCAACTACCGGCTCAGCGGCCGGTCGGAGGCGCGTATCTTCGTCGGCGTCACCGTCGATTCCCGCGACGATGCTCGCGCTCTTGCTGAGGAGTTGAGAAAGCTCGGGCACGAGACGGTCGACCTTTCGGACGACGAGATGGCCAAAGTGCACGTCCGTCACATGGTTGGGGGACGCGCCTCCGAGGTCCGGGACGAGTGGCCTTGCCGCTTCCGATTTCCCGAGCGGCCGGGCGCCCTCATGGAGTTTCTCGATGCTTTGGGCGGCCGCTGGAACATCAGCCTCTTTCACTACCGCAACCACGGCTCCGATTTCGGACGCGTACTGGCCGCTTTCGAAGTGCCGATGGCTGAGCGCGACGCCTTTCAGGCCTTTCTCGACGAGCTGGGCTATCCCTACACCTCGGAGACAAACAACGTCGCTTTCCGCCTGTTTCTGTAGTCCGTAAATATTCAACCGATGGGTTGACAATCGCGGGGCAGCCGGGTAATACTCAACCGATATTCAACCGACGGGTTGATTATGACGGCAAGCCTGGGTCGTATTTTCCATGCCCTCGCGGACGAGACCCGCCGCTCGATGGTGAAGCGTTTGGCCAAGGTTTCATCCTGCACGGTAACGGAGCTCGCCAAGCCGTATGACTTGAGCTTTGCCGCGGTCTCGAAACACGTCAAAGTTCTCGAAGATGCCGGTGTGGTCAAAAAGACGCGCGATGGCCGGACGCAACGGTGCCGGCTCGACGTGCGTCCGCTCGACCGGGCGTCGAGGAACATCGACACCTATCGCGACCTTTGGCGAAACAAGCTCGACGCGTTGGAGCTTTACTTGGAGCGGGAAGGCAAGAGTCGTTAATTAATAATTAAGAAAAGCGCTTCTTGGTCGGTACGAGGTTGGCGCGCTCGTCGACACTATCGAACACGATTTTGACCTCGCCCGATGCGAGCTGGCGCTCGACGTGATGTACTTTGTCGTCCAGTGAGAACTCGCGGTCCCCGTATTCCGTGCCTTCACGGGTGATGAACTCCTCGACGAGGCCGCGGAGCGCTTCGGCGCTCAGCAGCCTGTAGTCGAGATCGACGAGGCGTTCTTCTTCGTTATCCACAAATCGCCTGTGCCGCCAGCGCGTAAACGCGCGTGCACGCATAGAACTGAGAAAGCTCGACGCGCTCGTCGGGCATCGTGTTGTACTTCCCGCCGGCGCCGCAAACGATGCCTTTGGCCCCCGCGAGATGCTGCAAATGGCTCGCGTCGCTTCCGTAGTAGCGATAGGGGGCGACGGCGCCGACAGGCGGCTTCTCTCCCAGGATGCGTTCGTAGGCATCGACAGCCGCGGTCACGATGGGCTCGCTCCGGTCGACCTGGAATGCGCGCGGCGGCGGTAGTCCTTCACGTTTGCGCGACACGACTTCCGTTTCGATACGTGGGTCCTCTTCCGCAAGGGCGTGCATCTCGCGCTCGAGGTCGGCGAGAACACTTGCTTCCGTTTGGCCGGGTCCGTAGCGCACCGACATCCGAATGGTCGCGAAGTCGGGCACTTGGCCGGGCCGCCAGTCATGCATCTCTCGTCCGAGCCCCGCGCGCATCGAGCCGATGTTCACGCGGCGTACGCTCTCGAGCTCGGGGTCGTCCGGTCCCGAGAACTCCATCGTCTGGATGCGCTCGATGACGGTGAGCATCGTGTTGGTCGCGGAGACCGACTCTTCTTTCCTCGACAAGTGCCGCGTCACGCCGAGCGTGCTCACTTCGACGGTGAGACTCGCTGCGTGGAGAGTGAGAACCGCAAGGTCGGTGGGCTCGCCTACGATGAACCTATCGGCGGTAATGCCTTCTTGGACGAGCTTCAAAGTGCCGATCCCCCCTTGGAGCTCGCCCACCACATAGGCGAGCACGAGGTCGCCTTTCAACTTTCGGCCCGAGCGAACGAAGGCGCGGGTCGCGCCGAGAAACGCCGCACAGGACGCTTTCATATTGGAGACCCCGATGCCGTAGACCATGTCGTCGCGCACGAGCGCTTCGAAGGGATCGACAGTCCAGCCGAGGCCGACGGGGTTCGTGTCGAGATGGCCGTTCAACATCAAGCTTGTGCCGCCGCCGGTGCCATCCAAACGTCCAACGGCGTTGAAGTGGCCTGGCTCTACTTCGATGAGGCGCGTTTCGAGCCCGAGCGCCTTCATCTCATCGATCATGATGCGCGCGAGCGCGCTTTCTTCGCCGCCTCCGCTATAGCTCTTGGTCTGGATCATCCGGCGGAGAAGCCTTAGATCCTCGGCGTCGTCGACGGCGTCCAGGAGAGGGTCGCTCTGAGGGAGCGACGCCAGTAGAAGCGGGCTCGCGGCGAGTTGTTTCAGCGCGTCACGTCTCGATACATCTTTCATGGTGCCGAAGCGTACTGGTTCAGCCCGCGAGCCGCAAGACGATGATGCCGAGCGCGACGCCGATAGCCGCCAGCACTCTGCGCGGCCCGAACGGCTCGCGAAGAAATGTGGCGCCAAGGATTGCCGCGAGCACGACACTCGTTTCTCGCAAGGCCGATACGAGCGCTATGGGTGCGCGCGTCATCGCCCATATCGCGAGCCCATAGGCGCCGACGGACAAAACGCCGCCGAGCAATCCTGTCTTCCACTGTCTCCCGAGCGCGCGCAACCCGAGACCAGGCCGAAGAACTGGCAGCACGAACAAGAGCGGGAAGGCGTTGATCACGAAGAGCCACGCAATATAGGCGATGGGTGCTCCGGAAACGCGTGCGCCTGAGCCGTAATCGTGTAGCCGGCGATGGTGACACTCGTTCCGAGAGAGAAGAGAACGGCGTTCGAGCTCAAACCTGCGACATCGCCCGCTAAGGCGAGCCCTGCAATGCTCGCCGTAATGATGACAACGCCGAGAGTTTCGACGCCGTTCAAAACCTCGCCGAGGAAAAGTGCAGAGACGAGAGCGACCAGCACAGGGGAGCCGCCGCGCGCAATCGGGTAAACGAGACTGAGGCCGCCGCGAGCGTAAGAAAGAACGAGGAACGCATAGTAGCCGACGTGGAGCAAGAGCGAGGCCAAGAGAAAAGGGAAGCTCTCTTTTGCGGGAAAGCCGACGAAGGGCACCGCCGCGAGTCCGACGAGCCCGGCCGCGAGATTCAAGGCGGCGAGCTCCACGAGACGATCCGCGCTCGACTTCAACAGAGTGTTCCACACGGCGTGCATGAGCGCGGCCAGGAGCACTACGGCGGTGACGGTTGTGTCCATCGCTGTTCAACCCAGGAGAACGAGCACGATACCGAGCACGACGAGCGCCATGCCTGGAATCTGAGGCAGCACTTCACGCTCCTTCCATATGACAAGCGACAAGAAGACGGCCGCGATCGCTTCGACTTGGCCGACGGCTTTCACGTAAGCGACGAGCGTGAGCGAGTAGGTGTTGTTTATCACTTTAATCCGTAATCCACCGCGATGAAATATCAAGAACGCCACCACTCCATGAGGGTACGGGAGTGCTCGACGGCGTCAAGGGTTCGCTCGCTACGCGAGCCGCTACGCGCCCTTGACCCCGTCTGCGCCTCCCGTCTTCTGCTCGTACGTGGTTGCCGGTCGAGGTGAATCACGAATGAGAAATCTTCGCGATTCAATATAAAAAACAACAGTAGGCCCAAAACCAACCGAGGCTACCCAGGAAGCCGAAAAGTCCGATGAGCAGCATGCGACGAAAGTGGGTCGGGACGAGAGACAGCTCGCCCGGGCGCCGAAGACGCAACCAAAGCGTGAGCAGCACGACTTCCATCCACGTGACGTGAAAGACGGTGTGGCACGCGACTTCGAAACGGCTCTCGCCGACCCGGGAGTTGAGCTCGACGAGCACGTAGATGGCTTCTTTGAGAAGAAAGCTCGCGAAGACGAGGAAAAGTCCGGCGACGATGGCCAGCAAAGACCCCGAGTCTCGGCGGAAGAGATGACGCTTTTCGGGCGCCCGCGCGAGCTGCATGAATACGGCTCCCGCGGCGCTCAGAAGGACGCCGATCCAGCCGACCGGCGTCGGAAGCTCCGAGAAAATCAGCGCACCGATGATCGCGGTGAACACGATCTCGAGCTTGTGAAGCACGATGGCCTGGGCGAAGCTCGTGTGCCGGAAGGCCGCGATGAGAGCGACGTTTCCGAGGAGCTGCGTCACGCCTGTTCCGAGGCAGAGTACGAAAAAAAGCGGTGAGACCTGGAGCACGCCGCGAGTGGCGAAGAGTACAGTAATGAGCGCGGTCGAGAAAGGCAGATTGAAGGCAAAGCGGGACCAGCTGTTCAGCGCCGGGGAGACCACGCCGGAGAGGCTTCTCGCGAGACCGTTCCGACCACTTTGCAAAAGCCCGGCGCCGAAGGCGAGAAAAACCCACCAAGCGTGCATGGCGCGCGAGTTTAACCTGAAGTTCCCCTCGGTAAAACCTCTCTTTCTTCGGTGAAGCACCCTTAGTTGCAAGGAGTTACAACGATAGAGATACGAACTCCGCCTGCATTTTGTAGCCATGTAATAACGCATATAACTCTTGTAACATAATCTTTAATAGAGTATATAGTAACCATGCACATCGATATTGTGCCCAACCGCAACTCCAAACCCGCCGTTTTGCTCCGTGAGTCCTTTCGCGACGCCAAAAGCAAGAAACCGCGCAAGCGCACAATTGCCAACCTGTCCAAACTGCCAAGCGAGCAGGTCGACTCCATTCGACGGGTTCTCAAGGGAGAAAAACTCGTCGCGGTCGAGGACGTCTTCGAGGTTGTGCCCGACGGGTCGCGACTCCACGGTGGCGTCGAGGCCGTGTTGAGCGCGATGAAACGCCTTGAGTTCGACAAACTCGTCGCATCCCGACGCTCACGCCAACGTGACCTGGTGGTGGCTATGGTGGCCGCCCGCATACTCGAAGCCCAGTCGAGGTTGGCAACGAGCCAGTGGTGGCACAGCACAACGTTGCCCGAAATCCTCGGTGTGAGTGATGCCGACGAGGACGACCTATATGCCGCTATGGACTGGGTGTTCGAGCGCCAAAGGGTTATTGAGAAAAAACTGGCGGCGCGTCACCTCGAAAACGGTGGACTTGCCAAGGTGGGAATGACGTCGAGAAAGCGAGGCCGGAAGGCGAAGGCAGAGGATCCACGGGTCAAGGAGCTCGAGCGCGAGAACGCCCGGCTCCAACGTCGCCTGGCTCGGGTGGAGACGATGTTGGAGATCCAAAAAAAAACCTCCGAACTACTGGGGATCCCCCTGAATCCACTCGAGAGCGACGAGAACGACTGATCGTGGCGGCCGAGGAGCTGGCGGGGCGGATTGGGCAAACGGCGGAAGCCTGCGAGGCTCTGGGTGTGGCTCGTTCCACGTTGTATCGCAGGCGCCAGCCGGTGACGCCCAAACCGAAGCGTCGTCCTCGGCCGCACCGAGCTCTCGACGAAACTGAGCGCGAGGAAGTCCTCGGGGCCTTGCACTGTGAGCGGTTCGTCGACAAGGCGCCCGCTCAGGTGTGGGCTACGCTTCTGGACGAGGGAACCTACCTCTGCTCGATTCGCACGATGTATCGGATTTTGGAGGAGCACGGCGAGGTCCGAGAGCGCCGGAACCAACGGCGCCATCCGAACTACACCAAGCCGGAGCTGTTGGCCGAAGCGCCGAACCAGGTTTGGTCGTGGGATATCACGAAGCTTCGTGGCCCCGTCAAGTGGACCTACTACTACCTCTACGTCATCCTCGACATCTTCTCCCGCTACGTGGTTGGCTGGATGCTGGCTCACCGAGAAAGTGCCGCGCTCGCCCAACGCCTCATCGCCGAGAGCTGTCGCAAGCAGGACATTGAATGAGGTGGACCCCATTCTCTGGACCAAAATGGGGGGTAGCTAAGGTGGAGCCTGCCGAGTTGAACACGTCGTGGTCATAGTCGTGATGTTGTTTCCCGAAGGCTCCTAGAAGGGAGCGTTCGGGAACACAGTTTATGGCAGATTGAAAATCTGTGGACAGTTTGTTTTTCGCTGTAGCCATCATTGTGTCTAGCGGCAATTATTATTTCTCTTCAGCAACAAGTTAGAATTCCCGGGTACCTACCGGTCTTGCTCCGTCACTTATCAGCAAAGTGTCCCATGTTAGATCCGGGGCCCCGACGGAGGGAGCGGACCCTTAAAAAAAGATGCGAAGCTTCCTTGTCCGCTCCCTCCGTCGGGGCCCCGGATCGAAGCCGCCCTTTCGCTGGTCCACCTGAATAGTGCAAAAATCGGGGTACCTGGGGTATGGGCCAAGCCGCGAGAGGGTCTCCTGCGGCGATTCTCGCATTCGTTTTGTGGACTCGTGGCAAGGTTCATTCCTTTTCCCGGCTTTCTACCGCCGTGGCCTCTTTGGCCTTGTTCTGCTTCGATTGCCCCAGTCGGTAACTGCCGACGTTGAGCTCCAGGATGATGCTGTGATGTACAAATCGGTCGATGGCCAATCATCTTCAAGCAACCTCGCCAAGCAGTCCATCGTAGAAGCTCGCGGGCGTTTGATAGCCTAACGCTTTGTGCGGGCGCTCGTCATTGAAGAAATCGAAGTAGCAAGCGATGCCCGCGCGAGCCATTTGCACGGTGTCGTAGGCGTACAGGTAGACCTCCTCGTACTTCAGCGAGCGCCAGAGCCGCTCCACGAAGATGTTGTCGATACAGCGACCTTTGCCATCCATGCTGATCTTGATCTCAAGAGCAAGCAATACACTGGTGAACTCCTCCGAGGTGAACTGAGAGCCCTGGTCCGTGTTGAATATCTCTGGGCAACCGTAGCGTGCCACAGCTTCGTTCAGAGCCTCCACGCAGAAGGTCGTCTCCAACGTGTTGGACAAGCGCCAGGCGAGCACCCGCCGCGAATACCAATCGATGACCGCCACCAGGTATACGAAGCCTCGCGCCATCGGGATGTATGTGATGTCGGCGGCCCACACCTGATTGATCCGAGAAACCGTCAGATTCCTCAGTAGATAGGGGTATACCGTGTGTTCCGGCGCTGGCTTGCTTGTGTTCGGCTTGGGCGCAGTGCTCTCGAGCCCCATCAAGCGCATAAGACGCTGCACGCGCTTGCGGTTGACGGCCGACCCCTCCGCTTTGAGTGTCTGTGTCATCATGCGGCTGCCGAAAAATGGACGCTTCAGATGTAGCTCGTCCATCCGACGCATCAATGCGAGTTGCTCGCCATCCGGCTCGACAGGTTCGTAGTACAGGCTCGACCGATTCACGCCGAGCAGCTCGCACTGCCAGCGCATCGACAGCGGAGCGTTGGGTTCGACCAACTCCCGCCGGGGCGTCATCGCAATCGACCGAGCCCGTGTGATAAAAAATCGCGCTCCATCGTCAGCTCCCCGATTTTCTGAAGCAGTTCGGCCTCGCGCATCGAGGCATCGCCTCCGCCCACCTCTTCGGTCTCGAAAGCACGCGTGACGTTCTCCAAAAGCTGCCGCTTCCATTTGTAGATCTGGTTCGCGTGAACCTTGTGCCGCCGGGATAGTTCCGCCACTGTCTCCTGCTCGCGTAGTACCGCCAATGCAACTTTCGCCTTGAAAACAGGGCTGTGCTTCGTACGATTTTTCTTCACTTTTCTCTGCTCCTTTTTTTATTGAGCAGGCTTGTTTTACCACCTTAACCCCTGGTCTAAAAAATGGGGTCCACTTCAGAACCCGACCAGCTCACCCTTCACGCGGACCGTGGCAGCTCGATGAGGAGCAAGCCCGTGGGTCTGCTCCTGGCTGACCTCGGAGTTACCAAGACCCACTCCAGGCCTTACGTCTCGAACGACAATCCCTACTCCGAGTCTCAGTTCAAGACGATGAAGTACTGTCCTCAGTTTCCGAGCCGCTTTGGTTCCGCCGAAGACGGCCGGCTATTCTGCTGCGGTTTCTTCGACTACTACAATTTCCACCACCGGCACTCGGGAATCGGCCTTATGACACCGGCCGACGTTCACTATGGTCGAGCCGAACAGCTCACCACCGCTCGGCGCCAGATCCTTCTCGAAGCTCAACAGGCTCATCCCGAACGCTTCGTTCGCGGAACGCCGCAACCGCCCGTTTTGCCTCCGCAGGCCTGGATCAACCCGCCGCTGGAAAAAACGACCCTCCACGATGCCGCACAAGCCCCTCTCGCGGCGGCGTCCATACCTGGGGTACCTCCTTTTTCTGCTTCACGCAACGAGATCTTGATCGATGTTGACGTCGATCGCGCCGACCTCACGAGTCTCCCCACCATAATCGAGGCTCACTAAATGCAGCTCGCGAGTGTCCCAAAGTTGTTGACATGTTCCGACAGGACTTCGAGGGCATTGATTGGATTACAGCCCTGCGACCCGCGCCGATTCGCAAACTCCTCAACGAAGGGGCGCTGCAGATGGGGCTGTTTGACGAGCGCAACTTGTTTGAGTTGACACACTCGGATTTTCCCAACGAGCGTCTCGTGGCCTGTCGCAACCACGAACTGGCGAAGCGCCGAGCCCTAAAGCGTCAGGAATTGCTCGAAGCGACCAGCAAAGAACTGAAAAGGATTTGCCGGATGGTCGAACGCGGCCGCTTGCACGGTAGGGAAGACATCAATGCCCGAGTGCAAAAACTCCTTGCTGAATACAAGGTGGGCAAGTACTACAAGTTCGAGACCCGTGACGACGGCTTCGACTTCAAGGTCGACGAGATGACGATGGCTGTCGATGCTGCGCACATTGCTAAAGACAATAGTGTGTTAGCTGACAAGCAACTCGCCCGGTGGAAACAGCATATGAAGACTATCGCCAGGCGAATGGAGCAACTGCGTCAGCGAATCGAGCACGGTCAGCTCCATGGAAAAGCCACTATAGGGGTGCGGGTAGGCAAAGTTCTCAACAAGTACAAAGTCGGAAAACACTTCAAACTAGATATTCGTGACGATGCCTTCTCCTTCGAAATCGACAAAAAGAAGGTCGAGGCAGAAGCCGCACTGGACGGCATCTATGTGATTCGCACCAGTCTCAGTGCACAGCAGATGAACACTGAGGATACCGTCCGCAGCTATAAGTTGCTCACCCAAGTCGAGCGTGCGTTTCGTTCATTCAAGACCATGGACCTCAAGGTGCAGCCTATTCGCCACCGTCTCGAAAACCGAGTCCGGGCACACATCTTCTTGTGTATGCTGGCCTACTACGTTGAATGGCACATGCTTGAGGCGTGGCGACCAGTGCTTTTTTCTGACGAAGATCAGAATGCCAAGGCAAGCCGCGACCCTGTGGCACCGGCCAAGCGTTCGCAGGCCGCTCTTCGAAAAGTGCGCTCCAAAAAGCTGGAGGACGGAAGCCCCGCTTACAGTTTCAGAACTCTGCTCCGCCACCTTGCCTCTATCGTACGAAACTCATGTCGCCGAAAAGGCCTTGGCTCCACCACTGCGACCTTCGACATGACCACGGCCCCAAATCCAAAGCAGCAAAGGGCCTTCGACCTCCTCAAAACAATCACGTTGTAGCCAGAACAGAGCACCCTTCCCTCTACCCAACTTGTTGAAACAAAGCCGGAAACAGCCTTCCAGGGGACAGGAACTTCAGTTTAACCGATCCGAGATCGACGCTGTGGTAGACTTTTGGCTCTATGGATCGAGATGAGCTCGCCACGCAGGTTATTGCGCGGATTGCGAAGATGCAGAAGACAACGCCCGACAAGGTCAGCGTGGACAGCACGTTCGAGGAACTCGGGGTCGACTCTCTGAACGGATTGGAGCTTCTTTGGGAGCTCGAAGAGGAGCTCGACATCGTCATTCCCGATGATGATGCCCGAGAGATCACGAGAGTGAGCGACGTTATCGCCGTTGTAGAGCCTCTCCTCACGAAGAAATCCTGAAAAATCGAATGGGAGCACCCCACCGCGTCGTAGTTACCGGTCTCGGTGTCGTTTCCGCGATAGGGAACGACTTGAAAACGTTTTGGGAATCTTTGTGCGCCGGACAACACGGCTTTCGCGAGATCGAGCTCGCGGATACGTCGACCCTCCAGTTTCACGCCGGCGCCGAGGTGCGCGATTTGGACTTGGAGACCCCGTTCGACGACTCCGTGAGGTCGCTTCTGGATCGCTTTGCCAAGCTGTGGCTTCTCGCGTCGCGACAAGCGGTCGAGGCTAGCGGGATCGCGTCGAAAGACCTCCAGGACGCCGCCGTCATCACCGGGACGGCGCTGGCGGGGCAGACGACCCAAGACGAGCTCTTCCTTGCGCTCTATCGCGAAAACAAGCGCCGTTTTTCGCCTTTCACGGTCCCACGCATCATGTCGAGCTCGGGAGCGAGCCAATCGTCGATGGAGCTCGGCATCGAAGGGCCGGGCATGACGATCTCGACCGCGTGCTCGTCGTCGAACCACGCGATTGGGATGGCCTATTGGATGGTGGCCCACGGCGCCGCGCCTGTAGCCCTCACCGGTGGGAGCGACGCGCCTTTCAGCGTCGGGCATTTGAAAGCGTGGGATGCCATGCGCGTCATGGCGCCGGAGCGCTGCCGACCGTTCTCGCGGGATCGCAAAGGGCTCGTGCTCGGCGAAGGCGGTGCGGCTCTCGTCCTCGAAGAGCTCGAGCATGCGCGCGCGCGCGGCGCGCACATCCACGCGGAAGTGCGCGGCTTCGGCATGTCCTCCGATGCCGGCCACATCACGCGGCCTTCCGCGAAAGGCGCCGCCCGTGCCATCGCGGCGTCACTGGCGGATAGCGGGCTGAATCCTCACGAGGTCGACTACGTGAACGCGCACGGTACGGGTACGCTACTGAACGATTCGACCGAGTCCGTGGCCCTCGCGACTGTTTTCGGCGACCACGCGGCCGCGCTTCTCGTGAGCTCCACCAAGTCTATGCACGGGCACACGTTGGGCGCGACCGGGGCGATCGAAGCGGTCGTCACGACGCTAGCGCTAGAGAATGGGGTCGTACCTCCGACCGCCGGCTATCTAGGGCCCGATCCCGAATGCCCTCTCGACGTTGTCCCGAATACAGCCCGCGAAAAGTCGATCCGCCACGCCATCTCGGACTCCTTCGCCTTCGGAGGCCTCAACGCCGTGCTCACGCTCTCGCGGTGGGACGGGGCGTGACTACCATTTCTTGGTATAATCACCGCGCTGTAAAGGCAGTGGGGGCCCGCTCGAGCTTTTTGGGGCGAGAGCGACCCTACCGTATCGACGACAACAATCGAGTAGCGAGATCGAGTGGAAGCTTACGTGCTGCTCATCTCTGGTCGCGTTCAAGGCGTCGGATTTCGCTGGTTTGCCGAGAGAGAAGCACAATCTCGGGACGTGCGCGGTTACGCACGCAATCTCGAGGATGGGCGTGTAGAAGTGCTGGCGCAAGGTGACCCCGACACGCTTCAGACTTTTTTTGAGACACTCTATCGAGGACCGCTCGGATCCCGTGTCGAGGACATTCAGAAGATGGCTGTCGAAGTGGATGAGGCGTTGCCCAGATTTCATGTTCGCTTCTGAGTATTTATAGGGGATTCCATGGAGCAATTACGCCGAATCATTCGAGACGTGCCCGACTTCCCCAAAGAGGGCATCGTTTTCAAGGACATTACGCCGCTCTTAGGGGACCCCGCCTCGTTCCGCAAAGCCATTAGCTTTATGGCAAAGCCCTTGGTCGAGCGCGAGTTTGACGCCCTCATCGGGATCGAGAGCCGAGGCTTCATCTTCGCCTCCGCGCTCGCTTATGAGCTACACAAAGGGCACATTCCGGTGCGCAAGCCCGGCAAACTTCCCGCCGACACCGTGCAAGTCTCCTATGACCTCGAATATGGGAGCGACACCCTCGAGATGCACGCGGACGCCATCGAGCCCGGACAGCGCATCGTCATCGTTGACGACGTGCTCGCGACGGGGGGCACCGCGCGCGGGGTGGCGGATCTGGTCGAGAAAGTCGGAGGCAAAGTGGAAGCGTTCAGCTTCCTCATCGAGCTCGATTTTCTCAAAGGCCGTGAGCGCATCGCCGATTACCAGATCCAGTCGGTGCTGAACTACTAAAGGTTAGTTTCGAGCCTGCGAATGCCAATGGACGCCGACGAGAAAGAACGCCGTTCTGACGTAACGGTGAGCCCCTCGAGCAGGCACTCACCAACACAGCGAGTTCTCGGCTCGAAGGAAAAGCGCGATCTGATGGATCGTCTCAGCGCGCAACAAACTTCGCTCGTGCGCTCGGTTGCGCTCGGAGCACCCGAATATCTCAGCCAGTCGTATTATCTCGACTCGGGCTCGGGCAAACGCATCGCCCACGAGCTCGAGGCCGACGAGCTCATGGGTTTCGTTACTGGCTGGGGTGCGCAGCCGATGGAGTGTATCCGCGCCGTGAACGAGGCCGTGAGCCGCATCACGGAGCGCGGGCGACTCCATCGCTACGTCAAAGCGGCGGTCGAGCTCGAGATCGTAATGGACCGGCAAACGTGGCTCGATGACGGCGTCGTCCATCGCGGCCTTCCCGCCTACCTGATGCACGGCTACACCGATATGGGAAGCCACGCCTCGACGACGGAGCGCGCGGGTCGAGAGAAGATCAAAGTCGACAAAGCTAGCCTTGTCGACCGACTCTCCGAATGCAAACAGCGCGGGGTCACCGACATGGACGATCTCGAGCGGTTGCTCGGCTGGTACTACGCGCGCGTGCGACGCGACATCGAGTTCGACGAGTCGGGCGTGGAAAAGCTCTCGCGCGAATTCGGCAACGAGAGCATCGTGCTCACGAAATATCTGGAAAAAGGCATGGGCGTCTGCCGGCACCTTTCGATCTTTTTTCAGCTCTATCTTCAAGAGGCTGGGATCGAGTGCCGCGTGGTGAAAGGCGACCTTCGTTTCTACATCTTCAAGGGCCGGCATGCTTGGAATCTGGTACGGGTCGGCGAGCGAGTGATCCTCATCGACGTAACCCATCCCAACATGAAAGATCCGTTCATGGTGTTCGGAACGACAGAGGAAGAGGTCTACGAGCGGGCGAAAGAGCACTCCCGCGAGTACGTGTCCACGCCGGACGATCAGAACTATTACAAAATCGGCGCTACGTCACCCCCGTCGGCGTAGCGAACGCAAATGGAAAAGACAGAGGCAAACATGGCGATAGGGAACAATCGACGGGCCACCACCCGACTCACGCACTCCGAGCTGACGTTCATACAAAGGGAATTACAAAGACTACTTGACGCGCGCGCGCATTCATGACATTCTCGGGCGGTGCGGAAGGCGAAATTAGCTTGGAACTCAGCATTCTTTACCGGAGACATCTTTGCCCTGGTCCGTTGGGCTTACAAAGACGGACTAACGATGAATCTTGAACTCGGTGCGCCAGAATTCGCTGCCATCCTTACGTTTTGCACATTGATGCTTATCTTGACAAATTTGAAATGGATAAACGGGCTGAGGCCCTGCGGTACAATTTTCTAGGTTGCATCCAGAGATTGTAAGGTGTCGAGACGAAGCGGCAAAACTAATAAATAGCAATCCCCTCCAGCCAGAAAGGTTTGCGTTAATCCTAGATTTACAGTACGAACTTGATCAATTGAAAATCCCAACACCCTTGATCGATGCAGGAAGAATGACAACTAGCCAGTTTGAAGCCTGGCCGAAAGACTGGTTTGTCTTTTTTCAAAAAATTGCACCACTCGCAAAGCATCGTGAGTTAAAGAAGGCACGGGCGTCTTGGAAAAAGTCGTGAAGCCCAAAACGCAGAACTTCAAAACGCAGAACTTCAAAACGCAGGCATCCAATTCGATTAGGAGGAAACGATGAAGCCGATGTTAGACCCGAAGCGCGATCTAGTAGGCGCGACGCCCGAGACTCTGGCCCGCGCCCTTTTCCGTCCACTACGACCGCATCGAGCTAAGGCCGTTGTCCGCGATGAGATCCCGATAGAGGAGGTTGCGACCGACCATCCGAGCGACAGTGTCGCGCATTTGCGCAAGCGTTCCTGAGTCGCGCATGTTGTGTTTGCCGGCGAACTCGTCTACGTACCTCTGCAAATGCTTCGGAGAAAGCTTGTGAAACGTGCCTTTGTGCGCCCGCTTGAGCATCGACCAGAAGGACTCGATCCCGTTCGTGTGCGCCTGTCCTTTTACATACTCTGCAACGGAGTGGCGGACCGTCTCGTGGTTCGGCAGCCCAACATAGCCGCCGTGGTCGTCGGTGTACACCTTCGCTCCAACCTCGGCCCGCTCAGTAACGAATCTCTTGAGCGTATCGCCGTCCGTGCTCGTGACTACGGCGGCACTCACGCGGTTGGTCGCGCGGTCCTTCGCGCCCACGACGGCAGTTTTGCCGACCGGCCCGCGACCAGCGTTCAGCTTCTTGCGAGCGTGTTTGTTCTTCTCTTTGCCGCCGAAATAGGTTTCGTCGATTTCGACCGGGCCACCGAACGCTTTCCGGTTGGGATCACTCCACGCTTCACGAATGCGGTGCAGCATGAACCAAGCCGTCGGTTGGGAGACCCCGATATCCCGATGCAGCTTCATGCTCGAAACGCTCTTAAGGCTAGTGAGGCAAAGGTAGACCGTAATGGCCCACTTGCGAAGCGGTACATTCGACCTAGCTATCGGCGTTCCCGTGCGGACGGAGAAGTAACCTCGGCAGGTGGAGCACCAGTAGGGCATCGGCTTTGCGTTCGGGACTTCGCTGGTACTGAGGCTTCCGCACTTGCCGCAGCACCTCTCGCCGTTCCAGACGACGGCTTCAAACCATCGAGTGGCAGCTTCTTCGGTAGGGAACATGTCCATTAGCTCGATGACGGTGATCCCTTCTCTGTCTGCTCGACCTATAGCTTCCTGACCATGGCCGAGCGCGACGCCCGGCAAAAACTCAGGCTCAAGATCCGACGCGCCTGGGAGCAAGTCCAAGAGGCCGGCGACCGCCCCCGCCACCAAGCGTAGGCAGGGGCGGAAGCGTCCCTCCCCGTTGCCGGCAGCTACTCCCTGCACAAGAAGTGATCAAGGCGCCTGGGGGAATGAAGTAGTGGACCCCAGGTGCCTCAAAGCGATATCATCTCCGGATGTGTGCCGGCGTACTGTTTCCTGTTCTCAGACGTCGAATCGATCCCAAGTAACCACGCCACGCCCCATCCGAGATAGCCTGTAAATGACAACACCCCCTCGCGACGACGCTTCGGCTCCCGTTGCTCTCGCCGATATCGGCGCACATATCAAACGTTACGCGGTGGCAGACGACCGGCGGGCAACTTGGCACCTGGTGCAGACCATTCTCGTCTTGCTTCTGGCGATGGCCCTGTATGCCGTGGACCAAGTGGTGCTCGCTGTGATTTTGGACGCCGGTATCATCGTGCGCGGTTTCATCATCTATCACGACGGGATCCACTTATCCTTCTACCGCCGCACCGAAGCAAATGAGCTATTGGCCAGCATACTGCAGGCGTGGATCATTACGCCCGTCGACCTCTGGCGTCGAAACCATTTGTACCATCACAAATGGTTCGGAAACCTCGCTGTTTTCGACGAAGCGGACACCGTCTTCTTCACCCGGCAGAAATACGAGTCCTATCCGCTGCACAAGCGGGTGCTGGCTCGCATCCTGCGGGACCCGGTCGTATTTTTTCTGCTCGCTCCCGTGGCTCAGTGGTGGATTCAGTACCCCATCCAGTACCGAAACCCCATCCTCTGGGCAGGACACGCCGTGCACTTTCTGATCGCCTGGCAACTGTCCTGGTGGCACCTGTTCGCGGTCTACCTGGGCGCCATCATCGGGCTCATACTGTTTCACCTGCAGCACGCGGTGAATCGGGGCTATCGCGAGCCAAAAGAGGAATGGAATCCCACCGAAGCGTCGTTACTGGGCTCGACCTACCTGCGTATCCCGCGGCCCTTTACTTGGTTCACCTTCGGCATCCAGTTTCACCATATCCATCATATGAACACGAAGGTGCCGAGCTACCAGCTTGCACGTTGCCACCACGAGGCGGCTCCGGCGATGTGGCGCGACGTCACGACGCCCAGCCTCTGGCGCAGTCTTGCATCGATCAAAAACGTGATGTGGGACGAGGAATCGAAACAGCTCGTTCCGTTTTGATCGCTGGGGGGCTCCTGTCTACTGTGCGATCGGGGTCGGATGGATTCCATCACCGTAGACGAATCGCGATCCGACGGCTCCGACGACGGCTGTGCGTCGATTGAGATTGAGACCAGTCCGCAGTCGAAAGAGCGGTTCGATGCCGGTGCAATGTCCTGCCATCAGATGCTGCACACCGATCTCGCGCAAGCGATCCGTCGTCCAGCCAAGAGTTTGGTCATCAGCGCCAAACAGATGCATCCCTCCCATGAGTGCATGAATCGGCTGGTCTTGAATCGACGATTGCACATGTTCCAGCAGATTAACAGCGCCTGAGTGTCCGCAACCGAGCAAGACGATCGGTCCCTCGGCCGTAACGACGGTCAATCCTTGACTGTCAGGAACGTAGTCTTCAATCCACTCTCCGTCGATGTTGACTTGTATCGTATGAGGATAATTCTTTTCGGGATGAGGCCTTTCTACCGGGCCCGTGACCCAAACACCGGGTAAGATCTCTGCAGGCTCCGAGTGCTCTATGAACTCGACGCCTGCCGCTTCCAGCGGTACTCGCATAGCAATCATCGCGTTTTCTTCGTCGTCTCCGGTCATTGTTGACATGGGTCGCGGAAGAAAAAAGCCTTGCGCAACATGTATGCGGCGCATGGCGTCGGGGTTGTTGGGGCGAACGTCGTCGAGTATTGGTATGAGACCCCTGTTGTGATCAGAGTGGAAGTGGCTGAGCACAACATCCGTGACACAGGAAAGATCAACGTTGAGCACCTCGACATTTCTCAGTACGGTATCCGGATGCCGCCCAGCGTCAAATAGGACGCAACGCCCATCAACTTCCACTAACGCGGAGAATCCCCACTCTCCCACGGTCGATCCGTTCGCCAAATTGGAAGAGAGGATCGTTACCGCCACAGACTCGGCTCTGGTGGATTCTTTCTGAACAGCTGCCGCAAGGCTGCTGGCAAGGAAAACCAGCATCGCGAAAAGCGCGATCGCAACTGGTCTTCTGATTGTTGAGACGCACATGTTGCCCCCAAACGTTTCGAAGCGCTACTTTATCGCAAAGATGAGATTAGCCCGCTTTCTGTAGCGCTAGCCCCAACCTTTGCCCGAGACCCACCGAATCTCTGAACCGCCTTCCCAGTCCACGAGGTCTTCGACCGCTTCGCAGGAAGGCTCGAATCCCAGTCCGTGAGGCCCATCTCCGCGATCGATTCACTGCCGGGGTGAGGGTTCCTCAGCGATTGCCTTAACTCCTCGTGACGTCGCCTTTCGATCTCACGACGGACTGCGTCGAGAATGAATTCGCTTCGGTTTCGGGCTTGACGATCGATCTCCTCCAGGATCTCGGTGGGCATCGTCATCGTCACTCGTTTGGTAGTCATGAAAGTACGATCTTACCCTGAACCTGGTCTGCCGTTAAGCGCTCAATGTCGAACCGTGCACGTCGTATGCCTGAAGGATTCGAACGTGCGACCTATGGAATAGGGCGCGCGCCGGACGCGCTCGAGGTTGTCTTTCTGTTCGAGTCACGAAGCGCATGCGGCGTCGCCTAGTGCGCAAGCACGAGCGGCCTGCCGATGAGCTTGCTTGGATCGGCGCCCTGCCTCGGAACGAACTTGTTTATCCATCCTCCGTCCCAGCTGGCGATATAGACGCTGCCGTCCTGGTCCACGTCGAGCTGGTGCGGACGCGACAAGCCACCCGCAAAGCCGCCCCTCGTGCCTCCGTACGCCCCCCAGTAGTACTGGAGCTCGCCGTCCCGGCTGTACTTTAGAATCCGGTTCAGTTTCGCAGAGATCACCCAGACCCCGTCGTTCTCATCAATGAAGACACCGACAGGATCGGAAATGTCGGTCCATTCCTCGATGAACTCACCGTCTTCCGTAAAGATCTGAATGCGGTTATTCGTGCGGTCGCCGACATAGACGCGATGTTCGCGGTCCACGGCGAGGCCGTGTACGAGGTCGAACTGTCCGGGGCCGCTCCCGAGCTCCCCCCACTCCGTCACGTACTCGCCGTCGGCGTTGTACTTGACGATGCGAGAGTGCCAGTAGCCGTCGCCGAGGTAAAAGCTGCCGTCCGGCAGGAAAGCCAGTACTGCGGGATCGCCGTAGGTGAACGGGCCCGGGTTCGGATTCGCCCGTGCCTCTGCCCGGGTTGTGGGGTGGTTCGGGTCGACGAGCTTCATCACCAAATCACTTCCGTCATTGGTGAACTTGAGGATCTGCATGTTGACCCCTCTGCCGCCGCCGCGCTCGACGACCCAGACATGGCGCTCTGGATCATACGGACTGATGTAGACCTGGTGGGGCTTGTTCAGGATCGAGTCCCACTGCGTCCATCTTTCCAAAATGTCGCCGTTCCGATCGACGACCACGAGGTAGTTCGTGCCATCCGGTCTTTCCCGCCCCTCTCTGTCCCGATCCCCCCAAATCGCCACAATGATGCGATTCGGATTGTCCACCGCAACGCCCGACACCTGCCCCCAGGTCCAAGGTTCTTCGTGGTCCGGCGCCGGCTTCCACCAGTTTTCCGCGGCCTCGTATTCGCCCGTCCTGTCATCACCGCCTTTCACGATCGCTCCTTGCGATCCCGATGGCGGCACGGGCTGGTTCTCACCGACGCAGGCCGGAAGTACCGCCAGCCCAGCGGCGAGAACAAGGACCACACCCCCGCGCTTCAGTCTCATGATGCCTTCCCCTGGAAAGGCTTCCGTAGAAGCCGGTCGAACGGGTGAGCTGGTATCGTAGTAGCTTGTCCGGTGCAGCGCATGTTATTCCGCTCTGACCTTCCGTGTCACGCCTCCCCCGTTTTGCGTGAGGCCCAACGTGTAAAGCAGCGCGGCGGCCACCGCGGCGGCTGTCCGAACGTGGTTCCACATCGTCCACCGGTCCAGGTAGTGCTCCCACACGTCACGAGCGCCGACATCCGTAGCGGACACCGCGGCCAGCTGGTCGTTCAAGGGCACGTTGCCGAGCCCGGTCACGAGCACCGTGCCGACGACATACAAGATCGCCCCACCCAAGAAGAAGGACGCCGAGGGACGACCCCAGCCTGCCAAGGCGAGCCCGCCCGCGCCGAGCGACAGCACGGCTGTTCCGATGAACGCGGACAGGAACGAGGGATTGAGCACGACGACATTGATGGACTGCATTGCTGCGATACCCTCCGCGGCGGGCACGCGCGCCAGGGCCTTCATTACGAAGCTCAAGAACGCGAAGAAGATCCCGCCTACCAAGGCGGACCCGAGCAGGGCCGTTGTCCCGACGACCGATATTAGCTGATCCATTCCACCACCTCCATTCGATGTCGTGACGATACACTCCATACGCCCTCGGCGGCGTTCCGGCGCGCATACTCGGCGAAGTCTTCCGGCTCGCGACCGAGCGCTCGACGGACGCCGTCGCCCACGTGCGCGTTCCGACCGTCGAGGACGCTGGCAAACAGGCAGTCCCAACAGCCACGCGATGTCTTCTACCCCAATGTAGATGGTACGCCTGGCAGGATTCGAACCTGCGACCTCCGGATTAGGAATCCGGCGCTCTATCCTACTGAGCTACAGGCGCATAAGGACTTGCAGGGGAGGCTCGACGCTGAAAGCCTAGGGACTTTTTTGCGCGGTTCTCCAGCCTGTTTCTCCGTCGTTCGTACGAGCATAGGTTCCACGGCCTCTGCCTTTGTGGCTCGCACTCAGGCACGAGTCACATTCTACCATCTCGAGATCGCGCCATCCGCCGAGCTTCCGTAGGGTGCCTGGAGCGGCGCCCTTCATGACGAGGCAGCTCGTGAACGCAACTCGAAGCGTGTACGGTGTCACGCTGGTGAGTTTAGCCTTTTGACAAGCCGTGTCCAACGGCCGTCCAAAATTTAGCAGAGCGCAGAGGCTTCAAAGAGCGCGGGCCGCCCATTCGAGGACGACTCGATGTGCGTCACCGTCCTTCGCCGCAAGTCCCATGGCCACACGACCGGGTGGCAACTCTTGTACTACGTCCGGACAGCGTTCGTTCGCTCCAAGCGGAATCTCGAGAAATGTGGCGCTATTCCCGAGGGCGAAGATTATCTTTCATGTTCGCTTTCAGATAAGCGAACGTGGAACCAGCCGGTTGAGCGGATATCCACCGCAGCTGCAAAACCAGCTTCGGTTGAGCCGCGACGACCTAGCACCAAACAGTATGCCGTGGTGTGTATCAACTCTTCCCGGGCGGAGTACCTTCAGGGCTTGGCTTGACGACGCTTCACCCGCAAACAGTCGGCGCGCGTTCACTTCGGCAACGAGCAGCGCCTCGACTCCTCAAAAGACATCTCCACAATCGCCCCCAATCATCAAAATCGCACATATGTGCGTTTTTGAGTTTTTCGCGTCTCGCGCGGCAGCGGCGACGTCGCCTCGTCCTGTACTATGTGCCGTGGCAAAAAGAACGAGTCGCGCACCAAAAGTTGAATCGGCGCTTCGCAGCTTCGCGCTCGGCTTTCCCGAGACGCGTGAAGACTTCCCTTGGGGCGAGCGCGTCATCAAAGTCGGCAAGAAAGTTTTCGTCTTCATGGGACTCGGTGATGGTGGGTTGTCGCTATCCGTCAAGCTCCCGGAGTCGCATAACGTTGCGCTAATGCTGCCTTTCGCCGAGCCGACGGGCTATGGTCTTGGCCGGAGCGGCTGGGTCACGGCACGGTTCGACTCGCAAGAGAGACCTCCTGAGGACATGCTTTGCGAGTGGGTCGAGGAGAGTTATCGGGCGGTGGCGCCCAAGAAGTTGGTCGCTTCGCTCGCCGACCGCGGCCGGCCGTTGCCCCCGAAGAAGTGAGCTTCGTGGCGAAGCTCGTCGCTACCGCGTGTCTCGCACTGGTTGCCGGGAGCTGCGTCGAGCCAGGCCCCGAATGTCTCGCGCCGGCGAACCCCGGTGGTGGGTGGGATCTCACTTGTCGCGCCGTAGCACAAGTTCTCGACGGCACGTCGATGCGCGTTCGGAATGTTCCGGGTGCGGGCGGTGGCATCGCCTTCGCGCACGTCGTTGCGGAGCGTGCGGGCGACCCGAACCTCATCGTCGCGGCGAGCCCAGCGACGACGCTTCGCCTCGCCCAAGGACAGTTCGGCGCCTTCGAGGCCAAGGATGTGCGTTGGCTTGCCGCGGTTGCAGCGGATTACGGTGTCATTGTCGTGCGTGGCGACGCGCCGTGGAGGAGCTTCGAGGAGCTTCTCGACGCGTGGCGCCTTGCGCCGTCCGAGATCGTTGCGGCGGGCGGGAGCGCGGTCGGCGGACAAGATCACATGAAACTTCTCGTGCTCGCGCGCGAAGCCGGCATCGATCCGAAAGCGATTCGCTACGTGCCGTTCGATGGCGGGGGTGAAGCGGTCACGGCCCTTCTCGGCGGATTCGTGTCGGTTGTGCCGCTCGATGTTTCGGAAGTCCTGAGTCTCTTCGAAGCTTCCGAGGTGCGCGTGCTCGCCGCGCTTTCTCCCGAGCGGCTCGACGCATTGCACGGTGTTCCCACTGCGCGCGAGCTCGGCTACGACGTCAGCTGGGTCGTGTGGCGCGGCTTTTACGCGCCCGCCGGAATTGACGACGCGCGCTACGATCACTGGCTGGATGTTCTCGAAAGTGTAGCGGCGTCGCCGGAGTGGGAAAAGCTGCGCGCGCGCACCGGACTCTCGGAGTTCTTCCTCGCGGGCGAGGCGTTCGAAAATTTTGTCGACGAGCAAGTCGCGAGCTTCGAAGTGCTAACGGCTGAGCTCGGGCTCGTACCGTGATGGAAAGGCTCGTCGCGGGGGTTCTTTGCGTCGGCGCGCTTGGCTATGTCTGGCTCGCGCGCGGATTCGAAGCCGGCTTCATCGTGGACCCGATGGGGCCGAGCGCTTTTCCCTACGCGATCGGCACGCTTTTGTTGGCCACGAGTGCAGCGCTCTGGACAAAGCAGGCTTCGGGTGAGCTGCCGCCTGTGTCATGGCGCCACCTCGCTTTCGTCGCCGGGCTTTTCGTTTATGTTGCCGTGCTGGATCGTTTGGGTTTCGTGGTTGCGACGACGATGCTCGCGAGCGGTGTTGTCGCTCTTTTTTCTGGGCCGATTCGCCGCGGCCTTGTCCTGAGCTTCTTGCTGAGCCTTTCGATCTTCGCGCTGTTTACTTACGTTCTCTCGATTCCTCTCCCGCGAGGCTTTTGATGGGGGAGGGTCTTGCGCTTGCGCTGCAGCCGTTGAACCTCGCCCTCGCGACGTTCGGCGCTTTCGTCGGCACTCTCGTTGGGATGCTCCCGGGTATCGGCCCCATCAACGCCATCGCCATTCTCATCCCCCTCGCGCTCGCGCTCGACTTGCCGCCCGAATCGGTGCTCATCGTGCTCACCGCGATCTATTACGGCTCGCAATACGGAAACTCGATCAGCACCATCCTGCTCAATGTGCCGGGAACGGCCTCGGCGACGGTGACGGCGATCGACGGCTATGCTCTGACGCAAAGAGGTGAAGGGGGGAGTGCGCTCGCGATGTCGGCGGTGGCGTCTTTCTTTGGAGGGACGCTCTCGATTCTCGGCCTGGCTTTGTTCGCGCCACTGCTCTCTTCGTGGGCACTCCGCTTCGGCCCGGCAGAATATTTTGCTTTGATGGTGCTCGCGCTCTCGGCGCTTTCCTCGCTTTCCGGCGGGAGCGTTTTCAAGGGCGCGGTGGCGACCTTGCTCGGCCTGGCATTCGCAACCGTGGGCTTCGACCCCAACAGCGCCGTAGCGCGCTACACCTTCGGCGAGCTCCGTCTTCTTGACGGGGTCGACTTCGTCGTGCTCACGATTGGCCTTTTCGCTGTGAGCGAAGTGCTGCTAGCTCTCGAGAGCCCACACGGGCCACACGGGCCACACGGGCCACACGGGCAAGACAAGCCCGTGACCGTGCACCGGGCCAAGCTCACCGAATGGTTCTCGGCCAAGGGCACGATGCTACGCGGCACCATTATCGGTTTTTTGGTCGGCGTTTTGCCCGGAGCCGGCGGCACGGTAGCGAGCTTTGCTGCTTATGCCGCGGAGAAGCGCTTCAATAACAGCCGGAACAACCAGCCCCTCGGGCTCAAAGGCGTCGCGGCGCCTGAAGCGGCCAACAACGCCGCGAGCACCGGGGCGATGGTCCCCCTTCTGACGCTTGGCGTTCCTGGAAGCGGGACCACGGCGGTGCTGCTAGGCGCGCTCCTCGCGATTGGGATTCAGCCCGGGCCACTTTTCTTGACCCAGCACCCCGACATGTTCTGGGCGATCGTCGGCTCGATGCTCGTTGGCAACGTCGTTCTACTCGCGCTCAACTTGCCACTCGTCGGCGTGTTCATCCGCATTTTGTCCGTGCCGCGCTGGTTTCTTCATCCGGTAATCATCGTGCTGAGTGTTGTCGCGGTCTACTCGGTGAATCGAAGCACGTTCGACATCGGCCTCATGGCGGGTCTCGGCATCGTGGGCTATGCGCTTCGTAAAGGCGGCTTTCCGCTCGCGCCGGTCGTGCTCGGTTTCGTGCTCGGTGGATTGATGGAGAAGAGTCTTCGCCGAGCCATGGCGATCAGCGGCGGCGGCTGGGAGATCTTGTTCTCGAGCCGTCTTGCGGTCGCGATTTGGATCTTTGCGGCGCTCTGTCTCGTGGCTTCGTTGTGGCGCCGGTCGGATCGCGCATAATACGGGCGTCAAGGAGAGACCAAACATGCGACCACGCCTATTTTTCCTGACTTTTGCCGCCGCGATGTGCTTGGCGGCTTTTGCGTCCGGCCAAAGCGGCAGTGTTGCCGAAAGGCTCGCCAACCCGCAATCTGCCGTCCGAAACTTCCTGGACTGGCAGAACTCGCCAAATATCAACATGGAGATTGCCGCCGAGGGCATGGCGATCAACTCGACCCTATCTGCGGAGCGCCGACGCGAGCTCGCGCGCCAGCTGAAGGCCGTGCTCGATGCCCGCGGTCTTATCGTTCAGGTGGAGGACATCCCCGCCGATCCGGATCATGTCGACGCGACGAGCGGCGAGAACCGGTACGAGCTCTTCCCGGTGCGTCTTCCCGAAATCTATCTCGTCAAGAGCGGCGAGACGTGGCTCTTCTCGCGCGAGACGTCGTCGGCCACGCCCGCTCTCTACGCACAGGCGTTCACCACGTACGCGCAATATCTGATTGGCAACCTGCCCGCCATCTTCCAGACGCGGTTACTCGGTCTGGCCGTTTGGCAATTGGTGGGCATTTTCCTTCTTCTGCTCACAGCACTGCTCATCCGCAAGATTTCCGAGTTCTTTCTTCGAAAGCTCGCAAAGTGGCTCGAGAAGCACACGCCGCCGACCTGGGACGAGAAAATCGTCTTGCAATCGCTCCGGCCTCTCGCTTTTCTCGTCTTCACTCTTTTTCTCTTGGCTTTCTACGCGGACTTGCAGCTACCGGTGCGCATGAACGCAGCCATCAGATTAGTTCTCGACGTGATGGTGGCGGTGAGCCTTCTCTGGTTCTCGTTCAAGCTCGTCGACTTTCTCTGCGATCACTTGCTGCGTATCACCGCTCGGACCGACACCAAGCTCGACGATCAGCTCGTGCCGATGTTGCGGAAGTCGCTCAAGATCTTCGCGTTCACCATAGGCGCTCTCGTACTCGTACAGAGCTTCGGCTATTCGGTGAGCTCCATCCTCGCTGGCCTCGGGATTGGCGGCCTTGCCGTCGCTCTCGCCGCTCAAGATACGCTCGCGAATTTGTTCGGCTCGGTCACGATTTTCGCCGACAAGCCGTTTCAAATCGGAGATTGGATCGTGATGGGCAACGTCGAAGGCACCGTGGAAGAAGTCGGCTTCCGCTCGACGCGCGTCCGGACGTTCTACAACTCTGTCGTGAGCATCCCCAACTCGAAGCTCGCCAATACCGATGTCGACAACATGGGTATGCGGCGCTACCGTCGCATCAAGGAGGTCGTCGGCCTCACCTACAGTACGACCCCGGAGCAGATGCAGGCTTTCGTTGAGGGCATTCGCGCCGCCATTCGAGCGAATCGGTACATGCGCCAAGATTTCCACGAGATCCACTTCAACGGCTTCGGCGACTCCTCGCTGAACGTGATGGTCTATTGCTTTCTGGACGTTCAGAACTGGAGCGATGAGCTCCGTGAAAAACACAACTTTTTTCTCGAGATTCTTCGGCTCGTGGACGAGGTCGGCGTCGAGTTCGCCTTCCCCACGCAAACGATCCACGTCGACAGCTTCCATGGTGACAAGCCGCGCGCGGTTGGGAAGAAGCGGTCGAACGACGAGCTCGCTGAGTCGATCGTGGCTTTCGGCCCCGGCGGACACCTCGCGCGACCCCACGGCCCCGAGTTCACCGTGGATGGGAAGAAGGTCGACTTCACGCCGCGGACGGCGCCGACGAGGGGAACAGAGTGAGACGCATCGAGACCGACAAAGCTCCAAAGCCCGGAGGTCACTACGCGCAAGGAATGTCGCAGTCTGGCTTCGTCTTCGTGTCCGGCCAGCTTCCAATCGTGCCGGAGACGGGTGAGAAGATTAAGGGCTCGATCGAAGAGCAAACCCAACAAGTGCTCGAGAACGTACTGGCCGTGGTCGAGGCGGCCGGCTCGGATAAATCGAGGATCCTGAAGACAACCGTCTATGTTTCGGACATCGATCTGTGGGGCCGCGTGAATGACGTGTACGCGGCGTTCTTCGGTTTGTATCGGCCTGCGCGCGCAGTCGTGCCGGTAAAGGAGCTACATCACGGTTTTCAAATCGAGATCGAAGCGATCGCGACGATCGATTGAACGAAAATATAGTCCAGCAAGCGGCTCAACTCGATGACGGGGGAGGCGGGAAAAGTCCCTCCACACCAGGGTAACTACCGGCAGCGCCTCGTCTAGCGTCGCGTTTTTCCGATTGCGTCGAGGGTGGCGCCTACCTTTGCGCCGAGGTCTTCGAGCGCATAGCGGAGCGGGCGCCGCCAGTTCGGGTGCTCGTCCGTGGTGCCCGGCACGTTTTGCCTTTGCGTCTCGTGCCACAGATCTTCGAGCGTCACGCTGACGAGATCCGCGTTACTCTTCATGAGCTTTCGGAGTGCGGTTTCTAGATCGTCTCCGGTTGTGGCGAACAGCTCCGTATCGTGGGTGTTCAAGCTCGCCACCGAGCCGGCCGGGATCGTCGCGTTGGGGGTGAGCTGCGCGATGTAGAGTCCCCGGAAGCCATGCCGGGCGAGACTCTCGGTGACTACATCCGGGACGAGCCCTAGATTCTCGCCGACGAGCTCGCAGCGTGCGCGATGAGACTCGATGTTGAGCGTCGAGTAGAGCTCCTCAGCCGGATATTGGATATGGGTGCGGCTCTTTTGGAACGGTGAGTTTGGCATGTCTCATAGTGGTAAGGGCTCATCTCACTTGACGCGCTTGAGGTGGCGGCCTTTGACGGGGACGACCTTGCCGTCGGCGTAGCGCGAGGCGTGGTTGCGCTCGTACTCGCACTGCTCGTGGAAGCGCCAGTACTCATCGAAGTCTCCGCTGGAGCGGAGAGCGCGAAGCCGCAGCACGGCTTCGGCGCCAGCGAGGGACCAACGCGCTCCGGTGAGGTCCATGCGGTCCGAGACCAGGTGGCGGCAGGCGCCTTCGATCACGCCGGTAGCGATCGGGAATCCAGCGGCGAGGCACTCGTCGTAGTGCAGATAAGAGGCGTGATTGAGCAGATAGTCAGCACACTGATCCACATTCTCCCGATTGTCGGGCGTCAGCTTTCGTCGGGTGGCGCTACGTCTTATCCCCGCCGCCACCAGGCAGGCCTCACCGCGCAGGATGCGAAGCAACCGCTCTTGGACCCACACTTGGCGGGCGGGCTCGGTCTCCTCGTAGAAGCCTAGCGAAGCCTTCCACACGTACTCACAGACATGGATGAAGTCGAGCACGATGGTGAGTTCGACATGGTGCTGGCCAGCCAGCTTGTGCAGGATCTTCAGTTGGGTGGCGTTGCCGTCGACCAAGGCGACCCAACTCTTGCGGTGTGAGGGATCTCGTCGTTCGGCTTCCGCGAACGCCTCTTCGAGAACCTCCTCGGGCTCTTTGGCTAGGCTCGCCCAGACACGCTTGTCTTGGGGGCGAGGCCGTTTGTCTTTCTCTCGCTCGTCGCTTGGTGCCAGCACACGAACCACGTCTTCTGGTTGGCGCACGAAGGGCTCCACCGTATAAACGGCCGCGACCGTGGCCATCCGCTTTCGGTTCCGCTTCTCTCCCTTGGTCAGCCGCTTGCCTAGTCGCCGCGAGCCTTTCTCGGCCGCCTTCTTGGTGGCTTCACGCAGGTCTTTGCGTAGCATCACAACGCCCTTGCCGTCCGCCGTGATCGCCAGCACCGAGGCGCTGCGATCGCCTGCCGGTGGAGCGCGCTGCCCATAGAAGGCGTCGAAGTCCTCTGCCGCACGACCCGCCAGCTCCTCCACTTGGCGCTTTCCAACCTTCGCCCCAGTGTGGCGGCCAAGGCTCGCCACCGCCTCGTCGAACGCTCCCTTTGACACCTCTACTGCCGCCGTCCGCCTCAGCTCGAACGAGTAACGCTCACGGGGGAGGTTCAGCTCGGCATCCAACGGATGCAGGCTATCTGCACCTTCGGCTCCATAACCGAAACGTTTGACACGGATTTCCCCGAAGATCGTCGTCAGGCCGCGCTCGTGGATTCGCTCCTGGTCCCTTTCCACTCCATCCGCACCTCGGACCGGAGCCGCCGCCTCGCCGGGACCGCGCGAGTCGACATGGGCCTGGAACAACTTACGCGAAAGCTCGTAGCTCCTCTCGCGCACCAGCTTCTCCACGTCGCTGTGGCTCATCTGCCTCGATTCGGCAGAACGTAGAAACGCGATGATCGACTCGAGATCGTCCCTCGACATCCCGAACGTCTCTTCGCACAGTTCGAACGCAGAAAGTGCCATCTCTCAGCTCTCCCGCAACACCCGGCGAGGGTCCTTCACCAGAGGCAAGACCAGCACCGTTTTCGAGCTTGCGCCGTGACGACGGTGCTCGCGGTCCATCCGCCCCCGCCCCGTCGTCACTCCAAGCTCGATCCAGTTCGCAGCCCGGTAGCAGGTGCCGCGGTAGCGGCTGTGATCCACCAAGGTCTCCAACAGCAAGGGCTCCACCCCATAGCGGCTGTGCCACTCGCATGGAAGCTGTCGCGCCATCAGGGATAGCACCCTGCTCGCGAGGTTTTGCACCCGCACCCAGGGAAGGATCAGAAAGCGGCTGTTGTTAACCACTCGCTGCAGGTTCCGCCCGCGCGTGGCATCGTCCCATCCAATCCACAAATCTCGTGCCGCCATCCTCCACGCCGGACTCGACAACTGCACACAGCCCACCACCCGTGCCGGCGCCGATGCGTACACCAGATAGCGCAGATGAGCGCCAAAGGGAACCGCGTGGCCCAAGTAGTGATGCCGGTCCACCAGCTCCCGGAACAAAAGACGCTGCTCGTCACTCCGCACCACTTCCAACACCACAGGCTGAATCTCGCTCAGCTCTCCCTCCAACGGCTCAGACGGCTCGCCACGCTCGGTTTGCGGTATTCGGGTTCGTGTCCCGACCGGCTTACCCGGGCGTTTGTCCGGAAGCTCCAGGCGACCTTCGCCTTCCAGCCGCTCGAGAAACTCCCGGCACTCCCGCGCTTTCAACTTTCCGGTCGGCCTCTTCCAATCCAGCAACTCGCACACCGTTCGCGCCAGTTCCATCCGGCTCAGACCGCCACAGCTCTCGACCAATTCCTGGATCAAGCTCAGCTCCGATGAACTGAATCGCCTGCCGCTGAAATTCGCTCCGCTCGTACCCATTTCCTACTTGCCACAACTACCGTAGCGAACGCCGGGACGAATGTCCAGCAAAAAGTGACACCGCTCAGGGTCCACAACCAGAGTAAATTCCGTTATCCTCTGACCAACCTCACGACGAGTGACCGTTGGACGGTTAGATCACTGAGAAAATGGGCGATTCTCGCGGTTCCAAAAGAGCCACACCCATTGGATATAGACGCCTTCGGCCACGCTTGCGCCGCGCGGGATCCAAAACTGGCGGTGAAGGCCCATGACGTGGTCGATGCGAAGGATATCGGCGTGACGCATCGCGTGGCGATAGACGAGGCGGAGGTGCCGGTGGTTTTGCACCATGCGTACGCCGCGGATGTCGCCATCCCAGATTGTCGTGACCGGCGCGAGCATTTGTTGACAGGACGCGCAGCGTTTGCGAAGCAGCGCTTCTTCTGCGTCGCGGGTATGTTGGGCGTGCTCGATCGAAGCGCGAGCGTTCGCAGCACGTTGACGAGAACCTCGGGTTCGGCGTCGATGCGGCGCGCATGGACGTCGCGATAATTCGTCTGGATGCCATAGCTCCGTGCAAGCTTTCGCAGAGCAGGTGTTACCATGAGCGCTACGGACGTTGGTGCCGGATCGAGAGCTGCTTGCCGAGTGCGCGAAAGGACTCTTGAAACGCGCTAGATCCCGCTGCGCTGTCTGTCAAGAAACGGAAATAGAGGTTCTGCACCTTCCATAGATCGACTTCGAACGGAAGCGACAGCATCACCGCCACGCTGCGCCGAAGCTCTTCGAGCAGCTCGAGGTTTTCGGGCGACTCAAAAAAGCGTTCGGCTTTGGCATCGAGACTCTCTCGCGCCGCGTAGGCAAGTGAAGCTTCATCCAGGGGCACACCTTCCACGATAGCCTTTTCCAACAGGTTGTCGACGGTCTCGGGGTCGCTCGACTCGTGCACGAGCGCGCGGCGGAGGTTCCCGTTCAAGACGACCTCGGCGGCGACAGATAGCGCTTTTGGCGGGGGGACATCGAGCTCGGCGAAAAATCGCATCGTCGCTTGGTGGTTCGCGAACAAATTTTGATGCGCTGCCTCCGCGTCCTTCCGTCCCGATCGCGTGAGAATGTCCACGATGCGGCGCTGCTCGTCGCCGAACAGCGAGCTCAAGCCGAACGTCGTGTCGCCGAAATAACCGTCGAGGGCGCCCTTCTCATGAAACGCTTTCGCGAGCGGCCCGAAATCATGACGACCGCGTCGTACTTCTGCCGTGATCTCGTGATTGCCCTCGCGCAAGACAGCAAAGCTCAATTGCTCCGAAGCGCTTGTGATCGTGGAAGTGAGCCGAGCGCAACCGACGGCCAGCTTGCGCTCACCGGTCTCGAAAGTCTCGAAATGCTCGCGTTCGATGTCGTAGCAGTAAAGACGGGTCGTCTCCGGGTAGCCATCGAAAACGGAGCTGATAGCGTAGTGTGCGCCGAGCCTCTCCCAAGTGACTTTGGAGGGCTTGACGCTTTTCTCGTAGATGTCGCGGCCGCTACCGGTGTCCGCGCGGTTGCTGCGCGCTTTCTCGAGGGCTCCGAGAAAGTCGTCCTCGTTCGTAACGTTTTGCGAGAGATCCTCGGCGAGCTGGACGGCGCGTCCCGCATATTGCAGGATTTGCACGGTCTCGATGCCGGCGAGGTCACTGAAGAACCAACCGCAGCTCGTATACATCAGCTGGAGCTGGCGACGCATCTCGAGAAGCTTGAGCGCACGTACTCGATTCTCTTGACCGACATGCGTCGCGACGAAGTCGTCGACGGTTCGCCGAGAGCGATCCCACGAGCGATCGAAGATGACATCGATGTAGTGGTCGAGCGCTTCGGACGGCTCGCGAAGTAGCCCCGGCGCCTCGGCCTCCCAGACCGCTAGCGCCCGTTCGCGAAGCTGGTCGAGCGCGGCGCGCAGCGGGCCGCGCCAGCTTTGGTTCCATCCGCCTGGCCCGCCCGTGTGACAGCCGCAATCGCTTCGCCACCGCTCGATGCCGTGGGCGCAGCTCCATGCGGTGTTCTCGCAAATTTCGACTTCGTGGTCGGGAGGGAAGCGCTCGAGAAACGCGCCGTAGTTGGTGACCTCGGCCATCCCGCGCGATTCGATCGCGTGGAGCGCATAGGCGAGTGCCATGTCGCCATGCGTATGGTGATGCCCGTAGCTCTCACCGTCGGTCGCGATGTGCGATAGGCGCGGGCGGTCGTTCGCCGCGGCCCCGGCGAGTCGCGCCGCGGCCCCGGCGAGTCGCGCCGCGAAGAGCTCGCCGCGATGCAGCAGTCCTTCGAAAGCCACGCCGCGCGACAAAACACCGTCATAGAAGAACAGCGCGATGCTTTTTCCGGACGGTAGCCGCTGAACGTAAGCCTGTGAAGGATCGATCTGCCCGTTGGAAACGTCCATCCAAGCGTCGGTCCTCATTGGCCGGATGCGCGCGGCTTGAGACGGAGCAGCACGGTAAACCGGATATCGTGTTCCGCCAGCGCTTCGAGCGTGGCTAGGTCTACAGCGGTCTCGGGAAGCCACATCCCCTCCGGTTTCCGGCGGAAGCGATGCTCGAAATCTCGCAGGCCCCACAGGACTTGGAGCCTTTTGTCCTCGTCGCTCGCGAGCGGCAGGATGACGTGGTTATACGCTTGCGCGAGCGCCGAGCCGTGGCCGCCGAAGCGCTCGAGGCTTTCGCGATCGGCTGACAAGATGGCGCGGTAGACGGAGGGCTTTTTGTGCTCCATCCACGAAAGAAGCGTCGGACCGAAGTTGAAGCTGATCCGGCTGTAGTTGTTGGTGATTGAGACGATCCAGTTTTTGTCGTCGAGGATGCGCGCAGCCGTGTTCGGCTCGTAGCACTCGGCGCTGATGCGCGCGTTCCAATCGTGGTAAGGCGCGGCCGAGTCCTGCGGCTCGATCGCCTCGAGCCATGGGTTTTCCCGAGGGGGCTGATAAAAATGCCCGTGAACGCAGACGTATTTGTTCACGGCTCAGAAATCACTTGCGGCGAAGCGTCTTTTGCTTCGTTTGCTCGCTCGCGCCCCGAAAAAGAGCGCTCCGAGGGCGGGCAGGGTGAGAGACAGCGAGTACGGGTGCTCGTCACAGGATATGTTCTCGGTATCTGCACCGCCCAGATTGCCTTCGCCACATCCCCCATAATGATCGCTGTCGCTGTTCAGAAGCTCTTCCCAGCGCCCTTCGACGGGAACCCCAATGCGAAAATCGCGGTGGACTCGTGTGCCAAAATTGTAGACGAGTAAAAGAGGCCTCGCGTCTTTTTCTCCTTTGCGGAGAAACGATAGCACGTTCGTCCCAGTATTCTGGCAGTTGACCCATTCGAACCCATCGGCCGCGAAGTCTTTCTCGTGGCTCGCGGCTTCGCTCTTGTAGAACCTGTTCAGATCGCGGACCCAGTTTTGGATACCTTTGTGAAGAGGCTCGTCGAGCACAAACCATTCGAGCGATTGGTCGTGATCCCATTCGGGACGCTGGCCTAGCTCGCCGCCCATGAACAAGAGCTTCTTCCCGGGCTGACCCCACATATAGGCGTAGAGGAGACGTAGGTTTGCGAACTGCTCCCAGTCGTCCTCTCCCGGCATCTTGGTCAAGAGCGAGCCTTTGCCGTGCACGACTTCGTCGTGCGATAGCGGCAGCGTGAAGTTCTCGGAGAAGGCGTACATGGGCCGGAAAGTCAGCTTTTCCTGATGGAACTTGCGAAAGCGCGGCTCTTCCTTCAAATAGTCGAGCGTGTCGTGCATGAAACCCATGTCCCACTTCATGCCAAAGCCGAGCCCGCCGACATGAGTCGGGTGCGAGACGAGTGGCCACGCGGTGGACTCTTCCGCAATCATCTGGACGCCGACGCGATCGCGATAGCTCGAAACGTTGAAGCGGCGCAAAAAGTCCATCGCTTCGAGATCCTCGTGTCCGCCGAAGCGATTCGGCGTCCACTCGCCTTCGCCCCGCGAATAGTCGAGATAGAGCATCGAAGCGACGGCGTCCACGCGCAGCCCGTCGGCGTGGTAATAATCGAGCCAGAAGGCAGCGCTGCTCAATAGAAAGCTGCGGACCTCGCCGCGAGCGTAGTTGAACTCCAAGCTGTCCCAGTCAGGGTGGACGCGTCTTCTCGGGTCCGCGTGCTCGTAGAGATAGGTGCCGTCGAAAAAGCCGAGCCCGTGGGCATCGGACGGAAAATGTGAGGGCACCCAATCCAGGATCACACCGATCCCGGCTTGATGCAGGACGTTCACGAGGTACATGAAGTCCTGAGGCGTGCCATAGCGGCTCGTCGGCGCGAAATAGCCTGTTGTTTGATAACCCCAGGACGGGTAGTACGGATGCTCCATGACCGGCAAGAGCTCGACGTGGGTAAAGCCGAGATCGAGCACGTAGTTCGCGAGCGCGTCTGCGAGCTCTCGATAATGTGGCTCTGTCCCGCCGGCGCGCCGGCGCCACGACCCGAGGTGAACCTCGTAAACCGACCACGGCGCGTCGAGGGCGTTCGCGTTCTCTCGCCTATCCATCCACGCCGCGTCGTTCCATTCGTAATCGAGCGGCCACACGATCGATGCGGTCTCCGGAGGCACCTCGCGATAGAAAGCGAACGGATCCGATTTGTCGACGCGATACCCTTTGAGGCGCGAGAGGACGTGGTATTTGTACAAGCTCCCGTCGCGGGCTCCGGGCTCGAACCGTGTCCAGATGCCGGAGGTTTCGTCGAACTCCATCGGCGCGGCGTCTGTCTCCCATCCGTTGAAATCGCCGAACACGCTGACCTCGGCGGCGCCCGGAGCCCAAACAGAAAAGAAACACCCCAGGGCGGCGTCGCGCTCACCGAGATGGGCGCCGAGCCGGTCGTGAAGCCGTGTATGCGTTCCCTCCCGGAACAAATAGGCGTCCTGCTCGCCAAATGACGACATGGTTTCTAGGGTCTCCAGAGTGCTGCTAGTAAGAAAGGTCGCGCAGTCTTACCATATAGAGGAGCGGCTTCGCGAGTTGACAGCCGAACGGCCGCGAGGGAGACTCAGTGTTTGGTTTTAGGTTTGAAGTTTTGGAGGTAAGTGCGTGAAGCGTGCGGAACGACATCATTTGAAGCAGGACGAGTTCGTTCACTGGCTCGACCATGTCCTGGCATGGGGGATGACCCACCAGAAGAACCTCATCAATGGCGGCCTCGTGATCGTGGGCGCGGCGCTCCTTCTTGGCGGGCTCTCCATTCACCGCAGTCGGCAGTCCGCAACGGCTCAAGTGCTCTTGACCGAGGCCCTCAGGCAGTATCACGGTGTCGTGCGCTCGGGTGACGGTGCGCTCCCCGGCTCGAACGTCATCACCTTTGCCACCAAGGAAGAGAAATATGGAACCGCGCTCGAATCCTTCGAGGCGGTGGCCAACGAATATAGTGGCTACGACGAAGGCCGGCAGGCTCAATACTATGTCGCGCTTTGCCAGATGGGTCTCTCAGACCTCGAGGCCGCGGACGGCTCGCTCGAGACAGTACGCTCGAATAATCACGATCTGATTTGGTACCTCGCGTCGCGCGCTTTGGCGTCGGTGCGCTCGGAACGCGGGGATCCCGCGGCTGCCGGAAAGCTCTACCGGAGCCTGGTCGAAGACGCCGACAATCCGCTTCCCAAAGACGAATTGCTCTACGCGCTCGCCAAGCTCGAAGAGCGCTCGGGAAACTTGGAGCAGGCACGGCAATATTACGACCGGATGCTTTCCGAGCACCCAGCCTCTCAACTCAGCCTCGAGGCAACGACCCGCAGGGAGATCCTCTTACTCTCACTCGAAGGCGACGCGAACGTCAGTGATTGAAAACGAAGCTCCGGGACCGTACCCCGACCCCGACCCCGCGCCGCCGCGGCCGCGCCGGACGAGCTGGTTCTTGTGGCTCGTCATCTTCTCCGGGGGCACGTTGTTCCTGCTCACCGCGGCTTTCTATGCGCTCTTCAGGAGCATGGGACCTGCGACGCCGTCGCTCAGCAGTGGCACGGCTTTGAGCATCGATCTCTCGCGTCCCTATCCCGAAGACCCGCTCTACGATATGAGCGGGCCCTTCGTCGAAGTCAATGAGATCACGTTTCGCGAGCTTCTATTTGCGGTGCGCACCGCCAAAGAGGATGCCCGTATCGAGAAGCTCTTTCTGCACGTCCGCGGCACCGGGCTCGGTTGGGCCAACATGTTCGAGCTTCACCGACAGCTTCTCGACTTCAAGACCTCGGGCAAAGCGATCGTTGCTTTCGTCGAATATGCGGGAAACCGCGATTACTTTCTCGCTTCAGCGGCGGGTCGAATCTATCTCCATCCGCGCGGGATGATCGATCTGCGGGGCGTCCGCGCGGAGCTGATGTTCGTGAAGTCGGCGCTCGACAAACTCGGCGTCGAAGCCGAGTTCGAGCGCTTCGGTGATTACAAAGACGCGCCCGACATGTTCTTGCGCGAGAACATGAGTGAAGCGAGCCGTGAAGCGATCGGTGAGGTCGTCGACACGCTCCACGAGACGATGGTTACCGCAATCGCCGAAGGCCGCGGGATCGATCCGCCGGCGGTGAACGCGCTCATCGCAGCGGGACCATTCACGGCCGAGCAAGCGAAAGAGCATCGCCTCGTGAACGAGTTGCTCTACGAGGACGAAGTGCGGGCGAAGCTTGCCGAAGAGGGCGAAGAACCGAAGACGATGACGGTGGCCAACTATCACCAAGCGAGCCGCCGGTCGTCGTTCAGCGTGGATGGACGCATCGCGTTGATCTACGGCGTAGGTGCGATCGTCGGCGGCGCCAACCGCGAAGATTCTGTCTTCGGCCGCGTGATGGGCTCGGACACGATTGGCAATGCCTTCAAGGCCGTGCGTGAAGACGACTCCATCGACGCGGTCATCTTCCGCATCGATAGCCCCGGTGGAAGCGATGTGGCTTCCGATGTGATTTGGCGCGAAGCCCAACTCACGCGCGAGAAAAAGCCCGTGATCGTGTCGATGGCCAACGTGGCGGCTTCGGGCGGCTATTGGATTGCGATGGCGTCCGACGCCATCTTGGCGGAGCCGACCACGATTACCGGGTCCATTGGGATCTACGCGGGAAAGTTCAACTTGTCCGGCCTCTACGAGAAGATTGGCGTCTCCCGCGACGGCGTCTCGAGCGCACCCAACGCGGATTTTTTCAGCGATAGCCGTAGGTTCACCCCTCGAGAGCGCAAGCAGTTCCGCGCGATCATCGAGTCCGGCTATCAAGCTTTCCTCGAGAGAGTCGCCGAGGCGCGTGGCAAGACCACCGCGGAAGTCCACGCCGTGGCACAAGGCCGCGTTTGGACGGGCCGCTCTGCCCTCGAGCACGGGCTCATCGACGAGCTTGGTGGCCTCGAGCGCGCGATCGCTATTGCCAAGGAAAAAATCGATCTAGAGCCAACAGATCGCGTTGCTTTAGTCATTTATCCAGAAAAAAAGAACATCTTCGAAGCTCTCCTATCTGGTTTTATTCAGACGCGAGAGGTGCTAGAGCTTCCAGCACGAGCGCTATTGCCGCAAGAGCTCCTGCGTCGATCGCCGCTTCTTCGAGCTCTCGCGAGCGGCCAGCCACTGGCGATGATGCCCTACGAGCTAACGCTGAACTAGCGAGCCGCACCCCTATTCCATTGCGTCGAGCCGCTCTTTGAGCTCCGCGAGGAGCTGAAGCGCTTCTAGCGGCGTCATCGTCTCAGGCTCCACCCGCCGCAGCTCGGAGACGACGCGGTCTTCTGCGTCCGCGAAGAGCGACATCTGTCGCGCCCCGCTTCCCAGCGAGCTCTCTCCGGTCACCCGCGGCCGGCCTTCGAGGTCGAACTCCGTCTTTTCGAGATTCTGGAGAATCTCCTGCGCGCGGCAGATGAGTGAGGGCGGAAGACCTGCGAGTCGCGCGACTTGAATCCCGTAGCTTCTGTCGGAGCCGCCTTCGAGCACTTTGCGCAGGAAGACGATGTCGTCCTGCCACTCGCGGGCCGACACGTGATAGTTCACGACGCCGGGAAGCTCGGCGGCGAGGTCGGTTAGCTCGTGATAGTGGGTGGCGAAGATGGTCTTCGACTTCAGCTTCGCCTCGTTCGCGATGTGCTCGGCGACGGACCATGCCAGCGACAAGCCGTCATAGGTGGCGGTGCCGCGCCCGATCTCGTCGAGCAGGATCAAGCTCTTCGGGGTCGCGTGGAGCAGGATGTGCGCCGTCTCTTGCATCTCGACCATGAAGGTCGAACGTCCGCGGAATAAATTATCTGAAGCGCCGACGCGGGTGAAGATGCGGTCGACGATGGGGAGCTTCGCTTCGGAGGCCGGTACGAAAGAGCCCATCTGCGCCATGAGTACGATGAGCGCCGTTTGCCGGAGATAAGTCGACTTGCCGCCCATGTTTGGGCCGGTGAGGATGACGACGTAGCGGTTCTCGTCGAGCACTATGTCGTTGGGAACGAAAGGCTCTTGGCTCGTGGCTTCGATGACCGGGTGGCGTCCGTCCTTGACGTCGATCTCGAAGCCGTCGTGAAGGCGCGGTTTGGTGAGATTGCCTGTGGTCGCGACGTCGGCGAGTCCCGACAAGACGTCGAGCACCGCCACGGCTCGAGCCGTCGCGCGGATCCGGGGTGCGTGAGATCGGACCCGCTGATTCAGCGCGTCGAAGAGCTCTCGCTCGATCGCTTGGATGCGGTCTTCGGCGCCGAGGATCTTTTCTTCATATTCCTTGAGCTCGGGCGTGATGTACCGTTCCGCGCCGACGAGCGTCTGTTTGCGGATGTAGTCGTCGGGCACCGCGTCGAGCTTCGACTTGGTGACTTCGATGTAGTAGCCGAAGACTTTGTTGAAGCGGATCTTGAGCGACGTGATGCCGGTGCGGGCGCGCTCGCGCTTCTCGATCTCGGTGAGCGTCGATTTGCCTTCGCTACGCAGGCGGCGAAGCTCGTCGAGCTCTTCGGAGACGTGGCCGCGGATGGCCCCGCCGTCTTTGAGTGCTATGGGCGGCTCGGAGACGAGCGTTCGCTCGATGTCGTCCCGTACTTCTTCGACGGGATCGAGTGCTTCGTGAAGCTCGCGCAAGAGAGCGGCCTTCGCCTCGGTGGTGAGTCCGCGGAGCGCCGGCATCTTCGAGAGCGAAGTTTGAAGCCCGACGAATTCGCGAGGCTCCGCCGAGCCGAGTGTTACGCGTGAGAGAAGCCGTTCGAGATCGAGCACATCTTTGAGGGTGTCTCGGATCTTGGCTCGCTGGATGACGTCGAAAGCGAGCTCTTCGACCGCATCGAGCCGCCTTCCGATGGCTTCGATATCGACGAGCGGACGCGTTAGCCAGCTCTTGAGCGTGCGCGCGCCCATCGACGTTGTCGTGCGGTCGAGCACGTCGATGAGGCTCCCGCGTCGGCCGCCCTCGCTGATCGAGTGCGTGAGCTCGAGATTTCTTTGCGTCACCGGGTCGAGGATGAGGTAATCCGCTTCTTCCAGGCAGCGGATTGCCGAGATATGGGTGAGCTCGCCGCGCTGGGTTTCTTGCAAATATTGCAACGCGGCGCCGGCCGCGCCGACCGCGAGAGGTTTCGTCTCGAGGCCGAAGGCTTCGAGCGACTGCGTCGCGAATTGTCGCAGCAAGAGGCTTCTGCTCGCTTCGTGCTCGAAACGCCAGTTGTCGCGCTCCGTCGTGATGGGGGCGTCGCCCTCGGGGCCCCATTGGGCGAAGACATCGTCCGGAAGAGGCTTGCCTTCCGGATAGAGGATCTCGCGTGGGCGGTAGGTCGAGAGCGTCTCCGCGATTTTCTGCCACCGGTCCTCACCTTCGAACTCGAAGGCGACGAAGTCTCCAGTGGACAGATCCGCAAGCGCCGCGCCCGCTGCACTCTTGGTCGAGGAGACCGCCATGAGATAGCTCGGCTCTTTGGCTTCGAGATAGCCTTGGTGCAGATAAGTCGAGGGGGTGACGACGCGCACGATCTCGCGGCGAACGATGCCCTTGGCTTCCTTGGCATCCTCGACCTGGTCGCAGATGGCGACTTTGAAGCCGCGGCGGATGAGCCGGCCCACATAGGTGTCGGCGGCGTGGTAGGGGATGCCGCACATCGGGATCGCGGAGCCGGCGGTGTCTTTTTGCCGGGAGGTGAGCGTGAGCTCTAGGGCGCGAGAGGCTTTGAGGGCGTCGTCGTAGAACATCTCGTAGAAATCGCCCATGCGAAAAAAGAGGATAGCGTCCTCGGCTTGCGCTTTGATCTCGTGGAACTGCCGCATCGCGGGCGTGGCCGTTTTTGCGGTTTTTTGCGGGGCTCGGCCCGTCGAGGTCGCCATGGTCGCGCGCATTGTACCGCGGGCCGTAAACGGAGGTAAGATTCGCTCACCATTGATGTTGACGCGCATATTGGCCGTGGACACGACCAGTGCCCATGGAAGCTTGGCTCTTTTGGAGGACGCAGAGCTGATAGGGGTCCTCGGCTTCCGGACGGCACGCCCGAGACATGCCGAGAACCTCCTTCCGTCCATCGAAGTTCTGCTCGCGGGCGTTGAAAGAAAGCTCCAGGATGTGGACGCGTTCGCCGTCGCCATCGGCCCGGGCTCTTTCAGTGGCCTCAGAGTCGGGATCGCGGCGGTCGAAGGACTTGCTTATGCGCTCGATCTGCCGGCCGTTGGGGTTTCGACGCTCGATGCGACGGCTCATCGTTACCGCCGCCGTCGAGGCCTCATTGTTGCGCTTGCCGGGGCTTATCGCGGCGATGTCTATGGCCGGTGTTTCACGTCGGACGGTGAGCATGTCGTCCCAGTGGGAGAGCCTTCATGCGTGGCTCCGGAACGCTTCCTCGACGAGCTTCCGAAAACGCCCGAGCTCATCGCGGGGAGCGCGATCCTGACGCACCGCGCCTTGCTCGAGGCCCGATACCCCTCGCGCGTCACGCTGGCAGCACCGTCCCTTTTCATCGCGGAAGAGGTCGCCCGGCTCGGGGCGGAGATGCTTGCGCGTGGCGAGCGAGCACCTCTCGGCGGCCTCGACGCACTCTATATCCGCCCGTCCGACGCCCAGCTGAATCAGAAGGACGCCGCGACGTGAGCGCTATCGACCTCTTGTCGTGCTACGCCCTCATGGGGATGGCTGACGAGCATCTCGACGAGGTCGAGGTGATTGAACAGTTGACCTATTCGAACCCGTGGCAGCGCGACTCCTTCGTTCACGAGATCGAGGAGAACGGGTTCTCACATCCTAGAGTTGCCGTGACGAGAGATGACGGGCGTGAAGTGGCGGGCTATTGCATCGCGTGGATCGTTTTTGAAACGCTTCAGATCCAAAACGTGGCCGTCCATCCACGACATCGCCGCCGCGGCCTTGCGCGCCATTTGCTTTTGCGCGCCATCGAGGATTGCAGGTTCAATGGCGTCATGGCGGCCCAGCTCGAGGTTCGCGCGAGCAACGTCGTCGCGCAGAGGCTCTACGAGACCCTTGGGTTTCGCGCCGTCGGGGAGCGCAAAAAATATTACTCACGACCGCGCGAGGACGCCGTCCTACTGCAAAAAAGACTGCGATGACGCTTTCACGCCTTCTGACTTTGTTGTTTTCTGCACTCGTCGCGCTCGGCGTTCTCAGGCCGTCTTTGCCCGAGGCGATGCGCGAGAACTGGAGCGGCTGGGTCGTAGCGCTCGCCGCGGTCACCGTCGGCGTCGCGCTCTTGTGGGCGCGGTCGCGGGAGACGCGCGAGGAGCGCTTCGAAGTCTATCTGCTCGCGCTCCTGCCTCTCGTTCTAGCCGCTCTCTACTTGCAGCCTCAGCGGGTCGCGAGCGACGGCATCTTTTATTACACGCCGCTTCACTCGCTCGTCGTGGACGGCGATCTCGACTTCGAGAACGAGTATCGGGTGCTCGGCGCGCCGGCGGGCTATTTCCAGCGCACGGAGTCGGGGCGACTTCCCAATAATTTCAGCATTGGGCCCGCGCTCGTGTGGCTCCCGTGGTTTGTGCTCGCGCACCTTCTTGGCGAGCTCGGCCTCTACCGTCCGACCGGCTTCGGATACCCCTATTTCACGGCGATCGCGACAGGGACCGTAGCGGCGGGATTTGCCGGCGTTGTTTGTCTCTTTCGCTTCCTACGCGCCTACTTTCCCTCCGGTATCGCCTTCGTCTCCACGCTCTTGGTGTGGCTCGCAACCTTCCACGTTTGGTACATGGTGTTCGAGCCGTCGATGTCGCATGCCATGGCGATGGCGAGCGTCGCCGGCTTCCTTCTTTTGACGCACGAAGGAGCCCGCGGGGTGAAAGCTTTCGTTCTGCTCGGCGCGCTTGGCGGTGTGGTCGCGCTCATGCGCTGGCAGAACGTTGTCTTTGTTCCCGTGGCCCTCGCCGTCAGTTGGTCGATGCACGGACGGCCGAGGGTCAGAGAGGTCGCGGCCGCCGGAGCGGCGTGTCTTCTCGTGTTCTCGCCGCAGCTTCTGTATTGGAAAGCGCTTTACGGAAGCTTTTTTCTCATCCCGCAGGGAGGCGGCTACATCGACTGGACGGCGCCCGAGCTCGAGGCGGTTTTGTTTTCGTCGCGCCACGGTCTTTTGTCCTGGGCGCCCGTGTTGTGGCTCGGCGTTGTCGGCTTTCCCGGGTTTTTGCGCCGGAAGCCGTTTCTCGGAGGGTCGCTTCTCGTCGCGATGCTCGTGGCCTGGTACGTCAACGCCTCGGTCTATGACTGGTGGGCCGGAGCGTCTTTCGGCTCGCGCCGCTTCGATGCCGCGCTTCCTGCGTTGGCGCTCGGGATCGGCGTGTCGCTCCAATGGATCGTTTGGCAGGTGCAGCGACGCCCTCTCATAGCCACCGCCGTTCTACTCGCGCCTTTCGTCGCCTGGAATGCGATGCTGATGGGCGTTTATTTCCAAGGCGCTGTCCCTCCGGATGCGCCGGCCTCGTTTCGGCAAGCGGCGGCGGATGGGATCGAGCTCGTCTACAACCGGACAGGCTATCCGCCGTCCTGGCCGGCGGCTTTTTGGCGCACGCTCCATTCGGGAACGCCTCTGGCGACCTATGATCTCGAAGGCGCGCTCGCGCTCTCGAATAACGTGGACATCCGCATGGGCGACAACGATGCGCTCTACCTTGGGCGCGGCTGGACCCTGCCGAGCCGCGGGCGGGTGACGACCCGGAGCACTCGCGGGAGCGAGGCAGAGATCTTTGTCGCTCTGGCCGAGCCCGCGGCCTATCGTCTCGTGTTCGAGGGGGCTCCGGGCGGCGAAGCACAGCTCGTTTTGAACGGCCGCGCTCTTTCCGAGCTCGTCATCGGCGCCGACGGCCGTGCTGAAGTTTTTGTGCCGGTCGTGCGGATCGTGCAAGGTGTGAATCGCCTTACGTTCGAAATGAAACACCGTGAAGGGCTGACGCTGTCGCGGGTTTCGTGGCGTCGGCCCGGATGAAGATTCTTGCAGTCATCGAAGAGGCTGTGATATTTTTGGGTTAACCCCAGTCCGGCCTAATGCAAGGAGGGAAGCCCTTGATCGACAACGTAGCTCAGGTTGCTCAAGATCTACTGATGCGAGAGAGCGAAGAGTTCCAGCAGTTGTTCCAGCGCCATCGCGAGCTCGATGAGCGTTTGAGCACTCTCGGGGAGCAGCTATTCTTGAGTGCTGACGAAAAGGTAGAGGAAGTCACGATCAAAAAGAAGAAGCTCGTCATCAAAGACCGGATGGCCTTCATGGTGCGAAGCCACTAAAACGGCTTCGCCTCGGAGTCCGTCTTCGAGAGCTTCTGTCGAGAGTCAACGCAACCGGTCCAAACCATGAAAATTGCGCGACAGGGGTTCCGCTACATTGGTATCCTCGTGGTCCTCGGCGCCCTCGTCGCCGCTGTGGCCCCGAGTCCTCTTTTCTCCATTCCGTTTTTCGTCCTCGCGGCCTTCGTAACATATTTTTTCCGCGACCCGGAACGCATCCCCCCACTCGATGAAAAGCTGCTCGTTTCGCCAGGCGACGGCAAAGTGGTTTATGTGGGCGAAGCAGAACGCGACCCCGAGCGTCAACAAATAAGCATTTTTCTCTCCATCTTCAACGTGCATATCAACCGCTCGCCGCTGCGCGCAGTGGTTCGGCGCATCCGCTACTCACCGGGGAAGTTTCTCGCGGCCTATAACAGCGACGCGGGTATTGCGAACGAGCAGAACGAGCTCGAGCTCGTGGACGGAGACTTTACGGTCATCGTCCGGCAGATCGCCGGCGTTGTTGCGCGGCGCATCGTCTGCACGAGAAAAGAGAACGACGAGCTCGAGCGCGGCGAGCGTTTCGGTCTCATCCAATTTGGCTCGCGCATGGAGATCATCCTTTCGAAGGAGAGCGCGCTGCGTGTCAAGGTAGGAGACCGAGTCAAGGGCGGGGAAACGGTCATAGCAGAGAGACCATGAAAGGTCGCAATCCCAAGCTTCCGCGCCGAGGTATTTACCTTCTGCCGGCGGCGTTCACCGTCGCGAATGTTTTCTGCGGCTTTTATTCCATCATCAGCAGCATCAGGGGTGAGCTCGCGCTTGCGGGGATCTTGATCGGCCTCGGCATCCTCTTGGATACGCTCGACGGTCGAGTGGCCCGATTCGCCAACGCAAGCAGCGACTTCGGCAAAGAGTTCGACTCACTCGCCGATCAGACGTCGTTCGGCATTGCACCGATGGTGCTTGCCCACGAGTGGGGAATGAGCTTATGGCCACGCATGGGGTGGCTCATTGGATTTCTGTTCGTGATCTGCGGCGCGATGCGTCTCGCACGGTTCAATATCCAGCCATCGACGACGGATAAGCGCTTTTTTATCGGCCTTCCCATCCCGGCTGCGGCGGCTGTCATCGCGTCGATCGTCTACCGCTTTCCGGAGCCTGTGACGTCCCGCTCGCAAGCGCTGCCGTTGCTCGTGCTCGTGCTCGTCCTATCGCTTCTGATGGTGAGCAAGATGCGCTATTACAGCTTCAAGGATTTTGACATTCGCCGCCGGCAGCCGCATCTCACGATCCTGTTCTTGGCACTTCTCATTGTGACCGTCTTCACGCATCCCCAAGCAATGCTCTTGATCATCGCCTCGACCTATCTTGCGAGTGGCTTCGTGTTGAAGATTGCGTCCCTCGTCCGGGTTCCTAGAGTTCACACCGCGGAGCAAGCGGACGTGGAAGATAGATGAGGGGGCTGCGCGTCGGCGTCGTCAACCCGCGAAGCCCTTTCGGGAGCCGCATCCGCTCGCTTCTCTCCGAAGGCTCTCTGCCGGTCATCGAGCTGAAGCTGTTCGAGAGCGAGGTCGAAGGCGAAGCGACGCTCACCCAGTTTCAAGATGATGTGGTGATCACGCAACCTCTCGACCCGGATCTCTTCACAAATCTCGACGTGATCTTTTTCGCGGGGGGGGATAGCGATCTCTTCAACCGGCTGGCCGTCGATGCGAGTGGCGACGGCATCCTCTCGATCGTCGAAGGAGCCATCGGTCTCGATGCACCGGTCATCGTCCGCGGCGCAGAGGATCCTACGACTTCCGGCGATTCCGGAGATCGGCTCTTCGTGGTGCCGAGAATGGCGTCTTATTTGGTGGGGGCGACGCTTCGTCGCGCCAGCGATGCTCTCTCGGCAGTGCGAGCGAGCGCGACCATTTTGCTGCCCGCGGGCATTGAAGGCGATGCCGGCGCGACGGAGTTGCACCAGCAGGTCATAAGCCTTCTCAGCTTCAAGTCACCTCCGACGGAAGTTTTCAAAGAGCAGGTCGCTTTCAACGTCAAGCTCGCAGGCTCGGGCGTGCGGTCGGTGGCGCTCGCCGAGAGCGTGGCCATCGAGACCGCGAAGCTTGCGAACATGGAAGATGCCCTTTCGGTGAGTCTCGTGCAGGTACCGGTGTTCCATGGATTCGCAGCTTCGATTTGGGTCGAGCTCGAAGCTCCCGTCGAGCAGCGCGCCCTCCTGGCGTGCTTCAAGACGCCTCCTTTCGCACTCGAGACGGGCCGTAACGCCAAGCCGCCGACCCCGGTCGGCGCCGCCGAATCGAGCACGATCCACATCGGCGGCCTTCGGCGCCCAATCGAGCTATCGCAGCCGGGATTCTGGCTCTGGGCGGTCGCGGATACCACGGCCTACGATTCAGGAGCTACGGCCGTCGAGTTCGCGAAGGCGCGCGTCTAGTCCCCTGTATCAGTGCTTCACGCTTGGAAGAAGCATCCGAACGCTAGTGCCGTGGCCGCGCTCCCTTTCCAGGGTGATGGTTCCGCCGTGGTCTTCGACCACTTTCTTGGCGATAGCGAGGCCGGTACCTGCGGCGCGCGTGGAGAAATAGGGCTCGAAGATCCGCTCGCGGAGCTCCGGCTCGATACCAACACGGGTGTCGGTGACGATGATCTCGACGAAGCCGCTCCCATTCATCCTCTTCGTCGTCACGTGTATCGCGATATCGCCTTCGCCGTTCAAAGCGTGGAGCGCGTTCTCCACGAGGTTGAGGAGGGTGCGCGTCTACCTGGAGTCGGGGGAGTGCAGGTGTGATCTCGAGCTTCACCGAGACGCGGCGTTGTTGCACCGCTCTTGGCTGAGAGCGAAATCCTCCTATGGTGGTGGCCGAGGTATGTTCGACCATGAAGTATCCCAAGCGCGGTCAGTACAAGCACACGAAGCAGAAGAAGTACCACGTTCGCAACTGGGCGGAATACAACGAAGGGCTGCGCCGCCGAGGCAATTTGACAGTCTGGTTTGACGAGGAGGCAATCGCGAACTGGAAGGCCGACAAGACCGGTAAGCCTGGCGGTCAACGGGTCTATTCAGACATGGCGATTGAAACGGGCCTGGTTGTCCGGATGGTGTACAAGCTTGCCTACCGACAAACCGAAGGCTTCTTGCACTCGATCGCCTCGCTTCTCAGGCTCGGTATCGAGATCCCGGACTACTCGACGTTGTGTCGGCGCTCGAGGCTGCTCCGCAAGAAGCTGCGGATTCCGAAAGCCGCAAGCAATCCACCTGATGATCGATAGCACGGGCTTGAGGATTCATGTTGGAACCGGCCGCAAACCGCCAAAGCGGCGCGCATGGCGCAAGTTGCACATCGCCGTTTTGCGCAAGACCGGCAACATTGTTGCGTCCGAACTGACGGGGTCACGAGCTCGCGACGCAACGCGAGTACCCGCTTTGCTAACACAGATTCAAGCACCTCTAGCGTCGGCGGCGGCGGACAGTGCATACGACAAGGAAGCGGTCTACGAAGCCATCGAAGCACACAGTCCTGGACGAAGGACGCGCGTGGTGATTCCGCCGCAACGAAACGCGACGCTCAGTCAGAGTTCGAACACCGCCATGCAGGAGCGAGATCGCCATATTCGCGCAATCGAAAAACATGGCCGACGTGAATGGTACAAGCTCTCGGGCTACACCAAGCGAAGCATGGTGGAGAACGCGGTCTATCGTTACAAGGCGCTCATCGGGCCCGAGATGCGGGCTCGAACGTTGGCGAGGCAACGAATTGAACACCGAATTGGGTGCGAGATACTCAACAAGATGACCGCGCTTGGGATGCCCGATACGTACTGCGCTGGGTGACTCTACGACCGAAACGGGGAGGTCAGCGTTTTGCTCCGGGCCGTGCAACAATGCCCCTCTCGGGCGGGAAACGTCCGGTGCTAATCCACTCGGCCCGCTCGATAAGTCGCTCGAACACGTTGAGTCTGAGGAAATCGACCGTCGTTCGCCCCTCTGGCGTCTTACCAATGATGCGGACACCGTCCACTTCGAAATGATCCGACCATCGCTGGGCTCTCGGATTGAAGAGAGAAATGACTTCGCGGTTCCCGGATCGACCGATGTTATGTCGCTTCCCTTCCGCCGATTGCACAAGGTGCACGATAGCGCGAGGTTGTCCATGGTCGTCCTACCGCGGTGTGTTTCGGCGATCACGTGATCCACCTGATGGGTGGATGCGACAAAATCCTGGTGCACGAGACAGTATTCACAGCAGCTGCGAGCACGCTCAACCACCTGACGGCGAATCTCCGCCGACGGTCGGGTCATCTGCCTTGTTTCTTGAGAGTCCTCGCCTTCAGAAGACGTACCAAATGCTCGAAGTGTTCGAACGCGTCCAACTCATCAGACTCGTCTTCTGCGAGCAGAGCTTGTCGATTCTTTTCGAGGAGGGCGTCGAGTCGAGCCTGTTTCTCGGTGGAGATACGAAAGGACAACAATCGCACGGCGTCCGCACTGTCCGCTAGGAGGTCGACCAGTTCATCATAAACCGCCGATTCTCGAGTTGAACTCATCTCCTCCTCCATCCGCGTATCGCACACATAGCTTGATTATACGTAATCCCGATCCCCCTCGCTTCTGTCCGAAGGAGATCTACCAGGACATCGGCTCGGGCCTTCGCTACGGTAATAAGGGCTCTGGACAATACAGCTATACTTCCGCGGGTTGGCTCGCCTTCCTGCCAGGGGGCAAGTTTTGGTGCTTGCGCCATTCGCTGTTGTTCAGGCAGCCGCTCTTTGATTCCGCGACGCCATCTCGGCGACGCCGAGTCCAGTCGAGACCGTCACGGAGACTCGCACGACCGCAACGAGAAGGCAGACACAGATATGGCGAGCGGTAAAGATATCGTGCCAGGTCAGCGGCTTACTCGCCAAGCCGGCCTGCATCGCCGGCGTCCTGGTCTCCCGTCCGAACTTCAAAGCACTGTGCGGCCGGACGAAATTGTAATGGCAACGCAGGAGCTCGACGTGGCCGCATAGCTGGTCCGCACCACGGGCGTGGCATGGCGACCGCCGACGTAGGTACGCCGAGCCTTGACGAATCGTGAGGTTGAGGCGCTCGACAAAGGACGTGTGTGCGCGTTCAGGGTCGCGGAATCCTCCGACTCCAGCAGAGCGTTCTTCAAGCGGGTCTCGGTGCCGACCTTCACGCGCCGATCGACCCGGATGACGCGATTGTTCCGCCGAGTCTTGAGCACCTGACCGTAGACACACGCGGGACCGATGAGATGCGCGATCACGCCGAAGTAGTACTCGAAGCCATCGGTGGCGATCAGTGGGATTCCGACAAGGCGCCCGCGGAGGATGACGTCGTTGAGCCCAGCCTTGGTGTTTCGATAAGAGCGGCGGCCGACGAGACTGCTCGCCCACAAGCGAGAACACACCTCGATGGTAAAGAGCCACGTGGGCCTGCTCTTGCTGTCGATGAAGGTGTAAAGCTCATCAGCTTGAAGCTCAACGATTTCGAAGTCCCGCAGCATGGCCGATTGAAGCGCTCCGCTGCGGTCGACGCCCGCTCAAGCCAGCGTGCGACGGTGTTGCGGGAACGACTCGTGAGACGGGCCGTGGCAGAAACGCTCACGCCCTCGACTCGCAGGCTCGCTACTTGGTCGAACTCCCTGCGAGTGCAGCGAAGACCGCTGTACGCTGTCCCCGTATTCGTGCTGGCCGTTCTCCCGCATATCTTGCAACGGTGCCGGCGTCGTCGACCCGACTTGGTGGTAAACCAGCCGTGGCCACCGATGTTTGATACCCCGCTTTCCTGTGATTTATCAGGATCATGACCCCACTTGAGGGCGTGTTTTTCAGAAACATTCCCCACCCCTTTTTCAGAGACATGACCCCGGCAAAGGGGTGAGTTTTTCAGAAACATGACCCCACTTTTCGGAGTCATGACCCCACCCTTTGAGGCCGAGCTCGGCTGTGCGAACTTCTTGGAAACAAGGAGGTCGTATTGGCATACAGGGAGCACGGTATGTGGGAAATTGTGGATGTTCTGAAACGGCACCACCGGGGGGAGAGCCAGCGACGGATAGCAGCGGCCACCGGTCGTGGCCGGAAGACGATCCGCGCGTATATACGAGAGGCGAAGAAACTAGGCTGGTCGAAGGAGGTCCCGCCGGATGAGGCGCTGGCGTCGCGGGTGGCGCAGCGCCGCCAGCCGGGCCCGAGTTCGAGCGAGGCGTCTGCATCGGAAAAGGCGCTGCGCGGGCATCATGATCGCATCCAGCAATGGGTGGAAGGCTGCGAGGGAGAGAGGGTCCTGAAGCTGACCAAGGTCCATGAGCTATTGACCCGCGAGGGAGTCGACGTTTCTTACAGCTCGGTGTATCGCTACGCGGCGGCGCACTTCGGATGGGCTCGGCCCAAGCTGACGCTGCGCCGGGCGGAGGTTTCACCGGGTGAGCTCGCCGAAGTGGATTTTGGTCAACTCGGCAAGATCTACGACCCGGAGTCGGATCGGAATCGATTGGTCTGGGCGTTGCTCGTCACTCTTGGCTTCAGCCGCCACCAGTACGTTCACGTGAGTTTCTCTCAGAAGCTGGACGTCGTCATCGATGGACTGGAAGAGGCGTGGGAGTTTTTTGGCGGTGTGCCTTTGCGGGTCGTCGTCGACAACATGAAGACGGCAGTGGTGAAGTCGGACCGGTATGAGCCTATCTTTCAGCGCACTACGGAGCAGTATGCAGAGCATCGAGGCTTTGTCATCGACCCGGCAGTCGCGCGCCATCCGACGGGCAAGCCGATCGTCGAGAGAGGCGTGCAGTACGTTCGAGAGAGCTTTTTCCGCGGTGAGCAGTGGCTCGACCTGGCTCACGTCCAGCGGGAAGCTCGGCGTTGGTGCATGGAAGTCGCGGGCCGGCGTATTCACGGAACCACCCCCAAACGCCCTCTCGTCGTCTTCGAACAAGTCGAGCTTGCTTGCCTTCGGCCCGTGAAAGGGCCTCGATTCGATACGCCTCAGTGGGCCACCCCGACCGTTCATGACGACCACCACGTGAAGTTCCTCAAGGCCCTGTACTCGGTTCCCACGCACTATGTGGGAAAGCAAGTCACGGTCCGAGGCGACAAAGCGCTCGTACGCATCTACTACAAAAACGAGCTCATCAAAACCCACCCCAGAAAACCAGCCGGAGGAAGAGCGACCGACTACACAGACTATCCCCCAGAGCTCGAGGCCTACGCCAGGCGCGACCCGGAGCGTATGGTGCGCCAAGCCAAGAAACTCGGCAACAACATCGGCCGTTTCATGAGCCTGCTCCTCAGCGGCGTCTTTCCATGGGCCAAGCTCCGACAGGCTCAGAAGCTCATGCGCTTGGCCGACAAGTACGGCCATGCTCGCGTGGAAACCGCTTGCCAGCGAGCGCTGGGCTTCGATCTCATCAATGTGCAAAGGGTGGAGCGCATTCTCAAGAATGCCATTGCGCCGTCGGACGAACCACCACAAACAGGAGAGCTCGTCTCAATGCCCCTGAGATTCCTTCGTCCCAACGAAAGTTTCTCTCATGAACCCAAACGAAAGGAGAATACAGATGGAGATCAAAAACTCACTGAAAACGATTCTGAAGCGGCTCAAGCTCTCGGGGATCCTTGCGACGCTGCCGGAGAGGATCGCCTACGCTCAAAAGACAAAACTGCCGAGTGAAGACCTCCTGGAACTTATCTTGCAGGACGAAGTCGACCGACGCGACCAAGTCAGTCTGCAACGGCGTCTCAAACGCGCCTCCTTTACCGAGGAGCAAATCTTCGAGAATTTCGACTGGGATGCCCCGGTGGGCTTCGATCGCCATCGCGTTCGCGACCTCTTCTCGCTCAGTTTTCTCGAGGCCAAGCAGGACGTTCTCTTCATGGGAAGCGTGGGCGTCGGCAAAACCTTCCTCGCTTCTGCTCTAGCAGCCCGGTGAAAAAGTCCAGATTCTGCTCACGGAGAAAGTTTGGTGGGCAAGTTCAAGGAAGATGTGATTCGGCGGAACGGCCAAGTTGAGACGCCCGATGGATTGCAGCGGGGCAAAACGTGCGCCTATGGTCGAGACGAAGCGCAATAAAGCAGCGATCAGACTGGCGTTGAGCTCCGCGTATTCCTTCGGCGTGGCCTTGCCGATGAGATTGCGCATCAGAATCCCGAGATTGAATCCGGCCACGTGCGTGAGGAGGCGCTTGAGTATATTTTCGTGTCTTCGCAAATGCGTTCGTCGCATGCCTCCCGCTTCGAGACTCGGCCTGAAAGCCTCGCTCGATCTGGACTAAAGGAATTGGTGATCTCCGCCCGGGAAGGTCTGAACGTAAATTTTGTGTCTACCGGACTTCATCTGAAACGAGAATCCTTGGGCGTTCGGGAGACCGCTGCATCTCTGCCTTCCCACCTCGGAGCCCGCCAACGCTGGACGGAACGAGCTCGCTGAGAATTTATCTTGAGTCTGCGAACACGTGTTCGGTATCACAAGACAAACCCGCCGCAGCGATCGATGGTTTCTCGCCTGTTAGGACCAGCCCAGCTAGTCGGAAGTTCCCGTTGGAAACGTACGCAGCCAACGGTCATCGGGAGACAGCTTGCTTGATACTCCTCGAGCTCGAGCCCAGACAAATGAGTAGCCCGCCACCTTCTTTCGGCAGGACAGCCACATCCCGGTTTCCGCTCGAGTGGGAGCGGTGTCAGTTTTCCGTGGGGACGGGCTGTTTCAGCTCTTCGGCCGAAGTTCAAGACGAGGTTCAGTCGAGTTGGCCCGCGCACAGTTTCGCCCGCCTCGATGACAGCGAACAGAACCGTCAAGAACCCTGGACCTCTTCGCGTTCGCGCCGTTCGCCGCTCTTGGAGTTTGCGTGACTTCTCTTCACCAACGATCACCGCTAGGCTTCCTCACCGATCTTCGTTACTGATGCGTACCGAAGAGCCGGGACCAAAGGCTTCGCTTCTGCAATGGACGCTCACTCTCGGCTTCTGAGCTCGCGCCATCCGTCGCAAGGTGCCGGACCACTTTGCCGTCCTTAACAAGAAAGACGGTTGCGGAAAGAGGCGGAGCGCCCTCCGTGTTGGCGTGCAGGGTCGAGGCGGCGGCCAAAAAGCCCGCGACGTTAGGCGGGGCGACCTCATGCGTCACGATCAGCAAACCTTTGTAGGGACGGCCGCCGCTAGAAGCTCCGCGTTCAGCTGCTGGTGCAGGCCCTTCATGAAATTCTCGTCGAGGATCTTTTCGCTCGCGTAGAAATCCCCGCTCGCAACCAGTACCGATAGGCCCGCGATCTCGTGCTGCTCGACTTCGACCTGGACGCGGGCAAGATTGCGCAGCGCCTCGTGGAAGCTCTCGTCGACCTTTTCCGATCCGACGGGCAAGTACGCGAAACTGTTCGGTTGATCGTGGCCGAGGAACACGAGCGGTATGGAGGGGTCGTTCGTAGGCGCGCCTTCGAATAGATTGCGACAGACGCCTTGCTCGCGAGATGTATCGCCGGACTTGAGGTTCAACATCAAAGGCCTCTAGACCGCTTGGCCGAGGTCGTCGGCCATGAGAAGGAGTTGCGAAGGTCGCTGGGGTTCCCCTCGTTCCATGAACCGATGCGCCTTGTCGGCGACGTTGAACGTGCTTTCGCCTACGGCAAAGCCGAAGGGGAAGATACCGTTTGCGTCTGCGGCAGACGCCCATCGTCCATCCGTCTTCGCGCGCAGCAACTCGCCGCAAACCGCTGCCAGCTCGAGCGCTCGCGACCAATAGCCGGGCTCATCCTCCTCCTGCCCGGGCGCGGCTCGAAGGGTGGCATCCTCGAGAAATACCAGTAGCTCGGCGTCAATACCGGTGCTACTCGCACGATCATTGTGGAGTACCGAGAGCGAACGTTCGACAGGATCGGCAAGCGCGCCGCCGTCGTAGTAGCGAAGAAAGTCGTCCGGGAAAGAATGAACAGGTCGGGCGCTTGCCCCGACGCAAACGAAACCGCCAGTTTGATCCCGTTAAGACCGGCGGGTACTCGAGATCGAACTTGCGGCGGTTCGATACGTTCCATACGTCGACCATGTCGACGAACCATTGGGCTTGTGCCGCTACCTCGCCGCCCGGCGTGTAAAACTGCAGGAATCTGAGCGCCGCGTTCTCGGCGTCACCGTTTTTGTCACACGTGCACGCGAATCCCGTTCCAGCGAGCGCGGCGCCGTATCGCAGCAGCTTTCGCTGTGACATCGGGGTCGCTACTCCGCCGGAATCGTTGTGAGCTTCCGACCGCGAGCCGGTCACTCACGAAAGGCCGAAGCGACCTCACGCTCCTTTGAACGCAACGGGTCCGACACCATCGTCCCGGACAATCCTCCCGTCCATCTGGAAGGGAACAGCGCCGCTCCTTGTCCAGGCAGCAAATGTCGACGCCGCCACATCCAGATTGGAGAGAAGACCTAGAATCGTTTTCAGTTCTTCGGTGTCAGTTTGAGCAAGCGTCCGGCGCTGTCGCCTTCGTCGTCCTCCAGGACCCAGAAGGCGCCGTCGGGCCCCTCGACGACGCTGCGAATCCGTGCACCCATGTCGAAACGCTCGGCCTCACGAGCTTGGGCGCCGTCGAGCTCGATACGCACGAGCGCCCTGGACGAGAGCCCGGCCACAAATACATTGCCGCGCCAGTCAGAGAAGAGGTCACCGCGATAAACCATCAGGTCGCTCGGCGAGACGACGGGTGTCCACCATACCGCCGGTTCATTGAATTCCGGATGCGTGTCATGGTTGGGTATCTCACGCCCGTCATAATGCTCGCCGTTCGAGACGATCGGATAGCCGTAATTCGCTGCACGCACGATCCGATTCAGTTCGTCACCGCCCCTCGGGCCCATTTCGAGGTCCCAGAGTTGACCGTCGAGATCGAGTGCCAGCCCAAGCACATTGCGGTGGCCCAGCGACCAGATCTGCCCATAGACCCCTTCATCATCGACCAGCGGATTCTTGTCGAAGTAGTCGACGAAGGGATTGTCGTCCGGAACCGAACCGTCATCGTGCAGGCGAAGGACCTTGCCCAGGTTCGCCTGCATGTCCTGCGCCGGCGTGAATTTCTGGCGGTCCCCGGACGAGACCCAAAGGTAACCGTCGTTGTCGAACAAAAGCCGGTGGCCGTAATGGCCGTAACCGACGACCTTGGGATACTGGCGCCAGATGACTTCGAACTTTGACAGTTCTCCGCCGCGACGGGTCTCGGTCAGAACCGCCCTGGCGACGGCTGCGCCCCGCGTACCGCCCATACCTGACTCAGCGTAGCTCAGGTAGATCATGTGGTTCTCTGGAAAATCCGGGTGAAGCGCGACGTCGCCCAGGCCGCCCTGGCCGCCGTAGGCGACGTCCGGCATACCGCGGATGTTGCGGGACTTCTCACCGTCCTGGGTGACGATGAACAAGTTGCCCTTCTTTTCCGTCACCAGCATGCGTCCGTCCGGCAGGAAGGCCAGGGCCCAGGGCTCGTCGAATGAGGTAATGGACTCCACGTCGAATGGCAGTTCCATTTGTGCTTGCGCCCCAGCCGCCATGAACATGCTCAGCCCAATCACGAAGAGTCGTCTAACCATTTGATAGCCTCGTTTGTTACGCGTTTTGTCGATCGATGTGTCGTCTAGATAGGTTCAACACCACTATGCGGCGCCAATGCCTATTCGTTCAAGCTATCCACTGTAACGAAGGACGGAAAGCGACGCCAGCCGCCGCCACCGGGCGTCGGTGCCGGGCACGGTGTGACCGACCTGTGGCGTTCGGCTACACGTGGCTTGCTGTCTCGCTCATTATCATGACGAAAGAAATCATCAAAACAAGTTCCGATCGCAAATGTCCTATCCCTAAACGGGGCTCACGAAAGGCGACCCGCCATCGTCCGGGAAGAGCTGTGTCTCGAGTCGCCCGTACCGATAAAATGACTATTAGGAGAGAGAGAGTACAGATCACCTCTCTGTTCTCCAGCATCGCGACAACCCGCGGGCCCTCGCTGCTTGCGAACGTCTCGGACCACTACCACTCACCACCGACGTCGCGACTACGATTATCTCCTTCGGAGAACAGACGCGTGGCTGGTTGCACATGATCCGCCGCTTCCATGATGGCCAGGGGTAGGTTCAGTACTACAAGTGACGAAGTCCGCTCTAAACTCAATACTTTTCGTTGTGATTGGCGTAGATCTCCATGGCGCGAACGGGCGAAAGCGGGGTCCGCGTCACGACGGTCGACCAGTACCTGGCGGAGAGAGGCTACCCGTCGGAGGCACTGGTTGCGTTCTCCGGAACGGTGAAGGACGGGGGGACTACACGGAATCCCCCTGAATTGACGATGAACTCGGAGGGGGAATCCCAAACGATTAGCGAGGCGACCAGCAACAGCACCTGGACGCGACAAAGGCAAAGAAAGAGAAGGCAGAAGAAAAAAAGAAGGAGTGACTACGCACAAGCTCGCCTCGCGTCTCACGCCGTCGCTCTGCTCGAGCCCGTGAAATTTCGCGCGATGTTGGGATGGTTCACCGCGGCGAGAGCTCGGCCTCCCGCCGGAATCGTTTCAGCCGCTCCGGGTCTGAGGCCAATTCCGCCGGAAGCACCTTGAGCGCCACGTCACGCCAAGCGTGGTATCGGTTGCTCGCCAACCTCCAAGCGCCCGCCACCCGTCCGCCCGAAACAGCTCCTTCGCCGGGGCGACGTTTCCTGCACGCCCGTCTCATCCGCTCTCTTCCTATTCTCGACGCTTCACACCAGCTCTTTTCTCAATTCCACCCGCGGAATTCCGCTCGAGGCCTCCGTCGCGCCCAGATAGAAATGCCCGTCCGTCTACCTCACGAGTCGCAGGAAGTCGGGATCGAAGTGGAGCGCCTGGAAAGCGGCGTTGCGCGTGAGCTGACCCTTGTTTCGCGGGTTGATTTCGACGGCGCGCTCGATCGCGGCCAGGGCGTCCGTTTTTCGATTCATTTGCAGATACAAGCGCGCCAAGGCGACCCACACCTGATCCTTCTCCGGGATGGCGTCGCGGAGCTCGAGCATGATGTCCAACGCGCCTTGCTGGTCGCCCTGGTCGTACACCGCGTTCGCGCGCCTAATGACGCTTCGTGAGCGGAACACTGTTAGGAGGCGCCGGAGCTCGACGAGTGGCAGGGGATTGTCATTGACCCGGAGATCCATGACGACGTCCGAGTACCCGCCCGCGCCAGCAAGGGGGTTGACGATGATCATGGCGGCCGCCTGCATGCCGCGCCGATCCCCGCCCGCCGCCTCCGCGGCGTCGAGCGCCTCGAGTAAGCGGTCGGCAAGCGGCCGGCCTTGCGTCGCCTCGAACATCCGAGCCATCTCGGACACGACTTCGGGCTCTGCGAGGGTGTTCCCTTGCGCGCAATAGTCCACGCCGCATGTGTGACCCTTCCAGTCCGTCGTCGCGTCGGAGCACTGTACGATGAACGCCGAGGCGCGGCTGTTTCATCTGTCTACCTGTGGTACGAGCTCCGGCAGAACGTAGGCAAAAAGCATCGTCACGACGGCCATGAAGAGGGCCAGGACGATGCTGTGCTTGAGCGTAATGCGGAAGAGTCGGCCCTCCTCGGACGTAGCCATTCCGGTGGCCGCGACGGCGACGGCGATGCTTTGGAGCGAGATCATCTTGCCCATGACGCCGGTGGCGGCGTTCGTGGATGCCGTGAGAATCGGGTTCAATCCGAGCGCGTTGGCGGTGACGACTTGCAGATTGCCGAACAAGGCGTTGGACGATGTATCGCTTCCGGTCAAAAAGACGCCGGTCCACCCGAGCATCGCGCTGAAGAATGGAAAGAGAGAGCCAGTGGCGGCAAAGGCCAGTCCCAACGTCGAGGTCATGCCCGCGTAGTTCATCAGGAAGGCAAGTGCCAGGACGGACGCGATGGTGAGGAGCGGAAGTGACAGTTGCTTGAGAACGGACTTGCAGATGCCGATGAAATTGCCCGGCGAAAGACCCAATAGCAGAGACGCCGCGAAGGCGGAGAGGAAGCATGAGGTGCCCGCGGCGGAGAGCCACTGGAAGTTGTAGACGGCAGCGTAGGGTGACGGCTCGTGTGTCAGCGGCGGTACGCGCGTGATCATCTCATGGAGGCCAGGAACGGGGAGCGCGAAGCTGACGGAGTTCATCGCCGCCTGGTGAGGTGGACCCCATTCTCTGGACCAAAATGGGGGGTAGCTAAGGTGGAGCCTGCCGAGTTGAACACGTCGTGGTCATAGTCGTGATGTTGTTTCCCGAAGGCTCCTAGAAGGGAGCGTTCGGGAACACAGTTTATGGCAGATTGAAAATCTGTGGACAGTTTGTTTTTCGCTGTAGCCATCATTGTGTCTAGCGGCAATTATTATTTCTCTTCAGCAACAAGTTAGAATTCCCGGGTACCTACCGGTCTTGCTCCGTCACTTATCAGCAAAGTGTCCCATGTTCGATCCGGGGCCCCGACGGAGGGAGCGGACCCTTAAAAAAAGATGCGAAGCTTCCTTGTCCGCTCCCTCCGTCGGGGCCCCGGATCGAAGCCGCCCTTTCGCTGGTCCACCTGAATAGTGCAAAAATCGGGGTACCTGGGGTATGGGCCAAGCCGCGAGAGGGTCTCCTGCGGCGATTCTCGCATTCGTTTTGTGGACTCGTGGCAAGGTTCATTCCTTTTCCCGGCTTTCTACCGCCGTGGCCTCTTTGGCCTTGTTCTGCTTCGATTGCCCCAGTCGGTAACTGCCGACGTTGAGCTCCAGGATGATGCTGTGATGTACAAATCGGTCGATGGCCAATCATCTTCAAGCAACCTCGCCAAGCAGTCCATCGTAGAAGCTCGCGGGCGTTTGATAGCCTAACGCTTTGTGCGGGCGCTCGTCATTGAAGAAATCGAAGTAGCAAGCGATGCCCGCGCAAGCCATTTGCACGGTGTCGTAGGCGTACAGGTAGACCTCCTCGTACTTCAGCGAGCGCCAGAGCCGCTCCACGAAGATGTTGTCGATACAGCGACCTTTGCCATCCATGCTGATCTTGATCTCAAGAGCAAGCAATACACTGGTGAACTCCTCCGAGGTGAACTGAGAGCCCTGGTCCGTGTTGAATATCTCTGGGCAACCGTAGCGTGCCACAGCTTCGTTCAGAGCCTCCACGCAGAAGGTCGTCTCCAACGTGTTGGAGAAGCGCCAGGCGAGCACCCGCCGAGAATACCAATCGATGACCGCCACCAGGTATACGAAGCCTCGCGCCATCGGGATGTATGTGATGTCGGCGGCCCACACCTGATTGATCCGAGAAACCGTCAGATTCCTCAGTAGATAAGGGTATACGGCGTGTTCCGGCGCTGGCTTGCTTGTGTTCGGCTTGGGCGCAGTGCTCTCGAGCCCCATCAACCGCATAAGACGCTGCACGCGCTTGCGGTTGACGGCCGACCCCTCCGCTTTGAGTGTCTGTGTCATCATGCGGCTGCCGAAAAATGGATGCTTCAGATGTAGCTCGTCCATCCGACGCATCAATGCGAGTTGCTCGCCATCCGGCTCGACAGGTTCGTAGTATAGGCTCGACCGATTCACGCCGAGCAGCTCGCACTGCCAGCGCATCGACAGCGGAGCGTTGGGTTCGACCAACTCCCGCCGGGGCGTCATCGCAATCGACCGAGCCCGTGTGATAAAAAATCGCGCTCCATCGTCAGCTCCCCGATTTTCTGAAGCAGTTCGGCCTCGCGCATCGAGGCATCGCCTCCGCCCACCTCTTCGGTCTCGAAAGCACGCGTGACGTTCTCCAAAAGCTGCCGCTTCCATTTGTAGATCTGGTTCGCGTGAACCTTGTGCCGCCGGGATAGTTCCGCCACTGTCTCCTGCTCGCGTAGTACCGCCAATGCAACTTTCGCCTTGAAAACAGGGCTGTGCTTCGTACGATTTTTCTTCACTTTTCTCTGTTCCTTTTTTTATTGAGCAGGCTTGTTTTACCACCTAACCCCTGGTCTAAAAAATGGGGTCCACTTCATGGATCGGCGGGAAGCGCCACGCGAGAACGAAGACGACGAGCAGGACATACGGGCTCCATGCCGAGAACACTTCTCCGGCGGTGTGCGTATGGGCTTGCGAGGTCGCTGCGACATCACCTTCGAAGCGGAAGATCTGCGACGGTTGCCAGAGCTTCATTACCAGGACCATCGCCACCATGGCCGCGACCGAGGCGAGGATGACAGCGACTTCCGGCCCGATCGTATTAATATGCTAAATGCATAGGCACTCTGCATATTAATTGACCGATGGCACGTACTCGTAAACGACCAGCCCCGCTGAAGCCCGTACATCACTTGATCGTGCTGCTCCTCGCCGAAGAGCCGACCTTCGGCGTCGAGCTCATGGAACGTTTGGAAGGCCGCTCCGGTGGAACGGTAAAGCTGAACGCGGGCTCGCTCTACCGGACGATCGCACGCCTGGTCGACGACGGTCTCGTCGAGCCCGTTAAGAAAGCAAGGCCAGATGGGGCGGGTGCGCCCCGAAAGCTATACGGCGTTACCGTGCGGGGCTTGGCCGCACTGCGTTCGGAAGCCCAGCGGCAGGCGGAGCTCGTCGCAGCCGCGAAAGCTCTCAATCTTTTGAAGGACGCGCCGTGACACGAATACTGAAAGCCCGCCAACACTTGATTGCGGAAGCACCCACGGTGTACCAATCACGCCGTCGACGATTTTGACATCGGCTCCGTCTCCAAGCAGTTGACGGCGGCGAGACTCGTGTTGCTTGCCGAGACGGGAGAGTTGTCTCTGGACGACGATGTCCGCGCGTTCCTTGTTTGCTTGGCGTTACTTTGCGGAGCACACCTCGTCGTCGGCCTTCGCTGCTGCGGTTCGTCCTCCGCTAATCGTAGTCCAAGATCTTTCCAATCGCAGGCATGTTTTGGTACTATCGCGCCTCCATAATCGGAACATCCATAAGGAGGAGGAATCATGTCGTCGATTGCAGAAGTTGCGCAAAAAAATTCTTCGATGCCTGTGAGACCGGAAAAGGCTGGGAGGGTTGTAAAGACTACTGTCAGCCCGATGCCACGTTCGTCGCGCAAGCGGAACCGCTCACCGACGTGAACAGCTTGGAGCAGTACGCGGAGTGGGATGAAGGGCTTGTGCGCGATCATGCCCGACGGCAAATACGTGGTGAAATCGATGGCCACCGACGAGGCGCGCAACAACGTGTGCGCATTCGGCGTTCTCACCGCCACCCACACCGAAGAGGGCGGCCCGGTTGCACCCACGGGCAAGCGCACCAGCGCGGACTACGTCTACGTGATGGATTTCGACGGCGACAAAATCAAGCACATGACCAAGATCTGGAATGCCGGATGGACGTTGAAGGAGCTCGGCTGGGTCTAGGCCCTAACCCGTCAGAAACGAGGATTTTGTTCGCATTTTGGAGCAAGAAAATCTCACCGCAGAGACGCAGAGCGCGCGGAGAAGAAAAGGGCTCTCTCTATCTCCGGCTAGGTTCGGAGCAATCCGGATCTTCCTCTGCGCCCTCTGCGTCTCCGCGGTTCAAGGGCTTTCAGGTTTACCCTGGCTAGAGCTCGTCCAGTAGAACCTTCGCGTCCTCAAGGTCGGGGGTGTCGAGCCCCTCGGTGAACCAGCCGTAAGTCTCGCCGAGCATCTTTTTCGCCGCAGCGCGCTTGCCATGCTGTTGCCAAAGGCGCGCGAGACTCACCGTCGAACGGAGCTCGAGCGTGCGGGAGTTCTGGCCACGGACTACGTCGACGGCTGTTTGGAAGCGCGCTTCGGCTTCAGCTTCATCTCCGCGCGCACGGAGCCACAGCTCTCAAAAGTACGCATCGAGAAGCGCCTCGACCGCCCGGCGCCCTTCGCCGGCGGCTCCGACCCAGCTCTGGTGTCCGCGGAGCTCCGAGTGGCCGATCGCAATCCGTCCGATCGGTTCGCGGATGATGTCGGGCGGTGCGGGGTTTCCGTTCGTGCCGAAGCGAAACCCCGGACCCGGTGCGACATAGGCGTGGCCCCAGCGATTGAGAATTATCCCCGCGATATCGGTTGCGGGATCGAATCCCGCTTCACCGAACATTACAGTCATTTGCTCGCGCACCTGCCGCTCGTAGTCCGCAAACGAAGTGGACAACATCTCCGCACGTCCGACGATGCCTTGCTGCTTCATCGGGATACCGGGCTTGGAAAACGGCACATAGAACGTCAACACAATCGGCTTGTCGGGATGCAGTGGCTCTGTTTTGCCAGGAATGATCATCGGACGGCGAATGTTGCATGTAAATCCGAATCCGCCGGACCAGATGGCCGCCGACACGCCCAGGCGCGCCAGGAATCGCCAGTTCCGAAGCGCAACATTGACGACCAGCACCGCGGCGTGGGTAAATTCCTCGTACGCATCGTGATGGCTTTGCGGCAGATCCCGGATCACGTGCCGATTGACCCAACCTCCCGAAGCCATCACCACCGACTTCGCGCGAAGCCGGTACAACTCACCATCACGCGAATACGTGACGGCGACACCGTCCGCTCCAGCATTCTCGACGCGTACAGCTGTAGATCGGAGCCTAATGCGAACGTGATTGCTTTCTCGGTCCAGCTCGTCGAAGGCGACGTTTCCGTACAGGGTCTGCGGAAACGTGTCACTCGTTATGGCATGCGGGACGAGCTTTTTGACGAAGTAACGAGCAATGGCGGTATTCCCTCCCGGAAACGAGATGAGCGGATCCGCATCCGCGGCGTAGATCGCAGGCTTGCTAAAACCCGGCAAGGCGAACACGCGCCCCCAATATGCGCTCACGGAGTCACAGCCAAGCCCGACGATGCTCGCCATGATCGGGTCGAAGTATGCGCTGACATCCTGCGGTATTTTCAAAACGTCCGTGTAGTAGGACTCGAGGGTCATCGAGTCGAGCCAGGCATCTGTCTTTTTTTCAGGAGGCGTTTCCGTTTCCCACAACCGGCGAAACGCCGATTGCACCTCGTCTCTCCACGGGGTCGAGCGCAAGCCTGTTTTCCAGACGTCCTTCACCCAGGGATTGTCTGCACCACGAAAAAAATGACCACATCGAAGGAGTGCCAGACCGCATAGTCGTAGTTGTCAAACGGGATACGCATGCCCTCGGCGGCACCCTCGGGCTCTCTGAACTCGAAATCACGGGGGATGTTCAACGCCGTGAAATAGTCATCCGGCTCCCCGGTCTCTCGCTGGACGGCAAAATCGTTGGAGCCTTGTGGTCCCGTGAGGTGAACCCCATCGACCTCGAACTCGTTTCGTTTAGCCTCGCCACCGAAGATCGGATGGTTGTCGAGAAGGATCGTTTTGCCGCGCGGGTGGAGACGACGAAAGTGGTGCGCAGCCGACAGTCCAGAAAACCCCGCACCGATCACGGCGAGGTCGTAGACCTCTCCGGACTCGATCGCATCCAGTATGCGACGGTCGAAGGCGCCGGCACGTATCTCGTGCGCGACCCCAACGAGCTCCGGCGTATTGCCGTGAGACGGCGCGTAGTCGCCGATGCCGCCCGGGCCATACCAATCGACACCGAGCTCGAAACCATAATCCGGTTGTTGTTGCGGTAGGCTGCCCGCGACGATAGCGCCGCCCATGGCCGGGCCGACCCCTGGATGAAATCACGCCGCGTGATGGGCCGATCCAGGCCGAGCTCCCTGTCGTATTTGCCGGGCATTCGCCTGATTCTATGACGGTTGAAAACTACTCCGCAAATCCTGAAAAGAGCACAATCTCGAACCCGTAGGGCCACGAGAATCGAACGAGAAGCAGGTCAGCAGCAAGTTCTGCGGACGGCGTGGGGTGGTCGAATGCCGTCGTTTAGCCATTCCAGTTCTTCGGCTCCGACGCGGCGGCATCGACCCACACGGACTCTGTCATCGTCGAAGCGCTCCGAGCGGTCGGAGAAAAATCGCCGCGGGCGTGGCCGAACCCGCCGGAAAGGCTCGAGGTCGCGAGCGATCCTGGTATGGCCAGTTCAACAGAAGAAGGTGGCTTCATGACCGAGGGTAGACCGACCGGCGGCCCGCGTCCAATCACGTACGAAGCTTCGTCGGCCGACTTCGCTACTGCGGTTCGTCGTCGACTGACGTCGTCGCGATTCTTTCGACGAGCTCGAGGCTCACTCGGTCCGAGGAGGCCTCCCACATCCGGTGCGCGAGGCGCTCGAGCTGGCTGCGGTCGGGGCGGGTGATGGTCACGCCAGCCGCCACCAGCGCCTCCAATGCAGATTCCTCCGTGCGGCGATAGCTCTCGCGTTCCGCGGCCACGGCCCTTTTGGCCGCGAGGCGAACCGCTTCCTGCTCTTCGGCTGAGAGCGATTCGAAGACGCGCTCGCTCATGACCAGAGGCGCGACCAGATACATCCAGCCGATCTCGGCCCAGTGTGGCGCCACCTCGTAGAAGCGCTTCGAAACATAGTTGGAACGCGCCGCCTCTGCGCCGTCGATGACCCCTTGCTCGAGTGCGGTGTAGACCTCTCCATAGGCCATCGGCAGCGGGCTGGCTCCGAAGGTCTCGAAAGCGCGGAGGTGCAGAGGATTCTCCATCGTTCGAATCTTGAGGCCGGTCATATCCTCGAGCGTGTCGACTTGGCGGTCTCTCGTCATGAGGTGGCGCAAGCCCACGTCGAAGTACCCGAGTAGGCGAAGCCCCTTCGCGCGCAGCGGCTCACGGAAGCTCTCTCCGATGGGGCCGTCCAGAACGCGGTACATGTGCTCGCGGTCGCGAAACAGATAGGGAAGGTCGAAGACGAGGAGCTCCGGAGCGAACGTGGCCAGGGGAGCGTTCGACGGACAGGCGAGCTCGACCGCGCCGAGGATCGTGAGCTCGATGACCTCGCGCTCGCTTCCGAGAACGCTATTGGGGTAGACGTTGACGACGATGCGCCCGTGGGTTGCCCTCGCGAGCTCTGCGCCGAAGACTTCGAGACCCCGCACGGTCGGCTCGTTCGGCGCGCTGGAGGAGCTCGCCTTCAGGACGAGGACCGAATCCTGCTCGGACCCGCAGCCCGCTCCCGCGAGACAGACCGCGACCAAGAGGGCATGAGCTCGACGCGTCATAAGAGCCCGAACCAGCGGGGAAGTATGGTGACCGTCTCCGGGAAAAGCGTGATCAACACTTGTACGGCGATCATGGCGGCGACCGGTCGAACCGTCCAGCCCGCGACGTCACTCACGCTCTGACCCGCGATCGAGCAGGCGACAAAGAGCGTCGCTCCGTAAGGCGGCGTCACCATGCCGATACACAGGTTGACGGCGGCCAACACTCCGAAGTGCAGCGGATCGACGCCGAACTGGATCGCGAGGGGGAACAGGATGGGCATGATCACGATGATCGCGGAGATGCTCTCCATAAACGTGCCGACCATGATCAGGACGACGTTCGCGGCCAGAAGAAACGAGAGCTGGCTACCCGTCGAGGATGATAGCGCCTCTCCCAGACGATCGGGCACGCGCCCCACCGCGATGATCCACGCCAGCAAGAAGGCGGTGGTGGCGACGAACATCACCACCGAAGAGCGCAGCGCCGCGGTGACCAGCAGTCGCTCGAGGTCTTTCAGTTTCAGCTCGCGATAGACGATGAGGCCGACGACCAGGCCGTAGGCGACGGCGATCCCTGCGGCCTCCGTGGCGGTGAAGACGCCTGCGAGGATACCCCCGAGCACGAGGACCGGCATGCCGAGAGCGGGGAGCGCCTGCCAGAGCGCGGTCGCCAAGGAAGTCTCCTCGAGGACTTCCGTTCGCGGCTCACGCTCGTACCGCCGCGCTTGCTTTAAGCTCGACGCGACGAGGGCGCCGGCGATGAGAACGCCCGGGAGAATCCCGCCAATGAAGAGCGCGGCAATGGACGTCTCGGTGACGTAGCCCATGACAATCATGATGATGCTCGGCGGAATGATGGTGCCGATCGCCCCGCCGGCGGCTTGAAGCGCCGCCGCGAAACCGATGGGATAGCCGCGCTCTCTCATGGCCGGGATCATCATGGAGCCAACGGCTGCGGTGCTGGCGCTGGAGCTTCCCGAGATCCCGGCGAAGAACATGGACGACGTGACGGAGACGATGGGGAGCCCGCCCCGGAGGCGCCCCACTATCGCGATGGCCCGACTCGAGATCCCGCAAGCATTCATCAGCTCGCCCGCGAGAATGAACAATGGCACCGCCATCAGCGCCCAGGAGTCCAGGGCCGCGAATGCTCTCTGCGCGATGACCTCGAGGGGTATCTGCCCGTTCACGATCAAGGCGGCCGCGCCGCTCAGACCGATGCCGAAGGCGACCGGCACGCCCAGAGCGAGCAGGAGGACGAGACTGATGAAAACGGCGGCAATCATCGACTCGTTGCTCCCGCCGCGGGACTTTCGCGGCGCCTTTCTTCGACGAAGAGCCCAGCCGCGACCATCGTGATCAAGAGCCCGCTCGTCGGGACGGCGAGATAGGGCCAAATCATCGAGATGCCGAGGGCCGGAGAGACTTGGAGAGCCGCGACCGAAAGCATCCGGAATCCGAATACGGTGAGCAGCAAGCCGAAGAGTCCTACGAGGACATGATTCAGCGATCGTACCCGTCGCTTTGCCGCGGGGGGGAGCCGAGGCGTCAAGTAGTCGACGGCGAGGTGCAGACCTTTCCGAAGGCAAATGGGCGACGCCAGCAGAACGAGCCACACTTGCAGATACCGCGCGAGCTCCTCCGTCCAGCTCGGCGGCCTGCCGAGCACGTATCGGGCAACCACCTGGTACACGACGAGTGCCGCGATCGTCGCCAAGAGGGCCGCTACGATCTTCTCGAGCTTTTCGAGCAGGGGAGTCACCTCAGAGGGACTCCGGCTTCAGGGTCTCGAGGAAGATTTCCCTGCCGGTGCGTGAGGACTCGTAGATCGCGGATACGATGGCGAGGGAGACCCGTGCATCTTCTCCGGTAAGCATAGGATCGCGATCTTCACGAACGGCGTCGGTCATGTCCTGAAGTTGAACGCGATGACGCGTCTGTGGGTACGCCCAGGGATCGTCGATGTCGGTGAGAGGCGAGGGTGGCTCGACGTCTTCCTGAGGATAGTCCTTGACGTCCCAGAGAAGAATCTTGTCGTACTGCGCGTTCGCCACGACGCTCCCGTTCTCGCCGTGGATCTCGAGCCGCGATTTGAGGGCAGGGCGTACCGAGGTCGTACTCTCGATGACGCCCATCGCTCCGTTCTCGAAGCTCACGAGCGCCGCGGCGGTGTCCTCGACTTGGATCGCGTGCCGCTTCGTCGCCACGCGACCCGTGACCGATTTCACCGGCCCCACGATCCATTGGAGTAGGTCGACGATATGGATCGACTGCGTCATCAGGCACCCGCCTCCCTCGAGCTCCCATGTCCCTCTCCACGCCGCGGTGGCGTAGTACGCAGCCGTCCGTGAGGATTTGTCGATGGCGTCGGCGAGATGGATCTTGCCCATCGCGCCCGAGGCGACGAGCTTCGTCAACTTGGCCCCGACCGAGCCGAAACGCATCTGGAAAATGACTCCCAGCTTCGTCCCGTTTTCCCGGCAGACCCGGATCATCTCGTCGGCCTTCGCCAGTGTGGTCTCGAGTGGCTTCTCGACCAGAACGTGCTTTCCTGCCTCCGAGGCCGCGATTACGATCTCCCTGTGGGAGCCGGTGGGCGTCAGAACGCACACGACGTCGACCGCGTCGCTCTCGAGAAGGTCTCGATAGTCCGTGGCCCAGCGTTGCACGCCGTACTCATCGGCGAAGCGTCTGACGTTCTCCTCGTTTCGCGAACAGACGGCGACGAGCTTCGCCCCGTCGACGAACGCGAGCTCCTTGGCCTGGAAGCCTCCGGCCATTCCCGTGCCTACCAGGCCAAAGCCGATGATTCCGTTCTGCAACTCGCTCCTCCGGATTCGGGATGGTGAAGCTCGGAACTCCGGCGGCCCGTCAGGAACGCGTCACCGAGCTCTTCGAAAATGCCGGGCCGCCATCGGAAAGAAGCGACGCGGTACCGACGCATGCGATGGTCCTTCGCCGCACATCGTATCACCGTCTCCCCACTATAGGGTGGCCGATGCTCCACTGAGCGTCACGGGTCCTCGCGGGTCCAACGCATTTCGAGACGATGCCATGAATGCGCGGGAAGGTCGTGCGCGTCTCCGTTACGTTCATCTCACGGAATCTCACGCAGCCGAGCTGCCGACGTTCTCCTCGTCGTCGGCTCAAGAAAGGCTGCCTGATCAACAGCGAGCGCCGCAAGCACCCAATACGGCCGTGCGCTCGACTTGGCGAAGCGCTACGACGAGGCGTCGGCGCACGACGCCCGGCGGGGTCTAGATTGGGTCCGGCGGAATAATCGGATCTGGCGGAGTAATTGGGGTTGGCGGATAGAAGAGCGTTTCGCCACTGACCGAGTCGAACACCTCGACCGAGAGGATAATGTTCTCCCGCCGGCACGTCTTCTTATCCACAAGTGCCACCGCTCGAATGGCGATTTTCGTAGGCAGCAGACCGTAGAAAGCGGGCTCGAGTACAGACTCCTCGAAGACGTCGGAAGCGGCCTGTCTGAGGGCTTCGCCCGCTCAGGCGGCGCGTAGCAAACGATAATCGTGATGGAGCGCGCCGAGAATCGCAGGGAAACGACGGGGATGCTCCGAGCTCTCCAAGACCGAGATCCCGGCTGGGAGCGTTCGTGCCGTCCTTTACACCTGAGATGTCACCCCAGTTTCAGCCTCCGGATGCTGTCGCGCTTTGATTATTCCACCCGTGCACTCGCCATCGGGCGGAGCCCCTCCGAGGGCGTTTTCTCGCAGCCGATTTCGTCCGAACCCGTCGTGGCGAAGACGGGAAACCGTCGCCATTCCCATTATTGGGTTGACCGATGATCGACCGAGCGTCACGGGTCTTCGCGGATCCAGTCCACCATGATGGCGACGACCGCTTTCATCGCCCGGCGGTCGTCGTCGAGGTCGATCCATTCGTCGGCGAGCCCTGAGTGCGTCAGACCTCCCGCGAGTGGCCCGAAGCCCACCGCGGGGGTGCCATTAATATTGATAGGGTTGCGGATGTCGCTCCCCGAATGAAGCGCGTAAGGGATGGGGACCTTCCCGGTCCCGGCTTCGATGGCGCCGCTGACCGTCCGATAGAGAAGATCGCTCGTTGGGACCTCGACGCAGGGGGTGCCGAAGAGCCATTCAACCGGCGGGGGGTGACCCCGTAGGTGCGGGTCGTGTTGGGCCGCGTCTTCGATCGCTTCGCCGGGAGGAAAGGTCAGTCGACCCGCGCAAAAGCCTTTGTCTTGTCGTCGGCCGCTTCCTGCGACAGGAGCGTCGAGAGTATCAGCACTAATGAGATCAAGTACACCTCCTCAGAGCGGTCATTCTAAACGGGAAAGTGACCAACGTCCCTGCCAGCCGGTTTCGCGCGTTTTGCTCCTTGCGTGGATGAACAGGGAGCCGTGCTCATCCTCCGACACAAGATGCTCCGAGTTAGCCCGGGGCCGCTCTAACCGGGACGACGTCAAGAGGCGCGGGTCCGGGTGCTTGGACGCGGCGAGCGCAACTATAGTGGCAAATACTGCACGCGATTGCAGATGTCGTTCGGCTCCAGAACCTCGGCTGCGAGCTTCAGATCGCGGACCGCCTGCCCGATCGTCAGCTGGAGTTGGTGACCGTAGACGATCCCAGCGAACTCCCGCTCGCTTTCACCGACTCTCAACGAACCGCACATCCTCACGAGTAACGACGAGCGATAAGTTGCACGGACGCCGTTTCAGGAGAGACTCCGCAGGTGAGAGGGAAGAACTCCTACTTGATGAGGTACAGCTCCTCCTGTGGCGGAGACAGGTACTCGACTCCATTTTCGGTGGCAAGTGCCTGCTCGTGATCCCACCAGAATAGATATTGGTCTTCGTGCTCGGAGGAGGGCCAGGGCATATAGATGAAGTATTCCAGAACAAAATGGTGGTTGGGCGGAAGGGGTATGTCCCACATCCATTCCGGGCCGTTCGAGCCGATCCTGGGACCGAAATAATTCTCGAATTTCCTCTCGCGGGCTCCTTTCCCCATGCCATGGCAATCGATATTGAGGTGGGTCCTTCGCGGGTCGAACCCCGCCGTGTAAGCGGAGAAATCGTTCCTGGGAGAGAACAAATGCAGCTGTACGTCCCTCAGAACCGTCCCTTCCTTTTCGAATCTGGCCGTGTAGTTCCTGACGATTTCACGAGGCGTCAGCCCCACCTTGATGCTCTCTGCCAGAATCCTGTCGACCTTCTTGTACTCTGCCCAGATTCGCTTGATATCCGCAGGCGGTTCCGTCTCTCCCTCGCGGAGCACATAGGCGTAGGTTCCCTGACTCGGGGCTGCAACGATATCGCCTCGCTGGATCGGCACGTTTTCATGGCCCCCGGTGCGCCCCCTTTGTGAAACCCCGGTGCCTCTCCGGCGAAAGGTGGTCACACCGACATCGCGATTCCTGGTCACACCGGGAACGATCTCCGCGAAAACCTTCTTCAGGCGTTCATCTTCGTCCCGGCGCATTTTCTCGAGGAGCTCGATCTCGCTCGGCACTTTCCTGATGATGTAATCCATCAACACCCGTTCCGAGGAGATAATCCGGTCGGCATACTTTTCGCCGAGCTCTTCCGCCAGGAGAAGGTAGTCCGTGTGCGAGAGACCGTCTCGCGCTCTCGTCGTCGTTGGATAGGGCCCCAGCTCGAGCTTGAAATTCACTGCAATGCGTTCGGGGTCTCGTTCGGCAACGAATTCTCTCAGGCCCTCGAATCGGTAGTCATACTCCGTCTCCGGGCCTCCCGGCGGCTGCAACACGCGTATCGGGTCGTGGATGATGTCGTAGGCTCGGGATTCCTCGATCCTTCTGGTGTCCCAGGTTACCCTCCAAGTTTCGCCGGCTTGGGAGTGTCCCCAGCGACGTCCGAGAACGGCACGTTCTATCCTGTCAGTACCCCGGTCCGTAAAGACGAAGACACCGGAGGTTGCTCCCAGGTCTTCCGCACCAAAGGGATCCTCGATGGTCTCCCTCATTACGTGAATCCACATGTCGACATGGTTCCTCATCATGACTTCAGGAAGGACGATGTCGAACTTCTCGCGACGGATCCGATGGTTCCATTCCGTCAGGTCTTCCTCGTCCTGTGCCATTGCCTGAAGACTGCCGAAACACAAGGGAACGAGAATCGTCACAAGCAGAATCATTCGATCAGACACCACAGTCTCCTTGCCGCCGGCTGTGTGATGCGGGGACCTGAACAGGAATCTCACTGGCCACGGGAAGGTAGCACGAACCGTTCGGGAAGCCAAGGTGTCGTTACTGTGGAGACGGGTTTCGTTCACGCCGAGGGTTTGACGTTTTTGGAGATGCACGAGAATTTTCGAATGACCTTGGGCTCGAGATGAAAGACAGGATTCGAAAAGTCCCACAGCCACTAGCAGCCCGTTGAAAAAGTCGTATCCGGTCGCGATATTTCTCTGAAGACTCATTCGATGACGATGTAAAATTGCATCGCATGTCGATGAAGAAGAAAAAGAAAAGTTGCCAAGAGACTTTATGGATTCCACACGATGCGGTTGCGTCGAGTCCTGGTCATCCTTTTTATGAGGAACTCGAGCGGGTACTTCGAGAGGAAGAGTTTGACTCGTTTGTGGAGTCGAAATGCTCGCCGTATTACGCGAAGAAGCAAGGTCGGCCGAGCATACCGCCGGGTGTGTATTTTCGAATGCTGTTGATCGGCTACTTTGAGCGCATCGATTCAGAGCGCGGGATCTGCTGGCGGTGTTCGGACTCACTGTCTTTGCGCCAGTTTCTTGGCCTTGGAATGGAAGAGCGAACGCCGGACCATTCGTCGCTGTCTCGGATACGGAATCGACTTCCGCTGGAAGTTCACGAATCTGTATTTGGATGGGTGCTAGAAGTTCTAGCGTCGAGAGGGATGATAGATGGCAAGACACTGGGTGTGGACGCGACGACGCTGGAAGCGAATGCGGCGCTTCGGTCAATCGTTCGTCGAGACACGGGGGAAAGCTACGAATCGTATTTGAAGGAGCTTGCGCGCAAGAGTGGTATCGAAGAGCCGAGCCGAGCGGACATTGCAAAGTTGGACAAGAAGCGGCCAAAGAAAGGGTCGAACAAGGAGTGGGTGAATCCGAACGAGCCGGATGCGGAGATCATGAAAATGAAGAGCGGGGGCACGGATATGGCGCACAAAGCCGAGCATGCTGTGGACATGAGCGGGGAAGGTGCGGTAATTGCCGTGACGCTTCACGGAGGCGCGAAGGGTGACACAAAGAGCCTACCGGATACGCTGGAAAAAGCGCAGTCAAATCTGCAAGAGCTCGCGAACAACGCGGAATGTTGTGAACGAATACATGAAGACGCGGGTCGCGAAGTGGTCGGGGACAAGGGCTCTCACGGCAACGACATCCTGGTTGAGCTGGTCGAACAAGAATACCGGAGCTACATTTCGGAGCCAGAGCGAGGTGGCCGCAAATGGAAGGACAAACAGGCCGAGCAAGCCGCCACCTACGCGAACCGACGTCGCATTCGCGGGACTCGAGGTAAGCGATTAATACGCCGTCGCGGCGAGTTACTCGAACGACCTTTCGCGCACTACCTCGAAGCGGGAGGCATGCGACGAACGCATTTGCGAAGACACGAAAATATACTCAAGCGCCTCCTCACGCACGTGGCCGGATTCAATCTCGGGATTCTGATGCGCAATCTCATTGGCAAGGCCACGCCGAAGGAATACGCGGAGCTCAACGCCAGTCTGATCGCTGCTTTATTGCGCTTCGTCTCGACCATAGGCGCACGTTTTGCCCCGCTGCAATCCATCGGGCGTCTCAACTTGGCCGTTCCGCCGAATCACATCTTCCTTGAACTTGCCCACCAAACTTTCTCCGTGAGCAGAATCTGGACTTTTTCACCGGGCTGCTAGGGGGCCATCCTCGGAGAGAATAGCGATGCGATTCGTCTGACGACTGCCCGAGGTAGCCTTCTCCGTGCTTGCTTGGCCTTACGTAATTGTTTACCGCTCTGGGTTGACCAAGGGGACGGGGGTGTTGTCGGGAGCACGAAGGATTGACGTGACGATGTCGATCACGCGGATCCCTTTGTGACGGCAGCTCTGGAGGACGCTCATGAGGATCGACTGGGCCTGTGCCCCTTTCGCGGTACGGTTGCCGCCTCCGCAGGTCTTGCGGTTGACCACGGCGATGCGAATGTCTTGTTCGGCGGGATAGTTGGTGGCCTCGACGTCCGCACGGTCGAGGAACACAAAGAGGTTGTCCCGATAGCGTCGCAGATGTTTCGCGAATCGCTGGTTGGCAGGATTGGTGAATCGGCCGTGCAGCAGGCGGTTCATCTTCGCCTGGAGGAGTCCCTTGGCAACGCGCAGGCCATGCGGGCTGATCTCGCCAGCATCGCGCCGATCGCGCAAGGCGAGGGCGTGCCGGAGGATGGCCTTGACCAAGCGTGGGAAGCGCACCGCCCCGCGCGTGGCCGTCTCCAGTAGCTCGTGGCAACGGTGCAGCAGATGGTTGTAGCAGGTCTGTAGCGTCGCTTCCTTGAAGCAACGGTAGGGGGCCCAGCCGTCTACCCCGAGGGTGCCCGCGTAGTTTTTCCCCAGCACCGAGGCGGCCTGCTCGAAACCACGGCCCGGAAGGATCTCGTAGACGGTCTCGCGCAGGTTCGTGAAGACCCACAGCCAGACCCGACGACCTCCCTGCTTCCAGCCCGTCTCATCGGCGTAGACGACGGGGCTGGCCCGCAGCGCCTCCACCAAGGCATCTCGGGTGGGCTTGGCACGCCGGGCAAGACGCTGCATGGCACGACACAATGTGGAGCGCGCCACGGGGAAACCCAGCATCTGCTCGAATCCCAGGCGGATCTTGTCGTACGACACCCCGCAGATCATCTTCTGGAACGCGGCGAAGGCGAGCAGCCTGGGCCCGAAATGCACCGTGCCCACCTCGAACGCCTTCGAAATCAGCAGCGGATGCTGGCCACGGACACGCCGACCACACTCCTGGCAGTGGCCATGACCCACTACGAACTTCCAGGTCTCGGGTTGGATGGGCGGAATGTCGACCTGGTACAGATCGATGCTCCCTTCCGCTCCTACCTTACCTCCGCACGGGCACTGCTCCGGGCACGGAGCCTCGAAGGTCTTGTCGGGAACTGGGATCGCTCGGACGGCCTGCCGCCCGTACTTAGACCCCGGCTTGCGTCCGGGCTTCTTCGGGTCCCGTTTCGGCTTGTCCTTGGAGAAGGGTGCGGCTTGGCGCTTGCCAGCGCGCCGTGATTCCTCGAGCACGCTCTCGAGCTTGGCAATCCGGGCGTCCCGTTCCTTCAACTGACTCTTGAGATCCGCGTTCTCCATGTTCAGTCTACCCAGCTCGCCCTCAAGCCGTTCGCCCAGTTCGCGAACCGACTGCCTCCAGGACCTGAACGTGCACTGTGGGATAGCCGGGGCGGCCGCTTTTGTCCAGCCCCTACCCCAGCGTCAGCGGTAAACAGATACGGCCTTACTTTGCAGAGCACACCTGGTCGGCGGGCTTGGCCACGGCGGTTCGTCGTCGGCTGACGGCGGTCGGGGCGGGTGATGGTCACTCCAACCTGTCCATCATCAAAAAACCGTCCGCGTTTGAAATCAGAGAGTTACGAGTCCTGCTAATGCCGGCCGGAGAGCGGATTTTGCACTTGAGATCACGACGCGAGATAGGGCAAACTTCGCCGCGCCATACTCTGTGTTCTCATCTTCCTCGTCTCTCTCGGAACCCGTGCGACCCGGGCGATGCGTCGTCGCCGAGCCGATCTTGTTATTGAAAACCTTACTTTACGGCAACAGGTTGCTGCGCTCGAGAAGGACCGACCCAGCCTCCCCTCGACGACGCGGACCGCGCATTCTGGGTGGCGCTCCGCCAAACGTGGCCCGGGTGGGCTAGTCGCTTGGTCATCGTCAACGCGGACACGGTCGCGCGGTGGAATCGGGATCAATTCCGACGATACTGGGCAAGGATTTCGCGGAGACGTTATCCGGGACGACCTCGAGTAGATGGCGAGATTCGCCGGCTCATCCGGACCATGGCTCACGATGGCTGGGGCGCACCGCGTATCCACGCGGAGCTCACGAAGCTCGGATCCCTTGTCTCGGAGATGACCGTGTCGCGATACTTGCCGCAGCTCCCAGCCGAGCCCGACCAGGTGAAGCAATGGCCGCGACACGAAGTCGCGTGATCGTATGTGTGAGCAGCACGGCACTGTCTCGCGGGCGTCGACCTTGCTTTCTTCCTCGTCGCCGGGGCGCACGAGCCCGCAGTTCTCGCTCCGATTAGTAATGACGAACGACAGGCTAAAAAGTTACCACTTTGAGACAGGTGTTTCCGAATTCCGTGTCGTTTCCCTGCCGATTCTCGGCGCGCTCCATCACGATTATCGGTTGGCACGCGCCGCCTGACCGCGCGAGGCCCTCAGACGCAGCGCTTCCGTCGTCTTCGAGGCGTGTGCACTCGAGCCCGCTTTCTACAGTCTGAACGCCGCGTAAGCTTCGCGAACTCGACACGCGCGGCCTGACCGATTTCGTCGGAGCGACCCGATCAACAACCCCGTTGCCGGCTCGACCGGCCGACTTTGTTTTTGCGGACCACCGGGTACCTAATGATGATGGATTTCGCCTTCGGTCCGAGTTTTGGCACATCACGGGGTCGGCGCCGACGGATGCTTTTATGCTTCGCGTTTCGCACAGATCCGCGATTCGACGCGCACCTCGAGCGGCGGGGCCGCCAAATCATGCCTTGAGCACGATGACGCCATCGAGCTTCTTGGAAGCCTTGTCGAACGTGATCAAAGTGGCAGGGATCATTGCATACTGTGCGTGTATCATCCGATCCACGAAACCCGGTTTCTGGGATGAACCGGTGATAGACTCGAGCGCCTGAACGGCGACACCGTTTTCTTCCGGCTCTACAAATCCCGTTCGTAGAAAATCCAGCAGCGCCTGACAGCTGCCTTCTTCGGCACTTGGTAGTGGGCCTGCAATGCGAAATAAGCTTCCGACACGACCAGGTCGGAAGCGAACGCTCTTCGACCGGCAGACTTCAGCTCTTTGAGAAATCCCAGCGCTTTCGTCAGCTTGATCGGCAGGCTCGGCCGTCAAGAGTCGAAGAACAACAGACGTATCGAGGCCTACGGTAGGCGCTAAATCAGAGCTCGTCACGGCTACGCGCCTCTGCGACGCTTTTGCGAATAGACTTCATATCGTGTCGCTTGCCCTTTGCGTAACTTCTTAGGCTACCGAACCACGGAGTTTTGATGTCCGCAGCAGGCTTTATAACCCAGACCTTTTCCCCATCCACAATCAGTGAGTCCACAATCAACGCATCACCCGGCTGCAATCTCATCTCCTCACAGAGCTTCTTGGGCAGCGTTGCTTGTCGTTTCGCCGTTATTTTAATTGCAGTCATGGTGGATTTCTCCTTACCGTTTACAGAATAAAGTAAGGCGTTGTTGTTGTCAAGATAGCTGTCTCGTGTGGTCAAAATACTCGAACGCGTTTCAGGCCAGCAAGTTCCGAGTTCTTTCGCCTCCACCTCCGCGGCCGTTTGAAACCGACTTCGCCGTCTGGTACTTCACTCCAGCTCCTCGAAAGGAGACGCGATGGACTGGAGGACAATGCTGGCCTACATCGGTCGGGCTCTTCTTTCTCGACAAGTCATTGAACGTCCTCTCGATGACAGCACGTTCTTGCGGGTGAACCTCTTCGGCGAGGACATGAATCGACCTGTAGTTCGTCATTATTAATCGGCGCGGGAACTACGGGCTCGTCCGCCCCGGCGACGACGACAAAGCAAGGTCGACGCCCGCGAGACAGTGCCGCCGTCACGTCGACTGCGCGCTTGATGTTCGGAAAGCAAGAACGGTCACGGCTTCGGGCGACGCGACGTTCGCCTGTGCATCATCAAAATCCGTCCGCTTGTGAAATGAAAGACTTACGCACGGATCTCCTCGGGCCCAAGAACGGGACTCATGCTTGAGATCGTCGCGAGGGAGGAGCACACTCCGCCACTATGCTCCGTGTTCTCATTTTCCTCGTCTCGCTCGGCGCCCGGGTGTTCCGGGCGATGTGTCGGCGCCGGGCCGACCTCGTGATTGAAAACCTGGCCCTGCGGCAGCAGTTGACGGCGCTCAAGAACGAGCGCCCCAGGCCACCGCTCGACGACACGGACCGCGCATTCTGGGTTGCGCTCCGAAGCTCGTGGCCGGCGTGGGCGAGCCGCTTGGTCATCGTCAACGCAGACACAGTCGCGCGGTGGATCGGGATCGATTCCGACGATACTGGACACGGATCTCGCGCAGACGCTATCCAGGCCGACCTCGGATTGATGCCGAGATTCGTCGGCTCATCCACACGATGGCGCGCGATGGCGCACGATGGCGCACGATGGCGCAAGACGGCTGGGGCGCACCTCGTATCCACGCCGAGCTCACGAAGCTCGGATTCGTTATCAGTGAAATGACGGTGTCGCGACGTATGCCGCGACGTCCAGCCGAGCCCGACCAAGTGAAACGATGGGTAGCGTTCTTGCGCAACCACAAGGACGACGTCGCCGCGTGGATCTGTTCACCGTACCGACCGCGTCGCTTCGGCTGCTGTGCGGCTTCTTCGTCATCGAGCACGGCCGTCGCCATATCTTGCACTTCAACGCAACGTTCCACTACCGTACTGGATCGGTTCGTTACAGCTTCGCAGGTCAGGTGACCTTCGCGTCGTACCTAGTCAGGATGACGGCACGCGAGTAGAATCGCCTTGCCCAAGTATCTACTCGACTCGGATGGAGCTCTCGGACTCGCGCGGAGCATCGCCCTCCTGAGCGTGAATCCGGCGATTCTCAATCCGACGCGATCTTCCTTTTGTGCCCGACGCCGAGCGCCAAGCATGCGATGCGGCACCTCGTGGCTAGGTCACTCCCAGCGCAGAGCGTCGAGGGGGTGGACGCTCGCCGCTCGCCGCGCCGGGAGGTAGCTCGCGAGTAGCGACACCGCCGCGAGAAAGGGCGCAACGACGCCGTACGTCGTGATCTCTCTCGCGTCGACACCGAAGAGAAGCGAGGACATGAGCCGGGTGAGAAAGAAGGCCGCCACGACTCCGAGCAGCGACGCCGAAAGCGGTCAGTTTCGCGCCATCTCGAAGGACGAGACGACTCACGTCGGCTCGTTCCGGACGGGGGGCGCCGAGAGCCATGCGCACACCGATCTCACGTGTCCGTTGCGATACGGCGTACGAGACCACGCCATAGATACCGATGACGTCGAGAAGAAGCGCGACCCCGGAGGCGATGGCGAGCATCACGAGTGTGAAGGAGGTCCGGGCCATCGAGAGCCATCGAGAGCCATCGAGAGCCATCGTGAGCCATCGTGAGATCGAGGAGCTCTCGGAGCGTCGCGATGTTTGGCGATGGGAAGGTCCCGTTGACCGACCAGACCGTGTCGCGGATCTCGTCGAGAAATCCGGGCGTACCTGCCCGGCTGGAGCGCACCGCCAAACCCATCGTCCTGCGGATGAGGAGGTCCTCACCCCAGAAGTCTCGCTGCGTCATCGGCCAGAACATGGTCGAGCGTGCTTCCTCGGCCAGACCGTCATCATGGATGTTGCCGACGACGCCTACTACCTCGCGCCAGGGCGCGTCGCGCCCGACGCGGACGCGTTTGCCGAGCGCGGCGCTCGGCTCCTCCCAGTACTCACGCGCGAAGTTCTCCGTCACGACGACCACGTGCGCCTTGTTGTAAATGTCGTTCCACGTGATCGGTCTTCCCGCGGACAAAAGCAGCGGGGGTTGCCATGGTCTCGAAATAGTTCTCGGAGACCCACTTGAAACGGCGCATGGGAGGAATCTCCGCTTCCGCCACCGGGAAGTCTTCGACATGGACGCCGTCGTTGCTATCCCATCCGTCCATCGTAATGGACGTCGACATCCCGACAGAGATGACGCCCGGGAGCTGTTAGAGTCGCCGCAGAATCTGCTCCTGCGTCCTCACCGTCTGCTCGAGATCCGCGATCTCTGTCTCCGGAATGCTTATCTTGAAACTGAGGACGTCGTCGGGCTCCACGAAGCCCGGTTGCACGTCGCCGAGCGCTTGAAAGCTTCGGATCATGAGACCCGTGCTCACGAGGAGGACGAGGGCGAGAGCAACTTGCGAAACGACGAGCGCACCACGCGCCCGATGTCGTTCTCTACCTGTTGGAAGCGGTGGGGCTCCATGTCCATGAGTGCCGGACGCCGTCGCGTCGAGCTCGGACTCGGTGGAAGTGAGCTCCGCAATCATAGGGTCTAGCGCCGAGTCCGTCCACGCTGTCAACCCGGTGAAGTTGCACGGGCCGCGGACGGTTTCCGTCGCGGTGATGGTTCAATGCGGCGAGGAGCTTTGCCTCGCGTTCGAACCGCGCTAGCCGTTTGTTCCGTGGCTCTCGACCTAGGGACTCGATCCGGCGGGAAGGTTCCTTCGTCAATCAAGGATTCGCGTAGGAGTACGTAGTCAGGATGGTTGATTGCGAGAAGCTTAACCGTGGCTCTACCGATCCCAGTGCGACCCGAGAGCAATGCGCCCCGCCACTCGAAGTGTTCGGCCCAGTCATCCTGCCTAGGATGGAACAATCTAATCATCTCTCCCGTGTCTGGATCGATGCTCGCGATGTTTGGTCCCTTATGGGAGTTGCATCGATAACAGCTCAGACAAAGATTCTCGGCGTTCGTCTTCCCGCCGTGTTATACCGCAATGATGTGATCGATAGGGAAAGTGAAGAAAACGTCCTGCTCTTGATGAATGCCGCAATACTCGCAGCGATTGCCAGCCCGCTCACGGACGAGTCTCCGCAGGGCGGCGTCCATCAGGTGGGCTGGTCTTTAAGAAGTCTGCGAGCCTTGGACTGAAGAATCGCCACAAAGTTGCCTGCTGACACGAACGCCTCGTATTCCTCCCGCTCCCGGTCTGAGAGGGAGCCTTCCTCGGATTTCTTGGCCAGCACTTCCATTCGCGCCTGCACAGATTCAGGTGCGCGGAGTCGCACAAGTCGCGCCGCCACCTCCGGCGTGAAGCAAGCGCCAATCGGGCGAGCAGTTCGTCCAGTACGCTATGAGCTGTACTCATAGCAGCATCATCGCAGAGAGCGTGATGGTCCGTCCTCTGTAGGCGCGTGCCGGTCGGTGGATCGGTTGTCGGCGACGATGGCCTCGGCGCCGAGAAGGTAACTCTCGCGCGCGGTGCACCGAATCGAGAAGCCTCGGGAGGGCGCGGCACCACCGGCGTATGTGTTCGGGCGGACACCCTCGCGTCAACCCTGGTTGACACCCGCCGCGGCGAGGGCGAGCGACTCGACACCTATCGCCTTCATTCGTGCCTCAACGCGACCGTCGGGTCGAGTCGGGTGGCGCGGCGCGCCGGAAGGTAGCAGCCCAACAGGGTGATGGCGGCCAGGAGCAACGACACCGCGACAAGGGTCGGCGGGTCGTGCGGCGCGACGTCGGAGAGCAGCAGCTCGAGCGACGGGGACAGACCGTGGGCTCCCAGAAGACCCACGAGCACGCCCATTCCGGTGGTTTTCAATCCGTGAATGAGGACGCCGGCGAGAATATCGCCCTTGCGAGCCCCGAGTGCCATGCGAATCCCGATCTCCTGAGTGCGTTGGCTACAGCGGCATCATTGGGATCTTGACGATAGGCGGCATTGCGGTCTACGTGCGCGCCAAATTGTCCGGGCTGGGTATCGACGAAACGGGTGCCTGGCAGTGGCTCTTCTGGCTCGCGATGGCGATGCATCTTCGCCCCGTTTTCGCCCTGTTCGGGGCGGTGGTGTCGACGGGATGCTGGGCGTGCTTCTCGGGCTCGCGATATGGTGGGTCGTTGAAAGCCTAATCGGCGGCCTGTTGTATCTGGCCGGAGGACGCATGAAGAGCGCGAGCGAGGAAGATGAGAGCTCGAGCTTCGCGCCGAAGTAAAGACGATGAGGCTCTTGGGCCCACCCTGAAGACAAGCTCCTCGTGCTACAGACACCACTGAGGCAAAGTCGGCATGATCAAGCACCATGCCCGCGAAATGGTGACTTCAAAGATCGCGCTCGCCATACCAGCGGACGGATTGTCACGAGTCCATGCGGCCGCGCGCGACGTGCTCACCTTCGACTAGCCCGAGCGCGACCGGCCGGCCGCGACCTTCGCCTTCATGAAGTCATCGCCATAGAACCGATCGGCGGCCAAGCGGTTGTGCGCACGGCAGAAAGCCTTCAGCAGCTTCTCATCGTGCGTGGGAGAAACACCGAACGGCCGCGTGTGCTCGAGCTCGAGCCCCGTGCGCGAGCTGCACCGCGTCCCGTCCCGGCTTCGATACTCGCATTGGTAATCCGCGCGCGCGAACACACGCTCGCGCACCGCCGACGCCACATAGCGTGAAGGCGCTTTTGCTACTTTTGCCGATACCGCACCCCCGCGCGCCCTCGATTCGGTGGTCTTGCGCCCACTCTCTCTCTTTTGACGCCGCTCCAGTTTCTTCTTCGGGTCCTTCTTCAGGAGCGCGAGATCGACGGCCGCCTCCAAGAGCACGGCCTGATGCTGGACAGGATCCTCGACTCCCATCACCTCCGCGAACCGTTCGAGCTTTTCTTTGAATTTCTTACCGGCGGAGAAGCGGAAGTTGAACGTGTCGGGGCGTGCGGGTTGCATTATCGGAGGAGTTGATGGTCTCGCATTCGGTGCGCCATGGGACTCTGCACTCCGTTCCGGTGCCGTCGCGGCCGTCGGATCGGGCTTTGTGGGCCGGGCCGGCTGTTTGCGAATCGACGGTCGAAACAGGGGCCGCGGCTCTATCGCGACAAGACATTGCTCGACCGCACGCGAGGTGAGGCCTGCGCACTCGGAGATCAATTTATCGGCATTGCTGGCGCGAAGGTGCGGAGCGAGAAGTCCCGCAACCTTCAAGCTGATCGTGTTCTCGGCCAATGCAACGAGAATGCGCGGAACCCGCCTGGCCAAGTTCGCCACTCGAAGGCGACGCGCGACGGAGCCCTCGCTCAGTCTCAATTTCTTGACGCAGTATTCGAACAGACTCTTGTAGCCGAGCTCGAGGGCGGTCTTTCGCCTGGACATTTCGAAAGATGAGCGATGAGCAGAGCGACGCTTCGCTTCGCTTCTCTTCCCGCACCAGCTTCTCGGCCGAACGATCGAGCTCGGCATGGGTGCGCCGTTCGAGCTGCGAGAAATAGTTCTTGACTCGCAGAGTCATGAGCATGGCACCTTGTCCATATAAGAATAAGACGAGTTTTGAGCTGTATGTCCTCCCTCTGCGCCGGACGCGGTAGCCGATGGGACGCCGAGCTTCCCTCGAGGCAACCGTTGTTTCACCGGTGAATGGAGTCAGCCGTCCGCGCGTTCGGCCAGCTCGATGATCTCCTCGAGAAGGCTCCGTCGGATATGGAGGCTCGACACCTTCGGCAAGGATCTCAAAATAGCGATCACGTCCTGACGCTCGCGCTGGCTACGTCGGATCGAACGCAGCAAAACGCCGAGTGTACCGTGCGCACGATAGTCGAGGGAGTTCGCAGCAATCCGCGCGGCCGCATCGTCGGTAAGCAGGAGCGCCTCGGGGCGTAGCTCCATGCAGCTCAAGGCAGCCCTCTTCTCCGCGGTCTAAGCTCAAGGTGCGCACGACCGTACGAAAGAACGGGCTCGTCGAGGTGGCAACCGTCAACCGCTGGACCTCGATCGCCGGATTGGCGAGCGACGAGCAGATTCAGGAGGCTCTGTCGACCGTGCTGTGCCGCTGCTTCACCCACGTTCGGATGCTTCGTGCCATCAAGCGTTATGCGCAGGAGGTGGCGGGATGAGCACGGAGCGACGAGTGATGGACCCATCTTTGACTCGCGACGCCGGCGCCGCCTTGGATCGGCTCGTGCTGTCGCGTCGAGATTGGTTGAAGGGGGCCGGCTGCTTGATTGTCGGCTTCAGCGGAGTGGGCAAGATTCTGACTTCGGCGGCGGAGGCGGCGCAGGACCTGGCGGTGCCGGGAGACCAGCTCGACTCGTGGATCGCCATCGACGCAGAGGGGCAGGTTACGGCCTACACGGGTAAGTGTGAGCTGGGGCAAGGTCTCTACACGGCTCAAACACAGCTGATCGCCGAGGAGCTCGCGGTACCTATCGATCGCGTTACTTTGATTCTGAGCTCGTCACCGGTCGCTTCGAGTTCGTTCACAACGTGAAGGTCTCCGGCATGCTAGCCTGGATTCCCATAGGACCCGTAGCACTAACGGCTTTTGACCAATAGGTGCGCAAAGTCGCGGTTCGAGCGCAAAGAAAGTTAGGAGAGTTCAAGTCTTAACAACGGAAGCCACTCTTATAAACGCAAATGGCCCGCGAGTGGAAAAAGGAGCGGGTGAGCTGCTAGAGGCCATTTAAGGCCCGTGATCACGTAATTCTTGATATTTCCATCGCTTGTGGCTTGACTAATACGTACCACTTGATATAGTGGGGTATGTGGTCAACGGTTCAGGCAAAAAACTAACCGACCTCGCCGATGAATTCCTGCTCCCCTCCAACCCAACCCATCGACAGTACGAGGCTCTGCGCACGTTTTTCGTCGACAGAGCCCCGTCAGCAGAGGCGGCCGAGCGGTTCGGCTACACACCCGGGAGTTTTCGCGTCCTGTGCCATGAGTTCCGCAAAAACCCTCAGCGAGAGTTCTTTCTGCCACAAACGAAGAAGGCCAAGTTGCCGCCGCCCAGGGAGAGACTTCGTCAGAAGATCATCACCCTGCGCAAGCAGAACTCGTCGGTGTACGACATCCGGGATGCCCTGGATCAGAGTGGGGAAAAGCTGAGTCCGGCCTCGATCTCGACGATTCTCAAGGAGGAGGGATTCGCTCGTCTCCCGAGACGGCGAGACGACGAACGGCCCGCAACGACTCGACCCAATGCTGCGGACGTGGCCGACGCCGGAAAGCTCGACCTGTCCGAGCGCACGTTCCGAACGAAGGTGGGCGGCCTGTTCCTGTTCCTTCCGTACCTTGCCAAGATCCCTCTCGACAAGATGCTGGCCGATGCCAAGTTCCCAGGCACGAAGATGATGCCGGCCGCACATGCGATTCGCTCACTGCTGGCGATGAAGTTGTTCGGCAGCGCTCGGCACAGCCATGTCATGAGTTACGTCTTCGACGAGGGCTTGGCGCTGTTTGCTGGACTCAACGTGATTCCAAAGCGTTCCTTCCTCACGGAGTACAGCTGCCGCATCCGACCGGTCTGCTACCCACAGATCATGCGGTCTTGGTTCGACACCGTGAAGAAACTTGGCCTGAAGAGAGGCCGCTCCCTCGACCTTGATTTCCACACCATCCCTTTCCATGGCGAAGACGCGCTCGTACAGAAGCACTACATCTCAAAGCGTAGCCGCAAGCAGAAGGGCGTGCTGGCCTTCGTAGCGCAGGATTCCGAGACTCGGGTGTTTTGCTACGCGAACAGTAATTTGCGCAAGGAACAACAGAATGATGAAATCTTGAGATTCGTCGAATTTTGGAAGGAGAGAACCGGTCGGCTGCCGCAGGAGTTGGTGTTTGATTCCAAGTTGACGACCTACGCGAATCTCAACGAGCTGAATAACATGGACATCGATTTCATCACTCTGCGGCGCCGCTCGGACAAGATACTCGAACAACTGCGGCAGACTCCTGGATCAGCCTGGCGGCAGATCCAGCTCAGCAATGTGTCTCGGGCATTCAGAACACCGAAAGTCCTCGAGAGGATGATCCAACTCCGCGACTACGAGGTCCCGATACGTCAACTTGCCATTCGCGATCTTGGCCATGATAAGCCGACTCTTCTTCTCACTAATCAGCTGCGTCGCTCAGCCACGAAGCTGATCGATCGCTACGCACAACGGATGCTCATCGAGAACGGGATCGCGGATGGCATCGACTTTTTCCATATGGATGCGCTCTCCTCAGCGGTCGCGATGAAAGTTAACTGTGACCTCCAGCTCACGCTCATGGCGAGTAGCCTCTACCGGCTCCTTGGGACCGAACTCGGAAAGGAATACACGAATGCGAAGTCTCGGCGCATCTTCCGCGACTTCATAGACGCCACCGCCGTTGTAACGATCGATTCCTCGACCATCACCGTCCAGTTTCAAAAGCGCGCACACAACCCACACCTACTCGAAGCCGGCTTCGATCGGAAGCGAACCCGCGTTCCCTGGCTCGGTGGCCGTCATCTCCAGCTCGTCTTCGGATGATCAACGCGCGACGCTCCAATCCCATGGGGTCAAGCTCACACCTAACGCCAAACGATGTCCCCGGGGCCGATACAGCTCGATCAGGCGACGGCGCTGACCCTGATGTTAGGTCCGAACGGCTCCGTGGGAATCCAGGCTAGCACGGCAGGGTGGTCCGGCCGCCGGCCGTGGGCGCGAACCTCACGGACGTCGACGAGAAGTCCGTGCAAGACGTGCCGGGCTTCGTCCAGTTGTCGTCAAGAACGACTTCGTCGGCGTGGTTGCCGACAAGCCCTGGCAGGCGGTCCAGGCGGCCGAGAAACTGCGCTGCACGTGGAGCAATGGCGCCGGTCTTCCCAGCCAACGCGACTTCTACGATTACCTGCGACATCAGACCCCTACCCGAGACAGGCTGGTGGTGGATTCCAAAGACGTCGACGCGACGCTCGCCAAAGCGACGAGCACCGTCAGCGCGAGCTACCACCATCCCTATCAGATGCATGGCTCGCTCGGGAGCTCCTGTGCCGTCGCCGACGTTGAAGGATGGAAAGGCGACGATTTGGTCGGCGAGCCAGGCGGTGCACCCGCTGCGGCAGACAGTGGCCATGATGCTCGGCGTTCCCGCAGCCGACGTGCGCGTGATTTTCAGGATGGGGTCCGGCTGCTACGGACTGAACGGGGCCGACACGGTTTCCTATGACGCCGCCTTGATGTCGCAAGCGGTGGGTCGACCGGTTCGGGTGCAGCTCAGCCGACAGGATGAAATGGCCTGGGAGAACTAAGGATACGCCCACGTCATCGATCAAACGATAGGTCTGGACTCCCGCGGACGAATTCTCGCGTGGGATTACGAGGCGTGGTTCCCCGTTCTCGGTAGCCGGCCACGGAGCGGAACGCCCGGCAACGTCGTCACCTGTTTCCTGGCCGGTTTCGAGCCCGCGCCTTTCGCGCCACAGACGCCGGCACCGGCACCGCGCACGTATCGGAACCGCAGCAATGCGGCGCCGTCCTATGTCGCCGGGTGCGTCGGCGCACGATGCGGGGGCACCGGAACCGTCAAGAGCGAGCGCGTGCTGACCCACAACGTCCGGTCGGCGTTCTTTACTGGACCCTTGCGATCCCCGTCACGGCTCCAGAATACCTTTGCGCACAAGTGCATCGTGGACGAGGCGGCGGCGCAGACGAAAGCCGACCCGTTGGTGTACCGGCTCGAACATTTGGAAGACCAGCGATTGATCGACGTCTTGAAGGCGGTAGCCGAGAAAGCGAATTGGGATCCGCGACCCTCCCCGAAGACGGGCGTTCCCCGAACTGGAGTCGCGACGGGCCGCGGGATCGCCTGCGTGCTGTACGAGGGCGACAACGGGTACTGCGCGTTGGCGGCGGATGTCGAGGTCGATCAGGACACGGGGGCCATCGCCGTCCAACGTCTCGTGGCCGGCGTCGATTGCGGACCCGTCTCGAATCCTGACGGGCTGCGGAATCAGATCGAGGGAGGCACGCTTCAAGGCATGAGCCGCGCGTTCGTCGAAGAGGTCACGTGGGACGGCGAGAAAGTGAGCTCGGTGGACTGGGGATCGTACCGAAGCCTTCCACTCGGCTTCGACGTGCCCGAGGTAGAAACAGTGATTATCGATCGCCCCGACGTCGACGCCATGGGCGCCGGCGAGACGACGATCACCCTCGCCGCGGCAGCGATCGGAAACGGCGTCTTCGACGCGACCGGCGCCCGAATCCGAGAGGTGCCGTTCACACCGGCACGCGTGAAAGCGGCGCTGAATGCCCGACGCGGCTAGGAGCCCGAGGCCCGAAACTTCTGGATGCGCCGCCCTTCCTGTTCCGCGACGTAGACGTTGCCGAGCGAATCCACGCCGATGCCGTGCGGCAGGGTGAATTGCCCGGGATAGCGTCCCGGCCCTTCCCCGAAGCTCGACAGCACCTCGCCGCTTTGGCGGTCGACGACGTCGACCCTCACGCTGTTCTGGTTCACGACGAACAGGTGGCGTTGTTCCGGGTCGGAGGAGAACGCGAGCACTACCGCCGTGCCGCGCGCGCCGCTCGTCCGACCTTCGGGTGGTGTCAACGGCTCGAAGGGAATGTTGATGTTCCGAACGAAGGTGCCATCGCGTTCGAACACCTGGATCCGATCGGCCCGACGATCGCAGACATACACCAGCCCGTCATCGGACAGACGCAGACAGTGCGGAAGCGGTGTGACATCGCGTTCGGCCTCCGCTCTCTCGAGCGCCCACTGCCGGAGAAAGCGACCCTCACGGTCGAGCACGGCGATCCGCTGGTTGCCACCGGGAAGCTCGCCATCGGCAACGTAGATGTCGCCGGTCTCCGCGTCAACATCGATCGCGGCGGGAAGAAAGAACTGTGCGCGAACGGAGTTCAAAGGCTCGCCGTCGCGCGTGCCGTCCGACGAGTCGTACTGCCCCGTCTCTCCGATCTGCTGCAGCAGCTCGCGGCCGTCGCTCGAGTACTTCTGCACGACGCCAGTCCCGGCGGCGACGATCCAGATGCCCCCGTCCGCATCGACGTGGCAGTCGTGCAACCGACCTCCCAAGCCGATCCGGATCGCCGAAGCCGCGCACGACATTGCCCTCGGGGTCGAGCTCGATCACCGGTGGCGCCAGCCGCGCACCGTCCAGATCGTCGGGCACCACGTTCTGTCGATTGAGTACAAAGATGTGGTCTCTCCCATCGATGCACATCCCGCCCAGGCCACCGGTAATCCATCGATCACCCAGCGGGAGCTCGGGCCACGCAGGATCGACCTCGTAACTCGGAACCGGTGATGACTCGCGCTCCAAGATGCGCTCACCGCAGCCCGCGAGCACCGCGAGGCCCGTCAGCACTGGCAGAAAAGCTCTGTTCACGTGATCAGGGTATAGGATCCGAGGCTCTCTGCCGCTTTTTCTTTTTCCACGAACCTAGGGACTCATCCCGCGACCTGCGGAGCGCGTTACGTGAACATGCCGAGGGTCTGAAACTTGCTCCCGCGCACGGTCTCCGACTTCGCGAGCCCCAGGAACTCTTCGATGAGCGTTGCGTACACGCGCCGGAAGTCTGTTATGTGCTGCAGGTTTTCCCCGAGCACGAGCTCGGTCAGGCTGGGCGGCCGGCCGTACTGGCCGCCAGTGACCCCGCCGCAACGAAACGCGACGCTCAGTCAGAATTCGAACACCGCCATGCAGGAGCGCGATCGCCATATTCGTGCAATCGAAAGACACGGCCGACCTGAATGGTACAAGCTCTCAGGCTGCGCCAAGCGAAGCATGGTGGAGAACGCGGTCTATCGTTACAAGACGCTCATCGGGCCCGAGATGCGGACTCGAACGTTGGCGAGGCAACGAGTTGAACACCGAATTGGGTGCGAGATACTCAACAAAATGACCGCGCTCGGGATGCCCGATACGTACTGCGCCGGCTGACTCTGCGACGGGCGCTAGGGAGGTCAGCGATTTGCTCCGGGCTGTGCAACAACGCCGTTCACAGTCCAAAAGGCACATGACGGGGGAGAGTTCTTCACGCCCATTTCGATCGTCTCGCTGATCGCCCACGTGCTCGACCCGGACCGCGGTACGGTGCTCGATCCGGCCTGCGGCTCGGGTCGACATTCTTTTCTTTTGGGCCTACATCCAGCCGACCCTGGAGGTGATTCGGGAGCGTGAAGGTTCGGCCTCCAATCAGGAGTTGGGCGAGCAAGCCTCCGCGCGAATGGGCCTTCCGCCGAGCAACAATCGTTCCACACGATCCAGAGAAGGGGAGTCAGTCCGAAGTTGCCAACAGGATGGCGTGGGCACGGAGCTATCTGAAGAAAGCGGGCTTGCTCGATAACAGCGAACAAGGTGTCTGGTTTCTGGCCGAGAAGTGCCGGAACACGGAAAACGTGGACGGTCGCACCATCGCTCGTGAGTTCCGCGGGGGCCTCACGGCACACGAGCATGGTTCCGTGGACGGCAACATCGCCGAGACCTATTTGTTCGCCTGGAATCCGAAGAACATCGAATGGGCGACGCTCGATCGCGCGAGGCTGCGTAGAGCAATTCTTCATCGCGAAACTCGCATGAGCGGAGCCCGCGACGCTTGCGTTCTCCGGCTCGTGAACCTGCTGGTCTTGTGATCCCGCCACGTCTCCAGGACGCCGAGCCGGCTATTATCGTCTTCGCTGAGCCGCGTGGGCCTGCTGTCATAGGCGGATCAATAAAGATGAAGAATAAGATCCGTCGTAGTCTTCCTCGACGGTGCTACGGGAATCCCGTATACTGGGAGGCGCGTGGACTTCGTATGGGACGATGCCAAGGGCGAAGCCAATCTCGAAAAACACGGAGTTGATTTCAAAGACGGCGCACGAGTTTTTCTAGATCGACACCGGATCGAGAGACTGGACACCCAACACTACTATGGTGAGGATCGATATCAAACAATCGGCATGGTCGACGGACGTGTCCTTTTCGTCGCGTATACGGAAAGGGGTACCACCGTGAGGCTCATTTCAGCTCGAAGAGCGATTCGTAGGGAAAGGACAGCTTATGAAGATGCACTTGGACCCGGACAACCCGAAGACCGGAAGGACTGACTGGAGGCGCGTCGACGCGCTGACGGAAGCGGATGTCGAAGCCGCTGCCCGCTCGGATCCCGATAGCCTTCCCGTTACCGAAGAGGAGCTAGGCGGTATGGCGCCTCTTCCCGACGTTAAGTCCATTCGTAGCAAGCTTGGACTCTCTCAAGAGGAATTTGCCAAGACCTTCCATCTCCCCGTTGCTAGCGTCCGCGACTGGGAGCAAGGCCGTTTTCGACCCGGTCAGTCTTCAAGAACCCTTCTCAGAATCATTGCCATGATGCCAGAGGAAGTGAAGGCTGTGTTGGAACGTCATTGACGACTCTACCGTCAAGTGCAGTGGGTGAGTGGCAGACTAGACTTGGCTGATGAAAAGCGACACGCCGAGCTCTGAGGCGGACACGTCGGTGTCGGATCGGATCTCGAGTGAGTTGTTGAGGTACAGAAAGGGCTCGAACTCAGCCCGTCGTCAGGAAACTCCTCCATCAATCCGAGGCAGAAAGCACCGAGCTCCGTCAGACGAAACGCCTGGAGTCCATCGTAGACGCTGAGCATGTTTCCCCAGGTATAGACCGCGCAGTGGGTCAGGAGCGTGGCAAATCGAGCAGCGAGTTGTCATCGCTGTGAACCGTCACGCGCAGGCCCTGCTGTCCGAAGTGTCGCCAGAACAGGGCCTCGTCGAAAACCTGCTCGGAAATCTGCACCATGATGTCTGTGTGAGCAGCAGCGCTTCGCTTCAACGAATACTACGGACGGCGCAAGGACGCCTTCAGCGTCTTTCGGGCACTACTACAATTGCCAGGCGACGTTCAACGCCTGTCGGCAAAATCACATCAAAGTCGAACTCCAGCGGCCCGACTCCAACAAGGTCGCCACAGCTTTGGAAGCTTTGATGGCATGAGCTCAACCAACAAAAGGCGCGCTTGCTCGGCGACGGACCGATTCTTTCCTTCGCCTTGGCGTCATCCGTTAGTATGAACGGCCCGGATACAGTCCCTCTAATCTAACGGAGGAGTTCTGAGACTACATTACCGCCTGGCCTCCGAGAACAAAGGCTCCATGATATTTCATCGCGGTGGATTACGGATTAAAGTGATAAACAACAGACGGGGCCACGAAGCTTCGTGATATCCCACGACCAAACCTGGTTCGGCGCTTCGGCCAACAGCTCCGGCTTGGTGTAGTTCGGATGGCGCCGTTGGTTCCGGCGCTCTCGGACCTCGCCGTGCTCCTCCAAAATCCGATACATCGTGCGAATCGAGCAGAGGTAGGTTCCCTCGTCCAGAAGCGTAGCCCACACCTGAGCGGGCGCCTTGTCGACGAACCGCTCACAGTGCAAGGCCCCGAGGACTTCCTCGCGCTCAGTTTCGTCGAGAGCTCGGTGCGGCCGAGGACGACGCTTCGGTTTGGGCGTCACCGGCTGGCGCCTGCGATACAACGTGGAACGAGCTACACCCAGAGCCTCGCAGGCTTCCGCCGTTTGCCCAATCCGCCCCGCCAGCTCCTCGGCCGCCACGATCAGTCGTTCTCGTCGCTCTCGAGTGGATTCAGGGGGATCCCCAGTAGTTCGGAGGTTTTTTTTTGGATCTCCAACATCGTCTCCACCCGAGCCAGGCGACGTTGGAGTCGGGCGTTCTCGCGCTCGAGCTCCTTGACCCGTGGATCCTCTGCCTTCGCCTTCCGGCCTCGCTTTCTCGACGTCATTCCCACCTTGGCGATCTCGTCACGTTGGCGACGCCAACTCGATAATTGCGACGAGTACAAGCCCTCTCGACGCAGAAGAGCAGCAACGTCACCGTCACCCTTGCCGAAGGCATCGGCCTCGCGCACTATCCGCAGCTTGTACTCCGCGGTAAAGCGTCGACGCTTCGCTTGCTCAACCACTTCGGGATCCTCGACCCCCGCCGCATCCCGGCCGGCGGGATCTACAGTCGCCCTACGGGCTCCTTCCGATCCCGCCGAGGTCTCTCTCTCTACCAACATACTCATGCGTTGATCCTCCTCCACCCTCTACACTAATTTCAAGGGGCGAAGTGTCTCACCGAGGTTGGCACAGAGGGTTCGAACCTGGCTGATATCGACTGGCTCGACTCTCAGAGCGAGCTCGCGAGGCTGCGGATCGAGCTGGTCTTGCGCCGGCGAAGGTGTGTCTCGCCAAACTAAAAGGCTGTATACGCTCCGCGTCCCTCCGGCCCATGCTTGTTGTTGGACCGTACTTCCGAGGCGATACCGGAAGCCGCCTATGCGGAGGTGACACGCGTCACCCGGTGAAGGCCAGAACCCGTCAGAACAGCCTTCGCCGTACCGCGCCGTTTCGACCGGCCCTTCCTGCCAGGTGATGTCGGAGGTGTACATGATTGGGGTCCAAACACTCGTACCCGGGGGCGTCTCGACAATCTCGCCTCGAACGCTCGCGCGTCGAATCTCCGCTTTTCCGCCGCTCGTGAGCAGCGCGTACAGCGCGAACCGCTCGTGCCTCGAGCTGTGCGGAAGCGGGAGCTCGATCTCGCCGGATTCCGGATCGGGCAGGGCAATCGGTCCACCGAACCCACCGTCACAAATTGGGTTGGCGTCGCCGGAGAGCTCTCGTTCGATCGCGTCGCCGCGCAGCGATACCCATCCGTAGACCGGGTGCACTTTGTCGATAGCGTCGAGTAGAAAGTACCGGTGGCCTTGGTAGGATACGCTGAAAGGAAGCTCGATGGGCCCGCCCGTGTAGTCCGCATTCGTGGTCAGTACGTTCTTGCCTCGGTACGACAGTATCGTCCCAGAGTTACACTCGCTCTTCTCGAAGTCGAGCAACCTCGACGTCCTGCAATCGGAATTCGTGGACGGAGCGTTCACGAACGCCGATTCTCTAAGGTCTGTGAAGGCGAGCGTGCCAGGGAATAGAAACATCGGATCGGTGAGCGCCTCGATGTCTTTCGGGAGCCGGTAGACCAAAACCGCGCGGCACTCGTCGAGGGGCTCCTCGCACACCCATCTGCAGTTTCTCTTGACGTAGCCGAGGGTGAGATGTCGTATGCCTTCGCGGGTGACGAGGGTCGTCTCGCCCATCCGTCGAATGTCGCGCGCGTCGTCGAGGGTTACCAGGACACGCCTGGGAGCGCCGGCACCGTCGAGGCTCCACCTCTCTCCTTTTCGCGGCGCCAGTAGACGCTCACCTGTCGGGGGCGAGTCGAACGCGAACGCGGCCGGCTCGATGCCGGTGAGCTTTCGAAATGTGTCGTCGAAGTGGTCGTCGACGATGGCGCGTGCTTGTTCGGAGTCGATCCCTGCGAGCACTTCTTCCGTAGCGTCCTCGAAGATCGGATTGTTTAGCGTCTGACGAAGCTCCGGCAGAAAGCTCGCCGGAGAAAGCTTGCCGTAGCTCAGCTCTCGCAACGCGGTCCGCTGCGCGTGAAAATCTCCTCGCGTCAAGACTTCCGCGACGAGCGCCTTCGCGTCCGGATAAGCTTCGGCGAGCCGAAACGCCTGGCGGACCGCGACCACGGGGTTGTCGTCGATGAGCTTCGAGATGCGGTCTTGCTCGGCGGCGGCGAGTTCCTCGATGTAAATGTCGGTTGAGAGTCTGAAGACTGTGTTCGCGACGCCCCAGCGCTGGTCGCCTTCTATGGTCGCGTAGGCCTCGGCAAGCATACTCGGCAGATCGTCCGCCGGCGCGATACGCTCTAGAAGCCTCAAAGCTGCGGGGTACGTCTCCTCGCGTCGTAACGCGTCGAGCAATGCATCGACGACTTCCGGTCCGTATGCGAGCACCGCGTTCTCGGCCGCGCTCTCCGGCTGGGCTATTGCTAGCAATAATGGAAGCGCACGCGCATCGCCGATCCGTCCGAGCACTTGAATCGCGCGCGTTGATGTCGGCTCAGAAGCTCCGCGGGCCAACTCCATGAGCGCGGGCACCGCGTCTGGTCCGAGCGCGACCTCGTTGTCGCCCCAGGCCTCGGAAGCTTCCAACAGCGCTTGCACGCGTTCGTCGATGCTGGGTACGGGTGCGGGTACGGGTACGGGTACGGGTGCGGGTGCGGGTCTGGGTACGGGTACGGGTTTCGGCGTTTCCGACGCGTCTCGACAGCTCAGGGTCGCCGACAAGAGGGCGACAAGCGCGTGCAATCCGAGCTCACCTGACACTGAATCCAGTATACGCGTCAACCGTGGCGTTCACGTGTCGTGGACGCCTGATCGCGTTGACACGATTTCACGCGGACGGTCTGCGACAGCGGAAAGTCACCGTGGCCGAGCTCTCGCGCGTGCAGGATGTCCTCCCGTCGCGTCGCCTAACGCCGCCCTCGACGCGAAGTCCATTTGAGCCCGGACCTGGCAGCATCGATCAAGGCCCGTCTTCTCCAGGCGAAGGAACCCAGGGAGGAGTTCGAGCGAACCCTGACGCGCTTCGCCGCCGAACGGCTGCTCTTCCGCCTCAGCGCTTCCGCGGCGCGCGATCGATACATTCTCAAGGACGCCAGCCTTCTCAGTTTTTGGCTGAAGGACCCCTACCGCAGCGTGAAAAGGGAGAGCTCAACGAGAATTCGACCGGTCCAAAACGTCCTGGCCAACGCCGACGGTCGCGGCGCTCGCGGCGCGAAAGGGGACCGAGGAGCGCTAGAATAGAATACGTGTGAACTATTTTGAGCGCTAGGAGATCAAAGACCATGAAGATCGCGGTCGAGTTACCGGAAGATATCGCGGACCGGCTCGAAGACAAATGGGAAGATCTATCCGAGGCCCGCGCGCAACGCCATCGCCATCGAAGGCTACCGCTCCGGTGCGCTTAGCCAGAGCCAAGTCCAGCGCTTGCTCGGGTTCGCGTCGCGCTTTGAGGTCGATGCCCTTCTGAAGCGCGCCGGCATGTATTTGGAGTACACCGAAGAGGATCTAGACCGGGAGATTGAAAGCAGTCACAAGCTCACCGACCAAAGTAATCGAACGCTTGAGGGGAACGACGTTTCGCGCATCGCCACAACTCTTCGACGTTTTGTTGGAAAGATTCGAGAAGAGCTCGAAGGGATCCGTCGAGTCGAAGAACCGGCGAAAGACGTGACGCAGAATTCACCCTGTTCGCCTCGATTCGGATCTCCCTGCGCGCGAGCTTCCTGAAGCGTAGTTGGAAGGATTACGAAACTGGCTTAGACGCTGGACAACGGAGCGTTCGACTTCGATGCCGTCAAAGCCGAGCTCGACAGAGGAGCGAGCACCGGGAGCAAGCCTCTCATCGCGATCGCTGCCTCGTGCTCCGCATCGCAAGAGCGTCCTCGAGCTCGCGCTGAAACGCGGGAAAGCGCTTGTACTCACGGCGGAGCTCAGCGACCCATTCCGACACGGCCGACACGGCCGACATGGCCGACACGGCCTCTTTCTGGCCCACGATCGACGCGAGCTCGAGGCAGCAGGCAATGAGCATGGCGGCGTGGCCGTAATGGCGACGGCGTTTGTTGACGAGGACACCCTCGGTTCGTCGCGTGGCGGCGCACTGCATGCTCTCGAGCATCACGACAAAGTGGTTTGGGTCGATGCGCGCGCCTGGCCGGGCGAGCTCGATCAATTCCACAACCGTCGGCGTTCTGAGCTCGGGTTTCACGGATATCCCATCGCCATCGTCCCAATCCCTCGAGAAGATGTCGACGTGGGTATCCTTCAGGCCGTCGAACAGCTCGTTGCTGAGCTTCGCTTCGGCTCCATCTGCAAGGATCCCAGCGAATGCCGGGGAAGAGCAGATGACCCGGGTGGTCCTCACTCGACCATCCGAGTCCCGGCGCTTTAGCAAGAAGCTTTGCCGCGGCCTTCACATCGCCGGCCAGGATGTGGAGCAGGCCGCGTTGTCGCGCGGCCTTAGCAGGGCAGCTCTGGGTCGCCGCTACGACGCGCTTTCCCAGCGTCGAAGCGCTCGGCGTCCCGGCGCCGAGCCAACGCAGGAGGCGAACGATAGACGGTGCGCCGAGCCACGCGGCCTCGAGACACTTGGTGGCGTCGCGCCGCCCGAGCTGCTGCGTAGCAAGCGCCGCACCGTCGAGAAAGCCACCTCGCGATGCGACTTCCCAACAACCTCTACAGCCTCTTTGTAAGCACGGAGCGCGTCGGCCCACTGTCCGCGCTCGGCGAGCGCTCTGCACCAAGCACGAAGTGCCTCCGGCCTTCCTGTCTGGCGTGCAAGCCGTGCGAGACCGGCCACCCCTTCGAGGCGCCCGGCGGCTTCCCGCAGCCAACGATCACGATTGTCCTCCCACTCGCTCTCGGAGCTAGGCTCTCGCTCGATGCCCGCCAACCAACGCGGAAGGAAGGCGTCTAGCTCAGGCAGCGGTTGGGTCGCGACACGCTCCATTTCCCGGATCGGCTCCCAGAACGTGGTGATGCCGTCGACTGCGCCGATGGCCTGACAGAGCGCCTCCGGACGGGCTTCGAGCGCCGTGGCCGCGTAAACCGTCACCAGATACTGGGCAGCGCAGTCGTGCACGCGGACGGTCAATACCTCGTCGACCAACTCATGCTGACCTAGATCGATCTCGGCCTCGGCGATCGGCGGCAAGAGGGCTTGGTAGATCGCCCGTGCTGTCGCGTAGTCGCCTCCGAGAAACGCCTTCATCCCCTGGCGAAGGTAGTCATCAATTTGCTCGGGCGCGGCGTACCCGATGCGGCGCACGGCGGCGGTGAAGGTTTCGACCTCGCGGACGATCTCGTTGCCTGGCGAGGACGGCTTCCAGCCAGAGTTACCTTTCGCCGCACGCGCGATCAAGGCATCCACGAGCGCGGTCCGCGGTCTGTCGTCGAGTTGCTCGAGGGCCTCTTGGACAAACGAGCGAAGCTCCTCCGCACTCATGGCGGCGAGGGCTCTCTGAACATCCGGCTCGATCCGTGAACGACCTCTGCGATGATGGGGACGTGAGTAAGACATCTTTGCTCCCTAACGTCTCGGACTCTGGCTGATCGCCACCGAGTGAACAACTCGCTCGCGAGCGATGGCGACCTGCTCTTCGTCGATAAGGACCACCGGCCAGCATAACAGCCCTGCGGTTCCCTGTCCGGTCAAAAACACTGGAACTTTCTGCCGTGAACCTGCCTGCCTACCCAGCGTTGCCTCGAGTGTCCGCCGCTCTGAACTCTAGCACTCAGATGGTGTCTGACTTACTATCTCGCTCATTATCATGACAAAAGAAACCATCAAAACAAGTTCCTATCCCAAATTTCCTATCTCTAAACTGGGCTCACGAAAGGCGCCCCACCATCGTTCCGGGAAGAGCTTTGTCTCGAGTCGCCCGTACCGATAAAATGACTATTAGGAGAGAGAGATGGCCAGTACAACGATCGAGGATCGGGTCGCCGAGTTGGAACGTCTTGTGGACAAACTCATGCAGAGATCCGGCCGTTCGACCGAGGAAAAAGACTGGCGTCGAACTGTCGGGATGTTCGACAGTGACGAGATCATGAAGGAGATCATCGAAGAGGGCCGGCGCATCCGCGTGGAGGATCGAGAGAAAACCGATTAGTGATCACACTGGATACAGATCACCTCTCTGTTCTCCAGCATCGCGACAACCCGCGGGCCCTCGCTGTTCGCGAACGTCTCGGACAGCTACCACTCACCACCAACGTCGCGACTACGGTTATCTCCTTCGAAGAACAGACGCGTGGCTGGTTGCGCATGATCCGCCGCTTCATGGTGGCCAGGAGCAGGTTCACTACTACGAGCGACTTATCGGGTTGATCGAGTTCTACAGAAACTGGACGGTTCTTCCTTTCGACGTGGCTGCCGCCGCAAAGTTCGACGCGCTGCGAAAGCGGGCGTGCGTATCGGCACAATGGACCGGCGTTGTTGCACCGCTCTGGCTGAGAGCGAAATCCGCCTATGGCGGTGGCCGAGTTACGTTCGACCATGAAGTATCCCAAGCGCAGCCAGTACAAGCACGCGAAGCAGAAGAAGTACTACGTTCGCAACTGGGCGGAATACAACGAAGGGCTGCGCCGCCGGGGCGCGGTCTGGTTTGATAGGGTCGGCTATGCCGTCATGATCAATTCCGACGATGCTCCCAGCATCATGAAGATCGGTAAGCTGGTCCGCAACTTTCAGACGCGAAAGCTCGAGCCGCGCGAGACCCCGGAAGCCTCGGAGATCACGGCAGAGCATCGGACGATGGAGGGCTTCTACTATCCGATCAATTCGCGGCAACAGGTCGTTTTTTTCTCGAGCGGGCCTGGGTGTTCAGAAGCTCTGGTTCGACGGGGACAGGCTGCAGCGCAGCTCGCTCCTCAGCGGGGAAGCAGTCGGCTATATCCCTGTGTCCGCATCCCTGTATGCCGGAGAAAAGACCGGCGTGATCGCACTATCCCGCGTCGAAGATCCTCTCGCTGGTCCGGTCGTTCACGCAGGCACGACGGTGTTGAAACCAGCATCAGCTCTGCTGGTTTACGGTCAGCTTGCTATCGCCATCCTATTGGCGCTGGCGATCGGGACGTCTCTGATCTACTTCTTGATCTGGGGCGTGCGGCGCTTGCGAAAGAAGATCGCGCCGGGGCCGACGATCCGTGTCCGCGTCTGGCCTTTACTTGCCGGTGTATCGGCCGTCGTCTTTGTGGCCGTGTTCGCCGTTGGCATGGCCGATCCCTTCGAGAAACTGGGCGCGCCGACCGCTTACTCGATCACGATCATGCTGTCCACGATCGCGTTTGCGCTATTCGCGCATTCGGCGTGATCACCTCCATCCGGGAAAGGCGTACGGCGATGAACCGGGTGAATTACTGGCACTCCACGGTAAGCTCTTTCACCCATCTGGTCGTCGCGCTTTACATGCGTGGTTCGGCGTCATCGGCCTGATGACCTGGACGTGAGGGATTTTGTCGTGCGCGCTGGCGCGATGGCCCTGTCGCTCTGTCGGCCATCATTGAAAAATGCCGCCAGAAATCCGCTATCGATACTTCTCGAGGAGCGCCAAAAGACGAAACAGATGGATGGCACCTAAGCGATGGCAGCACCTTAGGACCGTGGCAGAAATTATTTCCCATTCTTGGATGGACGCAACGTGTAGTTCCACTTCGGCAGGGAAGAGGATTTTTTGATGTTGAGTAGCGCCATCGCAGGGTCCGTGATTTTGATGCCCTTAGGATACTGCTTCTTGACGAGACGGGCGTTAACCTTGAGCCCAGTTTTGGTCTTGGTGGTCCGTATGAAGTTCAGGATGGTTTCGTAGCTATCGAGCGGCCGGCCCGCCCAATTCTTGCTAATCTCGCTGAACAGGCGGTGCTCGATTGGGTTCCACTTGGACGCACCTGGTGGATAGTGTGCGACCGTGACGTCCAAACCGTGCTCGTTGCACAGCTTGTGCTGGATGCCGTGTTTCCATGCACGGCGGGTTGCGCCGTTGCTTCCGCCAGTGTCAGCTACGACAAGTAAATGTTTGCGGCCGGGAAAACGCTTCTGACCTTCAGAGCGCCACCACTTCTCGATGCATTCGACTGCGAATTGCGACGTGTCGTAAGACGTTCCGACATACACGGTGCCTCGATTACTCTGGAGATCATAGATGCCGTATGGGATTGCGACCCCATCTGCCATGGAGCGAAAGTCGTGGTCGTTGACGGCATCGCTCTTTTGAGCCCAGACGCGTCCTGGGTTCTTGAAGTGTCCGACCAACTCTTTCTTCTTGGTGTCGACACTCAATATGGGGTTGCCACGTCGGCTAAAGCGCTCCCGTAGCTGTGTGATGTTGGCGAACTGGGCGTCGCGAGTTGGAGGAGAGCCATTCGAGATCTTCTTTTTGTTGGTCCGGAGTGAGAAGTTCATCTGTTTAAGCAGCTTCGCGACGGTTTTGCGACTGACGCGAATGCCCAAGGCCGAGAGTTCGGCAGCTATTTTTTTCGTGGTCTTGCGAGTCCATCTCAGACCGCTGACGGGATCGCCAGCGACCTCGTACTTCATAAGTTCTTCGATCGCCGCGATGACTTCTGGCGTTTTTTTTCGACAGCTTTGCGGCCGGCACCCGCTTTTCGGACCCGCTCCACATTCACATCATGCTCAAGTAGCTCGCGACGGCCCCGAGCCACAGTGCTAACGTCGAGCCCGAGGATCTCCGCCATCTGGCGGTCACCGCCATAACCTAACTTGAGAGATTCAAGCCCCGCATACACACGCCTTTCTCTCTCATCGAGCAGGCTAAAGAAAAGGATGATGGCTGCTTTGAGCTCATCGGGTAGGACGTCTTGAGCAGCAATACTCTTGGACACAGAGGGTTGCGCTTCCCAAACACGTCGGCTGGCTATTTGCTGTTCACGAATGCTCCTCTTCGGAGAGAAGTAGACATTGCGATTTCTAATCCGAGTGCGGCGAAGTCTTTTCTCCCAGACCAATTTCGGCAGCACATCTTTGGTCCCAACCCTAACAATGGCATCAAGCTCCTCCACCGCGTAGCCAGCCTCGGAGGCGTTCAGCAGTCCTTCGGCCGTGGCGACGAGTGTCCCTCGACTTGAAAAGCCGACGGACCGAATCCACCACAAGCCGTTCTCATCAAACTCCGCGAGCTCTCGGAGCGTGTAGAAACGTCCACGGTGCGAATAGCTGGTGCAGTAGTCGAGCTCTCTCAGTTTCCGGAACACCGTCAGGTCAGCGACAGTCCCCACTGTCTTCTTGAGCATGTCCATGGTGGCGATGAGACGTTTGGCAAACAACCCCCGCAGGCGGTCAATATCAGAGTTACGAATCATAATTCGTAACTCTAACACCAATGGCCTACGTCTCCATGGGCAAGCTCTCAAAGAGCTGCAAATAGCTCCATTTGACGCGGTCCCGCCAGGCGATCCGCTTCCCGCCGGCTCGGATCGTTATCCCTGCAGCAGATGAATTACGACAAAGACTTGGTAGTTAATTCTTGCCCCGACCCTTAGGGGGCGCAATTCCGACGGTTTCCTTTGCAGTGTGCTGGATCAAATTTCCTAAGTTTGGCGCGTTCGCCGGACAGGCGGGCTCGACCGCGCCGACGATCGTGAGCTCGCACTCGCTTCGGAGCGCGTTGTTGGCGTAGACGTCGACGAGGATGAGGCCGTAGGCGACGGCGGTGCCTGCGGCATCCGTGGCGGTGAAGAGCGATAGTACAGCTTCAACCGGTCGGCTCGTCCTTTGGAGCGCTCCCGATCACCTGGATCCCGAAAGCACGTGCTGCCGTTGCGAGACCGCCGTCGTGCGTTATCATGACGAGCTCTTGCTGCGTGCGATCGCGCCAGACGAGCGCAGTGGCGAGATGAAGCGCGTCCAGCGTTCCAAGCGGAGTGGGAAACGGTTCAGACGCACGCGAGAGGATAGCTCGCTGGAGCAGGACGAGATCCACGGCTTCGAGCCAGTCCTTTATCAACGTCGATCGGGACCAAGCCTCCTCGGTCGACAGCGATCCTTGAAGGCGCAGTCGATCGATCGTTCGCGGACACTCGACGGCAAGGAGCTCGCTCGAAACGATCCCTTCGCGAGACGCCAGCTCTTCGAGCGGCACGGCTTCCGGCTCACGAAGAACGAGCCGAAGAAGAACCGAAGAATCCAGGTAGGCGATCACCTCGACGCACGGTCTTCGAGGAGCAACGCAAGGCTGTCCGTGGGCCTCGATGGCGGTGGCGGCAGTCGGAGCGAGCTCGGCTCTCTCGACGCCCGTCGCACTTCGAGGGGTTCATTGGCGTCGTAAGGAACGATGCGCGCGATCGCGGTGTTGCGGTCCAGCACGGTAAGCGTTTGCCCGCGCCTGACTTTACGCAAGTGTTCGCTCAGGTGTGCTTTGAGGTCCGCGATCCCTACCTTTTTCATGACTTCATTATAGTCATCTGATAGTCACATCGTCAATGATAACTGCCGATAACGTGATCCAGTGGAGAGCCAGAGGAGAGCGATCCCGAGGCGAATCTCGTCTGAACGAGACTTCAAGCGCTCGGATCCAACCCCTCTTTCAACTCGTTTGCTTGCGCAAGAATTAGATGGACGAGTTCCTCCGGTAGCCACATTGTCGTCTTCTGGAGCTGCTCCAGTATCGGTCGAATACTCTCAGAAAACCTGCCTCTTTGGCGCGGAGCAGGATGCCCAGCGTCCCTGTGACCGACAGCTGGTTGACCCGAGCGATCCTTCTCGCAAGCTGGTCGTCCAAGACGAGCAAGCTCCCTTGGAACTCCAACCCGAGCGCGATCACCTCGGCCTCACCAGGCCCGAGGTCCACGAGGGCGGGCAGAAAACTCTTCGCGCTCGGTGGTCGAATACGAATCCATTCGATTTCCGAGATCACGGGCACGTCAATGCCACGCTCCTGGCCCGCGCGTAACTCACTTTCGACGGCCGGAGGAACGGTGAGCTCCCCATACAGTTTTGCAAAAAGCTCGAGATTCGAAACTTGGTGGAGATAGAGGAGGGGAGAAGTGTTACAAACGACGACTCGCTCAGGCATTCAGGACGTCTTGACGCAGCTCCTCCGGCGTCAGCCGGAAAGGCGAGACATGATACCGGCGAATCTCTAGCAAGAATTCCACGCGAGGCATCCCAGCTAGCTCGGCCGCTCGCCCCGACGACAGCTTCCCCATCTCGAACAGCTTGACGGCCGCCAAGAGGACCAGCTCGCGAGCAAACGATTCTGAGTCCGTCTTGAGGCTGATGAGCGCCTCATCGGGAACTTCAATACTCATTCGACTCAAGGGACTGTCCTCACCTGGCTTCATTGTACCTCAGTCTGACCGGGGGAGATGCGCGGCGACTCGGTGTTGCAGAGTTGTCCCATCTGGGCGTGAAGCATTCTTTTCGTTGATCGCCCTCATCGCTCAAGGCACAGAGCTGACAAACGCGCTGTTCGCCCACGGTTTCACATACCATGGACAATCTCACCCTTGCGGAGGCTGTCAAGCGCGGCCACATCCCGAATCTCTCGCTATTCGCGCGCACTGCCACCCGCGAGCCCAAGACGCTCGAGGTCTTTGGAGCGAAGCGCGCGGACGGGAAGGTCGCTCCCTTCAAAAGGGACTCGGCAGAGCTCACGGCCCGAAATGCCTTCGTCTACTCCAGGCCAGGGCGTGCGCTCAGCGAGACAGGGCAGGGGAGAGAGCATGGACTAGGTTACTCCCAGTGCAGAGCGTCGAGGGGGTGGACGCTCGCCGCGTCGGGAGGTAGCTCGCGAGCAACGAGACCGCGGCGAGAAAAAACGCAACGACGCCGTACGTCGTGATGTCTCTCGCATCGACACCGAAGAGAAGCGAGGACATGAGCCGGGTGAGAAAGAAGGTCGCCACGACTCCGAGCGCGACGCCGAAAGCGGTCAGCTTCGCACCATCTCGAAGGACGAGCCGACTCACGTCGGCTCGTTCCGGAAGAGGGGCGCCGAGGGCCATACCCACACCGATCTCACGTGTCCGCTGCGATACCGCGACGAGATCACGCCATAGATACCGATGACGCCGAGAACAAGCGCGACCCCGGAGGCGATCGCGAGCATCACGAGGTTGACGCTATCTCTCTGGCAACATACGCTGAGGTTGTGAGTGACGTTGCCGATACGCTCGAACGGTTCGTGGAGCACCTCACGCGCGGTTTCACGCCCGAGCTAGCCAAGCATTTCGCGGAGCTTCCGAAACCGGACCCCGAGTTTCAGGCACGTTTGGATGAGCTTGCGACCAAAGCGAATGAGGGTTCACTCACGCCCAACGAAAGCCGTGAATACGACAAGTACGTCGAGTACATGGATTTCGTCGCGTACATGCGGCTGAAGGCTCGGTCGCGGGCCGCCACCGCCGCTCCGTAATGGATGCGGAGTCGAGGCGGTTCGTCCGCACTCGCGCCGATCACCGTTGCGAGTACTGTAGGATCTACGAGCGCCTCTATCCCGATTTCGCCTTTCACATATCGTGGCGAAGCAGCATGGAGGCAGTGACGAACCAGACAACTTGGCCTTATCGTGCCATCTCTGCAACAGCAAGAAAGGGCCTAACCTCAGAACTCCTTCAGTAGGGTCGCCTATCTTCGGAACTGATTGCGAGAGTTGGGTTTGGCGGCTTGCTGTATGTTAAATAAGTAGCGCTAGTTCCAAATGCCTTCGATCATGCTCCCGTGGGCACACCGGCGTTACAAGCCGCCCGCTATTGAGTTGTGCACGTTCATGGGTCGCCAGCTTGGAGTGCAATCGATTAGCATGAATAGCCAGTTACAGACCCCCTAACAGAGGAGCTCTGAACCTGGCTGGCCTCGATCCAGAGTCCGGCGAGCTGACGCGATTGTTCCATCCTAGGACCGATCGCTGGAGCGATCACTGCGAGATGACCGGCAACGGCCAGGTCATCGGACTCACCGATGTCGGACGCACAACCGTTCACCTTCTCGACATAGAGATCCGCACGCGGATTCGCCAGGAAATGGCCACACTCGGAGACGAGTAGGCCGGATGTCGTTCCTCTGTGACGGTAGCCCGTTGGGACGCGAAGTCTGGGAGGAGGGGAGCCGCACGCTCGCGGACCGATCCCCGTCCGAAAGACGCGACGAGGCTTCTCCAAAGGGATGGGACGTAATCGGCTCGCTCGCGAGTGACAGGTCGCTGGCACCCCGTTGAGGCGCGAACGTGTATCCGCTGGTAGCTGCGAAAGACGTGAGTGCCGGTTCTAACGGCTGTGCTCGAGTCGAGCATGTCCCGCAGAATGAAGCACAAGTGGCAATGTCGGCCGCGGTTTCGACGCGGCGCGTTCGGTTGGCGCTCGCAGCCGGCCGTCCAGCGAGTCAAAGAGACCGTCTCCGAGATCAACAAGGCCGGGCCCAACGACCCGCTACCTCACTACTCCCAGCGCAGAGCGTCGAGGGGTGGACGCTCGCCGCGCCGGGAGGTAGCTCGCGAGCAACGAGACCGCGACGAGAAAGGGCGCAACGACGCCGTACGTCGTGATGTCTCTCGCGTCGACACCGAAGAGAAGCGAGGACATGAGCCGCACCACAACAAAGGGGCCCGCACCTGCCGGTGCCGGCCCCTTTCTCCGTGAGCGGAACTCGCCCTAGCCCTTGAAGCTCTCGCGCAGCGCGCCCAGTCCGGCGGCGTAGACGTCCTTGATCATCGCGACCGTGTCCTCGGCCGGCCCGGCGGACACGTCGAAGCTCGCGGTCCACTCCACGGAGCAGCCGCCATCGGCTTCCACGACCTTGATCGTGGAGCGATAGTCCTCGACGGGCAGGGGACTTTCGACGATCCGGTAGGTGTAGGAGCGGTTGGCATCGTCGACATTGTCGATCGCCTCGTCGATCTGCGCCCCGTTGGCCAGGGTGCACTTGCGTGCTTTGCCTTCCAGCGAGCTCTTGGCGATGGCCGGGTGCCAGGAACTGATGGTGCCGGGGTCACCGATCTTGGACCAGACCTCGTCGGTGGATGCGGAAAGGTGGGTGAGAACTGTGACGGTATGCATTGTGGTCTCCTCATGGCTTGGGTTTGTTTTCATGGTGAGCCCAGACTACAGAAGAACCCGATCGGCCACATCGGGGAGCTCCCCTATACGGGTAAAATAGGGGAATTACAAAGACTACTTGACGCGCGCGCGCATTCATGACATTCTCGGGCGGTGCGGAAGGCGAAATTAGCTTGGAACTCAGCATTCTTTACCGGAGACATCTTTGCCCTGGTCCGTTGGGCTTACAAAGACGGACTAACGATGAATCTTGAACTCGGTGCGCCAGAATTCGCTGCCATCCTTACGTTTTGCACATTGATGCTTATCTTGACAAATTTGAAATGGATAAACGGGCTGAGGCCCTGCGGTACAATTTTCTAGGTTGCATCCAGAGATTGTAAGGTGTCGAGACGAAGCGGCAAAACTAATAAATAGCAATCCCCTCCAGCCAGAAAGGTTTGCGTTAATCCTAGATTTACAGTACGAACTTGATCAATTGAAAATCCCAACACCCTTGATCGATGCAGGAAGAATGACAACTAGCCAGTTTGAAGCCTGGCCGAAAGACTGGTTTGTCTTTTTTCAAAAAATTGCACCACTCGCAAAGCATCGTGAGTTAAAGAAGGCACGGGCGTCTTGGAAAAAGTCGTGAAGCCCAAAACGCAGAACTTCAAAACGCAGGCATCCAATTCGATTAGGAGGAAACGATGAAGCCGATGTTAGACCCGAAGCGCGATCTAGTAGGCGCGACGCCCGAGACTCTGGCCCGCGCCCTTTTCCGTCCACTACGACCGCATCGAGCTAAGGCCGTTGTCCGCGATGAGATCCCGATAGAGGAGGTTGCGACCGACCATCCGAGCGACAGTGTCGCGCATTTGCGCAAGCGTTCCTGAGTCGCGCATGTTGTGTTTGCCGGCGAACTCGTCTACGTACCTCTGCAAATGCTTCGGAGAAAGCTTGTGAAACGTGCCTTTGTGCGCCCGCTTGAGCATCGACCAGAAGGACTCGATCCCGTTCGTGTGCGCCTGTCCTTTTACATACTCTGCAACGGAGTGGCGGACCGTCTCGTGGTTCGGCAGCCCAACATAGCCGCCGTGGTCGTCGGTGTACACCTTCGCTCCAACCTCGGCCCGCTCAGTAACGAATCTCTTGAGCGTATCGCCGTCCGTGCTCGTGACTACGGCGGCACTCACGCGGTTGGTCGCGCGGTCCTTCGCGCCCACGACGGCAGTTTTGCCGACCGGCCCGCGACCAGCGTTCAGCTTCTTGCGAGCGTGTTTGTTCTTCTCTTTGCCGCCGAAATAGGTTTCGTCGATTTCGACCGGGCCACCGAACGCTTTCCGGTTGGGATCACTCCACGCTTCACGAATGCGGTGCAGCATGAACCAAGCCGTCGGTTGGGAGACCCCGATATCCCGATGCAGCTTCATGCTCGAAACGCTCTTAAGGCTAGTGAGGCAAAGGTAGACCGTAATGGCCCACTTGCGAAGCGGTACATTCGACCTAGCTATCGGCGTTCCCGTGCGGACGGAGAAGTAACCTCGGCAGGTGGAGCACCAGTAGGGCATCGGCTTTGCGTTCGGGACTTCGCTGGTACTGAGGCTTCCGCACTTGCCGCAGCACCTCTCGCCGTTCCAGACGACGGCTTCAAACCATCGAGTGGCAGCTTCTTCGGTAGGGAACATGTCCATTAGCTCGATGACGGTGATCCCTTCTCTGTCTGCTCGACCAGGGGCTTTGTATGTCATGGCCCCAATATACCGGATCCATAAGCGTTTGTCAAGTAGTCTTTGTAATCCTCTAAAATAGGGGAGTTCCCCGATGCCCCCTACTTGATGCAGAGGCCGTGCTCGACCGCAAACATGGCCGCCCCGGGCCGGGTGCGCGTGCCGATCTTGTCGTAGATATGGCCGACGTGGTGCTCCACCGTCTTCGGGGAGATGAACAGCTTGTCCCCGATCTCCTTGTTGGACAGGCCTTGGGCCATCAGGCAAATGACCTCGGCTTCCCGCTTGGTGAGATCGGCCGGCAGGCTCTTGCTGCTGGCTCTCCGGCCGCTCACCGCATCCAACACGGCTCTGACCGCCATTCGGTTGAGCCGGCCGGACTCGGCCATGGCGAGAAGCTCCTCGGCGGCGTTCTCCGGAACTAGCGCGGGCCGGTAGGGTCGGTCCTCGAGCATGCCGTGGTAGTGGTGGGGACACCGACCCGACCCAGGTCGTGGAGATAGCCCGCGATCAGAAGCTCCTCACACGTGTCCTCGCCGAGGTCGGCGCATGCGCCGGCCTTGGCCGCCAGCTCCGCCACCCCGGCGGAGTGGCCGAGCGTGTAGATCGAGCGGTGATCGACGTTGTGAGCGCAGGCCTTGGCCGCATCGACCAGCTTGTCGGCATCCATGCACCAGTCTCCGGGCGCCTCTTCCAGGAACGCATCCAGAAGCGTCGCCGACTCGAATCCCTCGAGCAGCTCGTCGCGACCGGTGCTGATCGCATCGCAGAGTTCCGGATCGAAGTGGCCCCCCTTGCGGCCGATGATGAGCCCGAACGCCGCTTTTGCTCCGATGCTCCGCCGGAGGAGCTCGAAAGCCCCGGTGATGTGCATGACCCGGGCGGGCAGGCAGATGTTTTCTCCGACCACGCCCACCGGAGCACCGGCGCCATCCCATCGTTCGTAGACTTGCGACATGGCCTCGACGACCACGGGCGGCATGCCCACGTCCGTGGCCAATTTTGCACCCAGCTCACAGTGGGGCCGGGTCAGCGACTTCACCATCTCGGGATCGCCGGAAGCCTCGCCGATCGCCGCGAAAGCGGCCTGTCGGGCCTCGCTAGGCGCGTCGGTGGCCATGTTCTCGTCGAGACGAGCGAAGACATCCTCGAGATTGACAAGGTCACTCATCGCCAAGCCCCGCTGAAAGCCTTCGGCGTCTCCGAGGGAAGGGCCCTGTGCCTCAGGTAGGCCGACCGAACAACCGATTAACCGCAGCAGGCTCGCGTAGAAGAGCTCGGCGCGCTGATCCTCAGGCAGCCCCAGGCGCTTGCCGAGCCGACCAGCGAACAACGCCGCCCCGATGCCGGTCTCCGCAGGCGCTCCAACGCCGAGATCGGCGGCAACGGAGATGGCCCCAAGGACCTCGGAGAGCTTGATCGTGACGTCAGTCATACGCGAGGTTGTAAGGGACCGGAAATTCCATCGCCTGTCGTGAAGCGCGTCCCGCCAATCTCGTCGGCTTGCGTCAGCACGAAGCCGCGTTGGCGAGGCGCGTGGAGGATATCAGAGTGATGGTGTCGCTTGAAACCGGCTTACCTCGCCTCGACGTGGTGCGGTAGCTTACTCCTAACGCAGAGCGTCGAGCGGATGAACGCGTGCCGCTCGCCGCGCCGGGAGGTAGCTCGCGAGCAACGAGACCGCGGCGAGAAAAAACGCAACGACGTCGTACGCGTGATGTCTCTCGCGTCGAAACGTGCGCACCGTCCATCGTGATCTGGCCCGCTCGCCCAAATACCCTCAGTGGATCTGCACCCGTCCGGTGATCCCGTCGACGGTAACCGTCTGTCCCTCGCGAAGTGTCGCGGTTGCGCAGCCGGTGGCGACCACCGCGGGGATGCCGTGCTCGCGTGCGATGATCGACGGGTGTGACAGCATGCCGCCACCGTCGGTAACCAGCGCGCCCGCTTGGCCGAACACCACGGTCCAGCTCGAGTGCGTCGTCGGGCACACCAGCACGTCGCCCGGTTGTAGTCGGTCGAGCTCCGCCTCCGTTTTGATGACGCGTACAGGACCCGTGTAGCTGCCGGGGGACACGCCGATGCCGAGCAGGTTGCCGTCCTCGTCTTGCTTCGACTCGGCTGGCGTCAGCTCTTCGCCTACCGCCCACAGGACGCCGCTCATGATCCGTCGAGCGGCGGCCGGCAAACCGCGAAGATCGAGATCCGGTACCGGTGGTGGTCCGACGATCAGCGGCCCGGGATGCGCAAGCACCCACGCTTGATCGGCGCGGCGAAGGCTCGCGCGCGCCGCTGGCGTCTCGCCATCGAGCTTGCCGTTCAGCGCGGGCTCGAGCTCGTCCTTGTGGAGAAAGGACACGTCGCCGGCCGCGTGCAATGCACCGCGTTCGGTGATGCGTGAGCCGATCGCGAGGAGAGCGCGCCGAATCAAGCCGCAAGGCAGGCCCTCGGTGTAGGGCACGTTGTCGTCACGCTGTGGGTAGACCAGATCGGCGTAAGCCAGCGCGCCATCGAAGTGTTGGCGCGCCGCCCCACTCAGCCGTTCGCGTGCCTCGGCGATGGCGTCCTGCCGCTTCTGCGAAAACGTAGCGTCGTCGTCGCTCACCGTGCGCGTCTGCCTCAGCATCTTCAACACCAGCGCGTCGCGCTCCGCAGTCATGGGCGCGCCCGGATCGACGTCGATGGTGCGCAGCCCCCAGTGCTGCAACCACGCTTCCAGACCCGGGGCGGCTTCGCTCGTTCGCACCGCCTCCATACCACCGGCCAAGGTACCTTCATCGATTTGCGCCGCGACGGCGCGCAGCTCGCGCGTCGCCGCTGTCGTCGCCGTCGACAGACCGGTAAGGAGCTCCATCGTCCGCGCCGTGTCCCAGCCGAGCAGCTCTTGGCAACAGTCGTTGAGCCATACACGCCGATCATGTGCGGCATCGTCATCTGGAAATGGATGGTCAAGTGCGGGATGAGCACGTCGTCGATGAGACGCTGCAACTCGTCGAGAAGCTCGTCGTCCGACATGGCGCCGGGATCGACCGCACGTGCTGCCTCGATGCGCTTGATGCACTCGTCTCGCCACGTGCTCTCCCAGCGTCGCGGATAGGACTCGAGCTTGGGTATGGCATCTTCGGCTGCTTTCATCCGGCGGCGCATTGCGGGTACCAGTCGAACCGCTATCGCGAGCACCCACCACGGTGGTGGCGCCGAAGGGTAGTGTCTGCCGCCGACGTCGACGTCCTGGGTGTAGACCTCTCCTCCGAAAGACCGCTGCAGAATCGTCTCGAGCGGTATACCGAACTCTTCGAAAGTGTGTGCGAACGCCGCCTCGTAGGCTGGCAGCAGGATGGTCGCGCCCGCCGGCGTGATCGGCCCAGCGAAATGGCTGGTATCCTTCATCCAGCGCCCAGGCGGAAACTCGATCTGCGGGGGGACCGGCAGCCCGGTGATGGGGCGCGCTTGCAGCAGATGGATCTCGCCGTCGGCGATCGCCCACTCGATGTCCTGCGGCGCGCCTCGCTCGCGGGTGAGCTGCCGGGCCAGCTCCGCCAGCTGCGCCGCGGCGGCCTCGTCGAGCACCTCCGCATCACCGCCCGCCTGGATGCCGCTCTTGCTGACGGTCCATCGCTCACCATCGACGTCGCCGTCCATCAGCTTGGCGCCCAGTCCGCTCACCGCCTCGATCACGATCTCGTTGTCGCCCGTGACGGGGTTGGCAGTGAACATCACGCCGGCCGCGTCGGCGTTGATGAGCCGCTGCACCAACACGCCGAGCGGCGCCTCGTCGCCGTCGATCTCCGCGCGATAGGTAGCGACGCGCTCGCTCTTGCCAGACTCGCGCACCCGTCTCACTGCCGTCACCACGTCGTCGAGGGTGTCGACGCCGAGCACGGTCTCGTACTGGCCCGCGAACGATGCCTCGACAAGATCTTCCGCCACGCCTGACGAGCGTACCGCGTAGGGACCGGGGCCGAGTCGCTCGAGCGCTTCCCGCAGCGCCTCGGGCGAGCACGGTCCGCCGACCGGGATCACGAAACCGTCGGGCACGTTGTGTCCGGCGTTGCGCAGCTCGGCGAGCGTCGACGCTTTGTGTCCGCAGCTTGATGCATCGAGCGCGACGTCGAGCGCTATGGTTTGCGGTCCGCGACGGTTGTCATTCATCGTCATGGCGTGACTCATTCGTCGTCTCCGGAATCGGGAAGTCACCGTTGGCCACGGCATCCAACAAGGCCTTCGTCGCCCATTCGGCCGTGCGGGCGGCGTCTTCGTTGGACAGGCCGTGGTGCTCGGTCAGCACGTGCCAGCCGACCGATGACACGAACTGGCGCACGGCTGCAGTCGCCAGCCGCGCCGCGCCTTCGGGGAGCGGGCCGGCTTCGTCCTCCATGAGCTGTTCGAACTGCTTGGTGCGCTTGCGTGTGAGTTGTGCAGGCGAACGGCTCGCGATCATCAGCATGACGTAGGCCCGCACGTGAGCGGCCTTGTCGGCGATCATACGAAAGTAGGTGGCTGCGACCGACGGCAGTTGCGCCAAGCGCACGCCCTCGTCCGGGCGCACACGGAAGATAGTGGCGAGCTCCTCCTCCTCGACGTGGAGGGCGAACGCGTCGTTGAGCGCCTCGCGCGTCGGGAAGTAGTTGTAGACGGTGCGGTGGGTGACGCCGGCGCGGTCGGCCACGTCCTGGATAGAAAACCCCATCGCGCCCGATTCGGCGATCTGCCCACCCAGGGCATCGAGGATGGCTTTGCGCGTGTCTTCTTGCTGTTTTTTTCGTAGATTCATAGTTAATGAACGGAATTCATATACTATGAACCAGAGCAAGTCAAGCGATGTCATCAGTCCATAGTTCCGGCGCCTGTCGACGACGACGTTCTTTCTGCCTTGAGGGGTATCATCTGTTATACTGTTGGTAGTACCAACAGGTGCGCAAGTATGGCTACCATAAAAACAGCTCTGTCTATCGACGAGTCCCTGTTCGAAAGAGCCGAAGCTCTCGCCGAGGAATTGGAAATCCCTCGTAGCCGAGTTTTTTCGTTGGCGCTCGAGCAGTTTCTTCGCCGGCATGATGCTAGGAAATTGTTGAACCAGCTCAACGAAGTGTATTCAGATGCGGTCGAAGTGGACGAGGATGAAGCCGTCGCACGACGGGCCAAGCACCGTGGGATGGTCGAGGGGACTTGGTAGTCTCTCAGGGGGACGTATTCTGGGTCGAGCTCGGGGAGCCGTCGGGCTCTGCTCCTGGATACCGCCATCCGCACGTGGTCATCCAGAACGACGCATTCAATCGCCAGTGCGATTCGCACGATCGTGGTTTGCTCAGTTACCTCGAATCTCAAGCTCGGCGCTGCACCTGGTAACGTCACCTTGAGAAAGGGTGAGGCTGGACTCACCAAGCAAAGCGTCGTCAACATCAGCCAGATCTACACGGTCGACAAGAGCGACCTCGCGAAACGCATCGGCTCGCTTTCGCCGAAAAGAGTGACCGAGGTTCTTGCTGGAGTTCATCTCCTGGTGGAGCCGAGAGACCCGGGCGATGCCCCGCGTGGGCACGAAGCTGGTTGAGCTGCTCTAACATTGGCTGGCGCCACAGCCGATCAGTGGTGTCAGCGTCTTGTTCCACTGCCACGAGCCCAGAACAGAATTCCGAAAAAAATGATCGCAGTTAGGGAGGAAAGTGCGTCGCAATTTCTCAAGGCGCGGTTCCGTGACAGCCCAGACGAAATCGAACGCGGTTGTCCTCCCTCACGGGCCAAGAATTAGCGAATAACAGAATCCAAGCTCGCCGTGACGAACAAACGGTCGGCACCTGTGCCACGCGTTCCGCTTGTTAGGACCTACCTCGATCGGAGCGGTGATCGATTTGCTTCGCCGAAGAGTGACGCTACAATCCGCGCCTCAGCTGGGAAAGATATCGGGTGAGGGGAGAACCAACTATGTGGCTCCTCGTCCGTGAAGCTGTACTCTGAGAAGTCGGGCGCCGCCGCAGTCGTGCGTCAGCCGAACGTCGTCGCCGTTCGGGCGTTCGGCTCCACGAGGCACTAAACTGGGAAGACGCGCTGAGCACCTAAAGCCCGCAAGCGTCGGCACCAACGGAGAGAGCGCTGAGTGAGTCCCAGACAAAAAGGACTACTAAGGACCGTGGCAGAAATTATTTCCCATTCTTGGATGGACGCAACGTGTAGTTCCACTTCGGCAGGGAAGAGGATTTTTTGATGTTGAGTAGCGCCATCGCAGGGTCCGTGATTTTGATGCCCTTAGGATACTGCTTCTTGACGAGACGGGCGTTAACCTTGAGCCCAGTTTTGGTCTTGGTGGTCCGTATGAAGTTCAGGATGGTTTCGTAGCTATCGAGCGGCCGGCCCGCCCAATTCTTGCTAATCTCGCTGAACAGGCGGTGCTCGATTGGGTTCCACTTGGACGCACCTGGTGGATAGTGTGCGACCGTGACGTCCAAACCGTGCTCGTTGCACAGCTTGTGCTGGATGCCGTGTTTCCATGCACGGCGGGTTGCGCCGTTGCTTCCGCCAGTGTCAGCTACGACAAGTAAATGTTTGCGGCCGGGAAAACGCTTCTGACCTTCAGAGCGCCACCACTTCTCGATGCATTCGACTGCGAATTGCGACGTGTCGTAAGACGTTCCGACATACACGGTGCCTCGATTACTCTGGAGATCATAGATGCCGTATGGGATTGCGACCCCATCTGCCATGGAGCGAAAGTCGTGGTCGTTGACGGCATCGCTCTTTTGAGCCCAGACGCGTCCTGGGTTCTTGAAGTGTCCGACCAACTCTTTCTTCTTGGTGTCGACACTCAATATGGGATTGCCACGTCGGCTAAAGCGCTCCCGTAGCTGTGTGATGTTGGCGAACTGGGCGTCGCGAGTTGGAGGAGAGCCATTCGAGACCTTCTTTTTGTTGGTCCGGAGTGAGAAGTTCATCTGTTTAAGCAGCTTCGCGACGGTTTTGCGACTGACGCGAATGCCCAAGGCCGAGAGTTCGGCAGCTATTTTTTTCGTGGTCTTGCGAGTCCATCTCAGACCGCTGACGGGATCGCCAGCGACCTCGTACTTCATAAGTTCTTCGATCGCCGCGATGACTTCTGGCGTTTTTTTTCGACAGCTTTGCGGCCGGCACCCGCTTTTCGGACCCGCTCCACATTCACATCATGCTCAAGTAGCTCGCGACGGCCCCGAGCCACAGTGCTAACGTCGAGCCCGAGGATCTCCGCCATCTGGCGGTCACCGCCATAACCTAACTTGAGAGATTCAAGCCCCGCATACACACGCCTTTCTCTCTCATCGAGCAGGCTAAAGAAAAGGATGATGGCTGCTTTGAGCTCATCGGGTAGGACGTCTTGAGCAGCAATACTCTTGGACACAGAGGGTTGCGCTTCCCAAACACGTCGGCTGGCTATTTGCTGTTCACGAATGCTCCTCTTCGGAGAGAAGTAGACATTGCGATTTCTAATCCGAGTGCGGCGAAGTCTTTTCTCCCAGGCCAATTTCGGCAGCACATCTTTGGTCCCAACCCTAACAATGGCATCAAGCTCCTCCACCGCGTAGCCAGCCTCGGAGGCGTTCACCAGTCCTTCGGCCGTGGCGACGAGTGTCCCTCGACTTGAAAAGCCGACGGACCGAATCCACCACAAGCCGTTCTCATCAAACTCCGCGAGCTCTCGGGGCGTGTAGAAACGTCCACGGTGCGAATAGCTGGTGCAGTAGTCGAGCTCTCTCAGTTTCCGGAACACCGTCAGGTCAGCGACAGTCCCCACTGTCTTCTTGAGCATGTCCATGGTGGCGATGAGACGTTTGGCAAACAACCCCCGCAGGCGGTCAATATCAGAGTTACGAATCATAATTCGTAACTCTAACACACAATGGCCTACGTCTCCATGGGCAAGCTCTCAAAGAGCTGCAAATAGCTCCATTTGACGCGGTCCCGCCAGGCGATCCGCTTCCCGCCGGCTCGGATCGTTATCCCTGCAGCAGATGAATTACGACAAAGACTTGGTAGTTATTCTTGCCCCGACCCTAATCACGGGACTGGGCGTCTTATTTCTAACGCCCGACTCCCTTTTGGTTCGGCTCATTCGAGTCGATGCCTGGACGCTATTGTTCTGGCGCGGACTATTGATGTGTCTGGGAGTCTTTGCGTTCTTGACCTGGCGCGGTGAGCCGCTCGAGAAGTTTCGGCGCCTCGGTCCTTGGGGTATCGCATCGGGCGTGTTCCTCGGCTCCAGCACCACCTGCTTCGTCTCGTCGCTTCAATACACGGCGGTAGCCAATACACTCGTGATCATCGCCGCTTCGCCGCTCATGGCAGGCCTGTTCTCCTGGCTGTTTCTTGGAGAATCCGTTGAGCGGTGCGTCTGGGTGGCCATCCTCGTCGGGATGGCGGGCGTGGGCGTGACCATGTCCGGTGGCCTAGGCCTGGGAAGCGCCAAAGGGGACCTCCTCGCCGTGGGAAGCGCCGTCTCTATGGCCGCGCACTACACCTGCTTGCGAGCCGCGAAGACGGCGGGCGGCCCAGCCGTTGTCTGCGTGGGCGGCTTGCTGGCAGCAACTCTGGCTTTTCCTTTCGCCGAGCCAGGCGCCCCAGAAGGAATGGATCTGGTGTGGCTTCCTTTATTAGGCTTGGTCGTGTTGCCCGTAGCGTTTGGGCTGATGTCCTTAGGACCACGCTATCTCTCTGCACCGGAGGTGAGCCTGTTCCTGCTTGGCGAAACGGCCCTGGGTCCCCTCTGGGTCTGGTTGGCGCTGGATGAGGCACCCACCACGCGGACACTCATTGGTGGGGCGATCGTGGTCGGCGCCTTGATGACGAACGCGCTACTCGGATTGACTCAGACGGAGCCCTCTCGACGCGGGTCGGATCGTGAATGACGTCAGAGATGCAGTGCGAGACCGTCTACGGCTCGCCGTAAAACCGCCAGTTGGTCTCGTAGTCGGGCGACAGGCGCTGACCCGTTAGTCGCGCCCGCACGAGCTCGATGGGCATTCGGCCACCCTGCATGATCGCATCATGAAAGTCGGTGGCGTTCACCTCGCCGGACTCGACGAGCTCTCGGTAGAGCGCACGGAACTGCAGACCGCCGATCAAGTAGGCGATCTGATAGAGCGGCGCGTCAATCGTCGTCCGCCGGACTTCGGCCTCCGCATTCGCACGTTCGTGACCGACGCGATCGACGAGAAAATCGACGGCCTCCTGCGGGGAGCAGCGCCCGAGGTGATAGTTCAAGGAGAACACGATCCGCGCCGCGCGATGTAGCCGCCAAAACAGCATGCCGATCTTGTCCGGATTGTTGCGGGGAAACTCCGCATCCCATAGCTGGAGCTCCCAATAAAGCGCCCAACCTTCGCCCCAGAAAGGCGTCCGCATCAACCGGCCGCGGTGCGCGTTGAATCGATTCGACATGAAACCCTGCATGTGGTGACCGGGCACGAGCTCATGGTGGACGGTCGCGAAATTGAAGTGAGGGGTGTTGCCCCTCATGCTCATCATCTTGTCCTCATGGGCCATCTCGCTCGTCGGATAGGAGACTCGCGTGACCTCCCCGCCGGTAAAGAACGGATTGATGAGCTGTCGCTCCGGCGTCTGCATCTCCAGACGCCAAATCTCCCGCGAGAGTGGCGGCATGGTGATCATGTTCATCTCTTCGATAAACTGTTCGGAGAACTCGCCGATCTCGAAGATCAGCCAGGGCTTTTCTCCTGGGGGAGGGGCGAGGTTCTTGGTGTGCTCGAGTGCCGCCAGCCAGTCGTCCCCGTAGCCCATGTCATTGGCGACGATGCGGAATTGCTCCTCGGTCCATTCGAATTCTCGTTCGCCGATCCGGATGATTTCTTCCGCGGTGTACGGGATCATCTCGACGGCGAGATCCGCTCGCAAGCCTTCCTGGAGAACGGGATCGCCGATAATCGGGGCCTTCTCGTTCGGTTGGATGCCTACGACGTGCCGGTTGATGGCGGAGGCATAAGCTTGCAGCGCCTCGTCGACCCGTCCGTATGGCTCGGGTACCCAGAAATTGAACATGGGATCGTAACCGCTGTAGAACTTATTCCAGTCGGCGAGCACGGCCCGTAGGTGCTCGATCTGGTTGGCGGCGCGCCATCCGACAACCGGAGTGACGCCTCGCTCACTTGCCGCGTTTTCCCCATCCTCGATCACGGCCCCGGTGAGTAACGCGATCTGCTTCGCGACCGTGTTGAGTGTCTCGGCAGCGCTTCGCGGCTCGACTCTCTCCCGATCGTGGCGTTCTTCCTGAAGCAGGCGCAGGCTGTCGCCAAATGGGATCAGCGGCGCAATCTGCTCACCGCGCTCCGCATCGAGGCACAGCATTTCCTGGTCGTACGCGATTCTGTTCCTGAGCGCGATGTAGTCGATCTGACCTTCCGGATTCAACGCGTCGAAGTCGACGGCGCCGAGCTGCCGGTCCCACCCAGCGTAGTGCTGCCGCAGCCGGTCCAGACGCCTCGGTGAATAGCGAACTTGGTAGCGCCGTTCGATAGCGGCTTTGTCGGCGACGTAGCGGATGACGGCGACTCGAAGTTCGCTCTCACCGCGAGCAAACGTAATCAGCGAATCGAGTACGGGCGGGTCGGCCGCCCAGCCGTCGGGGAGGGCTACATTTCGATCTTGAGCCAGCAAGACCGACGGAAGCAGCAATAGTGACGCGACGTATTTGTTCATCGTTATGTCTCCAGCGTGGATAACGAGGCACGGAGAATAGGAAAGGATAACAGCTTGAAGGCGGCAGCGACACAGATCGGAGATTTTTTTCGCGCCTAGGATCCCGACAAGGACGGGTACATCGGCGCAACGATCGATTCCAGAGCGCGAGCGAACTCGTCGTCCTCGAGAAGACTCGACCACTCGATGCTCTCGTCGGGCTGGTTGTTCGTCTCTAATCCGGCGGCTTTGTATTGACCCGGTGGATCGGACCTGAAGACAAACGGACCCGCCGACCGCGAATGACCGTGCCACGCGCTGAACTCGGAGGCGCTCGCGGGTTTCTCGCACCGGTAGACCAAGAAACCGTCGCAGTCGATCGCAAGCTCGTAACCATTCAGGGCTTCGACGGGCAGGCGCCTTCCCTCCAACTGCTGCTTGAAGTCGATGCGGTAGCCCAGCTTCTTCAGGCGCTCGAAGACGTGCGATAGTCCGATTGCGAGATCCTGCGGATCCACGGCGTCACCGTCGGCGGCCGCCTCGAGCGCCTCGCCGAGCCGACCGTCCTGCAACAAACGTGAGTAGCCCATCTCTTCTTCCGAGAGAGGCACGAGTTGGGCGTTGTCCGCGAACCGTACCGCCGGTTCCGATTTGAGAACATAGCGCCCCGCATGAACATGGTGAGTCGCACCGTAGAAGAACTCCTCGGCGCCGGCGGTGTCCCGAAAGCGATAGACCACAAATCGATCGTCCTCGAGCTTTACGACGGCGCCCGCGTCGGCTTCGTTGGGGCGCAATGCGGCGAGGGGTTGCCCCTCGAAACGGAGGCGAAAGCCCGCGCTCGTCAACTCGCGGAACAGGTTCGAAAACGCGTCGGTTTGTAGCTCCGGTTCCGTCAGATCGCGTTCCGTCCAGTAGAGCTCGGTATCCGGATGGAACGGACTCCAGGCATGCCATTTCAGGAAGGCGCACTCGAGAGGCACGAGGCGCCGGCCGGCCAGTTTTCCACTCACGGCGATTCCATCGAAGCTCCATTCGCTGGACGTGTTGTCGTCGAAGAGCACCCCGTCTCGCAGAGCGAAGGTCAATGCATCACCCGTATCCAGTCGCCGTGAGAACGCTCCCATCAGAGAGTCGCCGAGGTGCGGGCTCCACACGACGATGGGTTCACCGCCCATCGTGTCATGGACGACGCCGCCGCTTCGCTGAACCGCGTCGAGGGGATAGGCTCGATCGCCCGCTGCATGGCGGATGCCGAGGACCATAGCGTTTTAGGGGAGCCGTTCGTCCACGTGTTCCGAGATGACACCGAGCGACTCACCCGCTCGAATCCCGGGACGTCCGAGATAGTCACGTGCTCCGTGACCGTGGCGAGGATCGCGGTGCTCCTGCAATCCCTCCGGCCAAAGCAACACCTGAGTACCCGCGTGGCGGTCCGTCCAAGTTCCCAACGTCGTGGCGTAACACGGGTGACGCGGCAGCCGCGCTCCTTTGAGCGGTCCGTCGACCGCCACTCCCTCACTGTGACTCCAGATGCTGTTCGTCTGCTCATCTCGGATGAAGAGCGTCATCTTCCAAATACCGGCCACCTGGAAGCTAAGGACCCGTCCATCCACCGTCGGGTGATAGGCGACGGCGGAGCTGCAGCGCTCGCAATGGACCACCGTCAAGGGGGTGCCTTCAAACGAGTCGTTCACGATATGAAGGTTGTCCATGATCCACAGAGGGTAGGCGCGCGTGATGCCGTCGAAGTGAACAACGAGAGCGATGTCGAGTTCCCGGTTGTCGACTGCGTCTCGCGCCGACTCGAAGGTCGGTGTCGAGAGCGACGGCATGATCTTGCTGGTATAGGTTGGCAACTTGGTACCCGCGAATTCGCGGATGTAGAATAACTCGTCCTTTTCTGCGTCGGTCATGGTTTTCTATCAACATCATCGTAGCGCGAAAGCATCGGGGCGTAGAAACGCCGGTCCACGCGAATATGGCGAAGGGCGCGGCGACGGAACGAGCTGAAAGAATTTCGACCGGCAGACCGCGCGCGCGGCCCGGAGCCACAATTTCGTATCCCTCAGTCGTGGTTGCGAGTCACTCTTCTCGACCCCTCAACGACACCCGGTTCCGGCCGCCCTCCTTGGACCGATACATCGCACGGTCGGCTTCGTCGTAGAGGGCTGTCATCGTCCGCACGGTTTCCGAGGTTTCGGCAATGCCGAAAGAGCACGTTAGCGAGAGAGTCTCTTCTGCCCAAACAATTCGCTCAGCGGCGATGCGGGAGCAGAGGCGCTCAGCCAGGACGCGTGCTCCTTCTCCGGAGACCTCCGGATAGAGGATAGCGAATTCCTCGCCGCCCACCCTCGCGAACACCTGCTCGCGTCGGAGGCCGCTCTCCACGACTTTGACGACGCATTGCAGAACGACCCTGTCCGCGAACGCCCGCGCTTCGAAGCCGTCGTCGCCAAACTAGGCCTACCGGAATAGCCAGTAGCCATTGCCTCGAGGCTCACCCCGGGACGGAGGCGAGCGACACCCTGGTAGCTGAAATTGCCGACATAGACTTCCGAGCGGTCGAAGTGGAAGGGAAGCCGTACGGCCGGATCGACGCGCCGAAAGCGAAAATCTTCCGGCATGACGCCGATGATGGTCATGGGTCGGCCATTGATCATGAGCGTATTCCCCAACACGCTCACCGACGCGCCGAAGCGACTCTAGTGATCAAACGGGGAAGTGGCCCGGGTCCAACCCTGGTGGCTCCATGGTGCCGGGCGGCGTGCGCCGCCGATTGGATCCACGATCAGCTCAGTGTTTGGGCGATACGCGCAACCGTCTCCGCGAGCGACTCGAGACGCATTCGGTCCCGTCCGCTCGCCGACGCGCTCTCGCTCGAGAGCTCGGTCGCGATGGCCTCGAGCTTCCGGGCGGTTTCTGCATCCTTCGATTCGCTCTCCAGCAGCTCGTCCGCACGGTCTAGAGCGGCCGTCAGCGCCTGGGAACGCGACGCCGCGATGGCCTGATTGCGCTCGAGCTGATCCAGGTAGGCGCGCGCCACAGCCGGGTGGGCGGGCCAGTCGATGCGGCGCTGCTGCTGAGCGTTGAACACTTCCGGCGACACGAGCGTCGCGGCGTCGATCTCGTTCTGGGTGACGTGTTCGCTCGGCAGAAGCTCGAGAACGTCGAGGCCACGCGAAATCTCGGTGCCGTAGATGAAGCCGTCGTACCAATACGCGGACCAGTAGCCACCCATCACGAGCGTAGTGGGGTCGATCGGTCCGCGGTCGAAGAAGGCGATCTCGACCGGTCTCTCGGAGTCCGTGAAATCGAACACCGAGATCCCACCCTGATACCAGGCCTGGACCATGATGTCGCGCCCAGGAACGGGGATGAGAGAACCGTTATGCGCGACGCAGTTCTCCTCCTTCGATTGTGGGGCCGGCAGCTTGTAGTAGTTGCGGAACTGGAACTTCCCGTCGACGATGTCGAAGATCGCGTTCGCGCCCCAATTGGCGGGATCGGAGGCTCGGCAGCGCGGACGTCCACCTCCGCCCCACTCGTCCGTGAAGATGACCTTGGTCCCGTCATTGTTGAACGTGGCAGAGTGCCAGTAGGCGAAGGCCGGGTCGACGACCTGGTCCAGACGGACGGGATTCGCGGGATCGGAGATGTCGAGGAGGATGCCGTTTCCGGAGCAAGCGCCCGCGGCCAGACCCAGCTCGGGATACACGGTGATGTCGTGGCACTGGTTCGTCTGGCGGGTTCTCTGCGTCCCCGTACCATGATCCCCGCCCTTCCAAAGGCCGGCAAGCGCGCCGCTCTCGGGGTCGGCGAAGATTCGGGGCCGGCTGACGACGCGCGCCTCCTCCGGCCGGTTTATGGGAACGCGGATGACGTCGATGCTGAAGAGTGCGGTGTTCGGATCCTGATCGGCGTCGGTGCAACCCTCGAGCTCTTCGCTCGGGCGGACCGAGCTCGTGCCCGAGTTGTAGACGTAGATGTTTCCCTCGTCGTCGGGATCGCTCACAATGGTGTGAGTGTGCGAGCCGCGGCAAGTCTGCACCGCGGCAACTTGCCTCGGCGACCGCAGGTTGCTGATGTCGAAGATGCGGACGCCGCGAAAGCGCTCCTCGCTCACGGGCTCAGCCACGCCCTGGGTCCCGCAGTCGAGCCGCCCCCGCGTGTCCTGCACCGACATGAAAAGGAGATTTCCGTAAAGGGAGACGTCGCCCTGACCGCCGGGACAGACGATGGAAGCCAAAAGCTGCGGGGAGCGCGGATCCTCGATGTTGTATGCGTTGAACCCGTGATAGTTACCCTCGATCACGACGCCCCTGGCGAAGGCCATATCGGTGTTCGCGAAGTTGAGAATGCCGGGCCGAATCGCATCCTCCTCGTCGGCTTCGATTTCCGCAGGCACTTCTTCGCTCGCCGGCTCTGCTGCGCCCTGGGTCTCGGCGGCTTGCTCTGCCTGTTCCTGATTCTGCTCCCGTTCACGCTCCTCTCGCAGCGCCCGGGCGCGCCTCTCCTCCGCGCTCTCTCGGGGCCGGCCCGCGGGAGCCTCGGGATCGTAGAAGCCGTCGGGCTTGGGAAGCGTGGCAACCAGCTCCAGATTCAGCACCGCGTCGCGGGCGCTGCGAAACCCGGCGGCGAGAGTCGCACGCGGATCGGGCGAAAACCCGGCGAGCATGGCATCCATCCGATCGATCTCCATGGTCTGATCGGCCGTGATGTCGGACGTGAAGGCGAAGAGCTGGGAGTCCTGCGCCGCGCCTCGCTCCGAGAGCAGCTCCTCCACCATGTCGAGCGCGCCTTGGTGGTGCTTGATCATGTAGCGCAGGAAAAGATCATCGAACGCCTCGCCGCGCGCCCCCTCGAGATCATTCATCTCCTCGGGCGTCAACATGCCGGGCATCAAGGTCGCGCCGTGGGCATGATGCGCGTCCACGCTCGTCACCTCTAAGCTCCGCTCGCGAAGCCACACTTGCATCATCTGGATCTCGTCTTCCTGGGAAAGCTCGATCCGTTTGCTGAGCTGCTGCATGGCCTCGCTGTCGCTCCGCGACACGAGAAGCTCGGTCATATCGAGAGCCTGGGCGTGATGCGAGATCATTCCCTGTATGAAGCTCACGTCGGCTTGGCTGAATTGTAGGCCCGCGAGGTTCGAGGCCTCTTCAGCGGAGATGTTGCGACTCGGATCGCCGGGAGCGCCCGGCTGGACGATCGGCGGCTGTTCCTGAGCCTGGCTCTCCATCGCTCCGATTGGCGAGAGCGCCAAGATCAAGTTGATGACGATGACGGCCGGCGCCGCGAGCCGCCGGACACTGTGTTTCTCGAAACTCATTCGTAACCTCCGATCGATTGCCGCCCCAATGCTCTGGAGCCGTATTCTAATACGCGCCGCGAATACACGCACCCAACCGCCGCGATGGACGCCGAGTCTAATCGACAAAGCCGTCGACCCAATCAAGCCGCCCGCAAGGCACGACTGGCTTCCTAGGCTCGATGCCCGTCCAGCCGGGACGAGTGAGGTGATGAACGCTTTTGTCTCGCAAGCAACGAGACGGCGGCGAAAAACACCGCAACGACACCGTACGTCGTGATGTCCCTCGCGTCGACACCGAAGAGAAGCGAGGACATGAGCCGCGTGAGAAAGAAGGCCGCCACGCCGCCGCCGTCAGTTTCACCCCGCGCGGACCGGCAAGATTGTTGCCTGGCAGCAGTGCGAAGAAGTATTCTGCGGCCCGTCGTCGCCATGAAATCCTTCGCTGCTCAGCTCGCCCACTTCCTGCGCACGGACACCAGTCGCCAGAACCTCCGTACATTGGCACGGCTGCTGGGCGTGCTGGCTGTCATCGTCGCGGTCTACAGCTTTGTCTTCCACCTGCTCATGCTGCGAGAGGGGCGCGAGCACAGCTGGGTCACCGGGATTTACTGGACCCTAACCACCATGTCGACACTGGGGTTCGGGGACATAACCTTCAGCTCGGATCTGGGACGCGTGTACTCGATTTGCGTGCTGCTGACCGGAACGCTCTACATGCTGATCCTGCTGCCGTTCTCGTTCATCCGGTTTTTCTACGCCCCGTGGATGGAGGCCCATGCCGAGTCGCGCGCGCTGCGCCAAGTGCCCGCCCGCACCACCGGCCATGTGGTGTTGACCAACCACGATGCGGTGACCACCACGCTGATCAACAAGCTGACCCAGTACGGTTACACGTACGTTCTACTCGTCCCGAACCTCAGCGAAGCCCTGCGCCTGCATGATTCGGGCTTCAAGGTCGTCATGGGTGATCTCGACAATCCCGACGTCTATCGGAAGCTCAGGTGGAGAACGCAGCGATGGTGGCCACGACCGGAAGCGACCCCGTCAACACCCACGTGGCATTCACCGTGCGCGAGCTGACCACGAGCGTGCCGATTATCGCCACCGCGTCAGCGCGAACACCGTCCTGGTGTTGGCCGGCACCCGCGAACAGCTGGAACGGTTCAACGAGAAGTACCGCGTTTACAAGTTCTCAGAGGCGCCGACGCTGATCATCGGCGGAGGCCGCGTCGGACGCGCAACGGCCCAAGCGCTGGCCGAGCGGGGCCTCGATTCCCGCATCGTCGAGCAGAATCCGGAGCTGGCCAGCGAGTCGGACAAGTTCGTGGTGGGCAGCGCCGCCGAGCTTACGGTTCTTCAAGAGGCGGGCATCGAACAAGCCCCTGCGGCGATCGTCACCACCCACGACGACGACATGAACGTCTACCTGACCATCTATTGTCGCCGCCTGCGGCCCGATATCCAGATTATCAGCGGGTTGCACTCGAGCGCAACATCCCCAGCCTGCACCGAGCCGGCGCCGACTTCGTGATGTCTTACGCGTCGATGGGAGCCAACGCCGCCTTCAACTATATGGAGCACGGCAGCACGCTGATGATCGCGGAGGGCCTCGACGTGTTCAAGGTCAGGATGCCCGCCGCGCTGGCCGGCAAGACGATCGCCGAATCCGGCATTCGCCGCAAGACGCGATGCACGGTCATCGCCACAGAGCGCAACGGAAAGACGCAGGTCAATCCGGACCCGATGCAGCCGCTACCCGCCGACGGCGAATTGATCCTCATCGGCAGCGCCAAAGGCGAGCGCCGCTTCCTCGAGACGTTTGTGAAAGGGCGGGCGTGACGCGTGTGAATTCTCGTCGGACCGCTCGTAGCAGATGTCGAGATTCGCGGTGACAAATTATCGTCGTACTGGATCACCGGGCTCAGAACGATCACGAGCGTTGCCGAAGCGATCGAGGAGGGACGATCGAGTGCGGCATCGATTCACTGTCTCGGGGATTGCGGCACCTCGTGAAGTCGAGCTCGCCTTCGAGTGTCACGAGCCGCGTGACCAGATAGCCCGCGCGCACGCCGATGCCTAGATCGGCCGCATCGAGCTCCTTTTGGAAGGTCGTCGTGAAAACACCCGCCAGCTCGAATCGGCCGTCCTGAGGACTCGCAACCTGCGTGACCGCGAGCAAAATGAAGGCGGTGAGCACCGTGGTGATGATCTTCACGGATGTTAACTCCCAGTCGGTTCTACACATTCGAGGCACGACGTGGCCGCGTTCCAAAACCGGATCCGCCACGTGGGGCACTCGGTGTCGAAAAACCTTATGGCGCACTCTGAAGTACTCCGAAAGTCGGGCGCGCGAAAGGTCTGAGCTGGCAGGTCTTTCGAGCCGCGGGCCATCTCTCTCGCGATTGCGATCGTTTTCGCCGTGCCGACTCCGTCGAGCGCACCCTTGATCGGAAGCGCCTCGGAGTTCTTGTTTGTCCACAACGTCGCGACGCTCGGTATCACTCTGGACCTGGCAAGCTTCGAGACCGCGGTCTCTGACCCCATCCAGAAATTTCACAGACAAGTCGTTCGCCTTCGCCAACGGCACTGCATCCGGGTTCGAAGCGGAGAACATTCGATTTTCGGACGCCGGTCAGACCAGACCGTGTCGCGGATCTCCTCGAGAAATCCGAGCGTGCGGCGCGGCTTGAAGCGCACCGCAGAACCCATCGTCCTGCGGATGAGGAGGTCAATTTCCCAGAAGTCTCACGGCACCATCAGCCAGAACATGGTCGAGCGCGCTACCTCCCTAACGATGAGTAAGTGAAAGGCTCGCCGATGACGCGTACTTTTCCCTTGATGCGATCACCGCGCGCGCCAGCGCATAGGCCAGCGATTGCGCCTCGCCACGGGCAGCGCCGGCGCCCATGTTCGTCAGCGTGGACGGCTTCCCGCAGCCAACGATCGCGATCGCCCTCCCACTCGTTCTCCGAGCTGGGCTCTTGCTCTATGCGCGCCAACCAAAGCGGAAGGAAGGCATCTAACTCAGGCAACGGTTCGGTCGCGACACGATCCATTTCTCGGAGCGGCTCCCAGAACGCGCTAATGCCGTCGACCGCGCCAATGGCCAGCTGCAGCGCCTCCGGACAGGCTTCGACTGGCGTGGCCGCGTACCAGGTACTGGGCAGCGCAGTCGTGCACGCGGACAGTCAGTACTTCGTCGACCAACTCGTGCTGACCGAGATAGATCTCCCCCCGGCGAGCGCCGGCAAGAGGGTCTCGTAGATCGCCCGCGCTGTCGTATAGTCGCCTCCGAGAAACGCCTTGATCCCCTGGCGAAGGTAGTCATCGCTTTGCTCGGGCTCGGCCGACCCTATGCGGCGCGCGCCGGCAGTGAAGCGTTCGACCTCACGTACGATCTCGCCTCCCGGCAAGGACGGCTTCCAGCCCGAGTTACCTTTCGCCGCACGCGCGATCATCCACGAGCTGAGTCCGCGGTTTGTCGTCCAGCTGGTCAAGGGCCTCGCGGACAAACGAGCGAAGCTCCTCCGCACTCATGGAGGCGAGGGCTCCCTGAACGTCCGGCTCGATCCATGAATTACGTTTGCGATAACGGAAACGTGAGTACGACATCTAGCAGCCCGTTGAAAAAGTCGTATCCGGTCGCGATATTTCTCTGAAGACTCATTCGATGACGATGTAAAATTGCATCGCATGTCGATGAAGAAGAAAAAGAAAAGTTGCCAAGAGACTTTATGGATTCCACACGATGCGGTTGCGTCGAGTCCTGGTCATCCTTTTTATGAGGAACTCGAGCGGGTACTTCGAGAGGAAGAGTTTGACTCGTTTGTGGAGTCGAAATGCTCGCCGTATTACGCGAAGAAGCAAGGTCGGCCGAGCATACCGCCGGGTGTGTATTTTCGAATGCTGTTGATCGGCTACTTTGAGCGCATCGATTCAGAGCGCGGGATCTGCTGGCGGTGTTCGGACTCACTGTCTTTGCGCCAGTTTCTTGGCCTTGGAATGGAAGAGCGAACGCCGGACCATTCGTCGCTGTCTCGGATACGGAATCGACTTCCGCTGGAAGTTCACGAATCTGTATTTGGATGGGTGCTAGAAGTTCTAGCGTCGAGAGGGATGATAGATGGCAAGACACTGGGTGTGGACGCGACGACGCTGGAAGCGAATGCGGCGCTTCGGTCAATCGTTCGTCGAGACACGGGGGAAAGCTACGAATCGTATTTGAAGGAGCTTGCGCGCAAGAGTGGTATCGAAGAGCCGAGCCGAGCGGACATTGCAAAGTTGGACAAGAAGCGGCCAAAGAAAGGGTCGAACAAGGAGTGGGTGAATCCGAACGAGCCGGATGCGGAGATCATGAAAATGAAGAGCGGGGGCACGGATATGGCGCACAAAGCCGAGCATGCTGTGGACATGAGCGGGGAAGGTGCGGTAATTGCCGTGACGCTTCACGGAGGCGCGAAGGGTGACACAAAGAGCCTACCGGATACGCTGGAAAAAGCGCAGTCAAATCTGCAAGAGCTCGCGAACAACGCGGAATGTTGTGAACGAATACATGAAGACGCGGGTCGCGAAGTGGTCGGGGACAAGGGCTATCACGGCAACGACATCCTGGTTGAGCTGGTCGAACAAGAATACCGGAGCTACATTTCGGAGCCAGAGCGAGGTGGCCGCAAATGGAAGGACAAACAGGCCGAGCAAGCCGCCACCTACGCGAACCGACGTCGCATTCGCGGGACTCGAGGTAAGCGATTAATACGCCGTCGCGGCGAGTTACTCGAACGACCTTTCGCGCACTACCTCGAAGCGGGAGGCATGCGACGAACGCATTTGCGAAGACACGAAAATATACTCAAGCGCCTCCTCACGCACGTGGCCGGATTCAATCTCGGGATTCTGATGCGCAATCTCATCGGCAAGGCCACGCCGAAGGAATACGCGGAGCTCAACGCCAGTCTGATCGCTGCTTTATTGCGCTTCGTCTCGACCATAGGCGCACGTTTTGCCCCGCTGCAATCCATCGGGCGTCTCAACTTGGCCGTTCCGCCGAATCACATCTTCCTTGAACTTGCCCACCAAACTTTCTCCGTGAGCAGAATCTGGACTTTTTCACCGGGCTGCTAGCCTCTCTAAGGGTCGGGGCAAGAATAACTACCAAGTCTTTGTCGTAATTCATCTGCTGCAGGGATAACGATCCGAGCCGGCGGGAAGCGGATCGCCTGGCGGGACCGCGTCAAATGGAGCTATTTGCAGCTCTTTGAGAGCTTGCCCATGGAGACGTAGGCCATTGTGTGTTAGAGTTACGAATTATGATTCGTAACGCTGACATTGACCGCCTGCGGGGGTTGTTTGCCAAACGTCTCATCGCCACCATGGACATGCTCAAGAAGACAGTGGGGACTGTCGCTGACCTGACGGTGTTCCGGAAACTGAGAGAGCTCGACTACTGCACCAGCTATTCGCACCGTGGACGTTTCTACACGCTCCGAGAGCTCGCGGAGTTTGATGAGAACGGCTTGTGGTGGATTCGGTCCGTCGGCTTTTCAAGTCGAGGGACACTCGTCGCCACGGCCGAAGGACTGGTGAACGCCTCCGAGGCTGGCTACGCGGTGGAGGAGCTTGATGCCATTGTTAGGGTTGGGACCAAAGATGTGCTGCCGAAATTGGCCTGGGAGAAAAGACTTCGCCGCACTCGGATTAGAAATCGCAATGTCTACTTCTCTCCGAAGAGGAGCATTCGTGAACAGCAAATAGCCAGCCGACGTGTTTGGGAAGCGCAACCCTCTGTGTCCAAGAGTATTGCTGCTCAAGACGTCCTACCCGATGAGCTCAAAGCAGCCATCATCCTTTTCTTTAGCCTGCTCGATGAGAGAGAAAGGCGTGTGTATGCGGGGCTTGAATCTCTCAAGTTAGGTTATGGCGGTGACCGCCAGATGGCGGAGATCCTCGGGCTCGACGTTAGCACTGTGGCTCGGGGCCGTCGCGAGCTACTTGAGCATGATGTGAATGTGGAGCGGGTCCGAAAAGCGGGTGCCGGCCGCAAAGCTGTCGAAAAAAAACGCCAGAAGTCATCGCGGCGATCGAAGAACTTATGAAGTACGAGGTCGCTGGCGATCCCGTCAGCGGTCTGAGATGGACTCGCAAGACCACGAAAAAAATAGCTGCCGAACTCTCGGCCTTGGGCATTCGCGTCAGTCGCAAAACCGTCGCGAAGCTGCTTAAACAGATGAACTTCTCACTCCGACCAACAAAAAGAAGGTCTCGAATGGCTCTCCTCCAACTCGCGACGCTCAGTTCGCCAACATCACACAGCTACGGGAGCGCTTTAGCCGACGTGGCAACCCCATATTGAGTGTCGACACCAAGAAGAAAGAGTTGGTCGGACGCTTCAAGAACCCAGGACGCGTCTGGGCTCAAAAGAGCGATGCCGTCAACGACCACGACTTTCGCTCCATGGCAGATGGGGTCGCAATCCCATACGGCATCTATGATCTCCAGAGTAATCGAGGCACCGTGTATGTCGGAACGTCTTACGACACGTCGCAATTCGCAGTCGAATGCATCGAGAAGTGGTGGCGCTCTGAAGGTCAGAAGCGTTTTCCCGGCCGCAAACATTTACTTGTCGTAGCTGACACTGGCGGAAGCAACGGCGCAACCCGCCGTGCATGGAAACACGGCATCCAGCACAAGCTGTGCAACGAGCACGGTTTGGACGTCACGGTCGCACACTATCCACCAGGTGCGTCCAAGTGGAACCCAATCGAGCACCGCCTGTTCAGCGAGATTAGCAAGAATTGGGCGGGCCGGCCGCTCGATAGCTACGAAACCATCCTGAACTTCATACGGACCACCAAGACCAAAACTGGGCTCAAGGTTAACGCGAGAGAGTGCCATTCTTAGTTGGAAATTGAAACGGCTCCCAACCCCGTGGTTTGATGACGTTGGCAAAAACAACATCAAGCCGCAAGAGAAAGGAGCCGAGATGGGAAGTCTGCTACGTACAGCCAAGAAACACAAGAAGTCACGTCGTTTGGGTGAGCCCGAGGTAATGGCGCGCGAGGAGTACGGGGAGCTCGAGGTGGACGTCAAAATAGAGATGATCCGTTCGTTAATCCCGCTTGGGTTGATGCACGTTCACGAGCTGCTCGACGACGAAGTGAAGGAGTTGGCGGGAGAGCGATACGCTCGTAAGGACGAACTGGAGCGTGGCCGCCGCCACGGAACCAACCCTGGCACGGTAGGGCTTGCCGGCCAGCGGGTACCGATCCGTGTGCCACGGGTTCGGAGCCAAGAGGGAGTAGAGATACCGCTTCGCTCCTACGAAGCACTGAACGACGGCGGAGAGGTGAATGATCTGCTGCTGAAACGAGTGCTCTACGGAATCTCGTGTCGCAACTACGAGGCTGCAGCGGAAGCGATACCGGGCGCTATCGGGCTCTCGAGCTCGACGGTGTCCCGAGGTTTCGTACAAGCGAGCGCAGCGAAACTTCGGGAGATGCAGGAACGGGATCTGTCCGGCGAAGATGTGGTGGCGCTGTTCCTGGACGGGAAATCATTCGCCGACGCAATGATGGTCATCGCGCTGGGCATCACACTTTCCGGGAAAAAACGCTTTTTGGGCTTCGTGGAGACGGCCCCGGAGAACGAGAAGGTGTTGACGCCGTTCCTGCGTTCACTGCTCGCGCGGGGACTCGACAGCTCCCAGGGTCTACTGGTGATCATCGATGGCGGCAAGAGTCTGAAAGCGGCCGTAAAGAAGGCGTTCCGAAAGCGGGTCCTGATACAACGGTGCCAGTGGCACAAACGTGAAAACGTCGTGAGCTATCTGTCCAAGGGCGAGCAGGCGTCGTTGCGCAAGCGGTTGCAGTCGGCCTACAACAGGCCGGAATATAAAGAGGCCCTCGCGGCCCTCGATCAACTGCACGATGAATTGGAGGAGCGGAACCAATCCGCAGCTGCGAGCTTGGAGGAAGGAATCGAGGAGACGCTCACATTGCATCGTCTCGGCGTGTACGGCGTGCTGGGCCGTTCGTTCAAGACGACGAACTGCCTTGAATCCGTCAATGCTCTCGTCGAGGAACGCTGCGCGAAGGTCGACCACTGGAAGAACTCCAGCCAACGCCAGCGGTGGCTGGCGACAGCCCTCGTGGACATCGAACCCCGCTTGAGGAGGGTGATCGGCTACCGCCATCTTCCGAAGCTTCGCGAAGCTCTCAAGCGGGAACTGAAGATCGAGACGAAGAGATCAACGGTGTCGAAGAAGAAGGCCGCCTAATTTATGAGCCGTGGAGAGTTTCAACTAAGAATGGGCTTGACTCGTTAACGCCCGTCTCGTCAAGAAGCAGTATCCTAAGGGCATCAAAATCTCGGACCCTGCGATGGCGCTACTCAACATCAAAAAATCCTCTTCCCTGCCGAAGTGGAACTACACGTTGCGTCCATCCAAGAATGGGAAATAATTTCTGCCACGGTCCTAAGTGCCTCGGTCCGTCGCCTCGTGACGGGCCAGTCAGCAAAGAGTAGTAGCGTAGTACGCTGGTATTGCCTATGGCCGACGTGTTTCCCAAATCTCCGAAGTTGATTCGCCAGCGCATTCGAACCTACGAACGCCAGCTCGAGACCGAGCTGAATACGGGACATGGCTCGGATGGCTACGGGAAGCGATACCTCTTAGGTCCGCTCTACCTGCTGGTGGGCGACGTGGATGGCGCGCTTCGGTCGTTTGAGTGGTATGAGAATGCCTATCCCGATGATACAGGAGAGCCCTACCAATATCTGACATGGGCGTTGGCGTTACATAAAGGCGGATTCGAGCGCGCGGCGTGTCACAAGCTGTATCAAACGATTCTCGAGAACCTCTATCTCGTGCCGTATCTTCTCGGGAAGAATCCTCAGCGACTCGATATCTGGCATGGCAGCAACCTGGCGGAGATAGAGTATGCGCTGGACACCCCTGACGCGCTGCTCGATGTTTGGGATGATGAAGCCTGTGAATGGCCCGAGTGGCCTCAGAGCATCCTAAGGTCGTCGAGAAAGTAACCCGCTACATCGACATCCAGCGCGAGCTCAAGACCGAGCCACCCGGACCGAAGCGTTCGGCGTTGGTGGCCGAATCCTTCGCCTTGCCGCACCAGCAGCTTCCGAATCTCTAAAGCCGGGGGCTTTATCGTGGGACGACCAAAGTCGATGAGGCCGCGCCGCCGGTGGACGACGCGTGTCGCAAGGCTCGGATCTCGATGAGAACACCCATCCCGATGTCGCTAGAGTTGGACCGAGGTGATCAGCGCTCGCGCTTCGTCGACGGCCACGCATTTGGCGAACGGCCTCCTCGTCGAAGCGAATGAAGACGCCTTGGCCAGGAATCTCGGACGCCGGCACCAGTCTGTCGTCAGGCTGAGCTGCATGACGGATCGCATGTGGACGGCCCCTCGAACGGCACCAAGATCGCCTACCTCAAGGAGGACGCGGCCGCATTCGAAACGTCTGGGCCCGCAACACCGGGCAGATGGACGCGATCGAGACGGTGCTTCACGATGCGGACACCCGCGTGCGATCGCGGCCCTTCGTGACGAACGAAACGCCCGAGCCGGAGAAATGGTCGGCGTGCATTGAAGGACAACGATCCGCTCGTGCGCTCGTCGGCGGCTTGGGCTCTACGGACACAACAGGACCTAGTCGACAAATCTCCGAGGGCGGCCCAACAGCTCCTGAAGGAGGCCGAGGCCGGCAGCCCAGTGCAGCTCGACATGGGCGTTGGTGACTCTCTGTCTGGAGAGCCGAGGAGATCGAGGACCCGACCCTATTGAATGCGTTGCAGCCAATAGCCGGGTAGTCGCTTGTTGTGTGCCACAGCGATGACTTGAATCTCGACCTCTGTGCTAAGGAAAACGAGAGCGTAGGGGAAACGAGGTAGGAGAGCTCTCCGTATTTCGAGGTCGAGCCCGATGCTTCTCGTGTACCAAGAGGCAGCCTCGTGGAGCTCAACGAGAGCCTCAGGCGCGAGTCGAAGTCCGCTCATTCACGATCGAAGGTGTCTTCGATCCTCTTCCGAGCCTCGTTCCAGGAGACTGCGGGCCGGCCTGCAAGGGCCGTGCGCGCACGTCTTTCGATTTCGGCGATCCATTCGGCGTTGCCCAGCGACTTCGTCGAGCTGTCGGGTTCCAACGTGCTGAGCAACTCGGTTACCAATCGTGCACGCTCAGGTTCATCGAGCTCCATCGCCTGCTTGAACAGCTCCGTCGCGGAAGTCGCCATGAGCCAGTTTAACCATCCGCCCAGCTCACGAGCAACCGTCACGAGTGAAGAAACGATCGTCAAGGAACCACCGTTCGCTCTCATCATCCCACCATCGCGGCTACATCGCCGCCGAGGCAAATCATGCCGAGGACAAGAAGCTGCAAAAAGAGCTAGACGCCCCTTTCAGCACATCACAGCCGTGATGGAGTCGACGACGCGCTGTGGCAAAACGAGTTCTAGTTTAACGGAACGGTCCTGGTCTCTTGATTCCGGACGTTCGACATCCCGACAGAGAGGACGCCCCGCGGCGAACAAGTTTAATGGGGCGCTGGCGGAAAAACTCCTTCGTCACGCAAAGCTTTGCGCAGCTGGATGCGGTGGCTCAGATTCACGGCAAGGACGTCCACCGTCGTCCGACCGATGGGTGTACGCCCAAGCAGGACAGCATCATCCCATTCGAAATGCTCCTCCCAACGATCGCGTCTCGGGTGGAATAGTCGCGTCAACTCGCCGGTGGTCGGATCGATTCCCGCGATATTAGCGCCCTTGTGGTTGTTGCACGCGAAGCACGCGAGTGCGAGGTTTTCGAGATCATCCGTGCCGTGATGTTTGCGGGCGACCACATGATCAACCTGGAACGCGAGGACGTCGAATCGTTGGGACAGGAGGCAATACTCGCAGATGCCCTTGGCCCGTGCCCAGACCTCGTCGACGAGCGAGGCGTCCAAACGCTACTCGGTGTCCCGACTCGAGTCCAACCACACACGGGCCTTGGACTTCAGCAGTGACAGAATGTGTCCAACGCGCTCGTAAGCGTCGATCTCACGGTGCTCGTCCTCCGTCAGCTCTCCATCTCCAGCCCTCGCGGCAAGATCGTTCATTCTCTCTCGATCTTCAGGAGGAAATTCCAGCGTGAGGAGCATTTTGGCGGTCTGCTTCGTTAACTCGGGATTTCCGGGCGCAATAACGCGAGCCAGGATATCAGCATCGTGGTTCGCAGCGGCTGTGCTCATGGCTTCATTATATGGCATTGGGTAGCTGCCAGATGATCAGCATACCCGCCGTGATCTGTCGCGCTCGCCCAAATACCCTCAGTGGATCTGCACCCGTCCGGTGATCCCGTCGACGGTAACCGTCTGTCCCTCGCGAAGTGTCGCGGTTGCGCAGCCGGTGGCCACCACCGCGGGGATGCCGTGCTCGCGTGCGATGATCGGCGGGTGTGACAGCATGCCGCCACCGTCGGTAACCAGCGCGCCCGCTTGGCCGAACACCACGGTCCAGCTCGAGTGCGTCGTCGGGCACACCAGCACGTCGCCCGGCTGTAGTCGGTCGAGCTCCGCCTCCGTTTTGATGACGCGTACAGTACCAGTGTAGCTGCCGGGGGACACGCCGATGCCGAGCAGGTTGCCGTCCTCGTCTTGCTTCGACTCGGCTGGCGCCAGCTCTTCGCCTACCGCCCACAGGACGCCGCTCATGATCCGTCGAGCGGCGGCCGGCAAACCGCGAAGATCGAGATCCGGTACCGGTGGCGGTCCGACGACCAGCGGCCCGGGATGCGCAAGCACCCACGCCTGCTCGGCGCGGCGAAGGCTCGCGCGCTCCGCTGCCGTCTCGCCATCGAGCTTGCCGTTCAGCGCGGTCTCGAGCTCGTTCTTGTGGAGAAAGGACACGTCGCCGGCCGCGTGTAATGCACCGCGTTCGGTGATGCGTGAGCCGATCGCGAGGAGAGCGCGCCGAATCAAGCCGCAAGGCAGGCCCTCGGTGTAGGGCACGTTGTCGTCACGCTGTGGGTAGACGAGCTCGGCGTAAGCCAGCGCGCCATCGAAGTGCTTGCGCGCCGCCCCACTCAGCCGTTCGCGTGGCTCGGCGATGGCGTCCTGCCGCTTCTGCTCCCACGCGGCGTCGTCGTCGCTCACCGTGCGCGTCTGCCTCAGCATCTTCAACACCAGCGCGTCGCGCTCCGCAGTCATGGGCGCGCCCGGATCGACGTCGATGGTGCGCAGCCCCCAGTGCTGCAACCACGCTTCCAGGACCCGGGGCGGCTTCGCTTGTTCGCACCGCCTCCATACCACCGGTCAAGGTACCTTCATCGATTTGCGCCGCGACGGCGCGCAACTCGCGCGTCGCCGCTGTCGTCGCCGTCGACAGACCGGTAAGGAGCTCCATCGTCCGCGCCGTGTCCCAGCCGAGCAGCTCTTGGCAACAGTCGTTGAGCTCATACACGCCAACCATGTGCGGCATCGTCATCTGGAAATGGATGGTCAAGTGCGGGATGAGCACGTCGTCGATGAGACGCCGCAACTCGTCGAGGAGCTCGTCGTCCGACATGGCGTCGAGATCGACCGCACGTGCTGCCTCGATGCGCTTGATGCACTCGTCTCGCCACGTGCTCTCCCAGCGCCGCGGATAGGACTCGAGCTTGGGTATGGCATCTTCGGCTGCTTTCATCCGGCGGCGCATTGCGGGTACCAGTCGAACCGCTATCGCGAGCACCCGCCACGGTGGCGGCGCCGAAGGATCGTGTCCGACGTCAACGTCCTGGGTGTAGACCTCTCCTCCGAAAGACCGCTGCAGAATCGTCTCGAGCGGCATACCGAACTCTTCGAAAGTGTGCGCGAACGCCGCCTCGTAGGCTGGCAGCAGGATGGTCGCGCCCGCCGGCGTGATCGGCCCAGCGAAATGGCTGGTATCCTTCATCCAGCGCCCAGGCGGAAACTCGATCTGCGGGTGGACCGGCAGCCCGGTGATGGGGCGCGCTTGCAGCAGATGGATCTCGCCGTCGGCGATCGCCCACTCGATGTCCTGCGGCGCGCCTCGCTCGCGGGTGACCTGCCGGGCCAGCTCCGCCAGGTCTGTCACGGCGGCCTCGTCGAGCACTTCCGCAACACCGCCCGCCTGGATGCCGCTCTTGCCGACGATCCACCGCTCACCATCGACGCCGCCGTCTATCAGCATGTCGCCCAGTCCGCTCACCGCCTCGATCACGATCTCGTTGTCGCCCGTGACGGGGTTGGCAGTGAACATCACGCCGGCCGCGTCGGCGTTGATGAGCCGCTGCACCAACACGCCGAGCGGCGCCTCGTCGCCGTCGATCTCCGCGCGATAGGTAGCCACGCGCTCGCTCTTGCCAGACTCGCGCACCCGTCTCGCTGCCGTCACCACGTCGTCGAGGGTGTCGACGCCGAGCACGGTCTCGTACTTGGCCCGCGAACGATGCGTCGCCAAGGTCTTCCGCCACGCCTGACGAGCGTACCGCGTAGGGACCGGGGCCGAGTCGCTCGAGCGCTTCCCGCAGCGCCTCGAGCGCTTCCCGCAGCGCCTCGAGCGCTTCCCGCAGCGCCTCGGGCGAGCACGCTCCGCCGACCGGGATCACGAAACCGTCGGGCACGTTGTGTCCGGCGTTGCGCAGCTCGGCGAGCGTCGACGCCTTGTGTCCGCAGCTCGATGCATCGAGCGCGACGTCGAGCGCTATCGTTTGCGGTCCGCTACGGTTGTCATCAATCGTCATGGCGTGACTCATTCGTCGTCTCCGGAATAGGGAAGTCACCGTTGGCCACGGCATCCAACAAGGCCTTCGTCGCCCATTCGGCCGTGCGGGCGGCGTCTTCGTTGACAGGCCGTGGTGCTCGGTCAGCACGTGCCAGCCGACCGATGACACGAACTGGCGCACGGCTGCAGTCGCCAGCCGCGCCGCGCCTTCGGGGAGCGGGCCGGCTTCGTCCTCCATGAGCTGTTCGAACTGCTTGGTGCGCTCGCGTGTGAGTTGTGCAGGCGAACGGCTCGCGATCATCAGCATGACGTAGGCCCGCACATGAGCGGCCTTGCCGGCGATCATGCGAAAGTACGTGGCTGCGACCGACGGCAGTTGCGCCAAGCGCACGCCCTCGTCCGGGCGCACACGGAAGATAGTGGCGAGCTCCTCCCCCTCGACGTGGAGGGCGAACGCGTCGTTGAGCGCCTCGCGCGTCGGGAAGTAGTTGTAGACGGTGCGGTGGGTGACGCCGGCGCGGTCGGCCACGTCCTGGATAGAAAACCCCATCGCGCCCGACTCGGCGATCTGCCCACCCAGGGCATCCAGGATGGCTTTGCGCGTGTCTTCTTGGTGTTTTTTTCGTAAGTTCATATTTAATGAACTTAATTCATATGATATGAAATACAACATGTCAAGCGATTTCATCAGTCTTGGATCGGAACCGCTCTCGTGGGGGTGGTTCGAACCGCCGAACGGCTGGGCTTGCTCGCGGCGCCCGAGCGGCCGACCACGGCTGCAGAGCTCGCGCACCGGCCCACGCTTCCTGCGCGCGCTGATGCTCACGCTCGGTGTGCTCCGCGCTGTCGGTTACGTCGAGCGACTCGGCGGGATCTATCGGCGCCCAGCCAATCCAGATGGCGCGCAGGAGCGGTTGCCCGAGCTGGAGACGTTCGAGCGAACAGGCGAGGTGCTCGACCACATCGATCGGCCCGCGGGTGGGAGCTGTTGTTGGACGCTCGGTGAATGGCAGACTACCCGCTTGTAGGTCATCTCGTCCTGCTCCTATTAGCCTTACGGGTGCGAAGGGCTGCTGGCCTCGGGGACCTCAATGCCGCCTTTTGTTTTCGTCGAGGGCTTCAAGTTGTATTTCTTCTCGAGCTCTTTGACGAGGCGGAATAACTCCTCAACGTCCTCCTCGTCGAAATTATCTTTGACGATTTCGAGCTCGGCTTCGTAAGTCGTCTTCGTCATCCCGTCCGCTAACGTTGTTGTGCGAACTTGGTCCAGAGACATTTCGAAAACCGCGCGGTTGGATTTCTGGAGCTCGATGCGGTACCGGTAATCGAGCACTTTTAGCGACCGCGCGAGTGTCTTCGGGTCGAACCCCGTGTGATCCGCTCGCAACGTAGCGATGGCAGGGTGGTTTGGATAGTTGCCCTTCAGGACGTTCTCCGCGGTATAGCCGTTTTGGTGTGCATCAGGGCAGAGGTTGTTGCCGCCGCTGTCTGAAATCCGGCAGTCACCGGTTTCTGCCCGAAACCAGACGGCTCCGATCCGAGTCGGTGTGCTCTTGTACTGGATTCGCTGCCAGTCCTCGTCCCAGTTGGCCTTTTCCAGCTCGGCGAACTCGTTGCTGGGCGCCCGAGGGTCTGATGTCGAGCGTGTACGGTGTCGGATCGAATGCAGCGACTTTGCAAGCGTGTGTGCGGGCGAATCGTAATAGAAGTCGATGAATTGTCTCGAGACCCCCCCAGCGCACGTTCAAGTCGTAGCCGAGTTTGGCCCCGTTGTCGGGATGCCCCTTCACGAGCGCGTCGTATTGCGCTTTGTCTATGTCCCACTTGGCCTCGATCTCCATCTTCTCCCAACCCGGAGGGAGTGTTAGCCCACTCGATGTGTCGGGTTGTTGCTGTAGAGTTGCTAACGTAACTGAGGGGATGGCGATGGCCGCAGCCGCTATCCATTTCTTCATGACCTGCCTCCTAGAATTTGAATGCAATGGCCGGCCCCGCCGTGATACTAGCTAGTACCCGTCCTGAAGCCTGTAAGGGATTGAGAAAAAAGGAGAAATCGCAAATTTAGGGCTAGTCTTCTGAGGGGGTGTCGATTAGGATCGTGTCGTTGAAAACATCCGATTCTAAATGACTTAACTCCAAAGGAGACCAGCCCTAAATGCGAAAAACGATCAACCCACAGCCAAATCTACGTGAGCCCTGGCTGAAGCTGGAGCACGCACGCGAGCTCGAAACGATCTCGTCGCTACTCGATGCCCATCCTAAGCTCAATGAGCTGGTACTGCAAGACCTAAGGTCGGTCACCCCACCGGCAGGGAGCGATGTTGGTCGTGGGGGAATGAGCGCGGAGCAGGTTCTCCGGGCGTTGTTGGTGAAGCAGCTGAATCAGTTCACCTATCGGGAGCTGGCGTTTCACTTGGCAGACTCTCGAAGCTATCGGACGTTTTGCCAGCTCGGCATCATAGAGCCGACCCCGTCGAAGTCGACCCTAGCAGCAAACATCAAAGCCGTGAAGTTCGAAACGCTGGAGCAGATCAACCGAGAGCTGGTGAGCGTTGCCGAGGATGCTGGGATCGAAAAGGGAAGAAAAGTACGAGTGGACTGCACGGTAGTGGAATCAAACATTCATCCGCCTACAGACTCCGAGCTTCTTTATGACTGTGTTCGGGTTCTCACTCGCGTGATGTGCCGAGCTCGCGAACTGCTGGGTACAGTAGTGGTCTTCGGCAATCGAACGCGTCGAGCGAAGAGACGTCGACTGGGAGTTCTGAACGCGAAGGATAAGCAACAAAGGCGTCGCGTCTATCGAGATCTACTGAAGGTGACGGAAGAAACCTATCGCTCCGCTCAACGCGTTGCAGCACAGTTGGAAGAGTCGGGCTTGACCGAGCCGGTGAAGCGAGCGAGCGCGGAGAGGATCGCCGCGGATTTTGAGCACTTTCTCGTCCTCACCAAGAAAGTCATCAACCAAACCCAACGCCGAGTGATCGACGAAGAGCGTGTGCCTGCGGAGGAGAAGGTCGTTTCTATCTTCGAAGAACACACCGACATTATTCGCAAAGACCGGCGCGAGACTCTCTACGGCCACAAGGTGTGTATGACTGGTGGCTCGTCCTCGATGATTTTGGATTGCGTGATCTTAGATGGAAATCCGTCCGATTCAACTCTCGCGGAAACCATGATCGACCGTCAAGTCGAACTCTACGAACGGGCCCCGCGCCAGGTTGCCTACGATGGCGCGTTTTCTTCAAAGGCAAACTTGGAAGCCATCAAAGGCAAGGGAGTTGAAGATGTTGCCTTTACCAAGGCTCATTTCGCGGTGACCGATATGGTCAAGAGTTCCTGGGTCTATCAACGCCTGCGGCGATTTCGCTGCGGAATCGAAGGCGTCATTTCGTTCTTGAAACGAGTCTTTGGCCTCGACCGATGCACATGGCGCTCATTGCCTTCTTTTAAATCGTACGTATGGAGTTCCATCATCACCTGCAACCTACTGATGATGGCAAGACACCTATTACGATAACAACTATTACTCTTCCGCCCCTTATAGCCATGGATTGCTAACAATTCGCCTCTCGTTTCGTCCAAGATTTTCATTCGCTCTCAACCCCACGAAGCCCCTTCCGAAAACGTATAATACCCACATCTTCGATAGGTCTCTCGCACACCACAAGTTATGGTGTTTCTGGACAGGAACTAGCTAGACGGACCCGAGAACCGGATTTTCACCGAGTGAACGGAGACGATAGACCCAACCGCCCCAGAATCGAGGCGGCTTTGTCGATAAACAGATTTGCGCGGTCGGTGACGCTGGGTAAACTGTCTGCTCGACACAACTACCAGTCGTTGACATCGTGGCCTGGCTTCGCATTACAGAATTTTGTCGAAGCTCTTGTCTATATCTCTCTTTTGCCATGGCCCCAGGGGCCCGGTTGTCCATGGGAATTGCCCCACCTCGCCCCAAGCACCGGCGTACTCGCGCCACGGCTGGGCTTCGAGTGGCGCCAGAGACTCCGCCGAATTCAGCTCAGCGCCGCCACTCGCCGTGTCGTCGAGTCCCAGGTGATGGTGTCCCGTCGTCGCGTAGGACGCGTGCGTTCCAAGCGCCGAGTACCGAGTAGATCACCGGGTGCCCGTCGCGAAGTTCTAGCTCGCTCGCCGGGTGATAGGTGCCGCCGCCGTGCCGTGCGAGCCACGCGCCCGCGAGAGACAGGTCTGAAGGATTGAGTTTCAAGGTGACATGCTCCCAGTCGCCTTGGTGGCTTCCGTGGAACTCGCTTTTGTTGTATCCGTAAAACCACCAGTAGCTGACGAGACTCGCGTCGGGGCGGGTCGTCACGTAGTAGTACGTTTCGACGAGACCCGACGGTGAACAGTTTCCCGAGAGTTTTTCGTCCGGTTAAAGAAAAACGTTGAACTCGCTGCCATTGTCCGGATCGCGAGGACGTCGATTCGTACCATCGTCGTTCAGTGCGAACTCGTTGATGAACGACACCGGCACGCCGTAGTACTCCGATGCGTGCGCGTCCGTCTTGATCCAATGCAGCGTCTCGGTGTTGTACCCTTCGTCGTCCGCGAGCTCACGATGGTGTCGGAAACGAGACTTCGCGATGAACTCGTTCGGAGCCATCGGGCAGTACATTTCGTCAGGATGAAGTTGAAGCACCGGCGCGAGCGCCGCGATCTGCCCAATCGACGGTGACGGGCTCGTAAGCGTGAACGCCGAGGAGTGAACGGGGCCATGTCCCTCACGAGCCTCGATCGCAAAGCGAATCTCCCCAACCGGCGCGTCTTCGCCGACGAACCAACGAGCGACCCATTCCGCGGCTCCGTCATCGAGTTCGTCCACGTATCGAATCTCAATGTTGAGCCCGCGATCGTCCTCGGGAACACCGTTGCGACGCAGGGGAGTCCAGCTGCCGTTCTCCGAGCGCGTTTCGATGAAAACGAGCACATCACCGAAGCCAAGCGTGCCGGGCCGCATGTCGCGCCATCGGAAGGTAACCGTCAGCGCGCCTGCATCGTCGACTTCAGGCGACCCCAAAGCCGCGCGAGACGACTCGAACGACTCGTACGAAGGAAACACATCGTCTACATCTTGATCTGGAAACGGAAGACTGAGTGGGCGGTAGACGTTTGACGTCAAACTCTCGACGCTGAGCGCGACCAGCCGATCGAGAAGGAACTCTCCGGTGTTCTCGCCGAAAAGCGTCGAGCCGCCCTCGTAGTGCTGCGCGCCGTACTCCTCCTTTGTGGTGATGTAGGAGATGTATTGATTCGCGAGCCCAACCAGGGTGACGTCGCGAATGGATGGGTCGTGCGTCTGTGCGGCCTCACGGACGGCGTTTTTGATCCGGCGTGCCATCTCGCTCGTGATCTCTCCCGGGACCGTGACTACGAGCACACCGCCAATCCGAAGAACCTGAATGCTGAACCACTGTGGGAACGCCTCGCGCTTCACGATCACGTCGTGTAGAAGGTCATCGATGCAGGGATGAAGAACGCGGGCTTCTTGACGCCCTGACAGCCGACGGGCTCATCGCGCCGGTTGCCTTCGAACGCACCCAGAAAAGCCACGGGTGAAGTGCCGCCCTCCTCCGAACCGGCGAGCATCGGGACACCCACCGTCGGATCCTCCCCGCACACCGATGACCCGCCGAGCGAAAGCTCCTCGAACCCGGCCGACAACCGTTCCGGCGCGCTCAGATCGTGTCCAACGAGCGAAAGAGCTCAAAGCTAGCGTCCGCGAGCTCCTTTCCGAGACGATGCGCCTCGTCGAAGGGCGCGCCTTCGGTCCTCTCCTCGTCGACAAACGCGGGGGCGGCGTCGCCTTCGGCGCCGTTCGCCAGCAGAAAGACAAACTCTCGATGATCCGAAATTCCGAACTGTTCCCGTACCTCCCATTCCATGAACCGCTCGGCGGCTGCTTGCACGTCGCCGTTATAGACGTCGGCACTCGGGGGCACCGCCGTCCCGTGGATTCCAAATGTCGAATAGGCCGCGATCGGCTCCGTAGTCCCGCTCGGAAGGACGCGATCCACGCGTATCATTGCGAGCGTCGGGTCGACCGATCGCTCCTCTTCCGTCAAGGTGTCGGGACCGCGCAGTTTCGGATTCGGATTCGCGCGATAGGCCTCGATACTTCGATTCCGTGACAGCCCAAAGACGTCCCGCGTACCTGCCGCTAGGGCCGCGGCGTCCCTCGAGTGATACGCACGGACGATCGCCGTTTCGATGCGCTCCGCCACGAAACGCAAAATTCTCGGGTCGTAGCCCGATTTCTTGGAACCCCACCCGTTGTAGACGTGTGCGTGTGCGTCGCACTGATGAGAACTTCGGACGGATCCAGACCCGTTGTAGCCGCGATCGATTGCGTCACTTCTCGGTGTAAGGCTGCGGGGACGGCGCCAAGGTCGCATTGGACCAGCACCATCCGCGCGCCGTCCGCGGACTCTAGGTACAGAGCCCTCGCGTAAAGTCGCGTGCGGACGCCTTCGGAGATTTGCCCGATGAGAGACCAGCCGTGCATTGGAATTCCGGGCGGCGGCGTGATGTCAGCGCGTCCGACGCCCGCGACGAACGTATTCTTCGGCGGCTCTGGCGCGCCGACGATGTATTCGATGTGCAGCGTCGCCGCGCTTTCTGGTGACTCGTCGAACGATTCGACGACGCGGTCTCCTATCCCCGATAGGGTCAGCAACACGAAGTTGCCGCGCTTCCAGTCGTCGCGAGAGACAATCTCCTGAAGAACCTGTGCGAGATTCGGCGTTCGTTGAGCCGGCCCACGATCCCCTTCCTCGGACCACTCGTCCACGTTCCATTGAACGGAAGCCGCCGTCATTGGACGTGACGAGATGTCGCTGTCCTCGTCACTCAGAGCACGAGCGTCGGCGGAAGCCTCCGCGCGAATCAGAACGACGCTAGGCTCGGAATCGTCATCTTCCGACTGGAACTGAAGTCTGGCGTCTGCGATCAGCGCGTCCTTCGGCACATCCACGGCGAGACGAAACGCCGCGATTGAATCCCCGTCATCTGTCGCCAACGAGATCTCGTCATCGTCGCGATCCACCTCACCATCGTCATCCTCTTCGGCGTCGTCTTCGCTCGAACTAATCCTCGAAATTGTCGTTACTTTGCCCGGCTCGACGGCGACGGTGACGTCGTCAATGGCGGCCAGCTCACCATCGTCAACCACCAAACGCAAGACATACGTTCCCGCGCGCTCGAAGCGGGCGATCGCCTCCATCTTCGTGGGCTCGTCGAACGAGACGATTGAAGGCCCGCTCACGAAGGTCCACTGCACACTGAGTTGATGCGGTGACGTCGGCAGACCGTCATCTGCGACGCTGCCGGTGAGCAGAGCTTCCATCGGAAGCACGACACGGATCTCGTCGCCGGCATTCACCGTAGGTGCCTGATTCACGGTTCCTTCGGGATAGACGAAGGCTTCGAGGCGATCGGATGTAAACATCGTGCCGTCGTTTGCGATCAACGTCAAAACATATGTCCCCGCGGCCGAGAACACCACGCTCGTCTCCGGGCTTCGAGGATCGGCGAACACCGCTTGAGCCGGTCCGCTCTCGGTCGACCAGATCGCTTCCGTCACACCAGGCGCGACCGGCAGTCCGTCATCGACAACAACCCCGCGCACGAGTGACATCTCCCCGATGACTGCGACTAGATCCGGTCCTGCATCCACCTCGGGTGGGGCGTTGGCAATCATGCTCTTCAAGATTGTGAACTCATCGTCGACGGAACCGTCGTCATCGAGGAAGCGAGCCGTGAGCGCATCTCCGTCAACGTCGAGTACCACGGAGCCTCGTTCCCATTTGGAGATATACATCGCCGGATGGTCGAGAGACCCTCGAACGAAAATGGAGCTCCTCTTTCCGGAACTTCCCGCAACGATGTAGACCGTCCCGACGTCGTCCTTTTGGTACACGCCATCACCGTTGGCGTTTCCGTCGCCGTCATCCAGGATCATTTCCGGAGCCAGAGTGTCAGACGTGCCGTAGTGCCCATAAAGCGGAAAGGAGCGCTCATACGAATGACTATGCCCCCCCATGACGAGGTCCACACCGTAGGCATCGAGAATTGGCAACACGTTCTCGCGCATTTCGAAGTGTCGACCCTCACCATCGGCGTAGTCATCCGAATCGTGCGAGCCTTTGGTGTAAGGGGGGGTGGTGCCAGAAAGCAACGACCCATCTCTGAGTCGTCGCCGCGAGATCGTTCTCGAGCCAGGTGAGCATCGGCCCTCCAATCGACCGATCGCTGTCGTGCGAGTCCAGGCAGACGAAGTGAATGTTCGCGTAGTCGAACGAGTAGTAGGCCTCGGTTGCTGACGAAAGACCGCCCGCTTCTGCCCGCTTCGGCAAGGTGAAGATGTCGTAGTAGACACCGGTCTGCGTCGCGGACCACGCGTTTCGCGCATCGTGGTTACCGAGCGTTGGCCACAAAGCGGTGCCCGCCAGAAAATTCGTGTACATATCGAACACGGCGGCCTGGTACTCCTCGTCAGTGCCGTCGTCGTATGCGTTGTCTCCAAGCATAATGAACACGTCGGGCGGTGCACCGTCGTTGAACTCCTCGAACGCGTCCCGCACGTCGCGAGCGTCGCCATTCGTTGTCCCGGAGTCGCCGATGACCCAAGCGCGTACACGCCGTGCAACGGATGCGGGCGGGTTGGTCGAGAACGTGAATTCCTCGCCCGACGCAAGCACCTCGTCTTCATTCCCGACCCGGTAGTAGTAGCGGGTAGCGGGCGCGAGATTCAAAAGAGTCACTTCGTGCTCGGTGGTCTGGTCGGGTTCGAAGACGACGTCGACCAATGCGCCTGGCGAAAGTCCGTAGTCGACGCGACTCTCGGTCGGCGCGTCGGTGCGCCAACGAATAACCATGCTGGTCTCCGTCGCGCTCTGAAGATACGGCTGTCGAACGACACTCTGCGCGGACGCGACCGCCGTGAACAGCGTGAGCAGTAAGAGCAACCAGATCGAGTTTCTTGTGTGGCACATTGTGAAACTACCTTTCTGTGATGGTCGACGTGACGCGTTCGGCGTCGCCGTGTTCCGCCAAATAGATATCGGCGCCGCGGACAAGCGCTTCAAGAGCTGGGGACCGCGAAGCTTTCGTTTCGCGCGAGCTGATGTGTACGATTGCGGTGCGATACGTCTCGGCCGCTTCCGTGGCCCGCCCGGTTAGGGCGAGGGCTCGGCCCTTTCGGAAACGCCACACCGCGTTTCGTGGCAGTGTTTCCAGGACGCGTTCCACACGCGCCAAAGCCTGGGCGTACTGTGCATCCTCTAGCTCCAATTCGAAAGCGACCTCTTCGAGGCTGATGGCGAAGCCGAGCTCGGAGCCAGCTCGATCGAGAAGCTCGACACCGGCGGAAGGCCCCGCGTTATCGGACACAGCTCGCGCAAATTCGATAAGGGTCTGAGGCGATAGCGATTTCGAAGCGGAAAAGGCTTTTCGATAGTCCAGAGCCGCGAGGTCCGAATCGCCGCGTGCGGCGTGAGCTCGGGCGCGAAGCGTGAGGCCGATCGTATCGCGCGGATGCGTAGTGAGGTACGCATCCAAATCGGTCGTCGCGGAAAGATGGTCGCCAGATTCGAGATGGGCGCGCCCTAATAGGAGGAGGGCCCGGTCATCCTCTGGGGCGAGAACGCGCACCGTTCGAAGATCGGAGACCGCTTCCGCAGATCGTCCAACGGCGAGATACAGCGAGGCCCGTTTCAGGTACAGCGACGCCGAATCGGGCGTCTCGCGAATACGAACCGAGAGCTGCTCGATACGGTGAAACGGATCCGGATGGGCAAAGACACTGGCCGAACATGTCGTCAGGACCGCCAGAAGCGGCAACACGCACGTTTTGATTAGGGTCGTCACGCTCATAGTTTTTCCTCTCTTGTCCCTACCTGCGCTACAAAGACGGGATTTCCCCTTGGAAAATGCAATATTTCTTCGTGTCTTGATTTTCTGAGGCGGAATTGCGAGAGTTGGAGCAGTCTAACCAGGCGAGGAATAAACCGGGCCAAACCATGCACGAAACCAGCTCCTCCTCCAGTCAGAGAAACCCTCCGAGCAAACATCGACGGGCTAATGCCTGACGTTGAACGTCAACTTCGAGCCGTCGCGGGTCGGCTGATGCGTAACGAGCAGCCGGGCCACACGTGGCAGCCCACGGACCTCGTGAGCGAGGTGTACCTTCGTTTGGCGCGGCAAAAACGGCTATCGTGGGAAAGCCATGGTCACTTCGTCGCGCTCGCGTCCAAGCTAATGCGACAAATTTTGGTGGACCAAGCCGGCGTGAACCGATCGAAATCCCGACATTGCAGCGACTCATTCGAGAACGCGCCGGACAGCTCACGTCAGGAGCGCGCGAGCTTTTACAGTTGGTCGCCGTCTCGGGGCAGCCGATATCCGAGCTCGTCGTGCGGCCGATGTTGGCCAGCGGGGAGGGATGGGCTAGCGCGAGGGATAACCTTCTAACCGACTTCTTCCTCAAGGCACGGGGGAGCGGAGAGAACGCCCAGCTCGACGTGTATCACTCTCAAGTTCGAGAGAGTGTCGTCGAGGGGATGTCGGACGAGGCCTACCGTGACGCAAACCGCCAGCTTGCGACCCACCTGGAGCGCGATGGCGGCGCTGATCCTGAGCGACTTCACGGCTACTTTCTCGCGGCGGGACAGGACACAAAGGCCGGCCAGTACGCTGCCATTGCGGCGGGCGCGGCGGAATCGGCGTTAGCGTTTCAACGCGCAGCCGATCTCTACCGGAGTGCTCTGGCCCTGACTCCCGGACCGAGAATGACCGAGGACAACTAAACGTCGCTTTAGCCAGGACGCTCGCGTTTGCCGGGCGGGGGAGAGAAGCGGCCGACGAGTATGAGCGTGCGGCGCAAGTGGCGCCCGAGCACGAGCAATTCGATCTACAACTCAAAGCTGTCGAAGAGCTCCTTAAGAGCGGCTATGTCAAAGAAGGGGACGATGGATTACGGAAGCTTTGCAAGCAAAGCGGCCTTCATTTCCCGGGCTCTTCGTTGTCGGTGATCCTGCGCGCCGTCATAGGTCGGGTGCGTGTGCGCCGAAGCCGACTGGATTTCGTCGAACGGCCGGCGTCAAGCCTTCTGCGGAGTCGTAAACGCAGACTCGATTTGTGCTGGTCCGCCGGTCTGGGTATGAGCCTCGTCGATCCGTTTCGAGCTTCGTACTTTCACTCCCGCTATCTCACGGACGCCATTGCGGCGGGCGATCGTCGCGGCTTCGCCATCGGACTCGCGGGCGAGGTAGCAAACTGCGCCATCGCTGGACACAAGCAAAAAGCGCGAATCCTACGCGTAGAAGGTCTCGCCGCGAACGCACTTCGCGAAGGTCGACGACCCGGTCGCCCACGGATTCGCGAAGTCGATGCGGGGCGTCAAAGCTTGGCTGCTCGGCGACTGGCGCCAGGCGTACGAAATCAGCGAGCAGGCAATAAGTCTGTTCGAGAAGAATTCCATTCTCGGCTGGGAGCGAACGACGTCCCAGATCATCGCGCTTTCGGGCCTCGTCATGTTGGGAGACTGGCGGCTGGTAAGTCGAAAGTTGGGGCCGCTCGTCGAGGACGCCCAAGCCCGAGGTGACAGATATGCGTCCGTCGGATTGCGATTGATGCCGTACCCGCACATCGTGCGTCTAGCCCAGGGACGCCCCGACGAGGCCGAGACGGTCATCCGGGCCGCGCTCGGCGAGTGGCAGCAGGATGCGTTTCACATTCAGCATTGCGATGCCGCCTTTGGTCTGATGGACATCGCGATGTATCGCGCGGATGCGGGACAAGCGCTGGCGGTAATGCGGAAATACTGGACGCCGCTCACACGATCGCATCTGTTGAACGCCGAGCTGACGAGAATCTTCTTCTATACGCTCAGGGCGCGAGCCCGCCTGATGGAGCTCAACGACGTGGACCGCAAACTCGTTTTTCGAAGACGACGTCTCCTGAGTCGCATCGCGCGAGACGTCAGGAAGGTCTCCCGGGAACCGGCACCCTGGTGCAAGGGTTGGGTGAGTTTGCTGCAGGCAGGCATCGATTTCGAGCGAGGATGGACAGATTCCGGTGTGGTTCGGCTGCGCGACGCGGCAGGGGAGCTCGACCGAGCGCATATGCCGCAATACGCTGCGGCGACACTACACTGGCTCGACAAAGTTTCTGGAATCGCAGAAGTGAACGAAGAAACCCGTCAGCGTTCGAAGACATGGCTTGCGGAGCAGCGCGTGCACGATCCCGACCGTTTGTTCGCCACGCTGGCGCCATGAGCTTGGCAGCGCCTTTAGCGTTTCCGCGATTTCTTACTCACGACCTCTCGCACGTTCGACCGCTCTAGCGGAGCTTCGATCCGAGCCACCGGCCGATGACGTCCGCCGCCTTGTCATGGCCAGCCGCCTAGGCTAAGCGATCTTGTGCGGGTCGAATTCGAGCGAGTCCATGTAGGCGACATCCGGCTCGATGACGACAATGTTCGCGTAATGATGGCTCGCGAATGGAATCTCGAGGGCATCTGGCGTATTGGGGCCAGCCTCAAGCGTGCGGCGGGGGACGGAGTCGTTGATGGCCGACCCAACACGAAGATCATTGATGTAAATCTCGTTTTCGACGAGCTCGAGCGCTCGCTTGCCCACCTCGATACCACTTTCCAGGAGTGTCTCACCGATGTTGGCACAGAGGGGAAGGCGCTCGAGGCTTCGTTATTGCCGCAACAAATGCCATTGTTCAACGAGGCTAGCAATATCTGCGCACTAACGGGATCTAAACACCAGTCTACGACCAAAAGGCAGACCTGAACAAGAGAATTCAACGTCCGATAAGATACATTATGTTAAATACGATAAGGAGACATGGTTGCGGGCTCGCTCGGCAATCCGAGGAATCGCGGCTATTCCGCACTCTCAATTGAAGCGTCGGGACGCCGGCGAAGTCTCTGGTGTTGCGAGTAGCAGTACCGCGTTCATTGATGCGGCGGTAACGCGGGTTTTTCCTCGAGGTTTCCTTCTTGCTCGGTACGTAGGTTCAGCACGGCCTTGAATCCAGCCTTCTGGACGGCTTCGAGCGCCTCGTCGGTGGGTTATCCCGCGGTAGCAATGTCCGGACGCAGCCGATAGTAGTTCGGGAGGATCGCTTTGAGGTGGACCCCATTCTCTGGACCAAAATAGGGGGTAGCTAAGGTGGAGCCTGCCGAGTTGAACACGTCGTGGTCATAGTCGTGATGTTGTTTCCCGAAGGCTCCTAGAAGGGAGCGTTCGGGAACACAGTTTATGGCAGATTGAAAATCTGTGGACAGTTTGTTTTTCGCTGTAGCCATCATTGTGTCTAGCGGCAATTATTATTTCTCTTCAGCAACAAGTTAGAATTCTCGGGTACCTACCGGTCTTGCTCCGTCACTTATCAGCAAAGTGTCCCATGTTCGATCCGGGGCCGCCCTTTCGCTGGTCCACCTGAATAGTGCAAAAATCGGGGTACCTGGGGTATGGGCCAAGCCGCGAGAGGGTCTCCTGCGGCGATTCTCGCATTCGTTTTGTGGACTCGTGGCAAGGTTCATTCCTTTTCCCGGCTTTCTACCGCCGTGGCCTCTTTGGCCTTGTTCTGCTTCGATTGCCCCAGTCGGTAACTGCCGACGTTGAGCTCCAGGATGATGCTGTGATGTACAAATCGGTCGATGGCCAATCATCTTCAAGCAACCTCGCCAAGCAGTCCATCGTAGAAGCTCGCGGGCGTTTGATAGCCTAACGCTTTGTGCGGGCGCTCGTCATTGAAGAAATCGAAGTAGCAAGCGATGCCCTCGCGAGCCATCTGCACGCTGTCGTAGGCGTACAGGTAGACCTCCTCGTACTTCAGCGAGCGCCAGAGCCGCTCCACGAAGATGTTGTCGATACAGCGACCTTTGCCATCCATGCTGATCTTGATCTCAAGAGCAAGCAATACACTGGTGCACTCCTCCGAGGTGAACTGAGAGCCCTGGTCCGTGTTGAATATCTCTGGGCAACCGTAGCGTGCCACAGCTTCGTTCAGAGCCTCCACGCAGAAGGTCGTCTCCAACGTGTTGGACAAGCGCCAGGCGAGCACCCGCCGCGAATACCAATCGATGACCGCCACCAGGTATACGAAGCCTCGCGCCATCGGGATGTATGTGATGTCGGCGGCCCACACCTGATTGATCCGAGAAACCGTCAGATTCCTCAGTAGATAGGGGTATACCGTGTGTTCCGGCGCTGGCTTGCTTGTGTTCGGCTTGGGCGCAGTGCTCTCGAGCCCCATCAAGCGCATAAGACGCTGCACGCGCTTGCGGTTGACGGCCGACCCCTCCGCTTTGAGTGTCTGTGTCATCATGCGGCTGCCGAAAAATGGACGCTTCAGATGTAGCTCGTCCATCCGACGCATCAATGCGAGTTGCTCGCCATCCGGCTCGACAGGTTCGTAGTACAGGCTCGACCGATTCACGCCGAGCAGCTCGCACTGCCAGCGCATCGACAGCGGAGCGTTGGGTTCGACCAACTCCCGCCGGGGCGTCATCGCAATCGACCGAGCCCGTGTGATAAAAAATCGCGCTCCATCGTCAGCTCCCCGATTTTCTGAAGCAGTTCGGCCTCGCGCATCGAGGTATCGCCTCCGCCCAGCTCTTCGGTCTCGAAAGCACGCGTGACGTTCTCCAAAAGCTGCCGCTTCCATTTGTAGATCTGGTTCGCGTGAACCTTGTGCCGCCGGGATAGTTCCGCCACTGTCTCCTGCTCGCGTAGTACCGCCAATGCAACTTTCGCCTTGAAAACAGGGCTGTGCTTCGTACGATTTTTCTTCACTTTTCTCTGCTCCTTTTTTTATTGAGCAGGCTTGTTTTACCACCTTAACCCCTGGTCTAAAAAATGGGGTCCACTTCACTTTGCCTTCGAGCGGATCGGATTCTTGTGCGACGAGGAGGCTGGCCGCCAAGAGGGTTGCGAGTGCGAGGAGGCATCTCGTCATGATAATTTCTCCAGAAAAGACTGCACGTTCTTGTGGAATAGAAATAACGCGTCCGCGTCGCCGCTTTGTTCAGTGAAGTTGTAGTTCCTGCCTTTGTTGACTTTCAAATTCATATTCTTCTTGATGTAGTCCACTTCGAAGCGCTCGAGCGACCTGTATGGAATGGCAAAGGAGTCTTTGTGGTCCGTTACGTAGCGAATGCCGGTCGCGTCCGCCGTCAAAACTCCTTCGCATTTGCCGAAGCTATGCTTGTGGAGCACGGGGATGGACTCGTTGAAATCGGCGACGGCTTGCCGAAAGTCGATCCGAACATTGTGCTCGCCGACCGTGATCGTCACCTTCTCCGCGTACATCTCATAACCGTCGGTGGAAACGGTCAATTGATGCTCGCCCCCGGTCACGCCTTCGATAGTGACAGGGGTCGTCCCTTTGAATTGCCTGTCGAGAAACACGGTGGCGCCGGGTATGTCGCTTTGAACGTTCAAGCTCGGCGGCCGCAGGTCGAGCGACGCTCGAATCGTGGCTTCGCGCCCGGGACGCACGCGCACCTCCTCGACGAAGTCCAGGTAGCCTTCTTTGGTCACGCGGACGCTGTACATGCCGATGTGGATCTCGCTGTTCTCGAAGGGCGCGGAGCCGACGAGCTCGTCGTCGATATATACGGAGGCGGCATAGACGTTCGCGGTCACGACCAGCGATCCGGAGGATGGGAGATCCGGCCTCCTTGCGGTTGGAGGAGGAGGAGGGGGCTCATCCTCGACCGGAGGCGGCGCCTCCACAACTTCTGGCTCGGGGGCAGGCTCAGGGCTGTGGTTCAAGAACCAAAAAACTCCGCCGATGACCATGAGCGCCACGAGCGCGAGGACCAAGAACTTCCCTGCTCCCGACGCCGATTCGCTATCTTCTGAATACGGAAAACTCACGGGACGATTCTAACACGCGCAAACCGGCAGTTAGCGGCTCAGTCCGGACGTCCACTGACGACGAAACGGCAGCAAGTGTCCCCTTTCGCCATACACTGTACTTCCATGCCGTCCGTCTCTTTGTCGAATAGCGTCATGGCGACGCCCTGAAGAAACCCCAGCACGGTGTAGCATACGGGCTGCGTGGACGGGCCGTAGACTTCCGCGAAAGGCGAGCCAACAACTTTGAACACGACCTCTTGGTTCTCGAGGTTGACCATCTCCGTCGATGCCCCCCAGCCCGACTGGGTCAGCATGTAGCTGACCGCACGCGCGACTTCTTCCGCCGAGTAGTTGAAGGCGTCGCGGTAACGACTCGCTAGACTGAAGTCCCCTGGTCGAAAGAACCACTGACTGTTTGAATCCCCAATGATTACGCGTCTTTAGGGACGTCGGGGGCTAATTTTGGCGGACAATATATAGGCATGTAATTAATAGAATAGCCGTAGGTTATTAACATTGTTAATGCTATTATAGTGGGCATGCATATCCACATCGTAATTGTTTACCGCTCTGGGTTGACCAAGGGGACGGGGGTGTTGTCGGGAGCACGAAGGATTGACGTGACGATGTCGATCACGCGGATCCCTTTGTGACGGCAGCTCTGGAGGACGCTCATGAGGATCGACTGGGCCTGTGCCCCTTTCGCGGTACGGTTGCCGCCTCCGCAGGTCTTGCGGTTGACCACGGCGATGCGAATGTCTTGTTCGGCGGGATAGTTGGTGGCCTCGACATCCGCACGGTCGAGGAACACAAAGAGGTTGTCCCGATAGCGTCGCAGATGTTTCGCGAATCGCTGGTTGGCAGGATTGGTGAATCGGCCGTGCAGCAGGCGGTTCATCTTCGCCTGGAGGAGTCCCTTGGCAACGCGCAGGCCATGCGGGCTGATCTCGCCAGCATCGCGCCGATCGCGCAAGGCGAGGGCGTGCCGGAGGATGGCCTTGACCAAGCGTGGGAAGCGCACCGCCCCGCGCGTGGCCGTCTCCAGTAGCTCGTGGCAACGGTGCAGCAGATGGTTGTAGCAGGTCTGTAGCGTCGCTTCCTTGAAGCAACGGTAGGGGGCCCAGCCGTCTACCCCGAGGGTGCCCGCGTAGTTTTTCCCCAGCACCGAGGCGGCCTGCTCGAAACCACGGCCCGGAAGTATCTCGTAGACGGTCTCGCGCAGGTTCGTGAAGACCCACAGCCAGACCCGACGACCTCCCTGCTTCCAGCCCGTCTCATCGGCGTAGACGACGGGGCTGGCCCGCAGCGCCTCCACCAAGGCATCTCGGGTGGGCTTGGCACGCCGGGCAAGACGCTGCATGGCACGACACAATGTGGAGCGCGCCACGGGGAAACCCAGCATCTGCTCGAATCCCAGGCGGATCTTGTCGTACGACACCCCGCAGATCATCTTCTGGAACGCGGCGAAGGCGAGCAGCCTGGGCCCGAAATGCACCGTGCCCACCTCGAACGCCTTCGAAATCAGCAGCGGATGCTGGCCACGGACACGCCGACCACACTCCTGGCAGTGGCCATGACCCACTACGAACTTCCAGGTCTCGGGTTGGATGGGCGGAATGTCGACCTGGTACAGATCGATGCTCCCTTCCGCTCCTACCTTACCTCCGCACGGGCACTGCTCCGGGCACGGAGCCTCGAAGGTCTTGTCGGGAACTGGGATCGCTCGGACGGCCTGCCGCCCGTACTTAGACCCCGGCTTGCGTCCGGGCTTCTTCGGGTCCCGTTTCGGCTTGTCCTTGGAGAAGGGTGCGGCTTGGCGCTTGCCAGCGCGCCGTGATTCCTCGAGCACGCTCTCGAGCTTGGCAATCCGGGCGTCCCGTTCCTTCAACTGACTCTTGAGATCCGCGTTCTCCATGTTCAGTCTACCCAGCTCGCCCTCAAGCCGTTCAACCCGTTCGCCCAGTTCGCGAACCGACTGCCTCCAGGACCTGAACATGCACTGTAGGATAGCCGGGGCGGCCGCTTTTGTCCAGCCCCTACCCCAGCGTCAGCGGTAAACAGATACTCCACATCATCCCCAATCGCAACTCTAAGCCTGCCGTCCTGCTGCGTGAGTCCTATCGGGTGGGTGGAAACGTCCGCAAGCGCACGCTTGCTAACTTGTCCAAATTGCCCATGGACGCAGTCGACGCCATTAAACGCATTCTCAAAGGGGAGAAGCTTGTTTCGCTCGAAGACGCCTTCGAAATCGTCGAGAACGGCTCCCGGCTCCATGGCCACGTCGATGCGGTGCTCAGCGCCATGAGACAGCTCGGTTTCGAAAAACTCGTTGGCTCTCGACACTCACGAGAGCGGGATTTGGTCATGGCCATGGTAGCCGCGCGGATCCTCGAACCGCAGTCGAAGCTGGCGACTAGCCTGTGGTGGCACACAACCACACTGCCCGAAATCCTGGGGTGAGCGACGCCGACGAAGACGATCTCTATGCCGCCATGGACTGGGTTCTCGAACGCCAGGAGGTCATCGAAAAGAAACTCGCGGCGCGCCATCTCCAAAACGACGGCCTCGCGCTCTATGACCTAACCTCAAGCTACGAGAGTGTGCCATTCTTAGTTGGAAATTGAAACGGCTCCCAACCCCGTGGTTTGATGACGTTGGCAAAAACAACATCAAGCCGCAAGAGAAAGGAGCCGAGATGGGAAGTCTGCTACGTACAGCCAAGAAACACAAGAAGTCACGTCGTTTGGGTAAGCCCGAGGTAATGGCGCGCGAGGAGTACGGGGAGCTCGAGGTGGACGTCAAAATAGAGATGATCCGTTCGCTAATCCCGCTTGGGTTAATGCACGTTCACGAGCTGCTCGACGACGAAGTGAAGGAGTTGGCGGGAGAGCGATACGCTCGTAAGGACGAACTGGAGCGTGGCCGCCGCCACGGAACCAACCCTGGCACGGTAGGGCTTGCCGGCCAGCGGGTACCGATCCGTGTGCCACGGGTTCGGAGCCAAGAGGGAGTAGAGATACCGCTTCGCTCCTACGAAGCACTGAACGACGGCGGAGAGGTGAATGATCTGCTGCTGAAACGAGTGCTCTACGGAATCTCGTGTCGCAACTACGAGGCTGCAGCGGAAGCGATACCGGGCGCTATCGGGCTGTCGAGCTCGACGGTGTCCCGAGGTTTCGTACAAGCGAGCGCAGCGAAACTTCGGGAGATGCAGGAACGGGATCTGTCCGGCGAAGATGTGGTGGCGCTGTTCCTGGACGGGAAATCATTCGCCGACGCAATGATGGTCATCGCGCTGGGCATCACACTTTCCGGGAAAAAACGCTTTTTGGGCTTCGTGGAGACGGACACGGAGAACGAGAAGGTGTTGACGCCGTTCCTGCGTTCACTGCTCGCGCGGGGACTCGACAGCTCCCAGGGTCTACTGGTGATCATCGATGGCGGCAAGGGTCTGAAAGCGGCCGTAAAGAAGGCGTTCCGAAAGCGGGTCCTGATACAACGGTGCCAGTGGCACAAACGTGAAAACGTCGTGAGCTATCTGTCCAAGGGCGAGCAGGCGTCGTTGCGCAAGCGGTTGCAGTCGGCCTACAACAGGCCGGAATATAAAGAGGCCCTCGCGGCCCTCGATCAACTGCACGATGAATTGGAGGAGCGGAACCAATCCGCAGCTGCGAGCTTGGAGGAAGGAATCGAGGAGACGCTCACATTGCATCGTCTCGGCGTGTACGGGGCGCTGGGCCGTTCGTTCAAGACGACGAACTGCCTTGAATCCGTCAATGCTCTCGTCGAGGAACGCTGCGCGAAGGTCGACCACTGGAAGAACTCCAGCCAACGCCAGCGGTGGCTGGCGACAGCCCTCGTGGACATCGAACCCCGCTTGAGGAGGGTGATCGGCTACCGCCATCTTCCGAAGCTTCGCGAAGCTCTCAAGCGGGAACTGAAGATCGAGACGAAGACATCAACGGTGTCGAAGAAGAAGGCCGCCTAATTTATGAGCCGTGGAGAGTTTCAACTAAGAATGGGCTTGACTCCAAGCTACTTCGAGGGTGTGAGTTGTCCGATCGCCAAGCTCGGATACGACCGTGACGGCAAGAAAGGCAAGCTGCAGGTCAACTACGATCTACTGACCAACGAACGCGGTATCCCTGTGTCTGTATCCGTCTTCGAGGGCAACTCGGGCGATCCCAAAACGCTGTTGCCTCAGATAGAAAAGGTGCAAGAGCGGTTCGGAATCGAGCAGTTTGTGATGGTGGGCGACCGCGGGATGATCACCCAGACCCAGATCGACGCGTTGCGAGAGATGGACGGTGTCGACTGGATTACCACTCTTCGACCCGAGGCGATTCGCAAGCTCATCAACGATGGGCTGCTCCAGATGGGGCTATTCGACGAGCGGAATCTGTTTGAGGTGACGCACCCGGATTTTCCCAACGAGAGGCTGGTCGCTTGCCGCAATCCGGAACTGGCCGAGAGGCGGCGTCACAGGCGTCGTGCTCTGCTCGAAGCGACCTGCAAGGAGCTTGAGAAGGTTTGTCGGATGGTCGAGCGGCGACGTTTGCAGGGCAAGGAGAACATCCGTGCTGCAGTGAAAAAGCTCCTCAACAAGTACAAAGTCGGCAAGCACTTCACACTGGACATTCGCGACAACAGCTTTAGCTTCGAAATCGACGACACAAAGGTCACTGCGGAAGCTGCACTTGACGGCTTCTACGTCATCCGCACCAGTCTTGCTGAACAGCGGATGAAAACAGATGACTTAGTGCGCAGCTACAAGTTGCTGACCCAGGTCGAGAGGGCGTTTCGTTCCTTCAAGAACATCGACCTGAAGGTGCGGCCCATTCGTCACCGGCGCGAAAACCGAGTCCGGGCGCACATCTGAGGATGTCAAGGAATTAGTTGAAACCATCATAAGCGACTCGTGGTCATTTCCAGCTCTACGCCCCTGACCTTACGCGGCCTCAGGCATCTCGTCCTCTCGTTGGATCGCATCGATGGCCGCAACCACTACGTCGATGGATGCGTGCCCCTTGACTCGTCTGAACTGTTGTTCGCAGTGCAGCAGCACAGCGGCGAGCCATCGCTGGCGCATTTTGCTGTTACGGTAGCGTTTGATGTTGCGCTCGCAACTACGAACCATGGAGAACATACTCTCTATAGGATTCGTCGAGTGCAGGCTCTGGCGCAGTAGAGCGGGGACCTTCAACTTGTGGAGCATCAGCACCTCCTCGAGTGCCTCGAGGAGTGAGTCTGCCGCCGACTCGTTGATGTCGCGAAGCCAGCGCTCGAACTCCTGCAACATCTTCTTCGCGTCCTTGTAGCTGTTCTGCTCCAAGGCAGTCGCGAAGAGGTGGTGTGCCTGCTTGCGGTAGCGTTTGGGCAGGTGGCGCTGGATGTTGCGGTCTTTGTGCAAAGTACACCGCTGGTGGATGAGCTTCTTACCGTATCGGTCTTTGAGCGCCTTGATGATCCCCCCGCCACCATCGGTTACCCAGAGGATCCGTTTGGAGAGCTTTAACCCCCGTCGCTCCAACTCTTCCAGCAATTCCTCGCAGATCTCGTGGTTCTCCGTCGCCCCTTCCCAGAAGCCCAGGGGGAGCTTTTTCCCTTCACGGTCCACGCCGAGCGCGACCACGAACGCCTGACCGCCGCGGTGGACCGTGTCTAGGTACATCGCGAAGAGCGGAAACTCTTCGAGACTGCGCTCCTGGAACTGCTTCAGCTGCTTCGCCGTCGCCTCGACCAGATGGCGGGACACCGAGCTCGGCGTCACACCGAAAGCCTTGCCTGCCGCCGTCACCGTCTCTTCGTACTTGCGAGCAGACATTCCCCGAAGCACCTCCGACAGGAGTTCCTCCGAAAAGCCCCCGCGATTCTTGAGCTGCTCGTAGGTTCTCAGCCCGACCTCACCCTCCGGGCCCCGCAATCGAGGGTGCTCGACAGGGAGCTTCTGGTCACCGACATAGATCGACCCACGTTGACTCGCCCATTTGCGAAGCCCGGACGACGTAGGATGGTAGTCTGGCCCAGATCTCTCTTCGCGCTCCATGTACATGAGCGTCTCAGCTACCAGGCGTCCGACATCGAGCATCGCGGCGTCCAGCGCTCGCTTGCCCTCCAGCATCACATGCACAACTTGATCCGCCCACCACTCTTGCTCCTGCGTCGCCCTCAGCATCTGTGTTGCATTCTTTCTCTTCTTCGTATCTGCTCTCACCGGGTGGCTCCTTTCTTTTTGATCGCCAGCTTTGACACCGACGATCTTGAAGGGAGTCACTCAGCGATTTCAACTAGATTCAGGATATCCTCGCACATCTTCTTGTGTATGCTGTCCTACTACGTCCTGTGGCACATGATGGAGGCTTGGCGGCCCTTGCTATTCGCTGACGAGGACCAGCAGGTGAAGGCAAAGCGTGACCCCGTTGCTCCCGCGAAGCGCTCCGAGGCGGCCATGCGCAAGATACAGACCAAGAAGCTTGACGATGGGAGTCCAGCTTCCAGCTTCCGCACGCTGCTGCGCCTTCTCAGCAACATCGTCCGAAACAAATGTCGGACCCCGGGGGCGGCATCGCGCGACATGACCTTTGACGTGACTACATCACCGGACTCCAAACAGCGTAGGGCCTACGAACTGCTGAAGGGTATCACCGTGTAGACAGAAGCGCGTACCTTCCAATCAGCCTATGCCTCTGGATTAACACGGGATGTCGGTTTTTCTGGAAAGGAACTTTAGGCTAGAATCGCACCCTCACCGAACGCTGTTTGGGTCATGATCTCGGCGACGTCCTGCGGCAAATGGCCTTCGATGCTTTTTTGGAGCTCGACCAAGAGCGTCGGCGACATCATTATGTAGCGAGCGCTCTGAAGCGACAACGCTCCGCCCTCGGGATCGAAAGTAAGATTGCCCAGAAGTTGGTTCACTCGGACTCACCTCTCGTGAACGATCTCGCCGAGTCCCCAATACTCACGGGTACAAAAGACCAAAGGTTTACCTTCATCCCCCATCTCCGCTCGTTCGACCTCTCCGAAAAAGACGGTGTGATCGCCCTGCTCCGTTTGATCTACCACTCTGCAGTGCAAGTAGCCAAGGCAGCCGTCGAGCTTGGGCGAGCGGTATTTCGCGAACTGCTCCTCGGAGCTGAGCTTGGGGCTTGCGAAATGGTCGGAGACCGCGCCTTGTTTCTCTGAGAGTACGTTCACCACGAACGGCCCCGTGGCGATGGCGCTGTGGGCGCGGGATTCCTTCATGATGCAGATCAGGATGCGCGGCGGGGTCAAAGTGACCGAAGTAAACGAGCTCACGGTGATTCCCCGCGGCCCTTCGTCCCCTTGGGCCGTGACGACCACGACCCCTTGCGGGAGTCCGCGCATCACGTCCCTAAGCGAAATCTCACTCATTTCTGTCGTTCCTCATTCTTCTTCGAAATCTGCTGACCACTCGATGCCGATGCATCCTTTGACGCTCATCGCAGCGGGACAACCCCGCTCGTGGACGTCGAGAGCTCGCTCTGCTTCTGCCTTTTTTCCGCGCGGCAGCCGGATTCGATAATGCACACGGATGCGGGTAATCTTGATGACACCGTCAAAGTCCTCGATATCGCCCTCGACGTCCGCGAACAGCTTGTCCGGGTGGCTTGGAATACCGCGCACTTCCAGCGCGCGCCCTAGGGTTCCGGTCAGTCACCCGCCGCCGGCGCCTACGATGTAATCGAGGGTCGCCGGAAACTCTTCCTCGGGCTCAATCCCGTAGAACTTGCTAATCCCGGAATGGACCCCGAAATGTACCGGGGCCTCGAAGCCTTCGATATAGGCCCTGCGATGCGGCCCCTTGTCTTTTTTGATCCGAACTCGCAATGTATGAACGATCTTAGGCATGGCTCAGCTACTCACGTAAACGTAGTCCCTCATGATATTGGTCTCATCGAAATAGATGAAGTAGATCATATCCCCGGCAGCGTATAGCCGCAGTTGGGGCCATTGCCGCGCCTTGCCGATAATCTCCTCCGCGCGCTCGGACGCCCAGGTCGAGACCGCGCGAGAGAGATCGTCCTCCGATTCCACGATGGCGACCAACGGGGCCTTTTCCTTCAGCCCTTCGGTGACTTGGTAGACGGTCGGGGTTTGTACGAGAATCCTCCGTAGACGGGTGTCATGTAGGTTTTCACGACGGATATCGTAGGCCGAGCTTCCCGAGATATAAGGCTGTGCCAAGCCCTGCGATGGTCACGGCAGCCGCAACGCCGAGAGCGATGGCAACGCGTTTGGGCGGGCTCGATTCCCGCTCTTCGAACGCGGGCAACCGAAACTCCGGATGGGCCATTTCCTTATTTTAATGGTTTAGGCCTGAATAGATAAAGCAGTACTTCAAGTATCTTGAGCAATCACTTGAAGAGTGAGGCGTAATCCCCTACTTAGTCTCGAAAATTCTAGGGTAGAGCTTTTTTACTTCGGCGCCTGGAGCCGCTGTTTTCAATGTGAGCTCCAGCGCTTCCGACGCGGGGGCGCTGCAGGCGAAGTCTGTGCAAATCTGATAACCCACGTCCGCACGTATCGACTGCTCCCCGGTCACCACATCCGTGGAAAACGTCACGGGAATGCGGATCGCCACGCTACCTTCATACAAGTGGTAGGTTCCAAGGCCCGACAACTCGCGCTTGACCGCGGGAGGAAAGGAGGGCTCCCCTGCTTTAACGTTATCTCCCGATACCGCTACCTCGGTACGGCTCGGTTCCGGTTCCTCGGGACCGTAGAGGTGGTAGCCCTCTTCGATATCCACGACAACGGCGACCTCAAACGAGTCCCCGGGGCGGATCGGGTGCTGAGACGCGATGAGCTCGAACTTCACCGAGTTATCCCAATCGGGAATCTCGAACTGTTGCCCTCCCGCAACGCCCGCGCCGATCGTTAGGACAAGGACCACGAATATGTGTTGTTTGTTCATTGGAGTTTCTTCAGCTCTTCGATAATGGTCGCGGGTGGCGTACGCTCTCGATAGTTTACCCAAACGTTGACGAAGCGTACGATGCCCTCTTGGTCAACGATGATCGTGGCAGGATGTGGGATGCCCTTCATCGACTCGCGACTGACGTCCGGGTTCAGAAGTCCGTAGGCCTCGATGGCTGGCGCTCCGTCGCTCAGGATGGGGTATGACCAATCATGTTCCTCGAGCCAGCTTGCAGTCTCTGCAGCATCATATTTGGAGATGCCGAGAATGATCGCGCCGGCGTTTTCTATCGCCGTTTTGGACTCTTGCAGCTCACCGAGCTGCTTCTTGCAAAACGGTCACCAATCACCACTGCGGAAGAACTCGAGGACGACAGCTTTGTCGCCGCGATAGCTCGAAAGCGTGTACGCCTTGCCCGTAGAGTCTTTGAGGGTGAAATCCGGAGCAGGTTTCCCAACCTCGACGCTCGTCTGCGCGCTGGCGAACGGCTGGGCCAACAACAACAACAAGATTGATTTGTACAGGATTTTCATATGCTATTGCGCACTATAGCGCGGCGAACAATAGCTTTTGGTGGTGAAGGTTACACTTCCTGAGCGCCACGCAAGTAGCCAGCGATGCGACTCAGGAGACCATCCTCAGCGGCCTCGGCCGACGGTTTCGACACAGGTTTCGTTAGCACGGAACGATTGCTCGTACGACGCTTGCAGGTCGGTAATCACTTCTTGAGGATTCAGACCGCGAGAACGTGCATACTCTTTCGTGAAACTCTGGAAGTAGAACTCCCCCGGGAAACGGTCGAAGCGTTCTTCTTCAAGATCCTCGAGGAACGCGATGCCAATGCGGGTTTCGTTCGCGATACGCCGGAGTCTGATGCGCTTGGATTCTCGGAGTGCTTTGAGAGACTTACCCCGGTAGGCCATCTAGGAGTCCCCTTTCCCCCCGTTCCAGAGGAAACAACACCAACCGGCTAAAGGGGGTGTCACTCCCTCGGGTTCGAGTTCGACTTGTTTCGAGTTTACAATGAGGCTGCGGGATGACGACTGGTATCTCGACCTCATTCGGCGCTACCGGGAAAGTATCAAAGGCGGCAAATGGATGTCAACAAGAAATCCACAGCCTAAGTCATAGAAGGCGTTTTTTTTGTGGAATTCTCACCCCGACGGCGTTACGCGTCTTCTTGTTCGAGCTGAACGATCAACCCGCGTAACGCATCGATGATTTCTCTGCGCTCAACCTGGTTTTTGCGGAACGTCATTTGAAGACGAAACGGGTTACCCCGCGGTCCGTACTTGAAAACGAAGTTCTTGGGACGTCCACGGCTCGGCTTGCGCGCGGCATCCCGTGCCGCATCTCGATTCAGCTTGCCGGTCGATATTTTCTCTATGAGCACCGCCATTTTCTCGGGACTATCTTGCCTAACTATATTTAATAGCAATGACTTAGAGTGAATGTCGGCGAGCCGACAAAGATTCTTGATGTCCTCAGGCATAAAGTTGAGACTGAGCGTCTCGGTAATACTCGTCCTCGATTTCCCGATGCGCTTCGATAGCGCTTCGTGCGTATAGCTGTGCTCATCCACCAACTGGCCAAACGCCTCGGCTTCTTCGAACGGTGTTAAATCCTTCCGCTGGATATTCTCGATGAGCGCGAGCTCGATAGTTTCGCTGTCGTCGACGTTTCGCTCGACACACGGGAGCTCCCGGAGCCCAGCTTGCAGTGCGGCTTGGTACCGTCTCTCCCCCGAAATGATCTGGAAGCCGCCAACCCGGCGCCGAACGATCAGAGGTTCGAGAATGCCTTTCTCTCGAATCGATGCGGTGAGCTCTCCGAGGTTCCCCATCTGCTGACGAGGCTGATTCGGGTTCGGTGTAATCTGGCCGATCGAGATCATTCGCCCTATCGGCGTACCCCGGGCGGAGCCGAGCTCCTCGACAAAGTGAGCTTCGTTGCGAAACTTGACGGTCGTCGGCAATCCAGCTTTTCTAGACACGGGCCATCACCTCTTCCGAAAGACTGTAATACTCAAACGCGCCACTCGAGTGCGGCGCAAAGCTAAAAATGGACTCTTTGTAAGCGGGGCTTTCCTCGAGTCGAATGCTCCGACTGATCACCGTCTTGAAGACTTTGTCCCCAAACGCTTCTTGAATTTTTCGAGCGACGTCGCGCGAAAGGGTCGTTCGCTTGTCGTGCAACGTAATGACCACTCCGATAACTTGGAGGTCGGGATTCGGACGCGACTTGACCTTGTCCAAGGTCTCCAAAAGGTCGTCCGTGCCTTCCAGCGCATAATATGAAGATTGGATCGGGATCAACAGATGCGACGCCGCTACCAGAGCGTTGACGGTGATGAGTCCGAGCGTAGGCGGCGTATCGATAATGATGAAATCATATTCGCCGCGCACGGACTCAAGACTATCCCTCAACCGAAAATGCCCATCGAAGTCGCCAGTGAGTTTACTCTCGAGCTTGGCAAGTGAAATACGCGACGGTACCACCCAAAGGTGTTCGAGATCGGCTTCGTAGATGACTTCCTTGAGCTGCGTCGTCGCATCCGTCAACGCGTCGTAGATGGACTTGTCGACGGCCCCGTCCTGAAGGAAAGAAATAGTCGAGTTGCCTTGAGGGTCCATATCCACGAGCAATGTCTTTTTCTTCTTGGCCGCGAGCGCCGCCGCAAGATTGATCGCGGTCGTGGTTTTCCCTACGCCGCCTTTTTGGTTTGCAATCGTTATGACAATCGTCACGACAATAACTCCGCTCGGGCACAGAACGACGCCGAGTGACAAACATTGGAGAAAAGAGTAAGACGCTCCCGCAAGCGGACGGGCACCAGGTGGGCGCGACCCGCCGCTACATTTTGTACTTGCCGAGATCGTCCGGGTTGAGACCTTCCAGCCACTTCTGAAGTCTTTCGGAATCACTAGATTCTTTGGATAAATCCAAACCCTTGGCGCTCTCGACAACGTCGTCTTCCACGAAGATGGGAGATTTCGTCCGAAGCGCCAAGGCAATCGCATCACTCGGTCGAGCATCGATGGCCATCGTCTCGCCCTCGCGGTCGAGATAGATCATCGCGTAAAAAGTGTTCTCTCGGAGCTCGCAGACCACGATGCGCTGCACGTCCGCCTCGATCTCGCTCAAGATATTGCGGATCAAGTCATGCGTCATCGGACGAGGGGTCGAGATGTTCTCGATTTGCAGCGCAATGGCGTTCGCCTCGAACACACCGACCCATATGGGCAGGACGCGCTCGCCTTCTTTGTCCTTCAAGATCACGATGGGCATGTTGGTAATGGGGTCGATCATCAAGCCCTTGATGGTCATTTCGATTTCCATTCGTAAGCCCTTCCGCTGACCCCGTTCTGAAGGTGTGCACCAAATATAGGGGCTCACCCCCACCTTGTCAACAGTATTTAGTGGTTGTGCTCACCGAACAAGCTATTTGGGCCAGCACGCGTGATGTGAACCGAGATGATGGCGCCCGGCCGGCTCTTCCCAACGAAGTTCACGACGCGATTGTGCGGTGTTCGGCCGGAGAGCTCGCTCGCGACCTTCTTGCTTCGCCCTTCGACAAGAACTTCGACGGTGTCTCCTATCAGGCTCTGGTTTTTTCGGAGTTGAATCTGTCTTTGGAATTCCTGCAAACGCGCGAGGCGGGAGCTCTTGACACTCTCAGGGATGTCATCCGCCTGCTCGCGCGAGGCATAGGTATAAGGCCGTTCCGAGTATTTGAAAGAGTAGATGCTGTCGAACGCAATGCTCTGAACGAGATCGAGCGTGTCGTCGAAATCTTCGTCCGTCTCACCGGGGAAACCAACGATCAAATCTGTGGAAAGTGCGATCCCTGGCACGATCTCACGCGCACGAGCGACCTTGCCCAATAACTCTTCACGGGTGTAGCCCCGATTCATGGCGGCAAGAACACGGGTCGAGCCCGATTGCGCCGGTAAATGCATATGGGGGCAAAGCTTTTCGAGGTCGCGAAATCGCTCCATCAAAGGCGGGCCGAAATCTTTGGGGTGCGGACTCGTGAAACGCAACCGACGCAGACCATCTACCGCGTTGACCGCGTCGAGCAATTCCTCGAATGAGCGGCCATCGTTAGGGTCGCGATAGGAGTTGACGTTTTGTCCCAGGAGCTGCACTTCGAGATAGCCCCCGCGCGCGAGCACTTCGGCTTCACGAACGATGTCTTCCACCGGACGGCAACGCTCGCGGCCGCGTGTGAACGGCACGATGCAAAACGTACAGAAGTTGTCGCATCCCTCCATGATCGTGATGTATGCCTTGATGCCCGAAACCCGCTCGATTTGCTCGGGTGGGATATCGAGGTTTTCTTCATGCCGCCCAATCTCGACAACCTTCTCGTTTCGCCCGACGACCGTTGCCAATACTTCTGGCAGTTGCACGAGGCTCTGAGTGCCGAGCACGAAGTCGACTTCCGGCGAACGCTCGAAGATGGCTTCGCCTTCTTGCTGCGCGACACAGCCCGTGACGCCAACCACGACCGATCGCGACTTCTTCATCGCGGTGAAGTTGCGAAGCCGCGCAAAGACTTTTTCTTGCGCTTTCTCACGCACGCTGCACGTGTTGAGGATGATGACACCGGCATCGGCCTCAGAATCCGCCGGCTCGAGGCCGAGTCGCTTCAAACTGCCGGACAACTTTTCGCTGTCATGCGCGTTCATCTGACAGCCCCACGTTTCGATGAAGAAGCGCTCGTGTTTCAACATAGTTTCCATTTTCAATTAATCTTTATCCGTGACGAGCTGACGAGCATGTGCCCGAGCGCTCTCTGTAACGACCGCGCCCGCGAGCATGCGTGCGATCTCGTCCACACGCGCCTCGCTATCGAGGCGCTCGATGCGCGTCTCGATTCTACCTTCGCGCTCTATTTTATCAATTCGGTAGTGCGATGTTGCGAAGCTCGCAATCTGCGGAAGGTGCGTGACGCAAATGACTTGATGAAGCGTCGCGAGCTCCGTTAGCTTCTCACCGACCGCGTCCGCCACCCGCCCACCAATTCCGGCGTCAACTTCGTCGAAAACGAGGACTTTGGACGTATCGCCCCTTGCCGAGACCGCCTTGAGTGCGAGCATGAACCGGGACAGCTCGCCACCTGAAACGACTTTGCCCAGAGCTCGCGCCTCCTCGCCGGGATTCGCTGAAAAGATTAGATCTACGACGTCCATGCCGCTGACACGCCAGTCACCTTCTCGGATATCGGCGGCGAAACGCGCTTTTTGAAGCGCAAGGCTCGGGAGCTCTTTCGCCACCGCCTTCTCGAGCCGCTTTGCCGAGTTCTTTCGCATCTTGGACAGCTCGGCCGCCAACGCGCAATACTTTCCCCGGGCCGCGTCCAGCTGCTCACGAAGCTCGCTGAGCTTTTCGTTCGAGCGCGACAGATCCAGAAGCTCGTCACGCGAGCGCGCCTGGCGCTCGAGTACCGCCTCCAGGGTTCCGCCATGTTTCTTCTTGAGCCTCTCGAGAAGCGCGAGCCGTGTCTCGATCGTGTCGAGCTTGCCGGGCGCGACCTGGATCTCTTCCCGGTAATCACGGAGATTCAAAGCCAGATCCTCGAGCTGCCCCCTGATGGCGTCACGTTCGTCGATGTAACGCTGCCACCGGCCGTCGATGCTCGCAAGCTCCTCGACATCCTGAAACACTTTGGCGAGACGGGACACGACAGAGCCTTCGTTCTCGTAGAGTGATGCGTAGGATCGCTCCGAAAGCACCTTCAGCCTCTCGGCATGGGTCAGAAGCTTGCGCTCGCTTGCGAGCGCTTCGTCTTCGCCGGCAACGAGCTCGGCTTTGTCGAGCTCGTTGAGCTCGAACTCGAGCTGTTCCCGGCGCGAGCTTCGCTCTTGGGCGGCCCGCTCCAGTCGCTCGAGCTGTCCCCGTGTGCTCTCGACATCGGCGAACGCGTCCGCGACCTGGCCACGAAGCACGGACAATCCGCCAAACCCATCGAGCAGCTCGAGACCTGCGTCTGTGCGCAGCAGCGCGAGATTGTCCCCTTGGCCATGGATATCAACGAGAAACGTGGACAAGTCACGCAGCAGTGCTCGTGAGCTTCCAACACCGTTCACGACGATCTTTCCACGTCCCGCTCTAGTGATCTCCCGCCGGATGACGAGCTCGGGCTCCGGTTCGATACCCGCGTCCTGTAGCCGCGCCCCGAGCAGCTGTGGAAACGGCTCGATCTCGAACCCAGCTTCTACGTAGGCCGATTCGGCGCCCGTCCGAACGAGGTCGGAAGACGCTCGATTCCCAAGAACCAACCCGAGCGCATCGATGAGAATGGACTTCCCCGCCCCGGTCTCCCCTGTAAGAAGATTCAAACCCGCCTCGAAATCGACCTCGAGACGGTCGATCACAGCGACATTCTCAACCCGCATCCAGCGCAGCACAACCTAGAAGTTAGCACGGATCAGGATTCAGCATTCAGCATTCATCATCCAGAAATCGGCACCATAAGGATGTCCTGAATGCTGAATCATGAATCCTGAATTGACTTACCCCAAGTCCTTGTGGTATCGTCCGATACGGCTCACATTATCTAGTGTATCGTTAGCATCCTGTATTCCGGCCTAATCTCGAGCGCCGACGTGGAACCCTAGCTATTGAAAGAGATCAATTCGACTGCTATCGAAACGTCATCCGGGCTGAATCCTTTCGACATCGTTCTGGATTCGGGGCCTGTCTCCATCGCCGTTCTTCTTATTTTGTTCGCTTTTTCGCTCGTGTCGTGGGCGATTATTTTCAGCAAATGGACAACGCTCCGTAAAGCCGAATCGCACACCGAGACGTTTCTCGAGATCTTTCGCCGCAGCAAGAAGTTCTCCGAGGTACACGCCGTCTGCAATCAGCTGAGAACGAGTCCTCTCGTTGGGCTCTTCTTGTCGGGCTACCACGAGCTCAACTACCAGCTCGAAACCAAAGGCGGCTCGGAGACGGAAGCGCGCGTCCACAATCTCGAGAGTGTTGCTCGCTCTCTCGTTCGCGCTTCGAACGCCGAGGGCTTGAAGCTCGAGAGCCGGCTGAACTTTCTCGCGACGACTGGAAGCGCAACTCCGTTTATCGGGCTCTTCGGCACCGTTTGGGGCATCATGAACGCGTTTCAAAACATCGGCGCGGTCCAGTCGGCGAATATCAGCGTCGTCGCACCTGGCGTTAGCGAAGCCTTGGTCGCCACCGCGGCGGGCCTCGCCGCCGCCATCCCTGCGGTGATCTTCTACAATTTTTTCCTGAGCTGGGTGAAGCGGCTATCGACGCAAATGGATGATTTCGCGCTAGAGTACATCAATATAATCGAGCGCAATTTCACCTGAGACAGGGACGGCGTGCAAGTCGGAAACGGCGACAGCGGATCGAGTCGGGGCTCTTCGTCGATCAGAGGCTCGGCGACAGCAATGCTCATGGCGCGGCGGAGCTCCGGTGGAAGCGCGATGATGTCCGAGATCAACGTGACGCCCTTCGTCGACGTCGTTCTCGTGCTACTCATCATCTTCATGATCACGGCGCCCATGCTCATGCGTGCCATGGACGTCAGCCTGCCGTCGGCCTCTCTCCGCCGCGACGATCCGACCGAGCGCACGGTCGTAACGCTCGACGCCCAGGGGCGCACCTTCGTGAACGACAAAGCGGTCAACATCGAGCTTCTCGAAGAGCAGTTGCGACAGCGGGTCGATGTGAATAATTTACGCTTGGCCTATCTTCGCGCCGACGAGACGCTACAATACAAGGAAATCATCAAGCTGATGGACTTGATGAAGCGGGCTGGCGTAGACACCGTTGGTCTCGTCTACGTCTACCCCGAAGAGCGAGTGAACTAATGGGTGGCGCGAACCGGGATTCTTTCACACAGATGCTCCTGTGGTCGGCTGTCGTGCACGTGCTGTGCTTCACGTCTCTCGCTCTTGGCAGTTATCTGAGCCCCAATGGCGGTCTTCTAGCTGCTCCCGACGCCCAGGTCTATATCAGCATCGGCGCGTCGGGTCCGCTCGAGGGCTCGGGCGGCGGCGGCGCCCCCACCCCCCCCGAACCGGAGCCGGAGCCTCCCAAGAACGAAGTCGTGCGCCCGAGCAAAGTGGTCCGTGAAGAGATCCCGCGGCCGGACGCACCCACAACGAAAAAGCCGCGGTGGGAACGCATCAAAGAGGATACCGGTCTGAGAGGCGTCACGGCGGCGACGGGCGAGTCTGCAAAGCTGCGACAAGCCCCCGCGGTCGCTCCGGGGCTCGGACTTGGTGGCGCCGGCGGCGGCTCGCCTTTCGACCAAGACTTCGAGTACGCGTATTACGTCCAACAGATGTTGGGACGCATTCATCAACACTGGCAACGGACGGCGGTGCTCGGAACGGCCACCGTGACGGTCCGCTTCACGATCTTGAAAGATGGGAGCGTTCAAAACGTGGAAGTAGAGCAGTCGTCCAGAGTTTCGATTCTCGACCGCGGCGCGCTACGCGCCGTGATGCTGGCGGACCCGATGCCGCCACTTCCCAATTCCTATCCCCGGGACCGCGTCGGGGTCCACTTACGCTTCACCTATTCGGACGACCATTAAAGGCAATAAAGGGCCTTAAAGGCAATAAAGGCAGTGAAAACACAAAGGACGCCATGAAACATCTGCTTCGAGCTTCTATCGTCATGGGTATCATCTTTGGCGCGCTGTCCTCTTTCCACGCCACGACCTATTCCTCAGGTTCCGTCCAGGAGCCAGCGCTCACACCGCCGACTGCGGGTGATTGGTACATCCGGATCACCGACCCCAGACGGCCGGTTTACATGGCGATCCCTGACTTCGAGACGGGGACCGCGGACGCGGCGACGTTCTCCTCGACGATCTCTAGCGTCGTCTGGAACGACATGGAGTTCGCTTCCATTTACCGATTGGTACCCAAGCGGAACTACCGGATCGCACAGACCTCGAGCGATCCCAGGAAAATCGACTTTTATCAGTGGGAATCCATCGGAGCGGACATCCTGATTCGCGGAGTTACGGAGATTCAGCGCGAGAGCCTCATCGTCGAGGTCCGCATCTACGCGATCCGCGCTCAGGAGATGGTCTTTGGCAAGCGCTATGAAGGGCCCGTTTCATCGGCCCGGCGCATGGCCCATCGCATCGCCGACGACATCCTCATCCAAGCCGGAAACTATCGCGGTATCAATCAGACCAAACTCGCCTTCGCGAGCGACCGTCGCGGCGAGAGAAGCAAAGAAATCTACGTCATGGACTATGACGGTTACAGCCAAAAACCGCTCACGGCCAACCGCTCGTTGAACTTGACGCCTACATGGTCGCCAGACGGGCGCGCGCTCGGCTATATCTCGTATCGCACGGGCACGCCGTCGCTCCATATCGCCCATATCTACGAAGGCCGCGGCGAGCGTTTCGATACCGGCGAAGGGATGGCGATCAACCCGTCCTGGGCTCCGGACGGCACGAAGATCGCGTTCACGTCGACGCGGCACGGCAACTCTGAGATATATCTCATCAATGCGGACGGCTCCGGCATGAGGCGGCTCACCCATCATCCGGGGATCGATACCTCACCCTGTTGGTCACCGACGAGCCGGGAGATCGCTTTCACCTCGGATCGAACGGGGTCGCCGCAGATCTACGCCATGGATACCGAAGGGCTGAACTTGCGACGCATCTCCTATCAAGGAAGCTACAATGATTCGCCTAGCTGGTCGCCTTCGCGACAACAAAGCGAGCTCGCTTTCACGTCGCGGATAGAGCGCGGTCCTTTCGATATCGTCGTCTACGATTTCCAAACCCGGCAGACGCGGCAGCTCACGACGGGCCGCGGCAGCAATGAAAGTCCCGACTGGTCTCCGAACGGGCTTCATCTCGCATTCACTTCGAGCCGCACCGGCTCGGACCAGATTTTTACGATGAACCGCGATGGGAGCAATCAGAGACGGCTCACGAGAGAAGGCAAGAACACAACGCCTCAATGGGGCCCCATCACGGGACAGGCTTCTTGAAGCGCGTCAGAAGGAGAATATCGTTGAGAATCTCATACGTTTCGCGGAACCTTTGGACGGTCCTCCTCCTCTCCATGCTGGTAGCCGCGTGCGGCGGCAAAGCGGATCGCCCGCCCGCCACGACGTCGGTACCGCCGACTCGGCCCACGGAAGGGCCCCCACCGCGGCCCGAGCCGCCTCCCGAAGTGCCCGACACGCCACCAGCCGTGGTCGACCCCGGGGACGACTTGTTGATAATCGACGAGGGAGATCCTCTCGGGATCCGCGACATGCCGCTCGACGCGATCAACGAGCTTTCGCCGCTGGCGGACGTCCCTTTCGATTTCGACAGCGCTACGCTTCTCGACGAGGCCCGCGTGACGCTCAACGCGCATGCCGAGATCCTCGCGCAATACGATTCCTTGACGGTGCTCATCGAAGGGCATTGTGACGAGCGCGGCACGGTGGAGTACAATTTGGCCCTCGGGGAGCGCCGAGCGAATGCCGTCTACAACTATTGGATGAATCTTGGCATCTCGGCGAGCCGACTCAAAACAATCAGCTACGGCAAGGAGTTTCCGAAGGACCCGAGCCATAACGAGCAGGCATGGGCCGCCAATCGTCGCGGACACTTCGAGATCACCGGGAAATAACATCGACGAAGAAAGGAGGCCGTAAGTGACTCGAATGTTTCGGATCGTCACCGCCACGGCCGTGATCGCCGCTTGGAGCTTTTCGATTCCGAGCGCAGCGAGCGCCGTGGAAGCGCAAAGAGACCGGGACGCCATCGTCGCGGAGCTACGACAAATTCAAGCGCAGCTCTCCCTAATCCAGTCGTCGCACGCCGCGTTGAAAGCGGCCATCGAGTCCCTGACCGTGCAGACAACAGACCAACGAGACGCGCTCCGCAAAACGCTCGCGGACTCCAATGTCACGTTGCAGCGGCTGGAGCAGGACCTGTCTATCTTGTCAGCACGCGTAGACGAGACGAACGGGCGGATCGGCGACTTGCAGCAAGAGGTCGGGTCGATGCGCCAAACGCAGCCTCTCGTCATCCCGCCCATGGAGACCGACGAAAACGGTGCGGACGCCAATGCCGATGCCATTAGTGGTGGCCCTCTGGCCCCGCCCGTCGTGGCCGCAGGTCCGAGCATCACGGACATTTACAACCAAGCGAGAATCGACTATACCCAGGGGCGCTACGCGCTCGCGATTTCCGGCTTCAAAGATGTCGTCGCGAGCAATGCCAGAGGAGATTTGGCCGACAACGCGCATTATTGGATTGGAGAGTGCCATTTCTCGCAACGCGGCTACGAGCGCGCCATTGAATCGTTCGATACCGTCGTGCGCGAATATCCGGACAGCAACAAGCGCTCCGACGCCTACCTGAAAAAAGCGATGTCGCTCGAAAGCCTGACGCGGCGTTCGGAAGCGATGTTGATGTACGAGCTCGTGATCGAGCAGTTCCCGCGCACCCAGCACGAGCGCATCGCCCGCGGCCGACTCGAAGACCTCATGCGCACCACCCCTCCCCAACCGTGAGGAGGGAGGATCCGAAGGACAAAACTCGTCTATATATTGGAAAGGGCTGAACGCTGAATGCCCAATGCTGAATGGAGGCAATCATGAGAGGGGTCAACAAAGTCATACTCGTCGGGAACCTGGGGCGAGATCCGGAGATCCGGTACACAAAGAGCGGCACGGCCGTCGCTAATCTCAATCTCGCCACGTCGGACTCCTGGAAGGACGCACAGGGAGAGCGCCAAGAGCGCACCGAGTGGCATCGCGTGGTCGCGTGGGACAAGCTCGCCGAGATCGCAAAGGAATACCTCACGAAAGGACGTCAAGTCTACATAGAAGGACGGCTTCAGACACGATCGTGGGAGGACAAAGACGGCAACAAGCGCTACACCACCGAGATCCGAACCGACCAGATGATCATGCTCGGCGGACGTGGTATGGACGGACCGTCACGGGACTCAGAGCCGCCGCCCCCGCCGGACGACTACGGGCGCGAGCCATTCAAAGCGACCGACGAAGACGTCCCGTTCTAGGGGTTTCGGTGCTGGTGTGACCAGCTTCGCGCTTTTTGTGTACCCAATCGATCGCTAGTCCCCTGCATCAGTAGTTCGTGGTCTAAAGCTCGAGGTCATTTTGTGTGCTGGCGAGGCGCGGCGACGACTTCATATCTAGACTGAAGTTCCTGTCCCCTGGAAGGCTGTTTCCGGCTTTGTTTCAACAAGTTAGTCGCCGGACAGATCCCGTTCCTGCATCTCCCAAAGTTTCGCTGCGCTCGCTTGTACGAAACCTCGGGACACCGTCGAGCTCGACAGCCCGATAGCGCCCGGTATCGCTTCCGCTGCAGCCTCGTAGTTGCGACACGAGATTCCGTAGAGCACTCGTTTCAGCAGCAGATCATTCACCTCTCCGCCGTCGTTCAGTGCTTCGTAGGAGCGAAGCGGTATCTCTACTCCCTCTTGGCTCCGAACCCGTGGCACACGGATCGGTACCCGCTGGCCGGCAAGCCCTACCGTGCCAGGGTTGGTTCCGTGGCGGCGGCCACGCTCCAGTTCGTCCTTACGAGCGTATCGCTCTCCCGCCAACTCCTTCACTTCGTCGTCGAGCAGCTCGTGAACGTGCATCAACCCAAGCGGGATTAGCGAACGGATCATCTCTATTTTGACGTCCACCTCGAGCTCCCCGTACTCCTCGCGCGCCATTACCTCGGGCTTACCCAAACGACGTGACTTCTTGTGTTTCTTGGCTGTACGTAGCAGACTTCCCATCTCGGCTCCTTTCTCTTGCGGCTTGATGTTGTTTTTGCCAACGTCATCAAACCACGGGGTTGGGAGCCGTTTCAATTTCCAACTAAGAATGGCACACTCTCGCGCTGAATCTTCACATGCCGAGCGGTCGGCCATGCCATAGGCCTCGGGTTCTCGAAAGACTGAGGCGTCGCGTTCCCTACGAAGGTGGGTAGCATTCCGGACGGCTAATCGTCCTTGTTTCGCTGCAATACGCCTCGAAGCCGCTCCATCGCCGTCGCGCGCGGGGTGCCCGCCAGCTTCTCGAGCGCACGACTATTGTCGGGATCCATCCCGAGCGCCTCCTCGTACATTTTGCGAGCGCGTGTATCCATGCCGCCTTGTTCGTAGAGCTCGCCGAGTGCAATCATCGTGTCCGTATCGAAATGCTCCGACGCGAGAACTTTCAGAAGATGCTCTTCTGCCCGGTGGCGCCACTTTGGGTTCTTGGCGAGCGCGTATCCAAGCAGGCGATGATATTTCGGATTCGACGCGTCGAGACGTACCGCATCCTGAAGCTCAGCAATCGCTTCATGGTAGCGCTCCTGCTTGTAATATTTCTTTCCGTTTCCGTAATGTAGGACCGCCATTTGCTTCGCGTCGAACGTACGCGCGGGCGTCTCGGGCTTCTTCGGCGCCGAATGGGCGTTCGCAGCGGCCTGTTCTGGCTCGACGGCGGTTTGCGGCTTTCGCATCTGTTTCTGCTCGAGGCTGAAATCGTAGCGACGCCGTTCGGCATCACTCGAGAGCACCTCATAAGCCGCCTTGGTAGCGAGATACAGGTCATTGAGCACGCCGTCCTCGTCCTGAATCTTGAGCCCCGCACGATGATCGGGGTGTAGTTTTCGGGCGAACTTGAAATAGGCGGCTTTCACCTCGTGGGGCGAGGCGTTCGGAGCGATTTCGAGCAACTCGTAGTATGTGGTTGTTGTTTTTTACATTGAATCGCGAAGATTTCCATTCGTGATTCACCTCGACCGGCAACCACGTACGAGCAGAAGACGGGAGGCGCAGACGGGGTCAAGGGCGCGTAGCGGCTCGCGTAGCGAGCGAACCCTTGACGCCGTCGAGCACTCCCGTACCCTTCATGGAGTGGTGGCCGTTCTTGATATTTCATCGCGGTGGATTACGGATTAAAGTGATAAACAACATGTGTCTTCGTGCGCGGTGGCATATTTCGCGTGCATCTCGTCAGAAAAACGCTTGGCTTTCGGGGAAAGCTCGGGCTTGACGTCCTTCTTGACCGTCTCGAGCCTTGGAGGTTCGGGGGTTGGCTCGGCCACGTTCGGCGGTAGCTCGACCTGCAGCCGAGACGTCCGCTCGACCGCCAAAACGCCGGCTACAACCAGCGCAGAAATCAAGCACAGGGTTTCCTTCTCGCCCATTGGAGAGAGCTGTGCGATCTCCAGAGCCGTGGCTGCCCCATCCACCCGCGACAGCAAGAACCCTTCTTCAGGGGTCAACCGCAAATTGGCATCCATCCACGACGAGTCTTTCGCGAAGCGAAGCGTACCGTTAAGATCCCCGATCCCGGCACGGATGGATTCTTCGTCGTCGAGAGCGCGCAGCGCATCGAGAACGACGTTCTCGACCGATATGTCCGCGCGCTGAAGGTCTTCGTCCACCGGGCTCGCGTTCAGCTCGGTGCGGAACGAGCCCGACTCCCAGGAAATCAGGGAGCGGATGATGAGCTCGACCTGCCCCTTGACGTGGCCGTCGAGCTCGCCGGCTGAAAGATATCCCAACTCGACGAGCGTTCTTCCAAGACGAAGCTGTGATGCTTCACGGACTTTGCACGCGAGGTCGAGCTCCTCACGTTTGAGCTTCCCCGACTTCACGATGAGCTCGCCGAGCCGGTCCTCCCCCAGGTCCGAGTTTGCATAGACGACCCGACCGTTTTTGAAATATACGCGCTTGGTGGCGCCATCGCGGGCGAGGTGCAGCACTCCGGAGCATCGAGATGCGCGAAAGCCGTCGAGGACTTCTGCCACCTGTAGCCGCTCTAACGTGCCCTCCATCACGAACTCCTTCCGTCGGCGTATGACCAACATTTCGCCAGCCCCGGCACTAAAAGGCGACGCCTGAGTACAGAAACGTGATTATCCTGTAAAAGCGGCTCTGTGTCAAGTCGCCAACCACAACCATTCAAGAAGAATTTTACCCCAGATCCGAAACCGGTCGGGCTCGCCAAGAACCATCCGACCCAAGCGAGAACAGAGCCAGACGGTGAATTTGGACGCCGCCTCGCGAAATGCGTCGGGCGGCTCCCACTTTTTCTAGGCGTTTTATTTTAGGATCGCGGCCAGGGCGTTCAAACGTTCGCCCCAGTAAGCTTTCAACTTCGTTGCCTCCGCCTTCGTCGCGAGCTTCTGGTGCTGCACCGCCACGTGACTCTTCGACGCAGTTTTGGCCGTGAAATAGGCGTTGACCGCCGTTCCATCCCCCCAGATCATGCGGATGGATTTTTGCGGCGTCTTCTTCCGCACCGATAGCGTGTCGGGCAGCCACCGTTTGCGGATGCGCGGCGTGGCGAAAGCGTTGTAGAGCACCTCCAGGGAGACCACGACGGTCTTGCTCTTGTTGGCGTCATAAGAGCCGCCGCCGGTGCCCCTTTTCGCGGAGCCCGCGGATACGCTCGTCGCCTTGTGAAGTAGTCAAGTAGCGCACGACTGTCTTTGACGCATCGCGAGAGTGCAGTATCCTTCCTCGCAGTCGTGAACATTAAGGGCTACCTAAAACTCACCGTGGGGCTTCTGGCGCTCGTGGCGTCACTAATGCCCTCGTACGCTTCCGGAGCGAAGCTGCGGGAAGACACGCTCGAGGCCTGGCAGCGCTATCGCGGCCTCACCGAGGCGCGCATTGAGAAGGAACTCGGGGCGAGCGACGGCTTTCTCGTTCACGATTACATGAGCGCAAGTGATGCTGCTTCCGTGCGGCAAGCGCTCGCATCAGGGGAGATCTTCATCAAGAAGATGCAGACTTTGAACGAGGAAGGCGGTGAGGTCCGAATCCCCAAAGGACTCATTCATCATTGGTACGGCAGCGCGCTCGTTTCCGGCGCGAGCCTCGATGACGTGCTCGCCTGGGTACAAGACTATGACAACCATGCCGACTATTTCGATGAAGTCGAAGAATCGAAACTGATATCGCGAAACGGCGAGGTGTTCGACGTCTTTTTGAGATTGCGCCGAAAAAAAGTGATCACGGTGCATTACAACACCGAGCATCGAGTGACCTACGAGCGCCGCTCCCACGATGAGGCCGTAAGCCGGAGCACGTCGACACGTATCGCCGAGATCGACCATCCGGGAACGAACCGCGAGCGCGAGAAGCCGGTCGAGAACGACCGCGGATTTCTGTGGCGGTTGAGCTCCTATTGGCGATTCCGACAGACACCCGAAGGCGTCATCGTCGAGTGCGAGTCTATCGGGTTGAGCAGGACGATCCCCGTCGCGTTCCGCTGGGTCGTGCAGCCGTTCATCACGTCCGTGCCGCGCGACTCTCTTTTGGCCACGCTCGAGCCGCTGCGAGACGCTTTTCGCGGCCGCGGCAAAGGAGCTCTGAGACTAGAAACAGGAAGGACGGGCGCGTCGATCGCGGCGGCTACTTGCTCTCCATCGTCACCACACCATCCCAGTCCGCAGGCGCCGTCCGCTGGTGCTTCAAGATATGAGACTCGACTCCCATGGAATTTCGAACAGCTCCATCCGTTCGCGCGCCGAGTTGGCCGTGTGGCGCCCGAGGCGCACGGGCTGGCCAGGACGCAACCGGCAACGCCGCTCCTCGAGGTATCTTTGCCGACGAGGCGCGACATTTCAGAGGTCGAGCTCGATGATGGCGCTCTGCTTCGGCTTTTCGGCGCGCTGCGCGTCACGCGATAGAGAAGGGCCCAAAGACCTACGACGAGCAGCACCGCGACACCTGCCGACACCCATCCGAGCTTACGAAACTGCTCCACGAGGTTTGTGACCGGAGACATCGCTTCGCGACGATCGTGCTGCACGATCGTCATCCAATCCTCGTTGTCTTCGAAGCGGAGGAAGGCGGCGAGATGAGCGCTTCCACCGCGCAAGGGATCCCGATAGGCCTCCATCAGTCGGCTTTCGCTCGTTACGAGTGCCTGCACGTCATCAAGGTGAAAGAAGAGGTCTCGCTGCAACGGAAGGCTGCCGGCGCCTTCGGAGGGACAGGGATGGCGTACAAGTTGGCCGCGATTCAAAAGAATCGCGAAACGGCTCGGACAACCTGACGCCGCCTTTGGCCCCTCGGCGTCTCGCAGCCATTCGTTGAAGGTTTCGAGGTGCAGCGTTGCCGCCAGAACGCCCACGATCTCGCCGTCCGAGCGGATTGGAGTCGCCACGCTCACGAGAACCGGACGGTCTTTCGACGTGCTCTCGAAAGCGAGCGTCAGTCCGGTCTCCGTTCGCGGTGTCGCGATCTCCGGAGCCTCGTCTCGGGGGACGTTCCTCTTCGCCAGTGAACCACTCCCGATAGGCGTAGCGTGAGCCCACAACGCCGTCGTCAAACGGCGCGCGCGAGAGAACAACAGCATTGGTGTCGGCGACGACCCAGTTGTGGAAGTAGCGATCGCGATACGCTTCGTACAGCTGCTCGACGTGGGCTTGGAGGGCCCGCGACGATGGGCCGGTCACGAGCCGTCGGAGCGCGTCCCGGCCCGCTTCGCGTGTTACGCGTCTTTGTACCGCTGAGAGATTGCGATCCACGACCGCGGAAATGAGCGCCGCGTACCCGGTGGCGCTTACCAGATTCTGAGAGGTCAGCGTCTCGGTCGCGCGCGATTCCGCCTGGTACCACGCCCAAACGCCTACGCCCGTCATCGCCACCAGGAGCGCGAGCGGCCCGAGAAGGCCGAGCACGACGACAGGACGCCGTGTGCGCTGACGCTCGCGCACGGCGAGGGCTTCGAGCACTTGCTGAACATTTTCGTAGCGGTCGGAGGGATCTTTGTGAAGACAGCGGTCGATGATCTCCGCGAGCGCGCGGTCGACGCCATCCGCCCGGTGATGGGATACGGGCGCGGGCGACTCCTCGATCAACTTTCGGTATCGCTCGATACGCTCGCGAGTCGAGCGGCTCGTTCTGAGCTCGTTAGTTGCCTTCTCGGTTGCATAGGGCGGTGAGCCGGTGAGCATCGTGTAGACGAGGGCCCCCAGCGAGTAGAGATCCGAGCGCACGTCGGGCCGTGCCCCGGGATCTGCTTGCTCGGGCGCCATGTAAAAGAGTGTACCGACCGCGGGCCCCGCTTCGCTGCTGAGGCGCGCCTGCCCAAAGTCTGCGAGGCGGATCTGGTTGTGATCGTCGAGTAGCACGTTGGCGGGCTTGAGATCGCAGTGAAGGATGGCCTTGCCGTGAAGATAGACGAGCGCCTCCGCGACCTCGCGAAGAACAGCGACGGTATCTTTGACCGGAAGCGTTTTCCCCGCGAGGCGGTCCGCGAGCGAGCCTCCCGGACAATATTCCATGACGTAATGAGGAGGATCCGCATCCCAGCCGACTTGAAGAAGATGCACGACCCGACGCTCACCGAGCACCTCGACGAGCTTTCCGACTTCACGCTTGAGCAGTGGCCAGTCGAGCCCTTTGAAGCGGGAAAAAAACTTGATCGCAACTTCGCGGCCCGTGTTCTTCTGCACCGCAAGCCACACTTCACCATAGGAGCCCGTGCCAAGCCGCTTTTTGATGTCATAGCCCACGACCTCGGGAAGCTCTTCGCTGCGGTCCTTCGAGCGCGCACGCTCCCGCTCGTCCTGAGTAACGGTCAGGTCGTCTTCGGGTGGGCGCTCTTTATCGTGACCCATGGCGGCACGGTGATTTTACAGCATTCAGTAACCGCCATTCAGTTTGGCATTCAGCATTCAGGAACTCTCTGGACTGGAATTCCAATGCCGCCGCCACAGTCTTGAGAGTATCCTGAATGCTGAATGCTGAATGCTGGATGCTGGATGGAGCTGGACAATGCGCTCGCTGAGCCGTCGTCGCGCCCACCGGAAGAGCTCGACGTGATGGGCTGGAACGGCGAGCGCGGGCGATTCGTGCTCGAGGAGACACCGCTGCCACAGGCGGATATCTACCTCTTGAATGAGATGGACGTCGGGATGGCGCGTACGGAGAACGCGCATACCGTTCGTCGGTTGGCCGAGCGCCTCGGGTTCAATTATTTGTACGCCGTCGAGTTTCTGGAGCTGACCAAGGGAGAGCCTGCCGAGCGCGAATCTCCGGGCGAGAACAAGCTGGGCTTTCATGGCAACGCCATCCTTGCGCGCTACCCGATCCACGAGCCTCGGATGCTGCGCCTCGCAGGCGGTGCACAATGGCTCGACCATGCGCAAAAGCGCCTCGGTTCGCGCTTGGCGCTCGTCTGTCTCATCGACACCAAAATCGGGCCGCTACGCGTTGTCTGCACGCATCTCGAGTCCGAGTCTCCACCATCGCTGCGCGCGGAACAGATGCAGCAAATCTTGGAGCTCTTGGCGAGGGACGAAAACGACGTCCCGACGATCCTCGGTGGAGACTGGAACACATGGAGCTTCGACAAGCGCGACAAGAAGGCTCAGGAGCGCCTGGCGCGCGATCCTGAGACACCTTCTCGACTTCTGCGCCCGATGGCATGGGAGCCACTTTTCGCCGCCCTTACGGCGCACGGCTATGTCTACAAGTCCGCCAACGATTTTGACGCGCGGCACTTATCCCGTGCCGGGCTTTCCCGTCGAAGCCCGCCTCGATTGGCTCGCGGCAAAGGGAATAGACGCTCGAGACCCTGTGGTGATCCCAGCTGCCATGTCGCCTCGGCGAAAGCGCCCCGTGTCCGACCATCACGCCGCGGCGCGCGTTTTTTGATCCGCTAGGCTGGGAGAAGTTCTTGCATACCAGACAAATGTCTGGTATGGTTCTCGCATGCCTAAAACGCCCCCTGGCGAGACACGCGAGCGGGTCTACCGCTACGTTCGAGAGCGTCTTTTCGAAGGGCGACCGCCTACGATCCGTGAGGTCCAGCATGCGTTCTCGTTCCGCGCGGTCGAGACGGCACGCGGGCATCTCGAAGCGCTCATCCGGGAAGGCCGCCTCGCCAAAAAAAGCGGCCAGGCGCGCGGGTTCGCGCTGCCGGAGCTCGAAGAGGGCCGTAAAGGCCTTAAAGGCCTTAAAGGCCTTAAAGGATGGGAAACGCCCAGGCTCGTACCCATTCTCGGGCGCGTGCAAGCGGGTGCGTTGAGCACCGCGATCCAGGATCTCGACGGTTACATCCCTGTCGAGTCGACCCACTCTTCTCAGGAGCTCTTTGCGCTTCGCGTGCACGGCGAGAGCATGACGGGCGCGGGCATCTTCCCCCGAGATCTCGTCATCGTGAAGCGGCAGGCTACAGCCAATTCCGGTGATATCGTCGTGGCGCTCGTGGAAGACGACGCGACCGTCAAACGCCTTCGCATCCGTAAAGGCAGTATCGAGCTCCATCCCGAGAACCCGAATTTCGAAGTCATCATCCCGTCCCGTTATCAGTGCAGGATTCTCGGGAAGGTCATTGAAGTCCGTCGTTTTCTGGAACGCGCCTCGTCCCCGCTCCGATATTAAATTCCCATGTCGGTCTCACAAGCTTATTCGACGGGTATCTCTCCCTCCGAAGCGCCACGAGACAGCTGGGGGCTTTCGCAAATGATGGGACGGCTCGTCGAGATCTCCGGCCATCGCGCCGCCGCCAACTTGACCGTGGCTTTCGGTCTCGTGCTCGAAGCGCAAAGGCGCGAAGAGACCGCCGCGTGGGTCACGTTGAAGCAAAGCACTTTTTTCCCCCCCGACGCGGCAGCGTCCGGCATTTCGCTCGCACATCTCGCGGTCGTTCGGGTGAACGATACACGCTCCGCAACACGGGCGACGGTCGAGCTCACACGCTCGGGCGGTTTCGATCTCGTCGTGCTCGATCTCGGGCCTGAAGCCATTCGAGAAAAGCTCGTGCGCCACGACAAGCGCCTAGGTGGCCGCCGCGGCCAAAAATATCTTTCGACGCCGCTTCTCACCAAGCTCGTCGGCTTGGCGCGCAAGAACGCGACCGCCGTCGTCGTGCTCACCGAGAAAACCGATCGGATGAGCTCGGTCAGCTCTCTCATCTCACTGCGTGCCGAAGCCCGCCGCGACAAAGACGCACCACACGCTGTCGAGGTGGTGGTCTTGAAGGACAAGCGCCGGGGGCCGGGCCGTCTCCACCGCGAGGTCTGTCATGTCCCGGCTGGCTTGCGTTGACATCCCCGCCTTCCCTCTTCAGCTTCTCTTGAAGAAGCATCCCGATTGGCGCAGCTTGCCGGCTGTCGTCGTCGCCGAAGAAAAACCGCAAGCGTTCATCTTGTGGGTGAACGAGAAAGCGAGACGGCTCGGCATCCGTCCCGGACATCGCTACGCGGCGGGGCTCGCGCTCTCGAGAGAGCTGCGCGCGGGCGCCATCGGAGAAGCTCACATATACAAAGAAGTCGAAGCCATCACAAAGCGCCTTCGCTGCTTCACACCCGACGTCGAGCCTGCGGGTGCGCCGTGGCACTCCCCTGGCCTTTTTTGGCTGAACGCTTCAGGGCTCGGTCATTTGTTCCCTTCGCTCGAAAGCTGGGGCGAGAACATCCGCACAGCACTCGACAAGATGGGCTTTTTAACTTCCGTCGCCATCGGCTTCTCACGTTTCGGAACCTACGCTATTGCGCGGGCCTTGCGCGGGCTCCATGTTTTCGAGAGCGCTCGAGACGAAGACCGCACGGCGCAGCGGGTAGCGTTGTCGCGGCTCGACATTCCACCCGACGCGCAAGCGTCTTTCATCAAGCTCCGCATCCAGACGGTCGCGGACTTTCTGCGTTTGCCTCCCAAAGGGCTCTTGAAACGTTTTGGCCCCGAAGTCCACGCACTCCATCGTCTTGCCGCGGGCGATCTCTTCGCACCGCTCGCGCCCGAGCCTCCGAGAGAGCCACTCGAAAAATCGATGGAGCTTCCCGGCCCCGTGGCCGATAGCGAGCGGCTTCTGTTCTTCGTCAAACAGCTCCTCGACACGCTCGTTCAGGATCTCGAGGCCAAGAGCCTCGCGCTCACGAAGCTTTTTCTTCGGCTCGAGCTCGACGATTACCGCTCACTCGAAGAAGTGCTGCGCCCCGATGCGCCCACGCTCGCGAGCCCCCTTCTTCTCGGGCTCGTGCGCTTGCGGCTCGAGACGCTGCGCCTCGATGCCGGCGCCGTCGAGCTTTGCCTTCGAGCCGAAGCTGTACCGAAGACGGTGGAGCAGCTTTTGCTCGCTGCTAGGAAGCCGAAGCGGGAGCCGAGAAAGCAGAGCCGCGCTTTCGCGAGACTTCGGGCCGAGTTCGGAGACGAAGCGGTCGTGCAAGCGGAGCTATTGAAAGGCCACCTCCCGAGCGCGCGTTTTCAATGGACGCCTCTCAACAGCCTTCCGACGCTTAGCTCACCCGTCGAAGGACAGCGCTCGCTCATCCGGCGCATCTACGAAAAGCCGATGGCGCTTCTGCCGCGCTCCCGCCACGAGCCGGATGGCTGGATGCTGCGCGGGCTCGAGTTCGGGCCGGTGCGGGATTTTCTCGGCCCCTACATCCTCTCCGGCGGTTGGTGGAAGCGCACGGTCCACCGTGAGTACTACTTCGTAAAGATGCAGCAAGGCGATGTCTTTTGGGTGTTTTATGACCGCGTTCGGCGCCGTTGGTTTTTGGAAGGGCGGGTCGAGTGAACCATGGCTCTCGCGCCTTATGCTCCGCTTTGGTGTAAGTCGAACGGGTCTTTTCTAGAAGGCGCTAGTCACCCCGAAGAGCTCGTCGATGAAGCTTATCGGCTCGGGCTTTCTTCACTCGCGATCACGGATCGGGACGGGATTTACGGCATCGTTCGAGCGCATCTCAAAGCTCAGGAAGTCGGGATTCATCTCATCATCGGATCCCAGATCACCGTCGACGACGGCTCTACGATTCTGCTTCTCGTCGAGAGCCATACAGGCTATCGAAATCTTTGCCGGCTCGTCACCAGAGGAGGGCTTCGGTCCGAGAAAGGCAGCTCCTCGGTCTCTTGGACGGAAGTCGCAGAGCATCAGAATGGGTTGATCGCTTTATGGAGAGCCAATCATGCGCCCCTCGATCTTTTAAAAGACGCCTTCGGGAATCGGCTCTATGCGCTTGCCACGCGGCATCGGCAGGATGTCGATATGCCCCGAAATCAGTACCTCAAAGAACAGGCGGCGAAGTACGGGCTTCCCATCGTCGCGGGGATGGAAGTGCTCTACCACCACCGCGAGCGGCGTGACCTGCAGGACGTTCTCACCGCCATCCGGCACAAAACCACGGTTCGGAGCGCGGGGCGCCTTCTCAAGCCGAACGCCGAGTACGGGCTTCGCACGCCCATCGCCTTTCGCGAGCTCTATGCGGACGACCCGCTCGCCGTCGAGAGAACGCTTTCGATCGCCGAGCGCTGCAACTTTTCGCTGCAAGAGATCCGTTATCGCTACCCCGCGGAGAACCTTCCCAATGGCAGCACTTCGTCCGAATATCTCGCGCATCTGACATTCGAAGGCGCCCGCTGGCGCTCTCGCGGCAACGTTCCCGAGGACATGCAAAAACAGCTCCGCAAAGAGCTCGACCTCATCAAAGAGCTCGACTATGGCGGCTACTTCCTCACGATGTACGAGATCGTCCAGTTCTGCCGCCGCAACGAGATTCTTTGTCAGGGGCGCGGCTCGGCGGCGAACTCTTCGGTTTGCTATTGCCTCGGCATCACCGCGGTCGACCCGGTGCGCATGGGGCTTCTCTTCGAGCGCTTCTTGTCGAAAGACCGGGCCGAGCCTCCGGACATCGACCTCGACATCATGCATCAGAGGCGCGAAGAGGTCATTCAGTTCGTCTACGAGAAATATGGCCGCGACCGCGCCGCGATGGTGGCGAATGTCGTGCGCTACCGTGCACGCTCCGCGGTGCGTGATGTCGGCAAAGCGCTCGGCCTTTCCGAGACGAGCCTCGACCGCCTGTCGAAGCTGCTCTCTCATTACGATGGGCCCACGGCAGAGAACCTGTCCGAGGCCGGCTTCGACCCGACGACGCCCGACCACCAGCATTTGCTGCGCCTCGCCAACACGATCCTCGATTTCCCCCGCCACCTCTCCATCCATCCCGGCGGCTTTCTTCTAGGCCATGAGCCGGTCTACCAGCTCGTCCCCATCGAGAACGCCACCATGAAAGACCGGACCGTCATCCAATGGGACAAAGACGACATCGAAGCGTTGGGGCTCTTCAAAGTCGACTTGCTCGGCCTCGGCGCACTCACACAGCTCGACCTTTGCTTCCGCCTTCTCGAGAAGCATCGCGGCGTCGAGCTCTCGATGGCCACGATCCCGCCCGACGACGAAGAGACGTTCGCGATGATCTGTCGCTCCGAGACAGTGGGTGTCTTTCAAATCGAGAGCCGTGCGCAGATGGCGATGCTCCCCCGCTTGCGCCCCAATAATTATTACGACCTCGTCATCGAAGTCAGCATCGTGCGCCCCGGCCCCATCACCGGAGGCATGGTCCATCCTTACTTGAGACGCCGCAACGGAGAAGAGCCCGTGACCTACCCGCACCCGCTCTTGAAGCCCGTTTTGGAGAAAACGCTTGGCATACCTCTTTTCCAGGAGCAAGTCATGCGCCTCGCCGTGGTCGCGGCGGATTACACCCCGGGCGAAGCCGATCAGCTGCGGCGCGACATGGCCGCGTGGCGGCGCACGGGCCGTATCGAGCGGCACCGGGAGCGGCTCGTCACCCGTATGGAGGCCAAAGGCATCGCGACCGAGTTCGCCGAGCGCGTCTTCCAGCAGATCACCGGCTTCGGCGAGTACGGTTTTCCCGAAAGCCATGCGGCGAGCTTCGCGCTCATCAGCTATGCGGACGCTTATCTGCTTTGCCACTACCCTGCCGAGTTCGTGTGCGCGCTCTTGAATGCACAGCCGATGGGTTTTTACTCGCCGGCGACCATCATCGACGATGGCAAGCGGCGCGGCGTCCACTACCTCCCTATCGATGTTCGCACGAGCACGTGGGATTGCCAGATGGTGGGCGAAGCGATCCGCATGGGTTTACGTTATGTGAAAGGCCTCGGTGAACGTGATTGGGAGCGCATCGACGCCGCGAGGCGCGAGCACCCTTTCGCATCGATGGAGGATTTTTCGACGCGCACGGGACTCGACGAAAAAGCACTCGCCGCGCTCGCCGAAGCGGGGGCGTTTCAAAGCTTCGAAGCCACGCGCCGCGCCGCGTTGTGGAAAGCGCGCGGGCTCAGAAAAGACGACCCCGATACGTTCTTATCCGTTCCCGAGAGCGAAATCGCTTTCGACGCGCTCGATGTCTTCGAGACGATCACGTGGGATTACGACGCCGCGTCCCACAGCACCCATGGCCACCCTTTAGCGCCGCTGCGCGAAGCGTTGAAAGCACAAAGACTTCCCGACGCCCGCACCGTCGCCCGAATGAAAAACGGCCGGCGGGTGCGCTATGCCGGCCTCGTCATCTGCCGCCAGCGCCCGGGAACAGCGGCCGGCGTCACTTTCATGACCCTCGAAGACGAGTCCGGCTTCGTCAATCTCGTTCTATGGCCAAAGAAGTTCGAGGAATATGCCGTCCTCGCAAAAACAACTCCTTTTCTAGGCGTCACCGGAATAGTCCAATCCGAGCAAAGCGTCGTCCACCTCATCGTGGACAAACTCTGGAAGCCCAAGCTCACGCTCGAGCCCAAACGCGTTAGCAGTCGTGATTTTCACTAGTCAGCATTCAGCATTCAGTCCGTAGTCCGTGATGAAGCCCTCCAATTTGTGAGGGGGGGAGCTCGTATTGGAGAGCTCCATCATCGGACGCAGACCTGACAACTGAATGCTGAATGCTGATCGCTATAGTCGCCTATCGGGCCAAATCAACGTGCGCCACATGTGGGTCGACGGCGAGTCGTCCCAACCGAGCCCTTCCTCGGGCTGCTTGAAGTGGCGAGCGATGATCTCACGGAACGGTTCGATCGACACCTTGGCGTTCCGGTCGAACGAATAGAGATCGTTCACCGTCACGAGCCTCGGATATTCGTACCATTTGTGATTTTTGACGCGCTCATGAGTCTGCTGCAGATAGGGTTCTGGGACGTAGTCTTCGCCGAACATCCGGAAATAGCTCTCCGGATACTCGTACCCGTATTCCGTGTCCGGAAAAAAACGCAAGCACTGGTGGTAGCGGATCGCAAAGGTCGTTTTCTCCGGGACGTAGGGCTCGACGAGCTGCGCACCCCACCACCCGTGATCCGGTCGGATCAAGTTGAGGACCACATCGTGCAGCAAGCAGGCCAAGATGATCTCTTCGGGCATCCCCGTGGTGAGCGCGCGGTTCGCGCTCTGCAATACGTGGTTCGCAGGCGCGAAGCGAAACTCGAAGAAATCCTCGAGTGACGGTTTCGCCGGCATGGGCTCGAGCTTCCTCAACTTGCCATCACGTCCCTGCCTGAAGAGAAACCCGGCTCCGTTGCGCGCCGGACGGGTGAGGTCCTCATTCCGCGCCGCGAGATCGGCCATCGTCGGATATTCGGGCTCATCCGCGGACGCGTTGAGCTGCTCCTCCATATAGTGCTCGAGAGCATCAGCCTTCTGATCCGGCGTCATCAGGGCAACGGCTGCTGCCCCACCAAGACTGTGAAACAAAGCGCGACGATCGATTTCCATGGATTCATCCTCCCGTCCGTCGCCGGGACAAGACCCTGATGGTCGCACCAGCCACGATTTTGCCGAAGAGAGTACTCCGCACCCTCCGTGGAGTCAACGGCATTCGAGATTCAGGATCCAGCATTCAGGATTCAGGTCTGAATCCAATGATGAAGCTCTCCAATCCAAGCTCTTCCGTCAAACCGGAGAGCTACATCACGGAGTACGGACCTGAATCCTGAATCCTGAATGCTGTACACTGTTTCACGGGATGAGCGGGGAGATCGCGGCGGTGCCCACCGCGATGTTTTTTGCGATGGGGTCCACGTTCTTCACGCTTGCCGGCCGGCGGGTCGGGGCGAGCCGATCATGCCACGCGCCGTTTTTGGCACTCTCTTAGCACTCGCGGGCGTAGCGCTCCTCCTGCAGTAGCGCGTCCTGCCAAGCGCTGAATAAGCCATAATGGACGGCATGACAGCGCGTTACACTTCCGTCTACACAAGGTCGCTTCGAGACCCGGACGGCTTCTGGGGAGACGCCGCCTCGGCCATCCACTGGTTCAAAAAGTCGGACCGCGTCCTCGACGACAGAGACCCGCCCTTTTATCGTTGGTTTCGAGGTGGGCAGCTGAACACTTGCTACAACGTGCTCGACCGCCATGTCGAGAGCGGCCGCGCCGACCAGCTCGCGCTCGTTTATGACAGCCCAGTGACGCAGACGGTGAAACGCTTCACTTTCCGCGAGCTCAAAGATGCGGTGGCACTTGTCGCCGGAGCGCTTCGCGATCAGGGTGTGCAGCGCGGGGACCGCGTCATCATTTACATGCCGATGATTCCGGAGACCGTACAAGCGATGCTTGCATGCGCCCGCATCGGGGCGATCCACTCCGTCGTTTTCGGAGGCTTTGCAGCGAATGAGCTCGCGGCGCGCATCGACGACGCGACGCCCAAGCTCATCATGACCGCATCTTGCGGCATCGAAGTGAATCGGGTCATCCCCTACAAACCTCTCCTCGACGAAGCGCTCGAGCTCGCCTCACACAAACCACAAACGACTCTCCTGCTGCAAAGGCCGCAATGTGAGGCGACCATGCGCTCCGGGCGCGATATCGATTGGGACGACGCAATAGGGGCCGCATCCCCAGTAGACTGCGTCGCGCTCGAAGCAACCGATCCGCTCTACATTCTTTACACGTCGGGAACGACCGGCGAGCCGAAGGGCGTGGTCCGAGACAACGGAGGTCACGCGGTCGCACTCGCGTGGTCCATGAACAACGTCTATGGCGCGTCACCCGGGGACGTCTTCTGGGCGGCTTCCGACGTCGGCTGGGTGGTCGGCCATTCCTACATCGTCTACGCGCCCCTTTTTCACGGCTGCACGACGGTGCTCTACGAAGGCAAACCCGTCGGCACGCCCGACCCCGGTGCTTTCTGGCGGGTAATCGCCGAGCACGAGGTAAATATTCTCTTTACCGCTCCGACGGCCTTCCGGGCCATTAAAAAGGAAGATCCCGACGGCGCCTATATCCACAAATACGACTTGTCCCGCTTCAAGGCACTCTTTCTCGCGGGCGAGCGCTGCGACTCGGATACGCTGCGTTGGGCCGAGGACAAGCTTGGTGTCCCCGTCATCGATCACTGGTGGCAAACCGAGTCGGGCTGGCCGATGGTCGCCAACTGCCTCGGCATGGACCCGCATCCCGTCAAAGCCGGCTCGCCAACGAAACCGGTGCCCGGCTACGATGTACGCGTTGTCGATGACGAAGGGCGCGCGCTCGGCGATGGGGAGATGGGGAATCTCGTCGTCAAGTTACCTCTCCCGCCCGGATGCCTGCCGACGCTCTGGAACCATGACGCGGCGTTTCAAGAGAAATACACCAATCCTTTTCCCGGCTACTACCTCACCGCGGATGCCGGCTATCGAGACGAAGACGGCTATTGGTGGATCATGAGTCGCACCGACGACGTTATCAACGTCGCCGGCCACCGCTTGTCGACGGGACAAATGGAGGAAGTGCTCGCCTCACACCCGGACGTCGCGGAATGTGCGGTACTTGGGGTCGCGGACGAACTGAAAGGCCAGCTCCCTCTGGGGCTCGTCGTGCTCAAAGCCGGCGTCGAACGCGGCGAAGAAATCATCGTGCCCGAGCTCATCGCCCTCGTACGCGAGACCATCGGCCCGGTTGCCGCGTTCAAACAAGCCGCGGTCGTCGCGAGACTTCCCAAAACGCGATCGGGAAAAGTGCTCAGGGGCACCGTCCAAAAAATGGCGGATGGCGACGCGTACAAGATGCCCGCGACGATCGACGACCCGCAAATCCTCGACGAGATTCGGCAGGATCTCGAAAGGCTCGGCTACCCGAAATAGCTTTGGTCTCGAATCACACGCCGAGAAATTTGGGCTTGCGCTTTTCCCGGAACGCTTCGATGCCTTCTTTGGCATCCCGACTCGCGAAGATCATCTCCGGCCCTCGGCGCCACAAAGCCGCCGTCTCGACAGGCCCTTTCGGCATCACTTCCCCCGCGTAGCGCTTCATCATCGCAAGAACGAGTGGGGCGTTATCGACGATACGCTCGGCGTAAGCGATCGCGGTGCTCATGAGCTCAGCCCGCGGCACGACGCGATTGACGAGGCCGACTTCGTAAGCACGCTGCGCTGAGATCGGATCTCCGGTCAACATGAGCTCCATCGCCACTTTGTGGGGTATTCGAGCTGCGAGCGAGCTTGCAGCGCCGATGGCGAGGCCGATTTTCGCTTCGGAGAACGCGAACTGGGTATCATCGGCTGCGACACAGATATCGGAGAACTGGACGAGACCGAGACCCCCGCCGAGGCAATGGCCGAAGACCGCGGCAATGATGGGTTTTTCCACGTCCACGATATGACCCGGGATCGCGCGCCAGACATCGAGCGAGGGAGAGTTCAAGTCCGCGCCGACGCAAAAGGCCCGCTCCCCCGCCGCCGTGATGATCGCGACGCGGTCGTCGCTGTTGTTGAACCGCCGCCACGTCGCCTCGAGCGCTCCCCACATATCGTCGTTCATCGCGTTGAGCTTCTCGGGGCGATTGAGAGTGATGGTGGCGATGTTGTCTTTGGATTCGTAAAGCACCACGTTCGTTGACAAGGCTACCTCCGCCGATCGGAATTCGCGTCCATGATACCCTCCGAAACACGAATCGCGGTAGCGTCACGTAAACGTTGGGCAAAGAGAGGCAGACCATGAAAAGACTTTTCTTCCTTTTGGTGCTGGCCGTCCTGTCACAGCCCGCCTGGGCCAAGGTCGTCCGTTTTGACATCGAGCATCGAGAAGACATCCTCGACGGCCACAGCTTCGGTTTGGCCGGCACCTACGAAAAGATCGCGGGTACGGTGTACCTCGCCGTGGATCCCACGCTCGCTCCGAACTCGATCGTCACGGACATCACAAAATCCCCTACCAATGATGACGGCCTCGTGGAGTTCTCCGCCGAGTTCTATATCGTCAAGCCCAAGCTCGCCGAGCGCGGCAACGGCTCTCTTCTGCTCGAGGTCGGGAATCGTGGAGGCAAGGGGCTTCTGTCCTTCTTCAGCTTCGCAGAGCGAAGCTTGGACCCGGAGACAAAAGAGCACTTCGGCGACGGCTTCTTGTTGCGCGAGGGCTTCACTCTTCTGTGGGTCGGCTGGCAGTGGGACACGCCCGAGATCGACGGACGGATGCGGATGTTCCCATCGGTCGCGACCGACAACGGCAAGCCCATCCGCGGGATCGTCCGCAGCGATTTCGTGCCGCGCGAGCCCGAATCCGATCACTCGCTCGCCGACCGCAATCACATCGCTTATCCGGTCGCGGACCCTGACGCTCCCGAAAACGTGCTCACGGTGCGCGACGATGTCGAAGCCGAGCGCCACGTCGTGCCGCGTTCGAAGTGGGGCTTCGGAAGGATTGTGGACGGAGAGGTTGTAGACGATCCGCGCCGCGTTTATCTCGAAGGCGGCTTCGAGCCTTTTAAGATCTACGAGGTCGTTTATGTCTCCGAGAACCCGCCACTTGTAGGGCTCGGCCCGGCGGCTATCCGCGACGTCACGTCACACCTCAAATATCACGGCGCTCCCGATCTCGGGATCTCGACCGAGTCTATGGATCGCGCTCTCGCGTTCGGCATCTCGCAAAGCGGACGCTTTCTGAGAACGTTTCTCTATTACGGCTTCAACGAGGACGAGCGCCATCGCCGCGTTTTCGACGGCGTGTTCGCGCACGTGGCCGGCGGCGGCCGCGGGAGCTTCAACCACCGCTTCGCTCAGGCATCGCGCGACGCCCATCCCTACATCAACTTCTTTCATCCCACCGACATCTTCCCGTTCACCGACATGGAGCAAGTCGACTTCGAGACAGGTGTCAATGACGGCCTGCTCGTCTACCAAAAGCCTCAGTTCTTGCCGAAAGTGTTCTATACCAATTCGTCTTACGAATATTGGGGTCGGGCCGCTTCGCTCATTCATACGAGCATCGATGCCCAGGAAGACGCGAACCTTCTCGACCAAGTCCGCATTTACCACTTCTCGGGAAGCCAACACGGCCCGACACGCTTTCCACCAAGAAGGACGATCGGCCGTCAATCGAGCAATCCGATGGACTTTCGCTGGTCGATGCGGGCGCTCCTGGTAGCCATGGAACTCTGGATGCGCGAAGGTGATGGCCTGCAAGAGCCTCCCGCGAGCCGCTACGGCCACATCGAGAGCGGAACGCTCGTCTCGCCGGAGAAGCTCGATTTTCCGGACCTGCCTGGCGTCGATAGCCGCACCCGCATCCACAAAGCTTATCGCGCGGACTACGGCGACAAGTTCCGGAGTGAAGGTATCGTCACTCAGGAACCACCGGTGATCGACGGGGCCTATCCCATGATGGTCCCCGCCGTCGACGAGGACGGGAACGAGATTGCCGGCATCGAGATGCCCGAGCACGCGGTGCCGCTAGCGACTTATACCGGCTGGAACCTGTTCAACGAGGAATCGGGCCCCACGCACGTTCTATCGAGCATGCAAGGCTCGTTCATCCCGTTCGCGAAGACCGAGGCGGAACGTAAGAAGACGGGCGACCCACGGCCATCCATCGCGGAGCGCTACTCGAGCCGCGAGCACTATCTCGGGCTCGTCGCCGAAGCCGCTCTCGAGCTCATCGACGCCGGCTATCTTCTCGGACAGGATCTGCCCGCCATGTTGAAACAAGCCGGAGATCATTGGGACTACATCACCCGTCCTTGAAGAACTCGCGGATGAGCTTCCGCAAGAGCGCCGCCGAGCCGAGTATGGCGACCAGGTTCGGAACTGCCATCAATGCGTTCAACGTGTCGGAGATCTGCCAGACGAGTTGGAGGCTCCCGGTCGCGCCGAACCAAACCGCGCCCACCCAGGCGATACGGTACGGCAGCACGGCGCGATTGCCGAAAAGATAGACCGCGCCCGTCTCACCATAGAACGACCAGCCCACCAGCGTAGAGAACGCGAAGGTGAGCACACCGACCGTGACGACCACATGACCCCAAACACCCGGCAAGCCGAGCTCGAAGCCTTTCGCGGACATCGCGGCGCCGGTGAGCTCGAGCTCCCAGGCGCCGGTGGTCAAGAGCACGAGCCCCGTCATCACGCAGACGACGAATGTGTCGATGAAGACTTCGAAGATGCCATAGAGCGCATGGCGCACGGGGTGATCCGTCACGGCAGCCGCGTGCACGATGGGCGCACTCCCGAGACCCGCTTCGTTGGTGAACAGACCGCGTGCAATCCCGAGCCGCACAGCCTGCATCACGGTGGCTCCGGCAACGCCCACCGCCGCCGAGCCGTTGAAAGCACCGTCGATCACGAGGCTCACCGCGCGCGGGATCTCGCCGAAGTTCGAAAGCAAGATCACGCCGGCGCCGATGATGTAAGCGATGCACATGAACGGCACGAGATATTGCGTCACCTCTACGATGCGCCGAAGGCCGCCGAGCACCACGAGCGCCATCAAGATGACACCGGTGTCCTTTGGTCCGGAGCTTTCCCAAGACTTCACGGAACGCGACTCCAAAGCGACGAAACTGAATGCCTCCGGTCAAAAGCGTGAGAAAGAGACCCGTGCCCATCAAAGCGATAATGAGCGGAGTGCCCCAGACCAAAGCGTTGATTTGATCGTGGATCTCGACGAGTCTGTCCATCATGGCGAGCCGATGCTACACGAAAGACTAACGATGTAAAGCGCTCATCGGTGAGCTACGGGGTAGGTTCGACGGCCGGACGTGCTTGCGGTCGGGCGACGCCGTCATAGGCCGCACGCCAATCGCCATCGTGGAGAGTCGCGAGCTCCGGCGGCGGCGGCGCGACCTCGGGAGAGTCGAGAAGTATAGCGTCAATAAAATCGATGCCACGCAGCCGCAATGCATAGCGCCATTCGCGCTTCACCTGGTTCGAGGCTGCGGATTCGCGAGACCAGAACAAATAAAACACGTCGACCGACGATACCATTTCGAGAAATCGAGACAAGCCGTCTCTTTGCGCCCTGAGCGCCGGTGCCTCGAGGAACACTTCCACGCCGGGCGATATCTTCTCGAAGGCTTTCATTTGCTCGTGCACCCGCGCCCGGTCTTCCGGCGCAAAACACGCAAACGCGCGGTGGTGTCGCTCCTGCCGAGATGGGATGATCTCGAGGGCCTGAGTGACCGCGCCTATCTGAACCAAGAAACGCACGCGCGCGAGCTGGAGGCCGCTCGAATGAATGCTGACGACGCCTGCGCGGCCGCCCGACGCGGCGTCCGGCTTCGTGGTGACGCCGAAACGACTCCGACCCATCCCGTCCAGCCAGGACAGACTTTGATCGGGACACGCTACCTCGAGGCCGTCGATGTAAAGACGCGCTTGGACAGCGGACCCGGAAGAAGGCGGCGCCGACTCGGCTGCGCGCGTAGCGACACCGTCCACGACCTTGGCGAGGTCTTTTTCGGCGTGAGCCCAAACGTCGAGCGAAAAGGAATCCCCCTGCGGCGACGTAGAACGGCGCCGCGATGGAGAACATCACTCCCGACATCGCGCCTCGAGGTCGGTCACGCTCGTTTTGGCGTAGTGTTTGAAGCTGTTCGAGACGCACACCGTACTCACTCTTGTCAGGGGCCAATTCGACGACCCGTTGATAAGTGTCCAGCGAGAGGTCGGAAAAACCCGATCGCGCGTAATGCTCTGCGACCTCGGCGTAACGTGAAGCCGCTTCCGCGCGGCGATCGGCCGATAGATACATATCAGCGAGCCGGCGCACCACCTTCATGTCGTCCGGCTTGAGCTCCACCCAGCGTTCGTAGATCGCGATCGCCTGGTCGAGCTTGCCCGCCTCGGCATGGACTTCCGCTTGCTCGAGATTCTCGCGCGGGAGCTCCTCCTGAGCCGTGGCAAGGTCTTTTTCTTCGTCGGGCTCTGGGTCGGGCGCACCACTGCCTTCGCGCAGCACGCGACCCACGTTGCGAACGAGCGATGTCACGCTCCACTCGTCGGTAAGCGCCGTCGGTTCATCCAGCAGAAAGGGCATCGGGATCGGCGCATCATCGATCGCCGCCTGAACGAGGATCCCCGAGGAGCGTCCGTAGCGAGCTTCGTCCAGAACTTCGGCCGATCGAATGGAGTCTCGAGACCACAGCACAATGACGCAATCCGCCATATTCAGGGCCTCACGTAGCGCGAGCGTCGTGATGGCATTCGGCTCCGCAAATCGCTCCCACGAAATCGGCCAACCTTTTTGCTCGATGGCCTGGACGACCTGCCGCGCGGTATGGCTATCTTCGAGCGAGTAGCTCAAGAAGATTTGTTGTCCGCTCATGGTCCACGATGATATCGCAGCTCATCGCCATTCGGCTATCGACACGCATCCGCGCCTGCGCGCCTGCCGGCCTGCGGGCCTGCAGGATCGATTTGAGCTGAAGCGAAGCCGTGACGGGCTACTTCTCTTGTAGCTTGGCGTTCGCCTTGGCGAGATTTTCTTGGCTCTCGAAATAATAGACGCGGTTATAGGCGTCGGCGGCGATGAGCGCTGTGGCTTTGTCCACTTTCGCGCCGCTCACGGGGTCGATGCCGACACGCAGCTTCTCGTTGTTCTCGAGACGGGCTTTGCACATCTCGCAGCAGCCGTAATAGGTCTTGCCTTCGACGTCCACGCGCACTTGCTCCTTGTCGTAGGCCGCATCGTTGACCATGCAGACATACTCGGCTTCAACGACTTCGAGAGCGTTGTCGGCCGAGGCGATCGGGGCCAGGAACGCGAGCGCAGAAACAAGGCAAAGACTCTTCTTCAGCATCGTCAGCAAACTCCTCCCCAGCATTATAACAAGATTCGGGAACCTTCTTAGAGGCTAAGAATCCCGAAGCGCGATGAGTGGGTCGATTCGGGTCGCGCGCAATCCCGGGAGCAAGCACGCCCCAAAAGCCACGCCACCGAGCGCTACTAGAGTCCACGGGTCAGAGGGCGCCACCCCGTAGAGCATTCCGGTATGAAACCGCGTGCTCCAGATCGCACCCATGACGTCATCGCCGTCGCTTCCGCGCGCGAGGTCCGTTTCCAGGAGCAGCACGAGACGTTCGGCCTGCGGGAAAGGAAGCGGCCGCAACAGCACGTCATAGACGAGCGCGAATATCGCGCTGTTCGCACCGATCCCGAGTGCGAGCGTCACGACGACGACAATGCTGAAGCCGGGCTTGCCGAAAAAATGGCGCCCCGCCACCCGCAAGTCCTGCCGCAGCGCATCGCTCGAGAGCCCGCGGATATGCTCTCTGAGCGCGGTTCGAAGGAGATCGAACAGGCCGCGGAGGGCGAAGAGAATACCCTTCCACCATCCGTCATGGCCAGCCTCACGCGCGAGCCGCATGAAATCCTTCGCGACTTCGTCGCCGAAATCTTCTCGGAAAGAACGCGGGCAAAGATGAAGCCCCAATCGGTACAGTCTTTCGAATAGTCGCCCAAGCATCACGTCACCTCGCCGGAGCGAAACCCTTCTTCCGCGCGATGCGCACGAGAAGGGTCATCCGCTCTGTCTCTTCGGAAGCTACTTCTCTTCCCCGCGCGGTCAAGCGGTAGTAACGGCGGCGCTCGTCGACGTCACGCTCTTTCGCGGGCGGCGCGCATTCTTCGATCACACCATGGGCGAGCATTTTCTTTATGGTGCTGTATAGGGTCCCCGGAAGCACCTGCATGCGGCCCGCACTGCGCTTTTCGATGTCGCGCATCACGCCGTAGCCGTGTTTGGGACTGTCTCCCAAGGCGACGAGAATTTGGTACGAGACGGGGCTGAGCTCGCCCGCTTTGCTATTGGTCATGCGTGCACTATATTGCTAAGCAATATAGTTGTCAAGAGAGAGTTGTCCTATCCCTCGACGGCGCGGACCGCCTCTATGAGCTCGCGCGCTTCGCGGGCTCTTCTTCCCTCTATTTGCTCGACTTCACGAAGTGCCTCGAGCGCGCGGGCAGGCTCTCTTTTCATTAGCTCAGCCTTGCCCAGAAGCCAGAACGCATCCTCGCGGAGCCTCATGCTTTGGCCGGATTCCGTCACGATTCGAAGGTGCTCGATGGCTCGGTCGAGCCGCGGGCCGCTATAGGCGAGGACACGGCCAAAGACCTCCGTCTTCGCTTCGCAAAGCAAAGCGAAACCCGAGAGGTAATGAGCATAAGTAACGAGACGGGCGTCCGAATCGCCGGCGCTGAATTGCTCGAGAAGCGTTAACGCTTCTGAGTAACGACCTTCGTTCATGAGTGATATCCCTCCAGTCAGCGCGCTACCGGAATCTCGAGTCAGAAAACTCGTTTCTGTTGCTTCCACGAATGCCAGTTGGTGGTACGGGTCCCGAAGCCAAGGTCCCATCCACAAAAGAACGATGAGAAGACAACCGAGGGCCACGCCAGCAGTGGGGTACGGGGGGATTGAGACAAGGGCCTTCTTCGCTCGCATCCAAGCTCGTTCGAGCTCGAGGCGAAGGGAGACCCTCGAGGACGGTTTGATGATCGGTAGTTGGCGGGACACCGGCTTCGGCCAGAAAAATATCGACTTCGCGATACTGCTCGAGGATGCTATCGACCGCCAACCGGCAACGTGGGCACGTACGGACGTGGCCCTCGATCTGTTGAATTTCGACCCCGGATAGCCGCATTTGGTCATGGTCCGGCTCCGTCGGCGCGGCTCGGTGAATCGCGAATCGGGTGAGCCGCTCTCCGTCAACGTGCAGCGGGGCCTCGAAGTGTCGGAGGGCCGCCATCACCGCCATCAGGGCCCGATATTCCGCGAGCTTCGCTCGACAGCTCTGACACGTCTCAGCATGGCGCTCGAGATCGATACGCGTCTCGTCTCCCAGGTCCGGAAGATCGGCGAGCCGGGCATCGATAGCGTCGCAGGGACTCATCTTACAGCGCGCCATTTCCGCCCGGCCCGTTCCGGGTCGTCTAGAGCAACCATTTCAGTAGTAATGTCGCTGAGAAGGTCGAAAGGGTCACATCGAGAGCCGACCGAAGTTTGGCGAGGTTGCGCTTGACCTGCATCTTCACCCCGCTCACGCTCATGTCGGTCTCGGCCGAGATTTCCTCGTACTTGTAGCCATCGGCTCGCATGAGCAGGATGCGGCGACTCTGCTCCGGCAGTTTCTCGAGCGCCTTTTGAGGTCCAATCGGCGCAGGATCACCTCGGCCGGATCCTCGACGGATGTCACCTCGTCCACCTCTAGCGACTCTTCCGGGTGTCGATATTTCTTTCTCAAGTAATCCTGGCTCACGTGGATGGCGATCTTGATGATGAATCCCCGTAAGCTCATGCGCTCGCGGATGTTCGAAAAAATTTGTCGCTGCTCGTATGTAGAGTCGGTTCCTAGCCCGAGAAAGTCACACGCGATCCCACCGTTTTCGCACCCTGGCGAGCTTGAAAGCACAACAGACCGATGTTATGTTGGTCTATTAGCAAAAAAACTTAGATGTTCGTCAGCCCCTAACGCGAGCCCTAATGGCTGGCGTACCCCTAACGCGGGAGCTCGACCAACTTCGGTGGCTCGTGAATTCGGCTGCCGATGTGAGAAGCCAGGCTTCCGTGGCCCCCCCCACTCGAAGCGCTGGGGGGAGGCAGGCAAGAGCAAGAACCGGCGTCCAGCGCTGCGCGGCGCACCTTCCGGCGACAACCAGCGCAATCAAACGACGCCGAACTTGTAGGGGGTACCTATGAAAGTCAGAACCCGGATCCAAGCCGGTGTGCGCTGGGCGTTCAACGACTAAAGTTCTACCTCTTTGCACGGCGGTCTCTGAACTGAGGCCGCCGTGCGGAGACCATGCGCCGACAGAGATGACTACTCCAAGCTAGCCCTGTCCCAGTAATTCCTCACATGAATCTCGGTCCCTTTTGCCCGCTGGGATCGTTGCGGTATCGTTCCAGTTCGGCCTAGCCATCCGCTTGACAGCCTCGCTGCGGAAGGCGGCTCAAAATATCCCGATATGATGTCGTCGTCACGCCTCGCCAACACACGAAATTGCCTCGAGCTCCAGGCAACGAACTTCTGTTCCAGGGGACTAGCCATTTGTAGTATGGTCTGATCGCGCGTCATATGGAGTAGGTCTCGAATGCGGAACGACTGGTCCGCCCCCGGCCTCGTCACCGCGCTTGCGGCTTGTGCCGTCGTCGCGGGGTCGCTTGCGTCGGCGCAATCCTTGGGCCAATCCTGGTCGGAGCGGGACCGGAAACTGGAGCAGGCACGAGAGGCGCGGCGTGAGCGGCGTAGTAACAAGGTGCCCGCATGAACACTCTGATCCCAGGAGCCCCACTCCGTTCCCTCTCGCCCACAACCAATGAGTACCAGAGAGCGCAGGGGGAGTCCAGGGCGGCGAAGCCGGCGCGCGCAGCGCGCTTTACCCTTGACGCGCCCGAGCACTCTGGTACGATCCCCGGGGCGAGAGGGGACATCCTGACGCCCGGCGTTGCGTTAACGTCCAACCTCGCTGTCATCTTCACGCTGAACCAACACACGGGCGCCTTGTCGACGAACCGCTCACAGTGCAAGGCCCCGAGGACTTCCTCGCGCTCAGTTTCGTCGAGAGCTCGGTGCGGCCGAGGACGACGCTTCGGTTTGGGCGTCACCGGTTGGCGCCTGCGATACAACGTGGAACGAGCCACACCCAGAGCCTCGCAGGCTTCCGCCGTTTGCCCAATCCGCCCCGCCAGCTCCTCGGCCGCCACGATCAGTCGTTCTCGTCGCTCTCGAGTGGATTCAGGGGGATCCCCAGTAGTTCGGAGGTTTTTTTTTGGATCTCCAACATCGTCTCCACCCGAGCCAGGCGACGTTGGAGTCGGGCGTTCTCGCGCTCGAGCTCCTTGACCCGTGGATCCTCTGCCTTCGCCTTCCGGCCTCGCTTTCTCGACGTCATTCCCACCTTGGCGATCTCGTCACGTTGGCGACGCCAACTCGATAATTGCGACGAGTACAAGCCCTCTCGACGCAGAAGAGCAGCAACGTCACCGTCACCCTTGCCGAAGGCATCGGCCTCTCGCACTATCCGCAGCTTGTACTCCGCGGTAAAGCGTCGACGCTTCGCTTGCTCAACCACTTCGGGATCCTCGACCCCCGCCGCATCCCGGCCGGCGGGATCTACAGTCGCCCTACGGGCTCCTTCCGATCCCGCCGAGGTCTCTCTCTCTACCAACATACTCATGCGTTGATCCTCCTCCACCCTCTACACTAATTTCAAGGGGCGAAGTGTCTCACCGAGGTTGGCACAGAGGGCGAGCCACAGTGCTAACGTCGAGCCCGAGGATCTCCGCCATCTGGCGGTCACCGCCATAACCTAACTTGAGAGATTCAAGCCCCGCATACACACGCCTTTCTCTCTCATCGAGCAGGCTAAAGAAAAGGATGATGGCTGCTTTGAGCTCATCGGGTAGGACGTCTTGAGCAGCAATACTCTTGGACACAGAGGGTTGCGCTTCCCAAACACGTCGGCTGGCTATTTGCTGTTCACGAATGCTCCTCTTCGGAGAGAAGTAGACATTGCGATTTCTAATCCGAGTGCGGCGAAGTCTTTTCTCCCAGGCCAATTTCGGCAGCACATCTTTGGTCCCAACCCTAACAATGGCATCAAGCTCCTCCACCGCGTAGCCAGCCTCGGAGGCGTTCACCAGTCCTTCGGCCGTGGCGACGAGTGTCCCTCGACTTGAAAAGCCGACGGACCGAATCCACCACAAGCCGTTCTCATCAAACTCCGCGAGCTCTCGGAGCGTGTAGAAACGTCCACGGTGCGAATAGCTGGTGCAGTAGTCGAGCTCTCTCAGTTTCCGGAACACCGTCAGGTCAGCGACAGTCCCCACTGTCTTCTTGAGCATGTCCATGGTGGCGATGAGACGTTTGGCAAACAACCCCCGCAGGCGGTCAATGTCAGCGTTACGAATCATAATTCGTAACTCTAACACACAATGGCCTACGTCTCCATGGGCAAGCTCTCAAAGAGCTGCAAATAGCTCCATTTGACGCGGTCCCGCCAGGCGATCCGCTTCCCGCCGGCTCGGATCGTTATCCCTGCAGCAGATGAATTACGACAAAGACTTGGTAGTTATTCTTGCCCCGACCCTAATCGGGGACTTTTCTTGGAACGTGCGCCGGAGGTCCTCACAACGTGTAGTCGATCCATCACGAAGGGTTCAAAATATAGCGCACCAGAATTTTGTCCTGCTTCCCGACAACGACTTTCTTGCGAACCCGGCGCTCTTGATCGTCGAGCGGGCCGGGAAAGAGTGCGAAAGGTACCGAACACTAGCGAGGCGCGCCGGTTTCCGTATCCTAACAGCGAAATCCGCATCCATGACGCGCGTCGTCAGCCAGCGCTCCCGACCGGATCTCATATTGCTGTCGCCCTTGACGGGGCCGCCGGGTGCCTCGGAGCTCGCCCGTAATATCAAGGAAGATCCCAGGACGAGCGACATTCCGATCATGATCCTCGTAGACAGCGGTGGTCCATCCTTGTCCCGCGTCTATCCGACCGAAGCGTGCGCGTCCATAGCAGCGAGCGACGAAGACCTCGTCCAAATGATGCAAGCGGTTCGCAGCCGGCGACGGGCCGAGCGCCGCGAACCGGAGCCTTCGAGCCCACTCGAGGGAGATCTCGCGGACGACACCTTCCCCGGGGTGCTCGAGTTCCTCTTTGCGACCGAACGTACGGGCCGTATCGTCGTGCTCAACGGAAGCGGACGGCCGGGACATATTTACGTCGAACAAGGCAATGTAGTTCATGCCGAGATTGCCCAACAACGCGGTCTCGACGCGTTCAGAAGAATGTGTTTTCTCACCCGCGGCCGATTCAAATTCGAGCCCGAGTTCCGCGCGGGCGAGAGGACCATGGTCGAAAACGGCATGAAGATGCTCTTGGAGAGCGCCCGCCATCACGACGAGCTCGCGCGGGACGTCGCTCACTGTCGTTAGGGACTGCCAGCTAGCGCCTCTATCGCGCTGCGGGTCGAGGCACTCCAGCCGGAGAAGGCGTCGATCACGTTCCCGCCGGCGTCGAGAACGAGTGTGAGAGGTACCGTGAGCGACGCGCCCGCGAAGATCTTCCCGAAATCAGACTCGGCGAGCGTGTAGTTGGGGTAGGAAATCTTCCGCGCTTCCAGGTAGCTGGGCACTGCGTTGGTATCGGTATCGACGCTGATACCGACGAGCTCGACGCCCGCCGCTTCGAGCTTCGGAAACAGGCGCTCGAGCTCGGGCATCTCCACGGCGCACGGCACACACCAGGTCGCCCAGAAATTGACGAGCATCTTTCGCCCTGAAGCAGCGATAGCGGTCTTCATGGAAGCGTCGACGGGCGTAAGCGCGAGCTTCGGAAACGGCTCGCCCTTGCCAATCGCGAGCGTCTTGAAGATCCTCTCCGAGGTCGTTCGCGGCGCGGGCAGCTCCAGTCGGTCGAGATCGAGCGGCAAGAGGCCCTTACCCTCGACGAGACGCACGCTCTCGCCGCTCTGAACGTCGTAGCGCTCTTCGAGCCCCGACGGCCAGAGCACCGATAGCGGATAGGGCCCGTCAGGTGCGTTGGGCCCGAGCCCAAAAAGAAGCCGCGAGTCGCTAAAGGAAAGAAAGCCGCTTCCGCCGGATTTGATTTTCGTCTGCGTCCCGCGCGACGTCTCGAGCTTCACGATCGCGCCAAACGCGTCGGACGCCGAACGCGTCCCGCGAAGGACGACCCGCACAAAATCGTTGTCCTGCCCCACATTGTTACGGTAAACGAGACGCGCAGCCTCTTGCACAGGCACGATTACGACGTCGATATCACCGTCATTGTCGAGGTCGCCGAAAGCGAGACCGCGTCCGTCACTGATGGAATCGAGGCCAGAAACGCCGGAAACGTCCATATAGGTGCCATCGCCTCGCGCCAGGTAGAGCGCGTCGCGCTCGAATCCGCTGAACGACATGCCTTCTTCGAACAGCTGTGCCATGTGCTCGTTCTGATAGGTACTATTGCCTGCCTTCTCCTGCTCGCTCGCAGCCGCCACGACGTGGCGCCAGAACAGGCTTCACGTATCTTTCATCGTCTTGCCCGAGACGAAACCGTTCACGGAGAACGCGTCCTCCCAGCCGTCATTGTCGAAGTCGAAAAAGCCGCCGCCATAGGCCCAACCGGCGCCGAAGCCTCCCGCCGCAGAGGCCACGTTAACGAAAGTGCCATCGCCCTGATTCTCGAAGAGCGAGTTCCCCGCGGCGAGCTTTTTGAGCAGCGCGTCGTCTGCAGTGGCATCGGGCATTAGACGAGCGAGAATGCGATTACCCGCGGTGGAGGACATGTTCGTAACGTGGAGGTCGAGGTCCCCATCGTTGTCATAGTCACCGAACGAGACCCCCATTCCGTTTCCAGGATCCAGCACGCCGCGCAGAGCGGCCTCGTCTTCGAAACGATCACCGCGATTCATGAAGAGGGCATTTTCTCCGAAATCGTTCGCGACATAGAGATCCTGGCGGCCGGCGCCGTCGACATCTGCGAACGCCGCCGCGTAGCTCCACCGTCGATCGGCCACGCCCCACGAAAGCGCCTCTTCACGAAACGTTCCGTCGCCTCGATTGATGAAGAGCAAGTTCGGCGTACCGTTTGACGCCCGGCTCCATGAGTCAGGCATGATCTGCCCGTAAAAATTGTAGGAGCTCACATAGATATCCGTGTAGCCGTCTCCGTTCACGTCCGCCGCGGACGCGCTGAAGCCCACAGCGCGGTGATCGACACCCGCCTCCACCGAAACATCGAGAAACTCGAGCTTTCCGGAAGGCCGCAGCTGGTTCTGCAGAAGAATCTGCTCGCCGACCGCCGCCATGAAGATGTCGCGATCGCCGTCGTTATCGTAGTCGACCAGAAGCGTCCCCGTACCCCTACGGCTGAAGAGCACGAGCGTCTCGTCAGAAACGTCGCGAAAAGTCGAGCCACTACCGAGCGCGTTCAAAAAGAGGCGGTTTCCGAGAACGCCGCTCGTGAAGAGATCGGCGCGTCCGTCGCCATCGACATCGCCAATCGCCGCTCCATGGGCCACGAAGCCGTCATTCGGCGCGACCCCGAACCGTGGGACGTCCTCCCACAGTCCCAAAGGCTCGCTCACCTCAGAGAACAGATCCCGGCGCGAGCTCAGGGAATCGAGATTCTCGAATCGCCAATAGTTGATGAGCCACCGCTCGTCCGCACCGAGGTGTACGCGGGTATCGACTGTGCCTCGTACCCACTCACGACGGCCGACAGGATCCCGCCCGACGAGAAAGAAGAAGACGGAAGCCTCACCGCGGACCGGCTCGCCGAGCTCGAAATCGGCCTTCTTGACTTTGAAACGCACGTCTTCGATGCTCGTGAAATGAGCGAGAAAACCGTCGAGGCTCGCAAGGAAACCGTCGCGCGTCACAGGGTGAGGCTCACGATCGAGCTCCCATCCGTGTCTCTCGATCCACTTGACCACGTGGGAGCTAGGTGCGGGCTTGGTTGGAAAGCGCGTAGCTTCGAAGGATGCATGCTCAGGGAAGCTCGTCGCGACTTGGGCGAGGTCCTGCCGGCGCAGAGACACGGAAAGCTCGAGAAGTTGATTGGCGAGCGCTTCGGAAAGGTCCTCCACACGCTCCAATTGCGCGCGGTCGAGCTCGATGGGCTGCGGCAAGGCCGGGAGCGCGACCCAACAAAAAAGCCACGCGAGCACGCACCACCCTACTCTGAGCATCACTCAGAATAGCCGCAAGAATCGATCCCCGCAAGAATGCGCGCCAAAACGCGTCGAGGCGGCGGCCTTTCGCCAGAACACCCAATGGGTGGGGCGGACGCCCCAACCGTCTCAGCGTTTCCCGGGAACCAGCTTCCGCAGCTCCTCTCCCAGAAAGGCGGAGACTTCTTTCACCGTGGCGAGACGGAGAGCTTCTTCCGCGATGGCCCGGGCTTCCCTTGCGGATAAGCGCCGAATCAAGTTCTTGACGGTCGGGATGGATACGGCGTTCATCGAAAGCTCATCGAGCCCGAAGCCGACGAGGAGCGCGACGAGGAGCGGATCGGCAGCCATCTCGCCGCACATTCCGACTTTGATCCCGCCTTCATGCGCGGAGTCGATAACGAAGCGGAGGGTTCGGAGCACGGCGGGATGAAGCGGCTCGTAGAGATACGATACCCGGTCGTTGCCGCGGTCGACGCCGAGCAGATATTGGATCAGATCGTTGGTGCCGATGCTGAAAAACGCCGCCTCTTTCGCGAGGAGGTCCGCCGTCGCCGCCGCCGAGGGCACTTCGAGCGTCACGCCACAAGGAAGCTCCTCGCTGAGCTCGACCCCGTCGCGCCGAAGCTCCTGCTTCGCCTCCTCCACGACACTCATCGCCTCGCGGAACTCACCAACACCACTCACCATTGGGAACATCACTTTGATGTTCCCATGGACCCTGGCACGCCATAGCGCGCGGAGCTGTTCTTTGAACAACGTCCGATGTTTGAGCAAGAGTCGCACCGCCCGCAATCCGAGCGCCGGGTTGGCCTCGGATTCAGAAACGTCGTCTCCCAGTTGCTCGGCGGAGAGATCGAAAGCACGCACGATGACGGACCACGGCTTCATCCGCTCCGCCAACCTGCGGTACACGACATATTGCTCCTCCTCGCTCGGAAACGCTCCGCGGGTTCTGGTGAGAAACCACTCCGAGCGAAAAAGACCAATGCCTTCTGAGCCGTTCCTCTCCGCCGACGCGCACTCTTCGGGATACTCGATATTGGCTTGAAGGACGATTTTGAAGCCGTCCGTCGTCTCCGCGGGCAGATCCCGCAAATGCTCGAGCTTTTGCCCGTACGCCTTCTCACGGCGCCGCTTCGCGCGGTATTCCCGCAACGTCGCACGATCGGGGTTGAGAACGATGATGCCTTCGCTTCCGTCGAGGATGAGGGGTGCACCGTGATCGACGTTCTTCATCAAATCCCGAACCCCGACGACGCAGGGAATGCCAAGGGAACGGGCAATGATGGCGGTGTGGTAGGTGCGGCTTCCAACTTCCATCACGAGGCCCGCGGTGTGGTCCCAGTCGAGCTGCGCTGTATCGGATGGCCGCACGTTCTCGGCGAGGAGGATGTAATCCTTCTCCAGCTTCCCGAGACTCCGGTTAGGCGCGCCCGCGATGTTGCGCACGAGCCGTCCGGCAACGTCGAAGATATCACCGCGCCGCGCCCGGAAGTAGTCGTCCTGGACACGATCGAATAACAAGGCGAGCTCTTCGAGCGTGACCTTCACGGCCCATTCGGCGTTCACCCGCTGCTCGCGGATCACTTGCTCGACGCGGCCGATGAGAAGCGGGTCGTCGAGCATCAGGATTTGGGCATCGACGATATAGCCATGGTCTTCACCCAACGCGTCGACGGTACGTGCTTTGACTACTTCGAGCTGATTCTTCGTGAGCTCCGTGGCGTTTTTGAGCCGAGCAACCTCTGGCTTCACCTCTTGGCGCAATAGGGGGATGCGGAAAAACGGAACTTCTTGGTAGTCGAAGACGAGCGCGCGGGCGATGACGATTCCTGGAGCGACGCCGATGCCGTGCAGAACGACGGGCTCCCGCCCGTGGGCGCGGCCCAGGGGCGTCGACGTCGGCGCGCTCGTCCTCATCCGCTCCCCTTTTCGCCGAGCCCTTCGGTAACGAGCAACGCGAGCGCGTTCACCGCCGCCTCCTCGTCCTCACCGGTCGCGGAAATGGTGATGACGCTTCCCACTGCCGCGACGAGAAAAAGTATACCGAGGATGCTCTTCCCGTCCGTCGACGTTCCGTCTTTCGTGATGGTTACTTTCGAGCGGAACTTCGTGGCGGTTCGCACGAAGCGAGCCGCGGGCCTTGCGTGAAGGCCGAGAAGGTTTACGATCTCGACACGTCGATCAAGCACTCCTGGCGTCCTTCTCTTTCTTTTCTTTCCGCGCGAGCAGATCGCCAGCCAGATAGATGCTGTCCTTGCCCTCCCGCGCCGCTTCGGAAGCGAGCTCCATGAGGTCGTCCTCTTCTTCCTCCTCGCGAAGGCTCGCGAGCCGGATGAGCATGGGCAAGTTCACACCCGTCACGACCTCGACCCGGTCTTTCTCGAGAAAGGTCAAGCTCAAATTCGAGGGCGTGCCACCGAACATATCGGTGAGAACGACGGTGCCTTTGCCGGCATCGGCGCGCTTGATAGCTTCCTCGATCTCTCTGAGCGCATCGTCCGGACTCTCATGCCAGCCGATAGAGACCGCGGTCACGTTTGGAATTTCCCCGATGATCATCTCCGCCGCCGAAACGAGCTCGCGCGCGAGCTGGCCATGGGTAACAACCACGATGCCGATCATTCAGACGTTGTCCACATCTCGATGCGAGACGCGCACACGCTGATGTTCGCTGCGGAGTCGCCTACCGATATGGTTCGTAATCGCCACGGAACGATGTCTACCACCGGTGCACCCGATACCGATCGTAAGATTGCTCTTGCCCTCCGCCGCATAATGCGGCAGCAGATAGTCGAGAAAGGACGTGAGCCGGTCGAGAAACTCCTCCGTCTGCGGTTGCGCGAAAAGAAAGGACTCTACCTCCGCGTCGTTCCCCGTCTTCTCTCGGAGATTCGCCTCGAAGTATGGATTGGGAAGAAAGCGCACGTCAAACAACAGGTCCGCACCCAAGGGAATGCCATATTTGAAGCCGTAGGACAAAACGTGGATCGCCGGCCCCGCTCGTTCGGTCGACGCCACGAAGTTCTCGAGCACGTGTTGACGAAGCTCGTGGACCGTCAAGTTCGACGTATCCAAAATCCGGTCCGCGATCTTCCGAATGGGCGCGAGCTCTGCCTCTTCCCGCTCAACCGCGTCCTCCAAAGCGCTCGTCTGGCTATCGCCTTGAAGCGGATGCGGGCGGCGGCTCTCGCTGAAACGCCTCACGAGGATGTCGTTTCGCGCGAGCAGAAAGATGACCGTTGTGGGAAAGCCGCGCTCTTTGAGACGCTCATGGGCTTCAGGAAAGTCCACGAGAAAGCCTCGTTCCCTAATGTCGGTGATGATGGCGACGCGGTCGATCTCACCGCCTTTGGCGGTGAGCTCGGCGAAGGGCAAGATGAGCTTCGCCGGCAAGTTGTCAACGCAAAAAAAACCGGAATCCTCGAGAGCTTTCATCGCCAGAGTCTTCCCGGAGCCGGACAGCCCGGTGATGAAAACGAATCGCGCTCCCGCTGGCTGCCACATCAATCGGTCCACATGGGGGCTGTGGCCGCGCGGCTCACTCCGGGTCGATCAGCCCCAGATTTCCATCGGGTCTTTGATAAAGAACGTTGGTCCGCTCATTTCTGGCGTTTCTGAAGACGAGAAACTCCCCGCCTTTCTCTTCGAGTGCCAACACCGCCTCTTCGACGGTGAGCGGTTTGATGACGAAGCGCCGGCTCTCGATCACGCGACCCGGCGCCGTGTCCGCGCCCTCACCCCCGGCAAGAACGTTGAACGTGCCTTCACCATCAGTCATTGGGGCGCGCCGTCGTTTCTTGTCGATGCGCTTGGCGCGTTGCTTTTTTGCTTGACCTTGAATCTTCTCGAGAGCCTGGGTCACCGAGGACTTCAAGTCCTCGCTCGCTTCCGTCGCGGACAAATGAACGCCCCCGCGACTTCGAACGTTGAGCTCGGCAATCTGCCGATATTTTTCCGTCGATAGTGTGACACGGACATCGGTAATGCCGTCGATAAATTTGTCGAGCTTTTCCACGCGGTTCTCGATATAGGCCTTCAACTTCGCGGGCACATCCATGTGCCGAGCCGTTATCTGGATCAACATAGCGTACTCCCTCGACGTGAGCGACCGCGCGCGACGAACGTGGATTCTTGTGTCACGAAGCAAACGGGCTGCTATAGAGGTTCTTTCGCTGGTTCGAAGGCGGGATCCGAAGCTCTTCTCTGTATTTAGCGATGGTGCGGCGCGCCAAAATGAGGCCTTCGTCCTCGAGAATCCTGACGATCTTGGAATCGGAGAGAGGTTTTTTAGGGTTCTCCTCTTCGACGATTTTCTTGATTCGCCGTTTGATCGTGACCGACGAGACATTGTCCCCGCCAATACTGGCGATGCCGCTATGAAAAAAATATTTCATGTCGAACACGCCTTGCACCGTGTGGATGTATTTGTTGGCCACGACGCGCGAGACGGTTGATTCGTGCATGCCGATGTCGATGGCCACATCGCGTAACACCATAGGCTTGAGGTGCTCGACACCGTGATCGAGAAAATCTTGTTGCTGATGCACGATGCTATTGGCGACTTTGTAGATCGTTTTCTGCCGCTGGTCCACCGACTTGATGAGCCATAGAGCGCTTCGAAGCTTCTCTTTGACATATTCGCGGGTCGAGTGGTTCTCCTCGGACTTGTTCTCGAGCATGCGCCGGTAGATAGGGCTGATTCGAAGCTGGGGCAGCCGATCTTCGTTCAACACGATCTCCCATTTACCGTCGACTTTGACCACGTAGACGTCCGGCGTGACATAGAAGCTTTTTTCGTTCGTGAATTTCGAGCCGGGTTGCGGGTCGAGCCGACGGATGATCTCGCAGTGATGGATAACCTCTTCGAGCGGCAGGCGCATCGCTTTCGCAATTTCGTTGAAACGATGGTTCTGCAGGTGGTCGAGATGATCGGTCACCATCGTTTCGACGGGCGTGCGGGCGAGCTCCAGGCGACGGAGCTGAATCAGGAGGCACTCCCTCAAATCGCGCGCTCCGACGCCGACGGGGTCGAAGCCTTGCACTATCGCGAGTGCGTCCTCGACATCCTTTTGCTCATAAGGGCCCATCTCGCATAACTCTTCGATAGACGCCTGCAAGTAACCATGGCCGTCGATGTTTCCGATAATGGCCTCGCCAATCTCAGCCGTCTTCGGCTCGACCGAGACCATCCTCAGCTGCCAGTCCAAATGGTCCGCGAGCGAGCTCGTCGTGGAGAGCGTGTTCTCGATGGGCGGAAGGTCCGGGACTTCATAGCTCGTCCGCGGGCGATAGCCTTCGTCGAGATAGTCGCTGAAGAAAGACTCGTAATCAATCTCGTTCAGCGAGTCGTCGGACTTCGCTTCGGGCTCGGCTTCAACGTCGACCTTTGTATCGGGTGCTGAAGCTTCCGTCGTCCCCGCGCTCGCAGCTTCGTTCGTCGCGTCAGTCGCGTCAGTCGCGTCAGTTCCGTCAGTTACGTCATTCGCGTCATTCGCGCCTTCGGCCGTCGCTTCCGTTCGCTGTTGCTCGAGCTCTTCCTCGAGAAGCGGGTTCTCCGTGATCTCTTGCTGGAGCATGTCCGCGAGCTCGAGGGTGGACATGGGAAGAAGCTTGATCGCCTGCTGCAGCGAGGGCGCGAGGATCAGCTTCTGCTGAAGTTTGACCTGGAGTGTTAGCTTTTGCTGCACGTCGTCCTAGCTGTTAGCTACCTGTTGGCTCAGTCTCTCTTCAGCTCTCGAGAACATTCTGTTTCAGTCGAGGCGAAAATTCTCGCCAAAGTAAACCCGGCGAACATCTTCGTTCTCGGCCAACTCCTCGGGAGTTCCGGCACAAAGAATCTTCCCGTCATTCATTATATAGGCTCTATCGGTGATCTTCAGTGTTTCTCTGACATTGTGATCCGTCACCAGGATGCCGATTCCTTTCGCCTTCAGATGTTGAACGATTTTTTGGATGTCAGAAACCGCGATCGGGTCGATTCCGGCGAACGGCTCGTCGAGGAGCATGAAGGAGGGCGAAGTGACCAGCGCTCGCGTGATTTCGGCGCGGCGGCGCTCACCGCCGGAGAGCGTATAGCCGCGAGAGCGGGATTTGTCAGCAATTCCAAGCTCCTCCAACACTTCCGCCAACCTCCGCCGCCTCTCCCGAGGCGTTAGAGGCAACATCTCCAAGATCGCTAGAACGTTCTCTTCTACCGTCAATTTTCTAAAAATCGACGGTTCCTGCGGCAGGTAACTTATGCCACCGCGCGCCCGCAGGTACATCGGTAGTGAAGTGATGTCCTCATCGTTCAAGAACACCTTGCCCGAATCGGGCCGCGTCAGCCCGACCACCATATGAAACGACGTTGTCTTGCCCGCGCCGTTCGGCCCGAGCAGTCCGACCACCTCGCCCTCGCGCACTTCGAAGTCGACATCGTCAACGACCTTTTTCTTGCGAAAGGATTTGGCGAGTGCTTCGCCCCGCAGAACCTGCATCAGAAAGGGCGAGTTTTCGATGAGTACGTCGTCTTGGTTCGGCTCTGTTCTTGACCGTCGACCAAGATTTTATCATTCGACAAAAAGAAAGTCAACTGCTTGCCTTCCGTGAGTTTACCGCCATTTTCGAGCCACGCATGCTCCCCTCCGAGGGTCATACTTTGCTCATCCGGCAAGTATCTTGCATGCTCCCCGGCCGCCTTCCCGTCAGCCGTAATAATCTCCACTTCACCCTCGGCATAGACTTCCTCGACCCCGCTTCCACCTTTCGCGAGCCGGACCTCGACACGGTCGCCATGAAGCGTCATCTCGCTCGAGCGCATCTCGACCCCGTCTTGATATTCCAGCACTTCGTCTGCCGCACGGTAGTGAAGGCTCGCGGCCTTCGTCACTGTTGGCTCGACAGGTTTATCCGCTTCCCCCCCCTCCACGGCGTCGCTACGGACGAGCTCCTGCAAGAGAACCGTCCGCACATTGCCATCGGCAAGAAGATCGCCCATCTTCTCGAAAATCTGGATGGTATCGGCTTCGACACGGCTCCGTCCCTGGAAGCCGCGCGCGCCGCCCGTATAGCCCGCGAGCTCGCGGCTACGATCGTAGACCAGATGATCCGCGACAAAGTACACGGGATCTTTTGCGGAAGAAGGAAACAACCCCGCACCTCCCTCTTCACCCGCCGACGAGGAGCGGACATCCCGGATGCCCTCGACGTTGCCCGTGTCGATATCGACGACGATCCTACGAGCTTCGAGGCTCGCCCGCGGGTCCCAGAGTCGAGGCGACTTTCTCAGAATGAGCCTCGAGTTGGCCGCACGGAAGATGCCCTCCTCCGCCGTCGCGCGAACATCACCTTGCTCGAACTCCACCGCACGCGTGCAACGAGCCTCCACGAGGTCACCGGTCACGGGGTCGAAGTCGCTTTCGATGCGCCGCGCCCTCACAATCTTGGGCTCGCCACCGTCACCACTCACTGGAAACAGAACGAGCGTCACGCCGCCACGCCCCCGAAGCTTGGTGAGCTCGCCGCGTTCATCGAAGTCGAAGGCAAGGGTATGGCCACTCAGCTCCTTGTGATACCCCTTGGTTGCGTTGTCGGGCAGCCGCAGCTCGAGCCGTCCGCCATCGAGAGCGCGCACCCGCTCGAGCTCTTCGCCCGAGGGGCCAAAGATCATCTCGAGACGCTCCGCCGAAAGGCGCTTCGTCCCGGCCTCCGAAGTAAAAGCGCCCGACTTCTCGGAATCGTCCTCGGCCGCTTCCTTTTCCGAAACCTCCATGTTCAGGACAACGTTGTCGAAAGCATGGATGCGCTCGATGCCGCTATGGTCGTCGTTCAAGAAAACCTGTAGGTCGTTGCAAGTCAAAGACTTGCTTTTCTGCCGCACGAAAACCGTGTCGACATATTGCACCCGGTGGCGGGTTTTGTTCATGAAGGCCGACTTGCTCGTGATGTGTATGGGAGCGTCGGAGCTCAGGTTGAGGATCATATCCACCCCGTCGTCGAGGTCGAGCTCGCCCCGTTTGATGACATAGCTCATGCTGCCCGCGTCGCCGACGATGTTGTCTTTGAAATAGCGCACCGGCTCGCTGCTCCACACGCGATCCGGGAACCGGCGAAACTCGAGCGACTCCGCCTCGAGACGGAGCGAAGTGTTGTCGCGAACGACGATGTTCCCCTGAAGATGGACGGAGCTGTCCCGGCGGACATTGCATAGATCCGCGGTCACGACGACAGGTGTGTCGTCCGCCCCCGCGTTGAAATGGATTTCTGCGTCGCGAAACTGCTGGCCAGACTCTGTCTGACCGACACTCTCGGCCGCGGTCAAAGTCCACGCCGTGTTCCCTTCCGAATCGAGCTGTTCGAGCTCCACCTGGCGCGACGTAATGTTCTCCGGCTCGTCAGGGATGTCCAGCGCATCAACCGTAGGCGAGCGCATCCCCTCACGCAGGTGATGAACGACATAGCCGGTACAGACGAGAAAGAGCGCGAGGAGCATCCACTTGATGATGCGGATCTGCGTGAACGTCATGACCCGTTTCGGACTTCGAGCCCGACCTCTCCCATTCGCCGAAACTTTTGGTAGCGGGCTTCGACCCGCTCTTCCGGGCTCAGCCGCTCGGAACGCTCGAGCGCTTCGACGAGGTATTTGTTCAAGATCTGGGCCGCCTGGCGATGAGCCGTATGGGCCCCTCCAACCGGCTCTGGCACGATGCGATCGACGAGACCGAGCTTGAGCAAGTCCGTCGCGGTGAGCTTCAAGCCATCCGCAGCCTCTTCGGCGCGCCCGGCATCCTTCCAAAGAATTGCTGCGCATCCTTCCGGTGAAATGACGGAATAGATGGAATGTTCCATGATCAGTATCTCGTCGCCGACCGCAACCGCGAGCGCTCCGCCGCTTCCGCCTTCTCCAGTGACCGCCACGATGATGGGGACTCGGATCCGCGCCATCTCGCGAATGTTGACGGCAATGGCTTCGGCCTGTCCTCTCTCTTCGGCGTCGATCCCAGGATAGGCGCCCGGCGTATCGACGAAACAAAAGATGGGGCGCTCAAACTTGTCCGCCATCTTCATGACGCGGAGCGCTTTGCGATAGCCTTCTGGCCGCGGCATCCCGAAGTTACGCCGGATCTTCTGCTTCGTGTCGCGTCCTTTTTGGTGCCCGATGACCGCGACCGGTTTGTCGTGAAACCAAGCCATGCCGGTGATGATGGCCGGGTCTTCCCCAAAGCGGCGATCACCTTGGATCTCGACGAAATCCGTGAACAAATGCTCGATGAAATCCAGCACATAGGGTCGTCGCGAATGGCGCGCGACCTGGACCGTCTGCCACGGTGTGAGCTTCGAATAGATCTCGCGTCGCATCTCGTCGAGTTTCGTCGAAAGCCGTGCGATCTCGCGCTCTTTGCCGGCATCGGCCGGATATCCCGTGAGCGACTCGATTTCCTTTTGGAGCGCGGACAAGGGCGCCTCGAAATCCAATATATCCATACCCATTTACGCGCTCAGTGTAGCAAAAGTGTCAGTTGGATTGTGAGTATCGTCGATGTCGTCCGGATTCGACAATCGGGGGCCCTCATTTTCTCTCGAGGTTACGAGTGGCCCAGGGCGCGAGCACACCGTAGACAGCCTCGCTCATGGGCGCTTGAACACCCAGCTCACGGGCGCGTCGAAGGACCGTTCCGTGAAGCGCTTCGAGCTCCATCGGCTTGCCGTGGGTCATGTCGTAATGAAGCGAGGAGTACCACTCGGCCGGCAGCGTCTGGAAAACTTCCATGATCCGCGCGACGGTGTCGTCCGGCATCTCCATGCCGGATGCGTTCGCAACGGACACGACCTCCGATACCAAATCGCGATACATTGCGAGTGAAGCTTCCGAGGCGCGAATGTCCCCGAGCGGAAGCCGCACGCTGGCCGTCATGCCGGCGGTCGCGCAAATGACCGCGAACTTCTTCCAGAGCTCCATTTGAATGTTCTCCGTGAGGTCGGCATCGACGTGGCTCGCATGGCAAAGATCGACGAACGCCTCGAGCCGTGCGCTGCGGCTCCCGTCGAGCTCGCCGACAACCATGCGCGCGAGCCTACCTTGATGCGCCACAACGCCGGGCTCCGTGATCGTCGCGAGAATATAGGCGACGCCGCCGACCACGTGGGGCGGGGCGACGAACTTAGCTATCGTCTCCTCGTTGTCGACACCGTTTTGAAGCGTAATGACGGCGGTGCTCTCTTTCACTAAAGGCTCGAGGCGCTTTGCCGCGTCGGCGGTGTCGGTCGATTTGACGCAGAAAAGAACGACATCAGAGCTGCCGATATCTTCTGGACGATCGGTGGCGGGGAGCTTGAGTTGCAGATCCCCGTTCGCGCTGACGATGCGCAACCCCCTGCTTCGGAGCGCCGCAAGATGCGCGCCACGGGCAATGAGATGCACGTCCCCGCCGCCCGCCGCAAGACGCGCTCCGAAATAGCCGCCGATACCACCGGCGCCAAAAACCGCAATCTTCATAGGCCGCGACTCTATCAAATCGCTTCCACCGGTTGACTTCCTTTCGCAAGCCGCTTAGCTTCGCGAAGCCGTGGCCAAACGTATCGCCCTCGCCTTTCTCGCTCTTGCAGCGCCTTTGATTCTCGCGAGTTTTCTCTCCGAGAGCGAAGCGGCGCTGTGGCTGTTCAGTTTTCTTGCGATGGCCTTTCCCATCGCGCTCATCGTCGCGGCCGTCGAGCACCCCACCAAATTACGTTCTGTGGCCGACCCTCCTGGCACTCGGCGTGGTGCTCGAGCTCAGCGGTATCGGCATGCTCGCCTTCTCGCGCGGCGCTACCACGGCGACGCTCTTTGATTTGCCGCTCGCCGCCATCTCCATGCTGGTGGGCCTATGGCTCGCGCCTCTCGCCATCGTCGCCTGGGCCTATCCAAGAATGAAGCCGCCATCGAGGCTGAGAATAAAGCGGATTCGGGTAATGTTCACCGCGTCTCCAGAGCCAATGTCGTAGTTGAAGCGCCAGACCGCGGACTCGAACCGCCCACCCGTCGCCACATCCCGTGGTCCGCGCTTTTGGCCATCCCGGGGCGCGGAGGTCCGCCCAAACCGCTGCTAATCACACCGGACACGGTGCCATGTTGATGGAAATTGTAGAACGATGTCAGGCCGCTCGGTACACTCAGGAACCACGTGCCCGTCAGATCCTTCGTCTTGGCTTTGGACTTGGCGGGCGATGAGGCGGCCGCGACGAGCAGCATTGCCGCGAGAAACGCCAATGGTGAGACCCTAGCCTTCCATCACGCGAGGTCGCCCTGGACCGCGGCGCTGGCTCCAATCGTACTTTGCCGCGATGAGCTCTCGGTACCAGCGCAACAATGTGTCAGGTGTCACGAAGTCAGCGATTTCCTTCAGGTTCTCCCGGCACAACGCCCTTCGCCTTCGCTGCCAGGCGCTGACGCTGTTCATCCGTGAAACGTAGGCGACGGGCAATGAGCTGCTCCCGGAGCACTCGATTCTCTTCCTTCAGGTATTCGATTACATCCTGCTGGGACCGGTTGACCCAGCCTGCGAAGGTCAACGCGAGGAACTGCCATAGGTCGGGCTGCATAGGCCGCATTCTAGCCGTTCGGGGCACCGGCGCTACCGCTCTGCTTCGCGTCGTTCGAGTTTTGGCACATTACGCCAAACGGTCGGAGAGCTGTACAGCCCATGCAACCTTGACCCGACCAATTCCAGTCTGTACGATGTACATATGAATGTTCGGTTCGTCTGGGATGAGGAGAAGAACCGGGAGAATCAGCGTAAGCATCGTGTTTCATTCGAGGAGGCTGTGACGATCTTTGCAGGATTGCCGCTGGAAGTGTTCCACGACCCAGACCATTCGATAGACGAGGAGCGCTACATAGCGGTGGGTGTGAGCGAGAAGAGCAGGGTGCTGCTGGTGGTACACTGGGATGAGCTCGGCACCGAGTAGACTGCCAAGTGTTGTTTATCACTTTAATCCGTAATCCACCGCGATGAAATATCAAGAACGGCCACCACTCCATGAGGGTACGGGAGTGCTCGACGGCGTCAAGGGTTCGCTCGCTACGCGAGCCGCTACGCGCCCTTGACCCCGTCTGCGCCTCCCGTCTTCTGCTCGTACGTGGTTGCCGGTCGAGGTGAATCACGAATGAGAAATCTTCGCGATTCAATATAAAAAACAACACCAAGGTACGGTTGCATGGGCCCGATTCTAGCCGCCCATCGAGTCCGGGGGCTCGCTCCTGGACGCTTCAACGACCTGCCAACACTCAGCATCCGGCGTTGATCCAGTTTTGGCACACTACGGGGGCTAGTCCAGGCTGGGAAGACGGTCTCGCGAAAGCTCGACGGAGCCTTCCCCGCACATCGCTTCGAGGCTTGTGACCAAATCCGGCGAGGGCTCGACCCGCAAATAGCGGTGGGGCCGAAAGACGACTCTGAAATCTGCGCGGGCGAGCTCGAACTCGAGCTCGCAGTCGCCTCGGTGATGCTCGAGAAGCTCGCGTAAATACGGCAGCGTGTCCTCGAAGAAGCCGTCGAGCGCGATGCGCACGGTCATGGAGACCGCTTCGCGCTGGCGGACTTCGTCTAGAGGAACAATCTTGCTCGCGAGCACTTTCCCTACGTTCTCGCTGATCTCCGGTCTTCCTTTCACGAGCACGGCGACGTCGTTGGAAAGGAGGCCGAAGCTCTCCCGATAGAGATCAGGAAAAACCACGACTTCCGCGCTTCCGTTCTGGTCTTCGAGACGCAAGACCGCCATCGCATCGCCTTTTCGCGTGCGAAGGGTACGGATGCTCACGATGAGGCCCGCGATCGCAACCTCTCCCTCTTCGCCCTTGTCGAGAAGAGTCTTCGTATCGCAGGTCGCGTACATCCCCATCTCGGCTTGATAATTGTCGAGTGGATGCCCGCTCAAAAAGAAACCGAGCGTCGCTTTCTCGTTGGCGAGAAGCTCCGACTGGCTCCACTCCGGAACGTCCGGCAATCGGTCGAGCTCAGGGCTCCGGCGGACACCGCCCATGTCGCCGAAAAGGCTTCCCTGCCCACTCTCGCGTTCGCGCTGCACTTGTTGGCCGTAGTCGAGTGCACGGTCGACGACCGCCATGAGCTGTGCGCGCCTGGCGCCAAACCCGTCGAAGCTTCCCGATTTGACGAGGCTTTCGAGCACACGCTTGTTCACCAGCCGTAGGTCGACCTCCTCGCAGAGATCGGCCGGCGAGCCAAAGCGCCCGCGCTTTTGGCGCGCGGCAAGCATCGATTCGATGGCGGATATGCCGACGTTCTTGACGGCAGCGAGACCAAAGCGGATCTTCTCGCCGACCACGGCGAAGTCGAGCTCACTCTCGTTGATGTCCGGGGGCAGTACTTCGAGCCCCATCCCTTTGCAAGAGCTAAAATATTGAACGACTTTGTCCGTGTTCTGCTTCTCCGACGTCAGAAGTGCCGCCATGAAGAAGACCGGATAGTTCGCTTTCAAATAGCCCGTCTGATAAGCGAGAAGCGCATAGGCTGCCGAGTGCGACTTGTTGAACCCGTAGCCCGCAAAGTGCTCCATCAAATCGAACACTTTCGTGGCCTTTTTCTCCTGGACCTCGTTCTTCAGCGCGCCGGCCATGAATTTCTCGCGCTGTGCCTGCATGACTTCGGCTTTTTTCTTCCCCATCGCGCGGCGGAGCATATCGGCCTCGCCTAGGGTGAAGCCCGATAGCTTCGAGGCGATTTGCATCACCTGTTCCTGATAAACGATGACGCCGAGCGTGTCTTCGAGAATTTCCTCGAGCGCCGGGAGCTCGTAGTGGACGGCAACTTTCCCCCACTTGCGCTTGATGAAGTCGTCGATCATCCCGCTCCGGATCGGACCGGGACGGTAGAGTGCGTTGAGGGCGGTCAAATCGCCGAGCTTTTCCGGTTTGAACCGGCGCAGGATGTCGCGCATCCCCTCACTCTCGAACTGGAAGACGCCGAAGGTGTCGCCGCGGGTGAAAAGCTCGTAGGTCTTTTCGTCGTCGACCGGGAGCGTGTCGAGATCGATGTGGATTCCGAGCTGACGCGCGATCATCTTGACACAGTTGTCGATGAGCGTGAGGGTCCGAAGACCGAGGAAATCCATCTTCAGAAGACCGATATCCTCGCAGTTCCTCATGTCGTACTGCGTCGTGATCTCGCCCTTGCTCCCCCGGTGGAGGGGTAGATATTCTGTGAGCGGCTTGGGAGCGATAACGACGCCGGCCGCGTGGGTCGAAGCGTGGCGGCTCACGCCTTCGAGCCGCTTGGCGGACTCGACGAGCTTTCGGATCTGAGGCTCGTTCTCGATCGCGTCCCGGAGCTGTGGGACTTCTTCGAGCGCCGATTCGAGCGTGGCGTCGAGAGTCGCCGGGATCATTTTTGCGATGCGGTCCACATCGCCATACGGGATGTCGAGCACGCGGCCGACGTCCCGGATCACGGCGCGCGCTTTCATGGTTCCGAACGTGATGATCTGGGCGACATTGTCTCGGCCGTATTTCTCTGTCACATAGTCGATGACTTCGCCGCGCCGCGCCTCGCAGAAATCGATGTCGATATCCGGCATCGATTTGCGCCCGGGGTTCAAGAAGCGCTCGAAGAGAAGGTCGTGCTCGAGCGGGTCGATGTCGGTGATGCGCAAACTATAGGCGACGAGGCTCCCCGCCGCCGAGCCGCGCCCAGGTCCAACGGGAATCCCTTGCTCGCGGGCAAAGCGAATGAAATCCCAAGTGATGAGGAAGTAGCTCGGAAAACCCATCTCGTGGATGATGCCGAGCTCGCGTTCGAGTCGCCGGTCGTAATCCGAGCGGGAGTGCCGCCCGAGTTCTTCGATAGCCGAGCCGTGCAGCCGCCAGCGATCGGCCAGTCCTTCCTGCACGACGCGCTCGAAATAGCTGTCGACGCTTTCCCCTTCGGGCACTTCGAAGCGAGGCAGCTGGAAACCCTTGCGCTCGAGGTCGATGTTCACGCGCTCCGCGATGGCGAGCGTATTGTCATAGGCCTCTTCGTAACCCTTGAAAAGCGAAGCCATCTCCGCCGACGACTTGAAATAGAACTGATCGCCGGGATAGCGCATGCGGTGCTCGTCGGCGACTTTCTTGCCGGTGCCGATACAGAGCAGAATGTCGTGCGCTTCGGCGTCCTCACGCGTGATGTAGTGGCAATCGTTGGTCGCGACAGTAGCGAGACCTTCCTTGCGGGCGAGCTCCATCAAGCTCGTATTCACCGTCGTTTCATCCGCGAGGCCCAGATCGTGGTCCTGGATCTCGAGAAAGAAATTATTCTCGCCGAGAATGTCGCGATAAACGCCCGCCGCCTTCATCGCTTTCGGCATATCGCCCCGAAGCGCCGCTTGGGGAACTTCCCCTTTCAAACAGGCCGACAGACCAATGAGCCCTTTCGAGTGCTCGGCGAGAAGTTCTTTGTCGATCCGCGGCTTGTAGTAGAAGCCTTCGAGAAAACCCGCCGAGACGAGCTTGACGAGGTTGCCGTAGCCCTCGTTGGTCTCCGCAAGCAACACGAGGTGATTATTGGTATCCGCAACGCTGCCGTTAGGGGATTTGTCGAAGCGACTCCCGGGTGCGACATAAATCTCGCATCCAAGAATGGGTTTGACGCCGGCTTTTGTCGCCGCGTTGTAGAAATTGACGGCGCCGAACATGTTCCCGTGATCCGTGAGCGCGACGGCCGGCATCCCGTAGCGCGCCGCGAGCTCGACGATCTGGCCGACACGGCTAGCCCCGTCGAGCAGGGAAAAATCACTGTGATTGTGAAGATGCACGAACGGCCGCATAAGATTCTCAGTCGTCAGTCGTGAGCGACATTCTTATCAAGACGCGTGGTAGCCGATAGCCGACAGCTGGTAGCGGCACGGAAACCCACCCCACGTTATTCCCATTCAATGGTGGAAGGCGGTTTGGAAGAAATATCATAGACCACCCGGTTAATCCCGCGGACTTCACCAGTAATACGGCTCGAGATTCTCCCGAGAAGATCCAGTGGGAGTCGCGCCCAGTCCGCGGTCATGCCGTCGCGGCTTTCGACGGCGCGGATTGCGAGCACGTGCTCGTAGGTGCGCGCATCCCCCATGACCCCCACGGTCCGGATCGGCAAGAGCACGCCGAAAGACTGCCACACGTCACGGTAGAGCCCAGCTTTCTTAATCTCGCCAACGAGGATGTCGTCCGCTTCCCGCAAGATATCGAGACGCTCTCGTGTCACTTCCCCGAGAACGCGGATCGCAAGGCCCGGGCCCGGGAAAGGCTGGCGGAACAAGAGCTCGTCGTCGAGGCCGAGCTCACCTCCGAGCTCGCGTACTTCGTCCTTGAAGAGCTCGCGCAACGGCTCCACGAGCTCGAATTTCAAATGCTCGGGAAGTCCGCCCACATTGTGATGGCTCTTGATGACGTGGGACGGTCCTTTGACCGAGACGCTCTCGATGACGTCGGGATAGAGGGTCCCTTGCACGAGGAAACGGACATCGGCGATCGAGGCGGCTTCTTCGGTAAAGACGTCGATGAACTCGCGTCCGATGATCTTGCGTTTTTGCTCCGGATCGATGACCCCGTCGAGCTTGCGGAGGAAACGATCGGCAGCGTCGACGGCGATGACTTTGAGCGACAGCTTCTTCGAGAAACGCTCCATCACCTGGGCAGCTTCGTTTTTTCGTAGCACGCCGTTATCGACGAAGATGCAGGTCAACTGGTCGCCGACCGCCCGGTGTACGAGCGTCGCCGCGACGGACGAATCGACCCCGCCCGAGAGTCCACAGACGACCTGCGCGCTCCCGACGCGCTCGCGAATCTGTTGGATGGCGACTTCGGCGTAGGAGCTCATGCGGAAGTCGCCGTGAAGTCCGCAAATCTCGAAAGCGAAGTTACGAAGGATCTCTGTACCGTGCTCCGTGTGTGCCACTTCGGGATGAAACTGGACACCGTAGTGACCGACATCCGCGTTCTCGAAAGCGGCGACGGGCGCGGCGTCGGAACTCGCGGTCACGTGAAAGCCTTCGGGAAGGGTCTCGATACGATCGCCGTGAGACGCCCAGACCTCGAGCTCGGCTCCGACACCTTTGAAGAGCGCGCTTCCGTTGCGACACGCGATCACAGCGTGCCCGTATTCACGATGCTGTGCAGGGCGAACGTCACTCCCCAAGACTTTCGCCATTAACTGCATCCCGTAGCACACACCGAGTGTCGGGATGCCCAGGCGGAAGACCCCTTCTTCGCAGTGCGGAGCACCTTCGTCATAGACGCTTTCCGGCCCCCCCGACAAGATGACGCCCCGCACGTGCTCACCTTCGAGCTTCGCAGTGGGGGTCGAGAAAGGCAAGATCTCGCAGTAAACGGAGAGCTCTCGCAGGCGGCGCGCGATGAGCTGGGTATATTGCGAACCGAAATCTAAAATGAGGATAGTATCGTGAGTCATAGGTCGTCGCCCGAGGCGAGGAATTATAGCCATCCCCTCTCGGAATCACAAGACCTAGAGGTCTGGGAGTTTGTCCTCTCAACATATTGTGCTTTCGCGATAAAATGGCGACACTTGTGATCGGCCGATGGATACTCCTCCTCACGCTCCTGGCGCCGTGTTTTGTCCGCGCCCAGCCGCCACAAGCCACGGGGACCACCGAGGGCGCGACCGCCGAAACACCCGAATCTGAAGCGGAGGACGCGCTGGCGGAAGGGGACCTCCCGGCCACCGAAGACGTCGATGCACCGCCGCCGCCGCCGCCCCCCCCGGACGGTCTTCTGCCAGTGATGGAGATCGCTCGACTCGAATATTCCCCGACGGACCGCCCGAAGCCTCTGCTCCACGGACAGGTACTGCTCGTCGTCAGTGCATCTGGATTCGTGGAGGCACACGACGCTGAGACCGGCGCGTTCCAGTGGAAGCTCGGCCTCCCTGGAGAGGAGCTCTTCGACCCCGTCGTTTTCGATCCTGTCAATCCTGAGGAAGGCCCGGAGGCGCCTTTCGCGATTTTGCTCTCCGAGTCGTCCGGTCACGTACTCGTCATCGATGGGCGAACCGGCGACATCCAACGGGAGACGCGTCTTCCCTTCGAGCTTGCCCTGCCTCCCGTGCGCGGCCCAGAACAGATTCTGTTTTTTGCCACACCGTCCGGCGATATCCTCGCCTACGATATCGAGCGGCGCGAGGTCGTGTTTCAAACGGCAACGGGCGCGACCCCGCTGGCGCTCGCGAGTACGGAGACGCTGTTGATGGTTTCCGGCGACTCGCAAAAGCTCACGGCCATCGATCTTCCGTCCGGGAACTTGCGATGGAGCTTTGTCGGCCGCGCGGCCTTTCACGCGCCTGCGGCATTCGGGATCGACGGCGAGCGCATCTATATCGGCGACGACACGGGCGAGTTCTTTGCGCTCGAAGCGTCGAGTGGCAAGATCAAGTTTCGCTGGTCGACGGGGGCGGCCATCCGCTCTCAGGCGCTCGTCGAGGAGAAGCGCGTCTATGTCGCGACTTTCGCGAACGCCGTCTACGCCTATCACGCGACCAATGGCGGCGAGCAATGGCGCGCGAGTCTTCCTGGACGGCCTGCGACGCCGCCTTTTCGAGTCAACCAGCGACTGATGGTCGCGACACTCGATGGAATACTGGTCGAGCTGAACCCCGCGGGCGGCAACGTCAGCCAACGCTACGTGGCGCCGGGCGAGGTCGTGCACGCGCCGTCGTTTTATCTTGCGACGCCATCGCCACAGGAGCTCGAAGCCGAGCTTGAAGCCAACGCTGACGAAGCCAACGCTGACGAAGACGACGCTGACGAAGACGACGCTGACGAAGACGACGCGCCAACACGAGACGTCAACGATCCGCTGTCGCCGCCGGAGTCGAATTTCTTCGACCGCCTCGGCATAACGCCCGACGAGCCCGAGATAGTCTTCGACGAAGACGCCGCAGACGGCGACAGTCCGGAGGGTGTTCTTTTGGAGGAGGACGAGGCGCTGCCGCCGCGCGAGCCCATGTGGTTCGAACGCTCCCGGATCGCGCTCGCCCTGCGAAGCGGTGAAGTGCTCCTTCTGATGCACCAAGCACCAGGAGCGACACCGTCGTCCACGACGGAAGAGCCTCTCGCGGGCGACGAAGAAACTCCCGCACCAACGGAAACACCGCGATTACCCACGAATCCGCGCTCTCCGTCCGTGCAAAACTTGTGTCCCTTTTGACCGAGAGATTGTCCCCTTCTTTGGAGGCCGGGTGGTTCCCGCCACGTTTCACGCTGGTACGGAATGTGCAATACCTATCCTGTTCTATCCTTTTCGGTCGGGAAGCTACCGGAAAGCCGCGACTTTGACACTACGTTCGTCTGAAGGCTAACATGGAACAAATCATGAGAAGGCAGGCAGTTCTCGTCATATACGGGCTGGTCTTTGCGAGCACTGTTGCCTATGGTCAGAACCCGAGATATCTCGAGAATCTCGAGCGACTCATCAACAAGTCACACGCTCCGGAAGAAAAGACCGCTGAGGAGTCCGAGAATCTCGAAGCCGACGATTTGTTGGTCGAGCGGGCCATCGATTGTGTGGGCCGTGCTTTCGATCGAGGCGAGGCGAGGGAGCTTTCTGATTGTCTGACGAGAAAGCCGCGGGTCTATTTTTCGGTCGAAGCCGGTGGCAAGAAAGCGGATAACTACGGGACGAGCCAGCTGAAGTTCATCTTCGACCAAATTTTCAGGAAAGTGAAGACGCAGTCCTTTCGGTACGACTCGCGCGATGTCGAGCGTTTCAAAGACATTGCGATGCTGACGGCAGAGTGGACCTATGTCATCTTGGACAAAGACGAAGAGGTCACCGAGTTTTTGCAGTTCACGCTCGAAAAGGACGAGGCGGCCTGGCGAGTTTTCGAGATTCGCGCCGTGTCCCGTTAGACTCGAGCTCTTTCACTGGGCTAGCAGCCCGGTGAAAAAGTCCAGATTCTGCTCACGGAGAAAGTTTGGTGGGCAAGTTCAAGGAAGATGTGATTCGGCGGAACGGCCAAGTTGAGACGCCCGATGGATTGCAGCGGGGCAAAACGTGCGCCTATGGTCGAGACGAAGCGCAATAAAGCAGCGATCAGACTGGCGTTGAGCTCCGCGTATTCCTTCGGCGTGGCCTTGCCGATGAGATTGCGCATCAGAATCCCGAGATTGAATCCGGCCACGTGCGTGAGGAGGCGCTTGAGTATATTTTCGTGTCTTCGCAAATGCGTTCGTCGCATGCCTCCCGCTTCGAGGTAGTGCGCGAAAGGTCGTTCGAGTAACTCGCCGCGACGGCGTATTAATCGCTTACCTCGAGTCCCGCGAATGCGACGTCGGTTCGCGTAGGTGGCGGCTTGCTCGGCCTGTTTGTCCTTCCATTTGCGGCCACCTCGCTCTGGCTCCGAAATGTAGCTCCGGTATTCTTGTTCGACCAGCTCAACCAGGATGTCGTTGCCGTGATAGCCCTTGTCCCCGACCACTTCGCGACCCGCGTCTTCATGTATTCGTTCACAACATTCCGCGTTGTTCGCGAGCTCTTGCAGATTTGACTGCGCTTTTTCCAGCGTATCCGGTAGGCTCTTTGTGTCACCCTTCGCGCCTCCGTGAAGCGTCACGGCAATTACCGCACCTTCCCCGCTCATGTCCACAGCATGCTCGGCTTTGTGCGCCATATCCGTGCCCCCGCTCTTCATTTTCATGATCTCCGCATCCGGCTCGTTCGGATTCACCCACTCCTTGTTCGACCCTTTCTTTGGCCGCTTCTTGTCCAACTTTGCAATGTCCGCTCGGCTCGGCTCTTCGATACCACTCTTGCGCGCAAGCTCCTTCAAATACGATTCGTAGCTTTCCCCCGTGTCTCGACGAACGATTGACCGAAGCGCCGCATTCGCTTCCAGCGTCGTCGCGTCCACACCCAGTGTCTTGCCATCTATCATCCCTCTCGACGCTAGAACTTCTAGCACCCATCCAAATACAGATTCGTGAACTTCCAGCGGAAGTCGATTCCGTATCCGAGACAGCGACGAATGGTCCGGCGTTCGCTCTTCCATTCCAAGGCCAAGAAACTGGCGCAAAGACAGTGAGTCCGAACACCGCCAGCAGATCCCGCGCTCTGAATCGATGCGCTCAAAGTAGCCGATCAACAGCATTCGAAAATACACACCCGGCGGTATGCTCGGCCGACCTTGCTTCTTCGCGTAATACGGCGAGCATTTCGACTCCACAAACGAGTCAAACTCTTCCTCTCGAAGTACCCGCTCGAGTTCCTCATAAAAAGGATGACCAGGACTCGACGCAACCGCATCGTGTGGAATCCATAAAGTCTCTTGGCAACTTTTCTTTTTCTTCTTCATCGACATGCGATGCAATTTTACATCGTCATCGAATGAGTCTTCAGAGAAATATCGCGACCGGATACGACTTTTTCAACGGGCTGCTAGGCTTTCGCAAAGTGAAGTGGACCCCATTTTTTAGACCAGGGGTTAAGGTGGTAAAACAAGCCTGCTCAATAAAAAAAGGAGCAGAGAAAAGTGAAGAAAAATCGTACGAAGCACAGCCCTGTTTTCAAGGCGAAAGTTGCATTGGCGGTACTACGCGAGCAGGAGACAGTGGCGGAACTATCCCGGCGGCACAAGGTTCACGCGAACCAGATCTACAAATGGAAGCGGCAGCTTTTGGAGAACGTCACGCGTGCTTTCGAGACCGAAGAGGTGGGCGGAGGCGATACCTCGATGCGCGAGGCCGAACTGCTTCAGAAAATCGGGGAGCTGACGATGGAGCGCGATTTTTTATCACACGGGCTCGGTCGATTGCGATGACGCCCCGGCGGGAGTTGGTCGAACCCAACGCTCCGCTGTCGATGCGCTGGCAGTGCGAGCTGCTCGGCGTGAATCGGTCGAGCCTATACTACGAACCTGTCGAGCCGGATGGCGAGCAACTCGCATTGATGCGTCGGATGGACGAGCTACATCTGAAGCATCCATTTTTCGGCAGCCGCATGATGACACAGACACTCAAAGCGGAGGGGTCGGCCGTCAACCGCAAGCGCGTGCAGCGTCTTATGCGGTTGATGGGGCTCGAGAGCACTGCGCCCAAGCCGAACACAAGCAAGCCAGCGCCGGAACACGCCGTATACCCTTATCTACTGAGGAATCTGACGGTTTCTCGGATCAATCAGGTGTGGGCCGCCGACATCACATACATCCCGATGGCGCGAGGCTTCGTATACCTGGTGGCGGTCATCGATTGGTATTCGCGGCGGGTGCTCGCCTGGCGCTTGTCCAACACGTTGGAGACGACCTTCTGCGTGGAGGCTCTGAACGAAGCTGTGGCACGCTACGGTTGCCCAGAGATATTCAACACGGACCAGGGCTCTCAGTTCACCTCGGAGGAGTTCACCAGTGTATTGCTTGCTCTTGAGATCAAGATCAGCATGGATGGCAAAGGTCGCTGTATCGACAACATCTTCGTGGAGCGGCTCTGGCGCTCGCTGAAGTACGAGGAGGTCTACCTGTACGCCTACGACACCGTGCAAATGGCTCGCGCGGGCATCGCTTGCTACTTCGATTTCTTCAATGACGAGCGCCCGCACAAAGCGTTAGGCTATCAAACGCCCGCGAGCTTCTACGATGGACTGCTTGGCGAGGTTGCTTGAAGATGATTGGCCATCGACCGATTTGTACATCACAGCATCATCCTGGAGCTCAACGTCGGCAGTTACCGACTGGGGCAATCGAAGCAGAACAAGGCCAAAGAGGCCACGGCGGTAGAAAACCGGGAAAAGGAATGAACCTTGCCACGAGTCCACAAAACGAATGCGAGAATCGCCGCAGGAGACCCTCTCGCGGCTTGGCCCATACCCCAGGTACCCCGATTTTTGCACTATTCAGGTGGACCAGCGAAAGGGCGGCTTCGATCCGGGGCCCCGACGGAGGGAGCGGACAAGGAAGCTTCGCATCTTTTTTTAAGGGTCCGCTCCCTCCGTCGGGGCCCCGGATCGAACATGGGACACTTTGCTGATAAGTGACGGAGCAAGACCGGTAGGTACCCGGGAATTCTAACTTGTTGCTGAAGAGAAATAATAATTGCCGCTAGACACAATGATGGCTACAGCGAAAAACAAACTGTCCACAGATTTTCAATCTGCCATAAACTGTGTTCCCGAACGCTCCCTTCTAGGAGCCTTCGGGAAACAACATCACGACTATGACCACGACGTGTTCAACTCGGCAGGCTCCACCTTAGCTACCCCCCATTTTGGTCCAGAGAATGGGGTCCACCTCAAAGGGCCTTGATGAACGCCCTTCTTCGCTTTTCGCTGCTCCCTCTCTCCTTCCTTCTCTTTGCGCTCGTCGTAGCCGATTTGCGCGCTGAGTTCCAATATCTCGCCGCGACGAGCGCTTGGATCTTGCTTGCTCTCGCCGTGATCGGCCTCGTCGGGACCCAACGCGCGTGGCCGAACCACTCGACCGGCCGCACCGTGGTCGTGCTTCTGCTTTTCGGAGCTCTCTCTGCGCTCCTCGTGAGAACGATCGGCTACGAGCGCGCCGCGCTCCGATCGACCGCGGTGTGGGAGAGCGCTCGAGAAAGCGAAGGCGAGCGGATCGCCACCAGAGTCTCAACCCAGTTCGAATTGATTTGCGCCACTGCAAGACAGGACGCGCGTGAGCTCGCTCGCTCGTCCGCGATCGGCCTGGCGGTCGAAGGCTCGGATGCCGAAGATTACGTGTCCCGGGCTTTCGAAGCACTCGAGAGTTTTCCTCTTCCACGCGCACATCCACTCGGAGCTCCCGGCGCCACTCTCTACGACGTCTGGCGCCGGCCGATCGCTTGGAGCGGAGAGAACATCTCGCTCGGGCCCGTGCTCGAACAGCCTTACGGCGTTCCCGACGCGGATATATTCATCCTCGAGCAAGGCGTCTACACCTTCGTCGTGGCGGTCGAGCCTCTTCAAAGCCTCCTCGGCTTCGTATCGGTGGAGATCCCGCTCATCGCGGACCGCCGGCTTCAAAACCGCTATCTCGAAGATTACGATGCCCTTTCGACATGGCTCGGCCGCAACGTTGAAACGGCGTTCGTTTACTTCGGCGGCCGTGGACGAGACCTCGCCGAGCTTCTGCAGACCCGAGGCGACCCTTTCTGGGGAGGCCCACAGGACGCGCCGCGGCTGTATTTTGGACTCGAGACCAAGAGTGAAGGGAAGCTTCTCGGGGTCTCGTCCGTAGCCGCTGAAACGCCCAAACTTGCGCGGCTCGACGCGAGCCGACGCTTCGAATCCGCGGCGTCCATAGCCGTCGTCCTCGCCGCTCTTCTCGTGCTCGCGACGATTGCACGGGCACGTGGCGCGCCCGCACGGGTCGTGTTCACGATCTGGGCCCTGCGTCTCGTGATCTTGTGGAGCGGCGTCCCGTTGAGCTTCGGCATCGATCTCGACAACCCCGCACATTACGCGTCTTCACTTTTCTTCGACCTGACCGGCTCGCCTATCGACTTCCTGCTCACGGCGGCGGCGCTCCTCGCCTCCGTAGTACTGCTGGCCCGCTATCTTCGCCCTTCCGAGAATCCCGAAGCGTTTCGACGCGCCTATGCTCTCGCGTCCTCGGTCGCGTCCGTCGTCATCTTCGTCGGCGCCAACCAGGTGATTCTCGACGCGTGGATGAACTCGAACTTCGCGCTCTCGACGGTAGATCTCTCCCACAACGCCCCCCGATTCGTCGTGCAACTCGGACTCGTGCTCATGTTTCTCGCGGCCGCGTACACGTCCTTCGTATTGACTTCGGCCGCGAACGCGGGAGACGCGCGCGCGATCGGACCTGACCTCGCCGTTCTCGCCTCGGCGTTTGTACTCTTGGCCCCGTACGGGCTAGCGGACCATGTCCTGCTAGCAATCGTTCCACTCGTCGTCGTGCGTTTGCTCGCGCTGAGGCGGGACCATCTCTCGGAGAAGTGGCCTCGCGGCAGCCTCTACTTCCGACTGGCAACGACGGCACTTTGGATGCTCCTCGCCGTTCTCGCCTTCTTCCCTTCGATCGCGCACTTCGAAGATCTCACTATCCGCGGCTTCATCGAGAGCACGGTGACCCCGGTATTGATGCAACACGGACGCAGCACGGATTACGCGGTCGTGGAAGCAACGCGCGCCATCGACAGGATGCAGATCGAGGGCCGTCTCGACGATCTCGACCGCGATGACATCGCTTATCGTATCTGGGTCGCGGCGGGCCTCGTCGTGTCCCCCACGAGCTCGTCAATCGAGATCGTCGACAGCGAAGGCGAGCTCGTCTCCCACTTCGCCTTGAGCTTTCCCGTCCAACACGAAACCACCCGTTATGGAGCAGCGACAAAGCAGTGGACGCTGCTCGAGGAAGACCACCCGAGCGGCCCGAGACATCCCAAAACAGTTCTCGCACGACGCGCGACGAGCGGCCCCGACGGAAATCCCTGGGAGATTCGCGTCCGGCTCGCTGCGGATTGGCGAAACTTGCCGTTCATCTCGACCTCCAATCCCTATCTTTTTCTCTTTCGCACGAGCGGAGTCGACGCCCGCTTCCGCTTCCCCTATCGGGAGCTCTCTTTGTTCGTGTTCGAGACCGACGGATCTGTCGTGTTTCAATCGACCGCGGGTGTGCTCGAGCCGCCCGAGTCCATACTCGAACAGGCAAGAGCCACACCGCTCTGGTGGGGCACGAGCTCGAAGGTCAACGCCATCAGAGCTACTTCGTGAGCAACGGTCTACGCATCTTCGCGCTCTCCTATCCCCAAACGAGCCGGGTCACCTACGCCGTCCAGCTCGCGGGATGGGCGCTACTCGTCGTCGGAGTCTTGGCCGCGGCGCTCGTGGCCGCCGTCCTCGTAGCCGTTCTCGGGAGCGCGAAAGGCGTTTCACCCGGCGAGCTCTGGGCCGGGATCGCCACGAGCTTCTACGGCAAGCTTTACGTGGCCTTCGTTCTGATAGCTCTGGTGCCTATCGCATCGCTCGCTTTCTTGATCCGGGGACTACTCATTGGCCAGCTCGAGCGCGATGTCGAGCAGGAAGGCCTCTCCCGCGCGCAGGTCGTCCAACGTTTCGTCGACGACTTTGTGCGCCCCGCGTCCGGCGACGGCGTCGGGCTTTCCAACGCCGTCCTCGAGCGCATCGGAGGCCTGGCAGGGGTGGATGTGGATCTTTACTTGCGTGGCGAGCTCGTCGCCACGAGCAAGCCAGAGCTTTTCGGCAGCGGCCTCCTGCGGGCGCGCGCCGCGGCGCCGGCCTATCGGATCTCGTGCTCGAGCGGCAGGGGCACTCGATCCACGGTGAGTTCGTCGGCTCGTTCGGCTATGTGGTGATCTCGGTGACGCTCGACCTCCCATCGCAGCCGGAGCCGGCAATCCTATCGGTGCCGCTCGCGAGTCGCGAGGCCGAGATCGAACGGCGTGTCACGTCATTGAACCACACCCTTCTTCTGGCCGCGCTCTGCTTCTCCATCGCAGCGGCCGTGCTCGCCTTCACGCTCGCGCGGCGCATCGCCGGTCCCGTAAATACTCTCACCGAAGCCACCCGTCACATTGCGGGCGGCGATCTCGACGTCTCCCTCAAGACGACGTCACAAGACGAGATCGGAGCGCTTTTTTCGAGCTTCATCCAGATGACCGCGGACTTGAAGCAGCAGCGCTCCGAACTGGAGAGAACAAAGAAGCTCGAAGCCTGGGCCGAGATGGCGCGTCAGGTCGCCCACGAGATCAAGAACCCACTGACGCCGATACAGCTCGCAACGGAACACTTGCTCTGTGTCTACACGGATCCGGATGTCGACTTCGAGAAAGTCCTCGGCGAGTGCACCGAGACGATTCTTCAACAAGTGCGGTCACTGCGGCAGATCTCGATGGAGTTTTCCACCTTCGCGTCACCCGAACCGCTGAAGCGCGAGCCGACCAACATCGAATCGCTCGTCCGCGAAGCGATCACGCCTTACGTCACGAGACCGCCCGACGGCGTCTCGGTGAAGCTCGAGATCACACCCGCACTCCCCCGACTCGAGGTAGACGCGCGGCTCCTGAAACGCACCCTCCTCAATCTCGTGGAGAACGCGCTCCACGCTTTGAACGGCGAAGGCGATATCGCGATCCACGTGGCGACCAAGAGGATGAACGGGAGCGGCTTCGTCGAGATCATCGTCACCGACACCGACGTTGGTATCGAGCCGGAGCTCCGCGAGCGGATCTTCGAGCCCTATTTCTCCACGCGCGCCGCAGGTACCGGCCTCGGCCTCGCCATCGCCAAGAAGGTGGTCGAAGACCACGGCGGAACCATCACGCTGGAAAGCGAGCGCGGCCACGGCACCAGCGTTCGGATGCTTCTTCCAAGCGTGAAGCACTGATACTGATACAGGAGCCTAAACGCGCGCCTTCGCGAACTCGACGGCCGTAGCTCCTGAATCGTAGGCCGTGGTATCCGCGACCAGGCTCACCCTCGTCGCCCATGTCGACCCGGGTCCCAGAGCGGTGATCGAGGCTGTCGAGGGCGCTGCCGCGATCGAGCCCGCTGAAGTGATTCGCGTTTCCGGACTCGAGCCGGGCGGCCCGTTCGACGCAACCGGCGTCGTCGAGGCCCGCGACCGCATCGTGACGCATAACTACCAAAGTGCGGCAGGGACGGCAAGCCGCCGTATCCACTGAGCCTCCCACACATCGATAAAGCCGTCGCCGTTCGAGTCGAGCTGGTCGAACACCCTTTGCAGATTCTCCATCGCGTCCGGGATTTCGGCCTCGACGAAGCCGAGAGAGTGCCATTCTTAGTTGGAAATTGAAACGGCTCCCAACCCCGTGGTTTGATGACGTTGGCAAAAACAACATCAAGCCGCAAGAGAAAGGAGCCGAGATGGGAAGTCTGCTACGTACAGCCAAGAAACACAAGAAGTCACGTCGTTTGGGTGAGCCCGAGGTAATGGCGCGCGAGGAGTACGGGGAGCTCGAGGTGGACGTCAAAATAGAGATGATCCGTTCGCTAATCCCGCTTGGGTTGATGCAGGTTCACGAGCTGCTTGACGACGAAGTGAAGGAGTTGGCGGGAGAGCGATACGCTCGTAGGGACGAACTGGAGCGTGGCCGCCGCCACGGAACCAACCCTGGCACGGTAGGGCTTGCCGGCCAGCGGGTACCGATCCGTGTGCCACGGGTTCGGAGCCAAGAGGGAGTAGAGATACCGCTTCGCTCCTACGAAGCACTGAACGACGGCGGAGAGGTGAATGATCTGCTGCTGAAACGAGTGCTCTACGGAATCTCGTGTCGCAACTACGAGGCTGCAGCGGAAGCGATACCGGGCGCTATCGGGCTGTCGAGCTCGACGGTGTCCCGAGGTTTCGTACAAGCAAGCGCAGCGAAACTTCGGGAGATGCAGGAACGGGATCTGTCCGGCGAAGATGTGGTGGCGCTGTTCCTGGACGGGAAATCATTCGCCGACGCAATGATGGTCATCGCGCTGGGCATCACACTTTCCGGGGAAAAACGCTTTTTGGGCTTCGTGGAGACGGACACGGAGAACGAGAAGGTGTTGACGCCGTTCCTGCGTTCACTGCTCGCGCGGGGACTCGACAGCTCCCAGGGTCTACTGGTGATCATCGATGGCGGCAAGGGTCTGAAAGCGGCCGTAAAGAAGGCGTTCCGAAAGCGGGTCCTGATACAACGGTGCCAGTGGCACAAACGTGAAAACGTCGTGAGCTATCTGTCCAAGGGCGAGCAGGCGTCGTTGCGCAAGCGGTTGCAGTCGGCCTACAACAGGCCGGAATATAAAGAGGCCCTCGCGGCCCTCGATCAACTGCACGATGAATTGGAGGAGCGGAACCAATCCGCAGCTGCGAGCTTGGAGGAAGGAATCGAGGAGACGCTCACATTGCATCGTCTCGGCGTGTACGGCGTGCTGGGCCGTTCGTTCAAGACGACGAACTGCCTTGAATCCGTCAATGCTCTCGTCGAGGAACGCTGCGCGAAGGTCGACCACTGGAAGAACTCCAGCCAACGCCAGCGGTGGCTGGCGACAGCCCTCGTGGACATCGAACCCCGCTTGAGGAGGGTGATCGGCTACCGCCATCTTCCGAAGCTTCGCGAAGCTCTCAAGCGGGAACTGAAGATCGAGACGAAGACATCAACGGTGTCGAAGAAGAAGGCCGCCTAATTTATGAGCCGTGGAGAGTTTCAACTAAGAATGGGCTTGACTCTGTTTCGATAGGAGCGGCGGCCGAGGCGGCTCCGGAACATGTCAACAACTTTGGGACACTCGCGAGCTGCATTTAGTGAGCCTCGATTATGGTGGGGAGACTCGTGAGGTCGGCGCGATCGACGTCAACATCGATCAAGATCTCGTTGCGTGAAGCAGAAAAAGGGGGTACCCCAGGTATGGACGCCGCCGCGAGAGGGGCTTGTGCGGCATCGTGGAGGGTCGTTTTTTCCAGCGGCGGGTTGATCCAGGCCTGCGGAGGCAAAACGGGCGGTTGCGGCGTTCCGCGAACGAAGCGTTCGGGATGAGCCTGTTGAGCTTCGAGAAGGATCTGGCGCCGAGCGGTGGTGAGCTGTTCGGCTCGACCATAGTGAACGTCGGCCGGTGTCATAAGGCCGATTCCCGAGTGCCGGTGGTGGAAATTGTAGTAGGCGAAGAAACCGCAGCAGAATAGCCGGCCGTCTTCGGCGGAACCAAAGCGGCTCGGAAACTGAGGACAGTACTTCATCGTCTTGAACTGAGACTCGGAGTAGGGATTGTCGTTCGAGACGTAAGGCCTGGAGTGGGTCTTGGTAACTCCGAGGTCAGCCAGGAGCAGACCCACGGGCTTGCTCCTCATCGAGCTGCCACGGTCCGCGTGAAGGGTGAGCTGGTCGGGTTCAATGTCCTGCTTGCGACAGCTCTCGGCGATGAGGCGTTGGGCGAGCGCGGCACTTTCTCGGTGAGCCAGTATCCAGCCAACCACGTAGCGGGAGAAGATGTCGAGGATGACGTAGAGGTAGTAGTAGGTCCACTTGACGGGGCCACGAAGCTTCGTGATATCCCACGACCAAACCTGGTTCGGCGCTTCGGCCAACAGCTCCGGCTTGGTGTAGTTCGGATGGCGCCGTTGGTTCCGGCGCTCTCGGACCTCGCCGTGCTCCTCCAAAATCCGATACATCGTGCGAATCGAGCAGAGGTAGGTTCCCTCGTCCAGAAGCGTAGCCCACACCTGAGCGGGCGCCTTGTCGACGAACCGCTCACAGTGCAAGGCCCCGAGGACTTCCTCGCGCTCAGTTTCGTCGAGAGCTCGGTGCGGCCGAGGACGACGCTTCGGTTTGGGCGTCACCGGCTGGCGCCTGCGATACAACGTGGAACGAGCCACACCCAGAGCCTCGCAGGCTTCCGCCGTTTGCCCAATCCGCCCCGCCAGCTCCTCGGCCGCCACGATCAGTCGTTCTCGTCGCTCTCGAGTGGATTCAGGGGGATCCCCAGTAGTTCGGAGGTTTTTTTTGGATCTCCAGCATCGTCTCCACCCGAGCCAGGCGACGTTGGAGCCGGGCGTTCTCGCGCTCGAGCTCCTTGACCCGTGGATCCTCTGCCTTCGCCTTCCGGCCTCGCTTTCTCGACGTCATTCCCACCTTGGCGATCTCGTCACGTTGGCGACGCCAACTCGATAATTGCGACGAGTACAAGCCCTCTCGACGCAGAAGAGCAGCAACGTCACCGTCACCCTTGCCGAAGGCATCGGCCTCACGCACTATCCGCAGCTTGTACTCCGCGCTAAAGCGTCGACGCTTCGCTTGCTCGCGCACTTCGGGATCCTCGACCCCCGCCGCATCGCGGCCGGCGGGATCTCTAGTCGCCCTACGGGCTCCTGCCGATCCCGCCGAGGTCTCTCTCTCAATCAAAATACTCATGCGTTGATCCTCCTCCACCCTCTACACTAATTTCAAGGGGCGAAGTGTCTCAGCGATGTTGGCACAGAGGGCTCCCGGCCCACAGGCGCGACGACACCTCGATGATCGCAAACAACCAGATAGCTCTACTCTTGTTACCGACGAACGTGAAGAGCTCATCAGCTTGAAGCTCAACGATTTCGAAGTCCCGCAGCATGCGCCGATTGAAGTGCTCCGCCGCGGTCGACGCCCGCTCGAGCCAGCGTGCGACGGTGTTGCGGGAATGGCCCGTGAGACGGGCCTGGCAGAAACGCTCACGCCCTCGACTCGCAGGCTCGCTACTTGGTCGAACTCCCGGCGAGTGCAGTGAAGGCCACTGTACGCTGTCCCCGTATTCGTGCTGGCCGTTGTCCCGCATATCTTGGATCGGTGCCGGCGTCGTCGACCCGACTTGCTGGTAAACCAGCCGTGGCCACCGATGTCAATGCCCACGCTTTCCAAAGTTCTCGCACCCTGGATTCGAGCATGCCTTGTCCTGGAGCGCCCTCATCGCTCAAGTGTACCGGGCTTGAAAACCCGCCGTTTCACCAACGATCTCAAGTACTTGAGGGCGACCGTTCAACAGCGAATGGCGCAAGCACCCTCCCCAGGGAGGTTTTTAATGACGGACTTCGTCTCCATCCTCTATGGATACAGGAGATATTCGAAAAAGACGAGGCCTCCGGCGGCGCGAGCGCGAAAACGTCTTCTAAGCCCGAATCGCTGGTTGATTATGGCTCTGAGCCTTCGTGCTAGATCCTCGAAAGCTTAACCCACGCCCTCAAGGTCAGTGCAGGTTTCAATACCTATTGTCTACCTGAAATAACGCTGCGAGAGAACGGCGTTCTCAATTCTCGCTTGGGTATGCGTTAGCGGGGTTAGCTCTGGCGTATACCAGATCGGCGACGTATAGGCCCAGTCCTGAACTGTCATCGTTACCTTATTCGGCATCGTGAGGCCAAAGCGCTTGGCATCATAAGCCGTCCAGCGCGGCGTTGGGATTTCGATTACACGAACGTAGTAAAAGGCGTGCAAATCTACATCGAATTCTCGAGTCAAGCCCATTCTTAGTTGAAACTCTCCACGGCTCATAAATTAGGCGGCCTTCTTCTTCGACACCGTTGATGTCTTCGTCTCGATCTTCAGTTCCCGCTTGAGAGCTTCGCGAAGCTTCGGAAGATGGCGGTAGCCGATCACCCTCCTCAAGCGGGGTTCGATGTCCACGAGGGCTGTCGCCAGCCACCGCTGGCGTTGGCTGGAGTTCTTCCAGTGGTCGACCTTCGCGCAGCGTTCCTCGACGAGAGCATTGACGGATTCAAGGCAGTTCGTCGTCTTGAACGAACGGCCCAGCACGCCGTACACGCCGAGACGATGCAATGTGAGCGTCTCCTCGATTCCTTCCTCCAAGCTCGCAGCTGCGGATTGGTTCCGCTCCTCCAATTCATCGTGCAGTTGATCGAGGGCCGCGAGGGCCTCTTTATATTCCGGCCTGTTGTAGGCCGACTGCAACCGCTTGCGCAACGACGCCTGCTCGCCCTTGGACAGATAGCTCACGACGTTTTCACGTTTGTGCTACTGGCAGCGTTGTATCAAGGAGCAAGAGTGGTGGGCGGATCAAGTTGTGCATGTGATGCTGGAGGGCAAGCGAGCGCTGGACGCCGCGATGCTCGATGTCGGACGCCTGGTAGCTGAGACGCTCATGTACATGGAGCGCGAAGAGAGATCTGGGCCAGACTACCATCCTACGTCGTCCGGGCTTCGCAAATGGGCGAGTCAACGTGGGTCGATCTATGTCGGTGACCAGAAGCTCCCTGTCGAGCACCCTCGATTGCGGGGCCCGGAGGGTGAGGTCGGGCTGAGAACCTACGAGCAGCTCAAGAATCGCGGGGGCTTTTCGGAGGAACTCCTGTCGGAGGTGCTTCGGGGAATGTCTGCTCGCAAGTACGAAGAGACGGTGACGGCGGCAGGCAAGGCTTTCGGTGTGACGCCGAGCTCGGTGTCCCGCCATCTGGTCGAGGCGACGGCGAAGCAGCTGAAGCAGTTCCAGGAGCGCAGTCTCGAAGAGTTTCCGCTCTTCGCGATGTACCTAGACACGGTCCACCGCGGCGGTCAGGCGTTCGTGGTCGCGCTCGGCGTGGACCGTGAAGGGAAAAAGCTCCCCCTGGGCTTCTGGGAAGGGGCGACGGAGAACCACGAGATCTGCGAGGAATTGCTGGAAGAGTTGGAGCGACGGGGGTTAAAGCTCTCCAAACGGATCCTCTGGGTAACCGATGGTGGCGGGGGGATCATCAAGGCGCTCAAAGACCGATACGGTAAGAAGCTCATCCACCAGCGGTGTACTTTGCACAAAGACCGCAACATCCAGCGCCACCTGCCCAAACGCTACCGCAAGCAGGCACACCACCTCTTCGCGACTGCCTTGGAGCAGAACAGCTACAAGGACGCGAAGAAGATGTTGCAGGAGTTCGAGCGCTGGCTTCGCGACATCAACGAGTCGGCGGCAGACTCACTCCTCGAGGCACTCAAGGAGGTGCTGATGCTCCACAAGTTGAAGGTCCCCGCTCTACTGCGCCAGAGCCTGCACTCGACGAATCCTATAGAGAGTATGTTCTCCATGGTTCGTAGTTGCGAGCGCAACATCAAACGCTACCGTAACAGCAAAATGCGCCAGCGATGGCTCGCCGCTGTGCTGCTGCACTGCGAACAACAGTTCAGACGAGTCAAGGGGCACGCATCCATCGACGTAGTGGTTGCGGCCATCGATGCGATCCAACGAGAGGACGAGATGCCTGAGGCCGCGTAAGGTCAGGGGCGTAGAGCTGGAAATGACCACGAGTCGCTTATGATGGTTTCAACTAATTCCTTGACATCCTCCGTTCTCCATTGCTCATGATCTCTGCAAACGTTATACCGTTGCTAATATTCGGGTTGTGGGGAATTGCCAGTACCTGTCCTCCCGTCTTCGCTTCGTAAGCGGCCATAAACTCCCAAAGGGATTCAGGCTCGGGGCTATCAAATGCCGAGAACGGTACGATTTGCTTCACACGAAGCGGGCCGTCACGAAAGATCACGTTGCGGTGCAAGTTGTTTCCGGTAGGCGCAGATGTCCACTCGTAGCCATTGAAAGCGGTAAAAAATCCGGGTTCATTGTATTTGGAGGCAATATCCACCACACGCTCCCAAACGCTCCGGCTGAGGTCGGGGTCTTCGAGACGGGGCTTACCGATGTCGAAATCCTTCATCATGCTTACCACTAACAACCAGGCTTCTTCACCGCCGGCCTGGTAACCCTCGACCATCTCTCGACCGCCCTTGGTGGCCATCAGACGGGGATCGGAATTGGCCATTAACTCAGTAAATCCAAGGTATGAAGCATGATCGGTGACCGCCAGAAAATCCAGCGGTCGAATGAGTTTGGCTTTCATTCCATTGGTCGCAACGACTACCTCACCCCGGGCGAAACGGAACGAGTCCTCCAGCCCAAGTGTGTTTCCGAACATGCCGGAGTCGAAGGAATAGGATGAATGGTGATGTGTATCGCCAAAGTACACTCGCATTGGGAAATGCTGTTCGACGTACGGTGAATATTCCTGCTTTTTTTCCGGCACCTGCTTTTGCTGGGGCGTGTAATCCTGAGCGAGGACATAATTGGGCGCTATTAATACGAGCCATGTGATGGCGGCGGTTGATAGAGCTTTCATCATTCTTCTCCACATTCTTTTTATGGGTTTGTTGTCTTTACCGGTGTTGCGATCACGCAAATAAAAGACCTACATGTCCGTTGGGCGCGCAATCACCCTCCGTGGATGCCAGTACCAGCACACGCTTGCCAGGACAAAAAGACCCGGTACGTCGGTCCAAAGATGCGCGTGTTCGTTGGGATAGATAAACGCCTGCGCAATCATCAGGATGCCATGGAGTACATTGGCAAGAATGCCAAAATCAAAGAGCGAGGCCGCAGCCAGCGGATCTTTAGCTCCTCGAATCAGCAGTATGGCCCAGGCGATAAACATGACACCAACCATGAAAAGGTATGGGTGCAGCGCGTCGTACGGGGAATCCGGGTGCGCCGGACCCAAGTGAGGAAAACCGTCGGGGTGACTTCCCCACAACATACCTGGTGGATATAACAGCGTCATCACGGGCAGGCCGATGATCAGTGCCCAACCCATGATTTGCATGGCCGTGCCAGATTGTTTGAGATCGGGAGTAGGCATACTATGGTCCACCGATGGCTTCGAGTACTACTTCGGCGTGATCGCGCGTCTCATCGGTCCCGCGTGTGTCTACGGTCAGGTGCTCAAGACTCGGCGGAACAATCGCGTCATCCGGGTCGATCGGCGCGTGAAGGTCGGCACCGAGACCCGCTTGAAGAACGCTCTGCTGGAGTCGGAGGATTCCGCGACCCTGAACGCGCACACACGTCCTTTGTCGAGCGCCTCAACCTCACGATTCGTCAAGGCTCGGCGTACCTACGTCGGCGGTCGCCATGCCACGCCCGTGGTGCGGACCAGCTATGCGGCCACGTCGAGCTCCTGCGTTGCCATTACAATTTCGTCCGGCCGCACAGTGCTTTGAAGTTCGGACGGGAGACCAGGACGCCGGCGATGCAGGCCGGCTTGGCGAGTAAGCCGCTGACCTGGCACGATATCTTTACCGCTCGCCATATCTGTGTCTGCCTTCTCGTTGCGGTCGTGCGAGTCTCCGTGACGGTCTCGACTGGACTCGGCGTCGCCGAGATGGCGTCGCGGAATCAAAGAGCGGCTGCCTGAACAACAGCGAATGGCGCAAGCACCAAACTGCTCGAGGAAGTGGCGACTCTGGTCACTCCGGATACGGTCCTCCGATGGAACCGAGAGCTCATCGCGAGGAAATGGATCTACCCTCGCCGCGGAACGGGGCGACCACCCGTCTTGCCGGAGATCGAGGAATTGGTGCTTCACATGGCCAAGTCGAACCCGTCCTGGGGCTACGATCGAATCCAAGGAGCTCTAGGCAACCTCGGCCACAAGATCGCGCCGAACACGGTGAAGCGGCTCTTGAAGGATCACGGTATCGAGCCGGTACCGCTTCGCCGACGAAAGACGACGTGGGCACAATTTCTTCGGAGTCACTGGGACACCGCGATACTCTTGCTGCTGCCGACTTCTTCACTACCGAGATCTGGACTTCCGCGGGTCTGGTCACGTTCTACGTTTTTTTCGTCATTCAACTGAAGACCCGCCGGGTCCATCTCTCGACACCCACGCCAAACCGATACCGAGTCTTCTCGAAACAAGAAAGGGCTACCTGTCTAATAAGTCCAATAATGATGGCCTTCCCATCCCGTCCAAGTTTCGGCACACTACGGGCTTGCTCGCGCAACGTCAACTTGACAGGATTCTTGACCACTCCGGCTATCAGCATTATGATAGACTATGAAAATCGAGAATTATCATGGCGCGGATTCGACCCATTTCTGACTTGAGGAACAAGAGCCAGGAGATCTCTCGGATCTGCCATGAGACGGGCGAGCCCGTTTTCATCACCAAGAACGGTGAGGGCGATCTCGTCGTGATGAGCCTGGCTGCGTACGAGCGCGCCGAGGCGCGCCTGGATCTCTATCGAATGCTGGACGAGGCGGAAGAAGACGTTCGGGGCGGAGACCGGGGTGTCAGCGTCAAAACGATGCGCGATCGCCTCAAGCGATGAAAACCGTCCGGATTCTGCGTCGGGCGCAGACGGACCTCGAAGAGATCAAGCGCTACATCGAGCGGGACTCACCTCGACGTGCGGAGAAATTCGTCTCCAAGCTTCTTGACCGCATAGAAAGCTTGTCCACTCTTCCAAATGCCGGCATCCTTCCCCGTGACGAAGTGCTTCGCGCGCGAGGCTTTTTGGTTCTGATCGAGGGTCAGTACCTCATATTCTACAAAGTGCTTTCAAAGCAAGTCCGTGTCTACCGTGTTCTCCACGGCCGACGGCGTTACCAGCATCTTCTATAGCTGGCGCGCGCCTGTGGTCCGCAAAAAAACAAAGTCGGCGGGTCGAACCGGCGTTGTTGCACGGCCGGGAGCAAATCGCTGACCTCCCCGTTTCGGTCGTAGAGTCACCCAGCGCAGTACGTATCGGGCATCCCGAGCGCGGTCATCTTGTTGAGTATCTCGCACCCAATTCGGTGTTCAATTCGTTGCCTCGCCAACGTTCGAGCCCGCATCTCGGGCCCGATGAGCGCCTTGTAACGATAGACCGCGTTCTCCACCATGCTTCGCTTGGTGTAGCCCGAGAGCTTGTACCATTCACGTCGGCCATGTTTTTCGATTGCACGAATATGGCGATCTCGCTCCTGCATGGCGGTGTTCGAACTCTGACTGAGCGTCGCGTTTCGTTGCGGCGGAATCACCACGCGCGTCCTTCGTCCAGGACTGTGCGCTTTGATGGTTTCGTAGACCGCTTCCTTGTCGTATGCACTGTCCGCCGTTGCCGACGCTAGCGGTGCTTGAATCTGTGTTAGCAAAGCGGGGACTCGGGTTGCGTCGCGAGCTCGTGACGCCGTCAGTTCGGACGCAACAATGGTGCCGGTCTTGCGATCAACGGTGATGTGCAACTTGCGCCATGCGCGCTGTTTTGGCGGTTTGCGGGCGGTTCCAACATGAATCCTCAAGCCCGTGCTATCGATCATCAGGTGGATGGGTTGATTGCTCGCGGCTTTCGGAATCCGCAGCTTCTTGCGGAGCAGCCTCGAGCGCCGACACAACGTCGAGTAGTCCGGGATCTCGATACCGAGCCCGAGAAGCGAGGCCATCGAGTGCAAGAAGCCTTCGGTTTGGCGGTAGGCGAGCTTGTACACTATCCGGACAACCAGGCTCGTTTCAATCGCCATATCTGAATAGACCCGTTGACCGCCAGGTTTACCGGTCTTGTCGGCCTTCCAGTCCGCGATTGCCTCCTCGTCAAACCAGACCGTCAAATCGCCCCGGCGGCGCAGCCCTTGGTTGTATTCCGCCCAGTTGCGAACGTGGTACTTCTTCTGCTTCGCGTGCTTGTACTGGCTGCGCTTGGGATACTTCATGGTCGAACATACTTCGGCCACCACCATAGGCGGATTTCGCTCTCAGCCAAGAGCGGTGCAACAACGCCCCCAAGTCGTGCGAGCGCCAGATCTTGGTGGTGGTTCCCGGGGTCCCGTCCCCAACGCGGAGGAAAACGTGGTTGGAGCCGGGCTGAACCTGCGCGATACGCGAGTAGCGCAACCCGAAGGCTTCAGCGGCATCAAAGCTCTTCCAAGTCGCACCGTCGTCGTAGCTCACATGCACGGCGTTGACCACCACGACGATATGCGTCTTGGGCGGCCCCTCGAGGATGACGATACTGTGGATGTCCGAATTCTGCACGCCCCCGTTAGTATTGTCCGGATCGTCTCACCCGCTCCCAGCTCTCTCCATCATCACGACTACGAAAGCAGCCTGACTCTTCAATGACGAAGGACGCTAAAGAAAATCGTAAACGGCTTCCAGTACCGCGGACCGGGACAGATTCGGATACTTCGAATAAGCCGACTCCGATATGTCCTCGACCAGGAACTGAAGCTCTTGGCCATCTACCATCCCGCTCTGTATGAAATGGTGGGCATCGTCGAGGTCCCGTTGGAACCCACGAACGAGTTTCGACAGAATCTGTGCGTACGGGTCGTAGTGATAGAAGGAAACGTTGTCGATTGTTTCTATGAATACGTGCCGCTTCGCGCTTCCGCGAAGTGCGGGAACGAAGTGTTCGGGGCGCGCGAATTCCACATTGAGGTTGAGGCGTTCTTTTATGCCTTGTATGTCATGGAAGATCTCTTCCTGTTCGGAGAAGAGATCGGCATCAATTGAAGATGGTCTCCAACCAGCGTAAACCGCCGTTCCACCTCCCACCAAATACACCCGAAAGGAACTTCGCCGAGGGGCGATTCTTGCAAGCTCGTGCATAAGGGCGCGCAGGCGATCGCGCGTGAGTTCATCCCGCACGATGATACCAATCGCGACGAACGGCTCGGCATGAATCAGCGAAAGACGCTACCTGTCTCAGGTGGGCCAGGTATCGAGCGTGCGCGAGGTCTCCGGTCGTCCGCTCGAGTATTCGATAGAGGCGCCTGTCCGCGTCGGGGAGGATCGCCGTCCTCGGTAAGGGGATGCCTTCGCTTCGCAGACGGGGAGCGGCTAGCGAAACCACAAGACTTTCGATCGTTTCGTTTCCGGAAACGAGATCATTCAGCCCCGAGTCGATCATCTCGCCACCCGGGAGTCCCAAGGCCGCGAAGCTGGTGTTTCCGAAGCGAGCTCGAGTCCAGCGCCGTAGTGCGGCCCGTCGGGCGATGGCTTTCCGTGCGGCAGGTGACAAGCGTTCGGCCCGCATTCGGCCACCCTTCTTCCCGTAGCCTTGGAATCGTGCTCGGATTTCTTTGGGAAGCTTCATGCTTCTATATTACGCTTAGGGGGTAAGTATATCAACAGTGCTTCCGAATCAAGTGTTGGCGTCCGGCGCCTAACGCGACTCGGACGACGCGTCGTGGATCGGGTCGAACTCGATGAGGTCACTGGGTGCGTTGACTTTGGTAAACAGCTCGATACCCTCTTCCTGGTGTCCGGGCGGACACTTACAAGACTCTTCAAGATTGCGTGGGACCTGGCGGGGGACGCGTTCGGCACGCGTCAGCTCCAGTATGAACGCTATTATGTCGGCGACCCCGTGCGCATTCTGGCCAGGACGTTTGGGTCCTACGACCGCTGCGAGTGCCAGGAATTGGTGGATTACGCGTTGGCGCTTGCAGGAGATCCCGAATGATCGACGTAGAGACCGAGCCCGAGGCCTGATCCACCTCTGTCAGGGCGGGTCGGAGAGGAACGCCCTGAGCTCCGCGGCGTAGGCTTCGGGGTTGTCGTCGTGAACGTAGTGGCTGGCGTCCGGGATCTCTCGCCAGCGAATCCAGGAATTGCGCTCAGCCATCGCTTGGCAGGTCTCGACCGGCAGAAAATCAGAACGAGCTCCCCGGAGAACGAGCACGGGTCGCTCGATGGAATCCACGATAGGCCATAAATCCACGATGCGCGCGCGATCGGGCTCTAGACGCGTCTTGCGAATTCTTTTTCGATCCCGTCCCGCGCATTCGGAGGCAAAAGCGCACCGATCGGTTTCCCGACGAGCTCGTTGGACGAAAAACCCGTCACCTCGATGTAGAACGGATTCACGTAGTCGACGCACCCTCTCCGATCAACGCCAGCAACCAGAAGCTGCACATTCTCCAGAAGCGATCGCCATCGACGCTCGCTCGACCGCACTTCGGCTGACAGCGTCGAGGCGCGCACGACTTCACCCGCAAGCTCGTTGCTCATCGCGAATGCGACAGCGAGGTAGCCCCAAGTGAACAAATACGGGATGGGCAAAAGCGCGAGATCGACGATGACGCCGGTCACGAGCAGGAGCACCATGTACAGCAGGAGGCTACCGCCGATCATCAGGGCGCCTCGTCGCTCCCCTCGCTGCCAAACGCCTCGGAAGCTAACAGCGATGAGGACCATGACGCCAACAAAGGCTGTGTCCGTCGCCATCCGCCAGGTGCTACTCACCCCCTCAGCGAGTGCTATCTGTTCTCCCCAGGGCAGCACGACGTGGCGGAGTGCCGTTATCTCCGTGTAAAGAAAGCCGAATGGGAGAAAGGAATTCGCGAGTCCGGCCAGAAGGAACACGGCGCTGAGCGACAGAGCCGCCAACCGACGGGCGGGCCACCTCCCGGTGTAACACACGACGAAACCGATGACACTCACGAACCACAAAACATTAATGTTGTTGGACCAGCGAAACGCCTCGTTGAATGTGGCGACAGAGCCGGTATTGTAGAAAGCCGCTTCGGCGAACGCCGCAAAACCGAAAGACAAGTGGTGGCCGCGAACCACAGATGCACCTTCAAGCCCCGTTGCCGGGCCCAGATGAGCGCGTGAAAAAGCGCAACTGCCCAGAAAGCCGCGAGTCAAGCCCATTCTTAGTTGAAACTCTCCACGGCTCATAAATTAGGCGGCCTTCTTCTTCGACACCGTTGATGTCTTCGTCTCGATCTTCAGTTCCCGCTTGAGAGCTTCGCGAAGCTTCGGAAGATGGCGGTAGCCGATCACCCTCCTCAAGCGGGGTTCGATGTCCACGAGGGCTGTCGCCAGCCACCGCTGGCGTTGGCTGGAGTTCTTCCAGTGGTCGACCTTCGCGCAGCGTTCCTCGACGAGAGCATTGACGGATTCAAGGCAGTTCGTCGTCTTGAACGAACGGCCCAGCGCCCCGTACACGCCGAGACGATGCAATGTGAGCGTCTCCTCGATTCCTTCCTCCAAGCTCGCAGCTGCGGGATTGGTTCCGCTCCTCCAATTCATCGTGCAGTTGATCGAGGGCCGCGAGGGCCTCTTTATATTCCGGCCTGTTGTAGGCCGACTGCAACCGCTTGCGCAACGACGCTTGCTCGCCCTTGGACAGATAGCTCACGACGTTTTCACGTTTGTGCCACTGGCACCGTTGTATCAGGACCCGCTTTCGGAACGCCTTCTTTACGGCCGCTTTCAGACCCTTGCCGCCATCGATGATCACCAGTAGACCCTGGGAGCTGTCGAGTCCCCGCGCGAGCAGTGAACGCAGGAACGGCGTCAACACCTTCTCGTTCTCCGTGTCCGTCTCCACGAAGCCCAAAAAGCGTTTTTTCCCGGAAAGTGTGATGCCCAGCGCGATGACCATCATTGCGTCGGCGAATGATTTCCCGTCCAGGAACAGCGCCACCACATCTTCGCCGGACAGATCCCGTTCCTGCATCTCCCGAAGTTTCGCTGCGCTCGCTTGTACGAAACCTCGGGACACCGTCGAGCTCGACAGCCCGATAGCGCCCGGTATCGCTTCCGCTGCAGCCTCGTAGTTGCGACACGAGATTCCGTAGAGCACTCGTTTCAGCAGCAGATCATTCACCTCTCCGCCGTCGTTCAGTGCTTCGTAGGAGCGAAGCGGTATCTCTACTCCCTCTTGGCTCCGAACCCGTGGCACACGGATCGGTACCCGCTGGCCGGCAAGCCCTACCGTGCCAGGGTTGGTTCCGTGGCGGCGGCCACGCTTCAGTTCGTCCTTACGAGCGTATCGCTCTCCCGCCAACTCCTTCACTTCGTCGTCGAGCAGCTCGTGAACGTGCATTAACCCAAGCGGGATTAGCGAACGGATCATCTCTATTTTGACGTCCACCTCGAGCTCCCCGTACTCCTCGCGCGCCATTACCTCGGGCTTACCCAAACGACGTGACTTCTTGTGTTTCTTGGCTGTACGTAGCAGACTTCCCATCTCGGCTCCTTTCTCTTGCGGCTTGATGTTGTTTTTGCCAACGTCATCAAACCACGGGGTTGGGAGCCGTTTCAATTTCCAACTAAGAATGGCACACTCTCAAAGCCGCGGCAGCCATGAACAGGCCAATCGACAGGGGACCCATGGAACGGCATTATAGCGAGCCACGATATGTTGTGGGCAGCACTCGACTCATTTGTCGCTAGCCGAGAGCATCGACCTCGGACTAGCTCCTCTGGGATTGGCCCCAGTTCGCGATACCCTCGATAATCGGTCCTTCGCCGCGCAAAAAGTTGAACCTCCTTGGGTTGAACGCGGGGATGTCCCGGCCGCTGTTGAATTTGGTCGGGTAGCGGCGGCACCAGTGAATACTCTTAGGCAGCAAACGCATCGCTGTCAAGAGATTTCTGTTTGCTTCTAAGGGCTTGAACGAGAGCGCCCATATGGCGATAGCCTTTGATACGCCGGAACTTCTTCTCCGCCGTGACGACGCCGAGAGCGGTCCATCGGCGAATCATGGAAGGACTCTTCCAACGCTTGACGTTTCTCGATACTCTGCGGATGGTTCCGTTGAGATTCTCGATGGAGTTCGTCGTGGCCAGAGATTTGCGAAGTGACTCGGGCAGAGCGAGCTTCACAACCGTGAGGGTCTCTTCCATCCCTTCGCGAAGGCTTCCGGCAGCTTCGTCGTAGCCATTTCGCTCGAGCCACGACACCAGTGCCCGAAGTTTCTTGCGCGCCTTGTCAGCACTCTTGCTCTTGTAGGCTTCCTTCATCGTCTGGAGCACGTAGGCGTGACGAGACTTTGGAAGGTACGAGCGAAGATTTCGGAGTTTATGGATCTGGCACCTTTGGATGACCGCGAGATCCCCCAAAACGTCGACGAGCGCCTTGCGGATACCTTTGCCTCCGTCCACTACACAGAGAATCGACTCATCGACGCGCAAACCCCGCTCGAGAAGGTCCTGCAACATCGCGGTGCACACGCGAGAGTTTTCCGTCGAACCCAGCCATATGCCCAGGGGCACCTTCGTCCCATCTATTGTGATACCGAGAGTTACGACGACGGTCTGTCCGGCCACCTCAAGGCCATCCATCATCAGTGCCGCAAGCTCAAACGACTCCAGCCGCCGAGACAGGTATTCCTCGAGCTTCTGCGTCGTCTGGCTCACGAGGTGACGGCTGGCGGCACTCTTGCTCGTGCCACGAGACTTCAACTTGGCCGCGGGTTTGTCCAGACTCGATTCGTAATTTCGGGTCGATACCCCCACCAAGATCTGATTCAACACTCGCTCTGGAAGCGGGTCTTCTTCGCGAAAGGCTTCGAAGTGTGGAAGCGACGCCTCCTCGCCCGACTTCGAACGAACTCGAGGTCGCGACACTTGGATTCGACGACCACCGAAGCTCAGTTCTCCGTTCGTGCTCCCCCAGTGGTTATGAGTTCGCCCCTTCTCGTGCTTGCCCTTGGGCCCGGCGATCTCCTCGGCGTCCTCTTTCAGGAGTAGGTGCAGAGCTGTCAGTCCTTGCTCGTACACCCATTCCGTCAAGTCCGCCTTCGTGGCCGCGATCCCCGCTATCATCGGTAGCAGTATCTGACCGACTTGGCCGACTACCTCGCCCGTAGGCGATTGCGTTTGCTTTCTTACTGCCTTCTTTGATTTCCTTGGCATGGTGGCTCCTTGTCCCCCTCTGGAGACGGTTGTTTGGCACGACCTATTCTTAGGCCGGCCAAGGAGCCGCCGCTACCCAAAATTCAACATCCGGCGGGACATCCCCTTGAACGCGCGACTTAGTGGTAAGGTGAATCTCAAGAAATGACACGAAAACTCCTCTTGTGCATGGTTTGCGTATGGGCAAGCACCGTCAGCGCGCACTACCAAACGCGAACAGAGTCGATCGAAGCGCAGCGGCGCGACCGGCAGGCGCGGCTCTGGCCGGAAAGCGAGTCCCCACTCGTCGAAGCCGTCAATAATCTCGTCGAGCGCGGACTCTATGACGGCGCCCGTTCAGGTAAAGGCGCCAACGGAGCCCAATTCGTCCTCGGCGGCATGCGTTCCGGCAAGGCATGAGCTTTGGCGTCGGTTACCGTCGCACGGATTTCTGGCAGGAGCGTCTAGGTTTCCGCGTCACGGCGCGCATGACCCCGCTGCTCGCTTATATGTTCGACGCCGAGGTCGACTTCCAGAGCCTCGAGACGGAGCGCCTGTTCGTCGATTTCTACACCAAGTTCGAAAGCTCCCCCCAAATGGACTTCTACGGTGCCGGCGGCGACTCGAGCTTGGACAACCGATCGAGCTATCTCTACGATGACCTCGCCGCCGACTTTCGTATCGGATACGAGATCCTCGGCTCACTTCGCATAGGCGGCACGATCGGAGTCGTCGACGTCCATACCGGCTCCGGCAACAGGAGCGGGGTGCCGTCGCTAGAAGAAGTGTTCACGCCCGAAGAGGCCCCGGGCTTCGGCTTGGACACTTGGTACTCGCGCTGGGGCGGTTTCATCGAAGTCGACTATCGGGATCTCCCGGGAGGTCCGCGCTCGGGCGGCTACTTGTTGTTTATCACTTTAATCCGTAATCCACCGCGATGAAATATCAAGACCGGCCACCACTCCATGAGGGTACGGGAGTGCTCGACGGCGTCAAGGGTTCGCTCGCTACGCGAGCCGCTACGCGCCCTTGACCCCGTCTGCGCCTCCCGTCTTCTGCTCGTACGTGGTTGCCGGTCGAGGTGAATCACGAATGAGAAATCTTCGCGATTCAATGTAAAAAACAACACTACTACGCCACGACGATTCGCCAATACGAGGACGAGGGTCTCGACGCCTTTCAACTTCACGCAGATGGTGTTCGAGATCCAGCAATATATTCCTTACTTCAACAAAAATCGCGTTATTGCGTTCCGGCTCCGCGCCGAGATCACTTCCGAGGACGAAGGAAGCCCTGTCATCCCCTTCTACCTGCAGCCGAAACTCGGTGGCAACGATGACCTCCGCGGTTTTCAGCGATATCGCTTCTACGACAACCAGGCGATCATCCTCTCGGTCGAGCATCGCTGGTACGCGTCCTCCGTGCTCGACATGGCCATCTTCGCTGATGCCGGAAAAGTAGCCCCCCGGTTGAGAGATGTGGATTTCAGCGACCTCGAATGGAGCGCCGGCATCGGTTTTCGCTTCAAAGTGCAGGATGCCTACATCATGCGCATCGACTTCGCTGCCGGCCGCGAAGGTTTTCGCTGGATGTGGACCTTCAGCGACATCTTCAAAACCAAGTGGGGAATCTACTAATGCCGTCGCCGTCGAAGCTTGCTTCGCTGATTCTCGCGCTCACCGTTTTCGTCGCTCCAGCGGCTGCCCAAAAGTTCTACCCGGATGACCCGCTCGAGAAAGAACCGACGCTCTGGCCCACCCTCGATCCGCAAACACGCGCGCTCAGTGACATCCTCGAGCTGTTCAACCACACTTTCGGAGAGCCCGGCGAGCGCCACCCTGAAGGAGAGGTCATCCCCGCAGGCGGCGTCAACACCATGGGCGACGTCATGGACGGCGCATGGTTCGAGAACCGACATGCACGCCATCGCTTCAGTCCCGAAGGCTTGAAGCGAGGCCCAGGCGACGACCGGCCTCCGACGACGGACGAAAAGTGGCGAGTCCTGACGCTCAAGAAATTCGGTTTCCGCCCGGGCATCCTCATCGCCGACTCGACGAATCAGCTCTACCTTCTTCGATTCGACCCGAAAGGTTGGCTCGAGATGGCCACCGGCGCCGACGTGGTCTCGTCCAAGATCCTCTATGCTCTCGGCTATTTTGTACCGGAGAACTACATCGTCTACCTCGAGCGGGAACAACTCGCGCTCGCGGATGGCGCCGAGAGCGTGACGAGTAGCGGCGGTAGCCGTGACATCATCGAGGAGGACATCGAAAACTTCCTTCTCGACGTGGCGCGTGACCCGGAGCGCAGCTACCGCGCCGTGGCGACCCGGATTCCAGGCTCGTGGGAAGGCCTCCTCGGACCCTATCAAGTATTCGGAACGAGGAGCGACGATCCGAATGACATCGTGCCTCATGAGCACCGGCGTGATCTTCGAGGCCTCTTCGTCTTCTCGTCGTGGATCCAACACCACCGCATGGGAGCGGTCTACACCCTCGACGCTCTCGTGATGCAAGAGGACGTCCCCGTCATCCGTCACTACCTCATCGACTTCTTTGCAACTCTGGGAAGCGGCGGCGTGGAGCCGTCGAAGCCCTATTCGGGCAACGAAAAGAAGTTCGACTTTGGAAACACGTTCAAGAACATCGCCGGCATGGGCGTCTATTCTCCGCGCTGGATGCGCGCACGTTACCCCAAATATCGCTCAGTCGGTCACTTCGAGTACGAGACCTTCATCCCCGACCGCTGGAAAGCGAGCGCCACGATCGCGCCGTTCGCGAACCGACTTCCCGACGATACCTATTGGGCTGCCAAGCAAGTCATGACGTTCACCGACGATGACATCCGCGCGCTGGTCAGCACCGGTCAATATAGGGATCCGGTGGCAGAATCTTGGATCGTCGAAAGCCTCATCGAAAGGCGCAACCGCATTGGCGCCACATACTTCGCCAAGGTGCTTCCTCTCGACCATTTCGAGATTCGGAACCGCAAGCTTCATTTCGAGGATTTGGCCGTCAAGTATGGATTCAGTGTCCCTAGCCCATACAAGTTTCAGTGGAGCCGTTTCGACAATCAAGCCGACACCCATCAGCTCGTGGGCGTCCCCGATGCGGACCCAGAAATCCCGCCCATCTCGAGCGCCGCCGAAGACGGAACGTATCTCTCGGTTCAAATCACCGCCGGCGAGCAAGGTAAGTCTGTCCACGTTTACTTCCGCAAAGAGAGTGCCAGCCTGACGATCGTCGGCGCAGATCGCGAATGGCCCGGGAAGCTTCTAGCGGATGCGCACTTCGACGTCGATACCGGGCTCACGCGTTACCAGGAGCTCACCCCGATCCAAAAGGAGCTCTTCGACGGTTACGCAAGAAGCTACAACGAAAGCACCGGGTTCGACTTGACCGCGGAAGACTATTTCGACTCTCTGATGATCTCGGAAAGAACGACCTACGACGCGGTCACCCACGCGCTGATGAACTCGGAGCTTACCGACGAGGAGGGGAACTCTCTGGGGCACGCTATCGATCTCGTCGAAGGTGTCGAGCGCATCGCCGGCCAATACTACGGCCGCTCGGGGGAGTAGCAGTTCCGCCTCTACGTATTCTTGAAAGACGGGGCGCGCCCGACTCTAGAGAAATCTCAGGAGTTCTCGCTCGGGCCCTTGAACACGGTGTATCACGTCGGCTATCCCTACAGCTTTCGTCAATTCGGGAATCTGCCGAGCATTCAGTTCTCTATTTCCGAAGACCGCGAGAAGGCCGATATCGACGTCGATTACCGTTCGAGCAAGATGCCGGCGGCCATGTTCAACGGCCATCTGACCTCCGCAAACTCCGACGTACGCGCCGGCGACAATTACGAGCGCCACAACGGCCGCTGGGGCGGCTTCGTTGCTTGGTGGCAAGGTGTTTTCGGCAACCTGGCCCATCATCGGGGCAACGCGGCCGGGCCCGGCATGTACTCGCGCGAGCGTCCCGAAGTGCCGACCCCGCTTCCTCCCGATCGTCCGCGCGAAGCGGAGCCCGATCAACTCGCGGATGCGACGCAGGAATTTCTCACGGATTGGCTGGTACGCCGCAAGATCGACGAGGCCCTCCACTTCATGTCCGAGCGCGCCCTCGCCTGCGTGGATACCGATGACGACGTCAACGACGAAATCCTGCGCGAGCAAGGTGCGGTCGCAGCCTTGAAGGATGCGATGGAGCTGAGCGTCGACGAGATGGGCGACCGGGACAACTTGACCGAAGCCATCGACGCCGTGCTCCCGTGGCGCGAATCGGTCCGCATCGTCGAGCATGCTTACGAAAACGATTTCGCCCAATTGGAGCTGACGAACGAAGACGCCGCAGTCTATCTGTGCGGCGACGTACCGGAGACCGGAGCGCCCGGTGACTACGGTACGTATTACTCGTCGCTTTTCCGGTTCAAACGAGAAGGGAGCGCCATTCTCGGCCTTCTCTGGACGCGCGAGAACGGCAACTGGCGCATCGTCGCCTGGGAAGCCTTCGAACAATAGCGCTGGCGCATCGAACAAGAGTTCTGGAGGTAGGAAAGAAAACGTTCCACACCACCGCGTCGCTCGCGCTGCTCGTCGTCGCGTTCGCAGATCCTCGAAGAGCAACCGAAAACGGGCTGGATCCGTACCGGTCGCGCCGCAGCCCGCCGGGAGTCCTGGGCCAAAGCTTGGCCGGCTATCGCGACCACGACGAACAGAGCGATCTTACAGCGCTTCAACCAGGAGGGTACGCCCTCGATCAAACATCAACCGATCTCTTTCAAGCGGTCTTCGAACTCTTGGGCCATCCCTTCGTGGTGATAGGCCAACGCAGCCTCGGCACCTTGGCGGAGAGCCCAGCGCGCTTCTGTCTTCTTATCGAGCCCGAGATAGGCTTCGGCGAGAATGCGATAGGCAGCGCCTTCATCTTCTACGGCGTTCAGATAAGCGTTCAGCTCGTCGACGGCTTCGGCGAGCTGGCCATCCTTGTAGAGCTCATTCGCGAGCATGTAGCGGGTCATGGCGTCGTCGGGAGTTTTCGCGAGTAGGTTTCTGAGAGCGTCGATGCGAGACATTAAACCTCCGAGATGAAATGCAGCACGGTCGCCGCCACGTCTTCTTCCACTTCCTTCAGGGTGCGTCCGTACTTCTTGGGCACCTTAAAGCCGTGGTCCGCGCCTTCGAGCAAGTGCAGCTCGGCTTTGATCTGCTTCACGAGCGGCTCCAGCAGATCGAGGGTAGCAAAAGCATCTCGCGTCCCACTCACGAAGAGCATCGGAACCTTGATCTTGGGCAGATGGTCTTTTCGAAGCCGCTCGGGTTTTCCCGGCGGATGCAGCGGGTACGCAAGAAAGAAAATGCCGTCACACGGATAACCCTCAGCGACGAGGTAGGACGCCATGCGGCCTCCCAGCGAGCGACCGGCGAGAAAGAGCCGCTTTGGCTTCAGCTCGCGGCGCATGGCGTCGGCCACCGTGCGCCAGGCGGCGATGAGCTTGGGCTGTTTGTCCGGGCCACCTCTTCCCTTCTCCGCGTAGAGAAAATTGAACCGGACAGCCGTGACGCCTCCCGCGACGAGAGCGGATTGAAGGGCGACGATAGACGGTGTGTCCATATTGCCGCCGGCACCGTGGGCGATGATGGCCGTGGCTTTCGAGCGCTTGGGCTTCTTGACCGAGACCGTGATTTCTCCCAGCGCTGATCCGTCGGCCCCGTCCAACGAAGTCACTTGCAGACGGTGTTTTTTGTCTTTGACGGCAGGAATCAAAGAAGTCAATGGCCAAGCCCCGTTAGAGAATTCGGCGTCCGAAGGCCGAGGCGAGCATCTCCACCGCAACTTCGGCGGTTTTGTTTCGGACATCCAGTATTGGATTCACCTCCGCGACCTCCATCGAGACCATGTGGCCGGTCTCTGCAATCATCTCCATCATCGTGTGGGTCTCGCGGTAGGAGACGCCGCCGGGCACGGCCGTGCCGACCCCCGGCGCGATGGAGGGGTCCATCCCGTCAACGTCGAAGCTCATGTGAATGCCGTCCGTACCGCGTGACGCGATCTGGAGAGCTTCTTCGGTAACGTCGTAAATGCCGCGACGGTCGATTTGATCCATCGTGAAAACGCGAACTCCAATATCCTTGACGACTTCTTTCTCGAGACGATCGATGCTCCGCGCGCCGATGATGGCGCAGCAGGCCGGGTCGAGCTTCGACTCCCCTTCCCCGAAGCCGCCGATCGTCACGAGCTCGGCTGCGCCGCGTCCCGAAAGCCACCGCTTGGGGCATACCGTGGATATTTCCCGAGGGAGTGGTATCCGCGGTGTTGGCATCCGCGTGCGCGTCGAACCAAATCATGCCGAGCTTCTTCTTAGCCCTCTTGAAATGACCCGCGACACCCCCTATGGTTCCGATTGCGATGGAGTGGTCGCCCCCGAGCACGAGCGGGATCTCTCCGAGCTCGAGCATAGACGCGACGCGCGCCGCCAGGTCCGTCATCGTCGCCTGAATGAGCGGAAGATATTTGAGCTTGGGGTCGCGGATTTTGTGGGATTCCGGCTCTTCGCAGTCGATATTGCCGTCATCGGCCACGTCATAGCCGAGATCCCGAAGCGCTTGACGGATCCCGGCTTTGCGGATCGCCGAAGGCCCCATATCGACGCCGCGACGCCCTGCACCCAGATCCACGCGCACCCCGAGGATGCGCACCTTCTTGGTCACGTGCGAAAGTCTAACACGAGCTTCGTGCTATTCTGACTTCTGTGCCCATCAGGAGATCGTATTGAAACGGTCGAACTGCGTGTTGCTGCTCATCTTGGCCTTCTTTCCGGTATCATCAGCGCTGGCTCAACGGGACGCTTGGATTCGCCACTCGAGCGAGCCCATCGCGCTCTCGTCGGGATCACGCGTCGAGTTCGTGACCATGGCGAGCGAAGCGGTCGGCGGAGAGGCCTCCTATAGCGTCTTTCTTCTGCCAACTTATGGAAGCGGCGACGCGAAATATCCTGTCGTCTATTTTCTCCACGGTCTTTTCAACGATCACACGAGCTGGACGATCGACCGCCACGGAAACATTCCTGAGCTCGTTGACGGCTTGATGGCGAAACAGACCCTTCGCGAGATGATCCTGGTGTTCCCCGACGGCGGCCGGAGCTTCTACACGAATTACCGGGATGGCAGCGTGCGCTACGAGGACTTCATTGTGGAGGAGCTCCCGCGCCATGTTGAAGCGAGCTATCGCGTGAGTCCTGGCCGGGCCCACCGCGCGCTTGCAGGCACCTCGATGGGCGGCTACGGCACTCTCAAGATTGCCATGCGCCATCCGACCCGATATGCCGGGGCCGCCGCACACTCTGCAATCGTTTTCCCTGTTCCGAATCCGCTGGACGTCCCCGAAGCCGCGCGCTCGGGACGGTCCTTTCAATATTTGAGCGGTGTTTTCCGGACCATCTACGGCGATCCTTTCGACCAGGAATATTTCGACGCGAACAATCCTCTCGATCTCGCCCGCAAAGCGGACCTGGACGGGCTAGCCTTCTACTTCGACTATGGGACTGCGGATCGCTACAACCGCTCGGTGGGCCTAGGTGCGGGAAATCAGAAGCTCGATCTGGCGCTGAGCAAGAGTGGCGTCGAGCACGTATTTCACGCGCACGACGGCGAGCCCCACGGATGGGCACTCGTCTACGCCCATATCCCCGAATCCCTCGGCTTTCTCGCGGAGCATCTGGCGCCGTGATAGTTGAAACATCTACCCGCTCCCGTCTAGGATGAAACGGAGATTACTAAGCGATGCTCATCCGGTCTCTCGCCTTAGCGCTCGCCATCCCGGCAGCGTTCTCGTCCGTCACTTCCTCCTGTCTGTCGACGGGCGACCGCAAGCCCGAAACGATCACGGACCCCGAGTTCGGGAATCTCGTGACGAGTCTTTCCGAGGATGGCGGATATTTCTGGAGCAACAACTACATCTCCAATGAGACCTCCTACCTTCACGTGCTCGGCGAGCTCGATGAGCGCCGCGTCGATGACGGCGTTTATGTCGGCGTTGGACCGAACCAGAATTTCACCTACATCGCGGCGCTCGAGCCCGAGCTCGCGTTCATCGTGGACATTCGGCGCCAGAACATGCTCGAACATCTCTTGTTCAAGCTTTTGACGGAAGACTGCGAGACGCGCGACGCCTATCTCTCGAGACTAGTAGCGCGCCCTCTGGCGGCGCCCCTCGCGCGCGACGCCACCATCGCCGACATCGTTGCCGCCATCGACTCCACCGCGCCGGACGAAAGCTTTTATGAGAGCCAGTTAGCCTTCGTGCTCGGCAAGCTCGAGACCCGCCCGGAGCTCGGGCTCACCGATCAAGACCGCCACGACCTAGAGCTCATTTACCGCGAGTTCTTTAGGCAGGGATTAGAGATCAAGTATGACAGCTGGCGGTCCTTCTTCTTCCCTTCGCTGAAGGAGTTCATTCTCGAGACCGACCGCTATGGCGAACATCGGAATTGGCTCGCGTCGCACGAAACCTATAGGCGGGTGCGCCAGATGCAATTGGAGAACCGCATCATCCCCGTCGTCGGCGATTTCGCTGGAGACCAGGCTTTCCGGCGACTCGGGAGGCTTCTCGAGTCCCGTCGCCAAACCGTGACTACGTTTTACGTTTCCAACGTCGAGTTCTACTTGTTTCGCCAGAGAAAGTGGTCGGCCTTCGTCGACAACGTGCAGCAGCTGCCTACTTCGGAGGCCAGCGTTTTTATTCGCGCTTACGCGAACCTCCATCGCCCGCATCCCGAGATGGTCGACGACCACATCACCGTATCTCTTGTCCAGAGCATACACAGTTTGGTAGTGGGGTCTTTTGAAATTCACGCGCCACGCTTCCGGTAGGGGCCGCGCTTCCGAGACACCTTCGCCTCTTTAGCTTCGAGCAGGCCGACGATTTCTTCCATGCTCCACACGTGGTCGCTGACATTGGCTTCCATCGCTGGCGTTACACGAAGCGACTGATGCGTGCGCCCGAAGTTGTAGTACATCACGAACAGGCTGAACGCGGCTACGTGGTTCGCCAGCTTCTTCGAGAAGGCGTTCGTCAGCCGAGCATATCGACGGACCGCCATTCGGATCGTGAGGTTGTGCCGCTCGACGTAGCTGGTGCTGATGTGCGACTCGTCGGGGTCGCCGGTGACGGGTTTCTTCGTCGCTCCGGTGCAGACGGCGGGGCTGTACCGCCGCTGGCCCTCCGGCGCGTCTCCGAAGTGTTTGATCAGCATGGCGTAGTCGATATCCGCGCCGAACGCATCCTCGACCGCCAAGGGGTACACCCCAAGGCCATCGCTCGTGAGCTGCACGCGGCCAGCTAGCCGACCTGCCAGGTCCTGCAAGAACTCGGTGGCGTATCCGGCGTCGCGACCGCCGATGAGCCAAGAGACGAGCAGCTTGGAGTCGGCATCAATGGCCGTCCACGTCCAGGTGTCGCCCGCGCCCTCTGGCGCGGCCTTCGCTTTCGCAACGTTCTTCTGCTTCGCGTAGAGGAAGCTCCAGATCTCGTCCGCCTGGATGCGTCGGCACGGCAGGTTGCGTAGCTTGTCGTTCTGGTACTCGTGACAAACCTCTCCGAGCTTGACGATTAGTTTTGTGATAGACTTTTTGGTGACACCCGTGATTCTCTCAGTAGAGCGGATGGAGTTTCCCTCGACGATGCAGCGTATGACCTGCGCTCTTGACTTCGTATCCAATTTATTCATAAGACGTATTATGCCTGCCTACAGGCATTAAGTCAAGCATAAAATATCTTTAGGGTGGAGGAACGAAATGAATCCGGTGTCACCGACACTCGTTGCGGAACAGATTTTATGGCTACGGCGCGATGTTGAGACGACGCCGATGCACGTGCTCAAACTCGTATACCTCGCTCACGGCTGGATGTTGGGAGTTACAGGCGAAGCCTTGATCTATGAAGCAGTTGAAGCTTGGACCTATGGGCCAGTGGTGCCGAGTACTTATCATCGCTACAAGGCGTTTGGCGGAGATCAAATCACTGTCGAACGGTTCGACCAATCAGAGAAATTCGACGCCGAACAGCGAGAACTCGTCGCGTTGGTTCTAGACGCTTACAGTAACTACACAGCTCTACAGCTATCCAGTATTACGCACCAGAAAGACACTCCTTGGGATATTACGTGTCGAAAATACGGCATAGGAACCATAATTCCCAATGAGCTGATTCGGGACCACTACCGCCGACTAGCAGAGACCGGATCGTCTACGTGACTGGACGAATCTACCCTGAGAACATAGGGCAGCAGCCAGTCGATTCACGTGAACTCTTAGCTCTGGAGAAGCGGCAACTAGACGCCCACAGTGACATTCGTGAGCGCGTAGCAGTGCTGGAGGCTGAGACAAAGCACTTTGCTACTAAAACCGATATAGCCAATGCCAAGCTCTGGGCAGTGACAAGCGTTCTTGGGGCCGTGGTATCTGTTGTATCTATCTTACTCATGGTGGCTCTTACGTTGTTTCGTTTGGTGAGGCCATAACACCTTCGGTATGCCACCTCCCAACTGGGCAAACAGAACCATCTGGACTGGCGACAATCTCGCCATCATGCGGGGCATGAACTCGGAATCGGTGGACCTAATTTATCTCGACCCGCCGTTTAACTCCAATCGTGACTACTCGGCTCCCATCGGCTCGAAAGCGGCGGGTGCAGCGTTCAAGGACACGTGGACGCTCGACGACGTAGACCTCGCTTGGCACGGCGAGATCGCCGAACAGAACCCCGCCGTCTACGCGGTAATCGACGCGGCGGGGATCGCCCACGGCAAGGGGATGAAGTCGTACTTGATCATGATGGCCGTCCGGCTTCTGGAAATGCGGCGGCTCTTGAAGCCCACGGGGAGTCTGTACCTGCACTGTGACCCGACTGCCGACGCCTACTTGCGGATGCTGCTAGATTCCGTATTTGGTACGGAGAGTTTCGGAAACGAAATCATCTGGTCATATCGGCGCTGGCCGGCGAAGCACCCGAACTTTCAGCGAATGCACGACGTGATTCTGCGTTACGTAAATGGGGATACACCGCGCTGGAATCAGCTCTTTGAGCCTCCATCAGATAGCTTCCTGAAGCGTTTTAAGGGGAAGGCCAACGTCCTAGACCCGGGTGCCACAAAAAAGCGCCCAGCCGCGCATGAGACGCCAGGGTTGCCCATGCGGGATGTTTGGGACATTTCCATTATTGCAGGCTCTGCCAAAGAGCGGATTGGCTATCCTACCCAAAAGCCACTCGCCTTGCTCGACCGGATCATCAAAGCAAGCTCGAACGCTGGCGACGTCGTTCTGGACCCGTTCGCCGGCTGTGCTACCGCCTGCGTGAGTGCCGAGACTCTCGGACGGCAATGGGTAGGGATCGACCTTTCCGAACTCGCGGCGACGCTTGTCAAAACGCGCCTCAAAGAAGCGTTCAAGCTGTTCTATGAGGTTCACCACCGAGACGACATACCGAAGCGCACGGACCTCGGCAAGCTCCCGAGCTACCGGACACACCGGCACCAGCTATTTGGAAAACAAGAAGGTCGGTGCGGAGGGTGTCGAGTGGCATTCCCGTTCAGGAACTTCACGGTGGACCACGTGGTGCCACAGAGCCAAGGCGGCTCGGACCACTTCGACAACTTGCAACTTCTGTGCGGGGCGTGTAATTCTGTGAAGGGCGATCGGCCCCACGCGGCGCTACTGGCTACGCTGCGCGAGCGCGGGATTCTGTAAACGGGGCTTTCACTCTTTCCACCTGGCGTTTGCGGCTTTACGAGCGATTTCTGAGCGACGCTCTGCGCTCAGCTTAGATGCTCTGGCGCGGCCCCCGACGACGCCTCCCTTGCGGGCGCGCTCCGTCAGCTTCGGATTCGTCGGCTTCGCTGGCTCAAGTGGTGTCCCGTCCAGGCGCTCGCCGATAACCTGCTCCAGGACGGAGCGGGCCTGGACGGCGAAATCGTGATCCTTGGGAAGTCCTTTGCGTTTAGGCATGGCCAGGATATTGCCAGACGGCGAGGCAGGCATCAAGCTTCTGGATTTCAAAAGACCCCACTACCCACAGTTTCTTGCGCAGCGCTCGCGACGGCCGTTACCGAAACCTGTGGGACGTCGTCACCGCCGAGCCTTTTTAGTTTCCGCGATTCGGGTTGCTATCGGCTTCCGGCTACCCGCTTCCTGATCGGCGCTACTAATGCTAGCCAGGTAAACCTGAAAGCTTTTGAACCGCAGAGACGCCGAGAGCGCAGAGGAGGATCCGGGAAAGTCCGAACCCAGCCAGAGATCGAGACAGCCCTTTTCTTCTCCGCGCACTCTGCGCCTCTGCGGTGAGATTTTCTTGCTCCAAAACGTGAACAAAATTCTCGTTTCTGTCCGGTTAGGCTAACGCTGGCGGTTCTTGTCAATCCATGTGAGCGCCAACTCGCGCGCGAGTAATTGTTTCGATTCCGGTGCTACGAGCTCGAGCTGAAGCGTGCCGCGCGTGTCGGCGATAAAGACTCCTTCGACCACGTAGCGGACGGCGAGCCAATCGAAGGTGTAGAAATAGGACGCGTCCCCGAATCCTCCCGCTTGTTGGCTGCAGGCAGCCGCGGCGCTCGAACTGTCCAGTAGATCGGCCCACCACCCCACGCGAAGCGAGACAGTGAAGTCCCCCTCGGGGGAAGCCGCCAAGGCGGACTCAACAGGAGGCAAGCCCTGACACGCGAAGGGCGCCGAGATTTCGACGCTGAAGCGTGCTGGCGTAATGATTGCGGGCGCGGAAGGCGCGGGGAGAAGCCGGCTCTCCCAACGCGCTCCGTCCACTGGGAGCGCGCGCGTCACCTCCGACGTCAATAACGGTTCGGCGGACACACTCTCGAGCGATTGCATGAGGACGGAACGGTTGAACGCTACCGCATCCGCCGGGCCTTCGTAGCGAAGGAGGATTTTTTCCGCGCCCCGGTCGAAAAGGGCGTAGACCATCTGCGTTTCGCCGGAGCGCGCGCGCCCGATCACGGCGCCGTCGGTCAACGAGGCGGAGCCTCTCTTTCCTTCGGCTCGAAACGTACCGAACGTTCCACCCGACAGAAGCGCCCGTTCGAGCGACCCGAGATCCCATGGAGTCACCACCCGATCGGAAGTCCACAAAATCGCACCTTGCCCGGGGTCGCTGAAGGCGCGCAGCCGCATAGGCGACACGTCTTCGAGCGTCTCCGGAAGCCGAAGACTCAAGCCTTTGTCCCTCAACGTCTGCTCACCGCCAAGCTGGAGGCTTCCGCCCCCAGCTTTCTTAGGGTACCTTCTGCTGCGTTTCCGGACTAGCGTTCTTCCAGAAGCACTTTCTCGAACAAGGACAGCGCTCTCGGGTCATTGGACTGGCCGAGCCAGAAAAACGCTTTCTTTCGAATCTCTCGCTGTGGGTGGCTCTCCGCAATCTCCACGAGGAGCTCCACGCCCTCTTCCGCGGGAAGCTGCGACAGGGCGAAGACGGCTTTTTTCTTCACGTCGAGGTCAGGGTCGTCCTCGACCGCTTCGGCGATCGTGGCAGCCGCTTGCTTTCCAGCCTTCTGAGCGAGCCAGAAAAGTGCTTTTTCACGAAGCTCCGGGTCCCGATGCGTTCGCGCGAGCTCGATGAGCTTTGGCGTTGCGCCGTCTGCGTCCGAGACGTGGATCGCGAAAACCATCTTTTCTCGGAGCTCCGGATCGTCCTCACGCTCGATCAGAGTACTCAGGACTTCGAACCCTGCCTCGCCGCGCGCGGAGCCCATCCAGAAAACCGCCTTCTCTCTCAGCTCGCGAGGCCAAAGCACTCCCGTGAACTGTTCGAGTCTCATGTCCACAGCCGAGCCCGCGTGCTGGCTGATGACGTAGACCGCTTTCTCGGCGACGTCGGAGCGCGGTTTTTCGTGGGCGAGCTGCTGCAGAAAAGCGACGCTGTCGTCGACGGACACGCCGCTCCACCACTGCACGCTCTTTTCGCCGGCGTCGACGCGACAAGCACCCGAGATAGCCTGCACCTCCTCGACCATACCATCGACCACGCGATAGAACACGTGAAGGGTCGCGGCTCCTTCGTCGGTCTCCGGCGTCGAGTAACTACGGCCGTCGTCGAGACTATAGACAGAACCGCACCCGTGATGTGTGCCCCTCTGGTCGACGACCCGAGGCACTTCATAGCCGCTCCAAAACGTTCCCGCCGGGCCAGCGGTGATGTCGCGTGCGAGCTCGGTCGCCGCGCCGCGCGCTTCGATCGAAGCGTCGATTAGAGTGGGCTGTAGCAAGAAAAATATTTGTCTTCATTCTGAGCTCCTATATTGCGGAACGGACATTAAAGGGGCGGCCCGTCGCTGTCAACTTGGAACCGTCTGCTAGAATGCAACTCCATATGGAGAAGTTCTACCTCACGACCGCCATCGACTACGTCAATAGCCGCCCTCATCTTGGAACGGCCTATGAAAAAGTGACCGCCGATGTCATCGCACGCTTCAAACGTCTCGCCGGCTACGACACCCACTTCGTCATGGGCAATGACGAGCATTCTCTGAACGTTTTCAAGAAAGCGGAGGAGCTCGGCATCGAGCCGCTCGCCTATTGCGACAAGATGGAGAAGGAGTTCAAGGACGTTTGGAAGCAGCTCGACATCTCTTTCGACGATTTCATCCGCACTACCGAGCCGCGGCACAAGACCACCGTTCAGGCGCTCTTGCGGCGCCTTCACGATGCGGGCGACGTGTTCGAGGGAAGCTACGAGGGCTGGTACTGCAATTCTTGCGAAGAGTTCAAGTTGGAAAAAGATCTCGTCGACGGTAATTGTCCGCTGCACCATACGAAAGCGGAATGGCTCGAGGAGCGCAACCATTTTTTCAAGCTGTCGAAATACCAGGAGCCGCTGCTCGAGCACTATCGAAACAACCCGGATTTTCTCGTTCCCGAGACCCGTCGCAATGAGGTCTTGAGAATGATCGAATCCGGCCTCAAGGACCTCTCGATCAGCCGGGAAAGCCAAAGGTGGGGCATTCCCGTACCCTTCCCCGCATCCTTCGATGAAGGGAGTGTCGTCTACGTATGGGTAGATGCGCTCATCAATTACCTCTCCGCAGTCGGCTACAGCCAAGGCGGCGCGTCGGAAGCGATGTACTCAAAATGGTGGCCTGCCGATCTTCACATCATCGGCAAGGACATCACCAAATTCCATTGCATCTATTGGCCCGCGATGCTCATGAGCGTCGGCGTAGCGCTTCCCCGTCAGATCGTCGGACATGGCTTCGTCAATTTCAAGGGCGCAAAGATGAGCAAGACAGAAGGAACTGCTGTCGACCCCCTCGACGCAGCCAAGCGTTTCGGTCCGGACCCGCTCAGGCTCTACCTCGTTCGCGAGATCATCTACGGACAAGACGGTGATTTTTCGTGGGAGCGTTTCGAGAACCGCTACAACGCGGACCTCGCCAATAATTTGGGAAACCTCGTGAGCCGCATCACGAGCATGTCGGAAAAATACCTTGATAGTCTTTTGAAGCCTCCCGCGAAATCCGGAAAGCTGCGCCAAATCGTCGAGGATGCGGCAAAGAAGTACCAGGACGCGATGGAGTCTCTCGCCCTCTCGGACGGCGCGTCGCAGGCCTTCGCGATTGTCGATGCGGTGAACGATTTCATCACAAAATCGGAGCCGTGGGCCCTCGCCAAGAATCCTGACGCACGAGAGACCCTCGCCGAGGTCCTCTATGATTCCGCCGAAGCGACCCGTATAGCGGCGATTCTTCTTCTACCGGTCATGCCGGGCTCTGCGACCGAGATCCTGCGCCGCTTGGGTGCGAGCCCGGGAAACTTCGCCGAAACCACCCTCTGGGGCGCCGGCAACGCGCTCAGAACGGAGAAGAGTCTCCCCCTCTGGCCCCGGTTAGAAGCTAACCGCTGACGATTCTTCCCGCCGCAACGCGTCGAGATTCCAACCCTGCAAAAAGTGTTGTCGTGGTGAGAGCAGAGTTGGGGGGATGCGGCCTATCCACTACCCCTGGTTGGGGGTGAACTTGTCGTCCGCACACCTTGGTTTTTGGGTTTGGGGACTCCACCCTCACCACGACACCAATGTTTACACCCAAGTTCTGGCAAAAAATGTGATCTAGCGCACAGTTTTACTTTTCTGCTCGCAAAATCGCTTGTCAATCCGAAGAATCCACCTCAAAAAGCTTCAAAAAGTCTTCCATCGGCGCAGGCGGGACACGTGCGACCGCAAGGTTCTCACGAACGTGGTCGATGGTTTTCATGCCGACGAGTCCTGTGACGACGCCGGGGGTCGAGCGTACGAACTGGATGCAGCGTTGCGCGTCCGTAGCGAACCCCTTGAACAGCGTGCCGAGCCAATCGGGAAGACCCTGGGTTAGCCGACCTTGCGCGATGCTCGCGGACGCGACCATGTAGACGCCGAGCGACTGCGCGGCTTGGCAAAGGGAGAGAGTCTCCCCCTCGACGGATTGGGTTTGTGCGGACAGACCCTCCGTCATCGCCAAATTGTACGGCGCCTGCAAGAACCGGAAGTGGTGGTCCCCTGGTGCGACCTCCCTGGCAATTCCAACAACTTCCTCGAGCGACATGAACTCCTTCGTACCCGCCGGCACCCGAAAGGCATTCCACGTCGCTGTGCCATAGAACGCGATTTTCCCCTCCGCGACGGCGCCCTCTAGAAACTCGAAAGCGCTCCGGAGCTGGTCGCGAAACGCATCTCGGTCGCGCACCGCGAGCTGGACTTCGGGGTTGTGAAGGTAGTAGATATCGATCGTCGAAACCCCGAGATTGGTGAGGCTCTGGTCGAGCTGGTCGGCGAGAAAGGACGGCGTGATCGCGTGGTTGCCGCGCGCGAGGTCGTCCGGTCCGAAGAGCGAGCGCGCGATGTAGTGCTCTTCGATCCAACTCTTCGGGTTCTCCGGCGGCGCCCCGTCGAAAGCCACGTATCCACCTTTCGTCGCAAGCACGAGCTCGTCGCGATCGACTCCCGCTTCCGCGAGTCTCTCGAGTGCCCGGCCGATGACGCGCTCGCTGCGCTGGCAGCGATAGGTGCTCGCGGTGTCGAGCACGTTGCACCCCATCCCGACGGCTTCGAGAATCGCTTCTGTATACGCGTCGTCGGTGGCGTCGTCCGTCGCTCCGAGATAGGTGCCCAAACCGATAGTGGAAAGTGTGAGATCACAAGCCTCGCGAAAATGCGCGGGTGCGACGTCGTTCCTGACAGCTCGAGCCGCGAAGGTCTCCGTCCCTGATGTGGTGGCTCTCGACAAACTCCCCTCCTATTGAACGCTTTTGCCGTTCGAAGTTCCGACCCCAACCCCGTGTCGGAAGACGAGCTCGCCGCCGCGCCCGGCCGTTTGCAGAAGCAGGCCTGTCGTGACGAGAGCGATGGCGAGTGCCGCGTAGCGGCGCCCGTTCGGCCGCGGGAAAGACTCGCCGCGGTCGCGCCACGCGAGATCGAACCGCAAGAACGCCGTGAGAAACAAGCCCAGGACCGATCCGAAGGCCCAGTCGCCGTGGACCGCAACGAGCTCGCCTAACGCGGGGTCGAGCTGCTCAATCATCGCGTTCGCCGCAAGCTTTCCGCTCACGGCCGCCACGCCCGAGCCGAAAGCTGCCAACCCATAGATGAGTACGACGGCCCTGTCGAGCCACATCGTGCGCCACCGCACGAGAAAAGCCGAGTCACACAGAACCGCTGTCATGAAAAGCGCGATCGGAAAATGAACGAAGAGCGGATGCAGGTTTGGGAGCGACGAGAGCAGACATAGCCTCCTGGTCTCCGGAAGACTAACCCGCCGCCGCCTGCTTCAACAAGCCGAGCCCAGCATGTCGATAGTAGCCGCCGTCTCTAGCCCCGTCTCCATGAAAATGAATTGCCAAGCTTTTCTCTGTTTGGCTGCAAGCTCGGAAAGGCGCACTTCCCCGTAGCTGCGGTCGAGCAAGCGCAGCGCATCGCGGGCATCGTCCTCGATAACGTCCGAAGCTCCACGCTCGGTGGCGAGCGCCTTGGCCGTCCAGAGCAGCATCGGATACAGGACGAGAAGCCTCGGTACGGCTTCGACGAACGGCAAATCGCCCTCTCCCTCTCTCAGGAACCGCTGGCCAAGGATCTTGGCGGATAGATATTGCTCAAAGAGACGGTCTCCGGAATCGGAAAGAAGAAAGCCGAGGCGAACGGCGCTAACGCTTGCATAGCTCTCGGTGAGCTCGCGGTTGCCGAGCCACGGGCATGATTTCTCGAACTTGTATCCGTTCGCCGCTTGGACACGGAGAGCGACTTGCTTATGCCGCGCCTTGGCTCCCTTCCCCGGCTTTCCTAAAGACCGGTAGAGCTCGGGCGGCGTTGGGTTGAGTAGAAGAAACATCAGATGAAAGAAGATGGCGCGCTGCGTCTTGTCCATGCCGCCTTCGGCAGGCCGCTCTCGAATCTGCTGAGGGATGCCCTTGGCCATCACTCGGCGCAACGTGCACGCGGCATCCGTCCTGGGGTCGCTGGTCGTTCCGAGCCGCATGAACTCGGCGACGGCACGCACGCGCTCGAACATCGACATCGAGCCGTCGCAAACGAGCCCCAAGAGCTCGTGCTCCAGCTCCCAAAGAAGCTCGCCTTCCACCTCGTACTTCTTCGAAAATCGATAAAGAAGCTGACGCGGCTCGCCAGGGACTTCGAAAGCGAGCTTGGACTACTCGGGCACACGGCTTCGAACCGGCGCGCCGGTTCCTGCGCTTATCGAGCAACAGGCAAAGGAAACGTCGACCGCGATCCGATCTCCCACCGGCAAGAAGCCGAACGGAAAGAGACGGCAGACGAGCGGCTTCGTCTCACCGCCGAAATGCTCGTGGATCTGACACTGATTCTCCGCGCCAAGGAAGACGCAGGCGCCATCGGGACGCCGCGCCAGAACGTTTCGGCCCCTCTGCAAAGAGAGGTCGTCGACAATTTCCGTCCCGACCAGCGCATCCACCCGCTCGCTCCAATCCAAGGCTGCCAACCGCTCGAGCTCACCAGGGCCGAGCAGAATCTGCCACCCGCGGCAGCAATCGCCACACCGGGTACACTCGAAGCGCAGATTCTCCGGAAAAGAGAACGCGGGCCTGCTCACGGTTTTCGCGAATGGATCCAAATCGTCCACTCGGCCTCGGGCGGCATCACGAACTCTCGGGCGTGGTCGGGCTCATCGCTTCCGTGACAGCGGCGACACGTCGCTTCCGTCGGGCGGATGAGTCCCGCCATCGACGCCTTCTCAGGATCAATCATGACCTCCACAGGCCAGTAATCTTCACCGCCGCCATGGCACGCTTCGCACTGGACCCCGCTCTGCGCAGCGCCGCCGCTCGTGTGACACGAAAGACAACGCTCCTCCGCGGCGACACCCACAGGGGCTGTGCTGGAATGGGACGTTCGCTGCCACGATTCGAACACCGCGCGATGGCAGAGCTTACACCGCTCGGCTCCGATATAGCCGGCGAGAAGGCTGGCGCCCACCCAAATCAAGGACAGACGCATGCGAGCTCTTCGGAAATGGGCTCGGCCTCCCTCACCCCTCCGAGATGGTCACTTTGATCATCTTGTCACCTTGCCGGATGGCGTCCACCACATCCTGCCCTTCGACAACACGGCCAAATACCGAATGTTTGTTGTCGAGCCAGGGCGTGGCAACGTGGGTGATGAAGAACTGAGAGCCGTTCGTATTTGGCCCGGCATTGGCCATCGACAGAATGCCGGGCCCGGCATGTGTCAGCTCGGGGTGAAACTCGTCTTCGAACTTGTAACCGGCGTCGCCGGTGCCGGTGCCCTGTGGGCAGCCCGTCTGGACCATGAAGTTGTCGAGGACCCGGTGGAACGTCAGACCGTCGTAAAACCCTTCGGTCGAAAGCTTGACGAAATTCTCACACGTCCTGGGCACCTTGTCGTCAAAAAGCTCCAAGCTGATCGTGCCCTTATCCGTTTCGATCGTCGCCGTCTTCATCGATACTCCTTTTTTTTGGATGTGAGCTTGAATAGAAATTCTATCAGGGTCGCTCGGCGGAGGCGATGGCTTTCTGCGAGGGGTCCAAACTCACGCCGTTGATGGAGAACGATAGCGACGCGAAATCAGGGCTCGAGCGCCGAGCTCTCGCGTTCCGAAACGTGCCGTCACGGGGCCGCCCCAGGGACTCGGCTTCGTAAGTGTGTCTCCCGAGCTGAGACGGGCGACGAAGCCGGCGGCGCACGGCAGAAGCTCGAGTCTTCCGATTTCTCCGTCCGGCGTCAACACGCGAAGCGCCCCGTCCTCGTCGTTCTCGAAACGGACCTCGAGGCTGTCAATGACGAGAAGACCGAGAGCATCAGGGCTGCTCATAACACGAGCTCTACGCCAATCGCATCGTGATCCGACAGGGGTACAGGACGGCCCTCACGAAACTCATGGAAGACCACCGGATGCTCCGTCACGAGTCCTCGCGCCGCGAACCAATCGACTTTGAGAGGACAGCGGCCCTCATGATTTCGAAGGGCCCAGCGGATAAACGCGAAACACCAGCCAGGGACCCACTCTCCGAGATTCTTTCTCGTTTTCACGTCGTCGACTCGATAAGACAAAGTGCGCTCCCCGAGCTTGTTGCAATTCCGATAGTCGAAGCCGCGCTCCTCCAAAAGACCGAACAACCCCTTCTCGAACCATCGATACGGATGAAGGTAGTGCTCGATGGACCGGTCGATACCGAGAAATACGCGCAACCAATATCCCATAATCGCGTAGAACGTACGCGACGAGTTGTGCGTCGTCGTGTTCCAGTCCCCCCCGATGAGCGCGCGATCAACGTCCCCGAGCGCATCCAGAATGTCTTGCATTTGCTTTTGCCGGTGGCTCTGACGGGATTGTGCGTCGAGGTGGACCGCGACGGCGGTCAGGGGGAGCCCGGGAAGCGCAACATCGACCGCGAGAGCCGTTTGGTTCCCGAGCCGTTTCTCACGCCCTCGCATCTTGTCTTTTCCGTTCTCCAGCGGGATAGCACGTGCCGAAGAGAGCGGATAGCGGCTCAAGACAGCGTTTCCATGGAGGCCGAGCTCGTTCTCGCCCGACACGTCGAACTCGACGCCCGAGCCCTTCGCCAAGTTGAGATAGCAAGGCGCGAAGGCGTAGTAGAGACCTAGCTCGCGAGCCATCGTTTGCGCTACCGCGAGATTGCCTGAACGGGCCATCCCGACATCGGTCTCCGTCAGGAGAAACAAATCGACGTCCCGGAGATAGGGATGCGTACGACACGCCTCGAGCTGTCCTTCGAGCTCGACCCCGCGCTCGAGATTCCACGAGAGCACGCGATAACGCCCTTTCTCTGGCGCTTCCACCGGCGCATAGGAGCCGACATCGGTTGTCGCGAGCACGGTGGCGACCGTGGACTCGATCGAACGATATACCGGATGGGCGTGAAGCTCGGGCGTTGAGCCGCACTCGACGAGCGCTTTGAAATGCGGCTTCAACTCGTTTTGGATGAGCGCGTAAACCTCGGAAGGCGTGTGGCCGGATAGCATAGATAACGCAACATCGTAGCGCTCTCACGAGCGGCTGACAAGACGAATGCGCGTCGTGCTAACCTTCAGGGTGAGGATGCGCCGACACACCCCCCGTTTCAGCGTTCTTGTCGCCGGCTGTGCCGCTTGGCTTGCTTGCGCCTGCAGCGATGAAACCGCCACACCGGATCTTCTCGTCTATTCGGGCCGCGGGAAGGCGCTCGTCCAACCGCTGATCGATCGCTTCGAAGCTCACAGCCGTTTGGAGGTCGAAGTGCGCTATGGCGGTTCGGCGCAAATGGCGGCCGCCATTCTCGATGAGGGCGAAGAAAGCCCCGCCGACGTCTATTACGGTCAGGATGCGGGCGCACTCGGATCACTCGCGAAAGCGGGCCGCCTCTCGGAGCTTCCGGCCGCTCTGCTCGACAAAGTCGAGCCTCGTTTCCGTGCGCGGGATGGCCGTTGGATCGGCACGTCGGGACGCGCTCGCGTCCTCGTCTACAACACGAGCGTGCTGAGAGAAGCCGACCTCCCCGACAGCGTGCTCGAGCTCACCGAGCCGCGCTTCAAGGGTCGTATTGGCTGGGCGCCGACGAACGGCTCGTTTCAAGTTTTCGTGACCGCCATGCGCCTCATCGAGGGAGAGCAAGCGACGCGCGACTGGCTCGGCGCCATGGTCGAAAACGAGTCCAAGGCCTATCGCGACAACATGCCTCTTTTCGAGGCCGTGCTCAACGGAGAAATCGACATCGGACTTTCGAACCACTACTACCTCTTCCGATTCCTCGCGAACGGTCCCGCTTCCGAGCTGCCCGCCCGTAACTACAGCCCTCGCGGTGGAGGGGCGGGCGCTCTCATCAATATCGCTGGGGCCGGCGTTCTTACGAACGCACCGAATCCCGAGGCGGCGCTCGACTTCGCCGAGTACCTGCTCTCGAACGAGGCGCAACGCTACTTCGCCAATGAGACGTTCGAGTACCCCCTCGTCGAGCTCATCAACACCCACCCGCTCATCGAGCCGCTCTCGGACGTCCACACGCCCGACATTGATTTGAGCCAGCTCGACGATCTCGAGGGAACCCTCGCTCTGCTCCACGAAGTCGGTGCGCTCTGACGAATCGACGCGACGATGTTAAGATTCCAGCGCGAGTGTCTGTAACCGATAGCAAGTTCAAAGAGCGACTCGTCCAGTTCCGTCGCGAGCTCCACCGCCATCCCGAGCTCGCGTTTCAAGAAAAGCAAACCGCCGAGCGCATTTGCCGAGAGCTCGACCGTCTCGGGATCCAATACGAGAGCGGTGTCGCCGAGACGGGGATCGTCGCCGAGATTCCGGGAGGCGACGGCGGTCCCGCCGTGGCCTTGAGGGCGGACATCGACGCACTGCCGATTCTGGAAGAGACAGGCCTCGCGTTCGCCTCAGAGAACGAGGGCGTCATGCATGCCTGCGGGCATGACGGACACACGACGATGGTTTTGGGCGCCGCCGAGCTTCTCGCTCAGGACGAAGCTTTGCCCGCGCCGGTACGCGTCTTGTTTCAGCCCGCCGAAGAAAAGGGCGCAGGTGCTATGGCGATGATCGCCGCGGGCGCGCTCGAGGGGGTGACGATGATATTTGGCGGCCATGTCGACCGAAGCTACGACACGGGCGTCATCGTCACCCACGCCGGTGCCGTCAATGCGTCGACCGACACGTTTAGCATCGAGATCGAGGGGAAGGGCGGTCACGCGGCACGGCCGCACGAAAGTGTCGACTCGGTCGTTGTGGGCTCCATGCTCGTCATGGCGATCCAGACGATCGTCTCGCGAGAGATCAACCCCGCCAACCCAGCGGTCGTCACCGTGGGGCGTTTCGATGCCGGGACCGCATCAAACGTGATTGCAGGGCGCGCGCTTCTCGAAGGCACCATACGGACGCAAGAGACGCCGGTTCGCGAAGGCATCATCCAATCGCTCACCCGCATTTGCGATTCCGTCGCTAGCCTTCACAACGCTCGTATCAAAATCAGCGTGCGCCAAGGTGTGGCGCCCGTCATCAACCCGCCGGAGATGGCCGAGATCGCCCGCCGCGCGGCGAGCGCCGTCGTGGGGGAAGACAACGCGGTGCCTCTACACACAGCGAATATGGGCGGTGAGGACTTTTCTTACTATCTGCAGACGATCCCGGGATGCTACGTCCGTCTCGGCGTGCGCGCCCCAGGGCGCGAAAGCTTCCCGGCGCACTCGAGCAAATTCGACTTCGACGAAGCCGTCCTCCCAATTGGCGCCCGCTACTTCTACGAGGTGGCGAAGCTCGCCGGTGAGACGCTGCAAGAGAAAAGATAGGCGTTCGCGAAATGCTCGGCCGTACACTCTCCCACTACAAAGTCCTCGAGGAGATCAGCCGTGGCGGGATGGGGATCGTCTACAAAGCGATTGACCTGAAGCTCAACCGTGAGGTCGCCCTCAAAGTGCTTCCGCGGGAGCTCGTCTCGGACCCCGAGCGCCAGCGCCGCCTCGTCCAGGAAGCGCAGGCTGCAGCCGCCCTCAAACACCCGAACATCGCCGTCGTTTATGAAATAGACGACGAGGCCAGCAGACGGCCGCAGTGACGGCTCCACCCGCCAACGGAGCGCTCGTGGTGATCGGCATGGGCGTGCTCGCTGCGCTCTTCGTCGCAGGGCTCTTTCTGCTCCCCCGGGTGGACACGACGTTCAAAGTGCCGAGGCTCCTCAATCCGCGCCAAATCACTTTCGACGCCGGCGCCGAGTCCAACCCGAGCGCTTCCGAGGACGGCCGTCTTGTGGCCTACACGTCATCGCAAAGTGGAGGTCCGGACATTTGGGTAACGCAGCTCGGGGGCGGCGAGTCGATCAATCGGACGTCGGACGATCAGGCGGAAGATTTCTTTCCGACCGTGTCTCCAGACGGAAGCCAAATCGCGTTTTTGTCGCTTCGCGATGGCGGAATGGGTACCTACGTGATGCCCACGCTGGCCGGCCGCCCGCGCAAAGTTCAGGATAACGGAACTAATTTCCGTTACAGCCGAGCCCAGTGGTCGCGCGACGGTACCCGACTCACCTACGCCGTTAGCGATACGGATACGATTTACGTCGAGACGAGGACGTTGCCGAGCGGCAAGCCGAGACGGATCGCGCTCCCGGGACGCGGACGAGGGCGTTTCGATTTGAGCTGGTCGCCGGACGAGCGCTTCGTTGCTTACGTGGACGCTCCCGGCCCTGACTCCCCGGTGACCCAACTCTGGCTTCTCGGTCTCGAAGACAGCGAGGTCATTCCCTTGACGGACGGTCGAGCCAGCGACCGGACGCCGAGCTGGTCTCCCGATGGGCGCGCTATCTACTTCGTTTCCAAGCGTGGGGGCAGCTCGGATCTATGGGTCCAGCGCGTCGACCGTGAGGGAAAGCTGGTGGGTGAAGCCGAGCCGCTCACGTCGGGCGTCGGGATGCGGGAGGCAAGCTTGTCCGCGGACGGGACGAAAATCGTATATGTGCAAGGACGCAAAATCACGAATCTTTGGAGAGTACCTATCCGATCCGATCGACCGGCAAGCTGGTCGGATGCCGAGCAACTGACATTCGATCAATCCGCGATCGAGTGCGTGGACTTGTCTCCAGACACGATGCGTTTGGCTTTCAGCTCGGACCGAGGAGGACATCACAACATCTGGACGATGCCAGCGGACGGCGGCCCGATGGAGCAGCTCACTTTTGAGGTCATGCCCGACTGGTGTCCGACATATTCGCCAGACGGCAAGGAGTTGCTCATTTATTCATTTCGAGGCGAAAGCCGCGATATCTGGATCCTTTCGGCAATTGAAGGACAACCCAGACAAATATCCCACCAAACAGGAGACACGCAGTTCCCGATGTGGTCTCCCGATGGGATGCGGATCGCGTATCTCTCCAACCAGGGCGGCAACGCGGACATTTGGACCATGTCCGCTGAGGGCGACGACATACGGCAGCTCACGAGCGATCCCTCGCCAGACGTGTTTCCCCTCTGGTCGCCCGATGGCGAGTGGCTCCTTTTCGGCTCGAGACGGGACCCGAATGGGCAGTCTCGTATCTGGCGGGTTCCGTCGGATGGCGGCACTCCCGAGCCGGTAACGGACGCAAACGGCACTCGGCCGAGATACTCGCTGGACGGATCGCGTATCTACTTCCTCGACGGTGAACGCGTCCGTTTCGTCGAGCACGTCTTCGCGGATGGTTCCGAAAAAACGGTCGCTGATTTCTCAGGAAAACGCGGCGCGCTTTCGTTGTTCACACTCGCGACAGACGACCACTATCTCTACTTCGGGTGGGAAGAGGACTTCGGCGATATCTGGGTCATGGACGTTGTAACGGACGAGAGCGAGTTATCCAAGAAATGAGCGTACGTCCGACCACGGAAAACAAGTGAACGCCTTTACTCCGGTCGCGGCCCAAGCTCCACATCGAATTCCAGGATCCGACTCTCCCGCCACACCGATACGCTCACGACATCCCCAACGCGGTGTTTCGTCTCGAGGACCACAGTGAGCTCTTGCCGCGTGCGAACAGGCTCGCCTCCGATCGCGAGGATGTAATCCGCCCCCAGCGGGATCCTCAAATTGCCGAGTCGCCCCATCCGATTGGGCCCGCGAATGCCTGCTCGTCCGGCGGGCCCGCGACGGAGCGCTTCGGCCACAAGAATGCCACCACCGCCGGGCGTGCGCACCCCATTGCGGTTCAGACGAGCGGCAAGGTTCGTGCTCACATCCATGAGTTGAACGCCGAGCCACGGGTGCGCGTAGCGTCCGTGCTCGATGAGCTCGGGCACGACGCGCTCGAGCGTCGTGGCGGGGATCGCGAAGCCGATCCCCGCCGACGCGCGGCTCGGGCTGATGATGGCCGAGTTCAAGCCGATAACGCGGCCGTCGAGGTCGAGAAGAGGCCCGCCCGAGTTGCCGGGATTGATGGCGGCATCGGTTTGAATGATCTCACCGATGAACCGCCCGTCCGGGCTCTGGATCACGCGCCCGAGCGAGCTCACCACCCCCGTCGTGAGCGTTTGCTCGAGGCCGAAGGGATTGCCGATCGCGACCACAAAGCGGCCGACCTTCAAATCACTCGAGTTTCCGATGGGGATGACTTTGAGCACATCCGCTGAGACATCGACTTTGATGACGGCGAGATCGTTCGATGGGTCGTAACCCACGACGCTCGCGGGCACCCGGCTCTCGTCGTAAAACGTGACGTGAAGCTCCCGCGCGCCTTCGATGACGTGATAATTGGTAACGATGTGGCCGCGTCGGTCGTAGACGAAACCGGAGCCTGAGCCCTCCTGAGGGATGGGGCGCAAGAAAAAGTCGTAGGAAATGCTCCGGCTGGTGATGTTCACCACGCCCGGCCCCGCGTGCTCGAACACGAGCATTACCCGCTGCTCGAGGTCTTGACTCGATGCGGTCACCGCGAAAAAGCTCAAAATAGCCCAGATTGCCCTCATTTCACCTCCGCGATTATTCTATGCCTAGCTGGATTCGGATTTTGGATCGCCGTGAGATAGTATCTGCGCGGTAAACATGCTACACGCCCTTATAGAAAAACTGTCGGACGACCCTCGTTTCTTTCTTTTCTGCCGTGGCCTCCTCGAGTCCAACTTCAGCGTCATCCGGGGGACGATCGAAGAGCATCTGGAACCCAGCGGCGACCGGAAGGTTCTCGACATCGCCTGCGGACCGGGGGCTTTTTCGGATCTCTTTTCCGAGGGGTCCTATACCGGTATCGACCTCAACCCGAAATATATTCGTTATGCGACCAAGAACTATAGGGGGAAGTTCTCCGTGCAGGACGCCCGCGCTCTAGATTTTCCAGAGGGCGCGTTCGACGATGTCTTGGTTTATGGATTGCTGCATCATTTGAACGACGAAGACGTGACTTCCGTTCTGCGCGGCATGCAGCGCGTGTTGCGTCCAGGCGGCCGCGCCCTCGTGATCGAGGACATCCCGGCCGAATCACGGCTGAATCTCGTCGGGCATCTGCTGCACTGGGCGGAGAACGGGCATCACATTCGCCCGGCTGACGACTATCGGAAGCTGTTGCAGCCTCATTTCCGATTCGAGGACGAGCAGCTCTTCCGAAGCGGCGTCTGCGATTACTACATGGCGCGCGTCGTCGCCGACGGGAACGGAAGCCCGAGCGGACCCGCGGGATCATGACAACGGAGGCCAGGAATATCGGCCTTCTAGTGCTGCTCGCCGCGTGCGGTATCCTGGGCGCTTACCAATTAGCTGGGGACCTTTTCTTCGACTTCGGACCCAACGACGGCGGCTACGTCCAAGGGTTTCGCGAGGACTTCGAAGTCGACGAGCCCACCCTCATCCACTGGGCCTCCGACAACGCCACCCTGCGACTCCCGGTCTATGTTCGAGGCCCCTACGACGTCACGCTGCGTTACAAGCGCCACATCGCGGCGCCTGCTGAGATTCGGGTCTTTTTCGGCGGCGCGCTCGCTGACACCCGCACCGTCCCGCAGCAAGACTTTGCGCTCTGGAATCTTCGCGTGCAAAACGCCAGTGGCGGACCGCTCACAATGAGCATTCTCTCGAGCTCCGACGATCCGCGGCCGCTCAGTCTCGCTCTGGATTGGATACAGATTCGCCCTTCACGCCGTTTTGGCGCCATCCTGCCGAGCGTTCTCGCGCTCGCCGCTATGCTCTCATGGGTTCTCGCCTTTTACGCGGTGCCGCGGATGCTCGGCTGCGGCCAGAGAGTCTCTTGGGCGTGCGGGGCTTTCGCGGCGCTCGCGCTCATGGGGCTTGCGCTCGCTCACAAGATGTGGCCCGTCCACGCCGCTTGGACTCTCGGCCTACGTACACACGTCATCGCCTTTTTGTTCGTCGGCTTCTTTTGGATTCGGCGCGGGAAACAGAGCTCGGCATTCGCGATACCCGAAGCGCGTTGGGCGGTTCTCATCGTCTATCTCGGATTCGCCGTTCGCCTGTTTGCGCTCTTCCATCCCGACTTCTACTACCCGGATGTGCGCACGCACTCGAAGTTCGTCTATCTCATTTGGACCGAAGGCCTCGACGGTTTCTTTCTGGACTTCATCCGCCACCAACATACGCACTTGCTGGGGCTGCAATATGTCGGGGATCGGTGGCTGGCTTTTCCGTACCCACCACTTCTTTACTTGACGATTTACCCGCTCAGCGTGCTCCATCTCCCTGTCGAAGATTGGATGAAGCTCGTTCCCACAGCGCTCGTCGCGGTGGAATCGCTCATCGTCTTTGCCCTCGCGCGCCGGTTGGGCATTTCGGGCCAAGCCGCGACGTTTGCCGTCGCCTTGCACGCGACCGCGCGCGTGGTCGGGTTCCGACTCGCGGTCGCGTCCTACGGCGCCCTCTTCGGCCATTTCTGGGACAGCGTCGCGATCCTCTACCTTGCTCTCTTCTTTGATCGCCTCGACCGCCCACGCTACGCGATAGGGTTTTCGGCTCTCATCGCTATCTCGCTCTTGTCCTATGCGGGTAGTGCGCTCGTGCTCGGGATGTTCGTCCCTGTTTTCTGCTTGGCTTTTTATTTCGTCGCCAGGAGCACGCGGCCACCCACGGTTCGTCTCGTGGCCATCGCCGGCTGGGCGCTGCTCGGTGCGCTCGTGGCAGTGGGCGCTTTCTACCTTCAATACATCCCCGAGCTACTGATTCGTCCGGAGCACGCAGGCGTTCTGAACGGCGATCCGTCTCAGCTCGTGTCGATCAGCTTCACGCCGTTGAGCGCGCTTTCGATGTCGGCGCACCGCATGAACCTTTTTTACGGGCCCGTCTTCACTCTGCTCACCCTGGGCACGCTCATATGGCTCTTTGGGCGAAGCGGCGACGCTCTCGCTCGCCCGCTCGCGATCGCCGCCATCGCGACGTTTCTCGGGCTCAATTTCCTGAGAGCGGGGCTCGGCCCGACCCACATCTTTCAATTCTCCAAAGACGACCTCGTCGTGCTGCCGCTCGTCGTCCTCGCGCTCGGGATTCTTCTCGAGCACGGGTGGCGCAAAAGGACGGGCCGAATCTTGGGAGCGGTGGCGATAATCGGATGGATGGGGTGGAGTGTGGTGGCGTTTTCCGGCGATATCCGAAGCCGGTTCATCCGGCCTGACTACCCGCCAGAAGCTCGAGGCGGTCCGCCATCCACGAAGTGAATGGCTACGCGAAGACCACGCGATTGCCGCCCGCGCGCTTCGCTTGATACAGCGCTTTGTCGGCGAGCTCGAACAGCTGCACTTCGTCTTCCGCTTGATTGGGAAGCGCGCTCAGGCCAAAGCTGGCCGTCACAGGTCGTTCGAGCTGGGCTAGCAGCCCGTTGAAAAAGTCGTATCCGGTCGCGATATTTCTCTGAAGACTCATTCGATGACGATGTAAAATTGCATCGCATGTCGATGAAGAAGAAAAAGAAAAGTTGCCAAGAGACTTTATGGATTCCACACGATGCGGTTGCGTCGAGTCCTGGTCATCCTTTTTATGAGGAACTCGAGCGGGTACTTCGAGAGGAAGAGTTTGACTCGTTTGTGGAGTCGAAATGCTCGCCGTATTACGCGAAGAAGCAAGGTCGGCCGAGCATACCGCCGGGTGTGTATTTTCGAATGCTGTTGATCGGCTACTTTGAGCGCATCGATTCAGAGCGCGGGATCTGCTGGCGGTGTTCGGACTCACTGTCTTTGCGCCAGTTTCTTGGCCTTGGAATGGAAGAGCGAACGCCGGACCATTCGTCGCTGTCTCGGATACGGAATCGACTTCCGCTGGAAGTTCACGAATCTGTATTTGGATGGGTGCTAGAAGTTCTAGCGTCGAGAGGGATGATAGATGGCAAGACACTGGGTGTGGACGCGACGACGCTGGAAGCGAATGCGGCGCTTCGGTCAATCGTTCGTCGAGACACGGGGGAAAGCTACGAATCGTATTTGAAGGAGCTTGCGCGCAAGAGTGGTATCGAAGAGCCGAGCCGAGCGGACATTGCAAAGTTGGACAAGAAGCGGCCAAAGAAAGGGTCGAACAAGGAGTGGGTGAATCCGAACGAGCCGGATGCGGAGATCATGAAAATGAAGAGCGGGGGCACGGATATGGCGCACAAAGCCGAGCATGCTGTGGACATGAGCGGGGAAGGTGCGGTAATTGCCGTGACGCTTCACGGAGGCGCGAAGGGTGACACAAAGAGCCTACCGGATACGCTGGAAAAAGCGCAGTCAAATCTGCAAGAGCTCGCGAACAACGCGGAATGTTGTGAACGAATACATGAAGACGCGGGTCGCGAAGTGGTCGGGGACAAGGGCTATCACGGCAACGACATCCTGGTTGAGCTGGTCGAACAAGAATACCGGAGCTACATTTCGGAGCCAGAGCGAGGTGGCCGCAAATGGAAGGACAAACAGGCCGAGCAAGCCGCCACCTACGCGAACCGACGTCGCATTCGCGGGACTCGAGGTAAGCGATTAATACGCCGTCGCGGCGAGTTACTCGAACGACCTTTCGCGCACTACCTCGAAGCGGGAGGCATGCGACGAACGCATTTGCGAAGACACGAAAATATACTCAAGCGCCTCCTCACGCACGTGGCCGGATTCAATCTCGGGATTCTGATGCGCAATCTCATCGGCAAGGCCACGCCGAAGGAATACGCGGAGCTCAACGCCAGTCTGATCGCTGCTTTATTGCGCTTCGTCTCGACCATAGGCGCACGTTTTGCCCCGCTGCAATCCATCGGGCGTCTCAACTTGGCCGTTCCGCCGAATCACATCTTCCTTGAACTTGCCCACCAAACTTTCTCCGTGAGCAGAATCTGGACTTTTTCACCGGGCTGCTAGGCTCCCTTGGCGCAGCTGCTGATCGATGTTCACGCACAAGTTGTCGGCGACGCGTCGTCCATCCTCGGCGTCGGTGCGATGCAGAAGGGCCGCGAATTCGTCGCCGCCGAAACGGGCGACGAGGTCCGACGAACGGAGCCGTTTCCGGAGGAGGTGCCCGACCTCGCGAAGCACGTCGTTCCCGGCGCGATGGCCGAGCGTGTCGTTCACGAGCTTGAAGTCGTCGAGGTAGACGAGGAGCAGGCAGAGAGACGTGTCGTAGCGCTTCGCCCGCGCGACTTCCGTTTTTATCTCGCTCTCGAAATAGGCGTAGTTGTGCAGGCCCGTGAGATGGTCGAAATAAGCCATCAGCTCGGTCCGGCGGAGTGCTTCCCGTTCCATGACGAGCGGCTCGACGAGCAGATTGGTCTCGTTCAAGAAGTAATCGAAGGCGGCCGTCCGAAGATCGATCTTGCGTCCACGCCCGGCGGGAAAACGCGCCTGCTGCAGGAGCAATCGCTGCCAGTGATACTCCACCTCACGCGGTTCGAGGTTCAAGCGAAAGAAGCGGAAGATGTGATCCCGTTCGACCTCCTGCCGAGACTTGTCGGCGTGAAGCACGGCGTCGAGCGGCGTCTGAATGACGCTCTCGAGCTGCTGATTTTTCAACACAGCAACCTCCAGTTCGAACAGAGGAATTACGCGCGCGGGCCGTTCGGGGGTCCGGCGCATCAGAAACTCTAGTTAAACTCGGGAATTACCTTCAATGTTAGCAAGGAATGGTCGACCCTACAAGCGCCGCTGCGTGCGCACGCTACCGGCCTCTCGCGGCAGAGATTTGATTGCGGCTCCGCCGCACTGTGAGACAATGCGTCCTCGTGTCGCACCCCATCGAGATTTGCGGTCTCGCTTCCCTGCCTGAAATTCGAGACGGGGACGATCTCCCTGCCCTCATTCTCGGAGCGTGCCGAGAAGTTGGTCACGCGCCCGAAGATGGCGATATTTTCGTCGTTACCCAGAAGATCGTCTCGAAAGCAGAAGGACAGATCATCGACCTGCGCGACGTAACGCCTTCTTCGCTCGCCGAGGGTTTCGCAAAGAGCGCTAACAAGGACGCCCGCGTCGTCGAGGTCGCCCTTCGTGAAGCGAGCCGCATCGTGAAAATGGATCAGGGCGTTCTCATCACAGAGACTCGTCACGGCTTCGTGTGCGCCAATTCCGGTGTCGACGCTTCGAATGTCGGCTCGCGCGACACGGTCACGACCCTCCCTCGGGACCCGGACGCCTCGGCGCAACGTCTGCGAGAAGAGCTCGAGGCCCAGACTGGCCACCGGCTCGCCGTGATCGTTTCCGACACCTTCGGCAGACCTTGGCGCGAAGGCGTGACGAATATCGCCATCGGTATCTCGGGAATGCGCGCGCTCGTCGACTATCGCGGCAGCGTGGACCCTCAGGGGCGCTCGCTGGCCACAACGGTGATCGCGGTGGCTGACGAGTTGGCATCGGCGGCGGAGCTCGTTATGGGTAAGCTCGATGAGATTCCGGTAGCCGTCATACGCGGTTATGCGTTTCAGCCGGGAGACGACGGTGCCAAGCCGCTCCTGCGCACACGCGAACGCGATCTGTTTCGTTGAAGGAGACTCCAGATGTCACTGGCGATTTTGGGAGGCACGGGCAAAGAAGGCCAGGGGCTCGCAATGCGATGGGCAAAGGCGGGCAGGCAGATCTTCTTGGGCTCGCGCGAACGGGAAAAAGCGGAACGGGTGGCAGCCGAGCTGAACGAGAATCTCGACAAGAATGGTGGGACGCCCGCCATCCAGGGTATGAGCAATCGTGACGCGGCGCAAAAAGGAAAGATTCTCATATCCACGCTGCCGCATGCCGGCCATATCGAGATCCTCTCGGGTCTGAAGGCCGAGATCGCCGGGAAACTCCTCATCACGGCCACGATCGCGTGGCCCCCGGGAAGGCTCGAGGTTCCCTCGGCGGGAGAAGAAGCGCGCGACGCACTCGGTGAATTCGCTCGTGTCGTGGCCGCGTTTCAGACCGTTTCCGCGGGCACGCTCGTGGCAATGGGCTCGGATCACGAAGAGGACGTGCTCATCTGCTCGGACGACGAAGAGGCCGCCGAGACCACGCGCCAGTTGGTTGACGAGACCGGGCTCAGGGGGATTCTCGCAGGCCCGCTCGAGCGAGCACGGCTGACAGAAGCCATCACCGGATTTCTGTTGAAAATCAACCGACGCTACGGCGTAAAATCCACCGGAATTCGTATAACAGGATTAGAAGGCAAGTAAGCGTGAGAATCAGCTGGTCGAAGGGCACGAAGGCGAAGCGGACGCTTCTGCACTCGATCCTCCCGCCGCTCATCACGGCGGGCATCCTCTTTCTGATTTTCCGAAAAGTTCCTTTCGACGCTTTTTTGCAAGCCCTGTCCCAAGCGGATTTCGCGAGATTCTTCGCCGCGCTTCTCCCCTTCTCGTTCTTGTATTTCGCTCTCGATACCGTCGTGCTCTGGTATGTCGTTCGCTGGTTTCACGGAAAGCTTGCACTTTCGGACCTTCTCCCCGTGCGCGCCGTCGACTACTTGCTGTCGATTCTGAATCACCGCGTCTCTCAGGGTGCGATGATCGTCTACCTCGCGCGGAAACTTTCGAGCGGGCTTCTCGAGCTCACGAGCACGATTCTATACCTCGACTTTCTCCAAAAGACGCATCTGATCCTATGGGCGAGCGTGGGAACGCTTTTTGTCGCCGAAGCGCTGCCGCGATCGCTCCTCTTGGCTCCCGTCGTTGTTATCGGGCTTTGTTTTTTGTTTCTGGGCTACGTCCACGGGGGATTCGCGTTTCTCGGACGTGTGATCCAAGCGCCTGATTGGCGCCTACTGCGGACGTTCCGGCTCGCGGGCCCGGAGCACTACATGGGCGTTCTGCTTCTCAAAGCGCCGCTGCTGCTCATCGCCGTCTTCGCTCACAGCTATGCGACGCGAGCCTTCGGCTTCGAGATTCCTTTCTTCCGGCTTCTCGCGACGCTGCCGATCATCTTTATCGTTGGAGCGCTACCCATCAACGTCGCACGCCTCGGCACAACACCTCTCGCGTGGATTTTCTTTCACGGGGACATCGTGCCCGCACCCCAGCTTTTGGCGTATAGCCTCACGGCACACCTGACCTTCATGCTTGCCAATGCTGCAATCGGTATCGGTTTTCTGCCGCGCGCCTACCGCGAGCTCTTTGGAGAGGAGTTTCGGCTGTTGAGCCGGAATTCGATTACGGGCGAGCGTTTTCTACAAGTTCCTGACGCTTCTCCAGACTTCCCTTCAGGGCCTTGAGAACTACCTTCTGAATGAAGGCGCGCTCCATCACGTTCTCGGTCATGAAGACCAGGCCGAGTCCGGCGGGAAAATCACACCTTCTTCCCTTGATGGTCTCCGTCCGGCGCGCCACGATGGCTTTCAGCGGAAGGGCTTTCTCTTCGCCGGGAAAGCGTAGCTCAACCACGAGCGACGCGTTCTTCTCCAGCACGAGGTCCGTAGCCACGAAAGCTCCCGCGTTATTGAGATCGAGGACTCTACCTCTCGTTGTGAGGCCGTCGACGAGAAGCCGCGCCTCGATGACGTGGTCGACCGGAATCCGGTGACGCCTGCGGCGTTCGCTCATAGAAATGCTCCCGAATCGGATATGCAATCTCCGTACCGAAGGTGGAGCCAGGCAACTCTTTTTGAATCAACAAGCTGAGTCCGGCGGCTGTGGGCAAAAAACTACACTTCGCAGGAAGGGCCACTTCAGATCAAGATGCAGGGTGGCAGGATTTCAGACCTGTGAGCTGCGGCCTAGATGCACGGCTACCTCGCGTGGCGCGGCGTGGCGGAACAAGCTCAGTTGATCGATGGCACCGCGTTTTGCGGTGAGGCCTGTAGCGGTCAGGGACAGGTCTGTGACGCGGCGGTCGCGTCTGGTCGACATTTCGAGAAGCCGGAGTCCTGCGCGGTCCAAGATCTCGAGCGTCGCCGTCGGCTTGGGAAGGAGCGTGTATTGCTCATCGGCGATACCATCGTCATAGCCAATTCGTAACTCGAGTCCCCTCGCCTCTTGGCCGCACTTCGCGAGGCGCCGACAAAGACGCCGAGCGAGGATCGTGACGGAATGCGACAACCGCCCGCCGCCGGCCGATTCGGGGGCGCTATCGAGTCCACGTATGAGAGTCATGAGTTTGGGCGCCTGCCAACCCAAGAGCTCTCGTGCTGCTGCAGGGGCGAGGCTGCCGAGCTCGCCCATCGTTCGAATCCCGCGGGCCCGAAGCGCGGCGACCTGTTCGGGTGTGAGCTCATCAAGCTCTTCGAGCGCGAGCCCTTCGATCAGTGTGTTCTCGTATCCGGAAAGCCAAAGCATCACGCCCCGTGGGCGCGCCATACGGGAGCAGATACGCGCCGCCACGCGCGTCGCTGCAATGCCAACCGAGCAGTCGAGGCCGAGCTTTTGGTGCATAGCGTCTCTGAGCTCGCCGGCCCAATCCAATGGCGACGATGGCGCCCCCAAAGGACGCTGTCGCGAGCGCCACGGCGCTCGTTGCGACAGGATCGCTTCATCCGCCGACGGCCGCTGCCATCCCTCGGCGAATCGAGCCAACGCACCATCGACGCGATCGGTGAGCGAAACCAGGTCGTCGAGCCTCCGCGGGGGAGACGCATCGAAGAAACGCTCGATGGTCACATGGACCACGGCTCGTTGGCTCGACATCGCCGGACCGGGCCGGACCGGGCTCAGTGGACCTTACCGCCGAGCTTGCCCTTCGCCCAACCCACGTTCGAATAGGCGTCTTTGTAGATACGAAGGTTCTCCTGCAGGGCGGCGCTTAACGCTGGAATGAGATTAGCGGGCACGACAACCTTGACCTTCACTGGTGCTGAAATGGTTTGAGTCGCGCCTTCGGGCGTACCCGCAAAGTCTTTCTCGCTCAATGGACGCATCTGACAAAACGTGAGCGTAAAGTCGAACGGCGTATGGCTGACCGCACAAAAGTTAGAGTAGACACTCTCGACGCGCGCGTCCTTCTCCTCGTGCGGCACGACCGTGAAGTTGATGGATTTCTTTTCCGACATGTTTTGTTCTCTCCGTTGTGCTCTTGGTTCGAACTCAATACTTGCGCAGCACGCCCACGACGACACCTTGAATCGCGAGCTCGTCCTCGTGCACGAGGATGGGCTTCATCGTCGGATGAGCTGGCTGCAGTCTGATCTGCGTTTTCTCCCGATAGAATTTCTTGAGCGTTGCATTCGCCCCGTTCAGAAGAGCCACCACCATTTCTCCGTTGCGCGGGTCGGGTCGATTTTCCACGATGACGAAGTCTCCGTCCCGAACTTGCTCATCGATCATCGACTCGCCGCGAACGCGAAGCACGAAGACGTCTCGATGGCCAATCATATCCTCCGGCACCGCGACGAGCTCCTGACCTCGTATCGCCTCAATGGGCTCGCCCGCCGCGATGACCCCAGCGAGCGGGACATCCCGCGCCTCCGGGTTTTCGTGCCGGGGCACGACTTCGATCGCGCGCGCCCGATTCCAACGCCGCCGGATGAGACCTTTGTCCTCGAGATTCACCAGGTGATTGTGGATCGTCGAGATCGAGTTGAGTTTGAAATGGCGGCTGATCTCTTCGAGGCTAGGCGCATAGCCGTTCTTGCGGATCGCCTCTTCAATGAAGTCGAGTATCTCCTTTTGCCGTTTCGTTAAAATCATCCCAAAAGCTTCTCCAAATGTTCGCCTCCTATTCTGCTCCAAACGAAGGTGAATATCAAGTGGATCTTTCAAGGGCGAGCGGGCGGCTACCCAACGTGCACTAAAACTCGCCGGGAATGAGCGCGACGGCGATGCTCCCAGAGGAAGATCCCCTGCCAGGTACCGAGTGCCAGACGGCTCGAGACGACCGGCACGCCGAGGCTCGTGGCCGTAAGAGCGCTCTTGATGTGCGAGGGCATATCGTCGGGCCCTTCGGCCGTGTGCGTGAACATCTCGTCGTTCTCGGGGACGAGACGGTTCAACCACGCTTCGAGGTCGCGGCGCGCCGACGGGTCCGCGTTCTCTTGGATCACGAGGCTCGCGGAGCTGTGTTGCACAAACACCGTGCAGAGCCCCTCATCGATCCCAGACGAGCTCACCACCGACTGGACGCGCGCGGTGATGTCGACAAGCCCTTGGCCAGTCGACTCGATGGAAAGGGTGTCCAGCATCGCTCGGCTCCAACATATTCTAGAACAGTCGTCCGACAAGCTCTATATGTTTTGGTGGATCCAGAAGATCATAGCAAACGCTTTTCGAGCTTGCCCGTCACGAGAAATGTCTTGAATCGCTCCCACCGCAAAAGCCCGTAATACCGGGCGAAGACGACGAGCACGGCGAGCCCCAGGACATCCGAGATGACGTTGTAGGGACTGAAGACGCTGTAGACCCACTCGTCGAGCGGAAGATCACGGTAGCCGAACGCGCCGGTCAAAGGCCATAGCGCAACCCACGGACGCATCCACATCCGATCGCAAAGTTGGTGAAACCAAAGCGCGAGGACATAGACGAGCGGCTTCCGCCACAAGAGAAGGACGGCCGAGAGTGCGAGATTCACTGCGAGCGAGTGGAACCAGACGCGCCCATTGTTGATGGTCTCGCTAAAGATAACGAGACCGAAAGGCTTGTCGATGATGTCCGCTAGAAGGGTGAGAAAGACGACGAAGCGCAAGTCCGCCTTTTTGTCGATGGCATGGCAAGCAATGCTCGCCGCTGCAATGTGCCCGAGGACCAACACTAGAGGACGAGAACCGCAGGCGCTACAAACGGAGTACGAATCGCTTGCCTTCGAGCTCCAGCTCGACTTCTCTTTCACCGATGCGCAACACGCGCGCACCTTCGATGAGGTCGCCTTCGAAGACACGTTGATCGCTTATCACCGCGACAGGATTGCCATCAATCACCGAGGTTCCTTGCAAAACGAGGGATGGGATCGTCACATCACTTTCAACCGCTTCCGTTTCCGGATCCGGCGGATCTTCCACCTCGTCTGCGCCGAGTGTTGTTGCACAGTCGACTCTGGCGGTCCGTTCACGGCCTACGACACGGATCGGCGCGGCCGGCTCCGGCTCGGGCGGCACCTCCGCGAAGGGCGGCTCTCCCAGCGCAGCCGGTGCGGATGCGGGTGCTTCCACGATGGTTTCCGGCTCGGGCTGGGTCGGAGGCTCGGGCTCGGCCAACCGAGGAAGAAGCTTCAATTCGTCGTTTCCCGCCGCCGCCACCGCCGCGGGCTCCGGCGAGATTTCATTCAGGCCATCCGAGTCCTTTGTTCCTGGCTCGCTGCCCGACATGAACAGCGTCAACGCTACCGTTGTCGCGGCCGCTGAGGCCAGAGCGACGGCGCCCATGAACAAGGTCTGACGTCGTCGGCCGGGCCCACCGGCCTCGCCGATGCTGGGCTCGATCGATTGCGATCCGGAACCGCTGCGTTTCTCGTCTTCGACCTTGCGAAGCGCGTCCAGTATGAAGCTCATGGTCCTTTCAGACGCGGCATGCGATAACCGCCAGTCAAGCTATAAAGCGCCATTCGAGTGTCCTGGCCGATGCTGCCGGTGGGCTCCAGTAAGACACGTTGCTGAAGTGCTCGCACCGCGGATGTCATATCGGAGTCATCCAAGAATCCGATACGCGACAAGTGCCCGCGTGCCCAGCGAGACGGCGTGCTACGTCGGCCGATTCGAGGTCGTCGAAATCGCGCCAGAACAGACGTGCGCGCCCCGTCCAGAACTCTTTCAACACTTCGAGACTAAGTTGAGAGTAGTCGCCAGGCGCAAAGTAATCGATGGCGGCGTCGCCTGCGAGAGCCGTGAGTGTTACAAATCGTGGATGTTCTTGGGACGGATGGTGAACTTCCAAAACGGCCGGCATGTTGAGCGCCCGCAGCTGGTCGAAGCTCGTTTCGAGCTCGACATATTGAAGCGACGCCCGTGTCGCTAGCGAGGGCATGTCTTCGAGCTTTGATATGGTCGAAAGGCCTCCGCCAAGACGAAAGCCCCACAGCTCGAGCAACACCGCGGAGGCTGCGCGGTGCGAGAGCTTGTCCGAAAGCGAGACAAGCCGCAGCTCGAATTGCTCCGAAAAATCCGCCGCGTCGCGCGCGGGCGAAGCGACGTCGCCATCGTTGCTCGAGCCTCCAAAAAACGCGCTCGGTAGAAAGCTCGCGACGCCGATCGACCCGAGCGCGAAGAGGCCTATAACGAGCCCGAGGCTCGCGAGAAGCGACGTCATGCCCCATCCGAAGTGACGATACCAAGGACGTGCTTCCGGCATGTTCAGCTCGCCTATCGCGCGGTGCACGATGCTCGGCGTGATCCTGCGCTGCTCGAGAACGTAGGCGGCAAGCAGTGCACGATCGCAGACGAGGTTGATGAGCCTCGGAACGCCTTTCGAGAAACGACGCGCAGCGCGAATCGCCCCAGGCGTAAACTGCACGCTGTTGCTACCCCCGGCGACGACGAGACGATGATGGATGTAGCGCGTCATCTCCTCGCGGCTCAGGGGTGTGAGGTGATAGCGCGCCGTTACGCGTTGGGCGAGCTGGCGCAAGTCTCTTTGCGCCAGCAAGTCGTTCAACTCGGATTGGCCGATGAGAACGATCTGAATGAGTTTCTCCGTATCTGTCTCGAGGTTGGAGATGAGCCGTACTTGCTCCAAGACGTCCCGCGACAGGTTCTGCGCTTCATCGAGCACGAGCACGATATTCTTTCCGCGGCGCCGCGAGTCCAGGAGGAATGTGTGAAGAGCGTCGATGAGCTCTTTGTCGCTGTCGCCGTTCGGAGTGATGCCGAGATCCCGATTTACCGAACGCAAAAGCTCGGTCGTGCCGAGCGCGGGGTACAAGATGAAAGCGCTGACCGTGTCCTCGTCGAGCCGATCGAGGAAATAGCGGCACAGAGTGGTCTTGCCCGTGCCGACCTCCCCGGTAATGACCATGAAGCCGCCGCGCTGGCGCAGTCCAAACTCGAGATGCGCAAAAGCTTCGTTGTGCTTGGCCGAAAGGTAGAGAAATTTCGGGTCCGGAGTCAGGTTGAAGGGCTTCTCTCGAAAGCCGTAAAAGGCTTCATACATTGTATATTCAGCCTTGGCTCACCGGAAACGACACTTGTTCCAAGGCTTCGACTGTAACACAAACGCGAGGCGCACCAAAGTGGAGCTCCGGCATCACGGGCATGCCGCTTTGTGCAAGAATTCACAACCAGGCCGCGCTGACATGTATAAGCTGGGGCACGGAGGAACAACGCATGAACCGATGGGTCTTGGGAACTCTGCTTGGCGCGCTCGCCACCGGATGCGGGGCCCCGCAGGCGAGCCCGATCACGGGAGACATTTCGTCAGTGCTCGAGCGCGGTATCGCCGACGGCACGGGCGGCTTCGACCACAGCGTGTGGAACGAGCTCCTCATCGCCTATGCTCACAACGGCGGACGCCAGTTCGACTATGCCGGTCTGAAACAGGACGAGCACAAATTCGGCGCCTATTTGTCGCGTCTCGCAAAGACCGATCTGAGCTCTCTCGCCGCGGGCGAGATACAGGCTCTTTTCATCAACGCGTACAACGCCTATATCGTGCGAGGCATCTTCGAGCGCGTTACTGACGACGGCAGCTACGAAATCGCTAGCATCCGCGATATCCCCGACGTGTTCACGAGAGAAACACATCTCGTCGGCGGTTTCGAGCTCAGCCTTGACAACATGGAGCACAACATCCTGCGCCCCATCTTCAAAGATCCCCGGGTGCATTTTGCCGTCAACTGCGCGTCCTCGTCGTGCCCGCCGCTCCCCGTGCGCGCTTTCGAGGCAGCCCGGCTCGACGAGCAACTCGAAGAGGTGACGAAAGCCACGCTCACCAATCCCGATTACATCTCGATCGAGGACGGGTCGCTGCTCGTCACGAAAATCATGGAATGGTATGGCGACGACTTCGTGAAACCCGACTTCACAGGCTCCGAGAAAACACTCCAGGCCTTCATCGCTAAATATGCAACCCCCGAAGTAAGGTCCTTCATCGAGAAGCAAGGCGAGGACCTAACCGTACGATTCCGCGAGTACCTCTGGGACCTGAATCGCCCGTAAAAGCAAAACGCCCAGTCGCTCGAGAGAACGAGCGACTGGGCGAAGCGCGAACAATATTGACTACTTGATTTTCTCCCCTCGGCCAAGAATGTCGGAGCGCTCCTGAAGCCCAGGATCGTTCACGCCGTACTCCACCGCTTTCGCCGAGTGGTCCACGATCAAAGCGACGAGCGCATCGTCTTCGGGCGTGCACGGGCAGCCGGCGCTGATTTGCCCGAAGGCCGACCAGGCGAGGCCCCAGTGCGCGAGGCCATAATTCGGGAAAGCCGCGACCGCTTTCTGAAAATTATCGACGGCTTCCGCATAACGCTGGCTGTCCTTGAGCGTGACTCCGTAATAGGCCCAACCGAGTGCATTCGCATATTCCGGCGACGTCACCGCTTTTTCGAGCGCTTCGAGCGCCGGCTGTAGCTGCTGGCTTTCATAATGAGCGATGCCGAGCTCCGTCAAATAGTCCGCGTTCCCTGAATCGAGCGACTCGGCTTTCTGAAGCGCGACGAGCCCTTCAGCGGTTTGTTTCTGCGTGCGCAGGAGACGACCCTTCCGGTAATAGGCTTCCGCGAGGCTGTCATCGAGCTCGGCCGCTTTAGTGAACTCCGCGAGCGCGCCCGCACTGTTCTTTGCATCCTCGTATGAAATACCGAGATAGAGATGGCCCTTCGCGTTGTCGGGATCCGCCGCGACCAGTTGCTGCATCACCTGGCCGAGCTGGCCGAACTTTCTCTGCCCGACGTAAATCTCTCCGAGCGCGTCATAAGCGACAGTGAGATTCGGGTTCAGCGCAATGGTTTTCTCGTAATAGGTCGTCGCCATGCCCAAATTGTTCTGGGAGTGGTAGACCTGCGCGAAAGCAAGGTTCGCGTCTGGATCGTCGGCGTTGACAGTGATGGCCATCGCGAGGTCTGAATAGGCCTCAGTGCTGTTTCCCAGAGCGTTGTTGGCCTTGCCGCGAATACCATAAGCGCGCGTCAACTGGTCGTTGAGCCCGAGTGCCGCGGACGCGGAGTCGGCGGACCCGGCATAGTCCTCTTCGGCAAAGAGGACTTCGGCGAGCCCGGCATGAGCTTCAGCGGTATTCGGGTCGAGCTCGAGCGCTTTTTGAAACGAAACCTTGGCCTTATCGCGATCTCCGTTGGCGAGCGCCGCTTCACCGAGGGTGTTATGCGCAAACGCATTGTCTGGAGCAAGCACGAGGGCCTGCTCCGCGATTTGCGCGGCTTCGTCGAGCTGGCCGGTCTTCGCCAGTCCCATCGCCAAACCGATGGCCACATCCGCGCTTTCGGGGTTCATCTCCATCGCTTTGCGTCCGACTTCGACGGCCTTCACGTAATCCGCCGAGCGCGAATAGCCAATCGTCATGCCTTCGTAGCACTCGGCTTGGTCCTTGGCGTCCTCGAGATGCTCGACCGCAAGCGCATAGGCGCTCGCTGCGTTCCCCCACTCATCGAGCCCCCGATAGATCCGGGCGAGCCGGATTCGAGAATCTCCATCGTCCGGAAAGTCCTGGAGAACTCGTAGAAACAGTCCGCCGGCCTCGGCAGGCTTATCGTCTTTCAGCGCTTTCTCGGCTGCTTCGATGTAGCGCCGCGCGTCCCGCTTAGAAAGCGGTTTGTCGTCCTGGGCCAGAAGCGGCATCGCCAAACTTAAAATAAGAATAATAAGGGTGGCCGCCTTGAAAGCCCCAAAAGTCCTCATGACATCCCTCCTGTACAAACAAACGCAATGAAGCTTCGACGTACTGAGCCGAAGGTTTCGAGCATCCTATACCGGAGCCGTGCGTCGCTTCAACCTTCGAGTGGCGCCAAGCGCTCGAATGAGGTTTGCATCGCGGGGAAACACGGCTAACATGCAGGTGCTATCGATTCCATCGAATTCATGTCAGACCCTTTCTTGTTCGTCGCGCCGTCGGCCGCAACAAGACGTCAAAGGGCCCGAGACATCCTACGCGAGCTGCCCCGAAGCGGCTCGCTCTTGCTGCTCTCGCAAGAGCAGGAATCTGCGGATCACTTCGTCCGGGAGCTCGCTGCGGAAAGAGGATCGCTCTTCGCGGTTCGGCGCTCAACCCTCGACGCCCTTGCCTATCAGCTCGCTCTTCCGGCGCTCGCCCGCGCAGGAAGAGCCTCCCACAGCCGTCTCGGTCAAGAAGCCGTGATGGCACGCGTCGTACACCAAGGCCTTCGAGACAACCGCCTGGGAAGACTCACGAGCGTCGCAGACGGGCCCGGTCTCGTGCGCGCTCTGACCTCCACGATCCAGGAATGCCGTCTACACGGCGTGAGCGGCGCGTCGCTCGAAGCGCTCGGCACCGAGGGCGAAGTCCTCCGCCACGTCGCGGACGCCTACGAGGCGCTCTCTCGAGAGCACGGCGTCGCGGACCGCGCCCATGTGTTGGCGCAGGCACTCGACGCCCTCGATGCCTTCGTCGGCACCTACGTTGCCGTACCGTTGGTTCTGCTCGACGTGCTCATAGACACGCCCGCTGAAGCGAAGCTCGTGAAAGCGCTGGCGAAGCGTGCGCCCACCGCGGTCGCTACCGTGCCGTCGGGCGACGACGTCTCGTTGCGTTACTTGGCCGACGCCTTCGGCTGCGACGCCGAGATACTCCCTCCTGAAGGCCCCGCATCGCTTCGCGACTTGAAGCGTTATCTTTTCAGCGACGAAGCTCCCCCCCCTCGGGAAGAGGCGCACGAGGTCACGATTCTCTCAGCGCCCGGAGAAGCCCAAGAAGCTGTCGAGATCGTACGGGCCGTGCAAGACGTCGCCGCCGCGGGGACACCCTTCGACGAAATTGCGGTCTTGCTGCGCTCGCCCGGGAGCTACACGACGCTGCTCGAGGACGCGTTCAGCCGTGCAGAAATCCCCGCTCACTTCGAGGGAGGCACGACGCGGCCCGATCCCGCGGGGCGCGCTTTCTTAGCACTCATGGACTGCGCAGCGGAAGAGCTGAGTGCCACTCGTTTCGCCGAGTACCTCTCTTTGGCGCAACTACCCAAGCTCGATGCCGAAGGCGTACCGGTGCCTTCCGAGGCTTTGCCCGAGGACGAAGACATTCTCTGGGTCCCGCCGAAACACGCTCTCGCGCCCAAAACGACCGAAGCGACGGAGCCGCTGCAGCTCGACCTCTTTGCGCCGCCCGAGAAAGTCGCCGAGCCGGAAAAGGCCATCGCAATTGAAGGCGGATTGCGCGCCCCGTGGCGATGGGAGAAGCTCCTCGTGGATGCCGCCGTCATCGGCAGCCACGCGCGCTGGGAGCGTCGGCTTGCAGGTCTCGCACGGGAGCTCGAGATCCGACTGCTGGAAGTCGAGGACCAAGACAGCGCGGAAGCGGAGTCGCGAAAGCGGGATTGCTCCGACCTCGAGCACTTGAAACGCTACGCTCTGCCTCTCATAGAAATCCTCGCGGAGCTTCCAACACAGGCTCTATGGGGTGAATGGATCCAAGCACTCGAGCGGCTCGCAACGCGGGCCCTCACTCGCCCGGAAGGCGTGCTCTCGATCCTCGAGGAGCTTCGTCCCATGGCCTCCGTCGGTCCCGTCGAAGGGATGGAGGTCCGCGACGTTTTGAGCGAACGCCTCACGCTGCTCTCGCAACGACCGAAGGACTATCGCTACGGAAAAGTTTGGGTGGCGCCCATCCATGCGGTGCGCGGCGCGAGCTTTCACGTCGTGCTCGTACCGGGTCTGGCGGAGCGCATGTTCCCGAGAAAAATCGTGGAGGACTCGCTTCTGCTCGACGAGAAGCGCCGCACGCTCGGAGCGGGACTTCCCCTCTCGCACGAGCGCACTTCGAACGAAAGGCTCGCTCTCAAGCTCGCGATAGGCGCCGCCACGAAGCAAATCGTGTTCAGCTACCCGTCCGTCGATCTCAAGAAAGGCCGCGCCAAAGTGCCGTCTTTCTATCTTCTCGAGATAGCTCGGGCAAGCCAGGGCTCCCTTCCCGATTTCGAGACACTCGAGCGCGAAGCCGCGAGCACGAGCGGTGCCCGGCTCGGCTGGCCGGCGCCGCGCGAGCACGAACGCGCCATCGACGCGACCGAGTTCGACCTCGCTTTTCTCGCGGAGGCGCTCCGGCGAGACGCGCGCGAGGACGACGTGCGGGGCACGGGACGCTATCTCGTCGACGTGAACCCTTCACTCGCGCGATCGCTCCGCGCGAAATACCAACGGGGACGTTCGGGAAAGTTCACCTCCGTCGACGGCTATCTCGAGCCCTCCGAAAGCGCAAGAGAGACGCTTTCTGCCCACCGCTTGAGCGCTCGCGCCTATTCGGTCACGGCACTCGAAAAATATGCGGGCTGTCCCTATCGCTTCTATTTGAACGCGATCCTGCGATTGCGCCCGCGCGATGTCATCGAGCCCATCACGCATCTCGACGCCCTCACGAGAGGCCACATCGTTCACGAAGCCCAGTTTCACATCATCGGCCGGCTCGAAGAAGCGCGGCTACTCCCCGTGACCCCGGAAAATCTCGTCGAAGTGATGCGGCTTTTCGAAGTCGTCCTCGACGAGATCACCGACGGGTTTCACGAGCAGCTCGCTCCCGCCATCGAGCGCATCTGGCAAGACGAGCTCGAGCGGATCCGCATCGACTTGCGTGGCTGGATTCGCCGGGAAGCGGAGAAGACCGATGGCTTCGTGCCCTATCGGCGGGAATACACCTTCGGCATGCGTCCGCGCGGGCCGGCCGACCCTTCGAGCACCCTCGACGTCGCAAAGCTCCAAGGCGGGCTGAGGCTTCGCGGCGCCATCGACCTCGTCGAAAAACGCGCGGACGGCAAAGTACGGGTAACCGACCACAAGAGCGGCAAGGTTTGGATGCCGGAAAGCGCCATTCTGAACGGCGGTGAAAGCCTTCAGCCCGTCCTCTATTCACTCGCCTATGAGGCGTTGACCGGCGAAGAAGTCGAATCATCGCGCCTTTATTACTGCACGGAGCGTGGCGGCTACGCTCAGCGCGTCGTGCATGTCGACGACAAAGCACTCGAAGTCGTCGCGGAGTTTCAAAGACGCCTCGACGATATCATCGGCGAAGGTTTCTTCCCGGCCTCCCCGCAGGCCAAGTTCGGGTGCCGCTTCTGCGACTACCTCCCCGTTTGTGGACCGAGGATGGAAGTCGACGCCAAACGCAAACAAGCGGACCCTCGCCTTTCGCCTCTCAACTGGCTGCGGAATCTCACATGAGCGAACCGCTCGCCGACCAGGCCGCCCGCGATGCCATCCAAAAGGATCTCGACGCGACTCTCGTGGTGGAGGCCGCCGCGGGAACAGGTAAGACGACCGCGCTCGTCGGACGGATCATCGAGATCATCAAAACGGGGCGCGGCAAGCTTCCGAGCCTCGTTGCCGTCACCTTCACGGAAAAGGCAGCGGGTGAGCTCAAACTCCGTCTGCGCGGGGAGCTCGAGACCGCTCGCTCGCTCGCGATCGAGCAAGACGATCGCGATATTGTAGGGCGGCTCGATCGTGGTCTCCTCCAGCTCGAGCAAGCCCATATCGGAACCATCCACGGCTTTTGCTCGGATTTGTTGAAAGAGCGCCCGCTGCAGGCTGAGGTCGATCCGCTCTTCGAAGTCTCGACGGAAGACGAGACCGAGCGCATTTACCGACGTGTCTTCGATCGCTGGCTCGAAGAGAAACTCGCCGATCCTCCGCCGGGTGTCCGGCGGCTGCTTCGGAAGCGTCCTTTTCGAGACCAAGGCCCCATCGACGACCTCTATCGCGCCGGACGCGCGCTCGTCGAGATCCGGGACTTTCCAACGCCTTGGGAGATCCGTCCTTTCGATCGCGAGGGCATGGTCGATGACCTCATCGAGCGCGCACTACGCCTTGCAGAGATGGCAGAGAGTCCTCATAGCCAGCGCGACTACCTTTACATGGATCTCGGAAGCTTGCGGAGCTTCGTACAAGACCTACAGGGTCAGGAACAAGTCAGCGGCAAGCGCGACTACGACGCGCTCGAGCATCGCCTGCCGGCAATCAAGCTCGGGCGGCGCAAAGGCCGCGGCGCGTTTTCCGAGCACGGCGTTCGCGAGCACATTCTCTCGGAGCGCGAGACGCTCGTGGACGCCATGGCCGAGTTCAAGAAGCAGGCCGCGGCCGACCGCGCCGCGCATCTACAAAACGAGCTTCAAGAAGTGGTGACCGGCTATCAGGAGGCGAAGAACAAGGCGGGGCGTCTCGATTTTCTCGACTTACTGATCCGGACGCGCGACATGCTGCGCAATTATCTCGAGCTTCGAAAAGAGCTCCAGGACCGGTTCTCCCATATCTTCGTCGACGAGTTCCAGGACACCGATCCGCTCCAAGCCGAGATTCTTCTCTTGCTCGCCTCGAGCGAGTCCGGCGAGGATCAGTGGCGCAAAGTGCGGCCGGTTCCCGGGAAGCTCTTCATCGTCGCCGATCCGAAGCAGTCCATCTATCGTTTCCGCCGCGCCGATGTCTCGCTCTATCAAACCGTAAAGCGCCAACTCGTCTCCGCGGGTGCGAAGCCGCTATATCTCAGCGTGAGCTTTCGTTCGGTGCCTGAGATCCAAGAGATGGTCAACAGTGCCATGGCCGAAGCGATGAAGCGCACCGAGCACAACCATCAGGCCGAATACGTTCCCCTTGAGCCTCACCGGCCGGGGATCGTCGACCAACCGGCGGTGGTGGCACTTCCCATCGCACGGCCTTACGGCGATTGGGGCTATTTGACGCAATACGCGATGGCGCGCTCCGAGCCCAACGCGGTCGCCGCGTGGGTTCGCTGGCTCCTCGAGGAAAGTGGTTGGAACGTCACCTCGCGCACGAGTGCCGAGCCGAGACCCGTCACGGCGTCGGACGTTTGCTTGCTGTTCCGTCGCTTCGTCAGCGGCAGTCGCTCGATCACCCAGCCTTACATCGAACAGCTACAAGGCTTCGACGTGCCACACGTGCTCATCGGAGGACGCGGCTTCCATCAACGCGAGGAGATCGAAGCCATGCGTGTCGCCCTCACGGCCATCGAACGGCCCGATGACGAGCTCTCAGTGTTCTCCACGCTGCGAGGGCCGCTCTTCAGTCTTTCAGACGACGAGCTCTTCTTGTTTCGAAGCGCGCATGGTCCGCTCCATCCTTTTCGTCAGACGGAAGCGGCCTCGGGAGACGTGCACAAAGCACTCGACGTGCTCGCTCACTTGCATCGCGGTCGGAACTTCCGCCCCATCGCGCTCACCATCCGCGAGCTTCTAGATGAAACCCGCGCTCAAGCGGGTTTCGCGCTCTGGCAAGCGGGCGATCAAGTGCTCGCCAATGTGCTTCGCCTCATGCAGCTAGCGCGCAACTTCGAGGAGAGCGGCGGGCTTTCGTTTCGCGGCTTCGTCGAGCACTTGGACGCCCGCGCGGAAAAAGGCGACCCGAACGAACAGCCGCTCATTGAAGACGGCGTCGACGGCGTACGCCTCATGACGGTGCACAAAGCCAAAGGCCTCGAGTTCCCCGTCATCGTGCTTTGCGACATCACGTGCAATTTTTCCCTGGGCGCATCTCGCCATGTCGACCCGGAGCGTAAGATCTTCGCGGTGAGGCTCGCCGGTGGATCACCGTGGGAGCTCCTCGACAACGAGCAAGCCGAAGGCGAGCGCGACAGCGCAGAGAGCTTGCGGCTCCTCTACGTCGCCGCGACGCGCGCAAGGGACGTGCTCGTCACCCCCGTCGTGGCGGATCGTGCCCAGGATAACGGCTGGGTGGGGCCACTACTCCCGGCCCTCTACCCGACGCTCAAAACACAACGCTTGCCGGTCGTCGGGTCGGGTTATCCGCATTTCACGGGTGAGGAATGCGTTATCGAGCGTGGCGGTCGTGCCGACGTGATGCCCGGAGAAGGCATCCGTCCGGGGCTTCACAAGCCGCGCCGCGGCCGCCACCGCGTTGTGTGGTGGGATCCGCATCATCTCGAGCGCGAGACCGCGACAAAGCCGGGGCTCCGGCGCTATTGGATCCTCCAAGGGCAAGAATCGGACGAGCCAACGAAGGGCGCACGCGAGCACGAGAACTGGTCCGTCCATCGGGAAAGCCTCCTCGCGAACGGCGCCGTGCCCAGCCACCGCGTGACGAGCGTCACCCGCCTCGTCGATGAAGACGAGGCTTTTGTACAAGGTGCTTCCGCTGTCGAGATTGCCGAGGTGTCCGAACGTGACCCGCAACGCCCCACGGGAAAGCGTTTCGGCTCGCTCGTGCATGAGCTGCTCGCCCGGACGGCTCTCGCGGAAGCGAGTGAGGTCCAGCCGCTTGGACGAAGCCTTGCCCGCATGTTTGGCGCGACCGAGACAGAGACCGAGGCGGCTGTGGAAGCGGTAACCCGGGCGCTCGCGCATCCGATACTTGCAGCCGCGCGCGACGCCGCCGAGTGCTACCGAGAGGCCCCGCTTCTCGAGCGCACCGCGGATGGGCGCCTCATGGAAGGCATCGCCGACCTCGTCTTCCGAGCCCAACCTGACACTTCGTGGACGGTCGTCGATTTCAAAACCGACCTCCGGGTCGACATGTCCGAAGAGGCGTACCGTCGCCAAGTCGCGCTGTACCAGCGCGCCCTCGAGGCGGCCACGAATAGCCCTACCAAAGGTATGCTTTTATTTGTGTGAACGTCCCTACGAGTGTATAGAAAAAGTGGCGGGATGTTCCACCCATCGCGTATCCCATGGCAGAGGGAAAGCAGATGGCACGAAACACATTGAGCCCCGGCGACAACCTGGGCCCCTACTTTGTTCAAGCTCTTCTCGGGATCGGCGCGATGGCGGAAGTCCACTTGGCCACCGACCGTCGTAGCGGGCGGAGTGTCGCCTTGAAGATCCTTCCGCGCGGATTCACCCGAAACCAGGACCGGCTGAAGCGTTTTAGCCGCGAGGCGCGTACCCTGGCTGCGACGAATCACGCGAACATCGTCGCCATTCACGAGGTAGGCGAAAGCGCAGGCATCCCCTACATCGCGATGGAGTACGTGGCCGGTTGGACGCTGAGAGAGCTCCTCGACGACGGCCCGATGAACCTGGACACCGTGGTCGCGCTCGCCCGGCAGATCGCCGCAGGCCTCGCAGAGGCACACAAGAAAGGTATCGTTCATCGAGATCTGAAGCCCGAGAACATCATGGTCACGGCCGACGGACGGGTAAAGATCCTCGATTTCGGCCTCTCGAAACCGCTCGGCGTAAAGAAAACCAGCAAGTCCGGCGCCTCCGAGACGAGCGAGGCGCTCACCCTGCCAGGCACGATTCTGGGAACGCTCGACTACATGTCGCCCGAGCAAGCAAGCGGCTACCGCGTCGATTACCGCACCGACCAGTTCGCTTTCGGCGCGATCCTCTACGAAATGCTGGCCGGGACGTCCGCGTTCCACCGCGACACAGCGTCGCGCACCCTAGCCGCCGTCATCGAAGGCGCGCCGGCGCCGCTTGATGAAGAGCTTCCCAGCTCCCTCCGTGCTCTCGTCGCACGCTGTCTCGAAAAATCACCCGAAGCGCGCTACGCCTCCATGGAAGCCTTGGGGGATGATCTCGGGGAAATGCAGCTCGATGACGACGCCCCACCGGCGCGTGGGTGGCTCGCCGTGGGCGCCATGTTGCTTGCCGCTCTCGGCGCTGCCCTTGCTGTCTAGACTGAAGTTCCTGTCCCCTGGAAGGCTGTTTCCGGCTTTGTTTCAACAAGTTAGGTAGAGGGAAGGGTGCTCTGTTCTGGCTACAACGTGATTGTTTTGAGGAGGTCGAAGGCCCTTTGCTGCTTTGGATTTGGGGCCGTGGTCATGTCGAAGGTCGCAGTGGTGGAGCCAAGGCCTTTTCGGCGACATGAGTTTCGTACGATAGAGGCAAGGTGGCGGAGCAGAGTTCTGAAACTGTAAGCGGGGCTTCCGTCCTCCAGCTTTTTGGAGCGCACTTTTCGAAGAGCGGCCTGCGAACGCTTGGCCGGTGCCACAGGGTCGCGGCTTGCCTTGGCATTCTGATCTTCGTCAGAAAAAAGCACTGGTCGCCACGCCTCAAGCATGTGCCATTCAACGTAGTAGGCCAGCATACACAAGAAGATGTGTGCCCGGACTCGGTTTTCGAGACGGTGGCGAATAGGCCGCACCTTGAGGTCCATGGTCTTGAATGAACGAAACGCACGCTCGACTTGGGTGAGCAACTTATAGCTGCGGACGGTATCCTCAGTGTTCATCTGCTGTGCACTGAGACTGGTGCGAATCACATAGATGCCGTCCAGTGCGGCTTCTGCCTCGACCTTCTTTTTGTCGATTTCGAAGGAGAAGGCATCGTCACGAATATCTAGTTTGAAGTGTTTTCCGACTTTGTACTTGTTGAGAACTTTGCCTACCCGCACCCCTATAGTGGCTTTTCCATGGAGCTGACCGTGCTCGATTCGCTGACGCAGTTGCTCCATTCGCCTGGCGATAGTTACAAAATGCAGGCAGAGTTCGTATCTCTATCGTTGTAACTCCTTGCAACTAAGGGTGCTTCACCGAAGAAAGAGAGGTTTTACCGAGGGGAACTTCAGTCTAGAGCATGACGAGAACCCGCCGAGCACACTGCAGCCCTGTTCCGGAACGTGGCGGTCCCGGCTTCAACGAGATACACGTGGTTTTCGACTGATGCCAAGAACTCGAGCGCCTCGCGCCCAGAAACTGAGACCGCCGCCTATCGTTCTTCGGAGGACAAAACGGGCTCGTGCTCTTGAACCGGGACGGGCGCAGCCGGTACCTGAGCCGACACCGGCACAACCGGCACCTCAACCGCCGCAGGCGGGGCCTGAACCGATATGGGCGGCTTGGACTTCGCCTTGGGTTTCCTTGTCAGGCTCATCCACAAGCCCTCGAGGACCAGTCCCACGATGGTTCGGGAGTGCTGAAGGAGCAGCACGACCCAGTCTCGCTTGCGCACCTGAGGAAAGAAGATGCCTCGAAACGCCAGCGCAGAACCGAACATCGTTGCCCGTTCGCCAAAGGGCCGGTGCTTGATCTTGCGAAGCGCCCGGCTGATGGAGGCGCGGGAGTAGGACCGTGCCCAGGCAGAACGCACCTCCGCCTCGGACTCGTCGACTGTGATACCCAGTGGCGTGAACGCCATCCTGAACGGACGGAAATCGAGCCAGTGTGTCGGGCGCGTCAGACGCCCCTCCTTTGCGAGCCGATCGTAGAGCGGCGTCGCGGGATACGGGGTCAACAGGCCGTACACGGGGAGACCCGGCGGCCAGGATTCGATCCGATCCAGCGTGCGTGAGGCTACGCCCGGAGTGTCACCGTCCATCCCGAAGATGAAAGAGGTGATGGCATATAGTCCGCGGTCAGCCAACCGGTGCAGGATGCCTTCGTATTCCGCTGGTTTGTTGAAGCCCTTGTTGACTGCTTTCAAGTTGGCCGGGTCGATGGACTCCATTCCGATGAATATCCACCGGCCGCCACTCGCGGAAATCAGGTCCAGAAGCTCTTGATCGCGGAGAAGGTTGATGCTGATCTGCGCGACCCACGGCACGATAGCGTCAGCCGCGATGATCGCCCGTAGCAGCGACTTGGTGCGCTTGACGTTGATGGCGAAGTTGTCATCGATGAAGAACACCGCGATCTTGCCGCCGTCTCGCTTCGCCCGCTCCTTGACGAGCAGGAGCTCGTCGACGACGCTTTCATCCGTGCGGAAACGGATCGAGTCGCCAAAGAATCCGGTCACCGTACAGAAGTCACAGCCGTAGGGGCAGCCCCGGCCGGACTCGATCGGGACGACATGCAAGGATTTCCACCAACCCAATTTCTTTAGCATCGGGTGAAGGGCTGTTGGAATCAGGTTGAACTGATCCAGGTCCAGAGTGTCCCAGGGAATTTTCGGATACTCGGCCAGGTCCGGCTTGATTTCAGTGCCCGAGGCATCGACGGGCTCGTAGATTTCCTTCAGTTCTCCCCGTGCGGCGTCTTCCACTATCCGGGGCCAGGTCTGATCGGCTTCACCCAGTGCGACGGCATCCGCGTGCCTGGGCTCATCGGTCCGTCCGAGAGGCTCGTCGGGTACTTCGGTGACGTGCGGTCCGCCGAACACCACCTTGGCGCCTGCCCCCCGCAAGGCGTCCGCCGCCCGGTACGCGCGTGCGGCCATGCGTGTCATCGCGCCGATCCCGACGAGCTCGATATCGTTATCCTTGACGAACGCGGCCAGGTCGGACTCCGACATCGGCCGCGCGTTCGCATCGATCAGGAATACGCGGTGCCCTGGCGGCGTCAAGGACTTCAGTAGGAACATCCAGAGGTGCGGCATGAAGTTGCGCGTGACCCCGTTATCGGGGTTGTACAGTAATATATTCATAGGGGCTTTTGAGAAGTCTCAGTTCTAAATGGTATTGAGTCCCGCGGATTGCGGGGCTCTGTCGGGCACTATCACGTGTCTGTTGCCGCACCGAGTTTACGACTGCGTGGTTGGAAAGTAAAGCGACTAAGCGACTTTCGAGTCGAGCCCTCTAAGGAGGCGTGAAGCGGCCATCCGCGGCCGTCCATCCACCGTCGACGAACAGCACCGTTCCCGTCACATAGCTCGCGGCATCGGAGAGAAGAAACACCGTCGGCCCCGCCATTTCGTCCGGCCGCGCTCATCGGCCGAAAACGCTCTTCTCCGCGTAGGCCCGATACCACTCCGGCTTGTCTCGAATGGGCGCGGTCAGTGGTGTCTCGACGACCCCGGGAGCCAACGCGTTCACGCGAACTTCCGAGCTCGCATGCGAGAGTGCGCACCAGTTGCACGATGCCCGCCTTGGTTGCGGCGTAGACAGCTTGACCCGGCTCGACGACGAGCGAGCGTATCGACGAAAAGAGGACGATGCTCCCGCGTCCCTGCTTCGACATAACCCTTCCGGCGGCCTGAAGGAAGTGGAAGCTGCCCTTCCCAAGTTGACGTCGAGCACGCGGTCGAGCTCCTCGTCGGAGTAATCGAGGATGCGCTTTCGGACGTTGATACTCGGGGTGCTGACGACTCCGTCGAGCTTTCCGATATCCGCGAAGGCTCTCTCGACCTCGCGGAGGTCGCGAATATCAAGAACGGAGGCATTGGCCTCTCCGCCCAGCTCCACGATGCGATCACACACGGACTGCAACCCGTCCTCGTTGACGTCGAGAGCCACGACGCGCCCCTTGCTTCGCGGCGGCGAGCGCCACCGCTTCTCCAATCCCGGACGCCGCACCAATGACGGCAACGACGCGGTCATCCAATCGAAACATCGTGACTCTTTCTCCTGACAGCGAAGACGCTGATGAAGGCAACACCGCTCACGAGAAGACCGATCAGCGTCGGGTTCCACACACCAAACCCCTGGCCGGAAGTCATCACGTCGACGACGATCAAAACCGGGATGCCGAGGCCAACGGCGGCGAAAGCCTCGGGAGCTCCAGCTCGGCGCGTATAGAGCGCGGCGATGACGGGGACGAAGAACAGCACGCTCAGAAACGAATAGAACACGGTGAGAGCCCCGATGATGGTCTCGAAAGCGATGGCGAGCACGACACCGAGGAGACCGCCGACGAGTGCCGCGCCGCGCGCAACCCGCAAGACGTCAGCATCGGACGCGTCGGGCCGCACGAAGCGCCGATAGAGATCGCGCGAGAGCGACGTCGCAAGCATGAAGAGGACCGCGTCCGCCGAGCTCACTTCCGCCGAGAAGATGGCCGCGAGCCCGAGACAGCCGAGCGCCAAAGGCATCTCGCGAACGAGCAAGGTCGGAAGCGCCAGTGCCTGCGTCGAAAGCTCGGGAAAGTGAACGCGCGCCACCATACCAAGGAGCACCGGCAAAAAGGCAAAGACCATCAAGGCCAGCCCGGCGGCGCCAACGGCAATGCGCACGGTGCGTTCATCCCGCGCGCCATAGACTTTCTGCACGAGCCCGGGAGAAATAATGAAGGGGGGAACGAGAAGCGCCATGTAGTAGAGCGCGGGGCCGCCGCCTTGCCAAATATCCGTGTAGCCCGCTTCGCCCGCTGCCATCGTCAAGCCATTGAAGCCCCCCACCGAGTCGAGTGCTACCGGCACGATCCAAACGAAACCAGCGGTGAGCACGACCAACTGCACGAGGTTCACCCACGCGGACGACAAGAGGCCGCCCGCGGTGAAGTAAGCGGAGACAACGACGCCTCCGATGAGGCAACCATAAATCTTCGGGATGCCAGCCACACCCTGGAGCACGAACGCCACCGCAATGAGCTGCGCCGCGAGCACGAAGAGGGTCGTCACCCAGAGAAGTACGGCGACGACACCGCGGACCGCACCGCCGTAGCGGAGCTCCAGAAGATCGCCGACCGTCTGAAGATCGTGCTCTTTCGCCAGCCTCCACACCCGCGGGCCCGCCCAGAACGCGAGCAAGAGCGTTCCGATCCCCGCGGAGCCAACCCACCACCAGGCGACGAGGCCGCGTGTATAGCCTATGCCCGCGGCGCCCATCGTCGAGCCCGCTCCTATATTGGCCGCGAGGAGCGTCGCAAAAAGGAGCAAAGGCCCGAGCCGCCGTCCAGCGACAAAAAAGGTACCGGTGCTCTTGACGCCGCGGCCGACAAAAAGACCGATGCCGATCAGCAAAGCCGAATAGCCGAGGATGGCGAAAAGGTAGAGGTTCAACGAAGCTCCGCGGCCGCGGGGAATCCTGCGAGACTCTCCGCGTGGCGCACGGCGCTCAAAATCGCATCGGATGTCGCCTCGGCGGCGAGCGCGCCAATCATCGAAAGGCTGACGTCACCCGACCACCCACCAAGCGCGAGCGCGAAGATCGCGTCACCGTCCGAAGGCGTGTGAGCCGGGTAGATCGCGCGCGCCAATCCATCATGCGCCATTTGCGCGACCTTGTTCGCCTGAGTTTTCGTCAACCGCGCGTTGGTGGCAACGACACCTATCGTAGTGTTCGCACCGCGCCGCCCCCGGATGAAAGCCCCGGAGCGCAGCAGCTTGCGCACATCTGCGAGCGCCGTCCCGTCTTCGGTACGCACGCCCGCCACGACCTCGCCCGTCGCCGGGTCGATCACATCACCCACCGCATTGACCGCCATGAGTGCCGCCACGATCAACCCGTTCGGAAGCTCGATCGCGGCGCTCCCTATCCCCGCCTTCATGGCGCGGGACGACCCCGCACTCTTCCCGACCGTCGCGCCCGCGCCGGCGCCAACATTCCCCTCGGCGATCTTCCCCGCCGTAGCCTTCTCGGCCGCCTTGTAGCCACAATCCGCACCGGGCCGGATATCCGGCTTACCGCCCACGCCAAGGTCGAAGAGGATCGCCGCCGGAACGATCGGTACTTTGGCGATACCGACGTCGAAGCCAATATCGCGCTCGTCGAGAAAACGGACGACGCCGGAAGCCGCATCGAGGCCGAAAGCACTCCCGCCCGACAACACGATCGCGTGCACGCGCTCTACGGTGTTTATCGGGTCGAGCAAATCCGTCTCCCGCGTTCCCGGCGCCGAGCCCCGAACGTCCACGCTCGCGATGGCGCCTTCTACGGTGAGAACGACCGTACACCCCGTAGGCCGCTCTTCGAGCGTGTGGTGCCCCACACGAATTCCTTCAATCCGCGTGAGCCCCGAGCCGCCTTCGTCTTGCGCCGCACCGAGCACGACAAGCAACATACCTAGCCACATCACGCGATGATTCTCTCACGCAGACGCGCCACCGGTCCAAGTATCTCGGCCCCTCGGGCCCACGTCACCAGTGTGCTCTCATGGCGACCGGGCCTTTCGCCTTTCATCGATCTTTCGCCGGATAAAAGCCGGCCCATAGACACGCTCCGCCTCCAAACCGTTATGGGGGTGGACATAAAAGTCTGAGTATTGGCTCGTCGTTGCTGTGAAAGATGCCAAACGGGTCCGAGTGGTCGATGTGGAGCCCCGCCCGCGCCGTACATCGCCTCCCATCACGGGCACGATAGACGCACTGGTACGCGTCACGTTCGTGGACTCGCTCGACAACTTCGGCGGCAACGTATCGAGACTCGGCCGGCTCGTCTTTTTTCGCGATCTCGTTCAAACGAGATTTGGCCGCGGAGCCGCGCTGCCTCTTTCTCCGCCGCTCGAGCCTCTTCTTCGGGTCCTTCTTCTCGAGTGCGATGTCGATCGCCTTCTCCAAAGCTTCGGCCATGTGTTTCTGAGCGTTTTGTACTCCCACAACTTCGGCGAGTCGTTCGAACTTGTCCTTGAAATTCCGATCGGCGAAAAAAAACGAAAATTGAAGACTTCCGGTCTGGCGGCTGCAGAATGGTTGGCGAGCATTTCGGGGTCTCGAGGGTGGAGGTGGAGGCGGTCCTCTACGACGTTGGCAATCAGGACGGCGTTCCCTATCAGCAGACTGGGCGGTATCTGGATGCTCCCGATCGCAGGCGAAGAAAAGGCGCCTTTCGTTTTGGCGACAAACGCATTGCCCCAAGGAAGGCCTGCATTCGCACCGAACGGCAAATTCGTCGCTTACCAATCGGACGAGACCGGGCGCGAGGAGATCTACGTGCAGTCGTTTCCGTCGACGGGGCGCAGGTGGCCTGTGTCGTCGAGTGGCGGCGGCGGTCCACGATGGAGCCCAGATGGGCGAGCGATTCTCTACATCAACGCGGCCGGCGAGTTGGTTTCGACGCGTGTCGAGACCGACGGCACGGAGATTCGGGTCGGCGAGAGCCGCGTCCTGTTCTTGACTTTTCGGCGAACACGTTCACTCGCCGATAGCTTCTTCGACATCAGCGCCGACGGCGAACACCTCGTCTTCACTCGTCCCGCGCCTCTCACGGTGCTGCTCAACTGGGAACAAGCCCTCCCGAAGTAGCACCACGAGCACCCCCTTTCTCCGCCTGTAGATGCAAGAGGCTCGATACTGATACTCTGCGATATCGATGAAACTGAACACCGACAATCTTCTCTCCGAAGTCGAGAGAGCCCGCGACGAAATCGTCGACTTCGCCGCCGAGCTCGTCCGCATCCCCACGGTCAACCCGCCGGGCGACGCCTACCGCGACGCCTCGCGATTCCTCGGGACGAGGCTCGAAGCACTCGACTTCGATATCGACTACCCGACCGCCTCGGATCGGCCGGAACACTCCAAAGAGCACCCACGCGTAAACGTCGTCGGCATCAAGCGCGGCGCTTCCGAGCGACCTCTCGTCCACCTCAACGGACACATCGACGTCGTGCCAACCGGAACAGGCTGGACCATGGACCCTTTCGCCGGCATCGTCCGGGACGGCAAGCTCTTCGGACGTGGCTCCTGCGACATGAAAGCCGGCATCGCCGCGGCCGTCTACGCCGCGGAATCGATCCGCCGAGCGGGCATTCCGCTCCAAGGAAGCATCGAGATAACCGGCACCGTCGACGAAGAGAGCGGCGGTTTCGCCGGCGTCGCCTTTCTCTGCGAGGAAGGGCGCCTGTCGCGCGATCGCACCGACTACGTCATCATTCCAGAGCCTCTGAACGTCGACCGCATCTGCATCGGCCATCGAGGCGTCTATTGGTTCAAAGTCACCGCGCATGGCCGCATCGCCCACGGCAGCATGCCCTTTCTCGGAGAGAGCGCGATCGATCACCTGGGCGTTTTTCTCGAAGCCGTCCGCCGCGACCTTATGCCGGCACTTCAGGCCCGAACGACGTCGACGCCCATCGTCCCCGAAGGGGCGCGTCACGCGACCTTGCACGTCAACGCCATCCTCGGCGGCCAGGCGGGACAAGTTCCTCAAAGTCCGTGCGTCGCGGATCGCTGTGAAGCTATTTTCGATCGGCGCTTCTTGCGTGAAGAGGGTTTCGACGATGCGAAGCAGGAGATCGAGTCACTCCTGGCGTCCATAGGCAATGGCGGGCGCTACGAGCTCGAGGACCTCATGGTCGTCCATCCGGTCGAGACACCTTCGGACGCGCCCGTCATCGGTGCCCTCGATGACGCGAGCCAGTCGGTACTCGGCAAACCCGCGGAGCGTATCGCGAGCCCAGGCACTTACGACCAAAAGCACGTCGCCCGTATCGCGGGCGTCGAGCACTGCGTCGCCTACGGCCCCGGTATTCTCGAGCTTGCTCATCAAGTCGACGAATATTGCTTCGTCGAAGATCTCGTCAACGCAACGAAGGTGCTCGCCATCGTCGATTTGATCGGCGAGCCCGGGCCCTAAGGGTTCCCCGCGTGGAACAAGCAACCTCTCTCATCCTGATTGCGTCCGCAGCGTTTTTTCTGCCGCTCATCGCCGGACGCCTCCGAACGCCCGCCGTCGTCTTGGAGCTTCTGTTCGGTGTTCTCGTCGGGCCGGTCGTCGGATGGATCGAGCCGTCGGAGCTTTTGGACCTTCTCGGCCAACTCGGTCTGTTCTTGCTCATGTTCCTCGCAGGCTTCGAGATCGATTTCCGCGCGATCGAGCGTCAGGGACGAGGCCGGCTACTCCTCCTTCTTGCTGCTTTTCTTGCGACTCTCGCGATTGCCAACTGGTTCACGTTGCGCGCCGGCTACAACGCATTCATGACGCTCGTGCTCGCCACGACCTCCGTCGGCCTCGTCGTGCCGACGCTCAGGAGCACGCGGCGGATGACGACACCCCTTGGCCAGTACATATTGATCTCTGCAATCATGGCCGACTTTCTTACGCTCGTGCTCGTCGCCATGCTGGCGCTCGTCGAGCGGCACGGTGTGGGTATCGAGCTTTTGCAAATGCCCGCACTCTTTATCGCCATCATCTTCGTCTTGCGCACTTTGCGGCTTGCGGTCTGGTGGTACCCGGATCGGTTTCGCCGGCTCTTTTCCGCGGACGACCCAGAAGAGCTCGGCATGCGGGCGAGTCTCGCGCTGATGCTCGCGTTCGTCGGACTTTCGATGGCGCTCGACGTCGAGCCGATCCTGGGAGCCTTTCTCGCGGGGACCGTCTTCGCCATCGTTTTCCGAAGCCGCGGTGTGCTCGAACATCAACTGAACGGGTTCTCCTACGGTTTTCTGATTCCGATTTTCTTCATCAATGTCGGCCTCCGCTTCGAGCTCGATATGATCCGCGATCCTCGCGTGCTCGTCAAAGCGCTCCTCGTCATCGCGGCGGCCTACGCGGTCAAGATTCTGCCGAGCGTCATCTTTTTCCTGCGGGGATTCACGGCGCGGGAAGTCCTCGCCGCGGGCGTCCTCCTGTCCGCGCGCTTGAGCCTCATCATCGCCGTTGCCACTGTCGGCGTGGAGCTCGGTCTTCTATCGACAGAGGAACGCGCCATCGCCATCCTTCTGGCCGCGGTCACAGCAACCGTGTCCCCAACCGTCTTCCGAATCTTGGCGCCCCCCCTGCTATCCGATGCACCCGAGGCGACGATGTGACAAATGGGGTATTATCCTGGCTACGATCGCCTTTCGGTAGATCGAAGGAGGCTACCATGAACTCTCGCCGGTCCTTTCTCAAAGAAGTCGCCGCGTCGGCGGCCCTTTTGCCCATCGCTCTCGAATCCAGTGAAGCGTCGACGCTCGCGGAAACGTCGCTCGACGGCGAAGCTTATTGGCATCTCGTCCGCGCCCAGTTTTCGTTCAGCGAGAAAAAAGTGCCGATGAACGCCGCCAATTTGTGCCCTTCCTCTCGGGCGGTCTCGGAGCGCGTGTCGGAGCTGACCGCGGATATCGACCGCGATTGCTCGTTCAACAATCGAGCAAAATTCCGCGGGCTCCGTGAAGCCTCCCGGGAGAAGGTCGCGAAGCAGCTCGGCGTCTCCGCCGACGAGATCGCCCTCGTGCGTAACACGAGCGAGGCCAACAACACCATCAATAACGGTATCTCCCTCGAAGAGGGCGACGAAGTCGTGCTCTGGAGTCAAAATCACCCGACGAATAACGTCGCATGGGACGTGAGGGCGGCGCGCTTCGGGCTCACCGTGAAACGCGTTTCGACACCAAAGCACCCGAAGAGCACCCAAGAGCTCATCGACACTTTCATCTCGGCGCTCTCGGAAAAGACCAAAGTGCTGTCGATCACGCATGTCTCGAACGTGAGCGGCATCCACCTTCCCGCGAAACAAATCGTCGAGGCGGCCCACGCCAAAGGCGTCTACGTCCATCTCGACGGCGCGCAGAGCTGGGGAGCGCTCGATGTGAATCTGCGCGACATCGGTTGCGACTCCTATTCCGCTTCGGCGCATAAGTGGTTCATGGGGCCGAAAGAAGCGGGTGTGCTCTATGTGAAAGAGTCGAACATCCCGCGCATTTGGCCGAACGTGGTCGCTCCGGGATGGGGTGACGACGTCGATCCCGACCCCAAAGGCGCCCGCAAATTCGAATCGCTCGGCCAGCGTGACGACGCGTGTCTCGCGGCCATCGGCACCACGGTGGATTTCCACAACGCCATCGGTGCGGCTCAGGTCGAAGCACGCATGATGGAGCTCGCCGCTGCCCTCAAAACAGGGCTCGTCGACGCGGGCTTCACGCTCGTGACTCCCGAGGACCCGAAGCTCTCGGGCGGCGTCTGCATCATCCAAGTCGAGCGTGCCAAGAGCCGCGAAGCCCTGAATCAACTCTACGAAGAGCACGGCATTGCAGGTGCGGGTACCCGCGGGATCCGGCTGTGCCCCCACGTCTACAACACCATGGAGCACGTCGAGCGTGCCGTTGAGGGCGTGAAAGCCATTCTCGCCTGAATCTGACAATCCGGGTCGATGCTGCTTACCCTGCTGCTCGCGAGCTCGATTGCGAACGCGCCGAGTGTCGAAGAGATCCTCGAAAGAGCGATCGAGGTTCAACGCCAGCATGAAGAAGCCGGCAACGAGGTCAAGTACAACTACGAGCTTTTGAGCGTCACCGAAAAACTCGACAAAAACGGGGACGTCAAAGAAGTCGAGAAGCATCTCTTCGAAAGCAGCCACATCGAGAACATCGCTTACGAGCGCCTCGTCGAGAAAAACGGAAAGTCGCTCACCCAAAAGGAGTTGAAGCGCGAGGCCAAGCGCGAGAGAAACTTCCGCAAGAAGCTCGCAAAAGGCGAAGCGCAGCACAACGATGCCGAAGAACGCGTCACTTTCGATGAAGAGCTCATCGCTCGCTACGACTTTGAGCTCGACGACGTCCGCGATGTCTTCGGTCGCAAGACCTACATCGTGTCCTATAGGCCCAAGCCGGGAAAGCTCCAAGAGAAAAAGCGCATGGATCGCTTGCTCAATAAAACCACGGGCTCTCTTTGGATCGACGCGGAGACGTTCCAGATCGCACGCGTCGAGTTCGAGCTCGCCGAGCGTGTCAAGCTCTGGTGGGGCATGCTCGGCTCGATCTCGAAGATGAAGGGAACCTTCATGCGCCACCCGGTGAGTGAGGACATCGACATCTGGCTCCCCGAGCGTGCCAATTTCTACATTCAGGGCCGCGTGTTGTTTCGATCGCTGCATGTGCGCGAGAAGGTCTTCTGGAGCGACTTCGCGAGGAGGCGACAGCTCAAGATCGCAGCGAGCCCTTCATCAGAGAGTCCGGAGAAACCAAGATGATCCAGGTCGGTCAACCCGCCCCGCCTTTTGCAGTGCAGAACCATCTAGGCGAGACCGTTCGCCTGAGCGACTACGAGGGCAAGAACATCATCCTCTGGTTCTACCCTAAGGCCGACACCCCTGGGTGAACGCGCGAAGGTTGCGGGTTCCGCGACAACAACCAGCAGTTCAACGACAAGAACGTCTACGTCCTCGGCGTGAGCTTCGACACGGTGGATGAGAACCGGGCGTTTGTGGATAAGTTCAGCTTCAACTTCCCTCTTCTTTGCGATACCGACCGAGCGATCGGTCTGGCCTATGGAGCTTGCGACGACCAGAGCGCATCTCACGCCAAGCGGGTCAGCTACTTGATTGGCGCGGATGGAAACGTGCACAAGGCCTATCCACAAGTCGACGCCGGCGCCCACCCCGACGAGATTCTAGCTGACCTCGACACGTAGGGCTCTTCTCCCGTTCTGTAGGCTTCACCCCACTATAGATCGTCGCGACGCACCCCGTAAGTGCCGTGCCCACTGGACGATAGCGCAGCCACGGGGTCCGGTATCATCTTTGCAGTAACCCTCCCCAAAAAGACCTAGCCGCACTCCCCCTCCGTGCTTCTCGGTCCCACCTCGGAGGTTTTCATGGCCCGCACCCTCTGCGTCGCCCTTTGTTCGATCCTCGCCCTCACGGGTGTCAGTCTCGCTGACGACACCGAAAATGAGACCCCGCAGCAGACGCGTCCGCTCGAGCCGACCGAAAGCGACCTCGAGTCGTTCCGTCTGCCCTCGCCCGAAGGCGACTTCATCATCGACGACGGGCGCTCCGTGTTTTTTCGCGCGAGCGGTGTCGGGATGTTCGCCGCGTCCGCAGCCGACATCGCCACAACGGAGTGGGGCCTCTCGCAAGGTCTTCACGAGGCCAATCCCGCTGCATCGCAGCGCGGACTCCGCGTCGCAACCCATATCGTAGGTCCCGCGGTGGTGTACTGGGCAAGCGAGCGTCTCATACGCGACGGAAAGCCGAAGCTCGCGCTAGGGCTACGGGTCGCGTTGATGGTGGCTTACAGCTACGCCGCCATCCACAACGCACGCCTCATCCAAGGAAGCCCGGGCTTCCCGTAGACACGAGCTCCAAAAGCTACTCACGCAAAAGCAGCGGCCACTGCTGCACGAGCCCGAGCGGTCGCATTACCCGTGGTGTAACGAGGAATCGCTGTCCATCCGGCGTCACGTCGTAGCGAGTGACGGCTCCCCTTGGATTTCCATCGGTCACATGGAACAGCTTAGTCGGGCTCGAAAGCTCAAGTGAAACGGTGCCCTCGACCTCGATAGCCAAGAGAGTGCCGGTGAGGTCCAGGTAGAAGAGCTCCCGCCCGTCGCCGCGCCACGCCGGCGTACTGCCTCCGGCGGTCGACACCCGCAAGGGGCGCCCCGCTTCCGGAAAGGACCGAACGTAGACCTTGGGACTGCCGGTCTCGTCCGAGCTAAGCGACCCACTTTCCGTCTGGCGAGAAGCGTCCTTCGCTAGCGTCACCATCGACTTCCAGCCAAAGGTTAGACGCGCCGTCATCAAGGCGAACTACCCAGAGCTGCACATGCCGCCGACGCCGAGAGACTCAACGATTTCGTAGTTCCCTAGGCGACGACCGGATTCGAGCATCACGAGCATGACCGTCGTTCGTTATAGCAGATCCCCCAGCCGTTCCCTTCAGAACTCTCCTACGATGGCGATTACAGCGTTGATACCCGGCGCCAAAACCGCGCGGTTATCGGGGCTCACCGGGTAGGTTGTGTCGAAGAGATTGCGGACCGTACCCCGCAGCTCCACGTTCGGCGAGAGGCGCCAGCCGGCACCGAAGTCGACCGTGGTAAAGCTCGGCGTTACAATCTCCGTCGGCCCGGGACGTTCGTCGCGCGCGAAAACTGCCACCCGCACTTGGGCATAGCCTCGGCTGGCCGCAAGGTTGCGACGGAGCTCGAATTTCACGTTCACACCGGGGATGTCATCGATGGCCGCGTCGTCATCGCGTGTGTTGCCGCGCGCCCAGTGGGTCGCTACCTCCAAGTTGTAACGCCCGTTCAAAAGCTCGGCCTGCAGCTCGGCTTCTAGCCCGCGTATGTCAGCCTCACCCCGATTTCGGAAGAAAAAGAAATCATCCCGCGTCTCGAATCGCTCCACGAGATCCGAGAGGCGATAAAAGTAGCCGAAGACGGCCCAACGGACGGGTCCACGACCGTAGCGGAGCGACGCGTCGAATTGATTGGCTCGCTCCGGTCCGAGGTTCGGGTTTCCGGCGACGAAGCCGCGCCCCGTGATGCCGCGAAAATATCGATCCGAGAGCATCGGGTCACGGAAGCCGTGCGCGAGCTGGCCCGTCAAGCTCAGTCCCCTCGCGAGCTCGACTTTGATGGAACCGTAGCCGGAAAGCGCCGTGTTCGCAGTCGTATGGTCGTCGAAGAAGCCGCCTTCGTTCTCCGTGGTCACGCGGTCGACGCGCGCGCCTGCCCCGAGAGACCATCGGGAGCCGAGTAACATTTCGGTGCTCGTATAGACAGCGTTGTTCAAGCGGCGCGCGTTCTCCACCGAGACTTCTTCGCCTTGCCCCAGGATCTGGTCGTTGAGGTCGAACAAGGTGAGCGAGCTCAGAGCTTCGAGCCCATATCGGCCGTAGATGTCGACGCCTACCTCCCAGCGTGCGCGGCCGAGCGGACGCACGGCAAAGCCGCGAAAGCTGAAATCCTTGGCGCGCACATCGGCGAGACTCTCACTGCCAAGCTTGCCTACACTTGCCATCGTGAGGCGCTCCGTGACGAGCCGGTAGTTTCCCCAGAATCCTTGAAACCCCAAACGTGTGAAGCCCGCTGTGGGATCGAGATCGTAGGACATCGTCAAACGGTTCGAGCTCTCTTCGGGATAAGACGTTTGAAAGGCTTCGCCGCGCGAATCCGGGCGTCCGGTGTTGCGGCCGAGATTGGTTTGCCAGCCGATCGAGAAATCGCCGGGCCCGACGCGATGTGCAAAGCGGCCAAGAAAGCCTTTATCGGTGGCGCCGGAATTGAAAACGGTCCCTTCAGGGCTTCGATATTCCTCGAAGTTGCGGTAGCGGGCCTGCACGACGAAGCCCCCGTCGTCGAGCCCGTGCGTCAGTTCCACGCCGGCGGTCGCTTCAGGTAATCCCGCACCGAGCGCTCCGCGAACCCGCACGGTCGTTGGCGCGCCGGGCGCAACCCGCCGCGTGCGAGCATGGATCACGCCACCGAACGCATCCGAGCCATAGGCCACCGATCCCGGCCCGCGCGAGACCTCCACGCCTGCGAGGAAAAACGGGTCGAGGAACGTTGCGCTTGGTCCCGCCCGCCGCTCGGTCGTGACGCGCGCACCGTCGAGAAGAAGAAGCGTCCGCCCCCGCGCCAAGCCTCGGAGCGACGGGACCGAAGCGTGCAAGTCCGACAGGCTGCCCGCCCCCGGAATGTTCTGGATGACGTCGGTCAAGCGGGCCGAATGCCGCTCTCGAATCGTCTCTTCGGGAATCGACGTCGTGGCACTCCCGGGGGGCGCTTCGATGTTCGGCGCCGCGCCGCCTGCCACGATGACCGATTCGGACACGAGCGCCTCGACGACGACCACGAGAGGCCCATCGTCAGGCAGCGCCTCGACGAAGACGGGCGCCATATACGTTCCCGCCGGGAGCACGATGAGCACGTGAAACGGTGGCGACGGATCCGGCGTCCAGACGAAACGCCCGTTCCGATCGGTTCGGGCCACCCCTGAATGATCCACGAGAGATACCGAAGCGCCTATGATCGGCTTCCCGTGGGAATCCACGACGCGCCCATCGAGCGCAAGGCTCGGGCAAGCCGCTGCGAGAAAGAAAAACAGGAGGCAGCGAAAAGGCATGAAAGTGAAGTGTAGCCCGTTGGGGTCGGTGCGGCAAGAAAAGCGAGCATGTGGCGGGTCTTCCGCTCTATGCCCTTGACAACCCAGCCATAAATGCCGTTTGATCAAGGTGTTCGCGTTTAGCCTTTCTGTAAAACGAAAGCAAAGATAGGAGTGCAGATGCCGCGTCGCGTGGCCGTCGAGGAACTGCTGACAGAACTAAAGTCGTTCGCGGCTCGAAATTTTCCAAAAGAGGAGGTCGACGCCTATTTGTCGGGAGCTCTCGTGGACGAAGCCGCCCTCGATCAATACGCGTCATACGCAGAAGACCGCTACACGAGACATCTCATCCACAAAGATGAGGACTTCGAGCTCCTCATCATTTGCTGGGGCTCGGGCCAAGGCGCCCCCATTCATGGCCACGAGGGAGAGCTGTGTTGGGCGCGCGTCGAGCGGGTAGTGGTCTAAATTCAAACTAGACCACTACCGTCGAGCGCGGAAAATTGTGATTCTCGAATTACCGCATCCTCTCCGAAAAGCCCCTTCGTCTGCAGCCCGTCGGCGAGCCCGTGGACGGCTCCACCGGTTTCTTGGACGGGCCGGCCGAGATCCACGCGGTCGAGAACCCAGTGGCGTTCGGCGAGAACGCCGCGAGCTTGCACTTATATTCAAAGCCTTACAGGCAGTGCGACGTCTACGATTCTCTCACGGGTCCGAGGCGACGCGTCGGCCTCGCCTATGACACCATTCACGGGGAGCCCGTGACGACTGGCAGCTGAGCTGCGGAAGGAAACTTTGGTCGAGATCAATCACAGAGAACGCTTCCTGCGCGCCAAGATCTTGTATTACGGTCCGGCGGCGGGAGGCAAGACCACTACGCTGCAGACGATCCACCGTCTCGCCCGCGGCGAGCGCCGGCAAGAGCTCGTCTCGGTGAATACGGCTCAGGACCGCACAATCCTTTTCGACTTCCTCCCGCTCAGCACGCCGGCCTTTCGCAGCTACGAGCTACGGTTTCAGATCGTCGCCGTGCCCGGGCAGAAATTCTATGGGGCGACGCGCAAGATGCTTCTCCAGAATGCCGACAGCATCGTGTTCGTCGCCAACTCAGCGACCGATCGCTGGCATGAAAATCTCCAGAGCATGAAGGAGATGACGGAGTATCTGCTGGATCACGGCATCGAGCCGTCCACGATCCCCATCGTCTTCCAATACAACAAGCGCGACCTACCCGATACGACGGACATGAAGATCATGGAGAGGGGTTTGAATGCTCGCGACGCGCCGAGCTTCAGCGCCATCGCTACCGAAGGCAGAGGCGTTCTGGAAACGTTCGCTGCCGCGCTCGAGCGGACGATGCACGAGCTCGCGACGCGTTACAAGATCGGAGAGGGCCTCGGTGACGCGCGCTCGGCAAAGGAGTGGGCCTCGCGTACGCTGCTCGAGATCTTCGGGACGACACTCGAGTCTCTCGCAAAATCCGGAGTCCCGGAACCCCCATCCGAGCCCCCGCCTTCCAGAATCTTTCGAGTCAAAGCGCCCAAGCTGTCCGCGGTAACCCGACCGCTCCCCGCGCCCACGCTCGACTCGTCCGCGTCGAGCCACGCTAGCGCCGCGAGCCCGCCGGCGCAGTCCCCACCGGCGGGATCGCTCGAGCTCGACACCGAATCGGCAAACGCGATGGTCGAAAGCTATGCGGAAGCCGCGTCGCGGCTCGCCGACCACATCAGCGAGCTCACGGAGAAGACCGAGGTTGAAGCGAAACGCGTGGAGGCCTTCACGATAGTCGCGGATGTCGCCAAGAAACTCTTCGAGGCCACGCCCGATGAAACCCCTGTTCTTCTCGAAGGTCTCGTCGGGTCCCTCTGTAAAATGCTCCGTTGCTCGCAGGCGTCTTTGAGCGTCATCCGCCCCGACGGCAACTTCGAGCAGATCGTGGGCCGCGGACTCGAGGTCGATCCGCTCGAAGGCGCGAAGACGCCGGGCGGGCGTCCCCTGGGGCAGGCCATCGTCGACAGCGCCCAGCCGATGGTCCAAGTGCGCGGGGAGGCTGGGCCTCTCGAGGATGCGATGGACCGCGCCGGGCTCGAGTGCGTCGCCGTCGTCGCCCTGCCCATGCGCACACCCGTGCACGCGCTCGGGCTTCTCACGTTTTATCTTCCGCAAGAGGCGCCCGCGCCCAACAAAGATACTATCGCGCACCTGGAGCGCGTGGTGCTCGAGCTCACCATGGCGCTCGAAGTGATCTCGGACGCTCATGCGTCCGATGCGCTCAAGCAAAGCCTCCGAAGTGCGTTTCGCGGACGCGTCGCCGAGGGTGCGACCTATAGCCTGGACGCGCCCCTCGGAGGCATCGACCAGACGCTCTACCGGATGCGCTCGCACCCGGACGCTCCACATTGGCTCGCCCAAGAGATCCAACATGTCGATGGCTACGCCTCCCACGTCAAGTTCATGCGGCAGACCTTGCTCGATCTTCGCGCCGGCCGGCTTCCCGCCCGCGTCCCCACGCCAATCAGCGAGCTTCTCTCGCGCCTCGAACAGGAGCTCGGACCCGGGCTGACAGAGCAAGGGATTCGCTTCCTCGTCGAGATCAAGCCTGGCGTGCGTCCCGTCTTTGCAGAGCCTTTTCTTTTGCGCGGGCTCGTCTATACGCTCATCGAGAACTCTCGGCGCCGCCTCTCCGGCGCGGGCGGCGGCGTCATCCGCATCCTCGTCCAACCCGACACCCACGGCGTGCGGATCTCGATCTTCGACAACCTCATCGCTGTCTCGAACGCGCTCTCCGCACCGGCACGATTTCTCGACTGGCCGCTCGAGCGGCGCTTGACCGACATGACCCACGAGCTCATGCAAAGCGTCGTAGAATATTTTCAAGGCCGCTGGGCGCAGGAAACCCGCGAGGCGGTGGGAACGGTACGAACGATCGTTCTCCCGACTTCTTAGGCGCCCATATCCTTACTTGTTCCACGGGGCAACTTTGAACAAGAGCAGCATGCCCGGTATGGCGGTGACCGCGCAAACCAAGAAGAAGTTGGAGTAGCCCAAAGCAGCGAAGCCGAAAGTCTCGCTGCCTTCGATCATGAATCCCGCAATGGGGCCTGTCAAAACCCTCGGGATGGCCATGAGACTGGTAAACAACGAAATCTGCGTGGCGGTAAAACGGAGGTTCGACTGTTTCGCCTGGAAGGCCACGAAAGCCGCGCTCCCGAGCCCTACCCCGAGATATTCGAAAGTCACCGCACCGGCCAAGACCCAGACGTTGCTGCCCTGCGTCGCGAGAAAAGCGAGGCCAAAAATCGAGAGAAACTGAATCACCCCGAATATCCAGAGCGAACGGTTGATGCCGATGCGATACATGATGAGCCCGCCAATGAACCCGCCCGTTACCATCGAGGCCAGCGCAACCGTCTTGGACACGAAAGCGATCTGCTCTTCGGTGAAACCCATATCCACATAAAAAGGAGTTATTAGAGCGAGGGCGAGGTTGTCTCCAAATTTGTAAAGAAGCATGAACGCCAGAACGTAGAAAGCCGTTCGAAAGCCACCACTACGGTGGAAAAACTCTTTAAAGGGCGCTACCACCGCTTCGTGGAGGCTCCGCGGAGGCGAGCCGTAGATCTCGGGCTCTTTCACCACGAGGCTGCACAACGCTCCCGGCAACATGAAAGCGGCTACGAAAAGATGGACTACGCGCCAATCGGCAAACTTGGAGAAATAGACGGCGAGGCTGAACGACACCAAGCCGGCTACGCGATAAGCGTTGACGGCGATCGCGCTTCCGAGACCGAGCTCATTATCGGGGAGAAGCTCACGTCGATAGGCATCGATGGCGATGTCCTGGATCGCTCCCGCGCAGGCCACTGCAAGAGCGACGTAGGCAATGCTCCAAAGGGATTGCACCGGGTCGAAGAATCCCATCATCCCAATCATCAGCATGAGAGCGATTTGCGAGGCGAGCATCCAAGTCCGGCGTCTTCCGAATCCCGGGATGGCGAATCGATCCAGGATCGGCGCCGCGACGAATTTCCAGCTATACGGTAAAAGTAGCAAGGCGAACCAACCGATATTCACCAGACTGACACCGTTGGTACGCAGCCAATATGGGATGAGCTGCCACAGGTACCAGAGGGGCAAACCCGAGGAGAAACCGATGAACGCGCAAATGAGCATGCGTGGATTCCATACGGCCTTCCAAATCGGTAGCCTCGGCTCGGCTGCGGCGTCGCTGGGTCGTGCGATGTCGGCCAAGCTAGCTCCTCTTGCAGTAGAACGTCTCGAGATTCTCGAGCTCTTCCTTCTTGTGGGCCGCGCTCCAACCGAGCTCCGACTGCACGACGTCCGCGCAGGCTTCGAGCACGGCGCGGCCAGGATGCCCCGCCGTGCCGAGCTCGGTCCGTCGCAACACCACCGACGCTAGGTCGAACGCCATTTCTTCACGTACCGCGTGGCGCACTTCCGCGGCGAGAACCGGGCTCTCGGGAACGATGCGCTCGCGGTCGCCTTCCAAGATCTCCTTGTAGGCGGAACCGTACGTGTAGACGAGGTGTCTCAACACATCCGGTGGCGCGTCACCCGTCGCACCAGCTACGAAATCGTCGAAGCTTTCGATGTCACCGCCGACGAGCGCTGTCTTTGCCGAGCGCGACGCGCTCGGGGCTTTCTCGAGAAGAACGAGCGCACGGTCGACAGCCTTCTCAGCCACGTCGCGCGCCGTCGTGTATTTGACGCCCACGATCGTGAGAAGCCCCTCGACGCCGTCCTCACTATGATCGTCGAGACGATAGGTTTTCTGGAGCGTGACCCCCGCGCCATTCACCGACGCGGGTATCCGCGGCAAGAGCCCGCGATGGATCAAACGCACATCGCCGCGCTCGAGCTTCGCTTCGGGATAGGCGGCGTTCACGTCGTCAATGAGATCCCGGACGTCCTCTTCCGTGGCTTCGAGCTCATCGGGGCGGCCGTCGAATGGAGCGTGGCTCGTGCCGACGAGCGTCACGTCGCGCCAAGGGACCAGGCATAGAAAGCGGCCGCCCACGCTCACGACAGCATCGGCGCGGCGGCTCGTGACGCCAATCGCTACATCTTCAACGATCGGGCGGGTGATGAGATTCATGGCTTTCGAGAGATGGAAGAGCTTTCGGGGCGAGGGGCTCAGTCCATCCACCCAAGGACCTGCGGCGTTCACGACGAGACGAGCTCTGAGCTCGAGCCCGCCACCGGAGAGCCCGTCACGAGCACGCACTCCTTTTACTTGCGAGCCGTCGCGGATGAGCCTCGTCGCCTCGACGAAATTCGCGACCACGGCTCCTTCTTTCGCTGCCGATAGCACGAAAGACAGCGTGAGGCGATCGGAGTTGTGCATCTGGGCGTCGTACCAGAGCACGCCGCCCGTCAACCCGTCGCGCTCGATCCCGGGCGCCATCTCGAGACAAGCGTCGCGCGTCAGGGCCTTGCCGGCGGGCAGATGCTTCTGGCGGTCCGCGAGCTCGTTGCGATCCCAACTCAAGAGATCGTTGACGAACAAAGCCGCGCGCATCACTGTTCGGCTCTTGAGAAAGCTCCCTCGATAAGTCGGGACAAGAAACGGCAACGGGTGTACGAGGTGCGGCGCAATGCGCATGAGGTTTCGGCGCTCGCGCACCGATTCGCGCATTCGGATGAAATCGGCGTGCTGCAGATAGCGGAGGCCGCCATGGATGGTCTTGAGATTGTTGAAAGAAGTACCGCTCCCGAAATCACTTTTGTCGATGAGCGCGACGGATAGGCCGCGCAGCGAAGCGTCCCAAGCCGTCGCCGCGCCATAGACACCGGCGCCGACGACAACGAGATCGAATTCGCGATCGGCGAGCGCAGCGATATCTCTCTTCATCGACGTACTATAATACTCGTCCTGCCGAGACCGTGATGCCGAGCTCCGTCCCAACTGAGACCACGCTGGATCGTGTAAGACATTACTGGAACGCGCGCATCCACGACCTGGAGATGACGGAGCACGCTCCGGGAACGCCAGAATTTTTCTCGGACCTCGAGGAATATCGCTTCGACAAGCTTCGCTACTTGCCGGAGGTCGTCGATTTTGGCGGCTACGGCGGTCGCGAGCTACTCGAAGTCGGCTGCGGCATCGGGACCGATCTCGTGCGCTTCGCGCGCGGCGGCGCTAACGTGACCGGCGTCGACTTGTCGGAGACCGCGCTCACGCTCGCCAAACAAAACGCCGACCTCGCCGGCGTGACCATGCGCCTCGAGCTCGCGAACGGCGAGGACCTCCCTTTTGACGACGCCTCGTTCGACGTCGTCTACGGGCACGGCGTGCTGCAATACACCGCCAATGCCAGCCACATGATGGCCGAGTGCCGCCGGGTGATGCGTCCCGGAGGAACCGCTATCTTCATGGTCTACAATCGCATTTCCTGGCTCAACGGGCTCTCGAAGCTGATGCATGTCGAGCTCGAGCACGAGGACGCGCCGGTTCTGAAGAAATACTCCATCGCGGAGTTCAAGAGTCTGCTCTCGATTTTCGGCGAGGTCCGGATCGTTCCGGAGCGCTTCCCTGTGAAGTCCCGACTTCACGGCGGGTGGAAGGGATTCGCCTTCAACAATGTATTCGTCGCCGCCTTCAATACACTGCCAAGAGCCTGGGTCCGCCCCCTCGGCTGGCATCTCATGGCGTTTTGTAAAAGATGACGGACACGTTCTCGCTCTGCGATCTGCGGGTCACGGTAGTCGAGATCCGGGGCCGCTCGGTCTGCGGCATGAAAGTGGGTGACAGCTTCGAGCTTCGCAACAGCAGTCAGCTCGTGCTAGCGGACGGCCAACATTTTTGTATCTATGCGCTCGCAGCCGTTCTGCCGCTCCTCCCCGCCAAGCAGCGCGAGTTTTCGGATAACGACTGGCTTGCATCGGACAACCTCGCCGTTTGTCCCGACCCCGATGAGGGGCTCGTGATGAAGATCGAGCGACTCGAGAAAGTCGAGCTCTCGAAGAACGACCTCACCTGAATATGGCGCGTTTCGCGATCTCGTTTCAAAGCGACAAATCGATCGCTGAGTATCGCGAGCTCGCGGCCGTCGTCGAACGATTCGACTTCCAAGCAGTAAGCGTGTATCAGGACCTCTTCTTTCAGCCTCCGTGGCCCGCGCTCTTCGAGCTTGCGGAGCACACCACGCGACCCTTGCTCGGTCCCGCGGTCGTCAATCCCTACCTATCGCACCCGGTTCTCGTCGCCGGCCATCTCGCGATGCTCGATGAGCTGAGCCGAGGGCGGGCCTATCTTGGCGTCGGCCGCGGCGCTTTTTTCGAAGCTATCCGCGTACCGCAGCCGAGACCGCTCCGCGCCATCCGGGAAACGGTGGAGCTCGTGCAACGCTTCTTGCGGGGTGATCGTGAGCCTTATCGGGGCGAGATTTTCCACGCCTCTGAGCAGGCCTATCTGCGCTTCCCGATTCCGAGCCGCGAGCTTCCCGTACTCCTGGGCGGATGGGGGCCGAAGACCGTGGCGCTCGCCGGCGAGATTGCCGACATGGTCAAAGTGGGCGGCTGCGCCAATCCAGAGAGCGCTCCGATCTTTCGCGAGTACTTGAAGACGGGTGCTCTAGCCGCGGGCCGCGACCCAAAGAGCATCAAGCTCGTCTATGGTGCGGTGACGGTGGTCGATCACGACCCGCGCGTCGCCGAGTTGGTCGCGCGCCGCAACGTCGCGATGTATGTCGGTGTCACCGGCCGGCTCGACCCCACCTACTCGCCGCCGGAGATGAACGCGGTGGAGAGCGCCCTAGCGGCCGGAGACGAGGACGCCGCCGCCGCCGCGCCACAGAGGACACCCTGCGCCGTTTCTGCACCTATGGCACCCCTCGCGACATCATCGCGCATATGGAGACACTCTTCGAGGCTGGGGTCGACGTGTTCGAGCTCGGAACCCCGCATGGCGTGCGTGAAGCCGACGCCATTCGCTTACTCGGCGAAGAAGTGCTGCCCTACTTCGACGCCTCCTAGCCTTCTGATTTGTTCACGTTTTAGAGCAAGAAAATCACCGCAGAGGCGCGGAGCACGCGGAGAAGAGAAGGTTTCCCTAGCATCAGATTCTTCGAAATCCCGGATTTCCTCTGCGTCCTCTGCGCCTCTGCGGTTCAAACGCTTTCAGGTTTACCTGGCTAGGCTTGAAGCCGCTCTAGCGGGTCACGCGTCCTTTGGAGGTTACGCGAAACGAGTCGGGAAGCGCGCTTTCGACTTTCTTGCGATAGCCTTTGACTTCCCACTCGAGCTTGACGAGCGCTTCGCCAATTCGAATCTTGACCCGGATCGAGTCCTCATCGGGGTTGACGAGCGTCTCCAAGAGAGGCTCCCGCGCCCTCTCGTCAGCATAGGCTTCGAGGCACTCCACCGTCGCAAAGCGAACCGTGTCATCCTGGCTCTCGAGACAAGGGATCACGCCTTCGACGATCCCCGGCTGGTTCAAGTTCTCCAGCGCGCTCACGATCTGCGTCGCCTTCTCGCCGCGGATGTGCACCGGATCGCCTTCGTTCAGCACTTCCAAAAGAAACGGGATGAGCTTGTCTGTCGTGACTAGCCGCTTTAACGCGTCGATCGCCCACGTGATCTTGTCGTAGTTGCGGATGTAGCGCTCGAGAGGCTCAACGGCGTCGTCACCGAAACCGACCAGAACCTCTTGAATCGTTTTCTTCTCCTCTTGATCGGTGCCCAGATTCTCCGAGGTTGCCGAAAACCGCCGCGCGAGACCGTATATCGCTTCGGGAGTCCCAATGTCTCGAAGCTTGTCAGCCGCTTCCATGCGCGCCTCGTGCTGCGCATAGCGCTCGAGGAGTGTTTTCGTACTGCGCTGAATGCGGAACTTGAGTCGTCCTTCGGAAGTTAGAAGATCTTTGATACCCATTAAGAAGATAGCTCCCATTCAGAAGGAGGTCCGCCCAAAGCGCGGTCGAAGAAATCCAAAATGCGGTTCCAGAAAATACCTTCAGGCGGATAGTTGTCGAAGCCATGCTCTCCACCTGGAAGAACCCACAAGGTACTTTTCAGTCCCGCGCTCTTGCGCGCTTCGTGCATCGATTCCGAATGCGCGATCGGGACTTGCCGATCCGCATCGCCATGCACGAAGAGCACCGGCGCCTCGATCTCGTTGATGACTTCCGCGGGACGGACGCTGCGCAAATCAACGCCCAAACGCCATCGCACTGCAAGGAATAGCGGATAGCGAAGCGCTGCATATACGCCGCGAGACGAGAGCATCGCGCCCGCCACGTCCCAGAGATTGCTGAAAGGGGCATCGAGTGCAAGTGCTGGAAGCTCCTTGTCTCCCGCAGCCGCATAAATCGCGGAGGCGGCGCCGTTCGACGTTCCGAAGAGCACGACGCGCTTCGGGTCGATACCCGCGTGGTGGCGCGCCCAGCGAAGAATGGCCTTGACGTCGTGGCGCTCGTTCACGGTATAGGTGATGTACGCCCCTTCGCTCGCCCCCCGACCGCTCAGGTCCATCGTAATGAGCCCGTAGCCGCGATGATGCCAATACTTGGCTCCGTTCTCGAGCGCTTGGTATCGAGAGGAATTCGCGCCGTGCACGAAAATGCCGACGCGGCCGTCGCTGCGCTCCGGCGGAGGGATGTACCACCCGCGCAGTAGATACCCGCTATCAGAGGCAATCTCGATCTCGTCGTAGGGCAGGTCCAAATCGCCCGGGTGCCGTACGAAAGCGCGAAGCGTCATCGAAAGCGCGCGCTCGGGCTCTCCTTCCGTCACAGCGGTCAGCCGCACGGTCTCGCCGGCCTCGAAATTCCTGACAAAGTAGCTCATCAGCTCCCGCGACGACGAGAACGTTTCACCTTCGACTGAAGTAACGACGTCGCCGCGCTCGAGGCCGATCTCTCGCGCCATTTCCCAAGGGCGCATGATACGCAGGCCGGGTGGCTCCTCTGACGGCCGTGTGAATCCGAGAAACGCGTAGCCCGGAACAGGGCCGTCATTCGGGACTCCTTCACCCCAAAAACCTTCGCCCGCGACGCGACGCTGCCCCGTGATGTAATTCACCGCCATCCGGTCGACAAAAAGAGCTCCTGAGACGATGCCGGCGCCCAGAGCGACGACCACAAACAGAACGGCGATCTTTTTCATAGTGGTGCATGATATCGCAGCATGCACCGCTCACGGGTGGCGGCCGCGTCAGTCGCCGGATTCGTCGGCGGGCGCGCTCTCCTTCTTGCACCACTCTTCGATATGCTGAAGGATCTCATCGCGCGTGGTGTTGACGAACTCCACGAACTCCACCCCGACCGTATAACGTTCGGTGTCTTGTTGCTTGCGCCGGTAAATGATGCGCCCTTCGATGAGCGCCGAGCCCGGAAGGTCGCCGAGCCGGCCCATGATGATTTTGGATTGAGCCGAGAGCGGGAGCTTCTTTCGCGTCTCGAAGCACAAACCGCCTCCGGAGATATCACGGCTTTCGATCGAGACCGCTTTTTCGTAAAGCCGGCCGCCGCCTACGGTAATGAACAGCGGCACCTTTACACTGACACGCTCGAAGCGCCTATCAGTCAATGAATATTCCCATCGACAGGCTCAGACGCCATCACGATCTTGTCGAGGTCGCGCAGACGTTTTTCGAGGAGATCCCGCACGAGCTCCGCACATTCAACGAGCCCCTGATCGCTCATTTTCGTCCAATCAATATGTTTGTAATCCCGTCCTGTAGCGCTCGAGATACAGCCTTCCAAAACCCGAATAAAGGAGTTGCGATCCATGATGAATCCCCACAAATGGTTGTCAAATAAAGACTAATTAAAATAAGCCATACCGTCCGCAGAACGGCGCATCATGGTGGGGACGTTACGAGTACCGCAATCCGAGTCGCTATGTCAAGCCGCTTACCCTCACCCCAATGGCCGCATTTTCTTCAAGTGGCCCGTCCGACGAGATTACCTGTAATAATTCCTCGACGGGAGCGTATCAAGAAGTGGGAATGTCCAGCGGCGATGAGCTCGAAAGCCTGGCGAAAAAGGCTCGCGAAGGGAGCTCGGAGGCCTGGGCCGAGCTCTATGAAGCCAATGCACCCGCGATATTTCGACTATGCCGCCGAGCCGCTCAACAACCGGCACGACGCCGAGGACGCCACGGCGGCGGTCTTCCTCAAGGCGAGACTGCACCTCAATCAATTTGACGCTTCGCGACCTTTCGCACCTTGGATCTACCGCGTCGCGGCGAACCATTGCTGGGACGAGCTCCGCAAGCGAAGAACCCACGGGGAGTGGGACGACGGCGAATCGGAGCTCCAAAAACTCGAAGACCAAGCCCCAACGCCTCAACAGGCGGTTTTGCTCAACGAGACCAAGCGGAACGTCCGTAACGCCATCGCCGCGCTCGACGATCGATCTCGGCTCATCGTCATCCTCCGTTACTTCGCCGAGATGAGCTACGAAGACATCGGCGATGTGCTCGGCATTTCGAGCAATTTCACGGGGGTCTTATTGCTGCGCGCGCGTCGTCAAATGCGGACGAGGCTCAAACAATGAGCGATAGCGCGAAACACGTCGAGGAGCTGACCGTCATGCGGTTTCTGGACGGCGAGCTCTCGCAGGAGCGCGAGCATGCAACGCGCGAGCATCTCATCCGCTGCGCCCGTTGTCGCGCCGCCCACGAAGCTTTGAAGGCGGAGACCGCTCTCATGCGTGCCGCGGTGCTCGAGCGAGAAGAAGCGCTACCCGGCCATCTGCGGCCGCGTCACGCCGACGTGTCGTGGGTGCTGGTCGCGATGATCGCCTTCGGAACGCTCGCCATCTCCACCCTTTGGACGCGCTATGTGCAGCCCATCATCGAAAGCATGGAGAGCATCGGGCTCGACGGCACGAGCGTCGCGACATCAGTTGTTATTCAGGGAATTCTCTGGGAAGGTTGGTCCGACATGTTGACGGGTTTCATCGAGGGCGTGTCCCTCTTACTAGTGGCAGTCGCCGCCGGCTACGCGCTGCATTGGGGCTGGCGACGCTTTCTTTCGTCGGCAGTGACGCTCTCGCTGCTGCTCGTCGCGCTCTCGCACCTACTCGTAGCGCCTGCGAGCCTGGAAGCTGCGATCATCAAGCACGACGCAGGCACCTACACGCTAAGAGAAGGAGAGGTCATCGACAACGATCTCATCGTTATCGGCAAGAGGGTCGTGATCGAGGGCACCGTCATTGGCGACCTCATTGTCTGCGCAGCCTCCGTCGACGTGTCGGGTGAAGTGCAAGGCGACATCCTCGGCTTCGCCGAACGCGTCGAGGTAAATGGCCGCGTCGGGGGTAACCTGCGCATCGCCGCTCGCACGCTCATTATCGATGGTGAGGTGGGGCGCAACGTCACCGCCGGCGGTGAGGTCATTCGCTTACGCCCGGGAGCAACGCTCCGAGGAAGCTTCACCACCGGGTCGCGAGAAGTGATTTTGGATGCACCGGTCCCGCGCGACGTCGTGCTGGCAGCCGAAACGTCCGAGATCCACGCGCGCATCGGCGGCTCGGCGCTCGTCTTCGGCAAACGGCTCACGGTGGGCCCGACCGGCGCCATCGGCGGCGAGGCAAAATTCTTCGGTCGCTACGAGCCCGAAATCTCGGCTGACGCCGAGCTCTCTTCGCCGTTCGAGTTCGAGAGGGTCGAGGACGATGACGACAAATCGCTGGCCTCCCGAATTTGGGCGCTCTTCGGATACTGGGCCGCCGCGTTCATATTGGGCGCCGCGATCATGCTCGTGACTCCCGAATCGACGGAAGTCGTCGTGACCCGCCACGTTCCCGACTATGGCAAGAGCTTCCTCGTCGGCGTCGTCGCTTCCGTCGTGCTTTTCGCGTTCACAATCCTCGTGTCGCTCACGCTGGTCGGTCTTCCGCTCGGCTTGACGACAGCGTTCTTCCTGACCGTTGGACTCTACTTCGCGCAAGCATATGTCGGCGCCTATATCGGCCGCGAGATTCTCGGAACACCGACCAGCGCGGGGCAAGCGCTCGGCCGGGTGGCCCTAGGATTGTTTTTGATCTACATTGCCAAGTCGATACCCGTCGTCGGCACCGTCGTTACGATGATTGCGTCTCTCTGGGGTTTTGGGGCGCTGTCGCTTTACGTCTTGGACCGACGCAAACACACAGACGAGCCCGTACCGGCGGAGGTTTGATGATTCGCACCATCCAGGAATTCTTCCAAGAACGCATCATCGCCGAAAAAAAGCCGGTGGTGTCGCTCGAGCGCGCGCTCCACCTAGCGACCGCCGCGCTCCTGATAGAGATTTCGCGTGCGGACTTCGAGGTCGCGGACGAGGAGCGTATCGCCATAGTAGAAGCTCTTACGCAAGGCTTCGGACTCAGTGAGGCGGAGACAGGGGAGATCATCGCCCTTGCCGAGCAGGAAGTCGATGCCTCGGTCTCGCTCTACGAGTTCACCCGCCTCGTCGATGAGAGCTTCACCCGCGATCAGAAGAAACACATCATCGGGCTTTTGTGGCAAATCGCGTATAGCGACGATCGACTCGAGGAGCACGAAGAATATCTAATCCGCAAGATCGCCAAGCTGCTCCACATCGACCACAGCGACTTCATCGCCGAAAAACTCAAAGCGAAGAAACAGTAGTCAGCATTCAGCATTCAGGTCCGCTATTCGCTGATGAAGCTCTCACGCGTTGGCGCCGAGCCCGAATATGGGGCATGGCGTCATCGAAATACGGGTACTGAATGCTGATCACTGAATGCTGATCACTGACTCAGCGATGTAGTCGCCTACTTCTTCGGTGGAGCGACCTTTGCCTTCCGCCGCTAAATCGGACGTGATGTAGCCGTTCCCGAGGGCGGACTCGATGCCGCGCTCGATAGCGCGCGCCTCGTCCTCGAGCTCGAAGGTATGACGGAGCATCATCGCCAACGACGCAATGGCGCCTATCGGGTTCGCGAGGCCTTTTCCCACAATATCGGGCGCGGAACCGTGGACGGGCTCGTACAGGCCGACCGCTCCCCCGAGGCTCGCGGAGGGCAGCATGCCGAGCGAGCCGGCGAGCATGGAGGCTTCGTCGCTCAAGATATCCCCGAAAAGATTCGACGTGAGCAGCACGTCGATGTTGGCCGGCTTTGCGACGAGCTCCATCGCGGCGCGATCGACGAGCATGTGCTCGAGGGTGACGTCCGGGTAGTCCTTCGCGACCTCGGTAACGACCTCGCGCCACAGCTTCGACGTCTCGAGAACGTTCGCTTTATCCACCGAGGTCAGGTGCCGGCGTCTTCGCTTCGCCGCTTCGAACGCGACGCGCGCGACGCGGACGATCTCCTTTGTATGATACGTAAGCGTGTTGACCGCCCGCCGCTCCTGTCCCTCGCCCGAGATGCCGCGGGGCTCGCCAAAGTACAGCCCTCCGGTGAGCTCGCGAACGATCAGAAGGTCGACGCCCTCGAGCGTTTCCGGCTTGAAGGGCGACGTTGGCGAGACGAATTGGGAGATGACGGGGCGCAGATTCGCAAAGCTCTCGATCAACCGACGGAGCTCGAGTAATGCCAGCTCCGGGCGCTCGTTCGGCGGCAAGTGGTCATGCTTCGGGTCGCCGACAGCACCGAGAAAAATAGCGGGAGCGCTCATGCACGCGTCCCGCGTCTCGTCCGGAAATCCCTTACCGGCAGCGTCGTAGCCAGCGGAGCCGAACGGATAAGGCGTCGTGTCGCTCTCGTGCCCAAACTTGGACGCTACCGCGTCCAAGGTCTTCAGAGCTTCGGCAACGACTTCAGGTCCGATGCCGTCACCAGGCAAAATCGTGATCGTCAGTTTCATGCATGATGTTTACCACGAAACGTTGGCGCGGTTGGCGATGGGCGGAAAAGCTTCGAAAAAACTCTCGCTAAATGAGAGCGGGGGGCGCCCGAAAGCGCCCCCCTATGATTCCAAAAAGAACTGTTGCCAAGGATTATTTATGTGGAGTTGTTTAGGACGAGGTAAAAGATAAAGCAGGATAAAGTTGCGGGTTCGGTCGATGGATGGATGGATAAGACCCGGGTTATAAAAGACGGGTCTTTTGCGGACCCTTGGCGAACTGCCACTTATGGAATCACAAAACAAGAACATATTGATTAATTAATGCTCACTAACGTTGCGTTGGGTAAGGCAATACTATAGATGGTGTTGCTGACTGTCAAGACGAAACAGAGACGCGGGTCCTCGAAACCCAAATCCACGGCCAATTGACTATCGATGAACGATTTATGCGACACGATGCGTTTCATACCGGCGATATGTGCTGACTTCGGATATTCCAAACAATAATCAAAGGCCCTGCTCGTCCACAGTGGCGCTTGATCTTCATTCGGCTTTTCGCGTATTATTAGTGGCAGAGTTCGGGCTAATGCTAGCTCCGGGCACCACAACCGGCACATCCACAATCGAAATCACGATTCTCAAATCGCGATAGCTGTCTATCGTGCGGACGAGGCGTCTTCGCGTCGTCGCACTGTCGCCATCCAACATCCCAAGCGGCAGTGGTTCGAAATGTCGAAAGGAGCGGAATCCTGCAGGAGTTTCTGGTAACGGTCGTCGCATTTCCAACGATCGTGTTCACGTTCGGCCTCGCGGTCGCCCTCCTGTACTGGCTCGTCGTAATATTCGGCGCGCTCGACCTGGACTTTCTCGACAGCGCCCTCGGTCTCGACAGCATCGATGCGACCCTTGACGGAGCGCTCGAATCCATCGACGGGATGGCGGACGGGGCTGTCGAAGGTGCGGCTGAATCGATCGATGCCGCGATCGATGGCGCCGCGGACGCCGCTGATGCCGCTGATGCCGCTCATTCGAGCGATACGAGCGACGGGGCCCGCCAGGGCGCGCTCTCCGGGCTCTTGAACATGATGGGCGTTCGCGGCGTGCCCATTACGGTCGTGGCGAGCTTCGTCCTGCTATGGGCATGGGTTATCAGCATGGTCGGCACCAAATTGCTGGGAGCCGCGGCGGTGACGTTTCTCGTCGGCGGCTTTCTCGCTGGAACATCGGTTCTCGGATCGCTAGTTCTGGCGGCAATCTCCGCGCGTCCTTTCAGGAAAGTCTTCGTGACGCCAACGGCACCTAGTCGCGTTTCGCTCGTAGGAAAGATGTGTATCGTTACGTCCGCGAAAGTCGACGATAAGTTCGGCCGCGCCGAGATTGAAGACGGCGCGACGGGTTTCGTCGCCGAAGTGCGATGCCCGCAGGACAACCAATTGACGCGAGGCCAAAAGGCGCTCGTGTATCGCTACGACCCCGCCGACGGCGTCTTTTTTATCGGACCCGTCGACGATGCCTTGGCTGAAGCATCGAATGTGGTCGATTCATAGTTTAGCTCGATAGGGGGAGAATTCATGTATTGGCTAATGATCGGAGGCGCCGTCCTCGTTGGCGGACTCATTCTTGGCATGGGCATTTTGATGCTCATCGCCAAGTTCTACAAGAAGGTAGAACAAGGCAAGGCGCTCGTCGTCAACAAGATGAAGCAAGAGCCCGAAGTCACGTTCACGGGCGCGACCGTGCTCCCGGTGATCCACAAGGCCGAGGTCATGGATATCTCGGTCAAGACGCTCGAGATCGATCGGCGCGCCAAAGACGGCCTGATCTGCCGTGACAACATCCGTGCCGACATCAAAGTCAACTTCTTCGTCCGCGTCAACAAACGCAAAGAAGATGTCATCAAAGTCGCGCAGTCGATCGGCTGCGCTCGCGCCTCATCTCCCGAAACGCTCGACGAGCTCTTCAGCGCCAAGTTCTCCGAAGCGCTCAAGACCGTGGGCAAACAGCTCGACTTCGTGGACCTCTATACGAAGCGCGACGAATTCCGCGACGCCATCATCCAGATCATCGGCCGTGACTTGAACGGCTACGCGCTCGAGGACGCCGCCATCGACTATCTCGAGCAGACCCCCATCGAGCATCTCGACCCGCAGAACATCCTCGACGCTCAAGGTATAAGGCGTATCACCGAGCTCACCGCGATCGAGCACATCAAAACCAACGAGTTCGAGAACAACGAGAAGAAAGCCATCACGAAACAGAATGTCGAGCGCGCGAAAGTCATCCTCGAGCTCGATCGCGAGCACGCGGATGCCGAATCGAAGCAAAAGCGGGAGATCGAGTCGGTTCGCGCACGCGAAACAGCTACGCTCCAGCAAGTCCAGGCGGAAGAACGGCTCAAGTCCGAAACGGCGCGCATCAGGACGGACGAAGAAGTCCAGGTCGCCGAGGAGAACAAGAACCGCCAGGTCCAAGTTGCCGGCAAGAACCGCGAGCGCGTTATTGGCGTCGAGACCGAGCGAGTCTTGAAAGACCGCCAGCTCGAAGAGGTGATCCGCGAACGTGAAGTCGAGCTCCACCGCATCGACAAGGAGAAAGCTCTCGAAGTCGAGCGAAAAGCGATCCAGGACGTGATTCGCGAACGCCTCGCTGTCGAGCGGACCGTTGTCGAGGAACAGGAGCGCATCAAGGAGCTCCAGGTCGTCGAGGAAGCCAAGCGTGCCAAGCAGGCCACCATCATCACGGCCGAAGCCGCGGCGGAAGAAGCCCTCGTCAAGGACATCAAAGCTGCCGAGGCCCAGGAACAAGCTGCGAAGCACAAAGCCGTCGAGCGCGTCACCCTCGCCGACGCCGCGCTCGAGGCCGCCGACCGCGACGCAAAATCCAAGATCCGTCTCGCGGAAGGCGCCCAGGCGGAAGCCGCCGCTGAAGGGCTCGCGGCCGCCAGGGTCAAAGAGGCCGACGCCGTCGCGTCCGAGAAACACGGCCTTGCCGAAGTCCGGGTCCAGGAAGCCCAGGCGAACGCTGTCGAGAAAGTTGGCACCGCGGAAGCGGCCGTGGTTCGCGAGAAAGGCGTCGCCGAGGCACACACCATTCAACAGAAGTTCGGCGCTGAGGCGAAAGGCCTCGCCGAAAAGGCCGAGGCGATGAAGATGCTCGACAAGGACAGCCGCGAGCACGAGGAGTACCGCATTCGCCTGGAGAACGAGCGATTGCTCGGTCTCGAAGCGATCCAGGCGCGCGAAGCCGTGGCCGCGCACAAAGCCCAGATCCTCTCCAAAGCGCTCGAATCGGCGGATATCGACATCGTCGGCGGAGACGGTGTTTTTCTCGACCGCATGGTGAACTCCATCAGCATGGGCAAGGGCATCGACGAGCTCGTCGAGCAAAGCGACGTCATCTCCGGGCTCGCGAAGGACTATTTCAGCGGCGACAAGAACATCATCAAAGAGATCCGGCAGATGTTGAAAGATTCCGGCATCGACGGAGGCGCCCTCAAGGACATCACCATCGGTGCGCTTCTGACGAAGATCGCGACTGACGCGTCTGGAGACGATAGCGAGAAGCTGAAGAAGCTTCGACGACAGGCCAAGGCCTTGGGCATCGACGACGTTCGGCTGTAACGAAGGGCTCATATCATCATGAGTACGACGAGCACGGACGTACAACAACCTGAGATCGAGCGGGGCACGTACGAGATCATCCGGGACCGCTTGCTCGGCCACGGCAAAACACTCGCCGAGAGAGCCGATGGGCTCAACAAGAAGCGCCTCGAGATCTTCGGAGGCACCGAGCTCGCGGTACTGGGCAACGAGCGCATCCGGACCGAGAACAACTGTGTCCCTCGCGACATCAAGGAGGTGGGCAACTACCTCCTGTTCGGCTACAACGTCTTCATCGGCCTCAAGAAAGAGACCCACGTCGAGGACGTTCTCAGCCTTCACAGCCACGAGAAGACGGAGGACGGCTTCGTCTTCCGCAAAGTGGAAAAGGATTCTCCCGACTACTTTCTCTCGGACGCGAAATTTCTCGAGGAGTTCCACGAGCTCTATCACTATTACAAGAACGCCAAGCTCCTCCAGCTGAGACGCGTCGGCGAGAAGCTTCTCGCTGTATTCCAAATAGGCGAGAAAATCGAGGACGTGCGCGTGTTCCGCTGGGCCGTCTCTCCCGACGGCGCGGTCACCTATATCGACAACCGCGGCGAGCGCGACCACGTTTTCCCGCCGACCCACGACTTCGAATGGACGCTCACCGCGCGTGAAGAACACGTCCAGGGCCGTCACCCGCACGTCAACATTCTCGACGAAGTCTTCGTCGAGACCGTCGGCGGCGATCTCACGATCAAAGTCGAGAACAACACCGAAGACGGCCAGGGTATCTATCGCGAGCCCGTGCTCGACGCCGATCAATCTTTGGACGACGCGGAAGTTCACTACGCAAAAGTGGGCACGCTCATTCTTCTGAAGATGCTCCCCTATCGCGAAACGGAGTACCGTTACCTCGTCTACAACACCCGCACCCAAAAAGTCGACCGCATCGACGCCAGCGGCCAGTCCTGCGTGCAGCTTCCCGAGGACCACGGCCTCATCTTCCCGGGCGGCTACTACCTGCAGAGCGGCCACACGAAATCGTTCGATCGCGAGTTCCGGGGGATGGAGTTCATGCGGCGTCTGCGCTCACCGAACGGCGAAGACGTCCTCTACGCCTTTCACGAGCGCGAGTCCGGGCGCACGATCCTTCTTCCGTACAACATGATCCGGAAAGAAGTCGATAACCCGCTCACTTGCCACGGTTTCAGCCTCTATCCCGACGGCGCGCTCGTCGTTTTCCGCGCCGATGACGACGACCCAAAGCGGGTCCACGGGATGCAAATCTGGCGCACGCCCTTCTTGAGCGACGAAGCCGTCCAGTCGAGGCCTCCCACCGGCTCGTTTCTGGAGAAAGTGGGCAATGCCGAGCTCGTGCGCGGCGTCTCTGACTGCTTGAGCATTCGCCGCATGGTCGACGAGCAGGAGCCGACGCGCCAAAAATACGAAGACCTCGTTGCAGCCGCGGCGCGTGTCATCGACAGCTATTACTGGCTCGACAACCCCGAGATTGGAAACCTTCGTGAGCCGCTCCGAGAAGTGCACGAAGCCGCAGAGAGCATCATCGACGAGTTCGAGAAAGTCGAAGCGCTGCGGGCGCAAGCGAGAAAGTCTCTCGAAAAGGCTTTTGAGAAAGTCCAAGAGATCTTTCGCACCATCTATCCGGACTCTTGGGTCTCGATCGACCAATATGTCGCCTGTCTCGCGAGCTTGCGCTCGGCGCGCGGGCAACTCATCACACTGCGCGAAACACGTTATATCGACCTTGCTCAAATCGACACGATCGAGACGGAGATCGTCGGCCGCTTCGACAATGTGAGCGAGCGCGCGGTCGAGTTTCTGCTGCAGGACGAGGCACTACTTCCCTACCAAGAGCGCGCCCGCGAGCTCGAAGACGGAGTAGCGGCATTGTCGAAAGTCACCGAAGCGGACGCTCAGCAAGACGCACTCCAGGAGCTCTCCGACAGTCTCGACCTCCTGACCGACGTCATCGGTTCGCTCGAGATCGACGACGCGACGATCCGCACGCAGATTCTCGGGAACATCTCCGAGATCATGGGAAGCCTCAACCGCGTGCGTGCGCTCATCACCAACCGGCGCAAAGAGCTTCTCGGCAAAGAAGGCGTCGCCGAGTTCGGAGTGCAGTTCCAACTATTGAGCCAAAGCGTAACGAGCGCTTTGTCTCTCTCCGACACGCCCGAGAAATGCGACGAGGGGCTCTCGAAGCTCATGCTGCAGCTCGAAGATTTGGAGACCCGCTTCTCCGAGTTCGAAGAGTTCACTGACGAGCTCACGACCAAGCGCGAAGAGGTCTACGAGGCTTTCAGCTCGAAGAAACAGTCCCTTGTCGACCGCCGCCAGCGCCGCGCACAGAACTTGATGCAGGCCGCGGAGCGCATCCTCGGCTGCGTGACGCGGCGCGCGGAGACTTTCGAGACCGCGGACGACCTCAACGCGTATTTCGCCGCCGACGCGATGGTCGCCAAGCTTCGAAGCACGGCAAACAATCTACGAGAGCTCGGCGACTCCGTCCATGCCGACGAGATCGACGGCCGGCTCAAGGCCGCCAAAGAGGACGCCGCTCGAGGCCTCCGCGACCGTCAGGAGATCTATGAGGACGGCGCCAACGTCATCAAGCTCGGCCGCCATCGATTCAGCGTCAACACACAGCCTCTCGAGCTCACCATGGTGCCCCGCGACGATGCCATGGCCTTTCATCTCACCGGCACGGGTTTTTACGAGCAGGTCGACGACGAGGCGTTCGCAAAGACGCGGGATTTCTGGTCGCAAGAGCTCGTCTCCGAAACACGTTCGGTCTATCGCGGTGAATATCTAGCCTTCTGCGTTCTCGAAGACGCGGAGCTCGGCGATTCCGGGTTATCGCTCAAAAAACTTCTCGGAGCGACACGCGGCGAAGGCGCGCTCTCGAGCATCGTCCGCGACTTCGCCGCGGAAAGATATGACGAGGGGTACGAGCGCAGCGTCCACGACGCCGACGCGACCTTGATCCTGCAGAAGATCTTGGGCATGCACGAGACCGCGGATCTCCTTCGATTCACCCCGGACGCGCGTGCACTAGCCACGGTGTTTTGGGCGCTCTACAGCGACCGAAAAAAGCGCGCTGCCTGGGAGAGCCAAGCTCGCGGACTCATCCGCCTTCGTACTCACTTCGAGCACAGCGACGCGATGACGGACCTCGGCACCGAGCTCAATGAAGCGATCGCGACCCATCTCGCCGAGATAGGGATCGATGTGCCGAAGCAAGCGTCGCGTCTTGCCGGCGCCTACTTGCTCGAAGAGATCGCACGGGAGCCACAGAAATTTGTCTTGAGTGCGGATGCAGACGATCTCAAACGCGCTTTCGAGAAGCACTTGCGGGAGTCCGGCCACGACCGCGAGCTCGAAGAGGATTTGCGCGCCCTGCGCGACACGCCCGTACGCGCTTACGAGCTCACGGATGCGTGGATGGCGGCTTTTCTCGCGACCTCGGAGAACGGCGATCTCTGGGCGCGTTCCTCCATGGAGGCCGTAGTCGCGCTTCTTTTCGAGGACAAAGTGAGCCGAGACACCTCGAGCGCGCAGGCCAAAGTCAAGGTCGAAGGCCTTCTCGGGCAGCACGCCCGCATGCCGCAGGGCCGGATGGAGCTCCATCTCGACGAGTTCCTCTCGCGGCTCGGCCATTTTCGCCACAGAGAGGTCCCCGGATTCAGAGACTTCCAAAAAGCCCGGCACGACGTGCTCGAGCGGGAGCGCGATAGCCTGCGCCTCGACGAGTACAAGGCCAAGGTCATGTCGTCCTTCGTGCGCAACCGTCTCATCAACGACGTGTACTTGCCGCTAATCGGCGACAACCTCGCGAAACAGATGGGGGCTCTCGGGGACGCCAAGCGTACCGACCTCATGGGAATGCTCCTACTCGTCTCGCCTCCGGGCTACGGCAAGACAACCTTGATGGAGTACCTCGCGAACCGCCTCGGCCTGGTCTTCATGAAGATCAACGGCCCTGCCCTCGGCCACTCGGTCACGTCGCTCGATCCGGACGAAGCACCCAACGCGACGGCGCGCCAGGAAGTCAACAAGCTCAACCTCGCTTTCGAGATGGGCAACAACGTCCTTCTTTATGTCGACGACATCCAGCACACCCATCCCGAGTTTCTCCAAAAATTCATCTCCCTCTGCGACGCACAGCGAAAAGTGGAGGGTGTTTGGAAGGGTCGAACCCGCACCTACGATCTGCGGGGAAAGAAATTCGTCGTGTGCATGGCAGGAAATCCTTACACGGAGTCCGGCGAGAAATTCCGAATCCCGGACATGCTCGCAAACCGCGCGGATACCTATAATCTAGGCGACATCCTCGAAGGCAAGGACGACTTCTTTGCGCTTTCGTACATCGAGAACGCGCTGACGTCGAACGCCGTCCTCGCACCCCTCACGACGCGCGAGCAGTCTGACATCGAGTTGCTCGTGCGCATGGCGAACGGCGAAGCGATCCAAGCGGACCAGTTGAAGCACGGCTACTCCGCCGTCGAGATCGGCGAGATCCAATCCGTTTTGAAGAAGCTTCTCCAAGTGCAGCAGGTGCTTCTGGCGATCAACCAGCAATATATTCGCTCGGCGTCGCAGGAAGACGCCTATCGCACCGAGCCGCCGTTCAGGCTTCAGGGGAGCTACCGCAACATGAACAAGCTCGCGGAGAAGATCGTGGCCGCGATGAACGACAACGAGCTCGAAAGCCTCATCGACGACCACTATCTCGGCGAATCGCAAACTTTGACGACCGGCGCCGAAGAGAACCTTCTCAAGCTTGCCGAGATGCGCGGCCGGATGAGCGAGACCCAGAAAGCGCGTTGGGAGGAGATCAAGAGCGGTTTCGTTCGGGTACAACGTATGGGGAGCGGCGACGACGACCCAGTGACGCGCGTCACGGGACAGCTCAGCTTGGTCTCCGAGCATCTCGAAGACATCGGCCAGAGCATCGAGCGCGCCGCGTCAAAATCAATGGCCGCTTCCCGCCCGCACGCGCCTTCGGCGGATCCCGATCTCGCCGCGTTTACGGCGCCGGACATCCCACCCAACCTGCCACCTAACCTGGAGGTCAAGCTCGACCTCGCTCCCTATATCGACAAGCTCCACGAGCTTCTCGAGGCCTTCCAGAACGGACAAGCGCAGCTCGCCGCCGCACCGCGGCCCGGGGGCGAGGCCCAGGCGCCGCCATCGGATTACGAGCTGATCTCACGCGAGTCCTACCTCATCGAAGGCACGCTCATCCCTTTGATGCGCTTCATGGCGCATCGCTTCCGAGGCTATCGCAGCGTGGACGACCCAAAAATCAAAGCGCTCATACAGAGACTCGAATATGTCGACGATCTCCAGGAGCTCGTTGACGCCCTCGAGAAGATCAACGTCTCCGCCCTCTCGAACATCACCGAAGAAGAGTCGGACGAGGCTTCGACATGAAGGCTGTGCTACGATTTCCAAAACCGGTTTTCACCGAAGGGAGTTCGTAATGGGGCTATTCGCGCGAATCCGAGCCGTCTGGTACGCCATACTCAACACCTCCGTCACTGAGATGGAGGACAAGCACGTCATAGCCCTCGCCGAGACCAAGCTCCAGCAGGCCACCGAGCGATTGAAAGAGGCGCGTCAGGGCTTGATCAGCTATCAAGCCCTCGTTTTGAAAGTCGAAGGTCAAGTCGGAAGCGAGAAGTCGCACATCGCAAGCATCACCGGCCAGATCAAAAACCACTTGAAAGCCAATCAGGAAGAGATGGCGGGCCAGCTCGCTCTCGACCTCGCTCGCGTCAAAGGCGAGCTCGAGAGCAACACCGAGCAGCTCGCCCAACATCGCGAGAGTTACGAGAATAACCTCCTGAAGATGAAAACGGCGTTGAAGGATATCGCGACGGCCAAGAAGGATCTCGACAAGAAGAAAGCCGCGCTCCAGATGGAGAAGGCTTTGGCCGAAGTCTCCGAGACCGCGGGCGCGCTCAACACCGAATTCGATGTTTCGTCCGATATCGGCGCGATCCTGAGCCGCGTCGATGACCAGATCAACAAAGCAAAAGCGCGCTCGAAGGTCGCGTCCGATCTCAGCGATCAAGGCATCGATCACCTGAAAGCAAAGCAAGCCGCGAATAAGGCCGAAGCGCAAGAGCTGCTCGCGCAGTTCAAGATCGAGCAAGGGCTCGCCGAGCCTTCTTCGGAAACGAGTCAGAAAACCGTAGGACCGCAAAGAGAGACCACACCAGAGTCCGGTGAATAACCCTTTGGGAAGCGGCGCGCCCACCTGGGCGCGAGAGCTTGCCGCGAGCTATGTCGGAGGAGCGGCGAGCGTCTTCCTTCTCCACGGAAACGTGCACGACCTCGTCCCGGTTAGCGACAAGAACGCTTTTATCTCACTCAACGACTATCTCGCCACGCAGCTTTTCGGCCAGCGGGACATCGTTCTCGCATACGATCGCGGTAGCGGCATCCGCTTTCTCGCTCCCGAGGATGGAGATCGTCGGGCGTCTATGCAAGAGGACTTTCACAAGACGCTCAAAGCGGTGGATTCGATAAGCGGCACGAGCTTCGCGACATCGAGGCCCAAGGACCCCAAAGTCGTGCTCGAGCTGCTCGACCGCTACATCCTCCACAAGCTCGTCGAAACCCCCAAAGGCGGCAATCGCAAGAGCCTCGCGATCGTCATCCGTTACCTCGAGACCATTACTCCGGCCGTCGACGGCTCGTGGCTCACGGGCGAGCTCGGCGCCAATCTCATCAAGGTCCTGAACTGGGCCAACGACCCTGGAATTCGAAGCGCCGATGTGACGCTTTGTCTCATCACGGAGAACCTCGGCGACGTCAACCGCCGGCTCGTCGAGAACCCGTTCATCTCGAAAGTCGAGGTCGAGCTCCCGGACGAAACGACCCGTGAGCGCTACGTGAAGCAATTGTTGAACGACGCGACTTTGGCGAAGACCTTCGCCCGCGAAGGCAATGGCCTCACGCTCGTCGGTCTGACGCAGGCGGTCAAAGGCTCCGCGGAGCTCGCAAGCCTGCGCGAGGCGAAAAAAGATCTCATCGAGAAACAGTGCTTCGGCCTCGTCGAGTTCGTAGCCCCGAGCTTCGACCTCGACATGGTTGTCGCGCCGGACGCGGTCAAGGACCGCCTCGAGCAAGATGTGTCGCTGTTCAAGAAAGGACGCTTCGACGCGCTCCCAATGGGCTATCTTCTCTGCGGCGTCATCGGCACGGGGAAAACCTTCACAGCGATGTGCTTTGCGGGAAGCCTCGCCGTTCCGACTATCCTCTTCAAGAACCTTCGCAGCAAGTGGGTCGGAAGCTCCGAAGGCAACCTCCAGAAAGTGCTCTCGGTGATCAAAGCGCTCGGACCGGTTGTTGTCGTCATCGACGAAGCCGACGCCGCGCTCGGAAGCCGAGGATCGGGCGGCGACAGCGGCACGTCGAGCCGCATGTTCGGGATGATCTCGTCGCTCATGAGCGACACCCGCTACCGGGGGCGCATCCTGTGGATGCTCCTCACTTGCCGTCCCGACATGCTGCCTGTCGACTTGAAGCGGCAGGGACGCTGTGAGGTCCACATCCCGCTCTTCCCCCCCGAGACCGAGGAGGCGCGCCGGGAGATGTTTCTCGCAATGGCGCGCAAGAACGACGTCGTGGTCGCGCCCTGCGATATTCCAACCTTGCCGGAGGAGCTCTCGGGCGCGGACATCGAAAGCTTGCTCGTGCAATGCGTCCGCCGCGCCGCGATCGCAGGCGCCCCATCGCCTACCGCCGCGCATATCCGTGACACGCTCGAGCATTTTCGATCCCCGGATTACGGTCTCGAGAAAGAGCTTCAACAGCTGGTCGCCATTCGCGAGAGCACCGACCCCAACTTCATCCCCGAGCGACTGCGCACCCGATACGCAGCTCCGGACAAGACGATTGCTCTCGAGCACCGCATTCAGGAGATCGCAGCGCTTCTCCGATGATAGACGGCCCCGTTCGCAGGCAACTCAAACGCTTCGGACTTTGCGTCTACTACGTGCGGCTGTGGTTTCACCGCCTTCAGGCCGACACGCGTTACGAGCTCGGTGGCGAGTGCGTCCGGTGCGCCAAATGTTGCGAGGCGCCGGCTATTCAAGTCGGCCGCGTCACGTGGTATTTCCCGGGCTCGCGGCGTGTCTTTCTCTGGTGGCACCGATACGTCAACGGCTTCGCGCTCAAGGAGGCCCGGCGGGAAGACCGAGCTCTCATCTTTGAGTGCAGCCATTTCGACTGGGCGACGCGCAGCTGCGACAGCTACGACTCCCGGCCGGGAATGTGCCGCGACTACCCGCGGCTGTTCCTCGAACAGGCCAATCCCGAGTTTTTCGACCAGTGCGGTTTCAAAGCAATCGCTCTGGGCCGGGAGAACTTCATCCAAATTCTCGACAAACAATCTCTTACACCGGAGCAGCTGGCCAAGCTGAAAAAGGGCCTCTACCTCGAAGACTAGCATGCCATGACGCGAAACACTTGCTGCTGCGATTCGACTCGGTTAGATTAGAGATTGAGCTCTAATCCACCAACAAAAAAAAACCAAGCTCTGCCGGCCTTGCTTAGGGGGGGTGTCGGAACCGCATGCGTAGACTGAAGATCCGGAGTTATCTCGCCGCCGGTCTTCTGGTATGGATTCCGCTCGCGGTGACGCTATTCATCCTCCGGGTGCTGATCAATTTGATGGATCAGTCCCTCCTGCTGATCCCTTCGGCGTTGCGTCCCGAGAACCTGCTGGGCTTTCGCATCCCCGGTCTCGGTGTCATCCTCACGTTCACCCTCGTCACGACGACGGGCTTTTTGGCCGCCAACTTTCTAGGCAAGCGGCTATTGACTTTCTCGGAAGGGCTTCTCGCGCGTATCCCGCTCGTGAGTTGGGTCTATTCAGGCGTCAAGAAAGTGGCGGAAACGCTCTTGTCGCCGACGAGCCAGTCGTTTCGCAAAGTGCTCCTGATGGAGTACCCCCGCAAAGGCATTTGGAGCGTCTGCTTCCAAACGTCGAGCGAACTGGGCGAGATTCAAGTTCGCACGGGGAAAGAAGTGCTCTGCGTGTTCGTTCCCACGACCCCGAACCCCACCTCGGGTTTCGTCATTTTCGTTCCCCGCGACGAGGTCATCGAGCTCGATATGACCGTCGACGAAGCGCTGAGGATGATTATCTCGCTCGGCGTTGTCGTTCCCGAGTGGCGCCGCCGCGAGCTCATCTCGGTAGGGGAAGAGGTTTCCTAAAGCGTATCCCAGGCCCAGATGGCGTAGCGGTCGTCTTTGTCCAAGTTGTTGCCCGTTTCCTTGAGTGTCAAGAGGATGCTGCCTCGGTGGTGGCTTTCATGAGCGATGAAGTAGCCCAAGGTGGTGAAGATTCCTTTCTTGAAACCTTTGCGCTTGGGCTTGCCGGCGAGCACGTCGTCCAGGAAGGTCTCGATGGCACGGCCGGACGCCGTAAGTGCTTTTTTCAGCTGTGCTTTGCTCGGCGTTACCGTGGGCGCGCCTTTGGACTGAAATTTCACGAGGCCGGTCGCGAGGTCCTTGGCACGTTTTTCCAAGTGGTAGATGCGGACGTCGTGCAGGTGAGCGAATTGCCGTGCGACATCGCGCCCTCCTCGCGACGACAGCGAGCTTGTCAGTCCCGCTTTGCTGATTTTGTCGATCAGGAACAAATTGATGCGATTATTGGTCCGCCAGGCTTCTACGAGCTCTTCGCGTATCGATGGCAAAGGGGCCCTCCTCAAAGGCGCGTATTATAGAACTATCGAGGTGTTGAAACGGCGGAAGCTTCGCACTACGATCCCCTTCAGGAGGCTGTGCATGCAACGCACTTCCAAGCTCGTCCTTTTCTTTGCCCTCGCGGCCGGCATCACCGCTGGTGTCGAGAAAGACGCGGTGACGTTCACGAGCGACGTGGCGCCGATCTTCGTCAAATCGTGCATGACGTGCCACCGCCCCGGTGAGATCGCCCCCATGTCGCTTCTCTCCTACGCCGAGGCGCGGCCTTGGGCGCGCTCGATCAAACGGGAAGTGCAGAGCCGTACCATGCCGCCATGGCACGCGGATCCGGCATATGGCGATTTCTCGAACGATCGCCGCCTCAACGACGAAGAGATTCAAACGATCGTCGATTGGGTGGACGCGGGCGCTCCGCTCGGAAACGCAGAAGACATGCCCGAGCTACCCCATTTCGTGGAAGGATTGCAGCTCTCCGACCGGCTCGGTCCGCCGGACGCCGTCTTCCAAATGGAGGAAGCGTTCATCGTCCCGGCATCGGGTCCCGACCTGAACCCAAGCATCGACGTCCCCATGCCGCTAGATGGAGACGAATGGCTCATAGCCGCCGAGGTGCGCGGGAATTCTCGCGTCGTGCACCACAATGTCGTTTCTGCCTATGGACCCGATGGTGAGCGCGACAAGACTGGACGGCTTGCGAGCGTTGTGCCCGGAAAGCAATACGACCTCTTCGCGAACGGTTCGGGGAAATATGTCCGCGAGGGCTCCCATCTCCGCTTCGGCCTTCACTACCATCCTTACGGGAAAAAAGAACACGACCGCTCCTCGCTCGGGGTGTGGTTCGCGACCGAACCTCTCCAATATCAACTCTACACCGCCGTCGTCGCGGATCCCGATCTCGCTATCCCGCCGGGAGAGCCGAACTATTTGAGCATCGGTGAATGGGAGTTCCCTTTCGACTCCGAGCTCACCATCGAGATCCACACGATCGAACCCTGGGAGAGACGTCGCTAGACACCTCGCTCGATGCGCTTCCTGCTTGTTGTTCTCCTCGCCTTTGTCTCCGCCTGCGGGTTGGAGAGCGAGCGGGAGCCCGCTGGCCTCGCTCTGTTGAATGCCGCCATCTGGACCGGCGATCCCGACAACCCGACCGCGGAGGCTATTCTCATCGAGGGCGATCGCATCGTCGCCATTGGCTCGAGTATTTCGATCCGCCCTCGAATTGGAGAGGCGCAAGTTATCGACGCCACGGGACGATTCGTCGTTCCGGGCTTCATCGACGCGCATGTCCACTTCCTCGACGGCGGTTTCAAGCTCGCCTCGGTGCAGCTGCGCGATGCCGACACTCCCAAAGAATTTGCCCGACGCATCGGAGAGTTCGCTAACACCGTCCCCGCAGGGGCGTGGATCACCGGGGGCGATTGGGACCATCAACTTTGGGGCGGTGAGCTTCCTCATCGCGCGATGGTCGACGATCTCACGCCCGAAAATCCCGTGTGGGTCAACCGGCTCGACGGGCACATGGCTCTCGCGAATAGCCTGGCGCTCGAGCTCGCAGGCGTCACGCGGGACACGGCCGACGTGGCCGGCGGCACCATCGAGCGTGACGCCAACGGAGACCCGACCGGGGTTCTCAAAGACAACGCAATGGATCTCGTCTTCGACGTTCTTCCGCCTCCAGACGATGCGGCTTACGACCGCGCCCTCGAAGCGGCGACGAGTCACATGGCTGCGCAAGGGGTAACGAGCGTCCACCATATGGGTAGCTGGGACACCCTCGCGGTGGCCCAACGGGCCCACGATAACACCACGCTCAAGACACGCATCTACGCGGCGGTGCCGCTCGCGGATTGGGAGCGCCTCCGCGATGAAGTGGCCGAGCACGGCCGCGGGGACGCGTGGCTGCGTTATGGGGCTCTCAAGGGCTTCGTTGACGGGTCGCTCGGATCGCACACGGCTGCGTTTCACGCTCCGTTCGACGACCAGCCCTCGGATAGAGGCTTTTTCATCAGCACGGAACAAGACCTTCAGACTTGGATCTCGGGAGCGGACGCGGCGGGGCTACACGTCGTCGTCCATGCGATTGGGGATCGTGCCAACGAAACGCTCCTCGATATCTTCGAGCGCGTCGCGCGAGAAAATGGCGCGCGCGACCGGCGTTTTCGCATCGAGCATGCTCAGCACTTGCGGCCCGAGGACATCCCGCGCTTCGCGGAGCTCGGCGTGATTGCGAGCATGCAGCCGTACCACGCGATCGATGACGGACGCTGGGCGGAGCGCTATATCGGTCCCGTGCGCATCCAGACCACTTACGCGTTCCAAAGTTTGCTGGACGCCGGCGCGACACTCGCATTCGGTAGCGACTGGACGGTCGCACCAGCGACGCCGGTCGAAGGGATCTACGCCGCCGTGACCCGGCGCACTCTCGATGACGCGAACCCGGACGGTTGGGTTCCAGAAGAGAAAATTTCTGTGGAGGACGCGCTCGTCGCTTATACGAGACATGGCGCCTACGCATCCCATGAAGAGAAGGAAAAAGGGATGCTCAAACCCGGCTTTCTAGCCGACCTCACCGTGCTCGATCGTGACTTGACGCGCATCAGCCCGGAAGAAATCTGCTACGCCGAAGTCGTGATGACTATCGTCGGCGGCGAAATCGTTTACCAACCATAGCCAACCATAGCCAACCATAGGAGGTTCCAAACTCGATGACCGATTACGTGCAGGCTCTCATGTCCGAAGTGAAAGCCAAGAACCCCGCTCAACCCGAATTTCATCAGGCTGTCGAAGAAGTGGCGGAGTCCCTCGTCGTCGTGCTCGACAGGCATCCCGAATATCGAAGCGCCAAAGTGCTCGAGAGGATCATCGAGCCCGAACGCGTCATGATGTTCCGCGTCCCTTGGGTCGACGATCGCGGCGACATTCAAATCAACCGCGGTTTTCGCATCGAGATGAACAGTGCGATTGGTCCCTATAAAGGGGGACTTCGCTTCCACCCGTCGGTCAATCTCGGCATCTTGAAGTTCCTTGCCTTCGAGCAAGTATTCAAGAACTCGCTGACGACCCTTCCGATGGGAGGCGGCAAAGGCGGCTCGGATTTCGACCCGAAGAGCAAGAGCGACAACGAGGTCATGCGCTTCTGCCAAAGTTTCATGACGGAGCTGTTCCGCCATATCGGCCCGAATACCGACATCCCCGCGGGCGATATCGGTGTCGGCGGCCGCGAGATCGGGTTTCTTTTCGGCCAGTACAAACGTATAGCGAACGAGTTCACCGGCGTTTTGACCGGCAAGGGCATCCAGTGGGGCGGCTCGCGCATCCGACCGGAAGCGACGGGATATGGCGCGGTCTATTTCGCCGCCAACATGCTCGAGACGCGGGGCGAGACCCCCGACGGCAAAATCTGCCTCGTTTCCGGGAGTGGCAACGTGGCGCAGTTCGCCATGGAGAAGCTGAACGAGCTGGGCGCCAAAGTCGTGACGATGTCCGATTCCGGCGGGCATATCTACGACCCGGAAGGCATCGACAGCAAGAAGCTTCACTGGGTCATGGAGCTCAAGAACAAGCGCCGCGGCCGGATCAAGGAATACGCGGACGAGTTCTCGAGCGCGACCTTCACGCCGTCCGACCCTAACGCGGAGAGTAACGAGCTCTGGAGCCACGAGGCCGACTGCGCTTTCCCGTGTGCTACCGAAAACGAGATCAATGGCCAGGACGCCGAGACCCTCATGAACGGCGGTGTCTACGTCATCTCCGAAGGCGCCAACATGCCGTCCATGCCCGATGCCGTCGAGTGCTTCATCGACAAGAAAGTGCTCTTCGGCCCCGGCAAAGCAGCCAACGCGGGAGGGGTCGCGGTGTCAGGTCTGGAGATGGCGCAAAACAGCATGCGCTACAGCTGGACGCGCGAAGAAGTAGATAACCGACTCAAGCTGATCATGAAAGACATCCATACGGCGACAGTCGACGCGGCAGAGCGGTTCGGGACCGCGGGCAACTATGTCAATGGCGCCAATATCGCGGGCTTTCTGAAAGTCGCGGACGCCATGCTCGATCAGGGGGTCGTGTAGCTAACTCCCTTCTTCTCTTTCTTGTTCGCGCCGCGTTGTGACCATTTTGGCGTGATTGTAGCCGATTCGCACCAACACTACAATCCTTTTAACTAATTGTTAACTAAAATGTTACGGGCCAAATAAGTTACGAAATGGCGTGATTCGGCCAACTCCCGCCATTAATCGCGCCATTTTTTTTGGCCTTCGATGGCACTTATCCACGATGCGGAGTCTGGTCACTCGAACGGGGATGACACCTGTGGTCCGCAAAAAACAAAGGCGGCCGGGCGAGCCGGCAACGGAGTTCGCGGATCGGGTCGCTCCGATGAAATCGGTCAGGACGTTGGTAGGGTCGTGTAGCTAGCCCCCTGAGGCGAACACCGCCGCTACTCCCACGACTACGATAATGCCGCCGTAGATCACGAGCACGATCGCTGTAGTTATCCCGACGAAGCGCCAAAACTTCGCCTGGTGTCTCAACGCGTCTTCAGCCGCCATCACGTCGCCGCGGCCACGAACGCGCTTGATCGCGCGCCCGTAGCGAAGGAGATAGAGCGACGGGAAGAAGTAGAGAAACGCAAGGAAGATATATACGAGTCCAAGGGCCGCGCCGCCAAGCGAGTCGAGTCCGTCGACACCCATCGCGTTTCCAAGGCCGAGAAGAACAAGAGCCACCATCACGACGAGGCCACAGCCAATCATTCCGAGCACCCCCAAAAGAACGACCCAAGGCCTCGTGTCCGCGAGGAATTGGACCATGTTCGCCGTGATTGCCGTAGCGTCACGACCGGCTACTGGGCGCGCTGACAGATGAGCGCTGGGAGGACGATAAGGTTGTTCAGGTTCCATGGCTCCCCTTTTCGACGTCAGTGAATGAGATAAGCGTACACGTCGACCGACGCGCTGCGGTCGGTCGTGTTGTAGAGAAAGACCCGATATTCCGGAAAGGCGATCGGTAGGGCCGCTCGTGAGCCGCTGAAATACATCGTGTCTCCCTGCACCGGATCCGCGGTGGCCTCGAGCTCGAGATGAACCTCACCTTCAGCGAGCGCGCGGAGGATGTTCTCCTCTTCCGGAACGAGAACGACCGCGACGACCCCTCCCCCACTCGTGCTGCCGCGAAGTTGGCCGTGCAGGCTCAGGACCGCCGATGTAAACCCCTCGGTCGTGATGCTCCCCACCTCGGTCCAAAGACTCGTCTGGGTGCGCTCGGCAGGGGCGACGACGACGTCAACCATGGCCGCATATCGCTATGAGGGATCGGCGACGATACCGCGACGTCCCCCACAATGGGATGCGGGTTCTCGAGATTCACGACGAACGTTTGGGTGAGCTCCTGCGCGCCGAACCCGGCCGCGAAAGCCAAGCCCCCTACGAGTGACAACAACAACTCGCGTCGCATCGGCCTCTTCCTCCTCTAGCCGTCGCATTGTACGCTCAGACGCGGCCGAACGAGAAATCGAGTTCAATCTGTATCGCGGGTTCGTGCTAATCTTCGCCTCCCAAAAGGAGAGCGTCGCCCATATCTTGAAATGGTTCGAAATCTACGACGAAGAGACCGATAATTAGCCCATGAGCCAAGACAAAGGTTGGCCGCCATGGGCGTGGGTGGGGTGCGGCTGTGTCGGAGCGATCGTAGCACTCGTCGTCATCACCGTGGGGCTCGGCTTCTGGGGCGTCAACAAAGCGCGGGAGTTCGGCGAGTCGATGAAGGACCCCGAGGAGCGGACGGAGCGGGCCCTCTCCGCATTAGGCGCGAGCGAGCTGCCGGACGGCTACCACGCTGTCGTCGCGTTTTCGGTCCCGTTCGTTTTTGACTTCGCCATGCTCTCGGACGAGCCGCCAAAAGACGACGGTGAGCCTTCGATCGGCGAGCACGGGTTTATTTTTGTTTCCTATCCGGCAATTGGAGACGGCGACAAAGAGCTCTATGACTTCCTCGAGGGCCGGAGCGAAGACGTCAACTCGCTGCGGCGGGAGAATCTGGACCTCGACCTCGACGAGCGGCTCGACCGCGGACTCCTCGAGCGCGACGCCGACGACATCTTATGGGTAACCCATCGCGGACGCGTCAGCAGCGAACAGGCCGATGGCGCTCACGATGGCCTCGTGACGTTGACGCTATTCGTGTGCGACGACGACCGCCGTCGGCTCGGCGTCTGGTTCGGCCCCGACCCATTTCCCGAGACACCCGCCGAAGATCTCGACTTGCGGGGCACCGTCGGCGACCCGGCTGAGATCGGCGCGTTCATGGCAGCGATGGAGCCTTGCTTCTAACGATGCGAGGCCCTGAGGGTCCATGAGGCTGTAGCTGTGGCGAAAATCGAGTTCCCGATCGAGGGCCAGCCGCCGCCGGGAGAGCACTTCCACGGGTTCCAGGATCTCATCCAGAAGCGCGTTCAAGACGTCCTCCTCGTCTCGACTCTCTACGACTACTACATCCTCTCCCAAGACGGACGTCTCAACGAGCAGTTCCTCGGAGAGTTCCTCGAGCTCAATCTGCGCCACACCCCGAACATCACACACGTCTTCTCCGGGCAAGAGGCGCTAGATCACGCGTCCGAACAGCAGCGGTACAACCTCATCATCACATCGATAGAGCTCGGAGACATGAACGTGCTCCGGCTGATCGATGAGCTCCGCTCACGCGGCATCAAGACGCCGGTGATTCTTCTCGCTTATGACCGCCGTGAGCTCTCACAGTTCATCGAGAAGAACGACATCTCGACGATCGAGCGCCTCTTCCTCTGGCAAGGCGACGTTCGCATCCTTCTGGCCATCGTGAAGTACATGGAAGACCGGATGAACGTCGCCCACGACACCGGCGTCGTGGGTGTCCCAGCGATCGTGCTCGTCGAGGACAACATCCGCTACTACTCGTCCTTTCTGCCGGTCATCTATACCGAGCTGGTCAAACATTCTCAGAGTCTCATGCCGGAGGGTTTGAACCTTTCCGACAAGCTGATGCGCATCCGGGCGCGGCCCAAGATCCTCTTATGCGACCACTACGAAGAGGCGTGGGAACATTTCAGCCGCTACTCAGACGAAATCCTAGGGATCATTTCCGACATCCAGTTCCCAAAGGACGGCGAAAAATGTCGAGACGCCGGCGTTCGCCTCGCGAAGGCGGTGCGCGCCATTCGGCCCGATGTGCCCATCATGCTGCAATCGAGCCACCAGGAGAACGCGGCGAAGGCCGAGGGAGTCGGCGCCTCGTTTCTGCTAAAGGGCTCGCCGCAGCTCTTACACCAAGTTCGCCGCTTCATGGTAGAAAGCCTTCGTATCGGGGATTTCGTGTTCCGTCTTCCCGATGGCACGCAGCTCGGGCGCGCCTCGGACTTGAAGACGCTCGCGCACATGCTCGAAACAGTGCCAGCCGAAAGCCTCGCCTATCACGGTGAGCGCAACGATTTTTCCACCTGGCTCAAGGCTCGCACCGAGTTCGACCTTGCAAAGAAGCTGCGGCCTCGCAAAGTGTCGGATTTTGCGACGCTCGAACAGCTCCGCGACACGGTGGTTCGCGCCATTGCCGAGCACCGTAAAGAGCGCAACCGAGGCCTCGTCGTCGACTTCGACCGAAGTACTTTCGACGCCACCGCGAGCTTTTACCGCATCGGCGGTGGATCGCTCGGCGGCAAAGCGCGCGGTATCGCCTTCGTGAACAATCTTCTCAACCAGAACCACATCGACCGCCATTTCCCGGGCGTCTCCATTCTCGTGCCAACCACCGTGGTCATTGGAACGGAAGTATTCGACCGGTTTATCGAGGACAACGATTTCTGGGCCTTCGCCAGTGAGAGTGAAGACGACGCAGAGATCGAGCGGCGCTTCCGGAAAGCGTCGTTCCCGCGGGAGCTCCGGAAGGACCTCAAAGTGTTTCTCGACCGTGCCCACTATCCCCTGGCGGTACGCTCGTCGAGTCTTCTGGAGGATTCGCCTTACCATCCTTTCGCCGGCGTCTACGAAACATACATGGTTCCCAACAACCATCCGTCGCTCAACGTGCGCCTCGAGCAATTGATGACCGCGGTGAAGTGCGTTTACGCCTCCACCTTTTCCTCACGCGCCAAGACATTTCTAGACGCGACGCAATATCGGCTCGAAGAGGAAAAAATGGCCGTGATTATTCAAAAAATCATCGGCACGGCTCACGGTAATCGCTTCTATCCGGATATCTCCGGTGCCGCACGTTCGCACAACTTTTACCCGACAGCTCCCGCGAAGGGAGAGGACGGGATCGCCGCGGTCGCGCTCGGGCTCGGGAAGACCGTCGAGGAAGGCGGTTCCTGCGTGCGATTCAGCCCCAAATATCCACGCCATGTGCCGATGAGCCTCCCGGAGGACATCGAGACGTCGCAGCACAGCTTCTACGCCCTCGAGCTAACGGGAGACGGTCGACGCGACGTCGTGGCGGACCTCGTGCAGTGGGGTCTCGACGCCGCCGAGGAGGACGGGACGCTCGCTCAGGTCGCTTCGACCTACTCAACGGAGAACGATGTTCTCTATGACGGCGTATCCCGCGACGGCGCGAGAGTCATAACCTTCGCCCCGGTCCTGAAACACGACTTGTTTCCTCTCGCCGAGATTCTCGAGGCGCTCCTCGATATCGGTGAGAAAGGCACGCGCGGCCCGGTGGAGCTCGAGTTCGCCGTCAACCTGACACCGACACGAGATGGAGCGCGCGAGTTCGGGTTTCTCCAGCTGCGCCCGCTCGCGCTGGCCCAGGAGCTCGATGACGTCGATCTCGGGAGCGTCGCTGAAGCCACACTCATCTGCCGCAGCAAGAGCGTCCTCGGACACGGGCACCTCGAGGAGATGAAGGATATCGTCGTCGTGGACTACCACCGCTTCGAGCGCAAAGACAGCCGCCAAACGGCTGAAATCGTCAGCCAGCTGAACGCGGCGCTCCAAGCCAAGGACCGATCTTATATTCTCATCGGCGTGGGCCGCTGGGGATCGCGCGAGCCTTATCTCGGCATCCCGGTAACGTGGAGCCAAGTGGCGGGCGCACGGGTCATCGTCGAGGCAGGGTTCCGTGACTTCCGGGTAACGCCTTCCCAGGGCACGCATTTCTTTCAAAATCTGATTTCGAACAACGTGGGCTATTTCACTGTGAATCCGGAGGAAACAGGCGGGCTCCTCGACTGGGATTGGCTGGCGCAACTTCCCGCGAGCTACGAAGACGGAACCGTCCGCCATCTCCGCCTGGATGCGCCGGCGGTCGTGAAGATGAACGGCAAGCGGCACGAAGGGATCATCCTCAAGCCGGAAGCGAAGTGAAGCGCTCTCTCCAGGGGACCAAGTTGGCGGTGATATAGTATCCGTCGCACATGAAAATCGCTTGCATCGGAGGCGGCCCTGGCGGTCTCTACTTCGCGATTTCGGCCAAGCACCGGAATCCAGATCACGAAATCCACGTCTATGAGCGCAACCGCCCGGACGATACCTTCGGTTGGGGAGTCGTTTTTTCCGACCAAACGCTAGAGAATCTCCGGGAGAACGACCCGATCTCCGCGGAGCGCATTTTCGCCGCGTTCCATCACTGGGACCACATCGACATTCACTTCAAAGGCGAGCGCATCCGTTCGAGCGGCCACGGCTTTGCGGGCTTGTCCCGCAAGAAGATACTTCTCCTGTTGCAGGAGCGAGCCCGAGAGCTCGGTGTCCACCTCCACTTCCAAGTGGAGGTCGACTCTCTAGCCGATGTCGGCGAGCACGACTTGTTCATCGCCTGCGACGGGCTCAACAGCAAGATCCGCACGGAGTATGCCGAGCATTTCGAGCCGGATATCGAGATGCGCAAGAACAAGTTCATCTGGCTCGGGACGCACAAGACGCTCGATGCGTTCACGTTCATCTTCGAAAAAACGGAGCACGGCTGGGTTCAAGTCCATGGCTATCGCTTCGACGAGGACACGAGTACTTTCATCATCGAGTGCACGGAGAAAACATGGCGGGCTCTCGGGATCGACAAGATGTCGAAGGCCGAGAGCAACCGCTTCTGTGAGAAGCTCTTCGCGGACTACCTCGATGGCCACGCGCTCATGGACAACGCGGCTCATTTGCAAGGCACTGCATGGCTCACCTTTCCACGCATCAGCAACCGTACTTGGTATCACGAGAACATCGTCCTTCTCGGAGATTCGGCGCATACCGCGCATTTTTCCATTGGCTCCGGCACCAAGCTCGCTCTCGAGGACGCGATCGAGCTTGCGAATCAGATCGAGGAGCACGACGTGCTCCAAGACGCACTCGAGGGCTACCAGAAAGCGCGCGAGCTCGACGTGCTCCGGCTTCAGAGCGCGGCGCGCAACAGCACGGAATGGTTCGAGAACGTCGATCGCTACGCGCAGTTCGAGCCGCAACAATTCGCTTACTCCCTTCTCACGCGAAGTCAGCGCGTGAGCCACGACAATTTGCGCGACCGCGACGCTCAGTGGATGAACCGCTTCGAAGGCTGGTTTGCGCAAAGAAGCGGAGTGCCGACGGACGGACGCCCTACCCCCCCCATGTTCACACCCTTCCGTCTACGCGAGCTCACCCTCGAGAACCGGGTTGTCGTGTCTCCCATGTGCATGTACAGCGCCGAGGATGGAACGCCGTCCGATTTCCATCTCGTGCATCTCGGCTCGCGTGCCTTGGGCGGCGCCGGCCTCGTCTATACAGAGATGACGCATGTCAGCCGAGACGCGCGCATCAGCCCCGGCTGCACCGGCATGTATAGACCGGAGCACCGCAAACAATGGAAGCGCATCGTCGACTTCGTGCATGGCCACTCGAGCGCCAAGATCGCTATGCAGATCGGCCACGCCGGCCCCAAAGGCTCGACGAAGCTCATGTGGGACGGGATGGACGAGCCGCTCGACGAGGGAAATTGGTCGATCCTCGGCCCGTCAGCCGTGCCCTATTCGAAAATCAATCAAGTCCCGAAAGCGATGACTCGCGAGGACATGGATCGCGTGATCTCGGAGTTCGAGAGTGCGACCCGGATGGCCGACGAAGCGGGCTTCGACCTTTTGGAGCTCCACGCAGCGCATGGCTATCTCCTATCCGCGTTCATCACGCCGCTCTTGAACCACCGCACGGACGCCTATGGCGGTGAGCTCACCCAGCGGCTGCGCTTCCCTCTCGAAGTCATCGCGGCGTGCCGCAAAGCGTGGCCTGGGGCCAAGCCGCTCTCGGTACGCATCTCAGCGACCGATTGGGTGGATGGCGGTGGTGGTGGTGCTATCAGTGCCGACGACGGTGTCGCGATCGCACGCGCCATGAAAGCGGAGAGCGTCGATATCATTAATGTTTCTGCTGGACAGACGAGCCCGGACGCCCAGCCCATATACGGACGCATGTTCCAGACGCCGCTCAGCGACCGCATTCGCAACGAAGCCCATATACCTACGCTCGCGGTCGGCAACATCTTCGAGCCCGACCACGTGAACAGCATCATCGGCGCCGGCCGCGCCGACCTTTGCTGCCTCGCCCGTCCACATCTGGCCGACCCCTACTGGACGCTCCGCGCCGCCGCGCAACAACGGGTGGACTGGATCGAATGGCCAAAGCAATACACCGCGGGAAAAGAACAGCTCGAGCGGAATCTGGAGAAAACCCTCGGCATGGTCATCGACATATGAAATTCTCAGAGCTCAAACCAACACATTTTCTTTGGAGTACAGAAGGCACCGTCGCGACCCTCACGCTCAACCGTCCCGAGCGCAAAAACCCCTTGACGTTTGACGCCTATGTCGAGATTCGCGATACGTTCCGCAACCTCGTAGACGCGCAAGACGTGGACGCGGTGGTCATCACCGGCGCCGGAGACAACTTCTGTTCCGGAGGCGACGTCCACGAGATCATCGGCCCGCTCACGAAGATGGACATGAAGGGCCTCTTGCGTTTCACGCGCCTGACGGGCGAGCTCGTCAAAGCGATACGCAGCTGCCCGCAGCCGGTCATCTCGGCGGTGCAAGGCATCTGCGTCGGCGCAGGCGCCATCATTGCCATGGCCTCCGATCTACGACTTGCGACACCCGACAGCAAGACGGCGTTCTTGTTCACGAAAGTCGGCCTTGCAGGATGCGACATGGGCGCATGCGCCATCCTTCCGCGGATCATCGGACAAGGCCGTGCGTCGGAGCTTCTTTTCACCGGCCGCAACATGAGCGGCGACGAAGGTGAGCGCTGGGGTTTCTACAACCGCCTCGTATCGCCGAGCGAGCTCTTGAGTGAGGCGCAAGCACTGGCCGCCAAGCTCGCCGCGGGCCCCAATTTCGCTCACATGATGACGAAGACCCAGCTCGACAAAGAATGGGCTATGAGCCTCGACGCTGCTATCGAGGCGGAGGCCCAAGCACAGGCAATTTGCATACAGACGCGGGATTTCGAGCGCGCCTATAAAGCTTTCGTGGCTAAACAGAAACCCGTTTTCAAAGGGGACTGACGTTGCGGCCCGACTTTCTGGATTGGCCTTTTTTCGAGGACCGGCACCGAGCCCTTCATGGCGAGCTCGGGCCCTTCATCAAGGACACGCTCGGGACGATCGACACCGACGGGGACGAGCGGGCGACCTGTGCGCGCCTCGTCGCGGCACTCGGGGAGGGCGGCTGGCTGAAACATGTCGTGGGCCGCTTCGACGTGCGCTCGCTTTGTCTCATTCGCGAAACTCTCTCTCATCATCACGGGCTCGCTGACTTCGCCTTTGCCATGCAAGGTCTCGGAAGTGCCCCCATCAGCTTGTTCGGCTGCGACGCGCTCCAAGATCGCTATCTGGGCGACACGGCAAGCGGGAAACAGATTGCCACCTTCGCCCTTTCGGAGCCCGACGCCGGCTCCGACGTCGGCGCGATCAGCACCTCCGCGACGCTAGACCAAGACACCTACGTCTTGAACGGAACGAAGACTTGGATATCGAACGGCGGCCTCGCGGACTACTACGTCGTGTTTGCGAGAAGCGAGTCGGAGGCGACGGGAACGAAAGGCTTGAGCGCCTTCGTCGTCGACAAGGACACGGCCGGGCTCAGGATCGCGGAAGAGATCGAGGTGGTAGCACCTCACCCGCTCGCGAAGCTCGCCTTCGAGGATTGCCGCGTGCCGCGCGCGCAAATGGTTGGTGAGCCCGGCCGAGGATTCAAGATCGCGATAGCCACGCTCGATATCTTCCGCTCGACGGTGGGGGCGGCCGCCCTCGGCTTCGCGCGCCGCGCTCTCGACGAGACGGTGCCCCGCGTCGAGTCGCGCGGCAGTTCGGTCAAAAGCTGGCCGATTTTCAGCTGACCCAGGCGCGCCTCGCCGATATGCTCACCGCAATCGACGCTACCGCACTTCTCGTCTATCGCGCGGCGTGGACGAAGGACCAGGGCGCTGAGCGCGTCACCAAGGAATCTGCGATGGCCAAGATGTATGCAACGGAAGCCGCGCAGAGAACGCCAGCGACGTCTTCACCGGCTCACCGCCGGTGGCGTTCACTTTCGGGCTCGGGATGCAGACTGTCTTTCCGATGCGCGCGGGCGCGAGCACCGCGCTCGTCGAGAAACCGAGCCCCGAAGCCATTCTCGAGGCGTGCCAGCGTCACGGCGTCACCGTGCTCTCGACCGCGCCCACCGCTTATCGCGCCATGACGCCGCTCGTCGGAAGCTACGACGTCTCGTCCCTCCGGCACTGCATCTCCGCCGGCGAGACCCTTCCCCTACCCACGGCCGAAGCGTGGCGCGAAGCGACGGGACTTCGCATCATCGACGGCATCGGCGCCACCGAGATGTTCCACATCTTCATCAGCGCAGTGGGCGACGACATCCGCCCGGGCGCCACCGGAAAACCTGTCTACGGCTACGAAGCGAAAGTCTTCGACGACGAGATGACTGAAGTGCCGCCGAACACCGTAGGACGGCTCGCCGTGCGCGGGCCGACGGGCTGCCGCTACTTGGACGACGAGCGCCAAATGAGCTACGTCCGGGATGGCTGGAACTTCAGCGGTGACGCTTACCTCGTCGACGAAGATGGCTATTTCTGGTTTCAGGCGCGCGCGGATGACATGATCATCTCCGCCGGCTACAACATCTCCGGACCCGAGGTCGAGGAAGCTCTTCTCGCGCACGAGGACGTCGCCGATTGCGCTTGCGTCGCATCCCCTGACGACGAGCGTGGAAACATCGTGAAGGCTTTCGTCGTTCTGAACGGCTCGCACGAGGGCGATGCCGCTCTGGTCAAGACCCTTCAAAGCTTCGTCAAAGAGCGCATCGCGCCCTACAAATATCCGCAGGCGATTACGTTCGTCGACGCGCTCCCGAGAACGGAGACAGGAAAAGTGCAACGCTTCAAGCTCCGCCAAGATGAGCTGAAACGAAAGAAGGAGTCATGACGCAACACCGGTCCTTGACGCCTCCCGGATGGCCGCGTGGAAAAGGCTACTCCCACGGCGTCGTCGCCGAAGGTCGGATGGTCTTTGTCTCTGGCCAAGTGGGCTGGGACGAGAACGAGAGCTTTGCAAGCTCGGGCTTTGCGGCTCAGTTTCGACAGGCACTCCTGAACACGAAGGCCATTCTCGCCGAAGGCGGCGCGGACCCTGAGCACATCGTACGCATGACGTGGTTCGTCGTGGACAAGCAGGAATATCTTTCGCGCCTCAAAGAAGTCGGTGCGACCTACCGTGAGGTGATGGGCAAGAACTATCCCGCCATGGCGGTCGTCGAGGTCAAAGGCTTGGTCGAGGATGGTGCGCGCCTGGAGATCGAAACGACCGCGGTCATCCCGAAATAGCGCCGACCGTCGGGGCGCCCCGCATGCTGTCCCTATCGAAATTTCGATCCGTCGTCCTGCTTACGCGACTGACTTCAGCGATCCATCGCGCACGAAGAAAGAGCGCACCACGACTGTCGTTTGACGGTCAGAGTTTCGACGAGTTCGAGACAAAGTTGGTGGGGATCGCGAGAGTCCGCCACCCAACGCAGGGGGCGACCGATGATGTATTTCATATTTCGCGGACTTCGTTCGCCGCGATGGGGGACCACGACTCTCAAACAGAGCCTCGCCTCGCAAAGCCGCGCGGCGTGGAAAGAACACAATCCCGGCGACACTCTCGATAGATTCTCCGGATAGCCTACTGCTCGATTTCGCACACGACGGAGTCGAACAGATCCGCACTCAGAATTTCGTCGACTGTTGAACCAGGCCACGAGCAACGCCCTTCCAAATCGTCGCGTTGATCTCGGAACTCACCGCTACGGATCAGTTCCCGAGCGTGATTTCGTAGGAAAACTCGCCAGCTCTGCGATGGGCAAGTCGTCCTCGGCCCCATGTACTTGGCGACCGTCGTTTGTGAGACGTTGATCCCGAGCTTTCGAACTTCGCCGTGGATCCTTGGCGCTCCCCAAAGAACACTTTTGGCGCTGATCCAGCGAATGAGCTCCTGATGAGCCTTCGCGAGTGGCGGACGGCCGGCCCGCCGACGCCTGCGTCGCCAAACCAATCTGATTCCGTCGCGGCGCCACCGCAAGACGGTATCGGGCTCGGCAATCACCAATGCGTCTTGCCACCGGGACCAGAGTTTTGACAGGAGAGCCCAGAACGTCCGGTCCACCGGTTGGAGCCGAATACGCTTCGACTGCTGCTCCTTGAGGACGGCGAGCTGCTGGCGTAGCACAAGACGTTCGGCCTCGAGCGAGGCCCGTGAGCGGAACAAATCCAGGAAGCCTTGCCCGAAAAGAACGAGTAGCCGAAGCCAGCTCATCCCGTGAGACTATCCGCCAACCCCGCACGACTCAAGGACCACCAGGCGGATGACATTTCTGGCAGCGACAGGCTGCACCATCGCTACGAATGGCGCGAGGCAGCTTAGAGCAGTTTTCGGCGGCCAGATGGTGCGTGACCGGACCTCTTGAGGTATACGTTGTCCAGCGGATGAACCCATTCGCGGTGCGATCCCTGAAGCGTCCCGGGTGCGTCGACCACGCTTTCAGTCCCCACTCGTCGAGCCGAACGGCCTCCGGTTCCGGCGGATTAATAATGATGAACGACAGGATCAATAATGACGAAGGACAAGCCAATCCGGAGCGATCAACCGGCGCTTGCCGCGCGCCTCGCGGTCCCAAAGCTTGCACGTGACACGCTTGTGTTTCTGGTCGAGAGCCTCGCAGTAGTTGGTGAACTCGCAGCGTCGGACCGCCTCCCCCCGCCCCATGAGCATCTTCAGAAACCAATCGGGGTCCGCGAGGGATTGCCGGGCAGCGGCTATGATGTCGGCTTCTTTATGCTCCAGAATCCGCTCGGCGAGCTCGAAGGTCGCGATGCCTCCCGAAGTAACGATGGGCGTCGATAGGCCGGCCTCCGTGAGCGCTGCTTTGATGGTCGCGGCAAGAGACACATTGCGTCCAAATGGACCGGTGGCGTCGGAGTACACCGTCGGCATGCATTCGTAGCCGCTGCGACCGGTGTACGGGTAGACGGCCCAGCCGACCGCGGGCTGCTTCGCGTCCTCGAACTTCCCTCCTTTGGAGACGGAAATGTAATCCATCCCCGCGCGTCCGAGCTCGAGAGCAAAATAAGTTGCGTCATCAAGCTCACTGCCGCCTTCGATGACTTCGTCGCCGAGGATGCGGCATCCGACAACGTATCCTTCACCGACGCGCTGTCGGACGGCCTCATAGACCTCGAGCGGAAGGCGGATGCGATGCTCACGCGAGCCACCATATCCATCGTCGCGATGATTTTGCTTCGAGAGGAACGACGCCATCGTGTAAGCATGGGCGTAGTGCAGCTCGACCCCGTCGAAGCCTGCTTCGCGAGCGCCGTAGCGCAAATCGCCGAGCTCTCGCGGACTCAAAGTTTTGTCGAGCTCGTCATCCGTACAGCGCAAGAGCCGATCGCGTAGATCCGACTCAGAGGCGTCTGTCCAGATCGGGTCTTCGAGCACTTCGCACAGTTTCTCGCGATGCCCCGGACGAATCTCGAGAAAGCGCCGAAAAAAAATTCTCCGCCGGTGGCCGCCTCTTGGCCGAGAGAAAGTCGATGATCTGGATGAAGAGGCGAGTCTGACCTTCACTGGCAACACGGACGGTCTCGACGAGCTCGCGCAATCCGGGAACAAAGCGATCGTGTCCGATCCGAAGGAGCGGCCCGCTTGGGATATCGCGGATGCCTGTCGCCTCGACGACGATCGCACCCGGTTGGCCGCGCGCAAACCGCTCGTACCAATCGAGAACTTCTCGGGTGACGAAGCCTTCCTCGGTCGCGCGCCAAGGCACCATGGCGGGCACCCATGTCCGATGACGGAGCTCGATCGGTCCGATACGGATAGAGCTGAAGAGCGCCGCGCCCCGCGCCTCGTCCGCGCTCGGCCACATCGTCTCGAGTAGTGGATGGCGGATGCGTTCGGGCGGTGTCCACATGGCTGTGGGCACCATATTGGCACTATCCCAGCGATTTTGCTGAGTAGCGCCGCCGGGTCGACGTATGAAATTCACGGATGGGAACCAAGCGTGCGAGCTTATCGGCAAGTTCGAGACCCGTTCCGGGAGAAGAAGGGCTAGGACGATTCTGCTCGGGATTCTCAAATGCAGGGGCACCTTGAGCCGCCAGCGCTTCTTCAATACAGAGTGCCCGAGAAAGACAGGAAGAACGTTTCCGACCGCCCATCGATCCATAGCCGTCAAGAGCGCGACGACGCAGCATCTAATCTCGTGCTCGAACACGCTAATCCTCTCGAGGTCACTCTTGATGCTGGCAAGGCGCTCCGACATCTTCCCTTGTAGATAGCCACGCGAGGTGGTTAAAATGACCTATGGGAAGTGGCGCGTGCGAATCCGCGTCAACAGAGCTCGTGTTCGTTGTCGAAGATGCTGACGAGGGAGGATACACGGCCCAAGGCCCTCGGTCCGTCCATCTGCACGGAAGCAGACACAATGGACGACCTCCGCGAGCAAATCCGTGACGCAGTGCGGTGTCATTTCGACGATGGTACGGGACCGACTGTCATCCGACTGCACTTCGTGAGAGAGGAAGTCATCGCTCCGTGAGGCTCCCCCGGGACATCTCGGGCAGAGAGCTTGCGAAAAGATTGTCGCGTCTCGCTACGCCATAACGCGACAATCGGGCAGCCATATTCGTCTCACAACCTCCGAATGCGGGGAGCACCATGTCACCATTCCCGACCATGCGTCGTTGCGAGTCGGCACCCTTTCGGCAATATTGGACGTGGCACGGCACCACGGACTGACACGCGAGGAACTGGTTTCTAAGTTGTTTGCCTGACGGTCCAGAACCACCGCGCCGCATTGACATTGTTGCAGTTATTTCGCTAAATTGCGCGAGCCATGTCGACAGGTGTCGTTCTCTTCGGTCTCTATCTCGCGGTCATGGTGGGGGTCGGGATCGTCTCGGCGCGCCATCAGAAGACGTCCGCCGATTTCTGGGTCGCGAACCGCAGCATCGGCCTCGCTGTTCTCGTTATGGCCAACATGGCGGCCATCATGCACGGCGGGTCCGTTTTGAGCGGCGTCGCCCTGATGGGCAATATTGGCGGCGTTGCGGGGCTCCCCTACCTCGCGTTCGTGGGCGGCATCGCCGTGATCTTCTTCTTTTTCGCGAAGAAGCTCCGCGACTCGCGAGGCTTCACGCTCCCCGAACATCTACGCGAAAGTCGGCGGATGGTATGACGTCATCGACAAAGTCGAAGCGCTCGCGCCGGGATGGACGTCGCCACAAGGGACCGCGTGGAGCCTCAGCTTTCTCATCTCGTGGTACATCATCTGGTTCGTCGCCTATTGCACGCGGCTCGAGCTCATCACCAAGATGTACGCCGCACGGGACGACAAGGTTGCTCGGCGGTCGCTCCCGTGGACGATTCTTCTCGTGATGATTTTTCTGCTCTACGGTAATTTCTATATCGGCGGTGCGGCACGCATTCTCGTGTGGGACTCGATCGCAGCACCCGACCAAGCGTTTCCCGCGCTCGTTGCGACCATTCTGCCTCCCGTTCTCGCCGCCTTCGCCCTCACGGGCATCGCGAGCGCGGCCATGTCCACAACCGATTCGCTTCTTCTGATGTCGGGTGCCGCCGTGGCTCATGATCTGCTGCGTAAGTGCATCCACGAGCCACGGGGTGTGCAGAGAGATGAACGCTATTATCTGCGCGCATCTCGCTTCACGATTGTCATCGTCGGCATCGTGTCTTTTCTCGGCGCGCTTCCCGACGTCGATTTGATTTTGCAGATCGTTTCCTACGCCGTTGCGACCCTGGGCGCAACATTCTTCTTCCCGCTCATCGTGGGCCTGACGACGAAGCGCGTCAGCCAGGAAGCTGCGATCGCTTCCTCCGTCGGCGGCTCGGCGATCACGATCTTCTGGACGTGGGCACGGCTCGCTGGCGCGGCGTGGGCGCAGGAGCTCCACCCCGGCGTGATCGGCCTCGCGACCGCCGGTGTTCTGATTTTCGCCGTGTCGATGGTCACGAAGCCCGTCGCGAGCTCGACCCTTCAGAAGTTTTTTCCGGAGAATGCATGATGCTGGGACTGCCTCTCGGTAGCTTCTTGCTGCTCTTCGTGCTGCCTGGCCTCGTCCTGTTGCCGATGTTCTATTATTCGTGGCTCATCAAGACCGGCAAGCGCGACTGACCCTCGTTCCCGCCCTGGGATCAATATTAATGCCTGACTTCGTCATGTTCACGACGGGCACTACAAGCCCTACAAGATCGAAACGATGACGACTCCGGAAGAACTCCTCAAGCTGCTGGCCTCGCTAGGTATCCAAACGAAGACCCATCATCATGCGCCCGTTTTTACCGTCGAGGAGAGCAAACGTTTGCGGGGCGATCTCCGTGGCGGTCACTGTAAGAGCCTCTTTCTCCGCGACAAGAAACGCCAACTATTTCTAGTGGTCGCACTCGAGCACCGAAAGATCAACCTCAAGACCCTCGCGCGCACTTTGGGCGCTCACAAGAATCTGTCCTTCGGAAGTCCGGCGCTTATGATGGAAACGCTCGGCGTCGCTCCAGGCGCGGTCACACCCTTCGCCGTGGTCAACGACACCGAGCGACGCGTCCAAGTCGTTCTGGACCGTGCGATGCTCAGCGTCAATCCGTTGAACTACCACCCGCTCGACAACGACCGCACGACTGCGATTGCCCCCGCCGATTTGCTGCAATTTCTGGAGGCGGCCGACCACGCGCCCCAGTTGTTGGATTTTTGACAGTTTCTCCGTCCAACCTTAATATATAAGAAAGACCCCCAATCGGACCGTTCATGAAACCTTTGAGCCAGGCCAGTGCCCGCTACATTATTTTGATGGTTGCCGGCGGATATATCGTGGTCCTCGGGCTCCTCGAGGGCGCGCGGGGCGTCGGAGCCCTCAATACGCTGATGGCGGGAGAGGTTCTGCAGCAGATCACGACGGTCGCCAGCTTGAGCGTTGGCGCCGTCCTTGGCTTCTACATAGCCTCCCACCAGCGTCAAAACTGACCGATTTCCTTGTTTCTCTCCACATTGTGCAAAACTGTGTTGAAAAGCTGTTTGTCGACCTGCGGATCCACTGCAAATAACAGCGAATGCTAGTGTTGCTGGCAAAGGCCTCGCTGCACTTTATGTGGAAAACTGAGTCTAGGTAGCCTCATTTTTTGTGAGGTTATCCGCATCAAGGCCCTTTTTTTTCGGTGCTCAACGCGCCGCAAGGAGACCCGCGCCGTCGTACCAACCCCGGTCTGACTCTCGACCTCCAACTGCCCGCCGTGCTCGTTGACAATGGTTCGGCAAACGAAGAGCCCCCAATTCTTAGTTGCGATCCGCGTCCCGTCACGTGAAATGTCGGCTCGAAAAGCCGGTCTAGCCTGAAGTTCCCTGGTCGAAAGAACCACTGACTGTTTGAATCCCCAATGATTACGCGTCTTTAGGGACGTCGTGGGTTAATTTTGGCGGACAATATATAGGCATGTAATTAATAGAATAGCCGTAGGTTATTAACATTGTTAATGCTATTATAGTGGGCATGCATATCCACATCATCCCCAATCGCAACTCTAAGCCTGCCGTCCTGCTGCGTGAGTCCTATCGGGTGGGTGGAAACGTCCGCAAGCGCACGCTTGCTAACTTGTCCAAATTGCCCATGGACGCAGTCGACGCCATTAAACGCATTCTCAAAGGGGAGAAGCTCGTTTCGCTCGAAGACGCCTTCGAAATCGTCGAGAACGGCTCCCAGCTCCATGGCCACGTCGATGCGGTGCTCAGCGCCATGAGACAGCTCGGTTTCGAAAAACTCGTTGGCTCTCGACACTCACGAGAGCGGGATTTGGTCATGGCCATGGTAGCCGTGCGGATCCTCGAACCGCAGTCGAAGCTGGCGACTAGCCTGTGGTGGCACACAACCACACTGCCCGAAATCCTGGGGGTGAGCGACGCCGACGAAGATGATCTCTATGCCGCCATGGACTGGGTTCTCGAACGCCAGGAGGTCATCGAAAAGAAACTCGCGGCGCGCCATCTCCAAAACGACGGCCTCGCGCTCTATGACCTAACCTCAAGCTACTTCGAGGGTGTGAGTTGTCCGATCGCCAAGCTCGGATACGACCGTGACGGCAAGAAAGGCAAGCTGCAGGTCAACTACGGTCTACTGACCAACGAACGCGGTATCCCTGTGTCTGTATCCGTCTTCGAGGGCAACTCGGGCGATCCCAAAACGCTCTTGCCTCAGATAGAAAAGGTGCAAGAGCGGTTCGGAATCGAGCAGTTTGTGATGGTGGGCGACCGCGGGATGATCACCCAGACCCAGATCGACGCGTTGCGAGAGATGGACGGTGTCGACTGGATTACCGCTCTTCGACCCGAGGCGATTCGCAAGCTCATCAACGATGGGCTGCTCCAGATGGGGCTATTCGACGAGCGGAATCTGTTTGAGGTGACGCACCCGGATTTTCCCAACGAGAGGCTGGTCGCTTGCCGCAATCCGGAACTGGCCGAGAGGCGGCGTCACAAGCGTCGTGCTCTGCTCGAAGCGACCTGCAAGGAGCTTGAGAAGGTTTGTCGGATGGTCGAGCGGCGACGTTTGCAGGGCAAGGAGAACATCCGTGCTGCAGTGAAAAAGCTCCTCAACAAGTACAAAGTCGGCAGCTACTACAGACTCGATATCCGTGACGACGGTTTCGACTTCGAGCTAGACGAGACAACGATGGATGCCGACGCCTCGCGCCTCGCCAGCGGCAACTCAGAGCTCGCCAACAAACGGCTCCAGCGGTGGAAGCGACACGTGGAGACGATCGCTAAGCAGTTGGACCAGATTCGCCAACGGATCGGGCAGGGTCAGCTGCATGGTAAAGATAAAATCGGTGTGCGGGTAGGCAAAGTTCTCAACAAGTACAAAGTCGGCAAGCACTTCACACTGGACATTCGCGACAACAGCTTTAGCTTCGAAATCGACGACACAAAGGTCACTGCGGAAGCTGCACTTGACGGCTTCTACGTCATCCGCACCAGTCTTGCTGAACAGCGGATGAAAACAGATGACTTAGTGCGCAGCTACAAGTTGCTGACCCAGGTCGAGAGGGCGTTTCGTTCCTTCAAGAACATCGACCTGAAGGTGCGGCCCATTCGTCACCGGCGCGAAAACCGAGTCCGGGCGCACATCTTCTTGTGTATGCTGTCCTACTACGTCCTGTGGCACATGATGGAGGCTTGGCGGCCCTTGCTATTCGCTGACGAGGACCAGCAGGCGAAGGCAAAGCGTGACCCCGTTGCTCCCGCGAAGCGCTCCGAGGCGGCCATGCGCAAGATACAGACCAAGAAGCTTGACGATGGGAGTCCAGCTTCCAGCTTCCGCACGCTGCTGCGCCTTCTCAGCAACATCGTCCGAAACAAATGTCGGACCCCGGGGGCGGCATCGAGCGACATGACCTTTGACGTGACTACATCACCGGACTCCAAACAGCGTAGGGCCTACGAACTGCTGAAGGGTATCACCGTGTAGACAGAAGCGCGTACCTTCCAATCAGCCTATGCCTCTGGATTAACACGGGATGTCGGTTTTTCTGGAAAGGAACTTCAGGCTAGCTGCTCTTTGGGCATGCCGCGCCCATCGTCGCGGACCTCGATCACAACCTCGCCGCCACGATCGTGGGTGACGACGGTAATCCGTCCTGTCTCGTCGATGGCCGCTGCGGCAGTGCGTAGCAAGTTCGAGAGCACCGCACCGATTTGCTGAGGCCGGCAACGCACGCGTTGCAAAGGTTCGAGATCGAACACGAGCTCGGCTTTGGGCTCGAGATCCCCGCGGAGCGACGCTGCTGTCTGCCGGCAAAGCTCGTTCAGATCGACGGTTTGCTCTTCCGCTCGGTCCAGATTCGTCAGATAGCGCATGCGCGCAATCGTTTCCCGAAGCCGTACCGCGGAGCCGCGTCCAGCTTTCTCCGCCCCTTCGAGCACGTCGGAGACCCGCTCATCAGCATCGATTTTGTACTTCTTGAACAGATGTAGGACGGTGTCGAAAGCGCTCGTCAAGGCACCGAGCGGCGTGTTGAGCTCATGGCTCAGAGCGGCGGCGAAGCGACTCTGCGCATGCGCGTTCTCCGAGACGAGCAGCCGCGCTTGAGCCGCTCTCAACTCTTCGAGAGCTTCTTCGGCCGAGCGGCCTGCCCGGTAGGCAAGCACGCGCTGGTGGTAAACCACCGCTGTGAGCCCCGTACACAAGAACACGACCTGCGCGACGAACACAATCTCCACCCCTCGCGCAGAAAACACGTTCGGGATCACCCATGGAATCGCGACCGCATAGGTGCCAGCGATCGCGGCGCCTAGCGCCAGGACGTGCATGGGCTTCAGCGGCAAGGCGGCCATGCCGATCAGCATGACGCCCGTCACGATTCCGGAGAAGAGGAAGTATCCGACCTCCGGACGATCGACGATCGAGGCCGCGGTCGAGAACTGTACGACGGCAACGCCATAACCGACGAGCATGCCGGCCCATCGCGCATAGCGGTCGCCGCGCGGCCAGAACGAGAACGCCAGACCCAGGACACCCATCGTCAAGATCGGCATCGTCCAACCACCGGTCAGTGCAGCGATGCCCGGGGCGAACCAGGCCGTCACGCTGCCATACAAGACACCGCTGACACACACCGCCGCGATCACACGAAGGCCGATCACGGAGAGTCGGTCGATACGCGCGCGAAACCGCGGGTCTTTTTCCTCCTCGTCAGGGAAGAACAGTTGGAGCCAGTCTCTTGGCGCCATTCTCTACCAGAAAACTATGTAAAGAAGCGCCGTCGCCGCGATCACGGCGCCCCCACCGAAGTATCGGCCTCGCATGGGCGTGCAATCCACGAGGCCAGCGTCGGGTAGACGAACGGGCGTTTCCAAAGGATTTCTTGCCGTCACGGTCGCCATGAACGCAATCTGCACGAGAAAGGTGATGAGCATATGGTGCAGAAAGGCAACGTCTGGAAGACTCCAGAGAAGAAACGCGTAAAGAGGCGGGCTCAACAGCAAGGCCCCGAGAGCCGCGTTCGGAGGCGCTTTCTTTACGACCATCCCAAACAAGAAGGCCGCGACGATGCCGGGCGTGATGAAGCCCCATACCATTTGGATGTAGGTGAAGACGCCTTCGAAGCGTGCGATGAAAGGAGCCCACAAACATGCGACGACGGCAAACGCCGCCGTCGCGATTCGTCCGACGCGCACCAGTTTCTGTGCCTGAGCCTTCGGCTGGAAGTGGCGCGCGTAGAGGTCCATCGTGAAGATGGTCGACGCCGAATTGAGCATCGAGTTGAACGAGCTCATCACGGCGCCCGTCAGCGCCGCCAGCATGACACCTCGCAGCTGCGGCGGCAGAATCCGACTGATGAGATAGGGATAAGCTTCATCCGGGGTCCTAATCTCATTCCCGTAGAGCTGGAACGCCATGATCCCCGGAAACACGATAATGAACGGAATGACGAGCTTGAGAAACGCGGCAAAAAAGATCCCGTTCTGACCCTCCGCAAGACTCTTCGCGCCTAGCGTTCTCTGGGTAATAAACTGGTTCATACCCCAATAAAAAAGGTTCGGGATCCAGAGTCCTCCCACGAACACCGCGAGCACGGCATTTCGGGGTCGTTCCACGGCAGCACCGTATGCAACTTGTGCGCGTTCACTTCGAAGAAGACTCGGATACCGCCTGGGATCCCGGCAGCACCGCCCAAAACGTCGAAGCCGATCACGACGACGAGAACCCCTCCAAGCAAAAGCACGCTACCCTGGATCAGATCCGACCAAACGACGGCTTTCAGGCCGCCGTAAATCGTATAGGCGCCGGCGATGATGCCGATGAACCAAATCGACGACACCATTGCCGCGTTTCGCGCCGCTTCGCTGCCCAGCCCGAACCGTTCGGCAAACAGCTCCGGCAGCTCGAAGATAGCGTTCAATCCGATGGCGCCCGAATAGAGCACTGTTGCGAGCGCCACGACGATGTAGGCGAGCATGAGAAAAAACGCCATCACCGCGCGCGCGCGCGTCGTAACGGTATTCGGGATATTCCGGCATCGTGTAAATGCCCGCTCGGAGAAAGCGAGGCAGAAGAAACCACGCCACGAGGACGAGCGTCACGGCCGCCATCCACTCATAGCTCGCAATCGCGAGGCCGACCCGACCGTAAGCGGAGCCTGCCATGCCTACGAAGTGTTCCGTCGAGATGTTCGAGGCGATGAGGGAGATCCCTATGAGCCACCACGTCAAGCTGCGGCCAGCGAGAAAGTAGTCCTCGGTCGAGCCTTCGCGTCGTCCCGCATAGAGAGAAACGCCGACCACTACCGCAAGGAACACGCCAAAGGCGATGAAGTCGACGTAAGAGAGGTTCATCCGAACAAGTTTCGAAAAATCTCTACGCCACCGACGATGGAGCCGAGCATGCTACCAAGCCCTGGTAGGATGAACGCGAGAAAGACGCGCAGAAGCTTGTTCTCCCACCATCGCCTCAAGTTAGAAATATCCTCTCCAACCGTCTGGAACTCGTTGACGACCGGCGGCCGAAGATAGGCTTGCACGAAAGCCGTCACATAGGCAGCCCCGATCACGGGCGTTAGGCTCGTGATCGGCGCTGACACGAAGGCAGCGACGATCGTGAGGGGGTGCGCGAGCGCTATCATTGCGCCGATCGAGCTCGGAATACCGTTCGCGAGAATCCAGTAGAGGACGTTGTCTCCCGCGGCTTCGGGTCCCTTCGACCAGCCGATAAAAACAATCGACGCGATGATGGCCGCGGGAATCCCCCACCCGACCCACTTCCACACGGGAGAGACTGGGGGGATCGTGTTGATCTCTTCGAGGTCATCCTCCTGCCGAGCATCGAGCGCCTTGATGATCCCCTCGAGATGGCCCGCGCCCACAACCGCGACGATGCGCTGTCCTTCCGCTTCACGCATCCTCTGCGTCAGGAACGTATCGCGCTCGTCGATGAGCACCCTCTTGAGAGACGGCATCGCTTCGCCGAGCTCCTTCATGAGCTCGGAGAGAACGTCGCCTTTGAGCATCTCCCCTATCTGTTCTTCTGTCACTTCCTTTTCGTCGAACACACTCGCGAGAATGGCCGAGAGCAGCAACGCTTTTTTCCAAAACGGCGTGGAACGCCAGGCACGACGAAGCGTGACCCGCACGTCGCGGTCGCAAAGCGAGATTGGAATCCCGTGCTCTTCGGCCGTTTTCGTCGCTTCGAGAAGCTCGGTTCCCGGCATCACGCCGAGCTTGAGCCCGAGTTTTTTTTGATAAGCGCTCAAAAGCAAGTTGACCATGAGGGTGCTCAGCTGCTTTTTTCGAATGACTTCCTTGATGTCGAGAGATTCCCAGCGCGTCTTTTGGGTAAGCGCCTGGTAGCGCTGGTGGTCCAGCTCGACGCAGACGCGGTCGGGCTTTTCTTGCTCGATGACGCGTCGGACGAGCTCTGCGGATTCTCGCGAAACGTGGGCCGTGCCCACGAGGATGAACTCTCGCCCGTCGATCTTCAAGACGTGGACTTGATCGCGCGGGTAATCGCGCTCCGGACTCGCTGTATCAGGCGTTGAAATAGGCACCTCCGTGCTGCTTGCGCAAAACACTCGACGGTAGCACAAACCGCGGCGCAGCACCAAGGGACTAGCGCCTAAGCGGATCGAGGCGTATTCTAGAAGTAAGCCTTTCAACTCAATCTCGATCACCGCAGGGGGCATTGATGGCCAATCCCGCCCATGAGAGCCTGTTGCGCCAGGGCGTTTCCGAGTGGAACGACTGGCGCGCCCAAAACGCGAGCGTTACGCCGGACTTGACGGGTGTGCGGATGGCCGCGGCCAAGCTGGACGGTATCGACTTCAGCCATGCACTCTTGCGGGCGGCCACGCTGATACGCTCTTCTCTCAGGGGCGCCGATCTGAGCCACGCCGACTTGCGAGAGGCCAAGCTTCACGAGGTCGACCTCAGTGACGCCAACCTCCATCATGCCGACCTGGAAGACGCGTCACTTGCCGGCGCCAAGCTTCCCCGCGCCCGCCTCGATGCCGCCAATCTGAGCCGCGCCCAGATAACGGTGGCGGATTTCCGCGAGGCCGATTTCACGCGCGCCCGGCTCATTGGCGCGGATTTGAGAGAGTCGTTCTTTGATCGAGCCAACTTCGAGGGAGCCGACATGACGAACGCCTTGCTCAGGCAATCGAACCTCGAAGGCTGTAACTTAAAACGCGTGCGCGGTCTCGACTCGCGGCAAATCGAGGTCGCCCGCTTGGACCACGCAACGACGCTTCCCGAATCTTTGAGCGATCCCGTCGGCGCGGAATCCATTGAACAACTTGCCCAGACCCTCGAATCGCTACGCGCTCGCGCCGCGGGCGATGCAGTCCTCGCGGACGACGTCTCGAGCTACCACACGGTCTTGGAGCAGCTTGCTAGCAAGGGTATCGACACCCAGCGCGCGCGTATCGCAGCATCCGAGCTCGTCAAGCCTGCCACCACGCTCACGCGCGAAGAATGGGTCGACGCGGCACTCTTTCGTCGCCGTGTGAGCTCTGTGTTGTCCGTCTTGAGGAACCCCCCCAGATGAGATATTTGACAACATATTGGATGCTACTCGGTCTCTTTTGTGTCCTCGGTTGCGCTGACGAAACCGAGCCAAAAGTCGACCCGCCATCGAGCCGGCAAGATGCCGCCCTCCGCATCTCGGAGACGGCGCTCGCCTCGCATTTTTTGAGAGTCCGCATGGCGTCGGACAAATATCGGGCGCTCAATGGCACCTATCCCGGCGAAGTGAGGCAGCTCGTGGAGGGCGGGTTCCTCCACCCAGGGCAAGAGCTAGACCCATGGGACCGGCCCTACGTGCTCACCGTCGATAGCGGCACGCTGGTCATCACCTCTCTCGGTCCCGATGGTGTGCCCGGAGGCGGCGATGACCGTGTCTCACTCGCGCACTAAACGCAGCGATGATGAGCCTCTTCGAATAGCCGTAAACCGCAAGGCGCGCAAATAGAGCGCGTCCAACCGTAATAACGTCCGGCACGCTCGAGCTCTTCCGCGCGAATCGACCCCAGATCGTCGAAAAGCTCGGCCCCGATAGCGTTCGCTCCCCCCTCACCTCGTGTCGAAACACGTGCGCCTCGTCCTCTGCTCCAAAGCGTCTGGAGCTCCTGTTCGTTCTTCGCTCGCGGAGGGCGACGCTATTTCGTGTAGGATGGGCGGCTCGCGGCACGCATGAAAAAAGATGAACGTATCGACCGGCTTGCCGGCATCGCCTACATGATGCTCGGCATTGCCTCTTTCGCTTCCATGGACGCCATTGGCAAATGGCTCGTGCGCGATATTTCCGTCTTCCAGATTCTCGCTGTACGCAGCACCGTCGTTACTTTGGTTCTCGTCGCCGCGTTTCCCTTGATGGGTGGATTCTCGCTCGTGCGCTCGCCTCAGCTCCGCGCTCACGGGATTCGCGCTTTGTGCGGCGTCGGTGCTTTTCTCTTCTTTTTCACTTCGGTGCGCTTCCTGCCGCTCGCCGACGCGGTTGCGGTTGCCTTCGGAGGGCCATTCATCGTGACCGCGCTCGCCGTGCCCCTGCTCGGCGAGCACGTCGACGGACGGCGCTGGCTCGCGGTCGCAGTCGGCTTCGTCGGAATGCTCTTGATCGTGCAGCCCACCGGAGAAAGCTTCCATCCGGCCGCGCTCCTCGTGATCGCCGCGAGCTTCTCCCATGCACTCATGATGATCCTCACTCGTTGGATGGCGCGCCGCCGGAGCGAGGAAAAGACGTCGACCTTTGTGTTTTACACGTTTTTCGTCCAAGCCATCGCAGGATGGCTGGCTTGCGCGCTCGCACCCGGCTCTCTTCGCGCGATGAACGGAACCCATATCGCTTTCATACTTGCCATGGGCGCCCTCGCTTTGGCCGGACATTTCGGGATCACGCGCGCCTTCCAGCGAGCGCCCGTCTCGGTCGTCGCGCCTTTCGAGTACACCGCGCTCGTTTGGGCCACCCTTTTGGGGTTCGTTGTCTTCGGCGAGTTCCCGGGCGCCTACGTGTGGTTAGGCGTCACCATCATTGTCGCCGCCGGTCTCTACTCGGTCCACCGTGAAGGAGCGTAGAACATGAAGACCGTGCTCGCTTTTGCGGCCGCTTTCGGTGTCGCCACGGTCGCCGTATCCCAGGAGCTCACTCTCGAGGTGATGGCGGAACGCGTCTATGCGGTGCTCTAGCCACCTGGGCATCTCGCCGCCGCAAATACCGGCGTGGTTGTGCTCGAAGACGCGGTCCTGCTCATCGATACCCGTATGGTGCCGTCGGCAGCGCTCGAGCTTCTCGCGAAGTTGCACTCGGTGACTGATTTACCGGTCCGCTATGTAGTGAACACCCACTGGCACCCGGACCACATTCAAGGAAACGAGGCCTATCGTAAAGCGTTTCCCGGCGACGTCATTTTCGTGTCACACGACGCGACGCGTGCGGATATCGCTGCCCTAGGCGGCGCGCGTCTCGACCGCGACCGGAGGGATCTCGACGAAGGTCCGCTGCGAGCCGAGATACGACGCCTCGAGCTCGTCCTCCCGAACTTGACCTTTTCGCGGTCGCTTCGGCTCGCGGGCGGCTCGCGCGTCGTGCACATTCTTTATTTCGGACGCGGGCATACACGCGGCGACGCGGTCGTCTACTTGCCACGCGAGCGCGTTGCCTTCGTCGGCGATCTCGTTACCGGTGGTCCACCTTTCGCCCGCGACGGCTTCCCCATCGCATGGACAGAGACGCTTCGCGGCCTCCGCGAGCTCGACATCGACGTGTTGGTGACCGGCCAAGGGGGCGTTTGGCGCGGTAAACGAGTCTTGGCCGATCGCATCCGTTTTCTCGACACGTGGCGAGCGTTGTGCGGGCCGGGCGATCCGAAGGCTCGAGCGTCGAGCAAATGGCCGACGCGATCGACTTGGAATTGTTTCGCGACACCTTCGAGCGGGAGCCCGCGCACCGGCCGTGGAAAGACCGGATGCGCATGCTAGTGGAGCGCGGAGTGCTCGAGCTCAACGCTCGAGCCAGTCCTCGATGAGTCGGCGAGCGATCGAGATCTCGGACGGAAGCCGCACGCCCTCCTCGTTCTTCAGCTCCTTTTGTGTGAACCAGCGCGCGTCCTCGAGCTCGTCATCATTAAGAAGCGTAATGTCGCGTGTTTCGGCCACGGCCGTGAAGCCGAGCATGAGCGAGCCTGGAAACGGCCACGGCTGGGACGAGTGGTAGCGAACGTCTCGCACTAGAATCCCCGTCTCCTCGTGAACTTCTCTCGCGACCGCCTCTTCGAGGCTTTCACCCGGCTCGACGAAGCCCGCGATGGTGGAATAGACCTTCTTCGGCCAGGAAGGCTGGCGGCCAAGAAGACAGCTTTCTCCTTCTGTTACGAGCATGATCACAGCCGGGTTCGTCCGCGGGAAGTGCGTCGCGCCGCACGCCGCGCATTCACGCACATGCCCGGCCTGGGCGACCGAGGTCGCGCCACCGCATTGTCCGCAAAAAAGGTGGCGACGATGCCAGCTCATGATGCCGTTGGTGTAGGCGAGGAGCGCGCCTTCCTCCTGAGCGACGAGCGGCGCCACCTCACGGAGCCCGAGCCATGCATGAGAGGCGTCGAGTCCAAGCTGCTGGCCGGGCTCCTCGATATGCGACAGGTCCACCGCGAAGTAGAACACCCCATCGCCTTGTCCAAGCAAGACGGGCAGGACGGGCTCGCTGTCTTTCGCGAGCGCGTCCGCGCCGGTAAAGACGATCTCGGGAGGCTCGCCGTCTAGCACCAAATGTTTCGAACGCCACACGGGTAGCACACACGTGTCCGGCTGCGCCCAGGCTTCGGCCACGCGGTTTGGATCGCCGCGAAGCTGCGAGACGCGGTCGATCGCGAGCCCGCTCAGAAAATTGGCGCGCTTCACGCTTTCATCAGGCCCGAATCATCGACGAGAGAGACGCCACGGCCTCGACAGTGCGCTCGACATGGGCCTTTGTGTTGTAGAGATGTGGGCAGAGACGCAGACCACCAGCCGGCGAACCCGCGACCCCGCGCGCGTCGAGCGCGAAGACGAGAGCACGCCTCTTCTCACGCGGCACCTCGACAGTGCTCACGCCTCCGCTCAGCTCCGATTCGCGATGCGTTCGCGCCGGCACGAAGAGAACGCCGGCTTCTTTCGGCCCACAGAGCCACTTGTGAGCGCTCGCTGTGTAGACGTCGCAGCCGATCGCGGAAACATCGACGTCGAGCGCCCCCCACGTCTGAGCGCCGTCGATCAAAACGAAGATGCCACGCTCACGTGCCGCGGCGGCAATTACGTCGACCGGAAGAAGCACACCACTGTAGTTGGAGAGATGGCTGAGAGCGAGAACCCGAGTGCGCGCGCTGAGCGCGTCGGTGAAAACGCGGGCGAGCTCATCGCGAGCAAACGGTTTCGGCGTGTCGACGCGCCGCACGTCGAAGCCGAGCCGCTTCGCCTGTACGTCCCAAGCGACGTTGTTCGTCGGATGGTTCTCGCTCCAGAGCACGACCTCGTCACCGGGACCGAGCTCGAGTCCGGTGATGACGGTGCTGTTGGCCTCGCTCGTGTTGCGGACGAGTGCTATCTCATCCGGATTCGCCCGGAGGTGCTCGGCGACTTTCGCGCGCGAGTCCTTGAGCAAGCCCGCGAACTTCGCGCGATTGGTGTACGAGACGTCGTGATCGATGTTCTGCGTCAGCGCTTCCACTTGCTCCGAGACAACGCGCGGCGATGGGCAGAGATTGCCCGCGTTGAGCGGTACGCGGCTCTCGGAGAAGGGAAACTGCCGGCGCACCATCTCCCAGTAGCGCTCGCCCGAAGCGCCCGTTGCAGGAAGCGCACTCGCCGCGAAGACAGATTTGAGAAATGCGCGCCGTGAGGTCATGCGTCTCCCATTAATCTCCCATTAGTCTGTGCCCAGCACGATATTCCCCCGAGCACCCGGCTCCATGACTTTTCGATGCGCCTCGACGACATCGTCCAGACTGAGCTTGGTACCCACGATCGGACGCAGCGAGCTGTTCTCGAGCCCCGCATAGATGCTGCGATGGGTCGCCTGGAGCTCTTCGGGACTCGCGCTGAGGAGCACCATCCCGATAATGGAGGCTTCCCTCGCCATCGCGTCCCGCGGGTTGATCTCGACCGTGCCACGGCTTCCAATGACAACGACCCGCCCGCCGCGGGAAAGCACTCGAAGATCTTTCCCGAGATTGACGTTGGCTAGCATCTCGAGGATTACGTCGACGCCCGTGCCGTCGGTTAGCTCCATCACGGTGTCCATGTAACCCGAAGCGCCGTGGTCGAGGACATGATGCGCCCCTTCGCGCGTGACGAGCTCGCGTCCCCCGGCTGTCCCGCCTGTACCGATGACGGTCATTCCCGCGCCACGGGCGAGCTGCACGGCCGCGGTGCCAACGCCGCCGCTCGCACCGTGGACGAGCACCGTCTCTCCGGGCTGAGCCTTCGCGCGGGCAAAGAGAGCGCGATGCGCAGTGCCATAAGGAACCGCGATCGCGGCGCCTTCAGCAAAGGAAACGTTCTCGGGTAGCGGGTAGAGATTCACACTATCGCAGACCGCAAGCTCCGCGCAGCTCCCCGTAACGGTGCCCCCAAAGTAAACGCGCTGCCCAGTGCCTTCAACGATGCCGGCGCCGTCGAAGCCCGGCGTAAACGGAAGCTCGGGTCTGAACGCATAAGTCCCGGAGCGGATATAGGTATCGACAGGGTTGATACCAGCGCCGCGCACACGAACGAGAACTTGGCCGTCGCCGGGCTCGGGCTCCGCTACGTTCTCGAGCTTCAGGACTTCGGGTCCTCCAAATTCGTGGACTCGGATAGCTTTCATGCGCAGCAATGTATCATTTTCCGCCGAAATGCGACGCGCGCACCCTGGGGAAAGCAGCCCGAACCTCGTCATAGATAGGGCCGACATCGTTCTCATAGCGTTTGGAAAAATGAAACGGCACGAGCGTGCGAACATCCGCCGCGGCGGCAATCTCGCCACAGGCGCGCGCGGTGAGGTGCTGCGTCGCTCGCGCAAGATGCGCATCCTTCGAATGGAACGTCGCCTCGCAAACGAAGATAGCGGCGTCTCGAGCAAGCGCGGCAAGCCTTTGTCGGTTCGATGCGTTGTCACCGAGATCGGTCGCATAGCAGAGCTTGCTTCCTGGACGCTCTAGCACGAGCTCGCCCGCGAGCGCCTCCACGGACCGCGAGCTTCCATCCGGAAGCTCGACCTGGGCGTCACACTCACCGCGACGAAGATGCGTCTTGAGCGTGCTCAGCCACGCGCCCGGGGCATAGCCGCTTTTTACGAGAGCGTCTTTTCTCACTCGAAACACACGCGCCTCCTCGAAGGCAAAGGCGAGAACCGGGATTCCGTGATCGAGAGTCGCGACCCGCACACGGAAGGCCGCTTCATCCATGAGAACGCCGTCGCGCATCGGATGCGTCCCCAGAGGCTCGAGCTCGTCAATGCCAACTTTGAGACGATAGCTCACGGTGTCGCTCTCTCCCACTTCCGTGAGCTCGAAGACCGGCCCGCGCTCACCGATGCGGTCCCAATGGATGCCGCCGAGCATCCCTCGGATATGCCCCACGAGTCCGGGTGGTCCGAAGAGGTGCCGCAATACGGGGGAACCGAGACACGAGCGAAGGAACCACAAGAATCCGCCGATATGGTCGAAGTGCGCGTGCGAGATGAAAACGTCTGAGACTTGATGCACGATGCGCGCGGGAAGACGCGCGGAGTCGCCGAGATCGAATAGAAGGCTGCGTTTGAGATGGCGCAGTCGGATGTGGAGGAGCGGGTCGCCGAAGACGCCGTTCACGAGCGTGGCCTTGGCCGACGACAAACTCAGGGTCACGGGAACAGCGGTAACGTGGACCTTTGCCGCCAAATCGAGCTGCGTTCCCTCCGCTGGCATCGGAGCTCGGCGCTCCGTCGCTAACGAACCGTCGGCCGCTCGGCGAGCGTCCCTCGTCAGAACTGCCCGCACGCTTTGCTCATCGAAGGACGCGGCTTTCACCAGAAGCTGGTATCCCTCGATCCCAATCGCCTCGCCGAGCGCGAGCGTTCTCTGCTCCGCATCCAAGAGAGCAACTTGCCGTCCGGGCCAAGCCTCGGTGGCCTCGACCGACGGGGGCGCGCCCACGAGGCTCACATCGTGAAGCGCGACGGTCGACGTCGTGGCGCCATCGAGATAATCCTCCCAGAGGCCTGTCCGGTCGCGTGAGGGGCACGGCTCACCCGCGACGCGGAGCCAGTCGACACCAGACGCCGCGAGCTCGTGGACGAGCGCCGCCTCCGCCTCGTCCGAGCCCAACAGAACCGTTCCAGCACCGAGAAGCGTGACCGCCCCAGTGACAAGCTCCGCTGCCGCCATACCGCGCGTGATAGCGGGCAGCGGAACCAAAGCGTTGCCGGAGACGGCGCGCTTTAGCGCCACGAGAAGCGGCAGTCGAAACCTTGCCGCGTCGAGCGTGCAGAGAGCCTCGACCCCGCTGAGCTTCCACGTTCCGCCTTCGTAGCGTCCGGTACCTATTGCTCCCGGCGCGCCGAAAAGAGGAGCGCCGATGTCGGCCGTCACGACGTCGCGACCGGTAGAGCGCGCCAGATCGGCCACGAAAGACGCCGAAACCGCGAGAAGGAGGACCGGGCCCGACGCGGATTGCAGGCGCTCCGCGACGGCGTCAGGGGTCATCTATTGCGACGCGGTCTCAACGAGATGCCGCGGCAAAGGAAACGGCGCGAACATGGAGTCACCCTCGAGGATCTTCTCTACCATCAACTCCAACGTGTCTCCGTCGTATATTTTCAAACGATTACCGACCCCGCCGACGATGAGCTTCGAGCCATCTTCGGAAGCGACCCAACCCGTATTCGCGCGGCCCCGCTCAAAGCCTTCTTTGTGCGCTAGAATCCGACGGGTCTCCACGTCCACGACCACCGCGTCATGCCCGCCGAGATAAAGGCGCTTTCTGTCCGGAGAGAACGTGAGATAGACGACGTCCAATTTTGGTCCGATCTCGAAGCTGGTCACCGTGCGGCGCGCGGCATCGAAATGCACGATACCCATCGAGTCGCGCTCGATGACAGGGTCTTTGGTGAAATAGACCGTGTCGTAGCCCGACGGGCTGGTCTCGTACCACATCATCGCGTTGCGAGCGCCGAAACCGAAAGCGCCCGCGCGTCCAACGTCGTGTTTTTGAACGATTTCCTGGGTGTCGAGGCGGAACTCGTAGATGTCGCCCCCCACGGGCGCAAAGAGCGTGTCGCCCTCCGGCCCGAACCAAAGACCGTCCGGCACGATGGCTCTGACCGCATCGGGGAAGGCAAAGCTCGCCTCGACTTCACGCGTTTCCAAGTTGTAGACGACGATGTCCTGATCGAGATCCTGGATAAAGCGGTCGCTTTCCATATCGACCACTCGGACCGTCAAGTAAACACGCTTGCCGTCGGGCGAAGGGAGGGCTCCCATGATACGCACCATCCTCTCGGGCGTCGCGAGCTTGACTTCGTCCACGACCTTCTGCGCCGCCACGTCGACGATCTCGAGCGTATCGAGCCGGCCGGTGATGAAGTACAGCTTGGAAAAGTCAGCCGCATGCGACGTGCGTGCGAAACCGCCGCTATCCCACACGACCACACCGTGGCGAAGCGGGAGCTCCGCGACGACTTCGAGCGTATCTTCGTCGAGAAACTGCAAGCGGTTGGGCCAGACACCCACAGCGAGCACCCGGTCGGACGCTAAGGCTGAAAGCGGCTCGAGTGCGGCCGTGAGCGCTAATACCAAAACGACTCTCTTCACGAGCTACTCCAGAAATTTGCGAATGGCTTCGGTGGATCGACCGCCATCGCACGAAGTTGCAAGATGCCCGCAATCGTTCTCGAGAACGAGCGATTCGGCGCCGAGGAGCTCGGCGAAGCGAATGGCGGGCGACGGGGTGACCATGTGGTCCTTGCGCGAGACCACATTGAGAACCTGTGCTTTCACCGCGCCCGCCGCCTTCTCCAGGGAGCCGCCATAGGGCTTCGATACATCGTGGGCCAACATGGCGTGAAGTTGGGATGCGCGGTCGCTCATGGTCTGCGAGCCTCCCGATTTGGCGGTTCGAAGAAACTCTTCTGATTTTGCGCGCGGCGTCATGCGGGCGTGATAGTCCGGGGACCAAAGAGCGAGTGAGCTGATCATGGCGACGAGCGCCGAGGCGCGCGCCTCGTCACCGCTCGCTCGCGCAAGCGCTATGGCCTCGAGCTCCGTTTCCCACAAGAGCACGTCGTAGGACGCGAGGCGCGGAGAACCGACGATCGGAACGCCTTTCTCCATGAAATCGGGATAAGCCGTGATCCACTCGAAAGTCTGCATCCCGCCCATGGAGATGCCCGTGACCGCGTATAGATGGTCGAGGTCGAGCACTTCGGTTACGAGCGCGTACTCCGCCCGCACCATGTCACGGATGGTAACCTCAGTGAAGGAGTCGTTATTCGATGGCGACGAAGAGACCCCGTTGCCGAAGGCATCGACCGTAATCAAGAAGAACCTAGACGTGTCGATCGTCGCGACCGCTCCGGCCGCGTAGAGGCGCGCCGTCGTACCGGTGAACCACGTCGGGAACAAGATCGCGTTGGAGCGCTCGGCGTTCAGCGTCCCTTCCGTACGGTAGCCGAGCTTGGCGTCGCGAAGGACCGCACCGCTTTCGAGAGTCAAGTCACCGATCGCGCCGATTTGTAGAGGCGGCGGCTCCGCGGCGTTTGCACTCGCGGAGACCAGTAACGCTAACGCTGCAGCGTTACTCCATTTCCCCATCATGGTCATCTCTTGAGAATCGGATAGAACTGCGTGAACACGTTATCGACCGCGGCGTGCTCCTCATGGCAGTCGAAGCAGCGCGCCTTGGGGAAAGGTGTCGCGGTCGCGCCCGTGAAGGTAACGTAGCCCCACGTTTCCTCGAACCGATCGCTATCTTTGATCGACGCCGAAAGTCCGACGAAAGCGTCTTCGAAATAGCCTCCGGTCAACTCGGACTTCGGCTCCCGTGTTCCCGTCTCGTAGGTCTCCATCGCAAGGATGGTCTTTTCCGGAAAGACACCGTGCTCCATGAAATAGGCGTAGGCCTCGGGCTGGATGTAGACGTTGTGAAAGCTGCCCGGGCCTTCGTCTTCGGCCTCACCGTCTTGCGGGTAGCGGAGCCCGAGAGAAGCGCCGACGAACACCCAGTGGCGATAGCCTTGGGGCCGAAGCATATCGCCGGCGGCGTCATATTCGGGAGCAGTCACATCCTCGCGCTCGCTGGCCGCTTTCGAGACTTCGATGCCGCAGCCGGCGCCGACCAGAATAGCCAGCAATAGCACAATTGAATGGATTTGCATGCCTCTATGTAACACGAAGAAGCAGCTTCTGACTACGGGGTTGGATGAGCTAGCGACCTCGAAAAGCGACACTCTTTCGTAACAACGGAGCCTACGAATTGATCGCTATAGCAACGCTAGTCCCCTGTATCAGTAATTCGTCACATAAATCTCGGGTCCTTTTGCGCGCTGGCTTCGTTGCTCCTCCTTAGAATATCTAGATATGATGTCGTCGTCGCGCCTCGCCAGCGCACAAAATGACCTCGAGCTTTATGCAACGAACTACTGATACAGGGGACTAGTCGCTTTTTGCCGGCGCGAGCTTTTTCCCGGGACGCGACGCATCTCGGTACATGATGTCATAGCTCATGCCGGGCGCGGTCGGAAGCTTCCGGACCATACGCTCATACTCGTCGAGCACCTTCGGCAGATAATCGCGCGTCTCCGCCGACGCCCTGTGGCTGCGTGCGCGATAGAAGCCGGCATTGACGGGCCCTCCGTTATATTCCGCGAGCGCCATCCCGACATCGTTGTAGGTCGTCATGAGCACGTCCAGATAGAGCGCCGCCATCTCGGTATTCCGGCGGGAGTCGTGCAGCATCTCGTCGCTATAGGTCCAGCCGAGCATTCCCGCCAACATCCGACCCGTTGAAGGCCAAATCTGGTAGAGGCCCCGTGCATCGGCATGGCTGCGAGCATCGGCCTGAAATCGGCTCTCCACAACGCCCACGGAGAGAAGAAGCACCGGGTCCACAGAGGGATACTTGTCGGTAGCCGCGATCAGAAGCTCCGCGTAATTATAGGCTTCGCCGAGACTGATGTCTTCGTTCACGCGCAAGATCTCGTCGCGAATCCCGAGTAGAAGCTGTTGGCGAGTCGAATTGAACACTGGCCTTGAGCTCCTGCAAACCCGCCTGCATCTCGCCGACAGTGTCCCGCAGGCGATCCTCGAGGACGATGGCGCGCTGGGACGCGTACAAGGCTAGTCCGATCGCCGCAACGAAGAGCACGCACAGGCTAAACAGGGCCGTCGACTGCCATGCCGTGCTTCGTGGCGGCCGTCGTCTTGGAAGCGGTAACGGTTTACGGCGCTCTGGCGTGGGTCGAAACTCTTGCTTTTTTCCACCTAGCTCGAGCACTTCTCCCGGCGCGTCGTTGAGGTCAAACATTGGGGAAACCTCCCTCTAATTGACTCGATGAAAAAAGATTGTTTCTATCCGATCAGTATGCGGGGCGGGAGCGAAACGCGCAACTCAACCGCGATAGATGCCGTTCGCGACCAGGACGCGATATGCCGGACACATCATGGCGGTGTTTCCCAATAGTCGACCGCCGAAAAGAGCCAGAACGGCGCCCACAACACCCACCAAGTTCAGCACGCGGATATTGAGGAACAAGAACCCCACGATGGCGGTGACCTCGATGAGGGTCGCGACGGTGACCGGACGCGTATCGCGGCCGAAGACCAGGATGGAACGTTGAAACGCTAGGAGCACAGAGAAGAACGGGATTAAACTGAACAATCGCAATGGGCGCACTGACAGTTCGACGAGCTCTTTCGAGAGTCCCGAAACAGTTTGGAACCACACCCCGGCGAGCGGCGTGAACGCGATGACAACGAGTCCTGCCGTAGCCGCCACCCCCAGCACGAATGCGAAGCGCGCGATGAGGCGAAAGTTCTCGCGCGTGCCGTCGAGCAGAGTGATCGCTACCTCCTGGTACGAAAGCGCCATGCTGCGAAAGATGAACGTGAGGGCGGTGACCACCGGGTAGACCGCGAGAGACTCGAGCGCCAACCGGCTCTGTCCAAGGGAGAACGTCACCATCGGATGCACCGCGAGCGAGATTACGGACGTCAGGGCCAAAGGCAAATAGAACTCGGCGATCTGCCGATAGGTCAAGACCTCGCGGCTAGGTTCGAGAGCTCGAATGCGGTCGGGAATGCTGAGCGCCATGAACCTCGTCGCCACCGACTCGAAGACGACACCCGAGGAGAGCGACGCCGCGCCCACGAGCGCGCCTGGAAGCCGAAAATATTCGTAGAGCACAACGGCCGTCGTCGCCATGGTGACGACCCGCACCCCGGTGCCATAGGCGACGCGCCGCGTCATCTCGTGGCGGATGAGAAGACCCTGGTAAAAGCGCCGATAGCCAATAGCCGCAGGCCATGGAAGCAGGAGCACCAGAGATTGATGCGTCAAGACCAGAACCTCGGCCGGAAGGGCGAGGACGTCGACCGCGAGCCGGTCGAATACCGGCTGCCAAATCACGACGAGCATGAGAAGCGTGATCAGAAGATTGAGTGTATAGCTGAAGTTCCGCAGCTTTCGGAACGAGTCCCAATCCTCGACTAGGGCCGTCGCCGCGCTCAGGATCATGATGATCGGCGCTTCCACGATGAGGGCGAGCGCAAAGGCGACGCCATAGGCGGCGAGATTGAACGTGGGCTCGTCCAGGCGCGCGATCACCGCGGCAAGGAACGGTCCCTCGGCCGCCATCATCAGCCAGGTGGCCGCGAGAGGCACCCAGAGGCGAAGAATTCGTTCGTAGGTTACAGGGATCGGTGCTGGCATCGGTCGTGGGGGAGCTGGAGCTCAAACGCGCTCGCGAGACTATCTGCGACCGCGAGGCCATCGATGGTAGGCGAAAGGCGGCGGCCGACGACATCGACGAGCCCTTCATCGGAGAGCCGGCTCACGAGCTCACGATTCGTCTCGAGTAGATCGACGCCGAACCTTGCCTCGAGGCTCTCGAAATCGACGCCGTCTCGCATCCGGAAGCGGAGCATGAGCGCTTCGAGCAGCAGGTCTTCGTCATCGAGCACTTCACTCCCTTCGACCGGGCTTTCGTCTCGGTCGAGATGCTTCTCCCATGCGAAGAAGGAGCGCACGTTCCACGAACGGCTCGCCCGCCCGTCGAAGGTGTGCGCCGACGGCCCCACGCCGAGATAGGGAGTGTGGTTCCAGTACTTCTCGTTGTGACGCGAGCGATGCTCGGGGCCGCGCGCGAAGTTCGACACCTCGTAGCCGTCATAACCCGCGGCGCCGAGCACATGATGGGATTCGCGAAAGAGCGCAGCTTGCATCGTGTCGTCCAACTCGACGAGGCCGCCCTCTCTCTTTCGGCGCCCGAACATGGTCTTTGCCTGAACCGTGAGCTGGTAGCAGCTGATATGGTCCGGCTCGAGCGCGACCGCGTCATCGAGCTCCCGCCGCCAATCGGAGAGCCCCTGCCCGGGCCATCCAAAAATCAAGTCGATCGAGACGGTATCGAAAGAGGCCGCCTTCGCGACCTCGAGCGCAAGGCGCGATGCATCCGCCGAATGGCATCGTCCGAGCAGGTCGAGCACTTTGTCCTGAAACGACTGGATCCCGAGCGTGAGCGTATCGACACCGAGCTCCTTCCACCCCGAAACCGCATCGTCGTCAACGTCCTCAGGATTGGCCTCGAGAAACACCCGCGCCCCGGAAGTGAGCTGTGCGGCGCCCAGGATCGCGCCGAGCCCATCGGGCTCCAACAGTGAAGGCGTTCCGCCGCCGAAATAAAGCGTGTCATAGACGGCGGACCCTTGCCGAGTCTCAAGCTCCCGGAGAAGGTTTTTCGTGTAGCGCTCGCGCAGGTTCGCGGTTGTATCCTTCACTACCGCAAAGTCACAATAGGGGCAGATGGCCGGGCAGAAGGGAACGTGTACGTAGAGCCCCGGCTCACTCATCCGACTTGAGCACAGCGACGAAGGCCGATTGGGGGATCTCGACCGCGCCCACCATCTTCATGCGCTTCTTGCCCTCTTTTTGCTTCTCGATCAGCTTTCTCTTTCGCGTGATGTCGCCGCCATAGCACTTCGCGGTGACGTCTTTGCGATAGGCGTTGATCGTCGTGCGCGCGATGATCTTGGCGCCAATCGCACCCTGGATGGCGATTTTGAACTGCTGCCTGGGGATCGTCTCGGCAAGGCGCTCGCAATAGCGAAGCGCGCGCGCCCGCGCCTTGTCCTCGTGCACGAGCTGCGACAAAGCGTCGACCTTCTCGCTATTGACGAGGATATCGACTTTCACAATATTGGTCTCGCGATAGTCGAGCAACTCGTAGTCGAACGAGCCGTAGCCCTGAGTGACGGTTTTGAGACGATCGTAGAAATCGAAGAGCACTTCCGCGAGCGGAAGCTCGGAGGTGAGCTCGACCCGCCCGACGGATAGATAGTTGAACGTCGAGCTCGAGCCGCGCCGATCGCGGCAGAGCTCCATGATGACGCCAACATAGCGCTCCGGCATCATGATCGAGGCTTTGATGAAAGGCTCTTCGGTCCGGGCAATCTTCATCGGGTCAGGATAGTCGCTCGGGTTGTCGATCATGACCGTCTCGCCGTCCTCGAGCGTGATGCGATAGCGGACCGAGGGCGCCGAGAGCAGAAGCGACAAGTCGTACTCTCGCCGCAAGCGCTCCTGAATGACGTCGAGGTGCAAGAGACCCAAAAACCCGCAGCGAAAGCCGAACCCGAGGGCGGCCGAGGAATCTTTCTCGAAAGTCAACGCGGGATCGTTCAGCGCGAGCTTGTCGAGCGCTTTCGTCAAGTCTGCGTAGTCGTCCGTCGACATCGGATAGATCGACGAGAAAACGACGGGCTTCGCTTCTTTGTAGCCCGGTAACGGATCCGCGGCAGGATTGGCAATGTCGGTGATCGTATCTCCAATCGCGATGTCGCGGATGTTCTTGATATTGGCGATCACATACCCCACCGCGCCCGCGGCGAGCTCCTTCGTCTTGACCCGTTTGAGCTGCAACAGGCCAACTTCTTCGATGACGTATTCCTTTCCCGTGTGCATAAGGCGGATGGTCTGTTTGGGTGCGAGCGTGCCTTCTTTGACGCGGCACAGTACGACCACACCGCGATACGAATCATATTGAGCGTCGAAGATCAACGCTTGCGTCGGGCTTTCCAAGTCTCCCGAGGGTGCTGGGAGCTTCTCCACAATGGCTTCGAGAAGCTCGTCGATCCCCTGCCCGAGCTTCGCGGAGACTGGAACCGCCTCGAAAGGGTCGAGCCCCAAATCCGCATCGATCTCTTCACGCGCGCGATCGATATCGGCAGCCGGTAGGTCGATCTTGTTGATGACTGGAAGGATTTCTAGCTCGTACTCCATGGCCAAGTAGAGATTCGCAACCGTTTGCGCTTCCACGCCCTGTGAGGCATCGACGAGGATGAGCGCACCTTCACACGACATGAGAGAACGCCGGACTTCGTGCGAAAAGTCCACGTGACCGGGAGTATCGATGAGATTGAGCTGGTATTGTTGGCCGTCCTTCGCGTCATACATGAGCGTGACGGTGTTGCTCTTGATGGTGATGCCCCGCTCGCGCTCGATATCCATCGAGTCGAGAATCTGGTCGCGGAACTCGCGTTCGGCGACGCCCCCGCACCGCTGAATGAGACGATCGGCAAGGGTCGACTTCCCGTGGTCGATATGCGCGATGATGCAGAAGTTGCGGACTCGTATGAGTGACATGGGTCGGCTAAACCCTTTACTTTAGCACGGATAAGTCTTTGCCCTTGACGAAAGCTGTCGTCCCGTATTAAACACAGCCGGGTGGAGCACTTATTTTTCGAAAATGGGAGGCTTTAATGGACAGTTTTCTTGCTAGATTCTCGGGGATCATTTACGCGGCACTTCGGATTGTGACCGGGCTGATGTTTGCTCAGCACGGCGCCCAAAAACTCTTCGGGTTTCTCGGTGGTATGGGCCAGGATGGTGGCACAGCGCCTTTTCTCTCCCTCATGTTCTTCGCGGGCCTCATCGAGTTCTTTGGAGGTCTACTGATCGCCGCGGGCTTCAAAACGAGCTGGGTCGCATTTCTCGCGAGCGGTGAAATGGCCGTTGCTTATTTTGTGGCGCATGCGTCGCGAGGGCTCTTCCCCATCCAGAACCGCGGCGAGTCCGCGGTGATATACGCCTTCCTTTTCTTGTATATCGCCGCCAACGGCGCTGGGATGTTCAGCGTCGATGCGATGTTCGGGACTTCGAAAAAGCCGGAACAAGCGACCGCCACGGCGTGACGCGTAGGCTGACGAGGCCGGTCTTTCGGACGCTATCTGCAAACATCAAGGGTCCGATAGGCCGGCCTCTCTATGCGTAATCGTCACACCTTTCCCCGCTAGCTCCGAGACGATCGCGCCGTAGCGGTCCCCGAGGAAGATCTCCTCGGGGAACAACACGCCGCGCGTCGTTATCGAGCCCGATGCAATGGCTCGCGCCGCGCAAGCGGCGGTGAACCCCGTCGTGCGGGCCATCGCCGTGTTTCCCGTCACGGGATCGAAGAAATCGATGAGCTCGAACGTATGGACCCGCCTCTTGCCCTCCTTGTGACCTTGAACGAGCACCTTCAAGACGAGAATGTCGCCTGCTGGCCCGAGCTTCAAACGCTCCTCGAGCACTTTTTGCAGGAACATGTTTCTTGCTATATCGAGCGGCATGAAAATGCTCCAGCGGTTCGCCGTCATCCTCCTTGTCTCGTCCGGAATCTCCAGCCCGTCAACATCAAGGGCGGCCGAAAAAATGCCCGTAGACAGAGAGCTGCAAAGCTCCATGTTTCAGCGCATCTTCTCCTACGACAAGCATCTGAGAAACAGCACAAAGATCGTCGTCCTCGTCGTAGCGACATCGCCCGGCAGCTCGGACGCTCAGAAGATGGCCGCCGCGTTCCGAGAGCAGGGGATGTTTCCCGCGATTGTAACGGTAGACGGACTCACCGACGATTTGACGGCGACGTTGACCCCGCAATCTACGGTCATGTATCTCATGCCTGAGATCGACTACACGTCCGCGGGGAACTTTGCGGCGCAGAAAGGCTTTCTCTCCATCTCTGGCCTTCCCGCGCTCGCCGCGTCCGGCCACGTATCCGTGAGCGTCGATCGCATAAGCGGGCGCGACGATGAGCGCACACAAATCGTCGTCAACATCCCTCGCTTGAACGCTGAAGGCCACAAGCTTTCCGTGGAGCTTCTCAAGCTCGCCCACATCATCCGTTGACATCGCGTCTTGATGGCAGCTTCCCCGCGCAGTATCACTACGCAAAGGAGGTATTCATGAAACGATATGTCAGCGAGCCGACATTCCAGATTGAAAATCTCATTTGCGCGCGCGCGGCGTCAGCGTCGTTTCCTTGTGCTCTCCGTCCCTTTCGTAAACAACCTTGGTCGGCTCGCCGATCTTCACCACGTCCAGGGCAAAGGTGTAATCGTAGATATTCGTGATCGTTTGTCCCGCGAGCTCGACGATAACATCGCCGCCCCGAAGCCCGGCTTCCTCGGCAGGGCCGCCTTCGATCACAGCGCTCAAGAGCAAACCCTTCACTTCGGCGGCGTAGTCGGGAATCGTTCCGGTGAAAGCACGCACCGTGTCGCGGCTGCCGCCCTCTTGCTGTGTCCGGGTGACCTTGACGAACACAGGGCGCTCGTCGAGATTCGCAAGCTTCTCGGTCAGAATCGCCCCGAACTGCGCAACCCTCTCCAGATCTTCGAAATTGATGAGCTCGGCGCGGTCCGCGGGCCGGTGATATTCCTTGTGAGAGCCGGTAAAGAAGTTGATGCTCGGGACCTCTGCCTGGTTGAAGCTCATCACGTCCGTCGGTAAATAAGGATCGTCGCTCGCCTGAATATCGAAGCCGACGGCAACGTTGGTCTGCTCGATGAGGCGCGGCCAGATCGAGCTCGTTCCAATGGCCTGGAGGACGAGCTTGTTGTCGCGCATCCGCCCGACCATGTCGTAATTCACATAAGCAATGAGTGCCTCCGGAGCAATCACTTTCGACGCAACGAAAGCACCGGAGCCAAGGAGGCCCATCTCCTCGCCGGACCAGAACGCGAAGGCGATGGATGCCTTCCGCTTGCGCGTCTTCAGACGCTCCACGGCGGCAAGGACGGCCGCGACGCCCAATGCGTTATCGTCGGCGCCACCATGCGTCTCGCCCGTTTCGTCTTTGCCCGCGAGAGAGGTTCCTTGCCGGCCTCGTCCCAGATGATTGTAATGCGCACCGAGAAGGACGAACGCCCCCGCATCTCCCTCGTCGTCACTCGGAGGAAGGTAACCGGCCACGTTGTAGCCTGTCCCCTTCTTGCGCTCGAGCTGGACGCTCAGGCGCAAGGTCACGTCCGAGATCGCGAACCCGGCAACGTGAGGGTTGGCGGTGTCGAGATCGGCTTGTGCTTGATCGAGCGTCTTGTCAGCGACATCCTCGAACAGCTTCGCGGCCACATCCCCGTTGATGCTCGCGGCCACGATCCCCGATCCGGATGCGGCGCTATCAAAGTTCAGAGGAGCGAGCTTCCCCGCATTCGGCGACCGTGGCCCCGTGACCACCAGGAGGCCTTTCGCCCCGCGCTCACGCGCGTTGAGCGCTTTGTAACGAAGCCCGGAATAGCGGGCGAGGACAGTCTTGACCTCCGCCGAAGCGTCCTCTGGAAAATAGCGAAGCACGAGCACCAATTTGTCTTCGACGTCGAGACCGAAGTAACTGTCATAACCAAAGTCCGAGCTCTCGGGAACGGTGATGCCGTATCCGGCGAAAACCACCGCACCTTCGACCTCGCCCGTCTCCGAGAACGAGAGCCCGCGAAGCGCGTCAGAAGGAGCGGACCACTCGCCTAAGGAGAGCGAAGAGCCCGTGTCGCGCACACCGGCCGTGAACTCGAAAGGCAGTTGGAACGAGCTTCGGCCGGGTAGAGGCGAAGCACCGAGCCGATCGAGCTCTTTACTGATGTAGTCGGCCGCCATCCGGGCGCCGTCCGAGCCCGTGAGCCGTCCGCCCATGGCTTCGGAAGCGAGGGTCGTCACGTGGGTCTCGATGTCCTCGGCGACGGATGGCGACGCCGCGAGCAAACATAATACGGCAACACTTCGTTTCATTATTCTTCCTTCGAGGCGCGGAGAGGCGCCGCCTCGAGCGCATCGAGCGCTTTTTCGTGGTTCCAGTTCGCGAGATAGATCTGCCCGCCGCCACCACCATCGCGGTTCGACGTCCAAGCAAGCTTGCTCCCGTCCGGCGACGGCACGGGAAGCCCATCGAAGCCGTCCGTATAGGTGACCCGAACCGGCTCTCTCTTTCCTTCAAAGTCGACCATGAAGACCTCGAAATTGGCGAAGCCGAGCTTGTTGGTCGCGAAGAGAATGTACTCGCCCGAGGGATGGGTATATGGCGCCCAGCTCATCGAGCTGAAGCTCGTGATCTGTTGCTGGTCGGTGCCATCCGGATTCATCGTCCATATATCGGCAATGAGCCCTTCCTCGTCGAACCGACGCCACACGATGTGCTCACCGTCCGGGCTGAAAAAAGGCCCCCCGTCATAGCCAAGGACATCGGTGAGCCGAGTTTGCTCGGAGCCGTCCGCGCGCATGATGTAAATCTCCGCGAAATTAGACGGGTTCAGCTCGAGCATCTTCTGTTCGTCCGCGCTCAGCTCGCGGCCATAGGCGTTGCGCATGGAGGAGAGAACGATCCACTCGCCATCGGGAGAGTAGCTCGCTTCCGCGTCGTAGCCGCGCACGTTCGTCAAACGTACCAGCTCTCCGGTGTCGCTCTGGAAGACGTAGATCTCCATCTCCGGATCGTAGTCCCAGGAATAGCGTCGCTCCTGCCCCGAAGCGCGGAAGTCGAGCTCTTCTTTTTGAAGCTCCTCAGACCGCGGGTCGTGATGCGTCGAGCCGAAAAGGATGTTTCCCGTCCCGGACTGAACGAACGCGCACGTCGTTTTTCCATGGCCGGGCGAGATGCGCCGGGTCTCGCCGTTCGTCAGGTCCAGCTCGTAGATCTGATAGAACGGGTTGCCGGACTCGCGCTCGCTCTGAAACACCATGCGGGCGCCGTCCGGAGAGAAATAGCCCTCCCCTGCGCGACGCCCTTCGAACGTCAGTCGCCGCGTCCGTGTCAAGAAATCGTTCTCCGTGTAGTCCTGCGCACCGAGGCTAACGATGCTCACTGGAAACAAAAGGAACAATAGCGTCTTCTTCGTCTTCACCAGCGCTCGACGTCCAGATTCTGCACGGCTTTTCGGATCATTTCATGAAACACGTCAGGGCTCAGCCGGCCTTCCGACGTGTAGTCACAGGACTGGCGCATTCGTTGTTCCAGGTGGCTTAGGTGGGTGGCTTCGTATCAAACCGAAGCCTTGACTCCCAAAGGCATCGAGACAAACAATCTCCCTGCACGATGAGTTATAAGAGCCTGCGCGGTGCCCTCGAAGACCTCGAGCGAGACGGCCAGCTCCTGCGGGTACGCGAGGAGATCGACCCTCACTTGGAGATGGCCGAGATCCAAAGACGCGCCTACCTCGCAGAAGCGCCCGCCATCCTTTACGAGAACGTGAAGGGCTCGCCTTTCCAAGCCGTGTCCAATCTCTTCGGCACCCTCGAGCGCACGCGCTTCTTGTTCCGAGACACGCTCGCGCGCGTTCAGAAAGTTATCCAGCTCAAAGCTGATCCGTCGCGCGCGTTGCGCCACCCCTTCGCCTACGCGTCCGCGCCATGGACCGGGCTCTCGTCTCTGCCGAAATCCGTCTTGAGCGGGCCAGTCCTACAACACCGCACCGACATCGCGTCGCTTCCGGCCATTCAAAGCTGGCCGGATGACGGTGGTCCGTTCATCACGCTCCCCCAAGTCTACACGGAGGATCCGGATAACCGAGGCGTGATGCATTCGAATATCGGCATGTATCGGGTGCAACTCGCCGGCAACGACTACGAGCCGCAAAAAGAAGTCGGCCTTCACTATCAAATCCATCGCGGTATCGGTGTTCACCACGCGGCCGCGCTTCGTCGCGGCGAGCCGCTCGAGGTGAGCATCTTCGTCGGCGGGCCGCCGGCGCACACGCTCGCGGCCGTCATGCCACTGCCCGAAGGCTTGAGCGAGCTTCTTTTCGCGGGCATGTTGAACGGGCGGCGTTTCAGGATCGCGCGTCGCGACGGTTTTGCCATCGCGGCCGAAGCGGACTTTGTCATCACTGGGCGCGTGAATCCAGAGCGGCGAACGCTTCCCGAAGGCCCTTTCGGAGATCACCTCGGCTATTACAGCCTCGCGCACGACTTCCCCGTTCTCGAAGTCGCGTCCGTCTATCACCGCGAAGGCGCCGTCTGGCCGTTTACCGTCGTGGGACGGCCACCGCAAGAAGACACGACCTTTGGCAAGCTCATCCACGAGATCACCGCACCCATGGTTCCCGTCGAGCTTCCAGGTGTTACGGCCATGCACGCGGTTGACGCCGCGGGGGTCCACCCCCTTCTGCTCGCCATTGGGAGCGAGCGCTACGTCCCGTATGGCGAGCGCGTCCCTCAGGAGCTCCTCACGAACGCCAACTCCATTCTGGGTTTCGGCCAGGCGTCGCTCGCCAAATATTTGATGATCGTTGCGAAAGAGGACGACCCGGAATTGGACCTGGATGACATCGAGCGGTTTCTGATTCATCTCTTGGAACGCGTTGATTTCCGCCGTGATCTGCATTTCCAAACGCGCACCACGATCGACACTCTCGACTATTCCGGGACGGGTCTCAACGCGGGCTCGAAGCTCGTCATTGCCGCCGCGGGTGCGAAAAAGCGAAGCCTTGCGCGCAAGCTGCCCGAGCTTTCGTTGCCGTCCGCGGTTCGCGACGCGGCGTTGGCCCTACCCGGCGTGCTCGTGCTGCAGGCGCCTCCGTTCCCCGGCTACGACGCGGTCGCACGCGAGATGGCGGAGCTCACGAGCCACCTTGCGAGCCAGCCGCTCGACGAGCTTCCGCTCGTGGTGCTCGTCGACGACGCCGCCTTCACTGCGGCAAGCTCGAGAAATTTCTTGTGGGTGACCTTTACCCGCTCGAACCCGTCGCACGACGTGCACGGCGTCGAGAGCTTCATCGCGCACAAGCATTGGGGCTGCGAGAAGTCTCTCATCATCGACGCGCGTTTGAAGCCGCATCACGCCCCGCCTTTGATCGAAGACCCCAGAGTCACGAAACGGGTCGACGAGCTCGCGGCGCCCGGAGGAAGCTTGCACGGCGTCCTATAATCCATACACTTATGCACGGAGGTCACCCATGCACATTCGAATTCATTTTCGTCGGATCTGCCAGCGACGCGGCCGCCGTGACGGGCGACGCCACTAATATCGTGGATCTCGGCGGCGCGTTCGCCATGCCTGGCTTGATTGACGTTCACGGTTTCCACGGAATGTCGACCGAGAATCGCGTGTACTGTGAGCTCAAAGGAACCTTCTGGGAGCCGACCGAGGACATCCCGATGGCGCGAGGCTTCGTATACCTGGTGGCGGTCATCGATTGGTATTCGCGGCGGGTGCTCGCCTGGCGCTTGTCCAACACGTTGGAGACGACCTTCTGCGTGGAGGCTCTGAACGAAGCTGTGGCACGCTACGGTTGCCCAGAGATATTCAACACGGACCAGGGCTCTCAGTTCACCTCGGAGGAGTTCACCAGTGTATTGCTTGCTCTTGAGATCAAGATCAGCATGGATGGCAAAGGTCGCCGTATCGACAACATCTTCGTGGAGCGGCTCTGGCGCTCGCTGAAGTACGAGGAGGTCTACCTGTACGCCTACGACAGCGTGCAGATGGCTCGCGAGGGCATCGCTTGCTACTTCGATTTCTTCAATGACGAGCGCCCGCACAAAGCGTTAGGCTATCAAACGCCCGCGAGCTTCTACGATGGACTGCTTGGCGAGGTAGCTTGAAGATGATTGGCGGCAAGATGATTGGCCATCGACCGATTAGTACATCACAGCATCATCCTGGAGCTCAACGTCGGCAGTTACGCACTGGGGCAATCGAAGCAGAACAAGGCCAAAGAGGCCACGGCGGTAGAAAGCCGGGAAAAGGAATGAACCTTGCCACGAGTCCACAAAACGAATGCGAGAATCGCCGCAGGAGACCCTCTCGCGGCTTGGCCCATACCCCAGGTACCCCGATTTTTGCACTATTCAGGTGGACCAGCGAAAGGGCGGCTTCGATCCGGTGCCCCGACGGAGGGAGCGGACAAGGAAGCTTCGCATCTTTTCTTAAGGGTCCGCTCCCTCCGTCGGGGCACCGGATCGAACGTGGGACAATAGATCTTCAATCTGACATAAACTGTCTTCCCGAACGCTCCCTTCTAGGAGCCTTCGGGAAACAACATCACGACTATGACCACGACGTGTTCAACTCGGCAGGCTCCACCTTAGCTACCCCCCATTTTGGTCCAGAGAATGGGGTCCACCTCACCCAACCCCGTGGTTTGATGACGTTGGCAAAAACAACATCAAGCCGCAAGAGAAAGGAGCCGAGATGGGAAGTCTGCTACGTACAGCCAAGAAACACAAGAAGTCACGTCGTTTGGGTGAGCCCGAGGTAATGGCGCGCGAGGAGTACGGGGAGCTCGAGGTGGACGTCAAAATAGAGATGATCCGTTCGTTAATCCCGCTTGGGTTGATGCACGTTCACGAGCTGCTCGACGACGAAGTGAAGGAGTTGGCGGGAGAGCGATACGCTCGTAAGGACGAACTGGAGCGTGGCCGCCGCCACGGAACCAACCCTGGCACGGTAGGGCTTGCCGGCCAGCGGGTACCGATCCGTGTGCCACGGGTTCGGAGCCAAGAGGGAGTAGAGATACCGCTTCGCTCCTACGAAGCACTGAACGACGGCGGAGAGGTGAATGATCTGCTGCTGAAACGAGTGCTCTACGGAATCTCGTGTCGCAACTACGAGGCTGCAGCGGAAGCGATACCGGGCGCTATCGGGCTGTCGAGCTCGACGGTGTCCCGAGGTTTCGTACAAGCGAGCGCAGCGAAACTTCGGGAGATGCAGGAACGGGATCTGTCCGGCGAAGATGTGGTGGCGCTGTTCCTGGACGGGAAATCATTCGCCGACGCAATGATGGTCATCGCGCTGGGCATCACACTTTCCGGGGAAAAACGCTTTTTGGGCTTCGTGGAGACGGCCCCGGAGAACGAGAAGGTGTTGACGCCGTTCCTGCGTTCACTGCTCGCGCGGGGACTCGACAGCTCCCAGGGTCTACTGGTGATCATCGATGGCGGCAAGAGTCTGAAAGCGGCCGTAAAGAAGGCGTTCCGAAAGCGGGTCCTGATACAACGCTGCCAGTGGCACAAACGTGAAAACGTCGTGAGCTATCTGTCCAAGGGCGAGCAGGCGTCGTTGCGCAAGCGGTTGCAGTCGGCCTACAACAGGCCGGAATATAAAGAGGCCCTCGCGGCCCTCGATCAACTGCACGATGAATTGGAGGAGCGGAACCAATCCGCAGCTGCGAGCTTGGAGGAAGGAATCGAGGAGACGCTCACATTGCATCGTCTCGGCGTGTACGGCGTGCTGGGCCGTTCGTTCAAGACGACGAACTGCCTTGAATCCGTCAATGCTCTCGTCGAGGAATGCTGCGCGAAGGTCGACCACTGGAAGAACTCCAGCCAACGCCAGCGGTGGCTGGCGACAGCCCTCGTGGACATCGAACCCCGCTTGAGGAGGGTGATCGGCTACCGCCATCTTCCGAAGCTTCGCGAAGCTCTCAAGCGGGAACTGAAGATCGAGACGAAGACATCAACGGTGTCGAAGAAGAAGGCCGCCTAATTTATGAGCCGTGGAGAGTTTCAACTAAGAATGGGCTTGACTCCACCGCGTTGGTGATGAGGCCGCCGGCCGCGCCGAGCGCCGCGCCCTGGACCGCACTTACGATAGGGTCGCTGCCCAGAGCCAGGCCGAGCAGCGCGCCGATGCCGGCAGCCTGGCCGACCGAGACAGGTTTTTCTTTCTGACCGGCGCTCGAAGCCGGTCCGCTACAGGCGACCCCCGCGAGTAGCAACAAGCCGAGTGTATGTCGAAAACCGACTATTTTCTTCCTGGACATTATTCCCTCCTGATAAGCGGTTTGCCGTGTCTTTCAATCGCTAACGCGTCGAAACGCTCGAAAAACCGCATCATGGCTCGCAGAATGCTGCCGTGCGCCGCGTCGACTTTATCCTATACCTCTGTCGCGGTGACGCGCCAAAAACGCAAGCTCGTCCCTGCAAACGCGATTTCGCTGGACGCGTCGACTCGCTGCGAGAATACAACGGAGCCTACTCTACTCCAGTCAGGAGCTCAGATCTCGAAGCCCAAGCGGACGCCGAACACGATGGCGTTCGGGTAGCCCGTCCCGTCGGCGCGAAAGCTCTCGTCGAGCAGATACTCGACATAGACCGAATCTCGAAAAGAAGCATCGCGCAACGAATACTGCACACTCAGAAGACCTAATCGAATGTTGTAGTGGCTCTCCTCGGACGGACGCCTCGAATCCAGGTAGTTGATGCCGCCAACCACGCGCCATTTTGGTTTGAGCGCGTAACGCAGATAGATCTCGAAGCCGCGGCCGTCGATATAGCGGAGCTCGTCGTCCGTGTCGTGATTGCGATGGTCCACGTAGCTCACCGCGAAGTAGAACGGCTCGAGCTTGTACATGGCGCCGATGAGAAGTGCTTGCGCATCTCCCTCGATCCCGAGCTCGCGGAGCTCCTCGGACACGAAGCCAACGGGCGCATAGTTGAAAGCCGCCCCGAACGAGAGCCGCGAATCCCATTCATAGGTGAGGCTCGTGCCGATCCCGTAGCTGTAGGTGTCTTCCTCGCTTTGGGGTATCGCCTGCTCACCCGGTTGCCACTGGAATCGAAAGCTCGAACCCCTCTTCTCGAGTGTATATTTGATGGAGCCTTCAGCACTTGAGCTTGGGGTCAAGCACTGAGCTTGGCACTCCAGGCGTACCAGTCGATTTTGCGCGTCAAGAACATGACGCTCGCGAGAACCACGAAAAGGCCGAGAGATCCCATTACGAGCGAATAGTCCTGAAGCGCGAGCAGGACGAACAAGAAGCCGTAGATCAGTGAAAGTGTGGCGGTCACGGTTGCCACATGAACCCCTTCTGCGAACATCGCGCGTGCATAGAACGAGACGAGCAGGACCACACCTGTCGCCGCAAGTGCATAGGCGGCCGTAAACGTTATGTGCTCGGACAAGGACAGGACCAGAAGATAGAACAAGACGAGCGCACTGCCGACCATCAGGTATTGGATGGGATGGACCCGGTACTGTCCGAAGACCTCGATTAGGAAGAAGACCCCGAGCGTCAAGGCTGTGAACAGGAACTCATATTTTATGGAGCGGCGGGTCATGCGATATGCGTCTACGGGCTGAATGAGCTCTACGCCAAAGGTGGGCGCCTCCGGATCTCGTTCGGGCGGCCAGCTCTCGAGACTAGGCCCGACCGGCTCGGTCACTTCCCACCTCGACGTGAAGCCATCGGCGCGAACGTCTTGCCCTACTGGAAGACGCTTACCAACGAATTTCGGGTGCGGCCAGGTCGAATCGAGCTCGACATGCGTGGTGCCCGCCGTTGCCTCGAAGGAGAAGCTCGCGCTTCCGTCGATGTCGAGATCGTAGGCCACTGCAAGCGGCCAGGACGCGGTCGTCTCGTCCGCCCCGTCCGCCCCGTCCGCCCCGTCCGCCCCGTCCGCCCCGTGCGGAAGAGGCGCCTCGACGTAGCGCTCGAGATGCGACCGTGCCGGCAGAACATTCACGTCCTGGATGGCTACGCTGTCCGGTACCGACGGCCTGGAAGGAAGTGCGACTCGAATCGCGTCCCACAAGATCGATGCCTCCTCGACGCCGAGCTCCTCAGGATCGGGCCGTGCGAACGTGGCTTCGAAGTGGAACGCGGCACGGTACAAGAGCACGTCGAAGATCCCACGCGTGCGCACGATCGGCGACATTGTCGCCCGGATACGAAGCTCGTGAGGCCTCAGGTAGGCGTATGCGACACCCATAGAGCTCTCATACGGATCGATCCACGGGGTCTCCGCACTTCGATAAGGCACGACGAGGACCGGGCCCTGCGGCAGCTGCGAGCCGCCCCAGCTCTCCCGAACTTCGGCGATCGCGGCGAGGCGATTCCCCTCGCGCTCACCGACGAGGCCGTAGATCCCAACGATGGGAACTTGAAGTGCAAGAATCAAGGCTCCGAGGAGCGCCATTCGTCCCAGCGCCTCTTGAAACCATACCGCAATGCCACCAATTGTTTCGCTCATACTGCCTATTTCGCCTCAGCGAAGTGGCATGAATGTGGCGAGATAAAGGAATTGTCGTGAGGGTCCTTACTCCCTGTACTCTGTGTTAGTGTCCCGCCATGATCTTGTTTCTCACCCTCCTCCTGCAATGGAATTCGAGCTACGAGCTTCTCGTCATCGAGGACGCGCGCGGCGACGCCAAAGCACTCGTAGAGGCGCTCCAAACGGGAGATGTCGACGTCCAACGTCAAGCGATCCGCGCGCTCGGACGCTTCGAGCGTGCCGAGCTCGCCCAGCACGTCATCCCCTTTCTCGACGCTCGCATGGCCGAAACGCGGGTCGAAGTTGCCAACGGCCTCGCGCAAATGAAGGCGGATGCGGCACCGCTCGAAGACCGGCTCGAGAAAGAGCGCGTGCCGGCCGTACGCGCCGCGCTTTACGAAGCGCTCGGACGCATCCCTACAACCACTCAGGAACAGCTCGTGGCCGGCCTCGGCGAGGATGAGCTCGCGCGCACCGGTGCCGTCAAAGCCCTCGAGCATCTCCTCCGAACCTCGGACCGGCCCGCAACCCGGTCGACGGTTCTCGCTCTTCGCAAGGCCGTCGCGGATTCACGCTCTGCAACGATTCGAGAGCTCGCACTCCTCGCGCTCAACGGTGCCGGCGACCGAGATACGGAGACTCTGGAGATCGCGTGGCGCGACGCGAGCCCTCTCGTCCGGCGCTTAGCCATACTCGGGCTCGAAGAGTGGCGCGACGATCCGTCTCATATCGTCCGCTATGCAGAGCTGAAGGCCGCCCCAACCTGCGAGCGCGCTCGAGCGGGCCTTGACGATCCGAGCGAGCACGTGGCCCTCCTCGCCATCGATCTACTCGGAGAGCATTGCAGCTCGGTTCCCCTGAGCTTGCTCGAGCGCGACTGGCGCAGGGCGTCGCGCGCGCTCGTCTCCCTCGCACGTGTTCAACCCGCCGAAGCCAAAGCGCACTTGCCTCGCCTTGTGAGCCACGAGGTCTGGCAGGCGCGCGTCTACGCAGCGCGCGCGGCCCGCCTTCTCGAAGACGACGCGATTCTGGAAAAACTCCGCTCCGACAGCCACCCGAACGTTGTCGGTGCGGCGCTTGTCTCGCCGGCGCACGCGCTCGAGGCGCTGGCGAGCGATCATTACGGGCTTCTCGTGAGAGCGCTCGGGCTTCTCGAAGGCGGCGTCAGCCGTGACGACATCCCGACATTGCTCGCTGCGCTTCAGCGCGTCACGAACGAAGGCCGAGCTACGTCGCGCGACCCGCGGCGCTTGATGCTCGAGCGTCTGAGCGAGCTCGGCGTCGCGAACGAGCTCGCGTTTCTACTCTCGGATTTCGATCCGTTCATCGCCGAGCTCGCCGCGAGCATCATGAGCGACAACGGCAAGCCGGCCGCGCCAAAGACAAAGCGTTTCGCGCCAACGCCCGCGCCTTCAGAGGCGTTCTTCCAGGAGCTCGTGGGCGCGAAGGCGCGCATCCGCATGAAGGAAGCGGGCAGCTTCGCGCTCGTGCTATTGCCCGAAGCCGCGCCGTTCACCGTGGCGCAATTCGTCAAGCTCGCTGAGGCCGGCTATTACGACGGCCTCACCTTCCATCGCATCGCGCCGAACTTCGTCCTTCAAGGCGGCAGCCCCGGCGCCAATGAGTTCGTGGGGACCGACGGCTACATTCGCGACGAGGTCGGCCGTTTGTCGCACCAGCGCGGAACCCTCGGTATCTCCACACGCGGGCGCGACACCGGCGACAGCCAGCTCTTTATCAATCTCGTCGACAACTTTCGACTCGATCACAACTATACGGTCTTCGCACGCGTCGTCGAAGGACTCGACAACGTCGACAAGGTGCAAGAGGGCGACGTGATGGTCTCTGTGACCATCGAGCGTTGACTCAAGCCGCGGATTGCATCCAGCGGAGGCCTCTTTCCATCTCCGCGCGCATGCGTTCACGCTCGAAGTGGCACCGCCGCCCGTGTCCAGGAAGGATCCACTCGAAATCGTAGGCGCGCAGGAGCTCCGCGGAGCGCACGAGCTCACCCCAGTCGTACCAGCACACGCTGCGGAACGCATAGATATGGCCCCTGGTGGCGCTCCACGCGATGTGGTCGCCGGTGAACAAGAATTTGTCCCGATAGAGCAAACAAGACGAGCCCGAAGTGTGGCCCGGCGTGGGAATGATGAGCGCATCCTCATCGAGGCGCACCGGTTCGATTCCTGAGATAGGCCTCTCGATAGCCCTTGTTCCCGCACCTATCTCGTCTTCGTGCAACACGCGCTCGCAGCCGAAGTGCTCGCGAAACTTGGCGTGATCCGCCACGTCGTCCTTATGCGTCAAGAACATCGTGTGCACGCCGCCGAGCGCTTCGATCCGGCGAACGAGCGGACGGTTGAAACGCGGAGAATCCACGAGGATGTTCCCCGCCTCGCGAACAATCAGATAGCTCGTGGCCCCGTAGCTCGACTCGGAATGGTAGCCGCAGTGATAGACGCCGTCAGCGATGAGGTCCGGAAGCGCCTCTCCTGCTTCGGTGACGTCGTGCTTCTGCTCGGTGCCGATCGAGGCCGTGGGGCAGGAGAGCAAGGCCATGAGTGCCCGCAGCCGTTCGTCGTCGCTGACGGGCTGGCGATGGACGCTTGCCTGGCCCTCGCGCTGCGTGAACGTGTCGGGCGCCATCCACCGGCAAGTATCGCAGTCGATGCAGCTCGCATCGACGAAGAAATCTCCCGAGGCATTGTGTTCTAGCCGGCGCTCCAATTGGGCCATGGCCCAGTATAACTTGGTGTCAAACCATGCCCCGGATGAAACGCAGCAGAACGAGTAGAATCAGCGGCGAGAAATCGAGGCCGCCCATCGGAGGCAGAAGCTTCCGAATCGGCGCAAGAACAGGCTCCGTCAACATTTTCGAATAATGCACGATAGGGTTATTGGGCGGAAGCTGCATCCAACTCGTAACGACCGCGACCAGCACTACGTAGAAGTAGAGGTCGAGAAACTGCGCGAAGGGATTACTGCCGCCGGGCACGCCAAGATGCTAACACATGCTCAGCGCGCGCTCAGCTCCGTGGTCACGGGAAGCTCGAAAAGAGCCGCCTCGGCATCGTTACGCACCAAGAGGTAGCGGCCGGCGAGCGCCGGACTGTTCCAGATCTTCCCATCCAGAGCCCGAAAGCGCGTCAGATCCCGGAGCTCTTTCGGCGACGGCTCCACGAGCATGATCTCGCCGTGCTCGCCTTGAACGATGAGCAATCCGTCATCCTCATCCCGCGCCCGTACGAGAAGAAGCTGCCCATGCCCGTAACGCCCCCCTTTCCACTTCCGCCGCCCGTTCTCCGGGTCGATGCAAACCATGATGCCGTCGTCGAGGCCGTAAACGAAGCCGTCGTAATAGATGAAGTTGGCGAATTTGGATTTTAGCCGCAGGCTCTCCCACACAATCTCCACGGCGAGCTCATCGTCCGAGCGATTGTCGATGCGGAACAGCTTCGCGCCCACGCCGTATCCGGCCGATGCCAAGACCCGGCCTCCGGGAAGCACGAGCGGCTGGGCCACGTTTGGCTGGCGCCGCGGCCATGCTTGCGTCCACAAAACGTGCCCTGTTTGAATGTCATGTCCCGTCAAGCTCCTGCCGTTAAAAGCAACGATTTGCTCGACGCCGGCGAGTGTTGAGACGATGGGCGAGCCGTAGCCAGCGCCGTCGTCACCCGTGCGCCATATCTCCTCCCCGCTCTCCGCGTCGTAAGCCACCAACGTCGCGGACTCGCCGCCAGAGACGATAACGCGTCCGTCCAAAATGAGTGGAGAGTCGCTCTTTCCCCAAATTGGAACGTCGGTATCGCCGTCTCGAATCACGTCTCGCTTCCAAAGCGTCTTTCCCGAATCCAGCTCGATAGCGGTAAGCAATCCCGTAGCGCCCATCGCGTAGACGCGCCCGCCATGAATCGTCGGCGTCGCGCGAGGTCCCTCGCCCGCAAGCGCGTTCTCATAGTGAGCGACTTCGCGTGTCGCCCACTCGACGCGTCCGGTCGACAGCTCGTAGCGCACGACGCGTTCCTCGGCGCTGTGTTGCTCCTGCGTGAGCGCCGCGTTACCCGAAACGGAGAAGCCGGACCAACCGCGTCCGACCGGCCGTCGCCACAAGAGCTTTGGTGGCTTGGCCGTCCAATCTCGGGACAGACGAGCGCCTTCGATCTCGCCGTTACGGTCCGGCCCGTGGAATTGCGGGAAGTCCGCCACCCCCGGAAGCGACGCCAGGCTGTCGGACGCGAGATTCACGGCGCTCGAGCGAAATCGCAGCTCGAATCTCGGGACGAGATCGCCACTGACGCCGCGGTACTCAAAGAGCGCAAAAAAGGCGCCGAGAAGAGAGACGAAACCCCCGACAAGAAACACACGAGTGCGTCGGGGCAACCTAGAAAAGAACCCGCCCCAGAGAAGCAAGAGAAAGGACGCCAGGACGAGGACCGCCGCGGTCATCACGACTTTCTCTTGACGGATTCGCTCACTAGAGTCAGAGGCCCCAAGCCATGTCATCGCGACGAGCACGGCGGCGAGGATTCCGATCCAATAGACAGGCCACCAACGGGGACGTTTGGCACTCGATTCCGGCATGTAGTGATTAGCGTAGCCCATCGAGCGGATCCGCTCCATACCATTGCTACAATGGGCTCGATGGTGTCGCCCCCGGTTCAAGACAACGACCAAACCCCGCGCTCGCGATGGCCACTCGCGCTCGCGGTGCTGGGGCTCGGGTTCCTCGGCCTCGCCGGCTATTTCTTCCACAGCACGCGCAGCCTGCCCGGAGACCTCGTCGAACACGCGCGCTCTCTCCTCGGCGACGCACATTCTGTGGCGGAAGGCTTCAGGACGGGCACCGTCACCACGCGCTTCATTAGCTACGCCGCCGAGATGAGCGGCAGCAGCTATTTGCAGTTCGCGACGCTCAAGGAAATGGAGGTTTTCGAGCGCAAAGACTCGGCCACGGTTCTTTGGGGACAGTTCGCCCTACCGGACGTCGTCGTGCGCGCGGAAGCCCCGGTCGAGTACACGTATTATCTCGACCTCGACGAGCCGTGGGAGCTCGTGCTCAAGGAGCACGCCGTCATCGTGCACGCGCCCCCTATTCGCTACAACACGCCCGCGATCGACGTCTCCAATATCCGCTATGAAGTGACCGACCGAAGTTTCTTGCGCGATGAAGAAGAGGCGCTCGAGAATCTCAGAAAAGGCCTGTCTCAGTTGTCGAAGCAGCGCGCTGCGGAGAATGTAACTCTCGTCCGGGAGCTCGGGCGCAAGCAAACCGCCGAGTTCATCCGCACCTGGCTCATGTCGTCTTATGACGACGCCGATGCTTACCGCATAGACGTGGTCTTCGCGGACGAGGCGCGGCCCGAGCTCCAGCGCTGATCATGCGTCTCACTCTTGAAGCGGCTCGACTTTGACGCTCTTGTAGCGCGATAGCGTCACTTTCCCCGACGGTAGCCCCTTCGGCTTCCTCACATCCTTGACCCGGGCGACATGCACGGTTACCTTCCCCGCGTTTTTCGCCTTCGAATAGCCCGCCGCGAGCGCGGCCGCATAACGGAGCGTGTCCCGTGGAAGTGCTTTGAGTCCATCGGGGTTCCGGACCACCACGTGGGAGCCGGACTCCCCGGTAACGTGCATCCAGAAATCTTTCTGCGCCGCGATCTTGAAGGTCAAGACGTCGTTGTCCGAGGCGCTTTTTCCGACAAGGACTTCCATCCCGTCGGGCGAGTGGAAACGCCGCGCGACATCGTCTACGTCTTTGACCATCACCTAATCATGCCTGCATGCGTGTTCCACCCACACAAAAAAATGCCCTCCGGTTTGGCTTGCCAGAGGGCATTAGCAAGTGTTGATCGATCTGTTAGTTGCTAGTATCTGCCGTAGACGCGCGGCTCAAGTCTGGACGCACGGTAATAACGAACACTTCCGATGCTTCGACAGACGCTTCAACCGTCTCCCGAAGCCTCCGCGCTTCGTTCGCTCCGTGAGCCTTCTCGATCATGTCCCACACGCCCCCCTGGTCATCCCGGTCGGTCCATTTCTGGAGTGGAATGGCACTCGTGTATATTGTCGAGGCCCCAGGACGCTCACCCGCCGGATGACGTGGCGACCATCACCTGCTTTTTTCCGAGCTTCGTTGAGCTGCGCGAGAAAGCCCTGGTACTCATCCTGCATGTCTCGTTTCACATGGCTGAGTCGAACTCGAAACATCGGTGCCGGAGTGAGCGAATCGATGTTGTAGCTGAGATCGGGCAAGAGACGGCTGACGGACGTCTCTGAGCTCGCAATGGCCATACTTCCAGATCGCCGAATCTTGGCAGCCTCCTCAGCGCCGTAGGCCTCCTCGAGGATCTCGGGAACCTGGGTCCAGCCATCCATTTCACCCCATTTATCGAATTGGAGAGTAATCACGTACGTGTTTCCGGGTCCTCCCAACGCCATTTGGGAAGCGCCCCATGTTTGCGTAGCTCCGACTTTGTCGGCGCCTTCCTTGATCTTCTTGATGTACCCCTCGAACTGAACGCCGGCGCCCGAATTCACCGTGAAGGTGTAGACGGTGAGGAACTGCGATGGTGAATTCTGCGCCATCACTGTAGCACTCACGGCAAGGATGAGAAAGAGAACGACAATCAGAGATTTCGACACTTTCATGGACCCCTCCTGGTTTTAGCGATAAGCCGCGATGCTAGACGCAAGAACGCCCAAATGTCAAAAACAACTCGTTGATTGTCGGTCCCGGGGAGCCTCGCGGTGAACGAGGCGCTGAGATCTCCCCCAGCGCCTCGTCGATTCGGTAGTGTCTCAGTTTGAAATTTCAAACTGCGACACTACCGTCGATTCAGAGGCAACCGTTAACGATCTTCCGTCGCTGGCGTGCCCGCGAGAATCACCGGGGGAAGGTTCAACCCGGCAACGAGCTGGTTGAACGCCATCAAGTCACCTGCCACGACTTCATCGAACTGCGCTTTGAGACTAGCCAGATCGGGCTTCAAGTCATCGAAGCGCTCATAGGCCCCCGCGGTCGGCGGGTAGTCCGCCATCACCACGTAGCTGTAGAGCGTCGTGAGCTGGTTGTCGATCATAGGTGGAAAGTTGATCGGATCCTGGCCCGACTTGCTCTTCACTTGCGTGATCTGCTCTTCGATCTCGGTGAGCTTTTCGTCGAGCGCTTTCGCCGCGTCGGCAATCTCCTCGTTCTCCTCGCCCGCTTTCTTCATCCGGGCGACGATCTCTTTCGACTGCGCTTTCACGTCGCGAAGATCTCCGAGCGTTCCGAACAGCGACTCGATCGCGGCAGCGACCTCCGTCGCCAACTTGTGCTGCTCTTCGAGCTCGGCCACAGTCGTGCTGATGTTCGGGTTGAGGCCTACTTCGAGCGGGCGCGTCTCGGTCCATTCGGAAACGCTCAAACGCACCTGGTACCTACCCGGCACCACTTGCATGCCGGGCGTTCCGCCCCAATGGACGACGCCTTTCGGGATCTCGGGGCCTTTCTCTCGAAGACGCCAATTGAAGCGATTGAGTCCCTTCTTCACCGGAAGGCGCGTGTCACTGCCGCCGAACAGTCGTGCGAAGAAACCTCCCCCGTCGCTCGGCGCCTTGTCGTCGGCTTTGCCCTTGAACGTCTGGATGACGTTGTCACTGCTATCGAGAACATCGAGCGATAGCTCTTCTTCAGGCACGTCCTTCAAGTAGTAGTCGATGGTAGCGCCGCCCAGCGATCCGCCGCGATAGGCCGTGCGCGGCGCATAGAGCCACATGTCGGCCGATTGGACCTCGTCCGTGATTTGGTGGAGCGGGGTCACGTTGTCGAGCACCCAGAAAGAACGACCTTGTGTCGAGACGACCAGGTCTTTTCGATGAACCCTGAGATCGGTCACGGGCGTCACCGGTAAGTTGAGCTGGAAGCGTTGCCAATGCGCGCCGTCATCGACCGAGAGATACAAGCCAAACTCGGTCCCGGCATAGAGTAGGCCTTTCCGATCCGGATCCTCGCGTATCGCGCGCGTGAAGTGCGTGCTCGGGATCCCGTTGGTTCCATCGGTCAGCAGATCCCAGTTCTTCCCGTAGTCGTTCGTTCGGAAGATGTAGGGATTGAAATCGTCCTCTCGGTATCGATAGACCGCGATAAAGGCGCGCCCAGGAGCGTGGGACGAGAGCTCGACGACGTTGACGGTGCCCCCTTCCGGCATCTCGTCCGGCGTGATCTCTTCCCAGCTTCCCCCGCGATCGCGCGAAATGTGCACGCGACCATCATCCGAGCCTGCCCAAAGCTCGCCCGACCTGTGGGGCGACTCTGCGAGCGCGAAGACGGTGTTGTAGACTTCGACACCCGTGCTGTCATGAGTGATCGGGCCGCCCGCATAGTCTTGATACTCCGGATTATTCGTCGTCAGATCGGGGCTGATGACGGTCCAGCTCTGGCCGTGATCGCGCGACATGTGGACGACCTGTGAGGCGTGGTAGAGGATGTCGGGATCGTGCGGCGACAGCAGGATGGGCGCGTTCCACTGAAAACGGTACGACAGATCGCGCGCCGCCGCTCCCAGTTGAAGCTGCGGGTAAGCGAGAATCTGGCGGTACTCTCCCGTCTTGCGGTTGATTCTCGAAATGCTGCCGCCGTAGCAGCCCGCGTAAATAATGTCGGGATCGCGCGGGTCCACGGCAATGTGGCCACTCTCACACCCGCCGACGGAGTACCAATCGGGGACGATTTGGCGGAATCCCGCGCCGCCGCGGCTCGGGACAGAGATCGTGCTGTTGTCCTGCTGCGGGCCATAGATGCGGTAGGGCCACTGGTCGTCGACGAAGACACGGTAGATCTCGGACGTCTCCTGATTCTGCTGCGTCGACCAAGAACCACCGCCGTCGAAGGATACATTAGCGCCCCCGTCATTGGCGTTGATGATGTTCTTTGGGTTGTCAGGGTTGAGCCACAGGTCGTGGTTGTCACCGTGCGGGACGCGGATGCGCTCGTCGAAGGTCTTGCCGCCGTCGATGGATTTGTAAAAGGCGGTGTTCAACGCATAGACCGTGTTCTCGTCCTTCGGGTCAGCGAAAATGTGGATGTAGTACCACGGACGCTGGCGCAGTTTCGCGTCGCCATTGATACGCGTCCAGCTATCTCCCCCATCATCCGAACGATAGACGCCGCCTTTGTCACCTTCGGCCTCGAGGAGGACCCAGACGCGGTCTGAGTTGGCGGGCGACACGGCAACGCTCGTGCGGCCGACCATACCTTCTGGGAGCCCACCCTTTAGATGGTCCCAGTTGTCGCCGCCGTCGGTCGAGCGATAGATGCCACCGGCCTCACTTCCCGAGATCAACGACCACGGCTTGCGCTCGGCGGCCCAAGCACCCGCGTAGAGAATGCGCGGGTTGTTGGCGTCCATCGAGAGATCAACGACGCCCGTGCGGTCGTCGATAAAGAGGACCTTTTCCCATGTCTCACCGCCATCCGTGGAGCGGAATACGCCGCGCTCTTCGTTGGGACCAAACATATGCCCGAGCACGGCGACGTAGACGTGATCGGGGTCGTCCGGATGGATACGGATCTTGCCAACCTGTCCCGCGTCGCGAAGGCCGATGTGCTTCCAAGTCTTCCCCGCATCCGTCGAGCGGTAGACGCCGTCCCCGGAGGAGATGTTGCCTCGGGGGCAGGCCGATCCTGTCCCGACATAGACGACGTTCGGATCCGACGGAGCGACCGCAATCGCACCCACAGAGCCCACGCCGAGAAAACCATCCGTCACGTTGGTCCAGTTATTGCCGGCGTCAGACGTTTTGAAAACACCGCCTCCCGTGCCGCCAAAATAGTAGACGAGCGGCTGTCCGGAAACTCCCTTTGCCGCGGTCGAACGTCCCCCGCGGGAAAAACCCACCGCCCGGAACTCCATCCCTTCGAAAAGAGCGTGGTCTACTTGGACGTTCTCCGCGTTTTCTTCGTAATCGTTATGACTGCCCTGCGCTGCGGCGAGCGCCGCGCTCGCGACGAGCGCGCCAAGCGTTAGAAAAACCCATCGTTTCATAATCAAAATCTCCATTCTCATCGAATCTGGCCGAAGTCTATTTCACGGCGAGAAGCGTAGCAACGACGTCACTGGCCCGCCGGAGCCGGCGACGACGATATAAAGGCGGTCATACTCGTCGTCGGCGATGTCTGTGCCGGGCTCGCCGCCAATGAGACCGACGAGTCGGGGCGTCGTGTTGCTGTGGCCGACGACGAGGATGCGACCTTCTGCAGCGCGAAGCTTGGTCGCGAGGGCCTCGAGATCCCCCGGATTGTAGAGCTCGAGCTCGAGCCCGAGCGCCTCCGCGAGCGGGCGTGCCGTATCCCGCGTCCGGATGTAGTCGGAGCTGTAAATCGTATCGATCTTCATGTCTTTGAGAAGCGCCGCGAGCACCTCGGCGCGCGCGCGTCCCGTCTCGGAAAGCTCCGCATCGCGGCTGTCGTCCAATTTTTCAGCGTGGCGCACGAGCACGACGACGTTGTCGAGCGCCGCGGCGGTGGACGCGAGCGTCAGCCAGGCGAGCAGAATCCGAGCGAAAATCATCGTTTGACTCCTTGTCACGACGGGGCTGAGAATGACCCATGTTCGCCGTCATTCTATCGCTTCTCCTCTCCGCCCAAGCGGGATACGACATCATTATCAAGAACGGCACCGTCGTGGACGGTTCCGGCGCCGAGCGCTTCCCGGCCGATATCGCGATCCGCGGAGATCGCATCGTGCGCGTCGACCCCGACGGGATCGAAGCCGATGAGGCGCGCGTCGTGCTCGACGCGGAAGGGCGTCGCGCCCGGTTTCATCGACCAGCACGCACACGTGCAGCTTTCCATCCGCAACCATCCGCTGGCCGAGAACTTTCTCCGCCAAGGCATCACTAATTGATGGGTGCGAAAAGTCTGACCAATCACGGAGTATGGCGAAATAGCATGCAAACAGATATTCCAGCCCGTCAGGAAAGCCAGCTGGCCTGGTACGGGCCTGAGCTGCATTCGGATACTGACCAATGGGTGTTTCAGCTGGACGATGCCCAGATAGCTGACATCGAATCTGCCGCCAAAAACATAGCAGAGCAAGGCAAGCCCATCATTGAAATCACCAAAGAGAACTTTCCGCTTCCGGTGCTCGGACCAAGATTGGAAAAGTTGTCCGAACAACTAATTGGCGGCATCGGCTTCGCTTTGGTAAGCCGAATTCATGTAGAGCGTTATTCGGTGCGCCAGGCTGCAACGATGTTTTATGGCGTCGGTGCGCACCTGGGTAATGCACGCATGCAGAACGCCAAAGGGCACGTCTTGGGGCATGTTTGCGATTTGAACATGCGCAGCGATGAGCCGAATGTAAGAATTTACCAAACCCATGATCGGCAGACTTTTCACACCGATTCCAGCGATATTGTGGGCCTGCTATGTCTGAAGAAAGCAAAAAAGGGCGGCGAATCTCTTTTGGTAAGCGCGGTAACAATCTACAACGAAATGCTAAAAGCCCGTCCGGATCTGGTGAGGCTGTTGTTCGACCCCATAGCGACGGACAGGCGCGGAGAAATTCCTGAAGGCATGCAGCCGTTTTTCTCGATTCCTGTATTTAGCTGGGACCAGGGTCATTTGACCGTCATGTATCAGCGCCAGTACATCGACTCGGCACAACGTTTCGACAACGCGATGCATCTAACTCCGGAGCATATTCAGGCATTGGATATGTTCGACGAGCTCGCCAATGATCCCGACCTCAACTTATCGATGCAGCTCGAACCGGGTGACATGCAATTCGTTTACAACCATGGGCTGCTGCATGATCGAACCGGTTTTGAAGACTGGCCGGACCTCGAAAACCGTCGGCATTTGTTGCGGTTGTGGTTGTCGGCGCCGAATGACAGACCGTTGCCCGAAATATTCAAGGAGCGCTTTGGTAGCGTTGAAATCGGCAACCGTGGGGGAATCGCGGTGAAGGCTGTTGTACCCTGTGCGCCCATTGAGGCTACTTAGCGACCGCTGATTTCACATGGGATAGGTCATTCTCACTTCAAGGATCACGCAATGTCATCGACCGTTCGAGTTTTAGTCAGCCTCGTTGTTGGATTGATCGGCGGGATATTGGTGTCGGTCTTGGACAATGCAGTCCTGGACAGGATACCGGCGATAGTAGAACCTATCGGGACGCTGTGGGTGAATGCGATCCGGATGACCGTGGTGCCGTTGATCGTCCCCCTGCTGATCATGGCGATAGCCGGCGGTCAGCAAGACGGCCTGGTCGCGACACTCGGCGCCAAAACGGTTGGTCTATTCGTTGCATTCGTCGCAGCCGCATGCATTTACACCGCGTTGACAGCTCCGGTACTGCTGTCTTTGCTATCCATCGATCCGGACTCGGCCGCCGCGCTCAGAGCGATGACGGGCTCCGATGCGAGTCGCGTCACGGAATTGCCACCGTTTCGTGACTGGTTAGGACCGTGGCAGAAATTATTTCCCATTCTTGGATGGACGCAACGTGTAGTTCCACTTCGGCAGGGAAGAGGATTTTTTGATGTTGAGTAGCGCCATCGCAGGGTCCGAGATTTTGATGCCCTTAGGATACTGCTTCTTGACGAGACGGGCGTTAACCTTGAGCCCAGTTTTGGTCTTGGTGGTCCGTATGAAGTTCAGGATGGTTTCGTAGCTATCGAGCGGCCGGCCCGCCCAATTCTTGCTAATCTCGCTGAACAGGCGGTGCTCGATTGGGTTCCACTTGGACGCACCTGGTGGATAGTGTGCGACCGTGACGTCCAAACCGTGCTCGTTGCACAGCTTGTGCTGGATGCCGTGTTTCCATGCACGGCGGGTTGCGCCGTTGCTTCCGCCAGTGTCAGCTACGACAAGTAAATGTTTGCGGCCGGGAAAACGCTTCTGACCTTCAGAGCGCCACCACTTCTCGATGCATTCGACTGCGAATTGCGACGTGTCGTAAGACGTTCCGACATACACGGTGCCTCGATTACTCTGGAGATCATAGATGCCGTATGGGATTGCGACCCCATCTGCCATGGAGCGAAAGTCGTGGTCGTTGACGGCATCGCTCTTTTGAGCCCAGACGCGTCCTGGGTTCTTGAAGCGTCCGACCAACTCTTTCTTCTTGGTGTCGACACTCAATATGGGGTTGCCACGTCGGCTAAAGCGCTCCCGTAGCTGTGTGATGTTGGCGAACTGAGCGTCGCGAGTTGGAGGAGAGCCATTCGAGACCTTCTTTTTGTTGGTCCGGAGTGAGAAGTTCATCTGTTTAAGCAGCTTCGCGACGGTTTTGCGACTGACGCGAATGCCCAAGGCCGAGAGTTCGGCAGCTATTTTTTTCGTGGTCTTGCGAGTCCATCTCAGACCGCTGACGGGATCGCCAGCGACCTCGTACTTCATAAGTTCTTCGATCGCCGCGATGACTTCTGGCGTTTTTTTTCGACAGCTTTGCGGCCGGCACCCGCTTTTCGGACCCGCTCCACATTCACATCATGCTCAAGTAGCTCGCGACGGCCCCGAGCCACAGTGCTAACGTCGAGCCCGAGGATCTCCGCCATCTGGCGGTCACCGCCATAACCTAACTTGAGAGATTCAAGCCCCGCATACACACGCCTTTCTCTCTCATCGAGCAGGCTAAAGAAAAGGATGATGGCTGCTTTGAGCTCATCGGGTAGGACGTCTTGAGCAGCAATACTCTTGGACACAGAGGGTTGCGCTTCCCAAACATGTCGGCTGGCTATTTGCTGTTCACGAATGCTCCTCTTCGGAGAGAAGTAGACATTGCGATTTCTAATCCGAGTGCGGCGAAGTCTTTTCTCCCAGGCCAATTTCGGCAGCACATCTTTGGTCCCAACCCTAACAATGGCATCAAGCTCCTCCACCGCGTAGCCAGCCTCGGAGGCGTTCACCAGTCCTTCGGCCGTGGCGACGAGTGTCCCTCGACTTGAAAAGCCGACGGACCGAATCCACCACAAGCCGTTCTCATCAAACTCCGCGAGCTCTCGGAGCGTGTAGAAACGTCCACGGTGCGAATAGCTGGTGCAGTAGTCGAGCTCTCTCAGTTTCCGGAACACCGTCAGGTCAGCGACAGTCCCCACTGTCTTCTTGAGCATGTCCATGGTGGCGATGAGACGTTTGGCAAACAACCCCCGCAGGCGGTCAATATCAGAGTTACGAATCATAATTCGTAACTCTAACACACAATGGCCTACGTCTCCATGGGCAAGCTCTCAAAGAGCTGCAAATAGCTCCATTTGACGCGGCCCCGCCAGGCGATCCGCTTCCCGCCGGCTCGGATCGTTATCCCTGCAGCAGATGAATTACGACAAAGACTTGGTAGTTATTCTTGCCCCGACCCTTAGTGTCCCTGATCCCACTGAACCCGATCGAGGCCGCGGCGGACGGCGCAATTCTACCCTTGATCATTTTTACGGCGCTTTTTGCTGCTGCCATTACTCGCATTGCCGAGCCAGGACGTGGCACCATCCTGCGATTCTTCATGGCCATCAAAGATGCCATGTTTACTCTGGTCGAATGGATCATGTTCGTTGCTCCAATCGGCGTGTTTGCATTGGTTTTTCCGTTAGCGGCCGGTATGGGTGCGTCGGCGGCCGGTGCTATCGCCTTCTACCTGGTCGTCACCGGGACGTTGATCACCATCGCCGTAGGATTGCTGTATCCGTTGGTCGCCATCATAGGACGGGTGCCCGCGACCGATTTTGCCAAGGCGTGTGCGCCGACTCAGGCGGTCGGATTCAGCACGCGTTCTTCCCTTGCCGCGCTGCCAACAGAACTCACGGCAACCGAAAAACTCGAGCTGTCTCCGTCCGTTGCCGGCGTGGTGTTGCCGATCGCCGTATCGTTGTTCAAATTCGTCTCCGCAATCGGGCGCACCGTCGGCGCTTATTTTGTCGCGCGGCTCTACGGGATCGAGCTCGGTCCCTCGGAGCTTTTATTGATCGCCGCCGCCGTCGGGCTGTTGAGCTTTTATTCGCCGGGGATCCCCAGCGGCGGCCTGATGATTATGGCGCCGGTGTTCGTGTCCGTGGGATTGCCGGTACAGGGGCTCGGAATCCTGATCGCGCTCGACCTGGTCGTCGACATGTTCATCACCATGGGGAATGTGACCGCGAACGTTGGCTGTGGTAACGATCCTGACGCGCTCAGATCGCGCGTCTTTACCGTCCGCGCAAGCATGAGCTCGTATTTTCACGCGCGCTGCAGAAGCAGAATCGTCGCGAACGCTCAAGCTCGGACTTTTTGACGCTCGCGGAGCTCGATGGCGATGGTCGCACCCGTGCGCCGCGCGGCGTCTTCCATCGCCGCGAAGAGCGACTTCAAGACGACATGGCTCAGCCACCGGCCGTTCTCGGACTCGAGATAAAGAAGATTCTCCGCGAGCTCCTCGTCGCTTACATCCTTGTAGGTATAAAGAAGCGACATCTGGATCCGAGCGCGCGCTTTCGCCGCAAATTGTGGGCGGCCTGCTCGACGACCATCTCAGCGGCCGAAGACTGCGTTTTCAAACCTTCGAGAAGCGACCCCATCATCGCGGCTTGAATCTCGACCGCAGCTTCACTCGTGCCGGAGGCGACGTCGAGACGCTGTACGAGCTCGAGCCGCGCTCTCGAAGGTGGTTTCACCATGATGGCGGCCCGAAAGCTCTCGCGCGTCTCCCGTGACGCGCCGGTTCCGAGAACCCCCTTGCGGCGCGCAAGTGGCGAGCGCAGCCAGACGAGCGCGGCGCTCAACTGCGATCGAGACGTATTCGAGCGAAACGCGTGCTCCGCGACTTCGTAAAGTCGGTCGGCGCGAAAGCCTTTAGACGTCGCCACAGCAAGCACGTCCGGCGGGAACGAAGCGTGTCGGATGGCGCGCGCGACTCCTTGTGCCGAGGTGGCAATCTCGTCGGTGAGGCGACGAAGCTCGATGAGCTTCACGGCTTCCGCGACCATGGCGTCGCTCGCGGGAAGGCGGTCTGTTTCGGAAAGCGCGAAGTGGCTCATTTGCCGCGTGGCGTCGAGGTCCACGTAAGCACGCGGCACGGACCGGAGCTTCCCGTCAGGGGTGACGAAGACCACGACGTCGTCATGCACTTCGTAGCGGCGGACTTCGAAGGCACCGCCATCGGCGAGAAAAATAGACTCGGCGCTCGCGGTGCCAAGAGCGGCAAGGAGCAGGATCATCGGGGTTGTGGGTTTCATGGTGTATCCAATGGAAAGCTCAGAACATCGCGAATCGACGTCGCGCTCGCGGCGATCATGACGAGACGATCGAAGCCGAGCGCCACCCCGGCGCTTTTCGGAAGGCCAGCCTCGAGGGCATCGAGAAACGGTCCGTCCTCGTGCACGGCCGCGAGACCCAAGGCCTCACGCCGTATTCGGTCGTCCTCGAAGCGGGCACGCTGCTCACGGGCGTCCGTGAGCTCGTGATATCCATTTGCAAGTTCCATTCCGCGGTAGTAAAGCTCGAATCGCTCGGCAACAGGCGGCGTTTCGCCACGGAGGCGCGCGAGCGCTTTCAAACAAACCGGGTAGTCGTAGACGAAAAACGGCCGCTCCCGGCCGATCTGCGGCTCTATCACCGTCGCCATCAGCAAGTTGAGCCAATCATCCACTCGGAGCTCGGATGCGGCCAAAGGCACTTCCCCGAGTGCCGTCGCCGCGCGCTCGAACGCGCTCCGATCCGCCGTGTGAGGGTCGAGCCCCACATGACGTAGGAAAAGGGCCCCATAGTTTTCGCGTTCCGCAGTCTCGGTTTCGAGGACTTCCTGAAGCAAGAGGTCCACTTCATCCATCAACGCATGATGGTCGTATCCGGGCCGGTACCACTCAACCATGGTGAACTCGGGGTTGTGCCGCGTGCCCACTTCGCCGGCTCGAAAGGCTTTGGAGATCTGGAAGATGGGCCCCGACCCCGCGGCCAGAAGACGCTTCATCGCAAGCTCGGGCGACGTTTGTAGGTAGAGCTCCCCACTTCGAAGGCTCTCGATAAAGGGGTCCGTGACCGACGCGCGCCCAAGGATCGGCGTCTCGACTTCGAGAACACCGCGCGCTTCGAAAAAGCTACGGATCCGGGCGAGGAGCCTCGCCCTCAAACGCAACACCTCGAGCGAAGCTGTGGGCTTCCAGGTCATCTCGCTCTGAACACTCTTTGCTCGGAAACCGAAGCCAGGCGCTCCTCGCGAGCCACGGCGTCAGCGCGAATCTTTGACCCGCCCGACATATTCGCCGGTTCGTGTGTCGAGCTTGAGTTTTTCGCCTTGTTGAACGAAGAGCGGCACACGCACGACGGTCCCGGTCTCGAGCTTCGCGGTCTTGCCACCTGACCCTGCCGTGTCCCCGCGAATTCCGGGCTCGGTCTCGATGACCTCGAGCTCAACGAACATCGGCGGTGTGACCTGGATGATGATGTTGTTGTAGAGAGTCACGGAGCACTGCACTTCTTCCTTCAACCACTTCGAAGCGTCCCCCACCGCGGCCGCGTCCGCCTGATACTGCTCATAGCTGTTGGGATCCATATAGTGCCAAAACTCGCCGTCGCTGTAGAGATATTGCATTTCTGTCTCGACGACATCCGCCCCCTCAATGTTCTCTCCCGATTTCACGGTCTTCTCGAGCATGCGGCCGGTTTTCAGATTCCGAAATTTTATGCGCGTGAATGCCTGGCCTTTACCCGGCTTCACGAGATCCAAATCGATGATCACGCACGGTGCGTTGTCCACGAGAATCTTGAGCCCCGTGCGGAGCCGGTTAATGCCATAGGTCGCTGCCATGTTGTCTTCTAGATCTCCTTCGTTGCTCGCGGCGTTTATCGGTCAGCCGCGTTTCTTGGCACCCTGTTGGGCGTGCGGGTCATATTAGCGCCTCCCGAGCCGAAGCTCCACTATTGTGTCCGTAATGGGAAGATGCACGCGCCGCCCGAGTCTGACTCGAGCGGCACCACATCGATCGGGTGACACTGTATCGCTGGATGCGGAAGTTCTCTTTGCCGCAGCTCATTTCGCTCCTCTTGACATTCTACAGGTCGGTGCAGTACATCTATCGTATGGTCAGAGTCAAGAATAAGGATAAGACTGATCTGCTTCAGGGGACGCTGGACATGTTGATCCTCAAGACGCTCTCGCTCGAGCATATGCATGGATGGGGTATCTCGCAGCGGATACAGCAGATCTCGAGGGACGTGCTCCAGGTCAACCAAGGCTCGCTTTATCCCGCGCTGCACCGATTGGAGCTCCAAGGCTGGATTCGGTCGAGTTGGGGGGCGTCGGAGAACAACCGACGCGCGAAGTTTTACGAGCTGACGGCCACGGGCCAAAAGCAGCTCCGCGAAGAGACCGAGAACTGGGAACGTCTCTCCGGCGCCGTCATACGAATCTTGCAAACCTCCTAGTACCATGTGGGACGGAGTCGTCGGCCGGCTGAGCGCTCTCTTCGAACGCGATCGCTTCGAGCAAGAGCTCGACGAGGAGCTGCGCTTCCATTTAGAGATGGAGACCTCTATCAGCTTCAGCAAGTGGACGGAGGCTTTCAGACCGAGCGGGTCATGACGATGCCGCTCGATCTCAACTGGTCGAAATATGACGAAGCCGAGACGGTGCGCGCGTTTCACGAAACGCTGCTCGAGAGGATCATGCGCCATCCCGGCGTGACGACTGCCGCGATCGGACGTACTTTCCCGCTCGCGCGCAGCGAGCTCCCTTCCGAGGCGCGCTTTCGCATCGAAGGGCGCATCGGGATTGTCGAGCCCGCACCCGTGCTCGACTTTCACGCGGTGAGCGCCGATTACCTCCGCACGATCGGCGTCTCGATCTTCGAAGGCCGCGACCTATCGTCAGCGGACGACGCCGACGCGCCCGCCGTCGCGCTCGTGAACCGCGCGGCGGCGAAACGTTATTGGCCCGACGCGTCTCCCATCGGCCACACGATCACCAGCGGGCGCGGCACTTCTGTATCCATCGTCGGGGTCGTCGGCGACGTGCGGCAGTACGGCCTCGATTCCGAAGCGACACGGGCCGCCTACGTGTCGATCACCCAGTTCCCGTTGCGCGTCGCGAATCTTCTCGTGCGTACGACCATCGAGCCACAGCGCATGGAACGGGAGCTCGTCGAGGCGGTCTACGCCATCGATCCGGACCAAGCGGTCGCGGATATCCAAACGCTCGAGCAGGCCAGACGCGAATCGCTCGCGCCGCCACGCCTGACGACGACGCTTCTCTCGCTTTTCGCCTTGCTCGCACTGCTCGTCACCGCCGCCGGCGTGAGCGGCGTGCTCGCACTGAGCGTGAGCCAGAGGGCGAGGGAGATCGGAATCCGCATGGTCCTCGGCGCCAGCCCCTCGGGCGTCGCCCGCAGCGTGTTGCTTGAAGGATTGACGCTGGTCGCGGGCGGCCTCGCGATCGGCATCGTCGGCTCGGCGGCTTTCAGCGGCTTGATGACGGGACATCTCTTTCAGATCGAGCCGACCGACCCGATCACCTTCGTCACCGTCTCGCTCGTGCTCCTCGCCGTCGCGGCGCTCGCTTGTTGGCTCCCGGCGCGCCGGGCAACCAGCATCGACCCTCTCTACGCCGTCCGTTCGGAGTAGTGCTAGAGCGAGACCCACGCGAGCTTCAACGGCGGCTCACCGTCGACCGACGGGAAATCTTCTTCCGGCTCGAAGAGCTCCAGTGACGCGAAGGGACGACCGTACTTCTCCGCGGTCCGGCGCAGGATCGCAACCCAATCGTCTCGACCGACACGCGCCGCGTTGTGGGTCAAAAGAAGGCTTCCGCCCGGAGCCGTGGCGAGAAGCGCCGGTTTCAGAAGACTCGGGTAGTCGCGCACGATGTCGATCGCGCCGAATGGTCCTTTGGCCCAACGGGGCGGGTCGAGGACAACGAGGTCGAAGCTCCGGGGCTCGAAGCTCTGAAAGGCGCGCTTTTGGGCGCCGCGGCCTTTCACCGGAAGCCCGGCGAGTTGGCGCAGCACCGGCACGACGTCTTCTCGAACCATGTGGACGCGGTCCCCGCCAAAGTCGTTCAAAGCGAGATGCTTCTCCGCCCATGCGAGCGACGAACGCGCAAAATCCACGTTCCGAATCTCTTCGGCGCCTCCGGCGAGTGCACAAAGGCCGACCCCGCCGGTATAGGCGAAGAGGTTGAGAACGCTCTTCCCTCGGGCGTGCTCGCGCACGCGCCGGCGGCCCGCACGCAAGTCGAGGAACAAGAGCGGATCCTGTCCGCGGTGGCGCGGCGTCACATGGTAACGCAGGCCGAGCTCGCTTCCGATCGGCTCGACACCTTCGTACGGAAGCTGGGCTCTGCGGTCACGACCGCGATTGTTCCACACGGGTGTGACATCAAGGCCACATGACTCTCCGACGATTCGCCCAGCGCACTCGACTTCAACGGTTGTGAGCGGCTCGCGCCACGTCTGCAGCAAGAGGACCGGCCCGTAGCGATCGATGGTGAGGCCGGGTCGACCTTCGTTCACGCCGTGAAACAGGCGATAGCAGTCGGTCCCCTCCGCGTGCAGACGCTCGAGCAAGCCGCGGCGCCTCTCGATCGCTCCTTGAAGAAGCTCTTCTACAGACTCAGGCACGGACTCAGGTGCCGGGCCAGTCGGGATGGTACGGGACCGCGGTGACTCGATAGCTGAACCCGCTATCGTCGGTCAAATCCGCGAGCAGGTGTGCGGGCCTCGAAGAGCTGGGACAAACATAGTGCCGCACGAGCACGATCTCTGTGTTTCCGGCGACGCGGTTCGAGCCACGCTCCGCGGCGATGTTCCCTGAGCCCCACTCCCGAACAGCGTTGTTCGAGCAAGTCAGCCGCAAAAAATTCAAGCGCGAGGCGATACCGTTCGTCTCCGCCAGCGTGATACGCAAATCCGCGTTGTCATCGCTCGAGACCGGACCGAGCACGCGCGCCGACAACGTGAGGTCGGCGCGCGCTGTGGACGGCGCGGCCGTCGGGAGGCTAATCGAAAGGCCAATAGGAAGGACGGGTGCATCCGAGTTGCCGCACGCCGTGGCTAGGGCGAGCGCGCTCAAAAGCAAGAGCAAACGCATGGGACTAAGGGCCCTAAGCACCCACGAGGCCCGAGTGACGAAGAAGCGCTTCAGTCGAAGGCTCGCGTCCACGAAAGCGCTTGAAGACTTCCATCGGCGACTCGCTCCCTCCAAGCGAAAGGATCGTGTCGCGAAAGCGCTTTCCCGTCGCTTCGATCGAGCCCGGCACGTCGAGCCCGGCCTCTTCGAAAGCACCGAAGGCGTCGGCCGAAAGCACCTCCGCCCATTTGTAGGAGTAGTAGCCCGCGGCATAACCGCCTGGAAAAATATGCGAGAAGCTGCACAAGAAACGATCTTCGGGAATCAGCGGAAGCACCGTCGTCTTTTCGGCCACACGCCTTTGGACGTCGAAGACTGTTTCGTCGCCATCCGGCTCGCTGGGATCGAAGCGGTGATGAAGCTCCAGATCGAGCACGGCGAAATTCAGCTGGCGCAGCATGAGGCTCGCGGATCGGAAGGTGCGGGCCGCGAGAATCTTGTCGAAAAGCGCATCGGGTAGTTTTTCCTTGGTTTCGACATTCTCCGACAGGCCGATCAACGTCTCGCGGTGATAGCACCAGTTCTCCATGAACTGGCTCGGAAGCTCGACAGCGTCCCACTCAACGTTGCGAATACCCGCGGCGAGCCCGTAATCGACGCGCGTCAACATGTGCTGAAGCGTGTGGCCGAACTCGTGAAAGAGCGTCTCGAGCTCGCGGAACGTCATGAGAGACGGCTTGCCGTCGACAGGCGGCGAGCCATTGCACACGAGATAGGCCACGGGAAGCCGCGCCTCACCGCTCGCCTGTGGGAAAAGACGGCTTCGCCCGACGACCTCGTTCATCCATGCGCCGCCGCGCTTTTCCGCGGGTCGGCTATAGGGGTCCATGTAAAAGGCCGCGACGTCCTCGCCGCCCTGCGAGCGCACCCGAAAAAAACGCACGTCCTCGTGCCACACCGGCGCATCGCCATCCGCGGCGATGACGTCGATGTCGAAGAGCTTCTTCGCGAGCGCGAAGAGACCGTCGAGCACGCGCGGGAGCGGAAAGTACGGCCGGAACTCTTCCTCGCTGAAGTCGAACCGCGATTCTCGCAAACGCTCGCTCCAAAAGGCAATATCCCACGGCTTCGTGTCGTCGGCCGCTTCGTCGGCGCCGTGCCCCCACATGGAGTCACGGAGCTCGTCGAGATCTTTTTGTGCGGCATCATAAGAAACGACCCGCAGCTCTTCGAGAAGCTTCTCCGCACGCTCCACCGACCCCGCCATCTTTCGAGAAAGAGAAAGCTCGGCGAAAGTCTCGAAGCCCAAGAGCATCGATTCTTCCCTCCGCAATTTCAAAATCGCGTCGATGAGAGGCCGGTTATCCAAATCGCCTTCGCTCGCACGGCCGACGAGAGCGCGGTAGAGCGTCTCGCGCAAGTCTCGCCGCGCGCTGTGGTTCATGAAACCGAGAAAGCTCGGCGCGTCCAGCGAGATGCGCCAAGGTCCCGATTCCGCGGTAGCGTCTTCTCTGCCCGCGTCGCGCGCACTTTGCGCCGCGGACTTCAAATAGCTCTCCGGCAAGCCTTCGATCTCTTCTTGGGATGTCAAATGCACGTGGAACGCTTTTGTCGCATCGAGGATGTGGTTCCCGAAACGCGTCGAAAGCTCCGCGAGCTCGAGTTTGATCGCCCGAAACCGCTTGCGCTCGTCACCTTCGAGGCCCACGCCCGCAAGATCGGCAGCTTCGATCAGCTTTTCCAAAATGCGCAGTTGAGCCGCGTCCAGCTTTCCGGCTTCACCGCTTTGCTGAATGGCTCGAAGGCCTATGAGCCGTCGATAGATCTCCCGACTCTGGGCTATCTTCATCGAGAGGTTCACGACTTCCGGCTCTGTGGTTTCGTAAGCCTTGCGCAAGGCGTCGCTGTTCTTGACGCTCATCAAATGCTCGACGAGGCCCCAACCAAATCCGAGGCGGTCATGCATCCGCTCGATCGGCTCGACGATGCCTTCCCAGCTCGACGTCCCGTTCGCTTCGAGCTCTTCGAGCATGGCCTCGACTTCCGCCAAGAGCGCACGGATACCCGGTGCTACATGCTCGGGCTCGATGACATCGAAAGGCGGGACGCTCGAGGCATCCTGCAACAGGGGGTTGGGTTTGGACTCAGTCATCATCTTTGATTTGTTCGGGTCTATTCTACAAGCATAAATCGATTCTTACCGGCGCATGATCGGATAGTAGCTTCCATCCGCGAACTCTGTCGAGGACGTCCACCGCGAGGGACGCGCTCACGAAGCTTCGGCGTCACCCAGGCGTGGTCGAGGCGCCGCCCTTTGTTGGCCCGTTTCCAATCGGGAGCGCGATAGCTCCACCACGTATAGAGCTTCTCGGACTCGGGAACGAAAAGCCGCGCCGCGTCGACCCAATCCGCCGACGCACGCAACTTCTCGAGCGCCGCAATCTCGACTGGCGTGTGGGTGACGACGCGCAGAAGCTGTTTGTGCGACCAAACGTCATTCGGAAGCGGCGCGATGTTGAGATCCCCGACGAGAATTCCGCCTGCGCCGTTCACGCCGCGGCGGCGAAACCACCGCGTCATATCGCGAAAGAACTGAAGCTTGTGGGCAAACTTGGGGGTAATTGTTTACCGCTCTGGGTTGACCAAGGGGACGGGGGTGTTGTCGGGAGCACGAAGGATTGACGTGACGATGTCGATCACGCGGATCCCTTTGTGACGGCAGCTCTGGAGGACGCTCATGAGGATCGACTGGGCCTGTGCCCCTTTCGCGGTACGGTTGCCGCCTCCGCAGGTCTTGCGGTTGACCACGGCGATGCGAATGTCTTGTTCGGCGGGATAGTTGGTGGCCTCGACGTCCGCACGGTCGAGGAACACAAAGAGGTTGTCCCGATAGCGTCGCAGATGTTTCGCGAATCGCTGGTTGGCAGGATTGGTGAATCGGCCGTGCAGCAGGCGGTTCATCTTCGCCTGGAGGAGTCCCTTGGCAACGCGCAGGCCATGCGGGCTGATCTCGCCAGCATCGCGCCGATCGCGCAAGGCGAGGGCGTGCCGGAGGATGGCCTTGACCAAGCGTGGGAAGCGCACCGCCCCGCGCGTGGCCGTCTCCAGTAGCTCGTGGCAACGGTGCAGCAGATGGTTGTAGCAGGTCTGTAGCGTCGCTTCCTTGAAGCAACGGTAGGGGGCCCAGCCGTCTACCCCGAGGGTGCCCGCGTAGTTTTTCCCCAGCACCGAGGCGGCCTGCTCGAAACCACGGCCCGGAAGGATCTCGTAGACGGTCTCGCGCAGGTTCGTGAAGACCCACAGCCAGACCCGACGACCTCCCTGCTTCCAGCCCGTCTCATCGGCGTAGACGACGGGGCTGGCCCGCAGCGCCTCCACCAAGGCATCTCGGGTGGGCTTGGCACGCCGGGCAAGACGCTGCATGGCACGACACAATGTGGAGCGCGCCACGGGGAAACCCAGCATCTGCTCGAATCCCAGGCGGATCTTGTCGTACGACACCCCGCAGATCATCTTCTGGAACGCGGCGAAGGCGAGCAGCCTGGGCCCGAAATGCACCGTGCCCACCTCGAACGCCTTCGAAATCAGCAGCGGATGCTGGCCACGGACACGCCGACCACACTCCTGGCAGTGGCCATGACCCACTACGAACTTCCAGGTCTCGGGTTGGATGGGCGGAATGTCGACCTGGTACAGATCGATGCTCCCTTCCGCTCCTACCTTACCTCCGCACGGGCACTGCTCCGGGCACGGAGCCTCGAAGGTCTTGTCGGGAACTGGGACCGCTCGGACGGCCTGCCGCCCGTACTTAGACCCCGGCTTGCGTCCGGGCTTCTTCGGGTCCCGTTTCGGCTTGTCCTTGGAGAAGAGTGCGGCTTGGCGCTTGCCAGCGCGCCGTGATTCCTCGAGCACGCTCTCGAGCTTGGCAATCCGGGCGTCCCGTTCCTTCAACTGACTCTTGAGATCCGCGTTCTCCATGTTCAGTCTACCCAGCTCGCCCTCAAGCCGTTCGCCCAGTTCGCGAACCGACTGCCTCCAGGACCTGAACGTGCACTGTGGGATAGCCGGGGCGGCCGCTTTTGTCCAGCCCCTACCCCAGCGTCAGCGGTAAACAGATACACTTGGGGTTCTTGTCGGGATCCGGCAAATCTCCGCCGGCTGGCGCGTAGACGTTATGGAGTTCGACGCCACCCGGAAGCGTCGCGAAAACGTGCCGGCAGTCGGAACGCTGACACCACGCTTTCGCTCGGGTCTCAGAGAGCGGGATTCGAGACAGAATGGCGACCCCGTGATAGCCCTTCTGCCCCGAGATGAGCTGATGTACGTAGCCGAGCTGACGAAAGCGCTCCGACGGGAAAAGCTCATCCACGCACTTGATCTCCTGCAAACAAATAATATCCGGCTGATGCTGCCTGAGAACCCGCGAAACCGACCGCATCCGAAGCCGCACCGAGTTGATATTCCAGCTGATAATCCGCATGACGAAGACAGAATACGCCGCCCGCGGAATTCAGGCCCGCTTCGCTTCATCAACCAGAGTCAGCGGGAGGAAGAAAACGTAGAACGATAGCATTTCCGCGCTGAAGATCCATAGCTTCGTCATCAACACCGCAGTGACGACATGTAAACACATCCCCACCAACATGCCCCAGGGTCTCAAACGCCGTGGCAGCAACCACAGCGGGGCGAACAACTCGAAGTAGACCGTCGCGATTTCTGCCGCTCCGAAAAAGGGCTTTGGAATGTGTGTGATCGCCCACCAGCACAAATCGTTCTGATACCACCCTTGAAGTTGAGACCAAAGGACGTCGTTGACGACGAATAGAGACCAGTGTCCCTTGAGCTTGACCAGCCCGGCAAGCACGTACCACAACAAAAGGAACCACTGCAGAGTTCGTATGGGCCATGCCGAGATTCGAACTTCTGTCGCCGGCGGCGGGACTCGGCAAAACATCCCCGTGCCCACGACGACGGCGCCATGCAAGATAGGCATCCACCGACCAAACTGTACCCAAGGGCATGCATGCCATCATCACCAAGATCACAACGGAAGAGCGATTGAAGGCGAAGGCCCCCATCCAGTCGACCAGCGTCACCGAGGCGACCCAGCCGGCGAGAAAGCCCGCCGCAAGCTGGGCGCGGAACCCGACGAGAAGACTGACGCCCAGGAGATAGAAAACGCCGACGGCGGCCACCTGCATGGGCCTGGTGAGAGGCTCCACGTATAGCGGCTGGTGAAAACGGAGCGGAGAATCGCCGGTGGCGCCAAGGTCGGGTAGTCGGCCCGGGGAGGCGCCGAGAAACTCCTCGAGATGGAAGACCCGATCCGTGAAATAGGCGAGCAACGCGATGGCGAACAGAATGCGGAATCCGGCCAGCGGCCACGCCGGCACCGGCCCGTACCAATAGGTATCGAGCCTCTGCAGCCAGGAGATGGACTCCTTGGGCTTGGCTTTCTTCGCCTTTTTCACGCTCTGCAGGCCAAGGCTCTCACTGCTCCGGCGGTACAGGGGGTATCCGGCACTCGAATCGGATGTCCTGGTTCATGGCGGAGTAGTCGACAGGAGGCCAAGACGACCACCGGCGCGTCGGCTCGTCCACGACGGGCAACCATACGGTGACGAGGCGAACCGCGCGCACGGGCCTCGGAATCGGCGGGTAGCCCTCTGCCCGCAATACCGCCGCGGCCTCACCGTCCTCGGCGTCATGGGCTGCAGCAAAAGCGTGACACACTCTCGCGAAAATCCCTCTCTTCACCTCGAGTGTCGTGGCGTCGTCGGCCCGACCGGGGCTCAGCATCAAGTGGAGCATATCGAGGCGGGTCATGCGACCAAACAGGTTGTGCTGGAAGAGCGGAGTCTGCGGGACTTGTCGCCACTCGTCGTCTGCTCCCTGCACGAAGACCTGATTCACCGGCCACACTGCGGTCGCGTACGGAAAGAGGTCGGTAAAACGCCAGAACTCATTCATGCGCCATGGGATGAACGCTGGTTGACCGAGCAAGGCATTGTGGATCAAGGGAACGTAGACGATCACCACGAGCAGGATGGTCAGCCATTTCCGTTGCCGACTCATCGAGGACGGCGGCGTCTGTTGGTTCAAGATGACTCGCTCACAAACCCAGTCGCTGCATGCGCAAACGGGCAAGCGGCCGCGCGCGCTGCAAGAGACGACCAAACAATTTTTGTTAGTTTATCGGACCTTTCACAGACTAACCCTTAGACCCCAAAAACGTCAAGCGACGCTGCACATGTGCGAGATGATGAAACCGACAGCGCGGGCGGTATGTGGGGGTCGTTACGCAACAAGTGTGGGGCGATAGCTCGTGCTGAGGTACTCCTCGAGCGAGATGAGAATGCCGCGCTGCATGACACAAGGATATCCTGTTCTGCAGGACCACCCAACTGAGCAGCGGGATCACAAACACCTGAATCCCAAATCCCGAATCCTGGCCTAAGCTATACTCCGCCCCCGATGAACGCGGAAAAAGAAACCACATCCCTCCATGTCGTCCGAGGCGCTATCGGCGGCCTCCTGATGGGCCTCGCCAACCTCGTTCCCGGCATCAGCGGCGGCACGATGTTGCTCTCCGTCGGCGTCTACCCGGAGTTCATCGCCGCGATCGCCGAAATCACGACCCTTCGCTTCAAGCTGCGCTCCGTCCTCCTTCTTGGAAGCGTCGTAGCCGCCGCCGCTATCGCCATCTTGCTCTTCGCGGGTCCCGTCAAAGACCTCGTCGTCGACCACCGATGGATCATGTACAGCTTGTTCATCGGCCTCACGCTCGGCGGCATCCCCATCGTATGGAAGCTCGCGAAGCCGATGAGCTCGGGCCTTCTCGTGGGCGCCGCCGCCGGCTTCGCTGTCATGCTTCTAATGGCCCTCGGCCAGCCGGCCTCCAGCGCATCCGCCGGACCGGCCTACGGACTTCTCTTTTTTGCCGGGCTAGCCGGCGCGAGCGCCATGATCCTCCCCGGTGTGAGCGGCGGCTACCTCCTCTTGCTCCTCGGACAATACGTGCCGATTCTGAGCGCGGTCAGCGATTTCAAACAAGGCCTGACGAGCTCGCCGCGCGACTGGGATCTCGTAATCGAAGCGATGAGAGTGGGCGTCCCCGTCGGCATTGGTGTCGTGGCCGGCGTCGTAGGCGTCAGCAATCTCTTGCGCTATCTCCTCGATCGCTACCGCAAGCCGACGCTCGGCGCTCTCCTGGGCCTCCTTCTCGGCGCCATCATCGGCATCTGGCCCTTCCAACAAGCAGTGCCGCCCGCACCCGGCCAAACGATCAAAGGCACGGTGGTCACCTCGGAGAACGCGGGTAGCTTCGACGCCGAAGATTGGCCGACGGAACGCTTCTCTCCGAGCATAATGCAAGTACTCGCCTCGCTGACGCTCATCGGGGTCGGCTTTGCGGCGACTCAAGGCGTGAGCCGGTTCGGAAAAAGGCGTAACGACCTTTGACGAGGCTATAACTTCGAGAATTTGACGGCTCCATTGGAGAGCTGTACCATGATTTGGCTCAAACGATTTTGAATAAAGGAGTAACAATTTTGACGAAAACCGCAACCGTTTCACAGGCCACGTTCATGGATACGGGCCTCCCGCTTTTCAACGACCTCCCCTACAAAGTCGCCGATCTCTCGCCGGAGACGGTCGATTTCGGCCGGAAAGAAATCGAGCTCGCCGAGCACGAGATGCCCGGCCTCATGGCGTTTCGGGAGAAATATCGCGCCGAGCAGCCGCTCGCAGGCGCACGCATTCTCGGCTCGCTTCACATGACGATCCAAACGGCCGTCCTCATCGAGACGCTGCGCGATATCGGCGCGGAAGTTCGCTGGGTCAGCTGCAACATCTTCTCGACCCAGGATCACGCGGCTGCCGCGGTCGTCGTCGGCCGCGACGGCACGCCGGACGATCCCAAAGGACCAGCCGTCTACGCTTGGAAAGGCGAGACGCTCCCCGAATATTGGTGGTGCACCTTCCAAGCTTTCAACTGGCCGGACGGCAAAGGCCCGAACATGATCCTCGACGATGGCGGTGACGCCACGCTCGTGCTGCACAAGGGCGTCGAGTTCGCGAAAGCCGGAAGCGTCCCTGCTCCCGGGACCGCGGATAGCGAGGAGTACAAGGTGATATTGTCGCTGTTCGGTCAAGTTGCCGAGGACAACGCCTCCATGTGGGCGCCGATTGCGGAATCGGTGCGTGGTGTCAGCGAAGAGACAACGACGGGTGTTCACCGTCTATATCACATGGAAAAAGACGGCTCGCTGCTCTTCCCCGCGTTCAACGTGAACGACTCGGTGACGAAGAGCAAATTCGACAACATCTATGGCTGCCGTCATTCGCTCGTGGACGGGATCGTCCGGGGCACCGACGTGATGCTCTCCGGCAAAGTGGCCGTGATTTTCGGTTATGGCGACGTTGGCAAGGGATGCGCTCAGGCGCTTTCGGGCCAAAAGTGCCGCGTTGTCGTGACCGAGGTCGATCCGATTTGTGCTTTACAGGCCTGCATGGACGGCTACCAAGTCGTGGTGCTCGACGACGTCGTCGAGACCGCTGACATCTTCATCACTGCAACCGGCAACTTGAACATCATCACCGCCAATGACATGAAGCGGATGAAGCACAACGTCATCGTCGGCAATATCGGACACTTCGATAACGAGATCGACATGGCGGGCCTCGCCGCCGTCGAAGGCGTCGAGCACATCAACATCAAGCCGCAAGTCGACGAGTGGCGCTTCAGCGATGGGCACTCGATAATCGTGCTCTCCGAGGGGCGCCTCTTGAATCTCGGAAACGCGACGGGTCATCCCAGCTTCGTCATGAGCAACAGCTTCAGCAATCAGGTCGCCGCTCAGATCGAGATCTACAAGAACCCGGACAAGTACGAGAACAAGGTCTATACGCTGCCGAAAGAGCTGGACGAAGAAGTCGCCCGGCTTCATCTCGGGAAGCTCGGGGCGAAGCTCACGAAGCTCAGCCAAGAACAGGCCGAGTATCTCGGCGTGAACGTGGACGGGCCGTACAAGCCCGATCACTACCGCTACTAATAGTGATTACTGTGAGGTGACCTCGACCCCGCTTGCGCGGGGCGAGGTCACCTCGCGAATCGAACCTCTTACGAAATCGCTCCGGCCAAGAACATATTGCCGAAGTGCAGTGTCAAAACGGCCTTGCCTTCGAACTTGCCGTGGCCCGGCGTGATGTCGATGAGCATGTGGTCGGCGGTCCCGCTATCCGACGAATACATCGAGTCGAGCTTGATGATCTTTGCTTCGTCCGGAGTTTCCCCACGGGCAAGGCCACCCGTGTAGAGCGCCATCGTCCAATCGTCTGCGCTGTTCTTGATGACGCCGATGGTGTACTCCCCGGCTGGGATGTCGCCGGCCGCCGCCGACAGTTTCAGTTTCGGGCCCCGCGGCGACACGAAAGTGCCCGCCGTGGCGCTCTCCGCACGGCTGAGATTCGCCGGCGTCGTGCCGTAGGTGATGGTGGCTTCGGCGCCGCTCGGAAGCTTCGCGGTAACGGTCTTGCTGAAGTGCGGGTGGGCTAGCGCAAAGCTCGGAGCGAGCAGAAACACGAGCACACATAGTACAGAAACAATTTTCATTTGCGTTCCTCCAGTGCGGCGGATGCTATCGAGCATCGGGCACCAATTGCAAGTGCCTTTGCGGCATTCCTGTGGCGGCAGCGTGGCGAGAAGATGGCGGTGCGATCCGAAAAGCCTTCTGCATCAAGTAAGACGTGCCTTCGCGGGTAAGAATTACATGCGCGCGGCCGACGCCTCTTGCCAATTTCATTCGCTGTTCTGCGGAATTCACAAGTCAAGCCCATTCTTAGTTGAAACTCTCCACGGCTCATAAATTAGGCGGCCTTCTTCTTCGACACCGTTGATGTCTTCGTCTCGATCTTCAGTTCCCGCTTGAGAGCTTCGCGAAGCTTCGGAAGATGGCGGTAGCCGATCACCCTCCTCAAGCGGGGTTCGATGTCCACGAGGGCTGTCGCCAGCCACCGCTGGCGTTGGCTGGAGTTCTTCCAGTGGTCGACCTTCGCGCAGCGTTCCTCGACGAGAGCATTGACGGATTCAAGGCAGTTCGTCGTCTTGAACGAACGGCCCAGCGCCCCGTACACGCCGAGACGATGCAATGTGAGCGTCTCCTCGATTCCTTCCTCCAAGCTCGCAGCTGCGGATTGGTTCCGCTCCTCCAATTCATCGTGCAGTTGATCGAGGGCCGCGAGGGCCTCTTTATATTCCGGCCTGTTGTAGGCCGACTGCAACCGCTTGCGCAACGACGCCTGCTCGCCCTTGGACAGATAGCTCACGACGTTTTCACGTTTGTGCCACTGGCAGCGTTGTATCAGGACCCGCTTTCGGAACGCCTTCTTTACGGCCGCTTTCAGACTCTTGCCGCCATCGATGATCACCAGTAGACCCTGGGAGCTGTCGAGTCCCCGCGCGAGCAGTGAACGCAGGAACGGCGTCAACACCTTCTCGTTCTCCGTGTCCGTCTCCACGAAGCCCAAAAAGCGTTTTTCCCCGGAAAGTGTGATGCCCAGCGCGATGACCATCATTGCGTCGGCGAATGATTTCCCGTCCAGGAACAGCGCCACCACATCTTCGCCGGACAGATCCCGTTCCTGCATCTCCCGAAGTTTCGCTGCGCTCGCTTGTACGAAACCTCGGGACACCGTCGAGCTCGACAGCCCGATAGCGCCCGGTATCGCTTCCGCTGCAGCCTCGTAGTTGCGACACGAGATTCCGTAGAGCACTCGTTTCAGCAGCAGATCATTCACCTCTCCGCCGTCGTTCAGTGCTTCGTAGGAGCGAAGCGGTATCTCTACTCCCTCTTGGCTCCGAACCCGTGGCACACGGATCGGTACCCGCTGGCCGGCAAGCCCTACCGTGCCAGGGTTGGTTCCGTGGCGGCGGCCACGCTCCAGTTCGTCCTTACGAGCGTATCGCTCTCCCGCCAACTCCTTCACTTCGTCGTCGAGCAGCTCGTGAACGTGCATCAACCCAAGCGGGATTAACGAACGGATCATCTCTATTTTGACGTCCACCTCGAGCTCCCCGTACTCCTCGCGCGCCATTACCTCGGGCTCACCCAAACGACGTGACTTCTTGTGTTTCTTGGCTGTACGTAGCAGACTTCCCATCTCGGCTCCTTTCTCTTGCGGCTTGATGTTGTTTTTGCCAACGTCATCAAACCACGGGGTTGGGAGCCGTTTCAATTTCCAACTAAGAATGGCACTCTCTCATTCACAGCCAATCTGAGCACGGGTCTGCCTGGCGCGATATTTGCTAACCTGATAGAACGTAACAAGGTTCAATCCACAAATCCGAAACCCCAGTACATTCCCGAAAGGGGGTCGCCGTGAAATTTCGCCGTCATCTCTTCGTATGGCTCGGCATCACCGTAGCCACAGCCATTGCCATCGCCGGATGCAAACGCGACCAGCCTGCGCCCGTCGATCCGTCGACACAAGATCCGCTATGGGCGGACGTCATCGTGTCGCACACGAGCGGCTCGGTAACCAAGAAAACGCTCGTCCGGGTGCGCTTCGCGGAGGACGCGGTCAACGAGGAGCGCATCGGCAAGGACGCGAGCTCGGTGCTCTCGATTGAGCCGGCGGTCCCGGGCAGTTTGACCTTCGTCGATCCGCGTGGGATCGTGCTCGTTCCTTCGGAGGATCTCACCAGTGGTCAGCGCTACCGCGTGACGTTGAACCGCCGCGGATTGCAGAACATCCCCCGAGCTCTGCGCAGCTTTGTTTTCGACTTCGAGATCATCGCACAGGCTTTCGAGCTCGAGCTTCACGGCTTGCGTGCGAGCGCCGCGGGCGATGGAAGCATGGTCCTCGGCGGCGTGCTCCGCACTGCGGATACAGAAGACGCCGATCACATCGAACAGATGCTCGTCGCACGCTTCCTTGGCGAGGAGAGACCCATTGCATGGCGCCACCTCGGCGACGGCAAAGCCCACGAGTTCGACATAGGGGCTATCACCCGACAGAGCAAAACCGAGGCAGTTCGGCTCGAGTGGGATGGCTCGGCCATTGGCGTAGACGACCGCGGGCGGCGGGACGTCGACGTCCCCGCCGAAGGAGTTTTCGAGGTCACACGCGTTCAAACGATGCGCGAGGAGCAACCATACGTTCAAGTCTATTTCTCGGACCGGCTCGACCCTCGGCAAAATCTCCGCGGGCTCGTCCGTCTCGCCTCGGGCGGGCATACGACGCGCATCCAGGGGAATATCCTCAAGATCTATCCCGAAGCCGGTTTCGAAGGCAGCGCCACGCTCATCCTCGAGCCCGGCATACGAAACCGCGACGGCGACCGCCTCGAGGAAGTGTTTCAGCGCTCGGTCGCATTTGAAAGGCAGCGGCCACAAGTGCGCTTCGCTGGCAAAGGCGTTATTTTGCCGGACAGCCCCGTGCTTCAGATCCCTTTCGAAGCCGTGGGTGTCCGCGCGGTGCGCATCACGGCATTCCAGGTTTTCGAGGACAACGTCGGTCAATTCTTGCAATCGAACAAGCTGGATGGCGCGCACGAGCTTAAACGCGTGGGACGTTATCTCTGGCGAAAGAAGCTACCGCTCTCCCCCACCGAGCCCAACCGATGGAACCGCTACAGTCTGGACGCGACCGAGCTCTTCGAGAAGCATCCGGGCGGTTTTTTTCAACTGACGCTCGCCATCACGCGGACCGATGCGACCGCGACCTGCCCAGGGCAAGAAACGCCCGAGGATGTCGAAGCGCCCCTCATGAACAACGAGGACCTCTGGGTGCAGGAGAGCAGCAACTGGGGCTATGCCGAAGATTATTACGGGCAAAGCGGCGACGGCAGCAGCTGGCGCGACCGACACGATCCCTGCAAAGACGCGTACTAGCAGTACGCGCGCGGCGTGCGCGACGAACGCAATTTTCTCGCTTCGAATATCGGCCTTCTCGTCAAACGCGAGCCTACCGGAAAGCTTTTCGTCGTGGCCACCGACCTTCGGAGCTCGGAGCCGATGCGAAACGTCGACATCGACCTCATGAATTTCCAAGACCAGCGCATCGGCGACGCGAGAACGAACGTCAACGGTTTCGCAGAGATCGACGTCAAAGCCACACCGTTCTATCTCCTCGCGGAGAAAGGCACCGATAAGGGCTATCTCAAGCTCTCGCGCGGCACGGCGCTTCCCGTGAGCCATCTCGATGTCGGCGGCGAGAGACTCACCCACGGGATCAAGGCGACCATTTATGGCGAGCGCAGCGTCTGGCGGCCGGCGATGATCTTCATCTCACTTTGGTCGTCGAGGACCAGACCGGCCCCATCCCGCCCCAACACCCGGTGACGATGGAGCTCATGAGCCCGCGAGGGCAGATCGTTCAGCACTTGACCAACGCGGAGCCCGTGGGCCGGTTCTATGCCTTCACGATGCAAACCGCGGAGGACGCACCAACCGGTATCTGGACTGCGCGGGCACGGCTCGGCGGCGCCACGTTCACGAAAACGCTCCGTATCGAGACGGTGATGCCCAACCGTCTCAAAGTCGCTCTCGATTTCGGCGCGGAGACGCTCGAGCGCAGCGACATGCCGCTCTCGGCGGAGCTCTTCGGTCAATGGTTGACGGGTGCTTTGGCCGCGGGTCTCGATGCGGACGTCCAAGTGCGGCTCGCGCCGACGCCGACGCGGTTCTCGCGCAGCAACGATTTCGAGTTCGACGATCCCGCACGGACATTCGCGGGCGAGCCCGAGACCCTCTTCGAAGGTCAGCTCGATAGCGAAGGCTTCGCCCGATTTCGGGCGAATATCAACGTCGAGCAACAAGCGCCCGGCATGTTGCGGGCGAGCTTCAGCTCGCGTGTTTTCGAGCGCGGGGGCGCCTTCAGCGTGAGCCGCGAGAGTTTCCCCTTCTCACCCTACGATCATTATGTGGGGATCAAGATTCCCAAAGGCGACGCGACCCGCAACATGCTTTTGACCGACGTCGACCACACGGTGGAGATCGCGAGTCTCGACAGAGAGGGGCAGCCCGTGTCCCTCGAGAGCGTGCGCATCAACCTTTATAAGGTCGACTGGCGGTGGTGGTGGGATAAATCGGGAGAGTCGCTAGCCCAATATGCGAGCGCACAGCATACCGGCGTCGTCGAGGAAGACACCATCACCACTACCGACGGGCGCGGCACGTGGACGTTCCAAATCCAATACCCGACGTGGGGCCGCTACCTCATCCGCGCTTGCGACACGATCGGCGGCCACTGCACCGGCAAAGTCTTCTACATCGACTGGCCCGGATGGGCGGGCCGCGCCCAAGAGCAGTCCGGTCCGGGCGCGAGCACGCTGAGCTTCGTGTCCGACAAGCCGTCCTATCGTGTCGGCGAAGTGGCCGCGATCCAGCTCCCGAAAGCTACCGAGGGGCGGGCGCTCCTCACCATCGAATCGGGCTCTCGAATTTCTAGAGCAGCGTTGGCTCGAGTTCCACGGCGACGACGCTGTCGCGCCGCTTCGCATCCCCGTCACGGCGTCCATGGCTCCGAACGTCTATGTCAGCGTGACCCTCGTCCAGCCGCACGCAGGAAAGACGAACGATCGTCCGATCCGTCTTTACGGCATCATTCCGCTTCTAGTGGAGGATCCGGATACCCGTCTCGAGCCCACACTTCAGGCTCCCGAAGAATGGGCGCCTCGCTCAACGGCACAGATCCAAGTCGCGGAAGCATCCGGACGCGCGATGACGTACACCGTTGCCATCGCCGACGAGGGCCTTCTCGGGCTTACGAACTTTCGAACGCCGAAGCTCCACGACCATTTCTTCAAGCGCGAAGCGCTCGGCATTACGACATGGGATCTCTTCGACGACGTTGTCGGCGCCTATGGCGGCGAGCTCGAACGTCTGCTGGCTCTAGGAGGCGGCAGCGCCGCAGATATCGGTCAAGAGGCCAAGCGCAGGCGCTTCCCTCCCGTCGTGACGTTTCTCGGGCCCTTCCAGCTCCCGGCACGGGGCAGCAACGAGCACCAGTTCGAGATTCCTCAATATGTCGGCGCGGTCCGGGTCATGGTCGTCGCCGGGAGCAACGACGCCTACGGATCGACAGACAAGTCCGTCTATGTTCGCAAGCCTCTCATGCTCCTCCCGACCCTGCCCCGCGTGATCGGGCCGACGGAAGATCTGAAGGTTCCGGTCTCCACGTTCGTCATGGACCCCTCGATCAAAGACGTCACGTTGACGATCGAAGTCGACGATCACTTCGAAGTCATCGGCGCCGAGACGACGACTCTCGCTTTCGAGACTCCCGAGGAGAAGCTCGGCTTCTTTTCGTTGAAAGCCGGCCGGCGTCTCGGCACGGGGACGGTGCGTATCACGGCCAGGAGCGGACGCCACTACGCGAGTGCTTCAGTAAACCTCGAGGTTCGGAGCGCAAACCCGGCGACGACCCGAGCCGTACGAACGACCATCGACCCAGGGGAGAGTTGGGATACAACGATCGAGCCTCACGGGATGCCCGGAACGAATCACGTGAGTCTCGAAGTCTCGGCCCTGCCTCCGCTCGACCTCGAGCGGCGGGTCGACTATCTCATCCGCTACCCGCATGGCTGCGTCGATCAGACCACTTCGGCAGCATTCGCACAGCTCAACTTGCCTCTCTTGACGAAGCTCGATGACGCCCGGCGCGCCGAAATCGAAAGAAACGTCCAGTCGGGGATCAAGAGGCTGCGCCGTTTCCAAGTACCGACTGGCGGCTTCGTCTACTGGCCCGGCGGCTTCTGGGTCGTCGACACACGGAACAACTGGTCCACGAACTATGTCGGACATTTTCTCATCGAGGCGGACCGGCTCGGCTACTACGTGCCCGCCGCGATGTTGTCGGATTGGATCAACCACCAGAAATCCGTCGCGCATTCATGGACGGGAGGAAGCGACTACGCGGTACTGGACCAAGCCTACCGGCTCTACACGCTCGCCCTCGCGGGTTCCGCCGAGCTCGGCGCCATGAACCGCTTGCGCGAGTCGAGCGCGCTGCCGCTCGTGGCCCGCTGGCAGCTCGCGGCCGCCTATCAGCTAGCCGGTATCCGAGACGCCGCGGACGAGCTCGTGCGCGGACGGACGACCCGTGCCAAGGATGTCAAGCACGATGGGAGTAGCGATCCAACCTTCGGCTCCACGCTTCGCAACCAGGCGATCGTTCTCGCGAGCCTCGTCAGCCTCGACCGCAATGTGGAGGCCGAGACCGTCGTCCATGAGCTCTCGCGCCAGCTCGCCTCCGATCGCTGGCACAGCACGCAATCGGTCGCCTATTCCTTACTGGCGCTCGCTCGCTTCGCCGGAGGCGCCGAGCTCGGAGCTCCGAGCTTCGAGCTGCGCCTCGGAAACGGCGGGCCGGTACGCGTTCAGCTAGCGGCTCCGGTACATACCCAGGCTCTCACTTCAATATCCGATGGCGGAACCGCAATGATCGTCAGCAACACCTCGGATCGGCCCCTCTACGCGAACGTCACCATACGCGGCATCCCCGAGCCCGGAGCCGAGCGGGCAAGTGCCAGCGGCTTGCGCCTGTCCGTACGCTATCAGGACCTCGACGGCAACCGCGTCGACATCCGGCGCGCGGGTCAAGGGCTCGACTTCGTCGCCGAGGTGAGCGTTACCAACACGAGTGGGGCGCCACTCGAAAACCTCGCCCTCACGCAAGTTCTGCCTTCGGGCTGGGAGATCTTGAACACGCGTCTCGACGAAACGCTGGCGGGTATCGCCGGGGAGATGTCCGCGGCCGAGTATGAAGACATCCGGGACGACCGTGTCTACCGCTATTTCGCGCTGAAAGCAGGCGAGGCGAAACGCTTCGTCACGCTCGTCAACGCGGCCTATGCCGGTCGCTACTACTTGCCGAGCGTCTCCGTCGAAGCGATGTACAACGCGACCCGCCACGCACGCAGCGAAGGCCTTTGGGTCGACGTCGTGGGTGGGAAGCCGTGACGACTCGCCGACGACGAGCGTGCGCGCTCGCCGCAGCCGCGGCCTTACTCGCGGCCGCGGCCTTACTCGCGGCCGCGGGGTTCTGGAAGTGTCTTCCGGAACCCCTGTTCGACGTTCCCACCGCTGCCGTTCTCCTGGCGCGCGACGGAACACTTCTGGGCGCCCGTATCGCGAGCGACGCGCAGTGGCGCTTTCCTGTAATCGAGCACGTTCCGGAAAAATTCGAGACAGCGATTGTCGCTTTCGAAGACAAGCGCTTTCACGTCCATCTCGGCGTCGATCCGCTTGCTCTCGCCCGCGCCCTCTATTTGAACGTGACCGAGGGCGCGATCGTGAGCGGCGCGAGCACGTTGACGATGCAAGTCATCCGACTCGCCCGCCGCAACCGCGAGCGCAGTTATCGTGAAAAATTCGTCGAATCCGTGCTCGCGCTCCGGCTCGAGCTCGAGCTCACGAAAGACGAAATCCTCGCGCTTTATGCAAGCCACGCGCCTTTCGGCGGGAACATCGTCGGGCTCGAGGCGGCTTCTTGGCGTTACTTCGGCCGAGCTCCCGATGAGCTTTCGTGGGCCGAGTCCGCCTCGCTCGCGGTGCTTCCGAATAGCCCCGCGCTCATCCATCCGGGAAGAAACCACGAGGAGCTTCTCGCGAAGCGTGATGGTTTGCTTAGGAAGCTCCACGACAACGGAGCTCTCGAAGCGCTCGACCTCGAGCTCGCGCTCAGAGAACCGCTTCCGTCGAAGCCACGGCCGCTCCCCCAAGCCGCTCCGCACTTGCTGGACACGCTGCGCGCTCGAGCCGGCAACGGCACCCATCGTTTCGAGACCACCATCGACCCATCGATACAAATCGCGGCGAGCGCGATCGTGCGGGAGCACGCTCGCCGGCTCGCGCGAAAAGACATCCACAACGCCGCCGCCATTGTCGTCGACAATGTCGACTTCGAGGTCCTCGCTTATATCGGCAACGCATCGTGGTCCTCGAGTGGCGAGCGAGGCCACGCCGTCGACGTCATCCGGCGACCGCGGAGCAGCGGGAGCATCTTGAAGCCGTTTCTGTTCGCCGCAATGCTCGACGCCGGCGAGATTCTCCCGGGGAGCCTGGTGCCCGATGTCCCCACGCACTACGGCGGCTACGTGCCGGAGAATTACGACCACGGCTATCGCGGCGCCGTCCCGGCAAAGGTCGCGCTTGCGCGGTCGCTGAACGTTCCCGCCGTCCGCATGCTCAAACGCCACGGCGTGGGACGCTTCCAGGACTTCTTGACCCATATGGGGATGACGACCCTCGATCGGAGCCCCGATCATTACGGGCTCACGCTCATCCTCGGCGGCGCGGAGACGACGCTCTGGGATTTGGCCGCTATGTATGCCAACCTAGCCGAGACCGCCCGGCATCGTCGACCGAGCGCCGGGACAACCTACCGTACGCTCAAGCTTGCGAGCGAAGACGAAACACGGACCGAACGTAGCGCAGAGCTCAGCCCGGGCGCCGCATGGCTCACGCTCGATGCGCTCGTCGAAGTCGCGCGCCCCGGTGACGCCCGTCATTGGCGAGAGTTCGCAAGCGCCCGTCGCGTCGGCTGGAAAACGGGAACGAGTTACGGCCATCGTGACGGTTGGGCTATTGGAACGACGCCGCGCCATACCGTCGCGGTTTGGGTCGGCAACGCGAGCGGCGAAGGACGTCCGGCTTGACGGGTACCGCCACCGCAGCGCCTATCTTGTTCGATATCTTGAACCGCCTCATCTCTTTCGACGATGCCCGATGGTTCGAGCCCCCTTACCTGCACATGAAACAGGTCGAGGTCTGCAAGAATGACGGTTTTCTCGCAGCCGGCGACTGCGAGACACGTTCAGAATGGATCCCGAAACACAGCCACTTCGATCGAGTGAGCCCATACCATCAGCGGGTGCATCTCGACAGCGCAGGCCGCAAACGCGTGCATGGCGCCTGTGAGGCGCCGGGCGCGATGACGCATCGCTCGTGGTTCGTCCTCCCCGCTCATTTGGAGCATTACTACCGCAGACATCATGCGGACTATCGAAGACTCCCGGCCTATCGCGAGGACTGCCGTCTCGCCGGAGCAAACGATGCTCCGATTGCGTTTCTCTATCCCAACCACGGAGCCCGGCTCTACATCCCGATGGACCTGGGCCAGGAGAAAGGCCGCACGATCTTCGAGGCCGTCCACCGCGACCAGGAAGCGACGTTGTTCTGGCATCTCGACGAGCGCTATCTGGGGAGCACGACGACGTTCCACCAGCAAGCGCTCGACCTCACGCCCGGCCCGCATCTGGTGACGGTCGTCGACCAGCTGGGGAACCGCCTGAGAGTGTGCCATTCTTAGTTGGAAATTGAAACGGCTCCCAACCCCGTGGTTTGATGACGTTGGCAAAAACAACATCAAGCCGCAAGAGAAAGGAGCCGAGATGGGAAGTCTGCTACGTACAGCCAAGAAACACAAGAAGTCACGTCGTTTGGGTGAGCCCGAGGTAATGGCGCGCGAGGAGTACGGGGAGCTCGAGGTGGACGTCAAAATAGAGATGATCCGTTCGTTAATCCCGCTTGGGTTGATGCACGTTCACGAGCTGCTCGACGACGAAGTGAAGGAGTTGGCGGGAGTGAGGTGGACCCCATTCTCTGGACCAAAATGGGGGTAGCTAAGGTGGAGCCTGCCGAGTTGAACACGTCGTGGTCATAGTCGTGATGTTGTTTCCCGAAGGCTCCTAGAAGGGAGCGTTCGGGAACACAGTTTATGGCAGATTGAAAATCTGTGGACAGTTTGTTTTTCGCTGTAGCCATCATTGTGTCTAGCGGCAATTATTATTTCTCTTCAGCAACAAGTTAGAATTCCCGGGTACCTACCGGTCTTGCTCCGTCACTTATCAGCAAAGTGTCCCATGTTCGATCCGGGGCCCCGACGGAGGGAGCGGACCCTTAAAAAAAGATGCGAAGCTTCCTTGTCCGCTCCCTCCGTCGGGGCCCCGGATCGAAGCCGCCCTTTCGCTGGTCCACCTGAATAGTGCAAAAATCGGGGTACCTGGGGTATGGGCCAAGCCGCGAGAGGGTCTCCTGCGGCGATTCTCGCATTCGTTTTGTGGACTCGTGGCAAGGTTCATTCCTTTTCCCGGTTTTCTACCGCCGTGGCCTCTTTGGCCTTGTTCTGCTTCGATTGCCCCAGTCGGTAACTGCCGACGTTGAGCTCCAGGATGATGCTGTGATGTACAAATCGGTCGATGGCCAATCATCTTCAAGCAACCTCGCCAAGCAGTCCATCGTAGAAGCTCGCGGGCGTTTGATAGCCTAACGCTTTGTGCGGGCGCTCGTCATTGAAGAAATCGAAGTAGCAAGCGATGCCCGCGCGAGCCATTTGCACGGTGTCGTAGGCGTACAGGTAGACCTCCTCGTACTTCAGCGAGCGCCAGAGCCGGTCCACGAAGATGTTGTCGATACAGCGACCTTTGCCATCCATGCTGATCTTGATCTCAAGAGCAAGCAATACACTGGTGAACTCCTCCGAGGTGAACTGAGAGCCCTGGTCCGTGTTGAATATCTCTGGGCAACCGTAGCGTGCCACAGCTTCGTTCAGAGCCTCCACGCAGAAGGTCGTCTCCAACGTGTTGGACAAGCGCCAGGCGAGCACCCGCCGCGAATACCAATCGATGACCGCCACCAGGTATACGAAGCCTCGCGCCATCGGGATGTATGTGATGTCGGCGGCCCACACCTGATTGATCCGAGAAACCGTCAGATTCCTCAGTAGATAGGGGTATACCGTGTGTTCCGGCGCTGGCTTGCTTGTGTTCGGCTTGGGCGCAGTGCTCTCGAGCCCCATCAAGCGCATAAGACGCTGCACGCGCTTGCGGTTGACGGCCGACCCCTCCGCTTTGAGTGTCTGTGTCATCATGCGGCTGCCGAAAAATGGATGCTTCAGATGTAGCTCGTCCATCCGACGCATCAATGCGAGTTGCTCGCCATCCGGCTCGACAGGTTCGTAGTACAGGCTCGACCGATTCACGCCGAGCAGCTCGCACTGCCAGCGCATCGACAGCGGAGCGTTGGGTTCGACCAATTCCCGCCGGGGCGTCATCGCAATCGACCGAGCCCGTGTGATAAAAAATCGCGCTCCATCGTCAGCTCCCCGATTTTCTGAAGCAGTTCGGCCTCGCGCATCGAGGCATCGCCTCCGCCCACCTCTTCGGTCTCGAAAGCACGCGTGACGTTCTCCAAAAGCTGCCGCTTCCATTTGTAGATCTGGTTCGCGTGAACCTTGTGCCGGCGGGATAGTTCCGCCACTGTCTCCTGCTCGCGTAGTACCGCCAAGGCAACTTTCGCCTTGAAAACAGGGCTGTGCTTCGTACGATTTTTCTTCACTTTTCTCTGCTCCTTTTTTTATTGAGCAGGCTTGTTTTACCACCTTAACCCCTGGTCTAAAAAATGGGGTCCACTTCAGAGAGCGATACGCTCGTAAGGACGAACTGGAGCGTGGCCGCCGCCACGGAACCAACCCTGGCACGGTAGGGCTTGCCGGCCAGCGGGTACCGATCCGTGTGCCACGGGTTCGGAGCCAAGAGGGAGTAGAGATACCGCTTCGCTCCTACGAAGCACTGAACGACGGCGGAGAGGTGAATGATCTGCTGCTGAAACGAGTGCTCTACGGAATCTCGTGTCGCAACTACGAGGCTGCAGCGGAAGCGATACCGGGCGCTATCGGGCTGTCGAGCTCGACGGTGTCCCGAGGTTTCGTACAAGCGAGCGCAGCGAAACTTCGGGAGATGCAGGAACGGGATCTGTCCGGCGAAGATGTGGTGGCGCTGTTTCTGGACGGGAAATCATTCGCCGACGCAATGATGGTCATCGCGCTGGGCATCACACTTTCCGGGAAAAAACGCTTTTTGGGCTTCGTGGAGACGGCCCCGGAGAACGAGAAGGTGTTGACGCCGTTCCTGCGTTCACTGCTCGCGCGGGGACTCGACAGCTCCCAGGGTCTACTGGTGATCATCGATGGCGGCAAGAGTCTGAAAGCGGCCGTAAAGAAGGCGTTCCGAAAGCGGGTCCTGATACAACGCTGCCAGTAGCACAAACGTGAAAACGTCGTGAGCTATCTGTCCAAGGGCGAGCAGGCGTCGTTGCGCAAGCGGTTGCAGTCGGCCTACAACAGGCCGGAATATAAAGAGGCCCTCGCGGCCCTCGATCAACTGCACGATGAATTGGAGGAGCGGAACCAATCCGCAGCTGCGAGCTTGGAGGAAGGAATCGAGGAGACGCTCACATTGCATCGTCTCGGCGTGTACGGCGTGCTGGGCCGTTCGTTCAAGACGACGAACTGCCTTGAATCCGTCAATGCTCTCGTCGAGGAACGCTGCGCGAAGGTCGACCACTGGAAGAACTCCAGCCAACGCCAGCGGTGGCTGGCGACAGCCCTCGTGGACATCGAACCCCGCTTGAGGAGGGTGATCGACTACCGCCATCTTCCGAAGCTTCGCGAAGCTCTCAAGCGGGAACTGAAGATCGAGACGAAGACATCAACGGTGTCGAAGAAGAAGGCCGCCTAATTTATGAGCCGTGGAGAGTTTCAACTAAGAATGGGCTTGACTCAACCGCCTCGCGCGGCGCTTCGAGATCCTTTCTGCGCAAGACTGACGCGGCCATTGGGTCGCTCTCAGAGCCGAGGGTGTCAGCATTTCCGCGATGGCTCGGGTCGAGGAAATTGCCTGGAACACTGCCGCGCGGTGGCTCGAGAAGGCGGCTGACGCTTGCCGCCGTTTCAAGACCGGACGAATCAGTGGATTCGTCCCGCCACTCGGGGAAGCCCATGTACCGAGGCACCACAAAGATCGGCGGATAAGCTGAACCATCGTCAGAGCGTTGCGCAACTTCAATGGATGTGCCGGTCGTAATAAATTCCGCCGCAATGGTTGTCGACTCGAACGACAGATCGTCACGGCCGGTCGCGCGCCGCAGCCCGATCCCAAACGGCGAAGCGCCAGCCCCTCCAAGCAACGTATGCGCAAAATCGGGAGCCGCCTGTTCAAGGGCGTACGGTTCCTCCACCCAGATCAGCTCCAGCTAGGCGCTGTGAAAGATAACTGCGGTCGAAGCTGAACCCAGTCCGTCGTGGGGTCGCCCGCCCGCCGGAGGAAGCTTGAAACCGGCATTGCTCAAAGCCTCAACTTCAGGGGCGCCGGGAGTTACGCGAATCCAAACGTGATCGAACGCCAACGATGGCTTGATGTCCGTGGTGGGTGTACACCCCCTGAAACACCAACATTGCAACCAGAGATGTAAGCGTGCTCAGAAAACGCATCGCTGAGTGTCGCTTTTCCTGCCGTGAAGCATTCGCCATCTAAACCGTTGAATTGAGCGGCGGCACTGCGAAGACGTTGCCGAAGCCGCCAAGGTTTCTAATACTCTCATGCGTTCACTGGATTGGCTCTCGGGATTGTAAGAATGCGCTAGCCATCCGACATGACGATGTGCTTGCCTTCCCGAACGACTCGGAAGCCAGCTTTCTCGAGGGCTCGCACAGCACGGGCATGTGAGACGCCGGAGATCTTTGGCACCTAGCAGCCCGTTGAAAAAGTCGTATCCGGTCGCGATATTTCTCTGAAGACTCATTCGATGACGATGTAAAATTGCATCGCATGTCGATGAAGAAGAAAAAGAAAAGTTGCCAAGAGACTTTATGGATTCCACACGATGCGGTTGCGTCGAGTCCTGGTCATCCTTTTTATGAGGAACTCGAGCGGGTACTTCGAGAGGAAGAGTTTGACTCGTTTGTGGAGTCGAAATGCTCGCCGTATTACGCGAAGAAGCAAGGTCGGCCGAGCATACCGCCGGGTGTGTATTTTCGAATGCTGTTGATCGGCTACTTTGAGCGCATCGATTCAGAGCGCGGGATCTGCTGGCGGTGTTCGGACTCACTGTCTTTGCGCCAGTTTCTTGGCCTTGGAATGGAAGAGCGAACGCCGGACCATTCGTCGCTGTCTCGGATACGGAATCGACTTCCGCTGGAAGTTCACGAATCTGTATTTGGATGGGTGCTAGAAGTTCTAGCGTCGAGAGGGATGATAGATGGCAAGACACTGGGTGTGGACGCGACGACGCTGGAAGCGAATGCGGCGCTTCGGTCAATCGTTCGTCGAGACACGGGGGAAAGCTACGAATCGTATTTGAAGGAGCTTGCGCGCAAGAGTGGTATCGAAGAGCCGAGCCGAGCGGACATTGCAAAGTTGGACAAGAAGCGGCCAAAGAAAGGGTCGAACAAGGAGTGGGTGAATCCGAACGAGCCGGATGCGGAGATCATGAAAATGAAGAGCGGGGGCACGGATATGGCGCACAAAGCCGAGCATGCTGTGGACATGAGCGGGGAAGGTGCGGTAATTGCCGTGACGCTTCACGGAGGCGCGAAGGGTGACACAAAGAGCCTACCGGATACGCTGGAAAAAGCGCAGTCAAATCTGCAAGAGCTCGCGAACAACGCGGAATGTTGTGAACGAATACATGAAGACGCGGGTCGCGAAGTGGTCGGGGACAAGGGCTATCACGGTCTGAAGTGGACCCCATTTTTTAGACCAGGGGTTAAGGTGGTAAAACAAGCCTGCTCAATAAAAAAAGGAGCAGAGAAAAGTGAAGAAAAATCGTACGAAGCACAGCCCTGTTTTCAAGGCGAAAGTTGCATTGGCGGTACTACGCGAGCAGGAGACAGTGGCGGAACTATCCCGGCGGCACAAGGTTCACGCGAACCAGGTCTACAAATGGAAGCGGCAGCTTTTGGAGAACGTCACGCGTGCTTTCGAGACCGAAGAGGTGGGCGGAGGCGATGCCTCGATGCGCGAGGCCGAACTGCTTCAGAAAATCGGGGAGCTGACGATGGAGCGCGATTTTTTATCACACGGGCTCGGTCGATTGCGATGACGCCCCGGCGGGAGTTGGTCGAACCCAACGCTCCGCTGTCGATGCGCTGGCAGTGCGAGCTGCTCGGCGTGAATCGGTCGAGCCTGTACTACGAACCTGTCGAGCCGGATGGCGAGCAACTCGCATTGATGCGTCGGATGGACGAGCTACATCTGAAGCGTCCATTTTTCGGCAGCCGCATGATGACACAGACACTCAAAGCGGAGGGCTCGGCCGTCAACCGCAAGCGCGTGCAGCGTCTTATGCGCTTGATGGGGCTCGAGAGCACTGCGCCCAAGCCGAACACAAGCAAGCCAGCGCCGGAACACACGGTATACCCCTATCTACTGAGGAATCTGACGGTTTCTCGGATCAATCAGGTGTGGGCCGCCGACATCACATACATCCCGATGGCGCGAGGCTTCGTATACCTGGTGGCGGTCATCGATTGGTATTCGCGGCGGGTGCTCGCCTGGCGCTTGTCCAACACGTTGGAGACGACCTTCTGCGTGGAGGCTCTGAACGAAGCTGTGGCACGCTACGGTTGCCCAGAGATATTCAACACGGACCAGGGCTCTCAGTTCACCTCGGAGGAGTTCACCAGTGTATTGCTTGCTCTTGAGATCAAGATCAGCATGGATGGCAAAGGTCGCTGTATCGACAACATCTTCGTGGAGCGGCTCTGGCGCTCGCTGAAGTACGAGGAGGTCTACCTGTACGCCTACGACACCGTGCAAATGGCTCGCGCGGGCATCGCTTGCTACTTCGATTTCTTCAATGACGAGCGCCCGCACAAAGCGTTAGGCTATCAAACGCCCGCGAGCTTCTACGATGGACTGCTTGGCGAGGTTGCTTGAAGATGATTGGCCATCGACCGATTTGTACATCACAGCATCATCCTGGAGCTCAACGTCGGCAGTTACCGACTGGGGCAATCGAAGCAGAACAAGGCCAAAGAGGCCACGGCGGTAGAAAGCCGGGAAAAGGAATGAACCTTGCCACGAGTCCACAAAACGAATGCGAGAATCGCCGCAGGAGACCCTCTCGCGGCTTGGCCCATACCCCAGGTACCCCGATTTTTGCACTATTCAGGTGGACCAGCAAAGTGTCCCATGTTCGATCCGGGGCCCCGACGGAGGGAGCGGACAAGGAAGCTTCGCATCTTTTTTTTAAGGGTCCGCTCCCTCCGTCGGGGCCCCGGATCGAACATGGGACACTTTGCTGATAAGTGACGGAGCAAGACCGGTAGGTACCCGGGAATTCTAACTTGTTGCTGAAGAGAAATAATAATTGCCGCTAGACACAATGATGGCTACAGCGAAAAACAAACTGTCCACAGATTTTCAATCTGCCATAAACTGTGTTCCCGAACGCTCCCTTCTAGGAGCCTTCGGGAAACAACATCACGACTATGACCACGACGTGTTCAACTCGGCAGGCTCCACCTTAGCTACCCCCCATTTTGGTCCAGAGAATGGGGTCCACCTCAGCAACGACATCCTGGTTGAGCTGGTCGAACAAGAATACCGGAGCTACATTTCGGAGCCAGAGCGAGGTGGCCGCAAATGGAAGGACAAACAGGCCGAGCAAGCCGCCACCTACGCGAACCGACGTCGCATTCGCGGGACTCGAGGTAAGCGATTAATACGCCGTCGCGGCGAGTTACTCGAACGACCTTTCGCGCACTACCTCGAAGCGGAAGGCATGCGACGAACGCATTTGCGAAGACACGAAAATATACTCAAGCGCCTCCTCACGCACGTGGCCGGATTCAATCTCGGGATTCTGATGCGCAATCTCATCGGCAAGGCCACGCCGAAGGAATACGCGGAGCTCAACGCCAGTCTGATCGCTGCTTTATTGCGCTTCGTCTCGACCATAGGCGCACGTTTTGCCCCGCTGCAATCCATCGGGCGTCTCAACTTGGCCGTTCCGCCGAATCACATCTTCCTTGAACTTGCCCACCAAACTTTCTCCGTGAGCAGAATCTGGACTTTTTCACCGGGCTGCTAGACCGTGACCTCTACCTCGCGAACCTCGGCCCCCGCCGTCTGCTCGGCCACAACCTCTAGATACTCCCGGATGGCATCTTGAATGTTGGCCAGCGCGTCTGCCTCCGTTTCGCCTTGGGACCAGCAGCCGGGAAGACCTGGAACGGAAACGCTGATTCCTTCATCCGACTGCTGCAAAACAACTTTGTACTTCATCGGGCTTCACTCCTGGCTCGATTCTACTGTCTGTCTACGATTCAGTCTAACAACGGATCAATTCAGCGGCCGCCGCATTCGCTCAAAAGGCCCAGAAGAGCAACTCAACGACTTCCGGGCTGAACCAAAGGAGCCCCAGGGAGAGGAGCGGAAACGCGATCATTGCCACCACGCTGGTGCCTCCTCGCGTGGCGATTGCATCCAGAAGCCACTGATCTTCCAGACCCTGAGAACGAACTTCGGAGATCACTTTCGTGGCGCGCAAGTAGTACCACTTGTTTCCAAAAATCGCGCAAATCGCGGAAATTATGAGAAAAATAAGATCGCTGATTCGCGTGAGATCTGCTGTGTAGAACAACATTTCGGCCCACGCGGAGACGACGACGATTCCCCAGAAGACGAGTGCCACCCCATAGAGCTTGCGATAAGGAAGCCACAGGCCCGTAAACAAAAGCGCGGCCCAATTTCCTCCCGCACTCGTTCCAGTGCCGTCCAGGATCTGTTGCCACTTGGTGAGATAGTAGCTCTCGTTCCGTCGGACAAAAGCCTCGATCTCTTCCTTGCTAGGCTCCATTTCCGATCGTATTATCACAAGCCCCGTCTCGCTGCAAAGACCCGCACAGCTTTCGAGCCAATTAGGCGCGTTGGGTTCCCGACCGAAGGCGCCCTCCTGTCGAGTGGCGGAGCTCGACACGTGCGTCCCGACCGATTTCTTCGGAGCGACCCGATCAGCGAACGCCGTTGCCGGCTCGAGCGGCCGACTTTGTTTCTTGCGGACCACAGGTAGTACGATTATCGGGTGTAACGTTTTGAACCGGATGGCTGAGCTGGGCGAGCCTGAGTGCCACGCGATCGTCCGGGGTAAGTTGAGCCGCCAAAAGATCGTGTGCGCGCCCCGAACGGATTCATGTACCAACGCCTCGTAAAGGGCCCGCGCGCCCGTCCGGTATAATTCCTTGTGGCTGAACTTCCCTTCGACGATCATTTTCGGGAGCGCGTATCGGAGCATCTCGGACGCTTCGACCGGCGCGCGATAGCACCCGACGTTCTTACGCGGGCGGCGGTAGCGATAACACTCGTTGGCGACAGCGCCGGTGAAGCCTCGTTCATCTTGACTCGCCGGCCGTCGAACCTTCGCCGGCACGCGGGACAATGGGCGCTACCCGGAGGTCGTTGCGACGACGGCGAGAACACGATCGACGCCGCGCGGCGAGAGGTGGAAGAAGAGGTCGGCGTAAGCCTCGACCGCGACAGCGCTGTCGGCCGTCTCGATGACTTTCAAACACGCTCGGGCTTTTTGATCACACCCGTCGTCTTCTTTGGACCGAGCAAGCCCGAACTACGCCCCGACCCCACCGAAGTCCATGCCGCTTATGTCGTGCCTCTCAAAGTTCTCGACGCACCCGGTGTTCCGACCATCCGGGAAAGTGCGACGAGCGAGCACCCGTTGATTTCCATAGCGATCGAATCGCTGGGCACAACGATTTGGGCGCCGACGGCGGCACTGCTCTACCAAACGCGCGAAGTCGTCGTTCACGGCCATTCGACACGGGTGGCTCATTTTGAGCAACCACGTTTCGCGTGGAAGTAGCTACCACGTAGATTACCCAATGCAGCCAACGTTTTGCGCGGAAACGAGATCGTTTCAGCCGCGCTGCGCGCGTTGGCGGAGAGCGTGGTCGGCAAGGGTCACCGCCATCATCGCCTCGGCCATGGGGACGAAACGCGGAAGGAGGCAGGGGTCGTGCCGCCCTTTGGTCGCGATCGTAGTGGCTTCACCTTTCCGGTTCACCGTGTCTTGGTCCCGAGGAAGGCTGCTCGTCGGTTTGACCGCACACCGCAACACGATGGGCATGCCCGACGAGATGCCGCCGAGCATTCCTCCATGTCGATTGGTGCGGGTGACGATGCGCTCTCCGTCGCGCGTCAACAAATCGTTGGCTTCGCTGCCTCGCATCGTCGCGACGCTGAAGCCCGCGCCGTACTCGACGCCCATAACGGCGGGAAGGCTCAACATGGCCTTTCCCAGATCGGCCTTCAGCTTGTCGAACACGGGCTCGCCCCAACCCGGCGGGACCCCCGTCGCAACGATCTCCGATATGCCACCGACAGAATCGCGGGCGCGCCTCACCTCTTCAATGAGCGCAATCATCCTCTCCGCGACGGCAGCATCGGGACAACGCACGATGTTGGACTCCACGACCTCGAGCGTCACGGCTTCGGGATTGGGCACCTTCGCCACCAAGTCTCCGATCTGTTTCACATATCCGACGATACGAACGCCAAAGAGCTCACCAAGAAGCTTCTTCGCCACCGCCCCGGCAGCGACCCTCACGGAAGTCTCGCGCGCGCTCGAGCGGCCTCCGCCTCGGTAGTCGCGGAAACCATATTTCGCGTCGAACGTCAGATCGGCGTGTCCGGGGCGATACTTGTCGCGGTTCTCCGAGTAATCTTTGGGCCGCTGATCTCGATTACGGATGCTTATCGCAATCGACGTCCCCGTCGTCTTGCCTTCGAAAACTCCGGATAGAATCTCTGGAATATCCGCCTCTTGGCGCTGCGTAGTCACTTTGGACTGGCCCGGACGACGCCGACCCAAATCGGGTGTGAGGTCCGACTCCGAGAGCGCGAGCCCCGGCGGAACACCGTCGATGATGACGACGTAGCCCGACCCGTGGCTTTCCCCCGCAGTCGTGATTCGGAAGAACTGGCCGAAACTGTTCCCGGGCATTAGGAGTCTATGTTACTGCGGTCGCTCCGCAAAGATAAGCGCAACGCAAAGATAGGAAAGAGGCACCGCGTCCGCGAGCCACACACCGTTGTCGGAGACCAAGAACGTGTGCCCGTCCGCGGCCATGGCCTCAGCATCAACCTGGAGGATGACGGTTTCGCCCTTGCGTCGGGAGCCGACGCGGCCAGCCGTCTCGGCATCCGGAGAGAGGTGCACGTGGTGTCGGCTCATCGGACGCAAACCGCCGCTCGCTTGAATCTTGCCCCACTTCTCGCTCGTCGTGCCGTGGAACAAGCGCGCGGGTGGCTTCTGTGGTGCCAAAGACACGGCGAGCACACCGGAGACGCTGTGTCCTTGATTGGCCCGCAGCCGCCCATCCCGGAGCGTGTAGCGTTTTTTGTCGTCGGTGGCAACGATTTCCTGGAGCGCCTCCATCGTAAACTCTGGGTATCGAGGCTGCATGGCGCGCACGAGCTCGGCGGCGTCGACGTAACCCGCTGGGTCGAGCGTCACCCCAATCTCTTCGGGACGGTGACGCAACACGTAGCATAGAAACTTGCTGATGTCCCGGCCCATCTACTCAGGCCTCGGGTCCCGGAAATCGAATGAGCTTGCCCCGAATCCGCCCACCAATGAGCGCAGAGTCCCACGCGATGCAAACAGGCGTGAGGTGCGGCGCGCGGGAGCGGATGAAACGCCCGCGAGTAAAAGCCGGCGTCCCTTCCGGAGGCTCCGAAATGGCCCTTTCGATCTCGCTCGGTGCGAGGAGCCGGTGCACATTTCCTGTCGCCGCAAACTTATCTGCATATCCCTCGTCGAGCTCGTGATAGCGAAGACCTATCGTCTTGAGCATCGCGAAGTCCTTCTCATCGCCACAGGCCTCGAGAAGGTAGCGCTTCGTCACCCAGTCGAGGCGCCCAACGAGCCGCGACATCTCTCTGCGCTCGAGAGCCACGAGCACGTTTTCCCATTGCTCCAAGACTTCGGACGCCTCGAGGGAGGTCGTCTTCGACGCGTTCAAAAATCCTTTCGCTTTCTCGAGGTAGTAGCGCTGAAGCTCGAGCGCGCTCACCTCGCCGCGATCGCTCGGCACTACCGCTTCGAGGCTTGGATCGGCCGCTAGCGCATGAAGGGCGGTGATGGGGTTTCGGAGCTTCGGAGCGTCTCCCAGCCAGCCCGCTTCGGCCATATCGATCACGAGCGCGGTCGTCCCCATTTTCAAGAACTCGGCATCTTCCAGCATGCTCGAATCCGCAAGCCCGAGTTGCAGTCGCTGCCGCCCGCGAAACAGGCTCAAGAGCGGCAATATGTGGAAGTGCGCCGCCGCGAGAGCCGGCTTCATCAAGTTGCCGGTATCGAAAATCGCTCGGTCGTTGGGGCTGATAGAAAACCGCATCTTTCGCTTGATCGCAGGCGCTTTTTCGGAAAGCACGAAACGCCCGTCCGGCTCGACGCTGCCCGATCCGCTCAGCACCGGACGCGAGACGAGAAACGCCACCGTCTTTTGCCGCACGCGGCGAAATGCGAAAAGACGGAGCAACAAAGAGAGCCCCGCAATGACTGGCAAGGTCACGAGATAGCTCAGCCGGTAGAGGAAGCGTCCGAGTAGATTCTCGAGCTTGTGATCGTCGAGCGAGGTCAGACGGGCGAACCATCGGCGGTGTCGCAACGGCGGAAACACGGCCAGGATGGCCGCAGCCGGTCCGACGACGATGGCCGCGACCAATAGAGCGATGAACACCACCCAACCAAAGACCACCGTTACAGCGAGAAGGGGCAGGAGGAGTGTGAGGCCGAGACGGTAGAACAAAAGCGCAGGGCCGGTGGCAACCTGGCACTCGAAGCTCTCCTGCGCTCCATACACGTGCCCTTCGGCGTCACGGCAGTTTTTCAGAAGCCCGAGCCGACCCGGAAACCCGCTCGATCCTAGCTCCTGTTCAGCTTGGGGGATTACCTTACGGAGAAGCGATTCCTGAGCTTTCTGGTAGAGCAGCACCTGTCCGGGCCCGCGGCATTCGGGCGTGGCGCCCTCGATGAGACCGCCTTCCATACGATAGGGAAGATACTCGTAGTGAAAAGCGCCGCCATTCTGAGTAAAGATTTGGGGCCGCTCGGCGTACATTCCAGGTTCGGTGCGAACCTGCCTCCCGATGGCACGGGCCAACGACTCGTAGATTCGATCGTTTCCTGGATGAGCGAAGTCGGGAGAAAAGCGGATAGCGTACTCGGTCTCCTGTCCCATCAGGCGACCGAAAAGCACCGACGTGGCGCGGCGATGCGCTATTCGCCGCCCTCGGGCACGATGGTCTCGCTCAGGTTACGATCCTTGAGGTTGCGAGCGTCCTTCGCAATCTCGAGGAGAACTCGCTGGGTGCTGTCCTCGCGCTCGTCGTGCTCTTCAATTTTGCTTTCGCGGATGGATTCCATGAGTGTTTACACTCCTCCAGCTTTTTAACAGAGTACCACAGTCTGCAATTCGCTGCAGTCGAGCACTAGCAGCCCGTTGAAAAAGTCGTATCCGGTCGCGATATTTCTCTGAAGACTCATTCGATGACGATGTAAAATTGCATCGCATGTCGATGAAGAAGAAAAAGAAAAGTTGCCAAGAGACTTTATGGATTCCACACGATGCGGTTGCGTCGAGTCCTGGTCATCCTTTTTATGAGGAACTCGAGCGGGTACTTCGAGAGGAAGAGTTTGACTCGTTTGTGGAGTCGAAATGCTCGCCGTATTACGCGAAGAAGCAAGGTCGGCCGAGCATACCGCCGGGTGTGTATTTTCGAATGCTGTTGATCGGCTACTTTGAGCGCATCGATTCAGAGCGCGGGATCTGCTGGCGGTGTTCGGACTCACTGTCTTTGCGCCAGTTTCTTGGCCTTGGAATGGAAGAGCGAACGCCGGACCATTCGTCGCTGTCTCGGATACGGAATCGACTTCCGCTGGAAGTTCACGAATCTGTATTTGGATGGGTGCTAGAAGTTCTAGCGTCGAGAGGGATGATAGATGGCAAGACACTGGGTGTGGACGCGACGACGCTGGAAGCGAATGCGGCGCTTCGGTCAATCGTTCGTCGAGACACGGGGGAAAGCTACGAATCGTATTTGAAGGAGCTTGCGCGCAAGAGTGGTATCGAAGAGCCGAGCCGAGCGGACATTGCAAAGTTGGACAAGAAGCGGCCAAAGAAAGGGTCGAACAAGGAGTGGGTGAATCCGAACGAGCCGGATGCGGAGATCATGAAAATGAAGAGCGGGGGCACGGATATGGCGCACAAAGCCGAGCATGCTGTGGACATGAGCGGGGAAGGTGCGGTAATTGCCGTGACGCTTCACGGAGGCGCGAAGGGTGACACAAAGAGCCTACCGGATACGCTGGAAAAAGCGCAGTCAAATCTGCAAGAGCTCGCGAACAACGCGGAATGTTGTGAACGAATACATGAAGACGCGGGTCGCGAAGTGGTCGGGGACAAGGGCTATCACGGCAACGACATCCTGGTTGAGCTGGTCGAACAAGAATACCGGAGCTACATTTCGGAGCCAGAGCGAGGTGGCCGCAAATGGAAGGACAAACAGGCCGAGCAAGCCGCCACCTACGCGAACCGACGTCGCATTCGCGGGACTCGAGGTAAGCGATTAATACGCCGTCGCGGCGAGTTACTCGAACGACCTTTCGCGCACTACCTCGAAGCGGGAGGCATGCGACGAACGCATTTGCGAAGACACGAAAATATACTCAAGCGCCTCCTCACGCACGTGGCCGGATTCAATCTCGGGATTCTGATGCGCAATCTCATCGGCAAGGCCACGCCGAAGGAATACGCGGAGCTCAACGCCAGTCTGATCGCTGCTTTATTGCGCTTCGTCTCGACCATAGGCGCACGTTTTGCCCCGCTGCAATCCATCGGGCGTCTCAACTTGGCCGTTCCGCCGAATCACATCTTCCTTGAACTTGCCCACCAAACTTTCTCCGTGAGCAGAATCTGGACTTTTTCACCGGGCTGCTAGCCGAGCACCTCTTTGATGGAATCGGCGATGGCGTTCACCGCACGATCGATTTCGGCGTCTGTGATGACCGCTGGCGGCGCGATGCAATAGACATCGCCGCGGACCCTCGAGAAGAGGCCCCGCTGGTCGGCGGCTGCGAGAAGCTGGGGGCCAATTTTGTCGGACGCCGGAAATTCCTTTCTGGTCGCTCTGTCCGCCACAATCTCGACGGCGCACATGAGGCCTAAGCCGCGGACCTCGCCAACGTGCGGGTGGCTCTCGAGCGCCCCGCGCAGGCCGTCCTGGAGCTTTTTGCCTTTCTCCCCCGCCGCCGCAACGAGGCCTTCACGCTCGATGATGTCGAGGTTGGCCAGCGCGATGCGGCAACCGACCGGATGGGCGCTATACGTGTAGGCGTGCATCCAGATCGTATCGCCTTGGTTCAACGCGTCGGACACTTCATCGCTGATCCCAATGCCGCCGAGCGGAAAGTAGCCGGACGTGACGCCTTTGGCGAACATGATCATGTCCGGCTCAACGCCCCAGTGCTCGAGCCCGAACTTCGTTCCCGTGCGGCCGTAACCCGTGATGACTTCGTCCGTCACGAGAAGAACGTCATATTGGTCGCAAATTTCGCGGATGCGCGCGAAATAGTCGTCCTGCGGCACGATGACGCCGCCGGCGCCCTGGACGGGCTCCGCGAGAAACATGCCGACAGTATCCGGTCCTTCGACGAGAATCGCTTTTTCCAGCTCGTTCGCCGCCGCGACACCTTGGCTCGTGCCCTCGGGCGCTTCGTAGCGATAAGGGTACGGCGAGGGGATATGGATGAAGCCCGGCACCCGCGGCTCGAACATCGGCCAATAGGTCTTGATGCCGGTGGCGCTCATCGCCGCGAGCGTGACGCCGTGATAGCCCCACTGGCGCGAGATGACCTTGGTCTTTTCGGGCTTGCCCTTGAGCTTCCAGTAATAGCGCGCGGTCTTGAAGCAGCTATCGCTCGACTCGCCGCCGCCCGACGTGAAAAAGAAGTGATTGATGTTCGGATAGGCCCACTCCGATAAGCGTTCTGCAAGGTCGATCGCGGGACGGTTCGTGCTCCCGGAATATCCCGAGCAATAGCCGAGTGTGCTCATCTGATCGGAAGCCGCGTCCGCGAGCTCCTTGCGCCCATGTCCGGCGAACACGTTCCAGAGGCCGGAGAGGCCGTCGATATATTCCTTCCCGTCCAGGTCGTAGAGACAAGCTCCTTCTCCACGTGCCCACACGTGGCCATTTTCGTGGGCCGCGGGATTGTGGAGCGGGTGGATGAGATGCGCTTGGTCGCGCGCAAGAAGATCGCTTTTCGTTTGCACTTCGGCGGTTGCCATGGGTCTATCCTATCTCGTTTCTTCTACCGGTCGGACGCGCGCCGTCCCACGGCGATCGCCTCTCGGGACGTGACGATGAACACGCGGAAACCTTGTTCCAGCCGCTTCTCGATATCGTCAGGTCCGGCGGTAATGCCGCACGCCACATCGAACTCTTTGCACGCTGCGAGCACGGTCTGGATCGCCTTCTCGATCGCGACATCGTCACCTTCATAGGCACGCCGCAAATCGCCGGGCCCGGGAATCACGATGCTCACGCCTTCTGTCGACACGATGGCTCGCGCATTCTCGATACCAATCTTGTCCTCGATGAGCAGCATGTTGATGAGCTCTCCCCCCGGACTCGCGGGCCAAATGTCGGCGCGCGACACGTAATCCTCTCGATCGACGCCCCAGTAGCGAGCCGCATCGCCTCGGCCATTTGGCCGTAGCCCCTTCGGCCGATAGCGCATGGACCGGACCGCATGCTCCGCGTCCTCGGCGCTCTCGACATGCGGAAAGACGACGCCGTGGACGCCCGCGTCGAGAATACGCTGCGTCCGATCCTGCGCTTCGACACGGCCGTCGCGAATGGGTGGAATGCGCGTGATGATGGGGTGCTCGTTGAGGAGGCTCTTCCGGTCAACGAGATCTGCCCGCTCGAGCATGAACTGCATGCCCGGAACGTCGAAGGGGCCGCGCTCCATCGAGTAGAAGATGAAGTCAGCTTCGGTCGTGACGACCTCCATGGCGCTCGCTGGTGTCTTCTCTCCGGAAAAAACACCGAAGACCGGCTTCCCCGCATCGAGAAGAGCGACGATCTTGTTGAGCCTCCTTTCTCGAGCCAGTGCACTAGAGCTCCACATAAGGACGATCATGCCTCCGAAACAAATAAAACGCCAAAGCACGTATTTCATAATGGCGGAGATTACCAGTACCGAACGGCCCAGAGCAATTCAGCCCAAGATGGCCCGAGAACGCGAGCTGAACTAAACTACGCTCGCTAATGGAAATGGCCCGACAAACGACGCCCATGCTCTCCGGATGGGGCCGCCTCTCGAAACCCGGCAAGGAAGTCTTCTCCGAGGACCTGAAAACGCTGAGCCGGAACGCCGTGCTTTCTCGAGGACTCGGCCGCTCTTACGGCGACTCGGCGCTCCCCCCGCCCGGCCACCTCGAAGTGGCGACGACAACGCTCGCCGATCGCATGCTCGCCTTCGATGAGACTTCCGGCATCCTCCGCGCCGAGGCAGGCCTTTCGCTTCGCGAGCTGAACCGTTTGTTTCTTCCGAGACGCTGGTTCACTCCAGTAACACCGGGCACGCAGGACGTGACGCTCGGCGGCATGGTCGCGGCAGACATCCACGGGAAGAACCACCATGTCGAAGGCACGTTCGGACGACACGTGCGCGCCATCCTGCTACGCGTTGCCGACGGCCGATTGATCGAGTGCTCCCCGAGCCAGGAGCCCGAGCTCTTCTGGGCGAGCGTAGGCGGGATGGGGCTCACGGGACACATCCTCGAAGTCGCGTTCCAGATGCGCGCCATCGCTTCGCCGTGGATCTACGAAGAGCGCGAAACGGTGCCGGACATCGAGACCCTCACCGCGGCGCTGAAAGACGCCGCCCCCGACTGGCCGTTCACCGTCGGCTGGCTCGATTGCCTCGGCAAAGGGCGAGGTATTCTAGTTCGCGGACGATGGGCCGAGGCCAAGGACGCGCCCTCGGATCCGCCGCAGCCGCTATCATCGGTCACCGTGCCCTTCGAGTTTCCCAATTGGGTTCTCAACCGCTGGTCGATGCGTGCTTTCAACATCATGACGTACTACGTGCAAGGAAGCTCGAGCGGGAAGATCGTTCACCCCGAAACGTTTTTCTACCCGCTCGACAAAGTGCGTCACTGGAATCGCATCTATGGCTGCCGGGGCTTCATCCAATACCAATGCGTTCTGCCTTCGGCGGGCGGCCCCGAGGCCGCGCGCCGGTTCCTCGACGTGCTCGACGAGGAGCGCGCCGCCGCCTTCTTGTGCGTGGTAAAGGACTGCGCGGAGGAGGGCCAAGGAATGCTCTCCTTTCCGCTTCCCGGGATCTCTATCGCTTTGGACCTCGCGGTGGACGCGCGCACCCAAACGCTCGTGGACCGCCTCAACGAGGCGGTGCTCGCCCAAGGCGGGCGCGTCTATCTCGCAAAGGATGCTTTCACGCGGGAGGCGCATTTTCGCGACATGGAGCCGCGCCTCGACGCGTGGCTAGACGTCCGCAAACGCTGGGACCCCGAGCTTCGCATTAAAAGCGCGCAGTCCGTGCGTATGTTGGGAGACCCAGCGTGAAGGTCGCGCTCTTGGGGGGCACGAAAGGCATTGGTCGCGCGCTCGGACGATTGCTCGCCGAGAAGGGCCACGACATCTGTCTACTCGGCCGCAACCCGGAGGAGCTTCTGGCGTCCAGCAACGACTTGCAAATCTACGCAGGCACGTCGCATACGGTGGGAACCGCGACATGCGACCTCCTCCGACCCGAAACCTTCGCTCCCGCTTTCGCCTCCGCCGAGGAGCAGCTCGAAGGACTCGACACGGTCATCGTCACGGCGGCGCAGTTCGGCTCGCAGCCCGAGCTCGAAACCGATCGCGAGCGCGCCCGGGAGCTTCTTGTCGTCAATTTCGCGCATACGGTAACTTTTTGCGAGGAGGCCCGCACGCGCCTTCTAGAGCGCGGCGGGGGCACGCTCTGCGTGCTCTCTTCCGTGGCCGGCGACCGCGGGCGCAAGCCCGTCATTCTTTATGGCGCTTCGAAAGCGGGGCTTTCCGCTTACCTCGAAGGGCTCGACCACAAGTTTCGTGCGAAGGGCTTGAAGACGATTTGCGTCAAGCCCGGCTTCGTCAAGACAGGAATGACCGCCGGGCTCGACCCGCCGCCTTTCGCCGGCGAGCCCGCACGGGTCGCCCGCGACATCCTCAGAGCAATCGAGCGCGGCACGCCTCTCGTCTACACGCCGGGCATCTGGCGCTACGTGATGTTGGTGATCCGCTACCTGCCTAGATTCGTGATGCGGCGCATCGGCTTCTAGATCCTAGCCAGGTAAACCTGAAAGCTTTTGAACCGCAGAGACGCCGAGAGCGCAGAGGAGGATCCGGGAAAGTCCGAACCCAGCCAGAGATCGAGACAGCCCTTTTCTTCTCCGCGCACTCTGCGCCTCTGCGGTGAGATTTTCTTGCTCCAAAACGTGAACAAAATTCTCGTTTCTGTGCGGTTAGGGCTAGGTCCAGACGCGCCCGTCCCGAACGCGAAGCGTATGGCCGGCGTGCGACGCCACTTCCTCATCATGGGTGACGATAATAATGGTGTGCCCCTTCCGGTGGAGCGCATCGAAAATGCTGAGAATCTCCTCGCTCGTCTTGCTGTCGAGGTTTCCGGTGGGCTCGTCCGCGAGGACGATCGACGGGTCGTTCACGAGCGCCCGCGCGATCGCGACCCGTTGGCGTTGTCCGCCGGAAAGCTCGCTTGGGCGATGATCGAAGCGATCTCCAAGATCGACGCGCTCAAGCGCGCGTTGCGCTCGACGGCGGCGCTCGTCGGGCGGAATCCCCCGATAAACGAGAGGCAGCTCGACGTTCCGGAGCGCCGGGGCGCGTGGGAGCAAGTGAAACGTCTGGAACACAAAGCCGATTTCCTGATTGCGGATCGCGGAGAGCTCGTCATCGGTCATGGAGCTGACCTCACGTCCGTTCAAACGGTAAGAACCCTTCGAAGGGTTGTCGAGGCATCTGAGTAGGTTCATGAGCGTCGACTTCCCCGAGCCCGACGAGCCCATGATGGCGACATAGTCCCCTTTCGCAACGGTCACATCGACACCGGCGAGCGCATGAACTTCTTCTGACCCCATGACATAGGTCTTCCACAGATCACGCGCTTCGATTAGGTTCATCGCCTTGATTGTAGCCCAGAGACCGCGAGCCACTAGCCTGGATTCCCATAGGACCCGTAGCACTAACGGCTTTTGACCAATAGGTGCGCAAAGTCGCGGTTCGAGCGCCAAGAAAGTTAGGATAGTTCAAGTCTTAACAACGGAAGCCAATCTTATAAACACAAATGGCCCGCGAGTGGAAAAAGGAGCGGGTGAGCTGCTAGAGGCCATTTAAGGCCCGTGATCACGTAATTCTTGATATTTCCATCGCTTGTGGCTTGACTAATACGTACCACTTGATATAGTGGGGTATGTGGTCAACGGTTCAGGCAATAAACTAACCGACCTCGCCGATGAATTCCTGCTCCCCTCCAACCCAACCCATCGACAGTACGAGGCTCTGCGCACGTTTTTCGTCGACAGAGCCCCGTCAGCAGAGGCGGCCGAGCGGTTCGGCTACACACCCGGGAGTTTTCGCGTCCTGTGCCATGAGTTCCGCAAAAACCCTCAGCGAGAGTTCTTTCTGCCACAAACGAAGAAGGCCAAGTTGCCGCCGCCCAGGGAGAGACTTCGTCAGAAGATCATCACCCTGCGCAAGCAGAACTCGTCGGTGTACGACATCCGGGATGCCCTGGATCAGAGTGGGGAAAAGCTGAGTCCGGCCTCGATCTCGACGATTCTCAAGGAGGAGGGATTCGCTCGTCTCCCGAGACGGCGAGACGACGAACGGCCCGCAACGACTCGACCCAATGCTGCGGACGTGGCCGACGCCGGAAAGCTCGACCTGTCCGAGCGCACGTTCCGAACGAAGGTGGGCGGCCTGTTCCTGTTCCTTCCGTACCTTGCCAAGATCCCTCTCGACAAGATGCTGGCCGATGCCAAGTTCCCAGGCACGAAGATGATGCCGGCCGCACATGCGATTCGCTCACTGCTGGCGATGAAGTTGTTCGGCAGCGCTCGGCACAGCCATGTCATGAGTTACGTCTTCGACGAGGGCTTGGCGCTGTTTGCTGGACTCAACGTGATTCCAAAGCGTTCCTTCCTCACGGAGTACAGCTGCCGCATCCGACCGGTCTGCTACCCACAGATCATGCGGTCTTGGTTCGACACCGTGAAGAAACTTGGCCTGAAGAGAGGCCGCTCCCTCGACCTTGATTTCCACACCATCCCTTTCCATGGCGAAGACGCGCTCGTACAGAAGCACTACATCTCAAAGCGTAGCCGCAAGCAGAAGGGCGTGCTGGCCTTCGTAGCGCAGGATTCCGAGACTCGGGTGTTTTGCTACGCGAACAGTAATTTGCGCAAGGAACAACAGAATGATGAAATCTTGAGATTCGTCGAATTTTGGAAGGAGAGAACCGGTCGGCTGCCGCAGGAGTTGGTGTTTGATTCCAAGTTGACGACCTACGCGAATCTCAACGAGCTGAATAACATGGACATCGATTTCATCACTCTGCGGCGCCGCTCGGACAAGATACTCGAACAACTGCGGCAGACTCCTGGATCAGCCTGGCGGCAGATCCAGCTCAGCAATGTGTCTCGGGCATTCAGAACACCGAAAGTCCTCGAGAGGATGATCCAACTCCGCGACTACGAGGTCCCGATACGTCAACTTGCCATTCGCGATCTTGGCCATGATAAGCCGACTCTTCTTCTCACTAATCAGCTGCGTCGCTCAGCCACGAAGCTGATCGATCGCTACGCACAACGGATGCTCATCGAGAACGGGATCGCGGATGGCATCGACTTTTTCCATATGGATGCGCTCTCCTCAGCGGTCGCGATGAAAGTTAACTGGGACCTCCAGCTCACGCTCATGGCGAGTAGCCTCTACCGGCTCCTTGGGACCGAACTCGGAAAGGAATACACGAATGCGAAGTCTCGGCGCATCTTCCGCAACTTCATAGACGCCACCGCCGTTGTAACGATCGATTCCTCGACCATCACCGTCCAGTTTCAAAAGCGCGCACACAACCCACACCTACTCGAAGCCGGCTTCGATCGGAAGCGAACCCGCGTTCCCTGGCTCGGTGGCCGTCATCTCCAGCTCGTCTTCGGATGATCAACGCGCGACGCTCCAATCCCATGGGGTCAAGCTCGCACCTAACGCCAAACGATGTCCCCGGGGCCGATACAGCTCGATCAGGCGACGGCGCTGACCCTGATGTTAGGTCCGAACGGCTCCGTGGGAATCCAGGCTAGTACTAGTCGCTCGAATCCGACTGAAACTCTCTTGACGTCGGGAGGCAAAACGCACAGGATCCATCCTGGAGGCGTTCTTGCTCGAACAAGCGTTGCCTTTTCTGTTTCTGTTGGCTGCGGCGCCCTACGACGTTGTCCTCCATGAGGAGAATCTCATGGTGCCGATGCGAGATGGCGTACGGCTCGCGACCGATATCTACCGCCCGCCCGAGAGGGTAAGCTCGTCGACGAGCCGCTCGCCATCGTGCTGCACCGCACGCCTTACGACAAAAAGCGGCCGAGTGCTGTCGCGTCGGCCGAGTATTTCGCGCGCCAAGGCTACGTCTCGGTCGTGCAGGACGCGCGTGGCCGTTACGCCTCCGAGGGCGTCTTCACAAAATATATCGGCGAAGGCGAGGACGGTTACGACACCGTTGAGTATCTCGCGACCCTTCCCTATGGGAACGGGAAAGTCGCGATGTACGGGACCTCCTACGCGGCGCACGCCCAAGCGAATGCCGCCAAGCTGAGACCGCCTCACCTCGAGACGATTGTCGTCAACATGGGAGGCCTTTCAAACGGCTGGGACCACAAAATCCGCAACCACGGAGCGTTCGAGATGCAGCAGCTCACGTGGGCGTTTTCAAATCTCGCTTCTGAAACCAAGGACCCCGTCATTCGAAGCATGCTCGAGCAGGAACGTATCGAGGATTGGCTCACCGCGCTGCCCTTGCGCAAAAGGCTCAATCCTCTATCGGCCGCGCCGAACTTCGAAGACTTCATTTTGACCATGCTGACGGACTCGGATTATGGGGAATATTTCAAGCATCCCGACGTGAACTGGATCGAATATCACGAGCAGACCGCGGACATCCCGATGCTGCTCGTCTCGGGCTGGTACGACTCTTACGCGGGCGGCACCGTCCAGAATCACCTCGGACTCTCGAGCTACCTCGATTCGCCCATCCACCTTCTGATGGGCCCCTGGACCCATGGAGGCAACACCCGATCCTATGCCGGTGAGGTGGAGTTCGTCGCCGAAGCGGCCCTCGACGACTTCTATCGCGAGCTCCACGTTCGCTGGTTCGATCGTTATCTCGGAGGCAGGGAGGTAGAAGAGGAGCCCGAGGCCCCGGTGCGGATTTTCGTGATGGGCACCGGAGACGGCCATCGGGACTCGGAGGGACGCATGTTCCATGGCGGCTATTGGCGGAGCGAGCCCGCGTGGCCGCTTCCCGACACGGAATGGAAGAGCTACTACCTCCAGGCCGACGGAAGCTTGCGTCTCGAAGCGCCGAGGCAAAACGTCGCCCCGACGACCTATCTTTTTGATCCAGACGATCCCGTTCCGACCATTGGGGGCTCTTTTTCTAGCACGAGCCCGGTTTTCGAGCCCGGCGCCTACGATCAATCCGATCGAGAGGACTTCTACGGCTCGAAGCCGCCCTGTCTCCCGCTTCACGCGCGCTCGGACGTCCTCGTCTTCCAAACGGAACCGCTCGAAGAGCCGGTAGAGATCGTCGGCAGCGTGAAAGTGAAGCTCATCGTCTCATCGAGCGCCGTCGATACCGATTTCACCGTCAAGCTCTTGGATGTCTATCCACCTTCCGAGGACTACCCTTCGGGATTCAAGATGAACCTCACCGACGGCATCTTGCGCGGGCGCTATCGCGAGACCCCGGAACGGCAAGTCTTGATGACTCCGGGCGAGATCTACGAGCTGACGATCGAGCCCTTCCCCACCGCGAATCGGTTCAAGAAAGGGCACCGGATTCGCGTGGATATCTCGAGCAGCAACTTCCCGCGCTTCGATGTGAACCCGAATACCGGAGAGCCGCTCGGAAAGCATCGACACAAGGTCGAAGCCGAGAACTCCGTCTATCACGATGCAGCGCGCGGGTCGCACATCGTTCTACCCATCGTGCCCCCGAAAAGCGCAGGCCGCCAGTAGCAGCAAATCGACCTGCGAGTTGCCACGCTCTCGAATCTTCACGCGCTGGCTCTGGTGTCTGGAATGTCGCCGGAATAGAATCGAGAGTCCTGACTCTTTGGTATATATCGGTATATACTCTAAGAACGATGACCGCCCTGGAGAGAATTTGCGCCGCCTTTAGTCGGGCTCGCGTGCGCTATGCCATCGTCGGTGGCCACGCCGTGGCCTTGCATGGTGCAGTACGGGGAACCGTCGATATTGACGTCGTTCTCGCGTGGAACAGAAAGACGGTTGTCGCGGCAGAGAAAGCTCTGAATGAGATCGGATTGATATCCCGGTTGCCGATATCGGCAAATGATGTCTTCGATTTCAGAAAGGAATTCATCGAGAACCGGAATCTCATCGCATGGAACTTCTATAATCCCGACGATCTCTCGGAGCAGGTAGACATCATCATTACTTACGATCTCGAGAATAAGCGTACGAAACGCATAGACCTCGCAGGCATGCGAGTGCAGATTCTGTCTCTCAAAGACTTGATTGACATGAAGCGGCAAAGCGCGAGACCGCAGGACGTCGAGGATGTCAAGGCCTTGGAGAAACTATGATGAGACCCGTGCAGAAATTCTCGGACGAATATCTCGAGCGCTGCCGCGAAATGTCGCATCACGAGATCGTGCGATTCCTGGATGATTTCAGAAAGATCCACGGAAATAGGCGCAGCAAATCTCAGCTCATCAGCATAAAGGTCCCGGAGGACCTACTCAATGCCTTCAAAGCAAAGGCCCGGCTTTGCAATATGCCGTATCAGACACAAATTAAGAAGCTGATGACCTGGTGGCTGAAAGACTCCGTTCCAAAGGCTTAGCGAGAGTCAGCCGTGATATTCTTGGTACACATGGCTACCGTAATGAGCACACCGGACACGAGTGTTGTGCTCCACGACGTAAGCTGGCGGACGTACGAATCTCTCCTGAAGGACTTTGTTGACCGAAGCTCGCCTCGTCTGACGTTCGATCGGGGGACCTTGGAAATCATGAGTCCTACCAAACAGCATGAAGAATTCAACCGCATCTTGGCCCTCCTCGTCGATACGGCATCGGATGAGCTGGGTTTGGACGTCCAGAGTTTAGGCTCCACCACCTTCCGGCGAGAAGATCTCGACCGCGGCTTCGAGCCGGATTCGTGTTTCTATTTCGCGGAGGCGGGGCGCGTGAGAAGGAAGAAAAAGGTGGACCTCTCTTTTGATCCGCCGCCGGAGCTCGTGATCGAAGTCGATATCACGAGCTCCTCCTTACCCAAAGACTCTATCTATGCAACCCTCGGCGTGCCTGAATGTGATTTGGGTGTGGCTCTTTTGGAACCGCGAGAATCGCCCATTTTCTCAGTGATCTAACCGTCCAACGGTCACTCGTCGTGAGGTTGGTCAGAGGATAACGGAATTTACTCTGGTTGTGGACCCTGAGCGGTGTCACTTTTTGCTGGACATTCGTCCCGGCGTTCGCTACGGTAGTTGTGGCAAGTAGGAAATGGGTACGAGCGGAGCGAATTTCAGCGGCAGGCGATTCAGTTCATCGGAGCTGAGCTTGATCCAGGAATTGGTCGAGAGCTGTGGCGGTCTGAGCCGGATGGAACTGGCGCGAACGGTGTGCGAGTTGCTGGATTGGAAGAGGCCGACCGGAAAGTTGAAAGCGCGGGAGTGCCGGGAGTTTCTCGAGCGGCTGGAAGGCGAAGGTCGCCTGGAGCTTCCGGACAAACGCCCGGGTAAGCCGGTCGGGACACGAACCCGAATACCGCAAACCGAGCGTGGCGAGCCGTCTGAGCCGTTGGAGGGAGAGCTGAGCGAGATTCAGCCTGTGGTGTTGGAAGTGGTGCGGAGTGACGAGCAGCGTCTTTTGTTCCGGGAGCTGGTGGACCGGCATCACTACTTGGGCCACGCGGTTCCCTTTGGCGCTCATCTGCGCTATCTGGTGTACGCATCGGCGCCGGCACGGGTGGTGGGCTGTGTGCAGTTGTCGAGTCCGGCGTGGAGGATGGCGGCACGAGATTTGTGGATTGGATGGGACGATGCCACGCGCGGGCGGAACCTGCAGCGAGTGGTTAACAACAGCCGCTTTCTGATCCTTCCCTGGGTGCGGGTGCAAAACCTCGCGAGCAGGGTGCTATCCCTGATGGCGCGACAGCTTCCATGCGAGTGGCACAGCCGCTATGGGGTGGAGCCCTTGCTGTTGGAGACCTTGGTGGATCACAGCCGCTACCGCGGCACCTGCTACCGGGCTGCGAACTGGATCGAGCTTGGAGTGACGACGGGGCGGGGGCGGATGGACCGCGAGCACCGTCGTCACGGCGCAAGCTCGAAAACGGTGCTGGTCTTGCCTCTGGTGAAGGACCCTCGCCGGGTGTTGCGGGAGAGCTGAGAGATGGCACTTTCTGCGTTCGAACTGTGCGAAGAGACGTTCGGGATGTCGAGGGACGATCTCGAGTCGATCATCGCGTTTCTACGTTCTGCCGAATCGAGGCAGATGAGCCACAGCGACGTGGAGAAGCTGGTGCGCGAGAGGAGCTACGAGCTTTCGCGTAAGTTGTTCCAGGCCCATGTCGACTCGCGCGGTCCCGGCGAGGCGGCGGCTCCGGTCCGAGGTGCGGATGGAGTGGAAAGGGACCAGGAGCGAATCCACGAGCGCGGCCTGACGACGATCTTCGGGGAAATCCGTGTCAAACGTTTCGGTTATGGAGCCGAAGGTGCAGATAGCCTGCATCCGTTGGATGCCGAGCTGAACCTCCCCCGTGAGCGTTACTCGTTCGAGCTGAGGCGGACGGCGGCAGTAGAGGTGTCAAAGGGAGCGTTCGACGAGGCGGTGGCGAGCCTTGGCCGCCACACTGGGGCGAAGGTTGGAAAGCGCCAAGTGGAGGAGCTGGCGGGTCGTGCGGCAGAGGACTTCGACGCCTTCTATGGGCAGCGCGCTCCACCGGCAGGCGATCGCAGCGCCTCGGTGCTGGCGATCACGGCGGACGGCAAGGGCGTTGTGATGCTACGCAAAGACCTGCGTGAAGCCACCAAGAAGGCGGCCGAGAAAGGCTCGCGGCGACTAGGCAAGCGGCTGACCAAGGGAGAGAAGCGGAACCGAAAGCGGATGGCCACGGTCGCGGCCGTTTATACGGTGGAGCCCTTCGTGCGCCAACCAGAAGACGTGGTTCGTGTGCTGGCACCAAGCGACGAGCGAGAGAAAGACAAACGGCCTCGCCCCCAAGACAAGCGTGTCTGGGCGAGCCTAGCCAAAGAGCCCGAGGAGGTTCTCGAAGAGGCGTTCGCGGAAGCCGAACGACGAGATCCCTCACACCGCAAGAGTTGGGTCGCCTTGGTCGACGGCAACGCCACCCAACTGAAGATCCTGCACAAGCTGGCTGGCCAGCACCATGTCGAACTCACCATCGTGCTCGACTTCATCCATGTCTGTGAGTACGTGTGGAAGGCTTCGCTAGGCTTCTACGAGGAGACCGAGCCCGCCCGCCAAGTGTGGGTCCAAGAGCGGTTGCTTCGCATCCTGCGCGGTGAGGCCTGCCTGGTGGCGGCGGGGATAAGACGTAGCGCCACCCGACGAAAGCTGACGCCCGACAATCGGGAGAATGTGGATCAGTGTGCTGACTATCTGCTCAATCACGCCTCTTATCTGCACTACGACGAGTGCCTCGCCGCTGGATTCCCGATCGCTACCGGCGTGATCGAAGGCGCCTGCCGCCACCTGGTCTCGGACCGCATGGACCTCACCGGAGCGCGTTGGTCCCTCGCTGGCGCCGAAGCCGTGCTGCGGCTTCGCGCTCTCCGCTCCAGCGGAGACTTCGATGAGTACTGGCGCTTCCACGAGCAGTGCGAGTACGAGCGCAACCACGCCTCGCGCTACGCCGACGGCAAGGTCGTCCCCGTCAAAGGCCGCCACCTCAAGCGCGTCAAGTGAGATGAGCCCTTACCACTATGAGACATGCCAAACTCACCGTTCCAAAAGAGCCGCACCCATGTGATTTATCAGGATCATGACCCCACTTGAGGGCGTGTTTTTCAGAAACATTCCCCACCCCTTTTTCAGAGACATGACCCCGGCAAAGGGGTGAGTTTTTCAGAAACATGACCCCACTTTTCGGAGTCATGACCCCACCCCTTTGAGGCCGAGCTCGGCTGTGCGAACTTCTTGGAAACAAGGAGGTCGTATTGGCATACAGGGAGCACGGTATGTGGGAAATTGTGGATGTTCTGAAACGGCACCACCGGGGGGAGAGCCAGCGACGGATAGCAGCGGCCACCGGTCGTGGCCGGAAGACGATCCGCGCGTATATACGAGAGGCGAAGAAACTAGGCTGGTCGAAGGAGGTCCCGCCGGATGAGGCGCTGGCGTCGCGGGTGGCGCAGCGCCGCCAGCCGGGCCCGAGTTCGAGCGAGGCGTCTGCATCGGAAAAGGCGCTGCGCGGGCATCATGATCGCATCCAGCAATGGGTGGAAGGCTGCGAGGGAGAGAGGGTCCTGAAGCTGACCAAGCTCCATGAGCTATTGACCCGCGAGGGAGTCGACGTTTCTTACAGCTCGGTGTATCGCTACGCGGCGGCGCACTTCGGATGGGCTCGGCCCAAGCTGACGCTGCGCCGGGCGGAGGTTTCACCGGGTGAGCTCGCCGAAGTGGATTTTGGTCAACTCGGCAAGATCTACGACCCGGAGTCGGATCGGAATCGATTGGTCTGGGCGTTGCTCGTCACTCTTGGCTTCAGCCGCCACCAGTACGTTCACGTGAGTTTCTCTCAGAAGCTGGACGTCGTCATCGATGGACTGGAAGAGGCGTGGGAGTTTTTTGGCGGTGTGCCTTTGCGGGTCGTCGTCGACAACATGAAGACGGCAGTGGTGAAGTCGGACCGGTATGAGCCTATCTTTCAGCGCACTACGGAGCAGTATGCAGAGCATCGAGGCTTTGTCATCGACCCGGCAGTCGCGCGCCATCCGACGGGCAAGCCGATCGTCGAGAGAGGCGTGCAGTACGTTCGAGAGAGCTTTTTCCGCGGTGAGCAGTGGCTCGACCTGGCTCACGTCCAGCGGGAAGCTCGGCGTTGGTGCATGGAAGTCGCGGGCCGGCGTATTCACGGAACCACCCCCAAACGCCCTCTCGTCGTCTTCGAACAAGTCGAGCTTGCTTGCCTTCGGCCCGTGAAAGGGCCTCGATTCGATACGCCTCAGTGGGCCACCCCGACCGTTCATGACGACCACCACGTGAAGTTCCTCAAGGCCCTGTACTCGGTTCCCACGCACTATGTGGGAAAGCAAGTCACGGTCCGAGGCGACAAAGCGCTCGTACGCATCTACTACAAAAACGAGCTCATCAAAACCCACCCCAGAAAACCAGCCGGAGGAAGAGCGACCGACTACACAGACTATCCCCCAGAGCTCGAGGCCTACGCCAGGCGCGACCCGGAGCGTATGGTGCGCCAAGCCAAGAAACTCGGCAACAACATCGGCCGTTTCATGAGCCTGCTCCTCAGCGGCGTCTTTCCATGGGCCAAGCTCCGACAGGCTCAGAAGCTCATGCGCTTGGCCGACAAGTACGGCCATGCTCGCGTGGAAACCGCTTGCCAGCGAGCGCTGGGCTTCGATCTCATCAATGTGCAAAGGGTGGAGCGCATTCTCAAGAATGCCATTGCGCCGTCGGACGAACCACCACAAACAGGAGAGCTCGTCTCAATGCCCCTGAGATTCCTTCGTCCCAACGAAAGTTTCTCTCATGAACCCAAACGAAAGGAGAATACAGATGGAGATCAAAAACTCACTGAAAACGATTCTGAAGCGGCTCAAGCTCTCGGGGATCCTTGCGACGCTGCCGGAGAGGATCGCCTACGCTCAAAAGACAAAACTGCCGAGTGAAGACCTCCTGGAACTTATCTTGCAGGACGAAGTCGACCGACGCGACCAAGTCAGTCTGCAACGGCGTCTCAAACGCGCCTCCTTTACCGAGGAGCAAATCTTCGAGAATTTCGACTGGGATGCCCCGGTGGGCTTCGATCGCCATCGCGTTCGCGACCTCTTCTCGCTCAGTTTTCTCGAGGCCAAGCAGGACGTTCTCTTCATGGGAAGCGTGGGCGTCGGCAAAACCTTCCTCGCTTCTGCTCTAGGCCATGCAGCCTGCCGGGCCGGATACGACGTGCTCTTCATCCGCGCCGACCAGATGTTCCTCGAGCTCAAGCAGTCTCGTGCCGACTACTCGCACGAAAAGGCGCTCCGACGCTTTCTCGCCCCCGACCTGCTCATCCTCGACGACTTCGCGCTACGTCGGCTCGATACCACACAGTCCAACGACATCTACGAAGTCGTCATCGAGCGCCATCGCCGCTCATCAACGATTCTCACTTCAAATCGACACGTCGACGAGTGGATTCCTTTGTTCGATGACCCGATTCTTGCCCAGAGCGCTCTTGACCGTTTGTCCCACAACGCCTACCAAGTCCAGATCGAAGGCGAAAGCTACAGGAAGGGACAACGTCCCGACCTCTTGGCCTCGAAACTCGAAAGTGTCCACCAACCCTGAAAAGGAGTGAATCTTGCGAATCCAACAACCGAAGCGCGAAAACAAGCCCCACCATCGCCCGACAACAGCCTCCCGTGGACCGGCCCATACCTGCGGTACCTCCCTCGGCGACGACATCCGGGCTGTCTCCGGGAGCCCCGCCGCATCGCGGCCGGCGGGATCTCCAGTCGCCCTACGGGCTCCTTCCGATCCCGCCGAGGTCTCTCTCTCATTCAACGTACTCATGCATGTTCATACAGAGGAGCAACGACAGAGATCTATTACAGATCCGAGGAAGTTGTGGTATTGATTATCGGGTAGGCCTTTGACCCCGGGGGCATGTTTATGAAAAAGGTGGGGTCATGATTCTGAAAAATGACACCTGAAGTCTGGCGCTACGACGGTAAAGCGCTCCGCATTGGGCTACTCGATGGCGGGAATTACGTGGAGTCCAAAGAGAGTGCCGTGATTCCCATCCTGACCGCGGACGCGTTGTCTCAGTTCGTCGAGTTGAGTGCAACGGCAACGAGGCCCGAGCTTCTTCGGACTTTCCGCGAGTGGATCCGTTCGCGGCGGTAAGAACTCACGCCGAGAACCGACGAAATCCCACTGAGCTGGTGCCGGACTTCACGCGCCAAGTACTAAACTTTTCGTCGGCGCATCCAGGCTGCGGCGAGGCTTCCCGTCATGGATCCCGCGACGACGGTGAACCCGACCCACAAAACAAGCTGTGGAAAGAACGCGAGCCAAAGGAATTTTGGCAAGAGGCTCATCTGGAATTGCGGCGGCATGTTCGGGTGGTTGAGTTGAGCGAGCAGCCTAGCAGCCCGTTGAAAAAGTCGTATCCGGTCGCGATATTTCTCTGAAGACTCATTCGATGACGATGTAAAATTGCATCGCATGTCGATGAAGAAGAAAAAGAAAAGTTGCCAAGAGACTTTATGGATTCCACACGATGCGGTTGCGTCGAGTCCTGGTCATCCTTTTTATGAGGAACTCGAGCGGGTACTTCGAGAGGAAGAGTTTGACTCGTTTGTGGAGTCGAAATGCTCGCCGTATTACGCGAAGAAGCAAGGTCGGCCGAGCATACCGCCGGGTGTGTATTTTCGAATGCTGTTGATCGGCTACTTTGAGCGCATCGATTCAGAGCGCGGGATCTGCTGGCGGTGTTCGGACTCACTGTCTTTGCGCCAGTTTCTTGGCCTTGGAATGGAAGAGCGAACGCCGGACCATTCGTCGCTGTCTCGGATACGGAATCGACTTCCGCTGGAAGTTCACGAATCTGTATTTGGATGGGTGCTAGAAGTTCTAGCGTCGAAAGGGATGATAGATGGCAAGACACTGGGTGTGGACGCGACGACGCTGGAAGCGAATGCGGCGCTTCGGTCAATCGTTCGTCGAGACACGGGGGAAAGCTACGAATCGTATTTGAAGGAGCTTGCGCGCAAGAGTGGTATCGAAGAGCCGAGCCGAGCGGACATTGCAAAGTTGGACAAGAAGCGGCCAAAGAAAGGGTCGAACAAGGAGTGGGTGAATCCGAACGAGCCGGATGCGGAGATCATGAAAATGAAGAGCGGGGGCACGGATATGGCGCACAAAGCCGAGCATGCTGTGGACATGAGCGGGGAAGGTGCGGTAATTGCCGTGACGCTTCACGGAGGCGCGAAGGGTGACACAAAGAGCCTACCGGATACGCTGGAAAAAGCGCAGTCAAATCTGCAAGAGCTCGCGAACAACGCGGAATGTTGTGAACGAATACATGAAGACGCGGGTCGCGAAGTGGTCGGGGACAAGGGCTATCACGGCAACGACATCCTGGTTGAGCTGGTCGAACAAGAATACCGGAGCTACATTTCTGAGGTGGACCCCATTCTCTGGACCAAAATGGGGGGTAGCTAAGGTGGAGCCTGCCGAGTTGAACACGTCGTGGTCATAGTCGTGATGTTGTTTCCCGAAGGCTCCTAGAAGGGAGCGTTCGGGAACACAGTTTATGGCAGATTGAAAATCTGTGGACAGTTTGTTTTTCGCTGTAGCCATCATTGTGTCTAGCGGCAATTATTATTTCTCTTCAGCAACAAGTTAGAATTCCCGGGTACCTACCGGTCTTGCTCCGTCACTTATCAGCAAAGTGTCCCATGTTCGATCCGGGGCCCCGACGGAGGGAGCGGACCCTTAAAAAAAGATGCGAAGCTTCCTTGTCCGCTCCCTCCGTCGGGGCCCCGGATCGAAGCCGCCCTTTCGCTGGTCCACCTGAATAGTGCAAAAATCGGGGTACCTGGGGTATGGGCCAAGCCGCGAGAGGGTCTCCTGCGGCGATTCTCGCATTCGTTTTGTGGACTCGTGGCAAGGTTCATTCCTTTTCCCGGTTTTCTACCGCCGTGGCCTCTTTGGCCTTGTTCTGCTTCGATTGCCCCAGTCGGTAACTGCCGACGTTGAGCTCCAGGATGATGCTGTGATGTACAAATCGGTCGATGGCCAATCATCTTCAAGCAACCTCGCCAAGCAGTCCATCGTAGAAGCTCGCGGGCGTTTGATAGCCTAACGCTTTGTGCGGGCGCTCGTCATTGAAGAAATCGAAGTAGCAAGCGATGCCCGCGCGAGCCATTTGCACGGTGTCGTAGGCGTACAGGTAGACCTCCTCGTACTTCAGCGAGTGCCAGAGCCGCTCCACGAAGATGTTGTCGATACAGCGACCTTTGCCATCCATGCTGATCTTGATCTCAAGAGCAAGCAATACACTGGTGAACTCCTCCGAGGTGAACTGAGAGCCCTGGTCCGTGTTGAATATCTCTGGGCAACCGTAGCGTGCCACAGCTTCGTTCAGAGCCTCCACGCAGAAGGTCGTCTCCAACGTGTTGGACAAGCGCCAGGCGAGCACCCGCCGCGAATACCAATCGATGACCGCCACCAGGTATACGAAGCCTCGCGCCATCGGGATGTATGTGATGTCGGCGGCCCACACCTGATTGATCCGAGAAACCGTCAGATTCCTCAGTAGATAGGGGTATACGGCGTGTTCCGGCGCTGGCTTGCTTGTGTTCGGCTTGGGCGCAGTGCTCTCGAGCCCCATCAAGCGCATAAGACGCTGCACGCGCTTGCGGTTGACGGCCGACCCCTCCGCTTTGAGTGTCTGTGTCATCATGCGGCTGCCGAAAAATGGATGCTTCAGATGTAGCTCGTCCATCCGACGCATCAATGCGAGTTGCTCGCCATCCGGCTCGACAGGTTCGTAGTATAGGCTCGACCGATTCACGCCGAGCAACTCGCACTGCCAGCGCATCGACAGCGGAGCGTTGGGTTCGACCAACTCCCGCCGGGGCGTCATCGCAATCGACCGAGCCCGTGTGATAAAAAATCGCGCTCCATCGTCAGCTCCCCGATTTTCTGAAGCAGTTCGGCCTCGCGCATCGAGGCATCGCCTCCGCCCACCTCTTCGGTCTCGAAAGCACGCGTGACGTTCTCCAAAAGCTGCCGCTTCCATTTGTAGATCTGGTTCGCGTGAACCTTGTGCCGCCGGGATAGTTCCGCCACTGTCTCCTGCTCGCGTAGTACCGCCAATGCAACTTTCGCCTTGAAAACAGGGCTGTGCTTCGTACGATTTTTCTTCACTTTTCTCTGCTCCTTTTTTTATTGAGCAGGCTTGTTTTACCACCTTAACCCCTGGTCTAAAAAATGGGGTCCACTTCATTCTGAGCCAGAGCGAGGTGGCCGCAAATGGAAGGACAAACAGGCCGAGCAAGCCGCCACCTACGCGAACCGACGTCGCATTCGCGGGACTCGAGGTAAGCGATTAATACGCCGTCGCGGCGAGTTACTCGAACGACCTTTCGCGCACTACCTCGAAGCGGGAGGCATGCGACGAACGCATTTGCGAAGACACGAAAATATACTCAAGCGCCTCCTCACGCACGTGGCCGGATTCAATCTCGGGATTCTGATGCGCAATCTCATCGGCAAGGCCACGCCGAAGGAATACGCGGAGCTCAACGCCAGTCTGATCGCTGCTTTATTGCGCTTCGTCTCGACCATAGGCGCACGTTTTGCCCCGCTGCAATCCATCGGGCGTCTCAACTTGGCCGTTCCGCCGAATCACATCTTCCTTGAACTTGCCCACCAAACTTTCTCCGTGAGCAGAATCTGGACTTTTTCACCGGGCTGCTAGTGCTTGAACCTGGCCAGCCGCTCTTTCTCTCGAGAAAGCTCTTCGGGAGGCTCTTGATCGCGACGTCGCGGCCGAGCTTCCCATCACGAGCTCGATACACCTCGCTTCGAGTAGGTAGGAGTCTCCCGGAGCTACAGGACGATGTTTGTTTTCTCTGTTTGCCGCCTGCTTTCGCGGCGGTGCCACTTTATCTCGTCCATACTCCAGTTGAACTCCTACCCCTCATAGAACCGGACAAGCGGATTTCCCATACATACGGCTCATCGGTCGGTCATTCAGCGAGCCTCCGCTCTACGACAAGGGTTCAGGTCTACGCGGATTCGCGACGTGGGCCATCCAACGTGAGTAAGAGCTTGGACGAAAGAGGACCACGTGTATGCCCGCCGCTGGCTCTTGCGGTTGAGCCAATGGAACAGGATGCGTTCGCTGCGGCGGACATAGTACCGGCATCGGTCCGAGTTATCCGTGATGGCGTAATAGCTCAAGTGGCCAACCACGCGGGAGCGGGCCAGCCGCAACATGTCACCTTTCCTCAGTACACTCCGGGCTTTGCGTGCCCAATCCGTGAACCGGCGCAAGCTTTGTCCCAGCTTCTTACGGCTGGTGCGGCGTTTGACCTTGTAATATCCCTCTCGCGTCTTCCCGCAGTAGTGCGTGAATCCTAGAAAGGTAAATTCCTTCGGCTTCTCGTCCCGCTTATACGCATTCTCACGGGCATAGCGCCCGAACTCGAGGCAGTGCGTTTTCTCCATCGCCAGCTTCAGGCCGAATCCTTCGAGGCGGTCTTCCAACTGGTGGCGAAAACTCTCTGCTTCGCCTTTGTACTGGAAGCAGGCAAGGAAGTCATCAGCAAATCGGAAGTAGTACGCTTCGCCTTGACATTGCCTGCGCACCCGTCGACTGAACCGATGAATGCTCGAATCCGCGTCGATGAAGGCGAGGATGTCGCCCCGCGCGATACGGCTGCCTCCGTTTCGCACCGCCGCTATGACGCGTTTCTCGACGGAGACGACGCGACAGCCGTGCTCGCGAGCGATTATGGCCGTGCGGTCAGTGGAGACGTTGTCGGCAAGAATGACCTCGATCACATCGGGACCTCCCCGGTAGCGCTCGCGGGCAAGGTCGACCGAGTCCAGGAGCACCGGAAGGTACACCTCTTCGTTATAGGCGGGGATCACGAGGGATAGCCGAGGATCTCGCTCCATGACTCGATGATACACTCCCGCCATGACGACCGGAGCGCGGGCCGATCTGACGAGGATTTTGGGGCGACGCGACGTCTTGGCCCTCGCTTTCGGCGCGATGATTGGCTGGGGCTGGGTCGTGCTCGCGGGCGAGATGACGGCGCGCGCGGGAACCTACGGCTCCGCGCTCGCGTTCATGTTCTGTGCGGTCATGGTATTTCTCGTCGGCCTCACCTATGCCGAGCTCACCTCGTCGCTTTCACGCGCGGGCGGCGAGCTCGCGTTCACTTATGCCGGGATCGGTCCCTTGGCGTCCTTCGTCTGCGGCTGGGCGCTCGTGCTCGCCTACATGACGGTCGTAGCTTTCGAGGTCGTCTCGCTCCCCAGAGTCCTTGGTTACGTTTTCGACGGGCTCGACTCCGACAAGCTCTACACCGTCGCGGGATGGGACGTGCACCTTGCTTGGGTCGCGGTCGGTATCGTAGGAGCGCTCGCGATCGGCGTCGTGAATTACTTCGGCCTTCGCATGTCGTCCTTTATTCAAGGCGCCGCGGCGACGACGCTCTTGCTCGTCGGCATCGCCTTTTTCGTGCCGGGCGTTCTTCGCGGAGACGCGGCGAACCTCGCGCCGCGTTTCGTGAGCACCGAAGGGTTTTTTCGCGTCGTCCTCATGACGCCGTTTCTCTTTCTCGGCTTCGATGTCATCCCCCAAGTGGCGGAAGAGATAAATATCCCGTTCCGGGCGGTTGGGAAGCTGATTCTGATCTCGATCGCGATGGCGACGATTTGGACGTGCTCGTCCAATGGACCGTCGGGCTGAATATGAACGAGGCCGCGCGGCAAAGCTCGGAGCTCGTGACCGCGGACGCGATGGCCGCGGTCTACGACAGCCCATGGAGAGGGCACGCACTCATCTTCGACGGTTTGCTCGGCATCATCACGAGCTGGAACGCCTTCTTCATTGGCGCTTCGAGACTACTCTTCGCGATGGCGCGCGGCGGCATGCTGCCCGCGACCTTCGCCCGCCTGCACCCAAAATACGAATCGCCGGTCGCGGTGATTGTTCTTCTAACAGCGATCTCCATGCTCGCTCCGTTTTTCGGACGTCAAGTGCTCGTGTGGCTCGTCGATGCCGGAGGCCTCGAGACGGTGTTGGGATACTTGTTCGTCACCGTGTCGTTCCTGAGGCTCCGCAAGAGTCATCCCGAGCTCGAACGACCCTATCGCGTTCCCGCCGCCACGCTCGTCGGGACCCTCGCCCTTCTCGCAACTGTGTTTTTCATTTGTCTTTATCTGCCGGGGAGCCCCTCCGCGTTGATTTGGCCCCAGGAATGGCTCATCTTTCTGCTCTCGGCGCTTCTCGGTGTCGCCTTTTTTGCCGTCGCACGAGGACGCGTGTCCGAGATGGGTCGCGACCACCAGCGCAAAGCGATCCTCGGCGATTACGCCGGTAAGCTCTAACATGTCGTCCCCCGACTCCGAGCTCAGCGAAGAAGAAACGAGCCTTCGCTCCTCCGACGTGTCCGCGCCCTCGTCGCCGGCCGGCGGTCCGTTCGCTCCTGGCCATGTCGTTGCCGGCCGCTACCGCATGATCAACCTCGTCGGCAAAGGCGGTATGGGCGAGGTCTTTCGCGTTCAAGATCTCACGCTCGACCAGGAAGTCGCACTCAAGTTCTTGCCCGACGATCTCGCCGCGGATCCGCAGCGGCTTGCACTATTCCACAAAGAAGTACGGATTGCCCGGCAAGTGACGCATCGTAATGTGTGCCGGATGTACGACATCGGAGAAGTCGTCTGCTTGCGATGATTACAGCGCTCTTTTTCGAGATGGCGCTCCGCCAGAGTCCGTTTACGCTGAACCTCTCGGCTTGGTATGCGGCGCCGACGCTCGTCGTGCTCGGAACACTTTCGTCGATCACGGTCTTCGCCTTCGTGAGCTCGCGTGCGGGCGAGCCCCTCTTCGGCCGTACGCTCCTCCCCGACTAGACGGTCTTGTTACAATTGGGGTAACGACATGAAAGAGTCCGGCGTCAACTTCTACGAATCAAGCGGTAAAGTCTTCATCAAGAGCCAAGCGGAGCTGGAGACGATGGCGGCCGCGGGCCGTCTCGCCTCCGAGTGTCTCGAGTGGATCGTCAAACAAGTCCGGCCCGGGATGACGACGCAGGACATCGACGACTTGCAGGTCGACTTCGCGAAACGCCATCACGTGGTCGCGGCGCCCCTCCACTATCGCGGCTTCCCGAAGAGCATCTGCACCGCGGTCAACGAAGTGATTTGCCACGGCATCCCGAATCAAAAGCACGTGTTGAAGGAAGGTGACATCGTCGGCATCGACGTCACGCTCGTCTTGGATGGATTCCACGGCGACAATGCCGCGACGATCCCCGTCGGCGCCGTGAGCGCGTCCACCATGGCGCTTCTGACCGCTACGCTCGAAGCACAGCGACGCGCCATCGAAGTCGTGAAGCCTGGCGCGCGTATCGGCGATATCGGGCACGCCATCCAATCTTATGTCGAGCCCAAAGGCTTTTCCGTAGTCCAGGATTTCGTGGGACACGGCACCGGCCGCGGCTTCCATGAAGCGCCTCAAATACCCCACTACGGCAGGCAGGGTCGCGGGTTGCGCCTGACGCCGGGGCTCGTTTTCACCATCGAGCCCATGATCAACGAAGGCGCGTGGGAAATGGAGATCCTCGACGACGGTTGGACCGCTGTCACAATCGACGGAAAGCTCTCCGCGCAATACGAGCACACGCTCGCCGTCACAAAAGACGGCGTGCGCGTCTTGACGGTCCAAAACGACGAAGGCCGCTGGGAGCCTCCGGGCGGCTGGGCCCCCCAAGGCTACACGTTTTAACCAAGCTCGACACCGACGAGGACAACACGCTCACCGAGCTCGGCGTAGTACATCGCCAGGGCCGCGAGCAGGGGCTGGAAACTAATCCAGCTCGGCATCGACGAGGACCAGGCGCTCGCCGAGCTCGGCGGCAACGTGCACACGGAAGCCTGCGCTCTCGAGAAGGCTCGCGGCCTCGGGGAGTAAGAACGTCAGGTAGTACATGACGAATGGCGGCGACCAAAACGTGTTTCTCACATGCATCGCGGCGTTGAAACCGCGCGCCATCCAATAGTCGGGTGAAGCTTTGGACGGCATGGACCCAGTGACGAACAAAAAGTGCCCACCCGGTCGAAGACAGCTTTTGACGGCGGCGACGAGCTCGGCGTGCTCACTGGAAACAAAGTGGCCGAGCGCGCTGAAACAGGTGACGAGATCGAAGGCGGCCCGAAAAGGAGGCTTCAGCGCTGACGCGCGGACGAGACTTTGGTCCTGCCCGAGCCGCCGAGCGACTGTCAACATCCCGCGGCTCGCGTCGAGCCCGACCGAGCCCGGAGGCAGCCATTCGAGCATAGCGCCCGTGCCGCAGCACAGATCGAGCGCCCGCCGCGGCTTCAAGCTCTCGCAAAAATAGTCGGCGCTCCTTTTGAGAATACCGTCCGGCGTACGAAACGGCGTGACGTCGAACTTGGGGGCGAGGAGGTCGTAGCCTCGGGTTGTAGATGACAGAGCCTGGCGGGCGAGCTCCCAAAACGTCGGGCCGTCCGGATGGAACATCAGTCCGGCTTGGGCACGATCTTCAGCCCCTTGCCGTCATAAGGGCAGAACGCGTTCTCGAAGGCGAAGCTCCGGCCGCATTCGTGACAATGCCTCTCGATGGCGTGCGACAGCGAGCTCCCGAGCCACCCGCGCCGAAAGCTCTCGATCTCGGGGGTGACGTTTTTGGAAACCCTCTCGAACGGCACGACCTCGATATGCGGGTTCTCTTGGCGTTGTTGCACGGCCCGGCGCAAATCGCTGACCTCCCTGTTTCGGTCCCAGAGTCACCCGGCGCAGTACGTATCGGGCATCCCGAGTGCGGTCATCTTGTTGAGTATCACGCACCCAATTCGGTGTTCAACTCGTTGCCTCGTCAACGTTCGAGCCCGCATCTCGGGCCCGATGATCGCTTTGTAACGATAGACCGCGTTCTCCACCATGCATAGCTTAGTGCAGCCTGAGAGCTTGTACCATTCACGTCGGCCGTGTCTTTCGATGGCACGAATATGGCGATCGCGCTCCTGCATGGCGGTGTTCGAATTCTGACTGAGCGTCGCGTTTCGTTGCGGCGGAATCACCACGCGCGTCTTTCGTCCAGGACTGTGCGCTTCGATGGCTTCGTAGACCGCTTCCTTGTCGTAGGCACTGTCCGCGGCCGCCGATGCTAGAGGTGCTTGAATCTGTGCTAGCAAAGCGGCGACTCGCGTTGCGTCGCGAGCTCGTGACGCCGTCAGTTCGGACGCGACAATGTTGCCGGTCTTGCAATCAACGCCGATGTGCAACTTGCGCCATGCGCGCTGCTTTGGCGGTTTGCGGGCGGTTCCAACATGAATCCTCAAGCCCGTGCTATCGATCATCAGGTGGATTGGTTGATTGCTTGCAGCTTTCGGAATCCGCAGCTTCTTGCGGAGCAGCCTCGAGCGCCGACACAACGTCGAGTAGTCCGGGATCTCGACACCGAGCCCAAGAAGCGAGGCATCAAGTGCAAGAAGCCTTCGGTTTGGCGGTAGGCGAGCTTGTACGCCATGCGGACAAGCAGGCTCGTTTCAATCGCCATATCTGAATAGACCCGTTGACCGCCAGGTTTACCGGTCTTGTCGGCCTTCCAATTCGCGATGGCCTCCTCGTCAAACCAGACCGTCAAATCGCCCCGGCGGCGCAGCCCTTCGTCGTATTCCGCCCAGTTGCGAACGTGGTACCTCTTCTGCTTCGCGTGCTTGTACTGGCTGCGCTTGGGATACGTCATGGTCGAACATACCACGGCCACCACCATAGGCGGATTCGCTCTCAGCCAAGAGCGGTGCAACAATGCCGCCTCAACTTGACAGTACCCAGAGGCGCGATGGAAGGAGCACGATACCCTCGGAGGGGAGACGGCTCGGTGCGTTGCATCGTTTTGGGTCGTGCGGTCTTTTGTCAGTTCAGCGCCACTGCGCTACGGTGAGCGTTAGTTCGGTTCGAGGGCAAAGCTTTGAACAAGTGGACGAGTCTTCTAGTATTGACGTTCGTGTCCGCCGGGTGCGCCTCTTCCACACCGCCATTGGACGTGAGCACGGGCTGGAATATCGGTGGGGCGACTCCGACGTGACCGGCGAAGGTCTTCCTAGCTGGGTAGACGGCACGGCTTCCGAGTGGAGAGCGGTGTCCGGGAGCACGCTTAATCCCCCGGGAGATCGCAGCACCCATCTCTGGCTGCGGGTGCGTCTACCCGAGGGGGTGTTGTTTATCACTTTAATCCGTAATCCACCGCGATGAAATATCAAGAACGGCCACCACTCCATGAGGGTACGGGAGTGCTCGACGGCGTCCAGGGTTCGCTCGCTACGCGAGCCGCTACGCGCCCTTGACCCCGTCTGCGCCTCCCGTCTTCTGCTCGTACGTAGTTGCCGGTCGAGGTGAATCACGAATGAGAAATCTTCGCGATTCAATGTAAAAAACAACACCGGAGCCACCCGCGCCGAAAGCTCTCGATCTCGGGGGTGACGTTTTTGGAAACCCTCTCAAGCGGCACGACCTCGATATGCGGGTTCTCTTCGAAGACGAGCTCTGCTTCTCGTTGCTCACCGCGCTTTTCGAAAACGATCGTCGTGCTGTCAGAACGCGCGAAAACCTCAATCGCCGCTATCAAGGTCTGGACGTCCGTGATCGGTCGACCCCCGAGCTCGAGGATAACGTCCTCGCGGTCGAGTCCAGCGAGATAGGCCAGTCCATCGAGGACCGTCGAGCGAACGACGAGTTTTCCGCCGTCTGAGGTGGACCCCATTCTCTGGACCAAAATGGGGGGTAGCTAAGGTGGAGCCTGCCGAGTTGAACACGTCGTGGTCATAGTCGTCATGTTGTTTCCCGAAGGCTCCTAGAAGGGAGCGTTCGGGAAGACAGTTTATGTCAGATTGAAGATCTATTGTCCCACGTTCGATCCGGTGCCCCGACGGAGGGAGCGGACCCTTAAAAAAAGATGCGAAGCTTCCTTGTCCGCTCCCTCCGTCGGGGCACCGGATCGAAGCCGCCCTTTCGCTGGTCCACCTGAATAGTGCAAAAATCGGGGTACCTGGGGTATGGGCCAAGCCGCGAGAGGGTCTCCTGCGGCGATTCTCGCATTCGTTTTGTGGACTCGTGGCAAGGTTCATTCCTTTTCCCGGCTTTCTACCGCCGTGGCCTCTTTGGCCTTGTTCTGCTTCGATTGCCCCAGTGCGTAACTGCCGACGTTGAGCTCCAGGATGATGCTGTGATGTACTAATCGGTCGATGGCCAATCATCTTGCCGCCAATCATCTTCAAGCTACCTCGCCAAGCAGTCCATCGTAGAAGCTCGCGGGCGTTTGATAGCCTAACGCTTTGTGCGGGCGCTCGTCATTGAAGAAATCGAAGTAGCAAGCGATGCCCTCGCGAGCCATCTGCACGCTGTCGTAGCGTACAGGTAGACCTCCTCGTACTTCAGCGAGCGCCAGAGCCGCTCCACGAAGATGTTGTCGATACAGCGACCTTTGCCATCCATGCTGATCTTGATCTCAAGAGCAAGCAATACACTGGTGAACTCCTCCGAGGTGAACTGAGAGCCCTGGTCCGTGTTGAATATCTCTGGGCAACCGTAGCGTGCCACAGCTTCGTTCAGAGCCTCCACGCAGAAGGTCGTCTCCAACGTGTTGGACAAGCGCCAGGCGAGCACCCGCCGCGAATACCAATCGATGACCGCCACCAGGTATACGAAGCCTCGCGCCATCGGGATGTATGTGATGTCGGCGGCCCACACCTGATTGATCCGAGAAACCGTCAGATTCCTCAGTAGATAGGGGTATACCGTGTGTTCCGGCGCTGGCTTGCTTGTGTTCGGCTTGGGCGCAGTGCTCTCGAGCCCCATCAACCGCATGAGACGCTGCACACGCTTGCGGTTGACGGCCGACCCCTCCGCTTTGAGTATCTGCGTCATCATGCGGCTGCCGAAAAATGGATGCTTCAGATGTAGCTCGTCCATCCGACGCATCAATGCGAGTTGCTCGCCATCCGGCTCGACAGGTTCGTAGTACAGGCTCGACCGATTCACGCCAAGCAGCTCGCACTGCCAGCGCATCGACAGCGGGGCGTTGGGTTCGACCAACTCCCGCCGGGGCGTCATCGCAATCGACCGAGCCCGTGTGATAAAAAATCGCGCTCCATCGTCAGCTCCCCGATTTTCTGGAGCAGTTCGGCCTCGCGCATCGAAGCATCGCCTCCGCCCACCTCTTCGGTCTCGAAAGCACGCGCGACGTTCTCCAAAAGCTGCCGCTTCCACTTGTAGATCTGGTTCGCGTGAACCTTGTGCCGCCGGGATAGTTCCGCCACTGTCTCCTGCTCGCGTAGTACCGCCAATGCAACTTTCGCCTTGAAAACAGGGCTGTGCTTCGTGCGATTTTTCTTCACTTTTCTCTGCTCCTTTTTTCATTGAGCAGACTTGTTTTACCACCTTAACCCCTAGTCTAAAAAATGGGGTCCACTTCAGTCTGAGCGCCCGACTTGTTCATTCTTTCCCCGGGCGACTTTCTTCGCTACTACAACGGCGGCGCGCTCGGCGATCTCACGCCCTACATCTCGAGCGAGGCGCGTGCGGATTCCCCTGCAAGCGTCGTGGCGAGCCGCATGGTCGACGGGCGGATCTTCGCGGTGCCCATGGAAGTCGAGCCCATGGCTATTCTCTATTCGATCGAAACGTTCGAAGAGGCGGGGCTCGACGAAAGCGACATCCCGAAGACCTGGGACGAGCTGCTCGAGATTGCGGGAAAGCTCACCCATTCGAAGCGCTTTGGTGTCTTGTTCGAGACCACGCCAGGGTACTACCAGAATTTCACTTGGTATCCGTTCATGTTGAAATTCCCTATCCTTTACATTTAGCCATGCGGTGGTCGAGTTCATAAGGGCCATGGGCACAAAGCCTGTTCGCATCTCCTACCGCAGTCCTTGGCATGACGAACGACAGCCAAGCCCTCGTTCCTGTGTTAGCATAGATAATAGATTCTTCTTCTCGCACTCGCCGAGCGTCGCTCCGCTGCGAACAGTAATTTTTAAGGCACTTTACTTTTTCCATTCAGTAAGATCTAGGAGCTCACTCTGGACCGAGCTCCCGTGGGCGAGGTATGAGCGTACCGGTCGACGAAACTTCGTCGAAAGTCGAGCCGCAGGCCGGCTCCCCAAATTCTCGGGAGGTTCGCGAGCTGCTGCGTCTTCTCGTGAAGACGCGCAAGGCTTTGCGGCTCTACCAGAAAGGGAGTACGGTTCCGAACCGTCTACAAGCAGACCTCTTCGCTCGCCTGTCCGACTACCTAGAAAAGTCCGGCCCGCTCGCTCTTGATATCAGCGAGTTCCAGCTGAGACTAGATGAAGAGATTGTTTACGAAAATAATGACCACAAAGACAGTCTCGCGTTTCTATTTTTCAGGGACGGCGTTTATCGGATTAGCCTCAACTCCGGGCTCGAAGAGGAGGAGTTGCACGGTCTGCTCTCGTGCATCAACCGCGTGGCCGCCCTCGCGAATGAGCAGGATGATCTGGTGACTCTTTTTTGGGAGCAGGAGTTCAAGGCCATCGACTATTACGTCAAGGACGAGATGAGCTCGGAGGGTGGGTCCAGCCTGGAAGAACAGCTCATCCCGAGCGCCACCCAAGACCAGCAAACGGAACGAGACACCGCCGATTCGGTGAGAATAGACGACCTTGAGCAGCCGGTTTCATTCCTTCCGACTGAAGCTGTTCGCCTCAGTGAGAGCGAAATTCAAGCAGTGCACGCTGATCTGGGCGACCCCCGATCTCAGCCGTTTCACCTCGTACTCGTTGAGCTAACGATCCAATTGACGCTGCTCGAGACCTCAGAAAAAGAGCGCGCGAATCTGGCCGGCACCTTCATTACGATTGTGGACCAGCTCCTGCAGGAGGGAGACGTCGATGCGGTAGCCGATACGGTCGAGCATCTGAGCGATCTGATGGAAGCCCTCGCAGTTGGGCCCATTCGTCAGCTGCGTACCAATCTGCTCCGATCTCTAGCCGAACCGGACCGGGTGACCCAATTCCTCGAGCAGGTCGAGCGGGATGGGTCTATGGAACCGGCGAAACTCACAACACACTTGATTCGGCTCGGCGCCTCTTCGCTGGCAATCGTCCCTTACATGGGCCGCATGAGCATCGCGTTTCGCCGCGCGGTATCCGACGCTGTGCTAACGGCGGGGGAACGAGCGGTGTTGGACTTCTCTCGGCACCTTCGTGCGGGTGGTAACGCCGATCCAACATTTCTCCGCGAAGTCCTTTACGTGCTGGAACGTCTCCAGGAAGAATCGGCGCTCCCGCTGTTGAAAGAGCTACTTTCCTCCTCGGATGCCTTTGTCCGAAGAAGGGCGGCTTCAATGCTCTCGAGATTCCAGGTAGACGGTGTCGATGAGATCTGTCTTCATCTTCTCCAAACGGCTGATCCAGAGATCCGAAGTGCCGCTCTCGACACGTTGGTACGCCACGGCCGAAACGATCTGGCACGACCCATCCTCGAACGCGCTCTCGGCTCCCGCGATTTCGACCAACGTGGCATGACGGAGAAAAAGCGCACTTTTGGCGCGGTCGCAGAATTGGGTGGCGACGAAGCGCTCGAATGGTTCGTCGAGGTGCTCAGCCCCAAAGAGCGTCAGTGGTTCGCTTCCCGCAAAGAAATAGAAGTGAAGAGGGCTGCAGCCTACGGTGTCAGAATGGTGGGGAGCGAAAAATCCGTGGAAATTCTGCGCCACTTGGCCGAACGCGGCGACCGGATCGTTCGTATTGCCTGCGCGAAGGAGCTATCGGAGGCATGACGCGCACGCCCGCGAATACCGCTACCGCGTCTCCAGAGGCGCGAATCCTCCTGGGCCGTGCGCGAGATGTGCTCCACCTGCTGTCAGTATTGATCCGCAACTCTTACTTACATGAATTGACGAATGAAGTCTTCACCGATCCCCTGGAAAAAACGAATCGGGCGCTCGAGCAGTTAATATCGAGCGAAGGGACATTCCGACTAGAACGTTCGGGGCCCGAGTTCTACGCCAACGGAATGCGGATGCGCGTGGAAATCCGCACTTTGCATGCCTACAAATACGTCTGGAGTGAATTCGACAAAAGAGATATCGGCGGCCTCAGCTTCGAGGCCACCCCGTCCGTAGAAACGCTTTCCAGCCTACTAGCAGCACTGGCACGGGCGCGTTCGGCAAGCCAGGGCGAGCAGGATTGCGCTTCGGCCATCAACGCCGCGCTGTCGGACGAGGGCATCCGCAGCATCGAGATCCTGCGGCCCAGACTCGACGAGGGTCAGGGACCTCGCCAGGAAGCCGTCTTGGATCGTCGCCAGCGCGCCGTCAAAGCGTATCAGCAAGTGCTGAGCTTCATTCGAGAGTCCTTCGTCAACCTGGAATCACCGGCAGGACTCAACCTTCGCCAGGCCAAGCGCAACGTACAGCGACTGGTCGATCTGAGCTTCGAAGAGGGAGACGGCTTTTCCCTCGCTGGCATCGCTTCGATCAAGGACTACAACAATTACACGTTCAATCACATGGTCAACGTCTGCATTCTGCCATCGCTTTCGGTCAGCGCCTAGGGCTACAAAAAAAGATTTGGCCCAACTCGGTCTTTGTGCGCTCTACCACGACATAGGAAAACTTCACATCCCTCTCGAGGTCCTCGACAAGAACACTTCGCTTTCCGAGAAAGAGTGGGCGGTCATGGGAAACCATACCGTGTATGCAGCTCGAACGCTTTTCCCGCTCATCACGCAGGACCGGAGCACCGTGGATCGCATCATGACGGCTCTACAGCACCATTTGGGTTACGACAATGAGGGATATCCGAGACTGCCCATCAGGCAAAAGCAAAGCCTGTTTACGCGTATCACTGCCATCGTCGATACGTTTGATGCCATGACCACCAAGCGAATCTATAAAGAACCATCGTTGCCCGACGTCGCGATGACCGCGCTAGAGAAGCTTGCCGGTACGCGTTACGATCCAGTTTTGGTCAAATCCTTTATTAACTGTATGGGCATCTTCCCCATCGGGTCTACGGTGCTTCTTACGAGCGCAGAGCTCGCCGTCGTTATCGAATCCAATCCAGATCCGGAGAAAGTCCACCGACCCAAGGTGAGGCTGGTCGCCGAGGAATCGCCGAGCGAGGCGAGAGTGGTAGACCTAAGCGAAAGTGGAGACGGCCCAGCCATCGTGAAGTGCGTCGATCCCGCAATATTCGGCATCAACCCGGCTCAGTATGCTTTCTAGCGGTTGTCCCTCGTCAAAACTCGTGCTGCCTTGAAATCAAGGACTTACGCCCTTCTCGCACCGCTTGAGTTCCGGGGCGAAGAAGGTCAAACCCCGCGCCATGCTTCGCATACTCATCTTTCTCGTCACTCTCGGCGTCCGTGCGTTGCGGGCGATGTGTCGGCGCCGAGCCGACCTCGTGATTGAAAACGTCGCTCTGCGGCAACAAGTGACGGCGCTGAAGAAAGAGCGCCCGCACCCACCTCGACCGTCACACACGGCCAAGGTCGTGGCGTTGCCGAGAGTGGGTGGCCTTCACCATCGCTACGAGTGGCGGGAAGCTGCGTAGCGCCGTTTCCAGTGGCGCACGTCGCTTGGCCCGAAGCCGTGACCGTTCTTGCTTTCCGATCATCAAGTCCGCAGTCGACGTGGCGACGGCACTGTCTCGCGCACATCGATCTTTGCTTTCTTCTTCTTCTTCGTCGGGGCACACGAAACTGCAGTTCCCGCGCCGATTAATAATGACGAACGACAGCCTGTCTGGCGAGGCGCAAGGAGCGAATCATACCCAGATATATGAACGATTTGCAACAAAGCCAGGCGGGATGCATCGGCGCCCAAGAATGGGGAGTTATTCTTGCCCGGGTCCTTAGACCTCAGTGTTTCATTTGTCGATCCGGCGTCGATCCGATACAGTCGTTGCGCGTTGGCGTGGTCGTTTCTAGCCAGCCGCCCACTTTGGGCGATACGATCCGATGAACTTCGACGAGCGCTCGGACAGACCGGCACCAGAATCGTATCCGCTTGGACCCATTCACCCGATGTCTAAGGAGCATGGACGATGAGCAACGTGACATTGAACGTGAACGGCACCACACACACCGTGGATATCGACCCTTCGACTCGACTGCTCTACGTCCTGCGAAACGATCTCGGCTTGCGGGGGCCGCGGTTTGGTTGCGGGCTCGGCCAGTGCGGAGCGTGCACCGTGATCATCAACGGTGTCGCGACTCGGTCGTGCGTCACTCCGACGTCGCGAGTCAAAGGGGAGATAACCACGCTCGAAGGACTCGCCAAAGACGGCACGCTGCACCCGGTGCAGCAGGCCTGGATTGACGAGCAGGTTCCACAATGCGGCTTCTGCCAGAACGGGCAGATCATGACGGCCAAGGCGCTTCTGGACCGAAATCCGAATCCGACCGACGCCGAAATCCGTGAGGGTATGGCCAGAGCGTTGTGCCGGTGTATGACTTATTACCGGATCCAGGCGGCGGTCAAACGCGCCGCGGGAGGATCGTCGGCCGCTGATGTCAAGTCCAGCAGGAAGGTGGTGGGCTCATGACAACCTTCACGAGTATCCCAAAGAGTATCGAGGACGCGCTGGAGCAGCGGAGCGGCCGGAGCTCCCGGAGGGATTTCCTCAAGACGTCGGGTGTCTTCGTGGTGAGCTTCGGCGCGGCGGCTGTCTCCCCTGCCCTCCCGTTCGCTGTCGCGGCGCAAGGTGAAGCGACAGCCGGCCCTTATCCCGAGCCCGACTTCCGAGAGCTCGATACGTGGATCGCTATTCATGAGAACAACACGGCGACCTTTTTCGTCGGTAAGACGGATTGCGGCCAGGGGACGGGAACGGCGTTTCGGCAAATGATGTCCGACGAGCTGGATATCGCCTACGACGACACCGACGTCATCATGGGCAGCACCGACGTCACCCCGGACCAGGGGGGATCCGGCGGTTCCGATGCGATCCAGAGAGATGGTTGGCCGATGCGAAGGGTGGCTGCCGAGGCCAGACGCGTATTGCTGGAGCTGGCCGAAAAAAGGTTCGGGGTACCCGTTGAGCAGCTAAACGTCAGCGACGCGGTGATCACGCTGAAATCGGACGCCTCGACGAGCGTCACCTACGCGGAGCTGATCGATGGCAAGCAGTTCCATGTCACGCTGACGGGCGATAACGTCAACGAGACTACCGGCACAGCCGCGGTCAAGCCGGTGCAAGAGCTCCGGAACGTCGGCCAATCTCTAGAGCGGTACGACATTCCACCCAAGGTGGACGGGTCGCTGACATGGGCGGTGGATGTCAAGCTCCCTGGAATGGTGCATGCACGCAACGTCCGACCGCTGGTCGTCGGCGCGAAGCTCATCAGCATCGACGAGACTTCCGTCAAAGATCTGCCAGGGTTCATCCGAGTGGTCAGCAAAGGCAATTATGTGGCGGTGGTCTGCGAGCGAGAAGAGCAGGCGATCGACGCCTCCAGGAAACTCAAAGTCGATTGGCAGAAGCCTGCGGCTGCGCCGTTCCCGACATCCGACGAACTGTACACGTATATGCGCGGCGCAACGCCCATGTCGAGCTGGGATCCGGATGTCGTGGGAGATCCGCGGGCGGCGCTCGAGAGCGCAGCGACGGTGGTCGAAGCCGAGTACGACTTCCCTTTCCAGGGGCACACGGCCTTCGGTCCAGCCCATGCCCTGGCCGACCCGTCTGACGGCCAGATGACGATCTACTCCAACGACATGAAATCCTACGGCATGCGGCGCGGGGTTGCCGAGTTTCTCGGGATGCCAAACGATCGGGTGCGCGTGGTATGGATGGAAGGCCCTCAGGCCTATGGACGCTCGGCCGCAGACGATGCCGGATTCGAGGCAGCGTTTCTGGCGAAAGAGATCGGCAGGCCGGTTCGCGTGCAGTGGATGCGGGACGAGGAGACCGCCTGGGACACGAAGGCCCCCCCCTATACGTTCACGTTACGTGGTGGGTTGGACGCAGAGGGAAATGTCGTTGCGTTCGATTACACGGCTCAGAGCGCCGACTACAATCACGTCGGGTACAACGAGGCCGAGACAGTTTTGATTGCGCAACTCATGGGGGCGAGGAAAGAGACGCCGAGTGCCGGCCGGGCGACAACACCCACGGACCTGTACGCGATCCCGAACCGGCGCGTGACGGGAAAGGTCGTGCGCCTTCCTGCGGTCTGGGAAACGCCGCTTCGAACCGGGAACCTTCGAGATCCGAACGGACCGCAGGTGACCTTCGCCTCCGAATCGTTCATCGACGAGCTTGCGGCGGCGGCGCACGCCGACCCGGTCGCCTTTCGACTAAAGCTGCTCACCGCCAGCACCGACGACGATAGCAGGTTCAAACGAGCGCGCTCGATCACGGTCATTCGCGCGGCCGCGGATGCCTATGGCTGGGAGCCCCGCGTCTCGCCGAAACCACGCGACGCTGAAACCATCTTGACGGGGCGTGGAATGGCGTACTCGTACCGCAGCCAGACCGTGGTCGCGGAGATTGCCGAGGTCGAGGTGAATCGCGAGACCGGTCACGTCTGGGTCAAGCGGCTCGTGTGCGCACACGACTGCGGCCTGGTCATCAACCCCGAAGCGTTGCGCGGCACGATCGAGGGCGGGATGCTTCACTCGTTGAGCCGCGCGCTCCACGAGGAGGTGCGCTTCGACACCGAAAGGGTTACGAGTGTGGATTGGCGTTCTCATCCCAGCCTCACTCATGCCGACACGCCGGCCGCGATCGACGTCGTCCTGGTCAACGGAGATCTCAATCCGGACCGGCCCGATCTGCCGCACTACGGAGCCGGCGAGGCGGTATGCAAACCGCTGATTGCGGCAGTCGCCAACGCCATCTACGACGCGACGGGTGTTCGTCTTCGCCGGGTTCCCTTCCGAGACGAGCGCGTGCTCGCGGAGCTCGAGGCCGCGGGCGTCTAGGCAAGTCAGCCTGGTCAGCCTGATAAGCGAAGCAGACTGCGGCGTCTAGCCGTGCGGGCGCGCCCCACCAAGGTCGTGGCGGCATACGGGCCACTTGAACGAAAGCGTCAGCGCGCCTGCGCGAAGCCCAAATTCTCGGTGATCCGGGTCCCATCCTTGCGGAAAGTGTCGATGTAGTGCCGGATGCGTTTTCGGGCGGTTTCCAGATCGTAGTTGTCAATGTTCACGTTCAGAAGGTCGATGTACCACGGGGCTTTCGTATCCTCGAGCACGTAGGCTTCGACGATCTCTCGGGCGATCGGCAGCGACGTCGTCTTGGAGTTGTCGTGCACGTCCCTGTCGCTCGCGTTCAGGAGCTTCTCGTACTCCTCCGCCAGCAACTGCCGGAACACCTCCGCAGTGAGCACAAAGCGTCCCGGCTCTCCGGCGACGCTATCGTCCTCCGTTAGCTCGGCCCCTTTGTGCAACCACTCCCACAGGATGCTCAATCGAATCTCGCCTGTGGCCATGTCCTCCATCAGGTAGAGGATGTCGTCGTTGCCGAAGAAATCAGCGGGCTTGAGCGCGGCGGCCTGGAGGCCCTGTCCGAAGGCATTGCCGTATTGCACGGCCACGCTCAGGAGATCTCGGGCACCCCGGACGGTTCGCGGCGCCGGCTCGAGCAGGAGCAACCCCTCGGCGTCGCTAGGCGTGTGAGTGAGAGGAGGAAACTTCCGGCCGAGCTGGTTCTCTTCGCCCTTTTTCTCCCAGACCGGTCGTACGATGTGTACCATCTTCCAATGGGCGACCCACTTGCCGCTCGCACCCTCGCGCTGCTCGCGCTCCGCACCGGCCACCGCCTTGCTCATGCTGGCTGCCACCCCGCTCTCGGAGCCGACGGGGATGTTGGGCTCCATCCCGCCCTGCCAGAGCGCCGAACGGCCGTTGCGGTCCTCCGTACTGGCGGCGCGGCGAACGCGATCTTCGTAGTTCCGCATATAGCCGTAAGTCATCGTGATGGCGTCGATGCTGGGATCGATGAACTCGGGATCCCACGCCATCGTATCCGAGACGCTGTTGATGTAATCCCACCGGCCTGTGTTGTAGCCGACGAAATGCCGGCCGAGCGCCGCCCGGATCTCCATCAGCTGGAAGCAAGCCTCGAACTGCTCCACGAGGACGTAGACCTTGATCGTGCCGCGCTCCAGTGCCAAATGGTTCTCCAGGGAGTCGAGCAGGTTGTTCCAAAACGCAGCCTCTTCCGCCGTCTGGATCTTGGGCAGATACAGAACAATCGATGCCCCGGTGCCGAGCAGGCGTACGTAGTTGTTGACGACGAAGAGTGTCGTGTCAACGATGGAAGCGGAAAAACCCGTCCCATCGGCGCATCGAATATGCCGGTCGTCCAGATGCAGGCCACGGGGCCGGAAGATGACCGTCGTGAAATCCAGTTGCGTTGTCCAGTCATCGATGAGGCGTTTTCCAAAGAAGCTTTGGCCCCATCGGTTCATCTCGCCGGCCACTTCCTCGGCGGTCCGCAGGAACACCGCGTCCCGTGCGAGCGCGAGCTTGAGATTGCGCTGGTTGTCGAGCGACATGGTCGTTACTTGCCCCAACGCGTCTTCGCCGTCGAACATCCAGCCGTCGGCGCCCGACAGAAGAGCGTAGGCGATGTTGCGGATGCTCTTTTTGAGCGGTGCATGAGGCCGCGCTCCCGGCCCCGTTCCCTGGATCCACTGCCGCCGCAAGCAGTCCGGGATCACGCTGCCCTCGAAGTTTCCGTCCCGAGCGGCCCGCACGCTGATATTCGTGCCGGCAATGGTCGAATCGGGGTCCAGGAACTCGATGCGCTCGCGGTTGCGCGCCCGAGCTGCCCTACGCGCGATCCGCGCGTCCATGATCGCTTTGCGCGGTCTGTCGAGAGGGGCCAGCGCCTCCAGAACCGTCGTGACGTCGGGGGGTAGGACGTCCGAGTAACTTTGGTCCAGCTCGTCTCGGACCTCCAAAAACCGCCACATATGTTTGCTCGTCACGATACGCCCTCCAAGGCATTGTTGCACGAATCGATAGTCTAGCGGACGTCCGATGTCGCGTGTTGAAAAAAGCGCGAAGATTTCGAAACGGTAATCCAACAGATCCCCGCCGACCACGATCAAGAGAGTGGGTTTCTTGACTTGGAACGTGCGCGTCAACTATGTTTCTTACCTTATGCCGGACTCCGTTATTCGTGGCGCGTCGTCGCCCCCGCATTCCCCTTCCAGCTCGTTGAACCTCACCCGGCGGCAGCTGCTCGCCGGCGCCGGCGCCGCAGCCCTCCTTTTCGAGCAACGCAGCCTCCAGGCTCAAGCGACGTCGAGCCGGACCGTGATCTTCTCTCATACAACCGTCGTGAACGCCGATGCCGTTCAACACGACGCGGCGCTCGCGGTCGAAGGCGACAGGATCGTAGCGATCGGCCCGACCGAGGCCATCCTTGAAACGTATCCGCGCGGCGAGGTCTACGACGGACGGGGCAAGGCCCTCCTCCCGGGCCTCATCAACTGTCATGCCCATCTCGCGGCGACCCTCGCTCGCGGTTTCAACGAGGACTTCGGATTCCCCAACAGCTATCACCTGGACATCCGCCCTAGGAGTCTCCTCTCTGAAGAGGAGGCCACGCTGATGGCGGTGATCGGTGCTCTGGAATCCATACGGGGCGGGGTCACCACGGTTGTGGAATACACCGGAGGCATCGGTCGCTCGGCGGCGGCGTAGGCGGACACAGGCCTGCGCTGGGTGTTTGCGGAGTCCGTCCGTGACATCGAGAACGGTGCTGGCCCGTTATCCGCGGAGAGCCTCGCCCGCAGTGAAGCCCCCAGGTTCTCCGCCAAGCTGCGAGACGAAGGCTTGCAGAGCGCCCATGACTTGTTCGCCACTTGGCACGGTGCGAGGCAGGGACGCATCAGCGTGTTCCCGACTACCGCGCTCGCCGAGGACTCATCGCCCGAGCTCCTGCACGCCGTTCGCGACTTCGAGAAGAACGATCTCGGATACACGATCCACCTGGCCCAGAGTACCTGGGAGGTGGAATATATGCTGCGACACCATGGCCTTCGCCCTTCGGAGTATCTCGCCAAACACGACTTCCTCGGCCCGCGGCTATTTGCGGCGCACTGCCGCTACGTCGACGATTCCGAGATAGCGTTGCTTGGCCGCTCCGGCACGATCATTTCGCATCAGGCTCACATGGCAGCGAATCGCGGGGTCATCCCGCCCATCTCCGCCCTGCGAGCGGCGGGCTGCCCCATCGCGCAGGGCACCGACAACAATACCAGCGACATGCTGGAGACCATGCGGATCGCTCTCGTGACGGAGCGCATCCAGCGCGACGATGCGACCCCCGGCAGCCAGCCTCAGCCGGAAGACATGCTCGCAGACACCGTGCAAGGGGGCGCGCGAGCCGTGCGGCAGGAAGCGCTCCTCGGCGCCCTCGAAGTGGGCAAGAAGGCAGACCTCATAGTTCTGGACACGCAGCGGGCCCACCTCGTCCCGGCGGGGCGCATCCTGTCCGCGTGGATCAACAACGGCCAACCGTCCGACATCGAGTCCGTTTTGGTCGATGGCGAGTTCATCATGCGCGACCGTAAGATTCTCACGGTGGATGAGCCGAGCCTCATTGCCGAAGCGGATAAGGTCGGGCGGCGGATCTGGAGTCAGGTGGAAGCAGCCAGCCCTTTTACGGTGCCGCGCCTACCGCGCTCGTAGCGCCCCAGAATTGCGCCGACCTCCGCGGGCGGGCGTCGTGGAGTAGACTCACCGTCGAGGTCCGTGCACATGAAGCGCTCGTTGTTCTGTTTGGCTGCCCTGTGGCTTGCTGGCGGCAGCTCCGTTTCGGTCACGGCGCTCGAGCTCGCGAACGCTTCCATCGCAGACATCAACGCGGCCTTCGATAGCGGTGAGCTCACGTCGGAACGACTCGTTGAGCTGTTGAGTGAGCTGGCCTCGGGCGATGCGCGGAGCTCTTTGGGAGGCGTCACCCGTAACCCATACGATCCGATGCGCTCCCCATCCGGCTCCTCCCAAGGAACCGCCGTCGCCGTCGCGGCGGGTTACGTTCCCTTGGGGCTCGGAACCGATACAGGCGGTTCGACAAGACTCCCGACATCAGCCAACGGGATCGCGGGGATCCGGCCGACGCAGGGGCTTCTGAGCCGGGACGCTATCATCCCGCTGTCGTCTACCTTCGACATGCCGGGCCCGATGGCGCGTACCGTCGAAGACGTCGCGAGCGCACTCGGTGTTCTCACCGGTATCGATGCCGCAGACCCCGCGACCCAGGCAAGCGAAGGCAAGTTCGAGACCGACTATACGAAGTACCTCGACGCCGATGCACTAAATGGCGCGCGCATCGGCGTGGCTCGTCAATTCTTTGGATAGGACGGAGACGTCGACTGGGTCCTTGAAGCGTCCATCGAGAAGATGCGCGCGGCAGGTGTCACCATCATCGATGTCGAAGTCCCGGATTGGTTTCTCCGTGCGCGAGTGGACCTCTACTGGACGCTCCGGGCCCGCGAGTTCAAAGTGCGAATGGCGGACTATCTGGCAACCCTGGGTCCGAATATCCCAAGACCGTCGCCGAGCTCTTGGAAAGGACACGCGCACTCACGGCACCGTCTCCGGAGGGCTTCATTCCGAACGCGTCGCGTGGTCACGTGCTCGAACGTGAATCGGAGAGTGGTACGCTTGAGGACTTCGACTACCTTGCGGTCCGCGACCATGGACTTCCGTTACTGCGAGACGCGCTCGCCAGCGTTTTCGCGACCCAAGACCTCGATGCGATCATCTATCCAACGGCGCCGACACGCGCTACCCGCCTCGACGCGGACCCGCCGCGGGACCTGGTCGGCGGCAGCGCGTTGAACGCGACCATGGGCTCGACGCCAACCAACCTGGCCAGTCTGGCCGGCTTCCCTGACTTGGTCGTCCCTGCCGGTTTTACGTCTGGCGGACTGCCGGTGTCGGTCTCGTTTCTCGGCGTGGCTTTCAGTGAGCCGCACTTGTTCGCGCTCGGCTACGCCTTCGAACAACTGAGTCGAGCACGCCGCGTCCCGCCTTCGACCCCACCTCTCCCCGGAGAGAGCATCGACCCTTGATACAGGACGGGACGTGCGTGCTGCCCGAGGCTCGTGAAGTTCTAGCGGAGGTCTTTGGCTACCCCGATTTTCGGCCCGGGCAGGCCGACGCGGTGGCCGCCGTCCTTTCGGGACGCGATGCGGTCGTGCTGCTCCCTACCGGCTCGGGAAAGTCGATCTGCTACCAGGTCCCAGCGCTCGTCCTGCGTCGCCGTCAATCCGGAACGACGCTGGTCGTCTCCCCTCTCATAGCACTCATGAACGACCAGGTGGCCGCACTGGAGGGTCACGGCGTCCGCGCGGCCGCCCTTCATAGCCATCAACCATCCTCGCAGCAACACGCAACGATCGAAGCTTTTGAGCGCGGGGAGCTCGATCTACTCTACGTCTCCCCTGAACGCAGCGCTTCCCAAAACTTTCGAAGGTCGCTGCACCGAGCCAAGGTGTCGCTTGTTGCTATCGACGAAGCGCACTGCGTGAGCCAATGGGGCCACGACTTCCGTCCGGATTACCTGCGGCTCGGTGATCTCCGCGAGCAGCTCGACTGCCCGGCGCTCGCGTTGACAGCGACCGCGACCCAAGCGGTCCTCACGGAGATCGAGACGGAGCTCGAGCTGCGTAGCCCCGTTCCGGTTCGCTCGGGCTTGGCGCGGCCGAACTTGCAGTTCGCGGTCTTGCGGGTCGGGACGCAAAAGGTGCGTCTAGCGGAGCTGCGGGCAGAGCTCGAATCGAGCGGGCTGCGAACAAGCCGCGGAGCCGGTCGCGGGATCGTCTATTGCAGTACGCGCAAGACGGTCGAGACCGTAGCGAAGACGCTTCGATCGGAACGCTTCGCGGTGGGCTACTACCACGCCGGCCGAACGCAGCTCGCGCGCGAACGCGCTCAGCGTGCCTTCGACGTCGGACGAACGCGAGTACTGGTCGCGACGAACGCGTTCGGCATGGGCGTGGACCTGCCCGACATTCGTCTGATCGTCCACTTCCAGACACCCGGTAGCGTCGAGGCGTACTATCAAGAAGCGGGGCGCGCCGGACGAGACGGAGAGCCGGCCCGCTGCGTGCTCTATTTCGGGGCCGGCGATCTGATGATCCAACGTCGCTTATCTCAGAGCGGCTCGCGAAACGCGGCGCTCGAGGCTCGCAGGGAAAACGCTCTCGAAGCGATGAAGCGCTACGCAACCTCCATTCGGTGCAGGCATCAGGCTCTCGTAGATCACTTCACCGCGAGCCCTGTCTGCGAAGAGCCGGTTTGCGGCCGGTGCGATGTGTGCGTGGATTCCGACGCCGTCCGAGAGGAGCAAAGAGCGGCCGAAACGAATCCCGAGCCCGTGCGAAAGCTCGCACGTGAAGCGAAAAAGGTCATCCTCAGTGCAGTCGGTCGGCTTCGGCGGCCGGTCGGCAAGACCAACCTCGCGAGGGCTCTCCGAGGAAGTCGGGCGAAATCGCTCGCGCGCGGAGGCCTGCTGACACTCCCGGAATACGGCTCCCTGGCCAATTACAGCGAAGCCGATATCGTTGCAGCGGTCGGCGAGTTGCTCGACGACGGGAGTTTGAAGCGGACCGGGCGCAAATACCCAACGGTGTGGATTCCGGGTAAATCACTTCACAGCGCAGGCCGGGAGCCGAGCGCGGCGGCGCGGCGGCCAACTTCACGCTACGGCGGCTCGATCGCGCGCGCTCTCGACAACTACCGCCGCCGAAAGGCCAAAGCTCTGAACTGGAAAATCTACATGGTGTTTCAGCGCAAAGTGATGCTTGCTATCGAGAGAACGGAGCCCCGGAGCCTTGCGGAGCTAGAGCGAATCCCCGGGCTCGGGCCGGCGAAGGTCGCGCGATTCGGACACGACATTCTCGAGCTGGTACGAGCTCACGGAAGGAGCGAAATTGTCCTTCACGAGTAGGCGCGCAAAAGAGCGGCCCGAGCTCTTCTCCGCTCGCAAGCGCCCGGGTTGACGACCGTAATGGCGCCTAGCCCGCTTTCCCGGTCATAAGCCTCGATGCGATCGATATGGGCCTGCACGACGAGACGACAGGCCGCTAGAACGGGAGGGCGTCTTGAATGTCCGCCAGGGTCGCTTCCACGACCTGGATTTCTTCACGGCCAGACGCTTGGCAGCCTGCGAACAACACGAGGGCAAGAACGGCGGCGATCTCATGGTCCGAGAGCCTAACATGGCGAGCGGGTGGCGGCGCACCGTCGAGCACTAGAGCGCCGCCGCCGTGTCGGTTAGAATCTTAACAGGTGTCCGCGTGACCGATTTCCTCCAGTTTTATTGTTCTGCCTGCGGGCAGGCAAACCTCATCGACCGAGCCGACCTCCCGGAAGACGGCGTCGATCGGAGTTGTCAAGGCTGTGGCGCGTCGACGCTCGTGCGTTTTCAGGACACAGCCGCGGTGGGCTCCGCCCCAGACGAAGACTCCGAGACACCGCTCCGTCCCCCGCCGGCCCCGCCGGAAAGAGGTATTGGCTACCACGTGCGTCTAGAAACCGGAGAGGTCGCACAACTCCGCGCGGAAGTGTGCGCCCAAGCTGTTCAGGATGCTCGCGTGCAGCCGTGGGATCTCGTCTCGGATGACGGCCAACAGTTCCTTCCAGCCTCCGAACATCCGGAGCTCGCGAGCCTTTTTGTCGACTCCGATTTCGTTGCCATCGCCGGATACCACTTGTTGTTTTTTACATTGAATCGCGAAGATTTCTCATTCGTGATTAACCTCGACCGGCAACCACGTACGAGCAGAAGACGGGAGGCGCAGACGGGGTCAAGGGCGCGTAGCGGCTCGCGTAGCGAGCGAACCCTTGACGCCGTCGAGCACTCCCGTACCCTCATGGAGTGGTGGCCGTTCTTGATATTTCATCGCGGTGGATTACGGATTAAAGTGATAAACAACACCACTGCGTCAACCATCGAGACGGCGAGCCGGCCGGGACGTGCTACACCTGCGGGCGCAGCTATTGCCTCAAGTGCATGAGCTCGCTCATCCAAGTGGAGCCGAAGCGTTGCCCCGCCTGTAGCGGCTCGGTGCAGCCCCCGGACCCGCGCTTGCGCGAGCGGCCGGCGTGGGAGCGGTGGCGCGAAGTCTTGCGCTACCCCGTCAAGGGAGGTGCCTGGCGCATCACCGCAATCTCGGGTCTGCTGTTGTGGTTCGCCTCGCTCTCGGTGTACTTCGTACCTCTCTATCTGATGGCGCTCATTCTGTTCGTCCACGCATGCGTCGATTCGATGGGCGGAGGGAAAACGCTCGCGCTGACAGGGAGCACGAATTTCAAGAAACTGTACGAACGGGCCGTCGAGGCAGCCGTGTTCACGATCGTCTTGCTCGGGGTCATCACCGTCATTCAACTCTACGCAACTCCGTCGGCACGCGTGCTTCTCTGGCCTCCCATCACTGTGATCTTCTTCGCGTACTACCCGATGGCGGTCGGCCTCTTGCTTCTCGACAGCGACAAGAGGCGGGCGATTCAACCACGCTCTGTCGTCAAAGCCGTCCGCGAGCTCAAAGAGCACTACCTCCTCGCTGTGCTGCTACTCATCGCGATCTCCGTCTTGGCGTTAGCGGGACAGACGATCGCAACCTTCATTCCCTATCTTGGCCCGCTCGTCGCCGCCCTCTCTCTCGCCTATGCGATCCTCGCGGAAGCGCATACTCTCGGCTCATTGCTTTATTTGCACCGCGAGCGCATTTTAGGGGCCTATCGTTGACGCTCTTTCTCCCTAGAACACTCGAGTTGGACGTGAAGGGCATACGAAGTTCGAACGTGCACGCTGTATCACCACGATTTCCTCTTCCACCGACCCAGATTGAGGTGGGTCCAAGACGGGGAGAGACGTCCGCCGATACCACCGGATGAAAGACACAACCAGCCCGATTGCCGAGCTGTCACCGCACTCGACGTCCGGACTGTTGGCTCTGTTTGCCACCACGGTCTTCGTCAGCGCGTTCCTGCTGTTCCAGGTCCAGCCGATGATCGGAAAGTACATCCTGCCTTGGTTCGGCTCCACGCCCGGCGTCTGGACGACGGCATTGCTGTTCTTCCAGTTGATGCTGCTGGGCGGATACATCTACGCTCATTTCATCGTCAGCGCCTGACATGGCGCCGACAGGCCATTCTGCACGCGACGTTACTCGGACTGGCACTGGTCGCTCTGCCGATTACCCCAGCAGAGGCTTTGAAGCCGACGAACGCCGGCGCCTCGATCGGCCGCATTCTCCTCATTCTTGGCCTCTCTGTCGGAGCCCCCTACCTCATGCTGTCCGCAACGGGCCCACTACTGCAGAGATGGTTTGCCGAGTTGTATCCGAGCCGGTCGCCGTACCGCTTGTATGCGCTCTCGAATACGGGCTCGCTGCTCGCGCTGCTTTCCTATCCCTTCATGGTCGAACGTTTCGTTCGACTCGAGGCACAGACCCTATTCTGGTCGCTGGGATATATCGGGTTTGCTGCCCTGTGTGGAGCTTGCGCTTGGAAGGTCTTCCATCTCGCAACTGCCGCTGTTCCGCAGCAGGGAGAGTCGGAGATCGAGCCATCCCCGACCCCTGTCGCATCTTCCCGGTCAGGCCATCGGCCGGGCTTGGGACCGACCCTGTTGTGGCTATCGCTGTCGGCGTGCGGCTCCGCTCTACTTCTGGCAACGACGAACCAGATGTCTATGGACATCGCTGTGATCCCCTTCCTTTGGATCCTCCCGCTCGGCATTTACCTGTTGACGTTCATCCTGTGTTTTGACCACGAGCGCTGGTACGTCCGCCCCCTTTTCGTGGCACTGCTGCCGTTGGCGCTCATGAACGCACTGCGCCTGGTCTATGGCGGTACAGGCCTGGGCATCGTGGATCAGATGGTGGGGTACTCCTTGTCCCTCTTCATCTGCTGCATGTGCTGCCACGGAGAGCTGTTTAGGATGCGCCCCGCGCCCGTTCAGCTGACGTTCTTCTTCCTCGTCGCGTCGGTCGGAGGCGCTCTCAGCGGCTTGTTCGTAGCCGTCGTCGCCCCGGCGATTTTCTCGAGCTTTTACGAGTTCCACATCCTTCTCGTGGCGTGTTACGTGCTGGTGGTCTTGGTCCAGGTGCGCGTCCTGCTTCGCGGCGAGTCGAAGTTGACTAGGGGCCGGGTGGCCGGTGTCCTGTCCGGGGTCTGCTGGGCCGCAGCCCTCTGCGCGATCATCATCGGATCGGTCTTCTCGGTCATCCCCGGCACCTGGTTTGATGACGATGCCAGCAGTAATGTCACCGAGACCTTCGCTTCGTGGCAGGCCGGTGTGTTGATGTATGTACTGGTGGCTGCCGTTCTGCTGCTCCTGTTCCTCGAGATTTGGCGCCGACGGAGGGAAGAGGCATGGCGCACCTGGTGGGCTTCCGGGGGAGGAATCGCTCGGCTTGGCCTGAGCGCCACACTCGCTGCGGGTTTCCTGTCATTGAGCGGCGGGCTCACTTGGCAGGTTCTTGAAGCTGAGCGGCGGGTTGTTGAGAGGGCTCGCAACTTTTACGGCACGTTGGCCATCAAAGAGCGCGACGTCGGGGAGCGCATGCACCGGCTCTCACTCACCCACGGACGCATCAGTCACGGCCTTCAGCTGCAGCGCTACCCCGCCTGGCCGACGAGCTACTTTGGGCCGGAGACGGGCATCGGCCTGGCCATTCAGCACCACCCCGAACGCTCTCGCGAGGACCGTCAATTCCGTATCGGTGTCGTGGGCCTCGGTGGGCACGCTGGCGACGTACGCCAACGCCCGCGTCGATCCGGAGCAGTCACGCGAGTCTTACGCGACGACGCACGATGTGGGGATCGCCGACTACATTGGTTTCTACGAGCTCAACCCCCTGGTTGTTCGCTGGGCGAGGGACAGGTTTACCTTCCTCGCTGATGCGAGTGAGCGTGGAGCCGACCTCGCTATTTTCGAAGGTGACGGGCGTATCACCCTCGAACACCAGCTCGAGCTCGGCCAGGAGCAGCGCTTCGACGTCCTGGCGATCGACGCTTTCAGCAGTGATGCCATCCCGATCCACCTCATGACCTACGAAAGTTTCCAGATCTATCTGCGCCATCTGAACGAGGACGGCATCCTTGCGATCCACGTAACGAATCGGTTCGTTGACCTGATTCCCATCACGCAGCGCCTCGCCGAAGCCATAGGTCTGAAAGCGATCTACGTCGAGAATTACGAGCGCTCCAACCGGATGGTGGACTCCTCCGATTGGATCCTGTTGACCAGCAACCAGGCCTTCCTCGACCTGGAAGTCGTGCACGAGGACGAGGTGGAAATGCCCGAGGCCGGACCGCTGTGGACGGACGATTTCAGCAGCGTCTTCGAGGCCGTCGAGTTCGACAACTGAGGTGTCACGGTGAAAGGACGCCGGCGCGACGGCGTCCTGTGCCAAAACTCGGCCGCGTGAAGACTGCATCCACTCAGCAGCTTAGCAGTAGTGCGACCGCACTATCGGGCCGTGGGCCGTACAATGTTCTGGCCGGAGGGTGTTAGTTTCACGTCATGATGATGTAGCACCTGCAATTCCTACTGCTCGTGCTTGTCCAGGCTGGATGGCTCAACCGGCAGCAGCAGGACGTAATCGATTGCCTCCGAGAGGAGAACCGTGTGCTCCGGGCCGGGTATCGGGTCAGGCGTCTCAGGCTCTCTGACGATGAGCGGCGCCGTCTCGCCGCCAAGGCCAAGGCTTTGGGCCACGAGGCGCTGGCCCAGGTTGCGCCCATTGCCACGCCCGCTAAGCTTCTGCGCTGGTACCGCAACCTCATTGCGGCCGAGTACAACGGCAGCAAGAGCCGCAGCCCAGGCCGACCACCGACGGCGCGGACCCTAAGGGATGCGTCGCCGATACGTAGTTTGCCATATCGACTCTTCATAATAGAATCGGTGGTATGGGGTTACTGAAGGCATATGCGCTCGTCGCAGTTTTTCCACCACCCACCACGTGGACACGATGAGCCAACATTCGACGACGATCGTGGATGTGGTCATCCGGAAGATGAGGCCACGATTGGAAGAGATCATTGGCGAAAATATCGAGCTCGAGATCCGCGCGGTGTCGACGGCGGACGCTGTGCGTGCCGCACCGATGGACGTGGAGCGAATCGTGACAGCCCTTGCCGCTTGTGGTCGGGACGGGTTGAGCGATGGCGGTATCATCACGCTCGAAACGCGATTGGCAGTGCTCAAGTCGGCGCGGGACAGAACCGCGACTCCTATTGCTCCAGGACGATACGTTGTCTTGTCGCTGTCGTGCTCCGCGAACCCGGACGCCGGTCTTTCGACGGTTCGCGAGATCGTGAACGCATGCGGTGCCCACCTCGTCGTCCGGAACGAAGAAGAAGCCGATTCGGTTCTCGAGGTCTATTTTCACCAGCTCGACTCTGCCTCGACGGGTGCTCGGATGCAGCCGAAGGAAGGTGGCGCTGCGACCATACTTCTAGCGGAAGACGAGGATTCTGTACGCCATCTGGCCAGGATGATCTTGGAGCGTCAGGGCTATCGGGTGCTCGAGGCAAGAAACGGGGCCGAGGCGGTGCGCATCTCGCAGTCGCATGAAGGGCCCATACATTTGATACTCGCTGATGTCGTCATGCCGCAGCTTGGAGGGCCGGAAGCGGTGGAGCGCCTCCATCATCTCCGACCCGAGATGCGGGTGCTCTTCTTGTCGGGCTACTCCGCTCAAGTCGTCGCTACGAAGGACTATACGGCCTATGGACGTGCCTATCTCCGGAAACCGTTCACCGTCGACGACCTGGAACAAAAGGTTCGCGAAGTGCTCGACGCCAATGACGAGCCGCCAGCCGCTTAGGGGCTAGAAAACCGTAATGAAAGCTCCTGGAAGGTGGCGGCACTCCGCATCGCGATGAGCGACTTCCATTACTTCCCTTTCGCGAGATACCTCTCATACGCGCCGAGCGACGCGCCAAAGCTGTCGCGGCCAAAGCCGAAACGCACATGCGTGTCGCTATATCCGAGAAAAGAGCTCGGCAACAGAACGATCCCCGCTTCCTCGGCGAGCATATGGCAATATTCCTTTGCGGACGGAACGTCCACGCCGACGAGGGCGACCGAACCTGCCTGCGGCCTTCGCCAGTCGAAGAAGCCCAGATGCCGCTCGAAGAAATTATCGGCGAGCGCGACATTGCTGTGTAGTCGCCTCGAGTTGCGATCGACGAGCTTGTCGCGCGCTTCGAAGGCCGCCATCGCGAGCGTTTCTGAGGGACCCGGCGGGCAAATGCTCGTGTAGTACTTCCAGTTCAGAAGATTGCCATAAAGCTCCTGGTCGCGTACGACGAGCCATCCGAAACGTAGGCCCGGTAAGCCATAGGTCTTCGATAGACCCGACAAGACGATGGTACGCTCGTAGTGATCTGCCGCCGATGGCAGCATGGAAACGCCATCGAGCTCGAGCCCGCGATACATCTCGTCGCTGAAAAGCCAAAGGCCCTTTTCACGTACGCGTTCGAGGATCTGGAAAAATTGCGCCTCGGTCGGCAGAAAACCCGTCGGATTTTGCGGGAAGTTGACGACGAGGAGCTTGGTGGGAGGTTTCAGGAGCGCGTCCAGCTTGTCGAAGTCCAGCGCCCATCCACCTTCCACGGGCTTGAGCATCCAGTACTCGACGTTGCCGGAGACGTGCGCGGGAATGTTGTGCAAAGCGTCGTAGCACGGTCCTAGAACGACGGCGCGGTCGCCAGGCTCGAGGAGCTCCTCCATCGCGATGTAAATGCCTTCGATCGGTGCGCTGAGCTCCAGGACGGCTTCCGCGTCGACGTGCTCATAGCTTGCTGCGATCGCGGCTCGGAGCTCCGGGTGGCCCCGCGACTCGGTGTAGCCAAGACGCGTTCGACCTAGGTCCTCCAGAGTTCGCCCGGCGAGCGTCAAAAGCTCGGCGATGCTGACCGTCTCGCAATCGGAGACGGACAAGATGTGGGGCGACGAAAATTCATAGCGTGCGTAGAAGTCTTCGGTCTCGAAAGGTGCGATTCGCATGCGTGTAAGTCTATCTTGCTCGGCCGGAGGAGCGCTTTGGCTGACATCATTATTATTCGCGATTCTCGAGAAACACGGGCACTCCGTCCAGGAGGCTGCCAGTCCCGCTTGCGTTCTCGACGACCCAGCTATAGGGTGCCGATCTGGAGGGAAGGTTTGTCGGCTGGCGTCTTTCAGAAGTGGTATTACTCGGAAGCCAACCTCAATGTAGGAGATTATGCAAAACTGGAAGCTTTTTCCGCTGCTTGCTTGCGCCGGTTGCTACGGACAAACGATGAGTCCGGGCCCCGCGACCGTGATTCGTGACGATGGTGTCGTCACGCTCGAGCGCGCGCTAACCCACGAATCCGACCTTTGGGTCGTTCCTGCCGACCTGCCTCGGGTCAACGGATTCGAGCTCAAGCCCGAGGGCGCGTGTCTAGACGCTCTGTGCGTACCGGCCTCGGAGGACGGGCCGGATCCTCTTCTTTTGTCGCGGGACGGCTCGCAGTGGTTCTCCGTCACGGGTCTTGCGCGCCGCTTGGCTCAAGCGGTTGTCGCTGCACCGGAGCGCCGCGTTTGGAGCCTCGGCCCGATCGCGCTGGCGCGACGCGCTTACTTCGATTCGGCTATTGCTCCGGACTTCGAACTTCCGAATCGCGATGGAGAGCTCGTCCACCTATCGATTTCCGAGGCAAGAAAGTCCTCCTCGTGACCTGGGCCTCCTGGTGAGGGTGCCGCCTCGACCTGCCAGGTTGGCAGGCTGTCTACGAGAAGCTCGGTGAACAGAACTTCTAAATCCTTTCTGTCGCGCAAGACACCGGTGGCGTGGACGCAGCCGGTAAGTTCTATGACGCGGCGGCAGCAACGTTCGCAACGCTCATCGACGTCGGCCACACCGTGAGCTCGCTCTACAACATGACCAACGTCCCGACCGGTGTGTGGATCGACGAGCAAGGCGTCATTGTTCGACCAAACGAGGTGGCCTACTCGCGGAACGTAGACTTTCGCAACGGCGCGATCGCGGTGAATGGTGATGACTATGTCGCCGCGCTGGCCGATTGGGTCGAGCACGGGCCCGAGAGCCGTTATGCCATGACAGCGGAAGAAATCGTCGGCCGCTTGCGCTCTCCGGATGACGCGGAGGCGCTGGCGGAGGCAAGTTTCAAGCTCGGCGTCTATCTCTACCAGGACGGCGATCCGGAGAGGGCTAATGTGTTGTGGGACGAGGCCCAAGCGCTTCGTCCAGAGAGTTGGAACTACCACCGACAGGATTGGTCATTTCTGTCGAATGACGAGGCGAGTCAGAACTGGAGGCAGAAGTTCGAAGCACTAGAAGGCGAGCCTTACTATGTGCCGCTCGCACTGGACGAGGACGAGCGATAACCGCGCTAAGGTGCTTCGGTATCGCGAGAGGTGGGGATGAGCTCGATGAATTGGCTCCTGCCGTTTTTGGGGTTTGTGATCGCTGTTCTCGTTCTGCTGCTCGTCCAAAGTCGCCTCGACGTCCACAGCCGCGCTGAGCGTCGCTTCGAGCTCTGGCGCGATCGCGAGCTCGAAACGCGCGCCGCAGAGCTCCTCGATCATTGGAAGCTCGAAGCAGAGTCCGAAATCCGTCGCGACGCGGTCGAGCGCAGCCGTGCTGTCGTCACCGGCAACGTAAGCGAGCATCTCGCGCCTTGGCTCGGAGATTTCCCCTACAACCCGAAGGACGTACGCTTTCTCGGAACGCCGGTGGACCTCATCGTGTTCGATGGGCTCGACGAGGGCGCGCTCGAGGAAATCGTCTTTGTCGAAGTCAAGACCGGGCCGTCGGCCAATCTGACAAAGCGCGAGCGGCGATTGCGAGACGCCGTGAAGGACGGCCGGGTGCGGTGGGAGGAGCTGAGGCTCGAATAGCGTCACCGGCACCAATCCGGAGCGTCGAGCTCCGGCGTGGGTCGGCGCAACTACTGCATCCAGGAACTTTGCGGGGCTTTTGCCGTATGGATTAGTGCAATCTTCCGGCGTGGTATCATGACGACGCCCCTGGGAGTTCGGGTTTTTCGTAGGAGGAGGTTGGATCAGATGGCGAACGATTCGGAGGTCGCGAACAAGAAGGACAGTATTCCGGGGATTGACTACGACCCTGGGACCAAGAAAGGCCCGGCCTCTTACTCGATGATCGAGCCACGCTTGAAGAACATCTATGCGCAGTTCTACAAAGAGACCTATTACACCGACAAGAAGGTCTTGGACGCGAAGACCCAGGAGCTCATCGCTTTAGCGTGCTCGTTGGTCGCGAAATGCGATGGTTGCGTCGAAGGGCATATCAAAAAGGCGCTCACGGAAGGCGCGACCAGGGAAGAGATCAGCGAGTGCATCGTGATCGCGGTCGGCATCAACGCGGCGGCGATCGTGGACATGACCGACAAAGCGGCGGCGAAGCTGGAATTGAACCACTTCCCTGCCGGGCTGAGCCGCAAGTCTTAGTCCGCTCCTTGCGGTCCTTTGTTCCGACCATTATAAAGGGGAATTACAAAGACTACTTGACGCGCGCGCATTCATGACATTCTCGGGCGGTGCGGAAGGCGAAATTAGCTTGGAACTCAGCATTCTTTACCGGAGACATCTTTGCCCTGGTCCGTTGGGCTTACAAAGACGGACTAACGATGAATCTTGAACTCGGTGCGCCAGAATTCGCTGCCATCCTTACGTTTTGCACATTGATGCTTATCTTGACAAATTTGAAATGGATAAACGGGCTGAGGCCCTGCGGTACAATTTTCTAGGTTGCATCCAGAGATTGTAAGGTGTCGAGACGAAGCGGCAAAACTAATAAATAGCAATCCCCTCCAGCCAGAAAGGTTTGCGTTAATCCTAGATTTACAGTACGAACTTGATCAATTGAAAATCCCAACACCCTTGATCGATGCAGGAAGAATGACAACTAGCCAGTTTGAAGCCTGGCCGAAAGACTGGTTTGTCTTTTTTCAAAAAATTGCACCACTCGCAAAGCATCGTGAGTTAAAGAAGGCACGGGCGTCTTGGAAAAAGTCGTGAAGCCCAAAACGCAGAACTTCAAAACGCAGGCATCCAATTCGATTAGGAGGAAACGATGAAGCCGATGTTAGACCCGAAGCGCGATCTAGTAGGCGCGACGCCCGAGACTCTGGCCCGCGCCCTTTTCCGTCCACTACGACCGCATCGAGCTAAGGCCGTTGTCCGCGATGAGATCCCGATAGAGGAGGTTGCGACCGACCATCCGAGCGACAGTGTCGCGCATTTGCGCAAGCGTTCCTGAGTCGCGCATGTTGTGTTTGCCGGCGAACTCGTCTACGTACCTCTGCAAATGCTTCGGAGAAAGCTTGTGAAACGTGCCTTTGTGCGCCCGCTTGAGCATCGACCAGAAGGACTCGATCCCGTTCGTGTGCGCCTGTCCTTTTACATACTCTGCAACGGAGTGGCGGACCGTCTCGTGGTTCGGCAGCCCAACATAGCCGCCGTGGTCGTCGGTGTACACCTTCGCTCCAACCTCGGCCCGCTCAGTAACGAATCTCTTGAGCGTATCGCCGTCCGTGCTCGTGACTACGGCGGCACTCACGCGGTTGGTCGCGCGGTCCTTCGCGCCCACGACGGCAGTTTTGCCGACCGGCCCGCGACCAGCGTTCAGCTTCTTGCGAGCGTGTTTGTTCTTCTCTTTGCCGCCGAAATAGGTTTCGTCGATTTCGACCGGGCCACCGAACGCTTTCCGGTTGGGATCACTCCACGCTTCACGAATGCGGTGCAGCATGAACCAAGCCGTCGGTTGGGAGACCCCGATATCCCGATGCAGCTTCATGCTCGAAACGCTCTTAAGGCTAGTGAGGCAAAGGTAGACCGTAATGGCCCACTTGCGAAGCGGTACATTCGACCTAGCTATCGGCGTTCCCGTGCGGACGGAGAAGTAACCTCGGCAGGTGGAGCACCAGTAGGGCATCGGCTTTGCGTTCGGGACTTCGCTGGTACTGAGGCTTCCGCACTTGCCGCAGCACCTCTCGCCGTTCCAGACGACGGCTTCAAACCATCGAGTGGCAGCTTCTTCGGTAGGGAACATGTCCATTAGCTCGATGACGGTGATCCCTTCTCTGTCTGCTCGACCAGGGGCTTTGTATGTCATGGCCCCAATATACCGGATCCATAAGCGTTTGTCAAGTAGTCTTTGTAATACACATATAAAGGCGTTTCATGAGCTCGCTAAATTGAGGAAATAGAAGCGCTTGGGGTCCGTCGCTCAGCGCTTTTTCGGGCTCGGGGTGGATCTCCACCATGACGCCGTGCGCGCCCACGGTTTTGCTTGCGAGCGCGAGCGGCGGGACGAGCGCGCGCTTGCCGGCCGCATGAGACGGGTCGACGATGATCGGAAGATGAGTGCGGCTCCGGAGTATTGGGACCGCACTCAAGTCGAGCGTGTTGCGCGTCGCTGTCTCGAATGTGCGTATGCCACGCTCGCACAGAAACACTTGTTGGTTGCCGCCCGCGAGAATGTATTCCACGGCTTGCAGGAGCTCATCGAGCGAGCTGCTCATGCCGCGCTTCAACATAACAGGACGCCGCACTCTGCCGACTTCCGAGAGCAGCGTGAAGTTCTGCATGTTCCGAGCGCCGATCTGGAGGATGTCCGCCGTCTCCGCCACCCGGACGACATCATCCGGTGACAGGACTTCCGTGACGACTGGAAGCCCATATTTCTCTCCCGCCTCGACGAGCATCTCGAGCCCCTCGTAGCCAAGGCCTTGAAAACTGTAGGGAGACGTCCGCGGTTTGAAACATCCACCGCGCAAGATATGCCCTCCCTGTTCTTTGACTTCGCGAGCGCAGGCCATAATCTGGTCGTGCGATTCGACCGCGCACGGACCGGCGATCATCACTAAGCTGTCGCCCCCCAGCGTGACACCTTTGACGTCGATGACGGTGTCGTCTGGTTTGTACTCGCGGCTGGCGAGCCGGTAGCCACTTGCCTTCCGGACGTCCGGCGGTGGCGGCGGCATTGTCGCGATGTCGGCTTCCATGCTCGTGTCATCTTGAGCGGGAAGCGCTCCCACTGCTGGCGCGGGCAAGTCCTTGGACGGATAGCAGCCGAGCACTTTGATGAAACGAGCGCGTCTCGTAACTTCGTCGAGTCCATTCTGAATTTTCTCGTCGGCCAGATTGCCCTGAAAATCGAGGTAGAACATCTCCTCCCATGGGTTCTCGAGGATCGGCCGAGATTCGAGCTTGGTGAGGTTGATACCGTGCTCCCGGAACACCAAGAGCGCTTCGAGGAGGGAGCCGGGCTCGTTCCCTGTCATCATCACGATCGACGTTTTGCACGGGATGCGACGGTCGACGTGGACGGCTTTGCGCGCGCTCACGAGAAAGCGCGTGTAGTTCTCGCGTTGATTCGCAATGCTACGCTCGATGACACTGAGCCCGAAGATCCGCGCGGCCTCTTCACTGGCGATCGCCGCCTGGGAGACGAGACCGTCTTCACGAATTTTCCTTCCCGAGAGCGCCGTGTCGCTGAAGTACTCGATCTTGCAATGGGGCAGCCGCGTCAGAAAATCGCTGCACTGCAGCACGGTTTGGGGATGACAATAAATAGTGCGGATATCGGAGATCTTGGCGTCGGGAAGCGCCAAGAGGCAGTGGTCCACCTTGAGCTTTACTTCTCCCACGATCGATAGCTGCGCGTGCAGCAAAAGATCGTAAACGTCGGTGATGCCTCCCGAGGTGGTGTTCTCGATCGGCAAGATCGCAAGATCTGCATGGCCTTTCTCGACGGCCTCGACGACGTCTTTGAACTGGGCGTGACCAAGATAAGACATGGCGGCGGCTTTTCGGGAGAAATATTCCTGCGCCGCGAGATGGCTATAAGCACCTTCGATACCTTGGAAGGCGACGCGCAAGGCTCCGGGCCCTTCATTTACTCGGTCTTGGTAGTACTCTTCTTGGATGCGGATCGAGTCCTCGACAACGTCGTGAAAGACGCTCGTCACGTAATGAGAGTCGAGCCCGTGACGCGCACCCACCTCGACGCGGTCGGCGAGAAGCTGCTCCTCCCGAGATTTGTCGCGGAACCAATCGGGCTCGACTTCTTTAGCCTTCGCCGCTTCGATGCTGCATTTGCGACGCTCGGCCAGCAATCGGAGCAACTCTCGATCGATGCCGTCGATGGCGTCACGGACCGTCTGAATGCTGCGCTTTTCGTTACTCATTTCTTTTCCTCTCGAGGGCGGGAGCCACACAGATCTATCGGTGAAAAAGGGGGCGTGGGTGGTGAAATAGTAGGCGCGCTAAGCGCCAAAAAAGAAAAAGAAAGTGCCGCAGAAGGTGGGTCGGATCGTCTTGGCGGCCACTTGCATCACTCCAACGCGCATTGTGACCGAAAAGCGACCGATGGTCAAGCCGAACCCTACAACGCCCCAGCTGTGATGGGCTGCGATACAGACCCGAACGGGCCGAAGTCCAGCTATGTGTGTCGGTTAGCCGTATCATTCTCTGGCATGGACTCTGCTGTAGGACTATGGAAACAAAGGAGAGTGGCTATGAGAACGAACAAGACAAAGAGCTTCCTGATGGTCTTCCTGCTCGCCTCCGTCGTGAGCACACCTTTGGCGGCGAAATCGAAGAAGAAACTGCTCAACCGAAGCATCTATATGCCGATCGACTTCGAGCTTTGCGAGCATCTCGGGGACGGAGTCCTCTACGAGAACGACCGTCCATTTCCATGATGCCCGCGGGGCGTGTGTTCCAATTTACGTATTACGCCGACCGGAAGGTCCTCTTGCCAGAGCAAGTGCGCGTACGTGTCGAAGGAAACTATCTGGCTGACGACGAGCCCTTCACCGCGGAGCTCTCCGTCACGGTCGAGGGAATCCACACCGCCCATCGGTTCCGCTCGGCCGACACCAAGCTTCAGTTGCTGAAACAACGCAAGAAAATCGACAAGAGACTCAAGAAACGCACGATCCGCCTCGCCTGCAAGAGGTATTGCAAACGCGAGCGTCCCGCTGCCGCGCAGTGACAGGACCGGCGAGCGCACTACCCCCTCAATAAAGCAGGCGTCTGAGTTTCGTGCGATAGTCGTCGGCCAGCTCGCTTCGCACTCCGACGACATGAAAGAGCTCGACCATCCGTTCCTTCGCTGCACCCTTCGCGACCTCGCGGTCACTCTGCGCGGCTTGGAAGAACATATGGAGCGCCTCCGGATAGCGACGGTTCGCCGCGAACACTTGGCCAAGATCCATCATCGCGCTCGTGTCCTTTGGATTCGCTGCCAGACGTTCACGAAGCTCCTCTTCGCTCGACTCCGACGCGCCGTCGCTGAGCGCGAGCAGCGCGTGCAGTTGCTCTATCCGCTCGCCTTGTGCTCCGGTAGTGGGCAGTAGCCCTTCAACCATTGCCCGTGCCTCGTCTCGCTCGCCGCGCTCGGCCAGTAGCTCTGCGAGGCCGATGCCGGCACCTGCATGACCATCGTCCATTTCGAGTGCTCGCCGATAAAGCGGCTCGGCCTGCACTGGCGCGGACGCGCGAAGCTTGTCCGCTTCCTCCACGATCTCGTCGCTGGGTGAGGGCATCAGACGCTCGAGGAACTCGCGAACGTTTTCTTCGGGAAGAGCGCCCGAGAACTGGGCTACCGGCTTGCTGCCGCGAAAAGCGATCACCGTTGGTATGCTCTTGATACCGAGAATCTGAGACACCCGCTGCGCGCGGTCGGTGTCGACTTTGGCGAGCAAGAATTTTCCTTTGCCCTCATCGGCGAGCTTCTCGAGTGTGGGGCCCAGGACGCGGCAGGGCCCGCACCACTCTGCCCAAAAATCGACGACGATGAGAAGCTGGTGCGACCGCTCCAGCACATCCGCTTCGAAAGTTTCGTCGGTGACGTCGATCACTGTCGTGGGTTGTTCCGTCATGACACTCCAGCAAAAACACCGAGTTGCTGCTCGGCGGGATTCGGGATCGAGTGCTTGGCGCTTTCGAGAGCTTGGCGCGCTGCTTCCTCGACCTCCTCGAGGACCTCTTGCGCCGCTTGCTCGAGGACTTCACGGTTCGAGACATCGGTTTCGAGCTCGAGATCGGACTCGGCAAGATAGGTCTCGTACATTCCGATAGGGTCCCGCTTGCCCCAATATTTGAAAGCCTCTTTACTGAGAATCCTCCGGGACTCTCCCTCGTCGTGGGTGGCGTGGCCGCCCATGCGGAAGGTCTTGGCCGTCACCACGATCGGACCTTTGCCGAGACGAGCGAGCTCCGCCGCGAGCGCGGTCGTCGCGTAGACGTCGAGAACGTTGTTGCCGTTGCATATGTATTTCGTCGCCGCGTAAATCGTCGCCACCCGTCCCATGGGCGCCGCGCTATGGCTCTCGAGCGGCGTTCCGAGTGCTATCTGATTGTCCTGGACGAAGACGACCAGCGGCAGCGACAATGATTTCGCGCACATCATCCCTTCGTGAAACGCCGTGGTGCGCGTGCCTCCGTCCCCCACCCAAGTGAGCGCGATGTTCTCCTTTTTCTGAAGCTTGAAAGACAACGCCACGCCGGCGCAAACCGGGACGAGCGCTCCGACCATGCTGACGGGCGCAACGACGCCGTTCGCCAAGTCACCGAAGTGAACATCACGGCCTCGCGAGGGCGAGTCTTCCGTCCCCAGATATGAGCGCAGCATGTCCGCGATGGACATGCCCATTTCATGACACGCACCCGCGTTCCGGATCATCGGTCCCACCATGTCACCTTTCTGGAGTGCATGGACCGCACCGATGGTTGTGGCCTCCTCTCCGGTTCCAAGCCACGCTTTGGAGATGACACCCTGACGCACCCATCGCTTGAGCGCGATGTCGTGAAGTCGATTGCGTACGAGTCCTTTATAGAGCCCAAGGTGCTGCCGGGGTGTCAATGCTGACACGACACTGCGGCGCGTCGGGTCCTGTATCACGCGCGACCGGAACTCTTCCATGACCGTAGGATCGGGACTCCAGTCCTGATATTCGGGAGGATCGTAGGCGGCGTAACGTTTCATAGTGACGCTATATCGTCCGTGTCAAATTTTTTGAGTGGTCTCGAGTAGGTGATCGATATCGGACTTGTTGTTGAAGAGCGCGGCCCCGACGCGGATCATTCGGCCGTTCTCACGAAAGCTCACTTTGATGCGCTCTTTGGCAAAGAGCGACTCCACAGCTTTCGGGTTCGAGCCGTGCTCGAACGACACAATGCTCGAGCCATTCCCCTTGGGCGTACGCACGGTGAGTCCCTGCTCGATGAGTCGCTTCCGCAAATGGTGCGCGAGGTCAACGGTGTGGGCCTCGATCTTGTCGAGTCCGACCGCGACGACATTGTCCCCCGGCTTCAAGTCGAGTGCTTCCGCTACGATGTTCTCGCCTTCGCTCGTCGCGAAGAGAAATGAGACCTCCTCGGGCTTGGCCCCGAACAGAGACGAGAAGCTCTGGCGCACTTCGTTCGCTTTGTCGAGCATAGCCCCGAGCAGGATCGGGTCTTCGGATTTCGAGCGCACGAAGGCGACGCCCGCCTCTTCGACGGCACGCGGCGGCGGTCCGATATAGGGCGTGTTGAGATAGTTGGATTCCGCGGCCGCCGGGAAATCCTCGCGCACGCCGAGAGCGTCCGCGGCGCTCGGCGACGATTCAAAGCTGCTTGCGCTTTTCGCGGCCGCGACGGAGGCAGCCGTCGCCAAGAACTCTCTTCGATCCAGTTTCATGATGCCTCCTGTGAGAAGGGTTTTATCATCCGGAGCGCCCGTTGTCCGGCGGGATAAATTCCGAGGCCTTTTCCGAGCCGGAAACCAGCGCTTTGAAAAAGGCGCTGCGCGCGCGCGTTGTCCTCGGCGACGACGAGCCAGACTTCGCGCGGCTTGCTCGGCGAGCTCTCCGCGAACGCGAGGGCGTGAGCGAGAAGCCGGCCGCCGATGCCGCGTGAACGGAGCTCATTCGCGACCGCGATGGCAATCAGGTCGGCGACGTTTTCGCGCGGATGCTCCGGATCGGCATAGGCGGTGATCATGGAGAATCCTGCGCTTCGTCCATCGAGCTCTGCTATGGAGGTCGTTACCGCATCGTTCCCGAACCAGTCTTCGAGGTAGCGGTCATAGCTGCCATAGGCGAGAAAAGTGGTTCGGGCCATGGCGTCGATGAAACCTGCGTCCTGCGCGCGCGCGGCTCGAACGACGATCCCGGTTTCGCGGAGGCCGGATTTTGAGCTGGACAACTTCAACATGATCAATAGGGGCTCGAGATGCGCAAGTCTAGAACGGGCCGGGTAGCGCGTTCTCGAGGACTTCGACTTCTTGCACTGGTGATGTGACGACACGTTGGCCGTCGGCCGAGAGCTCGCAACAAAGTCCGACGCCGATCCACGCCACTTTCAAGAGCGTGCCGCCGTAGCCAGAGCCGCAAACAAACGCCAGCCGCTCCGTGGGGAAAAATCGTCCCCCTCGTACGAGTACCTTCCAGTCGTTGGGCTCGACGACCGTTATCCGGTACTCGGTATTGCGTGTGCGGACCCGCAGACGTGTCACCGGCGCGAGAGAGCGACATGGACCCCGCCTTGCCCCGTCGTGGCTTCGGTGAATCCGGCGAGTGTGCAATGGCGCGGAACGAGGACACCTCTGTCACCCCCGTCGCTAACAGACGATGTCAAAGGGTCTGTCTTTCGCATGTCGCCCTGCGCTCAATATTCCAGGAGCGCCCGTGCCATCTCGTCTTCGACGTAATCCGCCCGATACTGCCTTCCGATCCCGTTCGTAATAATGGAGAACACGAGCGGCCCGCGGCTTTCGGAAAACGCGAAACCGGAGAGCGAGCTGACGTTGGCCAAGCTCCCAGTCTTGGCCATGATACGGCCCATGTGTTTCTCATTCAAGAAGCGCTTCCGGAGCGTGCCGTCGACCCCGCCGAGAGCAAGGGTGCAGATAAAGTCGGTACGCATTTCCGGCGCTTTGTAGATCTCTTGGAGGACCCGCGCGAGGATACTCGCGCTGACGTTGTTCTCGTAGGAAAGCCCCGAGCCGTCATCGATGCGAAAGTCTTTCTGGCTGAAACCGAGTCCGACGAGATACTCGCCCACCGCGCGCGCCCCCGACTCGAAGCTCCCCGGAGCACCCCAGCGATGCGCGCCGAGCGCTTTCAACATTTGCTCGGCGGAGAAGTTGTTGCTGTATTTGCCAAGAGATCCCAACACTTCGACGAGGCGTGCCGAGCGGTGAACGTAGAGAGGCTTCGCGTCCTTTGGTGCGACACGACCCTTTATGACTTGGCCGGGAACGCGGATATTGTTTTCTCTGAGCTTGCCGACGAAGGCGGAGGCGAAGTACTGCGTCGGGTCGGGAGCGATGAAGCTTCCGATGCTCTCTTCTTCGTCGCCTTGGATCACCCGGCCGCGGACGATCACACGATCGCGTCGAAGCTTCTGCACGCGCGTCCATGGCCGTCCACGCGTCGCGGTGGTGACGCGGTTGAGGACGTCGAAATAGCCGTAGCCTTCGTCGTGAAGCTCAGCGCGCGAGCCGGCATTGCTCGGCGTCAAGCGAAGCTCGACGAGATTGAAGTTGTAGGAAAGTGCGCTTTGGATCGGAAGACCCTTTTTCAAGATGTTGTCGTACGAAGCCGGGCCTCGGAGCTGATCGTCGAAGAAGCTGTCGTCGAGAATGATGTCGCCCTGGATTTCTTTGAGGCCGCCTGCAGCCAGCTGACGGGCGAGGTAGTCCATCTCGTACCGCGTCAGCGAAGGATCACCGCTTCCCCGGATAAATAGATTTCCACGGACGACACCGTCTTCGAGGGGCCCGTCGACCAGAAACGTCGTTTCGAAGCGATAGTTCGGCCCGAGATAGTGAAGGCTTGCCCCCATGATCGCGAGCTTCATTCCAGAAGCTGGGATGAAGCGTTTCGTAGGGTTGTGGGCGTAGAGCGTCTCCCCCGTCGTCAGGTCGATGACCTTGACGCCAATCGCGCGTCGAAGTCGAAAGCCGCGGCGCAGTCGATCGAGTCGCTTTGCCAGAGGGTCGTTGAAATCGTCGGCGGGAGCGAGAGCTGGGAGTACGAAAAGTAGAGCGAGACCAGTTAGAAATGCGCGCAATAGAACCAAATCAATCTTTCTCCAGTCTTGTACCCTCGATTGCCCTTCAATTGCTAATGATACATCGACTTATTGGGACCGGACCACCCCTAGTGTCAAGGCGGTGATGAACCGCTCCTCGGTCAGTGAGCCCAGAAGCTCCACCGAGTCGTTGATCACCATTTTGGGGACGCTCGTGACCGCATGGTGCTGCGCGAGTTCCGGAAACTCGGTAATCTCCACGACTTCGGCGTCGACTTGGCCGCTTTCGACTGCCGCCTGGTGGGCCAACCGGCTCACTCCGGGACAGAAAGGTCACGTTGGAGTCGTGAAGACTCGGACATGAACGCGATGCGACAGTGCGCTCAGCCGGCTGCGCGCCGTTTCGCTCAACTCGGTTCGGCCCCGGGAAACGTCCACGAGCGCTTCGACCAAGCTTTTGAGCTCGTACCCCGCTGGAACGCCTAGAAAACGAACTTGGCCCCTGGCTTTTCCGAGGAGTCGGATCGTCGGAGCGAGCTCTGAAGCAGTGGGCCCCGTGTGAAGCGTGATCTTAGTCGACTGCGCCGTGATTTCCCGGAGCAGCTCCTCGCTTTGCTCGCAAGGTGTGCAGTTTTCGTCCCACGCATGTCGTTCGAGCTCGATGCGAACTGGGCTTTCGAGCTTCTTCGCGAGCTCCGCTCGGAGTCTTTCTTGGTCGGCCAGTGAAATGAGCGGCATCGACCCACATCTTACAATATCCCCGGCAAGCAAGCCGGAAGGTTCGTTTATGCTGATGCGAGCATTTGTTTAAGATGGGCCGTGCTCTTGTCACAGACGTCTCCTGAATGGCTCGCGGAAGCACTCGCCGACATGGACGCGGTGCTGCTCGACCACGCGCATTGCGAAAAGAAAGCGGCGGCTTCGGCGATGTCTCTCGTCGCCGGTTATCCGACTCATGCGGAGCTGGTGCGCAAGATGAGCGCACTCGCCATCGAAGAGCTCCAGCACTTTCGTGCCGTCTACGAGCGCCTCGTCGAGCGCGGACTGTCGCTAGGCCGTGACCCAGGCGACCCCTATGCGCAACAGCTCATCGCCCTCGCGCGCCCGAGAGAGGGCCGCCTCACGGACCGCCTTCTGATATTCGGCTTCATCGAAGCGCGCTCCCATGAGCGCCTCGAGCTTCTGGCCAAGAATCTAAAAGCTCCGGAGCTCGCCCGCCTCTACGCCGAGCTCGCCAACGCCGAGTCCCGCCACTCCAAGCTCTTCGTGGACCTCGCCTGCCGCTACGACGATGACGACGTGGTCGAGCGCCGCATCCACGAGCTAGCGCACGCCGAAGCTGAGATCGTCGCCAGCCTGCCGGTGGAGCCGCGCGTTCACTAGCATTTGCTCCCCACGACCCCCCACCTCTAATATGGAGCGTCTTCTCTGGAAGGTCCGGAGGAAGACGCACCGGCACGGAGATTCCATGGGTATTGAGCACCGTTCGCTATGCAAAATCCTCGCGGCGTGGATCGTCGTTTCCTTTCTTGTCCCAGTTTCTTTTCTCGGAGCCCAAGACGAAGAGCCCGCACAAGACGATCCCGAGAAGGTATCCCGCTCAGATCCTCGCCCGACGGTCACGGAATATGTGTTCGTCGAGGGCAGTCTCCCCTACGTACCAACGGCGAACACGATCGTTTCGAAACTGCCGCTTGCGCTCAGGTGGACGCCTAATAATATCGGGATCGTGACGGCGCCGCTCTTCCGAGAGCAATATGACCGCGTCGTGAGCGAGTCGCTTGTCAACGTGAGCAACGTGAATATCCAGACGCAGAGTGGCGTGCACGACTTTTTTTACATCCGCGGCTTCGATTCACTGTCGAGCGGGCTCATGCTTACCGACGGAGCGGCAGAGCCGGAGGCGACCTTTTATCAGCTCTATAACGTGGAGCGCGTCGAGGTCCTCAAGGGGCCGGCCGGCTTCCTCTACGGGAGCAATCCCCTTGCGGGCGCGGTCAATCTGGTGCGCAAGCAGCCGATGCCGACGAACGGTCTCGACTTCGGCGCGAACTTCGGCTCTTACGACAACTATGAAGGGAGCTTCGACTGGAACGCGAGTACGTCGGACGGGTCGAAATCCTTTCGCTTGAACGGGCTTTTTCGCGACCAGGGTAGCCACCGAGACGGCAAAGAAGGCCGCACCACCGCGATCAACCCCGCCTTTTCGTGGCAGTTCGATGAGACGGGCCGGGTGAACGTGAACTTCGAATATCTCGGCTCCGACTTTACCCCGGATAGCGGCATTCCAGTGCTCGGTGACAACGTCGCCTCTGTCGATCGGGAGACGAACTACCAATCGCCGCTCGACCGCTCGGAGCAAGACATTCTGCGCTTTCAGGCGGACTTCGAGAAAGTTCTCTCTCCTTCGATCACGATTCGCGACAAGTTCTACCGGCGCGATCTCGATTGGGTGAGTAATGGAACTCTCTTCAATGGCGTCGATCCCAGGGTGGGCCTCCTCGTGCGTACGTTCCTCGAGCTCGACGATCGCCAGACGCTTACCGGAAATCAGCTGGAAGCGATCTTCTCTTTCGACACCGGCGGGCTGCGGCACAGCCTGCTGACGGGCTTCGAGGTCACACATTTCACGGACGCGTTCACCCTCGACGTCAACTTGCTCGCCCCCGTAAACCCGCTCGACCCGAGCGTCGGCATCGACTCCCCTCCATTCCCACTCCCAGGCGCCGGCTTCGCCGGAGATGCGCGCAGCCTCGTTGCGGCGCCCTACATCATCGACCAGCTCCAATTCGGCGAGAAGTTCCACGTCCTCATTGGAGGTCGCGTAGACAACATCGACTTCGAGGATCAGGTGAGCGGCCGCGACACCAACGACACCGAATTCTCGCCGATGGTTGGGCTGCTCGCTTCGCCGCATCCGGAGCTCTCCATCTACGCGAACTACTCCCGATCCTTTGCTCCTCCGTCGGCTCGCGCCTTTGGCGCCCTGATGCCCGAGCGCAGCACGCAATACGAAGTGGGAGTAAAAAAGGGATTTTCGCGCCTCGGCGCCGAAGCGACCTTCGCTGTTTATCAGCTCGAGCGCGACAACATCGCGATTCCGGACGATAACGGTTTCACCCAGCAAATCGGCAACCAGCGCTCACGCGGCTTCGAAGTGGATTTCGCCGCGGCGCCCGCGGGCGGCGCACGGGTCTTCGTCTCCTACGCGTTCAACGATTCCGAGCTCACCAATTTCGCTGAGTCTTTTCTCGTTTCCGTGGACCCGCCGATCGTGTTCGTCGTCGACCGCACGGGCAATCGCGCCGCGTTTGCACCGAAGCATATTTTGAATTTCTGGTTGAGCAAAGACCTCTCCGAGAATTGGGGAATCGGCGGTGGCGGCCGGTTCGTGAGCGATCAGTTCATCGCCGAGGACAACGCGTTCGCCATCGACGGCGTGATGACGTTTGATGCCATGGTCTATTACGACCTTGGGATGGCGCGCTTGCGGCTCAACCTGCGGAACCTCACGAATCGCGAGTACTATCTGCGCGGCTTCGGTGCCGCCTCGGTCATTCCGGCGCCGCCTTTTACGGCTTATCTCGGCGTGGACTTCCGGCTCTGAGTTGGAGCGTCCGATGAGGGCTTGCTTTGATCGTAGTGCGCTACTATCATCCCCGGCGATGTCCCCAAAAGGTTTCTTGACTCTCGCGCTCGTCGCGATGCTATTTCCGGCATGCGGTGGCGGTAGCGGAGGCGCAGATGTTGGCTCGGCTTCGAGCTCGCGTTTCATCAGCATCGGCACCGCGCCCCCCGGAGGCGCTTTCTTCGTCGTCGGAGGAGCACTCGGCGAAGTACTCAACCAATACGGACCGCCGGGTTGGGAGGTCACCTCCGAAGCGACAAAGGGTTCGCAGGAGAACATCCGCCGTCTCGATTCGGGAGAGCTCGACATCGCGCTATCGAACGCGGCCATCACCTATTTCGCTGTGCGCGGTGAAGGGAGCTGGGAGAAAGCCTACGAGCTGCTTTCTGTAATGACGCTCGCGCCGAATATAGCGATGTTCATAGCACCCCGCGACTCTGGCGTCACGTCGATTGCGGACATTCGCGGCAAACGCGCGGTCGTCGGTCCCGCGGGCGCCGGGTGGGAATCCTTCGTGCGGCCGATCGTCGAAGCGCACGGCGTGACCTATGACGACTTCACGCCCCTCAACAATACGCAAGCCGGTGCTGTCGATAACTTGGCGGACGGTTCTGCGGCGGCCGCGTTTTTGGGCGGAGCGGTTCCCACCGCGTCGATCGTGCAAGCGTCCAGCTCACAAAACATCTTGCTCGTGCCCTTCGACCGGGCAGCGCGGGCCGAGCTCGTCACGAACTATCCGTTCTTCTACGAGCGCACCGTTCCCGCGGGCACCTATCGCGGCCAAGACGAGGACTATCACGGCCTCGATGTCGGCTCGATGCATCTCGTCGCCTCGGCGAAGGCGGACGAGGAGCTGATCTATCAGATCACCAAAACCATCTACCAAAATCGTGAGATCGTCACGGAGAAACATCCGGCCGGCAATTTCATCAATGCCGGAAACGCCGTCAGGGACACGGGCGTCGCGTTCCACCCGGGCGCGATCCGCTTCTATCGCGAGCTTGGGATCTGGCCCGAAACGGACGACCGCTAGCATCCCATGCCCAGCTCGGTCCGCGGGCATCTCGTTCGAGCTCTAGGGATCGGTCTGTCCCTTTTTGTTCTCGCGGAAGCCAACTACGCCCAACTCTCACCGCAATCGCAACTGGCGATCTTTGCCCTGTTCGGCCTCGTTCTTTGCTTTCTTTTGTTTCCGATGCGCTCCGAGCATCCGGTGGCGTGGCTCGTTGACGCGGTCATGGGCGTCGCAGCCGCGTTCGTTTGTCTCTACGTCGTGGTGCAAACGGAGCCAGCGTTTCACTTCCTCTGGACCGACGGCTTGTCGCTCGGCGATCGCGCGGGCGCGGAGTCGGCGCTCGATTACTTCGTCGGAGTCCTCGGTGTTCTCATCGTGCTCGAGGCGACCCGGCGCTGCCTCGGATGGGCGATTCCTGTTCTCGCCTCCACCTTTCTGATTTACGCCCTTGCCGGCTCCTCGTTTCCCTCCTGGCTCTTCCCCCATCGTGGCTACTCGATCGAGCGCATCGTTGGCCAGACCTTTCTTCACAGCCAAGGGGTGTTCGGCATCGCGCTCAAGGTGATGTTCAGCTACGTCTTCTTGTTCGTGCTCTTCGGGGCCTTTCTCGAAGCGACGGGCGCCACGAATTTCATCATCGATTACGCCAAGCGTCTTTTCCGCAAAAGCCCAGGCGGCGCGGCGAAAGTTGCGGTCTTGAGCAGCGGCCTCATGGGCTCGCTTTCCGGAAGCGCGGTCGCCAACACCGCGACGACGGGGACATTCACGATCCCGCTCATGCGCAGCATTGGCTTCCGTCCGCACATCGCGGCCGGCGTGACGGCGGCGGCGAGCTCGGGCGGCGCGCTCGTACCGCCCGTCATGGGTGCGGGCGCCTACATGATGCTCGAGCTCGTGACACCGCCGGTCACCTATTTGCAGGTCATCCGCGCGGCGCTCATCCCTGCATTCATCTACTACCTCGCCCTTTTTATGATCGTGCACTTCTATTCGCAGCGCATCGGCGCCGGCAACATCGCGCCGGATGACGCCGCTGTGCCCGAGGGCGCAGGCTTTCCTTACGAAGGGGTCGTTTTCGTCCTGACGCTCGGAGCGCTTGTCGGGTTTCTCGTGGCGGGCTATACCGTGTTTCGTTCGGTCAGCCTTGCGCTCGGGCTCGTGATCGTGCTCAGCTTCTTCAGTGAAAGAACGCGTCTAGGCTGGCGCTCGGTAGAAAAAGCGTTCGTGAAAACGGCGAGAGGCGGGGTCCCTCTCGTCGCTGCAGCCGCGTCGGTGGGGATCATCCTCGGGGTGGTCACTTTGACCGGCATAGGCACCAAGTTTCCGTCGACGATCCTGATGCTGGCTGGTGAGAACTTGCTCCTCGCACTGGGCCTCATCATGGTCGGATCGATCGTCCTCGGTATGGGGTTGCCGTCCGCGGTCTGCTATCTCTTGATGGCGACGCTCATCGGGCCTATCATCGGAAAGCTCGGGGTCGTGCCTCTGGCGGCGCATTTTTTTATCTTCTATTTCGGGATGATGTCCATGGTGACCCCGCCGGTCGCACTCGCGGCTTATGCGGCGGCGTCCATTGCCGACTGCCACATCATGAGCGCGGCACTCGCGGCCTTTCGCTTCGCCCTCGTCGGGTTCACGCTGCCTTTCATGTTCGTCTTTCGCCCCGAGCTTCTGCTGTTGACTGCGGACGGATCGGAGGTGGGGTTCTTGCGTCCTTTATTGGCTTCGGCGATCGTCATCACCGGGATCGTACCCCTCGCTGCGGGTATAGCGGGCTATTTCGGCGGCGTGCTATCGGCGGCCATGCGCGCCGTGCTCATCGTCGCGGCAGCGCTTCTGTTCTACCCCGGCCGCGACGCGAGCTTCGCGGGTGTCGGGTTGTCGTTCGCGAACGCGGTCGGATTCGTGCTCCTGGTTATCGTCGTCGTTCGGCAGTTCGGGCGAAAGGAGACCGTTCCATGAAACCGGTCCCTGATCTGCGCGCGCTCGAGATTGCCGCTATAGGGGTCTTTCATCGCGGCGACGACAAAGCTCGGAGAAGTGCCGTCGGGAGCGTTGCTCAAGGGGCCAGACTCGTGTCCGCACGCGAATGGCCGCGAATCCAGTTCGCAAGTTCCTCCTCGGACACGCTTCCGTCGGCAACTCTCAAAAAGGTGAGGTACTTTTCCTCCCTCGTGGCTTCTAGATCTTCTCCGTTCAACATCAAAAAGACGCGGCAAACGACATAAGCGGTGCGCTTGTTGCCGTCGACGAAGGGGTGGTTCCTCACCAGACCAAACGCATACGCGGCCGCGAGAGCTGCCAAATCAGGTGGGTCACTCGAGTACGCGAACAGATTCTTGGGTCGGGCCAAGGCTGAATCGACCAGACCCTCGTCGCGAACGCCGTCAGTGCCACCATGCTCTGCCAGCTGGCGTGCATGAACCGCACGCACGATAGCGGGCAGAATCCAAACAGGCTCGTCCGCCAAGATCTCACTCTGCCAGCTTCTTCAGAACATCCCGGTCTTCGCGCATGACCCGTTCTGCAATTTCCATCTGTGCCGCAAACTCGCGATCATAAGGCGTCAGCTCGATGCCGTTCGGCGTCTCGAGCAGATATAGCGTGTCGCCTTTTTCCACGCGAAGCCGCTGCACGACTTCTTTCGGCAGGATGACGCCCGTCGAGTTTCCCACGGCCACAACCTTCACAGATGCCATAGCTCTCCTCCCTAAAAACGATTATAATATATGTTATAACATTAACAGGGCGGCGGCGACCCGATCACATCCATCTTGCAACGAAGGATCGGCCCATCTAAGGCAAGTGGTGGAACATGCCGAATTCGTCCGTCGTATCTGTTAGAAAGACAAAACAGGGCAGAAGGGGCGCTATGGCTGGACGGAAACTTCTTACGCTTGGGCTCATAGACCGCGGAGCCCCTGTGAATGTAACGACTTCTGAGACTTCACGCAGCTGGAAGAAATGGGAGGCGTTTCGCGAGACAACGAGCGCGCAGGGTGCTTTGTTCGTTGGTCTGGAAGCGTCAGCAGCGGCCCCATCGAGGGCGCTGGCTTTGCGCGTCACTTGCGCTTCAGGCTCTCGTCGTTCTGGCGCTCGTGTGCCAATCGATGACGGCAGAGACCGAGCTGCCCGCGCCACGTATGGTGAGAGCCTTCCTCACCGTGGCGCCGATGAAAAACCCGCCTCCGCCTCCCCCGCTGGCCCCGGCCCGTGTGGCGGTGCCACAGGCGCCGAAAAGAAGCGACGTCAAGATTGCCGGATTGCGCGTCCCCTCTTTTAAAGACTTTTCTCCCGTCGTCGTGGATCTCGACCTAGATTGGGCCAACCTCGACGTCACTGTCGGAGCTGAGCACGGCGTTCCGGGTGGGGTCGCGGGTGGTGTCCCGGGTGGTTTGGTCGGCGGCCCGGCGCCCCAACCAGTCCGCCTTCCGGGAAGAGGATATCCTGAATCTAGTTGAAATCGGTGAGTGACTCCCTTCAAGATCGTCGGTGTCAAAGCTGGCGATCAAAAAGAAAGGAGCCACCCGGTGAGAGCAGATACGAAGAAGAGAAAGAATGCAACACAGATGCTGAGGGCGACGCAGGAGCAAGAGTGGTGGGCGGATCAAGTTGTGCATGTGATGCTGGAGGGCAAGCGAGCGCTGGACGCCGCGATGCTCGATGTCGGACGCCTGGTAGCTGAGACGCTCATGTACATGGAGCGCGAAGAGAGATCTGGGCCAGACTACCATCCTACGTCGTCCGGGCTTCGCAAATGGGCGAGTCAACGTGGGTCGATCTATGTCGGTGACCAGAAGCTCCCTGTCGAGCACCCTCGATTGCGGGGCCCGGAGGGTGAGGTCGGGCTGAGAACCTACGAGCAGCTCAAGAATCGCGGGGGCTTTTCGGAGGAACTCCTGTCGGAGGTGCTTCGGGGAATGTCTGCTCGCAAGTACGAAGAGACGGTGACGGCGGCAGGCAAGGCTTTCGGTGTGACGCCGAGCTCGGTGTCCCGCCATCTGGTCGAGGCGACGGCGAAGCAGCTGAAGCAGTTCCAGGAGCGCAGTCTCGAAGAGTTTCCGCTCTTCGCGATGTACCTAGACACGGTCCACCGCGGCGGTCAGGCGTTCGTGGTCGCGCTCGGCGTGGACCGTGAAGGGAAAAAGCTCCCCCTGGGCTTCTGGGAAGGGGCGACGGAGAACCACGAGATCTGCGAGGAATTGCTGGAAGAGTTGGAGCGACGGGGGTTAAAGCTCTCCAAACGGATCCTCTGGGTAACCGATGGTGGCGGGGGGATCATCAAGGCGCTCAAAGACCGATACGGTAAGAAGCTCATCCACCAGCGGTGTACTTTGCACAAAGACCGCAACATCCAGCGCCACCTGCCCAAACGCTACCGCAAGCAGGCACACCACCTCTTCGCGACTGCCTTGGAGCAGAACAGCTACAAGGACGCGAAGAAGATGTTGCAGGAGTTCGAGCGCTGGCTTCGCGACATCAACGAGTCGGCGGCAGACTCACTCCTCGAGGCACTCGAGGAGGTGCTGATGCTCCACAAGTTGAAGGTCCCCGCTCTACTGCGCCAGAGCCTGCACTCGACGAATCCTATAGAGAGTATGTTCTCCATGGTTCGTAGTTGCGAGCGCAACATCAAACGCTACCGTAACAGCAAAATGCGCCAGCGATGGCTCGCCGCTGTGCTGCTGCACTGCGAACAACAGTTCAGACGAGTCAAGGGGCACGCATCCATCGACGTAGTGGTTGCGGCCATCGATGCGATCCAACGAGAGGACGAGATGCCTGAGGCCGCGTAAGGTCAGGGGCGTAGAGCTGGAAATGACCACGAGTCGCTTATGATGGTTTCAACTAATTCCTTGACATCCTCTCCGCCAAACGGCCCGCTCCGCATCGGGGGAAAGGTTGCGGCTCCCACAAAGCTCGTACATGTGGACCCTGTCTACCCAGGGATCGCAACCTCCGCGCGCGTTGAAGGCCTTGTCGTCCTGGAAGCGACCATCGACGGCACCGGCGCCGTGCAAGAACTCCGCGTGCTCAAGTCGATACCACTACTCGATCAAGCCGCTGTCGACGCCGTCAGCATGTGGAGATACACCCCAACCGTCATCGCCGGCGTCCCCGTCCCGATTCTGATGACCGTTACCGTCCACTTCGCTCTGGGTTAGCAGCACTAGGGCCGTCTTTCCCCGATACAATAGAGAAACTCGGCGTTCCTCAAGAACAGCTGTCCTTGGGAAACAGCGACGGAGCTCAACGTGTAGCTCTCGAGATCGTTCTCGGCAATGACGTCGAACTCGGCGCCCGCCTTCATGACCGTCGTCACACCGTCTTCGTTCGTGATGTAGACCTTCCCATCCGCGAGTACGGGCGATGAGCTGTAGGTTCCAGCCGCGATGCGCTTCGGCCCCCAGATGACCTCGCCGGACTTCGCGTCGAGACTGAACGTAACCCCCCGGTCGTTCACCACATAGAGATACTTGCCGTCCGTAACGGGTGTCGGAACGTCCGGACCATTGTTGAAGGTCCACAGCAGATGGCTCGTCGTGATGTCGCCGCGGCCCCCCGCTTTGAGGGCGAGCATGGGGCGCACGCGGGTCGGCGCGTAAATGATGCCGTCCATGACGACCGGAGAGGCGATGATGCGATAATTGGGATCGTTGTCCGGGTTGAGCCCGTCGGCTCTCCAAAGCTCTTTGCCCGTCTCCAGGTCGTGGCCAGTGACGACGTCGCCGCCCGTCAGCACTATCTCGCGCTTGCCGTCATATTCCAGCAGCGCAGGCGTGATGTAGGAGTCCGGGGATTCGCGGATGGCGTTCGTCAGCCGCTCGACCCGCCAGACCGTCTTTCCCGTTGCGGCGTCGATGCGCAAGAGATAAGACGGCTCGTCGGTCTTCATGCCGTGCAGCACCGGCATGTAAAGTGCGCCTTGGAACAGAAGCGGCGACGATGCATAGCCCCAGTTGAGGCCGAACTTACCGTAGTCGGCCGGGATGTTGCGCGACCAGAGCTCGTTGCCGTCGAAGTCGAAGGACTTCAAGATGCCAGTCCCCGTCATCACCCAAACGTGCTTGCCATCCGTCACCGGCGACGGCGATGACATGTTTTGTTTGCGCTCACGGTGATCGCCGCCGCTCAGAAACTTCTTCCACTTGACGCTTCCCTCCTTGCGGTCGAGCGCCCAAAGATGAAGCTCGCCTCCACCGGCCACGTTCAGGAAAACGGTCTCGCCCCAGATGATGGGTGTTGCACCGGTACGGTCCGGCATTGGGATCCGCCACGAAACGTTCTTCGTCGTGCTCCATTCGCTAGGAAGTCCGATCTCGCCGCTGATGCCGTCGCGCGTGGGGCCTCGCCAGTGCGGCCAATCCTCGGTAAATGCGGAGCTAGCGAGCGTCGTGACGACTATGAGTAAGGGTAACGCCTTCATTCGTTCGTTTACCTCCAGAACACCCAGGGGAATATTAACAGTTTATTCGGAGATCCCGTATACATGCGTTAGCGTGCGGATGACTAGAAGCCCGTTCGAAGCCGCGGGCGTGGATAGCACCGTCCCGTCTACGCTGTTTTTCGCGAGAAGCTCGTACTCGTCCCCTGCGCGCACGACGAAGGTCTCGCCTTCCTCGTTGGTGAAGTAGAGACGGCCATCCGCGGCCACAGGAGATGCCGCGTAGGAGCCGCCGACACCGCCAATGCGTGCGCGGTAGACGCGCTCCCCTGTCGCTGCGTCATAGCAGGTCAAGCGGCCATTATTCGCGTTCGTATACAAGTGTCCGCGATAGACGAGTGGTGACGGAATGTAGGTGCCGCCGCGGTTCTTGCTCCACGCGAGCGCTTCGCTCTTGTCGACACCGTCGGGCAGCGCAAGGTTTCCGCGGCTTCCCGGGCGAATCGCATAGATGGGTCGGATGGGCGGGTAGCCCGCAGTAACGTAGATGAGCTCATCGGTCACGACGGGCACGCCGATCGGGATCTCGGAGTTGGGGCCGAGAAACCAGAGAAGCTCGCCCGTCTTCGGGTCGTAGCCGCGGATCACGGTGCCGTTGGTGATGAGCTCATCGCCCTTCTCGCTGTGATAAACCGCCGGGGTGCTGAACGTCGGGATAACCTCGTCACGCGGCGTTCGCCAGACTTCTTCGCCGCTATCGAGGTCATAGGCGGCGAGAAACGAACCGTTATGGAGGTCCGCCTGCAGAATCACCGTGTCGCCGTAGATAATGGGCGAGCTTGAGTGCCCCCACTGATAATCCGGGTCGAAGAACCAGCCTGCGTTGAGGACTCCGATGTCTTTCTTCCAGAGAAGGTTGCCGTCAACGTCGTGGCAAAGCAATAGACCGACCGAGCCGAGCACGGTCACGACGTGCTTGCCGTTCGTCACCGGCGTCGCGTTGGCTTGGCTCGACTTTTGATGCCGCTTTGTTCCCGGTTCACCCTTGTGAAGCTCGCGCTCCCAGGCAATCGCGCCGTCCTTGGTGTTCAGCGCATATAGAAGCCAGCGATGCTCTGAAAGATCCTCGACAGGCCTGACGTCCCCGTAAAGGCCTGTTCGAAAGGTGTCGTTTCCAGCTCCGCTGACCGCGGTCAGAACAAAGATGCGCTCGCCCCAAATGACTGGACTCGACACGCTGAAGCCCGGAAGCTCCGTTTTGAAACGGATGTGCTTCCCTGCCTCCTCATCCCACTCCATTGGTATGCCTTGCCCGTCAGCGATCCCGGATCGGTTGGGACCGCGGAAACCCGGCCATGGAGCGGCCGGCGCGCGTGCCACCTGGGCGACATCTGTCGAAGAGACGACGTTTGGGATATCGACAGGGGCCGCCTCTCCACGCGCCTCGGACTCGGCGAGCGGGCGAAAGGTAGTCGACGTCTCCCCCTGGCCGAGGACGAGGCGCTCAATCATGCCGCCACGGCCTGAAAAAAACTTTCGCGTCACTGTCGATAACTTCGAAGCTTTGCTCGCCCGTCGGACGAAGCCGCGCGGAAAAATCTCCCGACACTTCGAGGGTCCCGTCACGCAGTGCGATCGTGAGGGACCGGCGCTCCGATTCATTTTCATAGCCACCGGTGAAGCGCTCGAGCGCCTCGCGCGAGAGCTCGACCGGCGCCGGGGGCGCGCCTTCTGGAACTTGCGCCGCCTCGAGGAGCGCGCGGACGCCAGCCGCGGCAATCTCGAGAGCACGGTCATAAGCTGGGCGTGTCACGTCTCCCGTCGCGAGAGCGGCCTCCACGAGCGCATTGTCTTCGTTTGCGACGCCCACACGTAGAACCGCGTCCGCGCCCGGCGAGCCTCGCGAGAGTAGAAATCGTGCCACATCGAAATGCTCACCGCTCAAAGCACGGCTGAGCGCGCTCATGTTGTAAAAGCTGTCTTCGATGTCGAGGCGCGCGCCATGCTCCACGAGGAGCGTCACTATATCGAGGTCGCCTTTTTCCGCGGCGAAGAAAAGCGCCGTCGCGCCATAGCGATTGCCCGCATCGACATCCACGCCTTGCTCGATGAGGGCACGCGCTCTCACGAGATCGCCTTGACGAGCGGCTTCATGAAGGTCTTCGCCGGTTTGGAGCAGGATGAGGGCTAGAAGCCAGCGCATGCTCAATTTCCTCCGAAGCAATAGAGTGTGTTGCGGGTGCGGATATAGAGGCGCCCGTCCGCGATGGCGGGTGTCGCGTGGACCAAATCGTCGAGGTCATTGACCGCGAGCACTTCGAGATCACCTGCGGGACTGAGCACGGCGATTTTTCCGAGCTGGCTTGCCATGAAGATCTTGCCGTCTGCCGCCACCGGTGAGGCGTAGTAGTTGTCCACGGCACCTTTGAGGCGTCCCTGCGCGATGATAGCCCCTGTTTTTGGCTCGAGCGTCGTAACGATACCGCCGTCATTCACCATGTACAGAACATCTCTATAAAGAAGAGGCGACGGGAGCTGGGGGACCCGCTTGTGATAGGTCCACACCACGTTCTGCTCCGTCATATCGCCTTCACCGCCCACACGGATCCCTAGAATGCCGTTTTTCGACGCGAGCGCTGCCACGTAGTAGTCATATTCTGCCGCGTCGAGCCGGCCGTCGGTGTTCAAGTCAACGAAGCCGAACCACGACCGCACATGTCCTTCGGCCTCGTCCTGGGCAAGGAAGCCATCACGGTTCGGGTCGACCTCCTCGAACGGTGCGGCCACGACGTTGCGCCCCGGTTGGTTCTCCGGCGCGCCATAGCCGTTTATGTAGAGCATGTCTCCGGCGAGAACGGGCGTCGACTTCATCTCGAACGAAAGACCGCTCACCCACCAGAGCTTCTCACCTGTCTCGGCGGCGTAAGAGGTCAAAAGAAACGAACCGGGCACGAGGATCTCGAGCGAGCCGTCCTTCGCCTCGTAGAGCACGGGTGTCGAGTGGCCGCTCTTTGCTTCCGGGCGGCGCTTTTGCCACACAACTTTTCCACGCTTCTTGTCGAGCGCGATGATGTAAGAGTTCGTCGCCTGGTCGCAGACGAGCACGACGTGGTCGCCCGCGAGGATGGGTGAGGCGCCCATCCCGTAGATATTGTCGAAGTCTTCGACGGCGAATCGCCAGAGCTCCTCGCCCTCGAAGTCATAGGCAAGAAGACCGAAGTCGGGAAAAAAGACAAAGACGCTCCGGTCGTCAACCACCGGACTCGGCGATGCGGAGTTGTTGCGGGCATCGAAGTCGGTGACGCGCGCGCGGGGTGCTTCTCTCCGCCACAAGATCTCGCCGGTTTCGCGAGCGAGACAATAGGTGAAGAGCGTCTCGTCTTCGAACGCCGTCAGGAAAATCTTGTCTTTAGTGAGGATGGGAGACGAATGCCCAGGAGGGAGCGGCGTCTTCCACACAACGTTTTGGGATGGACCGAAATGAAGCGGAAGCTTTTCGGTGTCGACGACGCCTGTTCCGTTCGGCCCGCGAAAGCGCGACCATTCGGAGGCGAGAAGCGTTGAGGGCCTAAAGAGAACAACGAAGACGAGAAGGACGAAGACGAAACGAACGAGGCTGCGGCAGCCGAGCGCCATCAGGGGCACACTCCTTTCCGTGGCTGGGCAATCCTACTCCAGAAGGGCCTATTCCAGAAGGGCCTACTCCAGTAGCGTCGTGTTCGGGTCGTTCAAACTGAAGTTGTACCAGAACGTGTCGAAGCCGGTGAGCACTTCGACTTCACCGAAACTGCCTGCCTCGGGATCGAAAACGGCGCCCGTTGCTTTTTCCGACCACGCTCCGCCGCGCTCCTCGAAACCTGCTTCGGAGACAAAAGCACGGGTCGACTGAAACATCGAGCTCCCGCGCTTGCGGAAAAGAAACACGGCGTCGCCGCTTTCGAGTGTTACGGTCTTTCCGTTTTCGACATCCTTCTGCCGAACGGCGTAGGCGCCGCCCTCCAGGTGAAACGCGAAAATGGGCTCTTTCGTCGCGAGACGATCGTCCTTCGCCACTTGTCCTAAAAAGCCTTTGGGGTCTTGGAGATATTGCTGGTAGCCATTCTCACCGTGCTCTTCACCGTTGACGGAAAGCACGAGTGTGTCGGGGTGCTTCGCGCGCCAATGCCGCCACGAAATCCTCTCGCGGACAGGAAGCTCGATGAGCTTGCTCCCGGCCAACTCACCGGCGACGGCCTCGCCTTCCATGATCGACCAGTAAGTGTCCGTCTCTTGGTCTTGCATGATGAGCGAGCTGTTCTTGAGCCCGCCAGACGCTTCGAAGTTCACGGTCTTCCCTGCGTAATCACGGCTGTACACGACAGCCGCATTAGCGAGCGGTCACCACACCGCGGCGAAGTTGGTCTCGCCGATTCTGTCATTGACGATTTCGTGACTGTTCAGCAAGTCGAGGCTGTAAGCGCGCGCTTGCCCATCGATGACGGCGCCGAGAACCCAGGCGCGTGGCGGCAGGTTCGCTTCGGAGGCGGGCACGTAGGTCGGCTCGCTGATGGCCGCGATCTGCCCACGTGGGAGCAGGCGCTCGAAGCCTTCCGGCTCCTGGCCTTCCGGCTCCTGGAATGAGGTGATGGCCGCCATCGCGGCGAAAAAAAAGACAGGTATCATGAACGCATTGTCGCGGGTCTCGCTCTCTCAAAGGTGTGAATTTGATAACATTCCCGGCGAGTTCCAAACGTCCGACCATTTCTTTTGGGTGCGGCTCTTTTGGAACGGTGAGTTTGGCATGTCTCATAGTGGTAAGGGCTCATCTCACTTGACGCGCTTGAGGTGGCGGCCTTTGACGGGGACGACCTTGCCGTCGGCGTAGCGCGAGGCGTGGTTGCGCTCGTACTCGCACTGCTCGTGGAAGCGCCAGTACTCATCGAAGTCTCCGCTGGAGCGGAGAGCGCGAAGCCGCAGCACGGCTTCGGCGCCAGCGAGGGACCAACGCGCTCCGGTGAGGTCCATGCGGTCCGAGACCAGGTGGCGGCAGGCGCCTTCGATCACGCCGGTAGCGATCGGGAATCCAGCGGCGAGGCACTCGTCGTAGTGCAGATAAGAGGCGTGATTGAGCAGATAGTCAGCACACTGATCCACATTCTCCCGATTGTCGGGCGTCAGCTTTCGTCGGGTGGCGCTACGTCTTATCCCCGCCGCCACCAGGCAGGCCTCACCGCGCAGGATGCGAAGCAACCGCTCTTGGACCCACACTTGGCGGGCGGGCTCGGTCTCCTCGTAGAAGCCTAGCGAAGCCTTCCACACGTACTCACAGACATGGATGAAGTCGAGCACGATGGTGAGTTCGACATGGTGCTGGCCAGCCAGCTTGTGCAGGATCTTCAGTTGGGTGGCGTTGCCGTCGACCAAGGCGACCCAACTCTTGCGGTGTGAGGGATCTCGTCGTTCGGCTTCCGCGAACGCCTCTTCGAGAACCTCCTCGGGCTCTTTGGCTAGGCTCGCCCAGACACGCTTGTCTTGGGGGCGAGGCCGTTTGTCTTTCTCTCGCTCGTCGCTTGGTGCCAGCACACGAACCACGTCTTCTGGTTGGCGCACGAAGGGCTCCACCGTATAAACGGCCGCGACCGTGGCCATCCGCTTTCGGTTCCGCTTCTCTCCCTTGGTCAGCCGCTTGCCTAGTCGCCGCGAGCCTTTCTCGGCCGCCTTCTTGGTGGCTTCACGCAGGTCTTTGCGTAGCATCACAACGCCCTTGCCGTCCGCCGTGATCGCCAGCACCGAGGCGCTGCGATCGCCTGCCGGTGGAGCGCGCTGCCCATAGAAGGCGTCGAAGTCCTCTGCCGCACGACCCGCCAGCTCCTCCACTTGGCGCTTTCCAACCTTCGCCCCAGTGTGGCGGCCAAGGCTCGCCACCGCCTCGTCGAACGCTCCCTTTGACACCTCTACTGCCGCCGTCCGCCTCAGCTCGAACGAGTAACGCTCACGGGGGAGGTTCAGCTCGGCATCCAACGGATGCAGGCTATCTGCACCTTCGGCTCCATAACCGAAACGTTTGACACGGATTTCCCCGAAGATCGTCGTCAGGCCGCGCTCGTGGATTCGCTCCTGGTCCCTTTCCACTCCATCCGCACCTCGGACCGGAGCCGCCGCCTCGCCGGGACCGCGCGAGTCGACATGGGCCTGGAACAACTTACGCGAAAGCTCGTAGCTCCTCTCGCGCACCAGCTTCTCCACGTCGCTGTGGCTCATCTGCCTCGATTCGGCAGAACGTAGAAACGCGATGATCGACTCGAGATCGTCCCTCGACATCCCGAACGTCTCTTCGCACAGTTCGAACGCAGAAAGTGCCATCTCTCAGCTCTCCCGCAACACCCGGCGAGGGTCCTTCACCAGAGGCAAGACCAGCACCGTTTTCGAGCTTGCGCCGTGACGACGGTGCTCGCGGTCCATCCGCCCCCGCCCCGTCGTCACTCCAAGCTCGATCCAGTTCGCAGCCCGGTAGCAGGTGCCGCGGTAGCGGCTGTGATCCACCAAGGTCTCCAACAGCAAGGGCTCCACCCCATAGCGGCTGTGCCACTCGCATGGAAGCTGTCGCGCCATCAGGGATAGCACCCTGCTCGCGAGGTTTTGCACCCGCACCCAGGGAAGGATCAGAAAGCGGCTGTTGTTAACCACTCGCTGCAGGTTCCGCCCGCGCGTGGCATCGTCCCATCCAATCCACAAATCTCGTGCCGCCATCCTCCACGCCGGACTCGACAACTGCACACAGCCCACCACCCGTGCCGGCGCCGATGCGTACACCAGATAGCGCAGATGAGCGCCAAAGGGAACCGCGTGGCCCAAGTAGTGATGCCGGTCCACCAGCTCCCGGAACAAAAGACGCTGCTCGTCACTCCGCACCACTTCCAACACCACAGGCTGAATCTCGCTCAGCTCTCCCTCCAACGGCTCAGACGGCTCGCCACGCTCGGTTTGCGGTATTCGGGTTCGTGTCCCGACCGGCTTACCCGGGCGTTTGTCCGGAAGCTCCAGGCGACCTTCGCCTTCCAGCCGCTCGAGAAACTCCCGGCACTCCCGCGCTTTCAACTTTCCGGTCGGCCTCTTCCAATCCAGCAACTCGCACACCGTTCGCGCCAGTTCCATCCGGCTCAGACCGCCACAGCTCTCGACCAATTCCTGGATCAAGCTCAGCTCCGATGAACTGAATCGCCTGCCGCTGAAATTCGCTCCGCTCGTACCCATTTCCTACTTGCCACAACTACCGTAGCGAACGCCGGGACGAATGTCCAGCAAAAAGTGACACCGCTCAGGGTCCACAACCAGAGTAAATTCCGTTATCCTCTGACCAACCTCACGACGAGTGACCGTTGGACGGTTAGATCACTGAGAAAATGGGCGATTCTCGCGGTTCCAAAAGAGCCACACCCATTTCTTTTGACGGCGCTCACCCAGAATAAAGATAATAGGCCTCAGAACGGATTCAGGCATCGGTTCACGAAAGCATAAAACAGACATGTTCAGAAAAACTCTATTCGCGATATTCGTGATGTACACGGGGGCGGGATCTTTCGAAGCCTCGGCGATCCCAGCCGTCCCAGCCGTCCCAGCCGTCCCAGCCGTCCCAGCCGTCCCAGCCGTCGAAGACTGGACGGATTGGCGGGGGCCGCGCCGAGACGGCCATTCCGCGGAGACCGGCCTTCCGACGAGCTGGTCGCGCGATGGCGATAATCTCGCCTGGCGGGTTCCTCATGGCGGCCGCTCGACGCCCATCATTCTCGGCGACCACCTCTATCTGCAAAACGCGGCTGGAGAGGGCGCGAACCTGCAGGAGCGCATCATGTGTTTCGATGTCGAGGCGGGCGAGCTCTTGTGGGAGCGTCGGATGCACATCTACTTGAGCGACGTACCGCCTCACCGCGTGGGCTGGGCCTCCCCGGTCGCGGACCCGACGACGGGCAACATCTTTGTCTACACGGTCGGCGGCTCCGTTCACGCGTTCAGCGACGACGGCGCCGTTTTGTGGGAGCGCTCGCTCGCCGAGGACTTTGGCCTCATCACGACCCATGGCGGCCGCACCGCCTCACCTATCATCGACGGCAACCTGCTCATCGTGAGCGGTCTGAGCTCCGGATGGGGCGAGCAAGCACGCGGCGGTCAGCGTTTCTTCGCTTTCGACAAAGCCACGGGGGAAACACAATGGGTCAGCTCTCCCGGCGGGCGCCCGTATGACACGACCTACGCGCCGCCCGTCATCGCCGACGTCGACGGCGTGCGACTTCTCATCACAGGGGGCGGCGATGGAGCCATGCACGCGATCAAGCCTCAGACGGGCGAGTCGGTGTGGCGCTTCGAATATTCCAAGCGTGGCATCAACACCGGCGCCGTTCTCAAGGGCAACATCGCCATCGTGAGCCAGGGCGAGGAAAACCTTCACACGAGCCAGATGGGCCTCGTGGCTGCCATCGACGCCACCACGCGCGGCACCATCGACGTCAACAACGCGCAATGGTCGGTGGGCGGCTTTCTCGGCGGCTATTCGTCCCCTGTCCTCGACGGCGACCGCTTCTACCAGATCGACAACAGCGCCAACCTCAAAGCGTTCGACGTGGGAAGCGGCGCCGAAGAATGGACTTTGAACCTCGGCACCATCCAGCGCGCGTCCCCGGTTCTCGCCGACGGAAAGCTCTACGTCGGCACCGTCAACGGCACCTTCTACATTTTGGAATTGGGCGCTGACGGCGCTTCGATTTTAGATCGAGACGAGCTCACGGCCGGCGACGATTTCGAAGAGATTTACGCCTCTGTCGCGATCGCGGATGGCCGTGTCTATCTGGCCTCGGCGCAAGCGCTCTACGCGATCGGGTCGGCGCCCAAGGAATCGGCGTCGGCCCCGCCATCGACGCTTCCGCGCGGCGCGCCGGGCGCGGGGGCCTCGATTCAAGTTGCACCCACCGAGCTCGTGCTCGAGCCAGGTGAGTCCGTCGAGCTCAAGGCACGCCTGTTCGACGCGGAGGGACGTTTCGTGAGCGTCGCCGAAGCGACGTGGTCGCTCGACGGCGTCGACGGCACCGTCGATGGCGGCCGGTTCACCGCGGCCGCGGGCTCGACGCCCCAAGCTGGGAAGATCCACGCGAGCGCCGGCGAGCTTTCCGGCTCCGCGCGCGTGCGCGTCATCCCGCCCCTTCCGTGGAGCGAGAGCTTCTACTCTCTGTCCGGCGTGCCGAGGGCATGGGTCAACGCGACGGGAAAGTTCGAGATCCGTGAGGTCGAAGGCGAAAAGGTGCTCGTGAAGAAGGCCGATAATCCTTTTCTGCACCGCGCGCGTGTGTACCTGGGACCTTCGGACTGGGCCGACTACACCGTGCAAGCGGACGTCCTGGCCACGCGCCAGCGTCGTCAAATGGGGCATGCCGGCGTTATCGCGCAGCGTTATCTTTTGATGCTTCTCGGCAGCCATCAGCGGCTCGAGCTCCAGTCGTGGCAGCCCGAGACCGAGCGCACCGCGAAAGTCTCTTTCAAGTGGGAGCCGGACACGTGGTACCGGATGAAGCTCGAAGTTGCGACGCTCGACGACGGCTCGGTGCGCGCCCGCGGTAAAGTGTGGCCTCGCGGCGAAGTCGAGCCGTCCGAGTGGCACGTCGAGCGGCGTGACGAGAGCCCGAACCTTCAAGGAAGTCCCGGCATCTTCGCCGACGCCTTGCCGACCGAAGTGTTCATCGACAATCTCGAAGTATGGGCCAACGAATGAAAGGCAGGACGATGAAAAAACTCCTCTGGGCAACCGCTCTCTCCGTTCTAATAACCATGGCCACCCTCGACGTCCGGGCCGACGATTCCAAGGATGGTGATTGGACCATGTGGGGCGGCACCGCCGACCGCAACATGGTGTCCTCGATGACCGACCTTCCTCTCGAGTGGGATGTCAATGCCGGCACCAATGTGAAATGGGTCGCCGCACTCGGCTCACAGACCTATGGGAACCCTGTCGTGGCAAACGGCAAAGTCTTTGTCGGAACGAACAACGAGGCGCTCTACGACAAAGAGATGCCGGGCGATAAAGGCGTTCTCGTTGCGATCAACGAGGCTGACGGAAAGTTCCTTTGGCAAATGGTCAGTGATAAGCACCCCGCCGGCCGGGTCAACGATTGGCCGTTTCAAGGCGTTTGCTCCTCGCCGCTCGTGGATGGCGACGTGCTCTACTACGTTACCAACAGAGGCGAAGTGCTTGCGCTCGACACCGAGGGCTTTCTCGACGGCGAGAACGACGGACCGTATCAGGACGAGCAGTACAAGAGCCCGCATGACGGAGACATCATCTGGAAGTTCGACATGATGGAAGAGCTCGGCGCTTTCCCGCACAACATGTCAAACTCCTCTCCCGTGATGTACGGCGACCTGATTTTTGTGAACACTTCGAATGGACATGACGAAAGCCACGTCAACATCCCCTCCCCCCTGAGCCCCGACCTGGTAGCGCTCAACAAGAACACGGGCGAGCTCGTATGGGAGAACAGCCCCGTGGGAGAGGCCATCCTTCACGGGCAGTGGTCCTCCGCCGCCGTCGGTGAGATCGGAGGCGTTGCTCAAGTCGTGATGGGCGAAGGCGACGGCTGGGTGCGCGGCTACGTAGCCGAGACCGGCGAAAAACTATGGGAGTTCGATAGCAACCCTCCCGACGCTACCTGGCCGAAAACACGCAACAATATTATCAGCACGCCCGTGCTGTACGACGACAAGGTCTATATCGCGAACGGTCAGGACCCGGAGCACGGTGAAGGTGTGGGCCACTTCTACGCCATCGATGCCACCAAGCGGGGTGATATCACCCAAACCGGCCGCGTCTGGCACTACGACAAGATCCGCCGCTCGATCTCGACGCCGGCGATTCATGAGGGCATCATCTACATGCCGGATTTCAGCGGCTTTTTTCATGCGCTGAACGTCGAGACCGGAGAGCCGTATTGGGTGCACGACACCTTTGCTGCGGTCTGGTCGTCGCCCATGGTCGTCGACGGCAAGATCTATCTCGGGGACGAGGACGGCGATGTCGTCGTGCTCGTCCCAGGCAAAGAAGAAAAAGTTCTCGTCGAGATGAACCTCGGGAGCTCTGTCTACGGGACGGCGGTCCCCGCGCACGGCGTCTTATATATCGCGAGCCGGAATCAACTATTTGCGCTAGCCAACGAATAGAGCGTGGAATCTTTCGAGTATCGGCCCGAGCCGCGTGTGGTTTTCGGCCGTGGCGCCATCAACCGCCTCGGCGAGCTCGCCAAAGAGCTCGGCTTTCAGCGCACGGTGTTGACGGCCGATCCGGGACTTCTCACGACGCCGCACGTCGACCGCGCCTGCAGCTCGCTTTTGCGCGCCGGGATCGAAGTCTTCGTCTTCAGCGATTTCACGGAGAATCCCGACACCGACATGGTCGAGCGTGGACGCGCGTTCGCGTCGTCGAAGAATATCGATTCGTTCGTCGGCTTCGGTGGTGGAAGCTCGATGGATTGCGCCAAAGCCGTCAACTTTGTCGTCACCAATGGCGGTGCTATCCGTGACTATTTGGGCATCGCAAAGAACAAGAAGCCGGTTCTCCCGATGATTGGCGTCCCGACGACATCGGGGACCGGCAGTGAGGCGCAGTCCTACGCCCTCATCTCGGACGCGAAGACGCATTTGAAGATGGCCTGCTCCGATCTCAGCTCGCGCTTTCGCATAGCACTCCTCGACCCCGAGCTCACCGTAACGCAGCCGACGGCAGTCACCGCCGTCACGGGCTACGATGCCCTTGCGCATGCTGTCGAGACCGCTGTGACGACTAAGAGAAATGCCGTGTCCGATCTCTACTCCCGGGAGGCCTTTCGATTGCTGAACGGAAACTACGCCCGCGTTCTTGAAGAGCCCGAAGACATCGAAGCGCGAAGCGCGATGCAGCTCGGTGCTTTCTATGCGGGGGTAGCCATCGAGAACTCGATGCTCGGCGCGACCCACGCCTGCGCGAACCCGCTGACGCAACGCTACGGAACCGCGCATGGACGCGCCATCGCGATGTGCTTGCCGAGCGTGGTGCGCTTCAACGCGGACATGGTGGCGCAGGACTACGCGGCGCTCCACCGAAATAGCGAGTCGCTCGCGAGCCGTCTCGAGGAGCTCGCTGAGCTAGGAGGCCTTCCGCGGCGCCTCCGTGATGATGGCGTGCCGGAGGAGGACCTTCCCGCACTCGCTCATGCAGCCACCAAGCAGTGGACGGGAAAGTTCAACCCGCGCCCGTTCGACGAAGCGGCCGCGCTGGAGATTTACCGATGCGCCTACTGACTGCTCTGTTTTTCTTGGCCGCCGCGTCGCAAGAGACCGTCGCCCCAACCGTGGCCCCAAAAGACACGTGGAATCAGTTTCGCGGAAGCCCGATGCGCACGGGACGCTCGGCCGCTGAGATCCCCGACGCGCTGACGCTTCTCTGGAGCTTCGAGGCCGGCTTCTCCATTGACTCCTCCGCCGCCATCGTCGACGACGTCGTCTACATGACGGCTCTTCCGGGCCTCGTCGCCGCGCTCGCCCTCGACGACGGCACGGTCCGCTGGAAGCGCGATTTCGGCGAAGAGGAGGACCGCTTCGGAGAGTCCTCGCCAATGGTGGTCGACGGCACCGTCTATGTCGGCGACTTACTCGGCGTCGTGCACGCTTTCGACGCCGCGAACGGCGAGACGCGGTGGACCTTCGAGACAGGCGCAGAGATCAAAGCTTCTCCCGTCGTCATCGGCGACCACGTGCTCGTCGCGTCCTACGACGAGCACCTTTATGCGCTCGACCCGAAAACCGGCGAGCTTCAGTGGACGTTTGAGAGCCTCGGGCCTCTTCATAGCACGCCCGGATATGACGGCGAGCTCGTTTACGTGACCGGATGCGACGCGTTGCTGCGCGGCATCGATCTGGAAGACGGCACCGAGAAGCTACAGATGGACTCCGGCGCTTATACGGCCTCATCTCCCGCTCTCGTCGACGGCATCGCTTATTACGGAACGTTCAACAACGACGTGCTTGCCGTCGACCTGAAGAACAAAAAATACCTCTGGCGCTACGAGCACACGACCCGCCACTTTCCTTTTTATTCCTCTCCCGCGGTGGCGAATGGCGTCGTCGTCATCGGCGGCCGTGACAAGATCGTGCACGCGATCGACCAAGAAACGGGCGAGGCGCTCTGGACCTACCGCACCGGCGCGCGCGTCGAGTCCTCCCCCGTCATCGCGGGCAATCGCGTCTATGTCGGCTCGGGCGATGGCCGCTTCTACGTTTTCGCGCTCACGACCGGCGAAAAAGTCTGGCAGTTCGACGCGGGAGCTCCGTTCGTCGCCTCACCCGCACTTGCCGATGGACGGGTCGTCATCGGTTCGCAGGACGGCATTCTCTACGCCTTCGGTTCTCAGCACTGAACCCGCAGGCGAGCTTGCTTCCCGATGGGGTATCGGAATAGGGTCAGATCAGATGGACGACGCAACTCTCGCTTCGCTCGAAGCGGCCCTCCGCGTAAGCCCCGATAACGAACAGCTAATTTCGGTTTTGCTGCAGGCTTACCTCGACACCGATCAGCCGTCGCGCGGGCTCGCGCTCATCGACGACACGAAAGTGCCCTTCACCGAGCCCGCATTGCGGCTTCTCGCGGCCCGCGTCGCGCTCGAATCCGCCGCGCCCGAGCTCGCTCTCGACTATGCCCAGGAAGATTCCGGCGAATCACTATTGGTGCGGGCGCGAGCGCTCCTTGCCCTCGAACGCCGTGAAGAAGGGCGCGCGAGCTACGAGGCCGGCGTTGCCAAAAACCCGACGCTCGAAGATCCCGCGCTTCGAACCGCGCTCAATAGCCGGGTGCGGGCCTTTGGTATGACGAGCGGCGGGGCCCGACTTCGGGTCGTCTCGAACGACGATACCGACGACACAGAGGTCCATCGGCTCCTGATGCCGCGCGAAGACAAAGTCACTTTCGCCGATGTCGGCGGGCTCGACGACATCAAGAGCGCCATCCGCAAACGCATCATTTTGCCGTTTCAAAAGCCGAGCCTCTTCGAGCGGTTCAAAAAGCGCATCGGCGGCGGCATCCTTCTCTACGGCCCTCCTGGCTGCGGGAAGACGTTGCTCGCCCGAGCGACCGCGGGCGAGTGCGCCGCGCGTTTCTTCAACGTGACCATCTCGGACATCCTCGACATGTATATCGGCGAGTCCGAGCGAAAGCTCCATGCGGTGTTCGAGACGGCGCGCCAGTCCAAGCCGTCGGTTTTGTTCTTCGACGAGCTCGAAGCCCTCGGCGTCAAACGCCAGTACCACCGTGAGGGAAGCTCGAGCAAGCTCGTGAGTCAGTTTCTCTCAGAGCTCGACGGGTTCTCGCGTAACAACCAGGGTGTCCTCGTCCTCGGCGCAACCAACGTTCCGTGGGACATCGACCCCGCGTTCCACCGTCCGGGGCGCTTCGATCGAGTGCTGTTTGTACCGCCGCCCGATCGCGCCGCCCGTGAGCGCATTCTCGGTCTCTTGCTGGATGAGCGCCCGCTCGGGAGGGATCTCGATATCGCGCATCTAGCCAAACGTGCGAGCGCCTTCTCGGGGGCGGATCTTTTCAATCTTGTCGAGACCGCGACCGACAACGCCATCGAAGCATCGCTCGAGTCCGAGCAAGAGGTGCCGATCACACGGGCCCATCTCGAGCGCGCGCTCGACGAAGTGAAACCAACCACCTACGAGTGGCTGACGACGGCGCGCAACTATGCACGCTACGCGAACGAGGCCGGACATTACAACGAGGTGCTCGCATTCCTGGAGAAGCACGGCAAATGACGCTCGTGACCGGCTCCGGCTACCGTATTGCGGACGAGCCCAGACCCGGCGCGATGGAGCATCTGGCCGTGGATCCGCTCTGGCCGTTCCTCGCCATCATGTTCGGAGGTGCGTGGCTCTCCTGGCCGTGGTTCGTCTTCAACGGGTTTGCCGTCGGGAGCCCCACGCGTCAGCGCGAGCTCGGGATCGCACTGGGAGGCTTCGCCGTCACGGCAGTGATGCTGGTCGGCCTTTTCTACGCCGTGGGCGTTGGCTGGCTCCCCCAAGAGAGCCTTCCCTACGCGCTCCTCGCCCTCACGGTCGCGAAGTTAGCGGTGACTTACTGGCTTCACGTTCTTCAGTCGCAAACGTTCGAAATCTATACTTTTTACGGCGGTGTGGTACGTCCGGGATTCGTCGTCCTGATCGCCGCCTACATCCTGAACCAGTTCATGGCGCCCAAGCTCCTCCAAGCGGCGCCGCTCGTTCTATTTTGGTTGCGTTGATGTCAACCCCCAACATCGAACGTCTGTGGAACGACGCGACGCGCGCGCTCTCAATGGGACAAGTCGTTCTCGCCATCGAGCGGCTGCGGCAAATCTTGAGCCAGGAGCCGGATTTCAGCGAAGCGCACGCGCTTCTCGCCCTCTGCCTCGTAGATATGAAGCGCCTCGCGGCCGCGGAAGTGGAAGCCAATCTCGCGGTCAGTCTGGGGCCGATTTCCGAGCTGGCGCATAGCGCCATGGCTTCTGTTTGTACCGCGCGTCGCCATTTCGCTCAGGCCGAGGAGCACTACCGCCGGGTCCTCGAGATGCAGCCCGAGGTGGACGATTATCACCGTGACTTCGGCAAGTTCCTGAGCCTGATCGGACGCGCCGAGGAGGCCGAAGAAGAGCTGAAACGAGCGCTCGAGCTCGAGCCGGATGCGCCGGATAATCTCGTCGCGCTCGGAGAATTTCGTTTGGGCGTCGGGGAGGTCGCCGAAGCCGACGAGCTCGCCGAGCAGGCTCTGAGCATCGCGCCGCGTCATCTCGATGGGCTCGTGCTGATGGGTCGTATCGCGCTTAGAAATGGGGATGTTGACAAGGCGCGCGAGCACGCCCACTGGGCACTCGGCATCGATGCCACCGAGCGCGCCGCGCTCGGGCTCATCGCCGCCATCAAGGGGAAGACGAACTGGTTTCTCGGCATTTGGTGGCGCTACGCAACTTGGGTGATGGAGACAGGAAACAGCCGTGTAGTTTTGACGCTTCTCGGCGCGTTCATCGCCTATCGACTCGCGCGCCAGCTCCTACTAGATGCCGGTAACGACCAGGCGGCAGAGCTCGTCTCCTTTGCGTGGATCGGGATCTGTATCTACAGCTGGGTGGGCCCCGGGATGTTCCGACGATCGCTCGAAAAAGAAATCGGCACCGTCCGATTGCGAGACGAATTCTAGTCGCGGCGGTTACTGCTCGCCCTTCAGTTTCTCGAGCAGCGCCAGCTTTGCCCGGTATTCTGCGATCACAACCAGGATGGGGAGAAGACGCTGCATCTCGTAACATTGGGCGCGTCGTATTTTGTTCTCCTCTGGGCCGGCAGACCGAAGGACCTCTTCCGAGCAATCGAACCGGATTTCTTCGTCATACCCTGCGAAGATGGCATCGATATCCGATTGGCCGGGCGCGGCATCCGCACCACCCGGAACGGCTGCCTCGAGCGCTTCGACCGAGCGGCGCAGCACGGGTAGCTGGATTGCGATGACCTTCGCTCGAGCGAGCTTGGTCTCAATAGTGTCAGACTCACCGTCTGGTGTCGTGTCCTGCTGCTGGTAGCCACAAACGAGCAGAGGTATCAATAAGAATGTCGCAATACGCATCGACTCCTCCAGTCCCCACCAGTTCAATTGTTGCACAGGTTCTCAAAACTGAAGGCGCAGGCTCAGCTGAAAGATCCATTCCGTGGCCCGCACCGGAAGGCCAATCGAAGCGCGTGACGGCCGTTCGCTGTGGATGCGCATCAGCTCGACGCCGATACGGTGGCGATCGGCGACGCGGACCAGGTAGTCGAACGTCCACGCGTCTCCGTCCTCGTCGCTCGCGTCCGGTTCGCGGAAGATGTCGCGGTCGCGTACACGGAAAGGCTCGTAGCGCAGGGAGAGGCGCTGGCGTCCAACGGGTGCCGTGAACAGAACGTACCAGGAGCGAAACGATGCGGCTACCCGGGGCTGGCGCGGTCCACGAAAACCCATATCCGTGTTGCCGTCGAGGTATTGGGCGAGAAGCTCCATCTCTCTCGGGAGAAACACGACGGCGCCGACATTGGCGAAGCGCGTCTTCCACGCATATTGCCTGCCGTCGAAACGATCCGGAATCCCGCGATTGTCGAAGTAGAGTGCGTTCAGCTGGAAGAAGCGATAGCTCTCCCAAGCAAGTGCCCCGTAATAGCCGTGGCGACCGTCGATCTCGAACAGTGGTTCGACCCATGGCGCTTGCTGCTCGAAAGCGCCGGCTGGCTCGATCGATGGGATATCTGATAGCGGCAAGCGGTCGCGGTACCCTGTTTGACGATCGTGAAGCGCGAAACCGCGATAGGCCAAGAGGCTTCCTGCCGGGTCGTTGTTCCAGAAAACCGCACCCTTGACCGAAAGCTCGTTCTCGGCACCGACATGGGCCAGAGTGAGCTCGAGTCCTGTCGAGCGCACTTCTTCGCCAACCCACGCGTTGATCGCGGAAGGTGTCACCGTATTAAAAGTGGACCAGGCTTCCCCAACATTCTCGAGCGAGATCGGCGGGAAGAAGAGCCCGCCCTTCACGCGGAGCTCGATCGGCGGCGCAAAGTTCCATCGCCAATCAGCAAAGGCTTCGACGAGCCGGATGCGATCCCACCCATAGCGTCCGCCGGGATGCTCGGGCTCGAGATCGAGGTTGACGTGTACATGCGTGAACAGACTCCCCGTGGCCCGTGTATTGAAGACGATGGAGGCTTGGGGGATGCGGAAGAGACTTCGACCATCCCTGCCGTCGCCTCCATACCGCGCTTTCCCGAGCTCGGCGTCAAGCCAGCTCGCGGTGCTGTCGGCTTGGATGTAGCGCAAGTCCAAAACGGTGATGAGCTCGAGCGCGCGCCTGGGCTCTTCGAAATACGCGAGCTCTTCTTGTCCCTCTTGCCCCTGCGCTGTGAGCAGAACCATCAGAAGCGTCAAAGATGTGATCGACACGACCCATACTAGCGCTCCCGATTCTGTATCGTTGTGCTACGCTCGCGTCGCTCGAGAGGAACTCCAGTTCATGCGAACACCAAAACACAAAGTTTCACGACGCCATTTCCTGAAGAGCACGGCGGCGGCCGCGCCTGCGCTCTTGATCCGGCAAAGTCCCGTACGTTTCTCGACGAACCCGTTCACCCTGGGCGTCGCTTCCGGCTATCCCCTTCCGGATGGTTTCGTCCTCTGGACGCGTCTCGCGCCCGTGCCGCTCATGGGCGGCGGGATGCCTCGCTCCCCCGTTCTCGTGGACTGGGAAGTCGCAAGCGACGACCGCATGGCCAACGTCGTGCGGAGCGGTTCTGCGCTCGCCTCGCCGGATTGGGCGCACTCGGTGCATGTCGAGGTCGAACGTCTCGAGCCGGCCCTCCCTTATTGGTATCGCTTCCATGTGGGTAGCGAAGAAAGCATCATCGGTCGCCCGCGCACCGCACCGCTTTTAGAGTCGACTCCCGAACGCCTCCGTTTTGCTTTCGCCTCGTGCCAGCACTACGAGCATGGTTTCTTCAGCGCTTATCGCCACATGATAGCCGACGAGCTCGACCTCGTGATTCATCTCGGAGACTATATTTATGAGGAAGAATGGGGCGATTTGCGCGTGCGCGCGCACGAAGCGCCGGAGCCCGTGACCCTCGAGGACTACCGAAACCGCTACGCCGAGTACAAGAGCGACAAAGATCTTCAAGCGGCGCACGCTGCGGCTCCTTGGCTCGTGACTTGGGACGACCACGAAGTCGACAACGACTACGCCGATCTTGCGAGCGAAGAGCGCCATCCCGAAGCGTGGTTTCGCCGCCGCCGCACGACGGCCTATCGCGCATATTACGAGCACATGCCGCTGCGGCGGAGCGCCGCGCCGCTCGGCGAGCATATGCGCCTCTATACGGAAGTCGCATATGGAGAGCTCGCGCGCTTCCAAGTGCTCGACAATCGGCAATATCGATCGCCACAAGTTTGTCCGTATCTGTTTACCGCTGACGCTGGGGTAGGGGCTGGACAAAAGCGGCCGCCCCGGCTATCCTACAGTGCATGTTCAGGTCCTGGAGGCAGTCGGTTCGCGAACTGGGCGAACGGGTTGAACGGCTTGAGGGCGAGCTGGGTAGACTGAACATGGAGAACGCGGATCTCAAGAGTCAGTTGAAGGAACGGGACGCCCGGATTGCCAAGCTCGAGAGCGTGCTCGAGGAATCACGGCGCGCTGGCAAGCGCCAAGCCGCACCCTTCTCCAAGGACAAGCCGAAACGGGACCCGAAGAAGCCCGGACGCAAGCCGGGGTCTAAGTACGGGCGGCAGGCCGTCCGAGCGATCCCAGTTCCCGACAAGACCTTCGAGGCTCCGTGCCCGGAGCAGTGCCCGTGCGGAGGTAAGGTAGGAGCGGAAGGGAGCATCGATCTGTACCAGGTCGACATTCCGCCCATCCAACCCGAGACCTGGAAGTTCGTAGTGGGTCATGGCCACTGCCAGGAGTGTGGTCGGCGTGTCCGTGGCCAGCATCCGCTGCTGATTTCGAAGGCGTTCGAGGTGGGCACGGTGCATTTCGGGCCCAGGCTGCTCGCCTTCGCCGCGTTCCAGAAGATGATCTGCGGGGTGTCGTACGACAAGATCCGCCTGGGATTCGAGCAGATGCTGGGTTTCCCCGTGGCGCGCTCCACATTGTGTCGTGCCATGCAGCGTCTTGCCCGGCGTGCCAAGCCCACCCGAGATGCCTTGGTGGAGGCGCTGCGGGCCAGCCCCGTCGTCTACGCCGATGAGACGGGCTGGAAGCAGGGAGGTCGTCGGGTCTGGCTGTGGGTCTTCACGAACCTGCGCGAGACCGTCTACGAGATACTTCCGGGCCGTGGTTTCGAGCAGGCCGCCTCGGTGCTGGGGAAAAACTACGCGGGCACCCTCGGGGTAGACGGCTGGGCCCCCTACCGTTGCTTCAAGGAAGCGACGCTACAGACCTGCTACAACCATCTGCTGCACCGTTGCCACGAGCTACTGGAGACGGCCACGCGCGGGGCGGTGCGCTTCCCACGCTTGGTCAAGGCCATCCTCCGGCACGCCCTCGCCTTGCGCGATCGGCGCGATGCTGGCGAGATCAGCCCGCATGGCCTGCGCGTTGCCAAGGGACTCCTCCAGGCGAAGATGAACCGCCTGCTGCACGGCCGATTCACCAATCCTGCCAACCAGCGATTCGCGAAACATCTGCGACGCTATCGGGACAACCTCTTTGTGTTCCTCGACCGTGCGGATGTCGAGGCCACCAACTATCCCGCCGAACAAGACATTCGCATCGCCGTGGTCAACCGCAAGACCTGCGGAGGCGGCAACCGTACCGCGAAAGGGGCACAGGCCCAGTCGATCCTCATGAGCGTCCTCCAGAGCTGCCGTCACAAAGGGATCCGCGTGATCGACATCGTCACGTCAATCCTTCGTGCTCCCGACAACACCCCCGTCCCCTTGGTCAACCCAGAGCGGTAAACAATTACGTTTGTCCTTCTCCGGGCAGGGAGGCTCGAACATTGTCACGGAGTGTCCTGAGCGGCTCGACCCGAGCTTGACGCTTCTAGGCGAGGCGCAGGAAGCTTGGCTCCATCGGAATCTCGACCGCTCGACCGCTCGGTGGAATATTCTCGCGCAACAAACGCTCATGGCAGAATTCGATCGCACACCCGGCTCCGGGCGCGCGTTTTGGACGGATGGTTGGGACGGCTACCCCGCCGCCCGGACACGGCTGCTCGAGTTCATTGCGGAGCGTGCGCCCAGAAACCCTCTCGTCATTGGCGGCGACGTGCACGCATTTTGGGTGTCGGACCTCAAAACCGATTTTCGCCACGAGCACGCGAAGACTATCGCGAGCGAGATCGTCGGAAGCTCGATCACGTCGGTCTCGAGCTTGACGGACGAGCGGCGCGCGGCGATTCAAGAGGACAGTCCACACCTCCAGTACGGAAACAGCGTCCGGCGCGGCTATGTCCATGTAGGGATCACCGAAGAGCGCGCCCAGGCCGACCTCCACGGCGTTTCAGACGTGACCGACCCCGCATCCGGGATCGAGACCTTGGCGTCATTCGTCATCGAGGACGGCCGGCCGGGTCCTCGGAAAATCTAGTCCTGAGGGGCCTCGCAACGAATGATTTTGCGGTCCTTCTCTCGACGCCCTGCGCTACTTCGTATCTCCGGCGTCTCCATTGAGCCCGAGCTGTCGGCGAAGTTGCTTGAACTGACGACGACTCACGAACAGGGTATCGACGCCCAGTCTATGTCTCACACCGACGTCCCTCACCGATCCCAGGACGCTTAGTTGCTCGACGTGGTTAATGTTGACCAGAATGGAACGCCGGATTCTGAGGAAGTCCCTCGAGCCGACGTGGCGCTCGACGGCGTCGAGGCCACGGAATTTCGAGGCTCGATAAATGAGCCCATCTGTCGTCTTGAAGAACAGCTGGCCCTCATCGAACGGGTATGCGGACTCCGCGGCAACCTGCATGTAGGGCCCTGCAGCCTCTACGAAGAAGTAGAGAATCCTCCTTGGATGGATAACCCAACTTTTATTCCTTTGCCCCGGGCGCAGACCCTGCACCGTCACTAGCAATTCTTGCTCTCGATTCATTGCATTCCTCCCGAGCGCTTTCCGGCTCACGCACAGCACGATACTGGTCTGACGACAAGATGACAAGTTTATCGTTTATACAGTCTATGGATAGGTGAACTATAATATACACCTATACATACGAGTGTCCAAAAACTGACACAATATGCTATAATTGCCGCCATCAGGACACCCTCGTTTTCAGGCTGTTCGTGAATGGAGTGACATTTATGTCCGCAAACCACGCCAAGGCAGCTTTCCGGCTCGCTACCGTGATCCGCGAGATGAGAGACAAGTGCGGCAGCTATTCCAAGCTTGCGAAAGAGATTCAGTTGGCGAACAACGCCGCCGCCGCCCCTGTAGATCGGCGGAAACTCAGCCGCATAGCGAACAGCGACGCGAGCGTTACGTTCGACCTGGACGAGCTCCGTGCGCTCGATCGATTTCTCGCACCGCACGGAGAAGGCCTAGCAGAGAATCCGCTCTTGGAGCGACGCGCGCTCCTGTCGACTCTTGCCGCGAAGGACGCTGTCATGATGCTCCTCGGTTCCTATCCGAGCGAGGAACAGCACAACGATGTCAGCCGCTGGGACGTCCGAGCGCTCAGCGCGCTCCAAGGTGAGCTCGGCCAGCTGCATCCCAGCACGCAACCCCGTATCAACGACGTTCTTCTACGCAAAGAGATCGCGACGTCTCGCAGAGAGAGAGCGCATTTCCAAGGCTATCTCGCCGACGCGGAGCTCTCCATCTGCTCGATCGGAGCCTCTCGGTCGAACCCCGCGAGCGAGGTCGCCCTTGCGAGAATGTTCGGGGTCCGACCGTTCGTGCCTCCGAAAACGCGCCGCCGGCGTCCCCTTCCCTTTCATTTCATTTGGTCCCCGAAGGCCTTGAAGTTCTACCCCAGCGCGTTCGCCCTCGAAGCGGCCGACATGACGGAAGACTATCCGGATCGTGCCCAAGAGATAGAGGACGAACAAGAGTGGGCTCTTGAAGTGGAAGGTGAGCTCTATTCGGTGCCGCGGACCAGGAGAGCGAAGACCTGGAGCTCCTACGGCATCGTCGCGGCGCAGCGGCGCGAGAGCGGCCAGGTATGGGTCGTCGTCGCTGGGCTTTCCGGCCCCGCCACATTTGGCGCCGCTCTCGCCGTCGTGCAGCAGCAAACCGCTTCGCTCCCGGAGTCCCTGCCCGGCGTCCAAACATCGAGGATCTGCTGGTCGCTCATCGAGACTACCGTCACGGTGAACGATATGATGCCCGGTGACAGCCGCATGGTTGGCGACGTTCGACTGCTGCTAAGCCGCACTTGCGACCCCGTAGGGAGCTATCGCCCCTGACACGATGATTCGAGAACCTCGAAAGCTCTAGTCGTCTAGTCAGAGGCGCCGCTTGCAGCACGATCGATCTTCTTGCCGTCGTAATAGACGGCCTCGATGTCACGCGTGTTTCGGACATCACTGAGCGGGTCGCTACGCAGCAAGACAAATCCCGCCGGTGCGCCAACGCGGAGCGTGCCCTCGAGTCCGAGAGCCTCCGCCGAATTTCGCGTCACGGCCGCGATGGCCTGCTGCGGCGTGAGGCCGGCATCCACCAGGAGCTCGATCTCACGGTGCTCGAAGTAGCCGGGAAAACGGTTCGTCGTTCCCGAGTCGGTCCCGAGACCAATCGTAATGCCAGCATCGTGGAGCTTCTTCACGTTCGCGAGCGCCGTCTCGTATTGCTCGCGCATCGCCGCGAGACCGGGGTTCGCGCGCGCATTCTCGACGAAGGCTTCTCTCGTCAACAGGGCGCGCCTCGGCCCGACGGTTATGCGCGCGGGGAATATGACTACCGCCGCATGCTCGAGCGCGATGACCTGGACATCGTTCTCATCGCGACCCCGTGGGGGTGGCACACGCCCATGGCCGTCGATGCGATGAAAGCGGGAAAACACGCGTTCATCGAAGTGCTCGCCGCGGTCACGGTCGAGGAGTGCTGGGAGCTGGTGGAAGCGCAGGAGAGCACCGGTCGGCACTGCATCATGATGGAGAACGTTTGCTATGGGCGTGAAGAGCTCATGGTCCTCAACATGTGTCGCCAAGGTGTCTTCGGCGAGCTGACGCATGGCGAAGGCAGCTACATCCACGATTTGCGCGAGCAGATGAAAGATATGGAGCGCGGCACCGGCGTCTGGCGCACGCCGCACCACACAAAGAGAAACGGCAACCTCTACCCCACCCATGGACTCGGCCCCATCGCCCAATAAATGAGCATCAACCGCGGAGACCGATTCGACTTCCTCACTTCCATGAGCTCTCCCGCTCGCGGACGCGAGCTCTACGCCAAAGAGCACTTCCCGCCCGAACATCCCCGCAACCAAGCGCGCTACATCGCCGGCGACATGAACACGACCCTCGTTCAGACCGCCAAAGGCCGCAGCATCATGGTGCAGTGGGATACGACAACACCCAGGCCCTATAGCCGCCTCAACTTGATCCAAGGCACCCGCGGCATGTTCGGCGGCTACCCGAACCGCTTTGTCATCGAAGGCCGCGGCGAGACCCACGAATGGCAAGACCTAGACCCACGAATGGCAAGACCTCGAACCCATTCGCCGCGAGTTCGAGCATCCTCTGTGGAAACGCGTCGGTGAAGAAGCAACGCGCGCGGGAGGCCACGGAGGCATGGATTTTGTGATGGTGTGGCGTATGATCTATTGCCTCAGAAACGGTCTTCCGCTCGACCAGGACGTCTACGATGCCGCCGCTTGGTCTGCCGTAGCACCTTTGAGCGAAATGTCGGTCAACAACCGGTCGCGCCCTGTGGACGTGCCGGACTTTACCCGCGGCAAATGGAAAAAGCGCGAGCCGCTCGGCATCGTTTCGTAAGCTCGCGTTTGGAGTAAACAAGCTCCGCTGGACACGCTGCGCCTCATGCGTCCGACACGGCAACTGCGTTCGCAGCCAGTCTAAACTTGACAATTATACCGGTTCATTGATAATTGTTAAATGGCGCAAGTGACGATCTATCTCCCTGACAATTTGATTCAGGAAGCTCGCCAACGAGCAAAAAACAAAGAGCGGAGCCTCTCTGCGTGGGTCGCCGAGTTGGTTCGACGAGAGACCACAGCGCAGGCATGGCCGAAAAGCTTAGTGGATCTCCTCAACCATGGCGGAGGGAGCCTTGTCGAGCCGGATGACCCGCCCCCCGAGGATATCGAGGCGTTGTCGTGACGTTCATCCTAGATACCAGCGTGTGCATTCCGCTGATCAATCGAACTGAGAAGCGGCTGGCAGAGCGCCTACTCGATGAGGCCCCGAGCTCTGTCATCCTCTGTAGTGTCGTCAAGGCCGAGCTCTACTTCGGCGCTCGGAACTCGATGAAGGTCGCCGAAAACCTGGAGCGCGTCGATAGGTTTTGCGGTGTGTTCGAATCACTACCGTTCGATGACGCGGCAGCGGTTCACTATGGCAGCGTCAGAGCGCAACTCAAACGTGAAGGTCGTCCAATCGGCGCCAACGACCTCATGATCGCGTCGATCGCTCTCGCGGCGAATGCTGAGTTGGTAACCCGAAACCTGGAAGAGTTTCAACGCGTCCCGGGTTTGGACGTGTCATCGTGGTGAGATCCAGCCTGGTCCCCTGTATCAGGGCTTCGTAACCTAAATCTCGGGCCCTTTTGCGCGCTGGCTTGCGGCTTCTCAGAATATCTAGATATGAGGTCGTCGCCACGTCTCGCCAGCACACAAAATGGCCTCGAGCTTTAGGCCACGAACTACTGATACAGAGCGCTAGCAGCCCGGTGAAAAAGTCCAGATTCTGCTCACGGAGAAAGTTTGGTGGGCAAGTTCAAGGAAGATGTGATTCGGCGGAACGGCCAAGTTGAGACGCCCGATGGATTGCAGCGGGGCAAAACGTGCGCCTATGGTCGAGACGAAGCGCAATAAAGCAGCGATCAGACTGGCGTTGAGCTCCGCGTATTCCTTCGGCGTGGCCTTGCCGATGAGATTGCGCATCAGAATCCCGAGATTGAATCCGGCCACGTGCGTGAGGAGGCGCTTGAGTATATTTTCGTGTCTTCGCAAATGCGTTCGTCGCATGCCTCCCGCTTCGAGGTAGTGCGCGAAAGGTCGTTCGAGTAACTCGCCGCGACGGCGTATTAATCGCTTACCTCGAGTCCCGCGAATGCGACGTCGGTTCGCGTAGGTGGCGGCTTGCTCGGCCTGTTTGTCCTTCCATTTGCGGCCACCTCGCTCTGGCTCCGAAATGTAGCTCCGGTATTCTTGTTCGACCAGCTCAACCAGGATGTCGTTGCCGTGATAGCCCTTGTCCCCGACCACTTCGCGACCCGCGTCTTCATGTATTCGTTCACAACATTCCGCGTTGTTCGCGAGCTCTTGCAGATTTGACTGCGCTTTTTCCAGCGTATCCGGTAGGCTCTTTGTGTCACCCTTCGCGCCTCCGTGAAGCGTCACGGCAATTACCGCACCTTCCCCGCTCATGTCCACAGCATGCTCGGCTTTGTGCGCCATATCCGTGCCCCCGCTCTTCATTTTCATGATCTCCGCATCCGGCTCGTTCGGATTCACCCACTCCTTGTTCGACCCTTTCTTTGGCCGCTTCTTGTCCAACTTCGCAATGTCCGCTCGGCTCGGCTCTTCGATACCACTCTTGCGCGCAAGCTCCTTCAAATACGATTCGTAGCTTTCCCCCGTGTCTCGACGAACGATTGACCGAAGCGCCGCATTCGCTTCCAGCGTCGTCGCGTCCACACCCAGTGTCTTGCCATCTATCATCCCTCTCGACGCTAGAACTTCTAGCACCCATCCAAATACAGATTCGTGAACTTCCAGCGGAAGTCGATTCCGTATCCGAGACAGCGACGAATGGTCCGGCGTTCGCTCTTCCATTCCAAGGCCAAGAAACTGGCGCAAAGACAGTGAGTCCGAACACCGCCAGCAGATCCCGCGCTCTGAATCGATGCGCTCAAAGTAGCCGATCAACAGCATTCGAAAATACACACCCGGCGGTATGCTCGGCCGACCTTGCTTCTTCGCGTAATACGGCGAGCATTTCGACTCCACAAACGAGTCAAACTCTTCCTCTCGAAGTACCCGCTCGAGTTCCTCATAAAAAGGATGACCAGGACTCGACGCAACCGCATCGTGTGGAATCCATAAAGTCTCTTGGCAACTTTTCTTTTTCTTCTTCATCGACATGCGATGCAATTTTACATCGTCATCGAATGAGTCTTCAGAGAAATATCGCGACCGGATACGACTTTTTCAACGGGCTGCTAGCCGCGCGTGGGCGTTTCGTGAGGCAATGGCCTCATGGTGACGCTCTGGCTTTCGGATCTCCGCCACTCGTTGCGGACGCTTCGTCGCGAGCCTTTGAGCTCGTTCGCCATCGTTTTGACGCTTGGGCTCGGCCTGGGCGTGAACGCGGCCGTGTTCAGTTTCGTCGAAGCGGTGCTCCTTCGGCCTCTTCCCGCGCACGAGCCGGAACGGCTCGTCGTCCTATGGGAGAGCGATCTTTCCCGCCGCGGCGATCTCATCGAAGTCTCTCTCCCGAATTTTCTCGATTGGCGGCGGGACGCGCGCGAGCTCGAAGAGATGGCCCGATGGGAACCCATGACTGGGGCTACGTGCTTCTCGGTGAAGGTGACCCCGCCAGGGTGCCCTATCGCGCGGTCTCGGCGTCCTTTTTCGATACGCTGCGCGTGGCGCCCTTGCTCGGCCGTACGTTCCTACCCGAGGACGACACGCCGGGTGCTCCCCGCGTCATCGTTGTCAGCTACGGCTTCTGGCAGACGCGTCTCGGAGGCGACGACGCGGTCATTGGCCGGCAACTGCTTTTCGAGGATTTTGCCGAGCCGGAGCTTTTTGCGATCGTCGGCGTCATGCCGCGGTCGTTCCAATTCCCGCTGGGCTCGGAGGCATGGGTGCCCGCCGGGCGGCAGCTTTCGGCGATCGCTGAAGCGAACGGTTTCGACGAGCGCACGCGCCGCGGCCTCGGTCTCTTCGCGGTCGTCGAACGCCTCGCATCCGGAAGCTCTTTTGACGCGGCGAAGAGCGAGATGAGCGGCATTGTCGGACGCCTCGCAGACGAACACTTTTCCCGGAAGCGTGACGTGGTGATGACACCGCTCAACGCATTCATCTATGGGAACGCGACCACCTCTTTGATGTTGCTTTCCGTTGCCGTCGTGCTCGTGCTTCTCGTGGCGACCGCTAACGTCGCGAGTTTGCTGCTCGCGCGTGTTCTCGCGCGTGAGCGCGCGTTCGCTATCCGGCACGCGCTCGGCGCCTCGCGGGCTGCGCTGTCCCGACTCGTGATATGCGACGCCCTCGTGTTGTCCTTTCTCGGCGCTGTTGTCGGCGTGTGGCTGGCTTGGCTCTCTCGGGGGGCTCTCGCGGCTCTCGCCCCGATCGGGCTTCCCGGTATCGGTGACGTCGAGACGTCGGGCGCGAGCATCGCCTTTACGTTTGGCGCGGCGCTCCTCACGGCGACGCTCGTGAGCATTGCGCCTATGATTCGTCTTTCCGAAGTGCAGCTCCGTTCACGCTCTTTCTCGGCACGCATGAGCGGGCTCCTCGCTGTCGGCGAGATCTCGGCGGCGGCGGCGCTTCTCGTCGTGGCGGGACTCATTGTCCAGAGCTTTTGGAATTTGAAAGAGACCGACCTGGGTTTCCGGCCGGAGGGCGTCGTCTCGTTTCGCTTGAGCCCGACGCGCTACCGCTACCCGGACGATGCGCAGCAACGCGCTTACTATCGCGCCATGCTCGAGCGGCTTCGTGAGGTTCGGGGCGCTTTGCATGTCGGTGCCGTGCTCGTGCCGCCTTTCAAGCTAGGCACGATCGGCCAAGACAGCTTTATCCAGATCGAAGAGCGTTCGGAGGCGGAGCAGCAAGACAATCCGACCGTGAACTTCGAAGTCGCCACCCGGGCTATTTCCGCGCCATGGGCATTCGACTCTTGGAGGGTCGGACTTTCCAAGACGACGAGAGCGTGCCGGTTGCGATCGTTAGCCGGAGCCTCGCGGATCGGCTGTGGCCGGGAGAATCGCCTCTCGATAAGCGCATCCAGCTTTCGGATTCCGACGCGTGGCTCACCGTCGTCGGGGCGGTCGAGGACGTTCGCTATCACGAGCTTCAACGAGCGCGTCTCGACGTCTACCCGCACTATCTCCAAACACGCTTCGTTCCAGGCGGCTTTAACTTTACGATGCGCTCCGCGCGAGAGCCCATGGCACTTTTGAGCGATATTGCGGCCGCGGTGCATTCGGTTGACGAAGCGCAGCCGCTCGACAATTTCCACACGATGGAGTCGGTCGTCGCGAGAGCGCTTGCGCCGTGGCGGTTCAACGCGTGGATGGTCGGCGTGTTCGCCGGCCTCGCCACCGTCCTCGCAGCGATAGGCATTTTTGCCCTTCTGGCGCGAAGCGTCGTCGAGCGCTCGCGCGAGATCGCGGTGCGCATGGCGCTCGGCGCCGCGCGCCGGGACGTCATCCGGGGCGTTGTCGCGCGGGCCGCGCGATGGACCTCTGCAGGGCTCGCGCTCGGTTTCGCGACGGCCCTCATCGGCTCACGCTTGGTGACGAGCTTGCTCTTCGAGGTGAGCGCGACGAACCCGTGGGTTTTCGGGTTCGTATTCGCATGCATCGCGGCCGTCGCCCTCGGCGCGTCCGTCGTGCCTGCATGGCGTGCCGCACGTCTCGATCCGATCGAGCTCCTGCGCGCGGATTGAGCGCGGCTCCGAGGCGCTTGCGAAACGCACGGTCGCTCTGTTCCAAAGGGGACTTCAGCAATCTTTTTCTGGAGGAACTTCCATGAGTGCGGATGAGAATCTTCAACGCCTGAACGATCTCTATGCGGCTTTCGATCGCGGGGATGTCGATAGCATTCTTGCCTCGCTTTCGGACGACGTGCGCTGGGGCTATCACAGCTCTGTCGACAACGATATACCGTGGTTCGGGCCGCTCAAAGGCCCCTCGGAAGTGGGCGAGCGGTTCTTCGGTGCCCTTGCCGAAGCCGTGGATTTGACTGTCTTCGAGCGTAAGAGCGCCGTGGCCTCGGGAGACCAAGTCGCTGTCGCCTACCGTGCCGAGGGAACGTTCAAGAAGCACGGGAATAGGTATATCGACGAGGGCATGCATCTGTGGACGTTTAACGCAGACGGAAAAGTCATCGAATATGTGGGCTACGCCGACACGGCCGCCGTCTTGAAAGCTTGGAAGGGCTGAGCACTAGCTCAAAGACTCTGCGCGCGCGTTGTCATAGCCGCTTCCTTTGTCGGCGATCGCACGCGCAAAGAGGAACAGCATACTCAGAAGCCCTGCTCCAAGTCCCACGACCACTCCAGCGTCGATGATCCCTCGCCACGGCTGCGCGATCTGGCGTACGAAAACGACGACGCCCATGATGGCGAAGAGCAAAACCCAGCTCGTGATGAGGACCCGTCGCGGCGCGCGGAAGAGACCCATGCAATAAGGCGCCGCGAACAATACCCTGAACCAGCGTGGGTTGTCTCCGAGCTCCATCGCCCGCGCCACGACGCGTGGCGAAAAGCGCCGGTGGAAACCGCGATAGCCCTCCGCGTAAAGGTTGAACACTACCCATCCACCGAGAAGAACCCATTGCCAGGTCGTGAGGCTCCCGTTCTGGATGGGCTCGAGCGCGATGGGCGTGAGGGATACCAGCGCACGCAGGATGAAGGCCGCGACGCCCATCACCCCCCAGCTCGCAATCAATAGAGAGCGTAGCAATATCAGCAGCGATTCCTACTCGGTGCGCAGCGCCCGGATGGGGTCGAGCGCGCTGGCGCGGCGGGCAGGAACGAAAGCAGCCACGACGACGACAGCGAGCAGCAAGACGGTGACTGAAGAGAAGACCAAGGGATCGCGAGCGCCAACATCCACGAGCATACGTGACGCGAAGCGTGTAACACCCAGCGACAATACGACCCCGACCGCAACGCCGAACCCGCCGAGCTTGACCGCCTCGACGACGATCAAACGAATCAAGCTCGCCCGCTCCGCGCCGAGCGCGGTTCGGATCGCAAGCTCCCGCGTCCGCCGGCTCACGGAGTCTGCCGTCAGCCCATAGAGCCCGACGGCCGCGACGATCATTGCCAGAATGGCGTAGAGCACGAGCTGACGGCTGAAGAAGCTGCTCACCCAGCGCAAGCGGAAAACGGAGTCCGCCATCGTGAGAATCTCGCCAACGGGCACTCCCGGAGCCGAAGCTCGAAACGCTTCACGCATGGTCGACGCGATATCGCTGTTGGGCGCGGTTCCATAAACGGCCACAGCGAGGCGTGTCGTCGGTGAGGCGGCGTAGGGAATGTAGAGCTGCATCCCAGGAATCTCACCGAAGCTCACCATGTCCCGGCCGATATCGACATTCCCCGCGAGGCCGACCACCGTCAACCAACGCGCTTCCTCACCCCCCGTGACTTTCAATTGACGCTCGACGGGATCCTCATCGCCCCAAATAGTGTGCGCGAGCTGCTCGCTCACGATGACGACGTCGCCACCGTCCCGTTTCTCGAGCTCGGTGAAGTCCCGTCCGGAAACGATCGGGATCGCGAGCGTGCCGAAATAATCGCCAAGCGTCCCGTGTACGGTTGCTGCGACGTCTTCACCTGGGCCGTACGTTCGGTCGCGTGCGACGAGGCCCCACACGCGGTAGCTCGGGCTCACAGGCAAGTCACTCGCGACGCCCACACGCTCGATCCCGGGACGTAACTCGAGATCCGTGACGAGGCGCTCCGCGAGACGAACCCATCCTTCAGTATCGTTCTCGGCGACACCCCGGAGCGAAAGCTCCGCGGTCATGACGCCGTCCTGTCGAAAGCCCGGGTCAACGGCTTGAAGGGCGAGGAAGCTCTTGACCATGAGGAGCGCGCCGATGAGAAGGGCCGTCGAAAGCGCGAGTTCGCTCACGACGAGCGCCGAGCGAAAGCGCCGCGACTCGCGCCCTCCACTTTCCCTGCCCCCGGATTTGAGAGCGTCGTAGACGCGAGCGCCGGAGCTTCTGAGGACCGGCGCGAGCCCGCAGACGACGCCGGCGAATACAGAGATCGCGAACGTGTAGACGCCGCCAATCGCACTGGCCCCCATATGAAACAAGTAGGGGGGCTCGACCGGCACGAATTCCAGCATCGATTGAACGCCCACCGCTCCAAGATAAGCGCCGAGCCATCCGGCAGGCACCGCAAGCAAGATGCCCTCGACGACGCTCTGCCGGACCAATTGCGCACGGCTCGCGCCAAGCGCGGAACGGACAGCCGTCTCCCGGCTCCGTGCGGCGGCTTGTGCGAGCATGAGGCTCGCGACGTTCGCGCAAATGATGACGAGAACGAGAAGCGCCGAGGCGAGCGAAGCCGTCATCGCAACGGTGATGACTTTTGGGACAAAGAAGTCGCGAAGCGAGACGACGCGGACGGTATAGCCGTGGTTCGTCTCGGGATAGTCTGCGGCGAGGCGCTCCGCGATGGCGCCCAAATCGGATCGCGCCGCCTCGATCGTCGTGTCGCTACGGAGCCGAGCGACAACGTTGACAAAGCGGTCGCTCCGCTCGCCCGCATGCACGTCGAGCGCGAGGGGTGTCCAGACTTGCGTCCACGCGGGAAACTTGAAGCCCGCTTCCATCACACCCACGATCTCGTGAATCTCGCCGTCCAGCCGGACCAAGCGCCGATGACCTGCGGGTCGCTGTCGAAGCGCTCTTGCCACAGGCTATGAGAGATGAGTGCGACCTTGGCCCCTTCTCCCGGAGGATCTTCCGCTTCGGTAAAGTTTCGGCCGAGCACGGGCTCTTTGCCGAGCGTCGGGAAGAGCGAGGCCGAGATCCGCGTGCCGATGAGGCGAACGGGCTGGGTCTCGTCGTTCCAGTTGACTCTGAATCCTTGATACGCCCCGATGGACGCGAACGAACGCTGCTGCTCCATCCAGTCGCCGAGATTTCGCGGCGAGGCGACGATGAGCTCGCGCCCGAGCTCCGGCTGAGCTTCACTCAGCGCAACGAGCTGGTCCGGCTCGTTGAAGTCGAGCGGCCTCAGAACCCACGCTTCGAACCCGGAGAACATGGTTGTGTTCGCACCAATGCCGACCGCGAGGACCACGATAACGGCTATCTCCCAGCCTGGGCGCTTGAGTAGCTGCCGGGCTCCGATACGAATGTCTTGAAACATCATCTCATCCACGGGTAGTTACGAGGGCAATAGACCTGGATGTTCCCTGCACCATACAATGCTTCTACGACGTGTGCCAAGGAGGAGGTCAACCCAATCATGCATCGACGCGAGCTTCTTCGTTTTCTCGCGGGGAGTCCCTTTTTCATGGGCTCGGCGCAGCTTCCAGGTGAGAAGGTCATTACCTCTGCGGAGGACGCGTTCAGCGTTTTCGACTTCGAGCGCGTTGCGCGCGACGTGCTTCCGCCGGCGCACTGGGGCTACCTTGCGACCGGTGTGGATGGGGATCGCACGCTGCACGCCAATCGCGAAGGCTTCGACAAGTTCGGCATTCGCGCGCGGCGCCTCGTCGACGTGCGCGAGGTGGATACCTCGGTCGAGATCTTCGGGACGCGGTGGGAAACGCCCATCGTGCTCGCACCGGTCGGAAGCCAGAAGGCGTTTCACGCCGAAGGCGAAGTGGCCGTCGCGCGAGCGGCAAAGAACCGCGGCCATTTGCAAATCCTTTCGACGATGACGACATCTTCAGTCGAAGACGTCAACGCCGCGCGCGGAACGCCGGTTTGGTATCAGCTCTATCCCACCGCGAGCTGGGACGTGACCGAAGGACTGCTGAAGCGGGCCGAGCGCGCCGGCTGCCCCGCGGTCGTGTTGACCGTCGACCTTCCCGTGATCAGCTATCGCGAGACCGCGCAGCGCCTCGGTCGGATGGACTCGCGCGATTGCTCCGTCTGCCACGAGAGCGGGCCCATCTATTTTCGGCTCGGACGCAAACCGATGTTCGACGACGTTGACGTCACCGGGCTCACCGATTTGGATGCACCAAGCCTCACATGGTCGTTTATCGAGCGTCTGAAGGAGCACACCACCATGAAGGTGCTCATCAAAGGCATCGTGGCACGCGAAGACGCCGCGCTCGCGGTCGAGCACGGCGCAGACGGGCTCATCGTCTCGAACCACGGCGGCCGTGCCGAGGAGAGCGGCGTCTCCACCATCGAGATCCTACCCGAAGTGATCGACGCGGTTCGCGGCCGCATTCCCGTAATCATCGACAGCGGCTTCCGCCGGGGCACGGATATCTTCAAAGCGCTTGCACTTGGCGCGACGGCGGTGGCTGTTGGGCGCCCCTATATTTGGGGCCTCGCGAGCTTTGGACAAGAGGGCGTGGAGATGGTGCTCACGACGTTGCGCCGTGAGCTCGAGCTCGCCATGCGCTTGGCGGGCGCCACGTCGGTACGCGCTCTCGACGACGCCTTCGTGCGTTCGCCGTCCTAATCAGCCTATCTCGCGATTATCCATGAGCGCAGCGCAGTCTTCGAGCAAAACCCCGTGCACGACGATGGGCGGGGCCCCAAAACCCTGGAGCCTGGGTCGACGAGGATCGGATAGCTCGAAGTAACGCCACCCAGCGCCGCTGTTGGCGCTCCGATGACGACGCGCTCGATCGACGAACGACGTATCGCATACGAGCACAGCACACATGGCTCCACGTTGGTGTACAACGTGCACCCACGCAGGTCGACCGAGCCTTTCGCGCGCGCCGCATCGCGGATGGCGACCACCTCCGCGTGCGCCGTCACGTCCAAGCTCGATCTCGACTCCTCGCGACCTCGGCCAAGGACTTGCCCGCCGAGCAGGACAATAGCCCCAACCGGAACTTCGCCCCTGCTGGCCGCGGCGCGGCCGAGCTCCAGACACTGCCGCATGAGCTCCTCGTCTTTCGTGCTCAAGCTCCCTCTCTCACTTTGTTTGCCTCGCTCGATCAGGGTGTGGGACCGGCTTTGATTCCCATGGTCTTGATGCGGGATCGCAGCGTCGAGGCGTTTATCCCGAGTAGCTCAGCCGTGCCACCTCGACCGGCTATTCTCCAGTTGGTCTGCTCCAGGGCTACGACGAGATTTTCGCGCTCGATGCGTCTCAGGTCCTCGTAGTTGAGGATGCTCTTCCCGGATTTTGATGTCGGGGGTGACGATCCTCGAGAGCGATGTAGCCGCACCGCCGGCAGGTCGAACTTCAACTTGCCTGATCGCAGAGTGATCACCGCGCGCTCGACGATGTTCTGGAGCTCCCGAACGTTGCCAGGCCAGTCGTAACCTTGAAGAATCCGCATATGATTCTGCGTGAGCCGCGGGGTCGGCACGCCTAGTCGCCGGCAGATGTTCTCCAAGCACGTCGACGCAAGGGCGGGAATGTCTTCGAGGCGCTCGCGAAGGGGTGCTATGGTTATTGGAAAAACGTTCAACCGATAGTACAAGTCCTCTCTAAAACGCCCCTCACGGACACGCTCTTCCAGGTTGCAGTTCGTCGCAGCGATGATTCGAACATCTACCGTACGCGTGTGGGCTTCACCGATTCGCTCGAACGTGCCTTCCTGGAGAACGCGCAGCAGTTTGCTTTGAAGCTCCAATGGAATCTCCGCGATTTCATCCAGAAAGAGCGTGGCCCGGTCGGCCAACTGAAAACGCCCTACTCGGTCACTCACCGCGCCGGTGAACGCTCCTCTGACATGCCCGAAGAACTCACTCTCGAACAGCTCTCGCGGTATCGCCCCGCAATTCACTTTCACCATCGCACGTCCGCGACGCCGGCTTTGTTCGTGAATGGCTCGCGCAATCAGCTCCTTACCCGTTCCGGATTCTCCGAGAACCATGACCGCGCTCTCAGTGGGCGCGACTAGCTCGATCTGCTCGAGCACCCTTCCGAGACTCGAGCTCTCCCCAACGATGCCGCCAAAGGCGTGGGCGTTTTTGACCTCCTGATGCAAGTATTCGTTCTTGAGCTCCAACTCCTCTTTCAGCCTCTCGATTTCTTCGAATGCGCGCGCGTTGGCTATTGCGGCGGCGGCGTGATCGGCGAAGGCGCGCAGCCAGAGAAACTCTTGCGCGTCGATGAACGCGCGGCGGAAAATGCCCAGGACACCTAGCAGCCCGTTGAAAAAGTCGTATCCGGTCGCGATATTTCTCTGAAGACTCATTCGATGACGATGTAAAATTGCATCGCATGTCGATGAAGAAGAAAAAGAAAAGTTGCCAAGAGACTTTATGGATTCCACACGATGCGGTTGCGTCAAGTCCTGGTCATCCTTTTTATGAGGAACTCGATCGGGTACTTCGAGAGGAAGAGTTTGACTCGTTTGTGGAGTCGAAATGCTCGCCGTATTACGCGAAGAAGCAAGGTCGGCCGAGCATACCGCCGGGTGTGTATTTTCGAATGCTGTTGATCGGCTACTTTGAGCGCATCGATTCAGAGCGCGGGATCTGCTGGCGGTGTTCGGACTCACTGTCTTTGCGCCAGTTTCTTGGCCTTGGAATGGAAGAGCGAACGCCGGACCATTCGTCGCTGTCTCGGATACGGAATCGACTTCCGCTGGAAGTTCACGAATCTGTATTTGGATGGGTGCTAGAAGTTCTAGCGTCGAGAGGGATGATAGATGGCAAGACACTGGGTGTGGACGCGACGACGCTGGAAGCGAATGCGGCGCTTCGGTCAATCGTTCGTCGAGACACGGGGGAAAGCTACGAATCGTATTTGAAGGAGCTTGCGCGCAAGAGTGGTATCGAAGAGCCGAGCCGAGCGGACATTGCGAAGTTGGACAAGAAGCGGCCAAAGAAAGGGTCGAACAAGGAGTGGGTGAATCCGAACGAGCCGGATGCGGAGATCATGAAAATGAAGAGCGGGGGCACGGATATGGCGCACAAAGCCGAGCATGCTGTGGACATGAGCGGGGAAGGTGCGGTAATTGCCGTGACGCTTCACGGAGGCGCGAAGGGTGACACAAAGAGCCTACCGGATACGCTGGAAAAAGCGCAGTCAAATCTGCAAGAGCTCGCGAACAACGCGGAATGTTGTGAACGAATACATGAAGACGCGGGTCGCGAAGTGGTCGGGGACAAGGGCTATCACGGCAACGACATCCTGGTTGAGCTGGTCGAACAAGAATACCGGAGCTACATTTCGGAGCCAGAGCGAGGTGGCCGCAAATGGAAGGACAAACAGGCCGAGCAAGCCGCCACCTACGCGAACCGACGTCGCATTCGCGGGACTCGAGGTAAGCGATTAATACGCCGTCGCGGCGAGTTACTCGAACGACCTTTCGCGCACTACCTCGAAGCGGGAGGCATGCGACGAACGCATTTGCGAAGACACGAAAATATACTCAAGCGCCTCCTCACGCACGTGGCCGGATTCAATCTCGGGATTCTGATGCGCAATCTCATCGGCAAGGCCACGCCGAAGGAATACGCGGAGCTCAACGCCAGTCTGATCGCTGCTTTATTGCGCTTCGTCTCGACCATAGGCGCACGTTTTGCCCCGCTGCAATCCATCGGGCGTCTCAACTTGGCCGTTCCGCCGAATCACATCTTCCTTGAACTTGCCCACCAAACTTTCTCCGTGAGCAGAATCTGGACTTTTTCACCGGGCTGCTAGCGTCTCGTTCCTGAAAATCAAAGGATGGCCCGCGAAGCTCTTGATGCCTTCCTTCCTCAACCAGTCGCCGCGAGTGAACCATTCACTATCTTTCGCGGTGTCATGGAGCAGCTGCGACTTTCCGCTCGAGCCGATCTTGCCGACGTGTCGCACGCCTAGCGGGAACCTGCGGTAAGAGCCATCCATGCTGAACCAGTCCGTGCCGCTGTCCTTCTCGACGGCGCGGGCAGCGCTGGCTACGAGATGCAGGCAGCGCGTTTGGTCCGGGCATTCTGCCCGCGCAGCGCACACCGAACAGATGTCGCCTGGCCGGATTAGCCAAATACGCGCGAGGGCTACCTCGGGAAGTCCCCGCAACCGCTCCACGAGGACGCTCAAAAGAGCAGGCAGCGCACGCTCGTGAGCCATGTCGAGGAAGATTTGCTCGAGCTCCCGGCGCTCGGACGCGTCGTAGAGGCTCTTTTCCGTCACGCCGTGAGTTTGTACGAGAGCGAGAGCGTTGTCAACGCGACATTTCGCGGATCGCGAGATTTCGCATCTCCGCCCATTCGACGTAAGTCACACCGTATCAACTGTTTTCTCGATTCGTCGGTCTGGCGTAGAACTTGCTCTAGCAACTAGTCGAACGCGCAGACTTTAAAGGAGAAAAAATGAGCCCAAGAACAACGATTCTCTCGTTCGCCGCTATCTTGTTAGCAACCGCCTCCCTCGCATGGGTAGGAGCCCGGGCGAACGAAACCCGTCCCACGGCCTCGAATCCCAACATCGATGCTTCCCAAATCATGCACAAGACCATGCAGATCGACGGGCTGGACATCTTCTACCGAGAGGCCGGGCCGAAGGATGCCGCAAACGTTCTTCTGCTGCACGGCTTTCCCACTTCATCCCACATGTTTCGAAATTTGCTCCCGGCGCTTGCCGACAAGTACCACGTCATAGCGCCCGACTATCCGGGCTACGGTAACAGCTCGATGCCCAGTATCGAGGAGTTCGACTACACGTTCGACCGCATGGCCGAGCTCATCGAAACGTTCACCGAGAAGCTCGGACTCGAGACCTACAGCATCTATCTGATGGATTACGGCGCGCCCGTCGGGTTTCGCCTTGCCGCCAAGCATCCAGAACGTGTCGACACGCTCATTGTTCAGAACGGAAACGCGTACCATGAGGGCCTTCTCGAGTTCTGGGATCCCATCAAGGCTTACTGGAAGGACAAGACAGCGAACAACGCCGACGCGCTCAGGGGACTGCTCACCATCGATGCCACCAAGTGGCAGTACACGCACGGAGTGCGCAACCAGGAAGCCATCAGCCCGGACAACTGGAACATCGATCAGCGTTTGCTCGACCGGGAAGGAAACCAGGAGATCCAGCTCGCGATGTTCTAGGACTACGGGTCGAACCCGCCGCTCTATCCGGAATGGCAAGCCTACTTTCGTGAGCACCAGCCGACGACGCTCATAACCTGGGGCAAAAACGATCCGATCTTCCCAGAGGAAGGCGCTCATCCGTATAAGCGGGACCTAAAGAACCTCGAGTTTCACCTTCTCGACACCGGTCACTTCGCGCTCGAGGAAGACGGCAACGTCATCGCGCGCCTGATACGAGATTTCCTCGAGAGGAATCTCGACGGTGAGAGCTGAATTCTGATGGTGATGAGGCCGCGCGGCGACGTTCTCTTCCGCCGCACGGCTCTCTAAAGGGCCCGCGAAAGAATAACTTCACATTTTAGGACGCCGACGCATCCCGCCTGGCTGCGTTGCTCGTCGTTCATAGATCCGGATATTACTCGCTCCTCGTGCCTTGCCAGCCGGGCGCCCTTTATTAGACGGCCCGAAAATGCGGACTTATTCTTTCGCGGACCCAAAGCTCGAAAGGAGGCCAGTGGTGAAAAAGAAAAACACAAGAAGCGGCAAACTCCTTTCCGTGAACGTCGGTGGTGCCCGTCAGTTCGACTACAACGGCCGAACGGTACGGAGTGCGATTTGGAAATTCCCCGTCGCGGGGCGCGTCAGGGTTTCCGGCGTCAACCTCGATGGAGACGATCAAGCCGATCGCGAGGCCCATGGCGGCCCCGACAAAGCGGTTTATGCGTACGCGGTCGAGGACTACAAATGGTGGCAGGCCCAACTCGACCGTGCGCTACAGCACGCAGAGTTCGGGGAGAACCTGACCACCGAGGGGATAGACGTGACGAGCGCGTTGATCGGAGAACGTTGGCAGATCGGCAGCGTCCTGCTGGAAGTTTCGGAGCCGAGAGTCCCCTGCTGGCGACTCGGCGTGCGCATGGGGGATCCGAGCTTTCCTCGCCGCTTCACCGCCGCTGGGAGGCCGGGCGCATACTTGCGGATCATCGAGGAGGGGGAGTTCGGCGCCGGTGATGAGATTCGAGTAGTCAGACGCCCCGCTCACGAGATCTCCATTGGTGACGTGTTCCGTATCTACACGCGCGATCGTAATGAAGCCCATCGCCTTCTGGACCTCTCGGAGATTTAGGAGGCTTGGATACGGTGGGCGGCGGACCGCGTCTAGAAGACCGCGATTGGCTCATCAGCGCTCGATGACTTCGATGACGTTGCTGTAGTCGTCCGTCCATGCCTCTGGTCGTTTGGCGTAAGATGGTTCGGATGCGAGCCTTCACCTCAGCCCTCATCGCGGCGCTCTTCGCCGGAGGTCTTACCCGGGACGAACCCATCCTCTTCGAAGACGTAACGTCCGAAATGGGTATCGCCTTCGTTCACTATAGTGGTGCCACCGACGAGAAGTACCTGGTCGAGACCATGGGCTCCGGCGGCGGCTTCTTCGACTACGACAGCGACGGCGACCTCGACATCTTTCTCGTCAATGGCGCTCCCTTGCCAGGCTCGGTTGCGACTGCCGCGATTCCGACGAACGTGCTATATCGCAACGATGGCGGGGCGGGCTTTACCAACGTGACGCTCGAGGCCGGCGTGGGCGACACAACTTACGGCATGGGGATGACCGCGGGCGACGTCGACAACGACGGCGATCTCGACTTGTACGTTTCGAACTTTGGCTCTGATGTCTTCTATCGGAACAACGGAGACGGAACGTTCACTGATGTCACGGCCGTTTCCGGCCTCTCCGTCGACGGCTTCAGCACGAGCGCTGCATTCGCCGACTACGACGCCGATGGCTCGCTCGACCTCTACGTAGCCCGCTATGTGGACTTCGCGCTCGACAACCACAAGTTCTGCGGCAATCAGGCCAAAAACATCAAAGCCTATTGTCATCCCGACGTCTACAACCCCACGCCCGGGTACTTGTTTCGCGGCAACGGTGACGGGACTTTCGAGGACGTGACCCACGCGGCGGGCGTGTACACGGACGTAGATGGGAAGAGTCTCGGTGTCGTCTGGGGCGATTATGACAACGACGGCGACGCTGACCTCTACGTCGCGAACGATTCGATGCGTAACTTTCTCTATCGCAACGAGGGCGACGGGCTCTTCGCGGACGTGACCCTTCTGGCCGGCGTCGGCTATAGCGAAGACGGCCGGACCCAAGCCGGCATGGGCACCGACATGGCGGACTACAACGACGACGGCTTTTTGGACCTCACCGTCACCAACCTCGACTTCGAGTACAACGCGCTTTATTCCGGCACGAGCTCCGGCATTTTCTTCGACGCCTCCTACGATGCGGGCGTTGCTGAAACGTCGCTCAACTTCGTCGGTTTCGGAACGTTCTTTTTCGACTACGACAATGACGGCCTACTCGACATCTTCGTCGCGAACGGGCACATCATCGACAATATCCATCAGCTAGGAAGCATCTCGACATACGAGCAACGCGATTTTGTCTTCCGCAACACCGGCGGTGGTGTTTTTTCGGAGGTGGGAACGAGCTTGGGTGACGCTCTTGGACGGGAAACCGTTGCTCGGGGCGCTGTCCCCGGCGATTTCGACAACGATGGTGACCTCGACGTGCTGGTAACCCGGTGCGGGCAGTCGGCCCTGCTGCTGCGTAACGAAGGAGGCAATGAGCGCAACGCTGTCGCGCTGCGCCTCGTCGGCCGAGAATCGAATCGCGACGCCGTCGGTGCCAGGGTCACGGCGACTATCGGCGAAAAAACCGTCATACGCGAGGTCAAGACCGGCATCAGCTACCTGTCCCAGGGAACACTCGACATCCACATCGGTGCTGGAAGCTTGGACGCGGTCGGCAACGTCACGATCCGCTGGCCAAACGGCACCGAGGAAGTAGTGGGAAGCGTCTCCGCCGGCCGGCACCTCGTTGTGCAGGGTTCCGGCGCAACGGTTCCACTTCCTTAGCCTGCCTAGTGCCGAACCCAAACCTTCCAGCGTCTGGACGACGGCCGCGCCGATCTGTTACTCGATGTAGCCGAGTGCGCGGAGCTGCTCGAGCGCCTCTTCACTCACGTCGGTCTCGAACCCGTCCTCCCCATCCTTTATGGCCTTTATGGCGAGCGTTGTGTCGATGTCCGCGTAGCGCGGCGCATGCTGAGTGAGCCAGTGACTCTCGAAGATTTGCGCGAGTACCTTCCCGTCCATTTCGAGCGGCACATCCGCTCCCAACAAATATAGAATCGTCGGCGCGACGTCGAGTACTGTCGAGCCGCGGAAGACTTCGCCGCGGCGCAAGCCTTCTCCCTGGGCGATGAACAAGCCGAAAGGCGCGTGGTGGCCGCCGCCTTCGATGGGCTGCATCCCATGATCGGAAACGATCACGACGGTGGCGCGCCGCGGGAGGGCTTCGAGGATCGCTTGGACCCAGCGGTCGATCTGCACGTAGGTCTCATCCATGATGTCGCGGACCGATTCCGGGCATCCTTCGGGGATGGGCTGTCCGTGGCGCCAGTGGAGCGTCGGGTGACCCGCGACATCGATGGAGCGCAGATAGATCGAGAACATCCCGGAGTCCATCTTCGGGAGGAGCTTGCGAGCGACGCGCACGTAGTACTCGTCCTGGATCAGTATCTTCTTCAAGACGGACTGCTGTTCGATGAGCGCCGGTTCGCACTCCGAGACGTGGAGACGCTCGAAGGTGGGCGCGAGATCCTTGGCGTCGGGAACCAGGGGGCCGATTTCCGCCGCGAGCGCGTCCGGCCAGCTCAATCGCGTGCTCCCCGCGCGTTGCTCGCGGATCCCCATGCGCGACGAGACCATAAATCCGTTCACCGGATAGGCGGGCCACGTGCCCCAATAGCCGACGATCCCGACAGGCACTCCGGCGTCTCCGAGAAGGCTCCAAAACGGTTTCGCGCGCCAATGGAGACTCTGGACCTCGGTAAGCTGTCCCCGCGGCGGGTAGAAACCGCGGCCGAGATGTTCGCGATCGAGCACCGGGTCGAGATGAAAGATCTCCTCGCCGGCGCCATCGGTGACAGCGAGCCACGAAAGCTCCGCGGCCAGCTTACGTCCATCCTTCGCCCGCGCTTGCCGCGCGAAGACGAGCTCGAGCGTGTTCCGCACGGGCGCCGACGTCACCTCTACCGCGATTTCCTGCCACGTGTCCTCGAGCTGGACCGTGTCCACAAGCTCGCCGTTCCAAAGCAGCTGCACCGGCTGAGCGCCGGCGCGGCCGAAAGAGTGCATCCGCATCGTGAGCGTCAGAGGTGCCTGCCCGTGAAGCTCCGGGAGCGTCATCGTGGCGCGGGCTGGGTCTTCTTCGGCGCCCATCCACACCGCGGACGTTCCGGGGATCGGCAAGACGAAATCGCGCACGCCGTGCTTTTCGGGAATCTTGCCTGTCGCGATTGACGTCCACACGATCGGCGACCAGAATCCGCGACGAAGGTTCTCGCTCATGATCGGCTTCGACGCCCAGGACTGGAGCGGGCCCGAGATGCCGGTACGGATCAGCCGGTCGAAAGTCGGGAGCCGTCCCTCGGCGCGCAGATCGTCCACCATGTCGAGGCTCGCGCCGTCGAGGCCAATGAACAGAACGAGAGGCTCGGGCTCCTCCGGGGCACAGGAGAGCACGCCGAGCACGACCGCGCACGCCGCGAGCCTCCGGGTAAATCGCATGCCCTATCCTACGTGATAAATTCACCGATCAGGTGAAGGATGGTTCTAAGGCAGTTGATTTGCCGCTTCCAGAGGGCCCGCCAACGCCAGTAGCACGCCACGAGCGTCCGGCGAGCTCTATCCTACGTGATAAACTCTCCCGAGAGGTAAGGCATGGGAAAAGGTTACAAGCGATTGACTCATCCAATGGTTCGCGATAACGGGTCTCTCCGACGCGCGAGCTGGGAAGAGGCGCTCGAGCGCGCGGCCGCGGGGTTCAAAGACCGCCGCGGGACGTCCTTCGGGCTTTTTAGCTGCTCCAAGTCGACCAACGAGATGAACTTCATGGCCGAGAAGTTCGCGCGCGTCGTCATGGGCAGCAACAATATCGATAGCTGCAACCGCACGTGACACGCTCCCAGCGTCGCCGGTCTGGCGAAAGTTTTCGGAGCGGGCGGGGGTACGAGCTCATACCGCGAGCTCGAAGAAACGGACGTCATCCTCTTGTGGGGCTCGAACGCGCGCGACGCGCACCCTATCTTTTTTCATCACGTCTTGAAGGGCGTGCACAACGGCGCCAAACTCTACACGATCGATCCGCGCCGCACGAGCTCGGCGCAGTGGGCCGATCTCTGGTTGGGCCTCGATGTCGGCACGGATATCGCCCTCGCGAACGCGGTCGGCCGCGAGATCATCAAATCGGGTCTCACGCATCGAACCTTCATCGAGAACGCGACAACCGATTTCGAAGCCTACGAGGCTTCGGTCGAGTCCTATACGCTCGAATATGCCGAAGACATCACGTCCCTACCCAGGGAAAGCATCCGCGAGCTCGCGCATAGCTACGCGAAAGCGGACCGCGCGCAGCTCTGCTGGACGCTCGGCATCACCGAGCATCACAACGCCACCGACAACGTGTGCGCGCTCATCAACCTCGCGCTTCTCACGGGCCATGTGGGCCGCTGGGGCTCCGGGGTCGTGCCCATCCGCGGCCAGAACAACGTTCAAGGCGGAGGCGACATGGGCTCGCTGCCGAACAAGTTCCCCGGCTTCCAGGATGTCGAGAACCCTGAGTCCCGGGCGAAGTTCGAAAAAGTGTGGGGCACTAGTCTCCCCGACAAGAACGGGATCCACCTCTCGCTCATGTTCGAGGCCATGGCGCGCGGAGACCTCACATCGCTCTACGTGATTGGTGAGAACCCAGCGCAGTCGGAAGCGGACGTGGCCCATGCGATCAAAGTCCTGGAAGGCCTCGAGCACTTCGTCGTGCAGGATCTCTTTCTCACCAAGACGGCCGAGCTCGCCGACGTGGTGTTCCCTGCGACCGCTTCTTGGGCGGAGTCCGAGGGTACCGTGACGAGCAGCGAGCGACGCGTCCAACGGGTGCGCAAGGCGCTCGACCCGCCGGGCGAGGCGAAAGACGATATCGAGATCATCTGCCGGCTCGCGCAAGCGATAGGCCATGATTGGTCCGTGCCGACGGCCGAAGAGGCATGGGATGAGCTTCGAAGCCTCTCGCCCCTCCACGCGGGCATGAGCTATGCGCGCCTCGAAGAGCTCGGGGGGCTGCAATGGCCGTGCCCGGACGAGAATCATCCCGGAAGCCCGTTCCTTCATGGCCGACTTTGGGAGCGTCCCGCCGGGGGACGTCTCGCGCCTTTTTCGGTGGTCGAGCAGGTACCGCCGGTCGACAAGCTGACCGACGAGTTCCCGCTTCGTCTCACCACGGGCCGGCGGCTCGACTCCTACAACACGGGTGTCCAGACCGGAAGCTTCGACTCCCCTATCCGTAGTCGCGAGACGCTCGATCTCGCGCCCGTGGACGGGGAGCGTTACGGCGTCCAGGAAGGTCAGAACGTCAAGATCACGTCGCGTCGCGGCTCGATCGAAGCACCGGTACGCTTCGATTCGAACTTGAGACCAGGACTCGCGTTCCTCACTCTTCATTTCCCCGACGAGGTCGACGTCAACCAGCTCACCATCGACGCGTGGGATCCCAAGTCGGGTACTTCGGAGTTCAAAGCCACCGCGATTCGCATCGACGCGACATAGTGCACTAGGGGAACCCTTCATGGACCTTCACTTCCTGGACGCCGCTCCTACGGACGAGGAGCGCGCGGCACTCGACAACTTACTCGGCCCACCCGAGCGCGACGAGCCTGGTGAGGCGCTCGAAGAGCACATCGTACGCGGTGGACGTCAAGCCGCGGAGTCGCGCCGGCATCTTCTGCTCCCAGCCCTGCATGCTGTTCAAGGCGACATCGGCTGGATCAGCCAAGGTGCGCTGAACTACATCTGTCGGCGCCTCATGGTTCCGCCGGCCGAGGCCTATGGCGTCGTGACGTTCTACTCGCTCCTCGCCACCGAGAAGCGCCCCGCGCGCGTCGCCCATGTCTGCGACGACATTGCGTGCAAGCTCACGGGCGCGGACGAGCTCTGCGCGACGCTCGAGAAAACCCTCGATGCGCACTCATGGCACCGAAGCCCATGTCTCGGCCAATGCGAACGCGCCCCCGCGGTGATGTTTCAGCTCGCGGGCGATGAAGATTGGGTTCTTACCGCGGCCACGGCGGATGGTGTGCGGCAAGGTCTCGAGGGCGGCGGCGAGCGACCGACGCCGGCGCCGTCAACGCCTCAGACCGCCGAGCCCCGTGAAGAGGGGTTACGGATTCTCCGCCGCGTTGGCATCGCCGACCCCACGAGTCTGGACGAGTATCGGGAGCACGGCGGCTACGCAGCGCTCAGGCGGGCGGTGAGCCTTGGCTCCGACGGCATCATCCGAGAGGTCAAAGATTCGGGGCTTCGGGGACGGGGCGGTGCTGCCTTCCCGATGGGCATCAAGTGGGACGCCGTCGCAAAGGCGCCCGTGCGCCCGCACTACGTCGTCTGCAACGCGGACGAGTCGGAGCCCGGGACGTTCAAAGACCGTGTGTTGATGGAAGAGGACCCGTTTGCCATCGTTGAAGCGATGACGATAGCGTCCTTCGCGACCGGCTCGGAGAGAGGCTATATCTATATACGCGGCGAATATCATCACGCGACCCGTCGTCTACAAAACGCGATCGATAGCGCGACACGGCGCGGTTTTCTCGGCGAGGATGTGATGGGCGAAGGGTTTCGCGTCGACCTCGAGATCCGGTGTGGGGCCGGCGCCTATATTTGCGGTGAGGAGACAGCGCTCTTCAACTCGATTGAAGGCTTTCGCGGCGAGCCCCGCAACAAGCCGCCCTTCCCGACACAAGTGGGGCTTTTCGGAAAGCCGACGGTCGTCAACAACGTCGAGACGCTCGTCAACGTGCTCGACATCGTGAGCGATGGCGGCCCGAGCTTCGCGTCGATCGGCTCGAAAGATTCGACGGGCCCGAAGCTCTTCTGTGTCTCCGGCGACGTCGGGAATCCGGGGCTTTATGAAGTGCCCTTCGGCACGACGTTGAAGGAGCTTCTGGAGAAAGCCGGCGGTGCCGAGACTATCCAGTCCATTCTTCTCGGTGGCGCGGCCGGTACTTTCATCGGCCCCGACGAGATCGACGTGCCGCTGACCTTCGAAGGCACGCGCGCGATCGGCGCATCCCTCGGCTCCGGGGTGATCATGGTGTTCGGTGAGCGCGCGAACCTCACAGATATTCTGCTGCGGGTCGCGGAGTTTTTCCGTGACGAATCGTGTGGGCAATGCGTTCCGTGCCGTGTCGGCACAGTCCGCGTCGAGGAAGCGCTTCACCGCATCGCAAAAAACGGCGGCGACCAGAATGGCGAAATCGAGCTCATTGACGAGCTCGCGCAGGTCATGCGCGACGCTTCGATTTGCGGCCTGGGCCACACCGCGGCGAGCGCAGTGCAATCGGCTCTTTCCAGGAATCTCTTGGCTAGGAATCTTTTAGCCAGGAATCTTTTGACACCCAAGGATGACGCATGAGTGAACGGCTCGTAGAAATCGAAATCGACGGTGACGCCGTCTCCGTAACCGAAGGGGCAACGCTTCTCGACGCGTGCCGCCAAAAAGGCGTCGAGACCCCGACGCTCTGCTATCTGGAGAATTTGACGCCGGTCAATGCGTGCCGCGTCTGCGTCGTCGAGCTCGAAGGCTCGCGAATCCTCGTTCCGGCCTGTTCGCGTCAGGCCGAGCTGGGCATGAAGATCCAGACAGACAGCGAGCGCGTCCGCCATAGCCGAAAGCTCGTTCTCGAGCTTCTCGCGTCGTCCGTCGACATGTCGCTCGCCACCGACGAGGTCCAAGGCTTCATGGAGCGCTACGACGCCAAGCCCGAGCGCTTCGGCACGCCCGCGCCGCCGACCGAAGCGGGCGATCGGGACTCCCGGGAAGCGGGACACCATCACGCGCCAACGGGCGAGCTCGCCGAAACCGTCGCGCAGCCCGTGAAGATCCACGACGAGATGTATGTGCGCGACTACAGCCGCTGCATCCTCTGCTACAAATGTGTGGAGGCGTGCGGCACCGACGCCCAGAACACGTTCGCCATCGCCGTGGCGGGACGCGGCTTCGACGCGCGCATCTCGACGGAGTTCGACACCCTCCTCGATGACTCCGCCTGCGTTTATTGCGGTAACTGCATCGGCGTCTGTCCGACCGGCGCTCTCATGTTCAAAGCGGAGCACGACCACCGCGAAGCGGGCACTTGGGACGAGGCGAAGCAAAACGTCACCCGCACCGTGTGCTCGTATTGCGGGGTGGGTTGCAACCTCGAGCTCCACGTCCAGGATAACGAGATCGTCCGCGTCACCTCACCCGTGGACCACGACGTCACGAACGGTCACCTGTGCATCAAGGGGCGGTTCGGATGGCAGTTCGTTCAGAACCGCGACTAGCCTTTTCTTTTTATTGATCTAAAAATTGGTTGGCGATTTTCTCGGTGTTGAATCGCGGGGCGTTCGACATGTTGCTGATTATGGCGATGACCAGGCCTTGATCCGGGTAGATCGATAAGCGGGTCGTGCCGCCTACGGAGCCACCTCCGTGGCCTACGACTCGGCGTCCCTTCTTGTCCTGTCCCACACCCCAGCCGATGCCGTAACCGGTGTCCTTTCCGTCGCTCGTTTTTTGCGAGGTCCACAGGAGTTTCACGGTTTCCGGTTTCAAGAAGCCCGGGTCCAAATGAGCCATGCCAAAGCGGACGACATCCTCGGCGGTGGAAACGAACCCTCCTCCGGCCCATTTGTAGCTGTTGTCGACGTAGGGGGCGTTCTCGAACCGCCCATTGTCGTTGCGGATGTACGGCCGGGCGCGGTCCATCACGATCAAGCGGTTTTGGTCGGCCTCGGTGCTTCGCAGTTCCAGTGGATCGAAGACGCGTTCATCCATCATCTGCAGGAAATTTCCATCGACCGCGCCCTCGATGACGGCGCTTATCAGGTTCCATCCATAGGTCGAGTACGAGTAGTCGGTTTCCGGCTCGAACAGGAGAGGATCGTCGTCGAAGATCTCGAGGCCCGCGAGGATGGACGCGTAACGCTGGGAGCTCAAGAACTCATCTCCGTTGTAGTGCCGGATCCCGGCGACGTGCCCCGCGAGCTGACGCGTCGTGATCGGGTGCCTCTTCTCGGGGAAGCTCGGAACGTAAAGCTGGATTTGAGCGTCGAGGTCGATCTTCCCCTCTTCATAAAGGAGCGCGAGAAGAGCGGCCGTCATCGGCTTGGCCACGCTTCCGACGCGAAACCGCGTAGCGGGCCGGACGCTGACCCGGCCTTCGATGTCAGCCCAACCGAACCCCTGCGACCAGATGATGCGACCGTCTACCCCGACGGCGACGGAAAGCCCGGGATATTCATCGAGCCGCAAATGAATCACTTGCCGTGCCTGGTCGATGGCGGCCCCGTAAGCGCGGTCGCGAGCCTCGGCGTATCGTGGTTCGTCGTGGGCCGCGGTTTGGCTATGGCCGGCGAGAAGCGCTAGCAGCGAGAGTGTCAAAATGGCAGACATCGTGGTTCCTCGCTGGGCATTTTACGCTATTGTTTCGTGGTATTCTCTGGCGGCTTTGCCGGCCAAATACAGACCAAATACTGGTCCAAACACTGGATAGAAATAACTCATGTTCAAGATTTTGCTTCTCAGCACCGTGCTTGCGACGGCTAACGTTCAAGAGCAGGACGATCAGGACAAGAACGAACAGACGGCTGAATCCCAACCGGAAGAGCCTCTTACGTATCAGGAGAATGTTGTCGTCACGGCGACAGGGTACGAGGAGAAGCTCATCGACTCGATTGCGCTCGTGACGCCGATCGATGCCGAAGACCTCTCGCGCTCTCCGGCTTTGGTCATCGACGATACCCTTCGCCGCGTGCCCGGGTTCAGCTTGTTCCGCCGATCCTCGAGCCTTTTCTCACACCCGACGACGCAAGGCGTGTCGCTCCGAGGCATAGGACCGAGCGGGGCCAGCCGAAGCCTCGTTCTTTGGAATGGGCTCCCGCTAAACGATCCCTTCGGCAATTGGGTTTATTGGAACCGATTGCCCGCGACATCCATTGAACGAGCTGAGGTGGCGCGTGGAGCGACGAGCCAGCTCTACGGAAGCTCGGCCCTCGCGGGCACCATTCAGCTCGTACCCCGCGCCGCGCTGAACAGCACCTTCGATGCGCGCCTCCAATTCGGCAACCGCGGCACTTACGACGCGGATATCTTTGCTTCCGATCAAGCCGGCGACTTGTCCTGGATCGCTTCCGGCCGTGTGTTCGACACTGATGGCTACATCCCCGTGCGGGAAGAAGACCGCGGCGACGTCGACGTCCCGGCCAAAACGAAGTTTCAGACATTTCTCGGTCGGGTCGAGTACCGAGACTTCCACGTCGGGGTGAATCTCTACGACGAGGAGCGCAGTAACGGTACCCCCGCCCAGGTGAACGACTCGCACATCTATTTGGTCGATACGGGCTACGACACCGACAGGTGGAGCTTTAACTTCTACGGGCAGAAACAGCAGCTCGCGAGCTCGTTCTCTCGAATTCTACCGGGCCGCGACCGGGAGATCCCGTTTGGAGAGACCATCTTCCCTTCCGTTGGTTTCGGGAGCTCCTTCTCGATGCGAACCGACCGCGGCATCCAATGGGGTATCGATTGGCGCTACGTCAGTTGGGATCCGGACGAGGAAACGGCCGGCGATGAGCGCACCCAGAACTTCTTCGGCGCGTTTCTTCAATACGAGCTCACCTTCAAAGAACAATTCGAGCTGCTGCTCGGGGGCCGTTTCGACCTGTGGCAGAATGCGGCCACGAAGGGGACGTTCAATCCGCGCCTCGGGCTCACCTATCGCGCTTTCGAGAATGCTACCGTTCGCGCCTCGGTCTATCGCGGGTTTCGCGCGCCGTCGCTGAACGAGCTCTACCGGCCTTTCCGCGTAGGAAACATTCTCACTGCCCCGAACGACGGGCTCAACGAAGAATATCTCTGGGGTGTGGAAGGCGGCGTCGATCTCTACCCGAGCCGTGACGTTTTGGTGCGCCTGAACGCGTTCTACAACTCGTTCCAGGACCCCATCGCGAACGTGACGCTATGCACCGAGCCGACGGATCTCCCCCTTTGTGTCGACTTGTCACCGGGCTCCATCCAACGTCAGCGCCAAAACCTTGGGAGTGCCACGATTGCCGGTTTCGAGGCCGCGGTCTCTTATCTCATCTTCGAGAATTGGAGCCTTCGCGGGAGCTACCTCTTCTCGAATGCCATCAACGACGACACCGATCGCCGCTTGCCCCAGGTGGCGAAGAACCAGGGCAATATCGGTCTCGGCTATGACGGTCCTTTTCAGTTCACCATCGACGTGCGTGTGGTTGGCGATGCATTCGAGGACGACTTGAATGAGATCGTGCTGCCGAATTTCGGCGTCGTGGACCTGTCTCTGCGCGTCCCGGTCACCCCCAAGCTGAATGTCTACCTGGCGATTGAGAACGCGTTCGACCAGGAATACGCTGTCCGGGCCGATCCCCTCGAGATCCTCGGAACGCCTCGAATGGTTCACGGGGGTATTGAGCTTCGATTGCTCAATTAATTTTTTTTTGGAGAATTCAGCGACTCGGTCCGTCCTTTGTGTCAGGGAAGGGGTGCCGATGAACACCTTGAATCCACAGCAAAGTATCAAAGACACCAAGCGTCCTGCGGCTGAATCGGATCTCATTGCGTTTGCCTACGACGCGGCCTGCGAGTCCATCGCTTGGACGACGTTTTTCGCCGAGCTTGGGTCGAGCCTCAAAGGCAAGGGCTGGACCCTCGTCATCCGTGGTCACGGCCCCGTCCGATACGTCAGTTTGGATAGTCCGAACGCGGGGTTCACGACCGTCAATCCTGGAAATGTCTTCAAGAACGGTGCGTTGTCGCAGCAAAGCTTCATCCTGGCCCGCATCGGCGAGGAGTTTGTGGACGAGTGGCCTCACCTCAGGCTCGCCGTCGCTCGAGAATCGAGCGTCGCCCCAGGCTGGCTCGCCGCCGGAATCTCGGTTTTCAAGGGGGGCGACGCAGCGCCTCTCGAGCGGGCCCGTGTCCTCCTGCGCGTCATCTTGCCCCATCTAAAGCGCGCGCTCGCTCTGTTTTTCCGCGCACAGAAGCTCGCGGAAGAGCGGAACGCATTGAAAACATGCCTCGACGAGCTCTCCGATGCCGTCTTCGTCGTCGACGCCTCTGCACAAATTCTGGACAGGAATCGGGCTGCCATCCACTACTTGAATGGCGACTACGGGATCTCAGAAGATGCGGGAAGGCTCCGCTTGAATGCCGACGCCGACAACGTCGCGTTTCGCACCAACCTGAAACGGGCGACCTCCGGCAGCCGAGGCCTTCGCGGCAAGGAGCTCGAGTCCGGATGCACGTTATGGGTCCACGGCGTCGGTTCGAGCCACGCATTAGTTTTCGTAACGAAGGCTGGGACTCCGAGAGCTATTGCCCCGCAACTTCTCCGGGACGCTCTCGGGATCACGCCGGCGCAGGCGCGGGTCACGTCTTTCTTTATGTCGGGACTCACCCTCGACGCCATTGCCGACAGACTCGATCTCAGCGTTCACACGGTTCGATTACACCTAAAACAGGTCCAAACCAAGACTGGAGCCCGTCGTCAAGCATCTCTTGCCCTGGAGGTTCTCAGCTGTATTCCGAGTCGCACGCCTGAAGGCTTTACGATGGCGCGCGGGCGCCTCTCATCCTCGCTTGTGGGCTTGTCCCTGTTCGGCACCTATTTGAGCAGCAACACGTTCCTGGGTGTTCCCGGTAACGCCTACTCTACTAATTGGAACGCTTTCGTCTTCAGCCTTTCGCTTCCGATAGCCGCCTTCGTCGCGACGCGTTATTTCGTCCCCTTCTATCGCGAGACCGGAGAGGTTTCGGCTTACACCCACCTAGAGAGGCGCTTTGGCCGCTGGGCGCGCACCTACGCCCTGGTGTGTTACCTCTTGACCCAGCTCGCACGTGTCGGCTCGATACTCTTTGGGGTTGGCCTGGCCGTCTCTATATTCTCGGGTTGGTCGGTTCCGACCATCATCGTCGGCATGGGCGCCCTCGTCACGGTCTATACGCTCGTCGGGGGCATCGAAGCCGTTATTTGGACCGATGCGGTCCAAAGTATCGTCTTGACCATCGGTGCGCTCTTCGTCGTCGGCCTCCTCGTCATGGGCATGCCTGAGGGCCCGGGCCAGCTGTTCGAGATTGCCGCCGAGGCCGGGAAGTTCAGCCTCGGGAGCACCGCTCTCGACTTTGGAAGCTCGACCGTCTGGGTCGTCCTGCTCTACGGCGTCTTCATCAACCTCAACAATTTTGGAATCGATCAGAGCTATGTGCAACGCTACCACGCTGCCCGCAGCGAAACAGAGGCGAGGCGCTCGGTGTGGATAGCGGCAGGCCTCTACATCCCCATTTCGCTCGTCTTCTTTTTCATCGGCGCCGGTCTCTTCGCTTATTACGAAGCTCGTCCAGAGCTTCTCGCGAGCCTGGTGGAATCGAGCGCGGGTGCAGCTATCGGTGACCGCGTCTTTCCGCACTTCATCACGCACGGCCTGCCCCCTGGTATGGCCGGTCTATTGGTCGCCGCTCTCGTTGCGGCCGCGATGAGCAGCATCGATACGAGTCTCAACTCCTCGGCCACCGTGATTTTCTTCGATATTTATCGAACGAGCCAGTTGAGCCAGCTGAGACTGACACGGCGCACCCAAGTCAGCGATCGGGAGGCGATGCGCATTCTGCGCCTGGCCACGATCCTTGTCGGAGCCGCCGGTACCGGGACGGCGCTCGCGATGATCGGCGTTCAGAGTCTCTTGAGCGCGTGGTGGACGCTCTCCGGCATCTTTGCCGGCGGCATGTTCGGGCTATTTCTGCTCGGCTTTGCCTCGCGCAAGGCTAAACGCCCCGAAGCGATGATTGCGGTCGTGCTCGGGATTCTCGTGATCCTGTGGATGACGCTCTCTCCCGGCCTTCCGGAGACCTCCATGTGGCGTAGTCCCTTTCACGGACAGATGATTACGGTCGCAGGAACACTCACGATCTTTCTCGTAGGCGTTGTAGGTGCGAGGCTTCGACATGACGGGTGAAGTGACGCTGCCGCCGCGCTTCCCTCTCGGGATTTTCCCGACGCCCCTGGTCGAAGCGCCACGTCTCTCGAAGAAGCTGGGCGGGCCACGCATTTTCATCAAACGCGACGACCTCACGGGATTCGGTTTCGGAGGGAACAAGATCCGTGGCCTCGAGCTCTTCATGGCGCAGGCGGTCGCGGAGGATGCGGATGTGATCGTCACCGGTGCGGGACCACAATCGAATCACGTGCGCGCGAGCGCAGCGGCCGCTAGGGCCGCGGGGCTGGACATTATCGCTGTAATGCACGACGAGCGCCCCACCAAAGCGCGCGGCAACTTGCTACTGGACGAGCTACTGGACGTCGAGCTGCGATTCACCGGAGATCCCGATCGCGCCATGGTAGACGTGCGCATCGAAGAAGTCGCCGACGAGCTTCGCCGCGCCGGACGAAGGCCCTATGTCATCCCGAGGGGCGGTACGAGCGGTCTCGGCGCCGTCGGCTACATCGAATGCGCGCGCGAGTTGCGCGAGCAACTTCTATCTCGTGAGCTGGTTCCCACCTGTTTGGTCGTGACGACGGGCGCGTGCGGGACGCATGCCGGGCTAGTGGCTGGAGCGGAAATCTATCAGGAGCCGTATCGTATCCTCGGGATTACGGTCAGCCGGCCGGTCGCCGAATGCCGGCAGCGGATTCAGCGCTTTGCCGTTCTCGCCGCTGAGAATGTTGGCCATTCCATCGACGTGGCGGAGGATGCGATCCTCGTGCGGGACGGTTTCATTGGCCCCGGATACGGTATCGCGACGCCGGAAGGTCACGAGGCGATCCGACTCGTCGCGCAGACCGAGGGCCTGTTTCTCGACCCGACCTATACGGGAAAGACGATGGCGGGACTCATCGCCGAGATCGCGTCCCAGCGTCTAGGCGCCGGGGACACGATCGTCTATCTTCACACCGGTGGGGAGCCGGCTTTATTCGCTTAGGGTCCGCGAAAGAATAAGTTCGCATTCTCGGGGGCCCCGTCTAATAAAGGGCGCCCGGCTGGCAAGGCGCGAGGAGCGAGTAATATCCAGATCTATGCCAGATCCATGAACGACGAGCAACGCAGCCAGGCGGGATGCATCGGCGTCCTAAAATGTGAAGTTATTCTTTGCCGCTGCCCTTAGGGAGGCGCGCTCCGCCGGTTCGCGATAAACTCCCGTCTGCATAACGATGGGCTTGCTCATTCTCGGTTTTTTCAAGCGTGGCTCCCGTGAGCCGACTCTCCACGAGGCTTCACACGCGGGGGACCTCGAGGCCGTGTCGAAACGGTTGAGCGAGGGCGTGAACATCGACGAGCGCGGCCGCGCCCAAGCGACGCCGTTGATACTCGCCGCGCAAGAGGGCCACGTCGACGTAGTGCTAAAGCTCGTCGAGTCTGGGGCCGAGCCAAACGCCCGTAACCCGCTCGGCGTGACCCCAATGGGCTCCGCTGCCTTCGGCGGCCACACGGGCGTTCTCAGCTGTCTTCTCGAAAACGGCGGCGCCGTGGACGCGAAGGACCGTAAATCGACGACCCCTCTCATGATCGCCGGCCAACACGGACGAGGCGAAGCGGTTCGGGTGCTCGTTCTAGCGGGCGCGAACCTCGCGGCGCTCAATGATGACGGCCATACGGCTCTGACGCTGGCTCTGCTCGAAGGGCAAGATGCGATCGTGAACCTCTTGCTCGAGCTCGGGGCCGACATCGACCTACGGGACGCCGACGGAACGACGGCGTTGATGCTCGCTTCGGAGGCTGGCAACGTCGAGCTTCTGCAACGGCTCATCACTGTTTCCGGGGCCGACGTAAACGCAACGCGGAAGGACGACACGACCGCGTTGATGAGGGCGGCTTCTGCGGGAGATCGCGCCGTCGTCGACCTGTTGCTCGAAGCGGGGGCCGACCCGCTCGCGACAGACCGACATGGGCTCAGCCCGTTCCTGCGGAGCGCGATGTACGGGCATCTCGATCTCGTAGAAACGATGCTGCGCCGCGGCGCCAAGCCCGACCAGGTTGACCTCCTCGGACGGGACGGGCTGATTTTGGCCGCGACCGGAGGTCACGTCGAGCTGGCTCAATTGCTTCTCGAGCGTGGCGCGCCTATCGATTCGCAAGCAGAGAATGGAACCACGGCGCTCATTGCGGCCGCTCATGGCGGGTACGAGGCGCTCGTCGAGCTTCTTTTGACACGAGGGGCCGCCGTCGACGTCAAGACCCGACAGGGCGAGTCGGCGCTCTTCAAAGCTGCGGAAGAAGGCCGCACCGTGTTGGTCGAGCGGCTCGCCGATGCGGGCGCTGATGTCAACGTCGCCGATGCGCGCGGGCGGACGCCTCTGATTATTGCCGCTGAAAATGCGTATTACGATCTCATCGAATCACTCTTGCGGAGAAAAGCGACCCTCGCACCCGCCGAAGCCGAACGACTCATGACCCTCGCCGAGCAACAAGGACTCTCGGATGTAACGGATTTACTCCGAGGCGATCCCTCGGCACATAAAAGGAGCTGAACGCGCATGTCTCATACTCTGAAGGGAGCGATCCTGAGCTTGGTCCTCCTCGTGACCGGGGGGGCCTCTCCCCTGCAATCTGCCGAAGAATCGAATCTGAAAGGCTTTCTCGCAGACGAGATAAACACGCAGCGGGAATGGGAAGAAAAATTTCGCGCGATCCCAGACCCCGCCAACTTGCGCGAGTACATGCGCTTCATCACCGAAGAGCCGCACATTGCGGGCTTACCCGGCAGCAAGAAAGTTGCCGAGTACATCCTCGCGCAGTTCGAGTCATGGGGCCTGAACGCGTGGATCGAAGAAACGCAAGCGCTGATGCCGCTCCCGACCGAACGTTACGTCGAGCTTCTCGAGCCGGAAAACTACGTGCTTCTACTTCGCGAGCCACCCGTTTTGAACGACAAAGACTCGGCGGATGACGGCTCGGTTCCGACCTACAATGCCTACGCCGCCGACGGAGATGTCACCGGTCAGCTCATCTACGTAAATTACGGGATCCCCGAGGACTACGAAACGCTAGAGTCCAAAGGCCTCAGCGTGGAGGGCAAAATCGTCATCGCCCGCTACGGCCGAAGCTGGCGCGGCATCAAAGCCAAGCTCGCGCAAACCCATGGCGCCATCGCCTGCCTCATCTATTCCGATCCTCGTGATGACGGATACTATCAGGGGCAAACCTATCCGGACGGGCCCTATAGGCCCGAGCACGGCGTGCAACGAGGCAGCATCATGGATATGCCGGTTCATCCCGGCGATCCGCTGAGCCCGGGCTTCGGCGCCAAGACGGATCAAGCACGACTCGAGCTCAGTGAAGCGAAGACGCTCGTCAAGATCCCGGTGCTTCCCATTTCCTATGGCGATGCGCTCCCTCTTTTGCGCAACTTGCGTGGCGAAGTCGCGCCTGAGGACTGGCGCGGCGCGCTGCCCATCACCTACCACATCGGACCGGGGCCCTCGAAAGTACGGGTAAAGCTTGCGATCGATTGGAAGAGCCGTCCGCTCTACAACGTCATTGTCCGCATCGACGGGAGCGTCTATCCCGACCAGTGGATCGTCCACGGGAACCATCACGACGGCTGGAACAACGGCGCCGCGGACCCGACGAGCGGCAACGTGGCGTTGATGGAGACGGCGCGCTCATTCGCCGAGCTGATGAAACAAGGATGGAAGCCGAAGCGCACGATCATCCTCGCATCTTGGGACGGCGAAGAGTGGGGTCTGCTCGGCTCGACCGAGTGGGCAGAGACGCACAAAGAAGAGCTCACCGAGAAAGGGGTCGTTTACATCAATAGCGATAGCAACGGCAAAGGTTGGCTCGGGATGTCGGGAAGCCATACGCTCCAAGAGCTCGTCAACGATGTCATCCGCGACATCCCCGACCCCGAGCGTGGAGTCAGTGTTTGGGAGGCCGCGCGACGACGGCGGATCGAGACCGCCGACAGCGATGAAGACCGCGCGGAAATCGAGCAGATCGACGATCTCAGGATCTCGGCGCTCGGCTCCGGCTCCGACTACACCGTGTTTCTCGACCATCTCACGATGGCGTCGTTGAACCTCGGCTTCGGAGGTGACAGCCCGGGCGGCATCTATCATTCGAACTACGACTCGTTTGATTGGTATACACGCTTCTCTGACGGCTCCTTCGTCTTTGGCCGCGCCTTGTCGCAAACCATCGGCACCACGATCATGCGGCTCGCCAACGCTACCGTACTCCCGTTCAACTTCACCGATCTTTCCACCACGATGAGCCGCTACGTGGAGGAGATCCAGGAAGAGCACGCAAAACGGGAGAACGCGCCCGAGATCGACCTCGCTCCGGTAGAAGCCGCGCTCGCGAAGCTGCACGAAGCGGGCGAAGCGTATGAGCGCGCGCTCGAGAAGCTCTCCACGATGAGCTCGAGCGTGGTGCAGTCCCAGCCCGAGCTCGAGCGGTTGAACCAGCTTCTCTACACGTCGGAGCGGCGGCTCTCCCATGACGAAGGCCTCCCCGAGCGGGAGTGGTTCCGCCACCAGGTCTACGCGCCGGGCTTTTACACCGGCTACGGCGTCAAGACGATTCCAGGTATCCGCGAGGGACTGGAAGAGGAATCCTGGGAAGAGGCTAAATATTACGTTACGGTCGTGTCCGCGGCTCTCTCCGACCTCGTCGCGCAAGTCCAAGAAGCGCGCGCGCTCGTCGATGGCCTGGTGTCGAACTAGCGGTTTTTTGCGGAGGCCGTTGAAGTTAGCGCTGCCAGGATTTGGCGATTAGAAACGCACCAAACGCCATAAGGAAAATTGGAAACAAAGGGACAAAAAACTCAATCACTGTGCCGATCGCGGTCGCAGGAAGTAACTGCATGGTTCTTGACGCCCAAAGCGAACCGAACGATCCTGTCGCACCAATGGCCGCGACGGCTACGCCGGCAATAAGGAGCGCGGGCCGGTATATGCGAACTCCATTCGACCGTTTCGCTCGAGATACCATTTCGCTTTTGCGGTTGCCCAAACTGCGAATTAGTCCAACTCAAAAAGCCTTGCAGCGCGTGATGATCTCTGAGGTGGAAACTCCGCGCGTGTACGCGACGGTGCGGAAAATGCCCATTTCGATGGGCGTCTTGTAGCAGAGCTCGCACTGCTCCTCGGTGAAGTCATCGCCGTGCACGACGAGATCGATGTCATGCTGCTCGATCCACGTGCGGGTCACGCTCAGCGGGGCGTCCGGCACCACTTCGTCCACGTAGCGGCAGCCGGCAACCGAAGCGACGCGCTCATCCATGGAAAGTATCGGCTGCCGCTTGTAATTACGCACGACTTCATCCGAGTGAACTCCCACCAGAAGGTAGTCGCCGTGCTCACGCGCGGTGCGGAGGAAATTCACATGACCGTAGTGAAATAGATCGGCCACCATATCTACGTACACTCTAGTAATCGCTAGGCCTCCGGACTTGCTTTGCGTCGAGAATCAGGATGGTTTCATCGACGCCTGATAGTAGGTCGCTAGAACATTCACCCTGCCTGATGAGACTTCAGGATCTGGCGTGTAGACATAGTCGATACCGGGCTCGAGCTTCTCCGAAAACAGCACTTCTTCGTGACCGCCGTGCCGGATCGTGAGAACGTAGTAGCCGGCTTCCGGAAGATCGAGGCTCGTTCGGCCGTCTTGGCCGGTCGTTGACCGCACGAGACCCGACAGGACGGTTGTCGACGCCAGGACAATTGCGGCTCCCACGACGGTCCGGCCGCCGAAATCAAGAATCTGAAGGCTTCCGGTGGTTCGTCGTGGCATGAACGTACCAGAATTTGGGGTTGGTTCGTCGGGCATCAGATCCAGAACGTCCTGTTCGAATCCGGTTCTCTTCGGGAGCATCCACTGCGGCCCGTATTTCAGACGAAGATACTCCTTGGGGGGGGTCGGAACGTTGAACCGAACGCCAAGGAATTCGATTGGCTTTAGATCTGTATGCAGTTCGACCGGTATCTTGACCATTGGCCACTGGTAGATGCTGTCATTGACAATGCGGTAGCAAGTCCAGTCCAACGGTGTGTCAAGCTTCCTCAGTTCCACGCTGATGTGAAGGTCCCCCTTCTCGACGATTGCGCTGAAGCCGCGTTCGCGAAACGCCGCTACAACCGGCTCAATCGAATCCTCCGTGAGTCCATGTAATCCGATGATCGAACCGATGTCCAGGTCGTCATCCCATTCGATGAAGGCACCGTCGCGGACCGCCCCGAGGCAAGTGCCGTGTCGCAGAAAGAACACGACGCCAAACTCATCGAGGACCGCTTTCGCCTCTTTGAGCAATGTTTCGGCCAACGACATGTCCATCGGCACAAAAACTGCCGGCTTCGAATCGAAAGAACTGGGTTCGAACATAGTCACACTATACCGCTCCGCGGATAGCAACGCCGACTACACGTGAAAGTTAGGTGTTTATATTGGGGTTCCGTGGAGCGCGGCCACGGCCACACCTCATTCGACCGAAAGACCCGTCGAACAGGCGACGCCTGTTCCGCCTAGGCCGCAATAGCCTCCCGGGTTCTTCGCGAGATATTGCTGGTGGTAGTCCTCGGCGTAGTAGAACGCAGGCGCCTGAAGAACCTGTGTTGTGATGGGATCGTAGCCAGCCGCGCTCAGCCGCTCTTGGTAGGTGGCGAGCGAAGATTCCGCCGCCTGGGCTTGCCCTTCTGAATGGGTATAGATCTCAGAGCGGTATTGGGTGCCGATGTCGTTTCCCTGGCGCATGCCCTGCGTCGGGTCGTGGGCCTCCCAAAACACTTTGAGGAGTTCTTCATAGCCGACCACACTCGGATCGTAGACGACGAAAACGACCTCGTTGTGACCTGTCCGTCCGGAGCAGACTTCTTGATAGGTAGGGTTCGGGGTGGAGCCACCCGCATAGCCGACCGCGGTCGTGTGCACGCCGTCTAGCTCCCAAAAAATTTTCTCGGCTCCCCAAAAACAGCCGAAACCAAACATCGCGGTCTCGAAGCCTTCCGGAAAAGGCGGTTTCAAAGGATTCCCGTTCACGAAATGCGCTTCCGGTACGGCCATGGGCTCGTCGCGGCCTGGAAGAGCTTCTTCAGGTGTCGGTAGTGTGAGCGTCTTGGTCAGGAACATCGTGTCCTCCGCACGCCAAGTCTTGCGCGCCGTGCGGGAAGACGCAAGTTTTTCCCGACTAGCGAAAAGCGTCTCGCGCTGTGATTTTCGCGTCGAGGAAATCCGCTTTCGCGACGTGAAGTAGCTCGGAGATCTTCCGCACGAGATACTCCTCGCTCGGAAGAAGCTGCGCGTCGGCGAAAGCGACTTGCCACAAATATTGGACCACGGTCTTTTTCTGCTCTGGCGTGTAGTGTCGATCGACGAGGTTCGTGAACTCGTGGATGCGCTTCGACTGCCGCACTTCTTCCTCGGCGAAACGGACCACGGCAACTGCCTCGTCTTCCGTCAGGCCCAGAATATCCCGCACCCCGGTAGAGACAGCGTTGAGCTCGTCGGCGCGCAAGTCGAAGTCACAGCGTGCTACCTCGAGAAGAAGCACGGCCGTCGCGAGCTGGAGCTGGCGGTCCGTGACCCGTGGTCGCTTCGCACTTGCGCCCTCCGCTCTTGGGGCAAGCTGCTCGTCGAAGAAATCCTGGATGGCTCCAAGCAGCGACTCCCGGAGCTCGGCCCGGAACTCGGGCGACAGAGGTTCGGACATGGTTTTGATGTTGTTGGGAAAAGGTCTTCCTTTCCATTGTTACTCTCGATTTCGGCTTGGTCAACAGACCTATTCCGCGCGCAGGTTGGCGAGAAGCGGTGTGCGAAAAACCGCGGCCACAGCGAGAAGCGAGGACAACAGGCCGCTCACGACCACCGCGCCGAGCAGCACGCCCAGGAAACCTCCGCCGAAGCTGCCGCCCCGGGAGACGAGCGCAGGTGCTATGGCAACGAGCGCTGCGAGGCTTCCGGTCAGAAGGCCGAGGAACAACAGGAGACCGTTCTCGGCCGCGATCATGAGCGAGAAATGGCGGTTTTCGTAGCCCACGGCCTGTAGAAGCGCGAGCTCGCGCCGCCGCTCGAGCACATTGCGCAGAAGCACGGCGCCGAGCCCAAACGTTCCGAGAACGAGCCCGAGCCCGCCCAGCGTTTGGAACGTGGACAAGTAGGTGTTCTCCACCCGATGGTAACCTGCGAGCTTTTCGCTCGTGCTCTGGACGTCGAGCCCGAAATCCACGAGGCGGCTCTCGAGAAGCTCTCCCGCCTCGTCCGCGCTCGCACTCGGCGTATCGATGAGGAAGAAGCGAAAACCGTCCGCTTCGGGAAAGTGGGTGAGGAAATTTTCTTCCGAGGCGAGAAGCTCGCTTTGAAAAATGCTATCGGCGAGCGTCGCCACGAGACGCAGCCGAATAAGTGTCTCCCCCACCCGCGACAAAAGAAAATCCTCGCCGAGACCTAGATGGAGCAAATAGGTCATCGAGTTCGCGTCACCTATTACAGGGATCGCGCCGTCGGAAAAGCTCTTTCGGAGCAAGAGCCACGGATTGGCTTCCTCCTGTGGCGTTTCGGCAATCGACGCCGAGAATCGAAAACGGCCTTGCTCGATGAACGCGGCGTTAGCAGCGAGGAGTCGCGGGTTCTGCGGCCGGTAGAGGTTCAAGCAACTGGCGTCGTCTCCTGGACGCAAGCGGAAGGTCTGGATCTGAAAGGCAAGCGCGTCCGGGTCGCCCGCATAAGGCAAGTTGGCGGCGTCTCGTCCCTCGAGCGTGTTCGGGTCCCAGTGGAGCGGAAGAAGCGACTCCGCCATGAGCGGATAGCCGCCGCTTCCCGAATCACGCGCGAGATCCACTGCGGCGTCGTTCTTGCGAAACCCGTCGACGGCGACGATGGTAAAACTCGCGAAAGCAATGAGTGCGATCGCCACGAGACTTCGGCCGGGGCGATAGGTGGCGTTGCGGAAGCCGAGCCGTGCGATGGCTCCGGCGCCTTGCCCGGAAACGACGCGCTTGGCCTCCGCTTTCAGCCAGAGCCATTGAAACAACAAGAGCGAAACGAGAAGCAGATTCCCGGCTCCGAAGAATCCGGCGACTTCGTTGACGGCGCCCATGGTCGCGCCTGCGACGAGCAGCAAGCCGAGCGCGAGCGCGCTCCATGCGAGCCGAGACGCTCTTCGGGAGCTTCGCGCCTTCGATGCCGTGGTTTCGCGGCCTATCTCGCCGGCGAGCAAGTTTCGCGGCGAGATCTTCTCGAGATGACGGAGCGTCCAAGCAATCGCGATCGCGGCTACGCCGCCGCCGCCCGCGACGCCGATAAACAGTGAGAGCGCGCTAACGTGAAGCGTCAAAAGAGTTGTTCCGACGGCATCAACCCACCACGTACGCAATCCATACATGATGAGCCACCCATAGAAAATGGCGATGACGATGCCCGCAAGGCCCCCGACTACCGAAAGGACCACGCCTTCGAGGGTGAACAGGCGCCGCACGCGCCGCATGGGAAAGCCGAGCGCAACGAGGGTTCCGACTTCGCGAAGACGCTGCTCCACGCCAAGCTTGAAAAAAAGCCCGGTGAGCATGAGAGCGGCGACCACGAGGAAATAGCTGAAATATACGAAGTACTCACCGAAGTCGGTCGCGCCCTCGGATGCCCGCACGCCTTCGGCGCGCGCTGCAATCACAGAAAATCCAAGAGCGCGCGGGTCGAGCCGCGCCCGCAAGCCTCGCTCGAAAGCCTCCGCGTCCTCCGCCTCTAGGCTCACCCGAATCGAGGTTAGCTTCCCCTGACGCACGGGCCAAATCCTTTGCCCACGTGCAAGACGAATAAACGCCTTCGAGCTCGTGCGATACGCGTCCCAATATTCTTCGTCTTTGTCTCGAACACGCCGGAGGTCGAGGGGAAAAGGCGGCGCCCAGTCGCCGAGATTGTCCGCGCTCGATATGCCTGGATATTCCGGTGCTACCTCACGATCGGCGCCCCAGCCTTCCATCGGGATGACCGCGTCTACGATGAAATCGGCGCTCTCGGTCTCGATGAGACCGTCGTCGCGCCAGAGGTAGTACTCCATCGTCAGCGCGTCACCGCGTTTCGCCTCGAGATCGGACGCCGCCCACTCGTTGAGCACGACGCTCGACGAGAGTATCTCTTCGGAAGACACAAGGCTCTCATACGTGAGAGCGTCGAGCGCGGTCACGAGAGAATACGGCACTTCCCTCTCGCCGACACGTAGCGTATTGGCGAGATAGGTCAGAATCGAGCTCGTCTCCAGCCCGCGTTCGGCCGCTTCGGCGCGCACCGCCTCAACGACGGGGTCGCTCAGCATCAAAGCGTGCGATTCGATCGCGTAGCCCTTTTCAGCGTCCAGAGCGCGCAGCCGGACGCCCAGGTCCGAAAGCGTGGCCGTCTCCTGAAGTCTCGGCTCCGCGTCACCGCTTCCCGAGAGCAGAATCGTATTGACGGTTCCCTCCTGCCCGAGATCTCTCTGCAAGAGCGACAAGGGCAGGAAAATGGCCTTCACGCTGTCTTGCTGGGGATAGAGTGAGAACTCCGCCGCCGCCGCTTCTTGCGTCAGCCTGAGCGTGCGTCCGGTATTTTCTTTGAAACCGTGCAGCGAGCCTCGCGATACCGCAGAGGGTTGTTCCACCCTTAGCAGCAGCGTATCCCCTTCAGCGCTGCCAAGCTCTTCCACGAGGCTCGGCGTCACCACGGCGCCGCGGCGGGAGAGCTCCGCGTCGGCTACGCCGTGAAAGGCCCAAAACCGCGCGTCCACTCCATACACTTGGACCTTCGCTCGACGGCGTCCGCTCGCCTCATGCGTCAGCATCCCTTCGAACGCGATGAGCGGAACGGTGTCGGGGCCTAACTCTTCGGCGAGGGCGTCGCGAAAGAAACTGTTCGCCACAATGACGCTCTCGGTATTGCCGAGTCGCGCCAGGAAGAGCTCGCGCAAGCTCCCGCGCACCGAATCCCCTACGAGGAGCGCTCCGGTGAGAACCCCCACCGCGACCGCGACACCAAGCACCACTGCAAGGTTCGTCCGCCAAAAATAGCGAAGGCTACGCGCGACTAACTGACCAAATGTCATTCGAGCAGCACTCCGCCCTTGAGTTCCGCACGCTTGGGGAAGCGACTCGCGAGCGCTTCGCTGTGGGTTACGACGACCAGGATTCGCTCAGCGCGGGCGTCGAGGTCGAGAAGCAGTGAGGCGACGGGCTCCGCCGTTTCGGAATCTAGGTTCCCGGTGGGCTCGTCGCAGAGGAGAAGCGTGGGATTGCGGATGAGCGCCCGCGCAATGGCCACACGTTGCTTCTCACCGCCCGAGAGCTCCGCGGGGCGATGCGTCAGACGGTCCTTCAGGCCAACCTCGTCGAGAAGCGCCTTCGCGCGCTCGCGATAAGCGCCCGGAGGGGCGACGAGGGTCGGCGCCAGAACATTCTCGAGCACGTTGCACTGTGGGAGCAGGCAATGGTCTTGAAAGACGAAGCCGACTTTCTCGTTTCGAAACGCCGCGAGCGCCTTGTCGTCGAGCGAGAAGGGGTTCTCGCCGTCGAGCTCGACGACGCCCGAGGTCGGCTCGTCGAGCCCGCCGAGCAGAAAAAGGAGCGTGCTCTTTCCGCCGCCTGACGGGCCCATGATGGAGAGGGCATCGCCGCGATCGAGCTCGAGCGATATCCCCTTGAGGACCGCGAGTCGTCCTGAAGGCGTGGGAAAATCCTTGACGAGATCCCTTGCTTCGAGCAAAACCTGACCTTTCTCGCCCGTCCTTGCTCATGCCTCCTGATAGGCGCGCGCGCGAAACAAAAATTCGACAATGTTGCCTTCGTGCGGCTGTAGCCAATTGAGACGGATCGTTGGAACGGGACCGACATTGAGCCGGTCGATGCGGACGGCGTCGCGAAGCTGGCTTCGGAAACTCTCGTCCGACGTAATGGCGCTCCCCACCAGCGTGTCGCCAATCGTGCCGAGCATCTTTTCTTGCGGGCAATTCACGACGGAGACGAAGGGGAACATATATTCTTGATTCGCGAGCCAGTTGTCGGGAGACTCGCAATGGATGACGGTGGGCCTCAAGTAATCGCACCGCTCACGCGGGACGAGCCGCGCTTCGTCCTCTCGTCGATACTTTCGGGTTACGTCTTCGCTCCCCGCCTCTTCGAGGTGCTGGTCGATTTCGTTCGAGATGGCTTCCGCAACACCGGGCACGGTAAAGGCTGCGAGCGCGCTTTCCGGGTCTTCCGGTGAGCGGGGCGCCACCGGCCCTAGACGCTCCGCGATAGCTTTCGCTATCGCCTGCGTGTGGCGCGACGCCCAAATACCCGAGCAGCTGATGCAGCTCCGCCCGCTATTGATCAGAACGCTGTCCACCATGACGTCGAGATAACTCTCCCAGTCGTCCACGACGTCGTCGCCGAGCAAAATCTTGCTGAAGCCCGGGCCGTGCACCTGAACGCGCGGGTCTCCCTTGTACCGTTCTACCGTCGGCTGGCCGCCGAAGATCATGCTCCTCCTGCAATTTGCGAGCACTGCGGCGCCGATATCCCCGAGGCCCGGGTAGATGGAAATCGTCTCCCGAGGCACTCCCGCCTGGAAGAATGCTTCCGCCATCCGATAGGGTGTCCACGGCTCCTGCGGTCCGGGCTTGAAGACGAGACCAATTTGGAGCGGTATCACCGGCATCCACAGCGTGTGCACGCCCGGAGAGTTGGAGGGCAATACCAAGCCGAGCACCGGGGATTGAGCTTGATAGCTCAGCGTTACGCCCCGCTCTTCGACGCCGTAGCCGTTATTGAGAATCGAAAGGTCCAAGCCGCGCGTGAGCGCGTCGAGCACCTCGTCCATACGCGTCAGCACAAAATGGTTCTTTTCCATGTTCGCGCGGCACATGTGCTCGGGAAGCCCCGTCGTCGCGGACTGATACTTCACGAAATCATCGGGCCCCTGCGTCCCGTTTCCGAGCGGGAGCTCCTCTTTCATGTAGAGGTCCGCGGCCTTTTTCACCATTTCGATGAGATCCCGTGGCGGGATCTCTCGCAGCACGTCGCGCGCCCTTTGTGCTTTACGCATGTCGCGCTGGATGAGTCCGCCATTGGCGAGGCTCACGGTGGCGAGCTCTTCACCCGTGTCGAAATGGACGACGGTGTCTTTTTCCAAACTGTCGTAGGGCTGTCCCCAACGAAGAACCGGAATGTCGATCATGAGACCTGCGCTAGTAGACGCCGACCGTCGTGGCCGACGCAAGTTTCTGGAAGGGTCGGACGCCGCTGACGCCGTCCCACGGATAGGTTTCGTACGGCTCTTCCCGCTCGCCTTCGTCGCGTTCGAGAAAACCGGGCACGAAGAACTCTTTGGTCAAAGTCGTGAGACGAACGCGGCCGGAATCTCCGTAGCCGACCACGGTGCGCCCGTCATCGGGGTCGACGACTTCGATAACTGCCCGCGGCTGCGGCGCGTAATAAGTAATCTTGTAGCCATCATGCGGCCCGACCGGCCTCGACCCTGCAAGGCCCATCAAGGTATTGCCGTAGGTCGGCGTGATGTAGGCGCCGTCAAGAAGCTCTTCGACCGCAAAGCGGGTCCATTGTGGGGTGAACTCGGTGCCACCGGAAAAGATTCCCGTAAAACCGGCTTCCTTGAGACTCGAGCCTTCGTCCTCGAGCCGGAGCGCGAAGGACTCGAGCAGCTTGGGTGTTGTGAACAACACCTTCAAGTCGTGCCCCGCACTCACTAGCGTCATGGCTTGATCGATCACGTGGTTCTTGTAGGCTTCGAGATGCTCCGTCCAACCTTTGTTGATGAGCTTGATCACCCATCGCGGATCCAAGTCGAGTCCGAAACAAATGCCGCCGCGGTACTGCGCGAGATGCTCTACCGCGAGTCGCAAGCGGCGCGGCCCGGATGGCCCGAGCATGAGCCAATTGGAGCCCTTGGGGAAATGCTCTTCGGGAAGGGTCGCGCTGAAGAGCTCGTAGTCGATGCGGAAGTCGTCGATCGCCACGCGGCTCTTGGGAATGCCCGTCGTGCCCCCGGTCTCGAAGACGAAAATGGGACGATCCTGGTACGCCTTCGGCACCCAGCGCCTGAGCGGTCCTCCCCGAAGCCACTCGTCTTCGAAGAGCGGGAAACGCCGTAAATCCTCGAACGTTTGGATGTCTTTGCGCGGGTCGAAGTCGAGCTTCTCCCGGAAGTCGAGCCAGAACGGTGTTCCGGTCTCGGGATCAAAATGCCATTCCACAATCTCACAGACGTGCGCGTCGAGCGCTGTTTTGGCGCTTGTTATCTTCTCTTCGATTTCGGTGCTCGAGTTACTCAAACCGTGACGGCTCCCGTTTCTACTTTCTGTTTTTCAGAAACCGGCTCCCGAGCAGCGAGCTTCTCGAAAACGGCGACTGATTGTTGCGCCATGTCCGAAACACGGTAGTGACGTCGCACGCCTTCGGAGCCTCGACGCCCTAGCTTCTGACGCTCGGAGGCATCCAGGCACAAGCGCGCCAGTGTTTCCGCGAGTGCAGCGGCATCGTTCGCGTCGACGATCAAACCACCGCCTGTTTTTTCCACGATCTCGGCGAAAGCTCCCTTGCGCGGCTGGACTACTGGTGTCCCTGCCGCCATCGCTTCGAGGAGAAAGATCCCCTTCGGCTCTTCGTAATCCGTCGGCACCGAGACCACGGCCAGCGAGCGCAAGAAATCGATCTTCTCTTGCCGATCGAGCACACCGTGATAGTGGAACTCGTCTCCAAGCCCGTAGCGGCGCATGTCGTTTTCGGCTTTGTCGAGATAGTCGCGGTGCTCGCGTCCGAGATAGCCTGCAACCTCGAGTCGCGTCGCGGGCAAGCCGCTTCGCTCGCGCAGCAACCGATAGGCCTCCACGAGGTTGTGAAGCCCTTTCTCGGGCGCTATGCGTGCGAAGTAGCCGATTTTGAGGGGGCCGTCCTCGGACTCAGGCGGCTCGGGTAGCTTATAACCGTCGAAGTTGATACCGAGCGGCACCATGGTCATCTTTTCCGCCGGGATCGCGAGAAGCTTGCCCATGAAACCCGCGTAGTAGTCACTCACCGCCATGAACGCGTCGACGTGCTCGACCTGTTCTCGGATGAGGTCGATGGCCTCCGCCCGGTGCGATTCCGGAAGACCGTCGAGAAACAAGTCCTCCCCTTGGAGCGTACAGACGATGGGCACTTCGAGCGCTCGTGCGAGCGGGAGCGCGAGGCCGATCATGAGCGAGTTAGGCAGGATGATGACATCCGGCTTCGGCTGCGCCTCGAGCCAATCGGTTAGCTTGCGGACTTCCTTCTTCTGAAAGCCGTGCTCGCCCTTCAATGTCGAGACCGTGAGCTCGACGAGCTTTGCGGGGTCGGTCGAGACCGAGATCTTGCTCAAGAGCTGCATGACCCATTTCGAGTCGAAGAGACGATCGATGAAGTTGGGCGTACGGCGAAATAGCGGAAGCGTCTGCTGAAGATAAACGTTCACGCCACCATAAAGAACGCGCTCCTCGCTCACGTTGGGCTCGTCGGTGCGCGTCGGCGTGTAGATCGGCACCAAAGTGACGTCGTGCCCTTGGCGGCGAAGCTCGGTTGCAAGAGCGTTGTCACGGAGACAACTCCCGCAATACATGTTCGCCGCGCCGGCGGTGATAGCCAGAATTTTCAAAAGAGCTTCCTTAGTACTCGAACCCGCTAATCCTGCCGATAAATTCCGGGTCCTTTTCGGCGCTGGCTGCGTTGCTGCTCCTCGGAATATCTAGATATGAAGTCGTCGCAGCGCCTTGCCAGCACCAAAAATGACCTCGGAATTTACCGACAGGATTAGCGGGTTCAAGCACTAGCGCCTCCGAAGGTAGCATCTTATTGCGCGCGAGCTATCGTCGCAAATTGCTCTCGGGCTTGACAATGTCTCGAAACAGCCCTAGCCTTGGAAAATGCGCGGGCGCTACGGAGCCGTCACCGTTCTGATTCTCGCTATGGCCGCGCCCGCCTGGTCCCAGCCAAGCGAGAAAAAGGAGCGTGCGCCGAGCGATCGAATCGTTTTCGACTTCTCCTTCGACTACGACCCGGAAGATCTCCGTGAGCACATCATGGACAAGTTGCAGTGGAAACGCATATGGGGCCCTTTGGGCATTGCCGGCTACCACATCGCGCCGGCAGCGGAGTCCGGCCCCTATCACGGACCGCCCATGCGGTTTTGGACCAACGGCTGGGGGACCAGCCTTTGGCGTGACACCGTGACCGGCTGGCCCCTCCAATAGGCGCCTTATTCGTCCGTCCAGCTTCCCTCGAAAAGCGGCTCGAGCGGCAGCGACTCGGCGCCGTTCTCCGTGCAGACGGCATATTTCGAGCGCTCGGTCGCATACATCGAAACGCCCCGCGAAGTCGCCGTTCTTGTTTGTCACGTAGAACGAAAGCCCGAAGCTCGGAAGGCCGCGGCTGTTGAGAAGCCTTTTTTCGACCGTGTTGGCTTGAACCCGCTTCAAGGCAGCCATGCCGGCATCTTTCGGAGACGCACTGCGGCGCATCTCTTCGACGACGAAGAAGGAGCAAAGCCCGTAGAGATTCGCTTCACCGCGCCCTGTCGAGCCCGCAGCGCCGACCTCGTTGTCCACGTAGAGGCCCGCTCCGAGGATCGGTGAATCGCGACGCGTCCCGGGATCTTCCAAGCAAGCCCGCTGGTGGTCGTGACCCCGCAAACGTCTCCGGTCGGCCCAACGCCATCGCAGTTGATGGTGCCCCAGAAATGCTCCTCGTCAATGAGCCCTTCGCGCACCATTTGCACGCCGGCCTCGAGACCGGCCTCGGCGCGCTTTTTCGGGTCGAGATAGTGTCTCGGATCGATGCGTCGCTTCCAATCGAGCCAACGCTTGCGCAAGAGCTCCGTATTCAAGTCGTCTTCGACCGTAAAGCCCATGTTGCGCGCGAAGCTCTGGGCGCCGGCGCTGACGAGGAGATGATGGTCGGTGTGCTCCATCACCGCATGAGCGACCCGCGCGGGTGTTCGCACGCCTTCGATCGCAGCGACGCTGCCGGCGCGCTTTTTCGGGCCGTGCATACAGCACGAATCGAGCTGCACAACGCCGTCCGCGTTCGGCAGACCGCCATAGCCGACGCCAGACTCTGTCGGGTCGAGCTCCACGATCTCGACGCCCGCGATGAGGCTCTAGAGAACGTCCTTGCCGCTCGTCATCATGCGAAAGGCGCGCTCGACGCACGTCTCGTCGCCGCCGTTCTTATACCTATTACCATTGCCCGAGGCGATCACGACCGGCTTGACACTTTGCGCCGTGATCATGGTGGGCGCTGCTCCAACCGTCTGCGAGGCCGCGGCCAATCCAGCGGCTGCCGTCCCGGACTTGACGAACTCCCGTCGCCTCAGTTTCTTGCTCATTGTGATCACTTCCCTCCTGATTGCGTGATTCCGCTGGGCATCATATAGCAAATTAGATGAAAATTTCGACCGTGCCCTGCGTTCGGAGCGTCTCGACTTCCGTCTCGAGTCGTTTTTGCACGCCCAACTGCTTCAGGTATTCTTCTATCCGCCCGTGCACCTGTTCGTATGGGATCAAGTCGCCACCGCGGAGCTCAAGAAGCTTGAGAATGTGGAAGCCGAACTGCGTTTCGACGACATCGCTCATCTCGCCAATCTCGAGAGCCATGGCGGCTGCTTCGAACGGAGGCACTACTTCACCTTTGGACATCCAAGGCAGCTCGCCCCCATTATCTTTGGAGCCCGGGTCGCCCGAGTTTCGCCGCGCGAGGTCGCCAAAATCCTGCCCAACCTCGATCATGCTCCGTAGCGCAGAGGCCTTCTTGCGGGCGGCCTCTTTGACTTCGGCCGTCGCGTCCCTGGGCACTTGAATGAGAATATGCGCAACGCGAAACTCGGGCGATCCTCGCATCTCTTCGGGGTTGCCGTCGTAATATGTGCGTTTTTCCTCTTCGGAAACCGTGACTTGCGGGACGAGGTCGCGCTCCACCAATCGCTGAATGCCGATCTCTTTTTTGAGATCGAGCTTGACCTGGTCAGGCGAGATGCCTTGTTGCGCAAGCGCCTCCGCGAAAGCCGCGTTCCCGCCGAAGCCCTTGCTTTGGTTCTCGAACTCGCTATCGATCTCCGCCTGGGTCGGCGCGAGGTTCTTCGCTTCGACGGCTTGATAGAGAAGCTCGTCATTGATCAGCCGGTCGAGGACGCGCTGATAGAAATCGGGAGGCACCTCGGAGGGCGGAAGCTGCGCTTGGAACGCATCCGCGCGTCGGAGAAGCTCAGCTTTCGAAATCGCGAGCCCGTTCACGTTAGCCACGATCTCGGGGAGACTGCCCGGGTTCGGAGCCTGTTGGGCGAGCGTGTTGGCGCAGATGGCGCAAAACACGAATGCTCGGACGAGCCACCGCCATTTCATTGGTTGTCCTCCTTGGTTGGACCCATCCGACTATCTTATGTCCTGGCCCGGACGGATCCAAAACCGCGGCCGATGCCAGGATGTTAGACTCCGAAGCCTTCGATGTTTTGGTCGCGAGTCTTCCTCCCCTTCGCCCTCGGCTATTTCGTTTCCCAGCTGTTTCGCTCGGTGAACGCCGTGGTCTCCGCGGACCTCATCGCCGAGCTGGCTATCGATGCATGGACGGTGGGCTTTCTCACGAGCGTGTACTTTCTCGCTTTCGCGAGCGTTCAACTCCCGGTCGGCGTGGCTCTCGACCGTTACGGGCCCCGCCGAACCGAGGCCGCTCTCCTGCTATTCGCGGCCTTCGGGGCGCTCGTGTTCGGGGCCGCTGAGACGCCGACCGGCCTCGCATTCGGCCGTGCGCTCATCGGTCTCGGCGTGTCGGCCTGCTTGATGGCTTCGTTCCACGCTTTCATCCTTTGGGCTCCCGCGGCGCGACTGCCTTTCATGAACGGCTCTGTGATGGCGGTCGGCGCTCTCGGCGCGCTGACGGCCACGGTCCCGGTGGAATGGGCGATCGGCTATATCGGCTGGCGGGCGCTTTTTACCTGGCTATCAGCGGTGAGCGTCCTATGCGCCGCGGTTTTGTTCTTCGTCGTGACCGACAAGAAGAGCGCGCATCCCAAAGAGAGTCTCGGCGCGGTCACGCGCGGCCTCGGCGGCGTCTTTCGAAGCCGTATCTTTTGGAGCATTGCGCCGTTCTCGGTCGTACATCAAGGCGCATATCTCTCGATCCAAAGCCTTTGGGCTGGCCCTTGGCTAAAGGCGGTGGCCGAGCTTCCGCGGGATGAGGTTGCAACCCATCTCCTGATGATCGCTTTCGCGATGGGCGTCGGCTTCATCAGCTTGGGGTTTCTTGCGGAGCGGCTCGGCCGGCTCGGCGTTCCCACCGTCGCGGTCTGGGTCGGCTCGTCCATCGCGTTCCAGTGCGCACAGCTCGGCCTCGTTTTGGAGTGGACGGGCTACGCGCGCGAGTTGTGGTCCGCGTTCGGCCTGTTCGGCGCGGCCGGCATGTTGAGCTATGTGATCTTGACGCGATCGTTTCCGATCGGGATGGCGGGCCGCGTCAATACGGGGCTCAACGTCTTCGTCTTCGTCGGCGCTTTCTCACTCCAAGCGGGCATCGGCGCGATCGTTCAACACTACTCCGAGCCAGGCGCGCCGTTCTCTACGGAAGGCTTTCAGGTGGCCTTTGGCATAACGCTTGCGCTGCAAACGCTCGCGCTCGTCTGGCTTCTCGCGACCGCGCCATGGCGTCAAGGCACGCGCGACCACTGATTGTGGGCTCCTGCGCTCCCTCGTGGACAAAGCGTCCGAGGAGCGCGACGGCAAAGTGCTTCCATTGCAAGAGCTTTCGGCGCTCGCGGGCCTGCCGCCGCATGCGGGCATAACCATCGATTTCGAGGCCACCGAGGAGCTCGGCCATCCACTCGTGGTGCTCCGCGAAAACGCCTTCCCGGATATGCTGAAAAAGCTTTCTCCTCGCGAGCGCGAAGTCTCGCGGCTCGTCGCTTTTGGGCTGAGCAACAAAGACCTCACGGTGAAGTGGACCCCATTTTTAAGACCAGGGGTTAGGTGGTAAAACAAGCCTGCTCAATAAAAAAAGGAGCAGAGAAAAGTGAAGAAAAATCGTACGAAGCACAGCCCTGTTTTCAAGGCGAAAGTTGCATTGGCGGTACTACGCGAGCAGGAGACAGTGGCGGAACTATCCCGGCGGCACAAGGTTCACGCGAACCAGATCTACAAATGGAAGCGGCAGCTTTTGGAGAACGTCACGCGTGCTTTCGAGACCGAAGAGGTGGGCGGAGGCGATGCCTCGATGCGCGAGGCCGAACTGCTTCAGAAAATCGGGGAGCTGACGATGGAGCGCGATTTTTTATCACACGGGCTCGGTCGATTGCGATGACGCCCCGGCGGGAGTTGGTCGAACCCAACGCTCCGCTGTCGATGCGCTGGCAGTGCGAGCTGCTCGGCGTGAATCGGTCGAGCCTATACTACGAACCTGTCGAGCCGGATGGCGAGCAACTCGCATTGATGCGTCGGATGGACGAGCTACATCTGAAGCATCCATTTTTCGGCAGCCGCATGATGACACAGACACTCAAAGCGGAGGGGTCGGCCGTCAACCGCAAGTGCGTGCAGCGTCTTATGCGGTTGATGGGGCTCGAGAGCACTGCGCCCAAGCCGAACACAAGCAAGCCAGCGCCGGAACACGCCGTATACCCTTATCTACTGAGGAATCTGACGGTTTCTCGGATCAATCAGGTGTGGGCCGCCGACATCACATACATCCCGATGGCGCGAGGCTTCGTATACCTGGTGGCGGTCATCGATTGGTATTCGCGGCGGGTGCTCGCCTGGCGCTTGTCCAACACGTTGGAGACGACCTTCTGCGTGGAGGCTCTGAACGAAGCTGTGGCACGCTACGGTTGCCCAGAGATATTCAACACGGACCAGGGCTCTCAGTTCACCTCGGAGGAGTTCACCAGTGTATTGCTTGCTCTTGAGATCAAGATCAGCATGGATGGCAAAGGTCGCTGTATCGACAACATCTTCGTGGAGCGGCTCTGGCGCTCGCTGAAGTACGAGGAGGTCTACCTGTACGCCTACGACACCGTGCAAATGGCTCGCGCGGGCATCGCTTGCTACTTCGATTTCTTCAATGACGAGCGCCCGCACAAAGCGTTAGGCTATCAAACGCCCGCGAGCTTCTACGATGGACTGCTTGGCGAGGTTGCTTGAAGATGATTGGCCATCGACCGATTAGTACATCACAGCATCATCCTGGAGCTCAACGTCGGCAGTTACCGACTGGGGCAATCGAAGCAGAACAAGGCCAAAGAGGCCACGGCGGTAGAAAACCGGGAAAAGGAATGAACCTTGCCACGAGTCCACAAAACGAATGCGAGAATCGCCGCAGGAGACCCTCTCGCGGCTTGGCCCATACCCCAGGTACCCCGATTTTTGCACTATTCAGGTGGACCAGCGAAAGGGCGGCTTCGATCCGGGGCCCCGACGGAGGGAGCGGACAAGGAAGCTTCGCATCTTTTTTTAAGGGTCCGCTCCCTCCGTCGGGGCCCCGGATCGAACATGGGACACTTTGCTGATAAGTGACGGAGCAAGACCGGTAGGTACCCGGGAATTCTAACTTGTTGCTGAAGAGAAATAATAATTGCCGCTAGACACAATGATGGCTACAGCGAAAAACAAACTGTCCACAGATTTTCAATCTGCCATAAACTGTGTTCCCGAACGCTCCCTTCTAGGAGCCTTCGGGAAACAACATCACGACTATGACCACGACGTGTTCAACTCGGCAGGCTCCACCTTAGCTACCCCCCATTTTGGTCCAGAGAATGGGGTCCACCTCACGGAGCGCCTCCACATCTCTCTCGGCACCGTGAAAGACCACGTGCACCACATTCTCAAAAAGACTCAGTGTGCGAACCGAACGGCGCTCGCACTGGCCGTTCGTTCACATGGAAACGTACACGCTCGGTGAAGCAGAATCAATCCATCTTTGGATAGGTTTAGAGCCTGACCGGCTGGCGGCGCGAGCCCCAGCGCCCCGGATGCTCGGCGAAAACACCGGGACATCTCGCGCCGCAGGAGCGGCACCGCCCGACCGCCGATAGATTCCAATCCGACAGATCGTACCAGTCGCGCCCGATGAGGATTTCTCCGCACGCGTGGCAATAAGTGCTCCCCCCGTCTTTGTCGTGGACGTTGCCCGTATAAGGGAAGCGAACACCGTTTCGCGCAGCGATCGACCGAGCCCGGCTCAAAGTCTCCGGAGGCGTGCTGGGCTTGTCGAGCATCTTCCAGTCCGGGTGAAACGCGGTGAAATGCATGGGAACGTCCGGGCCCAAATTCTCGACAACCCATGCCGTCATTTCGTCGAGCTCGCCGTCCGAGTCGTTCTCTCCTGGAATGAGTAGCGTCGTCAGCTCGAGCCAGACATCCGTCTCCCGAGCGATGTAGCAGAGCGTGTCGAGAACCGGCGCGAGCGCCCCCGCGCAGATTTTCTTGTAAAACCGCTCGGTGAAACCCTTCAGGTCCACGTTCGCAGCGTCGAGATGCGCGTAGAGCTCTTCGCGAGGTTTCTCGGTGATGTAGCCCGCCGTCACCGCGACGGCCTTGACGCCCTGCTCCCGGCAGGCATCGGCGACATCGACGGCATATTCGAGAAAGATGGTCGGGTCGTTGTAAGTGAACGCCACGCTTCGGCACCCGTTCTCGGCTGCCGCGCGCGCAATCGCGTCTGGAGACGCTTGGTCGGACAGCTTGCTTACTTCGCGCGACTTGCTGATGTCCCAGTTCTGGCAAAACTGGCAGGCGAGGTTGCACCCCGCCGTGCCGAAAGAGAGCACTGAGCTCCCAGGGTAGAAATGATTCAGGGGCTTTTTCTCGATGGGGTCGATGCAGAATCCGCTGGAGCGGCCATAGGTCGTCAGCACGATGGCATCGTCCTCGCGCGCCCGCACGAAGCACAGGCCGCGTTGCCCTTCGTTGAGCTTGCAAAAGCGTGGACAGAGATCGCATTGCACGCGCCCATCGCCGAGCAGGTGCCAGTATTTCGTGGCGACCACATCCACTGCCATAGCCGATTATCCTGCGCCGCCGCGATATCCGCCAGTGCCGTGCGCGCGCTACTATGGACGCATGCCTACAGCAATCGGCAAGGAAGAACGCCAAGGACTCATCCGCCGTTTCCTGTCACGGCTGAAGTTCCCGCAGCTCTTTCTCGTTCTCGTCGCTCTCTTCGCCGTCGACATGAATACGCCGGACCCGATTCTTTGAGTCAAGCCCATTCTTAGTTGAAACTCTCCACGGCTCATAAATTAGGCGGCCTTCTTCTTCGACACCGTTGATGTCTTCGTCTCGATCTTCAGTTCCCGCTTGAGAGCTTCGCGAAGCTTCGGAAGATGGCGGTAGCCGATCACCCTCCTCAAGCGGGGTTCGATGTCCACGAGGGCTGTCGCCAGCCACCGCTGGCGTTGGCTGGAGTTCTTCCAGTGGTCGACCTTCGCGCAGCGTTCCTCGACGAGAGCATTGACGGATTCAAGGCAGTTCGTCGTCTTGAACGAACGGCCCAGCACGCCGTACACGCCGAGACGATGCAATGTGAGCGTCTCCTCGATTCCTTCCTCCAAGCTCGCAGCTGCGGATTGGTTCCGCTCCTCCAATTCATCGTGCAGTTGATCGAGGGCCGCGAGGGCCTCTTTATATTCCGGCCTGTTGTAGGCCGACTGCAACCGCTTGCGCAACGACGCCTGCTCGCCCTTGGACAGATAGCTCACGACGTTTTCACGTTTGTGCCACTGGCAGCGTTGTATCAGGACCCGCTTTCGGAACGCCTTCTTTACGGCCGCTTTCAGACTCTTGCCGCCATCGATGATCACCAGTAGACCCTGGGAGCTGTCGAGTCCCCGCGCGAGCAGTGAACGCAGGAACGGCGTCAACACCTTCTCGTTCTCCGTGTCCGTCTCCACGAAGCCCAAAAAGCGTTTTTTCCCGGAAAGTGTGATGCCCAGCGCGATGACCATCATTGCGTCGGCGAATGATTGCCCGTCCAGGAACAGCGCCACCACATCTTCGCCGGACAGATCCCGTTCCTGCATCTCCCGAAGTTTCGCTGCGCTCGCTTGTACGAAACCTCGGGACACCGTCGAGCTCGACAGCCCGATAGCGCCCGGTATCGCTTCCGCTGCAGCCTCGTAGTTGCGACACGAGATTCCGTAGAGCACTCGTTTCAGCAGCAGATCATTCACCTCTCCGCCGTCGTTCAGTGCTTCGTAGGAGCGAAGCGGTATCTCTACTCCCTCTTGGCTCCGAACCCGTGGCACACGGATCGGTACCCGCTGGCCGGCAAGCCCTACCGTGCCAGGGTTGGTTCCGTGGCGGCGGCCACGCTCCAGTTCGTCCTTACGAGCGTATCGCTCTCCCGCCAACTCCTTCACTTCGTCGTCGAGCAGCTCGTGAACGTGCATCAACCCAAGCGGGATTAACGAACGGATCATCTCTATTTTGACGTCCACCTCGAGCTCCCCGTACTCCTCGCGCGCCATTACCTCGGGCTCACCCAAACGACGTGACTTCTTGTGTTTCTTGGCTGTACGTAGCAGACTTCCCATCTCGGCTCCTTTCTCTTGCGGCTTGATGTTGTTTTTGCCAACGTCATCAAACCACGGGGTTGGGAGCCGTTTCAATTTCCAACTAAGAATGGCACACTCTCGATTCTTTTGCTCGATGAAGCGATTCTCGGTGTTCTCGCGGTCATGTTTGGACTTTGGCGCAATCGTGGTGAGGAAGACGGCCAGCCGCCGATGAAGAACATTACGCCCGAGAAAGAGAGCGAGTTGCGGTAGGATCAAGCCGTCATGACGACGGCAGCCGCGATCTCGGTCGCGAATATCGAGCACGCACGTTCCGTGATCGACCCAGTCTTTTTGGATTCGCCGCAGTTCAAAAGCGACGCGCTCAGCGAGCATCTCGGGATGGACATCGTGCTGAAGGTCGAATGTGTCAACCCAATCCGCTCGTTCAAAGGTCGGGGCGCGGAATATTTCACACACCTTAATAAGGATAATGCCGCGCGCCCTTGGATTTGTGCGTCTGCCGGAAACTTCGGCCAGGGGCTCGCCTTTGCGGCGCGCAAGCACGACATCCCCATCATCGTCTATGCGGCAACGACGGCGAACCCGTTCAAGATAGAGAAGATGCGCGCCTTGGGCGCCGACGTTCGGCTCGTGGGGCATGACTTTGACGCTTCGAAAGACGCGTGCCGCGCCTACGCCAAAGCCGAAAGGCTGACTTTCGTCGAGGACGGCCGGGACGCTGCGATCACCGAAGGCGCCGGCACGATCGCTCCTGAGCTCGCCCGATCGCCCGAGCCCTTCGACGCGGTCCTCGTCCCACTCGGAAACGGCGCGCTCGTGAACGGCATCGGGAGTTGGATCAAAGCCCATTTGCCGGAGACGCGGGTCGTGGCCGTCGGCGCCGACCAGGCGCCCGCAATGGAGCGTTCGTTCCGCGAGCGCCGTGTCGTCGTCACGACCGAGCCGGTAAAGACGATAGCGGACGGCGTGGCGACGCGGGTCCCGGTGCCGGAGGCAGTCGAGGCGATGGTGGCCGTCGCGGATGAAGTGCTGCTCGTTCCGGAAGAGGACATCATCGAAGCGATGGCGCTCATCGAGCGTGAGCTCGGATTGAAGGTCGAAGGTGCGGGCGCGGTGACGCTCGCCGCAGCGCGTCGGTTTCGAGAACGCTTCCGTGGCCAGCGCCTCGGCGTCGTGGTCTCGGGCAGCAACGTTGTTGGAGGATAGTCTTGGGGACCAAACTCATACTGACGGCCGCTGACGGTCACACGCTTGGGGCCTATCGCGCCGACCCGGCGGAGCCTGCAAGAGGTGGCGTCGTCGTGCTTCAGGAAATCTTCGGTGTCAACGGGCATATCCGAGACGTGTGTGATCGTTTTGCTCGAGAAGGCTATGCAGCCATCGCCCCGGCGCTTTACGATCGCAGCTCCCTCGAGGATGCTGAGCTCGACTATACTGGCGACGACGTGGCCCGGGGCCGCGAGCTTCGTGAAGAGTTCTCGTGGGACGATACGATGAAAGACGTCGACGCGGCTGCGGATGTGTTGAAAGGAGGCGGGCTCAAAGTCGGAACGGTGGGCTATTGCTGGGGCGGGACGATGGCCTATCTCTCCGCCGCGCGACTCGACATCGCCGCCGCGGTCGTCTACTACGGCGGTCAGATTATGCCGTATATCGACGAAAAAGAACGCTGCCCGTTACTCATGCACTTCGGCGAAACGGATCACTCGATCCCGCTGAGTGACGTCGAGGCCATCCAGAAGACGCATGCGGACGCCGTCGTGCACGTCTACCCTGCCGGGCACGGCTTCAACTGCGACCGCCGCGGGAGCTACGACGAAGCGGCTTCCAAGCTCGCTTACGAACGGACGCTGTCCTTTTTGCAGAACGCCTTACGTATTGACGTGTTGACGTGAGCACGGTCGACCCCACGCGTAGTCACAAGCGCATCGCGAAGAGCGAAGCCGTCGCCGAGAACGGTATGGTGACAGCGATGCATCCGCTCGCCGCCGAGGCGGGCGTCGAGGTCTTGCGAAGCGGCGGCAACGCGGCCGACGCGGCGGTCGCCACCGCGCTCGCGATTTCCGTGGTCGAGCCTTTCATGAGCGGCCTCGGCGGCTGCGCCTACGCCGTGTCGTACGACGCGAAGCGCGCGAAGACGAGCTGTTATGAGGGAAGTGCCAAAGCGCCCCTAGAGTCGCACGAATCGATGTTCGAGCTCGTCGAGGCCGATCTGAAGAGCGATGGGCTCTATGGTTGGCAGGCCACCGTCGACGACGCCGCCGAGACGGGCCACCGCGCGGTCGCCGTGCCGGGCACCGTCGCCGCGCTCGCGATGCTGCACGAAGCGGAGGGCAAGAAACCGTGGAAAGAGCTCTTCGCACCCGCCATCCAGCTCGCCGAAGGCGTTCCAGTCGACGAGTATTTCTTCACGCTGTCCGCAGCCTCCGCCGCCCGCTTGAAAGCCTTCGACCACACGATGGCGGTCTTCTTCCAGCCGGACGGCACGCCCAAGGTGCCGGGCGCGGCAGGCGGGCTTCGCCAGGAGGAGCTTGCCCGCACTTTCGCCGTACTAGCGGAAGAAGGGCCGCAGTCGTTCTACACGGGCTCGCTTGCTTCCGCAATCGTCGACGGCGTCGGTGCAGGCGGCGGCGTTTTGAGCCTCGACGATTTGGCGCAGTACAAAGCGCGCCGGTTCGACCCACTGTACGTACGCTATGGTGATGCCACCATCGCTACGCTCCCGGAAAATAGCGGTGGACCGACGCTCGCTTTCGCGCTCTCACTCCTGGACGGGTTCGAGCTCGCCTCTCTCCCGCACGAGGCGGTGTCGCGCCTGCATCTGATCGCAGAAGCGCTTCGGATGGCGTTCACCGACCGTTATCGCTATCTCGGTGACAGCGAGCTTTTGGCGATACCCTTCGAAGGCTTGTTCTCCGACGAATACCTCGCTGAGCGACGAAAGCTTATTACGGCCGAAGGACTTCGGCTCGAGACCATTCCAGAGGGTAATCCCTGGCGCTACGACTCGAAATCGCCGAGCCCGCTTCCAGGCTCGGGTGAAAGCGGTACGCAACAGACGACGCACTTGAACGTCATCGACGCGGACGGCAATATGGTCGCGCTGACCGGAACGCTCGGTGCCCGCTTCGGCTCGGGCGTCACGGTGCCAGAGGCAGGTGTTGTGCTAAATAATGGGATGATGTGGTTCGATCCCGAGCCCGGCCACAAGAGCTCGGTGAGTCCAGGCAAACGCGCGCTTCATGCTGCCGCACCTTGTCTTTTGTTCGAGGCAGGCCTGCCCTCGGCCGCGGTGGGTTCACCGGGCGGGCGTAAGATCATGAGCGCGGTCCTTCAAGTGTTGCTCGCAATGCTGGACCACGGGATGGGGCCGAAAGACGCCGTCGCCGCGCCACGCATCCACTGCGAGTCTGCTCCCGGTATGCTCGTAGAGACCGGCTTCTCGGGCGACGTTGGCGACGGGCTTCGCGCTCGAGGCCACGACATCACCTTTGCAAGTGAGGGATTCATAGCTACTTATTTCGGACGACCGAGCGCGATTGTTCGCGACCACGCGCGCCACGAGCTTCGCGGCGGCGTGGAGCCCTATCGCGTGAGCGCCGCTATAGGGTATTGAAGCCAATGGAGTCAAGCCCATTCTTAGTTGAAACTCTCCACGGCTCATAAATTAGGCGGCCTTCTTCTTCGACACCGTTGATGTCTTCGTCTCGATCTTCAGTTCCCGCTTGAGAGCTTCGCGAAGCTTCGGAAGATGGCGGTAGCCGATCACCCTCCTCAAGCGGGGTTCGATGTCCACGAGGGCTGTCGCCAGCCACCGCTGGCGTTGGCTGGAGTTCTTCCAGTGGTCGACCTTCGCGCAGCGTTCCTCGACGAGAGCATTGACGGATTCAAGGCAGTTCGTCGTCTTGAACGAACGGCCCAGCACGCCGTACACGCCGAGACGATGCAATGTGAGCGTCTCCTCGATTCCTTCCTCCAAGCTCGCAGCTGCGGATTGGTTCCGCTCCTCCAATTCATCGTGCAGTTGATCGAGGGCCGCGAGGGCCTCTTTATATTCCGGCCTGTTGTAGGCCGACTGCAACCGCTTGCGCAACGACGCCTGCTCGCCCTTGGACAGATAGCTCACGACGTTTTCACGTTTGTGCCACTGGCACCGTTGTATCAGGACCCGCTTTCGGAACGCCTTCTTTACGGCCGCTTTCAGACCCTTGCCGCCATCGATGATCACCAGTAGACCCTGGGCGCTGTCGAGTCCCCGCGCGAGCAGTGAACGCAGGAACGGCGTCAACACCTTCTCGTTCTCCGTGTCCGTCTCCACGAAGCCCAAAAAGCGTTTTTCCCCGGAAAGTGTGATGCCCAGCGCGATGACCATCATTGCGTCGGCGAATGATTTCCCGTCCAGGAACAGCGCCACCACATCTTCGCCGGACAGATCCCGTTCCTGCATCTCCCGAAGTTTCGCTGCGCTCGCTTGTACGAAACCTCGGGACACCGTCGAGCTCGACAGCCCGATAGCGCCCGGTATCGCTTCCGCTGCAGCCTCGTAGTTGCGACACGAGATTCCGTAGAGCACTCGTTTCAGCAGCAGATCATTCACCTCTCCGCCGTCGTTCAGTGCTTCGTAGGAGCGAAGCGGTATCTCTACTCCCTCTTGGCTCCGAACCCGTGGCACACGGATCGGTACCCGCTGGCCGGCAAGCCCTACCGTGCCAGGGTTGGTTCCGTGGCGGCGGCCACGCTCCAGTTCGTCCTTACGAGCGTATCGCTCTCCCGCCAACTCCTTCACTTCGTCGTCGAGCAGCTCGTGAACGTGCATTAACCCAAGCGGGATTAACGAACGGATCATCTCTATTTTGACGTCCACCTCGAGCTCCCCGTACTCCTCGCGCGCCATTACCTCGGGCTTACCCAAACGACGTGACTTCTTGTGTTTCTTGGCTGTACGTAGCAGACTTCCCATCTCGGCTCCTTTCTCTTGCGGCTTGATGTTGTTTTTGCCAACGTCATCAAACCACGGGGTTGGGAGCCGTTTCAATTTCCAACTAAGAATGGCACACTCTCAGCCAATGGCCGACACTAGCGAACGCAAAGCCGAAGACACGAAGCCTGAGCCTGAGCCTAAGCCTAAGACTGAGACTGAGACTGAGACTGAGACTGAGACTGAGACTGAGCCTAAGACTGAGACTGAGACTAAGACTGAGACTGAGACTGAGACTAAGACTGAGACTAAGACTAAGACTGAGACTGAGACTAAGACTGAGACTGAGACTGAGACTAAGACTGAGACTGAGACTGAGACTGAGACTAAGACTGAAACTGAGACTAAGACTGAAACTGAGACTAGCACGGGAGTTGAAGAGTCGGCACGAACGAGGCGCCGCGTCCTTGTTATCGGCGCCGGACAAACCGGGCGCGCGCTCGCCCGCGTTTTATCGGATAGTTGGGACATCGCCGTTCTCGATCCCGACAAAGAACGTCTCGCCCGGCTCGAGAGCGAGCTTCCGGGCCGCGAAGTGCGGCTGTTCGCGAAAGACGGGACGAGCCTGTTGAATTTGAAAGAAGCGGGCCTCGTCGGAGCGGAATGGCTCGCCGCGGTCACGAACAAAGACGAAGTCAATGCCGAAGCCTGCCGCGTCGCGAGCAGCATTCAGGACCCGCCGGCGACGATCGCCGTCGTGCGCCGTCCCGAGCACCAGGAGTGGTTCAAAGCCGCGGGCGCCGAGCTCATCAGCCGCCCGGCGGCCGTGGCTGGCCTGATCAAAAACCGCATCGAGCGTGCCCATCAGATCGCGAGCGGCGTTGGGCTCGATCAGGGCGAGATTCTGGAGATCCCGGTGCTGCGTAGCTCACCGGCTGTGGATACCCGCGTCCAAGATTTGCGCGCCCGACGTTGGCTCGTCGCAGCCATCTACCGAGACGACCGCTACGTCGTGCCCCATGGACACGTCATCATCCGCAAAGGCGACCGCCTGCTCTTGACCGGCGAGCCCGAGATCCTGCCCTACATTGCCGACTATCTTCGAGAAGGTGTGGCGCGCTTCCCTCTTCAATACGGGGTGCGCACGATTGCCCTCAGCACGAGCGAGCCGCCTCCGGGATTTTGGGAAGAGGTGGGCTATCTCGTGGACCATACGCGCACACGAACGTCGCGGGCATTAACGGCGAAGAACTTGCCGGCACCGAGTGTGGCGCTCGAAAGCGGCACGATGGAAACGCAAACGATCAACGCAACGGACTCGCTCATGACCGTCCTGCGCCGCGACCTCCCCGGCCTCGATTGCGGCTGTCTCGTCTTGCCGAAAACACCGGTCGACTTCTGGGGCCGCATCGGTCTCCGGCGTCCCTGGTTTGCCGATGCACTCGATATTATGGACTGTCCGGTGCTTCTCGCCGCGGGGAGCCAACCCTATCGGCGGATTCTTCTTCCGGTCCTCGACCCCGACGCATCGATACTCGCGGCCGAGCTAGCGATCGACATTTCGCGGCAGCTGAACGTGGAGCTCGCCGCGGTCGTCGTGACGCCGCCCACTTTCATCGTCGGCCAGGAGAGCGTTGACGAGCAAAAAAAAGCGCTCGCCACGGTGATGGAAGTTGGCTCGCTCTATCACATCAAGATCGAGCAAATCGTCATGGAAGGAAACCCCGCCAAAGAGATCGAGACCCTCGCGGGCGACGGAGACCTTCTCGTCATCTCCCACCGCGCGGGGCAACGAGCTTCAGTCTTCAATCCGGATACAGGGCTCCAGATTATTGCACGGTGCAAGAGCTCCGTTCTGGCGCTCTCTTACCGCGAGCGCGTCCATGGAGCTGGCTGAAGCCCTTTCGCTCGTCGTTTTCTACTTGGGCGCCTTTTTCATGCCAATGGTGGCGTCGCGCGTGCGTGTGCCCGCGGCCGTCGCGGAAATTCTCTATGGGCTCGCCATTGGCGCTCTCGGGCTCGTACACGAAGGCGGGGCGACCCATTTTCTCGCCGAGCTCGGCTTCGTCTATCTCATGTTCCTCGTCGGGATGGAGATCGACTTCAACCGCGTCGAACGCGAGGGGAAAGGCACCGTTGCGTTAGCTTTCGCCATCGCGACGCTCGTGCTCGTGACCGCAAGCTACATCGCTATGCGTCTCGAGATGTCGTTTTTCATGGGGCTCGTGATCGGGGCCATGTCGGTAGGTGTTCTTCTGGTTGCGCTCGTCGAAAGCAACGCTTCGAAAACGCGCTGGGGACAAATCCTCCTGCTCGTGGGGTCGATTGGCGAGCTTCTGACGCTCCTCACCTTGACGGGCTACCACCTCGTGCATAGCCATGGCTGGAGCTTGGCCCTCGCCGCCGCGGCCCTTCGCGTGCTGCTGCTTTTCGTTCTCGCGCTCGCACTCCTCATGTTCTTGCGGCTCGCGGTCTGGTGGTTCCCGCACAGTTTCCAAAGATGGGTTCGCGAAGAAGATCCATCCGAGCTCGGCGTGCGTTTCGGCTTCGTGCTCATGCTCGGCCTGACGGCGGTAGCCGCGTGGGTGGGACTCGAAGCGATTCTTGGCGCCTTTCTCGCCGGAATGCTCTTTGCCTATGTCTTCCGGGAAACGGGCGTTTTGGAAACGAAACTGACGGCGCTCGGGCAAGGATTCTTCGTGCCCATCTTCTTCATCAACGTTGGGGTCACGTTCGAGTGGTCCGCGGTCGGAGACCTCTCGACGCTAGCCTGGATTCCCACGGAGCCGTTCGGACCTAACATCAGGGTCAGCGCCGTCGCCTGATCGAGCTGTATCGGCCCCGGGGACATCGTTTGGCGTTAGGTGCGAGCTTGACCCCATGGGATTGGAGCGTCGCGCGTTGATCATCCGAAGACGAGCTGGAGATGACGGCCACCGAGCCAGGGAACGCGGGTTCGCTTCCGATCGAAGCCGGCTTCGAGTAGGTGTGGGTTGTGTGCGCGCTTTTGAAACTGGACGGTGATGGTCGAGGAATCGATCGTTACAACGGCGGTGGCGTCTATGAAGTTGCGGAAGATGCGCCGAGACTTCGCATTCGTGTATTCCTTTCCGAGTTCGGTCCCAAGGAGCCGGTAGAGGCTACTCGCCATGAGCGTGAGCTGGAGGTCCCAGTTAACTTTCATCGCGACCGCTGAGGAGAGCGCATCCATATGGAAAAAGTCGATGCCATCCGCGATCCCGTTCTCGATGAGCATCCGTTGTGCGTAGCGATCGATCAGCTTCGTGGCTGAGCGACGCAGCTGATTAGTGAGAAGAAGAGTCGGCTTATCATGGCCAAGATCGCGAATGGCAAGTTGACGTATCGGGACCTCGTAGTCGCGGAGTTGGATCATCCTCTCGAGGACTTTCGGTGTTCTGAATGCCCGAGACACATTGCTGAGCTGGATCTGCCGCCAGGCTGATCCAGGAGTCTGCCGCAGTTGTTCGAGTATCTTGTCCGAGCGGCGCCGCAGAGTGATGAAATCGATGTCCATGTTATTCAGCTCGTTGAGATTCGCGTAGGTCGTCAACTTGGAATCAAACACCAACTCCTGCGGCAGCCGACCGGTTCTCTCCTTCCAAAATTCGACGAATCTCAAGATTTCATCATTCTGTTGTTCCTTGCGCAAATTACTGTTCGCGTAGCAAAACACCCGAGTCTCGGAATCCTGCGCTACGAAGGCCAGCACGCCCTTCTGCTTGCGGCTACGCTTTGAGATGTAGTGCTTCTGTACGAGCGCGTCTTCGCCATGGAAAGGGATGGTGTGGAAATCAAGGTCGAGGGAGCGGCCTCTCTTCAGGCCAAGTTTCTTCACGGTGTCGAACCAAGACCGCATGATCTGTGGGTAGCAGACCGGTCGGATGCGGCAGCTGTACTCCGTGAGGAAGGAACGCTTTGGAATCACGTTGAGTCCAGCAAACAGCGCCAAGCCCTCGTCGAAGACGTAACTCATGACATGGCTGTGCCGAGCGCTGCCGAACAACTTCATCGCCAGCAGTGAGCGAATCGCATGTGCGGCCGGCATCATCTTCGTGCCTGGGAACTTGGCATCGGCCAGCATCTTGTCGAGAGGGATCTTGGCAAGGTACGGAAGGAACAGGAACAGGCCGCCCACCTTCGTTCGGAACGTGCGCTCGGACAGGTCGAGCTTTCCGGCGTCGGCCACGTCCGCAGCATTGGGTCGAGTCGTTGCGGGCCGTTCGTCGTCTCGCCGTCTCGGGAGACGAGCGAATCCCTCCTCCTTGAGAATCGTCGAGATCGAGGCCGGACTCAGCTTTTCCCCACTCTGATCCAGGGCATCCCGGATGTCGTACACCGACGAGTTCTGCTTGCGCAGGGTGATGATCTTCTGACGAAGTCTCTCCCTGGGCGGCGGCAACTTGGCCTTCTTCGTTTGTGGCAGAAAGAACTCTCGCTGAGGGTTTTTGCGGAACTCATGGCACAGGACGCGAAAACTCCCGGGTGTGTAGCCGAACCGCTCGGCCGCCTCTGCTGACGGGGCTCTGTCGACGAAAAACGTGCGCAGAGCCTCGTACTGTCGATGGGTTGGGTTGGAGGGGAGCAGGAATTCATCGGCGAGGTCGGTTAGTTTTTTGCCTGAACCGTTGACCACATACCCCACTATATCAAGTGGCACGTATTAGTCAAGCCACAAGCGATGGAAATATCAAGAATTACGTGATCACGGGCCTTAAATGGCCTCTAGCAGCTCACCCGCTCCTTTTTCCACTCGCGGGCCATTTGCGTTTATAAGATTGGCTTCCGTTGTTAAGCTTGAACTCTCCTAACTTTCTTGGCGCTCGAACCGCGACTTTGCGCACCTATTGGTCAAAAGCCGTTAGTGCTACGGGTCCTATGGGAATCCAGGCTAGGTAGAAGTTTGATGGCATTGGGAGCGGCCTCTCTTCTCGCCAAGCTGCTCCCAACGATACTACTTTTGTTTCTCGGCCTGAGATTACGTTCTGTCCTCGCGGGCGCGTTTCTTTTGGCGACGCCCCTGACGCTGCTCGTCGCCATCGCCGCTCTCGGTCGCGAGATGGGCGTCCTCGACGCGAGCATGAGCGCCGCGGTGATTTTCTTGGCGATCGCGACAGGCGTGATCTTCCCGACGCTCTTCAAGCTGATCGCACCGCGGGTTCCCCAGCCCGCGGTTCCCGAAGGCAAGCTCCCGCCCTTCCCATCTGACGCCGGGGCGACCTAGTCCGCTTCAAGTGTGACTTGGTTTGCCGCTCACGTCGCCGCGTGGCGAGCAGCATTCAGGACCCGCCAGCGACGACCGCCGACACGCAGCCGCCCCGAGCACCAGAAGTGGTTGACAAAGAAACAGGTAAGACGTCATCTTACCCAACATGAAGACGACGATTTCCACCAAAGGTCAGATCGTGCTGCCAGCGGAGATCCGGAAGCAAGACGATATCGAGGCTGGGCAAGAGTTCGAGATCGAACGCATCGATCGCGGGGAGTATCGATTGACCAGTCGAACGACATCTAACGAAGGCGTTGTGGATTGGCTTCTGGCGTGTCCGGTCAAGGGCTTCTTCGTTCCGATCGAATCCGAATCGACAGACACGCTGTGAGCTACCTTGTCGACGCAAACGTACTGAGTTAATTAACCCACCAAACCCGACCGGAAGAGTCAAGCCCATTCTTAGTTGAAACTCTCCACGGCTCATAAATTAGGCGGCCTTCTTCTTCGACACCGTTGATGTCTTCGTCTCGATCTTCAGTTCCCGCTTGAGAGCTTCGCGAAGCTTCGGAAGATGGCGGTAGCCGATCACCCTCCTCAAGCGGGGTTCGATGTCCACGAGGGCTGTCGCCAGCCACCGCTGGCGTTGGCTGGAGTTCTTCCAGTGGTCGACCTTCGCGCAGCGTTCCTCGACGAGAGCATTGACGGATTCAAGGCAGTTCGTCGTCTTGAACGAACGGCCCAGCGCCCCGTACACGCCGAGACGATGCAATGTGAGCGTCTCCTCGATTCCTTCCTCCAAGCTCCCAGCTGCGGATTGGTTCCGCTCCTCCAATTCATCGTGCAGTTGATCGAGGGCCGCGAGGGCCTCTTTATATTCCGGCCTGTTGTAGGCCGACTGCAACCGCTTGCGCAACGACGCCTGCTCGCCCTTGGACAGATAGCTCACGACGTTTTCACGTTTGTGCCACTGGCACCGTTGTATCAGGACCCGCTTTCGGAACGCCTTCTTTACGGCCGCTTTCAGACCCTTGCCGCCATCGATGATCACCAGTAGACCCTGGGAGCTGTCGAGTCCCCGCGCGAGCAGTGAACGCAGGAACGGCGTCAACACCTTCTCGTTCTCCGTGTCCGTCTCCACGAAGCCCAAAAAGCGTTTTTCCCCGGAAAGTGTGATGCCCAGCGCGATGACCATCATTGCGTCGGCGAATGATTTCCCGTCCAGGAACAGCGCCACCACATCTTCGCCGGACAGATCCCGTTCCTGCATCTCCCGAAGTTTCGCTGCGCTCGCTTGTACGAAACCTCGGGACACCGTCGAGCTCGACAGCCCGATAGCGCCCGGTATCGCTTCCGCTGCAGCCTCGTAGTTGCGACACGAGATTCCGTAGAGCACTCGTTTCAGCAGCAGATCATTCACCTCTCCGCCGTCGTTCAGTGCTTCGTAGGAGCGAAGCGGTATCTCTACTCCCTCTTGGCTCCGAACCCGTGGCACACGGATCGGTACCCGCTGGCCGGCAAGTCCTACCGTGCCAGGGTTGGTTCCGTGGCGGCGGCCACGCTCCAGTTCGTCCTTACGAGCGTATCGCTCTCCCGCCAACTCCTTCACTTCGTCGTCGAGCAGCTCGTGAACGTGCATTAACCCAAGCGGGATTAGCGAACGGATCATCTCTATTTTGACGTCCACCTCGAGCTCCCCGTACTCCTCGCGCGCCATTACCTCGGGCTTACCCAAACGACGTGACTTCTTGTGTTTCTTGGCTATACGTAGCAGACTTCCCATCTCGGCTCCTTTCTCTTGCGGCTTGATGTTGTTTTTGCCAACGTCATCAAACCACGGGGTTGGGAGCCGTTTCAATTTCCAACTAAGAATGGCACACTCTCGACCGGAACCCGGCGGTCGTGCAGTGGCTGAGAAGTCACGAGCTCGAGATTGTCGTCGACCCGATCATTATCGGCGAAATGAGGTTCGGCATCTTGCTTCTGCCGCACGGAAAACGCCGTACCCGACTGGAGGCGTGGTTCGACGAGGGAGTCCAACGCATTCACTGTGTCTCGTGGGACGCAACCGTGGGTCTGCGATGGGCCGAGCTTCTCGCTGACCTTCGCGCCGCGGGGCGGTCCATGCCGATCGAGGGTGGACTCTCGAAGCGAAGTGTCGTCAACATCAGTCAGATCTTCACCGTAGACAAGTCCGACCTCGTAAAGAGGATCGGAACGCTGTCACCGCAAAGGGTGAGCGACATTCTGAGCGGAGTTTACTTATTGATCCAGCCTCTCGATGAACCTCCGGCCTCGGACGCTCCGAGATGAACTACAAGAGTCACGCGGAATCCCCGGAGCTTTCGTGGTCGCAACGTCGCTCATCGCCGCTCGCGATCGCGTCAGGCGTCGTCTTCCCGGCGCTCTTCAAGCTGATCGCACCGCCGGCCAAAGCCAACCGTTACCGAAGGCGAGCTGCCGCCTTTCCCGTCAGATGCCGGGGCGACCTAGTCCGCTTCGTGTGTCACCGAGCGCGACGGACGTTCGTCGATCGTGAGCTTGAACACATCGGGCCGCGCGTAGTGGCCGACGACATCGAAGTCTAGCTTGCCGCGCGTGATCTCGGACGGGTCGAGCTCGGCCGTCAAAATACCTTCTTCATCGTATAGCGGTCCCGCGATCACTTCGCCGAGCGGCGAGATGATTGCGCTGCCGCCGCGGCACAGGATCTCGGGCTGGTCCGCGAGATCTTCGATGCCCTCCAAATCCGAGGGATACATCGACTTGGTAAGAAACTGATTGCAGCCGAGAACGAAGGTGCCGCCTTCACACGCGATGTGACGCCTCGTCGCTTGCCATGCGTCGCGCGCGTCGGCGGTAGGCGCGAGATAGATCCCCACCCCCTTGCTGTACATGGCCATCCGGGCGAGGGGCATGTAGTTCTCCCAGCAGATGAGTCCACCGATCTTCCCGAGCTCGGTGTCCAGCACGGTGAGCGTGCTGCCGTCGCCTTCGCCCCAGATGAGCCTCTCGGCCGCCGTTGGCTTGAGCTTGCGATGCTTGCCGAGGAGCGTGCCGTCCGGACCAAAGTACAGAAGCGTGCAGTAGAGCGTTCCACTAGGATCGCGCTCGATGACGCCGATGGCGAGAAGCGCGCCGGCGTCTTTGGCAATTTCTCCCAAACGCTCGGTCGAGACGCTCGGCACCTCGACCGCATTCTCCCAGTAACGTTGCCACGTGCGACGGCCTTCCGGGGTGCGGCTTCCCACGACGATCCCGAACGACAGGCCCCGAGGGTAGGCGGGCACGAAGGCCTCAGGAAACAAAATCAGCTCGGCGCCTTTTTCGCTGGCCTCGGCGGCAAGGCGCGCCGTTTTCTCGATCGTCGCGTCCCGGTCGAAGACCACCGGCGCCGCCTGAACGACCGCGACCTTGACGGGTTTTTCTCGGACGGGTTTTTCTCGCATGGTCTTCACCAATGGATAGCGCCGTTAGCCGCGATACTCTTTCTCGGAAAGTTGTATGAGCACGCCATCCGGGTCGTTGAAGTAGAGCTCCGGCCGGTCTTGGCGCACATAGGGTTCGATGCCGGCGCCACGGAGCTTCTCGGCACCGTCTTCGATCACATTGCCGTCAACGCCCACGCAGAAATGGTGGATGCGTCCCGGCTCGGGAATCGAATAGAGCCCGAGGAAGCTGTCGCCAAGGCCCATGTTGATCCCATTGCTTTGACGTGACACTACGTTCACGCCGAGCGTCTCTTCGTAGAACTTGCGCGAAACCGCGGGGTCTGTGACGGCGAGGGTCACGTGGTTGAGCGAGTTCGCCCGGAACGTCGCCGCGGTAGCTTCGGACACTCCCGAGCTGGCGGTCACGACGGCAAGTGCTTGGATGAACGTTCGGCGGCTGATAGCACCTCGATCGTAATCCTCGACCAGAGCTTCGATGGACTTGGACATCTCGAAAATACCTCCCTCGAATCGGCCATGCTCTCACGAGAGGGACGCACCCGACTAGCAACGGGGAGGGGGTGCCTTTGACTTGGCCTGGTCACCCATCGGAGATTCTTTTGCCTACGTCCTCAGCCACGGTTCCCGCCAAAATCAGATCGCCATACTCACCGTCGATGATGGTGACGCTCGGCTGGTAACGGAGGATCTCGCGAACGCCTTGAGCCCGGCCTGGTCCCGTGAAGGAGATGCTCTGTATTTCGTGACGAATCGCGTCGGAGGCCAAGACCTGTGGATGCAGCCCTTGGGCGACGCGGCGATACCGCGAGGAGAGCCCATCCGCATCACGACGGGGATCGGAATGCGAAGTTTCGCTTTCTCGCGCAACGGCAAACGATTCGCATATTCCAAGGGCGATCGAGGTCGCCAACGTGTGTCGAATTCCTATCTTCGAGGGCCGGCGCGCGACGTGGAACGACGCCGAACAGATTACGTTTGAACAATCGGACATCCGCTCCTTCGACATCTCCTCCGACGAGAAACGCCCTCCTGTTCAGCTCCGATCGTCTGGGGAAACCGGACCTGTGGTTGCTGTCGCTCGAGCACGGAACTCTCCAGGCCTTGGCTGACGATCCCACGCCCGACGTGGAACCTCGTTTCTCGCCGGATGGGAGCTGGATCGCCTTCGCCAGCTATCGCACGGGAAAGCGCGCCATATGGATCGTTCCCTCGACGGGGGACCGGCGAAGTTGGTCGCCGAAATGGACATGGACCTCTGGAAACCCAGCTGGTCGCCGGACGGGGAGTTTCTGGCGTTCAACTCGTTCGACATCTGGTTGGTTCCGGTGCGCGGGGGCCCTCCCCGGCAGTTGACGACCACGGGCGAACCGATTCTCAACCTGTCGTCGGAGTGGTCACCCCACGGGCGAGAGATCGTTTACTCATCGATCGCGTCGGGAGGAAATCGGCTGTGGCGTGTGTCGGTGAACGGTGGTGAGCCGTCACCTCTGACCCAAGGTTTCGCACACCAGGCGCAATGGTCAACGACGGGCGCCGTATCTTTTTCAAGGGTGTCCGTACGCGGCAACCTGATATCTGGGTTTTAGATCTCGAAGACGGTTCCGAGCGCCCCGTGACCGATTTAGCAGGTCGGCGAGGCGAGCTGGGCTCGCTCGCGCTCCACCAAAACTCGATCTACTTCGCCTGGCGCGAAAATCTCGGGGACCTCTGGGTGATGGACGTCGAGCAATGAGTCGAAGCCTCGTCACTGTGATGGCCAGAGTGACGGCGTCGATCGTCTAACGCTCGATTCCTGCAGCTGTAGTGCGCGGCGCCCTAGCCGATAGGACTCCCCTGCGGTGTTCGCGGTTTCGTCGAGCCCGGGACCGTCCCCTCCGGCCTGGCTTGCCAGCGGCGGATGTCCTCGAGCGCGAGTTTCCGATGCAGGCCTCCGCTCGTGTCGCTCTCCAGGTGGTCGGCGAGCTCGTCGAGCTTTGCGCTCAAGATCGCTCGGACCCGAGCCGGGTTGTCGGCGCTACTCCCCTGGCTCATCACTTCGTCGAGCACGCTGCGCTCCGCAACCTCACGTACTTGTGCGTGGTAGCTGTTCGCCGGTCGGTCGGCATACCACGTCGCGTCGTAGAGACCGTCCACCACTTCGCCGAGCCCTAGGTTGTCCGTGTCGCGGCTGTGGTAGTCGACGAGCCGGGCCATCCGTTCCGGGTGCAGCAGCAAGCTCATCGTATAGTCAGCAGAGACGTCCGCGGCGGTGAGTGGATCGAAGAGGATGCCCGTATGGCGCGGGAATGGCTCCCCACCCCCGTAGCGGTAGGCCGGCGGTGGGATGAGCTCCAAGATGTGGTCCGGGATCGCGAGGAAATCCGCGTCGAGTGTCACGAGCACGTTCTCGAGAGCGCGTCTCTGCTCACTGCCGGGAACGATCGTTACGGGAGTCTGGTTGTCGCCTCGAACGGCATAATAATAGTCGGCGCCGCCCACCGTATTGAGGGCCGACTTCATTTGATAACGATGATGGAGGTAGAGTGGGAGGAGCGCTTGCTCGAGCAGGGACATCGGTTCCCCGATGCGGATGACCGAAGGGCTAAAGTTGGCGAGGCCGATGCGGCGCACCTCGATCTCGTGCGCCAGCGTATCGACAAGATTCCCCCCGTTGTCCCACACCGATGCTAGTGGGTGCGCGCCCGCGGCAATGAGGTTGTCGGTGTGCGTCATGAACCGAGTCTCACTGCGCAGCCCGGCCTCTACGATGGCGACCAGCGCTTGTTTCTCGTCGGTTCCCGGGGCGAAGTCGCTGTAGAGCCAACGAACCGCCAGTTTGTCATAGGTGCCGATCCCGACGCCGTAGGCGTCCGAGAGCTCTAGGGCGCCATCTCGGATCTGGACGAGCGGTGCGGGGTAGTCCATCACGCTTGCCCTACCGCCATACGTGCTCGCCATGTAGTTGTGGGGAAAGCCGAGCGTGTGGCCTACTTCGTGCGCGGAGAGCTGTCGCACGCGGGCGAGCGCCATCTCCACGGGCGTTGCGCCACCGCCGACTTGAGCGAGATACTCGAAGCCCGGGGCGGCGCTCAGCGCGCAGCCGTTCAGCGTTCCGGCGTCGTCGGTGAAGGGGCCTATCATTCCCTTCCCCATCAGATAGTCTTGCCTCAGGCGCAAGCTTCCGAGATTCACGTTCCCTTTGATGATCTCGCCCGTGCGCGGGTCCGACACCGATCCGCCATAGGACCAGCCGCGCGTCGACCGATGCGTCCAGTGGATCATGCTGTAGCGGACGTCCATCGGGTCCGCGCCTTCCGGGAGCACTTCCACGCGAAAGGCGTCGATGAAACCGGCCGCCTCGAAAGCTTCGTTCCACCAACGCGCGCCGTCGAGAAGAGCGCTGCTAATCGGCTCCGGCACGCCGCGGTCGAGGTAGTACACGATCGGCTCCACCGCCTCGGACCGTGCGGCGCTCGGATCGCGTTTCTCCAAACGGTGACGCGCCGTCCACCTAACGGTCAGACTTTCATCGATGGGTGTCGCGTAGTCGTTGAACGTGGGTCCGAAGACGCCGATGCGCGGGTCCGCGACGCGTGGCTGGTAGTTATCGTCGGGAAGCCTTACAAGAGAATGATGCTGGCGGAGCGTCACCGCTTCACCACTCGCGGCAACCGATCGTACGAGCGCTCCTGGATCGTCGCTCGTGAAAGTCAATAGGGTCTCGATCTCCGTGTTCTCCGGGAACGATTTCGTCCTTGGCAGGTAGAAGACGCTGCGGCTTCGGTCGATCTTGTAGCTCCCTTGGCCCGCGCGCTCGATGCGTCGCGCGGCGCCATGCGTGTCGCGGAGGAAGAAGTCTGTGGCGTCGACGAGCACGCTTGCTCCCGTCTCGGCCTCGACTTCGAACCCCCAATGCACCGAAGGCGCGAAGGCGTCCCGCACCGCGGCTACCTCGTCCGGGTTGTCACTCCGGGCGCGGTAGCCGTAGTTCGGCTCCATCAGCAGCAAGCGTGGTCCGACCCGCATCGCTACGAGCACATGGGCGCCTCCGAGTTGGCCGCGGTCGAGCCCGACAGGATTGCTTCCGAGGCCCGAGCTCAAAGAGACCGAATAGAGAAACTCGGCGTCGAATTCCTCGATCTCCCAATAGAGCTTGCCTGTCTCGTCATCCCAATAAATGTCGAAAAAGCCTTCCAGCCGTTCCATCTCCGCGGTCTTGTCCGCGATCGACGGTGTGCCTTCTTGGGCGTTCGCTGTATAGGCGACGAGTAGGATCAACCATCTTGCTACTTTCATGGACCTTACCTCCAAAACGGTGAAACTATCGCGACTTCTTCAAAAAGCTGAGAAACTCCGAGTTGCTGCTGAGCAGAAGCGTTACGTTCTCGTCCAGGCTCGTGCGATAGGTCTCGAGCGTCTTCAAGAACTGATAAAAGTCAGCGTCCTTGCTGTAGGCCTGCGCGTAGATGCGCGTGGCTTCCGCGTCGGCGTTGCCTCGGGTCTCTTCGGCCGTCCGGAACGCTTCCGACTCGATACGCTGCAGGTCCCGGTCTTTCTGGCCGCGGATCTCCGCGGAACGTCCCAGCCCTTCGGAGCGGCTGCGCTCGGCGATGCGTTGGCGCTCGGAAATCATGCGTTGATACACCGACTCGCGCACTTCTTCGGTATAGTTAATCCGCTTGAACTGCACGTCGACGAGCTCGATGCCCAGGGTCTTCACGGCAACCGAGGAGCTCTCCAGAATCCTTCGCGTGATCTCGTCACGGCCACTCTGAATCTGCGTCGGAACCTCCTGCTCCAGCATGCCGAGGAGCACTTCGGTCACCGCGAACTCGCGATCGGTCGCCCGCACGATCTCGATGAGGTCGAAGCTCGCGACAGCGTTGCGCGTTTGGCCGTCGATGATGTCGTCGATCCGGCTTTGCGCTTGCTGCTCATTCGTGACCGACACGAAGAACTGCAGCGGATCCTCGATACGCCATCGGGCATAGGTATCGACCCAGATGAATTTCTTGTCCTTGGTCGGGATTTGGTTGGCGTCACCGTCCCAGGGGAGCCAGCGTTTGTCGAAGCGGTGCACTTCGCGCCAAGGGAGCTTGAACTTTAGCCCGGCCTCTTGGACGGCGTCCCCGACCGGTTCCCCGAATTGCGTGATGATCGCTTGCTCGGTCTCGTTCAACGTGTAGAAGCTCCTGGCGAGGAGAAACAGCGCGAGGAGCAGTAGTCCGGTGAAGAGTAAGCGGATCGCGTTCATTGCTGTCCTCCTTGGGTCAGATTCAACAACGGCAGCACCGACGCGCCTTCGTCGTCGACGATGATTTTCTTTCCGACGCGCGGCAGCACCTCGTTGAGCATCTCCAGGTACATGCGGGTGCGTGTGACGCGCGGTGCTTTGCGGTACTCCGAGTAAATGGCGTCGAAGCGGGTGGCTTCACCTTCGGCGCGGTTCACGCGGGCGGTCGCATAACCTTCCGCTTCCTGGATCAGCTGGAGCGCTTCGCCTTCAGCCTTCGGGATCGCTTGGTTGAACTCGGTGCGCGCTTCGTTGATGAGCTGCTCGCGCTCTTGGATGGCTTGGTTGACCTCGTTGAACGAAGGCTTCACGGCGTCGGGCGGGTTCACGTCCTGGAGCACGACCTGCTGGACGTCGATGCCGATGCCGTAGGTGTCGCTGAGCTGCTGCAGGATTTCCTTGGCCTGGTCGGCTATGCTGGCGCGGCCGGTCGTAATGACTTCGTCCACGCTGTGGTCGCCGACGACTTGGCGCATCGCCGCTTCGGTCATGTCGCGAAAGCTCGACTGAGGCGAGCGCACGTTGAACAGAAACGCGCGCGGGTCCTTGATCCGGTACTGCACGATCCACTCGACGACCGCAACGTTCAAATCGCCCGTGAGCATCAAGGATTCGTCCTCGAACCCCCGGTCGATATATTGCGTCCGGACGCCGGCCTCGGCGGTACGGAAGCCGAACTCCTCCTTGAGCTGCCGCTGGACTGGCACCTTGATCACGCTGTCGACGAACGGGACGAGGAAGTGAAGCCCCGGTCCCGTGTCCCCGGTATAGGCCCCGAATCGGAGTACGACGCCCCTCTCATCCGGGTCGACTTGGTAGACCGAGCTGAAAGCGGCCACTGCAACAACGAGACCGACAAGGATCCCGATTGCGTTCTTCGGTACGAACTTGGGTATGTTGATCTTCGGCATTTTGGACGCGTCAAAATCAAACGGGCCCTTACCACTACCTCCAAAAGACATGTGAGACCTCCTTGGCAGAGAGTATCGCTTATAATCACGCAACGCTATGACCTTCGGAGACGAATTCAAGAACGCCGCCGACCCCCAGTGCCAAGATTGTGCGTTTTTTCGCGCTCCCGAGAACCCACCCTCCGGATATGCCGGTACGTGCAACTTGAATCCACCGCAAGTGGTCTCGCATGAGGACGAGCTTCACTATGTATTCCCCGCGGTAGCGGCCGGCTGGTATTGCGGTCACTTCTCACCGAAGACCTGATGGATATCCCTACTCGTTACGACTTCACGAGCACCGAAAAACGCATTTACGCCCTGTGGCGCGAGAAACGGTGCTTCGACAGCGTCTACGACCCTGACGGCAAGCCACGCTCGGACGCCGAGGCGGGCAAGCCCCGTTTCACGATAGCGATCCCGCCGCCGAACGTCACCGGGCGGCTGCACATGGGCCACGCGCTCAACAACACGATCCAGGACGTTCTGACCCGCTTCAAGCGGATGGACGGCTACGACGCGCTGTGGGTCCCCGGAACGGACCATGCGGGCATCTCGACCCAGACGGTCGTGCGCAAGCATCTCGACGCCGAAGGCGTCGACTACCGGGAGCTCGGCCGCGAGAAATTCATCGAAAAAATCTGGGAGTGGAAGAAAAAGTACGGCGATTACATTCTCCGGCAACTGGAGAGACTCGGAAGCTCGTGCGACTGGCGCCGCATTTGCTTCACGATGGACGAAGGCCCGTCGCGAGGGGTGCGTACCGTTTTCAAAGCGCTCTACGATCGCGGGTTGATTTACCGGGGCAAGCGGATCGTGAACTGGTGCCCAGTCGATCGGACCGCGCTCTCGGACGACGAAGTCAACACGAAAGACGGCGGCGAAGCCTCACATCTCTGGCACATTCGATATCCGCTGGTCGAGTCGACGGGAGAAGTGACCCATGTCAGCGTCGCGACCACTCGTCCTGAGACGCTGTTCGGAGACGTCGCGGTCGCGGTGCATCCCGAAGACGAGCGGTTTCGCGCGCTCGTGGGAAAGCAAGTCCGGCTGCCACTCCAAGAGCGGCTCATCCCGATCATCGCGGACGATTACGTCGACCGCGAATTTGGCACGGGCTGCCTCAAGATCACCCCGGCGCATGACGCGAACGACTTCGAAGTCGGCCAGCGCCACGCGCTCGAGCCCATCAACGTCATGAACCCCGACGCCACGATGAACGACGTCGTGCCCGAGCGTTTTCGCGGGCTCGACCGCTACAAAGCGCGCGACGAAGCGGTGAAGGCCCTCGAAGAAGAAGGCCTGCTCGAGAAGATCGAAGAACGCATGGTGCCCATCGGAAGAGCGCAGCGTTCCGGTGCGGCCATCGAGTACCGTCTCTCCGACCAGTGGTTCGTCCGCATGAAGCCTCTCGCCGCGAAAGCGCTCGAGGCGAGCGGCTATCGACTCGACATCGAGGACAACACGTGGAAGAAGACCGCAACGAGCGAGCTCTTCTTCCATCCTCCGCGCTGGGAGAAGATTTATTACGCGTGGCTCACGAACATCCGGGACTGGACGATCAGCCGTCAAATCTGGTGGGGGCATCGCATCCCGGCCTGGTATCACAAGGACTCGGGCGAGATCCTCGTGGATGTCGATACACCCGAGGCCGTAAATAAAGATCCGGACTCGTGGGAGCAAGACCCGGACGTGCTCGATACGTGGTTCAGCTCCTGGCTCTGGCCGATGACAACGCTAGGCTGGCCGGATAAGAGTCCCGATTTCGAGCGCTACTACCCCACCAGCGTTTTGTCGACGAGCAAGGACATCATCTTCTTCTGGGTCGCGCGCATGAACTTCGCGGGGCTCGAGATGGCGGAAGAGCTTCCTTATCGGGACGTCTACATCCATCCAACGGTGCTCGACGATCGCGGCGCGGTCATGAGCAAGAGCAAAGGCAACGGCATCGACCCGCTTGCTGTCATCGAAGGCGCGAGCCTCGAAGATCTCAAAGAGCCTATCTTCGAAGCGCGACCCGCGAATATGAAAGAGCTCATCGCACGCGTCGAGAAACTCTTTCCAAATGGTTTCGAAGCGGTGGGCGCGGACGCGCTGCGCTTTACGCTCGTGCATTCGTGCTCCGAAGGCCAGGAGCTGCGGCTTTCGCTGCAGCGCTTCCACGAGATCGGCCGCCGCTTCGTGACAAAGCTCTGGAACGCGAGCCGGTTCGTACTCTTGTCGCTCGACGATGTCCCTGATGCGCCCGACGGACCCGACGAAAACGTCGCGGAGCCCACCGTTGAAGATCGGTGGATTGCATCGCGCACGGCGTCGACGGTGCGCCAGGTGCGCCGGGCTCTCGAAGGGTATGATTTCGCGCCGGTCGGCCACACGCTGTACCGCTTCATCTGGAACGACTACTGCGACTGGTACCTGGAGCTCACCAAAGCGCGCATGACGGGCGACGACCCGAAGGCCGCGCGCCGCGCAGCGCACGAGCTCGGTGTAACGCTTGCGGAGATCCTGCGCATGCTGCATCCGGTGGCGCCTTTCATCACCGAAGAGCTCTGGGGAAAACTACTCGAAGCGATGGACGCGAAGAACCTGTGGCTCGGCCAACGGCCACAATCTGATCTTCTAATTTTGGAAACGGCGCCGAAGGGGGAGCGCGAGCCCGACTCGGCGCTCGAAGAAGCTTTCGCGTCGCTCCAACGTCTCGTCGGAGGCGTTCGTACGAGCCGCGCCCATGCGCGCATCTCGGAGAAAGTGCGTCTCACGGCGACAGTGAAGCCGCTCGCGGACGGCTTCGAGGAGCTCGTCGAGACCACGGCGCCGGTCTTGAGCCGCTTGGCGAATTTGGGGTCGTTGACGCTCGCGGATAAGAAGCCTGCTGGGAGCGTCGGGATTGTCGACCCAGCATTCGAGCTCTACGTCGCGTTGGGCGAGCACGTGGACATCGAGGCCGAGCTGAAACGCATCGAGAAGGAAATGGTCGGTCTCCGGAAGAAGCTGGCGCAAGTCTCGAACAAGCTCGACAACCCGAAATTCCTAGCCGGCGCCAAGCCCGAGGTTGTCAACGAGCAAAAGGTGAAGCACCAAGAGCTGAGCGACATGCTCGAAAAGCTCGAAGCGATGAAGAAGGACTACGCGGGTTAGCGGAGTCAGGCTCTACTCAGCCAAATCGTCATCTTTTCGCCGTCGATCTCCACCTCGCTCGCCTCAGCGTCCTCGAGCGCGTCGTTCAAGTCGACGCAGAGAGTCTCCTCGAGGAAGTGCTCGCGACGGCTGTCGACGATCGCGCGGAACGCGTCGGGCCCGTCGAGCGCGAGACGGATACGCTGCGTGTATTCCAGGCCGAGATTTTTTCTGAACGCTTGGATGCGGCTCAAGAGCTCGCGATATTTCCCTTCTTCGAGAAGCTCCGGCGTGAGCTCGGTGGCGAGGACGACGACGGCTGCCTGGTCCCCGGCGGCCGCGTAGCCTTCCTTCGCCTGCACGCCAACTTCAACGTCTTCGAGGTCGAGGCTCAGCGTCTCGCCATCCACGAGGATCTCCGCTTTCCCCGTCTCGAGGATGGCCGCCCGGAGGGCGCTTCCATCCGCAGCAGCGAGCGCGGCTTTGACAGCAGGCATTTTCTTCCCGACTTTTGGGCCGAGCTTTCGGAAATTTGGCTTGACGAGATATTCAACGTGCTCTTCCGCGCTGTGAACAAAAACGACTTCGCGCACGTTGAGCTCTTCGGCGATGAGCTCGGCATAGACGCCCACGCGCTCGTCGAGGTCGGGACGGGACAGCGTGACCTCGGCTTGGCGAAGCGGTTGTCGCACTTTGAGCTTGTTCTCCGTCCGCACGCGCAAGCCGAGCGAGACGATACTGCGCACGACTGCCATGTCCTCGTTCAACACAACGTCCACCCGCGCGCTGTCGGGCTCCGGGTAATCGCAGAGATGAACGCTCTCCAGCACGTCGTCGCCAAACGGACCGCGCACGAGGTTTTGGTAGATCTCGTCCGACATGAACGGGACGAACGGCGCAGCGAGCTTCGCCACTGTCACGAGCGTCTCGTAGAGCGTTGCGTAGGCGTCGATTTTGTCCTCGTTACGCTCCGACTCCCAAAATCGTTTTCGGCTTCGGCGGAGATACCAATTCGAGAGCGCCTCGACAAAATCCGTGAGCTCTCGGGCGGCGTCGTAAGCGCGGTAGGCATCGAGGTGCTCGATCAAGCTCGCGTTCAGCTTGGCGAGCTCGGAAAGAATGAACCGGTCGAGAAGCGCGCGCTCGGCGACCGGCCTTCCCTTTTCTTTCGCGGGATCAAAGTCGTCGATCTCCGCGTAGATCGTGAAGAAGCTGTAGACGTTGCGGAGCTTGATTGGGAACTCTTTTTGCGAAGCGCGCACGTTTCCGAGCGAGTGCCGCTTCGAGCCCCATGGCGGATTGGCCGCGAGAAAGAACCAGCGAAACGCGTCCGCCCCCGGCGCGGGCGTATTGGGGTCCTCGAGCGTGACCTTCTGGTTCTGGGGAAGCCGCGGAACGTCCGCAGGCAGGATCGCGAGACCGCGCTCTGCCGCGGAGACGCCGAGCTTGGTCCGGACGTCGTCGGGGAGCACGATGACGCGGCGCGGAAGTCCCTTGGAGACCTCGACACGCAAGTCGATATCCCCGACGACGACGGTGACACCCGTGTTGAGATCGAGTCCTTCGAGGTCTTCGCGCGCGATGAGCGCCACGCCGTCTTTCGCCTCGACGCCGTCAGCGGCGACAACGGCGAAGTCCATCGCAACTTTCTCCAAGATGACTTCGGGCGGCGTGAAATTACCCTTGGACTTTGATTCTTTCTTCCCTTCCTTGTCGCTCACGTGGCCGAGCACCATGCACGTCTTGTACGGGTGCGGGTATTCGTGCTCGAAGACCAGAGTCGAGATCATCAACATCGAGTAGAACCAGCCGCGTGTTTGGTCGATCGCTTCGACGATGTAATCCGCGGGAAAAGTCTCTTTGAACTTCTCGTGGCCGTCGTGCGGGTAGCCCCACTGCGCGAACGGCATGCTCCCGGAGTCGAACCAGCAGTCGATGACTTCCGGCACGCGCCGATAGACACCTTCTTCGTCGGGCTCGGTGAAAGTCACATCGTCGATCCACGGCTTGTGGACGATAAGATGCTCGGAGAGGTCTGGATTTTTCTTCTTCGCCTCTTCGAACGAGCGGAACGCGTCGGGGTTCTTCTTCAGGATCTCGTCGACCGAAGTCGGCGCGACCATCTTGCCGGTGACATCGTTGACCCAGATGTTGAGAGGCGTTCCCCAGTACCGCTCGCGCGAGAGCGCCCAGTCCACGTTGTTCGCGAGAAAATCACCGAAGCGGCCTTCTTTGATGTGCTCGGGGACCCAGTTCACGGCGCGGTTGTTCTCGATGGCACGGTCGATGAGCGCCGTCGTGCGAATGAACCACGCGGGTCGGGCGAACTGGATGAGCGGATCGTCGTCCGCGCGCCAGCAAAACGGATATTCGTGGCGCAGGGTCTCGTGATGGATCAGGCCTCCCTGCTCCTTGAGCGTCCGGATGATCTGCTTGTCCGCGTCCTTGACCCAAAGGCCTTTGAGCGACGGAACGTCGTCCGTGAACTTCCCGTCGGGACTGATCGGGCAAAGAAGCGGCACCTCGCTCGGGTCTTCGTAGCCAGCGAGAAGGGCCCGGTGGAGATCGTAGTCCACCTCACCGAACGCGGGCGCTTCGTGCACGAGGCCCGTGCCTTGATCGAGCTCGACAAAATCCGCGGCCAGCACTTTCCAAAACATCGGGACTGTGCCGGTTTGCTTGGAAGTAACTTCCCGGGCGCCGTAGCGCGCGTAATAGTCGTCGAACGGAGGTCGGTAGCGCTTGGAGACGAGGGCCTCGCCTTTGAGCTCGCGAACGACAGGAAGATCCCGCCCGAGCTTTGCCGCGATAGATTCGCGAAGAGCGGCCGCGACGATGAATTTTCGGTCGTGACCCGCATTCTCGACGACCACGTAGTCGATCTCGGGCCTTACCGCGGCGTACATGTTCGACGGTAGCGTCCACGGGGTCGTTGTCCAGACGAGGAGCGAGGTGTCGGGCTCGTCGACGAGCGGAAACGCGACATAGACGGAAGGATCGTCGACCGTCTTGTAGCCGAGGCCGACCTCGGCGGACGAGAGCGCCGTTCCGCCTTGCGCCCACCACCAGAGGACTTTGTGGCCTTTGTAAAGCAGGTTCTTCTCGAAAAGTTGTGCGAGCGCCCACCAGACACTCTCGACGTAGCTCTTGTGGTAGGTGACGTAGGCGTCGGAAAGATCGACCCAGTGGCCCATCTGCTCCGTCATGCGCTCCCACTCCTTCGTGTAGCGGAAGACCGAGTCCATGCAGCGCTGAATGAATGCTTCGACGCCGTAGGCCTCGATCGCGGCTTTGCCGTGGATGCCGAGCTCTTTTTCGACCTCGACCTCGACAGGCAGGCCGTGGGTGTCCCAGCCCGCTTTGCGCTCGGCATAGAAGCCGCGCATGGCGCGATAGCGCGGGAAGATGTCCTTGAAGACGCGAGTCAGTACGTGGCCGTTATGGGGTTTTCCGTTGGCGGTCGGCGGCCCGTCGCCCCAAATGAAGGTCTCGCGTCCTTCGCGCATCTCGACGCTCTTCTCGAAGATGCGGCGGTCTTTCCAAAACGCGCGCACCTTCTCCTCGGCCTTCGGGAAGTCGACAATGGCTTCCGCTTTCGCGAAACGGGGCGAATCGGTCATAAGCTTTCATCTTAACGCAGAAGCTAGGGCTAGCTTTCTTCCCGTTCACCTTGGAAGAAGCCCATCTTCTTGGCAAAGCTCTGGGCGAAAGTACGCATCTCGCCCGCCATCTCCTTCTCGGAGGTCGCGCGCTCGAAGGTGTCCGCCATCGTCATGAGGGTCTGGAACGTGAAGAGCTTCATCTCTTCGACGAGCATCGCCGAAGTCCAGAGGTCGATGCGCATGGCTTTTTGCTCTTTGTCGTTCCACACGGAGAGCATGATGGATTTGGTAGGCTTCGCATCGTCTTCCGAAGCGTCGGTCGCGGACCATTCGATCGACTCCGGCATCTGCTCGCGGTTCAAGCGGATCTTGAAGTGGATTTCCGCGCTACGTGGGGCGTTCGTGGGCTCGCTCATGGCCGGCGGATCCTATCACGCGCCCGACGGAAGGAAAGGTCAACCCGGACCGCTCTCCTTCAAGAACGTCTGTCGAAAATCATCAATGAGCTGCGTCAAGAATCCATCGAGCCCGGCCGCGTCTCGATCCTCTCCGGTGAAAGTGCGCCTGGACGCCTCGTCGAGCGCCGCGCGCGCCCCGGAGAGATCGCCCGTAAAGAAACGCATCGTGCCGACGATGACGAACGTCTCTTTCGCCGTCGCGGCAGCCTCTTTTGCCAGAAGACCCTCCGCAAGCGCGAGCGCGCGCTCTCGAGCGGTGTAGGCGGCTTTCGACTCACCCGACTCGGCTAGGTGATATCCCGTGATGCGCTCGAGCTCGCACCAGAAAGGCTCGTCGCGTCCGAGAAGCCCATAAACTTCTCGCGCAATGTCGAGGCGCGTCGTAATGGGAATCTCGAAATACGGCACCACGGGCCCGTCAATCTTGGCCTCGCGCTCGAGCATCGCCGCCAACTCCGTGATCTTGTCAGGCGGGATGGCCTCGAAGTCCAACATATACGTCGAGAGATGACACCGCCGACACGTGTAAACAAAATAGTCGGTCGTCGCCGGCCAGAAGACGTACTGGTAGCGCGAGGGTGCCCGATAGACGTAGGTGCCGAAGCTCCCCGGTACTTTGAAAAGGTTCACCGTGGCGCAGACGGGACACGTGACCTCGACGTCGACCCACGTTTCGGAAACCGCGTTCCGGGCGGACACACCGAGGAGCAAACCCGATGTGATGAGCATGTCCCGCCGCGTGACCAGCACACCTTGAGTATACCTCTCTCGTCTGCGAGATCATCCGCACGTAAGCCGCCATAGAGGTGGTCCCGGGCGATTCATACACCAAGGCCGCTGGACGCTTGAATTTCAGATCACAACTCGGTTAGCGTCCGATTCGATTGCGCGCTGAGCTTACGGCCACATCCGGCTCCAGTCGCGGCACCGAGGCCGCGTGCACGAGATTCCAACCTCTCGAGGAACGGATCAACCTTTGACGCTGGGCGGGAGAAGCTTCTGACAGAAAAAGAAGGTTAATTTAAAGGTTGGTATCCCCGAGAGCCTCCGCCCCGAGCGCGTTTTTTCAGATTCAGGGTCAAGTGTACGATTGGGATGCTGCGTGATTCGTTAGACCGCAATGCCACCGCATCTATCTGGCCTTATGGATGAAGCGAACCTTCTTCCGATGCGGATTGTTGAAACTGTCGGTGAAGACAATCTCGGCCTCAACATCATCTTTGTTTTGATAAATGCTGGACGTCGGACCTTGAAAGTGAACGAGAAATGTCGCAGTGCTGTTTGGTGGCACGTGAATCATCCCCCTCGAAACGTAGTCCGGTTTCGCTAATTCGTCTTCTTGGAACAATATTCCATCTTTATCCTTCGTTGGCTTCACCATGTGAACGGCTACGATATCGATGGGTCGGTCCAGCAGGGATGCGGCGTGCCACTTACATGTCAACTGTACCCTTTCATTTGCGTGGAGAAAGTAAAAACCTGTTGTGGAAGACTTGGAGATTCGCAGCGCTCCACTGTGCCCATACATCTTCTGGAGCAGCCAGACGAGAATGCTTTCGCATCGGTTATAGACGAAAATTGCGGCTGCGCTGATACCACCTATCGCAGTCAACACCTTCGCGACTTCAAAGAGTGTGTCGGGCACGGAATAAAAGAATAGTCCACGCGCTTCACCATTTGGAAATTTTTGGAAACAGTTTTAAACCGTTGGTTCTAAAGGCTTTACGGGTCGCAACTTAGGAACCCAAAACCGGGGCTAAGTTACTCATTCTAAAGGCCCACGCTCCACAGCCGCTCACGGCCCTCCGCCGGGGCGGTAATAGGTAGGGGCCGCGCCGGGCTATAAGCCGCTATTCGTTTAAGAGGCAAGGTGCTCATGGAGTTTACTGGGGCGGGCTGCCGGGCCACGCCCACTACTAAATAATGGGGTCATCCACAAACGAACGCACAAGATGTTGATGTTTCATCTTACTTACACTAGAATGATCTTGACTGTTTTCGTTCAGCACAATGAGTTCCGTGGAGGACCCCGATGCCACGAAGGTATTCATCGTCTAAAGCTCGTCAGGCAGCGAGTCGGATGAAATCTGCCATCCGCAAATACGAAACGGCAGTTCGACGTCGCGACCAAAACATCAAAACTGCCGTGAGCAAGTACCACCAGGCAGTTCGTACTCACAACTCCCGCGTCCGCGCCAACCAGCAACGTCTGCGAAATGAACTGGCAACACTGTCGCGGACCAGCTCGCGCAGAGTGCTCAACGTCCGCGTTTCCGTTCAGACGCTGCATAAGTCTTACGTCCGATTGGAGCAACACGCCGACTCCGCCGACCTTGGACTCAGGTACAACTACATGGTCGACTTCTCCGAACGTGAGATGGCAAACAGCGCGACGTTCTCCAAAAGCTGCCGCTTCCACTTGTAGATTGAAGTGGACCCCATTTTTTAGACCAGGGGTTAAGCTGAAGTTCCCCGGCCGAAAAGACAAAAACCTGAACAGATTCAAGTAGATAGCTCAGAATTGAGTGCCCGATTCTGGCTACAGGATGATAGTTTCGAGAAGGTCGTAGGCGCGTTGCTGCTTAGGGTCGGGTGTCGTGACGACCTGGAATGTGGGAGCGTCGGGATTGTCACCTGGAGCGCGGCAGATGTTACGCACGATGGTGCTGAGTGCCTTGAGTAGAGTTTGAAAGCTGTGGGCCTCGGTGCCGTCGTCGAGTTTCTTGGAGCGTATCTTTCGCAGGGCAGCCTCGGAGCGCTTAGCGGGAGCAAGCGGGTCCCGCGTTTTCTTGGCTTCTTGGTCCTCGTCGCAGAAGAGCAATGGACGCCATGCTTCACGCATGTGCCACTCGACGTAGTAGGCGAGCATGCACAAGAAGATGTGGGCGCGTACCCGTGTCTCGAGGCGGTGGCGAATCGGACGCACCTTGAGGTCGATGGTCTTGATAGAACGAAATGCCCGTTCGACTTGACTCAGACTCTTGTAGCAGCGGACGGTGTCGTCGGGTGATAGGCGCTGTTCGGGCACGCTGGTCCGGATGACATAGATGCCATCGAGCGTTGCCTCGGAAGCCACCTTGTGTTCGTCGATGTGGAAGTCAAACCCATCGTCGCGGATCTGCAGCACGAAATGCTTGGCCACCTTGTACTTGTTGATGACCTTGCCTACACGCACACCAATGTTGTCCTTGCCTCCATGTTTGCCGAGCTTGACGTCCGAGCGAATGCTCTCCAGTCTCTTGCAAATATCGTTGAGCACTGCTTCTGCTGCGGGCTCTTGCTCGACGATTCGGAAGCGAAACTCATCGTCGCGAATATCGAGATCGAAATGTTTGGCGATCTTCTTGGTGATGAGCTTGTGTACGCGCGCACGGATCTTGTCCTTACCTTTGAGATTGCCGAGTTCAACATTTGAGCGAAGCTTCGTGAGCCTCTTGTAGATACTATCGAGCGCCGCTTTGGCCGCCACCTCTTTGTTGGGAATCTGGAAGGTAAAGTCGTCATCGCGAATGTCGAGCACAAAATACTTGGCGAGCGTCTTGGTGACGACCTTGCGCACGCGGGCGCCAATCTTGTCCTTGCCTCTGAGCCTAGCGCGCTGCACCATGGTTTGAATTCTTGCAAGCTCTCTCGCAGTCGCCTGCAGAAGGGACTGACGTTTGTGGACGCGCAGTTTTGCCAATTCGGTGTTCCGGCACGCAAAGAGTCGTTCGCCAGCAAAATCTGGATGAGTCAATTCAAACAGATTACGCTCGTCAAAAAGGCCGAGTTGCAGTTGACCTCCATCGATGAGCTTACGAATAGATGCGCTTTTGAGCGCTGTGATCCAATCGACCCCTTCGAGGTTGCGGAGGTCATCGTCGATCCGCTTCTGAGAAATCATGCCTCGGTCACCGACGAGCACTAGGGTCTTGATGCCAAACCTGTTTCTCACCATCTCGACTTGGGGCATCAACGTCGTGCTATCCGACTCATTGCCCGCAAAGACCGACACGGCGACCGGGCAACCCCGCTCGTCAGTGACTAGACCGTAGTTGACTTGCAGTCTGTCTCTTTTGCCATCACGGCTATATCCCATGGCGGCCAGAGGGCAGGTGACACCCTCAAAGTAGCTGGAGCTGAGATCGTAGAGCACCAAGCCTCCTTTTTTGAGGTGTCGTCCAGCCAGTTTTTTCTCGATACGTTCTTGCCGCTCGAGCAACCAATCCATGGCGGCATAGAGATCATCCTCGTTGGCATCGGCCACACCGAGGCTTTCGGGCAGTGTGGTGGTGTGCCACCACCGTGTCGTCGCGAGTTTGCTGTCAGGTTCGAGGATGCGTGCGGCAACCATCGCCTCGACCAGGTTGCGCTCACGGCATGGCTTCGAAGCGAGCAATTTGTCGAAACGAAGGCGTCTCATCGTCGTACGACAGGCGTTGACGTGGCCGTGAAGCGAGGACTTGATGACCTCAAATGCTTCGCTGACAGCGACGAAGGCCTCACCTTTGAGAGCGCGGCGTATGAGCTCGATGATATTTTTGGGCAGGTGTGAAAGGTTGGCGAGGGTACGCTTTCGGACCTTCTTCCCTTCCCGCCAGCCCTCGCGTAAGAGGATTGCGGGCGGAGAGTTTCGATTGCGCACGGTCTCGATGTACATGGGAACATATATACGCTATTCTGGCCATGAAAGCAATCAATAAAGCCATGACAAAGAGAGTTACAGCCTAGTTACATGGGAACATATGGCGAAACCAAATTAATCATATGTCCTGCGTAAACAGGCATTTACATCAATTAACAGGGGTTTGAAGCAGGGAACTTCAGGTTAAGGTGGTAAAAGAAGCCTGCTCAATAAAAAAAGGAGCAGAGAAAAGTGAAGAAAAATCGTACGAAGCACAGCCCTGTTTTCAAGGCGAAAGTTGCATTGGCGGTACTACGCGAGCAGGAGACAGTGGCGGAACTATCCCGGCGGCACAAGGTTCACGCGAACCAGATCTACAAATGGAAGCGGCAGCTTTTGGAGAACGTCACGCGTGCTTTCGAGACCGAAGAGGTGGGCGGAGGCGATGCCTCGATGCGCGAGGCCGAACTGCTTCAGAAAATCGGGGAGCTGACGATGGAGCGCGATTTTTTATCACACGGGCTCGGTCGATTGCGATGACGCCCCGGCGGGAGTTGGTCGAACCCAACGCTCCGCTGTCGATGCGCTGGCAGTGCGAGCTGCTCGGCGTGAATCGGTCGAGCCTGTACTACGAACCTGTCGAGCCGGATGGCGAGCAACTCGCATTGATGCGTCGGATGGACGAGCTACATCTGAAGCGTCCATTTTTCGGCAGCCGCATGATGACACAGACACTCAAAGCGGAGGGCTCGGCCGTCAACCGCAAGCGCGTGCAGCGTCTTATGCGCTTGATGGGGCTCGAGAGCACTGCGCCCAAGCCGAACACAAGCAAGCCAGCGCCGGAACACACGGTATACCCCTATCTACTGAGGAATCTGACGGTTTCTCGGATCAATCAGGTGTGGGCCGCCGACATCACATACATCCCGATGGCGCGAGGCTTCGTATACCTGGTGGCGGTCATCGATTGGTATTCGCGGCGGATGCTCGCCTGGCGCTTGTCCAACACGTTGGAGACGACCTTCTGCGTGGAGGCTCTGAACGAAGCTGTGGCACGCTACGGTTGCCCAGAGATATTCAACACGGACCAGGGCTCTCAGTTCACCTCGGAGGAGTTCACCAGTGTATTGCTTGCTCTTGAGATCAAGACCAGCATGGATGGCAAAGGTCGCTGTATCGACAACATCTTCGTGGAGCGGCTCTGGCGCTCGCTGAAGTACGAGGAGGTCTACCTGTACGCCTACGACACCGTGCAAATGGCTCGCGCGGGCATCGCTTGCTACTTCGATTTCTTCAATGACGAGCGCCCGCACAAAGCGTTAGGCTATCAAACGCCCGCGAGCTTCTACGATGGACTGCTTGGCGAGGTTGCTTGAAGATGATTGGCCATCGACCGATTTGTACATCACAGCATCATCCTGGAGCTCAACGTCGGCAGTTACCGACTGGGGCAATCGAAGCAGAACAAGGCCAAAGAGGCCACGGCGGTAGAAAACCGGGAAAAGGAATGAACCTTGCCACGAGTCCACAAAACGAATGCGAGAATCGCCGCAGGAGACCCTCTCGCGGCTTGGCCCATACCCCAGGTACCCCGATTTTTGCACTATTCAGGTGGACCAGCGAAAGGGCGGCTTCGATCCGGGGCCCCGACGGAGCAAGACCGGTAGGTATCCGGGAATTCTAACTTCTTGCTGAAGAGAAATAATAATTGCCGCTAGACACAATGATGGCTACAGCGAAAAACAAACTGTCCACAGATTTTCAATCTGCCATAAACTGTGTTCCCGAACGCTCCCTTCTAGGAGCCTTCGGGAAACAACATCACGACTATGACCACGACGTGTTCAACTCGGCAGGCTCCACCTTAGCTACCCCCCATTTTGGTCCAGAGAATGGGGTCCACCTCAGATCTGGTTCGCGTGAACCTTGTGCCGCCGGGATAGTTCCGCCACTGTCTCCTGCTCGCGTAGTACCGCCAAGGCAACTTTCGCCTTGAAAACAGGGCTGTGCTTCGTGCGATTTTTCTTCACTTTTCTCTGCTCCTTTTTTCATTGAGCAGGCTTGTTTTACCACCTTAACCCCTGGTCTAAAAAATGGGGTCCACTTCAGATACTCCTGGAAGCGATGCGTGAGTTGGAGAATCGGCAAACGGAAATCGCTGCTGAGCTGAAGGCAGTGCAGGTGCCAGAGATTCCTCAAGCTGAAGTGGAATCGTATCTAGCGGATTGGAGGCGGATGCTCCGCGGCTCGATGATGCAGGGTCGTCAGGTCATACAGAAGATTGTGAGAGGACGGATACTGATGATTCCGCTGAAGGACGGCGCTGGGCTACGAATTCAGGGCGGACACACGCTTCGACAAGCTGTTGTTCTCAGGCATGGCGATTCCGGTGCCTGGATTTCTAGAGAATAGCGAGGACTCCCGGGGATGGGAGCACCTAACTGCTGAAGATACTGGGGATGCTGAGAAGGAGGAACTGCTCACGAGCCGTTCCGAGGTGGTATCCCCGACGGGGTTCGAACCCGTGTTGCCGCCGTGAAAGGGCGGAGTCCTAGGCCACTAGACGACAGGGACGCCTTCTCGACATGGTAGGCCGTGATGGTCTCGAACCATCGACATCCTGCTTAAAAGGCAGGCGCTCTACCAACTGAGCTAACGGCCCATCCATGAAAGGTTGATTTTAGGGCGTCGCGCTCTCTCCGTCAATAACTGTTGCGAGCCCTTTTCTCTGAGCCTCACGCGGCGGGTGTTTTCTTCGAGGCGCCGAACCACTTGTCGAGCACGGAGCCGCCGCCCATGTCCAGGATGGCGGCGCGCCTTTCGGGTCCGGTGGAGACCATCTCCACGGGCGCGCCGCAGAGCTCCTCGATGGTCTCTAGATATTCGCGGGCTTTGACGGGTAGGTCGCCGATGCGGCTCATGCCGAATGTCGAGCTCTTCCATCCCGGAACTGAGCGATAGACGGGACTGCACTCCCTAAGAGTTGAGAGCTCGCCGGGAAAATCGTCGACGCGCTCACCGCGATACTCGTAATGCGTGCAAATTTGGATCTCGTCGAGCTCGTCGAGGACGTCGAGCTTCGTGATGGCGAGTGCGTCGAGGCCGTTGATGCGGTTGGCGTAGCGGACGACGACGCTGTCGAACCAGCCGCAGCGCCGCGGGCGGCCTGTCGAGGCGCCGTATTCCGCGCCTTTTTCCCGGATGGTCTCGCCGAGCTCGCCGAGCATCTCGGTTGGGAGCGGGCCTTCGCCAACGCGTGTGATGTAGGCCTTCGTGATGCCCAAGATCTGATCGATGGCCTTCGGGCTGATGCCGCTGCCCGTGCATGCCCCCCCCGCGGTCGGGTTCGACGAGGTGACAAAGGGGTAGGTGCCGTGGTCGATGTCCAGGAACGTCGCCTGCGCGCCTTCGAAGAGCACGTTCTTCCCTTCCAGTATCGACTCATGGATGAGTAGTGACGTATCGCTGATGTGTGGCAGCACCTCGTTCGTGAAGCGCGCCAAGAGCTCCTTGGTCTCCGCGAGCAGCTTCTCCGCGCCAGCCTCGATACCGAGCTGCGCCGCTTTGTCGCGCACGAGGTAGTCGAGCTTCTCGTGCAAGAAGTCGGGGTGCTTCAAGTCCCCGACCCGCAAACCGCGGCGCCCGATCTTGTCCTCGTAGGCGGGACCGATCCCGCGACACGTCGTACCGATGCGTCGGTTTCCGAGCTTTTCCTCTTCCCGCTCTTCCGCGAGCCGGTGATACGGGAGGATGAGCTGGGCACGGTCGCTCACGTAGAGATTCGCGGCGACTTCGATCCCGAGCTCGCGCAACATCTTCGTCTCGGTCATGAAGGCTTCGGGGTCCACGACGCAGCCATTGCCGATCACCGACAAGACGCCTGGGTGCAAGATGCCCGACGGGATGATGTGCAGGACGAATTCTTGCTCGCCCACGACAACGGTATGGCCCGCGTTGTGGCCGCCGCCGTAGCGCACGACGACTTGCACCCGCTCGGATAGCAGGTCCACATACTTCCCCTTGCCCTCGTCACCCCACTGGGTTCCGACGACCACGATGTTCGGCATCTATGGCTCCTGATGAAAATTCACAAGCGCTTAGTCTACCAAATCTAGATCGCGTATGATTCGACGCCATGGCGGTCACTTTTTCGAGACGGGCGCTCGAAGCTTCCCTTCTCGACGATCTCGACGCGCATCGCTTGGTCGTCGTGCTCGGGCCTCGTGGAGCGGGCAAAACGACGCTGCTCCAGAACCTCCGCGAGCGGTGGCGCGGCCCCGCAGCGCTCGTGCAAATGGAGCCCGTTGCCTGCTCGCCTGAAGTGCTCCGCAGTGCCTTTGTCGAGCTCGCGGGTGACGCGCTCGGCCGCGTCTCGAGCGGCGCGTCCCTTCATGAAGCCGTCCGCCGGCGGGCGCGCGGCTCGCTCCTTCTTCTCGACGACATCGCCGAGCTGCGCACGTTGTCGTATTACCCGGGTGTCGAGAAGCCTCTCGAGGGGTTCCTCGCGGCCATCGCCGGCGCGAAGGAAGCGATTGTGGTCACGTCGCGCTTTGGCTTCTGGATGCGTCGTCACTTCCCTGAGCTCCACTATCTGTCGCTCCCGCCGCTGTCGGTCGAGGAGCTCGCATCTGCCGGGGTGCGCGAGCCCGAGCTGGTCGCGGCCGCGACAGGCGGGCTTGTCGTTCACGCCCGCCACCTCGCCGATGGCGACGTCGAAGAAACGCTCGTTCATGAGCTTTCACGCGGCGGCAGGATCGACGCGGAATGTCGCGCTACCCACTCCGAGCTGCTCCATCGCGCTCGTGGCTACGGGGCATGCAAGTGGGTTATGCGGGTTCTTGCCGGCGAGGAAGGGTTGAACCTCACGGAGGTGGCGCGGCGGATGGAACGGACGCCTGGCTCGGCACGGGACTACCTGCTGTGGCTCGAGGAGGTCGACGTGCTCGTCGCGCGAAAGAAGCGCTATTTCTACATCGACCCGATCCTACGTCTGTGGATGCGCGTGCACGGTCAGGGCCGTGTCGCCAATCAGGCAGAAATTCAGCGTGAAGTTCGTGCCCATCTCGCAAGCGTAAGAGGAGTGGTCAGCGAAGACGCGTTCCAGCTTCCGCCGCGTCCGTCCGAAGACTTGGTCGAGATTGACTAGTCGCCTGGAACAGAGGTTCGTTGCATAAAGCTCGAGGTCATGTTGTAGGCCGAGCAGGCCGCGTATGTCTTCTTCGAGGCGTTCCGGCGTTTTCCCGGGGTTGAAGCCGATGTGCCGCTTCACGATGACGCCCTCACGGTCGATGAGATAAGTCGTCGGCATCGCGTAGATCATGAACTCATTGTCGACATCGACGGTGCTGATCAAGTTCGTGTAGCTGACGCCGAGCTTTTTCAGGTAAGTGCCCACCTCTTCCGGCGGCGGCATGCGGTCATCGACGTGCACGCCGACTACCTCGAGCCCGTCTGCAGCGTACTTCTCGGATAGCGTTTGGAAAAAAGGCATCGATTTGACGCACGGCCCACACCAAACCGCCCAGAAATCCAGCACAACGACTTTCCCGTGCATCTTTTCGAGCGAGAATGGTTTTCCTGCGACCGTGGCGACTTCGATCGCTGGAGCTTTCTTGCCGACGACGTCTTGACGCGCGCTTGCGCTGATTGTCCACACACGTGCGAGCCCGAAGACCATCAGAAAGCTCACGCCCAGCCAGAATCCTTTGCGCTCGATGCGCTTCATGTCGTCGCCTCCGTGACGGTCTCGGTCGCGGCGGGCTTCATGGGTTGTTCGGATTCCTTCTCGGCGAGCCACCGCTCAGCGTCGATGGCCGCGGCACAACCCGTTCCCGCAGCCGTCACCGCTTGCCGGTAGATTTTGTCTGCAACATCTCCACTAGCGAAGACCCCTTCGACGGAGGTCCGCGTTCCCTCCTCGAGCTTCAAGTAGCCCAGGTCATCCGTCGCGAGCAGACCTTGGAAAAGCGCGGTATTGGGCACGTGGCCGATTGCGACGAAAAGCGCACCGACGGATAGGTCCGATTCTTCGCCCGACTTGCGGTTTCGAATCCGTAGACCGGTGACATCGTTGTCCCCGAGCACTTCGACGAGTTCGCTGTCCCAGAGGAACTCGATCTTCTCGTGCTTGAAGGCGCGGTCCTGCATGATCTTAGATGCGCGCAGCTGGTCGCGCCGGTGGATGACGGTAACTTTGGTCGCGAAACGTGTGAGAAAAAGCGCTTCTTCGATGGCCGTGTCGCCGCCGCCCACAACCGCAATCTCTTTCCCGCGGTAGAGGGCGCCATCGCAGGTCGCGCAGGCGGACACGCCGCGATTCTGGAGCTTTTTCTCCGACTCAAGGCCGAGCCACTTCGCGGCGGCGCCGGTCGCGATCACGAGCGCGTCCGCGAGGTAGCTTTCCTTCGCCGTGTCGACTCGGAACGGCCGCTCGGATAGGTCGACGGACGTGGCGTCGGCGTAGATGATCTCGGCGCCGAAGCGCGCGGCTTGTTTGCGGAACAACTCCATCATGTCGGGGCCGGTCACACCCTCCGGAAAGCCCGGGTAGTTCTCCACGTCGGTGGTCAGCATCAGTTGACCTCCGGGAATGCCGATCGTTTGGTCGACGCCCGAGCCCGCGATCACGAGTGGCTCGAGCTCCGCGCGTGCGGCGTAGATGGCAGCCGTGTAGCCCGCGGGGCCGCTGCCGATAATGATGACACGGCGCCGTTTCGTTTCACTCATCTTCTCGAGTCTCCTCAATCCTCAATCCTTTTAATTCAAGTGTTTTTCGAGCAGCGCGGTCAAGTTCTCCTTTGAAGTAATCCCGACGACTTGCTCGCGAATTTCACTGCCTTTGAACACGATGACGGTAGGGATGCCGCGGATATCGTAGCGGTCCGAGATGGCCGCGTTGTCGTCCACGTTCAGTTTCCCCACGCTCGCCCGCCCGTCGAACTCCTTCGCGAGCTCGTCAATTGCGGGCGCCATCATGCGACAGGGCGCGCACCATTCTGCCCAGAAGTCTACGAGAACGGGCTTCGTCGATTGAAGCACGTCCTCGTCCCACGTCTCGGCGGTGAACGCTCGTACTTCACTCATCTCGGACCCACACTAGCAAATGCACCTACGGTAGCCTATGACAAACTTCAGGGGATACCAAAGAAGCGAGCGCATGCGTGCGTGCTATCCTCCTGGCGTGCAACGAGCTATGCCTTTTTACCCCACGCGCTCGAAAGGTCAGTGCTTTTTGACCGACCATCGCTACGTGGAGCGCATTGTCGAAGCCATTGGGCCGGCGCCCGACGAGACTCTTCTCGAGATCGGTGCAGGTGAGGGGCAAATCACGCTGCCGATGCTCGACAAACGCGCTCGCATCGTCGCTGTCGAAGCGGATGAGCGGCTTGCGGCGAAGCTCTTCGCTCGCGCGGCGTCAGACGAGCGGCTCGAAGTGCTTCGGCAAGACGCGCTCAAAGCCGACTTTCTCGACATCATGGCGTCCCGAAAGCTAGAGCGCACACGTGTTTACGGAAACCTTCCCTATTCCATCGCGGCGCCCATTTTGTTCAAGCTCATCTCGGCTGCCTCCGCGTTCAAGAGCCTTACCCTGATGTTTCAGAAAGAGGTCGCCGAACGCCTCGTCGCTTCGCCCTCGACTTCGGCGTATAGTTTTCTCAGCGTCGTCGCCCAGCAAGCAGCACAGATTCGTGTGCTCTTCAGCATCCCCCCCGAAGCCTTTCGGCCGCGGCCGCGGGTTCTATCTTCGTTGGTCGCGTTCGAGCTCCGTCACGAGCGAGCCCCTGACTACGGGAGCGAGGCTACTTTTCGCGCGCTCGTCAAAGGGCTCCTCGCCCACCGTCGCAAGACCATCCGCAACAATATCAAGCATTTACGCCCCACAGGGGTGTCACCAGAGCGTATCGGTGAGGCGCTCGAAGAGCTCAACATCGACCCGTCGCGGCGCGCCGAAACCCTGTCGGTGGACGAATTTGCGGCGCTCGGCCGAATTTGCGCTCCCGCTACATGATTTTCTGGTAGTATTTAAGCAATTCCTGAGGATCAGGAAGCTAAACCCCTACTACTAATGATGAAATCTGTCGATCGTGGGCCTTTGGACATTGTTCCGCTAGGAGGCCTCGGCGAGTTTGGTCTCAACATGATGACCTATCGGCATGGCGAGACGATGCTGGTCGTCGACGCGGGCATCATGTTCCCCGGTACGGAGCACCCCGGCGTCAACATCCTCTTGCCGGACACCCGCTACCTCGAAGAACATCGCCACCTTTTCCGCGGGATCGTCTTGACCCACGCGCATGAAGATCACATCGGCGCGCTTCCCCAAATCCTCGAGCGATTCGACGTTCCCGTCTACGGGACCAAGTTGACGCTAGGCATGGTGCGCCGAAAGCTCGTTGAGCATGACCTCGATTCAAAAGTGGCGCTCCACGAAATCTCGCCCGGCGAGGCTTTTTCGGTCGGGAGTTTCGGCGCGGAGCTCGTTCCCATGACCCATAGCCTTGCCGATGCGGTGGCCGTCGTGCTCGACACGCCGCAGGGGAAAATCCTTCACACCGGGGATTTCAAAGTGGACGAAGCGCCCCCGGTAGGGGCCCCCATCGATTTGAAGCGACTTGCGGAGCTCGGCAGAGAAGGCGTGCTCTGCATGCTCTCGGACAGCACGAATGCCGAGGTCGCCGGCCGTACAGGCAATGAAAGCTCCGTTGCCGGCGCGATCGAGACGCTTATCACCGAAGCTCCCGGCCGCGTCATTTTCTCGTGCTTCACTTCGAGCACCCACCGGATCCAGATCGCCCTCGACGTCGCGGCCAAGTTAGGGCGCCAAGTAGCGCTGGTCGGCAGAAGCATGGTCGAGAACACGCAGACGGCGATGGATCTCGGCTACATCAAAGCGCCCGCGGGCTTGATTCGTGCGATCGAAGAGCTCGATCAGGTCCCGCGGCACAAACAGCTCTTCATCACTGCGGGAAGCCAAGGGGAGCCCTTCTCCGCACTCGCCCAGGTCGCGAATGACACCCATCGCTACATCTCGGTCGAGGCGGGCGACCGCGTCCTCTTGAGCGCGCGCGTCATTCCCGGTAACACGCGCGCCGTGAATCACGTCGTCAACCGTCTACATCGGCTCGGTGCCGACGTCTTCCAACCTGGGCGCGCCGACATTCACGTGTCAGGCCATGCGAGCGCCGAGGATCTGGACATGGTGCTCCGCCTCGTCCAACCGGAGAGCTTTGTACCGATTCATGGCGAGTGGCGCCAGCTCTTCCATCACGCGAAGATCGCGCGCGATGGCGGTGTCGACCCGGACCGCGTTTTCCTTGCTGAGGACGGCGACGTGCTCCGCTTCGAGGAAGGCTCGGCGGCGATCGTCGATCATTTCGACACGGAGCGAGAGCTCCTCGACTCGAGCGGCCTCGGACTCGTCGATGACTGCGTGGTGCGCGACCGCCGACGCCTCTCCGCGGCCGGCGTCGTTGTTCCTATGCTGTCGCTTACGTCGAAAGGCGCGCCCGTTGTCTCGGACATCTTGTCGCGCGGCTTCGTGGACAACGAAGAGGCCGAGGCCATGCTCAGCGAGGCGCACGATATCGTGCTCGACGCGGTGCGCACGCTTTCGTCGGAGGAGTCCCGGAGCGAGCAAGCGGTGGAAGATCTCGTCGAAATGACGCTCAAGCGCTTTTTTCGCAAGAAAGGCATTCGGCGTCCCGTCATCCTCCCTGTTGTGTTGGAGGCGGAGGAAGAATGAGCATCGCCGCGGCGATTTGGCTCGGGACGGTCCAGGGCTTGACCGAGTTTCTCCCCGTGTCGAGCTCAGGCCACTTGGCCATCGCGCAACATTTCATGGCAGGTTTCGACCAGCCGGGTCTCCTTTTCGACATCGTGCTGCATCTTGGCACTTTGGGCGCAGTGCTCCTTTATTTTCGTCAGGAGCTCGTTTTTCTTTCGGGCGGTCTCAAGCCGGGGTCTTCGGGTTCCGCTGCCCGGCGACTGATCGGTCTTCTTGCCCTCAGCACGATCCCTATCGTCATCGTGGCGCTGCTCTTCAAGGGTCGGATAGAGCAGAGCTTCGAGCAGCTGGGGCTCATCGGGGCTACGCTTTGTGTGACGGGCGGGTGGCTTCTGCTGTCATCGCGAGTGTCGTCGAGAACGTCACCGGGCAAGCGCCAGCTCCAAGAGCTAACGGTGCGCGACGCTCTTTACGTAGGCCTCTGCCAAAGCGCGGCGCTTCTTCCCGGCATCTCGCGCTCGGGAACGACCATCGGCGCCGGCCTCATGCGCGGACTCGGGCACGGCACCGCCGCACGTTTTTCGTTCTTGCTCTCTATTCCCGCGATTGTCGGCGCGGCCGTGCTCAACTCGAAGGACGTGGCGTTCGTGGGAAGCGACGCTGTTTTTTCCTATTTCATTGGCTTCTTGACCGCGTTCGCCGTCGGCTACATGGCCATTGGCATCGTCATTAGGTTTCTAGAACGCCGAAAATTTCACCTGTTCGGATATTATTGCCTCGTCGTTGGAGGAGCGCTCCTTGGCTACGTCACGCTCGGTAACGCATAGACACCACGCCGAAAGTTGGGTCCCGGCGGAAAGACTGTCCGAGATTCTCGGCATCGGCCTGATGGCATCCGCCCTCATGCTGGCCGTGAGTCTTCTGTCGCATTCGCCGGGAGATCCCGCGTGGTATTTCAAAGAGACGACGGCGCGCCCGACCCATAACTTGATTGGGCCAGCGGGCGCGTTCCTCGCCGAAGCGTTTCTTCAGATCTTCGGTCTGGCCTCTTACCTTCTTTCGATGTTGCTCTTCTTCGCGGGATGGAACCGTTTCTGGTGCCAGCCTCTCGATTCGCGGATGAGCAAAGTCGCGGGTCTCGGGACCCTCGTTTTGACTTTTTCCGGTCTGCTTGCGCTCGCGCTCGGCGAGCTCCCGCTCGGAGGTCAACTCATGCGCGCGGGCGGTGCGGTCGGGCAGCTGCTGGCGTCTTACCTCGTTTCGGTTTTGAACCCGATCGGCGCTTTCATTCTGCTCGTCACGGTCATGTTTGCCGCTTTGACGGTGGCCACGCATTGGTCTCTCAGCGCTGGTGTCAAGAGCTTCCGTAGCTGGCAGAGGCGCAAATCCGCTGAAGCGCTCACCGCCTTTCACCATTTTCGCGAGAGTCGTCGCAAGGAGAAGCTCCGCGAGCGTGTTGTGAAGAAGCACGCGAAACGCGCGCGCTTCGGAAAGAAAAAGGAGGAAGCGCAAACCGAGGCGGACACGAAGAAGCGAAAAGAACAGCCGGTGAAGACGGCCGTCTCTTCGAAATCGCCTCCGACGCCTCAGAAACAGGAGCTTCTTCCCTTCACGCCGAAGAAGGGCCGGTGGAACCCTCCCCCCTTCGGGATCCTCGACGCACGACGCGAGGAAATACCGACCGATGAAAAAGAGTTGATGGAGCGGGCCAAACTTCTCCAGCAGCGCTGCGGCGAGTTCGCGGTTCAGGGCCATGTGCAACAAATTCACCCCGGACCCGTAGTGACGACGTTCGAGTTCAAACCCGATGCGGGGATCAAGTACAGCAAAATCACCGCGCTCTCGGAAGATCTATGTCTCGCGCTCAAAGCCGAGTCCGTGCGTATCGACCGTATCTCAGGAAAATCCACCGTCGGCATCGAGATCCCAAACGTGAAGCGCGAAACGATCGGCCTTCGCGAAATTCTAGAAACGGACGAGTTCCAGGGAAGCTCGGCACGTCTGACGCTGGTGCTCGGGAAAACCATCCACGGCGCGTCTTTTGTCAGCGACCTCGCGCGCATGCCGCACCTTCTCATCGCGGGCGCGACCGGCAGCGGCAAATCCGTTCTCTTGAACAGCCTCATCTGCTCCATCCTCTACAAATCGACGCCGGACGAAGTCAAGTTGATCTTGATCGACCCGAAGCACGTCGAGCTCGGCGTCTATCAAGACATTCCGCATCTCCTGACTCCGGTCGTCACCGATCCCAAAAAAGCGGGCGACGTTTTGAAATGGGTCGTCTACGAGATGGAGAGCCGTATCAGGATGCTCGCCTCCGAAGGCGTTCGCAACATCGACCAATACAACAACATCATCCGGGGCGCGGCTGAGGCCGGTGAGACGCGAGAGGACGACAAAGGCGAGCCGCTGAGACCGCTCCCTTATGTCATGGTGATGATCGACGAGCTCGCGGATCTCATGATGGTCTCGTCCTCGGACGTCGAGGACGCGATCACTCGCCTCGCGCAGATGGCGCGTGCGGTCGGCATCCATCTCGTGCTCGCGACCCAGCGTCCTTCGGTGGATGTCATCACCGGTATCATCAAGGCGAACTTCCCGACGCGCATCGCCTTTCGTGTCGCCTCTCGAGTCGATTCCCGGACCATCCTCGACTCGAATGGCGCCGAGCAGCTTCTCGGCCGCGGCGACATGCTCTTCTTGCCCCCGGGCTCGGCCCGGCTCATCCGCCTGCACGGCCCCTTCGTCTCGGAGGCCGAAGTGGGCCGCCTCGTCGCTTTTTGGAGGCGGGAGGGCAAACCGGAATATAACAAAGCGATTCTAGAAGCGCAGGAATCGAATGAAGTCGCTGCCTTTGAAAAAGACGAGCTTTTCGACACAGCGGCCCGCGTTGTCGTGGAGACGCGCGCGGCATCGACGTCTCATTTGCAGCGCCGTTTGAGGCTCGGCTATGCCCGAGCGGCGCGCATCATGGATATGTTGGAAGCCGATGGTATCGTTGGTCCGTCGGAGGGCTCGAGTCGACGTGAGGTGCTCGTTCCCAAGGATTACTTTAATGAGGTGGATCACCAGTTGCGCTAGGACGGCGAGCCTCTGCCTCGTCCTCACTCTATTGGGGTCGTTCTCCGGAACGGCTCGAGCGCAGAGATCTGCGTCGACGCTCTACAAAGACGCGCAGAGCGCCGAAAAACGACTCCATAAGTCGGCATCACGGCTCGCAAAGAAGTCCGACTGGACGAGCGTGGCGAAGCTCTATCGCAAAGTCGTGCTCAATCATCCCCGGAGCGGCTATTCTGACGACGCCCTCTATTACGAGGCCGAGATCTATCTGGACATCTTCCGCCGCTTCGACGACCGCGCCGCGCTCATACGGGCGCTCGACAGCTATCTTCTTGTCGCCAACGGATACCCCGCGAGCCGTTGGGCGAGAAAAGCACGCCTCAGCCGGGGGAAGCTCTATCTCGAGTCTCTATCGGATTACAAATCCGCGAGCATCGCGCTCCGCAAAGTGACATCGCTGTGGCCCAATGCGAGCGAAGCGGCCGAAGCGCGTCGCCTGCTCGATGCCCTTTCGCGGCCGAAGCACCCGGCGAGCGAGACATTCCCGAAAGGTGTCGTCGGCGTGCGCAACATCCGACATTGGTCGGACTCGAAGCGCGAGTACACGAGGGTCGTCATCGATCTCGACAAGGACGTCAAGTATCGCCAAGGACAGCTCCAGAAGCCGGACCGCATCTACTTCGATCTCATCGGTACGCGCGTGACCAAAGCACTCGCCTCCAAGAGTTTTCCCGTTGAGGGAGATTTCCTCAAGCAGATCCGCGTCGGGCAAAACAAGCCCGACATTGTGCGGGTCGTGCTCGATTTCAAGCGCATCAGCGCGTACAACGTATTCTGGCTTCCCGAGCCCTATCGGCTCGTCGTGGATATCTCGGGCCAGAAACCGCGCCCCGAGACTCTCGTCGCCGAGAAGACTCCCCGACCGGCGACGCCTCCGCGAACGACGCCGACGACAACACCAACACCAACACGGGGGGGGGCCGACGACACAGCAGCTCTCAAGCTTCCGCCCGCGCCCACGCGCGACGGCTTCTCGACGGCGCGCCAGCTCGGCTTGAGCGTCGGCCGCGTGCTCATCGACCCCGGCCATGGCGGGCGCGACCCCGGCACACAGAGCAAGAAGCTCCAAGAAAAACACCTCGTGCTCGACATCTCGAAGCGGGTGGCCAAGCTTCTCGAGAAAGACAATTTCGAGGTCATGATGACCAGGGGCTCCGACGTCTTCATCCCGCTCGAGGAGCGTACGGCCATCGCGAACTCCAAGGGGGCCGATCTTTTCGTGTCGATCCACGTAAATGCCTCGCGTAGCTCGCGCCCCCGCGGTACCGAGACCTATTTCCTCAATCTCACCAATGACCCGGCCGCCGCCGAGGTTGCCGCGAGAGAGAATGCAACGACGACACGCCGGCTCTCGGAGCTCAACGATTTGCTGCAGAAAGTCATGAACAATAGCAAGATTACCGAATCCCGTGAGCTCGCCACCCACGTCCAGAACTCGATGGCGGGAGTTCTTTTCTCGTCGGCGAAGGACTCGAGAAACCGCGGCGTGAAGAAGGCACCATTCTACGTGCTTCTCGGCGCCCAGATGCCCGCTGTTCTCGTCGAAGTCGCCTATCTCTCGAACCGCAAGGACGAGGCGCTGCTCGCTAATATCGCTTATCGTCAGAAAGTCGCCGAATCCATCGCCAAGGGCATCCGCAGCTACCACGAGACGCTCGGACGTACGACGATGGTGACCGTTCCGGCCGCTGGCGGCGTCGCTCCCCAGTAAAGTGCTAAAATGCCGGCCATGGAACACGTTTTGGCCTTTCTGCTGGTGCAAGCCAATCAACCAGGCATTCGCTATTTCACGCTAAAGGACCCGGACCCAGCGCCCACCTACGTATGGGTCATCCTGAACGCGTTCTATTTCATCGGGGTCATGATGCTCGTCATGATCAGCCTCGGGATGGTGTTCGGTGGCTTTCGCTACTGGCTGCTGTCGAAGTTCCCGAACAACAGGTTCAATGGAACCGACGAAGAAGACCTCCTCCATTCCTTCCGTTTGAACGATCGATAGAGTCAGCGGCGGATCCGGACCTGAGCACGGATCGCGCGTCCTTGCGACGTGGGGGCGGAGATGACAGCCCGGTGTCCGATGCCAGGGGGAACGCGGAAGACGACCCGCTCGTAGCAACGCACGGCGCCATTCCCACCGCACGGGTGGCACCAGCCGTAGAAGTCGAGCCCACGGCCCGAGCAACTTGGACACTCACGCTCCCGAGGCACCTCGAGCGCTATCTCGCCGCCGCGGAGGGCTTCTTCGAGTGACATGACGATGTCGACTTGCGCCGGAGGGGCCGCGCGGCGCGGCGGGACCTCGCGAAGAGGTACGAGCGGCTCTTCGAATCCGCCCGTCCAACTTACCGGCGCTGTAGTCCGCGCGGCGTCGTAGCCGCGGCGTCGCTCGGGGTGGGATAGGGTTTCATAGGCTGTTTGCAGCGCTCGAAAACGATCGATGTCGCCCGGTGTGCCGCTATCCGGATGGACTTCCTTCACGAGGGCGCGATAGGCCTTCTTGATCTCGGCTTCCGTGGCGCCGCGCGCAACACCGAGGACGTCGTAATAGTCCAACTAGATCTCGTTCTCGCCGAACCGACAGACGCGGTTCCTCCCGAGGTTTTTCGCCCGGTAGAGCGCTTGGTCCGCGGCTTCGAGCAGAGTCTCGGCACTGTCGCCGTGGTCGGGGAGCATAGCGAGGCCGATGCTGACGGTAACGTGTTTACGCTCTCCACCCGGATGAATGCTCGCTCGTTCCACCGAGGCGCGGATGCGCTCCGCCGAGTCGAGCGCGGCGGCGGCCGTGACTTGCGGAAGCACGACCACGAACTCCTCGCCTCCAAACCGCGCCAACACATCGGCCTGGCGTAGTCCGTCCGATAGCGTCGACGCGACTTTCTTCAACACGAGGTCCCCCATCGCGTGTCCGTAGGTGTCGTTGAAGCTCTTGAAGTGGTCGATGTCGAGCATGAGTAGCGCCAGGCTCGAGTCGGAGCGGTCGGCGCGCGCTAGCTCGCGCTCGAGAGCGCCGTCCAGATAGCGCCGGTTGAAAAGACCTGTTAGCGCGTCGGTCGCTGCGAGATTCTCCACCCGTTCGTAAACAATCGCGTTCTCCATCGCCACGGCTGCCTGGTTGCAGTAGATCCGCAATAGGCGCAGCTCGCGCGCCGTGAACGCGTCACCGCTTCGGGTCAGTAGAAGGGCGCCGCAAACGCGCTGCTGGACTCGCAATGGAACGGCTAGAAAATTGGTTCCGGTGGTCGACCGCTCTTTGGGATCGAGAATCGGCATTCCAGAGCGCCGCTCCATCCGTATCGCTAAGGGCTCATCGCGGGCGCGGAGGACCCAACCCGCCCAACTCGGCGACTCGAGGGGGAAAGACTTTCCGAGCGTCTCCTTCGGATAGCCTTCGGCAACGACGACGGCGAACGCTTCGTTGCCTTCTGAGAGAAGGCACACCGCGCACGTGTCGAACTTCCCGACCGCGCGCGCGTAGTCCGCGATGTGCCTCAGCAAAACCACGACATGGGCGGCGCCCGAAAGTTTTTCACTCGCTGAAAGCAAGCCCTTGAGCTCGAGCTCCTCGACGTAATGTTGCGCCTGCCGCCGGAATATCGTCTGGGCCTCAGACATTTGCGCGGCGATAGCAAGGGCCAACTCACGGCGAGTCTCGTCGAAATGCCCGGAGCGTTCGTGCTCCAGAATGAGGATCCAAGGCGGCTCGTCCCAGACACGGATCGGGATCGCCAACACCGATTGCACCGGCGCGGGCTCGCGCCACCAGGCAATCGGTGCGGCTTCGTGGCGGAAGCGAGCGAGACAGGCTGCTCCGTCTGTAACACGGCGGCCAAGAAACTCCCTTTTAGATCAAAACGCTTGGACTCCACCTCGCCCGTCCCCTTTGGTAGTGAGCCGCGCCCAATAAGACTCCCCAGACTCGGCAACTTGAAGAAGCGTGGCGGTGCGCGCTTTCGTCGCCTTCGTCGCGAGCTGAAGTAGCGGCTCGAGATACGACTCGAGACGTTGCAGTTGCTCGGCGCGCCCCGCTCGCTGCCCTTCTTCGCTCAGCGGCGAGACGCCGTCTTGTTCCAGATCGCCCCCGCTAAGCTGTTTCAACCCGGTGTCGAGGCGGAGGAGGCGGTCCTCAGCCCGTTCGGCCCGCTCGCGCTCCGCCCGTTCCATGTAGTTGTAGCCGACGACCGCGAGAAGGAAGAGCCCCGCGAGGCGAAAGAGATCGACTGGCGAAGCCTCAGCCGCGATGAGCCAGTTCGAAGTCTCCAGACAGAGAACCAGGGCGACGAGAAAGACGACGGTCTTGCGCGAGAACGCGAGCGACGAGAGCCCACCGAGCACGAGGTAGAGGCCTTGCCAATACGAGCGCGCGCCCCCGGTGAGCTGGACGACCAGATTGATACCGCAGGTCAAAAAGACGAGTAGAGCGAGCTCGTCGAGCTGGCTCTGATGCTTGCCGGCGTAGCGGAATGTCGCGTAGGTCAGGCCAACGAGAAGAAGCAAGACGTGCGCGAGGCGGAGCACATCGTCCCCGCCCATCCCGGGGCCGACCCGGATCGATGTCTCAGGCAGAAACAGTCCCAAAGAGCTTGTCAGGATGGCTACGCCAATCCCGATGGGGACGACGATCTTGTGGACACGCCGGGAAGAAACGCCTGTGAGGACTTCCTGCCTTGCACGTATCACTCGATGACTCCAGCCGCCTCCTCAGATACAAGGAGCGCGCGCGACATCGCGTCCGAAAAACGCGACACGAGTGGGGCCGTGTCGAAAACGATGGCGCGTTCCAAGTCCTCCCGCAGCGGTTCCGACTCGTCGAGACGCAAGCTCACAAGAGGGTAGCCCGCGGAGCACGCGAAAAAGCTGAGAAGTAGATGCCCAGTACGAAAATTCCCTCGTTCGAAAGGGGCTATCTCGACGAAACGTGCGAACCAGAGCGCCATCCTCTGAGCCGGGAACATCTGCCTGCTGCTCTCGGCGGAGAGCCATTCGAGCAGATTGTCGAGCTTGTCACCGATGAAGCGCGGCGGAGACGGCCGCGCATTCCGAAATTGCGGCTTGCCCTCCGAAGTTCGAAATCGGCCATCCGTACCCGGATTCGCGAGCTGGTGCACTTTGCAGATGAGCTCGACGTCCGGCTCGTCGCGTTGTTCGGCGGCCTTTTCGATCACCGAGATCGCTTCGAGTTGAGCCCGGAAGGTGTCATTCTCCTGCGCGCGGTCACGTTCAATCGCCACCCCTGTCAGGAGAAGTGTTTCAACGGCGAGCTCCACGCCCAGCGCGGGCAGCGCAGGCAAAACGCCGGTGTCGTTCGCCGCCGTCAACCGGTTGAGACGGCGCTCGAGGGCATAGCCCGGAGCCTCCCGCTTGAGGGGATAAATCGGTAGATCGGGCATTTTGTTAGTGATCGGTATAATTGTAGCGCGCTTAGGGGGTTTGCGCTATCCGGCGCCCCGCTAGGCTGGTGCGGCCCGCCCGGCCCGGGCCGCGCGCTCGAGATGGTGCGACATGCGCTCCATGACGTGAAGAAGCTCCATTTGCAGCCGAGGATCGCGGGACAGGCGTCGAAACGCACGCAGTAGGCGATGCTCCTTCGGGTCGAGCGTGTCCTCCTCGGGCGGGGGTTCGACGGCGCTCATGAAAATAGCCCACCGGCACTTCGAGCGCGTGCGAGATCTTGAGGAGCCACTCGAGAGAGATTTTGCGCCGACCGAGCTCAAAATTCGTCAATGCGCCTTGTGAAATATTGATTTTCTTGGCGAGGTCCTTTTGTTTGATGCCGTGCTCGAGTCTGACTTTACGAATGCGTTGTCCGATCTTCTTGAACATACAGATTTCCCTCTCTAAGAGTCGGTTGGGCATCAATGATGTTGAGGGGGAATGACGTATTGTCTACACGCAAGACCTCCGTGTCAACCCGAAATATTACCGGGCAGAAATGCTTAATCCCGAACGAAATGCCGCAAGAGCTCGGAAAAGTGCTTCAAAACTTTGAGCCGTGCGCCTTGCCGGGAGCGAACGTCCTCATGTTCGAGAGTCCACGTGTTTTCGTGGGGGATGTACACCGCGCCGAGTCCCACATCGAGCGCTGGATTGATGTCGGAGCGCGGGCTGTTCCCTACCATCCAGCTCTCTTCCCGCACGATGGCGTGTTGTTCCACGAGACGACGGTAATCTTCGGCCTTTTTCTCGCCGGTGACCTCCACCTCGTGAAAAAAAGCCTCCACACCGCTGCGCGTCACCTTGTCGCGCTGCTCGTGAAACTCTCCTTTCGTGAAAAGAATGAGGCGATGCCGCTGGCGCAGCAGCGGGAGCGTCTCTTTGACACCCGGTAAATACTGGATGGGCATGCGCCGCACACGCTCCGCGAGCGAAAGGATACGGGTGCGATCGGAGGACGAGGCGGGCTTTCCCTCTACTTCCTCGAGAGTGTCCATGAGCGACCGGGAGAACCCACCGCACCCATAGCCGTGGATTGGGACATTGCGCTTCTCGATTTGGGTGAGCCGTTCGCGCGCCGCCTCGCGCGCGCCCCCGCGCGACTCGACGATGTCGAGAAAACGCTCCGTCGCCTCTTCGAAATGGATGTTGTTCTCCCAAAGGGTGTCGTCAGCGTCAATGATGAGCGTCGTTCTCAACAGGCCTCCATCGTTTCTTTCAGCGCCGCGTAAAGCCTCTCATTCTCTTCCCCCGTTCCAATCGTGATGCGCAACATGTTTTGGAGCCGTGGATGGGCGCTCACGTTTCGCACGAGAACGCCCCGCGCAAGCAGTCCGTCGAACGTTTTGTCCCCGCCTAGCGACGAGCGTAAGAGAAGAAAGTTCGTTTTCGACGGAATGACGTCGATGCCCGGAAGCTGCTCGAGGCGCGCGCCGAGCGCGTCGCGCGTTGTCGCAATCTCCGCCGAGCGCGCGAGCACCAAATCGTAGAGGGAGAGAGCGGCGAGAACGGCCTCTTGCGATATCCGGTTCAGTGGATACGGTTGCTGTACTTTGACGATCTGGTGACGCAAAGCGGGCTGCAGCAGCACGTAGCCAACACGGAGCCCGGCCATGCCGAGCGCTTTGGAGAACGTGCGGAAGATCAGCAGGTTCTCGAACTCGTCGAGAAGCGCGCGTCTTTTCGCCGGAAAACTCCCAGTAAGCCTCATCGAGAACGACGAGCCCGGGTGCGCTCGCCACGATCCGCCTGATGCCGTCCATCGAGAGAGCGGTTCCGGTCGGGTTGTTCGGAGAGCACAAAAAAACAAGATGCGGCGCGTGCCTGGAGACCGCGTCGACGAAAGCGTCCACGTCGTACTCGAAGCTCTCCGTCAGCGGAACCTCGACCACGTCGGCTCCTTGAATCCGGGCCGCTTGGCCATAGACGAAAAAGCTCGGCGTCGGCGAGAGCGCGATGCGTCCCGGGTCCAGGACCGCAAGGGCGGCATATTGAGAAGCTCGTCGGACCCATTGCCGACGAGGATGCCGTCCGCCGGCCAGTCGAAAGCCGTTGCCAATGCCGCGCGAATCTCCGGTTGCCCCGGTGTCGGGTAGCGGAAAAGTGGGACTTTCCGCACACGCTCTTCGAGCTCGGCGCGGATCGGTCCGGGCGGTCCCAGCGTATTCTCGTTTTGATCCAGTTTCACCGATGCCGGGTGCGGGTCGAGCTGGTAGGCGGTGAGCGCCCGCACGCGGGGCAGGATCAAAGATGTTGGGTCGTCTTGCATCGATTGGGTCGTCATGTCTCGAATCGGATCGCAGGTGGGAGGTCCGTCACTCAAGTCCCCACATATCGCGCGTAGAGGCTGCGCGCCTCGGCGGGGTCCTCCGTGCCGTGGACGATCGCGCGGCCATCTTTGAAGAGCACGATCTCGTGCTCGGCGAGCTTCACACGTAGAAGGTGGTCGTTGACTTTCACTTCGCCCAGTCCTCGAAGCCGCTGCGCCACAGCGTCGAGCTCCATCGTTTGGCTCTTTGACGGCCGCACCTGCACAGCGTTGCGGCCGCATAGCGTGACCGCTTGACCGCCTTTTTCGCCCATGAGGTAGCTGAGCTCATGGCGGCCGCAAGCTGGACAGTTTTCGCGCGCTCGCGCGGGCCGAAACGCGTCAACCCGGCCGCGCCAAACATCGAGAGAGAGAACTTCGCCGTGGAGCGCATCTTCTCGACCCGCCAATATTTTGAGCGCTTCCGAGACTTGGAACCCCGCGACCGCATGGACGATGGGCGCAATGACGCCGGCGGTATCGCAGGTGGGCGACGTCCCTGGGGCGGGCTCCTCTTCCATGAAACAGCGGAGACAAGGCGTCCGTCCCGGGATGACGACGAAGCTCATGCCGTAGCTCCCGACGCAAGCCGCATAGATCCAGGCAACGCCGCTTTCGACGGACGCGTCGTTCAAGAGGTAGCGCGTTTCGAAGTTGTCGGTGCCGTCGAGCACGAGGTCCACGCCGCGGAAGAGTGATGAAACATTTCCGGCGTGCACATCGGCGACGATGGCCTCCACGTGGACGTCGCTATTGATGCGTGACAGTTTGCGCGCGGCGGCGATAGCTTTTGGAAGCCCCTGCCGCCAGTCATCTTCGTCGAAGAGGCTCTGGCGCTGCAAGTTCGATTCGTCGACGTAGTCGCGATCGACGATGCGCACGCTTGCGACACCGGCGCGCGTAATCATCTCGGAGGAGACCGAGCCGAGCGCGCCGACGCCGACCACGAGCACCCTTTTTGCGCCGATGCTCCTCTGCCCCTCTTCCCCGATCTCGCTGAAGAGCACCTGGCGTGAGTAGCGGGAAGCGACGGCGTCGCCACGCGCGCTCGCTTCCATGTCTTCGCGGCTCGGACGCTCGCCGGTCCAAAGCTCCGCTTGATGGACAGCTTGTGCCGCGAGCATCTCGATACCGGTAATGGTCGCCGCCCCCGAAACCCGGGCCGTTGCGATGAGCGGTGTGCGCTCGGGAACCGTCACCATGTCGAAGACGAGCGCGCCCTCCGCGATCGCTCCGACCGGCACGGACTCCCCGGAGCTTCCTAGCGGCGTGGCGTTGACGAGCAAATCCCAAGACAGCTCTGGAAGCTCGTCGAGCGCACCGGATGCCGCGCCGAAACGATCGGCAAGCTCTTTGGCCCGGGCCTCGTCGCGCGCGAGCACACGAAGCACCACCCCGAGGTCGAAGAGTGCATAGGCGGCCGCACGGGCCGCTCCACCTGCACCGACCAGCACGGCACTCTTCTGGCTCCAATCGCCTTTTGCGCTCAACGGCGTGAGCACTCCATCGCGATCGGTGTTGTACCCGGTCCACACGCCGTCTCGCACGACAACGGTATTGACAGCCCCGATCTCCGATGCGCGCGCGTCGACCTCGTCGAGATGCGGCAGGATGGCTCTTTTGAAAGGAAGTGTTATCGAGAGCCCGGACACGCCGAGCGCTTTTGCGCTGCGCACGAAGTCGTCGAGGCGCTCTTCTTGGAAAGGCACATACACCGCGTCCTTGCCGAGGCGTTCGAAGAAGGCATTGTGCATGGCGGGCGAGCGGCTCTCTAGCGCCTGCGTGCCCAAAATTCCGTAGATCTCGGTATGCGGTCCGATTGATGGGAATCGATAGAGCGACAACATGTCGTCGAGGGATACTTGAGCGGGCCCGGTCGCCGGAGCGCCCCGCGCCGAGGCGTAGGAAAAGGCCGCGCCGAGCTTGTTCGCAAGAATCCTCGCGAAAACGCCGGCGGGTCCCATCGGGACCGGAACGAAGGCGACCCCTTCTTTGTCGAGGTCTTCACCAAGACGTGCGAGCTCGAGAGCTTCGGCAAGAGAGGTGACGCGTGCGGCGATTTTAATGACGTCCGCGCCGAGCTCGAGAGCTCGGGCAATGAGGCCGACGCGTTCGGACTCTTCGGGAAGCCCTTCAAAGTCATGATGCGACATTATGAGCTTCGCGCTAGTCTCAGACAGAGGCTCGCGAAGCGCATCGATCTCGATGTCCACGTAGTCAAAGCCGATCTTGGTCGCGTTCTCGAGAAGCAGAAGGCGTTCGCTCTCGCTACCTTCGAACGCTCCGCCCTGCTTCGCCGAGCGGCATGTCAGAACGGTGGGACTGTCGACATCCTTTCGAAGCCGCGCGAGGTCCGGCCGGTCGATCCCGTCGACGCGCAGCTCGATGAGGTCCGCGCCTTCGCACCCACGCGTCGCCAAGCGCACGAGCTCGTCGGTCGAGCTCCCACTCACGGATGCGATCAGTTTCGTGCTCAAAACGCCCATATGCCCTTGGCTGGATCTTAAACGGGTTCCGCCATTTGCGAAAGGTGCCAGGCAAGAATAGCCGACTAGCCCACGATATGGCGGCCGTGGCCAAAAACATGGCTGCTGAGCAGCGCAACGTCGAGAACGAGATCCGTCTTGGCCGTCATTGCGACGGGCCGGAGCCTAGCATCGCGCTTCAATCATTGTCAACACGATTGATCCTTTAACCACGTTGAACTAATATAGTTTGTTAGGTTTACGGGGAATCTGATGAAAAACGCTTTCGGAACAATATCCTTTGCGCTCTTGTTTACGAGCTTCGCTGCGGGGTCTCCCCCACTCGAGAACTTCGAGACGATCCCGGTCTCTGATATCCGGCCGGGCATGGTCGGCGAAGGCCGCACCGTGTTCTCCGGCAGCACCATCGAGTCGTTCAAAGTCACGATCCTCGGCGTGTTGCGCAACTACGGCCCCAATCAGAACATGATCCTCGCGGAGCTCGAAGGCGGGCCTTTGGCCCATACGGGAGTCATCGCAGGGATGAGCGGGAGTCCCGTCTATATCGACGGAAAGCTCATTGGCGCCATCGCCTTCGCCTTCCCATTTGCGAAAGACCCCATCGCAGGGATTACGCCCATCGAGGAAATGCTGGACGCTACCGCAACACCTTCGAGACGCCGCGCCGCCGCTCGGCTCGAGTTCCCACTCGCGCCCGAGGTCTTGGCCGCCGCCGTTCCCAAGAAGCTCCACCCCGTGTCGATTCAAGGCGTTTCGCTCACCGGCGTCGAGTTTCTGGGGCCGCATATCGGAAAGCAGCTCATCCCGATTGCGACACCCGCTTCTGTCTTGGGCTTTCCGGCCGAGTCCTTCGAGCACATCGCACCGCTTCTGCGCGAGCTCGGCATCGAGCCCTTGATGGGCGGCACCGCGATGACATCGAGCGGAAGCTCACAGGAAGGCCCGAGCCCGCCGCTGGCGCCGGGCTCCTCCGTGGGCGTTGGCCTCGTTACTGGAGATCTGCAAATCTCCGCCGCAGGAACGGTGACGCACGTGGACCCCGATACCGGCGATGTCTACGCTTTTGGTCACCCGCTCTTCAATCTCGGCCCGATCGAATATCCGATGAAGAGCTCGACCGTGCATCTCGTGCTGCCGTCGCTCATGAACTCTTTCAAGATGGCGAGCAGCGGTGAGACCATCGGCACGTGGGTGCAGGACCGCGCCACAGCCATTCGCGGCGTTTTGGATATCCGGCCCCGCATGGTTCCGATGAGTGTCACGGTGTCGACGAGCCGGGGGGAAGAGAGGAACTACAATGTGGAGATCGTCAACGACGAGCTGTTCACGCCGGTCCTGACCTATGCGTCTCTCGTCGCCATCCTTCAGTCGATCGAACGGCAGTTCGGCTCTCAGACAGTGAAGCTCTCTGCTTGGATCGAGACCGCGTCCCACGGACGGATCAACATCGAGGACGTTTTTGCGGATCAGCAGGCCGCGGTATCCGCGTCCGCCATGGTCGCCGCGCCGATCTCGTTCCTGATGACCAACGACTTCGAGAACGTCGATCTCGAGAATATTCAAGTAGAGCTCGAAGCGACCGAAAGCCCCTTGAGCGCCCGTCTTCTTCGTGCATGGCTGGATTCTGACGAAGTCGCCCCGGGCGGTACGGCCAAGCTCAAGATCCTCCTCGGAACCTATCGGGGGGACGAGATTCTCGAGACCGTCGACGTCTCGATACCGTCCCACATTAGCTCGGGACGCCTTGAGCTCATCGTTGCGGATGCGCGAACGCTTTCCGCGGTCGAGCGGCGCGAATCTCGGCAGTCATTCGTACCGAAGGATATGAGCCAGCTCATCCGCGCTATCAACTCGCTCAGAAAGAACAACCGTCTCTACGTTCGACTCAGCCGCCGCGGCGCGAACGGCGCCATCGTGGCCGGCGAATATCTGACGTCGCTGCCTCCAAGCGTCATCAGCATTCTCCAATCGGACGGCTCGTCCTCGAGCAACTTCACGCCACTCCAGAGCTCCACGTTATGGGAACATGAAGTCGTCACCGAATACAGTGTGTCGGGCTCGCAAACACTCTACCTGAAAGTCAACAAGCGCTGACGACCTTCCCGGAACACCGATCGAAAGGATTCTGAATTTGCTCATCCACCCTGCTGGTCGTCCCCTTCTCGTCGCTGCCGCCTTGTCCGCCGCGCTCTCAGCTATCGCAGCCGTACCGACATTCTGGCGGATCGAGAGCCAAGCGGACTTTCTCGCCGGCGATACCGATGGCATATCCATCAGCTCGGAGGGCACGGTGAGCCTCGCACCCGCGGCGCAAGTTCTCGGCGAGGCCACCGACCCCCAGCTCTGGTCTCTCGCGAGTGACCGCGACGGGGTCGTCTATGCGGGCAGTGGCAATGACGGACGGATTTACATAGTCGATGCCTCTGGTACGATGAACGTCTTTGTCGACACGAACGAGCTCCAAGTACACGCGCTCGTCGTCGACCGTCGCGGAAACCTCTACGCCGGAACGTCGCCCCGAGGCGTGGTCTATCGCATCGACCCGAGCGGCTCTCAGGAAGTATTCTTCGACCCCGAGGATCGCTATGTCTGGGCGCTCGCGCTGGACTCGTTGAACAACCTTCTCGTTGCCACGGGCGACAAAGCTCAAATCCATCGGGTGAGCAGCTCCGGTGAGAGCGAGATCCTCTTTACGAGCGAGGAGACCCATATCGTCTCTCTCGCGCTCGATGCCTCCGACAATATCTATGCTGGGACCGCGTCGAACGGTCTCGTTCTCAAGGTCGACGCCTCGGGCGATGCTAGTGTCCTCTTCGACACTCCGTTCGAGGAAGCGCGCGCCCTCGTGACGGATACGCGTGGCCATGTCTTTGTCGCTACCGTCAATGGCGGCTCACGTCCGGTGAGCGAGCCTTCGACGCCGTCGAGCGCGCCGTCTACGACAACGAACATCACCTCAGGGGTCTCGGCTTCGGTGACCGTAACCACCTCGGCCGCGCCGCTCATCACGAGCACCTCGGGCTCTTCAAACGTTTTCTCGAGCGGGTCCGCGAAGGGAGCTCTCTTCCGGATCGACGCCGACGGCACTGCCGAAGAGCTGTGGAAATTTGTCGAAGACACCCCCCTCGCGCTCTTGCTCTCGACCGACGACCGCTTGATGGTGGGAACCGGTAACGCGGGACGCGTTTTTCTCGTGAATCAAAACAAGACGAGCACCCTTCTCTTGAGCGTCGAGGCCGACCAAATCACCGCGATGCAGACGGGCGTTGGTGGCGCAGTTCTTCTCGCGACGGCCAATCCTGCCAAGGTCTATCGCCTCAACCGCGGCCGTCGCACGGAGGGGATCTATCAGTCGCCGACCAAGGATACGGAGACTGTTTCGTTCTGGGGGCGCATCCGCTGGGAGGCCCGCGTCCCCTCTGGGACCTCGATAACGATTCAAACGCGTTCTGGAAACTCAACTGAGCCCGACAACACTTGGAGCGATTGGTCCGCGCGCTACACCGACGGAGCGGGAACGCAAATCGCAAGTCCGCGGGCCCGTTTTTTTCAATGGAGAGCGACGCTGAATTCGACGGGCGAGACGAGTCCCGAGATTCTCGACGTCACCGCGATCTATCTTCAGCAGAATCTTCCTCCCGAGGTGGCTGGAATAACGATTCATTCGCCCGGCCGAGTCTTTCTGAAACCGATCATCACGACGGGGCAGATCGACGTGCTCGGGATGGTCGAAACGCTCGCCGATGACGCACAAGGCGGAAACGGCGTTGCCAGCGGGAACGGCACCTCGACGACGCCGTTGAACTTGACCGCGATGAGCCGTCCCGTCTATCGCAAAGGCATCCAGACCGTGACGTGGAACGCCACCGACCCGAACAAAGACGATTTGACCTTCGACGTGCACTACCGGGCCGAGGGCGAGAGCCTTTGGCGCGTTCTGCGCGAAGGACTCAGCGGCCCGGTCATCGCCTGGGATACGGTGGCGATGCCGGACGGACGCTACACGTTGAAGGTCATCGCGAGCGACCTGCCAGCAAATCCCACTGATATTGCACGAACCCGCGAGAGGATGAGCCGGAGTTTCGAGGTCGACAACACACCGCCGCGAGTCGATGCTCTCGCAGTGAGCTCGTCGTCGTCGCCCGGCAGGCACCAGGTCCGTTTCGTCGCGCGGGACGAGATAAGCCCCATCCGCCGCGCCGAATACACCATCAACTCCGGAGCGTGGAAGGTCGTTTTCCCCATCGACGGGATTGCCGACTCCACCGAAGAGAGCTTCGACTTCGAGCTCGATGGCTACGGGGACGGCGGTGTCTATACGCTCGTGGTGAAGCTGACGGACGGGCTCGGAAACGTCGGGACGGCTCGCGCAGAGCTACGCTAGTGTCGCAAGCGAACAGCAACGGTTTGCGGCACTGAGTCGAGGGCCGTTCGTAATCGTCGACAAGAGGCGTTCTCCGGGACGAACTTCCGTCGTCGTGAAAAAATAGAGAAAGTTCACCGAAATGGTCTCGTTGCCGAGGCGCGCGGGCTCGAATCCCGAGCTGCGCACCGCTTCTAGCGTGCGGGTCAGCATTTCTTCATCCCCGCTGCGATAGATCACATCGAGCGCTTGGACCATGCCATTGCGGTCGATAGAGGCCATCGTCAGGAGCGTTCCTTCTTTTCCGAACTCCACACCCGCGAAAGCCAAACGACCGACCGGGCTTTCCCGGAAACGTGGCGAGCGCATCACTTCGTGCAAGAGCACGGGCTCGGGCAGAGTCGATTCCAGAAGCGCCGTCGTGAGGCTGCGCGCCGCCTGCTCGCCGTATTGCTGGTCGAGCAGGACGACGAGCCCAATGAGAAACGTGGTAGCGAGCGTCCCGAGTCCTAGCGCCGTCAAAAAACCAGACGGCTGTCTCGCCCGCATGATCTCGCCGCGCAGCACAGGAACCATCCCGCGCTCTTCGGCATCGATTTGATCACGAATCTCGGAAGCGAGGGCTCGTGGCGCTCTCATCGTTCGGAGGTGACGTACGGCGTTCGCCGCGCTCGACAGCTCTTCGTACTCGGAGACACATCGCTCGCAGTCTCTGAGATGCCCGTCCACGCGCGCGGCGGCGCTCGCTGACAGCTCCCCGTCGTGGTGGGCAGAAAGTACGGAGGTTCGTAAATGCAACATGTCACATTTCCTCTACTAGACCGAAAAGCCCCGGATCCAGTTTGTCTCGGAGCGACTTGCGCGCCCGCGCGAGACGAGACTTGACCGTACCGAGCGGCAGATTGAGCGTTGCCGCGATCTCGTCGTAGGACAAGCCCTCGATTTCTTTGAGAAGCAAGACCGTTCGGTGGCTGAACGGCAGCTGTTCAATGGCGTGCATCAAAAGCTGACTTTCCTCTTTCCGCTCCAAGGCTTTGTCGGGGGCCGTCGCGAGCGCGTCCTCGAGTGCTATGAGCTCGCAAGTCGGGTTGGCTTCCGCTTCATCCAGGCTCATCGCGGTCATCTCGCCAATACGACGCATCCACCACCTCTGTCGGTTCTTTGCGCGATTGATGACGATGCGGTAGATCCAGGTGCGGAGAGAAGCGTCTCGCCGGAAACTTCCGAGCTTGCGGTAGATTTGGAGAAAGACCTCCTGAGTCATGTCGGCCGACTCGTCGTAGCTCCCGAGCAAGCGGTAGGACAAGTTGAAAACCATGTCCTGATAACGCTGGACGAGCTCATCGAAGGCACTGTCGTCGCCCTCGAGACAACGCTCGATGAGCGCTGCCTCATCCCCCGACCACCCCTGGGCTCCGGAGGCTTCGCGGTTGAGACCGAGCAGATCCTCTACGGATAATGCTGCCGAGGTTTCATGGCTCATCAGTCGTACCAAGGGCTAGCGCATCATGACTTTGGCGTGTATGGTAGCATGGCGGCTCACGGCCCTGATATTGTATTGGACACTGGCTTTCCCCTTTCTGTTCCCTGTTCGTTGACCGTTCTACCAAGGATTTGCTAACCTGCGGCAGGGAATATATTTACATTGAAATTTCTGCACCGAGAAGGCCGTCATGCGTAGGTGGTTCCTGGCGCTCCTCGCGGGAAGCGTGCTGGTTGGAGTCGTTTCTGTCGGCTACCGTGTGCTCGGCCGCGACTACCGTTATTTCCAGCTCGTGAAGCTTGGCGACGAGCTCCTCGAAGAAAGCCTCCCCTTCCAGGCGAGCCGAACCTATGGCTCCGCTATGGCGATCAAACCGGATGACGCGATCGCCTACATCAAGCGGGCGGAAGCGGAGCAGCGCCAAGGCAATTTTTCGCCCGCCATCGCCGATCTAGAGCACGCGGCCCGGCTGTCCTCGGACGTTCTTCTCGTCTCGTTGCGACTCGCAGAACTTTATTACGAGGTCGAGAGATTCGATGAGGCGGCCGCCCAATACGAGAGAGCGCTCGAGCTCGACCCGTCCGAAGCGAACGTGCTGTACAAGCTCGCTCTCGTGCGTTTTCGCGGCGGGCGTGAAGCGGAAGCGCTCGACGCTTTGAACCGCGCCGCGGCTCTTCGCGAGGGTTTTTGGGAAGCATACTTTTTAAGAGGCGCCGTGTTCCGAGCGCTCGGTGGCCTCGACGAGGCCGAAGCCGACTTTCTGCGGGCACTAACGCTTCGGCCCGAGGCCAAACGCGCGCGCAAAGCTCTGATAGACCTCTACATCGAGAACCGTCAGGCTGACAAGGCTATGGCTTTGGTAAGGGACGAGATCGACGCCAATCCAGAAGCTCCTGAGCCTTATCTGCACCTCGCCGACGTCCACGCCATCGCGGGCCGCAATGCGGACGCCATCGAGGCGGTGGGGCTCGCTTTGGAACAAAACCCGAACCTTTCTGCCGCCTACTTGCGGCTCGGCGAGCTCTGGCTCGAGGAGGCGACCCTCGGTGCGACGGACAAGGCGGTCGCGGCGCTCGAGTCGGTGGTCAAGATGGATCCGGCAAATGGACATGCGGCGCTGACCCTCGGCCAGGCCTATCTGGCAATGGACGACGAGGCTAGCGGTTTTGCCGAGCTGAAGCGCGCCACGCAGGCAACCCCCATCCCGGCGGAAGCGCATCGTCTGCTCGGCGATTTGTACCGGACACGCAAAAACCACGCGGAGGCGGTGACGGCGTATCACGTATTTCTGAAGTTGCGCGGCGATACGCCGGCTGTGCTCGAGCGGCTCGGAGACACCTACATCGAGCTCGACAACCCTAGTATGGCCGCGGAGGCCTATTTGAAGCTCGCCTCCCTCGAGCCCCGTCGTGTCACGCCGCTCGTGAAAGCCGCGCGTTCGCAGTTGGCCTCCGGGGATCCCGACGCCGCGGTCCGGACGTGTCGCCGCGGGCTCGCAACCAATCCTGAAAACCAGGCGCTTCTGCGATTGCTGTCGGAAGCCACTCGGCGGGTATCTTCATGACCGAGCTTCTGGCGTTGTTCGCGCGCGCGCCAGAGCTCGGCCGCGTCAAGACGCGGCTCTGCCCTCCGCTCACGAGCGAGCAAGCGCTAGAGCTCCATAGCGCGCTCGTTGCCGATAGCCTCGATCATTTCGGGCGCGTCGAGCGTCCTGGGCTCGAGCGCGCGTTGCTTTTGAGCCAGCCGCTTCTCGACCCGCAGGATCTGACCGTCCCGGAGGGGTGGAACGTTTCCATCCAGGCCGATGGCGACCTCGGCCGGCGGCTCGCCAGTCTTTTCGAGGATGCGTTTCAACGTAGCGTCACACGACTCGTCGTTCTTGGAAGCGATAGCCCGACGCTTCCGCTCGAAGTCATCCACGAAGCGTTCGACGAGTTAGGACGCCGCAAGGCCGTCGTGGGTCCCGCGGAAGATGGTGGTTATTACCTTCTCGGCGCAAGTGCTTGGATCCCCGAACTGTTCGACAATATCGATTGGGGTACGGCGGAAGTTCTCTCCCAAACGACCGCCGTTCTCGCAGAGAAGAAGCTCGACTTCGCTACGCTCATCCCTTGGTATGACATCGATCGAAGCAAGGACCTCGAAAAGCTCCGCGAGGAGATCGGCTACTTGAAGCGAGCGGCGCCGGACCTCGTGCCGGTGCGTGTGGCGGCAGCATTACCGGGCTCGGAGGTACCGGAGTTCACTTTCGACCGGGATTTCTGATTCCGCGATACGAGTTGCTATCTGGTTTCTATTTCTCGAGGCGCAGCGGTCCGCGCGTTTTGAGTTGCTCGTTGAGGGATGGGAGCGCTTCGTCGACGACTGCGTTCAAAGCGGCGATGGCATTGTCCGCCTCGGTCACGAGTTCGGCGAGACGATTGCGCTGTGTCGACGTGGGTGCGTGCATCGTGCCTTGCCTCACGGCGTCTCCGCTCAGCTCGCCGAACAAACGGGACGCGCGAGAAAGAAGGTTCGGGTCGCGAAAGCTCGGCCGCCCGCCGCCAATGGCTTTTCGCGCCTCGGTGAGATCCTCCTCGAAACCCTTCAGCGCCTCTCGCAATGCGAGTTGCTCCGGCTCCTCGAGAAGGCCTTCCAGTTTCGCCATCGTGTCCAACAGTTTCTGTGCGGCTGCTACCTCACCTCCGAGACGCTCACGAAGCACGTTGACGTCGCGTTGAAATTCGAAACGCTCGCGGAGCCCCGCCGCGTCGATGTCGAGACGCGGATCGAGCACGACCTCGAAGCTTGCTCGTGGGCCCGCCGCGGTTCCTAGCTCAGCGGTATAACGTCCGGTCGGGACGAGCACGCCTCGACCTTGGGGCACGTCTTTCGGTGCGCCGGTTCGCAAGTCCCACGTGAGACGATGAAATCCTTCAGCGCTCCCGCCCTCGAGGACACGCATCGTGTTTCCGTTCGCATCCTTCACGACAATTTCAACAGGTTCAACAGGTTCAACAGGTTCAACAGGTTCAACGGGCTCAACAGGTTCAACGGGTTCAACGGGTTCAACGGGCTCAACGGGCTCAACGGGCTCAACGGGCTCAACGGGCTCAACGGGCTCAACGGGCTCAACGGGCTCAACGGGCTCAACGGGCTCAACGGGCTCAACGGGCGCGTCGGGCGTCTTCGGTAGGTAGTAGCTCAGAAGCGCGCCATATTCGGGGTTCTGTCCGATGAACTGGGCTTGTGCTCCATAGCTTTCGTGTTTCCAAGGAAGGAAGAGTGTCGCGTCACGAGGCTCGAACATTTCCGGCGATGCGGTGGACACGTCGTGTTGCTCGAGGGGCGTGATGTCGTCCAGGATGAAGATGGAGCGGCCGTGAGTGCCGACGACGAGGTCGTTGTCGCGGGGATGGATCACGAGATCATCTACCGGCACCGTCGGAAAGCCGTCCTCCATCCGTGTCCAGCTCGCGCCTCGATCCATCGTCAAAAACAACCCGGTCTCCGTTCCTGCGAAAAGAAGATCCGGGTTCCGGGGATGCTCCACGAGAACGTTCACCCATCCGGCTTTTTCCGGAAAGCCTGTATCCAACCGGCGCCAACTGCGGCCAAAGTCGTCGGTCTCGAAGATATATGGCTCGAAATCACCGAGGTGATGGCGGTCGAAGCTCACATAGGCACGGCTTTCAGATCTCGCGGAAGCCTGAACTCGGCTCACCTTGGCGCGCATCGGGTCGAAGCCCTTGATGTTTCCTTCGAGGCTTTCCCAGCTCTCACCTCCGTCGCGCGTGAGTTGGATTCTCCCGTCATCCGCCCGACGTAGAGGGTTCCCGCGGCGGCGGGTGACTCTGATACGCTCGTTATCGTGCCCCACGCTCCGACGCCATCGTGGCGCGAGAGCATTCCCTCGTCGGGAAGGACGCCCATGATGGCAAGCTCGCTGCGGTCCTCGTTACGCGTCAGGTCCTCGGTCGCGCGCCAGCTATCGCCACGATCTTCCGAGATGAACAAACGGTTGCCGCCCAAGTAAATCGTTTTGGCATCGTGCGGCGAGATCAAGATTGGTGATGTCCAATGGAAGCGATAGCGAGAGTCGTCTTCTTCGGGATGGGGCTTGATGGTCTTCCTGTCGCCGGTCCTTCGATCCAGCCGCACGATGTTGCCGCCTTGCGACTCCGTATAAACAATCGAGGAGTCCGTCGGATCCGCCTGCTAGTACATCCCGTCGCCGAAATTGGTTTGGCGCCAGTCGCCGTTCAGGATGCCGATTTGGTTCTGGGTGGCGCTCGGCCCCATCCACGAATGAGTGTCCTGCGCTCCCGCATAGATATTGTAGGGCTCGTCCATGTCCACGGCGATCCCGTAGAACTGACCGAGCGGGATGTTGTTCACTTTTCGCCAGTGAAAGGCGCGGTCCCAAGACAGATAGAGTCCACCGTCACCTCCGAGGACGAGATGTTTCGGATTTCCCGGGTCGATCCAGAGTGCATGATGGTCGCCGTGCACGCCGACGTCATAGCTCGGCGTCATATCTCGATTGGTCTCGAAGCTCGCGCCGCCGTCCTCGGACATGTAGAAAGACGAGGCGAGCACGTACACGCGGTCCGAGTCGGTCGGGTCGATGAAAATCTTGCTGTAGTACATCGGTCGCGGGTTGAGCTCGTTGACTCTCTCCCAACGCTCGCCGCGATTCGTCGTGCGATAGACGCCCGCCTCGGTCGCGTGTTCGACGAGAGCGTATAGAATCCTGGAATCGCCGCGATAGATGGCGACGCCGATGCGTCCGAGATCGCCTTCCGGCAAACCGTCCTCGAGACGTCTCCAATGATCCCCTCCGTCGGTCGTCTTGTATAGCCCGCTTCCGAGGCCCCCGCCATTGAAACCCCACGGCTTCCGGCGCCGTTGATAGGCCGCCGCGTAGAGTACGTCCGGGTTTTGCGGGTCCATCGCGAGCGTCGTGACTCCGGTGTCCTCGTCGATGAAGAGAATCTTCTCCCACGTTTGGCCGCTGTCGACCGTACGGAACACGCCGCGCTCTTCGCTGCTGTGCCACAGGGCTCCGCCAGCCGCGACATAGACACGATTGGGCCGTGTCGGATGGATCACGATCTTGCCGATGTGCTCGGTGGCTTCCAGGCCGACATGCTCGAAGCTCTCGCCCCCATCGACCGATTTGTAGACGCCATTGCCGAAGCTCGAGCTTTGACGGTTGTTTGGTTCGCCCGTGCCGACCCAGACCGCATCAGGATCGGAACGCGATAGCGCGACATCACCAATCGAGGAAGTATGGTGGCCGTGGAAGAGCGACGTCCACGTCGTCCCCATGTTGGTGCTCTTCCATAGATCGCCGGACGCCGTCCCGATATATATGATGGATGGCTCGTCTTCGACGAGCGCCACGGTCTCGATGCGACCTCCCATCACTGCCGGTCCGATCGACCGAAACTTGAACGCGCTCGCGTCGTCATCCGTGTACGCAGTCGCGCAGTAAAGGCTCAGCAGGCTCGCGAGCGCGAGAACGCATCGATTAGTCATGTGGCCGTCCTTTCCGTCAAAGCGTGAGATGTTCCCTTTACGACGAAACGAAGTCAAGGCGATTCCACGAACGAGCGGTTGCTCAGAAGAGAAGCCGCTTGACCTCGCAGGGGTTTTGACGTAAATTCTCCTCTCACAGCTAACAGGCGATCGCGTTTTGGCCACGGCTGTTTTGGTGCCGCTGCTGAGTGGCGGGGGCGGCGAACGGAGGGGGAGCCGTGCGCCAGGGTCCTTCTTTGTGTTGGGAATCGCTGTCCCTGCCGCTCCAACTTTATCATCAGGGCTGAGGCCTACTCTGAACACCCAAGCGCTTGAGCTTTCGGTAGAGTCCTTGGCGTGAAAGCCCCAGCGCTCGCGCGGCGCGGGTGCGGTTGCCCCCATGTGCCGCCAACGAGTCGGCCAGAAAGCGCTTCTCGAACGCCAGAGACGCTGCTCCGAGAGCACAGGTTTGTGCCCTCGACTCGGAGCTCGGAAGTGACAGGTGCCTAGCCTCGATCGCCTCCGCTTCTTGAGCCCGCACGAGGGCTTGCACCACCTCATTCTCGAGCTCCCGTACGTTGCCCGGCCAGCCATATTGTTCCAGGCGTTGCTCCGCCTCCGGAGTGAACCCGCGGGGCGCAAGACCGAGCGCATGGCTTTGAGTCCGAACACAATGCGCGGCAAGTGGAAGAATGTCTGCGGGCCGCTCGCGGAGCGCGGGAAGCTCGACGTGAACGACTTTCAAACGAAAGAAGAGGTCCTGCCGAAACCGTCCGCGTTGAACCTCTTCGGAGAGATTCTTGTGGCTCGCGGAGATCAAACGAAAGTCCGAACGACGCAGACCGGCCTCGCCCAGCCGCCGATATTCTTTTTCCTGAAGCGCGCGTAAGAGGGCGGTTTGCGCTCGCGGCGGAAGGTCCGCGACTTCGTCGAGAAAGAGCGTTCCGCCATCCGCATGTGCGACGAGGCCCTCTCTGGCCTGAGTCGCGCCCGTGAACGCGCCACGCGTGTGCCCAAAAAGCTCCGCCTCGACGAGTCCATCCGGAAGTGATGCGCAATTGACGGCGACGAAATTCCGCCTTGCCCTCGAGCTCTTCTCGTGGACCCATCGCGCGACGAGCTCTTTACCCGTGCCGCTCTCTCCTCCGATATGTATCGGCAACGCGTCGAACGCCGCAAACGATTCTAGCTTGCGCAAGGCAGCGCGCATGAGCCCACTCACCACAATCAACTTCGTCATCTTGAACACCCCTTTCGAGCTTCGACCCCTACCCACTCCTAAAGGACGAGATCGGAGGGCAGAACCTCCCTACAGGTCGAGGATTTTCTTGGGCGCGTCGAGAAGGAAGTCGGGAGACGCTTTTGCCAGCTCATCGCGCTCGAAGGGGCCCCACAAAACGCCGGCCGTCTTGACCCCGGCTCCGCGACCCGATGCGATGTCGTGCGGTGAATCGCCGATGAAGATCGACCGCGAGGGGCTCGATCCGAGACGCTCGAGGGCTGTTTCGACGGGCTCTGGGTGCGGTTTGGGATGCTCGACCTCGTCGGCTGACACGATGACGTCGAAGAGCTCGAAAAGCCCGAGAAGCTTCAACCCGCGCTCCGCTCCGGCTCGCAGCTTGCTGGTGACAACCCCGAGCTTCGCCCGGCGACGAAGCCGGCGCAGGACTTCCTGGATGTCTGGATAGACGCTAACGCTCGAGTCGTGATGTACGTGGTGAAATTCCCGATAAGTCACGACCATTGTTTCGATGAGATCGGCATCCGACGTCACCGCACGAAACTGCTCCCTGAGCGGGGTGCCGAGCCCGTCCCGCCACACAGAGTCCGGCGGTTGCTCGCTGAGATGCGTCGCGGCCGCGTGCCGATAGCAGCGAAAGATCAGCTCGATCGAATCGATGAGCGTGCCGTCGAGATCGAAAAGGAAGGTATCGATGCGTTCTGGATCCAGGGCTCCGCTCAAGAACGGAGCTCCGCCGCACATCGGGCGCGCAAGCGCGCGACGATCTTTTCACGGGCTTTCGCGACGTCTTTGTCCGTCAGCGTTCGATCCGGAGCTTGAAAGGACACGGAAATCGCGAGCGACTTTCGCCCTTCCGGAACTTGCGCGCCTACGTACTCGTCGAAGACGTGCGCGCTCGCGACGAGTGGGTGAGCTTCGATCTCCGCGAGCACGGAGGCCGCCGGCTCGATGCGGTCGACGACCACCGCGAGGTCTTCCACGACCGCGGGATATCTCGAGAACGCCCGCATCGTCGCGACCGACGGCACATGGTCGAGGAGGTCCGCGATCCGAACCTCGAAGAGATACACGTCTTTTTCGAGGCCGAACTCCTTGGCCGTCCGCGGATGCACTTGGCCGATCACACCAACCGCTTTGCCGGACACGTCGATCCGGGCGGTGCGCCCGGACAGCAGGCCATAGTCCTCGCACGCGACAAAGCTCGCCGCGACACTCAGCCGATCGAAGAGACGGGCGACGTAGGCTTTCGCGTCGTAGAAGTCGATTTTTTCTTCGGTAGAACTCCCGAATCGGTCGAGCCGGCTTCCCGTCACGACACCGACGACCTGCTCCTCCTCGTTCGGCAGAGCGCTCGATGTCGGCGTGTAAACACGCGCCGCCTCGAAGATTGCTACGTGCGCTTTATTCACCCGTAAATTGCGTGCGAGCGTCTCGAACAGTGAGCCGCGCAGCGATGTGCGCATCCGTTCCTGGCCGACGTTTAGCGGGTTGACGACCGCGAGCGGTGGAGCTTTTTCGAGCACGTCCGGGTCGACCACGCGCCCGAGAACCTCGAGACTCGTGAGCGGATAGGTGATGACTTCCTGCATTCCAGCACCCACAAGAATGTCGCGTGCGCGCTCGCGAAGCTCGCGTGTCGGTTGCGGAACGCCGTTCGGGACCCGGCCCGCGAGCGGCGCCGCCGGGATCCTCTCATATCCGACCATGCGGGCCACTTCTTCGACGACATCGTCCGGCCCCAAAACGTCCCGTCGCCAGTAAGGCACGCCGACCTCGAACCGGTCTATTTTAGATTCCACCGAAAAGCCGAGCGCCTCGAGCGCTTTGACGATCTCCTCCTCCGAAGGATCGATGCCGAGCACTTGAGGTATGCGCTTGCGGGCAAGCGAAACGTGGATCGGCGCGGACATAACGGGATAGGCGTCAAGAAGACCTTCGCTTGCCTTGCCGCCCGCGAGCTCGACGAGGAACTTCGTCACCCGCCGCGACGCCATGGGCGCGAGCTCGGGCGCGATTCCCCAAGCGAAGCGACGTGAGGCTTCACTCTGAAGCTTCAACGCCATCGCCGTGCGCCGGATGTTGACAGGATTGAAGTTCGCCACCTCGAGAAGAATCGTTTTTGTCTCGTCGGTGACTTCGGTGGCCAAACCGCCCATGACGCCCGCGACGGCGATGGGTCCGGTCGGATCCGTGATCAGAAGCTGCTCGGAGGTGAACGAACGCTCCTTTCCGTCGAGCGTGGTGAGCTTCTCGCCATCTTTCGCGCGGCGCACGATGATGTGGTGTTCGGCAACCTTGTCGTAGTCGAAGGCGTGAATGGGCTGGCCGAGCTCGAGCATCACGTAGTTTGTAATGTCGACCACGTTGCTAATGGGACGCATCCCGGCGCCGAGAAGCGCCTCCTGCATCCACGCCGGTGACGGTCCAGTCTTGATATCTTCGATGATGGCCAGCGTGAAGCGGCTGCACAAATCGGTGTCGTTGATGTCAACGCGAGCGCGCCCCACGACCGACTCCCCCGCCGCTTCGAGCTCGAAATCCGGCTCCCGCAAGGTTTCTCCGGTGAGAGCAGCGACGTCCCGCGCCACGCCCACGACGGAGAGCCCGTCGGCGCGGTTCGGCTTCATGTCGATATCGAGCACGGTGTCACCGAGCACTTCGGAAAGGGGTTTACCGATTTCATTCGACGCGTCGAGGACGAGGATGCCTTCGTGCTCGTCGGAGAGACCGAGCTCGCGTTCCGAGCAGACCATCCCCCGCGACACAACGCCTCGAATCTTGGCTTTCTTGAGCTTTTTCTTCTCGCCCGTACGGGCGTCGATGAGCCGTGCGCCGAGCTTGGCATAAGCGATGTTCTGCCCTTTCGCAACGTTGGGTGCGCCGCACACGACTTCGAAGGAATCGTCGCCGCCGATATCCACCGTCACGAGCGTCAAGCGGTCAGCGTCGGGGTGCTTTTGCACATCGACCACGTGCCCGACGACCACATCTTCCCAATCGTCACCCGTGCGCTCGATGCCCGTAACTTCGAGGCCTGCCATCGTCAGACGCTGGGCCACTTCTTTCACGGGCAGCGTAACTGTGACGTATTCACTCAACCATTTGATGGGTACACGCATGAGCTCAAAATTGCCTCAGAAAACGAAGGTCGTTCTCGTAGAAGTGGCGAATGTCGTCGACACCGTAGCGCAGCATCGCGATGCGCTCGACGCCGAGCCCTCCCGCAAAACCCGTATAGATGTCGGGGTCGTAGCCCATCTTCTCGAGAATCTCTGGGTGGACCATGCCCGCGCCGAGAATCTCGATCCAACCTTCTTTCTTGCAAGTTCGGCAACCTTGCCCGCCGCAAAGAAAGCAGTCGATCGACATGTCTACGCCGGGCTCGACGAAACGAAAGAAGTCGCAGCGGAAGCGGACCTTTCGGTCGCGGCCGAAGAGGCGCTTGGCGAGCTCGAAAAGCGTGCCTTTGAGATGCGCGAGCGTCAGGCCTTCGTCCACCGCGAGCACTTCGGTTTGGGTGATCATCCACTCGTGGCTCGGATCGGTCGCTTCGTTACGGTAGGTCCGCCCCGGACAAATGATCCGGATTGGGGGATCGTTTTTCTCCATGAAGCGGATCTGGTTCGGGGAGGTGTGGGTGCGTAGAAGAAGCTTCGAATCCGTGTCATCACTCCGGTCGATGTAGAACGTATCCATCAGCTCTCGCGCGGGATGATCTGCCGGGATGCGCAAGGCTTCGAAGTTGTAGTAGTCGAGCTCGACTTCGGGGCCTTCGATGACCGAAAAGCCTTGAGCGACAAAAGCGTCCACGATGTCGCGCTGGGTCTGCGTCACGGGATGGAGCCGCCCCTCGGGAAGCGGCCGAGGCGGAAGCGTTACGTCGATGCGCCCGGCGGTCTCCGTCTCCTCGATACGCGCGCGCCCAAGCGCCTCGCGTTTGTCATCGAGCGCACGCTCGAGCTCGGTCTTCAGCAAGTTGGCCGCCCGCCCGGCTTCTTTTCGCTCTTCCTCGCCAATCTCCCCGAGCGAGCGCAGCACTGACATGAGTGGGCTCTTTCTTCCCATCACGGCAACGCGCCAAGTCTCGAGCTCGGCTTCGCTCCGCACCTCGACGAGACCGTCACGGGCCGTAGCTCGGATCTTTTCAATCGTTGTCAAAACGCTCATCATCTCCCTGTTCCTGACGCAGCAAACCTGTTAGTGTATCGCGAAATTCCGCCCGCCCGTTTGCATTTACGGAGCGCCGGAAAAACGAGGAATCAGAATGAAAAGGCGCTGACGCGTATCTCTATCCTGGTCATCTTGGCGTTTTCCACCAACGTTGCCTGGGCGCAAAGCAAAGTCTACATCTCCGCTGATATGGAAGGCCTGACCGGCGCCGTCACCAGTGAGCAGCTCGGCCCTTCGGGCTTCGAGTATCAGAGGTTTCGTGAGTTCATGACCGAAGAAGTGCTCGCGGCGATTCGAGGTGCTCGGGCCGCGGGCGCCACCGAGTTTCTCGTGAGCGACTCCCATGGAAACGGTCAGAACTTGCTCATCGATCGTTTTCCGAAGGACGTGCAAATCGTTAGGTCTTGGCCGCGCCCTCTGGGCATGATGGGGGGCTCGACGAGAGCTTCGACTCGTTTCAGCAGCAGATCATTCACCTCTCCGCCGTCGTTCAGTGCTTCGTAGGAGCGAAGCGGTATCTCTACTCCCTCTTGGCTCCGAACCCGTGGCACACGGATCGGTACCCGCTGGCCGGCAAGCCCTACCGTGCCAGGGTTGGTTCCGTGGCGGCGGCCACGCTCCAGTTCGTCCTTACGAGCGTATCGCTCTCCCGCCAACTCCTTCACTTCGTCGTCGAGCAGCTCGTGAACGTGCATTAACCCAAGCGGGATTAGCGAACGGATCATCTCTATTTTGACGTCCACCTCGAGCTCCCCGTACTCCTCGCGCGCCATTACCTCGGGCTTACCCAAACGACGTGACTTCTTGTGTTTCTTGGCTGTACGTAGCAGACTTCGAGTCAAGCCCATTCTTAGTTGAAACTCTCCACAGCTCATAAATTAGGCGGCCTTCTTCTTCGACACCGTTGATGTCTTCGTCTCGATCTTCAGTTCCCGCTTGAGAGCTTCGCGAAGCTTCGGAAGATGGCGGTAGCCGATCACCCTCCTCAAGCGGGGTTCGATGTCCACGAGGGCTGTCGCCAGCCACCGCTGGCGTTGGCTGGAGTTCTTCCAGTGGTCGACCTTCGCGCAGCGTTCCTCGACGAGAGCATTGACGGATTCAAGGCAGTTCGTCGTCTTGAACGAACGGCCCAGCACGCCGTACACGCCGAGACGATGCAATGTGAGCGTCTCCTCGATTCCTTCCTCCAAGCTCGCAGCTGCGGATTGGTTCCGCTCCTCCAATTCATCGTGCAGTTGATCGAGGGCCGCGAGGGCCTCTTTATATTCCGGCCTGTTGTAGGCCGACTGCAACCGCTTGCGCAACGACGCCTGCTCGCCCTTGGACAGATAGCTCACGACGTTTTCACGTTTGTGCCACTGGCAGCGTTGTATCAGGACCCGCTTTCGGAACGCCTTCTTTACGGCCGCTTTCAGACTCTTGCCGCCATCGATGATCACCAGTAGACCCTGGGAGCTGTCGAGTCCCCGCGCGAGCAGTGAACGCAGGAACGGCGTCAACACCTTCTCGTTCTCCGTGTCCGTCTCCACGAAGCCCAAAAAGCGTTTTTTCCCGGAAAGTGTGATGCCCAGCGCGATGACCATCATTGCGTCGGCGAATGATTGCCCGTCCAGGAACAGCGCCACCACATCTTCGCCGGACAGATCCCGTTCCTGCATCTCCCAAAGTTTCGCTGCGCTCGCTTGTACGAAACCTCGGGACACCGTCGAGCTCGACAGCCCGATAGCGCCCGGTATCGCTTCCGCTGCAGCCTCGTAGTTGCGACACGAGATTCCGTAGAGCACTCGTTTCAGCAGCAGATCATTCACCTCTCCGCCGTCGTTCAGTGCTTCGTAGGAGCGAAGCGGTATCTCTACTCCCTCTTGGCTCCGAACCCGTGGCACACGGATCGGTACCCGCTGGCCGGCAAGCCCTACCGTGCCAGGGTTGGTTCCGTGGCGGCGGCCACGCTCCAGTTCGTCCTTACGAGCGTATCGCTCTCCCGCCAACTCCTTCACTTCGTCGTCGAGCAGCTCGTGAACGTGCATCAACCCAAGCGGGATTAACGAACGGATCATCTCTATTTTGACGTCCACCTCGAGCTCCCCGTACTCCTCGCGCGCCATTACCTCGGGCTCACCCAAACGACGTGACTTCTTGTGTTTCTTGGCTGTACGTAGCAGACTTCCCATCTCGGCTCCTTTCTCTTGCGGCTTGATGTTGTTTTTGCCAACGTCATCAAACCACGGGGTTGGGAGCCGTTTCAATTTCCAACTAAGAATGGCACTCTCTCTTCAAACCTAGACGCTCCAATAGAGAGTCCAAAAGGCCGTCGCTCGAAAGCAGCCCTCGACCTGCCTCGCTGAAGCCCGAAAGTGGAGGCAGATGAACCTTTCCCCGCCTTCCGCAGTACTACTACGTGACATGGATGCCAATGCAAATGCCACTAAAACCTGCCCTTTTTGCGCCGAGCCCGTTCAAGCTCGGGCGACGATCTGCCCACACTGCCGCAGCTCGCTAGGAGGCCCGTCCGGACGCGAAGCTTATCGGAATCGGCCCGGACGGTTGGCGGCTGGCGTATCGGTCGCTCTCGCCGAGGCCTTCGACGTTTCGGTCACTTTCGTCCGGCTCGCTTTCATCGTGCTCACCTTCGCAAGCTTCGCCGGGCCGATCATTTATTTGGCGCTTTGGGGGCTTCTGCCCGCTGAGCCCGGCGGCGTGTGCCCCCTCGGGCAGTTCGTCTCCCGAAAAGACGGCGAGCCTTCCATATTGGAGCAGCTCATCGAGCAAGGACGCGTGCTATTCGATAGAGTCGTGGCGTGGTTTCGCGCATCTCCTCCTCCGAACGGGTCGGAGGAGCCACGGGAGGGAGCCTCCTGAGTGCGACGGATGAGCAACTCGCGGAGCGTATGTTCAGCGGGGACGACAGAGCGACGCGTGCGCTACTCAAGCGCTACCACCGGCCTCTCTACGGGACGCTCCTCCGCTACACCCGCAACCCCGCGGACGCGGAAGAGCTCTTCCAAGAAACTTTCGTTCGCGCTCTCGGCGCGAGCTCGCGTTTCGACACTTCGAGACGATTCAAACCCTGGATCTTCACTATCGCTGTCAATCTGGCACGGGACCGGGCAAAGCGTCGCGCCCATCACGCAACCCCCGAGCTTCGAGCCGCCGAGGATTTACCCGAACCGCCACAGCCGTCCGCCGAAGATCGATGGGCGCGGCGAGTGGATATCGAGCGCGCGATGGAAAAGCTCCCCGAGAATCATCGCGAGGTCCTCGAGCTTCGCTACTTCGAAGGTCTGGAGGAGCCCGAGATCGCGGCCGCAGCGAACATCCCTCGTGGAACCGTCAAAAGCCGGCTGCACCACGCCGTTCGCAAGATGCGAGACCTCATGACATCAGGAGAGACACCATGAGCCCCGAATGCCAACACAACCAGGAAGCGCTTACGGCCCGCGACACCTTCTCGAACGAGCATGTCGCGACATGCCGAGATTGCAGTTCTTTCGCGGCGACGCTACGAACGCTAGAGCCGCCCACCCATTTGATCGCCATGACGATGGCACGGCTCGATCCCATGCTCCTGTCGCGAGCGGCGCTTCGCCGTTCACTATTCTGGCGCTTGAGTCTCGCTGGAGCGGTCTCGCTGCCCGTCATTCTCGGTCTCAACGCAGCCCTCGTCTGGTCCGTCTACATGACCTTGACTCGTATCGTTCCCATGGAGGCCGCCGCGGCCGGCGCCACGCTCGTCGCGACGTCGCTGCTGCTCGCGCTCTCCCTAGCTTATGGCTCACTCCCCTTGCTCGCGAGCTGGGGCCAGAAACTACGAGCGAGGACTGCATGAGCACAAAGACTTGCCCATATTGTGCGGAGGAGATCAAGGAAGCCGCGATCAAGTGCCGCTACTGCGGCAGCATGCTCGAACCGCATAAGGCCGCGGGCGAGTGGTCTCGGGATCTGGACAACAAGATTCTCGGCGGGGTCTGCGCCGGCCTGGAAGCTCAGTTCGGCCTGTCGGTGACCGCGCTTCGGATAGCCTTTGTGATCGGCGCCTTCATCGGGGGTTGGGGGCTTCTCATCTATTTGGCGCTTTGGGTGATCATGCCGGCGGCCAAAGCAGACGAACCGCCGAGCGACACGATCCCGCCTGTCCCGCGTTTTCCGGAAGAGTAACTCGCCGGAGCGCCTGCGCCGCGCGCTCATCTCCCGCACGTCGCACAGAATCTCTCTGGTATAAGCGGCACCGTTGCGATAGTGTTCTGCAAGCAACGGAACTGCTTCAGGGGAGTCGAGCATGCCTGCCGTCGGTGAAAATTGGAATCAATTCAAGCTTCTCGAACCTCTCGGCAAAGGGGGCATGGGTCGCGTCTTCCTTGCGGAAGACACCGCACTGAACCGAAAGGTGGCTCTCAAGTTCCTGCCCGAGTCACTGGAGCAAGACCCGGAGGCACGCGAGCGCTTCTTGACGGAAGCCAAGTCGGTAGCCGCTCTCGATCATCCGTATATCTGCAAGATCTACGAAATCGGCGAAGTCAACGGCAGAGCGTTCATCGCGATGGAGTACATCGAAGGCGTAACGCTCGAGGAGAAGCTCTACGCGGGACCTCTGCGAGTCCCACACATTCTCGAGCTCGGTGTGGAGCTCGCCGAGGCCTTGGAGGCTGCTCACAAAAAAGGCATCGTGCACCGCGACATCAAGACGTCGAATATCATCGTGACACCTGATGGCCACGTCAAGATTCTCGATTTCGGCGTCGCCAAGAGAGTCGCGATGGAAGCGCTCTCGAGCAGTCAAGTCGAAACCTTTTCGGGCCGCCTCACATCGAGCACCGGAACGCCGGGCACGGTCATCTATATGTCACCGGAACAAGTACGGGGCGAGGCCGTCGACGGAAGAACCGACATTTTCTCTCTCGGCATCGTGCTTTACGAAATGGCAACAGGCACCATCCCGTTCCAGGGAGCGACCTCCGGACTCATCTACGACGCGATCTTGAACCTCGGAGCTCGACCACCACGAGCTCACAACTCCAATTTGCCCGAGGGTCTCGAGCTCCTCATCCTGAAGTCTCTCGAAAAAGACAGAGACCGCCGGTTCCAGACCGCCAAGGACTTGATGGCGGAGCTAAAACGGATGAAGCGCGATACGGATACCGGTACCCGGATCCCGCCGGTCGTCGTTCCGGAGAAAGCCGCGACATCAGGGAACAAGACCTTGCTTTGGGCGGTTGCCGGCTTCGCTCTACTTTTCGCCATCGGTTTCGGGATTTTCCGGTCGTCCTCGGGCACCCCATCGGGCACGATCAGCTCCCTCGCCGTTCTCCCGTTCGAGAACACCCAGGACGATCCCGAGATCGACTACCTCGGGGACGGTATCGCAGAGACCCTCATCAATCGTCTTTCACCGCTTCCTCAGCTCGCCGTCATGGCGCGCAGCACCGCGTTCCGCTACCGCGAGAAAAACGTCGACCCTCGCGCCGTCGGGCGTGAGCTCGGTGTCGGTGCGGTGCTCACGGGACGCATCGTGCGCCGGGGTGAGAACTTGAACGTCCAGGCCGAGCTCGTCGATGTAGCCAACGGCACACAGATTTGGGGTGAACAATACAACCGAGCTTTCGCGGATATCGTGACCGTCCAGAACGAGATCGCGCGGCAGATCTCGCAGGCGTTGCGACTCGAGCTCGCGGAAGAGGATCTGGCGCGCATCGCGGAGCCCGTTACCGCGGACAGCCAAGCGTACCAAGCCTACTGGCAAGGCCGCTTTCATTGGAACCGCCGTACGGTCGAGAATCTCGAGAGAGCGATCGAGCTCTTCGAGGAGGCGAAAGAGGCCGATCCCGAATTCGCGCTGGCGCGTGTCTGCATCGCGGACAGTCATTTGCTCCTGGGCGCCTTCTACGGAAAATTGGAGAAACACCCTCCGGGAGTGTCGATGGCAAAAGCCAGGATGGCGGCCCGGAACGCGCTCGATATCAACCCAAACCTCGCGGAAGCGCACGTGACACTCGCCTATATCGCGTTCCTTCACGATTGGAATTGGGAAGCCTCGGAAAGGGATTTTCTGCGCGCGATCGAGCTCAAGCCGCGATACGCCCCCGCTCATCAGTGGTACGCAGAGCTCTTGATGGCGCTCGCCCGGCACGACGAAGCGGTCGACGAAGCTCGCCAGGCGTTTGCGCTCGATCGGGCATCCGGTATCCTCTCACGCGAGCTCGCGTATCGGCTCCACCACGCGAGGCGATACGAAGAATCCATCCAGCAGTATCGAAAGACCCTCCAGCTCGATCCCAATTTCGCGGGCGCGCGCAGTATGCTGGCCAATGTTTATTGGGATCACGGAAAGCGTGAGGAGGCGCTGGCCGACGCGGAGAATCTCAGCGAGGGGCAGCGAACAGTCTTCACGCTGGTGGCCCAGGGGAAGGCGGCGGAGGCGGTGGAGTGGATCGACGCCCTCCCGAGAGACCAATTCACCGGCACCCAACTTAGCCCCTTATACGCGCGCGCCGGTGACATGGACAAATCCATCGATGAGCTCGAGGAAGCTTTAAAAACCCGCACCCCGAACCTTCCCCTCACATTGAGCGGACCCGTCTACGACCCCTGGCGCTCTGAGCCGCGTCTCATCGAGCTCCTGGAGAATATGGGGCTCCAGCCATAGAGGCTAAGCAGGCACGGGTCCGTGTATCCCTAATAATCTATGACGGATCGTGACCGCCTCTTGCGTGAACAGCTCGCGTGTCTGCTGGATGGGCGCGGCGCCCACGTGGACGTGGATACGGCGATCGGTAAGCTGTCCTTCGCCGACGTTTCGAAAAAGCCGGAGGGGTCGCCTTGGACCTTGTGGGAGGTATTCGAGCATCTCCGCATCGCACAGGAGGACATCGTCGAGTTCAGCCGCAACGCCGACCACCAGTCGCCTGCGTTTCCGAAAGGCTATTGGCCTACCGGTGCGGCGCCGAAAGACACGGATGCATGGGAGCAAAGCGTCGTGTCTTTCCGGCGCGATCTCGCTGCCATGAAAGCCATCGTGCTCGACCCCGAAATCGACCTCCACGCGAAAATCCCGCACGGGGACGGGCAAACAATTCTTCGAGAAGCGATGCTCATCGCGGACCACAACGCCTACCACCTGGGCCAAATGGTTCTCATGATGAAGATGCTCGGGCTTTGGTAGAGCTCAAAGCTATAGAGCTCCTTTTTTTCCGAACAACGCCCTTGACAAGATCGGGCTCTTGAGATAAAAACGGCATCCGCTTCTTAAAGCGGGTTCGAGCAACACCCGAGCGAGACAAGGGGGGTCGATCTTGGGAGTGCATCCAGGGAGATTCAACAGTGAACGTGCCGGGCGGTGGCTCGGGCTAATCTGAAGTTCCCTGGTCGAAAGAACCACTGACTGTTTGAATCCCCAATGATTACGCGTCTTTAGGGACGTCGTGGGTTAATTTTGGCGGACAATATATAGGCATGTAATTAATAGAATAGCCGTAGGTTATTAACATTGTTAATGCTATTATAGTGGGCATGCATATCCACATCATCCCCAATCGCAACTCTAAGCCTGCCGTCCTGCTGCGTGAGTCCTATCGGGTGGGTGGAAACGTCCGCAAGCGCACGCTTGCTAACTTGTCCAAATTGCCCATGGACGCAGTCGACGCCATTAAACGCATTCTCAAAGGGGAGAAGCTCGTTTCGCTCGAAGACGCCTTCGAAATCGTCGAGAACGGCTCCCAGCTCCATGGCCACGTCGATGCGGTGCTCAGCGCCATGAGACAGCTCGGTTTCGAAAAACTCGTTGGCTCTCGACACTCACGAGAGCGGGATTTGGTCATGGCCATGGTAGCCGTGCGGATCCTCGAACCGCAGTCGAAGCTGGCGACTAGCCTGTGGTGGCACACAACCACACTGCCCGAAATCCTGGGGGTGAGCGACGCCGACGAAGATGATCTCTATGCCGCCATGGACTGGGTTCTCGAACGCCAGGAGGTCATCGAAAAGAAACTCGCGGCGCGCCATCTCCAAAACGACGGCCTCGCGCTCTATGACCTAACCTCAAGCTACTTCGAGGGTGTGAGTTGTCCGATCGCCAAGCTCGGATACGACCGTGACGGCAAGAAAGGCAAGCTGCAGGTCAACTACGGTCTACTGACCAACGAACGCGGTATCCCTGTGTCTGTATCCGTCTTCGAGGGCAACTCGGGCGATCCCAAAACGCTCTTGCCTCAGATAGAAAAGGTGCAAGAGCGGTTCGGAATCGAGCAGTTTGTGATGGTGGGCGACCGCGGGATGATCACCCAGACCCAGATCGACGCGTTGCGAGAGATGGACGGTGTCGACTGGATTACCGCTCTTCGACCCGAGGCGATTCGCAAGCTCATCAACGATGGGCTGCTCCAGATGGGGCTATTCGACGAGCGGAATCTGTTTGAGGTGACGCACCCGGATTTTCCCAACGAGAGGCTGGTCGCTTGCCGCAATCCGGAACTGGCCGAGAGGCGGCGTCACAAGCGTCGTGCTCTGCTCGAAGCGACCTGCAAGGAGCTTGAGAAGGTTTGTCGGATGGTCGAGCGGCGACGTTTGCAGGGCAAGGAGAACATCCGTGCTGCAGTGAAAAAGCTCCTCAACAAGTACAAAGTCGGCAGCTAGTACAGACTCGATATCCGTGACGACGGTTTCGACTTCGAGCTAGACGAGACAACGATGGATGCCGACGCCTCGCGCCTCGCCAGCGGCAACTCAGAGCTCGCCAACAAACGGCTCCAGCGGTGGAAGCGACACGTGGAGACGATCGCTAAGCAGTTGGACCAGATTCGCCAACGGATCGGGCAGGGTCAGCTGCATGGTAAAGATAAAATCGGTGTGCGGGTAGGCAAAGTTCTCAACAAGTACAAAGTCGGCAAGCACTTCACACTGGACATTCGCGACAACAGCTTTAGCTTCGAAATCGACGACACAAAGGTCACTGCGGAAGCTGCACTTGACGGCTTCTACGTCATCCGCACCAGTCTTGCTGAACAGCGGATGAAAACAGATGACTTAGTGCGCAGCTACAAGTTGCTGACCCAGGTCGAGAGGGCGTTTCGTTCCTTCAAGAACATCGACCTGAAGGTGCGGCCCATTCGTCACCGGCGCGAAAACCGAGTCCGGGCGCACATCTTCTTGTGTATGCTGTCCTACTACGTCCTGTGGCACATGATGGAGGCTTGGCGGCCCTTGCTATTCGCTGACGAGGACCAGCAGGCGAAGGCAAAGCGTGACCCCGTTGCTCCCGCGAAGCGCTCCGAGGCGGCCATGCGCAAGATACAGACCAAGAAGCTTGACGATGGGAGTCCAGCTTCCAGCTTCCGCACGCTGCTGCGCCTTCTCAGCAACATCGTCCGAAACAAATGTCGGACCCCGGGGGCGGCATCGAGCGACATGACCTTTGACGTGACTACATCACCGGACTCCAAACAGCGTAGGGCCTACGAACTGCTGAAGGGTATCACCGTGTAGACAGAAGCGCGTACCTTCCAATCAGCCTATGCCTCTGGATTAACACGGGATGTCGGTTTTTCTGGAAAGGAACTTCAGGCTAAAGCAGCACGGATTCTTGGATATCGCCCTCATCGGGGATAGCGGAGGCAACCAGGCGGGACAACAGCTCGTGGCCGAAGCGCTGAACGAGGAATGGGCTGCCACGAACGTGCGCGTCCATCACGTCACTGCCTACTATCCTGGGCGAGGCATGACTGGGCAGTCAGCCAGGCGTTAGCGCGGCGGACGTTGGCTCACATGCGGGCACCCACGACACATCGAGCCTGATGTAGCGGGCACCCACGACACATCGAGCCTGATGTACCTCAATCCCTCAATGTTGCGATTCGACAAGATGGGACCCGGAAGGCCCGGAGATGGGCAGGGCCATAACGGCAACCCAGCCAAAGCAACCGCTGTGTTCGGCGGGCGTATTCTTGAAATGCAGATCGGTGATGCCGTTGAGCAGATTCAGGAGCTTCGCGCGAGCAGCCGCCGCTGAGGAGCGGGGCAGCAAGAAATCTGCGGGCCGGTTGCGACGTTTCGTCAAGGGCACGGGACATGCCACTTAGGGTCCGCGTGGGTCGTTCCTAGCGCAACACGGCGAAGTTGAGCATCGCGCGGTCGCGGTAGCCGGCGAATGGAGCCGGGCCTAAGGGCCCACGATAGAATAACTTCACATTTTAGGACGCCGATGCATCCCGCCTTGGCTGCGTTGCTCGTCGTTCATGGATCTGGCATAGATCTGGATATGACTCGCTCCTCGCGCCTTGCCAGCCGGGCGCCAGGGTCTAGTGCGGATCAGGACTTTCGGAGGGTGCGAGAGCTTTCCGTAGCCGTGCCGGGAGACTTGCGGAAGTGTCCGTACACGACGAGCCCGAGGCTCGAAGCCACGAGCACGACCGTCGGGATCAGGAACGGAGGCGGGCCGGGCTCGGGCATCGTCGCGAGTCGCGCCGCGGGACGATAGACATCGAGCCTCGGGATGCCTTCAACGCCTTCGGGGTTGTGGCAGTGCACGCAGTGCTCGCTCAAGATTTCCTGCGCCTCGGGCCACGTCGCCTCGCCTGCGCCGGCATCGATCCAAGCGAGAAGCGCTTGCTGTGCTTTCCGGCTCTCCAGATACTCGCCCATCGTTGCGCCCGTGATTTTCTCCCGCAGGATAGGCTCGACCTCGGCGGCGCGCGCGTCCGGGCTGTAAGCGTCGAGGGGCAGGACCTCGAAAGCTTCCGCGTCGGTGTAGTGGCAAGAAACGCAGCGCCGTTCGAGAACGGCGCTCACTTCCGGCCAGCCGGTCTCGGGTGCACCATTCGCGACCCAGCGCAGGACGACTTCCTTCTCAGCGGTGGTTTGCAGGAACTCTTCCATCTTGCCGCCGTCGACGACAGCGGCAAGCCTCGGAGCGCGGCCGTAATCGGGAGGCATCAGGAGCGCGCGCGTCAAAATCCCCCCGGCAGCGAGGGCTACGAGTGCTAAGAGCCCTCTCACGCTGAGCCCATTTGACCCCAGAACTCGGTGTGGCCTTCCATTACCCGGTGCATTTCGCTGCGGCTCGGCTCCAGCGACCACTCGCCGCGCTCGTGGGTCGTTCCGAGCGCAACCCCATCGCGCCGCGGGATCATGTAGAGGCCGCCTCCCACCATGATGTAGTCGAGCTCGGGTTGGGGGAGAAGCACCGTGAGCTGACCTTTGATGGGCGTCAAGGTCTCGTCGCCGAAGAGATCGCGGGCGCCGAGCCCGCTGCAATTCATGATGACTGGCTCGTCGAGGGCAAGGACCTCGTCGAGATTCTCGAACGGCGGAGCACGACGTCGCGACCGGCAATGCGGTAGTCCCGCAAGAGCGCACGCATGTAGATTGGGGGCTCGATAAGCATCGTCCAGCTGCGGTGAACGTAGGGCCACGGAAAAGGGTGTTCTCCGGGCTCGAGATTTTTGCTTTCAGGAAAGAGACCGGCGATCAGGTCGCGTCGGTCGGGCTCGGGCGGGTCTTTGGAGACGTTGTATCGCGGGCGCCAACGGACGCCGTATTCCAGACCGACAAAGCTCTGATAGTAGCGATTGGCGAAGCGGGCCGCTCTCACGAATTGCTTGTCGTAGGCTTCGGTCCGCTCGCTCGGGTCGACGGTCGAGCCGGGGCTCCACCATGCCGCGGACATGTTGGAGGTCGTGTTAGGAGGGATGTCCTTCGAATAGATGGTCACGTCCATCCCGTGTTTTTGCAGAAGCCGCGCGGTGGAAAGCCCCATCACGCCACAGCCGATGATTGCGAAGCGCGTGGCGTCTGTTGCCAGCGCTTGCTCTACCGCCAAGTACGACGAGCCCCACGAAAGCGACATCCCGCCGCCTCCGTGGCCGTAGTTATGAACGACGGTCTTTCCTTCGATGGTCTCTTTCTCGACCCGGAACCCCGATGGACGAAAAGGCCTGAGACCGACCGTCGTCCGAATGACGCGCTCGGGCGAGACGTCGACTTTCGCGAGCTCCGTGGCGCCAGCGCTCCGGCAGCTTGCGCCGAGCGCCGCGAGCCCCGCCATCTTCAACCATTCTCTCCGTTCCATGGCTCACTCCTTGAGGAGACCGTCGAGCTCTTCGTAGCTCAACGTCAACTCGGTGGCCCCCAAGGCGTAAGGGGCGACGTCATAGGCATTGTAGTAGAACGTGAGACCGTCCTTCTCGACGGCGAAGTTGTCGGGGAGGGTGAACGCTCCGCTCTCGGAGAAGCTGAAACCTGCATCGACGAGGCTCATGCCCTCTTCGATAGCGCGCACTTCGCGGAAACGGGCCTCTGCCAGCGTGAGAAGCTTCGCTTCGTAGCTGTTCACGAACAAGTCGGCGAGCTCGATGTGCTCACCCGTCGGCGGGTGGAAGTTCGCGATCGTGACGGTCGCGTCACCGTGCGCCCCGCCCATGAACGAACGTGACGAGAAGCTGAGACACAAAATATCGGGCGCATTGTTCACCACGAAGGCTTTGCGCTCGAGAAACCAGGGGAGCTTGTAGCTCGCCAACCGTCGCCGCAGGCCCCCGTAGCTCGTGAAGAACTCTTCGATGACCTCTTTGGCGGTGTCACCCGCACCGTCGGGCTGGAGCGGCTCGGTGATGAACGCGTGGACGGCCTCCGTGATCGCGTCCACCGCGACGCCGTTGGGCGCATCGGTGATCATGGGGAAGTCGAGCCGTACATAAGTGCAGCCTTTCGCGCCCGCCATGCATCGGTCGAGTGTTTGCTCGATCGTCTTCATTTCGAACACGTAGCCCGTCGGCGGTGGCCACGGAGGCTCTTCTTCGGAAGGGTCTACGCGGCATCCTCCGAGCAGCAACAACGCCGCGACGAATTCTTTGGTCACGGCTCGCTAGTATACTCTTCTCGAAGCGTTTGGGCGTACGCACCCGCGCCGAGTGCGAGCTGCGGGCTCGAAAACTCAGCAACTCCCCGAGAAGTTCGGGTGCTCCCAATCGTCCCAGCACGGATGGCCAATGAGAGCCAAGCTTGCATGGCCAATCTCATGGGCGACACATCCCGACTGCCACTTGTCATCGCCGATGTGAATCTCCCGGCTCTTGCGGGAAAAAGTGCAGGTTTCCAGAAACTCGCGAGACACTTCTAGGAATCGGACCGCCTGATGGACGTCTCCCATCGCTGGCATGGTCGGGATTGCGTGCCCAATTGATTTGAACCAGGCTGGCCATCGCCGCTCGAGCTGCTGCCAATGCACTCCGAACTCTGCTTCGGAGAGCACGATGTCTTTTGCCCGGGAGGTAATTGGGCTCTCGAGCCCACAGCCCTCCAGCAGCGGCAAGAGCAACACCGCTATTAGCCTGAAGTTCCTTTCCAGAAAAACCGACATCCCGTGTTAATCCAGAGGCATAGGCTGATTGGAAGGTACGCGCTTCTGTCTACACGGTGATACCCTTCAGCAGTTCGTAGGCCCTACGCTGTTTGGAGTCCGGTGATGTAGTCACGTCAAAGGTCATGTCGCTCGATGCCGCCCCCGGGGTCCGACATTTGTTTCGGACGATGTTGCTGAGAAGGCGCAGCAGCGTGCGGAAGCTGGAAGCTGGACTCCCATCGTCAAGCTTCTTGGTCTGTATCTTGCGCATGGCCGCCTCGGAGCGCTTCGCGGGAGCAACGGGGTCACGCTTTGCCTTCGCCTGCTGGTCCTCGTCAGCGAATAGCAAGGGCCGCCAAGCCTCCATCATGTGCCACAGGACGTAGTAGGACAGCATACACAAGAAGATGTGCGCCCGGACTCGGTTTTCGCGCCGGTGACGAATGGGCCGCACCTTCAGGTCGATGTTCTTGAAGGAACGAAACGCCCTCTCGACCTGGGTCAGCAACTTGTAGCTGCGCACTAAGTCATCTGTTTTCATCCGCTGTTCAGCAAGACTGGTGCGGATGACGTAGAAGCCGTCAAGTGCAGCTTCCGCAGTGACCTTTGTGTCGTCGATTTCGAAGCTAAAGCTGTTGTCGCGAATGTCCAGTGTGAAGTGCTTGCCGACTTTGTACTTGTTGAGAACTTTGCCTACCCGCACACCGATTTTATCTTTACCATGCAGCTGACCCTGCCCGATCCGTTGGCGAATCTGGTCCAACTGCTTAGCGATCGTCTCCACGTGTCGCTTCCACCGCTGGAGCCGTTTGTTGGCGAGCTCTGAGTTGCCGCTGGCGAGGCGCGAGGCGTCGGCATCCATCGTTGTCTCGTCTAGCTCGAAGTCGAAACCGTCGTCACGGATATCGAGTCTGTAGTAGCTGCCGACTTTGTACTTGTTGAGGAGCTTTTTCACTGCAGCACGGATGTTCTCCTTGCCCTGCAAACGTCGCCGCTCGACCATCCGACAAACCTTCTCAAGCTCCTTGCAGGTCGCTTCGAGCAGAGCACGACGCTTGTGACGCCGCCTCTCGGCCAGTTCCGGATTGCGGCAAGCGACCAGCCTCTCGTTGGGGAAATCCGGGTGCGTCACCTCAAACAGATTCCGCTCGTCGAATAGCCCCATCTGGAGCAGCCCATCGTTGATGAGCTTGCGAATCGCCTCGGGTCGAAGAGCGGTAATCCAGTCGACACCGTCCATCTCTCGCAACGCGTCGATCTGGGTCTGGGTGATCATCCCGCGGTCGCCCACCATCACAAACTGCTCGATTCCGAACCGCTCTTGCACCTTTTCTATCTGAGGCAAGAGCGTTTTGGGATCGCCCGAGTTGCCCTCGAAGACGGATACAGACACAGGGATACCGCGTTCGTTGGTCAGTAGACCGTAGTTGACCTGCAGCTTGCCTTTCTTGCCGTCACGGTCGTATCCGAGCTTGGCGATCGGACAACTCACACCCTCGAAGTAGCTTGAGGTTAGGTCATAGAGCGCGAGGCCGTCGTTTTGGAGATGGCGCGCCGCGAGTTTCTTTTCGATGACCTCCTGGCGTTCGAGAACCCAGTCCATGGCGGCATAGAGATCGTCTTCGTCGGCGTCGCTCACCCCAGGATTTCGGGCAGTGTGGTTGTGTGCCACCACAGGCTAGTCGCCAGCTTCGACTGCGGTTCGAGGATCCGCGCGGCTACCATGGCCATGACCAAATCCCGCTCTCGTGAGTGTCGAGAGCCAACGAGTTTTTCGAAACCGAGCTGTCTCATGGCGCTGAGCACCGCATCGACGTGGCCATGGAGCCGGGAGCCGTTCTCGACGATTTCGAAGGCGTCTTCGAGCGAAACGAGCTTCTCCCCTTTGAGAATGCGTTTAATGGCGTCGACTGCGTCCATGGGCAATTTGGACAAGTTAGCAAGCGTGCGCTTGCGGACGTTTCCACCCACCCGATAGGACTCACGCAGCAGGACGGCAGGCTTAGAGTTGCGATTGGGGATGATGTGGATATGCATGCCCACTATAATAGCATTAACAATGTTAATAACCTCGGCTATTCTATTAATTACATGCCTATATATTGTCCGCCAAAATTAGCCCCCGACGTCCCTAAAGACGCGTAATCATTGGGGATTCAAACATCTTCCGCCCATCGGGCGCCCAAACCGGACCATCCGTCCCCCGCGCGCCGATCGAGCGATGAGGAAACGGCCTGACTCGTTTTTCCGGTGAGCCGACGTCCGAGAACAAAAGGACTTCGTTACGTCACCGTCCGGCGAGAGCGCAAGGGCCATGTTCGTGCCCTCACGAAGCGTGACCTCGATGACCTCCTGCGCGGCCGCCGCAAGCGGGAGCAGCACCGACAGAAACAAAGCGAGCCTTTTCATAGGCAGTCTCTACTGGTGCCCGTTGAAATGTGTCTGATACCAGTCGATGCTGCGCTCGACGACGTCCACTTGGTGCGCGAGCTCACGGATGCCGTGGCCTTCTCGTGGGTAGCGCACCATGACCGTCTCGACGCCGACATCGTGAAGCGCAATATAGAACTGCTCGGCCTCCGCGATGGGAACATCATTGTCGTTCTCGCCATGCAGAAACATGACAGGCGTGCGCACACGGGCGACATGCTTCAGCGGTGAGCGCTCCCACAGGCGATCCATGAGATCGTCTTGATGCGGAAAGGCGCCGTACTCCACCGCAAGATAGTCGTGGTAATAAGCCATGTAGTTGAAGCTGATGAGATTGGAGATACCCGAGCGCGGAATGACCGCCTTGAAAGCCACCGGTATCGGGTCGGCCCACGAAGCCGCATCCGGTCAAGGAGAAAATCCATGAGGAAGGTGAATCCAATGCGAATGAAGTTAGCGATTGCGGCGGCAGGTGTAGCGCTCATGATAGCCGCGGTTCCGGTTGTGGGTCATCATGCATTCTCGGCCGAGTTCGACGCGACGCGGCCGCTCAAGATCGAAGGCCCGGTCGTCAAGGTGGAGTGGATCAACCCCCACGCGTGGATCCATATCGAAGTGACGAAAGAGGAGGGCTCGAAGGAGGTGTGGTCGATCGAGGGTGGCACTCCGAACACGCTGTTTCGACGGGGCTTCAAGAAAGACTCACTCATGCCCGGCACGGATATCGTGGTCGACGGCTATCAGGCCAAGGACGGCTCGAACAAGATGAACGGCCGAAACCTGACGCTCCCCAACGGGGATAGTTTGTTCTTGGGCTCGTCCGGAACCGGCGCGCCGCGGGATGGCGCCGATCCGAGAGAGAAAGCACGGAAAAAACCGAAACAATAGCCGTACTCTGGATTCCAATGCTTCGACGTGCGATCGTTCCGGTGGTGGTCTGGCTGGCCGCCTTCGTCAAACGCTAGCGCCGGCACCGGTGGAGTCTCAAAACGAAGCCGTGACATCTGCCGTGCCTCGCACATCGTGGGGAGCACCGGACCTCGCCGGGATCTGGGATTTCCGCACCTCGACACCGCTACAACGCCCGGAGGAGTTCGGCGATAGAGCATCCCTCACCGACGAAGAGGCGGCGGAGTTCGAAGAGGGCGCCGTGGACCGTCTCTTTGCGAGGGCCCGAGCCGTTGGCGGCTCCGAGTCCAATGTCGAGCTCTGGCCAGATCGCGGCACTGAGATGGCTGGAGACAACCGGACGTCCCTGATTGTCGATCCGCCAGACGGAAGAGTTCCGCCACGGACCTCATCGGGCCAGCGCGGCGCGAGACGGTCGGGGCCTTTCCGGTCGAACGGAATTCCGACGGTCCCGAGGACCGATCGCTGGCCGCGCGGTGCATCATGTGGACGCCAACGCCCCTGACCCCAACATTCTCGAACAACAATGTACAGGTATTCCAGACCCGTGACGAGTCAAGCCCCATTCTTAGTTGAAACTCTCCACGGCTCATAAATTAGGCGGCCTTCTTCTTCGACACCGTTGATGTCTTCGTCTCGATCTTCAGTTCCCGCTTGAGAGCTTCGCGAAGCTTCGGAAGATGGCGGTAGCCGATCACCCTCCTCAAGCGGGGTTCGATGTCCACGAGGGCTGTCGCCAGCCACCGCTGGCGTTGGCTGGAGTTCTTCCAGTGGTCGACCTTCGCGCAGCGTTCCTCGACGAGAGCATTGACGGATTCAAGGCAGTTCGTCGTCTTGAACGAACGGCCCAGCGCCCCGTACACGCCGAGACGATGCAATGTGAGCGTCTCCTCGATTCCTTCCTCCAAGCTCCCAGCTGCGGATTGGTTCCGCTCCTCCAATTCATCGTGCAGTTGATCGAGGGCCGCGAGGGCCTCTTTATATTCCGGCCTGTTGTAGGCCGACTGCAACCGCTTGCGCAACGACGCCTGCTCGCCCTTGGACAGATAGCTCACGACGTTTTCACGTTTGTGCCACTGGCACCGTTGTATCAGGACCCGCTTTCGGAACGCCTTCTTTACGGCCGCTTTCAGACCCTTGCCGCCATCGATGATCACCAGTAGACCCTGGGAGCTGTCGAGTCCCCGCGCGAGCAGTGAACGCAGGAACGGCGTCAACACCTTCTCGTTCTCCGTGTCCGTCTCCACGAAGCCCAAAAAGCGTTTTTCCCCGGAAAGTGTGATGCCCAGCGCGATGACCATCATTGCGTCGGCGAATGATTTCCCGTCCAGGAACAGCGCCACCACATCTTCGCCGGACAGATCCCGTTCCTGCATCTCCCGAAGTTTCGCTGCGCTCGCTTGTACGAAACCTCGGGACACCGTCGAGCTCGACAGCCCGATAGCGCCCGGTATCGCTTCCGCTGCAGCCTCGTAGTTGCGACACGAGATTCCGTAGAGCACTCGTTTCAGCAGCAGATCATTCACCTCTCCGCCGTCGTTCAGTGCTTCGTAGGAGCGAAGCGGTATCTCTACTCCCTCTTGGCTCCGAACCCGTGGCACACGGATCGGTACCCGCTGGCCGGCAAGCCCTACCGTGCCAGGGTTGGTTCCGTGGCGGCGGCCACGCTCCAGTTCGTCCTTACGAGCGTATCGCTCTCCCGCCAACTCCTTCACTTCGTCGTCGAGCAGCTCGTGAACGTGCATTAACCCAAGCGGGATTAGCGAACGGATCATCTCTATTTTGACGTCCACCTCGAGCTCCCCGTACTCCTCGCGCGCCATTACCTCGGGCTTACCCAAACGACGTGACTTCTTGTGTTTCTTGGCTGTACGTAGCAGACTTCCCATCTCGGCTCCTTTCTCTTGCGGCTTGATGTTGTTTTTGCCAACGTCATCAAACCACGGGGTTGGGAGCCGTTTCAATTTCCAACTAAGAATGGCACTCTCTCCCCGTGACTACGTGGCGATCTACCACGAGATGATTCACGACGCCCGCATAATCCCCTTGGATGGACGTCCTCATCTCGACGACGCATCCGCCAATTGCGTGGGGACTCCCGCGGCCACTGGGAGGGAGATACTCTCGTCGTCGAAACGACGAACTTCACCGATCAGACAACTTTCGCCGGTTCCGGCCCGAACCTGCGTCTCGTCGAGCGCTTCACACTCACCAACGCGGATACGCTGCATTACGAGTACACCCTCGACGACCCGGAGTCTTTCACGAAGCCTTGGACGGTCGTGCTGCCGATGCGCCAGACCGAAGGGCCCGTTTATGAATATGCATGCCACGAAGGGAATCGGAGCATGACGGTGATCCTCGAGGTGGCTCGTGCTCAGGAACGCGCCGAAGCCGAGCGGAACTGACCTGCGATCAGGTCTCGGCCACTTTCAGACGAAACAGCAAGAAAGCTGTGCGCTGCGTATCCTGGAAGTTGTCATCGCTGACCACCAGAAGGCTTCGGCCGCCATCCGGCAGCACGGGACCGAGGCCCATCGCCTCGAAGTTGTCGAGGCTCTGATAGCCCGGCGAAAGCTCCGGAACGATATCGTCCAAATCGAGCAAGAGCTCTTTTTGGGCGGGTTGCCAGTCGCCATCTTGAAGCGTCGAGAGGGCCGCGACGTCCGAAGCGTCCTCTAGGTCGACCACGAAAATCCGGCCGCGGGTGACGCTCTTCCTATCGCCTTCCTTCTCGCGGATGTAGTCGCGCTCGAGCGCAAGAAGGCGCGTGTCCGAAAGAGCGACGAGCTCGACGAGGCCCGTGAACACATCGGCGTCGCCGAAGCCCGCAACCGGCGCAAGAGGTCCGATAGGATAGACATATTCGCCGCTTCGCACGAGCTCGCGCCCGGAAACCTCATACTCGACGATGCGGCTGAACCCCGGCCTGTCGAACGACGCTTCGGGGCCGTCCTGCAAAAGAGGCGACTCGGTGCCGACGTAAACGCGTTCTCCGTCCGGAGCGAACGTCAAGCTTTCGAACCCGCGATTGTGCCGCACGCCTTTGTCCCGAGAGTCGCCCTCGACAACGCACTTGGGTGGAATCGTGAAGCCGCGCACGAGACGCCCGGAACGTTCGAACTCGAGAAGCTTCGCCTGCTCGACGGGCTCCTGTCGCAAATCCGCCTCCGTCGATATGAGAAGCGTACCCCACGGTGTCGCGACGAGGCCCTCTGGGTCGAGCATGTTATCGCCGAAGCTTTCGCCGGCCTTCTCAACGAGGAACGTCGTCTCCACCGGCTCGACGGAGAGCTCACCATCCTCGAAGGAAGTCTTCACCGTGAACAAGCGCGAGCGGAGCTTGGCATCCGATAATGCAAGCCAGCTTTCCGACGCGGCATCGTAGACGACGGCCGAGATCCCTCCCAACTCTTCGTCCGCGTAGCTCGAGCGCGGCGGGAAGTTGAAATCCGCGAGAAAGTCGAGCTGTAGAGATCTAGGCGCAGGCCCCACGTCTTCCCCGCAGCCCGCAAAGGCCGTCAGGATGAGTGCGGAGATGAGCCTCCTCACGCTACGGGTCCTAGGCCGGCTGCTCGGCGAGAAAGCTGATGAGATCGATCTTGGTGAAGATGCCGCTGACGGAGTCTTCGTCGAGCACCACGGCGATGTGACCGCGGTTGAAGACCTCCGCGAGCGCCTCGAGCGAGTTCCGCGGCGAAACGACTTCCATGTGGTCCTTGCTAACGAGCGGGGCGATCGCGTCCTCCGCACCCGCATTCGCCTGGACCATGCAATCGAGAATCGCGAACTCGGTGATCAGGCCCGAGAGCTTGCCCTCATCGACCACCGGAAGCTGCGAGATATTGTGCTCTTTCATCACGCGCACGACATTTGCCATCGACTCGCTCGACGCAACCGTGATGACGGTCTGAATGCGCTTCGAAACGAGAAGGTCCGAGACGGTGCTCTCTCCGAGATCGGTCTCCATGAAGCGATTCTGCCGCATCCAATCGTCGTTGAAGAACTTTGAAAGATAGCGCGAGCCGGAATCCGGCAGGAGCACCACCACGACCTTGTCTGCCGGCAGATCGCGCGCGTAGCGAAGCGCGGCGGCGGCCGCGGTGCCGCACGAGCCGCCCACGAAAAGCCCTTCTTCCCTGCCGAGGCGGCGCGCGATGACGAACGACTCCTTGTCGCCAACCTGGAACACGTCGTCGACGACATCGAAGTTCATCGTCGAGGGGAGAAAATCTTCTCCAACACCTTCGACCATGTAAGAGTGCGCCGCCCCGAGATTGCCGGTCTTGAAATATTCGTAATAAAGCGAGCCCACCGGATCGGCGCCAATGATCTTGATATCCGGGTTCTTTTCCTTCAGATATTTCCCCATACCGGAAATCGTCCCGCCCGTCCCCATGCCGACAACGAGCGCGTCGATCTTGCCACCGGTCTGCTCCCAGATCTCGGGCCCGGTCGAATCGTAATGCGCCTGCGGGTTCACCGGATTGTGATACTGATTCGCGTAGAGACAGTTCGGCGTCTCCTCGGAAAGCTTACGGGAGACGCAGTAATAGCTCCGCGGGTCCTCCGGCTCTACCGCCGTGGGACAAACGACGACTTTGGCACCGAGAGCTTCGAGCGCGCGGATCTTCTCGTCGCTCATCTTGTCGGGCATGACGAAGATGGCCTTGTAGCCCTTGACGGAAGCGGCGAGCGCGAGCCCCATTCCCGTATTGCCCGACGTCGCCTCGACTATCGTGCCGCCTGGCTTGAGCAATCCCTTCTTCTCGGCATCTTCGATGATCGCGATCCCGATACGGTCCTTGACCGAACCGCCGGGGTTGAAGAACTCCAGCTTCGCGAGCACGGTGGCTTGAATGCCACGGGTGACATTGGTGAGCTTGACGAGAGGCGTATTGCCAATCGTTTCGAGAATGTTCTCAGCGATTCCTGGAAGAGGGCCGTTAGACATCATTATTATTGATTCTACTTCCCGGAGCGCTGTCCCACAACGTCCGGGAAATCAGGGACGCAGAACCCGGCCGGCGAGAACACCCGGCCCGGTGAGCTCGCCGTTCACGACGACGTGCGCGATCCCCTCGGCCAGTTGATGCGAGTCTTTGTAAGTCGCCCGATCCGCAATCGTCTCGAGGTCGAACACGACGATGTCAGCCCAGGCGCCGGGACGCAGCTGGCCACGATCGGTGAGCCCGAAAACCGTGGCGGGGAGACTGGTCATGGAGCGGATCGCATGCGGCAGCGTCACGACACCGCGCTCCCGCACGTAGCGTGCGATCTTCCGTGGAAACGTGCCGTAGAAGCGAGGATGCGGCTTCCCCTCGCCCATCGCGACGAGCCCGCCATCGGAGCATGTCATCGTGTAGTCCTGGCGCATGATGTGAGCAATATCGTCTTCCGACATGTTGAAAGAAACGAGGCCCGCCCCGCCTTCCTCGAGCAGCGCGAGCGCTAGATCGATGGCCGCGACCCCGCGCTCTTCGGCGAGCTCCTGGAGCGTGCGCCCTTCAATCGTCGGGTCGGCGCGGTGGCGGGACACTTGAAGCGTCTCCGGACCGCCACGCCGGCGCAAGTTGACGATCATCGCCTCTTTCAAACGTGCCCGCTCGCGTGGATTAGCGAGACGTTGTTGCAGCGGCGAAGGTTGACCGGGCATCGTCTCCCCTGCTTGCGCCCACCGCGGCACGAGGGCTCCAGTGATGCTCGTGCCGGAAGCTTCGTAGGGATACTGGTCCGCCCATACGGACACGCCGCGAGCGCGCGCGCGCTCGATACGCAAACAGGCCGCGACCGCCTTTCCCCAGTTGTCGGGCCCGAGCGCTTTCATATGGGTCACGATCCCTGAAACATCGGCTTCTTCAGCAATCCGAATCACTTCTTCGATCGCGGCAAGAAGCCCCACCGTGTAGTCGCCCTCGTCACGGATATGACTCGTATAAACCCCGCCGGGATGAACTTCTTTCGTCAGTGCTACGACTTCTTCCGTGCTCGCGTAGCTCCCGGGTGCGTAATAGAGTCCGCTTGACAACCCGAACGCACCCGCAGCCATCCCTTCCCGTACCATGGCCTTCATCTGCTCGAGCTCCTCGTCCGTTGATGGACGGTCCTCGAGCCCCATGATCTCGCGGCGCACGCGGCCGTGGCCCACCATCAAAGCAGCATTGACGCCAATCCCTTGCGCTTCGTACGTTGCGCGCTGCTCGGAAAGCGGCCAGGGACCCCCGCCGTCGGGGTTCAGGACGACGGTCGTGACCCCTTGCGCAAGAATCGGCGCCGCTGCCTTGAGCTCCTCGCGCAAGAGCCCCCCGGCGGCGTGCGAGTGTACGTCGATGAAGCCGGGCGCAACGTAGAGTCCAGTGGCGTCGATGACGGTGTCGGCCGTCCCATCGTCGAGCCGTCCCGTCCTAACGATGCGTCCGTCCCGGACCCCGACGTCCGCCGAGTACCAAGGGTTGCCTGTCCCGTCGAGAACGCGGCCGTTCTTAATGAGAATGTCGTAGGAATCGGCGCCAGCGCCCAACGCGGCCAACAGGAAAGTGAACCAAAGGATCGCAAGGCGCATCGGGCCCAAGCCTATCACCGATTTCAAGCAATGAACGAAGACATCGCACTCATCCCTCATGCTTGTCACTACGCCCCATGCGGCGCAGCAAACGCTGGAAGGGCGCGTAGTCCTGCAGGCCGTCCCAGCTTGGACCCGCAAGAAGCTCGACCATGAGCGGGTCGCGCTCCGCGTAGCCTTTCTCCAACCATTCCAGAGTGAGTTCCTTCTCTCCGGCGTGCGCATACAGTTCTGCAATCCAAGTCGCCGGAACGTAGGTTGCGTTTGAACGCGCCGCCAGTCTCTCGCCCGCAAGGCTCATCGCCTTGGAGTAGCCCGCTTGCGCGTACCCGCGCTTCAAGGCTTCCACGACTTCAGAATTGCGCATCAGCTCAAAATGCTTCTTCGCAGCTCCAAAGCGTCTTTTTGAATTTCCTTTTCGGTGGAAGGCCAACCAAAGGCCGCGATGCGCCCACGGGAAGTTTGGTTCCGTTCCGAGTGTCTTGCGGAATTGCGCAATGGCATCGTCATACCGGCTCGCGTCCAGCAAGTCCAAACCATGAACATATTGGAAGAGGTAACTGAACGGGTCCAATTCCAGGGCTCGCCCAATCTCTGCGATGGCTTCCTCTGGGCGTCTCATCGCGGACAAAAAACGCGAGTAAAATACCCGCGCATCCGCATAGTTGGGGTCGAGCTCGATGGCTCGCCGGAACTCCGTCTCGGCGCCAGCCCAGTCCCATTCGTACCAATATTTGTGACCCGCCAAGACGCCATGAGCTTCCGCCAGCGTGTCGTCCAGCTCCATTGCTTTCAATGCAGCCGCCTTCGATGTGGGCAGCGCCTCACGGGGTGGTACGGTTCCCGGAGCGCGCGAGCGAACCGCGTGTCGGCGATACCCGCATAGGCCAGAGCGTAATTCGGATCTTTCTCCAGAGCCAACTCGAAGTACTCCAGCGCTTTCTCGAGGTGCTCGGGAGACTGTCTGTACGAGTGAAAACGGCCCTTCAAATAGGCCTCATAGGCTTCGGGATTGACTGGGCGGGTCGCGGCCAGCCGCTTCGTCTCCTCCGGTGTCACAGCCACCTGGACCTGCTCGGCAACCGTTCGCGCGACCTCACTCTGCAAGACCAATATGTCTTTTAGGTCTCGCTCATAACTTTCCGCCCACAAGTGCCGATCCGTCGGGGCGTGGATGAGCTGTGCGGTTACACGAACCCGATCCCCATGGCGGGCCACCGAGCCTTCGACAATCCTGTCATTTTTCAGAATCATGACCCCACCTTTTTCATAAACATGCCCCCGGGGTCAAAGGCCTACCCGATAATCAATACCACAACTTCCTCGGATCTGTAATAGATCTCTGTCGTTGCTCCTCTGTATGAACATGCATGAGTACGTTGAATGAGAAAGAGACCTCGGCGGGATCGGAAGGAGCCCGTAGGGCGACTGGAGATCCCGCCGGCCGCGATGCGGCGGGGCTCCCGGAGACAGCCCGGATGTCGTCGCCGAGGGAGGTACCGCAGATATGGGCCGGTCCACGGGAGGCTGTTGTCGGGCGATGGTAGGGCTTGTTTTCGCGCTTCGGTTGTTGGATTCGCAAGATTCACTCCTTTTCAGGGTTGGTGTTGTTTATCACTTTAATCCGTAATCCACCGCGATGAAATATCAAGAACGGCCACCACTCCATGAGGGTACGGGAGTGCTCGACGGCGTCAAGGGTTCGCTCGCTACGCGAGCCGCTACGCGCCCTTGACCCCGTCTGTGCCTCCCGTCTTCTGCTCGTACGTGGTTGCCGGTCGAGGTGAATCACGAATGAGAAATCTTCGCGATTCAATGTAAAAAACAACATCTGGGCAAGAATCGGGTCATCGAACAAAGGAATCCACTCGTCGACGTGTCGATTTAATGCAGAGTCCATTTTTATGCGGAGAGGAGGCTCTTAAGAGGCGACGAAAGCACAGTTGTTTCAACGGTATCTGACCGTTTGGCAAGGCTGGCTAGTCCGCATAATCATGACGTCTTTCGGACCTAAACTTCTATTGAAGGAGGGCGTCATGCTTGGAAAGTTTTTCGATTCCCATTTACGAGTTCAAGCGCTTCGGGACGGTCCCGGTGGAGTCTTACTTGAAGGTTTTGCCCAGGAGTTGTTCCAGTCGGGCTACGCAGAGATAACCGCCCGCCGACACATCCGAGCGGCGGAACATTTTGCATATTGGACGGACCGAGAAGGCATATCGATCCCCAGTTTTAACGAGCAGTCTCTTCATTGTTTCGGTTGCCACCTGATTCGATGCCAATGCCCGCGTTATGGCCATACTCACCGGTTTGAGTTACTCAGAGGTGCACGCTTTTTCCTTAGGTACCTTCGAGGTGCCAGCGTAGTCGCAACAGTTGCCGAGCCAATAGATCAAGAGCCAGTTTTGCTCGCTGCATTCTGTCAGTGGATGCGCCACGAACGTGGAACCAGCGATCTGACCCTCTACAACTACAGCATCTCCATTCGGGCGTTGCTGAGCCACCTTGGAGAGGATCCGGAAAGGTTTGACGCTCAGAGTTTGCGACAGTTTGTCCTCGAGAACAGTCAGCGGCGGGGGTTGGCAGCAGCGAAAACGTGCACGACGGCTCTTCGCATGTTCCTTCGCTTTCTGATCGCTGAAGGCATCTGCCCTTCTGGCCTGGATGCAGCCATCCCTGTCCTGGCGCATTGGCGTCTTTCATCTCTTCCACGGTACATACAATCGGAAGAGGTGGAACGCGTCATCGCTGCGTGTGATCCGACTTCGCCGGTTGGCATACGAGATCGTTCGATTTTGCTTCTACTCGCACGACTTGGACTTCGGGCGGGCGATATTGTCCAGCTTCGTCTGGGCGATATCGACTGGAAAGGAGCCTGGATTCACGTCTCTGGAAAAGGGCGTCGCCAGACACGACTGGCGCTAACCCAGGAGGTGGGTGACGCGGTTGTCGATTACCTGAAAGAGGGACGGCCGAGGACCGACAACCGATACACTCTTTGTCCGCTCCCGCGCTCCTTTTCGCGCCTTCGCTTCTCACTGTGCCGTGTCCGTCATCGTCGCTCAGGCGATGCGCCGAGCTGGCGTCACTTGTCCAAGCCGAGGTGCAGCTCATGTTCTTCGTCATTCCTTGGCAACCTCCATGTTGCGGCAAGGAGCATCCCTGCAAGACATCGCGACGATCCTTCGACACCGTTCCATCGAGACCACGCAGATCTACGCCAAAGTAGACGTCACGGCTCTGCGCCAGATTGCCCAACCCTGGCCGGAGGTGCAGCCATGTTAGTTCAATCCGTCGAGTCATATCTGGCAGTGCGCCGTACTTGCGGATTCGAGCTCAAGTCCCAAGGCAGTCTTCTACGAAGTTTCGCCATTTTCTCAGACGCGAAAGCCAAACACTACGTTTGCTCTGAAACCGCAATCGAGTGGGCCGGGTTGGTACCATCGATTCCTCAACGCGCCCGCCGGCTGGGTGAAGTGACTCGATTCGCCCGATACGTCCACGCCGAAAACCAACTCCATGAACTGCCGCCGGCTGTTTTTGGCAGCGAGAAACGGCTGCGGCCCGTCCCTTACATCTTGTCCAAGGACGACGTCCGGCGTCTCGTGCAAGCGGCATCGCAGTCGGGTTACCGTACCTTGCGTCGACGGACATACAGCACGCTTTTCGCCCTGCTAGCGTGCACGGGGCTTCGCGTGTCGGAAGCGATTCGGCTGCGCTTCGACGACGTGACTCCGGATGGTCTGATGATTCGATGTTCCAAGTTCCGCAAAAGCCGTCTCGTTCCTTTGCATGAAACTGCACAAGCTGGGCTCGAACGTTATCTAACGCAACGGCGCCCCTATGCACCCTACGATGACCACGTGTTCGTCTCAATACGTAGAAACCGGTTACTTCTGAAGGACGTTGAAAGAGCATTCCGGACTGCCGCTAGCACCGTCGGCCTGCTACGCGGGCCGGACCGTCCTCGGCCTACACCCCATTCGTTGCGCCACACCTTTGCGGTCAGGAGGATATCCTGAATCTAGTTGAAATCGGTGAGTGACTCCCTTCAAGATCGTCGGTGTCAAAGCTGGCGATCAAAAAGAAAGGAGCCACCCGGTGAGAGCAGATACGAAGAAGAGAAAGAATGCAACACAGATGCTGAGGGCGACGCAGGAGCAAGAGTGGTGGGCGGATCAAGTTGTGCATGTGATGCTGGAGGGCAAGCGAGCGCTGGACGCCGCGATGCTCGATGTCGGACGCCTGGTAGCTGAGACGCTCATGTACATGGAGCGCGAAGAGAGATCTGGGCCAGACTACCATCCTACGTCGTCCGGGCTTCGCAAATGGGCGAGTCAACGTGGGTCGATCTATGTCGGTGACCAGAAGCTCCCTGTCGAGCACCCTCGATTGCGGGGCCCGGAGGGTGAGGTCGGGCTGAGAACCTACGAGCAGCTCAAGAATCGCGGGGGCTTTTCGGAGGAACTCCTGTCGGAGGTGCTTCGGGGAATGTCTGCTCGCAAGTACGAAGAGACGGTGACGGCGGCAGGCAAGGCTTTCGGTGTGACGCCGAGCTCGGTGTCCCGCCATCTGGTCGAGGCGACGGCGAAGCAGCTGAAGCAGTTCCAGGAGCGCAGTCTCGAAGAGTTTCCGCTCTTCGCGATGTACCTAGACACGGTCCACCGCGGCGGTCAGGCGTTCGTGGTCGCGCTCGGCGTGGACCGTGAAGGGAAAAAGCTCCCCCTGGGCTTCTGGGAAGGGGCGACGGAGAACCACGAGATCTGCGAGGAATTGCTGGAAGAGTTGGAGCGACGGGGGTTAAAGCTCTCCAAACGGATCCTCTGGGTAACCGATGGTGGCGGGGGGATCATCAAGGCGCTCAAAGACCGATACGGTAAGAAGCTCATCCACCAGCGGTGTACTTTGCACAAAGACCGCAACATCCAGCGCCACCTGCCCAAACGCTACCGCAAGCAGGCACACCACCTCTTCGCGACTGCCTTGGAGCAGAACAGCTACAAGGACGCGAAGAAGATGTTGCAGGAGTTCGAGCGCTGGCTTCGCGACATCAACGAGTCGGCGGCAGACTCACTCCTCGAGGCACTCGAGGAGGTGCTGATGCTCCACAAGTTGAAGGTCCCCGCTCTACTGCGCCAGAGCCTGCACTCGACGAATCCTATAGAGAGTATGTTCTCCATGGTTCGTAGTTGCGAGCGCAACATCAAACGCTACCGTAACAGCAAAATGCGCCAGCGATGGCTCGCCGCTGTGCTGCTGCACTGCGAACAACAGTTCAGACGAGTCAAGGGGCACGCATCCATCGACGTAGTGGTTGCGGCCATCGATGCGATCCAACGAGAGGACGAGATGCCTGAGGCCGCGTAAGGTCAGGGGCGTAGAGCTGGAAATGACCACGAGTCGCTTATGATGGTTTCAACTAATTCCTTGACATCCTCCGGTCAGAGCCCTGGAAACCTGTCCGGATGGCCGCGATCGGATCACGAAACACATGCTGGCGCTGTCGACTTATCTCGGTCACAGCAAGGTAGCGGACACATACTGATATCTGGAAGCCACGCCCGACCTGATGAGAAACATCGCAGAGCGTTACGAAAGCTTTGTCACCGGAGGCAAGACATGATTCCGATCGCGCCGCACATCACAGCCTTCTTCCAGCAACGCTTGCCTGTCGAACGCGGCGCCAGCCGCAACACGTGTGACTCCTATGCGTATGCCTTCAAGCTTCTTCTTGAATACGCCAGTGACCGTCTCAGGGTGCCTCCATCGCAGTTGCATCTGGACCAGATCGATGCCCCGTTGGTGGTCGACTTCCTGAATCATCTGGAAACAGCACGTATGAACGGACCGAGTTCAAGAAATGTCCGCTTGGCAGCCATCAAGTCGTTCATGCACTTCATGGAGTATCGTGTACCGTCGGCCTTGGAACAGATCCGGCGCATTATGGCCATTCCGTCAAAGAAAGCCGACACGCGTCTCGTCAAGCATCTCACCATGGATGAGATGCAATCCATCCTGGATGCGCCCAAACCCACTGACTGGCCCGGCATTCGCGATCGCGCCATGCTTCACCTTTGTTTTGCTGGAGGATTACGCGTCTCCGAACTGATTGGGCTGAGACTCGACGAACTCAAGCTTGAACCACACGCCAGTATTCTCGTCCACGGCAAGGGCCGAAGGGAACGTTGTCTGCCCTTGTGGAAGGAAACGACCGCCGCGTTGCGAGGGTGGTTGGTGGTCAGGGGCACGGTCTTGGTGCCGGAACTGTTCCTCAACGCCCGTGGCCAACCCATGACCCGTTCCGGATTCGAATACGTTTTGCGCAAGCACGCCCAGACAGCAGCAAAGCGTTGTCCCACCCTGTCAACGAAGCGCGTGTCCCCTCATGTGTTGAGGCACACCTGTGCGCTCACTGTCTTGCAGGCCACCAACGATCTCCGAAAGGTCTCTCTCTGGCTCGGCCATGCGAACATGCAAACGACGGAAATGTACACGCGTGCGGATCCTTCGATGAAACTGGAAGCGCTTGAATCTATCGTCCCTCCAAAACTGCGTTCCGGTCGTTTCAAAGCGACCGACAAACTGATCGCCTCGCTATGGCCGCACTCTTTTATGCGGAGCGAAAATTTGTAAAACGCTTCTCCGCGGCGACTCTCTGAAAGAGGCTCCGCATAAAAATGGACTCTGCATTAAATCGACACGTCGACGAGTGGATTCCTTTGTTCGATGACCCGATTCTTGCCCAGAGCGCTCTTGACCGTTTGTCCCACAACGCCTACCAAGTCCAGATCGAAGGCGAAAGCTACAGGAAGGGACAACGTCCCGACCTCTTGGCCTCGAAACTCGAAAGTGTCCACCAACCCTGAAAAGGAGTGAATCTTGCGAATCCAACAACCGAAGCGCGAAAACAAGCCCCACCATCGCCCGACAACAGCCTCCCGTGGACCGGCCCATACCTGCGGTACCTCCCTCGGCGACGACATCCGGGCTGTCTCCGGGAGCCCCGCCGCATCGCGGCCGGCGGGATCTCCAGTCGCCCTACGGGCTCCTTCCGATCCCGCCGAGGTCTCTCTCTCATTCAACGTACTCATGCATGTTCATACAGAGGAGCAACGACGAGTCAAGCCCATTCTTAGTTGAAACTCTCCACGGCTCATAAATTAGGCGGCCTTCTTCTTCGACACCGTTGATGTCTTCGTCTCGATCTTCAGTTCCCGCTTGAGAGCTTCGCGAAGCTTCGGAAGATGGCGGTAGCCGATCACCCTCCTCAAGCGGGGTTCGATGTCCACGAGGGCTGTCGCCAGCCACCGCTGGCGTTGGCTGGAGTTCTTCCAGTGGTCGACCTTCGCGCAGCGTTCCTCGACGAGAGCATTGACGGATTCAAGGCAGTTCGTCGTCTTGAACGAACGGCCCAGCACGCCGTACACGCCGAGACGATGCAATGTGAGCGTCTCCTCGATTCCTTCCTCCAAGCTCGCAGCTGCGGATTGGTTCCGCTCCTCCAATTCATCGTGCAGTTGATCGAGGGCCGCGAGGGCCTCTTTATATTCCGGCCTGTTGTAGGCCGACTGCAACCGCTTGCGCAACGACGCCTGCTCGCCCTTGGACAGATAGCTCACGACGTTTTCACGTTTGTGCCACTGGCACCGTTGTATCAGGACCCGCTTTCGGAACGCCTTCTTTACGGCCGCTTTCAGACCCTTGCCGCCATCGATGATCACCAGTAGACCCTGGGAGCTGTCGAGTCCCCGCGCGAGCAGTGAACGCAGGAACGGCGTCAACACCTTCTCGTTCTCCGTGTCCGTCTCCACGAAGCCCAAAAAGCGTTTTTCCCCGGAAAGTGTGATGCCCAGCGCGATGACCATCATTGCGTCGGCGAATGATTTCCCGTCCAGGAACAGCGCCACCACATCTTCGCCGGACAGATCCCGTTCCTGCATCTCCCGAAGTTTCGCTGCGCTCGCTTGTACGAAACCTCGGGACACCGTCGAGCTCGACAGCCCGGTATCGCTTCCGCTGCAGCCTCGTAGTTGCGACACGAGATTCTGTAGAGCACTCGTTTCAGCAGCAGATCATTCACCTCTCCGCCGTCGTTCAGTGCTTCGTAGGAGCGAAGCGGTATCTCTACTCCCTCTTGGCTCCGAACCCGTGGCACACGGATCGGTACCCGCTGGCCAGCAAGCCCTACCGTGCCAGGGTTGGTTCCGTGGCGGCGGCCACGCTCCAGTTCGTCCTTACGAGCGTATCGCTCTCCCGCCAACTCCTTCACTTCGTCGTCGAGCAGCTCGTGAACGTGCATTAACCCAAGCGGGATTAACGAACGGATCATCTCTATTTTGACGTCCACCTCGAGCTCCCCGTACTCCTCGCGCGCCATTACCTCGGGCTTACCCAAACGACGTGACTTCTTGTGTTTCTTGGCTGTACGTAGCAGACTTCCCATCTCGGCTCCTTTCTCTTGCGGCTTGATGTTGTTTTTGCCAACGTCATCAAACCACGGGGTTGGGAGCCGTTTCAATTTCCAACTAAGAATGGCTCTCTCTCGCAACGACAGAGATCTATTACAGATCCGAGGAAGTTGTGGTATTGATTATCGGGTAGGCCTTTGACCCCGGGGGCATGTTTATGAAAAAGGTGGGGTCATGATTCTGAAAAATGACAGGTTATTTTGGGCTGTAGTTACAGCGTAGCAACCTGGCGGATAGTTTTCCAGTCGATCGAGCTCAGACGCGGAAGCTGCCGTGCTTCCCGCGGAGAGCCTTGGAATCGAAGTCTACACCGGGCACGCCTTCACTTGGTCGGACGATAGGCATAGATCCCTTTCACCCCATTGAATTGACTTAGTTATCAAACTAAGCTAATATACATACGGTGAACAAAGTCAATATTCACGAGGCGAAGACTCATCTCTCTCGACTCATCCAAGAGGTGTTGGACGGTGGTGAAGTCATCATCGCTCGAGACAACGTACCGCTCGTACAGCTCGTGCTTCTCGACAGTGCCAAGAGCGCGCGCATCCTGGGAACGGCCAAAGGGAAGGTTACGCTAGCGGCCGACTTCGATGAACCGCTGGCTGACTTCGATGACTACCGCTGAGCCGTCACATCTACTACTCGACACGCACACGCTGATCTGGCTCGCGACCGACGATGCTCGAATATCGGAGAAAGCACGGCGTCTGGTCGGCGATCTAAAGAACGATCTCTATCTGAGCGTCGCCTCAGTGTGGGAGCTCGCTATCAAGAAGAGCCTGGGAAAGATCGACTTGCAGATGCCGCTCGCGGCTTTCGTCCAGAGCCAGATCGAGGCACTCAATCTTCGGCGCTTGGACATCCTTGGCGAACATGCTTTGCTGGTCGAGGGGCTACCGTTCCATCACCGGGATCCCTTCGACCGAATGCTGGTGGCGCAGGCCCTTCACGAGGGCTTGATCATTCTCGGCGCGGACTCCGTATTCGACTCCTACTCGGTCAAGCGACTCTGGTAGCCTGTCGCGTATTAGGCGGCGACACCGATCGTCGTTTGGATGCCATAATGCGCCATCATGACCGATAGCTACGCCCTCGCGGTGGATATCGGCGGCACGTTTACCGACATGGTGGTTCGCGACAGCCGTGGGAGAACTTGGGTCGAGCAAAAACGGTTGCGTCCCGGCTCCGGCGGCGACGGACGCTCGAAGGGCGGCGATGGACAAGTCATCAGCTTTCGCGTGCGCACGAGCAAGCCTTGGCTTCTGAACGCGATCCCGCGCCGCATCGACCACGCGTTGGAGGGCCTCGACGGAGGCGAGAGCGGCCTGACGGGACGTTTCTCGTCAACGGGAAGGCCGTGCGAGAAGCCACGAAGATCGAGATGCAACCGGACGACGTCGTTCTCATGGAAACGCCGGGCGGAGGGGGTTACGGAAAAGTACGAGCGCGAGGATGACGGCGGAGATTGGAGCCATCGAGCTCAAGAACCCGGTGATGTGCGGCTCCGGCGAGATGGTGATCGATGAATCCGGAATTCGAAGCGCGATCGAGGCGGGCGCCGCGGCCGTCTTTATGAAATCCACCAACGAGTCCGACGTCGCGCGCGCACAGCTCGCGCGCTCCGACTACGCGCTGCTCGACAGCGAGTGGCGTGAAATAGATTGGGACTTTCGACCGCCGCCGGATGCAAGTCTCTTCTGCCGCTCCGGATTGACGCCGCAGCCTTTCGACGCGTGGCTCGAGATGCTGGCTACGACGGACGCCTATGCTCGGGAGCATGACGCCTTCGTCATCCCGAGCTTGATTCCCGCGGACCTCGAAACGTATCTTGAGCCGTTTCCGTGATGCCATCGACATCCCGATTTGGGTCAAGCTAACAGGACAGAGCGGCAACGTCACAGAGCTAGTCAAAGGCGCCAGGGATGGCGGCGCCGACGCGGTGACGCTCGCAGGGCGCTTCATGGCTTTCGTTCCCGACGTCGAGACGATGCGCCCTGTGCTCGGAACACATGCAGGCTTTGGCGGACCTTGGGCTCTACCCATCACGTGCGTGTGGACGCGTTTCAAAAGCAGCACGACGACTCACACATTGCCGTGAGGTGGCACATTGCTTTTCTCGAGGTCGATGGTTCGGCGCTCCTCCGACATGGTGTTGTTTTTTATATTGAATCGCGAAGATTTCTCATTCGTGATTCACCTCGACCGGCAACCACGTACGAGCAGAAGACGGGAGGCGCAGACGGGGTCAAGGGCGCGTAGCGGCTCGCGTAGCGAGCGAACCCTTGACGCCGTCGAGCACTCCCGTACCCTCATGGAGTGGTGGCCGTTCTTGATATTTCATCGCGGTGGATTACGGATTAAAGTGATAAACAACACATGGCCATACCGACCAGGGCTTGCAACGCCTGCAACAAGCCGTAGCGCTGCTCGACCGCGCGGGCATCGCGTGGGAAACTCCCGATCCCATCAAGCCTCCGGCAGAGCTCCTTGGCGAAAGGCTGCTCTTCGTCGCCCGTCCCGAGGAGGCGGTCAAGGCGTTCGAAGCAGCGCTCGAACGACGTCCCGCGAGACTCCTCTCGCTCCGCGGGCTGGCGCGCGCGAACGTGGAGCTCGGAAACGACGAGATCACTAGGTACTACTATCGCCGTCTTGCCGACCAACTCCGCAATGCCGACCACGCTGACGCAGTCCTCGCCGAGGCCAAGCGATTTCTAGACCGACCTTGATGAGCCCCTAGGCTTGTCGCCATGACTGCAAGGGGCAAAACCGGCAGCCCAACAGTTGGCTGGCCTTGTGGGAGCTTACCGAGGAGGGGGTCTGGTTGTGCTCCTGTCGGTATGTAGCGGGTGCAGCGATTAACCCATTCCGCTTCGTGCGGCAAACAATCGGTGCAGCCGACGACCGGCTCTACATTATTAGTAAGCCGGACTGACCCCGCTCCCAGCTGACCTGTTCGCAGCCTCGTCAGACCGCACGTGTTGCTGTCGCTCCCTGGAATCGCATATGCTGCGGGGACGTCGCCCGTGTCGAGATTGATGACCGTTGCCAGGAAGTCACGCAAAAGCCTCCTCGTATGGCTGTTTGCCGTCCTTTTCCTACCTGCCCCGAGCCCCGCTGCAACGAAGGTCATAATCGATACCGATCCTGGAGTCGACGATGCCCTTGCCGTCGTTCTCGCCTTTCGCTCACCCAACCTCGAGATCCTCGGTCTGACGACCATTTTCGGAAACGTCGAGACAGATCTCGCAACCCAAAACGCCCTCCGTTTGGTCGAGATGTGCGGAAAAAGTATCCCGGTGGCGCTGGGCGCGGTCAAGCCGTGGTACATGAAGAAGCTGGATCCTCCGGACTTCGTGCACGGCAAGGATGGTTTCGGCAACGTCGACCTCCCGCCGCCGACCGGCCAACCGATTGCGCAGCATGCGGCCGCGTTCATCGTCGAGACGGTCATGGCTCACCCCGGCGAGGTGACGCTCGTCGTCCTTGGCCCGATGACCAACATCGCGTTGGCGCTGGCCCTCGAGCCCGAGTTGCCAAAACACGTCAAGGCAGTCGTTGCCATGGGCGGCGTCCTCGAAGTCATGGGAAATGTCTCGCCCGTCGCCTCGGCCAATATTCTGGGCGACCCCCACGCCGCGGATATCGTTCTTGGAACCGACTGGAACGTGACCCTCGTTCCGGGCGACACGACGCGACAGGTGAAGATCACCGACGACTTCCTCGCACGAATCCGAGACCATGGCGGATCGACGGGCCGGTTTCTCTACGACATCAGCCTCTTCTATCGGGACTTCTACCGATCGGTTGGCGCGACCGATGGATTCTATGCACACGACCCTACCGCGATGGCCTTCGTCATCGATCCCAGCCTCTTTCGAACCGAAGAAAGAGCCGTTAGAGTCGTCACCGGCGGCATGGCCATTGGAGAAGTGATTGCCGCCACCGAGCGACACTACACCCAACCCGGTCCATGGTTCGAAATCCCCAAAGCCAGCATCACGGCGCAAGTCGACAGCCAGGGAGTATTGGATCTGCTCGAAAAAACGCTCACGGAACGATAGGAAAACTCGCACGATAGGGGGCGCTCATGTCCGTCTTTGGTAAGAGTCTACGGGATTATTTTCTCTTCACACGTACTGGATTGCTCCTTCTTCTCGCCGTGGGGGTGGCACGCTTCATCCTCGGGGTATCGGGCGTGCCTTATGACCGCGTAACGCATCTCGTTAGCATGAGCATCGTGGCGATAGTGCTCGCCGTCATCTACGGGCAGCACGTCGCCGCCAGGGAGTTTGGCGGCTATCGCCACCTGCTCGTCATCGTGTGTCTGTTGTCGGCCACCATGTACGGGCTTTATCATTCGGGTGTGGCTCTTTTGGAACCGCGAGAATCGCCCATTTTCTCAGTGATCTAACCGTCCAACGGTCACTCGTCGTGAGGTTGGTCAGAGGATAACGGAATTTACTCTGGTTGTGGACCCTGAGCGGTGTCACTTTTTGCTGGACATTCGTCCCGGCGTTCGCTACGGTAGTTGTGGCAAGTAGGAAATGGGTACGAGCGGAGCGAATTTCAGCGGCAGGCGATTCAGTTCATCGGAGCTGAGCTTGATCCAGGAATTGGTCGAGAGCTGTGGCGGTCTGAGCCGGATGGAACTGGCGCGAACGGTGTGCGAGTTGCTGGATTGGAAGAGGCCGACCGGAAAGTTGAAAGCGCGGGAGTGCCGGGAGTTTCTCGAGCGGCTGGAAGGCGAAGGTCGCCTGGAGCTTCCGGACAAACGCCCGGGTAAGCCGGTCGGGACACGAACCCGAATACCGCAAACCGAGCGTGGCGAGCCGTCTGAGCCGTTGGAGGGAGAGCTGAGCGAGATTCAGCCTGTGGTGTTGGAAGTGGTGCGGAGTGACGAGCAGCGTCTTTTGTTCCGGGAGCTGGTGGACCGGCATCACTACTTGGGCCACGCGGTTCCCTTTGGCGCTCATCTGCGCTATCTGGTGTACGCATCGGCGCCGGCACGGGTGGTGGGCTGTGTGCAGTTGTCGAGTCCGGCGTGGAGGATGGCGGCACGAGATTTGTGGATTGGATGGGACGATGCCACGCGCGGGCGGAACCTGCAGCGAGTGGTTAACAACAGCCGCTTTCTGATCCTTCCCTGGGTGCGGGTGCAAAACCTCGCGAGCAGGGTGCTATCCCTGATGGCGCGACAGCTTCCATGCGAGTGGCACAGCCGCTATGGGGTGGAGCCCTTGCTGTTGGAGACCTTGGTGGATCACAGCCGCTACCGCGGCACCTGCTACCGGGCTGCGAACTGGATCGAGCTTGGAGTGACGACGGGGCGGGGGCGGATGGACCGCGAGCACCGTCGTCACGGCGCAAGCTCGAAAACGGTGCTGGTCTTGCCTCTGGTGAAGGACCCTCGCCGGGTGTTGCGGGAGAGCTGAGAGATGGCACTTTCTGCGTTCGAACTGTGCGAAGAGACGTTCGGGATGTCGAGGGACGATCTCGAGTCGATCATCGCGTTTCTACGTTCTGCCGAATCGAGGCAGATGAGCCACAGCGACGTGGAGAAGCTGGTGCGCGAGAGGAGCTACGAGCTTTCGCGTAAGTTGTTCCAGGCCCATGTCGACTCGCGCGGTCCCGGCGAGGCGGCGGCTCCGGTCCGAGGTGCGGATGGAGTGGAAAGGGACCAGGAGCGAATCCACGAGCGCGGCCTGACGACGATCTTCGGGGAAATCCGTGTCAAACGTTTCGGTTATGGAGCCGAAGGTGCAGATAGCCTGCATCCGTTGGATGCCGAGCTGAACCTCCCCCGTGAGCGTTACTCGTTCGAGCTGAGGCGGACGGCGGCAGTAGAGGTGTCAAAGGGAGCGTTCGACGAGGCGGTGGCGAGCCTTGGCCGCCACACTGGGGCGAAGGTTGGAAAGCGCCAAGTGGAGGAGCTGGCGGGTCGTGCGGCAGAGGACTTCGACGCCTTCTATGGGCAGCGCGCTCCACCGGCAGGCGATCGCAGCGCCTCGGTGCTGGCGATCACGGCGGACGGCAAGGGCGTTGTGATGCTACGCAAAGACCTGCGTGAAGCCACCAAGAAGGCGGCCGAGAAAGGCTCGCGGCGACTAGGCAAGCGGCTGACCAAGGGAGAGAAGCGGAACCGAAAGCGGATGGCCACGGTCGCGGCCGTTTATACGGTGGAGCCCTTCGTGCGCCAACCAGAAGACGTGGTTCGTGTGCTGGCACCAAGCGACGAGCGAGAGAAAGACAAACGGCCTCGCCCCCAAGACAAGCGTGTCTGGGCGAGCCTAGCCAAAGAGCCCGAGGAGGTTCTCGAAGAGGCGTTCGCGGAAGCCGAACGACGAGATCCCTCACACCGCAAGAGTTGGGTCGCCTTGGTCGACGGCAACGCCACCCAACTGAAGATCCTGCACAAGCTGGCTGGCCAGCACCATGTCGAACTCACCATCGTGCTCGACTTCATCCATGTCTGTGAGTACGTGTGGAAGGCTTCGCTAGGCTTCTACGAGGAGACCGAGCCCGCCCGCCAAGTGTGGGTCCAAGAGCGGTTGCTTCGCATCCTGCGCGGTGAGGCCTGCCTGGTGGCGGCGGGGATAAGACGTAGCGCCACCCGACGAAAGCTGACGCCCGACAATCGGGAGAATGTGGATCAGTGTGCTGACTATCTGCTCAATCACGCCTCTTATCTGCACTACGACGAGTGCCTCGCCGCTGGATTCCCGATCGCTACCGGCGTGATCGAAGGCGCCTGCCGCCACCTGGTCTCGGACCGCATGGACCTCACCGGAGCGCGTTGGTCCCTCGCTGGCGCCGAAGCCGTGCTGCGGCTTCGCGCTCTCCGCTCCAGCGGAGACTTCGATGAGTACTGGCGCTTCCACGAGCAGTGCGAGTACGAGCGCAACCACGCCTCGCGCTACGCCGACGGCAAGGTCGTCCCCGTCAAAGGCCGCCACCTCAAGCGCGTCAAGTGAGATGAGCCCTTACCACTATGAGACATGCCAAACTCACCGTTCCAAAAGAGCCGCACCCTTATCATTCTGGCTATCCTGGTGGAAGGTCTCGGTGGAGGATGTCAAGGAATTAGTTGAAACCATCATAAGCGACTCGTGGTCATTTCCAGCTCTACGCCCCTGACCTTACGCGGCCTCAGGCATCTCGTCCTCTCGTTGGATCGCATCGATGGCCGCAACCACTACGTCGATGGATGCGTGCCCCTTGACTCGTCTGAACTGTTGTTCGCAGTGCAGCAGCACAGCGGCGAGCCATCGCTGGCGCATTTTGCTGTTACGGTAGCGTTTGATGTTGCGCTCGCAACTACGAACCATGGAGAACATACTCTCTATAGGATTCGTCGAGTGCAGGCTCTGGCGCAGTAGAGCGGGGACCTTCAACTTGTGGAGCATCAGCACCTCCTCGAGTGCCTCGAGGAGTGAGTCTGCCGCCGACTCGTTGATGTCGCGAAGCCAGCGCTCGAACTCCTGCAACATCTTCTTCGCGTCCTTGTAGCTGTTCTGCTCCAAGGCAGTCGCGAAGAGGTGGTGTGCCTGCTTGCGGTAGCGTTTGGGCAGGTGGCGCTGGATGTTGCGGTCTTTGTGCAAAGTACACCGCTGGTGGATGAGCTTCTTACCGTATCGGTCTTTGAGCGCCTTGATGATCCCCCCGCCACCATCGGTTACCCAGAGGATCCGTTTGGAGAGCTTTAACCCCCGTCGCTCCAACTCTTCCAGCAATTCCTCGCAGATCTCGTGGTTCTCCGTCGCCCCTTCCCAGAAGCCCAGGGGGAGCTTTTTCCCTTCACGGTCCACGCCGAGCGCGACCACGAACGCCTGACCGCCGCGGTGGACCGTGTCTAGGTACATCGCGAAGAGCGGAAACTCTTCGAGACTGCGCTCCTGGAACTGCTTCAGCTGCTTCGCCGTCGCCTCGACCAGATGGCGGGACACCGAGCTCGGCGTCACACCGAAAGCCTTGCCTGCCGCCGTCACCGTCTCTTCGTACTTGCGAGCAGACATTCCCCGAAGCACCTCCGACAGGAGTTCCTCCGAAAAGCCCCCGCGATTCTTGAGCTGCTCGTAGGTTCTCAGCCCGACCTCACCCTCCGGGCCCCGCAATCGAGGGTGCTCGACAGGGAGCTTCTGGTCACCGACATAGATCGACCCACGTTGACTCGCCCATTTGCGAAGCCCGGACGACGTAGGATGGTAGTCTGGCCCAGATCTCTCTTCGCGCTCCATGTACATGAGCGTCTCAGCTACCAGGCGTCCGACATCGAGCATCGCGGCGTCCAGCGCTCGCTTGCCCTCCAGCATCACATGCACAACTTGATCCGCCCACCACTCTTGCTCCTGCGTCGCCCTCAGCATCTGTGTTGCATTCTTTCTCTTCTTCGTATCTGCTCTCACCGGGTGGCTCCTTTCTTTTTGATCGCCAGCTTTGACACCGACGATCTTGAAGGGAGTCACTCACCGATTTCAACTAGATTCAGGATATCCTCTCTCGGTGGCATCCATGGTATTTTTCATGCGCCGGGAGCAGGGAACGCACCCATGGGAATGGGGATCGGACAGCACATCGTCGGCCAGCTTCTTGTGATGGTCGCCTCCGCGGCGATGCTTTGGGTACTCGCGAGCTTTGGCTACGTCATGTCCCGCTACCTTGGCTATCTTCGCAACGCCTTTCTGCTTCTGGCGGCGATGTTCGTTCTGCGGGTGGTCGTCGGAGCGCTGGGAGTTCCGTACGCGGTGGGAAGCTGGCTGACGAGCCTGACGCTGCTGGCCATTGGGCTCGCCGTCTACCATGGATACCTGGGACCGTCGCGTAGCTTTCAGCGTTACCCTGAGATGCTTCTGATTGGTGTGCTGCTCGGCGCCGCTTTGACGCTCTTTGTCATCTACGGCATCCGCGTGACGGATGGCCTGGGGATAGCCAATTACTTCCACGCGCCGGGGGATGGGTTTCAGCCTGCCGGCATGACCCCAACACAGCATGTGACTGGGCATCTCCAAGTCGCGGCGATCATGATGATCTTCTTGGCGTTTCTGACCATGGTTGGATTCGCGCTCGGGAAGCGAAAGGCCGGCGAGCCGGCGACTTAAGTTGCGATCAGGTGTTTTTGTCCGGCGCTTGAACTCGAAGCCGAGGCTCGCCGAAAGGAATGCCCTCCATCGTCAAGAAGCCCGAGAACGTAGTTCGCCTTGTGGTCTCCGAAGACGTCCCAAATCGCCTCGCGCTGAAGTGTCTTCAGCGCTTCTAGCCTGAAGTTCCTGTCCCCTGGAAGGCTGTTTCCGGCTTTGTTTCAACAAGTTAGGTAGAGGGAAGGGTGCTCTGTTCTGGCTACAACGTGATTGTTTTGAGGAGGTCGAAGGCCCTTTGCTGCTTTGGATTTGGGGCCGTGGTCATGTCGAAGGTCGCAGTGGTGGAGCCAAGGCCTTTTCGGCGACATGAGTTTCGTACGATAGAAGCAAGGTGGCGGAGCAGAGTTCTGAAACTGTAAGCGGGGCTTCCGTCCTCCAGCTTTTTGGAGCGCACTTTTCGAAGAGCGGCCTGCGAACGCTTGGCCGGTGCCACAGGGTCGCGGCTTGCCTTGGCATTCTGATCTTCGTCAGAAAAAAGCACTGGTCGCCACGCCTCAAGCATGTGCCATTCAAAGTAGTAGGCCAGCATACACAAGAAGATGTGTGCCCGGACTCGGTTTTCGAGACGGTGGCGAATAGGCCGCACCTTGAGGTCCATGGTCTTGAATGAACGAAACGCACGCTCGACTTGGGTGAGCAACTTATAGCTGCGGACGGTATCCTCAGTGTTCATCTGCTGTGCACTGAGACTGGTGCGAATCACATAGATGCCGTCCAGTGCGGCTTCTGCCTCGACCTTCTTTTTGTCGATTTCGAAGGAGAAGGCATCGTCACGAATATCTAGTTTGAAGTGTTTTCCGACTTTGTACTTGTTGAGAACTTTGCCTACCCGCACCCCTATAGTGGCTTTTCCATGAAGCTGACCGTGCTCGATTCGCTGACGCAGTTGCTCCATTCGCCTGGCGATAGTCTTCATATGCTGTTTCCACCGGGCGAGTTGCTTGTCAGCTAACACACTATTGTCTTTAGCAATGTGCGCAGCATCGACAGCCATCGTCGTCTCGTCGACCTTGAAGTCGAAGCCGTCGTCACGGGTCTCGAACTTGTAGTACTTGCCCACCTTGTATTCAGCAAGGAGTTTTTGCACTCGGGCATTGATGTCTTCCCTACCGTGCAAGCGGCCGCGTTCGACCATCCGGCAAATCCTTTTCAGTTCTTTGCTGGTCGCTTCGAGCAATTCCTGACGCTTTAGGGCTCGGCGCTTCGCCAGTTCGTGGTTGCGACAGGCCACGAGACGCTCGTTGGGAAAATCCGAGTGTGTCAACTCAAACAAGTTGCGCTCGTCAAACAGCCCCATCTGCAGCGCCCCTTCGTTGAGGAGTTTGCGAATCGGCGCGGGTCGCAGGGCTGTAATCCAATCAATGCCCTCGAAGTCCTGTAAAGCGTCAACCTGTCTTTGGGTGATCATTCCGCGGTCGCCGACCATCACAAACCGCTTGATGCCGAACTGCTCTTGCACCTTTACTACTTGAGGTAGAAACGTTTTCGGATCGCCGGTGTTGCCCTCGAACACCGATACCGAGACAGGGACGCCCCTTTGGTTGGTCAAAAGGCCGTAGTTGATCTGGAGTTTGTTTTTCTTACCGTCGCGGTTGTATCCGAGGCGGGCCAGGGGGCACTTTTCTCCCTCGAAGTAGCTTGAGCTCAAATCGTACAAACCAAGTCCACCGTTTTCGAGGTGACGCGCCGCCAGTTTTTTCTCAATAACCCTTTGGCGCTCGAACACCCAGTCCATAGCGGCATATAGGTCGTCCTCGTCGGCATCACTCACACCGAGGATTTCGGGCAACGTTGTGCTGTGCCACCACTGGCTCGTTGCCAACCTCGACTGGGCTTCGAGTATGCGGGCGGCCACCATAGCCACCACCAGGTCACGTTGGCGTGAGCGTCGGGATGCGACGAGTTTGTCGAACTCAAGGCGTTTCATCGCGCTCAACACGGCCTCGACGCCACCGTGGAGTCGCGACCCGTCGGGCACAACCTCGAAGACGTCCTCGACCGCGACGAGTTTTTCTCCCTTGAGAACCCGTCGAATGGAGTCGACCTGCTCGCTTGGCAGTTTGGACAGGTTGGCAATTGTGCGCTTGCGCGGTTTCTTGCTTTTGGCGTCGCGAAAGGACTCACGGAGCAAAACGGCGGGTTTGGAGTTGCGGTTGGGCACAATGTCGATGTGCATGGTTACTATATACTCTATTAAAGATTATGTTACAAGAGCTATATGCGTTATTACATGGCTACAAAATGCAGGCGGAGTTCGTATCTTTATCGTTGTAACTCCTTGCAACTAAGGGTGCTTCACCGAAGAAAGAGAGGTTTTACCGAGGGGAACTTCAGGCTAGCCGGGCGTCGGTGACCTCCACGCCTCAATCTAGATTTAACGACGCAGGATACGTTGGTAGACCCCGCGAGCTCGATCGATGCCGTCACGATAAGCTTCTTTCTGCGCCGTCGTGTGCCACGTGTCTCTCGCTTCTACCCGTCGCCAGAGCGCGTCGACCGATTCGAGAAGAAACTGAGCATCCGCGGCCGACGTAAAGGTAACACCGTCCCGCACGACATATACGGGCGAGGTCTGCGCGAACGCATAGGCATCACCGACGAAACGACTTGGCGATCCGACCACACGGGCCGCCACCCAGCCGCTGCCGGGAATGTCGACGGACGCTTCGAGCTCCCACCGAGGACCGTCGCCGCTCGGCTGCCACGAGTGCGCCACTTCCCCGTTGACGATCACGTCGACGCGTTCGATAGGTGAAATCGACGCAAGCTCTATCTCGACGTGAAACGTTTTCGCGTCCCTTGCTTCCACGACAATCTCGCCACCCGGCTGCTTCCCGTCGACAGTGAGAAAGAGAAGCGGTCCGCTCGTCCCGAAGGTACGGCCAGCCGCAACCGCGTGGATCCAGGACGCGAACGTCAAAGGCCCCTCGAGGTGCGCATAGGTTCGCGCTGTGCCGCCCGAAGGGTCGTACCAAACGTCGGAGAAGTTGTCCGTGCCGCCGGTGGCCGCGAGACGAAAGCCGCAATTGAGAAGCTTGTAATAGACGCTCGTGGAGTCTTCCTCCAGAGACGCGATCGACACAACGTCGTAGAAATCTCCTTTACCGAGAGCGACGTGTACCGGGATATCCGCGGCCGCTGCGTCTTCCGGGGTCTCCACGCGCTGATTGTACGGATGAACGAAGCCTGCAATGCCTGACTGCGCGCGCACGCCGTCGATGTGCCGAATCTTGAGAACGTCGGGCGCATAAGGCGTGTTTGCCGCGCCGCCGAGCAGAGGCATGATGAACGCGTTCACGCCGACGAGCGCGACGTGCCCGAAGGAGCCGCGAAATTCCTGCGAGTAGCGCAGAATGTAGTCGCCGTTCGAAAGGCGATAAGGGTCGCCGGTGAGGTCGCTCCACCGCCCCATGAGCTTCGTGCCGTCCATGTGGATGAGCGCGTTCGTGACGTGCAAGTCGTCGGCAACGACTTGATGAAAGAACCCCTCCTGCGTCAGCCCAAACCGGCCCTCGTGAAGATCGTGCGTGTGCATGTCTCCCGAGAACCAGCCGTTGCTGGGCGCAGCGATAATCCGCGTGAGCTGAAGCTCGACGTCGACGACACCGCCCTCGGGCACGTCGACGCTCGCCCGCGCGGGAAGGTATTCGAAGCCTCGCATCGCTTCGACGACCGTGCTCCCTGCGGGTACCTCCACATCGAAAGAGCCGCTCGAGTGCTGGAAGTGCGTCCTTGTAGCGGGCACCATCCGATGAAAGCCGCCATCCTCCGTATAACCGCGCCCGTCGCTTCCGACGAGCATGAGCCGCGCCGGAACGACATCGCCGTCGGGGCCGCGAACGACACCACGCACGCGTCCGGTTGCAAAACGGGGCTTGCGCGAAGCAATACGGACAGCTTTCCAAGCACCTCTAGCCCCACCCGCGGAAGACAGTGTATACAGCGTCGTCGGCCCGCGGTGGTTGGACACGAAGGCAATCATGGAGCCATCCGGACTCACCGCCGGGTCAAACTCATCGAGCGAATCCTCAGTGAGGCGCACCCGATTGCCGCCCTTCGCAGGAACGACGGCAATATCATTCGAGCCCGCCGCGTCGGTGGAATAAGTCAGCGAGCTTCCGTCAGGAGACCATTCGGGCTTGGCTCGATAGCTCGTCTCTTCGTAGTGCACGAGCTCCGGCTCGCCCGAAGGCAGCGGCACGATCCAAATGCCGCCCGAGCCGCTCCGTCCGGAGACCGGCGACACATAGGCTAGCTTTGTGCCGTCGGGTGAGACAGCCGGTTGAAAGTCGTTGCGCCGAGTCCCCACGACCAGGGTCTTGGTCCCCGTCTCGAGATCCAGGCGGTAGATGTCGAGGTTGCCGCTGCTGCGGCTCGCGAAATACAGGCTGTCGCCGTCCGGACTCCAAGCCGGCTCGATGTCGACTTCGGGATCGTCGGTGAGACGCTCGACGGTACCGCCTGCCGCATCGACGATGCCGATGTCCAGATTTCCGTCGACATCCATGGTGAGCGCGACCTGCGTTCCGTCCGGGCTGAAGCGAGGCTCGGAATGATACGCGGGCCCTTGCGTCAGAGCAACCGCGTCCCCACCATCGACAGGCACTTTCCAGATGTCGCCGCGCATGGAGAAGACAAGGAACTGGCCGTCGGGGCTGAACGCGGGGTCGAGAGGTCCCGTCGACACGGCCGACAAAAGGTGGAACTCGACTCGGGTCTGGGCGGCGAGCGTGCCGCTGACAAACACAGCAAGCGCAACAATACAGGCTGCGCGGCGCCACGAGCAGTTGCAGGTCATGCGTCTCTCCTTGGTTTCGGGCTTCTGCCGATGCGGAAACCACCTATTCTGGCACGGGCGCGTGCTATCGTGTGCTGTCCCGCAAACCATCGGCCCCGGAGATTTCGCGCAATGATTCACGTCATTTTACTTTTCACCTCTCTTCTCGTGAGCGTCCGCACTGCCGCAGCGGAGCCAGTGCCGCCAAAACTGATCCTTCAAATCACGGTGGATCAACTTCGCGCAGACCTGCCAGAGCGATTCCTCGATCGGATGGGTGAGGGAGGTTTTCGTTATCTGCTGGAGCGGGGCGTGGTCTTCAAGGACGCGCATCACGCGCACGCGAACACGGAAACGATCGTCGGTCATACCACGCTTGCAACGGGGGCCCATCCGGCGGCACATGGCATGGTGGCGAATGTCTGGTTCGACAAGGGAACCGGACGGCTGGTCTACAACATCGAAGATGAGCGTTACCCCTTGCTATCCGCCGATGCCGACGTGAACGATGAAACCGAGATCGATCCAACCCAGAAAAAGGCCCGGACGTCCGGCCGTTCGCCCGCCAACATTCTGGTGTCTACGCTGAGCGACGAGCTGGCGCTCCATACGGCCGGACGCGCGAAGATCTTCGGTGTTTCCGTCAAGGACCGGGGCGCGGTATCCATGGCCGGCCATGCCGGCAAGGCCTTCTGGTTCTCGAAAGCGTCCGGCGAGTTCGTCACCAGCCGGTTCTACTATGAACGATACCCCGAGTGGGTCGGCGCGTGGAACGCGACGCGCCCGACGCAGCAATACGCCGGCAAATCCTGGGATTTGCTGCTCGATGCCAGCGCCTATCTATATGGGGACAAGGATGACCAACCTTGGGAAGTGGACTTTCCAGGGTACGGACGCGTTTTTCCGCATCCGTTCGGCCCCGGAGATGGCAAATACTTCACAACGCTTCTCACGATCAGTCCCGCGGGCGACGCGTTGACGTTGGACTTCGCCAAAGCCCTCATTGTGGCCGAGTCCGTTGGCGAGGACGACGTAACCGATTACCTGTCCGTCAGCTTTTCCGCCACGGACTATGTAGGCCATTTCTTTGGTGCGTCCAGCTTGGAAACCGAGGATAACCTGCTGCGCCTGGACCAGACCATCGCGGCGCTCTTGAAGTTCGTGGACGAGAGGATCGGCCTGGACAACACACTGGTGATTCTGTCCGCCGATCATGGAAGCCCGGAAGTGCCTGCTTATCTCCGCGAAATCAGTTTCGAAGCCGAGACGGTCGACCCGGACGAATGGGACCAGGCAGCCGGTATTGCCGCGTTGAAGCGGCGTTTCGGGATCGGGAAAGAGCTCATCGAAACGTACTACCAATCCGTACATCTATCTCAACCATGACGTCATGAGCGAACGCGGCTTGGACGCTGCGGAGGTGGAGGCAGCCGTCGCGGCCGAACTGAGCAAGTTCGATGGGGTGACGCTTGCCGTGCCGAGCTCGGCGCTCGTGACAGGCCACGTGCCTGACACGGTCTTGACCCGCATGGTCTTGAACAATCACAACGTCCGGCGCTCTGGCGACATTTACTTGGTCTTGGGCCGCACCGGTTCATAAGTGAGTTCGACGGGCTGACGGTGGCATCCAGTCACGGATCGCCGTGGCGGTATGACACGTTTGTCCCGGTCATCTTTGCGGGCAGTGGGCTGAAGCCGCTAAAGGTGTACAGGCGCATCAATACCGTGGATGTGGCGACGACGCTGGCGGCGTGGCTTGGCACCAAGCCGCCTTCGGGAGCTGCCGGTCAGGTGTTGAGCGAGGTCGTGGAGCAACGGGGACGGTGAGGACCTGACAGGAGAACCGCTGCTCCGCCTCTACGACCGGTCGCTAACAGAGAGCGTGGCGCGCTGCATAAAGGAGTTGCTCATGAAACGACGAAGCCTGCTTTTCCTCATGGCCCTTCACGTTGCCGCCTCGATGGGGTCCGCTCAAACGTCCACTGCGCAGTTCGACCAGTGGTTCGAGCAAGTCTCGAACCATGGGCGGTGGGGACCCGACGACGAGCTGGGAACGCTGAACTTCATCACACCAGAGCGAACCCGCAAAGCAGCCGGTTTAGTACGCGACGGCGTTTCGATTTCCCTCAGTCGCGAGTTGAAACCCGGTGAGAACCCGAACGCAATCGCACCGCTCGCGGTGGAGTACACCGGCGACGGGGGCGGCGGCCTGCTGTCCTTCTTCGGCGACAAGACGACGATCCTCTACCACGGCTGGGCCTATAGTCATCTTGACGCGCTGGCTCACCTCGCGTCACACGGAGAGCTGTATAACGGCTATCCCGAATCTTCGTTCTCCAAAGAGGACGGCGCGAGCAAGCTCGGCATCGAGAACATGCGCGGCGGGATCGTCACGCGCGGTGTGCTGATCGACTTGCCTTGGTTGAAGAAATGTCCCCTACCTCGAGCCGAGCACAGCCATAACGCTCGAGGACATCAAAGCATGGGAAGAACGTACCGGCGAAAAGATTCAAGAGGGAGACGTCGTGCTCATTCGCACGGGGCGCGGGGCGTGCGAAGCGGAACACGGTTTGTGGAAGGTTCAGAGCGGTACGGCGGGGCCGCATCCGGAAGTCGCCACCTTATTGCATGAGCGCGGCGTCGCGGTGCTCGGCAGCGACATCGCCAACGAGATTTATCCCTCGGTCGTCCCGGATAACAGCGGTCCGATGCACCTTTTAGCGATTAACTCCATGGGCATGCCGCTGTTCGACAACCTCGGTCTCGAGGCCGTCGCGCGAGAAGCGCGGGATCGCGAGAGGTGGACATTTCTGTTCGTGGCGGCGCCTCTTCCGGTCCGACACGGCACCGGCTCCGCGGTCAACCCGTTGGCTATTTTCTAGTCCGCAGAACGAAAGAGAAGGAGGCTGCAACACCCAAAATGCCACACCCGTCAGCAGCGCTGCCAAAGCCGAGACAACGAGCACCGCGGTGACATCCACCTCACGCTCGGGTTTCGATACGGCTTCAACCGCATCTTCTGCACGCACAACTACAGGAGGTTCGGCATCGCACAGGACTCTTTGAGCTGGTTGTGCGCCTATTTCGACTTTAGGTGCTTCCAGAGCGGAACGCTGAGAGCCAAGGCGCTCGGCGCCAAAGCCCACCACGACTGCGCTCCCGCCCACAACGTAGCGCTTCCCACGACCATCGCGCCCACGAAAGGCACGAGCCTTCCCTTTCGCGTCAGCACCCAGCCCGCAACCACCGCAGTGCTCGTGAGGAGCACAACGCTCGACCACGGGCCATCGAGTAGCAAGGCTGGATTGAACACCCAAAGAAACGGCAAGAGATAAGCGGAAGCTGCCAACCGAATGGCAACGACGCTCGTGCGCCACATGTCCGCGCCCGCCAACGACGCGGCGACATAGCTTGCCACCGCAACGGGCGGCGTCAGCATCGACACGAGCCCGAAGTAGAATATGAACAAGTGCGCCGCCATGGGCGGCACGTTCATGTCGACGAGCGCGGGCGCGAGCACGATGGAAAGCACGACGTAGACGGCGGCCGTCGGCATCCCCATCCCGAGAATCATCGACAAGAACGCCGTGACGACGAGCGTCGCGAATAAACCATAAGCCTCGCCGAGATCGCTCAGCATGAGCGAAAGCGAAAACCCGAGCCCGGTGAAATTCAAAACGCCGATGATGATCCCGGCCGCGGCGCCGATGAGAAGAAGCGGCAGCAAGGCCTCGCCCGTACCACACCGGTCGACATGATGTTGCCGACCGTGGAACCGCTGACCGTACCGAAGACGCTGCTCGCCACGACGGCGACTTTGGCCGGCCCGCCGCGCCGGTGCCCGCGCCACGCCATCGACAAGTCGGTGAAGAAACCCGTCGCACCTGTGACTTCCATGATTTTCCCGAGGAGCACGAAGGCGAGCACGAGAGAAATGATGAGGCTCAAGACCAGGCCGGGAACGCCGTTCGAGTCGGCGTAGAGATAGAGCGTGAGCCGGTCGATCGGCGTTTTTTCCGCCTCCAATATACCGGGCAGAAAGTGGCCCCCGAGCCCATAGGCGATGAGCGTCCAGCTCAAGAGCGTGATGGGAAGCCCGCACGTTTTCCTGAGTGCCTCGAGCGTGAGAACGATCGCGATGATGCCCGGCACCCACTTGTCCGGGGTCACGCCCTCAGAGCTCGAGGCCTCAGCCTTTAGCTTTTCCAACGCGTCCGAGCAAGTCTCGAGCTCTCTGGCCGACTGGATGAGCATGCGTTTGAGCTCGTTGTCCCGCTGGCGGTTCTCGTCGCCGAGCGCCGCCATCGCGCGCCTCGTGCAGCGATCGATCTGGTAGGCCGTTCCGGACTTCCATACGACCTCGCAGGCCTTCTTCAAAAGCACGATAGCGTCGGCCGCTTCGGCCTGTTCGGCCTCTTTAGCTCGAGCCTCCGCGGAAGGCACGGTAACCACCACCATCAGGAGAGTTGCGAGAAACATCCCAGTGAACTTCATGTCCACCTCCTGGAAAATTTATTCTGTTTTTGTGGGGGGCGTGTGCTTTGAGCACGTGGGCTTCGAAGAGCCTACTTCTAGTGTAGCAAACAGATGAGCTCCCTGGGTCAGGCTGGTATAGGCTACGCTGGCCCATTGAGCGATTGAGCCATTGATATTGAGAGTAGCCGGGGTCGGCCGGCGTCCACTGAACCGCATGCCCTCGATCGTTCGTCGACGGAATGCCCTCCACGTGCAGCCTCAGCGAGATGACGGTGATTGGAGAAAGACTCGTCGCACGTTTTCCAGAGGCAAATGCCGGCACGGCCGTCCAGACCGAGGCTCTGCAAGAGCCCGTCGTCGCCGGCGCCCGTCCCGCGCTTTTGATCCTGCTCGGCGCTGTCTCTCTCGTGATGCTCATCGCCTGTGTCAACGTCGCCGGTCTGGTCGCCGTCCGCGTCGCGCGCTACCGGCAAGAGGCGCGCTACAAGCAGCGCTCGGTGCGAGCCGATGGCGACTCGCCGCGCCGTCGCTCGTAGAGGGGCTCGTGCTGTCCACTCTCGCCGGTGCTCTCGGTCTTGTCGGAGCCTCCTTTGGGTTGAAGCTTCTGCGCGTTTTCGCGCCGCAAGGTCTTCCTCGTGTCGCCGAGCTCGAGCTCGGCGGCGCGTCGTTACTTTTCACGTTTCTGACATGCGCCGTCGCCGCGCTCGCAGTCGGCCTTCTACCCGCTTTCGCCGCCGCCGGACGCGATGCGAGTGGCGCTCTCAAAGCCTCGGCCGAGGTTCCGCGCGCAACGCCCTCGTAGTTTTCGAAGTCGCGATATCCGTCGTGCTTCTCACCTCCGCGGCGCTGCTCGCGCGCACGTATTGGCACCTCCAAGACGTCGAGCCCGGCTTCCGGCGAGACGGCGCGGTGACGATGACCGTCGTTTTGGATCCGGGCCTGCGCGGCGACACGGGTCGCCAACGCCTCCTGCTGGGTGAGCTCCAGACCGCAGTTGCAGCCGTGCCCGGTGTGAGCGGCGCGGCCTTCGTCAATCACTTGCCCATTGGCGGCGACCTCTGGGGAATCACCTTCTCACGCGTCGATCGACCGGCGTCGAACGCAGCGGAGCGGCCGCGCGCGAGCCTGCGCGTCGCGACGCCGGCCTACTTCGAAACGATGCGCATCCCCCTTCTCGAGGGGCGCGTGTTTACTTCGTCGGACGCCTCCTCGGAGCCGGTGATTCTCATCAACGAGACCTCAGCCAAACGCTACTGGCCGGACGAATCGCCCGTGGGACGCCAGATCCAAATTGGAGCCCTCGGCAAAGAAGACCCAAAGTGGCGCGTGATCGGGATCGTCGGCGACGTTCAGCAGCGAACACTCACAGAGCCGATCCGCCCGGAGCTTTATTTTCCTTACAGCCAGAACCCGGCTGCGGAATAGGGAATGACGTCCCTCGTCGTTCATACGAGCGTTCCAGGAGATGCGGTCATCGGGCCCGTGCGCGACGCCATCTGGAACGTCGATGAGACCCTCGCCGTCACCAACGTACGATCGATGGGCCAAATCCTTTCGGACTCCGTCTGGCAGCAGCGATTCAATTCCATGCTCATGGGGATTCTGGCGCTGCTGGCGCTGTCGTTGGCCGCGGTCGGGCTATTCGGTGTCGTTAGCTACGCGGTGAGTCGTCGCGTCCGAGAAATGGCCATCCGCGCTGCCGTCGGCGCCGTCCTCGGGATCTGATGACGCAAGTGCTCGGCGAAGGTCTTCGGATGACTGCGCTCGGCGCTGTGTTGGGATGCGTTGCGGCCTATTTCGCTGCCGAAGTTCTATCCAGTCTTCTTTACGGCGTCCCAACCACGGATTGGATCAGCTATGTGGGGGCCGCAACTTTGCTCACGGTGGTGAGCCTCGCCGCGAGCTATCTGCCGGCTCGCCGCGCTGCCGGCCTCCCGCCGACGGCGGCGCTTCGAAGCGACTGACCCCTTGCTTCTCTATATCGAGGACGCCGGCGTGTATTACATCGTCGCCTCGTCCGGTGGATCACCGAAGCATCCGCCTGGTACCGAGCTGTCTCCCTCGCGCGGGATTCTCCAACTTGGTCCAGACCAAGCTCATCGACACGGGGCACGAGAGGAATTTTTCGGCGAGCGTTGCCAGCCGGCACACTCCAATCAATCCGTCCAAATCACTTCGAGGAGATTCGAGTAGTCGTCGGTCCAGAGCGAGCTCTTCAAAGGCTCCTCCGGCCACCCTCTGTGCCAACATCGGTGAGACACTTCGCCCCTTCAAATTAGTGTAGAGGGTGGAGGAGGATCAACGCATGAGTATGTTGGTAGAGAGAGAGACCTCGGCGGGATCGGAAGGAGCCCGTAGGGCGACTGGAGATCCCGCCGGCCGCGCTGCGGCGGGGGTCGAGGATCCGGAAGTGAGCGAGCAAGCGAAGCGTCGACGCTTTACCGCGGAGTACAAGCTGCGGATAGTGCGTGAGGCCGATGCCTGCAAGGGTGACGGTGACGTTGCTGCTCTTCTGCGTCGAGAGGGCTTGTACTCGTCGCTATTATCGAGTTGGCGTCACCAACGTGACGAGATCGCCAAGGTTGGGATGACGTCGAGAAAGCGAGGCCGGAAGGCGAAGGCAGAGGTTCCACGGGTCAAGGAGCTCGAGCGCGAGAACGCCCGGCTCCAACGTCGCCTGGCTCGGGTGGAGACGATGTTGGAGATCCAAAAAAAAACCTCCGAACTACTGGGGATCCCCCTGAATCCACTCGAGAGCGACGAGAACGACTGATCGTGGCGGCCGAGGAGCTGGCGGGGCGGATTGGGCAAACGGCGGAAGCCTGCGAGGCTCTGGGTGTGGCTCGTTCCACGTTGTATCGCAGGCGCCAGCCGGTGACGCCCAAACCGAAGCGTCGTCCTCGGCCGCACCGAGCTCTCGACGAAACTGAGCGCGAGGAAGTCCTCGGGGCCTTGCACTGTGAGCGGTTCGTCGACAAGGCGCCCGCTCAGGTGTGGGCTACGCTTCTGGACGAGGGAACCTACCTCTGCTCGATTCGCACGATGTATCGGATTTTGGAGGAGCACGGCGAGGTCCGAGAGCGCCGGAACCAACGGCGCCATCCGAACTACACCAAGCCGGAGCTGTTGGCCGAAGCGCCGAACCAGGTTTGGTCGTGGGATATCACGAAGCTTCGTGGCCCCGTCAAGTGGACCTACTACTACCTCTACGTCATCCTCGACATCTTCTCCCGCTACGTGGTTGGCTGGATGCTGGCTCACCGAGAAAGTGCCGCGCTCGCCCAACGCCTCATCGCCGAGAGCTGTCGCAAGCAGGACATTGAACCCGACCAGCTCACCCTTCACGCGGACCGTGGCAGCTCGATGAGGAGCAAGCCCGTGGGTCTGCTCCTGGCTGACCTCGGAGTTACCAAGACCCACTCCAGGCCTTACGTCTCGAACGACAATCCCTACTCCGAGTCTCAGTTCAAGACGATGAAGTACTGTCCTCAGTTTCCGAGCCGCTTTGGTTCCGCCGAAGACGGCCGGCTATTCTGCTGCGGTTTCTTCGCCTACTACAATTTCCACCACCGGCACTCGGGAATCGGCCTTATGACACCGGCCGACGTTCACTATGGTCGAGCCGAACAGCTCACCACCGCTCGGCGCCAGATCCTTCTCGAAGCTCAACAGGCTCATCCCGAACGCTTCGTTCGCGGAACGCCGCAACCGCCCGTTTTGCCTCCGCAGGCCTGGATCAACCCGCCGCTGGAAAAAACGACGCTCCACGATGCCGCACAAGCCCCTCTCGCGGCGGCGTCCATACCTGGGGTACCTCCTTTTTCTGCTTCACGCAACAAGATCTTGATCGATGTTGATGTCGATCGCACCGACCTCACGAGTCTCCCCACCATAATCGAGGCTCACTAAATGCAGCTCGCGAGTGTCCCAAAGTTGTTGACATGTTCCGCCACGGGTCCACGTGGCGGGCGATGGCTCTCAAGAACGTCGCGTTCTTCGTGACGAGCACCCACTTGTTGCGTGTCTCTCCGGGACGAAAGTCGCGCTCGTGTTGGACGAGCACCGCTTGGGCGCCGAGGGCCTCCGCCTGTCGCCGAACGATTCCGCCGAGCTCCATGAAAACGTTGGAGCTGTTCACAACGATGACGCCTCCCTCTCCAGATGCCCCCAGTAGAGATCGAAGGCCTCGCGCGTCAGAAGATGTGTGGGGATACCCCCGCCGCTGAAAGCATCCACGACAAGTACGTCGAATCCTTGTGAGCCGTCGAGGGCGAGCTCCCGCTCGAGTGAGATTCGAGCATCGCCGAGCACGATGGTCATCTCGCTATGCGCGTCGGCGAGATAGAAGAAGTGCTCGTTGGCAACGGCGACGACGTCCGGGTCGATTTCGTAGTAGCGGACCTCTTCACCTTTCCGCGCATGGGCTACGATGGTCCCCGTGCCGAGCCCAATGACGCCGATTCTCAGCCGGTCACGCGACACCCGCCGTTGCGTTTTGATAGCCTCCCCCAATCCGCTGTTCAAACCGTAATACCCGGTCGGCTCGCGGCGCCGGGACGCGTTCATAAACTGCTCTCCGTGGGCGATGCGGCCGTGATAGAGACCTCGCAAGTGGTCTCCTCCTCCTACGTCGACATCGTAGACCCGCAGCACACCGTAGAAGCTGCGTCTGGTGTCGACGGCGTCCGCTAGCTCCTCACGGATGTGTGCGTTCAAGAAGATGACGAGCCCCACGAGCGCGCCAGCCCACAGGGCGCTCAAAGAGCGCACGGGCTGTCGCGCTCGATACACGCACCATCCGAGCAAGCTCCACGTCAAAACGAGCGCAAGGTGAAACTCCCAATAGCCCTTGAACCAATAACGTGCCGCGAAGTTGACGAAGACGCCTCCGAGCGCACCTCCAATCGCAACGAGCAAATAGAACGACGTGAGCTCGCGGGCGGGAGGACGCGTGCGGACGAGCTCGCCGTGACAGACCATGCAGCCGGCGAATATTGCGGCGACATAGAGGGCGACTTGCGTAACGAGGTGAGGCTCTTCGCCACCGAAGTCGAACGGAAGCAAGTAGAGAGCGCCGGCGAACGATGCCACTAGGGCTACGACCCAGAAACCCCGGTGATACCAACGCGGATTGCCGAAGGCCACGATGAAGGACAACAAGTAGACGCTCAGCGGCAGGATCCAAAGGAGCGGCACGACTGCTACGTCGCGGCAAATCTGATTCGTCCCCGCGAGCAGCAAGAGCGAACCAGCAAATGGGAGGAGCACCCAAAGATATCTTGGCTGCGGGTCTCGGTCGGGCTCGGTCGAAGGCTCCGCCGCGTCGTCTTGCGCACGCGTGAGCGCCCAGGCACAACCGCCGCTCACAACGACATAGAGTGCGAAGAACGCAGACCAGATTTTCGTTTGCATCTCGAGCGAGAAAAACGGCTCCAGCAGGAACGGATAGAGCCAAAGCCCGAGCAACGAGCCCAGGTTCGAAAGCGCATATAAGCGATAGGGCGAACGCTCCGGATGGATCGCCACGAACCATCGCTGTAACAAAGGGGCGGAGGCTGCAAGCGCGAGGTAAGGGATACCAACAGAAACAGCGAGTAGCGTCGTGATTCCGAATAGCGGGCCCTCTGTGCCAACATCGCTGAGACACTTCGCCCCTTGAAATTAGTGTAGAGGGTGGAGGAGGATCAACGCATGAGTATGTTGGTAGAGAGAGAGACCTCGGCGGGATCGGCAGGAGCCCGTAGGGCGACTAGAGATCCCGCCGGCCGCGATGCGGCGGGGGTCGAGGATCCCGAAGTGCGCGAGCAAGCGAAGCGTCGACGCTTTAGCGCGGAGTACAAGCTGCGGATAGTGCGTGAGGCCGATGCCTGCAAGGGTGACGGTGACGTTGCTGCTCTTCTGCGTCGAGAGGGCTTGTACTCGTCGCAATTATCGAGTTGGCGTCGCCAACGTGACGAGATCGCCAAGGTGGGAATGACGTCGAGAAAGCGAGGCCGGAAGGCGAAGGCAGAGGATCCACGGGTCAAGGAGCTCGAGCGCGAGAACGCCCGGCTCCAACGTCGCCTGGCTCGGGTGGAGACGATGCTGGAGATCCAAAAAAAAACCTCCGAACTACTGGGGATCCCCCTGAATCCACTCGAGAGCGACGAGAACGACTGATCGTGGCGGCCGAGGAGCTGGCGGGGCGGATTGGGCAAACGGCGGAAGCCTGCGAGGCTCTGGGTGTGGCTCGTTCCACGTTGTATCGCAGGCGCCAGCCGGTGACGCCCAAACCGAAGCGTCGTCCTCGGCCGCACCGAGCTCTCGACGAAACTGAGCGCGAGGAAGTCCTCGGGGCCTTGCACTGTGAGCGGTTCGTCGACAAGGCGCCCGCTCAGGTGTGGGCTACGCTTCTGGACGAGGGAACCTACCTCTGCTCGATTCGCACGATGTATCGGATTTTGGAGGAGCACGGCGAGGTCCGAGAGCGCCGGAACCAACGGCGCCATCCGAACTACACCAAGCCGGAGCTGTTGGCCGAAGCGCCGAACCAGGTTTGGTCGTGGGATATCACGAAGCTTCGTGGCCCCCTCAAGTGGACCTACTACCTCTACGTCATCCTCGACATCTTCTCCCGCTACGTGGTTGGCTGGATGCTGGCTCACCGAGAAAGTGCCGCGCTCGCCCAACGCCTCATCGCCGAGAGCTGTCGCAAGCAGGACATTGAACCCGACCAGCTCACCCTTCACGCGGACCGTGGCAGCTCGATGAGGAGCAAGCCCGTGGGTCTGCTCCTGGCTGACCTCGGAGTTACCAAGACCCACTCCAGGCCTTACGTCTCGAACGACAATCCCTACTCCGAGTCTCAGTTCAAGACGATGAAGTACTGTCCTCAGTTTCCGAGCCGCTTTGGTTCCGCCGAAGACGGCCGGCTATTCTGCTGCGGTTTCTTCGACTACTACAATTTTCACCACCGGCACTCGGGAATCGGCCTTATGACACCGGCCGACGTTCACTATGGTCGAGCCGAACAGCTCACCACCGCTCGGCGCCAGATCCTTCTCGAAGCTCAACAGGCTCATCCCGAACGCTTCGTTCGCGGAACGCCGCAACCGCCCGTTTTGCCTCCGCAGGCCTGGATCAACCCGCCGCTGGAAAAAACGACCCTCCACGATGCCGCACAAGCCCCTCTCGCGGCGGCGTCCATACCTGGGGCACCTCCTTTTTCTGCTTCACGCAAGGAGATCTTGATCGATGTTGACGTCGATCGCGCCGACCTCACGAGTCTCCCCACCATAATCGAGGCTCACTAAATGCAGCTCGCGAGTGTCCCAAAGTTGTTGACATGTTCCGGGGTCGCCTCCACCGGCCGGTTTCCACGTCGCGTTCGGTGTAATCGGGAGAACCACGAGTGCTATGAGAAGCACCGCTCCGTGCACGAAGACTTGCTGCTTCCGCTCGAGTCGCTCCGTCACGAAATGCGCATAGGCGTAGCCGAGCACGAGCACGACCTGGAAGAACAAGAGGCAGGTGCTCCAGACGGCTGGGCTTCCACCGTACCAGGGCAGGATATAGCGGGCGATGAGCGGCTGAACTTGAAACAGCAGGAACGCGCCCAGAAAGACAGCTGAGGTATAGGCGATCATGTGGATTCAAGCCTCGAAGAGGATGAGGCTTCGATGGGTTATCGGATATTTCTACTGTAGCACGCGAGGAGGCACCGATATCTTGAATCAATGCCATAATAAAGGCTCCTGAAAGGTCGCGTTGAACGAAGAGACCCAGATCCCGATTCGCGTTGGGCATCGCGTCGAAGACAAGTGCCGCCCTTGCCGCTCCATCCGCGCGCACACCGTCATGGTCGTCGGAGGCGACGGCCAGCCGCTTCGCGTGATGTGCGATACATGTGGCAGCCAGCACAACTACCGCGCGCCCGGCAGAGCGAGCCGCGACCTCGCCCAAAGGAAACGCCCGCAGGGCCCTCGATCGAAAGGACAAAGGAAATCTCGATGAGCACGTTCGAAACACCGTCTGATTTGGAGCAAGTTCTGCGCCAAGTGATGCGCGACGAGCTTGGCCTGACGCCCGTCACGATCGCCGATAAGTGGCGCGGTGGAACGCTCGTTTTACAGCCTGGACGCGCGGGGATTCAGGAGAAGACGATTCCCCTCGACGTCTTCTTCAACAAGATCGTGATGGTACGGAACAAGCTCCGAGTCCTCGAGCAGAACATCAATAGCTCGGAGCTTCCCGCGGATGCCAAAATCAAGCTCCAGGGCTATATCACCGGATGCTACGGCTCGCTCACGAGCTTCAACGTGCTCTTCGCCGACGAGGATGACCAGTTCAAGGGGGCGGGTAAAGCGGACTAGTCCTCAGCTCGTCGACGATCGTACGCGCTGTTGTCCGCTCCTTCTTTGCGAACCGCATTTGTTCCCTGCGAGGCACGTCACGGCCTTCGAGGAAGCCATCGACGAAAAAGGTGACCATCGGAACCGAGTGGTTGCTTCATTCTAGCAACGGTAATAACATCGCGGCGTGGTGAAGCGAGCACACCGACGACGCTTTGTGGCGGTCCTTGCTATGGGCTTGCTCGTCTTCGTGGTCTCGCTCGGATTCGCGCAGCAATGGCAGCAAAACCGCGGCTGGCGCGGGTGGTGGAATCGCGTCCCGCCCAAGTTCCCGACGGAAGAAGACCTGCGCGAGCGCGCCTTTTCCTTCTGTCGCGTCCTCTACGAGAGCGTGCGCGACGAGCCTCTCGGCCACGGCTGGAACACGGACTATCCCGACTCCGACATCAATTTCATGGTCCGTTTCTCCGAGCTGACGTCAGCGCGCATCAACCTAGACGCCGAGGGGATGCCCAACCACGTCGTGGTGACGCTCGACGACGACGCGGTCTTCAACTACCCGTTCATCTTCATGTCCGATGTCGGCACCACGGGGTTCACACCGTCCCAAGCCGAGCGCCTACGGCAATATCTTCTACGCGGCGGCATACTCTACGTGGACGACTTCTGGGGAATCCGTGCCTTCGAACACTGGAAGCGAGAGATGGCCCGGGTACTGCCACCCGAGAGCTACCCGATCGTCGACGTGCCGCTGGACCACCCGATCTTCCGGTCGTTCTACACCATCACGAAAGTACCGCAAATCCCGTCCATTCAGTTTTGGAGGCGGTCGGGCGGTACGAGCACGTCCGAGCGCGGCTTCGAGACCAACGAGCCGCACTTTCGCGGCATCTTCGACGAAAAACGCCGCTTGATGGTCATCATGACTCACAATACCGACATCGCCGACGGTTGGGAGCGCGAAGCGGAAGACGACGAGTTCTTTTATCGTTTTTCCATCCGCGCTTATCCACTCGGTGTGAACATCGCTATCTATGCGATGACGCACTAAGGGTCCGCGAAGATCATACTGCGTTTTGTCTCCCTCATCTCACTACTAGCGCTCCTCTCCTGCGCCGAGCAGAAGCCGCCGCCCAACATTATTTATGTACTCGCCGATGACCTCGGATACGGCGAGCTCGGCAGCTACGGCCAAGACAAGATCCGCACCCCGAACCTCGATCGGCTCGCCGCTGAAGGCATGCGCTTCACGGAGCACTATGCGGGGAGCCCCGTCTGCGCGACGTCGCGTGACACGATTTTGACCGGATACCATACCGGCCACGCCTATATCCGCGACAATGACGAGATGAACGAGCGCGGAGACGTCTGGAACGACCCCGAGCTCGAAGGCCAACGCCCGCTCCTCGCCGACACCGTCACCATCGGGCATCTTCTCCAAGACGCCGGCTACGCGACCGCCGCGATCGGCAAGTGGGGCCTTGGCTGGGTCGGATCGAGCGGCGACCCGAACGAGCAGGGCTTCGATCATTTCTACGCCTATATTTGCCAACGGATCGCCCACAACAACTACCCGACCCATCTCTGGCGCAACGGTGAGAAAGATTGGCTCGACAACGAGGACTTCTCCCCTCGTCAGAAGCTTCCGGATGGCGCGGACTCGGCAAGCGCGTCCTCCTATGCAGGCTATTCAGGGCGCGACTACGCCATGGATTTCCTCACCGAGGAGGCTCTTGCCTTCATTCGCGAAAACCGAGCCGGCCGTTCTTCCTCTACGTTCCCTACGTCGTCCCGCACCTGGCACTCCAAGTGCCCGCCGACTCGTTAGCCGAGTACGAGACCGCATTTGTCGAAGAGCCCTATCTCGGTGACAACGGCTATCTTCCGCACCCGAAGCCGCGCGCCGCTTACGCCGCGATGATCACCCGCATGGATCGAGACATCGGAAGACTACTCGAGCTTCTCGACGAGCTGGGTCTCGCCGAGAACACCGTCGTAATGTTCTCGAGCGATAATGGTCCGAGCTGGGTGGGCGGCGTCGACCGCGAGTTCTTCGAGAGCACGGGCGGACTTCGCGGCCGAAAAGCCGAGCTCTACGAAGGCGGCATCCGCGTCCCCCTGATTGCGCGCTGGCCGGGCCACATCGAAGCGGGTGCTATCAGCGATCGCATCTCGGCTTCCTGGGATTTGTTGCCGACCTTTGCCGAGCTGGCGCAAGCGAGAACGCCGGACGGTATCGATGGCTTGTCGCTTTTGCCCGCGCTCACTGGAGCCGAGCTCACACGAGAGCACGACTACTTGTATTGGGAGTTTCAAGGCGTCCAGGCCATTCGGCGCGGCCGCTTCAAAGCCATTCGCCACGGTATCGACGAGCCTGCGGAGCTCTACGATTTACTGGACGACCCCGCTGAAAGCATCGACGTTGCATCCGAACATCCCGACATCGTGCGCGAGATGCTGGAGCTCTTCTCGAGCGCGCGCGTCGAATCCGACCTTTTTCCGCTGAGTTAATTCTGTCTCGGCGCGCCGACCAAAATCGAGATCGGATGATCGGTTCCAGGCCAATGGGGTCCGCGCACGATATCGACGCCCCCTTCGCGGAACACGTTGAAGACCGACGCCGCGAACGCGTCCGGGACTTCCGACGAAATCCCGAAAATCACGCCAGTCGGCGAGTCTTCGTACCCTGGCAGCATGAGCGGTGCGTAGGTCATGCCAAAAGACGACGGCACGTCCCAGCCGGCATCCTTCAAAATCGACGCAATCTCACGGGCATATTCCGTTGTCTCGAGATCGGACGCGTTCGCGAGCACGAAAGCGGTGGGGCCGACGAAAGTGCTCAACCCTTCGACGATCGCGGCCCGCGTTTCGTCGCTAAAGCCGCGCTGCGCAGGGGTCGCTTCGAGAACAGCGATCCGCTCGTGCGCTTCCTGGAGCTCGCCTCGAAGCTCTTCGCGGCGCGCGTCGCCGCTCGACCAAATCCCGAGCGCGGCGATCGCGATGACCACGGCGCCCAGCCGTCGCTAGCAAAAGCGTGAATTCCATGAGTAGTTATAGAATACCTGGCTCGCTGTCGTTCCACCAGTTCTGCTAGCCTTGGAGCGGGTGCAGGGCTATCGGCATACTCGGTGTCGGTTTATGGATGAGTGTGGCACCGCTCAGACACAGCTTGAGGGAGCGGCGAGCAACGACATCCGCCACTGAGTAATTAGCCCAGCTATTCTATTTTTGTGGATCGGATGGAAACGGCCGGTGAGAAGTCAGAACCCTCTTTTCCTGCCCCGAATATTGCGACGGCTGCCCTTCGGCTTGCCGCCACCACCGCGCGGTCCGCGAGGTGCAGACGGCCCGCCGCCATCGGAAAACCCGGACGGACGGCGCTGTCTTTCCTCGGCCGCGCTGACACGAAGATTCCTTCCAGAAAGCTCGTAGCCGTCGTAACGCTCGATCGCTTGTTCGGCGGAGTTTTGCTCCGTGAACTCGACGAACGCAAAGCCTCGGGGTCGACCCGTAATGCGGTCGGTGGGAACGAAGATCTCGACGATCTCGCCGATTTCGGAGAAAATCGTCTCGAGCTCGCCCCTCGTTGTGTCATAACTCATATTTCCAACGAACACTTTGCTAGTAATGATGGACCTCCTAATTCACTTATTGTACACACTTTCTACGTTCAACGTAGGAGCGCATCCCGCGCGAGCGCGCCGTTCGGAAGCCGCAGCTCGTTGAGACCCGCGGCCTCGACGGACGACCCGTTCGCGAGGCGAAGCTCGGTGGCGAGTCCCGCGCCGTTTACGACGTAAGCGAAGCTCGCACCGGTAGTTAGCGCTGGAAGCGCGACGCCGATGATCTCTCCACGCAGATTCATCGTCGTCAGCTGGACTCGAGATCGGGCTGTCCGAGAACCCACTGGGCCGCACGGTCGGCGACGCGGTTCATCCATCGAGCTGCCAAACGACGACCCTCGTCCGCCACGAAGAGGCGGTGGTCCACAGGATCGAGCGCCACGGCGCGCGCAGCGGCGAGTGTTTTTCCGTTCAAGTGCCCCTGCGCCATGCGCGCCTCGAAATCGGGGCCGCCCGCCGTCGTTTCGTGACCCACGACATCGGAGGCAACCATGCCCGTATGAAGTTTCCCGGGCGTAATATCGAAAATCGAAATCCGGTTGCCGGCAGGAAACCCTTCCGAGATGTAGAGCTTTTGCGTTTCAGGCTCGACGGCAAGACGCGGCATCGCGACGCGGTCGGGGCCGACGGCCGGGTGCGTCGAGAACGCATCCGGTTGACCGATCACGCCTTGGCGCGCGTCGAGTCCCAACTTCGTCAAAAAAGTGCCGAGAAAGCGAAGGGGCCGGAGACGGCTACGGGCCCGGGCACGACGCTCGTCGGGAAGTACATTCTCCAGGAGCGGCTCGGTGCGGGCGCCTTTGGAACCGTCTACAAAGCAAGACATATCGACCTCGAGACCGAAGTTGCGGTGAAGATTCTCCAGGCGAGCGTGGGGCTCGAACCGGACGCCGTCGCCCGTTTTCGGCGCGAAGGCGTTTCGGCTTGCCGGGTCCGGCACCCGAACGCCGTGTCCGTTCTGAACTTTGGCGTCATCAGCGCGGGAACGGCGTACTTGGTGATGGAGCTTTTGGAAGGCCATTCGCTTCAGGACGAGCTCACGGAGAAAACGACGCTATCGGTAGATCGAGAAGCGGCGAAATCGCCCCTTTCTAACTATTAGAGAGAACAGCCGCGAGCTTGTCAAGACACGGCGGCGCGGACGGGCCACTTCTCGAGCACTTCAGATAGAATCGCCACGGCTCTCTCGAAGCCATCGTCGCATGCGCCGAAGCCGAGGCGAAAATGCGCCGGAAAGCCGAAGCAGTCCCCCGGCGCGAGCACGACGCCCCGCGCGCACGCAGCCTCGCAGAAAGATCGCGCATTCTCTTCAACGCGGAAACGCGGAAAAATAGTCATTCCGCCATTCGGCCGGACCCATTCGATCAAGTCGGCATGTGTTCGAAAAAGCTCGTCGAGCACGGCGAGATTGGCCTCGGCAACTTGGCGGGTGCGGGCAAAGATTGTCTCCCGGTTGCGGGTGGCAACCTCGGCGAGAATCTCTCCCGGCAAGTTGTTCGAGATGCTGAAATGCGCACGCGTGTTCCAGTAAGCTTCGCGTCTTTTCTCGTCGCGCTCCAGAATCCAGCCGATCCGGATGCCGGGGAGGCTGAAAGCCTTCGAGAAATCCCCAAAAACGGTGGCATCGAGATACTCCCCCGCGGAAGGCTGCGCCGTCCCGTGATAAATAGGGTGGTAGACCTCGTCAACGACGAGCTGCACCCCGCGTTCTCTTGCGAACGCGCTCAGCGTTCTCAAATCCTCGGGGCTCGTAGTCGAGCCCGTCGGGTTGTGGGGTGAGTTGACAAGAATGAGCTCTGTATTGTCGTCGACGAGCCTCTTTATCGCGTTGACGTCGACCTCGAACCCGTCCTCGAAACGCAGCTCGAAAGAACGGATCTCGAGCCCGAGCCCTTCCGGAATGTCGAGAAAAGGTGGAAAAGCGGGGTTTTGCACCACGACGTTCTTCCCGTCCTCCGCGGCCAGATAGAACATCGAGAGAAGCGCTTCGGAAGCGCCGGCGACGACGAGCACGTCGTCCGGGCTCGCTCCGTACATCGCTGCAATTTCGCGGCGCAGCGACGCGTGACCCGCGGCGGGGCAATAGGTAAGAGGGGTTTTCAAGAAACGCTCTTTCTCGTCGTCGTTCATGAGCTTGAGCAAACTCTCCACCGTCCACGACGGCCCGGTGCTCGCTGCAAGGTTGTAGCGTGCGGCGTGCTCGTGCTCTTCGAGCCATAGGTCCAACAGAAAGGTCGTTAGTTGCATCGATACATCTCCTGGGTCGAGCGTCTGGAGCTATCATAGCCCCGCCTCTCGGAGACCAGGAATGTCCTATAACATTATTACTAAGCTTCAGGAGGGCCACATCGCGCGGCTCCACGAGCTCTATCAGCTGGAATGGTGGACGCGCGGCCGCAACCTCGAGGACGTGCGCGCAATGGTCTCGAGCTCCGAATATCTCTACGGGATCGCCGCGGACGAATCGGACGATCTTATCGGCTTCGCGCGCGTTCTCTCCGATAAAGTCTTCAAAGCGCTCATCTTCGACGTCGTTGTCGATCCCGCCCATCGCGGACAAGCACTCGGGCGGCAACTGATGGAGCGCATCCTGAGCGACCCACGTCTCGCGCGCGTGAAACATTTCGAGCTCTATTGTCTGCCCGAGCTCGAGCCGTTCTACGAACGCCTCGGTTTCTCCGCCGATGTCGGCGGCGTGCGCCTCATGCGTTACTCGTTATAGCGGACTACGACAACGAATATTCCGCGCACACGCTCTTCGGCAACCCCGAAGGCTACGGCGCCCAAATGCGCGGCGTTCTGACCACACGGCTCATGGGTCACCCCTTCGGCGTCCTCCTCCTCGACGAGCTCGAAAAGGCCCATCCGACGGTCCACGACCGCCTATTGCAGCTCGTGGACGAAGGAGGGTTCATCAACGGCCAAGGCGAGATGGTTCAATGCCGCTCGCTCATCCTGATCGCAACCACGAACGCCGGGGCCGAGCTCTACCGCTCTCAGCGCTTCGGGTTCAGCGAAGGCCGCCGCGCGTGGGATATCACGAAAGCGATCCAAAGCGAGCTCGAGCGCCTCTTTCGCTTCGAGCTCTTGAACCGATTCGACCGCATCGTGCACTTCCACCCGCTTCGGCGCAAACACATCCGCGTCATTGCGCAACGCGAGCTCGGCCTCCTGCGCGAGCGCTCCGGCATAAAGCAGCGGAAGCTCTCGCTCGACGTGGACGAGTCGGTGCTCGACTGGCTCAGCGTCCGCGGCTACGACCCGGATTACGGCGCCCGCTTTCTGAAGCGGCTCATCGAGCGCGATGTGACGAGCACGCTCGCGGAAGCCATCGTGCGCGAATCCGCCGAGCCTGGCTCTCGCATCGAGCTCCGCATCCGCGGGAACCAAGTCACCGCGCGCGTCCATGCGCGCAAGCCAGCGAGTGGGAGCGTCGAGCCTCTACCCGCCGAAGCGCGTACGAAGCCCGCACCGCAACCGCAGGAACCGGAAGTGATCGCGGCTCAGATCTTGAAAGTCCTCGACGCCGCCAAACCGCTTCTATCCTCGCTCGCCGCCAAGCGCGAAGAGCGCTCGAGCCTCATCGAGCGGATGAACGAGCAGGAATTCTGGGACAATCGTAAAGACAACAAGGACGTGCTCGAGCGCTTTCGCGAGCTCGACGTGGACGTGCGCACCGAGTCCCGACTCGCGCGTCCGATCGAGCGCATGAAAGATCTCTTCGAGCGCGTCGGCAACATGCCACGGCCGCCACCACCGCCACCACGGAAAGAAGAGATGAAGCGGCTCGCGCGCGAGCTCGTAAGCGCGGAGTCCGCGCTCGCCGATTGGGAGCTTCGTCGTGTCGAGGAAGGCCCGCGCTCGGTGTGGCTCCTTCTCGAAAGCGTCGAGTTGTTCGAGCCCGTCGACAAATGGCTCGGTGACCTCGTCGAGCTCGAGCGCCGCTGGTACCGCAAGCTGCACCTGCAGTCCGAGATCGTGGCGTACTCGATCGCCGCCGACAAGCTCGCCCGCGTGGCGATGCAAGCCGAGGGCGTCGGCGCCTACGCCATCCTGACGATGGAACAAGGGATCCATCGCCTGAGCGTTTCGAAAGGCGCGGACCCCAAAGTCAGGATGCGCGTGCTCGCCAAAGACCAAGCGAGCCCGGGTCCACCTGTGCCCGTCACCCCTATCAAGCCTCGCGCGAGCCTCTTGGGTTTGGCGCTTTCATGCCGGGGACGCGTCGAGGTAGAAGAGCGCGGCTTCGTGAGCGACTGGGTCGCCGACGACGAAGATACTCTGAGCGAGCTCCTCAGACGCCTGCGGCAAACCTGGCAAAACAGCGGCGAGATTTCCGAGTTGGCCCGCGTCTACGGACGCGACGGCGCCGGCGCCCGCGACCCGCGCACCGCCGCGCAGCATCCGCGCCTCAAAGACGTGCCCAAAGGCGACCTCACCCCTTTTCTCGACGCGTGGCGCCGGCTGCTGTGAGTCAGGGAACGACGGCGACAATCCGCACTGGGCCGCCCGAGCCCTTGCCGATCTTCACGGGAAGAGCAATGACCTAGAACCCCTTCTCGGGAAGCTCGTCCACGCGCGCAACGTTCTCTAGCAGCCCGTTGAAAAAGTCGTATCCGGTCGCGATATTTCTCTGAAGACTCATTCGATGACGATGTAAAATTGCATCGCATGTCGATGAAGAAGAAAAAGAAAAGTTGCCAAGAGACTTTATGGATTCCACACGATGCGGTTGCGTCGAGTCCTGGTCATCCTTTTTATGAGGAACTCGAGCGGGTACTTCGAGAGGAAGAGTTTGACTCGTTTGTGGAGTCGAAATGCTCGCCGTATTACGCGAAGAAGCAAGGTCGGCCGAGCATACCGCCGGGTGTGTATTTTCGAATGCTGTTGATCGGCTACTTTGAGCGCATCGATTCAGAGCGCGGGATCTGCTGGCGGTGTTCGGACTCACTGTCTTTGCGCCAGTTTCTTGGCCTTGGAATGGAAGAGCGAACGCCGGACCATTCGTCGCTGTCTCGGATACGGAATCGACTTCCGCTGGAAGTTCACGAATCTGTATTTGGATGGGTGCTAGAAGTTCTAGCGTCGAGAGGGATGATAGATGGCAAGACACTGGGTGTGGACGCGACGACGCTGGAAGCGAATGCGGCGCTTCGGTCAATCGTTCGTCGAGACACGGGGGAAAGCTACGAATCGTATTTGAAGGAGCTTGCGCGCAAGAGTGGTATCGAAGAGCCGAGCCGAGCGGACATTGCAAAGTTGGACAAGAAGCGGCCAAAGAAAGGGTCGAACAAGGAGTGGGTGAATCCGAACGAGCCGGATGCGGAGATCATGAAAATGAAGAGCGGGGGCACGGATATGGCGCACAAAGCCGAGCATGCTGTGGACATGAGCGGGGAAGGTGCGGTAATTGCCGTGACGCTTCACGGAGGCGCGAAGGGTGACACAAAGAGCCTACCGGATACGCTGGAAAAAGCGCAGTCAAATCTGCAAGAGCTCGCGAACAACGCGGAATGTTGTGAACGAATACATGAAGACGCGGGTCGCGAAGTGGTCGGGGACAAGGGCTATCACGGCAACGACATCCTGGTTGAGCTGGTCGAACAAGAATACCGGAGCTACATTTCGGAGCCAGAGCGAGGTGGCCGCAAATGGAAGGACAAACAGGCCGAGCAAGCCGCCACCTACGCGAACCGACGTCGCATTCGCGGGACTCGAGGTAAGCGATTAATACGCCGTCGCGGCGAGTTACTCGAACGACCTTTCGCGCACTACCTCGAAGCGGGAGGCATGCGACGAACGCATTTGCGAAGACACGAAAATATACTCAAGCGCCTCCTCACGCACGTGGCCGGATTCAATCTCGGGATTCTGATGCGCAATCTCATCGGCAAGGCCACGCCGAAGGAATACGCGGAGCTCAACGCCAGTCTGATCGCTGCTTTATTGCGCTTCGTCTCGACCATAGGCGCACGTTTTGCCCCGCTGCAATCCATCGGGCGTCTCAACTTGGCCGTTCCGCCGAATCACATCTTCCTTGAACTTGCCCACCAAACTTTCTCCGTGAGCAGAATCTGGACTTTTTCACCGGGCTGCTAGGTTCGGCACACCGCCCGCTGCCGCAATCTGGTGAGCGATGAAGTCTTTCGACTGACCGTAATCGATGCTCGCGGTGTCGATACCAAGCGCACCGACGCGACGCTGCTCCACCAGAAAACGCGCCGCGTCTTCTCCGTAGCCCGGAAAGTGCAAATTCGATGCATCCCCCGGCGTGTCGTCCCCTAGATAAGGTAGCGCCTCGGGCCAACGACTCCCCCACCCCGTGCGCAGCAGGACGATCGCGCCTTCGGGCACAGGACCATACGCCTCATCCCAAGCCGTAACCGTGTCGAGGCTAAGACGCGCATCAGGGTTGTGAGAAGCCTGCTTCGACATGTCGATCACGACACCGGGTGCGATGAGCTGCCGCACGGGAATCTCTCCCGCCGTGCGGCCACCTTCGGCGAAATGGATGGGCGCATCGAGATGCGTCCCACCGTGCTCTGGCGTACAAAACGAATAAGCCGCATAGAAGTAGCCGTCCTCACTCGTCCCGTAATCGAGCTCCTCCAGAATGAAATCCGTGGGCGAGGTGGGCCAGTAGAGGGTCTCGTCATCGTAGGTGTAGGAGAGATCGATGAGCGTCGCGGTGCTCAGATCGAGACCTGGTGGTGGTTCCGGGGCCGCGGCACAGCCGGCCGCGCAGAGGAAAAAATCGAAAGCTTCTTCATGTCGGACTCCGCTCCATTCGGTCGAGAACTTTCCCGAACTTTAGCGCATTTTTCGAACTAAATCCCCGGGCGTCTCAAGAGACCGGCAACCCACAGGCCGCAGCAAGAGAAGCACTTGGGCCGACCCCGGTCGCGTTGGTGGACCTTCGTCGAGCTTGGGTGCTTCCGGACGACGTGAGCGCCGACACGGTCAAGCTCAACTTCTGGGGTCGGCGTCGCGGGCTACGCGGTACTCATGACGCGCGCGCCCGAGGGTATGGAAAGCGCCTGGGCTGGCGCGTTCGAACCCTGGGTCCCACTTCTACCGTTCGGATTTCTCGTGTGGCTGCTCTGGCGTGCGGTGCGCGGACGCACGTGACGCACGTGACTCACGTGACTCACGTGACTCACGTGAGTCACGATTTGCACAGGATTTCCACAGACTTTGTCGAGGTTTTCCACAAAAAAAAGTATCCGCGGGAACGTTTTCGCACTCCCCGAACTTCCGCACTAGGGCGGAAGACCGATGCGCTTCCGGATCGCAATCATGCGAGGTTCGGAAGCGATGGAGTCGAACATAGGGTTGATGAAGACGAGAACGGCCTGAGGGTCCCGACTAGTATTGTTGCCCCCAGAGCTGTGTTCCCTTCTCGGCGTCGACGAGCTCCGCCTGCACGTTCAGAATTTCTCCCTGCTGAACGACGCGCCCTGTAAGCACCGCTCGCACCCCGAGCTCAGCACCTACTGTTTGAGGATCGACGTCGCCACGGTAGCGAAAAGCCGTGCTCCGCGCCATGACCGAAAGCTGGGGTAGCTGCGAAAGCTGGTTGATGAGACTTTCCGCGATCCCATCGGCAAGGTAATTGACTTCCGGATCGTTGCGGATGTTCTCGAACGGAAGTACGGCCAACGTTGTGATCGCGAGCCGATCACCCAGATCCGCCGGTCCGCCGCGGAGCAAGAGCCACCCGATTGCGAGAACGGCAACGCTCACGCCGCCGACGACAGCCAAGACAGACCGAGGCGGGCGACCCGCGGAGGACGACATTCCCAACGAAGCGTAAGAGGGCATTTCGGTATCGCTGTCGCGCCGAAGACGTTTCAGGTCGACCACCAGCTCTCTGATGTTCTGGTAGCGAACCTCTCGATCTTTCTCGAGCGCTTTCCCAATGATCTGTTCGAGCTCGACGGGCACATCGGGGTTCGATTGCCGCATCGGTACCGGACCGCGGTTCAAAATAGCGTCATAGGTGAGACCGGAAGTCGCACCTTGGAAAGGCACGCGCCCCGTGGCGATCTCATAGAGCAGGACCCCAACGGAGAAGATATCGGATCGCGTGTCGAGCAGCTCGCCGCGTACCTGCTCCGGCGACATATAGATGACGGTTCCCGGCGTCGAGCCATCCTCGGTCAACTTCGCGGACATGGTGTCGACGCTGCTGTCGCGGGCGTGCTCCAGCACGATCTGCTTGGCGAGGCCGAAATCCATGACCTTTATGTGACCGTCCTGCGTCACCATGATGTTGGGCGTTTTGAGATCGCGATGAATGATCTGTTTCTTGTGCGCCGCTTCGACCGCCTCGCCGATCTCGATACCGATCTGGAGAACGTCCGCAAGCCCCAGCGCGCCTTGGCGCAGCTTGTCCTGAAGCGTCACGCCATCGACATACTCCATGGCAATGAACGCTTTGCCGTCGACTTCTCCGATTTCGTAGATCTTGCAGATGTAGGGGTGGTCGAGCGCGGCGGCGGAGCGTGCCTCTCGAAGAAAACGCTCGCGAGCCGTTTCGTCTTTTTGAAGTCCTTCGGGCAGGAATTTGAGGGCGACGTTGCGGTTCAGCGAGCTGTCCTCGGCAAGGAACACTTCACCCATCCCGCCTCTACCTAGAGGCTCGAGGAGTTTGAATTGTTTCCAATTCTCACCACTTGCAGGCATAGGACCTCCCGAAGGGACGCACCATTGACGGAAGGATATCCGAACCCGAGCCTGTGTTGCAATTGTGCCGGGGAGTCGTCAGGATGCCGACATCATGAGACCGTTCTTGCAGAATTATTCCGTATCCTTGCTCGTATTTCTGTCGCTCGCCACACTCGGATCGGCAGAAACTCTAGATCTGACCAGCGCGAGCATCGCCGAGATCAACGCCGCATTCGAAGCCGGCACGCTCACCTCGGAAAAACTCGTCGAACTTTGTCTCGCTCGCATCGAGGCCTACGACGCCAAGGGTCCAAAGCTCAACGCGGTCATCGCGCTCCATCCGGGCGCGCTCGCGGCCGCACGGGCACTCGACGAGGAGCGACGGACGAGCGGCCCGCGCTCACCGCTACACGGCATCCCCGTCGTTCTGAAGGACAACTACGACACATTCGACCTGCCCACGACGGCAGGATCTTTCATGCTGCAGGACTCGATCCCCCCGGACGATGCTTTTGTCGTCAAGAAGCTGCGCGACGCGGGCGCCATCATCCTCGCCAAGCTCAACATGAGCGAGTTCGCCTCCGGCGCCACGATGAGCTCCCTGATCGGACCGATGCTGAACCCACATGACCTCGAACGCTCACCCGCGGGCTCGTCCGGCGGCACCGGCGTAGCCATCGCCACCGCCTATGCACCGCTGGGACTCGGCACCGATACCGGCGGCTCGGTCCGCGGCCCGTCCGCGGCGAACGGCATCGTCGGCCTCAAAACGACCCACGGCCTCCTGAGCCGCGACGGCATCGTGCCACTAGGACTGTCCTTCGACACCGCCGGCCCCATGGCCCGCAACGTTTACGATGTTGCCGTAGCGCTCGGCATCATGGCCGGACTCGACCCAGCCGACGACTCGACGCGCAAAGGCGATGGAAAGCGCGAGACGGACTACACCCAATACCTCGACGCCGGAGCTTTGAGCGGCGCCCGCATCGGCATCGCGCGCGACTTCATGGAGCAAGATCCCGAAGTGGATTGGGTCATCGAAGCCTCGCTCGAAGCCATGCGCAGCGCGGGCGCTGTGATCGTGGACGTGGAGTTCCCAAACTGGCTACTCGAAGCGAGAGGCGACCTCTACTGGACGATCCGCCGGCGAGAGTTCCGCGCCGACATCCCGGCCTACCTCGCAACTCTCGGCGAGGGCTACCCGAAGACGGTCGCGGATCTCGTGGAACGCTCGATGATGCTGACCGCACCGACGAGCGAAGGATTCGTCCCAAACCCGAGGCGTTGGAGCCTGTTCAAAGAGGAAGAAGAGAGCGGCACACTCGACGATTACGAATACCGCGCTGTCCGCGACCATGGTTTGCCGCTAGTCCGAGCCCTCGTCGAGGGGATGATGCGCGAAGACCAACTCGACGCCATCGTCTATCCCACCGCGCCGCGCCGTCCACCCCGCTCGGATGCGGACCCGGATCCGCTCGCCGACCTGTTCGCCTCGGCCACGAACATCGCCAACCTCACCGGCTTTCCCGATCTCATCGTACCCGCCGGCTTCACCGGCAACGGGCTGCCCGTTACCCTCTCGTTCCTGGGCGTAGCGTTCAGCGAGCCGCGAATCTTGGCGCTCGGATACGCTTTCGAGCAGAAGACCCGAGCCCGTCGCAATCCGGTGCACACCCCCGCACTGGCTGGCGAGAAAGTGGAATACTGAACAGTCCGACCAGGCAGACCAGGCAGACCAGGCAGGTATCTATCTGAAGGGGGGGCTCGCGGCTCGAACGCGCGTTTGCTAGCCTGGAATCATGCACGTGGTGGCAGTGACGCGATGGGGCTTGCCACTCGAGGAAGAGCTTCCCGAACTCGCGGCGCGGCTCGGCGTGCTGGCCTACGATCTGCGCCTGCGGCTCGCCGGCGGGTTGCCGGCTTTGTTCGTGCGCGTGGAGGACGGGACGGAGGCCGCGGGGCACGTCACGTTTCTTCGGGCACGCGGGCATGGCGCGGTCGTCTGCGATGCGGAAGCGGTCCCGGGCCCGGAGGATCAGCTCGTGCCCCTAGACTTCGAGGTGACGGCGACGGCGCTTCGCGGGATCTGCACACAAGGTCGTCGCTTCGAGCTTCCTGCTGCGACGATCTTCGCGCTGCTGCACGTCGCCTGCGTTACCAGCGCGGAGCATACGGTGACGACGACGAAAAAGAAATTCTCGCTCGGGCGGGCCGTAGCCACGGGAGGTATGGTGCTTCGCAAGAAAGTCGACCACGTTAGCAAGTCGGCGTAATAGGGAGCTCTGCGAAGAGAAGAGTGTTCACAAGGCTGAAGATCGTCGTGTTCACGCCAATGCCGAGAGCAAGGGTACCTGCTGCAAGCAGCGTGAAGCCTGGATTCTTCACGGCGAGCGCGCGCCGTAGCGCAGATCGTGACCGATAGATGTCATAGGTCCACCTCGTCGTTGGGGAATTGCTTGCGTCTCACCCGTGGTGAGGCGTTCGTAGAGCGGCGCAGCCACTACCGAGACGAGCGTCTTGGCGCCGAACCAGAAGAGACCGAGCCGCCCATGCCGCTCGAGGACGCCGCGGCACTGGCGCCGGAAGAGGCCGGACATGTCGTTCGGCGAAGAGCTCGCGAAACGCGCGAGGATAGAGTTGCACCGCCCGGTCGAACCAGCGCGCGAGTCTCATGAGATTTCGGTGTCCGAGAGCGCGGCGGCGGCGAGGTTCCCGAGGCGCCGGGCTTCTGTGCGCATCGCGTAGCGTCCCGATCGGGTCATCTGGTAGCGCTGGCGCGGCCGGCCGGGACCGCCGCCTTTCGCGGCGTCGAGAACGCGGATGAAACCGGAATCCGAGGCTCTTTTGAGACCCCGGTAAAAAGACGCGAGCGCCGGCACGGCCTGCTTACCACCGACGCTGCGCATGGCTTCGAGGACGCCGTCAGCGTCTCGCGAATCGTCCTTGAGGCTCAACAAAATCTGAAAAATGGTGTGGTTCATGAGTTTACCTACTAATAAGGATACGCATGGCTTACGCTCAAAGTTCAGTTATTCTCACAATGAGAACAGAGTCAAGGCGTGAGCGTGACTTTTGTGCAGCCTTCGAGCTTATTGGCGAACAGCTCGTAGCCGCGCACACCGTCCTCGAGCGGAAGCCGGTGAGAGACAATGGCGCGCAGATCGTACTTTCCGTCGCGCACGAGCGGGAGAAGCCGCTCCATATAATGACGCACTGGACAGCGGCCGGCGCGGTAGGTGAGGTTCTTGTCATAGGCTTCGCCCGGCGAGAAAGCGAAGCTCGATTCGGTGTGGACGCCAACGGCGGAGATGACACCGCCGGGACGAACGAGGTCGACGGCGAGGCGTGTGGCCTCGGGGCTTCCGACCACTTCGAGCACCGCATCCGCGCCGCGTCCGCCCGTCGCCTCATCCAGAATGGAGAGGACGAACTTGGCATCTTCGGTGCCCGCGTGCACGGGCGTGGCGCCGAACCCCTTCGCGAGCTCGAGCCGCTCGGGAAGCCGATCGATGGCGAACACCGTCTCCGCCCCGAGCTCCCGCGCTCCCACGATCGCGAGCAGGCCCACCGGCCCGCAGCCGATCACCGCGTAGACGCCGCCCGGCGTGACGCCCGCCATGTCCGCGCAGAAAAAGCCGGTCGCGAGGATGTCGCCTAGGAACAAAGCCGGCTCGTCTTCGATGCCTTCCGGAATCTTGAACGCGGTCGCGTCCGCGAGCGGCACGCGGGCGTACTCCGCCTGCACACCCGCTAGGCCCTTGCCGTTGTCGACCCACCCGAAGAGCTGGCCGCGTGTGCAACGGCAGGTGAGTCCTTGCTTGCAATAAAAGCATGAGCCGCAGTTAGACGTAAAAGGCGACACCACAACGTCTCCGGGCGACAACGCGGCGACGGCGCTTCCGACTTCGACCACTTCGCCGAGAAACTCGTGACCCATCGGCGTTCCGGGATCGTTTCCCGTCTCCCGGCCAAAATAGACATGCAGGTCCGAGCCGCAAATCGCCGTGAGGCGGTTCTTGACGATAACATCCGTGGAGGCTTCGATCTTCGGATCGGGAACGGTCTCGAGCGCGACGCTCTCTGTTCCGCGGAACGTGATGGCCTTCATGGGGACAGCACCAGAAGCAGAGACTCGAGCCATCGATCGGACAGATGGATATCACCGTCGGCGTTCGGATGGACACCGTCATAAGTTTGCGACGCAGGGTCGAAACCGGTGAAGTGATCGACGACGAGCACGCGGAACGTCGCGGTGGACTTGGCCGCGGCGAGCTCCGGGATGCGCGCGTTCAGATTTCGAATGCGCGTATTGGCCGCGGAGCTGTCCGTCGGGAGGATTTGGGCGAGGAGCAACGTTGCTTGCGGCTGCGCCTCGCGCACGGCGTCGATGAGCTCGCCGAGCTCGTCGAGCGTGCTATCGAGACTCTGGCGCTGGAAAACGTCGTTCGAACCGAGGTGAACGAGCACGACGTCCGGCTGATACTCTTCGGCCCAGCGGTGGATATCGCCGAGAATCTCGTCGACGCGCCAGCCCCAATGTCCTTCGTGATCGTGGTCGAAATCGTCGTTTGGCGGTGGACCACGGTGGTTGACGCGGAGACTCCCGACGAAATCGACGTTGTAGCCCTCGGCTCGAAGGCTCTTCCAGAGAGGTCGCCGGTAAGTGTTGTGGTCCGAGTCGCCCTGAGTGATGGAGTCGCCGAGCGGCATGATGCGCACGAGCGCCGTCGCGGCGGTGTCGGTGGAGGGTGCGGGCGCCGCGGGCTGTGGAGCCGTCGCGGGCGTCTGCGCCCTCTCACAGGCCGACAAGAGCAAGGCTAAAAGAATCCACGGGATAGCTCGCATCCGTCAGAGACTAGCAGAATAGTGTAGAATGCGACCGTCCTAACGAGGGGTCGTTTTCTGACCAAAGGGCAGGTTAGAGAGGGGAGAGGTCATCCGCCGGTAGATGCATTCTGAGTACGATACCGACAACCGCGACCGGATCCTCGACTTTCTCGGCTCGGTCGACCGACGTCTCCGCCGAAACGACGCCTTGACGCACTTGATGCAAGGCCTATGGGGGCTCGTGTCGGCGCTGCTATTGCTCAAGCTCACCGGTCTCTGGAGCTCCACCACCGCGCGCACCGTCCTGCTCGTGCTTGCGGCCGCCGGAGTCGCCGCGTGGGTCGTCTGGAACTACCTGAAGCGGCGGAGTCTCTCGCGCTCGGCGGTGATCGCCGACCAGGGTGCCGATTTGAAAGACGCGCTCAAGAGCGCCCTTGCTTTTCTCGGACTCGAGAAAACGTCGGAGTGGATGGAGCTCCAAATCGCGCGGAGCGCGGACGCGGCCTCCGAGCTCTCACCTGCAGAAATGGCGCCCACCGTCGTCCCCACGAACCTTTACTACGCGTCGGGCATCGGCATCGTTCTCTTTACTCTGTTCTCATGGAACCCAGGCTGGTTTCAGGAGCTCCAGAGTGCCGATTTCTTCACGGCTACGGCGCAGCAGGAAGATGAAGCTCTCGAAGAGCTACTCGACCAGGCCGAAGCTCTTGCCCCTGAGGAAGAAAAGCTCGAGGAGCTCTCGGAGGCTCTGGACCGGCTGCGCCAAAGAGACATCGAGCTCGTGGAGAGTCTCCGGGATTTGAGCGAGGCGCAAGACGCGCTCGCAGCAAGCCAGGTGGATATGGAACGGCTTTCGATGGACCTCGAGGCGCTTGCCGCCCAGCTCGAGTCGTCGGCCGCGCTCGCGGATCTCGCGGAAGCTCTGAAGAATCAAAACACGGATGAAGCCGCCAAACTTCTTCGAGAGCTCGCGGAGCGCCTCGCGAACGCCGAAACTTCCGAAGAGCTTCAAGCGCTGCTCGAAGCGCTGCAAAACGCCAACGTTCAAAATCAAGAGCTCGCGGAAATGATGGAGAACCTCCAGCAGGCCGCCGGTGACCTGTCGCCGGAAGACCTCGCCAAGATGGCGCAAAACCTCGAAGCGATGGCCGAGCAGCTCGAGAACATGGGGCAGCAGATGGCTCAGCAGGACGCGGACCAGATGGGCCAAGAAATGCAGCAGCTGCAAGCGTCGATGGGAGAGCAGCAAGCCGGCGAGCAACAGCAATCCGGGGAGCAGCAGGAAGCTTCGGGCCAAGCGATGCAGAGCGCGCAAGGCATGATGAGCAATCAAATGCAGATGGCTCAGATGCAGGGCGACCCCTCGAGCGCGGTGCCCGTGGATGCGGGACCGGCCGGGGATACGACCGGCCCGGGCGGCGGCGGAGACGAGCAAGTTTTTGGGGAGGCGACGAGCCTCGAAGTTCAGCTCGAGCTGGAGATGCTCGCCAAAGAAGAACAAGAAGAGCCTATCCCGGAAGAGATTTTCGAAAGACTGTCTAGAGAAGAGAAGTCCACCCTCAACTACGAAGTCATTCAGCAGCGTGGAGACTATGCCGAGGAGAGCGCCATGGAGCGCGAGGGTGTGCCCTGGCAATATCGCTCGTTGGTGAAACGCTATTTCTTGTCCATTCTTACCAGTACGGAGACGAGCCCAGACCCATGATCGCGATCGAGAAAGAAATCGGCCAGTTTCACAAACAGTACAACGCCGTGCAGGATGAGATCGGCAAGGTCATCGTCGGCAACCGCGAGGTTATCGGCAGCATCCTGTCGTGCCTCCTCACACGAGGCCACGTGCTTCTCGAAGGCATCCCGGGCTTGGGAAAGACGTTGATCGTCCAGACATTGGCCGACGTCTTGAACCTCGATTTCAACCGGATTCAGTTCACCCCGGACCTCATGCCCGGCGACCTCATCGGCACAAACGTGCTCCGGGAGACCGAAGATGGCGAGAAATATCTCGACTTCCAACAAGGCCCCATCTTCTGCAACTTGATGCTCGCCGACGAAGTCAACCGCGCGACCCCGAAATCGCAATCCGCGCTTCTCGAGGCGATGCAGGAGAAGAGTGTTTCCGTCGGGAACATCACGCACAAGCTCGACGAGCCGTTCTTCGTGATGGCCACCCAGAACCCGATCGAGCTCGAAGGCACCTACCCGCTTCCCGAAGCCCAAATGGATCGGTTCCTCTTCAAGCTCAAGATCGAATATCCTACCGCCGATGAGATGCACGACATCATGGACCGCACGACGAAAGTCGATGCGCCGGAAGCAAAAGCGGTCTTGGAGAAGGGGGAAGTGCTCCAAATGCGAGAAACGGTGTTGTCCGTACCGATCGCGAGACCGGTCCAGGACTACGCTATCCGCCTCACGCTCGGGACCCATCCCAATGCGCCCCAGTCCCATCCGCTCTCGAACAAATATGTCCGCTTCGGCGCGAGCCCACGCGGCACGCAAGCGCTCGTTCTCGGCGGCAAGATGCAAGCGCTCCTCAACGACCGGGTGCACGTGTCGTGCGAGGATATCCGCGCGGTCGCTTACCCAGCGTTGCGGCATCGCCTGCTCTTGAACTTCGAAGGCGAGGCGGAACATATCGACACCGACGACATCTTGAAAGAGATCATCAAAGACGTCCCCGAGCCGAGCGAGTAGGTCTGCTAGGCTAGGGCGACGTGAAAGCCGCTCCGAGCCATCCGCTCATCGACCGCGCGGAAGAGGTGCGTCTGAGCGCGGCTTCGATTGAAGCTGTCGGCTCTGAGCTCCCCCGAAGCCAGCCCGAGGTGGAGGCGCTTCTCGTCGAAGCGATTGAGGGTAACTTCGCCCGGGCGTTTACGTTGCTTTCGCTCGCCGCTTTGAACGAGGGCATCGTGGTGGACGCCGCGCTCATGGTTCACGGTGTTCGCCTGCTACCTGACCCTCGCTATGTCGCGAAGCTCGTCGGGCGCGTGAGCGGGGACGTCGCGGAGGCGCTAGTCGGGGAGGTGGAGGGTCGGCGTTTGTCCTGGGAACGGGAGGCGGCGTCGCTATTTCTCGCGGCATGGTGGGCGCAAGAGCGTGAGCTCACCCATCACAACGTGAGCATCGCGCGGAGAGCACGCATACTTGCGCGGGAGCCTCTCGGTATCGAAAGCCAGCTATTGCTCGTCGCTGCGGGCGAAATATTGTCCGACGCTAATTTCGACCTGCTGATGTCGCGTATGGCCGCGGCGCAGTCGCCCGCCGCCGCCGCCATGGTTGCCGACGCATTGCTGGAATATGCCAAACAGCCGATTACGTGGAACGTCGATGACGAGGACGAATCCGCTCACGTCTCGACTCGCCGTCGATCGGTGGCGCGCGTGGGACGCAACGACCCGTGTCCCTGTGGCAGCGGAAAGAAGTACAAACGTTGCTGCATCGACAAGGACCAGGAGCGACTACGAGACTCCTCGGATATCGTGGGCGTGACCCAGGCGGAGCTACGGCGTGAGCTCGAGGATTTTCTCACCCTCGAGCGTATCAACGGGCTTCGGGCCCACGAGCTCGTGCGCCTCGACCCCAAACGCATCGACCCCAAGCTTCACAGAGCCGTGCTGAACCGTCTCAACCAGTTCTGGGAGATTGAAGCCGTGAGGCATTTCTTTGCCGCGGTTGGTGTCGAGGGGCTCGAGGGGCATTTCATGGATGCGATCGATAGAGCCATTGAATCCTCTAATCTGAACGAGGCTAGAGCGCTTCTCGCACTGCACGACGCACCGGAGGAACGGTGGGTCGGGTTTCCGTTTCGGTTCCTCAAGCGGGGGATCGAGGAGGTCGAGGCTCTCGACATCTTGAACGGTGAGGCCAGCAGGTTCATCGATGACGGGGCCATCGACCTTGCCATCGACCTCCTCAAGAGTCCGTGGCCTTATCTCGGTATTCTCGTAGCTCGTGGGGTGGCGCCCCACGCTCCTTTCATGGATCTCGACACGCTGCTCGGCGAGCTCGGACGAACCCGGGACCGTCTGGACTTAGCAGCGCTCGACCCCATCGAGGACACACTGGATCTCTGGGGATGGCGGGATGAGCTCGACGACGACGCCGACTGGACATCCGGCACCCCCCGCGTCGCATCCGATGCCCGTCAAGATGTGTCAGGCTCGGTGCAGGCTCAGCTCGACACCAAAGAAGACGAGCTCGGCCGGCTGCGAAAGGAACTTTCAGAGCTCCGCGAGCAGATCGAGACTCAGGAGCCTTCTGAGCCGCCGGCGGTCCCCGAACCCCACGCGCCCGAGCGGAAGAGCGAAGACCCGGAGCCCGGCCGTCTCGCGGAGCTGAAACAACGTGTCGACAGCCTGAAGGGAGAGCTCAATCAGCGTCATACCGAGCGCAACGATCTGCGACGACAGCTCGAGCGCGAGCGAAAGAAAGTGCACATGCTCGAGGCCGAGCACGAGGCGACGCCCCAGACGACGCTCGTCGACGAAGCGGAGAGCGAGCCGGACAACGTTGACCTCTCGGAGCCGACGCGGTTTCGTGTCCCCGTGTTCACCAAACGCGTTCGCGCCTCACTGCAGCACTTGCCGGACGCGACAAAGCGACACGCACTCGTTCTGGTGAGCCGTATCGCAGCCGGTGACCACGCCGCCCTCCGCGGGACGCGGCGACTCGCCGCCGACCGAACCGTTTGGCGCCAACGCGTGGGGAGAGATTATCGCGTGCTGTTCCGCATGACGGACGAAGAGCTCGAGGTGCTGGACGTGGTGCACCGGCAAGACCTCGAGCGCACCGTGCGATTGCTGAAATAGCTCACGCGAGCGTCAGCACCGCCGCGCCTTGGATTCTCCCCGCGCGAAGATCTTCGAGTGCTCGGTTCGCATCAGTCAACGGGAACGTCTGCACTTGTGTCCGCACCGGGACCTGAGGCGCGAGCCGGAGGAACGCCTCGCCGTCGGCGCGCGTCAAGTTCGCGACCGAGCGGACGACGCGCTCACCCCACAAAATAGAGTACGGGAACGTGGGGATGTCGCTCATGTGGATTCCGGCGCATACGACGATGCCGCCTTTCCGAACCGCGGCCAGCGCGGCCGGGACGAGTGCGCCGACAGGAGCAAACAGAAGCGCCGCATCGAGCGCGACCGGCGGGGAGGTCGTCGAAACGCCCGCCCAGACCGCGCCCAGGTCTCTGGCAAACTGCTGCCCTTCGTCGTCACCCAGGCGCGTGAACGCGTAGACGTCGCGGCCCTCGCGGTGCGCCACTTGCGCGATGATGTGAGCCGCAGCACCGAAGCCATAGATGCCGAGACGCTCGGCGTCCCCGGCCATCCGTAGCGATCGAAAGCCGATCAGACCCGCGCAAAGAAGGGGCGCGGCCTCGACGTCGGAATAGTCGCCGTGAACGGGAAAGCAGAACTGCGCGTCGGCGACCGCATACTCGGCGTAGCCGCCGTCGATGAGATATCCGGTGAAAGACGGCTCGTCACACAGGTTCTCTTCGTCTCTCTGGCAGAACGGACATCGGCCGCAGGTCTTGCCGAGCCATGGCACACCGACCCGCGCGCCAAGATCGTAGCCATCGACTTCAGCGCCGAGCTCGGCCACCGTGCCGACGATCTCGTGGCCCAGCACGAGAGGAAGCTTCGGCTCGCGCAGGTCTCCGTCGAGAACGTGAAGATCGGTGCGACACACGCCGCAAGCACTCACTTTCACGAGAATCTCGTGCGGACCGGGGCGCGGTGTTTCGATCTCTCGCAGGACGAGAGGTCGACCCTGCTCCTCGAGAACCATCGCACGCATGGGATCTCAGTTCGAGTCCGTCAGGCGTTTCAATTCCTCGAACCAGTTCGTTTTTACGTGCAGCTCCGTCGGGGAAGGATCTTCGCCGGTTTCGACGGCGAGCAAGAACCGCTTGCCGTCGGGAGAAATCTCGTAAGTGCTCGAGTGACCTTCCGGCAATTTCACGAGAGCGCGCGAGGTCTCGGCGCGAAACTCGCCGCCGACGACACGGTAACCGAGCGCCATAATTGTGTCTCCCGCGACGTAGTAGAGCTCGTCGTTTAATGGCGACCATCCCGGGGTCGAACCGCCGTTCGAAGAGACCTTCACGCGGCCCGTCCCATCGGCGACACGTTGCACGTAGATCTCCGATTGCCCGGAGGCGTTCGAGCGGTAGGCGAGCCACGCGCTGTCCCGAGAGAAGGACGGCGAGCTCTCCTGGAAGGCCGTTTTGGCGGCGGGCACGGGCGCGGATCCGTCTTGGAGATCGAGGATCGTGATGTCTTCGCCGGTCTCGATAGAGTGCTCGGCAATCGCTAGGCAACGGCCGTCCGGTGAGAGTGCCCCGGATTGTTCGTCGACGTCGTCGCGGGTAACAAGAGGCTCTTCAGTACCGAGTGCGTCGGTTGGCTTTACCAAAATATCGAATACGCCTCGACGCGCGGTCGTGAATACTATCCGCCGTCCATCCGGCGTCCAATGCGGGCTGAAGTTTGTGGACTCCTGCGTGATCTTCTCCTCCGTACCGCGCTCGAGGTCGTAGATCCAAACGTTCTGGATCCCACCATCGATGCGGGTCAAAGCGACGCGCGTACCACTCGGGTCCAATTGGGGGGCACCGATGGCCGCGGAGTCGAAAGGCACCGTCTCGACGCTTCCGTCGAGCTCGAGCCACGTCAGGGCGGACCTCGGAAAGTAAGCACCGCCGGGAACGCTGACGACGATGCCCGTATCGGACACGTCGAAATAGCGCTCGCGCGAGCCCCAGTTCGAGATACCCCTGGTGCTCTCCAGAACCGGCACCGCCGATCCTCGACCCTCGACGCGCGACGGGTCGAACGCAACGACCTGGTAGATCCCTGATGCGTAGTAAACGATGTGCCCACTCGGCACGTAGCGAGCTTGCATGCCGGGGAAGAGGTGCTTCCACGTTCCCGTGTCCAGATCGAGCGCGGCGATGCGGTGGGAGCCCTCATCAGTAAACACGGTAAATAGGACCGATTTCCCGTCGGGGAGAAAATCCGGCCACCAATGCCCGATCTCGCCCCGTTGTCGATCGGGTGTCGTGACGGGAACGGGCTTACCTCCGTCCGCCGAGACGGCGAAGAAACCGGAGTTCCAGTTCCCGGAGAACCAAATCGTGTCGTTAGCCGTCCAGGAGCCGCCCGGCCCTTCTGCGTAGGCAACGCAAATGTCGATGGGCGCTCCTCCAAGGACCGAAATTTTCTTGATCTTGTCGCCGGCGAAAAACCCCACCCAAAGACCGTCCGGCGAGAAGAACGGCGAGTTGGCGCCTTCGGTCCCGGCGAGGAGCCGCGACCCAAGCTCGCCGAGCTCCCGCAAGTAGAGGCGCCGGTCGTCCCCCTGAATACCGATGTAGACGATGCGGCGGCCATCGGGTGAGATCACCGGGCTTTCTAGCAGAAGGGGAGACGCGCTCGCGGGCGGCGTGACGACGAACGCTTGAACCTCGCCGCCCGGCGGCGTTTCTCTCCAGAGAAAAAACGCCGCCGCTACGGACAAACCGACCAACAGGCCGAGCACGAGGAGCCGGCCCTTCGGCGCCGTCGTCTGCATGTTCGAGTCAGGCGGGCGCTCGTCGGCCAGGAGCTCGATCCGGGCGTCAGCCACATCGTGAAAGCGCTGCCCGACATCCTTCACAAGGCATCGACGCAAGACACCACGCACGCGCCACGGCGTCTCGGCGGGAAGAGCTTCCCAGCGGACATCTTTATGGATCACGTTCGCCAGCACGTCCGTCACCGACTCGCCGTCGAACGCTTTCTTTCCGGAGACCGCCTCGAAGAGCACGCAGCCGAACGCCCAGATGTCCGCGCGCTTGTCTGCCTTCTTACCTCGAGCCTGCTCCGGGCTCATGTAGGACGCGGTCCCCATGATGACCCCGACCGCGGTAGCACCGCGTGTGAGAGTGGGGGAGGACGACAAATCGCTGACCGGCTCGTCGGCTGCAAACGCTTTCGCGAGGCCAAAGTCGAGAATTTTAACCCGCCCTTCGGGTGTGATCTTTATGTTCGCCGGCTTCAAGTCGCGATGCACAACACCCGCCGCGTGCGCCGCTTCGAGCGCTTCCGCGATTTGCTGGAAGACCGCAATGGCCTCTTCGACCGTGAGAGGGCCACGGGCGAGCCTTTCTTGAAGAGTCTCGCCATGTACGAGCTCCATCACCAAGTACGTGATGGAACCTTCTGTCTCCAGCCCGTGGAGCGTCGCGATGCCCGGGTGATTCAGAGACGCGAGAACGCGCGCCTCGCGCTCGAAACGAGCAAGCCGCTCCGCGTCCTGCCGCAACGCTTCGTGAAAGACTTTGATCGCGACCTCGCGCCCAAGCTTCGTATCCTTGGCGCGGTAGACCTCACCCATGCCCCCGGCGCCGATGGCAGCCTGGATTGTGTAAGTGCCTAGTTTCGTTCCGACTTCGAGAGGCATAGGTTCTCAGTTCGAGCCCGTCAGGCGTTTCAATTCCTCGAACCAGTTCGTCTTTACGTGCAGCTCCGTCGGGGAAGGATCTTCGCCGGTTGCGACGGGGAGCAAGAACCGCTTGCCGTCGGGAGAAACCTCGAGCTTGCGTGCAGTCGAGTGACCTTTCGGCAATTCCACGAGAGCACGCGGGGTCTCGGCGCGAAACGCGCCTCCGACGACACGGTAGCCGAGCGCCATAATCGTGTCTCCCGCGACGTAGTAGAGCTCGTCGTTTATCGGTGACCATCGCGGGGTCGAACCGCCGTTCGAAGAGACCTTCACGCGGCCCGCCCCATCGGCGACACGTTGCACGTAGATCTCCGATCGCCCGGAGGCGTAGGAGCGGTAGGCGAGCCATTCACTGTCCCGAGAGAAGGACGGCGAGTTCTCTGCGAAGGGCGTTTTGGCAGCGGGAACGGGCTCGGATCCGTCTTTTAGATCGAGGAGCGCGATGTCTTCGCCGGTCTCGATAGTGAACTCGTCAATCGCTAGCCAACGGCCGTCCGGTGAGAGCGCCTCGGATCTTTCGTCGACGTCGTCGCGGGCCACAAGAGGCTCTTCGGTACCGAGTGCGTCGGTCGGCTTCACCAAAATATCGTATATGCCTCGACGGGCGGTCGTGAATACGATCCGCCGTCCATCCGGCGTCCATTGCGGGCGGAAGTTGTTGGACTCCTGCGTGATCTTCTCCTCCGTACCGCGCTCGAGGTCGTAGATCCAAATGTTCTTGATCCCACCATCGATGCGGGTCAAAGCGACGCGCGTACCAATCGGGTCCAATCGGAGGGAACCGATGGCCGCCGAGTCGAAAGGCACTGTCTCGACGCCTCCGTCGAGCTCGAGCCACGTCAGGACGGACCTCGGAAAGATGGCACCGCCGGGAACGCTGACGACGATGCCCGTATCGGACACGTCGAAGTAGCGATCGGCCGAGCCCGTCGGCCCGATACCCCTAGTGCCGTCCAGAACCGGCACCGCCGATCCTCGATGCTCGATGCGCGACGGATCGAACGCAACGACCTGGTAGATCCCTGATGCGTAGTAAACGATGTGCCCGCTCGGCACGTAGCGAGCTTGCATGCCCGGGAAGAGGTGCTTCCACGTTCCCGTGTCCAGATCGAGCGCGGCGATGCGGTGGGAGCCCTCATTGGTGAACACGGTAAAGAGGGCCGATTTCCCGTCGGGGAGAAAATCCGGCCACCAGTGCCCGATCTCGCCCCGTTCTCGATCGGGTGTCGTGACGCGAACGGGCTCCCCTCCGTCCGCCGAGACCGCGAAGAAACCGGAAGCCCAGTTCCCGGAGAACCAAATCGTGTCGTCAGGAGCCCAGGAACCTCCCGGCCCCTCCGCGTAGACATTGCAAATGTCGATGGGCGCTCCTCCAAGGACCGAAACTTTCTTGATTTTGCCGCCGGCGAAAAACCCCACCCAAAGACCGTCCGGCGAGAAGAACGGCGCGTGGGCGCCTTCGGTCCCCGCGAGGAGCCGCGACCCAAGCTCGTCGAGCTCCCGCAAGTAGAGGTGCCGGTCGTCCTCCTGAACACCGATGTAGACGATGCGGCGGCCATCGGGTGAGATCATCGGGGTTTCTAGGCTGAGGGGAGACTCGCTCGCGGGCGGCGTGATGACGAACGCTTGAACCTCGCCGCCTGGCGGCGGTTCTTTCCAGAGAAAAAAAGCCGCCACCGCCACCGCCACTGCCACTACCAAACCCATCAACAGGCCGAGCACGAGGAGCCGGCTCTTCGGCGCCGTCGTCTGCGTCTCCCACGTCGGCGGGCGCTCGTCGGCCAGGAGCTCGAGCCGGGCGTCAGCCACATCGTGAAAGCGCTGCCCGGCATCCTTCACGAGGCATCGACGCAAGACATCACGCACACGCCACGGCGTCTCGGCGGGGAGAGCTTCCCACAGGACATCTTTATGGATCACGTTTGCCAGCACGTCCGTGACGGACTCGCCGTCAAACGCTTTCTTTCCGGAGATCGCCTCGAACAGAACGCACCCGAACGCCCAAATGTCCGCGCGCTTATCGGCCTTCTTTCCCCGAGCCTGCTCCGGGCTCATGTAGGACGCGGTCCCCATGATGACCCCGACCGCCGTGGCGCCACGTGTGAGAGTAGGGGAGGACGACAAATCGCTGACCGGCTCGTCGTCCTCAGTGGCAAACGCTTTCGCGAGGCCAAAGTCGAGAATCTTGACGCGCCCTTCGGGCGTGATCTTGATATTCGCCGGCTTAAGGTCACGATGCACAACACCCGCCGCGTGCGCCGCTTCGAGCGCTTCCGCGATTTGCTGGAAGATCGCAATGGCCTCTTCGACCGTGAGAGGACCACGGGCGAGCCGCTCTTGAAGCGTGTCGCCATGTACGAGCTCCATTACCAAGTACGTGATGGAGCCTTCTGTCTCCAGCCCGTAGAGCGTCGCGATGCCCGGGTGATTCAGTGACGCAAGAACGCGCGCCTCACGCTCGAAACGAGCAAGCCGCTCCTCGTCCTGCCGCAACGCCTCGTGAAGGACTTTGATCGCGACCTCGCGCCCGAGCTTCGTATCCTTCGCGCGGTAAACCTCGCCCATGCCTCCGGTGCCGATGGCAGCCTGGATTGTGTAAGTGCCTAGATTCGTTCCGACGTCGAGAGGCATAGGCTTTTCGACAACACTCTCAGCGGCCCATACCGGGAAAGCTCGCGCCGTAGGTCTCCCCTTTGAAGGTCTGGTAGTTCGCGTAGGCCAGCCAGGCGGCCATCATCGCTGCAAAGTTCATCCCGATCGATAGCGCGAATACGAAAAGGGCGGTGGCGATGACCATCGAGACCATTGCCGGCAGGCGCTCGTCTCGTTGGCCCCGGAATATGTAGATGAGCGAGCGCATGACGTTGCCGCCGTCGAGCGGCACGATCGGCATGAGGTTCACAATGCTCCAGACGATATTGACCCAGAGGAGTTGGAGGACGACGTAGCCCCCTATACGGGTAAGCTCGATGGGCTCGAGCACGCTGAACCCGTAGACGATCCCGCCGAGAGCGAGTCCCGCGGCCGGACCGGCAAGGCTAACGAGGATGCTCTGGCGCGGCGTCAGACGGCGGCCGGAGCTCCACGACGTCACCCCCCCCATCGAGTAAAGGCGTATTTGGGGTTGAAGACCGTAGGAGCGGCCGACTACCGCGTGGCCGAGCTCGTGCGTGAGGATCGACACGAACACGACCGCGACCCAGAGAAGGATCAGGCGGACGTCGCCGGCCCCGAGCCCCAGGAGGACCGCAAGGATGAAAAAAGACGGGTGAATCTCGACGGGGAAACCAGCGAGCCTGAAGCGCATAACGCCTAGACTACTGCGTCGACCTCTTTCGCGCGAGCACGGTTACTCGGACAGATTGCGGTAGAGAACGCGAATCATCTTATACGCGGTCACGTAGTCCGAGGATTCGAAGGTGACCGTGTAGTGAGCGGTACGCTCGACGGTCGGCAAAATCGCGGCGATGTCCGCGAGGTCAGGGCTCTTGTAAGTGATGGCCACGGTGACAGGCTCGCGTGGCCGCGTCGGCCGAAGCGACGATAGCCGCTCGATCGCCCGTCGCGCGCCTTCGCGGATCAGGTGTCGCGCCTCCTCTGGGTGAAGAAGCTCAGCCGTGCGGCGGCGGATGTGACGCTTGACTGCGACGGTCTCGATGTCGCCATCGACGAGCGTCTTGATCTCCTCGGTGAAAGCTTCGTCGCCGGTGGCCAACGCGACGGGGACACCAAAGCTCGCCGCGACGCGCGCGTTCATACCGCCTTCGCTCATCGAATGCCCATTGACGCTGATATCGGCGACCTTCCCGCCCGAGCCTGTATGGGCGAAAAGCCCTGGCTGTCCCTCCATCGCGTGATAGCCGATGAAGAAAACCGCGTCGAACTCCGAGCTGATCCCCTCCATCATGCCGAGCGCTTTGGAGTTGTTGCTGATGAGCATCGTGGGAGGCAGTAGCTCTTCGATCTTCACGTTCCGCATGCTTCCGTGCGAGTCGTTCACGAGGAACTCGGTGGCGCCCGCCTCGCGCGCGCCTTCGATCGCTGCGTTCACATCCGCGACCATGAACGCCCGCCCGCGCGCGTACTCGGCGCCGCTCGCGCCGGTCATTTCGGAGTGCGCGATGCCGCTGATGCCCTCCATATCGACGGAGATGAAGACGCGGACAGGATCTTGAGCGAGAGCGAGCGTCGCGCCGAACGACAGCAGGAGCGTAAATAGGCTTTTCATGCGTCGTATCTTAACGGCTCCGGGGTCGACGCGTCACCCGGCGTCGCCACGATCAGAGCTGGCTCTTGAGCGTCGCGAGACGCCGGCGCGCCATCGCGTGATCGGGATGCCCTTCGAGCCAAGCTTCGAACATCTCGATAGCCGTCTCGCGCTCACCCTGAAACCACAACGCGTCGGCCAAGCTTTCGTTCGGGATGTATTCCTCGGGAAACTGCTGACGATTGCGCCGGGACACCGCGAGCGCGTCGTCCCGACGGTCGCGACGATAGAGCCCCCAGCCGACACCGTCGAGAAGCGCTGGGTCGATACCCTCGGACTCGGGTCCACGCAGCCAACGATCGAACTCGCTGAGGGCCGCCGTGATACCGGATTCGGCATGGGTTCGTCCAAGACGAAGCTGCATCCAAACGCGCCGCGCCGCTGGCTCCTTCGGATGGACTTCGGCATTGAGCTCGGCGAGCGCCACCGCGTCGTCGAACGCCCCGCGACTCTCCATCTCGAACGCTACGCCCGCCAGAACGCCGACACGAAAATCGTAAGCGTCCCCGCCAAAATAGCGCTCGTGCAGCTCTCGGTAGAGAGCGATCGCGCTCTCGATCCCGCCGTCACCGTAGGCGGCTGCGAGGACATCCGGGAGCGGACGCGGATCTATACGGCCAGCATGGCACGTGTAGCATGTGACGCGCATGGGTGGCTCGAGGCGTGCCTCCAGCTTCGCCAAGTGTTGAGCGTTGATGTCCCGAACCATGGCCATCATCGTCCGCGCTTTCCCCTTGGCGGGCTTCGCGTCCGACGCCCAATCCCAGGAATCGGACGGCTGCTCCATGTCTCCGACGTGGCAGTGAAGGCAGCCTTCGCTCTGACGCCGCCTGAGCCCTAACCCCCGAAGGTTCTCGAGCATGCTCGCGCTGAGCTCGTCCTCCGAAACATCCTTCGGCAGCACGTGCAGATTCTCAAACGCATCTTGCGCGAAACTCCGAGGGGCCGCGAACGAGAAGAATCCGAGAACGGCGAGTGAGACCATGAATCGAGGCATGTTGTATGAGCTCCTCGATGCGATTGTAGCGCGGTGCGCGGAGAGAGGCGCCGACGAGCTCGATTAGCTGACCCAACTCGTTCCGGGCGGAGTCGCCACGAGTCCGGAAAATCAGCGCTTGCGAGCCGTCAACAAAACGTCGATGGCGTCCGGCCGTCCGTTTACGAAGGAAAGTCGAACACGTCCATCTCCGTCTTGTCTCACGGTCGCCGGGATCGAGCTGCTCGTCAGATACCAACCTTCGGGAAGCACGACGTCGTTGAAGGGCCGCCCGAAGCTACGACGCCAAACGAGCCTCTCGCCCACCAAGCCGTAGCGGCTCGGGTCGGTGTAGGTCTCCTCGATACGGATCCGCGTGGTTCGGCCCTTCTTGACTGCGGGAAAGTGAATGACTACAACCTCGGCATCCGGGTCGGCGTCGTCCCCACGGAGGCCAGCTTTTCGAGCCCGCTCTCCCGCAAGGGTCTCGGTCTCGAGCACCTCTCCAGTATCCAGAAGCAGCGCCGAAGGTTGGGAGACTTTGCTTCCACCGCGAACCACGTTGACATAGCGTGCAACGCCCTCTTTCGACTCGGTATAGTCGTGGTATAGCCGGAACGAGTGCGACTCGGGCGGATTCAAGAAGTACACGATCTCTCTATCCTGGCGAGCGCGCTCTGGAAAAGCGATATCGTGGAGCGTCGGCACTTGCCTCGCCACGGTTGATGCCTTCGTGCGCGAAACCTCACCCGATTCCTGCTTCGAATCCGTCTTACGCGGTAGAGGTTTCGCCCGCACGACAAGGGGCGCCGCGACGGGATAGGCGTTGATGAAGCTCACCGCGATCCGGCCGTCCGGCTCCTCGAGGATCTGTGACGGCACGTTGCAAGATAGGAGCTCGTAGTTCTGAGGTAGCACGACAATGTTCTTCTTGATACCCAAGCGCCGGTCGAACACGATGGCGTCACCGTCGCGAAAATAGCTCTTCGGGTCGCGATAGGTCTTGTCGATCCGGATCCGCACCTCGCCGTTCTCGGGCACCGAGCGGAGAAGATGCACTTGAATATAGTCCGTCTCGAGATCCGCGGTGCTGAGGCCAGCGTCTCGGGCCTCTTGGCCGCTGACGACTTCGAAGCGAAGCGCCGTGCCTGTGCTCATATCCAGGACCGACTCGTCCCGCGCCTCGCTGCCTTTGCGGATCGGGTTGAAGAAGAAGCGCGCTCCGGGAGTCACCGCGGTCACGTCATAGACGATGCGAAAGCTCGCACTCGCGGGCTCCAGCAGCTCGTATCGCGTGTACCTAGCGAGAAACTCCAATCACGCTTCGCCCGTACGGTCGATAATCTCAGAATGGCGACCCAACAACTTCCTCACGTCTTGATCTACGACAACGATGACTTGAGCAACCCATACCGGCAAGTCGCCGTGTTCGAGCAGGGACGCCTTTTGGCTTCAAAGAGCAACTGAGTACCGGGGAAGAGAGTCATGACTGGGCCATTCTACTGATTCGAAAATTCCGTGAGGCAACTCTGCCTCGCCGTGCCGGCTCCGACGTGTTATAAGGCCTACGCTCGAATACGTGGAGGTGGCGCATGTCAATCAATCGGGAACAATTGGGCAAGGATCTAGTCGACCTTTGCGAGCTTGCGACCCGGGTCGAAGGCAAGGGCAATTGAACATTGGAAAGATTCTGCGTGGTGCCGCGGATGCCATCGTTCGAAGGGAAGCCTTTGAGCACGGTCTCTCAACCGACACGGAAGAAATCATCTCCGGCCTTCGGGCGATGGGAGCCCGACTTCAAGCGCATGAAGTGACCCATGACTTTGCACCTCTAATGGACCACGCCGCAGCCTTACTCCAATCCGGCGAGCAGAGCTATTCTAAGGACTTTCCGAACCCATATGTGTGTCGTCGTTGCGGCGAGGCGGCCACTGAACAACCCCCCGACATCTGCTCGGAGTGCGGCGCGGCTGGTGAAACATTTCAGGAGTTCGACCCCATCTATTGGCTCTCGGAATACGACCCACGTGAAGTCATGGAGCGTCTCGCAGCGACGCCCAAACAGTTCGAGCGCATGATAACGGGATGTCCGAGCAAACCGCGAATCGAAAACTTACCTCGGGAGAGTGGTCTGCAGTAGAAGTGATCACCCACGTCAAGGACGCCGACGGAGTGCTCAATCAACGCGTGAAGCTGCTACTCGACCAAGACAATCCGTCGCTTGAGTTCCAGGCGGTATTCGAATGGGCAGAATCGCGCCGGGAAGCATCGTCTATAAGCGACATACTGGAAGCGTATATGAAATCACGCGAGGAGACCCTTCAAAGGTTGACGGATCTTCCATTCGCGAACTGGTGGCGACGCGGGCAGCACCAAGAATTCCAGGCCCCCAATCGCAAAATTTTCACGATTACGCCTTACGTTCTCGGCGACGTCGACCGCGACTTCAGCCGCGACACCACGACGACCGACGGTGCCATCGGCGGAGAAGCCAAGATCGGTTTGACGCAGAGTTTGACGCTCGACTTGACGGTCAACACCGATTTTGCTCAGGTAGAAGTGGATGACGTGCAGGTGAACCTCACCCGATTCCCGTTGTTTTTTCCCGAGAAGCGTCCTTTCTTTCTCGAGAACGCCGGATCGTTCTCCGTCGGAACGGCGCGCTCGGCCGAGCTGTTCTTCAGCAGACGCATCGGGTTGTCCGGGGGCGAAGCCGTTCCGATCCAGGGCGGCGCCCGCATGACCGGCAAGTTGGCAGGAATGCAGGTCGCATTACTGGGGATTCAAGCGAGCCATCTCGATGCCTTCGACGACGACCTCGGCGAGGAGGTGCGCGTCGAGCCGCCCAACAACTTTGGTGTCGTACGCGTGTTTCAGGAGTTCGAGAATCGTACTCGTTTCGGAGGGCTCTTTGTTTCGCGAATCAATACCAATGAGACCTCGGACTATAACCTTACCTACGCAGTCGATGGCACTTACGGACTCGGCGAGGCCGTCAACTTCACCGGCTGGGCGGCGGGGACGAAAACTCCGGGTGTGGATGGCGGTGAATATGGGTACAGCTTTCGAGGGTCCTACGACACCCGCGATTGGCGGTTATCCACATCCTATCGAGAGATCGGCGCAGAGCTCAATCCAGAAGTCGGGTTCCTTTCCCGGCGTGAGTACCGCCACGTCACGAACCGCATATTGCGCGCCTATCGCTATCCGAACGTCGAATGGTTCCGAGAGTTGAGGCCGCATATCTCGTGGACGCAGTTTTAGGATCTCGATGGCTTTACCGAAACCTACATGGTCCACATCGACAGCCACTTCGAATTCTCGAACGGGGCGTTCTTCCAGTTTCCGGCGATAAACTTCACCGGCGAGGGGCTCAAAGAGCCTTTCGAGATCAGTGACGGGATCGTCATCCCGCCGGGAACCTATGAGAATTTCGAGTGGGGATTCCGATACAACACCAATCGCAGCGCGCGTTTTTCGATCGAGGGTACGCTCGACGCGGGTGGATTTTATTCGGGACGGCGGATTGGCGCGACGACGACGTTGAACTACCGCTATCAAGACAAGTTCGTCACGTCGCTACGCACGAGCTACTTTGACGTGAACCTCAAAGAGGGGGACTTCGAAATCTCCCTCGTCGCTCTCAAGGGATCCTACTCGTTCACGCCGAGGATATTCATCCAGGCGACGGTTCAGTACGACAACCGGAGCGAGGACATCGGAAGCAACGTCCGTTTCGGATGGCTCAACACCGCCGGCACCGGCCTCTACGTCGTCTACAACGATATCCAACACCTCGGTATGTTCGACCGCACCGGGTTCGATAGAGGCCCGAAGGGCCGGCAGCTCATCGTCAAATATACGAAGCAGTTCGATATCGGCCGCTAGAGAAAGCCGAAAGGGTAGGTCTCCATCGCGATGAGGCTACTCTTGCGATGTGGTGGGGTTCGGGATCTCGACAGGAGGCAACATGAAGTCGCCGCCGGCATAGACGGTCTTGATGAGCTCGAGTGTCGCAGTGTCATAGACCCAGACGGTGTCTCCCACGCCCGAGACCGCTTCTAGCAAGAAAAAGGAACCCTGCGCTCGCTTATTTCGTACTAGGCGAAAGACACGGGCCCCCAGGAGGTTCCAATGGAATCGTTGCTGCAAGACCTCAAATTCGCCGTCCGCCAGCTGTTCAAGGAAAAGGACTTCTTCATCACCACCGCGCTCACGCTTGCGCTCTGCATCGGGGCCAATACGGCAATCTTCAGCGTAGTGAACTCCGTCCTGCTTCGCCCGCTGCCGTTTCCGGAGGCCGAGCGGATCGTCACCATGTGGAACGCCTATCCCGGCGCGGGCGTCCAGGGGCGCGGCGGCAACGGTGTCCCCGACTATTACGACCGCCGCGCCTTGACCGACGTTTTCGAGGAAGTCGCCGCCTACGACACCAGGGGACGGAGCGTCGGCATCGACGGCGTGCAGCAACGGATTACAACGCGGGAAGTCACGCCTTCCTTCTTCGAGCTGCTAGGTGCGGAGGCCGCCATCGGCCGTACCTTTACCGAGGAAGAGGGGGACTGGGGAAGCCATGATGTCGTTGTGCTCAGCCACGCATTGTGGGAGCAACTCTACGCAGGGGACCCCGCGGTTCTCGGCAGCGATCTGCGCCTCGACGGGCGCCCCTATTCAGTGGTCGGGGTTATGCCGAAGGATTTCGTCTTTCTCGACGACGGCATACGACTCTGGACCGCCCTGACATTCGACCCCCGAGCGGCGCATGGCCTATCACAGCAACAACTTCAACTTGATGGCCCGGCTGAAAACAGGCATCTCTCTCGAGCTGGCGCAGGACAGGATCCATGTCCTCAACACCGCGAACATGGACAAGACCCCGGAGCTCAAACCGCTGCTCATCGATGCAGGGTTCCACACGCCGCTCTTCTTCTTGCACGATGATCTGGTGCGGGATGTTCGGGCGAATCTTTACTTGTTGTGGGGTGGCGTTGCCTTCGTACTGCTCATCGGTGGCGTGAACGTCGCCAACCTGTCGCTGGTGCGCTCCACGGCACGCGCGAAAGAGCTGGCGACCCGGTTCGCGCTCGGCGCCTCACGCCGACGCGTCGTCCAGCAGTTGGTGACCGAGACCCTCGCCCTGACTCTCGGCGGCGGCGGGCTCGGCCTCCTCATCGCGCAGGTCGGCATGAGCGCCCTGGACGCGATGGGCGTCGGTGAGCTGACCCGCGGCGCTCAGATCCAGCTCGACACCACCGCGGTCCTCTTCACGTTCGGCCTGGCCCTGGCGGTAGGCATCTTTGTCGCGGTGATACCCGTCGTTAGCATATTAGCGCGTCCGCCTCACCTCGGTCTTTCGTGAGGAGGGGCGAACCGGTACCGCCGGTCGCGGGATGAGCGTCTTGCGCAAAGGCATGGTTGTCGTTCAGATCGCGCTGGCTCTGGTACTCCTCGTTGGGGCCGGTCTACTCATTGCGGGATTTCGTCAGCTCTTGGCCGTCGACCCCGGCTTCGACCCGGACCGCGTGCTCACCGGGACGGTCGTGCTGACGCAAAACCGTTACGAGGAAGCCGACGATCGTAAACGCTTCGTCGACGAGGCGCTCGCGCGCATCCGGAGGCTGCCAGGGGTCGATCAGGCGGGCATCACCAGCAACATTCCATTCGGGATCGGCTTTTCCGACAGCGTCATCTTCGCGGAAGGCCACGTCATGCAACCCGGGGAATCGGCCATCTCTCCCACGAACGTCACCGTCAGTCCGGGCTATTTCGAGACGATGGGGATCGGTGTGGTCGAGGGAAGATCGTTCGACGCGCGGGACATTACGGAAGGGCGCCAGGTCATGGTCATCGACCAGGCACTCGCGGCACGCTTCTGGCCCGAAGGCAACGCGCTCGGAAAGCGCATGTGGATGCCGAGCGGGTCCGAAGACTTCACCAATCCGGAGAATGCCGATTTTTTCGACATCGTCGGCATCGTGCGGACGATCAAAATGCGCGGTCTCACCTCCCAGCGAGACGCGGTAGGAGCTTACTACTTCCCGATATCGCAGTCGCCGATCCGAGGCCTGGACCTTGCAATAAAGAGCTCAACCGATCCGAGCTCGCTCGTCGGACCGATTCGCGGAGTGCTTGCCGAGCTCGACCCTGAGCTTCCGCTCTTCGATATCCGCACGATGCCGGAGCGGCTCGAGCGCTCTCTCACCGATCGCCGCACGCCCATGCTGTTGACCGCAGGGTTCAGCCTTGCCGCGTTGCTGCTGGCGGCACTCGGGATCTACGGTGTGCTGGCTTATCTGGTGCAGCTGCGCACGCGAGAGATCGGCATCCGCGTGGCCCTTGGCAGCAACCCTTCCGAGATCTTTCGGCTGGTACTGCGAGACGGTTTGCTTGTTCTAGCCCTGGGTCTGGTTTTCGGGCTAGGCGGCGCGATGCCGCTCGGTCGAGTCATCGAGAGCCGGCTCTACGGGGTGTCTTCCATGGATCCGCGTGTCGTCGGCCTGGTATTGGCCGTCCTGGGGGTCGTGGCACTGGTTGCTTGTGTCGTGCCCGCGCGGCGGGCCACCCGCATCGATCCGGTCCGCGCGCTCGCACAGGAATAGGAGCGCGGAGCCGGCTCACGGAATCGAATCAGAAGATTTCAGTTTGGCGATGACTTTGAGCGTTCCGTACGTTGCGGTCTCGGCTTCGATGAAAGCGCGCGCGACGGGGCCGACGTTGGGAGGAATATCGGCGGCTAACCGCTAAGGAGAGGGCCCGGCTTAGAATTGGAGGCGCACACCAACCCGAACGCTTGCGTTTGCGGACTTGTGCGGCGTGAGCGCTTAGCCTCACGGCATGGGGTCAGCTGGCTCCCCTCACGGGATCACGAGGGGCGAATGGCATTTCTGGCAGCGAGAGCCGACCGAACAAAGGCACCCTCCTGGGAAATCTGGAGGCAGGGCGAGTCGCGCTGGTGGCAGCGCGCACCTCCATTTCGAGTTGCAATAAATTACCTCGCCGAAAGCAGATATGTCAACCGACGATGGCTCGCGCCCTCTCCCCGGCACACAGAGAGACCCTGAGTTTTCCTATGCTTTCTAGTCCTGCCCCACTAAAATCAGTGCTGGCCAACCGGCGCACGACGATCCATGTCGCTAGAACCTGGAAGAAGACTCGGCACTTACCAGGTCCTGTCGCTCATCGGGACCGGAGGCATGGGTGAGGTCTACCGGGCTCGGGACACCAAGCTCGGACGTGAAGTCGCCGTCAAGGTGCTTCCTTCAGCCGTTGCGAGCGACTCTGAAAAGATCGCTCGCCTGGAGCGCGAGGCGCGGCTGCTCGGTGCGGTGAACCATCCCAATGTCGCGACGCTTCACGGACTCGAAGAGGCGGACGGCGTTCATTTCCTGGTGATGGAGCTGATCGAAGGTGAGACCCTCGCGGAGCGGATCGCAGACGGTCCCCTACCCATGATCGTGTGTCTCCGTCTCTTCAAACAGATTGCCGACGGGCTCGAGGCGGCGCACGAGAAGGGGATCGTTCATCGAGACCTCAAGCCGGCGAACATTTCCGGTATGGAATCCCGATGGGCGTGAGCTCTTTTATAGAAATGGCGACAAAATGATCGTGGTGTCGGTACACACAGCGCGCGAGCTCGACGAGACTGTGCTGGGCAACCCCACGATGCTTTACGAAAGGCCCTTCACTTCGACTTTCAATCCTTCGTACGACGTGACACCCGACGGGCAGCGCTTCATCGACGTGGAAGTTACCGATGCTGAGCTCGCCCCCGGTGAGCTCGTTATCGTTCAGAACTGGTTCCAAGAGCTCAAGCGTCTCGGCGCCACGGGCAATTAGCAGCCCAACGTTCTCTCGATGTTGATCCTCACCCTCCGAAACGGCAGATTTCGCGGATGTCCCTCGACGCGAGAAGTGCCCAAGGAGAATCGATGCGGGCAGCGGCTCTAGCTAGTACCCGTCCTGAAGCCTGTAAGGGATTGAGAAAAAAGGAGAAATCGCAAATTTAGGGCTAGTCTTCTGAGGGGGTGTCGATTAGGATCGTGTCGTTGAAAACATCCGATTCTAAATGACTTAACTCCAAAGGAGACCAGCCCTAAATGCGAAAAACGATCAACCCACAGCCAAATCTACGTGAGCCCTGGCTGGAGCTGGAGCACGCACGCGAGCTCGAAACGATCTCGTCGCTACTCGATGCCCATCCTAAGCTCAATGAGCTGGTACTGCAAGACCTAAGGTCGGTCACCCCACCGGCAGGGAGCGATGTTGGTCGTGGGGGAATGAGCGCGGAGCAGGTTCTCCGGGCGTTGTTGGTGAAGCAGCTGAATCAGTTCACCTATCGGGAGCTGGCGTTTCACTTGGCAGACTCTCGAAGCTATCGGACGTTTTGCCAGCTCGGCATCATAGAGCCGACCCCGTCGAAGTCGACCCTAGCAGCAAACATCAAAGCCGTGAAGTTCGAAACGCTGGAGCAGATCAACCGAGAGCTGGTGAGCGTTGCCGAGGATGCTGGGATCGAAAAGGGAAGAAAAGTACGAGTGGACTGCACGGTAGTGGAATCAAACATTCATCCGCCTACAGACTCCGAGCTTCTTTATGACTGTGTTCGGGTTCTCACTCGCGTGATGTGCCGAGCTCGCGAACTGCTGGGTACAGTAGTGGTCTTCGGCAATCGAACGCGTCGAGCGAAGAGACGTCGACTGGGAGTTCTGAACGCGAAGGATAAGCAACAAAGGCGTCGCGTCTATCGAGATCTACTGAAGGTGACGGAAGAAACCTATCGCTCCGCTCAACGCGTTGCAGCACAGTTGGAAGAGTCGGGCTTGACCGAGCCGGTGAAGCGAGCGAGCGCGGAGAGGATCGCCGCGGATTTTGAGCACTTTCTCGTCCTCACCAAGAAAGTCATCAACCAAACCCAACGCCGAGTGATCGACGAAGAGCGTGTGCCTGCGGAGGAGAAGGTCGTTTCTATCTTCGAAGAACACACCGACATTATTCGCAAAGACCGGCGCGAGACTCTCTACGGCCACAAGGTGTGTATGACTGGTGGCTCGTCCTCGATGATTTTGGATTGCGTGATCTTAGATGGAAATCCGTCCGATTCAACTCTCGCGGAAACCATGATCGACCGTCAAGTCGAACTCTACGAACGGGCCCCGCGCCAGGTTGCCTACGATGGCGCGTTTTCTTCAAAGGCAAACTTGGAAGCCATCAAAGGCAAGGGAGTTGAAGATGTTGCCTTTACCAAGGCTCATTTCGCGGTGACCGATATGGTCAAGAGTTCCTGGGTCTATCAACGCCTGCGGCGATTTCGCTGCGGAATCGAAGGCGTCATTTCGTTCTTGAAACGAGTCTTTGGCCTCGACCGATGCACATGGCGCTCATTGCCTTCTTTTAAATCGTACGTATGGAGTTCCATCATCACCTGCAACCTACTGATGATGGCAAGACACCTATTACGATAACAACTATTACTCTTCCGCCTCTTATAGCCATGGATTGCTAACAATTCGCCTCTCGTTTCGTCCAAGATTTTCATTCGCTCTCAACCCCACGAAGCCCCTTCCGAAAACGTATAATACCCACATCTTCGATAGGTCTCTCGCACACCACAAGTTATGGTGTTTCTGGACAGGAACTAGCTAGAGGTTGAAAAAAGTCGAAAAAAACTTGACAGCTTTCGCGCGACGAAATACCTCGTGTCGCGGCTGCGGCTGAGAGCAGTGTTGAAATGCGCGGGGTGCGTCACCACTGCGCTCGAATCCGACATTCTGACTTGCGTTTCGGCTCGACCTGTTTACGATGCTCTACTGCAGACACAGGGCGCTAAAAAACCCGCGAGTATAATGAGTTACTGGGGTGGGACATGATCGAAACATTCAAGAGCTACTTCACGAAGCTCGAGAGACTTTCTCGCGACGAGCTCGTTCAATCCGCCGAGAAGCTGGTTCTCGCGGAGAACGCAACCATCGCCAAGCTCATTGCGCATCTAGCCGAGATGTCGGCTCGGAAGACCGCACTCGCGGATCCGAGAGGTTCGGGTTCTCGGTGGCGGCCACCGAGCGACCTTTCGCGTCGACGATGCTCATCTGACCGATGTGGTCGTAGCGTTGGCGCAACCGCTCGAGAACCTCTTCGGGGCTCGCGCCGTCCTCCATCCAGTCGAGCATTAGAGGCCCGTCTTTATAAGGCGCGCCTCCCATCGTCGCGACCGCGCCGACGCCGGCTCGCACATGCGCCATCACGTAGCCAACGGCAAACACGCGCGACGCACAGGCGACGCCGACTTCCCCGGTCTCCGGGTCATAGGCGGCAATCCCGAGGAATCGCGAAGATTTCTCATTCGTGATTCACCTCGACCGGCAACCACGTACGAGCAGAAGACGGGAGGCGCAGACGGGGTCAAGGGCGCGTAGCGGCTCGCGTAGCGAGCGAACCCTTGACGCCGTCGAGCACTCCCGTACCCTCATGGAGTGGTGGCCGTTCTTGATATTTCATCGCGGTGGATTACGGATTAAAGTGATAAACAACATCTCTGCTCCGGCCAAGCATCGTCCACGGACATCGCATCAGCCGGGGCGCCGCGGCGCGTCTCCGCGAGCTCGGGCTCGATGCCCGATCCTCGAAGGCGGCATCGAGGCCTGGAGAGAGTCCGGCCACGACGTCGTACCCGCACCGCTAGACAGTTTCGTCGGTAGCATGCAGCTTGAACACGGGGTGCTCTGCTGCAACGGCCACGAACGCCTCCCGGTCCGCTCCGTCCTCCACTGAGAAATAGCGCTGCACTTCCCGAACGTAGGCGCTCAAATACGCCTTGAGAACATCGGGACTTTCCTGGAGTGGAATCTCCTCGACCCGATAGCTCGAGCTACTGCTACCTCGACGTAATCCAACACGACCCGCGGCTCGGGCATTTCGAACCCACTGGGTGTTTCCGCGGGGCGCCACAAGATACTAAGCGCCATCCAGCTCGAGAAGGTTGACGGGGGTCGAGAAGAGGCGCCCGGACTTTCGGCCGCGGACATCGAGAACACGCATGTATCCCGGGCCCAGCCCAATGGCGACAAGCTTGCCCATCAAACGATTGAAGAGGGCCTCAATTCGACTCGGTCGCTGAAACGCCTTCGCTTCCGTCATGGCCTACGCTCCTCGCTTGGGTTGAACAAGCCGCGCCTCATCATAGCTAGCGAAGTTATACAGCTCCGATGCTCCTTTGTCACGTGCGTCGAACCGAGAGTCACATCGGCGCCACGGGAGGTGTATGATGACGACCCCGCCGCTCCTGGCGCAGCCAAAGAGACGGCGGGATTTACGAGGAAGGAAGGAATCATGACACGACTATTTCTGTTTCTTGTTGTTCTCGTTTTTGCGGGGATGTGCCTGAGCTGCGGATCATCGACACAACTTGAAGGCGTTGCCATCGGTGAAATTCAGCTCGAAGGTGAATATGCTGAAGAAGTGACTGCGGATCTGGAAGAAGCGCTCGCTGCAGCCGGAGCAACCGTGAACCAATCGAACGCGCCAGACCTCGTTGGGACGATAACCTGGGAATGGGCTGGAGAGAAGGAAAACCCGTACCCCACGCTTGTCAAGATCTTCATGCAATCACAGTCGGCAGAAGGAAACTTCACCATAACGGCACGATACGACGTGGACGCAGGTGCACAACCTCAGGATATTTCTCGTTACAGAAGAGAGGTCGTAGAGCGCGCCGTGAACAGAATCGCTGTTCAAACTCGAGATACGACCTGAGGACAGCAGGACCGAGGAACCCAAAGGAGCCCTGGTGGGCCCCTTTGGGTTGTCGATCTACTCCGAAGTGCCCTTCTCGGGAATGTAGCTCAAGTCTTCCCGGTACATCCACACTTGGGTCGTGATTTGAGTGATCGAGCTCGTGAACCGATCGCTGACGGCGATCGATTCCTGGCGACCAAACGCCTCGTCGAGTATCATGGTTGGCGATTTGTCGCCCGGCTTGAAATCCGCCCAGCTCGCACGTGGCGTGACGAGGGTGACCGTTTGCGGTCCACCGTTGACGCTCATAATCCAAACGAACTGGCCATCCCAACCGACTTTCTGAACAGCTTCGTGGTACCGGCCGATGGCCTGCATCAAATCGTCAGTGCGACCGGGTTTGACAGAAAACGTGGTGACCTCTGCCAGGACTCCATTCTTCAACTCTTCAGTCGGGAAGCTACTGAACTCCGAGAGGGCGACGGACATGCCTCCATCGATTCGTAGAAGCGCATCGCCCACGCTGGCCATGTATTTTTCATTTGCCTCGGGCCCGAGCGGTTGCGCATCGAAATCCTTCCAGGCGTGTCCGTTGGATACGGTGTAGTAGCTGCCCAGCTTCTCACCTCGGACCATTTGCCAGGTGTCCCAGCGCCAAGTGTCTCCTTGAGCCTTCCGCCACGCGAGATGCTTCTTGAAACCCTCCTCGAATGCGGCCGCTTTTTGTAAATCAACAGTCTGAACGTACGCCAGCGCAACGTTGCCCGCCGGCGGTTGTGCAAAGGATACCGCCGCAATAGCGAGCGACATCATGGCTGCGAGGACAATCAAGTTCGGGACGCGTTTCATAGCTCCCCTCCTGGCGTGCGTGGAGATCGCCCGCGGCACCGTGTCGACAGGCCTGTCCGCCACGCGACGTACGTCCAGATTGGGCGTACTGAAGAGTCGGATATAACCCAGAATGCGGTATGGATCAAGGCATGGGTCGTTGACGTGTTATTTTAAGTGCGATGTCCATGGCCGAAGAGCTCGCCCGCTACGAAGTCGACCCGGTGCGCGGCTTCCTACCTTCGCGCGATCCTCTAGCGCGCCTGCCGGCTGCGTTCGACGCTTGGGAGGCGACGGCCGCGCAGGTCTCGGAGCTCTTGCTCGCCGGCCGCTTGCGCGAGGCGCTCGAGCAGCTTCCGGAGGTCGATCTCGACCTTCTCGGCAGGCGTGACGAGCTCGAGCGGGCCATGCTGCTTCTCTGCATTTTCGGCAATGCCTACGTTTGGGGCGCCGAGGAGCCGGCCGGCGCGCTCCCGCGAGCGGTGGCGGTGCCGTAGTGCAGCGTCGCCGACAAGCTCGGGCGGCCGCCCATCATTGCGCATGGGTCCATCGTGCTTCGCAACTGGCGCCGCATCGATCCCGAGGGTCCGCTGACGCTCGATAGACCCTTCAGTATTTCTATCTGGTTTCGAGCACAGATCTCTCGGATAAGATCCCTCAGGCGAACTGCCACATCTCCTCTCAAAGCCGGCTTGCGGTACTTCGGGATGAATACAAAGTGATAGTTTAACTGGTACGTCGTGTGCGATGATTTCCGGTATCCTTTCATCCGGGGATCGTACCGCATGCCTCCTTAAGGTTTCGCCTAAACCTAAAGGCGAGGGGTTTCAACCATCCCCGAGTAAGACACTAATCAGGGACTAATCAGGGCTCTTTGCCGACCGTCTCGGACGGCTTGGCCTCGGGTCGGTAGGTCACGAACGTGCGCGGCGCTTCACGCCGGATCGGCTCGAGCGTCGCCGCGATGGACTCACGAGGCACGGAGTCGAGATAGCGACCAACGAGCCATCGCAATGGCGCCGGCACGCCGCGGCTCAAGCTGACCGATTCCAGCTCGACGATGATGCCGCCCCAGGCTTCCTGGAAGCGCCAGTACGAGTTCAGCCGCCAGAGGAACCCGTGGTCGTCGCCGATGGGCATTTCCTTCTCGCGAGCCGTCCCCGCGTCTTCGATCTCGGCGATGCGCGTCGCGTAGCTTGCGCTCGAAGCCCGTCCACTACCGCGGCTGGCGTAGCGGACGAAATGGTGGGTGTTGTAGTGGACCGTTACCACTTTCTTCCGCCTGAGGCGCAGAAACATCCGAATCTCATCGCCCTCGCGCGCGATGAGCCGTGACTCCTCTACTTCGTTAAAGTAGCGATGATGCTCGTCGTAGTTTTGCAGCCACGGCAGCAGATCATCGAGCGCGGCGCCTGGAATGAAGACGCTCCCCATCCAGTGGTGGACCATGCCGCTCGGGATTTCGATGCGTCGTCCGCGCGCATCCTTCGTTGCGAGCTTTCTCGTGTAGACCTGTCCCGAGCGCAGCGTCCGTCTCGCCTCGCGCGCTTGCGCCGCCGGAAGCGCATCCTGTATCAGGAACCCTTCGCCCGTCTCGAGCTCGGAGGCAATCCGCGCTTCCGTTCGATCGACATAGAGCCGCCACGCCGTCACCGTTTCGTCTCGAAGTTTCGCGGCTTCGACCGTCGTGCCTACGGTACCCAACGTACCCAACGTAAATGTCGAGATCATCGAGACGAGGGCTGCTGCACGAGCATGGCGCTTCATGGTTCTCTCCTAATTTCGTAGCCGCTCGACGTCGCTTGGAATCTCGACCTCGAACGCGCCTTTGGCGAGAGGCACGTTCAGATGAACGTCTTCGAGCGCGAAGGTGATGACGGACTGGTTCGCTTCGTGACAACTCTGTTGCACCGGCAGCCACAACGTCGTATCGATCCAGAGATCTATTTGCTGGCAATACACGGCCGCATCCGGTTTCGCCACGAAACGCAGTTGGGTCACGCTACGCTCGCCGAGCTGGACTAGCAGCCCGGTGAAAAAGTCCAGATTCTGCTCACGGAGAAAGTTTGGTGGGCAAGTTCAAGGAAGATGTGATTCGGCGGAACGGCCAAGTTGAGACGCCCGATGGATTGCAGCGGGGCAAAACGTGCGCCTATGGTCGAGACGAAGCGCAATAAAGCAGCGATCAGACTGGCGTTGAGCTCCGCGTATTCCTTCGGCGTGGCCTTGCCGATGAGATTGCGCATCAGAATCCCGAGATTGAATCCGGCCACGTGCGTGAGGAGGCGCTTGAGTATATTTTCGTGTCTTCGCAAATGCGTTCGTCGCATGCCTCCCGCTTCGAGGTAGTGCGCGAAAGGTCGTTCGAGTAACTCGCCGCGACGGCGTATTAATCGCTTACCTCGAGTCCCGCGAATGCGACGTCGGTTCGCGTAGGTGGCGGCTTGCTCGGCCTGTTTGTCCTTCCATTTGCGGCCACCTCGCTCTGGCTCCGAAATGTAGCTCCGGTATTCTTGTTCGACCAGCTCAACCAGGATGTCGTTGCCGTGATAGCCCTTGTCCCCGACCACTTCGCGACCCGCGTCTTCATGTATTCGTTCACAACATTCCGCGTTGTTCGCGAGCTCTTGCAGATTTGACTGCGCTTTTTCTAGCGTATCCGGTAGGCTCTTTGTGTCACCCTTCGCGCCTCCGTGAAGCGTCACGGCAATTACCGCACCTTCCCCGCTCATGTCCACAGCATGCTCGGCTTTGTGCGCCATATCCGTGCCCCCGCTCTTCATTTTCATGATCTCCGCATCCGGCTCGTTCGGATTCACCCACTCCTTGTTCGACCCTTTCTTTGGCCGCTTCTTGTCCAACTTTGCAATGTCCGCTCGGCTCGGCTCTTCGATACCACTCTTGCGCGCAAGCTCCTTCAAATACGATTCGTAGCTTTCCCCCGTGTCTCGACGAACGATTGACCGAAGCGCCGCATTCGCTTCCAGCGTCGTCGCGTCCACACCCAGTGTCTTGCCATCTATCATCCCTCTCGACGCTAGAACTTCTAGCACCCATCCAAATACAGATTCGTGAACTTCCAGCGGAAGTCGATTCCGTATCCGAGACAGCGACGAATGGTCCGGCGTTCGCTCTTCCATTCCAAGGCCAAGAAACTGGCGCAAAGACAGTGAGTCCGAACACCGCCAGCAGATCCCGCGCTCTGAATCGATGCGCTCAAAGTAGCCGATCAACAGCATTCGAAAATACACACCCGGCGGTATGCTCGGCCGACCTTGCTTCTTCGCGTAATACGGCGAGCATTTCGACTCCACAAACGAGTCAAACTCTTCCTCTCGAAGTACCCGATCGAGTTCCTCATAAAAAGGATGACCAGGACTCGACGCAACCGCATCGTGTGGAATCCATAAAGTCTCTTGGCAACTTTTCTTTTTCTTCTTCATCGACATGCGATGCAATTTTACATCGTCATCGAATGAGTCTTCAGAGAAATATCGACCGGATACGACTTTTTCAACGGGCTGCTAGGCCCAGACTCTCGGCGTGATAGTCATTCTCTAGCTCCGCCAACGCCGCAGGCGAGCCCGTCAAGATTCCCGAGAACATCGACTTCTTTCCGCCCCTGGTCTTCCCTTCTACAGCCTGTTTGATCCGCGGCTGGTACAAGAGGTACTCCCCGTTCCGCACCCTCAAGATGCGCGTCTCCGGCTCACGGATCTCCATCTTTACTTTGCTCTCGCCGCTCTTCGAGTGCTTGAGATAGAAGTATCCGCGCTCGGCCGGGTCTTCGATGCCGAGCTGAGGATAAGACTTCACCTGTGTTAGCCCCGCCACGAGCGTCGTCAGACTCGACTGCGCCTGGCTCATGCGCGCGAGCACCACGTCGGGGGAGGACGGATCGGCGGCCGCACCGAGAAGAATCACGAGAAGCACTTTTGCCAACGGGTGTGCGAGCATTTGCTTTCTTTCGCCTCCTATGTCAATCGACGATCGCGCCGTCTTTCATGAGCACGACGCGTTCGGCTTGATCGGCGACGTCGATGTCATGGGTGATGAGAACGATCGTCTGCCCGAGCTCCGCGTGAACGCGTTTGAGCATCGAGAGTACGTTCTCCGAGTTCTCCGAATCGAGATTCCCGGTCGGCTCGTCCGCGAGAAGAATCGCCGGCTCGTGGATGATGGCCCGCGCGAGCGCGACGCGTTGCTGCTCGCCACCGGATAGCTCCATCGGTTTGTGGCAGCGTTTCTTCGATAGGCCGAGCATCGACAGAAGGTCGAGTCGGCGCGCCGTGTTCGCGGAAGGATCGCGACGACCGAAAGCGATGCGCTCCGCCAGCCGCAAGTTGCCCTCGACCGTCAGCGTCGGGAACAAATTGAAGCGCTGGAACACGAACCCGATCCGCTTTCTCCGAAGCTCGGTGCGCTCCGCGTCCGACATCGTCGCGAGGTCCTCGCCTTCGATAACGACGCTCCCGGAGCACGGAGTCAAGAGGCCGCCGAGCGTGTGGAGAAGGGTCGATTTGCCGCAGCCCGACGGCCCCATGATGGCGACGAGCTCGCCGCGGCCTATTCTCAAATTCAACCCGCGCAGCGCGTGCACATCACCCGCACCCATCGGGTAGGACTTCCAGAGCGATTGAGCTACGAGGGCCGCCGGCGTCGACCTCCGCCCGTGCGTCTTGTCCGTCACGGCCGAAATGTAGCCAAACATTCGTGCGCTACTCATGGGACAAAGCCTCCACCGAATCCTGATGCGCTGCGTTGATAGCGATGGCGGCGAGCGCATCGAGACCGATCCCAAGGATGCTCAACACGGATGCTTCGGTCTCGATGCCGCCCACGACGAACGACTGCGAGCCGTCTCATCGAACTCAAAATGCAGATCTTTCTTGTTCGCTCGGTGATGGCGGTATGAACCTGAAGGCTCAGAACTGCTTTGCGCCCGCATCCCTGGGTCGCGCAACAGCGTTGCACTACTCATAGGACAAAGCCTCCACGGGATCCTGATGCGCGGCTTTGAGCGCGGGGTACAAAGCGCCGAGCGTGCCGCCGAGAACAGCCAACGCGGCCGCGACGAGTAGCCACTGCCACTCGAACTGAACGACTAAGGAGGTATAGGTCATGACCCCCCATTTGATGATGATAGAGGCGAGCGCACCGAGACCGATTCCCAAGATGCTCAACACGAATGCTTCGGTCTCGATGGCGCCCACGATGAACGACTTCGAGCCGCCCATCGATTTCAAAATGCCGATCTCGCGTGTCCGCTCGGTGATGGCGGTGTAGAGCGCGAGAAAGATGGTCAACGTACTGATGAATACCGCGAGCCCTATCACGACGTTCAAGAACGCTCGAAGGCTCGGAACTCCTTGCGCCCACATCCCCGGGATGTCGCGCGTGAAGACGATCTGGTTGCCTGGAAACTTGGCTTCGATGGCGCTCGCCACCGCATCGACAGACGCATTCGCCGCCGTCTTGACGAGAATCCACGACGCTCGCTCGCTCGCGCCGAGAAGCTCCTGCATCGTCGCGAGCGGCATCTTCATCCGCGCCCCGACTTCGGGCTCGTAGACACCGACGACTTCGAACGTCTCGCCAAGAATGTCGAGCTTCGCGCCGAGCCGGGTCTCAGGGTCTGTTGCGCGCTGTTGGTCGACGATGAGCTCGTAGGGACTTAGAGGACGCCGCCCTTTGGCGAGGGTCAGCCCGGTCACATCCGCGTAGGACGCAAGCTCTCGGTCGCTTTCGAACGCAACACCCTCGATGAGCTCGAAGCCAATGCCCCGCGCGCCCCCACGCACGTAGCGCGCGACTGGAGTCGTCGCTTCGACACCCTCCATCGTCGCTATGGCTTCAGCGTAGGCGACGGGCAAGGTCAATGGGCTCATCGTGACGCCCGCGCCCAACCCGTTCGGCGGCAAGAACACGAGCTCGGCCTGCACGTTGCCTTCACGCTGCCCCGAGCTCAGGAGCATGCCGCGGGCAAGCCCGACCGTGACCAAAATCAAGACCACTCCGAGCGCGATACCGATGACACTCGAAAAGCTCCGGATGGGCCGCGCGACCAGATTCGCCAACACCAGATTGTCCATCCATGTCTCCTTTCGGTTCACGCCCTACGTACTGCAACGCCCATACCAGAAAGCACGAAGGCATAAGCTTTGAAAAGAGAGCACTTTAGGAGAAAGGGGCCAAGTGAGCCCCTAACGTTAATGGGTGAGCGCTATCCGTTCGGATAGATGCCGGGTCGCGGAGAGCTACGCGTGACGGTCGAAAATTCGTTAGAATCGTGACGGTACATCAGTGAAAGCCACCGACCCTCCAAAACTCATCGCGCTTATGGGCCCGACGGCCGGACATGTCGTCGAGCTCCAGGCGGACGCCATGAGTGCCGGGCGCGAGCCCGAAAACGACATCGTCCTCGAGACCCAATACGTCTCGCGCCAGCATTGCCGCTTCGAGAAAACAGATGACTGTTTTCGCGTCGTCGATCTCGATAGCCACAACGGCACCTCGGTCAACGGCATTCCCGTCAAGGAGCGCTTGCTCGCTCCCGGGGATCGCATATCGCTCGGCGGGGCAAGCTTTCTCTTCGTCGACCCGAGCGCCCCTCCCGCGGCCACGGAGCTGGAGCTCGAGGACGCGCCGCTTCCGTCGGGCGCCACCGTTCAGCTCCGGGCCGAAGACGCCGTCTACTTGAAGCCCGAGCGCCTCGGTGATGCCCGCCTCAAAGATGCGGAGACCCGAAATGCCCTCGGCGCCACTCTCGAGCTCATCTCCCTTCTCGGCTCGACGACAGACGACGCCCTCCCCGACAAGATTCTCAATCAGTTCGTGAAGCTCATCCCCGCGGAAAGAAGCGCCGTTCTGATGGGAATCGACCCGGAGAACCTGGACGTCCTCACGATGCGGCCCACGCCTTTCGCCGTTAGCCGCACCGTGATCGGTAAAGCCCTTGGCGAGCGCACCGCTATCTTGAGCAACGAGGTCGCGAATGATGGCGACGCAGGCAAGAGCCTGATTGCCTCGAAAGTGCGCTCGCTCGCGGCGTTCCCGCTCGCCATCGAAGACCGCGTCATCGGCGCCATCTACCTCGACAGCGGGGAGCCCGACGCTTCGTTTCCCGAAGACGCGATGGAGCTTCTCATGGGTCTCGCGAGCGTAGCCGCGGTAGCCCTCGAAAAGGCGCGCCAGCTCGGACGCTTGCGGGCCGAGAATCGCCAGCTGCAGCAGGAATTCGACCTCATCCACGAAATGGTGGGCGAAAGCCCAAAGCTCAAAGCAGCGCAAACGGTCATCGCCCGCGCCGCACCGACGGAGACGACCGTGCTCATCACCGGCGAGAGCGGCACTGGAAAGGAGCTCGCGGCGCGGGCCATCCATTTCAACAGTAATCGACACGATCGATTGCTCGTCAAAATCGACTGCACCGGACTCACCGAGAACCTTCTCGCAAGCGAGCTCTTCGGCCACGAGAAAGGCGCCTTCACGGGTGCTGTCCAGCAAAAGAAGGGCAAGCTCGAGATCGCAGATGGGGGGACGGCGTTTTTCGACGAGATCGGAGAGCTCCCTCTCGCACTTCAATCGCAGCTTCTCCGGGTTCTGCAGGACCGTGAGTTCGAACGCGTCGGCGGAACGCGGCCGCTCTCGGTCGACATTCGTCTCGTGGCCGCGACGAATCGCGACCTCGCGGAAGAAGTCAAGAAAGGCAACTTTCGCGAGGACCTCTTCTACCGTCTCAACGTTGTCGCGCTTACGCTCCCTCCATTGAGAGAGCGCCCGAGCGACATCGAGCTTCTGGCTCGATATTTCGTCTCCGAGTTCAGCAAGAAAGTGAAGCGGCCCGTCGCCGGGATCTCGGAACCCGCGCTCGGCTTCTTGAAACGCTACGACTGGCCGGGCAATATCCGCGAGCTGTCGAATGCGATCGAGCGAGCGGTCGTGCTCGGCACCACCGAGCTCATTCTTCCGGAAGACCTCCCGGAGATGCTCGTCGAGTCGAAGCGTGAGGGCGGCCCCGCACCGACCAGCTTCCACGAAGCGGTGGCGGAAACGAAGAAGAAGCTCCTTCTCGAAGCTGTCGCGAACGCCTCGGGCAACATCACCGAAGCGGGCAAGCTCTTGGGCCTCCACCCCAATTATCTCCATCGATTAATCAGCAACCTGGGATTGCGCGATCAGCTGAAAGGCAAGTAAGCTGTACAAATAAATGTCCTCGATCGCCAAAAAAGCCATCATGGCGGTGACCGGTCTCATCCTTTTCGGATGGATCGTCGGCCACATGAGCGGAAACCTGAAAGTCTTCCAAGGCGCCGAAAAATTCAACGCCTATGCAGAATTCTTACGCGAAATGGGCGCGCCTCTTTTTCCCGAGTCCGGAGTTCTTTGGCTCGTCCGCGGCGCCCTGACCCTCGCACTCGTTCTTCACGTGTGGTCAGCGACCTCTCTCACGCTCATCAACCGGCGCGCGCGCGACAAAGACTACGAGACCCGCAAGAGCGTGCAGCTCGACTACGCGGCCAGAACGATGCGCTGGAGTGGTTATCTCATTGCTTTTTACATCGTCTTTCACCTCATGCACTTGACTTGGGGGAACGTCCATCACAATTTCGTGCTCGGCAATCCCTACGCAAACTTGGTGAGCGGTTTTCAAATCCTGCCGATAGCTCTCGTCTATATAGCTGCGAACCTGCTCCTCGGGATGCACCTCTATCACGGCTTGTGGAGCATGTTTCAATCGCTCGGCCTCAATCATCCAAGCTACAACGCGTCGCGGCGCTATTTCGCCGTCGCTTTCGCCGTCGTCGTGTGCCTCGGGTTCATCAGCGTGCCCGTCGCCGTGCTGACGGGCATCGTTTCGTGATTAATATTAACGGTGGTATTAACGCTGGTACCAACGGCGGGTCCGTGCTGGACGCCAAGGCACCGTCGGGACCGCTCGAGACGCAGTGGAGCGGTTACCGCGACCATTTGAAACTGGTCGCGCCCAACAACCGGAGGAAGTTCGAAGTCCTGGTCGTCGGCTCGGGCCTCGCGGGCGCCGCCGCCGCAGCCACCCTCGGGGAAGCGGGCTATAACGTGAAGTGCTTCTGCTTCCAGGACAGCCCGCGGCGCGCACATTCGATTGCGGCCCAGGGCGGCATCAACGCGGCGAAGAACTATCGCAACGACGGCGACAGCACGTTCCGGCTCTTTTACGACACGATCAAAGGCGGCGACTTCCGCTCCCGTGAATCCAACGTCTACCGTCTCGCCGAAGTCAGCGTCGAGATCATCGACCAGGCGGTCGCGCAAGGTGTCCCCTTTGCGCGTGAATATGGCGGCCATTTGGACAACCGCTCCTTCGGCGGCGCCCAGGTGGCGCGGACGTTTTACGCGCGCGGACAAACGGGACAACAGCTCTTGCTCGGCGCTTATCAAGCTCTGGCGCGCCAGATCGAGGCCGGAACGGTCCAGATGTTCTCGCGAACCGAGATGCTCGACGTCGTCGTCGAAGACGGCCGGGCGAAGGGCATCGTGACCCGCGACCTCGTGAGCGGAGAGATCACCTCGCACGCCGGACACGCTGTCGTGCTCGCCACTGGCGGCTACAGCAACGTCTACTTTCTTTCGACGAACGCGAAAGCGTGCAATGTCACGGCTGCGTGGCGGGCGCACCGCCGCGGAGCTCTCTTTGCCAATCCTTGCTTCACCCAAATCCACCCGACCTGCATCCCGCAATCAGGCGAGTACCAGTCGAAGCTCACACTGATGAGCGAATCGCTCAGAAACGATGGCCGCATCTGGGTCGCTAAAAACGATGAGGACACGCGCCGGGCCCGCGAGATTCCGGAGGGCGAGCGGGACTACTATCTCGAGCGCCGCTATCCGAGCTTTGGCAACCTCGTCCCCCGCGACGTAGCGTCGCGCAACGCCAAAAGCGTCGTCGACGAAGGCCGGGGCGTGGGCTCGTTGAAAAACGGCGTCTACCTCGACTTCGCAGACGCCATCGGACGTCTCGGCCGCGACGCCATCGAAGAGAAATACGGAAACCTCTTCGAGATGTACGAACGCATCACGGGAGAGAATCCCTACGAAGTCCCGATGCGCATCTACCCGGCCCCTCACTACACCATGGGCGGGCTCTGGGTCGACTACAACTTGATGAGCAACGTCGACGGTCTCTTCGTCATCGGCGAAGCCAATTTCTCCGATCATGGCGCGAACCGTCTCGGCGCGAGCGCGCTCATGCAAGGGCTCGCCGACGGCTACTTCATCGTGCCTTATACGCTCGCTAGCTACCTCGCGCCGCATCTCGGGGAGACCGTGAGCGCGAGTGGAGCGGCGTTCCAGCAGACCGAGAACGCAGTATCCGAACGCCTCGCAGGTTTCATACAAGCGAGCGGCAAGCGCACGGTGGACTCGTTCCATCGCGAGCTCGGCCAAATCGTGCGCGATGAGTGCGGGATGTCACGGAGCGAGGCATCGCTCGAGCGCGCGCTCCAGAAAATTCCCGCGCTGCGGGAAGAGTTTCACGCCAACTTGAACCTCGCGGGAAATGGCGAAGGGTTGAACATGTCGCTCGAGCGCGCGGGCCGCGTCGCTGATTTCTTCGAGCTCGCGGAGCTCATGTGCATCGACGCGCTCGACCGCAAAGAGTCCTGCGGCGGCCACTTCCGGGAAGAATCCCAAACGAGCGAAGGCGAAGCTTTGCGCGACGACGAGAACTTCACCCACGTCTCCGCTTGGGAGCACACGGGAGACTTCTCGTCCCCCACCCTTCACGACGAGCCCCTCGAGTTCGAAGCCGTGCAGCTCACCCAAAGGAGCTATAAGTAATGAGGTTGACCCTGAAGGTCTGGCGCCAGGAGACGAAGGACGCTCCGGGCGCGCTCGAGACCTACGTGGTCGACGAGATCAGCCCAGACTATTCCTTCCTGGAAATGCTGGACATACTGAACGAGCGCCTCGAAGAACAAGGTCAGCGTCCGGTCGCTTTCGACCATGACTGCCGCGAAGGGATTTGCGGCGCGTGCAGCATGATGGTGGACGGCCAAGCGCACGGGCCGCGAGCGCGCACGACGACGTGTCAGCTCCACATGCGCGAGTTCAAAGACGGCGACACCATCGTCATCGAGCCGTGGCGCGCGACCGCTTTTTCGATCGTGCAGGACTTGATGGTCGACCGGTCCGCCTTCGACCGCATCATCCAAGCGGGAGGCTTCATCTCGGTCAATACCGGGAGCGCCCCCGAAGCCAATTTGATGTCGATCCCGAAAGACGTCGCCGACGACGCTTTCGACGCCGCCACTTGCATCGGCTGCGGCGCCTGCGTCGCCCAATGCCCCAATGGCGCCGGGCAGCTCTTTACGGCCGCGAAAATAGGCCATCTCAGTCTTCTCCCTCAAGGACAACCCGAGCGCGACACGCGTGCGGTCAGCATGGTGGAGCAGATGGAGTCGAGCTCTTCGGGAGCTGTTCCAACTTCCGCGAATGCGAAGCGGTCTGCCCGAAAGCGATCAGCATCGATTGGATCGCGAGGATGAATCGGGATTATTTGAGAGCCAAGCTCAAGGGCGTGACGCGCCGCTAACGGCTAGCGCCTTGTCGCAGGCAGCTGCGCGGTCGCACGACTTGCGCGCTCATCGTCGCTTCTCGTGTTTAAAGTGACCGCCAAGCCCTTCAGGTCATTACGGGATGGTCCGCCGAGATTGATATTGTGGTATAACTGTTATACCATAACCTTGTGCGATTCAAATTCGATCGAAGAAAGAGCGAATCGCTACGAAATAATCCAAAGCGTGGTATCGGGTTTGAAGAAGCACGTGAACTATTCACACATCCGTACTATCTCGATCAGAGAACAGAGCTTCCGGAACAATACAGGGCGATCGGCTGGGTCGGTGGGATCCTCTACACACTCATCTTCGAAATCAGGGCAGACAGTCAGGGAGAGTTTTATCATTTGGTGACGCTTTGGCAAGCAAGCAGAGAGGAACGAAAGCTATATGAAGAAAGCTCGTAAACCCAAGCAGCCCGTGTCCGCCGAACAGATCGCCAAGATGGCGGACCGAGGAGAAGACATCTCTCAATTCTTCACAAACAAGGGCAGGATGGTCAATCCTATTCAAAGGGTGAATGTCGATTTCAGTCAGGATATGTTGGCAGAGCTTGATGATTTGGCAAAGCAGTTAAATATAAGCAGACAGGCACTCATTAAAACGCTGGTCAGGTACGGTCTTGACCAGAGATACATGGCTGCACGGGCTCGCAAAGAGACCGCGTAAAGGACCTTTAGTAAGACCGCACTATTCCTATTCAGGTCTTCGACGTTTAACACCGACTCGCGTTCACGAGCTAGCATGTGCGAGAATCCATCCGTGGCCGAAAGGTGGAATGCTGACCGATTCGCCGACGTGATTCTGCCCGACGGCGAGACCCGGGAAGTACGTGTCGCGAAGGACACCTCTTCGTCTGCGAGGGATGCTGCTGCGGAAACGCCGACAAGGGGGTTCCCGAGGTACCGCGCGCGGCAACGCGGAGCGGCTCGACGCGTTGCCTCCTCTGCCTCGAGACGAAGAGGGCCCGGTATTCGCCGAGCCGTGGCAAGCGCAAGCATTCGCGCTTGCCGTCAAGCTCTCCGAGCAGGGCTACTTCACCTGGAAGGAGTGGGCGGGTGCGCTCGCGGTCGAGCTGAAAGCCGCGGCCGATCGCGGCGAGCCGGACGACGGCTCGCCCTACTACAACCACTGGGTCGCGACGCTCGAGCGCCTCGTCACGGCGAAGGGGCTGGCAGACTCTCCCGAGCTCGACGCTCGCAAGGAGGCGTGGGCCGACGCCTATCGTCACACGCCGCACGGCAAACCGGTGGTGCTCCCGCCAACGGACTGAACGCCTCCATTGATGAGGACTTATAGAATCGCCTTCAGCTCCCTGAAGAATGCCTGGTTTTCCTCTTCGCGTCCGTATGAAACGCGCAGATGCTGCGGAAGGTTCCACGACTCAGCATCTGCCACAATGATTTTCCGAACTCTCAGCTCACTAGCCTGGATTCCCATAGGACCCGTAGCACTAACGGCTTTTGACCAATAGGTGCGCAAAGTCGCGGTTCGAGCGCCAAGAAAGTTAGGAGAGTTCAAGTCTTAACAACGGAAGCCAATCTTATAAACACAAATGGCCCGCGAGTGGAAAAAGGAGCGGGTGAGCTGCTAGAGGCCATTTAAGGCCCGTGATCACGTAATTCTTGATATTTCCATCGCTTGTGGCTTGACTAATACGTACCACTTGATATAGTGGGGTATGTGGTCAACGGTTCAGGCAAAAAACTAACCGACCTCGCCGATGAATTTCCTGCTCCCCTCCAACCCAACCCATCGACAGTACGAGGCTCTGCGCACGTTTTTCGTCGACAGAGCCCCGTCAGCAGAGGCGGCCGAGCGGTTCGGCTACACACCCGGGAGTTTTCGCGTCCTGTGCCATGAGTTCCGCAAAAACCCTCAGCGAGAGTTCTTTCTGCCACAAACGAAGAAGGCCAAGTTGCCGCCGCCCAGGGAGAGACTTCGTCAGAAGATCATCACCCTGCGCAAGCAGAACTCGTCGGTGTACGACATCCGGGATGCCCTGGATCAGAGTGGGGAAAAGCTGAGTCCGGCCTCGATCTCGACGATTCTCAAGGAGGAGGGATTCGCTCGTCTCCCGAGACGGCGAGACGACGAACGGCCCGCAACGACTCGACCCAATGCTGCGGACGTGGCCGACGCCGGAAAGCTCGACCTGTCCGAGCGCACGTTCCGAACGAAGGTGGGCGGCCTGTTCCTGTTCCTTCCGTACCTTGCCAAGATCCCTCTCGACAAGATGCTGGCCGATGCCAAGTTCCCAGGCACGAAGATGATGCCGGCCGCACATGCGATTCGCTCACTGCTGGCGATGAAGTTGTTCGGCAGCGCTCGGCACAGCCATGTCATGAGTTACGTCTTCGACGAGGGCTTGGCGCTGTTTGCTGGACTCAACGTGATTCCAAAGCGTTCCTTCCTCACGGAGTACAGCTGCCGCATCCGACCGGTCTGCTACCCACAGATCATGCGGTCTTGGTTCGACACCGTGAAGAAACTTGGCCTGAAGAGAGGCCGCTCCCTCGACCTTGATTTCCACACCATCCCTTTCCATGGCGAAGACGCGCTCGTACAGAAGCACTACATCTCAAAGCGTAGCCGCAAGCAGAAGGGCGTGCTGGCCTTCGTAGCGCAGGATTCCGAGACTCGGGTGTTTTGCTACGCGAACAGTAATTTGCGCAAGGAACAACAGAATGATGAAATCTTGAGATTCGTCGAATTTTGGAAGGAGAGAACCGGTCGGCTGCCGCAGGAGTTGGTGTTTGATTCCAAGTTGACGACCTACGCGAATCTCAACGAGCTGAATAACATGGACATCGATTTCATCACTCTGCGGCGCCGCTCGGACAAGATACTCGAACAACTGCGGCAGACTCCTGGATCAGCCTGGCGGCAGATCCAGCTCAGCAATGTGTCTCGGGCATTCAGAACACCGAAAGTCCTCGAGAGGATGATCCAACTCCGCGACTACGAGGTCCCGATACGTCAACTTGCCATTCGCGATCTTGGCCATGATAAGCCGACTCTTCTTCTCACTAATCAGCTGCGTCGCTCAGCCACGAAGCTGATCGATCGCTACGCACAACGGATGCTCATCGAGAACGGGATCGCGGATGGCATCGACTTTTTCCATATGGATGCGCTCTCCTCAGCGGTCGCGATGAAAGTTAACTGTGACCTCCAGCTCACGCTCATGGCGAGTAGCCTCTACCGGCTCCTTGGGACCGAACTCGGAAAGGAATACACGAATGCGAAGTCTCGGCGCATCTTCCGCAACTTCATAGACGCCACCGCCGTTGTAACGATCGATTCCTCGACCATCACCGTCCAGTTTCAAAAGCGCGCACACAACCCACACCTACTCGAAGCCGGCTTCGATCGGAAGCGAACCCGCGTTCCCTGGCTCGGTGGCCGTCATCTCCAGCTCGTCTTCGGATGATCAACGCGCGACGCTCCAATCCCATGGGGTCAAGCTCGCACCTAACGCCAAACGATGTCCCCGGGGCCGATACAGCTCGATCAGGCGACGGCGCTGACCCTGATGTTAGGTCCGAACGGCTCCGTGGGAATCCACGCTAGTGATCGCCTTGACTCTCTCACCCAATTCAATGAGCATGAAGGGCGACGGTCCCGATACTGTATCCAGTCCTAACGTTTGGGCCTGCTGCTCAAAGTAGATACGGCATTTTTGTACATATGTCCGTGACCGCTTCGCGTGCGCCGGATCACTCAACGCACCCTGAACTGCGCCAAACGCGACCATGTTCGTGCTGCCCGGTGCCACACCCAAATCTCGCAATCTTTCTCAGAATATCCGGATGGCCAAGACCATAGCCACAACGTAATCCGGCCAGTGCGTGGGCTTTGGAAAAGGTCCGCGTCACAAGGACGTTGTCGTATCCCGCCTTTAGTAAGTCGATCCCCGTTTTCCACCCATCGGGATGATAATCAGCATAGGCTTCATCGATAACAAAGAGAACATCCTCTGGTAGAGCATCGGCGATGGTCTCGAGCTCCGCGTAGCTCAAACTCGTGCCAGTGGGATTGTTGGGCGTGACGATGAGAAAGAGCTGCGTATCAGAATTCACAGTTGGGCTCGAGATCCCGAATGCGCTTTTGGATGGGTTGGATGAAGGCCGTCGGGTCCGAGGCAGTCTGAAGTGGACCCCATTTTTTAGACCAGGGGTTAAGGTGGTAAAACAAGCCTGCTCAATGAAAAAAGGAGCAGAGAAAAGTGAAGAAAAATCGCACGAAGCACAGCCCTGTTTTCAAGGCGAAAGTTGCCTTGGCGGTACTACGCGAGCAGGAGACAGTGGCGGAACTATCCCGGCGGCACAAGTGTTGTTTTTTACATTGAATCGCGAAGATTTCTCATTCGTGATTCACCTCGACCGGCAACCACGTACGAGCAGAAGACGGGAGGCGCAGACGGGGTCAAGGGCGCGTAGCGGCTCGCGTAGCGAGCGAACCCTTGACGCCGTCGAGCACTCCCGTACCCTCATGGAGTGGTGGCCGTTCTTGATATTTCATCGCGGTGGATTACGGATTAAAGTGATAAACAACAACAAGGTTCACGCGAACCAGATCTACAAGTGGAAGCGGCAGCTTTTGGAGAACGTCGCGCGTGCTTTCGAGACCGAAGAGGTGGGCGGAGGCGATGCCTCGATGCGCGAGGCCGAACTGCTCCAGAAAATCGGGGAGCTGACGATGGAGCGCGATTTTTTATCACACGGGCTCGGTCGATTGCGATGACGCCCCGGCGGGAGTTGGTCGAACCCAACGCCCCGCTGTCGATGCGCTGGCAGTGCGAGCTGCTTGGCGTGAATCGGTCGAGCCTGTACTACGAACCTGTCGAGCCGGATGGCGAGCAACTCGCATTGATGCGTCGGATGGACGAGCTACATCTGAAGCATCCATTTTTCGGCAGCCGCATGATGACGCAGATACTCAAAGCGGAGGGGTCGGCCGTCAACCGCAAGCGTGTGCAGCGTCTCATGCGGTTGATGGGGCTCGAGAGTACTGCGCCCAAGCCGAACACAAGCAAGCCAGCGCCGGAACACACGGTATACCCCTATCTACTGAGGAATCTGACGGTTTCTCGGATCAATCAGGTGTGGGCCGCCGACATCACATACATCCCGATGGCGCGAGGCTTCGTATACCTGGTGGCGGTCATCGATTGGTATTCGCGGCGGGTGCTCGCCTGGCGCGTCTCCAACACGTTGGAGACGACCTTCTGCGTGGAGGCCGTGAACGAAGCTGTGGCACGCTACGGTCGCCCAGAGATATTCAACACGGACCAGGGCTCTCAGTTCACCTCGGAGGAGTTCACCAGTGTATTGCTTGCTCTTGAGATCAAGATCAGCATGGATGGCAAAGGTCGCTGTATCGACAACATCTTCGTGGAGCGGCTCTGGCGCTCGCTGAAGTACGAGGAGGTCTACCTGTACGCCTACGACAGCGTGCAGATGGCTCGCGAGGGCATCGCTTGCTACTTCGATTTCTTCAATGACGAGCGCCCGCACAAAGCGTTAGGCTATCAAACGCCCGCGAGCTTCTACGATGGACTGCTTGGCGAGGTAGCTTGAAGATGATTGGCGGCAAGATGATTGGCCATCGACCGATTAGTACATCACAGCATCATCCTGGAGCTCAACGTCGGCAGTTACGCACTGGAGCAATCGAAGCAGAACAAGGCCAAAGAGGCCACGGCGGTAGAAAGCCGGGAAAAGGAATGAACCTTGCCACGAGTCCACAAAACGAATGCGAGAATCGCCGCAGGAGACCCTCTCGCGGCTTGGCCCATACCCCAGGTACCCCGATTTTTGCACTATTCAGGTGGACCAGCGAAAGGGCGGCTTCGATCCGGTGCCCCGACGGAGGGAGCGGACAAGGAAGCTTCGCATCTTTTCTTAAGGGTCCGCTCCCTCCGTCGGGGCACCGGATCGAACGTGGGACAATAGATCTTCAATCTGACATAAACTGTCTTCCCGAACGCTCCCTTCTAGGAGCCTTCGGGAAACAACATGACGACTATGACCACGACGTGTTCAACTCGGCAGGCTCCACCTTAGCTACCCCCCATTTTGGTCCAGAGAATGGGGTCCACCTCAGTCCGAACGTGCAACGTGACACCGGACTCGTGTCGTTGTAGATCTACATTCGCAAATGTATAACAAATCATCGCCCTCAGCATGACGACGAATCTGTCGGGCTGGGCGCCGCGATCTATCAGATACAGCTGAAGGGGAATGGTAATATGTATGTCGATGGTACGGAACCAAAGAACGCTCGAGGGAAGACTGTCCGTGACAGACTGGAACTGGATTCGACTGGCGCCCGTGGTGCTTGCCTCGCTAGTGTCGTGGAGCCTGTCCGGCAAAACATCAGAGGTCGTTGCGGAAAGTGCGATCGTTCAGGACGACGAGACTCTCGAGTGGATGGACGACTACGATGAAGCTTTCGCTCTCGCCAAGAAAACGGGGCAACCTGTTTTTCTAGAGTTTCGCTGCGCCCCGTGAATCAGCGGACACCGCTTCGACGCACAGGTTGTGCAGTCGCCGATAACATCCCGCAGAGGGCAATTACTACAAAATTACACTCGCGTGCGCGTCGTCGATATGGCGGGCATCGATATCGGTCTCTATAGTTGGGACCGTCACTTCTCCATTTACTTCTTCGCCGTCAGTCCCGACGAGCAAATCTACCTGAGGTATGGCGGCCGAGACGCCCGCTCCGCCGACTCGTATCTGGATTTGGACAGCCTGGCCCTCGCCCTCGAAAGGGGCCTCGAACAACACGAGCGCTGGAAACGCGGTGAGCTGCCGAAGACGGAGCGGCCCCCGCCTAAATTTCCCCGGATATCGAAACGCTACGCAACGAAGAAATGACCGGCGGCAAAATGTCAGGTGGTCGATGTATCGAGTGTCACATGATCTCGGACTACGAGGTCATGGCGAAGGAAGCTGCCGGCACGCTCGACAAGCCACGCGACATGTTTCGCTCACCAGATATTCGGGACATTGGTATCCATATGGACGTAGCGAAGGGATTGGTGGTCGACGCTGTCACGGGCGCAGCCGCGGGAGCCGGAATGTCGGCCGGCGATACTATCGTCGCGATCGAGGGAACTCCCGTATTTACTTTTGGTGATTTTCTTCATGTTTACGATCAACTCGACCGCGCTTCCACCGAGATGTCTCTAGCGATCGAACGTAGGGCGAGCCCGGCTGTTCAGCCCACTCGCGTCACACTCGAGCTCGAGCTACCTAGGCTCTGGTGGGCGCACGACCTGAAGCATCGGCGCTGGTCGGTCGATCCGGTCATCTACTTCGAGTCCGAGCCGCTGACGGCAGAGAGAAAATCCGTGCTCGGTCTGGAGGCGCAAGGCTTCGCATGCGATGTCACCAAGGTCAGAAGCTGGGCCCGTTCTATAGGTACGCATACGCTCGAGGTGGGAGACGTCGTGGTCTCGGTGAACGGCGTCGAGACTGACCCACTCGCCACGAGCTGCAGTCTCTATATTCAACTGCGCGTCCGTGCCGGCGACTCCGTTACACTGGGCATTATTCGTAACGGAGAGCGCATCGACACGATGCTGAACACGGAACGCCAGCACTTTCGAAAGTCACTTCGGAGAAAAAAAGGATGATGAAGAAAACGATCTTTTTCGGGGTCGCCGTTTCGCTGTTAGGCCTCTTCGGGGTGTCGTCGTTGGCAGCGCCAGGGCGGCAGGACGAGCACGGCGTCCGAGTGTGGCTCGACGACATGCACGCGCTTTCTTACCGGGCCCGCGTCGAAGGCGACTGGCTCGTTGTCGAAGCCACGCACGAGCCCAGCTGGCACACCTACGCCATGGACAACGTGGTCCGGGCTCGTGAGAAGAGCGGCAAGATGCGGCCCGAAACCGAGTTCCCCACCGTGATCACGCCACTCGACGGACTCACGATTAAGGGGGATTGGCGGCAGAGCCCGCCTTTGGACCTGTCGACGCCTGATATTCGATGGTACACGTGGGGCTTCGAGCGTCGCAGCTATTTCGCCGTGCGGGTCGACAAAGCGATCTTGCCTTCGTCGGTGCAGAACGATGCACAAGCCTGCACGGACGCGCTCTGCGCGATGGTAGACGCTCTGGTGGTCCCCGTCGATTCGAGTGAGACCGACGGCCAATGGCTGGTGGATCCAGAATCTCTCGTCGTCGTGGCGAGTGACGTCGAAGAGGGAGAACGCTGAGCCTAAGGGGTCCGCGAAAGAATAAGTTCGCATTTTCGGGCGCCGTCTAATAAAGAGCGCCCGGCTGGCAAGGCGCGAGGAGCGAGTAATATCCAAATCTATGAACGACGAGCAACGCAGCCAGGCGGGATGCATCGGCGTCCTAAAATGTGAAGTTATTCTTTCGGCGCGGCAGACACTCGTCAAGCCGCACCCGCATCCTGAAGCAGAGCCTCCTTGGCTATTTGCAGAGCGGCAACGGCCTGCTCTCGGGATATGCGTATGGAAAGCCCAGAAGAAAGACCTCCAGACTATCGCCAACCTCCAGGTAGTCGATCCGTGTCTTGACGGGAACCCGCGTCCCGCCGAATACCGGGGTTCCACAAAGGTTTTCCGGCGATCGGGTTACCACGGGTGTCTCGGCGCTCATAAACTATCTCCGCTACTGACCTGACTATAGGACAAATTCCTTCTCGGAGCGTTTCCCGGGCCTACAGGGACAGCCTTTGCACCTCCGCTGTAATTTTCTTCTTGATCGCCATCCAGGAAGCTTCGCGAAGCATTCTTGGCATGGGTTCCGCCTCGGCGTCTTCGAAGTAGACCAGGCTCTTCAACAGGTGATACTCGTTGTAGTCGACTCTCTGGAAGCGGCGGCGAGTGAGATCGAGTGTTGACTCGAGACTTCCCCCGGCCTGCAGGAAGAAGTAGAGGTCGACGAAGTCCTTTCGACCGCCGCGGCCGCCGATGGCCACGAGTTTCATGACCGCGATGTCGCGCGGGTCAGCGAGCGGCAGCCCCCGATACGGTGTGCTCGGGTAGAGTAGCGGCGCCTCCATCCCAAGGAAGCTGACACGCAGGCCTCCCAGAACGACGTGGAGCGTTTGCGACGATCGGCTTTGAATCGAGAGAGGCTCGACATCGGACAGTCGCTCGATCAATGGATCCGTCTCGAAGGCCGCAGCACTGAAGAAGTCGAGATCTTCGGAGTATCGGTGCCCAAGCTGTAGGGCAAGGCCGGTTCCTCCGGCGAGCGTCCACGTCTCTAAGCAGCCACCCGCGACCAAGCGTCGCACGATTCGCCAGGCTTCAGGACTGAGGACTTTGGGGGTCAATGGCCTCTGATCCGAGGATGAGACTCCAGTAGTTCCGGGTCCGCTCGTCGGTCTCCCGGTGAGCAACCGCTGCCCGGATGGCGTCATCACCATAGAACCGGCGGCTCGCCTCCACCTGGCGCCGGTTGCCGTACATGAGAACGCGGCGAAGCACCCAGTGCGGGTAATCGTCGATATCCCGTGGCTTTAGAGGCCGATCCCAAAAGAGTGCTCTCAAGAGACGAGCCAGTTGCGCTCGCGACGCCGTCGGCTCGGGCCTTTCTCTACGGGCTGGCCCCAGGCTAACATTCAGTGGGACGCCAAGCGCCGCCGCCAGCCGCCGCAGGGTGGCGAGCTCGAATCGTTCCCAACCGCTCTCGTAGCGGTGAAGAGTGGGGGCGCTGGTTCCGGCCCGTCGCGCAAGCTCGGCAAGGCTCCACCCACGCTCTTTTCGCAAGGTACGAATTTGGAAGCCGATAGGAGGCAGCTTCTCGGTTAAAATATTATCGCTCACGATAATATCATAGCATCAAGGAAAGACGCCTGTCGAGGCCCAACGCAACCTGCACGCCCCGCTGCATCTTACCTTCCCTCTCGTCCAGGAATAGACGAAATCAGGTGAACGTAGAGTAGATGTAACTCGCGAGATGTTACCAAGAACCGAATTATACCGGAGATTATTTTCGGCCTAGCTCTTTGGATTTGCCTTTGTCGGTTCTCACGTTGTAGAATAACTGCTCTCCTACCAGGAATTCCTAAAAATACGTCCAGGAGGGGGACCATGCCGTTAACAAATGAACGCTCCGGGGGGAGCTTCAGCAAGCTCAAACAAATGGGGCAGCGCTTCCTGCGTGGCGAAAGCGCCAATGCCACCGCGAAACCGCGACCGATACCGGCTGACGTCGGCGCCGAGCGACGCTCCGGCCGCCGGGTAGCTCTGCCGTTGGACGTTCGCATCAAGGTCGGCACCGCCCTGGTGCGCTTCGTCAGACGAGGGACGTGAACCTTCCCGGTCTCTCGATCACTCCGGCCGATGGCGTGGAAGTGGGGGACCACGTCAGCGTCGGTTTCGACGGCTGTGCGGAGGTCACTCCCCCGTTTGCCCTCGTCGCTGTCGCGCGCCGGATCTTGCCCTCCAAGAATACGGGCGAGCCCAGCGCGGTGGGACTCGAGATCGATCGCGAGCTCTCTTCGGGCGACGCTCAGAAAAACTATCGACGCGTCGTGCGCCACTATCTTCACCATCGCCCGCTTCTGGAGGATTTGAGCAAGGGTTACTTCGAGGGCCGTTGCACGAGCTGTGACTGGGTCGGTCGCGTCGGGAAGAGAAGCCCCCAATGTTCCCGATGCCGCGGCAAGGTAGTAGCGTTGAGCGGGCACGTGTATAGCTCCCGGACCTAATACAGCCTTCGTGTCTCAGGTCTAACCGTTACAGTTGTGCGGCGAGAACCTCCCGGACAGTTGGCCTTCGCCACGCTTCCTGCTGAAGGGACTCGACCGCTTCCGTCACGTGGCCGCTAGTCCCCTGGACTAGAGCCTCCTTGCAACTTCACGCGGGTTGACGAGCTCCGGCCGGACGCCGCGCATCACCCAGCCGCGCACGACTAGGCCAATCGCCACGCCGAGCGCGAAGATGGCCCACGCGAACCATGCCGGCGCTCTCTCGAGACCCGTCGTCACGTTCATTCCGAACATCCCGCTCAACGTCGTGAGTGGCAGGAAGATGGCCACCAGGATGTTCAGCCGTAGCCCCGAGCGCACCGCTTCCTCCCCCAGCACGGCTTGTTCCTCGGTGCTTTTCGCGATGTCGTAGTCGAGCGCGTTTTTGGCGTCAGTGCAGAGAAGCTCGAGTGAGCGGACGACGTCGCCCGCCGTGTCGCGGACGCCGATGAGCCCCTGGTCCTCGTGGTCCGCGTCGCGTGCCGATTGAAGGGTCGAGTGCATGTTCGCCGCCGACCTCAAAATGGGCGCGGCTTCTTCGAGCACTTTGAAATAATCCCGCGCCATCGTCGCGGTTTGGTACTTTGCTTCGAGCTCGTCCGCGGCCCGGCTGAAATCGTTCACGTGTTCCGCTAGATTGGGAATGCCGGAGCTCTCCCGAGACGACGACCACTGCCCGTCCGGCGATCGGAAAAAGTACGCGCCGCGACGCTCTCGCTGGCCGTGCCGCGGGACTTCGTGCAGCACGAGCATGAGATAGCCGTCCGAGACGAGGGCCCGCTGCCGCCCCGTCGTGTTGGCGCCGAGACGGAGCCGGATCGCGTTAGGGATATTCCAATCTTGGGGGAAGTGCATGGCACTTTGCTCCTTGGGCTTTCAGGCGAATCGGGCGCAGTAGATAGGCGGGAGAAACGTCGAGACGGTCGTCCACGAGTCCCCTTGGTCTTCCGAGATCCAAAGAGAGCCGGTCGTCGAGCCCATGGCGAGCACGTCGCCGGTGCGATCGATGTCGAAGCTGTGACGATAAACGACGTCGTAGGCGTGTTCCCCGGGCAACCCGTTCTCGAGGACGTCCATGCTCTTGCCTCCGTCGCGCGTCCGCGTGACGACAACCTTTCCGTCGACGGGAATGCGGCGCTCGTCTTTGTCGAGAGGCACGAACCACGCGGTATCCGGATCCGTGGGATGCACCACGGTCGCGAAACCGAAGCTCGACGGCTTCGAGTGGACCTCGCTCCAGCTCGCGCCCTTGTCGGCGGAGCGGAAAATCCCGTTGTGGTGTTGTGCCCATGAGACGTCGCCACACTGGACGATGCAGTGTGGATCCTGGATGGCCGGCTCCTCGCGCTGCTCGGGCGGCATGTAGTTGGCGAACATTCCGCGGGTGCTGCACGTCCACGACTCACCCTCGTTCTCGGTGATCCAGACCCCGCCGCAAGACACACCGAGCAAGACACGCCGGTTGTCCCGCGGGTCGACGCAGACCGAGTGAATTCCTGGGTCGTCATATCCCCCGCCGAACCATTTTTCCCGCTCGGGCTCGTCCCAGAGCGCTCCGTTGAGGCTCCAGCTCTCCCGCGATCGTTACTCCGGAAGAGCCCGCCGGGTACGGTCCCGGCCCACAGGCTACCGGGTCGATCGTCGCCCGCGCTTTCGAGACACCAGACGAGCTTCAAAGCTTTCGCGGAAGGATCGTCGCTCTTCGGATATTCCGGGATGGCGACTTCGGTAAAGCTCTCGGCGCCGTCATCGGATCGGTGAAGCTTCGCACCGAAGTGACCCAAATCGAGAGCGGCATAGACTGTCTCGTCCCGCCGATCGAAGAGCACCATCGTGACAGGATCGCCGGCAAAGCTCGAGCGTGTCACTTCCCAATTCCCCGGCGCGCGGCGCTCAAGAACGAAAAGCCCTTTGCGGGTCCCTAGCATGAGTGGTTGGGTCATGTTCAGCCTCCTGACAACGCTTGCATCACGAAAATATCCTGCCCGGGCAAGACGGCGTCGCTCAAGCGCAGGCGATCGACAATGAGCTCGCCGCCCACGAAAACCGCGACGTGTTGGCGGAGACGGCCCTGCTCATCGAGAACGTAGCCGCGCAGGCGCGGATTCTCCTCGAACACGCAGGACAACGCGTCGGCGACCGTGCTCGCTTCGACCGCAACCTCGGGGCAATCGAGGAAGCGTTGAAGATTCGTTGTAAACGAAACCGTCGTCATGGTCATCCTCCGAGAGCATAGTATTCCTGATTAGGGTCCGGAGCTACAAACGGTTATAGAATCCCCCGTTGGAACGCCGCAAAACCAGGAGGTAAACCATGCCCCTCGCTCTCTCCATGCTCCTCGCTGCCGCCTTGGCGCAAGCGCCACAAATAGACGAAGCGCTTCTCGAAAACTTCACTTGGCGCTCTGTCGGCCCCGCGGGCGCGGGCGGCCGGGTGGTCGACGTCGAAGTCGTGGGCGAGTTCCCTTTCCATATCTTCGTCGCCACCGCTTCGGGAGGTCTTTGGAGAAGCACGAATGGCGGCGTGACGTGGGAGCCAATCTTCGACGATCAAGACGTCGTCTCCATCGGCGCCATCGCAGTCAACCCGAGCAATCCCGACGTGTTGTGGGTCGGGACGGGCGAGGCCAATCCGCGCAATAGCGTTTCGTGGGGCAACGGCGTGTACAAATCAAACGATGGCGGGAAGAGCTGGGTCAATGTCGGACTCGAGAACACCCATCACATCGGGCGCATCGCGGTCGACCCCAGGAATCCCGACACGGTCTACGTGGCCGCGCTCGGCCACATCTGGGCCGCGAATGACGAGCGCGGGCTCTACAAGACGACGGATGGCGGCGCGAGCTGGGAGCGGTCGCTTTTCATCGACGAAGACACCGGGGTCATCGATGTCGCGATGGATCCCCGCGACAGCGCGACGCTCTACGCGGCGGCCTATGAAGTGCGGCGCGACGGGTTTTCCGCGGCGACCCCGAAACGATGACGGGCGATGGAAGCGCTATCTACAAAACCAATGACGGCGGAAGGAACTGGCGCAAGCTCACCGAAGGATTGCCGGAGAGCGAGAAAGGGCGTATCGGGATCGCCGTGTCCAAGAGCGACCCCGCGATCGTCTATGCGATCGTGCAGACCGTCACGACGGTACCCGCGCGTCGCGATCCCGAGGATCCTCCGCCGCCGACGGAGGACAAAACGTTCGAGGACGGCGGCGTTTTCCGCTCGACCGATCGGGGCGAGAGCTGGGAATGGATGAGCTCGACGAACCCGCGGCCGTTCTACTACAGCCAAATTCGTGTCGACCCGAGCGATCCCGATCGCGTCTACGTGCTCGGAAGCCCTCTCTCCGTCTCCGAGAATGGCGGCAAGGATTTCGAGAGGATGGACATCAAGGTCCACGTCGACCATCACGATCTTTGGATCAACCCTGATAATTCCGACCACCTCGTTCTCGGGAATGACGGCGGTATTTATTTCAGCTTTGATCGGGGTGAGAGCTGGGATTTCTTGAACCAAATCGCCATCGGCCAGTTCTACGCTATCGATGTGGACATGCAGAAACCCTACTTCATCTATGGCGGTGTTCAAGATTACTGCTCTTGGGGCGGGCCGAGCGCGACGCGCAACAGCATCGGCATCGCCGGGAGCGATTGGCACAAAGTGATGACGGGCGACGGCTTCCAGGTGCGGATCGACCCGAGCGTTCCCACGATCCTGTACGCCGAAGCGCAATATGGCCGCATCGTGCGACACGATCGCAAGACCGGCCAGAACACGAGCATCGCGCCGGCCGCACCCGAAGGCGAGGAAGATTACCGCTTCAACTGGGAGACACCGCTTCACATCTCATACCATGACTCGAGAACGATCTATGCGGGCGGCAATCACTTGTTTCGCTCACCGGATCGCGGCAACCGGTGGGACGTGATCAGTCCCGAGCTCACGACCGCGACACGCTCGCGTGCGGATTACCGGGGCGGCGAGTCACACATGGTGGCGTCGATGAGTGCCTTCGCGGAATCGCCTCTCGACCCCGCCATTCTTTATGCAGGGACGGATGACGGACACGTCCACGTCACGAGCGACGGCGCCGCGAGTTGGACCGAGCTCTCCGAGCGTGTCCCGGATATGCCGGGCCGCCGCTGGGTGTCGCGCCTGGTGGCTTCTAGGTTCGAGCGCAAGCGCGTCTATGCCGCTTTCGACGGCCATCGCAACGACGACTTCGCGCCGCATCTTTATGTCAGCAACGATCTCGGTCAGAGCTGGACGTCCATCGCGTCCAACCTTCCCGTGGACGGCCCGGTGCGCGTCGTGCGCGAAGATGTGGAGAATCCGAGACTGCTCTTTGTCGGCACCGAGTTCGGCGCTTTCGTGTCGTTTAATAGAGGTAATAGCGGCGAGAGCTGGACGAAACTCATGAACGGGATGCCGACCGTGGCGGTGGCCGACCTCGTCGTGCACCCGCGCGACCACGATCTCATCGCCGGCACCCACGGGAGGAGCGCCTACGTCATGGATATCGGGCCTCTGCAGCAGATGACAGATGAGGTCTTGGCGAAAGACCTCCACGTCTTCGCGCTCGAGAACGCGGTCGCTTTCCGTTACCACCTCCATTCTGACGACCAATTTCTCGGGGAGAAGCGTTTCATCGCGGACAACCCCGCGTTCGGAGCCACCATCACCTACTACGTGGGAACGCCACCGGAAGACGAAAACGCCGAGGCCAAGATCGTGATCGCAAACTCCATGGGCGAGCGCGTCCGCGAGCTCGAAGCCCCCGCAAGCGCCGGACTTCACCGGGTGCAATGGGATCTGCGTCATACGTCACCGCCTCAGGACGAGGGCGAAGGCCGCGGCTTCGGCGGCGCGTTCCTCGGACCGCTCGTTCAACCCGGAAGCTATCGCGTTACCGTGGATTTTCCCGGCCGCACGGTGAGCACGATTCTCGAAGTCGAGCCCGATCCGGAGCTGGAGCTCGACGAAGCCGATCGAAGGCGGCGTTTGGACACCGTGACGCGTCTGCTCCCTCTTCAGCGCGAGGCTTTCGAAGCTTCAGAGCGGACGGAAAAGATCAAGGACGAGCTCGAGGCCCTCGTGGAATCCGTCAGTGAGGCCGAGGACGAGGATGAAAACGAGCTTGGTCTCGACGAGCTCTCCGAATCCACCCGAGCACTGGCGCACCGCACGGACCGCACGAAGAGCCTCGTGAACCGTCTCTATCGCGCTGTCGAGAACTCCCCCTTCGCGCCAACGGCAACGCAGCTGCGACAGCTCGATGAGCTCGAAGCGCGGGTGGCGGAGGACCGCGCCTCGGTTACCGAGCTCACGGACACGACGCTCCCCGAGCTCGAAGAACGACTCGACGACAACGGCATCGCGCGTGTGCGCGTTCCCAGCAAGGACCCGTAAGGGAGGAGACGCATGACGGTGCTCACCATCCTCGCGCTCGCAGCAGCGCTTACAATGCAGGGAGAACGCTTCGACGCTCTCGGCCAAACGATCCCTGAGCTCCAGCAAGCGATGGAGCGCGGCGATGTAACCTCGGTGGAGCTCGTCCGCCAATATTTGGAGCGGATCGAAGCTTTCGACAACCGAGGGCCGCGGCTGAACAGCATGGTCTACCTCAACCCACGCGCTCTCGACACGGCCGCCGCTCTCGATCGCGAGCGCGCCGAGAAAGGCCCGCGCGGCCCGCTCCACGGCATCCCGATGATCCTCAAGGACAACTACGACACGCACGACATGCCGACCTCGGCGGGATCGGTCGCGCTCGCCGGCTTCGTCCCCGCGGATGACGGCTATCAAGTCGCGAAACTTCGCGAGGCCGGCGTCGTGTTCCTCGGGAAGTCGAATATGCACGAGCTCGCGCGCGGGATCACCACCATCAGCTCCATCGGCGGGCAAACGCGCAACCCCTACGACCCGAGGAGAAACCCGGGGGGCTCGAGCGGCGGCACGGGTGCCGCGATCGGTGCGGAGCTCGCGGCCATCGGCATGGGCAGCGACACTTGCGGCTCCATACGTATCCCCGCCGCGAACAACAACCTCTTCGGACTTCGAGTGACGCAGGGCCTTTCGAGCCGCGACGGCATCGTCCCGCTCTCGCATACTCAAGACGTGGGCGGGCCGCTCGCTCGGAGCGTCGTCGATCTCGTGCTCGTCCTAGACGCCACGGTGGGGTCCGACCCGAACGACCCACAGACCGCTGTCGCCACGGGCAAAATCCCCGAGACCTATACCGCCTATCTCGACGAGAACGCTTTGAGCGGGAAACGTCTCGGCCTCTTGAAATCCTATTTGAGCGAAGAAGGTCCGATGCGAGAAGTCACCGAGGTCGTCCTGAGCGCCGCCACCCAAATGGAGGCCCACGGCGCCGTGCTCGTCGAGATCGAGATCGAGGAGCTCGGCGAGCTTCGGAGCTCCGGTGTGATCGGCATGGAGTTCCAGTTCGACTTCCGCGACTATCTCGCCGCAGCGGGCACGCCTCCGATACGAAATCTCGGCGAGATCGTCGAGCGCGGGCTCTATCACGAAGCCCTCGAGTCGATCATGCGTCGAGACAGCGAAGTCAAGGAAGGGTCCGACGAGTACGCCCAAGCACTCGCGAAGCGCAAAGATGTCGAGCGCGCGCTCGTCGAGACGTTCGAAGCGCACGAGCTCGACGCCATCGTGTACCCAACGCTCAGAACGAAGCCGGCCATCATCGGAGAGCGCCAGTTTTCGAGCTCGTGCTCCATCAGCGCCCATTCTGGGCTGCCTGCGTTCAGCCTACCCGCAGGTTTCACAGAAGACGGGGTTCAGCGAGCCGGAGCTCATCGCTATGGCCTATGCCTATGAGCAAGAGGTGAAGCCCCGCCGCCTACCGGAGAGGACTCCTTCCCTAGCAGCCCGTTGAAAAAGTCGTATCCGGTCGCGATATTTCTCTGAAGACTCATTCGATGACGATGTAAAATTGCATCGCATGTCGATGAAGAAGAAAAAGAAAAGTTGCCAAGAGATGTGGGAGGAGTCCGCGCGAACGGGAACACTCGCTCTGTCGACGGCTTCGGGTGGCGCCGCAAGAGAAATCGCGGAGAACGTGACGGTCGCCGACTGGACGGCGGACGGTGCCCAGTTAGCGGCCGTTCGGCGAATCAATCAGCAATTCCAGGTGGAGCTTCCTATAGGTACGGTGCTGTACGAGACGACGAACGTCGTCGATTCGCTTCGAGTTTCGCCACGAGGCGAGGTGCTCGCGTTCGGGGAGAGAGCCCCGGGCTACGCCTCGAACCAGTTCATCGTTTTTCTCGAAATCGACGGCGAGACCAGACGTTTCGACACCGGCTTCCGGGGAGAGCGGATCGATTTGGCGTGGTCCCCCGACGGCGGCGAAGTTTGGTTCAATACCTTTTGGGGCGACGACCTGGATCTGCATGCGATGTCCCGTACGGGCACGGTGAGGCTGCTTGCCCGACCGGCGATACCATTACGGATTCTGGACGTCGCCAGCGACGGCCGTGTCCTCGTGGCTCGCGCGCATATGCGCGCCGCGGTCATGGGCGTGGCCCCTGGGGAGACCGTGGAGCGTGAGTTTTCCTGGCTCGACGCCACCGAAGTCGTTAGCATCAGCGGTGACGGGAAGACGCTGTTGCTGACCGAGTGGGGCGAGGGAGGCGGTGCGGACTGGTCCGTCTATCTACGAAACGTCGGCGGACCTCCGGGACTCACCCGGGACCCCGCCCCGGCCGTCCGCTTGGGCGAGGGTCAAGCACTCGACTTGTCGCCCCACGGCAAATGGGCCCTTTCGATCCGCCTCGGGGAACCGGGCGTCCTGATCCTTCTTCCAACGGGCCCCGGGACACCGACCGTTGTCGGGAACAAGAGCATCGTCGACTTCGTCACGGCGTCTTTCCTCTCCGACGAGAACGAAATCGTGTTCGCAGGCAGCGAAGAAGGCGCACCGCTGCGCTGGTTTCGCCAAGGCGTGCCGAGCGGCGAGCCGCGGCCGATCACAGGCGAAGTGCGTTGCGACCGAGCGAGTGCCATTGTCGGCTCGAGCCCGGTGTCTCCGGATGGCTCGATGCTCGCCGCATTCAAAGACGAGGTCGTAGCACTCTATCCCCTCAACGGAGGAGAGCCACGCACCCTCGATGACGTGCCCGCTTCGATGACCGTGATTCGTTTCACGCCCGACGGGCGGTTTTTGTATGTCAAGGAGGACTTCGGTCGTTCCGCGCGAATCCACCGCGTCGACATCGACACGGGACGCCGTGAGCTTTGGAGCACGATCGGTCCCTCGGATCCCAGCGGATTGGATGTAATCTACGCCATCCAGATCTCGGACGACGGCGAGTCTTACTACTACAGTTTTAGCTTAGCCGAACGATCTCCGACTTGTATCTCGTCGAAGGGCTACGCTGACCGCTCATTACTTCAATCTCTAGTCTTCGAAATGCAGTTCGGCGATCGCGATACCGCTTTCGCCCGCTACCGCATAGAGTAGATAAACCCTACCGTCCTCCTCGTAGATCGCCGGGTCCCGCAACTGATTGACGTGTCCGTAGGCGACGCTTCTCACTGAAGGGACGAGCGGCGCATCGGCACCCTCCCAATCGCGCTCGGGACGCAAGATCTCGACAGCCGTCGATTCTCGCCAGCTCATCCAATCACCGTCCAGCTCGATCGAGCTCCAGAGAATACGCTCCGGCGTGTGCCCCGCTTGCGTGAAGAAGACGTACAGGCGGTCGTCTCGCTTCAGAAGCGCCGCGTGGCGCATGTCGGGATTGAAGAGCCGCGGCCCGGCCTCGAACCCGTGGAGGGCATCCCGTGAACGATAGATCTGTCCCGGCATCGCGAGTGCGTAGTGGTAGCCATCGTGTTGAAAAGCACGCCAGTAGGTTCGGCCCAGTATTTCTGGGTCGGCAACAAAGCGAATGCCGTCCTTCGATGTCGCCGCTCGGGTTACCTGGCGGCCGAAGGATTCGAGACCATGAAAGTACATGACGAAGCGTTCGTTGTCATGATCGACGTGCACATCCGGCGACGCGATGTGCGGCCAGGAAGACTCTTTGACGAGATCGTGCCCCAACCCCTCGAGGCCGATGCCGTTTGCTTTCGCCTGACGGGCAGCGACCGCCTCGATCTGCTCGGGCGTCCCCTCCGGAGCTTCCCTGGGAAAATGCGACTCAGCCAGCTGCATACTTCCGGGAGGATGAACGGTCCACGGACCCATCAACGCTGCGGCATAGGCAAGTCGGATATAGCGCCCCTTGTGATCCGCGAAGTACAGATAGTACCGGCCAAGCGGAGCTTGCACCCAATCGGGCACGCGTACGAGCGACGGGCCCTGGATGTTCTCGCCGATGCTCGGGTGGGTGGCCGGAGTGATGATCGGCTCATCGAGCAACCGTTCCACTCGGAACTTAAGCTCGCCTGCCGTGACGATCTGGCTCGACAGGATTGCAAGACATAGCAAAGCTCGCATAACGTACCTTGATGCGACGAAATGATAGGACTGTCACGCCCGTCGAGCAAGTGCGAACCGTGACGGCGTCGTGACCGAGAGCAGGACACCGCGGAGCCGCATCTACGACGGGCGCTTCTATGCCCGCGTCCTCGATCCGTTCCTTTCAGGACTTCACGGCAAGCTCGCCCAGCTCGTGGAGCCGGGCGGCCGGGTGCTGGACGTGGGCTGCGGAACCGGCAACCTGGCGTTTCGCATGGCGCCCGACGCCGCGGAAGTCGGCGGGATCGAGCTGTCTCCGGCCATGGCGGAATACGCGAATCAAAGACGGAGCGATGAGGGTCTCGAGCACGTGTCGTTCGTTCTCGGCGATGTGGTGCACGCTTTTCGGGACCGTGCGGCAGGCTACTTCGACGTGGCCACGATGGTGCTCGTGCTCCACGAGATGCCTGCGGAAGCGCGGACGCCAGTGCTGCGCGAGGTCACTCGCGTTGCGAAGCGACTGCTGTGTCTCGATTATCGCGTACCGATGCCGTGGAACCTGGCTGGCGCGCGGAACCGGCTCCTCGAAGCCGCGACGGGGCGTGAGCACTTCGGCGCCTTCCGCGATTTCTACCGGAGGGGTGGCATCGCAGGGGTCGCCGAGAGCGCCGGCCTCGTCTGCGAGCGCGTTCGCTACATCGACCACAAGAGCTTGGACATCTCTGTAATTCATAAATAGTGGAAGCCCGTCCAGGAGTCGAACCTGGATCCCGCGGTCCGCAACCGCGTGCTCTCTCCCTTGAGCTAACAGGCCTCTTGGAGCCAACTTCAGCCCTACGATTGGAAGCCGCGGTAGGATTCGCACCTACGACCGGATGCTTCAAAGGCATCTGCTCTCCTGCTGAGCTACGCGGCTCTCTTAAACTGGCTGAGGCGGCAGGATTCGAACCTGCATGAGTCCGGTTAACAGCCGGGTGCCTTACCCCATCGACCACGCCTCAATCTCTCAATCTCTCAACCTCTCAACCTCTCGACACTCAAACTGGTCGGAGCGGATGGATTCGAACCATCGACCTCCCGGTCCCAAGCCGGGGGCGCTGCCAGACTGCGCTACGCTCCGACAAAAATGGCGGCTCCCGCGGGATTCGAACCCGCGACCTTCCGGCTGACGACCGGACGAGCACTCCAGGCTGCTCCGCGAAGCCTCGACGAAAGTGGTGCCTCTCTGGCACACCTCCACCTATTGAACGACTGCCGTTCTCAAAAAAACTCTCCCCTAAACGCAAAAAACCCACCTCGTTTGCTTTCGAGGTGGGCACTGGCTGTTCTACGCTATCAATAACAGTAGGCAGCAACCCCCTCGAGGCCATTATCGTTCTCCGGGCGCAACACACGTTGCCTCCGGCCTCGGCCTAGCCTATCGATTGGGTGCTGTATCAACATATCTATCACCAACGAATCTTCATGGTAACGGTAAAAGTCGTTACTGTCAACAACTCTTTGACATATCTTGCTGCCTTCGCGCGCAGCGCAGGGATGAAGCTCGCGACGCTTGATCGAGGGTTTCGAAAGTTTGACAAGCTCGATTTAGTTCTTCTGAGCTGACGTGAGCTTCACTTTCGCGAACGGCAAGAAACGAAAAGCGCCCAGCGTGACGCCTTCCACGTAGGGCTTCTCGAGCGCCACGAGCATCTTCACGATCGTCGGGCATGTGCCCCAATCGTCGAGGAGGATTTTCTCCGCCTGGTGATAGAGCTCGTAACGGCTCTCATTGTCGGAGGTCTCGGACGCACGCTCGATGAGTGCGTCGAACGCGTCGTTTTGCCAACGGCTTCGGTTATACGTGCTCGGTCCGTACCAGACGTCTCTCAAGAAATAGAGGCCGTCCGGATAGGCCGCCGACCACGCCCAAGGAAAGAACGGGACTTGCCCCGCGTTCATCGCGGCGAGATGCGTGCCCCGCTCGACGACGGCAACTTCGACCGGGATGCCGAGCTCGGTCTTCAACTGGTTCGCGTAGAACGCAAGCTCCATCCGATTCGGCTCCGGCGCCGAGATCGCGAGAGGCGGCATCCCCTCCCCACCCGGATAGCCCGCTTCGGCAAGAAGCGCCCGGGCACGCTCCGGGTCGTAGCTGACGGGACGGTTCTCGGGATTGTAGCCGGCGACGCCTTCTGTAATTTGCCCCGCCAGCGGCGTCGCGGTTCCGTGAAAAAGGCCGCGCGACAGACCTTCCAAATCGATGGCGCGGCAGATCGCCTCGCGCACGCGAATGTCCTTGAACGGCTCATACAGGTTCTGGTTCATCCCCAGATACTGTATTTGCGCCGCCGGTGTCATCAAGAGGTCGGGCTCGAGGCGAGCGTCTTTCACGACGCGGCGGGTGAAAGGCTGCTCCACCACGGCAAGGTCGAGCTCCCCCGCCTCGTACATCGAGATCGCCGTCTCGAAGCTCGGCACGATCAGAAATTCGACGCCGTCGATAGCCGGACGCCCGCCCCAATATTCATCGTGCGCCTCTAGCCGCACGACCTGGCCCCGGCGCCTTCCACGAAAGAGAACGGGCCCGTCCCCGCGGACACTTTTCGCCACCAGTCATCGCCGTGCTCGTCGACGACGCCACGATCCATGATGTAGATGGGATAGATCGGGAAGAGAACCTCCGCCTCACGAAATCGCACGTCCAGAGTGAGCTCGTCAACCGCGGTAATCCCCGACAGCTCCTCGGTATCACCGCTTTGAACCGCACCCGCACCCTCGATCGAAGCTGCATACTTGGCGTTCAACCCGCCGCGGTTTCCGGGAATGAGCAGCTGCTCGAGCGACCACTTGACGTCCGCTGCCGTCAGCGTGCGCCCGCTGTGAAACGGGACGTCCGCGCGCAGATGAAAGCGAAACCCGCGGTTATCCTCATGAGCCACCCAAGACGTCGCCAGCGACGGCACGACGTTGCCTTCCGCGTCGAGCCGAGCAAAGCTCTCGTAGATGTTCCCCGAAACGTCCCCAGACAAGAGCTCCGAATAGGTGATGGGGTCGATCATGGCGGGATCCGCCTTGAGATTAGTCCGAAGAATATTCCCGGATGGCGAATCCGACCCCCCCAAAACACCCTGCAAGCAGGAGCCAGCACGAGAGAGCGGCTAGCAGATAGCGGGTAGCCGACAGCATCACTGCGTTACATTCAATCCGTCAAGCTCTGCGTCTCCTGAGCCACGCGCTCGACCTCCCGCCAGACGCGCAGCAAGTTTCCGCTCCAGAACTGCGCGATCTGCTCTTCGGTGTAGCCGCGCCGGACGAGCTCGAGCGTCACACCAAAGGTCTCGCTCGCGTCGTTCCAGCCTTCGATGCCGCCGCCACCGTCGAAATCCGAGCTGATGCCGACATGGTCGACGCCCATGATCTCGACCGCGTGGTCGATGTGATCGACGAAATCCGCTACCGTCGCCGGCGGCCATTGCTCGTCGAGCGCCGCGCGCTTCGCCATGAGCTCCGCGCGCTTATCGTCGGAAAGCTCCGAGAGACCGCCCATCGACGCGATGCCGAACTCCGCGAGAAGCGCGTCCATCGCCGCGCGTTTCTTCGGTGGGTTCTTGACGAAAGAGCCGAGCGCGACCGTCTGCATGACGCCGCCATTTTCCGCGAGGGCGCGGAGCTGCTCGTCGTCCATGTTGCGCGTATGCTCGGCGAGCGCGCGCGTGCTCGAGTGCGAAGCGATCGCGGGCGCTTTCGAGAGCCGCACCGCGTCGAGCATCGCGGCCTTCGAGATGTGCGACACGTCCACCATGATCCCGAGACGGTTCATCTCGGCGATGACCTCCTCGCCAAAAGCACTCACCCCGTCATGCTCCGATTCTGCATCGCCGAAATTCTCGCGCGGCGACGACGAATCCGCGATGTCATTGTGGCCGCCATGGGCAAGCGTGATGTAGCGCGCGCCGAGCTCGTGATACTTCTCGAGCAGACTCAAATCCTTCCCGATGACGTAGCCGTTCTCGATCCCGATCGTGGCGACGAGCTTTCCCGATTCGTGGATACGGACGACATCGTCGGCGGTATAGGCGAACTCAATCCGATCGGGATACATGTCATCGGCCATTCGGTGGATGGCGTTGAATTTCGTCATCGCATCCTGCTTGGCCTTTTCGTAGTTCTCCGGCGTGCGGGCCGTCTGCCCCACATAGACGATGAAAAAAGCCGCGTTCAGGCCGCCTTCTTCCATTTTCGGGAGATCGACTTTGAAGTCGCCACGGATACCTGGATCGACTTCCTCGGTGGCGTAGTTGAACGGGATGTCGACATGGGTGTCGAGGGTCAGCACTCGATCGTGGATCCCACGAGCACGCTCGACGAGCTCGGATTCGGACTCGGCGGGGTCGGCCGCAGGCGCCTCGGTGCTATCCGTGGGCCCGCAGGCGACAAAAAAAGTGAGGACGAAAAGGGCGAAGAATAGCTTGGTCGTCATGACGCGCTCCTATGAAAGGAGCGAGTTTATCATGACGTCGGCTAGAGGATATCTTTGAGCTTCATGCCTTCGTCGCGCAGAAACGCCAGGAGGCCCTTCTTGTCGATCGTGCGAAGCGCTCGGGTGGAGAGCCGTATGCGGACAGTCCGGTCGAGCTCGGAGATGTAGATGCGCTTCCACTGAAGGTTGGGAAGCCACCGACGCCGAGTCTTGTTGTTCGCGTGGGAAACATTATTCCCCGCCATGGGGCCTATGCCGGTTAGCTTGCACTTGCGGGACATTTTCTCAAGCTCCTTAGGTCAACAAACACATTAGTATATGTGTTTCCACCCCGTGCACGCAAGGCGGGGAGATAGCGCGGGTTTGCGTCACAGGAGTGGGTTTGTACTTATGCTCCTTTTTTTGGCCTCAGTATTGTTGTATATATGCAACAACAGGAGGCGATCTCATGGATACTGCGCGAACTTTGGAAGAAAAGCGGGAGCGAGTCCTCGAACAGATGCGGGCCATCCGCTCCATGCGTCCAGGGTCGGTGACCGAGCAATATCTGAAGGTAACGCATAAGGGTAAGCGGAAGCCCGTTATGCGGGGGCCGTATTGGGTCTACACCCGGAAGGAAGCGGGAAAGACGGTCGGACAACGACTGAGCCGGGAAGACGCGGAGCAAGTCACAAAGGACATCGAGGCCCACAGGAAGTTTGTTGCACTCTGTAAGGAGTTCGAGACTCTCACCATGCGTTTTGGCGACATCGAAGTAGATGCTGTGCTTGCGCCGGAAAAAAAACGGCCGAGATCGCGGTCGAGCAGGACCAAGAGGTAGGACGCATCCTGGAGCGAGCAGCCCACGCGAGGCATGCCGATTTGGAGGCCTGGGAAAATTCCTTGAGGGCAGCCGTTCTGTCAGCTGGCGCCAAGGCTCTAGCCAGTCTGCTAGATGGGGTGGGCTGTGGCCGGCAAGACGAAGCGATAGTTTGCAATTGTGGTGCCCGGATGGAGAGCCACGGCTTGAAGTCGAAGCCGCTTTTGACGATTCTCGGCCCGGTGGACTACAAACGTTCTTTGTTTCAATGTCCTGCCTGTAACCAGACGCGCTATCCCGGGGACGAGCAACTGGATGTGGTCGACACCACACGTTCGCCTGGGACCCGTCGCATGATGGCCCGTGCCGGAAGTAGGTCCACTTTCAAGGATGGTCACGACGACCTAAAGATCTACGCCGGAATCGAAGTCAGCGCCAAAGACATTGAACGCGTGGCCGAAAGGATCGGTGCCGATATGGAGCACTGGTGTTGTTTTTTACATTGAATCGCGAAGATTTCTCATTCGTGATTCACCTCGACCGGCAACCACGTACGAGCAGAAGACGGGAGGCGCAGACGGGGTCAAGGGCGCGTAGCGGCTCGCGTAGCGAGCGAACCCTGGACGCCGTCGAGCACTCCCGTACCTTCATGGAGTGGTGGCCGTTCTTGATATTTCATCGCGGTGGATTACGGATTAAAGTGATAAACAACAACTGGTCTCAAAAGCAGCGCGAAGCCCTTATCGAACCGGATATTCCGGTGCAAGCTCAAAAGACGATTCCCATTATGTACATATCCTACGACGGCACGGGCGTCCCCATGATTGCGTCCGAATTAGAAGGTAGAAAGGGCAAGCAACCCGATGGAAGCTCAAAAACCCGCGAGATGAAACTCGGTTGCGTATGTACACAAACAACAACCGACCCAGAGGGATTTCCTATTCGAGACCCCGAAACAACGACCTTTGTTGGAGCCATTGAGCCAGCAGAGCAGTTTGGCAAAAGAATTTATGCGGAGGCTGTTCGCCGAGGTTTGCCGAATGCTGAGAAGGTTGTGGTGTTAGGCGATGGCGCCGAATGGATCAAGAATCTGGCCGAACTGCATTTCCCAGAGGCAATCCAGATCGTCGACCTGTACCACACACGTGAACACGTTTCTGACCTTTGCAAAATCCTGTTTGCCCCAGACGTTGACGAGGTGGTGAAATACCGTATCCGGTGGTGGGACTATCTGGACGAGGGAAACGTAGAAAGAATTGCTAGAGAAGCGCAGAAAAGAATGTCCGATGACCCAAAGAAAAAGGAAAACGCAGAGAAGGAGTGAGGTGTGAGGTGGACCCCATTCTCTGGACCAAAATGGGGGGTAGCTAAGGTGGAGCCTGCCGAGTTGAACACGTCGTGGTCATAGTCGTGATGTTGTTTCCCGAAGGCTCCTAGAAGGGAGCGTTCGGGAACACAGTTTATGGCAGATTGAAAATCTGTGGACAGTTTGTTTTTCGCTGTAGCCATCATTGTGTCTAGCGGCAATTATTATTTCTCTTCAGCAACAAGTTAGAATTCCCGGGTACCTACCGGTCTTGCTCCGTCACTTATCAGCAAAGTGTCCCATGTTCGATCCGGGGCCCCGACGGAGGGAGCGGACCCTTAAAAAAAAGATGCGAAGCTTCCTTGTCCGCTCCCTCCGTCGGGGCCCCGGATCGAACATGGGACACTTTGCTGGTCCACCTGAATAGTGCAAAAATCGGGGTACCTGGGGTATGGGCCAAGCCGCGAGAGGGTCTCCTGCGGCGATTCTCGCATTCGTTTTGTGGACTCGTGGCAAGGTTCATTCCTTTTCCCGGCTTTCTACCGCCGTGGCCTCTTTGGCCTTGTTCTGCTTCGATTGCCCCAGTCGGTAACTGCCGACGTTGAGCTCCAGGATGATGCTGTGATGTACAAATCGGTCGATGGCCAATCATCTTCAAGCAACCTCGCCAAGCAGTCCATCGTAGAAGCTCGCGGGCGTTTGATAGCCTAACGCTTTGTGCGGGCGCTCGTCATTGAAGAAATCGAAGTAGCAAGCGATGCCCGCGCGAGCCATTTGCACGGTGTCGTAGGCGTACAGGTAGACCTCCTCGTACTTCAGCGAGCGCCAGAGCCGCTCCACGAAGATGTTGTCGATACAGCGACCTTTGCCATCCATGCTGATCTTGATCTCAAGAGCAAGCAATACACTGGTGAACTCCTCCGAGGTGAACTGAGAGCCCTGGTCCGTGTTGAATATCTCTGGGCAACCGTAGCGTGCCACAGCTTCGTTCAGAGCCTCCACGCAGAAGGTCGTCTCCAACGTGTTGGACAAGCGCCAGGCGAGCACCCGCCGCGAATACCAATCGATGACCGCCACCAGGTATACGAAGCCTCGCGCCATCGGGATGTATGTGATGTCGGCGGCCCACACCTGATTGATCCGAGAAACCGTCAGATTCCTCAGTAGATAGGGGTATACCGTGTGTTCCGGCGCTGGCTTGCTTGTGTTCGGCTTGGGCGCAGTGCTCTCGAGCCCCATCAAGCGCATAAGACGCTGCACGCGCTTGCGGTTGACGGCCGACCCCTCCGCTTTGAGTGTCTGTGTCATCATGCGGCTGCCGAAAAATGGATGCTTCAGATGTAGCTCGTCCATCCGACGCATCAATGCGAGTTGCTCGCCATCCGGCTCGACAGGTTCGTAGTACAGGCTCGACCGATTCACGCCGAGCAGCTCGCACTGCCAGCGCATCGACAGCGGAGCGTTGGGTTCGACCAACTCCCGCCGGGGCGTCATCGCAATCGACCGAGCCCGTGTGATAAAAAATCGCGCTCCATCGTCAGCTCCCCGATTTTCTGAAGCAGTTCGGCCTCGCGCATCGAGGCATCGCCTCCGCCCACCTCTTCGGTCTCGAAAGCACGCGTGACGTTCTCCAAAAGCTGCCGCTTCCATTTGTAGATCTGGTTCGCGTGAACCTTGTGCCGCCGGGATAGTTCCGCCACTGTCTCCTGCTCGCGTAGTACCGCCAATGCAACTTTCGCCTTGAAAACAGGGCTGTGCTTCGTACGATTTTTCTTCACTTTTCTCTGCTCCTTTTTTTATTGAGCAGGCTTCTTTTACCACCTTAACCCCTGGTCTAAAAAATGGGGTCCACTTCAGAGATCGCCTACTTAACCAAGAACAAGGAACGGATGCGATACGCGGAGTTCCGTGCCCAAGGACTCTTCGTAGGTTCCGGAGTGATTGAGGCAGGATGCAAGACCGTCATCGGAACGCGGCTGAAACAATCTGGCATGGAGTGGTCCGTCAGAGGCGCCAATGCCATCACCTCTCTCCGGTGCATCTTTGTTTCCGGTCGTTTTGAGGATTACTGGGAGTCCCGTGTGGCATGATTTACCCCACTTCTATGACGCAGACCCAGATCGCGCCAGATAGCGCCAGACAGATAGCGCCAGACAGATAGCGCCAGACAGATAGCGCCAGATTGCGAAAGACGGAGGAGCTCATGTTTGGGATGAAACCAAGGGGTCAACGCGAGCCGGAGCGCGATTTGGGCTTCGGGTCCGCCCTCGGATCCAACTCGGGGGCACGGCTATTGAATCAGGATGGGTCGTTCAATACGCGACGGGTCGGCCTCGGCCCGCTCGCGTCCCTTCACCTCTACGACGCGCTCCTGACGATTTCGTGGCCCGATTCCTGGCACTCGTTGCGGCCGCCTACCTCGCCTCGAACGTGGCCTTCGCGTTCGCCTATATGGCACTCGGACCCGCAGCACTCACAGGTGCCCTAGAAGCGTCGGCAAGCATTTTCCCCCGGGCCTTTTTCTTCAGTGTTCATACGCTCTCGACCGTCGGCTACGGAAGCATCGTGCCCGCTTCCGTCGCGGCGAACGCTCTGATGACGATCGAGTCCCTGTTCGGACTTTTCGGTATAGCGCTAACGACGGGTCTCGTCTTCGCCCGCTTCGCTCGGCCCACGGCAAAGATCCTGTTCAGCAAAAACGCTCTTGTCGCACCCTATCGCGGCGAGCGCGGTCTGATGTTCCGCATCGCAAACCAACGAAGTACCCAAATCATCGAACTCGAAGCCACCGTCGCCTTCAGTCGCATGGTGGAAGAAGACGGGCTCCGCATCCGCCGCTTCTACCCGCTGGCGCTCGAGCGGCAGAAAGTCGTTTTCTTCCCTCTTGCCTGGACCATCGTCCATCCCATCAATAGAGACAGCCCGTTCTATGACCTGACGGGCGAAAAGTGTATCCGCTCGGACGCGGAGATACTCGTGCTCCTCAAAGGGATCGACGAGACGTTCTCCCAAACGGTGCACGCGCGCTCGTCCTACACGGCTGAGGAGATCCTGTGGAACTCCAAGTTCTCGGATCTTTACCTGCGCGAAGGCGAGCACATCGTCGGGATCGACCTCGGCCGCCTGAGTGATTTCGAGGCCGCTAACTAGTACCCGTCCTGAAGCCTGTAAGGGATTGAGAAAAAAGGAGAAATCGCAAATTTAGGGCTAGTCTTCTGAGGGGGTGTCGATTAGGATCGTGTCGTTGAAAACATCCGATTCTAAATGACTTAACTCCAAAGGAGACCAGCCCTAAATGCGAAAAACAATCAACCCACAGCCAAATCTACGTGAGCCCTGGCTGGAGCTGGAGCACGCACGCGAGCTCGAAACGATCTCGTCGCTACTCGATGCCCATCCTAAGCTCAATGAGCTGGTACTGCAAGACCTAAGGTCGGTCACCCCACCGGCAGGGAGCGATGTTGGTCGTGGGGGAATGAGCGCGGAGCAGGTTCTCCGGGCGTTGTTGGTGAAGCAGCTGAATCAGTTCACCTATCGGGAGCTGGCGTTTCACTTGGCAGACTCTCGAAGCTATCGGACGTTTTGCCAGCTCGGCATCATAGAGCCGACCCCGTCGAAGTCGACCCTAGCAGCAAACATCAAAGCCGTGAAGTTCGAAACGCTGGAGCAGATCAACCGAGAGCTGGTGAGCGTTGCCGAGGATGCTGGGATCGAAAAGGGAAGAAAAGTACGAGTGGACTGCACGGTAGTGGAATCAAACATTCATCCGCCTACAGACTCCGAGCTTCTTTATGACTGTGTTCGGGTTCTCACTCGCGTGATGTGCCGAGCTCGCGAACTGCTGGGTACAGTAGTGGTCTTCGGCAATCGAACGCGTCGAGCGAAGAGACGTCGACTGGGAGTTCTGAACGCGAAGGATAAGCAACAAAGGCGTCGCGTCTATCGAGATCTACTGAAGGTGACGGAAGAAACCTATCGCTCCGCTCAACGCGTTGCAGCACAGTTGGAAGAGTCGGGCTTGACCGAGCCGGTGAAGCGAGCGAGCGCGGAGAGGATCGCCGCGGATTTTGAGCACTTTCTCGTCCTCACCAAGAAAGTCATCAACCAAACCCAACGCCGAGTGATCGACGAAGAGCGTGTGCCTGCGGAGGAGAAGGTCGTTTCTATCTTCGAAGAACACACCGACATTATTCGCAAAGACCGGCGCGAGACTCTCTACGGCCACAAGGTGTGTATGACTGGTGGCTCGTCCTCGATGATTTTGGATTGCGTGATCTTAGATGGAAATCCGTCCGATTCAACTCTCGCGGAAACCATGATCGACCGTCAAGTCGAACTCTACGAACGGGCCCCGCGCCAGGTTGCCTACGATGGCGCGTTTTCTTCAAAGGCAAACTTGGAAGCCATCAAAGGCAAGGGAGTTGAAGATGTTGCCTTTACCAAGGCTCATTTCGCGGTGACCGATATGGTCAAGAGTTCCTGGGTCTATCAACGCCTGCGGCGATTTCGCTGCGGAATCGAAGGCGTCATTTCGTTCTTGAAACGAGTCTTTGGCCTCGACCGATGCACATGGCGCTCATTGCCTTCTTTTAAATCGTACGTATGGAGTTCCATCATCACCTGCAACCTACTGATGATGGCAAGACACCTATTACGATAACAACTATTACTCTTCCGCCCCTTATAGCCATGGATTGCTAACAATTCGCCTCTCGTTTCGTCCAAGATTTTCATTCGCTCTCAACCCCACGAAGCCCCTTCCGAAAACGTATAATACCCACATCTTCGATAGGTCTCTCGCACACCACAAGTTATGGTGTTTCTGGACAGGAACTAACTAGTACCCGTCCTGAAGCCTGTAAGGGATTGAGAAAAAAGGAGAAATCGCAAATTTAGGGCTAGTCTTCTGAGGGGGTGTCGATTAGGATCGTGTCGTTGAAAACATCCGATTCTAAATGACTTAACTCCAAAGGAGACCAGCCCTAAATGCGAAAAACGATCAACCCACAGCCAAATCTACGTGAGCCCTGGCTGGAGCTGGAGCACGCACGCGAGCTCGAAACGATCTCGTCGCTACTCGATGCCCATCCTAAGCTCAATGAGCTGGTACTGCAAGACCTAAGGTCGGTCACCCCACCGGCAGGGAGCGATGTTGGTCGTGGGGGAATGAGCGCGGAGCAGGTTCTCCGGGCGTTGTTGGTGAAGCAGCTGAATCAGTTCACCTATCGGGAGCTGGCGTTTCACTTGGCAGACTCTCGAAGCTATCGGACGTTTTGCCAGCTCGGCATCATAGAGCCGACCCCGTCGAAGTCGACCCTAGCAGCAAACATCAAAGCCGTGAAGTTCGAAACGCTGGAGCAGATCAACCGAGAGCTGGTGAGCGTTGCCGAGGATGCTGGGATCGAAAAGGGAAGAAAAGTACGAGTGGACTGCACGGTAGTGGAATCAAACATTCATCCGCCTACAGACTCCGAGCTTCTTTATGACTGTGTTCGGGTTCTCACTCGCGTGATGTGCCGAGCTCGCGAACTGCTGGGTACAGTAGTGGTCTTCGGCAATCGAACGCGTCGAGCGAAGAGACGTCGACTGGGAGTTCTGAACGCGAAGGATAAGCAACAAAGGCGTCGCGTCTATCGAGATCTACTGAAGGTGACGGAAGAAACCTATCGCTCCGCTCAACGCGTTGCAGCACAGTTGGAAGAGTCGGGCTTGACCGAGCCGGTGAAGCGAGCGAGCGCGGAGAGGATCGCCGCGGATTTTGAGCACTTTCTCGTCCTCACCAAGAAAGTCATCAACCAAACCCAACGCCGAGTGATCGACGAAGAGCGTGTGCCTGCGGAGGAGAAGGTCGTTTCTATCTTCGAAGAACACACCGACATTATTCGCAAAGACCGGCGCGAGACTCTCTACGGCCACAAGGTGTGTATGACTGGTGGCTCGTCCTCGATGATTTTGGATTGCGTGATCTTAGATGGAAATCCGTCCGATTCAACTCTCGCGGAAACCATGATCGACCGTCAAGTCGAACTCTACGAACGGGCCCCGCGCCAGGTTGCCTACGATGGCGCGTTTTCTTCAAAGGCAAACTTGGAAGCCATCAAAGGCAAGGGAGTTGAAGATGTTGCCTTTACCAAGGCTCATTTCGCGGTGACCGATATGGTCAAGAGTTCCTGGGTCTATCAACGCCTGCGGCGATTTCGCTGCGGAATCGAAGGCGTCATTTCGTTCTTGAAACGAGTCTTTGGCCTCGACCGATGCACATGGCGCTCATTGCCTTCTTTTAAATCGTACGTATGGAGTTCCATCATCACCTGCAACCTACTGATGATGGCAAGACACCTATTACGATAACAACTATTACTCTTCCGCCCCTTATAGCCATGGATTGCTAACAATTCGCCTCTCGTTTCGTCCAAGATTTTCATTCGCTCTCAACCCCACGAAGCCCCTTCCGAAAACGTATAATACCCACATCTTCGATAGGTCTCTCGCACACCACAAGTTATGGTGTTTCTGGACAGGAACTAACTAATTGATAACGAGCGGAATCGCTTTTTCGCGCACGAGCGCGTTGAACGCGTCGAGCTCGGCACCGAGCAACGGATCGGGCTTCGCCTTCTGCTCGTCCCACTGCGCTTTCAAATCGCCGTAGCGCTCGCGGGCGCCGTCGATGACCCCGACCTCTGAGCCGTCCACCGCCCCTCTCAAATAGGTGAAGTGGTGATTCAGGCGCGATGGAAAATTGATCACCGTCTGTCCGTCGACGGTGCGCTTTTGGATGAGCGCGTCCTCGACTTCCGTCAGCTTCTCGACGAGCGCGTTGCCTGCCTCCTCGACCGCACCGCCGCCCTCTTCGTCTTTCGTCCGCGAGACGAAGTCTTCGATCTGCTCGCGGACGTCCCGCAGTCGGTTGACCGAACCATGTAGAGCGGAAATCGTATCCTCGATCTCCTGGCCGTCATCGCTCCCCGTCCAAATCGTAGACGCCTCGTGGGGCGACTCCGCGACGTAGAAGATCGTCCCGTAGATCTCGCCGCCCGCGCCTTCGTTCGTGATCGGCCCGCCTCCCGGGCCTTGCTTCTCGTCATCGTTGCGCGTCAAATCACCGCTCACTTCCGTCCAGCTCATCCCGCGATTCACCGTTTTGAGGAGAACGTTGGACGCGCGATACACGACGCTCGGATCGTGATGAGAGGCGACGATGGGCGCGTTCCAGTTGAAACGATATTTCATGTCGCGCGACGGAAGCGCTGCGGGAAGGGTCGGATAGGCCATGACATTTCGGACGTACTTTGTGCGCGCGTCCCACTCGCTGATCTGTCCCATGTAGCACCCGGCATAGACGCGCACGGGGTCGTCCGGGTCGAACGCGGTATAAGCGCTCTCACAGCCACCGACCGAGTACCAATCCTTCCAGCCGATGCCGCTTCCAAAACTTCGGCTCGCGATCGAAACACTCGAGTTGTCTTGCTGGCCACCGTACACGTAGTAGGGAAAACGGTTGTCGATGTTCACCCGATAGAACTGCGCGGTCGGCTGGTTCTGCTGCGCCGACCAGCTCGCGCCGCCGCTGTGGCTCACGTTGGCGCCGCCGTCGTTGGAGTTGATCATGATGTTGCTATCGTCGGGGTGGATCCAGAGATGATGGTTGTCCCCATGAGGAGTGCGAACCCGCGCGAACGTCTTGCCGCCATCGATCGACTTCGACAGAGGCGCATTCGTGATCCAGACGACATCCGGGTTCCGCGGGTCGGCGAAAACCTTTATGTAATACCAGGCGCGGGCGCGGATCGTCCACGTCTCGTTGACGAGTGTCCACGTCTCACCCGCGTCGTCCGAGCGGAACAAGCCTCCGTTCGGATCCGCTTCCACGAGCGCGTAGATGCGGTCCGGGTTTGCGGAGACGGCGACGCTCATCTTGCCCTTGAGCTCGGGAAAACCCGTATCGGGATCGCCGCCAATCTCCTCCCACGTCTCGCCGCTATCGGTGGATTTGTGGAGCCCGCTCCCCTCGCCGCTACTACGAACTTCCCACGGCGTGCGCAAGTGATCCCAAAACGCCGCGTAAAGGATGCGCGGGTTGGTGGGGTCCATGGCGAGATCGGAAGCGCCGGCGGTCTCGCTGATATAGAGGACGTGATCCCAAGTCGCGCCGCCATCTCTCGAGCGGTAGATGCCGCGCTCTTCAGTCGGTCGTCCGTAAGGCGCACCTTGCACCGCAACGTAGACGCGGTCGGGATCCGTTGGATGGATCCGGATGCGCGCGATCGCGCGAGAGCGCGGAAGGCCCATATGGGTCCACGTGCGGCCAGCATCCGCCGATTTGTAGACGCCGTCTCCGTGAGACGTCATCACGCCGCGGATGGCGTGCTCACCCATGCCCACATAAATCACGTTGGGATCGGAATCAGCGACAGCGATGGCGCCGACGGAGGACGTGTTCAAGAAACCGTCGGTGATGTTCGTCCACGTAACGCCGCTATCGGTCGTTTTCCAAACGCCGCCGCCGACACCCCCAAATAGAAGACACCCGGCTGCAACGGCACACCGGTAGACGCGTTGGAACGGCCCCCACGAAACGGGCCGATATTACGCCACTCCATCGCCTGGAAGCGCGTGGGATCGACATTCTCGGCCTGAAGGGTGACCGAAACGAACAGCAAGAACAGAACGTGTCGTAGCATTGAGAACCCCTAAGGCTCGCTGGAATCGGTCTCGAACGTCCACGGCATGTCTTCGAGCGTTGCGCCTTGAAGCGCGTTGAAGAAGAGCTTGTATGTGCCTCGCGGCTGCCCACGAAATTGCGGGCGGAACGCGAACAAAATGACTTCGCCCGCGCCGAGCCCCACGCGCATGACGGCCGACTTGCCGCCGATGTTCGATTCTTCGCCGAACGCCCAGCCGCTCATGAGGAGGTCTTTTTCGGCGTAGGTCACGACCGTCTCGACAGGAAGCGGCGGCGGCATCTTCACGTCTTCTTTGCCGCCTTCACGCTCGCGGCTCGGCTCGAGCACCTCGAAGGCGCGGCTGCGAACGAAAGAAGTCGAGACCTCGTCAGGCATACCCCAAGCAAGCGGATGCGCGGTGTCGACCGTCGCGCGGATCAGCGAGCCCGGGATGAAAAACTTCGACGAGGCGACGCCCGCAGTGACGTTTTTCACGGGGAGGCCGAACTGCTCGATGGCGAAATCACTCGCACCGTCGAGTGCAACGAGCGTGCCGCCGTTCTCGACGAACCGCTTCAGCGCGTACGCACCCTCCAAGCCGAGGCCGCCGACATATTCGTCCGGCATCGTGCCCGGGGCGTGGCCGTTCAAGATACGCGCCGCGCCTTGATCGGGTAAAACGATGACATCGAAACGCGACAAATCACCCGTGCGGACGTCGTTATCCACGAGCGAAGTCAAATCAAAGTCGTAATCCTCCAAGAGCCACCGCGTCCAGCCCTCGTCCATGTTCGCGACCCAGGATTTGTACAGGCCCACGCGCGTGTTCTGCAGCGTGTGCATGACGACGTCAGGGCGCGCATCGAGCGCATCGATGTCGAGGCCGAGCTCGCGCGCGAGCGCCGTCAACCGGTCGAACGTCTCGTCGCCCGCATCGATGAGGATGGTCCCGCGCGGATGCCCATCGAACGGAGCCCCCGCCCAGTGAAGGCTCTCGCCCATGGCAAGTAGTCGGTTCACCGCTTTCATCGAAGCGTTTTGCCGATGCGACAGCAAGTAGCCGACGCTCCCGCGCGTGACCCGGCCCGGGCTAGGCGTGACATAGTCCGCGAGCGCCGCACCGTCAGCAGTGAATGAGGTCTCAATGCGGTCGACGGTGACTCCCATCTGCATCGGCAGCGTCCAACCCGCGAGGTCGTAGGGCGGGTCGGGCGGCCCGTCGGGCGTGCGCCTTCGATCGGGATAATCCTGCTTCTCCAGGAGATCGACGACATAAGGGAGGAAAGACTGGGCGCCATGAATGATATAGGAGCCCTCCCCGTAGGCCTTCCCATTCGCAGTGAAATCGGCCGTCGCCCGCTCGATCTCGATGCCGCCCACGAGAAGCACGTTGACGAGAGCGTCGGCCTCGCCCGGATCCCACTGCTCCGCGGGGATGATATAAGCCGTAGGCTCTCCCGCCTCTCCCTCTTCGATGGCGTCTCGCCCCATGCGATAGATGTCGTAGAGCCATTTCTCTTTGAGCTCAGCGGCAATGTCCAAGACGCCCATCGAGGCCGTCAAGGTGTAGCGAACGGCATCGCTCAAGTGAGACTCCCCGCCCTCCCAGGGATACGGATAAAAAATATCCGTGGCCGAAGTCGGCGACGCAACGCCGCGACGCGGGTTGCCCACGAACTCGGGGCGCTTTTCCGGATCGTAGAAGCGCGGCGTCGCAGAGGCATGGGAGGTCTCGGTCAAGATCCCGATCATGTTGTGAAAATAAGGCACGGTGCGCATCCCGCCGTTCCACCACATCGAATAGATCATGTCGGAGACGACGCCCGGCATTTTTTGCATGGCGAAGCGATTGGCCATCGCCGTACCCACCATGTTGACCCCTGTCGTCACCCCGGGATGGATGTTCGGATTCACCGGATCCGCAAAAGGCGGCAAGAAGATACGCGCCCAAGCCGGCCCCGTCTGGTGGTGGTTGTAAACGATCTGCGGGAACCACTCGCGGTACAAAACTTCCGTCACCGCGTGGGACTCCGGCATGTTGTTCATGAACCAGTCGCGATTGTTGTCGTGGCCGACATAGTGATGGTAGAGCTCGGGCGGCCGCGACGTCTCGAACGGCGTCTCGAGATTCTTTCGATACCAATCGGCGACGATGTCGAGCCCGTCCGGGTTCATGCTCGGCATGAGGAGCAAGATCACATTGTCGCGAATCTTCCGCATCTCCGAGGAATCTTCCGTCACGACGCGATAGGCGAGATGCGGCATCATCTGGGACGGCGCGACCTCGGTCGCATGCAAGCCGGCATCGAGCCAGACGACCGCTTTGCCCTCGGCCGCGTAAAGCTGGGCGGTCGCGTCATCGATGCGAGCGCGCGCAAGGGCCTCGCTCATATCGCGCCACTCGTCGAGCCGCGCAAGATTGGCCTCGCTCGAGATATAGAGAAGCAGAAGCGGCTTCTCGAGCACCGAGCGCCCGATCTCACGAAGCTGGACGCGACGGCTCGCGGCGTCGAGAGCGCGGTAATACTCGATGAGCTGGTTCCATTTCGCGAGCTTGTAGTCGGCGCCCGGCTCGAAGCCGATGACGTCCGCCGGCTTCGGAATCTGGGCGGATGCCAGAGTCGTAAGAAAAATAAAAATCAGGAAAATGGCGATGCGTGGCAAGGCTGCCTCCTCAATCTCAAAGCGAGAATATGCCGGATTCTATCAAACGGCCGGCGCGCAGATCCAAGAGGCCTGCGAGCAAAATATCAACGCCAGCAACAGCGTTCCGGGAAGGCAACTCGTTACCGTCCACGAGCTTTTGACGAAGTTTTTCATGCTTTCCCCAGAGAATCCAACGTCGTGCGATTCTACGGCAAAGGACACACCGTATCAACAGAACGCGCCGTCTGCCCCTGGAGGAACAGCGGTATTGGAATTTCCTGTCTGGCCAGATACTCGAACGTAGCACCGAGGGACCATTCGGAGATCCGGCCGGCGACGGATTGCGACGGTTGAAACCGGTGCCGTCAGGTACTTGCCAGTTCTCGCGAAGAGACGTATGGAGGAAATGCTCGTGTCGATCACCCGATCGGTCGACCGAGAACGGCGTCCTGCGCAACTTGGACGTCGGGACCGAGAGTATATTTTCGCAATCGGCTACAAGGCCGTTTGAGCATGAGCGATGCTGAGTAAAGAACGTGTCAATTGCCGCGACGAACGCGGACGTCGAGCGGGCGATGAAAGCGGAGCAGTTTCGTGAGGACTTGTACTGCCGGCCCGCGGTCGTGTGGGCGTCTTTGCAACCGCTTCGAGACCGCGGAGAGGACATCACGAATTCTCGCCGTGTTCCGGGAGCGCTTTACGTCGTAGAGCGAGAAAAAAATGTTCGGAATTTCGGCGCGGACACGATTGCGGTCATGCAGGCGCATGATTGGCCGGGAAACACGCACGAGCTCATCCTGGGTACTTTGGCGCAGCACCACGGCACCATGACGGGCACCGCGCCGACCTCCAAATCAGCCGCCCGACGCTCCACGAGCTGATGGACAAGCTATCGATCAAGAATAGGACTTGGCGGCCCGACTTAAGCAGCTAGAGGCGCCAGTAGTGGAACCCGGCCTCCTCGAGCTCCGAGCGGTCGTAGAGCCACTTGAGATCGAGCAAAGGCGCCGGCTGGGCACGCACCATATCGGCAAGCTCGTTCACGCCGAGAGTCTTGAACGCGTCATGCGCGACTGCCACGATGACGCCATCGAAATCGTGAAGCTCGTCCTCGGAAGCGAGCCGCACGCCAAACTCCTTTTGGGCCGTCTCCGCCGGCACGTGCGGATCATAGGCGAACACGTCGACATGGTAGTCGAGGAGCTCGTCCACGATGTCCTTGACCCGTGAGTTCCGGACGTCGGTGACATTTTCCTTGAACGTCAACCCACAGATGAGAACGCGAGCACCCTTGACGTTCTTGTCGGCGTCGATCAGCATCTTGATCAGCTTGCGCCCAATCCAGTGCCCCATCCCGTCATTGATCCGGCGCCCGGACAAGATGGTCTGCGGACTGTGCCCGAGAGACTGAGCTTTGAACGTCAGGTAGTAAGGATCGACGCCGATACAATGTCCTCCGACTAGCCCAGGTCGAAACTTCAGGAAATTCCACTTAGTCCCTGCTGCCTCGAGCACCTCGCGGGTGTCGATACCCATTTTGTCGAAGATGATCGCGAGCTCGTTGACGAAAGCGATGTTGATGTCGCGTTGCGCGTTCTCGATGACTTTGGCCGCTTCCGCCACCCGGATGGAGCTCGCAACGTGAATGCCCTCGCTGACGATGCTTCCATAGACCTTCGCTACGATGTCGCGCACGTCAGGCGTCTGGCCAGCGACGATCTTGACGATCTTGTCGATGGTGCGCTTCCGGTCCCCAGGGTTGATGCGCTCCGGCGAATAGCCAAGAAAAAAATCCTGCCCCGCGCGCATCCCCGAAGCCTTCTCGAGCTCCGGCCCGCAAATCTCCTCGGTAACTCCAGGATAGACCGTGGATTCGTACACGACGATCGTACCCTCGGTGAGATGCTCCCCGATGGCGCGCGAGGCGTTCTCAAGAGGCGTCAGATCCGGGTTCTTGTTGTCGTCGATGGGCGTGGGGACAGCGACGATGATGAAGGGTGCCTCCGAAAGCTCCTCGGGCGTGCTCGTATAAGCGATAGAGACGCTCTTGAGCTCATCTGTGGTCAGCTCCTGAGACGGGTCGGAATGTTTCCGCAGGAGCTCGATGCGCTCCGGCGACACGTCATAACCGATGACGCGAAAATGCTTCGCGAGCGCGACCGCCAGCGGCAGCCCCACATAGCCGAGGCCGACGACACCGATGGGCGCGTCACCGGATCTCATTTTATCGAAAAAAGAAGACACGTCTAGCATGGCGTTTCCTACGGGGAAAGTTGCTGGAGTCTTAAGTCTAACGCGCGCCGCGCCCGAAGAGAATGACCTTCAGGGTGTCCAGGACGATCTGGAAATCGAGCCAGAAGCTCATGTTCTTGATGTAATAGAGATCGTAGCGCAGTTTGACCTCGGATTCCTCGACGGTCGAGCTGTAGCCGTGGCGAACCTGCGCCCAGCCTGTGATGCCGGGCTTCACGGAATGGCGCTCCCCATAATAGGGGATGAGCGCCGCGAGCTCGTCGACGAAAACAGGCCGCTCGGGACGGGGTCCGACGAAGCTCATATCACCGCGCAGAACATTGTAGAGCTGGGGAAGCTCGTCGATGCGTGACATTCTCAGGAATCGACCCACGCGGAGGACACGTGTGTCGCCGTTGGCCGAAGCCCAAACGGCGCCGCCTTTCTCCGCATCCCGCCGCATGGACCGGAGCTTATAGAGCGTGAAGGTCTTGCCGTTCTCGCCTACGCGCTCCTGACGGAAAAGAACCGGAAACCCGTCCTCGAGGACGATCAGAAGCATGCCGAGCAGCACCAAGGGAATCGCGAGCACGAGCCCGACGAGAGCCGCCACGAGCTCGAGCGCACGCCGCGTGTTGTTGAAAAACCGCGGGCGGCGGAAACCGGGCGAGAAGATCAACGCGCTCGGCCGCAAGTTCCGAACGGGGAGCTGACCCGTTACGGCTTCATAGAACTCTGACGCCTGTGCGACGCGCGTGCCACGTAGTTTGCACGTCAAAAGATCTGAAAGAGGGAGCTCCCCGCGCTGCTCTTCGAGGGCCACGACGATCGTGTGAACGTTGAACCGCTCGGTGAGCGGAAGAAGATCATCATGGGTGCCCACCACGGTCGGGTTGAAGAGCGATTTCCCGACCTCTTCGGGGTCTTTACCCAGAAATCCCACGACCCGATAGCCTTCGTTCCGGTGCTGAAGCACTTCACGAGCAAGGCTCACAGCGGCGCTCCCCGTTCCGAGAATGAGCACGTTCTCGACGAAGGTGTCCCGCTGGATAGCCCAGTAAAAGCTGATGCGCCATACGAGGAGCCCTGCAAAAGCGAAGGGTGGATGGAGGAGCAAGATGCCGCGCCCGACCGCGAGATCCGGAATGGCGTAGTAGAGGAGCGCGAGGAAGATACCGCCCGCGGCAAACGCTTTGATGATGCGCAAAGCGAGCCCGGTCACGGTCTTGGGCGCTCGGCCGCCATAGAGCTCGCTGTAGTAGAGCGCAAGGAGCAGGGTGACCACCAAGACGCCGCCCTTCAGAAGCCCGCCTTCGTACGTCGGCACGAGCTCACTGAAGCGGATGGCGATGGCCAACCACAGCGTTGCTGCGATGATGAGAACGTCCGCCGCAACGCATGCCAGCGTCCGGACGGACGGTGCTGATAAGAATACCCCGCTCACAGAAACCTATACCCATCCATATAAGTCTTCGGTCGGGAAGGCCGGATTCGCCTGGAAATCAAATTCCAAGCGGGCGAAGAGACACTGAATTGCTCTCCGCCGCTAACCTGAAGTTCCTGTCCCCTGGAAGGCTGTTTCCGGCTTTGTTTCAACAAGTTAGGTAGAGGGAAGGGTGCTCTGTTCTGGCTACAACGTGATTGTTTTGAGGAGGTCGAATGAAGTGGACCCCATTTTTTAGACCAGGGGTTAAGGTGGTAAAACAAGCCTGCTCAATAAAAAAAGGAGCAGAGAAAAGTGAAGAAAAATCGTACGAAGCACAGCCCTGTTTTCAAGGCGAAAGTTGCATTGGCGGTACTACGCGAGCAGGAGACAGTGGCGGAACTATCCCGGCGGCACAAGGTTCACGCGAACCAGATCTACAAATGGAAGCGGCAGCTTTTGGAGAACGTCACGCGTGCTTTCGAGACCGAAGAGGTGGGCGGAGGCGATGCCTCGATGCGCGAGGCCGAACTGCTTCAGAAAATCGGGGAACTGACGATGGAGCGCGATTTTTTATCACACGGGCTCGGTCGATTGCGATGACGCCCCGGCGGGAGTTGGTCGAACCCAACGCTCCGCTGTCGATGCGCTGGCAGTGCGAGCTGCTCGGCGTGAATCGGTCGAGCCTGTACTACGAACCTGTCGAGCCGGATGGCGAGCAACTCGCATTGATGCGTCGGATGGACGAGCTACATCTGAAGCGTCCATTTTTCGGCAGCCGCATGATGACACAGACACTCAAAGCGGAGGGGTCGGCCGTCAACCGCAAGCGCGTGCAGCGTCTTATGCGGTTGATGGGGCTCGAGAGCACTGCGCCCAAGCCGAACACAAGCAAGCCAGCGCCGGAACACACGGTATACCCCTATCTACTGAGGAATCTGACGGTTTCTCGGATCAATCAGGTGTGGGCCGCCGACATCACATACATCCCGATGGCGCGAGGCTTCGTATACCTGGTGGCGGTCATCGATTGGTATTCGCGGCGGGTGCTCGCCTGGCGCTTGTCCAACACGTTGGAGACGACCTTCTGCGTGGAGGCTCTGAACGAAGCTGTGGCACGCTACGGTTGCCCAGAGATATTCAACACGGACCAGGGCTCTCAGTTCACCTCGGAGGAGTTCACCAGTGTATTGCTTGCTCTTGAGATCAAGATCAGCATGGATGGCAAAGGTCGCTGTATCGACAACATCTTCGTGGAGCGGCTCTGGCGCTCGCTGAAGTACGAGGAGGTCTACCTGTACGCCTACGACAGCGTGCAGATGGCTCGCGAGGGCATCGCTTGCTACTTCGATTTCTTCAATGACGAGCGCCCGCACAAAGCGTTAGGCTATCAAACGCCCGCGAGCTTCTACGATGGACTGCTTGGCGAGGTAGCTTGAAGATGATTGGCGGCAAGATGATTGGCCATCGACCGATTAGTACATCACAGCATCATCCTGGAGCTCAACGTCGGCAGTTACGCACTGGGGCAATCGAAGCAGAACAAGGCCAAAGAGGCCACGGCGGTAGAAAGCCGGGAAAAGGAATGAACCTTGCCACGAGTCCACAAAACGAATGCGAGAATCGCCGCAGGAGACCCTCTCGCGGCTTGGCCCATACCCCAGGTACCCCGATTTTTGCACTATTCAGGTGGACCAGCGAAAGGGCGGCTTCGATCCGGTGCCCCGACGGAGGGAGCGGACAAGGAAGCTTCGCATCTTTTCTTAAGGGTCCGCTCCCTCCGTCGGGGCACCGGATCGAACGTGGGACAATAGATCTTCAATCTGACATAAACTGTCTTCCCGAACGCTCCCTTCTAGGAGCCTTCGGGAAACAACATGACGACTATGACCACGACGTGTTCAACTCGGCAGGCTCCACCTTAGCTACCCCCCATTTTGGTCCAGAGAATGGGGTCCACCTCAGAAGGCCCTTTGCTGCTTTGGATTTGGGGCCGTGGTCATGTCGAAGGTCGCAGTGGTGGAGCCAAGGCCTTTTCGGCGACATGAGTTTCGTACGATAGAGGCAAGGTGGCGGAGCAGAGTTCTGAAACTGTAAGCGGGGCTTCCGTCCTCCAGCTTTTTGGAGCGCACTTTTCGAAGAGCGGCCTGCGAACGCTTGGCCGGTGCCACAGGGTCGCGGCTTGCCTTGGCATTCTGATCTTCGTCAGAAAAAAGCACTGGTCGCCACGCCTCAAGCATGTGCCATTCAACGTAGTAGGCCAGCATACACAAGAAGATGTGTGCCCGGACTCGGTTTTCGAGACGGTGGCGAATAGGCCGCACCTTGAGGTCCATGGTCTTGAATGAACGAAACGCACGCTCGACTTGGGTGAGCAACTTATAGCTGCGGACGGTATCCTCAGTGTTCATCTGCTGTGCACTGAGACTGCTGCGAATCACATAGATGCCGTCCAGTGCGGCTTCTGCCTCGACCTTCTTTTTGTCGATTTCGAAGGAGAAGGCATCGTCACGAATATCTAGTTTGAAGTGTTTTCCGACTTTGTACTTGTTGAGAACTTTGCCTACCCGCACCCCTATAGTGGCTTTTCCATGGAGCTGACCGTGCTCGATTCGCTGACGCAGTTGCTCCATTCGCCTGGCGATAGTCTTCATATGCTGTTTCCACCGGGCGAGTTGCTTGTCAGCTAACACACTATTGTCTTTAGCAATGTGCGCAGCATCGACAGCCATCGTCATCTCGTCGACCTTGAAGTCGAAGCCGTCGTCACGGGTCTCGAACTTGTAGTACTTGCCCACCTTGTATTCAGCAAGGAGTTTTTGCACTCGGGCATTGATGTCTTCCCTACCGTGCAAGCGGCCGCGTTCGACCATCCGGCAAATCCTTTTCAGTTCTTTGCTGGTCGCTTCGAGCAATTCCTGACGCTTTAGGGCTCGGCGCTTCGCCAGTTCGTGGTTGCGACAGGCCACGAGACGCTCGTTGGGAAAATCCGAGTGTGTCAACTCAAACAAGTTGCGCTCGTCAAACAGCCCCATCTGCAGCGCCCCTTCGTTGAGGAGTTTGCGAATCGGCGCGGGTCGCAGGGCTGTAATCCAATCAATGCCCTCGAAGTCCTGTAAAGCGTCAACCTGTCTTTGGGTGATCATTCCGCGGTCGCCGACCATCACAAACCGCTTGATGCCGAACTGCTCTTGCACCTTTACTACTTGAGGTAGAAACGTTTTCGGATCGCCGGTGTTGCCCTCGAACACCGATACCGAGACAGGGACGCCCCTTTGGTTGGTCAAAAGGCCGTAGTTGATCTGGAGTTTGTTTTTCTTACCGTCGCGGTTGTATCCGAGGCGGGCCAGGGGGCACTTTTCTCCCTCGAAGTAGCTCGAGCTCAAATCGTACAAACCAAGTCCACCGTTTTCGAGGTGACGCGCCGCCAGTTTTTTCTCAATAACCCTTTGGCGCTCGAACACCCAGTCCATAGCGGCATATAGGTCGTCCTCGTCGGCATCACTCACACCGAGGATTTCGGGCAACGTTGTGCTGTGCCACCACTGGCTCGTTGCCAACCTCGACTGGGCTTCGAGTATGCGGGCGGCCACCATAGCCACCACCAGGTCACGTTGGCGTGAGCGTCGGGATGCGACGAGTTTGTCGAACTCAAGGCGTTTCATCGCGCTCAACACGGCCTCGACGCCACCGTGGAGTCGCGACCCGTCGGGCACAACCTCGAAGACGTCCTCGACCGCGACGAGTTTTTCTCCCTTGAGAACCCGTCGAATGGAGTCGACCTGCTCGCTTGGCAGTTTGGACAGGTTGGCAATTGTGCGCTTGCGCGGTTTCTTGCTTTTGGCGTCGCGAAAGGACTCACGGAGCAAAACGGCGGGTTTGGAGTTGCGGTTGGGCACAATGTCGATGTGCATGGTTACTATATACTCTATTAAAGATTATGTTACAAGAGCTATATGCGTTATTACATGGCTACAAAATGCAGGCAGAGTTCGTATCTCTATCGTTGTAACTCCTTGCAACTAAGGGTGCTTCACCGAAGAAAGAGAGGTTTTACCGAGGGGAACTTCAGGCTAACCCCCGGCCCGGGTTAACACCGTGTTCGCAATCTCCCGATTACGTACACTTCGCCGAACGTCCTTCCGACGTTAGCTATTAATTGTTACCCCTGGTTGGGAAGAAGGGATATAGATTTGTACCAGTTCTGGGGCGCGATGTCAAGGATCTTGCGTACCCCCCGACGAGTTTTTCGAAGCGTTCCGAGCCCGCAAGTTCTCCGACGACCCGGCGTGCCATGGCGTGGGAGCCTTTGTCGCTAAAGTGGACTGAGTCTACGAAATGCGCCCCATCACCGGGGATCTCGAGCTCGCCCTCGATGAGAACGACGCCCTGTTGCTCGTTCGATCGACGAGTACAACCGAATCATCTATAAAATCGCCCATCAAAGCGATGGCGAGCGCAGAGTGCGAGTGCGCGCATCCCGATCGCTTTCGCTTTGCTCACTTTTCTAGAACAGCGTGTAGATGAAAGGTGCTGCTCCGCTGCCGCTCAGGAACACCAGGGCTCCGAGGGCCAAGACCACGATGATGATCGGCAGAAGCCACCACTTCTTATTGTGTTTCAAGAAGTCCCAAAACTCGGACACGAGGCCTTGGCGGTCTTCTTGGGCAAGCTGGGTGACATCGTCGTTTCGATCGTCCACGTTGAGCTCCTAAGATCAAAATTGTCGGAAATAGTCGCGATGGTCCGGCTGCGGCGGCATATCCACCCAATAGCTTTTTTGGTCGGGGTCCCACGTTCGTGCGAGCGCGTCGCGACCCATCAGCCGGAAGAAGAGCGCCAACGGCGTGAAGATACCAAAGAAGAGGAACGCCAAAACGACGTGAGACACCACCCAGCCGATGGGAAATGCGACGAGGCTCAAGGCGGTGTACAGCGGTCGATTCGCCGCCGGCCAAACGAAAGAGAAGAGCGTGGAGAGCCCACCCGCGAGCCAGAGCGCGTGCGTCACCGTCTTTTGCAAGTCGCCGAAATCGAATCCGAACAACCCACCTCGCCACTGAACGACACCGCCGAGCACAGCGAAGGCAAATACGCCAATGAAGCCGAACTGCCTCAGTTGTTGGGTCGTCGGTTGGAGGTTCAGTTGAGCGAGCATGTTGTCGTCTAGTCGAGCTGGAACTGCGCGAGGTACGTGTCCGATTCGTGGTGCTCTGCGTGCGGCTGCTCCTCTTTCAAGAGCAGAAAGTTGTCGATCACGAGCGCGTCCATGTTCGTCGCCATGAAGCAGCGATAAGCGTCTTCGGGCGTGCAAACGATCGGCTCCCCCCGTACGTTGAAGCTGGTGTTGATCACCACCGGACACCCGGCGCGATCGTTCAGGCTGTCCAGGATCCGATGGAATCTGGGGTGCCGGTCGGCATCGACCGTTTGTACGCGTGCCGAATAGTCGACATGCGTGATGGCGGGAACGACGGAGCGCTTTTGCTTGAGCTTGTCGAGCCCCGCGAAACCGTTCTCGCTCACCGCGAGCCGCTTCTCTTCCCGCACGGGAGCCACGAGAAGCATGTAGGGACTGTCTTCTTGTGGCCGCATCTCGAAATACTCATCGACGCTCTCGCGCAGTATCGAAGGGGCAAAAGGCCGGAAGGACTCGCGAAACTTGATCTTCAAGTTCATGACCGACTGCATCTTTTCCGAGCGCGCGTCCCCAATGATGGAGCGGCTGCCGAGGGCTCGAGGCCCAAACTCCATGCGCCCTTCCATGTGCCCGACAACCCGCTCGGAGTCGATGAGCCTCGCGATCTCGGCGACGAGATCCGACTCCTCGTCGAAATAACGGTAGACCGCGCCCGATGTGTCCAAAAAGGAACGGATGCGCTCGTCGGAGTAGTGGGGTCCCAGAAGGGAACCCTTCTGGCGATCGCCCGCCGCGAGCGGAACCCGCTCCTTGTCCATGAGCTGGTACCAAACAAAGAGCGCCGCCCCGAGTGCACCTCCAGCATCTCCGGCGGCCGGCTGGATCCACAGTTTCTCGAACGGACCTTCTCTGAGGATTCGCCCGTTCCCGACGCAGTTCAAAGCGACGCCACCGGCCATGACGAGATTCGGCAGCCCCGTCAGCTCGTGAGCGTAACACGCCGCCCCGAGCATGACCTCTTCGGTGACTTCCTGGATGGACGCGGCGATATCCATTTCACGCTGCGTGAGCGGGCCCTCCATCGCTCTCGGCGGGCCACCAAAGAGCTCGTCCATCTTCTTCGAGGTCATGACCTCTTTGTGGCAATAGCCGAAGTAGGACATGTCCATCCGGAACGAGCCGTCCGGTCGCAAGTCGAGGAGCTTGTCACGCATGAGGGCGGCATATTGGGGCTCGCCATAAGGCGCGAGACCCATCAGCTTGTACTCGCCGCTATTAACGCGAAAACCACAGAAATAAGTGAAAGCGGAGTAGAGAAGCCCGAGTGAATGCGGAAAGCGGAGCTCTTTGAGGAGCCGTATTTGATTCCCTTCGCCGATGCCGATGCTGCCTGTCGTCCACTCTCCGACGCCGTCGAGCGTCAAGATGGCTGCCTCGTCGAACGGGGAAGGGAAAAAAGCGCTAGCGGCATGCGACTCGTGATGGCGGGTGAAGATGTAACGTCCTCGATACTGTCCGTTCAATCCAAGGTCCAGCTCCCTCGGCGTATGCAGCTTTTCCTTTAGCCAGAGAGGAAGCCCCTTGAGGAACAATCTGTATCCGCGAGGGGCGTAAGCCAGATACGTCTCGAGGATGCGGTCGAATTTCAGCAGTGGCTTGTCGTAGAACGCGACGATATCCAGATCGGTTGGTGCGATCCCAGCTTCACTGAGGCAGAAATCCACCGCGTGCTTCGGAAACGAGAAGTCGTGTTTCTTCCTGGTGAAACGCTCCTCCTGTGCCGCGGCGAGGATATCCCCGTCGCGCACGAGGCACGCCGCACTGTCGTGATAGAACGCCGAAATACCAAGAATGTTCATTTACCTACGATTCCGGGAAAGGCTCGTAGTTCAGGATATGATAAGCGCTGGAACAGAGCAAGATAACTAAGTGGATCCAGCGAAGATGAAGCTCGTCCTTGAGGACGGCACGGAAATGTCGGGAACGGCGTTTGGCGCCGTGAACCCTGTAGCAGGCGAGGTCGTCTTCAACACCGGGATGGCCGGCTACATCGAGACCCTCACGGACCCGTCCTACCGAGGGCAGATTCTCGTCTGCACCTACCCTTTGATTGGGAACTACGGCATTCCAGCCGCACGACCCGAGAAAAGCATCGACCGCCCCTACGAGTCGAGCCAGATCCAAGTGCAGGGTCTCGTCGTGCAGCACTACGTCAGCGAACACAGTCACTATGCCGCCAAGCGATCGCTCGGCGCGTGGCTCGAAGGCGAGGAGGTTCCTGCCGTCACGGGAATCGACACGAGAACGCTCACACGCCGCTTGAGGGAGCATGGAACGATGGCGGGATGGCTCTTTCCCTCAGAGATGGAGTTATCGCGCGCGCGCGAAGAAGCCGCTCGCGTAGAAATGAAGAAAGAAGTCTTCGAGCTCGTGTCGCTCCCACGGGCTATCGACTACGAAGGTGGAGCGTTGAAGATCGCCCTAGTCGACGTAGGCGCCAAAGACAACATGGTGCGTTCGCTCCTAGAGCGCGGCGTGAGCGTTCGACGAATACCGTGGACGGCGAATCTGAGCGAAGAAGTCTCCACGGCCGACGGCGTGGTGATCGGCAACGGCCCGGGCGACCCACGAGATCTCGACGCGCTCGTCGAGCAAGTGCGGGGATTGCTGGCATCGTACAAAAAGCCCATCTTCGGGATTTGCCTCGGGAATCAGATCCTCGCCCGTGCTGCGGGAGGAACGACGTACAAGCTTCCATATGGCCACCGTGGCGTGAACCAGCCGGTCCAGGACCTGCTGACGCGACGCTCCTACATTACGAGCCAGAATCACGGCTATGCCGTCGATGAGTCGACCTTGGCCGAGGAATGGGAGCCGTGGTTCGTGAACATCAACGACGGAACCAACGAAGGCATCCGCTCGCGCCATCGCCCACACTTCAGCGTGCAATTCCATCCGGAGGCGAGCCCCGGCCCACAGGATGCAGGGTTTCTCTTCGACGACTTCCTGCGCCTCGTCGGTTCCATGTCCATCTGATATGCACGGCATCTACCTTCCGAAAAAACCTCGACGCGTCTTGATCCTGGGATCGGGCGCCCTGCAGATCGGTCAAGCGGGCGAGTTCGACTACTCAGGCTCCCAAGCAATCAAAGCGCTAAAGGAAGAGGGCATCCAGACGGTGCTCGTGAACCCGAACATCGCCACGGTCCAAACGAGCCCAGGACTCGCCGATCGCATTTATCTCCTAGCCGTCACACCCGACATCGTCGCGGACATCGCGGAAAAGGAAGACGTGGACGCGGTACTACTCTCGTTCGGGGGACAGACCGCCCTAAACTGTGGCCTCGAGCTGCACCGCAATGGAACGTTCGACCGCCTCGGCATCCGCGTTCTAGGTCCGCCGATCCAAGCGATTCGAGACACCGAAGACCGACAGCGCTTCAACGAGAGACTGGCGGAAATTGACGTCAAGGTCGCGCGCTCCCGCGCGTGCGAAAGCGTTGCCGAGGCACGAAAGGCCGCCCTCGAAATCGGGCTCCCCGTCATGTTGCGGGGCGCCTATGCGCTCGGCGGAAAAGGAAGTGGCGTCGCCGAGCGAGAACAGGATCTAGACGAGGCGCTCGAGCGGGCCTTCGCGAGGGATGTGCCGCAAGTCCTCGTCGAGGAATACTTGGGTGGATGGAAAGAAATCGAATACGAAGTCGTTCGAGACATTCGCGACAATTGCATCACGGTTTGCAACATGGAGAACGTGGACCCGATGGGGATCCACACGGGAGAGTCCATCGTCGTCGCCCCCTCGCAGACCCTGAACGACGAGGAGTATCAGCTCCTACGCACGGTGGCGCTCAAAACGGTACGACACCTGGGCATCGTGGGGGAATGCAATATCCAATACGCCCTTGACCCGAAAAGCAGCGACTACCGCGTGATCGAAATCAACGCCCGCCTTTCGCGCTCGAGCGCGCTCGCGAGCAAAGCGACCGGGTACCCGCTCGCCTACGTCGCCGCCAAGCTGGCCCTTGGCTACGCACTCCCGGAGATCCCGAATGGAATCACGCGCCGGACGACGGCTTTCTTCGAGCCCGCGCTCGACTACATCGTATGTAAAGCGCCTCGCTGGGACCTCGGCAAGTTCCGCGGCGCTGTCGAACGCATCGGAAGCGAGATGAAGAGCATCGGCGAGGTGATGTCCATCGGACGAACATTCCCCGAGGTCATTCAAAAAGCGCTCCGCATGCTCGACATCGGCGTGAAGGGACTCGACCCAAAGGCGTTCGAGTTCGAAGATCTCGAAAAAGAGCTGAGGATCGCGACACCCCGGCGAATCTTTGCCGTCGCCGCCGCGCTAAAGACCGGGATGACCGTCGACAAGATCCACGAGCTCACGCGTATCGACCGCTGGTTCCTACACTCGATTGAACCCATCGTCGGAATGTACAACGAGATCACAACGAACGACGCGCCCCAAACGTTGCGCCGCGCCAAGGAGCTAGGATTTTCGGACCAGTCTATTGACGATCTGCGATCGGAATCGCGGGGCACGACGAGGACGAAACGCCTCGAAGCCGGCATCCAGCCACACACATCGCAGATCGACACGATGGCGGCGGAGTTTCCGGCCGAGACGAACTACCTATACTCGACCTACCACGCGTCAGTGAGCGATGTCACGCCTTCGAGCCGGAAGAAGATGATGCTCCTTGGCTCCGGCGTGTACCGCATCGGGTCGAGCGTCGAGTTCGACTGGTGCTGTGTCAACGCGGTTCAGGCTGCGTCCGACCTCGGCTACGAGACGATCATGCTCAACTACAACCCCGAGACGGTGAGCACGGACTACGACGTCTGCGACAAGCTCGTCTTTGACGAGATCAGCCTCGAGACCGTTCTGGATATCATCGACGCGGAGAAGCCGGACGGCATCATCGTGAGCATGGGAGGTCAGATCCCCAATAACCTCGCGATGCGCCTTCACGAAGCCGGGGCTCCGATCGTCGGCACCGATCCACGAAACATCGACCAAGCCGAGGACCGGCACAAGTTCAGCGCGCTTCTCGACGACCTCGGAATCGACCAACCCCAATGGGCTCACGCGACCGACGTCACCGAGGTCGAGTTCCTCGTAGAGAAACTCGGCGGCTTTCCGGTCCTCGTCCGCCCGAGCTACGTTCTGAGCGGCGCCGCCATGAGCGTGGCCCATGAGCCGAACGAGTTGCGGCGAATTCTCGCCCGGGCGAAGCGTGTATCACCGGATCACCCGGTGGTCGTGTCCAAGTTCGAGACACATGCAAGGGAAGTCGAGGTCGACGCCGTCGCCGAAGGCGGTAAGCTCGTGCTCTGGGCCATCAGCGAGCATGTCGAAGATGCCGGCGTGCACAGCGGTGACGCCACGCTCGTACTCCCGCCCCAAACCCTCTACATCGCCACGATCCGGCGGGTCAAGAAAATCGCCACGGAGATAGCGCGCTCTCTCGATATCACAGGGCCCTTCAACATGCAGTTTTTGGCGAAGCACAATAGCGTGAAAGTCATCGAGTGCAATTTGCGCGCGTCGAGAAGTTTTCCTTTCGTCTCAAAAGTCACGGGTCAGAACTTCGCTGAGGAAGCGACGCGGCGCATGCTGGGCGCACGACGAGACGTCGTGAATAACAGTCTCGATCTGGACTACGTGGGCGTCAAAGTGCCGATGTTCTCTTTCTCGAGGCTGGTCGGCGCCGATCCGATGCTCGGCGTCGAGATGGCAAGCACGGGTGAAGTGGGCTGTCTCGGAAGCGACCTTCATGAAGCGCTCTTGCACGGCTTGCGCGCGACCGGATTCGAATTCCCGAAAAAAGGCGTTTTGCTCTCGCTCGGCCCCCTCGCCGACAAGTACTGGTTCGCAGACGAAGCACGCATCATTGCGCAAGAGCTCGAGCTTCCTATCTATGCGACGGTCGGTACCGCAGGGATGCTCGCAGAGCTCGACATCGACTGTATCCAGGTGGACAAGACCGAGGGTGGCGTAAACAGCGCAACGGCGTTGATTGATGCCGGGAAGGTAGACCTGGTGATCAACGTGCCACGGGAGTTCGACGAAATCGGCCGGCCCGACGGGTATTTGATCCGAAGGCGAGCGGTCGACGCGGGCGTGGCGCTGATCACGGACCTGCAGCTTGCGAGAGCGGTCGTCGAGGCCCTACGCTCGAATGCGATGTCGGATATGAGCGTTGCCGCTTGGAACGACTTCGTTCCACGAACGACGTGAATCAACCGCGAGATCGCTTCGCGAGGACCATCACCCTCGAGGGTGCCGTCGGGTCCTCTTGACCGTCGATACCGACCTTTGCTGCGACGGGCTCGTGATGCTTGACTGTGCTCGGAGAATGACAGAAAATGGCTTTCCCCAACCTCGACGAAGCTTAATTTTCCTGGCAGCCGTGGCCTCTCAGTGCAGGTGCCAGATTGAGATCGAGCGCTTTACTATCCAGGCTAATCTGAAGTTCCTTTCCAGAAAAACCGACATCCCGTGTTAATCCAGAGGCATAGGCTGATTGGAAGGTACGCGCTTCTGTCTACACGGTGATACCCTTCAGCAGTTCGTAGGCCCTACGCTGTTTGGAGTCCGGTGATGTAGTCACGTCAAAGGTCATGTCGCTCGATGCCGCCCCCGGGGTCCGACATTTGTTTCGGACGATGTTGCTGAGAAGGCGCAGCAGCGTGCGGAAGCTGGAAGCTGGACTCCCATCGTCAAGCTTCTTGGTCTGTATCTTGCGCATGGCCGCCTCGGAGCGCTTCGCGGGAGCAACGGGGTCACGCTTTGCCTTCGCCTGCTGGTCCTCGTCAGCGAATAGCAAGGGCCGCCAAGCCTCCATCATGTGCCACAGGACGTAGTAGGACAGCATACACAAGAAGATGTGCGCCCGGACTCGGTTTTCGCGCCGGTGACGAATGGGCCGCACCTTCAGGTCGATGTTCTTGAAGGAACGAAACGCCCTCTCGACCTGGGTCAGCAACTTGTAGCTGCGCACTAAGTCATCTGTTTTCATCCGCTGTTCAGCAAGACTGGTGCGGATGACGTAGAAGCCGTCAAGTGCAGCTTCCGCAGTGACCTTTGTGTCGTCGATTTCGAAGCTAAAGCTGTTGTCGCGAATGTCCAGTGTGAAGTGCTTGCCGACTTTGTACTTGTTGAGAACTTTGCCTACCCGCACACCGATTTTATCTTTACCATGCAGCTGACCCCGCCCGATCCGTTGGCGAATCTGGTCCAACTGAGGTGGACCCCATTCTCTGGACCAAAATGGGGGGTAGCTAAGGTGGAGCCTGCCGAGTTGAACACGTCGTGGTCATAGTCGTGATGTTGTTTCCCGAAGGCTCCTAGAAGGGAGCGTTCGGGAACACAGTTTATGGCAGATTGAAAATCTGTGGACAGTTTGTTTTTCGCTGTAGCCATCATTGTGTCTAGCGGCAATTATTATTTCTCTTCAGCAACAAGTTAGAATTCCCGGATACCTACCGGTCTTGCTCCGTCGGGGCCCCGGATCGAAGCCGCCCTTTCGCTGGTCCACCTGAATAGTGCAAAAATCGGGGTACCTGGGGTATGGGCCAAGCCGCGAGAGGGTCTCCTGCGGCGATTCTCGCATTCGTTTTGTGGACTCGTGGCAAGGTTCATTCCTTTTCCCGGTTTTCTACCGCCGTGGCCTCTTTGGCCTTGTTCTGCTTCGATTGCCCCAGTCGGTAACTGCCGACGTTGAGCTCCAGGATGATGCTGTGATGTACAAATCGGTCGATGGCCAATCATCTTCAAGCAACCTCGCCAAGCAGTCCATCGTAGAAGCTCGCGGGCGTTTGATAGCCTAACGCTTTGTGCGGGCGCTCGTCATTGAAGAAATCGAAGTAGCAAGCGATGCCCGCGCGAGCCATTTGCACGGTGTCGTAGGCGTACAGGTAGACCTCCTCGTACTTCAGCGAGCGCCAGAGCCGCTCCACGAAGATGTTGTCGATACAGCGACCTTTGCCATCCATGCTGATCTTGATCTCAAGAGCAAGCAATACACTGGTGAACTCCTCCGAGGTGAACTGAGAGCCCTGGTCCGTGTTGAATATCTCTGGGCAACCGTAGCGTGCCACAGCTTCGTTCAGAGCCTCCACGCAGAAGGTCGTCTCCAACGTGTTGGACAAGCGCCAGGCGAGCACCCGCCGCGAATACCAATCGATGACCGCCACCAGGTATACGAAGCCTCGCGCCATCGGGATGTATGTGATGTCGGCGGCCCACACCTGATTGATCCGAGAAACCGTCAGATTCCTCAGTAGATAAGGGTATACGGCGTGTTCCGGCGCTGGCTTGCTTGTGTTCGGCTTGGGCGCAGTGCTCTCGAGCCCCATCAACCGCATAAGACGCTGCACGCGCTTGCGGTTGACGGCCGACCCCTCCGCTTTGAGTGTCTGTGTCATCATGCGGCTGCCGAAAAATGGATGCTTCAGATGTAGCTCGTCCATCCGACGCATCAATGCGAGTTGCTCGCCATCCGGCTCGACAGGTTCGTAGTATAGGCTCGACCGATTCACGCCGAGCAGCTCGCACTGCCAGCGCATCGACAGCGGAGCGTTGGGTTCGACCAACTCCCGCCGGGGCGTCATCGCAATCGACCGAGCCCGTGTGATAAAAAATCGCGCTCCATCGTCAGCTCCCCGATTTTCTGAAGCAGTTCGGCCTCGCGCATCGAGGTATCGCCTCCGCCCACCTCTTCGGTCTCGAAAGCACGCGTGACGTTCTCCAAAAGCTGCCGCTTCCATTTGTAGATCTGGTTCGCGTGAACCTTGTGCCGCCGGGATAGTTCCGCCACTGTCTCCTGCTCGCGTAGTACCGCCAATGCAACTTTCGCCTTGAAAACAGGGCTGTGCTTCGTACGATTTTTCTTCACTTTTCTCTGCTCCTTTTTTTATTGAGCAGGCTTGTTTTACCACCTTAACCCCTGGTCTAAAAAATTGGGTCCACTTCAAACGATGGATGCCGACGCCTCGCGCCTCGCCAGCGGCAACTCAGAGCTCGCCAACAAACGGCTCCAGCGGTGGAAGCGACACGTGGAGACGATCGCTAAGCAGTTGGACCAGATTCGCCAACGGATCGGGCGGGGTCAGCTGCATGGTAAAGATAAAATCGGTGTGCGGGTAGGCAAAGTTCTCAACAAGTACAAAGTCGGCAAGCACTTCACACTGGACATTCGCGACAACAGCTTTAGCTTCGAAATCGACGACACAAAGGTCACTGCGGAAGTGTTCCGGTTCAGCTGGAAGATGACAGTCCTGAAGATAAGATACACACATGAAAAAAGGAGCTGTCATGAGCAAACCACGCCGTCGTCACACCGCAGAGCAGAAAGCAGAGCTGTTACGCCAGCACGTTGCGGAGAAAAAGCCAGTCTCGGAGGTATGCAACGAGGCAGCAATCCAGCCGAGCCTGTTCTACACGTGGCAAAGGGAGCTATTGGCTGGAGCCCATACGGTGTTTTCGACCCGTCGCGCGCCGAGCGTGAGAATGAGCTGGAGGCGAAGATCTCGCGCCTCGAGGCGAGGGTGGCCCGCAAGGATCAAATCATCGCCGAGGTGACGGAAGAGTACGTGACGCTCCAAAAAAAACTTGGGGAAGCCTGAATGGTGCTGGATTCCCCATGACCGTCGTGACGAGGTTGTCGACTTCGTCAATACGATCTCCACGAAGACCCGTCTACCGGTCCAGCAGGTCGTTGAGTGGTGCGGGCTCGCTCGTGGCAAGTTCTACGACTGGCGCAAGCGGTACGGGGAGGTGAATGAGCACAACGGCCTGGTGCCGCGGGATCACTGGATCGAGGACTGGGAGCGCCAGCGCGTGATCGACTACTTCGACTGCCATCCGCTGGACGGGTATCGGCGACTGACGTTCATGATGCTGGACGAAGACGTGGTGGCATTGTGAAGTGGACCCCATTTTTTAGACCAGGGGTTAAGGTGGTAAAACAAGCCTGCTCAATGAAAAAAGGAGCAGAGAAAAGTGAAGAAAAATCGCACGAAGCACAGCCCTGTTTTCAAGGCGAAAGTTGCCTTGGCGGTACTACGCGAGCAGGAGACAGTGGCGGAACTATCCCGCCGGCACAAGGTTCACGCGAACCAGATCTACAAATGGAAGCGGCAGCTTTTGGAGAACGTCACGCGTGCTTTCGAGACCGAAGAGGTGGGCGGAGGCGATGCCTCGATGCGCGAGGCCGAACTGCTTCAGAAAATCGGGGAGCTGACGATGGAGCGCGATTTTTTATCACACGGGCTCGGTCGATTGCGATGACGCCCCGGCGGGAGTTGGTCGAACCCAACGCTCCGCTGTCGATGCGCTGGCAGTGCGAGCTGCTCGGCGTGAATCGGTCGAGCCTATACTACGAACCTGTCGAGCCGGATGGCGAGCAACTCGCATTGATGCGTCGGATGGACGAGCTACATCTGAAGCATCCATTTTTCGGCAGCCGCATGATGACACAGACACTCAAAGCGGAGGGGTCGGCCGTCAACCGCAAGCGCGTGCAGCGTCTTATGCGGTTGATGGGGCTCGAGAGCACTGCGCCCAAGCCGAACACAAGCAAGCCAGCGCCGGAACACGCCGTATACCCTTATCTACTGAGGAATCTGACGGTTTCTCGGATCAATCAGGTGTGGGCCGCCGACATCACATACATCCCGATGGCGCGAGGCTTCGTATACCTGGTGGCGGTCATCGATTGGTATTCGCGGCGGGTGCTCGCCTGGCGCTTGTCCAACACGTTGGAGACGACCTTCTGCGTGGAGGCTCTGAACGAAGCTGTGGCACGCTACGGTTGCCCAGAGATATTCAACACGGACCAGGGCTCTCAGTTCACCTCGGAGGAGTTCACCAGTGTATTGCTTGCTCTTGAGATCAAGATCAGCATGGATGGCAAAGGTCGCTGTATCGACAACATCTTCGTGGAGCGGCTCTGGCGCTCGCTGAAGTACGAGGAGGTCTACCTGTACGCCTACGACACCGTGCAAATGGCTCGCGCGGGCATCGCTTGCTACTTCGATTTCTTCAATGACGAGCGCCCGCACAAAGCGTTAGGCTATCAAACGCCCGCGAGCTTCTACGATGGACTGCTTGGCGAGGTTGCTTGAAGATGATTGGCCATCGACCGATTTGTACATCACAGCATCATCCTGGAGCTCAACGTCGGCAGTTACCGACTGGGGCAATCGAAGCAGAACAAGGCCAAAGAGGCCACGGCGGTAGAAAACCGGGAAAAGGAATGAACCTTGCCACGAGTCCACAAAACGAATGCGAGAATCGCCGCAGGAGACCCTCTCGCGGCTTGGCCCATACCCCAGGTACCCCGATTTTTGCACTATTCAGGTGGACCAGCGAAAGGGCGGCTTCGATCCGGGGCCCCGACGGAGGGAGCGGACAAGGAAGCTTCGCATCTTTTTTTAGGGGATTATAAAGACTACTTGACAAACGCTTATGGATCCGGTATATTGGGGCCATGACATACAAAGCCCCTGGTCGAGCAGACAGAGAAGGGATCACCGTCATCGAGCTAATGGACATGTTCCCTACCGAAGAAGCTGCCACTCGATGGTTTGAAGCCGTCGTCTGGAACGGCGAGAGGTGCTGCGGCAAGTGCGGAAGCCTCAGTACCAGCGAAGTCCCGAACGCAAAGCCGATGCCCTACTGGTGCTCCACCTGCCGAGGTTACTTCTCCGTCCGCACGGGAACGCCGATAGCTAGGTCGAATGTACCGCTTCGCAAGTGGGCCATTACGGTCTACCTTTGCCTCACTAGCCTTAAGAGCGTTTCGAGCATGAAGCTGCATCGGGATATCGGGGTCTCCCAACCGACGGCTTGGTTCATGCTGCACCGCATTCGTGAAGCGTGGAGTGATCCCAACCGGAAAGCGTTCGGTGGCCCGGTCGAAATCGACGAAACCTATTTCGGCGGCAAAGAGAAGAACAAACACGCTCGCAAGAAGCTGAACGCTGGTCGCGGGCCGGTCGGCAAAACTGCCGTCGTGGGCGCGAAGGACCGCGCGACCAACCGCGTGAGTGCCGCCGTAGTCACGAGCACGGACGGCGATACGCTCAAGAGATTCGTTACTGAGCGGGCCGAGGTTGGAGCGAAGGTGTACACCGACGACCACGGCGGCTATGTTGGGCTGCCGAACCACGAGACGGTCCGCCACTCCGTTGCAGAGTATGTAAAAGGACAGGCGCACACGAACGGGATCGAGTCCTTCTGGTCGATGCTCAAGCGGGCGCACAAAGGCACGTTTCACAAGCTTTCTCCGAAGCATTTGCAGAGGTACGTAGACGAGTTCGCCGGCAAACACAACATGCGCGACTCAGGAACGCTTGCGCAAATGCGCGACACTGTCGCTCGGATGGTCGGTCGCAACCTCCTCTATCGGGATCTCATCGCGGACAACGGCCTTAGCTCGATGCGGTCGTAGTGGACGGAAAAGGGCGCGGGCCAGAGTCTCGGGCGTCGCGCCTACTAGATCGCGCTTCGGGTCTAACATCGGCTTCATCGTTTCCTCCTAATCGAATTGGATGCCTGCGTTTTGAAGTTCTGCGTTTTGAAGTTCTGCGTTTTGGGCTTCACGACTTTTTCCAAGACGCCCGTGCCTTCTTTAACTCACGATGCTTTGCGAGTGGTGCAATTTTTTGAAAAAAGACAAACCAGTCTTTCGGCCAGGCTTCAAACTGGCTAGTTGTCATTCTTCCTGCATCGATCAAGGGTGTTGGGATTTTCAATTGATCAAGTTCGTACTGTAAATCTAGGATTAACGCAAACCTTTCTGGCTGGAGGGGATTGCTATTTATTAGTTTTGCCGCTTCGTCTCGACACCTTACAATCTCTGGATGCAACCTAGAAAATTGTACCGCAGGGCCTCAGCCCGTTTATCCATTTCAAATTTGTCAAGATAAGCATCAATGTGCAAAACGTAAGGATGGCAGCGAATTCTGGCGCACCGAGTTCAAGATTCATCGTTAGTCCGTCTTTGTAAGCCCAACGGACCAGGGCAAAGATGTCTCCGGTAAAGAATGCTGAGTTCCAAGCTAATTTCGCCTTCCGCACCGCCCGAGAATGTCATGAATGCGCGCGCGCGTCAAGTAGTCTTTGTAATTCCCTTTTTTTAAGGGTCCGCTCCCTCCGTCGGGGCACCGGATCGAACGTGGGACAATAGATCTTCAATCTGACATAAACTGTCTTCCCGAACGCTCCCTTCTAGGAGCCTTCGGGAAACAACATGACGACTATGACCACGACGTGTTCAACTCGGCAGGCTCCACCTTAGCTACCCCCCATTTTGGTCCAGAGAATGGGGTCCACCTCATTGAGCCCATCGACGACGTACCGTGTGTTGTCGAAGGCGGGCCGCCTGGACCGTTGGAACGGGAAGCCGTCGAAGAAGGGAACGGGCTTCGTTCAGCCGCTGCGACCGCACCAACACTGGCATACGGATATCTCGTACTTGAATCTGGGCGGGACGTTCTACTACTGTGCTCGTTTCTGGATGGTGCGAGTCGGGCGGTGGTTCACTGGGAGATTCGAGAGTCGATGACGGAAGCGGATGTGGAGTGCATTTTGGAGCGAGCAAAGGAACTGTACCCCGACGCGCGGCCTCGAATCATCTCGGACAACGGTCCTCAGTACATCGCGAAGGACTTCAAGACGTTCATCCGCATCTCAGGGATGACGCACGTGAGGACCGCGCCGTACTACCCGCAATCGAACGGAAAGACCGAACGTTGGCACAAGACGATAAAATCGGATGCCCTGCGTCCTGCCAACCCCTCGAGCCTCGAAGAGGCTCGCCGATTGATGGAACGATTCGTCGAATATTACAACGGGGTTCGGTTGCACAGCGCGATAGGCTACATTGCGCCGCTGGACTTCATGGCTGGCAAGGCCCCAGAGATCTGGTCGGAGCGGGACCGGAAACTGGAGCAGGCACGAGAGGCGCGGCGTGAGCGGCGTAGTAACAAGGTGCCCGCATGAACACTCTGATCCCAGGAGCCCCACTCCGTTCCCTCTCGCCCACAACCAATGAGTACCAGAGAGCGCAGGGGGAGTCCAGGGCGGCGAAGCCGGCGCGCGCAGCGCGCTTTACCCTTGACGCGCCCGAGCACTCTGGTACGATCCCCGGGGCGAGAGGGGACATCCTGACGCCCGGCGTTGCGTTAACGTCCAACCTCGCTGTCATCTTCACGCTGAACCAACACAGAAGCTGCACTTGACGGCTTCTACGTCATCCGCACCAGTCTTGCTGAACAGCGGATGAAAACAGATGACTTAGTGCGCAGCTACAAGTTGCTGACCCAGGTCGAGAGGGCGTTTCGTTCCTTCAAGAACATCGACCTGAAGGTGCGGCCCATTCGTCACCGGCGCGAAAACCGAGTCCGGGCGCACATCTTCTTGTGTATGCTGTCCTACTACGTCCTGTGGCACATGATGGAGGCTTGGCGGCCCTTGCTATTCGCTGACGAGGACCAGCAGGCGAAGGCAAAGCGTGACCCCGTTGCTCCCGCGAAGCGCTCCGAGGCGGCCATGCGCAAGATACAGACCAAGAAGCTTGACGATGGGAGTCCAGCTTCCAGCTTCCGCACGCTGCTGCGCCTTCTCAGCAACATCGTCCGAAACAAATGTCGGACCCCGGGGGCGGCATCGAGCGACATGACCTTTGACGTGACTACATCACCGGACTCCAAACAGCGTAGGGCCTACGAACTGCTGAAGGGTATCACCGTGTAGACAGAAGCGCGTACCTTCCAATCAGCCTATGCCTCTGGATTAACACGGGATGTCGGTTTTTCTGGAAAGGAACTTCAGATTAAGCCGGGGCCCTATCCTCTTTCTTGATCGAGAGCTTGTCCATCAGCTCGTAGAGGGTCGGGCGGCTGATTTGAAGATCGGCCGCGGTGCGCGTCATGTTGCCGTTGTGCCGCGCCAAAGTACGTAGAATGAGCTCGCGCTCGAGCCCTTCACGCGCCTCTCTCAGGCTCACGCTCTTGTAGTCTGCCCCCTCGCCATCCTCTAGCTCCCAAGTCCTCCGGGGTCAATTTGCGGCCCTCGGCCATGATGACGGCGCGCCGGATGCGGTTCTCGAGCTCGCGCACGTTTCCCGGCCAATCGTGCGTCTGCATGACCGTAATGGCGTCCGCTGCGAATCCGATGAGGGTTTTCTTGCTCTCCGTGCCGTAGCGCTCCAGAAACACTTTGGCGAGAATCGTGATGTCCTCTCCGCGGTCTCGAAGCGGTGGCAGCGTCACTCCCACGACCGCGAGCCGGTAGTACAAGTCCTCGCGAAACTGTTCCGCTTTCATCGCCCGCTTGAGGTCCGTGTTCGTCGCGGCAATCACGCGGACGTCGACGTCGATCTCCTGGCGGCCGCCGACGCGCTCGAGACGGTGCTCCTGGAGGAATCTGAGCAGTTTCACCTGTAATGCGAGTGGCAGCTCCCCGATTTCGTCGAGGAACAGCGTTCCGTGATGCGCGGTCTCGATGCGCCCCTTGCGGCGGGCATGGGCGCCGGTGAAGGCACCTTTCTCGTGGCCAAAGAGCTCGCTCTCGAGCAGATTCTCCGGGATGGCGCCGCAATTGATCGCGACGAAAGGACCTTGGGCGCGGTGGCTCAATCGGTGAATGGCGCGAGCGACGAGCTCTTTTCCTGTCCCGCTATCGCCCCCCACGAGAACGCCCGCGTCGGAGCTCGCGACCCGACGCACCGTCTTGAATACGCTCTGCATGGCGGGGCAAAACCCGATGATGCCCTGGAACGAATCGTCCGAGCTCTTTCGCTGAAGCTCGCGGTTCTCTCGCTCGAGCTCTTGGACGTAAAGGGCGCGGCGCAGGACGACGTTGAGCTCGTCAATCTGGATAGGCTTGTTGAAGTAGTCGTAGGCGCCGAGGCCGATCGCGCGGAGCGCGTGCTCTCTTTGACCTTGGCCCGTGATGACGACCACCTTCGCGCCACCCTGCTGCTGCAGGATCTCGTCCAGAATGAGAAAGCCTTCTTCGACACCGTTCGAATCGGGCGGAAGGCCCAAATCGAGCGTGACGAGCGGCATGCCATGCTCTTCGTATAACAGCATTGCTGACGGCCGGTCTTCGGCCTCGAACACCTCGTAGTCTTCAGAGAGCGCCCACTTCATCTGGGTGCGGATGTCTTCGACGTCATCCACGATGAGTAACTTTGGTTTGTCCATCCTCTAACCCTGCGTCGTCGCGCGGCTCTCGGCAGGTAGCAACACCCGAAAAGTGCTCCCCGTCCCTTGCTCGCTCTCGACTTCGATCCTTCCCCCGTGGGCCTCGATGATCTGTTTGCTGTGAAAAAGACCGATGCCGAGTCCCTGTTTCTTCGTTGTCTGGAATGGCTTGAAGAGTGCGTTTTGAACGAACTCGTCGCTCATCCCGCACCCGTTGTCTTGTACGCTCAGGAGAACCCAGCCATTCTCGAGCGAGGTGCGCACCGCCACGTGCCCGCCTTTGCCAACCGCCTCCTGCGCGTTCAACATCAAGTTCGTCAACACCTTCTGGATCTGCTCGCGATCCAACCGGACTTTGGGAATATCTTCGAGCTCGTCCGTCAGGCTCGCCGTCATCGAGCCGTTCAAGCCCTCGAGCGTCTCTCGTATGAGCGCGTTCAAATCACATTCCACCGGGCTCAGCTCCATCCCTTTCGTGGTGGAGGACAGGCGCGCGGTCATCGTGTCGATCTTGCTCACGCTCTTCGCCATCGTCGCGAGTAGATCCTTCCGAAAGTCCGGATTTTCGAAATGGGCCGGGGGGTCTGGAGCGCGAGCGACAGCCTCGAGGCGAGATTTTTCAAGTCGTGCACGAAGAAGGTCGAAAGCGTTTGGAACGCTTCCATCTCCTTCGCTCGCTGGAGCTCCTGGGTCATGCGGCGATTCGCCACGATGGCCGCCGCTTGATCCCCGAACGTTTTCAGGAGCGAGAAGTCTTCGACGTTGAAAGGCTCTTTTGTGATCCGCTCGTTGAGGGTGAGAAAGCCCGTCGGCTCCTCTCGGGCGCTTCCGAGCGCGACGACGTAGCGGGCTCCCATGTGGCGGCAGAGCTCGCGCGCCGCTTCGGACATCGTTTGTTGGTCGAGGTCCACCGCTTTCGCGGCGTTCGACTCCATGATGTCGATGAGCGCCCGACCGTCGTCATAGTCGCGCAGGATCTCCCGGGCGCGCGCTTGCGGGAGTGCGGTTGTCCCGCCGAGCGCGATCTTGCGCTCACCGGGTCTCACGAGCCAGATCGTCGCCACCGAGCATCCGAAGGTCTCCGCCACTGTTTTGGTGATACCGGCGCATAGGGGCTCGATCTCGACGATCAAGCTCGTGTGTTGGGTGAACGTGTCCCACACTTGCCGGTAGTCGTAAGATGGGCGTTGCAGGTGCCGGTTCACGAATCGGCGCGCACGTTGACGCAGCTCGGCCGACAGCAGGAGCGTCGCGAGTCCCAGGATCGCCACGAGCACGACGAAAGCGACGAGCGGCGCGCGATGGGTCCCCCCCCAAGCGTCGATGACGTCGACGAGCCCGGCAACGACGAGCAAGTACGCCCCGACGACGAGAAGTGTCAGCGAGTTGAACAGCATGGACTCGGAGGGATAGATCTCGAGCAAGCCGCCCCGGCGCCTTACGAAGGCCACCACGACGAGAGCGCTTCCGAGCAAGAGCGCGCTCGAACCGAACGGGAACAGCGGTGTTTGAATCCAGGAATGGAGAAGCACCTGGCTGTGAAGAAAGAGCTCGACGCCAAAGACCACGCCGATCGCGAGCACGAGAAACTTGATTTGCCAGAGCACGCTCCCTGTCGCCGAGCGGAGGGTCAGTTCCAGATTCATCAAGACGACGACGGCGGCCAAGAGAAAAAGAACGTGGACCACGAAACCGGCGGGTCCGATGGGCACGAGCCAACTCGGGAGCGGGAATGGAGGGTCGGCCACGAGGAGCGATGGCCACCATCCGATCACGATGGCGGGAGGTATGACGAACGAGGCTGCGATGCTGAGGCGCCAGCGGCGCCTCAGCTCGGTCGCATTCGCGCGCGCGAAGGTCAGACTGAACAGAATCCAGAGTCCGGGAACGAAGGCCTCAGCGAGAAGCCGGTATCGATGGAGCTCGAGGGCGTCGATTTTGGAGAAGGCCTCGACCGCGAGCGCACCCACGACTTCGCGCGTCGCGAGCGCGAACATGCCGAGAGCAAAGGCGACGTAGGCGCTGCGGCCACGTTCTCGCCACAGCATGGCGAGGCCAAGCATGACCGCGACCGTGGCGGCTAGATACGCAAGCCCAGTCTCGACTGTCAATTTCGGTGCGCCCTTCTAACCCGTTGCATTCAAGGCATTAAAACTTGCCGCCGGCGCTCTTAGGGTTGGGGGCCTGTTGCCAGCTCTGGGGTCCAGTGTCGGGATGCAGTCATTTTTATAGGCTGGGGCTATCTTTGTCAAGTCAAGGGTTTGCATCGGATCTACGGTAAAATGGCCCCTTGAAACCGATGCGACGCCGTCTCTCGATCCTCTTCGGCCTCGTTTTCTCGCTGATTCTGCTGCGCGGGCTTTTCCTCGTCGGCTACGAGCCCGCTCGCTCCGACAGTTATCTCTGGGGAGCGTTTCACGTTCACTCGACGCTTTCCGACGGGCTCGCGCCGCTCGAGGAGATCGCGCGCCAAGCCCGCGACGCACGCGTCGATTTTGTGTTCTTGAGCGATCACGGCCCGCCCCATCCCGAGGCGACGCTTCTGAACGAAACGGTCGGCGGCGTGCGTTTCATCGGCGGCTCCGAGGTCGGTATCCCCGAAGGTCATCTGATCGTCTCGGACGTCGCGTCGCTACCAAATTATCATCTCCCTCCCTTCCCGCCCGACGCGGCCGCGGAGGCTCGTGCGTGGGGCGGCTTCTCCGTTCTCACCTACCCGGAAGACCCGACCGAGCGCTGGCTCTACTGGGAAGAGGATTTTGTTCCGGACGGGATCGAGATCATCAATGTCACGTCCTATTTCCGCGCGAGCTCTCATTGGGCCAAGCTCGCTTGGGCCGTGTTCTCGCTGTTCAACCGCTTTTATTACATCGGCAGCTTCGAGCCTCCAACTTACGCCCTCGAGCGCTGGGACGCGCTTCTCGAGCGGGGGGACGTCTTCGCAGTCTTTGCGGCGAACGCCCATGGCGGCTTTCCCCTCACCCAAGATTTTACGATCGGCGTTCCGTCCTACGAGACGGCGATGGGGTTCGTCGGGCTCGGGATCGAGCCGCGTTTCAAGGACGCCCCAGAGGAGGCGATCCGCCAGGGGGAATTCTTCGCCATCGTGCGCGGCGCGGGCGAGCCGCGTCGGTTCGAGTTCACGCGATCCGATAAGGATGACACGCTGCGCGTCATCGTGGACGTGGAGGTGGACGACCTCGCGCCTCGCCTCGTGCTCAAACGAAACGGCGCCGTCGTAGCGGAGACCGAAGAAGGCACGCTCATACACCGCGCGCGCGAGCCTGGCATTTACCGTGCAGAGGTCTACCTTCGCGATCACGCGCTCCTCGATCCATCCGTCCCTTGGATCCTCTCGAATGCCATACGTGTGGACGCGGATCCCGTTCTCGCTGCTTCTCTCGAGCTCCAATGCGACGCGGTCGATGCAATCGATCTCGAGGAGCTCGCGGTCGAAAAAGACGACGCCTCGACCGCGAGCCTCGAGGGCTCGCTCGAGCTTTCCTATCACCTCTCGCAGGCCACCCCGGACCATGTCAATCGTTGGGTCGCGCTTGCGCGCCGGAAGCCTTTCGATCTCTCGAACTATCGTGGCATCTATCTCGAAGCTGCTTCACCGGAGCCCATGAGGTATTGGCTCGAGCTCCGTGCTGGCGAGAGAAGCTACTACGCATCGTTCAAGCTCGAAGGAAACGGCGTCGACAGCGTCACGATTCCTTGGCGCCAGTTCTACGCGATGTTCGGTGGCCGTGAAGAGATTCCGCTTTCGGAGATCGATGCGCTCTTCATCGTCGTGAACACGTCGAACTCCAGGACGGGGTTCTCCTCCGAGCTCCGGCTCCAGAAGCTCGGCGCCTGTCGTTAGCGGCTAGAGGTCGTCCGCAAGGGCTTCGTGCATCTTGGTCAAGAGATCCTGAGCGTTGTCTTCGGTAAGCTCGGTCGGGCTCCACTTGAATTTCAAGCCGTCGCCCGCGACCCGCGGGATGATGTGAAAGTGCACGTGGAGGACCGCTTGCCCCGCTTCGCCGCCATTGTTCTGGAGAACGTTATAGGCCGAAGCGCCGGTGGCCCGCATTACGGCGCGGCATAGTCGTGGAAGCACACGTCCCAGCGCAGCCGACGCGTCGTCGGAGAGCTCATGCAAATGCACCATCGATTCTTTCGGCACGACGAGTGTATGGCCGCGGCTCTGAGGGCTGATATCAAGAAAGGCGTAGACGTGGTCGTCCTCGTAAACCTTGTAGCTCGGGATTTCACCGCGGATGATCTTGTCGAATAGCGTCGGAGCATCGCTCATGGACCGAGAATTTAGCGCCTTTCCGTCTCCGCCTCAAGCCCAGACTTCCCTATTGGATGAGTCAACCAAGAAAGGAATGGCTCCGGGAGGTTTCCTCTCCGTTTTTTCGTCTATACCTCTCGAAGGGAGGTGCAGATGGGCCACGATCAGCGGTTCAAAGAATTCCTGCAGCTCTTTCTCCGGGACTTCCTCAAGTTGTTTTATCCCGAGGTCGAGGAGCGACTGGATTTCGAGACGCTCGAGCTCATCGACAAGGAGCTCTTTACCGATTTCCCGGAGGGGAACCCTAGGGAAGCGGATGTGGTTGCCAAGCTCCGAAATCGTGAAGGAAGCCCGGAGATCGTTCTCATCCACGTCGAAATTCAATCGAGGTCGGAGCGGGATTTCGAGGTGCGGATGTTCGGGTATTACGCCATGCTCTGGCTACGATACCAGCTCCCCATATTCCCCATCGTGGTGTATCTTCGCGGAGGCAAGAGGGGGCTGACCACCGAGGAATACCGGACGGCGCTCTTCGGCCGGGAAATTCTTCGGTTTCGGTACATGGCGATCGAGATGGCGCCTCTGGATGCGGAGGTGTATCGTGAAGGTGGCGGTCCAGTGGGAGCGGCGCTTTCAGCGCTAATGGATCACCCGAAAGCAGCGGACCCGGTAGAGCTCCGGTTCTCGATGGTGAAGCAGGTGGCGGAGAGCGAGTTGGCCGCTCTCCCGAAGTTCCTGTTGGTCCATATCATCGCGGTGTATTTCAAGCTTACCGCGGAGGAAATGTGAAGTGGACCCCATTTTTTAGACCAGGGGTTAAGGTGGTAAAACAAGCCTGCTCAATAAAAAAAGGAGCAGAGAAAAGTGAAGAAAAATCGTACGAAGCACAGCCCTGTTTTCAAGGCGAAAGTTGCCTTGGCGGTACTACGCGAGCAGGAGACAGTGGCGGAACTATCCCGCCGGCACAAGGTTCACGCGAACCAGATCTACAAATGGAAGCGGCAGCTTTTGGAGAACGTCACGCGTGCTTTCGAGACCGAAGAGGTGGGCGGAGGCGATGCCTCGATGCGCGAGGCCGAACTGCTTCAGAAAATCGGGGAGCTGACGATGGAGCGCGATTTTTTATCACACGGGCTCGGTCGATTGCGATGACGCCCCGGCGGGAGTTGGTCGAACCCAACGCTCCGCTGTCGATGCGCTGGCAGTGCGAGCTGCTCGGCGTGAATCGGTCGAGCCTATACTACGAACCTGTCGAGCCGGATGGCGAGCAACTCGCATTGATGCGTCGGATGGACGAGCTACATCTGAAGCGTCCATTTTTCGGCAGCCGCATGATGACACAGACACTCAAAGCGGAGGGGTCGGCCGTCAACCGCAAGCGCGTGCAGCGTCTTATGCGGTTGATGGGGCTCGAGAGCACTGCGCCCAAGCCGAACACAAGCAAGCCAGCGCCGGAACACGCCGTATACCCTTATCTACTGAGGAATCTGACGGTTTCTCGGATCAATCAGCTGTGGGCCGCCGACATCACATACATCCCGATGGCGCGAGGCTTCGTATACCTGGTGGCGGTCATCGATTGGTATTCGCGGCGGGTGCTCGCCTGGCGCTTGTCCAACACGTTGGAGACGACCTTCTGCGTGGAGGCTCTGAACGAAGCTGTGGCACGCTACGGTTGCCCAGAGATATTCAACACGGACCAGGGCTCTCAGTTCACCTCGGAGGAGTTCACCAGTGTATTGCTTGCTCTTGAGATCAAGATCAGCATGGATGGCAAAGGTCGCTGTATCGACAACATCTTCGTGGAGCGGCTCTGGCGCTCGCTGAAGTACGAGGAGGTCTACCTGTACGCCTACGACAGCGTGCAGATGGCTCGCGAGGGCATCGCTTGCTACTTCGATTTCTTCAATGACGAGCGCCCGCACAAAGCGTTAGGCTATCAAACGCCCGCGAGCTTCTACGATGGACTGCTTGGCGAGGTAGCTTGAAGATGATTGGCGGCAAGATGATTGGCCATCGACCGATTAGTACATCACAGCATCATCCTGGAGCTCAACGTCGGCAGTTACGCACTGGGGCAATCGAAGCAGAACAAGGCCAAAGAGGCCACGGCGGTAGAAAGCCGGGAAAAGGAATGAACCTTGCCACGAGTCCACAAAACGAATGCGAGAATCGCCGCAGGAGACCCTCTCGCGGCTTGGCCCATACCCCAGGTACCCCGATTTTTGCACTATTCAGGTGGACCAGCGAAAGGGCGGCTTCGATCCGGTGCCCCGACGGAGGGAGCGGACAAGGAAGCTTCGCATCTTTTCTTAAGGGTCCGCTCCCTCCGTCGGGGCACCGGATCGAACGTGGGACAATAGATCTTCAATCTGACATAAACTGTCTTCCCGAACGCTCCCTTCTAGGAGCCTTCGGGAAACAACATGACGACTATGACCACGACGTGTTCAACTCGGCAGGCTCCACCTTAGCTACCCCCCATTTTGGTCCAGAGAATGGGGTCCACCTCAATGCAGCGCTACTGGCGTCTGGTATCGAGAAAGGAGTATAGGAAAGTGCAGGAAGTAGAGTTGACCTGGGCGGACAAACTCATAGAGCAGGGACGTCAAGAGGGCGCGGAGAAAGGGCGTGAAGAAGGACATGAAGAAGGACGCCGGGTTGGTCTAATCGAAGGGAAACGCGGGACTCTGTTGCGGCTTCTGACGGCGAAATTCGGCCCTCTGCCCGAGGCAACCTCGTCGCGCGTACAAGCTTTGGAATCCCTTGATGAGCTCGACAGCTACTTCGAGCGCGCCTTGAAGGCGACGTCGCTCGAAGAGGTGGCGCTCGAGCGCTGAGCGGGCTTCGCCTTCCTCGACCAACGAGGGCAAAGGCCCTGGGACAGTGTCCTCACGGAGCGGCTCTCAAGTTAGAATAGTCGCCATGCGCCACTATCAGTTTTCGTCATTTGGACTCGACCAGCTGAAGATCACCGACAGCGAGGCCCCGGCAGCGGGACCTGGCGAAGTCACGATCGACGTCCGTGCGTTCAGCTTGAACTATCGCGACTTGCTCGTCGTCAAAGGCCTCTACAACCCGAGACTCCCCTTGCCGGCAGTTCCTGTGAGCGACGGCGCCGGTGTCGTCGCCTCTGTTGGGGAGGGGGTTACGTCTGTCCGCGAAGGGGATCGCGTCATGACGCAATTCGTTGCGGATTGGACGGACGGTCCCTTCGAGGCGCCGCTCGTCGGCTCGACGCTCGGCACTCCCGGTCCCGGCCTCGCGGCAGAGTGCGTCGTGTTACCCGAGCGCGCGGTGGTGCCCATGCCCGATGGCTACGACTTCGCGCAGGCGGCGACACTGCCGATCGCGGCGCTCACAGCGTGGAGCGTGCTCGTGACTGAAGGCAAGATTCGGGAAGGCCAGTGGGCGCTCACGCTCGGAACGGGGGGCGTTTCGATCTTTGCGGTTCAGCTCGCCAAGGCCCTCGGCGCCAAGGTCATCATCACTTCGTCGAGCGATGACAAGCTCGCGCGCGCGCAGTCGCTCGGGGCGGATCACGGCATCAACTACAGCGACAACCCGCGGTGGGACAAAGCCGTCCTCGAGATCACCGGGGGCCGCGGGGCGGACGTCGTGGTGGAGACAGCCGGCATCACGACGATGACCACGTCCATGAAGGCAACGGCCGCCGGGGGCGTCATCGGTGTTCTCGGAGGCGTCACGGGTCTCTCCGGAGAGGTCCAAATCGCACCGCTCGTCATGAAGCGGCTGCGGGTCGTCGGCGTTCTCGTGGATTCGCGAGCGCATTTCGAAGAGCTTTCGGCTTTTCTCGCCAAGCATTCGATAGAGCCTGTGATCGATCGGAAATTCGGGTTCGACGAGCTACCCGCGGCGCTTCAGCACATGGAGTCGGGCGGACACTTTGGGAAGATCGTGGTCGAGCACTAGCAGCCCGGTGAAAAAGTCCAGATTCTGCTCACGGAGAAAGTTTGGTGGGCAAGTTCAAGGAAGATGTGATTCGGCGGAACGGCCAAGTTGAGACGCCCGATGGATTGCAGCGGGGCAAAACGTGCGCCTATGGTCGAGACGAAGCGCAATAAAGCAGCGATCAGACTGGCGTTGAGCTCCGCGTATTCCTTCGGCGTGGCCTTGCCGATGAGATTGCGCATCAGAATCCCGAGATTGAATCCGGCCACGTGCGTGAGGAGGCGCTTGAGTATATTTTCGTGTCTTCGCAAATGCGTTCGTCGCATGCCTCCCGCTTCGAGGTAGTGCGCGAAAGGTCGTTCGAGTAACTCGCCGCGACGGCGTATTAATCGCTTACCTCGAGTCCCGCGAATGCGACGTCGGTTCGCGTAGGTGGCGGCTTGCTCGGCCTGTTTGTCCTTCCATTTGCGGCCACCTCGCTCTGGCTCCGAAATGTAGCTCCGGTATTCTTGTTCAACCAGCTCAACCAGGATGTCGTTGCCGTGATAGCCCTTGTCCCCGACCACTTCGCGACCCGCGTCTTCATGTATTCGTTCACAACATTCCGCGTTGTTCGCGAGCTCTTGCAGATTTGACTGCGCTTTTTCCAGCGTATCCGGTAGGCTCTTTGTGTCACCCTTCGCGCCTCCGTGAAGCGTCACGGCAATTACCGCACCTTCCCCGCTCATGTCCACAGCATGCTCGGCTTTGTGCGCCATATCCGTGCCCCCGCTCTTCATTTTCATGATCTCCGCATCCGGCTCGTTCGGATTCACCCACTCCTTGTTCGACCCTTTCTTTGGCCGCTTCTTGTCCAACTTTGCAATGTCCGCTCGGCTCGGCTCTTCGATACCACTCTTGCGCGCAAGCTCCTTCAAATACGATTCGTAGCTTTCCCCCGTGTCTCGACGAACGATTGACCGAAGCGCCGCATTCGCTTCCAGCGTCGTCGCGTCCACACCCAGTGTCTTGCCATCTATCATCCCTCTCGACGCTAGAACTTCTAGCACCCATCCAAATACAGATTCGTGAACTTCCAGCGGAAGTCGATTCCGTATCCGAGACAGCGACGAATGGTCCGGCGTTCGCTCTTCCATTCCAAGGCCAAGAAACTGGCGCAAAGACAGTGAGTCCGAACACCGCCAGCAGATCCCGCGCTCTGAATCGATGCGCTCAAAGTAGCCGATCAACAGCATTCGAAAATACACACCCGGCGGTATGCTCGGCCGACCTTGCTTCTTCGCGTAATACGGCGAGCATTTCGACTCCACAAACGAGTCAAACTCTTCCTCTCGAAGTACCCGCTCGAGTTCCTCATAAAAAGGATGACCAGGACTCGACGCAACCGCATCGTGTGGAATCCATAAAGTCTCTTGGCAACTTTTCTTTTTCTTCTTCATCGACATGCGATGCAATTTTACATCGTCATCGAATGAGTCTTCAGAGAAATATCGCGACCGGATACGACTTTTTCAACGGGCTGCTAGCTATCCCGAATATTGAGTCTGCGGCGGCAGTAGAATACGGCAAGGTAGAAGAGCGGGGTGTCCAGAAGGGCGAAGATCCATTTGAACATCACGCCGTTCATGAAGAGCTCGGGGAAGCGTTCCCACGTCATGCCTGGAGTCCCCAGAGCCGCCAGCAGGCCGTTCACCAGAGCCGTGTCCACAACTTGAGAGGCGATCGTGCTCGCGTTGTTTCGGAGCCACATGTGCTTGCCTTTCGTGAGCCGTTTCCAGAAGTGGAACAAGCGGATGTCGAGGTACTGCGCGCCTAGATAGGCCACCATCGAAGCGCTCACGGCCGCCCACTGTAGGCCGAAGACTTTCGAGAACACGGCGTCGTCGACGGGGCTCCACGAGGTTGCTTCGACGAGCGACGAGACGACCACGAGGCCCATCACGAAGACGCTCGCGACGAGGCCGCTCGTGACGACGCGGTTCGCACGCTCTTGGCCGTAAATCTCCGAGAGGATGTCTGTCACGAGAAACGTCACGGGGTAAGCCAAGATCCCCACCGACTGCTGGAAGATCAGCGGCTCGCCAAACCACGGGATCTCCCAAGTGAAGAATTTCTGGAAGATCAGATTGCAGGCGATGAGGGCCGCGATGAAGATCGCGGCGAGGAAGAGATAGAGCTGCTCGTAGGCGGCGCTGGTTTTAGCGTCGGGCTGGCTCACGTGAAAGCGGCTTCCGTCTCCTTGTTCAGCAAGACCCAGAGACCGTAAAACCCGAGCGCCGTGCCGAAGGGAAAGTTCAGCAAATTGAGAGCCGAAAGGATCAGCCCTCCGATGTGCGCCCAGCTCTGAAACTTCACGAGCCCGATACCGACCGCGAGCCCCGGAATCGACAGGACAGCAATGATGGTGAAGAGCACGACGGCCAGAACACCGAGGATCGGCACGGCGACGGCGGCGTCCGGCTCTTGCTCCGAGACCATGCTCACGATCCCCGCGGCGCCTCCGAATAGCGCGAGCATCCCCACGGCGGTAACCATCCCGAGCACACCAAAGGCAATGTAGAGCACACCGAGTATCGAAACATGCTGTTTCATCGTTCACGCACCTTCTGATTATTCGTTCGTTAGTCCATCCTCAATCAATAATCAATGACGCGCTTCAGGAGCGGCCCATAGGTGTCCACGCGTCGATCGCGGAAAAACTGAAAGAGCTCGCGGAGCTCACGCACCCGCCCAAAATCGATCTCAGCCTCCACGATCTCCTCGCCCGGACCTCCCTGCGCTAGAAACTCTCCGAACGGATCGCTCACGAAGCTCTCGCCGTAAAACGTCATGGCGTCCTCAACCCCCACGCGATTCACCGCCGCAACGAAGACACCGTTCGCGATGCCGTGCGAGCGGATCACCGTGCGCCACGCTTCAGCCGAGCTGTAACCCGGACGGTCCGGCTCCGAGCCGATAGCCGAGGGATAGAAAAGGATCTCAGCTCCCTGAAGCGCGAAGATTCGAGCGACTTCCGGGTACCATTCGTCCCAGCAAATACCGACAGCTATTTTCCCGAATGCCGTCTCCCAGACCGGGTAGCCGAGGTCGCCGGGCGTGAAGTAGAACTTCTCGTGATATTGCGGCCCATCGGGAATATGGGTTTTTCGGTACTTTCCGAGCTCGCTGCCGTCGCCATCGAAGAGCACGACCGAGTTGAAATAGATACCTGGCCGCGCCTCCTCGTAGACGGGAACGATGAGCACCACCCCGAGCTCTTTCGCGAGCGCCCCCATTCGTTTTGTGGTCGCGGAGGGAAGCTTCTCGGCGAGCGCATAGTGTTTCGCATCCACGCTCTGTGGAAAATAGCGCGCGTTGAAGAGCTCCTGCAGGCACACGATGCGTGCGCCGCCCGACGCAGCTTTACGAACGTGCTCTTCAGCACGGTCGACATTCGCGGCAACGTCGGACGAGGCCGTGAGCTGTAGCAAGGCGATCCGCATTGTTTACGTCAGGAACTCTTCAGCCCAGCGCTCGAACACCATCAATGGGAAGAGTTGGTGGGCGTGGTTGCGGCTTCCGGCGACGTGCTCGCGCCGCAGGCGCGCGACTTCGGCTGGTTCGAAGAGGCCGCGGGCACGGATGCGCTCTTCGCTCAGGAGCTCGTCCATGAGCGGTCTCAGCTCGCGGCGGAGCCAGTTCTTGAGCGGGATGCTGAAGCCTTCTTTGCACCGGTGCAGGACGGCGTCGGGCAAAACGCCCGTCATCGCTTGCTTCAACACGTATTTGCTCGTGCCATCCTCCCTGAGCTTCAGATGTCCGGGCATGCGGAAGGCGAGCTCGATGACGCTCCTATCGAGAAAGGGCGCCCTTGCTTCGAGCGAGGTGGCCATGCTCATACGGTCGCCTTTTACGAGGATGTCGTCGGACAAGAAGAGCTTGAAGTCGGCAAAGAGCTGGCGGTTCAACAAATCGTCGCCGCCGGCTCCGAGTGTTTCGAGCACGTGAAGCTTCGGGTCGTAGCTCGTGAGCGCCTCGGACAAGCGCGGGGTGTAGAGCTTCTTCTTCCGCTCTTCCGGAAGGTGCCAGAGCCAGCGATAATGCTCGAGCTCGGGTGCGGCCTGGGTTCCCTCCAAAAAGCGCTTGGCTTTGTTGATAAAGCCTTTTTTCTTCGCGCTCGGCGGCACCCACTCGCTCATCGCGTGGAGCACGCGGAGCGCGCTCTTTCCAGGAAAACGGGCGAGCTTTCGGGCGAGCCGGTCGGCAACGTACCAGTCATAGCCCGCGAACAGCTCGTCGCCGCCATCTCCCGACAGAACGACTTTGACTTCTTTCGCCGCGATTTGTGAAACGAGATAGGTCGGGAACAAAGAAACGTCGGCAAAGGGCTCGTCGAGATGAACGATGAGCTTGTCGAAAAGCCCGGCGACATCGGCCGCGACCGTCTCTTCGTGATGCTCGGTCGCGAAGAGCGACGCGATCTCGCGCGCATAGGCCGACTCGTCGTAGCCCGCCTCCTGAAACGCGATCGAGAACGTCTTGATGGGCCGATCGGACGCCTCCGCCATCATGGCCACGACGGTGCTCGAGTCGATGCCGCCCGACAAGAACGCGCCGAGAGGCACGTCCGACATCATTTGCGAGCGCACCGCACGCCCGAGCGTTTCCCGAAGCTCCTCGATCCATTGGCGGTCACTGCGTCCGTCGACGACTTGGACCGGCGGGCTCCAGTAGGGCCACGTCTTCACCTCGCCGTTCTCCACCGACATCGCGTGCGCCGGCGGGAGCTTTTTCACGCCTTTGAAGATCGAAAGCGGAGCGATGATGAACTCGTAGGTCAGGAAACAATCGAGCGCTTCCGGGTTCAGCACGCGCGGAACTTGCGCACGCGCCAAGAGCGATTTGATCTCGGAAGCAAAAACGACGTCTTCGCCGGCGCCGCCGTCGTAATAGTAAAGCGGCTTCTCCCCTGCTCTGTCGCGCGCGGCCAAAAGACGCCGGCGGGAGGCGTCCCAGAGTGCGAAGGCGAACTGACCGTTCACCCGCTCGGTAACGCTGTCGCCCCACTCTTCGTAGCCGTGGACGATGACCTCCATGTCCGACCCCGTCCGGAAGCGGTGACCTTTGCCTAGAAGCTCCTCGCGTAGCGGGCGATAGTTGAAGATCTCGCCATTGCCGACGAAAGTAATCGTCTCGTCCTCGTTTTGGATCGGCTGGCGGCCGCCGGCGACGTCGATGATCGAAAGCCGCTTCAGACCAAGTGCGACGCCGGGGAGAGTGATGGTGCCGGTATCATCGGGGCCGCGGTGGTGGAGCTTTGCCACCATCCGGTCGATGACGGCAAGATCGAGTCGCCTCGTCGCGTCGCGAGCCACGACGCCCGCGATGCCGCACATGTCGGCTCAAGCCCCGTTGCCGCTCTGGGAGAAGCGGGCGGCGATTTTTTCGCCACCGAGCTCCGCGACGAAGCGGAGGTAGGGAAAGACACGCTTCATCGCGGCCGTGTTGACGAAGCACGGGCTCGCGCAAGTCGGACAGACTTTGTCGAGCACTTCCTGACGCATGGCCAGATTCTTCCGGTCGTAGTAGAAGTCTTTCGGGTCACCGTCGCGCACGTTCCCGATGACGCGGCTATTCTCGCAATAGGTGATCTCGCCGTTCGGGTTCAGGAGAAGCCCTTGGTCCATTGAAGGGCACGGCATCGTGCGCTTCATGCCGTTTTGGAACATCTTGACGTAGGCCTGGTACAAAAGCGCGTCCCCGTCGGCAATGCCGGATTCCCGCACGCGCTTGCGAAAAAAATCGACGAGCTTGGGGAAATCCTCGTCCTTCAGATCCGTCGACTCGACGAGATCCATGTTCCCGAAGGCCAGCTCCGAGTAGCGCGCGATCGCAAAGACGACGCTCAGGTTCTCTTTCTTGCAGAGCTCGTAGATACGGTTGCCCTCTTCGAGGTTCTGGGCGGTAAACGTGAACGAGACGCCGAAGTTGAAGAATTTCCTCTTCTGCAGCTCCTGCATCTCGCGGACCGTTTCCATGGCGCGCTCGAAGGCGTGCCACACGCGACGGATGTCTTCGTGCGCGTCGCCGACCCCATCGAGGCTGACCCGGGTTCCGAACATGAAGCCCCGCTCGTTGGCAACGTCGATGATGCGATCGAGCGTCGAGACGACCCGGTCCTTCACGAAGCCGTTCGTGTTGAGGGTCATTTTCCGGAGCTTGGGCATGTTGTCCGCCATGATGCGGACGATGTCGACCATGTCCTTCCGGAGCGTCGGCTCTCCGCCGGTGATGCCCACATATTCGATCGAGCGGAAGAGCTCGCTCGAGAACGCTTTTCGATATTCCTCCGTCGTCAAGTCGTCGTGGTACGGAAGCTTCCACGAGTTGCACATGACGCATTTGGAGTCGCACTTATAGGAGACGTTGAAGATGAGCACGGTGGGCGCGATCGCTTTGAATCGGCCCACGACCTGCGTCTTGATAAAGTCCGCCGGAAGCGACGGAAGGCTCGTCTTGAGGAGCTTGCCTACGTAGTGATTGTTTCCAAACATCAGCTTTTCCTTGATTGGCGCCTATCGCGCACCAGCTTCGCGGGAACGCCAGCGGCGACGTAATAGGCCGGTACCTCTTCGAGTACGACCGCGCCAGCGCCAATAATAGCATGCTCGCCCACATGAGCCCCGCCACCCACGACCGCGTGGGCTCCGAGCCAGCAGCCGTCGCCGATGCGTATGGGAAGCCCGATACGGCCTTGCTGCGACACAGGGATGTCGACACGGTCGTGCATGTGGTTGCCGCCCACGAGGTAGACATAGGCCGCGAGCATGACGTCCTTCCCCACCGTTACCTTGTCCGCGGAGAAAATCTCACAGTTGAAGCCGATATTCGCGCGCTCTTCGAGGTGGATATCCCCGTTCTTGCACGAAAGGATCGTGTTCCGCCCGATGAAAACCCCGTCGTCGAGCTGGATCCCTGTGTTGTCGACGCCTTTCGCGTCGAGGAGCACGTTATCGTCCACCACCACGTCGTTTCCGATGCGGATTTTCCGCGGGTGGCGCAGCACGACGTTTTGCCCGAACACGACGTTCCGGCCGCAGGCACCGAGAAGGCGCGGATAGAGCTTGCTTCTGAGAAAAAGCCCCAGCGCCCCCGGGACCCAAGCCGACAAGAGCATCACGAGCTCGTAGCTGAACATCGCTCCGAGACCGGGTCGACCGATGACGAGCTCGCCGTATTTTTGGACTTTGCCCTTATTGGCGTCCGAGAGCTCTTTTTGGGCGATCGGGATGCGCCCGTCATTAGGCTGTGAGGTCGGAGGTTGTGAGGTCGGGTGCGTGGCTGAGCCCATCCCGGACATATTAGACCCACCCGGCCTTTCGGTACCACTGAAGCGTCTGCTCGATGCCTTTGTCGAGGTCTACGACGGGCTCCCAACCGAGCTCCTTCTTGGCTTTGTCGATTTTGAACGCGCGATTCTTGAGAAAGAAATCGAGCCGGCGTCGGTAGAGCGGAGGCTCGATGCCGAGCGGCCGGCAAACATCCTCACAAATCGCCGCGGCCGCGTAGAGCGGCACGGACGGCCAGCGGAAGCGCGGCGGCGCGACATCGGCCTTTTTCGCGATGAGTGCTATGAGCTCGCGCACGGTGGTGTATTCGGAACCCGCAAGGATGAACGCTTTGCCAAAAGCACTCGGGGTATCACCTGCCCGGATGAAACCGCGCGCCACGTCCTCTACATGCGTAAGGTGGTAGAACACGTCTCCTTCGCCGATCATCGGAAAGCGTTTCTTCGCAACGCCTCGAAAGAGCTTCAAAAAGCGGCGATCACCAGGACCGTAAATGCCGACGGGCCGCAACACGACCACGGGCAAGCCGCGATCCCGATGAAGCGCGAAAACGACCCGCTCGGCTTCTACTTTTGTCTGTTGGTAGATGTCGCCGGGATTGTATGGAGAGGATTCGTCAGCGGGAGGCTCTACTTCGCCGTGTACCCCGCAAGTGCTGCAATAGAGAAACGGGATGCCGCCTTCGCCGAGCGAGGCCTCGGCGAGAAGGCGCGTGCCTTCCACATTGACCTCCCGATAGTAGCTGTCCAGAAGCTTGGCTTGCCGGTAGACGGCAGCAATGTGGAAGATACGCTCGACCCCGGAGACCGCCGCGCGCAGACTCGCCGGGTTCGTCAGCTCGCCTTCGAAACGCTCGATATCGAGGCCTTCGAGGAGCGACAGTTCGCTCGAGGCTCGGACGAGGGCACGAACCTCGTGGCCGGCCTGTCGGAGCAGGCGCGACAAGTGGCTTCCTGTGAACCCGTTGGCACCGGTGACGAGAACTTTCAGTCGAGCCTCCTGCCGGCACTATGGGTGGCAAACGGGTGGATCTCACCAATCATCTTGTGATAATCTACATGATTTGGCCGACCCAATACGAAAGTCGAAAGTTTTTTGTCGCGAACGACAACTCTACGCGGAGGTAGATCGACCCCTATGAGCACTCAACCACTCAGACGCTTCAGCTTTGGATTCTTGCTCACTCTAATAGCTGCCGCGGCCATCGGCTGTGGCGACAGCGGCAGCGGCGGCAGCACGACGGTCACCGTCACGATTACTGCACCGGGAATCGTGAGCCCGAACACAACTTCCCCGATAGGAGATAATCCTCCAACGCTCACCGTAAACAACGCGACCGCGAGCGACGGAAGCGCGCTCACTTATACCTTTCAAGTCGCCACCTACCAACTTTTCGACAGCGTCCTCCGGCAAGCCGACGGCATCGCTCAAGGGTCCGGTCAAACCAGCTGGACGCTCGGCTCCGCCCTCGGCACCGGCGCATATTTCTGGAGAGCACGCGGCGCCTCGGCCAGTACCGTCGGCGCATGGTCCGTCGTCGCGCAGTTCGTGATTGGTGGTGGCTCGGGCACCAGTCCTGGCGACACCGTCGTGGTCTTTGACGCTCTCACAGACGGAATGACGGTCGGTCAGCAATTCGGCGGCACCTTGACGCCGGAAGGGTGGCGCGTCAACACTAATGGCGACTTCATGCGCTACGAAGTTCCGACCATCACGAACGGCTATGTGCAATGGCAGAACGTGGGCCTCACACCGCGCGGCGCCAACGACGCCTCCCACATGCTGATGGGCATGTGGGACCCTTCGGCGGGAGGGTTCCGTTCGAACCCGTTCCGCGTCCACGTGCAAAAGCTCTGGAACAATCCGCACAACCCGCCTTTCATGCGATTCCGCTGGATCTCGCAAGGCCGGGAGGAGGAGGCCGGGGTCAACTTCACCAACTGGAACCCGAGCCAAGTCTACACCTTTCGTGTGGACTGGAGCCCGTCCGGCAGCGCCAACCGGGCTCGTGTTTTCCTCGACGGACTCGAGATCATGTCGCTCGGTTACAACCGCACCTACGCGCCCAATACCCACTTCATCGAGCTCGGCATCGGCGAACGCGGCGAGTCGGTCATCGACGCGATTTATCGCAACTTAACGATCGTGCGCCGAAACTAGTAGGCAACCAGGAGCCAGCATCATGATTCGACAACTGAGCATTTTCGCCATGCTCGTCGTGGCCTTTTTCTCTATTGCCGCGTGCAGCGACAGCGGTGGCGGCAGCTCAACTGGAATGAGCGTCACCATCTCGGCGCCCAACCCGGTGAGCCCCGCGAACGGCGCACAAGTCACCGGCCAAGTCACGCTCACCGTCTCGAACGTACAAGTCACAGGTGGGAGCGGCGTCCCAATCTACACGTTCCAAATCGCCTCCGACAACGCGTTCGGAGCTATCATCGCCCAGGCAAGCAACATTCCCCAGGGCTCCGGTCAGACGTCTTGGACGGCTGGCTCGGAGATCGCCAGCGGACAGTTTTTCTGGCGCGCCCGAGCAAGCGTGGGGACGACCACCGGCGCTTTCTCGAGCGTCGGCAACTTCTCGTTCCAGGGCGGGGCGAGCACGGCGGGAAGCACCGATCAAGTGCTCCTTTTCGATCCTCTCACCGGCGGCTCGAGCATGGGCGATGTCGGCGGCGGCGAGTTCACACCGGAAGGTTGGAAAGTTATCGCAAGCTCCAACTTCATCGTCTACGACATGGAGACCATCGAGTCCGGCTTTCTGGAGTTCGACGTCTCCGGTCTCGACATCCGCAACCCGACGCGCGACGCCCGCCATTTGTTCTACATGTGGGACCCCAGCCTCGGCAGCGACATGACGAGCAACCGCTTCCGCGTCAGCTTGCAGAAACTCGACGGCCGAAGCTCCATCAACACCCGATGGCTCCGACTCCGTTTCATCACGCAAGGCCGTCAAATTGATGTAGGAAGCACCTTCCGCGGCTGGGAAGTCGAGAATACCTACCGCATCCGCTTGGAGTGGGGACGCGAAGGAGAGGCTCTCGTCTGCCGTCTATTCATCGACGATCGCGAGATATTCTTCTTCCACTATCCACGCGCTTACAACCCGGTGATCCACCGCATCGAGCTAGGAGCCGCGGGCCGCGCCGAAACACCAGAAGGTGCCATCTACTCGAACGTCGTCATCGGAACGCGGTAAATCAACCCAAGGACGCGAAGTCGCGAAGGGCTGACTCTTCGCGGCGTCGCGCCTTGCAGGCTCACGAGTTTGTAGGCCGCCCAGCATCATTGCGCTCACCCAGCAACAAGGAGCCGGCGTCCACCGTGCGGATGGCGCCGCCTATCAGGCTGACGAAGCCCAGTTCTCGCGTAGCACTCGTGGGTGACCTGCCGCTATCCGCAGGAGTGCTAGTGCGGGTCCCTCGGGACTTCGGCGACCCTGCTCCCAATTGCGCAAGGTGTGGACGCCGATGGCCAATGCTTCCGCGAACTCTTCCACAACCTGTACATGGCGGAGCTGGATTTCGGCAAAGAGAAAATGGACGCGTACCGTCGTTCAGCCGACCGGGTCGGTGAAGCGGCGCCGTCGTTTGAGCTCTCCCCCGGGCACAGTTGAACCGCCCCGCCATGTAGCCGTGTTGCTCTCGGAGTTGCGCACTGGGACAGAATCTCCGGGCGCCAGCATGATGAGAGGCGAGAGCTTCGCCCACTATCGGATCACCGGGAAACGGGGCGCTCGGGGTGTAGGTCCACGGCGCGGACTTTCCGAACGTCAGCCCGACCCGATTCCGTGCACCCTTCTGGAATAATCGGTAGCATCATCTGAGGCATTGGCGGTCACCTCGTGTAATCTCGACGGACCGCTCGTGGCAAAGGACCCGGTAAGTCGACAAAAGGGGGTCACTACAAATTCCCCCGAAACGTCAAGCGTCGAGCACTCTGGGTGCTTACAAATCCTTCACACCCTTGTGGGATGTCGCCGTGCGACGATTATGGCGAAACAAGCAGACCGGCGAGATCAGGGAGGTCTGATCCTGCGGCCCAGTGCCGACTTGGCGCACGAGTCCACGACCAACGAGCCTGGCGAGCCGCGTTCGGGTGGCCCGTGAAGTGAGAGCGATCGCCTTTGCGATCTCAGTCGTCGTCTGAGGATTTCGCGCCTAGCGTCACAGAAACGAAGACGCGAGGATAAGAAATCCTCGGTGTGCTCCGTGGGGCCCGACCATTTCGAAAATCGCATGATCGAGTTTATGGAAGGGACAGGTGGATCGAGAGAGGATTTTCACCGTTGTCGAATCAGGCGTCGAACCAAGGCAAGGCGTCCTGGTGCAAACGATCAAGCTTCGCGGCGCTCTCACGCAAGCTCGCCTCGTCGCTGATTGCGTAACGCCGATAAATGGATTCAGTAGGTGCCCGACCATGGCCATCGCGTCGGCGCCGGGAACGCCAGCGCGTTCGAGGTTACGGACTGCCGTGCGGCGAAAGTCATGGAGAATGTGGCCGGGTGTCCAGCGTCAACTACCCTTCCCGTTCGCGGGAATCTTAATTGTCGCTGATCACGGTAGAACGCGACGGTTGAAACGGACTTGGTAAACGCCACGTCGCTCAGGTATTACCGCGTTCCGCAGTTGCTAAGACTTCTTCTTGGTGCGCAACTGCGGAATCTCTTTTGACGCACATTCCTCGATCTCAAAATGCCGAACCATAGACCGGACGACGCCCCTTTCTATGTCAGCTTGCCCATCTTTCTTCCCATGGCTACCCAAAGGGATATCAAGGTATTCCTTGTCTTTGAATTTGATGATCCACTTCTGCTCACCCTGGTCCTTCGTGTAACCAGGTGCGCACTTCTTGAGCATTTTCCATATGTTCTTTAGTTTGACTTGGCCATAGCCAGGCATTCTCAGTTACTAAGCCGCCGTCGCGAGTACCCCGCCGCCTGTCGGGTTCAGGTTCGGCGTGAGCGTTGTGCTGACGAGTTTCACTTCGACCGTCGCGCGCCCGGCGTGGTCGGTGTCGCGTCGCATACTTGGACTTGGAGAATCGAGATTACCGTTCCGTACTTCTTCGACGGCCGCTGACCAGTCACGCGCCTCCGGTTCGTTCACTTCGTGGACGAACTTCACGACGTAATCCTTGAACTCATCGTACCCGGCGGAACGATAAGCGAGTTCGACCATGATTTCTTTCAGGCCTTCTTTGAACGAGTAGTAGGACTCTTTCATTGATGGTCCTCCCCTCGCGAGTGCACCCGGTTCGACCCCGTTGAACCACCACTCCTCGGCTGTGTCGCCGTCGTTCGACTCTATTCTCTCCGCGATCGCTGTCGCGCGACCTTTGATGCACACCTCGGCGATGTAACCCGAACCGATGACGATTTCCTGGAAAGTGTAGAGTAAAGGATAGATCTTCGTCACTGCCTCCCCTTTGTTCATCCGTAAGCTCCGGACTGTGAACTCATTGACGGACACTTCTCCCGATTTTTGGCAACGCTGGGGTCGGGAGGCCCGTTCAAGGTGCTTCCTATATAACAATATACCAACTATGAGCAAACAAGGTTGCAGTGAACTACGCCCAAGGACTACTGTCCGAAGACTAAGTTATTGACTAGACACGTGATTTTCACTGACCGCTCGGTAGGCTAATTGGCCCTAAGGCCTTACAGATTGACGACTTTGGGCGTGACTGGGCATCAGCGGGTTGTCCATACTTCGTTGACGGCGCGAGCATGCGCCGAATCGACTAACCAGCTCGCGTTGAGGCATTCTTCGCGGAACGTGCCGTTGAAAACGATTCGATGAAGCCGTTCTGCGGTTTGCGCGGCTGGATGAAACGCAACCTCTTTTTGTTCCGGCTCGCCCACTGATCGCGCGTGCGACCCGTGAATTCCGGACTTGTCTGAGACGACGACCGCAGGTGTGGCTCGTTCATCGATGACCGTGTCGAACCCTCTCGCAACACGCTCTCCCGGTATCGATGGAGCGACTTCGATGGCGAGGTGTTCACGCGAGAAGTAGTCCACCAGCGTGAGAACCCGGAACCGACGACCTTCGGCGAGCATGTCGAGCATGAACCCCATCGAACAACGTTCGTTCACTCGGAGAGTGTGCCATTCTAAGTTGGAAATTGAAACGGCTCCCAACCCCGTGGTTTGATGACGTTGGCAAAAACAACATCAAGCCGCAAGAGAAAGGAGCCGAGATGGGAAGTCTGCTACGTACAGCCAAGAAACACAAGAAGTCACGTCGTTTGGGTAAGCCCGAGGTAATGGCGCGCGAGGAGTACGGGGAGCTCGAGGTGGACGTCAAAATAGAGATGATCCGTTCGTTAATCCCGCTTGGGTTAATGCACGTTCACGAGCTGCTCGACGACGAAGTGAAGGAGTTGGCGGGAGAGCGATACGCTCGTAAGGACGAACTGGAGCGTGGCCGCCGCCACGGAACCAACCCTGGCACGGTAGGGCTTGCCGGCCAGCGGGTACCGATCCGTGTGCCACGGGTTCGGAGCCAAGAGGGAGTAGAGATACCGCTTCGCTCCTACGAAGCACTGAACGACGGCGGAGAGGTGAATGATCTGCTGCTGAAACGAGTGCTCTACGGAATCTCGTGTCGCAACTACGAGGCTGCAGCGGAAGCGATACCGGGCGCTATCGGGCTGTCGAGCTCGACGGTGTCCCGAGGTTTCGTACAAGCGAGCGCAGCGAAACTTCGGGAGATGCAGGAACGGGATCTGTCCGGCGAAGATGTGGTGGCGCTGTTCCTGGACGGGAAATCATTCGCCGACGCAATGATGGTCATCGCGCTGGGCATCACACTTTCCGGGGAAAAACGCTTTTTGGGCTTCGTGGAGACGGACACGGAGAACGAGAAGGTGTTGACGCCGTTCCTGCGTTCACTGCTCGCGCGGGGACTCGACAGCGCCCAGGGTCTACTGGTGATCATCGATGGCGGCAAGGGTCTGAAAGCGGCCGTAAAGAAGGCGTTCCGAAAGCGGGTCCTGATACAACGGTGCCAGTGGCACAAACGTGAAAACGTCGTGAGCTATCTGTCCAAGGGCGAGCAGGCGTCGTTGCGCAAGCGGTTGCAGTCGGCCTACAACAGGCCGGAATATAAAGAGGCCCTCGCGGCCCTCGATCAACTGCACGATGAATTGGAGGAGCGGAACCAATCCGCAGCTGCGAGCTTGGAGGAAGGAATCGAGGAGACGCTCACATTGCATCGTCTCGGCGTGTACGGCGTGCTGGGCCGTTCGTTCAAGACGACGAACTGCCTTGAATCCGTCAATGCTCTCGTCGAGGAACGCTGCGCGAAGGTCGACCACTGGAAGAACTCCAGCCAACGCCAGCGGTGGCTGGCGACAGCCCTCGTGGACATCGAACCCTGCTTGAGGAGGGTGATCGGCTACCGCCATCTTCCGAAGCTTCGCGAAGCTCTCAAGCGGGAACTGAAGATCGAGACGAAGACATCAACGGTGTCGAAGAAGAAGGCCGCCTAATTTATGAGCCGTGGAGAGTTTCAACTAAGAATGGGCTTGACTCTTCACTCGCGTCGCCGGTGTCAGCGCTACCTATCCGTTTTCGACGGCGCTTCGAAAGCCGTAGCGATAGCTCGCGATACAAGCGGTACGCGTGCTTGTGGTTTGCGCTTCGCCCTTCCTGCCGGAGCTTGGCTAAACATCGGCCGCATGATCGACAATCAAGCGTCCAGAACGGGAGAAGCGTTTGCACTGGACAAGCCGGACCCTTGCGAATGGGCTCGGGAGCTGATATTAATCGCGAATACTTGGAGCTTTCAATTGTGACGCGAGACAGGGAACGCGATGATTCGCTACGAACAGAGAAAGGGCGAGGACAACCCTGGGAGAAGAGGGTCGGATCGGGTAGCGACACGGCGGCTCTCGGGCCCGCGAGAGGCCGCAATTCCACCCCGGAACGGCGCGGACCATCTACTGGTCGGCCAACTACAGAAAATTGGACCCCCAGCGGGAACTTCGTGTCAATCCGATTTGGCCCGTCAACCAGTTCTGCAGGCTCAGATCAAGTCCCTTCGACGGGGGAGCGGACGGTTGAGGCGCTCATCCGCGATCTTCGACAGCTCATGATCTCATCGCGTGCGATCTGGATGTCGAGAACGCTGCTCCGACGCTGCAATCCACTGGAGAACGTCTATTTGAAGAGCTCCGAGCGGCCTATCGGGGCGACCGATCATCGTTCGACGATGCGCAAATCGAGGAGATCCAGACCATTAAGAAAGCTCTCTGGGGTGTTCGAAGTTAACGGCCGATTGACCTTACGAATTCGCGAGCCCACAGTTGATTGGGAAGTGAACGCGGCGCGAATGGCACCCTCCCTCTTGAGAAGCCAAAGAGCGGTGCCGATTTACAACGCGACCACCGTTGCCGAGATCCCTCTCGGGCTTATCTTACTCTCGCTAATTCATCCTCGACCGGTCAATCACCGCTCAGAATTTCGCGGATAGCGTAGGCCGGGCGCGTGCTGCTTTCTCGATTCAGTCTGACCAGAAGCTCCCCGACCAGGCCCAGGCTCACGAGTTGCAGGCCGCCCAGCATCAACAAGCTCGCCAGCAACAAGAGCGGGCGTCCACCAATCGGCTGTCCCAGCCCAAACTTGACCCAGGTCAAATAAGCTCCGAAGGACATACCCACGAGGCCCATCAGGAGGCCTGCGGAGCCGAAGATTTGGAGGGGGCGGCTCGAATAGCTCAGAAGGAATTTGACGGTCATGAGGTCGAGGACCACGCGGAAGGTTCGGGAGATTCCATATTTCGATTCCCCCTCGCTTCGCGCGCGGTGGCCGACGACGACTTCATCGATCGAGACGCCGATGCTGCTCGCGACCGCGGGAATGAAGCGGTGCATCTCCCCATAGAGTTGCAGGTGCTTGACGACATCCGCGCGGAACGCCTTGAGCGTGCAGCCGTAGTCGTGCAGATGCACTCCCGTCGTGACCGAGATCAACCAATTGGCGATCGTCGATGGAAGGATGCGTGACACGAACGGGTCTTTCCGATCCTTCCGCCAACCGCACACGATGTCGAAGCCGGCGTCGAGCCTCTCCACCAAACGAGGGATATCCGCGGGCTCATTTTGAAGATCCGCGTCTAGGGTTACGATGGCGGGTGCGAGCGCTTCGGCGAAGCCGGCTGCGAGAGCTGCTGTTTGGCCGAAATTTTTTCGGAAACGGATGACTCGAACGCGGGAATCCTGGTGATGCAGCGCGCTCAAGAGCGCAAAGCTCGCATCCGTGCTGCCGTCGTCGATGAACACGATCTCGTAAGCGCGACCATAGGACTCGAGCACTTCGGTGATCTCGCGATAGAGATTCGGGAGGTTCCCCTCTTCGTTATAGACCGGGATGACGAGAGAAATCTCAGGTAGGGTCACGGGTTTCGACGCGGGGGTGGACGGCGTGCGCGTCTCCGTCTCGGAAGTCATAGCGAAAGTATATACTAGCGCTCCACAGGAGTAAGTATGGAGAAGCTCGACGATCAGGAAGTGCGGAAGCTCGCCGAGCTCGCGCACTTGTCACTCACGGACGAGGAGCGCACGGGCTTTCGTGGGCAGCTTGAGGCCGTTCTGGGTTACGCCGAGCGCATCCAGGCGCTCGATACTCACGGGGTCGAGCCGACTTCTCACGCGCTTCTCGAAGCAGGGCTCGAAGGCGGGAGCCGACTCCGCGAGGATCGCCCCAAAGAGAGCCTCGACCGAAAGGCCGTTCTCGACCAGGCTCCCGACGCGAGCGACGGCTTGTTCAAAGTGCCCAAGGTGCTGCCTTGACGCTTTGGCAGGAGACCGTCACTTCTCTCTCGCGAAAGCTTCGCGCCGGTGAGCTCTCGGCCGCGGAGACCACGCGAGCTTTTACGGAGCGTATCGAGAGCCTCGATCCGTCGCTCGGCGCGTTCCTCGAGCCCATGACCGCGGTGGCCACAGAGCGGGCACAGGCACTCGACGCACTCGACGAGACCAAGCGCGGCCCGCTCCACGGCGTTCCCATCGCCGTCAAGGACATCATCTCCGTCGCGGGAAGCCGCTGCACCTGTGGCTCGCGCATTCTCGAGCATTACGTTCCCGTCTATGACGCCACCGTCATCGAACGCCTCCACGGCGCCGGCGCGGTCGTGCTCGGAAAGACCAACATGGACGAGTTCGCGATGGGCTCGTCGACGGAGAACTCCGCTTTCCAAACGACGAAGAATCCTTGGGATATCGAGCGTGTTCCCGGAGGCTCGAGTGGCGGTTCTGCAGCCGCAGTGGCGGCCCGCCTGGCCCCTGCGGCCCTCGGAACGGATACAGGGGGCTCTATCCGCCAACCGGCCGCACTGTGCGGCGTTGTTGGACTCAAGCCGACCTACGGGCGCGTGTCTCGCTACGGTTTGGTGGCTTTTGCATCCTCGCTCGACCAGATTGGGCCCATGAGCCAAACAGTCGAGGACGCCGCTCTTCTTCTCGAAACGCTCGCGGGGGACGACCCAAAAGACGCGACCTGCGCCACGCGCCCGGTTCCGTCCTACTCGCGAGAGCTCGACGCCGACGTCGCGAAGCTCCGACTGGGTGTCCCGAAGACGGCGACGGGTGACGGTATCGATGACAGCGTCCGTGCATGCTTCGACGACGCCGTGCGGCTTTTCGAATCTCTCGGTGTCGAGATCGAAGCCATCGAGCTCCCTTCTACCGAGCACGCGGTCGCCTGTTACTACTTGCTCGCCACGGCCGAAGCGAGCTCCAACCTCGCGCGCTATGAAGGGGTGCGCTACGGGCTCCGCAAGGGTGCTACCAAAACCCTTCGCGAGATGATGGCCGAGACCCGGGCGGAGGGTTTCGGGCCCGAGGTCAAGCGCCGTATCCTCCTCGGCACCTTCGTTCTCTCCGCGGGCTACTACGACGCGTATTACCAAAAGGCACAGCGCGTAAGGAGCTTGATCGCGAAGGACTTCGAGGAGGCTTTCGAGCGCGTCGACGCCGTTCTCATGCCGACGACGCCCACGCCTGCCTTTCCGATTGGCGACAAAGTCAACGACCCGCTGTCGATGTATCTCACGGACATCTTCACCATCACCGCCAACCTCATCGGCGCCCCGGCTTTGAGCTTTCCCGCGGGGTTCAGCGAGAATGGTCTACCCGTGGGCGTCCAGCTCGTCGGACGGCATTTCGACGAAGCGACGATCTTGAAGCTCGGGCACCGCTTCCAGCAAAACTCGGATTTTCACGCCAAAGAGCCCGACCTGCCACGGTGAATCCACACATAGACGGGAAAGCCGAGCATCAAGAGCAAGAAACCCCAATACACGATTTCCCGCCCGGCCCCGGCAATCGCCCATAGCGAAAAAGCGAAGGCGAGAACCGAAACAACGGAGTTGTAGGAGAGCTTGCGGCAGAGCATGAGCTCGGCGAGCGAGCAGAACAGGTAAGGTACGAGCGTGTTCAAAGTCGCAAGCAAGATGATGAACGTGAACTGCTCTACGAGGCTCTTGGAGTAGTTCATCATGAGCAGCACGCTCGCGAGAACGCTCGAGAACACGAGTCCATGGGCGGGCGTGTCATATTTCGAGATACGGCCGAACACTTTCGGAAACAGACCATCGCGCGCGGCGGCGAGGGGTATCTGACCTTGAAGCAGGAGCCAGCCGTTCAACGCGCCGAAGCACGAGACGACCGCGCCCGCGCCCACCGCGTAACCCGCCCACGACCCCCACATCACCCGCGCTGCTTCCGCATAAGGCGCGTTCGATCCCGCCAAGTCGGCAGGCGCAATCGTTCCCATGACGGCAATGGTGCCGAGGATATAGATCACGGCGGTACCTAATGTGCCGATGATGGTCGCGCGCGGAATCGTCTTCTCGGGCTCGTGAACGTGCTCCGCAGGGGTCGTCCCCGACTCGAGTCCGAGAAAAGCCCAAACCGTGAGGGCCACCGTGGCCGTGATGGCGGAGAACGCGGACTGGCCGCTCGCATTGAAGGGCTGGAAGTTCGAGGCCTCCACGTAAAACAACCCAAACGATGCGATCGCGAGGAGCGGGAGCACCTTCAGCACCGTCGTGACGAGCTGTACGACGCCCGCGGTATGTACTCCGAGAACGTTGACCCAGGTGAGCCCCCAAATCGTCGCGAGACCGAGTCCGAGCGCGAGAATGGGGTTCCCACCGAGCGCGCCCCAGAAAAGCGTCATGTAGCTCACGAAGGCCACCGCAATCGCAGCATTCGTCGTCCAAATGGATATCCAATAGCCCCACGCGACAAGAAACCCCGCGAAATCCCCGAATGCTTCGCGCGTATAGACGTAGGGGCCGCCCGATTTCCGAACGAGGCGCGAGAGTCGAGAAAAGACGAGTGCCAAGAGCGTGGCGCCGGCGGCGGAGACTAGCCAACCGACGATGCTGATGCCGCCAAAAGACCCGAGAGATGCAGGAAGAAGAAAGATGCCGGAGCCAATCATGTTGCCGACGACGAGCGCGGTCACCATCCACATGCCGAGCTTGCGCGTTGCCATGGTCAGCGCCCGCTCTCCTGAAAATGATCCCAACCGCTCGTGCCCAGCGGCTCGACCGATCCGTCGGGCCGGACGAGCTCGACGACGTCACCATCCGAAGTCATCTCACCGATGCGCGTGATCGCTATGTCGCCGCTATCCCGAAACGCTTCGATGGCGGACGCATCGCGCGCGGTGAAGAGGAGCTCGTAATCCTCGCCGCCCGAGAGAGCAGCGCGCACGGGGTCGCGGCCGAGCTGGCGTTCCCACGCTAGCGCGCCGGGCGCCAAAGGAAGCGCCCGTTCTTCGATACGCGCGCCCGTGCCGCTCGCCCGGCACAAACGATGCAAGTCGATACTCAACCCATCCGACACGTCGATGCAAGCGGTGGCGAGGTCGCGCGCTCCGAGCTCTCTTCCGAGCGCGAGGCGCGGTTGTGGGTCGAGATGCGCCCGAATACAAGGCTCGGCGAGGGGGAGCGGCCCCTCGCGCAACGTGTCCGGCCCCATGACACCTCCCGTTGGTGACAGAGCCACGCCTTCTTGCAAGAGCCGGAAGCCCGCGCTGCTCGCCCCAATCTCACCCGAGACGTAAATCGCGTCGCCCGCGCGGGCGCCTCCGCGACGGAGCGTCTTGCCCGCCTCCGTATGGCCAAAAACCGTGACGTTGACGACCGCAGGCCCATGGGAGCGCGCCAGGTTGCCGCCCACGAGGCCCATCCCGAGCTCTCCGCAGCGCGCCGCGGCACCGTCAACGATCTGCCATAGCGTTTCCACCTCGATGTCACCGGAAACACTCAGAGAAAGAAGCGCCCCGAGCGCTATGCCTCCCATCGCAGCGATATCGCTAGCGCTGACCGCAACGGCCTTCCGTCCAAGAAAAAGTGGCGGCGTCGTCTCCCACAAAAAGTGCGTGCCTTCAACGAGCGTATCCACTGTAAGAAGCACGAGCTCACCATCCGGCACAGAAACCGCAGCCGCGTCATCCCCAATCCCAAGAGAAACGCGCGCGAAAGGTGGAACCCGATCCTGAAGCTCGCTGAGAAAAGCGTCTTCCCCAAAAGCGGCGAGCTTCATAAGACCGCGACTGAATGCTGAATGCTGAATCCTGAATCCTGAATGCTGAATGCTGAATGCTGAAAAAAAGACCCCGCTTTGCCGTGTGAGGGAATCTATTTGAACCACCCGCAAAGGTGGGTGACCCTTCCTGCGTCCTTCGCGAACTCTCGAGGAGCCATGCTCCGATCCGCCGGCGGGGTCTCCCCTTCAAATAGACGTTGGCTCAATAGTTTTCCCTATCACGCGCAAAGCAGGGTACTCACATGCAATTATACCGCCGGAGAGGTCTCTGTCAGCTCGCGTAGAGATTCCTCGAGCGTTTTCGCAAGCGCCGAGGCACGGCGCGCAAGCTCCTCGTCAGCGTCGCGCGCCTTTTCCTCCGCTTTGAAGAACTCATCAGCAATGTTCAGCGCCGCGAGAATGGCGACCTTGAGAGGCTCCGATTGGCTCGAAGCATCCGCGATCGTCGCCATCTTGGTATCCACGAAGCGCGCGAGCTCCTCGATATAGGCTACGTTCTCTTCTGCACGCACCTTGTAGGTCTCTCCCATGATGACCACTGGGACGAGACCCGAATCCGGCCGACTTCCATTGCTCATAGCCTCGGTATTGTAGGCGAAGGAGCCGGTTCGCTCAAGGGCTCGCTTCGAGCTTTCCGATCCGGTCGAGAAGCTGTTCCACTTTGGTGCGGATTTTCTGGCGCTCTTCGTGGAGCGCGGCAAGCTCGCCCTGGAGCTCGGCGGTGTCCTCCGAAGGGGCCGCAACAGGAACGCCAGAAGAAAGCGACGCCAACTGCCGCTTCAGCTCGGTGACTTCGCTCTTGAGCGAGTAGTTCGATTCGCGAAGCTTTTCGATGAGCGCGCTCGCTTGCTCGACGCGCCCCTTCAGGGCCTTCAGACGGCGCGACGTCTTGGGTGCGGCGCGCTCCGTGTCACCTGTTGCAGGCACTGCACTCAGCTCGCCAGCGCCTCTTTCGCGACGCCAACGAGCTCAGAAAACGCCTTTTCATCGGCGAGCGCGAGCTCGGCGAGTTGTTTCCGGTTCAAGGCAACGCTCGCTTTGGACAGCCCCGCCATGAACGTACTGTAGGACATGCCGTTCAGGCGCGCGCCCGCCCCGATGCGGATAATCCACAGGCGGCGAAAATCCCTCTTGCGGGTGCGCCGGTCGCGATAGGCATAGGACAATGCGCGATCCACCGACTCCATGGCGGAGCGGTAGAGCTTGCTTTTGGTGCCACGAAATCCTTTCGCTAGCTTTAGTATTTTCTTGCGGCGATCGCGCCGGTTCGAACCTCGTTTGACTCTGGGCATTTCTCGATAACTCCGTAACGATATCAGCCTAGTACGGAATCAGCGGCGCGATGAACTTAGCGTCGGCCTTCGAAACGAGGCCCGACTTACGCAGCTTGCGCTTCCGGTGGCGTTTTTTCTTGGTCATTATGTGTCCGGCATTGGCGTGGCTGCGTTTGATTTTGCCGCTTGCCGTCTTGCGAAAACGTTTGGCAGCCCCGCGATGCGACTTTGCTTTCTTTCCCACTTGTAAATTACTCCTTCTGGCTCGCCACGAGGCGAGGGCGCTAGTTCACGCCGATTCCGGCTCTTTTACTTCGCCTTCTTCTTTCGCGGCCTTCATTTTTTCGATGACCGCTTTCCTGGGAGCCAGGATCTGATGCATCTGGTTTCCTTCCATCCTCGAGCGCGACTCAACGTTCGCAATCTCCTCGAGGTCCTTCGATAGTCGATCCAAAATCTTTACGCCGAGCTGGCCGTGCGAGCGCTCGCGACCTCGAAACATGATCGTTGTCTTGACTTTGTTACCTTCCATCAAGAATCGCTCGACGTGGTTCTTCTTGAATCCGTAATCGTGGTGATCGATCTTCAAGCGAAATTTGATTTCTTTGACTTGAATCTGTTTCTGGTGCTTCTTCGCTTCATGAGCGCGCTTGTTCTTCTGATATAAATATTTGCCGTAATTCATGATCCGGCAAACTGGCGGGTTCGCTTTCGCGACAATCTCCACCAAGTCCAACTCTTTCTCGCGAGCCATCCGGAGCGCGTCTTCCGGCTTGACGATGCCGACCTGCTCTCCGTTCTCGTCGATCAACCGAATCTCTCGTGCGCGAATCCGCTCGTTTACGCGAGTAGACCTATCGATGTGTCACCTCCTTCATTTCCGCTTCAAAATGCATTCAGCTATTATGCCTGCCGCGTCGGGTCGATTTCCACTGTGAATACCATAACTCAAGGCCTCAGTGCACGTTCTTGAACCGAGGCCTCAACCGTTTGGATGAAGTCCGGGATCGTCTGGGGCCCCTGGTCCCCGTCTTTTCGGTTGCGTACCGACACCGTTTCGTCTTCGATTTCCTTGTCCCCGGTAACGAGCATGAAGGGCACTTTCTGTAGTTGGGCTTCGCGGATCTTTCGACCGATTTTCTCGTTCCGGTCGTCGACGTCGACGCGCAGACCCGCAGCCTTCAGCTCGTTCGCGACTTTGCGGGCGTAATCGTGATGTTTGTCGGAGATCGGAAGCACCACCGCCTGCACGGGGGCGAGCCAGATCGGTAGAGCGCCCGCCGTGTGCTCGATGAGCAACGCCATGAAGCGCTCGAGCGAGCCGAGAATCGCGCGGTGGATGAGCACCGGCCGCTTGCGTGTCCCGTCCTCGGCGGCGTAGTGCAGGTCGAAGTTATCGGGCTGTGCGAAATCGACCTGGATCGTCGCGCATTGATGCGTGCGCCCAATCGCGTCCTGCACGTGAAAATCGATCTTGGGGCCGTAAAAAGCTCCATCGCCGGGATTGACGCGATAGGTCGTCTCAGCTACCTCGAGGCCCCGAACGAGGGCCGCCTCGGCGAGCTCCCATTGCTCGTCCGTCCCCACGGTCTTGCCCTTTTCCGGCCGTGTCGAAAGCTCCACCCGTACACCTTCGAACCCGAAATCGGCATAGACCTCGTCGGCGAGCTTGATGAGGTCCACGATCTCCTGCTCGATTTGCTCGTAGGTGCAATAGATGTGGGCGTCGTCCTGTACGAAGGATCGCACCCGCGTGAGTCCTGAAAGCACGCCCGAGCGCTCGTAACGATGACAGTGGCCGAACTCCGACAACCGCAGCGGGAGCTCGCGATAGCTCCTCAGAGCGGAATCGTAGACGAGCGCCGCGCCCGGGCAGTTCATCGGCTTCATGCCGGCTTCCATGTCATCGGACTCGACGAAATACATGTTGTCTTTGTAGTGCTCGTAGTGGCCGCTGCGCTTCCATAAGTCGACGTTCATCACTATCGGTGTTTTGATCTCCTGATAGCCGCGCTCGTCGAGCTTCTCGCGCATGTACTCGATGAGGCCGTTGACGACCTTCAAACCTTTCGGCAGCCAAAACACTTGGCCGGGCGCCTCGGGCCGGATGAGGAAAAGCGAAAGCTCCGTCCCGAGCTTGCGATGGTCGCGTTTTTTGGCTTCTTCGAGCTGCTTCAAGTGCTCCGCGAGCGCTTTCTTGTCGTAGAAGGTCGTGGCGTAGATGCGCTGCATGGGCGCGTTCGCCTCGTCGCCCTTCCAATAAGCCGCGGAGCTCTTGAGAACTTTGATCGCCTTGATGACGCCGCTATGCGGCACGTGCGGTCCCTCGCAAAAATCGTAGAACGCGCCGACGCGGTAGCACGAGACGATATCGCCGCCCTTTTCGCTGACGAGCTCTTCCTTGAACGGCTGCCCGAGCTCCTCGAACTTGGCGATAGCCTCCGGCTTCGGTATGTCCTGTCGCTCGTAAGGGAGCTTGCTCTTCGCGAGCTCCTTCATTTTGTCTTCGATCTTCTGAAGATCGTCCGGCGTGAAGGGCTCGTCGACAGCGAAGTCGTAGAAGAACCCGCCCTCGATGGGCGGGCCGATCCCGTATTTTGCGTTCGGAAAGAGCTCCGTGACGGCAGCCGCCATCAAATGAGCCGAGCTGTGCCGAAATATCTCGAGCGTCTCCTCGTCTTTCGGCGTGAGGATGCGCACTTCGGCGTCTTTGTCGATAGCGCGACTGAGATCGTGGGGCTCTCCGTCGATGAGCGCCGCGATGGCCGAGGAGGCGAGGCCCGGGCCAATATCCTCCGCGATCATGCGCGGGGTCACCCCGGCGTCATATTCCTTCGCCGTCCCGTCTGGAAGTTTCACCGTAATTGGCATAACGAAATCAAAAACGTCCGCGGCGAATCCATAGCGGATTTGCCGCGGACGCCAACACTGGTAGGCGCGCGCGGATTTGAACCGCGGACATCTACCACGTCAAGGTAGCGCTCTCCCACTGAGCTACGCGCCTAGTGACTCTAATCCGACGTGAATAGTAGCAATGCCGCATCACCGTGTCAAGACAACAAACTCCACTCTGAGTTGGAGATACACGCATGAGGGAGGTTTTTACGTCTTTTTCTCGTCCATTGACTGGAGTAGGAGGTGAGGTGATAATTGCGTAGGAGAAATTTCCCCGTCCAAACTATGAGCGCGCCCCGTCGCCCCGTCCCGACTACCGAGTCCAGCTCCATCCCGGATCTCGTTGAAATCCTCAAAGTACAGGGACTCCTGACGAGCGAAGAGGAAGACCAGGTCCAGCGCTACATGCAAGTGCAGCAACTCAGCGAAGAGGCGGCCATCCGGAGGCTCGGCACGCTCGGCGAAGACGAGATCACGCAGGCGGTCGCAAAACACGTGAAGCTGCCTTACCTCAAGATCAACCCGCTAGATCTCGACCTCGACGTCGTCACCGCAGCCCTCCCCGCACCCTTCGCGAGGCGTCACACGATGTGCGCGGTGTCGAAGCACGCCAATACTGTGACGCTCGCGATTGCGAACCCGTTCAACCGGGCGCCGCTTCGAGACCTGCAGCAATTCGGGGGCATGGAGGTGAAGCTCGTCGTCGCGTCACGCTCGGACATCGTGGCCGTCAACAAAGGTTTCTACGACCTCAAAACCTCCCTCGAGGCCGCGGAGTCCCAGCTCACCGATGGCCGGCTCACATCCATCGACGTAACCAACCAGGAATTTCTTTCCGGCCCATCCGTAGAGATGGACCCGACGATGCAGCCGGTCGTCACCGCACTCGACAACATGTTGACGCATGCCTTCGATCAACGGGCCTCCGACATCCACATGGAGCCGAAGCGCAATATCGCGCTCGTCCGCTTGCGTATCGACGGTGTTTTGCACGATGTCCACGTCATCCCGAAGATCGTCTACCAGGCCGTGGTGAGCCGGGTAAAAATGCTCAGCGGGCTCAATATCGCCGAGAAGAGGCGGCCTCAAGACGGACGCATCAAAAGAAACGAAGGCGGTAAGGAGATTGAGATTCGCGTATCGACGATGCCGACGGTGTTCGGCGAGAAAGCCGTGCTCCGTATCTTCGACCCGGACATTCTTTTGAAATCGATCGAAGAGCTCGGTTTTTCCGAAACGGACCTTCCGCGCTTCTTGCCTTTTCTCGAGAACCGGGAAGGCATCGTCCTCGTCACCGGCCCCACGGGTAGCGGCAAAACAACGACGCTTTATTCCGTGCTCAAGCATCTCTCGAAGCCCGAAGTCAACATCGTCACGATCGAGGATCCCATCGAGCTCGTCTATGACGACTTCAACCAGGTTCAAATCCGACCCGATATCGACGTGACCTTCGCCAACACCATCCGCACCGTGCTCCGCCAGGACCCGGACATCGTGATGGTAGGTGAGATTCGCGACAGCGAGACCGCGGAGATGGCCATCCAGGCCGCGCTCACTGGTCATCTCGTGTTCTCGACCCTCCACACGAATGACGCCCCTTCCGCCGTGACGCGTTTGTTGGATCTCGGAGCGCCGCCCTTTCTCATCACATCGACGCTCGTGGGCGTGATCGCCCAGAGGCTCGTCCGCACGTTGTGCCCGAAATGCATCGAAGACGTAAATCCTACGGAGGAGGACGCTTTCGGTTTGAGCGTGCCCTTCGAAAAAATCCGACGCCTGACCTTTCGCCAGGGGCAAGGATGCATCAACTGCCGCCAAACCGGTTATCTAGGCCGCAGCGGCATCTACGAGATCATGCCCGCCTCGCGCAAGATAAGAAAGCTGATCGTCTCGAAAGCCGAGTCCCCCGAAATCCTGAAGACCGCCCGCGAAGAAGGAATGCGCACGTTGAGAGAAGCGGCCATCCAAAAACTGGTAAAAGGCGACACCACCGTCTCCGAAGTCATCAGAGTCACGGGCCGATAGCACCACTAGGTCGCTCGACTCGATCAATATTAAGAAAAAGCGTAACGCAAAGGCGCCTCAGTCAACCTCCTCGAACCGGTCTGTTTCGAATCTTTGGACCACGGTGTCGGCGCTCTTCCAACTGTCTTCCGGGAGGCCGGCTTTCAGGCACGTCTCAACCAGAAAGCGATCGCGGGTCCAGTTTCGTTCAGAGGCGACTTCAGGTAGCAACAACCCACGGACCCCGTCACGTTCGACGATGAGACCGTCACGACCGACCTCGATGGCGTCGACCTCGTCGATGGGCTCCGGCATGGTCAGTACGGAAACGCTGATACGCAGTCGCGTCACCTCGCTCGGCTGCACCGGCTGGAATCTCGGATCGCCTGTCGCGGCGGCGACGACCGCGCTCGCGACCAACTTCGAAAGCTCGGCCGAGCGGCGGACGTAGCCGATACAGCCTCTGAGCTCGCCATCGAGTCTCAACGTAGCGAAGACACCTCCCGACTCGACGACGAGATCCATCTGCGGCTCGGCACTCCCCGCAAGAGCGAAATGATCCTCGAGCGCATAGCGGGCGCCGCGCAGTAAGGTCGCTCGCTGCTCCTCAGTGAGCAAGCGCGTCATGATCTTCCGTGACTTCCGTGAACGCAGCGGAGGCATATCCTACGACCCCCTCGATATCCCCCGTAACATCGCCTGAATCTCCGTAGGCGAGCACGTAGGATTGCGACGCGCCAAGCGTGCGGGACGCCTCGAGCACCGCGATCATCGGACCGCCTCCGCAAGCGTGATCGCGGCGCGACTCGAGAAGCTCGGCGAGCCCGTGAGGGTCGAAGCGCTCGAGACAAGCGACGACTTCGGCGTCGAGCTCACGCGCCCGGACGCGCGGCTCGAAATGAGAAAGGTCCGAGCTCGCGACGAGCAGCACCGAACGTCCCGACTGCTTCACCGCGCTCTCGATGGCATGGATCGCAATGGCGATCGTGTCCTTCGTCTGATGACCCATCAACATGGGCGCAATGGGAACGTCAGGAAGAAAACGCTGCAAGAACGGGTATTGCATCTCCAAACTGTGCTCGTCGAGATGCACTTCGGGCTCGTATCGGACATCGGACGACGAGCGCTCGAGCGTCGCGACGAGGTCCCGATCGATGCGAACAACGCCGAGCGGGGTCTCGATACCTCCTCCCGGAGTCAGAAAAAGGCCGTAGCCCCCTCGATGGCAGGGCCCGAGCAACAGCACGCTGTCGAAACGCTCGTGCTCCAAGAGACCATAGGCCGCGGCGGCAATGCGCCCCGAATATCGGATCCCGGCATGCGGCACGACGAGCGCACGCAAATTTCCCGTGACGGCACGAGCGTGCGCTTCAGCGACACAGGTCTCGAGGAGCGCACGAAGCGCCTCCGGCTCGCCGGGGTACCACGTTCCCGCCATGCGCGACGGACGGATTACTTCATCCATCGGCTTTCAGAGGAGATCGACGACGCTGAAGCAAGAGGGAAATCCCGAAAGCGATGGCGAAGACGAGTAGCGTCCCCACGAGAACGGCCGATGCGTTGTCTTTCAAATAAACGATCGCGACGTCGCCGTAACGCACCGCGAGAAACGCCTCTCCAAAATAGCGAAAGCAGCGGCCGAGTAGGATCCCCAACAAGAAGCGGCGAAAGGAAAGCCCCAAAACGCCAGCCGAGAGCACGAAAATCTTGAAGGGGAAGGGCGGCGGCAAGATCGCAGGCACGGCGACCGCGAGCGCTCCGTAGCGCGCGAACAAACGAAATACGGAATCGATCTTGCCGTCGGAGAACTTCTTCTTGAGAAAGCCGTATCCCTTCCATCGCGCCAGCCAATAGAGAAGGCTCGCGCCCAAAACGGAGCCCAGCACCGTCATGAGCGCATAGTAATAAGCATGAGTCGGGAAGCGCGTTCCGAAATAGATCAACAGCAGGTCGTTGATCTCGGGGAGCGACAGCAGCGAAGAGTCGAAAAACGCGACGACGAACAGACCTAGTCCGCCCGTAAAGCTACCGAGGCCACGTACGGCCTCTACCAAACGCTCGGCTATGTCTCCCATCCGGCATTATAAACTCGTATTCCGGGTAGCATTCAGCATGCTACTCGAAATACGGATCTTTACTCGAGCCGGACAGGAATCCAGAGAAAGCTCGACTGCTGGCCTCGGACGATTCGCTCGATGCGCAAGAGCAAGTCACCGCCCGCGGGAACTTCACCAATGAGCCGCTGCAGGTCGTCCACGTTGCGTACGGGCTGGCGGTTCGCTTCGATGATGATGTCGCCGCGACGAAGCCCGCCATCCTCTGCCGGGCCGTTCGGGTCGACATCCATCAGTACGACGCCGGCCGACGAGCTGGCGCCGAGCTCGCTCGCGAGCTCATCGGACAAGTTCTGACCGCTGATGCCGAGACGACCTCGCTCTTCAGTCGGCTCTTCGGGCTCGATAATCGCGTCGATGGTGCGAAGCGCCATCGTGACGTCCGACGTCCGAAGCTCGCCGTCACGGAAGAACTTCACCGGAACCGTCTCGTCGGGGCGCACATCCGCGACGATGTGAACGAGGTGACTATTCGACTCGATGGGCACGCCGTTGAGCTCGACGATGATGTCACCCGCCTTCAGGCCCGCTTTGGCCGCGGGCCCGTCGGTTTCGAGGATCTCGGAAATGATGGCGCCCTTTTGTCCCGTGAGACCGAAGCTTCTCGCGAGCTCCGGCGTGAGGTTCTGGATGCTCACACCGAGCCATCCGCGCGTCACCTTCCCGACCGAGACGAGCTGGTCGTAAATCTTGCGCGTCATGTCCGACGGGATCGCAAAGCCAATCCCCATATTGCCGCCGGAGTTCGAGATGATGTTCGAGTTGATGCCGATGATCTCGCCATGCATGTTGACGAGAGGCCCACCTGAATTTCCCGGATTGATGGCGGCATCCGTCTGTATAAAATTGTCGTAGTTGCCTTGGCCAATGAGACGCCCTTTGGCGCTCACGATCCCGGCAGTCACCGTGTGGCCGAAGCCGAACGGGTTCCCCATGGCGAGAACCCACTCGCCGACCATGGTGTTCTCGGAGCTTCCGAAGCCAACATAGGCGAAAGTGCGATCGGCATCGATACGCAGGACGGCGAGATCCGTCGCCGGGTCGGTGCCGACGACTACCGCCTCGTAGCGGGTTTGATCCGAGAACCGGACCTCGATTTCGTCGGCATTCTCGATCACGTGGTTGTTGGTGACGACGTAGCCTCTCGGGTCGACGATGACACCGGAGCCGAGGCTGCGGCGCCTCTGTCCTTCCGGCTGGTCGCGAAAAAACCGCTCGAAGAAATCGTCCAACGGTGTGCCGGAAGGGGGCCGCTGAGCGCGCTCGGCACCTTCAGTGAAGATATTGACCACCGCGGGCTCGAGCTTGCTCGCGACGGCTGCAAAAGCGCGAGACAGCCTGTCGACTGCGGGGAGATCGTCGCTATCGACGAGCTGCCGCTCCGCCGGAGGGGCGCTCGACGTGGCGCGCACTTGAGACGGTTCCCCGAACTGGACCGATGAATCAGGCGCGGGTTGTGTGGGAGCTCCGGAGACACTAGGGCCCGCCGCCATGGCCAGAGCGATCAAAACGCCTATGAGGCCGAGCCCGAGCGCGGCCACGCGGCCCAAGTTTGAGTGCTTCTGCCGTTCGCCTGGCGTTTCGTGATTGTCGGTCATTTCTCTCTCCACATATTCAAACTTGGTTCAAACTTGGTTCAAACTTGGTTCAAACTTGGTTCAAACTTGGTTCAAACTTGGTTCAAACTTGGCTGACGGCTAAGGGCCCTAAGCTCGGTAGGATGGACACAGACTTCTCATTTGATGCCAAGGACACCCATTATAACAAGTCTGTTAGAAACGCAGATTGACGCCGAAACTGATTTGACGAGAGGCCAAGTCGAAGCTGCCAAAACCGCGAAAGTCGCCGTCATGGGTCCCGCGCGCCCAGTGCCGGCGATACTCGCCGAAGACGGAAATCGACGGACTGACACGCGCTTCGACGCCGCCGGCAAGGTAGGCACCATAGGCCAGACCGCGATCCACGAAAACATCGGTGAAGATGTCGAAGCTCGAAAAGTCGATGAACTCTCCCTCCTCTCGGTACTCGTAGAAGTAAAAGCCCGCACCACCGGACACATAGGGAAAGACGCGATGAGATTTGCCGATCGGGAGCACGCGCAAACCAGCGGTCACGGGCGTCGTGCGGAGAGTCTAATCTTGAATGACTTCGGTGCCGTCATCGCGCACGAAATCACGATAAGACGTGAACGCGGTTCGTGAGCTCGACTCCACGCCGAAAGCGAGCTCGAGATACTCGTTGAGCTCGAGCGCGACTTCGACGCCGGCGATCCAAGCATCGAAATCATCACGCTCGAGCGTGAACGTTTCGAGATTGTCCGCCCACAGAGAACTTTCGATTCGAGGCGCGAACCGCCCGAGCCGAAAAGCAACCGAATGCGCCGCTGACAGCGGGGCCGGAAGAAAGGAGATGAGACACAGCATTGCAGCCAGTCGAGAAATCATCGTGCTCCTCTTTTCTGGCGGCGGTCACCGATCGTTGTTGGATGCTCTTATTGCATGCTCTTGTTGCACGCAACGTGCCAACAGAGAATTGGGGAACGGAGGCTCGACCGTCCTGTCAACAGGACAGGCAGGACACACTGAACTTGGCTAGGAGAGAATCGCGAGCATCTGATCGTGGAGACGCCCGTTCGACGCCACGATGGCTTTTTGCGAGTAATGGAACGACCCACCCATCATTCCAGTAACCTGCCCGCCTGCTTCCTGAACCAACAAAGCGCCGGCGGCGGTGTCCCATGGGCCGAGCTTCTCTTCCCAGAACCCATCGAAGCGCCCGGCGGCGACGTAGCACAAATCGAGAGCGGCCGACCCGTCTCTCCGGATCGCCCGCGCCGTTGCCATGAATTTCTTGAAAAGCCGCATGTTCCCTTCGAGGTCGTCTTTGAGGTCGTACGGAAACCCCGTCGTGAGAAGCGCGTGCCGGATCTCAGACGTGTCGGACACGTCGAGCTTCTTGCCGTTCAAAAAGGCGCCGCGACCACTCTCCGCCGTAAAGAGCTCCTTGTGCACGGGGTCGTAGACAACACCCGCGCGTACTTCACCATCTTCCTCGTAGCCGATGGAGACCGCGAACATCGGATAGGCATGGGCGAAGTTCGTCGTCCCGTCCAACGGATCCACGACGAATCGCTTCGTCGCGTCGCCTCTCGGCCCACCGCTTTCTTCCGCGAGAATGGAAGCATCCGGCATGCGCGCCTTCAAGATCGAGAGGACCGCCGCTTCGGACTCGACGTCGGCTTGGGTGACCAGATCGAGCTCGCCCTTGAAAGAGATCTCGAACTCACCGCCAAAGTAGGACTCGAGAATATCGCCGCCGGTGAGCGCGGCTTCAATAGCGACCGACAGTGCCCGCATCTCTCTCCACGCCCTAGCAGCTAGCCTTACGCCTTTTCTTAATATTGATCTAGCACGAACCAATCAGAATCGCCTCTGCCTTTCGAGACGCTTTCAGGTTTACGTGCCTAGTTCAAGCACTAGTGCTTATTCGACCCGTTTCATCATCGTGACGCGGGTGCCTTGGTTGGGCTCGAAATGATAGCGGACCTCGTCCATGAAGTTCTTCATGAAAAAGATCCCGCGGCCGCTGGCACGCAGCAAATTCTCTTCGGCGAGGGGGTCCGGAATCTCGTCCGGGTCGAAGCCTTCTCCTTCGTCTTGGACGGAAACGCTGAACTCACTCGCCTCATATTCGAAGCGAACGATCACGCGTTTGGACACGTCGAGCTTGTTCCCGTGACGGACGGCATTGGTCACCGATTCGCGAATCGCGACGCTCATCCAATGGGACGCATCGGTGTCGAAGCCGACTTCCGCCGACACCGACTCGAAGACAACCTGCACCAAATCGACCATCTCGAAGCTGCTCTGGACATCGATCTGAACGCAATTTTTCTTCGCTTTCACCATGCCTCCGGCCGCGTAGGCTACAAGATTCAAGCGGTTGAAACAACCACAGTCACTAAATTCCGAGACTGCATGCTACCATCTTATTCAATGTCACCCCATTCGAAGGTACTGCGGGGCCACTTCGCACCACCCGGGGACAAATCGATAGGCCACCGTCTCGCGCTCCTGGGCGCGATCGCGCACGGGCGCACGCGCATCGAAGGTTTTCCTCCAGGCCGGGATTGTGGCCGCACCGTGGACCTCGTTCGCTCGCTCGGCGTCGAGGCAAAACAGCAGGACGCCGCCCTCGAGATCGAAGGCGTCGGCCTCCACGGGTTGCAAGCACCCGAACAGGGCCTCGACGCGGGAAATTCGGGCTCGACTGCGCGCATGGCGTGCGGCTATCTTGCGCCGCAGCGATTCGAATGCCGCATCGTGGGCGACGAGAGTCTGTCGCAACGGCCCATCGACCGCGTCGTAAAGCCGCTAGCCGCGATGGGCGCCTCCATCGAGACCTCTGGCGGCCGGCTCCCGCTCACCATTCATGGGGGTCGCGAGCTCCACGGTATCGATTACGAGCTACCCATCCCGAGCGCTCAAGTGAAAACGGCAATCCTCCTTGCCGGACTCCACGCGTCAGGCACAACACGCGTCCGAGAAACGCTCCCATCGAGAAACCATACGGAAATCGCCCTCCGCGGGTTCGGCGCGGAGCCGGTCATCGACCATGGAGTCGTGTCCTTGCACCGTGTCGCGCGCCTGAGTGCAGGGCATTTTCGTGTTCCCGGAGATTTTTCCTCTGCAGCCTTCTTTCTGACCGCGGCAGCCTTTCTGCCCGACTCCGATCTCGTCGTCGAGAATGTCGGTCTGAACCCTACGCGAGCCGCGCTACTGGATGTGCTTCTCGACATGGGTGCGGATATTCACGTCGAGCCTCACGAAACCGATGACGGCGAAGAACCGATCGGCAATATTCGCGTGCGAGGTCAGAAGCTCCACGGAGCGGTCGTTCCGGCCGATAAGCTTCCGGCGATGATCGACGAAGTACCCATACTAGCGGTCGCGGCGGCCTTCGCCGACGGCACGACGCGCGTGGAAGGTGCTTCGGAGCTCCGCGTGAAGGAGAGCGACCGCCTCACCGCCATCATCGAAGGCTTGGACGCCCTCGGGGCCGACGTGGCCGAGATCCCGGACGGTTTCGTCGTGAAGGGCGGCCGTCAACTCTCCCCGGCATCACTCGCTACCTACGGCGACCACCGCATGGTGATGGCCTGGGCTATCGCTTCACTTGGGGTGGACGGAGACTGTACAATTGATCATCTGGATCAAGTAAAGATCTCCTATCCAGGTTTCTGGGAGACACTCGAGTATTTGGCGCGGTAGACAGTCAATGACGTGGTTTTTCCTCGTGGGATTCATGGGCACCGGGAAGACGACTCTAGGAAAGGCGGTAGCGGCTCGGTTGTCGCTTCCTTTTTTCGATTTGGACGATGTGGTCGAACAGGACGCCGGAGGGAACATTCCGGATATTTTCGAGACCGAAGGAGAAGAGAGTTTCCGCAAGCGTGAAACGAAGGCCTTGTTGAGAACGCTCGAGCAACAGGCGGAGGGCGTGCTCGCCACTGGCGGCGGTGCGTTTACGATCGAGGAAAACCGACGAATCATGAAGGAAGCGGGAATTTCGGTCTGGCTCGACGTGCCTATGGACGAGTTGGTCACGCGGGTGAGGGGCGACGGCCGCCCGCTGTGGAAAAACCCCGCGCAGTTGCGCGCCCTGGCGGAGCAGAGAAGAGACTATTACTGTTTAGCCAACTTGCACGTTGAGCTCGAAAGTCAATCTATCGAACAGAATGCGACGCGCCTGTGCCAGCTGCTCGCGCCTCATCGAAGTGATTCATGAGATATCTCGTACTAAGCGACATCCACTCGAACCTCGAAGCGTTTACCGCGGTGCTGCAGCGCGTACGTCGCAAGCGCTTCGACCGAACCGTCATCCTCGGCGATCTCGTCGGCTACGGCGCGGACCCGAATCCGATCGTGGATAGAGTGCGCAAGCTCAAACGTTCGGTCATCATCCGAGGCAATCACGACAAGGTGTGCAGCGGCATAGACAACGGCGAGATGTTCAACAAAGTCGCGCTCCAGTCCGCGCGCTGGACCGAGAACCAACTGCTCCCCCGGCACCGCAAGTGGCTCCGAGCTCTCCCCAAGGGGCCCGTGACGGTGGGTGACGTTCTGTCGATCTCCCATGGAACACCGCTCGACGAAGATGCATACATTTTTGGAGAGATCGAGGCTCTCAACATGTTTCAGTATTTCGAGACGCCTATCTGCTTCTTCGGTCACAGCCATTTTCCGGTCGTCTTCGGTCTCGACGACGAAGCCCTCACTACCCGCATTCCGCTGACCAATGGCAGCGACAACTGCCGGATAAAACTCGACAAAACCAAGCGCTATCTCATCAACCCAGGCTCCATCGGCCAGCCCCGCGACGGCGACAACCGCGCAAGCTTTGGCGTCCTCGACGACGTGCGCATGACCATGACCATCTATCGCGTAGAGTACCCCTACGAAAAAACGCAGGAAAAAATCCGCGCGGCCGGCCTCCCCGCGCCGTTGGCCGACCGACTAGCGCTAGGACGGTAGGTCCGTATTTCGGGTGGCTGCCTGCTACCAGCTACCCAATCGGCGCCAGCGCACATGGCAGCAGGCAGCAGATAGCAGGTAGCAAACACTGCGATCGCGATAAAATAAGTCTGGATCGACATTCAAAAAAAACGAAACCCCCGATGCTGGCGGGCGGGGGCCAGCACCGAGGGCTTCTTGAGTGGCGGGCAGTTCTTTTTATTGTGGGGTAAAACTATTCATTGACAGCGCGATTGATCGCTCGTCGCAGGCCGTGCTCGCCGGCACCACGTCCCTCATCAGAGGGCGTCGTCCCGAACCGCAGCACAAAGCGTCCTCCTGTGGACAGCGAGAGGTTGTCAATCAGCTTGCGCGTCAAATCCTGCCACCGCCAGCTTCGCTTCCTGCCCAAGAGTGTCCGGATAGACCTCCGGAGCTCTTGGTCGGCGGCAGAGTACGTGACTTCGCCTTCGGCGGCACGAATGCCGATATGGAAGCGAATCTTGCCTATGCGCTCTGAACCACGGTAAATGCCGATCCCGAATTCCTGCTTATCTAGCAATGCCATCGTCGCCATTTTCGTTGACTCCTTTGTTGGGACCCGGCATTTTCAGGCCCCGTCAGAGTTATTGTTTAGTTGATGTACCGCGTTTAGTAGCAAGAAGTGTGCCCAAGTGTGGGTTTCGGCCGACTACACAATCGAGGGGGTTCCTCCGGGCAACCACTAGGGGGTTGTGGCGCTAATTGGCGCGACTAGACCCCGCATTGCATTGCGCATCGTTTCAGGGCTCCATCGTGTAGGAATTTCCCTACGAGCCCTTGGGGGGCGTCCCCCCCTAACCCGTTAAGCGTTGATTCTACGCTAGTAACGGCTGCCTTTGGGAGCGAGTGCAAAACCCCACACTGCTTCCGGAGAAGCCCCCGCCTCGACGATGCGCACCGAACGGCCTCGCGGGGCCCACTGTCGCGGATCTGTGCAACGGAACAAGGCCAATGTTGGGGTGCCCGCAGCCGCCGCTAGGTGAGCAACTCCCGAATCGTTGCCGACGAAAACGGACGCAGAAGAGAGAACGGTAGCGAGATCGCGCAGCGGTAGCTCGGACGCGACCGGGCCCGGCACCCCGCGCACGAGGCTCGAGACGACTTCGTGATCAGCTTCACCTTGGATCCAAAGCAGTTCCTGTCCCGCCGCGCGAGCGCAACGCGCAAACTCGGCGAACCAATGAGGCGGCCAGTTCTTTTTTGGACTGCCGCTCGAAGGATGGATAGCGACAAAACTCGCCGGCGAGAGGCCATAGCGGGCAAGGAGCGGACCGGGGTCGCCGAAACGAAGCTCGGGCGGCGAAACAGGTGTTTGGAACCCGAGCCGCCGCACGGATGCGATCAAATGGTCGCTCGCATGCACGGCTTCGGGCGGATTCGGCGACGCTTCGACATGACGGAGCCGCAGCCGGCGGGCTTTCACGCCAAGAAGCGGAAGGCGCGCCCAAGCAACGACTAGGTCGAAAGCTCCGAGAAACGCGAGGAGCTCATCGTCCTCGACGCGGGCATCGAAAAAGGCGCGGAACCGAGCGCGGTCGATCGCGTGCACGTCGTGGGCCAGGCCCGGCGTTCTCGCTAGCTCGGCGTAGGGCAATGTCCCGAGAAGCTCGACACGGTTGCCCGGCGCCGCCAGGGCCGCAATCGCGGGAAACGTGAGAATCGTATCCCCAAGCGAGCCGGCACGAATAGCGAGAATGTGCTGTCCTGGATCCAACCGGGCCCTCGGGCCTATTTCCTGGCGACGAGCTCGTACTGCTCCTGAAACATGTTGTGATCGGAGCGGAGCTCGACGTCGTTGTGCAGCATCGATTTGAGCTCTTCCATGGCGGGAGCATCTTTGCCGCGCAAGGCGCGCGCCAACTCGGGGTGCACCCGTAGCGTAAGCCCTTTGGAATAGTCGACGAAGTCCTTGCGGACCTGGTCTACGATTTCGTAAGCCAGGGTGGTCGGCGATTTGATCCAGCTGCTCCCCTGACAGGAGGGACAAGGCCGGCACAAGACACGCTCGAGCGAACGCTTGACACGTTTGCGCGTGAGTACGATGAGCCCGAACTCGTTGATCTGGATGCTCTTGGTGGGCGAGCGGTCTTTTTTCAACGCCTGTTCCAGAGCCACGTAGACCTTGCTCTGGTTTCTTCGCTCTTCCATGTCGATAAAATCGATCACGATGATGCCGCCCAAATCCCTCAGCCGTACCTGGTGAGCGATCTCCTCGAGCGCTTCGAGATTGATGCGCGTGATCGTGTCTTCGAGCCGGCGGTCGCCGGTATAGCGTCCGGTGTTGACGTCGATGGCCACAAGCGCCTCGGTCTGATTGATGACGATGTAGCCGCCGGATTTCAGCCAAACCTTGCTGCGCAGGGCTTTGTCGATCTCGGACTGCACCCCATACTCATCGAAAATCGGGTAGTTCTTCGAGTAGTACTTCACCCGATGCAGGATCTGCGGCTGGATTTGGCGCACATAGTTCAACACTTGATCGAAGAGCTCCTCCGAGTTGATTCGAATAGCAGAGAACTCAGGGGACAAAATATCGCGGATGTACTTGAACACGAGGCCAAGATCCTTGTGGATGAGGGCGGGGGCCTTGACGTACTCGGACTTCTCCAATATCTCGACCCACTTTTTCTCGAGATAAGTGAGGTCGGCGACGATAGCTTCATCGTCCTTCCCCTCCGCCGCAGTGCGCACAATGTAACCACCAGGGCGCTTTTTCGTTTCCTGGATGAGACGGCGAAGGCGGGAGCGCTCCTCGGCCGACTCAATCTTGCGCGAAACACCGATGTGCTCGACCGTCGGCATGTAAACCAGAAGCCGCCCGGGAAGGCTCACGTAGGAAGTGATCCGCGCGCCTTTGGTGCCGAGCGGTTCCTTGGCCACCTGCACGAGGACCTCTTGCCCTTCTTTCAATAGCTCGTCGATGGACTGGTTGCTATTTTTCTTCGCCGCTCGGATCTCCCGCGCCGTCTCGACGATCCTCTCTTCCTCTTCGCTGAGATTGTCCTCGTCGTCAATAACGTCCGAAACGTAGAGAAAGGCGTCGCGTTCGAGCCCGATATCGACGAAAGCCGATTGCATGCCGGGAAGCACACGGTTCACGCGGCCTTTGTAGAGATTGCCGACGACACCGCGGCTTCGCTCGCGTTCGAACGCGACCTCTGAGACGACGGAATCCTCGACGATCGCGAGACGCGTCTCGAGCAGGCTGTGACTGATGATCATTTCTTTGTTCGGCATAGTAAGCCTCGCCTAGTAAGCTTCAATGAGGCGTGCCGAAGAGAGGGCGGCTGGGAACGGAGCTTCTGCGGACTACACGTGCACGGTCACGACGCCTAATGCGCCTCGATCGATGTCTCGTCTTTACTCGAAAACAACGAAAGTGTTATTGCCAAACCAACAAAAGTCCTTAGGGGACGCGGCGACACGACTCGCCACAACTCGCTGAAAGCGATGCTAAACATCCCTGCGCAGGGAAGGCCCCATGCGATTCCATCCAGCCGGCCTATTCTTAGGCGCAGCCTCCTTTTTGCAATATCAGGAGGGAACGTACCCTCCGAGAAAACAACAAAATCGTCGAGCGCCAACCATTTGCAAGGCGCTCTTCGTAAACTGTACCACAGACCAGGATTCAGCATTCAGGAGCTCTCACGACCGTGACAGCAAGCTCGGCTGCTGCAGTCCTGAGAGTATCCCGAATGCTGAATCCTGAAATGCTGAATCCTGAATGCCAAATTGAAACTCAGTTAACAAACCGCCGCATCCTCACGTTCATTATCAGGCCGAAGCCAACCAGGGTGGCCAGCAATGACGAACCTCCGTAGCTCATCAACGGCAGGGGAAACCCCTTGATGGGAACGAGCCCCGCCACCATCGACACGTTGTAAAAAGTCTGAAACACGAACATCGACAAAACCCCGAAAACCAGATAGATCCCGAGCCGATCGCGAGCGCGCCGGGCGGTCTCGAGCGAGCGCAGTGCCATCACCAGATAAAGAATGATGACCGTCACGACCCCAACGAAACCGAACTCCTCCCCCACGACCGCAAAAATGAAGTCGGTATGCGGCGTGGGAAGGAACTGCAGCTGGCTCTGAGTGCCCTCGAGCCATCCTTGGCCGACGAGCCCCCCGGCCCCAACGGCTATCATCGACTGGATACTCTGATAGCCGGCCCCCCTTGGATCGCGCCCGGGGTCGAGAAACGAGTACACCCGCTCCTTCTGGTAGTCTCTCAGCGCGAAACTCCACACGAGCGGGACGGTCAGAACAACGACGAAGATACCGAGTAGAAGGAGTGTGGTCCGGACCCCTGCCAGCAGTGCCATCGACACAAACACGATCCCTATCGTGGCAGCCGTCCCGAGATCCGGCTGGAGCGCGATCAGGATCAACGGGACCCCAGCGAAGAGCCCCGCAATCACGACCTCGGAAGTTCCGAGCTGGTCCCTCCGCACGCCGGAAAAGTACTTTGCCAGGAACACGACGACGGCGATCTTCGCGAGCTCGCCTGGTTGAAACGTCCCAAAGCCCAGCTCAAGCCAACGATTCGTGCCCGCGCGCAATCCGCCGAACAGCACGAGATAAATCAGCAGGCCCACGATCATGACATAGAGGAGCTCTGCACGGTCGACGATCGTGTGATAGTCGAAGAGCATGACCACGAACATCAAGAACAACCCGATGAGAAGTCGCGCGATCTGGGCTCTGTATAGGTCCGGCGCCGGCCCGGCCTGGCTCGCGCTGTATATGACGAGCAGTCCGAACCCCGCAGCCACGAACAGCCCCAGGATCGTCAACCAATCAATGGAGCGCCATAGTTGTCTGTCGAGCACGCCGGTCCCTCTGATCCAGCTTTCCGTCGAAATAAGCCTTCATGATCTGTTGCGCAATCGGAGCCGCTGCACGTCCACCGCCGCCGCCATGTTCCACGAGCACGGCAATCGCAATCTCCGGATTGACCCTCGGCGCATAGCCGATGAACCAGGCGTGGTTGCGCAAGTGCTCAGGTCGGTCCGCGTCCTTCGACGAGGCCAGTCGGGCGCGTGAGACGACTTGGGACGTTCCCGTCTTTCCGCTCACATCGATGCCGCGAATCCGGGCGCGGCGCGCCGTCCCGACGCCGTTCACCGCCTGGAACATCCCTTCTTGAAGTGCCCGCCAATGTTCGGCGCGCAAGCCGACATGTCGGTTGGCCGGCTCGAGCACCATGTCCGAGTACGGCTCGGGCGGCGCCCCAGCGGGCAATCGCCGCAAGAACAGCGTGGGTCGGTGCACGTCCCCGGAGCTCCCTACCGTGGCGGCGAGCTGCGCCATCTGGAGCGCCGTCACGAGCACCGCTCCCTGTCCGACGCCTACGGAGATGGTCTCTCCCGCGTACCACGGCTCGTTGCGCGCCCTCTTCTTCCACTCCGGGTCAGGCACGAGTCCGGATACCTCATGGGGCAAATCTATGCCTGTGAGAGTGCCCAGCCCGAAAAGCCGCGCGTAATGAGCAATGGTCTCGATCTGCAGCTGCTGGGCAAGCTGAAAGAAATAGCTGTTGCACGACTGTGCCAAAGCTTCGACCAAGCTCAAGCTCCCGTGCCCTCCGGCGCGGTTGCAGTGAAAAACGTTGCCGTAGAGCCGCACCCAGCCTTTGCAGCTCATTTCCGTTTCCGGGGTCACGAGCCCTTCCTCGAGTGCGGCGGCGGCCACCACGAGCTTGAATGTCGAGCCTGGAGCATAGCGGCCCTGGGTAGCACGATTCGTAAGCGGGAACTTCGGGTCGCTCGTCAGAGCGCGCCACGCGTCACCGTCGATCGCCCCGGAAAATTCGTTTGGATCGTAGGCAGGAAAGCTGCCGAGAGCGAGCACTTGGCCGTTTCGCGGGTCGAGGGCGACCACGGCACCCGCCTTGTCGGCGAAGCCCTGTTCCGCAGCTCGCTGGAGATCGAGGTCGATCGAGAGCTGAACCGACTCGCCCCAAATAGGCGGGACTTGCTCGAGCACACGCTCGCGTCTCCCGCGGCTGTTCACAACGAAACGCTGCACGCCGTTTTTGCCCTTCAAGGGTCGGTTATAGATCCGCTCGACGCCTGACTGCCCCACGTAGTCGTTGCGCGCAGCACCCGCGAACTCGTCGGAGCCGAACTGCTCTTCGCTCAGTCGTCCCACATGCCCGACGATGTGGGCCGACAAGCTCCCAGCAGGATAGTAACGGCGTGGGACGAACTGTATGCGCGCCCCCGGAAGCTCGAGTTGGCGCGCCTCGACCTTCGCCACTTCTTCAATGGGCAGGTCCTCTTTGACGAGCGCCGGTCCCAAGCGCGCGCGCCGCAAATGCGCTTCGAAATCCCCGTCCGCCGGGAGCGCCACCAGTCCGTCGAGCGCTGCGAGGGTCTCCGGTCGTTCTTCTTCGAGCGTCAAGTTGAAGGATGGGCGATTCTCCGCGATGATGCGCCCGTGGCGGTCGAGAATCAGCCCTCGCGGCGCGGCCTCGGAAACCGGCCGCACGTGATTGGCCTGGGCCTGGCGCTCGTAGGCGGCCGAGCGAACGACTTGCAACTGCCAATAGCGGAGCGCGACCCCCGCAAACAGAAGGATGAATAGCGCACGCCACCAAGCGAGGCGACTTTGAAGCGGCCTCAAATCTTCATAAATGTTCATCGCGCCATGGTTTACAGCTTGTCAGTAGATCGCTTCCGATCCACTCGCCCTAGTAAGAGGATACCAGCGATTGCGTTCCCGACACACAAATAAAGCGGGGTCAAACCCTCGCCAAGAACCCGAGGTTGTTCGGCGAGACGGCCGACACCAGCAAGGACCGTCATGTCGAGCAGTGTCGCCCCGACGAAGAAGAGAAGGCGCGCGGACCATCCCCGAACGATCAAGTGGTGGCCCGCGATACCGGCAAGATAACCCACGGTGGTCTTCGAAATTCCGTTGAACCCGAGCAGGCCTCCGGAGAATGCGTCCTGAAGCAGCCCAGCCGCGGTGCCGGTACAAAGCCCCACCATCCGTCCACGCAGCAGGCCGAAGGTCACCGCAACCACGGTGAAAAGGTCGAGGTAGACGTTCAAGAAGGCGAAGTAGCGCCCGAGCACCGTCTGGACGAGGAACGCGACCAGAATCGCGAGAGCGACGTCCAGAAACTTCACTCAACCTGTTCGGTGATCTCGATATCGCCAATAACAGGAAGGATGAAAACCTCCTCGAGGCGCGCGAGTTTGGCAGCTGGTTCGACGGTGATGGTTTTGAACAGACGCGGGCCGTTGCGCACGGTCGCGACGCGCCCGATGGCGATGCCTTTGTGATAGATCCCGTCGATTCCCGACGTCACGATGGGATCCCCTTCGACCACGTCTTCGAGATTGCTGACGTAGTTCAACAGAAGGCCGGATGGGCTGGCCTGCTCCCCGCTCCCCGCCACGATGCCACGGTTCCTCGTGCGCGTGAGAAGCGCGCCGACGGAGCAATCCCGATCGGTCAAGAGCTGAATTTGAGCGACATCCGGACCCACGGAGATGACGCGGCCGACCAAGCCACCGGCAGCAACAACGGGCGCGTTCAGCACAACGCCGCGATTCTTGCCTTGATTGACCGTGATCGTGCGAAACCAGGCACTCGCGTCGAGGCCTATCACCTCGGCAACGATCGGCTCATAGGGGAGGCGCTCGGCGAGCTCGAGCACGCCAGAGAGCCGACGATAGCTCGCGACGAAATCGCGCTCGAGCCACACCGCTTGCTCGAGCCGCGCGACCTCTTCGCGAAGCCGCTGATTGTCTTCTCGAACGCCGCGCAGATCGACATAGCCGTTCCATGTGGAGCGAACGCCGACGACCACCGCGTCGGCCCCACGCTGAAACGGTGACAGGAGCGCGATAATGAACCCGCGCAACGCCGTGTCTCGACGCTCTGTCGTCACTTGCGACGACAGTAGAAGCGCCTGCACGACGAGGACGAACAGAAAGAAGAAATGTCCTCCGCGGGAGCCCAACGGGACGTTTACCGTGCTAGCCATGAATGATTAGGGTTTGCATGGAAGGCCGAGTTTTCCACCGGCGTTTCTAGGGCCCGAGGGCTTCAGTCCAGGCAGACTTTCCTGAGTAGCTTGACGTCTTCGAGCATACGGCCCGTGCCCAGGACGACCGAGGAAAGAGGGTCCTCTCCCATCGAGACAGGAAGGCCCGTCTCTTCGCGAAGACGTTTGTCCAGGTTCTTGAGAAGAGCACCACCGCCCGTCAGGACGATGCCACGATCCACGATGTCCGCGGAGAGCTCGGGTGGGGTGCGCTCCAGCGCGACACGCACTGCGCTCACGAGGATACTGACGGTCTCTTCGAGCGCCTCGCGGATCTCCTCGTCGGAGACGACCAGCGTCTTGGGGATGCCCTCGATCAGATTGCGCCCCTTGATTTCCATGGTCACGGGTTTGTCGAGCGGGTAAGCGGAGCCAATTTCCATCTTGACTTGTTCCGCGGTGCGCTCTCCGATGAGCAGGTTATATTTCTTGCGGAGGTACTTGATGATGGCCTCGTCCATCTCGTTGCCCGCGACGCGCACGGAGCTGGAATAGACGATTCCCGCCATAGAGATGACCGCGACGTCCGTCGTGCCACCGCCGATATCGACGACCATGTTTCCCGAGGGCTCCGTGATGGGAAGACCGGCGCCGATGGCGGCCGCCATCGCTTGATCCACGAGAAAGACCTCGCTCGCCTTGGCACGAAGCGCGCTGTCCTTGACGGCTCGCTTTTCGACCTGCGTGATCTCGGACGGGATGCCGATGACGATACGAGGCGCGATCCAGACCTTGCGGTTATGGGCTTTCTGGATGAAATAAGCGAGCATTTTCTCGGTTATCTCGAAATCCGCTATGACTCCGTCCTTCATGGGCCGGATGGCGGTGATGTGGCCGGGCGTGCGCCCCAACATCTCCTTGGCCTCTTTGCCAACCGCCTCGACCTTCGTCGTGACGTCATTGATGGCAACGATGGAAGGCTCGGAAACAACGATACCTCTATTTTTCGCGTAAACCAGCGTGTTCGCGGTCCCGAGATCGATGGCGAGCTCGTTGGACATGAAACTGAAAATAGAGCGAAGGTTCATTCGACTCCGACTCGAATCTGTACCGTTGAATATCAAGGTTTCTGGCTGGCAAAAGGTGAAATTAACTGGCGAGACAAACTGCATCTTTACCGTGTTCTTTAACACTATACATTGCTTGGTCCGCCTTTTGCATAAGATATTGCGGGCTGCGCCCATGTTCCGGGTAGAGACTTACGCCGAAGCTCGCGGAAAGCCGCTCCTCGAGCCCGAAATCCTCGAGAAACAAGTGGGCATTGAGCGACTCGCGAATGCGCTCCGCCACCGCCAAAGCACCGTCACCATCCGTCTCGGGCAATACCACCACGAACTCGTCGCCGCCGTAGCGACTGACAACGTCCTCCTCGCGCACGGCCCGCCGGATGAGCGTCCCGACTTCGAACAAGCTGCGACTGCCGCAAAGGTGGCCATGACGATCGTTGATCGATTTGAACCCGTCCAAATCGAGAAATACGACGGCGAGATGCCCATTTTCCTTTTCGGCGCGCCCGATGGACTCCTCGAGAAAACTGTTCAGATAACGGGAATTGTACAACTTCGTGAGATCATCGGTCACCGCCAAACGCTGTGTCTTTTGGAACAAGATGGCGTTTTCGAGCGCGATCGCAGCCGGCCCGACCATCGTGAGAAGCAAATTCATGTCCTTGCGAGTGAACCGTCCTCCCTGAGTGCGATTGATGATCTCGACAACCCCAATCGTCCGTCCACGTGACGTCAGCGGCGCGCAAAGAATCGCCCGCGTTTGAAAGCTCGTGAGCTCATCGAAGCGATGCTGGAACCGACGGTCCCGTCTGACGTCGTTCACGATGGTCGCCTCGCCCGTCTGAGCGACCCAACCTGCGACGCCTTCTCCCATCTTGATGCGGGTCGTCGTCAAGTCCGCGCCTTTTTCTCCAAGCGCCATCTCGAACGTCAGATCGCCCGTTTCCTCGTCGACAAGCAAGATGGACCAAGCCTCCGAAGGGATGAGCTCCTGAATTTGCGACATGATCACGTTCAGCACGTGGCGCGGCTCGAGCACGGAGTTGGCGGTCGAGACGATGTCACCGAGCACTTGCAGCTTGCGAGACGTCTCGCGCAACCTCCGGGAGAGCTCGGTCGCTTTGCGGCCGGCCTCGTGATGACGCTGCGCGTCGCGGATGATGGAGCTCAAGACCTCCCGCCCAGGCACGCGGTTCAGATGCAGCGCGTAGATCGAGCGCGCATCGGGCGCCGCACCGCCACCGTAAGCAATGAGCGGAACGCCGGGATTTTGCTTTCGAAGCCATCGAACGAGGCCATTCTCGGCGGCTTTTCCCTGCTCGACGATGATCGCGTCATAGGGCGCCGCAACCCATTCCTCTTTCGTAAAGCGCGACGGATCGAACTGCGTGAGCCCGGCGGGAACGATCGCCGAGAGCGCGCGTTGAAGCTTGCGCGAGTGGCTGAATAGTGCCAATCGAAGAGGCGGTGTCATCTTCTTGGCGCGAGAGATCTTCGTGCGACGCCGGGTCGCTTTCTTCCGGGTCGCTCGTGGCACGTTGTGGTCTCGGATGGGGTGCTGGCGGGAGTCCTGACCCAACCGGGAGGACACTCCTCACCGTTAATCGGTTCCTGTTTCTGCGTAGACGGTCTTTTCGGCTACGCCCCCTCCGTCACGTGCGCGCGCTTTTACGATCACCTGATGTCGGCCGGTGCTCTCGACCAGAAATCGGTAAATGAAGGTACCATCGCTCTTGACGTTCACCGGGTCGTCGCCCATGCCGTAGTCGACGGTTACAACGGAATTAACGTCGGTTCGACCTTGAACCGTGACCAAGCCGTCCAATGAGATCGAAGGCGTGAACACCGTCAAGTCGAGACTGGCGGCGCGCTCGACGACTTTGCGCACGGCGAACTTCGCTAGCGAGCTCGGCGCGCCGCGGCGGGTTTCGCGATCGATCGCGGTGACTTGCCAAAAATAAGTCCCGGGCTCGAGTCGTGAATGCAGAACGGACTCGCCGGAAACGTTGCTTTCGAGAATGGGGTCGAGAAAATTAGGCGAGCGGTCGAGCACGACGTTGTACTTTCGGGCCCCGTCCACGGGATTCCATTTGAACTCCATCGTCTCGCTCACTGCCAGGATCTCGAGATTTGCGGGTTGTATCAGAAGAGGCACGCCCGGAAGCTCGATGATTTCCGTGAATCCGGCATCGGCGGTAACACTCACGGCTTGAGACGCACCGAGGCGCACTTGCGCGTCCCCCGCCCGCACGGCCGAACCACCGCGGAAGATGGTGAAACCCGTCAGCCGATTCGACGTGTCGAAGCTCACATCCGCCGTGGTGTTCGCGTCGAAGCTGGCCGCTGCGCCCGGTGTCACCACGTCCGAACGCGAGCCAGGGACGTTGCGCCGCGGCGTGTTGAGGCTGATCTGTCCAGATTGCAACTTGACCGCAACGTGTTTGGCCTTCGTTTCCGGATCCTCGTAGGCTTTCTCGATCACGAGAATGGAATCCGGTTTGAGCAAATACTCCGTCCCGTCGAAAAGGCGCACTCGAGCCGTCGAGCCGCCCACCGTCTTGATGGTGTCGTCGCGGTTGAGGGCCGTGCCCATCGCCGCATTGACCCACTCGTAGGTTCCCGAATGGCGCACCTTGACGTTACCGTCGAGGTCGAGAAAACGAGCCGTATTGTCCGTTTCATGTAGCTCTTCGGCCTCGGGCTCGCTGTCGACAAAAACTTGGAAATAACCGTAGATGCCGGCGCCGAACAAGCCGAGCGAGGAAAGGATCAAAGCGTAGATCGTGCTACGCTTCACGGTGAACCACTCGATGTGGATACCCGTGTTCGTCTGATACGGGTTTTGCCTCGCCATCGCCTACACTACTGATTCTAAAGAAGTTTAACATAGAGGCGTGACACTTTGCAACGCCGGCTTGATTGCGCCGGAGGGTTTCGATAGCATGATCCGATCGAGGTTCATCGAATGCTGAAGTACTTTCGCAATAGGAAGAGCGTGGGCTGGTTCATGGGAGCCTTCCTTCTCATGCTAGTGATCGTCGCTTTCGTCGCGCTCTACATCCCGGATTTCATGCAACCCTCGGGCGCCGCCGGAGCGACGGGCGACGTCGCGTGGGTGGATGACGACCCGATTTCGTCGCGGGCGTTCATCCAAGGCTACCGCGTGCAGGAATCGATGTACCGGCAGCAAATGGGCGAACAGTACAACCCCAACTTGCTCCGACAGCTCGGTCTCGACAATTACATCCTCCAACAGCTGGTGCAAGAGAAAACTCTCACGCTCGAAGGAAGGCGACTGGGGATGAGCGTAAGCGACGGCGAGGTCAGTAGCAGCATCCAGAACGATCCCAGTCTTCAGCAAGACGGTCGGTTCATCGGGCGCGACGCTTACCTGAACTTGCTCGCCGGCGCAGGTTTGACGCCGGCCGATTATGAGCAACAAGTTCGCGAGGGCCTGCTGCGAGCGAAGCTCGAGAATCTCGTCAAAGACGGCGTCGTCGTGAGCGATGCCGATGTCGAGGAGGAGTATCGCCGTCGCAACGAAAAAGTTCACATGGAATATGCGCTCGTGAGCAAGTCCGACTTCGGTGAAGACTTCGACCCGAGCGACGACGAGATCCGCGCCTTTTACGACGCGAACCCGAGCGCGTTCGAGCGACCGGCGCAGCGCAAAGTCCGACTCATCACGCTCACGCCTCAGCTCTTCACGAGCGCCGTCACCGTGACCGACCGTGAGATTACGCGCTACTACAACGAGAACCTTCCACGCTTCTCGACCTCCGAGCAAGTCCAAGCGAGCCACATTCTGTTCAAAACAGGCCCGGAAGCAGACGAAGCCGAGGTCCGCGCGAAGGCCGAGTCCGTGCTTGCCCAGGCCAGAAGCGGGGCCGATTTCGCAGAGCTTGCGACAGAGCACTCGGAAGACACAACTGCGGCAAACGGCGCCGACCTCGGCTTTTTCGGCAGGGGACAAATGGTCCCTGAGTTCGACCAGGCTGCGTTCACGCTCCCGATCGGTGACATCAGCGATCTCGTCCAAACTCAATACGGGTTCCACATCATCAAGGTCACGAACAAACAGGAACCCCTGACGCAGCCTCTCGACGGGTTGCGCGAACAGATTCGTGGCACGCTGACCCAAGAGAAAGCGTCCGCGAAGGTCGACGAAGAAATCGACGGCGCCGCCGAGACCATTGAATCGACCAGATCCTTCGACGCCCTGACGGCGCAGTACGAGCTGCTCGTGCCGCAAGACACCGCGTTTTTCGGCAGGAACGACAGGATCCCGCAACTGTCGGGCTCGCAAGCCGCGGCCAACCTCGCTTTCGAGACCGACATCGGGAAAATCACTTCACGCATACCGCTCGGTTTCGGCCGCGGCTACGCTTTTCTGCAAATCCTCGAAGAACGAGAGGCCTCAACCGCTGAGTTCGACGAGGTTCGCGTCGAAGCAGCAGAGCAACTGCGTAGCAAACAAGCGATGAGTCTCGCGATCGCGCGCGCCAAAGAGATACGCGACGCGCTGCTATCAGGGGCCACGGCGGACGTCGAGCTGCAAACGAGCGAGAACTTTTTTCGAGGCACAGAGCTGCCCGGAGCTGGGCGCTCCGTCGCCACCCAGACGAAAGCTTTCGAGCTTTTGCCGGGAGCGGTCTCGGCGCCACTCGAAGCTCAAAACGGTTACATCGTCATGCGCATCATCGAGAAATCCGGCTTCGTAGCTAACGAGTTCGAGGAGCAGAAAGCAGGCTTCGAAGAGCAAATCTTGAACGAGAAGCGCAGCCGCGTGTGGAGCGCATTCGTCGCCAAATTGCAATCGCGGTATAACGTCGACGTCGACTGGCCAGCGATCCGGGTGATTACAGGATGAGCCCACACGGCAAAAGGTCATGAAATTAGATCTAAGGGAAAAAGGTGGGATCAGTATTCTCGTCCTTGGAGGACAGCTGACCGGAGGCGGTGGTCACGAGCAATTTCAAGAAGCCATCGACACGCTTCTAGCCGGGGGCCGCAATCAAATCCTCGTCGACTTCACCGAGATCACTTTCATGGACAGCGCCGGGATGGGCGAGCTCGTCTCCGGCCACCGCACGGTCGAACGCTTCGGCGGCAAGTTGAAGCTCCTGAACCCCAACGAGCGCGTCCACAACTCCCTCACGATTACGAAGCTCCTACCCATCTTCGAAGTCTTCGACGACGAAGAAAAGGCCCTCGCGAGCTGGCCTCCCAACACCTAAGCAACCCCCGCCGAAAAGACAACGCCAAGGCAATTCTTATTATTTGGAAGGATTGGGGTTATTCGTGGCGGAGAGCTTCGACGGGGTTTTGTTGGGCGGCTTTTAGGGCTGGGTAGATTCCAAAGCCGATGCCGGTTACGGCCGCCAGGGTCATGGCGGCGAGGACGGCGCGGAGACTGACGGCTGTTGGCCAGTCCGCGTAGCTCGAGACGGCGTAGGACGCGATCGCGCCTAGAGCGATGCCGGCAAGGCCACCGCTACCGGTGAGCAATAACGCTTCCATCAAGAATTGCTGCACGATGTCGTTGCGGCTCGCACCGAGCGAGCGGCGCACCCCGACTTCCCTTATGCGCTCGGTGACGTTGGCGAGCATGATGTTCATGATGCCGATGCCGCCGACCAGGAGGGAGATCGCGGCCACCGCGCCTACGATGACATTGAACTGGAAGCGCGCGCGTTCATAGCTGGCGATGAGCTCTTGCGGCACAACGAGCTCGAAATCCCGAGCGCCACGATGACGGCGCGATACCACCGACTCGATGAGTCTCGCCGAATCACGCACCGCCTCCGCTTCGTCGATACGGATGGCGATTTCGTCCACTCTTCCAGTGGGCGCGGGAATGACGGAAAGCGGGATGAAGGCAACGCGATTCACATTCCTTCCGGCGAGGCGCGAGCCTCGGCGCGAGCGCTCCCGCGGCTCGAGCGCCCCCACGACCGTGTACCAGTCCAATTCGATACGCACGCGCGAGCCAACGGCGTTCTCGTAGGGAAACAGCGAGGCGGCAAGGTCGTGACCCAGCACGATGACGCGGTTCGCTTCACGCAGATCGGTGTCCGCGAGAAAGCGACCCTCGCGCAGCACGAGCTCCTCGGTGCGAACATAGGACGGTGTCGTCGCCACGACCGTGGCCTCGCTCCGGTGCTCGTCGCGCACGATTTGCTCCGAGAGCTCTCGTAGCGGCGCGAGGCTCGCGATGGTCGGGCAAACCTCGGCGATGGCTCGTGCATCCGCGATCGTGAGCCCAGGCGATTGAAGGGCTCTCGCGTCGTGCTCCGTCTCTTTGGACAGCTTTCCGGCGCGCACCGACACCCTCGTTACGCCGAGCCTTCCCACCTCGGCGAGGATCTCGCGACGCGCACCTTCGCCGACCGACAACATCGCAATGACGGCCCCCACACCAAAGACGATGCCGAGCGCCGAGAGCGTCGAGCGCAATTTGTGCTGCACCAATCCTCGCCACGCGAGCCGCGTCAACGCGCGAGGCTTCACGGCGCACCGTCCGTTCCCCTGTCGCGCACGAGCCGTCCGTCCGAAAGCTCGATGGCTCGGTCCGCGCGCGCGGCAATGCTGGCATCATGGGTCACGAGCACGAGGGTGCGCCCTTCGGCGACGAGGCCTTCGAGAAGCGCCAAAACTTCCTCGCCGGTTCGGGAATCGAGATTCCCTGTCGGCTCGTCGGCGAGAAGAAGGTCGGGGTCGTTGACTAGAGCGCGCGCGAGGGCGGCGCGCTGGGCTTCGCCTCCCGAGAGCTCCGTGGGACGATGCGAGCTGCGATCGAGAATTCCGATACGATCGAGCAGACGCTCTGAGCGCTCGCGCCATTCGCTCTCGGGGCGGCCGCTATAAAGAAGTGCCGTCTCCACGTTCTCGAGCACCGTCATCTGCGGAATGAGGTTGAACGACTGGAACAAGAACCCGATCAGGCGGCTCCGGAGCCGGCTCGCCGCTTTGTCATCGAGTGCGCCCGCGTCCTTCCCCTCGAGAAGGATTTGGCCGCGGGTCGGCTGGTCGAGGCAGCCGAGCAAGTTCATGAGCGTCGATTTCCCGGACCCGGAGCGCCCGACGATGGCCACGAAGCTCCCGCGCTCGATATCGAGGCTCACGCCTCCGAGAGCGGAAAGCTCGATCCTCCCGGAGCGAGGATAGATACGGTGGACGTCGACGGCGCGAGCTAGGGCGGTCAAGAGCTCAGGGGCCCTCAGGGTAACGGCGTGACGACGTCGAGAAATCCAGGGAGAGCCTCGCCACCGAGAGGGTTTGCAGCGTCGTTCGGATCGCGCAATAGAACACGGTCCCCCGCCTCGAGCCCGGTCTCGATCACGGTGTGATTCTCGTTGCTGGGCCCGACGAGGACTTCCCGCACTTCGGGCGAACGGCCGCGCATGACGTAGACATAATGCCGGCCGCCGCGCACGAACACCGCTTCGAGCGGCACGTAGTGCGCCTTTTCGACTCGCTCGACGAGTAGCTCCACACGGGCCGACATGCCCGGCCGAAGCCTCGGGTCGGCTTTTTTGACGAGAATCGAGACCGTGAAATACTTGCCTCCCCGTCGCGCTTGGTCTTCTTGCGCAAGCGTCCCGATGAAGCTGACCTCACCCTCGAGCGTGAGCTCGGGATAGGCTTCCACTGAGATCAAGACCTGCTGGTTCTTTTCGACTTTGTAGATATCCGTCTCGCGGACTTGTGTCTCCACCGTCATTTGAGAGAGGTCGGGCAGCATGATCAACGGCTGATTGGGCCAAACTTGATCGCCGACCTGCACCCTTCGCTTCTCGCTCCCGAAGAAGACCTCCTTGTAAATAACGAGTCCCGAGACCGTGGCCAGGATCTCACAGCGGTTCAAATTCTCGCTCTGGAACTCGACGCGTGAGACGAGCTCGGAATACTTGCTGCGGGCTAGATCGAGGGTCGCGTCCGCTTGCGAGAGGCGAAACGTATTCGCGCGCTGGGTCTGGCGGAGCCTTTCCTTGCTGCTCGAGAGCGTCGCACGCGAGCCCTCCATTTCGGCCGGCCGCGTGTACTGCATATAAGTGCGATGTTTGATCTCGAGAAGCTTCAGGTCTTCGGTCGCTTTGTCCACGGCTTGCTGGGCGCGGTCGAGCTCGAGCTTCGTAATGAAGCCTTCCGCGAGGAGTGGCTTCAAATCCTCATAGCTCGATTCGGCCTTTGCGAGCTCCCGCGTCGCTTGAGCGAGTCGAGCCGCGGACTCCGCTTCTGCGACCTTGCCTTTGCCTTCGATGACGCTTTCGAGCTCGAGCTCCGCAAGCCGCACTTTGTCCGTCGACTGGGTCTTTTCTTCCTTGGCGGCGATGAGCAACAGCTTGTGCTCCTCAGTCGCCTTGACGAGCTCGGCTTGCGCTTGAGCGAGCTGTGCCCGCGTTTGCTCGAGCTCCTCGGCAAAAGGTTGCGAGTCGAACTTCACCAGCATGTCTCCGATATCGACATGCGCACCCTCGGAAACGATTTCCAGAATCTTCGCCTGGCTACCAGGGATCGCAGAGGAATAGGTCACCGAGCGAAGCGCCTGAAGCGTCCCGCTTTCGACAATCTTCACCTCGAAAGGGCCTTCCTCGACGGCGGCCAAGAGCATCGGCCCCGACGAGCGCGACTGGAGAAGGCCAATGGCCAAGAGCGCCAGCGCGAGACCACCCCCCGCGAAGAGGGCGCGGCGCGGATGCATCATTAGCCGCGAACCGAGGGCGCGGAACATGGCGCTCCGGGTCTCGACCGGCGTCTCCACCGGCCCTTCGACCGGATTTTCGCGACGGAAAGTGCCAGTCGTCTCGCTCACGGATGATGCCTCGCACCCGGCAGAAAGCTGCCGGGTGCAAATTCCTTTTCGATGTCCAGTGTTCCGGTGACGCGCTTCAGCCGCATTTGCGAGACGTGATAGTCCGCGAGGAGCGACACGTAGTTGCTGCGAGACTGAATCAAATTGTTCTCGGCGTCAATGATGTCGAAGTTGCTCGCCAGCCCGCGCTGATAGCGGAGCGTGGCGAGCCGAAGCTGCTTTTCCGCAAATTCGATATTCCGTTCCTGGAGCAGGATGCTCTTCCCGACGCGCTCGACGTTGCGTGCGGCAGCTCGCACCTCGTTGGCGACGTTGTACTCCACAAGTCGGAGCGAGCGCCGGCGCGCGTCGACATCGATCTGCGACAAAGCAAAAGAAGCGTTCTCGGAGGAACGGTCGAGCGCGTAGCTGGTAGACAAGAACACGTTGAACGCGCTGTCTTGAAAGTCCAGGCTCGAATAGAACGACTCTCCAATACCCCGCTGCTCGTAGCGCATGTTCAAATCGAGCACCGGCAAAAGATTTTGCTTCGAGATCGACAGCGATCGCTGCGCATCTTGGATGCGATCGTGCTCCTCGCGCACCTCGATGCGGTTTTGCAGAGCGAGCCATGTGAGCGCGTCGACGTCGATCTCGACCGGCTGATATTCCGGCTCGACCATCTCCAGAGAGACCCGCTCGAGAGGGCCGAGTCCGAGGTTAAACTTGAACGTGTCGAAAGCGAGCTCGAGCGCTTCCCGTCTCAAGATAACGCTTTCTTCGGCTTGCGAGAGCTGGAGCTCGGCGCGAAAGACATCGAGCTTCGACGAAAGGCCGACCTCGAGGCGCGCTTCGGAAGCGCGAAGAAGCTCTTCGTTCCGCTCGAGAGACTTCTGCGCGACCTCCACGAGGCCTCGCTGTCGAACGATGTTGTAGTAGCTCGCAACGACATTCACCGCCAGTCTTTGACGCGCGAGCTCGAGATTGCGCTCGGATCCTTGCAGGCTCCGCCTCGAGTTCTCGAGCTCGAACACCGTCGCTTTCTTGCCGAAGCCGCGTAGAAGAGGTTGCGTCACGCCGAAGGAAAGCGCGGAGTTGTTGAAGTTACCGAAATCATTGCTGGCGGAGTCGGTGCGATAGCTTCCCGTAATCGTCGTGCCGAACGGCAAGAGCTTCGACGCGTCGAGCCCGAACCTCTGATCGACGACGGTTTGCTCTCCGACGCCTCGAGAGTAGGACGGCGTGATTTTGAGGTTGAATCGCGACTCGGCCAAGCTCTCCGAAATAAGAGCGCCCTGGACGGCGTCCACCGACGACATCAGATGCAAGTTGTTGATCAGGGCGAGCTTCACCGCCTCTTCGAGGCCGAGCACGCGCTCCGCTCGGCCCGGATCCTGAGCGAAGCCGTACGCGTGGCTCAACGCGAGGAAGACCGCGCATACCGCCCGGCAAACTAGCCGCATAGTCTATTTTACCACTGCTCGTGCTGGTTTGCTCCTCGGGCAAAATGTTCTATCGGCTAGACAGGTTGAAACGGAAGCGATTTTTTTGGCCCGGCCCATCTAGGCGAAACACGATAGTACGCCCATCCTGGGAGACGACCTGCCCCGACTCAACGATGAAGCTCCTCTGCACGAAACCCGCCGCGGTCGTGAAATCGAATCGCCATAGCACTTCGCCTTCTTTCGAGGTCAGGAGGTGGGCCTCGATCACATTCTTCCCCGGTTGGCCGGCGATCGTGTAGCGGAAGGGAGACGCGTTGTTCGTCGTCGCGACGGACTTTCCGTTCAGCAAGAGATTGCCAACCGTCGCACCATCACGAGGCGCAGCGACGATATCGCTCGTGATGCTGGACCTTAGGCTTCTGCTCTCCTGACCCAACGAGACCGTCACCATAGCGGTCGCGAAGTTGTCCGACGTGTCGGGGTCAAGTGTCGAGGACGTGACGCTAGCGCGGTTTGTGTACGTCTGCGCACCTTCCGGAAAGGGTGTCTCCACGCCGAGGACGAACGTAACGGAGTTGACCACGCCCAAGAATCCTATGCTGCACGTGACCACGACGCCACCTTCGCCACCAGATGCCGTGCATCCGTTAGGGGGTGATCCCTCGTCGAAGTCGAAGCCGAACGGGAGCAAGTCGGTGAGAACCACTCCTGTCGCGGGACCCGGCCCACTATTCGTGACGGTGAGCGTCCAAGTAACGCTTGTGACGAAAACGGTCTGCATCAACGGCGTCTTCGTGACGTCTAAATCAGCCTCGGGCGTCGGCGGCGGCGAGACAGTAACGGAAGCGCTCGCGCTGTTATTGGCCTCGTTGGGATCGCTCGTCTCCGATGTGACGAAGGCGTCGTTCACGAAACTTGTCACGACTTCCACGGACATCGCCATCATCTCGAGATCGACCGTCCTGGACTGGCCCGGTCCCACGTTACCGAGTGAGCACTGGACCAAGTAACCCGACACCTCACCGCCAAAGCTATCGCATTCACTCGGAATGTCGTAAAGATCGAGGCCGGCCGGCGTGTTGTCCACGATGACAACGTTTTCCGCCGTCTCTGGGCCCAGGTTCTGGACCGTGATCGACCACGTGAAGAAGTCGTCGGGCTCGACCCTGGACGGTGTCGCCGTTTTGGTGAGGCTCAGATCGGCGCCCGTTGGTCCCGGCGAAGGGGTTGGCGTCGGCTCCGTGTCGTCCGCGGCCTCCGTGACGGTCACTGTTCGAGTGAGCGTGTCCTCGTCGACCAAAAGCCCTGCACCAAACGGGATCGGGTTGCGTGACACGGTGAGCGTCAAATTGTAGACGCCCGGAACGGGCCACGTGACCGAAACGTAAGGCTGTCCTTCCTTCACGCGCCCATCCCCCAAGTCGTAGCGGTAGAACAAGGCCGCGCCACCCGTCGAGCAGCGGCCGTCGATCGTCACAACCTGATTCACCTCGATCATAGAAGTCGGCAGATTCAGCGTGAAACAAGCCTGGACGTCCTCCGTGGGTGGCGTCGAGACAGGCGCCGTCGGTGGCGGCGCCGCGCCCGCCGGCGCTGTGATCGGAGCCCCGCCCGTGGGGGTGCCAGGGGTCGTGCCACCAGAGCCGCCCGATGCAGCAAGGACGCCCACGCCGACAGCTGCGGCACCGGCGGCCGCTACCCCCGCGATCACCGCGGTCGAAACGCCGCCCGTCGCGCCCGCGGCAACCACCGCTCCGGTCGCCGAGATGAAACCCGCGATCCCGAAGCTTTTGAATCCAGGTGCGAGTTGGGGTCCGGCCACCGTCGAGCCGAGCGCGATCCGCGGGTCGTTGCCGGGGTAAATCCCTGCTAGACCACGGCGGGAGCATTCCGAAGGGCTCGTCACCTCCGTAATCCGTTCCTGCGTGCGCGCGGAAGAAAAATCGCGCGTCACAGCCTCGACGTAATAGTGGACCTCGGGACAGCTCTCCTCCGCCTGTGGGGCGACGCCGGTAAACCCGCCGCTCTCGCGATCGAGGTCGACGAAGTAGTAGTCCGGATACAAGCTACAGCGAAAGTAGAGACGCGAGCGGATCCGCTGGGTCCACGAGCGCCGTGAGGACCGGGAAGTCCGAGTGGTACCAACACTCGATGACAGGCTCGAGCTCGATATCCGGCAGCGTCTGCCCGGAAACCCCGCTTGCAGCCAAAAACGGTGCGAGCAAAGAAAACAAGAATTGCGTTGCGCTCGGTCGCATAAAACCCCCAAAGCGGTCTTAATGAATTCGATAACTTATGAGACGGATCGAGATCCGTCTCTTCCACCCTGGCATCGACCCGGGCACGTGTATGGGGAGCTTTTAGATATCGCATTTGGACCGTCCGTGTCAATACTAAGGGCCTCGACCGCTGAGGACGATGTCTGCAGGGAGAACAGCTGTCAGAGGAGCGGCGAGACGATATTGGGAAGGAGGAGAACCGCGAGCCCGATGCGCTCAGTGCCCGTGGATGAAGCTACTTTTTCTTCGTGGGATTGAATTTCGCGACGCTTTTTTCCTCGAAGTCCTTGATCTTGTTACCCTGCTTCGAAGACGTCGCGTTGACGACGATACTGGCAATGCGCTCGGGGTCCTCGTCGATCACGGGATAGGAGCAGCTCGAACTCTCCGACATCGAAATCTTGTGAGGACGAGTACGCGCGGTTTGAAACTCGTTGTCGACCGACCAGACGTAATAGTCGATGTGGCGCACCTTGTCTCTCGCGACTGGCAACGTAGCGCAGAACTGAATCCCGTCGAAAGCCATCTCGCTCCAATAGTAGGCATCTTGATTCTGGGAGCGAAAGTAAACGCGGACGCGTTTCACCTCTCCGTCATCGAGCACGTAAGCGCAGATACGCGCGTTTTTCTCCGGGACGGTGCACTCCACCGGCTGATGATCGATTAGCGGCTCGTCATTAACGGCACTAACGGCAGTAACGGCAGGGGCCAGCGCCAAGAAAGCCGCGAGCAACACGCTCATTTCCATTCGATCGTCTTCCTGAGCTGTGCGTCACCGATGAGTGTCACGACCGCTTCGATCTTTCCCGTGTTCTGCTCCTCGGTCCAAGTGTTCTGCACTTCCCAAATCAAGCTCGTGTCTTTGGGGTTGACGCGTTGAACCATGGGCTGGAGCGGCTGGCCACGGCCCGTCGTCCGGGACCCGAAGGTCGAAACGAGCTCGATCGACTTCACGCCGATCGGTCGATTGCCACGATTGTAGATCCGCACCCGCAGGAAATACGGGTCACCCGTCTGAACGGTCGCCGGCACGATTTGAACGATCAAATCCGCCGGATTTACCGGGGCGTTCGTGGCACGTTGCACTTTGACGTCCCCGGACTCGAAGCCTCTCGGCGTGTTCGACTGTCCCCGAGCGGTGAACTCGGTGGGACTTTCCGTAATTGAGAGTGCCGTCACCGAAGCCGCGGCGGCCGCCTGCTGCATCGCCGTTTGCGCCATGTTCCTCGCGTTGATAAGCTGCGGGTTGTTCGGCGCGACTGCGAGCGCTTTGTCGTAAGCGGCGATGGCGGACTCGTAGTTCTGAGCTTTCAAATACCCCGTCGCTTCAACAATATATTGATCGATTTCCGCTTGCTGCTCCGGAGGCGCGCGCGCTCGCGGCACCATCTTCGCGGGCTCGCCGCAATTGCTGATCGAGCTGTTGCCAGCGCGGGCTCCCCGGATCGAGCTGTCGGCCTTGGGCGATCAGCGCTTCGGCTTGCGCTAGGTCGCCCGCGCCGAGAGAGAGAGAGAGGCATCCGCCGCAAGCGCCGTAGCGCGCTCCGTGTTCGAGGGTCCGCGAGGCGCGGGCGGTGTCGGCGCAGGTTGCGGCACCACGGGCAGCGCCACTTGCATGTTCTCCATCGCCTCGTTGACCCGTTCTTTGAGGGCGGCCGCGTCTTCGTTGTTCGGCTCGGCGAACAGAATCGCATCGACCGCGATTAGCGCTTGTGAGAGTTGTCCGGCCGCGAGAGACCTCTCGGCAAGCACGAACTGCCCGGCGACGTCGACCGTCGGTTGGGCGGGAGCCGGAGCTGCTCCAGCGGAAACCTCGGGAGGCACGTTCTGCTGGGTGAACCAGAACACACCGCCGCCGACCGCAGCCAATAGCGCCACGAGGCCGACCCACTTGAGAACGCCACCACTCGACTCTTGAATCGGAATGCCGACCCCGACGCGCGTCGCTGACATCGTGCCCACTTGGGTACCGCGCATCATTTCCGTCGGTGTGCCCGTCGCGGTCCGCCCAGCGGCTGTAGCGCCCGTGCGTGTCCGCCCCGAAGGGAACGCAGTTCCAGCTCTATGGGTACGCGACGCCGCGCTCGTACGCCCGAGCACACGCCCCGTGGGGCTCGTGCGCCCGCGGCCCGACCCATCGGAGCCGGGCTCCATGTCGATCATCGCCGATGGATCGAACATGGTGTCGAACACAGTGTTCTCGTTCAGGATGTCTTGATAGAGGTGCATCAAGTCATCGATGTCGGCGGCGAAATCCTTCGCGGACTCATAGCGCTCATCCTTGTTTTTCATGAGAGCCTTGTCCACGATCGCCTGGAGCTCCGGCATTTCGCCGCCGCCGTCGGGAAGCACCAGTTCCGGGGGCTCCTGATTGAGTACTTTGAAGAAGACCGCTTGAATGTTCTCTCCGGTGAACGGCTTCTTGTTCGTCAAGAGCCGATAAAGGATGACGCCAGCACTGAAAATGTCGGAGCGACCGTCGACCTTTTGCCCGCGGATCTGCTCCGGCGACATATAGTCCGCGGTTCCGAGCACGGTGCCCGTTTTCGTCTGCGATGACTGCATGAGCCTCGCGACGCCGAAATCCATGATCTTCGCGATGCCGCTCTCGGAGATGAAGATATTGGCCGGCTTGATATCTCGGTGAACGATATGGTGCTCGTGAGCGTGGGCGAGACCGCGGCAAGCCTGCGCAACTACGTCCAGTTTTTCTTGGAGCGTCAATGGGCTCTTCCGGATACGCTGCTCGAGATCCTGCCCCTTCAAGAGCTCCATCGCCATGTATGGCGCACCTTCATCGTCGTAGCCGAAGTCGTATACCGTGACGATGTTCGGGTGCTGTAGCCGCGCCGAGGCCTTGGCCTCCTGCTCGAATCTCTTTTTGAGCTCCGGATCGGATACCGTCGCGCTGCCCATCACTTTGATGGCGACTTCACGCTCGCGCGCAGGGTCGAAGCCCCGATAGACGACGCCCATCGCGCCTTTACCAAGCTCCCCTTGGATTTGGTACTTACCTAGGGTCTTTTGTGGAGTCTCTGACATAGTTGATATTCCGCAGACGGCTTCGCTCTACAGTTTAGCAAACCGTTCGAAGACAATCACCTGCCGCTAGCCGAGGGTCCGGTGGAGCGAAGCTCGACGTGGGCGGCTTGGAAAGGAGCCCCCTTCTACCGTATCCTATTGGGGCCTATCGCCCTGAGGATTCTCCTCCATTGAGCTCAAAACGCGGTTCCAGCATTGACATGGATATGGCCACGCTCGCCGACCGACTCGAGGGACGCGTCGTGGGCGATTCTAGCCGAAAGCTCACAGGCCTAGCGTCTCTCGCCGACGCGGGTCCGAACGAATTATCGTTTTACTCTGACGTGCGCTATCGCGCGGCTCTTAATGCGACGAAGGCAGGCGGACTCATCACCAAAGAGCCCATTGAAGGGCTGTCTATGCCGCAAATCGTTCACCCGGATCCGTTTCTCGCCTTTGTCGGGCTGGTGGACCTGTTCTTCCCTGCAGAAACGGTGGCTCCAGGCATTCATCCTTTGGCGCACGTGGACGGTTCCGCTCACGTCGGGAGCGACGTCACGATATTCCCTTTCGCTTGCGTCAGTGAGAACGCGCGCATCGGCGCCGGTTCTGTTCTGCACTCCGGCGTCTTTCTCGGGCGCTCTGCCACCATCGGTGAAGCATGCACGCTCTGGCCGAACGTCGTCATTCGTGAGCGGGTCTCGCTCGGCGCGCGCGTCATCGTGCATCCCGGCGCCGTTGTCGGCGCGGATGGTTTCGGCTTCGCTAGACGCGAGGCTAGGTTCATCAAAGTGCGACATGTGGGCTCCGTAACCATCGAGGACGACGTCGAGATCGGCGCCAACGCCACCATCGATCGCGGCACGTTGGGCGATACGGTGGTAGGCCGCGGTGTCAAGATCGATAACCTCGTCCACATCGCCCACAACGTCCAAATCGGTGAGGGCACAGCGATGGCCGCGCAGTCGGGCGTCTCTGGCAGCACTGTCATCGGCAAACGCGTTCTGATGGGCGGCCAAGTCGGGATGGTGGACCACGTCAATATTGGCGACGATGCGGTGCTCACCGCCCAGTCCGGCGTCATCGGCGACGTTGCCGAGGCTGCGATGGTGTCCGGCTATCCAGCACGTCCTCATAAAGAGGTGATGCGATCGACGGCAGAGCTACGGGGCTTGTCGAAGCTTCGCAAAAGAGTTCGCGCCCTCGAAGAGCAAATACGCGCCCTCACTCTCGAAGCCGACCGAAAGGAGTGACGAGTGATTCCCGTCGATGAAGCGCTCGCGCTCGTGCTCGACAATATCGACCCCCTACCGGCGGAGACGATTGATTTCGCCGAGGCCTGTGGCCGGCTCCTCCGAGAAGACGTCGCTTCCGATATCGACATGCCTCCCTTCCCGAGATCCGCGGTCGATGGTTTCGCGCTGCGTGCCGAAGATTTGGCCGTCCTTCCCGCGCGCTTATCTGTGGTCGGCGAAGTTCCGGCGGGGACGCTTCCCGACTTTCGCGTTGGCGTCCGGGAGGCTGCGCAAATCATGACGGGCGCACCCGTACCCGAAGGAGCGGACGCCGTCCAGATGGTGGAACAATCGAGATGGGTCGACTCTGATGTGGAGATCCTCGCGCCGGTTACATCTCGTCAAAACGTGGCGCCCAAAGGCAGTGAAGTCCAAAAGGGCGATATCGTGCTCCGGCGTGGCACGCGGCTCGACCCACCCGCGGTCGCGGTGGCCGCCACCGTGGGTAAGACACGTCTCGAAGTGGGCCCGCGCCCGAAGGTAGCAGTGATCGCCACGGGGGACGAGCTCGTGGCTCCGTCCCAAATACCGGGGCCTGGACAAATTCGCAACAGCAACGGTTTTTCTCTCGTCGCGCAATGTCGGGCTGCCGGTGCCGCGGTCAGCTATCTCGGCGTCGCGCGTGACGATGAAGCGTCACTCGAAGCACTGATCCGCGAGGGGCTCGACTTCGACGTCCTGCTTCTTTCCGGCGGCGTTTCCATGGGCCGCTTCGATCTCGTCGAAAAAGTGCTCGAGACCTTCGGCGTTCGCTTCTTGTTCAACGCCGTTTCGTTGAAGCCCGGGAAACCGCTGGTTTTCGGGCTCCGAGATGGTACGCTGGTATTCGGACTTCCTGGAAACCCCGTTTCGACGATGGTCACTTTCGAGCTTTTCGTGCGAACCGCGCTGGCGCGCCTCGAAGGCGCCGAGGATCCGACCCGCGCGCTTCTGAGAGCAACGCTCGAGAAAAAGCTCGCGAACCGTGGTGTTCGACGCGCGTTTGTTCCGGGCTGGGTCCGTACCGGGGAGAGCGGCGAGCTCCACGCCTTCCCCATCGCCACGCGAGGCTCGGGCGACGTCGTAGCGTTCTCGAAGAGCAACGCGCTCTTGGTCGTCCCGGAAGATATCGACAAGCTCGAAGCAGGCGAGGACGTCCGCTTCTACCCCCTCGACAGTTTTCTAATCAAAGAGGACATATGGCAGGCCGGACGAAACCCGAGCTGAGTCACATAGGCGAAAGCGGCGCCGCGCGTATGGTCGACGTGCGCGCCAAACAGGACACCGAACGTGAAGCCGTCGCAGCCGGCGACATTCGGATTACTCCGGAGGCTCTCGATCTCGTGCGCAAAGGTAAGACGAAGAAAGGCAACGTCATCGAGACGGCGCGGCTCGCCGGGATCCTCGCAGCCAAACGTACGTCGGATCTCATCCCTCTCTGCCATCCCCTGGCCATCGATTACATCGATGTCGACATTCGAGACGACTCGAATGGGCTCGCGATCGAGGCCACCGTGCGCTCCCACGGACGCACCGGCGTCGAGATGGAAGCCCTCACCGCCGTGTCTGTCGCGGCCCTCACGATTTACGACATGGTGAAAGCGGCCGACAAGACGATGGTCATCGAGAACATACGTCTCATGCGCAAGCTCGGAGGCAAGAGCGGCCTCTACGAGCGGGACGCTTCCCAATCTCGAACCTAATGTAGAAATGGCCAAGAAGCTTCCGCGTCGTCCGGGCAGCAAGACGTCACTGCCGCCGCCGGCAAGAAAAGGACCGAAGCCCGGCGGCGCGGGCGGGGCGCCGCGCAAGGTGGCTCCCAGCCGACGACGGGCACGACGCGGAGGCGGCGTCTTCAAGTTACTCTTCCTCCTCGTTTTCGTCGTCGTGCTCCTCGCGGGAAGCGTGGTGGGTTACTTTTTCTATCGCGGCCGGCAGTCGCTCCCGCAAACAGAGGGCGCCTTCAAGCTTCAAGGGCTCACGGCCTCGGTCGAGGTCCGCCGCAACGAGCGCGGCGTACCGCATATTCGTGGAGGCGATATCCGCGACATCGCACGCGCCGGCGGATTCGTCCATGCGCAAGATCGCTATTTCCAAATGGAGCTCGCGCGGCGAATGGGAACGGGCCGGTTGGCGGAGCTTCTTGGCGCCGAAGCCCTCGACCATGACCGTCTCGTGCGAACGATCGGACTAGGCGCCGCAGCCGCGCAAGAGCTCGACCGGATGGCGCCCGAAGGCCGCGAAATCCTCGAGGCCTACGCCGCCGGCGTCAACGCTTATCGGAGTGCGCATCTCGAAAAACTCCCTCCCGAATTTCAGATTCTGAAGCACATCCCGGAGCCGTGGAGCGCGGTCGACAGCCTCGCGGTCTCCAAGTGGCTGGCGTTCAACTTGTCTTTCAATGCACAGACGGAGCTCCTGCGCGGAGAGCTCGTTGATGTGGTCGGCGTGCAAGACGCCTACAGGCTCACGGGGCTAGTGCCGCCGCCACCTCTCGAAGACGAAGCGAGCCAAGGCGCGCGGAGAGGTTTTCGACTCGCCGCGCTTCCGCCACTTCCAAAGACCTTTCGTTTTGGCGCGAGTAATTCCTGGGTCGTGGCGAGCGAGCGATCCGCCTCCGGGCGACCTTTGCTCGCGGCCGACCCTCATTTGAGTCTGTCGATGCCGTCCGTGTTCTACGAGATCCATCTCTCGGGTGACGACTTGGAGGTCGCCGGCGCGAGCATCCCGGGCATTCCGCTCGTTCTATTCGGCCAAAATCAACGTATCGCCTGGGGCATGACGGCGCTCGTCGCGGACGTGCAAGATATTTACTTGGAAACGGTAAACCCGGAAAATCCATCGCAATATGCCTACGGCGAGACGTGGCGCGATATAGACGTTCTCCCTGAGAGCATCGCCGTCAAAGACGGCCCAGCCGTCAACGCGGAAGTTCGCGTCACCCATCACGGTGTCATCGTCGGCGAAACGGATGACGGACGACTGCTCGCGGAGCGCTTTGACGCTCTCTGGAGCGGGGATCACGTGACGGCGCTACTCCGGATCAATCGTGCGGGGTCGTGGCAGGAATTCACTGAAGGCCTTCGCTCTTGGTCCTCACCCGCTCTTTCGTTCGTTTATGCGGATGTGGAGGGCAATATCGGTTTTTTTCCCGCCGGCGACGTGCCGGTGCGTGTCGGCTTCGATGGCGTCCTCCCCGTTGATGGCAGCGTGGAAGCGTTCGAATGGCAAGGCAACGTGCCGCACGAGCTGAAGCCGATGATCTTCAATCCCGAAGAGGGCTTCATCGTCAGCGCCAACCAACAGATGTTGCCCGAGGACACGCCCTATCCGCTCGGTCCCGACACGTTGGCCGACTACCGCGCGGGCCGGATTACCGACTTGCTGCAAACGAGTCGCCCGATGAATCTCGATGATTTCGCCCGTATTCAGCAGGACCGCTACGACCCGTCGACAGAGCCCGTGCTGCGCATCGCCGTGGCACTGTCGGCTTCGGGTGAAGCTCAAGAAAAGGCGCTCGATTATTTGAGAAACTGGAACGGTCAAATGGACCGCGGCCCCGCCCCCGCCATTTACTATGCGCTCTATCGCAATCTCGTCGAGAATACGCTTCGAGACGAGCTCGGCGACGCGTTGTTCACGAAGTTGTTGGAATTTCTCGAGGCCGGGCATGCGGGCGGGCTGCACGCCATCATCGAGGATGAAGCGTCGCCTCTTTGGGACGACAAGAACACTCCCGACGCAGAGACGCGTGCACGCATTTTCGAGCGCAGTCTCGATGGCGCCATCACTGCCTTGACGACACGGCTCGGCGAGGACGTGGACGGCTGGGATTGGGCCACCTTGCACGGCGCGATGTTCCGCCACCCCCTCGGTCGCGAGGAGCCGCTCAGTTGGCTCTTCAGCCGCGGCCCCCTGCCTTTCGGGGGTTCGACCTATACGATCGCGAATGCGGTGGTCTCGCTGCGCTCGCCCTACGACGCGCCCGTCGGCACGTCCTTTCGCTTCTTAGCAGACCTCTCTGATTTGACGCGGTCGCGCTCGATCGTTCCGACCGGCGCCTCCGGCCATCCTCTGAGCCCCCACTACTTCGACCAGAACCGCGGCTGGCTCTCCGGCGATAGTGGCTCGCTCATCGGCGGCGCCCCGTCGAGCGCGCTCATTCTTCAGCCATAGGGCCATAGCGCACCTCTCGAGCCAAGCGCTATAATCCTGGCCTGGCTTTCGACGATGGCTGCCAATTACCCTTTCTGTCCCGCATGCGATTTCGAGATCGAGCTCGACGAGCTCGATGTCGACCGCGGAGAACGTATTAGCTGCCCCGAATGCGGCGTTACGCTGACCGTGCTGCGGATATCGCCCATCGAGCTCGACATCGCCGAAGAGGAAGTCCGCGAGTGGCGTGATAGCTAGCAGGGCCCGGGGTCGATGAAACGCCGGCGAGTAAACGTGGAGAGAAACAAAAATTGAGATTGAGCGGAGAATGACTTTCGAGACCGAAGCTCACGTCAAACGCGACAGCCTGCAGGCGCTTCTCGGTGAGATGCGCTCCGTCATCGTGGCCTTTAGCGGCGGTGTCGACAGCTCCTACCTTGCCGTCGAAGCGCAGCGAACGCTCGGGGATCGCGCGCTAGCGGTGACGGGCGAAAGCCCGAGCTATCCCGACTACCAGCGCCAAATGGCTCTCGACGTCGCTCAAAAGTTCGGGCTGCGCCACGAGTTCGTCAAGACCGAGGAGATCACGAGCGCCGCTTATCTCGCGAACAACCCCGACCGCTGCTTCCATTGCAAATCCGAGCTCTATTCACGTCTCGAACAGCTCGCGAAGGAAAAGAGCATCCCGGTCATCGTCGACGGCGCCAATGCCGACGACCTCGGCGATTACCGTCCCGGGCGTCGAGCCGCAAAGCTTGCGGGCGTTCGCAGCCCACTCGAGGAAGCCGCGCTCACGAAACGAGAGATACGCCTCTTGTCACGGGAGCTCGGTCTTCCCACCGCCGACGAGCCTGCTTCCGCCTGCCTGTCCTCTCGTATCCCGTACCAGACGCCCATCACGATCGAGAATCTCTCCACGGTGGAAAAAGGCGAGTCGATGCTTCGCCACCTCGGCTTCCACCACATGCGCGTGCGCCATCACGACAGTCTCGTCCGTCTCGAGTTCTCGCCGGAGGAGCTTCCCCGCGCGCTCACTCAGACCATGAGGCGCGAGCTCACGACAGCGTTCCGAGCGCTCGGCTACAAATTCGTGACGATCGACCTCGAAGGCTACCGAACCGGAAGCCTCAACGAAGTCTTGTAACTCGTTGTCGGCTACGTGCTAGCTGCAAGTAGCAGGTAGAACCGCAGGCTACAATCAAGCATGCGCGTTATTTTTCTAGGGACGGGGAATGCTTTTGCCAGCGGAGGGCGTAACGCGATGGCCATTCTGTTGCTCGCGGACGGGCTCGGGGTGTTGCTCGATTGCGGTCCCACGACGCTCGTCGCCCTCAAGAAGCTCGGGCTCTCACCTTCCGACATCGACGTCATTCTTTTGTCGCATCACCACGGCGATCATTTTGCGGGCGTGCCGTTTCTCGTTCTTCACGAGTGCTACCAGGGCTCTCGGACGAAGCCGCTTTTGGTGTATGGCCCCGACGGTACGCGCGAGAAATTGACGCAAGGCCTCGAGTCGTTGTTCCCCGGCATCCCGGCGCTTCCCTTCGCGCTCGAATATCGCGACCAGAAGCCCGGGGACATCCTGCGCTCGGGCGCACTCGAAGCGCAGCCTTTCGAAGTCGACCATTATTCTCGCGGCACGGCCTTCGGCTACCGCGTGAGCCTCGAAGGACGTGTCGTCGTTTTCTCCGGGGATACAGCATGGACCGAGGCGCTCGTCACACAGACCGCGGGCGCTGATTTGTTTATCTGCGAATGCTCGAGCTTCGAGCGGCCGGTGAACAAGCACATGACCCATCGAGAGCTCGAGCAGCATCAAGCGCGCATCGGCGCCAAGCGAACGCTTCTCGTCCACCCAGGCGACGACGTTCTCGAGCGCGAGCAGGAGCTCGTTTTCGAGCTCGCCCATGACGGGATGGAGGTGACGTTGTGATCTCGGCAATATTGTTGGCGCTTGCGCTACTCCAAGCGGGAGAGGCGGAGGAGACACGGATCGATATCGACGTGAAGGAGGCCGACGTCCTCGATATGCTGCGTTTGCTCGCCGAGATTGGAGATTTCAACCTCGTCGCTGACCCGGACGTGTCCTGTCACGTGACGCTCAAGCTCGAGTCGGTGCCGTGGCGGCAGGTGCTCGAGATCGTGATCCGAACGTGCCGGCTTGCAGAGGGATCGAATAGGCGACAACTTGGTACGGGTGGCGACGGCCGAGCAGATCCGTCGTGAGTACGAAGAGCGTCGAAGATACGCGGAAGAGAAAAGACTCGCCGGTCCGCTCGTGACGACGTACAAAAAGCTCGCTTACGGTAGAGCTCGGGATCTGGCACCCTCGTGGGAGAGGTTCTTGTCGTCGCGGGGCTCCGTCACGTTCGACGAGCGTACCAACACACTAATTATTGTGGATGTCGCACACTAGTCGAAGTCGTGAACTAAACCTTCGATTCCTCGTTGCTCTTGTCTTCCGGCGTGTCGTCGCCAGCACCCTTGATCGACTTCTTGAAGTTCTTGATACCTTCGCCGAGCCCCGAGCCGAGCTGAGGAAGCTTGTTGGCTCCGAAGATCAAGAAAACGATGGCCAAGATGATCAACATCTCGGGTAACCCAAGCGTACCGATCAAAAGCGGGTGCAGCGACATGACAATCTCCTTCGGACGCGAAACCAACGGCCAATCTCACGGGTACTATACCACGTGGGCCGTAGGCGGCCAACGGGACCCGGAAACCGCTATCATGATGGCGATGGCCCTTGCGGACAAAGTTATCGCCGATAAAACCGCGCTTGCGAACGAGCGAGCGATTCGCCGCCTGCGGCAATCCCCGAGGGAGATCCAAGCACTGCTTTGATCCCCTTGGCCTGACGTCGTACGATGCTCTTCGTATGGCAGCGCGGAACAGGCCTCTCACCGTGATCGAAGAGCGGGTCCACATCGATCGTTCACCGCTGGACGTTTTCGCGTTCTTCGACCGCCCTCGAAACGTGCAACGCGTGACACCGAAAACGATCGCGGTGAGCCTCGAGTCTCATCCCGAAGATCTCCGGCTTGGAACGATTTTTGCTTATAGCCTCAAACGTTGGCCGGTGGATTTCGCCTGGGACGTCGTCGTCTCCGAATACGAGCCGCCTCTAAGCTTCACCAACGTGAAAGCGAGAGGCTTCTTCCCGAGATGGGCCCACCGACACTCGATCCTCCCCGACGGTAGCGGAACGGAGCTCGTCGTCTCATTGGAATACGAAGTGCCTTCAGGCCTCTACAACGCGGTTACCAACAACTACGTGATCGAATCCGCTATGAAAGAGCTCGTCCAAGAGCAGTCCCGCGCCATCGCCCAGACCCTCGAGCAGCAACGGTAGCCGGTAGCCGATAGCATCCGCGGGCGCGCATGCGCTCCTCAGACAGAATGCGCAAAGACTTCGTCCAGGTCGATCGTCCGCGCCGTCAACGTGAGATAAAGCACCGCTTCCCGACCGCCGAGGCCCCCGCGCTCCAAACGGTGTCGGATACGAGCGAGCACGCGACGAATGCGCGCGTAGAGAGGTTTTGGGTCCACGTCGAGATTCGCGGCGATTTCAGGCACAGTCCGGCGGTCGTTGAAACGCATCTCCAGAAGACGACGGTCCTCATCATCGAGCTCGCTCATCGCTCGGGCGAGCTCCGCTTGCAGCCGGCGCGCGCCCACTTCACTTTCACGCCGCTCGATCGGATCCACCGCGACCGTCGTCCCGTGCCCGCAAGCTTGATCGTCCGTGACGAAGCGAGGACGGTAACGCACCGGAAGCGCATAGGCGAGACGCAGAAGATCGTCTCTCGAAGCGTAGACGTGGCTCATCTCCCGCAGCAGCTCGACCGCCTCTTGGATAGTGTGCCCGTCGCGATAGATGAGTCGCTCGAGCTGCACGGCGATCTCACCGCTCCGCCGCGCCTCGGCCGAGGCATGCCATTTACCCCACTTGCCGATCTGATGGTCGAGATAGAGGCGTTGAATCACGACGTGCAAATAGGCGGACATCGAGCCCTCCGTCGACTGCTTGCGAAGCCGGGCATAGTCGTTCTCAATCAGCTTCAACGAAACGTAGGACTGGAGCTCTTGAAACTCGATCGGTGGCAGCCTCCGACGAAAAGCTACGTAGCGTAGAGCCTCTTCGATCGATCCGCGTGACTCTTCGAACAATCTTGCTCCCGATTCGCCCATGACTGCCTCCTCATCAAGACACGCGCAAAGGAGCGCCGAAAAGGCTCAAAAAAGATAGACGGACCGAATTTCAGAGTTTTAGGAATTGTTCGCGAAGAACTTTGGAGCGTTGACGGCTGACGGGAAGTTTTTTTTGGTTGTACAGAGTGACGACGTAAGTGCCCCCAGGCATTGGACTAACGGACTGGATGCTCTCCAAGTGGACTAAAGCACCCCGAGAGCGGCGGATGAAACGCTTGGGATCGAGCCGCGCTTCCAAATCCTTGAGCGCGCGGGTGATTGTATGGCGTACATTGTCGTGGGAGCCCGTCAGAAGCACGAGCGGAACGAGCAAGAAGCCATAAATGGGCCCCACGAAATGAGCCGCTTCCGGAAGCGGCGCGAACCCGTTCAACGCCACGTTGGCGAAGTGACCCACGGAGGCGACGCCGCTCACGAGATAACCCACTGCCCTCAAGACGCGCGCGGCGGGGCGAGATTGCTCGCGCAAAATCGAGTGGACGACGACGGCGGGTAGTAGAGCTAGCGCCGAGTAGGTCAGCGCATCGAAATATTCCGACATTTCCGGAAGGCCGAGCTCTTGAAGCGTGATCAGAAGGTAGCCGAGATTCCACACCAAGCCGAGCGCGCCCGCGGACAAAGGGAAGCGGGTCGCGGACGACCACCCGCACGCCCGCACATAACGAGAAGCATCCCGTAGATGGCGCTCGCCGCGAGAAAGCCGATGACGTGAAGCACGGGTGCGAAGTCTTGGAAAATCATGAGCGCGTCGCGGCTTCGAGTGCTTCGACGAAGCGATAAACGTCCTCGAAGCCATTGTAAAAAGGCATGGGTGCGGCGCGGATGACGTCGGGCTCTCGCCAGTCGCAAACGATACCGCGCGCGGACAGATCGTCGAAGACCGCTCGCCACCGTCCGACGTGCACGCGCAAAGAGAGTTGCGCGCCACGCCGTTTCGGATCGGACGGCGTGATTACGTCGACCCGGCCGGCGAGCCGCTCGGCAACGAGGGTCTCGAAATAACCCGTGACGAGCTCAGACTTCGCCCGCAGATGATCGATCCCGACCTCGTCGAACATCTCGAGCGAAACGAGCACCGGTGCGAGCGACAAGATCGGAGGGTTGCTGAGCTGCCAGGCTTCCGCGCCGGGGCACGGGACGAAATCCGGCCCCATTTGAAAGCGCGTGGCCTTGTCGTGGCCCCACCACCCTGTGAAACGCGGCAGGTCGCTACGCCCACCATGTCTCTCGTGAACGAACGCACCGCCGACGGCTCCGGGTCCTGCGTTGAGATACTTATACGTGCACCAGGCCGCGAAGTCGACGTTCCAATCGTGAAGCTTCAGCGGAAGGTTGCCCGCGGCATGGGCGAGATCGAAGCCGACCGTCGCTCCTTTCGCGTGGCCGAGCTCAACGATGAGCTCCATGTCGAAAGCCTCTCCCGAATAGTAGTTCACGCCGCCGAGCCAAACGAGCGCCACGGAGTCCCCTTCTCGCTCGAGCACGGCTGCGACGTCGTCATTGTTCTCGACCTCTACGAGACTCTCGGCAGGATCGAGACCGTGGAATCGCATTTGTGAGGCAACGCCGTACTGGTCGGACGGAAAGGCGTGCTTCTCGATGACAATCTTGTGGCGATCCGGAGTCGGGCGATAGAAGCTCACCATCAACAAATGAAGATTGACCGTGAGCGTGTTCATGTGAATGACTTCGGAAGGCTTGGCGCCAACGAGCCTTGCGCCTTTCTCGGCGAGGCGCTCGTGATACGAAAGCCACGGCCGCCGCGCTCCGGTATGACCGTGGACGGCAAGTGCCTGCCAGTCCTCGAGCTCTTCCGCCACGCGCGCCGCGGTCGCCTTCGGCTGCAATCCGAGCGAGTGACCGCAGAGATAGAGCTGACTCGGCGGATGGTGGAACTTCTCGCGATAGGGTGCAAGCGGATCCGAAGCGTCGAGGGCACGCGCGTCTTCAAGAGTCGAGCTCATGAGAGAAAAGGCTCCTTTTCGAGCGCGAGCCAGTCGAGCGCCGCGCCGTGCAAGAGATCGCTCCGTTCGTCGGATGTGAACGCAGCCGACTCGATGAGCGTTCCGGCCACCGCTTCGCCGAGCGGAAAGGGGTAGTCGCTTCCGAGCGCGACTTTGCCGGGGCCGAGAAGCTCCATGACGTAGCACAACATCCGCGCGTCATGGACGAGAGAATCGACGAAGAAACGGCCAAGATAGTCGCTCGGTGAGACGCCGTTGTCGACGGCGCAGAGATCGGGCCGCACCTCGAATCCGTGGGTGATGCGCGCCGCGGTCGCGGGAAAAGCCCCGCCGCCATGCGCAAAAAGCACCCGGAGCGCGGGCAGACGCTCGAAAACGCCGCCAAAGATCATCGAGCAGATCGCGAGCGACGTCTCCGCCGGCATGCCGACGAGCCACGGAAGCCAGTACTTGGGCATTCGGTCGCGTCCGAGCATATCCCACGGATGCACAAAAACCGCGGCACCCAACTCGGCCGCCGCCTCGAACACGGGAAAAAGCGCGGGGTCGTTCAAATTCTTGCCGTTGACACTCGAGCCGATCTGTACCCCCGGCAGCGCAGCTCCCTAGTCAAACGCTCGAGCTCTTTCACCGCGAGCCCGGCGTCCTGCATCGGCAACGTACCGAGCCCAATGAATCTCTTAGGATGAGCCTCGACGAGACCCGCAATGTGGTCATTCAAAAAGCGAGCAAGGTCGTGCCCATCCTTCGGCTCCGCCCAATAACCAAACATAACGGGAACCGTCGAGAGAACTTGAACGTCAACGCCGTGCGCGTCGCACTCCGCAAGCCGCGCTCCCGCATCGTAACAGTTGGCCTGCACGTCGCGAAAAAGCTCGCCGTCCCGCATCATCCGTGCACAGCCGGACTGATGATGCTCGAGCTGCATGAACCCCCCATAGCCATACCGCTCCCGAAGATCCGGCCACCGCTCCGGCAGGATGTGGGTGTGAACGTCAATCTTCAGCACGACGCCTCATTGAATGGCCATCACGCTGCCACATTCGCTGCAAGTGCGATACTCTTCGCTCCCAAAGAAGCGGTCGAATACCGGAGGAAAATCCGTTTCGACATTCTGCAGCTGAAAGTACTCCTCGTAGAGCAAGTGATGGCAGTCGTCGCAATACCACTGAAGGCCGTCTTTTTCGTGCGCATGCCGCTGCCGTTCGATAACGAGACCCACCGTGTTCTCTAACCGCTGCGGCGAATGCGGCAAGCGCGGCGGCAAGAGAAAAATCTCTCCCTCGGCGATAGGCACATCGACGGGCTGCCCGCCCTGCATCGTCTTGAGCACCATGTCCCCTTCGAGCTGATAGAAGAACTCCTCCCCTTCATCAACGTGGTAGTCCTTCCGTTGATTCGGCCCGCCCACGACCATCACAATAAACTCCGCATCGGGAAAAACGAGCTTGTTCCCAACCGGAGGCTCGAGCAAATGCCGATGCTCATCGATCCACTTCTTGAAATTAAACGCTCGCAGCTCACGCATCAGAAACTCCTAAACAGCAGCTATACATTTCAGTTCGATCGAGATCGCCGTCGGAAGCCGGTTAACCTCGACGGTGGTCCTGCATGGCCGAGCTTCAGCGAAATACTCAGCGTAGATTCGGTTATAGACGTCGAAGTCGCGTTCGATATCCGTAAGAAACACCGTTACGTCGATGAGGTCCTCCCACACTGCCCCCGCGTCCTCGAGCACCTGTCGCACGTTGTCGAAAACCGAGCGGCACTGCGCTTCGATCCCTTCCGGAATGGCGTCCGTGCCGCGGCGCCTCGGACCGATGCCTGAGAGAAACAGCAAGTTCCCCACACGTCGCGCATGCGGATAGGCGCCCACCGGCTCGGGCGCGGTCTCGGAGTTGATGACTTCTTTGTCAGCCATATTGGATGCACACGTTCTTGGCCTCGGTAAAAAAACGAAGCGCTTCGAAGCCGCCTTCGCGGCCGACTCCTGATTGTTTCACGCCACCCATCGGCGTGCGCAGGTCGCGCACCATCCAGGTATTGACCCATACGAGGCCCGATTCGATCGCGGCCGCAAGGCGATGACAGCGTGAGATGTCCTGACTCCAAATGGACGAGGCCAGGCCGTACTTCGTGCTGTTCGCGTAGCGAAGCGCTTCTTCGTCCGTCTCGAACGGAACGAGCGTCACCACCGGTCCGAAGATCTCTTCCTGATTGGTGCGACAATGCGGGGCCAAGCCCTCGATCACGGTGGGCTCGACGAACCACCCGTTCTTGCAACGATCGGAGTCGACGCGTGCCCGTTTGCCACCGCAAAGGACGCTCCCGCCTTCCTCTTTGGCGAGCTCGATGCACCCAAGTATCTTCTTCATATGCGCCTCGGAGACGACGGCGCCTTGTCGGGTGGTCGCTTCGAGCGGGTCGCCTACTTCGAGCGAAGCGGTTCGTTCGACGAAGTCGTCCCGAAATTTCTCGTATACGGAAGCTTCGACAAAGATCCGCGAGCCGCAGAGACAAATTTCGCCCTGATTCGAGAACGCCGCCTTCAAGCTTCCCTGAACGGCGGCCTCCCAATCGGCGTCGGCAAAGACGAGCGTCGGGTTCTTGCCGCCGAGCTCGAGAGAGAGTTTCTTGAACATCGGCGCCGCGGTACGCGCGACGGTGGCGCCCGTAACGGTCCCGCCCGTGAACGAGATCGCAGAAATATCGGGATGCTCGACGAGCTTTTGCCCGATGACGGCGCCTTCGCCAGTGGCGGAACTATCCCGCCGGCACAAGGTTCACGCGAACCAGATCTACAAATGGAAGCGGCAGCTTTTGGAGAACGTCACGCGTGCTTTCGAGACCGAAGAGGTGGGCGGAGGCGATGCCTCGATGCGCGAGGCCGAACTGCTTCAGAAAATCGGGGAGCTGACGATGGAGCGCGATTTTTTATCACACGGGCTCGGTCGATTGCGATGACGCCCCGGCGGGAGTTGGTCGAACCCAACGCTCCGCTGTCGATGCGCTGGCAGTGCGAGCTGCTCGGCGTGAATCGGTCGAGCCTGTACTACGAACCTGTCGAGCCGGATGGCGAGCAACTCGCATTGATGCGTCGGATGGACGAGCTACATCTGAAGCATCCATTTTTCGGCAGCCGCATGATGACACAGACACTCAAAGCGGAGGGGTCGGCCGTCAACCGCAAGCGCGTGCAGCGTCTTATGCGGTTGATGGGGCTCGAGAGCACTGCGCCCAAGCCGAACACAAGCAAGCCAGCGCCGGAACACGCCGTATACCCTTATCTACTGAGGAATCTGACGGTTTCTCGGATCAATCAGGTGTGGGCCGCCGACATCACATACATCCCGATGGCGCGAGGCTTCGTATACCTGGTGGCGGTCATCGATTGGTATTCGCGGCGGGTGCTCGCCTGGCGCTTGTCCAACACGTTGGAGACGACCTTCTGCGTGGAGGCTCTGAACGAAGCTGTGGCACGCTACGGTTGCCCAGAGATATTCAACACGGACCAGGGCTCTCAGTTCACCTCGGAGGAGTTCACCAGTGTATTGCTTGCTCTTGAGATCAAGATCAGCATGGATGGCAAAGGTCGCTGTATCGACAACATCTTCGTGGAGCGGCTCTGGCGCTCGCTGAAGTACGAGGAGGTCTACCTGTACGCCTACGACACCGTGCAAATGGCTCGCGCGGGCATCGCTTGCTACTTCGATTTCTTCAATGACGAGCGCCCGCACAAAGCGTTAGGCTATCAAACGCCCGCGAGCTTCTACGATGGACTGCTTGGCGAGGTTGCTTGAAGATGATTGGCCATCGACCGATTTGTACATCACAGCATCATCCTGGAGCTCAACGTCGGCAGTTACCGACTGGGGCAATCGAAGCAGAACAAGGCCAAAGAGGCCACGACGGTAGAAAGCCGGGAAAAGGAATGAACCTTGCCACGAGTCCACAAAACGAATGCGAGAATCGCCGCAGGAGACCCTCTCGCGGCTTGGCCCATACCCCAGGTACCCCGATTTTTGCACTATTCAGGTGGACCAGCGAAAGGGCGGCTTCGATCCGGGGCCCCGACGGAGGGAGCGGACAAGGAAGCTTCGCATCTTTTTTTAAGGGTCCGCTCCCTCCGTCGGGGCCCCGGATCGAACATGGGACACTTTGCTGATAAGTGACGGAGCAAGACCGGTAGGTACCCGGGAATTCTAACTTGTTGCTGAAGAGAAATAATAATTGCCGCTAGACACAATGATGGCTACAGCGAAAAACAAACTGTCCACAGATTTTCAATCTGCCATAAACTGTGTTCCCGAACGCTCCCTTCTAGGAGCCTTCGGGAAACAACATCACGACTATGACCACGACGTGTTCAACTCGGCAGGCTCCACCTTAGCTACCCCCCATTTTGGTCCAGAGAATGGGGTCCACCTCATGCGGTGCACGTCAATATCGTCACGCACGTCATGTTTCTCTTCGTCGGCCTTCTCCTGTTGCGCTTGATATTCAGGAAAACATCGATCGCCGTGGCGGCGCACTGGACCCTCTACATTGTCATCTACGGGCCCGGCCATGGCTACATACCCATCGCCCTGTTCATCACAGCCTGGCATCTGCTCCTCTTCCGCTTCGGCTGGGTCTCTATCTTGGTGGCTACTCTCGTGACCGACTTGCTCATCGGCTTTCCGGTGACGGCCGATATCGGCGTGTGGTACGGCTACGCTCCGATACTCGTCGCCGCGATTTGCCTTGCTCTCACGATCTACGGCTTCAAGGTCTCGTTGGCGGGAAAGCCCGCGTTTCGCGATCTTCTTGCAGATTGAGCTCGACATGCGTCCAAAAGACCGCGGCAAGAGGCCCTCGGCCTCGATTCGTCGACGAGCTCCTGCCCGACCAGGAGCCATCCACGCTACGCGGCGATCACTTGCGCGATTTCTTGGAGAGCCTCCGGACACGATAGGTCCACAGATTCGAGATATCTTGCGACATGCCCCACATTTCGCCGTCCCCGACGACAGCGATGCTGTCGGTGCGCTCTCCGCCCGTGCTCGTCACGAAATGGAGCGTGCCGGTGCAGTCGGCGTCCACGGTAATGGAGCCTTCGTAAGTGATGTCGGGGCCAAACACCACTTCCGCAACGGTGAAGTCGAACTCGCCGCTGACGTTGCCCTTCCTGTCGATGTTCATCGTTCCGATGGCTGTGATATTGCCCCCAAACTCCGGAAACTGTCCGACCTCCGTAGCGAAAATCCACCTTCCGGCCACACTCCGGGTGGAGCACGAGCCGTCTTTGCCGTTTGCCATTGCCGGAGCAGCAAAAACCAGACCCAGGATCAATGCGGTCGCTGTCATCAACGCTTTCATCGTCTTATCCTCCTTGAAAGGCAGCCCGCGTTCCGCTGCCGTATCGTCTCTTGTTGCATTAGGCGCAAGGCGCCGACGAAAAGGGCCACGAATTTGCGGTGATTCGGGTAAAAAAATGCGAAATTCGTTGTTACATGTTGGGATTGCCATTTCTGAGCATGATCATGAGAGTCCCGACGGGAACGTGACCGAGCTCCTGCTGCGGTGGCGCGATGGAAGTCAGGAAGCTTTGGACGAGCTCGTTCCCATCGTGTACTCCGAGCTGAGGCGTCTCGCCCAGTACCACCTCAAAGGGGAACAGCCGGCGCACTCCCTCCAGGCCACCGGTCTGGCGCACGAAGCTTTCGTACGATTGTTTGGCTTCCAGCGCGTGGACTGGCAGAATCGAGCGCATTTCTTCGCAATCGCCTCTCGCATCATGCGACGGGTTCTAGTCGAGCACGCGCGAAAGCGACGGGCGGCCAAACGTGGCGCTGGGACGCGCATCACCCTGACCGAGGGCGACGCCGTCACGGAGGCTCTCGACGTCGAAGTCCTCAGCCTGCACCAAGCCCTCTCGAAGCTCGAAGCGAAGGACCCTCGTCAGAGCGCGTGGTGGAGCTCCGCTACTTCGGGGGGCTGGACATCGATGAGACGGCAGAAGTCCTCGAAGTGTCGCCGAGAACCGTCAAGCGAGATTGGAGGGTGGCGAAACTCTGGCTGCGCCGCGAGCTCGAGCGTCACAGCACGTAAGAGCTTCGGCCGCTACCGATTTCCTGGCTTCGGTTGAAAGCTCTCGCTGCGCCACGCTGTGAGGCCACGTTCTTCGTCGGTCCCCGGGATCGTGTTGTCGAGCACGAGCGCGGCGATCGCCCCCACCGCCATGCCGGTACGCCCGAGTGTATTGAGCACCTCCGCAAGCCATGCGGGCTCGAACGTGATCGGACTGGCTGCAAAATATTCCGGCATCGAGAGGCCCATGTAGAAAGAAAAGCCCAGGATGAAGAGATTGCGCGCAGAGTTGAGGTCGACGAATTGCAGATTCGAAAGGCCCACGGCCGCAACCATCCCGAACATCGCGCAATACATGCCGCCGACGATCGGCTGAGGGATCGTGGTGAAGAGCGCCCCGAACTTGCCGAAGACGCCGAGCACGAGCATGAAGGCAGCGCCCGTCTGTACGACCCGGCGGCTCCCCACGCGCGTCAAACCGATCGCGCCGATGTTCTCGCTATAGGACGTCGTGCCGTTGCCGGTACCGAAGATACCCGCGATGAGACAGCCCACGCCTTCCATGCCGATGCCGCGATTGACCGTGGACGGCGACGGTATCGGGGCCCCCGCGAGGCGCGCGCAAGGGTAATAGTCCCCGACCGACTCGACCATCGAGGCGAGATAGCCTGCGAGCATGCCAATGGTCGCAGCCACTCCAAAGGCGGGCAAGCCCCATTGAAACGGAAAGGGCACGCGGATCCAAGGCGCGCTCACCACATTCGCCATCGAAACACGCGCCGGATGAGCCTCCGGGAAGACCCCCGTCCACGTCAAGACGGCCGCAACACCCCAAGTGAGCAAGATCGCGAGCATGATGGGAAACAGCTCGAACGCGCGATGGGTGCGCCTCAGATATTGGCTGAACAAAATGATGAGCACGATCGTGAGCCCGCCGATGCCTCAGTGTTTGCCCGCTTCCGGAGCGCCTAGACGGAAGAGCGCGAGACCGACGAGTGCGATCGTTGGAGCGATCGTTATCGGCCCGATGAAGCGGAGGAGCTTCCCGATCAGCCCCGAATAACCGATCGCGATCTCGAAAAACGATCCCGCGATGATGGCGCCTTGCACATGCTGAAGTTTTACTTCGAAGCCCGCTTCTGCCACGCCCGCCATTCCTGCTATCGCGATCGTCGGGGCGAGAAAGGAGAACGTGCCGCCTTGAATGAGCGGCAAACGATTGCCCCACGTCGTCTGTAGGATCGTCGTGATACCGCTCACGAAGAACATCGTGCTGATGAGCCAGCCGAGCTCGATCGGCTTGTCGCCGAGCCCGAGCGGCCCGCTCAAGATGAGCGGGATCGCCACCGTCGAGCCGAACATGGTGAGGTAATGCTGAAATCCAAGTGGTAGGGCTTCTACCCAGGGCGGGTTGTCGTCGATGGAATATATGAGGCGCTTGGTCATCGTGCGGCAACAATGCCATCAAACGGGCCGGCGAATCCAGAGGAAAGATGAGAAAATAGCCGGGTCACGATCACGAACCGAAGGGACGGTGCAAGGGAAATGGAATTCGCGATTTGTATGAAGGGAGATATCGGGCCCGACCGCACCAAGGCGCTCTGCCGCCAGGCCGAGCTCGCTGGTTTCTCCAGCTGTTGGTTCTACGACTCCCACGTTCTCTGGCGCGACCCCTATCCCGCGATGGCGATGTGCATGGAGCACACGGAAACGATGAGCTTCGGCCCCTGCGTCACGAATCCGGACATCCGCGACTGGTCCGTAGCAGCTAGCTTGTTCGCGAGTCTCGCCAAGCAAAGCAGCGGCCGGTTCGAGATTTGTGTGGGGCGCGGCGACAGCTCACGCCGCATGATGAATTTCAAGCCCTCGACGATCGCGCGGATGAACGCCTAGCAGCCCGGTGAAAAAGTCCAGATTCTGCTCACGGAGAAAGTTTGGTGGGCAAGTTCAAGGAAGATGTGATTCGGCGGAACGGCCAAGTTGAGACGCCCGATGGATTGCAGCGGGGCAAAACGTGCGCCTATGGTCGAGACGAAGCGCAATAAAGCAGCGATCAGACTGGCGTTGAGCTCCGCGTATTCCTTCGGCGTGGCCTTGCCGATGAGATTGCGCATCAGAATCCCGAGATTGAATCCGGCCACGTGCGTGAGGAGGCGCTTGAGTATATTTTCGTGTCTTCGCAAATGCGTTCGTCGCATGCCTCCCGCTTCGAGGTAGTGCGCGAAAGGTCGTTCGAGTAACTCGCCGCGACGGCGTATTAATCGCTTACCTCGAGTCCCGCGAATGCGACGTCGGTTCGCGTAGGTGGCGGCTTGCTCGGCCTGTTTGTCCTTCCATTTGCGGCCACCTCGCTCTGGCTCCGAAATGTAGCTCCGGTATTCTTGTTCGACCAGCTCAACCAGGATGTCGTTGCCGTGAGAGCCCTTGTCCCCGACCACTTCGCGACCCGCGTCTTCATGTATTCGTTCACAACATTCCGCGTTGTTCGCGAGCTCTTGCAGATTTGACTGCGCTTTTTCCAGCGTATCCGGTAGGCTCTTTGTGTCACCCTTCGCGCCTCCGTGAAGCGTCACGGCAATTACCGCACCTTCCCCGCTCATGTCCACAGCATGCTCGGCTTTGTGCGCCATATCCGTGCCCCCGCTCTTCATTTTCATGATCTCCGCATCCGGCTCGTTCGGATTCACCCACTCCTTGTTCGACCCTTTCTTTGGCCGCTTCTTGTCCAACTTTGCAATGTCCGCTCGGCTCGGCTCTTCGATACCACTCTTGCGCGCAAGCTCCTTCAAATACGATTCGTAGCTTTCCCCCGTGTCTCGACGAACGATTGACCGAAGCGCCGCATTCGCTTCCAGCGTCGTCGCGTCCACACCCAGTGTCTTGCCATCTATCATCCCTCTCGACGCTAGAACTTCTAGCACCCATCCAAATACAGATTCGTGAACTTCCAGCGGAAGTCGATTCCGTATCCGAGACAGCGACGAATGGTCCGGCGTTCGCTCTTCCATTCCAAGGCCAAGAAACTGGCGCAAAGACAGTGAGTCCGAACACCGCCAGCAGATCCCGCGCTCTGAATCGATGCGCTCAAAGTAGCCGATCAACAGCATTCGAAAATACACACCCGGCGGTATGCTCGGCCGACCTTGCTTCTTCGCGTAATACGGCGAGCATTTCGACTCCACAAACGAGTCAAACTCTTCCTCTCGAAGTACCCGCTCGAGTTCCTCATAAAAAGGATGACCAGGACTCGACGCAACCGCATCGTGTGGAATCCATAAAGTCTCTTGGCAACTTTTCTTTTTCTTCTTCATCGACATGCGATGCAATTTTACATCGTCATCGAATGAGTCTTCAGAGAAATATCGCGACCGGATACGACTTTTTCAACGGGCTGCTAGGTGAGCGCGGTCAAGAAGCTATGCCGCGGCGAGGCGACCTCCTATGACGACTGTCCCGCCGAAGTGCAGCTTCTATGGAGTCAATACGAGCTGCCCGTCTGGTACGCCGCTTACGGCCCCAAGGCGCTCGCCGCTGCCGGCGAGCACGGCGACGGTCTCGTACTGCAAATTGCCGATCCGGGACTGTGCAAATGGTTCACAGAGCAAGCGGTGGCCGCGGGCAAGAAAGCGGGCCGAGACATGTCGGATTTCAAGATCATGGCCGCGGCGCCGGCTTGGACCGGCTCGATGGAAGCGTGCATCGAGCAAACGCGCTGGTTTCCCGCGATGGTCGGCAATCATGTCGCCGACATCGTCGAGAAATACGGAAAAGATTCCGACCTCGTGCCGCAAAGCCTCACCGCTTATATCGAGCGGCGCAAAGGCTATGACTATAGGCAGCACGCCAAGAAAGACGCCGAGCATCTCGATTTCGTCACCGATGACGTCGTCCAAAGCTTTGGCGTTCTAGGCGAGCCGGAGCAGCACGTCGAAAAACTGAAGGCGCTCGAAGAAGTCGGGGTCACTCAGTTCAACATCTACTTGATGAACTCGGAAGAGGAGCGCATCGTCGCCGAGTACGGCGACAAGATCATTCCGAAATTAAGCTAGGTCCGCGATACGGGTTGCTATCTGCTCTCGGCTACCTGCTTCCGAGGCCACGGGCTGCTAGTTTTGCGGGTAAGAGATTAAGGCAGCAGCCCGGTCATGTCCTGGTAAGTCTCTGGCCGGCGGTCGCGATAGAACTGCCACACGCGCCGGACCTCTTCGATCATGTCGAGGTCCATCTCGGCGGTGACGATCTCGTCCTGGTCTTCGCCCCCTTCCGCGAGGAACTGCCCGCGCGGGTCGACAAAGTAACTGTGGCCGTAGAATTTTCCGATGTTCCACGGCGCTTCTTCACCGACGCGGTTGAGACAACCCATGAAGTAGCCGTTCGCGACAGCGTGGGCGGGTTGCTCGAGCTTCCACAAATATTGAGACAGCCCCGCAACGGTAGCGGACGGATTGAAGACAATCTCCGCCCCGTTCAACCCGAGCAGCCGCGCGCCCTCGGGAAAGTGACGGTCGTAGCAAATATAAAGACCGACTTTCGCATAGGCGGTGTCGAAAACGGGATAGCCGAGATTGCCGGGCTTGAAGAAGTATTTCTCCCAGAAACCCGAAGTGTGCGGTAAGTGGTTCTTACGGTACTTCCCTAGATACTTTCCGTCAGCGTCGATGATCGCGGCCGAGTTGTAGTAGACCCCCGCCTGCGCGCGCTCGTAAAGCGGAATGATGAGAACCATCTCGTATTTCTGGGCGTAGGGTGTGAGCGCTTCGGTCGTGGGGCCCGGTATGGCCTCCGCGGCGTCGTACCAGCGTCCATCCTGCGATGGGCAGAAATAGGGGCCGTTGAAGATCTCCTGCAGGCAGAGGATCTGCACGCCTTCCTGACCGGCGTCCTCGATGAAAGGTATGTGTTTTTCGAGCGCCGCATCCTGGATTTCTTTGACGGTGCGGTCTTCGTCGTTGATGGGGTTGCTGCACTGGATTAGACCGCCTTTGACGAGTCTAGACACATTGAGCTCCTTCTGACATGCCACGCTATCAAACGTCGTAGTCTCCAAACAAGTGTTAACATCTTCACGATGATCGGGGAAAACCAGCGTGCGGCGCTGCGCATCGACGGCGCGCGCTTGATGCACCGTCTCGACGAGCTCGCGAAGTGCGGCGCCCGTGACGATGGCGGCTGTAACCGGCTCGCTTTTACGGATGCCGATAAGGAGGGCCGCGACCTCGTTATTGGGTGGATGCAGGAGCTCGGGCTCGCGGTCGAGATCGATGCCATTGGCAATGCCGTCGCCACCCGCATCGGTACCGAAGACGGCCCGCCCGTGATGTGCGGCTCGCACATCGATACCGTGCGGACTGGCGGCCGCTATGACGGGAACCTCGGTGTCCTCGCCGGGCTCGAGATCATCGCGACGCTGAACGATCGCGACCTCACGACCCGCCGTCCTCTCGCGGTCGGCTTCTTCTCGAACGAAGAAGGCGCACGCGCTGCACCCGACATGATGGGAAGCCTCGTCTATGTCGGCGGGATCCCGCTCGACGAAGCACACAGCGCAGTGATCATCGACGGCAAGAAAGTCGTCGACGAGCTCGAGCGCATCGGCTATCGGGGCACGGCGCCCTCACCCGGTCCCGCGCCCTACGCCTATGTGGAGCTACACATCGAGCAAGGCCCTATTCTCGAGGCCGAGAAGTTTGGGCTCGGCGCCGTCACGGGCGTGCAAGGTATATCTTGGACCGAGGTCACGGTGAACGGGCAAGCCAATCACACGGGGACGACGCCGATGTCCTTCCGCCACGACGCATGCTACGTCGCGGGCGAGACCATCGCCTTCGTGCGCCGGCTCACCAAAGAGATGGGCGGCGCACAAGTCGGCACCATCGGCGCCATCGATCTGGACCCGAACTTGGTGAACGTCGTCTCACGCAAAGCAGTATTCACCGTCGATCTGCGCAACACCGAAGAAGCGCTCTTGCAAGAAGCCGAGGCCCGGCTGCCCGGCACCTAGCAGCCCGTTGAAAAAGTCGTATCCGGTCGCGATATTTCTCTGAAGACTCATTCGATGACGATGTAAAATTGCATCGCATGTCGATGAAGAAGAAAAAGAAAAGTTGCCAAGAGACTTTATGGATTCCACACGATGCGGTTGCGTCGAGTCCTGGTCATCCTTTTTATGAGGAACTCGAGCGGGTACTTCGAGAGGAAGAGTTTGACTCGTTTGTGGAGTCGAAATGCTCGCCGTATTACGCGAAGAAGCAAGGTCGGCCGAGCATACCGCCGGGTGTGTATTTTCGAATGCTGTTGATCGGCTACTTTGAGCGCATCGATTCAGAGCGCGGGATCTGCTGGCGGTGTTCGGACTCACTGTCTTTGCGCCAGTTTCTTGGCCTTGGAATGGAAGAGCGAACGCCGGACCATTCGTCGCTGTCTCGGATACGGAATCGACTTCCGCTGGAAGTTCACGAATCTGTATTTGGATGGGTGCTAGAAGTTCTAGCGTCGAGAGGGATGATAGATGGCAAGACACTGGGTGTGGACGCGACGACGCTGGAAGCGAATGCGGCGCTTCGGTCAATCGTTCGTCGAGACACGGGGGAAAGCTACGAATCGTATTTGAAGGAGCTTGCGCGCAAGAGTGGTATCGAAGAGCCGAGCCGAGCGGACATTGCAAAGTTGGACAAGAAGCGGCCAAAGAAAGGGTCGAACAAGGAGTGGGTGAATCCGAACGAGCCGGATGCGGAGATCATGAAAATGAAGAGCGGGGGCACGGATATGGCGCACAAAGCCGAGCATGCTGTGGACATGAGCGGGGAAGGTGCGGTAATTGCCGTGACGCTTCACGGAGGCGCGAAGGGTGACACAAAGAGCCTACCGGATACGCTGGAAAAAGCGCAGTCAAATCTGCAAGAGCTCGCGAACAACGCGGAATGTTGTGAACGAATACATGAAGACGCGGGTCGCGAAGTGGTCGGGGACAAGGGCTATCACGGCAACGACATCCTGGTTGAGCTGGTCGAACAAGAATACCGGAGCTACATTTCGGAGCCAGAGCGAGGTGGCCGCAAATGGAAGGACAAACAGGCCGAGCAAGCCGCCACCTACGCGAACCGACGTCGCATTCGCGGGACTCGAGGTAAGCGATTAATACGCCGTCGCGGCGAGTTACTCGAACGACCTTTCGCGCACTACCTCGAAGCGGGAGGCATGCGACGAACGCATTTGCGAAGACACGAAAATATACTCAAGCGCCTCCTCACGCACGTGGCCGGATTCAATCTCGGGATTCTGATGCGCAATCTCATCGGCAAGGCCACGCCGAAGGAATACGCGGAGCTCAACGCCAGTCTGATCGCTGCTTTATTGCGCTTCGTCTCGACCATAGGCGCACGTTTTGCCCCGCTGCAATCCATCGGGCGTCTCAACTTGGCCGTTCCGCCGAATCACATCTTCCTTGAACTTGCCCACCAAACTTTCTCCGTGAGCAGAATCTGGACTTTTTCACCGGGCTGCTAGAGGAGATCGCCGAAGCGGAGGGCGTTACGATCACGACGCGGCGTCTCGCGCGCTTCGAGCCCGTCACGTTCGACCCGCGCGTCATCGATCTCGTCGAAGACACGGCGCGCGCCGAAGGCCATAACGTGCGCCGCCTTCCCGCGGGCGCAGGCCACGACGCGCAGATGTTCGCGCGCGTCTGCCCCACGGGGATGGTCTTCACTCCGAGCGTGAAAGGCATAAGCCACAATCCTAAAGAGCACACCGAGCCCGCCGACCTCGAAGCGGGCGCGAACGTGCTTCTCCAGGTACTCCTCACTCTTTCCGAGACCGACGCCATCCCGGAGCGGTCATGAGCCGAGACCTCGTTATCGGGGCCGCGCAGCTCGGCCCGATTTCCAGAACTGACGGTCGCGAAGACGTCGTCGAGCGCCTGCTCACACTCCTCTGTCGAGCGAGCGAGCAAGGATGCGAGCTCGTCGTCTATCCGGAGCTCGCGCTCACGACGTTTTTTCCACGCTGGCACATCGAGAGCCAAGAAGAGATCGACGCCTATTTCGAGCGCGACATGCCAAACGAAACGACGGCGCCTTTGTTCGACGAAGCCAAGAAGCTCGGGATCGGAATCAGCCTCGGCTACGCCGAGCTCACGCCGGATGGACATCACTACAACACCCAAATTCTCGTCGAGCGCGACGGAAGCGTCGTCGGCAAGTTTCGCAAAGTTCACATTCCGGGCCACGAAGAGAACGAAACCTGGCGCAAGTTCCAGCACCTCGAGCGGCGCTATTTCGAGCCCGGCCCCGACGGCTTTCAAGTGTGGCGCGCCTATGACGGGATCGTGGGGATGGCGATTTGCAACGATCGCCGCTGGCCCGAGACCTATCGCGTGCTCGGCCTGCAGGGAGTGGAGCTCATCCTCATCGGCTACAACACGCCCATTCACTACGCTCCCGATCCGACGCAAAACGTGCTGCAAGGTTTTCACAATCACCTCGTCATGCAGTCCGGATTATCAAAACGGCACCTGGGTGGTGGGCGTGGCGAAAGGCGGCTCGGAAGAAGGCGTCGACTCGCTAGCGCAGAGCGCCATCATCGCGCCCTCGGGTCAGATCGTCACGCAGTGCCGCTCCGAAAGTGACGAGCTCGCGGTCGCACGCTGCGACCTCGACCTGTGCAAGAACTACAAGGAGACCCTCTTCGACTTCGAGCGCTACCGGATGCCCCAACACTATAAGCTGATTACCGAGCGCCGCGGCGCTCGAGCACCGGAGTAATGTCATGAACTTCAAGCTCAACGGAAAAGCCGCCGAGATTCGTGACGAGCACCCTCACCTTCTGGCCGCGCTGCGCGAGGAGCTCGGCGTGACGTCGCCGAAAGACGGCTGCGCGCCTTCGGGTCAATGCGGGTGCTGCCTCGTGCTCGTGGACGGACGCGCGGTCACGAGCTGCACGCAATCCCTAGCCTCGGTGGAAAGCAAAGAAATTCAAACCCTCGAAGGCCTTCCCGCGGAAGAGCTCGATCGCTATGCGCGCGCTTTCGCTGCCGCCGGCGCCCTCCAATGCGGCTTCTGCACACCTGGGATCGTCATGCGCACGAAAGCGCTTCTCAATGCGAAAGGGGACGCTCTCGAGAGAGACGAGGCCGCACGCTTCCTCGGAACCCATCTCTGCCGCTGCACGGGCTACGTGAAAATCCTCGACGCGATCGAAACGCTCGCGAAAGGCGAAGACGTCGCGGTCGAGCTTCCGCGCGGCTTGGGAACGTCCGGCATCAAGTATGAAGGCTGCGAGCTCGCCGTAGGCCGGCGTCCTTTTATCGACGACATGAAAGTGCCCGGCATGCTTCACGGAGCGCTCAAGCTCACCGATCACGCCCGCGCTGAAATCGTCTCCATCGATGCGACACGCGCCCTCGAAGAGACCGGGGTCGAGAATGTGTTCACCGCGGCCGATGTGCCGGGCGAGCTACGCGTCGGTCTCATCCACAAAGACTGGCCGGTCTTCATCCCGATCGGCGGTATCACGTCTTATCTCGGCGACGTGCTCGCGATCGTAGTGCCAAGGATCGCGAAACGGCGCGTCGCGCGGCTGAGCTCGTCGACGTCACGTATCGCGTGATGCGGACGATCACAGATCCTGTCGCGGCCATCGACGATTCCGAGAACGCGGTGTGGACGCTCGACGGCAACGTGCTGTCACACTCCACCTATCAACGCGGCGACGTGGAAGACGCGCTCGCAAGCTCGGCACACGTCGTGCACGAGACGTTTCAAACGCAACGCATCGAGCACGCCTTTCTCGAGCCCGAGTCGACGCTCGCGATCGCGGCGCCCGGAGGCGTGCTTCAAGTCTATTCCGGGGGCCAAGGCATTTGGGACGACCGTAACCAGATCGCGTCGGTCCTCGGCGTCCCGCAAAACGCGGTGCGTGTCGAGCTCGTCTCGAACGGGGGCGCTTTCGGCGGCAAAGAGGACATGGCGAACCAGGCGCAAACAGCGCTTGCGGCCTATCTTCTAGGCAAGCCGGTCAAGTGCACGTTGAGCCGCGAAGAGTCTCTCTTGATGCACCCGAAGCGGCATCCGATCCGCATGGAATATTGGGCGGGCTGCGATGACGACGGCAAGCTCACGGCCGTCAAAGCACGCATGATTGGCGACTCGGGACCGTACGCTTCGGTAGGGATGAAGGTGCTCGAGCGCGCGGCGGGCCACGCGACCGGTCCGTATCACGTGCCGGCGGTCGACGTGGAAGCTATCGCGGTGCGGACGAACAACCCCGTATGCGGCGCTTTCCGCGGCTTCGGCGCCAACCAAGCGCACTTCGCCATCGACGGCGCGCTCGACCGGCTCGCGGAGCAACTCGGCATCAGCGGCTGGGAGATCCGCTCGCGAAACGTCATCGAGCCTGGCAAAGTTTGGGGACCGGGACAGATCATGGACGACGGCTGCCTCGGCGCACGCGTGTGCCTCGACGCGGTGAAGCCCGCCTATGACGAAGCCGTCGCCGCGGGTAAAGCGGTGGGCGTCGCCCTCGGGCTCAAGAACTCCGGGCTCGGGAACGGTTTTCTCGAGATCGCGAAGGCCGTCATACGCTTCGAGGCCGACGGAAGCGTCGAGGTCCGCCACTGCTGGACAGAGATGGGCCAAGGGGTCCACACGGTGGCCCTTCAAATCGCGGTGGAGGAGCTCGGCGTCGAGCCCGACAAAGTGCGGGTCGTCGTCGACACGTCACGTGAGCTCGGCGCGGGACAGACGACGGGCTCCCGCGGCACATTGATGACGGCCGGCTCGGTCAAGAGTGCTTGCGCCGCCGCGATCGCGGACGGACGGAAGGTCGGGATCGATTACCCAGGCGAGTACCGTGTCGACTGGACGCACTCGCTCAACGACAACCTCGAGAACCCGACCATCCACTCGACTTTCGGCTACGCCGCACAGCTCGTCATCGCGGACCGCGATACAGGGAAGATCGAGAAAGTCGTGGCCGCACACGACGTGGGACGTGCTGTTAATCCTCTCCTGTGCGAAGGTCAAGTCGAAGGCGCGGTGCACATGGGCCTCGGCTTCGCTTTGAGCGAGGACTTCCCCGCCGACAAGAACGGCCGGCCGAAGAACATGACGATCCGGAGCCTCGGCATCGTTCGCGCCGCGGATATGCCCGAAGTCGACGTGAAGCTCATCGAAAGCCCAGAGCCCAACTCCCCCTACAGCATCAAAGGCGTGGGCGAGATCGGGCTCGTGCCCACCGCGGGCGCTGTCGCCGCCGCACTCCACGACGTGGATGGAACGTGGCGAACCTCGCTCCCGATGGCGCGGCGCCGTAAATGACGGCGACGACACCCGGCCTCGTCTGCGCTCACCATCATCTTTATTCGGCGCTCGCGCGGGGTATGCCTCCCCCGCCCCGAACGCCGAAAACGTTTCAAGAGATCCTCGAGCTCATCTGGTGGCGTCTCGACAAAGCGCTCGACCTCGAGATGATCGAGTGGTCCGCCAAGCTCGGCGCGCTCGAAGCGCTCGAGCGGGGGACGACAGCCATCATCGATCACCACGCTTCGCCGAACGCCATCGAAGGGTCGCTATCCGTGATCGCGGATGCCTGCGCCGAAGTCGGCGTGCGCTTGTCGACGTGCTATGAAGTGACGGACCGCAACGGCCTCGAGGAAGCGAAAGCGGGCCTCGACGAGAACAAACGCTATCTTCGAACAGGCGGCCGCGGCTATGTTGGCGCACATGCGTGCTTCACGCTCTCGGACGACACGCTCGACGCCGTCTGCGCCCTCGCGTCCGAGCTCGGCGTGGGCGTGCACATCCATGTCGCAGAAGGCCCGGAAGACGTCGACGCCGGCAAGCGGCTCGAAGGCCGCGCCCAGGACAACTGGCTTCTCGTGCACGCCGTTCACCTCGACCGCGAGCTCCCAGGCACGATCGCGCACAACGCGCTCTCGAACATGAACAACGCGGTTGGCTACGCCGCGCCGGCGAGCCGCCCCAACCGGATCGTGCTCGGCACGGATGGGATTGGCGGCGATATGATCGAAGCGTTCCGCATGTCTTATCTGAGGGCGCGCGAGACCGACGTCACGTTCTCGCCGGAGACCGCATGGAGCTGGCTCGAAGCATCCTGGGATTTGTTCCCGGAAGCCAAGAGCGACCGGGTTACGTGGTCTTACGAGCCGATGGAGCCCTGGCACCTCGCTTTCACGCCGGGCGCTCGCCCGCTCGATGTCGAGATCGACGGTGAGAAAGTGCTCGTGGACGGAAAGCCCGCACGCGTCGATGCGGCCGAAGTGCGCGCGAAGGCGCGCGAGCAAGCACAGCGTCTCTTTGCAAGGCTCGGATGACGACTGTTTATCGGAATACGAAGACGGGTCCGCTCCCCGACACATTCCACACATCGCGCGAGCCCATCGCGTTCCACGAGAAGCTACCGCTTTATGCACAAACGCCGCTGGTCGAGACCCCCGCGATCGCGGAACGACTGGGGCTAGGCCGGGTCCTAGTGAAAGATGAATCCCAGCGCTTCGGGATGCCGTCGTTCAAGCTGCTAGGCGCGTCCTGGGCCACCTACCGTGCGCTCGTCGAGGTGCTGGGAATCGAGCCGGCTCCTTGGAACAAGATAGCCGAGTTTCGCGAAGCCTGTGCGCGACTCCGACCGTTCGCGCTCGCCGCCGCCACGGACGGCAATCACGGGCGTGCTGTCGCTCGCATGGCGAAGCTTCTGGACTTCGAAGCCCGCATCTTCGTCCCAACGGGAACGACGGCGGCGCGCATCGAAGCCATCGAAAGCGAAGGCGCCACCTGCACGGTCGTTAATGGCGACTACGACGCGGCGGTCGCGCGCTCGGCGGAGGAACTCAGCGAGCGCTGCCTCGTCATCGACGACACATCGTGGCCCGACTACGAGATGGTCCCCCGCGCCGTCGCCGAAGGCTACGGGACGATCTTCTACGAGATCGCAGAGCAGATGCAGGCAGCCCCCGACGTCGTATTCGTACCGCTCGGCGTGGGCGCTCTAGGCGCGGCAGCGACGGATTACTTCAAGCGCAACAGTCGCGCGACCCTCGTGGGCGTGGAGCCTGACACCTGTGCGTGCGTGCTCGCTTCGCTGCGCGAGGGAGACATCGTCACCGTTGCCGGCCCCCACCCCTCGATGATGGCGGGTCTCAACTGTGGTACCCCGTCGCCCGTCGCCTTCCCGACTCTGCTCGCCGGGATGGATGCGTCTGTGGCGATCGCCGATAGCTATGCGGAAGAGGCGATGCCAACGCTCGCTGCGTGCGGCATCGTCTCGGGCGAGACAGGAGCGGCAGCACTCGCCGGGCTCGAAGCCATGATGGCGGCGGGAAACGAGCTGGAGCTCGACGCAAGCTCGACCGTGCTCGTGATCTCCACTGAAGGCGCCACCGACCCGCAAGCTTACGAACGCATCGTCGGTCATCTACCGACGTAGCGCGCCGTTGTGACAGGCCAGTCGTCCGTTGGACGTTTCCGCGGGAACGCCGCTGTGGAAAACTCTCCTGCGGCGTGTGGAAAACCTGTGGAAAGTAGGTCTCACGTGAGTCATGACCTAAAGTATTACTTGAGGTTTTGCCCATGTGCTGTTAGGCGCAGTCTGGGTTTCAGGTGGATGTAACCTTTCTGACTCCTCGCGCGTGATGAGTGTGGAGGACGGAATGAACGACACGAAAAAACCAGTCATCATCGTTGGGGGCGGACTCGCGGGACTCGCCACCGCGGCCTATCTGGCCAAGGCCGGAAGGCCAGTTACGATACTGGAACGGGGTAAAGGGCTCGGGGGCCGGGCGGACACGCACGTGTCCAAAGGCTACTTCTTCAATCTCGGACCCCACGCGCTCTACGCAAAGGGGGCGGGGCGGGCCGTGCTCGACGAGCTTGGGGTCGAGATTTCGGGGCATGCGCCCCCGACGCAAGGTCTTTTTGCCGTGCGGGGCGGGGAGCGTCACGTGCTGCCCGCGGGTCCCGGAAGTCTCTTCCGTACCACGCTTCTCCCCTGGCGGGATAAGCTCGAGATCTTGAAGCTTTTGGCAACACTTCCCAAGCTCGACATCTCCCGGTTCGAGACTCTGACGATACGTGAATGGCTCGACCGCGAGCTCTCGGGAGCCCTCGCGCGTGAGCTCGTCGAGGCCCTCTTGCGACTGTCCACTTACGCGAACGCGCCCGAAATTGCCGGGGTGCGGTCCGCGCTCGCTCAGCTTCGGCTCGGGGTTCACGGCGCCGTGCTCTATCTCGACGGCGGCTGGCGCACGATCGTCAGCGGGCTGCGTGCTGCGGCGCGCAACGCAGGGGCACATGTCGAGACCTCCTGCGCCGTGGCGGCGCTCGAGGAAGACAGCGTCGTGCTCGATGATGGGCGAAAGTTGAAGGCGTCCGCGATCGTTCTCGCGGTCGCGCCTTTCGAGGTCGCGCGTCTCACGGGTCACGTGACTGAGCTCGAGCCTATCCGCGCCGCGTGTCTCGATGTCGCGCTCTCTCGCCTTCCCGACCCCACCACCAACTTCGCGCTCGGGATCGATGAGCCCCTCTACCTCTCCGTGCATTCGTCGGTGGCCAAGCTGGCGCCGAGCCGGGGGGCGCTCATCCACGTGGCGCGCTATCTCGCGCCTGGCGAGATCCCTGACGTCGACGCCGCGAACCGTCTCGAAGCGCTCCTCGACTTGATGCAGCCCGGCTGGCGTGACGTCGTCGTCGAGAAGCGTTTCCTGCCTAAGATGACGGTGACGCACGCGCTCGTTCCTCCCGGAGGGCGACCGACCGACGTCGATATGCTCGCCATGGAAAACGTCTATGTGACTGGAGACTGGGTCGGCCAAGTCGGGATGCTCTCCGATACGTCGCTCGCGAGCGCGCGCCGGGTCGCGGAGCATCTCGGAGCGGTTGAGACCAAAGCTGCTGCATGACGGATTATCAGGAGGTCTATGGTGAGCACGGCGATTTTCTCTGGGGGTATTGCTATCGCCTGACGGGAAGCGCCGCCGACGCGGAGGACCTCGTTCAGGAGACTTTCGTGCGCGCCATCGAGCGGCCTCCGGTCGATGTGGACAAACCTTGGCGGCCATGGCTCGTGCGTGTCGCGACCAACCTTCGCCACGACGCATGGCGCAAACAGAAAGTGCGCGAGTACAAGGGCCCGTGGCTTCCTTCTCCTATCGAAACGGCGGGAGAGGCCCCACCGAAAGTGCTCTCAGGGCTCGATGCCGAGGCGCGTTACGAAACGCTCGAGAGCATCTCGTTTGCTTTTCTTCTTGCGCTCGAGGCGCTGACGCCGCAACAACGCGGTGTTCTCGTTTTGCGCGATGTCTACGACTACTCCGGCGCCGAGACCGCGGAAGCGCTCGACCTCTCGGAAGCGAACGTCAAGACCACCCTTCATCGCGCACGCAAAGTGATGGACGGCTACGACCGCACGCGGCGCCCGCCGACGCGTGAGCTGACCGAAGAAACGCGCGCCATGCTCGAGCGGTTTCTTCAGTGCTTCATGGAGCAGGACGCAAGGCATCGAAGAACTCCTCGCCGCGGACGTCCAATCGATTCACGACGCCGCGGGCGAGTTCATCGCAGCCGGCATACCCGTCACGGGACGCGAGAAAGTCGCGCTCTTCTACTCACGCATCCTACCCGATCTCGACGAGAAAGAAGAGCTTCGGACACGCTTCACGATGCTGAACGGGCAGCCGGCCGTCATCACCGAGCGACCCGACGCTCCCAGAGGCCTCGCGGCTCGATGGATCTACACGATCGATTTGGATGCCGAGGGAAAAATCCGTCGAAGCTACGCCGTACTCGCCACGGAGAAACTGACGGCCATCGCGTTTTGAGCGTAGAATCGGGCGCATGAAGGCTCGAGTGTTCGTACTTCTTCTTTCCTGCTCCGCATGCGCGACCGGCGCGAGCGCCCAGGATTTCGACATGCTCATTCCGACGCCCGCAACGATATCGACGGCGTGTTGGACGTCGCCATCGATGACGGCGTCATCGCCGAAGTCACCGCGTCGATCGATCCGTCGCGCGCCGAGACCGTTGTCGACGCCGCCGGCCTCTACGTCACGCCCGGTCTCGTGGATCTTCACGCGCACGTCTTCTTCGGGACCGAGTCGAACGCCTATCTCAGCAACGGATACAGCGCACTGCCCCCAGACGGTTTCACTTTTCGCGCCGGGGTCACGACGGTGGTCGACCTCGGGGACGCGGGCTGGAGGAACTTCCCTCAGTTCAAAGAGCAAGTCATCGACCGCTCACGGACCCGGGTTCTGTCTTTTCTGAACATCGTCGGCTCGGGCATGAAGGGAGGCCCGGTCGAGCAGAATCTCGCCGACATGGACGCGAGTCTAACCGCCATGCGCGCCGTCGAGTACGACGAGCTCATCGTCGGGGTCAAAGTCGCGCACTACGCGGGAGCCGATTGGCAGCCGGTGGATCGCGCCGTGGCGGCGGGTGAGGCCGCGGGCATCCCGGTCGCGGTGGATTTTGGCGGCCACGTGCCGCCGCTGTCGCTCGAGGATCTGTTCATGACGCATCTGCGCCCGGGCGACATCTTCACCCACACTTACGCAAACGTGCGAGGCCGGATCTCCATCGTCGACGACGAGGGGCAGTTGCGGCCCTTCGTGCGGCGGGCGCGCGAGCGCGGCATCGTCTTCGATGTCGGCCATGGCGGCGGGATCTTTCTGTTCAGCCAAGCCGTCCCGGCTATGGAACAAGGCTTCCCTCCGGACACGATCAGCACCGATCTTCACACCGGGAGCATGAACGGCGGCATGAAGAACATGCTGAATGTGATGTCCAAGTTTCTCGTGATGGGGATGTCGCCCGAAGACGTGATACGCGCAGCGACGTGGCGCGCGGCCCAAGCGATCCACCGTGACGATCTCGGGCATCTGAGCGTCGGGGCCGAGGCGGACGTCACCGTGCTGCGCCTGCGCGAAGGTGATTTCGGCTTCGTCGATGTCGGCATCCGCAAGCTCGAAGGCAACCAGAAGCTCGAATGCGAGCTGACGCTCCGCGCGGGCGACGTCGTTTGGGATTTGAACGGCCTGTCAAGATAAGGTCACATTCATCACTAGGAAGCCGCCTGGGATGCGTCTGTGTCCCAAGAATGGGCGGTCGTTCTTGGGCCGCAAGAGCAGTGACCAGTGGTCAGCCTAGTCCGTAGAGAGCTATGATGTTAACCAGGTGGTGCGGTGTGACACGCTTACTGAAAGAAGCCTTCTCAAAAGCCTCGGAGCTACCGGACGAAGCACAGGACGAGTTCGCGCGTTGGCTCCTCGATGAGCTCGTGGCGGAGCGCCGTTGGGGCGAGCTTCTCGATCGCTCTGGTGACGCATTGTCCAAGCTCGCGAACGAGGCGTTGAGCGAAGATGGTGTTGGCGAAACAGAATTATTGGATCCTAAAGAGCTTTGATATCTCGGACCACGAAACGGTTCCGTAAGTGTTTTTCCGAGCTGCCTCCAGATATTCAAGAGCGCGCGAGAGAAGCCTATGCGCGGTTTCAAAATGACCCTCAGCATCCCGGCTTGAGGTTCAAACTCGTTCACACGGAAGCGGATGTGTATTCAGTGCGCGTGAGCCGAGACTTTCGTGCGTTAGGCGTGCGCGAGGAAGACCTGATTATCTGGTTTTGGATTGGCTCCCACTCCGACTACGAGAAACTCCTGAAGGACTTGTAGACCTGGTAGTCTCTCGTCAGAATGCCCATCGCGATCGGGAGCCAATGTCGAGCGGCCGTGTGCGTCTCGAATGAAGGGCGCATTCACTTCGTACCTCCGCGCGACCGACGACACGAGGAGGACAACACGCGCGACGCGTCGTTCGATCGGTTCTGCAGTCGCGGGTAGAATGATCGATACATGTAGCTGTCGAAAGGTACGAGGCTCGGCGTTTACGAAGTCGCGGCGCTCATTGGCAAGGGCGGCATGGCGAAGTCTACTTGGCTCGCGACACGAAGCTGGATCGAGATGTTGCCATCAAAATCCTTCCGGATGCGTTCGCCCAGGATGAAGAACGCTTGACTAGATTCGAGCGCGAGGCCAAGCTTCTTGCCAAACTGAACCACAAGAACGTCGCCACGCTGCACGGACTCGACGAAGACCAAGGCCAACTGTTTCTGGTCATGGAGCTCGTGGAGGGAGAGACGCTCGCTGATGAAATCACGAAGGGCGCGATTCCCATCGATCGAGCCATTCCACGGTTCATCCAAATCGCGGAAGGGCTGGAAGCGGCTCATGAAAAAGGGATCGTTCACCGTGACCTCAAGCCAGCCAATGTCAAGATGGGGGCCGATGGGGAGGAGAAGATCCTGGACTTCGGTCTAGCGAAAGCGCTCTCGACAGACGACGCGACCTCTTTCGATTCTTCACAATCGCCCACGCGAACCAAGGGCACCGCTCTCGGCGCCATCATGGGCACGGCGGGTTACATGAGCCCTGAGCAGGCTCGTGGCGAGGACGTCGATCAGCGGTCGGACATTTGGGCTTTCGGGTGCGTCCTCTACGAAGCTCTGACCGGAAAACCCGCGTTTCGCGAAAACACGCTCGCGGAGACCTTGGCTGCGATTCTGAATCGCGAGCCGGAATGGAACGCTCTGTCCGCGGGCACGCCGCTGCCGATTCGAAGGCTGCTGCTTCGTTGCCTTCAGAAAGATGTCCGCCGCCGATTGCAGCATGCAGGCGATGTTCGGATCGAGCTCGAGGAAGCGGCCGGCGCTTCGGACGGAGCGCTGCCGGCCGCCGTGGAGCCTCAGCAGCGCCGAAGTCTAGCCTCGATGACGTTGGGCGGCGTCACAGTGTTTGCCCTCGCCTTCGCGGCGTGGAGTTTCACGCGCCCTCCGCTGGAACCAACGCGCGTGGTGACGCGAAGCGTGATTGCGCTCGCGCCTGGCCAATCGCTTGTGGGCCAACTCGCTGGAGGCGGCGCCCTTGCGATTTCTCCGGACGGTCGAACCATCGCCTACGTCGGCGAAAGCGAGGAGGGCCGTGGGCTCTACGTCCGGAGACTGGATGACCTGGCCGCAAGACGCATCGAGGGTACGGAAAGTGCGGGCTCGCCTTTTTTTTCACCTGACAGTCAATGGCTTGGATTCGGGACCCGGGTGGGGCAGATCAAGAAAGTCGCGTTAAGCGGAGGGGCACCCGTCACCGTACCGGCCGTCGGCAGCAGTCGGGGCTCGGCTTGAAGTGAAACCGGTGTCATGTTTTTTGGCGGCGGTGGCTCGGGGCTCTCGCGCATGTCGGAAGCGCGCGGCGACCAACAAGAGATCACGAGACCGGACCGCGAACAGGGTGAGAAAGCACATCGTTTCCCGGAAGTCCTACCCGACGGAAAGGCCGTCATTTTCGTCTTGGGAAATCGAGATATTGAATCGTGGGACGAAGCCTCCATCGCTCTCTTGAACCTAGAAACCGAAGAAGTCCGTGTTCTCTTGGAAGGTGGCATGCGAGCCCAGTTACAGCCCGACGGGGCACCTCGTTTACGCGCGCGGAGGCTCGCTTCTCGCGGTGCCGTTCGACTCGAGCTCGCTTCGAGTCACGGGCGCGCCCGTCCAGGTCGTCGAGGGTGTTTCGATGTCCCATGTTAGCGACTCCGCCAAGTTCAGCATGTCGCGCGAAGGCTCGCTCCTATACGCGCCGGGACGGCTCAGCGGACCGGACCGTCGCGTCGTCTGGATCGATCGAGACGGCCGCACCGAGCCGCTCATAGAAACGCCGCGCGCCTTCGCAGATGTCGCGCTATCTCCTGATGATCGTCTTTTGGCCACTACCATCCTCGGGGCGAATGACACCATCTGGCTGTGGGAGCTCTCGCGCGGTACCCTGACACGTCTCGCGGCCGGGGCCGACAACCTTTGGCCGGTGTGGGCGGTCGCTGGCGACAAGATCGCATTCACGAGCACTCGGGACGGTCCATACAATCTTTTCTGGCAATCCGCGGACGCTGCCGGCGTGGCAAAAAGGCTCGCTCCCGCCGTGCGCGCCGTGCAGCGTGCAGGTTCGTGGACGAATGATGGAAAGACGCTCATCTTCGAGCAGGCCGACGATCTATGGGCACTGTCGCTAGGCGAGCACCAAGAGCCTCGGGTTCTCTTGGACAGCGATCATCACGAGGCGCAACCGAAGCTTTCACCGGATGGGCGCCTTCTGGCCTATGTCTCGAACGAGTCGGGGGAGTATGAAGTGTATCTCCGGAGGTTTCCCGAGCTCGATCGACAACGTCAGGTCTCTATAGACGGCGGGCGACCCGCTTTTTGGAATCCCAATGGGAGAGAGCTTTTCTATCGGAGTGGATCGAGGTTAATGACCGTTGACGTGGATGAGCCGGGGAGATGTTGAATTTGTCCAAACCCACCGTGTTGTTCGACAGAGAGCCTCTTGTCGCGCGGTTCGGCGTGGAGATGTACGACGTCACTGCCGACGGCCAACGCTTCGTCACCATCGAAGAGGTCAGACGAGCTCCGCCACCAACGCATCTGGTTCTCGTCCAGAACTTTGGCGCGGAGCTCGAGCGTCTCGTTCCCAATAACCAGTAGGGTCGTTCGGGTCAGAACACGACGAAGTGCGCGATAGCGGCAACCACCGGCAACGCAACCGCGGTCCGCACGAGGAAGATGGCCGCGAGATCTCTCAAACGTAGCGGGATCGGCGACTTCAACAAAAGAATGCCGACCTCGGACATGTAAATCAGCTGCACGATCGACATGCAAGCGACGACGAATCGTGTGAGCTCGCTCTCGATGCCGCTCGCGATGACCGCGGGGAGGAACATCTCGAGAAAGCCGACAAGAAGCACCGGCGCCGCTGCCGCAGCTTCGGGAATACGCAAGAGCTCGAGCACGGGAACGAGCGGGTAGGACAGATAGCGCATCACGGGCGTGTACTCGGCGATCATGAGGCCGAGACCTCCGACCGCGATCACACCCGGCGTCAAGCTGAACCATATATCGAGAACGTTCGCGGCCGAGTTGCGCGCGAGCGCTTTCGGGCCCGGTGCCCTCTCCGCGCGCTCGGTCGCTTGACGCCATCCCCAGCGAAAGAGCGACACGTCGTCCGGCACGTCTTCCGAAATCTTCTTGCCGACACCTTCGAAGTAGCTATCCGGGATGCTCTTGAGCGGCGGGAGCCTCGGCACGACCCACGCGCAAACGAGCCCCGCGACGCCGACGGTAGCGTAGTAAGGGAAGAACAGATGCCCGATACCAATCGTGTTCGCGATGAGGAGCGCGAACGGGATGGACACGATCGAGAAGTTCGTCGCGATAACCGATGCTTCGCGCCTCGAATAAAAGCCGCTCTCGTATTGCTGAGACGTGATGAGAATACCCACCGCCGCGGCCGCGAGCCACGAGGCCATAGCATCGATGGCCGAGCGACCCGGAAGGCGAAACACTCGCCGGAACACTTTTCTCAGGAACGTTCCTAGGAGCTCCATCAGCCCAAAGTCGGTGAGAAAAGGTAGTAGGAACGCGGCGAAGAAAAAGACCATCAAGATGCCGGAAGCCAGATCGAGGACCTTACCGCCTGTTTTCTCGGACCACAAGAGCTCCGGCCCGCTTTGGGTCACCGTCGCCCACGCAAGGAGCATCGCAAACACGCGCAGCGCCACCCAAATCGGGCTCACGACGAAGAAACGCTCACGCAAGCTGCCACGAGGCGCGTCTTTCCAAGTGAACCACGGCGAGAGCAACCCCGACGTCGTCAAGATGACGAGGACCGCGACCACCAGATAGTCAGCCAGGACATCGTTGGCCCACTCGATGAGTGCCCCGAGCGGGATCATCCAAGCGTCCCCGACGCGGACGGGCGTCAGGAAGAGAAAAACGCCCACGGCCGACGGCAGGAGAAAGCGAAGCGCTCCTCTCATTTATCTTTCTATTTGAGAGAGCGAACCTCAGCCAGTAAGCAAAGAATCTCGTACATCAGCGTCGCGCCGACGAGCGCGGTGTTGCCGCTCGGGTCGAATGGCGGCGCGACTTCCACGACGTCCCCACCAATGAGGTTCATACCGCGCAATCCTTGCAGGAGCCGCAAGCCCTCGCGCGTCGTAATACCGCCTACTTCCGGCGTCCCGGTTCCCGGCGCATAGACGGGGTCGAGCCCATCCACGTCGAAAGAAACATAGGCCGGGCGATCGCCGACGACGCGGCGCACTTCTTCGAGAACGCCGTCCACTCCCAGGTCTTCGAACTCCTCGATGAAAACGACCCGCATGCCACTCTCACGCGAATAGTCCCATCCTTCCGTCGTGTTCTGTGCGCCGCGAATGCCGATTTGAATCGTGCGTTTCGGATCGATGTGCCCGCCGTCGCAGGCGAGGCGAAACGGTGCTCCGTGATGAAATTTCGAGCCTTGGAACGGCCCCCACGTATCTGTATGGGCATCGACGTGGACGAGCCCCAGAGGCTCTTTTTCGCCGAGTACCTTCAATATCGGATAGGTGACAGAGTGATCGCCCCCGGCCGCTAGCGGGGTCACCCCCGCGTCAGCGAGCGCGCGGTAGAAACGCTCGATCGAGCCGATCGACTCGTCGAGATGGTAGATGTTCTCGAAGCGGACATCGCCGACATCGCCGATGCGACACGCCTCGAAAGGGTTGAAGCGCGTGACGTGATGGTTCGAGCGCATCATCGTAGACATGTTGCGGATCTCGCGCGGCCCGTGGCGTGCGCCCGGGCGATGCGTGACACCGCCGTCGAAAGGGATGCCAACGAGTGCGATGTCCACTTCGTCGAGTGAGCGCGCGAGCGGCGCGCGCATGAACGTCGCGATCTCGGTATGGCGCAACGCGTGGTGAGGCTCGTAGGTCTCGCCGGTGACGGGAGACGTCCTTTGGTGTTTTGAATCCGACATCTTCTCCTCCGGCCGCCTATACTACACGCCGCGAAGGAGAGACACGACGCAAGCGCTCAGAAGCTTGGCCCGCGCAACCGGCCCAAGCATTGTCACGCCAAATCGTGACTGTCAATTTTATTTTGCCTCTATCTATTGCTTTTCCGAGAAGCGCCTCCTACCATTCTCACGCGATGACGCAAAGGATACGGAGATGACATCATGAGGCTAGGCCCGACGCTCGCCGAAATGCGCGAGCCCTGGACGATCGAGAGCTCCACGCGCAAGCGAGCGCTCGCCGCGAAGCATGAGGATCCGCTCGACCCGGTGAACCTCTACAACATCACCTGGTATGGCGCCGAAGACGAAATCAAATCTTTCGTCATCCCAGAAGCGGTGACGGGCGTCGAGACCCCCATCGTCGTGATCTATAGCCGTGACTTCCCGACAGGAAGCCACAAAGTCGGCGCCGCGTACTCCGTTCTCGCCGAGCTCATCACCACAGGCGACGTCGACCCGGACAAGCATCGTCTCGTGTGGCCGAGCACGGGGAATTACGGCGTCGGCGGCGCCTGGGTCGGCGGCCGCATCGGCTGCGACAGCGTCGTCGTGCTCCCCGAAGGGATGAGCCGGGAGCGCTTCGAGCTCATCGAGAGCTTTGGCGCAGAGGTCGTGAAGACCCCCGGCAACGAATCGAACGTCAAGGAGATCTACGACAAAACGTGGGAGCTGCGCCAGGATCCCGACATCCGGGTGCTCAACCAATTCGAAGTGATGGGGAATTACCGCTTCCACTACGACGTGACGGGAAACGCGGTGGCCGAGCTGGCGAGGCGCCTCGAGAAAAAAGGTATCGGCGCCGGACGCGCTTCCGCCTGGGTGTCGTCGATGGGGAGTGCGGGGACGATCGGCGCGGGCGATCGTCTCAAACAACTTTGGCCCGAGCACAAAATCGTCGGCCTCGAGCCAATCCAGTGCCCGACGGTCTTCAACAACGCCTACGGCACTCACGAGATTCAAGGCATCGGCGACAAGCACGTCACATGGATCCATCACGTGACCAACATGGACGCGATGATGTGTATCGACGACATGGCCTGTGTCCGTGGGCTGCAGTTGTTGACCGATCCCGTCGGAAAACGGGTCCTCGAAGACCGCTTCGGTCTTCGGTCGGAGGACGTCGAGATGCTCGCTTCGATCTTCGGTATCAGCGGCATCTGCAATCTATTGGGCGCGATCAAAACCGCAAAATATTACGGCTTCGGTCGAGACGATCTCGTGGTCACGGTCTGCACTGACGACATCGGCCGCTACGGAAGCGTGATGGATTGGCTGAGCTCCAAAGAAGGCCCCATGGACGAAGCGGTCGCCACAGCGCGCATGACGAGCATTCTTCACGGCGCGGGGCTCGATTGGATCCAGGAAGGCACGGTCGAGAATCGCAACCGCTGGCACAACTTGAAGTACTACACCTGGGTCGAGCAGCAAGGGAAAACCGTCGAAGAGCTCGACGCGCAGAGGGATCCGGAATGGTGGCTCGAGCACCAGCAGCGAATCGCGGACCTTGACGAGAAGATCCGAGCCGCGCGCTAACATGCAGGAAACCTCGCGTCGTCGAACGGATCTTGCGGTAAGATAGCCTCTTCGATGAAAACAATGCGGTTTGTGTTTTTAGCCGTGCTCGCGGCCTTGTTCTCGAGCTGCGGCAGCGTTCCCGGTCTTACCTCTTTGTTGGACGACGGCAAGGCGGATCTCAGCCCTCTTCCCGCCGCCGGCTTTTGCCAGGGCGGCGGGCGTTTCCTCGTCGTCATCCGCAATCAAGAAGCCGCGAAGGCAGACGCATCGACCACACGCGTCACGTTCTCTCGCGGAAGCGCCGTGGACCTAGCGACACCGGAGGTCGATGGGGGCCGGATCGTGACGCTCGATCCCATCACCATCCCTGCCGAGTGCTTCGCTCCGGACTGTCTCGTGACCGTCACGGCCGACTCGCGAAGCGAGGTCGACGAGTCCAACGAGGACAACAACATCGTCGAAGAGCGCTGCTCGCTCGGCTCGGGCTGATCGAGAGGTCGAGGTCAATCGGGCCAGTCGGGAAACACGACCTCCATCGGCCCCTTTTCCCAGTGCTGGTAGAACGCGTCGTCGCACGTCTCAAGGCGGACACCGTAGGTTTTCTCAAAATGTCGCCCCAAATGCGGCGTGCGGCCGTCGATATCCGTGAATCCGTACTCGTCGGACAGACCCCAAGAGCTGAAGACGCGACCGTTTTTCAGACGTACGTGCGGATCTTGCGCCAGCGCCGCAACCGCGCGGCCAACAAAAAAAGGCGTTTCCGATTCCAGAAAGTTAGGATCCTTTTCAGCTCCGTCGCGCCAGTTCGCTTCGGTCACGCCAGAGTTATCGAGCATGGCTTCAGAGCGCAGGAATCCAGGCGTCAACGCAATCGAGACGACATTCGTTTTCCGTAGCTCGCGCGCCATGGCAAAAGCCGTACGGATCACAGAGGTTTTGACCAGATCGTAGAAAAGGTTCCCGCGGTAGCCGTAGCTGTCTCCGTCGGTAATCTCGATGATGAGCCCGTCGTCGCGCTCGATCATGAGAGCCGCAGCAAAGTGGCTCGTGATGATGTGCGTGTGAATGCCTCGCTCGAGCATCGTGAGCCCTTTCTCGAGCGAATGTTGCCAAAAAGTCTTGCCGAACTCGGTAAGGGCGTCGCCGCCCCAGATGTCGTTGACGAGGATATCGAGCCGCCCGTGCTCGGCTCGCACCCGCTCGAAGAGCTCACGCACCTGTTCCGGTACGCTGTGATCGCAGCGAACGTGAATCCCCCGACCGCCTCGCGCGGTCACGAGCTCCGCCGTTTCTTCAATCGTCTCCGGCCGTCCCTCGGTTGCCGGCGCGCCGCGCGTGCTGCGGCCGGTGCAATAAACGATGGCGCCGGCTTCACCGAGTGCCACCGCGATACCTCGTCCCGCGCCACGGGTGGCGCCCGCGACGAGCGCAACTTTGCCTTCGAGTGTCATAGCTTCTGCTCCGTAGTAGTTAGATGGCCCTGTTGATACTCCTCGACGCCCGCGATATTGACGAGAAAGGGAATGTCCGAAACGTCGTCGAGATAAAGCGTCGGGTAGGAATCCTCGCCGCGCCACACGTGGTCTGCATAGGCCTCAGTCATTGAATTACAATCCTAGCACCATGAAACGAGTCGCCCTCTACTTGCAAGACGCGCATCCACTCGAGGACTGCATCCGCTACGCACAATATGCCGAAGAGAAAGGCTTCGAAGCCGTGTGGCAAGCAGAGAGCCGGATCGTGCGCGACGCCATCGTGCCCATGGCCGCCTATGCCGCGGTCACCTCACGTATCAAGGTTGGATCGGGCGTCATCAATAACTGGACCCGCAATATCGGGCTTCTCGCCGCGACCTTCCTGACCCTCGACGATCTCGCGCCCGACCGCATCCTGTGCGGCATCGGCGCGTGGTGGGATCCGCTCGCAAAGAATGTGGGGATCGAGCGGCGCCGGATGCTCCTCGCCATGCGAGAGACCATCGACTTGTTGCGTAAGCTGCTGCGCCTCGAGAACGTGAGCTTCGAAGGTGAGTTCCACCATGTCTCAGGCATCGAGCTCGACGTCGTACATGGCCGCCGCGAGCCGCGCAACGTGCCGGTTCTCATCGGCGCCACTGGCGACAAGATGCTCCAACTCACCGGAGAAATCGCTGATGGCTGTCTCCTGAACTATTGCGTGCCCCCGTCCTACAACGATCGCGCAATGGAGCTCCTGGAAACGGGCGCCCGCAAAGCCGGCCGAGCTCTCGACGCCATCGACCGCCCCCAGCTCATCGTCTGCTCCGTCGACAACGACCGCGACCGCGCCATCACCGCCGCAAAACAGCTCATCACCCAATACCTAGCTCAACAACCCCACATCGCCAAAGCGTCGGGCGTGTCGCGCGAGACCATCGAGAAAATCCAATCCATCCTGGGATGGCCCGCGACAAAGGACCAAATCAAAAAAGCAATGCAACACGTCCCCGACGAGCTCATCCTAAGAATCACCGCAACAGGCACCCCCGAAGAAGCAAAAACCCGAGTAGAGGAGTACAGAACCCGGGGCTGCACCTGCCCCGTCCTCTACCCTCTAGGCGATCCCTATCTAATGATGGACACCTTCGCCAATGAGGATTCCTGAATGCTGAATGCTGTCCTACCGTATCATCGCCCTCCCCGACTCCCCCGAGTAATTGATGAAGACCGTCTTGAGCTCGGTAAAGAAGTGCAAGCCCTCTTCCGACATCTCGCGGTCTCCGACGCCCGTCGATTTCACGCCGCCAAAAGGAAGCTGCGCTTCTCCCCCAATCGTCGGCTCGTTGATGTGGACCATGCCCGTCTCGACCTCGTCGATGAACTTCATGACGTGGTTCACGTCTTGCGTGAAGATGGAGGTGGTGAGACCGAACTCGACCGAGTTGGCCGCCTGAAGGGCTTCTTCGAGGTTGTTCGCGGACGTCACGGAAAGCACGGGCCCGAAGACCTCTTCCTGAAAGATCCGCATCTCGGGTCTCACGTCGTCGAAGATCGTCGGCTCGACGAAGTAGCCGTCCCCGAGCCCTTTCGGCTTGCCGCCGCCGGTCACGAGCGTAGCGCCTTCGCCCTTGGCAATCTCGATATATTCGAGATTGGTTTTGAACTGACTTTCGTCGACAGCGGGCCCCATGTCGACGCTTTCGTCGAGCCCGGAACCGACTTTGATGCCTTTCGCGAAGGCCGCGAGCCGCTCGACGAGCTCCGCTTTCACGGACTCGGCGGCGATGACCCGGGACGTCGCGGTGCAGCGCTGCCCCGTCGAGCCAAAAGCGCCGTCACGAATGGCGACCGCCGCCTTTTCCAGATCGGCATCCGCCATGACGATGACGGCGTTCTTTCCGCCCATCTCGCACGTCACTTTGGCCCCGCGCGACGCTGCTTTGATATGAAGAGCGCTGCCAATCTGGTTCGAGCCGGTGAACGAGATGACCGGAATATGCGGTGAGCTCACCATAACCTCGCCGACTTCGGAGCCGGAGCCGATCACGAGGTTGAAGACACCCGGAGGCAAGCCCGCTGCCTCATAGATCTCGGCCAGCACCGCCGCGGTTGTCGGCGTGAGCGATGCGGGCTTGAAGACAACGGCGTTTCCCGCCACGAGCGCGGGCGCCGACTTCCAGACCGGGATCGCCCAGGGAAAGTTCCACGGCGAGATGAGCCCGACGACGCCCACAGGCTGCCGGATGGTATAGGTGAAGGTGTCCCGCACTTCTGACGGCAGCGTCTTGCCGCCCATGCGAAACCCGGCGCCCGCGTAATATTCGATGAGCGAGATGCCTTTCATAACTTCGCCCCGCGCCTCGCGGAAGATCTTGCCTTCTTCGCGCGTCATTAGACGGGCAATCTCGTCGACCCTTTCGCGTGCGATATCCGCCGCCCGCCACAAAACGCGGCCCCGCTCCGGACCCGGCGTCTTCTTCCAGCCGGCGAAAGCTCGGCGCGCAGCGTCGATGGCACGTTCCGTATCGGCGGCTGTCGCCATGGGAAACTCAGCGATCACGTCCTGAATATCCGCAGGGTTGATGTTCTTGACGAGTCGCTCCGATTTCGATCGAAACCACTTGCCGTCGATGTAGGAACTAGTATTCATGTGAAACCTCCGAAATCGCGTACAGTACCACACGTGCTCCCGGCGCCTCCGCCTGTTGCCACGGCGGCGCCGCCGCGCTTATTCTCTGCGTATGAAGATAGATACCGTCATCAAGGGTGGGACGATCGTTACCGCCGAGGACACTTATCAAGCCGATATCGGCATTGCCGATGGACGGATTGTCGCGATCGGCCTCGCGATCGAAGGGGAAGCGACGATCGATGCGTCGGGAAGGTACGTCATGCCCGGCGGGCTCGATGTGCACACGCATCTCGACATGCCGTTTGGAGGGACGACGACGGCGGACGACTGGGAGAGCGGCACGGTCGCGGCGGCCTGTGGCGGCACGACCACCATCATCGACTTCGCCATACAGGACTTTGGGAAGACGCTTCACGCGGGCGTCGACGCTTGGCACGAGCGGGCGGACTCGCGCGCGGCGATCGACTACGCGTTTCACACCATCGTGCGCGAGCTCCACGACTCCCATTTGAAGGAAATGGACGAGCTCGTCGGCGAGGGCATCACGAACTTCAAGCTCTTCATGGCCTATCCCGGGGTCTTCATGGTCGACGACGCGACAATCTTCAAAGCCATGCTGCGCACGCGCGACAACGGGGGGCTCATCTGCATGCACGCCGAGAACGGCGGGGTCATCGACACGCTCGTGGAGCGCGCGATCCGAGAGGGGCATACCGAGCCGAAGTGGCACGCGCTGACGCGACCGATGAGCGCCGAGGCCGAGGCGACGCGTCGCGCCATCGCGCTGGCCGAGATGCCGAAGTACCCGTATACATCGTGCACCTCTCCGCAGGCGACGCGATGGAGGAGGTGCGCCGCGCGCGGGAGCGCGGCCTTCCGGTTTTCGCCGAGACCTGTCCTCAATATTTATTTCTGTCTTACGAAGACTACGAAAGGCCGGGCTTCGAAGGAGCGAAATACGTGATGTCCCCTCCCCTTCGTCCGAAGGGGAACGAAGAGCGCCTCTGGAACGGCCTTCAGACCGACGCGATCCAAGCGGTATCGACCGACCATTGCAGTTTTTGTATGAAAGAGAAGAAGCTCGGCGAAGACGACTTCTCCAAGATTCCAAACGGTGCTCCCGGGATCGAGAACCGCTTGATGCTGCTCTATGACGGCGGCGTCAACGGAGGCCGCATCAGCGCCAATCGTTTCGTCGAGCTCGTCTCCACCCGCCCCGCCAAGATCTTTGGACTCTACCCGCGCAAGGGATCCATCACCGTGGGCGCGGACGCGGATTTACTCTTGTGGGATCCGAAGCGTAAATGGACGATCAGCGCCGAGACCCACCGCATGAAAGTGGATTACAGCGCTTACGAAGGCCGCGAAGTCACGGGTATTCCCGACAAAGTGCTTCTGAGAGGCAAAGTAATCGTGGACGACCAGCAGCATGTCGGGAGCATCAAAGACGGAACGTTCGTGAAACGCGAGCCAGGCTCAGCGCGTACGCCCGAGGGCACGGGGTGAATCGGCTCTCTTTCACATCTCGATCACTTTGCCCATGCCTCTGGCGCTTCCCGTTTCGTAGACGTGTTTCGCCACGGCGACGTCCTCGATCGCCAGTCCCTGTGACTCGAATAGGGTGATGTCGTCCGGTGTTCGACGCGCCGTGACCTTGCCAGAGACGACGTCCGCGATCTCGTGCACGCCGTCCCACGACAGCTTCCCCGCCTCTACGACCGCCGCCAAATCACCGCATTCGATTTTCGCCTGATCGATCGCATCGGCCGCGATGAAGCTCATGCGGGTCACGGCCTCTTCGTCGATCTCGATCCGACGAAGCGCGTTCGATCCGATGGCGTTCACATGCTGCCCCGGCTTCAACCACGCGCCGCGCAAGACCGGCTCGCGCGCATTCGTCGCGGTCACCACAATGTCGGCGTCTTGCGGGACCTCCTCGGGTGTTTCGACCGGACGCACCGGGATCCCAAGCTCCTCCGCCATCTCGTTGCAGAACTTTTCCCGGCGCGCAGCATCACGCCCGTAGGCAACCATCGACGCGATGGGCCTCACTTCGGCGATCGCTTGCAGCTGTGAGCGCGCTTGCCACCCCGTGCCGTATATCCCGACGCGCGTCGCGTCCTCGCGAGCCATATATTTTGTCGCAACTCCACTCGCAGCGCCGGTGCGAATCTGACCCAACCGATCTGCTTGTATCATCGACACGAGCTCACCGCTCCTTGCGTCGAAGTGCAGAAGATAGAACCGCGCACCATTGGGGCCGGTCGTATAGGCCTTGAGCCCGACATAGCCGAGCTCGCCGCTCCCCGCGGGCAGCACATGCAGCAAGAGCTTGTCGACGCGGACACGCTGCCGCGGCAAGTTGACGGCTTTGTCCTCCGCGAGCAAGCGAAGCGCGTGCTCAACGCACGCGACGGCGTCGCTCATCGGAAGAAGCTCCCCTACGTCCTTCTCGGTAAAAAAGTGGGTCATGTCGTTTTGACACCTCCGAGAATGAATGATAGATCAACGCGGACCCATGAGCTCAACTTTCGACAGAACGTCCGAGTTCCGCTACTGCCCCAAATGCAGCGGCGAGCTCATCATAAAGCGTTTCAAAGACCACGAGCCCGAGCGCATCGTCTGTAAAAGGTGCGATTTCATTTTCTTTCAGGATCCCAAGCTCGCGGCGGGAACGGTGTTCGAGATCAATGGCGGGATCGTCCTCCTGCGGCGCGCCATCGAGCCGGCCTATGGAAAGTGGGTGTTTCCGGGAGGTTTCGTGGACCGGGGTGAGCGTGTTCCCGATGCGGCGATACGCGAGACCCGCGAAGAAGCGAGTGTCGACGTCGCCATCCGCGAGCTCATCGACGTCTATTCTTATGCCGGCTCGCCGATCGTCGTGATCGTCTATGCTGCCGAGATCCGCGGAGGGGAGCTCCGCGCCGCGGACGAAACGCTCGAAGCGAAAGTTTTCGAGCCGTCCTCCATCCCGTGGGACGAGTTCGCCTTTCCGAGCACGCGTGAGGCCGTCACTGCTTACATAGAAAGGTTTCTTTAGAACATGAATCGATTTTCCGAAAAAGTCGTTCTTGTCACCGGTGCGAGCCGCGGGATCGGCCGCGCGATCGCCGAGGCCTATCTCGAAGAAGGCGCCAAAGTCGCGCTTCTCGCCCGCACCGCTGCCGAGCTCGACTCTCTCGCCGACGCGTGGAATCAAAGTCGACGGCGCGCAATCGCAATCGAGTGCGACGTCACTTCGCGGGAGTCGGTCGAGCGCGCGCTGCACGAGCTCGCAACGAGTTGGGGTACGCTCGACATCGTCGTCAATAACGCGGGCATCTCCGGACGAACCCCCATGGACGAAGACTCCCACGAGCTGTGGCAAAAAATCCTGGACGTGAACCTCACCGGGAGCTACCTCGTGAGCCGCGCTGCCCTCGAGCTCATGACTTCCGGCGGCGGCCGCATCATCAACATGTCCTCGGTGCTGGGACGTTTCGGCGTTCCCGGATACGCCGCCTATTGCGCGTCCAAGCACGGCATCTTGGGCTTCACGCGCGCCCTCGCGCTCGAGCTCGCTCCGCGCGGCATCACGGTGAACGCGATCTGCCCGGGATGGGTCGAGACCGACATGGCGGACAAAGGTATTCGCGAGACGGCGGAGGCGCTCGGCATCACCGCCGACGCGTTTCGCGACCAAGCCGTCGCGGGCGTCCCGTTGAAACGCTTTCTCGACCCAAAAGAAATCGCCTCGTTGACCCTCTATTTGAGCTCGGATGAAGCCTCCGCCATCACCGGCCAGACTTATAATATTTGCGGCGGACAAATCATGAACTGATCATGATCGCCAGACGCGTTTCAGTTTTCTTCTACGGCTCCTTCATCAATCTCGACGTGCTGAAACAAGCCGGTCTCGAGCCCGACGGCTTTCGTGTGGCTCGGCTTCACGCTTGGGACATCCATATCGGGCCGCTCGCGACGCTCATACCCAAAGACAATGCCGTCGTCTACGGCATTGTCGTCGCGTGCACCCACGCTGAGCTCGACCGGCTCTACGCCCAGGATTGGGTCGGGGCCTATCTACCCGAAGCAGTGCTCGTAGAAGTCGAGGCTACGTTCGTGCCCACCCTCACCTACGTGAAATGGGAGCTCGAGACCTCTCCACCGACGCAGGAATATGTCGAGCGGATCGCCGGGCCCGGAGAAAAAATCGGCTTTCCAAAGTGGTACATCGAGCACATCCGGAGCTTCATCTGATACGATCGGCAGCTATGGCAGACTCGATCAAGATCTACGGCAAAGATGGATGACCGTATACCGCCGCGGCCCGTGAGGCCTACGCGACACGGGACGTCGAATATTTCGACGTCAAGGCAAACGCCGCAAAAATGGAAGAGATGCTCTCCATCAGCGGCGGTGAGCGCGCCGTCCCCCTCATCGTGGACGGCGACAACGTGACCGTCGGGTATGGCGGCACGTGAGCGGTTTGACGCCCGGCAGTTCGCCGAGCCCGAACCAAGAGAGTGCTATGTCACAGCCCGGGTGGAAGCACACCATCGGCATCATCGGGGGCCTCGGCCCCTACGCGCACATCGAGTTCGAGACATTGCTCTTGAGCGCTGCCGAAACAGCGCTCGGCGGTGCGGTGCTCGACCAGGACTACCCTTCATGGGTGCTGTCTTCGATGCCCAGTACGCCGGACCGCACAGCCGCTCTGTTGAAAAGCGCAGTGTCGCCCGTCGACGCGCTCGTCCGAAGCGCGGAGCGCCTCACCGAGGCCGACTTCGCCGTCATCCCGTGTAACACCGCCCATGCGTTTCTCAGCGGTATCCGCGCACGGGTCGCCATCCCCATCCTCGACATGATCCAAGCGACAACGGAGCGCGCTCTCTCGCATGTCGGCAAGACGGGCTCGATTGGCATTCTCGCCGCGTCGGGGACGCTCCAGTCCGGGCTCTATACGAGCTGGATCCGGAGGCTCGCCCCCGACGCCAACGTGATTACGCCGCTCGAGATCGAAGGCGGCGAGAAGCTGCAGGAAGAGCTCGTGATGGAGCCAATCTTCGGGGAGCGCGGGATCAAGTCGGGTGCGTTTCGTGATCCCGATCGGAAGGAAGAGCTCGCAGAGCCGCTTCGCGAAGCCGCGCGCACGCTCGCACGCGCGGGGGCTGAAATTGTCCTTACGGCCTGCACCGAGATACCACTGGCGCTCGGCCGCGGATGCGTCGACGCGGTCCCGCTCCTCGATCCGATGGCCGTTGCCGCCGAGGAGTCTGTCGCCGTCGCCCTCGGCCGCCGGCCTTTGCCTTCGTAGGCTTGCGCCGCACCCGTTATACTTTTTCGATGTATATATTGACGGTCGCGGAAATGCGCGAGGCGGATCGCCGCACGATCCAGGACATCGGCGTCCCGAGTCGCGTGCTCATGGAGAGCGCGGGTCGCGGCGTCGCGGGCGCCATGGAAGAGCACCTCCCGGAGCTCGCCGACCAGCGGATCCTCATTGTCTGCGGCAAGGGCAACAATGGCGGCGACGGCCTCGTGCTGTTGAGGACTTTGGTGGGGCTAGGCTACGACGCTCGTGCCATCCTGTTGTCGCCTTTTGAGGATCTCGGCGCCGTCGCGCTCGACAACTTGCAATCCGCGGTCAAGCTCAACCTTCCTGTCGATGCCGCGGCCGACGAAGCCGCATGGCAGACCGCACTGCTCGAAATGTGGGATGCGGATGTCATCGTCGATGCTATCCTCGGCACCGGGCTCACGAAAGGCGCCCACGGACTGCCCCTTCGCGCGATCGAAGATCTCTCCGGACTCGACGCGTTCAAAGTCGCTTTGGACATCCCGTCTGGGCTATCGTCGGATTCTGGGAGCGTGCCCGGCGCGGTGCTCGAAGCGGATCTCACCGTTGCACTCGCCGCCCCCAAGGTTTGTCATTTCGTTTCGCCCGCCTGCGAGCACTGCGGCACCGTCGAAGTCGTCGAGATCGGCATCCCGCCCATATTCCTCGAAAGGAGCGCGCGCCTCGCGACCATCGAATCGGCGGACGTCGAGCCTTTATGGCCCGCACGGCATGCTTCGGCGCATAAAGGAAGCTTCGGCCATCTGTTGATCGTCGCCGGCTCCGTCGGCAAAACCGGCGCCGCCGTCATGGCGGCTGAAGCCGCGCTTCGTGCGGGCGCCGGACTCGTAACCGTGGCCTCCGCAAAGAGCGCCGTCCCGATGATGGCGCCCCAGCTGCCCGAAGTTATGTGGGAGCCTCTCGAGGAGACGGCGACGGGAGCGATCGCTTTCGGCGCTCTCGAACAATTGGTGGAGCTCGCCAAAGAGCGTTCGGCCATCGCGATGGGTCCCGGGCTCGGCCTTCACGACGATACCGTCCGCCTCGTGCAAGAGCTCTTACAAAAGCTCGCGTCACCGCTCGTCGTCGACGCCGATGGGCTCAACGCGCTAAAAGGCGCCGTCGACGAGCTGCCTTCCCGTGTCGATCTCGCCTTGACACCGCATCCCGGAGAGGCCTCCCGATTGCTCGGCGTGGAAACGGCGGCCATCCAAGAGGATCGGCTCCGCTACGTGCGCGAGCTCGCCGCCCGCACCAAAGCGGCCGTTTTGCTCAAGGGCTTTCGGACGCTCGTCTCGGACGCTGACGGCAATGTGAAGGTGAACCTGACCGGCAACCCGGGCCTCGCAACCGGAGGCTCGGGCGATGTCCTCACCGGTATCGTCGGTGGGCTCCTCGCGCAAGGTGTTCCCGCCTTCGAAGCGCTCACGCTGGCCGCGCACGTGCACGGGCTCGCCGGCGACCTTGCCAAAGACGACGTCGGAGAGACCGCTCTCGTCGCTCGGGACGTGCTGCGGATGCTCCCCACCGCCATGCGGAAGCTGGGGGCGGATTGACGACCGAGGCTGTCCACGACACGAAAACCCCCGAGGAAACCTTGGCCGTCGCAAAGGCGCTCGCCGAGCAGCAGCCCGACTGTCCGGCCTACTACCTCGAAGGCGAGCTCGGCGCGGGCAAGACCCTTTTCACCAAAGGCATCGCAGCGGCCTACGGCATCGACACCGCAATCGTGGTGAGCCCGACCTTCGCCCTCGTCAACCGATATAGCGGCGACTCCCGCGATCTCTACCACCTCGATCTCTATCGCATCGAAAAGGAACGCGAGCTCGACGAGCTCGGGATCGAGGAAATGGAGGAAGAGGGCGCTTTGGTAGTGGTAGAGTGGGCGGAAAAGTTGGGGCGCTGGCACCGCCGAAACGACGCGACCGTCGTGCGCTTCGAGGTCTTGAGCGAGACCAAAAGACGACTCCGCATAGAGGCCCCTGCCGCGCGGGTCTGAATTGACGAAGGCGCTCAAAGGCATGTGTGTGTGGATGCCGAAGAAGCCTTCCGAGCGGGGAAGCTCCGGGTCTTGATTGGAAAAGTGTAAGATCCCGGGCGTGAAGGCGCTTCTCGAAGACCAGGGATTAACGGAGGCCCGTGTCGGATGGCTTTGACGACGTTTACGAACGGAGCGGCGGACGAGCTCGTCGCCGCTTACGCCAACCTTTCTGATGAGACGATTCTGTCGTGAAGAGAAGCATCTTCATTTTGTGCCTTTGTGTGCTCGCCACTTGCGGCGGCTCCGGCGGGTCCGGTCTCGAGCCCATCCATCGCAATGCCGGCATCAACGTTCTCTTGATCACGGTGGATACGCTTCGCGCCGATCATTTGAGCGCCTATGGCTACCCACGGATCACGAGCCCCAGGATCGACGAGCTCGCCTCGAAAGGCGTTCTCTTCGAGACAGCCTTCACTTATTGGCCGAAAACGCGCGGGAGCTTTGCTGCGCTCTTCACCGGCCTCTACGCGTCCCAGCACGGGCTCACCGTTAGAAACCGCGACTTGCCCGATTTCAACCAAACCCTCGCCGAGACGTTCCAAGAAGCGGGCTACCGCACCGGCGCGGCGCTGGACAACGGCAACCTGGACCAGGCTCTCGGCTTTGCTCAAGGCTTCGAGACCTACGAGCAGACGTGGCTCACCGGGGAAACGGAGCTCGAGCGGACCGAAGCCATCACCCAGTTCGGGCTCGACTACCTATCCGCGTCCGATGACGAGCGCCCGTTTTTCCTGTGGCTTCACTATGTCAACCCTCATACGCCTTACGACCCACCTCAGGAGCTTCTTTCGCAGTTTCGCGGGGACGGCGTTATCCCCCGTGGGCCCGAGCTCGAGAGAGTCACCGGCTATCACGGCGGGATCAACCGGCACCTTGCCGTGGACGGTGAGACCCATTGGGGTGACTACGTGGATCGCTATGACGCGGAGATTCTCGCCGTCGACGCCCATATCGGCCGCGTGCTCGACGGACTCGCCGCGAGCCCGCATGCCGGAAAGACGCTCGTCGTCTTCACCTCCGATCACGGGGAGAGCCTCGGCGAGCACGATTACTTTTTCGACCACGGTTTCGATCTCTTCAACCCGTCGCTCTGGATCCCGCTCATCGCGTCGTTTCCCGGATTTCTTCCCGCGGGAGAACGCATCCATGGGACGGTTTCGAGCCTCGATGTCTATCCGACGATTCTGGATCTAGCGCAGGTGTCGTTCCCTACAGGTCCCCCAGGGCTCCAGGGAAAATCCGTTCTGCCGCTGGTGCGCGGTACGACCAGCCGCCTCCACCCTCAGATATTTTTCCAGAACGACCATCATCTCATGGCGATCACGAACGGTCGGTTGAAGCTCGTCCGATATCCCGAGATGGAGGATAGCGGCGCACGATTCAGGCTTCTCGACATGTATCGCGATCCAACCGAGACCGAAAATCGCTACGAAGAATCCGAGGCGCGCATCGCTCCGTTCGAGGCACAGCTCTCGAGCTTCCGGACGCAAACCGTCGCCTGGCAGCAGGCCACCGACATGAAGCGGGCCGGCCCCTCGACCGAAGACGAGGAGCTTTCCGAACAAACGCGCCGAAGCCTCGAATCCCTCGGCTATATCGAAAAGTAGCTTTCGGGCTACGCCCCCTCTTTGATCTCCGTAATGATCCACCGAGACATCGGCTTGATGTTGCGCTCCGCGTCCGCGAGCTCGTAACGCCGCAGCATGAACACGTAGCCCTTGTCAGCCGAGCCATCATTCACTGTGAGATGGATCTCCTTGCCTTTCACGTCCCCAGCATATCTCTCGTTGATCGAAGTGCTCAAGGAAAGCCCCGCCGCGGATTTCAGGACTTTTATGATCGCAGTTATCTCTTCCTCTTCTTCCTCGAGCTTCGACTGCGCTTCCATGCGCTTTTCCCATTCTGTCTGAAACTCCCCGAGCTCGCCTTCGAACATGGCCTCGGCATCCTCGGCTTTTTTCTTTTTGTACTCGTCGAACAACTCGCGATGATCGCCGGCATAGTTCGCATTGGTGCCGTTCTCAATCTTGACTGAGGTGGACCCCATTCTCTGGACCAAAATGGGGGGTAGCTAAGGTGGAGCCTGCCGAGTTGAACACGTCGTGGTCATAGTCGTGATGTTGTTTCCCGAAGGCTCCTAGAAGGGAGCGTTCGGGAACACAGTTTATGGCAGATTGAAAATCTGTGGACAGTTTGTTTTTCGCTGTAGCCATCATTGTCCGAGGTGTCCGAGCCAGAGACGGTAGATCGGATAAGGTCCGGCAAAAAGCCCCCGCAAATAGCCTTCGCCGCCAAACTTCCCGAGATTCTCTTCGAGGACAAAATGCTGCAAAATCGCACCGGGCTCCGGATCGAGCAGCGGCCATATCGCAAAGCAGCCGAGCGCTACGATTACCGCCACCGCAATCCGCAGCGCGTCTCGAACGAGAAAATCACCGCGCTCCATGAACGTGAACCATGCAAGGGCGAGTCCGACTGGTGCTACCAGCGCGAAGGATTTGAACAAGCACGCGATTCCAAGAGAGACACCAATGCCCACCCAGAGTGCGAATCGATCCCGGTACCGACGCCCGAGAAGCAGGATCGCGAAGGACAGAAACACAAACAAGGATTCCAGTTGGTTCGTCAGAAAAGGCCGGCCGTATTGAAAGCTCGAATAGAATCCGAGAAAGCTTGCCCCGCCGAGCGCGCCGCGTACGCGGTCTTTTGTCAGCCGCTCGGTTACGAAACCAACGAGCGCCGCCAAGACAAACGTGTACAAGACGATGGGCAGCCTCAAGCGAAAGAGCGTGAAGTGGCGTCCCCATTGGGTCGAGACGATCCCGACCCAGTAAAGAAGCGGCGGCTTCGTGTTCTCGAGTCCAGGCGCGGTCTTCAGCGGAAGCCAAGCGCCGCTCGCTCCCGTCAGGCGCGCGATCTCAATGTAGGGCGCTTCGTCCCCGATATGCGGGATGTAGAGACCGTCGAGCGCGTACAGATAGACCGCCAAGGCGAGGACGAATACCCCCAGCCACCAGAAGCGCACGGGTTTGTCATTTCTCAGTGGTGCTCACTCCACGCGCAGCGCCTCGATAGGATCAACGCGGGTCGCACGCCGGGCCGGAAGGTAGCTCGCGAGGAAAGCGGCGAGTCCGAGAACCACGGCCACCGAGACGAATACGGCCGGGTCGAGCGTGCTCACGCCAAATAACTGCCCCGACAAAAATCGGGTGAGCGCGAACGCGGCAAGAAGTCCTACCGCCATTCCGAGGCCGACGAAGGTCATGCTGTTGCGTACGACGAGACCTACGAGGTCCGCGCCGGAGGCGCCGAGCGCCATCCGGAGCCCCATCTCCGTGGTGCGCTGAGACACGGAGTAAGCGATGACGCCGTAAATGCCGACCGCGGCAAGAAAGAGTGCGGCGCCGGCAAAAGCCGAGAGAAGCGTAGCGCTCAAACGGGGTAAGAACACCCAGCGAGAGATGGCTTGCTCCATCGTGCTCATGTCGTGAATGGCCTGATCCTCGTCGATAGACCAGATCACTTGGCGCACTTCTCCCGCCAAAGCTTCGGGCGGTGTCGTTGTGCGTATCACGAGCGACATCCCGGCAAAGACATTTTGGCTATAGCGAGATAGAACTCAGGCCGCGCGTCCACGTCGAGGCCGTAATGGTGTACATCGGAGACGACGCCAATCACCTCGGCCTCGCCGTGTGGGTTGTTTATTATCTTGCCGATCGGATCTTCGTCCCCGAAGTAGCGCCTCACGAGCGTCTCGTTGATCAACATCACATGGGGTGAGTCTTCACGATCGCGCTCTTCGATGACGCGACCTCGAATGAGCGGGATCTTCATGGTCTCGAAATAGTGCTCCGTCGCAGCTCGGATATCGGCGCGAGGCTCTTCTCGAAACGACTCTGGATCCCGCCCTTCGATCGTGAACGGAAGCTCGTAGTCGATCCCGACAGGATGCATCGGGAGCGAGCTTCCCGCAGCAGCGGACTCGACCCGCGGCAGCGTGCGGAGCCGCTCGAGCGCGTCTCGAAAAAACTGGCGCCGGCCCTCACGATCCGTGTACTTCGCTCGCGGTAAGTAGATTTGAGCCGCTAGCAAGCGGTCGGGACGGAAGCCCGGATCGACCTGCAGCATTTCGCGGAAGCTCCGTATGGTCAGTCCGGCGCCGATGAGAAGGAAGAAAGCCACGGCGACTTCGGCAGCCACGATAAAGCTCAAAACACGGCGCGCCCGGTGCCCCCCACCCCGGCTGTTCTCGTTCAAGCTGTCGCGAAGCTGCGGACGCGACGCTTGAATGGCGGGCAGAAAGCCGAAGGCGAGCGCCACAACGACCGAGACCGCCGCGGTGAAGAGCAAAACGCCCCCATCGATTTGAACGCTATCGAGCCGGGGCACGTTCGAAACGGGAAAGCCGCGCGCCACGCGCACGCCGGCATAGGCGAAGCCGACGCCGAGCGCGGCCCCAGCGGCCGCGAGCACGAAACTCTCAGCGAGCACTTGGCGAGCGAGCGCGAAGCGTCCCGCTCCGAGGGCCGCCCTGAGCGCCACTTCGCGCCGCCGGGTCATGAGCCGTGTGAGCATGAGGTTCGCAACGTTGGCGCACGCGATGAGCAGCAAGAAGCCGACAAAGGCGAGAAGCACCAGGAGCGCGGGGCGCGCCGACTTCACGAGCTGTTCGTGCGCCGATTCAACGAGAGCTCCCCAACCTTCGTTCGTGTCCGGGTGCTCGGACGCGATGCCCGCTGTGATCGCGGTCATTTCTTCTCGCGCTTGCTCGAGCGACGCGCCCTCCGCGAGCCGGCCGACGACGCTCAGCGAGCGCGCCCGGCGCGAGCGACCATGGGCGTCGTTCGGATCGAAGGCAAGCGGCGTCCAGAGATGGGTCTCATTTCCAGGTGGAAACGTGAAATCCTCACCCATGACGCCGATGACTGTATAGAGCATGGCGTCGAGCACGATCTGCCGCCCGAGTATCGATCGGTCGCTCCCGAAATGCCGCTGCCACATGCCGTGGCTCAAGAGCGCCACTTTGTCTTTACCCGGCGTCCCCTCTTCCTTGGTGAAAGTTCTGCCGAGAACCGCTTCGCTCTTCAGGACTGAGAACAGGTTTGGTGTCGCGCTGAGACTAGGGAGATCCAACGGCTCCTCTCCCGAGAACGCGTGGCGCACGTGGCGAAACGCAGCGAGCTCGCTCATCGTCGAGGCGCGATCCCTCCAGTCGAGAAAGGTCGGCGGAGACACGAGCTCCATGCCGCCTTCCGGCTTTCGCTCCCACGCCACGACGATCTCCTCCGAATCCTCGTACGGGAGTCCGTCGAGCAAAACGCCTTTGACGAGGCTGAAAATGGCTGTGTTCGCGCCAATGCCCAGCGCCAGCGTGAGAAGCGCTACGACGGAGAACACCGGCTGGCGAACGAGTGCGCGGAACCCATACTTCAAATCGTGCATCATTTCGAGCGAAGAATATCATCCAGGCCATTCGGTGGCGAGTCGGCCGTGACTTCCGAGGCCCAGGCCACTAGAATCCACGCCTATGACTCTTCGACACTTTCTCCTCACCGGTATCATCGTGCTCTCGAGCTCCGCGCTCATGGCCCAACATGGCGGTCAAAATGGAGAGTGGCTTTATTACGGAGGCGACCTGAGCAGCACGCGCTACGCCGCGCTCGACCAGATCAACCCGGACAACGTCTCAGAGCTCGAGATCGCGTGGCGCTGGAATGGGAACAATCTCGGCCCCGCCCCGGACATCAACTTCCGAGCGACGCCGATCATGATGAACGGGGTGATGTATACCACCGCCGGCACGCGCCGCGCCGCGGTGGCCATCGACCCCGAGACCGGCGAGACGCTCTGGATCTATCGCTTCGAGGAAGGCGAGCGCGCCAAGAGCGCGCCGCGCAAGACGTCGGGCCGCGGCTTGTCCTATTGGACCGACGGCGAGGACGAGCGCCTCTTCTTCATCACGCCAGCGCATTACATGATTGCGCTCAATGCCAAGACGGGACAGCCCTACGCGGATTTCGGGCGGGATGGCATCGTCGACCTCAGAGAAGGCCTCGACCAGAACATCAACGTCATGAACGATCCCGTCGGCTCGAGCACGCCTGGAATCGTCATCGGAGATGTCATCGTCATCGGCAATGCTTTTCCGGCGGGCGGCGTTCCGCCGACCAAAGAAATGCCGGTGGGCCACATCCGAGGTTACGACGTGCGGACCGGCGAGCGAAAGTGGATTTTCCACACCGTCCCGCGACCTGGCGAAGAGGGGCACGACACTTGGGAAGGCGATTCTTGGAAATATACGGGGAACGTTTCGGTATGGACGTCGATGTCCGCGGACCCGGAGCTCGGCTACGTGTATCTTCCGACCGAAGCGCCGACCGGAGACTATTACGGTGGGCATCGACACGGCGATAATCTTTTTTCTCAGAGCCTCGTATGTTTGGACGCGAGAACGGGAGAGCGGGTCTGGCATTATCAACTAGTCCATCACGGTATCTGGGACTACGACCTCCCGGCGGCGCCCGTGCTCGCCGACATTATCGTCGACGGCAAGAAGATCAAAGCCGTCGCTCAAGTCACGAAGCAGGCATTCACGTTTGTTTTCGATCGCGAGACGGGCGAGCCCGTTTGGCCCATCGAGGAACGTCCGGTCCTGCAGACGACGATCCCCGAAGAGAAAACGGCGCCGACCCAGCCCTTCCCGACGAAACCCGCGCCGTTCGATCGCCAAGGTGTGAGCGAGGACGATCTCATCGACTTCACTCCGGAGCTCAAAAAGGAAGCCCTGGAAATCGGCGCGACCTACACGCTCGGCCCTCTTTTTACGCCACCGACTGTTGTGACTGAGACCAACAAAGGCACGCTCAATCTACCGGGCTCTCAAGGCGGCGCGAACTGGCAAGGCGCCGCCTTCGATCCGGAGACGGGCTATCTCTACGTCTCGTCCTCGACCGACCCAACGCCGATCGGTCTCGTTCGTTCCCCGAACTTGTCCAACATGGACTACGTCCGCGGGCGACGGTTGCGCCTACCGGAAGGAGGCGGTCCGCAAGGGCTCCCGCTCATCAAACCTCCTTGGGGCCGCATCACCGCCATAGATTTGAACACGGGTGAGCACGTGTGGATGATGGCGAACGGCGAAGTCCCGGACTATGTCCGTGAGCACAAAGCGCTCGAAGGCGTTGCGCTTCCACGCACCGGGAGGCCGGAGCGCGTCGGCTTGCTCGTCACGAAAACGCTCTTGTTCGCTGGCGAAGGCAGCGGCCTGTTCGGCATGTATGGCGGCGGCGGCCCGCTTCTTCGAGCACACGACAAGGCTACGGGCAAGATCCTTTCTGAATTCGAGCTTCCGGCGCATCAGACCGGCGTGCCGATGACCTACATGCATGAAGGCGTGCAATATATCGTCGTCGCTGTAGGAAAGCGCGAGCACTCCGCGGAGCTGGTAGCGCTCCGACTACCCTAGTAGCGGGCGAGAAGAGAGCGGTATTCCGAAGCTTTGAAGACGGGATAGCCCAAGCTCGCGAAGCGAGCGAGCTCCTCAGCGGTCGGAAAGGTAAAGTAGTTTCCCGCATCCGGCGTCTTTGGCCGCGTCTCGAGAGCTTCTCCCGCCGTGAGCCTCGCGATCGCTTTTTCGACGAGTCGCGCGCCGGGCTCGTAGAGACTCAGCACGTGGCCGAACAACGAACCGTTCGCGTCGACTGGCACGCGCGCTTCATCGACAATGGGACCGGTATCGATGGTCGCATCCGTAATGAAATGGAGCGTACAGCCGATTTCATCGTCGCCCGCGAGAAGAGCTTGCAGCGTCGCGAGGACACCGCGATAGCTCGGCAAACGACCAGAATGGAGATTGAGCACGCCGAGCCTCGGGACAGCGATGAACGCATCCTTGAAAATGCGTCCATAGCGGATCGAGATCACCAGGTCGCAAGCGATGACGTTGAGCCGCTCGATGAAGGCAGGCTCATTCGGGTGATGAACCGTCTCGAGAGGCATCGCGAAGCGGCGGCCGAGCTCCGTGAAGCTCAGAAGCTCACCCGGCTCGTCGACCCCGGGATATAGGTGCTCGTTCGGTATGTCCTGCTCGATGAGGCGCAGAAGATCGAGCGTCTCATGGTCGGGCGCGCGGCCGACCTTATCGGAAAAGAAAAGCGAAACCTCGTGATCGCGAAAAACGTCCTTCAAGTGATTCAACGCAACGTTCGCGTGGATGTCGCGGTTGATGAAAAAGGCGATCTTCATGGCCTAGGCCAATCATAACGCGGTTTTGCGTCTACTCTCACCTCTCATCGAGACCAACGGCTTGCTCCTTTTGACCCGAATCTGAGACTATCTCCATGATCAAAATTCTTAAATGGAGGAAGTTATGACGGACAGCGTTTACAAGGTGGTCGAATTGGTGGGCTCGAGCAATGTTTCCTGGGAGGAAGCCGCTAAGAACGCCGTGGAGACCGCCGGCAAGAGTCTGAAAAACTTGAGAATCGCAGAAATCAACAAGCTGGATTTGGTCATCGAGGACGGGAAAGTCGCCTCGTACCGTGCCAGGGTGAGTCTGTCTTTCAAGTACGACCATGGCAGTTAAACGGGCAGACAGGAAGAAACTGCCGAAGAACTTGGACGCGAACCTCTCGGGCTCCACGCGCAAGAAGCTCAAGAAAAAGACTTATAACAAGGCGCTGGCAGATTTTCAGGTCGAGTTGGTAAAGCTCCAGAAGTGGGTCCAAGACAAGAGGCTCCGCGTCGTCGTTATTTTCGAAGGACGCGACGCCGCCGGCAAGGGCGGTGCCATCAAGCGCATCACCCAGAGCCTCAATCCACGCATCTGTCGCGTGGTCGCCCTCGCTACGCCTACCGAGCGGGAGAAGACCCAGTGGTACTTCCAACGTTACGTTTCTCATCTCCCCGCCGCTGGCGAGATGGTGCTCTTCGATCGGAGCTGGTACAACCGCGCCGGCGTGGAGCACGTGATGGGATTCTGCAGCGACGAGGAATACCAGGAGTTTTTGCGTTCGTGCCCGGAGTTCGAGCGCATGCTGGTTCGCTCCGGGATCAAATTGCTCAAATATTGGTTCTCTGTAAGCGATGAAGAGCAGGAGTCTCGTTTTAAACAGCGCATCAACGATCCAATCCGACAGTGGAAGATCAGTCCGATGGATCTCAAATCGCGGGCAAAGTGGGTCGAGTATTCCAGGGCGAAAGACAAAATGTTCGAGCACACCGATATCAAGCAGGTCCCTTGGTTCGTGGTCCGAGCAGATGATAAGAAGCGGGCGCGACTCAACGTCATCGCACATCTGCTGAGTCAGATCCCGTATGACGAGCTCGAGGACCCCGAGATTAAGTTGCCCCGGAGGCAAAAAAACGTCGGTTACGTACGGCCCCCGATGTCGGACCAAACGTTCGTGCCAGAAGTGTTTTAGACTTGGATTTGAACGAGCTCCGGCTCTTCGACGCCTTTGCACACGCGGCACGTCTTGGACTCGAGCACGTCCCCCCACATCGTCTCCCGGAGCCGGCGCCATTTGGGCCCGGTCCAGATCTCCTCGATGGATTGCTCGTGAACGTTTCCCATCGCGAGCGTGCCTTCGTAATCCGTGCAGCACACCGTCACGGTTCCATCCCAGAGAATCACAAACTGCTCGTTCGGCGCCGGGCAATAACCGTCGACTTTCTGCTTCACGGACTCACCTTGAATGATGTTGCCCCAGCTGTGAAGCTCCTTCCACAGGATGTCGACGCCGGGAAGGATCTCGTAACGGCCCGTATCTGCGTCGTGCTCAAGAAAGCGAAAGCCGCCATCGACGAAGTTGAGGTCGTGCTTTTTGGGCTCGAGCCCGTACTTGCGCTCGATGGAGCGCGCGAAGGAGATCCAGTCGAGCATGACCCGATCCGCCTGGCTGTTTGCCCCGACGATCTGGATGCCGGGAGAACCGAGCGTATTCATGATGTCGATCTCGATTCTTGTCGAAGCACCAGTCGCGATCTTGCGCTCGACAGCCATTCTCACCTTCTCGAGATAGATATCGAAAGTGAGCCTCTTGTTCTTGACCTTGCGGGTCTCGAAGGACTCCGCGTCGGGCGTTTGGTAGCTGAGGATGTAATTCGTGAGCCCCGCCTCGTACAGACCGTCGACGAGCTCGGGCGTCAAGAGGCTGCAATTGGTGTTGAGCTCGATGGGAAGGCCTTTTTCCTGCTCGGCGTAGCGCACGATGTCCACGAGCCGCGGGTGGATCGAAGGCTCGCCCATTTGATGGAGCTTGATGGGATAGAGCGGGCCGAGACGGTCTTTCTCGCGCGCGACCTGGTCGAAAATCTTGCACGCGTCCTCGAAGTCCATCAGGCCGCGTTTGCGCTCCATGATCTCGTCCGGGCAAAACGTGCAGTGGAAGTTGCAGAGGTTCGTGATCTCGACGAAGAGCCACCAAATAGGATAGACGCGCTCGGGAGACTTTCGAATCGACGGAAGGGGCGCGAGCTCGGTGAAGCCCGTCATATCCTCGGGGAGTTCAGTCGAGAGCGCCACGCGGCCGATATGGAAGTCCTGACGGATCTCCATCCGGAAGCTCGCCCCGACATTCTGTGAGCGAGCCTCGCCACCGAAATCGAAGTCATGAATCACGAATCGCGCGCGCTTCCACGTCGGCTCTGCGGTCGTAACGCCGTCCCAGCGCTGCTCGGCCTCCTTATAGAGCCCGCCATAGGGTGCGCTCTCATCGGTCGAGACATATTGCAGCCGGAAGGTGGCGTATTCGCGGCCGAAATAGTCGACCTCGATGACCGCACCCTGTCCGAGCTTTCGCTTGAGCGCATCGCTCAGGCGAAAGTAGAGATATTGCGACCAGGATTCCGGCGTGACCGCAGAACGACCCGCTTTGTCGACGATGTCGTAGCGGCCGTCACCCTCATTGACAAGCTCGATGGCGCCATCGCCACTCGCGACGCTCGGGAGAACGAGCTCGGCGACCAGCGACCCAGCCGAGCGCCCGAGAACACGATCGATTAAGGTTGTCATCTATTCGTCCGTCTCCATCGCGGATTCCGAGCCAAAAAAACTTTGGACGATCTCATCGATCCAAGGCTCGATGGCATGGTACACCCGATTGCGAGTGTTGAACTTGTAAATGAAGCTTTTCTCGTCCTTCACGAAATAAACCGTGCGCTCGAGATGACTGGCGAGCTGTGTCTCGACGGCATAGAGCGTCGAGATCGCACCCACGTCTTCCATGACTTCGTGCTTCAAAAGCCGATAGGTGTCGCCGAGAAGCTCGGCGCGCCCGGCATAGAAACTCTCGACGGTAACTTCAGGAGCAACTCGATTCACGGTGACCTCGAGCGTCACGTGGACCGTCATACCGTCTTTTTCGACCGCGAGCGGCGTGCTGCGAAAGCCGACGAAGAGCCCCTCTCCTCCGTTGGCGACCGCGTGGCTACGCACCCAGCTACGGGGATGTTTGATCACGATATCGCCGCCCGGCGCTTCGTAGGCGTCGAAATACTTTCCCTGCTCGAGCGAGAACTCACTATACATGCGGGTCAAGGCATCGCCATAAGCTTCGAGGGTGCGCGCCTCGCCCGTAACGTAGAGGCCGTAGAGCCGGCCATCCACATCGGTCAGCATCAGCTTCGACGCTTCGTCTCCGTCCTCGGAGAGAAACGACCAGAACTTGCCTTCATAGCCATGTAACGCGTAGCTCTCTTCGCGCTCGGTCTCGAGTTCGCGGCGAAACCGCGCCGCTACATCGTCGACAGGGCCGTCGGGCATGGGCCCGGCCAAAATCTGCGCGCGAATACCGGGCCGCTCGGGAACGTCCACGGAGCGCCCCGTGAAAGTCTGCATGTGAAAGCCGGCCTGCATGATGGCCTCGTCCGCCGTCCACCCTTGTGGCAGGGGGAACGAAACTTGCTGGGTCGAGCTATAGACCGTGATGGGCGCTGGCAGCGTTCGCAGCTCGCAACGGATGATGCCGAAGGCGACACAAACGCACAAGAGCCACTTGTCGAATCGTTGCATGCTAGTACTACGGGTCGTGCTGATAGTTCGGTGCTTCTTTGGTAATGATGACGTCGTGCACGTGGCTTTCCCGATGACCCGCTGCCGTGATGCGCACGAAGCGCGCTTTGCTCTGCAAGTCCTCGATGCTGCCCGCACCGCAATAACCCATCCCGGAGCGGAGACCGCCCACGAGTTGGTCGACCACTCCATGGAGCGCGCCTTTGTACGGAACGCGTCCCTCGATGCCTTCGGGCACGAGCTTCGACGCTTCCACTTCCTGCTGGAAGTAGCGATCCTTGGTCGTGTCGCTCATAGCACCGAGCGATCCCATGCCGCGATAGGTCTTGAAGGTACGGCCCTGGAAGAGAATCGTCTCGCCCGGACTCTCGGCGGTGCCGGCAAAGAGGCTTCCGATCATGACGCTCTGCGCTCCTGCCGCAATAGCCTTGACGACATCGCCGCTATACTTGATCCCGCCATCGGCAATGAGCGGCGTGCCATGCTTCGCCGCGACGTCGGCGCAATCGAATATGGCCGTAATTTGAGGCATGCCCGCGCCTGAGACGATCCGCGTCGTGCAAATCGAGCCGGGTCCCATACCGATTTTGACCGCGTCGACGCCGGCTCGTATCAAGTCTTCGGCCGCCTCGCCGGTCCCTACATTGCCGGCGATGATGCCCACGTCTTGGACTATGCCGCGAAGCTTCTCTACCGTTTCGAGAACCCCGTGGCTGTGTCCGTGCGCGGTGTCCACGACGATGACGTCCACTTTGGAATCGATGAGGCGCTTCGCGCGCTCGATAGATTCCTCACCCGTTCCTATGGCCGCGCCCACGAGGAGCCGTCCCAAGTCGTCCTTGGCGGAGTTCGGGTACGTCATCGCCTTCTGGATATCTTTGACGGTGATGAGCCCTTTCAGCCGGTAGTCGTCATCCACGACGAGGAGCTTTTCCACCCTATGTTCGTGAAGCAGTGCCCGCGCCTCGTCGAGGGTCGTGCCGACAGGAACGGTGATGAGGTTCTCCTTCGTCATCACCTCCGCAATCGGCAGGTCGTGCCGCGTCTCGAAGCGGAGATCGCGGTTCGTGAGAATCCCGAGAAGCCGTCCCTCTTCAGTGATGGGGACGCCCGAGATGCGGTATTTCGACATCACCGCCATAGCGTCGGCGATGGGTCGGTCCGCCGTCATCGTGATCGGGTCGACGATCATCCCGCTCTCGGAGCGTTTGACCTTGTCGACCTCGTCCGCTTGGACTTCCGGCGTGAGGTTGCGGTGGATGACCCCGAGCCCGCCGAGCTGTGCTATGGCTATCGCGAGCCGTGATTCGGTCACCGTATCCATGCTCGCGCTCAAGATCGGGATCTTGAGGCAGATCTTCGCGGTGAGCTGGGTGGAGACGTCGACCTGGGACGGCAAAACGTCGGATTTTTGCGGAACGAGAAGAACGTCTTCGAAAGTCAGAGCTTCTGGAAATTTCGGGCTCACGATTTCCTTTTCATAGGATAGCAATGCATCCAAGAATCAAACATTCGCACCGTGGCATTTCTTGTATTTCTTGCCGCTGCCACAAGGGCATGGAGAGTTCCGTCCAACTTTGGCCTCGGTGCGCTTGATAGTCGTCACCGCGGCGTCCGCGCCACCCTGCGACTCTCGTCGCGGACCCGCTGCTCGCGGCGCGTCGAAAGCCGAAGGCACCACGCTCGGATCGTTCAACGATAGGCGCGCCGGCCTCGCGACAGGACGCCGTTCGAAAGCCGGCTCGCGTACCGGGCGCAGCAGGAACAAGAGCCGCACGATCTCTTCTTCGATGCGATCCCACATCGCCTCGAACATGCTGAAGCTTTCTTTCTTGTACTCCATGAGGGGGTTGCGTTGCCCGTAGCCTCTGAGCCCGATGCCCTCTTTCAAATGGTCCATCGCGTAAAGATGGTCCTTCCACTGCGAGTCGACCACCTGGAGCATGATGATGCGCTCGTGGGTGCGCATCAGGTCCGGCCCCACGATTTGCTCCTTGCTTTCGTAGCGATCGCGATTCTTCTTCGCGATCTCTTCCCGGATCTCGTTGCGGTTCAGACCGTCCCAGTCGATAGCGGAAAGCGTCCCGCTATCGAGGCCGTATTGTCCTTGCAGCGCTTTCTTGAAACCGTCGAGATCCCACTCTTCGACGTCGATCTCTTCTGACAAGTGCTGGTCGAGAAGATAGTCGAGAATGTTGTCGGCGAGTTCGAGAATGTAGTCGCGCTGCTCTTTCCCGTCGAGGATTTCGCGGCGCAGCCGGTAGATGGCGACGCGCTGCTTGTTCATCACGTCGTCATATTCGAGCAGATGTTTGCGGATGGAGAAGTTCTGCCCTTCGACTTGCTTCTGAGCGCGCTCGATGGCGTTCGTGACCATCTTGTGCTCGATGGGAACACCCTCCTCCATACCGAGCCGTTGCATCAGACCGCTGATGCGATCGCTCCCGAAAATACGCATCAAGTCGTCTTCGAGGGACAAGAAAAAGCGCGAGCTTCCCGGATCGCCTTGACGTCCGGCGCGGCCGCGGAGCTGGTTGTCGATGCGCCGTGACTCATGGCGCTCCGTCGCTAGGATGTGCAGCCCACCAGCGTGGACAACCTCTTCATGCGTTTCCGCTGCGTCTTTTCTCGCCTTTGTAAGTGCAGCCTCCCACACGTCGGGCTCGACCCCGAGAGGATCGAGCTTTTTCTTCTTGAGGGCGATACGCGCCGCATATTCGGGGTTGCCGCCAAGCAGAATATCGGTGCCACGGCCGGCCATGTTGGTCGCGATAGTGACCCCGCCTGGACGGCCCGCCTGGGCGACGATCTCGGCTTCCATCTCGTGATATTTGGCGTTGAGGACGACGTGCTTGATGCCGCTCCGCTTCAAGCGCTGCGATAAGGTCTCGCTCTTTCCGATCGAGGTGGTGCCGACGAGCACCGGTCGTCCGTCTTCGACGAGCTCTTGGATCTCTTCGGTGATGGCGTTGAGCTTCTCACGCTCGGTCCGGTAGACGAGATCGGAATATTCGTCGCGAATGAGCGTCCGATTCGTGGGGACCGGTATGACCTCGAGCCCGTAAATTTTCTCGAACTCCGGCGCTTCCGTCTCCGCCGTACCCGTCATACCGGCAAGCTTGTCGTACATACGGAAGTAATTTTGGAACGTGATCGTCGCGAGCGTCTGGTTCTCGCGCTCGATCTTGACGTGCTCTTTGGCTTCGACCGCCTGGTGGAGCCCGTCCGACCAGCGGCGGCCTGGCATGAGGCGGCCGGTGAACTCGTCAACGATGATCACCTGATTGTCCTTCACCATGTAATCGGTGTCGCGCTTGTAGAGCGTGTGCGCGCGCAGTGCCTGATACACGTGGTGGAGGATGTGCATCTGCGAAGGCTCGTAGAGATTGTCGACGCCCATCAGCTTTTCGACGCTGGGAACGCCCTCTTCGGTGAGCGTCACCGTCTTGGTCTTCTCGTCGACGGTGAAGTCGAGATCGCGCCGAAGCTTGGGAATGATGCGATCGACGTTGAAGTAGAGGTCCGTCGACTCCTCGGCCGGGCCGCTGATGATGAGCGGGGTTCGGGCCTCGTCGATGAGGATCGAGTCCACCTCATCCACGATCGCGAAGTGGAAGAGCCTTTCGACTTCTTTCCCGTCCGCGTCCTTGGTGATCTTCGGGAAAAGGCGATGCACGAAGAGCGACGGATCGAACTTCATGTTGTCGCGCAGATAGTCGAAGCCGAACTCGTTATTCGTGCCATAGCTGACGTCGCAGCGATAAGCCTCTTGTCGCTCCGTGTCGGTCATGTCGTGCTGGATGACGCCGACGGTGAGACCGAGGAACTCGAAGAGCTGGCCCATCCAATCCGCGTCGCGCCGGGCAAGATAGTCGTTGACGGTGACGATGTGAACACCCTTGCCCGTGAGCGCGTTCAAGTAGACCGGGAGCGTTGCGACGAGAGTCTTGCCCTCGCCCGTTTTCATCTCAGCGATGCGACCTTCGTGGAGCACAATCCCACCGATGAGCTGCACGTCGAAATGACGCATCTCCAAAACACGCCAGCTCGCCTCGCGGCACACGGCAAAGACCTCGGGCAGGAGCTCGTCGAGCGTCTCCCCTTTTTCACGGCGCTCTTTGAACTCGGCGGTCTTCGCTTTGAGCTCGTCGTCCGAGAGTTTCTTGATGGACGGCTCAAGCTCGTTGATGATATCGACGACAGGCCGCATGCGTTTGAGCTCGCGCCCCGAGCGGCTTCCGAGAATCTTGGTGAGAACGGTGTTGACGACAGACATAATTGAGTTTGTGACCCAGTAAAATATCCCAGTTTAGCAGAGGGGTTTGAGGCGGGCAAACCTCGCTGAATTTCAAGACTCGATCTGAAGGGCTTACTTTTTTGGAAAGAAGCTCGCTCGCCGGTAAACGCCTACTGTCCCCAAAAAAACAAGCGACAGCGGCAGTTATTAGGGCCCCGCGGCTGTGGCGATAGGTCGGTTTCGCGGGTCGAAAGAGCGGTAGTACTCGAGGATGTAGTCGAGTGGATGAACCGTGGTGTCGTCGACCCAAACTTCGTAGTGGAGATGCGGGGCTCGGCTGCGGCCCGTGTTACCCACATAGCCCAAGACGTCGCCCCGCTTGACGCGGGCGCCGGCGCGGACGTTGAACTTGGACAAGTGCGCGTAGCGGGTCATCATCCCGAATTTGTGATCGATGACTACGATATTGCCATAGGTGCCCCGGCGCGCCGCATAAAGGATGATGCCATCCGCCGTGGCGACAACCGGCCGTCCTGTGGGCGTCGAGATATCGATGCCGTAATGCATGGCGCGCTCGCGCGTGAACGGGTCATTGCGTTGGCCGTAGGTGGACGAAAAGTAGCCCCGAACGGGCCAAATCGACGGGGTCGAGGCGAGCATCAGCGTGTTCTGCTGGTAGAAGCGCTCGAGGACGCGACCACGCTCCTCGAGGTGGGAGAGGTCACCCCGCATGCGGTCGAGCTCGTCCTTTACTTGCCCATAGGCGCTAGAGGGAGTCGAGAGGTCTGGGTCCAAAGAGCCGCCGACGCCGACACCAGTGAGCTGGGGCGTCTCATCGAGCCCGGCCATGACCGATAGCTTCATGACGAAGTCCTGGAGCGAGACCACCTGCTCGTTCAGGTGCTCTACAGAGACTTCGTAATCGATGTTCTGCCGCTTGAGCTCGGTATTCGCCAATCTGAGCTCACGAAGATCCGTAAGACCTTGGTAGAAAGTGACGTAGTGCGCCACTAGCACCCCGGTAGCGATCAGAGCCACGCCCGCGAGAAAGGCAAGAGCCTTCACTACCCGAGACGACAAACGCCATTTGCGAAACTGCTCCCCCGTATGCGGGACAAGAATCACTGTATATAACTGTTTCATCATAGCGGACTCGATTGGATAAATACGCGCAAGATGTTTTTCTTTTGAAATTGTTTTCCAGCTCGAGATAGCTGTGGAAGATCACCTGGCCAGAAAGTAAGGAGAAGTTTACTACGCCACGATGCCTGTGTCAAGGATAACACCGGTGTGGGCCTTCTTCAAGGTTTGGGGCGCGAATGTCGGACTCAGCGAATGTATCCGAGAGCTCTAAGTTCACGTAGAACTTCTTCATCCACAGGACTTTCGCTGGATCCCCCCCCTCGCGAACCGGTGTCGTGAGAGGCGATGAACCCCACAGGGCGAAAAGCCAACATTTTCCGGTCCAGGGCTTCCGTAAGCACCCGGCCGTCCATATCGCGGCCCTGGGGAAGTCCCATCAGATACAGCGCCGTCGGCGCGACGTCGAAAAGCGAGGGCGTCTCGAGACGCACGCCGGCACGCACGGGCCCTCCCCACAGGAATATCACGCCAGGAGTTTCCCGAACGCCCCCGCGACCGTCGTCGTAGTGGTTGAAGCCGTAGTTACGAAACTGAAACCCGTGATCGGACAGCACGATGAGCACCGTGTCCGACGCCATACGCTCCATCAGCCGACCCAAACGGGCATCCTCGTGCACGTAGACGGGCTCGAGCACGCGCGCATAGGCCTCATCCATCGTGCGCGAGATAGCCAGGGTCACGGGCTTGCCTTCTCCGCGAAGCTCGTCCCACACACGCTGCGCGACGCGCCGTTCGATGAATCGCCACATGAAATGCGTGTAGACATCGGTCGTCCGGAAGAGCGCTGCGACCAGATCCGCTTGCCCGCGCGTCTCGAGCAGGTGGTTCAAGCTCCGCTCCGTGATCATGTCGTCATTGAAGATACCGGCAGCCGTCTGGAAACGCGCCCGGAAATTGGTCGAGGGCATGAACGCGCTATCCGCGAGCTCCCGAGAGAAGACCGGCATCCCCGCCGCGGCAAGCTCCGCATTGGCTGCCTCCCGCCCAGGAAGCCCGAGTGCTTCGAGCTCGTCCGCGAGATCCTCCGGATAAGTCACTTCGTCGACGTCTTCATGGAGCGCCCGGGGAAAATGATTGGAGACGATCTCGCCAAGCACCTCTTCCGCAGGCCACGTCGCCCACCAGTTGAGGATCTGCACCGATTGGTTCGCGGTGGTCGCGATGTTCCAAAACGCTTCGGTGCGGCGTGACTGGCCGGAAGCCAGCACTTTGCGCTGCCCGTCTTCGGAAAGCAGCTGCCAATCCACGATGCCGTGCTTTTCCATCCGTTTGCCGGTGGCAACCGAAGTCCAGAGTACGACCGACTTCGTCGGCTTGAACGTCTGGCATGCGGAGAAAGCACCTTCGTCGATGAGCTTCTGAAAGTTCGGGAGCTTGCCTTGCGAGAGAAAATAGTCGAGGAACTCGGGGTCCATCCCGTCAAAACCGAAAATTGCAACCTTATAAATAGATGCGTCCGCGTCAGCCTCGGGCGTCCTCCCTCCCAGGAGAACGACGAGCGTCAGAGCAAGGGCCGTGCCCGAAATCCACAAGCGCATCACGGTCTTTTTCACTCTAGCTCACGAAGGTCCATCGTCGGAACATCTTCGTGATCCCACGTCACGCGCTTTCCGGCCCGTGCTTGCTTCGACTTCTCGAGACAACGCGCCGCTATCGCGACGAGCGCCGCGACGTCGAGGCCTCGGCTCTCAGGCACGAAAGACTCGAGCCGCGCGATCCCGCGCGACAAGAGATGGACGGCGCCGGGATGGTTTCCCGCCGCAACATGGTAGAAACCTACCGAAATCTCGATGAGCGCTTTGAGAAATGAGCGGTCATCCCCCCGGGCGTCGTTCCAAGCTTCTTCGAGAAAGTCGTGGCATTCGAAATACAACTTGTCGTTGAACAAGCGGGCCGCCTCGCGCACTACCTGCTGGTCCGCCACCTTGGCCCGCTATCTCCGCTCCCACGATACACCACCGCTTCATGAAGAGAAATTATCCCTCCACCACGAACTGACCCATCATCCCCACGTCTTCGTGCTCCAGGATGTGGCAATGGAACATATACGGATTCACGGGGTCCGCATAGTCGCGAAAACGCTTGATGATGCGCACGGTCTCGAACGGGCGGACCAGGACCACGTCCTTCCAGCCGAGCTCGTTTGCCGTCGGGGTCGCCCCATCTCGCGACAGGATATGGAACGAGTCGCCGTGGGCGTGGAACGGATGGGCCTGATTGTTAGGGTTCGTGATTTCCCAGACCTCGGTAGTGCCAACGCAAATCCGCGCGTCGATAATCGACATGTCATCCGCTTTCCGTTGATTCCGAACGGGTTGGCGTTGAGCTCGAACGGCCGTGGGCTCCCCGCGTTCCGAGCTTCGGACTCGGGAATCGAGGCCACGACAACCAGGCGCTCTGGAAGAGTGCGAACGGCGCCGGTAGCGGCCGACCCGACCCGGATTTCGACTAGGTCGAAATCCGCGCTGTCCCAGCTATCCTGGAGCCGAAACGGAACGAAGGTCGTGCCGTTGCCTCCGTTGAAACTGCGTAGGCTGAGCGTCTTTCCTTCGTCGGCGCTCAGGTCGATGAGAATCTCGGCTCGCTCGGCAGGGGCCAAGACGAGCCGGAACATCGGCACCGGTGCGGCAAGGAATCCGCCGTCGGAGACGACCTGATGGAAGATCCGGTTGTCGCTGAAGCCCAAGTTGTAGACGCGCGCGTTCGAAGCGTTGAGGATACGAAGGCGAACGACCTGGGCACCAACGTCCAGCGCGGGACCCTCGACGCCGTTCACCAGGAAGTGACCGCCCTTGCGAAGCGCGGGATCCCTGGTAGGGTTGAAGTCGCTGGGAAAGTGCATCAGGGTACCGTCTTCATTGAAGCGTCGGTCTTGGAGGATGAGCGGGATGTCGTCCTGGCCGTAGGAGCGAGGCAACGGGAGCATGTCCGACGTGTCATCCTCGACGATGAGCATGCCCGCGAGCCCCTCGTAGACCTGGTAGCCGGTTCCCATCGGGTCGAAGATCGCCCCCTGGCCCAACGAGGCGTGCGGGTGTGGGTGGTACCAATAGGTCGCGGCGCGGTTGAGCACCGGAAACGAGGCCGTCCAAGTCTCCCCAGGCTCGATACCCTGGTGCGGGCCGCCGTCCATGACCGCGGGCACGTGCATCCCGTGCCAGTGCGTGGTGGTGGCGACACCGATGTTGTTGGTCACGTTGAGGGTAACGTCTCTCCCTGACCGCACGACCAATGTCGGACCGAGGAAGTTGCCGTTGTAGCCTTTAGTGGGCGTGAGCAGGCCGGGCAGGAACTCGCGTTCGCCACGTCGCATGTTCAGGTCGAAGACCGACCCTTCCAACCGTTCTGGAATGGGCAGGATCGGTCGGTCGGTGGCGGCGTCGGGAGGAAGCTGGCTCCGGGCCACGCTTTCGTGCGAGCCCATCAAGAGCCCCGCCGCCGTTCCCGCGGTGAGCTTCAACATCCGCCGCCGGGAGATCGGGTTGTTCTCGCAACGCCTATCGGGCATCTTCGGCCTCCCATAGCGGATCGGCGCTATCCGGCGAGGGGCTCTCGCCCAGAAAACCATCATTGCCGGCCGGCGAGAGGTCGGTGACCAACTGTCCCCCGCCTTCGTCGAATTTCCAAAGTCCGACCAGACCGGCGGAGCTCGCATCGACTCCGGAGCTGAAAACAGACGCGATCTCGGCGTCGGTCAGCGCGAGGCTCCACATGGCCGGTTCGTTTATGAGTCCAGGGAAAAACCAAACAGGAGGCTCGCGGCCACCGGGGGCGGTCCGATCGTGCCAAAGGTGCATCCGATTGACAACACTTGAAAGTTATTCGACGAAGGCACGCCCGTTCCCTCGCAGCTCGCACTTCTTACGCCGTCGACATAGACAGCCAGGGCTCCCGACCCCTCACGCGTGACGGCGACGTGGTGCCAGATATCGTCGGCGACAAACAGGTCTCCGCCGCTGCACGAGCCGAGCGGCGTGCAGTTGTTCGCGGGATAGCAGTAGTTATTCTCTCGGGAGTCTTCCAGCATGACCTCGAGCGTTCCGTCCGACAATACGTAGAGCTGCCAGCTCAGATTGAAAGAGTTGTCATCCTCGCCTCGGGCGAAAATGGCTGCCCGCCCACGCGGCGGCGCGAGCTTGATCCAAGCGCCGAAGCTGAACACCTCGGTCGGAAAGGTTGGACTGTAAGGAACCGTGACGCGATCGTCGGAGCCATCGAACCTGAGCACACTCGGCTCTCCGGGTCCCGGCGCGACGGTCGCGACAACTACCGGTACCGTCTCCACGACCTCCGGTCCGGTGGGCACGGCGTCGTTACCGCTGCCTCCGCAACCGAGGAGTGCTGTCGCCAAAAGATGGACGGAGACCAGCGGAATAGCCCTCTGCATTCGATACGCTCCTGAGTCTGCCTAGAGACATCCTAGACAGCTCCGACTCCCCGAGTCGTCAAGTTTTCGAAAAAGTTTTGTCACGAATGTAAAAGTGGGCAGCGTCGCCGCGTTCGAGGACCTTTCGAGGCCTTTAGAGGAAAGAGCCGTTCGACTATTCGAGCTCGAGGAGCAGCGGATGTTGGACGACGGAACGTTTCTGGATCCTGGCCGGAGCGTCGCGGTCGCCCGCAGCGGCGACGGCGCCTCGCTAGATTGATCGAGATCAATGGCGAGAGCTTGATTGTCCCGCCGACGTCTCTTGCGGTGTCGGAGCGGGCGCATCCGGGCCGACGGCGCACAGGGCATCGAGAGCTTCAATGAGCTCGACCGTCGTGTACGGCTTCTGCAAGTAAGGAACCAAGGGAGTCCCGGCTTCGTCGGGCGCTGCGTAGCCGGAGACGAACAAAACCTTGACATCGGGAGAACGGCGCTCGATCTCTCTGGCTAGCTGCGGCCCGCTCATCCCAGGCATGACGACATCGGTGACGAGGATGTCGATGGCGTCTTCGCTAAGAGCGATTCGTAGTGCGTCGTCGCCGTTAGCCGCCTCGCGCACCGTGTAGCCATGGGGCTCCAGGAGCTCGCGCGTCAGCTCACGGACGGCGGGCTCGTCTTCGACGAGTAGAATCCGGCGCCGGAGATGAGCCCCCCGCGCGCGCTCGACGCGCGAGGACGGCGCGAGGACTTCGTCGACGGCCCCGCCGCTCGCCGGAAAGCGTACGCGGAATCGGGTCCCCACTCCGTACTCCGTCCTCAGCTCGATACCGCCATTGTTCTGCTGAACGAGTCCAAACACCGTTGCGAGTCCCAAGCCGGTGCCTTCGCCGGTTGGCTTCGTCGTGAAGAACGGCTCGAAGGCTCTTGCCTTGACCGCATCGGACATCCCCGTGCCCGAATCGCTGACGGTAACGATGACCTCTGCAGGTCGGGCGTCCGTCGTGCCTCCGTTTGACGGCGACTCATATTCCGTTCGAAAGCTCAGCGTTCCTCCTCGAGGCATGGCGTGGCGCGCGTTCACAGCGAGGTTGATCAGAATTTGCTCGAGGTGAGCGGGGTCGATCTTTACCGGCGGCAGTGACTTTTCGAGCTGCAGAGCTATCTCGATATCCTCGCCCAGTGTTTGCTTCAGCATGCTAGCCACTTGCTCGATTTGAGCGTTCACGTCCACGACTTTGGGATGACTCATCTGTTTCCGGCTGAAGCCGAGAAGCTGGCTAACGACAGCGGCGGCCTGTTCTGTCGTTTTGAGAATCCTCGCGGTAAACCTCTTTCGCGGATCGTCGACGCCGAGTTGTTCGTCGAGAAGCTCGCTCGAAGCTTGGATGACGGTGAGCTTGTTGTTGAAGTCGTGCGCGATACCAGCGGCGAGCTGTCCGATGCCTTCCAAGCGGCGCGCGAACTGTAGCTGCTCGTTCACCTCCGCGCGCTCACGCGCAAGACGTGTGTTCTCGCGACCCAAAAGTTGTTCATGGAATACGGCGACACATCCCATGCACACGACATAGAGAAGCGTGAAGGCATTGCGCGCGGGCTCGAGGTTCGCATCCAGTATGCCCGCTGTGTTGAACGCCAGGTGCAGTATCGGTAGCGAAAGCGCGAAGACGAGCCAGCGCGAGCCGCCCAAGTCGACGAGCCACGAGAGATCCGCTTCGAAAACCTCCGACGAAACCGCCTCGGACTCAGGAGCGTGGGCGAGCATGCGTGCGGCCACGATGATGGGTGCCAGCCAGGCGAACCAAAGCAGGTCGAGGGGCGTTCCGTATTCGACCCAAGGAAGAACCCCGAATCTCTGTATCAGATCGAGCGCATCCACTCCAAAACCAAGACCAAAGGCCAAGGCGAACCACCCGTATACCGATCGCCAGAGTGGACTTTCCGTGGACTGGCGCAAGCGCAGCACCAACGCGACGAGTGCGATGTAGCCCAAAATGTAGTGGGACTTTGCCCCGGGCTCTTGGACCACGTAGTTCGCGAAAGGGATACCAAGGAAGTAAACCACGAGTCCCAGAACGAGCAATAGTGCGCCCAGAGGGCGGATCAACCACAGCCATGCTCTTTCGACACCGCGGTCGTTTCGATGAGGCACGACGGCAAAAGCCGCGAAAGCGACGAAGTAGTAAAAGACGTAACCGTAGCCGTAGGTGCCCGCGTAAACGTTCTCCCAGAATACCGAGAGAGTGTGCCATTCTTAGTTGGAAATTGAAACGGCTCCCAACCCCGTGGTTTGATGACGTTGGCAAAAACAACATCAAGCCGCAAGAGAAAGGAGCCGAGATGGGAAGTCTGCTACGTACAGCCAAGAAACACAAGAAGTCACGTCGTTTGGGTGAGCCCGAGGTAATGGCGCGCGAGGAGTACGGGGAGCTCGAGGTGGACGTCAAAATAGAGATGATCCGTTCGTTAATCCCGCTTGGGTTGATGCACGTTCACGAGCTGCTCGACGACGAAGTGAAGGAGTTGGCGGGAGAGCGATACGCTCGTAAGGACGAACTGGAGCGTGGCCGCCGCCACGGAACCAACCCTGGCACGGTAGGGCTTGCCGGCCAGCGGGTACCGATCCGTGTGCCACGGGTTCGGAGCCAAGAGGGAGTAGAGATACCGCTTCGCTCCTACGAAGCACTGAACGACGGCGGAGAGGTGAATGATCTGCTGCTGAAACGAGTGCTCTACGGAATCTCGTGTCGCAACTGCGAGGCTGCAGCGGAAGCGATACCGGGCGCTATCGGGCTGTCGAGCTCGACGGTGTCCCGAGGTTTCGTACAAGCGAGCGCAGCGAAACTTCGGGAGATGCAGGAACGGGATCTGTCCGGCGAAGATGTGGTGGCGCTGTTCCTGGACGGGAAATCATTCGCCGACGCAATGATGGTCATCGCGCTGGGCATCACACTTTCCGGGAAAAAACGCTTTTTGGGCTTCGTGGAGACGGACACGGAGAACGAGAAGGTGTTGACGCCGTTCCTGCGTTCACTGCTCGCGCGGGGACTCGACAGCTCCCAGGGTCTACTGGTGATCATCGATGGCGGCAAGAGTCTGAAAGCGGCCGTAAAGAAGGCGTTCCGAAAGCGGGTCCTGATACAACGCTGCCAGTGGCACAAACGTGAAAACGTCGTGAGCTATCTGTCCAAGGGCGAGCAGGCGTCGTTGCGCAAGCGGTTGCAGTCGGCCTACAACAGGCCGGAATATAAAGAGGCCCTCGCGGCCCTCGATCAACTGCACGATGAATTGGAGGAGCGGAACCAATCCGCAGCTGGGAGCTTGGAGGAAGGAATCGAGGAGACGCTCACATTGCATCGTCTCGGCGTGTACGGCGTGCTGGGCCGTTCGTTCAAGACGACGAACTGCCTTGAATCCGTCAATGCTCTCGTCGAGGAATGCTGCGCGAAGGTCGACCACTGGAAGAACTCCAGCCAACGCCAGCGGTGGCTGGCGACAGCCCTCGTGGACATCGAACCCCGCTTGAGGAGGGTGATCGGCTACCGCCATCTTCCGAAGCTTCGCGAAGCTCTCAAGCGGGAACTGAAGATCGAGACGAAGACATCAACGGTGTCGAAGAAGAAGGCCGCCTAATTTATGAGCCGTGGAGAGTTTCAACTAAGAATGGGCTGACTCCACCGACTCGGGAAGCATCACGTAGACCAGATCCTTCACCAGTAATATGAAGAAGGCTGCGGCGAAGATGTGTCGGAAAAGCTGAGCGCTACGCGGAAGTCGGTTCTTGAAACCGAGCTCGAGTGAGGCCACGACGACCGAAACTACCACCATGGTGGCGTAGAGCTCGGTCCACCAGGCGAGAGATTCGCGCGACAAGCCCGGCAATAAGAACGGCGCCACGACAAGCGTGTAAGCGAGCACGCCACACCAAATGACGGGGTCACGGGCAAGCCACGAGTAGCTAGATTGCCTCACAGAACACCTTTGGCTAAAACCGGATAACAGGTAGTGTATCAAAGCCGGTATGCAAGAAATAGCCCCGGCCCATCATCTCGTGGAGTTTTCTCCGCTCGCACGATAGACCACGGCTTCTTGAAGATGCGGCGGCTCAATCGTCTCGGCTTCAGCGAGATCGGCGATCGTTCGTGAAACTTTCAGAATCCGGTGGAAAGCGCGCGCCGAGAGACCGAGCCGGTCGACGGCTTGTGAATAGCGGCTTCGGGAAGTGCGATGGCGCGATCACGGTGAACCTCGCGCCCGCCGATGTAAAAAAGCAAGGTTCGGGCTTCGACCTTGCATTAGCGCTGAGCCTGGTCGTGGCGCTCGAACAGTCCCCGCCCGGGCGGCTCGACGACACCCTATTTCTCGGTGAGCTCGCGTTGAACGGCGATTTGCGACGCGTGCGCGGTGTTCTGCCGATCGTCTCGCAGGCGGTGCAGGAAGGCCTGTCCCGCATCGTCGTGCCCGAAGACAACGGGCAGAGGCTTGCCTCGTGAAGGCTGCGGAGGTGTACTCGGCTTCGAGCTTGCGAGAGGCCGTTGAGTTTCTGTCAGCCGGAGAGGTTCATCCGAAAAAAGCGACGCCCAGCCGTCCGCGCGCGTCCGTAGCACTCGACCTGTCCGACGTCAAAGGGCAGCGCCACGCGAAGAGGGCCCTCGAAGTCGCTGCGGCTGGCGGCCACAACCTCTTATTGTCCGGCCCGCCGGGCGCGGGCAAGAGTCTTCTTGCGATGAGACTGCCGTCGATTCTCCCGCCGCTCTTGCCCGCGGAAGCGCTCGAAGTCACGAAGATCCACTCGGTCGCCGGCCTTCTCGACGACGGCGTGCTCGTCGAAGCGCCGCCGTTCCGGTCACCCCACCACACGCTCTCGACCGCCTCGATGGTGGGAGGCGGGAGCGGGCTCATGCCGGGCGAAGCGAGCTTGGCGCATCGCGGCGTCTTGTTTCTCGACGAGCTCCCGGAATTCGCCGCTTCACTCTCATGCAAAGCCAGATGTCTATGTCCGAGTTGCCATAAAAAACGTGAGCTCATATCCCTCTGTGCCAACATCGGTGAGACACTTCGCCCCTTGAAATTAGTGTAGAGGGTGGAGGAGGATCAACGCATGAGTATGTTGGTAGAGAGAGAGACCTCGGCGGGATCGGAAGGAGCCCGTAGGGCGACTGGAGATCCCGCCGGCCGCGCTGCGGCGGGGGTCGAGGATCCGGAAGTGAGCGAGCAAGCGAAGCGTCGACGCTTTACCGCGGAGTACAAGCTGCGGATAGTGCGTGAGGCCGATGCCTGCAAGGGTGACGGTGACGTTGCTGCTCTTCTGCGTCGAGAGGGCTTGTACTCGTCGCTATTATCGAGTTGGCGTCGCCAACGTGACGAGATCGCCAAGGTTGGGATGACGTCGAGAAAGCGAGGCCGGAAGGCGAAGGCAGAGGATCCACGGGTCAAGGAGCTCGAGCGCGAGAACGCCCGGCTCCAACGTCGCCTGGCTCGGGTGGAGACGATGTTGGAGATCCAAAAAAAACCTCCGAACTACTGGGGATCCCCCTGAATCCACTCGAGAGCGACGAGAACGACTGATCGTGGCGGCCGAGGAGCTGGCGGGGCGGATTGGGCAAACGGCGGAAGCCTGCGAGGCTCTGGGTGTGGCTCGTTCCACGTTGTATCGCAGGCGCCAGCCGGTGACGCCCAAACCGAAGCGTCGTCCTCGGCCGCACCGAGCTCTCGACGAAACTGAGCGCGAGGAAGTCCTCGGGGCCTTGCACTGTGAGCGGTTCGTCGACAAGGCGCCCGCTCAGGTGTGGGCTACGCTTCTGGACGAGGGAACCTACCTCTGCTCGATTCGCACGATGTATCGGATTTTGGAGGAGCACGGCGAGGTCCGAGAGCGCCGGAACCAACGGCGCCATCCGAACTACACCAAGCCGGAGCTGTTGGCCGAAGCGCCGAACCAGGTTTGGTCGTGGGATATCACGAAGCTTCGTGGCCCCGTCAAGTGGACCTACTACTACCTCTACGTCATCCTCGACATCTTCTCCCGCTACGTGGTTGGCTGGATGCTGGCTCACCGAGAAAGTGCCGCGCTCGCCCAACGCCTCATCGCCGAGAGCTGTCGCAAGCAGGACATTGAACCCGACCAGCTCACCCTTCACGCGGACCGTGGCAGCTCGATGAGGAGCAAGCCCGTGGGTCTGCTCCTGGCTGACCTCGGAGTTACCAAGACCCACTCCAGGCCTTACGTCTCGAACGACAATCCCTACTCCGAGTCTCAGTTCAAGACGATGAAGTACTGTCCTCAGTTTCCGAGCCGCTTTGGTTCCGCCGAAGACGGCCGGCTATTCTGCTGCGGTTTCTTCGCCTACTACAATTTCCACCACCGGCACTCGGGAATCGGCCTTATGACACCGGCCGACGTTCACTATGGTCGAGCCGAACAGCTCACCACCGCTCGGCGCCAGATCCTTCTCGAAGCTCAACAGGCTCATCCCGAACGCTTCGTTCGCGGAACGCCGCAACCGCCCGTTTTGCCTCCGCAGGCCTGGATCAACCCGCCGCTGGAAAAAACGACCCTCCACGATGCCGCACAAGCCCCTCTCGCGGCGGCGTCCATACCTGGGGTACCCCCTTTTTCTGCTTCACGCAACAAGATCTTGATCGATGTTGATGTCGATCGCACCGACCTCACGAGTCTCCCCACCATAATCGAGGCTCACTAAATGCAGCTCGCGAGTGTCCCAAAGTTGTTGACATGTTCCGTATGGGCGCATTGGGCCGGCGAACAGCTGCTTGAAGAGGCGTTGTTGCACCGCTCTGGCAGAGAGCAAAATCCGCTTATGGTGGAGGCGAGGTATGTTCGACCATGAAGTATCCCAAGCGCAGCCAGTACAAGCACGCGAAGCGGAAGAAGTACCACGTTCGCAACTGGGCGGAATACAACGAAGGGCTGCGCCGTCGAGGCGATTTGACAGTCTGGTTTGACGAGGAGGCAATCGCGAACTGGAAGGCCGACAAGACCGGTAAGCCTGGCGGTCAACGGGTCTATTCAGATATGGCGATTGAAACGGGCCTGGTTGTCCGGATGGTGTACAAGCTCGCCTACCGACAAACCGAAGGCTTCTTGCACTCGATCGCCTCGCTTCTCGGGCTCGGTATCGAGATCCCGGACTACTCGACGTTGTCTCGGCGCTCGAGGCTGCTCCGCAAGAAGCTGCGGATTCCGAAAGCCGCAAGCAATCGACCCATCCACTTGATGATCGATAGCACGGGCTTGAGGATTCATGTTGGAACCGCCCGCAAACCGCCAAAGCAGCGCGCATGGCGCAAGTTGCACATCGCCGTTGATCGCAAGACCGGCAACATTGTTGCGTCCGAACTGACGGCGTCACGAGCTCGCGACGCAACCCGAGTACCCGCTTTGCTAACCCAGATTCAAGCACCTCTAGCGTCGGTGGCGGCGGACAGTGCATACGACAAGCAAGCGGTCTACGAAGCCATCGAAGCGCACAGCCCTGGACGAAGGACGCGTGTGGTGATTCCGCCGCAACGAAACGCGACGCTCAGTCAGAGTTCGAACACGGCCATGCAGGAGCGCGATCGCCATATTCGTGCCATCGAAAGACACGGCCGACGTGAATGGTACAAGCTCTCAGGCTGCACCAAGCGAAGCATGGTGGAGAACGCGGTCTATCGTTACAAAGCGATCATCGGGCCCGAGATGCGGACACGAACGTTGGCGAGGCAACGAGTTGAACACCGAATTGGGTGCGAGATACTCAACAAGATGACCGGGCTCGGGATGCCCGATACGCTGCGCCGGGTGACTCTGCGACAGGCAAAGGGAGGTCAGCGATTTGCTCCGGGCCGTGCAACAACGCCGGTCGAGGCCGACAAACGCGAGGTGAAATAGTTGTCATCTGTGTTGGAGGCTCATCGGTTCTTGTCCGGTCGAGGCGAGATCGAGATTCCGGAGTGAGACCGCCATTGACGGATGTAGTATTGGAATGTAACAATAATTCCGCATACAGTCTTATTTATAACTAATTTGACGCTCAAATAACCGTTTTGCTAGACTCTTTCGGAGCACGTCGGTAAATGAAATGAAAGGTTAACGGGCTGTCGTAATCAAAAATACACGCCTGTAACTGTTTTGGGAGTTGAGATCGGCTATGGCGACTGGGTCGATGTCTGCGAGGCCCGCCGGGTACACCGCGCTAGTCGAGCAGTATCGTATCGAGGTCATCCCCAATTGGCATCGCTCCCAGGTCGCCACTGGCGGGACACATCGTATCCGCTCATCTAGAGTGGTTGTCGAGGAGATTTATCCAGCTTCATATTGGCCCGGAGATTCGATAGGCGATCAGCTGGAATTTGCCCTCAAGTACGATGGAACGAACCTCGGGATCTTGGCCAGCGTGTTCGAGGTCGTCAAGGCTGACGAGTTTGCGCGTTACGTTCGATCCAAGCCGACAGGCAAGTACGCGAGAAGACTATGGTTCCTTTATGAGCTGTTGACGGGGAAAACACTCCCGTTGGACGGCCTCACGCGTGGCAACTATGTCGACCTGCTCGACCCAGACGACTACTATGCGCTCGTTCCGGGACGTGCTGCCCGCCGCCAACGCATCCGCGACAATTTGCTCGGGAACAGAGAGTTCTGCCCGATGATTCGTCGGACCGATCGCCTGAAGCAGTTCGAGCACGCCGACCTCGCGCAGCGAAGCAAAGACGTCATCTCTGCGGTTCCACCCGCTCTGCTGAAGCGAGCCCTTAGCTACCTCTACACCAAAGAGACGAAATCATCCTTCGAGATTGAGCATGCCACGCCGAGCTCGACGAGAAGCGAACGCTTCGTCCGCCTTCTTCAACTGGCAGAGACCGAAGACTTTCTTGACAAGCCTCATCTCCTCGAGTTGCAGAATCGAATCGTTGATCCACGTTTTTGCGATATCGACTACCGCAGCACTCAAAACTACGTGGGCGAGACCGTCGCGTGGCAGCGGGAGAATGTCCACTACGCGTCTCCGAAGCCCGACGATTTACACAGCTTGATGGAGGGTTTGATTGCTGCACACGGCCGGATAGACCACGGCGAAATTTCCGCAGTGGCGCACGCCGCTGCGATCGCGTACGGACTCGTCTTCTTACATCCCTTCGAGGATGGAAACGGCCGTATCCACCGTTTCTTGATTCACAACATCCTTGCGCGTCGAGGATTTACTCCTCAAGGGATCATGTTTCCCGTGTCCGCGGCGATGCTCGAGAATCGGCTCGAATATGATGCTTCCCTCGAGGCGTTCTCTCGAGCGTTGATGCCGCTGGTCGAACATTCCCTCGATGAAGAAGGGCGGATGACCATTCACAACGAGACAGCTAAGTGGTACCGCTATATCGACATGACACCTCAAACCGAAGCGCTCTATGCCTTCATCGAGCAAACGATTGACAAAGACCTCGTCGATGAGTTGGCCTTTCTGCTCAACTACGATCAGAGTAAGCGGGCCATACAGAAGATCGTAGACATGCCGGATCGGCAGATTGACCTTCTGATTAGGTTTTGCCTTCAGAACAACAATCGGTTGTCCGCACGAAAACGAGCACGCTACTTTGATTTCCTGTCCGATGAAGAAATCTCTCGATTAGAACGGGTCATCGAATCCGCCTACGAGGATGCCACGCCGAGCAGCGAATAGCTCCCGCATGGCCGGGACGTCTAAGAACCTGTGGGAGAGTCGAGCGCGCGCAGCATCGCTTCCACGAATCGGCGACCTGCATCGTCGCCGCCCGCGTCGAGTGCGTGCTGCAGCGCGGCCTTCGCCTCGTCGTCACGCCCGAGCTGTTGCAGAACTTGACCCCGCAGCTTCTGCCCCTCGAAAGACGATTCGATCGCGACGGCCTCTTCCGTTTGCACGAGCGCTTCCTCGAGCCGCTCCGCGGTGAAGTAAGACGCCGCGAGCTCGATCCGCACTTTGGCCTCGGACTCCACATCGGTTAGGTGTGCGAGGACATCCGGAGGATGCTTGCGCATGGTCGCGAGAATCGCCTCGACGTTGTCGCGATAAAGGGAGCGCGGCGCCTGAAGCTCGAGATACATGTCGTCGTCTGTGTTGAGCCTCGTGCCATCCGAGAACGCCGCCGTGCCGTCGGCGTCGAGCGTCATGCTCGCGAGGACGTCGCTCGGATATTGCATCTCCGCGAGAACGAGGCTTGCTTGTACCTCCGGGTCGCGATAGAGCCCGGCGAGACGATCGAGCGAGAGCTCGAGAGGATTGCGGCCGCCGATGAGAATGAGGTCGCGATCTTGAAACGCGATGACGTATGGGAAGACTTCGCGAAACGTCGCGATGAGTGAGCGCGTCGACTCTTCAGACATGCCGTAGAGGTGAAACCACTGGCAAAGGAGGCCGTCGGGCTCGAGCCGCTTGGCGGCGATCTCGAAGAAGTCCTTCGTGAAAAGATTGGAAACACCTGTGATCCAGGGATTCGAAGGTTCCGAGATGATAATGTCGTAAGTCGTTTCGCCGCGCTGCAGCTGGTTTCGCGCGTCGCCGAGAACGAGCTCGACGCGCTCGTCCTCAAGCGGTTGCCCATTCAAGGGCTCGAAGAAACGAGACGCTTCGATGACCACCGGCTCGATCTCGAACGCGTCGACACGCTCCACTGGGTGCCGCAGCACAGCGCCGACGGTCATGCCGCTTCCCCAGCCGATCACGCCGACCCGCTTCGCGTCCTTCAGAAGAAACGGAAGATGGCCGAGAAGAAGCTGCGTCGCGACGTCACCCGGCCCGTTCGAAGCGTCCGTCTTGCCGTTGATCTTCAGAAGACGAAAGCTCTCGATCTGTTGCACCGCGACGGTCGCTGTCGGGCCGTCGCGATAATACAGTAGCTCGTGGCTCGCGACGATGTCGCGCAGCTGCCCAATCTCGTAGCTCGCATAAGTTCGTGCTCCGCTATAGACGCCGAAACTCTTCACTACGCGCGCGCCGCTCGGATCGAGCGCAAGGATGATGAGAATGAAAGACCCTGCCATCGCCGCGGTGGGGACGGAGAACCGGCCGGAGCGCGCGAGTAGCAAGATGGCCATGCCGAGAGCGATGACGGCGGCGCCTCGTATCGTGTACTCGACGCCGAAGCTCGCCAGCAGCAAGACCGAGGCGGTGATAGCGCCGGACGCCGAGCCGATGAGGTTCCAGCTATAGAGTTTGGCGACGTGGGCGCTCTTCCGTGGTTTGGGCAGGGCATCGGCGGCGAGCGGGAGCGTGGCCCCGAGCGCCATGGTCGACGGGAGCATGAGGAGCGCCGCGATGATGAACTGCGACAAAAAGAGCGTGCCCTCGTGGGCCTCGATCGACGTGTAGAAATTCAGAAAGTGAGGTGGACCCCATTCTCTGGACCAAAATGGGGGGTAGCTAAGGTGGAGCCTGCCGAGTTGAACACGTCGTGGTCATAGTCGTGATGTTGTTTCCCGAAGGCTCCTAGAAGGGAGCGTTCGGGAACACAGTTTATGGCAGATTGAAAATCTGTGGACAGTTTGTTTTTCGCTGTAGCCATCATTGTGTCTAGCGGCAATTATTATTTCTCTTCAGCAACAAGTTAGAATTCCCGGGTACCTACCGGTCTTGCTCCGTCACTTATCAGCAAAGTGTCCCATGTTCGATCCGGGGCCCCGGATCGAAGCCGCCCTTTCGCTGGTCCACCTGAATAGTGCAAAAATCGGGGTACCTGGGGTATGGGCCAAGCCGCGAGAGGGTCTCCTGCGGCGATTCTCGCATTCGTTTTGTGGACTCGTGGCAAGGTTCATTCCTTTTCCCGGTTTTCTACCGCCGTGGCCTCTTTGGCCTTGTTCTGCTTCGATTGCCCCAGTCGGTAACTGCCGACGTTGAGCTCCAGGATGATGCTGTGATGTACAAATCGGTCGATGGCCAATCATCTTCAAGCAACCTCGCCAAGCAGTCCATCGTAGAAGCTCGCGGGCGTTTGATAGCCTAACGCTTTGTGCGGGCGCTCGTCATTGAAGAAATCGAAGTAGCAAGCGATGCCCGCGCGAGCCATTTGCACGGTGTCGTAGGCGTACAGGTAGACCTCCTCGTACTTCAGCAAGCGCCAGAGCCGCTCCACGAAGATGTTGTCGATACAGCGACCTTTGCCATCCATGCTGATCTTGATCTCAAGAGCAAGCAATACACTGGTGAACTCCTCCGAGGTGAACTGAGAGCCCTGGTCCGTGTTGAATATCTCTGGGCAACCGTAGCGTGCCACAGCTTCGTTCAGAGCCTCCACGCAGAAGGTCGTCTCCAACGTGTTGGACAAGCGCCAGGCGAGCACCCGCCGCGAATACCAATCGATGACCGCCACCAGGTATACGAAGCCTCGCGCCATCGGGATGTATGTGATGTCGGCGGCCCACACCTGATTGATCCGAGAAACCGTCAGATTCCTCAGTAGATAAGGGTATACGGCGTGTTCCGGCGCTGGCTTGCTTGTGTTCGGCTTGGGCGCAGTGCTCTCGAGCCCCATCAACCGCATAAGACGCTGCACGCGCTTGCGGTTGACGGCCGACCCCTCCGCTTTGAGTGTCTGTGTCATCATGCGGCTGCCGAAAAATGGATGCTTCAGATGTAGCTCGTCCATCCGACGCATCAATGCGAGTTGCTCGCCATCCGGCTCGACAGGTTCGTAGTATAGGCTCGACCGATTCACGCCGAGCAGCTCGCACTGCCAGCGCATCGACAGCGGAGCGTTGGGTTCGACCAACTCCCGCCGGGGCGTCATCGCAATCGACCGAGCCCGTGTGATAAAAAATCGCGCTCCATCGTCAGCTCCCCGATTTTCTGAAGCAGTTCGGCCTCGCGCATCGAGGCATCGCCTCCGCCCACCTCTTCGGTCTCGAAAGCACGCGTGACGTTCTCCAAAAGCTGCCGCTTCCATTTGTAGATCTGGTTCGCGTGAACCTTGTGCCGGCGGGATAGTTCCGCCACTGTCTCCTGCTCGCGTAGTACCGCCAAGGCAACTTTCGCCTTGAAAACAGGGCTGTGCTTCGTACGATTTTTCTTCACTTTTCTCTGCTCCTTTTTTTATTGAGCAGGCTTGTTTTACCACCTTAACCCCTGGTCTAAAAAATGGGGTCCACTTCAAAGTGAAACGGAAGGCTCCTCGCGACGATGAGGCTAAAAAAGGCGAGCGTAGCCGACGCCACGAGGGTTTTGGACAGTCGCGGCAGCGGATGTGTTGTCGGATGGCGGTGCAGGAGATAGGACGCCAGCCCTGCGCCTAGAGTGATGCCGAGAAGGAACGTCGAGAGCATGATCGACACGCCGTAGATCGAAGAGCCATAGACCATCGAAAGCGTGCGTCCCCAAGCGACTTCGTACACCATGGCGCTCGCACCCGAGATCGCGAGGGTGGCGAGCACGAGCCACGAGACGGGGCTCTGCTTCGCTTCAACCGCGTGCACTGGCGGCGACGAGAAACGACAGCGCTCCATCAACAGCTTTGTGCGCGGCCAACGGAAAAGCAATGTGCTATAGGGCGACTCGTACGAGCTTGTCGTGTCGTTCGAGGTCGTCGAGGGCGCTCTGTAAGCTCTTGTAACTCATCGGTAACTCATCTGGCCAGCTAATTGTTTGTCTCGAAGCCTTTGGAGTCAAGGCTCCGGTTCGATACTCAACCACCCGGAGCGGTAGAATGCGCAACCGGACGAGGAGGATCCATGACCCATTCTGATGCTCTCTTGACCGAAGATGAAGCGATCGAGCTCTTCACCCTCCTGATTACATCTGCTCGGACCCAGATGGACGAGCCCGCTCAGTATGCCTCGATGCGCCTTCTTACGGCGGCCGGATCTTTGAGCGACTTCGTTGCGAGCCGCGTCTCGGCTGACGCGAAGGAGATGTTGTCAGCAACGAGAGAGAGAATCGCGCACGGCCGGTCTCACGTGAACGATTCCGAAGCGCTCCGCGGAACGTTGGACGAGTTGTGCCGCATGGTGGCCCAGCACCTCGTGGACGAGGACGAGCGATGAGCCGCGAGCTCTTGAAAGTCATCAAGTCTCGCCGCGTGATCCGCAATATGAATGAGCGGCCGGTCGCACGCGAGGACGTCGAGGCGATTCTCGACGCCGGCCGATGGGCGCCCGTGGGAGGCAACCACAGAGTGCACCGGTTTATTGCCATTCAGGAACCGTCCACATTGCGGTTGCTCCGAATGGTCTCGCCGGGGATGTCGCAGCTCCCGAGTGCCGCTATCGTGATCTGCATTGATTCGAGCAAAGCACGCGATTACCGGTTCAGTGCAACGGATAAAAGCCCGATGATCGACGTCGGCACAGCCATGCAGACGATGATGCTGGCCGCGCGCATTCCCTCGGCATCGGGTCGGGACCAGTGTCGTCGTTCAGCAAAGTGGCGGTGTGTGTCGTGCTCAATCTGCCGCCGAGATTGAGCCCCGAGATGATCGTGTGTCTCGGCTATCCGGCCGAAAAGCAAGCGACGATGCGGTCCGCGGGCAAGGCGAAGGTGGCCTGGCAGAACCTCACCCACTGGGAGCGCTTCGAAGATTGAGGTCCCGCCTTGACTTCTTATATCTAACTCCGGCGAAATCGCGCCTGTTTGCCGCGCTTCCGGAGCTAGAGCTGGCGCCAAGCTTCAGCATGCGGAAGGCAAGAGAGATGATAGGTGCTGTGGCGTCCCGGGGTCGTAGGAGCTTGATCGAGGAGCGCCTGCGGCAGCTAGAGCAACGGGTGACAGTGTCAGATACGGCATACTAATCTCACCCTGATCCTGCCGCGACCCGGTGACTCAGGAAGCCGACGCTTTGCGGGAGGCGCCTCGACTGCGCTCTCGGGGCGAGCGAGCACTTCCAGAATGGGTTTTCATCGGCGAGTAGCTATCTTCTAGGAGCGGTGCGCCGCAAAGCGCTTTTCCGGTGTTCCGACGAGTATCTTGTTGGTCGCTTGGCGCATCCGTATCGGTATGAACTTGAGCGCCTGTACGAGTACTTTGTTGAAGATTCCGTTCACGCTCATGACCTTCTTCTTTCTCAGCGCGTTGAGCCCGTGTCGTGCCAAGGCGGGTAGATTGCCGGGGGGAAACGGGAAAGTGCCTGGGACCCCGGCCGCGGCGAGGATTTCTGTGTCGGGGTGGTATCCAGGATTGAGACAGACGACATCGACTCCGGTGCCGTGGAGCTCTTCGTTCAAGCATTCCGAGAAAGCTGCATTGAAGGCTTTGGTCGCACAATAAGTGCTGAACGTGCCGGCTTTGAGGTTTTGCAACAGCCCAGACAGATTAATGATGCCTCCGCGTCCCTTTTTCTTCATGTGCCGAACATAGTGGTGGGCCAGCTCAACAGGAACCTTGCAATTGATGTCGATCATCGCCAGCTCTTTGTCGAGATCGATAGTTTCGAACCAGCCATAGGTGCCCACACCGACATTGTTCACCAGGACGGCAACCTCGAGCCCTTCGTCCCGAACTCGCTCGACGACGCGGTTGACGGCACCAGGCTGGGAGAGATCCTGAGGAATGACCACCACGTTGGTGCCGTATTTGTCTCCGAGCTCTTTGGCGAGCTCGCGAAGACGCTCCTCACGTCGAGCCACTAGCACCACGTTCTTGAAGCCTTCGCGGGCGAGCTCACGAGCGAACTCGCGGCCGAATCCGGACGAGGCGCCCGTGACCAGAGCGGTGTCTCCATAGATTTCTGGCAATTTCGTCATTGTAATTTGCCTCCTACTCATCTAATGGGATAGCTCGTCGAGAAGCGTCTTTGCTTCAACGAGGTCCCGTGTGTCGAATCCCTCCGCGAACCCGTCGTAGACTTTGCCCAGGAGTTGTTTCGCTTCGGTTTTCTTTCCCTGCTGCCGCCACAACCGGCTCAGGCTCATCGCCGCCCGTAGCTCCAGCGACTTGCGTTCGTCCGCCCTTGCGAGTTCGAGGGCGCGATGGAACGAGTCCTCGGCGGCGCTATCGCCTCTCATCAACAAGAGCTCGCCCTGAACCCGATGGAGCTCTACTTCCCATACGCCGCGTGTTTCCTCGTGCTCGACCAGCCCCGCCGCGACGGCGGCGAGCCCCTCCTGAACCTTCCCGGCTTTTTGGTAGGCCTCGGCTAGCAAGCCGAGGGTGTAGTCGCCGTACATCCGCGCCCCCGTCGCCCGCCAGTCCTCGATTCCCTTCCGTATCTGGGCGATTCCCTCGTCGTGTTGGCTAAGGACCGTGGCAGAAATTATTTCCCATTCTTGGATGGACGCAACGTGTAGTTCCACTTCGGCAGGGAAGAGGATTTTTTGATGTTGAGTAGCGCCATCGCAGGGTCCGAGATTTTGATGCCCTTAGGATACTGCTTCTTGACGAGACGGGCGTTAACCTTGAGCCCAGTTTTGGTCTTGGTGGTCCGTATGAAGTTCAGGATGGTTTCGTAGCTATCGAGCGGCCGGCCCGCCCAATTCTTGCTAATCTCGCTGAACAGGCGGTGCTCGATTGGGTTCCACTTGGACGCACCTGGTGGATAGTGTGCGACCGTGACGTCCAAACCGTGCTCGTTGCACAGCTTGTGCTGGATGCCGTGTTTCCATGCACGGCGGGTTGCGCCGTTGCTTCCGCCAGTGTCAGCTACGACAAGTAAATGTTTGCGGCCGGGAAAACGCTTCTGACCTTCAGAGCGCCACCACTTCTCGATGCATTCGACTGCGAATTGCGACGTGTTGTAAGACGTTCCGACATACACGGTGCCTCGATTACTCTGGAGATCATAGATGCCGTATGGGATTGCGACCCCATCTGCCATGGAGCGAAAGTCGTGGTCGTTGACGGCATCGCTCTTTTGAGCCCAGACGCGTCCTGGGTTCTTGAAGCGTCCGACCAACTCTTTCTTCTTGGTGTCGACACTCAATATGGGATTGCCACGTCGGCTAAAGCGCTCCCGTAGCTGTGTGATGTTGGCGAACTGGGCGTCGCGAGTTGGAGGAGAGCCATTCGAGATCTTATTTTTGTTGGTCCGGAGTGAGAAGTTCATCTGTTTAAGCAGCTTCGCGACGGTTTTGCGACTGACGCGAATGCCCAAGGCCGAGAGTTCGGCAGCTATTTTTTTCGTGGTCTTGCGAGTCCATCTCAGACCGCTGACGGGATCGCCAGCGACCTCGTACTTCATAAGTTCTTCGATCGCCGCGATGACTTCTGGCGTTTTTTTTCGACAGCTTTGCGGCCGGCACCCGCTTTTCGGACCCGCTCCACATTCACATCATGCTCAAGTAGCTCGCGACGGCCCCGAGCCACAGTGCTAACGTCGAGCCCGAGGATCTCCGCCATCTGGCGGTCACCGCCATAACCTAACTTGAGAGATTCAAGCCCCGCATACACACGCCTTTCTCTCTCATCGAGCAGGCTAAAGAAAAGGATGATGGCTGCTTTGAGCTCATCGGGTAGGACGTCTTGAGCAGCAATACTCTTGGACACAGAGGGTTGCGCTTCCCAAACACGTCGGCTGGCTATTTGCTGTTCACGAATGCTCCTCTTCGGAGAGAAGTAGACATTGCGATTTCTAATCCGAGTGCGGCGAAGTCTTTTCTCCCAGGCCAATTTCGGCAGCACATCTTTGGTCCCAACCCTAACAATGGCATCAAGCTCCTCCACCGCGTAGCCAGCCTCGGAGGCGTTCACCAGTCCTTCGGCCGTGGCGACGAGTGTCCCTCGACTTGAAAAGCCGACGGACCGAATCCACCACAAGCCGTTCTCATCAAACTCCGCGAGCTCTCGGAGCGTGTAGAAACGTCCACGGTGCGAATAGCTGGTGCAGTAGTCGAGCTCTCTCAGTTTCCGGAACACCGTCAGGTCAGCGACAGTCCCCACTGTCTTCTTGAGCATGTCCATGGTGGCGATGAGACGTTTGGCAAACAACCCCCGCAGGCGGTCAATATCAGAGTTACGAATCATAATTCGTAACTCTAACACCAATGGCCTACGTCTCCATGGGCAAGCTCTCAAAGAGCTGCAAATAGCTCCATTTGACGCGGTCCCGCCAGGCGATCCGCTTCCCGCCAGCTCGGATCGTTATCCCTGCAGCAGATGAATTACGACAAAGACTTGGTAGTTATTCTTGCCCCGACCCTAAGTTCCGTGAGCGCCCAGCCCCGCAATATGGTCGCATAGGCGGCCCAGAACGCGAACCCGTGCTCGCTGGCGAGTGCCGAGACCTTGTCGGCTTGCTTTTTCGCGGCTTTCCCATCTCGCTGCAACACGTGAAAAAAGGTGGCGCCGGCGAGTGCGTTCGTGAGGTCATAGGGATGGGACTGTTTCTGCGCCAGAGCGATGATCTCCTGTTGCGTCCTCTCCGCTTGCTCCGGGTAGCCGAGGAACCACAGAATCCAAACCAGGAATTGACTGCATAGTCGGCCTTCATCCTGGCCGTAGAGACGCAAGAGGGTATTGCGCTGGTTGGGATCGTACAGAGCAATACCTTTTTCGAAGTGCTCGCGCGCCCGCGTCCATTGGCATGAATTCATGTAGTAGCTCCCGAGTGCCCGGTGAGCCGGTACGAGAAGTGCGGGGTCCCGCTCGTGCTCTGCGAGCTTCAGGAGCTCCTCCCCGAGCTCGAGCATCGCGGGCAGCTCCGAGCGCACCATATAGAAGCGAAAGAGACCTTGTACCACCGGGAAGAGCTGCGGCGTCTGACCGAGCCGCCCGCATAGCTCCCGCGCCCGCGCGAAGGTCTCGCGCACGTCGGGTGACGCGTATCCTTTCGTGGCGATGAGCGGCTGGCTTCGAGCCAACTGGAGCGTCAACTCGAGTTGCGTGCGGTCCGCGGCCTCGGGTAGCTTTTCTGCCGGCTCGAGCCCTTTTGTGGTTAGCACGATCGCTTCCCGAAAGGCGAAGACTTTCGAGGCTCTTTGCGCTGCGAGCCCGTAATATTTTGCCGAGCGAGCCGGGTCTCTCGCGACTTCGAACAGGACAGCGAGCTCGGAAGCGACGGACGAATCTTTCTCACCGTAGTGTTCCAGCAGGGTCTCCGCAACGACGCGGCTCCATGAGGCCTTGCGTGTCGGAGTGAGCGAAGCGAACAGCACGTTCTGGTAAAGAACGTGAACGAAGCGGCAGCGCATACCGAAAGTGCCGTCCGGAAACTCTTCCTCCCCGAGGGGTCGTATGAGGGCGTGCACGCGTCCCAGTTGCTCCAGGCTTTCTTCAACGTCTGCCGGGTCCTGTTGCAGTACTTTCGAGAGCACTGCGGAATGAAATTCGGATCCCTGTACACTCGCGGCCAACATCATCCGCCGCTCGGCATCGCTCAGGCGATCGATTTTACGCTCGATCATTCCCGAGACTGACTGGGGGAGCTCGTGCTCGATTTCGGGAAGAGATTCTGTCAGTTGCCAGACGCCATCGTCCTCAGCCTCGGCCTCGTCTTTATCAATCACCTTCTGGTCTCGCAGATAGCTCAGAAGGTCGGCCATGAAGAGCGGGCTCCCCTCGGTCTTCGCATAAATGAGGGCTTTCAGCTCAGGTGGAAATCGGTGGCCGGTAAATACTTGCGACAAGTAGTCCTCGATGTCGCTCTCGCTGAGAAACGGGAGCGTAATCTCTCGGCAGGCTCCGCGCGCCTTTAGGTCCGACCTCACTTCGAGGAACGGATGTTTGGCGAGGCGCAGCTCTTCCGGGCGATAGGTGACGACAATCATCACACGCATCCGATCGAAGCGGTCGGCCAGGTGCGCGAGAAGATCCACCGTCGACACGTCGGCCCAGTGCAGGTCTTCCAGGAGGAGCACGAGGCTCTCTTGCTGAGTCAGGCGCTCGAAAAAGGTGCTCAGCTCCCGTTTCATGCGCTCGGGAGAGTTCGCTCGTCTCGGCGGCGATTCTTCGGTGGACGCCGGCTCCAAATGAAAGTACCAGCTTGGAGCCACTTGTTTCATGAGGCGTGTGGGCGAGTTCTCGCCGACATCGTGCAACAGGCTTTCGAGAGATTCCAGAAATGGCAGGTAGGCTTCCGTTCCCGCAAGGCGCTCCGAGCAGCGCCCGCGAGCAATCCGCCGTGTCTGGCTCTCCGAGCTCACCTCATCGAGGAAGGCTTCCACGACCGTGGTCTTGCCGATCCCGCCCTCTCCGGTCACACACAAAAGCACACCCCGGCCAGCCTCCACGGAGCTCAAAGCGTGCTTCAACGTGGCGATGGTGTCGGCGCGGCCGACCGTCGGTTGACTCGGTGCGGGGGCGTGCGAAACGCGACGCTCCATCACTCGAGAGAGCGCGTCGAGTAGCTCGCTCGTCGAGGCGTAACGGCTAGCAGCCTTTTTGGAGAGGCATCGCGTAACGAGCGAGCAAAACGCGGCGGGCAGTGTTGGGTCGAGCTCGCCTAGAGGCTTTGGGTCGGCTTCGATCAAGGCAGACAGCGTTTGCACGGCCGTCTCGCGCGCGAACGCTTTCTTACCCGAGGCCATTTCATACAACATCGCTCCCAGAGAGAATTGGTCCGAGAAGTGTTCGGCAGTCCGACCTGTCGCTTGCTCGGGCGACATGTAGCCCACCGTGCCGAGGATTGTTCCCGGGATCGTTCCCTTCTTCTCTAATGTCGCCAACTGGGAGTTTGCGTCGCCGGGTGGTTCCATAAGCTTGGCCAAGCCAAAGTCCAAGATCTTGATGTAGCCGTCTTCGGTGACCATGACGTTCTCGGGCTTGAGGTCGCGGTGGACGATGCCTGCAGCGTGCGCCTTCGAAAGCCCCGCAGCCATTTGCCGCGCGAGAGGCAAAAGCTTCTCCTAAGGCAGGGCTCCGTCCTTAAGAAGCTCGCGCAACGTCTTGCCCTCCACGAGCTCCATCGCGATGTAGCGCACCGAGCGGTGCTCACCAATCTCGTAGATGTGAACGATGTTCGGGTGATTGAGTGCAGAAGCTGCGCGGGCCTCCTGTTCGAAGCGGCGCTGGCGGTCCGGATCCGCAGCTAGCTCTCGAGCCATGACCTTGATGGCGACGTCGCGTCCGAGGGTTCGGTCCGTTGCCCGGTAGACGTCGCCCATGGCCCCAGAGCCGAGCGTGCCAGAGATGACGTAATTTCCCAGGGTTTCGCCGATCATGGTTTTCGGACCGGCGATCAACCGGTAGCGGATTGTCTCGTCCCCCGAGCGACGGTGCAATCGAAAGAGTTAACGGGTGCTTCGGGGGAAACGCCGTGCTTTTAGCTCGCTTCGCCCGGCATGAGCCCGCTCCCGCCTCCCACCATCGAGGCGGTCGAGAGCGTGTGGTGGGGTGACCGGAACGGCGGCGCTTCGACGAGCACGCCGTCGTCGAGAAGGCCGGCGACCGAGTGGATCTTCGTGACTTCGAGCGCTTCCGCGGGCAAGAGCGGCGGGAGAATCGACGGCAGTCTCATCGCAAGAAGACTCTTGCCCGCGCCCGGCGGGCCGGACAATAAGAGGTTGTGGCCGCCAGCCGCAGCGACTTCGAGGGCCCTCTTCGCGTGGCGCTGCCCTTTGACGTCGGACAGGTCGAGTGCTACGGACGCGCGCGGACGGCTGGGCGTCGCTTTTTTCGGATGAACCTCTCCGGCTGACAGAAACTCAACGGCCTCTCGCAAGCTCGAAGCCGAGTACACCTCCGCAGCCTTCACGAGGCAAGCCTCTGCCCGTTGTCTTCGGGCACGACGATGCGGGACAGGCCTTCCTGCACCGCCTGCGAGACGATCGGCAGAACACCGCGCACGCGTCGCAAATCGCCGTTCAACGCGAGCTCACCGAGAAATAGGGTGTCGTCGAGCCGCCCGGGCGGGGACTGTTCGAGCGCCACGACCAGGCTCAGCGCTAATGCAAGGTCGAAGCCCGAACCTTGCTTTTTTACATCGGCGGGCGCGAGGTTCACCGTGATCGCGCCATCGCACTTCCCGAAGCCGCTATTCACAAGTGCCGAGCGCACCCGTACTTGCGCCTCGCGCACGGCCGCATCGGGTAGCCCAACCACGCGAAACGCGTTGAGCCCCGAGCCAAGATCGACCTCGACACGGATCACGAGCCCGTCGACGCCAGCAACGGCGCCGGAATACGTCCTAGTCAACATGTTAACTATGGACGAATTCTGACTGAGCGTCGCGTTTCGTTGCGGCGGAATCACCACGCGCGTCCTTCGTCCAGGGCTGTGCGCTTCGATGGTTTCGTAGACCGCTTCCTTGTCGTATGCACTGTCCGCCGCCACCGACACTAGAGGTGCTTGAATCTGTGTTAGCAAAGCGGGGACTCGGGTTGCGTCGCGAGCTCGTGACGCCGTCAGTTCGGACGCAACAATGGTGCCGGTCTTGCGCAAAACGGCGATGTGCAACTTGCGCCATGCGCGCTGCTTTGGCGGTTTGCGGGCGGTTCCAACATGAATCCTCAAGCCCGTGCTATCGATCATCAGGTGGATGGGTTGACTGCTTGCGGCTTTCGGAATCCGCAGCTTCTTGCGGAGCAGCCTCGAGCGCCGACACAGCGTCGAGTAGTCCGGGATCTCGATACCGAGCCCGAGAAGCGAGGCGATCGAGTGCAAGAAGCCTTCGGTTTGGCGGTAGGCGAGCTTGTACACCATGCGGACAACCAGGCTCGTTTCAATCGCCAGGTTTGAATAGACCCGTTGACCGCCAGGCTTACCGGTCTTGTCGGCCTTCCAGTTCGCGATTGCCTCCTCGTCAAACCAGACTGTCAAAATCGCCTCGGCGGTGCAGCCCTTCGTTGTATTCCGCCCAGTTGCGAACGTGGTACTTCTTCTGCTTCGCGTGCTTGTACTGGCTGCGCTTGGGATACTTCATGGTCGAACATACCTCGGCCACCACCATAGGCGGGTTTTGCTCTCAGCCAGAGCGGTGCAACAACGCCGCGCAGTTTTGTGAAACGCGCGCCACCAGGCTAAATTTGTCACGGAGACTGGAGAAAAACGCGATGACAGGTATGCGTCGGTTCGTGGGCGCCCTTTTTGCCGCCGGTGCGGTGGGAATCGGCATCGAGCTTTGCTTCCTCGGCCATACAGAGGATCGCTGGCAGCTCGTTCCGCTGGTGCTGCTCGGGCTCGGTCTACTCGCGCAGATTTGGCTCGTCTGGCGTCCCAGCTCCGCGAGTGTTCGCGTGTTTCAATCCCTGATGCTTTTATTCGTGCTCAGTGGGCTCGCGGGCCTCTACTTGCACTACAGTGCCAATGTCGAGTTCGAGCTCGAGATGTATCCCTCGCTCAGAGGACTGAACCTGGTTCGGGAAGCCTTGACGGGTGCGCTGCCGGCGCTTGCTCCCGCGACCATGATGCATCTCGGGTTCTTGGGATTGGCGTCGACTTATCGATGTCCACAAGGAGTTACACAATGAAGAAAAAACCTTCGCTTTGGTCCGCCATAGCGCTACTCGTCGCCTTTACCACCGCACTAAGCGTCGCCCAGGTCGGCAAGAACGACGGTGTGGTCAATCCGAACCTTGCCGGGAAGGACGATCTTCTTCGCCTGGAACATCTCGACGAGACCCTGGTCGCGTCGATCCTCGAGCGACGTCCGTCCATTGGCATGCTCGATCTCCACGGACTTCTGAAGCCGTCTTTGAACAAGGAGGCGCTCGAGCAGCTCTACAGGCAGCTATTTATTCCGATCGATCTCAACACGGCGAGCCGCGAAGAGATTCTTCTCGTCCCCGGTCTCGGCCCCCGCATGGCCCACGAGTTCGAAGAATACCGCCCCTATCGAGCCATCGCGCAATTTCGGCGTGAGATCGGCAAGTATGTCGACGACGACGAGGTCGCGCGACTAGAGCAGTACGTTTTCGTCCCCATCGATCTCAACACGGCAAGCGAGGATGACATTCTCAGCATCCCGGGTGTCGGCCAACGCATGCTCCATGAGTTCATGGAGTACCGTCCCTACCGCAGCATCGCACAATTCCGGCGCGAGATCGGCAAGTATGTCGACGACGACGAGCTGGACCGTCTCGCGCGATATGTGACGCTTCGAACCGAATGACCGCGCCTCTTCTTTCACGGACCCTAGGGGTCCGAAGTGATACCGAGCCGTCGCTTATCGGGAAGCCGGGCCTCTTTTGGAATGGACTTCATCCACTGGGAGACACGGGCCACGATCCGGTCTTTTGTTTTTTCTTTTTCGAGAGGGTCCGGCGCCTTGTGTAGGTGGATGTCTAACTCGATCCTTCCTGCAGCTGCATCTGCGTACACGCTGCTCTCGCGGGACCACTTCCCCTTTACTCGCCACAGCCGGTCTCCACCCATCCACCCCTTTTCCTCAACCCATTTTAGGCTGTGGATTTTCATGAGGCTCACTTCAATTTCTCGATCAAAAAGCTCCCATCGTTCGGGATCGTAGTTCATCTTCACAACGCCTCCTCAGGAAAACGGCTGGAGGGGAAGCAACACGCTTGCGCCTTGGTCCGCTCATGCGTCTCGGTCAACTTGGTCCAGGCAATTCGATTCCTCCGCACAGCCGTCCAATTTAGCATATCTTGTGGCTCTGGGATCCTCACGCAGCCAAAAAAAACATTGCGCCCGGTCATTCGTCGTGAGACCTCCTGATGATTCCACCCAATTTTCGCAAAGAAGGCTTGACAAGAGCGTCGTTTTGAGTAACTTACAGCCGTTCCCCTGAGGATCGAATGGAAGGATTGTTCTTTTTCAAACCCGAGCCCGGCACTGCAGCACGTCGCTTTCTCTATTCCTCCATCTGTTGGCTGCTGCTTCCCGGAGTCTTTGGCTTGGTTCTCGCGTCGCTTCTCTACCTGCCCGAGCTCCACGACCGGCTCCCCATGGCGGTCAAGCCGTATTTGAGCTTCGGACGGCTGAGGCCAACGCATGTTAATTTAGCCGTCTTCGGGTGGCTTTCGATGGTCTATTGCGGCGCCATCCTCTATATCTTGCCCCGGCTCACACGGGCGCCGCTCTATAGCGAGCGGCTCGCGCAAGTCAATGCCTGGTTGTGGAATTTGATGATGGTCGGCGTCCTCGTAACCCTGCCCATGGGACTGACTCAGGGACGGGAATATGCCGAGCTGATTTGGCCGCTCGATCTGCTCTTCGTCGCCAACATGGTCCTCCTCGGGATCAATATCTGGGGCACCGTATTGAACCGTCAGGAGCGGAAGATCTACGTCACGCTCTGGAACTTCATGGCCGCTGTCGTCATCATGCTCCCTATCTACGCGGTCGGGAACAAAATTTGGGACCCCTCCGGCGCCTATTCAGGCATGAATGACAACATTATCAATTACTTCTACGTCCATAACCTCTTCAACGCCTGGTTCACCACCGCCGGCATCGGGCTCGCGCTCTACCTCCTTCCCCGTCTCACGGACAAGCCGCTCTATAGCCACCGTCTGGGACTCTGGGGTCTTTGGAGCGTTTTCCGGGCCCGGGACGTTCTCGTCTATCCGGGCGGGACGCTGGCCGAGTACGCCATCGTCCAGGGTGTTTGCCGCGACTATATGCGCCACGCAGTAGAGCTCGGCTTCAATGGAATCGAGATCTCCGACGGCACGATCGATCTCGCTCCCCGAGCGCGTCGCGACACGATCCGTTTCGCGCTCGATCTCGGGCTTACGGTCGTTACGGAGATTGGAAAGAAGGATCCCGGCAAGCAACCCCCTATCGAGGTCCTGGCGGAGCAAGCACTTGCCGATTTCGACGCCGGAGCGTCCTGGGTGACGGTGGAAGCCCGCGAATCGGGGCGAGGCGTCGGCGTGTTCGACGAGGACGGGACCGTGGTCGAAGAAGACGTGGAGCGGCTCGCGGCCCTTTTGGCAGGCCGCATCGATCGCATCGTGTGGGAATCACCGTTGAAGCGGCAACAAGACTACTTCATCCACCGCTTCGGGCCGAACGTGTGCCTCGGTAATATCCAACCTCGTGACGTTCTCGCCTTGGAAGCACTTCGCGCAGGGCTTCGCTTCAAGACCTTCCGCACCGTGGCAGAACAGCTGGAGGTCACGGCAGAAGACACTTCGACGAAATGAACGACGAGCCAGAGAAGACGCCGCCCGCGGACGAGCTCGTGCGGACGGCCTACGCGCGGGAGACGGCGGACGCTTCTATACTTTATGAAGGGATGAGCTTCGCCGACATTGCCCACGTCGTCTCGCTCATCGAGTCGAAGATCATTCCCGAGCAGGCGGGGGGTGAGCTCCTCACTTCGCTCCTCGGCATGCACCCGACCCGACCTCTCGACTTCACGGCGGAGCCCGCGCGCGGCGACCTCTATTCGAATCGCGAAGCCTATATCCAAATGTTCACTCCCAAGACGGTCGGTTGGCTTTCCACCGGAAGGGCGCGGCGAGAAGCTACGACCATCGGCTACCGGCTCGCGGTGCGCTCGCGCCTTCTTTCGCTCTCCTACGCGACCGAGAAGTGGCTCCGTCGCTGCATCGACCGCGCCGAGGAGCATCGCGCGACGCTCTTTCCCGACTACACCTATCTTCAACCCGCGCAGCCGACGACCTTCGGCCACTACCTCCTGAGCTTCATCTATCCCGGTCTTCGAGACCTCACGCGCATGCGCGCCGCCTTCGAGCACGTGAACCAAAGTCCCGCCGGCTCGGGAAGCGTCAACGGAAGCCGTCTCCCACTCGACAGAGCCGGCCTCGCCGAGCTTTTGGGTTTCGACGCGGTGATCCCGCATACGCGCGACGCCATGTGGCAGGCCGACGGGCCCATCGAGATCGGAGCGCTCACCGCGGCGCTCCTCGTCAACGTGTCCCGCCTCGCCGAGGACCTTCAGATCTTCACGACGGCGGAGTTCGACTTGATCGCGCTCGACGCATCCCATACGCGCTCGAGCGTCATCATGCCCCAGAAGAAAAACCCCTACTCCCTCGCCTATCTGCGGGGCGTCGCGGGCGAGGCGATTGGGAACGCTCACCGCCATGGCCGTGGTCGGAAGAACCCCTTCGGGTCAAGTCGACAACCGCATGTTCGCCTATGGCGACGTGCCTCGAGCCTTGGATGCGGCGACGAACGCGCTATTTCTGGCGGCGGGAGTCGTCCGAGGTCTCAGCGTCAAGAAAGAGGTCGCCGGTCGCCGCGTGAAAGCGAGCTTCTTGGGCGCAACCGACCTCGCCGACGTTCTGTTGACGGAGCGCGGCATCGACTACAAAACCGCCCATCGCATCGTGGCCAAAACGGTGAACGCCGCAGAGAACCACGACCAGGACGAGCTTAGTGCCAAGTTGCTCGATGAAGCGGCGGAGGCCGTGATCGGCAGGAAGCTCGAGCTATCCCCTGAAACGATCGCGGAGACTTTGGACCCCGACGCGATCGTCCGCACGCGCAGCGGTCCGGGAGGCGCAGCAGAGTCTTCCATCGAAGAGATGATTGCGAGCTGTCGCGGTGAGCTAAAAACCCATAGCGATTGGCGGAGGCAACGGGAGACGAACATCGATGAATCGCAGTCGCGACTCCTCGCAAAAGCAGGACCCATGAAACGCGAGCCGCAAACGGAGAGATCGGCGCCACCGCTGAAAAAGAAACGCAGCCTCAGCGACTTCGAGAAAGAGTTCGAAGGGTTGCCAAAAATGCCGCGCGGCCGACGCCCCTGGGAGCGCTAGTCGCCATGCCGACCCATATTTCGGACTCCCTCATCTATGGCGGCTCCTGGGGTACGGCGGAAACACGTGCCCTCTTCGACGACGAGCCGCGCACGCGTTGCTGGCTCCGCATCCTCGCCGCCCTAGCCGAGAGCCAGGCCGAGGTCGAGCTGATTCCGAAGGAAGCCGCGGCCGACGTCGCGCGCACCTGCCGCGAGATCCCGCTCGACGATGCCTTCTTCGCCGAGGTCCGGGAGGGCTTCGAGGCAACGAACCATACAACGCTAGGGCTCATCCAGACGGTCCAGAAGCGGTGCCCGGGAACGAGCGGCGAGTGGCTGTATTACGGCGCCACCGTTCAAGACATCACGGATACCTGGACGATGCTCGTCCTTCATACCTTGTCGGCCGTCGCGAGGCGTGAGCTCCTAGCTATCGAGAGCCAGCTCCTTGCGCTCGCGAAAAAACATCGCGACACCGTCATGCCTGGACGGACGCACGGCCAGCCCGGCCTTCCGATCACTTTCGGATACAAAGTGGCCGTGTGGGCTCACGAATTTCGTAGACATCTTCAGAGGCTTCGAGAGATGCAGGCGCGCCTCGGAATCGGCCAGCTCTGTGGGGGCGTAGGAAGCCTCTCGTCGCTCGGGCCCCGCGGCTTCGAGCTCCAGGAAAGTTTCTCAAGACGGCTCGGTTTGCGACCCCCGGATATTTCGTGGATCGTCGCCCGCGACGTCCTCGTCGAGTGGTTCCAATGGACGAGCCTCGTTTCGGGCACAGCGGACAAATTAGGCCACGAAGTCTATAACCTGCAACGCGCGGAGATAGGCGAAGTGAGCGAAGGCTTCGTCGAGGGAACGGTGGGAAGCATTACGATGCCCCACAAAAGAAACCCCGAGATCTCGGAGCACTTGGGAACGCTGGCCCGCGTCGTGCGCCACAACACTGCGCTCATAGCGGAGAGTCAGATCCATGATCACGAGCGGGACGGGCGCGCGTGGAAGTCCGAATTTGCCGTGTTCTCCCAGAGCGCTATGGCCTTCGCGAAGATTTTGGAGCTCGTGAAGACTCTGGCCGCAACCTCGTCGTGCACCCGGAGCGAGCGATGGCGAACCTCGAGGCCACCCGTGGGTTCATTTTGTCCGAATCGGTGATGCTCGCGCTCGCCAAGAAAGTGGGAAAGCAAACCGCACATCGGCTCGTCTACGACGCGGCCATGAAAGCCCATGAGGCTGAAGATGGCCGCTCGCTCAAAGAGGCGCTCCTCGAGTCGGAGGCCGTTCGCGAGCACCTCAGCGAAGACGCGATCGAGTCGTTGCTGGACTATCGAGCGAACACCGGATTGTGTGGGGAGCTCGTGGACCGCGTGTTGCATCTATCGCAGGTCGAACGCGACGGTGAAGGTGACGACCGGTGAACGGCAAAGCGTTCCTTCTCACAGCCTTTGCTCTCTCCGGTTGTGGGGGGGCGGGAGCGTCGTCGAAGTCGTTCCGGTGCCTCCCGGGGACGCCGAGCGTGGCCGGGAAGTCTTCCTCAGCACTTGCCGCGAATGCCACGGCATCGATGCGAAGGGGATCCCCGGCGCTGGAGACGACCTCACGGTGAGCACTTTCATCCCGTCGAAGAACGATGCCGCGCTCGTCGCTTTCGTGAAGACGGGCCGCATGATGAACGATCCGATGAACAAGACCGGCATCGCGATGCCTCCCTATGGTTCCAATCCGAAGCTCACGGATCAAGAGATCGTCGACGCCCTCACCTACATTCGCTCGCTCGCGGTGGAGCCCCAGGCGGCCACGAATGGAAGCAACGAGGAAGACGAGGAGAATTGTTCGTGAAGGCCACTTTCGAGAGAGCCGCCTCCGACTAGCCTCTAACCTGAAGTTCCCCGGCCGAAAAGACAAAAACCTGAACAGATTCAAGTAGATAGCTCAGAATTGAGTGCCCGGTTCTGGCTACAGGATGATAGTTTCGAGAAGGTCGTAGGCGCGTTGCTGCTTAGGGTCGGGTGTCGTGACGACCTGGAATGTGGGAGCGTCGGGATTGTCACCTGGAGCGCGGCAGATGTTACGCACGATGGTGCTGAGTGCCTTGAGTAGAGTTTGAAAGCTGTGGGCCTCGGTGCCGTCGTCGAGTTTCTTGGAGCGTATCTTTCGCAGGGCAGCCTCGGAGCGCTTAGCGGGAGCAAGCGGGTCCCGCGTTTTCTTGGCTTCTTGGTCCTCGTCGCAGAAGAGCAATGGACGCCATGCTTCACGCATGTGCCACTCGACGTAGTAGGCGAGCATGCACAAGAAGATGTGGGCGCGTACCCGTGTCTCGAGGCGGTGGCGAATCGGACGTACCTTGAGGTCGATGGTCTTGATAGAACGAAATGCCCGTTCGACTTGACTCAGACTCTTGTAGCAGCGGACGGTGTCGTCGGGTGATAGGCGCTGTTCGGGCACGCTGGTCCGGATGACATAGATGCCATCGAGCGTTGCCTCGGAAGCCACCTTGTGTTCGTCGATGTGGAAGTCAAACCCATCGTCGCGGATCTGCAGCACGAAATGCTTGGCCACCTTGTACTTGTTGATGACCTTGCCTACACGCACACCAATGTTGTCCTTGCCTCCATGTTTGCCGAGCTTGACGTCCGAGCGAATGCTCTCCAGTCTCTTGCAAATATCGTTGAGCACTGCTTCTGCTGCGGGCTCTTGCTCGACGATTCGGAAGCGAAACTCATCGTCGCGAATATCGAGATCGAAATGTTTGGCGATCTTCTTGGTGATGAGCTTGTGTACGCGCGCACGGATCTTGTCCTTACCTTTGAGATTGCCGAGTTCAACATTTGAGCGAAGCTTCGTGAGCCTCTTGTAGATACTATCGAGCGCCGCTTTGGCCGCCACCTCTTTGTTGGGAATCTGGAAGGTAAAGTCGTCATCGCGAATGTCGAGCACAAAATACTTGGCGAGCGTCTTGGTGACGACCTTGCGCACGCGGGCGCCAATCTTGTCCTTGCCTCTGAGCCTAGCGCGCTGCACCATGGTTTGAATTCTTGCAAGCTCTCTCGCAGTCGCCTGCAGAAGGGACTGACGTTTGTGGACGCGCAGTTTTGCCAATTCGGTGTTCCGGCACGCAAAGAGTCGTTCGCCAGCAAAATCTGGATGAGTCAATTCAAACAGATTACGCTCGTCAAAAAGGCCGAGTTGCAGTTGACCTCCATCGATGAGCTTACGAATAGATGCGCTTTTGAGCGCTGTGATCCAATCGACCCCTTCGAGGTTGCGGAGGTCATCGTCGATCCGCTTCTGAGAAATCATGCCTCGGTCACCGACGAGCACTAGCAGCCCGTTGAAAAAGTCGTATCCGGCCGCGATATTTCTCTGAAGACTCATTCGATGACGATGTAAAATTGCATCGCATGTCGATGAAGAAGAAAAAGAAAAGTTGCCAAGAGACTTTATGGATTCCACACGATGCGGTTGCGTCGAGTCCTGGTCATCCTTTTTATGAGGAACTCGAGCGGGTACTTCGAGAGGAAGAGTTTGACTCGTTTGTGGAGTCGAAATGCTCGCCGTATTACGCGAAGAAGCAAGGTCGGCCGAGCATACCGCCGGGTGTGTATTTTCGAATGCTGTTGATCGGCTACTTTGAGCGCATCGATTCAGAGCGCGGGATCTGCTGGCGGTGTTCGGACTCACTGTCTTTGCGCCAGTTTCTTGGCCTTGGAATGGAAGAGCGAACGCCGGACCATTCGTCGCTGTCTCGGATACGGAATCGACTTCCGCTGGAAGTTCACGAATCTGTATTTGGATGGGTGCTAGAAGTTCTAGCGTCGAGAGGGATGATAGATGGCAAGACACTGGGTGTGGACGCGACGACGCTGGAAGCGAATGCGGCGCTTCGGTCAATCGTTCGTCGAGACACGGGGGAAAGCTACGAATCGTATTTGAAGGAGCTTGCGCGCAAGAGTGGTATCGAAGAGCCGAGCCGAGCGGACATTGCAAAGTTGGACAAGAAGCGGCCAAAGAAAGGGTCGAACAAGGAGTGGGTGAATCCGAACGAGCCGGATGCGGAGATCATGAAAATGAAGAGCGGGGGCACGGATATGGCGCACAAAGCCGAGCATGCTGTGGACATGAGCGGGGAAGGTGCGGTAATTGCCGTGACGCTTCACGGAGGCGCGAAGGGTGACACAAAGAGCCTACCGGATACGCTGGAAAAAGCGCAGTCAAATCTGCAAGAGCTCGCGAACAACGCGGAATGTTGTGAACGAATACATGAAGACGCGGGTCGCGAAGTGGTCGGGGACAAGGGCTATCACGGCAACGACATCCTGGTTGAGCTGGTCGAACAAGAATACCGGAGCTACATTTCGGAGCCAGAGCGAGGTGGCCGCAAATGGAAGGACAAACAGGCCGAGCAAGCCGCCACCTACGCGAACCGACGTCGCATTCGCGGGACTCGAGGTAAGCGATTAATACGCCGTCGCGGCGAGTTACTCGAACGACCTTTCGCGCACTACCTCGAAGCGGGAGGCATGCGACGAACGCATTTGCGAAGACACGAAAATATACTCAAGCGCCTCCTCACGCACGTGGCCGGATTCAATCTCGGGATTCTGATGCGCAATCTCATCGGCAAGGCCACGCCGAAGGAATACGCGGAGCTCAACGCCAGTCTGATCGCTGCTTTATTGCGCTTCGTCTCGACCATAGGCGCACGTTTTGCCCCGCTGCAATCCATCGGGCGTCTCAACTTGGCCGTTCCGCCGAATCACATCTTCCTTGAACTTGCCCACCAAACTTTCTCCGTGAGCAGAATCTGGACTTTTTCACCGGGCTGCTAGGGTCTTGATGCCAAACCTGTTTCTCACCATCTCGACTTGGGGCATCAACGTCGTGCTATCCGACTCATTGCCCGCAAAGACCGACACGGCGACCGGGCAACCCCGCTCATCAGTGACTAGACCGTAGTTGACTTGCAGTCTGTCTCTTTTGCCATCACGGCTATATCCCATAGCGGCCAGAGGGCAGGTGACACCCTCAAAGTAGCTGGAGCTGAGATCGTAGAGCACCAAGCCTCCTTTTTTGAGGTGTCGTCCAGCCAGTTTTTTCTCGATACGTTCTTGCCGCTCGAGCAACCAATCCATGGCGGCATAGAGATCATCCTCGTTGGCATCGGCCACACCGAGGCTTTCGGGCAGTGTGGTGGTGTGCCACCACCGTGTCGTCGCGAGTTTGCTGTCAGGTTCGAGGATGCGTGCGGCAACCATCGCCTCGACCAGGTTGCGCTCACGGCATGGCTTCGAAGCGAGCAATTTGTCGAAACGAAGGCGTCTCATCGTCGTACGACAGGCGTTGACGTGGCCGTGAAGCGAGGACTTGATGACCTCAAATGCTTCGCTGACAGCGACGAAGGCCTCACCTTTGAGAGCGCGGCGTATGAGCTCGATGATATTTTTGGGCAGGTGTGAAAGGTTGGCGAGGGTACGCTTTCGGACCTTCTTCCCTTCCCGCCAGCCCTCGCGTAAGAGGATTGCGGGCGGAGAGTTTCGATTGCGCACGGTCTCGATGTACATGGGAACATATATACGCTATTCTGGCCATGAAAGCAATCAATAAAGCCATGACAAAGAGAGTTACAGCCTAGTTACATGGGAACATATGGCGAAACCAAATTAATCATATGTCCTGCGTAAACAGGCATTTACATCAATTAACAGGGGTTTGAAGCAGGGAACTTCAGGCTAAGTCCTCAGGAAAGCGCCAGAACGAAACGGTTAACGAAGTTGAAGAGGGACGCCACCGCCGCGATTTCCAGGATCTGAGGATCCGTGTAACCGTGGCTTCGGAGACGCGTATGATCTTTCTCCGTCACTTTGTAAGCGTTTCGCGTCACCTTCACGAGTCAAGCCCATTCTTAGTTGAAACTCTCCACGGCTCATAAATTAGGCGGCCTTCTTCTTCGACACCGTTGATGTCTTCGTCTCGATCTTCAGTTCCCGCTTGAGAGCTTCGCGAAGCTTCGGAAGATGGCGGTAGCCGATCACCCTCCTCAAGCGGGGTTCGATGTCCACGAGGGCTGTCGCCAGCCACCGCTGGCGTTGGCTGGAGTTCTTCCAGTGGTCGACCTTCGCGCAGCGTTCCTCGACGAGAGCATTGACGGATTCAAGGCAGTTCGTCGTCTTGAACGAACGGCCCAGCGCCCCGTACACGCCGAGACGATGCAATGTGAGCGTCTCCTCGATTCCTTCCTCCAAGCTCCCAGCTGCGGATTGGTTCCGCTCCTCCAATTCATCGTGCAGTTGATCGAGGGCCGCGAGGGCCTCTTTATATTCCGGCCTGTTGTAGGCCGACTGCAACCGCTTGCGCAACGACGCCTGCTCGCCCTTGGACAGATAGCTCACGACGTTTTCACGTTTGTGCCACTGGCACCGTTGTATCAGGACCCGCTTTCGGAACGCCTTCTTTACGGCCGCTTTCAGACCCTTGCCGCCATCGATGATCACCAGTAGACCCTGGGAGCTGTCGAGTCCCCGCGCGAGCAGTGAACGCAGGAACGGCGTCAACACCTTCTCGTTCTCCGTGTCCGTCTCCACGAAGCCCAAAAAGCGTTTTTCCCCGGAAAGTGTGATGCCCAGCGCGATGACCATCATTGCGTCGGCGAATGATTTCCCGTCCAGGAACAGCGCCACCACATCTTCGCCGGACAGATCCCGTTCCTGCATCTCCCGAAGTTTCGCTGCGCTCGCTTGTACGAAACCTCGGGACACCGTCGAGCTCGACAGCCCGATAGCGCCCGATAGCGCCCGGTATCGCTTCCGCTGCAGCCTCGTAGTTGCGACACGAGATTCCGTAGAGCACTCGTTTCAGCAGCAGATCATTCACCTCTCCGCCGTCGTTCAGTGCTTCGTAGGAGCGAAGCGGTATCTCTACTCCCTCTTGGCTCCGAACCCGTGGCACACGGATCGGTACCCGCTGGCCGGCAAGCCCTACCGTGCCAGGGTTGGTTCCGTGGCGGCGGCCACGCTCCAGTTCGTCCTTACGAGCGTATCGCTCTCCCGCCAACTCCTTCACTTCGTCGTCGAGCAGCTCGTGAACGTGCATTAACCCAAGCGGGATTAACGAACGGATCATCTCTATTTTGACGTCCACCTCGAGCTCCCCGTACTCCTCGCGCGCCATTACCTCGGGCTTACCCAAACGACGTGACTTCTTGTGTTTCTTGGCTGTACGTAGCAGACTTCCCATCTCGGCTCCTTTCTCTTGCGGCTTGATGTTGTTTTTGCCAACGTCATCAAACCACGGGGTTGGGAGCCGTTTCAATTTCCAACTAAGAATGGCACACTCTCACCTTCACCGCGAAGTCGAGGGCTGCTTCTCCGCTAGAGAAAGCTGCGCGCTTCGATGGTCACGGCCTAAAGCACCGATGAGCTCCTCTTCGAAGCCAATCGCCCGAAGAATCGAGCAGTGACGATCGACGCAATACTGGCACGCATTGGCCTCAGAGACGACGACGGCGATGAGCTCTTTCTGGGGTCGCGCAATGGCCGACTCCCGCAGCATCACTGTCTTCGTGCCTTCCCACATCCACTTCGAGAGGTCGTAGTCGAGACTCGCGCATTGATAGATGTTGGGCACTTCCGCAAAGCCCGCGGTCTTCACGATCTCCTGGTGGAGCGCCCTGAGCTCCGCGGGAGCTTTTTCGCCTAGCCGCGTGTCGAGATAAGGCATCGAAGATGTCTCCTTTCCCGACGGGCGCGCAGTGTCAGTTCGTGCCGGCTTGGACGTAAATCGTGAGGCGCTCTCCCGCTACGATGTGATCGGAGCGCATCTGATTCCACCGGCGGATCTCCTCGACGGTGACCCCGAAGCGGCGGGCAATCGTCGAGAGCGTATCGCCACGCCGAATGCGATAACGCGTCGTTCCCGATGTGGAAGTTTCGGCTGTTAGCGTCGCTTCACGGACACGAAGCTTCTGGCCGGAATATATCCGCGTCTGGCGGCTCGAGAAACCGTTCAAGCGCCGCAGCACCGACAGACCGAGGCCGTGTGCTTCGGCGATGTGCCCGAGTGTGTCTCCGGGCTGCACGATATAGATTTCCGTCCCGCTCGGCATCGGCGCCACCGGTGTCGCGGCGCGCTCGGTGACGATGAGCCGCTGACCAGGGTAGATGCGGGTCGAGCGCGGCTGAAATCCATTCAGCTCGCGCAGCGCTCGAAGCGACATGCTGAACGAGGTGGAGATCTCACCGAGCGTGTCGCCCCGTTGCACGACGTAGACCTCCTGACCGTTCTCGGCCACTGCTTCTCGCCTCTGCACCGCACGGATACGCTGGGCGCCCGTGCCCGGAGGCACAGGAACGGTGAGCACTTGTCCAGGATGGATGAGCGAGCGCCGGCTGATGTCGTTGGCAGCGGTGAGTGCTTCTATCGTCGTGCCATAGCGGCTCGCGATCTGGGACAGCGTGTCGCCGCGACGGACAACGTGCGTTCCGAAACGCACCCGCTCGGCCTCCGGGATGTTTGCGAGCGCAGCGCGAAACACTTCGGTGGTTCCTTTGGGAACACGCAGTGCGTAATTCTTACTGTCGAGCGGCGTCACCCAACGGCGGAGCTCGGGGTTCAGAAACTTCATATCGTCGACGCTCACGCCCGCGGACTTGGCCGCCGTCGCGAGATCGACCGGATATTCGACGCGCACGACGTCAAATTCGAGCGGTGTCGTCGTGGGAGGCTCGAAGCCATATTCCTCGGGATTTTTGGCGATCACGATCGCGGCGAGAATGAGCGGCACATAGCTGCGCGTTTCCCGCGGCAGCACGCGGCGCCTTGCGTGCTCCCAGAAATCACGGCTCCCCGTGCGCCGGATCGCGCGCTCCACACGCCTGGCCCCGGAGTTATAGGCCGCCATCACGAGATACCAATCGCCAAACTGTTCGTAGAGGTCCTTCAGGTGGCGCGCCGCCGCGCGCGTGGCTTTCTCAGGATTGAAGCGATCGTCGACCCAAAAATCTTGCCGAAGGTCGTAACGCCGTCCGGTCCCGCGGATGAATTGCCAAATGCCTCGCGCACCGGCTCGCGACATCGCGCGAGATTTGAAGGCGCTCTCCACCATCGCGAGGTAGAGCAGGTCCAAAGGCATGTCTTCTTCGGCAAAGATCTCTTCGATCATCGAACGGTAATAACCGGAGCGGTCGAGGGCCTCTTGGAACCAATCGTGGCGGCGAAGCTGGTACATCTCGATGATAGAGAGCACCCGCGCGTTCAGCTCGATCGGGATGTCGTAGGTCGTGGTCGGGAGCTCGGCCGCCACCACATCGATGTCTTCGGGAATCTCCTCGAGCGCTTCGCTCGTCAGCTCGTCGACAGCCGCGAGCTCGAATTGCTCTTGCGCGTCGGCATCGAGGGCGCCGCGCTCCGTTTCCTGGATGGTCGCGATGATCTCGTCATAGAGTCGCGCCGAGTCCGGGTAGGCGGCGAGGCCACCGGGGACATCCAGCAGTAAATCGACCGCGCGATCGAGAGCGAGCCGCGCTTCGCTCCAATTACCGCGATGCGCGACCTCCTCGCCTCTGTCGAGCTCGATGCGCGCTTTTTGCAGGGCAACGCGCTGGAGCGATGCGGTAACTTCCGAGCTCGGCGGCGGCTCGGGTCCTGATGCGGGCTTCTTAGACGAGCAGGAAGCGGCCAATAGGCCGAGTGCACAAATCAATATCCATCGGGGAGAAAGCTCCAGCACGCGCCAACCTCCAAGTAGTCTTGCTTTCACACCCGCACAAAAATATCGTTGTCATTCCCAAGCTCACGCGCCGATGGCGTGATGACCGTCGCGGCACTGACCGGCAGCTTTCGCCCGTCGCTCACAGCGCCCCGTACATCGTCCTCCGAAACGAACTCGAGCGCAACCACCGCGGGGGCGGGTACTTCGCTCGACGACTCATGTGTAGCCGGCCCGGACTCACCTTCGAAAGAAGCGTCGGCGCCACGGCTCCGAGGCGGCGTCACGCCGCGGCTTTCGAGAAAAGAAGCGACGCGAGACTCGAGCGGGGCCCGTGTGCCAGTAGGGGGCGAGACCATGGCCGGAGTCTGCGGCGCGGTGATCTCCCCCGGATAGCCGTAAGCGTCGAGCGCTTTTTTGACATCGACGGCGCGAATCTCATAGGCGAGCCGCTTGACGTTGATGAGGTGAAGCGGCGTGATGTTGTCGGAGGTGATATTCCCTCCGTAAGACCCGCAACCAAGAGTCATCGCGGGCGCGAGCCCTGTGCTGAAGCCCACCGCTCCATGAGTGGCCGGCGAGTTGGCCACAATCCGGGAGGCGGGTTTTTGAAGCGCAAACTCGCGGATGATGTCATCGTTTTTCGAGTGGATGGCGAGGGTGTGCCCCATGCCTCCGTAGCGGAGCACTTGCTTCGCCCGCTCGCAGCCTTCTTTCCAGTCTTTCACGACATAGAAAGCCAAGATGGGCGAGAGCTTCTCGATCGAGAGCGGATAGTCGCGGCCTACTCCGTCGAGCTCGACCACGAGCGCGCGCGTGCCTTCGGGCACAGCGAAGCCCACCTTATCGGCAATGAAGCGCGCGCTCTTTCCCACGATTTCCGGATTGGCGAGCCTCGACGGCAGGACGGCCACTTGCGCGAGCGTCGCGGCCTGCTCTTTCGAGAGAAAGTAGCCGCCTTGGCGCTGCACTTGCTCTCGCACCTCACGCTCGATAGCGCGATCGCAGATCAACGCTTGCTCGGAACAGCACAGGGTTCCGTTGTCGTAACTCTTGCCCGTAATGATGTCGCGCACCGCTTTGGGAACGTCGGCGGAGGACTCGATATATGCGGGAACGTTTCCAGGACCGACGCCGAATGCGGGTTTTCCCGAGCTATAAGCTGCGCGGACGAGCCCCATCCCGCCCGTTGCCAGGATCACGGAGGTGCGGCGATGGCTCATCAGCTCTTGCGTTGCTTGCAGCGAGACCTCGCTCAAGCACGCCACGAGCCCTTCCGGAGCCCCGGCCGCGATGGCAGCACGTTTCATGATCTCGGTCGTCCTTAGAATGCAGTTCTTGGCCGCTGGATGCGGTGAGAGCACGACGCCGTTGCGAGACTTGAGAGAGATGAGGATTTTGTAGATGGCGGTCGAAGTCGGGTTGGTCGAGGGGATGATGGCTGCAACGACGCCAACCGGCTCCGCAATTTCGTACACTTTGCGCTCAGGGATCTCGCGAATGATGCCGACCGTCTTCATGTCGCGGATGAAGGCGTAGACGTCTTCGGAAGCAAATTTGTTCTTGATGAATTTGTGCTCGACGACGCCGTAGCCCGTCTCTTCGACCGCGAGCTTGGCAAGCTCGTACGACGCGTCGGAAGCCGCCGCAGCACTTGCGGCAACGATGCGGTCGACCTCCTCCTGGCTCGAATGCGCGTAGCTCTCCCAAGCTTCGCGGGCGGCGAGCACCAAGTCGCGCGCCTGTTGTATCGAACGCAAATCCTTGTCGCTAGCCATGTCCACACAAATTAGAGCTTGGGCAACACCCCTTCGACATCGCCATAGGGTCTCGGGATGACGTGCACCGCAATGAGCTCACCGACGCGGCGCGCGGCAGCGCCGCCGGCATCCGTGGCAGCCTTGACCGCAGCGATGTCTCCGCGCACCATCACCGTCACATAGCCGGCGTCGACGGTCTCGTAACCGACGCATTCGACGCGCGCCGCTTTGACCATCGCATCCGAAGCCTCAATCGCGGAGATGAGGCCGCGCGTTTCCACCATGCCGAGCGCGTCGCCTTCAAAGGCCATCTAGGCGGATATCCTCGGCCCTAAGTTGTTCAAAATGTGCCCCTTCAATTCGCAACGACTATAGCAGAGCGCTCGAAACAAGGTCAAGAAAAGGAGCGTCTGCGCCCCGTCGCACGCAGGAGACATTGACAGGAGCGACACGCCATGACATACTTCTGGGTTCGCTTGTGGAGATACCGACGAAAGCGGGAGCGGATTCGCGAGCGAACATAAACGAGGAGGCTTGTAAACGCATGAAAACACGACAACCGAGATTCGAGATCTTCCGCGCGACGATCTTGGCGCTCAGCCTCGCCGGCCTGTTCATGGTCGCGTGCGGCGGAAACGAACCCACCGAGAGCCGACCCATCACGGCGAGCTTCGAAGTCAACAAGCCCCGGGCGCCCATTGGCAGCCCGATAGAGATCACGTATAGCTTCGGCATCGCCGCCGACTCCGAGCCGATCTCGAAAGACTATACCGTCTTCGTTCACTTTCTGGACTCCCACAACGCCCAGCTTTTCACCGACGACCATCAGCCCGAAATATCCACGAGCGAATGGAAGGCCGGGTCGAAGGTCGAATATAAGCGGACGCTCTTCATCCCGCTATATCCTTATCTCGGCACCGCGACGGTGGAGATCGGCCTCTACCTCCCTGGCGAAGGCGGCGAGCGCCTCGGCCTCGACGGCACCGACAGCGGGCGCCTCTCCTACCGAGCCGGGCAGCTCGAGCTTCTGGACCAAAAAGAGAACATTTTTCTCGTCTACAAGGAAGGCTGGCACCAGCTCGAATCCGCTCCCGAGAACCCCAACTTGGAATGGCAGTGGACGAAAAAAGAAGCCGTCTGCTCGTTCCGGAACCCGAAAAAAGAGAGCGTTCTCTATCTCGAAGCCGACGCGAACGTGGAGGCCTTCGACGAGCCGCTGAACGTCTCCGTTTTGATTGGCGAGACCGAGATCGCCGCGTTCGAAGTTACCGGAAGGGACCCGTTCCTACAGAAGCTCACTATCCCGGCCGCCGCCCTCGGCGACGAGGATTGGGTCGACCTGCGAATCGTGAACAGCACGTCGTTCATCCCGTCGGATGCAGGATTTGGGGACGACACGCGTGAGCTAGGGCTTCGGGTCTATCACTTATACGTCGATACGTTCACCGGGACCTAGTCGGTTTCAGCGTACAGGATTAGCTTTCGGGCTCGGTGAGGTCGAGCTCCAGGCGTAGGCGTCTTCGGGTGCCTTTTTCTGGAGGCGGGAGCTCGACTCTAATCGCTTTCAAGACCGTGTGGTGGGTGTCGTCACCCACGAGCTGGAGGTCCACGACGACGCCCGACGTTTTTTCGAGCACTTTGGCTGGGACTTCGACAACCGCAGCGCCTTCGACCAACACTTCCCTACCGCCTTTGGGCACCTTCTTCTTTTTGCCTTTGGCGGTCCCGAAGGCCATCTCGCGAAGATTCGACAGCTCTCGATCGATGTCGATCTTCGACTGTGTCGGGACGCGCAAAGGATGCAACCCGGACATGGTTTTGGAGGTGTCGATGGTCTCCTTTTCGGTCCTGTTCGCGGCGAACTCGATCTGGACCTCGGACGTGTCGCCGCCTGACCGTCCGGTTGCCGCAGGCAGCCTGTTTACTTCGACAGTCTCGGGCACTTCTTGGTCGACATCATCGGCTTCGGCCGCGGCAGATGCGCTCGTCGGCTCGTCGCGGGCCGATTCGTCCACGTCGATGACGGGCAGCGGAACGTGCGCCCCTACGAGGGTTTTGTCCGTCGGAGTTTCGGGCGGCGCCTGCGCGGCGGGCTCCCGGCTGGAGGCTCCGATGAGCACGGGATCTGCCTCGGTCCCGGAGATCTTTCGGTGCACCGCGGCCAGTGTCTTTTTCGAGATCGTCTTGAGCGTTTCGAAGACCCCAACGCTGTGAAGCGCGGCCCCTTCCAAAACATCGTAGCCGTCGTGGTTCAAATGCCGGTCCATGGCTTCGACGGGCAAGATGTTTCGAAGATCGCGCTTGTTGTATTGGAACACGAACGGAATCTTATCGAGAGGCTGGTTCAGCTCTTCGAGGTTCTGCTTTAGGTTGTGGAAGCTCTCGATGTTCGCGTCGAGCGCCACTTCCTGAGAATCCGCGACGAAGACGATCCCGTCGACGCCCTTGAGCACGAGCTTTCGCGTCGTGTTGTAGAACACCTGGCCGGGAACGGTGTAGAGCTGCAAGCGTACACGCATCCCTCCGATCGTACCGACCTCGAGCGGCAGAAGGTCGAAGAACAACGTTCGATCCGCCTCGGTCTCGAGACTCACCATCTCCCCGCGTTGAGTCCGGGTCGGTGCGCTTATGGATTTGCTGCAGATTGGTCGTCTTGCCGCAGAGTCCTGGGCCGTAATACACGATCTTGGCAGAAACCTGCATCGTCGTGTAATTGAAGAAAACCACGGGCTGGCTGTGCTCTTATTCCTTTGAAAATCAGACAGATACGGGTATCTGAATTCTAACCGGCGAAAAGTGACGCGTCAAACCGAGCGCAGAGTCTCGTCGTCTCATCGTGTCCTCATTTCAGGGGCTTGAGGATCGCGTAAACCGGAAGACCCACGCCTTCGAATCGCTGAATAACTTCACGAGCGGGCGAGGCCTTCGGGTCTTCCGCTCGGAATTTGATTTTCACGTAGTCGTCGAGACGCGCGAGTACGTCCGGGTCTTCAAAGGTAGTCTTGTCCATCGTGAGGCAGTTCTTGCACCACGAGGCCCAAATGTCGACCAGAACCATTTTGTTCTCGGCCTTGGCCTGTTGCAATCCAGCATCGAGCGACGGCACCCAACCCGAGTCGATCTTCGCCTGAACGCTGTCCGCAACGGCCGCCTCGTCCACCCAGCGCTGGCTCACGATGTCATAGCCGAGGTATCCGTAGTATGAAGCGAAGCCCAGTATCAATACGCCGAAAGCTTGCTTGACCCGAACCATCCAAGCACCCGGCTTCGGAAGCAGCGAGATACCCGCACCTGCGATCGGCCACGGGATGGCCATGCCGAGGCCGAGAAGAAACGGCAGCGCGAGTGCCGCGACTTGGCCTTTCGCATAGAGGTCGCTGGCGAGGATGACGACTTGAATGACGACAGGCGCCACACAAGCGCCCGCGAGAAGTGCCGCGACCGCACCCATGCCGAACGCCACGAAGAACTTTCCTGTGCCGGCGGAAAACTGAACCTTGGATTGCAGGCTCGAGAAATCAATCGTGATGACGTCGAACATCGCAAGCGCGAGCACCACGAAAAGAATCGCAATCCCAAAGTTGAACCAGGGAGACGCGTTGATCGTTCCGAAAGTTCCGGCAGTGAGGATGACGACGAGCCCGAGAGCTCCGTAGACGACGGCCATTGCCAGGCCGTAAGCGCCGCCAAGCGCAAAACCGAGCGCTTTGCTGCCCGCGCGAGCACCGGCGCCGATGATCCCGAGATTGATGGGGATCATGGGCAAAACGCAGGGCGTCAAGTTGAGCGCGAGGCCACCGAAGAGCACAATAGCGATGATGGCGAAAGGCCCCTTGCCCTCGAACCATCCTTGCCGAACGCGGCCTGCCTCGGCGTCATCGATGAACTCGATGAACGCGTCCTTACCGAGAAACCCGCCGGTCGTGCCCGCAATGGCGAACGCATCGAGGAGCTCGTCGAGCTCGAGCGTATCTTCGCCGCCGCTCCCCGCCGCGGCGACGACTTCAGTCAGGTCGAGCGGCGGCGGCGCCTCCAGCATCTCGACAGGGCTCGTCTTCGAGAAGTCGATGGCGTCAAAAACGCCAGCATATTGGGCCGCAGCCGGCTCGTCGGGCGAGCTAACGCGGAGCGCGATCTGCACGGGTCGCTCATCCGGACGATAGCAGACGTTCTCGTCGCAAGCTTGGTAGTTGAGCCGGCCCAAGAGTACGTGCTCCCCCGGGGCCACGCTCGCGTCGATCGACATCGACACCCCGATCGCAAACTCTTTCTCGAACACCGCAAGCGGCGTTTCGGACCCGCCAGTGACGAGATGAAGCGCTTCAGGATAAGCGAGCGAATCGATGCTCACACCCTCGAGCGGTGCAAACTGCAGCGAAGTCGGGATGAGATACTTCTCGAGCGGCTCGTTCGAGTTCACATGAAACCCGTCCTGCAGCCGAACTTGAACCGCGGCCCGAACCGACTGCCCCGAATGAAGAACATCCGCCTCGAGCACCGGCGTCACATCCACCCGAACACGCCCCGGCTGCCCCAAAACAACACCCGCCCAGAGGACCAGCACCACCGTGCCCATCAGTTTTCGCATAACACTTTATTTTACTCCAAGCGTATGCGCCCCGCTGCGAAGATCAGCATTCAGTATTCAGATCTTTTCTCCACGCATCCCGGACCTGTTTCACTTTTGAGAGGGACAGCGTTTGTCGAATCCTGAATCCTGAATGCTGGACCCGAAACGCGGACCCGTGATATCTTCCTCCGCTCATGCGGTTCGCCGTCACGATCGTTCTCGGGGTTCTTGCGCTCTCCGTCGGCGGCTGTGGCTTTGATGCAGGCGCCTCGCCAGCTCAGCCGATCGCGTTTCCTCACAAGCTTCATGCGGACAACCAAATCGATTGCGCGTTTTGTCACGAGTTCTACGATCGACAAGCGGCGGCCGGTATCCCGCGAACCGAGCTTTGCGGCGCGTGCCACATGGCGATGCCACAGGAAAGCGAAGCCACCCAGAAGCTCATGAGTTACGTCGATGCCGAAGCGCCTATCCCGTGGGTGCGTCTCTACGAACTTCCACAATTTACCTACTTCCCTCATAAATGGCACGTACGGGCCGGGCTCAGCTGCGAGACGTGCCACGCGGACATCGGACAAAGCATGACGGCCGTCCGCCACCAGGTTCTCGAGATGGACTGGTGTATCGCGTGCCACGAAAAGGAACAGGTTTCGGTGGACTGCCTTGTCTGCCACAAGTAGGCCGATGGACCGACGCGAATTTCTCCAGGGCAGCGTTTTTGCCGCGACCGCCGGGCTCGCTCTCGACGCATGCGCCCCCGGTTCTTCCCAGCTCATACCCATTCTGATCCCGGAAGAGCCCTTCATTCCTGGTGAGGAGATTTGGACGCGGTCGACTTGCTTCGAATGCAGCTCCGCTTGCGGCATCGACGTTCGCAAGATCGACGGGCGGCTCGTCAAAGTCGAAGGCAATCCCGAACACCCGATGAGCCGGGGCGGGCTCTGCCCGCGCGGCCAGGCCGCACCGCAAGCGATGTACCATCCGGACCGCATCCGCACGCCGATGGTGAAGCAAGCTGACGGCTCCTGGAGCGAGCTGACGTGGGACGAAGCGCTCGAGCGCGTCGCTTCCGCACTCGGCAATGCCGATCGCATCGCCTTCTTGACGGGCACACTCACAGGACATCGGCGCGCGATCGTCGAGCGATTCTTGAAGGCGTTCGGATCGTCGGACCACATCGTTCACGAGCCCTTCTCGACCGGGACGCGCGAGCGCGCGAGCGCGCTCGCGACCGGCCACGAACGTCTCGCCGACCCGGATCTCGAGAGTGCCGGCTACGTCGTATCTTTCGGCGCGGAGATATTGGAAGCAGAAGTCTCGCCGGTGCGTTTTCACCGCGGGCTAGCCGAGCTGCGGCAAGGCCGTCCTGGACGGCGCGGCAAGTTCGTGATGGTCGGGCCGCGCTTGTCCCTGACCGCGGCCAACGCGGACGAGTGGATCCCGACGCGCGGCGGCGATGAGATCGCCTTCGCGCTAGCCATCGCGCACGTGTTGATCCGCGATGGCCGGAACGCTGTATCGGGAAGCGAAGGCTCCGATGATTTTGAAGCCTTCCGCACCCTCGTCGAAGAAGTCGAGCCGAGCACGACCGCCGAGCGATTGGCGCGAGAGATGGCCGAGCACGGCCCAACGATTTGTCTCGCTGGAGGCTCGGCGGTGCGGTCGGGAGCGGGGCTTGCCCTTGCTCTAGCGGTGTCCCACTTGAACGCACTCTTGGGCACGAACATGAAGCCGGCCGAAGCGCCACCTTTCGCGACCTGGCCCGCGATCGAGGGACCCGAGATCAAAAAGCGTGCTCTGACCGAAGCACTCGATTCCGAGCCTCCGAACGTTTTGTTCATCGCGGACACGAACCCGCTCTACAGCCTGGCAGCCGCGTTCGAAGCCGAAAGCTGGCTCTCCGCCGTCTCGCTCCGGGTGAGCTTTGGCACGTTCATGGACGAGACGACCGCCGCCGCCCACCTCGTGCTCCCAGAGTCCATGTCTTTCGAGCGTTTCGAGGACGCCGTCCCTACCGGCGCTCCTGTTCCCATGGCCACCCTCGCGCAGCCGCTCCTCGTCCGCACACTCTACGAAACGCGGTCGATGCCGGATGCGCTCCTCGCTATCGCAAAGAGCACCGGTCGAGCGGACGCGTTTGCGTGGAGCTCCTACGAGGCGGCGCTTCGCGAAGCTTGGGCCGGCCTCGACACTTCCTGGAGCGATGCACTCGCCCGCGGAGGGTTTTGGAGCGAAAAAAGCGCGGAAGAGCCCGGACGCTACCGCTTCGAGACAAGGGCTATCAGAGAGCGCTCGCAGCCGACGGCAGGGCTCGAGCTCCACGTCTACGCGTCAAACGCTCTAGGTGACGGCCGCAGCGCTCATCTCCCCTTCCTTCAAGAGCTGTCGGATCCGATCACGGGCATCCGCTGGGGGAGCGTGATCGAGCTGAGCACGGATCGCGCCGACGAGCTCGGCATCGCGAGCGGAGACCTCGTCGAGCTTCGATCGGAGTCCGGAGCCCTCGAAGCACCCGCACATGTCACACCAGGTCTTCATCCCGATATGGTCGCGATAGCCGCTGGGCAAGGCCACGCTGGTTACGGCCGCTACAGCGAAGGGCGCGGCGTGAACGGCTTCGCGATACTGAACCCCGCATCGGATGCGGATGGCGCGCTACTCGCGGGGACGAAAGTTACGGTGCGCAAGCTATGACTGAATGGGGCATGGCCATCGACGTCGACCGCTGTACGGGCTGCGAAGCTTGCGTGGTTGCCTGTCGCGGCGAGAACAACGTGCCGGTCGCAGGGCCGGTCGAATCTTCCCGAGGCCGTACGACCGAATGGCTCCGCATCGAGCGATTCATGGAAGGCGCCTTTCCCGACGTCCGCATGCGGTTCAAACCCGTGCTGTGCGTTCAGTGCGACAACGCGCCTTGCGTGAAAGTGTGCCCCGTATCGGCAACCTACGAAACGCCCCAAGGTCTGAACGCGCAGATCCACCCGCGTTGTATCGGCACCCGGGCCTGCGCGCATGCTTGTCCCTACACCGTCCGCTTTTTCAATTGGTCCGAGCCGAGCTGGGAAGCGCCGCTCGAGCAGACCATCAACCCTGACGTCGCCGTACGCTGGAAAGGCATCATGGAGAAATGCACGTTCTGCGTGCAGCGCATACGGCGCGGCGAGGACACGGCCAAAGAGGAGGAGCGGCCGCTAAGAGACGGCGAAGTCGATCCCGCTTGCGCTCAATCCTGCCCGACCCGCGCTATCACCTTCGGCGATCTCGAAGACCCGGATTCGGTCGTAGCGCAGCTATTCAAGAGCCCGCGCGCAGATCTTCCGCTCGCCGATCTGGGTACGGGCCCACGCGTCGCTTATTTGAAGGAAGGAGAGTGGCGTGGAAGCGTCCGAGCGCGATCGCAAGATTGAGGATTCGCTTCTCCGCCACGTCTTCGAAACCGGGAGAGGCTTCTATCTCATCGTCGTAGCGCTTTTGACAATTATCGCCTTCGGTGGGCTCGCGTGGATGGGACAGCTCCGGGGCGGCCTCGGCGTCGCCGGCATGAACCAGCCCGTTTATTGGGGCCTCTACATCACGAACTACATCTTCTTCATCGGCATCAGCCACGCGGGTACGCTCATCTCCGCGATCCTGAGGCTCACCGGGGCCGAGTGGCGCCGTCCCATAACGAGGGTGGCCGAAGTCATCACCGTAGTCGCGCTCATCATGGGCTCGAGCAATATCCTCTGGCACCTTGGACGGCCCGAGCTGTTCTACTTGCCGATGATCGAGCCGCAGTTCTTGTCCCCACTGATTTGGGACGTCGGTGCGATCTCGCTCTACATCACCGGCAGCATCGTCTATTTGTATCTGCCGCTCATCCCGGACCTCGCATTGCTGCGCGATCGAAGTCCACGACTGCGTGGGCTTTACAAGGTTTTGGCACTCGGATGGACGGGCACCGAACGCCAACACGCGCGCCTCGAGAAGGCGATTTCTATTATGGCCGTCGCCATCATCCCGATCGCTGTGTCCGTGCACACCGTCGTGTCCTGGACTCTCGCGATGATGCTCGTTCCGATGTGGCACACCGCCATCTTCGGGCCGTACTTCGTGGTCGGCGCCATCTTCAGTGGCATCGCTGCTCTCATGATCGCGATGGCCGTCCTGCGCAAAGTCTTCCATCTCGAGAAATTTTTTGGGGCCCTGCAATTCAACAATTTGAGCCTGCTCCTCGTCACGATGAGTTGCCTCTGGGCCTACTTCACTCTTGCCGAGCACCTCACAGCCTGGTATGGAAACGAGCATGCCGAGATGGCGGTCTTGTCGAGCCGGCTAACCGGCGCGTTCGCGCCTTATTTCTGGGGAATGGTGATCGCGTGTTTCGTCATACCGCTCGCGATACTCGGGCCGAAAAAGACCCGGACGATTACAGGCTCGGTCGTGGCGTCGATATTCGTTTTGATGGGGATGTGGCTGGAGCGGTTCATCATCGTCGTCAGCTCGGCCTCACATCCACGCTCGGAGCAGATGTGGGACGCCGGCGCCTATAGCCCATCGACGGTAGAGATCGCGATAACGGCGGCCGAGTTCGCCGCCTTCATTCTTTTCTACGTTCTCTTCGCCAAGCTCTTTCCGCTCGTCTCCATCTGGGAAGTGAAGGAAGCGCCCGACGAAGTCTAGTACCTAGTGCTCGACGTACCGAAGCAAGGTCGGGAGGTGTCTTGTTATAATGACGTTCTCAAAAGGAGGCGAGAGACGGATGCGGAACGTTCTGTTCGCGGTTCTACTGGCAACCACCTGCGGGCTCGGGCTCGCAGTAGCGCAAGAAACCCCCTGGGAAGTCCCCGACGAGGCCAAGGCCGTCGAGAACCCGGTCGAGGCGACGGAGGAAGCCGTCACCGCCGGTGGGGCGCTTTTCAAGAAGCACTGCACGATGTGTCACGGGGAGACCGGAAAAGGTGACGGCCCCGCGACCCAGTTCATCAAATCGGCGCCACCGGACTTCGCAACGACGGAAGCGAAAGAGCGGATGACGGACGGAGAGATGTTTTACAAGATCACGACCGGCAAGATGCCTATGCCCCCGATGACGCGCAAGATGAACGAGACCGAGCGCTGGCAAGTCGTGCTGTTCGTCCGGACGCTCCAACCGGAGTAGCCATTTTATGAGCGGAAGGCGGACATTCGTCGTCCTCGCCTTGGTGCCCATACTGCTTGCTCTCGGGTGTCAGGAGCCTGTCTCCGAGTCCGAGTCGAGCGAGCCCGGCCAGCAGGCGGCACCCTCTCTCGTCCTGAGCAAGATCGATGGCAGCGGGACGGTTTCGCTCGCCGAGAAGCGAGGCAAAGTCATCCTCGTGGATCTCTGGGCGACATGGTGCGTTCCGTGCATCGCGGAGCTTCCGCATCTCCAGGAAATGTCCGACTCCTTCGCGGAAGACGATTTCTTGATGCTCGGGATCGTGCTCGAATCGGGCGAGCGGGAAGAGGTCTTGGAGTTCGTCGCGGAAAGGAACGTCACCTATACGCAGGTCATGGGCGAAGAAAACACGAGCGAAGCCTTCGGACCGTTTCTTGGCTACCCCACGAAATACTTGATTGACCGTGGAGGCAACGTCGTCAAACGTTACTTCGGCATCGTGGGTAAGGAGCTCTCGGAAGACGTCCAGACCCTCATCGAGAACGGCGTTCTCGTGGACGCCGACAGCTGACCCACTGGCACTTCCCGTCTTTGCAGGGTATATTTTTAGTAGGCATCCACCGTCGTCGATGGTGTCTTCAATCCTGATTTTGAAAATCCTATTTCGAAGGCCTAACCTGCCCAGCGCGGCCCATTCGCGCGAGTAGAGTCGAGGAGCTTATCAACGTGGTAAATGATGAGACGATCCTTTAGGCTAAAGCGAGCTTCAACGGCAAGCTCGAAGGCGCCAATATTACCCTTCAGGGAGAATTCCGTGGCGATCTCAAAGCAACCGGACTCGTGCGCATTCTCGAAGGCTCCGAGGTAAACGCAAAAGTCGAGGCCAACGCCGTCGAGATCGGCGGCCGCTTCCAAGGCAACGTGCACACGGAGTCGTTGCGGCTTCTCGGCCCTGCCCGAGCTACGGGCACTTTTCGCGCGAAGAAATTGAGCGTCGAGGAGGGCGGCCAGCTCGACGGCGATTTCGAGATTGGCGAAGGCCCACCCGAGCGCTTAGCGGAAAAGAAACCCGTCTGACGGACAGGACCGCAACAAAGGACCTCGAACGAGTGTCAAAAACGAAAAAAAAGAAAAGAAGGCGGCCACAAAAAAACGCGCTCCCGCGAAGCCCAAAGACAACTCCACCGAGATTGTCTTCTCGCACGGAGAAATCGATTTTCTGCGCAAGATCACTGGGAAGGACGCCGACGGCTCGACACCCAAGAACCGGCGGGCGCGTCTTTCGCTTCGCGACAAGCTTCTCGAGTTGAGCTTCGGTGCTCCCGACGCTTTTAGCGGACTCATCGTCCTCGAGCTCTTTCGGCCCGAAGTCGAGTTCCTCCAGCGAACCACGAAAGAGGTCTACAGCTTCATCACAGCGGAGGAGCGTCGCGCGCGGCTCATCCTTCGCGAGAAAATCCTGATCGCCGTCGAGAAAGTGACGGGCAGGAGGGTTCCTCCGGAGTAGGCGCGCTGGCGCCCTGGGGACCGGGCCCTTAGCGTTCGGTGAATCGGCAGTAATCAGGTTCGTAATCGAACGTCACGGAGGTGGAGTCGTCGTTTTCCGCCTTGAGGACTTCGAGCTCGACCACGCCCTCCGACCCGCGAAAGATGGCCGCGAGGTCCACGTCGCGAGAGGCAAGCAAGGTCGGGTCGTTCGTGGCCGCAAGAATCAACAAATCGAGCGTGTCTGCAAGCGTCTTCAGTTGGGACACGACACCCTGGGACGACCGGCCGCCTCGCATTACTTTGTCGATGGAGTCGATGACGACCATGCAACTGTCGTCGCCGCTATCCGCGAGCAGCTTTTCGACGAGCTCTCCGGCAAGCGCAAGATCCAGATCCCCATCTACTTCGTAGACGAACACCCGCTTGAGCCAATCCGCCGCCTGACGCCCCTCAGCGTCGAGCCGCTGCCATTCGGGGGAGTCCTTCTTGAGCCGACCCCGCCGAGATCGGAGATGGGAACAGCGGCAAGACGCGCTAAAGTGCGCAAACGAAGGCCTGCTTTGGGGAGCTCATTAGCAAAGTACAAGCAGCGCAAAGAGCTCGCACTCGCGAATTGGTCCGTCACCTGCTTCATGAAGTTTGCGAGGCGCTGGCTGTCATCGTCCATGAGGAGCATCAGACCAGGCTTCACGCCGCCGAGCCCCTTGTCGAGCTGCGCGAAACCCGTCTCGAATCTGTGGCCCTCGCTCGCTGCAAGGCCGTCCATATAGCTGTCCCAGTCGTCGGCTTCCGACGAGAGAACGGCATCGGCAGCCGCAGCTTTCGGGGCCTGCGGGGCCGGCTGGGCCTGCGGGGCCGGCGGGGCCTGCGGGGCCGGCGGGGCCGGCGGGGCCTGCGGGGCCGGCGGGGCCGGCGGGGCCTGCTGGGCCTGCTGGGCCTGCTGGGCCGGCGGGGCCTGCTGGGCCTGCTGGGCCTGCTGGGCCTGCTGGGCCGGCGGGGCCGGCGGCTCGGCGAGAGCCGATTTATCCTGCGCGGTCTCATTGGCTGTCGGTGGCGGGATAGCTATCGTCCTAAAAACCTGGGAAGTGCTCGCTGCATCTATCGATTTCAAGGGGGGAGGGGGCTCGTCCCTTCGGTCCGCCACCTCGGGAGTCGACTGGCGTTTGTGTTCTTCCGCAAGCCTCTTCTTTACATCGCTCACCGACGCGATTTGCGTCTCTTTAGCCAGCTCTGGTGAGGCGTCGTCCCTCGCCGCAAGTTCCATTCGAGACTCTTCCTTCGGAGCGAGCCCCGAGCGCGCGCGTTCTCGCACCCGCATGACCCAATCGCTCAAATCCGATAATCCAGGAAGCGTTCCTCCGAAGAGCTCGTCGATCACGAAGTTAGCGGGAACGTGCTCGCCGCTTTTTTTCAGCTCTTCGTCCAGATTCGCGGAGATGACGTAGTCGCCGCGCCGGTGCAGCTCCGAGAGCGTCCTGAACACGCTGCGGTGAACCGGGAAATAGAAGTCCGCATCCGACAGGGTGTCGAGGATCTTGTATTTGAGCTCGGAGCCCGCCGTGTTGATCGTCAAGCAGAGCGCCTTGAGCACTGACACTTCTAAAGCGCTCAGCTCCTCGACACCAACGGCCGCGGTCGGCCCGGATTTGGCAGCCATCGAATACTCTCCTGGAAAAGGCGAGTTGCCCCCGCCGGCCTCTTAACTAACGGTTTTCAAAGGGTATGGCATCTACTGTAGCAAACCAGGCGCGCCGCCATCAAGCATACGGTGGCGGGGCCGCGACCCCGTGCTGTATACTGAAGAGACCAAACAAAACAAAATTCGGCATATAACTCTATGGAGCTCAGCAAGAAGAGTGAGTTGACCGTAGGCTCTGTCTCCTACGTGATCAGGACCGAGCTGACGCGCGACGCGTCGCCATCGATCCAGACCCGTGTGCTCGGAGTCGACGGCGCTGTCGTCTTCCAAACGTCACAGGACGTCTCATCGTTGCGGCCGCTCTTCCAAAACACGCAGCAAGTCTTCACACGGCTAGAGACGCAGCATCAAGATGTCGTCAAGAAGCTTCAGGACGGACATAGCCCAGCAAATAGCGATCACGACGCCGGAGGTTTCAAATCGTTGGCGGGAGATGAAACATCCGAAGCACCGAGCTTCGAGACAGACCCCGGCTTCGAGACAGACCCCGGCTTCGAAACAGACCCTGCTTTCGAGACCGAAGCCTCCAGCTTCGAGCCAGAGACAGCAGAGCCAGACGCGCCGACTTTCGAACCAGACCCGCCGACCCTCGAGCCGGATGCGCCGACTTTCGAGCACGAAGCGCCGACTTTCGAGCACGTGCTGCCGACCTTTGAGCCCGCCCAACCCCCTGCCGCACCGCCGCGGTCTGGAGGAGACGTGCAGGGACCGGACGCCGAAACACGAGCGCTCGAGGAGTGCCTGACACTCCTGAGCGGCGGCGACTTCGAGAAAGCAACGGCACAACTGAGAGCCCTGCTGCAAACCTACCCTACGTGCAGCGAAGCGCGCGAGCTTCTCGAGGTCACCTACAAAGCTTCGTCCGGGGCTCGCCTTCCTGTCGATCTCGTGATTGCTCTGACGAGCGGCATGGAAGCTTTCGCCGCGGGTCGGCAACGTGAAGCCATCGAATCATGGAAAAACTGCCTCACCGAGGAGCCGTCCAACCGTCGTTTGCAGCTTCTGGTCCTGCTTTCGACGACGTGGTCTAACGAAAGGCGAGAACACTTCGCGAACGAAGTACTCTCTTCCAGCACGAACATGCAGGCAGGCCGCCCCGAGGAGACACAGGCGCTCCTGCTCGTCGCTCAGACAGCAGAAAACACTTCAGCAGCGCCGGTCGCTGCTGAAGTCGCATCAACACCCGCGGTCGTGTTTGCGCCACCGCCCCCGGCGCCGGTGCGTCCGGCAGCCGTCACGCCGCAAACGATCGCGCAGGATCGGGACAGTTTCGAATCCCTCATGGCGGACGCGAGCTCCGTCGTCGTCATCACCGATGAAGAGCCTACCCCCGCTTCAGTCTATCCCTCGTCAACCGGGCCCTCGCACACAGCCCCACAACTTCCGAGCAGTGAATACGCGCAGGACCAGGACGAGCCTAGCCTCCCGCCACAACCAACCGGCGAGCATCGTCGACCGATGAGGCGGGTAAGACAACGCTCCATCCCATGGGCGCTCATAGGAGGCGTCGGCGCCGCGATCGTCCTGCTAGCCGGCACCCTGTTTTGGTTCTTGACCGGAGAAAACACCGTGCCTCCCGGGAGACTCGAAGAAGCCGCGCGCTTCGTTGGTGCCGGCCAGTACGAAAAAGCTATCGCGGCCTACGACGCCTTGCTCGAAGAATATGGTGATCACCCTGAAATGTACAAAGAGCGAGGCCGGGCAAAGGTGGCCTCGAGCGACGTCGAAGGAGGTCTCGCCGATTTGAAGCGGGCCCATAGCCTTTCGTCGGAAACGTCCGCGATCGCCGAAGAGATCGGAGACGTCTACTATTCGCGCGGAAATATCTCGAAAGCCATCGAGTACTACGAGGAAGCTTTCGACGGTTACGAGGGCAGCGCTGACTCTCGCTACCGGTTCGCCGTCGCTCTCGTGGAGCGCGGCGAAGGCGACGACGCCGTCGAGCACCTCGGCGCAGCAATCAAAGGCGACCCCCGACACGGCGAAGCTCTTTTTCTCTACGGGCAACTCTTGAACCAGCGTGGCCGGTTCGATGCCGCTGAAAGAGCCCTTCGTGATTCCGAGGGGCATACGGATGCGGGCGCGGACTATCCCGCCCAGTTGATCGTAGCGCTCATCGGACAGGAAAAGCTCGACGAAGCCGAGGAGGTCGCACGGAAATTCATCCGAAACTATCCGACGAACGCACACGCTCATGCGCTTCTCGGCGAGGTTTATCTGAACCGCAAACAGTACGAGCCCGCGAGAGCCCAACTGATTCGAGCGCTCCGCACCGATCCCAACCTGCCGCGGGCCCAGATCGCCCTCGGACGGGCGTGGCTCGCCATCGGCAGAAACCGGGGCGACGTGCGCGATCTCGCAAAGGCCCGCCAGGTTTTGACCGAGGCAAAAAACGTGGACGAAAGCCAGCGCCTCATGGCGCTCGGCCAGGTAGCGCTCGCGGAAGGCGACTTCCCCACCGCAGAACGTCTTCTACGCCAATCCCTCGAGGAAGGCGCCGCAGCGCTTCCCGTCTATTTGTCGCTCGCCGAGTCCAAAGCGCGCGGCGAAGATCTGGTCGGTGCCGCCGAGGAGCTGCAACGTGCCTCCGGGCTAGCTCCCGACGACGCGGCGATCACTCTATCGCTCGCCATCGCCTATGCCCAATTCGAGGACGTGGACCGGGCTGCGGCCCACTTCCTCAAGACGATTCAAGCGATCGGGCTCGTCACGCCAGCGGCCGAAGACGAAGGCCCCATCCTGTTACCAACACCCTACATCCCGATGCCGGAAGATTTCGACGTTAACCAAACGATCCGCGATGCCTATGAGCGCGTTCTGGAGCTCAGGGAAGACGATCCCGCAGCCATCGAGCTCCAAATACTCGCGGAGTCGACGACGTTCATGTTCCCTTAGAACCGAGCCTAAGCGGCGAGCTCCCGAATGGCTGTAACCAAAGCGTCCAAATCACTCAAACGCGTAAACAAGTTCGGCGACACGCGTACGCCCTGGTCGACGGCGACCGTGAAAACGCGGTGCTCGTTGTAGAAGTAGTCTGCTACGGCCTTGGGCTCCTTGCCTTCGATCCCGACATTCGCGATCCCGCAGGATTGATGGTCCTTCAGCGGCGTATTGATAACGACTTTGGGGAGATCCAAAACACGCTCCACCCAGTAGTTCTTGAGGTAGCGCAACCGTTCTTCTTTGCGCTCGGCGCCCAGGCTTTCGTGAAACTGGATGGCCTCGAGAAGAGCCTGCTCGATGGCAACCGGGTGGGTTCCGATGTGCTCGAACTTGCGGATATCGTCCTTCGGAAAGACGCGGTCTGCGAATAACGGCCAGACTTTCGAGATCTTGTCCTTCCGCACATACATCAGGCCGGCGCCTAGAGGTGTCCCGAGCCATTTGTGAAGGCTCGTGCCGAGATAATCGCAGCCGAGATCCGGGATTTTGTAATCGAGATGGGCGAAGCTATGTGCCGCGTCCACGATGACTTCGACGCCGCGCGCATGCGCCATGTCGCAAATCTTGCGTACCGGCAGCACTTGGCCCGTGAGGTAAATCATGTGGGAGACGAGGATCGCTTTCGTTCTCGGACCGATGGCCTTTTCGTAGAGCTCCACCACTTCCCCATCGGTCTCCGGGACGAGCGGGACGTGGATGACTCGGTTGACGGTGCCGTCTCAGTCGGCGCGCTGGGCGAGCGCGTCTTTCATGCTCGGATATTCGCGCTCGCACCATACAATCTCGTCGCCGCGCTCGAGATCGAGACCGAGAATCACTGTGTCGAGCGCTTCCGTCGCGTTGCGGCCGATCACGAACTCGTCCGGGGACAACCCGGCGAGCCGGCCCATGGCACGTTTGATTTGGACTTTGTCCTCGTCATATTGCCTCCGCAAATAAAACGAAGTGATCGTGTTGAGGCGCGACATGTATCGAAACTGCGCGTCTTGCACTTCTCGCGAGACAGCGCTGAACCATCCGCTCTCGAGATGGATGAACTCGGGCGTGATGTCATAGGCGCGGCGAACGGTGAACCAGAAGTCCTCGTCCTGCGCGATTTCTTTTGCGGAAGCGCCCTCGCGGGCGAAGGGCGCGGGCTCGATCATCGCGAGAGCCCCCAGCGTTTTGAAGAATTCACGTCGTGGCTTCGTCATAGACCGAGAATATCGCAAATCTCGTCTAAAATAGTGTCCGAAATGACTCAGCAGGGACGTCTCGAAGCGATTTGGGTCAAGCGTTTCAAACGCGGGCCCATGGACCCTAAATCGGAAGCCACCTTGGTCGAAGGCCGCGGCATCGAAGGCAATGCCAACCAGGGCGGCAAACGCCAAGTCACCATTCTTTCCAAAGAAGCGTGGAAAAAGCTCATGGAGCAGACGAACGGCGATGCCGACCCGTCGTCGCGCCGCGCCAATCTCATGGTGAGCGGTGTCGAACTGAAAGACGCCGGCGGACGGGTTCTCGCCATCGGCGCGGTACGCATACGTATTTACGGGGAGACGAAACCTTGTGAGCGGATGGACGAGGCGCATCAAGGTCTCAGGAGCGCTATGGGCTCCGCCTGGCTAGGCGGCGCCTTTGGCGAAGTTCTCGATGACGGAAAAATTTCTGTCGGCGACTCGGTGGAGTGGCGCGAGCCCTAGTGCCCATAATTATCGAGCTCGAAGAGCCTCTCCCCCAGATCGCTGCGGCGCTTCGTGAGGCGGGCGGGCGCGCGTTTCTCGTTGGAGGCTACGTTCGCGATCGCCTTCTCGACATCCCCTCGAAGGACGTCGATATCGAAGTCTTCGGCCTGGAGGTGGAGCGCCTCGAAGCGGTGCTCGCGCGCTTCAACAAAGTGGCCCATGTCGGTCGCGCCTTCGGTGTGCTTCGCGTGAAGGGCATCGACGCCGACTTCTCACTGCCGCGCAAGGACAGCAAGGTCGCCGTAGGACATACGGGGTTCGACGTCACCTACGACCCCGAGATGAGCTTCGAGGAAGCCGCGAGGCGACGTGACGTCACCATCAATAGTGTTGGTTACGACCTCGGGACCGGCGTTCTTGTCGACCCTTTCGGCGGGCAGGCCGATCTCGAAGCGAAGGTGCTCCGGGCCACCGATCCATCACATTTCTCGGAAGATCCCCTCCGCGGCCTGCGTGTGGCCCAGTTCGCTGCGCGTTTCGGGATGACGCCGAACGACGAGCTGAAGCGGCTTTGCGCGGCACTCGACCTTTCGGAGCTTTCGGCGGAGCGCGTATTTGCCGAGCTCAGCAAGATCCTCTTGATGGCGGAGCGGCCTTCGGTCGCGTTCGAGCTTCTTCGCGAGACGGGACTGCTTCGGATTTTTCCCGAGATCGAAACGATGATCGACACGCCGCAAGACCCGGAGTGGCATCCCGAAGGGAACGTCTTCGTTCACACGCTGATGGTGATCGACGAGGCGGCTCAGCTCCGTGAAGGCGACGAGAACGATCTCGCGCTAATGTATGGCGCGCTTTGCCACGACTTCGGAAAGCCCGAAACGACCGAGGAGCTCGACGGGCGGATCCGCTCGCACCAACACGACACGGAAGGTGTCCCCATCGCGGCCGCGTTTCTCGAGCGCTTGCGCGCCTCGACCGAGCTCGTCGACCGCGTCGCAGTGCTCGTACGTCACCACCTCGCGCCCGGCCTTTATTTCAAGAACGGCGCGACCGCGAAAGGCTATCGCCGTCTCGCGCGCGATCTAGAAGCGGGCGGAGCAACGATGGAGCTTCTCCTGCGCGTCGCGACCGCCGATCATTTCGGCCGCACGACGAAAGACGCGCTCGCACGCCAATACCCCGCCGGAAAGCACTTTCGGCAACAGATGGAGGCGCTCGAGCTCGTGCGGGAAGCGCCGAAAGACGTCGTTCTCGGGCGGCACTTGATCGCGCGCGGTTTGCGTCCTGGAAGGTCCTTTGGCGATATACTCGCACGCTGTCGCGAGGTCCAGGACGAGCATGGATGGGACGACCCCGACAAAATTCTCGATGCAGTGTTGACCGAAGGAGACCCCAAATGAAGAAGTGGCTCATCTTGGCCTTGCTTGCCCCAGCGCTCGCCACCGCGCAGAGATACGAGACCTCGGACGGCAAGATCCGCGTTGCCCCGGTGGAAGGTGCCTTATTCCGGCGCGCGCAACGTCCCGGAGCTCTCGGGAGGCCCTGACTATCTCGATGAGGGCGGCGTCGTTCAGTTGATCGAAGAAGCCGGCGGCACGGTGAAGCCGATCCCCACGGTGAAGCTCACGGAAGAGGAGAACAAAGATTACGGTGAGTGGCACCGTCTCGGGCTGGCGAACGCTCATCTCGGGGACATCGTCGCCGCGAACGAGCGCGAAGGCTACTTGACCGTTGGCCTTCTCGCGAATTGCAGCTCGCTCTCTGGCATTCTCGGCGGTCTCCAGAGCTCCGGTCCGTCGCGCCGCTCAAGATCGGCCTCGTCTTCATCGACGCCCATGGCGACATCAACACCCCCGAGACGACTCTCTCCGGCATGCTCGGCGGTATGCCCGTGGCGGTGGCCGCGGGCATGTGCCTGCGGAACTTGCGCCTAGAATCCGGTCTCGACATTCCCCTCCCGGAGCGCTATATCGTCATGGGCGCGGTGCGCGACACGGATCCGCTCGAGCAAGAGCTCCTCGACCGCAGCGAGGTCGAGCACATCACGACCGACGACATTCGCCATCGCTCGGAAAAGATCCACGCCCAGATGGAGCGCTTGTCCTCGCTCGTCGACAAGATCTACGTCCATATCGACATGGACGTTCTCGACCCGAAGGAAGTTGCCGGCCACCCGCTCACGGTCCCAAACGGTCCGACGAGCATGGAGCTCGCCGGAGCCCTCACCGAGATGTTCCGCTACGAGAAAGCGGCCGCCCTCGGGATCGCCTCGACACCGTGGGGCGATCGGGATAGCGGTGGACTCGCGCGCGAAGCCGCATACAACCTCATCAAAGGCGCGATTCAAGGAATCAAAGAGAGGTAAGACTTCCCACATCCAGGCGGCCCAAAGGCAAAGCCTCACGTCGCTCTTCGAAGAACGCGGCGAGGGGCGGTGGAATCGTCCCGCCATTACGGAAATGCTGCCCAACTTGCGCTTCGACTCGCTCGCGCGCTCGGTCATTTCCGACGGATAGAAGCTCGTGCGCTTCGACGACGACGACAAGGGCGAGGGCGAGCCGAGATTCGAGCTCTAACCGCACCACGACGATCCGCTCAACCTGGACGACGTCGCGGACGAGCACCCCGAGATCGTGGAGCGCCTCGCCGAAATGCTCGACAACTGGCGTCTCTTCACGGAGGCGGCGCGCCTGGACGACGAAGCCGCGACGAGCCAGATGGACTCCGCCAAGCTCGAACGGCTCCGCAGCTTGGGATACATTCAATAGCTGGGGTCGGCCCGTCCTTTGTGGCCCGGTTGAAATACTCAGGATATTGAGTAAAAATACTCAGGATATTGAGTAATCGGTATGCCCTTTTCACGTCCGAATCAGTTTCAGCTCATTCTTTCAAGGCTCCGCTCCCCTCGTCGCTTCATACAAGTTCTTGCCGGGCCGAGGCAATCCGGCAAGACCACGCTCGCGACGCAGGCCTTGAAAGCTCTGGAGATGACGAGTCACTACGCGTCGGCTGACGAGCCGAGCCTCAAGGACAACGCCTGGGTGGAGGCGCAATGGGACATCGCCCGTATCCGAAGCTCAGCAGGACGGCGCCGGAGCACGCTCCTGGTGCTGGACGAGGTGCAGAAAATCTCGGGCTGGTCGGAAGTCGTCAAGAGGCTGTGGGACGAAGACTCCCGTGCTCGACGGCCCGTCAAAGTGCTCCTGCTAGGCTCGTCACCGTTGATGATGCAGTCCGGCCTCACCGAAAGCCTCGCGGGACGGTTCGAGCTCATTCCCGTCCCGCATTGGTCCTTCGCGGAGATGCGGGACGGCTTCGGATGGGACTTGAATCGGTTCCTCTATTTTGGCGGATATCCGGGCGCCGCTGCTTTGGTGCGCCAACAGCAGCGATGGAGGCGCTACATCGTAGATAGCTTGATCGAGACGGCTCTGTCCCGAGACATCCTCCTTCTCACACGAGTCGACAAGCCCGCCCTTCTTCGGCAACTGTTTCAACTCGGCTGCGACTTCTCCGGACAAATCCTGTCCTACAACAAGATGCTCGGCCAGCTCCAGGACGCGGGTAACACAACAACGCTTGCTCACTACCTGAAACTTCTGGCGGGGGCAGGACTGATAGCGGGCATTTCCAAATTTGGGAAAAGAGCCGTGCGACGACGAAGCTCGAGCCCCAAGCTTCAGGTGCTCAACACCGCTCTCATGACCGCAACGTCACCATTGGGTTTCGCGGCGGCACGCAAAGATCGCGAGTTCTGGGGTCGTGTGGTCGAAAGCGCGGTCGGGGCCCACCTACTCAACAGTGTCACTGGAACGTCGACCGAGATCTTCTACTGGCGCGAACGGGGGCTGGAGGTGGATTTCGTCATCCGGCGCGGCAAGACCGTCGTCGCCTTGGAGGTCAAGAGCGGTCGCCGGCCCGCAGCAAGGCGCGGCCTAGAGGCGTTCTCGCGGGCGTTCAAGCCAACGCGGAAACTTCTGGTGGGCGCCGACGGAATTCCGCTCGACGAGTTCTTGTCGACACCGCTCGCACGCTTTCTAGCTTGACGGCATGATCACGAACGAGTGCAGCTCTCCCAATGCCGTAGAGTTCCGAAGCGTGTCGTCGGAAGTCCACCTAGCGCCTGGCACCGTCGAGTCGATTCCATACGTCAGCTCACCTAGCCTCAGAGCTCCTCTGTTAGGGGTCTGTAACTGGGCCGTCAGTGTTAATAGGATGACACTCCAACTTGGCGACCATGGACGTGCACAAGTCGATACTGGTCGACTTGTGGCGTCTTCCCTCGAAGACAAGCACGTCCCGTGAATACCGGTGTTACCCATGGAAGCATGATCGAAGTCATTAGAAACAGCGCTAATTATTTAACATTCAGCAAGCCGCCAAACCCAACTCTCGTAATCAGTTACCGACGATGGGCGACCCTATTGGAGGAGTTCTGAGCTTATACGGGAGAGTGGGTGCGGTATCAATGAACCGCGACTGAATTTAGTCTAAACAGCAAAGTCGTTGATGAGGCTGGATTTGCGCGTGAGGCCGCCGCCATGCTCGACATTGCAGCGAGCGAAGGATTTTCTGCATGGCCAACCCTTCCACCGAACGCCGCATTCTGCGGTTCGACGAGTTCGAAGCGGACCTCCATTCCTTCGAGCTGCGCAAGCGGGGCCGCAAGGTGAGGCTCCAGAATAAGCCGTTCCTGCTTCTGGCAGCCTTACTCGAACGCGCCGGCGACCTCGTGACACGAGAAGAGCTTCAGGAAAGGCTCTGGCGAGACGACACCGTCATCGTTTTCGACGACAATCTGAATACCGCAACCGGGAAGCTTCGTTTCGCGCTCGGGGACACGGCGAAGAGCCCTCGCTTCATCGAGACCTTGCCCGGGAGGGGTTACCGTTTCATTGGCGTGCTTCAAGAAAGCTCAGCACGGCTCCGGAACCGAACACGTCGGCTTCAATTTAATACCGTGCTTCCGCTCGAGAACCTCTCTGGCGATCCGGCCCAGGAATATTTCGCGGACGGAATGACGGATGCGCTGATCACGGACCTGGCTAGAATCCGGGCGCTCACCGTGATTTCCCGCACATCGATCATGCAGTACAAGGGTGTCCGGAAGCCGCTCCGGGATATTGCGCGGGAACTGGATGTCGGCGCCATCGTCGAGGGCTCCGTCCTGCGAGCAGGTGAGCGCGTGCGGGTGACGGCACAGCTCATCGACGCCGCGAGCGATAGTCACCTCTGGGCTGAGAGCTACGACCGCGACCTGAAAGACGTGCTAACTCTGCAGAGTGAGCTCGCGCATTCGATCGCGCTCAAGATCAAGGTGCAACTGAGCCCCGAGGAGAGGTCCCGTCTGGCAGCACCAGGAAGAGTCGACCCACAGGCCCACGAGGACTATCTCAAAGGTCGCTATTGTCTCAACAAGAGAACCGAGAAGGAGCTCGACAAAGCCATCCGTTACTTCGAAAGCGCCGTCGAAAAGGATCCGCGCTACGCCGTGGCTTATTCAGGTTTGTCCGATGCATATACGTTGCTCAGCGCCGGCGGTTACGGCGCCAACTCCCCGGAGGACGTGATCCCGAAAGCGAGAGATGCCGCGCTCACGGCGCTCGATATCGACGACACGCTCGCGGATGCGCACGTGTCCCTGGGGCTTCTGAAGTTCAAGACCGACTGGAATTGGCCGGACGCAGAGGGAGAGTTCAAACGCGCCCTCGAGCTCAATCCGAATCAACCGACGGCGCACCATTGGTACGCGCTTTTCTTGATGTCGATGGTGCGGCTCGATGAAGCGCTCTCGGTGATACGACGCGCGCAGCAGTTGGACCCGTTGCCGCTCATCATCAAGTCCGCCGTGGGGCGCGCACTACATTTTACGTCTCACCTCGTTGCTGCCGTCGAGGAGTACAGGGCTCTGATCGAGCTGGATCCCAAATTCGGGCAAGCACATTTCGACCTCGGGATGACGTATTTGGAGATGAAGAGGTTCGAGCAAGCCATCGAAGAGTTCGAGACCGCCCTCGCGCTCTCGGGTGTTCGCGCCACCATCATCGCCAGGATCGCAATTTCCTACGCGGAGTGGGGCAAGCGGGACGAAGCACTGGAGGTCCTGGACAAGCTCACCAATTTATCGGAAACCAGGTACGTGTCGCCCTATGATATTGCCGAAGTCCAACTATCGCTCGGTGAGCTGGACGCGGCATTCGAAAATCTCGAAAAAGCTTACCGCGATCGCAACCCCTTCATGATTTATCTCGCAGTGGACCCCGCCATGCGAAGGGCCCGCTCAGACCCGCGTTTCGAGCAGATGATGAGAAGGATGCGTTTTCCGCGCACGACGTGAACGGTGCGACGCCTACTCCTGCGCAGCGCCACGACCACCCAAAACCAATATGGCCGTCACCTCTCCTTCCTGTCGTTCGTAAAAACCCATCCTCCCGCGAAATCAAGCGGTTATCCCGACGTTCCCACTGACCCAATCCTCGACAGGCATCGCCACGGCATCGCGGTCAGACACGCTCGCCGTTGTGATGCGGTAAGATCGCGATGTGGAAACCTCGTCTGTCTTGCCACCAACGTCTGCGGCTCTACAAGAAAACGAGACGCGGCCGTACTTCCTTTGGTGGACGGACGTAACCGTGGGTGGACTGAAGAAGCTTCTGGCATCCGATAGACTCGAAGAGCAAGCCTACTGGATGGGCGCGCTGCTGCGGGAGGCGAACACGCGCGACGTGTGGCTCTTCACGACCCCCGGCGAGATCCGGAGACTCTGGGCCCACCTGATTCCCTATCTTGGACGATCGCGAGAAATGTGGGCCTGGCTTCTGGGGCTACCAACGCCCGAATGGCCGCCCGCGGAAGCCCGGCGTGGCTAGCGCGTTTGAGCGGCGCGTAGTCGCGCCGGAAGTTCTCGAGTTCATCCGTTCATGTCAGCAACGCGTTCCCTGCCACCTCGGAGGAGGCGCCGCACTGGCGGGCGCCTACTTGCAGCATCGCGTCACCGGCGACATCGACCTGTTTTCTCATCAGGCCGAGGAGATGCGCGCCCTGGTGGGGGTACTGAGCGACGTGGCTGCTTCAGTAGAGATGAACGTCACCATCGTGCGCGACGCAGGTTCGTTCGTGCGAGGCATCTTGAAATGGGACGAGGGTGAGCTGGAGCTCGATGTCGTACACGACCCGATTCCTGATATCGAACCGCCTCCGCGCCACTGGAAGGAATCGTCGTCGAATCGCTCAGCGATCTGCGAGCAAACAAACTGACTTGTATTCTGTCTCGCTCCGAGCCTCGAGACCTCGTCGACCTCCTCTTCCTCGACCGCGCCGGCTACCCTCCGGAAAAAGATTTGAGTCTCGCGCTTCGTAAGGACGCAGGTATCGACCCAGGCGTGCTCGCTTGGCTTCTCGCACGATTTCCAGTTGAGCCGCTGCCGAAAATGCTCCAGCCGCTCACGGTCGAGAAACTACAGGAATTCCGGGATGCGCTGGCGGAGCGATTGAAACGGTCGGCCACGCCATAATCACGCCGTTCCTCATCCACTTCGCGCGGCGATCGCGCCAATAGTAATGCTAGAATCGCCCCCGTGCGAAACTGGCCTCTACTGACCTTGGCTTTAATGGCTCAATGCGCGGGTCCAACCAAAGACCTCAACGAGGCTGAGCCCATGCTCACTTTTGGAGACGATCTCGAGTTTCTGCGACAACATAACGACGTGATCCTCCTCGCATCCGACGACGCGCAAGTCGCCGTCGTCGCCGCCTATCAGGGACGCGTCATGACGAGCACGTCGGGCGGCCTCGGCGGCCCCAGCTTCGGCTGGCTCAACCGCGAGCACATCGCTGCCTCCGAGCGGGTCCCCCACATCAACGTGTTCGGCGGCGAAGACCGCTTCTGGCTCGGCCCGGAAGGCGGCCAGTTCTCGATCTTCTTTGCGGGAGGCGACGCCTTCGACCTCGAGCATTGGCAAACGCCCGAGCCTATCGACTGGGGCGCTTGGGATTTGACCGAAGAAGGGCCCACCCGTGCGCGCTTCCAAAAAAACATCGAGCTCGTCAACTACTCTGGAACAACGCTGACGCTCACCGCCAATCGTACGGTGCGCTTGCTCGACGAAGCGGACCGGCGCCTCGATATCCAGCTCGGCGACCAAACGAAATATGTTGCTTTCGAGTCGGAGAACACGATCACGAATAGCGGCGACCAAGCTTGGCGCAAGGAGACCGGGCTCGTTTCCATTTGGATTCTCGGCATGTTCAACCCGTCTCCTTCGACCACGATCGTCATCCCTTTCGTCGAGGGCGCGGACAGGGCCCTTGGTCCCATCGTCAACGACGCTTATTTCGGCAAAGTGCCCGGCGACCGGCTCCGGCATGAGCCCGGCGTGATGTTCTTTCGCGGCCATGGCGAGTACCGGAGCAAAATCGGCGTGTCCCGCCGGCGCGCGGTCCCGATCGTCGGGAGCTACGACGGCGAGAACGGTGTTCTTACGCTCGTTCACTACTCGCTCCTCGAAGGCACGACCGATTACGTCAACAGCATGTGGGAGATTCAAGACGAGCCTTTTGCGGGCGACGTCGTGAATAGCTACAACGACGGTCCGCCCGAGCCGGGGGCGAAGCCGCTCGGGCCGTTCTACGAGCTCGAGACCTCGTCCGCGGCCGCGGAGCTCGCACCGGGTGAGAGCCTCACCCACGTGCATCAAACGTTTCACTTCCAGGGGCCGGTAGACGAGCTCGACGCGATCGCGCAAACGACGCTCAATGTCTCGCTCGAGCAGATCACCGCCGCGTTCTCGCCGTGAACCCACTCGAGACCGCAGAGATCGGGCACACGAACTTGCTCGTCAGCCGATTGGGTTTCGGCGGCGCGCCGCTCGGCGGTCTGTTCACGAGCGTCGGTGACGCCACCGCACAAGACACTGTCCTCGCCGCCTACGACGCGGGGCTGCGATACTTCGACACCGCACCGTTGTACGGGCACGGTATGGGTGAAACTCGACTCGGGAGCGTCTTGCGCCACTACCCCCGTGACGACTTCACCCTCTCGACCAAAGTCGGACGCGTGCTCGTGCGGCCCGATGCCGGCGGCATCCAGGATCACCAATACAAGGATGTGCTTCCCTTGAACCCGGAATTCGACTTCAGCGCGGACGGCATCCGGCGCTCGTTCGAATCGAGTCTGGAGCGGCTCGGCCTCGACCGAATCGACATCGCGCTCATCCACGATCCGGACGATCACTACGAGCAGGCGTTAGGCGTTGCCTTCCCCGCTCTCGCCCGTATGAGGGAAGAAGGCATCGTGAGCGCCATCGGAGCGGGTATGAACCAGTGGGAGATGCTCTACGAGTTCGCGCGCGAGGCGGACTTCGACTGCTTCTTGCTCGCCGGCCGCTACACGCTTCTCGACCAGAGCGCTGAGGAGAAGCTTCTGCCGGAATGCGAGAATCGCGGCATCTCGATCATTCTCGGCGGTCCGTACAATAGCGGCATCCTCGCCGGCGGCGAGCACTACAACTACGAAACGGCGCCGCCCGAGATCGTCGCAGGGAAAAAGAGGCTCGAAACGCTTTGCGCCGAGCACGGCGTACCGTTGAAAGCGGCCGCGCTTCAGTTCCCGCTGCGACACCCGGCCATCGCCTGTGTCGTTGCTGGCGCGCGCACCGCGTCCGAGGCGCGCGAGAATTGCGAAATGATGGCCCACACCATCCCGCGTCGTTTTTGGGACGCCTTGACGGAGGAGTTACATGACTAGATATCTTTGCGCCTTGTTGTTCGCCGGTCTCATGGCTTGTGCGTCCGAGACGGGAACCGAGATCGCCACCGAGGGCTTCGACAGAGGAATGCTCGGCCGCTGGGATGTCACCGTGCAAGGAGAGGACAGCTACCCTCTCTGGTTCGAGCTCTTGGAAGACGGAGGCGCTCTGGCAGGACGTCTTCAACCTCGCGGCGGACATGCGCTCGACTTCGACGCCGTCGAGGCATCCGGTAGCTCGCTCAGCTTGGAAGTCGCCAAGACGATCTACGAGGGTACATTCAACGACAATAGGTGGAACGGTACCGGAACCCGCGACGAGACGAGCTTCGCGTGGACGGCCGTTCGCGCGCCTGAGCTCCCCGCGCCCGAGAATCCAACATGGGGCGATCCGATCGAGCTTTTCAACGGAGAGGACCTGACCGGTTGGGTGCCCCAGCACGACCGACCGTCCGAGTGAATGGCGAGCGGAAGCCGGCGTTCTCGTGAACGAAGAATCGGGCGACGCCCTCATGACGACCGACAAGTTCGAGAACTTCAAGCTCCACATCGAGGTCAACGTGCCCCCCGGAAGCAATAGTGGGATTTACTTGCGCGGACGGTACGAGGTTCAAATTAAAGACGACCACGGCAAACCACCCCATAGCCAGAACATGGGGGGCATCTATGGACAAGTCACGCCGACGTCCAATCCTGCACTTCCTGCAGGTGAGTGGCAGGTGTTCGACATCACGCTTCTCGGCCGTTGGGCCACCGTCGAGTTGAACGGCGAGACCATCATCGACCACCAGGAGATCCCTGGGATCACGGGCGAGGCTTTGGACGCGAACGAAGGCGAGCCGGGGCCGATCCTGCTGCAAGGCAATCACGGCCGCGTGCTTTACCGGAACATCGTCCTCACACCCACAACAGGATGATCGCCCTCGCGCTGGCCACATCGTTCGTCTTGACGCCCCAGCCGTCGGGAACGAAGGTGCGACTCCAGGCCGTCAGCGTTTCGGGCGAAGACGTCATTTGGGCGAGTGGCCTCGAAGACACTTTTGTGCGATCCGTCGACGGCGGCGCGAGCTGGCGCTCCGGCGTCGTCGAAGGCGCGGAAGAGCTCCAATTCCGAGACGTGCACGCGGTCGACGCCGACACCGCTTATTTAATGAGCGCCGGCCCAGGTGAAGCGTCGCGCATTTACAAGACCGACGACGGCGGCGCGAGCTGGACCGCGCAATTCGTGAACGACGTGCCGGAAGCGTTTTTCGACTGCATGGATTTTTGGGATCCACTGAGCGGGCTCGCCTATAGTGATTCCGTGGGCGGCGAGATGGTCTTGATCCGCACGCGCGATGGAGCAACGTGGGAGCGGATAGACGCGGCGAGCCTCCCGCACCCGCTCCCTGGAGAAGGCGGCTTTGCCGCAAGTGGCACCTGCGCTGCGGTGCTCGGCGAGCAAACGGCTTTTATCGCCATGGGAGTCGAGGGGGCGCGAGTTCTGAAGACCACGGATCGTGGCGACAGCTGGGAGGTCATCACGACCCCAGTGCCGCATGGCAACGAGACGTCGGGGTTGACCTCGGTCACGTTCCTTGCGAACGGGACCGGCATCGCGGCCGGTGGCGACATTTCGGCGCCCGACGACTACGATGACAACGTCGCGATGTCCGAGGACTTCGGGGAAAGCTGGTGGCTCGTCGCGGGCCCGACTTTCCCAGGCGCCGTCTACGGTGTCGCCTATGTCCCCGGCGCCCCAACCTTCACCATCGTCGCGGTCGGCCCCGGCGGCGTCAGCTACTCGACCGACAATGGCGGCAGTTGGACGTCGATTGCGGACGAGAGCTACTGGAGTCTCGCCTTCACGGACGAGGGCGTCGGCTTCCTCGTCGGGCCCGATGGGCGCCTCACGCGTATCGATTTCGAGCTCTGAGCGGGCCCATTGCATTTCCACGAGGGGGCTGCCAAGCTAGGTCGAGCTAGCAGCCCGTTGAAAAAGTCGTATCCGGTCGATATTTCTCTGAAGACTCATTCGATGACGATGTAAAATTGCATCGCATGTCGATGAAGAAGAAAAAGAAAAGTCGCCAAGAGACTTTATGGATTCCACACGATGCGGTTGCGTCGAGTCCTGGTCATCCTTTTTATGAGGAACTCGAGCGGGTACTTCGAGAGGAAGAGTTTGACTCGTTTGTGGAGTCGAAATGCTCGCCGTATTACGCGAAGAAGCAAGGTCGGCCGAGCATACCGCCGGGTGTGTATTTTCGAATGCTGTTGATCGGCTACTTTGAGCGCATCGATTCAGAGCGCGGGATCTGCTGGCGGTGTTCGGACTCACTGTCTTTGCGCCAGTTTCTTGGCCTTGGAATGGAAGAGCGAACGCCGGACCATTCGTCGCTGTCTCGGATACGGAATCGACTTCCGCTGGAAGTTCACGAATCTGTATTTGGATGGGTGCTAGAAGTTCTAGCGTCGAGAGGGATGATAGATGGCAAGACACTGGGTGTGGACGCGACGACGCTGGAAGCGAATGCGGCGCTTCGGTCAATCGTTCGTCGAGACACGGGGGAAAGCTACGAATCGTATTTGAAGGAGCTTGCGCGCAAGAGTGGTATCGAAGAGCCGAGCCGAGCGGACATTGCAAAGTTGGACAAGAAGCGGCCAAAGAAAGGGTCGAACAAGGAGTGGGTGAATCCGAACGAGCCGGATGCGGAGATCATGAAAATGAAGAGCGGGGGCACGGATATGGCGCACAAAGCCGAGCATGCTGTGGACATGAGCGGGGAAGGTGCGGTAATTGCCGTGACGCTTCACGGAGGCGCGAAGGGTGACACAAAGAGCCTACCGGATACGCTGGAAAAAGCGCAGTCAAATCTGCAAGAGCTCGCGAACAACGCGGAATGTTGTGAACGAATACATGAAGACGCGGGTCGCGAAGTGGTCGGGGACAAGGGCTATCACGGCAACGACATCCTGGTTGAGCTGGTCGAACAAGAATACCGGAGCTACATTTCGGAGCCAGAGCGAGGTGGCCGCAAATGGAAGGACAAACAGGCCGAGCAAGCCGCCACCTACGCGAACCGACGTCGCATTCGCGGGACTCGAGGTAAGCGATTAATACGCCGTCGCGGCGAGTTACTCGAACGACCTTTCGCGCACTACCTCGAAGCGGGAGGCATGCGACGAACGCATTTGCGAAGACACGAAAATATACTCAAGCGCCTCCTCACGCACGTGGCCGGATTCAATCTCGGGATTCTGATGCGCAATCTCATCGGCAAGGCCACGCCGAAGGAATACGCGGAGCTCAACGCCAGTCTGATCGCTGCTTTATTGCGCTTCGTCTCGACCATAGGCGCACGTTTTGCCCCGCTGCAATCCATCGGGCGTCTCAACTTGGCCGTTCCGCCGAATCACATCTTCCTTGAACTTGCCCACCAAACTTTCTCCGTGAGCAGAATCTGGACTTTTTCACCGGGCTGCTAGGCCTCTGCTTTCTCGTTTCGTGTCCCGGACCAAGAGTCATCATGAAAATTGATTTGGGTGCGGCTCTTTTGGAACGGTGAGTTTGGCATGTCTCATAGTGGTAAGGGCTCATCTCACTTGACGCGCTTGAGGTGGCGGCCTTTGACGGGGACGACCTTGCCGTCGGCGTAGCGCGAGGCGTGGTTGCGCTCGTACTCGCACTGCTCGTGGAAGCGCCAGTACTCATCGAAGTCTCCGCTGGAGCGGAGAGCGCGAAGCCGCAGCACGGCTTCGGCGCCAGCGAGGGACCAACGCGCTCCGGTGAGGTCCATGCGGTCCGAGACCAGGTGGCGGCAGGCGCCTTCGATCACGCCGGTAGCGATCGGGAATCCAGCGGCGAGGCACTCGTCGTAGTGCAGATAAGAGGCGTGATTGAGCAGATAGTCAGCACACTGATCCACATTCTCCCGATTGTCGGGCGTCAGCTTTCGTCGGGTGGCGCTACGTCTTATCCCCGCCGCCACCAGGCAGGCCTCACCGCGCAGGATGCGAAGCAACCGCTCTTGGACCCACACTTGGCGGGCGGGCTCGGTCTCCTCGTAGAAGCCTAGCGAAGCCTTCCACACGTACTCACAGACATGGATGAAGTCGAGCACGATGGTGAGTTCGACATGGTGCTGGCCAGCCAGCTTGTGCAGGATCTTCAGTTGGGTGGCGTTGCCGTCGACCAAGGCGACCCAACTCTTGCGGTGTGAGGGATCTCGTCGTTCGGCTTCCGCGAACGCCTCTTCGAGAACCTCCTCGGGCTCTTTGGCTAGGCTCGCCCAGACACGCTTGTCTTGGGGGCGAGGCCGTTTGTCTTTCTCTCGCTCGTCGCTTGGTGCCAGCACACGAACCACGTCTTCTGGTTGGCGCACGAAGGGCTCCACCGTATAAACGGCCGCGACCGTGGCCATCCGCTTTCGGTTCCGCTTCTCTCCCTTGGTCAGCCGCTTGCCTAGTCGCCGCGAGCCTTTCTCGGCCGCCTTCTTGGTGGCTTCACGCAGGTCTTTGCGTAGCATCACAACGCCCTTGCCGTCCGCCGTGATCGCCAGCACCGAGGCGCTGCGATCGCCTGCCGGTGGAGCGCGCTGCCCATAGAAGGCGTCGAAGTCCTCTGCCGCACGACCCGCCAGCTCCTCCACTTGGCGCTTTCCAACCTTCGCCCCAGTGTGGCGGCCAAGGCTCGCCACCGCCTCGTCGAACGCTCCCTTTGACACCTCTACTGCCGCCGTCCGCCTCAGCTCGAACGAGTAACGCTCACGGGGGAGGTTCAGCTCGGCATCCAACGGATGCAGGCTATCTGCACCTTCGGCTCCATAACCGAAACGTTTGACACGGATTTCCCCGAAGATCGTCGTCAGGCCGCGCTCGTGGATTCGCTCCTGGTCCCTTTCCACTCCATCCGCACCTCGGACCGGAGCCGCCGCCTCGCCGGGACCGCGCGAGTCGACATGGGCCTGGAACAACTTACGCGAAAGCTCGTAGCTCCTCTCGCGCACCAGCTTCTCCACGTCGCTGTGGCTCATCTGCCTCGATTCGGCAGAACGTAGAAACGCGATGATCGACTCGAGATCGTCCCTCGACATCCCGAACGTCTCTTCGCACAGTTCGAACGCAGAAAGTGCCATCTCTCAGCTCTCCCGCAACACCCGGCGAGGGTCCTTCACCAGAGGCAAGACCAGCACCGTTTTCGAGCTTGCGCCGTGACGACGGTGCTCGCGGTCCATCCGCCCCCGCCCCGTCGTCACTCCAAGCTCGATCCAGTTCGCAGCCCGGTAGCAGGTGCCGCGGTAGCGGCTGTGATCCACCAAGGTCTCCAACAGCAAGGGCTCCACCCCATAGCGGCTGTGCCACTCGCATGGAAGCTGTCGCGCCATCAGGGATAGCACCCTGCTCGCGAGGTTTTGCACCCGCACCCAGGGAAGGATCAGAAAGCGGCTGTTGTTAACCACTCGCTGCAGGTTCCGCCCGCGCGTGGCATCGTCCCATCCAATCCACAAATCTCGTGCCGCCATCCTCCACGCCGGACTCGACAACTGCACACAGCCCACCACCCGTGCCGGCGCCGATGCGTACACCAGATAGCGCAGATGAGCGCCAAAGGGAACCGCGTGGCCCAAGTAGTGATGCCGGTCCACCAGCTCCCGGAACAAAAGACGCTGCTCGTCACTCCGCACCACTTCCAACACCACAGGCTGAATCTCGCTCAGCTCTCCCTCCAACGGCTCAGACGGCTCGCCACGCTCGGTTTGCGGTATTCGGGTTCGTGTCCCGACCGGCTTACCCGGGCGTTTGTCCGGAAGCTCCAGGCGACCTTCGCCTTCCAGCCGCTCGAGAAACTCCCGGCACTCCCGCGCTTTCAACTTTCCGGTCGGCCTCTTCCAATCCAGCAACTCGCACACCGTTCGCGCCAGTTCCATCCGGCTCAGACCGCCACAGCTCTCGACCAATTCCTGGATCAAGCTCAGCTCCGATGAACTGAATCGCCTGCCGCTGAAATTCGCTCCGCTCGTACCCATTTCCTACTTGCCACAACTACCGTAGCGAACGCCGGGACGAATGTCCAGCAAAAAGTGACACCGCTCAGGGTCCACAACCAGAGTAAATTCCGTTATCCTCTGACCAACCTCACGACGAGTGACCGTTGGACGGTTAGATCACTGAGAAAATGGGCGATTCTCGCGGTTCCAAAAGAGCCACACCCAATTGATTTAATCCTGGAAATGGTTTTTCACCTCGTCGGCGGACTGGGCATTTTTTTGCTCGGCATGAAGTACATGCAGCAGGGTCTTCAAGTCATTGCCGGCTCTCGAATCAGACGCATGATCAGCTTGGTCACGTCCAATCGTTTCTTGGCCGTCGGCATCGGGCTTTTCGTCACCACCCTCGTTCAGTCGAGCTCCGTTACTTCGGTCATGGTGATCGGTCTCGTCAATAGTGAATTGATGGTGCTCACCGAAGCCATTGGCGTCATCATCGGCGCCAATATCGGCACGACGATCACGGGATGGATATTGGCGATGAAGATCGGGCAATACGGTCTTCCGTTGCTGGGAGTGGCTGCCTTCGGGTGGCTTTTCCTCAAGGCCGAAAAGCTGCGCTACACGGCGCTTTCTGTTCTCGGGATCGGGATGGTCTTTTTTGGTCTCGAGATCATGAAGGACGGTTTCGCGCCCGTTCGAGACCTTCCCGACTTCGCGGCCGTGTTCCAAATGTTCGAGGCAACCAATTACGTCGGTGTGCTGAAGTCCGCCCTCGTAGGGTGTGTCGCGACGCTCATCGTTCAGTCCTCGTCCGCCACCTTGGGAATGACGATAGCCCTCGCCAATACTGGCGTAGTCGATTTTCAAACCGCCGCCGCTTTGGTGATGGGCACGAATATGGGCACGACCATTACGGCTTACTTGGCGTCTTTAGGGGCGGACGAACATCAACGCCAAACGCACCGCCTACTTCCACGTCGTCTTCAACGTTTCAGGCGTGATCGCGATCACGGCCATCCTTCTTCCCATTTATCTGCCTTTCATCGAGAGGGTCGTCATGGGAGGCGTGGATCCGAATATGCTGGCGCCAGACGGGAGCTTCCCTAACATGACGTGGGGGATCGCTGCCGTACACACCACCTTCAATCTGATCACCGCGCTCTTGTTCATTCCTTTCATCACGCCCATCGCGAGCGTGCTGAATAGGCTCGTCAAAGACCGCCCGAGAGCAGAAAGACCGCATTTGACCCATCTGGATTTTCATCTGGTCAGCTCGCCGCTAGCGGCTATCGAGCAATCGCGTCATGAGATTCGGGTAACGGATCAACAGGTGAGAAACATGGTGAACGATTTGCGTTTCGTGATTACAGACGAGACCAGCGACAAAGGCGTGGCCGATAGGATATTCAAGGAAGAGAATACGATTGACAACGTTCAAATCGAGGTCACGAAGTTCTTGACCGATCTACTTTCGGAAGAGATAAGTCATAACGTCGCTCAAGAGGCTCGTGCTCAGCTTAGATTGGCAGACGAGTTCGAATCGGTGAGCGATTATGTTACGAATGTCCTCAAGCTTTATTTGCGACTGCGTGAGGCCGACGTGCGTCTCACGGAGGCCCAGCAAAAAGAGCTGCTGGGACTGCATGATCTGATAGCCGGCTATTACGACACCATCCATGCGGGTCTCGAAGATGCTCCCGACGGCTACTTCGAAGAGATTCACCGAAAAAGCCACGAAATCACGGGTGAGATAAGAGGGCTCAGAGACCGTCACTGGAATCGATTGTCCGAGGAGACCGTGGATCCACTGATCAGCACCTCCTATATGGATATCGCGAATTCTTATCGCCGAATGAAGGATCACCTTTTGAACATCGGAGAAGCGGCCATCGGCGGCAAAACCATTTCGCAATCACCGCCCAGCTCAACAACGTGATGGCAAGTGCGCGGGCCTTCCCGCAGGCAACTCTCGGCGCCATTCTCTCGGTTCCGCGCTCTCGCCGGCTGCGACACCATTGCCACATTGCTGTTCATGTTCGCGAATGACGGCACTGAGGCGCTATGGGAGTCCGAGGCCGAAAGCATCGAAGCTTCCGTTCGAGCTCAATCGGCAAGTGCTCATCCCTGTTCACGTGAACGATTCAGGACCCTTCGCTTTCGTCCTCGACAGCGGCACTCCCGTGACAGGCCTCATCGAAACCCGAAAACCGAGCGGCTGGAGCTGCCCCTCGGCCGCCGCCTCGCAATGGGAGGCTCGAGCAAACGGCTCTCTGGACACTGACCGCGTGTCGTAGGCCCCATCGGCTGTGAACCACCGAAGCCCTGAGATCAAGACAATCTGAACTCTCGTCCCTTCGCCGCTTTCGTCGTATAAACTCTTCAGGAGGTACGGGCATCTCCCGATTTATACAAAAACGATGGGAAATTTCGAGACGCTCCTGACACTGATGGTCGTCATCTGGGGGTTCGGAAAGATTTTTCGGGCGCTCAAGCTTCCGGTTATCTTTGGCGAGCTGGTGGGAGGAATCGTAGTTGGACCAGTGTTGCTGGGGCTCGTTGATCCGGAAAACGAAGTGGTAGTCATTCTGGCGGAGCTGGGAGTGTTCTTCCTCATGCTTCATGTGGGGCTCGAGACCGATCCGCACGCGTTACTGAAAGCATCCAAGAAGTCTTTCCTCGTTTCTGTGATGGGAATTGTTCTCCCCATGATCGTCGGCTTTTCGGTTGCGCAGGCATTCGGAATGTCATTCATGGAGTCGTTGTTTATGGCGATTGCGCTTTCAACGACTGCAATTGCGATCTCGGCGCGGTTGTTCAAAGAAAACAAATTGCAAGGAACCGATGCAGCGAACATCGTTCTCGGCGCCGCGGTCATCGATGACATCGTAGCGTTGATCTCGTTTTCAGTAGTTTTGAGCGTCGCCAGAATAGGCACCGTTGACGGATGGTCGCTTCTGTGGACGTTTGTAAAGATCGTTCTTTTTTTCGCAGGAGTTATTTGGCTGGGGCTGAAAACCACGGAATACTGGCATAAGATTTTCGCTAGCAAAGGTTTTACTTTCGCGTTAATCGTAGCTCTCACCCTCGGACTCGTTGCCGAGGGAATTGGCTTGCATGCGATAATCGGCGCGTTTCTGGCAGGACTCTTTATTCGCGAAGAAATTGTGGACCAAAAAGTCTTCCACAAGATTGAAGACAGAATTTATGGCCTGAGTTACAGTTTCCTGGGGCCGATTTTCTTTGTCAGCCTTGCATTTCACCTTGACTTCACGAGTGTGAAGAATGCCCCCTGGCTGCTGGTGGTAGTCGTAGTGGCGGCAATTCTGGGAAAAATTCTTGGCGCTGGAGGTGCGGCGTTGGCACAAGGGGTTCCGTTCACGGAGTCAATGCTCATAGGATTCGCCATGAATAGCCGCGGCGCCGTGGAGCTTATTATTGCATCGGTTGGGTTGAAAGAGGGAATCATCGACAAAAATGTTTTTTCGGTTCTCGTAATAATGGCGTTCACGACCACCCTCGTCTCCATATTCGCCATGAAACCGCTGGCGCGAATGTCAATCCGCAAAGGGAAATAATCTCTTCCCTCCAGAGCCGTGGAGCTCGCTTGCATCACACAGGGTGAACGCTGCGAGCTCGCATGAAGTGACTCCGATATACTTTCGTCTGCGTGCACGAACTGACCGTCCTTCGCGATCTCGTGATCCTACTGGCGGTCGCCATCCCGGTAGCGGCGCTCGCACACCGCGCACGGTTGCCCACGGTCGCCGGTTTTCTTCTCGCGGGAGTCGCAATCGGCCCGTACGGCTTCGCGTTGATCTCCCGACCCGAGATCGTGTCGTCGCTGGCAGAGCTGGGGTCATGCTCCTTCTGTTCACGATCGGGCTCGAGTTTTCACTGACTCGCATCGTCCGACTCGGACGTCTCGTGCTCCAGGGCGGGAGTCTCCAGGTGGTGGGCACGCTCCTCACGGCCGCGGTTGCCGCGAGTGTGTGGCTCGACGTTCCCTGGAATCGCGCGTTGTTCTACGGATCCCTCGTCGCTCTTTCCTCCACGGCGATCGTTCTGAAGCTCTACGCGGACCGGGGCGAGCTGGACAGCCCGTCCGGGCGAGTCGTGGTGTCGATCCTGCTGTTCCAGGATCTGTGCGTTGTACCTCTGATGCTTCTGGTACCGGTCTTCGCTCAGGCGGGGTCGAGGCGGCTTGCGGGCATCTGGACGGAGGTGGGAACGAGTCTGATGGTGGTCGTCGCAATGATGTTAGCGGGGCGGATCATCGTCCCCCGGATCCTGGATGGCGTCGTCCTGTTGAAGAACCGGGAGCTCTTTACGTTGTGCGTCGCTTTCGTCGGCGTCGGGGCCGCGTACGTGACCGCGAGTTTCGGTCTGTCTCTCGCACTGGGCACCTTCCTCGCCGGGCTCGTGATCTCGGAATCGGAATATGGTCTCCAGGCCGTTTCGGACGTTCGCCCTTTTCGGGACACGTTCAGCGGGATCTTCTTCATTTCGGTCGGCATGCTTCTCAACGTGGGTTTCGTGAGCGCAGCACCGGGCCTCGTCGTTGGTGTCGCCGGGGCGATTCTGCTCCTCAAGATCGCGGTGACCACGGGTGCGGTGCTCACCCTGAAACGCAGCTTCCAGACGAGCCTTATCAGCGGGATCTCGGTGGCTCAGGTGGGAGAGTTCTCCTTTATTCTCGCGAGCGTTGCCGCTCCGATGGGACTCTTTGTCGACAACGACTACCAGCTGTTCATCTCCTCGTCCGTGCTGACGATGATGTTGACGTCTTTTCTCGTCGCGGGGGCGGGAGCGGTGAGCGAGCGATTGTCGCAGTTTCTGGGGGTCCCCGAAGTCTCGCTCGAGCCGGCCGAGCAGACGGAGCTCGCCGATCTTCGCGACCACGCCATCATCGTGGGCTATGGCCTCAGCGGACAGCAACTGGCTCGTGTCCTTCGTGCCGCCGGTCTCACCTACGTCGTCCTCGAGCAGAACGGCGAGGCGGTTCGCCGGGGGCGAGAGCAGGGAGATCGCATCCTTTTTGGTGATGGAACCCGGCAGGCGGTGCTGGAGAAAGTAGGGATTGCGACCGCGCGGGTGGTGGTGTTCGCCATCGCCGCTCCGACAGAGGAGCGGCGGGGCGTCGCCAACGCGCACCGCCTCAATCCCTCGGCGCGCATACTCGTGCGCACACGCTACGTGCTGGCGATCGACGAGCTCATGCGGCTGGGTGCAACGGAGGTCGTCGTCGAGGAGTTCGAGGCGACGCTCGAGCTGTTTGCCCGTGTTCTCGAGTCCTACGAGATTCCGACGAATACCATCCATCGAGAGCTCGATGCCATGCGAAACGAGCACTACCGGATCCTGCGAGAAGGCTCGCTCGCCGACCTGAAGCTCGACGCTCTGCGCCACCTCGGCATCCACGGAGCGCTCGATCTCGTCGAAGTCGAGGACGGAGCCTCGGCGCTCGGCAAAAACCCCACCTCCCTGAACTTGAGGAGAGTCACCGGGGCGACTGTCGTCGCTGTCGTCCGCTCGGGAAAGGCCCTTTATCGGCCCGATCCGGCGTTCGGGTTCCGAGTTCGAGATGCCGTCGTTCTCGTGGGAGATCGGGACGCGCTCGAAGCCGCGGCCCGTCTGTTCAAGAAAGACACGGAGTCGACCTAGTGCTCGAACCTGCTACACCGCCGCATCTAACCTCTAACCGTCAATGGGGTATCAACCGCGCGTGCACGACATGCGTTTCCAGCAACAGTAAAGCGCACGAGTGATCTCCCTTGGGTATCGTATCTTGTTTCGAGGGAGTCAGTGCGTCATCGCGTAGAGCACGATGTTGATGCCGACCGGGTACGCCTTCAGCGAAAAGCGATAGAAATACTCGTCTTCTTCCGCTTCGCGCTCCCAACCATCCGCGATGTCCGTGTTGTGGGTCATGAGCACCATGAGACGGCCGTTGTCGTCGAAGATGCCGCGGAAGTGAGGCTCGGCGGTCTCGAAGCCTCTCTCCGACGTGCCCCTCCCGCCAGAGCGGCGCCAATAATGAATCGAGGGAATCTGCGGGATTTTGCGGATCGTATAGAAGGTACGGAAAACGACGTGGTCGAGCGGCACGTCAACGATGGGATAGTCGTTTGGGGGAAGCACTTTGTGAATCTCACGCTTCCAGTGCTCCCACGCCGCCTCGCCCCAGAAATCGTCGACGTAGAGCACGCCGCCCCGCATCAGATAGTCGCGCAAGCGTTCGACCTCGCTCGGAGAGAAGCCGACCGTACCGACATCGGACATGAACGCGAAGGGATATTCGAAGATCGTGTCGTCGAGGAGCGTGACGACGACGTGCTCCGGCGAGCCGTCCCCATCGCGCCGGATGCTCCCGCTCGTCAGTTGCGAGAAGCGGGTCATGAAGTTGATGTCGGAATAGGGGTAGTCGGTGTTCCAGCCATAGCCGGAACGCTCGGCGCGGACGCTCTCATAGAGGATGCGACAAAATGTGAAGAGGTCGTTCGATGGAGCGTTCGGCTGGGCGAATCGTGGCGGAACGCGGTTCCACCATCCACGGCCCTGGCCGAGCGCGACGCCGCCGAGGACGAGGGCCGAAAGCCCGAGGCCTATCAGCCACGACCGAATGCACGTAGAGCGAAGCATGTGTTTTGCGCCCTCGCCACCATCATACGCAAACGATGCATCATTTGCGACGCGTGCGGTCAGGCTCGACGTCGAGTGCGCGTTGGAGCCGCTTCGGCATGACGAGACGATAGCTCTCCCGAACGAGCTCTTCGACTTCACGCCACTCGAGCGGCGTTCCATCGAGGCGCAACGACGTCCAGCCGTGCTTGCCGATATACGGTGCCACGTAGAACTGTGGGTCGAGCGTCAGGAGTGCTTGGTCAGCCAGCGATGCTTTGAAGCAGATCGCGTGCTTGCCTTTATATTCGTCGAGTACTGCGAAAGTCTTTTTGCCCACGCGGAACGTCGGATGTCCGAAGCTCGTCGTCTCCTCCGCCTCCGGCAAGGCGAGACAGATGCTTCTTACGCGGACTAGCAGCCCGTTGAAAAAGTCGTATCCAGTCGATATTTCTCTGAAGACTCATTCGATGACGATGTAAAATTGCATCGCATGTCGATGAAGAAGAAAAAGAAAAGTTGCCAAGAGACTTTATGGATTCCACACGATGCGGTTGCGTCGAGTCCTGGTCATCCTTTTTATGAGGAACTCGAGCGGGTACTTCGAGAGGAAGAGTTTGACTCGTTTGTGGAGTCGAAATGCTCGCCGTATTACGCGAAGAAGCAAGGTCGGCCGAGCATACCGCCGGGTGTGTATTTTCGAATGCTGTTGATCGGCTACTTTGAGCGCATCGATTCAGAGCGCGGGATCTGCTGGCGGTGTTCGGACTCACTGTCTTTGCGCCAGTTTCTTGGCCTTGGAATGGAAGAGCGAACGCCGGACCATTCGTCGCTGTCTCGGATACGGAATCGACTTCCGCTGGAAGTTCACGAATCTGTATTTGGATGGGTGCTAGAAGTTCTAGCGTCGAGAGGGATGATAGATGGCAAGACACTGGGTGTGGACGCGACGACGCTGGAAGCGAATGCGGCGCTTCGGTCAATCGTTCGTCGAGACACGGGGGAAAGCTACGAATCGTATTTGAAGGAGCTTGCGCGCAAGAGTGGTATCGAAGAGCCGAGCCGAGCGGACATTGCAAAGTTGGACAAGAAGCGGCCAAAGAAAGGGTCGAACAAGGAGTGGGTGAATCCGAACGAGCCGGATGCGGAGATCATGAAAATGAAGAGCGGGGCACGGATATGGCGCACAAAGCCGAGCATGCTGTGGACATGAGCGGGGAAGGTGCGGTAATTGCCGTGACGCTTCACGGAGGCGCGAAGGGTGACACAAAGAGCCTACCGGATACGCTGGAAAAAGCGCAGTCAAATCTGCAAGAGCTCGCGAACAACGCGGAATGTTGTGAACGAATACATGAAGACGCGGGTCGCGAAGTGGTCGGGGACAAGGGCTATCACGGCAACGACATCCTGGTTGAGCTGGTCGAACAAGAATACCGGAGCTACATTTCGGAGCCAGAGCGAGGTGGCCGCAAATGGAAGGACAAACAGGCCGAGCAAGCCGCCACCTACGCGAACCGACGTCGCATTCGCGGGACTCGAGGTAAGCGATTAATACGCCGTCGCGGCGAGTTACTCGAACGACCTTTCGCGCACTACCTCGAAGCGGGAGGCATGCGACGAACGCATTTGCGAAGACACGAAAATATACTCAAGCGCCTCCTCACGCACGTGGCCGGATTCAATCTCGGGATTCTGATGCGCAATCTCATCGGCAAGGCCACGCCGAAGGAATACGCGGAGCTCAACGCCAGTCTGATCGCTGCTTTATTGCGCTTCGTCTCGACCATAGGCGCACGTTTTGCCCCGCTGCAATCCATCGGGCGTCTCAACTTGGCCGTTCCGCCGAATCACATCTTCCTTGAACTTGCCCACCAAACTTTCTCCGTGAGCAGAATCTGGACTTTTTCACCGGGCTGCTAGGTCTTCAGACGCTCTTTCTCGAAATCCCAATTTACCGGCGCTTCGCGCTTGATGGATTCGTTGATGATATGGGCGCACGAGGCCGCGCGATGTCCCATGAGCGCATCCTCGACGGGCGATTTGCGCGATCGCACCGAGTCGAAGAAATGTGCGAGGTGGACTTCGGTCGCATTTCTCCCCCACTCTTCCCAGCTCCGCACACTTGGTCGCATTTGCGGGTCCCACGTGGCCGGCGTTTCCTTTGCCTGCACGTCGGGGTCGTCGTAATAAGCCCGCGCCAAGTCTTCCTTCCAGGACTCAACGACCCAGCGATTGTCCTCGGCCAGACTTTCCGGCGTAAAGACGAGCGATCCGCCGCGGAAAGCGATAGCACCTTTGGTCCCGAGGATCTCGAATCCGGACTCGCTGCTCGACTGGTTGTTGAACGTCGAGCTCAAGTTCACGGTGAATCCTTCCGGGTAGGTCATGATCGCATTCACCGTGTCGGGGACGTCGCGCGAGTGCTTCCAGCGGTAGAGCTCGCCCGACGCCATCACCCTTTTCGGCATCTTGGCATCCATGATGAAGTGGATGGTCGTCACCAGGTGCACGAACAAATCCGTGGAAATGCCGCCGGAGTAATCCCAGTAACAGCGCCAGCGGAAAAAGCGCTCCAGGCTGTAAGGGTGGTCGGTAGCCGGCCCGAGGAACTTTTTCCAGTCCACTGTATCCGGCGACGCGTCCGGCGGAATGGGATAGATCCAGGCGCCGCCCGCGGTGTTGCGATTGTAGGAGGCGCGGATCATCGTGACTTGCCCGAGCGCCCCGCTCTTGACGAGCTCTTTCGCTTTGAGCTGGGTGAGTTGCGACGCTCTCGGCATCACTTGCATCCCAGCACGGATGTCCATTCTCACGCGGCCTCTGAACGGACGGCCCGCTTGTCACTATTGCGGGCAATGCGGCCGCGGTTGCGCGGCGCATGCGAACTTTTCGACGCCCAGCATTTTGCTCCCACCCGCACTCGAGACGGGGCGGCTCGAGCTCATCACGAATGCTATGGCCCGCGAAGTGACGACCGACGATGAGGGGCTCGTTACGGGTGTGTCCTATGTCGACAAGAACGACGGGCGCGAGCATCACGTACGCGCTTCGATCGTCGTGCTCGCCGCGAGCGCGTGCGAGTCCGCACGGCTTCTTCTGAACTCGAAGTCGTCGCGACATCCGGGAGGTCTCGCGAACGCGAGCGGCGCTGCCGGACGCTACTTGATGGACAGCACGGGGACCGACGCCATGGGCTACTTCGAAAAGCTCGAGAACGGCATCCCTCACAACGAGGACGGCGCGAGCGGTATGCACTTATACATGCCGTGGTGGCGTGATAACCGAGAGCTCGACTTTCCCCGCGGCTACCACATCGAGTTCTGGGGCGGCCGGCGGATGCCGGGTTACGGTTTCCTCAACGGCATCGAGAAAACGCCGCTCGGAGGCGGCTACGGCAAAGCGCTGAAGGAGAAATACCGGAAACGTTACGGCGCCACCATCGGCTTCTCGGGACGCGGCGCGATGATCCCGAACGAAGACTGTTTTTGCGAAATCGACCCCGACATTGTCGACCGCTGGGGCATCCCCGTCCTGCGATTCCACTGGAAGTGGAGCGAGCACGAGCTGCTGCAAGTCAAGCACATGCAGAGACCTTTCACGAGATCATCCATCACCTCGGCGGCACACCCCTGACGCCGATGCCCACGAAAGAAGAGGGCTACGGCATCTTGGCGGGCGGACGGATCATCCACGAAGTGGGGGTCACCCGTATGGGCGACTCCAAGAAAACCTCCGTGCTGAACGCCTACTGCCAGGCCCACGACGTCAAGAATGTCTTCGTAGCGGATGGCGGGCCGTTCGTCTCCAACCCGAACAAGAACCCGACCTGGACGATCCTCGCTCTCGCGATGCGCACGAGCGAGTACATCGCAGAAGAGCGGCGGAAAGGAGATCTCTGATGACGACCCGAAAGATCGATCGCCGCGAAGCTATGAGCCTGCTAGCCTCGGCCTCCATCGCCTCCGCCTTCGCCTGTAGCCCGAGCGAGATCGCAAGAGCCCATCAGGAGGTCGGCGGCGAACGCAAGTTTTTCACCGACCACGAATTCGACACCGTGAGACTCCTCGCCGATCTCTTGATCCCGCGTGACGAACGCTCAGGCAGCGCGAGCGACGCGGGGGTGCCCGAATGGATCGATTTCATGATGTCCGAACAGCCGGAGCGGCAAATCGTCATGCGCGGAGGTCTTGCCTGGATCGACGCGATGGGCGAGAAGCGCTTCGACCGTCGCTTCCTCGACGCACGCGACGCTGAACGCACAGCCCTTCTCGATGACATCGCCTACCCCGAAAGCACTGCTCCCGAGCTCTCGCATGGTGCCGAGTTCGTGAACCGCTTCCGCGATCTCGTCGCGACCGGCTTCTTCACGAGCAAGATGGGCTTCGAAGACCTCGCCTATCGCGGCAACACCTTCGTGACGGAGTGGACCGGCTGTCCCGACGAAGCGCTCCGAAAACTCGGAGTCGACCGAAGCTAGTCCCCTGGAACAGGAGACTAGCCGCCGACTGGGACCTCGCTCATCAGAGCGACAGGATTCTGGTCCGGGTCGCGGGAAGGAGGCGATCCAGAGCTCCTGGGTGTCCGTCTTGTGCACGAGCGCAGGCTCGTGCTCGAAGGTGACACCGCGGGCGCGCAATGTTTCACAAGCTTCGTTCATGTCGGGAACGCGGTAATAAATAATGGAAGTGGGGTGATCGAACTCTTCCTTTTCCGGCTTCGCGAGCATGAGACGTACCCCGCCGCACGAGAAAAAGCCCATCCCGGGCGCATCGAACAAAAATTCCATCCCGAGAACGTCGCGGTAGAAGGCAATCGCCTTGTCCACATCGTGCACGTTGATGGCAATTTGACCGATTTCTTTGAGCATTTCTCCCCCCTCCTCGCTATACTATGATAGTTAGCCTGGCGAATAGTTAGCTTAGCTAATCAAATATACGATGTCCGTAAAGCTACGTCAAGGCGAATCCCAGCAAAATCTCGAGCTTGCCGATCGTCTCCATTCGGCCGCCATCCACCTCCTTCGAAAACTCCGACGCGAGGACAGCGCCTCCGGCCTGTCGGCCCCACGCCTGTCGGCTCTTTCCGTCATCGTCTTCGCCGGTCCGGTGACGATGGGTGAGCTCGCCGCCGCCGAGCAAGTGCGCCCACCTACGATCTCACGGCTCGTGAAAGATTTGGAGCGCCAAGGGCTCGTGGGCCGCAAAACGGATCCTGGCGACGAGCGCGTCCAGAGAGTATCCGCCACCGCAAAGGGAAGGCGACTCCTCCAAGAGGGGCGTCGACGACGGGTCTCGAAGCTCGCCGCCGGTCTCGCCCGCTTGAGCGCGAAGGAGCGCCGGCAGCTTCTCCGCTCCGCCGAGCTTCTCGAGCGCCTCACGCTCCCGGAGGATCATCCGGGGACGCGGGCCCAGTAAACGAAGTCGGTTACCGCCGGCTCGCCTCCCAGGCTTCGTACGTGGGACGCAATTTGACCCCGATGGTAGCAAGAATGTCCGAATAGCTGCGTGAAGAGCTCCTCGATACTATTTTTGAACCGCGGCCCTTCCACCGATTGATACTCGAAGACGCGGGACAGCTCCTCTTCGTCTATAGCCTCCAGGTAAGCCGCCCACTTTGTCTGCACGGCATCGAGGGCGGCCCGGGCTCGAGGCAGGTCGGCCCTTTCGGGAAGAGCTCGTCAGCGGTGCGCGGCCCTGTCTCGGAGACACCGAAGCGAAAGAGCCAGAGCTCACGCGCGGCCGCGATATGCGAGCAAGTCGACACATTTCTGGAACCGCTCGTCGCTTTCGGCAGCGGGCTGTTCTTCCAAAAGCGCGTCGAGCGACGCTAAGACTTTCGCGTGGGAGTCTCTTTCATATTCGAACCACCGCCGGAATCGATCCGCTAGCATCATCATCGCTCTACTTTCCTTCCTTCCCTTAGGGCCCTTACAAGCTCAGCATCACGAGATGCCGGAACGAAGCCGTCAGGAAAGCGCGCGTCATCGCTGTCGCTGTCGCCGTTGCTTCCAGCCGGGGCGAAGCATCGAGTACACGGCGCTGTCGACAAAGTGATCGTTCAGCCACTCGGCCTCGTGCAATGTACCCTCACAAGTGAAACCCAACCTCTCGGGAATAGCGCGGCTCTTCTGGTTCTCGGTAGCGACGCGAATCTCAACACGATGGAGGGCGTATTCCGTGAAATCGACTCGCGAGAAGCCGATGACCCCCGCGATCTTTCCCCTGTAGCGTATGCAACATTGAAAGCCGTTCCCGTCCGCATATTGCTTGTGCGAGGCGCGGACGAACGTTTTTGAATCCTCCACCGAGGTCGCCGCGTCGACCCAAGGAAGCCACTCTCGCAGATACATGCGCGAGGCGTCGACGAGCGCGAAAATCTCGTCGGCATCGCGCATCTCGACCATCGAGAGCGTTGTGTTCTTGTCGACAGCATGAACAAACATCTGTTTGTGGAAGCCCCACGGCAAAGCGTATACCCCGAGCCTCCCCATATGGAAGTGCTAGTGCACTCATCTCGGGCCGTATTGACCAGGCGCGGCGTGATCTGCTAGAAGAACGAGCCAATGCGTATTCATTCGAATCAACTTATGGCTTGGACGGCGCTGCTCTTTGCAGCGACAGCGCTCGGCGCTTGCAACGACACCCAGATCCTTCGAGCGTCTCATCAATGGCCCGACGGCGACGTGCGTGGGGAGCTTCTCGAGATCATCCGCAGCGAGCTCGAGGCGTCGAACGCGGGAATCGAGATGCGGATCTATCCGGGGCAGTCGCTTTTCGAAGCTACCGAGCAGTGGGCGGCGATGACCCGCGGCCGTCTCGATATTTCCGTATTTCCGCTCGCCTATGCCGCGGGCCGGCACGCCGAGTTCAACGTGACGCTCATGCCGGGGCTCGTGAAGAGCCACGAACACGCCCAACGTGTCAACGCATCGCCTTACATGGATGAGATCCGGCGGCGCATCGAAGAGCAGGGGGTCATCGTTCTCGCCGATGCTTGGCTCGCGGGCGGTTTTGCTTCAAAGAACGGCTGCATTCGCGAGCCCGACGACGTACGGGGGCAGACGATCCGCGGCGCAGGTAAGGCGTTCGAGCAAATGCTTCTCGGCGCGGGCGGCTCGATCACGTCGATGCCGAGCTCTGAGATTTACACGGCGATGCAGACCGGCGTTTTAGACGCGACGATTACGAGCAGCGTCAGCTTCGTTTCCTTTCGTCTCTACGAGCAAGTGCAATGTTTCACTGCGCCAGGAGATACAGCGCTTTGGTTCATGTACGAGCCGATCTTGATGGCCAAGCAAAGCTTCGACGCCTTGACCGAGGACCAACAGGCGACTCTCATGCGCGCATCGAAAAAGGCAGAGGTCTTTTTCATGGAGCAGGCGAAAGAGTTCGACCGCAAAGCCGAAGAAGCGTTTCGTCGAGCGGGCGTCGAAGTGGCTCATTTGAGCGAAGAAGGCCGCGAAGCCTGGTACGCGCTCGCGCGAGAAACGTCGCACAAACTCTTCGCGGAAGAAGTCGAAGGCGGACAGGCTCTTCTCGATCAAGCGCTCGCGGTCGAATGAGAGCCGCTCGTTGATTCTTTCGCGCTTCATCGCCGGCGTTCGGAAGGCTTCCGAGGCCGCTGGCATCCTCGCTGCCGCGATGATCGGGGTTTCGGTGCTAATCGTCTGCCACCTCGTGTTCACGCGCTATGTCTTGCGCTCTCCGACTGTCTGGCAGACGGAGCTCGTGACCTATCTCCTCGTCGGCGCCACGTTGATTGGAAGTCCCTACGTGTTGAAGATAGGTGGCCACGTGAGCGTCGACCTGCTGCCTCACTACCTTTCCGCCGACGGCAAGAAGCGGCTCGCGTTTATCGGCTTGCTCGCGGGCATTTTCTTTTGCGGCGTGCTCCTGTGGTCGGGTCTCGACCTTTGGCACGAAGCTTGGGCGGGTCGTTGGCTCTCCGAGACCGTTTGGGCCGTACCGCTCTTCGTCCCTTACGCAGCACTCCCCCTCGGCTTTGGCCTCATGCTGCTTCAATATGTCGCCGACCTGGCCGTGCTGCTTCGAGGCGAGGCCGAAACGCCATGAGCCCACTCGTCACGGGTGTGCTCATCGGCGTCGTCACCGTTGTCGTTTTGTTGTCGGGCGTTCCCGTCGCGGTGGGGCTCGGCGTCGTCGCCATTTCCTTTCTTCTCATCTTCGAAGGACCATCGAGCTTGACGCTGATGGCGGAGTTGTTCTTCGGCAAGCTCGACGATTTCACGCTTCTCGCCATCCCGATGTTCATCGTGATGGGCGCGGCCATCGCCGCCTCGCAAGCCGGCGCCGACCTATACGACGCGCTCGATCGCTGGCTCTCCAAGATTCCAGGCGGGCTCGTCATCTCGAACCTCGGTGGCTGCGCCCTCTTCTCTGCGCTTTCCGGCTCCTCGCCCGCGACCTGCGCGGCTATCGGCAAAATGGGCATCCCCGCAATGCGCGAGCGTGGCTTCAGCGACAGCCTCGCGGCGGGCGCCATCGCCGCGGGAGGGACCCTGGGCATTCTCATCCCACCGAGCATCACCATGATCGTCTACGGCATCGCGACGGAGACTTCCATCGGCCGGCTGTTTCTCGCCGGCGTCGTACCCGGCCTCATGCTGACGACGCTCTTCATGATGTGGGCGCTCTTCGCAACCTGGCGTTTTGGAAGTGCCACCGTCCGGGAGCGCAACGTAAGCTATTCCTGGAAAGAAAGATTCCAAGCGCTCCCCAAGGTCCTGCCTTTTCTCACCATCATTCTCGCCGTCGTTTACGTACTCTATGGAGGCGTCGCCACACCGTCCGAGACTGCCGGTGTCGGCGCCTTTCTCGTGATCGTGCTCGTGATGGTGATCTACCGAGTTTGGCAGCCTTCAGCGCTCTGGAAAATAATGAAAGACTCGACGCGCGAATCCGTGATGATTTTGTTTATCATCGCCGCGTCCGGGCTCTTCAGCTTCATGCTCTCGAGCTTGTATGTGACCCAATCGCTCGCCGAGCTCATCGTGTCCCTGGATGCGGGCCGCTGGGTGTTGATGTTCTTCATCAACATCTTCTTGCTCGTCTCCGGCTTTTTTCTTCCCCCCGTCGCGGTCATTCTCATGGCGGCGCCGATTCTGCTCCCCATCATCACCGAGGCGGGCTTCGACCCCTACTGGTTCGCCGTGGTCCTCACCGTGAACATGGAGATCGGCCTCATCACGCCGCCCGTGGGATTGAACCTCTACGTGATCAACAGCATCGTGCCGGACATCGGACTGCCTCAAGTGCTAAAAGGAGCGCTCCCCTTCATGCTGTGCATGGTGCTAGGCATCATCCTGCTCTGCATCTTCCCGCAACTGGCCACATGGCTCCCAAACGCGCTGATGGGCGTAAGCCAACCCTGAAAGCCCAGCCACGAGGAGACGTTGGCAGCGATGCCGACCCGCTGATAGGCTTCGGTGATGGCGCAACTCAGGCGAGTGTTCGGTTTTCTGGTTCTCATCGGTTCGACCTCGGTTTTCGCACAGAGCCGTTTTCAGATCGAAGAAGCAACCATCGACGACATACACGACGCGATCCAACGAGGCGAAACGACATGTGCGCAGGTCGTACAGGCCTATGTCGATCGCGCGAGAGCGTATAACGGAATCTGTACTCAGCTCGTGGTGCTTGCGCCATTCGCTGTTGATCGGTCGCGCTCAAGTACTTGAGATCGTTGGTGAAACAGCGGGTTTTCAAGCCCGGTACACTTGAGCGATGAGAGCCATCCAGGACAAGGCATGCTCCAAGCCAGAGTGCGATAATTTTGGAAAGCGCGGCATCGCCATCGGTGGCCACGGCTGGTTTACTACCAAGACGGGTCGCCGACGGCGTTACCGTTGCAAGATATGCGGGGGAACGCTCAGCACGAATACGGGCACGGCGTATAGCGGTCTTCGCTGCACTCGGAAGGAGTTCGACCAAGTAGCGGGCATGCGAGTCGAGGGCGTGAGCATTTCTGCGACGGCCCGTCTCACGGGTCGTTCCCGCAACACCGTGGCACGCTGGCTCGAGCGGGCGTCGATAGCGGCTGAGCTCTTCAACCGACGCATGGTGCGGGACTTCGATATCGTTGAGCTTCAGGCCGATGAGCTGTACACGTTCATCGGCAGCAAGAGCAGGCCGATGTGGCTCTTTGCGACCATCGAGGTGTGTTCCCGCTTGTGGGCGAGTAGCCTCGTCGGCCGCCGCTCCTATCGGAACACCAAGGCCGTACTCAACGACGTCATCCTCCGGGGACGCCTCGTCGGAATCCCACTGATCGCGACGGATGGCTTCGAGTTTTACTTCGCGGTGATCGGTCGCCTCATGGGTCCCGCTTGCGTTTACGGTCAAGTGGTCAAGACTCGGCGGAACGATCGTGTCGTCCGAGTCGAACGGCGCGCCAAGATCGGCACGACGAGTCGCTTGGAGGAAGCACTGTTGGAGTCGGAGGATTCCGAGAAGCTAAACACGTCGTTCGTCGAACGTCTAAACCTCACGATCCGGCAAGGCTCAGCGTACTTGCGCCGGCGCTCGCCCTGCCACGCCCGATGCGCAGACCGGCTCCGCTGGCATGTTGAGCTCCTGCGATGTCATTACAACTTCGTTCGGCCGCACAGCGCGTTGAAGTTTGGACGGGAGACCAGGACGCCGGCGATGCAGGCCGGTTTGGTGAGCACACGAATGAACTGGAGCGACATCTTCACGGCACGCGGTCTCTCTTTACGTATTTTGCGACGGTCGTGCGCATTCCGCTTCCCGTCCAGCTCATAGAAACTGGCGCAGCCGAGCTGCGGACGTTCTCATGGCCGCACGATCAAAGAAAGGCTGCCTGATCAACAGCGAATGGCGCAAGCACCCGTACGATAAACTATCTAGGACATGACAAGACAACAAAGAGAGGTCGTCGTCACCGGGGCCGGCGTGTGCTGCCACTTTGGCGATGACCTCGAGCGTATTACGGCGGATCTTCGCTCTGGCAACAACACTCCGTTCCCGGTCTACGAGCCTGCTGTGAAGTATGGCGGCCGGTGCCAAATCATCGGCCTCTATCCTGGCGAGCTCGACTCGGCGTCACTCGGGCTCACCAAGCAGCAGGGGCGCTTCATGGGTCGCACCGCACGCCTTGCTCTCAAAGCCGCGCGCGGCGCGCTCGCGGAGTCGGGCGTCGAGACCGAAAGGCTCGCGGTCGTCGCCGGAAGCGGCGCGGGGGATGTCGCAACCCACCGCGAGATTGCCGAAAAGCTCGAAAAATCGGGAATGCGACGCGTATCCGCCACCGTCATCCCGAAGCTCATGGCCTCGACAGTATCGGCGAACCTCGTGAGCACTCTTCGCACCAAGGGTCCGTCGTTCTCCGCGAGCGCGGCCTGCTCCGGAGGTGCTTACAACATACTTCTCGCGTCCGGCTTCATCGAGACCGGAATCGTAGACGCGGCGCTCGCGGGCGGTGTCGAGGTCGCGGACCCGCATTTCTATGCAGGCTTCGATTCGATGCGAGCCTATAACGGGCTGAGCAACGACGAGCCCGAGCGCGCCTCTCGTCCCTACGCGAAAGATCGCGCCGGGTTCATCTTCTCCGAAGGCGCCGGCATGGTCGTGCTCGAAGCGCGAGAGGTGGCCGAGAAACGGGGCGCGCCGATCCTCGGCGTGCTGAGAGGCTACGGGATGAGCTCCGACGGCACGGGTGAGATGGTGGCGCCGTCTCCAGAGGGCGCCGAAGCCGCCATGAGGCAGGCGCTCAGCCGTGCAGGTGTCGAAGCCACGGACATCGACTACGTCAACACCCACGGCACGTCCACGCCCCTCGGCGACCTATCCGAAATCCGCGCCATGCGCCGCGTCTTCACCGAGCGGAAACCTTACTATTCGTCCACCAAAGGCTATACTGGGCATCCGGTGAGCGCCGCGGGCGCCATCGAAGCCATTTTCACGATGGCGATGATCCGCGGTGGGTGGATCGCCCCATCGGTGAACGCGACACCTCTCGACCCCGAGCTCGAAGACTATCAGCCGGTTCTCGAGCCCATGGAAGCCGAGATCCGCCTTGCGCTCTCGAACTCTTTTGGCTTCGGCGGCACGAACGCATGCCTCCTGTTGGGAGCGCCCTGACAGGAAAGTCGATAATGACGAAAATCGACCGACGCATCGAGCTCGAATGGGTCTCAGGTCAGCGGTTCGAAGCCAAGAATGACAACGGCCTCGAAACGACGCTCGATGGCAACAGGAAAGACGGCTTCTCGCCCATGGACAGCCTTCTTTCATCGCTCTGTGCATGCATGGGCATCGACGTCGTCATGATCCTCGAAAAAATGCGCAGCGGGTTCACCGGGTTGCGCATATCCATCGAAGGCGAACGTGTGGAAGAGCCGCCACGCTACTTCCACCGCGTCCGGATGCACTTCGAGATCCAGGGCGACGTGCCGCGCGACAAGGCGCAACGCGCCGTTGACTTATCGTTCGAAAAATATTGCAGCGTGTTCCACAGTTTGAGAAAAGACCTCGTCGTCGACACGACGATTGATATCCAGGAGGCCACATGAAGCGTGTGCTCTTCGTTCTGTTGCTTGCGCTCACCGCCTGCCAGCCGACGACTGACAACGATCCGATCGTGCAAATCGAATCGGCCATCCTCCCGAGATTCACCATCGAGGGGGAGGCCATCGAAACGAGCTCGCTCGCCGAGCGGATGAAGGCGGAAAATGTCCACGGCGTCACCATCGCCGTGGCGATTGACGGCAAGCTGGCTTGGGCGCGCGCCTACGGCCTCGCCGACAAGGACAAAAACCTTCCCGCGACTCCGGAAACGATGTTCCAGGCCGCTTCGCTCAGCAAGCCCGTGGCGGCGATGGCAGCGTTGAAGCTCGTCGAGAACGGCATGCTCGACCTCGACACCAACGTCAACAAGGCGTTGACGAGCTGGAAGGTCCCCGAGAACGCGTTCACCTCTGAGCGCAAAGTAACGCTCCGCGGCTTGCTCACCCATAGCGCGGGCACCAACGTTTCGGGTTTCCCGGGCTATGCGCCGAGCGAGACCGTACCTACCACTCTCGAAGTCCTCAAAGGTGAGGGCAACACAGACGCCATTCGAGTTTCGGAAAACCCTGGCGAAACGTGGCGCTATTCGGGCGGGGCTTACACCGTGCTGCAACAAGTCATGACGGACGCCACCGAGAAGTCCTTTCCCGTCCTGATGGAAGAAATGGTGCTCGCACCTCTCGCCATGTCACACAGCACGTTCGAGCAGCCACTACCCGAGCGCTTCCACGCTCAGGCAGCGACTGGCCATCGTGCCCGCGGGATGCGCGTCGAGGGCGATTGGCACGTCTACCCGGAAATGGCGGCACGCGGCCTTTGGACGACGCCATCCGACCTCGTGAAATTCGGAGAGGCCCGCGCATCCATTCAAAGAGATCTCGAATCGCTCAGCCAGAGCTGCCAAGAGGTGGAACAAGCTGGACGACTTATGAACGATTTTCGCCAACCTCGACCAGCTATCGGCGAAGCTCGATGTGCGCATGGAGGGGCTCGAGCCGCGAGCAGCGTTCGTCTCTAGTGTGGAATCGCGGCTGAATCGCTTGAGCGAGCTCAGCCAAGCGGTCGATGAACGTCTCGATGGTCAGCTCGCGCGGCAGTCCGAGCTCGAAGCGATGAGAGGCTCTCAGGACGGGCTCTCGTCGGAGGTCGAGGATCTCAAGAAGCTCGTGACCTCCTTGAGAGAAGACGAGAGCTTGCCCAGAATGGAGCAGCGTACGGTCGAGCTCGAGAGCCGTATCGAAGCGGCTCACGAGAAGCTGGAAGCGTTCGAGCTCACCGAGCAAGTCGTGCAGGAGCGCGAGAAGCGCGCGCAAGAGCTCGGAGATCGGCTCGACGACATGACGAACATGCTCGGGCAGAACAGCGAGCGCGTCGGTGTGGTCACTCACGAGCTCGAGCGCTTGAACGAGGGCCGTAGCGAATGGCTCCAGCAGGTCCATGACATCGGCGAGGAGCAGAAATCTCTCAAAGCGCAGTCGCACGCGACCATCGAGCAGCTCGACCAGTTCCGCGTTCTAACAGACGCTCTCGACGACAAGCAACGCCAGCTGTCGGAATCGGAGCGGCGCATCGAGCATTACGAAGATCGGCTCGACAAGCTCGAGGGACTGCTCGGCAGCGTCAACGGCAAGATCGATGACGTCCAGCAGCGTCAGGAATCGGTCGACCAGGTGCGCCAGCAAGTCGACAGCCTCTTCGACGCGACGGAGAAGACCCGAAACGACGCGATGGAGGTTCTCGAGGCGCGTCAGGACATCGTTGAGACCAAGAAAACTCTCGAGCTTCTACTGCGCGAGGCTTCCGTTCTCGGCTCCAAATATAACCGCCTCGAAGAGCGCCGCGGCGCCATCGACCAGGCCGAGGCGAAAATGGACCATCTCAATACCGTCATCGAGGACATCGAGGCGAACTTGGAGAATCTCAAAGAGCAGCGGACCGTCATCGAGCACGTTGCCGAGAAGCTCGCCCGGCTCGACTTCGCCCTGCAACGCGCTGAGGCTGCGACCAGGGAACTGCGCGAAGAACGCGCGCTCGCGGCCCGAATCTACAAGAACATCCAGCAGAAAGGCCAAAAGGCACCAGGCAAGGCGTCGCCTCGAAAGCGAAGCGGCGCAGGATTCGCAGAACGGCGAGTAGGACAATATTAACCCTAATCGCAAATAAACGTCACCGTGTCTGAGGTCTTTGGCCCCGTGAATAGCACCTTTTCCAGGTTCTGCATACACCGTGCAGAATCACCTATAGTGGCGGCGAGCGGGTGCCCCAGCACGAGCTTCTCGCCTGCGCCCAGTGCGGCTGTTTCGCGTTTTCGTGCTTCGCAGATTTTGCGATTAGGGTTAAGTTAAGCAAAAGCGATCAAATGGATCGCTTTTACTAATATTGCCCCAGAACGTCGGTCATTTGGTTTGTGACCGCGGATGGTTCCGCGAATGAGGATGCCGGTGGCCTCGCCGTCTTCGAGCACGAACTCTATCGGGCTGCCATCTCTGCGATAGAAGAACTTCGTTTCCGATTCCGCCAGGATCTCGCGAGGCACGCTCGTCATGCCGCCAAGGGCGGCGCGCAGCGTGCCGTCGACATAGCTGATGATCATGGAGCCGCCCATCTCTTCGAGCTCGTAGACTCCCTCCAAGGCCTCGTATTGTGCCGGCTCGAGCGCTTTGGTACGTTTCGTCTCGAGCTCCATCCCCACCCATCCATAGGCGTTTGCGATCGTGAGCAGGGTATCGAACGCGAGCCTTCCGCCGTTATCGGAGTTCGTCATGACCACCGCGCCGGAGCCGCCGTCGATGAAGGCCGTGAACTGTGAGCGGAAGCCTGCGTTCGAGCCTCCATGGCCGAAGCGTTTCCCATTGCCCTGGATCACGGGGCCGAGGCCCCAGTTGTTCATGCCTGGCTCGAGCATTTCGCGGGCCATCGCTCGAGACAGAATTTGACCTTCGCCGCGATAGCTTTTTTGTATCTCGAGAAAGAATTCAAAAAGACTGTTCTCGCGGGCTACCAGGGGTGGTTCGCTACACCGAGAAACCGTTTCCTGAGACGGTGGTCTCATTGGAGCCGCTCCGGTGAGCCGAGACGCGGGTCGACAGCATTCGAGCTCTATCCAGACGTCCGGGAGTACCCAGCCGCCGCCGTGGCGCGAACCGGCTACGCGAACCTGGGCCAAGGCAGCGCGTCACGGCTCTTCGATTCCGACCACGAGGGCGTGGTCAACCTGCATACTCGATGGATGCAAGATTACGGTTTGAACGGCGTCGCGCTCCAGATTTACCGTCGCCCTCGATGGAGAGCGCGGCGCGTGGCGGAACAGCGTCGCTTCGCGCCTCAAACGCGCATCGGAGGCTCGGGCCTCACGTTCTACATCATGTACGACATTTCCGACCACAGCGGGCAGAATCTGGCCGAGCGGATATTGAGTGACTATCGGAACACGATTGAAGGTGACCTGAAACTTTCTGACTCGAACAGCTATTCTCGTCAGGACGACCGGCCCGTCGTAGCGGTCTGGGGATTCGGTTTCAACAATCGCAACGGAACACCTGAGGACGCTGAGCGCGTGATCCGAGAACTTCGGGAGCGACACGGGTGCTACGTAGCGGGCGGCGTCCCTTACGATTGGCGCCGGGATGACACGCCGGAACGTAGGAGGTGGCTCCGGGTCTACAAACGATTCGACCTGGTGCTTCCCTGGGCGGTCGGCCGCTATCGGGATCCTGCTGAAGTTGCCCAGCACGCCGAGACCATCTGGGCTTCCGACAAGGCATTTTGTGACGCCGAGGGCATGGATGTAAAGCGGGTCATTTTTCCCGGATTCGCGTGGTCCAACCTCAAATCCAACCAAAGGAGCGCGCCTGAACGAGCGCTGTCGCGGCACGTGGAGGAGGCTCGCTTCGCACCCCAGAACGCTATCCCGCGGCTGGCAGGGGAGTTTTTCTGGGCCCAGGCATACCACGCGGCAAAGCTCCAGACTTCTGCTTTCATCGCGATGTTCGACGAGTTCGACGAGGCGACCGCTATAGCCAAAGCAGCCGAAGATCGGCGCATGACCCCGGCCGACCAGTACTTTCTCACACTGGATGCGGATGGATCTCGAGTCTCGTCGGATTTCTACCTCCGGCTTGCAGGTGAGGCGACGCGCATGATCGAGGGTCGCCGCGCGCTCACCGAAGAAGTGCCCATCGACCCCATCGCCGATCCCGATGCTTCAGCACGTGACACGCAGATCACGCATGGCTACCGCGGGATTCTCGGTCGGGATGCGGATCCGGGTGGCCGTGCGGCGTATTTGCGGCACTTCGCATCCGGAGGCACCACGCTCGAGTTTTGCGAGTCGCTCGTGAACAGCGCGGAGTTCCAGCAGAACCGAAGATCGATCGACCCAGAGAGGTGGCCCCGATGAGCTCTACGAAGGAATTCTCGCGCGCCATCCGGACCCTGGTGGACGCCAGCACACCGAGAACGAAGTCAGAAACGGCCGTCTCGCGCAAAGAGCCGCCGCCATGCTGGACAGCGACGAGTTCCGCTCCCGCTTCTTGGGATCCATGTAGCGGTCGCGCCGCGGTTTCCTCATTGCGAGCGTTCCCGGCCGCCTCGCGAATCGTTTTGGCTCATGATGCGCCTCGGTTCAGGAAGTCGCGGAGCTCGACGAGGAGGTGCTCGGCATCTGGGCAACGGTCGTCCGGTGCTTTGGCCAAGAGCTTCAAGATGACCGTCTCGAGCTCCTTTGGACAATCTGGGCTCACGACCTGCGCTTCCTGATCGATCCACCCTTCTTTGCGGAGAGTCACGCGGTACGTTCCCGGGTCGAGGTCGACATCCAGCGGGGTGACACCGAGGAATCGGCCGTCCACGAGAACGGTTGCTTCGGACGGCTCAATTGCGACCTCAAGCCTTCCCGTCGAGGCGACTTCGTTCTTTGAGTCGTTCGCGGATTCAGGCTCGGGTCTGGTGTCCGCCCAGCCACCGCTTCGTGCGGCGGCGTAGGAGGCGCTTCGGGCTCCGGGATCACGCGTTCGGCGCGTGCATCGTTGACCCGTGCCTGGATCCCGGCGCGCACGTTAGCGGGCTCTTGGCCGAGCTCGGAGGAGCGATCGAGGGCAGCCTAGCCTACGCGTCTTCGAGATCCCCTGGATCAGATGCGCCTTTGCGAGGATCAGGTACGGTTCGTATGCCTCGAGCCGATTCGTGCCATAGGTAATGATGCCCTCACCTGGTTCGGGGCGCTTGCGGATGGCGTTCGTGAGCTCGACACCGTTCTCATGCAAGGTTCGAAGCATCAAGAAAGAGAACTCGGGGATCGCGGAGCCAGGCCCGGCGGGTTTGGTGAGAACGATCCTACGTGTCCTACCGTATGCACGACGACGCGTGGACAACTCCGAGAAACTTGGGAGAGGGGATAAACACGCCTGGCGACGATACTCGACCGTACGTGACCACGGATGGAAACTATCTCTTTCAACAGCCGACTCAGGGGTCGCGATATCTACTGGGTGGATGCGAGGGTCATCGAAGACCATAGACCGGAGGAGCCCCGTGCTCCGGTGGGAGATTATCTCGATTTGCCTCCTCCCGGCGACACCCCGGTGCCATTCGCGCCAGGCCTAGTCAACACCGAGCATGCTGATGGGTGTGTCGGCTTCGGCTTGGAAGCTTCCATTGGCGAACCAAGCGTTGACACGTCTATCCGAAACGTCGACACCCGGCGCCGCGGGTCTTGAGTTCGTTTGTGTTTTTGGACACGACGGGTGTAGGCGGCAACGTCTTCATTCGACTGCAGGGGATGAAGTTGGAGATCGTGATCATGCCGCCTGCGAACGCGGCCGCGGAGCCGGTGACGTAGTCGTCCTGGGGGCGATTGGGTCGAGGCGGATTCAGCATCTCGGCGTTGAGATGAGTGTGCGTATCGACCGCGCCCGGCATCACGAGCATACCGCGCGCTTCAATCACTCGGGCACCGTCACTCGTTGCGAGGTTCGGACCGATTTCTGCGATCCTTTCGCCGCGAATCCTGACGTCCGCCTCTTGCCGGCCTTCCTCGATGGCGAGGCGTATCCGGACATCTTCATCGACTATCGACAGCCCCTATAGCCCATTGCTTTTCCGCTTGGCCCGCAAAAAGCTGTTGGTGGAGCGCAGCGGGGCGATTTTGAAGGCGAGCTCCGGTGCCAATCGTGTAGAACGTATGGCGAGGCCACCGGCATCCTCATTGGCGGAACCATCCGCGATCACAAAACCAAATGACCGACGTTCTGGGGCAATATTAATAAAAGCGACTAATATTGATCGCTTTTACTTAATTAATATTGTCCTACTCGCCGTTCTGCGAATCCTGCGCCGCTTCGCTTTCGGGCGACGCCTTGCCTGGCGCCTTTTGGCCTTTCTGCTGGATGTTCTTGTAGATTCGGGCCGCGAGCGCGCGTTCTTCGCGCAGTTCCCTGGTCGCAGCCTCAGCGCGTTGCAGGGCGAAGTCGAGCCGGGCGAGCTTCTCGGCAACGTGCTCGATGACGGTCCGCTGCTCTTTGAGATTCTCCAAGTTCGCCTCGATGTCCTCGATGACGGTATTGAGATGGTCCATTTTCGCCTCGGCCTGGTCGATGGCGCCGCGGCGCTCTTCGAGGCGGTTATATTTGGAGCCGAGAACGGAAGCCTCGCGCAGTAGAAGCTCGAGAGTTTTCTTGGTCTCAACGATGTCCTGACGCGCCTCGAGAACCTCCATCGCGTCGTTTCGGGTCTTCTCCGTCGCGTCGAAGAGGCTGTCGACTTGCTGGCGCACCTGGTCGACCGATTCCTGACGCTGCTGGACGTCATCGATCTTGCCGTTGACGCTGCCGAGCAGTCCCTCGAGCTTGTCGAGCCGATCTTCGTAATGCTCGATGCGCCGCTCCGATTCCGACAGCTGGCGTTGCTTGTCGTCGAGAGCGTCTGTTAGAACGCGGAACTGGTCGAGCTGCTCGATGGTCGCGTGCGACTGCGCTTTGAGAGATTTCTGCTCCTCGCCGATGTCATGGACCTGCTGGAGCCATTCGCTACGGCCCTCGTTCAAGCGCTCGAGCTCGTGAGTGACCACACCGACGCGCTCGCTGTTCTGCCCGAGCATGTTCGTCATGTCGTCGAGCCGATCTCCGAGCTCTTGCGCGCGCTTCTCGCGCTCCTGCACGACTTGCTCGGTGAGCTCGAACGCTTCCAGCTTCTCGTGAGCCGCTTCGATACGGCTCTCGAGCTCGACCGTACGCTGCTCCATTCTGGGCAAGCTCTCGTCTTCTCTCAAGGAGGTCACGAGCTTCTTGAGATCCTCGACCTCCGACGAGAGCCCGTCCTGAGAGCTTCTCATCGCTTCGAGCTCGGACTGCCGCGCGAGCTGACCATCGAGACGTTCATCGACCGCTTGGCTGAGCTCGCTCAAGCGATTCAGCCGCGATTCCACACTAGAGACGAACGCTGCTCGCGGCTCGAGCCCCTCCATGCGCACATCGAGCTTCGCCGATAGCTGGTCGAGGTTGGCGAGTCTCGCTTGAACCGCGCCCACCATCTGGAGGCGCGGCGCCATCTCGCGAATAGTAGTTTCCGCCGATAGGCTCGCCAGGCGAAAATCGTTCAAGAGTCGTCCAGCGTGCTCCACCTCTTGGCAGCTTTGGTTGAGCGATTCGAGATCTCTTTGAATGGCGACGCGGGCCTCTCCGAATTCCTCGATCTGGCGCCGCGTCTCGGCCACCATGTCTTCGCTCGCGGCAATGGCTTCGGCTTGGTTCGAGACTCTATCCGCAAGCGCTTTCATCCCTCCGAGACGTTCCGCGAAGCTCTTCAAGAGCTGGACTTTGTTCTGGATGTCATCGACACCTGTTGTTTATCACTTTAATCCGTAATCCACCGCGATGAAATATCAAGAACGGCCACCACTCCATGAGGGTACGGGAGTGCTCGACGGCGTCAAGGGTTCGCTCGCTACGCGAGCCGCTACGCGCCCTTGACCCCGTCTGCGCCTCCCGTCTTCTGCTCGTACGTGGTTGCCGGTCGAGGTGAATCACGAATGAGAAATCTTCGCGATTCAATATAAAAAACAACACCCGTCGCGCTTCTGTGCTTCGAGTCGAGCCGTCAGCTCGTCGGCGCGCTCGATCGCTTCTTTGACCTGCTCGTCTTTCGAAGCGAGAGCTCCAAGGTGGTCTTCGAGCTTGGTGATGCTCTCATAGACTTCCATCGCGCGTTTGTTGGCAACCTCGACCTCCTCTTTGAGAAGGGCTGCGGTCTCGAGACGCTGCTGGATTTGCGATAGTGCACGGGTGATCTCGGCCCGCACCTTTTCGCCATTCGCGGCGAAGTCCGCCTTCTGCTGCTCCGCACCTTCGACATCTTGCGCGAATTGCTGCCGAAGCTCCTGAAAGCGCTCGACGCTGCCTTCGATCTCCTTCACCCATTGGCTCTGGTCGGCGAGCTTCTTGACCTTTCGATCGACGTCCCAAACCACCTCGTTCACTTCGTTCATCTGCGCATTGGCGCGGTCGACGAGCTCCTTGGTGGCGCCTAAGGAGCGCAATTTCTGATTGACGTGTTGCGCCAGGGCATTGAGCTGGCGCAGCTACTCGTGCGTTTGCTTCGAGAGCGAGTGCGAGCTCGTGAGACTCTTGACAACTTCTTCGACATGACGCGTGGCTTCTTCGGCGCGCTCGAGCTGTGCGGTGACGAAACGCGCCTTGTCGTCGATATTCGTGGACTCTTGGCGAACGGACGAGACGACGTCCTTGAGGCGGTCGTAGTCGTCGCGGATGAGACCGAACTGCCCATCGAGCTCGTCCAGACCACCTTTCACTCTCTGGATGTCTCCTTCAATGACGGCGGTGTCTTGAGCAAAGTTCTTGAAGCTCGCGACCTTCGCCTCAGCTTCGATGCCAGACGAGATGAGCTTCTCGATATTGGCCCGCGCTTCGTTCAACTTTCCGTTCCGCGCCTCCACCTGACGGATGCGGGCATCGGCCGTGGTCACGAGCTGATCGAGCGTTTGGATCCGTCCTTCGAGCTCGGCAGTGGCTTCAGAGAGCTCCTGACTTGCGCTGGCGCGCTCCTCGAACGCTCTCAAACTGCCATCCGCTGTCGTGACCCGCCTGTTGTTTTTTACATTGAATCGCGAAGATTTCTCATTCGTGATTCACCTCGACCGGCAACCACGTACGAGCAGAAGACGGGAGGCGCAGACGGGGTCAAGGGCGCGTAGCGGCTCGCGTAGCGAGCGAACCCTTGACGCCGTCGAGCACTCCCGTACCCTCATGGAGTGGTGGCCGTTCTTGATATTTCATCGCGGTGGATTACGGATTAAAGTGATAAACAACACCCGCCTCTCGACTTCCAGAAGCGACGCCTGGATGCCGGCTTCTTGCTCGAGCTCACGCCTAGTCTGATCGCCGAGAGCTGCGAGACGCTCGCTTTCGGCATGGGCGAGATTCGCGATTTGACGGAGCTCTTCCGCAGACGGTTTCGCTTCGGTGTCTCGATTGAGAAGTTTGTCGATAATCGTGGCCATGGCGGGTCTCCTGGCTGGTCTAATCGGATGTGATCTTGCCCACTAGATCGCAACAGGCGTGCCAACTCAGGGGATGCGACGCCATTTTCGTAAATGCTTGCGCGTTCTATATTTACGCGAGCTCATGCGCCCGCATCCTTGTACCGGGTGCGGGCGGAGACCCACGCTCCGTAGGGGAGAAGAACCTCCCTCCCCACAGTTTGTTGCGGATTGGCGCCCATTCCGTCCCATGTGGTCTGAAGTGAAGGCCGCGATTTTGTGATACAAGACGGCCGTCACGTGATCGCGACCGCAGACCATCTCATCGTCTTCGCGTTCGCCGTGCTGCTCCCTGCTTACGCTTGGTACAACTACCCGAAGTTCAAGCGTGCGCTCGAGTCGGGGGAGCCGGGCGTCCGAAGCCGCCAATATCGACGCACGATCCTTCGGCAATGGGGCCTAACGATTCTGGCGTTGACGATATGGGTGCGCTCCGGCCGGAGCTTCGATGCCCTAGGCCTCGGGGTGCCCGCGGGTGCGGCATTCTTCATCGGACTCGTCCTCGCCGCCGGGCTCGCTCAGTTCTGGCGCATACAGATCCGCGCAGCCCTCGAGCACGACAAGACACGTGCGCGGCTCGTCGACCAGCTGCGCGCCGTCGCTCCGATTCTGCCCACGAGCCCGACGGAGCTCCGTCTGTTCACGGCGCTTTCGCTCACCGCGGGGATGTGTGAGGAAATCCTTTTCCGAGGCTATTTGATCTGGTATCTCGAGCGCTATGTCGGGGTCGCGGGAGCCGTGATCCTCTCGAGCATCCTCTTCGGCATTGGCCACATCTATCAGGGCCGAAGACAAGCATTCAAGATCATTTTCTTGGGTCTGTTGCTAGCCCTGTTCTATGTCGGAAGCGGATCCTTGTGGATCCCGATAGCGCTTCATGCGGCGCTCGATGCCGCACAGGGGCGGCTCGCGCATCGACTTCGGGACCAAGAACTTCTGAGAGTCGGGGCATAGGAGGGCCGAATGGAATCGTCGCGCAAACATCGAAACAGCAAGGGCTGGAACCGTCGCGAGTTCCTGCAACACGCATCGAGCACCGCAGTCTTTCTGCTCCGCCCATCCCGGAGCGCAGCCGCGCGGCTCGAGCCGATGACGTTCGGGCTGTGCGCGCACGTGCACCAAGACGTCATGCACGACGCCCCCGAAAGGCTCGAGACCTTCGTTCGTGCCATGGAGGACCGCGGCGCGCGCTTCATCGCGCAGCTCGGAGACTTCTGCATACCGGCTCCGGCAAACCAGGCCTTCCTCGACGTGTTCCACTCTTAGATCTTCTCCATCTCGCTGCGACGGATCCAGCCGGCGAGGCCGTTCGCGAGCGTGACCTGGAACCAGTCTTCGCGCTCCCCTATCACGCGAACTTTGAGACCTTCGTGCACTTCCGCGAGACGAGGACTTCCTTCGCCCGGACCACTGCGCACATAGGCGTTCTCCGTGAGCACGATGGCCTCGACGCGATTCGCTGCTTGGTTCAGTTTTGTCGCGAGCGTTACTCCCGATAGGAGCGCCGTCAGACCGCACAGGACGAGTGCGGCGATGGTCGCGCTGCGCCAGCTCGGCCACCCGTCGTAGATAAAGATCGTCAACAGGCCGCCGGCTAACACGAAAGAAAGACTCAACACCCGTGCGAGAATATCGGGACGAACGCGCTGGTAAAACTGGACGAGCCAGCGGATCACGATCGGGAGAGGCGCGGGCTCGACGCCGCCGGCAATCAGGTCATTGGCAAAGGCCAAGTTCGTTCTCGTGTCTCTGTCGCCGGGCATGAGCTCAAGCGCGCGCTCGTAGTTCAGAACTGCGAGGCCAATTTTTCCCGCCTTGAAATAGGCGTTGCCGAGGTTGTAGTAGAGAACACCGTCTTCGATCCCCTGGGCGCGCATCGCTTCGTAAGCCGCGATGGCGTCGTCGAAGCGCTGTTCTTGGTAATGCGCCTCGGCCCGCGCGAACGCCTCTTGCGGGGATTCGACGGCGACTTGAAGCAAAAGGGCAAAAAGCCAGGGCATCTTAGATCTGCCGCTCCATCGAAACAATGAGCGCTTCGGCGCGCCCGAGGAGCGCGCTCATCTCCTCGCGCGTCCGCTCGCCCGGCGTGAAGCGCGCTTCTTCGCACGCCGCAAGCACGGTAGCAAACCCCGTTCGGAGATCGTCATCAACGCCGCTTGCTTCGAGATGCTCGTCGATGCGCTCTGTGGTGAGCCCCGAGGGACTCACCGATTTCTTGTCCCCGATATAGCGGTAAAGAGCCGACGCGATTTCTTCGTAGAAGTCCTTCGAGCCTTTCGACGCGAGCTTCGAAGCACTCTTCAGCCGTCCTCGGGCCATCCCGTGCGCGCGCCGGCTGCGGAAGAGCGTCGAGTGCGTTTTCTCTCGCTCTTTCCTCTTGAGGTAGAGCACAAAGCCGACGTTCCAAAACACGGGAAAAGCCAGGCTCGCATAGAAGAGAAATCTTCCGTAAAACGGCGTGATCAAAAGCCCTAGAGTGGCCGGCGCGTCTTTGAGATAGCGAATGTCTTCGCGCAGCAATTTGACTTCGCCGCGAGCTGTTACGGCCGGCGTCAACACGTTCGCCGGCGCGGCGGCGCCGGACACATGCAGCAGTACCGGCCCCGCGGAGGCATCGACATATTTGCCGGCGCTCGGGTCGAAATATTGAAAATTCCACGGCCCGATTTCCTTCGTGCCGGAAGACTCGGGCACGAGTACGTATTCCCAAGTCTTCTCTCCACCGAAGCCGGCGCCCGTTGCGCGCAGCTTCTCGTCCATCTTTGGATCGAAAGTGCGAAAGCCGGGCGTATCCGGAAGCTCGGGAAGCTCGAGCGAGCGCAGATTGCCCCGGCCTCGGAGCACGAGTGTCAGCGTCACCGGGTTCCCCGCTTCGACATCCTCGTGGCTCAACACCGCGTCGAGCTCGTACGCCCCGACCGCACCGGTGAAATCGCGGCTGCGCCCGTTAGAAGGGAGGGGTTTCACATCGAGCGTCAAAGCACTCGAGCGCAACACGATCGGCCGCGAGGCTCTCGCAAAAAAGACGTCGAACGGATCCGAGGAGCTGAGCCGAAAAGCCATCGACAACGTCAAAGGCGGAATCGTGAGCTCCCCCGCTCTCGCGGGGAATAGGACACGCTGTTTCATCGGGAAGGTCAAGTATTCTTGTCCCTTCACCACCTGCCGCTCGATGTTCGGGTTCCCGAGATTGATCTCCTCGACCCAGAACCCGGTCAAAGGAGGGTCGTCATCGACTTCCGGACCGTGCGGCATGTATTTGCTGTACACGCGATAGGTCACGACCACGCCCTCGCCCTGATAGACCGAGCGCTTGGACACCTCGGCCCGGACGAATACGTCCTCCGCCTTGATCTCAGGCTCGCGCCGTCTTTGCCCGCCGAACGGATCGAAACCGCGGCTTCGAGCACGGCGCGGCAGGACCGAGCCCGCGACCACCTCGACACGGATGGGCGCGGTCTCGTAGGTCCTCCCCGCCACGTCGACAGGAATGCCCAGGATAGTAAACGTCCCCTCCAACAGCGGCACCAGTTGATAAGTGAACGAGCTCGTCGAGGACGTCTGACCGTTCACAATCGAGAATCGGCTCGACGTCGAAGGCCCACTGACCCGAAAGCCGTCGATGCTCGGAAAGCGCGGCGTCCCTCTACCACCGCTCACCGAAATGGTGAGCTCCACGACGTCCTCGATCCCGATCCGTCGCGCGCTGACGGTAGCCTCCACCGTCACCCGCTGCCCAAAAGCCATCCCCGCCCAAAGAACGACCAAGCCAACGAAAAGAAAACGCTTCATTAAAGTCCTGAACCCTGAATGCTGAATGCTGACCTACCAATAGCGCCCTTTACCTCGCGCCTTCGCCTTCTGTTTTTGCTGCTGCTCCATTTGTTGCTGCAGCTCCATCTGGGCGAGGGCCTGAAGAATTTGCTCTGCCTCTTCTTGGCTCATTTCCATCGGCCGCTGCTCGGCATTTTGCTCGCCGGCGTCCCGCTCCTGCGGAGAAGGCTGTGGGGATTTTTCTTGCTCGGTTTGCTCTTCCGAGCTTCCGTCCTGCTCCTGGTTCTTGTCGTGCGACCGGTCTTCCTCTTCCTTGTCCTTGTCCTTGTCCTTGTCCGCGTCGCCGCCACCGCCTTCCTGTTGCTGTTGCTGCTCCGAAAGCTTCTGCAACGCGAGCTCGAGATTCTGGCGCGCGTCGATATCATCGGGGTCGGCACGCAGCGCATCGCTATAGGACTCGACGGCGTCTTCCCACTCCTCGCGGCTGTAGTGGATGTTGCCCACGTTGTAATGCGCGCGCCGCTTGAGCTCGGGCTCGGCGTCGAGCGCCATCTTGTACTGCTCGAGCGCTTTGTCGAGATCTTCCTTGCGAAACTGCACGTTTCCGATGTTGTAGTGGAGCTCGCGCGCGTCCGGGTGCTCGACCTGCGCTTGGGTATAGCTCGTCAGCGCGTCGTCCAGCTCGCCGGCCGCATAAGCGTCGTTACCTTCTTTGTTGCTACCTTCTTCGACGGGGCCGAGAAGCTGGGCCGCGACCAACAGAGTCAAGCTCCAAAGTTTCATACAACCTCCCGTCGTTCCCTCGGTAGCAGCGTATCCGCAAGCAAGAAAGCGATGGCTATGGCGAGCGCCCAATAGTAGCGCTCCCGGTAGCGGGTGAAGAGCTGCGAGTCCAAGTCCTCGCCTTCCATACCCATCACGAGCGACGTAATACCTTCGATCTCTTCGTCTCTCTCCGATACGCGAAAATAGTCACCGCCGGTCGTGAGCGCGAGCTCAGAAAGCGTTTTCTCATCGAGACGGCTCAACACCGGCTGCCCCTCCGCGTCACGCACGTAGTCCGAAACCTCTCCGCGCTCGTTCAGCACGGGAATCGGCTCACCACCCGGCGTTCCCACGCCGACAGCATGGATCACGATCCCATCTTGGCGCGCCTCTTCGGCCACGGCCAACACGTCCCCGCTTTGCTGCTCCCCGTCCGTTAGCAGGACGATCACCCGATGTGTGGAGTTGCGAGAAACGAAGCCGCGCTTCGCGGCCTCGATGGCTTGTACGATATTCGTCCCCGGCTCGGAGACGATTCCCGTTGCCACGGTGTCGAGGAAGATGCGCGCGGCGCCGTAGTCGAGCGTCAAAGGACATTGGACGAAAGAGGTTCCCGAGAAGACGACAAGGCCTAGACGGTTTCCCTGCAGCCGGCCCATGAGCTGTGATGCGATATAGCGCGCGCGCTCCATCCGCGAAGGCGCCACATCGGTCGCGTCCATGCTGAACGACGTATCGAGAACGAGAAACACATCCACGCCGCGCGCGAAGACTTCTTGCTCCCCTCGACCCCATTGGGGACGCGCGAGCGCGAGCACGAGGAAGAACAACGCGGCACCCACGAGAGCGGGCTTCACACGCTCACGCGTCGCGCTCACACGGAGCGAGAGGCGGTCGAGAAGCGCCAGATCACCGAGCTTCTCCACTGCCTGACGGCGCCTCTTATTGGTCCAGACGAGAAACCATGCGAGCGCCGGCAGAAGCAGCCATAAATAGAACGCGTCGGGCGTCGCGAACTGCATCAGGGATACCTCGCGAGCCGAGTGCGCGACAAGAGCGCTTCGGACACAAGAAAGCCGAGCGCGAGCATCATGAAATAGGGCGCGAGCTCCGAATAGAGCACATATTGAATTTGCTCGATCTCTGTCCGCTCGAGCGCGTCGATTTCCTCGTAGACCGCTTCCAGAGATTCCGCGTCGCGCGCCCGGAAAAACTGTGCGCCCGTGATCGTAGCGATCTCCGTGAGGGTCTCCTCATCGATTGGGATCTCGACGTTGCGGTAGACGGTGCCGTAAAGAGGATCGCGAAACGGGTAGGGCACCTGGCCGCCCCTTCCGATACCCACTGCATAGACGCGGATGCCAAACGTCTTGGCGAGCTGGGCTGCCGTAATCGGGTCGACTTCGCCCGCAGTGTTCTCGCCATCGGTAAGAAGGATCATGATGCGAGACTCGGCCTCGGATTCCTTCAACCGGTTGACCGCGGTGGCGATGGCGTTCCCGATGGCGGTACCGTCGGCGATGGCGCCGATTTGAACGTCCTCGAGCTGCGCCAAGAGGATGTCGTGATCGAGAGTGAGCGGCGTTTTCGTGATCGCGTGACGCGCAAAGACCGTCATCCCGAGGCGATCGTTATCGCGCCGCTTGATGAAATCGGAGACGACGTCTTTGCCGACCGATAAACGGTTGTTGGGTTTGAAGTCTTCCGCGAGCATGCTGCTCGACACATCAATGACGAGCATGATGTCGACGCCTTCGGCATGGATCTCTTCGCCCGCGGCGCCTCTCTGAGGCCGAGCGAGGGCTAGGATCAAGAGCGCCAATGCGAGCATCCTGAGCGCGAAAGGTATCCAGAAGACGCGGGCTGCGAGCGAGCGCAGCAGCCGTGCTAGACCCGAAACATCCGAATAGCGGAGAGCGGGGGTCCGCGCCCCAAAGCGCACGCGCAGATAGATGAGCAGCGGCACGATCGCGAGCAAGAGTGCGAGCCATGGGTAAGCAAGCCGTGTCATGCAGGCGCCTCCACGGGCTCGTTTGTTGACGAAGGTGAAGACGGCGGCGGCGGCGGCTTGGTCGTCCGGACGAGCGTGCGCGCGAGAGCAAACGAGCTCCGCGCCTCGTCCTGCTCGGGCATCGTTTTCGCGAACTTTACCAGATCCGCCGCCTCGAGGATGTCGCGAAGGCCTGTGACCGGCTGGTCCCGAAGGTCAGAAAGGATCTCGTCGGTCGTCCGCTCTAAATAAGGCACGTCGAAGCGTCTACCGGCATAACGCTTCATGATGTCCGTCAGTTCCGTGAAAAAGAGCTCGATCCTGTGATTCTCGATGAGCTTTCTCTCCGCGAGGCGAGCGAGCGCGGCCTCCGCTTCGACATCCGGACGCGGCGGAGGCGGGGTCCAGACCGGAGCGGCCTCGGAGTCGGGCTCTTTCCGAAACCTTCTATAAATAATGTAGGCGATGGCCGCCAGAAGGAGCGCCGCCAGAAGCCACCACAGGAGGCTCCAATTTCTTGGGACGTTGAGGACCACCTGCCGCTTGATGTCGTGGATGTCGGTAACGTCCGGTGTCAAAGATGTCACGACGCGGACCGGGATGGGATCGGTCTCGAGGGTCGCTATCTCGCCATCGTCGCCTTGGTAGCTCAACTCCAGAACGCCCACTTCGAGATCCGCAGGAAGCTGATAGGCGGCGACACGGTAGTGCAGCCGGGTCTCGACCGAGGACACTTCCTCACGCCAGTGCTCGATCACCGAGAACGGCTCTAGCTGCGTCTCTGGCGGCGGCACGAAATTACCTTCCGGGGGGTGCGTGACGGTGAGCATGATTGTCACGTCGTCTCCAACCTCCACTTCCACAACATCGGTCGTGGCTGAGACGGACCATTCTATGTGGCCGTCAGGGATCTCGGGCGCCTCCTCGGGCGCGCAGGCCGAGGCCCCGATAACGACGACGAACCAACCGGCCGCGCGTGTCATCGTGTCATCGTGTCGTCGCGTCGTCGTCTCAGTGTCTGAGACGCCTCGCGCGCATTTCGAAAAAGCGCATGAGTGGACGGTCATAGGGCACATCGGTCTCGACGTCGATGCGATCGATCGCCATGCTCTTGAGCTCGTCTTGTTGTTTTCGTCGACGCGCCTCAAAACTAGCCCGATAGGCTTTCATGGCTTTGCGATCGGAGGTATCGATCAAGAGCGTCCGTCCTGTCTCGGCGTCCTCGAACTCGACGAGGCCGATAGCTGGAATGATGCTCTCTCCCGGATCCGAGATGAATATCGACACGACGTCGTGTTTTTGGGCGGCGATGCGGAGCGGTTTCTCGAACTTCGAGTCGAGAAAATCCGAGAGCAAGAAAACCACCGCACGTTTGCGAGCGATGCGGTTCAAGTACTCGCATGCCTTGGCCACGTTGGTCCCTTTCCCCTTCGGCTCGAAGAAGAGTAGCTCGCGGATGACGCGGAGCACGTGGGCGCGGCCTTTGCGGGGCGGGATGTACATCTCGACTTCGTCCGTGAACACGATGACGCCCACGCGATCGTTGTTCTTGATGGCGCTGAACGCGATCAGGGCGCCAATCTCCGCCGCGACTTCGCGCTTGAACCGGGACCGCGTCCCGAAATCGGCGGAGCCGCTCGCATCGAGCATGAGCAAGACGGTGAGCTCCCGCTCTTCCGTGAATTTCTTGACGTGAAGATTTCCCGTGCGGGACGTGACATTCCAGTCGATGGTGCGGATGTCGTCCCCAATTTGATACTCGCGCACGTCGGAGAACTCCATCCCCCGCCCTTTGAAGATGCTGTGATATTCGCCGGCAAGCGCGTCGGTAACCAAACGCCGAGTCTTGATCTCGATATGCCGGACCTTCTCGATAACGTCGCGAGCAAGCATGAGTACAACTAAAAGCGCCGACAGCAGGAAGCCGATAGCCGAAAGCAACAGAGGCCAAATGAAATACGAACCGGCCTCACGCCTATGGAACCTCTACCGTGTCGAAAATGCGCTGGATGATCTCCTCGGACTTCACGTTCTCCGCTTCGGCCTCGTAGGAAAGGATCACGCGATGGCGCAGAACATCCGGCCCCACCGACTTCACATCCTCGGGCGTCACGTAACCGCGCGAGCGAATGAACGCGTGGGCCCGAGCCGCTCGCGCGAGAAAAAGCGTCGCCCTTGGCGAAGCGCCGAACTCGATGAGCGGCGCCAAATCGAGCCCGAGCTCGTCCGGGTTGCGGGTCGCAAAAACGATCTCGATGATGTACTCCTTGACGCGCTCGTCCATATAGACATTCTCGACGACTTTGCGCGCGTTGAGGATGTCGGCGGCGTCGACGACTTTCTTCGCGCGCGGCTGGTCCTCCGTCGACATGCGGTCGAGGATCTCGCGCTCTTCCTTGCGGTTGGGGTAGTCGAGCTTGAGCTTGAGCATGAAGCGGTCCACTTGCGCTTCAGGGAGGGGGTAGGTCCCCTCCTGCTCGATGGGATTTTGTGTCGCGAGGACGAGAAAGGGCTCCTCGAGCGGGTAGGTCGTATCGCCGATCGTGATTTGACGCTCCTGCATCGCCTCTAGAAGCGCACTCTGTACTTTCGCGGGCGCTCGATTGATCTCGTCCGCAAGCAGGAAGTTCGTGAAGATCGGTCCCTTTTTCGGAACGAACACGCCATCCTTCTGGTTGTATATGAGCGTCCCGACGAGATCCGCCGGCAGCAAATCGGGCGTGAACTGAATCCGCTGAAACCGAGTGTGGATCGCATCCGCGAGGCTTTGGACCGCGAGCGTTTTCGCGAGCCCGGGAACGCCTTCGAGCAGAACGTGGCCGCGGCTGAGAAGGCCGATTAAAAGCCGGTCCAGCATGTTCTGCTGGCCCACGATGACTTTGCGAAGCTCCGTCAGCAAGGTCTGGACGAAGACGGCTTCTTTTTTGACGGCCTCGTTGATCGCTTGAATTCCCGTTTCCATGACGACTGGGATTATAGCAGAAACGTTTTTGTTGTCTCTTAACCCCTTCACATGCAGCAGCTTCCGCCAGTTGCCTTCGAGCACTGGAAAGCTATATGGTGAACTTCTCGAAAAGGAGGGTCAAAAGCCATGACGAGGCAACTCTTTTTGTGTGCAACCCTGTTCGGACTCTTCGCGGTCGCGGTCGTTTGGGCGCGCCAGGCGGACGACGTCGCGGGCGAGATGGCCACCGACGCGAAACGCTTTCTCGGCGCGCTCGACGCCGAGCAGCAGAAAACGGCCACCATCCCATTCTCCGATGAAGAGCGCTACAACTTCCACTACATCCCCCGCGCGCGTCTCGGCATGTCCTACAAAGACATGGAGCCGGGGCAGCGAAAAGTCGGCCTCTCGCTACTCGCGAGCGGCCTCAGCCGCCGCGGCATGTCCCAAGCGCTCGACATCATGTATCTCGAGCAAATCCTGTTCGAGCTCGAAAAACACCCTCGGCGGGATCCTGATGCCTATTTCTTCACCATCTTCGGAATGCCTGGGGAGTCAGAAGATTGGGGTTGGCGATTCGAAGGCCACCACTTGTCGCTCAACTTCACTCTACGCGACGGTCGCATCGTCTCGGCAGCGCCGGCCTTTTGGGGCGTGAATCCCGCCAACGTTCTCGACGGCCCCAATAAAGGGATGCGCGTTCTCGAGAGCGAAGAGGTTCTGGGGCGTGCGCTCTTGAAATCCTTCGAGAACCGGAACAGCGTGGTCATCATGGCGGAAGCGCCGAGAGACATCGCCACCACCACGGACCGTCGCGTCAAACTCGGGGCACCCGCGGGCGTTTCGCACGCGGAGATGAACGCCGCTCAGAGAGAAGCGCTTCTTGCGCTCGTGTCTCATTACGCGGAGCGGATGCGCCGCGAAGTCGCGCAGTCAACGCTCGAGCGGATTCGCGATGCGGGCGTCGAGAACATTTACTTCGCCTGGGCTGGAAGCAACGCACCGGGAGAGCCACATTACTACCGTATCCACGGCCCGTCATTTCTCATCGAGTACGACAATACCTAGAACGACGCGAACCATATCCACACCGTGTGGCGCAACTTGGACGCGGACTTCGGGGACGTCGACCTGTTATCCGACCACTATGCCCGAAGCCCGCACCATCGGTCCGACGACCTTGGGGCGCGCGCCGGGAACTGAAGAAGCGGAGCGCCGGGGCCTCCCGCCGTGGGGGCGGCGGGAGTGCTCCAACGGTTGGGGAGCGACGTCCGTTTCAACATTTGGCACCGGGCATTTCGTTCGAGCACGTTGAAGCTAGACTAAGCGATTCAACCGGCTATTGCTGTGACGTGGAGCGGGGGCGGAAGCACCACGCAAAATGAGGGTGAGAACCCTCGCCCGGTCAGAAGCGGATGCCGATGCCGACAGAGGCCTCGAAATTATGCACGCGCGCCTCGGGGTTCGTGAAACCTATGATGTTTCCGATGGCCCCGAGCCCAAAGTCGTCGAGCCCGAACGTCGTCACATGATCGCGCACGTCGAATCGCAGCACGAGGCGGCTGATGTTGAGCTTGATGCCCCCGCCGAAATTCCATCCTAACTTCGCGCTACTCAACGACAAAAAGTCTGCTAGCTGGATATCGACATAGTGCAAACCGATCCCACCCGTGACAAATGGTGAGACCGGGCCCGGCAAGACGATGACGAGAAGGTTGGCCTCGCCGTAAAGAAGGTTCGCCGCCACTTCCTGAGTGAAGGCGCCGCCGCCGACCGTGGACGGTTTGAAGGTCAGACTCCCTTCGAATCCAATCGGGAACCCGTAATTGCCGACGCGAAGGCCGTAAATGGGACTGTTCTGGAACGACCGCGTGATGTCGAGATTGGGATCCGTCAGGACGTGGAAGTCTCCGTTGAACGCCGCGCCGAGAACAAAGGTGATCTCGTTATCGGCGCGAGCCTCCCGCGTCACGGCACTCGAGAATAGTAGAGCAGCGGCACAAATAAAACCCGACTTTTTCAACGAGGCCTCCTCGCGCTTTGCCGGCGAACGCGCGGACTATAGCTTGAAAACGACTACGGCCGCCAGCAACGTATTAGAATGATCGGCATGAGACTGTCGGTAGGCCTCTGGGTATCCATCACCGGGCTCGGTCGCAACTTGTTGCGAAGCGCGCTCGCCATGGTCGGGCTCATCATCGGCGTCGCGGCCGTGCTCACGATGGTGGCGCTCGGCCGCGGGGCGCGAGAGAGCGTCACCGACGATATGAGCTCGGCGGGAACGAATCTCGTTTTCGTCCGCGCGGGCAACTACACGCGTGGAGGCGACGCGGTCAATATTCGCTCTGGCTACGGCAAAGCCACGACGCTCACGCTCGAGGACGGCGTGGCACTCGCCGAGCTCGCAAGCGTGGCCTATCTCACGCCCGAGGTCGACGACCGCGCGTCCATAACATCTGGCGAGCGCAAGCATTTCGCGCCGATCGTCGGGTGCGGCCCCGAGCTCGCGAGCGTTTACGAGCTCGAGTCCATCGCGGGGCGGTTTCTGGAGGCCCACGACTCGAGCGGCGAGGACAACGTCGCCGTGTTGAGCCGCAGTGTCCGAGACGAGCTCTTCGACCCGACCGAGGATCCGCTCGGCCAGACGATCACCATTGGCAGCGAACGCGCCAAAGTGATTGGGGTCGTGGACACCGGCGATGCCGCCGCGCATCGAAACAGCGTGTTCGTACCCCATCCCTTCCTCCAGCGCGCGCTCGGGATCGACTACTTGCACGGCATCGCGATCGCGGCGGAGCAAGCCGGCGACGCCTCAGCGATCGCGGAGGAAGTGCGCTCTCTCTTGCGAGAGCGCCATGGCCTCGACGATCCCGAGGCCGCAGAGAACCTCCCCAAGGCCACAGGCGATTTCGCGATGATGCTCGCGGCCGGTGTCCCCGACGACTTCACCGTGCGCAGCCAAGCTTCGAAAGCATTGACCCAGGGACTCTACACGACAGCCGCGGCGTTCGCGCTCGCGAGCATGCCGCGCCTCGACGAGATCACGTCCGAGGAGATGGTGAATACCCTCGAGAGCGCGAACCAAACGATGAGCCTCCTGCTCGCGGGCATCGCGGGCGTGTCGCTCGTTGTCGGCGGGATCGGCATCATGAATATCATGCTCCTCGCGGTGACCGAGCGCACGATGGAAGTCGGCCTGCGCATGTCGGTGGGGGCGCGTCGGCGGGATGTGTTGTCGCAGTTTCTGCTGGAAGCGATTCTTCTGAGCCTCGCGGGAGGCGTGGCAGGGATCGGACTCGGCTTCGCCTCCGCGAGAGCGGTAACGCAATTTCTCGGATGGCCGACCTACATCTCGGCCCAAGCGGTCGCGCTCGCCTTCGGCCTCGCCTTCGCTATTGGGGTCGTCTTCGGCTACTACCCAGCGATGCGGGCGGCCCGTCTCGACCCGATCGACGCGCTCCGCTACGAATAGCGACTCCCGAAGTCTGTGGCGGACCCTAAGGCGTCGTGTGCGGGTCGGGTGCGTTCAGTTCCATCGGCTCGGCGACAAAGGGCAGGTCAATCTCGTAGGGCTCTCCTTCGTGCGCGAACGTAACGACGGCGCGAGCATCCGAGTCCTGGACGGCACGGCCCGTCGCAACCCAGCTTTCACCGAACGCGTCGATGACGAGCTCGAGCGGTTCCGGATCTCCTTCCGTACGCAGGATGGAGATCGTAACGTCCGTCGCGACGGCCGCGGGGAGCTCCGCGCGGTAGGCGTCGCTGAAATATACGTGGTGCTCCCCTGACTCGCGCAGCACGACCTCGAAGTGAAGATCCCCGTTCATCCACACGGTGCCGTCATGTTTTGGCTCGTGGTCACCGTGCGCCATCGGCGCCATCGACGGTGCGCCCTCGACGGGCGCAGGCGGAGCTTCTTCTTCACAGCAAGAGCAAAGCAGTAACGTCGCGAAAGCGGCCGCTCTAAGGGACTTCATCCTCTCCTCTCGCAAGCTCGCCAAACCTCTTCCATGGATCGTCGGATTCGCTCCATGGCCGCTCGGCATAGGCCATCACGTAGCCGCGATAGCGGTCGACGAAGCGCAGGAATCCCCACGCGTCGGGCATGAGCGCGTGTTTCTCGAGCCAAAGAACCGTGCCCACGCGGTCCAAGCGTCCCTCCAGATAACGCCGCGCGCCGTCCGCGGCGACGGGGCGCAGGCACCGCGCCAGTCGATCGACCTCGTTGCGCTCGCCGTCGTCGAGTGCGAGCGCCGCGCCTTGGCTCGCGAGCGCCTCGAGCCGCCACCCATAGGGACTATGAAGCGTCTGGACGGAGAACTCCTTCAAGCCCCGTCGCCGCACGAGCTCCGTCTCGGCCAGAACGCTCAGCGTATGGTGTCCCGGGTAGCTTTCGTGACATACCGACTCCAACACGTCACGCGGCGTCCACGCCACGTCCTCGTTGATCTGAACCACGCTTCGCAACGCGCCGTGATAGACGTGATACGCCGCCCAGGGTTTACCGCGCACGTATTCCACGTCGACGCGCTCGCCCTCGGGGAGCTTCACGTGTCGAAGCGTACGGTGTCGGCACGCTTCGAGAGCCTTCGTTACGAGCGCGTCGAGCTCGTCGATAGCCACGATGGTTTGCCTTTGGTAGGCCGTGTAGCGGGCGAGCAGTGTCGCATCTCCGGGCAGGAGCTCGTCCAACTGTGCGTGTATCGCCTGAGCCTTCGGCTCCCCGAGCGGAGGCAACGCTGCGCCGTACAAAGTTTCGAGCTCCTCGTCGAAAGAGAGGGACGCGCCTCTCAACACGCGCGTGCTGGCATGAAGCGCCGTGAGTTGCCCCACCAAAAAGCGCGTGCGCGACGATTCGGACATCCCGCCGAGCTCGCCCAGAAGTCGGCTCGCATCGTCCTCGATCGCTTCGAGCGCTAGCGGCACCGAGTCAGGACGCTTCGTACCGATATAGGCATCTACATATCCAGAGTCGTGCGCATCGAGAGCCCATGCGAGCTCGATGTAGCGCTCCGCAACGGCCTCGAGCGGATCCTCGCCCGTCGAACAACCAAAAAATCCACAGAGCCCGATAGCAGCCAATGCGAGCAAGCGCGTCATCTCGACGGCAAGCTACCATCAAAGTAGCGTTGCCGTCGAGAATCAGCTAGTGTCAGCGTCATTCTTTATACCAAGGAGGCCACAATGAGATGGCAGTGGGCAGTTCTTAGCGTAGTGAGCGTCAGCGTTTTCTTCGGCTGCACGCCCCCTCAAAGCGATGCGCCGGCGGCGAACGAAACGCGTTCTGCAGACCAGGCCCTCGGTATCCGGGCCCATGCGGACGAAGAGATCTCGCCCGACTTGAGCCTGGTTCCTGACGAGCTGAAGAAGATCTACGACTTCATCGACGCCAACGTCGATGAGCATGTCGGCAACCTGCAGCGGTGGATCCAACAGCCGAGTATCTCGAACTCCGGTGAAGGCATCCCCGAATCCGCACAAATGGTCCAAGGCTTCTTCGAGCAGCTCGGGTGTCAGGAGTCGCGCATCTACGAAGTCCCGATGACCGAATGGGGGCAGCCGGGCAATCCCGTCGTCTACGCGAAGTGCGACGAAGGCGCCGACCAGACACTTCTCATCTATTGGATGTACGACACGATGCCCGTCACGCAGCCCGATGCGTGGGTCTCCCCGCCCTTCGAGGCGCGCATCATGGAATACCCGCCTTTCAAGAAAGTGATCATCGGCCGCGGCGCGACGAACTCCAAAGGCCCGCAGATGGTCCAATGGAACGCGTTCATGTCGGTGCGTGAGGTCGTCGGCAAACTTCCTGTCAACCTCGTCATCGTCGCCGAGGGTGATGAAGAGCGGATGTCGATTGGCCTCCGTCAGTTCGTACGCGAGCATCCCGAGCTTTTCGATGATATCGACGCGATGTATCGATTCGGTCGCCAGGGACGAAGCGGCGGGGGGGGAATCTCGGGCGGCTCGGAGGGCTGCGTCTATATCGAGCTCACCACGAGCGGCGAAAAATGGGGACGGGGCCCCGTCGCCTCGAACATCCATGGCGCGAACAAGCGCTCGACCGACAGCCCCGCGTGGCGGCACATCAAGATGCTGAGCACGCTCGTCGCCGATAACGGCAACACGATCCTCGTTCCGGGCTTCGGCGACGGCGCGATACCGCTCACCGAGGCGGAGCTCGCCAAGCTGAAGACGGCCGCGGAGAAGATCGACATGGAGGTCGCCGCCAAGAATATCGGCGTGGCACGTTTCATCAGCGACGATCCGTTCGAGTACATGAAGATGGCCCGCTACGGCCTGTCGCTCAACCTCGACGGTATCTGGGGCGGCAACATGTATCCGGCGGGGGCCGGTGCCATCCTTCCCAACAAAATCACCTCGAAGCACAACTTCCGTTACGTGCCCAACATGGACGGCCTCAAGATGGTGAAGCGCGTACGCGAGCACCTCGACGCACAAGGCTACGGCGACGTCGAAGTCACGATCATCGGCGATGTGCCTTGGTCGAAGATGCGCTACGACACCGACGCCGCCCGGGCTTTGATGAGAACCTATGACATCTTCGGGATCAGCTACGGCGAGCCGCCTCAGGAGAACTCGATCCTCGGTCCGTATTGGCCGGCCTATCTCTTCGTGAACGACGAAGAGACGGGTATCAGCATGCCGATCGTCGGCGGCGCCGCGGGTCACGGCGGCGGCGCGCACGCGGCCAACGAGTTCTGGGTGGTCGAAGGCGCCGGCAAGGTCTACGGCATGGCGGGCGCCGAGAAATCGGTCGCGACCTTCCTCTACGCCTATGCTGGATTGCTTCCCGAAGAGAGCGGGGAGAGCACAGGGAATTGATCCACACCGAAGAGCTGACGAAGACCTACGCGCTCGGTGAAGTCTCGGTCGAGGCCCTTCGCGGGGTCTCGGTCGAGATCGAAGCGGGCGAGCTCGTCGCCGTCGTAGGGGCGTCCGGATCGGGCAAGTCCACTCTGATGCATATCCTCGGTTGTCTGGACCGTCCCACGAACGGCAAGTACTTTCTCTCGGGAAAAGACGTCTCCGAGCTCTCGTCCGACGAGCAAGCCCGCATCCGGAACCAGCAGATCGGGTTCGTGTTCCAGAGCTTCAACCTGCTCCCGAGAACACCCGCGGTCGAGAACGTCGAGCTGCCTCTTCTCTACAACGCCGAGAGGCTGACGCGAAGCGAACGCCGCGACCGTGCTTTGGCGGCGCTCGACTCGGTGGGCCTTTCGGAGCGGGCGGCGCATCACCCGAGCCAGCTCTCCGGTGGACAGCAACAACGCGTCGCCATTGCGCGCTCTTTGATGAACGACCCCAGTCTCCTGCTCGCGGACGAGCCCACCGGGAATCTCGACACCAAGACGAGCGTCGACATCATGACGACACTCCATGCGCTCAACGAGAAACGGGGGCTCACGATCGTCATCATCACCCACGAGCGCGTCATTGCGGAATATGCCTCGCGCATCATCGAGCTTTCCGACGGGTTGATTACGGAGGACCGTCCCATCGAGACGGCCACCGCCCCCCTCGCTGGGGTCTGAATCATGCTGAACGCCCAAACGTTCGAGATTGCGCTTCAATCGCTCCGTCGCTATCCGCTTCGCACCACGCTCGCCCTTTTCGGCATGGCGATAGGCGTCGCGGCCGTGCTCGTCACGGTCGCGATCGGGACGGGAGCTCAGAAAGCCATCCGCGATCAGGTGCGCGCGGCGGGACTGAACGTCATTCAAGTCAAAGCCGGTAATTATCGGACGAAAGGAGATGGAGGCGGCGGCGTGTTGGCGCCCCACGCCTTCCTGCTCTGGCTCGACAGGTGGCTCGCGCCCACGGCGCACGCCCACCCCGAGAACGATCCGATGGAGAAGCACGACCACCCCACCGCGGCCGATCGACTCGGCGATAACAAAGCGGGCCTCGGCGGAGCCGCGACGCTGACACAAGAGGATGCCGACGCGATCGCGGAGATTCCCTGGGTCGCGGACGTCGCCCCGGGCGTGCACGAGAACATCAGAGCCTATGCGGGCGAGCGCCGCTGGTTCACGCGTCTCCACGGCACGGATGTCGACCTCCTTTTGATTCGCCGCGCGCACGCGGTCGCCCATGGACGCTTCTTTTCACAGCGCGAGCTTCGACGAGCCGACCAAGTCGTCGTGCTCGGAAGTGTCGTGCGCGACAAGCTCTTCGGCGAAGGCGCCGATCCGGTCGGCGAAACGCTGACGCTCTGGAACCAAACGTTTCGCATCGTGGGGGTCACCGAAAGCACGAATTGGATGACCCCGGGTACCCCGGGAGACGACGCGTTCGATGCCGTTTACGTGCCGTTTACGACCGTTCATCGTTTGCTGAACGTGACGAACTTGAACACGATTACCGTGACCACGGAGTCGGCGGGAGACGTCTCGACCGTCGCCAAAGCCATCAGCAACCTTCTACGCATGCGCCACGCGATCCCCGATTCGGCGCCCGAGGACTTCACCGTAACGACCCAAGCGAGCGAAGTCCTCGCACGAGGGCTTCACCCCAACGTCGCGCGCGTTCTCGTAGGCAACTTGCCCAACCTGGAGCGCGCCACGCTTCAAGAGCTCTCGATGACGCTCGAGCGCGCGGGACGGACGATGAAAGCGCTCCTCGCCGCGATCGCCGCGGTTTCTCTCGTCGTCGGGGGGATCGGCATCACGAACATCATGCTGTTATCCGTGACGGAGCGGACGCGGGAGATCGGTGTGCGCATGTCTGTCGGCGCGCGCAAGCGCGACGTGGGCGCTCAGTTCTTCGCGGAAGCATTGACGCTCGCGCTCACCGGCGGTCTTCTTGGCATCGTGCTGGGCGGCGCCTTGTCGTGGACGTTACGAAGCAGCTTGGGTTGGGCGATGGAAATCTCGCTCGGCGCCGTAGCGCTCGGCTTTGCCGTCGCGACCGTGATCGGCTTGCTCTCCGGTGTCGTCCCCGCGCGCCGCGCTTCGGCGCTCGATCCGATCAACGCGCTGCGCTACGAGTAAGCTTGGCGCGCTCGCCATGCTATATTGCGCCCGGTTCAAACTGGGAGGTGAGCTATGGAAGGAATCAATTTCGGTCGCGTGGTCGTTGGGGGCCTATTGGCAGGTCTCATCATCAACATCGGTGAGTTCATCTTGAACGTGCCCCTCATCGGGGCGGAGTTCGAGGAAGTTGTCACGTCGATGAACCGTGAGCCGCCAGGAGACAGCGCGATCATGATTTTCGTGTTGATGGGATTCGCTCTCGGCATCTTGGCGGTGTGGCTCTACGCCGCGATCCGTCCGCGCCTCGGCGCCGGCGCGAAAACCGCAGCTTGTGCCGGCTCAACGGTCTGGGCGCTGGCCTATCTTTACCCGAATTTGAGTTTCATGGCGATGGACTTCTTCCCGACGAAACTTCTCTTGATTGTCATCGTTTGGGGCTTTTTCGAGGTTACGTTGGCGACGGTGGCCGGGGCCTGGCTCTACAAAGAGTGATCGAGGACTTGCACAACCACTCTATTTCGTGATATTTCCACCTGCATTGGCGCACGGAGCTAGGCTAAATGGGGTCGTACACCCAGACGCATTCCCTACACGCTATGCGTGTGTCGAAGGAGAGGTAATCTTCTAGTGGCAGATCAGTTAGAAATGCTCGAAGAAACAGACAAGAGTCTTTCGAGACGGAACTTCATCAAAGGGGTTATCGCCGGAGGCGCAGCGACGTATTCCGCTGGTTACCTATTCCGGACCGGCACGGTTCGAGCGCAGTCGGGCGCGGCGGGCTCCGTCGAACGCTTGATCACGCTCAACGTGAACGGGCAGGAACGCCGCGTGGACGTCATGAAACAAGAGACGCTCGCGACGACGCTCCGCTACAAGCTGGGTTTGACCGGCACTAAGATGGGCTGCGATCGAGCCGAGTGTGGCAGCTGTACGGTGCTCCTCGATGGAACCACGCACTACTCGTGCTCGGTGCTCACGCACTCGGTGCGCGGACGCGAGGTCACTACGATCGAAGGTTTGGCCGATGCTGACGGAACGCTTCATCCGGTACAGCAAGCGGTCGTGGACGGCGCAGGATTCCAGTGCGCGTTCTGCGCGCCCGGTTTCATCATGAGCATGGTCGCCATGGTGGACGCGAACCAGAGTCCGACACGAGCGGAGGCAGCGCAAGCCCTTTCGGGCAATCTGTGCCGCTGCTGCGACTACAACAAAATCCTCGACTGCGCCTTGAGCGCCGCCGATTACACGCGGGGGGTTTAACGTGGCTGACGGAAAATTGTTTGGAACCGATTACATCCCGCCGGACCTCGTCGCGAAAGTGACGGGTAAGGCTAGGTACGCGGAAGACTTCCGGGCCGAGGGTATGCTTTTCACGAAGCTCCTCCTGAGCCCGATGCCCCACGCGCGCGTGCGGAACATCGACTACCGCGAAGCGATCGCCATGGAAGGCGTCATGGGCATCATCACGGCCGACGATCTTCCCGAGACCGACAACTTGGTCGGCAGCGATCGCGCTTTGACCATGGAGCCGATGTATCAAGGCGAGCCTATCCTCGCCGTCGCGGCGGTGGACGAGGCCATAGCGGCGGCAGCCATCGAGAAGATCAAAGTCGATTACGAGCCTCTTCCCTTCGTGATCGATCCTCTCGATAGTCTTCGCCCTGGCGGCCCCAATGCGCGTGTTGGCGGCAACACCGTTGTGGACCGGAAGGAAGTGGTCGAGATCAAATGGACCGCCCAAGACTTCGAGGACGCCGGCGATGCCATGCCTATGGGCCAGCCGGAAGTGGAGTGGGAAGTCGGTGACGTAGCACAAGGTCTCGAAGAGGCCGATCTCGTCCTCGACGAGACGCTCTACCATCAGTCGCAGACCCATCACCCGCTCGAGACGCGCAGCTGCATGGCTTACTGGCAGAACGACAAGCTCTACATCCACCCGTCGACCCAGAGCACCCAGCGCACCGCCGGCGCGGTTGCCAGAGGGGTAGGCATCGACCCAACGCAGGTCGTTCTCGTCGCCGAATATTGCGGCGGCGGATTCGGGAGCAAGATCGGCGGTACCGTAAACATGCCTATCGCCGCGCTACTCTCGAAGAAGACAGGCCGGCCGGTGATGCATCGCGTGAGCCGTGAGGAAGAGAACGCTTACGGACGTGCACGGCCTGGCTTCCAGGGCCGCGTGAAGATCGGGTTCAAGAGCGACGGGCGCATCACCGCCATCGACTTGTACCTCATCCAGGACAATGGCGGCTACGGCCGCTCGGGTGATTTCACGAGCGCGAGCCGTTGCGCCTCGCTCAACTACACGCCGCTCAACATGCGCTTCCGCGGCATCTCGGTGCTCACGAACACGCCGACGCGGGCCGCGCAACGAGCGCCCGGCGGTGTCCAAATCACGGCCATGCTCGAGCCGGTCATGGACATAGCAGCCAAGCAGCTCGGTCTCGACCAGATCGAGATCCGCAAAATCAACGCTCCGGACAACGACACGACCTACGGCTCGAACGAGCACCACGTCACGTCGGCCTACGTCCGTGAAGCGCTCGACAAAGCCGTTGAAGTCGCAAACTGGGCAGACCTCAAGCAGCAGAGCGGCCGGATTAACGGGAGCAAGGTCACCGGGGTCGGCATCGGGCTCTCGTCCTACGTCGCAGGAAGCCGCGGCTTCGACGGGCTCATGGTGATCAGAACGGACGGAAAGCTCTATGTCCATCAGGGCGTCGGTAACCTGGGCACGCACTCGGTTTTCGGTACGGCGCGCGTCGCTTGCGACCATCTGGGCATCTCCTGGGAGAACACGGAAGTGGTTTGGGGCAACACGAGCAAACACCTCCCTCACTCCGCGGTGCAAGCTGGAAGCCAAACGACCCACGCTCACACCCGGGCGAATCTCGCCGCGGCGATCGACATGGAGAAAAAGCTCAAGGAGGTGGCTGCGCGCACGCTCGGCGGGTCAGCGGACAGCTACGTGGTCGCTGGCGAGCGCGTTTACCGCCGGGGCAATCGCGGAAGCGGTCTGAGCCTCGCGCAGGCCGCGGAAAAAGCCATCGAGCTCGGCGGGAAGTTCGACGGGCACAAAGCACCCGAGGACATCAACGACTGGACGAAGGGCGCCGTGGCCGGCTTGGCCGGACAAGGCCTGGTAGGCGTCGCGAAGGATAATTACGGCGGTGAAGGCGACCTCTGGTCCTTCGTTGTCGGCGTCGCCAAAGTCGAAGTCGACCGGGAGACCGGCGCCGTTGAGCTCCAGCACTACACCGCCGTCGCCGATACCGGTACGGTCATGAACCCGAGAGGCCTCGCCGCGCAAATTCATGGCGGCGGCGTCCAGGGCTTTGGCCTCGCGCGGAGCCAGAAGTGGGTGTACGACCCGAAATGGGGCGTACCCTTCACCCAGAGGCTCTACACCGCGAAGCCACCGTCCATCCTCGACGTCCCACTCGACATGAGAGCCGGGACGGCCGATTTGCCCGATCCGCAGAATCCCGTGGGTTCCAAAGGCATCGGCGAGGCGCCTTTCGGCGCCGGCGTCGCCGCGGTTCTCTGCGCCATCCAGGACGCCATTGGCGAGTTCGAGCTCAAGCGCTCGCCGATGACGACCGATTTGATTCTGAATCAGCTCGAGGGCGCACCACAGCCCATCACCGTCCTTGCGACCGACGTTTAAGGAGACAAAAAATGGCCGTGATTCGTGACTCGATTCCCGAGTTCGAGCTCTTTCAGCCGGCGAGCATCGACGATGCGCTGGCGCTCAAACGCCGTTATGGCAAAACATCTTGGGCCTTCGCCGGAGGTCTCGACAGCCTCGACTGGTTCAAAGATCGCATCAAACGTCCCGACGTCGTTATCGACTTGAGCGCCGTCGAGGCGATGCGCGGGATCCGCGACACTGATGACGCCGACGCCGACGGTCTCGAGATCGGCGCGATGACGACGCTCACCGAGGTGGCCGAACATGCGGGGATCCTTTCTCGCTTCGGTCTTCTCGCCGACGCGGCGTCCAAAGTGGCGACCCCGCAGATCCGCAACCAGGGCACCATTGGCGGCAACGTGACGCAAGACACCCGCTGCTGGTACTACCGGGGTGGATGGCCTTGCTATCGCGCCGGCGGCAACATTTGCTACGCGGATACGCCGACCTCCATCAACCGGGAGCACGCCCTGTTCGAGGCGAACCGCTGCGTCGCGGTGAACCCGTCGGATACGGCGCCGGCGCTCATCGCACTCGACGCCAAATTCGTCATCCTGGGCGGAGGCGGTGAGAAAGTCGTCGACGCAGAGGACTACTTCATGACCCCGGCGACCGACATCATGCGCATGACGATCTTGGAACCCGGCGAGCTTCTCACCTCGATCCGCATCCCCGGAACGTGGGCCGGCTCGCGTTTTTACTTCGAGAAGGTGCGTGACCGTCAAGCGTGGGACTTCCCGCTCGTGAACATCGCCTCGGCAATGAAGGTCTCGGGCGATACGATCGAGGATATTCGCCTCGTCGTGAACGCCGTCGGGCCGCGGCCGCTGCGTCTCACAGATGTCGAGCGTTCGCTGAAAGGCCAATCCGTGACGGCAGATGTCGGCAAGGCCGCCGGCGAGCTCGCTCTTCTCGGTGCCCGTCCTCTGCAACACAACGCTTACAAGATGCCGCTCATGCGGAATCTCGTGAAGCGCGCCATCGCCGGAGCGGGGGCTCGAGCATGAGCATTTTCCAATGGGCGCAGAATCCCTGGGGTCAGGAAATTCTCGTCCGAATCTCCTGGGACCTGCTATATCTCGCGATCGCGGGCGGGCTGGCCTTCGTCATCGGCCATCTCGTCTACCGCGCCAAGAATCCGCCGAAGACCGCGGATGCACCCGATGAGGGTGCCGCTGGGAAAGACATCCCGGAGAAAGTCGTCCGCCACTCCCTGGCGGCGCGGCTGTTCCACTGGGTGATGGCGGTGACGATGATCACCCTGCTAGTCACCGCGTTTTTCCCCATCCTGGGCATCCAGTTCAATTGGGTGCCGATTCACTGGATGGCGGGCATCGTGCTCACGCTCGCCATCATCTTCCACATCATTCACGCTTCTTTCTGGCTGAACCTGAGGAATATCTGGATCAGCCGCAAGGACTGGGCAGAGTTCAAGCAGGAGATGGAGCACGCGCTCGGCAAAGGCGAGCCGCCGCCGAAGTCGGACAAGTACCCCGTCGATCATCGCCTCTATCACAACGCGGTCATGGTTACAGGCTTGGGCGTGATCGTGACGGGGCTCTTGATGATGTCGCGTGTCGAGAATCTGGTCTTCGCGCGAAACTCCTATCTCTTGGCGGAGAGCACGTGGGGATGGGTTTACGTGATCCATGGCCTTTCGGCTGTGGGCCTCGTCGGGCTCATCATCACGCACATCTACTTCGCGATCCTGCCCGAGAAGCGTTGGATAACCAAGTCCATGATTTGGGGCTGGATCACAAAGAAGGACTATCTCGCCAACCACGACCCGGAGCGCTGGGTCGTGACGGACAAAGCGTCCGAGTAACATCTTCCTCCCCTCTCCACCTCAGCGGTGGAGAGGGGATTTTTGTGCGTATTCATGTCACTAGCCGATATCAAGACACGTATCGAAGTCATCGAAGAAACCTATGAGTTCATGCTCGCCTATGCCGCCCAAGGGCTCGAAGGCGACAAGGGCAGCAAGACCGGCGGCCAGCTCCGCGACTTTCTGAGGAAAGCGGATGAAGCCGTCGACCAGCTCGCGCCCGAGCTCCGTGCTTTCGTAGAGAGCGAGGGGCTCGAGCCGAAAGAGCACTACCTCGCCTATGCCGACGTCATCGAGCAGGATGCCCGCGCGGCGGGAGCGGGTCTCAAGCTCGTCCTCGCCCAGGACTCGATCAGCTCCCAGCTCATCGACAACATGAACGCCAACATCCATCTGAGGGCGTTGCTGACGGATTTGTTTCTCGTTGACGAGATCATCAAACGCTCGCTCGCTCGCGATTGATGATCTCGGCTACCGGCTACCCGCTGCCCCGGTGTGCTTGCGTGATCGTCTCTCTATCCCCAACACATCGCCCAAGCTCGAGAGCATCAACGGAATCCACCATGCAGCAGATAGCCGGCACGACCCACATGGCGCCGAGAAACGCGATCGGGATCCCCATGCTCACCCACAACGCGAGGCGGAAGCGCAAAAACAGCGCCAGCGCGAGGAACACGAGCATGAGCCCGCTCGCGCCGTTGCGAAGCAGCAGACTCAAGCGGTCGCGGAGCGTTTTCGATTGGTCCTGCCAGATGGTGAGCGAGCTATTCGGCAGAGGAACGACTAACCGGTATAAACTCTATCCATACAGTGGGTTGAGAGAGTCTCAACTCGCTGCCGGACGGCAGCCGAAGGGGTTCGGTGAGGACGTATTTTTCGCGCCACCGTGCGACATAGCGCTCGATCAGCAAGATCGGCTTGACGACTCCATCGGGCGTGACCGCGTCGATGCGGAGCGTTCCGTTTACCTCGCCCGGATCCGGGAAAAGTGCAACGAGCTCGATATCTTCGTCGAACGCGTGGGTGGATCCGGTAACCCGGATCGACCGAACAGGCGTCACGTCTTCAAAACGTAGCCCGATCTCGCTCCGGTCGGTGAATCGTTTCCCCTCGTCTTCCCAGCCTTTTACGTAGAGAAACTCGACAGCCAAGTCGACGCCTTTCGGGAGTACGTGGGCAAGCGCAACACTCCCCTGCCCCGGAAGCCAGGTTGCAAGCAGCGAAGCACTCGAGCAGGAGTCGCCGAGCCCAATCGTCGCGCGTCGCAGAAGCGTCGGCAGACCGGGCTTGACCTCGAGCTCGGACACGGTGCGCGGCCCGTCCAAACCGGTGGGCAGCACGAGGCACTCCGTGAGCTCGTATTCGTCTTCGCCAATCACGATGGCATCTGCGGGGGTCAACACGAGGTCGGGCGCCTCCATTTGCCACCCACCGGAGAACTCGGCCGCCTCGAGCTCAGAAGCCGTGAGAGGGCCTCCTTCCGGCGTCAAACCCACAGCCCAATCGACGATCATGTCGACCTCTTCGGGCGAGAGCGAGCGCGCATGCTGGAAAGAGCCAATACCATCCGCGGGGAGCCACGGAGGCATTTGCTCACCGAGAACCTGCATTTTAATCGCGTTGGCCCAAGGAACGGCCGACTGGTAGTCGAGCAGCGACATCGGCCCCACGCCGCCTGTGTGGTGACAGCCACCGCAATGGGTTACGAAAATGGGACGGAGGTGCCTCTTGTAGTTGTAGCGTGAGGGACTGCCTTCATGCGCCGCCACTTGACCCGCCCAGACGAGCGCTAACAACGTCCATGTCCCTTTACTGCGCACGTGCCGCCTCCAACTCCTGGATCGATTGCTCGAACAGCCGATAGGCTCGTTCGACCTCGAGACGATTCCCCATGTCGCCGTAGACGTCGAGAAGCCAAGCGGCTCGAACGAGCTTTTTTGCGGGAGCGCTTACGCGCGCGCCTTCTTTCTCGTGGAGCGCGAGAACGAGGTCTTTGGCTTCGAGTGCAGGGATGTACAGATCCGGCCACACGCCGCGCGCGATGAGCTCTTGGACGCGGGCGTCCCGATGCAGGATCGCTTGGAAGATCCCGTCGGCCGTTTCGGGGATGCGAAACTCGGGGAGCACGATGGTCGTCACCATCTCCTCGGCGGCCGCCATCTCAGAGGCGAAAATGAAATCGAATCGCGCTTCATCTTCGTGCGCGCCGGGGAAGCCGACATGAACGACGAGCTCGGCCGGATAGCTTTCGGGAACGCCGATATTCGCGGTCAGGATCGCGGCATCTGAAGCGGGCACGAGAGGCGTATCGCCGACGCGTGCTTCGAAGCCGCTCGCGTCGATGGGCTTGGTGAAGTCGTTATAGACGAAGAGCTGGAACGTCCCCGCGTCGTCGAGGGTGCCTTCGATGTGGTGAAATCCGTTCGGGGCCATGAACAGGATGCCGCCATGCTTCGGGTTGTGGTCCCCGTGCGCCATGGCGATGCTGCGCATGTGCATGAGACTGCCGTCGGGGCATTTACCGTCGGGAAGGCTCGACGTCAGCTCCGGTGGATCGGGGCAGAACCACTCGAGCTCGCGCGTCGTAGGCACGAGGTTCATGTTGCAGATGGGGCACGAGCCGGGATCCTCTGTATCGATGTGCTGATGCATCGGACAGGAATAGCTCGGGACCAAGAGGCGCTGGACCATCTCGCGATCGCAGACGGGACAAGTTTCGGGCCCGGTCGCCTGCTCGTCCCGGTGGATCGGACAAAGCCACACTTCGAACGACTCACGCTCCACCGTCTGGAGCGGGACGCTCAGCGCGAAAGCCAGAAACCACGTGCTCATCATGACGCGGTCATTCTAACGCAACGGGCCGATCGCGATCCGTCAGGTTCACTATAATGGCGCGCGCGGCGCGGACCAGATTCTGCGGCGTTATCAAGATCTCGTGTCCCCAAACGCCGGCGCCGACTCCGAGCAGGGGCTCCTCCATCAATGCTGCGTCCACGAAGGAACGGAAGCCGGTGGGCTGCCAGTGAAAGGGCGGCACGGAGCCAATGACGTAACCCGTGACTTCCTCGACGACCTCGGGAGCGGCCATCTTGATGTTTCGATTGCCGATGGCTTTCTTGAGGTGGCCCGATACCGCGCTCCGGTCGCCGCCGACCATGACGAGCACGCGCTCGCTCGTGCCCGATTCGAAGACCAGCGTCTTGACCATCTGGTGCTCGCGAAACCCGAGCACGCGGGCCACGTTGGCGGCACTTTTCTCCGTCGTATCGGGAAACGCACGCGTCTCGTAGTCGATCGCTTGTTCGTCCAAATGGGCATGGGCCGGGAGCTTCATAGCAAACTATATATCAGGTGCAGCTCTATCTTGACAGCCGTACCGACCTGCGTTATCGTCAGGCGTGTCTTTTGGAGAACAGGTTTTGAGACCTCTGGCTAGGTTCCACCGAATGTCGATGCCCGGCATGTTTATGCACAGGCCGGGCAGCGCACGTCGGCGGAACTAGCAAATTCTCCTCTGGCGTCGCATCGCCCGGCTATCCGGGTCGGTGCTTTTTTGTTTCTAGACGTCATTTCCAGAGGAGATCCAACGTGTTTTATCCTTCTTTGGCTTCGGCCAATCTTCCCATCACCGTTCTCAAGTTCGGCGGCTCGGTCCTCGCGGGACCGGATGCGCTGAGCGACGTCGTATCCGAGATCGAGCGCACCGTTCGTCTTGGGCGTCGCGTCGTCACGGTCACGTCCGCCTTTGCGGGAGTTACTTCGCGGCTTCTCCAAAAAGCACGCGATCGCTTTCGGGCGCCGGCGGAGAAATCGCTCGCATGCCTTCTCGCACGGGAGAATCCCGCTCTGCGGCGTTTGTGTCCCTCGCCCTCGACGACGACGGCATCCGGAATGAGCTGCTCGACCCGGACCGCATCAAGTTTCGCGTGCGCGGCGCGTGGCTCGACGCGGAGCCTATCGAAGTCGACTCGGGCGTACTCCACAAGGCGCTCATCGGAGCTCCTGTCATCGTCCTTCCGGGATTCTTCGGACGCCGACGCGATGGCTCCTACGCCCTCTTGGGCCGGGGTGGCTCCGATCTGACGGCGCTCTTTATCGCCGAGCGGCTCGGGGCTTGCGACTGCCGGCTCATCAAGGATGTCGACGGACTGTTCAATAGAGATCCAGCGACTGGCGGCCACGAGCTTCGACCATTCACGGTCGCGAGCTTTCTGGAGCTCTCTGCACTCGGTGGCGGACTCGTGCAGGCCAAAGCCATTGATTTCGCGAAAGCGCATGGGCTCGCGTTCACGATCGCAGCGCTTGGCTCCGATAAAGGGACGCTCATCGGCCCTCAGCCAGAAGCGGCGGTGCGCTCGTGAGACGACAGAGCGAATATGTGCAATACGAGTCTGCGCCGGGAGATCCGCACCGGCCGAGTGCTGAGCCTCTTTACCAAACGGCAACGTTCCGCCTCCGGGATGGCGCCGAGTTCGACTACTCCCGCTCCGGGAATCCCACGCGATCGGTCGTCGAGAAACAGCTCGCCACCATCGAAAGGGGCACCGCCGGCTTCGCGTTCTCGAGCGGTATGGCAGCTCTCGATGCGGTGTGCTCGCTCGTCTCCGCTGGCGAAGAGATTGTCGCCTGTGTGGACTTGTATGGCGGTACATACCGGCTGCTGTCTCAGGTCGTCGCCCGGCGCGGGGTGAGGGTGCGCTTCGTGAACACGTCGGACGACGCGGTTCTCGTCGAAGCGCTCGAAAGGGCGCCTCAGCTCGTTCTCGTCGAAACGCCTACGAATCCTTTTCAGAGCGTGACGGATCTGTATCGCTTGTCCGAGCTCGCGCGCGCACGTGGAAGCCTCGTTGCCGTCGACAACTCCTTGATGTCACCCTATCTTCAAACACCGCTTCAATATGGAGCTCATCTCGTGATCCACTCAGCAACCAAGTTTCTCAACGGGCATAGCGATGTGACCGCGGGCGCCGTGGTAACGAGCGACGCGGAGCTTGCAGAAAAACTCCGCTTTCATCAAAACGCCACGGGGACCGCGCTCGCGCCGTTCGAAGCCTGGCTTCTCGCGCGCAGCATGAAGACGCTCGCCCTCCGCCTCGACCGCAGCAACGGAGCGCCGAAGTGTTAGCGCGCTATCTGAGAGATCATCAAGCGGTGACCCGCGTTCACTATGTCGGCCTCCCGGGCCACCCCGGACGCGAGATCCACAATCGCCAAACGCTCGGCCCCGGAGCCGTCATCGCGGTCGAGACGGGCTCTCTCGAGCGCTCCCTGGCTCTCGTCGAAGAAGTAAAGCTGTTCGCGGTCACCGTCAGCTTCGGCGGCGTGCGGTCGACGTTGAGCCTTCCCGCAAGGATGTCGCACGCGAGCATTCCCGAAGAAGTCCGCTCGAGGCGGCAATTCCCGAAGATCTCGTCAAGCTCTCGATAGGGATCGAGCATCTCGAAGATCTTCGCGACGACCTATCTTACGCGCTCGATCGCGCGCTCGCCGCGTCGGGGGTGCTGGTTTGAAAGCGTCGTTTGTTAGTTCTTCTTCCGGCGTCCAAGAAGACCTTTCAGCGCGTCCCCGGCCGCTTCGGTTGCTGCTTTTTTCACTTCGCGCTCCGTGCCTTGGCGCGCCTGCGCGACAAGCGCGCCGCTATCCGGTCGCACCTTGGCGGCTTCCAGCGTCCCGCCAACCGTCATCGGAACAGGCACCCAACCGTCGTCATCGGCGAGCACGTCGAGCATCGCGCCTCCGACGCCCTGAATCACGAGACCATCCCGTGGGGTCGCGACAGTGAACTCGAGGCCGATAGGTCCCTCGAGGCTTACCGTGCCGCTCAGATCGAGACGCGCGACGTCGCTCGTGAAGCGGAAAGGCGATAAACGGATGACGTTGTTCTCGAGCGTGAAGCTCGCCTCCGTCGCTTCGTAAGCCGCTCCCACGAGCACCTGCTTCCCGAGTGCTTTGTCGACGCCCGTGAACATGTCGATGTCGGGAAACTCTCCGGCGGTAAGCTGCAACCCACCACTCGCTTTGATGTCGTTTGTCTCCGCGCCCGATCCTTCCGCTTCGAAGCGAACCGTCCCCGGCCCGAACCCGTGGGAAGCTCCCGTCATTGAGTTCAAGTCGAGTGGATCCCCCTGCGCCGACATGGTGTAGGTGAACGGAACAGGGTTGAAGTCAACTTGGGCATCCGCGCCGAAATTTCCATGCGGCGTGGCGAACGTAAGCTCCGTCAAATCGAACACCGCGCGCGCGAGCTGAAACGTGCTCTTCAAATCGCTCATGGTGATCGTGTCGAGCACGATTTTCGTAATCGTCAACTCCCCTTCAGCCGAGATCGCCGCAAGAGATTCCAGCGTCGGGTCGAAGGTCAGATTCTCCATCGCAAAATCCAGCCCCTCCACACGGGTCTCCGACGAGCCATCCTCCGACTTGATGACGATGGCGCCGTCGCGAACGAGAATCTGAGAAACCTCCAAAGCAAGCCCGGCATCGCCCGCGTCTTCCTCCGATCCACTCTCAGCTTCGGCTTCAGCTTCAGCTTCGGTTTCGGGGCCAGCCGAGCTCGAAGCTTCGACGAGCTCGAATTGCGGGCGATCGAGCACGATCCGATCGATAGCAACCGTACCCGAAAGAAGCGGCAAAATGCGATGCTCGAATACCAGCTGGTCGAGCGAAAAACTAAAACTTCGCCCTTCGCTCTGCGACGTCGCTGTCACATTGTCGAGCTCGACACCGCTAAAGAGATTGAATCGAAACCCGGTCGCCGTCATCTCGATACCGGTGGCGGCGCCGACCTCATCCAAAAGCGCCTGCCCAAGCTCAGGAGAGTCATAGTCCCGCATCAAAAAGAACGCAACAACAACCACCAAAATCGCAAAAACAACAACGAATTTTCTCAACATTCTGGCCTCGCTCTGCATAGACTACCGCCCTTTTTCGAAAGGCGCTACCACTGAATCCGCAATCAGTGTTTTCAGAAAACGCAACGCAAACACCGATTTCGGTGCGGCTCCCGTTGACAAAAGCCCGACGCGTTGCGATCCTGAGTGCAGTACCCAAAAAATCGAGGCCGTCGATGTTCAAATCTCTCACGAAATCTGTCTCCCGGAGCCCGAAGCAAGAGCTTGCGCGGCTTCAAGCCGATTACGATCGCGGGCGTACCAAAGAAGCCATCGACGAGCTTCGCGCTTTGGCTGCGGATCGTCCCAAGTCCGCCGCGCTCCGCGTCAAATTGGCCGGCTGGCTCGCGAAGGCCGGACGGCGGGATGAGGCGATCTCCGAGCTATTCAAGCTACAGGAAGCCTTGTCCCTTCAAGGGAATGTGCTGGCGGCCATCTCGGCGGGGCTCAGAATCGTCCAGCTCGACCCGAAGTTCGACAACCCGCTCTCCTACTTGGCGAAGGTGAACGCCGAGCGCATGAAAGACGAAACCACGACTTCGAGCGAATCCGCGGCAGCAGAGAGCGGTGGCGAACAACACAAATCGTTGTCCGAGATACCGTTTCTCGCGGATCTCACACCGGAGGAGCTCCAAGGCGTCGCGCTCGGGATGAAGCAGCGCCTCTTATATGACGGCGCGGTCGTGTTCGAGCACGGCGATGCAAGCCGCTCCCTTTGCTTCGTGGTCAGCGGCACGCTCGAGATAAGTAACGAAAAAAAGGCGATCGACACGGCTTATCCAGGCGAGTGCCTGGGTGAGTTCGCCTTTCTTACGGGCGCGCCTCGGAGCGCAGCCGTCATCTCTCTCGGTGAAAGCGAAGTCCTGGAGCTCTCGTTCGAGGCGATGGAAGAGGTGGTCCGCAATCACCCTCGTGTACGGAGCGTTCTCGACCGTATGTATCAGGGGAGAGTTCTCGCGCGGGTGCTCGCGGAAAGCCCGCTATTCGAGTTCATGAGCGCCGGCGAGCGTCATCGGGTGGCGTCTCGCTTCGAGCACATGAAAGTGCCGCGCGGTGTACGCGTCGTCGAGGAAGGCGCCAATGACGGGGCGCTCTTTCTCGTGAAACAGGGCTCGCTCGAGATTTTTACCAAGTCCGGAGAGCGTATTGGAAAAGTGGGCCCGAACGAGTTCTTCGGCGAGGTGTCGTTTCTGACCGGCGTCCCCCGGACGGCAAACATTACAACGACGCAGGATAGCGAGCTGCTTCGCATCGAACGCGACGAGCTCAACGAGTTCGCCGCAGAATATCCCGAGCTTCTCCAAGTGATGAAGGAGTGTCGCCACGAGCGAATGGAAGAAGCGATGCAGCGCGCCAAAGCCCGCGGGTGACCCCTTCACTTCTTCGCTCGACGCGCGAAGGAAGCACCTCCCATCGAAAGTACAGCTACCTCCGCTTTGCGATCGAGCTCGAAGCTCACGAGAGTCGACCCCCGCCACGCCGCATCGAAGTGCACCCGAAACAAGTCGTAGTGCCAATGCTCGAGCTCACCCCTGAGGCCAGGCCCGTAGAACAATCGCAGACCGTCCCCATCAATCGTAATCTGGACGGCGCCATAGAGCTCGTCGGCAAAGGTCCCCGTATAGCGATCGAGTGCGAGCGTTGGCGCGGTGCCGCCGACGCGCGTCTTCTCGGCCTCGCTACGGCGTCGCTCCGCCTGCCGGCTCAGCTCGTCATAGAGAGTTTTGAGCTCAGCGCTCCAGTCTCGGTTCGAGCCTTCCCCGAAACGATCGAACACGTGATACATCAGCGCGTGCCGGATCTCCGCGTGGTCCAGATTCCCGAGCACGTAGACGCCCAGGCGCTCGTCACGGATGAGACCGTGGATGGCAACCATCCCGTCGATGCTACCGGTGTGAAAATCGACCGCCCGCCCGTCGTAGTCTTGTTGGAACCAGCCCAGACCGTAGGTCATCCAATGGGGATTCGTCACCGCCTGCGTGGGGTAGAACTCGTCCGGGTCCACCAGCGTCTGCGGCGTGAAGAGCTCCTCGAGAGTCTCTTTCGACAAGAGCTCTGTCCCGTCCGGTGTCGTGCCTTCGAGAAGAAACCGCATCCACTGGGCCATGTCGGAGACGCTGGACCACACCGAGCCCGCCGGCGCGACTGCGTCCACGCTCGCGTTCTCGATGACCCGAGTGGCGCCGTCAACCCGATAGTGCGGCAGCGCAACATTCGGCTGGGCGTCGAGCGTCGCCGCGGTGGCGATCGCGCCGTTCATGTCGAGCGGCTCGAAAATCCGCTTTTGGATGAAGGCGTCCCAACTCATCCCGCTGAGCTCGGCCACAACCTCGCCCGCCGCGGCATACATGATGTTCTGATAGGTAAAAGACGACCGGAGCGAGGTCTCGGGCTCGACATATCGCATGCGGAAGAGGATGTCAGCGGCCTCGCTATCCTGTCCGTACCAGAGAAAATCCGCGTTGGGAAGGCCCGCACGATGTGTCAAGAGGTCCCGAACGGTAATTTCCCTCGTGACGAAAGGATCGTAGAGCCGGAAATCCGGCAAGTGGTCCGTGACGGGATCGTCCCAATCGAGCTTGCCTTCGTCGACGAGCATGCCGATGGCAGCCGCTGTCATCGCTTTGGTCGTGGACCCGATGGCAAAGAGCGTGTGCTCGTCGACCTTCGCCGCACTACCGAGCTCGCGGATACCGTAGCCTTTAGCGAAGAGGACCTCTCCGTCCTTGACCACAGCCACTGCGAGACCCGTAACTTCCCACTCCGCCACGGCCAGCTGCACATAGGCGTCAAAATCTGCGAGCGGCTGGCCCGCTGCGCGCGTTGCAAATGAAGCGATGGCGAAACAACAGACGAAGACCACAGGGCGCATGCTTTTCCTCCAGAACGCGCGCGAGTGTAACAGAAACGTGAAATCACGCGAGCGCGAAGCCTCTACCCACCTGAATTCCGCCGTATAAGATCAGCCCCCAAACCCGCTCGGCTAGGCAGGATTAAGCGGAGGCTTTGTTTTTGGACTCGCCGCCCGCGGGGCCGCGGAGCCGCTCGTAAAAAGCGGTTTGGGCGCGGACAGCCTTGCCGACTCTCGGCCGATACCGATTTCCCAGGACTTCGTCGAGAACGCGAGCTTTCACGTTGTCCTGCCACTGTACGTCCATGAAATCGATGAGCTGTTGCTGAATGCTCGATTCGTAGATGGGAAAAGCTACTTCGACACGCCGATCCAAGTTACGCGTCATCCAGTCGCCGGACGAGAGAAACACTTTCCGCTCGCCGCCATTGGCGAAGACGAAAATCCGCGTGTGCTCGAGGTAACGATCGATGATCCCCATCGCTTCGAGGTTCTCGGGATGCTCGATGGCCTTGGGAAGCAAAGAATACATGCCGCGGACGTTGAGACGCACCTTCGCGCCCGCATTCGCGGCCTCGTAGAGGAGCACCATCATTTCGGGGTCGGTGAGGTTGTTTATCTTCAGTTCGATGGCCGCCTCGATACCGTTTTTAGCGTTGTCGATCTCCTGGTTCACGAGCTCCACGAGCCTCTCGCGCAATGTGAACGGAGCGACGAGCAGATGCTTGAACGCCGGGACCCGGTAATTGTCCTGCAAAAAGTCGAACACGGCTTCGACTTCGCGGGTCAGCTTCTTGTCGGTGGTAAAGAGGCAATGATCGGTATAGAGCTTGCCGGTATCCTCGTTCAAGTTGCCCGTACCTAGAAAAGCGTATCGCGAGAGCTTCCCTTTCTCCTGCCGCGTGATGAGGCCGATCTTGGCGTGCACTTTCAGTCCCGGAACACCAAAAATGACTTGCGCTCCTTCTTCCTGAAGCTGGTTCGCGAGCGCAACGTTGTTCTCCTCGTCGAAACGCGCCTGCAGCTCGATGATGACCGTAACTGTCTTGCCGTTACGAACGGCATTGATGAGCGCATTAGCGACGCCGGAGTGGCGGGCCACACGGTACAGCGTGACCTTGATCTCGACGACTTTGGGGTCGATGGCGGCCTCGCGCAGAAGATCGATCACGTAGTCGAAGGATTGATATGGGAAATGCAGAAGAATCTCCTGCGTGCGCATGACCGAGAAAATACTGCGTGCCCGCTCGATGGGCGCGACAGGGATGGGGTCCAGCTCTGGATAGAGGAGCGAGCTCTTGTCAATCTTCGGGAAGTCGATGAAGTCTTTGAAATTGTGCGTCCGCCCGCCGGGCACCATGCTGTCCTCGCCGCGAATGCGCAGCTTGCGCTTGATGAGCTCCCGGAGCTCTCCTGAGATCTTGCGATCATAGGCGAAGCGGACGGGGCTTCCCTCCTTCCGGTGCTTGACGCCCTTCATGACTTTTCGCAAATAGCTTTCGGTGACGTCGTCGTCGATGTCGAGCTCCGCGTCCCGCGTCAGATTGATCAGGTGCGCCTCGATGGACTCGAACTTGAAGAGCGAGAAAATGTCCTTCAAGTTGTAGCGAATCACGTTCTCCAAAAGGATGACGTATTGGCGTCGCTCGACTTGCGGCAAGCTGAGAAAACGCGGGAGCGCGTCCGTCGGCACTTCGATCAGCGCGAAGCGGTCGTTCTTGCCTTGCCGGTTGCGCAAGCGTGTCGCGAGATAGATCGACTTGTCCTTGAGCTCCGGAAATTTCGAGGCGCTGCTGACCATCAGCGGCGTGAGCTTGGAACGGACTTCCTGCCGAAAATAGTGCTCGACGAAGCGGCCTTGCGCGGCCGTCAGAGACGTCTCGTCGACGACGTGGATCCCGTCGGCAGCGAGCTCATCGAGCAGCTGCTCGTAGACGCCCTGAAACACTTCCTGTTGCGTCAAGATGATGTTTTTGATCTCGGAGATGACCCCTCGCGGGTCGTGGCCGAGAATCTTCTTACCCTTCTTTCCGAGCCGTGCGAGACGGTACAAGGTGGCGACGCGCACGCGAAAGAACTCGTCTTGATTCGAGGAGTAGATCCCGAGAAAACGTAGCCGTTCGATGAGTGGGACGCTGCGATCGCTCGCCTCCTGGAGCACTCTGGCATTGAAGGAAAGCCAGCTAATCTCTTTATTTCTATAGGGATAGCTCATCATTCGTCCCAAAAAAAGAGTCTTGAACGGGAACGTATTATAGCGAGAAAACGAGCTAGGCGTCGTTGTCGTCGTCATTCTCAGTGACGACGAACGCGACCTCGTGACTCCCTACGCGGAAGTGGTCGCGGTTTTCGAGCATCGTCTCTTCGATCCGCTTTTCGGCGACGAACGTGCCATTGGTGCTGCGCAAGTCTCGAAGGCGCGCACGCGCACCCTCGATCGAGACGAGCGCAATCGACGTCATGCAATTTGGACACTTGATCGCCATGGGACACCAGGCTGCGTGTGAGCTCGTTGACGAGTCTACTGGGGACGGACGGGGGCTGCCACGCGGACGCGCTCAACAGAGTATAGTGGGCGATCCATGGATAAGTTCACGCTCATCACCGGAGCCTCAACGGGCATCGGAAAAGCGCTCGCCCACATCTCGGCCGAGAACGGTCGCGACCTCGTGCTTCTCGCGCGAAGCCAGGACAAGCTCGAAACGCTGGGAAAAGCGCTCCAGGAAGAGCACGGCGTTCGCGTCGAGATCATTGTGCAGGATCTCGCGGCCTCGAACAGCGCGGAGAGAACACGAAGCGAGGTCGGGGGGCGCGGGCTCGAGATTGGAACCCTCATCAACAATGCCGGCTTCGGAAATCTCGGGGCCTTTCACGAGACCGAGCTCGACATGCAGCTCTCCATGCTCCGCCTGAATATCGAGGCGCTCACAGAGCTGACCCATCGTTTTCTTCCACCCATGATCGCGCGAGGCAGCGGCCAGATCCTGAACGTCGCCTCCACCGCCGCCCTCCAGCCCGGGCCCTTCATGGCGGTCTATTACGCGACCAAAGCCTATGTGCTCTCATTCTCGGAGGCGATCACCGAAGAGCTGCGCGGCACCGGCGTCACCGTGACCGCTCTGTGCCCCGGCCCGACACGGACCGCGTTTCAAGCACGTGCGAACATGGGCGGCTCGCGACTCGCTCGCTTTGGTCTTCAGGATGCGCGCCCGGTGGCCGAGCTCGGCTACCGCGTCATGGAGCGCGGCCAAGCGGTCGCGATCCCGGGTTTGTTGAATCGTCTAATGGCGCTATCGGTGCGCTTTTCGCCGCGCGCGGCGGTGCGCCGCGTCGTCCGCCATCTCAATCTGGCGCATTGAGCCCGCGCTCCATGAGCGCAGCAAAACGACGCGCGAAATCCGCGGAGTCGGCGACGTCAGAGCCTTCAGCTAGAAGCGCGTAGCCGTAAAGAAGCTCGGCATATTCCGGAACCGTCTCGGAGTTTTCTTGAACGTCGAGCTTCGCTTTGAGCCGGTTGACGATCTCGTGGCTGGGGTTGAGCTCAAGTATGCGCTGTTGTATGGGCATATCTCCTCCCTGCTGCCGAAGCCATTTTTCGACGCGAGGGCTCACATCCCCTTCGCCACTTACGAGACAGGCGGGCGATGTGGTCAAGCGCGTCGAGAGTCGCACCTCTTTAACGCGATCCGAGAGGGCTTCCTGCGTACGCGCGAGCAGCGTCTCGAACGCTTTGCCTTTCTCGTCGAGCTCTTTTTTTTGCTCTTCTTTTTCTTTTTCGGTGCCGAGATCGAGCGCGCCCTTCCCCGCGGATCGCAGCTTCTTGCCGTCATACTCCGTCAGCGCCTCGACCACGAGCTCGTCGACCGCGTCCGTGAGATAAAGCACTTCCACACCCTTCTCGCGAAAAGCTTCGAGATGAGGTGAGCTCTCGACCACATCCTGACCGTCGCCCGTCAAGTAATAGATCGTGTCCTGGCCTTCCTTCATCCGCGATACATAGTCCGCAAGGGAGGTGAGCTTCCCGGAATCGGCGGAGGAAGAAAACATTAGAAGCTCGGTCACCTTGTCTCTATTGTCGGAATCCTCGGAGATGCCTTCCTTGAGCGACCGGCCGAAGGGCGTCCAGAACTTCAAGTATTTTTCCTCGTCGTCAGATTTCATCTTCTGGAGCGCATCGAGGATTTTCTTCAACAGGCCCTTGCGGATTTGTCGGATCTGGCGGTCGTGCTGCAGCATCTCGCGCGAGACGTTGAGCGGCAGATCGGACGAATCCACGACGCCCCGCACGAAACGAAGATAGCGGGGCAGGAGCTCCTCACAACGCTCCATAATCGATACCCGCTTCACATAGAGCCTGAGGCCCGCTTCAGCTCCAACGTAATAGAGGTCCATCGGAGCCTCGCTGGGGATGAACAGGAGCGCCCGATACTCTATGGTTCCTTCCACCCGTTGAAGAATGCGCTCGAGCGGCTCACGCCAGTCATGCGAGATATGTTTGTAGAACTCCGCATATTCCTCATCCGTGACCTCTGCGGCCGGCCGCTCCCAGATCGGCTTCATCGAGTTGAGCGTCTTGTCCTCATCTTTGGTCTTGAGCACGATCGGATAGGCGATGAAATCGGAATAGCGGTGCACGATGGTCGTGATCACGTGCTCGTCAGCGAAGTCCTCGACTCCCTGCTCTTGGTCGACGGGCAGCAGATGGAGCGTGATGCTCGTGCCGCTCGAATCCCGCTCCGCTCGATCGATCGTGTAGTCGCCTTTGCCCCCGGACTCCCAACGGATGGCGCTCTTCTTGCCGGCGCGACGCGTGACGAGGACCACTTTTTCGGCAACCATGAAAGAAGAGTAGAATCCGACACCGAACTGCCCGATCAGCTCGCCGATCTCCGCATCGCCGGAGGTCGCCTTTTTCATCTTCTTCACGAGCTCGGCCGAGCCCGATTTCGCAATCGTCCCGATATTGTCGATCAACTCCTTGCGGCTCATCCCGATCCCGTTGTCGTGAATGGTGAGCGTGCGGGCCTCAGCGTCCGCTTCGAGCCGGATCTGGAGCTCAGAGCCTTCTACCAGAAGCTCGGGCTTCGTCAAAGCTTCGAACCGCAAGCGGTCGAGCGCGTCTGAAGCGTTGGAGATGAGCTCCCGCAAGAACACGTCTTTGTGCGAGTACAAGGAGTGGATCATCAGCTCGAGGAGCTGTTGGACTTCGGTTTGGAATTGGTGGGTCTCTTTCGCCATCGTTACTCCGTCATCATTATTCTGCTGCTAGATCGAGCCTCGTTTCGGCCCAGGCTTCGGCGTTCTCCCAGATCTTCACGCGCAGCCGCGATATCCCGGCCAAGCCGAGCCGCTCGGAAAGCGCCTCCGCCACGACGCGTGAGAACACTTCGCAGCCGGTAGAAGTACCCGCGAATTCGGGGAGATCGTTCAACATATTATCGCGATAGCGGTCCACGAGCTCACCGAGCTCTGCTTTGACGCGAACGATGTCGACGAGAAAGCCGTGCGCGTCGAGGCGGTGACCTTCCAGGACAACTTCCACACGGTAGTTGTGCGCGTGCGGCTCCCCTTCAGGCCCGAAATCGCCCCCCGCAAGGTAGTGCTTCGCGGTGAAATCGGTGTTGACCCCGAGCGCGTATTTCGCCATGTCGGCCTCAAGTATAGGCCAGCAAAACCTGGAGGCAATCTTCAGGGTGCTCGTCGACGAGCGCGTAGGCTTCGGAGGCGCGCTCGAGCGGGAAGCGGTGCGTGATGAGCGCGCCCACATCCGCTTCCGAAAGCGCTTCACCCGCCACATCCATCCGACGTTTCTTCGACCATCGCGACAGAAGCGGCGAGCCGAGATGGCTAACCTGGCTGCTCACGAGACGAAGACGTCCGCGGTGAAAGTGCGTTCCCAAGTCCACTTCGGTGCGCTTCGCGCCGTACCACGAACCGATGACAACGCGCCCTTCGAAGCCCGTGGCGGCGATGGCGATGTTCAGCCCGGCCGCCGTTCCTGAAAGCTCGAAGCTCAGGTCGAAGTCACTTCCGGCTCGAAGCTCGTCTGGAGCCAGGGCGCGGCTCGCGCCCGCGCGAAGCGAAGCTTGCCGGCGAGACGCCACGGGGTCGACGGACCAGAGACGCGCGAGAGGAAAGCGAGCCAAGAGCTTCGTCGCCGCCAGCCCCACTACGCCCTGACCGACCACGAGCACGCGCTCGCCCACGAGCGGCTTCGCATCGAGGACGAGATTGACAGCGGTCTCGAGCATCGGCCAGTGGGTCGCCGTCTCCGCGCTAACGCCTTCGGGAACCTCGTAGAGCGCGTCCTCGGTCGCGAGAAAGTGGCTCGTGTGGGGTTGAAAACTGAACACGGTTTTCCCTAACCATGCGCCGTCCCCGCCGTCCTCGATTCCCACGACTTCGCCGGCCGCGGCATAACCATAGCTCGCGGGGTAGCGGAACGGGGCTCGAAGCGACGGCAAGCTCTCGTCGAGGACGAGGCCTTCCGGGATGTCACCCCGATACAGAAGAAGCTCGGTGCCGGCGCTGATCGCGGAGAACGCGGTGCGGACGAGTAGCCTCGTCTCGGAGGGGGCGGGGACGTCATCTTCTAGAATCTCGATGCGGCGCGGCGCCGTAAAGGCTACAGTGCGACGCTTCATGCGTCGAACCAGCTCAACTCACCGGCCATGACGAGGTCCTCCCCGAGGCGCTCGCTTTGCCACGAAGTCAGCTCGGGAAACGGTGAGAGCTCGTGCTGGACGAGCGCGGGCACGCCCCCAACGAAGCGGGGAGCCACCGTGAGCACGACGTAGTCCGCGAGACGGGCCTTCAAGAAGCTCGTTAGGATTCGGCCCCCGCCTTCCACGAGTAGGTGCGCGGTGCCGCGCTCGGCCAGCACCGCCATCACACTCTCGAGATCGACCCAGCCGTTGTCGAGCGCCGGCAAGCGGAGCACGTCGGCGCCTGTGGCACGGACGCGCGAGACAGCCTCGTCGCTCGCGTCATCTGTCGTCGCGACCCACAAGCCGCGGCCATTCGAGAGCAAATGGCACCTCTCGGGGAGCCGCAAGCGCGAATCAACGACGATGGGCTGGGGGTCGCGCCCGGTAACGAGGCGAACGTTGAGCTGGGGATCGTCGGCAAGCACCGTGCCGATCCCGACCAGAATCGCGTCGTGGGCGGCTCGGAGCTCATGGGTGAGCCGCAGAGAGCTCGGACCGCTCAAGCCCAGTGGACGCCCCCTGTCACCCGCGATGCTGCCATCGAGGCTCTGAGCATAAGCCAACGTGACATAGGGACGCGTCCTTCCCGGCGTCTCTTTAGCCTCCGAGAGTCGCGCGTAGAGGTCCGTCAGGATCGCGCTGAGCACGGGCTTCTTTTCCAGCATCGTAGCATGTCTATCCTACCGTATGGAGAGGCTAAGATACCGCCGTGTTGATATCCCAGCGCTACCTCGAGGCCAAGCGAACCGTCGATGACCGCGCGCTCAACGGCCGTGTCTTGGCGCGGCTTTCCGTCGAGCTCGAGGCACGGGACGCACCGAGCCTCGTAGACGTAGGGGCCGGGATCGGGATCGGTCTCGAACGCTATCTAGAGCTCGGCCTCCCCGCGCCTCGCGACTACACGGCTGTTGACGAGAGCGCCTCGTTTCTAGAAATCGCCGAGCACCGCCTGCGGGATCGCGTCCACGGTCGTTTCATCACGTCCACTCTCGAAGACTTCGCTTCGAATCCCTCCGAGCGCGGCCGGTTCGACCTCGTCCTCGCGCACGCCTTTCTCGACATCGTCGAGCTCGGACCGAGCCTTCAGGCTCTCATCGGGCTCGCGCGCCCGGGCGGCTTGCTTTACTTCCCTATTACGTTCGATGGTGAGACCATCTTCGAGCCGGCGCACTCGTCGGACGACGAGGTTCTCGAGCAGTATCACGAGACAATAGGACGTGGAGGAAGTGGAGGAAGTGGAGCAAGTGGTGGTAGTGGCGGCAGCAAGACCGGAAGACGGCTTTTCCACGCGCTCGCGAGCCACCCGGTCAATGTTTTGGAGATCGGAAGCTCCGATTGGATCATCCACGCGACCGAGGGCCGCTATCCCGCCGAGGAAGCTTTTTTCCTTGGCCACATCTTGGAGATGATCGAAGGCGCCGTCGGTGGCGAGGTCGCGACAGACTGGGCATCCGCGCGGCGCCGTGAGCTCGAGAAAGGCCGCCTCCTCTACATCGCGCATCAGGTCGACTATCTTGTCCGCAAGCGCGACTAGTCATCTCACGGCGCTCGAGACCGCGGCCCTCATTCTGTCGCTGTTTTTCGTCGGCGTCAGCATTGGCGGTTCCTCGCCACTCGTCTCGGCGCTTCTCGAAGATCGTGGATTCAGTGAGTACTTTACCGGCGGCGTCGTGGCCATGCTCTCGCTCGGGCTCGGGCTCGCTTTGTTCAGCCCGCTGGCCGGCCGGCTCGTGGAACGCCACGGCCCGAGGCCCATCAACGTGATCGGGATCCTGCTCTCCGGAATCGGCTTGGGTGCGCTTCACCTTGCCCTTCTGTGGGACGAGCGCATGCTCTTTGGGGTGAGACTTTCTCTCGGCGCAGCAGACGCGCTAACTTTCGTCGCGGCCGAATACGCGCTCTTGAGAGGTACACCAGAAAGCCGTAGAGCCCGAGTCATGGCCGCCTATACCGCCGGCTTCGGTCTCGGCTTCATGGGCGGGGTCTTCGTGAGCAATCCTCTATACGACACCTTCGGCCTTCCCGTGTTTTGGGTCTTCACTGCTGCCGCCGCCGCCATCGCGCCGATCGCACATTGGGGCTTGCGGAACATGAAAGTCGAAGCGCGCGCGCATCATGAAACCACGAACCCCAAGGCCACCGCTTGGCCAGGACTTTCGGTCGTTTTCTACGGTGCCGTTGTCTACGCCGTACTCGACGTGGCGATGTCCGGGACCTACCCCGTCGAAGGCCAGCGTCTCGGCTTGTCGCGCGCCGAGACCCTGCGATTCGTAGGCTTTATGGCGCTCGGGAGCGTCCTGATACAGCCCGCCGCCGGATGGCTCGCGGATCGCTTCGGGAACCTACGGCTAATCTACGCTTTCTCCCTATTGGGATTTCTAGCGGCGGTCGCGGCGGGCTACGTCTCAGCAACGTGGCCGCCGGAGCAGGCAATGCTCGCTCTTGCGAGCTTCACTCTCATCGGCTGCGCCGCAGGCGGTATCTTTCCCTTGAGCCTGGCGCTGCTCGGCGAGCGCACACCGGTCCCGGAGCTCTCACGTGCGAACGCGGCCTTCACGCTCGTCTTCGGCTATGCGTCGCTCGTCGCGCCGCTCGTAGCGGCTGGTTTCATCGACGCTTCTGAGCGCCTCGATCTATTGGGCTGGGCGGTCCCCGCTCTCGCGGGTCTGAGCTTCGCTATCTCCCTCCCCTGCGCTTGGCTCGACGCGCGTTGGCGCCGCTCCTCGAAAACCTATCTCGTCGAGGAGAATCACTCCGCGATTGCTGTCGAAACGAAAGAGGATAGAGACGAGTGCTCGTGAGTCGATACCGTCGAAACGCGCCAGCGGCAACCGGTAGCTTTGTAGGATCGGCTCCCACGTGCTGTTATAGGCCGCGCGGTTGAACCGCTCGATCTTGAGATACTGAACTTTGACGGGAGGTGTTATCGGAGCGACGTCCAAGAGTCGCACCGATGCGACAGTACCGTGCGCGTCGGTGAGCTCCACGCTGAGCTGGGGTGGCACCGATTCCGCCTTCTCGTCGTCATCCGGCTTTTCCGTCGAGCTCGACAAGAAGAAGCTGAGCGCCATCGAATCGTCGCGCTCGGGCTTGTCGTCACCGAGCGTGACCTTTTAGCTCGCGCCGCTCTCACTCCAACTGACGACAGCAACATTCGTGCTCTGCGTCAACTTGTCGCGGCCAAGGAGCTCCTCTTCCCTCCAAAGCGTGAGCCCATCCGTCTCGATGAGAGCACCTTCACGGCTCGCGGTCGTCACGTCGATGTCCTCCTCGTAATCCGCAACGGCGTGGACCGTCGAATCGTCGAATTGCTGCACGTAGACGATGTCGTCGGGAAGCCACTTGGAAGCGACACGCGGATCGCGGAACAGCGGCAAGTAATCCGCTTCGCCCCGGAGGGTCGCCAACAGAAACGCGGAGATATAGATCTTCGCGATCTCGCGCTGGTCCTCACCTGGAATGAGAGGGCCCGTATTCAGAAGCCATCGTCCAGGAAAACCAGAATCGAACCGACCCCAGCTCGAGTTGAACTGGCCGTGGTTCGCGCGGTGGATGTAGATACCGGCTTTGAACCAATAAGCGTCATCCGCAAAGGTCAACCGGCGAAACTGCCGTAGCCCGTGAAAGCTCGACTCGTCAGCATCATAAGAGCCTTGAAGCGCGAGAAAGTTGACGTTCTCGAGCTTCATGCGGCGCGGGTAGCGCCGATCGATTTGCGCGATGGCCACGAGCGACCGGATGTTGAACCCGTAATCGAAGACGACGGTCGCATCGTCGGGATAAAACGGGAGTTTGTTGAACGCATGGGCAATGGCCACGGCTTCGCCGCCGCGAGAGTGGCCCAGGAGCGCTATCTGCTCGACATCGATGCGGCCTTCGAAGCGATGGCCGGGCGTCTCGTTCCATTCGTGCCAAAGGCGGAGATGCTCGAGCAAGAGCCACCCGCGCAACTGCATTTCCTTCCCGCCGAAATCGCCCGACCACGTGCCGTTGATGTAGTTCTCGTCGACAGAACCCATGATGATGCCTTGGCTTGCGAGAAGCTCGCCGAGATAAGCGTAGCCAGGGTCGGAGTGATCCTCCATGCGGTGGTGCCGTGCACGATGAGGGCAAGCGGAAACGGCCCATCACCGCGAGGCATCCACACCCGCGCGTTGAGAGGAGCTTCTTCGAGCGAGAAGCCCCAATACCACTTTCGCGCGCGCGCCTTGAAGTCCTTCCAATCGGGGAGAAGCTTCGACGCGTCCACGGTCGCGGTCGTGATGGTGACGTCGGGCCCGAACTCGGGCCGGCGGATATCGGTACCGCTTCCATAAGTGAGCGTGTCGACATCGAAGGTCCCGGGCTCGGCCGGGTTGGGCATGTCTAGCCGGGGCGGGCTCGGGCTCGGGTTCTCGATTTCGGCAACGGGGTACGGATCGCTTCCGTCATGAGCGAGCCAGGCGAGCCCGGCAATATCGACGGCGAGCGCGGCCACCAACAAAGCACCATAGAGCCCGCGACGGCCCTCGGTCTTGAAGCAGCCCCAGAGCGCCCCGAAGAGCATCGCTTGGGCCGCCAAAAAGACGACGGCGGCGGGGTAAAAGAGCGTCGGGTTCCAGCGAAAGCGGGTCGCGCGCAGCACGATCGCGACGCCGATGGCCGCAACGAAGAAGCTCCCGAACTCGGGAAGCGGGATGCGAAGAACCCGAGTCAGAAGGCGCGCCGCTTCCATGAACAGCCAAAAGCAAAGCGCCCCCCGAGTGCGCCGGCGAGCGCCTCTACCACCCATGGCAGCCCGGTGCCGTAAAAGCTGCCGGTGAGTCCGGCGACCAGTACCGCCGCGACGACGAGGCCCGCCGAGCGGAACATGTCAACAACTTTGGGACACTCGCGAGCTGCATTTACTGAGCCTCGATTATGGTGGGGAGACTCGTGAGGTCGGCGCGATCGACGTCAACATCGATCAAGATCTCGTTGCGTGAAGCAGAAAAAGGAGGTACCCCAGGTATGGACGCCGCCGCGAGAGGGGCTTGTGCGGCATCGTGGAGCGTCGTTTTTTCCAGCGGCGGGTTGATCCAGGCCTGCGGAGGCAAAACGGGCGGTTGCGGCGTTCCGCGAACGAAGCGTTCGGGATGAGCCTGTTGAGCTTCGAGAAGGATCTGGCGCCGAGCGGTGGTGAGCTGTTCGGCTCGACCATAGTGAACGTCGGCCGGTGTCATAAGGCCGATTCCCGAGTGCCGGTGGTGAAAATTGTAGTAGTCGAAGAAACCGCAGCAGAATAGCCGGCCGTCTTCGGCGGAACCAAAGCGGCTCGGAAACTGAGGACAGTACTTCATCGTCTTGAACTGAGACTCGGAGTAGGGATTGTCGTTCGAGACGTAAGGCCTGGAGTGGGTCTTGGTAACTCCGAGGTCAGCCAGGAGCAGACCCACGGGCTTGCTCCTCATCGAGCTGCCACGGTCCGCGTGAAGGGTGAGCTGGTCGGGTTCAATGTCCTGCTTGCGACAGCTCTCGGCGATGAGGCGTTGGGCGAGCGCGGCACTTTCTCGGTGAGCCAGCATCCAGCCAACCACGTAGCGGGAGAAGATGTCGAGGATGACGTAGAGGTAGTAGTAGGTCCACTTGACGGGGCCACGAAGCTTCGTGATATCCCACGACCAAACCTGGTTCGGCGCTTCGGCCAACAGCTCCGGCTTGGTGTAGTTCGGATGGCGCCGTTGGTTCCGGCGCTCTCGGACCTCGCCGTGCTCCTCCAAAATCCGATACATCGTGCGAATCGAGCAGAGGTAGGTTCCCTCGTCCAGAAGCGTAGCCCACACCTGAGCGGGCGCCTTGTCGACGAACCGCTCACAGTGCAAGGCCCCGAGGACTTCCTCGCGCTCAGTTTCGTCGAGAGCTCGGTGCGGCCGAGGACGACGCTTCGGTTTGGGCGTCACCGGCTGGCGCCTGCGATACAACGTGGAACGAGCCACACCCAGAGCCTCGCAGGCTTCCGCCGTTTGCCCAATCCGCCCCGCCAGCTCCTCGGCCGCCACGATCAGTCGTTCTCGTCGCTCTCGAGTGGATTCAGGGGGATCCCCAGTAGTTCGGAGGTTTTTTTTTGGATCTCCAGCATCGTCTCCACCCGAGCCAGGCGACGTTGGAGCCGGGCGTTCTCGCGCTCGAGCTCCTTGACCCGTGGATCCTCTGCCTTCGCCTTCCGGCCTCGCTTTCTCGACGTCATTCCCACCTTGGCGATCTCGTCACGTTGGCGACGCCAACTCGATAATTGCGACGAGTACAAGCCCTCTCGACGCAGAAGAGCAGCAACGTCACCGTCACCCTTGCCGAAGGCATCGGCCTCACGCACTATCCGCAGCTTGTACTCCGCGCTAAAGCGTCGACGCTTCGCTTGCTCGCGCACTTCGGGATCCTCGACCCCCGCCGCATCGCGGCCGGCGGGATCTCTCTCTCAATCAAAATACTCATGCGTTGATCCTCCTCCACCCTCTACACTAATTTCAAGGGGCGAAGTGTCTCAGCGATGTTGGCACAGAGGGGAGGCGGCCTTCCAGAAACCCGGGGAGAGCTTATTGCTGTCGGAGGTAGTCATCGGTGCCATCGAGCCAGTCCTGGCGCGGAGGCGAGAAGATGTCCACGTCGAGCGTATCCTCGACCGCCTCGGCCTTGTGAGGAACGTTCGATGGAAGCACGAGCACCTCGCCTGTGCGCACAACGATGGGCTCGGCATCCTCGGAGCCGACCCAGAATTTGAGAGCGCCCTCGAGAACGTAGGTCAGCTGCTCGTTCTCGTGATGGTGCAGCGGAACGACGCAACCTTTCTTCATGTAAACATGCGTGAGCATGGCCTTCTCGCCCGTGATGATGCGGCGGTCGAGAAAATCGGTGAGTTTTTCCTTTGGAAGGTCATCCCAACGGATATGCCGGACGTCATTGCTATTTGCCACGAATCCTCCTTCGAAAGCGCCGCCTACGTTACCTGAGCAGCTCACCCTTGACAACAAGGCTCTGGTGCAAGATAAATAGCGGAGATTCTGGGGGCGTATGGCGAACGATTTTATCCGCGTGGAGCGCGACGGCTGGTTCATCGACATCGAGACGCTCGACGTGTCCGAACGGCCGGATTGGGAGATCCGCTGCTGCATCCGGCGCAGCAAAGAACAGCTCGAAGAGCAGCGCGGCCACCGCTTTGTCGTCTCTCGGGAGCTCAGCGAGCGCTTCAAGCTCGGCTCGCTCGCTGAAGATCGGCGCACGAAGCTCATGACCCAGGCCGCCAAGAGAGTCATCCTGCGCGAGATCGACGAGATCTTCGACGAGCCCGAGGAAGGGCTCGACTCCGTCCGATCCTTGACGGCGAGTGACTTAGCGTGAGCTACGATTCTGGGTTCGAGCTAGATAAGAATGCGCGGTTCTGCGGGCAGACCCTAAGGAGTCTGGAGACCGAGGACGGCGGGTCCTTGCTCGAACACGATGTCGACGGGGATCCCCTCGGACGCAAGCCGGTCGAGGCTCTGACGCAGCCGGTCGGTCGTGACCTGGTGCTTTTCCATGAAAGCGCCGAGACCTTCGTAGTCCCCGTCGCCTTGGATTCTCAAAATTACCCCGGCGAGGTCGTTGAGCGCCTGCGCCATCTTCTCGAGGTCTACCCGATAAGTCTCGGTGCTCTCTTCGTAGGAGAAAGCTCCGGCCTCGGCGAGAAAGCTGAGCTGCATCAAATTCGCGCGCCCGTGCGCGCTCGCCCCGCCGAAGCGGACCGAGCGGAAGATCGACGCGAGAAAGGTGACGTAGTTATCGTCGAGGCTCTCGTCCTCGAGCTCCCCTCTTTTGATGAGCTCGGTGATCATGAAAAGACCGAGCACGTCGGCTTTCGCTTCTTCGAGAGCCGAGGCGCGCTCCTGGAGCGCGTTGCGGACGCGGCCGCGGTCGTTGATAGTGTTCTTGATGCCGAGTCCGTGGGCGACTTCGTGGAACATGACGTTGGCGAAGAACGAGTCGAAGTTGATGAGCTCGCGCTGATCTTCGGCGATGACGAGCTCGCTGAGAGGAACGAGGATCTCGTCGAACTTGGCACGCATGGCATTCTTGAGCTGAAGCCGGCGCGTGCCTTTCTGAAGCTGCACTTCCTCGTCGTTCGGCAAGTTGACCGCGATCGCTTTCGAGCCCGCATTCGCGTCGCCGGCGTAGTAGATCACGTCATAGGCGTTCAAGTCGGAGTCGCGCCCGGGCGTCTCCTGCTTATAGGTGTCCTCAACCGGGAGGGCCTCTTGGAGCTCCGGTAGAAGCGACGTGTAGCGGGCGAGCCGGGCGCTCCATTCCTGGTCCTTGACGAGCACGAAGGACTCGTTCGCCGCTTTCGAGCCGTAGAGTTGATCTTCGTAGGTTTCGATCGGGCCGATGACGATGTCGAGCGTGTTGTCCTTCATGTCCATCCACGCCATGTCGCTCGCGCGGTAGTCGTCCGTAAGCAGCGCCTCCGCGCGAAGCTCGAGATAAAGTTTGAGGCCAGCGTCTTCGGCGAGCGCGGCCGCAGCTCGCAGCTCCCCGGCCGCGGTGCCGTACGCATCTTTGAAGAACACCGAGTACGGGATCACCGTGAGCTTGCCGTCGTCGTCGCGCCGCACCATCGTCGTGAGGCTCCGAAGCTCAGGGTTGTCCGCGGCCTCGAGCTCTTCTTTGGTCATGTCGGCAGGGTAGAAATTCGAGCCCGCGGATTTCTCGTCCGTGCCGGGTACGAAAGGCGCGTTGTCGTCGAGACGATCCCACGGACCGTAATTGATCGCGGCGAACCGCTTGGCATCTTCATCGAGTGACGCTATGAGCGCATCGCGATCGCCATAGGCTTGCTCCCAGTAAGCCCCCTCCATCGCCTGGGCCGCGCGAATGAGATGCGGCAGCATCGCACGCTCCGACTCGGTGAGCGCGTCGAGATCCGTCGTGAGACGCACCGTCGTGTACTTGGCGAGAAGCGCCTGCATCGGGCTCGCGGGCGCTTCCGGCTCGGACTCGGGCTCGGGCGCGCTCTGGCAAGCGGCGATGGCGACGACGACGGCTAGAGTAGTAACGTGACGTGGCATGGCGTCCTCCTTGCTGCGGCATTGTAGCCCGTGTGCCGAGAAGTGATTAGCATTCATATGTAGAGTGCTGCGTGACTCACGCTTTCCACAGTTTTTCCACAGGCTTATCGCCACGTTTCCACAGAAACGTTTCCGCGGGAACGCTTTCGCCGACAGCTGGCGAACACCACTACCCTGTGGCGTGAGTTCTGGCCTGCCACCAAAAAACACTTGACATTTATCCATAATTCTAGAATAATCGAATTATGGAGAGCACAGCGGACGTTGCACGGATGTTCGGGGCCCTCGGCCACGAATCGCGGGTGGCCATCATCCGGCTCCTGTTGGCCGCGCACCCCACCGGGCTCGTCGTTGGCGAACTTCAAGAAGAGCTCGTTATCCCGGCCTCGACTCTCTCGCATCATCTCGACGCGCTGCGGCACGAAGGGCTCGTCGACCAGGAGCGCGAGGGGCGCTTTCTTCGCTACCGCGCTGGGACCGAGTCCCTTCAAAAACTTTTGAACTTCCTTTACGCCGAGTGCTGCACCCGGCAGCCCGTCGTCAACATCTCCGTACCCGCCAAGGTTTGAGCACAATGACGCCCCCAGCCCGAGCCGAAAGCCATCTTAACAATTCCATTTTTCTGGAAACATAGGAGGAAGAGCATGACCATAAGCCAAAAAATCCACGTTGCTTTGAACACCAACAAGTTCGACGAGTCTGTCGCGTTTTATCGCGGCTTCTTCGGAAAAGAGCCCCTGAAGCTCAAACCCGGATATGCGAAGTTCGAGCTCGACACGCCCGGTCTGAATTTCACGCTCAACAAGAGCGCGCACACGCCGAAGGACCCGAGCTCGCTCAACCATCTCGGGATTCAGGTGAGCTCCATCGAGGAGGTCGCTAGTGCCACGAAGCGCCTCGCCGAAGCCGGTTTCGAGACCCTCGAAGAAAACGACACCGTGTGCTGCTATGCGCTTCAAGACAAAGTCTGGGTGGCCGACCCGAACGGCTATCGCTGGGAAGTCTTCGTCGTCAAAGAAGATAACGTGACCGACGAGAATGACCTGGCGGTGCAAGCTGCGGCGTCCGAGGAACCTTGTTGCGAGCCGACCTGCTGCTCGTAGTAGAAAACTCGAGCGCGAAGGTGGCTACTTCTCGATCACCTCCGCGCTCGAGAAAATCCTCACGAACGAAACATTTGCGGTCGTTCTCGCCAGATTCAAAGAAGGCCGTCAAGCGGTGCCCCTTCAAATAAGCTTGGCGCTTCTTTTCGGGGAACTTCTCGATGGCGTAGCGCAACATCGTACGCGGCATCTTCTTGTAATGCTCATCGAGAAAACGTTCCTCGGCCGCAAGGTCACGATTGCCGATCTCGCGGACCATCCAGCCCACCGCTTTGTGGATGAGATCTTCTTCGTCATCTCTCAAGATGACGGCGATGGCGAACGCGTCTTTGAAGTCCTTTTTCTTGATGTAGCAAAACGTTGCCAGCATAGCGATGCGGCGCTCCCACAAGTCGCGGCTGCGCGCCCACCGATAGAGCTGTTTTCGATCTTTGTCCTCGAGAAAGGCGCCGACGATGGTCGGAGCGCTTCCGTCGACGAGATCCCAGTTATTGACTCGATCGAGATGCTCGACATAGAAGCGATAGATGTTCTTTTCGTTCCCTGTCGCTCTTTGCCCGTTTGAACACCTCGACGAGGATGAAGAGTGCCACTTCCCGTTCTTCGTGCCACGGGGAGTCCAGAAGCTTCGCGATCTCGGCGGCTTCCATCCCGCGCTGCGCGCGCGATCTTTCGACATTTAGGAACGGTTACGCCGAGGAAACGGTCCCCGTCCCCGTACTCGCCCGGTCCGGTCTTGAAAAAGTGCGGGAAGAACGCCGCTTTTTCGGGGTCCGCTTGCGCTTTCAGAAGCTTCCGCACCTGAGCGGACTTCGTGACTTCTAGCAGCCCGGTGAAAAAGTCCAGATTCTGCTCACGGAGAAAGTTTGGTGGGCAAGTTCAAGGAAGATGTGATTCGGCGGAACGGCCAAGTTGAGACGCCCGATGGATTGCAGCGGGGCAAAACGTGCGCCTATGGTCGAGACGAAGCGCAATAAAGCAGCGATCAGACTGGCGTTGAGCTCCGCGTATTCCTTCGGCGTGGCCTTGCCGATGAGATTGCGCATCAGAATCCCGAGATTGAATCCGGCCACGTGCGTGAGGAGGCGCTTGAGTATATTTTCGTGTCTTCGCAAATGCGTTCGTCGCATGCCTCCCGCTTCGAGGTAGTGCGCGAAAGGTCGTTCGAGTAACTCGCCGCGACGGCGTATTAATCGCTTACCTCGAGTCCCGCGAATGCGACGTCGGTTCGCGTAGGTGGCGGCTTGCTCGGCCTGTTTGTCCTTCCATTTGCGGCCACCTCGCTCTGGCTCCGAAATGTAGCTCCGGTATTCTTGTTCGACCAGCTCAACCAGGATGTCGTTGCCGTGATAGCCCTTGTCCCCGACCACTTCGCGACCCGCGTCTTCATGTATTCGTTCACAACATTCCGCGTTGTTCGCGAGCTCTTGCAGATTTGACTGCGCTTTTTCCAGCGTATCCGGTAGGCTCTTTGTGTCACCCTTCGCGCCTCCGTGAAGCGTCACGGCAATTACCGCACCTTCCCCGCTCATGTCCACAGCATGCTCGGCTTTGTGCGCCATATCCGTGCCCCCGCTCTTCATTTTCATGATCTCCGCATCCGGCTCGTTCGGATTCACCCACTCCTTGTTCGACCCTTTCTTTGGCCGCTTCTTGTCCAACTTTGCAATGTCCGCTCGGCTCGGCTCTTCGATACCACTCTTGCGCGCAAGCTCCTTCAAATACGATTCGTAGCTTTCCCCCGTGTCTCGACGAACGATTGACCGAAGCGCCGCATTCGCTTCCAGCGTCGTCGCGTCCACACCCAGTGTCTTGCCATCTATCATCCCTCTCGACGCTAGAACTTCTAGCACCCATCCAAATACAGATTCGTGAACTTCCAGCGGAAGTCGATTCCGTATCCGAGACAGCGACGAATGGTCCGGCGTTCGCTCTTCCATTCCAAGGCCAAGAAACTGGCGCAAAGACAGTGAGTCCGAACACCGCCAGCAGATCCCGCGCTCTGAATCGATGCGCTCAAAGTAGCCGATCAACAGCATTCGAAAATACACACCCGGCGGTATGCTCGGCCGACCTTGCTTCTTCGCGTAATACGGCGAGCATTTCGACTCCACAAACGAGTCAAACTCTTCCTCTCGAAGTACCCGCTCGAGTTCCTCATAAAAAGGATGACCAGGACTCGACGCAACCGCATCGTGTGGAATCCATAAAGTCTCTTGGCAACTTTTCTTTTTCTTCTTCATCGACATGCGATGCAATTTTACATCGTCATCGAATGAGTCTTCAGAGAAATATCGCGACCGAATACGACTTTTTCAACGGGCTGCTAGGCTCATATCGCTCGAATTAGTAGTTAGCCTTATCGATTGACTTCAAAAGAGGCGTGAACTCCGAGCGAACGTCTTCGCGAAACGCTTTGAAGCCCGTCTCCTGTGCATGAGGACAACGTTCGATCTTCACATCCGATGCAACCGCCGAGAGAAGATCATATTCGGTGCGCCCTTTCTTATTTGGGCTCAGCTTTACCAAAGCGTCAATATCCCGTTTCGGATAAGAACCCGGCTTCACAACGGGAATCGCATGAGTGGAATCCAAGGAGAGTCCGGAACACACAGCTTCCTGGTCGTCAAGCAGCCACGCGTCGGCGTGAGGATTCGGACAACCAATCGCGACCGGGAATCCGATCCCCTTACTGACCTTCACGAATTTGTCCGCGGATCTCTCCGGACGGTATGCGCAACGTGTGCACGTTCACGTAGCCGGCTCCGGCGCGAAGCGCGCGGATGAGCTCGCGAAATTCTCCTTTGGCGATGCCCTGCCCGCCGGGGCCGACGACGTCAGCGGCGGTGATAATGCCCGAGATTGTTCCGTCGGCGTCGATGCAAGCACGGACGTGATCCGCGGGATCGTCCGGGAGCTGGGCGTGGCAGAGCGGCACCATGATGCCGCCCTCCGTCTTGGATTGGCCGAAGTGGATGTGCGCCCGTATTACTGGGGTCGAAAGACGTGCGATTCTCAGCGTAAACGCGAGCGCCGTGCCATCATCGCTCAGTCGCGCCGCGAAACGCCCGCGGCCAGCGGTCGACACCGAAGGCACTTCGTTATATCCATGCAGTCGAGCGCCGAAAACTCTCGTCTGGACCTTGTCCTCGTCGGACGTCGCAAAAGAAATGGTTGCAACGAGCACCACTAAAAACGTAAGAGCATTTTTTTTTACCATGACGTTCTCCTCCATCGAACGTGTTTCCCGAGCGAAGAGCCGTCTTGCTCTCGCTTCTCTGTTCTTTCGATGACTACAAGACCGTCACGGCGGTGAAAAGGATTAATAAAAACTTCGCGGCAGATGTTTTTCTCTGTTCACGGTGCGGCGCCTCTCGTGCGGTAGAGCGCGAGGTGAAACCCGGGCGAACCAGAGGGGCGTTCGATAGGAAGATCTTCGTCGTGGTCGAGACCTTCGATGCGAAACGCGTGATCGGGAGTGAGCACGACGAGAAATGCACGGCGGCGAGCGTAGCTCGCGAGGAACGCTGCGAGCTCGTGCTCATTGCCATCCGGGTAGTTGAAGAACGCGTCGATATCTTCGACGTGAATGCCGAGTTTCGCATAGGTCGAACGGTCGAGGTAGCTGCCGTCGCACGTGCGCCAGATTTTTGGCAAGCCTCGCTCTGACAGATCATGCAAGTTCTCGTTTGCGAGCTCTGAAAGCTGATGGTGGATCTCGATCCCGTAGGCTTGAACATGGTGGCCCACCGCGCAAAGCGACGCGACGACGCGGCCGTCGCCCATGCCGGCGTCGAGAACCTTCGGTGCGTCGCCGAGGCGCGTCCAGAAACCGGCCCCCCTCAGCGCCCGCATGGCTGCAGCGACAACGTCGAGCGGTGCAGGAAGCCAAATCCCCGCGCCGGTCAAGCGGAGAGGTTGCCCGCCGAAGGCCCGTTTCTCAGACTGTTCGAAAGTGGCTTTGAAATCCGGGCTCACGGAGCGACGCTGGCCTTCCGAATGTAATCGAGATTTGGAAATTTGGCGCGTAGGTGGCCGTTACCGCCCTCGAAGATCGGCGCCTGCTTTCCGGCTCGGATACCGCCGCCCGCCGCCTCGCCATAACTGGAATAGAGCGCGTCCGCGACCCGCATCCCTTCGATGACTTCGCCAACGGGGCTGAACCCTTGCTCATCGAGGCCCGGATTGTCTCTCAAGTTGATGAATAGCTGCGTGGTCCGGTCGTCCGGCGCCACACCGTGGGCATAGGTGAGACGGCCGCGAAGATTACTCGTACGAACGGGCTCGTCGGGGAAGGCTGTATCTCTCCAAATCTGCGCGATGGCAGGATCGCCGTGGATGCCGAACTGTGCCCACGCGCCTTCGATAACGCGGAAAAACGCTGCGTCGTCGTAATAGCCACTCTCGACGAGATGAAAGAAACGATCGACACCCTTGGGCGACCACGCACGATGGACGTCGATGACAATGATGCCTCGCGTCGTCTCGAGCCGGACGTGAAAGCGCTCGGGAGCTTTTTCAGCAAAGGCCTCGTCGCTTGGATTGCGAAGCGCCGGTTGAAAGAGGAGAGCCACGAAAGCGAACGCCACAACACGCAACATGGTGGGGATTATATAGCCGAACCGTCACTCGTCTTACGTTCTAGGACGATGAAGCCAGGCTATCCTGCCGTCCAACGACTTCGCTAGAATAGAATAGCCCGATGGCACGCAGGGAAAAACGGTCGTTGCGCGACGAGCCGGTGCCCGAAGGAGAGGACTGGGTTGAGTGGGGCGGGGAGCTCGTTTGGGCAGCCGGCTTCACGTCCGGAGGCGTGCCGTATGGTGTCAGCGCAGACCAGTTTCGTGCGTCGATGATGGCGGAGCAGCGTGGTGCCGGATGGGTTCGAGCGAGGAGAACGCTCGGGCGCGTTTTCGACACCTCTGCTACGGGGGGCGACACCTCCGTTGACATCGGCCGGGTGCAACGTCTCGACGAGGGGCTTTCTCGAACGGGCTTCTGGGCCGACGTTAGGATCGACCCCGACCCCGATGAGCGGTCCGGACGCTACGTCGTCCTCCTTCCCAACCACGACGTCGATTCAAGCTTCGATACGAGAGTGGCGCAGGAGGCTGAGATTCTGGAACAGCTCTCGAAACGGCACCTGACTTTTCGCACGCCGAGGATTGTCGCTGTCGTTCGCGAAGCGGGCCACGCCGTCATCGTGGAGTCCTTCGTTCCTGGAATAGCTCTCGACCTTAGAGCGTCGAGGCAGCCTCGGGTGAAACCGTGGCAGGTCGTCGGTGAGGTCGCCGCTGCCATTCACGCCTTGGACACGACAATCCTAGACGGAGCGCTCGACGCATACGCGACGCGCCGCGACCATGCGGAGGCGGAGCTTCCCGTTTTCGAAGGTCTCGACGATCCTGTTGTCCCTGTTATCGACGATGCGAGGGTCTGGGTCCGAGAGCATCTACCGCCACCCACACAAAGCGCCTTCGTTCACGGTGATCTTCTTGGTCAAAACATATTGCTTCCGTACTCGGACGAACCCGCCCTTCGTCCGGGAATCATCGACTGGGAGTTCGCCCAGCTGGGTGACCCGGCTATGGATCTTGCCGTTGTGACACGAGGTGTTCGCCGCCCGTTTCAAATCGACGAGGGTCTCGATCGGCTCCTCGACAGCTATGCGACGGCTGGTGGCGTCGAGCTTACGGCGGCGGAGGTGCACTTTTGGGAGCTTTGCATGGCAGCGCATTGGTACCGGGATGCGCTTGACGAACGTCGCATACATCCGCCGGAGCAAGAGCTACATCGCGTGCGTCGTGTGCTCGAGAGAGCCATCGCACGGAGTTGACGCTCGTCCTGGGCGTCTCGAAGCGTGGGGTGCCCCGACCTAGGGCAAAAACACCCCGGAATCTGCGGCCAGCCAGCGATGGACCATCATCCTACCGAACCATCGTGAAATTCCGATGACCGTTCTTTGCCCGTGGCCTCGGGCATCGGGCAGTCCACTGCTCGAGATTGACGTCGAGCGTGGGTTTGATGGGACGTAGGTATAGCGTCGTAACGTGAGGGTCGTTGACGTAGTGACGGGAATCGGGGTACCGTCGAGTTGACATGATCAATAGATTCCGCCTGCAGAATTTCCGTTGCTTCGGAGCTGCGGTAGACGTGCCTTTGAAGCCCTTGACGGTACTCATTGGACAGAACGACTCGGGAAAGTCTGCGTTCGTCGACGCTGTTTACGCGGCAAGTCGAAATGGCGGTATCGGAAAGACGGACTCTTGGAGGACGGAAACCGCACCGTCGTGGGATGTGTTCATCGGAGAGGGCCACTTCCGGAGTGCCTTCAATCATCAAGGAAAACTTCTCGAGCACAAGCGTGTAGAGGGTTTGGAACCCGTCGGTCTTTACAGGTTGCCCTCTATTGGAATCACCATGTCGTCGAAAGGGATGCCGGAGAAGCTCGGCGAGCCTCCGCAGCTTGATCCGCAGGGCGCCAATTTGGCTGGGGTTCTAGACTACGTTCTTCGGCAAGATCGAAAGCGTTTTCAGGAAATCGTTTCAGCTCTGGCGGAACGAGTGCACGGTCTAGTGGACGTACGGATCCGTACGCCCAATGCAGAGGCACGAGAAATCGACTTCGTGTTCGAGGAAGGTCTCTTGCTGCCAGCAAATGCCGCGTCAACGGGAGTCCGCGTAATGCTGTTCTTCATTACACTCGTTCATTTGGCTTATCCACCTCAATTGGTGCTCGTCGAGGAGCCTGAAACGGGTGTCCATCCGCGAAGACTCTCGGACATTGTGGGCCTCCTTCGAGATCTGACGACGGGGAAATATGGAAAACACAAAGCGCAGGTTGTACTAACCACCCACTCGCCGTATCTTCTCGACCAAATCAATCTCGAGACCGACCAAGTTCTCGTCTTTCGCATTCAGGAAGACGGGACCCGTACGGTTCAGCCAGTGGACGAAGAACGACTCAGTAAGTTTCTGGATGAGTTCATGCTGGGAGAAGTCTGGTACAACCGGGGAGAGTCCGGACTGGTAACAACTGAGCGGAATGCTGAAACTTAGCTTTGTTGTTGAGGGAAAGCGAGACCGTTGCACGTTCCCTCCCTCGTTGAGCGAATTCTGGGTACAAGAGTCGAACCGTGCAATTTGACGGACGACCGAAAATGGCGGTGGGCGCACCTGAGAACGCCATCAGCAAGACAGAAATTGCTGTTCGCCGTTCTGAGTGCTCAAGATGACGGCGCTTGGGGTTTGGTCGCGATCAAAGATGGCGACAAACGACCCGTCGAGGTCAGGAAGAGCCTACAGGACGCCAGAGAATTCGCTAGCCTTGGGGCCCTCTCTTCGTCGACTGGCGGACGCGGAGAGGGCTCGCCTTTTACTGCCAATACCCCCAGACGAGCCCTTGTACGAGCGCGACGATGGCGGCGGCCAAAGGAAACGCTACCACCGCGAGCGCGCATCGTTGCCAGAGGCGCTTCCCGAAGCTCACGTGGTTAGGCAAGAAGAAAGCTGCCCACTGAGCCAGTAGAGCTGCGCCGAAGGCAACGCCGCCCCCCGTAAGAGGATGCTCGCACCACGGACAATGCGGCGCGCTCGCCGCGTGGATATTGCAATAGGTCGAGATTCCGTTCCAGAGCGATCGGCAGCCGCATTGAAAGACCAAAGCGCATAAGTCCACAAAGAAGACCGCCATAAAAAGAACCGCGATCCCGAAGGCCCAACCGGTGCGCGCCATCAAAAAAGACTCAACTGTTTGTCCAAGATTCTGCTCACGGAAGTGCCTTTCACGTGCAACAACGCGTCCGCGGCGGGAGCGAGCTGACGGTCGAGATAATGTTGATAGTCGAGGGGCGACGGGGTGTTGTCGAGGGGTTCGGGTCCGTTCGTCGTGATGACGTATCTTATCCACTTTCGCGAACGTGTCGACTTCTGCGCCGCGCGCGCGTGGGGCGGCACGTTCTTCGTATAGTCCTCGAGCTTGCGCCGAAGCCGCTTCCGATATACGAGGTCCCGATCGCGCCTGCCCGAGAACAAATCGTCCGCAGTCTGCTTCACGTAGTCTTCGAAGACCTCGTCGTGAAAGACCCGACGGTAGAGCTCACGTTGAAACTCGCGCGCGAGGGGCGTCCAATCCGAGCGTACGGCCTCGAGCCCGGTGAACGTGAGCTCGACCTCTTCGCCTCGGCGGACGAGCCCCGCGTAACGTTTCTTGCTGCCGAGCTCCGAGCCCCTGATCGTGGGCATGAAAAAACGCAAATAGTGCGTTTCGAGCTCGACTTCGAGATGCGAGTCGAGTCGGTGCTCTTCTTGCAGTTTCTTGCTCCAGAACGTGTTCAGACGCTTCGCGAGCTCGCTCCCGAGCGCGAGACAGCGCTTCTCGGCTTTCCCTCCATCGAGCAGCACGAACAAGGAATCCGTATCGCCATAAATCACCCGATAGCCCTCGGACTCGATGAACGCGCGGCTCTTCGTGATGATCTCGTGCCCGCGCAGCGTGATGCTCGAGGCGAGACGCGGCTCGAAGAATCGGCAAGCGGGTGTTCCGAGAACACCGTAAAAAGAGTTCATGATGATCTTGATCGCGCGCGACGTCGCTTCGCGGCCGGCTCGTTTGGCTTTGTCGCGCGCCTTCCAAAGATGCTCGATGATGCCGGGCAGAATGTGCGCGTCGCGTGAGAACTTCCCGCCTTTGAAACCAGGGACGCTGTCCTCCCCGGCTTCGGCAAGGCCTAGGGGATCGACGAGAAAAGTTCGAATGATGCTCGGGTAGAGGCTCTTGAAATCGAGCACGATCACGTTCTTGAACAAACCCGGCTCGGAATCCATGACATAACCGCCGGGGCTGAGATCGTCGAGCGGGCGCTCCTCGATGTCTCGCGCCACACGGCCTCGACGATGGAGGCGCGGCAGATACAAGCTGTCGAAGGCGGCCACCGAACCTCCGACTCGATCGAGGGGGAGCCCCGTGAGCTCCGCGCGCTCGAGGGAGAAATCGAAGAGGTCTGTTTTCTCGAAGATGGCCTCAACGAGACGGCAATCTTCGAGGTTGTATCGCAAGAGATCCCAAGGGGCCTCGCGATAAAGACGCTTGATCTCCTCGACCCGATCCTTCGATTCATCCTCGATGAGCTTCCCCCGCCCGAGCAGCTCACGCGCGACGGCATCGAGCCCAAAGTCTTCGAAGCTCCAAGTCGCGTTTCGAAGGGTGTCGATCCCGTCGAGCACAGAGCGCCCTGGAAGCCGCGCTACCCGTTTCCCTCCCGGCGCCGTGGGCTCGAGAATCGTCGCGCGATCACGCCCCCGCCCAAACGCGAAAAGCAAGTTCAACTGCTCACATCGCCGCTCCAGAAAGTGCAGGTCGAAATCGATGACGTTCCAGCCGATTATGATGTCGGGATCGATGTCGCTCAGCCACGAGAAAAAAGCTTCGATCAAGCTCAGCTCGTCGTGGTGCACCGAGTGCTCGACCCGTTCGTCGATGCGAGCGCCGTGCTCGGATGACTCCCAGTCGCTCGAGCGCAGCAAGAACACATGCGCGGTCGTCTCTGTCGAGGCGCCGATCGAAAAGAGCGTTCCAGCATCAGCATCCGTCTCGATGTCGAGCGAAAGGATCGAGAGATCGGGCCGATAATCACAGGAAGTCATGCGCGGGTTGCGGTAGAGCCGGTAGACCTCATGCGCTTCCCATTCCCCCGTGACCAGAAGCCCACCGGTGACGAAACGCTCCATCAAATAGCGGTCGCTGGGTTTGAGGTCCGATTCGTAGAGGCGCACGCCTGCCGCGCGAAGCTCTCTTCGTGCATCGACGAGTGCGCGCTGCGTCGGGAAATAGAGCGCGTCCACCAAGGCCCCCTCGAGAGTGCGGAGCTCGACGGAGCGCGAGCGCGCACCGACCCGAGCCGCGTCTACATGGCCGCGCACCGCGAAACAGACAGCCTCTTGTTGAACGATCTGAATCCGAATCGGGCCGCTCGCAGCGGCAGCCCAGAACACGAGCTCGACGCCCGAAGGCGTATCCCGCCATTGTCGGGTCAGTAAGAAGGCTTGTTCGGAGCTCGAGACCAACGTACTCAGGCCCTCAGGGCTTAGGGCTCGGGGAGTATCCAGATATCCGCGCGTCGATTCACACGGCGGCCCTCGGCGGTGCGGTTCGAGCTCACCGGCGCCCCGACGCCCCGACTGTCGACAACCATACGCGACGGGTCGATCCCTAGCTGTTCCAAAAACTCAGCAACGGACTGCGCTCGGGCTAGTGAGAGCTCGGCGTTCGCTCCGTTCTCGGTGGGCTCCTCGTGGCCTCCGATCCAAACGCCATCACTCGTTGTCGCCAAGCCGTTCGCAACCTCCTCCAGGATCGTGCGCGCTGCACGGCCCAACCGGCTCCCGCGAAAGCCAAAACCCACGCGCCTCATCATGACGTCGGGCACGTCGCCGGCCACGCCCGCACGACGCTCGAACCCATGAAAGCCAGGCACAGGAACGAAGCCCGCATCCGCGAGGACGCGTTGGCCATCGTGCAGCAGAAGGAATCTCAAGAAGTGACGAAGCTCGCCGGTAGCCGCGCCTACCCTGTAGAGCCAGATGGCATGGCAGAGCGGGTACGCGCCGCTCGCGACGCCGGCTATGTCCGGGAGATATTCCTTCCCCGACGGACCCACGATCGGCACTGTGCGGACGGCGGAAAGATCGCGACTCATGCTCACGAAGCCAACAGCGCCTCGATCCGCAGCGACGCGATCCACGATGTCATCTATCCAAAGATAGTCGGTGCTTGGAGCAAAACGCTCGCCCGCTTTGCCGAGAACGAGGTTCTTGAACGCAGATTGCGTGCCCGCAGCATCCGAGGGGCTCAGAAGCTGGATCGGCTCATCGATGCCGCCGAACCCAAGCCAGCGAACGATGCGACCAAGGTAGAGCGCCTCGAGCTGTTCGATCGTGAGGCGCGGAACGTGGTTGTCCGGATGGACGATGACCGCGAGCCCGTCGAGGGGCAAGGCACTCTCCTTGAGCTCTAGCCCGAGCCGTCGCGCGAGCTCGAGCTCCTGGGCGGCAATCGTTCGGGTGCTCACACCGAGATCCGCCGCACCCGCGAAGAGAGCCGCGAAAACGGCGCCGGAGCCCGCCGCGTCCCAAGCAAGCGAAACGTCGCCATAGCGGGCACCGAACCGCTCTACAAGAACCGTGCCGACGCGATCGAAAACATCCACTGAGCCTTGGATACGAATGCTCTCACTCGAGACGCCGTGAGCGGCGAACGAGCTCAAGATTGTCGCGACCAAAACCAAGCGCATCACTTTATTGGAACGTGACGCTCCAAGGGATCCACGCTGTGACGGGAACGCCTTCCCGCTCACCAACGGTGAAGCGATAGGTCTTCACCGTATCGAGTGCGATCCGCTCATAGAGCTCGAGCTCGTTACGCGGGTTGACGACTTCGGCCTCAATCACGTTACCTCGATCGTCGATGAGGAGCCGGCAGTCGATCTTCGGGCGCTGACGCCGCTCGGGAAAAGGTGTCTCTGGTTGCTGGCCTTCGAGAAATGTCGGTAAGCGGTCGCGAGAAGCCCTGAACATGCTCGCCGAAACGGGCTCCATCATATCCGAAACACGCGGTCCGCGGACGAAATCGACCGGCCAAATGATCCAGACAGGCACGGCGACGCCTTCTCGCGTGGCCGCCGAAAAACGATACTGCTTGACGGCCGCGAGCGCCGCCTCTTCGAAAGCATCGAGCCCGGAGCGCGGCTGGAACACGCGGACCTCGTGCACCGCCCCGCGCGTATCGAGAAGCACACGACACAGGATCGTCGGAAGCACCGGACGATCTTCCGGGGCCGGCGGCGGCATGCCGGACAAGAGAGCCGGCACGACGTCTCGCGGGCCGTTTAGATCGGAAATATCTACAGGGTCTCTGTGCTCTTCAACAGCGAGCCAGCCGGCGCGCCAAGCGAAGAGGCTTCCGCCCACGAGAAGGGCGATGCCCACAACGGCCGCGACGAGCTTGGGAATAGGCGATTTCGCCTCGACTTCGGCGGCGTCCGAATCGGTGAAAAGAACGCGTCCCATGGCCCGCCTCAACGCTTCGGCTTCCGGACTCTTTTTGGCCTCGTGACTCCGTGGTCTCGGAGGTTTGCATGATTCCGCGTCGCTCGCGCCCATCTCGATGGAGACTTGCCGAGGACGCTTCAAAAGCCCTTCGTCGAGCCGCCGCACCGCCTCCATCAGAAGCTCCTGAGCGCCGAGGTCGAGCGTGTGGCCAGAGATCTTGGCGTCGGCTTCGATTTCAAAGTCCACGCTCTGCTCGGTCACAAGGACGTGCGCAGCATCGAGCGGCGCAAGGTCGCCATATGTGGCGTGCACGATGCGGCCACCCTCGATGAGCAAGAGGCCATCACCGGCGGGGCCGCTCAAAGTGAACCGGTGACTTCGCGGATCTTGTGTCGCAACGACAATCAGATCCGCCAGGGATAGCTCCCTACTGTTTCCGCTTAGCGTCATTTTCCTACGCCCGCACGGCTTCGCTCGAGGAACGAGCGAAGGCCCCTCAAAAACCTCGCACCGCCGGCATCATACCAGACTCACCCGACGCTTTTAACTCTCGAAAGCATCCACTCTCGACGATCACAAGAGGGCCGCGTGGTATCATTTGGGGTAACTGATTGGTTTTCCAGAAGTAACGTGCGCCTCAAGATCCTAAGCTACAACATCCACAAGTGTATCGGCGGCGTCGACCGGCTCTACGATCCGTTGCGCATCGCGCACGTTATCGCTCGATATGAGCCGGATCTCGTCATGTTACAGGAGGTCGACCAGCACGCCCGCAGGTCGAACGCCGATCGCCAAGTCGATCTTCTGGGCGACTTCTTGGGCTTTCGACATCGCACCTATTTTCCAAACGTAAAGATAAGGAGCGGCGGCGCCTACGGCAACGCCATCTTGAGCCGGTTCCCGCTGACCGAGACGTCCAACATCGACGTCACCGTGCCGCCAAAAAAGCGGCGGAGCGTTCTGCACGCGCGCTACCGGGTACGCCTCAACGGCTCGCTCGGGCGTCACACACGCACAGTACACGTCTATAACCTCCACCTTGGGCTTTCCGGAATCGAGCGAAAGATCCAGCTTCGCAAGTTTCTCGAGAGCCATCCCTTCGTCGGGCTTCATCATCGAACGCCGATCGTCGTAGCGGGAGACTTCAACGATGTGTGGGGCACACTTGGAAAAAAGCTCTTGGAGCCCTCCGGCTTCGGCGGCATCGGTTCTCCCATCAGGACGTTCCCCGCCTGGGGCCCCGTGCGAGCGCTCGACGCCATCTACGTGCGCGGCGATGTGCGTCTGAGCCATGTTTACCGAGGCCGAGCTCGACTGGCGCGGCGCGCTTCCGATCACCTTCCACTGATTGCCGAGCTCGAGATCGAGTAACATCCTCGCATCGTGACCGCGAGCAAGAAACAACACACCGAGCTCGACATTGCGGCCGTCCTCGACGCTCAGCGACGTTTCTTTCGCTCTGGTGCGACACGCCCCTACGCGTTCCGGCGGCAACAGCTGCGAAACCTCCGGGCTCTTGTGCGCGATCACGAAGAACGGATTCACGAAGCACTCGCAGCAGATTTGGCAAAGCCCGCGTTCGAAGCCTTCGCCTCGGAGACCGGTTTCGTCATTTCCGAGTGCTCGCACGCGCTCGAGCATCTCGAAACGTGGATGGAGCCCGAACGGGTCAAAACGCCGCTCACGTTTTTTCCGTCGAAGAGTTTCATCCGTCGCGAGCCCATGGGACTCGTGCTCATCATCGCTCCATGGAACTACCCCTTCCAGCTCGTGATGTCGCCTCTCGCCGCCGCCCTCGCCGCCGGTAACTGCGCGGTCCTGAAACCGTCCGAATGGGCCGTCCACACATCGGAGCTCGTGGCCGAGCTCGCGGCAAGTTATTTTCCCGCCGAGATCGTGAGCACGGTAGTCGGCGACGCCAAAATCGCTGAAGCGCTTCTCAACCAGCGTTTCGATCACATTTTCTTCACGGGAGGAACGGGGGTCGGACGTATCGTCGCCACGGCCGCGGCCAAGCATCTCACTCCGGTCACGCTAGAGCTCGGCGGTAAGAGCCCGGCCATTGTCGACAAGAAAGTTGATCTCGAAGTCGCCGCCCGCCGACTGACCTGGGGCAAGTTTCTGAACGCCGGACAAACATGCATCGCGCCCGACTACTTGCTCGTGCCGGAGACCTTGGCCGAGGATTTTCTTTCTCTGATGAAAAAAAATGTCCGCCGATTTTTCGGGGACGACCCGAGAACGAGCCCCGACTTCGCGCGTATCGTCAACCACCGCCACTTCGATAGGCTTTCCGCCTATCTGGAAGACGGCCGCATCGTCACGGGGGGCGAGACAGAGCGCGACGAACGCTACATCGCACCCACGATCCTCGCGGACGTGCCGGAAGGTGCTAGATCTCTCGACGAGGAAATCTTTGGCCCTATCCTCCCGGTGCTCACCTATCGAAGCCTCGACGAAGCCATCGAGACAACGCTTCGCCATCCCAATCCTCTCGCGCTCTACTTCTTTTCGAGGGACCGCAAGAATCAAGAGCGGGTGATGCAGGAGACCCCGTTTGGAGGCGGCGCCATCAACGATGCGTTGATCCAGTTCTCGAATCCGGACCTACCTTTTGGCGGCCGCGGCGGGAGCGGAAGCGGAAGCTATCACGGCCGCTACGGCTTCGAGACTTTCTCGCACAAGAAATCGATCGTCGAAGCCGGCACGCTCTTCGACCCACCCGTCCGCTATCCGCCCTATGGCACCAAGCTCCGCTGGCTGAAGATGCTGATGAAATGAAGTTGAAGACGACGCGGCCACGGGTCGAGATCGACGCGGCACGGACCGTTCTGAACGAGGTCTACGGGGTCGAGGCGGAAGAGATCAAAGAGCTCGCGAGCGAGCGCGACCAGAACTTTCTCGCCGAGACTTCTAAGGAAAAGCTCGTTTTGAAAGTCGCGAACCTCGGCGAAGAGCGCGCCAACCTGGAATTTCAGAATCAAGCGCTCACCCACATCGCGGAGGAAGACCCGGAGCTTTCGATCCCGCGAATACGCGCTGCACTCTCGGGCTGTTTCATCGAGACGATCGAAGGCGGCTACATGTGCCGGCTCCTCAACTTCCTCCCGGGAAAACCGCTTGCGGATACGACACCTCATCGTGAAGCGCTCCTCCGCGATCTCGGACGCTTCATGGGCCGCCTCGACAAGGCGCTCGAAGGCTTCTTTCACGAAGCGCAGGATCGCTATCTGTATTGGGACTCGAAACACGCTGCAACCACCATCCGAGAAGGGCTCGAACATATCGCGAACGATCAGAGGCGCGGCCTCGTAGAGCATTATCTCCGGAGCTTCGAAGATGAGATCGCGCCGAGGCTCAAAACGGTCCCGAAAGGCGTCATCCACAACGATGGGAACGACCACAACATTCTCGTGCGCGACGGCGAGATGGCCGGCCTTCTCGATTTCGGCGACATGGTCTCGAGTGCTCTCGTTTTCGAAGTGGCGAACGCGGCCGCCTATTGCATACTCGACAAGAACGACCCGATCAGAATCGCATCTCATGTTGTCGCGGGCTATCACGAAGCACGGCCGCTGAGCGCGAACGAGCTCGAGCTCATCTTCCCTCTCATCTGTACCCGCCTCGCGATGAGCGTCGCGAACGCGGCGCGCCAAGCGAAGGACGAGCCCGACAAAGACTACCTGAGGGTGAGCGCGAGCGCGGCGTGGCAGATGCTCGAGACGCTCGAGCCGATTTGCCCGAGGCTCCCTCACTACCGCTTTCGTGACGCGTGCGGCCTTTCGCCTCTCCCGCATAGCCAAGGGGTCGTGGATTGGCTCGCCGCGCATGCCGAGCAAGCCGCGCGCGTTCTCCCGGACGCGTTTTCGGATGGAGGGTTTCACGAGCTCGACTTGAGCGTGGCGAGCACGGAGCTTGGCGCTCTCGACGTGCTCGACGACGTCGAGCGCTTCACCGCGCACGTTTTCGCCGCGATACGAGACGCAGGTGCCCGTGTCGGAATCGGCCGCTACGACGAGCCTCGCGCTCTCTACACGAGCGAGGCGTCCGGAGAGGGATTCGAGACGCGTACGATCCACATCGGCATCGATTTGTTCGTCGAAGCGGGCACGAGCCTCGCGGCCCCGTTCGCGGGCCGCGTGCACAGTTTCCAAGTGAACGACGCGCCGCTCGATTACGGCCCCACAATCATCCTCGAGCACGAGACCGACCAAGGCGAGAAATTCTGGACGCTCTACGGCCATCTCTCGGAAGACTCGCTGGCCGGACTCGATCGCGGAAAGTCTATCGACCGCGGCGAAGTCTTCGCCGCGGTCGGAGGCTATCCGAAAAACGGCAATTGGCCGCCGCATCTTCACTTTCAAATCATCCTCGACTTGCTCGACCGCAAAGGTGACTTCCCCGGCGTGGCCAAACCGTCCGAGAGAACACTCTGGCTCGCGCTCTCTCCGAACCCGCGCGGCGTGCTCGGGCTCGGCGAATCGGCGCCTCGAGATCCGCGGATGACGGACGAGGCCATCCGCGCAACGAGGCGACGACATCTATCCGAAACGCTCAGCCTCTCCTATCGCGAACCGCTTCGCATCGTACGTGGCCACCGTGCCTTTCTGTACGACAGCGAAGCGCGTCCTTATCTGGACATGGTCAACAACGTCTGCCACGTGGGACATTGCCATCCACGCGTTGTCCGCGCCGCCCAGAATCAGATCGCGGTGCTGAACACGAACACGCGCTACCTCCATCCCAACATCGTGGACTATGCCGAGCGCTTGACGGCCAAGCTTCCCGCTCCACTCGAAGTCTGCTTCTTTGTGAACTCGGGGAGCGAGGCCAACGATCTCGCGCTGCGCCTCGCCCGCACGCATTCCGGTCGCAAGGACACGCTCGTACTCGACGGTGCTTATCACGGGAACTTGGCATCACTCATCGAAGTGAGCCCCTACAAGTTCGATGGCCGCGGAGGCCGCGGTGCGCCGCCGCACGTTCACAAGCTCGCCATGCCGGACGGCTATCGCGGCCGGCATCGCGCGTCGGATCCCGAATACGGAGAACTCTATCTACGCGATGCTCGCGCCTTGATCGAACGTCTCGCGAAAGATAGACGGCCGGTGGGGGCGCTCATCGCCGAGTCGATCTTGAGCTGCGGTGGCCAAATCGTTTTACCTCCCGACTACCTGAAAGGACTCTACGCGCTCGTCCGGGAGGCAGGCGGCGTCTGCATCGCGGACGAAGTTCAAGTGGGGTTCGGGCGCGTCGGCTCCCATTTCTGGGCCTTCGAGACCCAGCACGCGGTGCCCGATATCGTAACGATGGGAAAGCCTATCGGCAACGGCCACCCGTTGGCGGCCGTCGTCACAACGCGCGCGATCGCGGAGTCGTTCCAGACCGGGATGGAATATTTCAACACATTTGGCGGCAATCCGGTCTCCTGTGCGATCGGCTTGTCTGTGCTCGACGTGATCGAGGAAGAAAAACTGCAAGCCAACGCACACGTGCTCGGCGAACGACTCTTGAACGGTTTGGGCGAGCTGCAAGCCGAGCACCCCATCATCGGAGACGTGCGGGGGCGAGGGCTCTTTCTCGGGTTCGAGCTCGTGCGCGACCGAGACACGCTCGAGCCGGCGGCGGAGGAAGCAACCTATCTCGTCAACCGCATGAAAGACGGCGGCGTGCTCAACAGTACCGACGGGCCACTCGACAACGTCATCAAGCTCAAGCCGCCACTCGTCTTCACCAACGCAAACGCCGACCAGTTTCTCGATCGCCTTCGCGACGTTCTGAAAGAGGATTTCCTGAAACCATGACTAAAGAACTGCTCCCCGCTGTCGAACTGAACCCGTCTTCCGAGCCAAAAGCTTCCGTCATTTGGCTGCATGGCCTGGGCGCGGACGGTCATGACTTCGGCCCCGTCGTGCCCGAGCTCCGTATTCCGGAGACCGCCAGCGTGCGTTTCGTTTTCCCGCACGCGCCGATGCGGCCCGTGACCATCAATGGAGGCGCCGTGATGCGCGCCTGGTACGACATCAAGACACTCGACCTCGAGCGGCATGTCGACGAGGCGGACTTCGAAGAGTCCCGAAACCAGCTCGAGGCATGGATCGCCCACGAACGCGCCCTCGGCATCCCGAGCGAAAAAATCGTTTTGGCCGGCTTCTCCCAAGGCGGCGCCATCGTCCTCTACGCGGGGGTCCAGGCCGAAGAGCGCCTCGGCGGCATCCTTGCGCTCTCCTGCTACCACGCTTTTCCTAACCTTATTGAAGAGCGCGCCTCGGAGGCGAACCGGGCTGTCCCCATCTTCATGGCCCACGGCTCCCAAGATCCCGTCGTGCCCATCCATCTTGCGGAAGGGACCGTCGCGACCCTCGAGGAAAACGGCTACCAAGTCGCCTGGCATAGCTACCCGATGCCGCACAGCGTGTCGCCGCAAGAGATCGCCGACATCGGCAGCTGGCTCCGCCCGCTGGTATAGTGTGCGGCCATGCGCAAAAAGGTCACCCTCGTCACCGGCGCAGCCGGTGAAGTTGGGACCTCGCTCGTTCAAAGTCTCTCCGAAAATACGCCTCGTCCACTTCTCACCCTCGACCTGACACCGCTCCCGAACGTAGTCGGGGAGGGTCACACCCACATCGTCGGGGACATCCTCGACGCCCGCCTTCTGTCACGCCTCGTAGCCGAGTACGAGATCGAGACGATTTTTCATCTGGCGGCGCTTCTGTCGACAAAAGCCGAGTTCGCGCCCGAAACGGCGCACCGTGTGAACGTCGAAGGGACGCTCGCGCTTCTCCATCTCGCTTCGGAGCAATCGGCGTGGCGCGGCAAACCGGTGCAGTTCATTTTTCCGAGCTCGATCGCGGTCTACGGGCTCCCGACCCCCGAGGCCAAAAACCGATATAGCCGCGTCCGTGAATGGGAGTGGAACAACCCAACGACCATGTACGGATGTAACAAGCTCTATTGTGAGCTTCTCGGTCGCTATTTGAGTCGGCACTACAAGCAGCTCTCTGCCGAGGAGCCGATCATGATCGACTTCCGGAGCGTTCGCTTCCCTGGACTCATCAGCGCCATTACCATGCCGAGCGGCGGCACGAGTGACTATGCACCCGACATGATCCACGCCGCCGCCAAAGGCGAGCCGTATCACTGTTTCGTCGGACCAAAGGTGCGCATCCCGTTCATGGCGATGCCGGACGCGGCGAATGCGCTCGTGCAGCTCGCGGCGGCGCCCGCGGAGTCCCTCACGCAGCTCGCATATAACGTCACGAGCTTCAGCCTCTCGGCAGCGGAGATCCGCGAGCTCGTCTTGAAAGCGTTTCCTGGAGCCGAGGTCGATTTCGAGCCGGACCTCAAACGGCAAGCCATCGTGGACACGTGGCCTGCGGATCTCGACGACACCGCCGCCGCTAAGGACTGGAAGTGGAAGCCCGCATACGACCAAAATCGAGCGTTTGACGAATATCTCGTGCCCAAAATCAAGAAGCGTTACAGCCAATGAAACCGCCAACGAGCTATCTCAATCGTTTTCTCGACATCGTCGAGCGGGTGGGCAATTTCCTCCCCCATCCTGCCAGCCTTTTTGCGATCTTCGCGCTCGCCATCGTCGTTTTTTCCGGGATTTTCGCGAGCTTCAATCTATCGGTGAGCCACCCATCAACCGGCGAGACGATCGAGGTGATAAGCCTGATGAACGTCGAAGGTCTCCATCGTATGCTCACACGGATGGTGACCAATTTCACGAGCTTCGCCCCGCTCGGGACGGTGTTCGTCTCGATGCTCGGCATCGGGCTCGCGGAGTCGAGCGGTCTGATCGGCGCGGCGCTCAAGAAGCTCGTTCTGTCGGCGCCACCGAAACTACTCACCTTCGCCATCGTGCTCGCCGGAGTTCTTTCCAACATGGCGAGCGAGATCGGCTACGTGCTCCTCGTACCGCTCGCGGCGATTATCTTCTACTCCGCCGGCCGCCACCCACTCGTCGGTCTCGCTGCCGCTTTTGCCGGAGTCTCGGGCAGTTATAGCGCGAACTTGCTCCTCGGCACGGTCGACCCGCTGCTTTCGGGAATCTCAGAGGAAGCCGCCAAGCTCGTCGACCCTAGCAGCCCGGTGAAAAAGTCCAGATTCTGCTCACGGAGAAAGTTTGGTGGGCAAGTTCAAGGAAGATGTGATTCGGCGGAACGGCCAAGTTGAGACGCCCGATGGATTGCAGCGGGGCAAAACGTGCGCCTATGGTCGAGACGAAGCGCAATAAAGCAGCGATCAGACTGGCGTTGAGCTCCGCGTATTCCTTCGGCGTGGCCTTGCCGATGAGATTGCGCATCAGAATCCCGAGATTGAATCCGGCCACGTGCGTGAGGAGGCGCTTGAGTATATTTTCGTGTCTTCGCAAATGCGTTCGTCGCATGCCTCCCGCTTCGAGGTAGTGCGCGAAAGGTCGTTCGAGTAACTCGCCGCGACGGCGTATTAATCGCTTACCTCGAGTCCCGCGAATGCGACGTCGGTTCGCGTAGGTGGCGGCTTGCTCGGCCTGTTTGTCCTTCCATTTGCGGCCACCTCGCTCTGGCTCCGAAATGTAGCTCCGGTATTCTTGTTCGACCAGCTCAACCAGGATGTCGTTGCCGTGATAGCCCTTGTCCCCGACCACTTCGCGACCCGCGTCTTCATGTATTCGTTCACAACATTCCGCGTTGTTCGCGAGCTCTTGCAGATTTGACTGCGCTTTTTCCAGCGTATCCGGTAGGCTCTTTGTGTCACCCTTCGCGCCTCCGTGAAGCGTCACGGCAATTACCGCACCTTCCCCGCTCATGTCCACAGCATGCTCGGCTTTGTGCGCCATATCCGTGCCCCCGCTCTTCATTTTCATGATCTCCGCATCCGGCTCGTTCGGATTCACCCACTCCTTGTTCGACCCTTTCTTTGGCCGCTTCTTGTCCAACTTCGCAATGTCCGCTCGGCTCGGCTCTTCGATACCACTCTTGCGCGCAAGCTCCTTCAAATACGATTCGTAGCTTTCCCCCGTGTCTCGACGAACGATTGACCGAAGCGCCGCATTCGCTTCCAGCGTCGTCGCGTCCACACCCAGTGTCTTGCCATCTATCATCCCTCTCGACGCTAGAACTTCTAGCACCCATCCAAATACAGATTCGTGAACTTCCAGCGGAAGTCGATTCCGTATCCGAGACAGCGACGAATGGTCCGGCGTTCGCTCTTCCATTCCAAGGCCAAGAAACTGGCGCAAAGACAGTGAGTCCGAACACCGCCAGCAGATCCCGCGCTCTGAATCGATGCGCTCAAAGTAGCCGATCAACAGCATTCGAAAATACACACCCGGCGGTATGCTCGGCCGACCTTGCTTCTTCGCGTAATACGGCGAGCATTTCGACTCCACAAACGAGTCAAACTCTTCCTCTCGAAGTACCCGCTCGAGTTCCTCATAAAAAGGATGACCAGGACTCGACGCAACCGCATCGTGTGGAATCCATAAAGTCTCTTGGCAACTTTTCTTTTTCTTCTTCATCGACATGCGATGCAATTTTACATCGTCATCGAATGAGTCTTCAGAGAAATATCGCGACCGGATACGACTTTTTCAACGGGCTGCTAGCTACACCGTCAACCCGGCCGCCAATTACTACTTCATGGCGGCGTCGACGTTTTTCATCGCCGGCGCGGGAACATGGGTGACCGAGAAGATCGTCCAGCCGCGACTCGGGACCTACGAAGGCGAGGCCGATATCGACAAAGACATGACCTATCTGAGCCCCGAAGAAGAGAAAGGCTTGCGCTACGCTTTGGTCGCCGCCATGCTCTTCGCCGGGTTCCTTGTGTGGGCCACCCTCCCCATGACCTGGGAGCTCATCCCTGGCGCCGGCTTCCTGCGGAACCCCGAGACGGGAGGCCTTTTGCGATCGCCGTTCTTGTCGTCCATCGTCGCTTTCATCTTTCTCGGCGCGATATTCGTCAGCGTCGCCTATGGACGGGGCGCGGGCACGATCAAGAACGATACGCAAGTCGTCGACGGTATGGGTAAAGCCATCTCGACACTCGGGACCTATACGGTGCTCGTGTTCTTCGCCGCTCAATTCGTCTCTTATTTCAACTGGACGAACTTGGGACAGATATTCGCGGTCAAAGGCGCGGAAGCGCTCCAAGCACTCGGATTCGGCCCCATTTTTCTTCTGCTGAGCTTCATCCTGCTCTCGATGTTCATCAACCTGTTCATGGGGAGCGCGTCGGCGAAGTGGGCCATCATGGCGCCGCTCTTCGTCCCGATGTTCATGATCCTCGGCTACACTCCCGAATTCGTGCAGGCGGCCTATCGGATTGGCGACTCGGTCTCGAACGTGGTAGCGCCGATGATGTCGTATTTCGCGCTCATCGTCGCCTTCGTCGCCAAGTACGACCCAAAGGCCGGGATGGGTTCGGTCATCGCGCTGATGCTCCCCTATACGATCGTTTTCACGATCGTGTGGTCGATTCTGCTGACCGTCTTCATCCTGCTGGGCCTCCCCGTCGGCCCTGGTGCCGGCCTCTATTTGCCTCAATAGCCTCTTCGGACGCGGTTGACGGAAGCGTAAGATCCACGTAGATTTGATCTAGACTCCAAAAGCAACTCGAAGCGAGCCCACTACCGGTATCGGTTCGCTTGGTGTAGCACAGCGACTCTTCGGAGTGAACTGAAGCTCATCACGTTTTAATGATGGAAGGAAAAATCAGCCTACCTCAACTCGTGAAAGCCTTTCGCGAGCTCCAGTCGCGAAGCTCATCGGGGATCCTGCATATCGCTGCGGATTCTCAGGAACGACGTATCTACTTTCACGAGGGTCGCATCGTCGGGGCCGAGGCGAACGACGATGAGGACGCGTCGACGGAAGAGCAACGGGCCATCGTACGTTCGGTTTTCCTTCTTCGTGATGGCGACTATCGTTTCGAGGCAAAGAGCGGGATCGAGGTCGACGCTCATGCGCTCAATATCGCGCCGGGTGAGCTCACCGTCATGTCTTCGCATCCCGAGGAGGCGACGCCGAGCTCGATCGGATGGTCGCAGGACGCCCCGCTCGAGCTCCGGGTCCGTGTAGCCCAATTGGAATCGACTTTATCAACGAAGCAGATCTCGCTCCTGGATGTCATTAAGAACCGAGCGGACACCGACACGAGCATGACGACCTCGGACGTCATCGGGTTGTCGCTCTTCACGAAGGAGGAAACCGTCGAGAGCTTGGAAGCGCTCATCACCGCGGGGATCGTGCACGTCGCCGGCAGCGTCGCCACCGAAGAGAAACAGCCCGGCGATGACACCAATCCGACTCTGCAGCTCGCCGGGCCCGCGCCGCTTTTCCCATCGGGAGAGCAGCCTCAGAAACTCGGCCGTTTCGAGGTTCGACACGTTCTCGGCCGCGGCTCGATGGGAGCCGTCCTCCTCGCTCGAGATCCGGCGATCGACCGCATTGTCGCCATCAAGCTCATCCAAACCGCGGTCCATTTACCCGCAGCGCAGAGAGAAAAATACAAAGAGCGCTTCTATCGTGAAGCGAGCTCCGCGGGCCAGCTCATCCACCAAAATATCGTGACCGTCTACGATGTCGGCCACGCCGATGACAACACGCCCTTCATCGTGATGGAACACGTCGAGGGCCGAACGCTCGAGGACATCCTCGAGAAAGACGTCCTCAGGTTGGACCACGCCTTCCAAATCGCTTACAACGTTCTTGCGGGGTTGAGTTACGCGCACGCCCAAAACATCGTCCACCGGGACATCAAGCCCAGCAATATCATGGTGACACCCGAGTTCCGCGGGAAGATCATGGATTTCGGTATCGCCCATGTCGTCGGTTCGGAGCTCACCCTCGACGGTGACGTTCTCGGCAGCCCATACTACATGGCGCCCGAGCAGCTATCCAAAGGCGTAATCCAACAGAGAACGGACCTTTTCTCGTTCGCCGTCGTGCTGTACCGGATGCTTACCGGACAGCTCCCCTTCACCGGCGACTCCTTCGCAGCGATTGCTCAGGAAATCCTCAACTCGACTCCTGTCCCGCCAGACCGCCTACATCCCAACGTGAACATGGCCCTGCGCAACGTCATCCTGCGCTGCCTCGAGAAGAATCCCTCGGACAGGTATGACAACGTGGAGGACGTGGTCGCTGCGCTTGAATCAGCTCGCGATGCAGCGCATCTCGAGACCGGCATCATGCTCAAAGTGCGCCGGAAGGTCAAGGCGCGCCGGAACCGATGGTTTCCGGCCGCTGCCGCGCTCGTGCTCGGAGCGTTCATCGTCATCGCGCTCACCGTTGTCCCGGATCGCACGGACCCCGAAGCGGGAGTGAGGGAGCCCACGGCGCCCTCGACCGAGGCCGCACTCGCTACCGATGGACCGGACGAAGAGACCCTCGAACCGGAGCCTGAATCGGAAGCGGCAGCGGAGGAAGTGCCTCCCCCGGCCCCGAAGCCCAAACCAAAGGTCGTTCACTCGGCGCCCGCGCCGAAAGCCGAGGCTCCGACGCTCGCCGATCTCTTCGACGAAGCCCTAATGGCCCTCGAGCGCGGCGAGCTGGAGGAAAGCCAAGCACGGATCGACGAGCTGTTGCTCAGAGACCCTGATTTCGAAGGCGCCAGCGATCTGCACATCGAGGTGACGGACCAGATCTGGGGAAGGAAGCTGCCCCTGTCCTTCCCCGTCCGTCACAACCATCGCTTCGAAGGATGCGACGGCGAGCTCACGATCACGACGCTCGGTATCCAATACGAGTCGGACGCGCACGACTGGGCTTTCAGTCACGAAGACATTCGCGTTCTCGAGCGTCCTGATCAGAACACGCTCTATGTCGAGACGTCCGAGAGGGAGGTTCTCGGTCTCGGCAAGAACAAGCGCTACCGGTTCGAGGTCGGCGAAGAGCTCACCGACGAGGACTGGACGCGCTACGTGCGAATCACGCGCTAGTCCCCTCCTTCATCCCTCTGCACCGGCACGGATCACTGCTATGAGGTGCCCTGAATCATGTCCGTTGTCTCTTTCTGAGGGCGTCACGACCTCTACGGACTACAACAGTTGTCGCGAACCGTGGTCCTGTGCTGGCCTCGTTCTTGCATTTCACGGCCCCATCGTATGAGATCGTCACTAATGGCCGTCTCGAGAAACCACGTTCTCGGGGCAGTGCTATGCGCATCATCAGTTTTCTCGTGCGCTTCGATGGCACTAGCCGCCAAGAAACCCGTCCAACTGATTCGAGCGAGCGTCCCACCTCCTGAAGCGAGCTTGCTCGACGTTCACATCTCCGTCTTCGATGCCGAGGAGACAGGCCCCTTCCCGGAAATCCGGGACGCTGAGGCGCGTTACATGCCCGTGCGTTTGAAGGATGAGCTGCAGTCGTCGAGATTCTGGGGGGTCGTCCACGTCGTTCCGAAACTCTCCGCCGCGGAGCTTTCGATTTCCGGCGTCATCCTCTCTTCGACGAGCCGTGAATTGAAACTGCGGCTTCGCGCTGTCGACGCAACCGGCAAAGTCTGGATCGACAAGAAGTACAAACAAAAAGCCGACGCTACGTCCTATCTGGGAAAGGATCCGAACGACGAGCCGTTTCAGGATCTCTACAACCGCATCGCCAACGAGCTCGTGAAGAAGTACCGAAAGCTCGATCACGAGGATCTCGCGCGTATTCGCACCGTGTCCCGTCTTCGGTTCGCCGCCTACCTGGCACCCGAAATATTCGGCGGCTATATCGCGTCGAAGAAGAGAGCCCGTTACGAAGTCACCCAGTTGCCATCGCGCGACGATCCGATGCTGTTGAGGGTGGACCGGATCCGCCAGCGGGACGGCATGTTCCTCGACGCGGTAGATACTCACTACGGGGATTTTCACGCGAGGATGATCGACGCGTATCATGGTTGGCGCTCGACCGATTACTGGGAGCGGGAAGCCATGAAGCGCCGCTCCTCGAGCACGGTCGACGGCACCGGCTGGACGCTTGGCGGCGTGGCTCGAGGCCCGCTATGTGGCACGCCCGGTATTTTCGGCGGCCCGACCGTCGACGACCAGAAACGCTACGCGGCGTCTCAAGAGAGGGACCACATCCAGATTCTCAGCGAGCTCGGCGCTTCGCTCGCCTCGGACGTCGCGCCCCTCGTTCTCGACGTGGACGGCAAAGTGTTGAGACTCGAAGGATCGGTCGCGACCCAATACGCTCGTTGGCGTGAGCTGCTTCGCGAGATCTTCGCCGCTGAAACGGGGGGCTGAAAAGGATCAACAAGTTTCGGTTCGGCTCACGAGATTAGCTTCCAGATCTTCTCCGGTGTGAGCGGCGTGTCCACGTGTTTTATGCCGAGATGCGAGAGAGCGTCCACGACCGCATTCACGACCGCGGGCGTCGAGCCGATGGTCGCCGCTTCGCCAATGCCTTTCACGCCGAGCGCGTTGAGCGGCGTGGGCGTTTCGGTTCGGTAGCTCTCGTAGGACGGCAAGAAATCTGCTCGCGGCACCGCATATTCCATCAAGTTGCCTGTCACGAGATTCCCGCCTTCGTCATAGACAGCACCTTCCCAAAGCGCTTGTCCGATGCCCTGCGCGAGACCACCATGCACCTGTCCGGCGACGAGAAGCGGATTGATCACCTTCCCGCAATCGTCCACCGAGACGAAACGGAGGATGGCGATTTCTCCGGTGGCGGGATCGATCTCGACAACGCTCGCATGCGCGCCGAACGGAAACGTATCGCCGGAAGGTTTGAACTCGGTACTCGCGCTCAATTTTCCATTCAGCGTCGCTGGGAGATCTTCCGCATGGCCCGCGGTGGCAACGGTTTTCCAACTCACACCGCGACCGGGTGAGCCGACGACGTGGAACCTTCCGTTGTCGAGCCGCATGTCGGCCGGTGCCGCCTCGAGCAAGTGAGCCGCGATCGCCTTGGCGCCTTCCCGCACTGTCTCGGAGCTCTCGTGCACCGCGGCGCCGCCGACTGGCGCGCTGCGGCTTCCAAAGGTGCCAATCCCCTTGGGAACGATCTTGGTGTCGCCATGGATCACCTCGATGTCTTCGAGTGGTACTTGAAGCGTATCGGCCGTGATTTGTGCCCAGCTCGTCGCGTGGCCTTGCCCTTGCGGGGAGGCGCCGGAGAGCACGGTGACTTTGCCGTCCGCGGCGACCCGTACGCTGCCGAGCTCCCATGGCCCGAAACCGCAAATCTCCACGTAGCACGCGAATCCGATACCGAGAAGCTTCGCGGAAGAATCCTGCCTTCGCTTCGCTTGTTCCTCCCGAATACGATCATAGTCGACATGCCTCAAGAGCTCGTCGAGCGCGCCTCCGTAATCGCCGCTGTCATAGGTAAGCCCTGTCGCGGTCTCGTACGGGAACCGATCCGGAGCGATGAAGTTGCGGCGGCGAAGCTCGACCGGATCGAGCGCGAGCTCGTCCGCGAGCAAGTCCATCGCGCGTTCGAGAAAATAAGCGGCCTCCGGACGGCCTGCGCCACGATAAGGCTCGCTCATAGTTTTGTTGGTGAACACACCCGTGGCGCGCGCGCGGACGTTCGGGATGTCATAGACACCCGTCATCATCACGCCCGTGAGCGCGGGAATGATTGGCGTCACGCGGCTGAAATAGGCGCCGCAATCCATCGTGAGCGTGAGATCGGCACCGAGCACGCGCCCGTTCTCGTCGGCCGCGAGGCGCAAGACTCCCTCCTGGTCACGGCCGTGGCTCGTGACGAGGTAGTCCTCGGTTCTCGAAGCGGTCCAGCGGACAGCCCGCCGCAGGTGGTGCGCAAGTAGGACGGCAAGCACCTCTTCCGCGTAGACGTTGCATTTCGCGCCGAAGCCGCCGCCGACTTCCGGTGCGACGACGCGGAAACGCTTTCGGTCGATCTCGAGCATGCCCGCGAGGAAATCGCGAATTTGATGTGGGATTTGCGTGGTCGTCCAGAGCGTGTAGCCGCCTTCGTCGTCGTAGCTCGCGGCCACGGCACGCGGCTCGATCGCGCTCGGCACGAGCCGTTGGATGTTGGCTCGAAGCTCCACGCTCGTATGCGCTTTTCCAAAAACCTCCTCAATGTCGCCGTCGCCGCCGTCGAGACTCCAATCGAAAGCGCGGTTTGCAGCGCAGTCCTCGTGAATCCTGGGGGCGCCTTCGGACAACGCGTGATCGGTCTCGGTGACGACGCCGAGCGGCTCGTAATCCACCGAAACAGCGTCCACGGCATCGACCGCGACATACGGGTCTTCGGCAATCACTACGGCCACCGGATCCCCGACGTGGCGCACTTTGCCTCTGGCGAGCGGGAAACGCTTCTGCTCGTACACGTTCGTGAGGTGACCGCCGTCGCCGTGCGTGAGAAACGGGAACGGCTTCGAGACGAACGCGTTCAGATCCGCCGCCGTGAAGACCGTCAAAACGCCCGGTAGCGCCAAGGCCTCGGACGCATCGACCTTCTTCACCTTCGCATGAGCGTAGGGACTTCGGACGAAGGCCATCGTCACCGCTGCGGCGAGCTCGATATCCGCGACGAACTTGCCTTCTCCGGTTATGAGCGCTGGGTCTTCGCGGCGCTTTACTCGAGCGCCGATGAACTGCGGGACTGTGTTGCGCATGGGTGTTCTATTTCTCCAATACGGGCCGATCGACGCACATCTTCGCTTCGCAGATGAGGGATGCGCAGACCGTGCACGCCGGCCTCGAGCACGTAGTCCGGCTCGAGGCCGTCGATCGAGAGAAGCACCACGGTCGTGGCGACAAGCGATAGCATCTTTCCTCCGCCGCGATTATGCCAGATCCATTCGGAGATGGGATGCGCACCGCGGAGAGTGTACGTGGTGTCGCGCTTGCGCGTCCAGCCTCCCAGCTGCAATACTCCGGCCCCGTGCACATCGGGCTCGTCGTTTACGGCCAATTGGAAGAAGTTTCAGGCGGCAATCTCTACGATCAAAAACTCGCGGAGCACTTGCGCGACCGTGGACACGACGTCGATATCCTCTCGCTCCCGCATGGAAGCTACGCTCGGCATTTGGCACAGAATTTTTCAGCTTCGCTGAAACGACGATTGCAAGAGAGCTACGACGTTCTACTGCAAGACGAGCTGACGCACCCGTCGCTCTTCCGTTCGAATCGCGCGGCGACCGCTCCCATCGTCTGCATCGTGCACCACTTGCTCTCGAGTGAAAGGCACGCGGCTTGGCGGACCAATTTCTACTTGCGTATCGAGAAGCACTACCTGCAAACGGTGGGCGCGTTCGTTTTCAACAGCCACACGACCCGCGAGTCGGTCGAAGAGCTTCTGAGCAAGAAGACGCACAACGTCGTCGCGACGCCGGGCGGCGACCGGCTCGGGGCCAATCTCACCGGACCGGAAATCTATCAACGCGCGCTCGCCGAGGGCCCATTGCGCATACTCTTCGTGGGAAACCTGATTGAGAGAAAGGGCCTCCACGTGCTCCTCGAAGCACTCGCTGAGCTCCGCGAGCAAGCGTGGCATCTCGACATCGTGGGAAGTGAGGAGATGGACCCGGGCTATTCGAGCCGCATGCAGCAACGCATCGACGCGCTCGAGCTACGCTCGCGTCTCACGCTTCACGGCGTGCTCGGCGCCGAGCAGCTCGCTGAACGGTACCAGGAGAGTCAGCTTCTCGTAGTACCTTCGAGCTACGAAGGCTTTGGCATCGTCTATCTAGAGGCGCACAGCTTCGGCGTCCCCGTGATCGCGAGCGCGGCCGGCGCCACCGACGAGATCGTGCATCACGAGTCCAACGGCTTTCTCATCCAGCCGGGAGATACGTTCAGCTTGAGCCGTCAGCTCGAGCGTATCCTCGAGGATCGCGCGCTCCTCGGTCGGCTGAGCCTCGCCGCACTCGAAAGCTTCGACGCGCATCCGACGTGGGAGCAGTCGATGGACCAAATCGAAGAGTTTCTCAAGACGATCGTTCGAGACTAGTCCTAGTGCTAACCGCGCGCATCCCCCACCATAGCCCGAAAGCGGCGACGAGAACGTCGCGAAACCGGATCACGAGACTCAAGCTGACGCCGAGCGCCACGGGAAGCCCCAACGAGCGGACGGCCATCACCTGGCCGGCCTCCAGAACGCCTAGGGCCGCGGGCAGAAAGAGAAAATAAGCGATGCGGGCCGCGGCGAGGCCGATGACGAGCTGGCGGAAGCTCAGCGGCGTGCCGAGATAGAAGCTCATGAGCCAATATTCGGCGAGCATCATCGAGAGGCTGGCCAAGCCGGCAAGCACCGCGAGCATCAAGTGGCCGGTGCGCTCGCGGCAAAAACACCCGGCCTGATCCTCGCTCGAGCGGACGATTTCACGGCCGACGAGTTCAGCGAGCGGGCGATGGCCACGCGCGAGCGCGAGCATATATCCGAGTGGCACGGCGAGCAGGATAGAGATAAACAGAGCCCCTCCCCCTTCGAGCAAGTAAAGAGCCGCGGCCAAGAGAAAGCCGAGATTCATGGAAGCGTCGAGCATGCGGTCGAGCGCGACCGACGCAATGGCCGCGTCTCGAGGCACACCCGAGCGTCGCTCCGCCAGGATCACTTGAACCGGCTCGCCGCCGACCCGCGGGCCGGGCGTGAAGTAGGCGAACCCGAAGCCCGCGAGCCGGTAGAGCGACGTTTCGAACAACCCAATCTTTTGTCCCAGTCCGCGCAGCACGATCCACCACTTCAAGCCGAAGACGAGAAGCGCGAGCGCATTCAAAGAGACGAGCACGACGATCGCGGTCGTATCGAGCCCCCGGATCGCGCTGAAGGCGTCCGCGAGCGGAACGCGGCTGAGCGTCCACGCGAACAAACTCGCCGCCAAGAGCCAGAGAGCGGCCCGCAAGGTGCGAGCCCGGCTCATACTGTTCGATGGAGACGCCCGGAGACCCACCACCAATCTCGGGCAAACATCGCGAGCGATGCCCCCGCGAAGAAAGGCGCCGCGAAGAGCGACGCTTGAGGCGGCAAAGGCGGCCACAACGACACCGCGAGAAAGCCCATTTGCACTCCGGCCAATACGCGGCGCAGCGCGTTGGGCTCGAGCTCGAGCACGACGCGCCCGCGACGGCGACGCCACGCGATCCCGAGCACGAACAGATAGCGCGCAAGGCCGATGATGACGTACCAAACCGGAAGCTTGGCGTATTGGATAGCGAGGAGGCTCGCAATCAAAATCCCTGCGGCATCGACCTCCATGTCCAGGCGCTCACCGAGGCGCGTCGCGCGCCCCATCGCGCGCGCGAGCCGCCCGTCGACGTGGTCCAGCAAAACGGCGAGCGTATAGGCGCCCGCGGGAAGGTAGGCGCGCATACCGAGCGGCATCGGGGTAAAGAGAAACCCCGCGACAACGGCAAGAAGAACACCTCGCACGAGTGTTACGAGTGTCGGCCATCCCAAGCTCGCGAGAGGCGCCGACTCACCCTCGCGGATGTTCTCTTCGAGACTGCAAAACAGAAGATAGAGACAATAGGCCCAAATCACCATCGAGCCCACCAGCCAAATAGGTTGCGAGACCGCCAAAAGCGCGATACCGACGAATCCCAGCAGGGCTACCGCGCTTCCTTGACGGCGCAACGAAGTGACGGCTGGCGACATGGCTATTCCGTTACGGCCTCGGACGCGGGCGACGGCTCGTCGTAAATCTCGAGAAAGCCCGAGAGAAACCCCGCCATCGTAAAGGAAGTCGGGTGCAAAGGCACTAGCCCCTCTCGAAATCCGAGAGCAGCGAAAGCCTGGACGAGCTCCGGCCTTTTGCTGAAAACGTGCATGGGGACCGCCCAGCTATCGTTGTTGTGCGTGACGAGCTTGGGCGGCTGATGGTCCCCGACAACGATCACGAGAGAGTTTTCGGGAACGTAGTCGAGGAGAAAACCCTCCAAGATATCGAGCTCGTAGCGGAAGGCTTCAACATACCAAGTCGAGAGCTCTCTCAGATCTCGATAGGCGTCATGTGCGACGGAATCGAGGCTTCCGCGAAACGCAGTGCCGTCGTCGAAGCGCGACCAGTCCTGCACATATTCCGGGATGGGAAAGTACGGGATGTGGCTCATGATTAGCGAGAATTTTGCGAAGAGCGGCTTTTGGGCGCCTTGGATCTCGTCCTGGTAGAGGCGGTACATCGTGAACTGATCGGGGATCTTCCACCAGCCCATGGGCGGTCCTTCATAGCCGAGGTCGTCGAACGCATAGATGCGGTCGAAACCATAGAACTCGCCGTCGGGCCAGTACCATTTGATCCCGGGCTCGGCGGCCACCGTACGATACCCGTGCCCGGAGAGCACCGAGACGAGCGTTTCCCGGTCCGATGCGAGTAGAGCGTCGTAGAGATGCTCGCTATCGACGTGAAAGCCGCTCAGAAAAGTCGCGTGAGCTCGCCATGAGCCACCGCCGAAAGTGGGAGAGTAGATCTGACTCGATGCGAAATGATACTTCGCCTGCCTGAGGCTTTCTTCGAGCGCGCGGAATCGCGGCCCGATCGCATCGAAATGATGCGCGTCTTCGATCAAAGTGACCCCATAGGACTCGAGGAAGATGAGAAACACGTTGGCGCCGCTGAGCCCGTGGAGATTCGATTCGAAGTTTTGTGGCGGCCACTCGATCTCGGCGGCGGCGCGCTTCCCGGCCTCTCCCGTCCGAAGGTTCTGTATTTGTTTCCGGACGATCGACGTCGTAGGAACGGAGAACGCCCCGCCCGGTGTGAGGAAAAAAACCACGGCTAATACCGGAGCGGCGTAGAGCACGATCTGACGCAGCGTCTTGCTCTCGAGCGCGCGCTCCCATACCGTGAGTCCCACCCAATTGAGCGCGAACGCTCCGCCCATGACGGTCGCCGCGATCGCGAGCACCATAAGCCCGCTTCCGAGCGACATCGCTTCCCAGAACATCGCGAAGACCCGATGCACGTGGGGGAAGTCGCCGTGCAGATTGAACGCTCTACCCAAAACGCCCAGCGCTGTAATGTCGACATAGCGAACGAGCACGAGGGCCAGGATCGCAAAAGATAGGCTCGCCTTGGCGAAGCGGGAGAGCTTCCATCCGAAAGTGCGGACCGCGGCCAGCACCGCGAGAAGAAGCACGACTTCGATGGAGAGCTTCCAAACGAGACGCATTGCAGGCGACGCAGGAATGTTCTCGAACGTGAAGAGGGCGGTGAAATAGAGAAAGAAGAGAAGAGGCAGGAGGGCGCGCATTATTCTCTACTGCCGCTGCGCCTCGAGCTCGAGAATGAGCTCCACTTCGTTCCCGACGAGCCCATCGGCCACGCCGTAGCTCATGCCGTAAGCGCTGCGCTCGAAGCGCCCGCGCGCGGAGAGGCCGGCGACGTAAGGATTGCCAGGCAGCGGAGACTCCCCGCTCTTGTTCCACGTCACCGAAAGAGTCAAGGGCTTCGTCACCCCGCGGATGGTCAGACGGCCCGCAAGCTCGCCACGGCGGTCTTCGAGCACCAGCCTGTCCGCCTCGAAGACCATTTCGGGGAACTCTTCTACCGCGAGAAAATCCCCGCTCCGCAAATGTCGATCCCGGGCCTCGACACCGGTAAAGACGCTCTTCGTTTGCACGACCACGCGAACGTCCGAGATTTCGCCGGTCTCCTCGTCGAACGTGAACGCCCCGACAACCTCGCGGAACATCCCGAACACCTTGGCGAAGCCGACATGCTCCACGAGAAAGCCCACCGTGAGATGCTCCGGGTCGATCTCATAGCGATCGGACGGGGATTCCGCGTGGCTCGCACAGCTGAGCGCGAGCGCGGCGAGGAGAGCAGCGTATCTCATGGCCGCATGATATCGCAGCCGGCTCGGGGTAGGCGTGTCCCTTACGTCCATAATCACGACATCGACGCGGCGCCAGCCTATCGCTCGGAGCGCCCGGACACCGAGAGAGAACGCGTTGACCGTCTCGACGACGTCAAGGCGGCGCTGCACGATGTCACGGATCTCGAACCTTCAGAGGACGAGCCGTCCAATACACGAAGGCTCTAGCTCGAGCCGGATGGCGCTGCTGCGCGTTCTAATTTCGCGCTAGAATCCCACGAGCCGCCCAAAGCCACCGCGGCCAGAAAGGGTAGACGTTGGCCAAAGAGACTTCCGAACACGCCCGACCTACGCAGACGGACCCGAGCACGCAGGTGCCGGAGCCGTCCCATGCGGAGCGAGCGCGCACGCTCATCCATCTCGGCCGCGTCGGCACGCTGACGACCCAGTCGAGAAAACATGAAGGATGGCCTTTTGGGTCCGTGGCACCGTACGGGCTCGATGAGAGCGGCGCGCCGACTTTTCTCATCAGCACCATGGCCATGCACACGCAGAACATCCTCGCCGACGGCCGAGCGAGCCTCCTCGTAACCGAGCCCGAGGCAACCGAGGATCCGCTCGGCGCCGGCCGGGTGACGCTGATGGGACGCGTCGCGCGTACCCCCGACGAGATGCTGGCCTCCGTGCGCGAGCGCTACCTCGAGCGGTACGAGAACGCGTCCTACTGGGTGGATTTCAAGGATTTCGCTTTTTTTCAGATGGAGCTCATCGATCTTTATTTCGTCGGTGGTTTTGGTGTCATGGGCTGGGTCACGGCCGAGGACTACCTCGCCGCTGCTCCGGACCCGCTCGCGGACGCCAAGAAGGGCATTCTCGATCACATGAACGCCGATCACGAGGAGGCACTCATCCTGCTCGCTCGCGCCGCCTCCGGGCTCGAAGGCGACGAAGCGAAAATGACCGCGGTGGACCGGCTCGGCTTTCATGTGCGCCTCACGACCTCGGAGGGCTTTCGCGGCGTCCGTGTGCCGTTCCTGCGAGAAGTTCGCTCCTCGGAAGAGACGCGCGGCGTACTCGTCGAGATGGTGAAGGCCGAGCGGCAGAAGACTAAATCATGAAACGCGCCACCGTGCTCGTTCGTCCCAAAGAGGTTGACACCGCAATCAAGAGCTCGAGCTGGCGCAAGAAATTATACCGCTCCTATGACAATGGGGCGACTTGGGAGGAGCAGCCACAATTCTTCGAAGTGCGACGATTGCGATAATGGCAGACGACAAACAGATCATCTTTTCTCTCGTCGGCGTCGGACGTGTCCACCCGCCGAAACGCCACGTTCTGAAGGACATCTATCTTTCCTTCTTTTACGGCGCAAAGATTGGTGTGCTCGGACTGAACGGCTCGGGCAAGAGCACGCTTCTGCGCATCATCGCCGGAGTCGACAAAGACTATATCGGCGAGGTGAGCTTCTCCAAAGGCTATAGCGTCGGTTATCTCGAGCAAGAGCCGCAGTTCACTGCCGGCAAAACCGTCAAAGAAATCGTTCAGGAAGGGCGAAAGGAGACCCTCGGCCTTCTCGAAGAGTACGAGAAAGTCAACGAGCGATTTGCCGAGGAGATGTCCTCCGCAGAGATGGACGAGCTCCTCGAGCGTCAAGGCGAGCTCCAGGAAAAGATCGAGGCCGCCAATGGGTGGGAGATCGAGACGGAGCTCGAGATCGCGATGGACGCGCTCAGGTGCCCTCCTCCCGATACGAAGGTCGATTTGCTCTCCGGAGGCGAGCGCCGCCGTGTCGCGCTTTGCCGGCTTCTCATTCGAGAGCCCGACATCCTGCTGCTCGATGAGCCCACGAACCATCTCGACGCCGAGACCGTACAGTGGCTCGAGCAGCATTTGAAGCGCTACGAGGGGACGGTCATCGCCGTCACCCATGACCGCTACTTTCTCGACAACGTCGCCGGCTGGATCCTGGAGCTCGACCGTGGTCAGGGCATCCCCTTCAAAGGCAACTACTCGTCGTGGCTCGAGCAGAAACAAGCGCGCCTGGCCAAGGAAGAAAAAACCGCTTCGAAGCGGCGCAAGACGCTCGAGAACGAGCTCGAGTGGATCCGGATGGCGCCGCGCGCACGCCACGCCAAGAGCAAAGCGCGCATCGCGCGCTACGAGGAGCTCGTCTCCCAAGAGCACGACAAAGTCGCGGACGATCTCGAGATTTTCATCCCGTCGGGCCCCCGCCTCGGCGATATCGTGCTCGAGGCCGACCATCTGTCCAAGGGTTATGACGACCGAGCTCTGATCGAAGATCTGAGCTTCCTTTTCCCACCGGGAGGGATCGTGGGCGTGATCGGCGCGAACGGCACCGGAAAAACAACGCTTCTCCGGATGATCGTCAGCAAAGAGTCTCCCGACACAGGGACGCTTCGTATCGGTGACACCGTCAAGCTAGGCTATGTCGATCAAGAGCGCGAGCTCCCCGCCGACAAGAACGTCTGGGAGGTGATCTCGGACGAGCACGAGCACATCCGGCTCGGGGATCGCGAGTTGCCGTCGCGGGCTTACGTGAGCCGGTTCAATTTCAACGGCTCCGACCAGCAGAAGCGTGTCGGCGATCTCTCAGGCGGCGAGCGCAACCGCGTCCATCTCGCGCGGGTGTTGAAAGAAGGCGCGAACTTCCTGCTTCTCGACGAGCCCACCAACGATCTCGACGTCAACACGCTCCGCGCCCTCGAGGAAGCGCTTTACGAGTTCGGCGGTACGGCGCTCGTCGTCAGCCACGACCGCTGGTTTCTCGATCGGGTCGCCACTCATATCCTCGCTTTCGAAGGCGATAGCCGAGTCGTGTGGTTCGACGGGAATTACACGGACTACGAGGCTGACCGAAAGCGGCGCTTGGGAAAGGAAGCCGAGCGCCCTCACAAAGTCCGCTACAAGAAACTTTCCAAGGACTAGGCAAGCTTCACACGAATCTGTAAAGGACTAGGTAAACCAGCACGCCGAGACCCACCACCAACAGCACGGCAAGAATCCGCTGCCACGTGGACTGCACGACCTCGAGCTCGGCGAGAAAACCGTCGAGGAGATCGCGGCGTCTCTTTACCGCGTCTTTGGGCAGCTCCCGCCTGTGGGTGAAGAGTCGGCCTAAACGCCGCGTCAGCTTCATGCGGAAGTTCACCGCCCAACCCGCCGCTTCCAGCATCGCGCTCATGTCGCGCGACCGCAGTGTTAGATAGCCGAGAAGTCCGCTCGAGAGCATGACGATGCTTCCCAGGCCCACAACCACCGCCCCGACGTGCAAAGGATTCACGTCCGAGAGAGTCTTGACAATGAACGCAAGCGAGGAGCCCACGGCAGCGAAAGCGAAGCCGCCGCCGAGTAAAAGGTCCCGAACCGACGTTTGGTGACCCAGGGCGGCGGCAGGCTTTTCTTCGCCTGCGGGTGTGGTCGCGATTTTCTCCAAGCCCGCCTCTGTGGTCGTTTCGATCGATTCCGTTTGTTTTGCGGCAATCCGCTCTACCTTCTTCGCGGCCAGTCCTGCTATTCGCTGAAACGGTGCTTTCACCGCCTCCCACAGGCTGATGGGGTTCTCCACGACTTCCAGGATGCGAGCGTCCCATTCGCGCTCCTCGATGTCGAAGAACACGCCTCGTTTGCCGGCGGCAATGCCGCCTCGCTGGCCTGAAGTTACCGCCACGACGAGCTCGAATTTTTCATGAGGCGCGGAAGCGACTACCTTGGAGGTGATCTCGGCGTAAACGAGAAACATGTGGCTCATCTCCACAATCTTCCTGTGCTCGGAGCGGTTCGTCACTTTCATGCTGAACGATAATTCGCGACCGTCGATGACCAAAGTGCCTTCCTCGAAAAGGGAGCGCCTATTGGGGTCGTATAGTTGGGAGAAGTTCACGAAGTTGTTCGCGAGCTCCATGAGCCAGCGCTGCAGCAGGCAGAGCTTCTCCACCGCGGCGATTTGCTCGAGCTCTTCTTTGACGGCCAAGTCGCGCTCGATGAGCGCCTCCGCTTCCTTCGGCAGCTCGCCATCGATATAGGCGGACAGTTTTTCCTCTCCGAGAGCTTCGATCTCGTCGTTCGGTTTCGCGTCATGCCAGGCTTTGTGCGGCCCGAAAAGAGCCTTCACCTTTTCCCAGTCTTCGCGGGTGAGCGTCTCCACATCCGTTCCCAAGGCTCGCTTCAGGACTTTGTCTCGGAGCACCCAGACCCGTTCTTCATAATGAGGATTGAGACCGCCGCTCAGGTTCAATTCGCCAGCTGCGTTCGGACGACTGAGCGGGGCAACACTCACTCTCTTTTCGAGAGCGAGAGCGTTCTCGAGGTCGAATGCCTCGAGCTCGTCCTCGCTCAGCTCGAATCGGCTAGCCGCGCGAGGCTCCACTCGCAACAAGTCGCATTGCCAAAAGAACTGCTCGAGCTTTGCTTCGAGAGCGAACACGATGGCGGTCGCTTCGGAAGTGGCATCCCCACGTCCACCCCGACTGCCTTCCCTCCACCATCCAATTCCGCATGGCGCGCGCGCGATCGAGAAAACTCTCGAGCTGTTCCTTGCCGTAGCCGATCTTCCCGCCGGCGTCCTCGACTTCCCCCGCGTATTTGACGACATCGGCGCAGAACGCCCGGGTGTTTCCCACTTCGATATCAACCAGCGGCACGATGCCGTCGCCGTTCGGGAAGATGCGAGCGTAGCCGGCGCGAAAGGCGCGAATCTTCTCGAGCGAGATTTCCTTGCTCCCTTGCCTTCCGAGTTGTTCCAGCATCCACTCGCAAACTTCTTGCAGCTTGCAGCCTTCCGAGTGGGTCGTGTCGAAGTCGTCCAGACGCAGAACGTCGCTCTTCTGCGCCGCACCCTCCCGGTTGATCAAGAAGTGAAAAAGGAAGGCTTGCGCATCTTTCAGGTCTTGGGTGCGGATCCGTCCGGTCTCATTGGGGTCGAGACATTGCAGCACGCCGGGATCGCAGCGAAAACAGTCAACCGGCGCGCTCGTTGCGGCCCACCGGGACTCTTTCAGGTTCCCCAGAGAGGCGAGATCCTCAGCCGTTTCCAGACGCAGCTGGAATATACCGCCGTAGTTCTCAAATACCATGGAGCTCAAAGCTGCACTTCCATACCCGATCTTTGGATGACCTTGCGCCGCGCTGGCGGCCAGACTGCCGGCTCCGAGTTCTCCCTGTCGATGTTAGCACCTCCTCGCCCCTGGAGGGCAACGCGGCGCCGGGTCCATCGTTGTGCGTTACGTCGCTTTCCAGGCGCGGTAGCGATAAGCGACCAGCCCACGCTTCAAGCACTGACGCAAGGCGTTGCCTCCCAAGTGACTCTCGAGTCTCGCGCTCATCGAAACGAAGGGTCGTGTGAGGGCGATGAGCAAGCCGAGCACCCTATCGCGAGGCCGGTCGAGCTCGAGAAACGCCGTAAGGTCTCGATCCTCCACGAGCTCGAGCCCATGCGACGCCGCAAGAGCATCCACCGCCTCCCGGTGAAGGAGCGAGCTCGCTTGCCACCCACGGCGGAGCTCGCGCACCCATCGATCATCATCAGCATTAGGCGCGTCAGCATTAGGCGCGTCAGCATTAGGCGCGTCATCGGCGAGAAAGTCGTCGCAAAGCACGAGGTATCCACCGGCGGCAAGTGACTTTGCTACGTTCTCGAAGAACGCTGCGGCGTCGGGCGCCTGAGCGAAGGACTCGATACCGAAAGCGAGGTCGATCGGTGCTGGAAGGGGCGCCGAGCAGAAATCGAGCTCGGCTATGCTCGCCCGATCGCCGAGTCGCTCGCGCGCGAACTGTGCCTGGACGGCGCTGTTGGTGACGCCGAAGCCGGACAGGGCTTTCCCGCGGAGGATATATTCCAGACTCGCGCCCACGCCGCAGCCGAGATCGAGTATGCGCTGAGCGCCGCCATCCGCGATCCGGGCCTGCAGAAGATCGTGCACGAAGTGAAAAGCCTGCTCGCGGCGTAAAACGCCCTCGCCCCAAACGGCTCGATGAATGATGCCGTGCGCACCGCCTTGTCCATGGCTGAGAAAGCTCGCCGTGTTCTGGTCGTAGTAGCGCGCGACGTCCGCGCTTTCGAACTTCACGAGGTGGACGTCACAGCCTGAAGCCCGAGCAGAAGCTCCGCTGCGACGTAGAGCCACGCGTCTTTGGGGATCCGCCACTGACGTCCGGCATTGCTCACGAGAAACGGATAGAACGCGGCAAGCGCCTCGTCATCGTCGAGAGCGACCGCAAGCCGAACGAGAGACGCCCAAGCTTCGATGCCGGGCCGCTTGTCGCGCGCCACCTCTCCCGTCCTGCCATAATACGTGCCCCTGAGACCAGGCATGCGCTCGCGCGAGAAATCCACGACCGCACGGCCAATTTCGGGAAGCCCGACCACGGCGCAGGCCGCGACCGTGGCGGTGTTCGACAATTGGATCGCGTCGTTGGGCGAGAAGATCACCATGCTCTCATCGTCGAAGAGCGTGGCCACTTCGGGCTGGATCATGTCGTACAGCAGACCGATCGGCGCCTGGGCCTTTTCGATCAACGCGTAGGATCGCCTGGCGACCTCGGCCAAGTCTTCGCTACCTGTCGCCGCGGCGACCTCGGCGACAAAATCGGGCGCGTAGTCGACGAGGAACGAGTTCGTCGCAAATGAGCGCGTGCCGAGATTGAAGTAGTTCCGAATCATCCAGACGCCTTGCTCTTCGGCGGCGTGACGCGCATAGCCGTCGAGAATGGTCACGGCCCACTCCCGATCCTCGCTCTCGCCGAAAGCCTCGGCCCCGCGCCAGAGTCCCTCCGCGAGACGCAGCGCTTCCGTCGTACCGGACGCGTCCGGCTCCTGGTCTTTGCCGAAGCGCCACAACACGAACCCTCGCGTATAAGGGTCCTCGGGGTCGTCCAAAACGTAGCGCTCGATAGCGAAATCACGAAGGGGCTCGTACATTTCGCGATCGCCCTCCTGAGCCGCGAAGATCATGAGAAGCGAGACATCCACGGCGTAGGCGTAGCCGTCGGTCCTGGCAAGCATGCCCCGGATCACGCGCGCTTTGGCGAGCTCGTGGAGCTCCTTCTTCGTCGCACGCGCGCCTTCCGGCTCGGATGGCGAATCGTTCGAGCATGCCATAACGGCAAGCATGAGAACGAGGGAGCGCTTCATCGCGCGAGTCTATAGCAGACGATAACTCGCCGCTATGAGACCCATGCAGCTCTTCGGATGTTTACGTCCTCGTCATCTCAGGAGACCGTCTTTTCTACGTCCATACGTGCGCGCAAGAAATAGATCCTTCGCGAGCCCCGTGTCGAGCTTGATGGACTGGATCACGTTCTCTCCCGTCTTTCGCCGACCAACGAGATATTCGAGGCGGAACGGAAACAAGATCCCTTCGACGTCACGATAGTCACTATAGCGATAAGTGATCTCTCTCACGCCGCGCTCCGGACCCATCCAGCTTTCGGTGTGGTGGGTGAGGCGCGCCTCGTGCAAAAGATGGGTTTTCTTGTCGATAGCGGCGACCCAAACATCCGTCCAGGCTCGACCCACGCCTTGCTCGGACTCGATACGAAGGAGCTCGTAGCGCTCGTCCGGCGCGCTTTTCGTCACCCGGACCCCGGGGTCCATCCATTTGAACGGGAGCGCGCGTAGATAGTACTCGCCATGCGCGCGGTAGTAGCCTTCCGCCTCGGCCTCGGAACCGCTCTCGAGGTTCCCATCCAACACGACGAAACCGCGGCGGCCATCGTGACCATAGACCGAAACGGAGTCCTCGATACGTTTGATCAGGAGCGTACGCAACAAGCCGCTCTCCACGAGCAAGTACTCTTCGTAAATCTCCCGCCGTGGCTCCGACTCGGTGCCGAGCCTCCGCTCGGCAACGATGTGCCAGTCGCGAATCGCCTCGAAGCGCGCGCGCCCGCCATGCGCGTCGAGACTCTGCTCGAGAAGGGCGCGCGCGTTATCTTCTTGCGACGAAACGACCCAACCGCCGAGGCAAAGCACGGCGACGACGAAACATGCCCGGGCCTTCATGTCTGTCAAGAGCCAACCTTTCGGCTAAGGAAGTATCACATCGACTCGCTCTTGCGGCGTATTTTCCTCAAACCCGCCCCGGCGGGAATCCCGCTTTCAGCCGGTCGTCGGGATCGATCACGAATTGATGGAAGCCGGTGATATGCGCCGATCCGGTGATCTCGGGTAAGACGGCCTGGCGGCCTTGAAGCGTCGTTGCCTCGAGAATGCGCCCCCGGAAAACACCCTCAGTCACGCTCTCGACCCATACGTCCGCGTCCACGGCGAGCCGTCCCTTTGCGTGCAGCACCGCCATGCGCGCGCAGGTTCCCGTGCCTCCGGGCGATCGGTCGAACTGCCCGTGACCGAAGACGTGCACGTTGCGATACGTTCTCCCTCGATCGTTGGGAGGTGCCACCGCCGTCACGATGTTGATGCGGTTACTCATGGGCACTTCGGGGTGCTGGACAGACAGTTGTTCGTTCGCAGCCCGCATGATGCGCATCCCGGTGTCGACCACTTTGCCGATGTTCCCGTGCGTGAGCTCGAGACCAACTTCCTCGGCATTGAAGAATGCGAACCAGTTACCGCCATAGGCGATGTCCACGGTCACCGTTCCGATATCCGGCACAAAAAGCGGAACGTCGAGGGACTCCGCATAGGCCAACACATTCTGAAAGGAAACGCTTTCCGCTCGCCCGTCTTTTACGCGCACGCTGGATTCGACGAGTCCGGCGGGGGTATCGAGAACGAAGCGGGTGATGGGCTCCTCCACCGGCACCATCCCCAGCTCCACCAACGCCGTCGATACGCCAATGGTAGCATGCCCGCACATGGTCATGTAGCCCTCGTTGTGCATGTAGAACACGCCGTGTGCCGCCTCGGGCGTCGTAGGTTGGGTCAGCAGACAGCCGTACATGTCCTGGTGACCCCGTGGCTCCGCGATCAGGGCCGTGCGGATGTGGTCCAAGCGCTCGCGAAAGTCGTCGAGCCGCAAAAGCATCGTCGCTCCTCGGAGAGGAGGGATCCCACTGGTGATGATCCGAGTTGGCTCACCCTCGGTATGGGTGTCGACGGCTGCGATCCAGTGCGAAAACTGCATGGAAAATTTCCTCGGCTATGGGTCCGCGTCTTGACGCGGTTCGAGATTCCACAGTGCAAAATTCAGAAACATGGAAATGACGGACATGGCAATAATGATGTTAAAGGCTTGGGTCCAGCCGTAGGTGTCGATCAGGTACCCCATCCCGACCCCGGTGAGAATGGCTCCAACCGCCCCAACAGCGTCGATGATACCAGCCGCCGTCGCCGATGCGTGCTTGCCTCCGAAGTCCATGGCGACCGTGCCGGCCATGAGTGAGTACGGCCCGTACAACGTGAACCCAACGAGGCCCAGGGCCACCATGAGCCAGACCGGTTCGCTTCCGGGAATCCGGCTGAAAAAGTAAACGGAGCCGGTGAGGAGCACGCTCATGATGGCCATGACGGGGCCTCGGCGCGCCGCCATCCGGTCGGACACCCATCCAGCAGTGATGGACCCCGCGGAGCCGAAGAGAGGGAAGATGGCAGACGTGAGCGCAGCGGTTCCGAGCGTGGCTCCATTTTGAATCAGATACTGCACCGACCAGCCCCAGAAGATGTACCTGAAGATCGAAAGGAAGAGATAGCTCACGCACACGATCCAAAACCACGGGTTCACTAGCATGCGGCGTCGCCAACGTTTAGCGTCGACTCGCGCGGACGCGTCAGTCGCGGGCGCGCTTTTTTTCGGGAGGTCGAGCCCGGCGGGCGAGGGGTTGAGAAAGGCCAAAAGCCCCAATCCGAGCAACGCCAGTAGCGCGGAGTGCACCCAGAACATTCCGTGCCAACCGAGCGCCACGATGAGGAAAGCGGAGAAGGATCGTGCGATGAAGTCGCCCAACTGATAACTGAGCGACATCACTCCCATGGTGCGGCCCGTCTCCTGACGTGCATACCACTGGGCCATGATGGGCACGAGAGACAACCACCCCATCGACTGGAAGTACGCGTTGGTCCCCCAAATCAAGACAAAGAACGCAAGCTCGCGCCCGAAGCCGAACGATGCATTGCACGCGACGGTTCCCGCAATCCCGATGAGCAGCATGACCTTGCCACCGATCCGGTCGCCCAGGAAGCCGTTCGCGAGCTTGGCCACGGCATAGACGGAGTAGAACGCGGAGAGAATGAGGCCGGTTTGGGTATTCGAGAACTGGAACTGGTCAGAGATGACCGGCAAGGCGACCGGGAAGGTCACCCGACAAAAGTAATAACCCACGTAGGATAAAAACAACAGCACCGTCAGGCGGAGACGGCGCCGGCGGAACGGGCGAGCGTCACCGTTCACTCGACTAATACATCCACATATCGGTTTTGGCGCTCGCCGGCGCGTTGCGTACGATGTGGCGCGCCATTTCTTGGAAAAGCTCCGCGTTCGTGAGGGGCGTCCATCCGTGTCCCTTACTGGGCCGCCCGTAGCGGAACGAACCGGCGTAGTAGGGATCGCTGGTGCTCTCCAGAAACTCTTCCATGTAGTAGACCGGCAAGTTGAAATAGTAATTGTCCATGTCACCACAGATGAAGTGCAGCTTTCCGACGAGCTCTCTCCCGATGGTGTGCCAATTCTCTTCCGTGTAGTGGCGCAGGTCGTACCCTTGATCCCTCCAGTACTCCGCGACGCTGCGATCGATCGCCCCGGTCAGTTTGTCCCATAGCGGCTTGGTGTAGCCATCATCGCCGAGGGGACCGAACGAAGCCTCCCAAGCTTCGAGATAGTCGGTGGACCGCCCGCTGCTGCCCAGCACGGAGGCAAGCTGACTGAGTTGCCGAATGCTGAAAATGGGCTGGCCTTCCGCCGACCGAAAAGCGTAGCGCTCGGGCTGCACGTTGCCGAGGCCCCAGCCCGGCACCAGAAACGCGTTGTCGTCTTCGTAGATGTTGATCATGAACAGCGCGCGAAAGTCGATGGGGTCCGGCCAGAAGATCCAGCTGCCTCCAAAGAATGTTGGGTGGTGCACCTGGAGCGCGAGAGCTTCATATCCCCCCGTCGAGCCGCCAGTCAAAAGCCGTCCCCAAGCTTCGGGGATCATGCGGAATTGTTCCTCGAGGTACGGGATCAGCTCGGTGAGAAGGGCGTCCGCATAAGGGCCGTTATTTGCCGAGTTGACCGCGTAGGAATCATCGAAGTAAGGCGTAGGGTGCTGGAAAGTAACCGCAAACATCCGCGGGAAGCCGTTCGCTCGCCAGGACTCCTGGAACTCGTATCCGTTCTCGACGCCCCGCTTCATTCGGGCCGTGCGGGCCGCGGTCGATTCTTTGACGGGCTCTGTCTGAAACCGGAAGGGCGCTCGGAGGTCGAAGTGACCCTGCTGGTACACGGTGGGGTAGCGCGCATTCGGGTGCGCGTCGTAGTCCCGCGGCAGTAGGACGGTAGCGCCGATGTCGATGGGGCGGCCCCAGAACTCGCTAAGCAGCCGGCTTCGAATCTTCACGCGCTTGACCCACGCGTCGTCGGGCGGCACCTCGATCGCGGGAATCACGTCGGTCAAGCCGAGCGCGACGACGTAACCGGCCTCGGGATCGAGGCGGACCTTCTGGGGCGAGCTCAACAGATTCCCGGGGGCCCAATTGAAATGCTGGCCGTCCCACTGGTCCATGTGAGCCCAGATCACGTGGCCGTCTGCCCGAGGAAATTCAGTATAGACGTTGAGCAGCGCCTGCACGTAGTAGTCCCCCGCCGGCAGCTCGCGAAGACTCCGCTGCGGGAAGCCGAGGGTCTCGGTGTCGATCACGGCTGCCTCACCGGCCGCCAACTCGAATACATCCGTCGCGAAGAACGGAACGCCGCTGGTACTCGAGATGGGCTGATGGCCCAAGCTTCGACGGTTGAGCGCGTCGCTGTCGCCGTCGCGGGAAAGAATCACGTAGACCCGGCCCGTGATGGGTTCCGCGTGCGCGGATGTCGAAAAGGAAACTTCGAAGCGGAGAGTGGGTTCTGGCGAGCACGTGAGGGTGAGCGAAGAGCAAAGCGCGAAGATCCAGACAGGGGCTAGAAGTCCACGCAGGGCGGGCGCTACCGCCCGAATCGAAAGCATGTGTAAAAGGCGATGTAAACGGCGCATGGCAGGCATCTCATCGGGCATTCCCCACCCCTATGATTTTGAGACTAACGGACAATTTCGACCGTCATCCTTCCGCAATCCGAGCAACCCCGTGATCCTACACCCGAAGCTTCGTTGTCGCTGCCCCCAACACTTTGGCCGAATCCATCGCCGCCGCACTGGCGCGTCACGGTGTGCGACGGATGATCGGGATCCCGGGAGGTGGGTCGAGCCTCGATCGGATCGATGAGGCCTGCGCAGTCGGTATCGAGTTCGTGCTCGCCCGAACGGAGACGCACGCGGCGATAATAGCTGCTGTGACCGGCGCGTTGACCGGCAAGCCCGGCGTGGTGCTGGTCGGTGTCGGCCCAGGTGCCGCCAGCACCGTAAACGGCATCGCCTACGCGCATCTGGAGCGAGCGCCGTTGCTCTTGTTCACCGACGGCCCTGCTTCTTCCCTGCACCAGGCCTTCGATCAGAGCGCATTGTTCGCCCCCATTACGAAATCCCAAGGGCGGCTCCGCCCCGGACGAGATACCGGCCACCAGCTCGCCGTGTTCGGAGGACGAGGCGCACGCCTGTTCACGCTCGATGGGATGTGCCGCCTCTATCTCCGTGACGGGAAGCTCCGGACCGTCACGGACGAAGTCCCCGACCTGTGACGGCAGTCTGGCGACGGCAGTCTGGCGACGACTCAAGACTGGTCACAAACGCCGCGCCATAGCTCGCGGCAATCCTCGGGAAGCTGCGCCACTTTCCCGTTGACCTCCACTTTGATCGCGTCCGCCTGCTCATGGCTGGCGAGCAGGGCGTGGATGTCCCACATATCCTGAGGTCCGCCCGCGTAGAGCTTCAGAAGCACGAGACCCGAGGGCCGAACCACTTTGACCGCGAATTCGCCAATCGATGTCACTTCCGCGACTTGGATGATCTCCTCCTGCCATCGATAGCGGCCTACCACAACGTCGACGATCTCGTCTCCCTCGAGCAATATGCGAATACTTCCCGCAAGTGGATCGTCAAAATCACCTTTGAGAAGACGAAGAGTAGCGCCACGCTCCTCGAAGTCGGTCCAGAGCTCTCGTTTCAGAAGCCCCTCTTCGACGCTGAGAAAATCGATGTCAGCAGTCGAACGGCTGACACCATGTACCGCCATTGCCAGGGCTCCGATGAGTGCGAAGCCGACACCTTCGGCGTCCAACCGGGCGGCGACGTCCCGAGCGAGACTCATTCGATGATTTCGCGCATAACGCGCGAGGCTCTTCGACCAGCTTGAGCAACGCATTCAAGGCGACGCCGCGCGTCATCCCGGCCTAGTTCGTGAGCGGCGCCATAGACCTCGACGCCGCGCGCACCGAGCATGAAGGCCTCCAAGACGCGCTCCGCCGGCGTCATCGCGCGCAAACGCGCACGGCTTTGCTCGCGGAGACTTTCGGCTACGGAACTCACACCACCAGTATAGCCGCGCCAGTAGCAGTTCTCGATCGGCAGGGGGTGCTTGCGCCGGTCACTTTTAATCTGTCGCCATCTAGGGCTTTGCGATGGCGTTTCAACGAAAAAACTGAGACCGCGTTGCTCCTCGGTACCATCCGGTCGAGCCGCACCTCAGTGCGGGTGCGCTTCGAGGTGCTGCCGAAGAAGATCCTTGCCGTAGTCGTTGCCGTTCGGCGTTCTCACGACCACGTGAATATGCTGGCGAGTCGGAACGTTCTTGGGGCGCAGGTGCGCGGTTCCCACCGGGCGCTGGTGGTCGAACTCGATGAGAACCACCGGACTATGAATGCGGTAGTAGAAGACCGCGTCGTCGCTCGTTCCACCGATCCAAGCGAAAGTCGTCTCGTCCAGGTGCTGCTCGACCTCGTCCATGCGAACCCGCGCATGTCCCTCGCGAAGATTACCCACGTAGAGGCTGGTGAGCCGCAAAAGCTGCTGCTTCTGACTGTCCGTGAGCGTCGAGACACGGAGGCCGGCATAGTCCACGGTAGCGTTGTCGGAGTTCGCTGCCGCGAGAATGTTGTTGATGGTCTTGTCGGGATACAGAATCGCCTCGCGTCGCTGAGCGTCACTCAAGGCGCGTAGGAAAGAGAGCTGTCCCTCGTCAAAACTCGTGCTGCCTTGAAATAAAGAGCTTACGCCCTTCTCGCGCCGCTTGAGTTCCGGGGCGAAGAAGGTCAAACTCCGCCACCAATGCTCCGCGCTCTCATCTTTCTCGTCACTCTCGGCGCCCGTGCGTTGCGGGCGATGTGTCGGCGCCGAGCCGACCTTGTGATTGAAAACCTGGCTCTGCGACAGCAAGTGACGGCGCTGAAGAAAGAGCGCCCGCGCCCACCGCTCGAAGACTTCGATCGAGCCTTCTGGGTGGCACTTCGCGAATCGTGGCAGCGTGGGCCAGTCGTCTAGTCATTGTCAAAGCCGGCACGGTGGCCGAGTGGAATCGGGCCCGGTTTCGACGATACTGGACGCGCATCTCGAGCACGCGCTACCCGGGTCGTCCCCGCCTCGCTGCGGAGATTCGCCGGCTCATCCGGCAGATGGCACAAGACGGCTGGGGAGCACCGCGTATCCACGCGGAGATGACGAAGCTCGGCTTAATCATCTCGGAGAAGACGGTGTCGCGTTACATCCCACGCCGGCCTGCCGAGCCCGACCAAGTCAAGCGCTGGGTCGCGTTCTTGCGCAACCACAAGGACGACATCGCCGCGATGGATTTATTCACGGTGCCGACCGAGTCGCTTCGGCTGCTGTACGGCTTCTTCGTCATCGAGCACGCCGACGTCATATCGTTCACTTCAACGCGACATTTCACCCGACTGCCGCTTGGGTCATCCAGCAACTGCGTGAGGCGTTTCCCTTCGACACGGCACCGAGATACCTCATCTTTGACCGAGACTCAATCTTTAGCGTCGCCGTGGTCGAGTTCATCTAGGCGATGGGCACAAAGCCGGTCCGTATTTCTTTCCGCAGTCCTTGGCAGAACGGAACTGCAGAGCGCTGGATCGGCATCTGTCGGCGCGAGCTCCTCGCGCACGTCGTGGTCTTCGGCGAGCGCCATTTGGTCCGGCTTATGAGGTCGTACATCAGCTACTACCACAAGGACCGTTGCCACTTGGGACTCGAAAAAGACACGCCGGACGAGAGGCTGATCACGCCGCGACCGTCACCCACGGCCAAGGTTGTGACGTTGCCGAAAGTGGGTGGCCTTCACCATCGCTACGAGTGGCGGGAAGCTGCGTAGCGCAGTTCCGGTGGCGAACGTCGCCTGGCCCGAAGCCGTGACCGTTCTTGCTTTCCGATCATCAAGCCCGCAGTCGATGTGACGGCTGCAAAGTCTCGCGGGCGTCGACCTTGCTTTCTTCTTTGTCGCCGGGCGCACGAGCCCGCAGTTCCGCGCCGATTAATAATGACGAACGACAGCCATCCCGCACCTTCTTTATGGACGCTCGGGCTGCACTCTCGCGATTCGCTCCATGCACGCAGTTCGCTGCTTCTCCGCCCGTGACATGTATCGGCGATCATGAGCGTCGAAAGACGTTGAATCAGCTCGTGCTCACGATGGCGAAGAAGGGCAATACCAGCATTTTGCGGAGCTCTTGCCAACGCGGCCGTGGGGTCGGCATAAATCCAGAATCGGCGCACGTCTATAGCAGACTATAATTCGCCGCTATGAGACGATTCGCGCCACTTTTCGGATGTCTGCTCCTCGCGCAAACCTCCTTCGCCCAGCACTCCTTGAACGAGATCTTCGATGCGGGCTTCATGCTCGAAGACCGCAACAGCGACGGCGTTATCGACTTCGTCAATGCGGAGCTCGTTCTCGGCGACGATCCGTCGCCCTTCATCGTCGCCGCCGCTTCAGACATCGCGACACGCCTCGGTTTTGAAACGATGGCGATGAACCTTCCCCTGACAGCAAAGCCGGCCCAGAAAGTGGGCGTGGGTATCGCCGTCGGAGTCGAAGCGGCATCAGCCATCGGCATCGCGCTCGATGGAATCCGTGTGGGCGAAGGCTTGATCACGACCGCGGTCGTGGAAGGGCGCGAATGGCTCGTGGTCACGGGCTCCGAGGATTCTGGAACACGGTCGGCAGCCACGGCACTCTCGGGACGTCTACCACATCTCTGGGACCCCGAAGGCGCAACGCTCACCGACGTGATCGCCGATATTCGCGCGACGCTCGTCGAGGAGGCCATCGAGCCCCAGGACTTGCGCGTCACACGGGTCATCGTGGGACTTGGGGAGCTCCGAGAGCTTCACGTGTCTCTCGACGTGCCCGAGACCCAATTGCCTATCGCGCGGCGCGCGATCCTCGACAGCTCGCCGTCCTATGACGGGGTCGAGACCTTCGTAATGCGCCTCGCCGGCGCGGAAGTGCGCTTCCCGCGACAGCCGGCCGAGCGCGAAGGCGGCCCCATCCCGGCCCGGCCTGGTTCGGGTCCGAAACGCGAGCTCGATCTCTCGAACCTCTACACGCCGGACGGCATGCTCGGCGACGGCGACACGAATCTCATCGCTGAGCGCATCGACGTCGTGTTGAGTCCGGCCTATGGGAACGAAAGAACGCTCGACTTGGCGGCGCGCCTCGGGCTTGAGGCCGCGGGCATGTCCGTTCCCATCGTTCGCCTTCCGGAGGAGATCGAAGAACCTTCCGACGAGCCGACACTCGTCCTCATCGGCGATCATCCTCTCCTCGACGAGGAGACTATCCCGAAGATCGAGCTCGAGCGCGGCGAAGGCATCGTCCGCGTCGTCCCCAACGCGTTTGGCCCGAAGAGCGCTGTGATCGTCTCCGGCAGCGACGATGCCGGTACCGACCGCGCGCTCGAACAAATCGCCGAGCACTTTCCGAATATCTGGGAACGCGGGAAGGACCGCACCACGATCGACGACATCGAAACGGATCTCTGGCGCTTTTTCTCCGGTCGCTCCCCCGCGGGCCAGGCGGCGGTAGCGCTCTACAAGCTCGATCAGCTCGTCGCGGAGCTCAATGAAGAAGAGCTCGCCCGAGCGAAAGTCACCGTTTCGCTCGAGAAGCCCCCCGCGGGTTTCGAGAGCGTGATCCGAGAACATGCGGAGGCGCTCGGCGTGGAGGCGCTCGAGATCGTCATCGACGACCGCGACGTGCAAAACGCGGCGACCATCTTCGAGGAGCGATTCGAAGTCCCTTCCGAAGTCGACGCGTTTTGGCGTTTGTTCCGCGAGCGGGTGCTGCCGCGGGCCGGAGGCCGCCCCGTAACGCTCGAGGCGCGGCTTTCCGAGCCGATCGAAGTCCGCGAGCGCATCGCTGCCGAAGTGCGTCACGAGCTCGGGCCGGACGCCGATGTGCAGATTCTGTCTGCGTTCAAACAAGGCTATAGCTGGCTCTACGACGGCGTGCGGCCCAAGCTCGAGGGTCAGAACATCGACTCAATCACCGTTCACTTCGCGCGTTACGCGCCACCCGACGAGTGGCGCCAGCAAGCCATGGGAACGCCCCTACGCTGGCTTCAGGAAGCCTTCCCTATCGACGAGATCCTCGCACGCGAGCTTGCTCTACCCGTGGAGAAAATTCGCTTCGAAGCTGCACCGGAGGACGCACCGCCCTACGAGGTGGTCGCCACGGCCGCAGATGGCAGCGAGATCTTGCGCGAGACCTTTCGCCCTAAGCTCGTCCTCCGTCCTTACCTCGACCGCTTCCGCGATTACGAGATGGTCAACGTCACGACGGGTTGGCTTTCGGCCAGCGCCGGTGGTGAGACACTCGTCGATACCCGCATCGTTACGGACGCGGAAAGTTTCTGGGATCATTTTCAATCCCAAACGATTCCGGAAATGTACGACTACATCATGGAGCTCCATGACGGCAATCCTCGCGGGGATGGCCGGGACGCGCCCTATTTCGGCGAGCTCACCGTCGAGCTCACCGTCGAGCTGACCTTGAGCGAGCCGCACTATCTGCTCAACCTCGACAAAGAGCTCATCTCAACTATGGACGCGCTCCACGAGGACATCTATTTCACGACGCTGTTGTTCTACCGCATTCTCGGCCGCAACGCGCGCGGCGACGAGCTCACCTATCCCGGCCGCGTCATCCCCATCATGCAGCCAAAGAGTGATGGCGAAGCCGGAAGCGCGGCCGTTCGCTTCACCGGCTTCGCGACGAGCCGCCCCGCTGTCGTGATCGAGTACGAGAACGGGAGCGGAGCGCAGCGTGAGGTCCGCCGCAATATTCCGAAAGTCGAGATGAATCGGCCGAAAGCGCTCACGGCGCACGTGCGGGCGGGCGAGCCGGGTCTAACGCGTCTCGAGCTCCGCGTGAAGGTAGACACGCAACAGAACGAGCGCGCCGAGCTTTCGAAACGCACGCGGTCCGAGCAAGTAGACGAGCGCATCCTCTCCTCCGAGCAAGTCATCGCTATGGTCGAGCACTTGAGCGCGCTGCGCGCGGCGGGCCTCTACGAGGACGCGCTCGCTTATCACGCGCTCGAGACACTCGCTGTTCGCGCGGGCTGGGAGCACAAGATCGACTGGGAGAACGAGCCGGTCGTCGAGCTCGCCGCGAACGGAAGCCCGGCGCCCTTTCCGGACATCCACCGCTTCCCGGTCCGTCCAGGCGATGGAGAGCTCGTCCAGTGGGACACGCCCATCCCGCCGCCCGAGGCCTACGGCATCCTCGCCAAGATGTCGCGCTTCGAAGAAGCCACCGTGTACAAGATGGGCGAAAGCTATCTCGGCCAGGACATCTGGGCGATGGACCTCATGCCCCCGGTCGAAGCCTCGCACGTCTCGCAATACAAAGCCACGACGCTGAAGCCGACCGTCATCTACTCGGCGCGACAGCACGCGAACGAAGTCTCGTCGACATCCCATGTGTTGAAGCTCGCCGAGCTTTTGCTCACCGACCCCGAGCATCGCAAGAAGCTCGACAAAGTCAACGTCGTGTTCCATCCGATCACCAACGCTGATGGAGCCCAGCTCGCTTTCGACCTCTACGAGAAGACCCCGGAGCTCATTCTGCACGCGGGCTACCTCGCTTCACTCGGGATGGACGTCACCTCCGACGGCAACCGCCCGATGCCCATCTACCCGGAATCCACTGTCCGCCGGCGGCTATGGGAAATGTGGCTTCCCGATATATTTTTGAACCCGCACGGCTACCCGTCACACCAGCTCGTGCAGCTCTTCTCCGAATATACGGGGCTCGTCCGCCGCGGCCGCATCACCGAGCGCAACTGGAGCATGAACAAAGGTTGGTTCATACCCGGCTTCAGCTATACCGACGACGCACGCTTTCCGCGGCACAAAGAAGCGGCCTTCAAGATTCGCGACTACATCACCAACGCGATCAACGCGGCCGAAGACGTCTACGCGATGAACCAGAGAAACTACGACCGCTACCGCCGATACGGCGCCGACTTCGACGATCAAGAGGTCTACAAGCTTCCGATGGAGAACGAGGTGATGATCCACACTTCGATCAAAGGAAGCCCCCCGCCCCGTCCGGGCGCACAGAGCCGCGGCTACAACCCCAAAGTCACGATCTGGAGCGGCTCGACAGAGGCTCCGGACGAGACGGCGCATGGTGACTGGATGAAGCTCGTCGCCACGGCCGGACTGGAATGGGACAAAGCGATCTTGCAATATCTCGTCGACGGCGATCATCGAATCGAGCGCAAAGGCTCGGAGTTCTGGGGTGGCGTAACCCTGAGCCTGGACCGCCCGCGCCCCCCCAAGCCGCCCGAGGAACCCAAACCCTAACTCTCACGAGTCAACATTCTACTCAACTTGGACGCTCGGCCGCCGAACATCATCCGGTGTCCGTCGATCGTGCGGATGCCGAACTCGCGCATGCCCCAGGGCTCGCTGCGGAGCTCTTTGATGATGGGCACCTCGTTCGCAACAAAGTCGCGGTGAAGCGCGTCGACATCGTCCACTTCCAGATAAGCGAAATAAGAGTGGTCGCCCAGGTCCTCGGGCGAAAGAGCGTCGGGACACTCCCCTGCCATGATGAAGCAGCGGTCTCGCACGAAGAAACGCCAACCCGGATCGCCGACTTCGCGAACTTCGAACCCTAGAGCGTTTCGGCAGAAGCGCGCGTAGCGCGCGTGCAGAATCACGTGTCTTTCTACGGCGCCTCGACTTTGTTCTCGATGGGCTCGAGCGCCTTCAAGTAGACGGCGATGGCGCTCAAGTCCGCGTCCGTCAGGAACGAGTAGCCCTGGGTGACGAGCTCTCCCATGAGCCCCTGCGCATCGTCACCGTCCGGCTTGAAGCTCGTCTGCATGAACCAAGTGATGTCCGGGGTGCTCCAGCTCCCTATTCCTGTTGCTTCGTGCGGAGTGATGTTCGGGGCGAGCTCGCCTTCGGGACCCTCCACCGAGCCGGCGTAGTAAAGATCGTCATCCGTCGCGCCCATGAACGTACGCGGCGTGTGGCACTCGCCGCAATGCGCGAGCGCCTCCGAAAGATAGGCTCCCCGGTTCCACTCCTCCGATTTCTCCGGGTCGACCTCAAAACGCTGAGGGTCGAAGTTCAGCCCGCGCCAGACCCGGACGCTCGATCGGCTGCTATAGGGAAAGCGAAACTCGGGCTCCTTGTTCGCATTGCTAACGGGTTCGAGCGAGAACAGATAAGCCTTCATGTCTAGCAAATCTTCAGCGGTCATCTTCGTGAAGGACGTGTAAGGAAAAACGGGGTAATAAACTTCGCCGTCTGGGCTCACGCCTTCGTGCATCGCTTTGATGAAGTCTTCGTCGCTCCACCCGCCAATTCCGGTCTCCCGATCCGGAGTGATGTTGGTCCCGTAGATGGTCCCGAAAGGCGTAGCGATCGGCCGTCCGCCCGCGAGCGAAAAAGTGTCGTTCGCCGGATTATTGTGACAAGTGCAGCCGCCGGCAGCTTGAACGAGGTACTCGCCGCGCTTAATGGCGTCGCTGTCCTGGCTGAAAACCACGGCGACGGCTCCGATACCGATCAACAGACCAATCGACAAGAACTTTGTTGGATTCATAGGGATCTCGTTGGAGCGCCGGCACTGACGAACGTCGATGACGCCCATGCCGGCGCTCTGAAAACGAGGCTAGCGCTCGAAACGTTCTTCTTTAGGTTTGCGGTAGGTGTCGTGACAGCCGCGGCACGCCTCGCCAAGCGCTTTCACGTTCGGCATCATCGCCCGCATCTCGCCGCTTTCGGCCGAAGCCGCGAGCTTCGCCGCAGCGTCCTCGAGAGCTTTCGCTTTGGCGGTGAAGTCGTCCCAATTTTCCCACACGACGGCCTGCGCATCCGTCTTACCCATGGCAATGTTCTTCTCGAACGCGCCGGGAATCATCTTCGCGTATGCGCTGATGTTACTTGCGTGAGTTTTGATATCCGCGGAGTAAGGCAGCTTGTATTTCAGAATGTCGCCGATGGAACCCATGCCCGCACCCTGGCCCTTCATGAGCCTTTGGCGGTATGCGAGAACCGGAGCGTCATCATCTTGAGCTTGGACCAAAGCGAGACCGAGCCCGAGCACGAAGAGCACTAACAGGGCCAGCGACAATTTCCTTGATTTCATGGAACCTCCTTGTTTCGAAGGAAGGTTTTATCGCATTTCCGCGAAGATTTCCAGGAGGTTGCCGCCAGTCCTCAATACTCCTCTTCGATTTTCTGGATGCCGGACGGCTCCCCGTCATTCGCACGGATGAACTCACGCGCGTATTGGCTGTTGCGCAGCCGTAGCAGATAGTCTAAAACAAGGGAGGTGAGATTGGAATCCATCAGCTGGTGGGCGAAGGGGCTGGTCTTCGAGAACTGCAACTGCCAGCTCGTATGCCCGGGCCACATCCACTTCGACCAACAGTGCACGCATGAGCGCTGCAAGGGCTATTGGGCATCGTGTTCGAGGACGGCGAGGTCGGTGCGACGCGCCTAGCCGGGAGCCGCGTCGTCATCGCCTATGACACGCCGCAGCGCATGATCACAGGTGGCTGGACGCAAGTGATGATCGTCGACGAGGAGGCCACCGAGCCGCAGCGTGACGCCGTCGAGAACATCTTCACAGGAAAGATCGGCGGTCCATGGGAAATCCTCGCGCGCTTCGTCGAAAGACGCCTCCCGACACGCTTTCTTCCCATCGAGATCACCTCGGAGCCTATGCGCAAGAAAGTCACGATCCCCGGTCTTCTTCAATCGGTCGTCCAGACGATCCGCGGAAGCGACCGGAGCGAGCCAGTCCGTTTCGAGAACATCTTCAACCAGATCCACAACCCTCTCAGGTCCTCGCGCGGGGCGAGTCCCGATATGATGACGGGACCATCCGCTTCGACATGGCCAAGACCCACGGGCTCTGGTCTGAGTTCTCATGGCGGCGTGAGCCAGCCTATTCGTGACGAAGCGCAATCACGGGATCAACCCTGGCCGCGCGGCGGGCGGGGAGATAGCTCGCGAGTAGCGCCACCACGACGAGCACAGCGGGGCCGACGGCGAACGTCAACGCGTCGGTCCGCGCCACCCCGAAGAGCAAGCTTTCCATGAACCGCGTGAGTACGAAGGCGGAGCCGAGACCGAGCGCAGCACCCGTCGCCATCAGCACCGTGCCTCTAGAGACGGTCCAGCCGAGGACGTCCGAAGCGTTCGCGCCAAGGGCCATTCGGACCCCGATCTCATGGGTGCGCTGGCGGACGGTATAGCTCATGACGCCATAGAGGCCAATGGCGGCGAGAGCTAGGGCCGATAGCGCAAAGAAGACGAGGAGCGTAGTGACCACGCGCGGCTCGGCCACGGTCTCGGCGAGTACGGCGTCCATGGTGGTGACATTCGCGACCGCGAGCCCTGGATCGATATCCCAAACGGCGCGCCGGACCGCGGGCGCTAGGTCTTCCGGGCTCCCGCTCGTGCGCACCAACAAGTTCATGAAGCGCATCGGAAGTTGCGCATAGGGGGAGGTACATGGCGGGGCGCGCGGCTTGATCAAGGCCGAAATGTTTCGTGTCGAAAACGACGCCGACGACACGGCGCGACGCACCGCCGAAGCGGACCGCGGACAAGAGCGGGTCTTCGTTGGCCCAATAGCGCGTGGCCGCGGCCTCGTTGATCAGAACGACCTGCGGCGCTTCGGCGGCGTCACCATCGCGAAAGAGGCGGCCCCGCGTGTGTCGCATCTTCATCGTCTCGAAATAACCGGGGCTCACGGGGCGATACCAGGCCACCGGTGTCTGCCCGGGCCGAGGCGGCTCGCGACCCTCTATCAGGAATCCGGCATCCGCATTGGCATTCGCCATCGGCAGCACAAAGATGACGCCAACGCCTTCAACGCCGGGGAGCGCCTCCACGCGGTCGATCAACCGGTCGACGAAGGACGCGCGCGCCGGACGTTGATCATAGGCAGGCCCGACGAGGTTCAGCTGCGCTGTAAGGACGCCGCTCGTATCGAAACCCGGGTCCACCTGCATGAGCGACGCGAAGCTCCGGATGAGAAGGCCCGCGCCCACGAGCAACGCGAGGGCCATGGCGACCTCGAAGATGACGAGCGCCGAACGAAATCTCTGGGACCCGCCGCTCGAGCCTCTTCCGCCTTCTTTCAGACAACGGTGAAGATTGGGCTTCGAGGCGGAAACAGCCGGAACCAAACCAAAAGCCAGGCCCGTCAGAACCGCGACGACGAGCGTGAAGCCGAGCGCATGGCCATCCACGGTGACCTCGGCGAAGCGCGGCACGCTTTGCGGTACGAGCGACAACAGAAAATCCACGCCCCAGAGCGCCAGGACCAAACCCATCGAGCTTCCAAGTGCCGCGAGCAGCAGGCTCTCCGTCAAGAACTGCCGGAAGAGCCGCAAGCGGCTCGCGCCCATCGCGATGCGCGTCGCGACTTCCCGCTCGCGATCCGCGGCGCGCGCCAGCATGAGGCTCGCCACGTTGGCATAGGCAATGAGCAGGACGAGTCCCACGGCGCCGAGGAGCACCCAAAGGGGCGCGCGCATATCGGACGTGCTCGTGCAGCGGCACGAGCACCGCGCCGACACCGAGATTCTCTTCGGGATATTCCTGTTCGAGCCGGGCGGCAATCGTGCTCATGTCGGAGCGGGCGCCCTCGAGGCTTCCCGCTTCCTTCAAACGCGCGACAACGCGGAGAGTCACGCATCCTCGGCCGCACGCGTTGGTGCGGTCGATCTGGAGCGGCGCGAATATCTCGGGCTTCGAGATGATGGGAAAGTCTAGCTCGGGCGGCATGACCACGATTACGGTTGCCGGCTCGCCATCGAGCGTCAACGTCTCGCCGAGCACCTCGAGCGAACCACCGAAACGGCGCTGCCACAAAGAATGCGCGAGCACGACGACGAGCTCGGTGTTCGCCGCATCTTCCTCGGGACGGAACCCGCGTCCCAACAGAGGTTCGATGCCGAGAATCGTGAACACGTCATGAGACGCGACGGCACCCCTCAGCTGCTCCGGCTCATCGGCCCCGGAGAGAGTCGGTCCCCATCCGCCGAGGGCAAACATGCCGTCGAAAACCTCGTTCTGCTCGCGCCAGTCAAAAAAATTGTCCGGCGACGCCCATTCGGTGGCGGGCCCATTGACACGTCTCCGTGTGTGGTCCTGCCAGACCATGACGAGCTCATCCGGCGCGTCGTAAGGAAGCGGCCGAAGCAGCACGCCGTTGACGACGCTGAAAATCGCGGTCGTGGCACCGATACCGAGCGCCAGAGTAAGGGCAGCCACCACCGTCGTACCGGGTTTGTGGAGCAGCAGACGAAAACCGTAGCGGATATCGGATATCAAGGTCTCCATAACGCACCGTTTTGTAGCAAGCGCGATGCCAGGCGGAGAATCCTCGCAAATTATGGTGAAAAGGGCTAATACCCTAACACCTTTCCAGGATTCGTCCGAAGACGGACCCTCGTAGTCCCACTAGCGAACGTCGTCCCGCCCGAAATGAAGATGAAATCCACTTTCAAAAACATCTTGAAATTGAGTGTCATTTTCATTTACACTCGTAGGCGCAGGAGACATCAGGAGGCAGCAAACAAATGTTCCGCCCTTTCTTCACCGCCGCGACGCTCGCCGCCCTAGTGGCGTCCAACCTACTCGCGGCGCAGGATCCCAGCCAGAAAGACCGAGAAGAACAGACGCTCGAAGACGCCATCGAGCGGGCCACGATCCGCATCCGCGAGCGGGTGAACGTCGTCGGTACCGACAAAGCGCTCGAGACGATCCCCGGCGCCGCCTATGCCCTCGAAGGAGAGGAGCTCGAGCGTCAGAAACACGGCCTCGACGACATCCATCACATGCTTCGGCAGGTGCCGGGCATCGTCATCCAGGAGGAAGAAGGTTACGGGCTGAGGCCCAATATCGGAATGCGCGGAAGCGGCTCCGAACGGAGCGCGAAAATCACGCTCATGGAAGACGGTGTGCTCATCGCGCCGGCACCCTACACGGCGCCGGCCGCCTACTACTTCCCCGTCACCGGACGCATGGAGTCCATCGAGATCCGCAAAGGCTCGAGTCAGATCAAGTTCGGCCCGCATACGAATGGCGGGGCGTTGAACCTCGTTTCGACGCGCGTCCCCGCGAGTCTCGCCTTGAGCGCAGATCTCGCCTTCGGTCAGGACCGCACCGGCAAAGCCCATGTCTACCTCGGCGATAGCTACAGCAATGTCGGTTGGCTCTTCGAGACCTATCAACTTCGAACGAACGGTTTCAAAGAGCTCGACGGCGGCGACAGCACGGGCTTCTACGTGCAGGATTATGTAGGAAAGCTGCGCTTCAACACCTCCCCCAGCTCACATATCTTCCAATCGTTCGAGCTGAAAATCGGCGCTGGCGCGGAGAGCTCCGACGAGACCTATCTCGGGCTTACGGATGAGGATTTTGCCGCGAACCCCGTTCGCCGCTATGCCGCTTCGCAGCCAGACAACATCCAGTGGGACCACCAGCAATTTCAAGCGCAGCACTTTCTCGCCGTCCCGAACGGGATCGACGTGACCACGACGGTCTATCGCAACAACTTCGCACGCAACTGGTACAAGCTCCAGAGCATTCTCGGGACCGGCATCGCAAGCATCTTCAACGACAGCGACGACAGCGAAGGGCATGCGCACGAGCTCGCCGTCGCGAAAGGCGACTCGAGCAATCTCGACGACCTGAAAGTGCGGGCCAATAACCGCGAGTACTACTCGCAAGGTGTCCAGACCGTGGCAGGCTTCAGCGCGGCAGCCCACCGCTTCGAGCTCGGCTTCCGCTACCACGAAGACGAGGAGGATCGCTTCCAGCACGAAGACGGCTATCAGATGATCGATGGCCGTATGAACCTGACGAGCTCCGGGGCTCCTGGAAGCCAGACGAACCGCGTCAGCGACGCGCGCGCTTTCGCTTTGTTCGCCCAAGACCAGATCGAGTTTTCTCGATGGACCTTCGTCCCGGGGATCCGTTATGAATCCATCGACATGACGCGCACGGACTACGACAAAGCCGATCCGAACCGCACCGATCCTTTGCGCGTCCGAGACAACCACGTCACAGCCATTATCCCCGGCGCCGGGCTCACTTATCGTGTGAGCCCGCGGATTAACCTGTTCGGCGGCATTCACAAAGGTTTCAGCCCTCCAGGTCCAGGAGCTGACGCGTTCACCGAATCCGAAGAGAGCGTGAATTACGAGCTCGGCTTTCGCGGAAAGCGAGAGACACTTACAAGCGAGCTCGTTTTCTTCTACAACGACTACAGCAACCTTTTGGGCGCGGATACCCTGTCATCCGGAGGCGAGGGCGAAGGGAACCTCTTCAACGGCGGGGCCTCCCGCTCGATGGGGCTCGAAGCAGCGCTCGGCTATGATTTCGCTGAGCTCATTCCGGGTCGATACCGCTTCCCCACGCGCCTGTCCTATTCGCTGACAGACGCCGTCTTTTTGACGAGCTTCGAAAGCACCTACGCGCCGTGGGGGGAGGTGCAAGCGGGCGACGCTCTTCCTTATCTGCCGCGTCATCAGCTCTACGCCTCTTTCGCCATCGAAGACGATGGCTGGATTTTCGGCGTCGACGCGAATTACGGCGCGCACATGCGCACCGTCGCCGGCCGGGGACCCATCCCGAAAGGCCAAGGCACGGACGCGTATTTCGTGGTGAACGTTTTCGGCGAGCTCGACATCGCGAAAGACCTGCGTGTCTTCGCGAGCGTTCAAAATCTCACGAACAACGCCTATATCGTCGCGCGTCGCCCTGCGGGCGCGCGACCCGGCTTGCCCCGCACGGTGATGGCGGGCATCAAGCTCCGCCTCGGGTCTTAATAAGATAGGTAGCGGCGCACCGATGCCGAGCGCATCTTCCACAAGAATCCGTCGTAATAGAAGTGGACGAGCGACTGGTAGACGCTCCAGTAAAAACCCCAACGCTCGATCGTCGTGCCGAGAAGGGTCGGGTTCGTCGCTTCCGGCACAATCAGATAGCCCCAGAAGCGCAACAACAGATAGGGCACGGTGACGGCGAACGTGAAGACGCCGTAGGCAAGCCAGGGATGCCGGAGCACGCGCCCGAGCGCGGGGTCGTGCCCAAGAGGCTCGCGATACCGCGTTCTCTGAAACGCCCAGACGAACACCATGTACTCGACAGCATGGCTGAAGGCAAACGCCATGAACATCCGCACGGGACTGACAAAGAGAAACGACGCCGACAAGAGCGACGTCCCGAACGCCATCCACAGGCGTGGGACGTTCGCGAGACGCTGCGACTTCCACTCGAAGTACAAGAAGGCGCCGAGGCCGGCGACGACCGCGCCAATAGCCGGTACGAGCAGAAAGGGTTGCAGCCGGGTCATCGCGTCGACGAGCGGCAGCGCGTAGCGATCGACGGTTGGAAAGCTCGATGCGACTTGGTCGCGATAGCTGGGGCCGAGCCAAACGAGATAGAGCGGAACCCAGCAAAAAAGAAGCAGACGATCCACCCATCGCGGGCTTTCGATGGAGCTCCCGCTCTTCGCGGCATACATGCGAAGGACACCGAACTTCTGCATGTAAACGTGCCACACGTTCCACGCGCCTGCGACCATGACGATGCCCGCGACGAGCCAGCGGCCAGAGCTTTCCCACAGCACGGGGCTCACGAGGAATCCGGCGAACATAGCGAGGGGGAACCAGGTGAAGCGCCGCGGATGGGCGTCGAAAATTTCGCGGTCGAGATAAATGTAAGGAAGCGTAAAGTGACGATGGGCGAAGGTCAGCCCGACGACGAGCAGAAGCATCACCACCTGCTCGTCGCGATGGGTCAGAAGCTCGAGCGGAACGAGGATGATGAGCCAGCTGAACGCATAGGCAGTAAGGTCGACCGTGCGACTCACGTGCCAGCGGTTGGCCGTCACGTCATGAGCATAGCCGTTCGAGCACGCCCGAGTAAACAACGGAGCAAGGCTCGAACGTTACCGTGTCAGCCCGATGCGTCTGAGAATGATGGTGGTAGGCTCGCCGGCGCGCCACGGCCCGTCGAGATTGTTGACGTAAAGCGAACGTCCATCGTGAGAGACCGCGATGCCGCTCGGCCTCGAGAACGTCGCTTCGAGCGCCGGACCACCTTCGAGACCGAGCTCACCCTTTCCCGCAAAAGGGGCGATCCCGCCGGCGCGGTCGATGAGATAAATCCGGTTCGACTCTATTTTCGTCACAAAAAGGCCGTGCTCGGTCGCCGCCACATGCGCGTTACGCCCTTCGGGCACTTCCAGCCAGGTCTCCGCTTCTCCATCCGGAGAGATCCGCACGAGATAGCTGGTGTTGAAGCTCGCGACGACGAAATAGCCACTCGGGTCGAAAGTAATCCCGTTCGGGCAATCGAAATCCGGACTTTCAGCGAAGCGCTCGACCCGGCGATCGGTCGTCACTTTGGCGATGTAGTTCCCGCTGCAGTTGCATACGTAGAGGTTGCCGGCGCCATCCGTCGCAATCCCGGCCGGCCCGTCGAGCCCACTGGACACGTAATCCTCTAGCTTGCCGTCCGGGTCGATCCGGACGATGCGATTGTCCCGAAAGCTCGCTTGGTAGAGATTGCCGGCACCGTCGACCGCATTACCCGACGAGCCTCGCAGCGAGCTGTCGGGAACCTCGACGGCACCCTCCGGCGAGATACGCCATACCGTGCGTCCAAAGTCCGACACATAGATGAAGCCGCGTGCATCGACGCTCACGCCGCCCAGCCGGCCGCGCGAAGGAAGCTCGTCGTGCAAATCCAGTGTGCCCACCCGAGCACTACCGTCGTCAGCACGTGCGGCACCCGCTGCAAGAAGAGCAGCGAACAGAAAGAAAACCATCTTATTTAGGGATTTATACGTTTGACTTGACTCAGTCAAGTCAAGCGTATAATATCCCTTATATATTGTACGGGTCGATGCGCGATTTCACTAGTAGGCTATTCGGAGCGTAGAGCCCGCGTGGGCTGGACCTTCGCGGCTTGACGCGCGGGGATTCCGGCTACGATGGGGAAGAGATCATCGACTCCGGCATCTGGCCGGAACATCCGTCTTTCGCGGATCCCGACCCCTCCGGCGAGCCCTACGCGGCGCCGCCGGGCGGCTATCCGTGTGAATTCGGCAACGACGCGCACGACCCGCTCGATGCGGCTTTTACTTGCAACAACAAGCTCATCGGCGCCTATCAAATGCTCGGCACCTATCGAGCTATCATCGGCGCGGAAGCCGACGAGTTCGACTCCGCCCGTGACAACAGCGGGCACGGAACGCATACGAGCTCCACCGCGGCCGGCAATCGCGGCATCGGTGCAAGGCTCCGATCTAGGTCTGGTGAGCGGCATGGCGCCGAGAGCACACGTCATCATGTACAAAGGACTCGGGAAGCGGGGCGGGTTCGGCTCAGACCTCGGGGCGGCGATCGATCAAGCCGTGGCGGATAGTGTCGACGTGATCAACTATTCCCTCGGTTCTTCCTCTGCGACGATCGGCTTCGATGATGTGGCGTTCCTGCTCGCGGATGACGCCGGTGTTTTCGTTGCCGCCGCAAACGGCAATCGCGGCCCCGGTGCCGCGACGATCGGCTCGCCGGCGATGGTCCCCTGGGTCACATCGGTAGGCGCGAGCACCCACGATCGGACGTTCGCGGGCACCATGATGCTCGGTGACGGCACCGAGCTCACAGGAGTGACGCTCACCGGCGGCGTCTCCGAAAGCCTCGTCGATGCCGCCGATCACGGCAACGAGCTTTGTGACCCCAGCGTAGCCTTCCTGCCTTCGGTTGCGGGACAAATCGTCTTGTGCCGGCGCGGCGTGTTCGCCCGGGTTGCCAAGAGCCAGGCCGTCTCCTTGGGGGGCGGTATCGGGATGATCCTGTATAACGCGGTGGCCAACGATACGCTGAACACCGACAATCATTTCCTTCCCGCTCTCCATGTGGCGGACACAGCGGGGGGAACGATCAAAGCCTATATCGCCGCCAATCCAGGGACGGCTACCGCGTCCCTCAGCGGTGGCGAAGCCGCCGGGGCCCAAGATTCGGTGATGGCAGCCTTCTCATCGCGCGGACCGAATACCTTTGACTCGGACTTGATCAAGCCCGACGTGACCGCCCCCGGCGTCAATATCCTGGCCGGCAACACGCTCGCGCCTGATTCCGAGAACCCAGGCGCCGCGGGACAGCTCTTCCAGGCCATCTCTGGAACGTCCATGTCGAGCCCACACGTGGCCGGCGTCGCCGCACTCATACGACAAGCCCGTCCCGATTGGTCGCCAGCGATGGTGAAATCGGCGTTGATGACGACCTCCCGACAGGATGTCACAAAAGAAGACGGCGTGACGCCCGCCGATCCGTTCGACATGGGAGCGGGCCATATCGACCCGAGCGGCAACTGGGGCAAGAAAGACTCGATCATTCGGCCCGGCCTCGTCTACGATGCTGGTCTTTTCGAATACGCCGCCTATACCTGTGGAGCGAATCTGAATATCTTCACACCGGGCAGCTGCACCTTTCTAGCCGCGATCGGTATTCCGTTGGACGCGAGCGACTTGAACGTGCCTTCGATTGGAGTCTCAGCGGTTGTGGGCTCGCGGACGGTCGTCCGCACCGTCACCAGGGTCGACGACCTGAAGAGCAAAAAGAGCAAAAAGAGCAAGAAGAGCAAAAAAGGCACGAAGAGTTACAAGGTCAAGAAAAATCCGCCTCCGGGCTTCGACATGGACGTCTCGCCAAAAAAACTCAAGCTCGCCGAGGGTGAGTCCGCGTCCTTCGAGGTCACGCTGACGTATAACGGAACAGCGCCTTTCGATGTTTGGTCTCACGGCTCCCTCACGTGGAAGGCCGGGAAAACCAACGTCTACACGCCGATTTCCGCGCGCCCCATCGAGTTCAGCGGACCCACTGGCCTCCACGGTGTGGGCACCTCCGGCACGACGGAATTTGACGTCAGCTTCGGCTATACGGGGGACTACGCCGCGGACGTGCACGGGCTCGTGGCTCCAATGACGGAAGACGAGAACGTGGTGGACGATCCTGCGAACGACATCAACGTCGCGCTAGGAACCGGTGTCGGCGTAACGTTCCATTTCGTGGACATCGCGGCGGGCACGGACTATGCCCGGTTCTCACTCTTCGACGATTTCACTGACGGCAACGACGATCTCGACCTCTATGTGTTCGGCCCGCATACCGCCGGGTTCCCGAACGTGGGCGGCAGCGGTTCGGCCACTTCGGAGGAAGAGGTCAATCTCGAAGGGCCCGCACCTGGCGTCTATATCGTCGTCGTTCATGGATGGGAGACCGATGGCCCGGATGCCAACTACACGCTCTTCAGCTGGCTCGTCGGTGTCGACGAAGGAAATATGACCGCCTCCGCGCCGAGTGCGGCGGTCTTCGGTGACGTCGGACACATCTTAGTCTCGTGGAGTGGTCTTGCTGTGGACACGAGCTATCTCGGTGTTGTAACGCACCGTCGCAACATGAAGACGCTAGGCCGCACGACGATCGCGGTCGATACGAACTAGGATTCTCTAACTGTTCCAATCCCAAGGGGCGCTCTTCGGAGCGCCCTTTTTTGGGTCCAGGCCGGCGCGCCGCGTCTCGGAGGCTTCACGCGTGGATGCCGCGATAGACGGCGGACAGGCGCGACATCAGAAGATCAGGCTCGAACCCTGCGGGAGCACACACGTCTTGGCCTGCGATCCGACGGAGCCTGTCAGCGAGAGCATCCAGGTCCCCCCATTCGATGGGGTCGGGATGCCATTGGCCGACGCCGCCGCTGTCCCACGCGGCGACCGGGGTCCCCATCGTCATAGCTTCGAGCCCGACGATGCCGAAAGGCTCTTGCCACCGGGACGGCATGAGAACAGCGGCGGCGCGGCGGTAGAGCGCGCCAAGACGATCGTGCGGCACCCAGCCGAGCACTTCGCAACCGTCCATCGAGCCGCGCAGACTTCCTGTCCCTGCCATCACGAGCGGCAGATCGAGCCGCGCGCGCTTCCACACTTCGACGGCATCAAGAGCACCTTTCGCCTCGACGAGCCGACCGACGAAGAGGATGCAAGCCGGGCCGTCATCGCTCTCGCTATCACTTTCGAGACCGTGCACGAAAGGAGGGATGACGTGGATCGCCGTGGTCGACGGCAGGCCGACCGCTTCGAGCTCGCGCTTCATGTAGCGCGAGAGCACGACGAGCTCGAAGGCGCCGAGCGCCTCGAGCCGGGCGCGCGTCAAGGCCAGGACCTCGTGAAAGTAGCGATCGTCGTGAAAGCATTTCTGGCAGAGCGTCTCCGTCATCGGCTCCGCACAGACCTCGCCGTCCTCGGTCCACTTCCCTTTCCCCGGGCAAAAATAGCGATGGTCCTGAACGGTGAGCACCTTCTTTACAGAGCGCAAGGCGCCCACCTGCTCCAGAGCTTCGGGGTTCATCACGGTGTGAACGTGGATGACGTCGGGCGCAAAAGAGCGCACGACATGAGGCAAGGCAACAGGGGATCGATCCCGCGCGTCGAGTCCCTCAACCTGCAGCGTTTCGCACGGCGCAGCAACACGGCCATCATCCCGCCCGACGGCGAGCCGCACGTCGTGCTCGCCTACCTGATGCGCGATCACTCCGAGCAAATGCCAATACGCGCCGCCGCGATCGGTCAGGCGGTCGCTCAAGTGGAGAATTCTCATAGGTCGCGGTTTTGACTTCCATCGTTCATCGGTTAGAATCACGGCTCATTTCAAAACGGGGATTCCATGATAAAGAAAGCTCGCTATTTTTTCATACCGATCGTCGCCTTGGCACTCGCCGGCTGCGGGGCCGGGAGCGGTGGGTCACCGACTTCCGAAACGCCGATTGCGGGCGACGCCCTGGGCTTTGCCACCCAAGCGAGCTTCCAGGCCGGCCCGACCATCAGCACTATTCTCGCCAATCCGGCCGCGTTTTTCGGCCAGCAAGTAACGCTCCAGGGCATGGCGACGCAGCAGCTCTCGCCCGGAAGCTTTTTTATTCAACGACGGCACGGGCTCGATGCCTGTCGATTTTCAGGCGCCCCCCCTTCCCTGTTTTGAATACAGCCGTGTTGCTTCAAGGCACGGTCGTTCCCGGAACCGGGGACTTCGCGGCACGGATCAATGCCACGTCTTTCGACGAGCCTGCCCCGTTCAGTTGTGATGACATCGTCGAAATTCGCGCTCGGTTCTCCGATCCCGGCTTCGTCGCTGGAGACGTCGTCGGCTTGTACCTGGCCTATCGAGGGGCGCCGCCAGGCGACAAGACCCTCGAGGTCGACTGGGACGAAGGCAGCGGCGAGCCTGTCGATCGATTCGAGGTCGGTGAAGGCACCGAGCGCAACGGATTGTTCGACCTCGAAGGCGTGGTGGGCCACGAGTACGGCGTATCGGGCACCGTGACGAAGACGGTACGCGCCAAGCTCCTCATCGCAGGCCGCAGCGGATCCTGCTCGCGCGTTCGGGACGTGACCGTCACAAAAGGCTCCGGTCCGGGTTTCGCAGCCGGCGGCGCGCTGCGCCTCACGTTCAACGATCCCGTTCCGTCAGGAGGCTTTTTCTCCGTGACAGCAACCGTGACCAACGTGTCAGGCACAACCGCCGATGCAACCCTTCACTTCTCCACGCCGGATGGGACCTCCATCCGGACGATGGGACAAGCCTGCGAGATAATAGGCGGTAGTGACGTCGAGTGCATCGTCCGTGACATCGCGCCGGGAGGCGCCGAATCCGAGTTCGTGCAATACAACGTGCCCGTCGTCACCAAGCCAACCGTAGTCTCTAGCTCCGTGACGCTCGTCGCGCGCGATTTCTCACCGGTCGCGTATTACAGCACGACCGTCGAGCCTTGATTTACTAGATCTTTTATGGCCAAGATCACAGACTCTCAACGAGCCGCTTGCGCGGAAGCGGAGAAGACCTACCTGCCGGACCCGAACGTCGTCTCGGTCGGGATTGGGTTCAGGTACAAGAGCGGAGAGCGCACGGACGAGGTGTGCATCGTCATCGGCGTCCAAAAGAAACTCCCAAAAGAAGAGGTACTGAAAGCCCAACTCGTCGCGGAAGAGATCGCCGGCGTGCGCACGGACGTCATCGAATATGGTGAGCTCCGCGCACAGGCAGACATCGTCGACGCCGCGACCCAGGCGCTGACTCAGAAACGGCGCCCCTGCCCCCCGGGCTTTTCAATCGGCCACCCCGACGTGACGGCCGGAACTCTCGGTGCATGGGTGCATTGCGGTGAAAGCGAAGCCTACTTCATCTTGTCGAACAACCACGTTCTCGCGAGCTCGAACGACGCAGAGTTGGGCGACGCGATCCGTCAGCCAGGACCCGCCGATGGCGGCACGGGAGACGACGAAGTAGCGCAGTTGACCGAGTTCGTTCGGATTCACTTCGAGGCCGAGCCGAACGCCCAAACCAACAAGGTCGACGCCGCGGTCGCCGAAGTGCTCTCGGCGGAGCTCGTCGAGCTAGAGATCCCGGCCATCGGGCACATCTGCGGATTCCGTGACTTCGAGCTCGGCGACCGCGTCCGCAAAACAGGCCGCACTACGGAGACCACCGAAGGCCTCGTCGTAACGGTGGAGGCGACGAGCCGCATCAATTACGGCCCGGAAAAAGGGCTCGCGACGTTCTCCGACCAATTCGTCGTGCGCACTCAGGGCGACGGCGATAGCGGCAGCGGCGATTTCTCCCAAGGCGGCGATTCCGGCTCGGTTCTCGTAGCCGAAGACGGCTTCGTAGGCGGCCTACTCTTCGCCGGCGGGTCCGGCGTGACGATCGTGAACCGCATCTCGCACGTCGTGTCGCTTCTGCGCATCCGACGCTAGCGCAAGCGCTCGCCCACGCTATGCAAATTATCGACAATGGAAGACCCAACTCGAAAGTGCGCACCAGCATCTTGATTAGTCACAATACTTTGCAAGGAACGTTTTTCCTTCTTTTCTACCCGGTGGCCGTCCCGTAGAATCAGCCCGTGCTCGTGCTGCTAGTCCTCTTCGCAAACGCCGGTGAAGTGGTCGACCGCTCGGCCACAGGCTTCACGTCCCGGAACATCGTCCACGTCGAAGCAGACGCCGACACGGTCTACCGCGTGCTCGCCGAGAATGTCGACCGGTGGTGGGATGCAGCCCACACGTACACAGGCGACTCCACGAACATGTCGCTCGACGCGACCGCTGGTGGCTGTCTTTGTGAAACATTACCGGACGGCGGCAGCGTCGAGCACATGCGTGTCGTCTATGTCGAGACCGGCAAGACGCTCCGCCTCCAGGGCGGGCTCGGGCCGCTGCAATCGATGGCGGTCGCGGGAGCGATGACGCTCGGGTTCGAAGCTTCCGGCCCCTCCGGCCCCTCCAATAATGCCACTCAGATCACGCTGACCTATACCGTAGGCGGCTACTATCCCAGCGGGATCGACAAACTCGCCGAGGCCGTCGACGGCGTGCTTCGAAGCCAGCTCGAACGCCTCGCCGCGCACGCGGAGACGCCGTGAGTCATTTCTTCGCTTATCTCGCGCGCATGAAGTTCATCAAGCGCTGGGGCTTGATGCACAACACTTATGCCGAGAACGTACAGGAGCACAGCTTGCGGGTCGCGCAGATCGCGCATGCGCTCGCGCTCATCCGTAACCGGCTCTTCGAAGGTGACGTCGATCCGAACCGCGTTACCGTCCTCGCGCTCTATCACGATGCGAGCGAAGTGTTGACCGGAGACCTCCCTTCCCCAATCAAGTATTTCAATCCCGAGATCCAGAAGGCCTATAAGACGATCGAAGCGTCCGCGGCGGAGACGCTCGTCGCGATGGTGCCGGAGGCGATCGCGGAGGATTACCGCACCGTGTTGCTACCCGAGGACGGCGAACACATCGCTATCGTCAAGGCAGCGGACAAACTCTGCGCCTATATCAAGTGCCTGGAGGAGACCGCCGCGGGCAACAAAGAGTTCTCTCGAGCCGAGCAGTCGCTCCGCGAGACCGTCGACGGGATCGATCTACCCGAAGTCACTTACTTCATGGAAACCTTCGTGCCGAGCTTCCGTTTGACGCTCGATGAGCTGGGTTGATGATGGAAACCACGTCCGAGGAAGTGCTGTCGACGGCACGAGGCGGGGACTGGGCATTTCGCGCCGTCCGTCCGCCAAGGAGGGACGGATGAGCCCGCGCGGAGAGCTCTCGCTGCGCACGCTCGCGATGCCCCGCGACGCGAACCCGAACGGTGACATTTTTGGCGGCTGGGTGCTCTCCCAAATGGATATCGCCGCAGGCATGTCCGCTAGCCAGCGCGCCCGTGGCCGTGTCGCCACGGTGGCCATCGACGCGATGACCTTCAAGCTTCCCATCTATGTGGGCGACATCCTGTGTGTCTATACCGACATCGAGCGCATCGGCACATCCTCAATGGCGATCCATGTGGAGGCGTGGGTGCTGCGCGACCGGATGGGCGAGAGGTTGAAAGTAACCGAAGGCGAATTCACTTTCGTCGCCATCGACGACGAACGAAAGCCGCGTCCGGTCGGAAAGACAGATCAGAGCGCCTGATACCACTCCGCAAGCGCTTCTCCGATAGCGTGCGGGCGGTCTTCCTGAAGGAAATGCCTTCCTGTGCCGAGGTTGATGCTCGTCAAGTTCTTCAAATGGACCTCGCACCATTCCACTGCCGGCCGCTGGAGGAGCGCACCGGGCTCGGCATAGAGGAGCAACTTCGGCACATCCCACTCGACGAGCTTGTCGTTGTAATTGCCGACGAGCTCCGCGATGTCCGACGGCTCACCTTCGATAGGGATCTCGTTGGGCCAGCGCCAAAGAGGCTTGCGCGCCGACGGCTCCGTATAGGGCGCGCGATAGACGTTCATCTCTTCTTCGCTGAGCTCGCGCAGAATACCGCCCGGAAGAATCTTCTCGACGAAGATGTTCTTGTTGACGATCAAGTCCCAACCGACACCGTCGGTGCGGAAAGCCTGGAAGATTTCCTTGAAGCTTTCGGGAAAAACGTCCCAGCTCGGGATGGGCTTCAAGATCGCCTCCATAAAGGCGATGGCCTTGACGTTGTCTTGGTGGTGCGTCGCGTAATGAAAACCGAGCGCGGAGCCCCAGTCGTGGATTACGAGCGTGATGTTCTCGAGCTCGAGCTGCTCGATGAAGCCTTCGACATAGTTCATGTGCTCGAAAAAACGGTATTCGAGGTCGGGCTTGTCGGAGCGGCCCATGCCAATCAAATCGGGCGCGATGCAACGCCCGTGGGTGCTCACGTGCGGGATGATGTTGCGCCGAGGTCGGGTTGCCGTGCAGAAAGAGAATGGGCTCGCCTTCGCCTTGCTCGACATAATGCATCTTCGAGCCCCGCACGTCGAAGAATTTGGACTCGAACGGAAAGGCGGGTGAGATCTCCTCGGGCACTACCGACCTCCTTCTCCTGAAGACAGTATAGCGTCCTGCGCGATATGATGCGCTACCTCGGGACGTTCCGTCATGCGGTTTCTGAAAATATTCGCAATACTATTCCTTACGGAAGTGACATCTTGCCTATCGGGCCCATGGTCGGGATCTACGCGGCGGTCACGCGCAAAGGCATGTCCGGCAAAGTCTACGGAGGGGAGGAGAAGCTCACGATGGAGGAAGCCATTCGGGGCTACACCGCCTATGGCGCCCACTTCACTTGGGAAGAGGACGTCAAGGGGACGCTCGAGCCTGGAATGCTGGCCGACATGATCGTGTTGTCGGAAGACTTGCTGGCGATCGACCCAGAGAATATTCTCGACGTCCAAGTCGAGATGACGGTGGTGGACGGCAAGGTGCTGTTCGAGCGCTCCTGAGCGCTCAGCGCGACCAGGGGACGCCGCCGCCGAAATGCGCACCATACGCGTCTCGAGCGGCAGTTGAATCCGGAGCGTCGTGCCTTCGCCAAGCGTGCTGTCGACGTGGATTTCCCCGCCGTGACGCTCGACGATGCTCTTTGCGTTCGAAAGACCCATGCGCAGCCGCATGTGAGCATCCTTTCGCTCGAAATCGATGTCGAATAGACTCGCAATCCGCGCGGGCGTCATTCCGCGCCCAGTGTCGGAGATGGTGATGACGGCGTGGTCCCCTTCCCGGAAGCTCGCGACGTCGATGCGGCCTTTTTCTTGGATCGCGTCCCTCGCATTGACGAGCACGGTCATGAAGACTTGATTGAGCTGTCCCGGCCGGCACGTCATCTCCGGTAGAGGCTTGACGTTCTTCTCCAAAATAACGGATTCAGGAAGCTGGGTAGCGAAGAGCTGCAGCGATTCCTCAACGCACCGCGAGACGTCCACGCGCTGGAGCTCCGCCTCGTCGAGACGCGCAAAGGCTTTGAGGTTCTTCACGAGCCCCGCGATGCGCTCGCCGGCGCGCGCGGTCATCTGGTGCGCGCTCTCGAGCGTCTCGACCGCGGTGCGCAGCCGGTCACGCCCTTCTACGTCCAGCCCCTCCTGCTTCATGATCTCGACCGCTCTTTGTGCAAGGGCTGCGTTCGAATTGATGACGCCGATCGGCGTGTTGATCTCGTGCGACAGCCCAGCGACGAGGCGGCCGAGCAGCGCCATCTTCTCGGACTGCACGAGCTGAGCTTGCATTCCGGCAAGCTCGACGAAGCGGAGCCGCTCGATTTCCGCGGCTTTCTCCGCTTTTTCGACACCAAGGCGGATCTCGAGATTCTTCAAGCGGGCGCGGCCTTCCTCGTCGAACGTCCGGTCCTGCGCTCGGTGAAACTCTTTGTAATGATAGAGCGCCGCTTCGAGATGGCCCTCGTTCTCCTGGAGGCTCGAGAGCGCTTCGTGTAGGCGACCCGCTTTGTGCGGCAGTGTCGATGATTCAATGAGACGGAGCCCTTCCTCCAAACGAGCACGCGCCTCGTCGAGATGCCCTTCCTCGAGCTCGAGCTTCCCGAGATGGAGCCTCACATCGGCTTTTAAATCTAGGGCCGTCACCGCGTCCGAGCTTTCGACCGCCTCCCGAAAATATCGGCGCGCAGCATCGACATTCCCGAGCGCGTGCTGTACCCGCCCAATGCACATGCTGTTGCCCGCGATTGAGATAGCGAGGGCACTCTCGCGACCGATCTCGAGACTTCTCTCGTAGTGCGCGAGGGCATCCGACAAGTTTTGCGATCGTTCGCACATAGTCCCGAGGAAATTCTCCGCACGACCGATTCCCGGACCGTGCTCGAGCTCCTCGAAGATCGTGAGTCCCATCTCGAAATTCTCACGCGCTTGCGCCAGGTCGCCCACACCGAGATGCACGTTGCCGATCTCGACAAAAGCCCACGCTTCGCCGCGGCGCTCCCCTACCTCTTGATTGAGCCTCAGCGCCTCGAAACCGTATTCGAGCGATTTTTCGTAATCGCCCAAGAGACCGTAGGTCACGCCGAGCGTGTTGAGCGCGGTCGCCTCGGAGGCCTTGTCGCCGAGTGCTTTGAGCTTCTCGGCCGCTTCTACCGAATAACGAAGCGCATCCTCGAACCCCGAGATCAAAAGCTCGCAATAGCCGAGCGTGCGCAGAGCCAACGCCTCGGCTTTTATCTGGGCGCGCTTTCGGGAAGCCTCGAGAACTTCGTTCGCGATCTTCCGCGCCTCCTCCGTCTCGCTGAGCGCGATATCCCACGCGCGCTCGTTCGCTGCGTCGAGATCGAGCTCTGAGGACATGACCAAGATTAGCTCGCCAGAAAAGCCCGCGTGAGGTTCCGATGCCCGTCTTCCGTCACCACGACGTTGTCTTCGACGCGCACACCGCCGAAAGGCGCGAGCTCGTCGATGAGGCCCCAGTTGAAATGGCTCGACGCCTCGCCCTCACGGAACGGACGCAGCAACATCTCGATGAAATAGAGGCCGGGCTCGATGGTGAACACGTGACGGGCTTCGATGGTCCGGGTGTTGCGCAGGTGAGGGTGTTCCTCGGGCGGCGGTCCCACACGCCCGCTCGCATCCGCGAGATGTCCGCCGACGTCGTGCACCTGAAGGCCAAGGTGATGACCGAGCCCGTGCGGAAAGAACGGCCGACTGAGACCCCGGGCGACCGCTTGCTCGGGCTCGACATCGAGAATCTCCGAAGCTTTCAAGAGTGCCGCTATCTTCAGATGTGCCTCGTGGTGAAGCTCACCATAAGGGAGACCTGGCTTGACGGCGCTGCAAAGCTCTTTTTGTAGCGTGTCCATCCCGTCGCGAAGCGCCGCGAAACGCGGGTCGCACCCGGCGCGCACATGCGTCCGGGTGATGTCGGAGGCGTAGCCATAGCGCGCAGCTCCCGCGTCGATGAGAAGCACGTTGCCGTCGCGCTCGTCTCGTTTCGCGTGGTAGTGAAGAAATGCGGACTTCTCGTTCAACGCCACGATGGTCGTATAGGGAAGATCTTCCTCCGGCACGCCCACGGCTTCGACGAAAGCGTAGTGGATCTCGAGCTCCGAGGCGCCCGCCTCGAAGGCGGATTTTGCCGCCACGTGCCCTTTGGCACCGAGCTCGCTCGCCTCGTCGAGAAGACGAAGCTCGTAATCCGTCTTGTAGGCGCGATCCCAGTCGAGCCGGGCGACGAGCTGTTCGGGCTGGACGGTGAGTCCCGCGCTTTCGGCGCGCGCGGTCTCACTTCCTACGTAAGCGGTATTCGCCGTCCGGCCGAGCGTTTCCCAGACCGCGTCCACCGCGGAGACTTCGACGAGCTCGAGCTCGGAGAGCCAAAAAGCCTCGCCAAGGGCGATGGGCTCGTACCAGTAGTCTTCGGGAGCGTAACGGATGAGCTTGGGTTTTTTCCCCGGACGAAGCTCGAGCAAGTGATGCGGACCTTTGAGCGGGCACCAATGCCCGAATTGTCCCGAACTGTAGAATGGCGCCTCGCGATCGTCGGCAAAGTAGGTGAACGGCTCGCCGCTCGAGAGCACGAGCCCGTCGAAAGCTGCCGATTGCAGGGCCTCGGCGAGCTTATCTTGGCGCAGCGCGATGTGGTCTTGATAAAGCTTCTCCCATGTCATGAGGGGGATTCTGCCAGACCTCGGCGGTGAATGGTATCTTCGGCCGGAACGCGTGATTAGCTCGATGGGAAGCTCGGCGACCATTTCAGTCAAGCCCGACGGAAGGCCGGACATGACCCGAAAACCGCGCGGCCGCTTCCGGACGTTTCGCCTTGCCCTCGCCGCATCGCGAAAGCTCGGATACCCCTGGCCTTTCCTCCGTGTGAGTCTTTCGTCCACCCGTTCGGCTGGATTCACACCAATTGAAGCGTTCCTCATTCACCTATTGACATCTCACCACAGCCAGGACCCATCAAAGGCCAGGCATGAACCGACATACCGGGACCTATCAGTTCCTTCGCATAATGTTCAAGTTGCTCGCCGCAGTAGTGGTCGCATCCAAATCAGATTCACGTCGGACCGGTATTCCCAAATGCTGCGGGACCAAGCTCGTCGAGCGCGATTCGCTGAAGCGAAGAGAGAAAACGGATACCTCACGAACCTCGGCATCTACGCTAAAATGGGGCGAGAGAAGCCGTGCACCGTACCGGCTCGGGTGTCCTAATGCCGACCGGCATCGTCCATAGGGCCCTGAGGTACAATGGGGATAACAAGACATGCTCGATCGCATTATCCTCGTCGGCATACTCGCGATGGCACCCATAGGTTTCGGCGCCTCGAGCCCATCCCCAATCAGCGCACCCGTTTACTCGTACAAAGTCGTCAACACCTACCCGCACGATCCCAACGCGTTCACGCAAGGGCTCGTGTACCGCGACGGGGTGCTTTACGAGAGCACCGGGCTTCGTGGGCGTTCGGACGTCCGCCGGGTCGAGCTCGAATCGGGGCGCGTTCTCGAGCGACGCGCGCTCCTGCCGCTGTTCTTCGCGGAAGGTCTCGCCGTGCTGCACGACCGGATCTATCAGCTCACGTGGACGTCGGGGATCGGCTTCGTCTACGACCGCGAGTCGATGGAGCTCGTCCGTGAGTTTCGCTACGGCATCGAAGGCTGGGGGATGACGCATGACGGCAAGCGCCTCATCGTCAGCGACGGCTCGGAGCATCTTTACTTCTGGGATCCCGAGACGCTGCAGGAAACGAACAAGCTGACGGTGCACGACGGCGGGAGGCGGATCGGCAATCTCAACGAGCTCGAGTTCATCAACGGGGAAATCTACGCCAATGTGTGGATGCAGGACCGCATCGCGCGTATCTCGCCGGAGACGGGAAAGGTCCTTTCCTGGATCGACCTCACCGGCATCCTCCCGCTTGCCGATCGTCGCGCGAATGTCGACGTCTTGAACGGCATCGCCTATGACGAAGAAAAAGAGCGCCTCTTCGTGACGGGCAAGCTCTGGCCGAAGCTCTTCGAGATCGAGCTCGTTCCGAAGTAGAATCGGCGGCGATCTTCTTGGAGGTCCTGCCATGCCCGTTGTCCTAACACGTTTGCGCCTCGTTCTCGCCTTCTTTGGGTTCGCCGCGCTCGCAACCGCGGAGACGTTCGAGCTCACGGAAGCTTCGATCGCTGACATCAACGCCGCTTTCGACGCCGGAGCGCTGAGCTCCGAGAAGCTCGTCGCGCTCTATCTCGCCCGTATCGAGGCCTATGACGACGCTGGGCCGCAGCTGGGCGCGGTCATCACGGTGAACCCGAACGCGATGCAGCGTGCGCGCGCTCTCGACGCGGAGCGCCGATCCCAGGGACCGCGTTCTCCCCTGCACGGCATCCCCGTCGTTTTGAAAGACAATTTCGACACGGCCGACATGCCGACGACGGCGGGCTCGTTCTTGCTCGAGGGGTCGATGCCGCCCGATGACGCCTTTCTCGTTCGAAAGCTTCGCGAAGCGGGGGCGATCGTGCTCGCGAAGTTGAACATGAGCGAGGTCGCATCGGGCGGGGCCATGAGCTCTTTTGGCGGTCCGATCCGTAACCCGCACGACCCGACGCGATCCCCTTCGGGATCTTCGGGCGGTACGGGCGCGGCCATCGCGGCGGCCTATGCGCCGATCGGCCTCGGCACGGATACCGGCGGGTCGGTGCGCGGTCCCTCCTCCGCCCAATGGCATCGTGGGTCTCAAACCGACCCATGGGCTGGTAAGCCGAGACGGCATCGTGCCTCTCGCTTTATCGTTCGATACCGCCGGCCCCATGGCGCGCCACGTCTACGATGTCGCGGTCGCGCTCGGCGTCATGACCGGAGTCGACCCCGCCGACACGGCGACGTCGAAGAGCGAAGGCAAGCTCGAGACCGACTACACGCAGTTTCTGGACGCTTCAGCGCTCGACGGCGCCCGGCTCGCGATCGCCGGCGACTTCATGGGCCAGGACGGCGATGTCGACTGGATCATCGAGGCCTCGCTCGACACCCTTCGGGAGGCTGGCGCCACAATCGTAGATGTCGAGCTCCCGGAATGGCTCCTCGAGGTGCGCGGCGAGTTCTACAGCACGATCCGCCACCGCGAGTTTCGCGCACAGATTGCGGAATATCTCGCGACCCTCGGCCCGAGCTACCCCAAGACGCTCGCCGAGCTTTTGGAGCGCTCGAAGAAACTGACGGCGCCGGGCGGCAGCGGCCGGCCGAACCCGTCTCGCTGGAGCCTTCTCAAGCGCGAGGAAGAGAGTGGCTCTCTCGAGGATTTCGAATATATCGCGATGCAAGAGCACGGCTTGCCGCTCGTCCGCGCCTACGTTGAGGGCATCCTCCGCAAAGAGAATCTGGACGCGATCCTCTACTCGACGTCGCCGCGCCGCACGTCACGAACGGATATCGATCGTCGCCCGGGTGGAGGCGGAGGCGTTGGGTCCGCGACGCGATTCGCGAACCTCACGGGCTTTCCGGATCTCATCGTGCCCGCAGGCTTCACCGGGAACGGTCTTCCGGTCACGCTGTCTTTTCTCGGCGCCGCTTTCACCGAGCCGCGCCTGCTCGCGCTCGGTTATGCCTTCGAGCAGGCCACAAAAGCGCGGGGCCTGCCGGTCCACACACCGCCACTCCCGGGAGAGACAATCCCCTACTGAGACGTGCTCACGAGTCGCTTTGTACGCAGACATTGCCATCCTCTAGACATTTTGTGCAAGCCTTGCCTCAAAGGAGGTCTCGATGCTCGTGATTCTGTTTCGTTCTCGGCTTACTGAGGAAGCTGGCGACGACTATCAAGACATGGCGGCGGAGATGCGCGCCTATGCGAAGACGCAGCCAGGCTACGTCGATTTCAAATCGTACCAGGCCGAGGACGGCGAGCGAATCTCCGTCGTGAAATGGAAGGATCGGGAAACGCTCGAGGCGTGGAGACAGAATGCTCGACATCGCGAGCCAAGAAGAGTGGGCGTGAGCGCTGGTATGCGTCCTACGACATCGAAATCGCCGAAATCATCGACAAGAAGTTCTTCGATCGGAAGACGTCCAAGAGCTCTGCGTAGTTACTCGAGTAGCGCCTTGTAACGCTGGCGCGCGGAAGCGATGCGAGCGGCGAGCTGCGGCAGCTGCTCGCGATAGAGAGCGGCGAGCTCTTCGGACACATCCCAGAACTCGAGCTCACGCACAGGCCGAATAGCCGTGCGCTCCAGCGCGTCGAGACGCGCGAGCATCTCTCGCGCGATAAACGGTGCTTTCGTGCTCGATTCGGTACCCCCACCGCCGACACGCACGTAAATGGGCGCGGAATGCGATACCGCCTGGTCGGCGCCGTAAGCTCGAACGGCGAGCCATAGGCCGTCGCTCGGCGCCAGCTCATGTGTGAGACCCGCCGACACACCGCCTCTAGAGCGGATGGTCGCGACCACTTCGCCGTGGATGACGAGCTCGAGCCGATCCAACCGATCGATGTCCGGGTTTATCCGGGCTGAGGCCTCGATCTCAAGGCGCTCTCCCGCGTCGATAGTGAGCGTCGATCCCATGGGCGCGCCGTCGACCTCGAGCTCCAACATCGGGCCGTTGGTGACGAAGGTATGCCCCGCGTCGACCGCCGCAAACCACGCGCCGGACGTGAGCGCGCCCGGCACGCGGGCGTAGCTGCGCACCGCGCCCGGCTGGTCGAAATAGGGAAAGTCCGAGCCCGCGATCGGCGTCAAACGAAAGCCCAAGTTCAAAAACGCGTACCACAGCTCCGTCCGCAGCGTCCCGTCTTGAAGGATCTCGACAAAGTCGACGATGCCGAACGGCACATCGAGCGCCAGTCCCCAAGAGGCGTTGAACTCACCCGAGCCGACATGGGCGTAGCCGCTCAACCCACCTTGGCGCGCATACTCCTCGAAGAAACGGTGGTACAGGAAATATTGATCCCGGACGTGATCCAGTTCCTTAATGTTCAACGAGATCGTGTGGCCGCGTTGCGCTGTCCTCGGACCTTCGATACCCGGAATCAGCATATGCGCCCCGCCGCGATGGTGGCCCTCAGGGCCGAACGCGTATTGGTGGAAGTAGCTCTCGGCCGGGTTGTGCATTTGGAGAACGTTCGTCACATGCACGTCTTCGGCGCGCATGAAGGCAAGGATCGCAGCGTTCTCCTCTTCGTCACGTCCGATATGGACATGCGCATCCCCTGAAGACCATCGCTTTTTCGGCATAGTGTCCCAGCGAGAGATTTCGACACGGGTGGACGTCTTCCCTCCGGACTCGATGGTAAGCGTGCGCTCGACGACACGGTATTCGGGGCCTTTGGCGACCACGAGTCGATAACGCCCCGCCGGGATCCAAGCGCGGTAGCGGCCATCGACGTAGAACACATAGCGATTTTCCGAAGGCCAGCGCTGCGGCGGCCCGTAGCTCGAGCGTAGTGCGAGCTGGCGCACCTCTTCGCTGTAGCTCTCGATGACCAAGGCCTCGGGCCCGGGAAGCGGCGTGCGTCCCGTGGTGTCGTAGAGACCGACCCGCGCGGAGGTGCGGGCACCAGAATCGACGATCTCGAGATCGAGCTCTCCGGTCGCGGGAGCTTCCGGCGTCGTACCCGTGCATTTGAGCCGCAGGTCGCAAAGGGTCAACGTGTTGCTCTCGTCCTCGGCCGCGGGCCACAAAGCACCGCCCGCCACGAGCGCAATGTCCGTCCCCGCCATGCCGCGATTCGCGAAGCGAGCGCGCTCGAGGACGAGAGTCTCCCTGTGCCACCGCGTATTCGCATTGGGCTCGATCACGATCTCGGCGATCGCTTCCGCCACGCCGTTACGATCATAGGCATATTGGACCGCTGTCGTTCGGGTGCGATCGAATACGAGCTCGAGCTCCACGCGTTCGTCGACATCGAAGGCAAACGCGTCCTCGACGTCGAAAGCGAAAAAGCTCCCGCTGATACAGCGGCGGCCATCGATCGTCTCGACGGTCGGAAGGCCGCGCCGCGGCAAGGCGTAGAGTCCCAACGAATCCGGATAGCCTGCCGAGATCGTCCGGGCCACATGCTCTGGAGCCCAATCGATCTCCAGGATGCCGCGCGGCGTCCCGTGGGCCGCGAGCTCTCGGTGCGACTGGCCCAACGACGCCAAAACGATGAGCGCGAGTATCGATCGCTTGATGATCACGGAAGAATCCTAGTCCCTCGTGATATCCTCCACAACCGCAAGCCGATGCGCCTCCGACCCATTCTCTTCTGCGTTTTGGCCCTCGCGATCTGTCACGCTTGCTCGAGAGGCGGCGGACTCCCTCCGAACACCATCCTCGTCAACGGGAAAATCCTCACGATGGACGCGCACGATGCCGTCATCAAAGCCGTCGCCATTCTGAACGGCCGTATCGTCGCGACCGGCTCCACCGCGTCGATCGACGCGATGGCGGGAGCGCGGACCCTGGGAGAGATCGTATATCGCGATCCCGCGCGTTTTGAAGTAAGATCGACGCCATGAGCTCTGAAAGACCGGCGGTCTCGCGCCCGGGGCGCTATGCGATGGCGTTCAGCGTTTTCGCGCTCCTCGCGCTGATCTGGCCCATCTACTCCTTGTTCGGCGGCATCCGCCCGATGATTCTGGGCATGCCGTTATCGTTGTTCTATATCGTGACGGTCATCGTCGTTGTGTTTCTCGTGATGCTCACGCTCTTCCTCTGGGAAAGTAAGAACGACCGGCTCGGCTGATGGAGAGCTGGCTCATCGTCTTTCTCGTCACGATCGGCTATTTGATCCTGTCGCTCGGGGTCGGTCTCTTCTCCGGTCGGAAAGCCTCTGCGAGCACCGAAGGCTATGTCGCGGGAGACCGCAATCTCGGTTTTCTCGTGCTCTACTTCATTCTCGGCGCGTCGATCTACAGCGCCTTCGCGTTTCTCGGAGGTCCGGGCTGGGCCTATTCGCGGGGCGCCGCGGCTTTTTACATCATCTCTTACGGAACCGTGGGCCTTCTCCCCTGGTATTTCCTTGGCCCCCGGATCGCGCGCCTCGGGCGCAAATTCGGTTACGTCACCCAAGCGGAGCTCTTTGCGCATCGCTACGAAAGCCGCTTCATCTCCTGCATCCTCGCGACCATCAGCCTCGTCGCTTTCGTGCCTTATCTCGTGATCCAGATGAAAGGTGCGGGCTACGTCTTCTCGATCGTGACCGAAGGGCGCATCCCGGAATGGGGCGGCGCGGCCATCGCCTATGGCGTCGTGCTCATATACGTTTTCAAGAGCGGCGTCATGGGGGTCGCATGGACGAACACGTTCCAAGGGATCTTGATGATGGGGCTCGCCTGGGTGCTCGGTCTCTATCTCCCCTACAAGCTTCACGGCGGCGTCGGCCCCATGTTCGAGGAGCTCGCCCGCGTCGCACCCGAGTTGTTGCAAGCGCCGGGCCTCGATGCCGCCGGCAATCCGTGGACCTGGGCCGGCTATTCGAGCTCCATCGTCATCTCCGTTCTAGGCTTCAGTGTTTGGCCGCATTACTTTATGAAGATTTACACCGCGCGCAACATCGAGACGTTGAAACGCATGATCGTCTTCTACCCGACGTTCCAGGTCTTTCTCGTGCCGATCATGTTCGTCGGCTTTGCCGCCATCACCGCCTTTCCGGGCGTTACACCGGTCGACACCATCCTCCCGCACATCGTGACTTCGATGGACATCCCTCCGCTCGCGGTCGGACTGTTTTGCGCGGGCGCCCTTGCAGCATCAATGTCCTCGGGAGACGCCATCGTTCATGCGGCCGCCTCCATCATGATCAAGGATTTCTACGGCGCGGTGCGCGCGGAAAAGCTGGACGGCCAACAGGAGACACGGCTCATTCGCTTCTCAGTCATCGTGATCGGCGCCATCGCCTATTTCTTCGCCGCGGTGTCGGAATATTCACTCGTCTACCTGCTTCTTTTGTCCTACGGGTTCATCGCCCAGATCTTTCCGACTCTCGTCGCCCTCTTCTACTGGAAGCGGTCGACGCCTACCGGCGTCATCGCCGGGCTCCTCGCGGGCTGCGCCGTCGTGATCGTGTGGAACCTCGTACCTTCGCTTCAGTGGCAGCAGATCCATCCCGGAATCTTCGGCATCGGCGTTCATATCGTCGTTCTCGTCGTCGTCTCGAAGCTGACGGCGCCCATGGACGGCGAGCACGTGCGAAAGTTCGTCGAGGCTTGAGCCTCTCAGGGTAGGCCGAGCGCCACCCGCTCGGCAGGGTGGTCCCTGCCTCCAATCGGCAAACTCACGCGGTCGGGGGTCAATCCGAACGCAAGGCGACGACAGGGTCGACCCGAGAGGCACGAATCGCGGGAACGATGCAGCCGAGGAGCGCCGCGCCCAAGAGAACCATCGGGACGAGAGCGAACGTTCCAGGGTCGCGCGGATCCACGCCGTAGAGCACCGAGTCCATATAGTCGGTCACGAGCACCGCGACGAGAGCCCCCGTTGCGACGCCGGTCACGCTAATGAAGAGACCTTGCCGGAGGACCATACCGAGAACACCCGATGGGCTCGAGCCGAGCGCGAGGCGGATTCCGATCTCCTTCGTCCGTTGACTGACGACATAAGAGATGACGCCGTAAACTCCAACCGCCGCGAGAACCAGAGCGAGACCCGAGAGGAGCACGAGAAGCGCCATCGTGAAGCGTGATTGGGCGAGAGAGCTCGACAGGACCTCCTCGAGGCTACGCACTTCAGCGATGGGAAGTTTTGGATCGTTTCCGCGAATGACGGCTCGCACCGGACCGGCAAGCGTTTGCGCGGGAACTGAAGCGGCGATAGTCAGCGTCATCGCTGACGGGGCAAACCCGGACGATTGATGAAATTGGCTGTGCGGTCGATACCACTTTCCTTTGACCTCGGCCGTGAGACCGTTGTGCCGGATGTCAGAAACGACCCCAACGATGCGTACCCAAGGCGGCTCGTCGGCGCCGCCCATCCTGATGCGGTGTCCAAGAGCACTCTCGCCTGGCCAGTACCGATTCGCGAAGGACTCGTTGACGACAACGACGGGCTCGCTGTCGGTGCGATCCGCCAGCCTGAACGTGCGACCCTCGACGAGCGGGATCCCCATCACTTCAAAATAGCCCGCGGTCGCGACCTGCCAATCGGCCGCCGTGCTCTCGTTTTGCGCCGGCTCGTAGCCTTCGATCCGAGTTCCCCAATCGCCGATTTGCGTTGCAAGAGGCAACACGCGAACCGCGCCCGCGTTCTCTACGCCGGGAAGCGACGCACCCCCTCTAGAGGAGCTGTTCGAAGAAAGCGATGACGTCGGTATCTTCCGTATAAGTCGCCGCCGGAGTCGAAAGCCGCATCGTCAGAACGTTCTCGGCCTTGAAGCCGGGATCGATCGCGAGAAGGTGCGTGAAAGCCCGGATCATCAGCCCGGCCGCCATGACGAGCACGACAGCGATGGCGAGCTGAAACGCAACGAGCCCACCGCGAAAGCGCTGGCTCGAGAGACCCGAGCTTGAACCGCGCGCGCCTTGGGTCAGCGTGGCCCGCAACTTCGGGCGCGACGCGGTGAACGCCGGGATGACTCCGAACAGGATCGCGGTCGCGAGCGTGGTCAAGGCCGCAAAAGATAGCACGCCCCCATCAAGGCTAGCCTCGGTGAGCCTCGGAATGCTTCCCGGCTCGAGGACTATGAGGGTGCGGAGCGCGAGCTCGGCGACGAGAAGTGCCGCTACTCCACCGAGCCCCGCGAGCACGAGGCTCTCGGTCAAGAGTTGCCGGAAGATGCGCCGCCAATTCGCGCCCATCATCGTCCGGAGAGCGATCTCACGACGCCGCTCCTCCCCGCGGGACAAAACGAGATTGGCCACGTTCACACAGGCGATCAAGAGCACGAAGCCGACCGCCACGAGCAGAACCCACAGGGCGGTCCGCGCCGCGCCAACGATGTCATCAGAGACGGGGATAACGAGCGTGCGGAACAACATCTCCTCGGGATAAACACCGTCGGTGACCGCGCGCCTATTCCATGCACGCGCTTCGGCCACGGCCTCTGCGACGCGCGCACCTTCGGCGAGCCGCGCAACGCCGTAGTAGGAATGATTACCGCCGTTGGTCGGAACGTCACTGACGCCTTCGGGCACGTCGAGCGGCAAATAGACCTCGATGGGCGTTTCGCGTGAGAAATCGATCGGAAGACGGAAGCGCGGCGGCAATATCCCGATCACCGTGCGGGGGAATCCGTTGACCTCGATACGGCGGCCCAGAAGTTCTTCGTCCGCGCCATAGCGACGATTCCAGAGACGGAACGAGAGAACAACGACCTCGCTGATATCCGGTTTGGCCTCCTCGGCCATGAAACCTCGCCCAAGAATCGGCGCGACACCAAGGGTGTCGAAGACGTTCGGCGTCACGCCCGCTAGACCGAGCCGCTCGGGATCGTCACCGTCGGTCAAGTTGGCGCTCGTGTCGTAGTAGAGGCCAACGCTCTCGAAGCTCTCGAAGCTGTCGCGATAAACGCGATATTCGTCCATCGAGACCCAGGTCTTAGGAAACCCGGCCCATTGGCTCCAGATGCTGACAACCCGGTCGGGCTCCGCATAGGGCAGCGGGCGCAGCAAGACGGAGCGCACGACGCTCACGAGAGCAACATTCGCGCCGATGCCGAGCGCGAGCGTCAAAACGACGACCGCGGTAAATCCGGGCGTACGGGCGAAGGAACGGATAGCGTAGCGGATGTCGTTCAGGATGGAAGTCATGAACTCCTCGAAGCGGCCGCGCCGCCGCGGTGGCGGGGCGGGAGAAAGGGACAGAAGCTCGCGGTGCAAGCGCAACCAATCGAGCGAAAACAACTGACGCCAATACCAGCGGCGCGCCCGGTGCGACCCGAGCTCGCCTGCGCGTATAGCGAACCCCTCGTCGAGATCGGCGAGCATGTCGGCGACGAGCGGCTCGGGAGCGAGAAGCTCCAAAAACCGGCGCGCCAAACGAGGAGGGTTCACCATGACGTCAGGGCGATCGGAACTCGGGAAGGGTCGAGACCCCCTTTCACATGCGCTCGAGAACGGAGTGCGACTCTTTGAGCGCCACTACTCCGGCGGCGGTGAGCAGGAATAGCCGCTTTGCTTTCCCACCCCGCACCGGCGTCGGGTCAGCGCGGCGCGAGCGAACCAAGCCTTTTTTCTCGAGCCGCACAAGCGTTACGTAGATCGTGCTGATGGTCAGACTCCGGCCGGCCGAATCCTCGAGATCTCTTTGGATTTCAGCGCCGTAGGCCTGCTCGCCCGAGCGGGCTACCGCCAGCATGAGGAGTTGTTCGAGCTCATCAAGGAGATGAGGTTGTGGGTATCCGTTCCGCCCACCCTTTCGAACAGCTGTCCGCGCACGAGCTCGTGACGGATCTGGCCTCGTTCCTCCGCGTAGAGATACTCGTCAGGCTGATATCGCGCAACACCTACTCTCTCGAAGCCTCGCGGCGCGCGCGAAACTCGCTCGTCTCACTCCACTCAGGCCAGCCGTCGCCCCCCGCAAGCCTTTGGCCCATCTCGAAAAAGAACTCGAGGTCTTGAATCATGCCGGAATACTCGTACCAGTCCTTAATCTCATCGGAGGGTTTGTGATAGTCCTCGGCTGTGTAGATCGCGCGTTGTTCTTCCCCCCAGCCCTCGGGTTTACCTTCGAAGCTGATGCCGACATCAGCATAGAAAGACGGGATCCCGACTTTCGCAAGCTCGAAATGATCCGACCGGTAGTAGAAGCCTTTCTCGGGCTCGGCATCAGGACGAATGATGCGGCCCTGCCCGGTCGCGACTTCGCGAGCGAGATCGTCGAGATCGGACTGACCGAGACCCACGACGGTGATGTCGCTCGTTCGGCCCCAGATGTTGAGCCCGTCCATGTTGATGGCCGCTACTGTCTTGTTGGTGGGATAGAGCGGCTGCTCCGCGTAATAGCGTGAGCCGAGAAGGCCTTGCTCTTCCGCAGTCACCCCAACGAAGACGACACTTCGCCTAGGCGCGAGGTCGAGCTCGCCGAAAACGCGCGCGAGCTCCAAAAGACCCGCAACCCCCGTTGCGTTGTCGTAAGCACCATTGAAGATGTTGTCACCCTCCATCGACTCGACCATCCCAAGGTGGTCCCAGTGCGCGACGTACAGGACAGTCTCATCGGGGGCCTCGCTGCCTTCGAGCCGCGCGACCACGTTGGCCGAGTCGACGTTGCGCATCGTGTTCTCGATCGTCGCCGTCAGCCGAGCGCCGAGCGCCACGGGACGAAACGAACGGTCGGCAGCGGCTCGCTTCTGGGCGTCGAAATCCAACCCGGCTTTCTCGAAAAGCGATTGCGCCGCTTCCAGCGAGAACCAGCCTTCGACCGCGACGCGGCCCATGTTCTTGTCTTCGGTCTCGAGATCAAACTGCTCGCCCGACCAGCCGCCCGAGACCACTTCCCACGGATAGCCAGCTGGCACCGTTTCGTGAACGACGAACGCGCCAGCAGCGCCCTTCTCAGCAGCGATCTCGTATTTGTACGTCCAGCGTCCGTAATAAGTCATCGCTTCGTCGCCGAAAATACCTTCGACGGGCGGATCGTTGACGAGCATGACGAGCACCTTGCCACGGACGTCCACATCTTTGTAGTCGTCCCAGTCATATTCAGGAGCGACGGCGCCATAGCCCACGAAGACGAGCTCTTCATCGATCGAGACCTCTTCGACGACACGCTTCGTCCACGCCACATAGCCGACGCCCACCGTGAGCGCTTCATCCTCGCCGCCGCGCACCAGCGATACGCGGCTTTCGGAGGTGATGCCGACGAGCGGGACGTTTTGAACGAACGTGCCGTCAGGGTTTCCCGGCGCGAGGCCGTGGGCGGTAAAACGGTCGCGCAGATAGGCCACCGTTTTTTCTTCTCCGGGCGAGCCCGGCGCTCGGCCGCCGAACGCGTCGGAGGAGAGTGTTTCGATATGCTTCATCAGACGATCCGCGCTCAATTCGACCGTGACAGGCCCCGCATCCTCGCTCGGCGGTCCGCATGCCGGCGAAAGGATTGCGAGAAGAAAGAGTAAGCCGACCCACACCCGTGTATTCATTCATAGCCTCCCGTTTCGAGCGCCGATCCTAGCAGAAGCGCTCCACTTTCGTGGTATCGTGGAGACTCTCCGAGATGTGAAGCATGGGGCTTGCGGGCGTTTGGCTCATGGTTGCCGTCGTCACCCTCGGCCAAAACGAGGCCGGGTGGGACGACGTCAAGGCACTTCTTACAAGCGACGACGACACTCGCGCGACCGCGATAGCCGCCTTGGAGGAAAGCGGCGACTCATCGCTCGTTGCCGGCATCAACGACGTTTTGTACCTCTACTTCGTCACCCGAAAGCCACGGGCGGCGCTCGAGCTTTCGACGCTGATAGAGTCCATCACCGGTGAAGAAATCGGCGACAATCCACGCGATGGCTGGGTCGAGTGGATCGGGCGTCACGAGGAAATCCCGCCCAAAAGCGGCTACCTCGCCTTCAAGCGCTGGGTTTTTGAGAACTATGACCGCGCGTTTCGCGGCTATTTGAACCCGCGCTTCACGTTTCGGATCCGGCCGGAAGAGATCGAGTGGGGCGGCGTAAAGAAAGACGGCATCCCCGCGCTCGACCAGCCGGGCTTTATCGCCGAAGCGGAACAAGATTATCTCGACGAGGACGACCGCGTCTTCGGCGTTTATTTGAACGGCGTCGCGAAAGCCTATCCGCACATCATCATGGATCCGCACGAGATGTGTAACGACGTGGTGGGCGGCGAGCCGGTGTCGCTTTCCTATTGCACGCTTTGCGGCTCGGGGGTGCTCTACCGTGGCGCGCACCCTTCTCGCGAGGGCAAGAAGCCGTTCACCTTCGGCTCGTCCGGACTTCTCTATCGCTCCAACAAGCTCATGTACGACCGGCCAACCAACAGTTTGTGGAACAATTTGACGGGGAAGCCGGTCGCCGGCCGTCTCGCGGAATCGGGGATCAAGCTCGAGCTCGCACCGCTCGTCGTCAGCACGTGGGGTCAGTGGAAAAAACGCCACCCGGAGACACTCGTCCTCGATCGCAACAACACGGGCTTTGCGCGCGACTACGAAGTGAGCCCCTACGAGGACTATTTTGCCTCCGACAAAACGATGTTCCCCGTATGGCTTCGGAGCGAGGCGCTCGCGACCAAGCAACGGGTCTTCACCCTCGTCTTGGGCGGGCGGCCGAAAGCCTATCCAGTGGATCTATTGAAGGAAGAGCGCGTCACGCACGACACCCTGGGAGGCGTGGACATCGTGCTTCTCACCAACGCGCAGTCCGGAGCGGTGCGCGCCTACAGGACCAAGGCGCGGCACTTCGTTCTCGTGAGCGATACCGAGCTGCGCGAAGAGCCCCCGGGAATCCGGTGGAGGGTCCGCGAGGATCGGCTCGAGTCCGAAGACAGGTCCGTGCTCGAGCGCGTTGCCGGCCATGAAGCGTTCTGGTTCGGGTGGTACGCCTTTTACCCGTCGACCGAGATCTACGAAAAGCAGGAGGTGCCGTGACGATCGTGATAAATACACCCAACAGCCATATCGGGCGCCGGGTCACCGAGCGCTTGCTCGATTCGGAAATGCCCGTCAGTATCATCACTCGCAATCCAGACAAGGTACGCGATCTCGCGGTCCAGGGTGCGAGTCTTCTCGTCGGCTCGTGCGACGACGAAGAGCTGTTGTCGCGAGCGTTCGAAGGAGCAGAGGCCGTCTTCTGGCTCACGCCGCCGAACTATCGTCCGGACTACCAAAGTTGGGTACGCGACACCGCGTCGAAAGCCGCCACAGCGCTTCATGACGCACGCGTCGAGCACATCGTCAACGTGTCCAGCATCGGAGCTCACGCCGGGCCGAAGACCGGGCCGATTGCCTTTCTGGGAGAGGTCGAGAGCATTTTGAGCGAAGCCGCTCCCAACGTGGTGCACTTGCGCCCCGGATCGTTCATGGAGAATCACCTTGCCGACGTTCCCACGATCGCGAGCGCGGGCGCCATCTACTCACCGCTTCCGCGAAACGCGCCGATGGCAACGATCGCGACACGCGACATCGCCGATGTCGCGGCAACCTATCTGCTCGGCTCTGATTGGACGGGCCAGAAAGTACACGAGCTCCGCGGGCCGAGAGACCTCACCGGAGTGGAGTCCGCGAGTCTCATCGCCAAAGGCATCGACCAGCCCGTGGAATATATCGAAGTCTCGATCGAGCAATCGCGTGAAGCCATGGCACAAGCCGGCCTTCCTGATTTCGTCGTCGCGCTCTATTCGGAAATGTTTCTCGCGATGACAGAGGGGCGCATCACGCCGGAGCAGCCGAGAACGCCCGAGACAATGACACCGACCGGCCTCGTACAGTTTGCCCGCGAGGTTTTGAAACCGGCCGTCGAGGCGGCCGCGTCGAATTAGCTCGAGCGGGGGCCCCGTTTCTCCGCCGACATTCACACGGGCATAGCCCACACCCATGGATTCATCTCGATTGCGATGAACGCCGGTTGCGTTGAAACGGAACAAAGACACACCTAAGTTTAGAAAGTCGTAATTATTGCATCTTGCCCATTTCACAATTGTATGTTGGCACGATACGTCGTCAGTCGTCGCCGTTGAGACGCAGCAACTTCAGCGCGTTGTTGCGGTAGATATCGGCCCGCACGCGGTCGGGCATCTCGAGGCCATCGAGGATCTTGATCGTTTCCCGGATGTACATCGGGCCTTTCTCCGGGTCGAACGGTGAGTCCGAAGCAAAGAGAACGTGCTCCGGGCCGAAGAAGCTCAAACCGCATTCCGTCGCCGCGCGGGCGCCGAAAGTAGCGGTATCGGCGTAGAACATCTTGAAGTAGTCGAGCGGCCGCTTCTCGAGCGTTTCGAGAAGCGACGTCAGGTCTTCATCCGAAGTGCGGCTTCCGAGCTGATCCCAGCCGGGGCCCACCCGCCCTTCGAAGTAAGGCACCATCCCGCCCATGTGATGGGTGATGATCTTGAGGTTCGGGTGTTTGTCGAAGAGGCCCGCGAACACGATACGCGCCATCGCCGAGCTCGTCTCGTACGGCCAGCCGAACGTCCACCAGATCTCGTATTTGGACTTCGTCTCGCTCGGGTAGTCGGCGTGGCTCGCCCGTCTGGCTGGGTGGATCCAAATCGGCCGATCGTAGCCCGCCATCAAGTCGAACAGAGGAAGGGTCTCAGGAGCATCGAGAGGCTTTCCCTTTACATTCGTGTATACCTGAACACCGCACGCGCCGAGCTCGTCCACCGCACGACGGGCTTCCTCGAGCAAGGCGCCAGGCGCATTCATCGGGAGCGAGGCCACGAATCCCGGAAACCGATTCGGGTATTTGCCGACGAGCTCCGCCATACCGTCATTCGCCGCCTTGGCGAGCTCTCGAGCAATCTCGGGTTCGCCAAGCGCTTCGATTGGAGGCGACGCGAGCGAAGAACCTGTTGATAATCGTCGAAGCGGTCCATGACGCGAAACCGCTCGTCGAGGTCGTAGAGCATCGGGACGCCGCGGACCCTTTTACCCATATCCTCGAGCCCCGGTGCAATTTTCATCATCAAGTCGTAGTACGGTTTCGGGAAAATGTGGTTGAAGATATCAAGTTTCTGCATTTCTCGAGACTCCCCTCCATGCGTCGCGGCGCCATCTTAATAACTGGCCGTCCGCTTTTGCAATGGGTTATGCTTCGCGCCCCGAAAGGAGAAGCTTCGAATGATAATCGATATCCATGCGCACGTCACCGCGCCGCAAGAGCTCTACGCGTACAAGGCCGGTATCCTCGCCCACCGCGGCGCCCATGGCCGAGGCGCCGTTAAGGTGTCGGACGCGCTTTTGAAACAAACGCTCGAGTCGCCGGTATTCGGCGGAGGCTCTCACCTCGAGCAGCTCCAAGAAGTGGGCACCGATATGCAGCTCATCTCGCCTCGCCCCTACACGATGATGCACAGCGAGAAGCCCGAAAAACTCGTCCGCTGGTTCATCGAAGAAACGAACAATATCATCGCAAGGGAGTGCGAGCTCTATCCCGAAACCTTCCGAGGCGTGTGCGGCCTGCCGCAGAATATCGGAGTTCCTCCGGAGCGCTCGCTCGATGAGCTCGAGCGCTGCGTGAAAGAGCACGGTTTCGTCGGCTGCCTGCTCAACCCCGACCCGACCGAGGGCGAAGGCCCTCCCCCAGCCGGACTCGGGGAGGAGTACTGGTATCCGCTCTACGAGAAGCTCGTCGAGCTCGACGTCCCCGCGCTCGTACACTCGGCCGGATGCCGGTCGATGCGCGAGCCCTATTCGCTTCATTTTCTGAACGAGGAGAACATCGCGATCGTGTCGCTTTTGAGCTCGAGCGTCTTCGATGACTTTCCCGACTTGAAGCTCATCATCTCGCACGGGGGCGGCGCCATCCCTTACCAGATAGGCCGCTACCGTTCGATGTGGATCCGGCGAAAAAAACCACCGTTCGACGAGTTTCTGAAAAAGCTCTACTTCGATACCTGCCTCTACAGCAAGGAATCTCTCGAGCTTCTCTTCAAAGTCGTGGGCCCGGATCGGTGCCTCTTCGGAACAGAGAAGCCCGGTATGGGGAGCTCGAAAGACCCTGAGACCGGTGGTTGGCTCGACAATATCAAGCCGCTCATCGACGACATCTATTTTTTGAGCGACGCGGATCGAAAGAAGATCTACGCCGAGAACGCGAAGAAGGTGTTCAAGCTGGACGTCTAAAAGCATGGACGAAGAAACGTTCTGGGCGATCGTCGACGAGGCGCGCGCCGACGCCTATGAAGACGACGAGGCGTTTCTGAGAGAGCTCGAGAGCTCGCTCATGGAGCTGCCTCCGAACGCGATCGAAAGGTTTCGCGATCGGCTCGACGAGATGGCGAGAAAGGCCTTTCGCTGGGATCTTTGGGGCGCGGCGTACATTATCAATGGCAGCGCTTCCGAGGACGCGTTCGAGAATTTCCGCGGATGGCTCGTCTCCCGCGGCCGTAGCATCTATGAGGCCGCGCTCCGTGACCCCGAAACCCTCACCGACCTCGTTCCCTTGGACTCGGAATGGTCTGCCGAGTTCGAAGAATTCCTGTATCTACCCGTATATACGCTCGAGCAAAAGACTGGGAAGGCGGTGCCGCTTCCCGATCCGCTCGAGACGCCCGAAACTTTCGTCGAGCCCGATGGCGAACCCTGGAACAAGGAGACCGTCCACACCTTGTTCCCCAAGTTGAGCCAACGAGCCAAGCAAAGGATTCAATCGTGAGGAAGCTATGAGTCGAGATCAACCGACAGGCACCGTCGTTTGGAAAGATCTAACCGTCGAGAACGCCGACGTCATTCGCGATTTCTACGCCGAGGTCGTGGGATGGAAACATGCCCCGTGCGATATGGGCGGCTATGACGACTACAACATGGTGCCGCCCGAGAGCGACGAGCCCGTCGCCGGCATCTGTCATGCACGCGGCGCGAACGCCAATCTACCTGCGCAGTGGCTCATCTACGTCGCCGTCGAGGATATCGATTCGAGCATTCGGAGGTGTATCGAGCTCGGCGGTCATCTGATCGACGGCCCCCGGAAGATGGGCCCGAACCGCTTCTGCGTCGTGAAGGACCCCGTGGGCGCGGTGCTCGGACTCATCAGCAAGTAAATGCTGGACACTAGAAAGACAGGATGACCATGAGTTATTTCCCGGAAGTCGACAAGCCCGTACCTTATGAAGGTCCCGATTCAAAGAATCCTCTCGCGTTCCGCTATTACGACAAGGACCGGGAAGTAGCGGGAAAGCGCATGTCCGAGCATTTGAAGTTCGCCGTGTGTTACTGGCACACGATGCGCGGCACGGGGGCGGACGTGTTCGGCGGCGGAAGTTTCGTGCGGCCATGGGGAACGGCGTCCGACCCGATGGAGGCCGCGCGCTCGACGATGGACGCCGCGTTCGAGTTGTTCACCAAGCTCGGCGTCGAGTATTACTGCTTCCACGACCGCGACATCGCACCGGAGGGGAGCTCGGTCTCTCAGAGCCACCAGAACCTTCAGGCCATGGTCGAGCATGCCGCGCGACGACAGAACGAGACGGGCGTGCGGCTTCTCTGGGGAACGGCCAATTTGTTCTCTCATCCGCGCTTTACCCACGGGGCAGCGACGAATCCCGACCCCCTCGTTTTCGCGCATGCGGCGGCTCAAGCGCGCCGCGCGATGGACGCCACCCTCGAGCTCGGCGGAACCGGCTACGTTTTCTGGGGCGGACGCGAAGGCTATTCGACGCTTCTCAATACCGACTTGAAGCAAGAGCGAGAGCAGATGGCCGCGTTTCTTCACCTCGCGTCGGACTACGCCGAGTCCATCGGCTTCGAAGGCACCTTGCTCATCGAGCCGAAGCCCATGGAGCCGACGACGCACCAATACGACTACGACGCCGCGACGACGATTGGCTTTCTGCGGGAGTTCGACCTCTTCGACCGCTTCAAGCTGAACATCGAGTCCAACCACGCGACCCTCGCCGCGCATACTTGGGAGCACGACCTGATGGTCGCCTCGATTGCGGGAAGGCTCGGAAGTATCGACATCAATCGCGGCGACCTCAACCTCGGTTGGGACACGGACCAGTTTCCCACCGATCTCTCGAGCGCCACGATGGCAATGCTCGTCGTTTTGGATCAAGGTGGTCTCGGCGATGGCGGGCTGAATTTCGACGCGAAACTCCGCCGCGGCTCGTTCGACAATGTCGATCTCTTCCACGCTCACATCGGTGGGATGGACACCTTCGCGCGTGCTCTGCTCGTCGCTCAGAAGATGAGAGATGACGGCGTTCTTTCCACGCCCCTCGCCGAGCGCTATGCAGGCTTTCGCGAATCGGAGCTCGGGCAGAAGATCCTCGCTCGCAAGACGACTTTCGTGGAGCTCGAGGAGACCGCCTCCGCCGGTGAGCCCGCGCGCGTCAGCGGGCGCCAGGAAGCGCTCGAAAATATGGTGAACGACTACGTCTACGGCAATCGTGTGGAATAGGTACGAGATCGCAAAAGCGCTCTCGCCGCGTCGGTGAGCTCATACCCGACGGCGTGGCTCGTCGTGAGCCCGAGCTTCTTCAACTTCCGAACATCGGCCTTGAAGGCGGTGCGCTCCCTACCGAGATGACTCGCGAGCTCGGACGCGGCGACAAGGGGACGCTTCCCTATCAACTCGAGCACTTGCCGGGTCCAACGACCTTTGGAGCTCGAGCCGTCCATACGCGCGAGTCGGGCGGTCAGCTCCTCCGTAGAGTACGATGGCTGCGGGTCGTCCCCCTCGCCCACAAAGTGGAAGCGGACACGGTAGACGTAGCTCTTGGCTGTGAGCCTTCGATCGCTTTGCTCTCGCAGCATCTCCGTTAGTGATGCCACGGAGTCGAAGCCCGATTCTTTGGCATCTCTCGGACGGATAGCCTCGAGCCGGATACGATCGATAGCCTCGACCTCGATGCGACCCAAGGCTCCGACACGGTATCGATTGCCTACTTTGACGCGCTCGCTCTTCCACGCGCGTATCGTCGCAGTGATGGCACCTTGCCGAATGCCTTCGTGGAAGCGGGTCTTGAACAGCACGGCCTCATGCTACACTATCGTGACTCCATGGATCACTTCGCTGAGTTCCTGCGCACGCCACGCGACATCGGGACCGTATCGCCCAGTTCCAGGAGCCTCGTGGCGGCCATGGTGGACTGGATCGAGTGGGACCGCGTCGAAGTGGCTGTCGAATATGGCCCGGGAAAAGGTGCCATCACCGGAGAGATCTTGCAGCGCTTGCGTCGCACAGCGACGTTTTTCGCCATCGAGCAAAACGCGTCCTTCGCGGCTTCGTTTCGCAAAGAATTCCCGGACGTCACTCTATATAGAGACTCCGTCGAGAACATCGCGGCCATCTGCGACGAGCACGGGGTCTCGAAAATCGACAGCGTCATTAGCGGCCTTCCTTGGGCCTCGTTCTCAGACGAGCAGCAAGACCACTACCTCAACGAGATGTTGAAGAAGATGCCTCCCGGCGCCCAGTTCGTCTCGTTCGCTTATCTCGTCGGTCTTCCGCTCGCGAGCGGCAGACGATTCCGGCGATGTCTCGACAACCACTTCACGAGTGTCGAGACGAGCGAAATCGTCTGGAAGAACTTCCCGCCCGCAGTCGTTTATCGCTGCCGCAAATAGGCCGAGCTCACTTTTTCGCGTCGGCGATCATCATAATCTCTACCAGCGCGTCGGGCGACATCAACGCAGTGCCCACCGTCGTGCGCGCCGGACGCGGCCCGGGCACGAGCTCGCGATAGATCTCGTTCATAGCGCCGAAGTGCCGGATGTCGGTGAGAAACACCGTGCTCTCGACAACATCCTCGAGTCCGAGCCCCGCGGCTTCGAGCGCGGCTTCGAGCGCGGCTTCGAGCCTTGCGACCGCCTGGCGGGTTTGCGCTTTCACAGCACGTGGCATTCTTCAAGAGAAGCTCTCCTTGTTCTCGTTCGTCTCAGTCGGCGGGAAACATCACGCGTGATGCAGTGATCTCCCACCGACCACCAGTTTTCTTCAATACGAAGGCGAAGCGCTCGAGAAGGCGCGGGAGAATGTCGCCGTCCCGCCCCCGCATCCCGCGGATGACGATCGTGCCGTCCACGAGCGCGACGTCGTCCGTCACGAAGCGAACAGCCTCGATGTCGAAGGCGGCGTCGAAACTATCGGAGCGGCCGGCAACGAGCAGCGCAAAATAAGGAACGAGCTCCGCGCGGCTTCGCACCCACTCGCCCTGAAGATTCACGTGCGTCGCATCAACGGCGTAGTAAGCCGGAACGTCCTCGGGCCTGTCGGCGTGGATCCACGTCTCGGCAAATTCGAGAACGAAAGCTCGAACGTCTTTTTCGCTATCGGGGACGAACGCAAGAAACAAAATCAACCACATGAGGCCCTCGAGCCGGAGCGTCAAAGAAGAAGCGTCGGGGTCGCCCGTGACGGTATCACGCCGAGGGCCGACGTTTCATCTTGCGCCACAACGCGCTGCGGTCGACGCCGAGACGCTTCGCTGCCGCCGTCACATTGCCTTCGGCTTCTTGCAGCGCATCGGTCATGGCCTGGTGTTAGACAACGACACCGGCAGCTTGCCGCGCGCTTCGATCTCTCCTTTCAGCAAGCGGATGAACGCGTCCGCGTAGACGGATTGGTTGCCGTAGAAGCCGCCTTCACCATAGCCGACGACGAACGCGTCGGCGTGCTCGAGACCTTCCACGAGGTACGGGTTCCCGTAGGACAGGATTACCACTCTCGAATCGGCTGCGAGGATCTCGCGCAGGAAAGCCGCATCGGTAGCGTCGAAAGCGCCATTGTCCCGGTAGACATTTCGCTGGCGAAAGAGCGAAACGATGACAGTGTCGACGCGCCTGGCCGCCGCGGCCGCTTCATCTCGAAGCCGGGGGTCCATATTGGGCCGCAGCATCCACGTGTGCTCGATGGGCATGGCGTCGGCGAGCTTCGACGCCACCTCGACGGGGACGCGGTTGTGCTCGTTCTTCTTGAGAGAGATATGCGCCATCGTGCCGAGCTTCGCCACGTTCGTCGGGAAGAAATCGTCGTTCACGAGCGTCGTCAAAGAACGCTCGGCGACCCTCCGGACCAAGTCGCGATGCGCTTTCGAGCCGACGACCGAGCTCCACACGTTCGACATCGACGAAACGTTCCCGGTGAAGCTTCAGCCGGACCTTCCAGTACAAGAGCTTCTCGACGGAGTGGTCGATCTGCTCGATCGCTATCTCGCCGCCGCGGACCGCTCGAGCGACGGCATCGATCATCTTGATGGCGTTTTTCGGTTTGAGGAGCACGTCGTGCCCGGCGCGTATCGCGAGAACGCCGGCGCGCTCGGCGCCGAAGCGGTCGACGACTTTGGGGTACCAGAGATCCTCGGTCGTCAACACATTTTCGAAGCCGAGACGCTCCCGAAGCCAGTAGCTCGCAAGCTTCGCCTCGACGCTCGCCGGCAAATCGGAGCCATCCGTGAGCGATGGGATAGCAATGTGCTCGCTCATCACGAAGGTAACGCCGGCATCGATCGCTTTCTTGAACGCAGCGAGATCTTCGGCTTCGATGCGAGTCGCGGGCTTTGAGTTGATTAGAAACTCGGTATCCCCCATCAAATCGACGTCGCCGCGGCCGGGAAAGTACTTCGCCGTTTTTCCTGATAGCCGCGAATATAGGCGCTCGCCATTTTGCCGAGAAGCTCGACATCCGAGCCGAAAGAGCGCACGCTGAGGACGGGGTTGATAGGCAAGCGTTTCCGAGCCCGCGGCGGAAAGCGCCATATTCGCCGGGAACTCGGAAGCTCCTTCGAACTGCTGCCCCGGTCCACCTTCGAAGTCAGAAGAGATGAGTAGAGGGATCTTCGCGAGCTTCTGCAGGCGATTCAGAAGATGCGCCGCGTCTCGAGGCGTTCCGCCATAGACGACGAAGCCGCCAATGCCGTAATCGCGCGCGAGCCTGCTCCAGTAGAGAAACGCTTTGGAGTCATCGGCGGTGTACTCGCCGCGCATTTGCTCGCAGATCATCTGCGCGACTTTTTCTTCGAGGCTGAGCGAGGCGAGCGTCTCCGCCGCCCAACTCGTCGCTTCAGCGTGGTTCGTTTGCGCTGCTGCAGCCAGCGACGTGCTCATCAGAAGGATCCCGATCATGCCGTGAGCCTACCATGGGTTTCTTCTTGCTGGGTGCACGCTGGACGCTTCCGCGGAAAGTGCGCTAACCTGAAAAGCAACTCTTCATCAAAAGAAGCGTGCGATTTCGTGGAACAACATCGACCGTGAGGCTGGTTGAGCGTTTCGAAGCCGAGGCCCGGCGCTTCGTGCCAAACACCGACGAGCCGCTCCGGCTCATCGAAGGGTAACGGCTTCAGAAGTACCCCGTTGACAACACTGAAGATTGCGGTATTGGCGCCGATGGCGAGCGCGAGCGTGAGCGTGAGGACCGAAACGGCGGCGAAGACCGGCGACCTCCCGAGACGGCGAACGAGATGAAAGAAAGGCTTCATGCCTCTACCTAACGGAGTCCTGAGCCACAAGGTTCGCTATACTTGGCCGCATGAAGCGCATTGCCTGCCCGGGATGCGGCGCGCTCGTACCCGACACGCCGGGCCCGACGCATCGCTATATCGGCGCCCCGGCGCAGTGCTGGGCGCTCTTCGGGGAAGTCCTAGCTCGTGAATATAGCGACTTTCGCTACGCCTCCGTTCATCAGTTGACCGTTGACAGCTATGCCGCGCAGCACCCGGGGGAACCTTCGCGCCAGTCCATCCAATCGGTGGCGGTTCATCTGATTAGCCTCCACATCATGCTCGAGCGCGGCTATGGCTCCCGGCAAGCAACGAAAGCGGTCCAGCGGGCGACGTCGCTCGAGAACGTTTTCGAGTGGCTCGATCCGCCCGAATCCCTCGGCGCGATGACGATCGAGCACGTACACGGCGCCCGCGACGCCGCCGCGCATCAAGAACGCGTGCGGGAATGGGCCGCCGCTGTTTGGAGCGCGTGGGAGCGATACCACGAAACAGTGCGCGGTTGGGCGAAGCTGTAGGAAATCGACTAGAAGAGAACTCTCGCCTCACCCCGTTCCTGAACGAGCTTGTCGAGATGCTCCAGCAGGAAGTCACGCCGCTCGAGAACGCCTTTGATCTGGCCTCCGTTCAAATACGGCTTGAGATGCGTATCGAGCGTGTCGCGGTCGAGTCCCTTCAGTGCCTCCACGAGCTTGCGATCGAACTGGTTCGGAAGCTTCTTGGGGTTCTTGATCATTTTCTTGCCGGAAATGAACGCCCGGGAGTGATCGATGAGAATGATGTGAAAGTCGGGATCGACGAGAAAGTTCTGCGCGTTTCGGTCGTCGTTATTGATCAAGACATCCAACATCTTCATGCGTGATAGCTGGTGGCTCCAGCTCGGCGTATTGGGCGTTTTGGCCACAACATCTTTGTAGAGCTCGCAATCGTCCATCCAGAATTGAAGAGAGCCTTTGTCGCCCTTGATACGCCGCTCGACGGTCGGCGGTGTCATGCCGAGGCCGATGAGCTTGTCGAGCTCGTAGGCCGCAATCTCCGCCTGGTAGCTTTCCCAGAAGCCACGTTGCCGACCGCGCTTGATGGGCTTGAACGCGCCGGCGAGCACATGCTCCCCCTGCTTTAGATCGACGCGCCACGGATTGGTGACGCCCATCCCGATTCTCTTCATCGAGACGATCTCGGCGCCAGTCAATAGGGCCTCGACGTCGTTCTCCGCGGACAACCACGTTTTATGCTCGCACGATACGTCATCGCCAGCCTGGGCCGCCGTGACCGCCGCGGCAAGCGCCAGCGTCGTCAGATTGGCAAAAAGTACTTTCTTCATGGTTGCTCTCATTCAAAAGCTCGAGAAAAACACCTCGGCATTCGGGTGCTCTTCGAGCAATCGGTCCACGCAATCTAGCAAAAGCTTTCTCCTATCGAGCAAGACGTAGCACAATGTGAACATCATCAACCTCGTTGGACCCAGAATCGACCGGTTCCCGAGGTCATTGATGCTCCGATACGACCCCGAACAGCACGGCTTCTTCGCCTTTCTCCGCGACCAGCTTGTCGATCCGTCGCATCAAGGCGTCGCGCCGTATGATGATGGCTCGGATTTGTGGATCGAGCAGCAGACGCCCGAATCGAAACTGCATGTATTCCAGGTCCAGCTCCTCGAGCCTCGCGACGAGTTGCCGGTCGAACCTGTCCGGCATTTTTCTCGTCATCGTCCTCGAGGTAGTGCGAGCTCAAAAACGCTTGCGAGTGGTCGATGAGCACCAGGTTCCACTGCTCGTCCACGAGAATATTCGTGTGGCCGCGGTCTCCGTTGGCGATGAGATTGTCGAACAACTGGCAGCTCACGAGCTGCTGATCCCACTCCTGAGTCTGCGGCGCGTCGGCGCTCGTGTCTCGAAAGAACTTGACGCCGGTCACCCATAGTTGGAGCGAGCCCTCTTGGCCCTGAATGGATCGGACGACGGTCGGCGGCACCATGTGCAGCCCGAGGATGCGATCCAACTGATACGCGGCCACTTCGGCCTCGAAGCTTTCCCACGCCCACTCCTTCGGACCGCGCTGGATGGATTTCCACAACGCGTCGAGCTCTCGAGCTCCTTGCCTCAAGGTGATCCGCTTCGGCTGATTCACACCGCTACCTACATCCTTGACGGACACAATCTCGGCATTCGTCAAGAATCGCTCGTAGTCTTTTTCTTTGCCCATCCAGACCTTGGACTGGGTCGAGCCGAGTGCAGGAAAGCCGGCCAAAACCAAAACTACGAGCAAGGGGTAGAACGGACGAGAACTCGTCATTCGCATGGCTTCGCACCTCCGGACAGCCAAGACGCCGCTGCCTGGCTGCCAAATGTCCAGTTACGAACCACGACCTCGAGAACGCTCACACGCTCTGGGCCTGGAACCGAACCATGGCGCAATCACCGCGAGCGTAATCGAAATGCCGTTTCCGCGAGACGCTATTCTAAGTCGAAAGCGCGGAATTTTCAACCATCGGGTCGAGTCCGCCGTTTTGTCCCAGGCTTCCAGGAAGTCCTCAGCGATTCTTTCCGCCTTCGAGATCAAAAGTGCGAAAATGTAGAGCACACATCAGTGAACCCGTGAGGAGGAGCACAACGTGGGCGAACATAGATCCGAGCAATGACCGAAGACCGAGGATTTAGGCGCTACTTGCGTCAGCTATTGCGCTTGGATGAGCCGCCGGAGCGCACCGCCCGGACCTTTGGTCTCGGGGTGCTCGTCGGCTTCTCACCCTTCATTGGTTTTCACACGCTTATCGCGATCGCCGTCATCCTTCTGTTCCGCGTCAATCGCCTCGCCTTTCTCGCCGGTGTCTACTCGAATACGCCATGGAGCGTGGCACCCGCGGCGGCGCTCGGCACAGGTCTCGGCGTCTTCCTTCTCGGAAGCGATGCCACCTTGCCCGAAATTAGTTACGAAACGCTATTTTCAGGTCGGTTTTGGAGCGAGCTGACCGCCGACGCGTGGAATCTGCTCGTGCCTTTTTTCGTCGGAACTTCATCATCTCGGCCGCCTTTTCCGTGACGGCCTATTGGATTCTGAAACGATTCTTGTTGCAATACCGCGCAAGACGCGGCCGGGAGAACGTCGGCGGCGCCGCGAACGACTCGACGTAGACGACACAAGCCTACAAAGAAAGAGGAGACCTCGATGAGCCGATTTCTCACGATTGCTGGCGCGCAGCTCGGTCCCATCGCGCGGGAAGAGACGCGCTCCGAAGTCGTGGCGCGCATGACGGCACTCTTGCAACAGGCGAAAAACCGCGGATGCGATCTCGTGGTCTTCCCGGAGCTCGCGCTCACGACGTTTTTTCCCCGATGGTGGGTCGACGACGATGCGGAGATGGACGCCTTTTTCGAACGCGAGATGCCGTCCGACGCGACCCAGCCACTCTTCGACAAAGCGAAAGCCCTCGGTCTCGGCTTCTATCTCGGCTACGCGGAGCTCGTAGGCGAATACCACTACAACACATCCATCCTCGTCGACGGCAGCGGCAACATCATCGGCAAATACCGCAAAGTTCATCTGCCTGGACACGATGACACCCGGCCCGATCTCGCGTTCCAACATCTGGAGAAGCGCTATTTCGACGTGGGGGATATCGGATTCCCTGTGTGGCGCGCTATGGGCGGGGTGCTCGGAATGATGATCTGCAACGACCGGCGCTGGCCCGAGTCCTACCGCGTGATGGCGCTCCAAGGCGTCGAGATGATCCTCCTCGGCTACAACACGCCCTCGAGCGTTCCGTGGGAGCCCATCTACGATGACCTATCGCATTTCCACAACCACCTCGTCATGCAAGCGGGCGCCTATCAGAACAACACGTGGGTCGTCGGGGTCGCCAAAGCCGGAACGGAAGAAGGCTGCGAGCTCATCGGCGGAAGCGCCATCATTGCACCATCGGGCGAGATCGTCGCCGTCGCCTCAACCAAGGGGACGAGCTCATCACCGCGCGCTGCGACCTCGACCTGTGCGCCTAGAATCACCGGGCGCTCTTCAATTTCGAAAAGAACCGACAGATCGAGCATTACGGCCTCATCACCGAAAGGCGCGGCGCCATCCCACCCGCCATCCCACCCGAATGAGCGACGAACTTCCTTGGATTCGGCGCGGGCTCCGCTTCGAGTGTCAGCCCGATTGCGGCAAATGCTGCACACAAGACAACCGTGAAGGCAGCGTCTATCGCGTCGGGCGGGTTCTCGAGAATGCGGAGGGCGATTTGATCGGCTCGCGCGACGGACAGATCGGTCGCGCCCTTGGTCTCGATGGAGTCTTGGCGAAGGCGGTGGGCGAGGGGGACGTCGTAGCAGATCGGGTCGCGCCCGGGCCCTCGAAACTCGCGATCGGACCACCGCCACAACCTGTTTTAACGAAGACTCTTGCGGAGCTCGGCAACATTCTGTTTCCGATTGGCGTTTTCCAGGCGGCAACGCCCAACGTGAACTCGGGACGCAACCAATGCGTGCCCATCGCGCATGCGAACGCGCTCGCTTATCTGGAGCAACGCTACAATTTCAATCCCAATATCTGGGACTTGCCGTACCATCACGTTCGGGGTATCGGTCGCGTGAAGATCATCGGTGACATTCTGACTTACGAGCCGTTTCCGCCCTGGAGTATCGCCGCCAATGTGGGTTTCTTTACTCGCAGAAACGCTGTGCTAGATCTCGACACGGGCGGCGGCACCGGCGGCTGCCAGAATTCTGGACGGGCGCCATCGCCATCGTCGTTTTGACCGGGATCTATACGGTCATCGGTGGCCTTCGGGCCGTCATCTATACCGAGGTCATGCAGACGGGAGTCTTGATTGCGGGTGCGATCGCGGTCACCGCCATCGGGCTCGCGAAGATTGGCGGATGGAGCGCGCTCTACGAGGTTGTCGGAAGCGATTATTTCAACGCGTGGAAGCCGGCCTCGCACCCGAACTATCCATGGACGGGAATGGTCTTCGGCGCGCCCATCATCGCGATTTGGTAGATGGGCCTCCGTGCCTTTTGGTAGACCCCTTTTTAGGCCCAAACGCTGGAAACTGCAACCGTTGCGGTCCTCGAGCTGGTGCATTAGAGTCGGTGTCGGGAGGCTTCGTCATGTCCAAACGTGTCTGTGTCGCGATTATCACGTTAACCGTTTTCGTCTCGGGCTTTACGCTCCAGTCCCGCCGCCAGCGTGAGGAGGCGGCTTTGGCCGAGCCGTTCAAAGGCGTCACCTTGAACGGCACGGCGATCCCCGGTCTGTACGCGATCCAATCGACCGGCGTGTCGACGGAGCCGATACGCGAGGCTGCCGAACAATTTCTCGCGTCGCTCGACGCAGAGCTCTCGAAAAAGACGCGCTACAGCACGGACGACATCGAGTGGCGCAAATGGCACAACGTGCACCGCGCTCCTCGCGAGGGTGTGAGCTTCGGTGAAATGAACGACACGCAGCGCGAGCGAGCCTTCGCCCTCCTTGGCGCGAGCCTCAGCGCGAAGGGCTTGAAGAAAACGAAGAACGTCATGCGGCTCAACGAGCACATCGCCGAGATCGTGGGCAAGCACGGCGAATATGGTGAAGAGTTCTACTGGATAACCATGATGGGAGAGCCGTCTAAGGCGGAGCCTTGGGGTTGGCAGCTCGACGGCCATCATCTCGTCATCAATTACTTCGTTCTCGGCGATCAGGTCGTGATGACCCCGGCCTTCATGGGCTCCGAGCCCGTTATCGGCACGGGCCGCTTCGCGGGCGTCGAGGTGATGCAAGACGAACAGAACAAAGGCCTCGCTTTCATGGAATCGCTCGATGCGAGCCAGCAGAAACAAGCGATGCTCGCGGGTGAAAAGACACGGGGAGATACGCTCGCGCAAGCCTATAACGACAATCTCGTGCTCGACTATGCGGGGCTCCGTGTGGACGCCTTGAGCGCGCCGCAAAAAAGGCTTTTTCGCGAGGTCGTCGCTGAATATGTCTTCAACATGGACGAAGGCCACGGCGCGCTCCGCATGAAAGAAATCGAGGCGCATCTCGACGAGACCTACTTCGCGTGGCTCGGGACTACGGGCCCGGAGAGCGTTTTCTATTACCGCATTCAAAGTCCCGTCATCCTCATCGAGTTCGACCATCAGGGGCCGATTGCTCTCGACGGACCACGCGTCCCGTCGCGCCGCCACGTGCACTCTGTGGTCCGCACGCCCAACGGCAACGACTAAGGAAAGGACCTATTGCGCCAGCACTACGAGCAACGTCGCACCGATGCCGCTCACGGGCACGTTCACTGAGGTTGTCGCCAGAAGAACCGAAGCGTTTGCTCGCGCGTCGTGAGTGAATAAGGGACGAGGTCCTCGGCGCGCGCGATCAACGTAATCTTCTTCTCTACTTGCGCACCGACATTAGGATTGACGTCTCGATCCGGATAGGCGCGGAATACGAGCTCGATGCACTCGGCCGTCGTGACCTCGGGCGTACAAGGGACCCAGGCGGAGGCGCCGAACTCAACGAGCATCGGGACGACGCGGCCGTCCGCGCCCGGGAAGGCGACCTCCGTCTCGAGCTGGTACACGGCGCCGAGCTCGAACTCCGCGCCGCGCCAGAACCCAGCTAGCCGTTTCCACTGCTCGGCCAAGTCGCCGTCATGGGCCGGCTCGAGCGCGCGTAAGAACGCGCCATCGAGGGTAACGACCAAGCTTCTCGCCGCGTCGCTGCTCTCCACCAAAAGGCCGTCCTCGTGCTCTCGAACGAGCAGCTGGTGGGTTTGGGTCTCCCGTGGCGTCGCGACGTCGACGCGTGCGGTCATGCCCGGCCGCCAGCCGAACGTGAGCTGAATGATTTCGACGGTGCCGAGCGCTTGGGTGGCTTCGAGGTCGACGAGGCTCAACGGCAGCGACTGAAGCTCGCCGTCGAGCGCCGTAATGACGACGAGCGCGTCGCGGATCTCGAAGCTCTCCACTTCGAGGCGGCTCCCGTCCCGGAGAACCATTACCGTTTGAGCTACGGCGAGCGCCGCGCATAGGATGAACGGTATAAACAGCGCGCGACGCATGAGCTCGAGACGACATTCTACCGTGGGATCCTAGGAGGAAGACGGCTACTTCATCCTAGCCGCGTTCCTCGACGCATCCGAGGTGGCGCGTCTGGCGACGCTATCCGAGACCGTCGTCGACAACTAGTTCCGATACTTTCCGAGCACCGGCCGCCCTGGAAAGGCGCCCTCTACCGTCTTCCCGTCGCGCACGACGAACGTGCCGTTCACGAGCACGTGCGGGATACCTTCGGCAAAGCTCAGCTCCTTGCCGAAATCCGCCGTGTCGATGATCGTGGCGGGATCGAATATCGCAAGGTCCGCGTCACAGCCGATTTGAACGCGGCCCTTGAGCCGCATCCCGGGGGCGACTGGGTCGAGCCGCTCCGCCGGCATGAGCGTCATCTTGCGAAGTGCGTCCATGAGGGAGAGCACTTTACGCTCGCGCACATAGCGCCCGAGAACGCGCGAGAACGTTCCCGCGGAGCGAGGATGAGCGAGCGGCGCGTAGGGCATGCCGTCGGACGCGATCAAAGTAAACGGCGCGCGCATGCCGGCGTCGATCCAATCGTCTTTCATCATGTGAATGATGAGCGTTCCGCCCTGGGCGCGGTATTTTTCGAACGTATCTTTGGTGAGCCGCTCTCCCGTGGCCTCCCACTGCAAGTCGCCATAATCCATGTCCCAGACTTCCTGCCATCCTTCGTCGAAGAGCGTCGACTCGATGCTCGTCGAGCCGGCGGTATAAGGATAAAGCTCGGTCGTGATGTCGAGGCCTTGCTTCTGTGCTAGGGCGACCATCTCGAGCGCTACGTCGACTTTGCCGAGCGCCATGCTGTTGAGATGGACGATGTGGAGTGATGCCCCGGTCGCCGCGGCGTTCGCGATAGCTTCCTGGATGGCTGGAATGTCCGGGTCGCGCACGTGGGTATAGATAGGGACCCCGATCTTGGCGGCGAACGCGTAGACGCGGAAGATCTCCTGACGTGTTGCTCCCGGATAGTAGCCAACAGTCACGCCGACGCCGAGGGCACCTTCTCGAATGCCCGAGGAGAGCGTCTCGGCCATGCCGTCGAGCTCCTCGGGCTCGAGCGATTCGTAGCGGGAGGCGAAGGCCGGCCGCACGGCCTCGTCGAGCTCGGGGCTATCGAGGCCCTGCTCGGCTACGATGGAGCGGATGCGCGCCACGTTGGATGCATATTTCTTCATGTCCATGAAGCGCGTTCCGGCGTGGGAGACGGTCGCTCCAAAATTGATCATCGCGTTTCCACGGCGCGACTCGATCCACTCCTTCAAGAACGCAACGCCGCTTTCGAGCTCGAGCGCCGTCGTCACGCCGTCATGTGCCTGGTACTCGTTCGCCGCGTTCGTCTGGCCGTGCGCGTGAAGGTCGATGAACCCGGGCGCCACGACGAGCCCCGCTACGTTCACGATTTCGGCGGCGGACAGTGTCTCGGAGCTGATCTCGACGATGCGATCGCCGCGGATGCCGACGTTGCGCACCGCGTCGAGCCCGGTCTCCGGGTCCATGACGCGGCCGCCCTCGAGCACGAGGTCGTAGCGCTCTTGAGTGATGCCGGGCGTGCACGAAAGAAGAAAGAATATTCCAATGAGATGCTTGATCATTTGCGTTTACTCCACGATGGTCAGCCAGCTGAACCAGACGGGGTGCTCGGTTTTGTACCAGTTGAGCGCTTCTCGCAATATCTTCTGCTCGTCCTCCGAGATGACCCCGGGAGGGATGCGGTCGAAGCGGATGCGTATGTTGCCGCCATCCTCGTGGTCGAGCGCTTCCGAGCACAATGTCTGGAGCTCGTTCCGAATGCGCCCGGAATCAGAGATCCGTACAGCGCGCTCGCGAAAATCCTCGCCGCCGAGAAAACGCGTCAACAAGGGATTGAAGACAAGACGTGCGCGCTCGTCGTCTTCCAAATTGCGGAGAGTGAACTTTATCGTTTTGCGGCCTTTGCGCGTGGCGAGCGAGACCGTCACCCGGTAGAGGCCGTCTCCGAGATCCACGACCTCTTCAGCGCCGGTATAGGGATCGGGGCACATATAGCCGCACGCCGCGAGCACGCGCCAGCGCCGCTCCGGAAAGAAATCATCGGCGCGCACCACCGAAGTGTCGAGTGGCAGCCCAGCGTCGCGCGCCGACCGGGCGGCATCGCGGTAGTCGTCGATCATCTTGTCTGCGATTGGCTCGCCCGCGATCTTGCGTAGCTGCGCGCCGAAATCCTCCGCTTCGGGATCGAGGCGCATGACCGCGCGCTCTTTCTCCCACGACATCAAGAATCTCGAGGTCAGCACCGACATCGAGACGTCGAGGCCGAGCACTGGGGCGAGGCTCGCGGCTTGGATGGCTTCAGCCGAGCCCGCATAGCCGTCGACGAGAAAGACGTGCGACTCGCCGGCGTCATCCTGATAGGCGCCGATTTGATAGGTAGGGGCATAGCTTCCCGTATCGACGAACGCTTCGTGGCCGTTCGGAAGCCGATGGCCTGTCTCTATGAGATGGACGCCCGCTTTTTTCCATTGCTCCCAGAGCGTACCCAGGCGCTTCGTGCGGGTCTTTCCCGCGAGCGTCCACACGTGGATGTTCTTGCGCTTGATGCCTGGGTAGGTTTCTTCGATGGCTTCGACCACTTTGCCGCGCTCGGTCCGGTAGTCGATGAGCGTCGCTCGCTCGGCGGCGGTCTCGACGACTTCTCGGGGTAGGAGTAGCGTTCCGACATAACCCTCGTAGGGACGGCCGACACGTAGCGGCTGATCGAAAAGATGCAGCACCGTCATGGGCCCGGTCTTTTCGCCTTTGGCGAAACGCGAGGTGTTCTCGAGCGTGTCGATGGCGGCACCCCAAATCACGATGCCCGAGCGCTGGCTCTCGTCATAGAACGTTTCGAAGTCGTATTCGGGGTCGTTGATGAGCTTTTTGACGCGCTCGTCGATCCACTTGGCGACCTGGGGCCGTGCGTAGACGCGGCCGAAGCCGAGCTGCGGGTTCGAGCCCATCTCGGGCGTCTCGCCGAGCTTGGGCATGAGCCCTTCGCCGAGCGAGACCATGATCGCGTGGTTCTCGGGGAGCTGGCGCGTCGCGTACCAGAGCGACTCGCTCATGGCGTAGGCCGAGATCGCGTCCGCGTCTTTTTTGACTTGATTGAGCGCGGCTTTGTCGAGCCCTTTTCCTTCGCCGTAGCGGCCGTAGAGCTTGGTCCCGAGAGCGGTGATAGCCGCCGTCATCGCAATGAGCGATTCCATGCGCGGCGGGAGAAAAGAGAACCGTGTCTCGGGCTCCCGCCGGCGCTCCTCGTGAAGCTCCACGTCCTCGAGCCAGAGATGAAAACGCCCCAAGATCGGGCTCGTGTCGAAGGCCCATTGGGCGATGAGATTTCTCTTGAGTCTTTGCTGTTCCGTCGATGTCATCCGTTCCTCGAGGGAGAGTTATATCAGCTTAGCGACTTGACGGAAAAGACGAGAGCGCCTAACCTCCCAGCTTTGAACTACATGACGCTCGGAAACCGCCGGTGAGCGACGAAGAGCTCTTCGTCCAGGAGCCTCCGTCTTTCTGGGATCGCCTGTGGAATCCGGAGACTGGTCCTAGCTATTGGGTGGCGCGCTTTCTGATCGTGCGCCTTCTCGGGGTCGTTTACTTCATCGGATTTCTGACGGTCATCGACCAAGGCCTTCCGCTTTTGGGAAGCGATGGACTCACACCCGCCGCGGACTACTTTGGCCGAATCGAAACCACCCTCGGCTCCAGAAGCGCAGGCTTCGTCCAGTTCCCGAGCATTTTTTGGTTTCGCGACTCCGACCGCTTTCTCGTACGCGTGGCCTTGCTCGGCGCGGGTGCGTCGCTCCTCGTTGTCTTCGGCTACGCCAACGCGATCACACTCACGTTTCTCTGGTTTCTCTACATGTCCTATGTCCATATCGGCCAAGTCTGGTATGGCTTCGGCTGGGAGATCCAGCTACTGGAAACCGGCTTTCTCGCGATCTTTCTCTGCCCGCTCCTCGACGGCCGCCCTTTTCCCGCGCGTCCGCCGCCCGTCGTCGTGATTTGGCTCTACCGCTGGCTCATCTTCCGCATCATGCTCGGCACGGGCCTCATCAAGCTGCGCGGGGATGCCTGCTGGGCGGATCTGACCTGTCTCGCCTACCACTACGAGACGCAGCCCGTTCCGAACCCACTGAGCCGCTGGCTCCATTTCATGCCGCTCTGGTTACACAAGCTTGGCGTGCTCGCGAACCACCTCTCTGAGATCGTGGCGCCGTTTTTCGCGTTCGGCCCGCGCCGCGCGCGCCACGTCGCTGGCGTGGTCCTCGTGGGCTTTCAAGTGATGCTCATCATGAGCGGCAACTTGTCCTTTCTGAACTGGCTCACGATCATCCCCGCTCTCGCGTGCTTCGACGACACGTTCTTCGCGTGGGTGATTCCCGACGATTGGAAGCGCCGCCTCGCGAGGCAAAAGCGCGTTCCCTATCACCGTGCACAGCAGCTGGCCGCGACCGCTTTATTTGTCGTGGTCGCCTTAGGAAGCTTGGGACCCGTCGCCAATATGCTGTCCTCCCGCCAAGTAATGAACACTTCCTTCGGCCCACTCCACATCGTCAATACCTACGGTGCTTTTGGGAGCGTCTCGAAGGAGCGCTACGAGCTCGTCTTTGAAGGAAGGGAGGAGGGAAGCGACGTATGGCGCGCCTACGAGCTCCCGTGCAAGCCCACGAGCGTTGACCGGCGACCTTGCATCATCACGCCGTATCACTATCGGTTCGACTGGCTTCTCTGGTTCGCGGCGATGGGCCGCGTTGAGCAGTACCCCTGGACCGCGAACTTGGTCTGGAAGCTGCTCCAGAACGACGCGAGCGCGCTGAGCCTTCTGGCGTCGAATCCTTTTTCCGAGGCCCCGCCTCATGAGATCCGGATAGAGCTCTATCGTTACCGTTTCGCCCCTTTTGGGGAGGACGCTTGGTGGACGCGCGAGCGCCTGAGGAGCTGGTTGCCGGCAACGAAGCTCACCGACAGGAAGATGCGGGATTTTCTCAGGCGCCAAGGCTGGTAGCATGAGGGCCATGCGAAGCTTCTTCTTGCTCGTCACTCTGGCATCTTTCGCGGGTTGCGGAGACGATGCCCCTCCAGCCGCCACGAGCCCCACCACGCCCGCTGTGACGGTTACACCGAGCGGCGCGTGGTTGCGGCTCGCGAACTTGAGCGCGGATCTTGCGGGCGCTGAGGTCCAGATCGACGGGACGATGTTCCGGCCAGCCATCGGCTATCCCGTCGTGAGCGGCTACCGGCCCATCCCACACGGAGCTCATCGCCTCCGCTTCGTGCCGAGCGGGGAATCCTCGATCGATCCGAGGACGGTGGAGCTCGACGTCATGTTCACGGTCTCGATGGGTGGCGCGACGACCGTCGTTGCGGCGGGGCTCGTGGACACCCGCACGCTGCGGGTCGTTGCGCTAGAGGATGACCTCACCACGAGCCCTAGCGGCGCGCGCATTCGGCTCGTCCACGCGATGTCCGACTTTCCAGCGCGCCTGGACCTTTGGTTGCGCCCCGACACGCCGCTCGTACGACGGGTGGATTATCTCGTCTCGAGCCCCTATCGCAGCGCCGACCCCGGCAACTATCCCCTTGGAGGTCCGGCGGGCGGGCACTGAAGGTCCTCTTCTGCCTGTGATCCAGCAGGGCCTCGCGGGAAGCGCCAGCTATACCGTCTTCGCCTTTGGCACACTCCGACAAAACGATTTGGATGCGAGGCTCGTCCTCGACGCGAGCCTCGGCACCCCGACGCTACAGCCCTAAATCGCCGCTCGCATGCACGATCTCGAAATGTCGGACCCGCTCGTCGAAGCTGGCGAGAAGCGCTCGTGCTTCCGGCGGAACGACCGCCACCTCCGGATCGTCTCCCGCGAAGCGGCGGATCGCGTCCATCGACTCCCATAGCGTTACGACTTGAAACGCGCGGCGGTCGCGCAAAACGTACGCACCTCGATGCCCGTCGATTTGACGGATCTCCGGAAGCACGACGGATTCGAGATGGGCGAGGTAAGCATCTCCGCTGTCTGGACGGGATGTGCCGAACCAGGTTCTCGCGATCATAGTTTGCTCCTGAATCGTTTCAATGGCGTCGACGAGCTCGAAGAAACACGATATTAGATCCCATTAGTTGCTACAACGATTCTTTACTGGAAGATGAACTTTGGCTTGGCCTCGACCGAAATAGCGTTCACGATCTGACGGGTCGCCATCCCGTCGATCTCGAGAATCCCGTTCGGCACGCCAGGTAGGCCCGGAGTGTGGAAGTCCGTGACTTCGAAGCTGAAAGTCCGCAGCCCGACGAAGTTATTGCCCTGGTTCGAATCGTCCAGCATGTAGAGATATTTCTTCCCGTTATATGCCGCGGCGCCGTAGACACGTACTTTGTGACCACCTGTCCACTCACCGTCATCATTGTAGCGGCCCCAGCCGATGACGAGACTTCTTCCGGCCTGGAGTTGATCCCGCATCCATTCCCACGTAGGCGCAGCTCCCGCGGGAAGACTCTGCAACCCGCCGAGATTGAGATTGCCGGGATCACAGCCGGCGTTCTCACCGATGATCTGTCCGCTCGCACCCTGATGCCGCACTTGCATCACCGGAGCGTTGGCGCCGACGAGGTTGAGATAGCCAAGAAGGCCGAGAAATTTCGATCCCCATCAGCGTCTCGAACACGACGCCGCCCGCGTAGATCGTCACGCAGATCTTGGTCAGCACGTAGCCGATGATCGAGATGACCGACAGATACCAACGGGCCGCCGGCGAGTAGCACCGCTCGAGAAATTCCGGCATCGTGAAGACGCCGCTTCGCGCGTAGAACGGGACGAAAACCCATCCGAGCAGCAGCAGGATGATCGATGCTTGAAATTCGAGATGGTCGAAGACGACGCCGCTTTCAGCGCCCGCGCCCGCGAGCCCGACGAGGTGCTCGGAACCGATATTCGAGGCGAAGAGCGACGCGACGACGACGAACCATCCCACGTTCTTGCCGGCGAGAAAATAGTCCGCGGTCGATTTCTGCTTCCGGCGGATGACCCAAAACGCGATACCGAAAACGGCGACGAAGTAGATCGCGACGATGGCCCAGTCCAGAGCAACGAGTTGGTTCACGACACCCTCTCTGCGAGCTCGTCCGCCCACGCACGATAGGCTTCGCGATATCGCGAAGCTCGATTGAGGTTGGGCTCGACGACGGCGTCTCGGCGAAGCCCGCTCAGCGCTTCCGACAAAGACGCATAGTGGGAAGCCCCGAACGCCGCGCCTCGCGCGGCGCCTTCGGCGCCGTCGGTGCGATAGAGCTCGAGGCTCACGCCCGTCGTCGAGGTCAGAATCTCCCGGAATACAGGGCTCGAGAACATGTTTTGACGCCCCGCACGAATGACCGCAGGACTCATGCCGAGCTCCCTGAGAACTTCCATCCCGTACTGAAACGCGAAGGCGACACCCTCCTGGACGCCGCGCGCGAGGTGCGCGTCCCCGTGAGTGTTGAAATCGAGGTGGGTCAGGGACGCACCCACGTCTCTATTCTCGAGCATGCGCTCGACACCATTACCGAAGGGGAAAAAACAGAGACCCTCGCAACCAATCGGGACTGCGGACGCTCGCTCGTTCATCTCCTCATAGTCCGTTTCGAGCCTTTCGCGCAGCCAACGATAAGCACTCCCCGTCCCGTTGATGCAGAGCAAAATCCCGAGCCGCGTATCTTCTATTGAGTGGTTCACGTGAGCAAAGCTATTCACGCGCGACCGTGGATCCGCACGTAGGGTATCGCTGATACCGTAGACGACGCCCGAAGTTCCGGCGGTCGCCGCGATTTCGCCTGGCTCGAGCACGCCCAGGGAGAGTGCGTTGTTCGGCTGGTCGCCGGAGCGATACGTCACCGGCACTCCCGCCTTCAGCCCGAGCTCCTCGGCGGCGGCTCGTGTGAGTCGGCCCTGCTCGCCGAAGGTCGGGACCACGTCCGGGACGAGCGACGCCGGAATGGCGAAGTGCTCGAGAAGAAATCCGGCCTTTTCGTGCTTCGAGAAATCCCAGATAATGCCCTCCGAAAGGCCCGAGATCGTCGTAGCGGCGCGGTCGGTGAGCCGCCACGCGAGATAGTCGCCGGGAAGCATCATCGTATGAGCGAGCTCGAAATTTGCCGGCTCGTTCTCCCGCACCCAGGCGAGCTTCGACGCCGTGAAGTTTCCGGGCGCGTTCAGAAGCGCTTCGAGGCAGCGGCTCTCCCCGATCGCTTCGAACGCACGGGCACCCACCTCGACAGCCCGGCTATCGCACCAGATGATCGAAGGCCGGACGACGCGGCCGTCTCGGTCGAGGAGCACGAGCCCATGCATCTGATAGGAGATGCCGACGGCTCCGATATCGCGCGCGGCGATGTCCGTGCCCTCCAATAGCCGCTCGGTGGCACGCTTCGCACATTCCCACCACGTTTCCGGCGCCTGCTCGGCCCAACCGGGTTTCGGCGCCTCGATCGTCATCTCGCGGTCGGGATAGCAGGCATGCGCGACGCCGCAGCCGGAGTCGCCGTCGAGAAGACACACCTTGACGGAGGAGCTCCCGAGGTCGTAGCCGAGAAAAAACATGGGCGCGTCACATTATCAGCTTTCAGTTGTCTCCGTCCGCGCTTCCGGCTCGGGAAGCCCCTATCAAAGCGGCACCGTCACCGAAACTCAGACACGGACAGCCGGTAGCGGATAGCCGGTAGCCAACGACAAATCCAGAAGTAAAATGACGCAATGTTCAATCCGTTAACTTCGATCCTCCACACCAAAGGGCACGTCGTTGTGGATGGAGCCCTCGCGACGGAGCTCGAGCGGCGCGGGGCCAACCTCGACGACCCGCTTTGGTCGGCGAAGCTTCTCATCGACGCGCCCGAATGGATCCAGGCGGTCCACCGCGACTATTTCCGGGCGGGCGCGGACGTGGCCACGAGCTCGAGCTATCAAGCGAGCTTCGAGGGGTTTCGCGCCCGTGGGATCGAGGACGCCGAATCGGAACGTTTGTTGCGGCTGTCGGTGGAGCTCGCCCGCCGAGCGCGTGACGATCACGGCTCGGGAATCGTGGCCGCGTCGGTCGGCTGCTACGGCGCTATCCTTCACGACGGCTCGGAATATCGAGGCGATTACGGCTTGACCAAGGAGGAACTCGTCGCGTTTCACCGCCGGCGTCTCGAAGTGCTCGTGAGCGCGGGCCCCGATTTGCTAGCCTTCGAGACCATCCCGACGGCGGTCGAAGCGCAAGCCATCCTTGCTCTGCTCGAAGAGGGCGGTGACGTCCCGGCTTGGGTCAGCTTCAGTTGCCGGAGCGAAACCGAGCTCTGCCATGGGGAATCTTTCGCGGAGTGCGTTCGCCTCATGGGCGCTTCTCCGAGAGTGATCGCGGTCGGCGTCAACTGCACCCCGACCCGATTTGTGTCAGGCCTCTTGCGTTCGGCTCGAGGTGCGAGCGACAAACCGCTCTTGGCCTATCCCAATGGAGGTGAAACCTGGGACGGCGCGCGCCACGTGTGGCTCGAAGCGCCCGAGGCAACGTCCAACGCCGCTTCCGTGCGGGAGTGGCATGAGCTCGGCGCGCGCCTCATTGGAGGCTGTTGCCGGACGACGCCCGAAACTATCCGCGCCATTTCAAAAACGCTTCAACCAAAAACGTTGTAGCGAAAAATGCACCACAAAGCACGAACGCCATCGCGCCAACCGATCTTCTTACCCTCGGCATAGGTGCGTCCCGAATAGGAGATGCCGACCTCGTAAATACGGCAGCCCTTCCGCGCGACCTTGGCGGTGATCTCGGGCTCGAAGCCGAAGCGATCCTCGCAGATCTCGACGGATTGGATGACCTCCCGCCGAAACGCCTTGTAGCAAGTTTCCATATCCGTGAGGTTCAAATTCGTGAACATGTTGGACGCAAGCGTCAGAAACCTGTTCGCCGCGTAGTGCCAGAAGTAGAGCACCCGATGTGTCTCCCCGCCCGCGAACCGCGACCCGAAAACAACATCGGCCTTCCCTTCCAGGATAGGTGCAATGAGCTTCGGGTAGTCGCGTGGATCATATTCGAGGTCGGCATCCTGAACGATGACGATATTCCCGGTAGCGCGCGCGAATCCCGTGCGCAGCGCCGCACCCTTCCCCATGTTCCGCTCGTGAAGCACAACTTCGATCGAAAGTTTCCCCTGCATCTCCCGCAACTTGTCGCGCGTTCCGTCCGTCGAGTAGTCATCCACCACGAGAATTTCGACATCCTCAATCTCACTCTTCAAAACCGCGTCTACAATCGCCTCGATCGTAAGCGCCTCGTTATAGCAAGGAATAACCACCGAGAGCATCGGCAAAACAGAACCCTCCCATCCAAAGCCAATAACTATAACAGCTTGCCCGGAAGGGGGCTTGGCCTCGCCGAAGCCCGAAGGGCGAAGGCGGGCCTACTCTTTCAGCCGGCGGATGCGCTCCAAGTAGGTCTTGGAGACCTGATCTTCGTTGAGCCCGAGACAACGCGCAAATTGCCTGGTGAAATTGCGCAAATAGACCGCGGCCGGGAGGCGGTCAAGTCTCTCATTCTCGATATATTCGAGCATGGAACAGCCGATTTTCGTTTTTTTCGAGATCGTTGCCAACTCTACCCCCATCGCCTGACGCGCCGCTTTGAGAAACGCTCCGGTCGCTTCTTGCGCGTGCTCGAGTTGCATCGGGCACTCGCGCGGGAGGCTCTCCGCCACCGACGCTTGCTCGGACATCTCGACTTCGTCGGCCAAGTCGTGCTCCGGCTCGACGCGGGCCTCGGACGGGGCGACATCGGCGGGCACGGACGTCGCCACGACGCCGTCACTAACCGCCGGCGTGGACAAGAACTTTCGCGTCGGGCGCACTGCCGAGACCCCCAGCCGCTTGTCGTAGAGACGTCGGCTTTCTTCGGCAATGAGCGTCTGATAGGCCTCCGAGATCTGGTGGAACGTACGACGGCGCTCGCGGTCCGACAAAATCGAGCTGGAAACGAGCGCCTCATGCGAGTAAATATCGCGGGCCGTCTCGAAGGCCGACTGGATCTCGTCGGAGCTCGCGTCGTGCGAAACCTCGAGAACTTTGATAATGGTCCTGCTCGCTGAGCCGTCGGAGCATCAATTTTGTCGAGGATATCCTGAATCTAGTTGAAATCGGTGAGTGACTCCCTTCAAGATCGTCGGTGTCAAAGCTGGCGATCAAAAAGAAAGGAGCCACCCGGTGAGAGCAGATACGAAGAAGAGAAAGAATGCAACACAGATGCTGAGGGCGACGCAGGAGCAAGAGTGGTGGGCGGATCAAGTTGTGCATGTGATGCTGGAGGGCAAGCGAGCGCTGGACGCCGCGATGCTCGATGTCGGACGCCTGGTAGCTGAGACGCTCATGTACATGGAGCGCGAAGAGAGATCTGGGCCAGACTACCATCCTACGTCGTCCGGGCTTCGCAAATGGGCGAGTCAACGTGGGTCGATCTATGTCGGTGACCAGAAGCTCCCTGTCGAGCACCCTCGATTGCGGGGCCCGGAGGGTGAGGTCGGGCTGAGAACCTACGAGCAGCTCAAGAATCGCGGGGGCTTTTCGGAGGAACTCCTGTCGGAGGTGCTTCGGGGAATGTCTGCTCGCAAGTACGAAGAGACGGTGACGGCGGCAGGCAAGGCTTTCGGTGTGACGCCGAGCTCGGTGTCCCGCCATCTGGTCGAGGCGACGGCGAAGCAGCTGAAGCAGTTCCAGGAGCGCAGTCTCGAAGAGTTTCCGCTCTTCGCGATGTACCTAGACACGGTCCACCGCGGCGGTCAGGCGTTCGTGGTCGCGCTCGGCGTGGACCGTGAAGGGAAAAAGCTCCCCCTGGGCTTCTGGGAAGGGGCGACGGAGAACCACGAGATCTGCGAGGAATTGCTGGAAGAGTTGGAGCGACGGGGGTTAAAGCTCTCCAAACGGATCCTCTGGGTAACCGATGGTGGCGGGGGGATCATCAAGGCGCTCAAAGACCGATACGGTAAGAAGCTCATCCACCAGCGGTGTACTTTGCACAAAGACCGCAACATCCAGCGCCACCTGCCCAAACGCTACCGCAAGCAGGCACACCACCTCTTCGCGACTGCCTTGGAGCAGAACAGCTACAAGGACGCGAAGAAGATGTTGCAGGAGTTCGAGCGCTGGCTTCGCGACATCAACGAGTCGGCGGCAGACTCACTCCTCGAGGCACTCGAGGAGGTGCTGATGCTCCACAAGTTGAAGGTCCCCGCTCTACTGCGCCAGAGCCTGCACTCGACGAATCCTATAGAGAGTATGTTCTCCATGGTTCGTAGTTGCGAGCGCAACATCAAACGCTACCGTAACAGCAAAATGCGCCAGCGATGGCTCGCCGCTGTGCTGCTGCACTGCGAACAACAGTTCAGACGAGTCAAGGGGCACGCATCCATCGACGTAGTGGTTGCGGCCATCGATGCGATCCAACGAGAGGACGAGATGCCTGAGGCCGCGTAAGGTCAGGGGCGTAGAGCTGGAAATGACCACGAGTCGCTTATGATGGTTTCAACTAATTCCTTGACATCCTCATTTTGTCCCTCCACGCGCCCCACCGTGGGAGCCCCGAACATCAAAGCCTGCGCAACACGCTCGAGCGCGTTCCCGGCCGCGGATTCGGGAGAGTCGAGCATGAAAGGTCTGCGTTTTGCGGTTCGCTTGCCAAACGCTCTCGTCGAAGCGCACCGTGCCGATGGCGTCGATATCGATTCCGAGATGGCGGCGGCAAACGCTGGCCATGGAAGCGCCGAGCCGCTCGTCCTCGGGGTAGCGGGCCTGATTGATCAGAAGCCGCGGCCGAAACGAGTGGGCTCGCTCCTTGAGATAACGTCCCGTGGCACTGTCGCGACGCTCTACGGCGTCGAGGAGATCAATGGGCGTCCGGATGCCGGCTCGATTCTTCTGGTCCATCGCTTCCTCAACGACTTTGCGCGAAGGGCTCGACTTCAGAGCGCGCCAAAGATGACGATAGAAGCTCATTTTGAGGAAGCGGTAGGCGTTCTCGATCGAGCTCGGCTCGGGGACCACCACCAGGAGGCCTTGTTCCGCGATGAGAAAGAAATCCACGATGTTGAAAGTGATCCCGGCACCGATGTCGAGCAAGATGAAATCGGCGTCCACGGTGGCAAAGCGGGACAAGAGTCGGGTTTTCTGAGTATATTTCAGATTCGACGCGGCGAGATGATCGTGTGCGCCGCTGATGAGCCCGAGGTTCTTGACGCCGGTATCGAGAATCACGTCGTCAATCGACTCGACGCGACGGCTGATGAAATCGCTCAGCGTGAGCGACGGCGTGGGCAAGCCCAAGCAAGTATGGAGATTCGCCCCCCCGAGATCGGCGTCGATCACGACCACTTTCTTGCCGTGCCCCGCAATGGCGATGCCGAGGCTACTCGTGACGAGGCTCTTGCCAACGCCGCCTTTGCCGCCGCCAACCGCGATGATGCAACCTTTGGCGGGATGCGCCCTCTTGCGAATGGTCGCTCCAAGGACTGGACGCACGAGCGGCCCGGGAGAGGTTTCGGCAAAAGTCGCAGCCGCACTCGCGGCTTTGAGAGGATGTCAAGGAATTAGTTGAAACCATCATAAGCGACTCGTGGTCATTTCCAGCTCTACGCCCCTGACCTTACGCGGCCTCAGGCATCTCGTCCTCTCGTTGGATCGCATCGATGGCCGCAACCACTACGTCGATGGATGCGTGCCCCTTGACTCGTCTGAACTGTTGTTCGCAGTGCAGCAGCACAGCGGCGAGCCATCGCTGGCGCATTTTGCTGTTACGGTAGCGTTTGATGTTGCGCTCGCAACTACGAACCATGGAGAACATACTCTCTATAGGATTCGTCGAGTGCAGGCTCTGGCGCAGTAGAGCGGGGACCTTCAACTTGTGGAGCATCAGCACCTCCTCGAGTGCCTCGAGGAGTGAGTCTGCCGCCGACTCGTTGATGTCGCGAAGCCAGCGCTCGAACTCCTGCAACATCTTCTTCGCGTCCTTGTAGCTGTTCTGCTCCAAGGCAGTCGCGAAGAGGTGGTGTGCCTGCTTGCGGTAGCGTTTGGGCAGGTGGCGCTGGATGTTGCGGTCTTTGTGCAAAGTACACCGCTGGTGGATGAGCTTCTTACCGTATCGGTCTTTGAGCGCCTTGATGATCCCCCCGCCACCATCGGTTACCCAGAGGATCCGTTTGGAGAGCTTTAACCCCCGTCGCTCCAACTCTTCCAGCAATTCCTCGCAGATCTCGTGGTTCTCCGTCGCCCCTTCCCAGAAGCCCAGGGGGAGCTTTTTCCCTTCACGGTCCACGCCGAGCGCGACCACGAACGCCTGACCGCCGCGGTGGACCGTGTCTAGGTACATCGCGAAGAGCGGAAACTCTTCGAGACTGCGCTCCTGGAACTGCTTCAGCTGCTTCGCCGTCGCCTCGACCAGATGGCGGGACACCGAGCTCGGCGTCACACCGAAAGCCTTGCCTGCCGCCGTCACCGTCTCTTCGTACTTGCGAGCAGACATTCCCCGAAGCACCTCCGACAGGAGTTCCTCCGAAAAGCCCCCGCGATTCTTGAGCTGCTCGTAGGTTCTCAGCCCGACCTCACCCTCCGGGCCCCGCAATCGAGGGTGCTCGACAGGGAGCTTCTGGTCACCGACATAGATCGACCCACGTTGACTCGCCCATTTGCGAAGCCCGGACGACGTAGGATGGTAGTCTGGCCCAGATCTCTCTTCGCGCTCCATGTACATGAGCGTCTCAGCTACCAGGCGTCCGACATCGAGCATCGCGGCGTCCAGCGCTCGCTTGCCCTCCAGCATCACATGCACAACTTGATCCGCCCACCACTCTTGCTCCTGCGTCGCCCTCAGCATCTGTGTTGCATTCTTTCTCTTCTTCGTATCTGCTCTCACCGGGTGGCTCCTTTCTTTTTGATCGCCAGCTTTGACACCGACGATCTTGAAGGGAGTCACTCACCGATTTCAACTAGATTCAGGATATCCTCTGAGGCCCTGCGGTACAATTTTCTAGGTTGCATCCAGAGATTGTAAGGTGTCGAGACGAAGCGGCAAAACTAATAAATAGCAATCCCCTCCAGCCAGAAAGGTTTGCGTTAATCCTAGATTTACAGTACGAACTTGATCAATTGAAAATCCCAACACCCTTGATCGATGCAGGAAGAATGACAACTAGCCAGTTTGAAGCCTGGCCGAAAGACTGGTTTGTCTTTTTTCAAAAAATTGCACCACTCGCAAAGCATCGTGAGTTAAAGAAGGCACGGGCGTCTTGGAAAAAGTCGTGAAGCCCAAAACGCAGAACTTCAAAACGCAGAACTTCAAAACGCAGGCATCCAATTCGATTAGGAGGAAACGATGAAGCCGATGTTAGACCCGAAGCGCGATCTAGTAGGCGCGACGCCCGAGACTCTGGCCCGCGCCCTTTTCCGTCCACTACGACCGCATCGAGCTAAGGCCGTTGTCCGCGATGAGATCCCGATAGAGGAGGTTGCGACCGACCATCCGAGCGACAGTGTCGCGCATTTGCGCAAGCGTTCCTGAGTCGCGCATGTTGTGTTTGCCGGCGAACTCGTCTACGTACCTCTGCAAATGCTTCGGAGAAAGCTTGTGAAACGTGCCTTTGTGCGCCCGCTTGAGCATCGACCAGAAGGACTCGATCCCGTTCGTGTGCGCCTGTCCTTTTACATACTCTGCAACGGAGTGGCGGACCGTCTCGTGGTTCGGCAGCCCAACATAGCCGCCGTGGTCGTCGGTGTACACCTTCGCTCCAACCTCGGCCCGCTCAGTAACGAATCTCTTGAGCGTATCGCCGTCCGTGCTCGTGACTACGGCGGCACTCACGCGGTTGGTCGCGCGGTCCTTCGCGCCCACGACGGCAGTTTTGCCGACCGGCCCGCGACCAGCGTTCAGCTTCTTGCGAGCGTGTTTGTTCTTCTCTTTGCCGCCGAAATAGGTTTCGTCGATTTCGACCGGGCCACCGAACGCTTTCCGGTTGGGATCACTCCACGCTTCACGAATGCGGTGCAGCATGAACCAAGCCGTCGGTTGGGAGACCCCGATATCCCGATGCAGCTTCATGCTCGAAACGCTCTTAAGGCTAGTGAGGCAAAGGTAGACCGTAATGGCCCACTTGCGAAGCGGTACATTCGACCTAGCTATCGGCGTTCCCGTGCGGACGGAGAAGTAACCTCGGCAGGTGGAGCACCAGTAGGGCATCGGCTTTGCGTTCGGGACTTCGCTGGTACTGAGGCTTCCGCACTTGCCGCAGCACCTCTCGCCGTTCCAGACGACGGCTTCAAACCATCGAGTGGCAGCTTCTTCGGTAGGGAACATGTCCATTAGCTCGATGACGGTGATCCCTTCTCTGTCTGCTCGACCAGGGGCTTTGTATGTCATGGCCCCAATATACCGGATCCATAAGCGTTTGTCAAGTAGTCTTTGTAATCCCCTAATTTTATATCGATGATGGTGCCATCGGCGAGTTTGATTGTTGATGACCGAACCGTGGACTCCTCGATCTCAATTTGGACACCTTGGCACGAACGTCCTTGGAACTGTATCGGTACTGCCTTACGTTTGCGTGCCATGGTGTCCTCCTTCTAGGATTCTGATGATCTTGTCTATCTTACCAAGTCATTATAGCGGAGCTGCGCCCCGTCCATCGTCGAGGCTACGAGCGCCATTTGTTGCCTACCGCCCAGGCGATCTGACTCGTGACAAGGACGAGAATCAGAAGCGCTCGTTGCCGAGCTGGTAAGATTCTAACGAACGCAGTCAAGTTGTATCAACAAAAAACGAACGATCAGCACCGAGTAGACATTTCATGCTTGACTTAATCCTGTAAGACAGGCATAATGTGTCTTATGAAAAGGCTAGGCACACAGAAACGAGCGCAGGTCATACGCTGCATCGTCGAGGGAAACTCGATCCGCTCGACCGAGCGAATAACGGGAGTGACCAAGAGGGCGATCACCAGGCTCATCGTTGAGCTCGGAGAGGCTTGCCACGAGTACCAGAACGACGAGCTCCGCAACTTGAATTGCCGCCGCCTCCAACTCGATGAGGTCTGGAGCTTTACCTACGCGAAGCAGAAGAACGTCGCGCGGGCGAAAGCCGCGCCAGAGGGTGCGGGCGACACCTGGACGTGGACGGCACTCGACGCCGACTCCAAGCTGCTCGTCTCCTGGCTTGTCGGCGGGCGTGACGCCGGATACGCCACCGAGTTCATGCAGGACCTGGCCGGTCGTCTTGCCAACCGCGTGCAGCTCACGAGCGACGGCCACAGTGCGTACCTCTCGGCGGTCGAGGATGCGTTCGGCGCGGACGTCGACTACGCCATGCTGATCAAGCACTACGGGGACGCGCCGGAGGGCCAGCGGCGGTACAGCCCCGCCGTCTGCACCGGAGCGACGAAGAAGCCAGTCACCGGCGACCCCGACGAGGCGCACATCAGCACCAGCTACGTCGAGCGGCACAACCTGACGATCCGAATGGCGGTCCGTCGATACGCTCGGCTGACAAACGCCTTCTCGAAGAAACTCTCGAACCACGTAGCTGCGTTCAGCCTGTTCGTGATGTACTACAACTTCGGGCGCACGCATCAGTCGCTTCGCGTAACGCCAGCGATCGAAGTTGGTGTGAGTGATCACGTTTGGACCATCGAAGAAATCGTCGGCCTGCTCGAAGCCCAAGAGGCAAAGGTGTCTCGGAAGCGCGGTCCCTACAAGAAGCGTGGCGCGTGAATTTCAAAAGACCCCACTACCCAGCATTGAGCATTCAGAATTCAGCATTCAGGTGCGTAATCCGATCCTACCGCGCCGCATTCGTGCGGAGCCGTTCGGCACCGCGTGAGCTTCTGAATGCTGAATGCCGCCGACTGAATGCTGATCTACCGTGCGCCCATTGGCGTGCCCAGTGACACGACGGCGGGGATTGGGATCCCGTTCAAGCTCGCGGGCTCGAAGGTGGCACGGACGAGCGAGAGCATCATCAGCGGTGTCGTTCCCGAGGATCGCGCTCCGATTTGGGCGGCGATCACCTTTCCGCGATGGTCGATGAGGACCGCAAATCCGCCGGATGCGGACTGGCGCCTCGAATCCATCCCCTTCGGAGGCGGGACCCGGTAGCGGACTACGCGGGGCGGTTCGTAGCTGCCAACGTCCTCGTCCATCGTTGCCTTCAAGGCGACGAAAAACGGGACCATGTCGTTCAGCAAGTAATCGAAATCGGTCTGGAAAGCCGCGTGGAACTCTTCCTCGGCCCCTACTGCATTCTCCTTCAGCGCATGGAGATATCCCAGATGCAGATGCGCCTCGGCATCATCCGGAATGGCCTCCGTGAGGGCCGTGTAAAGATCCCGAGCATCTTCGAGGTGTCCGTCGAGCGCGTGAGCACGCGCCAGAAGACGCAGAGCGCGGGTATCCTCCGGGTCGATGAGAAGCACTTCACCAAGCTCTTCAATCGCTTCCGGATATTCGCCGTTGCCGAGCAACGCTTCGCCGACGAGAAGCTTCGCCTCCGATCTCTCGCCATCCGATGCGGGCATGAAGGTCTCGAGCCAGCTGATCGCTTGCCGATACTTGCCGTCGGCAATGTAGTCACGTGCCTGGCGAATGGGATCGTCGAGGCCAACCACCCGCTCGAGTGGCTCGCGCTGTCGCGTCGGTTTGAGCATGAAATGGCGAGCGGGCACGATGCCGTCGCGGTCGAGGCTCGCGGTTAAAGCGGGGTAGAAGCTCTCGAGCCGATCGTAGGCTTCATCATATTCATCGAGCACACGCAATTGATGCCCGCGATAGACGACGCCATCCAGCTCGTTGGATGCTTTGATCGTCCCGATATAGACCGGACGTTCCTCAGGAATGTGGATGAAAGCTGCTTGCGCGTCTCCGCTCTTAGGACTGAGTCCGAAGCGCTGTCGCAGAGGACGGTACTTCCCGGGTTTCGTATTACTAACTTTGGGGAAGTAAACGGCTTCGAAACCGAGCACATCGTAGAGACCGGGTTTGATGGTCTCTGCAATAAAGCCGAGCGCGTCATCGATCTCGAGGGTTTCGGTCTTGCCAGTGGACACTTCCCGAAGCCGGATGCGCCGCGACCGAAATTCGATGCTTTCGAACTTCCCAACGAAGCGGCCGAACACGAGCGACTTCCCATCGGAAGCGACCTCGCTCCAAGATTCGTCGCGGTCCGGCGTATCCGCCGCAATGGTATTCGCTACGAGGAGCATCCCCAGAAGCAACCCTACCGCTTTCAAAATCGCCCGCGTTCTCGTTTCCATCTGTCGGCTCCCATCGTGACGGCAAAAGCTATGCGGCAATACGCGATGCTAGTCAATCCCACATGCTACTACACTCTACCACCGAAGGTGTGAGCGGCACCACAACACGTATGGAATTTCACCGGCGGCGGATAGTACGGAGCTGCGCGAGCGCTTCGGAGGTCGCCTGCGCTTCCTGAACGCTCTGATCCGGAAACATGTTCCACGCCTTCGTGAGCGCGCCTTCCGCCAACATGTATTCCTCCTTCTCCAAGTGACTCAGACCGACTCGCGCGTGCACCATCGCCATCTCTTGTTGTATACCGAGGTCATCGGCGCGAAACATCTGTGCGAGCTCTAATTGGTCGAGAGCTTCGTCCTGGCGGTCGGCAGGGCCCGCGAGAAAACGCCCATAGGCCAGGTAGTAGTCGGGCGCTATCTCGGGAACCGTCGCGGCCGCCGCCACGGCAGCTTTGAGCGCTTGCTCCGCCCGTTCGAGCTCGCCCGTCCGCGTGAGGAACTCGCCGTAGCGCATTTGGGCCTGCGGATGCTTCGGGTCGATGGCCACCGCCTGCTCGTAAGCATCACGGGCTATGACGGCCGGATCTTCAGGGTCGTCGGTGTCCGAGCGGCGAAGCCTCGCGGGCATCCGGCGGAAGTAGAGGTCCCCAATACCGATGTTGGATGGCGCGTGGCGCGGGTTCGAGGACAAGGCGCGCCGGAAGGCTTCGAGGCTCCGCTCTTCTTCCGGCGACAGCGGACCTTTGACATCCGGAGATTCCGCGAGCGCCAAATAGCACAGGCCGCGGTAGTAGTACGCCTCGGTCAGATTCGGGTCCGCCGAGGTGGCCTCTTCGATCTTGCGCAGGGTCTGGTCGTATTGGCCGGACGCGTAGAGGTTCTCGATCTCTGCGAGCGCGGGGTTGACGTCGCTTTCGGCGGTAGATTTTCCTAGAAGGCTATCCTTGAGCTCTTTGACCCGATCGCAGCCGTGGCCGCAAAGCCCAACCGCGAGCAATGCAGTAATGAATGACGGTTTCAACCTGCGCATGGGTGAAAGCCTCCTCTTCTCAAGAGCTTTGGGCTCGCTTGCGCTGTTCTTGCGCTAATTCAGGGAATGGGCGCCGCGGACGCCGACAGCGTCCCTTGTTTGAGCCGCGCGATGGCGCGATTGGCGCTATCCGCGACTTTGCTGTTCGGATCGGCAAGCAGAGGCTCCAAGTGAGGAATCGCCGCTGGGTCTCCGATTTCCATGAGTACTCGTGCCATCTCTCTCCTCACCGCCGGAACAGGATCCGACAGATAGCGAACGAGCTCGCCCAAAACACCACTTCCGAGCTCGACCGCGTATTCATAAGCTTGCTCATGCCGCTTTCGGTTGCCGAGATCGAGCGCGACGCGGTCGATGAACTCCACCCTGCCGAGCTTGACGAGTGCAAAACAATAGGCCAACTGAACCGTTGGATCGGGCTCCCGCAGGAAGTCCTTCACCAAACCCGACGCTATCGTGCTATCACCCAGGCGGCCGAGCCCCTCGACAGCCCATCGACGCTGGTCGGAATTCTTGCTCGTCATCTGATAATAGAACACGCCACGCGCTTCGGTCGAGCCCATGTGAGCGAGCGCAGCCAAGGCGCGATCGCCTAGCTTGTTGACGTTCGCGTCGTAAATCGCTACCAAATCCGGCGCCGCTTTTTGGTACTGCATCTCGCCGAGAGCATCGATGACCGCACCCGCGAGCGTTTTGTCCGCACCGTTCAGCGCGCCGCGAACAACTTCTGCCGCTTCATCCGTGCCAATTTTCGCGAGCGCTGTGACAGCTTCGAGCCGGACATTCTTGTCCCCATCATAAAGCGAGCTCTCGAGGGGCCGCGCCGAGCTTGCGGAGCCCAAAGCTCCAAGCGTATAGGCCGCCTGGCGGCGCAAGCTCGGCTCTTCGTCTTGAAGTCGGAGCTCCACCGCATGGACAACGCGGGTATCGATGGGGACGAGACCTTTGAGCTCGGGCGTGCGCTTCTTGTCCCCGAGGATCCAACTCAGGGAGGAGCTTCCTATGCCCGCGTTGCCGGCGCCTACGTAAATCTCTAGCGCAGCGGTGAGGGCTTCTTGACGGATTCTCCGGTCCTCATCCTGAAGCCCAATAAGGAGGCCGTCGATCGTCTCCGACGACGTGAAAGTACGCAGAGCCTCGACGGTCGCCCGTCGCACTTTGAGCTCTGGGTCCCGCATGGCTTGTGTCAACGCGGGAATCCCCTCTAGGCGCCCAGACTTGCCGAGCGCTTTCGCGGCTGTTACGCGCGTTCCCACATTGGGGCTTCTTAGATTTGCTATCTCGTCCTGAAATGATTCTTGTGCCGCAAGTGGCAGCGGAAAGCTGGAAAGACAACCCGATACCACCATGGCGAGACCGACCAAACGTCCGGGTCCCATATATGAACCTCCTATCACGACAATCGAAGGCAATGAGGGCCTTCAAGGCGGAAAAATACTTCTGGATGGAATCGCAACAGGTTGTATGTTAACAGAAACTCTACCCCAGGATCTAGTAGTCCAGGGTCTTGCGGGGGTTTCTTCGAAGCGTATCGCGTATCATTGAGGCTTGGGCTGATTCTGAACCCGTTTTTCCTCCGCGGAGCCCGCGCCATCTGCCTCATCGGCGGCCTCGTCCATTCGATTCGCGAAAGCAACCGGATCGAGCAGAAGCTCCCTGGCCTGAGTCATCGCGCTGACGCCCGCTTGGACCTGGGGATCGTTCCGGACCGCTACACGCTGGGCCGCCTCGGCGCCCCAAATCGCACTGAAGATCGCCACCTCGATGCGGAGGGCAAGCCGATCGCGGTGCTCGAGAAGCTCCGCCTTGGAGTAGCTCACATCTTCTTCATCGAGAAACGCGATAAAGTCGTCGAGGACTTCATCGTCCACACGGAAACGCTTGTCGATGAGCCGGATATCCTTCGGGCGCGCCGTCCGGATCTCCTTCGGCTGAATGCCCGCACCATCCAGAAGCCGCCGATCGTCCTCAGCGGCAAAGTGGGTGCTGTACTTGAAGAAAAGATTCCTGCTGTTGAGCGCCAAAATCGGCTTCGGAAGCCGGGGGTAGGTCACTTGAAGGTCGGGGCTGATCCCGCCGCCGCTGTAGACCTTGCGGCCGGCATCCGTATGTTTCACTTCACCGCTCGGAGGCTCCGATTTGTCGGCGCGGGCGGTGTAGTAGTAGTCATCGAACGAGCCCGAGGAATAATCGCGCTGAATGTTCCGCCCGCTCGGCGTGAAATATTGCGCTGTCGTGAGCGCGAGGCCGTTGCCTTCGCTGATGCGATAGATCGACTGCACCAGGCCTTTGCCAAACGTGGTCTCGCCGACGATCAGCCCGCGGTCGTGGTCCTGTATCGCGCCGGAAACGATTTCGGACGCCGAGGCGCTCCCCCTCGAAACGAGCACGACGAGCGGCATCTCGCTGTGGGAGCTCTCGCGATTCGCGTGATAGTCGTAATCCGAGCCGTCGGTGCGCCCGCGCGTGTAGACGATGAGCGAGCCCTTATCCAGAAACGTGTTCGAGACAGCAACGGCTTGATCCAGCAGCCCGCCTGGGTTGTCGCGCAGGTCGAGCACGAGCTCCGTCGCGCCTTCCATCTCGAGCTTGACGAGATTCTCATGGAGCTCGTCATCGGTCGTCTCCATAAAATCGGAGATGCGCAGATAACCCGTATCGTCATCGAGCATGAACGCATAGGGCACGCTGCGGAGGTCGATCTTGTCTCGAACGATGGTGAAATCGAGCGGCTGGTCGTACCCGGCCCGGGTGATCGAGATCGTGACCTCGCTGCCTTTGGGCCCGCGAAGCTTCTTGACCGCCGCGTCGAGCTCGACGCCATGCGTCAACTCACCTTCGATTCTGGAGATGATGTCGCCGGAGCGGATGCCGAGCCGGTAAGCGGGGGTTCCTTCGAAAGGCGAGATGACCGTCAGGTTTCCCTCGCGCATCTGGACCGAGATCCCTAGGCCGTGATAGCTGCCGTGCTGGCGCTCCTGAAGCTGCGTGTATTCTTGTTTCGGGAGAAAATTCGAGTGCGGATCGAGCGTCCGAAGCATGCCGCGGATCGAAGCGTGGACCAGGTCTTTCGGGTCGACCTCGGTAACGTATTCCTCTTCCACGAGACGCAGCACTTGCGTGTAGCGTCGCAGGAACTCTGCATAACGGTCCGTTTTTGCCTGTGCCCGGCTTCCGAATAGTCCACCAATGGTAGCGCCCGCAATGACGAGGGAAACAACCACGGCTAAAGCAGATCTCTTCATGTACGACCGCCTCGAATGAGTAGTATTTCGACGATAGACTTCAACTTGAACCATCCTAGCAGACGGCCGATCTCAAGTAAAATCTGCTGGGCTTTTCAGCGATTGGTGGTCCACGGAGCTTCGTCTTATAATAACCGCCAACAGGCGTCAGGAGGATTCTGCCATGCTAGGCCCTATCGGGATGCAAGAGCTCATCATCATCTTCGTGATCGCCTTGATCGTGTTCGGCCCCAGGAAGCTCCCCCAGCTCGGAAAATCGCTCGGACGGAGCATCGCCGAGTTCAAACGGGCGAGCAACGAGCTAAAGAGTACCCTGGAGCAAGAGATCCGCATCGAGGAGACCCGCAAAGAGATCATGGAGCCGATCGAGACGCTTCAGAAGGAAGCGAAAGAAGCGGTGAAGAAGGCGACCGAGGTGGACCTCGACGTCGAATCAGCGGTCGATCGCGTGGATAGCGACGAAGCCAACACGCCACACGAAACGCCACACGAAACGAAGGTTTAGTGGCCCAGACCGCTGCGCTACCCCCTCCGGAGGACACGTCTCCGGAGAAGATGTCCTTTCTGGACCATCTCGACGAGCTCCGCCGTCGTATCATTTTCGCCATCATAAGCCTCGCCGTCGCCTTCGTTCTCTGCTTTACGTTCTCGACCGAGATCTTCGAGTTTCTCATGGGACCGATGACGCTGGCCCTACCCGAAGGCGGCGAGCTCATTGCGACCAAGGTGCCCGAGATCTTCGTGCTGCATCTGAAGATGTCTTTCTTCGTCGCCATTTTCTTCGCGTCTCCCGCTTGGCTGACCCAAGTGTGGCTTTTCATCTCCCCGGGGCTCTATTCGTCGGAAAAAAAGTACGCGGTTCCCTTCATCTTCTTTGGCACCTTTTTCTTCCTTCTCGGAGCTTCGTTCAGCCACTACATCGTTTTTCCCACAGCGGTGAATTTTCTGACGACGTTCGGTAGCCAAGAGATGATCGCTGTCAAACCGACCGTGTCCGAAGTGTTTGGCTTCTATAGCCGCGTGATCCTCGGTACCGGCTTCGTGTTTCAAATCCCGACCGCCGTGTTCCTCCTCGCCCGTATCGGATTAATCACCCCTGGCTGGTTGTGGCGTAACTTCAAATATGCCATTTTGACGATCTTCATCACCGCCGCCATCGTCACACCCCCGGACGTGGTGACGCAGATGCTCCTCGCGCTTCCGATGATCGCACTCTACGTGCTCTCGATTGGCATCGCGTGGATCTTCGGCCGCGATCGCCAAAACCCCGAAGACTAGCATCAAGAACCCGGTAGGCGCGGCAGACCGCAGGTAGCCTGGCAGCAACCCGGATCGCGGACAACTAGACCAGCGGCACGAAGCGGACGCCACCGAGGCTCCGGACGCGGAAACCCGAGCCAGATGACGCGTCACGGATATGTAGCTCGAGCTGCTGCTCTTTAGCCCCGCCGATCGGCATCACGAGACGCCCCGAGGGGGCGACCTGCGCCCGCAGCTCGTCGGGCACTCGCTGCGGAGCCGCCGCACAAAGAATGGCGTCGAACGGCGCGTCCTCCTCATTGCCCCAGCCCACTTTTCCGTCCCCGACCTCGAAACAGAGATTCTCGAAGCCCATGGCTTCGAGACGTGCTCTCGCGGAGCTCGCAAGCTCAGGCTGTATCTCCACCGTGTAGACGGTGTTCGCCAGTGCAGCAAGCACGGCCGTCTGATAGCCCGAGCCCGTACCGATCTCGAGCACCTTCTCGCTGCCGTCGAGCTCCAGGGCTTCGGTCATGAGGGCCACGATATAGGGCTGCGAGAGCGTTTGTCCCCCTCCGATCGCCACGGGAAAGTCTCCGTAGGCGATGTGAGAACGCGCCTCCGGTACGAATCGATGCCTCTCGAGACGGCGCATCTCGTCGAGAACGCGCGGGTCCTCGATGCCGCGCCGCACGAGTTGTTCGTCGACCATGCGCGCGCGGCAAACCGCCATGACGTCGGCGCCGTCGCCACGTACTCGGTCCGGTGGATGCGACTTCACGGCAAGAGACGGTAGCACAGCACGGGGGGGCGGGGGCTCACCGATTTTCACCGAACAGGGAGGTCGAGCGCAACGTTTGTCGTCTAGAGAGCTAAAGAACGTTTTTCGCAAAGGAGACTCTTGATGAAAGTATTGGTTTTCGTCTTTTGTATTGCTTGTATCGTTTATGTTGGGTATGGGTATGTTGGCGTTTTGTCGGCAGCAGTTCTTGCTCGCGACCTGGGGCGCATCGCCCAGCAGGAGCGCGCGCGCCGCGACGCGCTTCCGGCGAGCGAGCGCGGCGCAAAGAGCTTCACCGACGCGCATTTGGAAAGCTACGGGTGGCAACGGCGACCGGCAAAGCTCGGCGCGCGCGAGGCTTCTCCACCGTCCCGTCGGGATCTCGATATAGCCAAAGCCGAGGCCTTTTGGCGACGGCAGAAAATGCAACACGATCGCGATTTAGCCCGGATCGAAGCACGCATTCGTCGACTGCAATCACGGCTGGCCCAACGCGAGTTGGTCGCGCGGCGAAAGGGATGGCGCCGCGACGACCCCACCATCACGCTCATCCAGGAATCGCTCGAAAGCCTCCGCGACGAACGCGAAAAGCTCGACCTCGAATTTCGTGAGCGCGCGCGCAAAGCCGGAGCCTTCCCAGGGTGGATCCGCTGACGTTTCGACGTTTTTTGATAAGCTCCCGATTCATTAGTAAACGAGGGCAAAAAAGGCAACCAGGTGAGCAGAACAAGGAGGCGCCGGCTACATCGGCGCGGCGATCCCTATCCGGTCGTTCTCGCGAACAACCACACGGACGACATCGGACATGCTCTCGAGCGGCTGTGGCCGGGTCGACGCGTCGCGGTCGTCACTCAGCCGCGGGTGCAGCGGCTGCACGGGGCTCGTCTCGAGGCGAGCCTCGTGCGCGCGGGAATCGCCCACGTAACGCTCTCGATGAAAGAGGGCGAGGCAAACAAGAGCCTGGCAACCGTCGAGCGCCTCTACGATGGCCTCCTCCGCCACGGGTTCACGCGCGACGATGCACTGCTCGCTTTCGGCGGCGGCACCGTCGGCGATACGGCAGGCTTCGTCGCAGCGACGTACTTGCGCGGTATCCCCTTCGCGCAGCTTCCGACGACGCTCCTCGCACAGATCGACAGCTCGATTGGCGGCAAAGTCGGCGTCAACCATCGTCTGGGGAAAAATCTCATCGGGTCGATCTATCGACCGAGCGCCGTCTGGATCGACCCGACGCTTCTCGCAACACTCCCGCCGCGCGATCTCGTATCCGGTTTCTACGAGCTCATCAAGTACGGTTTCATCGCCGCGCCCAAATTGCTGAAGCGCATGGAGACGGAGTCTCTTTCCATCGGGTCGGAAACGCTCGCGCTCTCGATCGGCGACGGGGTTCGCACGAAGCTCGACGTCGTGCGAGAGGACGAGCACGAGCACGGGCTTCGTCGAATATTGAATTTCGGGCACACGATCGGCCATGGACTGGAATCGGCATCGAGCTACAAAGGGCTTCGTCACGGCGAAGCTGTCGGTTGGGGCATGCTCGGCGCCATCGCTCTCGCCGAACGGCGAGAGGCGATCCCGATCGCGCTGGCGCGGCGGCTGAGCTCAGCGGTTAAGAACCTCGGCCCGCTCCCGCCGCTCGGGAAACTCTCGCGCCGGCGTGTTCTCGCCGCCGTCCAAAAAGACAAGAAGCGCACGAAAGCAGGGCTCCGTTTCATTTTGCCGGTGGCGCTCGGGCGTGTTGCGGTCGTGGAGAATTTTCCGATGAGCGAAATCGCATGGGCCTTGTCGAGCCTCGGTGTCAAACGCTGATGCCGGAAGCTTCTGCAGTGCGCCGGATGTTCGAGGGTGTGGCGCCGCGCTACGACCTTCTAAACCACTTGCTCAGCCTCGGCATCGATCGCTCCTGGCGCCGGGCGGTCGTGGACGCTCTCGAGCTCGAGCGCGATCAGCGTGTTCTGGATCTTTGTTGCGGCACGGGAGACCTCGCCCTCGAGATGGCGAGAAAAGCGCGCCCGATCGCCTGTGACTTCACGTGGAACATGTTGACGCGTGCCCGCGACAAATCGCGCGCGCGCGGGCTGCCGGTTCGAGTGGCGGCCGCGGACGCTCTCTCGCTTCCCTTTCCCGATGGCGTGTTCGACGCTGCGACCGTCGCTTTCGGCATACGTAACCTGGCCGATATGCCGGCGGGCCTTCGCGAGATCCACCGCGTCCTCGTGCCCGGCGGCACGCTCGCCATCCTCGAGTTCTCACATCCCGAGGGCTGGCTACGCAAGCCCTACCGGTTCTATTTGAAGACGCTGCTGCCGCAGCTCGGAAACTTGCTGAGCCGAAGAGGCGAAGCCTATCGCTATCTCGCCGAATCGATCATGGGCTTCCCCGATCCCGATACGCTCGTCGATTTGATGCGCGATGCGGGTTTTGCCGGCCCGGGCTATCAGAGACTCACCGGAGGCATCGTCGCCATCCATCGCGCAACGACGTAGGCGGGGTGGCCAAGACGGCGCGCGAGCCCGGCTCAAACACCGGACAACAGACGTATCAGGATGGCTTTTGCAATGTGGAGCCAATTCTCAACCTGTTCGAAAACGACGCTCTGCGGGCCGTCGATAACGTCTGTGGTCACTTCCTCTTCGCGATGCGCGGGAAGACCGTGCATAAAGAGCGCGTCCGGTTTCGCTTGGCTCATGAGGGCCGGGTTGACCTGGTAAGGCGCCAACGCTTCGACCCGATCCGCGGCTTGCGCTTCTTGGCCAATCGAGACCCACGCGTCCGTGTAGACCACATCCGCGTCTTGCACGGCTGCAGCCGGGCTGTCGGTCACGGAGATCGTGATGCCTGCCGCGCTCGCTTCGCGATTCGCGCTCTTGAGGATGAGCAACTTCGGCTCGTATCCGGCAGGAGAGGCTACGGCCACATTCATCCCGGACTTGATCGCCCCATAGATAAGCGAATGGCACATATGGTTGCCTGGACCCACATAAGCCAATTTCCGGCCCGTGAGGCTTCCCTTTCTCTCGATGAGCGTCAGAAAGTCTCCCAACACCTGGCACGGATGCAAGAGGTCGGTGAGCCCGTTGATGACGGGCACCTCAGCGTTTCGCGAGAGCTCGACGAGGTGGGCGTGAGTGCGCATGCGCGCGACGATACCGTCCAAATATCGTGACAGCGTCTTGGCCGTGTCCGCCATCGACTCGCCCCGAGATGTCTGCATGTCACGATCGTTGAGGTCGATCGCGAGCCCGCCGAACTGGTACATAGCGACGTGAAAAGCTGTGCGCGTCCGGGTCGAAGGCGACTCGAAAAACAAGCCGAGTGTCTTCCCCGCGAGAGAAGTTCTGAAGCGGTCAGGCGTGGCTTTGAGATCCACCGTGAGCCGAAACACTTCGGACACATCCTTCGCGCTCAGGTCGCGGATCGAGATGAGATGTTTGGGCTCCATGGGGGTCGGGTGTTCGATTTAGAATGTGGACACGCCGTGTCGACGGCCAAATCCAGTGTCCAAAAACACAGTGTCCTAAACTGAAGTTCCCTGGTCGAAAGAACCACTGACTGTTTGAATCCCCAATGATTACGCGTCTTTAGGGACGTCGTGGGCTAATTTTGGCGGACAATAATAGGCATGTAATTAATAGAATAGCCGTAGGTTATTAACATTGTTAATGCTATTATAGTGGGCATGCATATCCACATCATCCCCAATCGCAACTCTAAGCCTGCCGTCCTGCTGCGTGAGTCCTATCGGGTGGGTGGAAACGTCCGCAAGCGCACGCTTGCTAACTTGTCCAAATTGCCCATGGACGCAGTCGACGCCATTAAACGCATTCTCAAAGGGGAGAAGCTCGTTTCGCTCGAAGACGCCTTCGAAATCGTCGAGAACGGCTCCCGGCTCCATGGCCACGTCGATGCGGTGCTCAGCGCCATGAGACAGCTCGGTTTCGAAAAACTCGTTGGCTCTCGACACTCACGAGAGCGGGATTTGGTCATGGCCATGGTAGCCGCGCGGATCCTCGAACCGCAGTCGAAGCTGGCGACTAGCCTGTGGTGGCACACAACCACACTGCCCGAAATCCTGGGGTGAGCGACGCCGACGAAGACGATCTCTATGCCGCCATGGACTGGGTTCTCGAACGCCAGGAGGTCATCGAAAAGAAACTCGCGGCGCGCCATCTCCAAAACGACGGCCTCGCGCTCTATGACCTAACCTCAAGCTACTTCGAGGGTGTGAGTTGTCCGATCGCCAAGCTCGGATACGACCGTGACGGCAAGAAAGGCAAGCTGCAGGTCAACTACGGTCTACTGACCAACGAACGCGGTATCCCTGTGTCTGTATCCGTCTTCGAGGGCAACTCGGGCGATCCCAAAACGCTCTTGCCTCAGATAGAAAAGGTGGGGAATTATATACTAGTTTACCCAAACAGGGGGTTTGGGCCGTTACGCCCCCGTTTCACGCCTTCTTTCTCAAATACCGCCACTCGCCCTTGGGCTTTGGAGGCTCAGAGCGGAGACTTGATAGATGAGTGTCGTTCGAAATCGGCGGTTCGCCTCGGCAAGGCGTGGGGCCGGCACCTCGATCCGCAGAATGCCGCGAATAGTGGCGCGCTGGGGAATACTGGGTAGCGCCAAGTAGGCGAAGGCGCGCGCTCTCTCGACATCGTAGGCGGGCGCCACGTCGCCCATCGTCCAGCCGCTTTTTCGAAGCTCGTCAAATCCTTCGCGTGACATTCGTTCGAGCTCATCGCTTTCGGGAGGCCCGCAGGAGCCACCGGAAACGAGCCGGCCGCTCCAGTCGAGGACGCAGATCGAGATGAGCTCGCGGTCTTTGGCTAGATTCTCGAGCCGAGCCGCTAGAACACTGACGGCTGCGTCGCGACCTTCGCCGAGATCAGAGACGATGCGCAAAGCCGCTTCCCGAGAGCGCGACTCGAATAGCTCGGTGAGAACGCCTCGGGACTGATGGGAAACTTGGAGGCTCTGGCTATTGGTGAGCACCAGCACGAGGATCAAAAGGACGAGGAAGAGCCGAACGCGTGCTTCGCGCGAGAACATTGGGGCTCGTTTCTATGTGTTATCAGAACATTCCGGAATACCACTCGATCACGAGCTCACCGGCATACATCGTCACGATGGCACCCATGCCGAGAAACGTGCCGAACGGAAGCTTCGTCTTCATGTCCCCCCCGCTTCTTCGAATGACGATGATGCCGACGATGGAGCCGAGGAGCGAGCCGAGGAACAGCGTCAGCAGCACACCCTTCCACGCGACGAAGGCGCCGATCATCCCCATCATCTTGACGTCACCAAACCCCATCCCCTCGACTTTCTTGAGGAGGAAGTAAGCCTCGGAGACCAGGAACAAAACGGAAGCCCCGAGCACGGCCCCTTTCAGCGCATCGATCAAAGTGATCGTCTCGCGGGGCCAAGCAAGCGCGAGACCCAGAACGACGCCGGAAAGTGTAATGCTGTCCGGGAGAATTTGGTGATCGAAATCGATGAAAATGAGCGCCAACATCGCGGCGACGAAGACAAACTCGACGAGAAATTCGAGGGTCGGCCCGTGTCTCATGAAGGAGAGCAACGACGCGGCGGATGTAGCGAGCTCTATCACCGGATAGCGTATCGAGATCGAGACTTTGCAATGACGACATCGTCCACGAAGCAAGATGTAGCTCACGACCGGAACGTTGTCGTAGGATAGAACGAGCTTGCGGCACGAAGGACAGCGCGAGCGAGGCGTGACGAGCGACTCCCTCAAGGGAAGCCGATGGATCACGACGTTCAAGAAGCTCCCCCAGACGAGTCCAAAAATTCCTGCGAAAGCAGGAAGCAGCCAAACTGGTCCTTCGAGCTCTGTCAACGTTTCACCGCAGGTTGTACTTTTGCAGCAGGTAGCGAAACGAACGCAAGTTCATACGGAGTAGCTTGGCCGCTCTGGTCTGGACGCCGCCCGAACGCGCCATCGCGGTGGACAAGAGTTGCTTCTCCATCGTCGAGACACGGTCGTTGAAATCGACGCCCTCCTCGGGCAGCACGGCGGATCCGGCATCCTCCGCCGCGTCGGCCGGAGCGTCACCAAAAGTTCTCACCTTATCGGGCAGGCGCTCGGGTAGGATGACGCTCGTCGGCTCGAGCGCCACACCGCGCTCGATGACGTTTTCGAGCTCTCGGACATTGCCGGGCCAATCGTAGCGCGTCATTAACTCGAGGGCCGGATCGGAGATCTTGTGGATGTTCCTGCCCATCGATTTGCAGGCCTTCGCGAGGAAGTGGTTGGCGAGAAGCGGGATATCGTCACGGCGCTCGCGCAGCGGCGGCAGCGCGATCGGGATGACGTTCAAACGGTAATACAAGTCCTCGCGAAACGTTTTGTTCACGAGACCCTCTTCGAGGTTCTTGTTGGTTGCCGCAAGAATCCGGACGTCGACTTCGATCTCCTCTACCCCGCCAATACGGCGGATGCGTCTTTCTTGCAGCACGCGCAGGAGCTTGACCTGCATCGCCGGGCTCATTTCACCTATCTCATCGAGGAAGATCGTTCCGCGATGGGCCACTTCGAAAAGCCCTTTGTGATTGGTAATCGCTCCTGTGAACGAACCCTTCATGTGCCCGAACAGCTCGCTTTCGAGCAAAGTCTCCGTAACCGCACCGCAGTTGATGGACACAAATGCCTCCGACGCGCGAGGACTGCCGACGTGGAGAGCGCGCGCTACGAGCTCCTTTCCCGTTCCGCTATCCCCCCGTGATCAAGACGGTGCTGGTCGTGACGGCCACAGACTGAATATGCGCGAATAGCTCTACCATCTTCGGTGAGTGGCCGAGCATGTTATCGAGTCCATGTTTGTGCCGAAGCTCTCGCTTCAGATGAAACACCTCTTCTTTGAGCTGCTTTTTCTCGAGAGCGTTCCGAATATTGGCCTTGAGCTCGTCCACTTTGAACGGCTTGGTGAGGTAGTCATAGGCCCCGAGGCGAAGGCCCTCTACCGCAGTTTCCGCCGACGCATAAGCCGTCACCATGATGACTGGCGTGCCCGGCTCCGTCTCCTTCACGTGGCGCAGAACGTCGACCCCGCTCATGTCGGGCATTTTGATGTCGGAGATCACGAGGTCGAACGAATTCTGATCGATGAGCTTCGTCGCTGCCTTGCCAGAATCGGCCAAGGTGATGCGATGCCCGTCTTTCCCGAGTGCTATCTCGAGAAGCTGGCGCATGGACTCTTCGTCATCAACGACAAGAATACGGCTCAACCGACGGTCCTCCGATCCATTGGAAAGCGCACGGAGATCTCGGTGCCTTTCGTAGCGGCAGTGTCGACTTCGATAAAACCATTGTAGTCCTTGACGATTCGGTAAACGATCGCAAGGCCGATGCCGCTGCCTCTCTCGAAGCTGCCCGAGAACGGCTGAAACACCTTCTGCACTTCACCATCCGTCATCCCGACGCCCTCGTCGCGGAAGCTCATGACGATTTCATCGGAGCTGCCTCGCGAGAGCGACATAACGAGCCGGCCACCATTCGGCATGGCTTGGAGAGCGTTGCGCGCAAGATTCCACGTGATCTGCTTCATCTGGTTCGGATCCGCAAAGACTTGTAGGGGCTCCGGCGGCGTCTCGACCGAGATTTCGTGCTCCGGCAACACTTCGGGGCTGTGCTCGAGCAGTGAGGCCGTCTCTTCAACAACGGGGCACAAATCGATGAGGCCGGGCTCGAAACGTGGCGGACGCGCATAGGCGAGAAACTCCGTGAGCGTTTCCGACAGCCGTTCCGACTCTCGCACGATGATTTCCATCAAGCGCTTCTGCTGCGCGTTAAGAGAATCGGCCTCCCGGAGAACCTGCACCGAGCCGCTGATCGAAGCCAGCGGGTTACGTATCTCGTGCGCCATCCCGGCGGCCATCTCGCCCATGGTGGCGAGGTTTTCCTTCAACCGAACCTCGCGCTCGAGACGCCTGATCTCCGTCAGATCCTGGAACGTAAAGAGGAGGCCGCTCAAGGTCTCACCCTCGTAGAGCAAGTAGGAGAGGCTCATGCCGAGATAAATTTCGTCGCCTCGAGCATTGAGATAAGTGCCTTCGAGACGAAGGAAACGTCGCCCGTCGCCGAGATTCTCTTTCGCGCGATCGAGAAAGTCTTCATCCTCCGCCAGCAACTCCCTGACGTTCTTGCCCACCGCCTCTTCCGGGCTGCGCGCGAAGATCGTGCTGGCGGCGCTGTTGAAGAAATTGATTTGGGTGTGGCTCTTTTGGAACCGCGAGAATCGCCCATTTTCTCAGTGATCTAACCGTCCAACGGTCACTCGTCGTGAGGTTGGTCAGAGGATAACGGAATTTACTCTGGTTGTGGACCCTGAGCGGTGTCACTTTTTGCTGGACATTCGTCCCGGCGTTCGCTACGGTAGTTGTGGCAAGTAGGAAATGGGTACGAGCGGAGCGAATTTCAGCGGCAGGCGATTCAGTTCATCGGAGCTGAGCTTGATCCAGGAATTGGTCGAGAGCTGTGGCGGTCTGAGCCGGATGGAACTGGCGCGAACGGTGTGCGAGTTGCTGGATTGGAAGAGGCCGACCGGAAAGTTGAAAGCGCGGGAGTGCCGGGAGTTTCTCGAGCGGCTGGAAGGCGAAGGTCGCCTGGAGCTTCCGGACAAACGCCCGGGTAAGCCGGTCGGGACACGAACCCGAATACCGCAAACCGAGCGTGGCGAGCCGTCTGAGCCGTTGGAGGGAGAGCTGAGCGAGATTCAGCCTGTGGTGTTGGAAGTGGTGCGGAGTGACGAGCAGCGTCTTTTGTTCCGGGAGCTGGTGGACCGGCATCACTACTTGGGCCACGCGGTTCCCTTTGGCGCTCATCTGCGCTATCTGGTGTACGCATCGGCGCCGGCACGGGTGGTGGGCTGTGTGCAGTTGTCGAGTCCGGCGTGGAGGATGGCGGCACGAGATTTGTGGATTGGATGGGACGATGCCACGCGCGGGCGGAACCTGCAGCGAGTGGTTAACAACAGCCGCTTTCTGATCCTTCCCTGGGTGCGGGTGCAAAACCTCGCGAGCAGGGTGCTATCCCTGATGGCGCGACAGCTTCCATGCGAGTGGCACAGCCGCTATGGGGTGGAGCCCTTGCTGTTGGAGACCTTGGTGGATCACAGCCGCTACCGCGGCACCTGCTACCGGGCTGCGAACTGGATCGAGCTTGGAGTGACGACGGGGCGGGGGCGGATGGACCGCGAGCACCGTCGTCACGGCGCAAGCTCGAAAACGGTGCTGGTCTTGCCTCTGGTGAAGGACCCTCGCCGGGTGTTGCGGGAGAGCTGAGAGATGGCACTTTCTGCGTTCGAACTGTGCGAAGAGACGTTCGGGATGTCGAGGGACGATCTCGAGTCGATCATCGCGTTTCTACGTTCTGCCGAATCGAGGCAGATGAGCCACAGCGACGTGGAGAAGCTGGTGCGCGAGAGGAGCTACGAGCTTTCGCGTAAGTTGTTCCAGGCCCATGTCGACTCGCGCGGTCCCGGCGAGGCGGCGGCTCCGGTCCGAGGTGCGGATGGAGTGGAAAGGGACCAGGAGCGAATCCACGAGCGCGGCCTGACGACGATCTTCGGGGAAATCCGTGTCAAACGTTTCGGTTATGGAGCCGAAGGTGCAGATAGCCTGCATCCGTTGGATGCCGAGCTGAACCTCCCCCGTGAGCGTTACTCGTTCGAGCTGAGGCGGACGGCGGCAGTAGAGGTGTCAAAGGGAGCGTTCGACGAGGCGGTGGCGAGCCTTGGCCGCCACACTGGGGCGAAGGTTGGAAAGCGCCAAGTGGAGGAGCTGGCGGGTCGTGCGGCAGAGGACTTCGACGCCTTCTATGGGCAGCGCGCTCCACCGGCAGGCGATCGCAGCGCCTCGGTGCTGGCGATCACGGCGGACGGCAAGGGCGTTGTGATGCTACGCAAAGACCTGCGTGAAGCCACCAAGAAGGCGGCCGAGAAAGGCTCGCGGCGACTAGGCAAGCGGCTGACCAAGGGAGAGAAGCGGAACCGAAAGCGGATGGCCACGGTCGCGGCCGTTTATACGGTGGAGCCCTTCGTGCGCCAACCAGAAGACGTGGTTCGTGTGCTGGCACCAAGCGACGAGCGAGAGAAAGACAAACGGCCTCGCCCCCAAGACAAGCGTGTCTGGGCGAGCCTAGCCAAAGAGCCCGAGGAGGTTCTCGAAGAGGCGTTCGCGGAAGCCGAACGACGAGATCCCTCACACCGCAAGAGTTGGGTCGCCTTGGTCGACGGCAACGCCACCCAACTGAAGATCCTGCACAAGCTGGCTGGCCAGCACCATGTCGAACTCACCATCGTGCTCGACTTCATCCATGTCTGTGAGTACGTGTGGAAGGCTTCGCTAGGCTTCTACGAGGAGACCGAGCCCGCCCGCCAAGTGTGGGTCCAAGAGCGGTTGCTTCGCATCCTGCGCGGTGAGGCCTGCCTGGTGGCGGCGGGGATAAGACGTAGCGCCACCCGACGAAAGCTGACGCCCGACAATCGGGAGAATGTGGATCAGTGTGCTGACTATCTGCTCAATCACGCCTCTTATCTGCACTACGACGAGTGCCTCGCCGCTGGATTCCCGATCGCTACCGGCGTGATCGAAGGCGCCTGCCGCCACCTGGTCTCGGACCGCATGGACCTCACCGGAGCGCGTTGGTCCCTCGCTGGCGCCGAAGCCGTGCTGCGGCTTCGCGCTCTCCGCTCCAGCGGAGACTTCGATGAGTACTGGCGCTTCCACGAGCAGTGCGAGTACGAGCGCAACCACGCCTCGCGCTACGCCGACGGCAAGGTCGTCCCCGTCAAAGGCCGCCACCTCAAGCGCGTCAAGTGAGATGAGCCCTTACCACTATGAGACATGCCAAACTCACCGTTCCAAAAGAGCCGCACCCAAATCATTGCGGATACCATGAGTGCGGCACTCTCCATCAGAATGACGATCGGCCACTGCCACCAGGCTGGTTCCAATGCCGTCCCGGAACATGTCAACAACTTTGGGACACTCGCGAGCTGCATTTAGTGAGCCTCGATTATGGTGGGGAGACTCGTGAGGTCGGCGCGATCGACGTCAACATCGATCAAGATCTCGTTGCGTGAAGCAGAAAAAGGGGGTACCCCAGGTATGGACGCCGCCGCGAGAGGGGCTTGTGCGGCATCGTGGAGGGTCGTTTTTTCCAGCGGCGGGTTGATCCAGGCCTGCGGAGGCAAAACGGGCGGTTGCGGCGTTCCGCGAACGAAGCGTTCGGGATGAGCCTGTTGAGCTTCGAGAAGGATCTGGCGCCGAGCGGTGGTGAGCTGTTCGGCTCGACCATAGTGAACGTCGGCCGGTGTCATAAGGCCGATTCCCGAGTGCCGGTGGTGGAAATTGTAGTAGTCGAAGAAACCGCAGCAGAATAGCCGGCCGTCTTCGGCGGAACCAAAGCGGCTCGGAAACTGAGGACAGTACTTCATCGTCTTGAACTGAGACTCGGAGTAGGGATTGTCGTTCGAGACGTAAGGCCTGGAGTGGGTCTTGGTAACTCCGAGGTCAGCCAGGAGCAGACCCACGGGCTTGCTCCTCATCGAGCTGCCACGGTCCGCGTGAAGGGTGAGCTGGTCGGGTTCAATGTCCTGCTTGCGACAGCTCTCGGCGATGAGGCGTTGGGCGAGCGCGGCACTTTCTCGGTGAGCCAGCATCCAGCCAACCACGTAGCGGGAGAAGATGTCGAGGATGACGTAGAGGTAGTAGTAGGTCCACTTGACGGGGCCACGAAGCTTCGTGATATCCCACGACCAAACCTGGTTCGGCGCTTCGGCCAACAGCTCCGGCTTGGTGTAGTTCGGATGGCGCCGTTGGTTCCGGCGCTCTCGGACCTCGCCGTGCTCCTCCAAAATCCGATACATCGTGCGAATCGAGCAGAGGTAGGTTCCCTCGTCCAGAAGCGTAGCCCACACCTGAGCGGGCGCCTTGTCGACGAACCGCTCACAGTGCAAGGCCCCGAGGACTTCCTCGCGCTCAGTTTCGTCGAGAGCTCGGTGCGGCCGAGGACGACGCTTCGGTTTGGGCGTCACCGGCTGGCGCCTGCGATACAACGTGGAACGAGCCACACCCAGAGCCTCGCAGGCTTCCGCCGTTTGCCCAATCCGCCCCGCCAGCTCCTCGGCCGCCACGATCAGTCGTTCTCGTCGCTCTCGAGTGGATTCAGGGGGATCCCCAGTAGTTCGGAGGTTTTTTTTGGGATCTCCAACATCGTCTCCACCCGAGCCAGGCGACGTTGGAGTCGGGCGTTCTCGCGCTCGAGCTCCTTGACCCGTGGATCCTCTGCCTTCGCCTTCCGGCCTCGCTTTCTCGACGTCATTCCCACCTTGGCGATCTCGTCACGTTGGCGACGCCAACTCGATAATTGCGACGAGTACAAGCCCTCTCGACGCAGAAGAGCAGCAACGTCACCGTCACCCTTGCCGAAGGCATCGGCCTCTCGCACTATCCGCAGCTTGTACTCCGCGGTAAAGCGTCGACGCTTCGCTTGCTCAACCACTTCGGGATCCTCGACCCCCGCCGCATCCCGGCCGGCGGGATCTACAGTCGCCCTACGGGCTCCTTCCGATCCCGCCGAGGTCTCTCTCTCTACCAACATACTCATGCGTTGATCCTCCTCCACCCTCTACACTAATTTCAAGGGGCGAAGTGTCTCACCGAGGTTGGCACAGAGGGTCCGAAGTTGCGGCATGATGATTGAGGTGGACCCCATTCTCTGGACCAAAATGGGGGGTAGCTAAGGTGGAGCCTGCCGAGTTGAACACGTCGTGGTCATAGTCGTCATGTTGTTTCCCGAAGGCTCCTAGAAGGGAGCGTTCGGGAAGACAGTTTATGTCAGATTGAAGATCTATTGTCCCACGTTCGATCCGGTGCCCCGACGGAGGGAGCGGACCCTTAAGAAAAGATGCGAAGCTTCCTTGTCCGCTCCCTCCGTCGGGGCACCGGATCGAAGCCGCCCTTTCGCTGGTCCACCTGAATAGTGCAAAAATCGGGGTACCTGGGGTATGGGCCAAGCCGCGAGAGGGTCTCCTGCGGCGATTCTCGCATTCGTTTTGTGGACTCGTGGCAAGGTTCATTCCTTTTCCCGGCTTTCTACCGCCGTGGCCTCTTTGGCCTTGTTCTGCTTCGATTGCCCCAGTGCGTAACTGCCGACGTTGAGCTCCAGGATGATGCTGTGATGTACTAATCGGTCGATGGCCAATCATCTTGCCGCCAATCATCTTCAAGCTACCTCGCCAAGCAGTCCATCGTAGAAGCTCGCGGGCGTTTGATAGCCTAACGCTTTGTGCGGGCGCTCGTCATTGAAGAAATCGAAGTAGCAAGCGATGCCCTCGCGAGCCATCTGCACGCTGTCGTAGGCGTACAGGTAGACCTCCTCGTACTTCAGCGAGCGCCAGAGCCGCTCCACGAAGATGTTGTCGATACAGCGACCTTTGCCATCCATGCTGATCTTGATCTCAAGAGCAAGCAATACACTGGTGAACTCCTCCGAGGTGAACTGAGAGCCCTGGTCCGTGTTGAATATCTCTGGGCAACCGTAGCGTGCCACAGCTTCGTTCAGAGCCTCCACGCAGAAGGTCGTCTCCAACGTGTTGGACAAGCGCCAGGCGAGCACCCGCCGCGAATACCAATCGATGACCGCCACCAGGTATACGAAGCCTCGCGCCATCGGGATGTATGTGATGTCGGCGGCCCACACCTGATTGATCCGAGAAACCGTCAGATTCCTCAGTAGATAAGGGTATACGGCGTGTTCCGGCGCTGGCTTGCTTGTGTTCGGCTTGGGCGCAGTGCTCTCGAGCCCCATCAACCGCATAAGACGCTGCACGCGCTTGCGGTTGACGGCCGACCCCTCCGCTTTGAGTGTCTGTGTCATCATGCGGCTGCCGAAAAATGGACGCTTCAGATGTAGCTCGTCCATCCGACGCATCAATGCGAGTTGCTCGCCATCCGGCTCGACAGGTTCGTAGTACAGGCTCGACCGATTCACGCCGAGCAGCTCGCACTGCCAGCGCATCGACAGCGGAGCGTTGGGTTCGACCAACTCCCGCCGGGGCGTCATCGCAATCGACCGAGCCCGTGTGATAAAAAATCGCGCTCCATCGTCAGCTCCCCGATTTTCTGAAGCAGTTCGGCCTCGCGCATCGAGGCATCGCCTCCGCCCACCTCTTCGGTCTCGAAAGCACGCGTGACGTTCTCCAAAAGCTGCCGCTTCCATTTGTAGATCTGGTTCGCGTGAACCTTGTGCCGGCGGGATAGTTCCGCCACTGTCTCCTGCTCGCGTAGTACCGCCAAGGCAACTTTCGCCTTGAAAACAGGGCTGTGCTTCGTACGATTTTTCTTCACTTTTCTCTGCTCCTTTTTTTATTGAGCAGGCTTGTTTTACCACCTTAACCCCTGGTCTAAAAAATGGGGTCCACTTCAGATCGCCACGCCAAACGCCACGAGACCAAGAAAGTACAGGGCCGAAGTAGATGACGCGCTCTCCACGTCATGGCCGCAGTCAGTGCACCTTCCAAATGCAACGCTAGAAGAGAAGATCATTGCGACGTTGACGTGAGCGGCGGCACTGCGCGGGCGTCCTTTAAGGATATCTCATGCACCCACCCACAACTTTGTGCGGCCGCTCGAATTCGGCGTTAGGTGGCGTCATCGCCGTAAGAGCACGGCGACAGTGCCCATGCCCTGTCGTTCATGAAGATTCAACGTCCAGCCGCGTCCCAAGATAGACGTGCACGCCAGGATCCATCGGATTGCCGGCCGCCCGTCGAAAACTGACCACCTGGCCGACGTGGTACGACGCATCCGACATAGGACCGTTGATCGTGTTCCAGAATGGGAACGCATGCTCCTGTCCCGCCAGCAGGAAGTGCGCCATTCGGGTTTGAAACTCCTCTGCATCGGACGTTTTGAGTCGCTCACTGGTCGCCTGAATTTGTTGCAGCGTGACGTCGGATAGGCCATCAGTTGCCCAGTGATACCGGAGCCCCAACCCGTCCATGTACCGGCTGAGGACAGTTCCGGCGGGTCAGGCGGAGCGGGAACAGCTTGATAGGGAAGATCGTTCATTCTAAAGATTCCTCCTATTGTAAACGGTGAAGCTGCGACCACGCTGAATCATGCCCTGGGCCGCAATCAAATCTTGGTGCCAAACCAATATAGGGTTCTCATTCGCTGCCCCGACGAGCGATTCCATCAAGCTTTTGTCGCCCATCTGCTCAAACTGTTCAGCGATCGTTGACATGACGTTGAGTTGAGTGGCGGCGATCCGGTCGTGGAAAGCAAGATTGTCCCGCGACGACTCAAGGCCGGCGGAAGTCTGAGTGCCGTCCGCTCGAAGTCACTGTTGGGCGGCTCCCTCACGATGGCTTTGCTACGTCGGGTTGCCGAACTAGTCGCTGTTGCTCTCGAACTTGGCGATGAGTTCGCGAACAGCAGGCAAAAGCTTGTTCGGGACCTCGACGAAGGTCTGAGTCGAGCTATCGTGGGCGGCCTCATCCTCGGCGACTGCCTCCTCTTCGCTCTGACTCTCATAATGCGCGAGCAATCTTCGCACCCGAGCCTCGTCCCAGCCCGGTGGGAACTCGCTTTCTTTCATCGTCTTTTCCTTCGGCGTCTACGATATGCCAGAAGTGGCTTGCCTTTGAGCTCGTACGCGGTAATCACGAAGACGCTGCCGGCGTCAGGGTCCGGAACGTAGATGACCCGAAGGTATCGACCGGCTTCGGTTTGCCCGATGGCCACTCGCGAGTCCTCTCGGCCCGGACGATCCTCGCCCGGCGACTCGAGAACCTCCTCAACCTCTTCTTCCAACACATGGTGATTGTAAATGTGGGGCCGGCCGGTGGCTGGGTCGACATAGAACCGAACCCTCATTTACCTCGATTGTACCTCGACCAGACGGCGTCCCGCTGCCGTAGGCTGGGCTCTGAGTCGGCTCACAGCTGCGGCAGGCGGCGGCACGCCGAACGCTGCGAATCTTGCCTATCCAGGTCTCATCGGGTTCTGTAGTCTCGGTGCCGTGCGCTCGATCGCTTCGTTAGACGACGCCCTGCACTCGAGCCTCGACTGCGAGAAACATCGCATGTGTTTCCAACCATTTTCAGAGTCAAACACCATCGGCCAACTGCTCAGGACGACAACGACGAGATCGAGAACGGAGTTGATGATGATGAACTGGGCCATATGAGCCTTGCGCTGGGAAGGTGGAACTCCTACGCCGGTGGCTCTTCGATCCCGTGCAGGCAGTTAAAAGGCCTGCAACCTGGCCACGCATGCAAAGGAAGCATGCCTACGACCTGATAGCTCCGGTAGGTCGGTACTTCACTGACGGCGCTGCAGTTCTTCGATTAGTCTCACCGTATTGTCAAACCCTAGCCCTTAACCGGATGGAGCTTCCGGAGGGGTTCTCCTGTCGCCAGCTACGGACCCGATTTCGGTACATTGTCCCCGAGGCTTCGAACCGGTTGCACATCGCACAACCCGCACGCTCGCGTAGGGTGATGGTGGGGATACACCACGTGTTTTTTTCCTCTCCTTTCTCACACATGCTCCGCCCGGACGTAGTTCCGTGGGCGCAGGCTTGAGCGGTTCTGTCAGGGATACAGCTTGCGCATCGTGGCGGCGTCTGGCTGGGGGCAACGCGGCAATCCAGCTCCTGGTGTGCGGAGCGCCCGAGCAGGAGCGTCTTGTTGGTTTCGGCCGCGTCGGTGCAAACTTGGAGAGAACGTCCGAGTGCGGGCGCGGGGTCTCGAGGTTCGCTTCTCGCCGGAAGCTTCGCCTCAGAGAAATCGTGGCCGGCTCGGGAGGGTCTACTATGTCGCGGAGGACGCAGTTGCTGGGGAAGCGTCCTTACCGCGGCGCGGTCTCGGATGAGCCGAAGTGGTGCACGACGGTGTCGTCTTCTCCCCGCACCGTAATTATCACCGGCGCGTCGCGTTCCAGGCGTTCGCGGGTGTCGCCGGGCGTTTCGATGCGGATCGTGAGTCCCGTGACGTCGAGGATTTCGATCGCGGACGTTCCGCTCAGATCACCCACATCACCGAGGCGGGCGCCTTCGCGCGCCACCGGATCGGAGAACCAGATCCCGACGTCGACCTCGTGAGGCGGCGCGCCGCCGAACAGGAGTTTCCCTCCTGTGAGGATGACGTCGTGCTCGATCTCTTCGTTTTCCGGAAGGCTCTCATAGAGAGACGCGTCCGACTGGCGGTAGGTCTCGGTGCCTATCGCGTCGAGCGCTTCCACAATCGCGATGATGTTGAGGGCGCGCACGTTCTGTTTCTGGGGATCGTCGCGAAGTGCGCCGGACTCGATGAGCATCGTGCTCGTGCCCGAGGCTTGCATCAAATCGCCGAATGCGCGCGGGTCGAATGTGTCGTCGTATTTTGCGATGCGGCCACGAATCTTGGGCTCCAGAATGGAGAGGATCGTCGCGGCGACCAGCCGAGCACGCGCCCGCGCGTCGCCGTAGCTCCGGGCTTCGTCTGCGGCCGGGGCGAGAAGCGCCATCGCGACTTGGTCGCCGTTCTTGCCGGCAAGGGTGCGCGCGTTCTGGTCGTGGAGGTTGAAGCCGAAATCAGGCTCGAGGCGGTCGTGGAGCGCCTTGAGAGCTCGGGCTTCTGGGGTCGCGAGTTGGCCCGCGTCACGGTTGACGTCGACACCGATCGCGTTGCGGCGTGTCCAGGTCTCGGCGCCGTCGGGGTTGAGCATCGGCACCATGGTGATGCTCAGATTTCGTTGCAAGCGCTCCCTGAGTGGCTCGCCCTCGCCTTCGGCGAAAAAGCGCACGATGTCGACGAGGGCCATCGTCGCGGTGGACTCGTCGCCATGCATTTGCGACCACAGCAGTACCTTGGTCTCGCCTTTGCCAAAGTGCAGTGCTCGAATGGAGCGGCCTTGTGTCGATCGGCCGATCTCCTCGACCCGGATCGTCTCCGCCGCGACGTAAGGCGCCAGCACGTCCCAGAGCTCTTTGTGTTTGAAGCGGCGGTCTTCGAGTCCGGGGGCACGAAAGCGCGCGACCACGCCCGAGGCCGTGTCCTCCGGTCTGTTCATCGGGGCGGGTCAGGCAAAGCACAGAAGCGTCAAAGGCCGCCGAGTGCCGCTCATGCCGCGCGCTCCATGGGCATGATGAGACAGGTCGGCCCCCCCGCGCCTTTGCGAAATTCCGACAGGTCGACGCCGTGGACTCGAACGCCGCGGCTATCGAGCACGTCCATCGCCTCCTGATTCTCGGCTTCGTTCGCGACGACCTCGTTCGGCGCGACGCAAATGACGTTCCCCGTCGACGGGCCTTTCTTGTCCACTTCGATCACATCGAACCCTTTGAATAAACCATGCGGGTTAGTCGTCGCGCACAACTAGCAAGCGATCCGGCGCTACCGCGCTCACCGCACCGCCGAGGTGCAGATAGCCGACGACGCGGGCGACCCGCACTTGGTAGCCCATTCTCTCGAGTAGCTCAGAAATCTGGTGCACACCGCTTTCGTTCGTTCGGGCCGAATGGCCCACGAAGGCCACGTCGCCGTGGATCGTGACGTCGCCTCCCTCAACCGTCCCGGGCTCTTCGATCTCCCCCGCGCAAGCCTCTCCGTGCTCTTCGAGCACCCCGCCGAGCCATGCTTCCTCCCCGCCGCCTGGTGTCGATCCCCATTCGGAGCTTGATGTAGCCCTGCGGCGTCACGAGCGCTAGGTCGCGCGTGAACACGGAGTTCGGATGGCCGTGGAGCTCGGGGGCGTCGATGACCTCGGCGCCCCGAGAGGCCAACCGCTCTTGGAGCGCTCGGTGCTGGGCGATCGTCCTGTCGCGGTCTGCGACCTCGTTCATGTTGTGAGCGTCGGTATCGGAGACGTCGAAATATTCTTTGCTCGGGGTGGAGACGACGACCCGGGTGAGCCGCTCGCCCTCATTCCTCAGCATCCTTTTCCTCCAGCAACTTTCTAAAACGGGACGCGTAGCCGTCGGTAGCGATCGCGTTTCCGGCGGCTCCTGTGTAGTCGGCTCGAGCTCGAGCGTGAGCGTGATCAGTGGCTGCGATTCCGAGTCCGAACACGAAGCGGTTCATGAAGCTCGCGATGCATGTGACGAGCACCACATCGTGCAACGCGGCTTCGTTCCAGCCGGCTTCGTATACAGCTTCGAGGTCTTTCGCCACTACTTTGTGGGGCGATTCGGTGAGCTTTCGGACGAGGTCCAAGACGGGCACGAGTTTCGGGTCGGGCTCGTCGAGATCGACGCCGTGCGCTTTGGCCGCTTCGCTGTGAATGTCCACACAAAGCGTGCACGTGTTGAGTGACGCGACGAACGCCCCGATGAGCTCGCGCTCGCCTGCGGAGAGCGGCGAGTCGCCGCGGGTCACGCGCTCGACCATCTCGACAAAGGGCTCGTAGACTTCGGGACGGCTCGCGAAAACGTCGAAGATCTTCGCGTCTGTCGGTAGCGATTTGAGAAAAGACACTTACTGGCGGACGAGGCGTTTCTCGATCATGCGGCGCGCGGCGATCGGCCCCTGATCGACACGGAGGTTCACGATGTCCATGTCTGGAGGGTCGGCGTCCATGTTTTGCTGCTGTGCTTCGAGCATCTCGGTATCCTCGAGCGCCGTCCGGTAGACTTCGTCCATCATGACTTTGGTGAGCTTTTCGTCGTCGAGCTCGAAGTTACGATAGAAGCACAGAAACTGGTGATGGGACTTTTCCGTCTCGGGTGTAATGGGGCTCAGCACAACCATTCGCCGCTCTTCGCTCGGCTCGCGGACTCCGGCGGGGCGCACGTTCATCTCGAGCAAGCAGTAGCCGGGCGGCCAGAAATGGATGACTTGCTCCCGGTCGGCCATCTCGAAGCCCATGATCTTGATGAAAGTCGACGGATTCTTGACATTCTTGAATCCGCGGCTCACGGCCACGTGGTCGTCTTCGATCAACGTGTCCGGGAGCAGGTAGGGAACGTAGTCCGTGCCGACCGTGCGTGCGTGCAGGTACGACGCATGGGTGAGGTCGAGCACGTTCTCCGTGATGAGCATCGCGCTCGAGCGCGTGTGGATCATCACGCCGTCACCGGCCCACGCCCGGTCCGTCTGAATCGCATATTGCGCCGGGATCGCGTCCAGGTCAGCGGCGGCGGGATCGCCCGTCCAAATCCAGAGAAACCCGTAGCGGTCGACGAGTGGGAAAGCCCTCGCATGCGCCGCATTCTGGATGTGATCCTGACCAGGGACATGAGTGCAGGTGCCGTCGGGCCCGAAGCGCATGCCATGATAGGCGCATTGCACGTCATCGCCGACGAGCCGTCCGAGAGAGAGCGGTGCGCGCCGATGCGGGCATCGGTCGTCTATCGCAACCGCTCTCCCGTCTTGTGTGCGATACATCAGCACCGGAATGTCGAGAATCCGCCGGGAGAAAGGGGCGTGCGCGACTTCGTCGCTCCACGCCGCAACGTACCAATAGTTCTTCAGAAACATCGCGCAATCCTACTACTTGAGATATTTCAAGAGCTCTTGGGTGGCCCTCCGAGCGTGGCTGAAAACGTTTTGGCCGCCTCGAGAGGGGTCGGTAGATGCGCGAGCGGCACCCGCTCATATTTCGAGCGGATAATATCGCCGAGGTTGGAGGCCGGAGTCTCGGCCAAAGCCGAGCCGGCTACGGCACATCCAATCATTACGAGACCAAGCGCTATCGATTTCATGAGTCCAACTCCCATGGTGCAATGAAGTAGCATTCTACGATGTTCGGAGAGCAAAAGCTGCTCGTCGGCGTGATCCACCTTCCGCCGCTCCCGGGCTACCCCGAGAGTCCCGGAATGGACGCGGTCGTCGATAAGGCACTCGCGGATCTTCGCGCGCTCGAGACCGGCCCCGTCGAGGCCATTCTCGTCGAGAACGAGAGCGACAAGCCGCACCGTGTCGCGGCGGCGCGCGAAACGATCGCCGCGATGACACGGGTAACGGCGGAGCTCGTCGCCGCCGCGCGCCACGCTAGAGTGGGCGTCGAGATCCTCTTGAACGACCCAATGGCGTCTCTCGCGGTCGCCCACATGGCAGACGCATCGTTCATCCGTACGGACTATTTCGTCGACCCGATGGAACGACAGGAGCATGGCGGTCGCATGGACATCGACCCGGAGAGCCTCATGCGGTACCGGACGGCGATTGGCGCCGATGCGGTTCTCGTGCTCGCGGATATTCAAGTGAAGTATGCGCGGATGTTAGAGCCGCGCACGCTGAGGCGCTCCGCGGAGCTCGCGCGTGAAAGAGGCGCGGACGCCATTGTCGTTACCGGGACGGTGACCGGGGAGCCTCCAAGTCTCGAGCAAATCCAACAGGCGCAAGAGGGCGCGGACAAAACGCCCGTCCTGATTGGCAGCGGTCTCGACGCTTCCAATGCGCCGGCGCTCTTGTCTGCTGCCGACGGCGCCATCGTGGGCACGAGTTTGAAGCGCGGCGACGCTGTTGACGCGGACAAGGTAAAGGAGCTCGTCGATGCACGTCGTTTGTGTCGGTGACTGCGGCGTTGATCGCTATCTCCCGCTCGCGCAAGATCGCGCTGGAGGTATCACGCTCAATTTCGCCGTCCATGCGCGACGACTCTTCGCGCCCGAGGATCGTGTCACGGTCGTGAGCGCTCTCGGTGATGACACGGAAGCGAACATCGTGACGGCCGCGCTCGACGAGCTGCTCATCGAAGCTCATCTCGCCGAGCTTCCCGGCCGCACGTCGCTCCAGCACATCGATCTCGATCCAAGCGGCGAGAAAATCTTCGTGCGCTACGAGCAAGGCGTTCTCGGGGACTACCGCGTCGGCCCCCTGGAGCGGGCCATTCTCGAGGAAGCGGACCTGCTCGTCGCGCCACATTACGAGCAAATCTCGGGTTTCTTCGACTCCGTGATGAACACGCCGTCAAAAAGCTTGCGCGTCGTCGACTTCGCCGACATCGCCCAACATCCGAGCGCCATCAACCTGCGTCGTTACAGCGACCGTTTCGACGTCGCTTTTCTCGGCCTGTCGCGCACCGACAACACGCTCATCGAGGAAATCGCCGCGCTGGCCTCCGAAACCGACAAGCTCATCGTCCTCACCCTCGGCGCCGATGGAAGTCTAGCCTTGTCGCGTCGGGTCCGAGACGAATGCCCCGCAAGCCCTGTGGGCAACGTCGTGGACACAACGGGAGCGGGCGATACTTTCGCGGCAGGCTTTTTGAGCGAATATTGCGAAAGCCGCAACATCGCCGCGAGCCTGGAAAAGGGCGCTCGAGAGGCGGCCCAGACGATCCAGCGAATCGGCGCCTTTTAGCTTCTAGCCAGGCAGAATCGCGGGCCCCTTCACGTTTTCGGCACAAGAAAATCTCACCGCAGAGGCGCAGAGCGCGCGGAGAATTTTCCTCTGCGTACTCTTGTTCGGCTAAGAATTCTGGTGGTGGAAGTGAAAACCGTTGAATCGCTACTGTCCATCCATCAAGCCCAGATGTTGACTTATATGAAAATGGGAGGATGGAAAGTCGGACTGTTTAATCAACGTCAACGTTTCCATTCTCAAGAAAGGGATCAAGCGATTGGTCTTGGAGGAGTCGTGAAAACCATAACTCAGCCTGACGAGAACGCAGAGGAAAGCCTCTAACCTCTGCGTTCTCTGCGCCTCTGCGGTGAGATTTTTTGGTTGCGGCCGCAGGCTGCTCTGTGTTGACCCCTCATGGTCGAAGACTCCATTAGCGGCCAACGGGGCACGGAACCGGGGCGTGCTCGAGATCCGAGCTTGCTTCCGATGGAGCTTAACGCTATTCTCCGTCGACTGGATTCGATCGGAGGAGGAGGATGAGGATGAGTATGCGCCTTGAAGGCCGGCGCGCGCTGGTCACGGGAGGGTCCCGAAGCATCGGCCGCGGCATCGCGCTTGGGCTCGGTCGCGAAGGCGCCGACGTGGTCGTGAACTTCAAGACGGATCGCGACGCGGCCGAAGAGGTCGTCGGCTCATTGAAGGAGCTCGGTCGGCGCGCCACGGCGGTACAGGGGAGCACGGATTCAAGCGAGGATGTCAACCGCCTGGTCACAGAGGCCGACGACTTCCTGGGTGGCATCGATGTGCTGGTGAACAACGCCGGCGTTCTCAAGCGAACGCCGTTTCTGGAAATCTCTCAGGAAGAGTGGGACTGGACGCTAGAAACGAATCTGAGGGGTTACTTTTTCGTCGGCCAGGCGGTGGCGCGACGCATGATCGATCGGGAGATCGAGGGAGCGTTCATCAACGTGTCCTCGGCAGGACAAGCGGTCGCGGCGCCCGAATTGACGCACTACTGCGTGGCCAAGGCGGGTATCGAGATGCTCACCAAACAAATGGCCCTGGAGCTGGCCCCGCACCGCATCAGAGTCAACGCCATCGCTCCCGGTCTCATCGAGACCGATCTCAATCGGAGCGACATCCAAGACCCTGCGTTTCGCGAGCGCCGCCTGGCACGAATTCCTCTGAAGGAGATTGGTGTCCCGGAAGACGTGGTGGGTGCGGTGGTGTTTCTGGCCAGCAACGAGGAAGCTCGACTGGTGACCGGAGCTTCGGTGTTCATCGATGCCGGCCAAACGATCTGGGGCGCGTAGAAGCTTTCTCGGCGTGCGCGAGCGCGCCGGTACTGTCCTGCGACGCCGCGTCGCGGTGGCCACGTGGCCCGACGGCTCGCCCCTCACGTTGCCGATCCTCGTCGCCGCCGGAGCCCCCGGACCGGCCCTGTATGTTCAGGGCGGCCTTCACGGAGACGAGATCGTGGGGGTAGAGGCGGCGCGACAGATCGTCGGGCGGGTTCGCCCTCGCGAGATTCGGGGGACTCTCGTCTCGATTCCCATCGCCAATCCCCCCGCTTTCATAAGCCGGCAGCGAGGCTGGCCCTTCGAAGCAAGGGGCCCCATGGATATGAACCGGGTGTGTCCGGGAGACGCGAACGGTCCGCTCACCGCGCGTATTGCGCGGGCGATCTTCGACGGGGTTCTTCCATCCGCCGACTACTGCCTCGACTTTCACGGCGGCATGAGCGGTTCGAGCGAGGCCCCCTTCGCGCAAGTGGTGATGCTCGACGACGAGCATCGAACGCTGGCGAAGCGAAAGCTCATGGCGGAAGTGTTCGGAACCGAGCTCATCTACGAGATGAGGCCGAAGGAGCGGGGGCGGCACGTCGTCTTTCGCGGTCTCGAATTCTCGTTCGCCGAGCAGGCCCGCCTTGCCGGCGTACCGACACTCGTCGTGGAGCTCGGGGAGGGAGGACGGCTTCGCGATGATCTCGTGTCCCTGGCGGTCGACGGTGTCTTGAACGTGATGCGCGCGGTGGGAATGCTGACCGGCGAGCCGCGCGTGCCAGAAACACGCTTCCGCTTCGATCGGGTCTCCGTCCTGAGGCCCAACCGCGGCGGAATCTTGCGCCTGAACAAAGGGCCGGGGGATCGAGTGGAAGAGGCAGAGCGGGTGGGTTACGTTGCGGACGGTCTTCGAGTCGTCGAGAAACTGCGAGCACCAGCTTCGGGGATCGTTCTCCGCGTCGCGAGCGCTGGCGTCACCGAGCCTGGTGCCGACTGCTTCTGGGTGGCCCACGTCAAGGAACGCTCCCGGAGATAGCATGTTGATCGAGCGAATCGTTCCACTCGTGCTCGGCGGCTTGCTCGCTCTGGCCGCCTGCCGGCCCGAGGCGTCCGAAGACATATGGCACGTGCGTTTCACGCACGTCTACACGAGCGCGTCGGACTACCAACTGATGGCCGAGCGTATCCGCGATCTCATGGAGGAGAGAACGGACGGGAGATTCCGCGTCGTCATCTACCCGTCGGCTCAGCTGGGCGGCGAGCGGACGGCGTTCGAGCAGCTTCAGGCGGGTGCCACGCACATGGCCATCTCCGGAACGCCGGTGCTCTCCGGCTGGGTGCCGGAAGGACAAATCTTCGATCTGCCGTTTGCCTTCGAGACGCGCGATGAAGGCCTGCAGGTTCTCAACGGTCCGCTGGGAAACTGGTGGCGCGAGCGGCTTCTCGAGAGAACCGGCGTTCGCTCTCTCGGGTTTCTCGACTACGGATTCCGGCACGTGTACAACAGCAAGCGGCCCATCCACGAGCCTTCCGATCTCGTGGGCTTGAAACTTCGCGTGCTCCAGAATGCCACCTACCTCTCCGCCTACGAGGCCTTCGGTGTCCAGGCGACTCCGATGAGCTACGGTGAGGTGTACTCGGCTCTCCAGCAGGGCGTCATCGACGGAGGCGAGGCGAACGTCATCGGCTTCGTAACCGACCGTTTTTCAGAGGTGGGCAACTACTTCAGCTTCACCTCCATCACCTACAACCCCATCACGCTGCTCGTGAACGAGCGCTTCTACCGCTCCCTCCCCGAGGACGTGCAACGGAGCCTGGACCGCTCCGCTGCCGAGGCCCTCGCGTACCAGTCGGAAGTGGCCCGCGAGCTCGAGCGAGACGCGATCGCAGAGATGGAATCCGCGGGCGTGGTGGTTTCTCGCCCGTCGCTCGATGCGTTCGAGCCCATCGTCCGTCCCCGGGTGTGGGAAGAGCTGGCCTCTCGTCACGACGGGGGCGACGAGCTGCTCGAGCGCCTCCGGCAGGAGACCGAACGCGTTCGCGAAGTGACTGCGAACTAGCGTCGTCTGAATCCGACGCGCCCGCTCAACGTCTTCGCCGGGCTGGCTCCGGACTGTAATCCCCGAAAATTCCGGTGCTCCGGGGTTTAGCCTGAAGTTCCCCTCGGTAAAACCTCTCTTTCTTCGGTGAAGCACCCTTAGTTGCAAGGAGTTACAACGATAGAGATACGAACTCCGCCTGCATTTTGAGCCATGTAATAACGCATATAGCTCTTGTAACATAATCTTTAATAGAGTATATAGTAACCATGCACATCGACATTGTGCCCAACCGCAACTCCAAACCCGCCGTTTTGCTCCGTGAGTCCTTTCGCGACGCCAAAAGCAAGAAACCGCGCAAGCGCACAATTGCCAACCTGTCCAAACTGCCAAGCGAGCAGGTCGACTCCATTCGACGGGTTCTCAAGGGAGAAAAACTCGTCGCGGTCGAGGACGTCTTCGAGGTTGTGCCCGACGGGTCGCGACTCCACGGTGGCGTCGAGGCCGTGTTGAGCGCGATGAAACGCCTTGAGTTCGACAAACTCGTCGCATCCCGACGCTCACGCCAACGTGACCTGGTGGTGGCTATGGTGGCCGCCCGCATACTCGAAGCCCAGTCGAGGTTGGCAACGAGCCAGTGGTGGCACAGCACAACGTTGCCCGAAATCCTCGGTGTGAGTGATGCCGACGAGGACGACCTATATGCCGCTATGGACTGGGTGTTCGAGCGCCAAAGGGTTATTGAGAAAAAACTGGCGGCGCGTCACCTCGAAAACGGTGGACTTGGTTTGTACGATTTGAGCTCAAGCTACTTCGAGGGAGAAAAGTGCCCCCTGGCCCGCCTCGGATACAACCGCGACGGTAAGAAAAACAAACTCCAGATCAACTACGGCCTTTTGACCAACCAAAGGGGCGTCCCTGTCTCGGTATCGGTGTTCGAGGGCAACACCGGCGATCCGAAAACGTTTCTACCTCAAGTAGTAAAGGTGCAAGAGCAGTTCGGCATCAAGCGGTTTGTGATGGTCGGCGACCGCGGAATGATCACCCAAAGACAGGTTGACGCTTTACAGGACTTCGAGGGCATTGATTGGATTACAGCCCTGCGACCCGCGCCGATTCGCAAACTCCTCAACGAAGGGGCGCTGCAGATGGGGCTGTTTGACGAGCGCAACTTGTTTGAGTTGACACACTCGGATTTTCCCAACGAGCGTCTCGTGGCCTGTCGCAACCACGAACTGGCGAAGCGCCGAGCCCTAAAGCGTCAGGAATTGCTCGAAGCGACCAGCAAAGAACTGAAAAGGATTTGCCGGATGGTCGAACGCGGCCGCTTGCACGGTAGGGAAGACATCAATGCCCGAGTGCAAAAACTCCTTGCTGAATACAAGGTGGGCAAGTACTACAAGTTCGAGACCCGTGACGACGGCTTCGACTTCAAGGTCGACGAGATGACGATGGCTGTCGATGCTGCGCACATTGCTAAAGACAATAGTGTGTTAGCTGACAAGCAACTCGCCCGGTGGAAACAGCATATGAAGACTATCGCCAGGCGAATGGAGCAACTGCGTCAGCGAATCGAGCACGGTCAGCTTCATGGAAAAGCCACTATAGGGGTGCGGGTAGGCAAAGTTCTCAACAAGTACAAAGTCGGAAAACACTTCAAACTAGATATTCGTGACGATGCCTTCTCCTTCGAAATCGACAAAAAGAAGGTCGAGGCAGAAGCCGCACTGGACGGCATCTATGTGATTCGCACCAGTCTCAGTGCACAGCAGATGAACACTGAGGATACCGTCCGCAGCTATAAGTTGCTCACCCAAGTCCCCTCTGTGCCAACATCGGTGAGACACTTCGCCCCTTGAAATTAGTGTAGAGGGTGGAGGAGGATCAACGCATGAGTATGTTGGTAGAGAGAGAGACCTCGGCGGGATCGGAAGGAGCCCGTAGGGCGACTGGAGATCCCGCCGGCCGCGCTGCGGCGGGGGTCGAGGATCCGGAAGTGAGCGAGCAAGCGAAGCGTCGACGCTTTACCGCGGAGTACAAGCTGCGGATAGTGCGTGAGGCCGATGCCTGCAAGGGTGACGGTGACGTTGCTGCTCTTCTGCGTCGAGAGGGCTTGTACTCGTCGCTATTATCGAGTTGGCGTCGCCAACGTGACGAGATCGCCAAGGTTGGGATGACGTCGAGAAAGCGAGGCCGGAAGGCGAAGGCAGAGGATCCACGGGTCAAGGAGCTCGAGCGCGAGAACGCCCGGCTCCAACGTCGCCTGGCTCGGGTGGAGACGATGTTGGAGATCCCAAAAAAAACCTCCGAACTACTGGGGATCCCCCTGAATCCACTCGAGAGCGACGAGAACGACTGATCGTGGCGGCCGAGGAGCTGGCGGGGCGGATTGGGCAAACGGCGGAAGCCTGCGAGGCTCTGGGTGTGGCTCGTTCCACGTTGTATCGCAGGCGCCAGCCGGTGACGCCCAAACCGAAGCGTCGTCCTCGGCCGCACCGAGCTCTCGACGAAACTGAGCGCGAGGAAGTCCTCGGGGCCTTGCACTGTGAGCGGTTCGTCGACAAGGCGCCCGCTCAGGTGTGGGCTACGCTTCTGGACGAGGGAACCTACCTCTGCTCGATTCGCACGATGTATCGGATTTTGGAGGAGCACGGCGAGGTCCGAGAGCGCCGGAACCAACGGCGCCATCCGAACTACACCAAGCCGGAGCTGTTGGCCGAAGCGCCGAACCAGGTTTGGTCGTGGGATATCACGAAGCTTCGTGGCCCCGTCAAGTGGACCTACTACTACCTCTACGTCATCCTCGACATCTTCTCCCGCTACGTGGTTGGCTGGATGCTGGCTCACCGAGAAAGTGCCGCGCTCGCCCAACGCCTCATCGCCGAGAGCTGTCGCAAGCAGGACATTGAACCCGACCAGCTCACCCTTCACGCGGACCGTGGCAGCTCGATGAGGAGCAAGCCCGTGGGTCTGCTCCTGGCTGACCTCGGAGTTACCAAGACCCACTCCAGGCCTTACGTCTCGAACGACAATCCCTACTCCGAGTCTCAGTTCAAGACGATGAAGTACTGTCCTCAGTTTCCGAGCCGCTTTGGTTCCGCCGAAGACGGCCGGCTATTCTGCTGCGGTTTCTTCGACTACTACAATTTTCACCACCGGCACTCGGGAATCGGCCTTATGACACCGGCCGACGTTCACTATGGTCGAGCCGAACAGCTCACCACCGCTCGGCGCCAGATCCTTCTCGAAGCTCAACAGGCTCATCCCGAACGCTTCGTTCGCGGAACGCCGCAACCGCCCGTTTTGCCTCCGCAGGCCTGGATCAACCCGCCGCTGGAAAAAACGACCCTCCACGATGCCGCACAAGCCCCTCTCGCGGCGGCGTCCATACCTGGGGTACCCCCTTTTTCTGCTTCACGCAACGAGATCTTGATCGATGTTGACGTCGATCGCGCCGACCTCACGAGTCTCCCCACCATAATCGAGGCTCACTAAATGCAGCTCGCGAGTGTCCCAAAGTTGTTGACATGTTCCGGTCGAGCGAGCGTTTCGTTCATTCAAGACCATGGACCTCAAGGTGCGGCCTATTCGCCACCGTCTCGAAAACCGAGTCCGGGCACACATCTTCTTGTGTATGCTGGCCTACTACGTTGAATGGCACATGCTTGAGGCGTGGCGACCAGTGCTTTTTTCTGACGAAGATCAGAATGCCAAGGCAAGCCGCGACCCTGTGGCACCGGCCAAGCGTTCGCAGGCCGCTCTTCGAAAAGTGCGCTCCAAAAAGCTGGAGGACGGAAGCCCCGCTTACAGTTTCAGAACTCTGCTCCGCCACCTTGCCTCTATCGTACGAAACTCATGTCGCCGAAAAGGCCTTGGCTCCACCACTGCGACCTTCGACATGACCACGGCCCCAAATCCAAAGCAGCAAAGGGCCTTCGACCTCCTCAAAACAATCACGTTGTAGCCAGAACAGAGCACCCTTCCCTCTACCTAACTTGTTGAAACAAAGCCGGAAACAGCCTTCCAGGGGACAGGAACTTCAGTTTAGCCTTTATCCTTAGTCGTTTCCCCACGTTCTTGTGCCACGCGACCTGTAAACACCGTGTCGACGCCGGTTTGAAACTGGTCCAAAACGGCGGCGAAAAAGGGTCCACTCTGAGACCGTCGTTTCTGAGCAAGTACAGTCGCTTCATTCCTTTAGAAGCAGATCTTGCAGGGGCCACTGACCGCCGAAATGGGCCAATTTGAAACCGCCGCTAACAAACACCGCGCGATCCTGCGACTGTAAAACACAGCTGCAGCCGATAGAGTTATCAACTCGTCAACTGCGGGTCGCAGCGTCGCTGACCGAGCTGTCACGGGTCTTGCTCGAGCTTCACGCTGCGCGTCGGTAGTCGCCTTGAACGCCGCCGAAGACTGGAAGTCGAATGACACTTCCGTTGCTCGGAGAATGCTGCGCGAATTCTAGATCCGAACATGGATCTGGGATCCCGCACAACCCTTGATGCGGTCGAGCTCCATGAAAAAATCGGATGTACTCCGAAACCACACGATGAACGTGGGCTTCACCGAAGAAGACAAAATGATTGAGCGCTTCCTCGCGTAGAGGAGTCAAGCCCATTCTTAGTTGAAACTCTCCACGGCTCATAAATTAGGCGGCCTTCTTCTTCGACACCGTTGATGTCTTCGTCTCGACCTTCAGTTCCCGCTTGAGAGCTTCGCGAAGCTTCGGAAGATGGCGGTAGCCGATCACCCTCCTCAAGCGGGGTTCGATGTCCACGAGGGCTGTCGCCAGCCACCGCTGGCGTTGGCTGGAGTTCTTCCAGTGGTCGACCTTCGCGCAGCGTTCCTCGACGAGAGCATTGACGGATTCAAGGCAGTTCGTCGTCTTGAACGAACGGCCCAGCGCCCCGTACACGCCGAGACGATGCAATGTGAGCGTCTCCTCGATTCCTTCCTCCAAGCTCCCAGCTGCGGATTGGTTCCGCTCCTCCAATTCATCGTGCAGTTGATCGAGGGCCGCGAGGGCCTCTTTATATTCCGGCCTGTTGTAGGCCGACTGCAACCGCTTGCGCAACGACGCCTGCTCGCCCTTGGACAGATAGCTCACGACGTTTTCACGTTTGTGCCACTGGCACCGTTGTATCAGGACCCGCTTTCGGAACGCCTTCTTTACGGCCGCTTTCAGACCCTTGCCGCCATCGATGATCACCAGTAGACCCTGGGAGCTGTCGAGTCCCCGCGCGAGCAGTGAACGCAGGAACGGCGTCAACACCTTCTCGTTCTCCGTGTCCGTCTCCACGAAGCCCAAAAAGCGTTTTTCCCCGGAAAGTGTGATGCCCAGCGCGATGACCATCATTGCGTCGGCGAATGATTTCCCGTCCAGGAACAGCGCCACCACATCTTCGCCGGACAGATCCCGTTCCTGCATCTCCCGAAGTTTCGCTGCGCTCGCTTGTACGAAACCTCGGGACACCGTCGAGCTCGACAGCCCGATAGCGCCCGGTATCGCTTCCGCTGCAGCCTCGTAGTTGCGACACGAGATTCCGTAGAGCACTCGTTTCAGCAGCAGATCATTCACCTCTCCGCCGTCGTTCAGTGCTTCGTAGGAGCGAAGCGGTATCTCTACTCCCTCTTGGCTCCGAACCCGTGGCACACGGATCGGTACCCGCTGGCCGGCAAGCCCTACCGTGCCAGGGTTGGTTCCGTGGCGGCGGCCACGCTCCAGTTCGTCCTTACGAGCGTATCGCTCTCCCGCCAACTCCTTCACTTCGTCGTCGAGCAGCTCGTGAACGTGCATTAACCCAAGCGGGATTAGCGAACGGATCATCTCTATTTTGACGTCCACCTCGAGCTCCCCGTACTCCTCGCGCGCCATTACCTCGGGCTTACCCAAACGACGTGACTTCTTGTGTTTCTTGGCTGTACGTAGCAGACTTCCCATCTCGGCTCCTTTCTCTTGCGGCTTGATGTTGTTTTTGCCAACGTCATCAAACCACGGGGTTGGGAGCCGTTTCAATTTCCAACTAAGAATGGCACACTCTCGCGTAGAGTCCGGTTGAAGCGTTCGATATGCGGCGTCTCCTGCGGACAGCCTGGCGTGATGGGAATGCCACGGATGCCTATGGATTCCTTCAGCCAATAATCAAGGTGTGAGCGATAGCCAAGGTGCAATCGGCGGTCTTTTCCAAACTGGCCGTAGATCCCGTCGTTGTCGTGAATCACGATCCTTGGCTGCACGCCGAAGGCTGTGGCCTCTCGAATTTGCTGCTTCACCCATGCGAGTGTGGGACGATGATCTTCCGCGTTGAAATCTCCATAATGATGAAGATATAGACTACGGAGAATAAGGCAGTGTGCTGCACCAGGAAATCGCAGGACCAGATCTCATCTTTGTGGTTCTTCATGAGGGTCCTCCAGGTCTGCCCGGTACGAGTGCGGTGCTCGGGTCGAACCATGTATTTCTGCACAGTGCTCGCAGCGTGCCGGATACCGAGCTTCAATCGAAGTTCGTCAGCAATCCGATCTGCACCCCAGCCGGGTTCGTCGATGGACATTTGGCGGATCAGCTCCTGATGCTGCTTTGGAATTCGCGGTCGACCGGTTTTCTCGCCCTTTTTTCTCCAGAAAATCTTGAAACCCGCTGTATGCCAACGAAGGACCGTTCTCGGTTGCACGAATCTCAGACACGTTCAGAAACTTCGATAACCCATGGAGAAAAGAACCCAGAAGACCCGGTCTTCAGTCTTGAGTCTCGGTTTAACTTTTAGCTGGCCGTAGACAGAGAGTTGCTGGCGCAGCGCCATGTTCTCCATGGCGAGGTCGTTGCGCGTCCTCAACAGCGCTCGAAACAGCCATGCGAGGGTCCGAAATAGCAAACGCATCGCCTTATGATGACCGAACGGCGCCTTCGCGGGCCACTAAGACAAATCGTTTGGTTTCAAATAGATGAGACTTTTCGGGGATTACAGTGGAGAAAGTGATCCGTTCTCTCGTGCACCTCCGCGACACGCATCCGCGCCGAAAAAAGATTGCCCGAGAACTGAAGTTCTTTCGGCGCAATCGGCATCGAATGCGCTACGCCGTGCTCAAGAAACAAGGTCTGCCGATCGGTTCAGGAGTCCCACCGAGTGCAGCGATACTGGCGGTGAAACTGCTTTTGTTCATTTTCATCTGATCGAACCTCGCCAGACTGGATTCGCTCTCTTGTGAACGAGAGGCTATTTGTAACGGACGCCGCCCTTGATGACCGCATAGACCCGCTTCATGGCGCCCTTCATATCCTGCAACGGATTTCCAGCCACCACGATCACGTCGGCCAGTTTGCCCTCCTCGATCGTGCCGAGCTCGTCCAGCAGGCCAAGGCCTTCCGCCCCGTTGCGGGTTGCCGCCTGGATCGCTTGCACCGGCGTCATCCCCATCTCCACCATATAAGCCATCTCCCGGGCGTACGGATCTTCTTGCCGCATGGTCATGAACGCGCCGGTATCGGTTCCCATCCAGAACTTCGCACCGGCTTTGATAAAACGGCGCATGTTTTCTTTGGAGATTTCCATGGCTTTCATCTGGTCATTGTACGAACGCCCAGTCTCCGTTGAATCTGGCGGGTAAACACTCAGTCCCGGCTTGTCGGGATGCCGCTTGTTGTAGAGCAGCTTGTCGCGATACTGCATCAGGAGACGATGCTCGAACGGTGCGGGACGCGTGCCGCGCCCGTAGAGCGACATGGAGTACAGCGTCTCATCAAACCTGTGAGGGTCGGCTGCCAGCTCGATCTTCTGGATCATCACTTCCAGCAAGGTGTCGACAATGACCCCTTTCTTCACATAGCCCTCGATGATGTCCCACTCGATCAGCTCATTTCCGTAAAAGGGGTGCTCCAGGGTATCCACGTCGAATGCAAGCATCCGTCTGAGGCCGTTGTTATGGCCGCCGGCGTGAACGTCGATGATCTTCCCGAGCTCGTGCGCGCGCTTGATGATGTGCCTCAACTCCTCGTCGGTGAAATCATTCTCCCCGTCAAAGGGCTCACGCCACATGTAGAGCTTCCAGAAGTTGAAATCCGGGCCTTCCTGCCCCCAACCATTCGGGTCCAGATTGTTCACATCCTCTATCACGTTGTATTCAAATTGATGCTTGATGAACTCAATCGCCCTCGGATCCACTTGTGTGTTCTGCTTCAGGTGACGATCCCAGTGCGCCTTGCTCATCCACAGCGACCCACCCAGATATATCCGGGGACCTGGAATCTCCCCCTTATCGATCCTCCGTTTGACCTCTAACTGCAGATCCGCTGGACCGGGAGTTTGCCGGAACCCGGTGATGCCCTGCATCAAATACGCAAAGGCGACATACTCCATCTGCGCCCAGTTGTGCTCCCAGCGCGACTTGAAATCCTCGTACGAAAAGCTCACATCCGGCGTCGAGAACAGCGGATTCAAGACAAAATGCTGGTTCGAATCGATGAGCCCCGGCATGATCGTCATCCCACGAGCGTCGATGACACGTGCTCCCCGCGGGATGCGCACGTCTTCCATCGGTCCCACTTCGACAATCCGCTCGCCGTCGATCAACACCGTTTGATCATGCCGCGGCGGGGCGTCGGTGGCATCGATGAGCAAACCCCCTACAATCGCGATCGGTCCCTGCGGCACGTAGGGAGGCCCTTGCGGCCCCTGGATGAGCTGCTCGACCGATACCTGATCGAGAACCGACGGAGTGGGCGCCTGCAGCGCCTGGACGCCGATGCTGCCGAGAATAACCAGACCGGACAGAAAGGTGAAGCTAATGGCGAATCTTTTCCTCATTCTTGAACCTTTCACGATCCCCACTCAACACCCACACCCACATGCGTCATGGGGACTGTTCGTTAGCGGGATAGATGAGCAAGAGAAAGAAAAAGAGCGCGCTGATGCGGTGCCTGCATCAGCGCGCTACTCTATGAACGACTTAGAAGCTGAAGCGAATCCCGAGACGCGCCGTAAAGGGCAACACGGTCACCTCAGGCAGCATGAAATTGGGAGAGTCCAGGCGCAAACTCTGCACGTGCGTCACCGTGCCTGAATTGGTCGCGTTGAGGACGTCGAAGATGAGCCCCAGCTTTCCGGTTTCGAAAATAAATGACTTTTCCACACGAAACGACAGATTGTGCTGAGCGTTCTGGTGAAGGGTGCCCCGTGGCTCCAGGGCAACGTCGATGAAGCGCTCGACCACGATTTGTTCCGGAAAATCCGACCTAAGAAAGCGACCGGTCACCGAACCCGGCTGGAAGCCCTGGCTCGTCTCGAACGTGTCCAGCGGAAACCCGGAAATGTACTGGTAGAAGGAGCTTATGCTGATGTCCCACGGTGCCACATAGGTGCCGGCTAACTTTAGTATCAGGTCCGCGTCCAGGTTTGTTCCCCCGTAAAAGTTGGTGAGGGTATTCGGATTGCTATAGGTGACGCCGCCGAAGCTCTGCCCAAAACTGGTTCCCTGATTGCCTTCTGCATTTCCAATGTTGGCCGAGAGTTGAAACTGGGAACGTCCATCGAACCGCTTCTTCGCGACGATTTCGACACCGTCGTAGCTTCGCTTCAAGTCCACAAAATCGATATTCGTCGATTGCCTGATAGAGCTCGCCGTTCGGAAGGCCGGGTCGAGGGCGAAGATCGTAATTGGCGAGCCGTCGAGAGGGTTGACCGCCTGGACGGGGTTATAGGCCGATGCAGGCCTGGCTAGGTGACGTCGGCCAAGGAGGTTCGTCTCTCGCTTGATGATCCCGGTCACTTGCAGCGCGTAGCCTTGACGCGGCTCCCATTCGACCCCAATGTTATAGGTATCGGTCCAGGGGTTGCTCAGATTGGGGTCTCCGAACTGCGTCACATCAAAGGATCCACTAGTAATTACGCTGCTCGAGCGAAGGTCCCCTAGCTCGCCGGGCTGTGCAGTGTTGTCTGAGGTCAAAAACAGGCCGTCTCCGTTCAAGTCATTCCAATCGTACAGAGCGTTCCCTGCACCCCCGGCGGGCACACTCGTGACCCGGTCATACCAACGACCATAGCTCGCTTTCACGACAAACGTGTGCTCGCCACCGACGTCCCACACGATGCCGGCCCGTGGCGCCCAGGTATTCATATTCCAGATGTCCCGCGTCTCCGGAAACGCAACCGCCGGGAACCACTCGATGCTGAAGCTGTCACTTCGGATGGCTTCGTCTGAAGCCTGGAGGCCACCCCCTTCCGTGTACTCCGGTGTCCAAGCTTCGGTGCTATCGAACCGGATGCCCAGATTGAGCGTTACGTTCGACATCGTCCATTGATCGTTGATGTAAAAACTGTTGCGCGTTTTTCTCCTGGCACCTCTTCTCGGTTCAACGATGAGTCTAACTGCATCCGGCACGCCGAAGAGCAGATGCTGTTCGAGCGAGCCCGGAGTGTGCAAAATGGATTGAAAAGGGTCCCGCCCGTTTTCATAGCCGAACTTGAAATCGTGCTTCCCCCCCCCAAGGTCATCATTGAAGTAAGTCAAATCCACCTTAAACACTTTGGCATCGCGGTTTTTGTTCCACCGGTCTTGCCGGAACCAACCGAAGTTCTTGCCCGTTGCTCGATCTTGAAAGCCGGGGATCGCATCGGCATTGTCGAAACTTTCCCTATCGGAGCCACCGCCGAGGTTCTCACTGTAGCGGATGTCCAAGATCGCATTCTGGCCCAGTGTCGACGCCCACTTGAAGAGATAGTTATCCTGGTTGCGGGTGTTGAAGATATAGGAGCCCGGGTCCTCGGTGACTTGCGCATTCGCGTTGGCCGGAACCCAGTCGTCGTGGCGCCCCTGAACGGTTCCGACGAAGGTGTTGTTCGCGTTAACCTGCCAGGTAACCTTGCCCAGGTATTTATTGATGTTGAACGCCGGATCGATGATTCCAACCAGCGCTGGAGCCCGCTCCGTTCTGTCCGTCCGGGCATAGTCGGCGTAGAACCACACCTTGTCTTGCGCGATAGGCCCGCCTATCTCGCCGCCCCAGTTGTTCTGGCTGATAATGGACGTGCCCTCCGTGAACCCTTGGGCCTTGAGCTCGTCCGAAATGTTATTCCTGTTCAGGGATTCGTCGTTCAAGTAATATCGAACGCCTCCGCTAAAGTCGTTCCCGCCCGACTTGGTGATGAAGTTGAAGACTCCCCCACTCGCCTGGCCGAACTCGGCAGAAATCCCGCCGGTCGTGATCTGAACTTCCTGCAACGAATCATACGAGATATCCCCAATAAAGTATCCCACGGTCGTATCGATCATCTGGAAGCCGTCCATGCTGTAGTAGTTGGCCCGCACATGACCGCCGTGTACCGAGTTTACCGGCGCAAAGGAATAGGGACTCTCCACGATGCCAGGCTGAAAACTCAAAATGTCCTCGAATTCGCGTCCGGTGGGAATGTTCTCGAGCAGGTCCGTATCCATCGTGACGCCGACACGGGAGCTCCGGACCTCGACCAGAGGCGATTCCCCGGTGACGGTGACGGTCTCCTCGACAGTGCTGATCGACATTTGGAAATCCACTCCGAGTGTTTTGGCCGCCTCGAGGATGATCCCCTCACGGTTGACGGACGTGAAGCCGGTCAGCTCTGCCAACACGGCGTACGTGCCGGGCGGCAGGTTCCGCACTCGGTAGGTGCCATCATCGCCGGTGGTCGCCGTTTGACTGCCGGCGATCAAGTTCGGCGAAGAGACGGCGATGACAACGCCGGGCATCACCAGCCCCTGCTCGTCCGCGACCTTTCCCACGATCGATCCCACCATCTCCTGGGAGAAGGCGGGGGCTGTTGCTAGGGTCAGCAACGAGCCTAGCGCGACGACGCTGACAACCCTCTTGGAATTAGCCCAATGGTTCATTTTTTTTTGATCCTCCGTTATGTATTCAACGAGACCTGGCGAAGTACACCAAGACGATAATGAAGAAAGCACTTCTGCCGAATGAGTGCAAGTTGTATTCCACTGCCAGCCACCGACAGATAAACACATAAGTCCTTAGAAATAAGCGTGTTAGATGGCCGTACCTCTGCCCGATACCCTTTCGTTGTTCAAAATGTTGGATTTCATCTGACCGCCCGAACAGTAAGTCCGGAACCCTCGATCAGATTAATCTCCTATCTGAGAATAACTTGGAGTGACTAGCGACTGACGAATCCGTCGTTCAGAATTATGGATCGGCAGCCTTCGGGGGATTGGATATTTGCCCCAATAGTCGGAATCATTTAATTAACCGGCGACATTGAACCGGCTTTTTTTTTGGATCGCCACAAGCAAGGGTGATTTGACCTCGCGGTGATGGTGTAGTATTCCGTGCGGCAACGCTCGGGGGACGAACGAAATTTACCAAAATTCAATAGAGGGAGTCGGCCACGATGCCCGCGGATCTTTCCCCCCGCCTTTTGGCGGTTTTCCTCGTGACCATCCTTGCCGCGGCGTCAACGGCGCGGTCCCAGATGTTCACAGGATCCAGGCCCATCTCTCGATAGATCTCCATTTCTCGCACGTAGGTGAAACCGAAGAGCCCGAAGCTGCCCCGGGATCTGACCCTAGCAGCCCGGTGAAAAAGTCCAGATTCTGCTCACGGAGAAAGTTTGGTGGGCAAGTTCAAGGAAGATGTGATTCGGCGGAACGGCCAAGTTGAGACGCCCGATGGATTGCAGCGGGGCAAAACGTGCGCCTATGGTCGAGACGAAGCGCAATAAAGCAGCGATCAGACTGGCGTTGAGCTCCGCGTATTCCTTCGGCGTGGCCTTGCCGATGAGATTGCGCATCAGAATCCCGAGATTGAATCCGGCCACGTGCGTGAGGAGGCGCTTGAGTATATTTTCGTGTCTTCGCAAATGCGTTCGTCGCATGCCTCCCGCTTCGAGGTAGTGCGCGAAAGGTCGTTCGAGTAACTCGCCGCGACGGCGTATTAATCGCTTACCTCGAGTCCCGCGAATGCGACGTCGGTTCGCGTAGGTGGCGGCTTGCTCGGCCTGTTTGTCCTTCCATTTGCGACCACCTCGCTCTGGCTCCGAAATGTAGCTCCGGTATTCTTGTTCGACCAGCTCAACCAGGATGTCGTTGCCGTGATAGCCCTTGTCCCCGACCACTTCGCGACCCGCGTCTTCATGTATTCGTTCACAACATTCCGCGTTGTTCGCGAGCTCTTGCAGATTTGACTGCGCTTTTTCCAGCGTATCCGGTAGGCTCTTTGTGTCACCCTTCGCGCCTCCGTGAAGCGTCACGGCAATTACCGCACCTTCCCCGCTCATGTCCACAGCATGCTCGGCTTTGTGCGCCATATCCGTGCCCCCGCTCTTCATTTTCATGATCTCCGCATCCGGCTCGTTCGGATTCACCCACTCCTTGTTCGACCCTTTCTTTGGCCGCTTCTTGTCCAACTTCGCAATGTCCGCTCGGCTCGGCTCTTCGATACCACTCTTGCGCGCAAGCTCCTTCAAATACGATTCGTAGCTTTCCCCCGTGTCTCGACGAACGATTGACCGAAGCGCCGCATTCGCTTCCAGCGTCGTCGCGTCCACACCCAGTGTCTTGCCATCTATCATCCCTCTCGACGCTAGAACTTCTAGCACCCATCCAAATACAGATTCGTGAACTTCCAGCGGAAGTCGATTCCGTATCCGAGACAGCGACGAATGGTCCGGCGTTCGCTCTTCCATTCCAAGGCCAAGAAACTGGCGCAAAGACAGTGAGTCCGAACACCGCCAGCAGATCCCGCGCTCTGAATCGATGCGCTCAAAGTAGCCGATCAACAGCATTCGAAAATACACACCCGGCGGTATGCTCGGCCGACCTTGCTTCTTCGCGTAATACGGCGAGCATTTCGACTCCACAAACGAGTCAAACTCTTCCTCTCGAAGTACCCGCTCGAGTTCCTCATAAAAAGGATGACCAGGACTCGACGCAACCGCATCGTGTGGAATCCATAAAGTCTCTTGGCAACTTTTCTTTTTCTTCTTCATCGACATGCGATGCAATTTTACATCGTCATCGAATGAGTCTTCAGAGAAATATCGCGACCGGATACGACTTTTTCAACGGGCTGCTAGAGCTGCTCCCATAAAGTCTCGCTATGAGGATGTGCCCTTTAGGGGGAAGCGTGCACCGCGTCGGGGGAAAAGAGCTCGCGATTGCTCTCCGGTTCTTCGAACGCTCGTGCGAGATGGAGGCAGACAGCCTTATGAGCTGATGAACTTTTCGATTTTAACTTGGGGTCCCGGCCTTTTAGCGTTACACTGCCCCTGTTTTGGTCTGTAAAAGACACCGGTACGGTGGACCGCGTTGCTACAGCAACTCCATCGAAGCGCTTGCCGCACCGAACTTCACTCACTGTGTGGCGAAGGCCGGAATCGAGATGTTGACCCAACAGACGGCCTTGGAATTGGCGCCCTACAGAATCCGGGTGAACGCTATGGCTACTGGCCTGATCGAATGGGATCTGAGCCGAAAGGACATCGCGAATCCGGAGTTCTTAGGAAAGACGTATGGCTCGGATCCCTTTAAAGGGCCTTCCGGAAGACATCGTGGGCGCGGTCATCTTCCTCGCCTCGGACCTCGATGCGCGCTTGGTCACAGGTGCGTCCCTATTCATGGATGTCGGTCAGACGATCTGGGACGCGTGAGTGTCGGTGAGTTTGTTGGCTTTCGCACGCGTTTCGGAACAACGGTGCCGTGTGGCGCTCAGGCAGCAACCTGGCCCACCTGAACCTCATTGCCGCTATCGATCGTCGTCGCCCGGGGTGGCCTGGGCCTCTTTATGGAAGGTGGACAACACCACGTTGCAGTTTGTGAGACGTCTTAACCGCCGGATGGTTGCACTCGAGAAAGCAGTTGCCGGAAGCCTCGTGCTCGCCGTCTTCGCGGTGGTGCTGCTTCAGGTCACCATGCGTTATCTGTTCGAGCGGCCAAATCCCTGGAGCGAAGAGTTGTCGAGATTCTGTTTCATTTGGCTATCCATGATCGGCGCCTCGCTCGCCTTGGAGTCTCAGAGTCACTTTGTGTTCGATCTGGCGGTAACCACGCTCCCTCGTCGTCCGCGAATCTGGGCCCACCGCTGCAGCACCGGCATCGTCGCAGCCGCGGCGTTCGGCTTCATCATCCTGGGCTTTGGACTTGTGCATCTGGCCCACGGCCAGCGTTCGGCGGCGTTGGGTCTGCCGCTTGCGTGGGTATACGCCTCGGTACCGGTGGCCGGGATTCTCATGCTGTTACATTTGGCCGCCGGTCTCGGCGGCACGCTTCCCGAGCCGGAGGGGAAGAGTCACTGATGCCTCTACTTCTTTTGGTCGCTTTCATCGTGCTGGTGCTGCTGAGCATCCCTATCGGCTTCGCACTGGCGGGAACAGCCGCTTTTGCTTTTGTTCTCGACGAGGAACTACCCCTCGTGATTATCCCGCAGCAAATTGTGGCCGGCATGGACTCGTTTCCCATGCTGGCGGTCCCCCTGTTCATTCTCGCCGGCCTCATCATGGATATAGGAGGCATCAGCCGACGATTGGTAACGTTTGCCTACTCCTTGGTAGGCCATCTACATGGCGGACTCGGGCAGGTGGTGGTCGTAGCGGAGACATTCTTTGCGGGTGTTTCTGGGTCCACCTCGGCACAAGCGGCGGTGATTGGTGGCATCATGATCCCCCAGCTCGTCGAAAAGGGATACGGCCGTGCACGTGCCACCGCTATCGTAGGCGCCGCGTGTGCCATGGGCATCCTGATTCCTCCCGGCATTGTCATGGTCGTCTACGGCGTTATTGGGAACGTCTCTATTGGAAAACTGTTTGCCGCCTGTCTGGTTCCCGGCTTGCTCATGGCTATCGGTTTGATGTGCCAAATCTGGTGGCAGGCGAAACGCCAAGGCTGGCCTCGCGGACCTCGAGAGACCTGGGGTACTACGGCCAGGGCGGCATTATCTGGCGCTCTGCCCCTGTTGCTGGTCGTCATTGTACTTGGGGGTATTCGCTTCGGTCTTTTTACTGCCACCGAGGCCGCCGCAATTGCCGTCGCCTACGCCCTATTACTTGGAGCTCTCTACCGAGAGCTCTCGCCACGTCGCCTGTGGGGTGTGCTCGTCCGCACGGCCGTCCTCACCGGTATGGTGCTCTTCGTCGTTGGCGCTGCAAAACTCCTCTCCTGGACATTGGCGGTGAAGCAGGTGCCGCAAACTCTGGCCGCCTCTCTAGTCGAATTGGGTGGGGGAGACGTGGGTTTTCTCATTCTTACGATTCTCGTTTTCGTACCGTTGGGAGCCATATTGGAAGGGGTTCCGGCCGTTGTCATGCTAACCCCGATTCTATTGCCCATCGCGAAACAAATGGGCATTGACCCGGTTCACTACGGCACCGTCATCGTCGCGACGCAGGGGATCTCGGTTTTCCTGCCGCCGGTCGGCGTGAGCTTGCTGGTCGCTTGCTCCGTGGGCCAGGTTTCCCCCGCGGAGGTCGCCCGGCCAATCATTCCCTATCTCGCACTCTTATTCGCCTTTACACTTGTCATCGCCTTCGTGCCTGAAGTCGTGCTCTTTCTCCCGCGACTCGTCGGGTACTAAGGGCTCCTAATGCGTCCATCGATCGAATATCCCTGTTTTGAACTCAAGGAGGATTTCATGTTTCGAAAAGCGAGACGGACACTGCTCGCGCTTGCAGGCCTCAGCCTGTTCGCCGCCACGTCATTAAAAGCCATGCAGAACTCGTCCCCCGCGTCCGAGCCGGACGAGTTGATCACTACCTACTCCATTGTCGGCTACGATCCGCAGACGGGTGACGTCGGTATTGCGATCGCCTCCCGCGTCTTCAACGTCATGTCGTTTTACGGCAAGGCCGGCGTGGGAGTGATCGCTATGCAGCACTCGTTTGCCGGGCAAAACCTCTTGACCGCTGTCGAAGGCGTTCAGCTAATGGAATTGGGCTTCTCGGCCGCCGACAGCCTCCAGATGCTCATGTCCAAGGACGCCGGTCGGGATTTCCGCCAAATGGGCGCGGTGGACGCAAAAGGAGGTGTGGCCGCCCACACCGGTCCCGAGTGTACTTTCTATTCCGGCGACCGCCAGGGAAACAATTACACGACCCAGGGGAACATGCTCACTGGCAAGGAGACGACAGACGCGATGGGTGATACCTTCGAGACGACCGAGGGCGAATTGGCCGACCGTCTCATGGCGGCACTGCTCCAGGCAGATACTGTGGGCGGCGACGCGCGGGGCAAGCAGTCCGCGGCGTTGAGAATCTACCGTAAAGGCGGGGCTGAGGATGCCAGTACCACCGTCGGTGCTGACGTGTATCCGATAAGCTACTATATCGACCTCCGCGTCATGGACCATGAAGAGCCGGTTCGTGAGCTCAATCGACTCTGGCAGAAGCGTAAGGATTACCGTCTTTACGGAAAGGCGATCCGCCTGGCAGCTGACGCGCGATCCGACGAGGCGATTGCCACTGCGAAGGAGTTCGTTGACCGTTATCCCAACGAGTCCCGCGCCTACGAGGCGCTCGGCCTCGTTTACTACCAGCTCGGTGACAAGGACGAGGCGATACGGTGGTTTCGCGAAGCGGCCTCGCGAAACCAGCGTTACGAGCAGCTTTGGAAAATGCGGATGAAGGTCATCCGGGACCGGACCGGCACCTTGGACCGGTTCAGCCACTATTTCAAAGACGACCCCGACTTCGCGCGTCGGCTATTCGCGAAATAGCGTGCCGTGGCTCGCCGTCCCGACCCGGCGTCGCCACCGGATCGCAGCAGGCTTGTTGTCCTCGGGCTCGTGCTCGGCCTGGCCCTTGGACTCCGCCTACTCGGACTGCAGAGGAACGAGCTTTCGTTCGACGAAGCCTTTTCCGCGCTCGTCGCCAGTGCGTCTCCGACCGAAATTCTCGCGGAACTGAACAACGACTCGTCGCCGCCGCTCTACTATTTGCTGCTATATCTGTGGAGGGCTGTCGCAGGTTCAGGGCCGGCGGCACTGCGTGGTCTGTCGGTGTTGTGCGGGGTCACGGCGGTCTTCCTCGCGTACCGGCTCGGCCGTCGACTGTGGGGCGCCGACGTTGCCTGGCTCGGAGCTCTTCTGCTCGCCGTCTCGCCGCTACACATCTATTATAGCCAACAGGTGCGGCCTTACGCCCTGTTCGTACTGCTCGCACTCGGATCCCTGTCATGCCTCGAGTGGTTGAAGCGATCCAAATCTTCGTATGTGGGACTCTTCTACAGCTTTGTCACCGCACTGGCCTTATACACCCACAATTATGGCCTCTTCCTCCTGATCCCTCCGTTGCTCTATGTCGTTCGGCGACAAGTATCCGCTCGTATGGGCCTAGCCTGCGCTGCCGCGATACTGCTTGCCTACAGTCCATGGACACCACTCCTCTGGCACCAGATCCAGACGGGAGCGGCCTCCTGGGTCGAGCGCATCTGGAGCCAGACTCCGCCCGCTCTCGCCCTCGTCAAATCATTCGCCGCGTTCTCGATAGGAGGAGATATCCCAGCCTACGTGCCGACCGGATCCGCCGCGATGCCTCTTTGGCCGAAGCTTCTTGCCTACCTACTTTTTGGCGCCCTGGCGCTGCGGGGACTGACACTTTCGGGGCAAGACGGTCGAGCGGGCAGAGTTTTCGCCGTCAATATGATGCTCATCCTGGCCGTCCCCTTTCTCGTATCGTTCTATCTACCTATCTACATCGTTGCTCGTTATGACGTCATCGCATTACCTCTTTTTTTTCTGCTCTGTGCCAGCGGCGCCCGTAGCTTCAGTGGCGTTTCCTATGCGACGGCCGTAACGCTCACGGCGGGGCTCGCCGCCTGGGCGCTGTTCTTCTATTATTCGCAGCCGCCTCTTCAAGGAGTTGCGGCGCAGGCGCGGATCATCCGAACGCATGCCAACGCTTCTGACGCCGTGCTCTGCACCGGATTCACCCGCAATCCCCTGGAGTACTACCTCCGACTGCAGAAAGGCCCGATTGCCTTCTTCTCCTATCCGACATCATCGGCCGAACACCGAGGTTGGATAGACGAAGACGAGATCGCTGATCAAAGTCTTATGGCGGCTGACGCCCGAGACTTGGTCAAAGCTCTTCACGACAGACTACAACCGCCCGATCTTCTCTGGGTTGCGCACTCGCGCCTGCTCGCCGAGACAAATCAGTTCCTCTTTAGGTCTTTAAAGGGTCGTTTCCGTCGGATTCGGTGCCCGGACGAGGCAGAGAGTTTTGGGATGACCTGCTGGCGGGCCGTTCCGGACGGTTAGCCTCTAAGTCTAGCCAGGTAAACCTGAAAGCTTTGAACCGCAGAGACGGTAGAGTAGGGGGGAGGTTACCCCCACCCCCTCCTCACACCGGACGTGCGGATTTCCCGCATACGGCGTTCCCACCGCCTTAATCAGAGGCAGTACGCGAGAAGTGTCGGGTTCACCGGTCATAGGTACGTGAGACCTAGCTCGGCGAAGTGACGATAGAACGTCATCCCTTTCGGAGGGCGAAAGGGCCGTTGACTTCGGCGACGCAAGTGGACACCGAGGCGGCGACGGACGTAGCGGTTCACCTTCCGGAAGTGTCGCCGGGGGTGTCCGTATCGAAAGTAGTTGGCCCAGCCGTCGAGATTACGGTTCAGCGCCCGGACCAAAGCCGGGATGGGTTTCCAGCAGTTGCGGCTGGCCGTCATCTCTTCTAGCTTGGCAAACTCGCGCTTCAGAGCCTTGGGTGAGGGCATCACGTTCAGATACTGATGATTTCCCCCCTTCAGGTCGCGGTGATACTGCAACGTGAATCCCAAATACTCCAGGCGCTCGCCCTTCGATAAGTTCACAACTCGGGTTTTCTGCCGGTTGATGGTTAATCCCACCAATCCTTCGAGAGTTTCCTCGACAAACTTTTGGAGTTCGGCTCCTTGATATCGCGCCAGCACCACGAGGTCGTCCGCATAACGGACTAATCGGGCGTTAGCCCAGTATCTTGGGCCTGACTTCATATGAAAGACTTTGTCGAACCAGTGAAGGTAGGCGTTCGCCAGCAATGGGGAGATGTCTCCTCCTTGAGGCGTGCCTTGGCGACTGCGACGATATTGTGGTTTCCCGTCGTCGTCGTTTTCCACTATTGTGGTTCGCAGCCACATACGGATCAGTTTGAGTAAAGCCCGATCCGCTATGCGGTATTCCAGCACTTTCATCAGTTTGTCGTGGGGAATCGAATCGAAGTAGCCTTTCAAGTCCGCGTCGTACACCTCCGTGAATCCCTGCTTGATGTGCGTTTGCAGCTTGTCCATCGCATCATGGGCATTCCTTCCGCGGCGAAATCCGTAAGAGCAATCTTCGAAGTCCGCTTCGAATATCGGTTCCATGATGAGATACGCTGCCATTTGGACCACACGGTCCCGCACCGTTGGGATGCCTAACGGGCGTTGACTCCCGTCCGGCTTGTCGATGTACGAGCGTCGAGTGGCTTGAGCTTTGTAGGTCTTCTCTCGCAGTTCACGTTGCAGTTGCTTGATGAGCTGCGCGGAGCCGTCCTCCGAGTTCACGATTTGGTCAATCGTTACTCCGTCGACTCCCGGTGCACCCTTGTTCCTGCGCACCTGCGCCCACGCCGTTTCAAGCACATCTTGCCGATAGAGATGACTATACAAGGTGTAAAATCGAAACTTCGGCTCTTGCTTGGCCTTCTGGTGCAGCTTGTGTCTCAGACTGGTGAGTTTCTCTGGTATCTTTTGGACTTGTTCGCCTTTCGGGCGGTCCGTCGATCCAATACCAGGGCATCGTCATAGGGTAGTTACCCAATCGACTTCCCCTTTCTTCTTACACCAGCTCGCAATGGTAGGGCTCCTTCGCTCCACGGGAGTTACCCCGCTTCCTCGCTACTATGTGCCCCGCCGACTCCCGCGCAGGCCACCTTCCGGTTATGTCTTCCCTTGGGCGTTGGGTTCCACCCACCTGACGGGTTGAAGTGACCCCATTTTTTAGACCAGGGGTTAAGGTGGTAAAAGAAGCCTGCTCAATAAAAAAAGGAGCAGAGAAAAGTGAAGAAAAATCGTACGAAGCACAGCCCTGTTTTCAAGGCGAAAGTTGCATTGGCGGTACTACGCGAGCAGGAGACAGTGGCGGAACTATCCCGGCGGCACAAGGTTCACGCGAACCAGATCTACAAATGGAAGCGGCAGCTTTTGGAGAACGTCACGCGTGCTTTCGAGACCGAAGAGGTGGGCGGAGGCGATGCCTCGATGCGCGAGGCCGAACTGCTTCAGAAAATCGGGGAGCTGACGATGGAGCGCGATTTTTTATCACACGGGCTCGGTCGATTGCGATGCGGAACATGTCAACAACTTTGGGACACTCGCGAGCTGCATTTAGTGAGCCTCGATTATGGTGGGGAGACTCGTGAGGTCGGCGCGATCGACGTCAACATCGATCAAGATCTCGTTGCGTGAAGCAGAAAAAGGAGGTACCCCAGGTATGGACGCCGCCGCGAGAGGGGCTTGTGCGGCATCGTGGAACGTCGTTTTTTCCAGCGGCGGGTTGATCCAGGCCTGCGGAGGCAAAACGGGCGGTTGCGGCGTTCCGCGAACGAAGCGTTCGGGATGAGCCTGTTGAGCTTCGAGAAGGATCTGGCGCCGAGCGGTGGTGAGCTGTTCGGCTCGACCATAGTGAACGTCGGCCGGTGTCATAAGGCCGATTCCCGAGTGCCGGTGGTGAAAATTGTAGTAGGCGAAGAAACCGCAGCAGAATAGCCGGCCGTCTTCGGCGGAACCAAAGCGGCTCGGAAACTGAGGACAGTACTTCATCGTCTTGAACTGAGACTCGGAGTAGGGATTGTCGTTCGAGACGTAAGGCCTGGAGTGGGTCTTGGTAACTCCGAGGTCAGCCAGGAGCAGACCCACGGGCTTGCTCCTCATCGAGCTGCCACGGTCCGCGTGAAGGGTGAGCTGGTCGGGTTCAATGTCCTGCTTGCGACAGCTCTCGGCGATGAGGCGTTGGGCGAGCGCGGCACTTTCTCGGTGAGCCAGCATCCAGCCAACCACGTAGCGGGAGAAGATGTCGAGGATGACGTAGAGGTAGTAGTAGGTCCACTTGACGGGGCCACGAAGCTTCGTGATATCCCACGACCAAACCTGGTTCGGCGCTTCGGCCAACAGCTCCGGCTTGGTGTAGTTCGGATGGCGCCGTTGGTTCCGGCGCTCTCGGACCTCGCCGTGCTCCTCCAAAATCCGATACATCGTGCGAATCGAGCAGAGGTAGGTTCCCTCGTCCAGAAGCGTAGCCCACACCTGAGCGGGCGCCTTGTCGACGAACCGCTCACAGTGCAAGGCCCCGAGGACTTCCTCGCGCTCAGTTTCGTCGAGAGCTCGGTGCGGCCGAGGACGACGCTTCGGTTTGGGCGTCACCGGCTGGCGCCTGCGATACAACGTGGAACGAGCCACACCCAGAGCCTCGCAGGCTTCCGCCGTTTGCCCAATCCGCCCCGCCAGCTCCTCGGCCGCCACGATCAGTCGTTCTCGTCGCTCTCGAGTGGATTCAGGGGGATCCCCAGTAGTTCGGAGGTTTTTTTTTGGATCTCCAGCATCGTCTCCACCCGAGCCAGGCGACGTTGGAGCCGGGCGTTCTCGCGCTCGAGCTCCTTGACCCGTGGATCCTCTGCCTTCGCCTTCCGGCCTCGCTTTCTCGACGTCATTCCCACCTTGGCGATCTCGTCACGTTGGCGACGCCAACTCGATAATTGCGACGAGTACAAGCCCTCTCGACGCAGAAGAGCAGCAACGTCACCGTCACCCTTGCCGAAGGCATCGGCCTCACGCACTATCCGCAGCTTGTACTCCGCGCTAAAGCGTCGACGCTTCGCTTGCTCGCGCACTTCGGGATCCTCGACCCCCGCCGCATCGCGGCCGGCGGGATCGGCAGGAGCCCGTAGGGCGACTAGAGATCCCGCCGAGGTCTCTCTCTCAATCAAAATACTCATGCGTTGATCCTCCTCCACCCTCTACACTAATTTCAAGGGGCGAAGTGTCTCAGCGATGTTGGCACAGAGGGATGACGCCCCGGCGGGAGTTGGTCGAACCCAACGCTCCGCTGTCGATGCGCTGGCAGTGCGAGCTGCTCGGCGTGAATCGGTCGAGCCTGTACTACGAACCTGTCGAGCCGGATGGCGAGCAACTCGCATTGATGCGTCGGATGGACGAGCTACATCTGAAGCGTCCATTTTTCGGCAGCCGCATGATGACACAGACACTCAAAGCGGAGGGGTCGGCCGTCAACCGCAAGCGCGTGCAGCGTCTTATGCGGTTGATGGGGCTCGAGAGCACTGCGCCCAAGCCGAACACAAGCAAGCCAGCGCCGGAACACACGGTATACCCCTATCTACTGAGGAATCTGACGGTTTCTCGGATCAATCAGGTGTGGGCCGCCGACATCACATACATCCCGATGGCGCGAGGCTTCGTATACCTGGTGGCGGTCATCGATTGGTATTCGCGGCGGGTGCTCGCCTGGCGCTTGTCCAACACGTTGGAGACGACCTTCTGCGTGGAGGCTCTGAACGAAGCTGTGGCACGCTACGGTTGCCCAGAGATATTCAACACGGACCAGGGCTCTCAGTTCACCTCGGAGGAGTTCACCAGTGTATTGCTTGCTCTTGAGATCAAGATCAGCATGGATGGCAAAGGTCGCTGTATCGACAACATCTTCGTGGAGCGGCTCTGGCGCTCGCTGAAGTACGAGGAGGTCTACCTGTACGCCTACGACACCGTGCAAATGGCTCGCGCGGGCATCGCTTGCTACTTCGATTTCTTCAATGACGAGCGCCCGCACAAAGCGTTAGGCTATCAAACGCCCGCGAGCTTCTACGATGGACTGCTTGGCGAGGTTGCTTGAAGATGATTGGCCATCGACCGATTTGTACATCACAGCATCATCCTGGAGCTCAACGTCGGCAGTTACCGACTGGGGCAATCGAAGCAGAACAAGGCCAAAGAGGCCACGACGGTAGAAAGCCGGGAAAAGGAATGAACCTTGCCACGAGTCCACAAAACGAATGCGAGAATCGCCGCAGGAGACCCTCTCGCGGCTTGGCCCATACCCCAGGTACCCCGATTTTTGCACTATTCAGGTGGACCAGCGAAAGGGCGGCTTCGATCCGGGGCCCCGACGGAGGGAGCGGACAAGGAAGCTTCGCATCTTTTTTTAAGGGTCCGCTCCCTCCGTCGGGCCCCGGATCGAACATGGGACACTTTGCTGATAAGTGACGGAGCAAGACCGGTAGGTACCCGGGAATTCTAACTTGTTGCTGAAGAGAAATAATAATTGCCGCTAGACACAATGATGGCTACAGCGAAAAACAAACTGTCCACAGATTTTCAATCTGCCATAAACTGTGTTCCCGAACGCTCCCTTCTAGGAGCCTTCGGGAAACAACATCACGACTATGACCACGACGTGTTCAACTCGGCAGGCTCCACCTTAGCTACCCCCCATTTTGGTCCAGAGAATGGGGTCCACCTCAGGTCTCCCAGATTCCTCTGTCAGTCTGTTGACGCGCGCTGTCCCCAGCCACCCCGGATGGCCCCACGGTTGCTTTCGCTCATTCTTCTTCCGTGGATAACAGGCTTCGGGACCTCTGATATCCTTGGCCGTCCATCACTTAGCGTAACGAGGTTGAATCGGGTTCACTTGCGTTACGGCTCGCGTCTTCGCCTCAGGAGGCTTCGGCCCCCAGATTGCTCCGAGTCACCGCTCCTTTGGCTACATGTCGTATGAGCAATTCACATGGCAGACTCCTTTCATCCTGCTAGACTGACCAGGCTTAACCTGGCGCACCAGAGGCGCAGAGCGCGCGGAGAAGAAAAAGTATCTCTAGCAGCCCGTTGAAAAAGTCGTATCCGGTCGATATTTCTCTGAAGACTCATTCGATGACGATGTAAAATTGCATCGCATGTCGATGAAGAAGAAAAAGAAAAGTTGCCAAGAGACTTTATGGATTCCACACGATGCGGTTGCGTCGAGTCCTGGTCATCCTTTTTATGAGGAACTCGAGCGGGTACTTCGAGAGGAAGAGTTTGACTCGTTTGTGGAGTCGAAATGCTCGCCGTATTACGCGAAGAAGCAAGGTCGGCCGAGCATACCGCCGGGTGTGTATTTTCGAATGCTGTTGATCGGCTACTTTGAGCGCATCGATTCAGAGCGCGGGATCTGCTGGCGGTGTTCGGACTCACTGTCTTTGCGCCAGTTTCTTGGCCTTGGAATGGAAGAGCGAACGCCGGACCATTCGTCGCTGTCTCGGATACGGAATCGACTTCCGCTGGAAGTTCACGAATCTGTATTTGGATGGGTGCTAGAAGTTCTAGCGTCGAGAGGGATGATAGATGGCAAGACACTGGGTGTGGACGCGACGACGCTGGAAGCGAATGCGGCGCTTCGGTCAATCGTTCGTCGAGACACGGGGGAAAGCTACGAATCGTATTTGAAGGAGCTTGCGCGCAAGAGTGGTATCGAAGAGCCGAGCCGAGCGGACATTGCAAAGTTGGACAAGAAGCGGCCAAAGAAAGGGTCGAACAAGGAGTGGGTGAATCCGAACGAGCCGGATGCGGAGATCATGAAAATGAAGAGCGGGGGCACGGATATGGCGCACAAAGCCGAGCATGCTGTGGACATGAGCGGGGAAGGTGCGGTAATTGCCGTGACGCTTCACGGAGGCGCGAAGGGTGACACAAAGAGCCTACCGGATACGCTGGAAAAAGCGCAGTCAAATCTGCAAGAGCTCGCGAACAACGCGGAATGTTGTGAACGAATACATGAAGACGCGGGTCGCGAAGTGGTCGGGGACAAGGGCTATCACGGCAACGACATCCTGGTTGAGCTGGTCGAACAAGAATACCGGAGCTACATTTCGGAGCCAGAGCGAGGTGGCCGCAAATGGAAGGACAAACAGGCCGAGCAAGCCGCCACCTACGCGAACCGACGTCGCATTCGCGGGACTCGAGGTAAGCGATTAATACGCCGTCGCGGCGAGTTACTCGAACGACCTTTCGCGCACTACCTCGAAGCGGGAGGCATGCGACGAACGCATTTGCGAAGACACGAAAATATACTCAAGCGCCTCCTCACGCACGTGGCCGGATTCAATCTCGGGATTCTGATGCGCAATCTCATCGGCAAGGCCACGCCGAAGGAATACGCGGAGCTCAACGCCAGTCTGATCGCTGCTTTATTGCGCTTCGTCTCGACCATAGGCGCACGTTTTGCCCCGCTGCAATCCATCGGGCGTCTCAACTTGGCCGTTCCGCCGAATCACATCTTCCTTGAACTTGCCCACCAAACTTTCTCCGTGAGCAGAATCTGGACTTTTTCACCGGGCTGCTAGCCTCAGATTCATCGTAATCCCGGATTTCCTCTGCGTCCTCGGCGTCTCTGCGGTTCGAACGCTTTCCGTTTGTTTCGAAACGTTTGTGCGATTCATGTGAGGTTTTGTACCATTTCTCCGGGCGGCCTTGCTAGACTCCGCACATGCTCATCGAAGCTTGTGTGGATTCCGTGCAGAGCGCCGTCGCCGCTGAAAAAGGCGGAGCCACACGCGTCGAGCTTTGCACGGCTCTTCTCGAAGGCGGTCTCACACCGAGTGCCGGAGCGATCGCGCAGGCGCGGGCAAAGATCTCGATCGGCCTTCACGTCATCATCCGCCCCCGCGGCGGCGACTTTCTCTACGCGGATTCCGAGCACGAAGTAATGCTAGAGGACATCGCCACGGCGAAAAGCCTTGGCGCGGACGGTGTCGTCATTGGCGTGCTCGCGGCCGACGCCACCGTCGACGTCGCACGCACCCGGGAGCTACTCGACAAGTCGCAGCCCATGAGCGTGACCTACCATCGCGCCTTCGACATGACGCGCGACCCTTTCGCCGCTCTCGAAACACTCGTAGAGCTCGGCATCGATCGCATTCTGACTTCCGGCCAGGAAGAGTCCGCGGTGGCGGGTCTGGATCTTCTCGCGGAGCTCGTGAAGGCTGCCGCCGATCGTATCGTCATCATGCCGGCCGGCAATATCCACGAAAAGAACATCGAGAAGATCGCTGCGCTGACCGGTGCCAAAGAGCTGCACGTGACCGGGTTCGTCGAAGAGGATAGCGGGATGACGTTTCGCAATCCGAGAGTCTATATGGGCGGGCTTTTGAGACCGCCGGAATATTCGCGCGCGGTGACGGATTCTCGAGCCATCGGGACTCTCGTAGAACGCGTGGGAGCAAAGCGTGATTAAGGCACTTCTCGTCATAGCACTCGCGGCCAAAGTCGTCTGGCTCGACGTCGACCCTGCCGTTTTGAGAGGCGGCAACGAGCCCGATGACGGTCTAGCGCTTCTGCAAAGCTTTCATTCTCCCGAGCTCGAAGTCCGGGGCGTGAGCGTCGTTTTCGGAAACTCCCCGCTCGAGAAGGGCTATCCCAACGGCCAGGAGATCGTGAAGCGGTTCGGGCCGGAAGGCCTGGAAATCTACAAAGGTGCTGCCAACCGAGGCGAGCTCGGCGTCGAGAACGAAGCGACGCGCGCGCTCGCTGCCGCGCTCCGCCGCGAGAAGCTCACCGTCTTGGCGCTCGGTCCCGTCACCAACGTCGCTACCGTTTTAAAAAACCATCCCGAGCTCGCAAGCCAGATCGACGAGCTCATCGCGGTCGCCGGTCGCCGGCCGGGGCAAACCTTCGTGCTCGGTGAAGGTGGACGACCGCTCATGGACATGAACTTCGAGTACGACTCGGAGGGGTTCCAGATTCTCCTCGATTCGGACGCTCCCATCGTCCTCGCGCCCTTCGAGATCTCCGCGAAAACACCCATTCCGCAAAAAGACATCGAGCGCTTCGCCACGGTACCCGAGCTCGCCGATTTCTTTCTCGAGCCTCTGCGCGACTACGTGAACTGGTACGACAGCCACTTTCAGGTGCGCGCCATCTTCCCCTTCGACACCCTCGCGGTCGCCTACTTGACGTCGCCCGAGTGGATTCGTTGCGACGTGCTGCCGGTGGCGATCCAAACGCTCCCGAACGACATCCGGCCGAGCGAGAACAAACCCTATCTGATCGTCTCGAGCGAGCTCGACACCGAAAGGCGCGTCACGTACTGTCACACCGCGTCGGACGCCTTCGTGCCGGACTTGATGCGGCGACTACTCGACGTCCAATGAGTTAGCGAACTAGGCCTTCACTTCTTCCGTCTGTTCGGCTTTTTCGAAAATCGGCCCTTCTCCGGGCTTCACCGTCACCGGGTCGAGAAACGGCATCATCTTCCGAAGCTCGGCGCCGACACGTTCGATCAAGTGGTCCTGTTCTTTTGCGCGGATCTCGTTGAACCACGGCCGGCCATTCTCGTTCTCCTCGATCCACTTCTTGGCGTAGGTGCCGTCGCGAATCTCGTCGAGGACGCACTTCATCTCCTTGCGCGTCTCGTCGGTGATGATACGCGGCCCGCCCGTGTAGTCCCCATGCTCCGCAGTGTCGGAGACCGAGTAGCGCATGTAGTTCAAGCCGCCGCGATACATGAGATCCACGATCAGCTTCAGCTCGTGCAGACATTCGAAGTAAGCCATTTCCGGCTGATAGCCCGCCTCGACGAGAGTGTCGAAGCCCGCCTTCACGAGATGGCTCACACCGCCGCAAAGAACCGTCTGCTCGCCGAACAGATCTGTCTCTGTCTCTTCTCTGAAAGTCGTCTCCAAAACGCCCGCTCGGGCGCCGCCAATCGCCATCGCGTAGGACAGCCCGAACGCCTTCGCGTTTCCCGAAACGTCTTGATGGATGGCGAGGAGAACCGGTGTGCCTTCGCCGTCGACATAAGTCTCGCGTACGCGGTGGCCCGGCGCTTTCGGGGCGATCATCGAAACGTCCACGTCCTCCGGCGGCACGATGGTCTTGTAGTGGATGCTGAAGCCGTGAGCGAACATGAGCGTGTTGCCCGCCTTCAAGCCGGGCTCGATCTCTTCCTTGTAGATCTTCGGCTGTTTCGTGTCGGGTGCGAGCACCATGGTAACGTCTGCCCACTCGGAGACCTCTGCGACGCTCCCCACCTGAAGACCGTCCGCCTCCACCTTCACGCGGCTGCGGCTAGCGGAATGAAGCCCGACACGTACGTCCACCCCGCTATCCTTCAAGTTCAACGCATGCGCGTGGCCTTGCGAGCCATAGCCGATGACGGCGACTTTCTTTCCTCGCACGATCGCGAGATCGGTGTCTTTGTCATAGTAAATCGTTGCCATTTAAACCACTCCTTCATGTGCAAGTTCTTCGGCAGGCGTTTGCTCGCGTGCCATCGCTACCCGTCCCGTTCGCGCGAGCCCTAATATGCCAAAAGGCCGTAGCACTTCCACGAGACGATTGATCTTGTCCTCGGTTCCCGTAATCTCGAAAATCAAAGCGTCCGGGCTCACATCCACAACTCGGGCCCGAAACACTTCCGCGATCTGCATGACCTCGGAGCGGCGTTCGTGGCCTGCCCGAACCTTGATGAGAGCCAGATCGCGCGTGACGGACGGGACGTTCGAGACGTCCTCGACCTCCAGAACATTCACCAGCTTATACAAATTCGCCTCGACGAGTCGAGCCGTGCGGTCATCCGCATTCATGACGATCGTGATGTGCGACACGCCCGGTCGGTCCGTGTGCCCCACAGCGAGCGACTCGATGTTGTAGACGCGCCGGCGAAAGAGCGACGCCACGCGGTCCAAAACGCCCGGTCGGTCTTCGACGAGAACCACGAAAGTGCGGGCGCGCATGCTCGGATCCGTCACGAATGTCAATCCTTTTTCACGAGCGCCGAGTCGCCTTTGCTCTCGAGCGCCGGTTCCGGCCGCCGGATCATCGCTTCGATCTCATTTCCCGGAGGCACCATCGGGTAGACGGTGTCTTCCTTCTCGACGCGAAAATCGATCACGACAGTTCCCTCCGCCTCGCGCGCGGTGGCGACAGCCTCTTCGATGTCCCCGCGCTTTTTGACGCGCAGCCCAAGGAGACCGTGAGCCTCAGCGAGCTTGACGAAATCCGGATTATGCATCGGCGTCGCCGCGTAGCGCTTGTCGTAGAAAAATTCCTGCCATTGGCGGACCATGCCGAGATAACCGTTATTGATGATGGCGACGTTCACTTTCAGCTTTTCTTGCGCACAGGTGGAGAGCTCTGCTGCCGTCATCTGAAATCCACCGTCACCAACGACGACCCAGACTTCCTCGTCCGGCCGCGCGACCTTCGCACCGATGGCCGCGGGGAGCGCAAAGCCCATGGTGCCGAGACCACCGGAGGTGATGAGCTTTCGCGGCGCGTCATGCTTGTAATATTGCGCTTCCCACATTTGGTGCTGGCCGACATCGGTGACTACGAGCGCATTCCCTTCCGTCAGATTCCACAAATCGCTGATGACGTGGGCCGCGTAGAGATGGCCGCTATCGGGAAGCTGCTGTATGTCACGGACGGCCGAGTCGCCCTTGAGATCGCGGATGAAGCCGTGCCACGCCGTTAAGTCCTGGCAGGAGACTTTCGGCGCGAGAGCGTGGAGCGAACCTGCGAGGTCGCCAATGAGCGCGACATCGACGCGAACGATCTTGTTCACCTCGGAAGGGTCGATCTCGAGGTGGATCTTGCGCGCCGCCGGAGCAAACTTCTTCGGGTCACCAACAACGCGATCGTCGAAGCGCATGCCGAGCGCTAGCAGAACGTCGGCGTTTTGGATGGCTTGGTTCACCCAAGCCTCGCCGTGCATACCCATCATGCCGAGATTCAAATGATGGGACGCGGGAAAACCACCGATACCGAGAAGCGTCATCGCGACCGGGATCTGCGTCTTCTCAACGAATTCGTGAAGCAGCCGTGACGCACCCGAAAGCGTCACGCCGCGTCCAGCAAGAATGAGCGGGCGCTTCGCGGTGCGCAGGATCTCCGCGGCTTGCTCGAGCTCTTGGGGACTGATCGTGTGTCGCCGGGCACGCGAGGGAAGCTGCACCGGCGTGTCGTCCCATACGTAGTCACATTCACCCTGCTGCGCGTCTTTCGTGATATCGACGAGCACGGGGCCGGGTCGGCCGCTTTCGGCAATATGGAAGGCCTTTTTGATGGTCGGGGCAATGTCCTTGGTCTTGGTGACCAGAAAATTGTGCTTCGTGATCGGAAGGGTGACGCCTGTGATGTCTGTTTCTTGAAACGCGTCTGTACCAATGACATGGCTCGGAACTTGCCCCGTGATGAAAACGACGGGCGACGAATCGAGCATGGCCGTGGCAATTCCCGTGACGAGATTCGTGGCGCCGGGGCCCGAGGTCGCGATCGCGACGCCGGCACGTCCGGTAGCCCGTCCGAAGCCGTCAGCCATGTGCGCCGCGCCTTGCTCGTGCCGCACCAGAACGTGATGGATGCTCGAATCGAGCAGGGCGTCATAGGCCGGCAAAATCGCGCCGCCAGGATAGCCGAAGACCGTCTCGACGCCCTGGTGCTCGAGAGCATCCCAGAGAATCTGTGCTCCTGTCTTGCGCGTCATCGTCATTTATTGTTATTTACCGACCGGTTGGTAACCGAAATATCTTACCACAAATCGTCGGAGCACCCAATTGGTGCTAACCGATTCTAACGCAACGGCTTGACACGACCCTGCAAATCTGACAGTCTCCGGCCATGGTCGCACGCAGGCAAGAATGACGAAAAGATTGGGCATTGGTTTCATTGGCAGCGGGTTCATCACCCGCTTTCACATCGAGTCTTTTGTCGCCGTGCGCGACGCAGATATACGCGGGATATGGAGCCCGAACGCCGGTCGCGCGGAGGAAGCGGCGACCCTCGCTCGCATACCGGCGTGGGCGAAGCGAGGGCGTTTCCGTCCATCGACGCCATGGTGAAGGATCCAGCGATCGACGCCATATGGATTTGCGGTCCGAACCACGAACGCGTCGCCAACATGGAAACCATCGTCGAAGCTCTCGAAAATGGTGGCGAGCTCGTCGGTATCGCGTGCGAAAAGCCACTCGCGCGCAATCTTGCGGAAGCAAAAAAAGTGCTCGAGCTCGTCAAGCGTGCGGGTGTTCTCGACGACTATTTGGAGACCCAGGTCTTTCAGCCATCCGTCACAAAAGGCAAAGCACTTCTGTGGAGCCGAGGCGCCTCGGCTGCCGGGCGGCCCTATCTCGCGCGCTCGGCTGAGGAGCATAGCGGCCCGCACGCAAAGTGGTTCTGGCAAGGCGAGCTTCAAGGCGGCGGCGTCCTCAACGACATGATGTGTCATTCGATCGAAGCGGCACGTTACCTTCTGACCGAGCCGGGCAAGCCGCGGGAGAGCCTCGTGGCCAAGAAAGTCAGCGCGCAAATCGCGTGTCTGAAAATGGCAGCGACCCGCCTATGTAGAGAAGCTGAGAGCCGCTTATGGAAGCGAAGTCGATTACAGCTCGAAGCCTTCGGAGGGTTTTGCACGCGCAATCGTGGAATATGAGGACGAGAACCGTGAGCCGCTCATCGTCGAGGCCACGACTTCGTGGGGCTATGTCGGCGCCGGGCTGAGTCAAGCCCATTCTTAGTTGAAACTCTCCACGGCTCATAAATTAGGCGGCCTTCTTCTTCGACACCGTTGATGTCTTCGTCTCGATCTTCAGTTCCCGCTTGAGAGCTTCGCGAAGCTTCGGAAGATGGCGGTAGCCGATCACCCTCCTCAAGCGGGGTTCGATGTCCACGAGGGCTGTCGCCAGCCACCGCTGGCGTTGGCTGGAGTTCTTCCAGTGGTCGACCTTCGCGCAGCGTTCCTCGACGAGAGCATTGACGGATTCAAGGCAGTTCGTCGTCTTGAACGAACGGCCCAGCGCCCCGTACACGCCGAGACGATGCAATGTGAGCGTCTCCTCGATTCCTTCCTCCAAGCTCCCAGCTGCGGATTGGTTCCGCTCCTCCAATTCATCGTGCAGTTGATCGAGGGCCGCGAGGGCCTCTTTATATTCCGGCCTGTTGTAGGCCGACTGCAACCGCTTGCGCAACGACGCCTGCTCGCCCTTGGACAGATAGCTCACGACGTTTTCACGTTTGTGCCACTGGCACCGTTGTATCAGGACCCGCTTTCGGAACGCCTTCTTTACGGCCGCTTTCAGACCCTTGCCGCCATCGATGATCACCAGTAGACCCTGGGAGCTGTCGAGTCCCCGCGCGAGCAGTGAACGCAGGAACGGCGTCAACACCTTCTCGTTCTCCGTGTCCGTCTCCACGAAGCCCAAAAAGCGTTTTTTCCCGGAAAGTGTGATGCCCAGCGCGATGACCATCATTGCGTCGGCGAATGATTTCCCGTCCAGGAACAGCGCCACCACATCTTCGCCGGACAGATCCCGTTCCTGCATCTCCCGAAGTTTCGCTGCGCTCGCTTGTACGAAACCTCGGGACACCGTCGAGCTCGACAGCCCGATAGCGCCCGGTATCGCTTCCGCTGCAGCCTCGTAGTTGCGACACGAGATTCCGTAGAGCACTCGTTTCAGCAGCAGATCATTCACCTCTCCGCCGTCGTTCAGTGCTTCGTAGGAGCGAAGCGGTATCTCTACTCCCTCTTGGCTCCGAACCCGTGGCACACGGATCGGTACCCGCTGGCCGGCAAGCCCTACCGTGCCAGGGTTGGTTCCGTGGCGGCGGCCACGCTCCAGTTCGTCCTTACGAGCGTATCGCTCTCCCGCCAACTCCTTCACTTCGTCGTCGAGCAGCTCGTGAACGTGCATTAACCCAAGCGGGATTAACGAACGGATCATCTCTATTTTGACGTCCACCTCGAGCTCCCCGTACGCGTCGAATCCCAGGGCGTCATCATTTGCTTTTGAAGGCGGTGAAAGATCGACATCCCTTCCGTGGCCAGCGCCTCGGGGGACCGCTTCGTATCCGGCATTTGAGAAAATGGTGGACTCGCTTTGCCGCGTGATCCAATCGAAGACACGCCACGAAGCGAAACACGCCGCCTGCCTGCGCTCCAGGCCCAACTCTTCACGGACATATTCGAGGACCGTTTTGCGTGGGCTGAAAACCGCATCGTTGCTGTCGATCGAAGGCAGCGGCGCTCCGTTCAAGATCTCGGCATAACCGGGATAGGAGAATAGATGCGAATTCTTCGAATTCGCGCGACTTCCGCGGCTACGATTGCCGAGAACGATACCCTCGGAAGCAAGCTCCTTCCAGAAGAACGGCATGAGCTTCTGACGCCGGATGACAGCATCCTCGCTCCAATAGTCTCGGCGTACTGCCTCGACGTCCTCGATACCCGAGCTCTCCTTGGCGTCCTCCGTGACGAGGGCCGGGTCAACACCGCTGAAAAGCTCCTGATGGCGGATGCCATCCGCGGTGACGAGAAAGACAAACTCGGTCCTCCGCTCCTGGGCAGGGGCGGCCTGAGCGACGAGCGCAATCGCGAGTACGGTACCAATCCATCGCAAGGTGACGCGAGAGTAGCACATGGACGGGCTCTATAGTTCGTCCCTGCGCACGCGCACCGGATAGTCCGGGCGAGCGGAGCTCGGTTGCGAGCTCTTCTCGAGCTCGCTCAGAACGACTTCGAGGGCCTCGATCGGCAGCTTTCCGCTGCCCGGCTCGATTTTGGCCGCGGACGCAACGATGGCCCAAGCGTCGGCTGCGGTACAGCAGTTTCCTGCCATCGGGCGTCAACTGGTACTCCGCGACACCGGAAGTGAGCGTTTCCTCTTCGCGCTCGGAGAGCTTGTAGCGATGCAGGTTGACTCGTTTCGAATCCCCAGTCCGTCCGAAAGCGGCGTCGCGCAAATAGTAGAGCTCGCCTTCGCTTCCTACCTGAAGGTTGGTCATGAGAGACGACATGACAGGAATCGTGAGGATGCGCTCGTGTAGACGCTCGAAATCGATCGTCACGTCGACCCCGGAAGCCTCGTCACTCGCTTGTGTTTCCCCGTCGTCGCTTTCACCCGTCTCTTCATCGCTCTGCTTCGCGAGCGGCGAGGGAGTGTCCTTGCCCAAAACGGCGACGTAGAGGCCCTGAGTCATATCCACATCCGCGTTCGACATGGCGAACCAGTGCTTCACCGGGCCCGCGTCGGTGGAAGCGAAGAAGTACAAGTACTTCCCGCTGGGATCGAAAACAGGCTCACTCGCCTCGCTCAAGCCGTCCGTGATTTCATAGCTCTTTTTTTCCTCGAGGGAATAGACGTAGACCTTCTGAACGTAGGCCTTGGTGTCGAGCGTGTAGGTGATCCACTTCGAGTCCGGCGCCCACCGGTGATGGAAGAACCGGATGGGACTGTAACGATATTCGGCGTCAACCTTCTCGACGGCGCCGCTTTCGAGGTCGATCCAGTAGACCGCGAGAGAGTTGTCCCAGTAGCTGATCTTCTTGCTGTCGGGAGACCAGCGCGGGTTGTGGTAGAAACCGCTGCCGTCGAGCTCGTAGCGCCGGGGCTCACCGCGACCGTTCTGAGGAGCGACGTGAAGCGCGTACTCGCCGGAAGCGTCCGAGAAGTAGGCCACCGATTTCCGTCCGGAGACCATGCCGGCGAGCGCTCGTGGATCCCGGTGGTCTGGGTGGGGTTCCGCGCGTCCCCTTTCTCCGCGGGAAGCGTCAGGATGTCGCCGCAAGTTTAGTCCGTCGCGAGCGTGAAGGCGATTCTCATCGGGGAGAAAGCCATGTACTATGCGCCACGTGGGGTCCACCTGGCCAGTCGCTCGCTTGCATGTTGGCGTTTGCATCAACGTTCTCGGGGGTCTCGGGGGTCTCCAGCGCGGACCGTCCTAACATTCTCTTTTTTCTCTCCGACGATCAGCGCAATGATCAAATGGGCGCCGCCGGGCATCCGATTCTCGAGACGCCCACGATGGACCGACTCGCTGCCGAAGGCGTGCGCTTCACGAATGCCTTCGTCACGACGTCGATTTGCGCCGCGAGCCGCGCGACCATCCTGACGGGTCTCTACGAGCGGTCCCACCGTTTTACTTTCGGAACACCGCCCCTCACCCGCGAGCTCACGGACCGTGGCTATGCAGCCGTTCTCCGGGATGCCGGCTATCGTACCGGTTTCGTCGGCAAGATCGGAGTCCGGTTCGAGCCGGGTGCTGTCGAGAAAATGTTCGACTACTACGAGACGCTCGATCGCGACCCGTATTTTCGCGAGCAGCCGGATGGAACGACGCGCCATATCTCGCAGATCGCCGGCGACAAAGCCATCGAGTTTCTTCGCTCATTGGACGACAAGCCGTTCAGCCTTTCGATCAGTTTCAATGCTCCCCACGCCGAGGACAACGACAAGGAAGACCACTATCCGTGGCCGAGAGTCATGGATGGCACCTATGACGACGTATCCGTCCCCGCACCGCGTTTATCCGAGCCGAGCGTCTTCGAGAGCCAGCCCGAGTTCTTGAAGGACTCTCTCAACCGCGAGCGCTGGTACTGGCGTTGGGCGACACCGGAGACGTACCAGAAGAACATCAAGGGTTACTACCGCATGGTAAGCGGCGTCGACCACGTGATGGGGCGCGTTCTCGAGGAGATCGATCGCCTGGGACTGGCCGAGAATACCGTTGTCGTGTTCTCGAGTGATAACGGTTACTACCTCGGCCCCCGTGGTTTCGCAGGCAAGTGGTCCCACTACGAGGAATCGCTTCGGGTGCCGCTAATCATCTATGATCCGCGCGAGGACGCCGTGCAGCGCGGCCGTATCGAGGAGCCTATCGCGCTCAACGTCGATATCCCGGCGACGATTCTCGCTATTGCGGGCGTCGAAGCGCCGGTTGAGTATCAGGGTGTCTCGCTCATGCCTTTCGTCCGGGGGGAGCCGCCGCCGTCCTGGCGGGCGGACTTCTTCGTCGAGCACCTGATGCACTACCCGGGGCAAATCCCAAAGTGGGAGGGATTGCGGGACGAACGCTACGTCTACGCAACGTACTTCGAACAGTCACCGCCGTTCGAGTTCCTTCACGATCTCGAAGCCGACCCGATGCAGCTCGTTAATCTCGCGGGCGATCCTCGATACCGAGGAGCCCTCGATCGGGCGCGCCGCCGAACCGACACTCTCCGCAACAGCTACGGCGGGCCGTTCGCCGTCCACGAGGAGCCGGAGCCACGAACGCCCAACGTCGTACTCATCATCTCCGACGATCGCGTGGACCGATTTCGGTTTCATGGCCCATCCTGTCATCGAGACCCCGCACATCGACGAGCTCGCGCGGGATGGAGCGGCCTTTACTCGCGGCTACGTACCCACGGCGCTGTGCCGCGCTTCGCTCGCGACGCTCGCAACGCGTCTCTATCCCCACCAGCACGGGCTCACAGGAAACGATCCGACGATCCCTCTAAAACCACAGGACGCGAGTTACTGGAAAGATCCTCGCTACCGCGAGCTCAATGCTCAGCTCATCACCAATGTCGACGAAATTCCTACTCTGCCTCGCCGCCTCGCCGACAGAGGCTATGTCAGCTTCCAGTCCGGCAAGTGGTGGGAAGGCAGCTATGCTCGAGGCGGGTTCACCGATGGCATGACCCACGGCGATCCGAACCGCGGCGGACGTCATGGTGACGACGGTCTAGCGATCGGGCACGAGGGCTTGCAGCCGATTTTCGATTTCATCGAAGGCGCCGGGGACAATCTTTTTTTCGTCTGGTACGCCCCTTTTCTCCCGCTTACACCCCATACGCCGCCGGATCGTCTTCTGCAGAAGTATGAGTCCCCAGGGCGAGCGGTAGAGCTCGCCCGCTACTACGCGATGTGCGAGTGGCGCGACGAGACCGTAGGTGAGCTCATGACTTACCTGAAGCAGAACGGGCTCGACGAGGATACGTTGGTCGTCTTCGTCAGCGATAATGGCTGGATCCAAAAAACCCCGCAAACGGCGACACCACCCGGTTGGTTCACGAGCTTCAGCCCCAGGTCGAAACAATCGCCCTATGACGGTGGCACGCGCACACCCATCATTCTCCGCTGGCCATCCGTGATCGCGCCCGCGCGCTACGAGACGCTCGCGAGCACCATCGACATCGTCCCGACGATTCCCCGACGCGACCGGTGCAGCCGCAGCGACGAATCTTCCCGGCGTCAATCTAATGAGCATTCTCGAAGGTCGGACGATTCCCCGTGCCGCAATTTTTGGCGAGGGTTTCGCACATGACATCGCCGACATCAACGATCCGACGAAGAGCCTTCTCTATCGATGGTGCATCCAGGGTCAATGGAAGTTGATCCTGACCTATGACGGCGCGCTGAACCGCTACGGGATGGTCCACCTACGCGCCGACCGCTCCCCACAGCTCTACGATCTTATTGCCGATCCTCACGAGACCACGAATGTCGTGACAGAGCACCCGGAAATGCAGGCCTGGCTCTCGGAACGTATATCCCGCTGGTGGCCGCTACGGTAGCTTTGCGAACCCGTCCTTCTCAAGACACGAAAATAGATCGAGCTGTTCCAAGTGATCGGTGTTGATGAGATCGATGCCTGCGTCATACGCATCCGTCAGCTGAACGACGAGGTAATCCCGGATGAGGCTCGTGAGCGCGGCCAGCGGATGGCATCTCTCGGTTGTAAGGACGCCGACATAGACCCCGAGGAAAAGCGCTAGAATCACTTGGCGCGTGACGACGGCACAAGCAATGGCAACCACAATCGGGAGGATCGACCAAAGACCGGTATGCCCGATCAGCAACTATTCTACGGGAACCGAGCTATGAGCTCAGCCGATTTCGCACGCGCCCTCCCGGGCGCCTACTTTCTCGACGCGGCCGATCTTGAAGGGCTCGAGCGCTACGCGCGCCAGCAGGAATTCATCGGACCCACGCAATCGCTTCACAGCGCTCAAAAGGCGGGCGAAGGCAACATGAACCTCACCTTGAGGCTCACGACCGCGGAGAGCTCTCTGATTCTGAAACAAGCTCGCCCGTGGGTCGAAAAATATCCGCATATCGAAGCGCCCGCGGACCGCTCGCTGGTGGAGATCGCCTTCTACGAGATCGCGGCGAAACGCCGCGCGCTGCGTGACGCGATGCCGCGATTACTCGGCAGCGATCCGGCCTCACGCGTCATCGCTCTCGAGGATCTGGGAGAAGCCAAGGACTTCACTCCTCTCTACACTGAGCAGAAGCTGACGCGCGAGGAGCTCGACTCGCTCGTCGCCTATCTCGAGGCACTTCACGCTGCTTGGGACTCTCCACTGCCACCTGTGTTCGCGAATCGGGAGATGCGCGCCCTGAATCACGAGCACATCTTCCGGCTCCCGCTCGCGAGCGACAACGGTCTCGATCTCGACGCGTTCACGACGGGACTTCAAGAAGCATCCAAAGCGTTGATGGAGGATCGAGATTACATCGATGGCGTCACGAAGCTCGGAGAGATATATCTCGCCGATAATGACCGGCTCGTCATCGTTCACGGCGATTACTTTCCGGGAAGCTGGCTCCGGACGGCGAGAGGCATCCGCATCATCGATCCTGAGTTTTGTTTCGCTGGCCCCGCGGCGCTCGACGTCGGCGTCATGCTCGGGCATCTCTATCTCGCGGGCCAGACCTGCGTGGACGATGTGCTTGAGCTCTATTCCGGTATTGACGAGGATGCGGCACTCGCGCGCCAGTTCGCAGGTGTCGAGATCATGCGCCGTCTCATCGGCGTCGCCCAGCTTCCTTTGAGCTACGGCATCGAGAGAAAACGCGAGCTGCTCGAGCTGTCACGCGAGCTCGTCCTCTCCGCGTGACGCCCACTCCGGGACGCTTCGCCACCGGGCTCGTTTTTCTGCTTGCTAGCGCTCATTTCGTTCACGATGTATTCACCGCTTTTCTCGCGCCGATATTGCCGCTTCTCATCGAGAAGCTGAACCTCACGCTCTTTCAGGCGGGAAGCCTCGCCGTCATGACGCAAATCCCGTCATTCTTCAATCCGCTCCTCGGCTCTTGGGTGGACCGCAACAATCGCCACCGCTTGTTCGTCGCGATCGGACCGGCGGGCTCGGGAACAATGATGTGCCTCTTGGGGGTCGCACCGAGCTATGCCGCGATCGCGATACTCCTGCTCACGGCGGGGGTCAGCGTTGCCTGTTTGCACGTTTCGGCACCGGTGATGATCCAGCGGGTGGCAGCCGATCGCGTGGGGCGCGGGATGAGCTTTTTCATGGTCGCCGGAGAGCTCGCGCGGACGGTGGGACCGCTCGTGGCTGTACAGCTCGTCGCAACATGGGGACTTGCAGGCTTGTGGCGCGCGATCCCGGTGGCCCTTGCCTCTTCTGCCCTTCTTTGGTGGAGGCTCGGCGAAGATGACGTAAAGCGCCCGCAAAAAACGCCGCTCCACTTATTCGCTGTCTGGTCGCAAATGCGCGGCGTCCTCGCAGGCGTGACCGGGATCCTCATCTCACGCGCGTTCATGGCGGGCGCTTTGACAACCTTCCTCCCGACATTTCTCTACGGTGAAGGACAGAGTCTGTTGCGCGCCAACGCCGCGTTGTCTTTGCTGGAGCTTGCGGGAGCGGCGGGCGCCGCAACTTCGGGCACACTCAGCGACCGCATAGGACGGCGCCGTGTGTTGGCTGTGTCTATCGCGCTCGCGCCCCCGCTGATGCTCTTATTCGTGCACACGAGCGGTTTAGCCCGTTTTGTCGTGCTCGGTTTTCTCGGGCTGACGATGCTCTCGACCGCACCGGTGATCATGGCGCTAGTGCTCGAAAACGCAGGAGACAATCCGGCGGCGGCGAACGGCACCTATTTCATGATCAACTTCACCGCACGTGCCGTCATTCTTCTCGTCGTGGGTTGGCTCGGCGACACGGTGGGGTTGCGCACCACCTACATGTGGTGCGGCGGATTCGCGCTGTTAGGGCTGCCTTTTGTCTTTCTCTTGCCGAAGAGCGTCCCGCGAGGATAGACTCCGCCGGATAATGGAACGCCAAGGAGAAGCCCCCATGACAAGCTCGATGACGCGACTCGCGAAGATATTGGCGCTGTTCGCTCTCTTGACCGGCTGCACGGCTCAAGAAGCGAAAGAGCCGGCCGACCTCGTTCTTCGAAATGGCAAAGTCGTCACGGTCGACGAAGCACTCCCCGAGGCGCAAGCCGTGGCGGTGAAGGACGGCAGGATATTGGCCGTGGGAAGTGACAGCGACATAGCGGGCCATATCGCCGAAGCGACCCAAGTCATCGATCTCGAAGGCCGTCTCGCGATTCCCGGCTTCATCGAAGGTCACGGACACTTCATGGGCCTCGGCAACGCGAAGATGATCCTCGACCTGACGAAAGTCGCGAACTGGAACGAGATCGTTGCCATCGTCGGCGACGCGGTGCGCGACGCCGAGCCGGGCACATGGATTTCCGGCCGTGGCTGGCATCAAGAGAAATGGGACGCGATCCCACCGGGGGCGATCGACGGCCTACCCGACCATACGGGACTGAGCGAAGTGTCACCGGACAATCCCGTCATTCTCGGACACGCGAGCGGCCATGCCGCATTCGCTAACGCCCGTGCGATGGAGCTCGCGGGGCATCAACCAGGGCACCCCCGACCCTCCGGGCGGGACGATCGTCAAGGGCCCTGACGGGAATCCAACAGGAGCGCTCCGCGAAACGGCGCAAAGGCTCGTACGCAGAGTCTTTCAGGACTTTCTCAACGAGCGCTCGCCCGAAGAGCAGCGCGCCGACGCCGAACTGCGCGTCGAGCTTGCGAGCCGAGACTTGATCTCGAAAGGCATCACGAGCTTTCACGATGCCGGCGTAGGCTTCGAAACGATTGATTTCTACAAAGAGATGGCCGAGGCGGGAAAGCTCCCCGTGCGGCTCTACGTGATGGTACGGGGGCGAGTCGAATGCGGCGATGGACGAGCAGCTTCCCGCGTACAAGATGACGAACGCCTATGACGGCCACTTGACGGTGCGTTCGATCAAACGGCAAATCGACGGCGCTCTTGGCGCTCATGGCGCTTGGCTTCTCGAAGACTACGCGGATCATGATTCGGCAGGTCTCGTTCTGGAGACCATTGAAGATATCGCCGGTACGGCGGAAATCGCAATCAAGCACGGCTATCAAGTCAACACCCACGCGATTGGCGATCGCGCAAACCGCGAAACACTCGATATCTACGAGAAAGCCTTCGCCGCCGACGCGAGTGGCGGCAAAGAGCTGCGCTGGCGGATCGAGCACGCGCAGCACATCGATCCCGAGGATATCCCCCGCTTCTTCGAGCTCGGCGTCATCGCAGCGATGCAAGGCATCCACTGCACCTCGGACGCACCTTGGGTCTACAAGCGCCTCGGTGACGAACGCGCCGAATCCGGTGCTTACATGTGGCGCGACTTGCTGGACTCAGGCGCCATCGTCACGAACGGCACCGACGTCCCTGTCGAAGATGCCGATCCGCTCGCGAGCTACTACGCCACCGTCACACGAATCACGAAAGACGGCAGCGCTTTTTTTCCGAATCAAGCGATGACGCGCGAGGAAGCGCTCGAGTCCTACACGCTGAGCAAGGCCTACGCCGCATTCGAGGAAGACGTCAAGGGCTCCATCACGGTGGGAAAGTATGCCGACATCACCGTGCTCTCGAAAGACATTTTGATCATACCCGCCGAAGAAATCCTGGACACGGAAGTCGTCTACACGATCGTGGGTGGCGACGTCCTTCACGCGCCGTGAAGCGCGACATCGATCTTCTCCGTCGCATTCTGCTCGATCTCGAAAGCGGCAGCTCGGCTCTGCACGACGGCAGCGAGGATCTGCAAACACTTCACTACCACATCCAGCTGCTCCACGACGCGGGTCTCATCGTCGCGGACGAGCTCGTCCCCGGCCAATGGTGGCCCGAGCGGATCACGTGGGCGGGTCATGAATTTCTGGATCTCGCCAGAAACGACATCTCGTGGAACCGAGCCAAAAGCAACGTCGCGTCCAAAGTAGGCTCCGCGCCCTTCGAGATCGTTCAGGAACTTCTCGCCCGCGACTTGCGTAGCGCATTGAGCGCGGCGCGAACGAAAAAAAAGTAATAGGGCGAATGTCCTCGTCAGAGGACGTTCGCGCGTTACGCCACCGACCGAGATACAGCTTAAGTAGCTGCCTCAAAGCCGCTTAGGAGTATTTTGCGACAGTGGCACGTGAGCTGCTACTACCCAAGGCGAGGAGGACGCATGAAACCCATCAAGCTCACCGCCGCCATAGCGCTTCTTGTCATCGGGAGCGCCTGTGCCTCGAAAACGGTCAACGACGTCATGGCCGACCCGCATCGTTACGCCGAACGCAACATTGCTCTCCGAGGCAGGGTCATCGAGATTTATTCCGTTGCCGGCACCGGCTTCTATCGTTTAGAAGACACGACCGGTCGCCTCTGGATTTTCTCTTCCAAAGGCGTGCCCCGAAAAGGCGCACGCGTGGAAGTCAAAGGAAAGATCCATGATGGCTTCGATCTGACCTCAGTGGGAGGTTTCCTGAAGCTGCCCGCGGCGATCCGCGAGCGCATCGAGTCGGGCCTGCTCATGGTGGAGAGGTCGCACAAGGCAAGAAGCTGACCGCGCGTTTGAACACCTCAGAGCCGCTAGTTGAGTTAGGGCGCCGCGAAAGCGATCGAGCAGGGCTCTTGCTTGGGCGGTGTCATGTCGTGTCGGGTGAGCCAGCGAACGGAGCGCGTGTTGTTGACACTCAGTTCTGGCTGGAGCTCAGATCTTTTGGGCGGAGCGCCGGGTCGCCTATGAGCTGATAGAGAGACAGCATCGCGCGCGTGCCTCCGAGCAATGCGTATTCCTGGAGCGAAAGAACGATGGCATCACCCAGGAGCATGTCTCTATGACCAAGAGAGGCCAAAAAGAATCGCTCTGCGAGCACAACCGCTTGTCCGTTCTTCGACAGACCTGTCGGCGACCAGACAGCGATAGCGCCGCCACCGGCCTTTTGCACGAGCTCGGCGGCAAGAGGCGTAAATCCTGGAATCCCGAAACGGCCGACCGAGCAGGTCATGAACGTCACGATCGGATAGTTCTGATTCACGAGGTACTCGACATCTGAAATCAGAAGCAGCGACTCGTCCGCCAGACGGTCGAGTCCTCCGTGCCCAAAATAGTGGACGTGTCCCACGCCTTCATGCAGCGCCGTGAAGAGTTTCAGCCTCGCGTCCTCGCTCGCGAGCTGCGAGAGATAGATGCGGTCCACATCGTAGCCGGGCGGGATGAAGCCAACTAGCCTTTCGGCGTCTCGGGGGAAGTTGGAGCGCGCGTCAGCGTTATCCGCGAGCATCAGAACTCGGTTCGCCCACGGGCCGGAGCCGCCGCTCTCGTAGAGCCGAACCTTCTCCACATAATCGAGAAGCTCGTCATTCGTGAGCACCGGGATCCGCCCCAATGCGATCTCCGGGACGCCATCGTCGCCCACGATATCCGCGAACGCGCTGTCGGAGGCGAAGAGCCCTTCCGGTGTCCCGACCATGAGCGGTGGCAACAGATTGCCGCCGAGCTTCCAATGGTCGTGATGGTCGAAGTGACCATTCCCAGCGAGTACGACATATCGCGGCGCGCGGCTCCACTCTGTATAGGTGTATGCGAGGAACGCCTTCACAGCTTCGGGAGTTTCCAACCCATAGCCGAACTCGTCATAGACGTCCTCTAGATCGACGACCTTGGTGCGGAATCCGTTCCGCTTGCGAAGCTTGGCGAGTGCTTTCGCACCATCGAGAAGCTCGCCGGGCGCGATCACGAGATAGTCGGCACGATTGCGCTTGCGGCGAAGCCCGGATTTACTATCGGCCGTAATGGCAACAGGTGTTTTGATCCCGGCAGTCGACGCCGCGAAATAGGCGGTCTCTGGATGACGAGCCTTGAAGCTGGCGCGGTAGAGCGCTCCGTCCGCCTCTACGTTCACGCGATCGAGCAGACGAGGACGACGGGGGTTCGAGAGCTCGAGCACGGTGATGGCAGGGTCCGTGAAGCCTCCGACGGTGACGCGAGTATTATTCGCGCTCCCGAGGAAGAGCTCGGAGCCTCGCGCCTCGTAGCGGCGCGGGTAGCTCAGGTCGAAACCATCAACGTAGAAGATGCTATAGGCCACGCCGGGATGGCGTTTGCCGACGAGCTCGACAATGTTCTCGCCTTCCACGAGGTAGCTCGACGGGATCGAGAATCTGGCCTCATGCTTGGTGAAGCCCATCCAGCTCGATGCGCCCACGCTGTAGCCGTTGACGCTCACCTCGACGAGATGCTCGTCCGGGATCCCGACCGTGGTTGCGCCTCTGAGATGCACAACCAACTGGGCCGCTGCGTTCGTCGCCGCGAGACCATCTACGTTCAGATCGAATTGCCTCGTACCGTAGGTCGGGTCCTCGCTCGTCACGAACTGCCAGTACCAATAATCCTCTCCTGGCTCGTGTGGAACGCTGACGCCGCCGAACGTGTTCTCCTCGCGATGCGTCGTCGCGATGAAGCTCTGTCCGGCAGTGGCGCTCACGCCGCCAGCATTCATCCGCTTCATTAGCAACCCAGCGCCGACACGGAGCGTATAGATGTTCTCGGAGGCGTAGACGTCGTCGATGGCCTCCCCGTAGAAGTAAAGGCCCGTATTGCCCGGCGCGGGCGTCCAGGCGACGCGGTGTCCGAGGTTCTCGAGCCTGAGGCGGTTTTTTCGAATCAGCCGCGTGCTCAGGTCGAGGCCGAAGCCAAAGACTTCAGCAATCCTCGCCGCATCGACGAAGTAAAGGCCACTTTCCTTCACGTGGACTCTGATCGCGGAGGCGAATGACGACTTCTTCGGGCGGCGCTCATTCTTTTTGGCGCGATGTTTGGCCAAGCGCTTCAACATCTTCGCTTTGGGCATGCGAGCCCGGCCTTTGCCGTCCGACGACAGCTCGACATCCGCGGCGCCGACGGCGCCTAGCGGAACCTCATAGGGACCATGAACCCTGACGCCGCCATGGGTCTCGATTTCCGCGAGCGCGTAGGTGAGACGACTGCCGAGGCTCGCTCCTGGGTCGGCGAGCTTGTAGGTGCCGCCCTGCGGCTGCATCAACCCTTGGACGAGCTCCGTATTCACCATGACCCACTGGCGCGAACCCCAGTCATATCGAAGCAAATAGAAACCTAGCGTTCGAATCTCGGACGACGTTTCCCAGATGATCGACGCGTGTCCACCGTCATCGATCGCGACGATCGACGCGATGGTAGCCAGCGTGAACTGGTCGACGGTGTCGGTCACCGTCGCCGTCTTTGGGACAGGATTCGATTGGCTGCGGACGCTCGCTGTATTCACGATTTGAGTGATCGCAGGGTCGAGCGGGCTGTTTACGATGATCTGGAAGGTTACCGTCATGCTCTGCCCGGCCCCGAGATAAAAATCGTCGGCGGCGGTGACGAGGTCCGCCGGCGTCCCGTTGTCCAGCGGATCGGGGGCGGCGATCGCATTGGTTTTCGTGGCTGCCACGGGGCAGCTCGCGGAAACGACGACATTGTCGAAGAAGAACTCCCCGTTGAAAGCACCCGAGCTCATAAAACGGAGGGTCGTCGCGGCACTGAGCGAAGCGTCCGGAATCGAGAACGTTCCACTCTGGAAGGTATTTTCGTTGACGGGCCCAGTGATGGTCGTAATGGTGGAGCCACCGACGACATCGACCGTCAGCACATCGTCCGCGTCGAAATTCTTGCGGCGAGAATCGAAGCTGACCGTGGCGTTCGAGCAGTTCAAGAGGCTGATAACGCGTTGGATGCCGTTGGTGCTCTTCTTGATGTTGAGTCGCTCGCTGCCTTTGTCCTTCTTGATTTTGACATCTCCCTTACCAGAGTTGCCGTCGTCGTTGATCTCGGTCCAGTCGGACGCCCATCCACTCCCACCGCTATAGGTCTTCGTCTCAAAATCGTCGGTGACGGTTATCGTGTTGGGCAGGAAGCCCGTGGCCGTCGTGCTTTGAAGAACGTAGTTCGTGCCCGATGGCAGCGGATCGTTCACCCTGACCTCGAACTGCCCTTCACCGGAGGTGTTCGTGACGCCAATCGTATAGGTGACGATTTGTCCGGCGTCCACGGTGCCGCCGCCGCAGCCGGTAGGAGGATTGGCGCAACTCGAAGCCTTCGTGATGCTGAACGCCGACGGCCGGATGAACCCGAAATCGTTCGCCGTATCCGAGTTCCCATAGCCCGTGAACGACGAAGTTTCGACGTTATCCGTGGTCAAGGTCCCGCCTGTTGGCAGTGTCCCGGTGTCGATCTCCATCACGAAATCGCCGTCTTGAGCGGCGAGCAAGAACGTGTACTCCCCGTTGGCGTCGGTCACCTTGGTTTCGAGAAGCGTATCGCCCCCGTCGACCAACCCGTCGCCATTATTGTCCTTGTAGAGCCGCACGCTAACGCCGGGCTCGCCTTGCTCACCGGAGCCGGGCTCGTAGGCTTGGTTCGAGTTCACGTCGACATAAACGGTGCCGCTGATAGTGTTTCGTGAGAGAAGGCGGCGTATCGAAGAAGTCGTTGCCGGTATGCGATTCGGTGCCGACCACCGTGATCGTGCCGATCACGTTACAACCGTTCCCGGTGTTGCATGCACCCACCCCGGTGTCGCTGTCGGCACTGCTCCCATAGCCCGACGGGTCGCTCTCGACGACGAGGTAGGCGCCAGGGACAACACCGGGAAACTCGTAGGCGCCATCCGTCAAGGTGATGGTGGTCTCCTCGAGCGTGTCTCCGGCGGACAATGTGCCATCACCGTCGTTGTCCAGATAGAGCTGCACCGTGACGCCGCTGAGAGCGGTGTCGCCACCCTTGAAGCCACCGCTCCCGTCGTTGTCGGAATAGACGTGGCCCGAGATGAGCGCGGCGATGGTGCCTCCGGCCGTTGACGTTATGGTCTCGGTGGACGTGTCTGGCAGCGTATAGGTAACCGAGGCCGTGTTCTCGATGCGGTCACCTTTGGCGCCGCCAATTACCTCCGCGCACAAATACGCCGTGAAGGTTGTCCCGGCCGCGACACTCACGCCTGCCCACACGGCTTGTGTTGTGCTCGAGGACGCGAGATCGTAGGCCGGTCCCGAAGGCGTCCCGTCGTAGCTCGAATAGGGACAGTTGGCGGTCGCGGGATCGCCCCCATCGGTGGGATCGACGACGAGCCTCAGCCGCGTTACATCGTCCGGGGTATCGGTCAGCACAACGTTCGTCAGTGTGTTGGAAGATGTATTCGTAAAAGTGATCTGGTAGCCGATGACGTCGCCCACAGCGAGGGCTCCACCGATTCCGCCTTCACCGTTGACGTAAAGGACCTGCTTCAGAAGATTGGCGTTCGCGTTCAACAAGGAGCACTGGTGCGCCGGCTCGTAATATCTCCACGGGTTGTCCTTCCCCGCGACGTCGCTAGTGTCTCCACCCGTACTGTCGAGGCACAACGTGTCATCGCTCATGCTCGCGATGAAAGCCGCCGCATCGGTGATGCGGAAGGTGATGCTCGCGGTCTCGAGCTCACCAAGGCGGCGAGCTCCGTGCACGTAGCGAACCGAGTTCGTGCCGGCCGGCAGCGGACTCGACGTCGAGAGGCTGTAGCCGGCCGAGGTCGCGACCGAAGTATTCTGGATGGCCCCTTGCGCGGTCGCGGGCGTGACCGCCCCGCTACCGCCGATCTTCGCGTTGACCGTGGCGATGCGCTGCCACGGTCCGACACACGTCACGTCGTCCTCGAAGTTTGCGCTGGCTGAACAACCCGGATTGTAGTCGTTCGTGTAGTAGGTGTCCGCGCCGGCAACCATCGATCCGACGCCGGCCCACGTCGCGCCGCTATCCGTGCTGACAACGGGAGTATTTCCGTTGCCCCCATTGCCCGACAACGAGGCCGCCGTGCCAAAAGCGTCGAGCTGTCGGTGATCCCACAAGTTCCAAACAACGGCAGGTTTGGTCTGCGGCCCGGTCGGGGTGAGGTCCGTCAACGGCGCCGCCAGCAGTGCCGTCGAAGAATCTGCGCTAAAGAAGATTCCCGTGTCCTGCTGCACTTCGTTGACATTGCCTTCGCCGAGCTGCGTCGCTCCTGCCGCCGGCACATAGCCGACGGCGCCGCGTACGCCATAGCCGTCATAGGTCGCGTCCGTATCCTCGGCGCCAACGGCGGCATAGCTCCCATCGCCTAGCAGCCCGTTGAAAAAGTCGTATCCGGTCGCGATATTTCTCTGAAGACTCATTCGATGACGATGTAAAATTGCATCGCATGTCGATGAAGAAGAAAAAGAAAAGTTGCCAAGAGACTTTATGGATTCCACACGATGCGGTTGCGTCGAGTCCTGGTCATCCTTTTTATGAGGAACTCGAGCGGGTACTTCGAGAGGAAGAGTTTGACTCGTTTGTGGAGTCGAAATGCTCGCCGTATTACGCGAAGAAGCAAGGTCGGCCGAGCATACCGCCGGGTGTGTATTTTCGAATGCTGTTGATCGGCTACTTTGAGCGCATCGATTCAGAGCGCGGGATCTGCTGGCGGTGTTCGGACTCACTGTCTTTGCGCCAGTTTCTTGGCCTTGGAATGGAAGAGCGAACGCCGGACCATTCGTCGCTGTCTCGGATACGGAATCGACTTCCGCTGGAAGTTCACGAATCTGTATTTGGATGGGTGCTAGAAGTTCTAGCGTCGAGAGGGATGATAGATGGCAAGACACTGGGTGTGGACGCGACGACGCTGGAAGCGAATGCGGCGCTTCGGTCAATCGTTCGTCGAGACACGGGGGAAAGCTACGAATCGTATTTGAAGGAGCTTGCGCGCAAGAGTGGTATCGAAGAGCCGAGCCGAGCGGACATTGCGAAGTTGGACAAGAAGCGGCCAAAGAAAGGGTCGAACAAGGAGTGGGTGAATCCGAACGAGCCGGATGCGGAGATCATGAAAATGAAGAGCGGGGGCACGGATATGGCGCACAAAGCCGAGCATGCTGTGGACATGAGCGGGGAAGGTGCGGTAATTGCCGTGACGCTTCACGGAGGCGCGAAGGGTGACACAAAGAGCCTACCGGATACGCTGGAAAAAGCGCAGTCAAATCTGCAAGAGCTCGCGAACAACGCGGAATGTTGTGAACGAATACATGAAGACGCGGGTCGCGAAGTGGTCGGGGACAAGGGCTATCACGGCAACGACATCCTGGTTGAGCTGGTCGAACAAGAATACCGGAGCTACATTTCGGAGCCAGAGCGAGGTGGCCGCAAATGGAAGGACAAACAGGCCGAGCAAGCCGCCACCTACGCGAACCGACGTCGCATTCGCGGGACTCGAGGTAAGCGATTAATACGCCGTCGCGGCGAGTTACTCGAACGACCTTTCGCGCACTACCTCGAAGCGGGAGGCATGCGACGAACGCATTTGCGAAGACACGAAAATATACTCAAGCGCCTCCTCACGCACGTGGCCGGATTCAATCTCGGGATTCTGATGCGCAATCTCATCGGCAAGGCCACGCCGAAGGAATACGCGGAGCTCAACGCCAGTCTGATCGCTGCTTTATTGCGCTTCGTCTCGACCATAGGCGCACGTTTTGCCCCGCTGCAATCCATCGGGCGTCTCAACTTGGCTGTTCCGCCGAATCACATCTTCCTTGAACTTGCCCACCAAACTTTCTCCGTGAGCAGAATCTGGACTTTTTCACCGGGCTGCTAGAGGTTGGACGAATTCCGCGCCCACGACCTCGACCCCCGCGGGAATGTAGAACGTCATCCACGCCGCGTGGCCCGCGTCCGAGCCGGTATCCGCGGGAGTGGTCTCGAAAATTAGCGTCAAAACGTCGCCGTTCTGGTAGCCGTCCGCAATGACGGAAAGGCTCGCTGGATCCACGAAGACGCGGTTCGTGAGCGAACCGACATAGTCGGCCCAAACACGGCCGACGATCCCGACGCCGACCGCCGCCGCGAGAGCCCAAAGTACCGCTCTGAGCGGAAGCCTTGCTCTCCGATGCCTCTTCGATGGAGAAACTTTCATGCGCTAGTCCGGTCCTATCCACAGATTGAGGTGAAGATGAACCAATCTTGCAAAATCTATTCCGCCAAGACTGCATCTGGTGGGCCTCCGCAAGCTCCCACATCAAAACCACTTAAACACCCCCCCGCGCTAAAACTCTAAAACCCAGATCCCGACCGTAGTGTTCTCACCACATTGATGAACTACCCCCGCCATTTTCTTGCTACTCGGAGGGCTCGGCCGCCGAAGCTTTAGCGAAGGCGCGGCCAGCGACCTGAAGCGACACGGGTAAAACCGGAGGGCGGCGGCGAGGCGTGCACATAGATCTCGGCTTCGCGAGAGAGCTCTTGCAGGAACACTGTCTCCCGCCAGTAGCCGTACGGAGTTTCGAGCTCGTCGAACTCTCGAAGCTTGACGGCATCCACTTCGAAAAGCTCGGCCCAAATCGAGTGGCGCTCCGCTGACGGGACGAGCATGGGGTACTCACCATTCTCGTACATCTCGTATGGAAGCTCGAGGCGCCGACTGTCGATGGGCAACGCACCGTTCAGGTGCAGCTCGTAGTTGAAATAGCCGACCTTCAAAGACCCGTATAGGGCTACGAGGCTCTCGTCGCGAGCCATCAGTAGCCGAGCGAATGCGTTTCGCGCCGCACGTCACCCGCGGCAATCATCACACCCGTTTCCGGATCGCGATAAGTCACCGTGAGCGCCCCCGTTCGCCAGTTCCACAGGCCCCAGGACTGCACGTCGTGACCTTTCACACCGAGCGCCTGGAACGTCGCTGTAGGAATACGCGCTTCGACCCGTAGCACGCCGGGGTTCTCGTTGACCTCGCTCCCGGTTCCGGGAAAGTTATAGCTCCCGAAGCGCGGCTGGTCGACCGCGTGCTCCGGGGACATGCCCCACACGCTGACGTTCAGGAAAACCTGGAGCATCGCCTGCACTTGCTGGTCGCCGCCCGGCGTCGAGAGTCCCATGAAGGGCTTGCCGTCTTTCATGATGAGAATGGGGTTGTTGGTGTTGCGCGGGCGTTTCTTGGGGGTCATGACATTCGCGAGGCTCGGATCGAGGTTGAGCTGGCCCATCCGGCCGCCGAGACCAAATCCCCACGCTGGGACGAGCGGCGTGAGCATGTGGCCATCACTCTCGGTCATGGAGAACACATTCCCTGCCACATCCATTACGTTGACAGAGGTCGTGTCTGGAAGAGACTGTCCCGCTCGAGCCGAGCCGAGGCCGGCGAAAACCTCAGGCGAGTCGGTCGCGACGTTTTTCATGTTCGCGGGGTCGCCCCAAGGCGGCATGTCTTCGAATGCCCTGTCGCGATTGACGAGCTCAGCGCGCTTGCGGCCATAAGCTTTCGTATAAAGGCCGCTCGGCACGTCCACGAAATCGGGGTCGCCGATATATTTGTGGCTGTCGGCCATCGCGAGCTCGATGACCTGCGAAAGTACGTGGATGTATTCGGCGGTGTTGTAGCCGAGTGCTTCGACGTCGAAGCTTTCGAGCATGTTCAGGATCAGGATGAGCCGAGGTCCTTGGGACCATCCATCGCAGACATACACGTCGTAGCCTTGAAAACTCGTATGGAGCGGCTCCATCCATCGGCTCTCATAGGTTGCGAGATCGTCGTAGCGCACGAGACCGTCATCGAAGCCTTCATAGAGCGCCGCCGCCGCGCGCGCAGGCTCGCCCTTGTAGAACGCGTCCCGGGCCGCGCGGATCGCCTCGGAGCGCGACGCGCCCTTCTCGAGCGCTTTCGCTTCGCCGTCCATCATGTAGCGGATGAGCCTTCCCAGATCTTTGTTGACCATCAAGTCTCCGAGCTGCTGATCGCCGACGCCGTTCGGAAACCAGAACTCGACGTTGTACGGAAACCGGGTAATAGCATCCTGCTGCGTGTCGAGAAGTCCCTTCTGGTGCTTGTAGAGGTGGTAGCCGCTCTCCGCAATCTCGAGGGCCGGTGCCACGGCGTCCCGAAAGCTGAACGTTCCGTATCGATCGAGCGTCGACAGCCACACGTCGACATCAGCGGGAATGAGCGCAATGCTCGTTCGCGTTTTTCCGTGCTCCAGGAAATGCGCGAGCGTCGCTTTCGCGGGCGTTTTCCCCGCCCCCACCCGGGTTATGACGCGCCCTTCTACGGCGCTATAGAGGATCAAAGGCGCCACGCCAGTCCACCCGGCATAGCCCATCTTCATGACTTTCAACGCCATCGCGGCCGTCACGCCGGCGTCGAAGGCATTGCCGCCTTTCTTGAAGGCCTCCATACCGGCGAGCGTCGACAGGTAGTGCCCGGTCGAGATAACGCCGTGAGTGCCCATAACGCGAGGGCGCATCGCCTCAATGCTGTCATTGTCGTAGACGTGTCCGTAGGAGCCGAACGGGCCGAGCGTTTCGAGAAGCTTGCGCTCCTGCGGCGCGGCCGTCGCCGCCACGAGCACCATCCCCAATAACCATCGCCTTTTCATTGCGAGACCCTCCCCTCATCGAGCTTTCTATCACATCTAAACCTTATTAATAAACACTCGGGGTGCTCCCACTGCGTGGTATTTAATAGGCTTCAGGAGGTTGTCATGAAAACCTGGCCACAGATGACGCTCGCGGGCGGCCCCGTGCAGCTCACACATCGAACCCTTCGAGACCAATCCCGTCCCGTTCTGTATCACTACGATCCCGCCTTCATCGACATATTCAGCCACACGTGTGAGCTGCTGAAGAAGGTCTACCGAACGGAGTATGACGTCGTCATCATGCAAGCCGAGGCCATCCTCGGACTCGAGGCCGCGGCCGCGTGCTTGTTGTCGCCGGGCGACAAAGTGCTCAACCTCGTCTCGGGGGTCTTCGGAAAGTGGTTCGAGCTGTTCATCGAAAAATATGGCGGCGAGACGGTCGAGCTTGCCGTGCCTTACAACGAAGCGATCGACCCTGACAGCGTCCGCAAAGCGCTCGAAGACAACCCCGGCATCAAGTTTCTCTCTGTCGTGCACTCGGAGACGCCATCGGCAACGGTCAACCCCGTCGAAGCTATCGGCGCGGTCGCGAAAGAGTTTGGCGTCCTCACGATGGTCGACACCGTATCGGGATTAGGCGGAGAGCTCTCGAGCCCCAAGGATTGGGGGATGGACATCGCCGTCGCAGGGCCGCAGAAATGTCTCGGGGGGCCCCCGGGGCTTTCCATGCTGTCCGTGAGCCCTCGAGCTTGGGAAGCGATGGAGTCCAAGAAGACCCCGCTCCGAGGAAGCTTTCTCTCGATTCTCGACTGGCGCGATACGTGGATGGCGAAAAAGACCTTTCCCTACACACCGTCGGTCACGAACATCTACGCCCTCGAATCGATTCTCGAGCAAGCGCTCGAAGAAGGGATGGAGGCCATGGCCGTGCGCCATAGGGCGATCGCGAAAGCCGCGCGGCGCGGCGTAGAGGGAATGGGGCTGGAGCTCTGGGCGGCGCGCGAAGAGATCGCCGCATCCTGCGTCACGGGTGCCGTGATGCCGAAAGGCGTCACCGACGAGAAGCTTCGCGGACACTTGCGCGATCGCTACGGCGTCATGATCTCCGGCGGCTACGGTGACCTCGCTGGGAAGCTCTTCCGGCTCGGTCACATGGGTATGGCCGCGCATCCGACCTATCTATGCGCACAGCTCGCGATGCTCGAGCGCACGCTCGCGGACCTTGGTGTGCCCGTCACGCTCGGCCAAGGCGTTGGCGCGGCGCTCGCCTCGCTCGCGGACTGGGGAGAGAGCGCGTGAAGGCAGCCGCACTCGGCGTGCTTGATGTTCGCGTGAAGAGTTTGGCGTTCCTGTTTGCCGTGCTCGCCGCCACGAGCGCCGAGGCTCAAGTTACGCGGGATGCGATCGAAACGCTCGAGCAACAGCTGCTCGACGCGCGCCCGACTGCCATGCCGCAAGCGGTTCGCGAGACTGACGGCAGCTTTCGCACGGTAGCGCTCGAAGTGTTGCTTCCCGACAGCCGCTCGATCCCAGTCTTGGTCCAACTCCCTCCGCAATTCGAGCCCGCGAAACGATGGCCTCTCCTTCTCGCGATGCATGGCGGGCCGATGCCCAACGCGAGGTCTGCGCTCCAAGGTGCTTCGCGCATGCTGCGCGTGTGGGACGGGCCGGCCGCGAGCGCCGGCGTCATCGTCGTCTCTCCCGCCATGACTCATGTCGTCGCGCGCGCACCACGTACCGAACAAACGCTCCCCTACGAGATTCTTCGTCCGGAGCAAATGGAAGCACTCTTGCACGACGTCGCGGCGCTCTATCCGGTCGATCCCAACCGCATCGTTTCCACCGGAATCTCGCTCGGGTCGAATTTTTCGATCGCCTTCGCTGCTTCAAGACCGGATCGCTTTGCCGCGATCGTTCCGGTCTCGACCGAGGGCGAATCGCGTGAGCATCTATTGCGGAACCTGATGCACGTTCCAACATTTGTGCTCGAAGGAAAGCTCGATCGCAATATTCGCAGCATCCAAGGTCCGCGCGCGATGGAGCGGATATTGGAGAGCTTCGAATACGACATCGTCTATCGCGAGATGTCGGATCGCTCCCACGAGGGTTTCGCGGAGCACTACCCTGAGGTGCTTCGGTGGCTCGCCGAGCGGCCGCGCAATCCATATCCAAAGGAAGTGGTGCGCGTCCCGCACGATGGCATCATGGCGCTCGCACGTCGGGTTCATTGGATCGAGTCCGACACGCGCCGTGGGATCGTGCGGGCGCGCGTCACGTCCCGCAAGCGCATCGATATCGACGCGCGATGGGTACGCTCGCTCCGAGTGTTCCTGACCGATCACCTCGTCGATCTCGACGCACCCATCGAGATTCATATCAATGGCGAACGGGTCTATCGCGGCGCCGCCGACCGATCGCTCGAGCTTGCAGCCGAGGACGTGCGCGAGCGTGGCGATCCCGGACGCGTCTACGCGGCGTCGTTGCGCGTCCGCGTGCCGACGACCGTCGCGAGTCTCGAAAAAGCGCGCGCCTTTTCTGGGTCACTCGAGCCGAGCCACCCGGAAGGCATACTTTCCTTCTGGGAAATGTACGCCCAGCGCTCTATCGAAGATCGCCTGGCGGCGCTCGGCCTCGAGGGGCACATCGTGCAAGGAGACCTCGGAGGCGAGCTCGCCGCGCTTCGCGTCGATGCCATCGAAGACGGGAGCGTGTTCGGCAAAGTGGGACTCAAAAAAGGCGACTTGCTCTTGGAAGTCGACGGCGAGCCCTTCTTCGACGACAGCACCGTTTCCGAGCTTCGCGCTTGGCTCGTCCGCGAGCTCGACGCGCGTCCTCGAAAGCTCGCTTTGCGCGTTCTTCGACGGGGCGCCGAGCTCGCGCTCGATGTGACCGTTTCCCTAGAGCCGTCCTAAAAGAAGCTCATCTTCAAGGCAACATTCGCCGTGAACCCGTCGAGCCGGTTTTGGAGGCGTCCTGCGCCGCCAATGAAACGGTAGCCGCCTCCAACGCCTAACCGGAATGTCTCGGATATGTTGAGGATGACATTGACCTCCGGCTCGGCGATGAAGAAGCTCGTTTCCGTCGCAAAGATATCGTCGAGGTCGAAGTCTTCGGAGAAGCGCCGCCCGAGAACATTCACGAAACCAGGCACATTGCCGCGAGATCCACTACCGCCAAAACTCGGGAAGTCGTTACCGCGGCCGAATGAGGGAAAGCCCGAATCGAGTGTCGCGTTGCCGCCGCCCACGAGCCCTCGCACCGAAACGTTCACCAGAGAGCCCTGGTTGATGAAGTATTCGAAGACGCCGCCACCATAGGTCATCCCGTCCGCGCCCGAGCCGTTCGCGAGCGTGTAAACACCGCCTCCGATAAGAAATTTCTTGTCGATGACCCAGCCGCCATACCCGCCGACGAGGCTCGCGAAGTGACCGTTCAGGTCCGTGAACTTGAAATCCGGAGCAAAGAGAAAGCCGTTATCGACGTCGCCCTTCAAGAGGGTCTCCGTAGTCGCCGAGCCTTGGGCGGAAGCGAGAACGGAAATCGAGAGCAGCATCAACGTTGTCAACAAGATTCGCATGGTGTTGTATTCCTCCGCGCGATCGGTGTGCACCTTCCGTGCCAGCGTCAGGCGCAGGCCCAAGCGCGGAAGTGTCGCCGAAAGTGGACGCGATGTCGTTGAAATTGAACGCTTCATAGCGTAGTCTCCCGTCTTCGCCACGGACGTAACATGAGAGAGGTCACGACAATATGTCTATCGCAAAAGTGAGAAATAACCACCAGCTTTGTCGGCTTGGGATCCTGGCGCTTGCCGCCACATGGGCCTGCCAGCCCGTCCAAGCGCCCGGGACGAGCGCGGGATCCGTCGCAGAACCGCCGCCAGGCGCCACATGGGAGGGTGAGGCCTTCACGTTCCACAAAATCCGTGACGACATCTACCACGCCGTGGGAACCGGCAACCTGACCGTCGGATGCAACGGCAGCGTCATCATCAATGAAAACGACGTCCTGCTCGTCGACTCGCACATGACGCCCGCCGCCTCTTGGGCGCTCATGAAAGAGCTCGAGAACCTCACCGACAAACCCGTGCGCTACGTCGTCAATACACATTTTCATTTCGACCACGCGCATGGCAATCAAGCCTTCGGTGACGACGTCGAGATCATCGGCCACAAATATACGCGCGAGCAGCTCGTTGCGGGAGCTTCCAAGGAAGGCCGTGCGTGGGAGATGTTCGTCGTCGACGGGCTTCCCGCACGCATCCAGCAAGCCGAGAGCGCGCTCGAGACGGCAATCGATGCCACCGATGCCGACGCCGAAGCTGAAGCTCGAAAGCAGCTCGCGGTGCATACGAATTATCGAGACGCGACGGCAGCGATCGTCCCGACCCCGCCCACGATGACCCTGGCTAAGCAGATGACGCTCACTCGTGGCGGGCGTGAAATCCAGCTGTGGTTTTTCGGCCGAGGCCACACCGGCGGCGACGTTGTCGTCTATCTACCCGAAGAGAAAGTCATCGTGACGGGCGATCTGGTCACGAGCGGCATCTCGTATATGGGCAACGCCTATTTGAGCGAGTGGGCCGATACACTCGACGCGGTCAAGGAGCTCGACTTCGACGTCGTCTTGCCCGGCCACGGCGCCGCCTTCGAGGACAAAGAGAAAATAGATCACTTCCAAGCCTACATCCGAGACCTCTGGACGCATATTGTCGCGAAGCACGAGTCCGGCGTCAGCGCGGACGAGGCGGCGAAAACCATCGACCTATCGAGCCACGCCGAGCACTTCCCTCAAATCGAGGGGCCCGGCGTCCACCCGCACGCGGTCGAGCGTGGCTACGCACTTCTCGACGGCGCCGAACAATAGTCCCAGCCGCCTCAACGCACCACCCGGCCGAGCGCCCACGCGGCTTGCTCGCGCACATCCGCCTCCGCATCGGAGAGGGCGCCCTCGAGCCCCTCGCGTCCGCGGGGAGATTCGATTCTTCCGAGCGCCCACGCTGTTTGCTCCCGCACATCGGGGCTTTCATCACCGAGCGCTTTGACGAGCACATCGACCGCGCTATCGTCCTCGATGCGGCCGAGTGCCCACGCTGTTTGCTCCCGCACGTCATCGCTCGAGTCTTCCATCGCGCCGATGAGCGCCGGGAGAGCGCCCTTGTCTTCGATCTTGCCAAGCGCCCAGCTCACTTGCTCCCGCACGCGCGCTTCGTCGTCCGAAAGGGCCTTCGAGAGTGCGGGGACCGCCGACCGCGCGTCGAGCCTCCCTAGCAGCCCGTTGAAAAAGTCGTATCCGGTCGCGATATTTCTCTGAAGACTCATTCGATGACGATGTAAAATTGCATCGCATGTCGATGAAGAAGAAAAAGAAAAGTTGCCAAGAGACTTTATGGATTCCACACGATGCGGTTGCGTCGAGTCCTGGTCATCCTTTTTATGAGGAACTCGAGCGGGTACTTCGAGAGGAAGAGTTTGACTCGTTTGTGGAGTCGAAATGCTCGCCGTATTACGCGAAGAAGCAAGGTCGGCCGAGCATACCGCCGGGTGTGTATTTTCGAATGCTGTTGATCGGCTACTTTGAGCGCATCGATTCAGAGCGCGGGATCTGCTGGCGGTGTTCGGACTCACTGTCTTTGCGCCAGTTTCTTGGCCTTGGAATGGAAGAGCGAACGCCGGACCATTCGTCGCTGTCTCGGATACGGAATCGACTTCCGCTGGAAGTTCACGAATCTGTATTTGGATGGGTGCTAGAAGTTCTAGCGTCGAGAGGGATGATAGATGGCAAGACACTGGGTGTGGACGCGACGACGCTGGAAGCGAATGCGGCGCTTCGGTCAATCGTTCGTCGAGACACGGGGGAAAGCTACGAATCGTATTTGAAGGAGCTTGCGCGCAAGAGTGGTATCGAAGAGCCGAGCCGAGCGGACATTGCAAAGTTGGACAAGAAGCGGCCAAAGAAAGGGTCGAACAAGGAGTGGGTGAATCCGAACGAGCCGGATGCGGAGATCATGAAAATGAAGAGCGGGGGCACGGATATGGCGCACAAAGCCGAGCATGCTGTGGACATGAGCGGGGAAGGTGCGGTAATTGCCGTGACGCTTCACGGAGGCGCGAAGGGTGACACAAAGAGCCTACCGGATACGCTGGAAAAAGCGCAGTCAAATCTGCAAGAGCTCGCGAACAACGCGGAATGTTGTGAACGAATACATGAAGACGCGGGTCGCGAAGTGGTCGGGGACAAGGGCTATCACGGCAACGACATCCTGGTTGAGCTGGTCGAACAAGAATACCGGAGCTACATTTCGGAGCCAGAGCGAGGTGGCCGCAAATGGAAGGACAAACAGGCCGAGCAAGCCGCCACCTACGCGAACCGACGTCGCATTCGCGGGACTCGAGGTAAGCGATTAATACGCCGTCGCGGCGAGTTACTCGAACGACCTTTCGCGCACTACCTCGAAGCGGGAGGCATGCGACGAACGCATTTGCGAAGACACGAAAATATACTCAAGCGCCTCCTCACGCACGTGGCCGGATTCAATCTCGGGATTCTGATGCGCAATCTCATCGGCAAGGCCACGCCGAAGGAATACGCGGAGCTCAACGCCAGTCTGATCGCTGCTTTATTGCGCTTCGTCTCGACCATAGGCGCACGTTTTGCCCCGCTGCAATCCATCGGGCGTCTCAACTTGGCCGTTCCGCCGAATCACATCTTCCTTGAACTTGCCCACCAAACTTTCTCCGTGAGCAGAATCTGGACTTTTTCACCGGGCTGCTAGCGCCCAAGCGGCTTGCTCGCGAGCTCGGGCACTGGAGTCCTTTAGCGACGCGGTCAAAGGCGAAACGGCGCTTTCGTCCCCCAACCGACCGAGGGCCCACGCGGCCTGCTCTCGGACGCGATCGTGGCTATCCTTCTCCAGGGCTTCGACGAGCGGAGCAAGAGCGTCGGGATGCTCGATCCGTCCCAGTGCCCATGCAGCTTGTTCGCGTACCGCGGGCATCGCGTCAGTAAAGAGCGCCGCGAGCGGCGCCACAGCGCGCTCGTCCTCGAGCCTCCCGAGAGCAAAAGCAGCGTTTTTGCGCGCGACCCAAGAGCTTCCATTTAGCGCCAGCACGAGCGGGTCGAAGCTGCGGTTCCCGATATCGGCCAATGCGCGCGCGGCCTGGCGGCCGGGGCTCGTCTCCCATCGGCCGGAATCGTTGTGCCATCCGCGATGACCGCAAGCGATGTCTTCTACGACGCTCGCATCAGACAAGAGCTCGACGAGCGGCGTCACGGCGCGCTCCGCGCGAAAGCCGAGTCGTCCAATCCGGCACGCCGCCTCGGCGCGCGCGGCCGCGTCATCCGAGCTCAATGCCTGCATGAGAGACTCGAGGCTCTCCGGAGTCTGCGCCGGAGCACCCATGAGCAAAATCGCCAATCCAAGCAAAATTTTCACAGTTTACCTCCACGGTGTTCATTGCTAAAAATCTAGCATATCATGCTAAATTTTTAGCGCAACGGGAGCTCCGTGTCAACTAAGAGCCCAAGAGGTTCTGCATCAAAGCCGCCACGGCGAAGCCTAGATAGTTCCCCACCGCATAGCCGAAAAGGCCCACTGCAACGCCGGGGAGGAGCCGATCGCCATAGCCGCGCGCGCTTGCCATGGCCATTGCGGAAGCGGCACCGCCGACATTGGCTTGAGACGCAATCGCCAGGGTCCCCAGGTCCATTTTGAGAAGGCGCCCGAAGCCGAAGAGAACGAGCCCATGACAAGCTACCGTGACGCAGGCGAAGTAGAAACCGGAGGGGCCGACCCTCACGATGTTCGCGCGACCGACTGTGCCCCGTTGCTCGCGAGAAACAGAAGCACGAGATAGTTTCCGAACACCGCCGCTCCTGCGAGCCGCTTGATGGCCGGCACTTGCGCAGCGAGGAGCGACAGCGTCGTGAGCCAGAGCACCTCGGGCAAAATGGGCACGACGCGCGCGAGCGCACCCGCACCCACACGGTGCCAACCGCGATCGCGACGAGCGCAGCGGCGTCCGCCAGAAGCAGCGGGCGGCCGCTCGAATAGAGCAAGCGCTCGAGCGTCATAGGCTTGTCCGAAACCTCTGCGCTCGGAGCGGCCAGCGTCGAGCTGCGTTGCTTGCCCAAGAGGACGGGGACGGCGAGGCAGGCCGCCATCCAAATGGCCGTAAGGATAACGTCGGCCGCAATCGCCGCCGTGAACAAATTGCTCGATGTATCGAAGGCTTGCCCGAGCGCCGCGAAGTTCATGCCGCCGCCCGTATAGGTGCCCGTGAACTGTCCGGTGAGCTTCCATGTCTCGTCGCCGATCGCGCCTTGTAGCATCAAACCGGCAACGATCGCACCCGTTGCCGTCCCCACCGCGCCCAGCGCGAACGCCGCGAGCATGCTCGGCCCCGCTTGCACCATCGATCGCAGGTCGACGCTCAGCAGGATCAGGACGATACCGATGCTGACGGCCGTGCTTTGCAGAAAAACGTAGACGGAAGACGTCCCCGGAAGGACGCCGGCAATCGACAGCACCATCCCCAAGAGGATGCCGACGAGCGCAGCGAACGGAAGAACGGAAATCGCCCCTCCAGCTTCAGCGCAACAACTACGACAGCAGCGAGGATGACGAGAACGGCGAGAGGGTCGCTTACCATCGGGAGACTGTATCACTCGGCATTCAGCAATCAGGCACCGTTCAATCTGCTGGGAGATCCGGCGCTTCGCCTGCGGTAGCTCCGACCGCGTTGCGATAAGCGTAGTGCGCGTTCAGCCGGTCGAGTAGATAGTCTCCGTATCGGATGGCGTCATATTGGGGTGGCCGCTCCTCGCTCCGGCACGTCGAAAGACACGCGATCTCGACATTCATGTTGGGGTCGAAGAAAAAAGGCACCGAGTAGCGGTGACCTCCCCCAACGTTTACCACGCGATGCTCGGTCGACACGTAGCGATCGTTGGTCCAGCGCGCCATGACGTCTCCGATATTGACGACGAAGGCGCCTGGTATCGGAGTCGCCGCGATCCAGCCACCCGATCGGTGCCGGACGTGCAGCCCGGTGAAAGGCGTTGATGGCGAGCGCGTTCCTTTTCACCAGAGGCTCGGCATGAAAGCGCACCGATTGCGCGAAGACGTGCCGGAGAAGCTCCTCCGGAACACCATGATTTGCGAGATAGAAAAAGCCGATCTGTTCGCAAGCAACATTCAGAGCGCGGGCGACGTCCTCCGGGTCGCGGGACATGTCGAGGATTGGCAGCCGGTCTTTTGGCATCTCGACAGCCAAACGTGTCACGACCGCAATCTTAGCATTGCTCGTGGTACGCTCCCCGCCATGCTTCGGGGCATCCTTTTCGCCGTTCTCGCTACCAGTTTTTCGGCGGTGGCTATAGGCCAAAGTCACAAAATCATTTTCGATACCGACTTTATTTTGCCGCCAGGCGATGACGGGCTGGCGCTTCTTCTCGCGCTCCAATCTCCGGAGCTCGAGATCCTCGCCATAACGACGGTGGCCGGCAATGCGAGCGTGGAGCGCGCCACCGCGGAGGTCTTGTGGCTTCTCGAGTCCGTCGGGCGCATGGAGATCCCTGTTTATCAGGGCGCCGACATGCCTTGGGTTCACGAGCGAAGCGACTTCGCCGTCGACCATTACGGGAAGTGGTACTCGAACGACGCCCCGCCGCCACCGCCCGGGGGCCATGCGCAGAAGAAAGTCGAGAAAGAGACAGCCGTCGAGCTTCTAGTCCGTTCGGTCCTGGCAAGTCCCGGCGAAATCACCATTGTCGCGATTGGGCCGATGACCAACGTCGCGACGGCCATCCGGCAAAACGCCGCTTTCGCCGAGAGCGTCCGCGAGCTCGTCATCATGGGAGGCGCCGTCGCCTCGCTCGAAGACGGCGCCGGCAACATCACGCCGAACGCCGAGTTCAATTTCTGGGTGGACCCCGAAGCCGCCCGCGTCGCGCTCCGCTCAGGTATCCCCATCATGCTTTCTCCGCTCAACGTCTCACGCAAAACCGCGTTGACGAAGAAGTGGTACGAAAAAATGGTCGCCTCGGACACAGTCATTACGCGACTCTTGAAGACAACGATGGGGCCGCGCTTCGACCGCGATCCGGATCGCGTCTGGCTCATGTACGACCAAGTCGCCGTGGGGAGTTTGCTCGACCCGACGCTCGTTGTGACCAAAGAGCTCTTCGTCGATGTCGACGACAACCGCGGCGTGAGCTATGGAACCTCCGTCGGCGGAACCGAGATTTGGCCGGGCGCCGAAGGGGCTCAGAAAATGAAAGTACAGCATGACCTCGACTGGCCCCGTTTCATCGAGATGTTCGTCGAAAGAATGAATGCGCCGGACAGCCGCTAGTTTCGTTTTGACGCAAAAACTCCGCATCCATTTACAAAGCAACCCGAAGGCGCCCGAAGTCTTCCGCATGACCCGGGAGCTCTATCGCGCCGCGGCCAAACGTCAGCCCGAGATCGCGCGCCGTGTGACGTGCACGATCGCGACCGACAAGAACGGCTTCTACCCCGCGATGCAAAGAGCCGATCTCCTCGTCGGCTGGGGTTTTCCGCGAAAGGCGCTCGACGCGACCGCGCCCAACTTGAAGTGGATCCACATCATCGGCGCTGGGATCGAGCACCTTCTACCCCTCGATTGGCTTCCAAAAAAAGTGAAACTCGTAAACAACAAAGGCGTCCATGTGCCGAAGGTCAGCGAATATGTCGTGATGAGCTTGCTGATGCTCGCAAACGCCGTACCGTCGCTGGTGAGCCAGCAACAAAAACGCCAGTGGCGAGAGATCTACAGCACGACGATTCGCGGTAAGACGCTTCTCGTCATCGGTACCGGTCACATGGGAGGCGCTGCTGCACGCAAGGGGAAAGAGCTCGGCCTACACGTTCTCGGCGTCCGCCGAACGCCCAGGCCGCACCGCTACATCGACGAGATGTACGCACCGTCCGATCTTCTTCAGATCCTTCCCCGCGCCGACTTCGTCATCGTTACAGCACCGCTGACATCGGAGACACGAGGTCTTCTTGGAAAACGTGAGCTGGACGCGATGAAACCGGAAGCTTCGCTCGTCAATCTCGGGCGCGCGGAGGTCGTCGACTACGACGTGCTGCGGAGTAAGTTGAAACGAGGTCGCATGAAGGGCGCGGTCCTCGACGTCTTCGACTCGGAGCCTCTTCCCGCGAGCTCCCCGCTATGGAAAACTCCCAACCTCATCATCACGCCGCACGTGGCCTCGGACGACGCGGAGGCCTACATGCCGCTCACACTCGATCTCGTGCTCGAAAATGCGGGACGCTATCTCGACAACCGGCGTCTGAAGAATCTCGTGATCCCGAGCCGTGAATACTAGATGACCGAATACGGCTTTCTTTCCGTCCTGCCGCCGTTGCTCGCCCTGGCCCTCGCGATCTTCACCCGCCAAGTCTACGTCTCTCTTTTTGCCGGCATCTGGCTCGGCCACACGATCCTGCTCGGGTTCCAGCCAATCGGCGCGCTCATCGGCTCGGTCGACGCCTTGGTCGAAGTGTTCGAGGATCCCGGACGCACGAAAATCATCTTGCTGAGTGCTTTGATCGGCGCCTTTCTGAGCTTCACGCAATATTCCGGCGGGATGCGAGGCCTCGTGGATTGGCTCACCCAACGAGGCTTCGCGACGACGCGCCGTTCGGACGGGCATCCTCGCTTGGGGTATCGGCACCGCTCTCTTTATCGAAGCGAATGTCGGCGTCTATGTCGCGGACCCGTATCGAGGCCGATTTTTGACCGACTTCGCATCTCACGCGGGAAGCTCGCTTATATTCTCGATGCGACCGCTGCTCCCATCGCAACGCTCATCCCCATCAATTCTTGGGGCGCCTACCTCCTCGGCTTGCTGGAGGCGCAGAACGTTGAAAACCCTCTAAGCGCGCTCGCGGGCTCAGTGCCTTTCGATTTCTATCCGATCCTGACCGTGCTGCTCGCGCTCGCGACCGTCGTTACCGGTCGAGACTTCGCCGCGATGCGTAAAGCCGAGCACCGGGTTCGCGAGGAGGGGAAGCTGCTTCGCGACGGCGCCGAACCGCTCGTGGCCACCGAAGTCCTCATGCTCGAAGCCAAGGACGGCGTCGTCCCCCGCGCGAGGAACATGGTGATTCCTGTGCTCACGATGCTCATGACCGTCTTCGCCGGCCTCTACGTCACGGGCAGCGGCAATCTCATCGCCGGTGATGGAACGACCGCGGTATTTTGGGCACTCGTCGTAACACTTCTCGGTGCGAGCGTCTTCTACCGCGCGCAGGGGCTTCTCACCATTGGCGAGCTCACCGACCTCTTCATGCGGGGCGTTGGCGGCCTCTTTCCCATCGTCCTCCTGCTCATGCTCGCTTTCGTGATCGGGGACACTTGTCAAACTCTGGGAACGGGAATCTACATCGCCCAGGTCGCGGATAGCGGACTTCCCGCTTTCGTGCTTCCGGCGATGCTCTTTCTCGTTTCCGCGATCATGTCCTTTTCGACAGGAACGTCGTGGGGAACGTGGGCCATCATGTTCCCCATCGCCATCCCGATGATGGCGGTCTCAGGGCTTCACCCAGGCCTCACGATCGGCGCCGTCCTGGGCGGGGCGATTTTCGGCGACCACTGCTCGCCCATCTCCGACAGCACCATCATTTCATCGATGGCCGCGGCCACCGATCACATCGACCACGTGCGCAGGCAGCTCCCCTACGCACTGAGCGTCGCCGCCGTGTGCCTCGTTCTTTACACGATCCTCGGCCTGATGCTCTGAGCGCCACTATGTTTCATCGAGGCGGGCGATCAACATCAGTTCGCCATCGCTCGGACAGCGCTCACCAGCTCGTCGTAGGTCACCACGCCGCCGTGAACCGGCAGGATGCGGTCCACCCTCAAGTTGCGCTGTTCGATATTCTCCAGCAGTTTGGTCGCGAACGGCTGGTAATCTCGCCCCGGACTGAACGCATCGGCTTGAACGAGCAACCGTTCGCGAGGGAGGTGCGCCATTAGCAGTGTACCGGCGTGCGGGTTGTCTGCGATGTGATAGACATCTACACGCATCGTGTCGTCTTCGTAGCTCTTCTCGTCATCGACCGTCTCGAGCGTCAGCGCCTTGGGATTGCGGGCAAGGGCGTCTTCAGCGATCGTGCTCGTCCGCTCCGCCAGTTCTTCGTAAAAGCCGGCATTCGCGGCATGCGTCACGACGGTGAGCCCTTCCGCGATCGCTGCCCGCACCCCGCCTGAGTGATCGAAATGGTGGTGAGTGCTCACCAGATGTGTCAGCGGTTTCTCCGGAACGAGCTCCCGTGCCTTGGCGATCACGGCAAGCGTTCGAGCTTCATTCGGTGCCTCGATGAGCATCAAGTAGTCACTGAACTCAACGAGAACGCTGTGGTGGGACTGGCCAGCCAGAAACCAGACGCCGTCGGCCACTTCCTCGGCCGTCACGTTGGCCGGGGGCGGCCCGGTAATCGGCGCCGCCGACCTCGCCGCATCCGGTGCGGCAAGATCACCCACATCCGCTCCCAAGCTCTGAGCCGTCACGCGAAAATCCAGAATCTGGTAATCGTCCGTCGACACCGTCATGCCGGTCGGCAGCATCAACCCGTTCACTTCTTCGAAGTCTGCAAAGCTCGTCCGCTGCGCGACGTCACGCAAGTTCGTGTGGTTCAGCATGGATGTCACGTAGCTCGGTAGCTTCGTGGCAGCGTCCAACGCCAACGTGAGCTCGATGCCGTCCTCGGTAGTGATGTCCACGAGGCTCTCACCGTCCGTCATCCGCGCATTCGCCACCGTCGCGCCCGGCTTCAGCGCGGCATGCAGAAGCGTGAGCGGATGGTGGTAATACGCCGCGCGGCGGTCGGTCGCCGCGCCGTTCGGCACGCGGGTCGCACTGCCGTCCGGCGCCACGTTGTACCCTACAGTCCCATCGATGCCGAAGACCTGCTTCATAGGGTCTGGGCCACGAAAGTAGTTGAAGGTGGGCGTCCGGGTTTGCTCGACACGCATGCGTTCCATCGTGAGGTCGATAGATTGGGTGTAGTCACTGATCGTGAAAGTCTGCGACGTCGCATCGGGCGTCATGTCTTGGCCCAGGTTGCGCATCACCCCTTCGCCTTCGATCGAAAGGCTCTGAGCAGCCTCGAGGCCCTCGCGGCCGCCAAGCGCTGCGACGACATCGTCGAGAATCTGCTGCTCCGGCGTGGGCGCCGCGCAAGCTCCAAACGCGGCAACGGCGAACAGCGTCACCCATGTTATTGGTTTCATCTTCGATCTCCTATTCGGCATCTCCTATTCGGTCCAACTCGAATCCCGAAGACAGGAGCATACCACTGAGTAGTCCAATAGATAGAAACACGGATGCCTGATGCGTTGCACCACGAAACTGGGTTATCCTTCACCTTCTACGAAGGGAGAAACCATGAAGAAGTCGCTCTTGCCCATCCTCGCGCTCTCTATGTTCGCAGTGACCTCCGAAAACTGGGCGCAGCCCAAGCTGGACGCTCAGATCTACGAGCTTCGCACCTACACGACGCATGACGGTTCTCTCCCGAAGCTGCACGCGCGATTCAGGGACCATACGAACCACATCTTCGTGAAACACGGGATGAAGCTCATCGCCTACTGGGTCCCTGCCGACGAAGACAACAAGCTCATCTACGTGCTCGCCTTTCAGAGTGTCGAAGCGCGTGAGAAAGCGTGGGAGGCCTTCCGGGACGATCCGGAGTGGCAGGCTGCTTACAAGGCATCACGCGCGGACGGCCCTATCGTCGAAAAGGTCGAGTCGGTCATCATGTTCCCGACCGACTATTCGCCGATTCGCTGAGCTCGTGTGACACCAGCTTTTTGGAACGGCCCGGCTCGAACTAGCGCACGAGGTGGAACGTCTCCTGCCGCTGCAGGATCCACTCCATCTTACCGTCCGCGTTCATCGCCGCGTCTTCTTCGAGCGCCATGCGCACCATCTGGCCGTCCCATTCCGGAACCGGCGTCTGCGCGTAGAGCTCGATCGAGTGCCACATATTTCGAAGAAGCTTCACGTCACCTCGACCAGGCACGCCCTGCTGACGATCCCATAGGCCAATCAAAGGTCCAGCGCCGTGACCGTGGTCGCCAATCGGGTGGTTGTATATCCGTCCTTCAATGCCTTCGCTGTGCATCTGCGCGAGCGACGCGGCCAGGACTTCGTTCCCCGAGAGTCCGGGCTTCATGTTCTCCGTCACGATGTCCTGCAACCGATTCGCGTTCGCGAGCGCTTTCATGAGGCCCGCGGGCACTTCAGTCTCACCTTCACGAAGCACATAGCCCATGTGCTGGGTATCTGTCGCGAGCCCGGTAGCGAAGATCCCGAAATCGGTATGGAGCACATCGCCGCGCTCGATGATGACATCGCCTTCGAGCGTCTCGCCTTTGCGCTGGGCGCTGACCGAAGGCTGGAACCACGAGTCCATGGCGCGGTCGTGCACTTGCTGGCGCAGCCACCAGACCACGTCCTCCGTGGTCGTCTCCCCCGGGGTAATGACTTCACTCGAGAACGCCGTAGCGATCAAGCCGTGCACGATTTTCATCATGTTCTGGTAATAAGGCAGCATCGACGGCACCCGGATCGCCAGGTAATGCAGAGGGAGGAGCTCGGCGTGCACGAATCGGGCCGTCCATTTGGGACCTAGCGCGCGCTCGAGAAGCTCTCGCTCGCCCGAGGGCAGACCGTCGGAGAACGCGTGCGTGTGGGACACGTTGATCGCAATCGTCTCGGGCGCCCGCTCCTCGACGACCTCACGCAGCATGCGCCATTGTGCATCGAGATAGAGCTCCCGCTCGGGGTGCTCGGCCTCACGCACCGAAACATAGGCGCCGCCTTGCGTTCCGCCCCCGAGAGCGAGCTTCTCGAGCCCTTCTTCGGGGCCGCGGTCATAGAAAATAAAGATGGACCGGCGCCGCGCGGCAAAGCGGGTCGGCGTGACGAGCGCACGGAAGACCGGGTCTTCGTTGTACTCGCTCATCTGCACGATCCACATGTCCACGTTGTTCTCGCGCATGAGCCCCGGCAGCACGTTGTCGAGTCGCTCCTCGAGCCAACCTTGCCGGATCTCTGCCTGCTCGCGCAGTGAGGGCAAGCTCGGTATCTCCTGACTCAGGGCGGGCATTGCGACCCCACAGAAAACTGCTGCCATCCAACAGCGCGCACCGTTTCGAGATTGCATCGACGTCCTCCTAAAGCAACGAGTAAGACCCGAGGAGCCGCTACTACCGGCGGACCGAGTACTTGGTAAACGCGCCACCGGCCTGACTCAGCGAGTTCGGCCCTTCTGCGGCATACACATTGCCGTCCGCGTCGACCGCGACGCCCTCGCCCGCCGTGCCCTGATAGACCCTGCTCTCCCGCTCGAACGGCGGAATGAAGGCGGTGATGTAGTCCCCGTCGACCGGGCCGATGCGGACACCGTTTCGCCAGTTCGGGTGGTTGGTCGGGCTCGACTCGGAGTCGATCGCGTACACTATCTCGTCTTCGATGAAGATGCCGCTGATGCGCCCGTACGAGTAGCGCGACTCGAGATAGTTGCCGTCCTGGTCGAAAATCTCGATGCGGTGATTGCCGCGGTCCGCGACCCAGAGGCGGCCCTGCGAATCGAAGACGAGCGCGTGCGGAGTCCGGAACTCACCGTGTTGGACGCCGATCTGGCCCCATTCTTTGATAAAGGTCCCGTCGGCCGAGAACTTCAGGATGCGGGCGGTGTCTCCCGCCTCGCGGCCTTCCTCCATCGCCCGGTTGGTCGTCATCCCCGCGCTGTGGCCGTCGGCGACGAAGATGGTCCCATCCGGCGCGGTGATGACGTCGTTAGGCTGATTGAACTGGTTCGGGCCGCTGCCCGGCTGCCCCGCCGTGCCGAGGCTCATCAGGAGCTCGCCATCGGGGCTGAACTTGTGCACCTGATGCCCCTTCGTTCCCTCGGCGTTCCCGGCGAAGTCCGTCACCCAGACGTTGCGTTCCGCGTCGACGTGGATGCCGTGGGGAGTGACCATGACGCCACCGCCGAAATTGGCGAGCACCTCGCCGGTGTTTCTGTCGAACTTGAAAATCGGGTCCACGGGGTTGTTGTCGCAGTTGACCGGGGTCCCGGCACCGAACGTGCTCGCCCCGCAGCGCTCATAGGCCCAGATATGCCCGTCGATCGGATCGATGTCGATACCGGCGGTCGAGCCCCACTCTCGTCCCTCTGGAAGCGTGCCCCAGTTCACCGTAACGTTCGGGGCCGGATTCGGCAGACCTTCTCCAGTGATTAGGTTGCCGGTGGGCATTGCCGGCGCCTCAGCCATCGCCTCCGGAGCATTCGATTCGGAGACACAGCCGACCAGCAGACACAGGACGGCGACAAACAACACGGACTTCACAGCTCGCAACAACGACATGGTAGCTCCTTTCCCTGCGACGACGCGTTCGGTCGATCCCGATCGATTCCGCTCGATTCCGTTGACGAGCGCCAGCCTGGCACTCTCGGGTCGAGCTCGGAAACCTCCGGGATCCGAAGTCGTCTGGTCCTAGATTCTACACGCTCTGCCCGGTCAGAGAAATTTTCAGGATGGAGATGTCACCGTGATGTCCTCGAAGGCGGGCTCAGCGCGATTCTCCCCGAATGGCGTCCAGCGGACGGATCTTCGTCGCCCGCCGGGCCGGCACGTAGCTTGCGACGAGCGCGACTACGACGAGCAACACGGGAATGCCGATAAAGGTCACCGGGTCCGTGGGAGTCACGTCATAGAGAAGGCTCGACGCCATGCGTGTCAGCGCGAAAGCAAAAACCAGCCCCACGGCAACACCACTGAGCGCCAACACCATCCCGTACCGCACGACCAAACGCACGATGTCCTTTGCATCCGCGCCGAACGCCATGCGCACGCCGAACTCCTGAATCCTTTGTCGCAGCGAGTACGCGATCACTCCATATAAGCCAATGGACGCGAGCACGAGCGCCAGCACAGCAAACACGACGACGAGCGTGAGGGTGAAACGTCCCTGCGCCATCGCATCGTCCACATAGTCGTCCATGAGTCGCACATCGGCCACGGGGACGTCGCCGTCCAGCGACGCAACCTCCTGGCGAATGGCGTTCACGAGGCCCAGTGGATCCCCGGTTCCGCGGACGGTGAGCACCATTGGCCACCACGGGAAGAAGCGGTAGGTGTAATAGACGGCACCGCGTCCGTCGACGGTGAGCGACTCGGACCGCACATGCCGCACCACACCCACCACTTGGACGGACTCTCGCTCCATCGCGAAGGTCTCGACGTTGAATCGCACGATCTGCATGCCCTTGCCGACGGCGTCCTCGTTCGGCCAAGTCTGCTCGGCGAGCTTGTCGTCGACCACGACGACGGTAAGACCTCCCTCTTGATTGTCAGCCTCAGTAAGCGTCCGGCCCGCGACGACGTTGATCCGCATCGCTTCCATATAACCCGGCAGAACGGCTCGATAGTCCGCACGGTTCCGGATCCACTCTTCTTCGCTGGCGCCCTCCCGGGCGTAGGGTTGGACCCAGTACTGATCGCCACCGCGCAGTGGAAGGGGCCCGATGCCGCCAACCGCCGCAACTCCAGGCAGCGCCACGAGACGCTCGTGCAAACGGGTGTAGAAGTTTACCCGTGCGTCCGGAACGCGATACTTGAACACAGGCAGGGGAACCGACAGCGTGAGGACGTTTTGAAGATGGAAGCCCGGCTCCACCTGCTGGAGCTTCGCGAAACTGCGCACGAGGAGGCCGGCGCCAATCAACAGCACGAGCGACAAACCCACCTCCGCCAGGACGAGGGCCGTTCGGACTTTGTTGCCTCGGACGCCGCCAGCATCGCTGCCTCGCTCCTTGAGGGCGTTCGCCAGGTTCGGGCTCGCCGACTTGAGGGCCGGCGCCGCACCGAAGACAAGAGCTGCCAAGAGGGACGCTCCCGCAGTAAAGAGCAAGACCGTACCGTCGATCCCCACGCTCTCGAGTCGCGGAAGGTTGGCCGGCTGCGTCACCACCAATAAGCGAATCCCCACCCATGCCAAGCCGATACCGAGCACGCCCCCGGTAGCCGCGAGCACACAGCTCTCGGTGAGCATTTGCGCGATGATGCGCCGCTGTCCTCCACCATAGGCAACGCGCACCGCGATCTCGCGTTCTCGCTCCTTGGCGCGGACCAAAAGCAGGTTCGCGACGTTGGCACACGCGATGAGCAGCACGATCCCAACGGCACCGAGCAACGTGAGGAGCAAAGGACGTACGTGATCGACCACGTCTCGGTGCATGGAGTTCACGACAATCTCCATGCCCATATTCTTATGATGTTGGAACTGCTCCTGAAGCCGAACGGCCAGCGCGTCCATTTCGGTTTGGGCCTGCTCGAGCGTCACCTCCGGCTTCAGACGCGCAATAACGGTGAGGAATTCGCCGTCTCGCGGACTCGTGTCGAAATCGATCGGAAATACTCGCCAGACGTCGATGTTCGTGGGCATGCCGGCATAGGCGGGCAGGTAGATGCGGAAGTCGCGCGGCAATACCCCGACGATGATGCACGATTGCCCGTCCATCTGGATCGTCTTTCCGAGAACGGCCGGATCGGAAGCGTACTGCCTTTGCCACATCCCATGGGTCAACAGAATGATCCCGGGCGGGAGAATCGCATTCGGATCCAGAAAGACCTGACGATCAATTGGGATTCCGTCATCCGGCTCGAAATCCCGGCCCATGAAGGGACGGATCCCAAGGACCTGGAAGAAGTTCACCGTGGACCACCCCACCATCACTTGTTCGGGCCGCTCCTCGCCAGTAATCGTTCCCTCGATGGCTATCGCGCCGGCGAAATCATCGAACAACCTCGACTGTTCTTTGTCAGTCGAGGAAGTCAGGCCCGGACACCGGCGCATTGGGCCGGTTGGCGGTCGTCATTCGGTTCCAGATGAGAACCAGGCGTTCGGGATCCGGAAACGGTAACGGCCGCAACAGGACCGCGTTGGCAACGCTGAAGATCGCAACATTGCTTCCGATCCCTAACGCAAGGGTGAAAACGATGATCGCGGTAAAGGCGGGCCGGTGCCAGAAGATCCGGACCGCGTAGCGAATGTCGTCAAGGAAGAACATCGTGAATGGCACCCAAGCCCATCAATTGTAAATGAAAATGGCAGCTTAGGGTCAGGGCGAGTAGTCTCCCGCTCGCCGGGCCCCGAGAACCGATCCCGTGACGACGCTTCGCTCCGAGTAGCGAATCTCTGACGAACTTTGCAACTTGGCTTTCGTAGTACTCTACAAGGCGACGTGCGCTCCGGAGCACCTGACGTCCGCGAATAGGAGGTGAACTGATGATGATGATGATGATGCGCGTCGTATTAACCGGGGTTTTGCTCATTCTCCCGCTTTCTGTGAGCGGCAAAAACGCGCTCTCAATCAAGCATCCTTTGAGCGACGAAGATATTTCCAGCGCCCTTGCATTAGGGAATGATCTCACCGAAAAACTGCCACGGTTGTTCCTCGGCGCCGCAGGGTCCGATTTCGCCCGCATGCGGGATGACTCGAATCGCAATAACAACTTCATGCAGCAACAACCGAGCGTACGAACGAGCGGGTTCGGCGTCGAGCTCTACACGCCTTATTCCTGGTTGGCCAAACTGGCCCGGGACGCGGCGAAGAGGGGCAAGAAGATGCTTCCTTCCTCTCCACGTTAACGAACAGCTACGGACACCTGTGCTCCGTATCATGTGCCAGGCGGACGTACCCCAGAGGAGTCGTGAGGGCGCCTACGGCACCCCCGTGGACCACGTTGTGCTTCTTCCGTCAGACAAGAAACTCGACAAAGAAGTATTGCCGACGCATACGATGCGGATTCCTGACAAATACGCTACACCGGGCGGAGGTTCCGTAGACATAGGCCCGCTCTTGGCGAGTTTCGACCTCGCCGACGTCCTGTCACTGTCTTCGCTTCACAAAAAGGGCGAGTTCTACGTCTCGATTGTCGCGGCGGCACGGCAAGACCAAGAAGTTCAAAGTAAAAAGCAAGCATTTCAAGAATCTGCCTTGATCTGGAATGGCGCTACGCTATGGCGCGAGTACGCGGAGGAGCTCCACGTTGTCCTCGTGCTCGACGAAGTGATCGAACTCGAGAAAGTAGTTCTCCGGGTCGTAGCCGACGAAGACGCGGACGAAGCCTTCGTCGAGCACTTCTTGATGTCTCAGGTCGAAGGCTTGAAGCGCCTCCTGCGATTTCATGTGGGTGAACCACGCGTCCACGTCGTCCGTGAGAAAGGATATCGTCACGGCCTTGTCTTTCGTCGCCTGGTGCATGCCCCGCGCGCCGTCGACGAGACCGATGAAGCCGCTCTTCGAGCTCGGAAAGACTTTCGCCCAGCCCTGATCGACGATGAGCTCGACGCCCATCACGTTTTCGTAAAAACTTTGGCTGGCGGCTAGATCGTCGTAATAGAGCCACAGCACCGTCGCCTGAAAGCCGAGCTCGGGGGACCCTTTATCCGTGTAGAGCGAGTCGACCTTCGCCAAAGCTGGCATCAGCTTCTCGTTCTCTGGATGCGGGTTGAACCGCTCGAACTCGAGGTAGTAGCCCTCGGGGTCGTAAGCAACGAAGCCGTCATGGGGTCCGCCGGGATTCACTTTCAACTCGCCGCGCATCGGCACTTCGTGCTCGACGAGATAGGCATACCACTCTTCGAGCTCCTCAGTGAGAAGTGCTACCGCGACGGCCTTTGGCTCGTCGGTGGAGTGCATCCCAGTATCTCCGGCCACGAGCGTCAGGAAAGACGTCTCGGCGACCCGCAAAATCTTGGCAAAGCCGTAATCCGCGACGACTTCGAGGCCGAGTAGATCTTCATAGAACGCAGCCGCCGGCTCGATATTCTCGTAATAGAAGAAGACGTTGTTAGCGATGATGTTGGCCATGTGACGCGTTTGAGAGTCCGCCTCCGGCCCAGGCCCGGGTGGAGGCGGGGCACAGGCGACCATGATGGCAACAGCTGCTATGAGCGCTCGTTTCACCGGGTCTCCTTGTCATCGTTGTCCGTCGAAGGCGCCGACCAAAAATCCGGAGTGCCCGTAACACCCTCGGTCGCTTCGCTGTGAAAAAGAATCGCGTTGAACAGGACGCGGAACGTTCCGAAGGGCTGGCCGCGCCACTGCGGACGGAAACCCATCAACAAAACGCGCCCCTCTCCGTGACGGACGTCGAGGGCGGCGGCATAGTCATGAAGAAGCTCCTCACCCAGGAGATATCCCGACAAGAGCGGCGAGCCCGAGCTCGGAAACTTCGCCAAAGCACTCCCTTCGAATCCTTCCTTGGTCGTGAAAACGGACTGCGTCCAATAAAGACGTTCGCGCGCGGCGGCATGCCGGCCATGACCGGATGTCCGGTATCCGGGACGACTTCGGGGTCGCGGCCGCCTTCGGGCACGAAGAAGGCGTATGGAGGCTCGGCTGCGTATTTGCGGATCGTGTCTCGCCCGGACTGGTAGCGATTGTAGAGAAGGTCGTATTTGAACTTCGCCGCGAAATCGAGCGTTGCCGTCGACGTTGTCAACATGTAGTCGATCGCATCGCGAATGCGCCACCATCCCCCTTTCCAGGGGCTCGGGTAGAGCGATTCCGAGCGCAGCGTTCGCCGGGTCTCGGGAAAATCCTGCACCGTGTAGAAATGCGGCGTCGCGAACCGATAAAGAGCCGTGAAGCGTCGCGGTTGTTGTCGTGCCCGACATATTTTTGGTAGAGGCGCGGGAGCGGCGCGACTTCATAAGAGGTGCCGACGTTCGATCGGTACCACTCCGCAACCATCGTCTGCCCATCCGGGTTGAGGGTCGGCCAGAGCATGAAGATTACGTTGTCGAAAATAGCGGCAATCTCCGGGACGTCACGACCCGTCAAAAGATCGTAGGCAAGCTGAATCGTGTGCTGCGCGCAAGCGACTTCGGTCGCGTGCACCGCGCCGTCGATATGAACGATCGCTTTCCCCTCCCGGACGAGCGCACGGGCGTCGTCATCCGTGAGCCCTTCGGGATGCGCGAGTCTCAAGGAGATTTCGCGATAGCGCTCGACATTGCGAAGATTCTCCGCCGAGGAAATGAGCGCTACATAGAAGGCCTGTCCCTCGGACGTCTGGCCCACTTCGACGAGCTCGAGCTCGTCGCTAGCAGCATCGAGCTTCCGAAAATAGTCGATCGAGTCGTCATAGGAGGCGAGGTGAAAATCCGCCCCAACGGCGAAGCCGAGCGAAGATTCCGGCGTCGGAATCGACTGCGCGGAAACGATGGTCGACGAAAGCAAAAGCAAGAGCAGCGCTCGCATATTCAATCCTTTCACGAAGCCGGCATTCTATCCGACCGCCGCCCCGTCGCGCTCAGGCAGCTTTTTTCGCAGGAATCATGCCGCCCAGCGCGAAGCCGATGAGGCCCGCAACGCCACCGATGATCGAATTGACGACGATCCCGAATGTTCGGGCCCCGAGAGCTTCACCCAGCCCGACTTCCCGATCCGCACCGACGATCGCCATCGGATCGCTGAAATGCGTCGACACGCCGAGCAAATAGTAAAGCATCGTGCCGCTGAAAATCAGAATCTGCGCAACAAGAGCGATGGACGCACCGGTCTTGAATGCGGAGCCCGCGCCTTCGCCCCGGAACGCACGCGTCATCGCTCCCCAGATGAGCGCAAGATGTACGGTCATCGGCACCATGGCGAAAAGGCGATTACCCAGATTGTACGAGCCACCGAGAGCGCCCACGACGAGCTTACCGATGAAGAACAACACTAGAAGAACGATCGCTAAACGAATGAACTCAATCCTATCTTTCACAATGTACCTCCGAATCCGGCAGATATTACACCTTTCTCGTCGCCGCTGTCTGGTGCTAATTCGAAGAGGTTCTCGATGGGCGCGCCGCCGTCACCATCGACGATCACCGCGTTCACGATCGCCGTCGTGCTCTCCTGAGCTTGGACGCCCGCCGCCAGCAACTAGTCCATAGACCCCGAGGGCATTCTACGGTCTCCGCGATTCGGGTTGCTATCCGCTTTCGGAGGCCTGCTTCCAAGCCGGCTCCTCGTATGTCAGGATGGTGCGAACATGACGAGTCCCATCCGCCTGTCGCGTCGACAATTCGTGCAGCGAGCGCTCGCTGTTAGCGCCGCGTTTCCTGGCCTACGTTCCGCGGAAGCCTCCGGCCCCGCAAATCCGATCGTGCTGGATCGCTACGGACCGCTCTTACAGGATCCGCATCGGATCCTCGACTTGCCCGAAGGTTTTAGCTATCGCGTGATCTCGCGCGCCGGTGACCGCATGGCCGACGGATTGTTAGTGCCCGGCGCGAAGCGGTCGCGGTGGACCCGTGACAGGTATCGTTTACGAAACCGAAGACAAAGGCGACAGCTTGTTCTACCGTTTCATCCCCAAAGTGCCGGGCCGGCTCGAACGGGGCGGTCGACTGCAAGCGTTGATGCTCGCCGACCAGAAAGGCGCGGATACCCGCAATTGGGAGGCGTCGCACGGTTCCACGTTTCCAGGGGGTCGAGCCATCGACGTGACCTGGATCGATCTCGACGATGTGCGCTCGCCGGAAGACGACCTTCGTCATCGGGGGTTCGCAGCAGGCGCGGCTCTGTTTGCCCGCGGCGAGGGCCTCTGGTTCGGTGACGGGGTCTTCTTTTTTGCCTGTACGAACGGCGGGCCCGCGCTGTTCGGACAGATTTTCAAATACACGCCGGCGGCTCCGGACGGATCGGATGGATCGAGCTCGACGGGAACTCTCGAGCTCTTTATCGAGTCGACGGACGACAACATGATCCGGCGTGCCGACAATCTCACCATCGCCCCGTGGGGCGATCTCATTGTTTGCGAGGACGGGCGCACCGAATCGCATCTGCGCGGGATCACGTTTGACGGCAAGATCTACACGATCGCCAGGAACGCACTCAACGGGACCGAGCTCGCCGGCGCCTGTTTCGCGCCCGACCGGTCGACGATGTTCGTGAACCTCCAGAAACCCGGACTCACCGTGGCCATCGACGGTCCGTGGGAATGGGTAACCTAGCCGTCGGTGCTCGGCGAGAGCCTTTCCCACTATCAGATCACGGGAAAACTAGGCGCCGGAGGCATGGGTATCGTTTGCGGGTCGGCGTAACCGCCAACTGTGCCTGGAACGAGTTGGAAACAGTATACACCTCCGATCTCCTGCCCTGATGCCATTGCCACACGCCTTCCGGCTAATTAGAATTGGCAGACTTTCCACACGGGAATAAACAGATCGGACCGCAATGGAAAAAACAGACCCAGCAACTCGAACAAGAATCGCGTCGCTTGTCTCAGCGTGCATTTTGCTTCTCGCACCCGCGGCACGCGGAGAAGAATCCGTCCGCGATCTCAAAGTGGATCACTCGATTATCTCAGCGGAGCTCGCGAACAGCGCCGTGCTGCTTCGCGAACGCGCACTCATCGACAATCTCTCCGTCGACATTCTCGAGTCGCTGACCACCGAGGTCGGACCACGCCGCATAGGCACGGACGGCGATCGGCGGGCCATCGCTTGGGCTCGGGCCAAGTTCAAGGAGCTCGGTTTCGACCGCGTCTGGATAGAAGAGGTTGACCTCGATCATGGCTGGATTCGCGGCGAGGCACGGGCAGAAATCGTCTCTCCCTACCCGCACAACATAGTCCTGACCGCGCTCGGCTACAGCGTCGGCACTAATGGCGATCTCGTTGGCGACCTCGTCGAGTTCGCGACTTTCGAGGACCTCGAGGCGGTGCCGGAAGGCGACAGCCTCGACGGCAAGATTGCCTTCATCTCGTACAGCATGAATGACTACGTGCCGGAGCCCGGCGCCTCACGCATGGCCGCCTACGGTGAGGGCACGAAAGCGCGCGGCCGCGGGCACGTCACCGCCGCGAAGCGTGGTGCGGAGGCGATTGTCATTCGCTCGGTCGGCACCGACAACCATCGCTATGCGCATACCGGCAGCGGCAACGGTTACGTCGACGGCGTAAGAAAGATACCGGCCGCCGCGATGTCGCCTCCAGACGCGGTTCTTCTCCAGAACATGCTGAAGCGAGGCAAGCCGGTGACGATGAAAATGAATCTGCCGTCCGAGATCACCGGTCCGACGAAAGGCGCGAACATAATTGGCGAGATCACGGGCCGTCAGGATCCCGGCCACTATCTCGTGCTGGGCGCCCACGTCGATTCTTGGGACGAAGGCACCGGTGCACTGGACGACGGCGCAGGCGTGGCCTCGATGATGGCCGCGGCGGCTTTCATCGGTCAGATGGAGCAACGGCCGAAGCGCAGTATTCGCGTACTGCTTTTTGCCGGCGAGGAGATCGGCTTCTATGGCGTGAATGCGTACATGGAAAAACACAAGAACGAGCTCCACGAGCACCTGCTTGGCGCGGAGGTCGATAGTGGCGGCGGCCGAATCCATACGCTGATTTCGGGCGTAGGTGAGCAGTCATTGCCGGTTGTTCGCGAGATGTACAAACTCATCGCGCCGCTAGGTATCGCGTGGAGTGATGCGAACGACTCGAAAGGCTCATCGGACATGAGTGTGTTCGGACGAGCCGGAATGCCGGCTCTCAGTTTCATGCAGAACTCGAACAACTATATGAAGTATCACCACACACCTAACGACACGCTCGACAAAATCATTCCGGAAGACATGCGCTACCTGACCGCCGGCTACACGACGATGTTCTACCTGCCCTCCGAAATGGAAATCGACTTCAGGAAATAAAGCTGATGGAAAAGCGTCCGATCGGTTCTCTCGAAGTCTCCACTGTCGGTCTCGGCTGTAACAATTTCGGCCGCCGCCTCGACCAGTCGGGCACGAGCAACGTCATCCACGCCGCGCTCGACGCGGGCATCAATTTCTTCGATACCGCGGATTCCTATGGCGGTACGGATAGTGAAGTATTCGTTGGCCGCTGTTTGGGAAAGCAGCGGCACGAAGTCGTCGTAGCAACAAAGTTCGGTTGGGAGCTCGACGACGAGCGGCGAGGCGCGCACCCCGACTACGTGCGACGCGCCGTCGAAGACAGCCTCCGGCGCTTGCATACCGACTATATCGACCTCTACCAGCTTCACAAGCCGGATCCGAACGTGCCGATCGAAGACACGCTCGGTGTACTCCAAGAGCTCGTCACCGAGGGTAAGGTCCGTGAGATCGGCTGCTCGAATTTTTCGTCGAGCGAGCTGGACGCTGCCGAAGAAGCCGCCGAGGGCGGTCCGCGATTCGTGAGCGTACAAAACGAGTACAACCTGCTGCACCGTGAGCCGGAGAAAGACGTCCTGCAGTCGTGTGAGCGGCTCGGGTTGGGTTTCGTGCCTTTCTTCCCGCTCGCTAGTGGTCTTCTCACCGGCAAATATCGCCTCGGCCGGCCGGCCCCGGAAGGACGACTGACGACGATCGCAAGGCTTTCGGACAGGCTCAACGACGACGCTCTCGCGGTGGTAGAGTCGCTCATCGCGTTCGCACAACGGCATGGCCACTCGATTCTCGACCTCGCCTTCGCGTGGCTTCTCGCGAAACCGCCCGTTACGTCTGTGATCGCAGGTGCGATGTCGGCGGAGCAGCTGCGTCAGAACGTGCGCGCCGCCTCGTGGCAAATGACGGAAGACCTTCTCGCCAAGGTCGACGAGCTCGTGCCGTCCGAAGCTGACTGAGAGAGGCAAATCTCCCGCGGGTCTTGCGCCTCGTCTAACCTGGGGAGCTAGATCCGGTCCGCTTCCGCGCACTGCACTCCACACGGCCAGCACGATTACCGCATCGTCGTCGCGGGGAACCCTACTCGGCAAGCTGGGTATAGAAGTCGCTCGATTTCTGATATACACGCAGGAACGTCGGTCGCAGCTCGAACACCCGAGCTGTCGAAATGGTTGGGGGATTGCATGGATCTCGACCGTGAAAAGACTCGTTTGGTAGTTTGCATTGGTCTGCTTTGGATCGGCGGCGTGCGCGCGGCTTGGTCGAAGCGAGCGCTCTGGATGACGGCAGCCACGCTCTTGCTGTCGGTCGCCGCTGTCCCGGAGATCGCGAGCGCAGCGTTCAATGCTTATCTGAACGCAACGCCGAACCCAACGACGGCCAGCTATACATTGGCTTGGGACGCGCCGAGCGGTCGGACTCATCTCGAGGAGCGAGTCAACGGAGGAACGTGGACCAAGATTGGCGGTTTGCGACCGAGCTCGCCGATGGAGTTCGTCGATCGTCCATACGGCACCTACGAGTACCGCATCCGTTGGCGCCATAGAAGTTGCTCTGGCCGAGGACGAGGCGGGTGCGGTTGGCTGACCGAGTATTCCAGCATCGAGGTCGTCACCGTGGCGCCGCCGCCGCCGATACCGGATTCCTTTCGACGGCAGCGGGAATACGAATACATGCTGCATTCCGGCGACTTCGATGGAAACGGCTACACGGATCTGCTCATTGACCGATTGACGCCAGGGCCCGTAGACGGATCGATGCAAACGGTCATCGTCGAGGGCACGGCTAACGGGCCCGCCATAACCGTCCCGACGCCGGCCGAGCTCCAAATGGCTCGCTCGTTCCCGACTGAGCCGAACGTCAAGCTGGGTGCGTCGGACCACAATATTGACGGATTCGCGGACATATTCCTGGTCGGACTCTAAACGCTCCAAAGTCCTGCTTACCCCTATGACTGTCTCATCCTATATGCGTCCGGGCCGCGGGCGTCGCTGAACCGCTCGGGCACCAGTTCCTCGACGAGGAGTTCAATGAGTTCTTCGGAAGTGTGGCGCAGGCCGTTGCCGATCCGCGCTTCTATGCACGGAACACCCGTGTCCGACGCCAGCCAATCTTCAGGTTGCGGGTACGCTGCCCGTTTCGGTTCGGCGACGGAAGGTTTCAATGGTCCCTGTGGAGCTGCTATATCGAGATCAGGCGCGTCGGTTTCCGACGCCAAGTCATCGGCATCGGTTATCATCCAAGCGCGCCATCGGCATCCGATGCCATGGAGCACATCCGAAACGATGACTTTTCCGACGGTAATCCTTGGAAGAGTCTTTCTGATGCGGTGAAGATCGCTCTCGGCGTCGATTCTTTCGGCTTTCGGCCGAATGGGACTCGCCGACAAAGCAACTACACCGAACCCAATGCTGAGATCGATGACGATTACAATGTTGTGGAAACGCGTTGGTGGTTCTCCGTCAACCTTCGACTAGGCATTATTCCGACACCTGTGCCTATCGAGGACTGGGACGTCACGAATACAAAGTCGACACCCGAATCTGCAGCACGACCGAGGATACGGATTTCTTCGACATTTATCCCAGTCCCTTTGGCACGCCGCGGGTCGTCCGCTACTCCATACCCGCCGCGGTCTGCACGCTTCAAAATGTCTTCTGCTGGCAAAAGCGAAACCCGGCGCCGAGAGACGACTCCGGGGACGATCACTCGGCCGAGCCGCCGTTCGACGATACGGAACTATGGGGGCTCACGTCGACGAATCCGATCCGAACCCACGTCTTCGAGGGCGCCCTCGTCACGGTCAACGAGACTCTTCCGGCGGATGTGATCCCTGGAACAACTGCCCACATACTTCACGATCCGTTACAGACGCTAAACTGCGCGGCACACGAAAGCTGGCGGGGCATCAATACAAACTCTCCCCGGTGCGCTTACGTGCATCGCGAAACCTATATGAGCGGGTCCGACATCGCCATTCGCACCCACGGCGAGGGCAACAATGCCGGGATCATGGACGAGGTCAACGAAGTCGTCGGCGAATACATGTTTGAGGGAGTCGACGAATGGATCCGCCGCAAACTCGCGACGAAAGGTGTTTGCGCCGAGCAACCGTAGAGGTTGTCGAGACAATCGACGTAACGAAGCTCTTTCGACAAGTCACTTGGTCTGGAACGAGTTGGTCGACCCGCCTAGTTCGAGGCTCCGACCCGTTGAACACAGCTGAAGCTCGCGGCGTCATGCGCACTACCCGCGCCGTCGTAGCGCGCGACCTTTGGATACGGGCACAGAGGCCGCGTCACGCAGGACGGTGTCGTACCGCTGCGAGGCGTTCTCGACAAAGAATGGCAGGACCGGATTGCCGACGCGATCGAAGATGATATTCGACAACCGGGCCCGTTCTTCCATGGCTATGAATCAGAGGGTGAAGGAAGCTTCCACGGCAACCTCAGGATTTGGGTGAGACGGATTTTCCGGACGAGCTCGAAGGTAAATGGGCGACGCTCGGGGGATTTCTCGATTTCATGCAAGGCCAAGGCATCTCGACCAACGTGCTCTCTTACGTCGGCTCGGGCGGCGTGCGTGCGGTCGTTATGGGCTACGAGGACCGAGAGCCGACGGAAGACGAGCTCGAGGAAATGCTGAACATCGTTCGCGACGCGACGCGCGAAGGGGCCTTCGGCATCTCTTCAGGCATGAGCTACGTCCCGAACATCTACATGTCGACCGAGGAGCTCGTGGCGCTCGTTCAAGCGTCCGCGGAGCTCGGCGGCATCTACGCCAATCATGCAAGGACCATGAATGGCACAGACCCCGAAGCCATCACCGAAGCGGTCGAAGTTGCCGAGAAAGAGGGCTCGGCGCTCCATTTCTTCCACCTCAACTCTATCGCCTCGACGCGCGCAGACGTGTTTCTCGCCATCATCGACGAAGCCCGTGCGCGCGGTGTTCAGATCTCGGGAGACAGCTATACCTACACGTGGGGCATCACCGGGCTCTCGGCATATATTCCCGCCTGGCGCAGGAAGGCGGCCGTGAGGCGATGCTCGAGAGGCTGCGCGATCCCGAGCAGCGTAAGCGCATCGCTGCGGGTTTCGTGAACGAGGAGCCTTACCTGGCGAATGTCGGCTGGCATCATGTGCGCCTCGGCGTCGACGACCCAGAAGTCAACGGGAAGCTCGTCGAGGAAATTGCGGAGATGCTCGAAATGCCTCCCGAGGAACTCTTTATGGATGTCGTGTTCGAGCAAGAGGGCCGCGGCATGGTCATCGATTGGAACAACGAAGAAGGCACCCTCCGCCAAGTGCTCGCCAAGCCTTATGTCACGGGCGGCACCGACGGCGGCGCTGAGCATCATGATCGGCGCGCTTCTGACCTTCGTGCAGTACTCGGGCGGCAATGAAGGGCTTCATCGACTGGGTCTCTAAACGCGGTCTCGTCACGACGCGGCGCTCGGCCGGTGTGCTCGCCTGGGCGCTCGGCTTTTTCAACAAGGACGGAAACTTCGCCGACGTTGTGGTGTTCGATCCGGAGACGATCGAAGGTCGCGCCGCGTTCGAGGATCCGTTCCATTACTCCGTCGGGATGCAGTACGTCTTATCTTCGTCGAGTCCGTGATCGGGGTGCTCGTGTCGGGCACGATCACGCGGCCTCTCTTCGACAAGCTGAAGGCTTCTCGCGAGAAGCTCGCCTATGTACTCGACTCGACTTGCGCGCCCAAAGCCATCCTGCTCCCGTTGAATACCTGGGGTGCGTATGTGATCGGCCTTCTCGCCACGCAGAACGTCGAGAACCCCGTAGGGACGCTCATCGGTACCGTCCCGCTCAACCTCTACGCGATTTTGGCCGTCGTCCTCGCGCTCTTCGTCGTCTTCACAGACTGGAACATCGGCCCGATGAAGACGGCCGAGCAGCGAGTGCGTGACGAAGGGAAGCTCCTACGAGACGGTGCGGAGCCGCTCGTCGCTGCGGACGCTTTGATGATCGCCCCCAAGAGCGGCGCACCCACCCGAATGTTCAACATGGTGCTGCCCGTCGCCGCGGTCATCGTCGCCCTGCCTGGCTTGCTCTTCATCACGGGTGACGGGAACCTGATGGAAGGGTCCGGCACCATCTCGGCCTTTTGGGCCGTCATCATCGGGCTCCTCTCCGGCGCCATCGCCTATCGAGCCCAAGGCATCTTGACGTTGAACGAGATCGTGGACATGTTCATGAAAGGCGTCGGCGCGCTCATCCCCGTAGGCGTCCTCCTCGTACTCGCTTTCGCGATTGGAGACGTTTGCCGGGACCTCGGGACGGGGGCTTACGTGGCCCAAGTGGCCGAGCAGGGCTTTCCGGGCTCGCTCGTCCCGGCAGCGTTGTTCGTCCTTTCCGGCTTCATCGCGTTCTCCACGGGGACATCCTTCGGTACGTGGGCCATAATGATCCCCATCGCCGTCCCCATGGCGCTCGCGCTCGACTTGAGCCTCACGCTTCTGGTGGCTGCCGTGCTCGGCGGCGGCATCTTCGGCGACCACTGCTCCCCGATCTCGGATTCAACCATCGTCTCATCGATGGCTGCTTGTACCGACCACATCGACCACGTGCGGACGCAGCTTCCCTACACGCTGGTGGCAGCCGGTCTCACCATCGTGCTCTACGTCATGCTCGGTTTTTTGCTCTCCTAGCAGATGCCGAGGGAGGTTTAGCGGGATGGATTTCGTCCTCCTTTAATAAGGAGGTTAGATATGCAACTCACCATCACGACCGCACGGCTCGAAGCCATCGCGGATGACAGGCTGGAAGACGTGCTCGCCCGCAAAATCGCAGCGATCGTTCGAGGCAGAGGCGACCACGCCTATTTGGACCATCTTGCGCCGGGACTTCAGATGATCTACGCCACACGCCACATCGAGAACGAGGTCCGCCGCGACGGTTTCGAAGCGTACTTGTCCCGGGGCGGCGGACACCCGGCCGCCAAGGCGATGCAGGGCTACGAGCTCGTAGGCGCCGAGTGTCACGCGGCGCTCGTCGAGGACGCGCTCGCGACGTTTCTGCGACACGAGTCCTCCCCCGAGCCCTATGCCGTTTTAGACGACGTGTTCAAGCATCTCGAGGCGCCGCGCTCGCTGAAGGTCGAATATGTGCGGGCCCACCCCGAGGAGTTCGTCGCATCGTCGTAGCGGCCCAAAATGGATCGGGTGTATCCTGTCGCCGAGGGAGAACACCATGAAGCGTCTCGTCGCATCCGTTGTCACCTTTTCGCTTTTCGCTTCGCTCAGTTTCGCGAGCTCGCAGCCCGTCCGTGGCAGGAACGGTATGGTGGTATCCCAAAAGATGCTCGCCTCCGAAGCCGGTCTCGGTGTTCTGAGAGACGGCGGCAGCGCCGTAGACGCCGCAGTGGCAACGGCCTTAGCACTCGCGGTGACGCTTCCCCGTGCGGAACTCCTTTTCGCCCGACACTCTCGCGATACTACGAGCGAAGGGCCATGCGTTCCAGATCGTGGAAACCCTCGGCTGCGCGCAAATCATTCGGGTGTGGCTCTTTTGGAACCGCGAGAATCGCCCATTTTCTCAGTGATCTAACCGTCCAACGGTCACTCGTCGTGAGGTTGGTCAGAGGATAACGGAATTTACTCTGGTTGTGGACCCTGAGCGGTGTCACTTTTTGCTGGACATTCGTCCCGGCGTTCGCTACGGTAGTTGTGGCAAGTAGGAAATGGGTACGAGCGGAGCGAATTTCAGCGGCAGGCGATTCAGTTCATCGGAGCTGAGCTTGATCCAGGAATTGGTCGAGAGCTGTGGCGGTCTGAGCCGGATGGAACTGGCGCGAACGGTGTGCGAGTTGCTGGATTGGAAGAGGCCGACCGGAAAGTTGAAAGCGCGGGAGTGCCGGGAGTTTCTCGAGCGGCTGGAAGGCGAAGGTCGCCTGGAGCTTCCGGACAAACGCCCGGGTAAGCCGGTCGGGACACGAACCCGAATACCGCAAACCGAGCGTGGCGAGCCGTCTGAGCCGTTGGAGGGAGAGCTGAGCGAGATTCAGCCTGTGGTGTTGGAAGTGGTGCGGAGTGACGAGCAGCGTCTTTTGTTCCGGGAGCTGGTGGACCGGCATCACTACTTGGGCCACGCGGTTCCCTTTGGCGCTCATCTGCGCTATCTGGTGTACGCATCGGCGCCGGCACGGGTGGTGGGCTGTGTGCAGTTGTCGAGTCCGGCGTGGAGGATGGCGGCACGAGATTTGTGGATTGGATGGGACGATGCCACGCGCGGGCGGAACCTGCAGCGAGTGGTTAACAACAGCCGCTTTCTGATCCTTCCCTGGGTGCGGGTGCAAAACCTCGCGAGCAGGGTGCTATCCCTGATGGCGCGACAGCTTCCATGCGAGTGGCACAGCCGCTATGGGGTGGAGCCCTTGCTGTTGGAGACCTTGGTGGATCACAGCCGCTACCGCGGCACCTGCTACCGGGCTGCGAACTGGATCGAGCTTGGAGTGACGACGGGGCGGGGGCGGATGGACCGCGAGCACCGTCGTCACGGCGCAAGCTCGAAAACGGTGCTGGTCTTGCCTCTGGTGAAGGACCCTCGCCGGGTGTTGCGGGAGAGCTGAGAGATGGCACTTTCTGCGTTCGAACTGTGCGAAGAGACGTTCGGGATGTCGAGGGACGATCTCGAGTCGATCATCGCGTTTCTACGTTCTGCCGAATCGAGGCAGATGAGCCACAGCGACGTGGAGAAGCTGGTGCGCGAGAGGAGCTACGAGCTTTCGCGTAAGTTGTTCCAGGCCCATGTCGACTCGCGCGGTCCCGGCGAGGCGGCGGCTCCGGTCCGAGGTGCGGATGGAGTGGAAAGGGACCAGGAGCGAATCCACGAGCGCGGCCTGACGACGATCTTCGGGGAAATCCGTGTCAAACGTTTCGGTTATGGAGCCGAAGGTGCAGATAGCCTGCATCCGTTGGATGCCGAGCTGAACCTCCCCCGTGAGCGTTACTCGTTCGAGCTGAGGCGGACGGCGGCAGTAGAGGTGTCAAAGGGAGCGTTCGACGAGGCGGTGGCGAGCCTTGGCCGCCACACTGGGGCGAAGGTTGGAAAGCGCCAAGTGGAGGAGCTGGCGGGTCGTGCGGCAGAGGACTTCGACGCCTTCTATGGGCAGCGCGCTCCACCGGCAGGCGATCGCAGCGCCTCGGTGCTGGCGATCACGGCGGACGGCAAGGGCGTTGTGATGCTACGCAAAGACCTGCGTGAAGCCACCAAGAAGGCGGCCGAGAAAGGCTCGCGGCGACTAGGCAAGCGGCTGACCAAGGGAGAGAAGCGGAACCGAAAGCGGATGGCCACGGTCGCGGCCGTTTATACGGTGGAGCCCTTCGTGCGCCAACCAGAAGACGTGGTTCGTGTGCTGGCACCAAGCGACGAGCGAGAGAAAGACAAACGGCCTCGCCCCCAAGACAAGCGTGTCTGGGCGAGCCTAGCCAAAGAGCCCGAGGAGGTTCTCGAAGAGGCGTTCGCGGAAGCCGAACGACGAGATCCCTCACACCGCAAGAGTTGGGTCGCCTTGGTCGACGGCAACGCCACCCAACTGAAGATCCTGCACAAGCTGGCTGGCCAGCACCATGTCGAACTCACCATCGTGCTCGACTTCATCCATGTCTGTGAGTACGTGTGGAAGGCTTCGCTAGGCTTCTACGAGGAGACCGAGCCCGCCCGCCAAGTGTGGGTCCAAGAGCGGTTGCTTCGCATCCTGCGCGGTGAGGCCTGCCTGGTGGCGGCGGGGATAAGACGTAGCGCCACCCGACGAAAGCTGACGCCCGACAATCGGGAGAATGTGGATCAGTGTGCTGACTATCTGCTCAATCACGCCTCTTATCTGCACTACGACGAGTGCCTCGCCGCTGGATTCCCGATCGCTACCGGCGTGATCGAAGGCGCCTGCCGCCACCTGGTCTCGGACCGCATGGACCTCACCGGAGCGCGTTGGTCCCTCGCTGGCGCCGAAGCCGTGCTGCGGCTTCGCGCTCTCCGCTCCAGCGGAGACTTCGATGAGTACTGGCGCTTCCACGAGCAGTGCGAGTACGAGCGCAACCACGCCTCGCGCTACGCCGACGGCAAGGTCGTCCCCGTCAAAGGCCGCCACCTCAAGCGCGTCAAGTGAGATGAGCCCTTACCACTATGAGACATGCCAAACTCACCGTTCCAAAAGAGCCGCACCCAAATCATTCGGGTGTGGCTCTTTTGGAACCGCGAGAATCGCCCATTTTCTCAGTGATCTAACCGTCCAACGGTCACTCGTCGTGAGGTTGGTCAGAGGATAACGGAATTTACTCTGGTTGTGGACCCTGAGCGGTGTCACTTTTTGCTGGACATTCGTCCCGGCGTTCGCTACGGTAGTTGTGGCAAGTAGGAAATGGGTACGAGCGGAGCGAATTTCAGCGGCAGGCGATTCAGTTCATCGGAGCTGAGCTTGATCCAGGAATTGGTCGAGAGCTGTGGCGGTCTGAGCCGGATGGAACTGGCGCGAACGGTGTGCGAGTTGCTGGATTGGAAGAGGCCGACCGGAAAGTTGAAAGCGCGGGAGTGCCGGGAGTTTCTCGAGCGGCTGGAAGGCGAAGGTCGCCTGGAGCTTCCGGACAAACGCCCGGGTAAGCCGGTCGGGACACGAACCCGAATACCGCAAACCGAGCGTGGCGAGCCGTCTGAGCCGTTGGAGGGAGAGCTGAGCGAGATTCAGCCTGTGGTGTTGGAAGTGGTGCGGAGTGACGAGCAGCGTCTTTTGTTCCGGGAGCTGGTGGACCGGCATCACTACTTGGGCCACGCGGTTCCCTTTGGCGCTCATCTGCGCTATCTGGTGTACGCATCGGCGCCGGCACGGGTGGTGGGCTGTGTGCAGTTGTCGAGTCCGGCGTGGAGGATGGCGGCACGAGATTTGTGGATTGGATGGGACGATGCCACGCGCGGGCGGAACCTGCAGCGAGTGGTTAACAACAGCCGCTTTCTGATCCTTCCCTGGGTGCGGGTGCAAAACCTCGCGAGCAGGGTGCTATCCCTGATGGCGCGACAGCTTCCATGCGAGTGGCACAGCCGCTATGGGGTGGAGCCCTTGCTGTTGGAGACCTTGGTGGATCACAGCCGCTACCGCGGCACCTGCTACCGGGCTGCGAACTGGATCGAGCTTGGAGTGACGACGGGGCGGGGGCGGATGGACCGCGAGCACCGTCGTCACGGCGCAAGCTCGAAAACGGTGCTGGTCTTGCCTCTGGTGAAGGACCCTCGCCGGGTGTTGCGGGAGAGCTGAGAGATGGCACTTTCTGCGTTCGAACTGTGCGAAGAGACGTTCGGGATGTCGAGGGACGATCTCGAGTCGATCATCGCGTTTCTACGTTCTGCCGAATCGAGGCAGATGAGCCACAGCGACGTGGAGAAGCTGGTGCGCGAGAGGAGCTACGAGCTTTCGCGTAAGTTGTTCCAGGCCCATGTCGACTCGCGCGGTCCCGGCGAGGCGGCGGCTCCGGTCCGAGGTGCGGATGGAGTGGAAAGGGACCAGGAGCGAATCCACGAGCGCGGCCTGACGACGATCTTCGGGGAAATCCGTGTCAAACGTTTCGGTTATGGAGCCGAAGGTGCAGATAGCCTGCATCCGTTGGATGCCGAGCTGAACCTCCCCCGTGAGCGTTACTCGTTCGAGCTGAGGCGGACGGCGGCAGTAGAGGTGTCAAAGGGAGCGTTCGACGAGGCGGTGGCGAGCCTTGGCCGCCACACTGGGGCGAAGGTTGGAAAGCGCCAAGTGGAGGAGCTGGCGGGTCGTGCGGCAGAGGACTTCGACGCCTTCTATGGGCAGCGCGCTCCACCGGCAGGCGATCGCAGCGCCTCGGTGCTGGCGATCACGGCGGACGGCAAGGGCGTTGTGATGCTACGCAAAGACCTGCGTGAAGCCACCAAGAAGGCGGCCGAGAAAGGCTCGCGGCGACTAGGCAAGCGGCTGACCAAGGGAGAGAAGCGGAACCGAAAGCGGATGGCCACGGTCGCGGCCGTTTATACGGTGGAGCCCTTCGTGCGCCAACCAGAAGACGTGGTTCGTGTGCTGGCACCAAGCGACGAGCGAGAGAAAGACAAACGGCCTCGCCCCCAAGACAAGCGTGTCTGGGCGAGCCTAGCCAAAGAGCCCGAGGAGGTTCTCGAAGAGGCGTTCGCGGAAGCCGAACGACGAGATCCCTCACACCGCAAGAGTTGGGTCGCCTTGGTCGACGGCAACGCCACCCAACTGAAGATCCTGCACAAGCTGGCTGGCCAGCACCATGTCGAACTCACCATCGTGCTCGACTTCATCCATGTCTGTGAGTACGTGTGGAAGGCTTCGCTAGGCTTCTACGAGGAGACCGAGCCCGCCCGCCAAGTGTGGGTCCAAGAGCGGTTGCTTCGCATCCTGCGCGGTGAGGCCTGCCTGGTGGCGGCGGGGATAAGACGTAGCGCCACCCGACGAAAGCTGACGCCCGACAATCGGGAGAATGTGGATCAGTGTGCTGACTATCTGCTCAATCACGCCTCTTATCTGCACTACGACGAGTGCCTCGCCGCTGGATTCCCGATCGCTACCGGCGTGATCGAAGGCGCCTGCCGCCACCTGGTCTCGGACCGCATGGACCTCACCGGAGCGCGTTGGTCCCTCGCTGGCGCCGAAGCCGTGCTGCGGCTTCGCGCTCTCCGCTCCAGCGGAGACTTCGATGAGTACTGGCGCTTCCACGAGCAGTGCGAGTACGAGCGCAACCACGCCTCGCGCTACGCCGACGGCAAGGTCGTCCCCGTCAAAGGCCGCCACCTCAAGCGCGTCAAGTGAGATGAGCCCTTACCACTATGAGACATGCCAAACTCACCGTTCCAAAAGAGCCGCACCCAAATCATTCTCTATGACCGAGAGGACGGTGTCTTTCAAGGCGGCTCCGACTTGAGACGCCGTGACGGCGGCGTGGCGGCGTATTAGAGAGATGTTTCGCGGCACGTTCACCGCTCTCGTCACTCCGTTTCGCGCCGATGGCACACTCGACGAGGAGGGTGTCGTCCGGCTTCTCGAACGCCAGTTGCAGTCCGGCGTTCAGGGCATCGTGCTATGCGGCACGACTGGTGAAGAAGCCAGCCTCACGCTCGGCGAAAGAAAGCGTGTCGTGGAAATCGTGCAAAAGCGCACCGAAGGCCATATCTATACCGTCGCCTCCGCCTCCGACAACATCACCGCGCGCGAAAATATCCGCGGGATCGACGAGTCCTCAGGCGACTTCGATTTTCTATCGAATATTCTCGCCGCCACGGACGAGGAGTTCGGCGTCTTTGCGGGCGAAGACACGCTCACCCTCCCGATGATCGCGCTCGGTGCCGACGGAGCGTTCTCGCTCGTCTCGAACGAGGTGCCCGAGAAAATGTCCGCGCTCGTCGACGCAGCGCTCGAAGGCCGCATCGCCGACGCGCACGATTTACACTACGAGCTCTTCGACCTGATGACCATCAACTACGTCGACAGCAACCCGATCCCGGTAAAAGCCGCGCTCGCGATGTTGGGATTGATCGAAGAAAACTATCGGCTGCCGCTTCTTCCCATCGACGACGAGAAACGCGAGCAGATCAAGGAAGTTCTCTTGGCGCTGGACATCATCTGACAGTAGAAGCTTGGCGCGCCTTGTCGCGAAAGAGCAGCCGCGGTGAACCTCGAAGTTATCTGGCGCCCGTGGCGAGCTCCTTGAACCCTTCTTGTGGTGACGACGTCGTGAACGTCACATGCAGCGCGCCTTTCGGCAGATGGACAACGATAATCCGAACACCGAAGCCGTGTCCAACTTGATCCGCTCGCCACGATTCACTACGCTGCCGCGCGAGTGAGCACTAAGCACTAATGGTCGAGTTCTTTCTTTCCACCGCCGAGAGCGTAGACGCGATCCTGTGGGGACCGTGGACGATGGTCTTCATCGCAAGCGTCTCCATCTACCTCACGGCACGTGGCGGCTTTTTTCAAATCCGCTGCCTCGCATACATCCTCAAAGAAACGCTCGGCCGGCTTCGGTTCGGACAAAAGGACCTCTCGAAGAACCAGATGACGCCGTTTCAAGCTACGGCCACCGCATTGGCGAGCACGGTGGGCACGAGTAATATCGCCGGGGTCGCCACCGCTCTCTCCGTAGGCGGGCCGGGCGCCATTTTCTGGATGTGGATTCTCGCCATTTTGGGGATGATTGTCGAAGACCGCGGAGATCACGCTCGCGGTGCACTACCGCAACGTCGAGCCCGACGGGCGCACCCATGGCGGTCCGATGTACTACATCCGAAAAGGCCTCGGATGGGGCGCGCTCGCGAAGCTCTTCAGCGCCGGTATTCTCGTGAACTCGATGGTAGCGGCCACACTGCAATCCCACACGGTGGGACGCGCCTTTCTCTCGACTTACGGAATCAACCCGTACATCGTGACTGGTCTCATGGCGGCCGTCACCGCGATCGTCGTCATTGGCGGCGTACGGCGTATCGGTAAATTCTCGGAAGCGCTCGTGCCGCTCATGTCAGCCGTGTTCATCCTGAGCGGGCTGGTGGTCTTTTTGGTCAACTTCGAGCAGATTCCGGAAACCTTTGCGCTCATCTTCCGGCACGCTTTCGCACCGGCGCCGGTGCTCGGCGGCTTCGCGGGCGCGGGCGTGAGCCAAGCCATCCAAATCGGGATGTTGCGTGGGATGCTCTCGAACGAGGCCGGGCTCGGCACTGCGCCCATGGCGCATGCGACGGCGAATACCGAGCATCCCTTCCGACAAGGGATGTGGGGTGCTGTCGAAGTCGGGGTCGACACGCTCATCATCTGCACCATCACAGCTTTTGCGGTGCTTTCGACGGGTGTTTTGTCTTCGGGCGAGACCGCATCGAGCTCGTCATTGGCGCCTTCGCTTCGGTTTTCCCGCCCGCCGTCGCGGGAGGGCTTTTGTCTTTCGCGATTCTCACCTTTTGCCTCTCGACGCAAATCGCGTTCTTCTTGTATTTCGAGACGGCGATCACGAGCCTCTTCGGCGCAGGCACCGTCCGCTATTTTCGTTATGTCTATCTCATCCCGGGTGTGCTCTTCGCCGGCGTCTCGAATGTCGACCGACTCTGGGCCTTCGCCAAGCTCGCGGTCGGCTCCTGCGCCATCCCGAACTTGATTGCGGTGCTCGCTCTGAGCGGCCCGTTTTTCGTTATCATGCGAGACTACGTCCGTCAGGAGAACCGCTACACGACCGCCATCATCGATCGGTCACGGGAGTATGTTCAATGAGCTCTGAAGATTGGCCCCAATGGCGGGGCCCGCAACGCACTGGAGTCGCTAGCTGGGTACCTCCTCGGTCCTGGCCCGACGCGCTCGTGAAGCGCTGGCAAGTCTCCGTCGGTGAAGGCCATTCGAGCCCCGCCGTCCTGGGCGACCTCGTCTATCAGTTCTCGCGCGAAGGCGAGGACGAGATCGTGCGGGCACTCCGCCTCGCGGATGGCGAGACGCGTTGGAGGGCGTCGTACCCCGCGCCCTACCAAATGAACCCAAGCGCTACCGGCCACGGGAGGGGACCCAAATCCTCGCCGCTCGTCGTCGACGGAAAAGTGTTCGTTCTAGGCATCGACGGCATGCTTTCCTGCTACGACGCGGAAGACGGCGGCCTCGTCTGGCAGCACGACTTCAAGAACCTCTACCCTGCCACATCACCCCTCTATGGGCACGCGACGTCTCCGCTTTTGGCACAGGGCAAGCTCATCACGCATATCGGCGGCCCGGGCCAAGGCTCCATCTGCGCCCTCGAGCCTGAGACGGGCCTGATGATCTGGCATCACGACGGCGATGGCCCCGGCTACGCCTCACCCATCGTCGTGCGTCTCGAACGCACGCGCCAGATCGTCACGCAGACTGACGCCCACATTGTCGGGATCGCGCTCTCCGAAGGCTCTTCGCTTTGGAAGATCCCGTTCAAGACGCCCTATGACCAGAACATCCAGACACCGATTCTGCACGGCAACAGGCTCATCTTCTCCGGGCTCGAGCAACGTACCGTTTCGGTGTCCGTCGCGGGCAACGAGACGCGCGAGCGATGGAAGAAGTCGGTCACGTTCTACATGAGCACGCCTGTGCTCGTGGGTGATCGGCTCATCGGTTTCTCCGACAAGAAAAGCGGCCACTTCGTCGCCCTCGAAGCCGGAAACGGCAAGACGATCTGGGAAGGCCCGCCGCGTCAGGGCGATAATGCTGCGATCGTGGCGGCGGGCGATTGGGTGCTCGCGTTGACGGATAGCGCCGAGCTCTTCGTCCTGCGCGCGGACGCCGATCGCTTCGACCCCGTACGCAGGTATTCTGTCGCCGACAGCCCGACCTGGGCGCATCCTGTTCCGACTGTGAAAGGTATCCTGGTCAAGGACAAAACGACCCTGGCGCTTTGGGGGTTTGCATAGGCGGTTTCGCTCCCGTTGCTTGGGTGGGAGGCAGGCAACGCGAACCGCAGCCCTTTAGTTCGATTACACTCATTAGTGACTCTGGCGACAGGCTCCGCCTGCCTCAAGAATGTTTCTTATAATTCTTCTCGCCCGCCTCGATCCGAATCTCCAACCGATTCTCTTTTGTCGGCATCGGACAGGTCGTGTGCGGGTTGTACGCACAGGGGGGGTTGTAGGCCCGGTTGAAATCGATCACGACTTTGCCGTTCTCAGGCGGTTCCGTGCGTAGGAAGCGCACCGCCTGATAGGACCCTTTGCCGCTCGTCCCATCTCGGAAAATGAGCCACAGCGCGCCTTCGCGCGCCTTCATCGGCTCCATATGCACTTTCTGCGCTTGAAGCTCGAAATCCACATAGCCTGCCGCTTCGAAGACCTCGATATCGCCCAGAATGTTCAACATCTCGACTTTCTTCTCTTCCGTATGCGGGGTGAACTTCGCCTCGACACGGAACTTCGGGTCGACCGGAAACCAATCGAGACCGGCAAACTCTTTGCGGTAGGACGCGTTCAAGTCACGGAGCCGGATTGCGAGACGCTCACCGCTATAATGCAGCCACATCTTCAAGTCGTTGATCGCGATCGCGTGCTTTTCCCCCATCTCGAGCTCGACGATTTGTTTGGGCTGGATGGGCTTTCCGTCTCTAGTGATGGTCACGCCATCCTCAGCATGGAACGTCGCTTTGCGATCGTAAAATTTCCACGTCAGATAGCGGCTTTCGTCCCAGGCTCGGCGCCCGCCGAGACTTTCCATGACTTCGTCCGCGGCCGCGATGGCCTCCGGATCCGAGCCTTCGGCGTCGAAACCAGGCATGGGCGGGTTCTCCGATTGAGCCCCGATCGAAATCGAAACGCCCGGAACAACGACGCCAACAAACCACACTCCTCGCATTAGCCTCTCCCTCCGGCGGAGATTGTACCTCATCGGAGGAAGGCCGCGTCACGCGCTTTGACCGTTTGGCGCCGATCGATCTCTCGCACGACCATCATGAGCAGTAGGGTCGCGAGAGCCCGGAGAGTCTCGAAGACTGTCAGGCTCCAGACCGTGGATTCCGCGCCGAGGTTCTGCGAGATAAAATTCCACACGATGCTCCCCAGCCAAAACCCCCACCACATGGGGAGAATGGACGGAACAGTCGCAGAAACCCACTCGAGCCCCGAACGTTTTGGCTCGCTCGCTTGATAGATTTCCTTCACGGAGCGGTACGGACCGATCAGGTTCGCGATGGGAACAAAAGAGATTCCAGCGCTCCATCCGGGCGAGAAAAACATTCCTTCAGCGCCGAGAGCGCGCGCGTCGCGGTTTGCTCGAAAGACCCACACCGAAAAACTCACGACCACGAGCACGAGCAGCGGCCACGTCAACGCCCAGCTCAGCTCGAACGGGCCCGGAGTAAGGGTCGAAATCGCGTTCCGGTAGCCCTCCCAGCGAAAAAAGACGGCGAGATAGAGCGTGGCTCGAAAAGCACGTAGCGCAAGCTCGACGAGCAAGACGGCGAGTAGGACGATTGCCGCCCCTGAGCTTTGCCTCGGCAGTGGCCGCACACCGTCCTCGGGAGGAGAGTAAGGATTCGCCCCTTTCGCCATCGCACGCTCCATCCTCGTCTCGGAGCCCATCCTAGCAACATTTGCTCAACATAACTTGACTTCACCATCCAAGCGATGTAGCGTGCGGGGCGTTCTCAGAATAGTGCGGCGAGAAACGGTAATTGAGTCTTGCCAAGCAACGAAAATTCGAAACCTATCGCAGGCCCTGACGACGCAGCGTATTTTCGCGCGCTCGTCGAGAACTCCCCCGATAGGATCATGACCCTCGATCCCGACGGGACGATCCTCGCCATCAATCACACGCTTCAGAATCTCTCGACCGAGGATCTCATCGGCACCGACGTCATGAGCTACGTCGAAGAGCGTGAGCGTGCCGCGTACGCGGAAGCTCTCGACGATGTTGTCTCGAACGGCGTCTCCCGCTCCCTGGAGCTGTCGACACCCGGGCTGAGCTGGCTCACGAGGCTCATTCCTATCAAATATGAAGATGTCGTCGAGACGGTTCTCGTTATCGCGGCCGACATGAGCGAGCGTAAGAAGTTCGAAACACAAGTGCAACACGCGCAAAAGCTCAAGAGCCTCGCTGTGCTCACCGCGGGTATTGCCCACGATTTCAACAATCTCCTGACAGGTATCCTTGGGAGCGCAAGTCTCGCCTCTTCGATGCTCCCGGAGGGCTCTCCCGCGGAGGAGCAGGTTGCGCGCATCCTGCAAGCGGCCGAGAAGGCGGCCGACCTGACGAACCAAATGCTCGCCTATGCCGGCAAGCAAGATTTCGAGGTGGGCTTCGTCGACTTGAACCAACTCGTCAGCGATGTCATCCCGCTCGTGCGAACGGCGATTGCCAAAAATACCAATATCCATGGGACGTGGGCCGCGAACCTACCCGCCATCGAGGCGGATCCGGTCCAGCTCCGACAAGTCATCGTCGCGCTCGTTACAAACGCCTCGGAAGCGCTCCAAGACGGACATGGCGAGGTCTCGCTCGATTCGCACGGGAGCACTCAAGAACGCTCACTCGGAAACACGCGTCTTCGTCGAGATCTCCGACACCGGGCGAGGCATGGACGGCGAGACTTGCGAGAAAATCTTCGACCCCTTCTTTACCACGAAGTTCACCGGGCGGGGGCTCGGTCTGGCGGCCGCGCAGGGGATCGTCCGAGCCCACCGCGGTGATATTCGCGTCCGAAGCCAATTGGGGCAAGGCACGACCGTGACCGTGTTTCTCCCCGCAACGCGCCCGCGCCGCGCGGTCCAGGGCGACGACCTGCAAACGTCACCCAGCAGCTCTCGCACCATCCTCGTGGTCGATGACGAACAAAGCGTTCGCGAAGTCGCACAGGCGGCGCTCCAGCAAACGGGCTTCGAAGTGCTGCTCGCCGGTAGCGGCCACGAAGCGCTCGACATTTTCGTCGAGCGAGCATCGGATATCGACGCGGTTCTACTAGACATGTCGATGCCACGTATGAACGGAGAGCAAACGTTGGTCAAGCTCCGCCGTATGCGGCCCCACGTAAAGGTCTTGCTCACGAGCGGCCATAGCGAACAGGAGTTTTCGCATATATTCGCGGGCAAGAAAGCTTCGGCATTCATTCAAAAGCCCTTTCGCCCGTCGGAACTGATCGACCGGATCGAGCAAGTGGTGAACCCGCGCCTCTGAGTCAAGCCGCAGGCCGCGCTAGCGACTCACTCAGCAGAAGGAAATATTCGAAGCTCTCCCAGATATGTTGTCGAGGCATGAGCGGATCCCACATCGGAACGAAGCGCGCGAGCCAATGCGACGAGACCTTCGCGCGAAAATAGCGCTCGTGCTCCCATTCCACCTCAGCCATCCCAAGAAGATCCATCGCTAGCTGAGGTTCCTCCGCGAGAATCGCGAAGCGAGCCGCGTCCTCGTACTCTTGCACATTGGCAGCCTCGAGTCTGCCCGCCCCGTACATCGGGGCGAACCAGCCTCCGAAGCCGCAAAAAGCACTGACTGCCGCTCCAATCCGAGCCATCCTGTGCTCTAGGCGGTCGTCCGGAGTCGCACCAAGCTCGCGCAACATAGTGCCCACATGCCGGCGGTGCTCGAGCTCTTCACGCTCGATTTGCTGGATATCCGCAACCTCCTGCACGTCCCGGAGCGAGCGCCAGTGTCCGTGATAGGCACGAGCAGCTCCGAGCTCCCCCGCGTGGGCGTTCTTCAAAACCGCCACGAGAGCGATACGGGCCGAGCCCTGATCAAGCGTCACGGAAGGTCTCATCGCCAGCCTCCTCATACATCATTATTCGAAAAGTGCGGCGTCTTTGCCACGTTTCAGCAAGCGAGCGGCCCCGATCACCTTCTGTGCTACGATTTCGGGTTCGGAGGTTAGATGCCCAAGGTACTCTATTTGAATGAGATCGTCCGGGCGCCGAACGACTTCGGTGCTGACCGACGCGAACTGGAGCTCGATTAGTGTCTCGAGAAAGCTCCGACAAAGCGCCATCGCTCGATTTCATCCGAACGATCGTCTCGGAAGACATCGCAAGCGGGAAGAATGATGGCCGCGTCGCCACCCGTTTTCCACCCGAGCCGAACGGCTATTTGCACATCGGCCACGCTAAATCGATCTGCCTCAATTTCGGGGTCGCTGAAGAATATGGCGGGACCTGCAACTTGCGGTTCGACGACACCAACCCAACGACAGAAGACGTCGAATATGTCGACGCCATCAAAGAGGACGTCCGCTGGCTCGGCTTCGACTGGGACGAGCTGTACTATGCCTCCGACTACTTCGAGAAGATCTATGCCTGCGCGGTCAAGCTCATCCAAGATGGCAACGCTTACGTCGACAGTCTGAGTGCTACGGAAATCCGGGAATATCGCGGACCGCTGACAGAGCCGGGGAAGAACAGCCCCGACCGGGAGCGTTCTATCGAAGAGAACCTCGACCTTTTCGAGAGAATGCGCGCAGACGAGTTCGCGGACGGAACTCATGTCCTGCGAGCGAAGATCGACATGGCTTCGGGCAATCTGAACATGCGCGATCCGACGCTCTATCGGATCCGGAAAGTAGCGCACCATCGCACCGGCGACCAGTGGAGCATCTATCCGATGTATGACTTCACCCACGCCATCTCGGACGCGTTCGAGCGCATCACACACTCACTTTGCACGCTCGAGTTCGAAGATCACCGTCCGCTCTACAATTGGTCGGTCGAAGAGACCGGCGTTTTGTTCAAGCCCCGGCAAATCGAGTTTGCCCGATTGAACTTGAGCTTCACGATTCTCAGCAAGCGCAAGCTTCTGCGCCTCGTGCAAGAGGGCCACGTCAGCGGCTGGGACGACCCCCGGATGCCCACGCTCAGCGGATTGCGGCGGCGCGGCTACACACCAGAATCCCTCCGAACATTTTGCGAGCGGATCGGGCTCGCGAAGCGCGACAGCCTCGTGGACGTCGCACAGCTCGAGCACGCGGTCCGCGAGGACTTGAACGCCCGCTCCCCTCGTGTGATGGGTGTCCTTCACCCTCTCCGAGTCGTGCTCGAGAACTACCCCGAAGGCGAAACGGACGAGCTCGACGCGGTGAACAACCCCGAGGACGAGAGCGCCGGAACGCGCAAAGTACCTTTCTCGCGTGTTTTGTATATCGAGCGCGCGGATTTCATGGAGGATCCTCCGAAGAAGTTCTTCCGGCTCGCTCCTGGCCGCGAAGTCCGGCTTCGCTACGCTTATCTCATCACCTGCACCGATGTCGTCAAGGACGACGCGGGCGAGATCCTCGAGCTTCGCTGCACCTACGATCCCGAAACCCGCGGCGGCACGCCGCCCGACGGGCGGCGCGTGCGCGGGACGCTCCATTGGGTCTCCGCCGAGCACGCGCTCGATGTGGAAGTGCGCCTCTACGACCGTCTCTTCTCGCGTGAGAAGCCCGACGACGTGGAAGAAGGTCAGGACTTCATCGAGAGCTTGAATCCCGACTCGCTCGAGATTCTCAGCGCCAAGCTCGAGCCAAGCGTCGCCGGTGCCGCGCCCGGTAGTCGTTATCAATTCGAGCGGCAGGGTTACTTCGTCGTCGACCGAGACAGTTCGGCCGACAAGCTCGTCTTCAATCGCACCGTCTCACTCAAGGATGCGTGGGCGAGGATGGCGGCTCGCGGCTCGCAATAGACTGACTAGACAAGACATTCCGCATCATCGCGGACAAAGGACCGGACGCCTTCTACCGAGGGACCATCGCCCGCAAGATTGCCGCGTTCATCGCGAGCGAAGGCGGCTTTGTCACCTATGAGGACATGGCGGACCACACATCGACTTGGGTCGACCCGATCTCGACGACTTATAAAGACGCGACCATCTATCAAATCCCGCCGAACTCTCAAGGCTATGTCGCACTCGAAATGCTCAACATTCTCGAAGGCTTCGACGTCGCGTCGCTCGGGCACAATTCCGCGGAATATCTACACCTTCTCATCGAAGCGAAGAAGCTCGCTTTCGCGGATAGAAACGCCTATCTCGCCGACCCCGAGAAAGCCGACGTGCCGCTCGACAAGTTGCTGTCGAAGCAATACGCGGCGGAGCGCGGAAAGCTAATCGACCGCGAGCGCGCCGCCGGCGAAGTACGCCCCGGCATGATCGACCCTACCGAGACCGTTTACCTGACGGTCGTGGACGAGGATCGCAATGTCGTGTCGCTCATCTACAGCGTCTTTTCAGCCTTCGGCTCCGGGCTCGTCGTCCCGGGCACGGGCATTACACTTCAAAACCGCGGGACCGGATTTTCTCTCGAGCCCGGCCATCCGAACGAGCTCGCCCCAAAAAAGCGCGCGCTCCACACGAATATGCCGGGAATGGTCTTCAAGGACGGCAAGCCGTGGTTGAGCTACGGCGTGATGGGCGGCGACATGCAGCCGCAGGGGCACACCCAAGTGCTCCTCAACATGATTGTGTTCGGGATGAACGTCCAGGAGGCGGGCGAGATGGCGCGCTTCCGCCATTTCTCCGATCGCGCGGTCGGGTTCGAGTCCGGCATCGGCATCGACGTTCTTCAGGCGCTCATTGAAAAAGGGCACCGACCGCGAATAGCGATGGGCGCTTATGGCGGCTATCAAGCCATCATGATCGACTGGGAGCAGGGTGTTTTGCTCGGCGGATCAGATGTGCGCAAAGACGCGCAGCAATGGGCTACTGACACCGCGCTCCATGACCGTCGTGTTACTAGCTAGTACCCGTCCTGAAGCCTGTAAGGGATTGAGAAAAAAGGAGAAATCGCAAATTTAGGGCTAGTCTTCTGAGGGGGTGTCGATTAGGATCGTGTCGTTGAAAACATCCGATTCTAAATGACTTAACTCCAAAGGAGACCAGCCCTAAATGCGAAAAACGATCAACCCACAGCCAAATCTACGTGAGCCCTGGCTGAAGCTGGAGCACGCACGCGAGCTCGAAACGATCTCGTCGCTACTCGATGCCCATCCTAAGCTCAATGAGCTGGTACTGCAAGACCTAAGGTCGGTCACCCCACCGGCAGGGAGCGATGTTGGTCGTGGGGGAATGAGCGCGGAGCAGGTTCTCCGGGCGTTGTTGGTGAAGCAGCTGAATCAGTTCACCTATCGGGAGCTGGCGTTTCACTTGGCAGACTCTCGAAGCTATCGGACGTTTTGCCAGCTCGGCATCATAGAGCCGACCCCGTCGAAGTCGACCCTAGCAGCAAACATCAAAGCCGTGAAGTTCGAAACGCTGGAGCAGATCAACCGAGAGCTGGTGAGCGTTGCCGAGGATGCTGGGATCGAAAAGGGAAGAAAAGTACGAGTGGACTGCACGGTAGTGGAATCAAACATTCATCCGCCTACAGACTCCGAGCTTCTTTATGACTGTGTTCGGGTTCTCACTCGCGTGATGTGCCGAGCTCGCGAACTGCTGGGTACAGTAGTGGTCTTCGGCAATCGAACGCGTCGAGCGAAGAGACGTCGACTGGGAGTTCTGAACGCGAAGGATAAGCAACAAAGGCGTCGCGTCTATCGAGATCTACTGAAGGTGACGGAAGAAACCTATCGCTCCGCTCAACGCGTTGCAGCACAGTTGGAAGAGTCGGGCTTGACCGAGCCGGTGAAGCGAGCGAGCGCGGAGAGGATCGCCGCGGATTTTGAGCACTTTCTCGTCCTCACCAAGAAAGTCATCAACCAAACCCAACGCCGAGTGATCGACGAAGAGCGTGTGCCTGCGGAGGAGAAGGTCGTTTCTATCTTCGAAGAACACACCGACATTATTCGCAAAGACCGGCGCGAGACTCTCTACGGCCACAAGGTGTGTATGACTGGTGGCTCGTCCTCGATGATTTTGGATTGCGTGATCTTAGATGGAAATCCGTCCGATTCAACTCTCGCGGAAACCATGATCGACCGTCAAGTCGAACTCTACGAACGGGCCCCGCGCCAGGTTGCCTACGATGGCGCGTTTTCTTCAAAGGCAAACTTGGAAGCCATCAAAGGCAAGGGAGTTGAAGATGTTGCCTTTACCAAGGCTCATTTCGCGGTGACCGATATGGTCAAGAGTTCCTGGGTCTATCAACGCCTGCGGCAATTTCGCTGCGGAATCGAAGGCGTCATTTCGTTCTTGAAACGAGTCTTTGGCCTCGACCGATGCACATGGCGCTCATTGCCTTCTTTTAAATCGTACGTATGGAGTTCCATCATCACCTGCAACCTACTGATGATGGCAAGACACCTATTACGATAACAACTATTACTCTTCCGCCCCTTATAGCCATGGATTGCTAACAATTCGCCTCTCGTTTCGTCCAAGATTTTCATTCGCTCTCAACCCCACGAAGCCCCTTCCGAAAACGTATAATACCCACATCTTCGATAGGTCTCTCGCACACCACAAGTTATGGTGTTTCTGGACAGGAACTAACTAACCGACCTTCGGGCGGGAGAAGGACGTCTCTTCCAGCAACCCGTCGGAGGTTCTCGTCGTGCGGAAAAAACCCCTCGCGAGTAGCGAGTGGATCTGTCGGAGCACCTGGAAATCCGTCAGCTCTGACTCCTCCATGACGCGGACGATCGTCTGATAGCGGATGAGATACTCGTAAATTTCCAACTCAGCGGCGTTGAGTGCATTGATGGCGACGTTACAAGCGTCGTTGAGCCCGATCTCGTAGACGAGTGGCGGCAGCTTCGACGTCAGGCGCTCGAGCGCTTCGATCTGCTGCATCGCTTCGAGGATGATGAGCTCCGTCTGTCCTGCGATCGTCGTCGGTACGGTCGCGTCCGTGGGGAACGCGAAGATCTCGTAGCGGCCTTTCTGAATCCCGAGCACGCGGTGAAGCGCTTTCTCCTTGCGCACGTTTCCTGCCTGGCAGTGCACGATCTGACCGTCCTTCAGGTAGAGCCGGCCGTCGCCGCTCTGATTCCGTATGACGATCATTGCGGTCATCCCGTGGCTGGCGAGCTGTATCAGTAGGTCGGGCAGCGTCGTATCGATGCGCTCCGGAGACACCGTGAGCTGAGTTGCGGACACGGCGCTCTGATACGGAAGGATGTTTCCGACCGTCCCGACGCGAAACGGGCTGGCGAGCTTGGTTTTCCGTTTGCGGGGCACGAGCGTGACGTTCAGCTCGAAGTTCCCGATCCGGATGCAGTCCCCGGTCGCGAGACGCTGCCGGCGTACAGATACCTCGTTCACGTAGGTTCCGTTGGTGCTCCCCATATCGCGAAGGAGCAGCTGGTCAGCCTCATTCAAGATTTCGACGTGATAATTCGATACTCGGTTCGAGCGGAGCTGGATATCGTTCGTGTGGTGGCGCCCAATCGCAACCCGAAACGTGTCCTGGAGATCGAAGCTATGGACCTGACGATCGCTGGCTAACTGCAGCACCATCTCGTGAAGCGGCTTGTCGTTTTTTACGTGGTCCATAGAGGGGAGAGCCCCTTATGTTTAAAGCAATTGGGGTGCCAGTTGGCTATCCGTCAGAGAACAAAGAGCTTTTATCGACGCGCGCCTTCTGCGTTGTAGGGATTTGCCCGCAGTGAGCCGTGCATTCTGTTATGCGAGCCGCGCCAATCCGAAGAACGGAATGAGAGGGGCCTGGCCCAATACAGCCTCGGCAACATGCTCCCCCAGTGCGGGTCCGTGCTTGTAACCGTGCCCGGAACCCCCGCCGACCACCCAAACGTTCTCCGCGTCCGGATGCCGGTCGATGATGAAGTTGTGGTCGGTGCTGTTCTCATATTGACAAACGCGTGCCTCGACGAGGGGGGCGCCCTTCATGCCCGGGAAGCGAAACTCCACATAGTCGCGCGCCGCCGCGATGGATTCCTCCCGCGGGAGGCGCTCCATCGTCGTCGGATCCACCGTCTCGCCTGTCGAATCATCCGCGACTTTGAATCCGCGCCAATCGCTGCCGGGAATGCCGTAATACAGCCGCGCGCCGTTGTCGATCCAGATGGGGCAAGCGCCTTCGAGATAGCGCGCATCTCCGAGAGGTGTGCCGAAGTAGTAAATCTCTTGCCGCGTCGGCGTGATGAACGTCTCGCCGAGCTCGGGAAAAAGGCCGCCGAGCCAGGGGCCGCAAGCAAAAACGTAGTTGTCCGCGCTCAGGGTCTCGCCGTCCGAGAGAACAACACCTCCTGGGCCGCGCCTCGCCGCGCTCTGAACATAGGAGCCGCCGAGCTCGATGAAAGCCTCGAGCACGGCTTGGCAACCGCGCCGCGCGAGAAGATAGCCGACATCCCGTTCGTAGATTGCCCATTCAACGTCTTCGAAGTTTATCTGGGGGAAGCGTCGGGCAGCTTCGCTCACACTCAGCTCCTCGAAAGAAACGCCGACCTTCTTCAGAACCTTGATCGCCGCTCGCTCAGAGGCATCGTCCGCGCCGGCCATCCAAAGACCGCCCATGCGATGGTAGAGCTTTACGTCCCAACGCTTCTCGTACTCTTTCCATAGCTCGAGCGAGCGGACTACCCAGCGGGTATAGATCTCGTCCGCGCCGTAAGTCGCGCGGATGACGCGACTCTCACCGCCCGAGCTCGCTCGCGAATGGCCCGGCCCCCACGCATCGACGAGCGTGACCGAAACACTTTTGCGCAACAAGTGAAGCGCCGTCCAGCCCCCGAAGGCACCGGCGCCAACAACGATTGCCGTAGATTGCGTCATGGCTCTGTCGCGACGCTCATGCCTTTACGATGATCTCCGAACCAGTCCAGGATATAGAGCTGCGTTCGGATGAAGTTCGACGGCATCGAGCTCGTTCCGTGGAATTCCTTGTTGAAGCGTAGGAGTGCGGTCTCGACGCCGAGAATCTTGAGCGCCTGGTAATACTCCTCGGTCTGGCTCATCGGCGTGCGCAAATCGAGCTCGCCCGTCATGAGAAGAGTGGGCGTCGTGACATTCCCCACATACATGAGCGGCGAATGTTCGAGATATTTTTCGGCGTTGTCCCAGGGGTATCCCTCGAATCGGTAATAAGCCCAAAGCGTGATGTCGGCCGTTCCCGCGAAGCTCATCCAGTTCACGACTGGACAGCGCACCGCCGCCGCGGCGAAGCGATTCGTCTGGCCAATCGCCCAGCTCGAAAGCACGCCGCCCCCGCTGCAGCCTGTCACGTAGAGCCGGTCCGCATCTACATAGCTTTTCCCGAGAACGTGATCGACCCCCGCCATGAGGTCCTCGTGGTCGACGCTCGGATAGCCGTTATCGATGGCGTTTCCGAACTCTGTGCCATATCCCGTGCTCCCCCGCGGATTAGTGTAGAGAAGCACGTAGTCGTTCGCGGCGTAATTCTGAAACGCATTGTTGAACCCGACGTTGTACATACCGTGTGGTCCCCCGTGAATTTGGAGAATCATCGGGTAGCGTTTCGAGCTGTCAAAGCCCGGCGGTTTCACGATCCAGCCTTGGATGCGCGCGGCGTCCTCGGTGGAGGATTCGTACCAAATCTCCTCGACCGCGCCGAGCTCGACATCCGCGAGCACGTCGTCGTTCACATGCGTCAGCCGCTTCATCTCGCTCGGGCGCGACATCGAGAACGCCACGACATCCGGCGGAACGTGAAAAGAAGACTGGATCGCTACGGCCGTCCCATTCTCGGCGACGGAACCGAGGGTCAGCATGTGCTGCCCGTCCGTGAGCTGTTTCAACCCGCCGTTGAGCGATGCGGAGTGTACGTTGCGTGCGCCGCGGTCGTCGGCCATAAAGTAGACCGCGCTACCGTCGGAAGACCATACGAGCCCGCGGACGTCTCGGTCGAGCTCGGAGGAAATGTTGCGCATCGCAGTGCCATCGATGTTCACGACATAGAGGTCGCTCACGCGATAGGTCTGGGCGGTCCAGTCATACCCGGAGAACGCGACCGTCTTGCCGTCGGGCGAGACGACGGGCGAGGTCCACGGACCGCGTTTCGTTGTGAGGGGCTCGATGTCGCCCGAGGCGACGTCGACACGGTAGATATGGGACTCGCGATATTTCACATCCGCGTCGTCTTCCATCGCGCCGTCGAAAACAATCGCTTTGCCGTCGGGCGTCCAGTCGATGCCGGCGCCGTAGTCGAGTCCTACCGAACCTCGCGAGCCCACGTGCCACTTGCCCTCGGTGAGCTGGCGCGGCGACCCGCCATCGGCGGGAACGAGGAAAAGGTGCCGATAGCCTTCATCGAGAAAGCCCACGCGGTCCTGGCGAAAGTGCATGGTGCGGACGATACGAGGCGGCTTGGTCCAATCGGCCCCTTCGGGCGGCGAGGGCATGGAAGCGAGGCCCCACGTTTCTTTCGCGGGGACGATCATCGTGAAGGCGATGCGCGTGCCGTCCGGTGACCAGTGTATATCCCGCGGTGTCGTCGTGACATGCGTGATCTGCGACGTCGCGCCTTCCGCGTCCATCCACCGAACGAGGATCTGCTTCCCTTTGGGCTCGCCATCGGACAAGTAGGCGAGACGCGTTCCGTCGGGCGACCAGCGCGGGCTCGAGCCATTGACGAGGAACCGGTTGCGCGTCCCGTCGGTGCCTACCATCCAGAGCTCGGAATCCCAACGATCGTCGATCCGGTTCACCATCGACCGCGTATAGACGGTGCGCTTGCCGTCAGGTGAGATCTGGGGGTCGCGAACCCGCTCCCAGTCGAGAATGTGGTCAGCCGTGAGGCGACCATCGCTGGCCGTTTCCTGCGCGGCAGAGGATGAGGCCAACATAATGCTCGCAAGCAGCCAGAACGTCGATCGATGGGTCATGAGCTCCTCCTTGATCGTGTGGCGAGTGTAAGCCCGAATAACGCCGAGATCAACGCTGGGCTTCGAGCCCATCAATAGACACGAGCACAACGTCCTCCGGATGGGTCCAGGCACCTGCCGCGACCGTCGGAAACACGAGTATAGAGTGGCGTCTCACCGCGTCGGACTTTAACATAGCAAGATGCTGGCCCACGCCTTACTCCTCGCGGGGGCTTTGGCCTTGGAAGTTCCAATTTATCTGAGTGCCGAGCTTCCCGAAGAAACGCTCACGACGGCGCTCCAAGAGACCGCGCGCATTTTCGAGCCCGGCGACATCGAGCTTCGCTTCAACGTCTCCCCGTCTCACTCAACGAGCCGCCCACTCGTCACAGTGATCGTGCAGCCCCGGCCGGCCCGCTTCAAAGTGCACGGATGTAGCCGCGACCGCCACGATCACCGGCTCGGCCATACTCAACTGCGCTCACGTCGCATTACCCTCTGGTCGGAGCAAGTGGCGCGCGCCGTAGACGGGAACTGGGACCGCAAAGAGCCCCCCAATGTGGACGACCGCGTCTATTCCCGTGCGCTAGGTCGGGTCCTCGCCCACGAGCTCGGCCACTTGCTCCTGCGACTGAACGGACATCGCGACCGGGGTCTGATGCGGTCCGCTTTCTCGCATCGAAGCCTGACCGCACGTGGACGCCGCGCTTTCCGCCTCGACGAGAAAGACCTCCAGGCGATCCGAGAAACAATTCTGCAAGCAGTCGCCAAAAGCAAAAGCGCCTCCCTTCGTCTTAGCGACGAGAGGGAGGCGCCGTGTCTGGTTCGTAACTTTTTGTAAAGTTAGCCCTCGGACCAAGCGGACTGTTACAATTGCGCTGTGAGCATCGAATCGCTGCCAGGAGGCGACCTCATCAAGAAGGGGCTGCGCGATCTCGCCGAGAACTGCGAGACCGACGAGGCGCTTCTCGTGTCGATAGGAGCCTCGCGATTGCGACACGAAGGACTTCCGGTGCCCGATAACGTCTTCTCCGACCCCGAACGGCGGCTCTATGACCGGCTGGCGCACGAGGATGAAGATTCTGCTCACTCCCGTTACAACGCCCTCGTCGGTCGTCTTGTCAGCTTCGAGAACGCGCTTGAATGCGTCGGCCTGTCGACGAAGACGTAGTTCGCGCCTTCCTTCGTTCCTTTGGAGAGGCGGCCAAGGAAGAGTCTCGCGTCTACTTTACGGGGGGAGTCAGCGCCGTTCTCCTAGGATGGCGTTCCACAACGGTAGACCTAGACCTTCTTTTCATCCCCGAACAAGATGCTCTCTTCCGCGCCATTCCCAGATTGAAAGAGTCTCTGCATCTGAACGTCGAGCTAGCCTCCCCCGCTGATTTCATTCCCGAGCTCCCCGGCTGGCAGGAGCGCAGCCTGTTTATTGCGCAAGAGAGGAAGCTGTCGTTTTTTCACTATGACTTCTATTCGCAGGCGCTTTCGAAAGTGCAAAGATCGCACAGCAAAGATGTCGACGATGTGAGGCAGATGTTGAAAAGAGAGTTGATTGAGCCAAAGAGAGCTCTGGAGCTGTTCGGGACCATCGAAGCCGAGCTCTATCGGTTTCCTGCAATCGATCCTCCGTCCTTCAAAGCTAGGGTGGAGGAGACTTTTTCACCTCGCAAGAGCTGACCGTCGCGGGGCTAGTCCCCTGGAACAGAGGTTAGTGGTCTAAGTCTCGAGGTCATTTTTTGGGCTGGCAAGGCGTGACGACGAAGTCATATTGGAATATTTCGAGCCGCCTTCCGCAGCGAGCCTGTCGAGCGTAGGGCTAGGCCGAAGGCCGAACTGCAACGATGCCGCAACGAAGCCAGCGCGCAAAAGGGCCCGAGACTTAGACTACTAATCTCTGTTCCAGCGGACTAGCTCCTCGAAAGGCTGTTGACGAACCGCATCAGTTGCTCGCCGTCGTCCCGCGAGATCCGTTCCTCGAAGACACGATCCTGCGCGGAAATGACGCGATCGCGTAGCTCGGGGTCGGTCACCAACAGATGCGCGAGCTCGGCGATCTCGTCGATTTTTTTCTCATGCAACAAAATGCCGGCCCCGCCGAGCGTCTCGCTGACGGCCCCCGTGTCATAGGCGATGACCGGCACACCCATCTCGTAGGCTTCGAGCAGAGGGGCGCAGAACCCCTCGTGCTCGCTCATGCACAAGAAGACGTCGGCGACACGATAATAGGCGACCAGCTCTTCGGTGCTTACGCGACCGGGGAACTCGACGTTCCTAAGACCGAGCTCGTCGGCAAATCCGACCAGAGATTCGTAATAGCGCTCGAAGTCGCGCCATTCGCCAACAAAGATGAGCCGGCATTTCCTATCGATGAAGCGCTGGTAGTACTTGACGATTTTCATGACGTCTTCGAAACGCTTGTTGGGGATGACGCGTCCAACGAAGAGGAAGTTGGTGAAGTCGTCGTCGAAGAGCTCCTCCACCACCATGTTGGGGGACGCCGCCAAACGGTCGGGGTCGGACAGGAGGGGGAGGACGCCCGTCGGCTGGAAGCCCAGCTCCTCGAGCTCGCTTCGGTTGTACTCGGAAACACCTAGGGCGAGCGAGGTCCGGTCCGCGAACGTCGCGAGCTCCTGTCGTCCCCGCGCGCATTGCCGGGCGACTTTGGGGGCGAAGTCTTTGAACCAGTGCGCGGGCGTGATGTTGTGGTAGCGAAGCAGGAGCCGGTCCGGAAGCTCTCTCGCGAGCGAAGCGCTCTTTGAGCCAATCGAGAAGTGCAGCAGCAGGACGTTGTCCGGCGACGCCATCGATGGATATTCAGAGAGCTCTCGGGCTCCGCCCGACATGACCGAATCCGTCCCCTCGGCGAAAATCTCGGATTCCACGCCGTGGGATCGAAGCACCGATTGGATGCGGAGCGCCTCGTTGCCAATCGCATCACCGAAAGTCAGTGACGCCACCATTTGATGAACGATCATCGAACACCGTCATCTTGTCACCTTCCCGTAGTTGGGTCTACCCTTCTCGGTTCGCTTGCATGGGTGCGGCGAGACGGGCACAATCGACAGTGCGATGCGAGAGCTACGCTTTGCCGCCCGTGTGCTGGCTCAATCGCCGGGTTTCACCTTTGTCGCCACCGCTGCGCTCTCCTGCTTCTTGTCGCGGCCTACGTAGCCTGCCGCCTCCCGGCGAGGCGCGGGAGCCGCACGGATCCGACGGTCGCCCTACGCCACTAGCGCCGCCGGTGTGGGGTTTGATCTCACCCTGAGAGCGGCCTACTATGCCGGGGAATTGGAACCTTTAAACAAGGAGTCGCTCACATGACGAAGCTAGGCATCACGAGTGCTCTTTTGCTCGCGCTCGTAGCAACGTTATCGCCCACCGGCCCCGCGATGGCCGAACCAGTCCCCGCGGATGTCGGTCCTCAGTTTCAATCCATCGGACCGCTGACGTTTGGCCCGGACGGTGTTCTCTTCGCCGCCGATAACAAAGCAGCAAGGATCTACGCCATCGACCTCGGTGACCACGCCGCCGGCAAGACCGCGGGCGCCGCGGACACCAAAGCCATCGACCAGAAGATAGCGAGCATGCTCGGCACCGACGCGCGCGAGCTCACGATCACCGACCTCGCCATCCACCCTGAATCTCGAAACGCCTTTCTATCGGCGCAGCGGGGCCAGGGAGACAACGCCCAAGCCGTCTTGCTCCGTGTCGACGGCGCCGGCGAGATCGCAGTCATCTCGCTCGCACAGCTGAAATATACCCATGTCGAGATCCCGAACGCACCCGAGGCCAACCCGACGGCGCGCCGCGATCCTCGGACGGCAACGATCACAGACATGGCCTATACCGGCGGGCGCGTCTTCATCGCGGGCCTTTCGAACGAAGAATTCGCGTCGAAGCTGCGCTCGGTGAAATATCCGTTCGACGGCCTCGACGGCGGCACGAGCGTCGAGATCTACCACGGCGCCCACGGCGCCTGGGAGACGCGCTCGCCTGTTTACACGTTCGTCCCCTACGAAGTCGACAACGAGCCGCATCTCATAGCCGGCTATCTCTGCACACCGCTCGTCAAGTTCCCGATCAGCAAGCTCGAGGCTGGCCAAAAGCTCGTGGGCACGACGATTGCGGAGCTCGGTAATCGGAACCGTCCGCTCGACATGGTCGTGTACTCAAAGGGCGGCAAGGACTTCATCTTGATGTCCAATACGAGCCGCGGCGTCATGAAGATCCCGACCGAAGGCTTCGGCTCCCAGTCGGGAATCACCAAACCCGTCGCTGGTGAGAAAGAGGGTGTCAGCTACAAGACCATCACGGCGATGACGGGCATCGAGCAGCTCGACCTCTTCGATGACAGCCACTCCATCGTCCTCGCGCGCACCGATTCCGGTTCACTAAATCTCGAGAAAGTCGCGCTCCCGTAAGGAGCATCGCATTGGAAAGCTGGCGGCGTCGCCTCGTGTGCGGCGTCGCCCTTTTTTTCGCGTCCTGGGCGAGTGGCGCACCGGCCGACATCCGCGTCGCTATCGTCGACGGACAGATCGAGATCGCGGGCCTCACGCCTGAAGTGATGGACGCGGGCGCTACGCACGTCCGCGTCTCGGTCGGGCCCGACGCTCCAGCGATCTTGGGTGAGTACCGGGTCGCCCGCGGGCGTCTCTATTTTCAGCCCATGTTCCCTTTCGACCCTGGGCGTGAATACGTCGTGCGCGTCGACGGCGGAGGCGAACCTTTCGTCGCCACGGTTGCGCTTCCAGCCCGCGACCTCGTGCCCACCACGATCGTCGAGCACATCTACCCTTCGACCGATGCGCTTCCGGAGAACCAGCTCAAGTTTTATATCCACTTTTCGGCACCCATGGCGGGCGGCGACGGGCTTGTTTTCGTCAAGCTTCTAGACGAGAACGCAGAGCAAGTGATGGACCCGTTCCTGCCGCTCGGCGATGCGTTCTGGGGTCGCAACCACCGACGCTATACGGTGTTCTTCGATCCGGGCCGCGTGAAGCGCGGCATCCTACCCAACGAAGAGATGGGACGGCCAATCCTCGAGGGACGGCGCTACGTGCTGGTCGTCGACCCCACCTGGCGAGACGCGGAAGGCCGACCGCTCGCGAAGCCCTTCCGCAAAGAGTTCATCGCCGGGCCGCCCGACGAAACACCGATCGACCCGAAGATGTGGACGCTCACAACCCCGCGAGCCGAAACGCGAGAGCCGCTCACCGTCGATTTTCCCGAACCCCTGGACCGAGCCGTCCTCGCCCGCACGCTCGCGGTGGAGAACGTCGCCGGGGAGATCGAGATCTCACGCGGCGAGACGCGCTGGTCGCTCATCCCAGAGAAGCCTTGGCAAGCGGGCACGTACCACCTCGTAGCACTCGCGATCCTCGAGGACCTCGCTGGAAATCAAATCGGGAAGCCCTTCGAAGTCGATGTGTTCGCTCGCGTTGACAGCCCCGACGACGTCACCGAGACGCACCGCGTTCCGTTCGTGGTCCGAGACTGATCTGAACTCTGGTTATTCCGTTTCGAGAAGCGCCAACAGAGCCCATCCCGTCGTCGAGATGTATTGCGCGTAGCTTATCTGCCCGGCCGGCCGTGTCGTTTCCGGCCAGCTTCCATCTGCGATCTGCGTTTCGAGCAGATAGCGCCGGCCCGCTTTGATTTTGTCTTCGTGGCCACCGACACGCGCGAGCGCAAGCACGACGACGGCCGTGTCGAAAGGCTCGGCCGCAGACGTCACGTAAGGTCCCCAGCCGCCCGACGGAGCTTGTCCCTTCGAGATCAGCTCCAGGCATATCTCGCGCTGGGCGATAGCGGCCGCGTCCTTCGCGCCAACCAGCCCACTGAGAACGGCGGCCGCCGCAAGCACCGTTTTGACTTCGACGTCGCGCAGAAAGCGATCGGCGCCCTCGAGCTCACCGGCGAAACGCTTGGCGTCCGCGGCGGCGAGCACGCGCCGGGCGACCGCTGTGGCGAGAAACGTTCCATAGGTCGCGGGCGAGCCGATGCTGGCGCTCACGTCCAGCTTCCACGAGCCGTCGGGCTTCTGGTCTGACGCCACGAGCGCGGCGGCGCGGTCGAGCGCGCTCTCATCGTCGACGAGGCCCACGTCAATCGCATCGAGCAGCGCGCTCGCGAACTGGATCCGCGCGAGCGCTTCGTCGCTGAACGCTTCTGCCCCTTTTTGCTCGGACCATGCCGCGGGGTCGGCGAGCCACTCGACGGTGACGCGGGTCGACTCCGAAGGCACCGAATGCCCAGCACCTTGGGCAGCGAAGAGCGCCCGCGCCGCATCACCGTTATTGTGGCACGAGAAACATTGGTTCTCCGCGGGCCAAGCCGGCACCTCCCGCGCCAGAAACGCGATCGCGCGCTCCTCGGCGGCGCCGAGGGCGAGCATGAAGAGGATCGAATGAATCATCGCGCGAGAATCGGAATGAGCTCCAGGAGAAAACGATCGAGCTCTTTTTTCTTTGTCCAGCTCTCTTCGAGGGGCGTCGCTGCGAGCTCGCCGCGCACCTCCCCCACCATCACATCGGTTTTACCGTCGTTGATGGCTTCGACGGCATAGGCGCCGAGCTTCGTCGCCAAGATGCGATCGCGTGCGCTCGGCCGGCCGCCGCGCTGGATATGGCCGAGAACCGAGACGCGGGGCTCGAAGCCCGTCCGCCGCTCCAGCTCTTTCGCCGTGGCGAAAGCGCCGCCCTGGTCATCGCCTTCGGCGCATACGACGATGCTCATCGTCTTGCCTTTGTCGCGCGCGGCGACGAGTCGCTCGGTGCAAGCGTCGAGATCGGTGACGACTTCGGGAACGAAGATCTCCTCGGCGCCGCCCGCCGTTCCCACATTGAGGGCGATGAAGCCCGAGTTGCGTCCCATCACCTCTACGAGAAACAGACGCTCGTGCGCGCTCGCGGTGTCACGGATGCGATCGATGGCTTCGAGCGCCGTGTTGAGCGCGGTGTCGAAGCCAATGGTCCCGTCGGTGCCATAAATATCGTTGTCGATCGTGGCCGGAACGCCAATGACCCTGCCGTCCCAAATCCTGAAAAGCGCATGCGCGCCGTGAAAGCTCCCGTCGCCGCCAATAACGACGAGGCCGCCCACGCCGTGCTCCTCGAGAACGCGTCGCGCGGCCTGCAACCCAGTTTCGGTCTTGAACTCTTCGCTCCGCGCGGTTTTCAGGATTGTCCCTCCCCGCTGCAAAATGTTTGACACCGAGCGCGGTCGGAGCTCGTCGAAATCGCCGCGCATCAAACCGTCGAAGCCGCGGTGAAAGCCCAAGACGGACCACCCGAGATGCGCGCCCATGCGCACGACGCTCCGCACGGCCGCGTTCATTCCGGGAGCGTCTCCCCCACTCGTGAGCACACCTATTGTCAGCTCCATCATTCGAATCTAGTACAAACGCCCGGCCAATGCGACCAATCTTCGCTTTCGCCCCAACGGCGGCGCACACGAAAGACTACTTCACCGCGTTTAGAAACGGTACCCGATTTCCGCGCACTACGAGAGCGCAGCACCTTCGCCGTCACTAGACGGCGAAGTAGGTCCTGCCCTCTCGGTTCCTAAACACGCGATCGTCAGCTCCCTCGTTCGAATTTAGTACAATCGCCGCTCAATGAGACGCACCCTCGCTATCGTCCTGCTCGCCGCAACCACGGGCCACGCGCAAGACTACCCTGCTGCGCGGAGGGACGTGCGCCACATCATCCCATGGGGCGCTGGCGGCGCCACGGACACGGCGATGCGCGGGTTCATGCAGTATTTCGAGAAACATCTCGGGACTTCCGTCGTAACCGAGAATATCCCCGGAGGCTTGAGCGCGGTCGGCCTTCTGCGTCTCAAGATGGCGCGGCCCGACGGCTACACGATCGGCACCTTGACCTATGACGTGCTGACCCTGTCGGCGCAGGGGCTCGCACCGATCGCGTGGGATGACTTCGAGCCCATCGGCATGGTTACGGAGCATCCGAGCGCACTCATCGTCCGCGCGGAGCGCTTCGCCACACTCGAGGTTTTTCGCGAAGAAGCTTCCGCGGGGGCGCGGCTCAAAGTCGGGAACGTGGGTACGGGCGGCATTTGGCATCAGCACGGCGCGGCGATGGAGAAGGCTATGGCTATATCTCTCACGCACATTCCCTACGAGGCCGGCTCGGGCGCACAGCTCACGGCTCTTCTCGGAGGCGAGGTCGACGCGACCGTGGCAAGCTTGCCCGCATCCTTACCTTATGTGCGTGAAGGCACGTTGCGCGTGCTCGCCGTCATGTCCGAGGAACGCGACGCGCTCGTGCCCGATGTGCCCACGTTTCGCGAGAAAGGATTCGACATCGCCCACGGAGGCTTTCGAGTGCTCGCCGTTCCGAAGCGGACGTCTGAAGGCGTGCGCCGCCGACTCGAAGCGGCGCTGCGCGCGGCTTGGAACGACCGAGCGTTCCAGGCGTGGGCCGACAAAGCGGTGATCGGCGCCCGTTTTCGCGACGCGGACGAGACACGCCTTTATCTGCGCGACGCCGCCGCGAAGGTCGGCGCACTAATGAAAGCACTGGAGCTATCGTGAACGGAAGCGAAGCCGTCGTCCGGACGCTCCAAGGCCTCGGGGGCGACGTCATTTTCGGTCTCTGCGGCGACACGACCTTGCCTCTCTACGAAGCTTTGTACGACATCGACCACGGGATGCGGCACGTGCTGATGCGCGACGAGCGTTCCGCATCTTTCATGGCCGACGCCTATGCGCGCTTCAGCGGCCGTGTCGGGGTGTGCGAAGGGCCCAGCGGCGGCGGTGCGACTTACATCCTGCCCAGCGTTGCGGAAGCAAATGGCTCGTCGGCCCCGCTCGTCTGTCTCACGAGTGACATCGACCAGGCAGATATGGGACGGGGCACGCTGACCGAGCTCGACCAGAACAGTCTTTTCCGGCCGGTCACCAAAGCGACCTTCTCGCCGTCGTCGGCCGCCGAAGTCTCACGTATTTTGAGAGACGCTTTCCGCGCCGCGACTTCCGGTGCGCTCGGCGCAACGCATGTAAGGCTCCCCTTCGACGTGCAGACCGGTGACGCCGGCTCCGAGCTGCACCTACGCGACAGCGGTGACCGCTATCCCACCTTTCGGATGGATCCGGAGCCCGCGCTCGTCGAGAAAGCCGCGCATATGCTTTCGGAAGCCAAGCGCCCACTCATCGTTGCCGGCGCGGGCGTGCTGCGATCCGGTGCATGGGACGAGGTTACGGAGCTCGCCCATCGCCTGGGCACTCCGGTGGCGACTTCGATCGGCGGCAAAGGCAGCATCGCGGAAACGGACCCCTATGCTCTCGGCGTGATTGGAAGCAATGGCGGGCTTGCCTACCGTCATGCGTTCGTTCGTAGCGCGGACGTCATCTTCTATGTCGGTTGCGGTATGGGGTCGGTGACGACGGAGAAGTGGACGCTGCCGCGAAACGGAGAGCAACGCATCTTGCAGCTCGACGTCGATCCCGAGAAGCTCGGTCTCAACTACGACACCGAGCTCGGGCTCGTCGCCGACGCGAAGCGGGGCGTCGCGGCCCTTCTCGAAACGCTCGCGCCGTCTACGAAAGTCGACCCGGCCGAGCTCGAGTGCGAGCGGACGCTCTTTCTCGCAAGCGTCGAAGACACGTTCACTTCCGACGCCACGCCCATCCGGCCCGAGCGTTTTCTCACGGAGCTCCTTCCTCGTCTGCCGGAGACATCCGTCATCTGCGCCGACCCGGGCACGGGTTGCCCCTATATGTCCGCGTATTACCGATTGCCTCGAGCGGCCGATGGTTCGTCTCCCCGCGGGCGCACGGGGCGCTCGGCTATGCGCTTCCCGGGGTCGTCGGGGCTTATTTCGCGCGCTCGGACGCGGGGCGTGTCGTCGGGCTCATGGGCGATGGGAGCTTCGGAATCTCATGTGGTGAGCTCGAGACGATCGTGCGTTTGAATTTGCCGATAACCCTCGTCGTCTTCAACAATCGAAGCTTTGGCTGGATCAAAGCAGGTCAGCGGGTGCGCGGCGAGAAGTACTACTCCGTCGACTTCAGAGACTCCAACCACGCCGCGATCGCCGAAGCCTTCGGGATGCGCGCGCGCCGTGTCGAGAAGCCTGCCGAGCTCGGGCCGGCCATCGAGGAGAGCCTCGCGTGCGACGGTCCTCATCTGCTCGACGTCGTCACGCAGCCGCTTCACGAAGCGAAGGCGCCGGTGTCGAATTGGATTGCGTGAGCCGTAATTCGATGAAGCATTCGGCATTCGGCATTCAGCATTCAGGTTAATGCGGGACAGAGTCTCCGGAGCCGCACTGCTCCTTCTTTCCTTGGTTTACTACTTCCAGGCTCGGGGGCTTCCTTCTGGAAGGAATGAGCCGGGGCCCGTTTTTTTTCCTACGCTTCTCAGCGTTGTTCTTTTGATTCTTGGTCTCGTCATTCTTGTTCGGGGGTGGCGCGCGGGTGGCGGCAAGGCGCGACCGCGGTCGTTATGGGTCATCGGCGTCACGGTTCTTTACGCGCTCGGTTTTTCCTCCATAGGATTCGCCGTGGCCACGGTGCTGTATAGCGGCGCTGTCGCGCTCGTGCTGGGGCGTCGGGGATGGGGCGTCCTCGTTTTCTCGGTGGCCGCGACGGCTTTCATCTACTCTATCTTCGGTCTCGGGCTCGGGGTGCCGCTTCCTTGACGCTCGCTGCGCTTGGTTTTCTTGCCGGCGGCGTGGCGCTCGGGCTCGTTGTGGGAGTTATTCCCGGGTTGACGGCTACCCTTGCTATCGCGCTTCTTCTACCGTTCACGTTCTCGCTCGAGACGGTGGAGGCGCTGCTCGCCCTCACGGGGATTTATGTCGGCGGCATCTATGGTGGCTCGATCACGGCCATCACCGTCCGCATCCCGGGAGCGCCCGCCAATACGATGACGCTTCTCGACGGGCACGCGATGGCGCGGGCTGGTCGAACAGAGGAAGCGCTCGGGCTCGCGACGTTCAGCTCGTTCGTCGGCGGGATCGCTGGAGGTGTCGTCCTCGTTTTGTTTGCGCCGCAGTTGGCCCGTCTATCTCTCGAATTTCAATCTCCGGAGATTTTCTCGCTCGTCGTCTTGGCACTCGTCGCGGTCTCGGCCGTCAGCACCGGCCCGCTGACGAAAGGTCTCGCGGCAACGACCCTTGGGCTCATGCTCTCGACGGTCGGGCTCGACCGGCTCGTCCCCGTGAGCCGGTTCTCCATGGGAGTCCCGGATCTGCTCGCAGGCATCCCGCTACTACCGGTCGTTATCGGCCTTTTCGCGCTGAGCGAGCTGTTCTTGCAAGCGGGCGAAAAGCTCGAATCACTCGAGAAGCCCGCGATCCAGTGGCGGCGCATGTTCGATTTCGTACCGACGGTGAAGCGCGTCGGGTTCAAGCTCTTTGCGAAGAGCGCCGCGATTGGCGCCTTCGTGGGCGCGCTCCCCGGCGGCGGGGCGGCCATGAGCGCCTTTCTGGCCTACACCGAAGCGAAGCGGAGCGCGACGAATCCCGAGGCGTTCGGAACCGGTATCCCCGAAGGCATCATCGCTCCCGAGACCGCCAACAACGCGATGACGGGCGGCGCCTTCGTGCCCATGCTGGCTTTCGGCATTCCGGGCGATGCGGTTACTGCGGTCATCCTGGGTGGCCTCATCATTCAAGGTCTGACGCCCGGCCCCACGCTCTTCCGTGACGCCGGCGAGGTGATGAAGCCTCTTTTCATTGGCTATTTCCTCGCCTACGCGCTCGTCCTCGTGCTCGGGCTAGCTCTCCTGCCCTGGTTCGCGCGGCTCGCGACGATCGACCGTAAATATTTACTGCCTTTCATCGGCGCGGTGTCGCTCGTCGCCGCTTATGCGTCGGAGCGCACTGCCTTCGCGATGGGCCTTACGGTCGCGATCGGCGTTTTCGGCTTCGTCCTGCGGCGCTCCGGCTACCCGCTCGTCCCGGTCCTTCTCGGGCTCATCCTCGGGCCACTCCTCGAGACCAATTTCCGACGATCCCTCATGCTCTCGGAAAACGGCGCGTGGATCTTTGTCTCGTCACCGCTGAGCGCAGGCTTACTCATCGGCGCAGCAGTGCTCGCGATTTATTTCGCCCGCCAACACCGCTGACGCTACTGGCTCGTCGCCGGTGACGTCCCGAGTGCATGACGTGTCACCCACTCGAATTGGCGCTTCAAACGGTCGAGTCGGTGGTAGTACTCGCGCAAGCCATGACCTTCACGCGGGTAGAACACCAGCTCAACGGACACGCCGCGATCCTTGAGCGCGCGATAGAACTCCATCGGCTGGCCAATGGGCACGCGCTGGTCGCTTCCGCCATGAAGGATCAATGTCGGGGTCGTGACTTGATCGGCAAAGGTCAGTCCGGACCGGTCGCGATAGAGCTGCTCCGTTTCGGGTGACAACGTTCCGTTGAAGAACGTACCGAGATAGTTTGGGATGTCGTTCGTGCCGTACATGCTGACGAGATTCGTGAGACCGGCACCGATCATCGCTGCTTTGAAACGCGTCGTCTGAGACACCGTCCAGCACGTCATGTAGCCGCCATAGCTCCAGCCTTGAAAGGCGAGCTTATCGGGATCGGCGATCCCCATCTCGATCACGGCATCGACCCCGGCCATGATGTCGCGGTAGTCTCCCCCGCCCCAATCCGCGAGATTCCCCTGCATGAACGTCTCGCCGTAATTCGTGCTCCCGCGCGGATTCGGATAGAGCACCGCCCATCCTTGACCGGCCCAGTGTTGGCCGCCGTCGCCGTAGCGCACGCGGTAGTAATCGTGATGCGCGCCGGTGGGGCCGCTATGCGCGACGGTCATGAGCGGATAACGCTCACCCTGACGATACCGGACGGGCTTCACGAGAACACCTTCGACCACGAAACCCTCCGTGCTTTTCCACCGGATGACTTCCGTCTCGCCAAGCGCGAGCTCTCGTGTCTTGGGGTGGACGTCGCTGAGCTTCGAAGGCGCGGAAAAATCGAGCCCCGAGACGTGAACGTCGGCCGGCGCCGCGGCGGACTCGAGCGTAAAGGCCGCCCGCGAGCCGTCGGCGCTCACGGAGCCCAAGCCGACGAATCGTTTGTCGGTGAGCTTGTCATAATGCTTCGACGCAACGTCATAAGCGAAGACCTCACGATAAACGCTGTCGCCCGCGGTAAACAGGATCCTTCGGCTGTCCGGCGTCCATCGGGGATTCGAGGGAATCCGATCGAACCCAGTAGAAACATCCCGCAAGCTGCCTTCTTGCACGTCGTAGATCGTCAGATGTGCGTTCACTAGCGGCTGGATGAGCGTGCCGTCCGGAAGCGGCTCGCTATCATTCGGGATCGACAACAACGCGATGGCCTTGCCGTCTGGAGACCATGCAGGTGAGCGATCCGCTCCGGGATTCTCGGTAATCTTGCGCACGTCACCGCCGAGCGTCAGAACATAGACGTCGTCGCGGCTGTCTCGACGCCAAAGCGTAGGGGCACCGGTAAAAGCAATCCGGGTCCCGTCGGGAGACCAGCTCGGACGGCCTTTGACAGTGAAATCGGAAGCTTCGGTTTGAACCGCCGCCTCTTTGGATGAGACGTCGATCACCCACAGTCGGTTGAAGCGCTCGTCGTCCTCATAGACGAGCGGATCGTCGCGGCGCTCTTTCTTCTTCTCGTCGTCCTCAGAGAGAGCCTCTTTCGACGTAAAAGCAATCTTCGCGCCGTCCGGCGACCAGACGTAATCCAGGACGCCTTCTTTTGCTTCTGTTAGTGGCATCGCTTCACCGCCGGCGGCGCGCATGAGCCAGACCTGCCGCTTGGGCTCGGCGTTCTTGGACTCAGTCTCGGCACTTCCGCGCGCGGCGAGAAAGCTCATCCACTTGCCAACCGGAGACCACCGCGGCCCGCTCTCGCCTTTTTCACCAAAAGTCAGCTGCGTCGCCTTCGGAGGCGACGCGCCAGAGATGCGAGACGAAAGTCTTCGCACCTTCTTCATCACCCTCCTCCCACGCTGTCACGGTGTAGAGAACCGAGGCACCGTCGGGAGAAATCTGCGGCAAGCCTACGCTCTTCATCGACAAGATATCTTCGAACTCGACAGGACGCTTGTCCTGCGCTAGACCGAAGGAGGCGACGAAAAGAGCTAGCGAAACCAGAGCAAGGAAGCGATATTTCATACCGTTTCTATACCACAAAGCGAGGGCGGCCGGCGGCACGCTAGAATGGATACATGGAGCCCGCGCAGCGTTTCATCGTAACGCCGACGCTCGTGGCCATTAACGTCGCGATTTTTCTCGCGGTGGTGAGCCTCGGCGTCTCCGCGACCATGCCCGGTCCTGGGGACCTCTTGCCGTTCGGCGCCAATTTCGGCGGCTACACCGTGGACGGGCAGTGGTGGCGCTTGCTCACGTCTATGTTCCTCCACTTCGGCGTAATCCATATCGGTTTCAACATGTGGAGCCTCTGGGTCCTCGGCCGGCTCGCCGAACGGATGTTCGGGAACTGGCAGTTTCTCGCGATCTACCTGCTCACCGGGCTCGGGGGAAGCGCCGCAAGCCTCATCTGGCATCCATATGTCGTGAGCGCCGGAGCGTCCGGCGCCGTGTACGGGATCGCCGGGGCGCTCGCTTCGTTTCTGTATTTCGATCGGAGCCACTTGCCCGAGAAAGTCGGGCGCGATCTTCTGACGACCCTCCTCTTCATTATCGGGGTCAACTTGTTCTTCGGCCTCTCGGTCGACTTCATCGACAACGCTTGCCATCTCGGCGGGCTCGTGGTCGGCGCCATTCTCGGCGCGGCGCTCAAGCATCGTACCGCCTTTCTTTTTGCCGCCGGAACCGCCATCGTCGCACTCGTCGCCTCGACGCCCATCGCGAAAGAGCGCACGCAAAATAGCGCTGCCGTACTCGAGACCGAGGCGGTGCTTCTCGCCGCTGCAGCCCATAGCGATGAAGCGCTCGCCAAACTAGAGGACGCGCTCGAGAGCGAGACCACGGTCCGCAGGCTGAGCATGGCGGCCGAGCTCTACCTCACAAAGGCTCGCTACGACGACGCGGTAGACGCCGCGCGGCGCGCGATCGTGCTCGACCCGCAGCACAAACCGTCACAGCAACTGCTCGGAATGGCCCTGTTCGCAGCCAAGCGCTACGAAGAGGCGGTGTTTGAGCTCCGCCTCACGATCGAGCTCGAGAGCGTGGACGAGCGGCGCAACGCCCTCGAGCGCAACCCGGCGGGGCTACAAAGTCACGTGCTTCTCAGTCGCGCGCTTCACGAGCTCGGACGCCAAGAGGAGGCCGTAAAAGTTCTCGCAGAGGACCTCGAATGGGCGCCCGACTCGTTCTTGGCTCACAACGAGATCGGCCTCGTCTATTACCGCATCGATGAGCTCGAGCTCGCCGTCGCGGCCCTTCGAAAAGCCGCGGAGCTCGAGCCCGAGCACCCTGAGGCGCACAACCGCCTTTCGCTGATCCTCGCACCAACCGGCGAAGCCGACGAAGCGCTCGAATCGATCGAGACCGCGATGAAGCTCATGCCCAACGCACCACACCTTCTCGACAGCCTCGGCACGGTTCGCTTCTATCGCGGCGAGCTCGACCTCGCTGTCGAAGCCTATCGCGAAGCCATAGCTCTCGAGCCGCGGCGGGCCGTCTATCACTACAACCTCGCCATGGCGTTTCTCGAAAACGGCAACAAAGCGGCCGCCGCGAAAGCGAGAGCCGAGTCGCTCCGGCTTCAGCCCCTTTTCGAGCCCAATGAGGAAGGTCGACCCGAGATCTAAGCCGATGGCCGGGCGGGCGGTGGTCGTGGGTGGCGGCGGGATCGGTGTCGCCTCAGCGTACTATCTGAACCGCTCGGGCTGGGACGTTACGCTCGTCGACAAAGGCGGGATTGGCCGCGGTTGCTCGTACGGAAACGCTGGCCTCATCGTGCCGAGCCACTCGGAGCCCATCCCCGGCCCTGGCGTCATCGGCCAGGCGCTCCGCTTCATGACAAAGAAGGACAGCCCGTTCTACGTGCGTCCGAGACTCGATGCGGGCCTCATGCGCTTCTTTTGGCAGTTCCGCCGCTACTGCAACGCTGCAAAATCCAGGCACGCTTTTGGCGCGCTCCTCAGCCTCAGCGCGGGGAGCCTCGAGCTCTACGAAGAGCTGCGGCGCGAGGGCGATGCTGATTTCTTTTTCGAGCGCCGCGGTGTCGTCGAGGTCGCTCTCACCGAGGACGGCCTCAATTTGTTCCGTCACGCCCGCGACGCACTGGATGCGGAAGGCTTCACCACGAAGCTTCTTTCCCGGGACGAGGCGCTCGCGATCGAGCCTGCTCTTTCGCCGAACGTTCGAGGCGGCCTCTTCACCGAAGGTGAAGCGCACGGCTCGAGCTTCGCCTATGTCACGTCTCTCGCGGCGACGCTCGAAAAGCGAGGGGCTCGCATTCTCGCGAATCATGCGGTCTCGCGGCTCGTGCACGATCGCGACCGGCAGATAAAGGGGGTCGAGCTCGACCGCGGCGAAACGCTCGAGGCCGATCTCGTCGTGCTCGCGGCAGGCGCCTGGTCCGGCACGCTCGCGAGATCCGTCGGCGTCGACATTCCACTGCAACCGGCCAAAGGTTATAGCTGCACCATCGACACCTTCGAGGGCGCGCCGAGCTACCCGATTATTGTCAAGGAGCGACGCGTTATCGTCACGCCTCTCGACTCCCGGTTGCGTTTCGCCGGCACGCTCGAGCTCACGGGCTTCGACGACACCATCCACGGCGCGCGCTACGACGCGGTAAAGCGAGCCGGACGAGAGATTTTGAATATCCGACCGCCCATGGAGAACGAAGAGCCTTGGAGCGGCTTGCGCCCCGTGACTCCGGACGGTCTTCCTATCGTCGACTGGGCCAAGCCCTATCGAGGTCTTCTCGTGGCCACCGGACACGCGATGCTCGGGTTCACGCAATCCCCGATGACAGGAAAGCTCGTCGCGGAGCTCGCGAGTGGTGAACAAATGTCCATTTCTCTCGAGCCCTTCCGCCTGGATCGCTTTTGAGCTTCTTGCTCCTTTTTCTTGCGCTTTCACAATCGATCGAGGACGTCCGGGTCGAAGGCAACTTGCGCTTGTCGGACAACGCCGTTCGCCGTCACGCCGCGGTCACGACGGAAGAGAAGCTTCCGGAGGCGTTTCAACGTTTGTGGGCGACAGGCCTCTTCGAAGACGTCCGCTTCGACCGCGAAGACGGTGTCCTCGTCATCCACGCAAAAGAAAAGCCTCTCCTCGCTGCCTATCGGCTGGAAGGTGAGAAGCTCGAGGAAGACGAGCTTCTCGAAGGCCTGCGACGATCAGGCATCGATTTGCACACGAACCGCGCGTTCGGTCGAGACGATGCCCGCACCGTGGAGCGTCTCACCCAGCAGTTTCTGGGCGAGGAAGTAGACGTGCGCGCTCGCGTCGAGTCTCTCGCGGACACGCGCGTCGAGCTCGTCCTCGCAGTAGAGAAAGTCCCTACAAAGCTGCTTTCGAGCTTGGATCTCGTCGGCAACGAGGGCCTCACGGACGCTGAGCTTCGCGACGTGATGCATCTGAAGCCACGAGATTGGACGACGCGCATCACGGGCCGCGACAAACTCTCACAACGAGTGCTCGACGCGGACCTCGACAGCCTCCGTAAGCTCTATCGCTCACGCGGCTTTCGTGATATCCGCGTGGGTCCCGTCGAGCTCGATGAAGCGCTCCGCATCCCCATCGTCGAAGGCCGCCGCTATCGCCTCGATGCCGTCACGATCGAGCCAGGCTCGCTTCTGAGCCAGGACGAGGCGAATGACTGGCTCCCGAGCCCGGGCGGCATCTATGACGCGAGCGCGCTCGATGCCGTGACGGCACGCGTCGAACGTCACTATCAGTCCCTCGGCTATCCGGGTGTGCGCGTCGTGCGGGAAGAAAAGGCCGTCGCGGGTGGCGTGCGCGTGATGCTCCGGATCGACGAGGGAGCCTTTCTTCGCGTCGGGCGGATCCTGTTCCGCGGGAACGCGCGTCATCGCGACCGTGATCTCCGGCAACAGCTCGACCTCAAGGAATCCGAGCGCTTCAACCAATAGCTCGTCGAACGGGACGTTGGGGCGCTCACGCGGCTCGAGACCATCGCCCGCGTCGTGCCCGAGATCGACTTCACCGCGCGGCCGGGACGTGTGGACATCACGTATCACATCGAAGAGGTGGACCCGTTCGAATACCTAGTCGGCGGCGGCGTGAACGGGGTTCAAGGCGGAACGGGAAACGGCCAATTCATCGCCAAGAGCCTCCTCGGGCGCGGCGACATGTGGCGCTTCAATCTGGACTTCGGAGACCGCTTCCAGAATTTCGCGGTCAGCTACCGCGATCCGTCGACACTCGGCCATCGCCTCTTCTACTCCGTCGACTTCGTGCGTGCCAACTTGACCTATGAGGACGAGACTTCGGAGAACACATTCGACTTTGCCTTTCGTGTCGGCGCCCCACAAAGCCGCAAGCTCCAATTCCTCGCAGGCGTTCGCGTCGTTCAGTTCACGCTCGAGTCGGCCTTGGACGACACCGTCCCTTTCTTGACCCCCTTCATCGGACAGCGATTCCGAACATACCGTACGAGCGCGACGCTCGCCTTCGAGAGCCGGGACCGCCAAGTGTTCCCGACGCGCGGCACGGGGCTTTCGATCGGTGTCGAGCTCGTTACCGGAGACGTCGAAGCCACCCACGCGCGCTCTCAGCTCACAGAGCTCGTGCGTCTCGGCGGAAGCCGGCGCCACGTGCTCGCGCTCTCCGGCCGCGTCGAAGCCGTCTGGTCGTTCGGCGCGACCGTGGCCGACGGACTGCCGCGCTTCGAACGATTATTCCTCGGTACCGAGAACGACATGCGCGGCTTCGCCATCCGCGGCTTCGGGCCGCGCGACGTCAACATCGTCGTCGGCGGAGACCGGCTCGTTTTCGCCTCTGCCGAGTATCAGTTCGCGCCTCACCCGCGCGTTCGGCTCGCGGGCTTCTTCGACATGGGAAACGTTTATGCGACCGACTTCGATGGCCTCGAGATGCCCAAACTGCGCTACGACGCGGGCGCCGAGCTCCAACTCCTCGCGCCGATCTGGAACATTCCTTTCCGGATCGGGTACGGATTCAACTTGGATCCTGTATTCGACGAAAGTCGAGGGCGTTTCTTCTTCACTCTCGCGGTACGGTTCTGACGAGTGGCTATCGCGGCGCGTGCTTCTCAGGAAGCGGCGTCGACACTTCTGTACCCGACCACTGCAGCGTCACGATCCACCACCTGCCGTCGATGCGGGCAAGGTTGAAATGGCCCATCATTTTCAGCCACTCCAACCCGAGCGCCCTCGTACCCAACCCACGCAACATCGACGACGAGCAAATCGCAGCCTGCGCCCGCCGGGGCGGCGTGTTGTGCCTCGCGCCGTGGGGCCCGCTCGTGATGCGGCCGAAAACGAGCCATCGGCCCACGGTGGACGACTTCGTCAACCTCATCGACCACGTCGCGAACCTGACGGGAAGCGCTAGCCACATCGGCATTGGCACCGACATGTCGCTCGGGAGCTACCCGGAGCACGAGCACGATGCCTGGGGTGGCCCGGATTACGGCAACCCGTTTGCCGAATACGGCGAAAAGATCACGGCAGACCAGCGATCCCCGAAACGCAACCTCGACGGCTTCGACGACTTCGCCCAAGTCGTGAACCTAGTCGACAGACTCCGCGCGCGCGCGGCTATTCGACCGAGGATATCGGCAAGATTCTCGGCGAGAACTACCTTCGGGTGGCGGCCGAAGTATGGCAGGCCTGACGCCGAGCGATTGCGCCTCGGCCTAACCACCCGTACAATAAATTCTAATCACATCCAAACCATCCGTTAGAGGTCCATGAGCGACGAGCCCCAAAACTCGAACCGTAGCCGTCTGAGTCGCGCCATAGAGCGCAGGTTCGAAAACTTTCTGTGGCATTTCCGCCTCGTGATCGTCCCGGGAGTGATCGGGCTCCTGATGGCATCGAGTATCGTTTTCGTGCTCGGAGTCGTCGAAACGACGGCCCTCGTCGGCAAGTTCGCGACCACGCTCTGGACAAACCACGGTCACCTCGCGAGCGAAGCAGATAGCGGACTCTTGACCTATAACGAGTTCATCATCAGCGTCATTACGGTGGTCGACGATTTTCTCGTCGGAGTCGTGCTCCTGATCTTCGGACTCGGGTCCTACGATCTTTTCGTCTCACGTATCGACCCGGCCCTAGAGCAAACCGACATCCGCCCAGACTGGCTCGTCTTCGGCTCGCTCGAAGAGCTGAAGAGCGTTCTCGGCAAGGTTGTGCTGATGATCCTCACCATCACGTTTCTCAAGGTCACCATCGACTTGGAGTTCGAGAAACCCATCGAGCTCATCTATCTCGGCGGCGGCATCGCACTCGTCAGCCTAGGTCTCAAGCTCACCCACGGCAAGGATATCGATCGAACCAAGGCATCCGACTAACGCGACCGCGAGGCTGACTAGACGTGAGAGCGCAGAGTCGATAGAGTTCGGCGTTCATGTCCAAATTTCGACAGTTTTTCTACCTGGCCATCGGTACGTCCTTCGGCCTCGGCCTCTCTCCCATTGCTCCCGGCAGCTTCGGCGCGCTCATCGGGGTTGCCTATCACGTCGCCGTCGTGCTCTGGCTTCCCGCGTCGTGGCATGTCCCATTGCTCGTTCTCGGCCTGGCGCTCGTCGCGCTGGCGAACCACTTGCTGACCCCCTGGGCCGTCGAGTACTGGAAGGACGAAGACCCCGGTAACTTTGTGCTCGACGAAGTGGCGGGCTACCTCGTCGTCCCCATCCTCTTCCGCGGAGGCGAGCTCTGGCAGGTCGCGCTCGTCGGCTTTCTGCTCTTCCGCATCTTCGACATCGTCAAGATCCCTCCTGCCAAGCAGATCGACCGCGACATGCACGGCTCCTGGGGGATCATCCTCGATGACATCGTCAGCGGCGCTTACGCGGCGCTCGCTCTCTACGGCCTCGTCTGGGCCAGCGTGATGGCTCCCTGACCTGACCCAACTCCAGACGGTGGCGGTCCGCGCCCCAGTTGCTAAACTAGAACATAGTTCTCAAACCATCCAGTCCAACTTCCAGAAATTCCAAGGCCGCTTTTTGTTCATGGCAACGTCCGCGATCACGTTCCGACAGCGTTGGCGCTATCGCATCGACAGCTTCCTCGCGCGAGGCAGCGGTCCTCTCTTCCTGTCCCTCATCGTCGCTTTTTTTGGCTCGATCGCCCTGATCGGCGCGATGCGATGGCTGTTCCACCAGTTTGCCCCCGACACAGAGCACAATTTCGCGGACCAAATTTGGGTCATTTTTCTCCAGCTCACCGACCCGGGGAACATGGTCCAGGACAACGACACGCCGACGATTTTCAAGACCGCGGCCGTCGTGGCCGGCATCACGGGCGTCGTCATCTTCTCCGCCTTCATCGCCTTTCTCACCACCGCGCTCGACCAGACGATCGCGCATTTGAAAAAAGGCCATAGCCAAGTTCTCGAGTCGGGTCACTCCTTGATCCTCGGCTGGAGCCCGCGCGTGGTCGAGATCCTCCGTGAGCTGGTAGAGGCGAACGAGAGCGAGCCCGATCCGGTCGTCGTCATCCTCGCGGAAAAGGACAAAGAGGTAATGGATGAGTATCTCCGGAGCAACTTCACCGACCGCCGGAACACGCGCATCGTGACACGCGGCGGGGCCCCCGCTTCCGTCCAAGCGCTCGACCGCGTCAGCGCCAGCGAGGCTAAGTCCGCCATCGTCCTAGCCCACTGCAACCCGGCCGCGAGTCTCGAGACCAAGCTCTCGAGCGACGCCAAGGTGGTCAAGACCGTCCTCGCCGTGGAGTCGCGACTCGAGGAAGGCGCCGAGTTTTCGATCGTGGCGGAAATTTTCACCGAACGGAACCGGCAAGTGGTGAAGGACATCGCTCCGGAGATGGTGTCGGTCATCGACGCTGAGGAAATCCTCGCGAAAATCATGGTGCAGACGTCTCGCACGAGTGGCCTCTCGGTCGTTTATTCGGAGCTGCTGAGCTTTGAAGGCTGTGAGATGTATTTCCACAACAACCCGGAGTGGGCCGGCCTTCGCTTCGACCGGCTGCAATTTCACTTTCCCGACGGCGTTCCCATCGGGATTCGCGCTCCGGACGGCGAGATTGAAATCCGGCCAGCGCTCGACCGAGAAATGACGGCACAGGACGAGATCCTCATCGTCGCCGAAGACGACTCGACGATCGAATTTGTGCCGCAGCCTGTCATGACCCCGAAGGCAGGCACGATTCCCGACAAGCGCATTCGCTTGAAGTTCGAGCGCCAGCTCATTCTCGGATGGAGCTACAAAGCACCTATCATCATCCGCGAATATGCCGATTACGTTCTCGATGGCTCGCAAATCGACGTCATGGTCAAAGATCCGCCGCCGCAACTGATGGAGACCATCCAGAAGCTCGACGCCGAGAGCACTGCGACGGTCCGTCTCATCGACAAAGATCCTCTCGTCTGCGAGGAGCTCGCATCGATGTCCCCGTTTCTCTACAACAACGTCATCATCCTCCCCCAGAAACCCTCCTTGGATAGTGAGCCCGAGCGCATCGACTCGGAGACGATCGTCGTGCTGCTGCATCTGCGAAAACTGCAAAAGGCACTCACCGAGGCCGGCAAGATCGTCGAAACGAAGCTCATCACCGAGGTACTCGAGTCCCTCAATCAAGAGCTCGTGTCTCATGCGGGCGTCAACGACTTCATCATCTCGGACAGGATGGTGTCGATGATCTTCGCTCAGATCAGCGAGGAAAGAGACATCCAGCTTGTCTATGACAATCTCTTCCAAGAAGACGGTTCCGAGATTTACGTCAAGCCGGCTTGGCTCTATTTCAAAGAGCTTCCGGTCTCGTGCCGTTTCGGCGACTTGATGCGAGTAGCACAAAAAAGAGACGGAGAGATTTGTCTCGGATATAAGCTCGGTGCACTCGAAAACGATGGGGGCGCGAACTATGGTGTTAAACTGATACCTCTCAAGGATTCGGAGGTTACACTCACCGAGCAAGACAGCCTCGTCGTCGTCGCGGAAGACGACCGTTAGACCGCCCTCAATCCTCCGATGTACATCGAACAACTATTCGCTTCGCTCGGCTTCATTACGGTCGCGAGCATCGTGATCATGTATGCCAGCAACACGTTCGAATCCGCCTCGAACTATCTCGGACGCAACTTCGCGCCCGGGATCAAAGGCGCGACGATCAACGCCGCCGGCTCCTCGATGCCGGAGCTGCTCACGACCGCCGTATTCTTGTTCTTCTACCAGGACGTTGACGGATTCTCGGCGGGTGTCGCCACCGCGGCAGGTTCGGCGGTCTTCAACGGGCTCATCATCCCGGCCATTTGTATCTTCGTCGTCGTGATTTGGGGCACGAAGATAAACGGCGTCGAGACCAAAGTGACCCACATCGAAGTCGACGCGCGCTCCGTTCTGCGAGACGGCATCTGGCTCGTCATCGCCGAGGTGATGCTCATCGTCTTTCTCGGCAACACGACTTTGACCTGGGTCGCGGGTGCATTGCTACTCTCGAGCTATGTTGGCTATTGTGCGCACCTCATCTACCACAACCGCAAGTTTAGTCTCGACAAAAATGAAGAGGAACGCGAGGACGAAGAAGAGAGCGGCGCCTCGAGCTCGAAGCTCAAAGCGCTCCTGACCTTCGACTTCAACACGCTGCTCTTCGATGGCCGACGCTTCACCGCGGGCTCGGCGTGGACGGTAATCGCCGGCGCGGTCTTGGTCCTCGGCGCCGCCTGTCTTTTGCTCGCGGACTCCGTCATCAAAGTCGCTGAAGCGCTCGACATCCCGACCTACTTCACCGCCGTCGTGCTCGCTGCCGCCGCGACGAGCGTGCCCGACACCGTGCTTTCGGTGAAAGATGCACGTAACGGCAACTATGACGACGCCGTCTCGAACGCCCTCGGCTCGAATATCTTCGACATCGCGGTCTCACTCGGACTGCCGCTCCTCGTGTTTTCGCTCATCTTCGGCGATGTGTCGCTGACGGCGGTCGCCGGAACCTCGGCAGCGCAGGTGCAGATTCTGCGCATCGTGCTCCTGTGGGTAACGGTCGCTGTCATCTCCATGCTGCTCATGGGGAAAAAGGCGGGCTTGGGCAAAGCAAGCGTCATGCTGCTGATCTATGTCGCGTGGACGACGTGGATCGCGGATTCCGCTTTCGATCTGGGCATCTTCCCTTCATAATCCCTCCCCACGAACCTGGGAGGTGTTTCCGTGCGTGTTCTTGTCGCAGCTCTTATCGTCTCTTGCGCTCTCGCATGCGAGCCGGCGCCCGAATACGACATTCTCATTCAGGGCGGACGCGTCATCGACGGGACCGGCAGCCCCGCAAGAGAGGCCGATGTGGCCATCCTAGACGGCTTCATCGCGGAGATCGGTGAGCTCGACGCCGCCCGCGCCAAACGCGTCATCGATGCGGCGGGGCGCGTCGTGACACCCGGCTTCATCGACATGATGGGCGGGAGCACCCTTCCCCTCTTGCGCGATCCGGTCACCGCCGAGAGCAAGCTCCGCCAAGGCATCACAACGATGATGGCCGGAGAAGGCCTGTCGCTTGCGCCGCAAAACGATCGCACCTTCGCCGAGCTCAACCTGGACGAGCTCCCGCAAAGCTGGACGCGTTTTGCCGAATATCTCCGTATTCTCGAAGACAACGGTGTCGCCTTGAATGTCGTGCACAACGTTGGGGCGGCGCAAGTACGCCGCATCGTCCTCGGCGATGAAGACGTCGCGCCGAGTCAGGCGCAACTCGACGAGATGAAGGCGCTCATCGCTCAGGCGATGGAGGATGGCGCCGTCGGCATCTCGAGCTCGCTCATCTATCCGCCGGGCGCCTATGCGACGACCGAAGAGCTGACCGAGCTCGCGACGGCCGCCGCCGCCAAAGGCGGCGTCTATTTCACGCACATGCGCAACGAGAGCAACCACGTTCTCGAAGCTATCGACGAAGCGCTCGCCATCGGCCGCGGCGCCGCGATCCCGGTCCACATCTACCATCTAAAGGCGGCGGGGGAAGAGAACTGGCCTTTGATGGAGCAGGCTCTCGAGCGCATTCAAAACGCTATCGACGACGGGATGGACGTTACCGCCGACGTCTATCCATACATCCGAAACGGCATCGGTCTCGGCTCGTTTCTCCACCCGCGCCACTATGCGCGCGGCGAAGAAGCCTTCATCGCAACGCTCGGCGATAGAGCCGTGCGAGCCCGCTTGCGCGAAGAGGTCGAGGAGACCTCGGATTGGGAGAACTGGTACCGCCATGTCGGCAACGACTGGAGCAATGTCCTCATCACGCGGGTGGGTCGTGAGACGGCCCCCGAGCTGGTGGGGCTCTCCGTCCAGGAAGTGGGCGACAAGCTAGGCGTCGATGCCTGGGACGCCTTCTTCGATCTAGTGGCGCAAGGTGGCTGCGGTGTGGCGCCGAAGAGTATGAATGAAGAGCAGAAACATCTCGCGATGCAGGCGGATTTCATGTGCTTCGACAACGACGCCTCGCCCACGAACCCCACGACCGTGGCAAGCTCCCATCCGCGCGCTTTTGGCGCTTTCCCGCGTGTGCTCGCGAGATATGTGCGGGAGGAGCAGGTGATCCCGCTCGAAGACGCGATTCGGAAGCTCACGTCTCTGCCGGCGAGGATCCTCAGACGCGACGAGCGCGGACGACTCGCACCGGGCATGGCCGCGGATGTTCTCGTGTTCGACGAGACGCGCATCCAGGATACGGCGACGTTCACAAAACCTCTCTCCTATTCCACCGGGATCGAGCTCGTTCTCGTTAACGGCGAAATCGTGATCGAACATGGCGAGCCGACCGGCGCAACGCCCGGGAAGGTGCTACGCCACCAACCCTTGCGATCGCCATAAGCTGAAGTTCCTGTCCCCTGGAAGGCTGTTTCCGGCTTTGTTTCAACAAGTTAGGTAGAGGGAAGGGTGCTCTGTTCTGGCTACAACGTGATTGTTTTGAGGAGGTCGAAGGCCCTTTGCTGCTTTGGATTTGGGGCCGTGGTCATGTCGAAGGTCGCAGTGGTGGAGCCAAGGCCTTTTCGGCGACATGAGTTTCGTACGATAGAGGCAAGGTGGCGGAGCAGAGTTCTGAAACTGTAAGCGGGGCTTCCGTCCTCCAGCTTTTTGGAGCGCACTTTTCGAAGAGCGGCCTGCGAACGCTTGGCCGGTGCCACAGGGTCGCGGCTTGCCTTGGCATTCTGATCTTCGTCAGAAAAAAGCACTGGTCGCCACGCCTCAAGCATGTGCCATTCAACGTAGTAGGCCAGCATACACAAGAAGATGTGTGCCCGGACTCGGTTTTCGAGACGGTGGCGAATAGGCCGCACCTTGAGGTCCATGGTCTTGAATGAACGAAACGCACGCTCGACTTGGGTGAGCAACTTATAGCTGCGGACGGTATCCTCAGTGTTCATCTGCTGTGCACTGAGACTGGTGCGAATCACATAGATGCCGTCCAGTGCGGCTTCTGCCTCGACCTTCTTTTTGTCGATTTCGAAGGAGAAGGCATCGTCACGAATATCTAGTTTGAAGTGTTTTCCGACTTTGTACTTGTTGAGAACTTTGCCTACCCGCACCCCTATAGTGGCTTTTCCATGGAGCTGACCGTGCTCGATTCGCTGACGCAGTTGCTCCATTCGCCTGGCGATAGTCTTCATATGCTGTTTCCACCGGGCGAGTTGCTTGTCAGCTAACACACTATTGTCTTTAGCAATGTGCGCAGCATCGACAGCCATCGTCATCTCGTCGACCTTGAAGTCGAAGCCGTCGTCACGGGTCTCGAACTTGTAGTACTTGCCCACCTTGTATTCAGCAAGGAGTTTTTGCACTCGGGCATTGATGTCTTCCCTACCGTGCAAGCGGCCGCGTTCGACCATCCGGCAAATCCTTTTCAGTTCTTTGCTGGTCGCTTCGAGCAATTCCTGACGCTTTAGGGCTCGGCGCTTCGCCAGTTCGTGGTTGCGACAGGCCACGAGACGCTCGTTGGGAAAATCCGAGTGTGTCAACTCAAACAAGTTGCGCTCGTCAAACAGCCCCATCTGCAGCGCCCCTTCGTTGAGGAGTTTGCGAATCGGCGCGGGTCGCAGGGCTGTAATCCAATCAATGCCCTCGAAGTCCTGTAAAGCGTCAACCTGTCTTTGGGTGATCATTCCGCGGTCGCCGACCATCACAAACCGCTTGATGCCGAACTGCTCTTGCACCTTTACTACTTGAGGTAGAAACGTTTTCGGATCGCCGGTGTTGCCCTCGAACACCGATACCGAGACAGGGACGCCCCTTTGGTTGGTCAAAAGGCCGTAGTTGATCTGGAGTTTGTTTTTCTTACCGTCGCGGTTGTATCCGAGGCGGGCCAGGGGGCACTTTTCTCCCTCGAAGTAGCTTGAGCTCAAATCGTACAAACCAAGTCCACCGTTTTCGAGGTGACGCGCCGCCAGTTTTTTCTCAATAACCCTTTGGCGCTCGAACACCCAGTCCATAGCGGCATATAGGTCGTCCTCGTCGGCATCACTCACACCGAGGATTTCGGGCAACGTTGTGCTGTGCCACCACTGGCTCGTTGCCAACCTCGACTGGGCTTCGAGTATGCGGGCGGCCACCATAGCCACCACCAGGTCACGTTGGCGTGAGCGTCGGGATGCGACGAGTTTGTCGAACTCAAGGCGTTTCATCGCGCTCAACACGGCCTCGACGCCACCGTGGAGTCGCGACCCGTCGGGCACAACCTCGAAGACGTCCTCGACCGCGACGAGTTTTTCTCCCTTGAGAACCCGTCGAATGGAGTCGACCTGCTCGCTTGGCAGTTTGGACAGGTTGGCAATTGTGCGCTTGCGCGGTTTCTTGCTTTTGGCGTCGCGAAAGGACTCACGGAGCAAAACGGCGGGTTTGGAGTTGCGGTTGGGCACAATGTCGATGTGCATGGTTACTATATACTCTATTAAAGATTATGTTACAAGAGCTATATGCGTTATTACATGCCTACAAAATGCAGGCGGAGTTCGTATCTCTATCGTTGTAACTCCTTGCAACTAAGGGTGCTTCACCGAAGAAAGAGAGGTTTTACCGAGGGGAACTTCAGCATAAGGCGTCAAGACGAAATACGGCAGGCGGCACTGCGGCAGCAGGTGACAGAGCCAGGTTTTCAATTACGAGATCGGCTCGCCGCCGACACATGGCCCGGATCGCACGGGCGCCGAGAGAGTTCTACTTTTGGGTTACTGGGGAGACGATGTCGAGAAGCATCGCGGGGGTAGCCGGCTCGGAAGCCGAAACGCTGACTTCGACGCGACTTCCCATCGGGAGTGCCACGGGCTCGGCGAGCCAATATTTACGTGGCCAGTCAGGGCGAGGTTGATACAGGCGGATGAGCGCTTCGCGCGAGCCATTCGGCAGAACGAGCTCCGCACTGAACGCGTCGACATCCGTCTCGAGCGCGGGCACGAGGGCGACGAGCTCAGCGTCCCTCCCCATCGTGTGGGGCGAGCCCACGTTCACAGCAACGGTGGTAACGAGCTTCGCCGCTTCGCTCTCGTGAAAATAAAGGGCCAGCGTGCTCAGATCCGTAACCGCCGAGCCCTCATCGAGCCACCTCTTCTTGTAGTGCAGCCGCAGACGGATCTGGGCGCCCGCAGGAACGTGCCACCCGATGCCGCTCGGAAGCGCCTGCGGCACTTGACCCGGGACCCACGTCGCGAGCGGCTCCGAGGCATTACCGAGCGACATCGTCGCCGAACGTACGATGTTGGCGCTTCCGGGCCGGAAGTCGATCGCGCGCAAGGTGCGATCCGCTGGGAGCCGCGTCGCGAGGACGATCTCCTCGACGGCCTCCGAGCTATCGGCGTCGAGCTCGAAGCCAGACGGCATCGCGAGCTCGAGGTCCGGGCTCCCGAGCGGCCATGAATCCGCACTCGGCGGACTCGGCGAGCTCGCAAGGGGACCTCCTTCCGGACTTCCACCGAGACACCAATCGACGATCGTGTCCATCTCTTTCGCGGAGAGAACGCCACGATGTTTGAAAGCCCCGACGCGCTCGTCCACGAACCAGGGCGGCATCGCGAGGTTGAGCACTTCGTTCTTGATCGAGACCGCCCACGGGAACGCTTCCCTATAGGTCAGAAGCGACATCGGCGCGACGCCGCCCGAGCGATGGCACGAGCCGCACTTCGCGTCGAAGATCGGGTAGATGTCTTCGTTATAGGTGAACGTCGTCACGGTTGGTTTGTGCGCCCGAACAGGCGTCGCGAAAGCAAGCGCACTAGCGATGAAGGCCGCCCGGCCGAACAGCCTCATTCGTAAACGCTCCGAATGGCTTCCACAGCTTCGTCGAACAAATCATAGGCTATATGGACTTTTTCTTTGTTCCCCAGATCTCCGTAGTCGTCGAGGAGCCAAGCCGAGCGCACGAGCTGGCGCAGCGCCCACTGGAGCGACGCGCGACGCTCGGCGGGCGCCTCTCCAACATGGCGTTCGAGCGCAACGGCAAGATCTTTCGCGTCGAGTGCCGCCAAGTAGATCTGTGTGAAGTTCCCGCTCGTCACGAGCTCGCACACCTTCACGTTGCGCTCGGCAATGGCCACCGCGATTCCCGCAGGGCTTCTCGGAATGACGAGCTGGCCGGCCGCGGTCGCCGTGGGCGCGATAATCTCGGTGTCCACCGAGATATCGGCAAAGATGAAATCGAACCGGTCGAAGTCACCCTCTCTCTCGAACCGAACCTTGGCCGTGACCTCGCGTGGCAAATCCGCGCTGCCGATATGAGCTTCGAGATAAGTCCCGTCGGCTGCAGCCAGAAGAGGATAAGCGAGCACCTCGCGCGTTTGCTTCGTGTCCGTATCGAAGACCTCTTTGAGCACAGCGCGGCCTTTGAACGTTTTCACGTTCAAGGGCTCAGAGAAATTGTTATAGAGATAGACGCGGAAGACCCCCGCTTCGGGGTAAGTGCCTTCGAGATGGTGCCAATTATCCGGCGCCATGAAGAACATCCCGCCATGTTTCGGATTGTGGTCCTGATGCGGCCTCGTCGAGGTCGACGGTTCGAGCGCCATGTTGCAAATGGGACAGCTTCCCGGCGCGACCTCGCTCACCTCTGGATGCATCGGGCAGGCGAACGTGACTTCCTCCGTGATCAAGTAGAGGTCCCGGGCGCAAATCGGGCATTTCCCGGGGGCGCGCTCGGAGATCACGGAGTGGATGGGACAGCTCCAAGCTTGCTGCACGAGCGTCTGGATGAGCTCACGCTCGCAAAACTCGCAATTCCCTGCCTCGTTCTCGGTGACGTCGCGGTGCACGGGGCACGTCCAGACGAGCTCGGGCTCGATCTCGTTCTCCTGTGCGGCAACGGGTGAGATGAAGCCCAGCGCTCCGATCAAAAGTCCGGCAAAAACGCGCGCAATCATGGGTGACCCAAGGCGGATCCTACCATGCGATGTTAGACTCCGCCGCATGGAGCCTTACATCGCGAGAGCGGTCGAAGCGGACGAGCGCGTCACCCAAGAGCGCTGCTACATTCTCGAAACAGGGAACGATCCCCGAGATCCGGAGGTCGGCATCGCCCGGGCACGGGTCGAGCCAGGTGTCACGACGGCGCTCCACGTACTCTCGGTCGACGAGCGCTACGTCATCACACAAGGCCGCGGCCGCATGGAAGTCGAAGGCCTCAAACCCGCAGATGTCGGGCCGGGAGATATCGTCGTCATCCCGAAGGGCCGCTCGCAACGCATCACCAACATTTCTGACCGCGATCTCGTTTTTTACTGCGTGTGCACGCCGCGCTTCGAGCCCGAGCACTACCGGGACCTCGAAGGTTAGCGGCGAACTAAGTCAGAGTCTGTGTCTTCACTCCGTAAACCTATGCCGGGCATAGCCGTCCTGAAAAGCTCGAAAAATCCGTTGACAATGGCGTCGCAAAGTTTTACACCACTTGGAGTAGCTGCAATGTTGCAGCTCAGCGAGGAGGCACTTAGTGACGTCTCCACCTGACGGGCCACGGCCCGCGGAACGCTAGAGGGTCGAAAGATTTTCCGGTTTCCGACGGGCCCATTCTACGACCGGGCTTGCGTAGGTTCTGTAGAAACCCGCCCACCCGCACCACGCCACGCGGCGTAGTCGCAGGGCCAAGAGCCCTAAAGGCTCCAAGGAACTGACCGAGTCCACTTAATCGAACTGCCACTGGCATTGGCGAGTCGGGTGCCGTATGGCTTCGCGCAGCGCCTCGAGATATGCGAGGCGCGGCCGCGCGTTGGCGCCAAAGCGCGCGAGATGGTCCGTGTAGGTCTGGCAGTCGATGAGCGTGACGCCCCAGGCATCGAGCTGTTCCACCAGGGCGACAAAGCCGACTTTCGAGGCATTGCTCGCACTCGCAAACATCGACTCGCCGAAATAAGCGGCGCCGATCGAAACCCCGTAGAGTCCCCCAACGAGCTCCCCTTGGCTCCAAACTTCGACGGAGTGGGCGAAGCCGAGCCGGTGTAGCTCACCATAGGCGGCTTTCATGTCCTCCGTTATCCACGTGCCGCCCTGTCCGGCCCGCGGAACGGCTGCACAGCTTTCCATGACTCGAGCGAAGGCTTCGTCCATCGTGAGCTCGAACCGACCGCTCTTGACCGTGCGCCGGAGACTTCGAGGCATTCGGAACTGGTCGCTCGTGAGGACGAATCTCGGGTCCGGAGAGTGCCACAGGATCGGCTCCCCTTCCGAGTACCACGGAAAAATACCTTCGGCGTACGCGCGCAGCAGCCGCGCCGGCCGAAGGTCCCCTCCGACCGCGAGAAGGCCGTCCTCAGCTTCCTCGGCCGGAGGGAATATGGTGTCGCTCCCGAGCCGATAGACGGGCATGCGCGAACGCGCCTTCAGGAGGCGTCTGCAGGCGAGGGCTTCTCCGAAGCGGGCGCGGCCGGCGCCGTAGCATCGACATCGAAGGTCAGCTTTTCACTTTCATTGTCGAAGCCAATCGTGACCGTGCCGCCCTGCTCGAGCTCACCAAAAAGAATCTCGTCCGTCAGCGAATCGCGAACCTCCGCCTGGATGGTCCGAGCGAGATGCCGTGCGCCATAGATAGGATCGTAGCCCTTCTTCGCAAGATAGGCGCGCGCCTCCGGTTGCAGCGTGAAAGCGACACGACGCTCTCGCAACTGGGCTTCGAGCTCGAGGATGAATTTCTCGACGATCGTCTCCATGACGTCTTCGCTAAGAGACTCGAAGGTGACGACGGCGTCTAGGCGGTTGCGGAACTCGGGACTAAACACCCGCTCGATAGCTTTCTTGGCGCGCCCGGGCGCCTCCTTCGAAGAGTTACTGCCGAAGCCGACACCGGCCTGGCTCATCTCGCGAGAGCCCGCGTTCGAGGTCATGATGAGGATCGCCTGACGAAAATCGGCCTTGCGGCCGCTATTGTCGGTGAGCGTCGCGTGATCCATGACCTGGAGAAGGATGTTGTAGAGATCCATGTGCGCTTTTTCGATCTCATCGAGAAGCACGACGCAGTAAGGATGCTGGCGAACAGCGTCGACGAGGAGGCCTCCCTGCTCGAACCCGACATAGCCTGGCGGCGCCCCAATGAGACGCGCCACCGCGTGCTTCTCCATGTACTCGCTCATGTCGAAGCGAAAGAACTCGTTTCCGAGATGCCGCGCGAGCTGTCGCGCAAGCTCCGTCTTGCCGACGCCGGTCGGACCGGTAAAAAGAAATGACCCTGCCGGGTGGTCCGGCAGACCGAGCCCCGCGCGCGCTCGGCGAATCGCCTGCGCAACGACTCCGACCGCGGCTTCCTGTCCGAAAACAACGCGCTTGAGCGAATCTTCGAGCGTGCGAAGACGCTCCTTGTCCGACGCCGTCGCTTGCTTCTCCGGGATGCGCGCAACACGGGCAATGATCTTCTCGATCTCGGGGATGTCGACTTTGGGAACGTCTTCCTTTTGCGCATCGAGACGAAGCATCGAGCCGGCCTCGTCGATGATATCGACAGCGCTGTCCGGAAGCTTGTACTCCCGAAGATGCCGCTGAGCAAGCTTGACCGCAGTCTCGAGAGCTCCTGGAGTGTACGTCACGTTGTGATGGTCTTCGTAGCGGGAGCGAAGCCCCTCCAGAATCTTTACCGCATCTTCGAAGGACGGCTCGTCGACGACAATCTTTTGAAGTCGGCGGTGCAGCGCGCGGTCTTTTTCGAGATGCTTGAACTCTTCGAAGGTCGTCGAGCCGATGAGTCGCACGCGGCCTTCGGTCAGGATGGGTTTGACGAGATTGGCGAGATCCATCGTGCCGCCAGTGGTCGCTCCCGCCCCAACCATCGTGTGAAGCTCGTCGATGAAGAGTATCGGGTTGTCGCGCTGCTCGAGCGCCGCGATGATAGCTTTGAATCGCTCTTCGAAGTCGCCCCGATATCGGGTGCCCGCAAGGAGCGCGCCCGAGTCGAGCGAAAAAATCTCCGCGCCTTTCAAAATCGGGGGGACATCCTCGGCAAGAAGGCTCTGAGCGAGCCCTTCGACGAGCGCCGTCTTGCCGACTCCGGCATCACCCACGAAGACGGGATTGTTCTTGCGGCGCCGGCCAAGCACTTGAAGTGCCCGGCGGATCTCGCTTTTCCTGCCGATCAGTGGGTCGAGGAGGTCGCGCCGGGCGCGCTCCGTCAGGTTCGTTGTGAAAGCGGCGAGCGGGTCGCCGAGACCCATCGGCGCCTCTTCATCCCCCTCCCCCGCATGGGCGGGACCGTCGTTCGGCATGAACGGAACCTTCGAGATCCCGTGCGAAATGTAGTTGAGAATGTCGAGCCGGCTCACACCTTGCGCTTCGAGAAGCTTCCCGGCCTGCGAGCGGCGCTCCTGCAGCGTTGCAGCCAGCGCGTCGCCTATATCCGCTTCCGTCTTCCCCGAGCTCTGAACGTGGAGGACCGTTTTCTGCAAAACGCGCTGAAACGCCAGCGTTTGGATCGGCTCTTGATCCGAGTCTTTCGGCATGAGCTCGACCGCGGTCTCGAGATATTCCTTCAAGTCATTCCGGAGCCTGTCGAGATCCACGCCGCAAGCAAGAAGAACGTCTTCGCCTTTAGGCTCGTGGGCAATCGCGAAGAGCAAGTGCTCGAGCGTGAGATGCGCGTGTCGGCGCGACTCCGCCTCGCGATAAGCAACATTCAAGACCATTTCGAGATTCGCGCTAAACATAGGTGTTTATTCCGGCTCCATGCTGCAGCGGAGAGGATGCCCCGCCTCGTTCGCGGTTTCGTGGGTCATGGCGACCTTGGTCTCCGCGACATCATAAGGATAGACGCCCGCGACACCAATTCCTCCAGTGTGGACGTTCATCATCACCCGATAGGCTTCCGCGGGCGACTTGTTGAAAACCATCTCCAAGATCACCACGACGAAGTCCATCGTCGTGTAATCGTCATTGTGGATGAGGACTTTATAGAGCTTCGGCTTGTCGGTTTTCGGGCGCGTCTTCTCGAGAACTTCGCCCTGCCGTTTCTTGTCGGTCTCACCCATCACCCTATTGTAGAGCCAGGGTGGCGGAGGCACCAACCTCGTGACGGCGCCCGTCTAGCGTGCGTGCGGCTGCCATCTCTCTGTCAATCCCTCGCCTATCAAGTTGATCGTGATCGCTGTGGCGAAGATGGCGAGGCCGGGAAACGCGGTGGCCCACCATGCGCTACGCATGATGGGTTGGGCTTGCTGCAACATGAGCCCGAGACTCACCCGGGAGGGATCGCCAAGTCCCAGATAGCTCAGACCCGCCTCGATGAGAATCGCCTGCGCCACGAGAAGCGTACCGCTCGCCATGGCAGGCCCGAGGGCGTTGGGAAGAATTTTGGCAAACATCAAGTTCAGATTTCCGGCTCCCGCCGCGCGGGCCGCATCAACGTAGTCCCGTGATTTGAGCGAGAGGAACTCGGCCCGTACGACACGGGCGAGTTGTGGCCAGCTCAGAAGCGCGATGGCGATCACGACGTTTGCCAGCGACGGGCCGAAAAACGCGACGAGCATCATCGCGAGAAAGAACCTGGGGATGACCTGAAACACTTCGGTGACCCGCATGAGAACGTCGTCGGTGAAGCCGCCGAGAAAACCGGCCGTGGCGCCGATGGTAATGCCGGCAAATGCGGCCGCGAGCGCAGCCGTGATCCCGACAAATAGCGACACCCGGGTTCCGGAGAGCACGCGATTGAAAACGTCCCGGCCAAGCTCGTCGGTGCCCATGAGGTGGGCCGAGCCCGGCGCGGCGAGTGCGGGTCCGACGCCAATGCGCTCGGCGTCGAAAGGTCGAAGGAAACCGCCCACGGACGCAAAGAGCACGATCCCCACAAGAGCGAGCCCCGAGCGGATAGGAAGAACGGCTATCCGGGTCGTCATGAGTACACGACCCGCGGATCGATGAGCGCGTAGATGATGTCCGTGACAACGTTCGCGACGATGACCGCGACCGAGATACAAGTGAACAGGCCGAGCAGCAGCGGAAAGTCTCGCGCGCCGATGGCTTCGTACATCAGTCGGCCCAAACCCGGCCAGGCAAACACGGTCTCGGTAAGGACGGATCCGGCCAGCATGTGGCCAACGTGCACGCCCATGACCGTCACCACTGGAAGCATCGCATTCGGAAACGCATGGCGGAAGACGACCCTCAGCTCGGAGAGCCCACGCGCTCGCGCGGATTTGACGAACTCCCGACTCAACGATTCCCGCATCTTGACCCGCGTGAGCCGGTAGATGAGCGTGAGCTGGTAAACGCTATAGGTGAGCGCCGGCAAGGCGAGATGGCGGGCGACGTCCAGGACGCGGTCGAATCCCGCGCCCGTGGATATCCGCAGCGAGAACATGCCCTGGATGGGAAACCATCCGAGGCCGACGGCGAACACGAGCAGCATCAACTGTCCGAGCCAGAACACCGGCATCGAATAGCCCGAAAGGGTCAGACCGGTCAGCAAACGCTCCAAGAGCCCGCCGGCACGATACGCCGCCAAGACGCCGAGCAGAATTCCGAAGCTCACGCTGATGACGAAGCTCGTCCCCATGAGGAGCAGCGACGCCGGAAGCCGACTCATGATGAGCGTCCCTACATCCTGGCGAAAGCGAAACGAGTAGCCGAGGTCGAGACGGGCCACGTTCGAGACGTAAGTCCATAGCTGAACCACGAGCGGCTGGTCTAGGCCGAGCTCACGACGCAGCTGGGCTTGAAATTCGGGATCCGTATCCATCCCGCCGAGCAGCATGTCGACCGGGTCGCCGGGCGCGGCGTGAATGAGAAAGAAGTTGATGATGAGTACGACGAGAACGAGTGGAACCGCTTGCGTCAGCCGCCTGACGCTGTAGGCGAGCAGACGCGTGCCCTCCGCCGTCTCAGAACTCACGAACGAGGGGAGGCGCCAGGGCCCTGTCGACAATGTTGCGCAGAAGGAGCACGACCGCCGCGTTTGCCTCCGCGGGAACGCCGTCGCAGACCGGAATGCGCTGCCCGGTCGCGCCGTCAGTCAGTCCCAGTCCTACACCGACGTGATGGAGCGCGGTCTCTTCCTCCGGCATATGGCAGAGCGAAAGATCCTCGCGCAAGATTGCCAGAGCGGCGACGACCCCGTAGGCGCCAAGGTTCGACGTATTGGCGACGACGAGAACGCTGGTCTCGACGGTAGAGAAGATCCCGCTCGCACTTCCCGTTTTGTCGACCTGGGCGAGCTCGGCAGCGGCGGCGACGAGGTCTTCACTCGTCTTCCCGAAGCCAATCTCGTTACCACCGTCTCCGATCGCGAGCGACGCGCGACCTGAGCCCGCATGTGTTCGAAAGAGATGATCGACATTGCAACGGAACGCGTCGCGACAATTGGCGTTGATGCCATGGAGCGAACCATTGGCGTTGCCGCCGAGCCGTTCGATGGCGACGAGAATGTCCTGCTCCTGGGCGATGCGCTCCTGTTCACCGCGATCGTTGAACCGGAGGGATACGACCGGGATGGCGAGCTTACGTCTTTCGACGAGCCGCTCGATCGGGGGCGCGCAAACCGCGTCCGTATAGATGGACACGTCGTGACCGATGCGGGTGAGTGCCTCTCCGAGAACAGTCGCTCCGAACGGACCGTCGTTCTCGCCGACCGGCATATGATCGGGCACGGCCGCACCGGTCACGATCCCGATACGCGCGGGCGAGACGTTCAGAAGCTCGGCGGCGGCCTGAACGAGAGGACGGTCGCTGCGATCTCTCGCTTTGTCATACAGCACGGACTTGAAACCGACCGGAAGGCCTTTGCGGCGCATCTCGACGCAGACGAGCTTGTCGATATTGTCACAGGCGACAGTGAGCATACCCAGCCTTTCCTTTCATTCGCGCAGGCGAGCCAACTCTCGCGACTGCAAGTAGCCGTTGGGCGTCGTGACGACCTGCTCCAGGCCAGCGGATACCAGGTTCAGCGTCGGGTACTCGAATAGTGGGAGCACGGGAAGCTCTTTCATGAGAATCTGCTGGACGCGCTCCCACGTTGCCACTCGTCGACCACAGTCCAGCTCCGAGATGTCGGCGTCCATGAGCCCGTCCACTTCAGCATTGGAGTATCCCATAGCGTTGATGAACGGTGCTTTCCTGATCTGCTTCGAATGGTAGCGGGTGCTCACGCTCAGAGCCGGATCGGGCCCCGTGACGAAGTTCTGGAGCGCCATGTCGAAATCCCACCCTCGAAACGTGCGCTCGACATAGGTGGGTCGGTCGAATGGCTCCACCGTGACCTCGATGCCGACCTCCCGCAAGTTGTCGCGGATAATCGCGGCCGCGCGCCGTTCGGTGTCTTTTCCAGCGTCGTGCGTCAACCGCAGCCCGAAGCGCACGCCGTTGACACCGCGCTCGAACCCCGCCGCGTCGAGTAGCGCTTCGGCTTTCGACAGGTCGCGCGGGTCGTAGTCGTCGAAGCCCCCGGCATGCACCCAGCCGAGACCGCTATTGATGTGGCTGTGCGCGACGCGGCCGAGGCCGAAGAGCGCGCCGTCGATGATGGCTTTCCGGTCGATGGCAAATGCGAGCGCTCTCCGAACGCGTTCGTCCTGGAGCTTGCGATGTCGCAGATTGAACAGGAGGTTCTCGTTCGTCGCCGCCGCTTCGAGACCCCGCTCCATGACGCGGAACCGGGGGTCCTCGCGCAATCGGCCGACCGCTTCATAGGGCACGATATAGGCATGGAGAAAGTCGATCTCGCCGCGCTCGAACGCCAGGAGTCTCGTCGATGCATCGGGTGCAATCTGAAACACGAGGCGGTCGAGGTGTGGAAGCCCGGGCTTGAAGTAGTCGTTGTTCCGTTCGAGCGCGATGTAAGATCCAGGCTGCCAGTCTGCGAGCTTGAAGGGGCCGCTTCCGATCGGCTTCCGATTGGCAGGGTTCGTTCTCGGATCCGTACCTTCGTAGATATGCTTCGGCAAAATCAGCGTACCACTTCCGAGCCGATTGCCGAGCAGCGTCAGGAAAGGCGCGAACGGTTCTTTCAGCGTGATCGCGAACCTGTGCTCGGACTCGGCTTCGGCGGAGACGACGTTGTTCCACCAGCGGCTCGCACGAGGGTGTACCTTCGCAACAACGTCGTTGAAGGTGAACGCCACGTCTTCGGCCGTAACGGGCTCACCGTCATGCCACCGCGCATCCGGGTTCAAATGGAAGACGTAGCGAAGCCCGTCGGACGAAACCTCCCAACTTTCGGCGAGGTCCGGCGTCGGGTTGAAATCGAAGTCGTAGCCGATGAGCCCGTTGAAGAGGTTGGACGCGATCATGACCGCTGGCACGTCGCTCGAAAGATGCGCGGTCAAAGTGGCGGGCTCACCTTCGAGCGCCAGGATCATCGTTGCACTCTCGGTCCCGGGAGTCGCACATGATGCGGTCACCATCGCAAAGAGTAGGAGCAGGATTCGGAAAAGCCCGGAGATCTCGCGGTTCCCTGGTCGGGTGTCTGCTTCGAGCACCATCGGCCATCAGTTATAGCAGAATCCTGCCCACGTCGCCGGGTCTTTAACTCTTCACCCTAAAGGGATTACTTTCACACCAGCGGAGACGCAATGATCGGCCAAACCCTCGCCCACTACAAGGTCCTGAAAAAGATCGGCTCAGGTGGTATGGGGGAGGTCTATCTTGCCGAGGACACCAAGCTCGACCGGAAGGTCGCGCTCAAGGTTCTGCCGCCCGAGCTCGCCGAGAACGAAGAACGCCGTGCGCGGTTCACTCGAGAGGCGAAAGCCCTCGCGGCGCTCAATCACCCCAACATCGTCACAGTGCACTCGGTTGAGCTAGCCGACGAGGTTCACTTCATCACCATGGAGCTCGTAAAAGGAAAGACCCTGACGGAGCTCCTGTCAAGGTCGGGTCTTTCACTCGCGAAGTTCTTCGAGATCGCGATTCCGCTCGCGGATGCGGTCGCTGCAGCTCACCAAGAGGGCATCACCCACCGAGACCTCAAACCCGACAACGTGATGAAGGGCGATGACGGGCGGATAAAAGTCCTCGACTTCGGGCTCGCCAAACCCCAGAACAGAATGGGCTCGATCGACAGCGAGCTCCCTACCGAGCAGAGGACCCGGGAAGGTCGGATTCTTGGAACCATCGCGTACATGTCCCCCGAGCAAGCAGAGGGGAAGCCGGTCGATGCGCTGACGGACATTTTCTCGCTCGGTATCGTTTTCTACGAGATGTTGACCGGGAGCCGACCCTTCCATGGCGAGACCTCGGCGGCGATTCTGTCATCCATTATTAAAGATGAACCCGCACCCGTCCGGAAAGCCCACCCCGAGGTACCAAGAGAAATCTCGAGGCTGGTGCACCGGTGTCTGGCGAAGGAACCACGTAAGCGGATTCAGACCGCTCTCGACATCGGGAACGAGCTCGAAGAGCTGAAGCAGGACTTGGCCTCGGGAGAGCTCGTGGAAGCTGCGCTCATTCGCAAGCGTTCGCCGACGGTGACGTGGCCCGGCGTTGCCACGGCGACATTGGCGGTGGCGGTCGTGGGCGTGCTGTTCTACTTCATTCGGCCTTTTGCCGACAACATCCCTCGCTTCACGAACCCGGTTCAGATCACTTCCGCGGCGGGGGTCGAGATTTTTCCCGCCTGGTCTCCCGACGGAGCGCAGTTGGCATTTCAATCGGACCAGAGCGGCAATTTTGACATCTGGGTGGCGCATCTCGGAGGAGGCGCGCCGGTCAACCGGACCGAGGGCCGCGCCGCGATGGATACCATGCCGAGCTGGTCTCCGGACGGAAGCCAGATTGCCTTCGTCTCCGAACCGGGAGACGTGTGGGTCATGCCCGCGGTTGGCAGTGAGCCTCGCAAGTTGATTTCCCGTACTCAACACGGAGGATCGGCGCCTCAATGGTCCGCGGATGGTTCCGAGCTAGCCGTTTCGTTTCAGGCTCCAGAAGGCTGGTTCGTGGAGGTCATCTCACTGCGGAGCCTCGAAACAAGGCGGGTCTCTCTTCCGAGTAAGTGTTTAGAAATGGCCTGGTCGCCGGACGGCCGCTTTTTCGCTTGCGTCGACGTGGGGGACCGAACGTACTCGGTCACGCAGCTTTGGCTCCAACCCGCCTCCGGGGGCGGTCCGATACTCGTGAGCGAGAGACGCACGAGAGACTACAACCCCACGTGGTCGCACAACGGACGGTATCTGTTCTTCGTGTCCGAGCGCGGTGGAAGCATGGATCTTTGGCGACAAGGTATTGGCGCGGACGGGAGACCAGAAGGAGACGCAGAGCGTCTGAGCGTTGCGCTCGAAACTCGGGCGGCGGCCTTCTCCCCAGACGGCAATAAGATCACTTATTCCCGAGGCTTCCGTGTGGGGAATGTGTGGCGTGTGCCTCTTCTCGAAAACAGACCCGCCACTTGGGAAGATGCCCAGCAGGTTACGTTCGGCCAGGATTTCATCGCGACCGTCCGACTTTCGGCGGACCAAAGCAGCCTCCTTCTGACCTCGGACCGGGCGGGTAATGATGATGTTTGGAGACAGCCTATCGCCGGTGGCGAGATGAGCCGCATGACCGTCGATCCCACCCTCGACTGGAGTCCGTGCGAGTCTCCGGACGGAACCGAGATTGTCTTTCACTCGTTCCGAAGCGGGGACCGGGACATCTGGGTAATGCCCGCGCAAGGCGGCCCGGCCCGCGTGCTCGCTCCCCATCCAGCGATGGACCGGCATCCGTCCTGGTCGCCGACGGCCGCGAGATTGCTTACGACTCGAACCGCGGTGGCCATTCGGATATCTGGGTGGTTCCCGCCGAAGGTGGCGATGCCAGACAGGTCACTGACGATGCTTCCGAGGATATTCATCCGGTTTGGTCACCGGATGGCGACGACTTGATCTTTTCTTCTAACCGGGAAGACGGCATTCGTCGACTCTGGCGCGTGCCCGCCCGGGGTGGAGAGGCCGTGCGGCTGTCGGCAGGTCCCGGTTATTCGGCGTACTGGTCCGTGGACGGAAAGACATTGTACTTCGGGGGACAGAATGAGCGCGCAGACAACATTTGGGCGTTGTCGGCGGAAGACGGAACCGAACACCCCGTGACCGATCTATCCGGCCGCTACGGCCGCTTGGAACCCATTTCCCTCGACACGGACCGCGAATATCTCTACTTCATCTGGGCCGAGGACCTCGGCGACATCTGGGTCATGGACGTCGCAACGGACGAAAGCAAATGAACGGCCGCAGCCTTTCCCACTACAAAATCCTCGAAGAGATCAGCCGAGGCGGGATGGAGATTGTCTACAAACTGTCGACTTGAAGCTCAACCGCGATGTCGCCCGCAAGGTTCTGCCTCCCGAGACTCGTCTCCGACCCCGACGCAGGGCACTCTCGCAAAGGCTCTCTCGAAGTTGCTTTTATGACCCCTAAAGCCGCCACTTCTTTCGCGCCTCCTCTAGCCGCATCCCGCTCTCGAGGGCTTCGCGAATGTTTACCTCGCGCGCGTCCACCTTCCGGGCCAGATCGAGGATCTCCGACTCTCGGCCGCGCGGCACGACGATGACCCCGTCCGCATCACCGAGAAGCACGTCGCCGTCAGTGACGCGCACGCCGCCAATGGACACGGTAACGTTCATGGCATCACGCGCCACCCGATTCCTTCCCGTTCGCATCGATCGGCCCCGGCTGAAAACCGGATATCCAAGCTCGAGGCTTCGGCTGACGTTGCGACAAACGCCGTCGAGCACCGAGCCCGCGATACCGAGCTTCACCGCGGCAAGGGTCATAATGTCGCCCCACACGGTTGCGTCGAGACGCCCCGCATTGTCGATGACGATCACTCGCCCCGGAGGAACGTCATCGATGTAGTCTCCCACCGTGCCGCCGCCCGCGGCTGCCGGAAGGGTGCGCATCGTGAAGGCCCGCCCGCAAAGCCGGAAGCTCGGGTCGAGAGGCGAAGCAATGCCCGGCAATGCCGAGTTGGTCCAACGTATCGCCGAGCGTGCTCGTCGACATTTTCTTCAGCTGCTCGAGAGTCTCATCCATCTGTTAGTCCGCGTAATCCGGCTCTTCGCGATCGAGAACGCGCATCAAAGCGGCGAAGTGCACGCGGGCTTGCTTACGAAGGTTATTGGGCCGCGCATCATTGACGTAGTGCTCGGCAATCGAGTCGGGAATCGTGCGGAGCTTCTGACCCGTCGCTTGGGCGAGAACTTGCACTTGGCAGGCGCGCTCGAGGAAATACAGGTCGTCGAAGCCGCGCGCCATCGACTCGCCCGCTACGATTACTCCGTGATTCGCGTGGAATAGAATGTCGCTCTTCCCGAGCGCAGCGGCGAGACGCTCCCCTTCTTCCGCGTGATCCGCAGCGCCACCGTAAACGTCGTCATAGGCGATGCGGCCATGAAACCGCAAGGCGTTCTGACTGATCGCCAAGAGGCGACCACCTTCGAGAACACAAATCGTCGTCGCATGAGTTTGATGCGTATGGAGCACGCACACGCTCTGCGGGCGGGCCAGGAGAATACGCGAATGAATGAACAGCGCCGACCGCTCGACCTCCCCGTCCCCTTCGAGCACATTCCCATTGCCATCGACGACGAGAAGGCGACTCGCCCGGACCTCCGACCAGTGAAGCCCGTGTGGAGTAACGAGGAAGCGCTCCGTTTCCCCAGGAACACGTAGCGTGAAGTGATTCGAGATGCCTTCGTTGAGGCCGAAGCGCTCGGCGAGCCGATAGGCCGCGGCGAGCTCACGTCGCGCGGTGTTCACGGGAAGCTCTTCCGCAACGCGGGGACGTCTTCATCTATCAGCTTCCGATACTCTTCGCGGACTTCGTCGAGGCGCTTCGTCAAGATCGCATGCACCTGGAGCTGCTGATCGGTTGGTCGAAAGTCAGCGCCGTCGTGGCCGACGTCGTTGCCCAGCGCGCCGAGTCTCCCGTAGAGCTTCATCGGCGCGCGAAACGCGTCTTCACGCGCCCCGGTCAAGTTGACGTCGAAGAGCTTCCCTTCCACCGACACGGCGTAAGTCGAAAGCTCCTCCGCATTGCTCACGATGGTCGTCATCCCCTCCCGCTCGCCGTAGCGCTCTACGAGGTCGAGAAGCTCTTTGCGCGTCCATTCGAGCTCGTCGATCATGTCGACGACTTCGTTCAACTGGTCACGGATTTCGAGCGACAGCGCCGCTTGCGCTTCGATATCCGCTTGGGTTCCAGCCGAGTGCGGGTCTTTGCGCACCTCGAGCGGTATCGGTGTCGCATCGTCTCCAATCAGCAAACGCACGGTGTACATGCCCGGCACCGCGAGCGGACCCCGATAGCCTGGGAAGAGATCCAGGTCCCATGTGCGGAGACGCCGCCAGCCTTCTTCGCCAAGCGGAACCCAGTCGTGCTCGGGCGGCGGTGTCCGGAGCTTCGCCTCACGCGACTTCTCGTGGCGCAGATCCCACCATACACGCTGAAGCCCTTCCGACCCGCTCGCCTCGAGCTCGCGAATCGTTTCGCCCGCAGCGTCGACGATCTCGATCTTCACATCGTCGTCCATCTTCTCCGCGAGGTGGTAGTGGAGCGAAGCCCCATATGGGGGATTTTTCCCGGATACCTGACTCCCGCTCTCCGTCTTGATCCCCTTCGTCGCGCGAAAGCGGTACGCGGGCCGCGGCTCGAAAAGATGCACGTCTTTTTCGAGAAGCGACGGCTCGAGCGCTCTGAGCGGCGTTAGATCGTCGAGGATGTAGAAGCCGCGCCCATAAGTCGCGACGACGAGATCCGCGAAGTGCTCTTGGACGGTCAACCAGTAGATCGGCGCGGGAGGCATGTTCGTCCGCAGCGACGTCCAGTTCTCCCCGTCATCGAGCGTGACGTAAACCTGGTTGTCCGTCCCCGCATAGAGCATGCCGCGACGCTCCGGATCTTCACGAACGACGTGAACGAAGCTGAAGACCGACTCTGGAATGCCTTCGCTGATGCGCTCGAAGCTCTCGCCGTAATCCGTCGTCTTATAGATGTAGGGCGCGAAGTCGCCATCTTGGTGGTTGCTGAAAGCGACATAGGCCGTGGCGCCGTCGTAGCGTGACGGCTCGATCGCTTTCACCCAGCTCTCCACATATAGGCTCTCGATGTTCTTTGAAACGTTCGTCCAGCTCTCGCCGCCACTCCGCGACACGTGCACTTGCCCGTCGACGCTCCCCGTCCAAATCACGCCTTGCTCGACGGGCGACTCCGCGATCGAAAAAAGAACGGAGCCGTCGAAAGTATAGAGGTTGTCGATCGTGAGCCCGCCGCCCGAGTCCTCCTGGCGTGTCTTGTCGTTGGTCGTCAGGTCGGGGCTTAGCTCGCGCCAACTTTGCCCCGCATCTGTCGTGACGTGAACGTGCTGGCTTCCAACGTAGACCTTCTCGTGATCGTGAGGCGAGATGTGAAGCGGAAAATTCCAGTGCCACCGATACTTCACTTCAGCGGGCGCCCAGCCGTAGGACGCCTCCGGCCACACGCGCACGTCACGCCATTGACCGGTGCGCCGATCGTAACGCTCGAGCCCGCCGTCGTAGCAGCCTGACCAAACGATGTTGTCGTCCTCGGGGTCGGGCGTCGCCCAACCGCTCTCGCAGCCCGCAACGTCGTGCCACATCCCGAGCGGGATGCTGCCGCCAGCACGGCTATTGCTCGGGCCTCGATAGGAATAGCCGTCCTGGCGGTTGCCGTAGACGTAATAGGGCACTTGGTCGTCGACGCTCACGTGATACATCTGCGCCACTGGGAGCACGATGCGCTCAAACGTCTTGCCCCGGTTCAAGCTGATACTCGCGCCGCCGTCATGCGCGACGAGGATGCGGTCCGCGTTCAGCGGATCGATCCATATGTCGTGATTGTCGCCGCCGCCGCGCGGTGGGTTTTCGACGATGCTCTCCCCACCATCCACCGACATACTGAACCGAACCGACGCGATATAAATTCTATCGGCGTCGGACGGCGAGACGGCAAAGCGGGTGTAGTAAGGCGCGCGCTCGTTGAGCGTGTGCTTGTTGCTGACGAGCTTCCATTCACCGCCGCCATCCGTCGAGCGGTAGAGGCCGGGGCTCGTGTCCTCCGTCAGAACGTACCAACGATCCGGTTCCGACTGCGCGATCGCGACGGCAATCTTGCCGAGTGGATGGCTCTCGCCCCCGGGAAGACCTTTGTCTTCACCGGAAAGTTTCTCCCACGTAGTGCCGCGGTCTTTCGACCGGTAGACGCCGCTTCCCGGCCCGCCGCTCACGAGACCCGACGTGTTGATCTGCATCTGCCACATCCCCGCGAGCAGGATGCGCGGGTTCGTCGGGTCCATGGCGATGTCGGAACATCCCGTCTGTTCGTCCACGAAGAGCACTTGCTCCCACGTCGCACCACCATCCGTGGTGCGGTAGACGCCGCGCTCGGGCTGCGGCGCATACAGATGCCCCGCCGCGCAGGCAATGGCAACGTCCGGATCCGTCGCGCTCACGACGAGCCGTCCGATACGGCCCGTTCTCTCGAGCCCGACATGAGCCCACGTCTCGCCCGCATCGGTCGAACGGTACATGCCGTTTCCCATCGCAAGCGCGGGGCGTATGACAAAGGTCTCGCCGGTACCCGCCCAGACGACGTTGGGATCGGAAGGCGCAATAGCAATCGAGCCGACCGAAGCGACGTCGACATCATCGAAGATAGACGACCAGCTCGAGCCGCCATCGGTCGTCTTCCAGATACCGCCGGAAGCGGCGCCGATATAAACGACCGCGTTATTCCCTGGCTCGCCAGCAATGGCGATCGTGCGGTTACCGTCAGGTCCGATGTAGCGATAGGAGAGCTCCGAGAGAAGTTCGGGGTCTAGGGCTTGCGCAAGAATCATCGCGACGAGCAAGTGCATTCATTCTTCTCCGAAAAGCGCTCGGTACTCTTTTTCGAGCGCTTTGGTTTTCTTCGTCGAGAGCCCGCCGAGAACTTCGATCGCTCGGCGCAAGCGTACACGCGTCAAGTCCAGTCCCAGCAGCGCCATCGAGCCGAAGAGCGGCGTCGACGCTTTCGAGCCTGTTACGGCCACGTAAAAAGGCCGCGTCAGGTCCCGAAGCTTGACGTCCAGTTTTTCTGATAGCGATCGCAAGATGCTTTCGATCGCCTCCTCGCTAAAGTTCGGGAGTGCTTCGAAGAGCCAAATCGCCATCTGAAAAGCACGCACCACATCCGCCGGCTCTCTCCCCTTCAATGTCAGCTCCTCCGCCTGGAACGGCACCCGATCCGCGAAGAAGAACGCGGTGAGAAAGCCCCAATCCGCGAGCGTCTCGAGACGTGGCTGGGCGAGCGGCACAATCTTTCCGAGATAGTCGGCGCCGAGGGCCCAATCCTGGAGCAGCTTCAACAGCGAAGCGCCGTCATAGTCCTCACGGATGTAGCGCGCGTTCAGCCAACGTAGCTTGTCGACATCGAAAACGGGTCCGCCTAGCGATACCTTCTCGAGGTCGAAATGCTCGATGAACTCCGCGAGGGTAAACTTCTCTTCTCCTTCCGCTCGCGTCCAACCCATCATGCCCATGAAGTTCACTATGGCCTCCGGGAGAAAGCCCGCACGGCGGTAATAGTTGATGGAAGTCGGGTTCTTCCGTTTCGAGAGCTTGGACTTGTTCGCGTCGTTGTTCCTGAGAAGCGGCAGATGGCAAAACACCGGCGGCATCCACCCGAAATATTCGTAGAGCTTCAAATGTTTCGGAACGGAATTGATCCACTCCTCGCCCCGGATCACGTGACTGATCTCCATCAAGTGATCGTCGACGACATTGGCAAGATGATAGGTTGGAAAGCCGTCCGACTTCATCACGATCTGATCGTCGACAGAAGCCCAGTCTTTCTGAATCTTCCCGTGAAGAAGATCGTGCATCACACAGTTGCCTTCGATGGGTATTTTCATCCGCACGACAAACGGTTCGTCGGATGCGGTTCGCTCGAGGTCGCGGCAGTGCCCGTCATAGCCAGAGAACACTTTCTGGTCGCGGTGCTCGGCGCGCATCGCCTCCAAACGTTCCTTCGTGCAAAAGCACCGATAGGCATGACCGTCTGCGAGCAGCCGATCGACGTGGTCTTTGTAAATCGGCAAGCGTTCGCTTTGTCGATAGGGCGCGTAGGGTCCGGAGATATCCGGCCCCTCGTCCCAAGTGAGCCCGAGCCAGCGCAGCGAATCCAGGATCCGTTGCTCGGACGCGCGCGTGGAGCGCGCTTGATCCGTATCCTCGATGCGCAAGATGAACTGCCCGTCATTTTGCCGCGCGAAAGCGTGGTTGAACAGCGCCTGATAAGCCGTCCCGACATGCGGATCGCCTGTCGGGGACGGCGCGACACGAACACGAACCGTTGAAGCTGTCATAACGCCGCGCATTGTACCTCTCCGCCCGCAGATCGACACGACAGGCGGATTTGCTGGAACTATCTATTCGCCTTATGCGTATATTCGGAAAGCGAGTATGGAGGCGATTCTGTGCACAAGCCACTTTCCCCGGTTGCGTTCGAAGTCCTTTTATCACTGGCGGATAAAGAGCATCACGGCTACGACATCATGCGCGATATCGAAGAGCGCAGCGGACAGACTGTCCACCCAGGCACGCTTTACAGCGCGATCAGCCGCCTCGTAGAGGAGGGACTCCTCGGGGAGCTCGACGAGCGTCCGGCGCCTGAGTTTGACGACGAAAGGCGCCGCTATTACGAAGTGACCCCCGAAGGCCGGAGACGGGCGCGGCGAGAAGCCGAGCGCCTCGCCGCCCAGCTCCGAACGGCACGCGCGAAGAAAGTGTTGGGAAGAGGGCGCGCGTGAGAAAAGACCTTCGGTCAATCTGGTCTGGCTGGTCTGGGCTCTACGAGCGGGGCCATCCGTCTCTACCCGCAACCTTTTCAAAAGAAGTACGGGCGGGCCATGCTCGAAGCGTTCGAAGACCGACGACGCGCCGCGTCTCGGCTCGGCGCTCACACCTGCGCAGTGCGGATGCTCTGGGATGCGCTGCTGTCATCCGCCCTCGAGAGACGCCAACAGCGGAGCGCGCGCCCCGCACGAGCTCAAAGACCTGGACGCCTGATGGAAACCTTGACGTCGGATGTCACTCTCGCTCTGCGCAACCTCATGAAGCGCCCACTCTTTACCGGGCTCGCGATCGTCACCCTCGCGCTCGGGATCGGCGCCAACGCCGCTATCTTTGCCGTGGTCAATGCGGTGTTGCTCGACCCACTCCCCTTCCCCGACTCCGAGTCCCTCTACGTCCCCTGGGCATCGAACCCGGAGCTCGCGCGGCAGGTCGGACTACCCGACGCCCTTCCCCATTCGCCGGGTGTTTTTTACGGTCTCCAAGCTGCGAGCGAAGGATTCGAATCGATGGCGCTCATGGGCGTCCTGCGCGCCAACATGACGGGGGATGGCGACCCCGAGCAAGTCTTCGGCGTCAACGTGACCGGCAACTTCTTTCGCGTGTTTCGCGTGCCCGCCCACCTGGGCCGAACGCTCGAGCCCGGAGATGAAGACGCGGGCGAGCACGCCGCCGTTTTGAGCTTCGGCTTCTGGCAACGACGCTTTGGCGGCGACCCGGACGTCATCGGCCGCGCGATTCAGCTCGACGGCGAGCCGGTCGTCGTCGGCGGCGTGATGCCCGAGTCGTTCACTTTCCCGAGCGGCGGCGACCTACCGGCTGGATTCGGATTCGCGCCGGTAACGCATCTGTGGCTTCCCCTGCAGCTCGACGAGGAGATGCGGCAAAATCGCGGCCTTCGCGCCTATGCTCCTGTCGGGCGCGCGCGTGACGGGTGGTCCGCCTCTGAGCTCCAAGCCGAGATGACGACTATCGGGGAACGTTTTGCAGCCGAGTACCCCGAGACCGACCGCGGCTGGAGCTTTACGGCGACGAGGCTCCGCGAGCAGATCATAGGCGATGTGCGCCCGAGTCTACTGATACTGTCGAGCGCGGTAGGGCTCGTGTTCTTGATCGCTTGCGCGAACGTCACCAACCTCGTGCTCGCCAAAGCTCTCGAGCTCGACGACAGTCTCTGGCGGCGGCGCGGCAGGCGAAGGAGGCGGGGCTGGCGGCGGTGGCACGACCGGCTCGATGCGAACCACCTCGGGGGGTGTTTTCGTCTCGTTGGCAGCGAGCGTTTCTTCGACGTCGACCGCGCTCCGCAGAACGGACCAGCGTTTTCCGGTGAGCGTCGTCATGTGCACGGCCCGATCGGTGATCTCGAACGCGAGTACCCGAGTCCGCTGGCCGTCGGCTAAAATCACCCAATCGGCGAGGGCGGGGCACGCGAGGAGAAGGCTCGACATCAGAATGGGTAGACAACGCATCTTGTGACCCGGGGAAGAAAGTCTGGAAAAATTGTAGAAGGAGCGACCGGCCGAAGTCAACCGCAGTTCTTCAGAATCTCCCGGGCGGCGTTGGCTCCCGGCGCTCCTGTGATCCCGCCTCCGATGCTTGCTCGGGCTCACCGCCTGCAAGACTGTGTGAGCAGCACCGCTAGCTCCGAGACAGTCGTCCGCTGCCAACAGCCCCGACTCCACCACGACCCGACTTGACAGCCAACCAGTATTTGCTTCTAATTTAAATAAACCAAGCCTCCCACAATTTGGGAGTTCGTTACGAAGTCGCTGGGCGCACTTCTGCTGGTACGTGTCACTGCGGTAGCCACGCTAGAAGCCCGCAAATTCGCCGATGGCGCGACGCTCGCTCGCCCCAGTGAAGCGGCCGGGCGCCTTGCGCCATTTGACATGATGTATCGGGCAAGTTCTGTGACATTTTTTCTACTCATCACTGCTGTTTTCGGTCGTAGCGAGTTTGCGGCTGCTGGCGACTCCGAGGCTAAAGCTCAACTTCAAGAGCGAGATCTATTCGCTGCGTTCTACTACCCCTGGTACGTGGCCGAAGGGTGGAAAAACGATTGGGACGCGGAGCCAGCGCGTGCTTACGGTACCGTCGGCGCGCGCCAGTTGCGGCTCTACGGCAGTGATGACCCCAAGATCTTCAACCGCCATCTCGACTGGGCCGATGAGTTCGGCATCGACGTGCTCGTTTTGTCTTGGATGGGTGTTGTTTATCACTTTAATCCGTAATCCACCGCGATGAAATATCAAGAACGGCCACCACTCCATGAGGGTACGGGAGTGCTCGACGGCGTCAAGGGTTCGCTCGCTACGCGAGCCGCTACGCGCCCTTGACCCCGTCTGCGCCTCCCGTCTTCTGCTCGTACGTGGTTGCCGGTCGAGGTGAATCACGAATGAGAAATCTTCGCGATTCAATATAAAAAACAACAATGGGTCAGGGAAGCAGGACCGATTTCAATCTTCAAGAGGTCTTGGCGAAAACCAAAACGAGGAAGGTCAAGTTCGCGATTCTCTACGAGTCGTGGGTTAACTTGCGAAGTTCCCCTGGTGGAGTGAAGAGCATCGACTTCTCGTCGGAGTCTGTTCGATCCCAGTTCTTTGACGATCTCGCCTACCTACGGACGAACTACTACGAACGCTACCCGAACCATTTCACCATTGATGGCAAAGCGATGCTCTACCTCTATTTGGTGAGGAACTACCGCAATCTCCCGTTAGGCTTCGTCGACAGGATTCGTGCAACGTTGGCACCGCGGCCGGTGCACATTGTGGCAGATGTAGCTTACTTCGGCCCGAACTGTCATCCGTTTACCGCACGCAACGTTTATGACGTAGGCCCTCGGAAGCTACTCTTCGACGCGTACACGGCCTACAATATGTACGGGTACGCTGCGATAGCCGACGGTGAATCGGCATTGCAGTACATGATGCGAGAGGCAGAGCCTGTCTTTCGCGATTGGGCGGAGTCCGTGCCGTTCCATCCCCACGTGCTTCCGGCGTACAAGGATTTCCGAGAAGGCCATGGACGGCTGACCGGTACGAAGGATGAGTTCCGGCAGAGTATGTGTCGCGTTCGTAGGCTGCCGACGTGGGGGCCCTTTAGCGAAAAATTTCGGCGCATCGTGTTCATCACGACCTTCAACGAATGGTACGAAGGTACTTCCGTCGAGCCTGGCATGACACGGCGGCCGGGATCCCGCGACTACCGTTTTGATTACCTCGATGCGATTGGTGACGTTGCCCTCAAAGGTTGGTGCGGCTGAGCGCGTATGGTGCAGAAACTCGGACCCTCGTTGCGACGGGTCGGCATTACTGTCGCTGCAAAGGGCGTATTCGGCCGGTATACGCGGCTAGAGGGGCCATGGTTCGCCCGCGTTGTGCGCCGTCGCACGCGCTGCTGTGAGTGTCCGCCCGGACACAGCGGCGTCAACCAGCGTTGAAGCTGGCATGGCCTTCGCCAAAATATCACCCGGTGGGACGGATGAGCGGTTACTCCCACCTCAAAGCGACCGTCGGGTCGACCCGTGTCGCGCGCTTTCCCGGCACGATCGCCGCGACGCCGGCCATTGCGAGAAGGAGAGCAAAGGCTGCCGCAAAGGTCGCGGGATCGAGCGGGGCGACGTGAAAGAGCAGGCTCGATAGAAGCCGGTGTCAGCGCGACCGCCCCCGTGAGGCCGAGCGCCATTCCGAAGGCGACGCGGCCGAGCGATTCGCGCAGGACGAGCGCGAGCACGTCTTTGGGTTGGGCGCCTAGCGCTATCCTCAATCCCATCTCGCTCGTGCGTTGGCTTACCGAATAAGCCGTCACGCCGTATATGCCGATCGCTGCGAGCAGCAGCGCCACGGTGGCGAAAGCGGTGAGCAGCAGCATGCTGAAACGCCGGTTGGCGGTCGAGCGATCGACGAGCTCTTCGAGTGGTCGCACGTTCGAGAGCGGCTGCGTTGGGTTCATCGCGTGCACGTTCTCGCGCGCGATGTTCGCAAAATCGAGCGGCCTGCCGCCTGTTCGGAGCACGATCCCCATCGAAGCGGACTCGGCCTGTGCGTGATGCCAATAGATCTGCGGCCGCGCGTCCGCGTGGAGACCCGAATGTCGGACATGGCCGACGACCCCGACCACCGTGGCCCATCGATCGTCGTCGTCGAAGCGCATACCCGTGATGAAGCGTTTGCCGATTGGGTCCTCGCCCGGCCACGCGAGACGCGCCATCGTCTCGTCGATGATGGCGACATCGGACGTGGTGCGATCGTCGCCGGCCCGAAACGTGCGCCCTGAAAGAAGCGGGGTCCTCATGGCTTCGAAATGGCCGGGGGTCGCGACACGCACATCCGTCATGACGGCATTGTCGGGCTCGGGTGGCGGTTGTCCCTCGACGACGAACGGGGAGAGGTTCTCGGTTCCGTCCATGGGAAGTGATGTGATGGCTCCGGCAGCCACGACGCCTGGCGCGGCGGCCAAACGCTCTTCGAGCTCCCGGTAGGCGGCGCGCTCGACGGGCTCGTATTTCGTATCCGGCAACAGAAGCTCGAACGTGAGCGCGCCGTCGGGACGGAACCCGGGGTCGACGGCGATGAGCTGGACGAAACTTTTGACGAGAAGCCCGGCGCCGACGAGGAGCATCGAAGCGATCGCGATCTCGCTGATCACGAGAGCGCCGCGCAGCCTGTGGCCGCGCCGTGTTCCGCTCGTCCTTGCACCGTCTTTCAATTGCTCGCCCGCATGCGGGGTCACGATCCATTGCGGCAACACCCCCAGGAAGAGTCCGGTGACGAGCGACACGGCGAGCGTGAAAAAGGCGACGGTGCCACGAGCGTCGAGCGAGCCGGCATAGGGAAGGTAGAACGGCACATGGGGCGCCAGCGTGAGTATCCAGGACGCCACGACTACGCCTAGCAAACCTGCCGCACCCGTCAGCACGAGACCTTCCGTCACGAGCTCGCGCAAAATGCGCCAACGCGTAGCACCCAAGGCGGTTTTCACGGCGACCTCACGTTGACGCTCGAGCCGGCGCCGTCCCGCGCGCCCGTGTCGCCGCTATCGCCGTCGCGTCAGCATCGTTTTTCGATAACGCTAAACGGAGCCGTCGGTACCCACACGTCCGCGTTCTCCGACGTCCGCCGGTTCGAGCTCTTCAGGGAGCAAGCCCGGATCGAAAGCCTCCACCGCCAGCCGAGAGCCCAAGGCTACGAAGTGGGTGCCCAGTACTGGATCGCGGGGCCCTTGGCCGTCGGTGGAGCAGTGCAGCTCTTCCGGAAACGATCGCGAAGCGTCTTACGTCGCGTCGCTTCCACATCCGTTTTTTTTCGAGCGCTTTCGCGAGCTGTCGGGAACAGAGACGGGCCTCACCAACGAGGAGCTCGCGGTTCACCTGGATGTGTTTGTGACCAAAACCTGGGGCGATTTCACCTTCGACGTTTTCGGCGGTCCTTCCTGGTTCTCGACACGGACCGAGGTTCTCGTCGATGTCCTCTACGGGGAAGCGTTCCCGTTCGACGCGGTCGAGCTCCAGCGAACGCAGTTGCGCGTGCTCGAGAACCGGCCGCGCGGCTACAACTTCGGCGCGAGCGCGACGGTCCGGATCACGAGCATCTTCGGACTCGATCTGGAGGCGCGTTACAGCAAGGCTCGCGCGACGTTCCTCGTCGAAGGCGCCCGCGAGATCGAGCTCGACGTCGGCGGGCTCCGGCTCGGGGCTGGCCTCCGGCTTCTCTTTCCATGATCCGGGTCGCTCTCGTTTGGCTCTGCGATCGTGCAGCAATTCGCACGACGTCCGATGTCGCCATCATCGACGAGACGATGGCGCGCGTCGCGTGGCCCGGCGAGGACCCTCTCGGCAAACGCTTCATCACGGGTATGCGCTTCGACGACGACGATCAATGGGCCACGGTGGTCGGGGTCGTCGGCCATGTCCGACATTCATTCGGGTCTCTACAGGGACGCGCGACCACAGATCTATTGGCATCACGCACAAGCCGAGTTCCGCTTCGATGGGGACCGTGCTCCGGACAGGCGGCACGCCGCTCGATTTTGCGAACATCGCGCGCGAGAAGGTACACGCGATGGAACCCCACGCAGCCGCTCTCGAACATACGACCACTCGAAGAGCTCGTCGATCGCTCGACCGCCAACCGGCGTTTCAGCATGCTGCTGCTCGCGGCGATCGTGCCGGGAAAGCGCGCGACACGGGTCGACCCGACGATCGCTATGAGATGGGAGTAACCGCTCATCCGTCCCACCGGATGATATAGTTTTCGCGCCTTCGACGTCGAGTTGAAGAGGAGGAGACGATGAAGAGGATCCTTTTCGCCATAAGCCTCATCCTCGCCGCAACGATTCCGGCCGCCGCGCAAGACAGCGGCAACAAAGGAGAGTGGCGCTATATCGGCGGGGACGCCGGACACACCCGGTACTCGCCGCTCGACCAGATCAACAGAGACAACTTCGAGGAGCTCGAGCAGGCTTGGGTCTTTCGAGGGGACAATTACGGCGCTACCGTCGATTACCTTTTCCGCTCGACGCCGATCTACGCCGACGGACTGCTATACACCGTGGCCGGCCGACGCCGCACCGTCATCGCCATCGATCCGGCCACCGGCGAGACGATGTGGACGTATCGCGAGCCTCACACCACTCGCTACGAGCGAGGCATGCGGAGCAATTACGGGAAGGGCGTCGCCTATGCCGAGGTGGACGGCCGAGGAGTGATCTTCACCAGCAGCCCTGGCTTTTTCCTCCATGCCCTCGACGCGAAGACGGGCCTACCACTTCCGAACTGGGGAACGCCTGTACCGCTCCCTGGCTTTTCTCAGACGGGAGTCGTGGACTTGCTACCTGACCTCGTGAGGGACTGGGACCCCTGGCTCGAGTCCGGCTATACCTACGACCCGGATCACGGGATCCCGCGCGACCTTGGCAATCTCAGCAGCTCGTCGCCTCCCATCGTCGTGAACGGCGTCGTGGTGGTGAGCAACGTTCATGAGCAGGGTTACGACCAGACCCGCACCGAGAACATCCCGGGCGACATCCTCGGCTATGACGCGCGCACGGGGAAGTACCTTTGGAAGTTCCATGTCATCCCTCGTCCGGGTGAGCTCGGGCACGAGACGTGGGAGAACGACGCGTGGAAGACCACGGGCGATGTCTCGTCGTGGGCGCCGATGTCGGCCGACCCGGAGCGCGGGATCGTCTACATCCCCACCAACCCGCCGACGATCGACTTCTATGGCGGCTTCCGTCCCGGCGACAATCTTTTCGGCACGAGCCTCATCGCACTCGACGTGAAGACAGGCAAGCGGGTGTGGCACTTTCAGTTGGTGCACCACGACATCTGGAACTTCGACAATCCCACCGCGCCGCTCGTGATGAACGTCACCGTCGACGGGCGTCCGACGCCGATCGTTGTCCAGACAACGAAACAAGCTTGGGCGTTTACGTTCAACCGGGAGACCGGCGAGCCGGTATGGCCGATCGAAGAGCGCGAAGTTCCGCAGTCGGACCTTCCCGGGGAGAAGCTTTCGCCCACTCAGCCTTTCCCCACCTGGCCGCTCGCTTACGACCTGCAAGGGCTTACCGAGGACGACCTCATCGACTACACGCCCGAGCTCCGGCAGGAGGCTTTGGACATTATTAAGAACTACAAGATCGGACCGATCTTCAACCCGCCCATCCAGGTGGACCACCCTTCGGGCCTGCGCTCCTTCGTCAGCTGCCCGAGCGGTGCGACCAATATCCACGGTCCAGCTTCCGCGGACCCGGAGGCCGGGATCTTGTTCGTGTCCTCGCGAACCGGGTGTCGCTCCGAGAACATCGTGCCCGGCAGCGTCATGGACGAGCCCGATGACCGCATGACCACGGGCAAGACGCTCTCGGACTGGGTTGTCGCGAATCGCGGTGACTTTCGCGGCCCACAAGGTCTTCCGATCTACAAGCCGCCCTACAGCCGGATCACGGCCATCGACATGAACACGGGCGAGCAGCTTTGGCAGATCCCGAACGGAGACACGCCCGCTCGCATCAAAGAACCACCCGGCACTTCAGGGGGTTGACTTGCCCAATACCGGAGTGAGCACCATTCCTGTCACTCTCACCACGCGAAGCTTACTGATCCATGCGGAAGGCTCCGGAGGGCAACCGGTACTCCGTGCGATCGACAAGAAGACCGGTGAACGTCTGGGTGTCGTCGAGATGCCCGCACAGGGCCAGTACGGCATGATGACCTATTTGCACGACGGGAAGCAGTACATCGTGGTGCAGATCATGAGCCCAACCCACCCCGGCTCGCTCGTGGCGCTGCGGCTCCCTGATGATTCGTGAGCGTGCATAAGTTCTGAGAGGAGCTCGAGATGTCTGATTCTCGTCGGGTCGGCTCGATAGCAGCAATCAGCTTGGCGGTGTTGCTCGTGACGTGGGGTGCAAGCTCACACGCTCAATCGGTAGCCAACAATCCCTATCACGCGGTGCACGGCTGGGAGAAGATGCCCAACGGGTGGAAGCTCGGCGTTCCGAGCGGCGTCTTCCCCGATCCCGATGGCGAGCACATTTGGATCTTGGCCCGCTGCGGCGCCAACCACTGCGCGAACACGGACCAGGACGCGATCTTCAAGTTCGATTTGGACGGGAACGTGGTGAAGAGCTTTGGCGCTCGCATGTTCTCGTTTCCTCACGGTTTCTTTCTCGACCACGAAGGCTATTTGTGGGTCACCGAAGGAGCGCCCGCCGGAGACCGCCGAGAGGTCGAGGGGCTCAAACGCGGCCTCGGGCATAACGTGTTCAAGCTCGACCAGGACGGCGAGGTGGTGATGACCCTCGGTGAAGCGGGCGTTTCGGGCTACGGCACGAAACACTTCAACGGTCCGTCAGGTGTTGTAGTCGCCAAGAACGGCGACATCTGGATCGCGGACGGGCATCGCGGCGGAAATAATCGCATCGTCAAGTTCTCGAGTGACGGAACGTTCCTACTACAGGTCGGCGGCGATGTCGCTTCCAAGAGCGGCGACCCGGGAAAGTTCAACGACCCGCATGACCTCGCCATGGATGCCGAGGGCCGACTCATCGTGGCGGATCGAGGCAATAATCGCGTCCAGATTTTTGACGAGAACGGAACCCTCCTCGCCGTTTGGACACAGTTCGGTCGGCCGAGCACGGTGTTCGTCGACCCGCACGGCGTCATCTATGCGGGAGACGGGATGTCGAACGACCAGTGGAACCCCGGGTGGGAGCGCGGGATCCGAATCGGAGACGTCGAGACCGGTTGGGTCACGGCCTTCATTCCCGACTCGGAAGCGCCGGACGGTACCGGAGTGGAGTTCCTCGGTGTGGATTTCCACGGCAACATTTACGCTGGGGAGGTTGGCCGCCAGCGTTTGGTGAAGTACGTGCGGTTCCGGCCGTAGACGGTCGTGCTCTTTTCCGAGCGGCACGATCGCGACCCGGAGCTCGTCTTCAGCGTAAGCCAATTACAGCTTTGTCCGTTTCTTGTAACGTCGTGCTGCACCTTTGAGCTTCTGCCCAGATGACGCGGGGGAAAGCAGGGCTTTTACAAAGCTACGACTATCCCACTCAGTGAGCCGGATATTTTGACGTTCGCAAACGATCCGTGTTGTAGCTTCCTGCAAGCTCACGAGCATGAAATCCGTCAGGGAAACTTCTTGCCGTACGAATCAGACGGGTCAACGAAACAAAGATTTGGCGATCATGGCATGAATGCCTTTCGTTCCGTCGACGAGCTGCGTGACACGCAAATCGACCGCCACAGAGGCCAGGATGTAGGCCTCGTCCCTCGGGATCCCTTTCTCCGCCACGAGAAAGTCGATCATCTCGCGCGTTGCGATGCGGGACGCCTCATCGAGATCCGTGTGGTGGCCGATCGAGATGAAGTGGGTGGGCGTTTCGGCGCGCGGCCAGAGAATCTCGCGGTCCTTGTGAAGGACGATGCGCACCCGACCCGAGAGCGCCGTCTCGATCGCGGTGCCGCTCACTTCCCCATCGCCTTGAGCCGCGTGGCCGTCTCCCATCGACAGGAGCGCGCCGGGAACGTGTACCGGCAAGTAAATGGTGCTTCCAGCGACGAGATCTTTGAGGTCGAAGTTACCGCCGTGAAACCCCGGCGGGCCGCTCGACACGCGGACTTTGAGCCATGGCGGCGCGACACCGATGGTACCGAAAAACGGCCTGAGCGGCACGTCGACGCCGGGGCGAAACGCCGAGGTGCGGGTGTCCAAGTCGAGACGAAACAAATGGAGGCCGGCATAGGGGTAGTCGGTGGGAAGCGTGCCGCCTCCGGGCAGAAAGCCCGACACTCCGAGGGGCATGAGAAAATCGATCGCATCGATGTGAACCGCGAGGACGTCTCCCGGCTCCGCACCTTCCACAAAGATGGGACCCGTCAACGGGTGGGCGCCGGGGCCGCGCTCTGTCACTTCCCGCTCGACTATCCGCATCGATTCGGGGAACTCATCATCGGTAGCACCCGCGAGCCGCAAGCGCTCGAGACCTCGCGCAATATGTGTTTCGAACACCACCTCGTCTCCAGACGTGATGGTCAAGACGGGCTCGACGCGTGCGTCGAAATATCCCCAATGCACGTTCTCCGGCGTGAGAGCCAAGCGATGCGTCTCCGCGAAGCCGGCCGTGCCGGCGAAGATAAGTATGAAAGTCCCTACAAAATGTTTCATAGCGCCTGCATCTTACGCGATCTCACGACCGGTACGCATGCGAACCTGACCGAGGTCCGGAGGGCGGGCCGAGGGACTTCCACGCACGAGCTTGGATGGAACGCCGCCGCCCTGTAAGCTCCCATCATGTCCGAGACCGAGCTCGTCCGCGTCCTCAGCGATGACGACACGAGCCCTTCCCCCTACCACCCGTCTCTCGACGACGAGTCATTGCTCGCCTTGTACCGACAGATGGTGCAGACACGACTGTTCGATGCGGAGATGATCCGCTTGCATCGGCAAGGGCGCGTGAGCATCTACAGCTCGTCCGAAGGTGAGGAGGCCATCGCCGTTGCGGCGGCGATGACGCTGTCGGAGGAAGATTGGCTTTTTCCCGACTATCGGGTGTCCGGTGCTCTCTTTGAGCGCGGTGTGCCCATAGAGGAGCTCCTCGCACAACTCTTCGGAACATCGAAAGACCTCAGCAAGGGACGGCAGATACCCACGCATTACGGCTCCCGGCAAAGGCATATCGCCTCGATCTCGAGTCCCGTCGGAAACGGTATCGCCCATGCCGTAGGTTTCGCCTGGGCTGCTCACATCAAGAAAGGTCCGGAGGTCGTGCTGACTTTCTTCGGCGACGGCGCCACGTCCGAGGAAGGCTTTCACACCGGGATGAACATCGCCGGTGTCCACAAGCTCCCGGTTGTCTTCGTTTGCCGCAACAACCAGTATGCGATCTCCGTACCGTTCAAGTTGCAGACCGGCTCCGAGACGATCGCGATCAAAGCGAAGGCGTATGGTTTCGATGGCGTGCGCGTCGACGGCACCGACGCCTTGGCGGTGCACGACGTCGTGAGAGAGGCCGTCGAACGTGCGCGGAACGGCGGCGGACCGACGCTCGTCGAAGGGGTCAGCTACCGGCATGGCGCTCATTCGACCTCGGACGACGACACGCGCTACCGCAAAGCAGCGGAGGCCGAGGCCTGGCGGAAACGCGATCCCATCGATCGCTTCGGACGTTACATGAAATCTCGAGGACTCTGGGATGACGCTCGAGACGCGGCGCTCCGAGAGACACTTGAGAGCCAGATCCAAGCAGCGGTCGCCGAAGCCGAAGCGGCGCCGCCGCCCCCACTCGAGTCCCTTTTCGACGATGTCTACCAAGACCTTCCATGGCATCTCCGGGAGCAGCGACAGGATCTCACCGACCACCTCCAAGGAGGCCGCAAAGGGAATCAGCCATGAGCCGAATGAACATGGTGGAGGCGCTCAACAACGGTCTACAGCTCGGCATGCGCGAGAACGAGAACGTGGTCCTTCTCGGTGAGGACGTGGGCCTTCTGGGCGGCGTGTTCCGGGTGAGCGCCGGTTTGCAGGAGACCTTTGGTAGCGACCGTGTTCTCGACACGCCTCTTTCGGAGACCGGTATCATCGCATCGGCAATCGGGATGGCGCTCTACGGGCTCCGACCCGTCGCGGAGATCCAGTTCGCCGACTTTGCCTTTCCCGCCTTCGATCAGTTCATCAACGAGCTGGCCAAGTATCGCTATCGTTCTGGAAACCAGCTCACCACGCCGGTGCTGGTTCGCATGCCGGTGGGAGGCGGCGTCGGTGGCGGCCACTACCACTCACAAAGCCCGGAACCCACTTCGCTCACACCGCGGGACTCAAAGTCGTGATCCCGTCCAATCCGTATGACGCCAAAGGCCTCCTGCTCGCAGCACTGCAGGACCAAGACCCGGTCATTTTTCTGGAACCTAAAAAACTCTACCGGACGACAAGTGCCGAAGTTCCCGACGGGGCGTTTACCGTTCCGTTCGGCAGCGCTAGCAGGCTTCGCGAAGGGACGGACGTCACCCTAATCTGCTATGGGGCGATGGTGCCACTAGCCGAGGACGCGGCCCGGCGCGCCGGCGAGGAGCAGATTCAAGTGGACGTCCTCGATCTGCGGAGCCTCCTCCCCCTCGACATCGAAACCGTCCTGGCATCGGTGCAAAAGACACATCGTGTCGTGATCGTGCACGAAGCCCCCCGCACCTGTGGGTACGGCGCCGAGCTGGCGTCCTTGATCGTCGAAAAAGCGTTTTGGAGTCTAGACGCACCCATCCTCCGGGTCACAGGCTTCGATACACCGTTTCCGTATCGACTCGAGAAGGAGTACATGCCGAGCTCGGATCGCATTCTGAACGCGCTCCGGACGACGGTGGCCGCCTAGAATTCTCTCGATGTCTATCGGGGAAGTGATGGGAAGCTCGACGGGGAAGTGGCGATCATGCTCTCGCCTCATGCGTTTGCCGAGAACGAAGAACGCCTAGCCCACTCATTGCCGCACTTCTCCTTGGGGTTGGGTCCGCGCCGCTGGGGATTTTAAGTCCAACGTAAGGGCGGTACTAGTCTGAAGTTCCCGGCCGAAAAGACAAAAACCTGAACAGATTCAAGTAGATAGCTCAGAATTGAGTGCCCGGTTCTGGCTACAGGATGATAGTTTCGAGAAGGTCGTAGGCGCGTTGCTGCTTAGGGTCGGGTGTCGTGACGACCTGGAATGTGGGAGCGTCGGGATTGTCACCTGGAGCGCGGCAGATGTTACGCACGATGGTGCTGAGTGCCTTGAGTAGAGTTTGAAAGCTGTGGGCCTCGGTGCCGTCGTCGAGTTTCTTGGAGCGTATCTTTCGCAGGGCAGCCTCGGAGCGCTTAGCGGGAGCAAGCGGGTCCCGCGTTTTCTTGGCTTCTTGGTCCTCGTCGCAGAAGAGCAATGGACGCCATGCTTCACGCATGTGCCACTCGACGTAGTAGGCGAGCATGCACAAGAAGATGTGGGCGCGTACCCGTGTCTCGAGGCGGTGGCGAATCGGACGCACCTTGAGGTCGATGGTCTTGATAGAACGAAATGCCCGTTCGACTTGACTCAGACTCTTGTAGCAGCGGACGGTGTCGTCGGGTGATAGGCGCTGTTCGGGCACGCTGGTCCGGATGACATAGATGCCATCGAGCGTTGCCTCGGAAGCCACCTTGTGTTCGTCGATGTGGAAGTCAAACCCATCGTCGCGGATCTGCAGCACGAAATGCTTGGCCACCTTGTACTTGTTGATGACCTTGCCTACACGCACACCAATGTTGTCCTTGCCTCCATGTTTGCCGAGCTTGACGTCCGAGCGAATGCTCTCCAGTCTCTTGCAAATATCGTTGAGCACTGCTTCTGCTGCGGGCTCTTGCTCGACGATTCGGAAGCGAAACTCATCGTCGCGAATATCGAGATCGAAATGTTTGGCGATCTTCTTGGTGATGAGCTTGTGTACGCGCGCACGGATCTTGTCCTTACCTTTGAGATTGCCGAGTTCAACATTTGAGCGAAGCTTCGTGAGCCTCTTGTAGATACTATCGAGCGCCGCTTTGGCCGCCACCTCTTTGTTGGGAATCTGGAAGGTAAAGTCGTCATCGCGAATGTCGAGCACAAAATACTTGGCGAGCGTCTTGGTGACGACCTTGCGCACGCGGGCGCCAATCTTGTCCTTGCCTCTGAGCCTAGCGCGCTGCACCATGGTTTGAATTCTTGCAAGCTCTCTCGCAGTCGCCTGCAGAAGGGACTGACGTTTGTGGACGCGCAGTTTTGCCAATTCGGTGTTCCGGCACGCAAAGAGTCGTTCGCCAGCAAAATCTGGATGAGTCAATTCAAACAGATTACGCTCGTCAAAAAGGCCGAGTTGCAGTTGACCTCCATCGATGAGCTTACGAATAGATGCGCTTTTGAGCGCTGTGATCCAATCGACCCCTTCGAGGTTGCGGAGGTCATCGTCGATCCGCTTCTGAGAAATCATGCCTCGGTCACCGACGAGCACTAGCAGCCCGGTGAAAAAGTCCAGATTCTGCTCACGGAGAAAGTTTGGTGGGCAAGTTCAAGGAAGATGTGATTCGGCGGAACGGCCAAGTTGAGACGCCCGATGGATTGCAGCGGGGCAAAACGTGCGCCTATGGTCGAGACGAAGCGCAATAAAGCAGCGATCAGACTGGCGTTGAGCTCCGCGTATTCCTTCGGCGTGGCCTTGCCGATGAGATTGCGCATCAGAATCCCGAGATTGAATCCGGCCACGTGCGTGAGGAGGCGCTTGAGTATATTTTCGTGTCTTCGCAAATGCGTTCGTCGCATGCCTCCCGCTTCGAGGTAGTGCGCGAAAGGTCGTTCGAGTAACTCGCCGCGACGGCGTATTAATCGCTTACCTCGAGTCCCGCGAATGCGACGTCGGTTCGCGTAGGTGGCGGCTTGCTCGGCCTGTTTGTCCTTCCATTTGCGGCCACCTCGCTCTGGCTCCGAAATGTAGCTCCGGTATTCTTGTTCGACCAGCTCAACCAGGATGTCGTTGCCGTGATAGCCCTTGTCCCCGACCACTTCGCGACCCGCGTCTTCATGTATTCGTTCACAACATTCCGCGTTGTTCGCGAGCTCTTGCAGATTTGACTGCGCTTTTTCCAGCGTATCCGGTAGGCTCTTTGTGTCACCCTTCGCGCCTCCGTGAAGCGTCACGGCAATTACCGCACCTTCCCCGCTCATGTCCACAGCATGCTCGGCTTTGTGCGCCATATCCGTGCCCCCGCTCTTCATTTTCATGATCTCCGCATCCGGCTCGTTCGGATTCACCCACTCCTTGTTCGACCCTTTCTTTGGCCGCTTCTTGTCCAACTTCGCAATGTCCGCTCGGCTCGGCTCTTCGATACCACTCTTGCGCGCAAGCTCCTTCAAATACGATTCGTAGCTTTCCCCCGTGTCTCGACGAACGATTGACCGAAGCGCCGCATTCGCTTCCAGCGTCGTCGCGTCCACACCCAGTGTCTTGCCATCTATCATCCCTCTCGACGCTAGAACTTCTAGCACCCATCCAAATACAGATTCGTGAACTTCCAGCGGAAGTCGATTCCGTATCCGAGACAGCGACGAATGGTCCGGCGTTCGCTCTTCCATTCCAAGGCCAAGAAACTGGCGCAAAGACAGTGAGTCCGAACACCGCCAGCAGATCCCGCGCTCTGAATCGATGCGCTCAAAGTAGCCGATCAACAGCATTCGAAAATACACACCCGGCGGTATGCTCGGCCGACCTTGCTTCTTCGCGTAATACGGCGAGCATTTCGACTCCACAAACGAGTCAAACTCTTCCTCTCGAAGTACCCGCTCGAGTTCCTCATAAAAAGGATGACCAGGACTCGACGCAACCGCATCGTGTGGAATCCATAAAGTCTCTTGGCGACTTTTCTTTTTCTTCTTCATCGACATGCGATGCAATTTTACATCGTCATCGAATGAGTCTTCAGAGAAATATCGCGACCGGATACGACTTTTTCACCGGGCTGCTAGGGTCTTGATGCCAAACCTGTTTCTCACCATCTCGACTTGGGGCATCAACGTCGTGCTATCCGACTCATTGCCCGCAAAGACCGACACGGCGACCGGGCAACCCCGCTCGTCAGTGACTAGACCGTAGTTGACTTGCAGTCTGTCTCTTTTGCCATCACGGCTATATCCCATGGCGGCCAGAGGGCAGGTGACACCCTCAAAGTAGCTGGAGCTGAGATCGTAGAGCACCAAGCCTCCTTTTTTGAGGTGTCGTCCAGCCAGTTTTTTCTCGATACGTTCTTGCCGCTCGAGCAACCAATCCATGGCGGCATAGAGATCATCCTCGTTGGCATCGGCCACACCGAGGCTTTCGGGCAGTGTGGTGGTGTGCCACCACCGTGTCGTCGCGAGTTTGCTGTCAGGTTCGAGGATGCGTGCGGCAACCATCGCCTCGACCAGGTTGCGCTCACGGCATGGCTTCGAAGCGAGCAATTTGTCGAAACGAAGGCGTCTCATCGTCGTACGACAGGCGTTGACGTGGCCGTGAAGCGAGGACTTGATGACCTCAAATGCTTCGCTGACAGCAACGAAGGCCTCACCTTTGAGAGCGCGGCGTATGAGCTCGATGATATTTTTGGGCAGGTGTGAAAGGTTGGCGAGGGTACGCTTTCGGACCTTCTTCCCTTCCCGCCAGCCCTCGCGTAAGAGGATTGCGGGCGGAGAGTTTCGATTGCGCACGGTCTCGATGTACATGGGAACGTATATACGCTATTCTGGCCATGAAAGCAATTAATAAAGCCATGACAAAGAGAGTTACAGCCTAGTTACATGGGAACATATGGCGAAACCAAATTAATCATATGTCCTGCGTAAACAGGCATTTACATCAATTAACAGGGGTTTGAAGCAGGGAACTTCAGACTAGTGTCACACAGGATCACTCTTGTCACAGAATCAGCGGCTTACAGCGTTTTCCCGCGGCGCCAAGTGACAAGAGTGACCCTGTGCGCTAACAGTAACGGGGTCAGTTCGGGGTCAGTCAGTGGAGGTTGTAACTTCCCACGTGTACCGTTAAAGTCTCTCGATGTCGCTCGCTGCTGGAACACGTCTCGCCACGTATGAGATCGGCTCCCCCATCAGCAAAGGGGGAATGGGCGAGGTCTACCGCGCCCGCGACACGAAGCTCGAGGGGGCGCATGTTCTCCGTTGCCATCAAGTCAGGCGAGGCGTTCGAGCCCGGTCTCCCGGAGCTGTTGTTCGATGGTCCTTAGGGTCGGGGCAAGAATAACTACCAAGTCTTTGTCGTAATTCATCTGCTGCAGGGATAACGATCCGAGCCGGCGGGAAGCGGATCGCCTGGCGGGGCCGCGTCAAATGGAGCTATTTGCAGCTCTTTGAGAGCTTGCCCATGGAGACGTAGGCCATTGTGTGTTAGAGTTACGAATTATGATTCGTAACTCTGATATTGACCGCCTGCGGGGGTTGTTTGCCAAACGTCTCATCGCCACCATGGACATGCTCAAGAAGACAGTGGGGACTGTCGCTGACCTGACGGTGTTCCGGAAACTGAGAGAGCTCGACTACTGCACCAGCTATTCGCACCGTGGACGTTTCTACACGCTCCGAGAGCTCGCGGAGTTTGATGAGAACGGCTTGTGGTGGATTCGGTCCGTCGGCTTTTCAAGTCGAGGGACACTCGTCGCCACGGCCGAAGGACTGGTGAACGCCTCCGAGGCTGGCTACGCGGTGGAGGAGCTTGATGCCATTGTTAGGGTTGGGACCAAAGATGTGCTGCCGAAATTGGCCTGGGAGAAAAGACTTCGCCGCACTCGGATTAGAAATCGCAATGTCTACTTCTCTCCGAAGAGGAGCATTCGTGAACAGCAAATAGCCAGCCGACGTGTTTGGGAAGCGCAACGAGTCAAGCCCATTCTTAGTTGAAACTCTCCACGGCTCATAAATTAGGCGGCCTTCTTCTTCGACACCGTTGATGTCTTCGTCTCGATCTTCAGTTCCCGCTTGAGAGCTTCGCGAAGCTTCGGAAGATGGCGGTAGCCGATCACCCTCCTCAAGCGGGGTTCGATGTCCACGAGGGCTGTCGCCAGCCACCGCTGGCGTTGGCTGGAGTTCTTCCAGTGGTCGACCTTCGCGCAGCGTTCCTCGACGAGAGCATTGACGGATTCAAGGCAGTTTGTCGTCTTGAACGAACGGCCCAGCGCCCCGTACACGCCGAGACGATGCAATGTGAGCGTCTCCTCGATTCCTTCCTCCAAGCTCCCAGCTGCGGATTGGTTCCGCTCCTCCAATTCATCGTGCAGTTGATCGAGGGCCGCGAGGGCCTCTTTATATTCCGGCCTGTTGTAGGCCGACTGCAACCGCTTGCGCAACGACGCCTGCTCGCCCTTGGACAGATAGCTCACGACGTTTTCACGTTTGTGCCACTGGCACCGTTGTATCAGGACCCGCTTTCGGAACGCCTTCTTTACGGCCGCTTTCAGACCCTTGCCGCCATCGATGATCACCAGTAGACCCTGGGAGCTGTCGAGTCCCCGCGCGAGCAGTGAACGCAGGAACGGCGTCAACACCTTCTCGTTCTCCGTGTCCGTCTCCACGAAGCCCAAAAAGCGTTTTTCCCCGGAAAGTGTGATGCCCAGCGCGATGACCATCATTGCGTCGGCGAATGATTTCCCGTCCAGGAACAGCGCCACCACATCTTCGCCGGACAGATCCCGTTCCTGCATCTCCCGAAGTTTCGCTGCGCTCGCTTGTACGAAACCTCGGGACACCGTCGAGCTCGACAGCCCGATAGCGCCCGGTATCGCTTCCGCTGCAGCCTCGTAGTTGCGACACGAGATTCCGTAGAGCACTCGTTTCAGCAGCAGATCATTCACCTCTCCGCCGTCGTTCAGTGCTTCGTAGGAGCGAAGCGGTATCTCTACTCCCTCTTGGCTCCGAACCCGTGGCACACGGATCGGTACCCGCTGGCCGGCAAGCCCTACCGTGCCAGGGTTGGTTCCGTGGCGGCGGCCACGCTCCAGTTCGTCCTTACGAGCGTATCGCTCTCCCGCCAACTCCTTCACTTCGTCGTCGAGCAGCTCGTGAACGTGCATTAACCCAAGCGGGATTAGCGAACGGATCATCTCTATTTTGACGTCCACCTCGAGCTCCCCGTACTCCTCGCGCGCCATTACCTCGGGCTTACCCAAACGACGTGACTTCTTGTGTTTCTTGGCTGTACGTAGCAGACTTCCCATCTCGGCTCCTTTCTCTTGCAGCTTGATGTTGTTTTTGCCAACGTCATCAAACCACGGGGTTGGGAGCCGTTTCAATTTCCAACTAAGAATGGCACACTCTCTCGATGAGAGAGAAAGGCGTGTGTATGCGAGGCTTGAATCTCTCAAGTTAGGTTATGGCGGTGACCGCCAGATGGCGGAGATCCTCGGGCTCGACGTTAGCACTGTGGCTCGGGGCCGTCGCGAGCTACTTGAGCATGATGTGAATGTGGAGCGGGTCCGAAAAGCGGGTGCCGGCCGCAAAGCTGTCGAAAAAAAACGCCAGAAGTCATCGCGGCGATCGAAGAACTTATGAAGTACGAGGTCGCTGGCGATCCCGTCAGCGGTCTGAGATGGACTCGCAAGACCACGAAAAAAATAGCTGCCGAACTCTCGGCCTTGGGCATTCGCGTCAGTCGCAAAACCGTCGCGAAGCTGCTTAAACAGATGAACTTCTCACTCCGGACCAACAAAAAGAAGATCTCGAATGGCTCTCCTCCAACTCGCGACGCCCAGTTCGCCAACATCACACAGCTACGGGAGCGCTTTAGCCGACGTGGCAATCCCATATTGAGTGTCGACACCAAGAAGAAAGAGTTGGTCGGACGCTTCAAGAACCCAGGACGCGTCTGGGCTCAAAAGAGCGATGCCGTCAACGACCACGACTTTCGCTCCATGGCAGATGGGGTCGCAATCCCATACGGCATCTATGATCTCCAGAGTAATCGAGGCACCGTGTATGTCGGAACGTCTTACGACACGTCGCAATTCGCAGTCGAATGCATCGAGAAGTGGTGGCGCTCTGAAGGTCAGAAGCGTTTTCCCGGCCGCAAACATTTACTTGTCGTAGCTGACACTGGCGGAAGCAACGGCGCAACCCGCCGTGCATGGAAACACGGCATCCAGCACAAGCTGTGCAACGAGCACGGTTTGGACGTCACGGTCGCACACTATCCACCAGGTGCGTCCAAGTGGAACCCAATCGAGCACCGCCTGTTCAGCGAGATTAGCAAGAATTGGGCGGGCCGGCCGCTCGATAGCTACGAAACCATCCTGAACTTCATACGGACCACCAAGACCAAAACTGGGCTCAAGGTTAACGCCCGTCTCGTCAAGAAGCAGTATCCTAAGGGCATCAAAATCTCGGACCCTGCGATGGCGCTACTCAACATCAAAAAATCCTCTTCCCTGCCGAAGTGGAACTACACGTTGCGTCCATCCAAGAATGGGAAATAATTTGGGTGTGGCTCTTTTGGAACCGCGAGAATCGCCCATTTTCTCAGTGATCTAACCGTCCAACGGTCACTCGTCGTGAGGTTGGTCAGAGGATAACGGAATTTACTCTGGTTGTGGACCCTGAGCGGTGTCACTTTTTGCTGGACATTCGTCCCGGCGTTCGCTACGGTAGTTGTGGCAAGTAGGAAATGGGTACGAGCGGAGCGAATTTCAGCGGCAGGCGATTCAGTTCATCGGAGCTGAGCTTGATCCAGGAATTGGTCGAGAGCTGTGGCGGTCTGAGCCGGATGGAACTGGCGCGAACGGTGTGCGAGTTGCTGGATTGGAAGAGGCCGACCGGAAAGTTGAAAGCGCGGGAGTGCCGGGAGTTTCTCGAGCGGCTGGAAGGCGAAGGTCGCCTGGAGCTTCCGGACAAACGCCCGGGTAAGCCGGTCGGGACACGAACCCGAATACCGCAAACCGAGCGTGGCGAGCCGTCTGAGCCGTTGGAGGGAGAGCTGAGCGAGATTCAGCCTGTGGTGTTGGAAGTGGTGCGGAGTGACGAGCAGCGTCTTTTGTTCCGGGAGCTGGTGGACCGGCATCACTACTTGGGCCACGCGGTTCCCTTTGGCGCTCATCTGCGCTATCTGGTGTACGCATCGGCGCCGGCACGGGTGGTGGGCTGTGTGCAGTTGTCGAGTCCGGCGTGGAGGATGGCGGCACGAGATTTGTGGATTGGATGGGACGATGCCACGCGCGGGCGGAACCTGCAGCGAGTGGTTAACAACAGCCGCTTTCTGATCCTTCCCTGGGCGCGGGTGCAAAACCTCGCGAGCAGGGTGCTATCCCTGATGGCGCGACAGCTTCCATGCGAGTGGCACAGCCGCTATGGGGTGGAGCCCTTGCTGTTGGAGACCTTGGTGGATCACAGCCGCTACCGCGGCACCTGCTACCGGGCTGCGAACTGGATCGAGCTTGGAGTGACGACGGGGCGGGGGCGGATGGACCGCGAGCACCGTCGTCACGGCGCAAGCTCGAAAACGGTGCTGGTCTTGCCTCTGGTGAAGGACCCTCGCCGGGTGTTGCGGGAGAGCTGAGAGATGGCACTTTCTGCGTTCGAACTGTGCGAAGAGACGTTCGGGATGTCGAGGGACGATCTCGAGTCGATCATCGCGTTTCTACGTTCTGCCGAATCGAGGCAGATGAGCCACAGCGACGTGGAGAAGCTGGTGCGCGAGAGGAGCTACGAGCTTTCGCGTAAGTTGTTCCAGGCCCATGTCGACTCGCGCGGTCCCGGCGAGGCGGCGGCTCCGGTCCGAGGTGCGGATGGAGTGGAAAGGGACCAGGAGCGAATCCACGAGCGCGGCCTGACGACGATCTTCGGGGAAATCCGTGTCAAACGTTTCGGTTATGGAGCCGAAGGTGCAGATAGCCTGCATCCGTTGGATGCCGAGCTGAACCTCCCCCGTGAGCGTTACTCGTTCGAGCTGAGGCGGACGGCGGCAGTAGAGGTGTCAAAGGGAGCGTTCGACGAGGCGGTGGCGAGCCTTGGCCGCCACACTGGGGCGAAGGTTGGAAAGCGCCAAGTGGAGGAGCTGGCGGGTCGTGCGGCAGAGGACTTCGACGCCTTCTATGGGCAGCGCGCTCCACCGGCAGGCGATCGCAGCGCCTCGGTGCTGGCGATCACGGCGGACGGCAAGGGCGTTGTGATGCTACGCAAAGACCTGCGTGAAGCCACCAAGAAGGCGGCCGAGAAAGGCTCGCGGCGACTAGGCAAGCGGCTGACCAAGGGAGAGAAGCGGAACCGAAAGCGGATGGCCACGGTCGCGGCCGTTTATACGGTGGAGCCCTTCGTGCGCCAACCAGAAGACGTGGTTCGTGTGCTGGCACCAAGCGACGAGCGAGAGAAAGACAAACGGCCTCGCCCCCAAGACAAGCGTGTCTGGGCGAGCCTAGCCAAAGAGCCCGAGGAGGTTCTCGAAGAGGCGTTCGCGGAAGCCGAACGACGAGATCCCTCACACCGCAAGAGTTGGGTCGCCTTGGTCGACGGCAACGCCACCCAACTGAAGATCCTGCACAAGCTGGCTGGCCAGCACCATGTCGAACTCACCATCGTGCTCGACTTCATCCATGTCTGTGAGTACGTGTGGAAGGCTTCGCTAGGCTTCTACGAGGAGACCGAGCCCGCCCGCCAAGTGTGGGTCCAAGAGCGGTTGCTTCGCATCCTGCGCGGTGAGGCCTGCCTGGTGGCGGCGGGGATAAGACGTAGCGCCACCCGACGAAAGCTGACGCCCGACAATCGGGAGAATGTGGATCAGTGTGCTGACTATCTGCTCAATCACGCCTCTTATCTGCACTACGACGAGTGCCTCGCCGCTGGATTCCCGATCGCTACCGGCGTGATCGAAGGCGCCTGCCGCCACCTGGTCTCGGACCGCATGGACCTCACCGGAGCGCGTTGGTCCCTCGCTGGCGCCGAAGCCGTGCTGCGGCTTCGCGCTCTCCGCTCCAGCGGAGACTTCGATGAGTACTGGCGCTTCCACGAGCAGTGCGAGTACGAGCGCAACCACGCCTCGCGCTACGCCGACGGCAAGGTCGTCCCCGTCAAAGGCCGCCACCTCAAGCGCGTCAAGTGAGATGAGCCCTTACCACTATGAGACATGCCAAACTCACCGTTCCAAAAGAGCCGCACCCAAATAATTTCTGCCACGGTCCTTATACGATGGCGGGCGGAGGCGACCCTCACTACGACGTTTCTCCGACGGGCGTAGATTTCTGATGCTTATTACCGCCCGCGCGGGTAGCGAGCCGTCGCCGCGTCTGGTCGTCGTTCTCAACTGGTTCTCCGAACTCCAGGCGCGGGTGCCGACGGGACGGTAGACGAGGAAAGGTGGCGTGATGTCGTTGGATCGGTTTCGACTAGTCTTGCTGGCGGCGGCCTGCTTCGTCGCTACTGGCGGCCCTGTGGAAGCTCAGGGTGCTCGCTACCTATACGTCTGGGCGGCTGACGAGGATCAGGCCGACACGGACTTCCTCGCCATCATCGACGCGGATCCGTCCTCGCCGACCTACGCCCAGGTGCTCGACACGGTGCCGGTTGGCTTCGCCGGCCGGGCGCATCACACCGAGCATGTGATGCCGGAAGGGGGACGGCTCTTCGTCAACTCGTTCTACGGAAACCGTACGTTCCTGCTCGATTTACGGAACCTCGACTCCCCTCGTGTCAGCACCTCATTCGGGGCCATGGAGCCGTACCAGTTTCTCCACAGCTTCGACCGGCGACCGAACGGCAACGTCATTGCAACCTTCCAACACAAGGGAGAGGATGGCAGTCAGCCGGGCGGATTGGTGGAGTTGACGCCAGAGGGCGAGTTCGTCAGGGGAGCCGACGCCGCCGATCCGGTGGACCCCGATCTCCGCCCCTACAGCTTGCTGGTACTACCCGAGCGGGACCGGGTCATCACGACGACGACCGACATGCCCGGCGAACTGTACGCGTCGTCGATACAGTTCTGGCGCCTCTCCGATCTTAAACTTATTCGGACGATCCGGCTCCCCGCGGGAGTTCGCGGGAACGAAAGTAGGTGGCCGGCCGAGCCGAGGCGGGTCGGCAACGACGGCACCGTCATGATGAACACGTTCTTCTGTGGGCTGTACCGTCTGGACGAGGTCGCCAGCGAGACGCCGTCCGCCGAACTGGTCTATAGCTTTCCCTTCCAGGAGAACCCGAGGCGAACGTGCGCCCTCCCAGTGGTGGATGGTTCGTTCTGGGTCCAGGCCGTAGCGGCCGCCAACGCCTTGGTTGCGGTGGATGTGTCGACCCCCGGGACTCCCCGCACGGCTGGCAAAGCCTCCTTCGGAGAAGGCGCATGGCCGCACTGGATCTCGGGAGAGATCGGCGGCCACCGCATCGTCGTGACGGGTTTCGACACCCTTCTGCACCAGGTGCAGCTCGCCGAGATCGATCCCGACTCCGGGCGGCTCTCGGTGATCACCGGGTTCCGCGATCCAGGCTCCGACCATCCGGGCGTTAGGTTCGACCGTGACTCATGGCCGCACGGCGACACCGGCCCCGCCCAACCGCACGGCGCCGTGTTCTCTCGTCGCTGAAATGTTTCCCCTATCTCTCCCCGACCCAGGTTGATTCGGGGGGACTGGTGGGGACTGCGACTCCGCACCCGTCTTTTGAGGATCCACGCCGAGGACTTTAAGTCCCCTGCTGTGCTTAACACCAATGACACTTTCCGAATGTTATCGCCCCTCTGTGCGACTGTTCGCCGCGGTAATCCACGGCTGCGCGGCGGGGCTTCATGACGAGGCGCTCGTTGAGATATACCGCGACCGTATCATTCGTGGGGAGGAGTACTACCTGACAGGCCGCTCGGGGCCGTCGCTGCCGACCTCTCTTGCCTGTCGCACTTCTTCACCAGAGATGGAATCGTCCCGAGTCTGCGCTCACCAGCGCGGCCCGGTCCTGGGTCATGGAACAAGCGGGCTACCGTCTGGGCGCCCTGGGCCTGTTGCGGCAGGCGGCCGGTCCATGGAGGAGGCACTCCGCGGGTTTGTGGAGAAGAGGGCTCACTGGAAGAGCGACTCGATAACGGCTGACAACCTAAGCGAGCTCTACCTCGCGCTTGGCGAGCTCCTGCAGGCCGAGACCCACGCTCGGGATGCCGTCGACTACGCTGACAAGGCCGGCGACGCATACTTTAGGGCGGTACACCGGACCCAGAGTCTTGAGGGATGTCGCTGCGCCCTCGACGATCGTGCGCGAGGTGCACGATCCAAAATCGCTCGAAAAGGTCGCCGAGTTCGTCGCCTCGACCTCCAATGATCCTGGCGGCGCGAAGCTCGTCGCGCGAGCTCCTCAACGTCTCGTAGGCGACGTCCAGGCCATGCGACATGTTGGTGCCACCGTCAGCCTTGATGCTGTCGAGCTTTAGAGCCAGAGTAAAGTTGAAGCCCGTGAAACTATCGTCGCCAAACAGAATCCCTTTCTGGCGGATTTCCTCGATCGTCAAAGGACGCGTCGTGACTTGAGTGATGAGAACGCGCTCGATGACCTCGATCGTGGCAGCATCAGGAGACGCCCGCAAAAAGAGCTCGCCATCGCGCTCGAGCCGGATATCCCGGACGAGGTAGAGACCGCGTTCTACGAGTGGCGGCACGGGCAGAATGGCGCCCGGAGCTCCACGAAGCTCTTGTGGTGTGATGCCCGGGCCGACGAGCTCCGCGACCACTTCGAGCCCGGAAGGCAAAAGCGACAAAAGACCGGCGGCGTCAGCGTTCTGGCTCGAAAAGGCGAGCTCGACTCGAATTCCGGTGGCGGTGTTGCGGGGGACGACTTGAGTTGGCGGGTCCGCACGCAAGCTGAGACCCAGGAGCAAGTAATCGAACTCGGTGAGTTTGTCGGCGGGCCCTGGCCCTGCCTCGGCGGGACGGAGCGCAGCACTCAGAACGAGCGCAAAAGCGACAAGAATCCCCCAACCTCTGAGTGAGTAGGACACCCAGTTTGCCCCCCCGAAGCCCAAAGGACCGTGGCGTGGTCCCCCCGTTGGGCTCTTTCTCGTTTGACAGCCGGTAGGTTGGGCGGGCCGGCTACCCGTCTGACGAAGAACTCTATTCTGAAAGCGGACCCCTGTCAATGCCGAATCCACCGCTACTGGAGCCCGCCTCTCAACTTTTGAGTGCGCGACCCGCGTCGCAAAAAGGGTAAAAGAGTCTAGCCAGAGTTTTCATAAAAGGAGACTGCCATGATTGAGATTCCCAAAGACCCGGCCGGCGTCGAAATGTACGAAAAAGTTCTCGGCCAGCCGGAGCCCGCCGATCGACCGCTAACAGGGATTCGTGAGCCCTCGATCAACCACCTCTTCGCCAAAATCTGGACGCGGCCCGGACTCTCCATACGCGATCGCCGACTCGTAACGATTGCCCTTCTCGCCGCGCAAGGCCGGACGGATCAACTGAAATCACACATCCGCGGCGCCCTGACGGGCGAGGACCGGCTTACACAAGACGAGCTCCTCGAGCTCATGATCCACGTGGCGCACTACGCCGGCTGGGCGGCGGGTGCGAGCGGACAAGGCATAGCTCTAGCCGTATTCAAGGAACACGAAACATGATCCGTACTCGGCGTCACACGCCGTCGACATCCGCGGCTAGTGCTAGTTCTCGGACGGTGCTGTCCCACCTACGATGCCGTGCTGCTCCAAGAAAGCACGGATGACGCGCATGGCTTCGAGGTTCTCGTTCAGATTGAAGCCGCCATGATTCCCGCCCGGGATCGTGTGAAGCTTGTTCGGAACGCCCGCTTTCTCGAGCGCCGCATGGAGGCGGGTCGCGTGGGTGTAAGGCACGACTTCGTCCGCATCCCTGTGCAGGGTCAGAATCGGCGGAAGACCCGCACGCACATATTCGAGGGGCGAGACCCGGCGCGCCACATCCCGCCAATTGGCGAGGCCACCCATCCATTGCACCGCGTAGATTTCGCATTGGGTCCCTCCACCAGATCGGCCACGTCCGTGATGCCGTACCAATTCACCATCGCGGCGACGGGCATCTCGGGCTCGTACGCGTCGACGCGGCCCGCGCCATCCGGATTGACGGCCGGACAGCGACGGTCGAGGCCTACACTCGCGGTGAGCATGCCGGTCGTCAGAGTGAGGTGGCCGCCGGCCGAGTGCCCACTCACCACGATGCGCCCCGTGTCGATGCCGTACTCCTCAGCAGTCGCAACTGGGAAGGTGAACCGCTCGAAAGTTTTGAGAAAATACTGAAATTCATTCGAACAACAATAACCGACATGGGCCTGAAGGTGCGGGCCGTTCTCAACACCAAGACCTATCCCACCGGCGCCAAAATCTCCGATGAAATGATGATGTCTCTATCCATACGGAAAGGAAGGGCGCTCCCACAATGGAACTACACCATCAGCCCAAGAAGAATGTCGAAATAATTCTTGGGCGACTCCTAAGGGTGCGCGATGACGATCAAGCTTTCCGCTCGCCTTCCGGGCGCAACCCTTGCTGGTACGCCCACCTCGTGGATATCGATGTGGACACGGAGACCGGGAAAATCGAGGTCCAGCGTTAATACCGCCTTCCACGACGTCGGCAAGGCTGTACACCCGGACTATGAGTCCGGCCAGTGCAAGGCGGCGCCACCCAGGGCATCGGCTGGGCCTTGAATGAGACCTACGACTACAGTGAAGAAGGCACATTGCTGAACACCAGCCTGTTGGATTACCGCATGCCCTGGACCTGCCAAACATCGAGACCGTGATTCTCGAAACCCCCAACCCTAACCACCTCCTTTGGTGTTCTGGCTACAACGTGATTGTTTTGAGGAGGTCGAAGGCCCTTTGCTGCTTTGGATTTGGGGCCGTGGTCATGTCGAAGGTCGCAGTGGTGGAGCCAAGGCCTTTTCGGCGACATGAGTTTCGTACGATAGAGGCAAGGTGGCGGAGCAGAGTTCTGAAACTGTAAGCGGGGCTTCCGTCCTCCAGCTTTTTGGAGCGCACTTTTCGAAGAGCGGCCTGCGAACGCTTGGCCGGTGCCCACAGGGTCGCGGCTTGCCTTGGCATTCTGATCTTCGTCAGAAAAAAGCACTGGTCGCCACGCCTCAAGCATGTGCCATTCAACGTAGTAGGCCAGCATACACAAGAAGATGTGTGCCCGGACTCGGTTTTCGAGACGGTGGCGAATAGGCCGCACCTTGAGGTCCATGGTCTTGAATGAACGAAACGCACGCTCGACTTGGGTGAGCAACTTATAGCTGCGGACGGTATCCTCAGTGTTCATCTGCTGTGCACTGAGACTGGTGCGAATCACATAGATGCCGTCCAGTGCGGCTTCTGCCTCGACCTTCTTTTTGTCGATTTCGAAGGAGAAGGCATCGTCACGAATATCTAGTTTGAAGTGTTTTCCGACTTTGTACTTGTTGAGAACTTTGCCTACCCGCACCCCTATAGTGGCTTTTCCATGAAGCTGACCGTGCTCGATTCGCTGACGCAGTTGCTCCATTCGCCTGGCGATAGTCTTCATATGCTGTTTCCACCGGGCGAGTTGCTTGTCAGCTAACACACTATTGTCTTTAGCAATGTGCGCAGCATCGACAGCCATCGTCGTCTCGTCGACCTTGAAGTCGAAGCCGTCGTCACGGGTCTCGAACTTGTAGTACTTGCCCACCTTGTATTCAGCAAGGAGTTTTTGCACTCGGGCATTGATGTCTTCCCTACCGTGCAAGCGGCCGCGTTCGACCATCCGGCAAATCCTTTTCAGTTCTTTGCTGGTCGCTTCGAGCAATTCCTGACGCTTTAGGGCTCGGCGCTTCGCCAGTTCGTGGTTGCGACAGGCCACGAGACGCTCGTTGGGAAAATCCGAGTGTGTCAACTCAAACAAGTTGCGCTCGTCAAACAGCCCCATCTGCAGCGCCCCTTCGTTGAGGAGTTTGCGAATCGGCGCGGGTCGCAGGGCTGTAATCCAATCAATGCCCTCGAAGTCCTGTAAAGCGTCAACCTGTCTTTGGGTGATCATTCCGCGGTCGCCGACCATCACAAACCGCTTGATGCCGAACTGCTCTTGCACCTTTACTACTTGAGGTAGAAACGTTTTCGGATCGCCGGTGTTGCCCTCGAACACCGATACCGAGACAGGGACGCCCCTTTGGTTGGTCAAAAGGCCGTAGTTGATCTGGAGTTTGTTTTTCTTACCGTCGCGGTTGTATCCGAGGCGGGCCAGGGGGCACTTTTCTCCCTCGAAGTAGCTCGAGCTCAAATCGTACAAACCAAGTCCACCGTTTTCGAGGTGACGCGCCGCCAGTTTTTTCTCAATAACCCTTTGGCGCTCGAACACCCAGTCCATAGCGGCATATAGGTCGTCCTCGTCGGCATCACTCACACCGAGGATTTCGGGCAACGTTGTGCTGTGCCACCACTGGCTCGTTGCCAACCTCGACTGGGCTTCGAGTATGCGGGCGGCCACCATAGCCACCACCAGGTCACGTTGGCGTGAGCGTCGGGATGCGACGAGTTTGTCGAACTCAAGGCGTTTCATCGCGCTCAACACGGCCTCGACGCCACCGTGGAGTCGCGACCCGTCGGGCACAACCTCGAAGACGTCCTCGACCGCGACGAGTTTTTCTCCCTTGAGAACCCGTCGAATGGAGTCGACCTGCTCGCTTGGCAGTTTGGACAGGTTGGCAATTGTGCGCTTGCGCGGTTTCTTGCTTTTGGCGTCGCGAAAGGACTCACGGAGCAAAACGGCGGGTTTGGAGTTGCGGTTGGGCACAATGTCGATGTGCATGGTTACTATATACTCTATTAAAGATTATATTACAAGAGCTATATGCGTTATTACATGGCTCAAAATGCAGGCGGAGTTCGTATCTCTATCGTTGTAACTCCTTGCAACTAAGGGTGCTTCACCGAAGAAAGAGAGGTTTTACCGAGGGGAACTTCAGGTTAGTGAAGACCTCCTTGTCGAGAAACTCGATGTCCCGGAAATCGAGTCGTTGCTCGACGTCCGGGAAAAAGAGTTTCAGAAACTCCTGCAGGAACGTCTGCAGAAATTCCTTGAATCGTTGAACGTGTCCCATTCAGTTTGTCCCTCGTACTTACAGACGAGAAACAAGTGTCGAAACCTCCCGCTTGGGATCTTTATCTTGAGGTAACCGATTGCGGGCCCAGCGAGGCGTTGTTGCACGGCCCGGAGCAAAACGCTGACCTCCCTGCCGGTAGCTGAGTCACCCGGCGCAGTACGTATCGGGCATCCCGAGCCCGGTCATCTTGTTGAGTATCTCGCACCCAATTCGGTGTTCAACTCGTTGCCTCGCCAACGTTCGAGTCCGCATCTCGGGCCCGATGATCGCTTTGTAACGATAGACCGCGTTCTCCACCATGCTTCGCTTGGTGCAGCCTGAGAGCTTGTACCATTCACGTCGGCCGTGTCTTTCGATGGCGCGAATATGGCGATCGCGCTCCTGCATGGCGGTGTTCGAATTCCGACTGAGCGCCGCGTTTCGTTGCGGCGGAATCACCACGCGCGTCCTTCGTCCAGGACTGTGTGCTTCGATGGCTTCGTAGACCGCTTCCTTGTCGTATGCACTGTCCGCCGCCACCGACACTAGAGGTGCTTGAATCTGTGTTAGCAAAGCGGGGACTCGGGTTGCGTCGCAAGCTCGTGACGCCGTCAGATCGGACGCAACAATGGTGCCGGTCTTGCGCAAAACGGCGATGTGCAACTTGCGCCATGCGCGCTGTTTTGGCGGTTTGCGGGCGGTTCCAACATGAATCCTCAAGCCCGTGCTATCGATCATCAGGTGGATGGGTTGATTGCTCGCGGCTTTCGGAATCCGCAGCTTCTTGCGGAGCAGCCTCGAGCGCCGACACAACGTCGAGTAGTCCGGGATCTCGATACCGAGCCCGAGCAGCGAGGCGATCGAGTGCAAGAAGCCTTCAGTTTGGCGGTAGGAGAGCTTGTACACCATCCGGACAACCAGGCCCGTTTCAATCGCCATGTCTGAATAGACCCGTTGACCGCCAGGCTTACCGGTCTTGTCGGCCTTCCAGTTCGCGATTGCCTCCTCGTCAAACCAGACTGTCAAATCGCCTCGCCGGCACAGCCCTTCGTTGTATTCCGCCCAATTGCGAACGTGGTACTTCTTCTGCTTCGCGTGCTTGTACTGGCTGCGCTTGGGATACTTCATGGTCGAACATACCTCGGCCACCACAAGAGGCGCGTTTCGCTCTCAGCCAGAGCGGCGCAACAACGCCCCTTTCAGGCCCCGAACCCCGACGAGCTGCTGCCCAAGCTGCAGCGGGCGAACGTGAACATCAAGGTCAAGTGGAACCAGACGCGCGTGTCGCCGTCCGTCTATAACAACGACGACGACATCGACGCCCTGCTAAATGCGTTGAGCTAGTTGCTCGGCTACACTTCGATCCATGATAACTGCACGCGCCGATGTAATAGGCAGCTTGCTCCGCCCTCGTGAGCTTCTGCAAGCTCGGGAAGCCCGGGCCGCGGGTCGACTGTCTCGGGTCGAGCTCGAGAAGATCGAAGATCGCGCCGTGGACGAGGCCGTGGCGCTTCAAGAGGGGCTCGGCCTCGAAGTCGTGACGGACGGCGAGATGCGGCGGAGCTCCTTCCAGAGCCAGATGACCGATGCCGTGTCGGGTTTCGCCGAGCACGGACTGGACGCCTTTCTCTGGGGGAAGTGGCGGAGCAACGAGCTCGAAGATTGGAACGTGGAGAGGCCAGAGCTCGCGGTCGTCTCGAAGCTCGAGCGTCGCCGCTCCCTGTCGGGAGACGAGCTCGTCTATCTCGGCGCCCGTGCCAACGCGACGCCGAAGATCACGCTGCCGAGCCCAACGCTCTTCATCAACTTCTGGTCGCCCGAAAGGTCGCGCGACGTTTACCCGACGCTCGACGCCTACCTCGCCGACGTCGTCGCGCTCTTGCGCGAAGAAGTGGCAGAGCTCTCGCGCCTCGGCGCCACCTATGTGCAACTGGACGCTCCGCACTACACCTCCCTGCTAAACGCCACGAACCGTGAGTTCTACGAGGGCCAAGGATGGACCATCGAGGGCTGGCTCGATCGCGGGATCGAGCTCGAGAACGCGGTGATGGAAGGCCATCCGGAGCTGACCTTTGGGTTTCATCTCTGACGAGGCAACCAGAACAGCCGGTGGCTGTCCGAAGGAGACTACGAGCCGATCGCCCGAGCGTTGTTCTCGAAGATCCAGGCCGACCGGCTTCTTCTCGAATATGACGACGAGCGCTCGGGCTCTTTCGCACCTCTCCGCCACGTCAACGAAAAAGCGGTCGTCGTTCTGGGATTGGTTGGGACCAAGACGCCCGCGACACCGTCCAGGAAAGAGCTCGAAAGGCGGATCCGAGAAGCCGGCCAGGTGTTACCCAAAGAGCGGCTCGCCATCTCGACGCAATGCGGTTTCTCGACCTCTATCGTGGGAAATCGTATCTCCGTCGCCGACCAGGAGGCCAAACTGCGCCGAGTCGTGGAAACCGCACGAAGCATATGGGGGTGACGCTGTACCAGATCTACATCGTGATGCCGCCGTCGAGCACCATCGTCGTTCCAGTCGTGTAAGCGGACTCGTCGGAGGCGAGGTAAACCGCCATCGCCGCGATCTCCTCGGATGTTCCGAGTCGTCCGAGAGGCTGCCTCGCAATGAAATCCCTTTCGTGCGGTTTTCGGATCGTCGAAGGCGGCGATACGCTCGTCCAATGCGGCGTTTGTACGGTCCCGGGGCAAATACAATTGCAGCGGATGCCAGCGTCTATGAAGTCTGCCGCCACGGATTTCGTGAGCCCGATGATGGCGGCTTTGCTCGTCCCGTAGACGAAGCGAGTCGGAAACCCGCGGAGCGAGGACGCGACCGAGGACATATTAATGATGGACCCGCCGCCGCGCGCGATCATCTTCGGCAAAAAGGCACGGATCATGCGAAACAGGCTGCGTACGTTGAGCTCCATCGTGAAGCTCCAGTCGTCGTCGCTGCACTCGAGGATCGTGCCATGATGGACGAAGCCGGCGCAGTTGAAGAGAATGTCGGGCCCTTCGAGCTCGGAGGCGAGCGTCGTGATGGCTTCGCCATCCGTCACATCGAGCACGCGCACATCGATCCTGTCCATCCCGCCGAGCTCGGCGAGCCTGGCCTCGTTCACGTCCGTCGCGAGAACATGCGCGCCTTCGTGTGCGAACGCGAGCCCGGTCGCCTTGCCGATACTCTACGCTGCCGCCGTAACGAGAACTACCTTGCCTTCGAGCCTCTTTGTCACTCGAGCTCGAGGGGCTCGCTTTGGGAGGCGGGAGCAGGCTCGATGTCGGGATGGCCTTCGATGATGCGGGCGCACGTGTTCCAACGCAGCACCGCATCGTCTTTGCCCTCGGGACTGAGTTTCTGCGCTTTCTCGTAGTGAGCCATCGCCTGTTCGAGCCCCGCATAGGCGAGGTGCCCACAGCCTGGAATCCCTTTGTCGTACTGGGCCTTCGCGCGGCGTTCCGCGATGAGTCCCGCGTAATATTCCTTCTCGTAGTCGCTCTTCAACGACTTGGCAAGCTCGCGCGATTCACGAACCCTCTGACTGAGCCCGCGGGCGAATTGGTCCGTGAGCGCGAGAAGAAGCGTCGAGATGGCTAGCTGATGCTCCGGGTCCACTACGAGCACGTCGCGGCAAATGCTCTCTGCTTCCAACGGCTCGTTCAAAGCGCGATACCAAACCGCTTTCTCGAGTGCCGAGTCGACGGCGTTTTCGGAAATCGACTTGAGCTGGAATTTTTTCACGAGAAATTCCAGAGAAGAAAGGCTGCCGCGACGGTTCCCGTGAGAGCGCTGCCATAACAGATAAGGACGATGGGAATGTGCAAGTGCTTCAACTTCAAACCGTCATATAGAGTGTAGCGGAATCGATGCGCCCCGTGGAACAAGGGCAGCGAGATCAGAACGAAAAGATAAGCCCGGGCTAAAGGATGGCTGACCAAGCTCACCATTGAATCGTACCCCGGAACGTCGATCCATCCCATTGGGATCAGGAGCCCGGTCACGAGCACGTGTAGAGGGAAAAGGAGCGCGGCAACCGTCCCTCCGGCACTGAAGAGAAACCAAAGCAGGGGTGTCATTTTCTTCAGCATGGTTACCTTCCGAGCCAGAACCACGCCACCACGGCGGAAACGACGCCCCAACCGATATAGTTCGACACGATGATCAAGAGATCGGGCACACGTTTTCCCGACAGACGGACTTCCATGGCCTTCGGGGCCGCAAGGAACCATGTCTGCGTGTGAAACAAGACGGCAACGAAGATCACAACGTTGAGTGCTAAGGCGAAAGGAGACGACATCCATGTCTCGAAGCGGGCGTAAGCTTCGGGCCCGTTGGCGAGCGAGCGGACCTGCCACAAGGTCAGGAGAGAGAAAATCGCAACGGGCAAGCTCGTCAGCTCGCGCAGCACGAACTTCATATAGCGCCAGCTCGAAAGCCACCACCAGACAGACACGGGACGCCGATACCATTTCGGGTGATACAGGGTGTAGCGTGCCTCGATCGTCATTTCGAGGCCCAGGGAAGAATGGTTTTGAACCAGTTCGCAGCGCCTGTCAGCTTGTAGCGCTGGATCGCACCGGCGGGGTCGACATCCTTGGGGCAGACTTCCGAGCATTCGCCGACGAACGTACACTGCCACATGCCATCATCCTGGGAGAGAATCGAAAGGCGCTCCGCCGCCCCTTCGTCGCGCGAGTCCATGTTGTAGCGCTGGGCGAGGGCGGTAGCCGCCGGGCCGATGAAGCTCGGCTCGAGCCCAATCACGGGACAAGCAGAATAGCACAAGAGACAGTTGATACACATGCTGTATTTCTTGTAGGCGTCGAGCTCGTCCGGGCTCTGCCGGTACTCTCCTTCAGAGAAGGGCTTCTCTTCTTCACGAACAATCCACGGCTTCACTTTTTTGAGCTTCGTCATGAAAGACGTGATGTCCACCACGAGGTCACGGATCACGGGGAAGTAGCGCAGCGGCTCGATCCGAATCGGGCCGGGCGCGTACTGGCTCAGGAACGCCGCGCAGGTGAGCGTGGGCTCGCCGTTCACCATCATCCCGCAGCTGCCGCATACACCCATCCGGCACGACCAACGGTGGGAGAGAGTGCCGTCGATCGTGTCCTTGATGTGGTTGATCGCATCGAGGATGGCCCAATCGTCGCGGAGCGGTACCTCGTAGTCCTGGAAAGTGGGCTCCGATTCCTGCTCCGGTCGATAGCGGCTGACGCTTACGGTGATGGTATCGGCCATGCTCACCTACTTTCCATAAACCCGTTTGCCGGGTGGCCAGCGCGTAATGCTGACCGGCGCGTATTCGATTCTGGGCGCGTCCGATTCGGTGCGGTACGCGAGTGAGTGTTGTAGGAATTTGTCGTCGTCCCGCTCGGGATAATCCGTTCTCTGGTGAGAGCCCCGCGACTCGTGGCGAGCCTTGGCGGAATGGATGATGGCCTCGGAGGCATCCATCATGTAGCCGAGCTCGAGCGCAGCGGTGAGCTCGGTATTGAACGTATGGCTGTGATCATCGAGTGCTATGTTCTCGGCCCTCTCGCGAAGCGTCGCTAACTCCTCGGCACCTCGCTCGAGATCCTTCCCGTTGCGGTAGATGCCGACGCACTCCTCCATGATTTTCTGCATTGCTTCCCGAACGGTAGCGATGCTCTCCGTGCCGCCTCGCTTCTCGAGAAAATCTTTCTCGAGGCGCCTCTGCTCGTCTGCGGCCTGAGCGGAAATGGCGGAGCTTCCATTGCCTTTTACTTCGAGCGCGAACTCGGCGGCGGCATGACCCGCTCGCGCTCCGAACACGAGGAGCTCGGTAAGTGAGTTCGAGCCGAGCCGATTCGCGCCGTTGATGCTGACGCACGCGGCCTCGCCCGCGGAGTAGAGTCCGCCGAGCGGCGTGGCGCCGTGCAGATCCGTATGAACGCCTCCCATGATGTAGTGGACCACGGGGCGGACGGGGATCATTTCGTGAACCGGATCGATGTTCACGTATTTGCGACAAAGCTCCCGCACGAAGGGAATCCGCTTGTCGATCTTCGCTTTACCGAGATGGCGGATGTCTAGATGGACGTAATTGCCGTACGGGCCTTCGAAGGTGCGGCCTTTCTCTTGCTCCTTCACGAATGCTTGGGACAGCCGGTCCCTCGGGCCCAGCTCCATCGAGCGCAATACCGGCTGGGGCTCCGGTTTACCTAGATCATAATCCTGAAGGTAGCGGTAGCCGTCTTTGTTCAAAAGCCAGCCGCCTTCGGAGCGCGAAGCCTCTGTAATCAAGATGCCGGTGAAAGGGAGTCCCGTCGGGTGATACTGCACGAACTCCATGTCTTTGAGCGGCGCGCCGGCGCGGTAGGCGAGCGACATGCCGTCGCCGTTCTTGATGTTGGCGTTAGTGGTGAACGGAAAGACTTTCCCACAGCCGCCGGTGCAAAGCAGCACCGATTTGGCCAAGATCGTGACGATCCTACCGGTAGCGAGCTCGATGGCGACCACGCCGCGACAGCGCCCCTCATCCACCAGTAGCTTGGTAACGAAATATTCGTCGTAGCGTTGTATCGGATCGTATTTGAGCGTCGTTTGAAAAAGCGCATGGAGCATGTGGAAGCCTGTCTTGTCGGCGGCGAACCACGTGCGCTGTCTCTTCATCCCCCCGAATGGGCGGACGGCAACGGAGCCATCGGGCAGCCGACTCCACGGACAACCCCAATGCTCAAGCTGCAACATCTCACGAGGAGCTTCGTTGACAAAGAGCTCGACCGCGTCCTGGTCGCAGAGCCAGTCCGCTCCCGAAATCGTGTCATAGGCGTGATCGTCGAGACTGTCGTCATCCTTGATGACCGCGGCCGCGCCACCTTCCGCGGAAACGGTGTGACTTCGCATCGGGTAGACCTTGGAGGCCACGGCGAGACTGAGCTTGGGATTGGTTTCCGCGACGGCGATCGCCGCGCGCAAACCAGCGCCGCCGCCGCCGACGATGAGCACATCGTGGGAGAAAACATCCATCAGGGCCGAAAGGGTATGACGCGAGGTCGAATGCTGTCAACCTTTTATCAACTCTTAAGAGGCCTAAAGAGGCCTAAAAGGGATGAAGAGCGGCTGTAGTATGACAGCACCGTTCGACAGCCTGAAAAATCGGTGAACCCTTTGGCTGTGGGCGGCGTCTTGTGAGTAGAGAAGCCGCGATGGATGAGATGGCCTCGTATTATGAGACCGGCGTGATGCTCGACGACGACCTGGAGCAGGCGTTCGACGAAGAGATCGAAGCCTCTTGCCGTCTGGCCTTTCGAGTGGCTTACAGCGTGCTGCGGAATCGTGAGGATGCGGAGGAAGTGGCGCAGGAAGCCATGCTCAAGGCCCGGCGCAAACTACGAACGCTACGGCAACGGGAGCGTTTCCGTTCGTGGCTCGTGCGGATCGTCTGGCGTTTGGCCATCGACCGGCAGCGCGCGGACCGCCGGCATGAGCGACGAGAGCAAGTCGAGCCCACCGCTCTCGAAGAGCCGAGCCCGGAGGATCTCGCGACCTCCGGCGAGCTGAGCCAACACCTCTGGCGAGCTATCGACGAGCTTCCGGAGATACATCGAAAGGTCTTGATTCTTGCCGCCATCGAGGAACACGACATGCAATCGGTGGCTCGGCTGCTGAACCTTCCCGCGGGCGCTGTGAAGTCGCGACTTCACAAGGCACGAGAAAGACTATTGGAGAAATTGAAATGGATTGCAGACGGGTCCAAGCGGCGCTGAGCGAAGCGGCGGCTGGCGGCGAGCCGGAGGCCAAGTTGGCCCGACACCTCGAGACTTGTGTGAGCTGCGGCGCCGAGCTCCAGCGTCTTCGAACGGTCGTCTTGCAGCTCGAGCGCCAACTCGAAGCGGAGCTCGCGGTGGAGGTCCCGGCGGAGCTCGCCGCTCGCGTCAGGCAAAGACTGGCCGAGGTCCCGCCGAGCCACGGAGTGAGTTTTGTTTGGGCGGGCGCCGCAGGGTTGGCGCTGGCTCTCGTTGTGGCCTTTGCCCTCGTCGTGGCTCGATCCGGCGTGCCCATTCGAGCCCCGGAAGCGACGTCTGCAGAAGTGGAGCAACCGCCGGCCCCCGTCCCTCGCACAGCGGATAGGGAGACTTCCGTCATGGTCTCGACTCCTCCCACCGAGCCTACGCCGGCACCACCCGCTCCAACTCAGCCGGACGTTCTCGTCCCCCCGGGCCAGGAGGCTGCGATCCTCGTCTTCCACCAGAGGTCCAGGGACGGGAGGCTGATTCTCTCCGTGAAGCGGAGCGCCAAGCCACTCGCCGACTCGCCGAGACTACATATTTCGCCCTTGAATCGACCCCACTCGAGGTGGAGCCGATCGAAATTTCTTCTCTCTCCGAGAACGTCGCGCTTCTCGGTCACCGGTAAAGGAGATAGTGATGCACAGGTTAACGAAGGTACTGACCGTTCTCTGGATTCTGGCAATGAGCCTTCCCCCCGCCGGTCTCGCTTTGCCGGCGCAAGGCGAGACCGAGGCGGGATCCGCATGGACACCGTTGAGGGTGCAGTCGCAGCTCGCCTCCGGACAAAAGGCCGCACGCTGCGTCAGGTGATGAGCCGGGTTCGGAAGAAACTGCGTGCTAGATAAGTTCGAGCACTAGCGTCTAAACCGTCATGCGCCGGTGGTAGGTCCACCACTCGATGAGGATGAGCACGAGTGCGACGAGGATCAAGACGAGCCAGAGCTCGCCACCGCCAACCGACCCGGTCAGGTAGTCGACGAGTCCGGCGCCCGTGCTCTCGCCCGCGAAGGCCGATGCGTTTACGGCCGAGACTTTGGGGCTCAAGAGGTTCGCCGAGACCACGAGCTCGCCATCGGCGGTGCGCACCGAGTACAGCCCCGGCGCTTCGGGATTGAAGGCGGTGATGTCTCCTAGCGAGCGGGTCGGAACTTCATTACCGCGTCCATCGGTCACCGACGCCACGCGCGCCGGCACGGTGAAACGACCGAGCGCCGCGGGCACGACATCCGTGCTCGTCAGCCAAGTCACGGCGTTGGCGAGAAAAATGGGGAAGCCCGCTTGGAGCGGGAAGCTCGAATCGGCGATATCGAACGTTAGCTCGGCCCAGCGCAAGGGATTCTCGCCGACGATGAGCACCGGCTCCGCCGAGGTTCCCGCGATGACTTCGTGCTCTCCCGGGTCAATGCGGGCGGCGCGCTCCACGATGACATCCGCCAAAGACACGTGGCTCAGGATGGGATGATCGCTCGTGGCACCCATCAGCGAAAAATCGCTCAGGTCCTCGCCAGCGGAAGCTGGTAGCCAGCCGCGCGCAGTCGGACGAAACAAGAGGACAGGCGCCACGGGGCGCTCCTCGGGCGCGAAGCGATCGAAAACATAGAGCCCGGGTACGTCACCGTCACCTTCGGGAACCGAATAGTCGTCGGGAGCCACGATCTCGAGAGCGACCCGCGGGTCGAGGTCCAAGAGCGTCTCCAGGTAAGCATTGCCGCGCGTTACGAGCACCGTGTCGACGCGACGCGGCGCGGCTAGATAGGTGTACGCCACATTATCTAGAGCGAAAGCATCATCCGGCGCGTCGATGAGCACCCGAATCGGGCCCGAGAGAAAGTTGTCCACATCAACGGGCTCGCCGAGCACTTCCCCGGGCGCAAGGGTAACCGCGCGCTGCACCGAAGCGCCTCCGGCTCCGTCGATTTGCATGGCAACGCGTTTCGACTCCGTGCTGTGGTTCGAAAGCTCTAGAAAACCTTCATACCGTGTCGGCTCGGCAGGAATGGGCCGGAGAGCGAACGCGGTAATACCCACATTGTCGGATGGCTCGAACACCGAGATGGTCCGGACCGAATCGGGAATGTCTCGAACGAGAACACCGTCTCCGATGAAATAAGCTTCGGTGTCATCCTGTCCTGCCAGGAAAGCGTCGCTCTCGGGAAACCGGCCCCGGTCTTCGAGAGACGGCTCGAGCCCATCGAGAAGCTCCTGCGCGCGGCGACGGCTTACGAAACCGGTGGCAGGCAGTTGCCCGCAAGTGTCGGTCACCATGAATGTGCTCGACGGGTTTCCTTCGTTGAGGAGATCGCGGGCGTGCGCGAGCGCGAGCTCCCACCGCGTCTCTCCGGAAGACGTTGTCGCCAGCATCGTTGGCGAGTTGTCGAGGATGACCGCGATGCGTCGGGCGCGCCCCGAGAGCGCTTCGATGAAAGGCTTTCCGAGTGCAACCGCGATGGCGAGACCGATGGCAAGAGCTACCAGGAGCGACACGAGCCACCGCCAGAAATCGGACCGTCTCTTGCGCTCTTGCATCACCCGCACCCAAATAAAAGTGGACGGCACCGTCACGCGCTGCGGCGGCGGCTTCAACCAGTAGAGAAAGACGACGACCGCGATCGTGACCGCGGCCAAGAGAAACATTTGAAAAAACGTCAGCGCGACAAAGCTCATGAGGGCGTCAGCGAATGAAACGGTCCTGTTTGAAAATCTGGATGATCAAGTCTTCGAAGGGTATCGGTGTCTGTGTCTGCACGTAGCCCCAGCCGTAGCGGGAGCAATAAGACTCGATGCCGGTCTTGAGCTTTTCCATTTCCGCTTCGTAGGCCGCGATGAGCGTCGGTGACATTCTGAGTCGCTGCGACGCTCCGTTCTCGGAGTCGACGAGCATCGCTTCGTCGGGCAATTGCGGCTTGAGCTCCTCGGGCGTGAGGATTTGCACGTTGAATACGTCATGGCGGAACATGCGGAGAAAGTCGAAGGCCGGCTCGTAGCCCTCCGGATCCATGAAGTCCGAAGCTATCACGACGAGGCCGCGCCGACGCTTCGTGCCGAAAAAGGTCTTGAAAGCCCGCTCGAGAGACGTCTCCCCCGTCATCTGCATACGATCGAGAAATCGGAAGATGCGCCAGATTTGGTTGCGGCCGCGCTTGGCGGCGATCTGCTCGGAGACGCCGTTCGAAAAACCAATGACGCTGACGCGGTCGAGGTTCAAAAGTCCGATATAGCCGAGCGCCGCCGCGACTTTGCGGGCATAGTCGAACTTGGGCGGGTCGCCGAAGGCCATGGATTTGCTGGCGTCGACGAAAAAGTAGATCGGCAAATCCGCCTCTTCGTCAAAGATGCGCAGAATGAGCTTGTCGAGCCGCAAGTAGGCTTTCCAGTCGACATCTTTGGTGTCATCACCGCTGACGTAAGGCCGGTAATCCGCGAACTCGACGCCGGTGCCCTTCTTCCGAGCCCGATGCTCGCCGCGTAAGTGCCCTGGAACCATGCGGTTGGCGACGAGCTTGAGATATTCGAGCTTCCGCAGAAATTCTTCGTCAAAAAGCGTGCTGACTTCATTCATGCTGTACGGCACGCATTATAGCCACAAATATTCCGCTGGAACACCTTCGTTCGGATCATCTCCTCGAGCCCGAATAGCCACCTTGACGAATGGCGGCACGTTTGGTCTCATAGAGAGATCCCAAAAACATCTCCCCACAACACAGATCTAGGCGGTTGAAGCGATGCGAAGTCGTTTTCTACCGGCGGTTCTGCCGCTGGTCTTGTGTGTGTTCCCCGGCAGCGCGTTCGCTCAGAAGTGTGTGGCACCGAGCTTCGCTGCACCGGCGCTCACGTTCGTCGGCCCCGCACCGGGCGACATCGTTGCAGCGGACTTCAATAACGATGGGCTGCCCGACGTTGCCGTTGGCGACGCGGGACAGGTGCAAGTCTTTCTCGGAACCGGCGGCGGGTTCACCCCTTCGGCGACGATCCCCGCGGCGGGCACCTACGCGGTGGCGGTGGGCGACATTAATAAAGATGGCAACGTCGATATCGCCATCGCCGCGGACACGAGCACTTCCCTCTTCATCGCGCTTGGAACCGGCGGCGGCGGCTTCGGGGCCCCGGCCCAAATCTTCATCGGCCCGACGGTCCCGCGCGCCATCGAGCTCGTCGACGTCAACCACGACGGTAATCTCGACATCATTTATGGAGACGCCGCAGTGCCGGGACTCTCCGTGTTTACGGGCGACGGACTCGGCGGTTTCGTCGCCGGCCCCGCATTTGCGATGGGATTCGTGTCCGAGATGGCCATTGGGGATCTCAACGACGACGGAAACGTCGACGTCGTCACCACCGACACCGCCGCGAATCGGATCGACGTCGCTCTTGGCGTAGGCACTGGAGCGTTCGCTTCGGGCGGCACCTATGGGACCGGCGCCGGTCCGTGGGGCCTCACGATCGCCGACTTCACGCGGGACGGCAAGCTCGACGTCGTCACGATGGACCAGGGCACGAGCACCGTGACGGTGCTCCAAGGTATCGGAAACGGATCGTTCGTCCCCCTCGCCCCCGTCCCGAGCCCGGTACCGTTCGTGGCCTATGTGGCCGCGGGGGACTTCGACGGCGACGGCGCCCTCGACCTTCTCGGACCGAACCTCGCCAGCCAGCTGGTGAGCATCTATTTGGGAAACGGAATGGGCGCCTTCACGACGGGTGACGTGGTCCCCGCGCCGCTCGATGCCTATGACCTCGTCGTTGCGGATTTCGATCGTGACGGACGCGACGATTTTGTGACGACGCTGAAACTCGCGGGCGGTATCGCCTTGCACCAGAACGACTACGGTATCCCGTGCGCTGGACCATCCTTTGACCGTCTGGGCTACAACATCCCGACGAATAACGCGCCTGTCGCGATCGCAACCGGAGACTTCGATCGCGACCACTTCGTGGATATCGCGACCGCCGACCAAGGCTCTAATACCGTCACCGTCCGCCTCCGAAGCGGAGTCAACTTCGCGTTGCCAACAGCGTTTGGGACCGGCACGACACCGATATCGATGGTGGCAGCGGACTTCACGTCCGATGGATTCTTGGACCTCGTCACCGCCAATCAGGGATCGACGGACATCTCGTTATTGGCCAACGATAGTACGGGAGATTTCTCGACCCGTGTCGATTTTCTGCTCGGGGCCGTTCCCGTGGAAGTCGCGGCGGAGGACGTCAACTTCGACGGAAAGTTCGACGTCATCGTGACCCGCACCGACGGCAACGTGTCCGTCGCGTTCGGAGATGGAGCGGGAGGATTGGGTCCTTTCGTGGACTATTTCGTTGGCGCGAGCCCGGGATCTCTCGCCATCGGGGACTTCAACAATGACGGCCCGCTGGACCTCGCCATCACGAAGACCACGCCCGACGAAGTGGTCATCTTGAGAAACCTGGGCAATGGCACCTATGTCGGCGCCGGCGCCGTTCCCATCGCTGGAGCTTTGACGGGTGTACGGGCAGCGGCTTTTAACGGTGATTCCAACCTGGATCTCGTCGTCTCGTACCGCTTCGGAGCAGCAGGACAGGTCCGGACGTTACTCGGAGACGGCGCGCTCGGGTTCCCGACCAGCGGTCCGGTCACACCGATCTTCGGAGCACCCATGTCGGGTCACGGTCTGGCGACGAGTGATTTCGATGGCAATGGCACCGCCGATGTGGTGGTCGCGAATGCCGACTTAGCCGCGCTGAGCGTGTTGCTCGGAGATGGTAGCGGCGCATTCCCAGCCGTGCGGCAGCCTTCGCTCGGAGTCGCGCCTTCGGCGGTCGCGACCGACGATATGGACCGAGACGCAACGGCGGACCTCCTCGCGACAGAGTCCACCACCGACACGGTCAGTCTCCTTCTCAACGACGGCGCGGCGCGCTTCGCTCCTGACTTCTTCAAGAGCAACGACACGGACAACCGAGGGGTCGCGACCGGCGATTTCGATCACGATGGCATCCTCGATCTCGTGATCGCCAACGCCAAGAACGACTCCTTCGCCTTCTACAAGGGTATGGGCGCGGGCCAGTTCAGTGCTCCTGTCGATCACTCTCTCTTCGGCTCGTTGAAACCGGTTTGGGTGACGACTGGGGACTTCAACGCGGACGGCCATCTAGACGTCGTGACGACGAACGAAGGCACCGCGTCATTGTCGTATTTTGGCGGCGACGGATTGGGAGGCTTCACCTTGCCGAGCACTTCGATTGTGCTTGGCTTCCTTCCCTCCGTTACTCGAGCGGCGGATTTCGACGCGGACGGCATGCTGGACCTCGCCGTGGTCGTGGACAACACGGTCGAGATTCTTCAAGGCGACAATGCTGGCAATTTTTTTAACATTACGGCTATTGCCCTCGGCGGCATAGGCTCCGGACTCGAGCTCGGGGACTTCGACCATGACGGCGACATCGACATCGCGGCGACACAGATCACGAACGACGTGCTCGAAATTTTTTGGGCCGGGCCTCCGCTCCTGTCCAGTTGGACGGCTGGGCCGCAGATCAACCTCTCCGCGGATCCCCTCATCTTCGCTGCAGCCGATATCAACAACGATGGCACTATCGACTTCATCGTCCCCGAAGACGCCTCGAACCAGGTCTCCGTGGTCGTCGGGGACGGTTTCGGAGGGTGGTTCGTAGCAAACACCTACCCGACACCGGGCGCGCCCATCATGGCGCGTGCTATGGACATCAATGTGGACGGCTTCCCCGATTTCGTGCTCAGCGTTCGGTCCGGGCACACGTTGGGCTTTTTCACCGACGGCGGCGGGGGTAACTTCCTCCGCGAGTTCCGTACGGCTGGCCTCGCTCAACCGGTTTGGATGACGACCGGCGATTTCGACGCGAACGGGCGTGAAGACGTCGCTGTTGTTCCCGACACGATCGCCGCGGTGAGCCCGCCAGCGGGCGTGGCGGTCGTGCTCAACACGAACTGCTTGCCGCGTCGTCTCGTCTCCGTCACGGAAACGTCGACATGTGACTTGCCGGGGACACCCTTTTCAGTGCAGCCGGAGCTGAGCGTCACCGATGACGGCTGGAACGTCGTGCAATGCGAGCTCGCCCCGATTATCGCTTCCATCGTGCCGGGAACGGGAACCGCGGGGGCAGTTCTCTCCGGCACGAACCCGGAGTTCCCATCGTCGGGTCTCGTCAGCTTTGCCGATCTCGAGATCGATCGTCGCGGCGGTGGGTACCAGCTCGAGTTCGTGCACCCCACCGCACCGCATCGGCTTTTGAGCGACACCTTCAGCCAGGCTCTCGCGGTGGATATAGTCGGCCCCCTGGGCGTGTGCCAAGGCGACCCGGCGATCTTCAGCGCCAACCCCGGCTACGACATGTACAACTGGACACTGGACATTGTGCCTCAGACGATGGCGCCAGTCGCGGATTTAACGGCCGTGCTCACCCCGGGCCTGCACACGGTCGACCTGAGCGTCGAGCAGGATACTTGCATAGCCAATGACGACATCTTCTTCAACGTGACGGCTCCGCTAGGGCCGGTGACGATCTCACCAGCAGGACCGGAGAGCGTCTGCGAAATCTGCGAGGGAGCGAAGGCGACGTCTGTTTTCACGGGCGGGGGCACCGTCAGCTACGCATGGGGCTATCGCGCCGTCAGCATGGGTGCGACAACCCCGATCCCGCTAGCCGTAGGTCCGGAATATACGATTGACGGCAACGATTTCCCGGGCACGGGAACCTACTATCTCGTGCTCACCGTGACTCCGTTCTGTGGCGCACCCACGACGTCGAACGAAATTCAAGTGGACGTGTCAGCGGCGACCGTAGCGAATCCACTGGTCGCGTTCACGGCGCGCTCCACGAGCGGAGAGAACTTTCTCGAATGGGCCGTACCGCCGACCGGGCCGTGCGTCTACGTTCGGATCATCCGGCGCGAGAACGGTACCTTCGCCACCAATCCACTGGATCTTTCGCCTCCGAACACGATCGTCGGCGATTTCGCCTGCCCCGCACCCACGCCTGGCAAGGACTCGAAAAGCGATACCGGACTGACAGATACCACGACCTATAACTACGCCGCCTGGGTGTATGACGGCACAGGTTACTCCACGAGCGTCGAGGTCACCGGACGACCATTCGACCACACGGTCGGCCCCGTACAATGGGCCTACACGACCGGCGCTTCGTCGCTCGCACCTCCGGGACTCCGCCCCATGGGCGCGGTGGGAACCATCTACATCGTCTCGAACGACAATCGGATCCATAGCGTCGACGCGAACGGCTACTGGCCAGCGACGTGGAAGCCGTTCCGAATGGGCGCCCCGGCTCAAACCAGACCTCCAATTCCTCGCTTCGCGGTGGGCACCGGTGGGGCGACCGCCTCGAACGGCGCTGTCTTGATCGGATCGCAAGACGGAAATATCTACGTGATCGACGCTGACGAAGGAGATGTTGTCTGGAAGCAGAACGTCGGCGCCACGGTACAGGCCGCGCCCGCTGGAATTTTTTCCAGAATATGGCGGAGCGAAAGACCTTCTTCTCGTCGGGACCCGCAATGGCGTTCCAAACAGATTCCGCGCTTACGACGTCGATACGGGAGCGGCCGCATGGTCGTTCGAGAACATGCCGATCCATGGCGGCGACGGCTCGTCCATCGGCATCATCTCGGGTGGCGCCACGGTCGATTACGGCAAGGAGCGCGTGTTCTTCGCGTCGCATAGGACAGGAAATTCCAGCCTCTGGTCCGTCGACTTCTCGACCGGCTCCGCCATGCTCGAGTGGGCGCTGGATCTCGGCGACATCGAGACGAGCCCGATTTACCTTCCCGGCTCGCCCGCGCGGCTCATCGTGGCGAACATAGCGGGCGACGTGCATCTGCTCGACCCCGATGCCGCCGGCGCGTCTTTGTGGTTGACCCCTTTCAACGCAGGAGACGGCGCGGTAAAGGGATTCGTATTCCCGCAATTCGGCACGGCGAACTTCATCATCTCGACCACCGGTAACGTGACGTCCATCCAAGACAACGGACCGGCTACGACACCGACGCTCTATTGGCAGGTTCCTGCGGCGAACGCGTCGATCCCCTTGTTCGTCTTTGGCACCAACACCGCGTTGGTCGGATCGAGCAACGGCGAGCTCATCCAAATCAACGACACGGACACCATCACACCTTCGACGACGTCCGTCACGCTCAGCGACGGAAGCGCCATCGTGGGTGCTCCCACGCTGCACCCGGGGGCGGCGACTCGGATCTATGTCGGAACGGATGACGGCGTGATCTACGCGGTGAGTTGGCCGTTGCCTTGAGAGCTGTCTTGATTCAGTGGCTCGTGAGACGAGCTCCCTGTTTCAAATGCGCATCGAAAAACTGCTCGGCGCGCTTCCACGCATCTCGAAGGATGTGTTTGCGCCGGAAGAAATGGAGCTCGCCCGGATAGACTTCGAAATCGAACGCCTTCCCTTGTTTCAGGAGCACGTCGACCAGGTTCAGAGATTCGCGGAAAGCAACGTTGACGTCCGCGGTGCCGTGAAGGATGAGCAGGGGCCTCTCGAGCGTTTCCATATGCTTGATGGACGCGGTGCGAACATATCCCTCAGCGTTATCCTCCAGCCTGTCCATGCGACCGGTGATCCAACCGCCATTCGATTCCAGTCCCCAAGTAGCCCAATCGGTGACGCCGGCGACGTCGATGCCGGCGCGGAACAGCGTGGGGGTTCGTGTGAGCACCTGCAAGGTCAGGAACCCGCCATAGCTCAGCCCCCACACGCCAATGCGGTCCGGGTCGACATATGAAAGCGTTTTGAGATAGTCCGCTCCCGAAGCGACGTCGAGCGCGTCCGGGCCCCCGAGGTCGAGGTGATGCCCCGTTCCCCAGTCGCGACCATAGCCCGAGCTTCCGCGATAGTCCACCGTGAGAACCACGTAGCCCTGCTGCACGAGATACTGGGTTGCCGAGTAGTACATCCGGTAGCTGAAAGGATGCCAGCCGAGAAAATTCTGGTCGGAGCCGGATCCGTGAATCCAAACGATGGCCGGATGGCGGCGGGATCGGTCGAGGTCCTTCGGCAAGAACACACTCCCTGGCACTTGTTTGCCATCGACGCGACTCGGGAAATGGACAGGCTCCGGGGCGGTCAAGTCTGCTTTTTGAATTTCCTCGGGCATCGAGATCGACAAGCGGGTCAACGGAGCGTCACGCTTCACGTCCGCGACATAGAGATCGACCGAGTTCTCGACATCGGTGCGCTCGAGAACGAGCCGGCTGCCATCCGGCGAGAAGCGAGGCCAGTAATTGACACCCTTCTCCGTCACGATGGGCTCGATCTCACCCGTCTCGACATCGACGACACGGACGAAACGTTCCATCGGGCTGTTCTCATTGTCGTAAAAAGCGATGCGCTTGCTGTCCGAAGACCAGCTTCCAAACCCGGCCTCGAACTGGCCAGATGTCAGACGCCGAGCTTCGGAGGAGTTTCCCGCGTCAGTGGGCGTAACGTAGAGATGCGACCAGCCCGTCTCGTCCGCAAAAAAGGCCACCAGCCGCCCATCCGGTGAGACCACCGTACGGGCATCACGACGTTGTGGCGACCACCAACGCGGGTCGTGGTCGGTTCGGATGACCTTAGTCGTACCATCCAAAGACGCGGTTACAATCTCTCGGGTCTTCATATCCGTCGAGATGCGCTCGTACAAAACACGATCACCCGCCCATTGCCGGCTCTCGGCCTCCCATCGACGGCAATCCATGTCGGCTCCGCGCCACTCCCGCTACTCCCGCTACTTAACGACAAGATACCGACTGAGTAATCGCTGATCTCGTTTCGATAGAGCCCTTGTTTGTTCCCGTTATAGGCGAGCAGATCCAACACTCGCTCGAACCGTGAAGTGGTGAACGCAAGGTGCCGTCCGTCCGGCGAGAAGACCGGACCGACCAGCCGCCGGCTTCCCTCCAAATGCGTCACTTGTGTGAGCGCCGTGCCGTCCAGTCCCGCGATGAAGAGCTGACCGTCGCGCACCATCGCCAAGCGAACCCGATCGCGAGACACGACGAAAGCGGATACCCCGTCGATCCCGGGAATCTGGCGAGGTACACCCGCCGCCGCCACCCTGAAGAGCTTCCCACCGTGTTGGAGAAGAATCTCGTCGTCAGCTATCCATTCGAACCTGCCTATATCCGCTGTCAAGTCATCCGGATTCGGTGCGAAGTCGGAGAGAGCCATAGGCTTCTCCCCGGGCGTGACGACGAACAGATTCTGATTGCCCGCGTCGTCCCAAAGGAAAGCGATCCTTCCGCCACTCGGCGACCAACGAGCCTCCGATGGATGCTTGATGGACGCGACGCGATCGATAGTGATGCTCCCGTTTGGCTCCTGGGCGGCTAGCGTCCAGGCAAGCGCGATGAAAAGGTAAGAAACGGCCAACGTTTTTCGATTCATGACTCTGCTCCGCGACTATGGCCGTCATTCTAACTCTAAAGCAACTCGGAGCGCGAAAACGAATCTGAAGCGGGCCGAAGCGCGACAACGCGGTTACTTCTTGTCCGGCTTTGGGTGGATTCACCGGAGCCGGAGGCGCGAGCATCGGAACCGGGGCCAAGTCGGGAATCGGCATCGACGCTAGTTTGCCCTTGGGCGACCGCGCCAAGGCGCCGAGATAGCGAACCGCGTCGAGCCTCAGCTCGGCGGTGGGCTCCGACGTGGCGATGGCTTTGAGCTTCTCCACTGCTGGACGCGTGGCATTCCGGGCGAGAGAGCGGACAACAAACTTCTTGATATCCGGATCTTGCACATCATAGAGGGCAATGAGAGCTTCCGCTCCCGCCTCTCCGCCTGCCGTGGCTAGCTGGCCGAGCGCCGCTTTGGGGACGGCAGGGTCGTTGTCATTCTTGGCAATCTCAGCCATGAGGGGCAGCAGCTCCTCCTCGGCGATGACCGGCTCTAGAGCTCTCAGTGTATGCACCCTAGCAGCCCGGTGAAAAAGTCCAGATTCTGCTCACGGAGAAAGTTTGGTGGGCAAGTTCAAGGAAGATGTGATTCGGCGGAACGGCCAAGTTGAGACGCCCGATGGATTGCAGCGGGGCAAAACGTGCGCCTATGGTCGAGACGAAGCGCAATAAAGCAGCGATCAGACTGGCGTTGAGCTCCGCGTATTCCTTCGGCGTGGCCTTGCCGATGAGATTGCGCATCAGAATCCCGAGATTGAATCCGGCCACGTGCGTGAGGAGGCGCTTGAGTATATTTTCGTGTCTTCGCAAATGCGTTCGTCGCATGCCTCCCGCTTCGAGGTAGTGCGCGAAAGGTCGTTCGAGTAACTCGCCGCGACGGCGTATTAATCGCTTACCTCGAGTCCCGCGAATGCGACGTCGGTTCGCGTAGGTGGCGGCGTGCTCGGCCTGTTTGTCCTTCCATTTGCGGCCACCTCGCTCTGGCTCCGAAATGTAGCTCCGGTATTCTTGTTCGACCAGCTCAACCAGGATGTCGTTGCCGTGATAGCCCTTGTCCCCGACCACTTCGCGACCCGCGTCTTCATGTATTCGTTCACAACATTCCGCGTTGTTCGCGCGCTCTTGCAGATTTGACTGCGCTTTTTCCAGCGTATCCAGTAGGCTCTTTGTGTCACCCTTCGCGCCTCCGTGAAGCGTCACGGCAATTACCGCACCTTCCCCGCTCATGTCCACAGCATGCTCGGCTTTGTGCGCCATATCCGTGCCCCCGCTCTTCATTTTCATGATCTCCGCATCCGGCTCGTTCGGATTCACCCACTCCTTGTTCGACCCTTTCTTTGGCCGCTTCTTGTCCAACTTTGCAATGTCCGCTCGGCTCGGCTCTTCGATACCACTCTTGCGCGCAAGCTCCTTCAAATACGATTCGTAGCTTTCCCCCGTGTCTCGACGAACGATTGACCGAAGCGCCGCATTCGCTTCCAGCGTCGTCGCGTCCACACCCAGTGTCTTGCCATCTATCATCCCTCTCGACGCTAGAACTTCTAGCACCCATCCAAATACAGATTCGTGAACTTCCAGCGGAAGTCGATTCCGTATCCGAGACAGCGACGAATGGTCCGGCGTTCGCTCTTCCATTCCAAGGCCAAGAAACTGGCGCAAAGACAGTGAGTCCGAACACCGCCAGCAGATCCCGCGCTCTGAATCGATGCGCTCAAAGTAGCCGATCAACAGCATTCGAAAATACACACCCGGCGGTATGCTCGGCCGACCTTGCTTCTTCGCGTAATACGGCGAGCATTTCGACTCCACAAACGAGTCAAACTCTTCCTCTCGAAGTACCCGCTCGAGTTCCTCATAAAAAGGATGACCAGGACTCGACGCAACCGCATCGTGTGGAATCCATAAAGTCTCTTGGCAACTTTTCTTTTTCTTCTTCATCGACATGCGATGCAATTTTACATCGTCATCGAATGAGTCTTCAGAGAAATATCGCGACCGGATACGACTTTTTCAACGGGCTGCTAGGGGCAGCCACAACGAAGGGCTCTGGCCTCTGCGCCTCGATTCGCGCCAGATCCTGTCGCACGTAGATCTGCTGCCTCTCTAGCATTTCGATCTCACGGACATGGTTTGCGACCTCGGCCTCGCGTTGGGCCGCCGCTAGCGCCAACTGCGCGTCCCGTTCGGCCGCCTCTCTATCCATCGCCGCAAGCTGCGCGAGACGGACGCGCTCTTGCTCTCGCGCTTGCAGCTCGCGCGCTTGCTCCTCTTGCCCAATAGAGGGCTCCTCGAACGCCGGCATGGATGAAGGCCGAGCTTCATTACCTCCGCTTGCTTTGCTAGCGGCAACGAGCGGGGAGATCCAGGCGCTCGCAGCGAGACCGGCGCCCAAAATAATCGCAGTGACCCAAACGATGTTCTTCTGAACGCGAGGGCTCGCGTCACGATCCTTGTTTAGTAACATCTCGATCCTCCAAGAAAGCTGTTTGCCGCTCTTGAGAGCTCCCGAAGCAAGAGCGGGATGCCGATAACCTCTAGCGGTCTCGACCAATCGGGTGAGACAAAGGGCGTAGGGCTTGGTGCGTCCGGTGTGTACGACGACCCAATCGTCGCAGGCGACCTCACGCTCGAGATTCAGATTCCGTGCTATCCAATAGATCGCGGGATGAAAGAAGAAGATGGCCTCCGCGAGCCTCTGCGCTAGCTTGGTCCAGTCGTCCCAACGGCGCAGGTGGCCTTACGCCGAGCCTCACTCTTCGGAACAACGGGATGATAGACGAAGGCCCGTCCGCTCTTCTCGTGGTCGACGTAGCCCTTCTGCTCCAGGACGCGCATCGTCGGGTGAGGGCGAGCGGCCCACGGCCAACTTGTGCACTCCCGGAACGCACGTCGTCATGGACGGCGAGCTCATCACCCAGCATTGCGTGAGCTCGAGCTCGAAAACCTACCACGGGGACGAGTGGGTCGCGGTCGAGATGGAGGTACGGGGAGACGAGCTCATTCGCCACGTCATCGACGGCGAGACCGTGATTGCCTATTCGAAGCCGCAGATCGGCGGCGACAACAAAGCGGAAGACTATCCGGTCCCGGACGAAACGCCGCTCTCGGAGGGCTACATTGCGCTACAGGCGGAAAGCCACCCTATCGAGTTCCGGAAAGTCGAGCTGCTCGACTTGAGCGGTCGCGACCGATAACGAAGCCTGGGGACTGCGCTTGGAACCTATCAGGGATTCTTGGTCGCGGCTTTCGTCTGACAATTACCGTCGAGGACGAGAGCTGCGATTCGATCGGCCTGCACGGGGCCCCTCGCCGCGCCGCTGTCCGTTTGCCGGGCGGTACCCACGAGGTCGCTGCCATGGCTGATCGCTCCTGGCGGACTGACGCGGTCGCCGATGACCTCCCTCCGAGCGTGCTACTCTAGCGCTCGGTGCGAAGCCCTCGACTACGGTCTTCTCTATCCTCTCGCCGAGCAGCTTCTCGATCGCTGCAAGCTGTTTCGATTCATCGGCACAGACGAGAGACACGGCGTCGCCTTTGCGCCCCGCGCGTGCCGTGCGCCCGATACGGTGCACATAGTCCTCGGCAACGTGCGGCAGCTCGTAGTTCACGACCATAGGCAGATCGTCAATGTCGAGTCCCCTCGCAGCAATATCCGTCGCCACGAGAACGCGGACCTTCCCGCGTTTGAAGTCGGCAAGAGCACGCGTGCGGGCGCCTTGGGTCTTGTCGCCGTGAATCGCGTCGGCGCGGATCCCGTCGCGTTGCAAATGTCGTGTCAGCCGATCCGCTCCGCGCTTGGTGCGCGTGAAGACGAGCGCCTTCTTCCAGTCCTGCGAACCGATGAGAAAGCTCAGAAGCTTCGTCTTTTGTTGGCGATCGACTGGGTGAACGATCTGCGACACGCCGTCCACAGTGGGCCGTTCCGCCTCGATCTCGATGTGGCTCGGCTTGTTCAGAAGACGGTCGGCAAGCTCGCGAATTTCGCGAGGCAAAGTCGCCGAGAACAAAAGGTTCTGGCGCGAAGAAGGCAGCGTCGCGAGAATCCTGCGGATGTCGGGAAGAAAGCCCATGTCGAGCATCCGGTCCGCTTCATCGAGAACGAGAACCTCGACGCCGGAGAGGTCCACCGTCCGCTGCTGGAGGTGATCGAGTAGTCGACCCGGGGTGGACACGAGCACATCGACGCCGCGCCTGAGCGCCTGGGCCTGCGGACGAAAGCCGACGCCGCCGAAGACGACGGCGGTGGACAAAGGCAGGTAGCGGCCATAGGTGCGGACGCTTTGGTGAACTTGAGCCGCGAGCTCCCGCGTCGGGGTGAGGATGAGAGCGCGAACGTGACGCTTTTGGTGCGCTTGGCGCGGCGACTCGTTGAGCCGCTGCAGCAGCGGCAGCGTGAATCCTGCCGTCTTGCCGGTGCCGGTTTGCGCGCGGGCCATGAGGTCATCGCCAAGGAGAATCGGGGGAATGGCAAGGCTTTGAACGGGTGTCGGATGTTTGTAGCCTTGCGCATCGACCGCGCGAAGCAGCTTGGCAGACAAGCCCAATTGGTGGAAAGACATACGAGTAGTGCTCCTAGATCGGCCTACCCGTGCTTCGCACGAGGCCCAATCTAGGCTGAAATTAAAATTGAGTTAGTTCGAGGAGATCCGGAAGGGGGGACCACCGCGAAAGTCTGTCGCAGATTGGAATGCAACGAAGACGCAGGCGAAGTATAGCACAGCAGGATAAAGGATTCAGGAATATTCCCGCGAGATCATTCCTGCTGCACAATGAAGTGGACCCCATTTTTTAGACCAGGGGTTAAGGTGGTAAAACAAGCCTGCTCAATAAAAAAAGGAGCAGAGAAAAGTGAAGAAAAATCGTACGAAGCACAGCCCTGTTTTCAAGGCGAAAGTTGCCTTGGCGGTACTACGCGAGCAGGAGACAGTGGCGGAACTATCCCGCCGGCACAAGGTTCACGCGAACCAGATCTACAAATGGAAGCGGCAGCTTTTGGAGAACGTCACGCGTGCTTTCGAGACCGAAGAGGTGGGCGGAGGCGATGCCTCGATGCGCGAGGCCGAACTGCTTCAGAAAATCGGGGAGCTGACGATGGAGCGCGATTTTTTATCACACGGGCTCGGTCGATTGCGATGACGCCCCGGCGGGAGTTGGTCGAACCCAACGCTCCGCTGTCGATGCGCTGGCAGTGCGAGCTGCTCGGCGTGAATCGGTCGAGCCTATACTACGAACCTGTCGAGCCGGATGGCGAGCAACTCGCATTGATGCGTCGGATGGACGAGCTACATCTGAAGCATCCATTTTTCGGCAGCCGCATGATGACACAGACACTCAAAGCGGAGGGGTCGGCCGTCAACCGCAAGCGCGTGCAGCGTCTTATGCGGTTGATGGGGCTCGAGAGCACTGCGCCCAAGCCGAACACAAGCAAGCCAGCGCCGGAACACGCCGTATACCCTTATCTACTGAGGAATCTGACGGTTTCTCGGATCAATCAGGTGTGGGCCGCCGACATCACATACATCCCGATGGCGCGAGGCTTCGTATACCTGGTGGCGGTCATCGATTGGTATTCGCGGCGGGTGCTCGCCTGGCGCTTGTCCAACACGTTGGAGACGACCTTCTGCGTGGAGGCTCTGAACGAAGCTGTGGCACGCTACGGTTGCCCAGAGATATTCAACACGGACCAGGGCTCTCAGTTCACCTCGGAGGAGTTCACCAGTGTATTGCTTGCTCTTGAGATCAAGATCAGCATGGATGGCAAAGGTCGCTGTATCGACAACATCTTCGTGGAGCGGCTCTGGCGCTCGCTGAAGTACGAGGAGGTCTACCTGTACGCCTACGACACCGTGCAAATGGCTCGCGCGGGCATCGCTTGCTACTTCGATTTCTTCAATGACGAGCGCCCGCACAAAGCGTTAGGCTATCAAACGCCCGCGAGCTTCTACGATGGACTGCTTGGCGAGGTTGCTTGAAGATGATTGGCCATCGACCGATTTGTACATCACAGCATCATCCTGGAGCTCAACGTCGGCAGTTACCGACTGGGGCAATCGAAGCAGAACAAGGCCAAAGAGGCCACGGCGGTAGAAAACCGGGAAAAGGAACGAACCTTGCCACGAGTCCACAAAACGAATGCGAGAATCGCCGCAGGAGACCCTCTCGCGGCTTGGCCCATACCCCAGGTACCCCGATTTTTGCACTATTCAGGTGGACCAGCGAAAGGGCGGCTTCGATCCGGGGCCCCGACGGAGGGAGCGGACAAGGAAGCTTCGCATCTTTTTTTAAGGGTCCGCTCCCTCCGTCGGGGCCCCGGATCGAACATGGGACACTTTGCTGATAAGTGACGGAGCAAGACCGGTAGGTACCCGGGAATTCTAACTTGTTGCTGAAGAGAAATAATAATTGCCGCTAGACACAATGATGGCTACAGCGAAAAACAAACTGTCCACAGATTTTCAATCTGCCATAAACTGTGTTCCCGAACGCTCCCTTCTAGGAGCCTTCGGGAAACAACATCACGACTATGACCACGACGTGTTCAACTCGGCAGGCTCCACCTTAGCTACCCCCCATTTTGGTCCAGAGAATGGGGTCCACCTCACAACGACGGTTAGGGCTCTTGCCAGAATGGTTCTTAGGACCGTGGCAGAAATTATTTCCCATTCTTGGATGGACGCAACGTGTAGTTCCACTTCGGCAGGGAAGAGGATTTTTTGATGTTGAGTAGCGCCATCGCAGGGTCCGAGATTTTGATGCCCTTAGGATACTGCTTCTTGACGAGACGGGCGTTAACCTTGAGCCCCGTTTTGGTCTTGGTGGTCCGTATGAAGTTCAGGATGGTTTCGTAGCTATCGAGCGGCCGGCCCGCCCAATTCTTGCTAATCTCGCTGAACAGGCGGTGCTCGATTGGGTTCCACTTGGACGCACCTGGTGGATAGTGTGCGACCGTGACGTCCAAACCGTGCTCGTTGCACAGCTTGTGCTGGATGCCGTGTTTCCATGCACGGCGGGTTGCGCCGTTGCTTCCGCCAGTGTCAGCTACGACAAGTAAATGTTTGCGGCCGGGAAAACGCTTCTGACCTTCAGAGCGCCACCACTTCTCGATGCATTCGACTGCGAATTGCGACGTGTCGTAAGACGTTCCGACATACACGGTGCCTCGATTACTCTGGAGATCATAGATGCCGTATGGGATTGCGACCCCATCTGCCATGGAGCGAAAGTCGTGGTCGTTGACGGCATCGCTCTTTTGAGCCCAGACGCGTCCTGGGTTCTTGAAGCGTCCGACCAACTCTTTCTTCTTGGTGTCGACACTCAATATGGGATTGCCACGTCGGCTAAAGCGCTCCCGTAGCTGTGTGATGTTGGCGAACTGGGCGTCGCGAGTTGGAGGAGAGCCATTCGAGACCTTCTTTTTGTTGGTCCGGAGTGAGAAGTTCATCTGTTTAAGCAGCTTCGCGACGGTTTTGCGACTGACGCGAATGCCCAAGGCCGAGAGTTCGGCAGCTATTTTTTTCGTGGTCTTGCGAGTCCATCTCAGACCGCTGACGGGATCGCCAGCGACCTCGTACTTCATAAGTTCTTCGATCGCCGCGATGACTTCTGGCGTTTTTTTTCGACAGCTTTGCGGCCGGCACCCGCTTTTCGGACCCGCTCCACATTCACATCATGCTCAAGTAGCTCGCGACGGCCCCGAGCCACAGTGCTAACGTCGAGCCCGAGGATCTCCGCCATCTGGCGGTCACCGCCATAACCTAACTTGAGAGATTCAAGCCCCGCATACACACGCCTTTCTCTCTCATCGAGCAGGCTAAAGAAAAGGATGATGGCTGCTTTGAGCTCATCGGGTAGGACGTCTTGAGCAGCAATACTCTTGGACACAGAGGGTTGCGCTTCCCAAACACGTCGGCTGGCTATTTGCTGTTCACGAATGCTCCTCTTCGGAGAGAAGTAGACATTGCGATTTCTAATCCGAGTGCGGCGAAGTCTTTTCTCCCAGGCCAATTTCGGCAGCACATCTTTGGTCCCAACCCTAACAATGGCATCAAGCTCCTCCACCGCGTAGCCAGCCTCGGAGGCGTTCACCAGTCCTTCGGCCGTGGCGACGAGTGTCCCTCGACTTGAAAAGCCGACGGACCGAATCCACCACAAGCCGTTCTCATCAAACTCCGCGAGCTCTCGGAGCGTGTAGAAACGTCCACGGTGCGAATAGCTGGTGCAGTAGTCGAGCTCTCTCAGTTTCCGGAACACCGTCAGGTCAGCGACAGTCCCCACTGTCTTCTTGAGCATGTCCATGGTGGCGATGAGACGTTTGGCAAACAACCCCCGCAGGCGGTCAATATCAGAGTTACGAATCATAATTCGTAACTCTAACACACAATGGCCTACGTCTCCATGGGCAAGCTCTCAAAGAGCTGCAAATAGCTCCATTTGACGCGGTCCCGCCAGGCGATCCGCTTCCCGCCGGCTCGGATCGTTATCCCTGCAGCAGATGAATTACGACAAAGACTTGGTAGTTATTCTTGCCCCGACCCTTAGTTGGGTTCCTTCGGGGAGAACGAGCTCTTCGCCTCTCGTCGACAGCACCACGCCGGTTCCGGCGCCGGCGCCGACACCCGCACCGATCGCGGCGCCTTTTTGACCTCCGATAATTGCGCCGATGAGCGCACCCGCGCCGGTCGCGCCGCCGATTTTGGTAGCGTCTTTCTTCTTTGTCGATTGGGCTTCAAAGCGCATCGGCTGGGCTTGAATGAGCAGCTCTTCGCCGTCTCCGAGGACGAGGCGATCGAGCTCCAGAGTGAGCTCGGCGCGGCCTTTGACTTTGTCGGATCGCTGCGCGTGGGCGATGTGTCCCCAGAGCTCGGTGCCTTGCGGGAGGGCTTCTCGCTCGTCCACGAGGATCGCTTTCGCGAGGATCGCCGTGAACGTGTCGCCGCTCGTCGCCGTCTCCGTAGAGATCGCGCTCGTGAGCTCGAGCGCGAGAGGCGCGCCTTCTGCGATCGTCAGGAGGATGCGCGGCTCTTGACCCAAGAGCTTCCCGACGAATCCAGGCTCTTCCACGACGACGTCGGGAGATCCCACATCCGTTGCCGTTTCCACTTCGTCGGCGGAAGCTACCGGCCCGCCACGCTGGCGGTCGGCGGAGTTCGAGCCCATCGTGGCCCATAGAAGCCCGACCAGAAGGGTCAAGCCAACGGCGGCACCGGCCGCTAGGTGCACCGATTTCTTTGTTGCGGTTAGGGATTTGCCGCAGCCCGGGCAAAAGGCCGCTGTTCCGCCGATAGATGCACCACAGTGAGGGCAATAATTCATTACGTTCCCCCTTCGAATCTCGATTGTTGGGTTACAGATTCAGTGTAGAGGGAAGGTGTTGAGACGTCAAACCTCTGCTAGAATTGGGGCCCAAGAGAATAGCGATGGTCACAGCCGAGGAGCTCGAACTGCTCCGCCACGCGCTGAAGGAGGAGCCAACCGTAGCTCCTACGAAAGAAAGCTGCGTCAGATAGAAGCTGCGCTCAATAGCTTCGACAAAGACGAGTACGGTTTTTGTCGCTCCTGCGAAGAGCCGATCCAACTCCAGCGTTTGAAAGCGCGTCCTGAAGCGGCGTTTTGTCTCGAGTGTCAGGACGCTAGAGAGAGGCGCTAATCACGACCGAGGACAGAGGCGAGATTATGCCCGCGTCTTCCAAGGACGATTCCATGAGAGCTCGGTACCTCAGCTCACCTTCACTCTCCCTTGGCTTCCGAAGCCGGCCTCGCTCAGACAACGATGACGCAAGAGCTCGTGCTCGGTGCCCGACACCTCCGGTTACTCCCACCGCAGCGTCGTCGTGGGATCGATCTTCGTGGCCGCGCGTGCGGGTAGGAGGCAGGCGATGGAAGCAACGGTGAGAAACGCGAAGACGACCGTTCCGATCGTCAGCGGGTCCGCGGGGTGAACACCCACGAGGAAGCTTCGGAGCAAGGGAGCGGCCGCGAGGGACAGCGCCGTACCGATCACGACACCCCCGATCACGAGCTTCATTCCCGCACTCAATACCAGGCCAACCGCCGCCGTCGCGCTGCTACCGAGGGCCATGCGGATTCCGATCTCCTTCGTGCGGCGGCTCACGGCATGGACGACGATTCCGTAAACTCCGAGCGCGGCGAGAAGCAATCCGATGAGGCCAAGCATTGCGGTGACCGACGCCGCCACGCGCTGCGGCAAAAGCGACGCGTCAATCGTTTCCCGGGGCGTAACGAGATCGATGGGCGGCAAGCTTGGGTCGAGACCGTCGATCGCCGCTTGGATCTGTGAGCGTAACGTCAAGGGGTTGGCATCGGAGCGAACGAGCAATTGTACGCGCGGCGAATAATTTTGCGCCAACGGAAGGTAGAAGTGGGCCATCGGTGCGTCGTCTTGAATCAAGTGCCGGCTGTCGGCAGCAACGCCTATGACCTGTAAGGCGTCCCCGTCGACGAAGAATTGCTGACCGACGGGATGACCATCGCGCCAGAACCGTGCGGCCATCGTCCTGTTGACGATCGCTACCGGTGGACCTCGATCGTCAGAAGGCAAGAAGTCCCGACCTCTCAGGAGCGGTATGTCCATCGTGGCCAGGTACGTCGTGTCGATCGCGTTGGCGTCGACCAAGAGCTCCGGTCGATCGGCCGGAGGCTCGAAGCCGGGAACCTCGATGCGGCGCGGGTTCAGCGACACCCCGATCGGCCGCCGCATCGCGATCGACGCGGAGGTCACCTCCGGAAGTCGCATGACGTCATCGAGTAGCTGCTCGAAAAGCAGACGGCCGCGCTCCTCGCCATATTCGGTCTCGGGCAGATTGATGGTGGTGGCCGCCACGCGATCGGCTTCAAAACCCGGATCGATGCGCACGCCCTCCCACAAGGACCGTACGAACAATCCCGCGCCGGTCAAAAGCACCACCGCGCCCGCGATTTGGACCACGACGAACGCGCTGCGTAAGCGACCGGCCGCGCGCGTGTCTTGATTTCCGCCCACACGCAACGCGCGAATGGGGTCTTGTCGAAGCGCCTCTCGCACCGGAAAGAGCCCGGCGAGCAACGCCGCGCCGAGTGCTATCGCAGCCGTGAAACTGAGCACGCGCCAATCGAGGTCGAGGCTGAAGCCGAGGGGCCACTGGGTGGAGCTCAGGCGAAGCAGCGTCCTCACGGACCGCTCGGCGACGAGTGCGCCGCCAAGCCCGCCAAGGGTAAACAAGAGGAGCGCTTCGGTGAGCAATTGACGAACGAGACGACCGCGTCTTGCGCCCATGGCGACGCGAATCGCCATCTCTTTCTGCCGTGCGGTGGCGCGCGCGAGCAGCATATTGCCGACGTTCAAGCAGGTGATCAACAGAACGAGGCCTGTGATGGTCATTAATATAGCGAGGAACCCCATCACACCGCCCCTCATCGAGTGGTCAATGCCCGTCGTGGGCACGATGCCGACCCCGTGTCCTCGCTTCTCGGCCGGGTGCTCGGACTCGAGCTCTCTGGCGATGAGACCAAAGGCCGCCTGTGCCTGGGATATGGAGACGTCCGGTTTGAGCCGCCCTATCAGCTCGAAACCCTGAGAGGCCCGATCGGACAGATCGAAATTCGGCAAGATGAGCTCCGCGGACGCGAGCGGGGCCCAGATCTCCATCGGAAAACCGATGAACGTTCCCTGAAAGCCTTCCGCCGTAATGCCGATTACCGTGAATGGCGTTTCGTTCAAGAGAATCGTCGATCCGAGAAACGACGGGTCTCCACCGGCCCGGCGTTGCCAATAGCCGTGACTCACGATCGCCACGGTATTAGCACTGCCCCGTATCCCCTCCTCCTGCCGAAACCCCCGACCCATAGCAGGCCTAATGGAAAGCAAATCGAAATAGTTGACGGATACGAATTGCACCCTGATGGTTTCGCCGCTGCCGGCGGCGCCCAGTCTGGCCGTCCGACCGGTCAACACGACGAGCTCGGTCAACACGTCGTTGCGCTCGCCGTAATCTACGTAATCGGGATAGGAGAACCCGGTAAAACTATTCCCACCCGGAACGTCGGCGAAGATGTCGACGACAGTGGACGGATCGCCGATCGGCAACGGGCGTAGAACGATCTCGTTGACGAGCGTAAAGATAGCCGTGTTGGCGCCGATGCCGAGCGACAGCGTCATCACAATCACTGCCGTGAAACCGGGCCGGTTTTTGAGAGACCGGAAAGCGTAGCGCACGTCTTGGATCGTTCGATCGAGCCCGCCGCGCCAGCCGTGTCGTTCCCCGGCGTCGGGTTGTGCCATGTGCGTATGCGTGATGACGGCCAGCCAAGCGCGGCCGGCCGTCACGACGAAATCACGCAGGACTTTCCACGTGAATCGAGCGCGACCGAACCACGTGTCGAGATTCGCGTCGGAGCGAATCTCGTTGAAGAGCTCGACCATGAGATCGCCGAACTCGCGGCGAAACGAAGCTGGGTAGAGACGTAAGAGGCGTCGGAACCAATGCTCGGCCATTCAAACCACCTTGGCTCGCCGGATCAGTTTTTGGGATTCGGCGTAACCGACAATCTCCGCGAGAACTTCGACTTCTTGCTTCAAAACATCGCGACCGAAAACGGTGAGAGCGTAGAATCGGCGACGCTCGTCCTCCGAGTTAGTGGAATCAGCAGACGGAGCGGGCACTTCCTTCAGCAGGTCGACATCGACCAGTCGCTTGATGGCCCAATAGAGAGAGCCCGGACCGAGCTTGACAGCACCACCCGTGCGTTGCTGGACCGTTTGCATGATCGCGTATCCGTGGCTGGCTTCTTTGACGACTGCGAGGAGGATGTGAAAAAAAGCCGGCGTCAGACGAATGGGCGACTCGACCTTTGGGCTCGAACGTGTTTTCTTACTCATATCATAGCCTTCGTTATATCGAAAACTATTATAGTGCGCCTAGCGCACACGGTCAAGCTTTGCGCGTTCTTCTTCCCGGCACACCGACCGCAGCGAGAAACATCACGGCTTTTCCCGCGGCGTGCGGCGAGAAAAACTCCGTGACCGCATCATCGAAGAAAGTCAGCCCTGAAGCGCCAAGGCCGAGCGCGTAGCTCGCCAAGTAGATCCTGCCGCCCACAATCCCTCCTTCGAGCTGAGCGACACGATAGCCGCGCTTTCCCAGTCGCTCCAGCAGGGGCGTAAGCGCAACGAGCACGTAGATGTTCGCGCTTGCATCGCCAGCCAGGTCTTGTTCGAGGTCGAGATACCGAGCCTCGCTCCGAAACGAGCCTTTCTTCAAGAGCGTGAGCGCGCTCTCCTCGGGCTCGTAGAAGTACGCTCCTGGCGCAAGGTCGTCGACATCGTTCGCGATGACATAGAGATCCGTCAACGCCGCCCCCGCGTCGAATACGTCTCCATCGACGCCGCGGCTCGCGGTTGCGAGTATCGTCGAGAGAGCGTCGTAAGAGATGGAAGCTCGCTCGAAACGACGTGAAGAGCCTCTTCGGCGGATCACAGACTCGATCGGCGCTGTCCCGTCATCCGCCGGCCGAGCGTCCTCCGCGCGCGGTCTCGGAGGAACTGATCCGTGCTCGCGCCAGCTACACGCCCGTTCACCGTCAAGAAGGCTCGAGGCACGATGGGTCTCACGAATGAGCGGGTAGTCGACTTCCGTAAGTGAAAGTGGGACCGTCTCGAGGCCGAGTGGCTCGACGGCGCCGGGCGCTTTGGGGATCTCAGACGCGCCGCCTCCGAGCGACACGATCGCCACCGCCACTTCCTTGTCGCTATCAACGTCGAGAAGGCGGTTGACGTACTCGTCCGCGAAACCGAGCACGAGCTCGGCCGGCAACTCGAGCGCTGACGTCATCGCGAGCAAGTTGGCCAGCATCGTGCCGCCATCCCAAAACGTGTGGCGATAGGCCCGCGCCTGGTACTTCCACGCGTTTCTCCAATACGTGCTCGTGAGAACGATCGCGGCCTGGGCTTCCCGGAGCCTCGGCTCTCCGCCCGAAGCTTCGACGAGGCTCTCCCGCCAGTCTCCGTCACGGAGTCGTTCGAGCGCGCCCAGCTTCGGCCCGTAGTGATACACGCCCGCATCCAGACCCTCGACCGAGCCCGAAACCAAATAGAGCTCGATGTGGTACAGCGCTCCCGTGCATGCGGCGGCGCGGAAAAGCATCTGACCGCCTGGATGGTCGCGCTTTTTGGTGATGCCGGCGGTGTAAAAGAGGATTCGAGCTAGCGCCTCGAGGTCGAGCGCTTTTCTCGAGTTTCGCGGGCTCGTGGGCGAATTCAGGGCGGCGAGTGCGGACACTTCGCCAGCTTCGCTCACGTCCGGCAACGGGATTTCGCGCAGAGCTCGATACAGCTTGAACGGAAGGGGTTGGTTGTCCCAATCCAGAAAATGCGGAACACGTCGCACGCTCTGATAGCTGTGCTTCGTCGCGTCGTGGAATCGGCGGACAGCTTCTCCGCGGGCGCCCTCCATGGCGGAGGATGGTACCACCTTATCCCGCGGCGCCGTGGCCCAATCGCGTGGTGGCGTGACGCAGTTCTGGATTGATAGAGGAGAGCTTGTTCAAGAGGGACGCATTGATCCTCACAGGCACCTCCGGCTCTCGATGAAACCTCAGCTCTGCCTCGTAAAACACTTTTAGATGGTGGGGCTCTCTCACCGTCACGTCCCGCCAGAGAATAAAGAGCGCGGGGTGGAATTGCAGCCGACCCAAGACGAATACACTTAGATGCAGTCCCTCTGAGCTCGCCCCCACGGTTATCAGTCCATAACCCCAATAGTGACGCATGGCCACAAATTGACCACGCCACAGACGACCCTTGAACACCTAGTGCCTCGGTAGGAACGGGCCAGAGTCGACCAGCCCCCAAGAACCGAGCTCGCGAACATGAGAGCGAACCAGAACCCCCCACCCGCAATGGCGATGATCAAAACAACTTGCACATCGCTCATTGAATAAATCGTAGCACACGGCTTTGCAGCGTATTCACAGATGCAAGTAGAATCGGCGACGTGGCGCTCGATGATGTGATGAAACGCTTCCGGCAGATGACAACGCCTCTATGAGGTGGACCCCATTCTCTGGACCAAAATGGGGGGTAGCTAAGGTGGAGCCTGCCGAGTTGAACACGTCGTGGTCATAGTCGTCATGTTGTTTCCCGAAGGCTCCTAGAAGGGAGCGTTCGGGAAGACAGTTTATGTCAGATTGAAGATCTATTGTCCCACGTTCGATCCGGTGCCCCGACGGAGGGAGCGGACCCTTAAGAAAAGATGCGAAGCTTCCTTGTCCGCTCCCTCCGTCGGGGCACCGGATCGAAGCCGCCCTTTCGCTGGTCCACCTGAATAGTGCAAAAATCGGGGGACCTGGGGTATGGGCCAAGCCGCGAGAGGGTCTCCTGCGGCGATTCTCGCATTCGTTTTGTGGACTCGTGGCAAGGTTCATTCCTTTTCCCGGCTTTCTACCGCCGTGGCCTCTTTGGCCTTGTTCTGCTTCGATTGCCCCAGTCGGTAACTGCCGACGTTGAGCTCCAGGATGATGCTGTGATGTACAAATCGGTCGATGGCCAATCATCTTCAAGCAACCTCGCCAAGCAGTCCATCGTAGAAGCTCGCGGGCGTTTGATAGCCTAACGCTTTGTGCGGGCGCTCGTCATTGAAGAAATCGAAGTAGCAAGCGATGCCCTCGCGAGCCATCTGCACGCTGTCGTAGGCGTACAGGTAGACCTCCTCGTACTTCAGCGAGCGCCAGAGCCGCTCCACGAAGATGTTGTCGATACAGCGACCTTTGCCATCCATGCTGATCTTGATCTCAAGAGCAAGCAATACACTGGTGAACTCCTCCGAGGTGAACTGAGAGCCCTGGTCCGTGTTGAATATCTCTGGGCAACCGTAGCGTGCCACAGCTTCGTTCAGAGCCTCCACGCAGAAGGTCGTCTCCAACGTGTTGGACAAGCGCCAGGCGAGCACCCGCCGCGAATACCAATCGATGACCGCCACCAGGTATACGAAGCCTCGCGCCATCGGGATGTATGTGATGTCGGCGGCCCACACCTGATTGATCCGAGAAACCGTCAGATTCCTCAGTAGATAGGGGTATACCGTGTGTTCCGGCGCTGGCTTGCTTGTGTTCGGCTTGGGCGCAGTGCTCTCGAGCCCCATCAACCGCATAAGACGCTGCACGCGCTTGCGGTTGACGGCCGACCCCTCCGCTTTGAGTGTCTGTGTCATCATGCGGCTGCCGAAAAATGGACGCTTCAGATGTAGCTCGTCCATCCGACGCATCAATGCGAGTTGCTCGCCATCCGGCTCGACAGGTTCGTAGTACAGGCTCGACCGATTCACGCCGAGCAGCTCGCACTGCCAGCGCATCGACAGCGGAGCGTTGGGTTCGACCAACTCCCGCCGGGGCGTCATCGCAATCGACCGAGCCCGTGTGATAAAAAATCGCGCTCCATCGTCAGTTCCCCGATTTTCTGAAGCAGTTCGGCCTCGCGCATCGAGGCATCGCCTCCGCCCACCTCTTCGGTCTCGAAAGCACGCGTGACGTTCTCCAAAAGCTGCCGCTTCCATTTGTAGATCTGGTTCGCGTGAACCTTGTGCCGCCGGGATAGTTCCGCCACTGTCTCCTGCTCGCGTAGTACCGCCAATGCAACTTTCGCCTTGAAAACAGGGCTGTGCTTCGTACGATTTTTCTTCACTTTTCTCTGCTCCTTTTTTTATTGAGCAGGCTTGTTTTACCACCTTAACCCCTGGTCTAAAAAATGGGGTCCACTTCACTAGTCGCGGACGCCGTAGCTCGTCTGGGCTTGCCTGCGACGATCGCGCCGAGCGGAATGCTACCCCTCGTCGCGGGCTCGAAGTTCGCCGGCCCGGCCTCTCCCGTCGTCCTCAACGGCTACGCCGACCGCATACTCGAGTGCATCTACAGAAGCGACGCAGGAAACGTCCTCGTGTTGGACAACAAAGGTCGCTGCGATGAGGCCTGCTTCGGAGACCTCGCGGCCTATGAAGCGCGTTCACAAGGTCTGGTGGGTGTCGTCATCTGGGGCCGGCATCGTGATAGTGCCGAGGTCGAGGCGATCGGTGTTCCCCTGTTCTCTTACGGAACGTACCCGTTAGGTATGCAGCGGACGTTCCCGCCCGTGGAGGAACCTTTCGCCCGCTGCCAGTTCGACGAAGCGAAGGTCGAGCGCGGCGACTTCGTGTTCGCGGATGACGACGGCGTCTTGTTCGTTCCCAAAGACAACATCGAGAGCGTTATGGACACGGCCGACGAGATCCAGATCGCCGAGCAAGCGCAAGTCGAGAAGATTCGCAGGGGGACGACGCTGAGAGAACAACTCCAATTCGATCGCTATCTGCGCGAGAAGAAGACCAACCCCACGTTGACGCTCGGCGAGCACATGAAGAAGATCGGCCGGCATTTTTGATGGACCGAGAAAAGCTGAGGGACTAGGTCCGGACGCACCTCAAAGGATGCCGGCGAGATCGAGACCGAACCCTTTCAGGACGTCCTCCCCGTCGAGGCTCTTCGGATTCTCGAGGCACTCGACTTCCTGCCCTGGTTTGTAGACGTAGACGCGCTTTTCCATCGGGTCCAGCAGCCAGCCCAGGCGGGCGCCGTTGTCGATGTATTCCTTCATCTTGGTTTGCAGGCTCGGGAGCCGATCCCGACGTGAGCGGAGCTCAGCAACGAAGTCCGGACACAGAGGGGCAAACTTTTCCTGTTCCTCTTCGCTCAGCACATCCCATCGATCCTGCCGCACCCATGAAGTGTCGGGAGAGCGCTTTGCACCGTTCGGAAGCACGAAAATCGTCGACGAATCGAAAGTCAAGCCGTCGCCAGCCTTCTCGGCCCACCCAGCCACTCGGTGCGTGAGCGTGGCGTTGTGAAAGCCGGTCTTGGTGCCAGTCGGAGACTTGAGAATCAACTCTCTTGCGGCGGTGAACTCCATATCCAGCTCGGGATTGTCGCCGCATAGGCGGTAGAACTGCTCGTCGGACATGGGGATGGACCGGAAATTCACGCGAAGCGCCCAGGTGGCGCTCTCATCGAGTGACGCGCGAGTGATGGCCATAGCGATGTCCGATCCGCCATTGTAGTAGCTAACGGCTGACTCCACTAACGTTACCCTCTGTGCCAACATCGGTGAGACACTTCGCCCCTTGAAATTAGTGTAGAGGGTGGAGGAGGATCAACGCATGAGTATGTTGGTAGAGAGAGAGACCTCGGCGGGATCGGAAGGAGCCCGTAGGGCGACTGTGAAGTGGACCCCATTTTTTAGACCAGGGGTTAAGGTGGTAAAACAAGCCTGCTCAATAAAAAAAGGAGCAGAGAAAAGTGAAGAAAAATCGTACGAAGCACAGCCCTGTTTTCAAGGCGAAAGTTGCATTGGCGGTACTACGCGAGCAGGAGACAGTGGCGGAACTATCCCGCCGGCACAAGGTTCACGCGAACCAGATCTACAAATGGAAGCGGCAGCTTTTGGAGAACGTCACGCGTGCTTTCGAGACCGAAGAGGTGGGCGGAGGCGATGCCTCGATGCGCGAGGCCGAACTGCTTCAGAAAATCGGGGAGCTGACGATGGAGCGCGATTTTTTATCACACGGGCTCGGTCGATTGAGATGACGCCCCGGCGGGAGTTGGTCGAACCCAACGCTCCGCTGTCGATGCGCTGGCAGTGCGAGCTGCTCGGCGTGAATCGGTCGAGCCTGTACTACGAACCTGTCGAGCCGGATGGCGAGCAACTCGCATTGATGCGTCGGATGGACGAGCTACATCTGAAGCGTCCATTTTTCGGCAGCCGCATGATGACACAGACACTCAAAGCGGAGGGGTCGGCCGTCAACCGCAAGCGCGTGCAGCGTCTTATGCGGTTGATGGGGCTCGAGAGCACTGCGCCCAAGCCGAACACAAGCAAGCCAGCGCCGGAACACACGGTATACCCCTATCTACTGAGGAATCTGACGGTTTCTCGGATCAATCAGGTGTGGGCCGCCGACATCACATACATCCCGATGGCGCGAGGCTTCGTATACCTGGTGGCGGTCATCGATTGGTATTCGCGGCGGGTGCTCGCCTGGCGCTTGTCCAACACGTTGGAGACGACCTTCTGCGTGGAGGCTCTGAACGAAGCTGTGGCACGCTACGGTTGCCCAGAGATATTCAACACGGACCAGGGCTCTCAGTTCACCTCGGAGGAGTTCACCAGTGTATTGCTTGCTCTTGAGATCAAGATCAGCATGGATGGCAAAGGTCGCTGTATCGACAACATCTTCGTGGAGCGGCTCTGGCGCTCGCTGAAGTACGAGGAGGTCTACCTGTACGCCTACGACACCGTGCAGATGGCTCGCGAGGGCATCGCTTGCTACTTCGATTTCTTCAATGACGAGCGCCCGCACAAAGCGTTAGGCTATCAAACGCCCGCGAGCTTCTACGATGGACTGCTTGGCGAGGTAGCTTGAAGATGATTGGCGGCAAGATGATTGGCCATCGACCGATTAGTACATCACAGCATCATCCTGGAGCTCAACGTCGGCAGTTACGCACTGGGGCAATCGAAGCAGAACAAGGCCAAAGAGGCCACGGCGGTAGAAAGCCGGGAAAAGGAATGAACCTTGCCACGAGTCCACAAAACGAATGCGAGAATCGCCGCAGGAGACCCTCTCGCGGCTTGGCCCATACCCCAGGTACCCCGATTTTTGCACTATTCAGGTGGACCAGCGAAAGGGCGGCTTCGATCCGGTGCCCCGACGGAGGGAGCGGACAAGGAAGCTTCGCATCTTTTCTTAAGGGTCCGCTCCCTCCGTCGGGGCACCGGATCGAACGTGGGACAATAGATCTTCAATCTGACATAAACTGTCTTCCCGAACGCTCCCTTCTAGGAGCCTTCGGGAAACAACATGACGACTATGACCACGACGTGTTCAACTCGGCAGGCTCCACCTTAGCTACCCCCCATTTTGGTCCAGAGAATGGGGTCCACCTCACTGGAGATCCCGCCGGCCGCGCTGCGGCGAGGGTCGAGGATCCGGAAGTGAGCGAGCAAGCGAAGCGTCGACGCTTTACCGCGGAGTACAAGCTGCGGATAGTGCGTGAGGCCGATGCCTGCAAGGGTGACGGTGACGTTGCTGCTCTTCTGCGTCGAGAGGGCTTGTACTCGTCGCTATTATCGAGTTGGCGTCGCCAACGTGACGAGATCGCCAAGGTTGGGATGACGTCGAGAAAGCGAGGCCGGAAGGCGAAGGCAGAGGATCCACGGGTCAAGGAGCTCGAGCGCGAGAACGCCCGGCTCCAACGTCGCCTGGCTCGGGTGGAGACGATGTTGGAGATCCAAAAAAAAACCTCCGAACTACTGGGGATCCCCCTGAATCCACTCGAGAGCGACGAGAACGACTGATCGTGGCGGCCGAGGAGCTGGCGGGGCGGATTGGGCAAACGGCGGAAGCCTGCGAGGCTCTGGGTGTGGCTCGTTCCACGTTGTATCGCAGGCGCCAGCCGGTGACGCCCAAACCGAAGCGTCGTCCTCGGCCGCACCGAGCTCTCGACGAAACTGAGCGCGAGGAAGTCCTCGGGGCCTTGCACTGTGAGCGGTTCGTCGACAAGGCGCCCGCTCAGGTGTGGGCTACGCTTCTGGACGAGGGAACCTACCTCTGCTCGATTCGCACGATGTATCGGATTTTGGAGGAGCACGGCGAGGTCCGAGAGCGCCGGAACCAACGGCGCCATCCGAACTACACCAAGCCGGAGCTGTTGGCCGAAGCGCCGAACCAGGTTTGGTCGTGGGATATCACGAAGCTTCGTGGCCCCCTCAAGTGGACCTACTACTACCTCTACGTCATCCTCGACATCTTCTCCCGCTACGTGGTTGGCTGGATGCTGGCTCACCGAGAAAGTGCCGCGCTCGCCCAACGCCTCATCGCCGAGAGCTGTCGCAAGCAGGACATTGAACCCGACCAGCTCACCCTTCACGCGGACCGTGGCAGCTCGATGAGGAGCAAGCCCGTGGGTCTGCTCCTGGCTGACCTCGGAGTTACCAAGACCCACTCCAGGCCTTACGTCTCGAACGACAATCCCTACTCCGAGTCTCAGTTCAAGACGATGAAGTACTGTCCTCAGTTTCCGAGCCGCTTCCATGCCGACAGACTTTGTTGCAGCATATAAAGGCTTTCTTGATCCTGCGATTATTCCGTTGTACATTGTACACATGAAACGAGTCACGGCATCAGAGGCACGGAGAAACTGGTTCCAGCTGCTGGACGAGGTTGCACAAGGCGAGCGAATCGTCATCGAGCGTCGCGGCAGACGGATCGTGGTGCTGTGCGAGGACTTGACAGAGACAGCTCCGTCAGAAGCAACCCCTGACTACAGCAAGCTCCTCCAAGTGCCGAACGCCGAGGAGGCGGATCTATGGTCGTGGAGCTGGTCCGAGGACGGCCTCGAATTGCAGGATAAGTCGTGACGCTCATTCTCGACACGCACTTTCTCATCTGGCTCGTCCTGGGCTCGAGTCGCGTTTCTGATTTCTCTTGGCTCGGCGTTTACCGCCCCTGGGGTGTGTCACCCATCTCTTTGTTGGAGATCCAGTTCCTTGCCGAGGTCGGGAAACTTCGAGTGAAGAATCCTGACTTCGTCGACGCTCTCGCAAAGGATGAGCGTTTCGTCATCGACGATGCTCCGCTGGCGACTGTCTTTCGTCACGCGCTCACGCTCGACTGGACCCGGGACCCTTTCGACCGGCTCCTTGCAGCCCATAGCCTCGCGCGGCGTGTGCCTCTATGCACCGTCGATGACACGATTCAACGTCACCACCGGCTCCTGCCGCGGGAGCTGGCGCCCTAGTTTGTTCTCCTTCGCTCGGCGCATCCCATCCAGCCAGCCGCACCGATGAAGTGTCGGGAGAGCGCTTCGCTGGTCAAGCCGTGGCCAGCCTTCTCGGCCCACCCGGCCACTCGGTGCGTGAGAGTGGCTTTATGACCTAGCATTTGAGCTGAATGTAATGCTCCCGGGCGAAGAAAGTCAACGTTGGTTCTCGAGGAGTTTCGCTACTCGACGAGACGGTTATAGCGGCGCAAGATCTCTCGCAGTCGTTCGTGCGGAAGGGCATGGACGGTATAACCCTCCCTTCCCGTCATCCTCTCCGCCGCCACGAGCGCGTTCACGACAGCCTCTTCCGTGGCTTCGACGGTCGCGCCGAAAAGCGGCGTGAGCTCGGCGTTTCCAAGCATTTTGAGATCGTAGAGGCCGCCTTCCTCGGTGCCAATGTCTTTGTGGGCGGTCGAAAAAGCCATGAAGATATCGCCCGAACCGTTGGTCGCGATGCTGCCATTGCGGCCGAGCCCTAGGCTCGCGCGCTTCGCGATGCGCTTGAGCTGGGCGGAAGGACGCGAGCGTCTGTGGCGACAACCATAATAATAGAGCCATCGCCGTCGGGTCGATCGCCTGGTGAGCGCGTTTCCGGCATCAAGTCCGTGATCTCCCGCCCTACCGGAACACCGGCGATCCGGAGCTGGGAGCGCACGCCATAGTTCGCTTGGACCAGCACGCCCACAATGAAATCGCCGTGCTCCGTTTTCACGAGTCGGGAAGAGGTCCCGATCACCGCTTTGAACTGATAGGCCCGCATCCCGGTGCCACCGCCCACCGAGCCTTCTTCGACCGGCCCCGCGGACGCGGTCTCGATCGCCTGGAAGACGTGCTCGGGCTTCACGTGAAAACCGTTGATGTCGTTGAGCCCGCCATCCCACGTCTCCGCGACCACCGGAAGGCTCCAGTTCACAGACTCGACATTGCGGACCGACCATTCGATGACGGCCTGATGCACGGTGCCCACGCTATGCGGTGTTGGTGATGGCGACGGGCCCTTCGAGGATGCCCGACTCTTCGATCCACGTTGTGCCCGTCATCTCGCCATCGGCGTTCAACGTGAACCACGCGGCAAAGACTTGATTCTTGTTCCCTTTTCCTTGCGGGAGCACCACGGTCACGCCGGTACGGACCGCTTCGCCGGATATGAGAGTCGTGTGCCCGACCTCCACACCGCCGACATCGGTGATCGCGTTCAAAGGCCCCGGCGTTCCGTCGAAAGGCACTCCGAGATCGCGCGCGCGCGGTTTCGCGTCCGCCTGGACCACGAGTAACGCGAGAAGCATCGTCATCGCCGACATGATTCCAGAGGTTACCACGATGGTGATACGGGGGGCGTGCGCGCCATTTTGAATATACACGCCTTGACAATCGCGCTCGAGTCACTTATCTTTAACGTCACTCCCTAACCACCTAGGGAGTGCGTACCGGCAGGTTCCTTGACGGGAAGGTACCATCCGATTTGGGGGGGGGAGGTATCATGCTGCGCTCACCAAGAACCGCGTTTTCTGATCGCGAGGTAAGCAAATGAACGCCTCGGAGATCGTCAAGAGAGCCGATGGTCCCGCCATCACCACCGATAAAAAGACTCACGTCGTGAGTTGGAATGTAGCGGCATTGGAGCTCTTGGAGCTCGCAAAGGGCTCCTTGGTCGGGGGCACGCCGCTGAACACTATCCTCCAGGCAAGGGACGTCTTTGGCAACGCCATCGATTTCGCACAGACACCCTTCTCCCAAATGGCGATGCGAGGCGAGCCGATCAACGGCTTCGAAATCGCGGCCAAGAAAACGAGCGGCGAGCGCGTTCGTCTTCTGATCTCTGTTGTCGTCGTCCTCGGGCCGAAAAGAAACCAGTACGAGGTCGTGTACCTGCTGAGACCCATTCTCCGGCGGCGCAAAGCGGAGGAGGTCATCGAAAGAGTGCTGGCAAACCCCGTCAACGGGCGGCATGCGCTCGATCGCTCCGACAGCGAGGGCTCGAACGGCGCGCCGGATCTGACCCGCCGGCAAAGTGAAGTTCTGCGCCTCCTAGCAGCCCGTTGAAAAAGTCGTATCCGGTCGCGATATTTCTCTGAAGACTCATTCGATGACGATGTAAAATTGCATCGCATGTCGATGAAGAAGAAAAAGAAAAGTTGCCAAGAGACTTTATGGATTCCACACGATGCGGTTGCGTCGAGTCCTGGTCATCCTTTTTATGAGGAACTCGAGCGGGTACTTCGAGAGGAAGAGTTTGACTCGTTTGTGGAGTCGAAATGCTCGCCGTATTACGCGAAGAAGCAAGGTCGGCCGAGCATACCGCCGGGTGTGTATTTTCGAATGCTGTTGATCGGCTACTTTGAGCGCATCGATTCAGAGCGCGGGATCTGCTGGCGGTGTTCGGACTCACTGTCTTTGCGCCAGTTTCTTGGCCTTGGAATGGAAGAGCGAACGCCGGACCATTCGTCGCTGTCTCGGATACGGAATCGACTTCCGCTGGAAGTTCACGAATCTGTATTTGGATGGGTGCTAGAAGTTCTAGCGTCGAGAGGGATGATAGATGGCAAGACACTGGGTGTGGACGCGACGACGCTGGAAGCGAATGCGGCGCTTCGGTCAATCGTTCGTCGAGACACGGGGGAAAGCTACGAATCGTATTTGAAGGAGCTTGCGCGCAAGAGTGGTATCGAAGAGCCGAGCCGAGCGGACATTGCAAAGTTGGACAAGAAGCGGCCAAAGAAAGGGTCGAACAAGGAGTGGGTGAATCCGAACGAGCCGGATGCGGAGATCATGAAAATGAAGAGCGGGGGCACGGATATGGCGCACAAAGCCGAGCATGCTGTGGACATGAGCGGGGAAGGTGCGGTAATTGCCGTGACGCTTCACGGAGGCGCGAAGGGTGACACAAAGAGCCTACCGGATACGCTGGAAAAAGCGCAGTCAAATCTGCAAGAGCTCGCGAACAACGCGGAATGTTGTGAACGAATACATGAAGACGCGGGTCGCGAAGTGGTCGGGGACAAGGGCTATCACGGCAACGACATCCTGGTTGAGCTGGTCGAACAAGAATACCGGAGCTACATTTCGGAGCCAGAGCGAGGTGGCCGCAAATGGAAGGACAAACAGGCCGAGCAAGCCGCCACCTACGCGAACCGACGTCGCATTCGCGGGACTCGAGGTAAGCGATTAATACGCCGTCGCGGCGAGTTACTCGAACGACCTTTCGCGCACTACCTCGAAGCGGGAGGCATGCGACGAACGCATTTGCGAAGACACGAAAATATACTCAAGCGCCTCCTCACGCACGTGGCCGGATTCAATCTCGGGATTCTGATGCGCAATCTCATCGGCAAGGCCACGCCGAAGGAATACGCGGAGCTCAACGCCAGTCTGATCGCTGCTTTATTGCGCTTCGTCTCGACCATAGGCGCACGTTTTGCCCCGCTGCAATCCATCGGGCGTCTCAACTTGGCCGTTCCGCCGAATCACATCTTCCTTGAACTTGCCCACCAAACTTTCTCCGTGAGCAGAATCTGGACTTTTTCACCGGGCTGCTAGCCCAGGGTCACAACAACGAAGAAATCGCCGGCGCGCTCTTTCTGAGCGTTTTCACGGTGAGAAGTCATATCCAGAGCATCCTGGAGAAAATGGGCGTTCACAGCAAGGTAGAGGCGGTCTCACGGGCCTTCAGAGACCGCCTCATCTAGAAATAGAAAGCGCGCCACGCCGCTTCTACGGCTCCACCTGCTTGAGCGCCTGGTCGATCTGGACCTTGAAAGCGTTGAACTGCTGCGCACCCCGAATGAAGCTGATCCCTTTGACTTTGCTCAGATCGCTCGGGTCGGTCACGGCCAAGACGAAGCTCGGAGTTCCGGTAGCACCCGCCTTCTGCGCCTCAGCCATATTGTTGTTTATCACTTTAATCCGTAATCCACCGCGATGAAATATCAAGAACGGCCACCACTCCATGAGGGTACGGGAGTGCTCGACGGCGTCAAGGGTTCGCTCGCTACGCGAGCCGCTACGCGCCCTTGACCCCGTCTGCGCCTCCCGTCTTCTGCTCGTACGTGGTTGCCGGTCGAGGTGAATCACGAATGAGAAATCTTCGCGATTCAATGTAAAAAACAACACATATCCTTCCGTATGGCCGACGCGAATTTGTCCGAGCTCATACAGGCATCGAAAGTGGCTACGTCGAGACCCAAGGCTTCCGCATGAGCGGACCAAGGCTCTAGCTTCCGCTGGTTCGCGAAAAGCCGATCGTGCATTTCCCAGAATTTGCCCTGGTCGCTGGCGCAGTGGGTCGCCTCGGCCGCCTTGAAAGCCTGCTTGTGGATGGCCTCGAGAGGCATGTCGAGCTTGACCATCCGGAGCTTCCCCGTCTGAATATATTCTTTGTCGAGTTTCGGATACGTCTCACGGACGTGACGGCCGCAGAACGGTCACTGATAGTCCGTGAACTCGACTAGCGTCAACTTCGCGGTGTTCTCTCGTTTGCTGGGGTTGTCGCCTACCGTAAAGACGACGTCTTTGACTCGAGACCCAGAGGGAGCTCTCGCCGCCGCCCTCGCCGGAGCCGCCGGACTTGCCTGAATCAACTTTTTTATCGCGTCGAGCTCCCTGCGGATCTCTGCCTGCCCTTGCTTGAGCGCCTCGACTTCCCGCATCAGTTGGATCTGTCTCTGAATCTCTTGCTGGCCTCTTTTGAGCTCTTCGAGCTCATCCCGCACGTCGTTCGATTGGGTCTCCTGCGCAAGAATTGGGGCCGGCAGTAGGAGGCACAAGGCCAGCACTCCGAGCTTGCTGATACTCTGCTTTCTGCTCATGGTGGTTCTCTCCTCTCAAGACTCTCCCATAGGCACGATACGGGACCTCTGCGGGCATGTCAAGTTGAGAACACCAATTATCCCCTTGGAATGAACGCGTTGCGGGGGTCGGTCACTCTGAAATCGAAGCGTCAAGCGACGCGGCCAGGCGGGCGGAAATCCCCTCGAACGCTGTAGCCGCAGCCCCTCATTTGTTCTCGTAGAGGACCAATCCTCTTCTCTTGCAAGAATTTAGATCTTCCAAAAGTGAGGGGTTTTCACAACAGATTCCGTTGCGAGAGTCCACCACTTTTGCGCACTGAACGAAACCCATCGAGCGCCGAGAATAGTCAAATCAAATGCATGACGGGACCACGACTACAGAGTTTCCAACGAGGAGGGTGTCTATGTTCGAACACGACGATCGGCGGACCAGGATCTTGATTTCCGTAACGGCCCTGGTCGCGATGAGCCTGAGCGTACCGACCCAGGCACAAACGCCGAAAGAGTTTTTCTCGGACCCAGACCTCGCTTTCGCCATGGATGACGCGAGCAACGATAGAGATGTGATGCGCCAGCGAGGCGTGAAACTCAACCTCGAGCTCGCGTCAGGACAGCCGCTCGAGCCGGTAGAGAGGTTCACTTTGAATCTCTTCGCAGATCGCACCTACACGGCCGTGCTAGATGAGTTTGTGAAACGCACGAACCGCCGTTATGCGTGGATAGGCCACTTGCAAGACGATGCCGATAGCAGCGTGGTCTTCGTAGTTCGCGGACGCGTCACGGCAGGCACCGTACGCATCGGAGATGAGTATTTCCGCATCCGATTCGCCGGCAATGGGCATCACAGTGTTCAAGAGGTCGACCGGTTTGCCACACCCAAAGAAGATGCACCCTTTCCAATCGACGTAGGCGTCGCGGGCCCAAGCGTGCAGGAAGACGTGATGTTCGAGGACGACGGCACTGAGATCGATGTGCTATTCGTCTATACCGCTGCCGCTCGGGATACCGCGGGCGGTACGAGCGGTATCCAATCCTTGATCGAGCTTGGTGTGACCGAGACGAACCTCGCCTTTCAGAACAGCGGAATCATCCAACGCATCCGTGCCGTGAACATTCAGCAGGTCAACTACATCGAATCCGGAAGCATCTCGACCGACGTGTCCCGTCTTCGCTCAACCACTGACGGCTACTTGGATGAAGTCCACGCGCTTCGCGACCAGTATGGGGCCGACTTGGTCCACCTCGTCGTCGAAGGCGGTTGCGGCGTGGCCTATCTCATGAACGGCAACAACGCGAGCTTCGCGCCGTACGGTTTCTCGGTCGCGAGCCGCCTCTGCATCAGCCCAAACTACACGTTGGGCCACGAGCTAGGCCACAACATGGGCTGCAACCACGCTCCGCAAGACCCGATCGGAACAGGCGCCTACGACTATTCCTTCGGGTACAAGGATACGAATGCCGGGTTCCGCACCGTCATGTCCTACTCTCCTGGAACGCGCGTGCTTCATTTCTCGAACCCGAACCGAACGTATAACAGCGCCGTGACCGGTGTCTCCCAAGCTCAAGACAACACCATGTCCCTCAACAACGTTCGCTCCACGATCGCAAACTTCCGGCAATCGGTAGGCACAGAGCCGCCTCCGGCTGAGCCCGACCTGACGGTGGAATCGGTAGCGCTCGCCACACCGAACCCGACCGAGGGAGACGACGTGTACTTCTCCGCCGTCGTCAGGAACATCGGCAACGCCGCCACACCGTCCAACCAGTCGGTCACGGTGAGCATCAAGGTCGACGGCATCATGGTCGACACCGAAGTCTTCTCAAATCTCGCCGCCGGCGCGAGCGTTTCCGTCCAAACGAGCTCGCCATGGCAAGCCGTCGCGGGCACCAAGACCCTGGCGGTGCTAGCGGACGACCCCAATCAAGTCGCAGAATCCAACGAGAGCAACAACTCCCGCTCCCTCTCCTTCACCGTCGCGGAGCCCCCGCCACCGCCGGAGCCGGATCTAATCGTGAAGTCCGTAGCGCTCATGGGGTCCAACCTCGTCGATGGTGACAATGTGTACGTCTCGGCGGTCGTGCAGAACGTCGGTGACGCCGCCACGCCATCCAACCAATCGGTAACGGTGAGTGTGAAAGTCAACGGCAGTATGGTCGACACCGAAGCCTTCGCCAACCTCGCGGCCGGCGCAAGCGTCTCCATCCAAACGAGCACGCCGTGGCAGGCCACCGCGGGCACCAAAACATTGAGCGTGCAAGCAGACGACCCCAATCAAGTACAGGAGTCGGACGAAGGCAACAACTCGAAATCGATGTCCTTCACGGTAGCAGAAGCCCCAACGCCAGGCGATCCCGACCTCGTCATCGATTCCGTACAACAATCGCCGACGAACCCCGCCGAGGGAGACGCTGTGCACTTCACCGCAACTGTCCGAAACGCCGGCACGGTCGCGACGCCAACTGGCCAGGCGGTAAGCGTGTCCTTCTCCGTGAACGGAACGGTTTTCACGAGCGTATCGACCACGCCCCTTGGAGCCCGCAGCAGCGCGACAGTTTCAACGAACGGTGGGTCTGGCTGGGTTGCAACCGCGGGCGACAAAAATTCTGACGGCCACGGCAGACCCGAGTGGCAACATCGCCGAAGGGTTGGAATCGAACAACACCCGCAGCAAGAGCTTCACCGTCGCCGAGCCCCCCCCTCCCGCCGGCGTCCCAGAAATCACGAGCCCGACGCCAGGAAGCAGGCTTTCGACCAAACGGCAACCCTTCCGATGGACCGCAAACGGTCTCGCGGTACGGTCCTGGCGACTCGTCGTCACAGACACGTCAACGGGACAAGTCGTCTACAACAAGAAACGCCGTGCCTCCAAGACGTCCACTACGGTGCGGCGCCTCCCGAAGCACTCGACACTGAGCGTAGTACTCCAGTACCAAGTCGACGGTCAATGGAAGTCGACGGGCGCGTACGTCTACAATACGGCCGCAGATCGCTGACAACCGCGCCGGTAAAGAGCGCTGGCCTTGGTTTGCGCGCGGTTCGCTGCCGCGGTGCCGCCGAGTGCGAAGACCTTACGGTCTTGCTCGATTTGCGACTCGAGCGCTTGCTCGCCCGCTTCACTTAGTGGGATCGACGTGTCGTTCAACGCGGTACCGAGCTCCACAAGATCGATATCGAACGGCGTGATGATCTCGGTCTTGTCTCGAGTTGGATCGAAAGTAGAGAATTCGCAGCCGCCGTGATATGTCGCGGCCGCTATCATTATTAATAGGGCTTCTTGACGCCGAGCTTATCCATGCGCGAGCGCAATGTGCTCGGGTTCAGACCCAAGCGCTCCGCGGCCACCATATCTCCTTCGACGACCCAGCCCACAGACTCGAGCGTTTGGAGTATATGTTGGCGCTCGACGTCTTCGAGCGTGGCGGAGGCCCCGACGGCCGAGGGCGCCACGGACGAGGGCGCGGTGGACGCTTCGAGAACATCTTCGAGCCTCAGCTCGGGGCCAGGTGACAGAATGATGGCGCGCTCGAGGACGTTGTGAAGCTCGCGGATGTTCCCAGGCCAGCTATAGGCTGCGAGCTTCGCCATGACGCCGGGGGGAATCTCGAGCTTCTTGCCAAGCTTTCTGCCCCGTGTGTTCACGAAATGGTTCGCGAGAAGAGGGACGTCGTCGGGGTTGCACGATACCACGGAACGTAGAGGCACTCCTTACGTGAGAGGACCTAGCAAGGCGCGTGGCGTGTATCGGAGCCGCGCAGATACGAGAAATTGTGCGCTCGCTTCGCCCGTCGCCGCGACATTTCGAAGCTGCCACGCCATTTCACGGCCGCGGTCGCTAGATAGGTAGTGTCGAATGGAGCTGATGACTGAACGATGGGCTAAATATATCGGTATCCGTCTTGACAACGCCTATGGATTTGGTCATATTGGACTCTGATTCGAGAGTATGGCGATGGCAATTTGCTTTGGTTGCGAGTGTAACGGGCCCAGCGGGACTGGGCCTTTCGAGCAATTGCTGCGTCGTGTTGGAACCACGCCGGGCGGCCAAGCGCCGAGCCCGAGCTTCCACGTGATTATGTAGATCGATATTATCTAAGCGGCGATCGAGGCCCAGTTTCCCCTGTGAAGGGAGCTGGGCCTTTTTCATTTTAGGAGCAAGAACATGCCGGCAATGTTTCCGGTTTTTCTCGAGCTCGACGGACGCAACGTCCTCGTCGTTGGCGGCGGCGCGGTGGCGGAGTCCAAAACGAAAAGCCTTCTGGAGGCGGGGGCCCGGGTCACCGTCGTCGCTCCATCGATTGGCTTCACGTGGACCGACCCTAACGTGATCTTTCGTCTTCGCGCCTTCCACCCGAACGATCTCGACGACGCGTGGTTCGTGATTGCCGCGGCGACGCCGGAGATCAATCGCCTCGTCGCGACCAGCGCCGAGAAACGGCATCAGTTCGTGATCGCCGTAGACGACAAGGCATCTTGCAGCGCCTATGGCGGCGCTGTTCTTCGCCGCTCAGGCGTCACTGTGAGTATCTCGACAGATGGGGCCGCGCCTGCACTGTCTCGGTTGCTGCGCGAAGGTCTCGAGGAGCTCCTCCCTCCCGACCTCGAGCAGTGGAGGCAACTAGCGGTCGAAAAGCGTCGCGGGTGGCGCGAAACGGGCGTTCCGATCGAGCGCCGCTATCCCCTGCTCCTCCGAGCGGTAAACGAGCTCTACGAAACGACGAGGGTACCATGACAGGCTTAGTCTCTCTCGTCGGCGCGGGGCCGGGCGATCCCGAGCTTCTGACACTGAAAGCCGCGACGCGCCTCGAAGAGGCGGACGTCGTCTTGTACGACGCGCTCGTGTCGGCCGAGATTCTGACGCTGGCAAAAAACGCTCAAACCTTCGACGTCGGCAAGCGTAAGGGTCGCGGGAGCATCGCGCAAGCGGCCATCAACCAGCTCATGATCCATCTCGCTCGTGGAGGCGACCGTGTCGTTCGCCTGAAGGGTGGCGACCCGTTCGTTCTCGGTCGCGGTGGTGAAGAAGCGCTCGCTCTCGCCGAAGCGGGTGTTCCCTACGAGATCGTTCCCGGCATCAGCTCGGCCCTCGCGGCGCCCGCGCTCGCCGGGATACCGGTCACGCATCGCGGCGTCGCCTCGGCCTTCGTCGTGCTGTCGGGCCACAGCCCGGAAGCTCTCGTCGAAGTACTCGACTCGGTAACACCTCACGCGGTGACGCTCGTCGTGCTCATGGGCCTGGCCACCCGGGGGACGCTCGCCAGGTGCTTGATCGAACGCGGCTGGAGCGAAGCGACTCCGGCCGCTATCACCTGCAACGCCTCGTTCGCCGACGTGGCCGCGTGGACCGGCACGATCGCTGGGCTTTCCCGCGCTCCCATTCCACTCCCCGGCGCACCCGGTGTGATCATCATCGGAGAGGTCGTCCGCCTTGCCGCACCCATATCGAAAGGCCATGTCTCATCGAAAGGAGTTCTTGCATGAGTGTCCCAACCTGGAAAGAACAGCTCGAAGGGCGTATCCCGCCCGGACTCGGGCGCGAGATCGACATCTACGAGACCCAGATCGAGCTTCGCCGGCAAGACAAGCTCGATGAGAAGCTCTTCGGCGAAAGTCGCCTGCGACGTGGCGTCTATGGGCAACGCTACGACAACGGTCAGCGAAATGACGGCAACGGGTCACGGATGCTCCGCTACCCATCGGGTGACCTCACAAAGGGCCCGCAAACGCTTTGGGACGCACCCGGGATGCAGCGGATAAAGATACCGTTCGGGAAAGTCACACCGGATCAGCTCGAGGTCTTGGCAGAGCTCGCCGAGGAGGACTCCGTCGGCGTCCTTCACGTCACGACGCGCCAGGACTTCCAGCTGCACTACGTCCACATCGAGGATACGCCCGACATGATGCGGCGCCTGGCCGCGGTTGGCATCACGACACGCGAGGCCTGCGGCAACTCGGTGCGGAACGTGACCGCCTGTCCTCTAGCCGGCGTCTGCAAAGGTGAAACGTTCGATGTCACACCCTACGCCAGTGCCCTGGCCTATTTCCTGCTGGGTCATCCGGACGCTCAAGACTTCGGTCGCAAGTTCAAGATCGCTTTCTCCGGCTGCAAGGACGAGCCATGCGGCCTCACGACGTTTCACGATCTCGGCTTCATCGCCCGGACCCGAACCGACGAAGGCCGCACGCGCCGCGGATTCGAGCTCTATGTCGGGGGCGGTCTCGGCGCCGTTCCGTATGAGGCGAAGCTGTTCGATCCGTTCCTCCCCGAGGAGGAGCTCCTTCCTATCGCCCAAGCCATTTGCCGCGTTTTCGCCAGGCTCGGGGAGAAGAAGAACCGCGCACGGGCTCGCTTGAAGTTTCTCGTCGGAAAGCTGGGAATCGAAGAGCTCCGCCGTCTCGTCCACGAAGAACGGAAGCAATTGCCGCAGGATTCTCGCTGGACGGAGTATCTGAGCGCGCACGATGGCGGTGATGAGAGCACGGCGACGGTGCAGTTAACGGTCGACGGTGACAAGGCGCATGAGCCGGCAGGGTTCGACGCATGGAAAGCGACGAACGTTCGTCCGCAACGCCAAGAGGGCTACGCCGTGGCCGTCGTGACCCTGCCGCTCGGAGACATCTCGGCGTACCAAGCAAGAGCGCTAGCCGACATCGCGCGCCGGTTCAGCGGCGACGCTCTCCGCACCGCCGTCGACCAGAATATCGTGCTGCGCTTCGTCGCAGAAGCGCAGCTTCCGAGCCTCTTCACCGCGCTCGAATCGATCGGACTCGGGCAACCCGGTGGCGGCACGATCGTGGACGTCACCTCGTGTCCCGGGACCGATACCTGCAAGCTCGGCATTGCCTCCTCGCGGGGCCTCGCATCCGAGCTCAGAAGCCGGCTCCTCGAGCAGAACCTCGCCTTCGATAGCGCCGTGAAAGATCTTCACATCAAAGTGAGCGGATGTTTCAACTCGTGCGGGCAGCACCACGTTGCCGACGTGGGCTTTTACGGGGTCAGCCGTCAGGTCGAAGGGAGGACGGTCCCGCACTTCCAGGTCGTTCTCGGCGGGCAGTGGACCGAGAACGCGAAATCGTTCGGCCTTGCCATTGGCGCGGTGCCGTCGAAACGTATTCCTGAGGTCGTCACGAGGCTCACGGATCTCTATCGGCAGGAGGCGCAGCCAGGGCAAACGTTCTCCGCGTTGATTCGAAGCATGGGCAAAGCAAAGGTACGCGCCCTGGTCGACGACTTGATGGACGTTCCCAGTTATGAGCAAGACTCGAATCTCTATTCCGACTGGGGTGATCCGCGCGAGTTCACGATCGGGGACATGGCTCGCGGTGAGTGTGCGGGTGAGGTCGTCTCCCGGTTCGCGTTCGAGGTCGCGGCAAGCGAGAGGCTCGTCTTCGAGGCCCAGCTTCAACTCGAGCGTAGTGACGCGCGTGGCGCGGCCGAGGGCGCTTACAACGCCATGGTTTCGGCGGCGGCAGCGCTCGTGCACACCCAGAACACGGACGTCAACGGAGACCCGGCGCGGATTGTGGACGAGTTCCGCAGTCGATTCTACGACACGAAGCTCTTTTTCGACCGCTTCGCACAGGGCAAATTCGCCCGATACCTGTTCCGCGCCCACGAAGAGGACTTCGACAGCGTGCGCTCGGACGCCGCGCATCACCTCATCGAGGAAGCGCAACTGTTCATCGAAGCCACGCATGCCTGCCACGCGCGGATCATCCAAGAATGAAAGAGGAGCCCATGCAACCGCTCGCTGCCAACCAAATTGCCGTGAAGCTCTACACCGACAACTCGCGCCGCGTCGAGCTCAATGCCGCAATCGGGATCTTTCATCGCTGGATTCAAGAAGAGCGCCTGAAGGACGAGATGCCCATCGACGTCGCGGACTACCGCCACGTCAAGCACGGCCCTGGCGTCGTCCTCGTATGCCACGCCGCGGACTATGCCCTGGAAAAAGGCGTGGATGAGCGGAACGGCCGTCTGGGCCTTCTTTATACAAGGAAGCGCGCGGCGGACAAAAACCCGGCGGTGCGCCTCGGAGCCGCCTTTCGCGCCGCGCTCACGGCATGCCAACTTCTCGAGGAAGAGCCGAGCTTCGCGGGCGCTGTTCGGTTTCGCGTGGACGAGGTCTCGTTCCGCATCCGCAATCGCCTTCTTGCTCCGAGCACATCCGAGTGTGCGAAGACGCTCGAGGAAACGCTGTATCCGTTTCTCGACACGTTGTATCAAGGGTGCGAGCGGCTCACGGTCGAGGCGGAGTCCGATCCCAAAGGCCTCCTGTCCGCGACAGCTCGCGTGCAGAAATCACCGGACATCGGGGTTCTCCTGTCGCGGCTTCGAACCATGCCCAATCCGAGCCAGCACTGATTCGTCGCGGCGATTCACTTGGTCCAGAACAAGGGCCTATGCCGAATTCGCCATAGCACCGCTCGGACAGAGGGCGTGAGAAAAAATCGAGATTTGTTGCGGGCGCACGAGGCTTTTGGAGCTTAGGGCCCGGCTCGTGCGCGGCGCGGTCCTCGCCGCCAATCGCCCTGCAAAACGAATGGCCTCATCTCTTGTACTCCGGCTGGAAAGAGTGAAAACGACGGCCACGGTTCACGAACACGATCGGCAGAGCGGCGGTATCCCGCGGGGTTGCAGGCGGACGGGTTTGATTCGGCATAGCGACTCCGTCCTGGACGGAGTCAATCGGTCATTCAGCTCGCGGGGACGAGGCGCTTCAATTTCTCGAACCAGCCTTCGACGAGGACGATCTCGGAGGGATGCGCTGCTTGTCCCACGTCGCGAATCATGGGAAAGCGGCCATCCGGAGCGAGGTCGTAGAAGTTGCCGGAGTGGGGATAGGTGCCTCCGGAGGAGCTCACGCGGAGCGGAGGCGGTTAGCTCGGAACCGGTCTTTACCTCCCTCACTAGCCAGAGGCCACATTTGTCTTGTCTCTTTTTCTTGTGCATACTAGAGTATAAAATGAGGATTTCTGAACATGACAAGGATTCAACCTGTACTAAATGAAGCTGAGGCGTCGCTGGTAAACCAGATGGCAGCCTTGACAGGGACGAAGCGCACTGATGTCATCAAGAATGCTCTCGCCGTTTACCATTGGTTCATCCGACAAGCCATCACCGGGGCGAGCGTCGTCGCCCGCAAGCCCACGGGTGAGGAGGTCGTCCTCGAGACAGCCGAGCTCTCAGTCCTGGAAGGGCAAGGGCAATTGCTGAGCCCAGCAGAACTGCGAGTTCTAGCCAAGAAGCTAGCGGCGGCCTCCGACCCAAAGGAAGCTGCCCGACTCAAGGAACGGTTGGCCCGCGGATTCTACGGGATCTGAACGTGCCCCGCATTCGCCGGAAGAACCTCCCGCCGGCGCTGTTCCATCACTTGCTCGAGCGGATCCAGGAGCGTCAGATCGACGCTAGTCAACTCGAGTTGCTGGCCGAGTGGCTGGATGGTGACCCGGAGGTTCCGGAAGGTCTGTGGTACAACCCATTCCCTGGCATGACGGTTTGCGGAGAAGGTGATCTGATTCGGACGTTACTCCTACCCGGGCAAGCTGCCAAGGGAAAACTGCTTTCCTTAGGACCGTGGCAGAAATTATTTCCCATTCTTGGATGGACGCAACGTGTAGTTCCACTTCGGCAGGGAAGAGGATTTTTTGATGTTGAGTAGCGCCATCGCAGGGTCCGAGATTTTGATGCCCTTAGGATACTGCTTCTTGACGAGACGGGCGTTAACCTTGAGCCCAGTTTTGGTCTTGGTGGTCCGTATGAAGTTCAGGATGGTTTCGTAGCTATCGAGCGGCCGGCCCGCCCAATTCTTGCTAATCTCGCTGAACAGGCGGTGCTCGATTGGGTTCCACTTGGACGCACCTGGTGGATAGTGTGCGACCGTGACGTCCAAACCGTGCTCGTTGCACAGCTTGTGCTGGATGCCGTGTTTCCATGCACGGCGGGTTGCGCCGTTGCTTCCGCCAGTGTCAGCTACGACAAGTAAATGTTTGCGGCCGGGAAAACGCTTCTGACCTTCAGAGCGCCACCACTTCTCGATGCATTCGACTGCGAATTGCGACGTGTCGTAAGACGTTCCGACATACACGGTGCCTCGATTACTCTGGAGATCATAGATGCCGTATGGGATTGCGACCCCATCTGCCATGGAGCGAAAGTCGTGGTCGTTGACGGCATCGCTCTTTTGAGCCCAGACGCGTCCTGGGTTCTTGAAGTGTCCGACCAACTCTTTCTTCTTGGTGTCGACACTCAATATGGGATTGCCACGTCGGCTAAAGCGCTCCCGTAGCTGTGTGATGTTGGCGAACTGGGCGTCGCGAGTTGGAGGAGAGCCATTCGAGACCTTCTTTTTGTTGGTCCGGAGTGAGAAGTTCATCTGTTTAAGCAGCTTCGCGACGGTTTTGCGACTGACGCGAATGCCCAAGGCCGAGAGTTCGGCAGCTATTTTTTTCGTGGTCTTGCGAGTCCATCTCAGACCGCTGACGGGATCGCCAGCGACCTCGTACTTCATAAGTTCTTCGATCGCCGCGATGACTTCTGGCGTTTTTTTTCGACAGCTTTGCGGCCGGCACCCGCTTTTCGGACCCGCTCCACATTCACATCATGCTCAAGTAGCTCGCGACGGCCCCGAGCCACAGTGCTAACGTCGAGCCCGAGGATCTCCGCCATCTGGCGGTCACCGCCATAACCTAACTTGAGAGATTCAAGCCCCGCATACACACGCCTTTCTCTCTCATCGAGCAGGCTAAAGAAAAGGATGATGGCTGCTTTGAGCTCATCGGGTAGGACGTCTTGAGCAGCAATACTCTTGGACACAGAGGGTTGCGCTTCCCAAACACGTCGGCTGGCTATTTGCTGTTCACGAATGCTCCTCTTCGGAGAGAAGTAGACATTGCGATTTCTAATCCGAGTGCGGCGAAGTCTTTTCTCCCAGGCCAATTTCGGCAGCACATCTTTGGTCCCAACCCTAACAATGGCATCAAGCTCCTCCACCGCGTAGCCAGCCTCGGAGGCGTTCACCAGTCCTTCGGCCGTGGCGACGAGTGTCCCTCGACTTGAAAAGCCGACGGACCGAATCCACCACAAGCCGTTCTCATCAAACTCCGCGAGCTCTCGGAGCGTGTAGAAACGTCCACGGTGCGAATAGCTGGTGCAGTAGTCGAGCTCTCTCAGTTTCCGGAACACCGTCAGGTCAGCGACAGTCCCCACTGTCTTCTTGAGCATGTCCATGGTGGCGATGAGACGTTTGGCAAACAACCCCCGCAGGCGGTCAATATCAGAGTTACGAATCATAATTCGTAACTCTAACACACAATGGCCTACGTCTCTATGGGCAAGCTCTCAAAACCCAGCTGGTCACGAACGGTCTAAACTCTCCAACGCGCAAGCGAAAGGTGTCGAGCCCCTCGTGCCGACGGCCGTCGTGTCCAAAAACCCGAACGGAGCCGTAAGCTCGAATCCTAGAGGCGTTCTCGAGATTCGCGGGGATCAGCCGACGCGGCACTGGACCTGCGATTAGGCGATCCCAAGCAAACCTCGCTCCGGGCCATCCGTTCCGTCCAGCTTGCTTTCGGCATAGCGACTCCGTCCGGACGGAGTCGATCGGTCGTCAGCTCGCGGGGACGAGGCGCTTCAATTTCTCGAACCAGCCTTCGACAAGGACGATCTCGGAGGGATGCTCTGTTTGTCTCACGTCGCGAATCATGAGAAAGCGGCCATCGGGAGCGACGTCGTAGTTTGGCTCGGGCGGCGCACAAGACCAAGCGGGAGATCGAGGAGCTCGTTGCCGAGGTCGAGCCCAAGCCGGACGTCGCTTCTACGATGCGGAAGCTGCCCGCAGCCCGGTCGGCGGCGCCTGCCCCTCGAGTCGAGCTCCGTCCGGACGGAGTTGAGATTCAAACTCCGCCCGCGGCCGCTCCCGTGAAACCGCCCGTCGTGGAGCCGCTCGCGCCTACTCGCTATCGAGTGCAATTTACCGCCAGTGCCGAGCTTCACGAGAAGCTCGAGCGACTCGTTGCGCTCATGCGTGGTGCGGATCTGATCTCGGCTGTCGACGCGGCGGTGACGGAGAAGCTCGAGCGGATTGAGGCAAAGCGTTTCGGCAAGACGAAAAACCCCCGAAAAAGCGTCGAAGATGCGGACACCTCTCCGGGCTCGCGCTACGTTGCCGCGCCGGTAAAGCGGGTCGTGTACACGCGGGATGGCGGGCAATGCACTTCTGTCAGCCCTGAGGGACGACGCTGCACCGCGCGCGTTGACGTGGAGTTCCACCAAGACGATCCTTATGGCTTCGGCGGTGACCGGAGTCCGCCTAATTTGCGCCTGCTCTGCAAAACGCACAACACTTATATAGCTGAGAGTGATTTTGGTAAGGACGTGACGGATCAGTACCGTCGCTCGGACGATGGCGTGTCCGAACCGGCTCCCCGTTTTCTAGCACTGCGAGTGTGTTAATCTCCCGGCGCTATGGTCATCGATTCTCACTCGCACGTTCTTGCGCCGCCCGAGCTCTACGCCTTCATGAACCGCTTGATGGCGAGCCGCGGGGCTCATGGCTGGGCGGTCCCCGACATTCCCGACGAAGCTTACGAGAAGCAGAACCGACGCCTTCTCGCATCATGGACCGCGTCGGGACCGACATGCAGCTCATCTCCCCGCGCCCGTTTCAATCCTTTCACGGCGAAGATCCCGCTTCGATGGTCTTTCAGTGGATCGGCCTCGTGAACGACGCGATCGAAAAGATCTGCAAGATGCACCCGGACCGGTTCCGCGGCGTTGCGGGCCTTCCTGAGGGGCCCGGGACGACGCCCAAAGATTGGCTCGAAGAGGCGGATCGCTCCATCAATGATCGGGGCTTCGTAGGTGTGTTCTCAACCCCGATCCGAGCGAAGGTATGAACGGTACCCCGCATCTTGGTGATGAATGGTGGTATCCGCTCTATGAGTGGCTGGGAGAAAAACGATGTTCCGGCGCTCGTGCACTCGACGGCGTGTCGGAACGAGCGCGAGGATTACAGCTCGCACTTTATCACCGAGGAGAGCATCGCTGTTCTCGGCGTGCTGCGCTCGAGTGTGTTCATCGACTTCCCGAAGCTGAAGCTCGTCATCAGCCACGGCGGCGGCTCGGTCCCTTATCAGGTCGGGCGATGGGTCGCGGAGAGCGTCCATCCACTCTTCAGCAAGAACCGGCCGCTCCAGGAACACTTTCACGACAGCATGCGGCGGCTTTATTTCGATTCTTGCATCTATCACAAAGACTCGATAGAGCTTCTCGTGCGGCTCGTGGGCACGGATCGCGTGCTCTTTGGAACTGAGAAGCCCGGTAGCGGTTCGGCTCCCGACCCGCGCACCGGTCGAGAGCTCGACGATTTGAAGCCGGTGATCGAAAGTATCGACTGGCTGAGCGCGGAAGATCGCGCGCGCATCTTCGAGAAGAATGCACGCGCGGTCTACACGCGTATCTAGTCTCATGGCCAAGATAGTTCTCGGCGTGGGCTCGTCTCACACACCGATGCTCTACACAGAGCCGCAGGACTGGCCGCGCTACGAAACGCGGGACCGCAAGATGCCGCTTCTCGACCAGGACGGCCAACGCACCGACTTCGACGAGCTCGTGACAGCCGCGGGGCCCGAGGTCGCCGCGGCTCTCGAGCCTGCGGCGATCGAGAAAGCCTACAACGCCTGTCAGGAACATCTCGACCGCCTCGCCGGCGCCATAGCCGAAGCCGAGCCGGACGCCGTGATCATCATCGGAGACGACCAAAAAGAGCTCTTCCAGATCGAGAACCTCCCGGCGATCCTCATTTACTGGGGAGAGAGCATCCTCAACAAGGAGCGCCGGCCCAAGCCGGGCGAGCCTGAATGGTGGGCGACGGCGCTCGCGAAGTATTACGGCCAGGGTGGCGACGAGACGGCGCCCGTCGAGGCCGCTCTGACGCGGCACATCATTGAACACTTAGTGGTGAACGACTTCGATCTCGCTCAGTCGACAGCACTCCCTGAAGGCAGGGGCGAAGGCCACGCGTTCGCCTTTGTTCATTCACGACTTCTGCGACGGCGCCCGGTGCCCGTTGTGCCCGTGTTCTTGAACACCTACTATCCTCCCAATCAGCCGACGCCCCAGCGCTGTTTTCGGCTTGCCAGAAAATACGAGAAGCCGTGGAGAGCTGGGAGAGTGACGCTCGTGTCTGTGTCGTCGCGTCGGGAGGTCTCAGCCACTTCGTCATCAATCAAGATTTGGACCGAGGCGTGCTGGAGGCGCTCGCGGCCCGCGATACCGAAAAGCTCACGTCGCTCGAAACGGTGAAGCTCAACTCGGGGACGTCCGAGATTCGCAACTGGATCGCGATGTACGGTGCGACGGAACATTTGAGCTCGGATTGGTACGCCTATCTGCCCGCCTATCGCCTCCGGCACGGTGAACGGCCTCGCACCGCTTACCGGCGCCGCGAAAATCGCGGGCCGGGTCGTGACCGTCAAGCTCGTCGCGGCGGACGGTACCCCCGCGAAGCGTCATCTTTGCACCGCCGCCGTCGAAGCCGCGCAGGCGGGCGACGTTATCGTGGTCGAGCATCACTCGCGGGACGACTGTGCCGGATGGGGCGGCATCCTCTCGACCGCCGCTAAGGCCAAAGGCGTCGCCGGCACCATCGTCGATGGGCTCGCGCGCGATATCGCCGAAAGCCGCGAGCGCGGCTATCCGGTTTTTGCACGTGCGGCGACACCGTCTACGGCCCGCGGGCGGATCGTGGAGAAAGATTGGAACGTGCCCGTCACCATTGGCGGCATCGATGTGCGACCCGGCGATCTCGTCCTCGCCGATTCCAGCGGTGTGGTGTTCGTAAGCGCGTCGAAAGAAGAGGCGGTGCTCGAAGTGGCGGAAGCCATTGCGGCACGCGAAGCAGCGATGGCGAAAGCGGTCCAGGGCGGCAAACCCGTCAGCCAAGTGATGGGCGGCGATTACGAGAAGATGTTAGGAAACGGTAAGGATGCCAACAATGGATGAAGCGCTGCGACAACTCAAGGAGCAATCAACGACGACCATTAGCGATGCTCTGGATCGGCTCGGGATCCCCGGACAGTGTCTCGGCATCAAACCGCTCGACTTGAGCTTTCGCTTGTGTGGCCGCGCGTTCACGATGCGCACGATCCCGGTCGCGGTCGAAGCCGGCACGGTCGGTGACTACATCGACGACGTTCCGCCCGGCCACATCATTGCGATCGACAATGCGGGCCGGCAAGACATGACCGTATGGGGCGACATCCTCACCTTTGTCGCCGACAAGCGCGGTGTCAGAGGCACGGTCATCGACGGCGTATGCCGAGACGTGAGCCGCAGCCTCGAGCTGAAATATCCGCTCTTTACCCGCGGCTGGTCGATGCGCACCGGCAAGGATCGCGTGCAGCTCGACGCGCTCAGCGTCCCCATTTCGATTGGCGGCGCTCGGGTACATCCCGGAGACCTCTTTCTCGGAGACGCCGATGGGGTCGTCATCGTGCCGAAAGATCGGGAAGTCGAGGTGATCGACCTCGCGAGGTCGATCGACGAGGCCGAGGTCAAGATTCGCGAAGCGGTCGAGGGTGGTATGCGGCTCGACGAAGCGCGTCGGCAGCACAAGTACTTCAAGCTGCAATCGAAGGACGAGTAGCTCATGGAGTTCGGGAGCGCGACCCTTCACGAGGCGGCGGGCCAGATCGGCGCTTTGAGCTCAGCCATCAAACCCCTAGCAAAAAGCATGACGGTCGCAGGGCCCGCATTCACGGTGAAGTCGCCCCCTCAAAACAACCTCTGGCTTCATCGCGCGATGGCAAAGGCGAGCCCGGGCGACGTGCTCGTCGTCGACGTCGGCGGCCTCTACGAGGCGGGCTACTGGGGTGAGATCATGACCGTGGCGGCGCAGGCGCGCGGGATCGCAGGGCTCGTCATCGACGGTTCGGTCCGGGACGCCGATCGGATCGAAGCGCTCGGTTTTCCGGTTTTTGCCCGCGGCCTCTCTATTCGCGGCACGGGGAAAGATGTCGACCGACCCGGCGCGTTGAACGAGTCCCTCCCCTTCGGGGACGTGATCGTCGCTCCCGGAGATCTCGTCGTTGGCGATGTGGACGGTGTCGTCATCATCCCGAAAGACCGCGTCGAAGATGTCCTTGCTAAATCCCAAGAACGCGAAGACAAAGAAGCCGCGATCATAGAGCGTCTGCGCAAGGGAGAGACGACCCTCGACATCTATGGATGGTCATGATATTCGTTTTCGACCCTTACGCTCCCGAAGTTCAACAGCGATCCCTTCCCGCTTTATAGAATCCTTCGCGACAAGCACCCCGCTTATTTCAGCGAGCCCGGAAAATGTTGGGTGCTGTCGCGCTACGCGGACATCACGGCGGCCGTGCTCGACACCGAGACGTTCTCTTCAGCCAAAGGCAATATCATCGATGACTCTCCCCTGCGCGCGGGAGCGACGCTCGGCACGACAGACCCGCCGCGCCACGATCAGCTGCGAAAGCTCGTTCAAGCCGCGTTTCTGCACTCGAACCTCGAGAAGGTTACGGAGCCCGCGCGCCGGACGAACGCGGGGAATTTTGGACGAAGCGGTTCGCCGAGGCGAGCTCGACATTATTAATGAGCTCGCGACCCCGGTGACGACGGGCATCCTCGCCGAGCTTTTAGGCCTTCCCGGCGATAACCTCGTCGAAGTCAAGATGTGGGTGAGCGATTCGCTGAGACGAGACCCCGAAACGCGCAAGAGCCCCCCGCAAGGCGATACCGCCCGACAGAAGCTGACGGACCTAACGCAACGCGTCATCGATGAAAGGCGTAAAGAGCCGAGGGACGATCTCATCTCGGGCCTCATCCAGGCCCGAGTCGAGGGCGAGTCCCTCGACCCGCGGGAGATCCTGATGACGGCGCGCACGCTTCTTGCCGCAGGGGTCGAGTCCACGGTGAGTTTTTTCGGAAACCTCGCGTTGAACTTGATGACGTTTCCGGATGCTCGTGCGCGGATTTTGGCGGATCTAGGCCTCGTCTCGGACGCCATCGAGGAGTCCTTGCGCTACAACACCTCCGCCCAACGCTTCAGCCGCACCCTCACACGCGACGTCGAGCTCCACGGAAAGACGATGCGGGCCGGTGACAAAGTCATGGTCGTCTACGGAGCTGCTAACCGCGACGAGCGCCAGTTCGAGAACGCCGACGTGTACGACATCGACCGCAAACCGTCCCAGCATCTAGGTTTCGGCCACGGCAAGCACTACTGCATCGGCGCCGGCTTTGCCCGCATCTTGACGACCATCCTCTGCGAAGAGCTCCTTCGTGCTATCCCGAGATGCGAGCTCGCGATCGAGACCCTGGACTGGCTTCCGTCTCCGGCATTTCGTAGGATGGTCACGTTTCCGATTCGTTTCGAAAACATTTAGCCCATCTCGAACCGCGTCAACAGATCGCCGCGAAGCCGCCTTGCGTCGGACAAGAGCGCGTTCTCACTGTCCCCTGCCTTCGGCCGCAGGAGCAGCAACGCCCGGGCCTCGGCCTTGTCACGGCTCAATCCGTCGAGCGGGATGACCGCCACGCCCAGCTCGCGGATGGCGCCATCGGAGGCGCGCAGGACTTCTTCGCAATAGTGGATCTCGCTCCCTTCGTGAACGGCCGCGATCGTCGGGCATTTGAAAGCGCAGACCTCGTTCGCTGTCGGGAAGATTTCGAAGCAGCGCCGGCCGAACCACTCTTCCGGCACGAGCTGGCGCGCCGGTGCGTTGAGATAGACGAGCTCCATGCGATCCGACACGACCGCGCAAGCATCCCCGTTCTCTTCGAGAAAACCCCAGCGCAGCGAATCTTCGTCTTCCAGAATCGACCCAGGCATGACTAGAGTGTAACCCGACCGCGCAAGTTCTGACCCACGATTCCGCTCCCGACCGCAAGCCCCAGGGCGTTCGCCAACCAGGCGGCTGAAGCCAAGCCGAGTGGTAGAAAAAGAGCGACCGCCGCCACGGCGAGCCCGACGCGGCCGCGTATTCCGATGTGAGCGACGACGAAGCCGCGCAGTGCCGCGCTGATGGCGAAGACGCCCATGAGCGCGGTGGTGAAGTCGACGCCTGTCTCCCAGAGCGCGCCCTCCGCTAGAAGCGACGGCGAGATCACGAAGATGAACGGCACAATGAAGGCGACGATGCCAAGCTTGACCGCCTCCCACCCCGTCCGCATGGGTCCGGCGTCCGCGATGCTCGCCGCGGCGATCGCGGCAATGCATACCGGCGGCGTAATAAAAGAAAAGACCCGAAATAGTAAATGAAGAAGTGCGCGGCGATCGGGAGGATCCCGAACTCCACGAGCGCAGGCACGATGAGCGCGACTTGCATGAAGTAAATCGCAATACCCGGAAGCCCCATCCCGAGCACGATGCTGATGAGCGAAGTCACCGCGAGAAATAGGAAAAGGCTGACCTCGCCGAGCCTCAGAAGAGGAAGCGACAAGGTGAAGCCGAGCCCGGTAAAGGCGGCGCTTCCCACGATGAGACCCACCACTGCAGCGATGGCGAGGATCTCCGTCATCGATATCCCGACGCGCGCGATCAAATCGAGCTACCAGCGAAACGGCTTGTCGCGTACGAACCAGTAGCCCGTCACGAGCAACACGAGCACCGAGAACATCCCCGCTTTCGCCGGCTCCCACGAGAGCGCGACCAGCGTAAAGATGAGAACGGGCGCAGGCAACAGGAACGCCCAGCCTTTTCTGAGCACCTCGCGGAGCTTCGGCACGTCTTCGGGCTTCATCCCTGCGATGCCCGTGCGTCCGGCTTCGAGATCGACTTGGATGAGGATCGCGGCAAAGTACAAAAGCGCGGGGAGCGCCGCCGCCATGATGACGCGCCCATAAGAAACCTCTAAGTACTCCGCCATCAGAAACGCGACCACGCTCATGACGGGTGGCGCTACGAGGCCGCCCGTCGAAGCCGCCGCTTCAACCGCCGCGGCGACCTCCGGCCGGTAGCCGATGCGCTTCATGAGCGGGATCGTGGCCGTCCCCGTGATGGCGACGTTGGCCACCGCTGAGCCCGAAATACTGCCGAAGAGCGCCGAGCCGAGCACCGCGACTTTCGCCGGCCCGCCCCGATAGCGGCCCAGCGCGGCGTGCGACTCGAAAATCGTTGTGACGCCGGTGGCGGCGTTGTCGTGCACCGCTTGGCGGAGAGCTTCCCTCCGCATCTCCGGCGACGGGCGTGGCAGCATAGCCTGAAGCTTTCCCCATAGCGGCGAGCGGTTGTAGAACCTCATCCCCTCGACGGGTCGCGTTCGATGCGCACGACATGACCGTCCCGTGGTTCGCTCGCGGTAACGCCGAGGCGTTTTAGTGCTTCAGCGCTGAAGATGACCGGGTAGGGCCAAATGCCAATGGGGATATAGACGGGATTGTCCGGCGCCACCTCATCGAGGTCGGCGCGAGTCGGCCACCGTTTCTCCTCGAGACTCTCCGGAAGATGGAAAGAGTCAGGAGGCTCGCCGATCGGAGTGGTGACGATCCACTGCCCGCGCGGCGTTTTCGAAACCTCTCGGGCCACGGCTTCGGCTATCGCGCTCACCGAACGGAGCCCGACCAGCGAAGGAGACGGAGGCCGCGCCCAGCTCGACCGAAGGTGTGAGGATGGGTATCGATGAACCCGGGGACCACCGTCTGGCCTCTCAGATCGACACACGCGTTTGCTGCCCCGCAAGTGCCTGCACCTCCTCGTTCCGGCCGACCCGTACGAACCGCCCATCGGACACGGCGACCGCTTGCGCGACGCTGAACGCACGATCGACCGTCACCACATTGCCGTTCACGAAGACAAGGTCGACCGGCGCGGTCGACGCCGGCTGGGCGGTAGCGATGGCGCTACCGAAAACAATGAGAACGGCCGCTACGGCAAGACTCGATTCGCCTGTCCTGATCGTCGGGTGCATCCGTCACTCTCCCTCATACGACGCGTGTGTTTGGGTTGGCTCGCGCGAATCTCCGGCGCCGTTACTCAGGATGCTGAGAAACAACGCGCCGAAAACCGTGGCGCTAACCTGTCTCGTGAGAATCGTCATGCACACCTCCGCTTTTGGAACGATTCGCCTTATAAGTCTTTCTCGCGGAGACGTCAATAGGAACGGCTGGCCCTGGATCCGGATGGAAGTGTCCAACGGCTCTAATGCCGGCGGATCGGAAACTTCTGCATCGAGGCGATTTCAGCGAGGCCTTGTCGGATCAAAGCCTCGAGCTCGCGCGGCGGATCGTGGTCGAGAGCGTCTACAAAATGTTGGTAGGCGGCCGTCGGCTCGCCGAAAGCATGGAGTTGAACGAGTCCAGCGCCCGCATGTGCTTGGGCGAGACCGGGGCCGCGCGGATAATCCCGCAAATGGCGCTGATGCACCGTGAGGGCCCCGCGAGTATGTCCATTCTTCGACATCCAATTCGCCAGCGAGAGCGAAACTTCCGGCGTCAGTATCCCGCGTGTCCGGATCGACGGCAGGTCGAAATAAAGCGCCGCGGCTCTCTCGAACTTCCCTTGCTTCACGGCCTCGGTAATCGCCTCGCCCATAGAGCGCGGCCCCGGGCTCGACGAGGAACGCGCCTCACGGTACTCTCGCGGGCGCGCCGTCATCTCGCGCCGATTTAGAATCAACGCCACCACGCCACCGACGAGAAAGCCGCCAATATGCGCCCCGTGCGCGACGCCCGAGCCCTGCCCCACCGTCGCAAGGAACGGCAGGATGTTGCTAATGACGATGTAAAAGCCCAGCACCCAGCGCGCCGGAAGCATGACCACGCGAATGAAGAAGAAGATAAAGATGAGCACGCGCACCTGATTGTGCGGAAACCAGACGAAGTAGAAGCCGAGAATGCCCGAGATCGCGCCCGATGCCCCAACGAGCGGGATGGGCGACTCACTCGCGAACGCCCCGTGGAACAAAGTCGCCGCCGCCCCTGAGATCAAGTACCACACGATATAGCCGACCGCTCCGAGCCGATGCTCGACGTTGTCTCCGTAGATCCAAAGAAAGAGCATGTTCCCGAACAAGTGCATGAACCCGCCATGCATGAACATCGACGTGAAGAGGGTCACGATCGACGGATCCGAGGGCCGATAGCCATATTCGAAGACCAACAGATCGTAGGCCGTCAACCGAGGCGCGACCTGCTCCATGGGCACGTTGGGTGGGAGGTTCTGGCGAATCGCGCTCAGATATTCCTGAGCTCTCGGATCCGCGGGGTCCGCGGGCTGCGCGGTCAACGGCAGAAACGTGAGCGCGAATACGGCGACGTTCAAACCGATCAGCGCGTAGGTCAGAAACGGTGTCCCACGCGGATTCGGCTGGTCTCCGATCGGTAGAAACATGGAGTGGCAATATACCGCATAGGCAGGTGGTGCGGAGTCTTTCCGAAGAGAAAAAGGGGCGGCGAGAAACATCGCCGCCCCTCGCGCGAGAGCCTCTCTCTAATCGACGTCCGCCACTCTGTCGATCTTGCGTCAAAGGCCCGCCGCTTGCCACGCGCTCCCTTTGCAGGGCACCCGCGCGCGGCAAACTCGAGAAAGGTTGCCGGGCTGTACCTGGAAGGCTAGGCATCGATTCCTGGACGACGACAGCCGATACAACGCCCGCAACGGCTAGCGCGGGAAGCTCCAAAGGCAAGACTGCGCTAGTGCTCCGTTGCGATTCCCGCCAATGATGGCGAAATCGATCATCTCGGCAGAGGCCGCCCATTGGGCACGCCCGGCAACCCTCAACGGCCATATTAATACTTTTATTCGCCGTACGTGTAAACTCGAAAATTTCCCGGGTTACAGAACAGGTTGACGGCTGGGCGAAAGAAGACGTATACAATTACGAGCAATCGTTTGGAGGCACAATCGCATGAATACACGGGTATCTTCTTTTCTCTCGGCAGTCACTTTGGTCTTCTCCCTCGTGGCGCCGTCTATTTCGCAGGAGCGCGAGCAGGTTCTCTCCGCGCCCGACCGGAACGGCCAGGGCGATGGACCGCACCAACGCCTCATCCTTCGTGGCGGCATCGTCATCGACGGCACGGGCGCGCCGCCCGCGGGCCCGAAGGATATCGTCATCGAAGGCAACCGCATCGTAGAGATTAAGAGCGTTGGCACGCCGTTCATCGAGATCGACGAGTCGAAGCGACCCACCGACGCGAGCAAGGAAATCGACATCTCGGGAATGTACGTCATGCCTGGTTTCGTGGACCTTCATACGCATACCGGCGGTGTCCCCAAAGCTCCCGAGGCGGAATATGTTTACAAGCTTTGGATGGCCCACGGCGTCACGACGACGCGAGACGCCGGCTCCGGCGCAGGGAGCTTCATCCTTCGCGAGAAAGAGCGGAGCGCCAAGAACGAAATCGTTGCCCCTCGCATCTTCGCTTACGCACGTCCCGGCACGGGCACCGGTTGGGAGGGCGGGTCCATCCAAACCGCTGAAAAAGCCCGCGAATGGGTGCGCTGGGGCGCGGAACAAGGGATTGACGGCCTCAAGCTCGGCTCCTATGACCCACACATCATGGAAGCGCTCATCGACGAGGCAAAAAAGAACGGTCTCGGCACCATGGCTCATCTCGGCCAAAACGGCGTCGCTCGTATGAACGTTCTCGACGCGGCGCGCCTCGGCCTCGGGACCCAGACGCACTTCTACGGGCTTTTCGAAGCCCTCCTCAAAGACCACTACGTCCAGGATTGGCCCGTCGGCCAGAATCAAAACGACGAGCAGCACCGCTTCGGCCAAGTGGCCCGTCTCTGGGATCAAATCCATCCGCGCGGGAGCGAGCGCTGGAACGGGCTCGTCGACGAGCTCATCGATCTGGGCCTCACGATCGATCCGACGATGACGATTTATGCCGCGGGCCGAAACGTCATGGCCGCGCGCAACGCCGACTGGCACGAACGGTATACGCTTCCCTCACAGTGGGAGTTCTACCAGCCGAGCCGACGCAGCCACGGCGCCTATTGGTTCTATTGGACGAGCCATGACGAGATCGCATGGCGCAATTTCTACCACGTGTGGATGCAGTTTCTGAACGACTACAAGAACGCGGGCGGCCGCGTGACGACGGGCTCCGATTCGGGCTTCATCTACAAGCTCTACGGCTTTGCCTATATCGAGGAGTTCGAGCTCTTGCAGGAAGCCGGCTTCCATCCTCTCGAGGTGGTGCGCTCCGCCACACTCAACGGCGCTCTGACCTTGCACGAGCCCAAAGGTATTCCGATCGAGTTCGGGATCCTCCGACCCGGCCTTCTCGCAGACCTCGTCGTCGTCGAGGAGAATCCGATCGAGAACTTCAAAGTTCTTTATGGGACCGGAGCGGTTCGGCTGAACGACGACACAGGCGGGGTCGAGCGCGTCGGCGGCATCAAGTACACGATCAAGGACGGCATCGTATACGACGCCAAAGAGCTTCTTGCGGACGTCGCCCGGATGGTCGAACGAGCCAAGCTAGCGCAAGCGGCTCCTACGACCAACGAGAACTAACGGAGCCATCCAGTTGAGTTTGGAGCCTCGGGTGGTATATAAAGGAGCTACGATCCCCCCGCTAGGTGAAGAGGAGTCTATAGCGTTCCCGAGCTAGTTCGTTCGAGCCGAATCGAAACCCGGCCGGGGGTATGCCGAGGAGGCAACTCATGGACTTACTCCGGATTGCGCGTGTGCCGCCAGTCACGATCGAGTCGAGCGCAACCGTCCTCGACGCCGTCAAGCGGATGTCCGAAACGGGGGCGGGCGCCGTGGTCATCGTCGACGATGACCAAGCCAAAGGTATTTTCACTGCGAGCGATTTACTACGCCGCGTGGTCGCGAAAGGTCGCCGGCTCGAGAAAACCCGACTGTCGGAAGTTGGCACCTTCCCCCTGACGGTCGCGCAGGCGGACACCGAGTGCGAAGCTGCGCTTCGGTTGATGATCGAAAACCACATCCGGCACTTGCCGATCGTCGACCGGAATACCCGCGTACGGGGGATGCTCTCGACCCGCCATCTGCTGCGAAACATGGTGGACGATATGTCGCAGGAGCTCACGTCGCTCAGCGCCTACTACACCGCCGATGGGATCGGCGGTTAGAGCCGCGGCGAGCGGGGACCCGGCGGCTGCCCTGTCCACTTGCGTATAATTCTTACATGGTCGCCGCTCAACCGACGTTGCTCAAGAGTAAGGCCCTCAACGAATGGAAGTTGTTTTCGCTCATCGTGGCCCCGATCTGCCTTGCAGTTGGGATCAAGATGACAACTGTTGATATGTCCACCGCCTTGGGCATTTCGTCCATGATCCAGTTTTCGGTTCGCAGCTCGGTGCCGTGGCTGTAGCCTGGCTTTTGCCGCTTCCTCACTCGCAGTGGTGTTTCCCGGGTCGTTCAGCCGCTGGCTATTACACAATCGAAGCTACATCGGTCTCTGCTTTGCCGCCGCGATGGCCTGGCAGTTGTTGTTCATTCTCTGGATGGTGATGGGCTACTGGGGTTACTACGCGCGGGAGGTTTACGTGCTCGAAGACGTGGTGGTCCAGGTGCCCGGATACCTCTTCCTGTTCGCCATGACGCTGACTTCGTTCCCTCGCTGGCGCAGCAAGCTGAGCGCACGACAGTGGCGCATGCTCCACAAGAGCGGCATCTACTTCCTGTGGGCAACGGTCTGGACCACGTACTGGTACGAGCTCTATTATTACGACGACCGCCAGTTTATCGATTACGTCTTCTATTGCGCTGGTCTAGCGGCCTGGGGGTTTCGCGTCGTGGCGTGGAGCAAGAAACGCTGGGTGCTGGCGGCGGCCTAGAAAGTACGGTACGCATCCCCGCTGCATTGAACGGCATCGCAGGGCTGCGACCAACCGTAGGCCGCTATCCAAATCTCGGCATCATGCCCATCTCTCACACCCGAGACACAGCCGGGCCGATGGCGCGAACCGTCGATGATTTGGTGCTGCTCGACGGCATTATCTCCGAGGGACCCACCTCCCTCGAGCCCGCCTCCTTGGAGGGCGTGAGGCTTGGCCTTCCGAAGCCGTTCGTCGACGATCTCGATTCGGAGACCCAAGCGGTTTTCGAAGAGGTGGTCAAAAAGCTCACGGAAGCCGGGGCTGTCCTGGTGCCGCTCGATCTCGGCAACGTGTCGGAGCTCAACGCCAAAGCCGGGGGCGCCATAGCACTCTGGGAAACCAAGCGCGACCTGGGCGCGTACCTTGCCGCTCACGGATCGGAGCTGACCGTCGAGCAGCTCGCCGCGGAGATCGCGAGCCCCGATGTGAAGGCCTTCTTCCACAACGTCGTTCTCGGAAAAGACGCGATCTCCGACGACGCCTACGCGGCCGCTATCGGTGAGCTCCGACCGCGGCTTCAGCTCGCCTATCTCGCGGCGTTTCGTAACCATCGACTCACGGCGATCCTGTTTCCGACGACGCCGCTACCGGCCCAGCCGATTCAAGGCTCGGATGAGGAGGTCACGCTCAACGGCGAGAAGGTCCCCACATTCGCCACCTTCATTCGCAATAGCGACCCCGGCAGCGTTGCCGGCCTCCCCGATCTTACCATTCCCGCCGGTCTGACCGCGAGCGGTTTACCGGTCGGCGTGGAGCTCGACGGGCTGCCTTTCACGGATCGAGCCTTGCTCTCGATCGGCCTAGCGCTCGAGCAGCTTCTGGGACCGTTGCCACGGCCCGGGAGCTGAGTGCAACAGGCTGGAAAACCGCGGCACCGTATGGCTCGACACCCGCTGACCCTAAACTAGAATCTCGGTGGGTTCGGGCGAGCGCTACGTCTAGCGCCATCCCGCCTCTTCCTCAGTGCCGGCCAACTGTGTCCGGAACGAGTAGCTACACCGATCGCCTCATGGAGCGGTGATTCTTCGGAGAGAATCTCGTTTGAACGAGATCATCCCACCGCGGTTACTGCTCCGTCGGCGCCAGACGCTCGAGCTCTTGAAACCAGTCGAGGACCACATGGAGCTCCTTGGGGCTCGCCTCCGGCGCCGATTCGATCATCAAGAAGTGCTCGGCGTCGAGCGAGACGTCGTAGTCGTGGAAACCATAGGGCTCGACGACGAAGTCTCCTTCGAACAGTCGCTCCGGTCTTCCGTGCTCGAATTTGGGCTTCAGCTCAACTGAGACGGCCATCATCTCCCGGCCGTTGCGGTAGAAGAGCTCGCGCCCATCCCTTGACCATACGGGTGCCCGGCCGCCTCCGGTCGAGATCGGAAACTTTTCTCCCGGCTCGGGGAAGGGCGTCACGTACACTTCTCTCTGCCCGGATTCATCGGACACATAGGCAAGGAACCGGGTGTCTGGAGAGAACCTCGGCGACTGGTTGAAGAAGCGAGTTTGAAGGAAGAGAAGGGCGGTCTGTCCTCGAGCAATGGGAGCACGATGATGTTCAACCCAGCGATTGTGTCAAAAGCGAGATACCGGCCGTCTGAAGACCAAGATTCGGCCACGGCGTTGGTACCCTCTTCAAGGATTGGCTCGGCCTCACCGCTTCCGTCCGAGCGCATCCGGAACGCGCTCATAGGCCCTGTGCGATCAGACCCTAGGGCTATCCATTGGGCGTCGGGAGACCACACGGGAAACAGGTTGTAGCGTCCCTCGGTCGTCAAGCGGATGCGTGTGCCTCGGTCTAGATCGTAGATCCAGATGCTCTGATTCGGTCCGTCCTGAATCGTGCCTGCGACTCTTCGGCCATCGGGAGAGAGCCGAGGATTCCAGAAATCGCCTCGGTCCTCCGTCGCGGGTCTCGATTGCCCTTGACGATCGACCCAGAGCAGGCGATTGCGCTCGCGAGTACCGCGCGCAACCGCGAGAGTTCCAGTGTCGGAAACCGCAAACCACGCCACACTAGTGACCGACGTGGCAACGTTTTCGAGAACGGGTCTGGGCGCGCCCGTCACTTCGAGGCGCTCGAGATCGAAGGGGATCGCAATGAGCTCTCCCGAAGGTGCCAGCAGCAGATGACCGCTCGGTGCATAGCGGGCGACGGCACTGAGCTCGTCCAGTTCGAGGATGGGTAGCCAGTCTCCCGTGTCCAGAGACAACAAGGCATTGACCAAACCTCCGCTGGTCTCGAGAGCAAACAGGACGGTGTCGCCGTCCGGGAGAATCTGTGGCCAGCCGTGGAGGGGCTCGCCTTTTGCGGGATCGGGATTCGTCAGGGCCTCCGGTTGGCCGCCCTCCGCCCGGACACGGAAAAGTCCGGCAAATTGAGCATCGGCGAAGAAGATGGTGTCGTCAGGCCCCCAGCTTCCGCCTATATGGCGGCCGGGAACGTCACAAATCACGAGGGGAGCGCCCCCCTCGAATGGCACTCTCTTGAGCTGACGGTCTGCAAAGAAGGCAACCCAATTCCCATCGGGAGAGAAGAACGGGGCCGCCGCGCCCTCGGTGTCGGGCACAATCCTGGGCTCGAACTCGGTTTCGCAAACGAAAGTACAGTCGGGGAGCTCGATCGTCTTTCGACGCCGCGAAGGCGAAGCGGCTCCCGTCCGGGGAAATGGCGATCGGATTCGTGAAATGTCCCTCGATACGCTCGCCGGCGGGGATCGTGATGGAGAACCGAGCCGGTGTCCGCTTGGCTTTGGTCTCGCTAAAACTCCAAAGGAACGAGGCGCCCGCTACGACGGCAAGGAGGGTGGCGGCGAGCCATGGAAGGGCTCGGCGCGCGTTCGAGTCGCCTGCCTCGTCCGGCTCCTCCGGCAGCTCGATGAGCTCGATCCGCGCGTCCCCGACATCTCTGAGGCGTCGCGTCCGATCTCTCTGGAGGCAACGGCGCACGAGCCGCTCGACGGGCGCAGGCGTTTTCCGCTCGAGCGCGGACCAGTCGATTCCAGCGCGTATTACCGCGGCGAGGACGTCGCCGACGGTCTCGCCGTAGAACACCTTCCTGCCCGTCAACGCTTCGTAGAGGCAGCAGCCAAACGCCCAGACATCCGTTCTCTTGTCGACTTGTTGTCCTTTCGCCTGCTCAGGGCTCATATACGCAGCCGTTCCCATGATGACTCCAACCTGCGTGCCCCTGGAGAGTGTGGGAGACTGAGACGAATCTGCGGCGGATGGGTCTTCATCGACGAAAGTCTTCGCCAATCCGAAGTCCAGAATCTTGATCTGCTCGTTGGGACCCATCTTGATATTCGAGGGCTTCAGATCCCGATGAATGACCGCTTTTTCATGTGCCGCCTCGAGACCGTCCGCGATTTGGATGAAGAGAGCGACGGCCTCATCGACCGGAATGGGGCCCTTTGCGATCCGCTCCTGCAGGGTTTCGCCTTCGACGAGCTCCATCACAATGAAGCGCCGGCCCTCGTGCTCTTCGAGCCCATGCAGGGTGGCGATGTTCGGGTGATTGAGCTTGGCGAGGAGTCGGGCTTCTCGTTGGAATCGGTCCAGTCGTTCTTTGTCTCGAGAGAACGCTTCCGGGAGAACTTTGATGGCGACATCTCGACCGAGGTTGGTGTCACGTGCCCGGTAGACTTCACCCATGCCGCCGGCGCCCACGGATTCGATGATTTCGTAATGATTGAGTTTCGTACCGGGGGAGAGAAGCATGGTTAGGGTTCCGTGGGAACGAGCCGCTTCAGCTCTTCGGTCCAGTTCACGATTACTCGAATCTCGTTTCGCGAAGCATCGGCGGTAGCGCGGATCATGATAAAACTCTGTGCGTCCGGCGGGACGTCGTAGTTCGTGGAGCGGTGAGACACGAATTCGCCTTCGAACAAGACGCTCGCTCGGCCCGGGTCGAACGATGGCGTTATCGAATACGGCACGACCATCATTCGGTTTCCGTTGCGATAAAAGAGCTCCCGCGTCGAAGGCGACCAACGTGGTTGGTTGCCGCCACCGCTCGATACCTGCACTTTCCGGTCCATGGAAGGGAACGGTTGCACGTAGACTTCGTCGCGTCCTGACTGATTGGACGCGTAGGCGAGCCAAGCCCCATCTCGAGACAGCGTCGCGGCGTACTCGTCAAACTCTGAGTCCACGATGAGCTTCGGCTTTTTCGAATCGTCGAGCTCCACCACGCCAATGTCGACACCCCCAGTTTCTGACCGCTGGCGAAAAATAAGAGTCCTTCCGTCAGGCGAGATGGAAGCGGGCACGCGGTAGGCACCGTCGTCGCGACCTTCGAGTACAGGCTTGGCGGACGCGCTCCCGTCAGCAGGGATCAGGTACATCTGAAAAAGATTGGTCGTTTCCTTGTCCGAATTGAAGTAGATTTGCTTGCCGTCGGGAGACCACATGGGACCCGTTGCTACTCCTCGATCCTCGAACGTCAATCTCGTACGCGTTCCTCGCGTGAGATCGATGACCACCACCTGGGGAGCACGTCCTAATGCGGTAGCTTCGCCAACGGCGAGGTGACGTCCGTCTGGAGACATGCGCGGGCGGGTGTAGGAGAATCCGGAAATAGGAAGGGCGCTCCATTCTCCGTTTCGACTCACCCGCACCAGTTCGCCTGCAGGTTGGGAAAGCCCGCGTGGAACGTACGCAAGCGTGCCATTGTCGGACAAACTGATCTGATAAGCGCCAAACGGTCCGGCCTCGACATTGTGAGGATGTCAAGGAATTAGTTGAAACCATCATAAGCGACTCGTGGTCATTTCCAGCTCTACGCCCCTGACCTTACGCGGCCTCAGGCATCTCGTCCTCTCGTTGGATCGCATCGATGGCCGCAACCACTACGTCGATGGATGCGTGCCCCTTGACTCGTCTGAACTGTTGTTCGCAGTGCAGCAGCACAGCGGCGAGCCATCGCTGGCGCATTTTGCTGTTACGGTAGCGTTTGATGTTGCGCTCGCAACTACGAACCATGGAGAACATACTCTCTATAGGATTCGTCGAGTGCAGGCTCTGGCGCAGTAGAGCGGGGACCTTCAACTTGTGGAGCATCAGCACCTCCTCGAGTGCCTCGAGGAGTGAGTCTGCCGCCGACTCGTTGATGTCGCGAAGCCAGCGCTCGAACTCCTGCAACATCTTCTTCGCGTCCTTGTAGCTGTTCTGCTCCAAGGCAGTCGCGAAGAGGTGGTGTGCCTGCTTGCGGTAGCGTTTGGGCAGGTGGCGCTGGATGTTGCGGTCTTTGTGCAAAGTACACCGCTGGTGGATGAGCTTCTTACCGTATCGGTCTTTGAGCGCCTTGATGATCCCCCCGCCACCATCGGTTACCCAGAGGATCCGTTTGGAGAGCTTTAACCCCCGTCGCTCCAACTCTTCCAGCAATTCCTCGCAGATCTCGTGGTTCTCCGTCGCCCCTTCCCAGAAGCCCAGGGGGAGCTTTTTCCCTTCACGGTCCACGCCGAGCGCGACCACGAACGCCTGACCGCCGCGGTGGACCGTGTCTAGGTACATCGCGAAGAGCGGAAACTCTTCGAGACTGCGCTCCTGGAACTGCTTCAGCTGCTTCGCCGTCGCCTCGACCAGATGGCGGGACACCGAGCTCGGCGTCACACCGAAAGCCTTGCCTGCCGCCGTCACCGTCTCTTCGTACTTGCGAGCAGACATTCCCCGAAGCACCTCCGACAGGAGTTCCTCCGAAAAGCCCCCGCGATTCTTGAGCTGCTCGTAGGTTCTCAGCCCGACCTCACCCTCCGGGCCCCGCAATCGAGGGTGCTCGACAGGGAGCTTCTGGTCACCGACATAGATCGACCCACGTTGACTCGCCCATTTGCGAAGCCCGGACGACGTAGGATGGTAGTCTGGCCCAGATCTCTCTTCGCGCTCCATGTACATGAGCGTCTCAGCTACCAGGCGTCCGACATCGAGCATCGCGGCGTCCAGCGCTCGCTTGCCCTCCAGCATCACATGCACAACTTGATCCGCCCACCACTCTTGCTCCTGCGTCGCCCTCAGCATCTGTGTTGCATTCTTTCTCTTCTTCGTATCTGCTCTCACCGGGTGGCTCCTTTCTTTTTGATCGCCAGCTTTGACACCGACGATCTTGAAGGGAGTCACTCACCGATTTCAACTAGATTCAGGATATCCTCGACATTGTCGAGAATAGGGACAGGAATCTCCTGCGTAACGCGCAACCGTTCCAAGTCAAACGGAACCGCAAATAGGGTCGCGGCACGCGCGAAGATGAGGTGACCACTCGCCGCATAACCGACAGCCCGAGCATCGTCGACGAGCGGGTGCGTCTCACCTGAGTCGAGGTCCACGACCTCGACTCTAAATTCTCCACCGCTACTGCGGGAAGAGGAAAGGATCTTTCCCGGAATCGGAAGGCGCACAGCCCTCGAATACTGTCTTCCCGTTTCCGCAGATTCGATGGCGATCAGGGTCGGCTCCCCGCCCGAAGCCGATACCCGAAGAGGTTCCGAGCGGAACGTGTCAAACACGACTTCGTTGCTTTCGAGCCATACCGCACCCATCGGCGATGCTTGGACCTCGCAAATGGCGGCGGTATTCCCGATCTTCAGCGAGTGCTTCTTCATCTGGTCATTGGCAAAAGAAAGCGATCCATTCTCCATCGGGAGAGAAAAATGGCTGGAACCCGCCCTCCGTCCCGGTTAGCGGTACCACCTCTGCCGAATTGAGACGGCGGAGATAAAGCGATGTGTCACCAAGGCCGCCTTCAACGAATACGATCATCGTGCCGTCAGGAGAGAGGGCGACGCTAGGACCTATGTCTAGATTCCCCGGTACCTGAAGAGACAAGTCGGGAGGGAGTGTCACCGACAAGTGCTGTACCGATGGTGCTGTCGTGTCTCTTTGGACCAGCAAACTCGAGACCAAGGCACCGACAACCGCGCCCGCAGCGCCGACACCAATCACATGCCGCCACGACCACTGCGACTCGGCCGGGGCAACCTCTGCGGCGAACGAGGCGCCATTTTCGAGAAAGATCGACGTATCCGCGATGGCGCGCAATCGTCGGGAGGGGTTCTTTTCCAGGCATCGACGAAGCATCGCCCTCCATGCTGGTGGCACATCTCCGCCGAGCGCGCTCCAGTCCGGCTCGCTCTTGATGACCGCGGCCAGCACTTCCGAAACGTCCTCGCCCACAAACGCCTTGCGCCGGTGAGCATCTCGAAGAGCACCGCGCCGAACGCGATGATGTCGGTGCGTTGGTCGACCTTTTTGCCCTTCGCCTGCTCGGGGCTCATGTAGGCCGCGGTGCCCATGATGACGCCGACTCGCGTCGCATCTCGCGTGAGAGTGGGCGACATCGAGCTGTCGGCTTCGGGCGTTTCCGCTACGAATGCCTTGGCAAGGCCAAAGTCCAAGATCTTGATGATGTCGTCGGGCGTGAGCTTGATATTGGCCGGCTTGAGATCCCGATGGACGATGCCTCGCTCGTGGGCTGCTTCCATAGCCTCAGCGACCTGCATGGCTATTTGGCGAGCTTCTTCTACAGAAATAGGGCCGCGAGCGATCCGCTCCGCCAAAGTCTCACCAGGCACGAGCTCGAGCACGAGATAGTGCGTGCCCTCGGACTCCTCGAGCCCGCTGTTGTTTTTTACATTGAATCGCGAAGATTTCTCATTCGTGATTCACCTCGACCGGCAACCACGTACGAGCAGAAGACGGGAGGCGCAGACGGGGTCAAGGGCGCGTAGCGGCTCGCGTAGCGAGCGAACCCTTGACGCCGTCGAGCACTCCCGTACCCTCATGGAGTGGTGGCCGTTCTTGATATTTCATCGCGGTGGATTACGGATTAAAGTGATAAACAACACCCGTGAATCGCGGCAATGCTGGGGTGGTTCAGCGAAGCGAGGACTTTGGCCTCCCGCTTGAACCGAGCGAGTCGCTCCTCGTTCTCGGCGAAGGCGTCGGGTAGAACCTTGATCGCTACATCCCGGCCAAGCTTCCCGTCTCTAGCCCGATAGACCTCTCTTCGAGTAGGTAGGAGTCTCCCGGAGCTACAGGACGATGTTTGTTTTCTCTGTTTGCCGCCTGCTTTCGCGGCGGTGCCACTTTATCTCGTCCATACTCCAGTTGAACTCCTACCCCTCATAGAACCGGACAAGCGGATTTCCCATACATACGGCTCATCGGTCGGTCATTCAGCGAGCCTCCGCTCTACGACAAGGGTTCAGGTCTACGCGGATTCGCGACGTGGGCCATCCAACGTGAGTAAGAGCTTGGACGAAAGAGGACCACGTGTATGCCCGCCGCTGGCTCTTGCGGTTGAGCCAATGGAACAGGATGCGTTCGCTGCGGCGGACATAGTACCGGCATCGGTCCGAGTTATCCGTGATGGCGTAATAGCTCAGGTGGCCGACCACGCGGGAGCGGGCCAGCCGCAACATGTCACCTTTCCTCAGTACACTCCGGGCTTTGCGTGCCCAATCCGTGAACCGGCGCAAGCTTTGTCCCAGCTTCTTACGGCTGGTGCGGCGTTTGACCTTTTAATATCCCTCTCGCGTCTTCCCGCAGTAGTGCGTGAATCCTAGAAAGGTAAATTCCTTCGGCTTCTCGCCCCGCTTATACGCATTCTCACGGGCATAGCGCCCGAACTCGAGGCAGTGCGTTTTCTCCATCGCCAGCTTCAGGCCGAATCCTTCGAGGCGGTCTTCCAACTGGTGGCGAAAACTCTCTGCTTCGCCTTTGTACTGGAAGCAGGCAAGGAAGTCATCAGCAAATCGGAAGTAGTACGCTTCGCCTTGACATTGCCTGCGCACCCGTCGACTGAACCACACGTCCAGCACGTAGTGCAGGTAAATGTTCGACAGCAGTGGCGAAAGAATGGAGCCTTGGGGTCTCCCCTGATCAGTCGCATGGACCAGTCCATCCTCCAGGATGCCACTCTTCAGCATCCGCACGATCAGTCGGAGCACACGCTCGTCTCCTATTCGATGCTTCAAAAACTTCATCAGCCAGGCGTGATTGACCGTGTCAAAGAACGCTTTGATGTCGGCCTCCACCACTCGGTAGACTCGTTTCTGTTGCAGCGTCCGGCCGAGGGCATCCAAACATTGATGTGGGCTGCGCCCCGGACGGTAGCCATAGCTACTGTCTTCGAATACGGCTTCGTAGATGGGTTCCAGCGTCCGTTTCGTCGCTTCCTCAACAATCTTGTCTTCAAAATTGCTGATTCCTAGCGGTCCTCCCTTTTCGCTGCCTGGCTTCGGTACGTACGTACGACGTTTCGGCGATGGACGGTAGCCCATGCGCTTCAGACGCGACGATAGGTCCCGAAGGTTCTCTTCGAGTTGTTTGCCGTATTCCTCCTTCGTTACTCCATCGATCCCGCTCGCCTTGTGGGCAAGCAGTTTGTCGTAGCTGGCTCGCAGGTTGTCAATATCTGTGATGTGGTGATACAAGCTGGTGAACACCAGCTTGGGGTCTTTGCGAGCCTTTTCGCCTATCCGTGTCAGGTTTGTGCCCACCGGTTTGTCACTCCTTGCATAGCGTCGATGTTTCTCCTTTCACGGTCAACCTTCCGTGGGGACCTTCGCTCGGCGATCATTAGTCGCTTCATCGCTAGGCCATTGCGGCACTCCGGTCCCCATCACTTGCGACGCGGCCATCCCGTCACCCTCTTTTTACATTGGGCCCGGTACTCGGGCATGGTGCGGGCGATGGCCCAAGAGCCTAGGTAACGTCGCTCGCCTGGTTACTTGCCTGTCTTTGGGCAGCTCGATGCTGTCTGGGACCCCGGGGTGTCGGCTTCGCACTCGTCTTTAACGCGCTCACCGCTTGGCCTGCGCCCGCATGGAAAGGATCGGCACGTTCCCAATATTCAAGGTTCTCGGGGCTTTGTGTCAGATTCAGGGCAACACCCTTCACCTCGCTGCTCTCGTTTGTCCTCCCTCTTGCTTTCGCTTTCAGTCGTTACACTACTGAGCGGCTGACTAGGCCTTACTCAGGGGGGCCTACCCGCTACTGCGGGCTCCCCCTAGACAGGCAACCATTGCCAGGTTGCCCCATCCCACCCTTGCCGATGAGCTCGAGGATTTCGTAGTGAGCGAGTTGCTGACCGGCTTCGAGCGACATTTCTAGCGGACGATGTTACGTCGATGGCGGGCCGCGGGCAAGCAGGGGAGTGGCGTATCGAGACTTGGCCGGCTCTTGACAATTGACATCGAGCGCTGTCGAACGGACGCTCGTGGGCGCGGATAGCGGTTTGGACGGGTTTGAGCGCAGCGCTCAGGCCTCGAGCTTCATCTCGCCGAGGTTTTCTGCCGTTAGAATCAAGTCGAGCAACCCATCGAGCTCGTCCGCGGATTCGATGGAACGGACGCGTGCTGCGACTCCTTCCGGTAGTGGGCCGAACTTCCGGTCCATCAGGCTCAGGAGTGTCTGACGCTTTCCTTCCATCACTCCATCCCGGAGGCCTTCTTTGCGCCCCAGCTCGCGTCCCTCTTGCCGACCCACCTCGCGGCCTGCTTGGCGTCCTTCTTCGCGGCCTTTCTTTTCACCTTGGCGCAGCAGCTTGTCCATCCAAGTTTCGTCTACGTCCTGCAATTTGCGATACTCCTTTCTCGATACCACTTTCGGGTAGCGTGCTCTCTCCGCGGGCGAGAGCTCGAGGTACGTCTCGATGATATTCGCGAGGAGAAGCTGTCGTGCGTCGTCATATTCGCTCTCGATGACTTGAAGCAGCAGCGACGCCTTCAGCGCCGCCCGCTCGCGGGTCCTGGAGCTGTCCATCAACGCTCCGAGCGCCGCGCCCACCGGGCCGACCCCTTTACGAGACTCCTCCACGTCCAACCGTGCCAGTTGAACGCTCTGGAAGCGAAACCGCTGAATCTCGTAACCGTAGACATGCTCGACGTACTCCTCGGAGGTCAAGCCCGTTTTGCCTCCACGAAGGTAGATGACGACCGGGAACACCGAGATTTTGTATCGGCTTCGAAGTAGCGAGTAGTACTCACACATCTGCTCGGGAAAGCCTCTTTCCGGCTTGGCTTGGATCTCGATGTGAACGAGCAGCAGCTTCGGCAGACCGTCGTGGGTAGTGAGCTTGGCGACAACGTCGGCGCGTCGCGAGCTTCCTTCAGCAAGGTTGGTGAAGACCTCCTTGTCGAGAAACTCGATCTCCCGAAAATCGAGACGCTGCTCGACGTCCGGGAAGAAGAGTTGCAGAAACTCCTGCAGGAACGTCTGCAGAAATTCCTTGAATCTTGGTCGTGTCCCATTCAGTTTGTCCCTCGTACGTACAAACGAGAAACAAATACTGAAACCTCCCGCTTGGGATCTTTTTCTACGAGATGAACGATCTGACCCGAAAGCAAAAATCTCCCGGTTCGGAGCGAGCGAACTGTCCGGAAAGAGTTGCTATGCCGAATTCGGCATAGGAGCTCGTTGAGGAACCAGCGATAGTTTCCCGCCTGATAGGCCCTGCCTCAGTCAGTGGCTCTGCTCGTTCGAAAGCTCGCGCTCCTTGTCGCGAGCCGCGGTGCTTCTCGGGAACACCTGGATGCTACGCGAGCGCGGCCGCTACAGCCGGCGGCAACAGCTCCACCCGTCGTGTCCAAAACACAAACGAACTCAAAACCCGCGCGCGCCGGGGCATTTGGATAGACGTGTCAACGCTTGGTTCGCCGATGGAAGCTAGAATCCTGGGTCATGAGCACGCCGATCAAGCCTCAGACATTGTTGGTCGTCGCCGGCGCTGGTTGGATCCAGCGCGAGCAACAGGCCGCTATCGTTTACGACGAGCGACGTCGGCTCGCGGTAAAGGGTAAGGCGCTCGGCCGGAAACTCTTGGCAGAAGTCGCCGGTATCTTCACACCGGAAACACTCCTGGCTTGGCATCGAAGTTGGCAGTCTCCACGGGAACGTGCGATGTTCCGAGCGATTGGGCGGCTTGCTCAGTTATTACCACCGTGACGCCGCATAGCAGTTCAGGCGCGCAAGCTGGACGAAACGAATCTCTGGTGGGCAGGAGAGGTCTGCTCGGGATCGCCTATCGCAGATCCAGTAGCCGCGTCGGCTGGTCTCCGCGAATTTCGAGAATGCCTGCAGAGTCGAGCTTTCGATGACCGTTCGAGTTTTGGACACGACGACAATCCCCCATTCTTGGCGAACGCTAAGTGCCGCAGCTGAAGCTCACGTCCACGTTGAGGCCAGCGTCACAGCGGCGCGGACTCTCAATCTCAACGTTCCCAAGGGTTGAAGTAGGAACATTCTGTCACTTGAAAATGCTGAACGTTCTCCGTCACGACCGTCAGTTCCCTTTCCAGCGCTGTGGCAGCCAAGAGCCCGTCCAGAACCGGGACCCTTCTGCCGACTTTCTCCGCGACTCCTGATAACTCTCCCCAGCGAGTCGCAACTCCTAGATCGACATCCAGAACGCGACCGGCAACCCGACTTGCAAGTTCCTGATCGATCCACTCCTGCAACTTCTTCCGTCTGCGACTCTCGATGAGCTTGCTGACCCCTTTTTGCAGTTCACCGAACGTGATGACACTCAAGTACAGCGAGAGCTCTTCCTGCTTCTTCAGCCACCCGATAACGCCTCCATTCGGGTTCTTTTTGACCGACTCGGAGAGGACACAGGTGTCAAGCAGATACCTCACAGCTCGAGATCCCTTCCGTAGTCGGCCGATCGTTCGACCTCGAGATCCACACCTACGAGAGGAGACTTGCGCAGAAAACTCACGAGGCTTCCTTTCGGCGCACTGAGTCGCCTGAACTCTCCCATCGAGACGACGACCGCTGTTCCCTTTCCCCGCCGCGTGATGGTCTGCGGTCCTTCGGCAATGGCGCGGTCAACGACCTCACTGAACCGGTTCTTGGCATCCTGTAACGCCCAGACGCGTTTCATTTTTTTCTCCTAGCTAGTACCCGTCCTGAAGCCTGTAAGGGATTGAGAAAAAAGGAGAAATCGCAAATTTAGGGCTAGTCTTCTGAGGGGGTGTCGATTAGGATCGTGTCGTTGAAAACATCCGATTCTAAATGACTTAACTCCAAAGGAGACCAGCCCTAAATGCGAAAAACGATCAACCCACAGCCAAATCTACGTGAGCCCTGGCTGGAGCTGGAGCACGCACGCGAGCTCGAAACGATCTCGTCGCTACTCGATGCCCATCCTAAGCTCAATGAGCTGGTACTGCAAGACCTAAGGTCGGTCACCCCACCGGCAGGGAGCGATGTTGGTCGTGGGGGAATGAGCGCGGAGCAGGTTCTCCGGGCGTTGTTGGTGAAGCAGCTGAATCAGTTCACCTATCGGGAGCTGGCGTTTCACTTGGCAGACTCTCGAAGCTATCGGACGTTTTGCCAGCTCGGCATCATAGAGCCGACCCCGTCGAAGTCGACCCTAGCAGCAAACATCAAAGCCGTGAAGTTCGAAACGCTGGAGCAGATCAACCGAGAGCTGGTGAGCGTTGCCGAGGATGCTGGGATCGAAAAGGGAAGAAAAGTACGAGTGGACTGCACGGTAGTGGAATCAAACATTCATCCGCCTACAGACTCCGAGCTTCTTTATGACTGTGTTCGGGTTCTCACTCGCGTGATGTGCCGAGCTCGCGAACTGCTGGGTACAGTAGTGGTCTTCGGCAATCGAACGCGTCGAGCGAAGAGACGTCGACTGGGAGTTCTGAACGCGAAGGATAAGCAACAAAGGCGTCGCGTCTATCGAGATCTACTGAAGGTGACGGAAGAAACCTATCGCTCCGCTCAACGCGTTGCAGCACAGTTGGAAGAGTCGGGCTTGACCGAGCCGGTGAAGCGAGCGAGCGCGGAGAGGATCGCCGCGGATTTTGAGCACTTTCTCGTCCTCACCAAGAAAGTCATCAACCAAACCCAACGCCGAGTGATCGACGAAGAGCGTGTGCCTGCGGAGGAGAAGGTCGTTTCTATCTTCGAAGAACACACCGACATTATTCGCAAAGACCGGCGCGAGACTCTCTACGGCCACAAGGTGTGTATGACTGGTGGCTCGTCCTCGATGATTTTGGATTGCGTGATCTTAGATGGAAATCCGTCCGATTCAACTCTCGCGGAAACCATGATCGACCGTCAAGTCGAACTCTACGAACGGGCCCCGCGCCAGGTTGCCTACGATGGCGCGTTTTCTTCAAAGGCAAACTTGGAAGCCATCAAAGGCAAGGGAGTTGAAGATGTTGCCTTTACCAAGGCTCATTTCGCGGTGACCGATATGGTCAAGAGTTCCTGGGTCTATCAACGCCTGCGGCAATTTCGCTGCGGAATCGAAGGCGTCATTTCGTTCTTGAAACGAGTCTTTGGCCTCGACCGATGCACATGGCGCTCATTGCCTTCTTTTAAATCGTACGTATGGAGTTCCATCATCACCTGCAACCTACTGATGATGGCAAGACACCTATTACGATAACAACTATTACTCTTCCGCCCCTTATAGCCATGGATTGCTAACAATTCGCCTCTCGTTTCGTCCAAGATTTTCATTCGCTCTCAACCCCACGAAGCCCCTTCCGAAAACGTATAATACCCACATCTTCGATAGGTCTCTCGCACACCACAAGTTATGGTGTTTCTGGACAGGAACTAGCTAGACTGTCTAGATAGATAGATAGATAATAATTCCCCGCGAGTCGGCTGTCAAGAGCTCCACTATGCTGCTCGGCGTGACATGGGAGCTGCCTGAATGTGCAGATGCTCACGCGAGCGCGGACGCGGCGGCTGGCGGCAAGAGCTCCACCACGTCGCCTTCGAGCCGTAGCGTGAGCGCCGTGTGCCCGTCGTGGTCGGTGACACCGCGATTGATCACGACATAGGGTGCCCCGCGCTCCGCGGCCGCGAGCGGAAATCCCGCGGCCGGATAGACCGATAGCGTCGAGCCGAGCGCGATGACGAGGTCCGCCGCCCCGGCACTGCGCGTCGCCCGACGCAAATCTTCCGGCCGCAGGTTTTGGCCAAAGCTTACCGTCGCGGGCTTCAAGTAGCCTCCGCAACCACAATCTGGAGCCACGTGGGTCTCGGCGAAAGTCTTCATATGTGCGTCGGGATCGCTGAGCTCGTGGCAGCTCATGCACTCGATGGCCCCGTTCGTCCCGTGGATCTCGACGAGCTTTTCGGCGGACGTGCCGGCGCGTGTGTGCAAGCCGTCAATGTTCTGCGTGATGACTATCTCGATCTTCCCGGCACGCTCCAAGTCCGCGATGGCGTCGTGGGCAGCGTTGGGCTCGGCGTCCCTGAACGACGGCCACGCCTCTAGCTTCTGATCCCAATACTCGTCGCGTGCCGTTTGAGACGTCATGAAATCCTGGAAATAAACCGGCTGGCGCTCCTTCCACACGCCTTGTGGCCCGCGAAAATCACGTATGCCGCTCCCTGTCGAAATACCGGCGCCTGTGAAGACGAGGATTCGCTCAGCGCCCGCGATGAGCTCGGTCAGCTCCTGGCTATCGGCCGACATGATCCTGATCGAAGTAAACGCCAGGCGCGATTTCCTGGACGTCGCCGATACGGTCTTGCGCGGCAGTGCTCAGTGAAACGGACAGAAAAAAACCGACCCATAGCCCGCGGTTCATACTGTCTCCTTCTTCGGTTCGAGTGACGTCAAATCCGCGATGCGAACCGGCGCTCCGGACTGAACGCTCTTGCGCGCCCCGATCCCGAGAAGCGCGGACATGGCACCTTCGCGCAAACCGGCGCGCTGTCGATACGGGTCGGGACCCTCCGCGTCGCGGAAGATGTGATCCTGCATCCTTTGGTCGCCGCCCCCATGGCCACCCGAGCTGTGCGGGATGCGGATGAGCTCCGTCTCACCGAAGTTGTCGGTGACGCGCAGCTCGTCGTAGCTCTCGCGCTTCCAAGGCTGACGCTCGTGGACCCACGCTTCGAGGCGGCCTTTCGTGCCGTTGAAAGCGATGCAGTAGCCCTCGTAGGGCGAATAAGTCGTACAGGAGTAACTCACTTGAACCCCGTTCGCATAGCGGATCGTCGCCGCCATCTTGTCGTAAATGTCGATATCCTCCGACCAAACGCAGCCGTCTCTGATATAGCCGTCATGCTCTTAGTTGTTCACATAGAGGTCGACGAGGTGTTGGTCCTCCATGATGTTCCAATAGAAATCGCAATCGTTCCTGTGCGGGCAGCCGCGGCATTGCGAGCCGCCAAAGGCGTTGTTCTTGCCGTAATGCTCGAGCGCCCCCTGGGCATAAACGAGCTCGGGCTCCGAGCCAATCCACCAATTGAGCAAGTCGAAGTGATGACACGCTTTGTGCACGAACAACGTGCCCGAGAAACGCTCCTTCCCGTGCCAACGGCGAAAATAGGCGGCGCGTGATAAATATCCAGATACCAGTGAAAGTCTACCGAGGTCAAGCGGCCGATACGCCCCTCCACGAGAAGCTGTTTCATACGCTCGCGATGAGGCGAATAGCGATAATTGTGCGTCACCGTGATGTCGCGACCGGTGCGCGCCCGAGCGTCGAGGATCGCCTGACACTTGGTTTCGTCCGTCGTCAGCGGCTTCTCGGTAATGACGTTTGCGCCCGCTTCCATCGCGCGGACGATCAAATCGTGATGGGTACTGTCCATCGTCGTGACGATGACGCGCTCCGGTTTCGTTTTCGCCAGCATTTCATCGAAATCCGTAAAGGTCGGACAGCTCGCTCCAATGTGGCGCTTGGCGAAGGCGAGCCGCCCCGGATTGATGTCGCTGAGCCCGACGATCTCGACAACGTCGCTGTAGTTCTCCTGAACGTTCTTACCCCACATATTGACGCCGCGGATGCCGGTACCAACCAACGCCACGCGCGTCTTTGTCGCCAAGCTCGGACCAAGCATGGCCGCGGCACTCCGTGACAAGAAACTCTCTTCGTGAAATCATGGCCACCCCTTGAGCGACATCATACAAGACCCGAAGCGCACTGTCCTCGCCCCATATCGAATCTGCCCGATCGGTGCGCATAGCGACCATCAAGGCGGCCCCACGCTCGGTATGGCAGTGAGTGCCCACACGAAGCTCACGTTCTCGCCATCAGCTTCCTCGGAGGTCCGACTCGAGAGCCTCAATTTCGCTGACGAAGTCCGCTTCGACCTCCGCGACCCAGACGAGCAGACCGGCCAGCCGCGTTGGGGACGCTACCCGCGTGCGGCAGCTCTCGCGCTCGGCGACCGCGTCTCACACGGCATCGAAGGCACGGTCGAAGGCACGCTTCCGGGCGGCGGACTGAGCTCCTCCGCTTCCGTTCTACTCGCTTATCTCACAGCCCTCGCCGATGCGAACGGGCTCGAGCTAACGGCGAAAGAAAAAGTAGAGCTCGCTCTCGAGGCGGAGCGCGATTTCGTCGGCGTGAAAGTCGGCATCCTCGACCCGGCCGCGATCGTCGGCGCCAAGCGCGATCATCTTCTGTGGATTGACTCCCGCAATACCCGTTGGGACGCGCTGCCGCTCGGGGACGGGGCGCCCGCGTGGCGCGTCCTCGCGGCGTTTACCGGCACCACGCGAAACCTCACCGCGACCGGCTACAACCGCCGCGTGGAGGAATGTTTCGAAGCGGTCGCGTCTCTCGCCGCCAGAACAGGGCTCGAGGGCGCGCGCGGGCTGCACGACTTCACCGACGCACAATTCGACGAGCACCGCACCAAGCTCGAAGGCGCACCGGCGAGGCGGGCACGCCATTTCTTCACGGAGCGGGCGCGCGTCCGGCGGGGCGCCGAGCTTTGGCGTCGAGGCGACCTCGCGGAGCTCGGCGCACTGATGAACGCGTCCTGCGAGAGCTCGATTCAGAATTGGGAAGCCGGCTCGCCGGAGCTCGTCGAGCTCCAGCACATTCTGCTCGGCACCGACGGCGTGTACGGATCGCGGTTCAGCGGTGCCGGCTTCGGCGGATGCGTCATAGCACTCGTGGACGGAACGCGCGACGAAGCCATCCGCCGCTCGATCGAGCGAGCGATGGACGCACGTCCGCCCGCAAGTGTATTCCTTCTCGACAGCGACGACGGGATCCGCATTCAGTGAAGGCGATGATCCTGTGCGCCGGATTCGGCACGAGGCTCTACCCGCTGACGAAAGATCGCGCCAAACCTCTGCTCCCCGTCGCGGGAAAACCCATTGTCGAGCATCTAGTCGACCAACTCGCCGCGCACGTGGATGCTTTTGTCGTTGTGAGCAACCATCGTTTCTATGATGCTTTCGTCGCGTGGGCGGCCGGACGCGCTCATGTGCTAGACGACGGCGCCACGACGAACGAGACGCGCCTCGGCGCGGTGCAGGACTTGGCGCTAGCGCTACGCGAGACTTCATCTGATGGCCCCGCGCTCGTCGCCGCAGGCGACAATCTGTTTCGGATGGCCTTCGACGTTTTCTTCGACGACTATCACAAAAAGCCGCGCACGCTCGTCTTACGCTACCGTGAGCCGTCTATCGATAAATGCCGCCAGACGGGCATTGCGGAAATCAACGCCGAAGACGGCCGGATCGTGAAGCTTTGGGAAAAACCGGATGAGCCGCCCACACGCTGGGCTTGCCCGGCTCTCTATATTTTGGAGCCCGAAGCCATCGAAGCGCTCGGCGGCTTCATCGGCTGGCTCGCGGAGCGATCCTCCGTCTACACCCACGAGATGCACGGGAGCCGCCTCGACGTGGGCGACTTAGACGGATACGCTAGCGCCGACAATTGGATGAAGAAGGGAGTCTAGAATGCACCTGTTTTACATAGCCCTCGCTCTCGTGACCACGCAGCCGCAGCAGATCGCGCCACCCGAGATTCGCGTCACGGGCACGGCGACGGCGAGCGCCGAGCCGGAGCGCGCCGAGATCGATCTCGGCGTCGTCACACAAGCGCCGACGGCCAAAGAGGCCGCCGACGCGAACGCGGAGAAGCTCGAGACCGTCATCGCCGCCGTGCGCGAAGCTGTTGGCCCGGACGGAGAGATCGAAACGCAGTCCTACTCGTTGCGGCCGAACTATACCCGGCCGCGTGACGGCAGCGAGGCAACGATCGCGAGCTACACGGCTTCGAACATGATCCGCGTGTCGAAGATTGCCATCGGCGACGCGGCCAAAGTGATCGACGCTGCGACAGGCGCAGGGACGACCAACGTGCAACGATTTCAGTTCACCGTCGACGACGAAGAGGCGCTAAAGCTGCAAGCGCTTGCGGACGCCGCGCTCGAGGCCTGCGCTCGGGCGGAGGCGCTCGCAGGAGCGCTCGGCCTCGACATCGTGCGCGTCTTGTCCGTGACCGAAGGCGAGCCCGTCGTGGTGCGACCCTACGCGGCGGCCACGATGATGCAAGCCGAAATGGGACGGGCGCAAACACCCGTCGAGCCCGGCGCCGTCGAAGTGCGCGCCACGGTGACCCTGAGAGTCGAAGTCGCGGAGCGATAGCGGAGCGTATGGCCCGCGTGGTTGCTGTTGCAATGTTTCTGACCGCGCTCTCTTGCGCCGAGCGGGAGGGCTTGCGAGTCATCAAGCTCGCGCATGGGCTTCCCACTAGCCACCCCGTGCACGCCGCGATGCAGTTTTTCGCCGAGCGGGTAGACGTGCGCTCGGGCGGAAAGCTCAGGGTCGACGTCCATCCTGCAGAGCAGCTCGGAACCGAGCGGGAGAGCCTGGAGCTTCTCCAGCTCAGCGCCGTCGGCATGACCAAAGTGTCGGCGAGCGTGCTCGAGAATTTCGTCCCGGCCTATGGCGTTTTCAGCTTGCCCTATCTCTTCCGCGATGAAGCGCACCGCCAGCGCGTCTTCCACGGAGAGATTGGCGCGCGGCTTCTCCTGGCGGGCGAAGAGCAGGGGCTGCGGGGCCTCACCTATTACGACGCGGGAAGCCGCAGCTTCTACTCCAAGGCGAAGCCCATCGAAAGCCCCGCCGATCTTGTTGGCCTCAAGATCCGTACTCAAGAGAGCACGCTTTCGATGACGACGGTGCGTGCGCTCGGAGGCGCAGCGACGCCCATCGCGTGGGGTGAGCTCTACACCGCTCTGCAACAAGGGGTCGTGGACGGCGCTGAGAACAAGGGGATGTCCCGGCCGCTGTTGAATTTGGTCGGGTAGCGGCGGCACCAGTGAATACTCTTAGGCAGCAAACGCATCGCTGTCAAGAGATTTCTGTTTGCTTCTAAGGGCTTGAACGAGAGCGCCCATATGGCGATAGCCTTTGATACGCCGGAACTTCTTCTCCGCCGTGACGACGCCGAGAGCGGTCCATCGGCGAATCATGGAAGGACTCTTCCAACGCTTGACGTTTCTCGATACTCTGCGGATGGTTCCGTTGAGATTCTCGATGGAGTTCGTCGTGGCCAGAGATTTGCGAAGTGACTCGGGCAGAGCGAGCTTCACAACCGTGAGGGTCTCTTCCATCCCTTCGCGAAGGCTTCCGGCAGCTTCGTCGTAGCCATTTCGCTCGAGCCACGACACCAGTGCCCGAAGTTTCTTGCGCGCCTTGTCAGCACTCTTGCTCTTGTAGGCTTCCTTCATCGTCTGGAGCACGTAGGCGTGACGAGACTTTGGAAGGTACGAGCGAAGATTTCGGAGTTTATGGATCTGGCACCTTGAAGTGGACCCCATTTTTTAGACCAAGGGTTAAGGTGGTAAAACAAGCCTGCTCAATAAAAAAAGGAGCAGAGAAAAGTGAAGAAAAATCGTACGAAGCACAGCCCTGTTTTCAAGTCGAAAGTTGCATTGGCGGTACTACGCGAGCAGGAGACAGTGGCGGAACTATCCCGGCGGCACAAGGTTCACGCGAACCAGATCTACAAATGGAAGCGGCAGCTTTTGGAGAACGTCACGCGTGCTTTCGAGACCGAAGAGGTGGGCGGAGGCGATGCCTCGATGCGCGAGGCCGAACTGCTTCAGAAAATCGGGGAACTGACGATGGAGCGCGATTTTTTATCACACGGGCTCGGTCGATTGCGATGACGCCCCGGCGGGAGTTGGTCGAACCCAACGCTCCGCTGTCGATGCGCTGGCAGTGCGAGCTGCTCGGCGTGAATCGGTCGAGCCTGTACTACGAACCTGTCGAGCCGGATGGCGAGCAACTCGCATTGATGCGTCGGATGGACGAGCTACATCTGAAGCGTCCATTTTTCGGCAGCCGCATGATGACACAGACACTCAAAGCGGAGGGGTCGGCCGTCAACCGCAAGCGCGTGCAGCGTCTTATGCGCTTGATGGGGCTCGAGAGCACTGCGCCCAAGCCGAACACAAGCAAGCCAGCGCCGGAACACACGGTATACCCCTATCTACTGAGGAATCTGACGGTTTCTCGGATCAATCAGGTGTGGGCCGCCGACATCACATACATCCCGATGGCGCGAGGCTTCGTATACCTGGTGGCGGTCATCGATTGGTATTCGCGGCGGGTGCTCGCCTGGCGCTTGTCCAACACGTTGGAGACGACCTTCTGCGTGGAGGCTCTGAACGAAGCTGTGGCACGCTACGGTTGCCCAGAGATATTCAACACGGACCAGGGCTCTCAGTTCACCTCGGAGGAGTTCACCAGTGTATTGCTTGCTCTTGAGATCAAGATCAGCATGGATGGCAAAGGTCGCTGTATCGACAACATCTTCGTGGAGCGGCTCTGGCGCTCGCTGAAGTACGAGGAGGTCTACCTGTACGCCTACGACAGCGTGCAGATGGCTCGCGAGGGCATCGCTTGCTACTTCGATTTCTTCAATGACGAGCGCCCGCACAAAGCGTTAGGCTATCAAACGCCCGCGAGCTTCTACGATGGACTGCTTGGCGAGGTAGCTTGAAGATGATTGGCGGCAAGATGATTGGCCATCGACCGATTAGTACATCACAGCATCATCCTGGAGCTCAACGTCGGCAGTTACGCACTGGGGCAATCGAAGCAGAACAAGGCCAAAGAGGCCACGGCGGTAGAAAGCCGGGAAAAGGAATGAACCTTGCCACGAGTCCACAAAACGAATGCGAGAATCGCCGCAGGAGACCCTCTCGCGGCTTGGCCCATACCCCAGGTACCCCGATTTTTGCACTATTCAGGTGGACCAGCGAAAGGGCGGCTTCGATCCGGGGCCCCGACGGAGGGAGCGGACAAGGAAGCTTCGCATCTTTTTTTAAGGGTCCGCTCCCTCCGTCGGGGCACCGGATCGAACGTGGGACAATAGATCTTCAATCTGACATAAACTGTCTTCCCGAACGCTCCCTTCTAGGAGCCTTCGGGAAACAACATCACGACTATGACCACGACGTGTTCAACTCGGCAGGCTCCACCTTAGCTACCCCCCATTTTGGTCCAGAGAATGGGGTCCACCTCACCTGGATGACCGCGAGATCCCCCAAAACGTCGACGAGCGCCTTGCGGATACCTTTGCCTCCGTCCACTACACAGAGAATCGACTCATCGACGCGCAAACCCCGCTCGAGAAGGTCCTGCAACATCGCGGTGCACACGCGAGAGTTTTCCGTCGAACCCAGCCATATGCCCAGGGGCACCTTCGTCCCATCTATTGTGATACCGAGAGTTACGACGACGGTCTGTCCGGCCACCTCAAGGCCATCCATCATCAGTGCCGCAAGCTCAAACGACTCCAGCCGCCGAGACAGGTATTCCTCGAGCTTCTGCGTCGTCTGGCTCACGAGGTGACGGCTGGCGGCACTCTTGCTCGTGCCACGAGACTTCAACTTGGCCGCGGGTTTGTCCAGACTCGATTCGTAATTTCGGGTCGATACCCCCACCAAGATCTGATTCAACACTCGCTCTGGAAGCGGGTCTTCTTCGCGGAAGGCTTCGAAGTGTGGAAGCGACGCCTCCTCGCCCGACTTCGAACGAACTCGAGGTCGCGACACTTGGATTCGACGACCACTGAAGCTCAGCTCTCCGTTCGTGCTCCCCCAGTGGTTATGAGTTCGCCCCTTCTCGTGCTTGCCCTTGGGCCCGGCGATCTCCTCGGCGTCCTCTTTCAGGAGTAGGTGCAGAGCTGTCAGTCCTTGCTCGTACACCCATTCCGTCAAGTCCGCCTTCGTGGCCGCGATCCCCGCTATCATCGGTAGCAGTATCTGACCGACTTGGCCGACTACCTCGCCCGTAGGCGATTGCGTTTGCTTTCTTACTGGCTTCTTTGATTTCCTTGGCATGGTGGCTCCTTGTCCCCCTCTGGAGACGGTTGTTTGGCACGACCTATTCTTAGGCCGGCCAAGGAGCCGCCGCTACCCAAAATTCAACATCCGGCGGGACATCCCCGAGAACAATCCGCCGAGCTTCCATCTCTCGGGACATTACGAAGTCGCGAAGTACTACTCGCTCGACGAGCACACCGCGACGCCGGACGTGCTTCTCATTAGCCACGGATTGTGGGAGGCGCTCTCAAAAGAAGAGCGCGCCATCGTCACCGAAGCCGCTCGAGCTTCAGCCACACTCCAGCTCGAGCTCTGGCGCAAAGCGACACAGGAAGCGCTCGACGCCGTCCGCGCCGCGGGCGTGACGATCGTGAAGCCCGACAAAACGCCGTTCGTGGAAGCTGTCGAGGAGGTCTACGCGAGCTATCCCGAGCTCCGCGAGCTCGAATAAATGAAGGCGATCGTCGACCGCTTCCTCGAAGGAGCAATCGCCGCAATCCTCGGCGGGATGGTGCTCGTCGTCTCGTGGCAGGTGTTGACGCGGTTTCTGTTGCGCCAACCGAGCTCGATCACGGAAGAGCTCGTCCGCTTTGCGCTCGTCTGGCTCGCTCTGCTCGGCGCGAGCTACGGCTTCGGCCAACGGGCCCACCTCGCCATAGACCTGCTCCCGCGAGGCCCGAAGCTCGACCTCGTCGTTCGCGCGGCGGTGGCGGTGTTCGCGAGCGTCGTTCTCGTCTTCGGGGGGTGGCGGCTCGTCGACATCACGCTCGCGCTAGGACAAAGCTCGGCGGCGCTTCAAGTCGAGCGCGGCTACGTCTATGTCGTTCTCCCCCTCTCGGGCTTGCTCATCCTCTTCTACACGGTCATCGACTTCCACGAGAGAGAGCGCTAGTCCGCCATGGATCCCGTTCATACATTATTATTACTCGGCATTTTCATCACCCTCCTCGTGCTCGGCGTGCCGATCGCCGTGGGGATCGCTCTCTCGGCGCTCGTCACTCTGCTGTTCACGATGGGCCTCGAGACCGCGAGCATCACGGTTGCCCAGCGCATCGCCACCGGACTCGACCGCTTCACCCTTCTCGCGATCCCGTTTTTCATCCTGTCCGGCAGCTCATGAACCGCGGCGGCAGCGCGCGGCGACTCGTCGATCTGGCGCGCGCGCTCGTCGGGATGCTCCCGGGAGGACTAGCTTATGTGAACATCGTCGCGGGAATGCTCTTTGGCGCCATCTCAGGCTCAGCGGCCGCGGCCGTCGCCGCCGTCGGTGGCTTCATGATTCCGCGCATGCGAGAGCAAGGCTACGACACGAGCTTCAGCGCCGCGGTCAACGTGAGCTCGGCGACGACGAGCCTCATCATCCCCCGAGCAACATTCTCATCGTCTAAGCGCTTGCGAGCGGAGGGGTCTCCATCGCCGCCCTCTTCGTAGCGGGCTATCTCCCAGGACTTCTCGTGGGCATAGCACTCATGGCGGTGGCGGGTTTCATCGCCAAAAAGCGAGGCTATCCCGTGGACGCCCCGGTCGCCCCGCGCGAGATCTTCCGACGCTTTCTCGCCGCGCTGCCGAGCTTGTTTCTTGTCGTGCTCGTCATGGGAGGGATCATCGGCGGCGCCTTCACCGCGACCGAAGCGGGCGCCATCGCGGTGGTCTACAGCTTTGTGCTCGCGGTGCCCGTCTATCGGGAGGTCACGCTTCGGGAGATCCCCAAGGCTCTCGTCGACGCCGCGGTTACGACATCCATCGTGCTGCTCCTCGTGGGAACTTCGATGGCTTTTTCCTGGGTGCTCGCCTACGAGCGCATCCCGCAATTCGTGGGCGAATCGTTCGCGCTGCTCGGCGGAAGCCCCTATAGCAACGCTTCTGTCGATCAACGTGATCCTGCTCGTGGTCGGGACCGTCCTGGACATGACGCCGGCGGTGCTCATCTTCACGCCGATACTGCTTCCTGTCGTCCAGTCGATTGGCGTGGACCCGGTGCATTTCGGGATCGTGATGGTTTTGAACCTCTGCATCGGCCTCTGCACGCCGCCCGTGGGAAGTGTGCTCTTCCTCAGCTGTAGCGTCTCGGGCGCGCGCATCACGGACGTGAGCCGCGCGCTCATACCGCTGTACATAGCGATGGTGGTCGCCCTCCTGCTGGTAACCTTCCTCCCCGACATCGCACTCGCGCTCCCCCGTTGGCTCGGGATCTAGAGGGAGTCACGGTCGCTGGGCCATGACAGCTACGGGGACGACCCTGGGGAGCGTGGTGCGCGGCGTCAGCATCAAGCAGTAAGACGACATCCTCACCGCGAGGGCGACGACGGGCGGCCTCGCCGCGCGTGAAACGCTTGCCTTCTTAGGGTCTCCTCACCAGCTTTAGTCCTTGTTCCTCCGGCGGTTCCTCGCTCTGTGGCGACACAGCCGCGGAGCTTGCTGTATAGTTCCCACGGAGCCGAGACGTGTTTGTACCGACTAACAGATGGACTGAGGACTAAGGACTAATGCGTGTATTCTTGATTCATATTCGCGACCCGCAGTTCTACGCGCTGCCTGCAAAAACAATTGCACCGAACGGCAACGTTCGCGTGATGGGGTTTCCTCCTATTGGCATCATGTCCCTCTCGTCTGTGCTCAAACGCGCCGGTCATGAGTGCGTCATGTTCGACCAGGCCAATCCGGCAACGCTGAACGAAGTCATCCTGGAAGAGATCCGACTCCAGCGCCCGGCACTCGTGGGGTTGAGCTTTCTCAGCACCACCAGCTACCCCTATGCAAAGCTCCTCGCCCGACGGATACGGGCGGCCGATGAAGCCGTGCGCATTGCGTTCGGTGGGGTGTTCGCCACCTTGAATGCCGAGCGGGTGAAGCTGCAATGTCCCGAAGTAGATTTCGTGTGCCGGGGCGACGGCGAGCAATTGATTCTCGACCTCTTGGAACGATTGGACGACCCCACCGACGTCGCCGGCGTCACCTGGGCCAAGGACGGCGAGCTCGTTCACAATCCGGACCGGCCGCTCGATCGCGATCTGGACCAGTGGCCTTTCCCCGACCGAGATAGCCTCCCACTGGACTTCGTCGAGTCGATGCCTCTCGACGTCCCCGCGGTTCTCTCAATGGAGCGCTTTACCACCATGCAGACCTCGCGCGGTTGCCCCTGGCCCTGCGTGTTCTGTGATATTCCGGCCTTCAGTGAAGGAAAGTGGCGCTCTCGCACTCCCGAGCATGTCGTAGCGGAGCTCAACCACCTGCAGGCATTAGGCTACGGATCGGTGTACTTCGTGGACGACCACTTTCTGCTGCAGCCCAAGCGGATCGAGGCCATCTGCAAAGGAATCAACGACAGTGGCATCACGATCGAGTGGGGCTGCGAGGGGCGTGTCGACTCGGTCTGCCAACACCTTTTTCCAGCCATGGCCAAGGCCCACTGCCGCACGCTCATGCTCGGGATCGAGAGCGGGAGTCAAAAGGTGCTCGACCGCCTCAAAAAGGACCAGACACTCGCCGAGGTCGAGACGACGGTGAGCAATGCCAAGGCCGCCGGGATCGAAATCGTGCACGGGTTTTTCGTCGTCGGGAATCCGGACGAGACGGCCGACGATATCCGCGCAACCTTCGACTTTGCGGCGAGGCTTCCGTTGGACACCTACGGGTTCAACCGACTGTGCGTTTACCGCGGGACCCCGCTTTGGCACGAATATGTCGAACGCGGTCTCGTCGACGACACGGACGATTGGTACAAATATTTCAAGTGCACCGAGATCGATCCCACCTGCCTGTCGGGCGAGGCGGTGAACGCCGAGCGCTCGGCCGGCTTGCGACGTCTGTTTCGGTACAAGTTCAGGCACTACCCGCTCCAGACTTTCCGCCTGCTTTGGCGTTTTCTCCGTCACATGCCGATGCGCGACGTGGCTTACTTGATCGTCAAGCCGTTTCTCGGTGCAAAGCGCGGACAGACCAAGGCTGAGTCGCTGTCACGCGCCGTCGAGCACGGGGCGTCCAAGGATGCGGCGGCAGCTCTCACGAAGGTGAGCGACGACGTCCTCGAAAAGACGTATGACTCGCAGCTCGAACACCGCGCCGAATAAGTCAGTTATTCGCATGCAGACCGCCGTTGGTGCATGAATCAGACACGTCGGTCAAAGCGGTTGCCGAAGTCACGAGAGATTCCGTGCACCAACGCCACTTTGCCCACAAGCGTTCGTGTCTTTGAGCACGACGGGCTTGCCTCTACCCACACCAAACGCGGGTTTTCCTCAGTAGGCGACTACGCCATGGAGCTCATCGGCGTGAAACCCCGGAAGGCGCAGTATCTCGTGTTCATCGCCGACCGACTGGAGAAGCTTCCCGTCATTGCGGCAGCGTTCAACGCCGGGGAGCTTCCATGGACGAAAGCGCGAGAGATCGTGCGCGTGGCCACTCTGGAGACGGAGCAAGAGTGGCTCGAAAAAGCGAAGAAGCTCTCGAACCGCGAGCTCGAGAAAACTGTCCGCAAGCACGAGGGTACAGGTTCGGGAGAATTCGTGACCTTGACGATATCGATGCCCGTGGAGCTTCTGTCAGTGTGGCACGACACGTACGAGCTGGCCGAGCGCGTGAGCGGCGGGGAGCTCGAGAAATGGCAAGTGCTCGAGCCGGACTTGGCGGAGTTCATGAGCACCTATCTCGCCGCGGCGGAAGAAAACCAACGCGCCTTGTTCGGAGACCGAAGACGAGAAGGGTCTTTCGTACGAAGTGAGAGGAGAGGACGAGGGACTACGGAGATGTCATCGATGCGTGGGGTGCGCAGCAGCTGGCTTTCGAGCGCGAGCGGCGATCACGGAGGCGCCGCGCCAGCGAACACGTGTTCGCTGAGGCCAGCGTCGATGACGCAACAGCCGGGAGCCCAGATCGCGCTTCGCCGGACGGTTGATGCTATAAAATGCTCCCGAAACGGGAGTGATGAGCCTCGAGCCAGGTACGAAGCTAGCCCACTACGACGTCGTCGAGCCGATCGGTGCCGGCGGTATGGGAGCCGTCTATCGCGCGCGCGATACGAAGCTCGACCGTGACGTGGCGATCAAAGTTCTGCCTGAGGAGCTCTCGCGCGACCCGGAGCGCCTCGCTAGGTTTGAGCGGGAAGCAAAGCTGCTGGCGTCACTGAATCATCCGGGAATCGCAACGCTGCACGGGTTCGAGAAAGTCGACGAGCAAGTGTTTCTCGTCATGGAGCTCGTCGAGGGCGAGACGCTGGCCGATCGTATCGCCCGGGGGGCGATACCTCTGGATGAGACGATCGAGATCTTCCATCTGGCCGATCTATCTCTACGTGATGTTCGGCCTCGGGGCGATCTTTCTCGTATGGATCACCATCGGAGGGTTTCGAGATTTGTCGCGGCTCTTCGGAAGCCTGCGCGGCGAGCTCGTCGACGAGTTGGACGACGGCCGCTAACCACTTTTGGCCACATATAATTGACTAAAAGTGGCCAAATATCGTATCCTTAGACATATTTTGGCCATATATAGAGTATCTTAAATGGATTCTATATGTTAGCGCCCTTAGCCAGCTCAACGACGAGAAGATGAAAAACGAGATCGTGGGAAGGGTCCGAGAGAAACGGACCCTCGAGAAACTTCTACGCTCCAAGGATCCTGAGTTGTTAGCCCTTTACGGCAGGCGGAGGGTGGGCAAAACTTTTCTCATACGGAAGTACTTCGGCGAAGAAGAGACGTACTTCGAGCTCACCGGCCAGCACCGCGGGCCACTCCATCAGCAACTCGAGAACTTCGCGGAGGCTTTCGGGGCAGCCTTCCTCCGAGGCCACGCGCTCGCGACCCCGACGAGCTGGAATCGGGCGCTGAGAACGCTCGCGCAGGAGATCGACAGACGGAAACCATCCGGCAAAATTGTTCTCTTTTTGGACGAGCTACCTTGGCTCGCCGCAAGGAAGTCGGGATTTCTGCAGGCCTTCGATTACTTCTGGAACTCATGGGGAACCAAGCGTAACAACCTCCTCGTCGTCGTGTGCGGCTCGGCAACATCTTGGGTCATCGAGAACATCGTTTACAGCAAAGGAGGACTCCACAACCGCGTGACGGAGCACATCCGGCTTCTTCCGTTCACGCTGTCAGAGACGGAAGACTATCTTTCGAGCCGCGACATACATCTGGAGAGGAAGCAGATCGTAGAGCTCTACATGGCTACCGGAGGCGTGCCTCACTATCTGAGGCAAGCCGAGAGAGGCCAGTCAGCAGCGCAGAACATCGACCGCATCTGCTTCACGAAGGATGGGCTCCTCGCCGACGAGTTCGATCGCTTATATCGGTCCCTGTTCGAGCATTCGGAAAACTACGTGAAAGTCGTCAAGGCTCTGGCGCGCAGAAGGAACGGGTTGAGCCGAGACCAACTCCTGGAATCGGCCGGACTTACATCCGGCGGCGGTGCAACCCGAATCCTGGACGCGCTCGAAGAGTCGGGTTTCATTTCCGGCTCCGTGCCGTTCGGCAAGAAGGCTCATGAAGCCGTCTATAGGCTCGTCGACGAGTATTCCCTCTTCTACCTGACGTGGGTCCGCCCGGCCCCACACAGTGTCTTTGGCCCGACGCCGCAAGGATACTGGCTCTCCAAGCGCGCCTCCCCTTCGTGGACCTCTTGGGCAGGCTATACGTTCGAAGGCATCTGTCAGAAGCACGTGGCTCAGATAAAAAAGGGGCTCGGCATCCGGGGCGTCCACACGACTGAAGCCTCTTTCACGTATCGACCGACTCGGAAAACCGATACAGGAGCTCAAATCGACCTTTTGATCGACCGGGCCGATAACTGCATTACTCTCTGTGAGATCAAATACTACGATTCCGAATTCGTGATCGACAAAAGCTATGCGCAAAAGATACGGAAGAAACGGGACATTTTCAGAAAGCAAACGCGAACGCGCAAAACGATTTTCATCGTAATGGTCACGATCTACGGGACGAAGGAGAACCAGTACTTCAACGAGCTGATTTCCGAGCAACTGACCATGGACGTGCTCTTTCTGTCGTAGGGGACCTGTCATGAAAGTCGTCGTTGCCGAAAAACCCTCCGTCGCTCGGGACATCGCCCGCGTGCTCGGCTGCCGCACGAGGGCCGACGGCCACATAACGGGAAACGGCTATACCGTAACCTGGGCCTTCGGCCACCTCATGGAGATCGCCGAGCCCGCCGCGATGAATCCCGCATGGGCGAAGCCGTGGAGAACGAACCAGCTCCCGATGGTGCCTGCGCAATGGAGGTACGAGGTCACGGAAAATGGGCGAAAGCAGTTCAACATCATCAAGAAACTGCTGAACGCTTCAGATACCGCCGAGATCATCGCCGCCACCGACGCCGGACGAGAAGGTGAGCACATCTTCAGGCTCATCTACCAACGCTCGGGCTCGAAAAAACCCGTGAAGAGACTCTGGATCCGCTCCCTCACAGATGAAGCCATCCGCGAAGGCTTTCGCTCCCTCGCGCCGTCGAAAGCGTTCGACGCGTTGGCCGCGGCAGCCAGGTCCCGTGCGCATGCGGACTGGCTCATGGGTTTGAACTTCACCCGAGCCTACACGATCCACAACCGGCAGCTTTGCACCGTCGGACGCGTCCAGACACCGACGCTCGCGCTTCTCGTCAACCGCCACCACGAGATCCAACGCTTCGTGCCCGAGACCTATTACGAAGTCCACGCCGTCCTCGAGCCCGGCTTTATCGCGAAGTATATCGGGAAGAACAAGAAGACCCGCATCGATGACAAGACTCTTGCCGTGCGGGTCTTCGAGGACATCGCCGGCGCGGCGCTCGCCGAGGTCACGCGCGTCGAAACGAAGGACACGAGGACCCCCGCCCCGGCTCTCTTCGACCTTCTCACCCTCCAGAAAGAAGCCAACAGGCGCTTCGGCTACACCGCCACCGCGACGCTTCAGATCGCGCAATCACTTTACGAGAAGCACAAGCTCCTCTCCTATCCGAGGACAGAATCCAGGCACCTCTCCCGCGACATCGTTGCTGGCTTGCCAGCCGTCATCGACGCATCTCGGCACTCCTTCCCCGACGCCGCCGCTCTCGCCCAAGCGCGTTTCCCAACGTTGAAACTTCCGAAGAGCTACGTCGATGACACGAAGCTCACGGACCACCACGCCATCATCCCCACGCCGCGAAGCCCACAAGGACTCCGTCTCTCAGATGGAGAGCAGAAGATATACCGCTTGGTCGTCGCCCGTTTTCTCGCCATCTTTCTGCCGCCGCTCGTAAAGGCCGAGACCACGGCTCTCTTCGCCATCGGCCCGCACACGTTCCGAGCGACAGGCTCCGTCTTGAAAGATCCCGGGTGGACGATCGTTCATTCTGCGAAGCGGGACGACGAGAAAGCTCAAAAACTTCCACCCCTCGAGAAGGGCCAGCGCTGTAAGAAGCGTTCGCAATCTCTCGAAACCCGGGTGACGAAGCCACCCAAACCACACACCGACGCTTCGCTTCTCGACGCGATGAAAAAAGCGGGCTCTTCCATCAATGACGAAGACCTCGCGGCGACTATGAAGCGCTGCGGGCTCGGCACTCCCGCTACCCGGGCCGCCATCATCGAGCGGCTCCTCAAAACCGGCTATATCGAGCGAAGCAAGAAGGAAATCCTACCGACGGGCAAAGGCATCGCCCTCATCGCCCAGGTCGAAGAGGAGCTCCGTGACCCAGCCCTCACAGCCCAGTGGGAGCAGCGCTTGAAGGACATCGAGGACGGCAAGCTCGCCGCCGAGACTTTCGAGGCCGATATCGTCACTCACCTGAAGGCTCTTCTTCCTAGAGTGTTTGCGGCGGCTCCCCTTGCCGGCCTTGCCGGGGAGCAGCGAGAGGCCGGACTTGGAACGTGCCCGCTATGCGAAAAAGGGATCGTTCGCGAAACGCCAAAGGCCTACGGCTGCAACCGTTGGAGAGAAGGATGCTCTTTCACCATCTGGAAGAAGATCGCCGGCAAGACGATCTCATCGACGCAAGCCAAGCAGCTTCTCGCACGCAAGAAGACGAGGACGCTCAAGGGGTTCAAGAGCAAGAGGACCGGGAAGAAGTTCGACGCGGCTCTCGTTCTCGACGAGAGCTCGAAGGTGCGTTTCGTTTTCGAGTAGCCTGTCCGCGATTGGTTTGCTTCGAGCTACATCATTGCCGCAAGGCCTCGAGCCGCTTTTGCGCTCGCTCGAGATTGGGCCGGAGCTCGAGCGCGCGCTCGTAACTTCGCATCGCGGCCTCTTTGTCCTCGACGAACTCTAGTCCGAACGGCGCCGAGGTCGGTAAGGCAGCTCACACCGACCCAACCGTATCACTGGAAACTGGCGCCGCTTGGGTTTACACTCTCGGCAGGCGATCCTGGTCGATCTTTCCCGGGGTCCTCTAGAACGATGCGCCTATCCACTGGCCACCAGCTAGGGCCGTACCGGATTCTCTCGCCGCTTGGTGCGGGAGGCATGGGAGAAGTCTATAGGGCGCAGGATGTCCAGCTCGACCGGGACGTCGCCATCAAAGTCCTCCCCGATCGCCTCGCCGAGGACACGGAAGCCGGAGAACGCTTCGCGCGCGAGGCGAAATCTCTCGCCGCGCTCTCCCATCCGAACATACTGACGGTCTTTGCCTTCGCCTCCGAGGGCGGCATCGCCTATGCGGTCACCGAGCTGCTGGAGGGAGAAACGCTGGACGAGTCGTTGACGCGCGAGGGCGCCGGCGACTGGCGCGCGGTGCTGGACATCGGTCTCGCCGTGGCCGATGGTCTCGGCGTGGCACATTCCAGGGGAATCACCCACCGCGACATCAAACCGGCAAATCTGTTCATGACCTCTGAGGGCATCATCAAAATACTCGACTTCGGCCTAGCCAAGTCCACGCATGTGCCACCGGTCTCGGATTCCGATGAGCTCGACAGGCTGCCAACCGCTATTCGTGCCGGGGAACAGACCGCCGCCGGCGTCATTCTTGGAACTCTGGGTTACATGTCACCCGAGCAAGCCAAGGGCAGCCCGGCCTCCGCGGCTAGCGACGTGTTCTCCCTCGGCTGTGTGCTCTACCAGATGCTCACCGGTGTCGCTGCGTTTGCGAGAGCGACACCCACCAAGACGCTCGCGGCAACCCTGTGCGAGGAACCGGCCCATTTCGAGGATGCGACGGCGGGTGTCCCGCGCGAGCTCCAGCGGATCGTGCGCAGGGCGCTTCAGAAAGAGCCCGCGGAACGCTTCCCCAGCGCTGTCGAGCTCCGGAACGAGCTCTCCGCCTTTCGTCAGAGTATCGTCGACGCCGAGTCCGGCTCGGTGTGGCAGGTGCTTCGAACACCTCGCGTCGCGGTTCCGGCGCTCGTCGTTCTCGTTCTTGTTGCCACCTTCCTCGTCGTCTTCGCCCAGCGCAGCGCGCGAGAGAATTGGGCCCGCCAAGAGGCTCTTCCTGAAGTCATGCGTTTTATCGAAGAGGAAGAGTACGGCCGGGCATTCGGGTTGGCGCGTGAAGTCGAGGACGTCATCCCTGACGACCCCGTGCTCCTTGGTTTGTGGAACCGGATGAGCAACACCGTCACCTTCGAGACCGTGCCCCCGGGCGCGGACGTCTTCTACCGAGAGAATATTCCGGAGGCCGAGTGGCGCCTCCTGGGATCCTCTCCGATCGACGATCGCCGCCTGCCTCTCGGAAGCTTTCGTCTTCGGATCGAGAAGGAGGGATTCGAGCCGCAGGAGATCCTCTCGGCCTTGTCCTATGCGCACGAGGACGCGACCTTCGAGACACTGCCTTCGTTCTCTACGCCGGCGGAGCGCAACCGGATCGTCGTTCGTCTCGACACGAAGGGAAGCGTGCCGCCCGGGATGGTCGCCGTCGACGGCGGGCGCTACCTGGTCCCTTTGACCGGTTACCCGATAGATGACGTCACGCTCGAGCCCTATTTCATCGATCGTACCGAAGTCACCAACGCCGCATTCAAAGATTTCGTCGACGCGGGAAGCTACCAGCAGCAAGAGTACTGGCACCACGAGTTTCGACGAGGTGGCCGGACCCTGACGTGGGAAGAAGCGATGACCCGGTTCGTCGACGCCACCGGCCGCCCGGGCCCTGCGACGTGGGAAGTAGGCGACTACCCCGCCGGCCAGGATGACTATCCGGTAGGCGGCGTGAGCTGGTACGAGGCCGCCGCCTACGCTGCCTTCCGAGGCAAGAGTCTGCCCACGTTGTATCACTGGATCCGCGCTGCACTCCCCAGCAGCGAGCATGTCATGTCGATGAGCCCGGAGATCGTTCCGCTGAGCAACTTCGGGAGTGACAGCGCCGCTCCGGTGGGATCCTATCCAGGCATCGGCGCCTCCGGCGCCGTCGATCTCGCGGGGAACCTGCGCGAGTGGGGCTTCAACGCCTCGGGGGAGAACCGTTTCTCTCTCGGCGGCGCGTGGAACGAGCCCGTCTATACCTTCACTCAGCCGGCCGGCATGGATCCGTTCGACCGCTCCGCCGTCAATGGTTTTCGATGCATGAAAGACCCGCGACGGGAAGACGCCGGAAGAGCAGAGAGCATCGATCGAGCTCCCCGAGATTGATTTCTATGCGTTGGGAGGCCTGTCTGATGAAATCTTCGCCGTTTACAAGGGACTCTTCTCGTATGACAGAACGCCTCTGAGTCCCGCTCTCGAAGCGATCGACGACACTCCGGCTGATTGGAAACGAGAGAGCGTGTCCATCGATGCCGCCTACGGTGGCGAGCGATTCACGGTACATCTCGACTTGCCGAAACGAGCTTCGCCCCCTTACCAGGCGGTCGTCTACTTTCCCGGCAGCAACGCCCTCGAACAATCGACGTTCGATGACATGTATTGGGAGCGATTCGACTACATTCCGAGGAGCGGCCGCGTCCTCGTTCGGCCCGTTCTGGCCGATCTGTACGAGCGCTCCAAGAGCATCGGACCACAAACGAGGCAAGCGTTCGTGGCGCGCAACGCCAAATGGGTACAGGATCTGGGACGGACGTTGGACTATCTCGAAACGCGCGATGACATCGATGTCGCCAGAGTCGCGTATATGGGCCTGAGCCTCGGCTCAGCTGTGGTTCCCGTCATGCTCGTCTACGAAGAACGATTCAAGGTTGCTGTGCTCCTCGCTGGCGGCATGAGCCCACGCGAGAACACAGCCCGACTGGTGCCGCGGATAACAGTACCCTTGCTACTGCTCGTTGGCCGGTATGATTACCTCTTCCCGGTAGAGACCCGACAGACGCCCTTCATGGATCTCCTCGGAACGCCCGACGAAGACAAGCGCCATGTTATCTTCGAAGCCGGCCACCTGCCCCTTCCCCGAGCCGACATGATCCGCGAAACCCTCGAGTGGCTCGACCGCTACCAGAATCCTGTCGCGCCGCGAACGCGGCCATCCAGTCCTCCAGAACACTAAGACGTTCCCCTGAATCAAGAGAAAGGACCTCGCAATGGATCGTAGACGTTTCCTAGGTTATTCGGCGCTCGGTAGTGCAACGCTTGTCACCGGACCGATCGGATGCGCCCCTGCTCATGCCCCGGAGGACTCCGCAATGACCCGTCAGACCGGCAACGAACCGTTCGAGCTTCATGAAGCTACCGTCGCCGGGCTTCAAGAAGGTATGGAGTCCGGACGGCGGACGGCTCGTTCCATCACCGAGTTGTATCTGGCCCGCATCGAGGCGCTCAACCGTCAGGGACCGGAGCTGCGAGCCATCATCGAAACCAATCCCGAGGCCCTTTCGATCGCGGACCAACTGGACGCGGAGCGCCAGTCCAGCGGACCGCGCGGTCCCCTTCACGGAATCCCCGTCGCCATCAAAGACAACATCGATACGCACGATCAGATGACCACCACCGCGGGCTCGCTGGCGCTCGAGGGCTCGATCCCACCACAAGATTCGTTCGTAGCGCAGAAGCTCCGCGAAGCGGGCGCCATCATCTTGGCCAAGGCCAACATGAGCGAATGGGCTTACTGGCGAGGATTCAAAGCGTCCAGCGGCTGGAGCGGACGCGGCGGGCAATGCCGGAACGCCTATGCGCTCGACAGGAACCCGTGCGGATCCAGCTCCGGCTCGGGCGTCGCGGCCTCCGCCAATCTCGTCGCGCTAACTATCGGCACAGAGACTGGTGGGTCCATCATGTGTCCCTCCTCGATCAACGGCCTCGTCGGCATCAAGCCGACCGTCGGTCTCTGGAGCCGTTCCGGTATCATCCCCATCTCGCATTCGCAAGACACCGCGGGCCCCATGACGCGAACTTTGAGAGACGGCACCGTCCTCCTCGGCGCGATCACCGGTGTCGACCCGCGGGACGAGGCCACTGCGGCAAGCGAGGGCAACGTCCACACCGACTACACGCAATTTCTGGATCCGGACGGATTGAGAGGCGCGCGCATCGGGGTCGCACGCAACTTTCCCGGCTTCGACGAGCGCGTCCTCGGCGTGTTCGACCAGGCCGTCGAAGATTTGAAAGCGGCCGGGGCAGAGGTGGTCGACCCGGCCAACATTCCCAGCATGGACAACGCCAACGTGTTCTCGGAGCTCCCGACGCGCGTGCTCAACTATGAGTTCAAAGCCAACATCAATAAGTATTTCGAAAGTCTCGGCCCGGATGCGCCCGTCAAGAGCCTGACCGAGCTCATCGCTTTCAACAACGCCAACCGCGATCGTGAGATGCCGTTCTTTGGACAGGAGCGCCTCATCGCCTCCGAAGAAGCCGGGCTGCTCACCGACCCGGCATACCTCGAGGCCCTCAGCACCGTCCAGCGACATTCCCGCGCCGAAGGCATCGATGCCCTTATCAAGGCCCATAATCTCGATGCCATCGTCGCACCGACGAGGGATCCGGCTTGGCTGACCGACCACATCATGGGTGACCGACTACAAGGCGGCTCGAGCGCAGGGGTGGCCGCCATCGCTGGCTACCCGGACATCTCTATCCCCATGGGGTTTCTGTCCGGGCTGCCCGTCGGCATTTCCTTCTTCGGGCCCCGGTGGAGCGAACCGACATTGCTGAAGGTTGCCTACGGCTACGAGCAAGCGACGAACCGCCGACAGGCACCGACATTTGTAGAGACGCTGGGATAGGCGTCAAGTCAGTTCAAGACATCGAACTGGTGCGTGTACTTCAGGATAAAGGTTCGGCTTTGGGGGCCGATGCGAAAATCTCCCAAGCCCTCCGTGTCGTTATACACGACAAAGAGCCCGGTCCCGGCCGTGTTCAACCAGCCGAAGCGCAGGTTGACGGACCAGACGTCGCTCTGGTCGTTGTACTGAATCAAGGATTGCAGATTGACGAAGGGCGTAAAACTGTAATTGACGCGGAATTGGCCCAAGTTGGTGACGAATTCGCCCTCGGGCAGATTGATGTCGTTATAGGACCACGTCAAGCTCGTGTTGAGCTTTGCGCCGCGGCGGAGTTGAATCGTCGTTCCAATCGACATACGGTCGCCGGAGAAGAACCCGCCCGCATCCAGGCTTCCTCGGTATGAGAGCCACGCGCTTTCATCCGTATTCCACCGCCAGGCGAGCTCGTTAAATTTGTAGATCCCCACAGGGATGATCACGCCGGGAGCAATCTCGAAAGGTTCCGTAAGCCCTTCCCGATTCAGGTTGACGGCCGGGCTGAAAAACGCCCCGCTTTCGAAGTCTACGTGCGAGTCCAGATGGAGCTGCTCCGTTTCCTTGAAGCCTTCGAAATCCCAAAAGCTCCGATAGGTGGCATGAGGACGCAGCTCGCGGAGCCAGGCCACGGACGGCGTCCGAATGTTCTGGATATAGCTCGACTGAATCGTGCGGTAGTCCTTGCGCACGAGAAAGCCGACTTCTGGATTGAACGCATCGCCGACCTCTGTGTACTCGACCCACCATCGTCCCCAGAGCTTGCGAAACTCGCCAAAAAAATCCGCGGCATGTTCCCTACCAATAGCGCCTGGAGTCTCCGTGCGTGTCTCCATACCGCGAAACGTCCAGGCTTGACCGATGCCGAGCGTTCCGTCTACGCCCCACGTACGGTTCCAGTCGTCCTCGCCCGCGAGATCGCCCGTACCCATCCGGTTGACGAAGAGCGCGCCGATGCTGGAGCGGCTCGAAAGCTCGCGGCGGACGGCCGCAACGGTGAAATTATTCGCGGGCGTGACGCCGTCGACAGCGCCCGTTTGCATGTTCATGAAACCGATGTTGTAGTGCCCGGATTTTCCGCTCAGCCTCGCGCCCACCTTTATGGGAACGAGCTCGCCGGACGGGCCGATACCGATGCGGCGGCTGAAGAAAAGCTCGAGCGTGCGACTCCTGAAGTCTCCGGTGCCCATCGCGAAGGTGCCGGCGTTCTCGAGGAAGAAGCCACGCTTCTCTGGAAAGAAGAGGTTGAAGCGCGTGAGGTTGATCTGCTGATCGTCCACTTCGACTTGAGCAAAGTCGGTATTGACCGTCACGTCGAGATTCAACGCGGGGGTGACGCCGAACTTCGCGTCGATGCCGAACTGAGCATCGAATTCCGAGGACGTGCTCGTTGAGAAGTCGCGGTTTGCCGAGGACAGCGCGTACGGCGTCACTTTGAAGTTTCTCGGCGTCGCGAGCTCGAGGCCATGCAAATCGCCCGCGGAGGATAGGCGGTAGAGGTTGAAGATGCGCGAGACAGGAGACCAGTACACTTGCTCGCGCTTTCGTCGAATGTTGCGCTGAAAGTTCAGCCCCCAACTCTGCGGCTTCCCCGAACCGTAGCGAAGCGTCCGCAGCGGGATCGCGAACTCGGCCATCCAACCCATCTCGCCGATATGAGCGCGTACGATGAAGCTCGCGTCCCAGTTGAGATTGAAACCGCTCCCGGACCCCGTCTGTGTGCGTTGGCGGCTGGACGTCTGTCCTCCACCGCCTTCCTTGCTGACCTGACCGTCATACTCGATCCCGGCCGGGTTGGTGCCGAAAACGAATCCGTTCTGGCGGTCTCGATAGGTATCGAAGACCATTTGAAACGAGTCCATATCGTTGAGGCCCGCATCACGCCGGCTATCGGTGACGACGATGCCGGACGGGTCGCGGTCGTAGCAGATCACACCAATATAGATGAAGGCCTCATCGTAGAGAATGCGGACTTCGGTCCTCTCCGTCGCGGGCTCCCCTTCTAGAGGATCGGCCTGAACGAATTCGTGGGGCGCCTTGCCATCACGCCTTGGGGAATCTTCACCGCGAACACGAAAATCGAGCTCGACTTGAAAAAGCAACTGAGAAAGTTCCGCCACAAAATCGACGTCCGCTACCGATCGCGTGCGCTCACGCTCCGTTGCAGCGACGCCTGCGGACGGAAGCCGGAAGCCCTGGCGGCCGACGCCCGCGCGTCGTCGAGCCCCTGACCGTTTTCGCTCCGCCTGTCGATAGCACCAGTAGAACCTGGCGGGCCCAAAGGCCCGCCAGGTTACAATAAAGAATGAGCTCGCCCCCTCTTCCGCCTGCTCCGTCTCCTTATCGCCCTCCGTCGTCCGGTGGCTCACGTCCGCCCTCTGCGGGCCCGCGTCTGCCGTGGGAGGAGCGCGATCGGCTCGGCATCGGCCGAGCGTTTGTCGACACGGTCAAGCTGCTCGTCAACGATCCGTCCGATGGCTTCGCGCGCCTTCGGAGAGACGGCGACCTCACGAGCCCGATGCTCTTCGGGATCCTCGTGTCTTGGATTGCCGTTTTGCTGTCACAGCTTTGGAACATACTCTTTGCAAGCACCATGCGCGGAGTTTTCGAAGGCTTGGAAGACATCGAAGGCTTCGAGGGTTTCCGAGAAGTTTTTGCCGCTCCGTCACTCCTAGAGCTCATCATCACCCTCGTCTTCTGGCCGGTCTTCTACGTGATCATCGTTTTCATCGGATCGGCGGTCATGCATCTTTGCCTTCTTCTCGTTGGCGCGACCGAGAAGTCCGAGACCGGCTTCGAGGGCACCCTCAAGGTCTACGCCTATTCCACGATCGCTTGGCTTGCGGTCGCGCTACCGTTCATCGGCAGCCTGGTGGCGTCGATTTGGTACCTCGTGCTCGAGGTGTTCGGCTTTGCCGTGGCGCACCGCACCTCGCAAGGACGCGCGCTCATAGCCGTGCTCATCCCTATCATCTTGTGCTGCGTGTGCGGGCTAGTTTTTTCGCTGCTCTTCGGGGCCGTGCTCTACCAGTTCATACAGCAGTTCGGAGACATGCCGTGAGCCGTCAGCTAGCCCTTCTTTGGGGAGGTGTCGCCGCCACGCTCATGATCGCCTCCCCTTGGGCGTCCGGTTTGACGGGCGGGCTCTGGGCCTGTGCGTTCAAGAGCTGGACCGGCTACGCGTGCACGACCTGCGGCACGACGCGAGCCGCCCTGTTGTTGGCCGAGCTCGACTTCGCGACTGCGCTCTCACTCTATCCCTTGCCGGCGCTCGGGTGGATCCTTTTTCTCGGTGGCGGACTCGCCGCCGCGGTCGTGACGCTCGTCGGCCAAACCCCTCCCGGGATCCCGACAAGGCTGACCTTGACGGGCCGCGTGGCTATCGTCTCGGCTGTCGGTTTGAACTGGGCTTATTCGATCGCTACGGGCGTGTAGCGCCTATCGCGACGAGGTGTGCGTCCGTGCGGATGAACAACGTGCCGCCGGAAATCGCGGGCGAGGCGAGTGTGCGCTCTTCGAGCCGGTTTCGTGAGACGAGTCCGGGTGGTGCGCCGGCTTCGAAGACGAAGGTTTCGCCGGACTCGTTGAGAAGATAGACCTTGCCGTCCCCCGCCACGGGCGATGCTGTAAACGCCCCACCGAGCCGTTCGCGCCAGAGCGTTTCTCCGTTTCTAGCATCGACCACGCTTGCGATCCCGCGCTCGGTTGCCATGAAAATCTTTTCGTCGTAATAGAGCAGCGAAGAGATGTAGGGCGCGCGTGTCGGGACGTGCCACTCGACATGGCTCGCGTTCACATCGCCGCGGCCTCCGAGCTGGATGGCTGAGTACGGACCGCTCGAATAACCTCGGCTCGCGTAGAGGATGCCGTTCGCGAAGACCGGGACGCCGATGGCGAGCGTGACGGGCTCACCGACATGCCACAAGAGCTCGCCGGTCTTGGGGTCATACACCTCGATACGATGGCTCGAATTGACGACGAGCTCATCGCCTTCGGGCCCGGGGACGACGAAAGGCGTCGAGTAAGATCGGATGCCCTCTCCGCGGTCGACCTTCCAAAGCTCTTTGCCGTTCTTCTTGTCGAGCGCAATCAGATAGGCGCCCGGCGGGTGGTCGCAGAGCAAGAAAAGCGTGTCGCGGTATAACATCGGTGAGCTGCCATGGCCCCACAACACGTCGAAGGGTGCGTAGTCGCGGCCGATGTGGCGGGACCAGACGAGCTCACCCTTCAGAGTCAGTGCGACGAGTTGGCCCGTCCCGACCCAGGCATAGACGAGCTCGCCATCGGTGGTCGTGCTCGGGGTTGCGAAGTTGTGTTTGGGGTGGACGGAAGGCAAGCCGTCGCTCGGCTCGACAGCGTCGAAGCGGTGCTCCCACACCTGGTGCCCATCATCGTGGGCGAAAGCTTGCACTGCGAAGGTGATCCGGTTGTCCCGCCGCGTGTAGTCTTTTGCCGTGCCCGCTTCGTCGAACTCGGCACCTCGGCGATCGATGGGCCCCATGCCGAGCTGGGAGGTCAAGAACACGAGGTCCTCCCAGATGATCGGGGTTGAAGTTCCGAGCCCTGCGAGCGGCGCGCGCCAGAGGATGTTCTGCTCCGGTCCCCAAACTTCGGGCAAGTTCTTCTCGGGCGAGCTCCCGTCGCCACGCGGGCCGCGCCATTGGGGCCAGTTCTCGCCTGCGGCGCTTGCTGCGAGCATCAGGGATACCAGGAGACAGATCGGCTTCATGAAGAAATTCTACTCCGAAATTTGAATATTGGGCCTCCTTGTGGCGTATTACAGGTAATGGACGCGACGGAAGCCGACTGGATCGAGGGCTGCAAGGCCGGGCGCCGGAGGGCTTTCGAGCCGCTCGTCCGCCGATACGGGCCGCGCGCCTACCGTTTCGCGCTCGGGATCGTTGGAAATGCGGAAGAAGCGAAGGACTTGTCGCAGGAAGCCTTCATCCGGGCCTATGGTGCGATGGAGCGCTTCCACGAGACGCGGTCCTTCTATCCGTGGTTTCTGACCATTTTGCGCAATGTCTGTCTCAGCTATTTGCGGCGCCGGCGTTCCAAGGTCGCACTCGAGGACGTTCCGGAAACACCCGCGCGGCCCGAGCTCGCGCCCGAGCTACGCTCGCGATGGAAACAGCGCTTCTGAGCTTGAAGGAGGCGGACCGGGAGATTCTCGTCATGAAAGCATTTCAGGATATGAGCTATGCCGAGATCGCGGAGACGCTCGGCATACCAATAGGTACCGTCATGTCGCGCCTCTATCACACGCGCCGGCGGCTGAAAGAAGTGTTCAAAAATGTCGTGTGAAACTTGGAAGCCTCTACTCGCGGGCTACCTCGACGGCAAGCTCACCCCCGACGAGTCGGAGCGTTTGAAAAGCCATCTCTCGCATTGCTCGGAATGTCGGGACGAGCTCACCGAGATGAGAGAACTGGAAGGAGTGACCGAAGCGATGAAACGAGAAATCGATACGTTGCCGGATGTTTTCTGGGACCGGTACTGGCTGTCCATCTATAACCGCACGGAGCGAGGGCTCGGCTGGCTGTTCTTCACTTTCGGGGCGACGCTTCTGATTGGATTCGGCCTGTGGCACTTGGCGACCAACCTCTGGCTCGACGCGTCCGCGCCGCTCGTCGTCAGGATCGGCACCGCGTCTCTCGCCGCTGGATTCTCGCTAATGCTGATGAGTCTCGTGCGCGAACGTATACGCACATGGCGCCACGATCCCTACAAGGAGGTGGCATCAGAACGTCCATGGTCATGCAGCTCGCGGCCGAGATCGTGGCGATCGGCACCGCGGTGAAGCTGAAGTAGTTCCGTGATACATCTACTTCACCTAGATGGTGAACATCAGCGACATCTGGGTAGCAGATGTCGTGGATCGGGAAGACTAGACGTCAGGCTTTCTTTTTCTTCGGGCGCGCGGCGGTTTTCTTCTTGGTGCTGGTGTTCTTTTTGGCCGCCGTCTTTTTCTTCTTGGTCGCTTCTTTTTCCGCCTTGGCGGGTTTGCCCTTCGCCTCGCGCTTCAGCTTCGCGACTTCTTTTCTCAAAGCGTTGACCTCGGCCTGTCGGGCCACGCCCGCTCGTTTGAGAGCGTTTGCGACTTGGTGATCGAAAGCGGCTTCCATGCTGTTGTAAGTCTCGCTAGCCTGCTTTTTAGCAGCGTCGACGGTATCCCTGACGTCGCCCGAGGTCGGAATCAGGTCCTCGTACTTCTTTCCTTTTTTGACGAGCGTTTTGAAAAGCTTGTCGCCCTGCTTTCCCGCTTGAGCCAGCGCCCCGAGGCCCGCGAGCCAGACCTTGTTGGCGGAGGTCTTCACTGCGTGCAAAGCGTCGTCTTTTTTCTTGGCCATGTGCACAGTTTAGCGAGGATTGTGCGCGATGGCCACTGTTGCGAGACGGTTTCGTTTAGAATGACTGAGGTGGACCCCATTCTCTGGACCAAAATGGGGGGTAGCTAAGGTGGAGCCTGCCGAGTTGAACACGTCGTGGTCATAGTCGTGATGTTGTTTCCCGAAGGCTCCTAGAAGGGAGCGTTCGGGAACACAGTTTATGGCAGATTGAAAATCTGTGGACAGTTTGTTTTTCGCTGCAGCCATCATTGTGTCTAGCGGCAATTATTATTTCTCTTCAGCAACAAGTTAGAATTCCCGGGTACCTACCGGTCTTGCTCCGTCACTTATCAGCAAAGTGTCCCATGTTCGATCCGGGGCCCCGACGGAGGGAGCGGACCCTTAAAAAAAGATGCGAAGCTTCCTTGTCCGCTCCCTCCGTCGGGGCCCCGGATCGAAGCCGCCCTTTCGCTGGTCCACCTGAATAGTGCAAAAATCGGGGTACCTGGGGTATGGGCCAAGCCGCGAGAGGGTCTCCTGCGGCGATTCTCGCATTCGTTTTGTGGACTCGTGGCAAGGTTCATTCCTTTTCCCGGCTTTCTACCGCCGTGGCCTCTTTGGCCTTGTTCTGCTTCGATTGCCCCAGTCGGTAACTGCCGACGTTGAGCTCCAGGATGATGCTGTGATGTACAAATCGGTCGATGGCCAATCATCTTCAAGCAACCTCGCCAAGCAGTCCATCGTAGAAGCTCGCGGGCGTTTGATAGCCTAACGCTTTGTGCGGGCGCTCGTCATTGAAGAAATCGAAGTAGCAAGCGATGCCCGCGCGAGCCATTTGCACGGTGTCGTAGGCGTACAGGTAGACCTCCTCGTACTTCAGCGAGCGCCAGAGCCGCTCCACGAAGATGTTGTCGATACAGCGACCTTTGCCATCCATGCTGATCTTGATCTCAAGAGCAAGCAATACACTGGTGAACTCCTCCGAGGTGAACTGAGAGCCCTGGTCCGTGTTGAATATCTCTGGGCAACCGTAGCGTGCCACAGCTTCGTTCAGAGCCTCCACGCAGAAGGTCGTCTCCAACGTGTTGGACAAGCGCCAGGCGAGCACCCGCCGCGAATACCAATCGATGACCGCCACCAGGTATACGAAGCCTCGCGCCATCGGGATGTATGTGATGTCGGCGGCCCACACCTGATTGATCCGAGAAACCGTCAGATTCCTCAGTAGATAGGGGTATACCGTGTGTTCCGGCGCTGGCTTGCTTGTGTTCGGCTTGGGCGCAGTGCTCTCGAGCCCCATCAAGCGCATAAGACGCTGCACGCGCTTGCGGTTGACGGCCGACCCCTCCGCTTTGAGTGTCTGTGTCATCATGCGGCTGCCGAAAAATGGATGCTTCAGATGTAGCTCGTCCATCCGACGCATCAATGCGAGTTGCTCGCCATCCGGCTCGACAGGTTCGTAGTACAGGCTCGACCGATTCACGCCGAGCAGCTCGCACTGCCAGCGCATCGACAGCGGAGCGTTGGGTTCGACCAACTCCCGCCGGGGCGTCATCGCAATCGACCGAGCCCGTGTGATAAAAAATCGCGCTCCATCGTCAGCTCCCCGATTTTCTGAAGCAGTTCGGCCTCGCGCATCGAGGCATCGCCTCCGCCCACCTCTTCGGTCTCGAAAGCACGCGTGACGTTCTCCAAAAGCTGCCGCTTCCATTTGTAGATCTGGTTCGCGTGAACCTTGTGCCGCCGGGATAGTTCCGCCACTGTCTCCTGCTCGCGTAGTACCGCCAATGCAACTTTCGCCTTGAAAACAGGGCTGTGCTTCGTACGATTTTTCTTCACTTTTCTCTGCTCCTTTTTTTATTGAGCAGGCTTGTTTTACCACCTTAACTCCTGGTCTAAAAAATGGGGTCCACTTCAGACCGACGCATGACCTTTGCCAGAAGCTTGGGCCTCGCTGCTTTGGTGTCGGTTGCGTCTTCGCTTTCAGTGCTTTCATCGCAGGCGGCACAGGAAGCGGAGCGTCGCGGGGCCTTTGCAGCCAAAGTCGATGAGGAGACGCCGGTCATCGATGGCGTCGTCGTCGACGACGTGTGGTTTACCGCTCCAGTGCTCACAGAATTCCTCGCCGTCCTCACGGACGCCTTCCACGCGCACGTCCGTACGAATCGGCTCTATGCGGCCTAGCAGCCCGTTGAAAAAGTCGTATCCGGTCGCGATATTTCTCTGAAGACTCATTCGATGACGATGTAAAATTGCATCGCATGTCGATGAAGAAGAAAAAGAAAAGTTGCCAAGAGACTTTATGGATTCCACACGATGCGGTTGCGTCGAGTCCTGGTCATCCTTTTTATGAGGAACTCGAGCGGGTACTTCGAGAGGAAGAGTTTGACTCGTTTGTGGAGTCGAAATGCTCGCCGTATTACGCGAAGAAGCAAGGTCGGCCGAGCATACCGCCGGGTGTGTATTTTCGAATGCTGTTGATCGGCTACTTTGAGCGCATCGATTCAGAGCGCGGGATCTGCTGGCGGTGTTCGGACTCACTGTCTTTGCGCCAGTTTCTTGGCCTTGGAATGGAAGAGCGAACGCCGGACCATTCGTCGCTGTCTCGGATACGGAATCGACTTCCGCTGGAAGTTCACGAATCTGTATTTGGATGGGTGCTAGAAGTTCTAGCGTCGAGAGGGATGATAGATGGCAAGACACTGGGTGTGGACGCGACGACGCTGGAAGCGAATGCGGCGCTTCGGTCAATCGTTCGTCGAGACACGGGGGAAAGCTACGAATCGTATTTGAAGGAGCTTGCGCGCAAGAGTGGTATCGAAGAGCCGAGCCGAGCGGACATTGCAAAGTTGGACAAGAAGCGGCCAAAGAAAGGGTCGAACAAGGAGTGGGTGAATCCGAACGAGCCGGATGCGGAGATCATGAAAATGAAGAGCGGGGGCACGGATATGGCGCACAAAGCCGAGCATGCTGTGGACATGAGCGGGGAAGGTGCGGTAATTGCCGTGACGCTTCACGGAGGCGCGAAGGGTGACACAAAGAGCCTACCGGATACGCTGGAAAAAGCGCAGTCAAATCTGCAAGAGCTCGCGAACAACGCGGAATGTTGTGAACGAATACATGAAGACGCGGGTCGCGAAGTGGTCGGGGACAAGGGCTATCACGGCAACGACATCCTGGTTGAGCTGGTCGAACAAGAATACCGGAGCTACATTTCGGAGCCAGAGCGAGGTGGCCGCAAATGGAAGGACAAACAGGCCGAGCAAGCCGCCACCTACGCGAACCGACGTCGCATTCGCGGGACTCGAGGTAAGCGATTAATACGCCGTCGCGGCGAGTTACTCGAACGACCTTTCGCGCACTACCTCGAAGCGGGAGGCATGCGACGAACGCATTTGCGAAGACACGAAAATATACTCAAGCGCCTCCTCACGCACGTGGCCGGATTCAATCTCGGGATTCTGATGCGCAATCTCATGGCAAGGCCACGCCGAAGGAATACGCGGAGCTCAACGCCAGTCTGATCGCTGCTTTATTGCGCTTCGTCTCGACCATAGGCGCACGTTTTGCCCCGCTGCAATCCATCGGGCGTCTCAACTTGGCCGTTCCGCCGAATCACATCTTCCTTGAACTTGCCCACCAAACTTTCTCCGTGAGCAGAATCTGGACTTTTTCACCGGGCTGCTAGATTCGGATAGAAGGTGAACTGAAAGATGCGCTTCGATGGAAGGACGCTGACGGCCTGCTCGTTTTGGTAGAGCACGGCGTCGTGCAAGTGCTTGCACAGCTCGATCTCGAGGGGCACATAGATACTGCGGGTCAGTAGCTTGTTCTTGTCCTTCTCGTCGGCCCAGGCATAGGGCACGGCATGTAGGAAAGTCGCGAGCAGCAACAGCGTTCGAAGGCGGGCAGTCGGCATAACGAACTCCTTCCGCAGCGGGCGCCTCCCGGAGAACACACTCCCGGCGCACGTTTGATGGCAGACGAGTCGCCTTCGATAGTTTATTTCGAATGTAACCGACGAGCTACTTTTCAAGAAGCAAGAACGATGCCAAACAAAAAACACTCGAAGTCCTTTAAAAACATTTCGTAACGCACAAAGGGTGGGGTGAAAACACCGTAGTGTTTCAACTATTTGTCGACCGCCGTTCGCGTTAAGATGCACGACGAGACAACGCATGCGAACCCTCGACGAGCAGAACACGCAGTCCTTCTCGCTCTTCGCCCGTGCGTGGCGCAACCTCAAGTTGCTCTGGCGCATCGCCTCGATGGCGGCCGACTACTTCAGGACTGGCGGAGCGATCCGCCGCAGCTATCGCGAGAAAGAGCGCCGCGGCGAGATTTACTACGTCGACGAAGTAAACTAGGGAAGCACGCGCGGCAACATCAATGCATTGAAGAACAGCTTGAACGTCGCGTGTGTCTGCGCCCGGTGCTGCGGCCTCAACCCTAGCAGCACGAGTTGACCACCACCGTCGAAGCGGATCGTGACTGCGGCCGCTCGGCCGGCAATGTGCTCTTCGCCCCGAGTCCATCCCAAAGCGTTGAGGTTCTTGTTCGGATAGCGGACGACGACACTCACATCCTGGCTCTGGAACCGAGTCAAGCCCATTCTTAGTTGAAACTCTCCACGGCTCATAAATTAGGCGGCCTTCTTCTTCGACACCGTTGATGTCTTCGTCTCGATCTTCAGTTCCCGCTTGAGAGCTTCGCGAAGCTTCGGAAGATGGCGGTAGCCGATCACCCTCCTCAAGCGGGGTTCGATGTCCACGAGGGCTGTCGCCAGCCACCGCTGGCGTTGGCTGGAGTTCTTCCAGTGGTCGACCTTCGCGCAGCGTTCCTCGACGAGAGCATTGACGGATTCAAGGCAGTTCGTCGTCTTGAACGAACGGCCCAGCGCCCCGTACACGCCGAGACGATGCAATGTGAGCGTCTCCTCGATTCCTTCCTCCAAGCTCGCAGCTGCGGATTGGTTCCGCTCCTCCAATTCATCGTGCAGTTGATCGAGGGCCGCGAGGGCCTCTTTATATTCCGGCCTGTTGTAGGCCGACTGCAACCGCTTGCGCAACGACGCCTGCTCGCCCTTGGACAGATAGCTCACGACGTTTTCACGTTTGTGCCACTGGCACCGTTGTATCAGGACCCGCTTTCGGAACGCCTTCTTTACGGCCGCTTTCAGACCCTTGCCGCCATCGATGATCACCAGTAGACCCTGGGAGCTGTCGAGTCCCCGCGCGAGCAGTGAACGCAGGAACGGCGTCAACACCTTCTCGTTCTCCGTGTCCGTCTCCACGAAGCCCAAAAAGCGTTTTTTCCCGGAAAGTGTGATGCCCAGCGCGATGACCATCATTGCGTCGGCGAATGATTTCCCGTCCAGGAACAGCGCCACCACATCTTCGCCGGACAGATCCCGTTCCTGCATCTCCCGAAGTTTCGCTGCGCTCGCTTGTACGAAACCTCGGGACACCGTCGAGCTCGACAGCCCGATAGCGCCCGGTATCGCTTCCGCTGCAGCCTCGTAGTTGCGACACGAGATTCCGTAGAGCACTCGTTTCAGCAGCAGATCATTCACCTCTCCGCCGTCGTTCAGTGCTTCGTAGGAGCGAAGCGGTATCTCTACTCCCTCTTGGCTCCGAACCCGTGGCACACGGATCGGTACCCGCTGGCCGGCAAGCCCTACCGTGCCAGGGTTGGTTCCGTGGCGGCGGCCACGCTCCAGTTCGTCCTTACGAGCGTATCGCTCTCCCGCCAACTCCTTCACTTCGTCGTCGAGCAGCTCGTGAACGTGCATTAACCCAAGCGGGATTAGCGAACGGATCATCTCTATTTTGACGTCCACCTCGAGCTCCCCGTACTCCTCGCGCGCCATTACCTCGGGCTTACCCAAACGACGTGACTTCTTGTGTTTCTTGGCTGTACGTAGCAGACTTCCCATCTCGGCTCCTTTCTCTTGCGGCTTGATGTTGTTTTTGCCAACGTCATCAAACCACGGGGTTGGGAGCCGTTTCAATTTCCAACTAAGAATGGCACTCTCTCCTGGAACCCGTCTAGAAGCGTGAAAGCAGGGCTGCGAATGAAATAGCCATGCGTGTTCCGAGGCATACCCCAACCTACCGGGTGGCTCGCATCGACTTGGAGCTTCAGAATCGACCCCGGGATCAAGAAGTCCTCTCGCTCGAGCTCTCCGACCGCGTTGTGAACCGCGATCGGCCAATGCTCGATGAAGAGCTCCGTCGCGTCTCCCATGGCGACGACCGTGCCGCCGGACTCCAAGAACGCCGTCACCGCATCGAGCCCTGCCTCTCCGATCCCGCCGCGATAGACTTCGGGGATGATGTCGAAGCTATCCCCCTCGACGATGCTCTTCCCGCTCTGATGAGTGAAGACGACGACATCGAATCGATCCGCAAGCGGCTCGGCCGTGACCACGCTAGGTGCATGCGCGGCCACATGCGGCGGCCAATCCGCGCGCACCTCCGCGGGGATCTGGTGGCGTTTCGCTTCGCCTGCTCCAGCGGCACGAAAGTCTTGCGGATGGAGTACGGTGTAGTCGAAATCGAACGCATCCAAGAGCCAGCGCGTCCAACCCTCGTCCATATTGGAGCCCCAACGCTGGTACATCGCGATGCGGGGCGTGCTCACCGAGACCATATCGACATCGGGCGCACGTTCCGTCGCAACAACGGTGAGCCCGAGCTCGCCGGCAAGATCGCGCATCCGTCCATCGCGGGCATTCTCGATCACCCAACTCCCGGCGGGAAATCGGCGCGATCTTGCATGGAACGCGACCACGGCGCGCCGCACGCGGCCAGTTGTACCAATCCGCCACGATCGCCTGGCCGTCCGGGTTGAGGCTCGGCACGAGCAGGAAGATGACGTTGTCGAGAATGTGCCGCGTGCGCGCGCTGTTATCCGTCGCGAGACCATGGACGAGCTCGAGGCTCATTTGTGCCGCCCCAACTTCGGTCGCATGGATGGTGCACGTAATGAGCACGACGGCCTTGCCCTTTTCGAAGATCTCCTCGCGCTCGAACGCGCTATGTGCAGCGTCCGGGGTTGGCCGGGACGATGGTCTTGAAAGTAGAGGCGTTTTTGGATGTTCTTGTAGACATCCAAATCAGCCATCGTTGACTCGCTCGCAATCTCGACGAGCAGAAACGGACGCCCCGCGGTGCTCGGGCCGATTTCGCGAACGTTGACGCGCGGGGATCGCTCTCCGATCAAGCGCAAATAGGAGGCGACTCCGTCCCAGCTAATCAGCTTCCGATCCGCGCCAATGCGGTGCCGAAATGTTCTTCGGGCGAAGGGATGTCTCGAGCACTCGCAACAGCACCCGAAGCCCCCACAGTAATGACGAGAACGACGACGACGAAAAAGAACAACGCGAAGGGCTTCTTCATAATACCGGGATGCTAGCACAGCCGATCGCCGCACTTGAATCGGTGCGGGCAGGTTAAACTCTGTCCCGGAGGTTCGTATGTCGACCCGCTCTAGGTTCCACGCCTTCGCGCTCGCGGCCTGGCTTGCGCTTCCTGGCGTAGTTTTCGACACGTTTCTCGCGCGCTGGCGCGACCCTGCTATGGGTGAATCACTGGTCAGCTTTCGGATCGCGGCCGATGGGAAAGTCGGAGGTGTCGACGTTCAAGGGCTTTCGGAGCTCGAGCGTCAGTAACATGGCATGCCCAAGGCTCATCGGGGGCATCTCCGACACCCATAACCAGCTCCGGCCGGAAGCGCTCGAGCGTCTTCGCCGGTGTGAGCTCATCCTGCACGCCGGCGATATCTGCCGCGCCGAGATTCTGCGAGAGCTCGAAGCGATCGCGCCTGTCCACGCGGTCCGCGGAAACAACGACCGAGACGCCTGGGCGAAGCGGCTCCCGCACGCGCGTACCGTCGAGGTCGACGGCTGGCGGATCCACATGGTCCATGACTTGAAGGAGCTCCGCGTGGATCCGGTAAAGCGCGGGCTCGACGTCATCGTGAGCGGACATTCGCACCGTCCGAAGATCGAAAGAAAAGACGGAGTCCTGTACCTCAATCCCGGAAGCGCCGGTCCTCGCCGGTTCAAGCTCCCGGTGGCTCTCGCACATTTGAGACTTCACGAGGGCGGCGTCCGCGCGCGTCTTTGGGAGCTCGCCTGACGGCGAGGTCTTCTCGTGCGCGTCTTCATGCTTCTGCTCTCGCTGCTGGCGCCGGCAGGCTACGCGAGCGGCCAAGAAGAGGAAGACGTGGAGCAAGAAAAACAATCCAAGCCTTGGGCCACAATCTATTGGGACGAAGGCCTTCGCATCCACGGCCTATACAAGAACTTCACGGTCCAAGTCGGGGGCATGGCGCAAAACGACTCGGCGGCCTTCAGTGCTCGAGACGAAGACGAAGCGGCGCCCGGACCGTTCGACGGCGGCGTCGAGTGGCGGCGCGCCCGGATCTATGCCGAAGGCGTCTTCGCACGGTTCTTCGAGTACAAGTTCATGTATGACTTCGCCTCCAACAACCCTCCGCGTTTGAAGGATTCCTGGGTGAGCTTTTCGATGCCCTTTGCTCCTGTCAGGCTCCAAGGCGGGCGCTTCCGAACGCGCTTGAGTCTAGAAGGAGGAACGTCGGCTGCGGACACGACGTTCATGGAGCGCGGGCTCGTGAGCGCTTTCGTCCCGGTGCGCAATACAGGTTTTTTGTTCCACGGAGAAAGCGAGAGCTTGGACAGGCATTTATGGTGGGCGGTTGGTCTCGTTCAAAACGAGACGCAATTTGATATCAGCGCTGTCGATCGGTTCGGCATCTCCGGACGCTTCGCCTATGCGTGGCGCGATCAAGAGAGCCTCGATCTGCTCCATCTCGGGGTGAGTTTTTTTAACCGGCCCGTGAAGGAATCTATCCGCTTTCTCGAGCGCCCCGAATCTCACATCGCCGGCATTGCCGTGGATACGGGAGACATTCCTGCGTCTGCGACGAACACGTTTATCGCCGAAGCCGCCGCCGTGCGAGGCGCGTTCTCGCTGCAGTCGGAATATGCGTTCACGGACGTGCGCGCGACGGATGCCCAGAACCCCGCGTTTCACGCCTTTTACGTCTTCGGGAGCTACTTCTTGACCGGGGAAAGTCGGCGTTACCGATCGCGCAACGCTTCGTTCGGAGAGATTCGGCCAAAGGTGCCATTCGCCGGCATCCAGGAATTAGGAGGAGCTCTCGAGATCGCGTTTCGTTATTCGCGCCTCGATCTGGAAAACAAGAATGTCGACGGTGGTGTGTTGAACGATTTGACCGCAGCCTTCAACTGGTACGCGAGCCACAACGCGAAACTGCAGCTCAACGGGATCCGCGCCAAACGGCAAGGTTTGGACCCATTCTGGATTTGGCAGATACGACTGCAGTTCGACTACTGACTAATGCCGCTCGGGTGAGCTCGCGGTGAAGCAACGCCGCCGTAATGTCGTCCACCGCGAGCCCCCGGGCTGCGGCGAGCTCGAGCACTAGAGACCCGGTGAGTCCTGCTTCTTCTCTCGACCACCTTTTGTTCGCTCACGGCGACGACGCTCGCCCGCAGCCACCTCTTCACGACTGAGTGCGCCGTCCCCGTCCTGATCGAGCTTCTTGATCATGCGCACCCCTCGTTCTTCCGGTAGCTCGTCCACGGATAAGAGCCCATCCCCGTTCGCGTCGTGGCGTTTGAACCTCGCCTCGGGATCGCGTTCGCCACCCCCGCGGCGGCCGAGCTCGTCGCGGCTGACCTGGCCATCGCCGTTGGCATCCATGCGCTCGAAACGCTGTTGCGCGCGTCGGGAAGCTCGTCTTTCGTGAGCACACCGTCGCCGTTAGCGTCGAATCGCTCCAACATGGCGTCCGGATCCGGAGGGCCCTGCCGGCGGGAACGTTCCTTTTCCTGCGCCGCGGCGAGGCCGGACGCGCTGAGCCACAGAATCCCGCCGAATAGAAGAACTAAGCTCCAAGTCTTTCTTTGTTGTTTCATAGTTGGAGCGCGAAAGGAGAAGCCGGACCCATCCTTCTCGACATCATGATGCCGGGAATGGGAGGGCACGAGTTCATGCGCGTTTACCGGAAAGAGCGCCATACGCCCATCATCTTGTTGACCGCAAAAGTCGAGGAAACGGACAAGGTCGTCGGGCTCGAGCTCGGGGCCGACGACTACGTGACAAAGCCGTTCGGGATGCGCGAGCTCGTTGCGCGCATCCGCGCCGTCCTGCGCCGGATGAGCGCGAGCCCGCCCGAAGCCGTCGTGCTGCGTTTGCGCGACCTTGTCGTCGATCGCGGCCAACGTCGGGTAGAAGTTCGTGGCGCGTCCGTCAAGCTGACGCCGTCCGAGTTCGAGCTTCTCGCGACGTTGATGGAACCACCGGGACACGTTTTCACGAGGAGTCAACTCCTCGATCAGCTCCAAGGCATGGACTTTCACGGTGTCGAGAGAACCATCGACGTTCACATGCGGAACTTGCGCGCCAAGATCGAAGAAGACGCGAAAAAGCCGCGCTATATCGAGACGGTCTTCGGCGTCGGCTATCGCTTCACAAACGAGGACGCCTGAGCCCGCGCCGTGCGATCGCTCACCGCGAAGTTGCTGCTGTCCTTCCTGGCAGTGCTGCTACTCGAGGGCGCCCTCGGGATGCTGCTCGTGAGAAGAGCGACACACGATGAGTTCGAACGCTTTATTCGTGAAGAAGCTCTCACCGACTTCATCGAACGTTCTGTCGAGCACTACGATATGACGGGCTCCTGGGACGGCGTGAGACGCGCACTCCGCCCGGACGCACGCGGTCAACCACCTCCCGAACAAAGACGCCCCAGACGACCGAAAGGACGACGACCAGGTCCGCCGGAGCGTAAGAACGGCCGGCTTCCTCCCGCTGTTCCCGGAATGGGCATCGCTTTCAGCTCGTCCATGCCTCGCAGGTAAAGTCGAGAATCGGCAGCGATGACGAGTTGTCGCCCGTCGGGGGAAAGTGCTATGACACCGCCGAAACTTAGATCTCCAGGAAGCTGGACGGTAAAGCGTGTAACGGCTTGGTCGCGCGGCGCCGAGCTCGAAAACATGAATCCGGCGACGACGACCGCGACGGCAGCGACGGCCCACGGCAGCCAACGAAAGGATCTCGACAGTGCAAGTGTCTCGGGAGAGTCGTCGTTTCGAGCATCCTCGATCGCGATACGCGCCTCGCCGATGTCGCGCAGGCGGCGCCTGGGGTTGCGCTCGAGGCATCGCCCGATCACTGTTCGCAAGGCTTTTGGTGTATTGGGCGGCAACGCGTCGAAGTCGATCGCGTCACGAAGCACCGCCGCCAGCACATGCGCGACCGACTCCCCTTTAAAGACCGGGCGCCCAACGAGCATCTCCCAGAGCACGATGCCGAACGACCAGATGTCGCTTCGCTTGTCGACAGTTTTTGCGCTGGCCTGCTCGGGCGACATATACGCGGCCGTTCCAAGAATGACGCCCGCGGCGGAGGCACGCGTTAGCGTTGGCGACTGCGAAAGGTCGACCGTCGCGCTTTCGTTTCGGGCGAGCGCTTTGGCGAGTCAGAAATCCAGAACCTTTATGTTTCCGTCAAGAGTGATCATGATGTTGGCGGGCTTCAGATCACGGTGGACGATGCCTTTCTCGTGCGCTTCTTCGAGCGCCTCGGCTATCTGACGCGCCAGCTCACGAGCTTCCTCCACAGGGATTGGCCCCCGCTTCAAGCGGGCCGCAAGGTCTTCTCCTTCCACGAGCTCGAGCACGAGAAACGGGCCGACCTCCGCTTCCTCGAGCCCGTGAATCGTAGCGATATGCGGGTGATTCAACGACGCCAAAACCTGCGCCTCACGCCGAAAGCGCGCGAGCCGCTCGGAACTTTCCGTGACCTCAGCGGGAAGCACTTTGATCGCCACCTCCCTGCCAAGCTTCGTATCCCGCGCCCGATAGACTTCGCCCATACCGCCAGCCCCAAGAGGCGCCACGATCGTGTACGAACCCAGATTCGTTCCAGCTGTGAGAGTCATTCTCGACGTAGATTCTAGCTTCGAGAGGCACCGCCTTCAAGGGAAGTAACGCGAAGCGTTCGCCGCCGCGAGCACGAACTCCGCCCGGACAGAGGACGTGAGAAAAAATCTAGTTTTCGTACGGATGTACGAGACTTCTGGAGCTTAGGGGCCGGGCTTGGATGCTCATCGAATTTAATGAAGGGCGCCCGGTCGGCATCAGCGAGGAGCGAATCATATCGCCGCAAATCGCTCAGCAAAACGAAAGGCCCCATCTCTTGTACTCCGTCTGGAAAGAGTGAAAACGAAGGCGACGGTTCACGCACGAGGTCGGCCGAACGGCGGTACTGGTCCATCTTCTCTTTGCCGTAGTCTTTCTCCGCCATGTAACGATTGTGCGTGCGACACAAGAGTCTGACATTCTTAGCGCTTCGGTCGCCGCCGAACCCGTAAGGATCGTCGTGATGGAACTCCAGACCACGACGCTCGGGACATCGTCGCCCGTCAGCGCGCTCGAAGGTGCATTGAGCGCCGTCTCGCTCCCAAACGAAACGCTTGACCGGGGCGGAGATGCCTCGCACACCGGGTGAGGTGTCGGCCTCTTCGACACTCTTTCTCGGATTCTTGACTTTGCCGAGGCGCTTGGCCTCGAGCCGTTCGAGCTTCTCCGTGACGGCCATCTCCATCATGGAAACGAGATCGGCACCCGGCATAAGTGCCGCGAGCCGCTCGATTTTATCGTGGAACTCCTCGTTTGCGGTGAACTGAATTTTGTAACGTGAAGGTGCCAGCGGCTCGACTACCGGCGGCTTGTCCTGCGTCTGCCGCTCGGGCTTTGGCGAGGTCTCATTAGGCGAAGGACTCTTTCCGGACGAAGCACCTTGGGCGCTTGACGTAGCGTCTTCGTTGGCTCGCTCCGAACCTTCCCTTTTCGGCGGTTTTTGCCCATTCTTCTTTTGTCGTTCACAGAGGGCCGGAAGCTTCCGGATGGACGGCGCCACATCCGGCTTCGGCGCAATCTCTGCCACCAGCTTCTGGATCTCGCCCTTGGTCTTGTGGGTTGCTCGAGCCAAGAGATCTTCGCAGTTGCTGTTTGTGAGATGCGGTGCCAACATCGCGAGGCCGCTCAAGTGAAGACGTCCATCATCGAGCATCTTCAAAACCGCGGGATGTCGACGTGACGCGCGTGCGGCGGTGATCCGTAGAAACGCTTCCGCACCAGATAAGTGCAACACGTCGGTGCAGTACTTGTGCATCGATGACGATGCTTGACTCACAAACAATCGGCGTGCATCTACTTCGGCGATGTGCGCAACGAGCACCGACTCGACACGCCGTGACTGTTTCAACACCTCCGCGAGCTTGAGAAGAAGATCGCTATCCGAAAGTTTTTCCAGTTCGTATTCTTTATCCATGCGCTTTTATAACATGGACTTTTTCGAGCCTCTGTGTTCGCGCGGGTTGAACGCACAGGCATCGAACCCCTTTCGAAGTCTCGCCACGCAAGCAAGCGCGGCTGTAAGGTCTCTACCATGCATACAGGCCCACTACAGAACGCAGCTGGACTTTTTTTTCAAGGCGCCTCGAAAAAGCTGTCAAGCAAAAAGTGAAATGCTTTTTCTCCGCGAACGGTACTTGAAGCTCGCCTCCGGTGCCGACAAGTGGACAATGCCACGTAGTCGGGGCTGCACAGTCGTACAGGTACCACCCTTTTGTCCGAGTCGGCCGTCCACCATACGTTCGAGACTTCAAGCAGTATTTTAAATTACTCCGTCCGGACAGAGTTGGTTGGTTTCTCCGCCGATCGCGGCGTGTCCGTCGAGTCGTACCACCCCTCGAGACACCGTTCAGACCGCGTCGGCGAAGAAATCGACGCCGAGCTCGGAGGCGAGCGGGCGCAGATTCTCGACGGTCGTGAGGTCCACGGGAATTCCCGAATCCAGCCTCTCGCGTCGGCGCTGCTGCTCTCGCTCGCCAGGGAGCATCACCGGTTCGTCGGTGTCGATCGGCGGCGCGGACTTTATTTGCGCCACGAGCTCTTCGAGGCGCCGTTCGAAACCTTCACGACTCTGGAACGCCTCGGGCGCGATCGCAACGAGCTGATGTCCGACATCGAAATGCCTATCGTCTTGGAACACATCCGTTCCGAACAGAGCGCCCGTCATGACGCCGGCGAGCACGTCGGTCCACAAGCTCAAGCCGTAGCCTTTGTACTCCCCTATCGGAAGGAGCGCGCCTGCCATCGCCTCGCCGGGCGTCGTCGTCCGGCGTCCGTCCGGCGTCAGTGCCCAAGTTTTCGGCATCTCGCGTCCCTCGCGGTCGAGCCAGCGCATCATGCCTTTGCCGCTCATCGTGAGTGCCATGTCGAGAACGATGGGAGGATGATCTCGCCGCGGAATAGCGATACCCCATGGGTTCGTCCCGAGGACAGCCTTCGCCGAGCCGGTCGGCGCCATCTCTGCTCCAGCGTTCGTCATCGCCCAGCCGATCAAGCCTCTCCGCGCGGCGGAAAACGCATGATAGCCGGCAATGCCAAAATGGTTGCTATTGCGCACGCCGACCATCGCGAGCCCGGTCTCGGACGCTTTTTCGATCGCGCGGGACATCGCCCGATGCGCCGCAACGTAGCCGAAGCCTTTGCCGGCATCGAGAAGTGCTGTGCTCGTCCCTTCGCGCACCCATTCCATCGTCGCCGCCGGGACGATGCCACCGTTCAGCACGCGTCGGTGATAACGCACGAGCTTCTCCAGTCCCTGACCTTGGCCAGGATGCCACCAGAGGCAGGCGGTCATGAGCCCGTCGGCGATGATGTCCGCCTCTTCGGAAGAGGCGTCCAAGGCGAGCAGGAAGTCGGTCGTGAAGCGGCGGAGAAGCGGCTCCGGATAAGTCGCGACGTTTCGCATCTTCAAGGATTCATCGAGCTCGAGAGGTAATTTCCAAAGGAAGAAAGGCTATCATAGACGTATGAGCCTCAAGCCAACCGACCTCTACAGCTTCATGCACAAGAGTGTGGTCGGGCAGGACGACGCGCTCCGCTATGTCTCGGTCGCCATATTCAAGCATCTCTGCGGGGACGCGGTCGGAAATTTGCTGATGATCGGTAATTCCGGCACCGGCAAAACGACGGTCATGCGTGCGGTCGAGCAGCTCTATCTCGCGAACCCGTCCTTTCAGAAGCATCGCGTCGTGGCGCGGTTGAACGCCAATACGCTCGCGAACGAGGAAGGGACCGTCCTCACCGGCAGGCAGCTCTTCCAAACTCTCCAGGATCGGGCGGTGCAGATTCTCGGCGAACAAGCCACGCCGGACAACGTCAAGCTTCTCATCGAGCACGCCACGGTCTGCATCGACGAAGTCGACAAAGTCTCGACGATCGTTGGCGGCAAATCCAACCCGACCGGGATCAACGTCCAGCAATCGCTCCTCACGCTGATGGAGGACGAGAAAGTGACCTTCGATACCCAACTTGTAGTGGACGGGAAATATCGGCCCGTGCAAATGGAGATCGATACGAAGAAGCTCCTGTTCATTTGCGGCGGCGCATTCGAAGAGCTCTACGACCAGGTTTATGCCCGGGTGTACGAAGAGAAAGGCCAGGAAGAGCTCACGGAGATGGTATCGGCCTTCGACGGCGGCGTCGAGTTCGAGCAAGTCTTCTCGTTGTCGGAGTACTTGAGGCAGGAAGACTTGTTCAAGTTCGGGATGCTTCCTCAGTTCCTGTCTCGCTTCGACACGACTCTCGTCCTGGCCGAGCTCACCCCGGAAGTGCTAGAGGTGATCTTCACCGGCACGAAAGACTCTCTCTTCGAATCCTCGAAGCGCTTCTTCCAGAGATTCAAGATCGACCTGCAGATGACGGACGAGGCCAAGAGGCTCATCGCCCAACAGGCCGCCCGCCAAGCCCGCGTCGGCGCCCGCGCTCTGAAGGAAGTCTACGGCCGCATCATCAAGCCGTTCGAGTTCGAGCCGTTCCAACAAAGCCACGTCGTCAAGAACGACGAGAACGAAGGTTACACCCTGACCCTAACGAAAGAGCTAGTAGAAAGCAGCCTGAGCTAGCGCTGAAAAACGCGCCCGCCTTTAATCACCGTTTCCACATCCGCGAGCGCCATGATATTGAAGAGCGGGTCGCCATTCACCACGATGATATCCGCGAGCTTCCCCGCCTCGATCGTACCTAGCTCGCGCAACTTGCCGAGGATACGTGCGTTGACGCGCGTCGCAGCCGAAATCGCGGCCTGAGGGGACATTCCGAGATCGACGAAGACCTTGATCTCCCTCCAGAGCGCTTCCGTATGGAAGTTCATCGGCGTTCCCGAATCCGTTCCCATGCCGATGACGGCGCCGGCATCGATCCACTGTTTCATCGACGCTTCGCCGAAGAACATCTGCCGGGGTGTTGTGCGGAAATAAGCAAGCGTGTGAAAGTCCTCGAAGCTCCTTTGCACTTCGTCGTAGAGGGCCGAGGGGAAATCTGCTTTGAGGCGACGGTCTTGCAGTCGCTCCGGGAACTGCACCGTCGCGGGAAAGACCCAGACGCGGTGAGCTCCCGTGGGCACGACAGGGCGGCCGCTCTCGACGATGGCGCGTACGAGCTCAGGCTCGTAGGGCGGCGTCCCCGCCGAGCCGACATGCTGAAGCACATCGACGCCGGCCTCGAGCGCATTTCTCAGAGATTCGGGGTCGTATAGGTGCGCGTGCACGGGGATACCGTGGCGATGCGCCGTAGCCACGATGGCGTCATAGTCTTCCCGAGTCAGGCCCGCCCACGCTTTGATGACGTCCGCACCGCCTTTCGCGAGCTCTTCGACGAGTTGCGACGCTTCCTCTGGTGAGCTCACGAGTCGCTGCGCTTCCGACGGAAAGCCGCCGAACGTCCGGCGCGCGACCCAGGCGCCGCTGACCCACATCCGCGGACCGGGGATCTCGCCCCGAGCGATCCGATCGCGCACGCGGACACTCACTTCGAGCGGCGCGCCGAGGTCGACCGCGCTCGTGACGCCCGCCTCGAGAAGCTGCTTCGCCGAGATCTCCATGATGTCTTCGATCGACAAATCCGATTCTTCTGCGAGCCATGTAAAGTAGCGGCGGTAGTCGCCATGGCCCAAGATCGTAAGATGTGCGTGCAGGTCGATGAGGCCGGGGAGCATCGTGCGGCCGCGCGTGTCGATCACCTCGTAGCCTGGCGGTATCGGGGTGTCGGAAACCCGTCCCACTTTGACGATGCGGTCTCCTTCCACGAGCACGACCGCGTGGTGGACGGGGGGAACTTCATAGCCATCGAGAAGCATGCCACCCACGAGCGCGAGCTTCGTCGAAGTCTGAAAGAGTGCAACAAGCGACGCCATCATCGACATAACCCCGGCATTCTATGTCAGGACGATGGTAGGATGCCGCCGATGAAGCTCTACGACACGCCGAGCACGGAATACGCCTTCGGCTATCACGAAGCTCCCCGCTCCGGCAACGGGATCAACGGCCACGGCGAGAAAACCAAGAGGCGCGCGAGCCACGTCTTCCACAACGCGACGGGAGAAAAACTCGCCTGGAGAGCGCTCGACGATTTCTTCAGCTATATCAACGATTGGGAAGTCGTCCGCTACATCCTCGCCAACACGTGGCAGCTCCGACGCCAGGACGGGCCCGTCGCACGCGAGCGCGAGCCCGTCGAGGACACCGCGGCTGCCGCGGCCGCGATCAAGGACAAAGCCCTCGAGCTCGGCGCGGGACTCGTCGGAGTCACGCTCGTCACCGAGGACGCGCTCTTCGAAGGCCACGAAGCGCCGCACCCGAACGCCATCTGCATCGGTCTGCCCATGAATCGCGAGGAGATGACTCACGTGCCGCACAAACGGGCGGCCATCGAAGTCATGCGCGCTTATCATGAAGTGTCCCGCATCGCGCTCGAGCTCGCCGAACACATCCGCGATCTCGGTTGGCCCGCGAAAGCCTACGGCAACCCCAACAGCACTGAAATCTTGCACATCCCGCTCGCGATTCGGGCGGGCCTCGGGGAGCTCGGCAAGCACGGCTCGTTGATCTCGGAGGAATACGGTTCCAATTTTCGTCTCGCGGCCGTGCTCACGGACATGCCTCTCGCATTCGACGGCCCTGTCGATCACGGTGTCGAAGACCTCTGCCTGCACTGCCGCCGCTGCGTCATCGACTGCCCGCCCGACGCCCTCTTCGACGACAAGCAGTGGGTGCGCGGCGTCGAGCGCTGGTATGTGGACTTCGACAAGTGTCTTCCCTATTTCGTGAAGACCTATGGCTGCGCGATTTGCATCGAAGTCTGTCCTTGGAGCGAGCCGGGGCGGGGCCCGGCGCTCTCGGAAACCCTGCTCGCCAAACGAAAGCCGGCAGGCCGTCAGCCGAACAAAGCGAGCTGACCGGGCACCTACACGACATCGATTGTTCATCGGTCGCGTGGAGCTCGACGCTGCTGTGCCTATACTGGCTTCGAAATGGTGGAAGCCGAGCCACGCCGCATCATCATCGTAGGCGACGATCGGCTGGCGATCGCGGGTTTGTCCCATATCCTCGGGAGCGAAATCGACCCGGGCCAAATCGTGACCGCCTCGCCCTCCGATGCGGCCATCGACGAAGCCGATGTCTGCATTTGGGATCTCGACACCCACCCACCTGGCGAGCTCGAGCTGCCATCCGAACCTCCGGTCATAGCTCTCGTTCTGGACGGAGCGCTCGCACGCCAAGCGTTTGCGGCCGGCGCGCGCGGCGCGCTCCTGAGGGACGCTTCTGCCAGACGGATCGCGCGTGCGATCGACGCCGTGCTCGACGGTCTCGTCGTCCTCGACCATGAGCTCGTCGAAGAAGCGATGCGACCGCCGTCATCCGGCCTTACGACGATGGAGCCCCTGACACCCCGAGAGCTCGAGGTGCTCGAGCAGCTCGCGCTGGGGCTGTCCAATAGAGACATCGCAAGCCAGCTCGGCATGAGCCCGCACACCGCCAAGTTCCACGTCAACTCGTTGATCAGCAAGCTCGGTGTCACATCACGCACCGAGGTCGTTGCCATGGCTGCCCGCGCCGGTCTCGTCACGTTCTAGAACTACCCGAATGGGTAGGCCGCACCTACCCGTTCTCCCGATGCGAGGGCCATAGCTTTACGGCTAATCTCGGTGCATGGCTAACACACTAGACGCACTATCCCAAGACATCGCACGCATCGCCGCCAAAGCACGCCCAAGCGTCGTCGCGGTCCACGGCCGTGGCGCTCCCTCGAGCGGGATCGTATGGAACAGCGACGGTATCGTGATCACCGCAGCGCACACACTGGAATCCGTCGACAGCCTCGAGCTGACGGACGCTTCAGGCGCGCGCAGAAACGCCACGCTCGTAGGACGTGACCCGGGCACCGACATCGCCGTCCTGCGAGCCACCGAGCTCGACAAACCCGCAGCTGATTTTACCGATACGGACCGCCTCGAGGCTGGACAGCTGGCGGTGGTCGTGGCGCGTCGTCGAACCGGTCTCGTAACCGTCAACGTGGTCGACGAAGCGTGGACCACTCGTAGCGGCGGTCGCATGGATCGCTACATCGAGATCGACCCGAAACGCTTCCGCGGTTTCTCGGGAAGCCTTCTACTCGATGGCAACGGCCAGGCGCAGGGCATGAACACTACCGGACTCGCGCGGCGCAAGCCGTTGACGGTTCCCACGGAAACGCTACGTCGTGTCGTCGATAATTTGACCGAGCACGGTGAGGTTCGCCGCGGATTTCTGGGTATCACCACGTCGCCGGTGCGACTTCCGGACACGGTCGAATCACAAGACGTTGGACTCTTGATCCTCTCAGTGCAACCAGGGAGTCCGGCCGCAGCCGCCGCGCTCTTTCTCGGCGACGTCATCCTCGGAATCGAAGGCGAAATCACCGAGAGCCCGATCGCAATCCTGACCGCCCTCACCGAGGAGCGCATCGGTCAGCAGGTCGCCATGCGAATTCTCCGCGCCGGCGAAGAGAAAACCGTCAGCGTGCTATTAGGCAAAAGAAAATGAGCGTCGACACTAATGAAGCTGAAGCTGAGGCTCTCGACGCGTATTCGAAAACGGTGACGTGCGTGGCCGAAGAGCTCAGCCCGTCGGTCGTGAAAGTCGATGTCGAGAAGGCCAAATCCCATCGCCGCCGTGACTCCGGTAGTGGCTCGGGCTTCGTCTTCACGCCGGACGGCTTCGTGCTGACGAACAGCCACGTCGTTGCGGACTCTGAGCGCATCGAGGTCACCCTCCTCGACGGACGCTCCCTCGAGGCCGACCTCGTCGGCGACGACCCGGATACGGATCTGGCCGTTCTTCGCGTCACCATCGGTGCGCCCGACCTCGTGCCAGCCACGCTCGGAAACTCGCGCGCGCTCAAAGTCGGCCAGCTCGTCATTGCCATCGGGAACCCGCTTGGTTTCCAGTGCACCGTCACCGCGGGCGTCGTGAGCGCGTTGGGCCGGTCGCTCCGTTCTCAATCCGGTCGTCTCATCGAAGGCATCATTCAAACCGACGCGGCGCTCAATCCCGGAAATTCCGGTGGACCGCTGGTGAGCTCCACAGGACGCGTCGTCGGCCTCAACACCGCGACCATCATGGGAGCTCAAGGTCTGTGCTTCGCGATCCCGAGCACGATCATCTCGCACACGGCGGGCGTTTTGATCCGAGATGAAAGAATACGACGAAGCTATATCGGTGTGCGCGGTCAGGACGTTCCCATCTCGAGGCGCCTGACGCGTGCTCACGAGATCACGAACGAGCAAGGCGTCCTGATCGTGTCCGTCGAGAAGCGCAGCGCCGCAAAGGAAGCCGGACTTCGTGAAGGCGACATCGTCATCGCCCTCGACTCCACGCCGGTGCACGGCATTGACGATCTGCTGCGTCTTCTAACTGAAGATCGCATCGGAGCGACGAGCGAGCTGAAACTCCTGAGAGGCGCGGAAACGAGGACACTTTCGATCCAGCCCGCTGAGAGGCCTTAGGTCCCGAGCCTCAGCCGAACAAACCAAGCTGACCGGATCTCCGAAACCGCGTCGTGTCGAGAGGCGGCAAGGGTTCGTCGAGACCCAGTTTTCGCGACGCGACGCGAAAACGCTTTTCCAGAATCGCCGCGTAAGGTCCCGTTCCGCGCATGCGCTCCCCGAACTGCGAGCGGTAGAGCTCGCCGCCATGCGCTTGCCGCATCAAGCTCAAGACATGGGCAGCCTTGTCCGGATAGTGAGCCTCGAGCCATTCCGGGAAAAGCTCTTTGAGCTCAAGAGGTAGTCGCAGAAGGATGTAGCCCGCGCTCGTTGCACCCGCGGCGGCCGAGGCCTCGAGAATACGCTCGAGCTCCGAATCGTTGAGCGCGGGGATCATCGGGGACGCCAGAACACCGCAAGGAACCCCGGCAGCCGAGAGCTCCGAGATCGCCGAGAGTCTCTTTCTAGGCGTCGACGCGCGCGGCTCCATCCGGCTCGCGAGCTCGGGCTCGAGCGTCGTGATGGAAAGGAACACATGTGCGAGCCCTTTTTCAGCCATCGGCGCGAGCAGATCCAAATCGCGCAGCACGAGATGCGACTTGGTGACGATGCCTACCGGATGCTCGTGCTCGGCCAAGACTTCGAGCACGCCCCGCGTGATTCGGTGCTCACGCTCGGCGGGCTGATACGGATCGGTATTGGCGCCAAGGGCGATCGGCTCCGGGCGATATTTGGGCTTCGCGAGCTCTTGTCTCAAGAGCTCCGGCGCCTTTGGCTTCGAAAAGATTCTCGTCTCGAAATCGAGGCCGGGCGACAAGCCGAGATAGGCATGGGTGGGCCGCGCAAAGCAGTAGATACATCCATGCTCGCAGCCGCGATAAGGGTTGATAGAGACCGAGAACGGAACGTCGGGTGAGTCGTTCTTCGCGAGGATCGAGCGCGTGCTGTCGGGCGAGACGATGGTCTCGACTCGGTCCCGTTCTTCGATCGGGACGTATCCGACATATACGAGCCGCTCGAAGCGGCCGGTGGCGTTACTCCCCGCGCCGCGACCTTTGCGTTGCATTAATTGCCCTGTATCAGAAGCTCGTCACCTAAATCTCGGTTTTGCGCGCTGGCTGCGTTGCGGCATTATTCCAGTCCGGCCCTCGGCCTAGCCCTTCGCTCGACAGGCTCGCTGCGGAAGGCGGCTCGAAATATCCAAATATTAGCTCGTCGGCACGCCTTGCCAGCGCACAAAATGGCCTCGAGCTTTAGGCAACGAACTTCTGACACAGGACAATAGACTAAACTACCTCAGTGAGCAGTTGGGATGCCATCGGGATCGGACTAGTCGTGCGCGACATCACGGTCCTCATGGACCGCTTCCCCGCCCCCGATGAAAAAATCTCCGCGCGTGAGCTCCACGAAGCCGGCGGCGGCCCGGTTCCTACAGCTCTCGTCACGCTGGCGCGTCTCGGACGCAAGACCGCGATCGCGGGGCTCGTGGGCAACGATGCCGTTGGCCGCTTCATCCGCGACGGCCTCGAGAACGAGAACATCGATACGAGCGCCGTCACCGTCCGCGAAGGCTTCGAATCTCCTACGAGCGTCATCATCGTCGAGAACGGCCGTCGCACGATCCTCGAAGCGCCTCACGAGATCGGATTCCCTCTCGATTGGAACGACGTGCGCGGGCTCCCGCTCGACGACTGCGACGCGCTTCTCGTCGATGCGCGCACCGTGCCGGTGCAGATCGAGGCCGCTCGTCATGTGCGCCGGGCCGGCGGGCTCGTCGTGCTGGACTGTGGCCATCCCCGCGAGGGCGTCGAGGAGCTCGTGAGGTCGACCGACATCGCGATTTTTTCGCATACTTATCCGAGTGAGCTGCACGGCTCCGATTACGACGTGGCCGCGTTTTTGAGCGACACCATCGAACGCCTTCCGAAGGACGGACCTGCGATTGTCGGCGTGACGCTCGGGGCGGACGGGTGTGCCGTCGCGAGCCGTGATACGGAGGTGGTGCGCGCAAAGGCGCCGTTCGTCAAAGCACTCGACACTACCGGCGCCGGCGATGTCTTTCATGGTGCTTTTACCCATGCCTACTTGAAGACCCGCTCGATCGCCGAGTCCGCACGATTCGCGAACGCGGCGGCGGCCAAGAAATGTGAAGGGATGACGGGACGCGCCCCCATACCCTCCGAGGAGGAGCTTTGGTCCGCTGGCTGAGCCTCGCGGCGCTCGTCTTGGCGGCGCCCGCCTCGGCGTAGATTGTCAGACCGCGTTCGCAGGTACCACGGCTTCCCCGGAATACATATCCCTCGTGGAAGACTATCGCGGCAGTCGTCCCGTACGGCTCGGTGCCGTCAGATCCACGGCGCGCCTCGGCCACGAGGCGTTCGAGTCTTTCGTCAAGCAGATCGATCCGGCTCGCATAGGGCCGGGCTCGCATCCATGTATAGAAGCCGTGGCTCTGCTCCACACAGATGCGGCGATCCACCACGTCGAGAACGGCGCTTGGCCAAAGGCGTTCGGCCATTTCGAGCTTGGGCAGGAGCTCAGCCGCAAGGCCGGGCGGCGCTTCCAACGGGATTGGGCTCTGGCCGTTGCTCTCTACTATCAACGACGGATTTTTGCCGGGGATCAGGAAATCGGCTTCCGGGAAGCCACCGCCCTTTTCGACGATGCGGTCGACCGTCACCCCGCAGACGCGGAGATCCTCGTCGCCGCGGGGGCGGTCTGGGAGTGGTCGGGATCGCTCCCTCTTGGCGAGTCAGGCCATCTGAAGCGGGCGGAACGCCTCTACGCGCGCGCTCTAGAGCAGGAACCACGCCTCGCGGAGGCAATGCTGCGCTATGGCAAGGTTTTGGAAAGAAGAGGCCGCTTCGATGAAGCCGTGCAACCTCTCGAGGAGCTCGTCGCGCTCGAGGCCGACTACCACATTCTATATAGAGCTCGAATGGCGCTCGGGAATCTGGCGGAGCGGCGCGGGCTCCCCGAACCGGCGATCCGCCACTACCGAGCCGCGATCGAGCTCGAGCCCGATTGGCAGATCGGCTATCTCGCACTGAGTCATGCACTTCACACGGCTTCGGAGCGTGAATCGTCGCGCGCCGCGATCGAGGAGGCACTCTTCCTGTCGGATTCCACGGAAACCGGTTGGTGGGAATACGAGCTCGGCCTGAGTGAGCGCGCGGATCCGCTCTTGTCATCGATGCGCGAGGGTTTAGCGCGATGACAGGACTTTCCTGGATGCTTGCAGCTTTCATCATCCACCCGCAGACCCCTCTTTTCAGAGCAACGACCGAGATCGTGCAAGTCGACGTCTATGTCGCTCGTGACGGCCGAGCGGTCCTCGGGCTCGGCACATCGGATTTCGAGCTGTTCGAGGACGGCGTGCGCCAAGAGCTCGCTCTCGTCGAAGCCCAAGCCATTCCGGTGCACATCGCTCTCGTGCTCGACACGAGCTCCAGCGTAGCGGGCCTGGGCCTGAGTCATTTGCGCGACGCCGCGATCCAGCTGCTGGACGGCCTCAACGATGAAGACGAAGCCGCCCTCATTTCGTTCTCGCATCGCGTGAAGCAAAACGCCGAGCTGACGCGAGACAAAGACCGAGTGCGGGCCGCGATCGACGCGGTCGAGACTTACGGCGCCACCGCGTGGCACGACGCGCTCTTCGTCGGGCTAAAGACGGTGGAGAACGTCGAGCACCGCCCCATTGTGTTGTTCTTCACGGATGGAATCGACACTTATAGCTGGCTCCGCGAAGAGCAAATGCTTCCGCTCGTCGAGCAGTCGCAGGCTGTCATCTACGCCATTGGCCGGAAAGAGCGACTGCCGATGGAGCTCGGTCAGGGGCAACTTGCTCGGGACCGCGCGCGCCGGGCTGCCCGCAACGCCAACGCCAAACGGACGCAGCTTCTGCGCAAGCTCACCGAGACGAGCGGCGGACGTTTCATCGAGACCGACACGACCAAGAATCTAGGGCCGATCTTCTCGACGATCCTCGCCGAGATGAAAACACGCTATCTGCTGTCCTACCAACCGCGAGAGCCCATCCGCGAGGGATGGCATACCCTAACGGTCAAGGTCAAGGTTCGCGGCGTCGACGTCCATGCGCGGCGGGGGTACTTCTATGAAAAGAAGCACTAGCCTTCCGTTCTTTCTGGCACTGGCACTTTCGACGCGTCCGCAGGGCCGAGAGAGACCGCGCTCGCGTGGCTCGCGGAGCAGCACGATTATCTGAACGACGTGTCCGAAGCCCTCTGGGCGATGCCGGAGCCGACGCACGAGGAGCACCGCACGTCGACCTATATTCAGACAGAGCTCGAGCGCGCCGGATTCCAGATCGAATCCGGGGTCGCTTCCCTCCCGACGGCGTTTGTCGCGAGCTACGGGTCCGGGCGTCCGGTCATCGGGATCGTTGCGCTCCTCGACGCGCTACCGGGACTCTCCCAGGAAAAACTCGCGACCGAGCGCCGTCCTTCTTCTCCTGGCGAAGCTGGACATGGTTGCGGCCACAATCTCATCGGCGCCGCCGATCTCGGAGCGGTGCTCGCCGTGAAGCGAGCGATCGATGAGCACGGCCTTCGAGGCGCCGTGCGCTTTTTCGGCGCTCCCGCGGAAGAGATTTATCACGGCGGCGTCTACATGGCGCGGGACGGCGTCTTCGACGACGTGGACGCGCTTCTGTTCTGGCATCCTTCCGCCGTCACGACGGTGATCACGAGGAGCGGACTCGCGATGGATTCCATCCGCTTCGTCTTCCATGGTCTCGCCTCGGACGCCACCGATGCAGCCGACAAGGGCATCAACGCACTTACCGCAGCCTATGAGCTGAGCGCTGCCGCCGAGCGAGAAAGAGCACTTTGGCCCGAAGACGCGGTACTCAACCACCTTCTCGTCGAAGGCGGCACGATACCCTCCATCGTCCCCGAGCGCGCCGTGCTCTGGTTCTTCCTTCACGCGCGCGATCGAGACGCAGTCCACACCTTGCGAGCGCGTCTTCACGAGCTGGCCGAAGAGACCTCACAAAAGACGGGGGCGCGGGTCGAGATGCAGATCTTGTCGTCGACGCGTCATTGGCTCATCAACAAGAGCGTCGCCGAGCTACTGCACGAACATTTGGAAGAAGAGACGACACCGGAGTCTACGCAGTCTGAGCGCGAGCTCGCGGACGCCCTGCGCGTCGCCTTCGACGCCAAAGGTGAGCCCCGCTTTTTTGAAGGGACGCTCTCTCCTGTCTATTCGGACGAGCGCGTTCTCATCAGCGACGACACCGCGGAAGCAAGCTGGATCGCACCCCGCGGAGGATTCCTGCTAGCGTGTTTCCCACTCGGAGTTCCATCGCATACGTGGCAGTGGACCGCGTCGGCATCCTCGAGCTTCGCCCATAAAGGCATGATGCGCGCGGCCCGCACTCTCACGAAGACAGCGCTCGAGCTCATGACCAACAAAAACACACTCGAGGTCGCTCGCAGGGAGTTCGACGCCGCGCGTAGCGACGCGGTCTATGAATCCCCATTACCCGCGGAGCTCGGGCCGTTCGATTACTTGAAGCCTCGGCCTCGCTAATCAAGTTAGAGTCGGCACGCGTTAACGAGATCGTGTGGACACAAAAAAAGGGGGGCACTCACACCCCCCCTCTTATTACCCCTGAGGAAGTCGCTACTTTTTCTTTGCAGCCTTTTTCTTTGCAGCCTTCTTCTTTGTAGCCTTCTTCTTTGTGGCTTTTTTCTTAGCAGCTTTTTTCTTCGCCATTACTCATCACCTCCCCTCTTCATGGATTAGAGCGGCACGCCGCCCCAATGAAGACACGCAACAACAAGTGGTGCTGTTATGAGAAGTTGATAACACTAGCTGTAGGGTAAAGAGGTATAAGAGTGGTTGTCAAGCGGTTTTTGGTAGTTTAGACGTCAACCCACTCGACACCGTTCGGGTATGCGAACGCGGCTCGCGACTTTTTCTTCATCGTGATGCTATATCCCGGTTGATCGGGAGCACGGTACCTTCCTTTTTCGACAATGACGGGTGCTTCGAAGTGCTCGTGCAAGTGATCGACGTATTCGATCATGCGTCCTTCCATCGATCCGCTCACGCAAACGTAGTCGAAGAGAGAAAGATGCTGCACGTGCTCGCAAAGACCGACGCCTCCAGCGTGCGGGCAGACGAAAACGCCGTGCTTCGCCGCCATGAGAAGCACGGCAAGCACTTCGTTCACGCCACCGAGACGGCAACTATCGATCTGACAATACGCGATCGCCTGCGCTTGGAGGAGTTGTTTGAACATGACGCGGTTATGCGCGTGCTCACCCGTCGCCACGCCGATGGGTTTGACGGCGCGCGCAATCGTCGCGTGTCCGAGAACGTCATCCGGGCTCGTCGGCTCTTCGATCCATAGCGGACGAAAAGTCTCGAGGCGCTCCATCCAGGAGATTGCTTCGTCCACATCCCAGATTTGATTGGCGTCCATCATGAGGGCGTGGTCCCAACCAATCTCATCACGAATGAGCGCGGCGCGGCGGATGTCGTCGTCGAGGTTTCTTCCGACCTTCATCTTGAAGGCCGTCCAGCCCTCCGCGAGCGCTTCTTCGCACAAGCGTCGAATCTTCTCATCGCTATAGCCGATCCAGCCCACCGACGTGTTGTAGGCAGGGTAGCCATCCTCGAGCACGATTTCGACACGTTCGCGTCGGGTCGGCTCGAGCGCGCTCAGAAGCGAAAGCGCCTCATCCGGCGTGATGCAATCCGTGATGTAGCGAAAATCGATGGCACGCACGATCTCCTCCGGGGACATGTCGCAAAGCAGCTGCCAGAGCGGCTTTTCCGCGACTTTCGCCTGGAGGTCCCAGAGCGCGTTGACGACGGCGGCGGTCGCCAAATGCACGACGCCTTTCTCCGGTCCGAGCCATCGTAGCTGGCTGTCCCCGGTGATCTCTCGCCAGAACACGCCCCACTCCGACGTGATCGACTCGAGCTCTTGCCCGACGATCCTCGTCGCGAGCGGGTGGATCGCTTCGACGCAAAGGTCGTTGCCGCGACCGATAGTAAAAGTCAGTCCGTGGCCCTCGTGCCCGTCGGGGTGGTCTGTCTCGAAAACGACATAAGCGGCGGAGTAGTCCGGGTCCGGATTCATCGCGTCAGAGCCATCGGAGTCGCGCGAGGTCGGGAAGCGAACGTCTTCGGTCGTAAAGCCGGTGATCCGCGTCACGCCTCCTCCACTCTTCGATGGCGCCATCGATCGATCGCGACCGCGGCGACGATGATCATGCCCGTCACGATTTCTTGAACCCAGTTCGGAAGCCCCATCTGGGAAGTGCCCGCGCGGATAACCGTCATGATGAAGGCGCCGACGAGCGTGCCGGTGACGGTTCCCTCTCCCCCCGACAGGCTTCCACCTCCGATGACAACCGCAGCAATCACATCGAGCTCGAGCCCTACCGCAACGGTGGGGTCCCCAACCGTGAGGCGCGAGAACTGAAGAACACCCGTGAGGCCTGCGAGCGCGCCCGTCAAAGTGTAGACAGTGACCTTGACCCTCTCGACATGAACACCGCAAAGTCGCGCTGTCTTCTCGTTCGAGCCGATCGAGAATATGTGCGCGCCGAGCCGCGTGTAGCGTAAGACGACCGCCGTCGCGAGTGCGAGAAGAGCTAGCATCCACACTCCCGGAGGCACCAACATCCAGCTGCGGTCCGGAGGCAAAGAAGCCAAAAGCTCGACGAGCCATGTGAGCGGAGCATCGACTTTTTGTTCTTTGGCGAGACCCTTCGCGACGCCGCGCACGAAAAGCAACATACCGAGGGTCACGATGAAGGGCGCCACCTTCAGCTGGGTGATGAGCGTGCCGCTCGTGAGTCCCGTTAGAGCGCCGGCCAACATCGCCATGACGATCGCCGCCGCGGGTCCGCCACCCGCGCCACCCCCTGTTGAGCACGAGCGCCACGACGACCGACGTCATCGCCACGATAGAGCCCACTGAAAGATCGATGCCGCCGAGAATGATCACGAGCGTCATGCCGAGCGCCGCGGTGCCCACGATGGCGGTCTGCCTGGCGATGGTCTCGAGCGTACGGATCGACGTAAAGCTGTCGGGGCCGATGAGCGCAAAGAAGAGATAGACGAGAACGAGTCCGATGAGAGGTCCGAGCGTCGAGAGCCAAGCACTCGCCGACCTTGCCGGTGTCTCGCTCAAGAGACCGCCTCCTGCATGATCTGCTCTTCGTCCACTTCGTTCACAGGACGTGCCGGCGCGAGGCGGCCTCGACTCATGACCGCGATGCGGTCCGACATGCCGAGTAGCTCGGGAAGATAGCTGCTAATGAGCACGATGGACTTGCCACTCGAGGCGAGCGCGTCGATGAGCTCGTAGATTTGAGCTTTGCTCCCGACGTCCACGCCGCGCGTCGGCTCATCGAGCAGCAGCACATCGAGGTCGTGATAGAGAAGACGAGCGAGCGCGACTTTCTGCTGGTTGCCTCCCGAAAGGTCCTTGACCCGCTGACGCGGTCCGCGGGAATGGATAGCGAGCTTCGCGATCCATTCCGCTGCAGCCGCGTCGAGATCCGACGGTCTCAACCAGCGCGGCAGCCTCGAAAGCGTCAAGTTCTCCGCTATCGTTCTCGTGACCGCGAGACCTTCCCCTTGGCGGTCCTCGCTCAATAGACCCACGCCTTGCTCGAGACGCGTGGCCGGCGTCGCCGCGGATTCGACTTTGCCCACGCGCACGCCACCACTTCGAACCGGTTCGAGCGCGAAGATGACCCGCGCCATCTCTGTGCGCCCCGCTCCCATGAGCCCGGCAATACCCAGCACTTCTCCGCGACGAAGCTCGAAGCTCACGTCGTGCGGTAAACCCATTCCTGCGAGCCCGTCGACCTCGAGAACAACGTCTCCCGGAGACCGCGACGTCCGAGGGAAGAGCTCGTCGATGTCCCTGCCGACCATCGACTTCACGATCGCGGAGGCGCTCGCCTCGGCGATCCGCCCTTCATCAACGGATCGCCCGTCACGCAACACCGTGAAGCTGTCCGCGATCTGCCACACTTCTTCGAGAAAGTGAGAGATATAAACGATCGCGAGGCCGCGCGCTTTGAGCCGACCAATGAGTCGAAAGAGTTTTTCGACGTCCGGCTGCGAGAGACTGCTCGTCGGCTCGTCGAGGATGAGGACTTTGGCGTCCAAAATCAACGCGCGGGCAATCTCGACGATCTGCCGGGATGCGAGAGATAGAGTACGGACCTTCTGCTCGGGAGCAATGTCGTCATGTTCGAGCTCCGCGAGCGCTGCGGCGGTGCGCGTCCGCATTTCGCCACGCCGCAATAGCCCGCGACGCGTCGGCTCCATCCCGAGAAAAATGTTCTCGGCGACGCTCAAATGCGGCGCGAGCGCGAGCTCCTGATGCACCATGAGCACGCCTCGATCGCGAGCGTCGCGAGGACTCGTGGGTCGATAGGCTTCGCCGTCGAGAAAGAGCGCTCCGTCATCGGGAAGAAAAACGCCGGAGAGCACGTTCACGAGCGTGCTCTTCCCCGCCCCGTTCTCGCCGACGAGCGCGCGCACTTCACCCGCCGACACGGAAAAATCGACACCGTCTACCGCGAGCGTGGGACCGAAGCGCTTCCGGACGCCTTTAGCTTCGAGACGCTTCAGTTCAACCACCTGTCGACGTCGGGACGCAGAAGCTCCTGCATCCTCGGCTCGTTCATGTTGTCGCTCGTTATGAGGGTGACCCCGGTGTCGACGCGTTTTTCGATGGGCTCGCCCCGCAGATGCGCGACCATCGTCTTGACGCCGAGATAGGCCATGTTCACCGGGTCTTGAAGAACGAGCGCGTCGAACTCGCCGTTCTCGAGGCCTCTCACCATCTGCTCGGAGGCGTCGAATCCGATCAGCTTCACCGAGCCGGTCAGCCCCGCATCTTGGAGCGCGCGGAGCATCCCGAAAGCCGAGCTCTCGTTGGGACAGTAGATGCCGTCGACCTCCAGGCTGCCATCCGCCGCCTCGAACCGCGCGATTAAGTTCTCGCTCGTTTGATAAGCGAGCTCCGCGGTGGCGCCGGCATGTTGGTTCGAGCTCACGACGTTCATCGACGGATTCTCCGCCATGACGTCCATGAAGCCTTGCTCGCGCTTCATCGTGCTCGCCGAGCCCTCCTGGTAGCGGAGCATGATCACGCGGCCCGAACCTTCGAGCACTTCCACCATGCGCTCCCCGGCAAGCCTGCCGCCCTTGTAGTTGTCGGTGGCGACAAAGCTCACATAGTCGTCGCTGTCGAGCCCGGAATCGATGATGACCACCGGGATCCCGCTCCGCATGGCGTTCATAACCGGAATCCGGAGGGCTTTGTCGTCGGTGGGGGCCAGCACGATACCGGAAACACCGCGACTTATGAACGTCTCCACTTCAGCGATTTGAGCTTCGCGATCGTCCTCGCGCCCGGGGCCTTTCCAGATTACTTCGACGTCGAGCTCGACAGAAGCTTTGACCGCACCCGCGTGAACCGCTTTCCAGAAAGAATGCGTCGTGCCTTTGGGAATGACGGCGATGGTGATGGCGTCGTCGAAAGAAGCGTCGTTCTCACTCTGACAGCCGAGTGCCGCGAGAAGGGTGCAAAGGATGACGGCTTTAACGCGAATCAGCATCGGTCGGTGCCTCCAGATCGTAGAAATCGATAGCGTTCCCGCCAAGGACCGCTGCTTTGTCCGCATCGGACAGGGTCGAGATGTACTGATGGACGATGTCCATCACTTCCAAGTAAGTCGCCGAAAGAGTGCAGACGGGCCAGTCGGACCCTATGAGGATTCGCCGGGCACCGAAAGCCTGGAAGACGACATCGAGATAAGGCGTGAAGTCGTCGGTCTTCCACCCGTGCCATTCGGTCTCGGTCACCATCCCGGAGACTTTGCAATAGAGGTTTTCGTGCTTGGCCAGTTTTTCGACTTGCCCGGCCCAAGGCTCGAGCTCGCGCCGCCCGATAGGCGGCTTCGCGATATGGTCGAGCACGAGGCGATGATCGGGAAACCGCTCGACGAACTCGAGAGCGGCGGAGAGCTGGCTCGGATAGATGAGCACGTCGTAGGTCAGATCGTGCTCTTTCAGAAGCGCCACACCACGAAGAAAGTCCTCGCGAAGAAGGAAGCGGTCGTCGGGCTCGTCCTGCACGACGTGGTGCACGCCGACGAAGCGCTCATGAGCGCCGAACCGCTCGAGCTGGGCTTGGGCGTCTTCCGAGCACAAATCCACCCAGCCGACGACGCCGAGCACGGAGTCGTTCGTGTCCGCGAGCCGAAGCAAATACTCCGTCTCTTCGACGCTTTGCCGAGCTTGAACGGCCACCGAGCCCCCGATGCCTGTCGCGTCGAGATGCGGCTTCAAATCGGCCGGTCCGAAATCCCTCTTCAGAACGTGCATGCGCTCGTCGATCCAGTCGTACTCGGAAGGGCTGTACTCCCAAAAGTGCTGGTGAGCATCTATGCGCATAGGCGCCATATTATAAGATTGGGGGACCTATGATGGAGCAAGCCGAGAACCTACGTGATGTCATCCGGGAAACGACACTCCTCGAGCCGCGACGCCTCACCGACCGCCTCGGGATTTCGCTCCGTATTGCGAGCGAGACGTTCCAGCACACGGGAAGCTTCAAGTTCCGCGCTGGCTATAACCTCGCCGCGCTCGTCGAAGAGCGCACCATCCTGACCGCGTCGTCGGGAAACTTTGGCCAGGCGCTCGCCTATGCCGCAAAGCTTCTCGAGAAGGACGCCATCATCGTCATGCCGGAAACGTCGGCGCAGGTGAAAATGGACGCCGTGCGCGAGCACGGCGGCACGGTCGTGCCGATCGACGTGACCGTGAAGAGTCGGGCGGAAGGGGTCGCGGAGCTTGCCGCCGAGCACCCCGACGCCTTTGTCGCGAGCGCGTATAACGATCCGCGCGTCATCGATGGGAATGCGACGCTCGGCCAGGAGCTGGCGGGGCATGACTTCGACGTTGTCGTCGTGCCAGTCGGGGGCGGAGGTCTGAGCTCGGGGATCGTCAAAGGCCTTCGTGAAGCCGGCAACACACGCACTCGGATCATCGGGGCCGAGCCACTTCTCGGAAACGACGCCGCGCGGTCTCTGCGCGCGGGACACATCGTCAAGAACGAAAAGGAGCCGCTCACAATCGCCGACGGCGCACGCACCGTGAGCCTGGGCGAGAACAACTGGGAGATTCTCAAGGACGGCCTCGAGACGATCGTCGAAGTTCCGGAAGACGACATCGCGGAAGCACTGAGGATGCTCTTCTCCTACGCCAACCTCAAAGCGGAGCCCACGGGCGCACTCGGCGTGGGCGCGCTCCTCACACAACCGGATCGTTTCCGAGACCGGTCGGTATGTTGCGTCGTCACCGGAGGCAACGTGGACCCCGAAGTTTACCGACGACTATTGACTAGTGGCTGAAATCCTCGAGCTCGGCATCGACATTATCCAGTGGCTCGAGGGCTTCCGCTCACCGCTGCTGAACCAGTTCTTTTTCGCCGTCACGGATGTCGGCTCGACCGCCGGCTATCTCGTGATGCTCCCGATCCTTTGGTGGGCTTTCTCGTGGAAGCTCGGGGCACGGCTCTTCGTTGCGCTCGTGCTCAGTGTCTACATCAACACGCTCATCAAGGATCTCGTCGCACTCCCCCGCCCGTTCGTCTATGCGGACATCGCCAATTTGCGCGCGCCCGGTGAGTTCAGCTTCCCGAGCGGCCACTCCCAGCAGGCGGCGGTCTTTTTCGGCCTACTTGCGTTTCACTTCAAGAAACGCTGGTTCACGATCGCCGCCGCGCTGTCGGTCTTCCTGATCGGATTTTCGCGTGTCTATCTCGGAGCTCACTTTCCCAGCGACGTGCTTGCGGGATGGACCCTCGGCGCCGCGATGGCTTGGGGTTATGCGCGCTGGTCGGAGACGTTCGCGGAGAAAGCGGCCGCGCTGAGCTTGAACGCGCAAGTGCTCTTGGCGTTGGGCGTTCCCGTAGCGCTCGCCCTCTTGCACCCGTCGAGAAACACCGCGCTCGCGATGGGCGGGCTCGCTGGGGCCCTCGGGGGCCTCGTCTTCGCATACCACGAAGGCCTTTATCCGGAAGGCGTGCAAGCGGGGAGCCGCCGCGCGTGGCTCGTCGTTGGCCTCTTGGGCCTTCCCGTCATCTACTTCGCGCTTCGGCAACTCTCGCCGGGCCAAGACTCCGTGTACTACTACCTCTATTTATGGTTGCGCTTCGCGGCGATCGGCCTCTGGGTGAGCTTTCTCGTCCCGCGCATCGTTGCCGTCATTCGAGATAGGGGACGAGCCCCCGCATGAAAACGCTCATGCTCTTGCGCCACGCCAAGTCGAGCTGGAAAGAGGAGGGCATCGCTGACCATGACCGTCCTCTGAACAAGCGCGGGAAGAAAACCGCGCCCGTGATGGGGCACGTGATTCTCGAAAAACAGCTCGTCCCGGACCTCATCTTGTCGTCCACGGCTGTCCGCGCTCGAACAACGGCCGAAGCCGTAGCCGAAGCGTGCAACTACAAGAACAAGATCGAGCACATCGAGGAGCTCTACCTGGCGACCGCGGAAGAGCTCCTCTTCCAAGCACAGAGCCGCACTGGCGACGCCGACGACGACAGCATCAATCGTTTGATGCTCGTCGCCCACAACCCGGGAATGGAAGACCTGGTCAGTAGGCTATCCGGCCATCCAGAGCCCTTTCCCACGGCCGCGCTCGCGGTTTTCGAGCTCGGCATCGAAAGCTGGCGGGCCTTAGAGCTAGGCGTCGAGACTTCGCTTCTGCATCTATGGCGCCCAAAAGAGCTCGGGTGACGAAACGGATCTTCCACATCACGACACCCGAAGCGTGGGAACGGCAAAAGGCCAGCGGCAGCTATCGCCATGCGTCTCTCGAGAGCGAGGGCTTCATCCACTGCTCGGACGAAAACCAGGGCGAGCCCACGTGGCGCCGCATCTTCGGCGCTGCGCCCGGATTGGTCGTGCTCGAGATCGACGTCGAGCGCCTTGCGAGCGAGCTTCGCTACGAAGAAGGTGAGCCCGGCGAGCTTTTCCCGCACGTGTACGGACCGATCAACGTGGATGCGGTGGTGGGAGTGAAACCGGCACACTAACAACCAAGACTTTCACCGGGTCAGAAGCTTGCGCATTGCGAGATCGTCGTGGCTATCGGAAAAGGTGGTATGGGCGAGGTCTGCCCCCCAACTGATTCACTCCTTCAGCTTCTCCTCCAAAAGCTCGCTCGCGATGTCCATGAAATCACGCTCGGTAACGATCCCGATGAGACGCCCGTCCTTCACCACCGGAAGACTCCCAATCGACTTCCCCTTCACAGAGCGACCGCTTCGAGTGTCGTCGTCTCCGGCGCCACGGTGACGAGGTCGCGCTTCATCACTTCGCTCACGGGAATCGGCTCTTCGCGCTTCGCGAACTCGCCGTTGGCCAACAGATGGATGAGTGACCGGTACGAAACGAGTCCCACTAGCCGGTGCTCATGGTCTTCCACGGGCACGTGCCGGATCTTCTCCCAGTCCATGAAGACTCGCGACCAGGTCGATCGGCTCGTCCTCGTTCACCGTGTAGAGGTCCGTGGTCATGAACTGCTCCACCATCAAGTAGTGGTTCTTCCATCCACCGGCCTCGTCGAGCGACGCTGCATGCCATTCTGTCACGGGTCGTCCCTCCTTCTGCTGGCTCACCATGGAGGCGGTGAGCGCGCTCATGCGCTCGCCGTCCGTGCCCTTTCCCTTCATCGCGGCCAGTGAGTGATGAAACCACTGTGCTCCTGTCTTTTTCGTTTCCACGCGCTGTTCGACGATTCCGAGATAGCGGTCGATGTCCTCCTGGTCGATGTTGGAGCTCTCGAGGCCGCTGCGCGCCATCGGCAATAGGTCTTTCGTCAAGAGCTCGCGCGCGGGGCACTCGCGCCCCTCGAACCAAGTGAACTCGGACGCGAGCCCGTTTACAGCTGCCGCGGTGAAATTCGAGTGCGCGTCCTCGAACGGCATCACTTTCGTCACGTCATCAATATCTCGGGCGAACGCGCTCTCGAGGCCGAACCACAGGGCCGCGTTGGCTACCTCATCTACGATCGTCGGCCCTGAAGGCACGTAGCGGTTCTCGATGCGCAGATGCGGCTTGCCTTCGGTAATCCCGTAGCACGGCCGGTTCCAGCGATAGACCGTCCCGTTGTGAAGCCTCAAGGCCTGGAGCTTCGGCGGCCGGCCCGCGCGGATCTCGGCGAAGGGGTCTTCATCCGTGTCTCCGCCGAGCAATATCTTGAAGCGCGCAATATCCTCGCGAAAGAGCTCGGTCGCCGACTCCTTCACCCACTGGCGTCCGAAGCTCACCCGGGGCTGCCGCACGCGCAGATCGTGGCTCGTACTGCGTGTGTCCACCGCTTGCTGGAAGAGAGCGATGCGCGTCTCACGCCACAGCCGTCTTCCGAAAAGAAGCGGCGAGTTCGTACAGGCCGCGAGGACGGGCGCCGCCACCACTTGCGCGATGTTGTAGAGTTTCGCGAACTCGTCCGCGGCGACTTGAAAGTGGACCTGAAAGCTCGTGTTGCACGATTCGAGCATCACCGAGTCGTGTTTCACGATGAGCTCGTCCATTCCCTTGATCTGGAAGTCGTAGGAGCCCCCGCGCAGCTTGTTCATCGCGCGGTTGAGCGCGAAGTAGCGCGGCACGGGCGCCATGTTGTCGAGGCCGAGGTCGGACTTGCGAAGCGTCGGCAAAATGCCGCAAAGGGCGATCTCGCCGCCGCATTCCCGCGCGCCGTCGCGTGCGAGGCCCACCAGCTCCTCCAGCTGCGCTTCGATTTGGGAAAGACAGCCCTTCCCGAAGACGACGGGGTCGAGATTCCCCTCCAGGTTGAACTTCGCGAGCTCCGTGGTGAATCGAGGATCTTCGATGGCGGCGAGCACTTCCGTCGCGATGGGAGCTGGGCGCCAGCCGGGCCCCACGAGGAACATCTCTTGCTCGGCGCCCACGCGGCGGACGCCGGACTCGATCCAGTCATCCTCGATCATCCGCTCGAGCGCCCGCAGGTCGTCGAGAAGGTTTCGCATGAACAGTCGCAGCTGCTCAGGTGAAATGTCGTCCTGTACCTGTTGCTCCCCCATGAGGCCCCTTTCGGTAGGCCATTCTACGGGAAGGAAGCATATTCAAAGCAAAACTGCCCACGGTCGGAGACCCGCATAGGTGTCTTTGAAGACGCGGGCCGCGACAATCACCAGTCGGAAGCGCGACGCTTCGAGTGGGCAGAGCAGCGCAGCCGCACCCCTGCATCTCGCGGCGATGCTACGCCCGCAGCCACTCGCAGCGGAATGGCTGGCCGCGAGCAGGTGGTTTGACAGGTCAACTCCAATTGACCATAATAGTCATATGAATACAGCCGGGGTAGCGGAACTGAAGGCACGCCTAGCCATGTATCTCAAGCAGGTGAAGTCGGGAAACGAGATCTTGATCACCGAGCGCGGATCGCCGGTGGCAAAGTTGGTTCCGATAGATGCGACTCAAAAGCGAGACGACCGCCGGCAGCGGCTGGCGGCCGGCGGTCTGCTCGAGCTCGGTAAGCGCCGCATGCCCAAATCGCTGCTCGTGCCGCCCACGGGCCCCGCGAACATCGGTGAAGATGTACTGTCCGCTTTGCTATCAGAGCGTGACGAGGGTCGCTAGCGTCCAGTGTTTTGGGACAGTTCGGCTTTGGTTCCGCTGCTCCTGCCGGAAGCGCGCTCGAAGGAAATGACGACGATTATTCGCTCGAGCGCCACTCCGGTATTTTGGTGGGCAACCCCGGTCGAGTGCAAATCGGCCATCTATCGGCGACACCGGGAGGAACCATTGCCGAGAGCCATGTTGGAAACTGCTCTGCAACGGCTGGAGCTTCTCCTCGATCATTCGGACACCGTTACCGCTACCGAAGACGTACGACGACGCGCTGGACGACTTCTAGCCGTCCACCCCCTACGAGCGGCGGATTCGCTCCAACTAGCCGCCGCGCTGGTTTTTTGCGAAGACGATCCGATGGGCGAAAGCTTCGTCTGTCTCGACCGCCGACTTCGTGATGCGGGATTGTCAGAAGGATTCCAAATCCTGCCTCGCGAGATGTAGTTCAGCAAGCGTCCAGCCCTTCCACAGGTACATAGCCCGTTCACAAGCTATCAGCGCGTCGCTTGGAGAGCCTGTTCGAGGTCGGCGATGAGATCGTCCGTATCTTCAATCCCCACGGAGTAGCGCACGAGCCCCTCCGGAATTCCCAAGTCCTCGCGCTCTTCGGGAGTAAGCTCCACGTGACTCGTCATCGAGGGAGGTCCGGCGACGGTCTCCACCGAGCCCAGGTTCGCGGCCAAGTGTGCGAAGAAACAGCTGCCCGTCGTGTTCCTCGAGACCATAGAGCGTGGCGATGCCGCCTTTCCCGATGGGCTCGAGGATTTCGTACTAGGCGAGTTTGTCGCCGGGTGAGCGTAACATTTCGGGGCGATGGTGGTACGACAATGGTGGGTATTGGGCAACCAGGCGATCGTCGAGCTCGCTTGCGCTGCTAGCAACGAGCGCTTGCCTATGCTCTCTCATATCTGCGATCATAGCCGCGGCTGAGCTTGCAGGCGCAATCGGCGCGCGCATGCATTCCCCGAAAGGATGGCGCATGAAGACATTCGCCACCGGCGTCGCATTCTTCGGAGTCTGGCTTGCAGTGGGGAGCCAGGCCGCTGCGATGAGTGCGACCCGCTGGCCGGCTGGAAGCGAGTCCCCTACGCTTCCAGCAGACCTGAACGCGGTCATTCAGGAATACTGCGTGACCTGCCACAACGACTCGACGCTTTTGGGCAACCTTTCGCTCGAGACCTTCGACGTTGCCGCGGCGCACGAGCGGGCCGAGACGGCCGAGAAGATGATCGTGAAGCTGCGGGCCGGAATGATGCCCCCGCCGGACATCGACCGCCCGTCGGCCGACACACTGCTGACGCTCGTGACAACCCTCGAGGCGGTGGTGGACCAAACCGCGAAGACCGATCCGAATCCCGGCGCCCGTCGGTTTCAGAGGGTCAACCGAGCCGAGTACGAGCAAGTGATTGAAGATCTCCTCGCGCTCGATATCGACGCCAGTCGCTGGCTCCCCGCCGACACTTACCTCGGCAACTTCAACAACATGGCGGCTGCCCAGGGGCTCTCGACAACGCTGCTCGAAGCCTATATGAGGGCCGCCAGCGAAGTCAGTCGCCTGGCCGTCGGTAACCGCAATGCGCTCTCGCGCACCGCCAAGTACAGGAACTCGATCGAGGTCTCGCAGCACGCTTGGGATCATATCGAGGGGGCACCCTTTGGGACGCGCGGCGGGATGGTCGTCACGCACGACTTCCCGGCAGACGGCGATTACATTTTCTCGATCGAGACGCTCTTCGGTAACGGCACGAGCTTTACGGACGTCGACATATCGATCGACGGCGAAGGGGTAGCTCTCCTCGGCTTGGAGCATGGCGGGGCCAAAACCGTTCCGATACGGACGGAGCCCATCTTCGTTCGTGCAGGCCAGCGCCAAGTCTCCGCAGCCTTCATCCGGCAGATCGAAGGTCCGTACGAGGATCGTCTGAGCCCGCACGACTGGTCGTTCGTCGGAGGTGAGGACTCGCAGGCCTGGGCGAATTACGGCATCACGGCGCTGCCGCACCTAAGCGACCTGATGATCACGGGTCCCGAGCGCTCCGTCGGGCTTTCGGAAACGGCCAGCCGCGAGAAGATCTTCAGCTGCCGCCCGACGTCGCCAAGCGAGGAGCGTCCGTGCGCCGAGAGGATCATCCGTCGCCTGGCCCGCGAGGCTTATCGGCGACCGGTCGCGGAAAAAGATCTGGGGGGACCTATGTCCTTCTACGACCGTGGCGCCGAAGCCGAGGGATTCGAGGTCGGCGTCCGGACGGCGCTGCAGGCGATCCTAGCCAATCCGCAGTTCATCTTCCGCCTCGAGGAACAACCCGCAGGCGTTCGCGCGGGTGCGAGCTATCGTCTGAGCGACCTCGATCTCGCTACACGCCTATCGCTGTTTCTGTGGGCGGCGAACCCGGACGACGAGCTGCTCGCGCTCGGCGCGGAGGGTCGGCTGTCGGATTCGGCTCTCCTGGAGCAGCAAGTCGAAAGGATGCTCGAGGACGCGCGTTCGAAGTCGCTAGCAACGCGCTTTGCGTCGCAATGGCTGCGGCTCCAGGACGCGGAGGACAATCACCCGCAGCCCTACCTCTATCCCGACTTCACCGGGCAGTTAGGCGAGGACCTGATACGCGAGACCCAGTCCTTCCTCGACTACCTCGTGCAGGAGGATCGGAGCCTACTCGAGCTGTTCAACGCGGACTACACGTTCCTCAATGAGCGCGTGGCGCGGCATTACGGGATCTCGGGCGTGTCGGGCGAAGAGTTCCGCAAAATCGACTACCCCGATGACACCCGGCGCGGAGTGCTGGGCCACGGGAGCGTGCTGCTCCTGACGTCGATGTCCGCCCGCACGTCCCCGGTGCTGCGCGGCAAGTGGGTCATGGAAGTGCTCATGGGCTCGCCGCCGCCCCCGCCGCCGTCCGACGTGCCCGCGCTCGAGGAAACGGAAGGCACATTGGAAGGACGGCGTCTGACCACTCGTGAGCGGTTGGAGATTCACCGGGCCAACCCCACCTGTCACGCTTGCCACCGATTCATGGATCCCATCGGGCTGGCACTCGACAACTACGATGTGACGGGACGTTTGCGGATCCGTGAGAACGGAGTCCCGCTCGACACCCGTGGCACCTATTACGACGGCACGGAAGTGAGCACTCCGAAGGAGCTCACCGACTTGCTCATGAAGCGACCCATCCCGTTGGTGCGGAACTACGCCGCGAACTTGCTAGCCTACGCCATCGGGCGCCGGGTGGAGTATTTCGACCAGCCTGAGATTCGCGCCATCGTGCGAGCAGCCGAAGCGAACGACTACCGAATGTCTTCGTTCATCCTGGGGGTCGTGAGGAGTCAACCCTTTCAGATGTCGCGATCCCAAACGATTGCCGACCAACGATCCGGACAGGAGAATTAGAGCCATGGCATTCATTACCGGAAAGCACCTGTCCCGGCGCACGTTCCTTCGAGGCACCGGTGCGAGCTTCGCGCTGCCTTTCCTCGAGGCCATGGTGCCCGCGGGCCGCATCCGCGAAACCGGGGATTCCGGCTTCACACGCTTGGTGTGCATCGAGGAATCGATGGGCGCCGCCGGCTCGAGCGACTGGGGATACTCCCAGCACCTATTCGCTCCGGCTGAAGTCGGTCGCGACTTCGAGCTCGTCACAAACAGCCAGCTGAAGCCACTCGAGGCGTTTCGCGACTACATGACAATCGTCAGCAACACGGACTGCCGGTCGGCCGAGGCCTTCCGCGCAGAAGAGATCGGCGGCGACCACGATCGATCGACGGCGGTTTTCCTGACCCAGGCCCACCCGAAGCAGACCCAGGGCTCGGACATTTTTCTGGGAACGTCGCTCGACCAACTTCACGCGCAGCGCTTCGGGCGCGACACCGCACTACCTTCGCTCGAGCTTTGTATCGAGGGCATCGACCGCGGCGGCGGGTGCGCCTACAACTACCATTGCGCGTATACGACCGCGCTGTCCTGGGCGTCACCCAACGAGCCGCTCCCCGCGATTCGCGAGCCTCGGGTCGTGTTCGAGCGATTGTTCGGCGCCGGCGACACCCCGAAAGAGCGGGCCGCCCGGCGTCGGACCGACCGAAGCATGATCGACTGGATCGCGACCGAGGTCTCCCGCCTGAAGCGAACATTGGGGGCCGCGGACCGCGCGGCGCTGGATACATACACGGAACACATCCGCGAGATCGAGCGGCGGATCCAGCTCGTCGAGGCGCGCAACACGAGCGGCGATGAGCACGAGATGCCCGAGACGCCCTCCGGTGTTCCCGCCTCGTTCGAAGAGCACATGCAGTTGATGTTCGATCTTCAGGTGGTCGCGCTACAGACCGACCTCACGCGGGTCATCACGTTCAAGACCGGATTCGATCAGTCGAATCGAGTGTTTCCAGAGAGCGGGACCACGAAGTCTATCCACGGGGTCTCCCACCACGGCAACGTCCCCGCCGACATCCTGGACTTCAACAAGATCAACACGTACCGCCTCAGCCAGCTCAACTACTTCCTCCAAAAGATGCGAGATACGAACGACGGCGATGCCTCCCTGCTGGATAAGACGGCGATCATCTGGGGATCTCCGATGGCCGACGCCAACCTACACAACCACCGCCGCGCGCCGCTGCTGCTCCTGGGCCACGCGAACGGCGCCCTGGAAGGAGGCCTGCATTTGCGCGCTTCGGAGGGAACACCGATGGCGAACGTGTTCCTCGCGCTGATGAAGAAGATTGGACACGAGGACATGAAGACGTTCGGCGACAGCACGGGAAAGTTTGCTCTGGACTTCCCGCGTGGCGGAGGTAACGCATGAGGACCGCCGTGAGATCAGCCGTGTTGTTGGGCATCGCGGTGGTCCTGGCAGGCGCCGCCCCCTCGCCCGATATCATCGAAATCGTCGAGGCCGCGCGGCAGGGAAACGCGCAAGCCGTCCGGTCGCTCCTCGATCAGGGCGCGGACGTGAACGCGGCCCGGGGCGACGGCATGACCGCGCTGCACCGGGCGGCCGAGCACGGCCACGCCGAGGTCGCCGAGCTCTTGATCGCGGCGTCTGCCAACGTGGAGGCGAAGACGCGCATCGGCAGCTACACCCCGCTCCACCTGGGCAGCCGGGGGGGACACGCCGCTATAATAATGACGCTGCTCAAGGCGGGTGGCAATCCCAATGCTGTTACCACCAACAGCGGCGTAACGCCATTACACCTCGCGGCCGCGGCGATCGAGGGGGCGGAGGCCGTGGCGGCGCTCCTGGGCCACGGGGCGGACCCCAATGCCCGCGCACGCACAGGTCAGACGCCTTTGATCTTCGCCGCCGGATCCAACCGCGCGCCGTCCGTGAGAGAGCTCCTGAAGGGCGGGGCGAATCCGGGGGCTCGCACGAAAGTCATCGACGTGCTCCCGAGCCTCGCGCTGGATCGGGAGGCAACCAAACGCTTTCGGGAAAGGCTTTTCGGAACCGAGCTGGCCGAGGCCATGGCCAAACCCCGATCTAGAATCAAAGCACCGGACGTGGAGCTCAGCTCGACCGAGGTCCAGGCAGCCATACGCGCGCAGCGCGAGTTCCTGCTCTCCGGCTACGACGTCGGAGACGTCGATGGGCACTCGCTTGCGCGTGTCCGGCCGGACTACCCCGGAGGTCCCGACGTCGTGCGCCCTCCCTTCAGAGAGGTTGTCGTCGGGAAGACAGGCGGCATGACGGCGCTCCTGCACGCGGCCCGCGAGGGACACGTCGAGGCGGCCGCCGCACTCCTGGATGGCGATGCGGACATCAACGAGGTGAGTGGCGACGGAACCAGCCCGCTGCTCATGAGCGCGCTCAACGGGCAATTCGATCTGGCGCTCGTCCTGCTCGACCGTGGCGCCGACCCCAACTTGGCCGCCTCCACCGACGGTCTCTCACCTTTGTTCGCCGTGCTCCAAACCCAGTGGGCGCCAAGGTCGAACTATCCCCAGCCCCGCGCGCAGGACGATCAGAGGACGGAGTATATGGACGTGCTGACGGCCCTACTCAAGGCCGGAGCCAACCCGAACGTCCGGTTGAACACGCATCTATGGTACTGGGAATACGGGCTCGGCAAGATGGGGATCGACCTCACGGGCGCGACACCGTTCTGGCGCGCCGCCTTCGCGCAGGACCTCGAAGCCATGAAGCTGCTCGCGGCGCACGGCGCCGATCCGAATATCCCGACCAAGTGGCCGGAAGTCGGGATGAGGGGGCGGCGGCAGCAGGACGGGCGGCAGCAGGAGGATTCGGCACTGCCCTACATCCCCGAGGGGGCGCTGAACGCCTATCCGATCCACGCTACCGCGGGGGGAGGCTATACCGGGCTCGGGGCGTTCAGCATACGCAACGTACCGAACCAGTTCCTGCCGGCCGTGAAGTATCTCGTCGAGGTGCACGGAGCAGACGTCAACCTCACCGACTCCTGGGGCTACCGGCCGCTCCACTATGCTGCGTCGCGGGGCGACAACGAGCTCATCGAGTATCTCGTGTCGCGGGGTGCGGACGTCACCGTAATCACACGCCTGGGCCAGTCGACCGCCGACATGGCGCGTGGCGGTCGATCCGGCTTCTTCACGCGCGTGGCGTACCCGGAGACAGTGGAGCTGCTCACGGATCTGGGCTCGTCGCTCGAGTGCCTCCACACCCACTTCCTCGACACCGGGGACGTGTGCGCGGGGGCCGGCGTCAACGACGTCTGGGCACCGTCGCCTGAAATACCCAAGTAACTCCGATTGCAAGCAAAACTGGCGATAAAGTATCTTGGCGCTGCCGGAACCGGTTACCGGCGAGCGATTCGCGATGCCATCCTTAGGTGAGATCTGGAACCAGTTCAAGCTTCTAGAACCCCTCGGCCAGGGGGGAATGGGCCAGGTATTCCTCGCGCAAGACGCCACACTCGACCGCAAGGTCGCTCTCAAGTTCCTGCCCGATAGGCTCGAGAAAGACAAGAGAGTCCGCACCCGCTTCTTGAGAGAAGCCAAATCCGCAGCGGCCCTCGACCATCCCTATATCTGCAAAATTTACGAGATCGGCCAGGCGGAAGGTCGGGCCTTCATCGCCATGGAGTACATCGAAGGGATGACGCTCGCGCAGAAGCTCGCTGCGGGAGCCATGCGGATTCCGGACATCCTGGACCTCGGGACCGAAATGGGAGAGGCGGTCGACGCGGCCCACAAGAAAGGGAGCGTGCATCGCGATCTCAAACCGGCCAATATCATGGTCACCCCCGACGGTCATATCAAGATCTTGGACTTCGGTGTGGCCAAGAAAATCGCGCTCGACGGTCTTGTCGAGGATCGCGCCCAAACGGCTTCCGAACAGTTAACCGCTCATAATGCGACGCCGGGCACCGTCATTTGCATGTCTCCCGAGCAGGTCAGGGGAGAATCGATCGACGGGCGGACGGATATCTTTTCCCTGGGCACCGTTTTTTACGAGATGGCTACCGGCGCGGCTCCGTTCGAGGGAGCGACGGCCGGCCTCGTTTACGACGCCATCCTTAATCGCAAGCCCACCTCTCCGCGAAGCATCAACCTCAATGTGCCGGCAGATCTCGAGCGGATCGTTCACAAAGCCCTCGAGAAGGACCGCGAGAATCGCTACCAGAAGGCCCAGCAGCTCGTCGTGGATCTAAGGCGGTTGAAGCGGGACACGGGCTCGGTGCCCGACAGCTACCCAAAAGTCGCGACGACCAGAAAGCGCAAGAGTGTTTGGGCGCCCACGGTCGCGGCGGCGGCAGTTCTGGTTGCGATCGCGGTCGCCATTCTGTCGCTTCCTGCCCCGTCTACGAACGGGACGATCGGCTCCCTGGCAGTGTTGCCCTTCGAGAACACCCGGGACGATCGTGAAGTGGACTACCTCGCCGACGGGATTGCCGAGAGCCTCATCAACCGCCTTTCCGAGCTTCCGCAGCTCCAAGTGATGGCGCGGAGCACGTCGTTTCGATATCGCGGTAACGACGTCGATCCGCGCGCCGCGGGTCGCGAGCTCGGCGTGAGGGCGGTGCTCACAGGGCGTGTCGTGCAGCGCGAGGAAAGCCTGAATGTACAAGCCGAGCTCGTCGATGTGCAAAGCGGCTCACAGCTTTGGGGTGAACAGTACAACCGGGAGATTACCGACCTACTCCTGGTCCAGAACGACATCGCGCGAGATATCTCTCGAGCACTGCGACTGCAACTCTCGGGAGAGGAGCAAGTTCAGTTGGCTGAGGCGACCGAGGATAGCGCGGCCTACCAGGCCTACTTGAAGGGGCGCTTTCTTCTGAACCGCCGAAGGCAAGTCGACATCGAGAACGCCGTAATTTTCTTCGAGGAAGCCAAGGCCAGCGATCCCGACTTCGCTCTCGCTCACGTTGGACTCGGGGATTCCTACATTGTGATCGGCGCCCAATGGTACGGCGTGGATCCGGACAACCCTCCAGCTGTTGCCATGGCCAAAGCGCGAACCGCAGCAAGGGAAGCTCTGAGACTCGACCCGGATCTTGCCGAAGCCTATGTGACGCTGGCCTATATCGAGTTCCTGCAGGATTGGGACTGGGAAGCGGCCGAAACGGATTTTCTGAAAGCCATCGAGCTCAAGCCCAACTACGTCATCGCGCACCAGTGGTACTCCGAGTTTCTGGGCGTGATGGGCCGACACGAGGAAGGCATCGCCGAAAGCGTGCGCGCGCTCGAGCCCGGCTCGGCCTTGCAGAATCGCGAGCTTGCGAACAGCTTTATGCGGGCGGGTCAATATGCCGAGGCGGTCGTCCAACTGGAGAAAACGGACGCGCTCGATCCTTCACACTCAGCGACATTGCTTTCTCTAGCTCACGCTTACTGGCTCAACAGCATGCCCGACGAGGCGATCGAAGTGGGCAGCCGAGAAGACGCGCGCTGGCGACAGTTCTATACATTGCTCGCGATGGGAAAAAACGTCGAGGCCAGCGCGGTAATCGACGCCTTCGACGAACTCTCTGATCAGTATAAACTCCTCTCCTACGCCATCGCTTCTGACGGCGACGAAGTCATCTCTTTGCTGGAAGAGTCTTTCCGCCGGCACTACGTCGTATTGCCCTCGATTCTCACCGACCCGATTCTCGCGCCCTGGAGCTCCGACGCACGCATCGTCGAGCTCCGACACAACATGGGCCTCGAGCGGTAGCCAGTCGGTGCGGAGGTCGTCGTTTCGTTAAGGGCCCGCCCTAAGGGCCTAAGGCGACATGCATCGCTCGGTCACGACGACGACTTCGTTCCCTCCGAAAGCCGTCTCGGAAACGGAAAGACCTCGGACCACAAAACCCAGTCTCGCGTTTTCCGCAAGCTCTCTCGTCATCGTGGACGTGCGCTCCGTTGCAAGAAGCTGGTATTCGCACACGGGGCCGTCCGCATTAGGGCCACGCTCCATGATGACCACGACTTCCTCGCCGCCGAAGGCTGTCTCGAACACCGTCTGAGCGACGAATAGGAACCCCCGGCGTGCCGCGTCGTTGAGCTCGTTTTGCATGGTGCCCGTGCGATTCGTGGCGAGCACCAGGTATTCAGCAGGGACGATGCGGTTGGTTTCGAACGGCCGGCTCAAGATCGCGACGAGCTCTCGGCCGCCATGTGCGGTCTCTCCACCGATGGCGCTTACGAGCACGAACCCATCGAGAGCCGCTTCGTTTAGCTCACGTTCCATGGTCGAGGTCCTACCGGTCGCGAGCAAGCGGTATTCAAATTCAATGAGCTCTCGAGCCAAGACCGAGGAAGAGGAGCCAACGCCCAAGAGAATGAGCCATCCCAAGTACTTCATCAGGTACCCCCTATCGTGAACATAGGCATGATTTGCAATGGCCGTGCCATGCGCGGGGAACTCGAGCGCCGCCGATAGCGCTTAGAAACACGCATTGAGCGCACCAATGGGATCCCGATCAGGTGACGCACTGTCCTTAACCAGGCCAGCACGAATCAAGTAGAGGACAGGTCGTCGCAGCCGCGACGTTCTGAGAGAATGGCCGCGATAAGGAGAGCGGGAATGATGAAACACCTATTTTGTTTCGCGGCGCTGGGGCTTGCCCTCGCCGTTGCACTGAAAGTCCAAGCCATCGACCAGAAGCGCCCTGTCATGGACGTCTTGATCGCGGATACGAACGGGGACCTCGACGGATTTCTGGACCGAATGAAGCGGCTCGAGGGCGCGGCCAAGCGGCTCGGGCTGCCAGCCAAGCTTCGAGTTTTCCGCAGTACTTTCGCCGCCGAGCATAACGGGGAAATTATCGTGTACTGGGAGCCTCCGAGCTTCGTCGCCTTTGCCGAGGCAGAGACAGCGCTCCACGAGGACGCGGAGTTTCTCGCGATTCTCGACGAGTTGGCCGCCGCGGGCCAGGACTTCACCTCCGAGCTCTTGTCGATCGAGGTAACGAAACCGTAGCGCATACTCCCGGATCGTCAAAAGAGGTCAAGCCTTGGCGCGTGGCGAGTCGCAACTCGGAGGCTTTTCTTCCTAGCGCTCCACACCGCTCGGCAAATCCCGATAGCTAATATTGATCTCTTTACCCGACGCTACTTCTTCCGCGTCTTCTTCCAGCTCTGGTCAGCCTCAGACTCCGCGCCCACCGCTTGCTCCACCGGCACCCAATCCTCGGGCGGATCTTTCCCCTTCATCTCGAAGAGAAAACGGGAGGGCATGACCGCGGCGCGCTTGCCGTATCTTGCTCGCTCCGAGACAAAGCTCAGCGTGAGCGCACGCATCGCCCGGGTGATGCCCACATAGGTGAGGCGGCGCTCTTCCTCGAGACCGCCATCCTCGACCGAGCGCGCATGAGGCAGCAGGCCTTCCTCCATCCCCACGAGAAAGACATACGGGTATTCGAGCCCCTTGGCAGCATGCAAGGTCATTAACGTCACGGCTTCACGCGAATCTTCCTCACGATCTTTCGTGTCCTCTCCGCTCGAAAGCGCGAGCTCTTCGAGGAAACCGACGAGAGCGGGACTCTTGCTCTTGCGCGTGTAGTTCTCCGCGAAGTTCTGGACCTCCTCGACGGCGGCCCAGCGCGCCTGACGCGTCATCGGATCGGCGTAGAGGCGTCGTACTTCCGTTCGATAGCTCAGCGCTTCAAGCAGTTCCGAGATCCCCGCGACGAGCCCCTGACTCGCGCGCGGAAGCGATGAGCCCGAGAGGACGGCCCGAAACGCACGGTAGGACTCGAGCGCAGAGGCGCTCAACCCTGCGATCTCATCCCCGCGCTCGAAGGCGGCGTGCACCGAGATGCCGTTCTCCGTAGCGAAGTCGACGACGCGGTCGATGGTCGTCTTGCCGATAGCTCGTGGCGGCGTGTTGATCACCCGCATCAGAGACGTCTCGTCTTCCGAATTCGCGACGAGCTTCAAAAAAGCGAGGATGTCGCGGACTTCCTTGCGGTCGAAAAAAGACATGCCGCCCACGAGCACGTAAGGAAGCCCGGCGGCGCGGAACTCGACCTCGAAGGGGCGGGGCTGCACCTGGGTTCGGAAGAGCACGGCGCATTCGGAGAGCTTGGCCTCCCGCCGGCGCACGAGCTTCGTAATCTCCTCGGCCACAAAGCGCGCTTCGGTCACTTCGTCCCGAAGCCTCGTGAGGCGCACCGGCTCGCCGCTGCCCCGGGCAGAGCGGAGCTTCTTCTCGTGGCGCGCAGGGTTGTTGCGGATGACGGCATTGGCGGCATCGAGAATAGGCCTCGTAGAACGGTAATTCGTCTCGAGCCGGACGATCTTGGCCCCTTTGAAGTCGCGATGAAATCCGAGAATCTTTTGAATGTCGGCGCCGCGCCAGCCATAAATCGATTGATCGTCGTCGCCCACGACGCAGATGTTGCGGTGGCCCGCGCTGATCGCACGCACGATCTCGTATTGAGGGTGGTTGGTGTCCTGATATTCGTCGACGAGCACGTAGCGATAAGTGTCCCGGAAGACGTCGCGAATTTTCTTGTGAGCCTTCAATAGACGAAGCGTCTTCAGGAGCAGGTCGTCGAAATCCACGCTTCGAGAGCGTTCCAGATGTTCCTGATAACGCTCCCATACCGAGGCGACGAGCACGTTGTCTTCATCTTCCGGAGCTCGCAGGCGATTCTTGTTGAACGAGATGCGCGACAGCACCGCCGAGGGATGCATCGTCGTCTCGTGAACCCGTAGCTCACGCATCACGGATTTGACCGCGCTCAGCTGATCCGAAGCATCACAAATCGAGAACGCGCGCGGAAGCCCGACCGCGCCCGCATGCAGAAAGCATGGAATGTGCCGACGGTGAGACGCTTCGCCGACTCCCCCACCAACTGGCGGATACGCTCACGCATCTCCGCCGCGGCTTTGTTCGTGAAGGTCACCGCCAGGATGTTCTCGGGGGCAACGCCTCGCGACATTAAATAGCCGATACGCATGGTGATCACGCGTGTTTTGCCCGTGCCGGCGCCCGCGAGCACGAGAAGAGGCCCCTCGGTCGTCTTCACGGCTTCGCGCTGCGCTTCGTTCAGCGTGTGGAGACCGCTCAGAAAGGAGTTGCTACCTGTGCTACCCAAAGATGCTGCTCACCAAAAAGGAGGTGATGTTATATCACGAGGTAGGGTCGCCTTGGTTTCTCAAGGCGTAAAGCGATAGCCCGCCCCTCGCACACTATGAATGTGACGGGGACGCCAGGAGTGCTCTTCGAAAGCGCGGCGGAGCGCGACGATCACGTTGTCCACGACGCGGGTGTTCGGGTGATTGGGAAGCTCCCACACATCTGCGAGGAGCTCGCGCCGGGTGATCACTTCGTTGGGACGCTCGGCGAAAATCTTGAACACCGCCAGCTCTTTTTGCGAGAGCTCGACCACGCCAGAAAGCGTCTTGGCCTGCCATGTTCGAAAGTCGACCCAATAATTGCCGAAACGGAATCGAGAGTCACGGTCGAGGCCACCGATGCGGTCGCCGTCGGACCACGTCTTGCGCCTCAACAAACCCCCGATTCGGGCGAGAAGCTCAGCGAGATCGAAGGGCTTGACGACGTAGTCGTCCGCGCCGAGCTTCAAGCCATAGACGATGTCGTCGGGTTGATTTCTGGCGGTGAGCATCAAGATCGGTGTGAAGTCGCCCCTCGCACGGAGCTTCTGGCACACATCGAAACCGTCCAGGACCGGCAGGCGGACATCGAGCAGTATGAGATCGTATCGATGGGAACGAGCCAGCTCGAGCGCCTGCTCTCCGTCTGTGGCCAGGGCCGTTTCGTAGTTCTTGCGCTGAAGGTTCAAAAGAAGCCCTTCAGCGATCGCTTTTTCGTCTTCGACAACTAGAACTCGCGCTCGCCGGTCGCCGCTCATGAATCACTCTCCGCTACCGTGACCCGCGGAAGCTCGATGACGAAGCGCGTGCCTCGCTGGCCGTCCCGCGACACCGCGCGCACGCTTCCTTTCATTTCCTTCACGAGTCCGGCGACGATGGAAAGGCCGAGCCCGGTACCGCGTCGGCGCTCGGTGACGCCGCCCGCTTGATAGAAGCGGTCGAACACCTTCGCGAGCTCCTTCTTCGGAATACCGACCCCTTCGTCTTCGACTTCGATTCGAACGTGCTCGTCGAAATCCCGAACGAGGCAGCGCACTTCACCGCCTTGCTGCGAGAATCGAACAGCATTGTCCAGAAGATTCGTCATGACCCGCCGCAACTTCTCGGCGGTGGCGAGAACGACCGCGCGCGTCTCCACGCGGACCGACAGCGTCACTTGCCGGGCTTCCTCGCTCGCACGCACCTCGTCGAAATACTCGCTGAAAAATTTGTCGAGCGAAAGGGGCTCGCAATCGACCCGCCCGCGTTGGGCTAGCAGCCGACTGCTCTCGAGGACGTTGTCAATCAAGTCATTCATCCGATCGACTTGCTGGAGGACGCGATCGAGGGAGCGGCGGCCCTCCTCGACGGATAGGCCTCCGTTTCTGAGCGTTTGGCCATGGAGCTTGATCGCCGCGAGGGGGGACTTCATCTCGTGCGTCACGTTCGAGACGAACTCTTCCTGCTTCTGAGAGTAGCGCCTTTCGGCAAACGCATGCGCGAGCTGCAGCGTCAGCCCCACGATCACGAGAGAAAACAGCGCGCAGCCGATACCGAGCACGAACCAGTGGTAGGTTTCGCCCGTTCCACCGAGACGCGACGCGAGCTCGTTGATCGTGGACACGGAGCGAAGGACGTAGATCACCCATCCGACGAGAAGGGCGATGGTGACAAGAAGAGTCAGAACGTAGCTGAAAACGATCCGGCGCGAGCGTTCTCTCGGCATATAGCAGTCCCGGTCTCTAACCTGATTCTAAGAAAAGAACGCCGACGCGGAGCCCGGCGGACGATCTATGACCGAACCATGACAAAACAGCGCCCAACTCTGACACCCAAACGTGGCTCGAGCCGGCATAATCAACGAAGTTTGACGGCCGCGCAGGCCCGCGTCAAATCCGACGAGGCCCGGCCGGTTGTGCAGCTCCAACGGAGATCCGATGAAGCAACGCAGAGAAGTCCGTCGTAAGGGGAAGTCGCTACTTTTCATACTCGCCCATCTCGCCTGCATCGCTGTTCTCTGGGTCCCGTTCTCTGCAGGCCTTCTGGCCTTGTTCGCAGGTATGACGCTTATCCGGATGTTCGGGATTACCGCAGGCTACCATCGCTATTTCGCTCACCGCACCTACAAGACGAGCCGCGCGTTTCAGCTCGTTCTCGCCATTCTTGGAGCGACAGCCATGCAAAAAGGTCCGCTGTGGTGGGCGGCCCATCATCGGGACCACCATCGCTTCAGCGATCAGCCCGGCGATCCCCACTCGCCCCGGCTCGGCGGCTTCTTCTGGGCTCACATGGGTTGGATTCTTTCCGCCGACTCCGATGCGACAAGGTGGGGCCGCGTCACCGATCTGGCTCGCTTTCCGGAGCTCCGTTGGCTCAACGAGCACTATCTCGTTCCCGGCGTCACGCTGGCCGTCGGACTGTTCCTGGTAGGAGGTGCAGAAGCTCTCGTCTGGGGTTTCTTCGTCAGCAACGTGGTCACGTGGCACGCGACGTTCTCGATCAACAGCTTGACGCACTTGGTCGGCGCCAGACGCTATGCAACCGAAGACGACAGCCGCAACAGCTTCTGGCTCGCGCTGGCAACACTCGGAGAGGGTTGGCACAACAATCATCATCACTATATGAGCTCGAGCCGGCAGGGCTTTTTCTGGTGGGAGATCGACATCTCCTACTACGTGCTTCGCCTGCTATCGGCGGTGGGACTCATTTGGGACATCCGGGAGCCGCCTCTAGAAGCTCTCACTCGAGCACTAATTCGACGGCCGGCCGGCTCCGCCCCAGGTGTATTGGTATGAAACCGAGATCGAATCGAAGTCAGCACCGAGCCGGGTCGAGAGTCCCACCGTATAGGCAATTTTCAGCGAATTGCGACGCGCGATAGGGATCGACAGGGTCGACCCGAGTCTCGAGTTCCGCTGCAGGTTCGCCGCGAACTCTCCATTGACCGTCGTCTCACCTCCGTTGGCGATCCCGAAATTGAAGGAAAGCCAGAGACCGGGGCCGAAAATTGAAAATAGCATCGCCCTTTATGAACAAGAGCGCATTCTGCTCGAAGGTGGCGCCACCAAAGAAGTCGTTGTTGGTCGTGAAAAACCAGCCCCCCGCCGCCATCTCCAAGATCGTGACGAGCATGATGCGGGGAGAGTCCGGCTTTGTCGCTTTCACGGATCGCTATCTCGGCAAACGCACCCGGCTCACCTACGCTCCCATCGGGCACGCCGGCTGGTCGCTCGCGATCGTCTATCCCGAAGACGAGCTCCTCGCGGACGTGCGGGCCATGCTTCTCACGCAGCTGATGCTCTTGATTTTCGGGCTCGTCCTCCTCGTTGGCGTGGTCGTCACGCTGTCTCGCCGCCTCACGCAGCCCATCAAAGAGCTCGCCGCCGGCGCAGGTCAGCTCGCCACGGGCGATCTCGACGCCGAGCTCCCAGCGCCGCGCTCAAGAGACGAAGTGGGCGCACTCACCCAAGCGTTTCGCGAGATGCGCGACTCACTCAAGACCTATATCCGCGAGCTCAAAGAAACGACCGCGGCGAAGCAGAAGCTGGAAAGCCAGCTCGAGATCGCGCGCAAGATCCAGTTCGACATGCTTCCGAAAGGCGGCCTCGGTGGCGACGACGCCCGCTTCGAGCTCGCCGCAACACTCGTGCCGGCGCGGCACGTCGGAGGCGATCTCTATTATCACTTCATGATGGAGGACGGGCGGGCGGCTTTCCTCGTGGGCGACGTGTCCGGGAAAGGGGTCCCGGCCGCCCTCTTCATGGCGCGTACCCAAACGCTTTTCGAGACGATTGCGCGCAGCGCAAGCTCGGTCAGCGAAGCGCTCGGGCGCGTGAATCAGAGTCTTCAAGCCGAGAACGATGCCGGAATGTTCGTCACCGTGTTCGCCGGCGTCCTCGACCCGAAGACGGGCAAGCTCTTATGCGCCGCCGGGGGCCACGATCCACCGGCCTTGATCCCTGGAGACGGAAGCAAGCCGCGTTTTCTCGAGATCGAGGGCGGCCCTCTCGTCGGTCTTCTCGACGGCGCCGTTTGCCCGAATAACGAGCTCACCCTCCTGCCCGGGGACGCCATCGTGATCTCCACCGATGGTGTTTCCGAAGCGCGCGACATCGATAGTGAGTTCTTCACCGAAGAGCGCTTGCTCGACGTCGTCACAGGCAAGTCCAACACATCCGCCGCCAAAACGACGGCCGATGTGCTCAGAGCGGTGCGCGCGTTCGCGGGCGACGCCGAGCAGTCGGACGACATCACCATCATGACGCTTCGTTATAAAGGTTGAATTTGCGTCACGAGATTTCCCTGGCGAGCGAGCCGGATGCCATCGGTCCCGCTCTCGACGAGCTCGAGTCATGCCTCATCGAGGACGGCGTGCCGACCGAGCACGTTCTCGAGGTCCGGCTCCTAGGCTGAAGTTCCCCTCGGTAAAACCTCTCTTTCTTCGGTGAAGCACCCTTAGTTGCAAGGAGTTACAACGATAGAGATACGAACTCCGCCTGCATTTTGTAGCCATGTAATAACGCATATAACTCTTGTAATATAATCTTTAATAGAGTATATAGTAACCATGCACATCGACATTGTGCCCAACCGCAACTCCAAACCCGCCGTTTTGCTCCGTGAGTCCTTTCGCGACGCCAAAAGCAAGAAACCGCGCAAGCGCACAATTGCCAACCTGTCCAAACTGCCAAGCGAGCAGGTCGACTCCATTCGACGGGTTCTCAAGGGAGAAAAACTCGTCGCGGTCGAGGACGTCTTCGAGGTTGTGCCCGACGGGTCGCGACTCCACGGTGGCGTCGAGGCCGTGTTGAGCGCGATGAAACGCCTTGAGTTCGACAAACTCGTCGCATCCCGACGCTCACGCCAACGTGACCTGGTGGTGGCTATGGTGGCCGCCCGCATACTCGAAGCCCAGTCGAGGTTGGCAACGAGCCAGTGGTGGCACAGCACAACGTTGCCCGAAATCCTCGGTGTGAGTGATGCCGACGAGGACGACCTATATGCCGCTATGGACTGGGTGTTCGAGCGCCAAAGGGTTATTGAGAAAAAACTGGCGGCGCGTCACCTCGAAAACGGTGGACTTGGTTTGTACGATTTGAGCTCAAGCTACTTCGAGGGAGAAAAGTGCCCCCTGGCCCGCCTCGGATACAACCGCGACGGTAAGAAAAACAAACTCCAGATCAACTACGGCCTTTTGACCAACCAAAGGGGCGTCCCTGTCTCGGTATCGGTGTTCGAGGGCAACACCGGCGATCCGAAAACGTTTCTACCTCAAGTAGTAAAGGTGCAAGAGCAGTTCGGCATCAAGCGGTTTGTGATGGTCGGCGACCGCGGAGAGTCAAGCCCATTCTTAGTTGAAACTCTCCACGGCTCATAAATTAGGCGGCCTTCTTCTTCGACACCGTTGATGTCTTCGTCTCGATCTTCAGTTCCCGCTTGAGAGCTTCGCGAAGCTTCGGAAGATGGCGGTAGCCGATCACCCTCCTCAAGCGGGGTTCGATGTCCACGAGGGCTGTCGCCAGCCACCGCTGGCGTTGGCTGGAGTTCTTCCAGTGGTCGACCTTCGCGCAGCGTTCCTCGACGAGAGCATTGACGGATTCAAGGCAGTTCGTCGTCTTGAACGAACGGCCCAGCACGCCGTACACGCCGAGACGATGCAATGTGAGCGTCTCCTCGATTCCTTCCTCCAAGCTCCCAGCTGCGGATTGGTTCCGCTCCTCCAATTCATCGTGCAGTTGATCGAGGGCCGCGAGGGCCTCTTTATATTCCGGCCTGTTGTAGGCCGACTGCAACCGCTTGCGCAACGACGCCTGCTCGCCCTTGGACAGATAGCTCACGACGTTTTCACGTTTGTGCCACTGGCACCGTTGTATCAGGACCCGCTTTCGGAACGCCTTCTTTACGGCCGCTTTCAGACTCTTGCCGCCATCGATGATCACCAGTAGACCCTGGGAGCTGTCGAGTCCCCGCGCGAGCAGTGAACGCAGGAACGGCGTCAACACCTTCTCGTTCTCCGTGTCCGTCTCCACGAAGCCCAAAAAGCGTTTTTTCCCGGAAAGTGTGATGCCCAGCGCGATGACCATCATTGCGTCGGCGAATGATTTCCCGTCCAGGAACAGCGCCACCACATCTTCGCCGGACAGATCCCGTTCCTGCATCTCCCGAAGTTTCGCTGCGCTCGCTTGTACGAAACCTCGGGACACCGTCGAGCTCGACAGCCCGATAGCGCCCGGTATCGCTTCCGCTGCAGCCTCGTAGTTGCGACACGAGATTCCGTAGAGCACTCGTTTCAGCAGCAGATCATTCACCTCTCCGCCGTCGTTCAGTGCTTCGTAGGAGCGAAGCGGTATCTCTACTCCCTCTTGGCTCCGAACCCGTGGCACACGGATCGGTACCCGCTGGCCGGCAAGCCCTACCGTGCCAGGGTTGGTTCCGTGGCGGCGGCCACGCTCCAGTTCGTCCTTACGAGCGTATCGCTCTCCCGCCAACTCCTTCACTTCGTCGTCGAGCAGCTCGTGAACGTGCATCAACCCAAGCGGGATTAACGAACGGATCATCTCTATTTTGACGTCCACCTCGGGCTCCCCGTACTCCTCGCGCGCCATTACCTCGGGCTCACCCAAACGACGGGTAGTGTCGCAGTTTGAAATTATGCGCGCGCAATTGGGTTTGAATTCCAATCGGGTACCTGATAAACTCACACTTGAGTTTATCAGGTATGCATTAAAGGGGATACGCCCATGAGAGGACCGAAAGGGGAATGGCGTCCCGCAGGAATCGGCGCTCTCGCCATCCACATCTGCAAGGTCGCCACAGGCGAGACCGAAGAGACCTACGAGCCGCCGGAGGCTCCCGAGAAAGACCAAGAATCGATCCAGCAGGCTCGCGCCAGAGGTCGGGCTCGCGCCGAAAGCCTGACACCAGAGCGCCGGTCGGAAATCGCCAGCGACGCCGCGAAGGCTCGCTGGGTGAACCGAAACTCATCCAATGGTGAAGGCCGCACAGCAGATTTTGGCGATGCGCGTAAAGGGAAATAGGTCATGGCAAACATAATTAGGGACAGGGACAAGCTCAAGGCGCTTACCCACTACATCATTGCCCGATGTGAAGACCCAAGAATCTTGGGGAGCATAAAACTCAACAAGATTCTGTGGGTGTCAGATCTCGGGGCATACGCACACTGGGGGAAGCCTATTACGGGAGAGCATTACATCAAGCAGCAGTTCGGGCCTGTAGCTAGCACTGTTGGTCTCATCAACGAATTGCAGGCCGAGGAGAAAATCGTTGTTCGGAAACGGAGAGACTTTGGCCGAAACAAGACGGATTACATCGCCCTAGTGGAACCGAAGAATACCTCCGAACTGTTTACTGCTGATGAGATCAGCTTGGTTGACAGCGCCATTGAGTATGTCTGTATGCACACCGCAATGGGCATCAGCGAAAAGACTCATGACGTGATCTGGGAACTGGCTGAAATCGGGGAAGTGATTCCATATGAAGCCATGTGGGCATCTCGGCTTGATGGCGTTACCAAGGAAGATGTGAAGTGGGCTCAGGAAGTTAGCGCTGCACATCAGCTTACCAACTAAGGCGTCATGGCATTCGCAAGAGAAATCATTGAAAGCCATGATGCCGCGAGTGCTATTGAAACGACGTGACTTCTTGTGTTTCTTGGCTGTACGTAGCAGACTTCCCATCTCGGCTCCTTTCTCTTGCGGCTTGATGTTGTTTTTGCCAACGTCATGTGAGGTGGACCCCATTCTCTGGACCAAAATGGGGGGTAGCTAAGGTGGAGCCTGCCGAGTTGAACACGTCGTGGTCATAGTCGTCATGTTGTTTCCCGAAGGCTCCTAGAAGGGAGCGTTCGGGAACACAGTTTATGGCAGATTGAAGATCTATTGTCCCACGTTCGATCCGGTGCCCCGACGGAGGGAGCGGACCCTTAAGAAAAGATGCGAAGCTTCCTTGTCCGCTCCCTCCGTCGGGGCCCCGGATCGAAGCCGCCCTTTCGCTGGTCCACCTGAATAGTGCAAAAATCGGGGTACCTGGGGTATGGGCCAAGCCGCGAGAGGGTCTCCTGCGGCGATTCTCGCATTCGTTTTGTGGACTCGTGGCAAGGTTCATTCCTTTTCCCGGTTTTCTACCGCCGTGGCCTCTTTGGCCTTGTTCTGCTTCGATTGCCCCAGTCGGTAACTGCCGACGTTGAGCTCCAGGATGATGCTGTGATGTACAAATCGGTCGATGGCCAATCATCTTCAAGCAACCTCGCCAAGCAGTCCATCGTAGAAGCTCGCGGGCGTTTGATAGCCTAACGCTTTGTGCGGGCGCTCGTCATTGAAGAAATCGAAGTAGCAAGCGATGCCCGCGCGAGCCATTTGCACGGTGTCGTAGGCGTACAGGTAGACCTCCTCGTACTTCAGCGAGCGCCAGAGCCGCTCCACGAAGATGTTGTCGATACAGCGACCTTTGCCATCCATGCTGATCTTGATCTCAAGAGCAAGCAATACACTGGTGAACTCCTCCGAGGTGAACTGAGAGCCCTGGTCCGTGTTGAATATCTCTGGGCAACCGTAGCGTGCCACAGCTTCGTTCAGAGCCTCCACGCAGAAGGTCGTCTCCAACGTGTTGGACAAGCGCCAGGCGAGCACCCGCCGCGAATACCAATCGATGACCGCCACCAGGTATACGAAGCCTCGCGCCATCGGGATGTATGTGATGTCGGCGGCCCACACCTGATTGATCCGAGAAACCGTCAGATTCCTCAGTAGATAAGGGTATACGGCGTGTTCCGGCGCTGGCTTGCTTGTGTTCGGCTTGGGCGCAGTGCTCTCGAGCCCCATCAACCGCATAAGACGCTGCACGCGCTTGCGGTTGACGGCCGACCCCTCCGCTTTGAGTGTCTGTGTCATCATGCGGCTGCCGAAAAATGGATGCTTCAGATGTAGCTCGTCCATCCGACGCATCAATGCGAGTTGCTCGCCATCCGGCTCGACAGGTTCGTAGTATAGGCTCGACCGATTCACGCCGAGCAGCTCGCACTGCCAGCGCATCGACAGCGGAGCGTTGGGTTCGACCAACTCCCGCCGGGGCGTCATCGCAATCGACCGAGCCCGTGTGATAAAAAATCGCGCTCCATCGTCAGCTCCCCGATTTTCTGAAGCAGTTCGGCCTCGCGCATCGAGGCATCGCCTCCGCCCACCTCTTCGGTCTCGAAAGCACGCGTGACGTTCTCCAAAAGCTGCCGCTTCCATTTGTAGATCTGGTTCGCGTGAACCTTGTGCCGGCGGGATAGTTCCGCCACTGTCTCCTGCTCGCGTAGTACCGCCAAGGCAACTTTCGCCTTGAAAACAGGGCTGTGCTTCGTACGATTTTTCTTCACTTTTCTCTGCTCCTTTTTTTATTGAGCAGGCTTGTTTTACCACCTTAACCCCTGGTCTAAAAAATGGGGTCCACTTCAATCAAACCACCGGGTTGGGAGCCGTTTCAATTTCCAACTAAGAATGGCACACTCTCACCGCGGAATGATCACCCAAAGACAGGTTGACGCTTTACAGGACTTCGAGGGCATTGATTGGATTACAGCCCTGCGACCCGCGCCGATTCGCAAACTCATCAACGAAGGGGCGCTGCAGATGGGGCTGTTTGACGAGCGCAACTTGTTTGAGTTGACACACTCGGATTTTCCCAACGAGCGTCTCGTGGCCTGTCGCAACCACGAACTGGCGAAGCGCCGAGCCCTAAAGCGTCAGGAATTGCTCGAAGCGACCAGCAAAGAACTGAAAAGGATTTGCCGGATGGTCGAACGCGGCCGCTTGCACGGTAGGGAAGACATCAATGCCCGAGTGCAAAAACTCCTTGCTGAATACAAGGTGGGCAAGTACTACAAGTTCGAGACCCGTGACGACGGCTTCGACTTCAAGGTCGACGAGATGACGATGGCTGTCGATGCTGCGCACATTGCTAAAGACAATAGTGTGTTAGCTGACAAGCAACTCGCCCGGTGGAAACAGCATATGAAGACTATCGCCAGGCGAATGGAGCAACTGCGTCAGCGAATCGAGCACGGTCAGCTCCATGGAAAAGCCACTATAGGGGTGCGGGTAGGCAAAGTTCTCAACAAGTACAAAGTCGGAAAACACTTCAAACTAGATATTCGTGACGATGCCTTCTCCTTCGAAATCGACAAAAAGAAGGTCGAGGCAGAAGCCGCACTGGACGGCATCTATGTGATTCGCACCAGTCTCAGTGCACAGCAGATGAACACTGAGGATACCGTCCGCAGCTATAAGTTGCTCACCCAAGTCGAGCGTGCGTTTCGTTCATTCAAGACCATGGACCTCAAGGTGCGGCCTATTCGCCACCGTCTCGAAAACCGAGTCCGGGCACACATCTTCTTGTGTATGCTGGCCTACTACGTTGAATGGCACATGCTTGAGGCGTGGCGACCAGTGCTTTTTTCTGACGAAGATCAGAATGCCAAGGCAAGCCGCGACCCTGTGGCACCGGCCAAGCGTTCGCAGGCCGCTCTTCGAAAAGTGCGCTCCAACTCTCTCCTCCTGGAGGTCGTCTATCGAGCGTATCTTCCAAAAATCTTCCACCGGGACAACGCTCACCATCGCCCGATAGCGGTTCTCTCGGAAATGGCGATGGCCGAAATGCGTGACGGTGCCTCCGACCGTCCACGAGGCCACCGCGCTGAAGCCGCCTCTCAGAAGGCTCGACGCTTTCAACGACTTGGACTTCGACGGCCTCGACCCGCGTTCGGGCCCCGCCGCGCTCTTCCATCTCGAGCGCGCGGCGATGCTCTAGATACACCTCCGTCAGGGTCTCCCCCGTCACGCTCACGGCCAAGCGGTCATAAGCGGCGGACTCTTCGCGAAACTCGAAGGCGCGATAAACGTTTGGCAGAATGCTCGCGAGAATGCGGCGCGCCCCGCCGGGTGACGGCACGGAGGACGATGGTACCGCAAGCGCGACCATCCCTAGCGGGCCGACGAGTACACCTAGTATCAACGAGGCGCGCGCGAGCGCGAACGCCCGCTTTTCGAACGCGAGCCAGAGGGCTCCGACGATAAATGGAAGCGACAGAAGCGGGATCGGTACTTGCGTCGGCTCGACCGCCACCGCGGAGACAGTCGGGATGGGCTCTTCGGAGAGCGTGTTCTCCCATGTGATGCTGGGGTTCTCAGGCGTAGCTCGGCTTGGCGAGTGGCTTCCGGATCGACGAGCGTCACGGGAAGGTCTTGGTGCGGCTGCGCGACGTAGACGCGACTTGGAGTGAGTTGGGCGAGGTAGTCGAAATCGTGTCGATGCTACTCGCGATCGTTGGGATGGATGTAACGTTCCTCGCGCTCGGCGCGCTTTTTGGATGGGTGGCGGCGCGCTTACGCTCTTTGCTTCGCCCGGCTGGTCTTCACGGGGCTTTTGGATAGAAGCTTTCGCGACCAACTTGGCACGCTTTTCCGGACAAGCGGTACTACTAACCGGGTAAAAGGAGTAGAACGCGTTGAAGAGAAGGAATGTGGTGGTGCTAGTCGACACTCTCATCGTTTCGAGCGGCCTGAAAACAGTCGCAGCCGGGCGCGCTCGAGGCCAGCAGTCGCAAGTAGAGGTCGAAGACCGGACATCGAGCGGCCCTCCCGACTTCTATGCTCCTGAAGAGGGGCTGCGCGGCTACATCAGCGAGGCGCTCGAGAAGAGCCCGGCCGTGCATGAGAGGCTCGCTCGCTACGGGGCGGCTCTCGAAAGAATACCTCAAGTGAGCACGCTTCCGGACCCGGTCTTCAGCTTCTCTCAGGCGATCCGGAGCGTCGAGACGCACGTCGGTCCCCAGCTGAATACCTACACGCTGTCACAGGCGTTCCCCTGGTTCGGAAAGCTCGATCTGCACGAAAAGGTACCTGTCAGGCGTCGTTCGTTTCGTTTACGAGGTGACCTATGGCAAAGCGAATCCTACAGATCTTGGCCGCCTTGGCTTTCGTGGCGGCTGTCAGCACCGTCCTTTACGTCGAGTGGGACGAGCCCGATACGTGCGACATCTGCTACCGTCCGATGCACCAGGAGACGTTCTATCGCGTCCATCTCGAAAGCGGCGAGTCGAAGGACGCTTGCTGTCCCCGGTGCGGTCTCCGATTTCAGGAAGACAGAGACGATGTTGTGAGGGCAGAGGTGACGGATTTCTACACGAGACAGCACATCGATGCCGCCGCCTATTATGTGGAAGGCAGTCCCGTGCATTTTTGTAGCCACGCGAGTGTGCGGGAGGATCGTTCTGGCGGACAGTACGAGGTCGCTTGGGATCGCTGCCTTCCGAGTCTAATCGCCTTTTCATCCAGAGCGGCTGCAAAAAAATTTCAAGAAGAGAACGGCGGCGACATCAAGACCTACGAGGAGCTCCTGGCGGACCACTCCTGAGGCCAAACCCCGTCAGTCCATCGGTCGTTCGGGGATGGGTAGATCGAGGGCACGGTCGAGCCGTAGCGTCAGCATCGTGCCGCGATCGAGGTCGACGTTTTTTCCCTCCGTCGCTAAGACGGCACCGGAGCCACCCAGAATGATGCCGGCCACCGCACCTTTCTTACCGCCGAGCACAGCGCCAAGCACGGCACCTACTCCGGCGCCGATGCCCATTTTCGCCTTCTCGTCACCGAGACCGCTTTCCATTTTTTCGGAAGCGCCGACGACGGTGGCCGTCAGCGGGTACTGGTACCCATCGACCTCGATCCTCTCGAGCGCGAGGACGAGCTTGGCAGATCGATCGAGGCGTCCGTCCGGGCGGTCGACTTGCTCCACGACACCGTAGAGAACCGAGCCGGCGGGGATCACAACTTGTCCGTCGCGGGTCACGGCAGCGTTCGTGATGGCGGTAAACGCGGCCCCGGTTTGCGTATAGCGGGTGCTCAAGCTGTCCATGAGCCGCGCCGAAAGCCGGGTGCCAATGGAGAGCGACAGCATAGCGTCATCCACGGACAACTCGAGATCTTTGCGCAGGCGCGCGAGCTCGCGAGAGACCTCGTCAATCTCATCGGTGCCGAGCCCACTGCCTTCACCTCCGGCCTCACGATATTTCCTGGATTTCACTTTGAGATAGACGACTTCCATACGGAGATCGTCCAGCCGAGCGCGAAAGGACTCGGGCGCCTCCACCGACACTTGAAGATCCTCCTGAAGCACTTCGAGCTCGTTCTCGAGTCGTTTGAGCTCGCTCGCGGAAGCTTCGTCCGCGTTGGCAGCTAGCGGTCCACCCAGAAGTAGAGACCCGGTGAGCATCCATCCCATCATCCCCATCACTGTTGTTCGAAGCACGATTGAACCTCCTTGTGTGTCCGGCTCGCAGCACTATCTTCGGTCGGAATCAAAAGCAGGTTCTGTGCCAGGGATCACACATCGTATCCCCACACCCACGACCTCTCGTTGGGACAGTCGTGTCCTCTCCGGCGGGCCCTCAGGGTATCCGATAGCCGGGACCGCGCAGCACCCTTCCCGGCCGCTCGTCGGTGATCTCCCCCTCCGAGACCACTGCGCGTCCGTTGACGAATACGTATCTCACCCCGACGGAATAATGCGTCGGGTCTTCGAAGGTCGCCACGTCGCTAATGGTTGCCGGATCGAAGACGGTTATGTCGGCTGCCATCCCCGCGCGCAGGATACCGCGGTCCATGAGCTTGACGCGGGCCGCGGGGCGCGACGTCATTTTGCGGACGGCCTCTTCGAGAGTGAGAAGCGCTTCTTCCCTCACATACTTGCCGAGAATGCGCGGAAAGGTTCCCCAGGCACGCGGGTGAGATTTCGTCTCGGAGAACGGTCCATCCTCCGCCCGTGCCGAGGAATCCGTGTCGACGGTACGAGCGGGTGTTTGAGCGCGGTCCGAACATCCTCTTCATTCATGATGGAGATGATGCAGGAGCTTTCTCCGCCGTCGGCAATTACCAAGTCCATGAGCGCATCGCGCGGGTCCTTACCCATCTCAGCCCCGATCTGCGCCATCGTCTTGCCTTCATACTTCCGCAATTCCGGGTCTAACACCGAGCTCAACATCACACCTTCGGCGCCGCCCGAACCGTACCACTGGTTCTCCCATTCGGTGACGTCGTCCGCAGCCATGTCGGTCTTGATCCGTTCGCGGAGCGAAGCGTCTTTCAGACGCGAGAGCATCTCCTCGGTGCTACCCTCTCGGACCCAGACCGGAAGACAGGCGTCGAGGCCGTTCGAAGCACGGATATAAGGATACTGGTTCGCGGTCACGTCGAGACCTCTCGCCCGCGCGACTTCGAAACGCTCGAGCACTTCTCCCATCTTTCCCCAATTCGCCTTGTAAGCCGTCTTCAGATGCCAGACCTCGGCCGGGATGGCCGCTCGCTCGGCGATCTCAAAGACCTCGTCGAGAGACTCGAAGATGAGGTTACCTTCGGAGCGCTGATGGGTAATGTAGATGCCACCATACTCGGCGGCCACGGACGCCATGGCCACCAGCTCGTCGGTGGAGTTGAAGCGATCGGGCACGTATTGGAGCGAGGCGCTCAGCCCGAGCGCTCCTGCCTCCATGGCCCGTGCCACCATCTGCTTCATCTCGTCGAGCTCTTCAGGGCTTGCCCGTCGGTCCTCGCGCCCGATGACGAAGTCACGAATCCCCCCCGAACCTATGAAGGTTGCGATGTTGAGGGCCGGCGGAGATTCTTTGAGGCGGCTAAAGTATTCCTCGAGCGTCCGAAAATCCTGTTCTACGCCGTAGTGAGCATAGCTTGGCTTGCTCGCTTCCATCATGCGATCGTTGACCGGAGCAATCGAGGCGCCCTCGCCAGTGACTTCCGTGGTGATGCCTTGGGTGATCTTGCTCGCCGCCCTGGAATCGACGAGAACGTTGAACTCGGACTGGCCGAGCATGTCGATGAAGCCGGGTGCTATGACGAGCCCGGCAGCGTCGATACGAGACTCGGCTGGGGCCTCGCTCAGATCGCCGATGGCTGCGATGCGGTCCCCCATGACGCCCACGTCGGCTCGAAACCAAGGAGCCCCCGTGCCATCGACGACGCGGCCGCCAACGATGATGACGTCGTAGGCGCGCTCGGGCTCCGGCTCATTGCCAGAGCAAGCGATAGAAGTCACGGTCATAGCTGCTACGGCGATGGTCGCACCGAGTATGAAGGAAGAGCGGATCGTCATGGGAGCCTCTCCGGGAATGAGCGTGCGACGCTCGGCGAAGTGCGAAACTATACCATCGCGCGTTCCAGATCAGCGCGCATCTGCGTTGACGGCTGCGCGAAGTCGAGCTCGAGGTAGAACTCGACGCGGTCGATGAGCTCACCCACCACGACGAAGGCAATGGCGAGCGGGTAATGGGTGAACGCCGCGAAGGGAAGGACGAAGCCGAACGCGATCCTCGAAAAGAAAAGCGGCTTGCTCTCGAGCGGATAGCGGTGATGTCTTCGAAGATACAGACCTAGCAGCCCGTTGAAAAAGTCGTATCCGGTCGCGATATTTCTCTGAAGACTCATTCGATGACGATGTAAAATTGCATCGCATGTCGATGAAGAAGAAAAAGAAAAGTTGCCAAGAGACTTTATGGATTCCACACGATGCGGTTGCGTCGAGTCCTGGTCATCCTTTTTATGAGGAACTCGAGCGGGTACTTCGAGAGGAAGAGTTTGACTCGTTTGTGGAGTCGAAATGCTCGCCGTATTACGCGAAGAAGCAAGGTCGGCCGAGCATACCGCCGGGTGTGTATTTTCGAATGCTGTTGATCGGCTACTTTGAGCGCATCGATTCAGAGCGCGGGATCTGCTGGCGGTGTTCGGACTCACTGTCTTTGCGCCAGTTTCTTGGCCTTGGAATGGAAGAGCGAACGCCGGACCATTCGTCGCTGTCTCGGATACGGAATCGACTTCCGCTGGAAGTTCACGAATCTGTATTTGGATGGGTGCTAGAAGTTCTAGCGTCGAGAGGGATGATAGATGGCAAGACACTGGGTGTGGACGCGACGACGCTGGAAGCGAATGCGGCGCTTCGGTCAATCGTTCGTCGAGACACGGGGGAAAGCTACGAATCGTATTTGAAGGAGCTTGCGCGCAAGAGTGGTATCGAAGAGCCGAGCCGAGCGGACATTGCGAAGTTGGACAAGAAGCGGCCAAAGAAAGGGTCGAACAAGGAGTGGGTGAATCCGAACGAGCCGGATGCGGAGATCATGAAAATGAAGAGCGGGGGCACGGATATGGCGCACAAAGCCGAGCATGCTGTGGACATGAGCGGGGAAGGTGCGGTAATTGCCGTGACGCTTCACGGAGGCGCGAAGGGTGACACAAAGAGCCTACCGGATACGCTGGAAAAAGCGCAGTCAAATCTGCAAGAGCTCGCGAACAACGCGGAATGTTGTGAACGAATACATGAAGACGCGGGTCGCGAAGTGGTCGGGGACAAGGGCTATCACGGCAACGACATCCTGGTTGAGCTGGTCGAACAAGAATACCGGAGCTACATTTCGGAGCCAGAGCGAGGTGGCCGCAAATGGAAGGACAAACAGGCCGAGCAAGCCGCCACCTACGCGAACCGACGTCGCATTCGCGGGACTCGAGGTAAGCGATTAATACGCCGTCGCGGCGAGTTACTCGAACGACCTTTCGCGCACTACCTCGAAGCGGGAGGCATGCGACGAACGCATTTGCGAAGACACGAAAATATACTCAAGCGCCTCCTCACGCACGTGGCCGGATTCAATCTCGGGATTCTGATGCGCAATCTCATCGGCAAGGCCACGCCGAAGGAATACGCGGAGCTCAACGCCAGTCTGATCGCTGCTTTATTGCGCTTCGTCTCGACCATAGGCGCACGTTTTGCCCCGCTGCAATCCATCGGGCGTCTCAACTTGGCTGTTCCGCCGAATCACATCTTCCTTGAACTTGCCCACCAAACTTTCTCCGTGAGCAGAATCTGGACTTTTTCACCGGGCTGCTAGCTTGAGAAGCCAGATCGGCGCAGCGAGCCAGAGCCACTGCGCGAACACGCCTGTCAGGAATAGACCCGTGAGAAGCACGCTGGCGCTGTGAAGCTCCCCGCGACGGCCGTTCGTCGAGAGTCGATAGACCTGGTCCACCGCGAGCAGCGTCGCGAAACCGACCGCCGCGGTCAGGGGTCGCGCGCTCGGCAGGAGCGAAAGGCCGACAAAGGCTGGGAACGACAAGATCTCTCGGCTCAGCCACGAGCGCCTCCAGTTGAGTATCGCCCGGTAGGCTCGAGCCGGTTTTCCGAGGTGAGCGGCAGAGAACCCCATGGCGATGAGGCCCATGACGGGAACGAGCAGCGGCGGCGCGGCGGCTGACGCGACGAATGCCACGAGGATCGGCACGACGGTTGTGAAGACAAGGAGCGACCATTCCGAGCGCAGAGAGATCTTGCGGGTGATGGGCGCACCCGCGTTCGCTAGGACGACGTCCCCTCCCGCGAATGCGGGGGGTCCGAAGCGCCGCAACGGTTTTATGTGGATCGCAGGCTCGATGTGGTCTCGGTAGAAACCGGGAATGGGCGCCGGTGTTTTCTGGGGCTCGAAGTCTCCGAAACGAAGCGCGCCGGTCGGGCAGGACGTCGTGCATGCGGGCGCGAGATCGGCGGCGAGGCGATGCGAGCAGAAGGTGCACTTCTGCATGATGCCCTGGCTATCGTTGAACTGGGGCGCGTCATAGGGACAAGCCCACAAGCAGTATTTACATCCGATGCAAGGCTCCGGGTCGATGGTCACGGCGCCGGTCATTGGATCCTTGTCATAGGCGAGAGCGGGGCAGTTTTTCTCGCAGGGCGCGTCGAGACAATGGTTGCAAGCGAGCGAAAGGTGGAACTGCGGTAGCTCGGGAACGCGAGCCTCGTTGAACGTTCGCACGCGCCTCCAGCTCATGCCGTCTTCGAGCTCGTTCTCGATCTCGCAGGCGATGGCGCACGCGTTACATCCCGTGCAGAGGTCGAGCTCGAGATGAAAGGCCTTTTGCAACGACCCCTACGCTTTCACTTTTTCGACATCCACGCGCGTCTCATGAAAAGCGGCGCCGTAGCCCATGTCGGTCTCGAGCGCGGGCGACAAGAAATTGACCGTGCCACCGTCCCGAATCCACCAGCCGTTATTGGCTGCGACCGCACCTCTCCAGATGCCCGGGTCCAGGTGCGCGGGCAGAACGATCTCGCCGCGGTCGTTGAAAACGCGTACCGGATCCGAGGCTGCGATGCCTCGCTCGGCCGCATCAGTAGGATGAAGGCTCAAGCGCGGCGGCGCCGCGTGGCGACGGATCGACTGCAAGTTGTGAAACTGCGAATGGATCGCGTTCTTGGTGTTGGGGGTCATCATGTAAAGGGGGTATCGCGTCTCGGACGCAATCGCCGGCTCGCGGAATACAGGCAGGACGTCGACCTGCCACCGATTCTGAGCCTCGGTCGAGAGGAGCTCGATCCGGCCCGACGGGGTCGAGAACCGCCTATCGGAAAATGCGACCTCCTCGTGGTCGGGAGAGCGGATGGGACCTTCCTTCAGTTTTTCGAGCGTCAAGTCAGGGAAGGGCGCGAGACGCTTCTCGAGATAGGCCTCGATAGCCTCATCCGAAGGTCCCGGCAGTGTTTCCGCGATGGCGGCCTCCGGGAAGCCCAAACGCTCGGCGAGCAGACGATACACTTCCGTCTCCGGCTTCACTTCTCCGGGGGGCTCGATCACTTTCTGTTTGATCTGAACGTAGTCGTGCCAATAAGCGTTGATGACATCGCTTTGTTCGAACATGGTTTTAGCTGGAAGCACGATGTCGGCTTCGCGCGCCGTGTCCGTCATGAACTGCTCGACGACGACCCGAAAATCGAGAGCGCGAAAAGCCTCGAGAACTTCGTTCGTGTTCGGATTCTGCGTGACGGGGTTCCCGCGCTCGACCCAGGCTATCTCGAGAGGAGGATCGCGCTGCTCGAGCATCTGCCGCCCGAGCAGCGCTGTCGAGACAGAGACGCGCACGACACCGTCGGGCTCAGAAGGCGGGTAGAACCCGACGGGTCTTTGACTTCGCCGAAGATATGGCTCGTCAAGTTGGCGAACACCCAGCCGGCGCCCGGTTTGCCTATATTCCCGGTGATAGCCAGAAGGGCGATGATGGCGCGCATGGTTTGGCCGCTATTCACATAGCGCTGCATCCCGAAGCCGGCGTTGATGGTGACCGGGGACTGAGCTCCGATGAGCTCCGCGAGTCGCTCGACATCCATTCGAGACACGCCAGTGATCGCGGCCACGCGCTCCGGCGGGTACGCCTCTATCATTTCGCGATAGGCGTCGAATCCCAGCACGTGATTCGCAATGAAAGCGTCGTCGATCTGTCCTCGCCTGACGAGGAGGTGGGCGAGCCCGAGCGCCAGCGCGCCGTCCGTCCCCGGGCGCGGCTGGATGAGCAAGACGGTTTGATGGATGTTGGTCTCCGCTGGATTCTTCCCCCACATCACGATGAGCTTGGCACGCGCGACGTCCGCTGGATCCGAGTGCTTGTTCTCTCCCAAAGTGAGCCGCGTCGCTTCGAGGCCTGCGGGCCAGCACAGATCGCCATAGGTGGTCGTGTAGCCGCCGAAGAGCCGCCAGAAATCGTGCGAGACCTGGTTGAGAAGACCCTTCGTACCGCTTGCCGCGTAGAAGAAAATGCTCTGAGGGCCCAACGCGTCGCGGGCGCGTTCGAGCTTCCCAGCAATGGTGTCGAGGGCCCCGTCCCAGCTGATGCGCGTGTGCTCGGACGTGCCGGGTCGGCGCCGTAGCGGATGGAGCAGCCTGTCAGGCGAGTGCGTCCGCTCGACATAGCTCAAGCCTTTGAGGCACACACCTTCGGGCGTCGCGTGATTCCCGGTATGAGGCTCGAGGCGAACGATGCGGCCGTCCTCGACGTGAACGCGAGCCGTGCACGTGCTGTAGCAATTGCGCGGACAGGCTGTCGTGAAAACAGGCATCGTTGGGCGATAGTAGCTGAAGCCGTACGCAGTAGCGAGCCTCGCGACCCAACTCAAAACTGCACACATGTGCGGTTTTGGCGGCGGGGCGGTTTTGGTGGCGGAAGCCGCGCTCGCTCGCGAGCTACGATGCCGCACTCACCTTGCTCGGCGAGATCACGAACCGGAAACTCACCGACACGGTCGCCGAAGCGCTCTACTATTTTCCCCGGCTTCACCGGAAGACGAGCGAGAACAGCAAGTAGGCTGACACCCGAATAGGACCGAGGGGGTTCTGGGCCACGCCGCGGCTATCCCTGCATTTCGGTGGCACGTTGCTTGCTGGCCATCTACAATGGGGATCTTCTCTTAATTAAAGGAGGTAGTGATGGCGAACGATAATAACGGTGCGAATTTCCTAGTGGGGTTCTTCGTCGGCGCTGCCATGGGCGTCATGGGAGCACTTCTGCTGGCCCCAAAATCGGGCCGCGAGCTGCGTGACGAGCTGGTAGATGAGGGCCGCAAATTGCGCGACCGGGCCGTGGATGAAGGCCGCCGCGCACACGATCGTTCCGGCGAAGTCGCCGGCGACCTGCGTGAGCGAGGTGAAGCTGCTTACGAAAAAGGCCGCGAAGGTCTGAGCGACACTACGGAAGCGGCAAGAAAAACGGTGCAAGGGGTCAAGGAAGTACTGACGCGAAGCTAATGGCGACGGTACCCCACGAAGAGCCCCTTGACGAAAGCTACGCCGCGAGCGAAGAGGAGTCTTCGAAAGAACGCCCGTCGACGCTCGGCCTTGTACGCAACGTGGTCCTGGACCTGACGCAGGTCGTCGAGGACAGCATGGAGCTCGTTGGCGCGTCCGTGCGCGAAGAGCTCGCGGAGTTTCGCGTCGACATGGCACGGCAGCTCATGTCGCTCATCGCCGTCGTTATCGGGGGCTCGCTCGCGACAGCCGGCCTCGCCATGCTGGTACAGCAGCAGATCGGCAGCTGGCCGGTCACGCTCCTGATTTTTGGCGTGGTCTATCTCTCCTTTGCCGCCGGTATTTCCTGGGGCCGCTCGAAGTCCGAGCGGAACGATTGGAAATGAGATCGACCAAGCGCTCGACACGCCACATCAGAAAGTCGCTCCATGATACGCGCGAGCGGCTCGATCGAGATTTGTCAGCGCTCCAGGGCCGCGCCGAGGAAAGCGTCTCGCCGAGCAACATTCTCGCGCGCCATCCAGCCTTGATAACGGTCGCCGGCGCCGTCGTGGGGCTAGTGCTCGTCCGTAACCCCGCTATCATCGCGCGCACGCTGACGCGCATCGCGCAGGCGAGCACGCCGTTTCTCATGCGTGCGCTCTTTCAACGAGGCAGTTCACTCCTCGGCAAGATATCTTCGGGAGCCGACGCGCCGTCCGAGCCCGGCTAGAGCTCGCGCGTTTCTTTGAAGCAGCTCCATCGAGCGGATCTTCCACGTGCCCTCGATCGGCGCGATGGTGATCGTCGCGTCGTACCGATTCTGCCGAAAGTGAAGGTGGCCGAAATGGTTCACGGAGCCGCCCACGGTCCATACGGCGTCGATCGCGTAACCGCCATTTTCAGCTTCTTTGACCGAGCGCACCTCCCGTACGACAACTTCGTCGATGCGTACCCGGGCGCCGCCGCGGTTCTCGAGCTCGAGAGCGCGCCGGCTCTCGAGATATACCGCCAAGAGCTCCTCGCCAGTCACGATCAATGCCAGGCGATCGTAGATCGCGTCCTCGTTGTGTATGTCGAAACAACGATAAACGTTCGTGAGCAGGCGCTCGAGCACTTCGGTCGAGGCCTCGCGATCGATTCGAGCCTCACCGATCCAAGGTACCGTGGCTTCGACGCGCGCGAAAGGATAGAGCCCGTACGCCGCGACGAGAAAAAAGCACGGCAGGTATCGCGCGCGGCCGAGGGAAAGGGCCAGAAGCGCCACCACGCCGAACAGAAGCGATACGAACGGCCAACTCGGACGCGTCGCGGCAATGGCTTCGATCTTGGGAAGCTCGAAATCCCCGAGGCGATGCCTCCACTGGTAACGTGGCGCGTTCGGGCTCAGCTCGGATGCTTCGGCGCCGCTCCCCCGCGCAACTACGTCACCTACCTCACCAAAGACAAAGTCGAAGCCCTGAGAGGCTCGGGCATCACCGCGCTTTCTATGAACATGGTCTCGGGCGAGGCGCGGTTGAGGGGCGTCGAGTCCATGTTTCTCGAGGCCCAGAAGATGATCGGCGAATGGGACAGCTTTGTCGCCGAGCACGCGGATGTCTTCACGAAAGTCACGGACATGAGCGCGCTGAGAGCCGTTAAACGTTCCGGCAAAGTCGGCTTCATCTATAACTTCCAGATCTCCGCGCCATTCGGTTGGGATCTCACCAAGCTCGACGTGTTCCACTCGATGGGCGTGCGCCAGATTCAGCTCACGGGCGGCCGGCGCAACTTCCTCGCCGATTCGTGCTGGGAGCCCATGAACGCTGGGCTCAGCCAGTTCGGCTACGAAGTCATCCACGCTTTCGCCGACAAGGGGATCCTCGTGGACCTGTCCCACGTGGGCGAGCGATCGGCGCTCGACGCCATCCAGGCTTCGTCGAAGCCGACCATTTTCTTTCACTCCGGCTGCCTGGCGCTCTGCCCGCACCCGCGCAACGTCAGCGATCGCAACATCAAGGCCATGGCGGAGCGCGGCGGGGTCTTTTGCGTCTACAACCAGAGCGGATGGCTAACCAAGGACCCGGTCATCTCCATGGATCATTTCGTCGCGCATATCGACCACGTGATCCGGATCGCTGGCGAAGATCACGTGGGCTTCGGGTCTGACCAGGATCCCGTGGATATGACGGCGATGCGACCCGACGAAGTCGAACGGCACCAGGCGAGCTTCGACAGGAGGCGGAAGGACTATCCGCAGCTCGACTGGGACGTCAAACACATGCGCGTTCCCGAGCTCAGCCATCCGATGAGACTGCTCCATCTCGCCGAAGCTCTGCAGCGGACGGGCCACAAGACGACTACGATCGAAAAGATCCTGGGCGGCAACTATGTCCGCGTCTTCGAAGAAGTGGTGGGTTGACGCTACTTCTCTCGATCGCGCAGGGCCGCGAACGGGTTGTTCCTGTAGCCCTCGCCGTCGCTCGAGCGTTCGCGGCGGTTCGAGCCATCGGTCTCCCCGCGCGATTTATCGCTGCGCCGTTTTCCGCCGCCTTCTTTGCGCGCGGACAACGAGATGCGCCTGCGCGCCAGATCGATGTCGAGCACGCGCACCGCGAGTTTGTCGCCGACTTTGACGACGTCCTTCGGATCCTTGACGAAGCGATCGGCCAGCTGGGACACGTGGAGCAGGCCATCCTGGTGCACGCCCACGTCGACAAACGCGCCGAAAGCAGTGACGTTGGTGACTACACCTTCGAGGCGCATGCCTTCTTGCAGGTCTTCGAGGGAGTTGACGTCGTCGCGAAACTTGGGTGGCTCGAACTCTTCGCGAGGGTCGCGCCCTGGCTTATCGAGCTCGGCGACGATGTCACGCAGGGTTGGCTCGCCGACGCCCTCACCGGTGTAGCGCGTAATGTCAATGCGGCGCGCGAGCGTGCTGTCACCGACGAGCTCGGCCAGCTCGACGTTCAAATCCGCGGCCATGCGGGCGACGAGACCATAGCGTTCAGGATGCACGGCCGATGCGTCCAGCGGATGGCCGCCGCCACGGATGCGCAAAAAGCCAGCCGCCTGTTCAAAAGCGCGCGGCCCGAGGCCAGAAACTTTGAGCAACTGCTTGCGCGAGGCAAACGCGCCATTTTGTTCCCGGTGGACGATGATCTTCTTTGCGATGGACGAGCCAATGCCTGCCACATAGGACAATAGCGGCGCACTGGCGGTGTTGAGGTCTACACCGACGCGGTTGACACAGCTCTCCACGACCTCGGTGAGCTTTTTTTGCAACAGCGGCTGATATACGTCGTGTTGATACTGACCGACGCCGATAGCCTTGGGTTCGATCTTGACCAGCTCGGCCAGCGGGTCTTGCAGTCGCCGAGCGATTGAAATGGCGCCGCGCACGGTGAGATCAAGGTCGGGAAACTCCTCCCGCGCCACATCGGACGCGCTGTACACACTGGCGCCAGCTTCGTTGACTTGGACGACGAACAGATCGAGAACGCCGGTATCGCGCAGAAGTTTCCGCACGAACAACTCGGTTTCTCGGCCCCCGGTGCCGTTGCCAACGGCAATGGTAACTGGCCGGTATATCTTGACAAAGCGGGCAAAATCGTTCGCCGCCGCGCTGAGATTGCCGCCCACCAGATAGATGGTGAGGTGGTCGAGAAACTTGCCGGTCTGATCGACGGCGACGCACTTACAGCCGGTACGCAGACCCGGGTCGATTCCGATGACCGCTTTGCTGCCGAGCGGCGCCGCCAAGAGCAGATTGCGCAAGTTGTCGGCGAACACGTCTACGGCGTCCCGGTCCGAGCGTCGCTTGAGCTCAGCGCGTACATCGTTCTCGACGCTCGGTGCGAGCAACCGCTTGTAGCCGTCGCGAATCGCCTCGGCCAACTGCGCAGCAAACGGCGAGCTTGCAACCAGCCCCATCGTACGCTCGATGTCCCGAGTCAAGCGGGCGGAATCGACCTCGACGTGGGCGCGCAGCACCTTGTCACGCTCACCGCGCACAATGGCCAAAAAACGATGAGACGGGATGGTTTTTACCGGCTCGCGGAAGTCGTAATACTGCTCGAACTTGGTCGGCTGTTTGGTGTTCTTGGGCACCGCCTTGCTCACGAGCTCACCCTGGTCCGTAAACATCTGGCGGGCCGCGGCGCGCACGGTCGCGTTCTCGGCGGCGATCTCGGCAACGATGTCGCGGGCGCCGGCCAGAACCGCATCGACGTCGGCCACGTCTTTTTCCGGATCCACGAACGCCGCAGCCTCGATAGCCGGGTTGCCGCTAGTCGGCTGGGCCAGGATGCGGTCGGCCAGTGGTTCGAGGCCGCGCGCGCGCGCAATCATGCCGCGGGTGCGGCGCTGACGTTTGTGCGGCAAGTACAGATCCTCGAGCTCGGCCTTGGTCGAGCAGGCGTCGATACGTGCTCGCAGCTCAGCCGTGAGCTTGCCCTGCTCCTCGATCGACGCCGCGATTGCCGCGCGCCGGTCTTCGAGCTCGGTCAGATAAGCGCGCCGCTCTTCAATGGCGCGGATTTGAACTTCGTCGAGACCGCCGGTCGCCTCCTTGCGGTAGCGCGCGATGAACGGCACGGTGTTCTTGTCCGCCAAAAGCGCAACCACAGCAGCCACACCTCTGGCCGGAAGCTCGAGCTCATTGGCAAGAACCGCTACCTGCTCCACTACCACACACTAACAGATCGCGCTGAGTCATCGGACTGACGAGCCGATGGATGAAAATGCGGCTGAACATAGCGCTCGAGCTCCCGCGCCAGCCGACTTGGTTTTCGGGGTCACCGGGAGCCCGCGCCGCGCCCGCTGCAACCCTTCTGCAACGATTCGGAGAAAGAAACCTTGCTCGGCGTGTTCAAATAGGTTAAGAATAGACTATGGGAGATATCCGAATTGAATCCGTTTCCGATCCGTTCACGAATCCCGGCCTCGCACGCCTCGCGGCGAGAGTCATCGCGTTCGCTTCCACAGTGGGACTCGTCACTCAAGCGATTCGAACGCTCGATCGGAAGACGTGGAAGGCTGTCCTGGGCTCGCTCAGAAAAGCCGGGCTCCTGCGCGCAGCTCCGTTACTGACGCTTCAATCGGGCACGTCGTTCGAGTCCGAGCTCGGTCGGCTCTACGAGACCATCGAGGATTCCCCGCTCCCCGAGACAGAGTGGAAACCGATGCGTGATGTGCTGGGAGACGACATGCTCACAAAGCTCCTGGGAATCTCTCGACCGAGCGTTCACCGCTACGCAACCCGTGAGCGCACGACCCCCCAGGACGTCGCCGAGCGGCTGCACGTGCTCGCGCTCATCGTCTCCGACTTGGCGGGAAGCTATAACGACTACGGCATTCGTCGATGGTTCGAACGGCCGCGGGCGCAGCTCCGCGGCCGTGCGCCGCGAGCTCTGCTGAAGAAAGGTTGGGGGCCTGACGACCAGGGTGTCCGGCAAGTGCGCGCTCTGGCAGCGGCGCTTCTCGGAGCGGGAGCGACTTGATCCTCTTTCGCAATAGCGATCGCCGCTTTCCGTTTCTCTGGGAGTCCCCGGATCAGCCGCCGGCTCGTTGGCACGGCGAGGGGGAAGGCCCCGTTCAATACTTGGCCGACACGCCCAACGGAGCCTGGGCCGAGTTCCTGCGGCACGAGAATATCCGTGAGGAAGCCGATCTCGATGGCGTCCAGCGCGCACTTTGGTGCGTCGACGTTCCTGTAGCCAAATTGGTAATCCGGAAGCCATCTCCCGGCACGAGGGTCCTTCGGGGCGGCCTCACGAGCTATGAAGCCTGCCGCAAGGAGGCTCGTCGACTCCGCGCGCTCGGCGCCGAGGCCCTGGAAGCGCCCTCGGCAGCGCTTACGGAGGGGGGCGCCGGAGGCTGGGTAGTCGACGGCGGCGAGCACGAGGGCCCTCCACGGGACGGCAAAGTGTACGCGCTCTTCGGCCGCCAACCCAACGGCATCGGCTGGCCTGCCGTCGAAGCGGGCGCAGCCCCTGTGCGCGTCCTCCGTCGAGTGCAACATCTATAAAAAGAAACTCCCAGGCAGCTTCCGCCGAGGGTATTATCATGCGACCGACAACTCTACAATAGGTGCCGTGGCGATTCGTTTTCTCATCGTGGATGCATTGAACTTGATACGCAGGGTCCACGCTGCGACACCGGAAGACAAGGAGCCGCAGCACACGGAAGCCGCCAGGAACGCGACCGTCCAATCGATGAAGCGAGCGCTCGGCCACGCGCGCCCGACACACGTGGTCGCGGTTTTCGACGGTGACGGCCCGACGTGGCGCGACGAGCTCTACGCTGACTACAAAGCGGGAAGAAAACCCATGCCCGAAGCTCTTCGGGCGGCGCTCTCGACTTACTGGGAGGCTTTTTCTGAGCTCGGCGTCGCCTCCGTCGAAAAGCCCGCCCTCGAGGCGGACGACGTCGTGGCGACCCTTGCCACCAAGGCCGCGAAGCACGAAAGCGAAGCCATCATCCTATCGACCGACAACGCTTATTGTCAGCTCATCTCGAACAACATTACGCTCCGCGATCATTTCCAGAAGCAGGACCGGGACCGCGGCTACGTGCAGAAAAAATTCGACGTACCGCCAGAGCAGCTCGTGGATCTCTGGGCCCTCGCGGGAAGTAGCTCCACGCATATCCCGGGGGTGCCCGGGATCGGGTTGAAGACCGCGGCCAAGCTCCTCCACGAGCACGAAACGCTGTCTCAGGTCCTCGAAGCCGCGTCCAACATGAGCGGCAAGCTTGGCGTCACCCTTCGCGAGAACAGCGACGCCGCCCGCATGTCGAGAGAGCTTTCGAGACTTCGGCAAGACCTCGAGCTTGGATGGAACCTAAAAGAGTTCAAGCTCAGTGCCCCAACCGGCACCGATGGTTGAAGGCCCGGCGTCACGCCATCCAATCACGCGCTTCGCAGCGCTCGAAATATTCTTCGGGGATGCGCTCGATGAAGCGTGACGGCATCGGCCAAGAATAGCGTGACCGCGCGGTGTCGCGGGGCCAGACGACGTAAAGCGATTCCTTGGCGCGCGTGACGGCAACGTAGAGAAGACGGAGCTCTTCGTCGAGGGCCTCCTCGTCGTCCTCCAATTCGGCGTTGAAGCCCGAGATCATCGGAATGAAGCCGTCTTGCGCCTGGATGACGAACACGGCCTTCCACTCGAGGCCTTTAGCAGAGTGCATCGTGGAGAGCACGAGCTCGGAACGCGGCGCGTTGGACGCAAGCCCCTGGCCGCGGGCAGCGTTCGGCGGCTCGAGTGTCAAGTCTGTGAGCATCGACGGCAAGCTGCGATAGCGCTCGACGAGTCCTACGAGTGTCTCGAGGTCGCGTTTGCGGCGGGGCCAGTCGTCGTAACGTGTTTTGATCAGCGGGTCGAACGCTTCGACCGCGGCTTCGAGACAACGCGGCGGTGCCTCTCGAAGGGGCTCGATGGATTCGAGGAACGAGGCGAGCTCGTCGAGGCTCGCGCGCACTTTGCCGCGCGCTTCATAGCCTCTCAGGCTCTTCACGAGAGGCAGTCCGGACACGGCGTCCAAGATTTGCCTGGCGCCTTTCTTGCCGATGCCGTCCCGCATCAGCAGGACGCGCGACAGCGACAAGTCGTCCATGGGACGCTCGACGAGCTTCAAATGAGCGAGCACGTCTTTGATATGCGCCGATTCCATGAATCGGAACCCGCCATATTTCACATATGGGATAGCGTGCCCACCGAGCTCGACCTCGAGCGCGAATGCGTGGCGGCTCGCGCGAAACAAGACGGCGATCTCGGAAAGCGGCACCCCCTCCTCACGCAACCGCTCGATTTCCTCCGCTACGAAGACGGCTTGCTCCTGCTCGTTCGAGCATTCGACGAGTAGAGGCCGGGAGCCTTCCGCCCGTTGTGTGAACAGACGCTTCTGAAACGCTTCGGACATTTGAACCATGAGTGCGTTGGCGACGTCGAGCACGGGCTGCGTGCTGCGGTAGTTCTCTTCGAGCGTTACGAGCTCCGCGTCGGGAAAGCTCTCCTTGAAATCGAAGAGATTCCGATGATTGGCGCCCCGAAAAGCGTAGATGCTCTGCGCATCGTCACCGACCACCATGAGGTTGCGGGACTCGCCCGCAAGCAGATGGGTAATGCGTGCCTGCAGCACGTTCGTGTCTTGATATTCGTCCACCATGACGTAGCGACAACGATGGTGGACGCGCGCGCGCGCCTCGTCACTTTGCTCGAGCAGCCGGATTAGCAGAACGAGCAAGTTGTCGAAATCAACGAGGTTGTGCTCGCTTTTGTACTTCTCGTAGCGGCTCGCGGCGATGCCGAGATAGTCCGTGATGTTGAAGAACTGAGGATATTCCCGGGCGACGATATCCTCGATCGGGGCCTGTTGGTTGATCGCTTTACTAATGATGGCCGCGATGGTCTCCCGGCGGGGAAGATCGAGGCCTTCATCGGTCAATTTGAGCTCCGTGCGGATGCCGCTCAGGATCTCGAAGACGTCCGATTGGTCGAGAATCGTAAAATTCGACGGAAGGTCGATGTCTCGTCCGTAGCGCCGAAGCGTGAGGTTCGCAAAGGAGTGGAACGTCCCGCCTCCCACGGGCTCCCGCTCGTCGCCGAGAATCTTCGCGGCGCGCGCCACCATCTCCTGCGCCGAGCGTCGGGTGAAGGTCAGAAGAAGGATCGACTCGGGGGCCACGCCCGACTCGACGAGCTTTACGAGGCGATGGACGAGCGTGTGGGTCTTCCCTGTCCCCGCGCCCGCGATGACGAGGACGGGTCCTTCGAGAATCTCGGCCGCCCGGCGCTGCGCCGGATTTAGTGCCGTGCTCATGCGATCAAAACGCTATCACGAAGCAACGTCTCGAGGCAGCATTTCGTCCAATCCGTCATGAAAGAGGCGCAACTCGCTTTGCGTAGTCTCCTGCGCAGTCCCGGCTTCACTCTGGTAGCTGTCCTGACGCTTGCTCTCGGTATCGGGGCGAATACGGCAATCTTCACCGTCGTCCAGGGTGTGCTCCTGAAGCCTCTCGATTTCGAGGAGCCGGAGCGCCTCGTCCGTTTCTGGAGCCATTGGCATCAGTTCCCGCGAGGGTCGATCTCGGAGCCCGAATATTTCGACTATCTCGAGCAGAACGATGTCTTCGAGGCGCTCGCCATTTATCACGGGCGAGACAAGAACTTGACGGTATCGGACGGCGACCCCCAGCGTGTCGTGGTGAAGCGGATGAGTGAAACCCATCCGCTCCGTATCCCGGAGGATCGCATCGATGACGAAGGGGCGGAGGGGCGGAGGGGGTTGCGAGGAACATCGGAATCGAGCAACGGCTAGGACGCTTTTTTAGAGCGGCACGCCTCCGGGATCGCCGCGCGGAGCACGTCGTCGATATGGTCGACGAAAATGAACTCGATTTCCGATCGCACGTCGTTTGGAAGGTCGTGCAAATCCGCTTCGTTCTGACGCGGCAGAATGATGCGCGTGAGCTCTGCACGTCTCGCGGCGAGCACTTTTTCTTTGACGCCGCCGATCGGCAGCACGAGTCCCGTGATGGTGATCTCGCCGGTCATGGCTGTATCGCTCTGCACCGGCTTGGCGCAATAGAGCGATGCAAGAGCGGTCGCCATCGTGATGCCGGCGGACGGCCCGTCCTTGGGAATCGCGCCCGCGGGCACGTGGATGTGCACACCGTCCTTGCGAAATCGCTCCGCGTCGATGCCGAAATCGTCCGCGTGTGACCAGAGGTAGCTCTGCGCGGCGCGCGCGGATTCCTGCATGACGTTTCCGAGCTGGCCCGTCATCGTGAGGCCGCTCCCGCCAGGAAGGAGCGTCGATTCGATATAGAGCACGTCGCCGCCCGCCGGCGTCCAGGCCAGCCCGGCGGCTACGCCCGGGGGCATGTCCTTGCGCGCTTTTTCGAGATGGAAGCGCTCGGGGCCGAGCATCTCGATCAGGTCGTCCGGCAAGACCGTCACTTTCTCGCTCGAGCCTTCCGCGAACCCGACAGCCGTTTTGCGCAACACGCGGCCGATGACGCGCTCGAGCTGCCTCAACCCCGCTTCGCGCGTGTAGCGGCGGATGATGCGCTCGAGGGTCTCATCCGGCAGCTCGCACTGATCCGCGTGGACGCCGCTTTGCTCGAGCTGGCGCGGCAGAAGGTACTTCTTCGCGATGCCGAGCTTTTCCTCCTCGCTATAGCCGGTCAAGCTCAGGACCTCCATACGGTCCAGAAGCGGCTGCGGGATGGTGTCGAGCGAGTTTGCGGTCGTGATGAAGAACACGTTCGAGAGGTCGAACGGCATGTCGAGATAGTTGTCTCGGAACGTGTCGTTTTGCTCAGGGTCGAGGATCTCGAGCATCGCCGAGGCCGGGTCGCCTCGAAAGTCGCGCCCGAGTTTGTCGATCTCGTCGAGCATGAGCACGGGGTTATTGACCTTGGCGCGCCGGAGCGCCTGGAGGATTCGTCCCGGCAAAGCACCAATGTAGGTACGGCGATGGCCCCGAAGCTCAGCCTCGTCGTGAAGCCCGCCGAGACTCATCCGCTGGAACTCGCGATTCTGCGCTCGCGCAATCGATTTGCCGAGAGACGTCTTACCCACGCCGGGCGGTCCGACGAAGAGCAAGATGGGCGCTTTCGCGTCGGGGTTGAGCTTCTGGACCGCGAGGTGCTCTAGGATGCGGCTTTTGATCTCATCGAGGCCCAAGTGGTCTTCGTCGAGCACTTTTCGTGCGTGTGCGAGATCGAGCACGGCCTCCGAGCTCTGGTTCCACGGCAGCTCGAGGATAACTTCGAGGTAGCTCCGAATGACGTTGGTCTCCGGGGACGCTTGCGGGAGCCGCGCGAAGCGTTTCAGCTCGCGCTCCGCTTCTTTACGGACCTCATCCGGGAGATCCGCCTTGTCGAAACGCTCGCGAAGAAGCTCGACTTCCGCGCCCGCCTCGTCGGTCTCGCCGAGCTCCTCCTGGATAGCGCGCATCTGTTGCCGCAACAGCATCTCTCGCTGCTGTTTCGTCATCTCGCTCTGCACCTTGCTCGCGATGTTCTGCCGGAGCTCGAGCACGCGCACTTCGTACTGAAGATAGCCGTGCATCAGCCGAAGGCCTTCCGTGAGCTCATCGACCGCAAGGAGCTCCTGCGCTTTTTGATGTTCGAGCCCCATCAGAGAGGCCAGTATGTAGAGCCACCGCAAGCGGTCTTCTTCGCTTCCGGCGAGCTGAGAGATGTCGATCTCGGTCTACGGCCGTGCGAGCGAAAGAACTTTCGCGCCCAAATCCTTCACTTCTCGCTCTAGAGCCTCGACATCGGCGCCGCTATCGAGCGCCACTGGAGCCGGCTCGTACTTGGCGGTGATGAACGGCGTGGCCTGTTCGAGCTCTCCGACACGAACCCGCAACGTTCCTTGGACGAAGATTTGAACGCCTCCCGTGGGCAGCGGGACCAGCCTTCGGATGACGGCTTTCGTGCCGACCTCGAAGAGCTCTTCTCGAGACGGTGCTTGAACCGCGGCGTCCCGTTGTGCCACAACGAGGATCTCTTTTTCTTCCGTCGCCAAGGCGGACTCGATCGCTGCAATCGAGATGGGACGCTCCGCGGTGAGGGGCAGACCCAAGTACGGAAAGAGCACCGCGTTTTTCAGCGGGAACAGCGGGAGGGTCAAAACGTTGTCGTTGCTCACGTGGTCATTCTCCCGTGTCGATCGTCACGATCAGCAAGCCGTCCAGGTACTCGGTCGTCACAGACGCCCCCTCTCCCGTGCACGGCAGCCGCAGGCTTCTCTCGAAACGCGAATAGGAGATCTCCATCGAATGGTGGCGGAAGCCGCGTTCGATGAAGGAGTCGCGTCGGACACCCACAACGCGCAAGACCGAGCCGCGCACTTCGACTTGAATGTCCTGAGGCTTCACACCGGCGAGGTCGAATTTCACCACCCACCCGCCGGGCGTACGGTACACGTCGGCCCGTGGTACAAATTCGAGACCTCCACCGATTTCTTCGAACGCGTCGTACTTCACGAATGGATTCTAGCAAAAAGGACGAGACGGCCCGAAGATGGACATCATGTATTTGAGCGCATGACGGTTCGCGCGGTAATGTAGGTTGGCTGGGAGCAAAAGTCGTGACTAGATGGCGTGTATCGATGGGATTCGCATATGCGTTCTTATGCGGAACGGTTGCCGTGGCCCAGGAGAGCTACGATCCCGCGCGCTTCGGGAGCGGCACGATTCCTGGACAGCCGCTGCTCGCCTCAACCGGGGCCCTTGTCGTGGTCGAGCTCGAGATTGCACCCTCGGGCATCGTCACCGACAGCGTCGTGATCGACGATGGCCCCCCCTATACCGCCGCTATCACGAAAGCTGCGCGCACTTGGCGCTTTCGACCCGCCCGCGAAGACGGAGCGGCGGTCTTCGGTAAGGCGCTCGTCGTTGGCGTGTTCCGCCCGCCCGTTCTCATGGGGAGCGACCTGCCGAAGCCAACGCACGTGCAAGAGATTTCCGAGGACCTTCCCTACCCCACGACAACGGCCACGCCGGTCTATCCCCCCACCGCGCTATATGAGGGCATAGCATTCGTGGAGGTCGAGATCGATGAAGACGTCCTACAAACCGCCGAAGAGGCCTATGACGCGCTTGCGCTCGAAGCGGTCGAGAAGTTCCGCTTTCGTCCAGCGCGACGGAACGGAATAGCGGTCACTTCTTACGCCCTCGTCTTTTTCGGTTTCCGTCAACCGCACACCAGCAAGCGTCCCCGCCGGTAGCGACCGGCAGCTCTTTGCCTCGAGCGCTCTATTGATCCGGCTCGATGTGCACCGTCACATCATCCATCGAGAACTTCTCAAGAAGCACTTGCTCGATGGCGTCGGCGACCTCGTGGGCCGCGCTCGTCGGCAATTCGGGCGCGACCGCTATCACGACATCGACCGCGGGCTTCGACCCCACCCAACGTGAGCGTACTCTTCGGACCTTGCGTACGCCGTCGACGTCCCGGAGTATCTCCACGATCTCCTCGGGCTCGTGGGAGATGCTGTCGACGAGAACGGGTACCGCCCGACGAAAGAGCCCATAAGCAAGATACATGACGAGCAGCGCCACGAGCAGCGCGAACACCGTGTCGAGCCACGGATAGCCCCGGGCGGCGAGTTGCCAGCCCGTGATGACGACGATGGTCGTCATCACGTCGGCGAAAGTATGCTGAGCGTCGGCGTTCAGGATTTGAGAGCCGAGCTTCTGAGCCCAGCGACGCTCCCAAACCGCTAGGCCCGTATTGACGACCAGCACACCGAGCATGACGGCGAGTCCCCAGCCGGTCTGAACGACTTCACGGTCCGACCGATCGATCGCGCGGATGACGATCTCGATGGCGAGAACCGCGAGGAGCATGGCCAATCCAAAAACGGCGAGCGTCTCGAATTTTTTGATGCCCATAGGGGTGTTCTCGATCGGGTGGCTCGCTCGCAATCCGGACGACGACGAGGGCGACGACATTGTTCGCGAGATCGGCCAAGGAGTGAATGGCGTCGCCCAAAAGCGCGAGCGAGCCGGTCATGAACCCGACCGTCGCTTTTGCGATGAGGACCACGAGATTGCAGGCGCCCTCGACGAGAAGAACGTTGCCGATTTTCGACGACATTCGGAATCCTATGGACCCGATTCTAACAGGCCGCCACGCTCCCCCGGGCTGGCGTTCATTCACGGTCAAAGAGTGCGCGAAAGTCCCCACTGGGGCTCGGCAACGATGTATGCTCAGCTCCAATGCCGAAGCTAATAAAAGACGCGCTATCGAGAACACCGCCGGCGTTCCGTTGGTGGCAACGAGGGCTGCGGCTCGGGATCTTCATGCTGATCTTGTGGACCGTCGTCGGCACGATCGGTTTCATTTAGCTCGAGCATTGGCCGTTCGCCGACGCGCTGTTCATGGCCATCATCACGATCTCCACCGTGGGATTCGGCGAGATTCACGCACTTTCGGCAGCCGGCCGGATCTTCACGAGCTTTCTCATCGTGGGCGGGCTCGGAACCGCGGTCTACACGTTCACGCGGTTGGGGCAAGTCGTTCTGGAAGGAGAGCTCCTCGGCGGGCTCGGGAGAAGACGTATGCGGAAGGAGCTGAGTAAGCTCAAAGGACACTACATTCTCTGCGGTTTCGGAAGAGCCGCGCGGCCCGTCGCGGAAGGCTTCGCGCATAAAGGCCTTCCCTTCTGCGTCATCGAGGTGGACCCCGCCAATGAGCCGGCCCTGCAGCATCTCGGCTATCTTTACCTCATCGATGACGCGACGACGGACGAAGCGATCAAGGATGCCGGCGTCGCCCATGCGGCCGCCGTGCTCACCTTGCTGGGATCCGACGCTGACAATCTCTACGTCACCGTCACCGCCAAGGCCCTCAACGCGAACGTAAGGGTGATCGCGCGAGCCGCCGATGAGCGCGGCGAGGTGAAGCTCCGGCGCGGCGGCGCCAACGAGGTCATCTCACCCTACAACCTCGCGAGCCATCGTATCCTTCAGGCCGCGACGAGCCCGACCGTACTGCAGTTCATGAAGCACATCTCCGACCAGCACTACTTGGAAATGAGCTTGATGGAGGCAGAGGTCCAGGAGGGATCGCGGCTCAACGGGCTAACCATCGCGGACGCCCCACTACGCTCCGAGTACGGAGTCAATATAGTCGCCATCCGCCGGGGCGGGAAGCACATGATTTTCAACCCCGGCCCCCACGAGCAGCTTCTCGCGGGTGACGTGCTCGTACTCATGGGACACGACGAGAAACTCGCCGAAACGCAACAGATGCCGCGGGCTGAAGTGAAACACCACGGTTCTCGTGATCCAGCTATGCGCTCAGACGGCTTCGCAGTAGAGACGATAAACGTGGGCGTGCTTGTTGCGGAATGCCCCAGTAATGCCCGCCAGGAGGAGCTGCCAAGCCTTTAGGGCCCAGGTTCTCGACCATCGCTCAAACGAGAATCTTTTCGGCCACCACGCCCGCGACATCCGTCAATCGGAAGTCCCGCCCGCTGGAGCGGTGGGTCAGCTTCTCGTGATCCATCCCGAGCAAGCGCAGAACCGTCGCGTGGAAATCGTGGATGTGCATGCGATCCTCGACAGCATGGTAGCCGATGTCATCGGTCGCGCCATAGACGAACCCCGCTTTGACCCCGCCTCCCGTGAACGTTTGAAGCAGCGCCGCGCCGTGGTCGACGCCTTCTCCCACCATCGAGCGGATGATGCAAAGCTCGTCCACGACGTCTCGCAGCTCGGGAAACAAATTGCTCACCGGGATGCCGCTCTTTCCTCCTGGATGGAAATCCCAAAGAGGCTTCATCAACGGACCCGCGGCGTGCTCGTCGTCGAAAGCCAGAGGGCGTTTGATGGGAAGAGGCTTTCCGTGATCGCGATAGAGGCGCGGCTTGGGGTCGAAGATGTCGATGCTCGACGGGCCGCCATGCATGAAGAGAAAGATCACGCGTTTCGCGCGGGGCGCGAAATGAGGGGCCCGTGGCGCCATCGGGTTCTGGGCGGCAGCCGCGAGTGCCGTTCGGTCGCCAAGCAAATCTGAAAGACCGAACAAGCCGAAGCCGTAAGCGGCTCCGCGCAGAAGCCCTCGACGGTTGACGGGTTTTCCGAACAGCTCTTTGTACATCGATCCGTACTCAGTCTACATAGATGAACTCGTTGGAGGCGATCAAAATCTTGCAGAGGCTCTTCCACGCGTCACGCGCGGCGAAAGCTCCAGGATTGTCGCGGGCGAACCGCTCCAGATAAGCACCACCTGATTCGATTTCCTCCGTGCTAGCCGTGCGGTTCAAAATCGTAAGATAAGCTCTGTCGATGCGCCGCGAAACATCCCCGTCGGTCTTCTCCAGAAGCAACGCCGCCAAGTTACCGGCGCGCTCGGCGACGAAGTCGCTGTTCATCATGAATAGCGCCTGCGGCGGCACGTTCGTGCTCGCCCGCTTCGTCACCGAGTTCACCGCATCGCCGAAATCGAACAATCCGAGAAGCGTCGGCAAATTGGCTCGGCGGAGAGGCAAATAAACCATCCGCCGGTGGATGGTCAACGGATCGAGGCTGAGCCGCTCGTTGCTGTTCTCCAGATCGGTCCCAACGCCGTCGTCGAGCGTCCCCCCCATAGCGAGGTCGAGCGAGCCGTCTATGGCGAACAAACCGTCACGGATTTCCTCGACAGCAAGCCTGCGCCGATTGAAGTGCGACAAAAGGCGGTTCTCGGCATCGCGCGCGTAGGCCTCAGGCGTAATGTCACTCGACATGCGATAGGTGCTCGAGCGCAGGATGCGGCGATGCAGATCCTTGATCGACCAGCCGTTCTCGACGAAACGACGGGCGAGAAAGTCGAGAAGCTCTGGATGGCTCGGGGGCCTCCCCCATCTTTCCGAAGTTGCTCGGTGTACGGACTAACCCTTCGCCGAAATGCCACTGCCACACGCGATTCACCATCACTCTCGCGGTGAGAGGGTGCTCGGGATCTGTGAGCCACTGCGCGAGCTCGAGCCGACCGCTTCCCGAAGGTTCGGGATGGCTGTCTTCGAGAATCTTCCGCCGGACTTCGATAGTCCCCTCGGAGAAACACTTTCTCTGACCCGCCTCAAAAGAGTGAGCTTGCCCGCCGGCGGCGCGGATTCGAGGCCCTCCGCTTCGAGTTTCGCGCCTATGAAACCATCGATGGCACTGGCCGACGATCCCGCAAAGGACGGCGGAGCCGGATCGCTTATCGGCTGAAACGCCCAGTAGCTCCTTTGTTCCTCGGTGAAAGCCGGTGTGGCGTCGGAAGGCGCCGAAGCGGCCACCGGGCCGGCTTCGGGCCACGGCGCTCCCATCTCGACCCAAGCGCGCAACGCATCGAGGGCCTCGGGGTCGAGCCTGCCATCCGGAGGCATCTTGACGCGCTCCTCATAGCTGATGGCCGCGAGCAATCGGGATCGCTCGGGTGCTTCTATAGGCAAGAGCGGGCCTGTCGTGGCACCCTTCGCGAATCCGGCTGCGCTCGTCAAATCAAGCCCACCTTCCAGCACTGCCGGGTTGTGACACGCGACGCAACGCTCGACGAGGATGGGGCGAATCGATTTTTCGAAAAGCTCACCGTCGTGCTCCTGAGCCGCCAGATGCGGTGACAAGAGCGCGAACACGAGCGCGAGCGAAAAATGCGTGACCATGTTCTAGTTCAAGCGTTCGGAATAGTTCACGCCGACGTAAATGCGCGTGACGTTTCCACTATTCTGCCACACGACTCCTTATCGTGAACGATGCCGATCACGAGCCCAGGGAGCCCGTTATACTTCATCTGGGTCTGGATCCACGCGTCCAAAAGTTGGATTTGCGACGCGACCGCCACGTTTTTCGATAGATCGGCGGTGAAACCTGGACACGCCAATAGCCAGATAGAAACGGCGATTGCCAGCGTTTTGTGTATGTCGACCTCCCGTATGGCGGCGAGCGTAACACTCCACGGGTTCGGGCGCCATGGATGCCTATACTGACTTTTCCGTGAATGGATGAATCCGCGGCGCACGGGGCGCTACTTGGAGCGGATCTTTCAGGGTTCTTCTCGTCCTCTGCCGTAGAACACGTGGCCTGGACGCAGTCCGGTGTGACGGTCATGATCGATGACGAGAACGTAGTCGATGCCCTCGGGAAAGGCGGCGGGCTCGTCCCACGTCGCCCGATCCTGAATAGCTTCGAAGTCGAATACGACGACATCCGCCCACATGCCCTCTCGGATCAATCGCGAATGGACCGTACCGTTCGAGACGGGAAAAAACTTAAAACCGCACACATGTGCGATTGACATCACTACGGCAGCGCAAGCCATCACCGCTAACGGCGTCAGGATGATTTGGCTCGCCAAGTAGAGCGAGCGTGGGGAGCTCAGCGCACTAGCCGGCGGCCGTCGGCCCCCGCGTCGCGTCCTGCCCAAAATCCATTTTCACATCCTGCTTCTTCTCTTCGGGCACGACGAGAAAAGGTTTTCGTTCATAGCTGAGAACACCCGCCACGAGCATGTCGGGAAAGGACTCGGTGCGGATGTTGTAGATGTTCACGGAGTCGTTGAACTGCTCGCGTCGGTCGGAGATGGTGGACTCGATGGCCGAGACGCGGTTTTGTACTTGCTGAAAGTTCTCCGTCGCACGAAGCTCGGGGTAGGCCTCCCAGACGTGACGCAGCTGGCTCAGGCCTAGTTGAAGCTGATTCTCGGCATCGGCCTTCGCGATGAGGTCCTTCTCGAGCGTGTAGCGCGAGCGCATCTCCGTGATGCGATCGAGCAGGCCGGCCTCGTGCTGCATATATCCTCGGCAGGTATCGATGAGCTTGACGAGCTCATCGTTTCGTTGCTGGAGGATCACGTCGATGTTGTTCCACGCCTTGTCGACGTTGTTCCTTACGTGAACGAGGTCGTTGTAGATACCGACGAAGTAAACGACGAGCACGAACACTCCCGCCACGATTGCGGCCGTAATCAAGCCCGCCATGAGCACTGCCTCCGGGGAACAACTTGTCTATTGGGATTTGGGATACAACATCATTGTAAGTCCCGGCCTGGAGCGTGACAACCCGGCGAGGCGTTTTGCGGACGCGGAGCCTCCGATGCCGTGCCTCCTTCGTGCACTCCCCATTTTTTTGCCACACCCGTCTGTGCTAACGTCACGAGCACACAGGAGGAGTGCTAATGAACCCTCTATCTCGGCGACAATTCTTTGCAACGGCCGGCTCCGTCGCCGGCGCTACCCTCGCGTCCGAAACAGAAGGGGCGCGTTCGTCAAACGCGAGCGTCACCCTTGCTTGCGCCGACTATCTTCGCTTCACGCCTTTCGCGACGGGCGATCTCCGCCCCGACGACTTAGACCTGACGTTGCTGCGCGGCCCGCGCAGCGAGATGCTTCGCCGCGCGTCGAACGACGCGACGATATCGGGAGGCGAAGGCTCGATGCTCGGACACTTGCTCCGCGTCGACCAAGGCGACCGCTCTCTCGTCGCCGTGCCCGTCTTCCCTCTTCGTAATTTCACCGTCCGCGACATCTACGTTCGCAAAGGCTCGCCGCTCACGACCGGGACGTTGAACGGACGCAGCATCGGGATCTACAACTGGGCCGCGAGCGGTGCCGTTTGGTACCGACATCTGCTGCGTTACTTCGGCCAGAATCCTGCGTCCATGGCGTGGATCGTGGGAGGCGCGGATCGGCCGGCACGCATTCAATCGCGGGCACCGCTGCCACCAAACGTTACCAACGCGCCGCCCGACAAGTCGCTGACGGACCTCCTCATGGCCGGCGAGCTCGATGCCTTCTGCACTCCCATCCCGCCGGCGAAATTTCATCGTGAGAACGGCCCCATCACCCGGCTCGTCCCCGACTTCGTCAGTGCCGAAAAGCGCTATTTCGAGAAGACGCGATGCTTTCCGACGCAGCACGTCCTCTTGCTCCGCAAGGAGGTTTTCGAGAAGAGCCACGCGATCGGCCGTAGCTTGGTGTCCGCGTTCGATGCTTGTGAAACGCGCTTCCAAGAAGGACAACACCTCTTTCCGTACAGCACGCCCTGGCTGATCGAGGACGTGGAGGCCACTCGCCTGCTTATGGGCGCGCAGTTTCACGCCCACGGTCTCGAGAAAAACCGCACCGAGATCGATACGTTCTGCCAGGCGGGCTTCGACGACGGCCTGACGAAGCGCCGCGTAAGTGTCGAGGAGTACTTCGCCGAGTTCTTGAAGAGCTAGACTGCGCAAATGACATTGTCACGCGCCTCCGCACGGCGGGTCGAAGCCCTCGTGAAGCTTCTCGATCGGATCGGTCGCAAGAAGGAAACGGCATCGCGCGGCGTTCCTCAATTTCGTGAGCACTATGAAAAACTTCCGCAAGACGACCGTCCTTACTTTTTCGACGCCATCTTGCGGCAGATGGAAGTCGAGAAACCCGCCATCGAAGGCGCTCTTGGGGAGGTACTCGAGAACGATGCAGCGGATCCCATCGCTTGGAGCCGCTGTCTCACGCAGCTGCGGCGTCGGCTCGAATCTCCCAGGCTGCGCGCTTTCCGGCATTTCCTCAGCACGTCGGGCGGGCTTCCCTTCCTCTTGGACGTGAGGGCCGACGTCCTCGCCGCGCATCGAAACTCAGAGCTCGACCTCGGTCCGCTCGACGAAGAGATCGCACACTTGTTCACTTCGTGGTTCCTGGGGGGCTTCCTTTTTCTTCAAGAGCTGACGCAGGAATCCTCCTTTCGTCAAATTCGATTTCTCAAAGAGCACGACATGGTACACCCCATGGCGAGCCTCGAGGAGATGGGGAGCCGGCTGGGAAAGGACCGGCGCCTCTTCGCGCTCTACCACCGCGCCATGCCGGAGGATCCGGTCGTCTTCGTGGAGGCGGCGCTGACGCAGGGACTCGTCGGCTCGATCCACGAGATTTTGGACGCTCAGAGGCCGCCCGCAAATAGCGTGCGCGACACAGCGATCTTCTACTCCATCAATAACACCCAGCTCGGACTCGCGGGCCTGGGATTGGGAAAGGCGCTCATCTTCCAGGTGGTCGACGTCATCCGCAAAGACCATCCCGCGGTCAACGCTTTCTCGACATTGAGCCCGATACCGGGGTTCTGGGAGCACTATCTCGAGTGCATCCTGCGCGGCGAAGACGCAACGTTTGCCATGAAGCGCGCTCGGCTCCCAGAGTTCTTCCCCCTACGGCGACAAACCGAGATTCTCAAAGCTCATCAGGAGTGCACCGATCTCCCGGCCACCGACTTCCACAGCACCCTGATAGAGATTCTTTCGAGCGCGGAATGGATCGACGAGCGACGCTATACGTCGTTGCTGGAGAAACCGCTCACGGGCCTCGCCTATTTCTACATCACCAAGGAAGAGAATCGCCGGGGAAAGCCGTTGAACCCGGTGGCCGGCTTCCATCTGGGAAACGGCGCACGGGTTAGCCGCGCCAACGTGAACTTCGCTGCCAACATCTCGGCGCGCGGGCTGAGAGAGTCGTGCGGCATGATGGTGAATTACGTCTATTCCGACACCTGGCTCCGACAGCTCGGACGCACGATGCAGTCACTCCTCACGTAGCGCGAGTCACGCAGGCGCACGCGTAGCCGTGATCGCAAATCAGAGCGAGAATCGATAGTTGAACTTGACGAGGAACACGTTGGTCGGATGCTGGCGGAACAGTTCGTTCAGTCCATCTGTAAACGCGAAGCTCCCAAGCTCTCCGTTCGTGCTGCGGTCCTGCGACCAGACGACGAAGAGTGTCGAGCCTGGCCGATACTCCCAGCGCACGACCAAGTTCGAGCGAAACTCGGTGAGATCGAAATTGGGGTTTTCGAAACTGTAGCGGGCGCCGCTCGACGATTCGTCGACGTGATAGGTGTTCTCGGCAGCGTCGTAGTCGATCTCGTTCGCGCCGTAGACGTCGAAGCGCTCCTCGAAAGGCTCCGCTCTCGGTGCTGTGATTCGCTTGAACGTGTCATAGGCGCCGCTCGAGAGAAAGGGCTGGCCGTAATACTGCACGGAGAGATTTGGGGTAATGCTGTGAAAGGCTCTACGCCTTCGCGACGCCGTGCACCGTGCAGATCGATGTCGGCATATTCGGCCGCGGTCAAGCTGTCGAGCAACCCGATGGACCAACCTTTTTTGTCTTTCCCGTGAGCTTGAACGCTCCGAGAATGGACGTGTTCGCTGGCTGGCGGTGAAAGGCGTCGTCATCAACGTCTGGGCTTCCTTGCGGCGAGCGTCCGATCCGGCGTGAGTAGAACAGACTGTTTCCAAAAAACGAAAGATCGAGGATGTTCTTCCCTTCGACGAAGAAAGGCCGTCTCTCCTCGAAGAAGAGCTCGAACGTGCCGAGGTTCACTTGCGAGGGATCAGCCTCCACCTGTCCAAAATCCGGATTCGCCGTGAAGGTGAGCATTAGATCGCTCGTAACCGCCACTCGACCATCGAGTCCGACGCCGATGTCTTGTCGGGCCCCCGTCGCAAACGGATTGCCAGCTTCGCGCTCGAAACGCTCCGCTTTCGCGACCGGATAGGGAAGAAGCTCGATTTGGCGGCCCGCGGAGATCCCGCTCAGCCCGTGAAGTTCTCCGAACAGATGCACGAAACCCGAAGCGTCGTTCGGGATACGCTGCCACTCGGACGTCTCCTCCTTGCGGTGAAGGATGCGTCGCACCTGCACGCCCCAGACACCCAGCTCCCCCGTCTCGGCAAAACGCAGCTGCGTCAGGGGGATGGCGATCTCGGCCGTCCACCCTTCCTCGTCGATGTCGACGGCGGCTTGCCAGACCGCGTCCCAGCTGTCGTCCGGATGATCTCTGTCCTCGGACAAAACGTAATCCGTCCGAACGCCCGCGCTGTTGACGTTGAAGACGAAGGCCGTTTGATGATCGAAGTAGCTGTCGAGGAAGATCTCCACTTGGTCACCCTGGCGATCGTCGCGACGCGTAACGCGGCTCTCGATGAGGTCGGGCTCGCTGTCATAAGCGCGAATGGCGACATAGGAGGTTCTTCTCGTCATAGACGATGTTGAAGGCCGTCCCCTGGCTCGGAGCCGCGCCGGGGAAAGGCTCTCTCTGGACGAAGCCCTCGGCCCATCGGGAGGGCGCCCAGCAGGTGTCATCGAAGCGGCCGTCGATAACGGGCGAGGTGGCGGTCCGGCTCGTGTCGTAGCGTCTCTTGACGAGGTCTTTCTGAGCGAGCGCGCCGAACGGCGCCGCTATCGAAAGTACAGAGGTAAGGACAGCTATCGAGGCCGGGGTAACCATGTTAGCTCGTGACCCTAGAATAGATAATTCTCGAGTTTCGGGCAAGAAAAGAGGTGGACCGTCAGGGCTAGGATGGGCGCCAGCCAGGTCACCGTGATCCGCGCCCACCCGTCCGCGGGCTGCATCCAAATTTGCTCACCGTCGCTCTCGCGGTTCGGCGTGTACGTGACCTCGGTACCCGAAGACGTCTAATCGAAGAGAACTAACACGTCGGCTAGGGCGACCCAAATAGGGGATCGACCGACGAAGACGATGCCCGCGACCGCGACCAGGTGGTTCACGATAGCACTCGAACCCGCGCGGGTGGCGATTCCAAACCGATGTCCGTTAGCGGATAGGACTGAAACGCTATCTCTTCGCCCTCGGGCGACCACACGGGTAGAGAACCAAAGTCGGGGAGCTGTCTAGACACGCCACCGAACGCGGGGACGACCCAAATACCACCGCGAGCCTTGGAATAATAAGCGATGTGGGTACCGTCCGGCGACCATGCCGGCTGAAGGTTGTGGTCGCCGCCTCTGGTGAGCTGAAGCTCGTCGCCGCCAGGCGCCAACTGTTTGACGTAGATCGCGAAGCCGCCGCCTCGATCGGAGCTGTAGGCGAGCGTGGTCCCGTCGGATGACAATGCGGGATAGATGTCGAGCGCCGGCGAGGTAGTGATCTGCGAAGGCCTCCAAGTTGAAGTGATTGTCGGTGGCGGCTCGCGGCCCGAGACGATCCAAATGTCGAGCCCAATAGTGAGAACGACGAGCAATGCCGCCGCCGCGACATACGCGGCAGAGGATCGCCCCCCGGTCCTCTCTTCAAAAACGATTTCGACGTCGGCGATGAAACTGTACCCGCGTGTGGGCACGGTCTCGATGTACTTCTTGTCTTTGGCTTCATCGCCGAGGGCTTTGCGAAGCTGAGCGACGACTCGGGTCAGTGCGTTGTCGGTGACGAAAGCACCTTCCCATACGCGTCAAGCGCTTCCTGCTTCTCGACGAGCCGTCCGCGGTTCTCGATGAGGAAGACCAGCAGGCGGAACGCTTTGGGCTCGAGGGCGACGGCTGCGCCACCGCGAGTGACGGTCTCGGCGTCGAGCGCAACGGTGACGTTGCCGAAGACATAGCGGACACGAGGAACACGTTGTTGGATGATGGCGAAAAAGATCCTTCCGTCGATCTGTCAACGCGAAGCTCCCAAGCTCTTAATTGAAACTGTCTGAGCGGCGGCGGGAAGACCCGAGCCCAGCGGCATCGTCTTGTAGGAGAGCTCGTTGCCGCTCCGAGACCATCGCGGGCCCGTCCCGCCGTCTGTCGCCAAAGAGCCTTAGCGTCACACTACCACCAGCAAACGATGCAAGCACCTCGCCCTCGAGATCTGCGAGCGCGCGTGAGAAGCCGCCAGATAGAACACTGCTCGACCGCGGTTGGAGCTCCCGCCGTCACCGGACTGCGCTGCGCGGCGAGGGCTCGTGGACCTGTGCGGCGCGAGCCCTCGCCGAGCTGGCGATCAAATCATTAATTCGGAAAAACGATGACCTGGGGATCGAAACAAGGGTTGTCGGCGCTGCACAGTCCGCCGACGGTGCTCAGCTGCTCGTGGAGCTCCGGAACGCTGTCACTCGCTGGCCCATAGCTTCGAATGATGTAGTGGACCTCTGCCTTCTTCGGATCTTGCAGGCCGGGTCCGAACCGATGACGTTGCCGGTCCGCGCGGATGAGACCAACGGGCAGAAACGCACGAAAGGTCGCGTTCCCGTCTGAGTCGGCCACACGTCCCGTTGCGTAAAGAACGGACCCCTCGACGTCCGAACGCGAAAAATCGTCGAAACCGCATCCATCCACGCAATGCTCGGGATTGTTGAAGATGACCCACCAGTTCGTATACGCGTAGCCAGCGCCGAGCTCCGTGGTGTTTACCTCGATGCGGATGCCCTCTTTCTTCCTCTTGAGCTCTGCGGAACCGGTTACGTGTCCATCGGCCGGCGGTCCGTCTTCATTAAAAAACGTACGGACAGGTGTTTTCTTGCTCTTGGCCTCTGCCTGCCCTTGGAACCCGACCGCAAATCATCTCCGACGACATGATGCTCGTCGCGGCCGTGCTCGGCTGATTATTCAGCAGTATCAAGCTCTCGCGACCGCATCTTGGGTTATGCTATCGGCTACGGTGAGGTTCCATCTGCGGAAGCGGTTTCTGCCCGGATGCGGTCAGTCGCTCTGCGGAGGCTATCGAGCACAGCGAACGTATGATGACCAAGGAAGCCATCGCGCATCTCTGGCAGCTCGGCAGAGCTGGCGTGTTCAGCCTCGAAGAGCGCGTACGTCTTGTGTCGTACATCGTCTGAACTGACGCTCGACAAAAAAGCGAGCTTCATAAAGATGGCCTCGCGTGAGAGGAGGTTTTGCGGGTCGCAACTATCGACGGAAAACCGCTTGGCGCCCCGCATCCAGTCCTCGAAGAGCATGGCAAACAACTCAGAGGCAAACCGCCGCCATTCGACGACGACGTCTACAGCGTCCGCCTCGGTCTTGATCGTCCGGCCGGGTTCCATCTGACGTGTACTCGCCCGCCCGGCCGGTGCACGCCGGCGCACCTCGTAGAAGTGCGAGAACCACCTGACGGAAAAATGAACGATGTTGTCGTGCCCGGACCAGAGATGATCGACGTGGTGGCCCCATTCGTGGAACAAAGTGGTTGCGCCCGGTGTCACCAAGAAGGGCGGAGGGGGTGGTGAGGTGGACCCCATTCTCTGGACCAAAATGGGGGGTAGCTAAGGTGGAGCCTGCCGAGTTGAACACGTCGTGGTCATAGTCGTGATGTTGTTTCCCGAAGGCTCCTAGAAGGGAGCGTTCGGGAACACAGTTTATAGCAGATTGAAAATCTGTGGACAGTTTGTTTTTCGCTGTAGCCATCATTGTGTCTAGCGGCAATTATTATTTCTCTTCAGCAACAAGTTAGAATTCCCGGGTACCTACCGGTCTTGCTCCGTCACTTATCAGCAAAGTGTCCCATGTTCGATCCGGGGCCCCGACGGAGGGAGCGGACCCTTAAAAAAAGATGCGAAGCTTCCTTGTCCGCTCCCTCCGTCGGGGCCCCGGATCGAAGCCGCCCTTTCGCTGGTCCACCTGAATAGTGCAAAAATCGGGGTACCTGGGGTATGGGCCAAGCCGCGAGAGGGTCTCCTGCGGCGATTCTCGCATTCGTTTTGTGGACTCGTGGCAAGGTTCATTCCTTTTCCCGGCTTTCTACCGCCGTGGCCTCTTTGGCCTTGTTCTGCTTCGATTGCCCCAGTCGGTAACTGCCGACGTTGAGCTCCAGGATGATGCTGTGATGTACAAATCGGTCGATGGCCAATCATCTTCAAGCAACCTCGCCAAGCAGTCCATCGTAGAAGCTCGCGGGCGTTTGATAGCCTAACGCTTTGTGCGGGCGCTCGTCATTGAAGAAATCGAAGTAGCAAGCGATGCCCGCGCGAGCCATTTGCACGGTGTCGTAGGCGTACAGGTAGACCTCCTCGTACTTCAGCGAGCGCCAGAGCCGCTCCACGAAGATGTTGTCGATACAGCGACCTTTGCCATCCATGCTGATCTTGATCTCAAGAGCAAGCAATACACTGGTGAACTCCTCCGAGGTGAACTGAGAGCCCTGGTCCGTGTTGAATATCTCTGGGCAACCGTAGCGTGCCACAGCTTCGTTCAGAGCCTCCACGCAGAAGGTCGTCTCCAACGTGTTGGACAAGCGCCAGGCGAGCACCCGCCGCGAATACCAATCGATGACCGCCACCAGGTATACGAAACCTCGCGCCATCGGGATGTATGTGATGTCGGCGGCCCACACCTGATTGATCCGAGAAACCGTCAGATTCCTCAGTAGATAAGGGTATACGGCGTGTTCCGGCGCTGGCTTGCTTGTGTTCGGCTTGGGCGCAGTGCTCTCGAGCCCCATCAACCGCATAAGACGCTGCACGCGCTTGCGGTTGACGGCCGACCCCTCCGCTTTGAGTGTCTGTGTCATCATGCGGCTGCCGAAAAATGGATGCTTCAGATGTAGCTCGTCCATCCGACGCATCAATGCGAGTTGCTCGCCATCCGGCTCGACAGGTTCGTAGTATAGGCTCGACCGATTCACGCCGAGCAGCTCGCACTGCCAGCGCATCGACAGCGGAGCGTTGGGTTCGACCAACTCCCGCCGGGGCGTCATCGCAATCGACCGAGCCCGTGTGATAAAAAATCGCGCTCCATCGTCAGCTCCCCGATTTTCTGAAGCAGTTCGGCCTCGCGCATCGAGGCATCGCCTCCGCCCACCTCTTCGGTCTCGAAAGCACGCGTGACGTTCTCCAAAAGCTGCCGCTTCCATTTGTAGATCTGGTTCGCGTGAACCTTGTGCCGCCGGGATAGTTCCGCCACTGTCTCCTGCTCGCGTAGTACCGCCAATGCAACTTTCGCCTTGAAAACAGGGCTGTGCTTCGTACGATTTTTCTTCACTTTTCTCTGCTCCTTTTTTTATTGAGCAGGCTTCTTTTACCACCTTAACCCCTGGTCTAAAAAATGGGGTCCACTTCATGGCTCGATGCCTTTGTCGCGCATTATCGCCATGACGGTCTGCGTGTAGGGGTTGGCGGCATGCAGATATCGGCCACCGGCGTGAGTAATTCCGCTCCTCAGGTCCAGCATTCGTCTTGATGATGACGCACGAAGGATCGGTATAGCCGCGCGCTGCAATTCGCCTGAGGGCTTGGTTGAATTCTCTCGATACCCTGCCAATCGGCAGGACCCGAAAGCCATGGATATCCAGCGTGGCGCTCATCGTCGCGTGGTTCGGTAGCGTGCCTGTGGCTCATATCATACATCCCATGGGCCGAGCTACGTCAGCAAGGCCACGATTCTCAAAATACTGAAAGTGGACCACCATTCTGGACTTCGGAGTCGTAACCAGAAAACGAGGTGGGTCAGCGACGGCGGCTCGGAGAACTTCGGCGAAGTAGATCAGCTTCTCGAGGATTCAAGTTCACTGAGGAGGGTGCTCGCGCAGATCGATATCATCTCTTCGAACTCCTGATCGAAGCGTTCTGGCGACAATTCAAGCATGGTTGGCTCTTCCTGAACACACTCGACGGCACGGTGGCGGTGCGGCGTCTCGTCGCGTTCTACGTCCGTGAGCACAATGAAAAGATCCCACGCGCCGTTCTCGGCGCTCGCACGCCGGACGAGGTGTACTTCGGCCGAGAAGAGAATGCAACACGATAGCCGGCTTCGACGTGATCCGATCCATACTTCGAGCCCGGAAAGCTCCGGCGGTACCCGCACCGTGACTTAGTCCCATATCGCTCCCGAGGGAGGTTCTCGATGCCGGATCTCGTCTCTATCCCCTGTGATACACGGTGGGGGCCACGCCTGCGCTCGTCCCGCCAGGGGACGAGTGTCCGCCCATGTATCGCCCGCGCATGTTGGCGCAAGAACGTCATGGCGAGAGACTCGATATCCGCCCGACGGTCGCGCAGCGGCGGCAAATGGAGCTCAATCGTGTTCAGCCGAAAAAGCAAATCTTGGCGGAAGCGTCCCTCAGAGACTTCTTGTGCCAGGTCGGAATTCGTCGCGGATAGAATGCGCACGTGAGCCCGTTTCGTTTTCGACGAGCCAACGCGCTCGAACTCTCCCGTTTCCAGAACGCGTAGAAGTTTCCGTTGCTGGCTATTGGGGATGTTCGCGATTTCGTCGAGAAAGAGCGTGCCGCCATCGGCGAGCTCGAAGCGTCCGACACGGTCGGTCTTGGCGTCGGTATAGGCGCCTTTCACGTGACCAAAGAGCTCGCTCTCGAAAACACCTTCGGACAGCCCGCCGACGTTCACGGTGACCATCGGCCGGCCGGCTCGCGAGGATACGGCGTGCAACGTGCGCGCCACGACGCCTTTGCCGGTGCCGTTCTCACCCGTGATCAGCACGTTCGCGTCCGACGGCCCCACTCGATCGATGAGCTCGAGAACCGTCTTCATCGCCGCCGATTCGGTCACGAGCTTCGGCGAGTCCTGCCGAAGCAGCTCGTTCTCGCGCTCGAGGCGCTCGCCACGACGGAGTGCGCGCCGAGCTCGATTTGTGTTCTCAGGATGCTGAGTAGACGCGCGTTGTCCCACGGCTTTTGTACGAAATCGCGCGCGCCGTGGCGCATCGCTTCGACGGTGAGCTCGACGCTCCCCCACGCGGTCATGACGACCACGGGAAGGGTCTCATCGACATCTTTCAACCGTTTGAGTAAATCGAGTCCTTCTTGCCCGGACGTCGTGTCGCGCGCGTAGTTCAAATCCATCTAGCAACAAGTCGAAGTCCTGTCTTTCGACGGCCTTGACGATGCCTTCGGGCGTGTGGATGGTCTCAGTGCTGTAGCCTTCCGATTTGAGAAGAAGCTTCAACGCCTCGCAAACGTCGGGCTGGTCGTCGGCCACGAGAACGCGCGGGGCAGCCCCTCTCATATTCAATTTCTCTCGACCCAGCCATCCTTCAACCGGATGATGCGATTCCCATAGCCCGCGTTCGTTTCCGAATGCGTGACTTGAATGATCGTCGTGCCTTCTTGGTTGAGCGTTTTGAAGAGCTCCATGATCTCCCGGCCCTGCTCGGTATGGAGATTACTGGTGGGCTCGTCCGCAAGGATCACCCTCGGCTGCATGATGCCCACGCGCGCGACGCCCACGAGCTGCTGCTGGCCGCCCGACAGCTGGCTCGGGTACAGATCCTTCTTGCCGACGATCGCAAAACGATCGAGCACGTCACCAACCATCGCCTGGCGCTCCGAGCGCCGGATGTTGCGATAGGAGAGCGGGATTTCGAGGTTTTCATAGACGGTGAGGTTGTCGAGCAAGTGATAAGCCTGAAAGACGAAGCCGATGTTTTGCTTGTGCAGCTCGTTGCGATGTTTGATCTTCATTTCGTGGACGGAGTGGTCTTGAAAGTAATATTCACCGCCCCATTCGCCATCGAGCATCCCGAGAATGTGAAGAAGCGTGGACTTGCCCGCTCCCGAGGGCCCCATGATGGTAACGAACTCGCCTTCTTCGAAGCCGAGCGTGATTTGCCGAAGCACGTAGGTGCGCCCCGCACGGGATTCGTAGAACTTTTCGAGATTATGCAGCCGAATCAGCGGCTCTCCGTTTTCACTCACTCTTGGACCTCTGTTCGTTTTGTACGGTTGTCGTTTTTTTGAGGCGTTCAATTCAGGCGGATCTTTCGGTAGTCTTCCCACGCGGAGGTGTCGGACAAAATGACCTCATCTCCTTCGTTCAGCCCAGCGACGATCTCGATCGTATTGACCGAGCTCTTCCCGAGAATCACGTCGACGCGCTCCGCGGTCCCATCGCCGAGAAGCCGAAACAGGCCAATCGTCGTCCCGGCTTGACCATAGGCAGGACGGCCCACGTACAGAACGTTCTCGAGACGCTCGATCTCGACGGTGCCATCGACGCTCAGGTCCGGGCGCGCACCCTTGGGAAGGGCGGAGATGAGCTCCACGTCCACCGTAACGGTGCCGTCCTGAACCGCTGGATCGATGCGCATGACCCGGCCTTCTATGACCCCGTTCCTCGTGTCGATGCTCGCGCGCTGGCCGATCTCGACATCTTTGGCTTGCGTTTCCGCGATCCGCAGCTCGGCTTTCAGGTGCTCCGGCTGCGCGACACGCGCAAGGTTCAAACCGGGCGTGACTTGCTGGCCGGCTTCGACCGGTACTTGCTGAAGGACACCGCGGAGACCCGGTCGCACTTTGAGCCCGTCGACCTGGCTCTTGCGAAGCGCGTAAAGAGCGCCGAGCTGCTGGACGCGTGAAAGTTCCGCCGCGAGACGCGCCTCATTCGATTTCATGGCGATCGCAAGCCGTTTCTGCTCGAGATCGTTTCTCACCTCGAGCTCGCTCGCGCGCTCGGCGGAGAATTTGAGTACGAGATCCCCGATGATGCCCAAGTCGTGAATCTCGGTATCGGCTTCGAGCTGCAAGACGGCGGTGCGGTACTCGGCCTGCACCGAGGCCGCGAGGGCTCGTTGGTTCAAAAGCTGGCTTTGGAGCTGGACTTGCAGGGCCTCGTAGTTCGCGTCCGCGGCGCGAAGCTGGAGGCGCGCGTCTTCGAGCGACTGTACGAGCTCTGGATTCGCCAGCTCTAGAATGACGGTGTCCGCTTCCACGTCCGTGCCCGGAAGCACCAGCACGCGCTCGACACGGCCTTCGGTGCGCGCAGCGAGCCATCGGATCTCGACCGGAACGAGCGTTCCGGGGCCGCGCACCTGTCGCAGCATCGAGCCCTTGGCCACTTTGTCCATCCAGACGGTTGAGCGATCGACCGAGGGCGCCGCGGGCTCGAGCTGGGCGACCCAAGCGGCGAGGACGAGAAACACCGCCCCGCCGACGGCATACATAATCGTCTGCTTGCGTTTGCGAGCCTCAGCGACTCCTTCCCGCTTGACGTCCATCTTTATTAAGCTCCAATCTCCGAGTGCATACTATCAAGCAGCGCAAGTTGTGTGCCAATCCGTGTTAACCTCGTATCTGATTGATTATTAATCACTAATGCGATCCCGTCCCTTTTGATAGCCCGGATGAGTGTTCGTTTCCGAACGCCCATGCGCTCGCTTTCACTTCACAATACGAGAGGCAGCACCCAGATGTTTGGTGGAAAAAGATGCGGACCGCGTCGCGTTCAGAAGGGTCGCAGGCGGAACGAGGCTGCGACCGGGAAGCTCCGCGGAGCGTTTCAGCTCTAGCAGATCCAAGACGGTGGGCACGACGTCGATCGAGCGGATCTTGCCGAAATTCGTTCCCGACGGGATGCGCGGACCCCACGCGGCGCAGATCGCGAGCATATTGCGCCGCGTCGGGACAAAGATATGCTTGCCGCGCGGCTCGGTCGTCTCGACCACGCCGTCCCCGCCCGTTTCCGTCGAAGGATAGTAGCCGGGGAGATAGTCCAGAAAGAGATCCCCGGTCGACGCGCCTCCGGGCTGCAACAGTCCGCTCGTTGCGGGCTCGTAGAACGCGGTGATGATGGGCTCCCCCGTTTCCGGATCCTGGAGCGCACCGAGGACGCGGCGTACCTCCCGCAAAACCTCCTCCCTTTCTTCTAGTGGCACGATGCCTCCGGGCCGTCCCGTTGAGTTGACCGCAATCGAGCCGTCGGAGAGTGACGGCGCGAGCGCGCGGGTCGCGGACAAATCGATCGAGCCGTCGGCGTGGAGCGCCAGAAGCCCAGCTTGTGCCAGTGCGACGTTCAAATGCAGCAGGCGATCCGTTCCGGCCATCCCGTGATCGCTCACGACAATGACGTGCGCGTCGTCGCGTGCGGCCGCGTCCATCAACACGCCGAGAAACGTGTCCTGAAGCTCGAAGCCTTGGACGACAAACGGCCAAAGCGCCGCCGCTACCGCTTCATCGTGGCCTCTGAGCGCCTCGTCGAGATAGCCGACGAGCTCGTGATTCACGTCGTCGGTCACAGGGCTATAGAGCACGACGAAGTCGTAATCCTCTTCGAGGGCCACTTTCGCCTGCGCGATGATTTGGTTTTGAAGGTGCACGAGCGTCTCGAGAAAGCGCTCTTCAGCGACTCCGTCGCCCCCATCCGCAAGTCTGGGCCCGAGACGGCCTCGCGCGTACGGCCGCGTCGCGCCGTTTCCAGCGTAGGCTTGCATCACCGGAAGATCGGCAAAGGGCATCTCGCTATTCGAGACGGCCATTTCGGCTGCGCCCGACCGATAGAGGAGAAAGTGTCGTCCGTCCGGAGAAAGATCGAGCATGCGGAGGGAGAACCAGACGGACTTCCCTTTCACCGTCGCTAGGATCGGCGTCGAGAAACCGAGCCCCGGCTTGACGCGGGCTAGAAACGCCGTCGCTCCGGTCTCGCGCACGATCCCGAGCGTGTCCCAGCCCTCGACGGGGTCGAGCGGATCGTCGAAAAAGAGCCCCCAAAACGGCGTCTCTGCCGCCGCAAAGCGGAACGCCCGGGCCTCGCCTCCCCAAGCCTCCGGCACGGCCCAACCCGCCGGCACTTCGAGATGCAGCGAGGTTTCGTCGAAGCTCTCACCGCGCGACTGGGCTTCGGTATAGCCGTGGACGAGAAAAAGATGCTCGAGCTCGCTCGGGCGCAACCGCGCCCGCGCACCGTCGAAGGGATAAGCCTAGGTCGCATGCATCGCGTAGGTCTCGAGGCCGCTCTGCGCCGCAAGGATCCAGACGGGATCGACGCGGAGCGCGTTCGAGAAATATCCGTTCTCGGTCTCCAGCCGGTCGTGCTCCGATGCCGGTAACAAAAGAAGTGCATTGGCCGTAATCCCGCTCCGATGTCCGTAGTGGCCAGTGAAGAGAACGGCGTGCGCGGCCGCTGATTTGGTCGGAAAGCTCGACACCATTCCGTCGGACCAAGCGCCCTCGCGCAGCATTCGTTGCAAGTGCGGGAGGCGGCCTTCCGCCAGCAACCGCGAAGTCAATTGGGTGTGGCTCTTTTGGAACCGCGAGAATCGCCCATTTTCTCAGTGATCTAACCGTCCAACGGTCACTCGTCGTGAGGTTGGTCAGAGGATAACGGAATTTACTCTGGTTGTGGACCCTGAGCGGTGTCACTTTTTGCTGGACATTCGTCCCGGCGTTCGCTACGGTAGTTGTGGCAAGTAGGAAATGGGTACGAGCGGAGCGAATTTCAGCGGCAGGCGATTCAGTTCATCGGAGCTGAGCTTGATCCAGGAATTGGTCGAGAGCTGTGGCGGTCTGAGCCGGATGGAACTGGCGCGAACGGTGTGCGAGTTGCTGGATTGGAAGAGGCCGACCGGAAAGTTGAAAGCGCGGGAGTGCCGGGAGTTTCTCGAGCGGCTGGAAGGCGAAGGTCGCCTGGAGCTTCCGGACAAACGCCCGGGTAAGCCGGTCGGGACACGAACCCGAATACCGCAAACCGAGCGTGGCGAGCCGTCTGAGCCGTTGGAGGGAGAGCTGAGCGAGATTCAGCCTGTGGTGTTGGAAGTGGTGCGGAGTGACGAGCAGCGTCTTTTGTTCCGGGAGCTGGTGGACCGGCATCACTACTTGGGCCACGCGGTTCCCTTTGGCGCTCATCTGCGCTATCTGGTGTACGCATCGGCGCCGGCACGGGTGGTGGGCTGTGTGCAGTTGTCGAGTCCGGCGTGGAGGATGGCGGCACGAGATTTGTGGATTGGATGGGACGATGCCACGCGCGGGCGGAACCTGCAGCGAGTGGTTAACAACAGCCGCTTTCTGATCCTTCCCTGGGTGCGGGTGCAAAACCTCGCGAGCAGGGTGCTATCCCTGATGGCGCGACAGCTTCCATGCGAGTGGCACAGCCGCTATGGGGTGGAGCCCTTGCTGTTGGAGACCTTGGTGGATCACAGCCGCTACCGCGGCACCTGCTACCGGGCTGCGAACTGGATCGAGCTTGGAGTGACGACGGGGCGGGGGCGGATGGACCGCGAGCACCGTCGTCACGGCGCAAGCTCGAAAACGGTGCTGGTCTTGCCTCTGGTGAAGGACCCTCGCCGGGTGTTGCGGGAGAGCTGAGAGATGGCACTTTCTGCGTTCGAACTGTGCGAAGAGACGTTCGGGATGTCGAGGGACGATCTCGAGTCGATCATCGCGTTTCTACGTTCTGCCGAATCGAGGCAGATGAGCCACAGCGACGTGGAGAAGCTGGTGCGCGAGAGGAGCTACGAGCTTTCGCGTAAGTTGTTCCAGGCCCATGTCGACTCGCGCGGTCCCGGCGAGGCGGCGGCTCCGGTCCGAGGTGCGGATGGAGTGGAAAGGGACCAGGAGCGAATCCACGAGCGCGGCCTGACGACGATCTTCGGGGAAATCCGTGTCAAACGTTTCGGTTATGGAGCCGAAGGTGCAGATAGCCTGCATCCGTTGGATGCCGAGCTGAACCTCCCCCGTGAGCGTTACTCGTTCGAGCTGAGGCGGACGGCGGCAGTAGAGGTGTCAAAGGGAGCGTTCGACGAGGCGGTGGCGAGCCTTGGCCGCCACACTGGGGCGAAGGTTGGAAAGCGCCAAGTGGAGGAGCTGGCGGGTCGTGCGGCAGAGGACTTCGACGCCTTCTATGGGCAGCGCGCTCCACCGGCAGGCGATCGCAGCGCCTCGGTGCTGGCGATCACGGCGGACGGCAAGGGCGTTGTGATGCTACGCAAAGACCTGCGTGAAGCCACCAAGAAGGCGGCCGAGAAAGGCTCGCGGCGACTAGGCAAGCGGCTGACCAAGGGAGAGAAGCGGAACCGAAAGCGGATGGCCACGGTCGCGGCCGTTTATACGGTGGAGCCCTTCGTGCGCCAACCAGAAGACGTGGTTCGTGTGCTGGCACCAAGCGACGAGCGAGAGAAAGACAAACGGCCTCGCCCCCAAGACAAGCGTGTCTGGGCGAGCCTAGCCAAAGAGCCCGAGGAGGTTCTCGAAGAGGCGTTCGCGGAAGCCGAACGACGAGATCCCTCACACCGCAAGAGTTGGGTCGCCTTGGTCGACGGCAACGCCACCCAACTGAAGATCCTGCACAAGCTGGCTGGCCAGCACCATGTCGAACTCACCATCGTGCTCGACTTCATCCATGTCTGTGAGTACGTGTGGAAGGCTTCGCTAGGCTTCTACGAGGAGACCGAGCCCGCCCGCCAAGTGTGGGTCCAAGAGCGGTTGCTTCGCATCCTGCGCGGTGAGGCCTGCCTGGTGGCGGCGGGGATAAGACGTAGCGCCACCCGACGAAAGCTGACGCCCGACAATCGGGAGAATGTGGATCAGTGTGCTGACTATCTGCTCAATCACGCCTCTTATCTGCACTACGACGAGTGCCTCGCCGCTGGATTCCCGATCGCTACCGGCGTGATCGAAGGCGCCTGCCGCCACCTGGTCTCGGACCGCATGGACCTCACCGGAGCGCGTTGGTCCCTCGCTGGCGCCGAAGCCGTGCTGCGGCTTCGCGCTCTCCGCTCCAGCGGAGACTTCGATGAGTACTGGCGCTTCCACGAGCAGTGCGAGTACGAGCGCAACCACGCCTCGCGCTACGCCGACGGCAAGGTCGTCCCCGTCAAAGGCCGCCACCTCAAGCGCGTCAAGTGAGATGAGCCCTTACCACTATGAGACATGCCAAACTCACCGTTCCAAAAGAGCCGCACCCAAGTCAATTCGTAGCCGGCGCCGTCCCACGACACGAGAATCACACGAGGCGCCGCGGCCGAGAGCACGCTGCAGGCGAGCCATGCGAGCGCGAACAGGATGCGGAGAAACATTAGCGTGCGGAATTCTACTGCGAAAGCTCTTGGATGCGCTCTCGAATGGCGGCAAGAAACGCGTCGCGGCGATCGGGCGTGACGACGATACGGCCTTCCGATGTTCGCAACAACACCGCTCCGGTCGCGCTTCTTCCGTACATGCGGAACTTCCCGAGATCTCTCTTCCAAAACGTTCCATAAATACCGAACAAACCGCTATTGCCGCCCGGCGGCGCTTTGAGCGAAAGCCCGAGGAAGCGGTCGAGAGGTTCGACCTCGGACACCGAGGCGAGCGGCACGACGACCACCCCCGCCGGCCGCGTGATGCGAAGCGCGTCCGCGTCAAGATGGAAGCTCTTGGGTGTATAGACATAGGCGAAGACAACGATCGCGACGACGAACACGGCACCCGCCGCAAACCCGATCCGCAATAGACCGTAGAACACGCCTCCCATCGCCAAGAGCACGAACGTAGTCATGCCAAAAACGAACCTGTCCATCGGGGCGTGAAAAAGCACCGCTATTGTGACGTCCGAGCGGCGCCGGACAAGTGTTGATGCCACCACTCTGTCTCATGGTGGTAGCGATGGACCATGTTCCACGGAGTCCAGCCACCGTGGTAGGAGTCCGGGTAGCGAATGAACTTCGCCGCGACGCGCCGCTTCTTGAGCGCCGTATACATCTGCTCTCCTTGCTCGATGGGAACGCGGTAGTCACTCTCGCCGTGGACGAAGAGCGTCGGGGTCACGACATGTTGCACGTAGTTGATGGGAGACTGCCGGTGTAAGAGCGTCCCGCCCGTGTCCTCCCAAGGCGGCCCGAAGAACTCGCTCTCTTTCGTCCGCGGGATATCGGCCGTGCCGTAGTCGCTGATCCAGTTCGAGATGCCGGCGCCGACGACAGCCGCGGCGAAGCGCGTGTCGTGGGTGATGATCCAATTCGTCAAGAAGCCACCATAGGAATAGCCGGAGACACCCATGCGGGTCTCGTCGATGGCATAGTGTGCACGCACATAGTCGACGCCCGCGAGCACGTCTTCGGAGTCGAGATTCCCCCAGCCGCCGCCCCAAGTCGCGTAAAGGAACTCTTCACCATAACCGCTCGAGCCTCGCGGGTTGGTGTACAGGACAACGTAACCGGCGCTCGCCCAAAGCTGAAACTGGAAGTTGAAGCTATTTCCGTAAGCGCCGTGCGGTCCGCCGTGGATGCTCAGGATCAAGGGCCACGCGCGGTCGTCGCTATAGCCGGCAGGCAGCAGGACCCAGCCCTCGATCTCGGTCCCATCGGCGCTCGGAAAAGTGATCCTTTCCGGCGCGTACAGCGCATGCTCGGAGCGAAAGGCTGCGCCAAACTCGGAGAGGCGATTCTCAGCACTCCCGTCGGTAGCGCTCGTCATCACGTCGGACGGCACGACGCCTGTCCCAGCCGCATAGGCGATGTGCTCCCGGTCGCGGGTGAAGCTGAAGCCCGTGAGCCGGCGCTCGCCGCGGCTGATTTGCTCGACGAGCTCACGACCCGAGGCGCTCGCCCGGAATAAATGACGGCTCCCACCGATACCGGCATCGAAATAGAGATAACGTCCATCGGGCTTCCAAGTAGGCGCCCCTGGTCGGAGAGCCCAATCGGCAGTGACGTTGACGGTTTCTCGGGAGGCAAGGTCCATCGCGTAAATATCGAGCGGCGCACCTGTTTTCGCCTTCTCGGCGATGACGAGACTCAGGCCTTTCAAGCGTCGATAGGCGATACGGCCACCGTCCGGCGAGAACGCTGGAACGCTATGGTGGAAGCCGTCATCGGTGAGCCGCTCGATCTGTCCTTCCAAATCGACGACCCACAAATCGGCCCGCTCGTATGTGTAGGCATCGCGTTGATGCGCGTCGGCCGCGAAGACGAGCTTCAGGCTGTCGGCGCTCCACGAGAAATCTTCGACGTCGACGCCGAGTGATGTGAGCCGCTTCGGCTCCCCGCCGCCTTCGACAGCGACCGACGTAGAGCTCGCGCGGCGGGCTCGCGTAGGGGTCTTTCGGATCGGGAAGGTAGCCGCGCCGGTCGAAGCGGACCTGCATCCAATCGTATATCTGGCCTTCGAAACGTTTTTCGAGCTCCTTTTCGAGCCCGCTTGGCTCGGGCTTCGGCTCCATGGGCAGCGTTGCCTTGGTAAACGCGACGAGCCGGCCGTCGGGGCTGACCTCCGCCTCGCCGCTCACGCCCTCGATCTCGAAAGCTTCTCCGAGCCCGTCGCTCCGCAGAAACCATGTGGAGGTCACACCGCTGCGCCGGGAGCGAAAGCTCAAGAGCTTTCCATCGGGGCTGAAACGGGGGCGGGAAGCGTCGAAGGCGGGCACGGTGATCCGACGCCGCGGCGCCGAACCATCGGTGGACGCAAGCCAGATCTCGCTCCGCCGCACGTTCTCGGCCTCGTTGATGGTGTGGCGTGTGAAGGCCACCAAGGCGCCGTCGGGAGACATCGACGGCTCGTCGGCGCTCTCGATCCGGTAGTAGTCGCGGACCTGGAGCGCGTCTTGCGCTTCTGCCGCGGCCGAAAGTGCAATCCACAAACACAAGATTTTTCGCATGAGCATGGACTAGACCTCCACATTCCGAACCTCGACACCGAGAGCGCCGCCCGTCGGGATGATATGCATCGTTCGTGGGTTATAATACTCAAAAGTCAACATGACAAGGGCTTAGCGCCTTTTCGCGACCCGAGTTTGGAGTACGTTCGTGTGGATCCTAGAGCTTTTCTTTCTCACCACGGTTGCGACCGCCGCGCCTTCCGTGGCGCCCGCACCGGCCCTAGAACACTCGGTGAACGTTTTCATCGACGAGATGGCGGCCAAGCACGGGTTCGATCGCGGCGAGCTAGAACGTGTCTTCGGGCGGATTCGCTCGAGTGCAAAGATCGTCGAGCTGATGGACCGGCAGGCGAAGCGCAAGCCCTGGCAGGACTATCGCGCGCTTTTCGTCAATCGCGAAAAAATCACCCACGGTTTCCGGTTTTGGCGGAACAACGCGGCCAAGCTCGCCGAAGCGCGAGCGAAATACGGCGTCCCTGAAGAAGTCATCATCGCCGTTATCGGCATCGAGACGCATTACGGAAAGAATACAGGGAGGTTCAGAGTTCTCGAAGCCCTGACCACGCTCGCGTTCGATTATCCGAAGCGCTCCAAGATGTTTCGCCTAGAGCTCGAGCACTATCTTTTGCTGGCGCGCGAGGAGACGATGGCCCTCGCCACGCCGCGCGGCTCCTACGCGGGCGCGATGGGGATTGCGCAGTTCATGCCCGGAAGCTATCGGCGCTACGCGATCGACTTCGACGGAGACGGCAAGCGGGACTTGTTCGAGAACGCTTCGGACGCGATCGGAAGCGTGGCGAACTACTTGACGGCGCATGGCTGGCAACGCGGCGAGCCGGTCGCGGTTCCCGCCAATGTCGAAAGGTCGGCGGCAACTTCATTCGAAGCCTCGAAGCTGTCGACGCGCGTTCGCCTCGATGAGCTCAAGATTCGAGGCGTCACCGTGTCGGGCGTCTATCCGGGCGAGAAAGAAGCCATTCCCCTCGCGCTGCACAACCGCGAAGGCGCGGAATATTGGCTCGGCTTCGACAACTTCTACGTCATCACCCGCTACAACAACAGCGTGTATTACGCGATGGCGGTCTACCAGCTCAGCCGCGAGCTCCGAAAACAACACGACGCCCAAGCCGACGAAGACGACCGCTAGCGGGCCGCATCGGCTTCACGACGCGCCCTGGCTGAAGAGAAACGGGTAAGTCTGGAACGAGTCCGAAGATTCTCAGGATTCCGCGGAGTTTTACACAAGAGAAGTCGCGTACCCTGTGATCTCGGACACAAAGTTGCCAATCTTGTATTTCTGTGAGCAGCCCCTCCGCCACCTTACAAACAAGCCACAATTGGGTCTATTGCTCAAATAAACCGCTGCTCAACAAGTGTGCATAGTGTTACTGGACCAAGAAGGGCGCGGTCTCGAAGGCTCGTCCCCACAGTTTTTCCACAAAGTTATCCACAGAAATTGTGGGAGTTCTCGGACGTCTTATCGGGGCGCACCTATCATCGCGACCGGCTCGCCTGCCCCGATGGGTGGGGTCGCGACGACGTAGAGGACCGTACCTCCAAACGGCGCGCGGATTTGGGCGATCTCCTTTCCGAAGAAGTCCGTTACGCCGCGAACGCTAGAGCACGCATGCAAGACATGATACGATCCCCGCCGTTCTCAAGGAAACTCGGGAGCGCGCTCAAAGTGTTCACATCCGAAGCAACGACCCAAGACATTCGCGTGCGCGTGGTTTCTCGCTACTCGCGCGAGAACTCGCAGCCGGAGCAAAACCGCTGGTTCTTTCTCTACACGGTCGAGATCACGAACCAAGGCTCGCGCACCGTCCAGCTCGTGAGCCGCCACTGGATCATCGAGAACGCGGACAAAGTGGTCAAGGAAGTACTGTTCCGGTTCAGCTGGAAGATGACAGTCCTGAAGATAAGATACACACATGAAAAAAGGAGCTGTCATGAGCAAACCACGCCGTCGTCACACCGCAGAGCAGAAAGCAGAGCTGTTACGCCAGCACGTTGCGGAGAAAAAGCCAGTCTCGGAGGTATGCAACGAGGCAGCAATCCAGCCGAGCCTGTTCTACACGTGGCAAAGGGAGCTATTGGCTGGAGCCCATACGGTGTTTTCGACCCGTCGCGCGCCGAGCCGTGAGAATGAGCTGGAGGCGAAGATCTCGCGCCTCGAGGCGAGGGTGGCCCGCAAGGATCAAATCATCGCCGAGGTGACGGAAGAGTACGTGACGCTCCAAAAAAACTTGGGGAAGCCTGAATGGTGCCTGGATTCCCCATGACCGTCGTGACGAGGTTGTCGACTTCGTCAATACGATCTCCACGAAGACCCGTCTACCGGTCCAGCAGGTCGTTGAGTGGTGCGGGCTCGCTCGTGGCAAGTTCTACGACTGGCGCAAGCGGTACGGGAAGGTGAATGAGCACAACGGCCTGGTGCCGCGGGATCACTGGATCGAGGACTGGGAGCGCCAGCGCGTGATCGACTACTTCGACTGCCATCCGCTGGACGGGTATCGGCGACTGACGTTCATGATGCTGGACGAAGACGTGGTGGCCTTGAGCCCATCGACGACGTACCGTGTGTTGTCGAAGGCGGGCCGCCTGGACCGTTGGAACGGGAAGCCGTCGAAGAAGGGAACGGGCTTCGTTCAGCCGCTGCGACCGCACCAACACTGGCATACGGATATCTCGTACTTGAATCTGGGCGGGACGTTCTACTACCTGTGCTCGTTTCTGGATGGTGCGAGTCGGGCGGTGGTTCACTGGGAGATTCGAGAGTCGATGACGGAAGCGGATGTGGAGTGCATTTTGGAGCGAGCAAAGGAACTGTACCCCGACGCGCGGCCTCGAATCATCTCGGACAACGGTCCTCAGTACATCGCGAAGGACTTCAAGACGTTCATCCGCATCTCAGGGATGACGCACGTGAGGACCGCGCCGTACTACCCGCAATCGAACGGAAAGACCGAACGTTGGCACAAGACGATAAAATCGGATGCCCTGCGTCCTGCCAACCCCTCGAGCCTCGAAGAGGCTCGCCGATTGATGGAACGATTCGTCGAATATTACAACGGGGTTCGGTTGCACAGCGCGATAGGCTACATTGCGCCGCTGGACTTCATGGCTGGCAAGGCCCCAGAGATCTGGTCGGAGCGGGACCGGAAACTGGAGCAGGCACGAGAGGCGCGGCGTGAGCGGCGTAGTAACAAGGTGCCCGCATGAACACTCTGATCCCAGGAGCCCCACTCCGTTCCCTCTCGCCCACAACCAATGAGTACCAGAGAGCGCAGGGGGAGTCCAGGGCGGCGAAGCCGGCGCGCGCAGCGCGCTTTACCCTTGACGCGCCCGAGCACTCTGGTACGATCCCCGGGGCGAGAGGGGACATCCTGACGCCCGGCGTTGCGTTAACGTCCAACCTCGCTGTCATCTTCACGCTGAACCAACACACTGCGAGGGCCCGGCGTTGTCGGCGAGCAACCCACCCTCGCCCCCGGCGAGTCTTTCGAGTACTCGTCCGGCTGCCCCCTTGGGACGTCCTTCGGGTCGATGCGGGGCACGTATCAGATGACGGGGGAGGACGGCACCGAGTTCGATGTGGAGATCGCCCCCTTTACTCTCAGTGAGCCCTATACCGTTCATTAACGTGAGTCGTGTCCCACTCCTCTACTTGTTCGAGGACTCGTGCGCAAAAAAACCAAAACGAAGCTGACGGCGAAAAACGCAGACAAGCACGTCCTGTACCAGGAAAGTGTGCAGGCCCCCGAAGACGACGCGCAGTTCTTCGCGCGCGTCTACAAAAAGAACACTGGAGAGCCGCTGCGCGTTTTCCGTGAAGATTTTTGCGGTACCGCCATCCTGTCCTGCGAGCTCGTCAAGCTCAACAAGAAAAATCGCGCGATCGGTGTCGACTTCCACGGGCCGACGCTCGACTGGGCCCGCGAGCACAACGTCAGCAAGCTCGACAAAGATCAGCAGAAGCGTTTGAGCTTGGTCGAAGCCAACGTGCTAGACGTGCGCGAGCCAAAGGCGGATTTGCTCGCGGCTTTGAACTTCAGCTTCTCCGTTTTCAAGACGCGCCAAGACATGGGCGCCTACATCAAGAACGCGTTTCGAGCGATCAAACCCGGGGGGATCTTCATCCTCGACAACTGGGGCGGCGGCCAGGCCCAGTTCGTGATGAAAGAGAAAAAGCGCCAAAAAGGCTTCACCTATGTGTGGGACCAAGCCGATTTCGACCCGGTGACGAACCACATCCTCTGCAAGATTCACTTCGAGTTCCGGAACGGCTCGCGCATGAAGAACGCTTTCGTTTACGATTGGCGCTTGTGGACGCTCGTGGAGCTCCGGGAGCTGATGGACGAAGCCGGCTTTACGGACATCCACGTATTGTGGGAAGGCACCGACCGCGAGACCGGCGAAGGCAACAGCGTCTTTCGACGTGTCGAGCGTGGCGGAGACGAAGAAGCTTGGATTGCTTATATTGTGGCCCGGCGGCGCTAGCTCGGGCCGCCGCGCCCGTGATGCTACCCGCCCTCGGCTATCGGCTACCCCGAACTTGGGAGGCGCATAGTTCGCGGTGAGAGGTTCGGCAGGTAGCAGGTAGCAGAGATAGAATAGACCCATGGTCGAAGTCATCGAGGGCCAGCGCTCGTTCACAGTAGAGCAGTACCACCGAATGGGTGAGGCAGGCGTGTTCGAGCCCGGGGAGCGGGTCGAGTTGATTCGCGGGGTGATCCGCGAAATGAGCCCTAAGGGAAGACGACACAGTATCGCCGTAGGTTTGGCGACCCAGATCTTTGATCGCCGCCTGGAGGGTCGCGCCAGCGTTCAAGTCCAAGATGCTCTGACCATCGAAGACATTCGGTCCGAGCCGGAGCCGGATGTGGTTGTGAATTCGAGCCCCAATCCTCGGGATGTGCGCACGGAAAAATCAAAGCCGCTTCTCGTCATCGAAGTCTCCGATAGCTCGCTTCGTTTCGACCGCGATCAGAAGGCGCGGATCTACGCCAAGGCCGGCATCGCAGACTACTGGATTGTGAATCTCATCGACGATGAGTTAGAGGTTTGTCGCGATCCGGTGGATGGCGCATACGCAACGCGCTTAGTGTTGCAGGCAACGGAGATCGTCTCGCCGCTGTCGTTTCCCGATCTCGAGATCGCCGTAAGCGACCTCCTTCCCTAGCAATCGCCCCGAGCTGGGAGCAAATAGCAAGCATCGAGTTGCAGTAAAGAGAGAAAACCCGCACGATCTCGGCATGCTGAACGGTGGTTACGCGTATTCAGAGCGGGTGGGAGCTCGCGGGGCGGGACGGACGGTTCTTGGCTACCTTTCGGATAGATACTCGCATTCTACCGAGAGCACGTGGGCTGGGCACATCAAGGACGGGCGGGTTCTTTTGGGCGGCGAACCGGTCGCGTCCACTAGGCGGCTCGAGCTCGGCGAGCTTTTGACTTGGAAACGGCCACCCTGGATTGAGCCCGAAGCGCCTTCGAGCTTCGCCGTGCTCTATCGCGACCCTGACCTGCTGGCGGTGGCGAAGCCGCGCGGGCTCGCCGCGATGCCGGGCGGCGGCTTCTTGGAGCGGACCCTTCTTCGCCGCGTCCAGGCTTTCGACCCGCTCGCCGCACCTATACATCGGCTCGGACGCGGAACCTCGGGCATCACTCTTTTCACCCGGCACAAAGTCGCGAGGCGCGTGCTGGTCGATGCCTGGCAGCGGGGCGCGGTCGAGCGCGACTACGTGGGGCTCGTGACCGGTCACTTCCCCGCTGGCACCACCCGCATCGACGCCCCGCTCGGCCCTGTCCCGCACAAGCGCCTCGGAACGGTCACCTCTGTGCATCCGAACGGCAAACCATCCGTGAGCCACGTCACGCTTCTCGAGCGACGCCCGTCGACATCGCTCGTTGCCATCCGCATCGAGACGGGGCGAGCGCATCAGATCCGCATTCATCTCGCGGCGAAGGGCTTTCCACTCTCAGGTGACCCGCTCTACCCGCCCGGCGGCATCCCTCCGGAAGACGCGAGTGCTTTGCCCGGAGAGACCGGCTACTTCCTGCACGCGAAGCGATTGCGCTTTCCTCATCCAGCCGACGGAAAGAGCGTGAGCATCGATTGTGTGCCTCCTCCTCCCCTAAGGCCCTAAGAGCTCCGATATGACCGCATGGCTCGTTTTGCTCGCTCTCGCGGCGCCCGCCCAGATAGTTCCAGAAGTTCGCCAGCTCGTCACGTTCAAGTTCCTTCCCGGCCGAAGTCAGGACGCGGTAACGATCTTCAAGGAGGAAGCGCTTCCGGTCTATCGCGCTCATGCGCCGATGCTGCGATTCCGGGCCTATCGCGAAGCGGAAAGTCCCGAGCCGCTCGATCTGATCGTCGTCTCGACCTATCAGGGCATGGAGGGAATGGACAGGTTCCACGACGCCGTGCGCAAGAGCGGTGCGTCGCTCGGCGGGCTCTATGGGCGCATTGGCGCTCTGACTCAGGAGCATCGTGACGAGTTCGTAGAGATGGACGCGTCGCTTGCTTGGGGGGGCGTGGATAAAGCACCACTTCAGGTCCTTGTTTCCCATCGGATCGCACCGGGCAAGATAGACGCCTATGAAAGTGTCCTACGCCATCGCGTGATCCCTTGGGAGAAACAGGCCGGCATCATCACCGGCAGCGAGAGCGGCCGCTTTCTCGTGTCGAACGGTTGGCACTATTTCCGCCTCATAGCCGTCGCGTCGCTCGGCGATTGGCACCGCTATCTCACCGAAAGCCGCGCGCAGCCGTGGTCGCGCCAATTCACGGGGATCGTCGCGGAATCGAAGCAGACGATCGTCGCCCCGCTTCCCGAGCTCTCCGTCCGCTGAGAGACTGAGACCTGAGAGACTGAAGAAGATGCGTCATACACGAACGGCAGCCGCGCTCATCATCGGCGACGAGATTCTCGGCGGCAAGATCCGCGAGTCGAACGTCTTCGAGCTCGCGCGTGTTTTGCGCAACCGGGGCGTTGAGCTCGCGCGCGTCGTCGTCGTTCCCGACACCATCGCCGTCATCGTCCACGAAGTACAGCAACTCTCGAAAGCCTATGACCACCTATTCACGAGCGGCGGCGTCGGGCCAACCCATGACGACGTGACCATCGCCGCGATCGCTGAAGCCTTCGACGTTCCCGTCGTGCGGGACCCCGATTTGGAGCGCGTGCTCCGCGACCATTACGGCGACAACGTCACCGAGAACCATCTGCTTCTCGCGAACGTTCCCGAAGGAGTCAAAAAGCTCCGCATCGCAGGCACGCCGTGGCCTTTGACGGTTCTCGAGAACGTTTGGATCATGCCGGGCATCCCCGAGGTCTTTCGCATGAAGCTCGAGATCGTCCGCGAGCACCTCGATGCCAGTGCGCCCTTCGTCACACGCTCCGTGTTCACCAAGCTCGACGAAGCCGCATTGAAATCCTTTCTCGACGAGACCGTATCGCAGCATCCGAAGGTCGCGATCGGCTCGTACCCACGATGGCAAGATCCTGAATACGAAACCAAAGTCACTTTCGACGGCACGGACAAAGACGCTGTCGAGCAGGCTTTTGAGGAGTTCCAACGAAAGCTCCCCGATGGCGAGCCTCTATGGACGGAATAAACGTCCTCGCTCGATCTCAGGATCGAGTCCCGATACAACCTCGTTCGCGATCCACTCGTTCTCACCGTGGGAGGAGCGATCAAGTTTCCTACCGGGGAGTTCGTCAACGACGCCGAGATCGTACCCGTCGGCGAAGGACAATACGACTTCGATGTCTTCGTCGAAGTCGGCCGCTCGCTGTGGCCCGTGCGCGGCTATGTGACGGGTAAGATCGGTTACCGTTTCCGTACCAAGAATGAGGAAATCGACATCGATTTCGGAGACGAGCTCATATGGCGCGTAGAAGGCGGCTATCAATTTGGCACGCGCATCTACAGCAAAATCGTCCTTCGCGGACTCCACGGCTTCCAGTCCACGAGCTTTGGTCTCCCTATCGAGAGCCTGAAGCGCCGAATCGTTTATCTGGAGCCTGGCGCGAGCTTCACCCTCGCTGCTCGACGAGCTATAGAAGTCACGGTTCCGATCTCTCTCGCGGGGCGGAACTGGCCAGCAGGGCCCGTTATCAACGTCAATTTCACACAGACTTTCTGAGCTTTCGGAGCATTCTAAACAGGCATCGGAACCCTGGCTGCGATATAGTCATTCTCCGAAAGGGGAAAGATTATGGCTTTGCGTGTCCGTGTCCTTCTTTTTGTTTTTGTTACGACAACAGCGCTCGTTTCAGCGCAAACGGAGCGCTACACGTTCGCGCTTACGGGTGATTCCATCATCACGCGCGCGCTCTCGGTCTACGAAGAGCCCGAGTTCCTGGAGATGATCGAGCTCATCCGAGGCGCGGACGTCGCGTTCACGAATGTCGAGATGCTCTTCCACGACTACGAGTTCTACCCGATGTCGGCGGGGGGCGGGACCTATATGCGCGCACAGCCTGCGCTTGCCAAAGAGCTCGCCTGGGCGGGCTTCGATCTCGGCTCGCTCGCCAATAATCACTCGGGCGACTATGGACCTCCGGCGCTGCTTCTCACCGAAAAATACGTACGCGACGCAGGTATCACCGCCGCGGGCGCCGGCAGAAGTCTCGCGGAAGCACGCGAGGCAAAGTTTCGAGAGACGACGAATGCGCGGATTGCTCTTGTCTCCGTCGCCTCGACCTTTCCCGAGCACGCGATGGCGAGCGCATCCCGCGACGACATCCCGGCGCGGCCGGGGATGAACCCCTTGCGCCACGAGACGACCTATCAGGTGAGCCAGGCTCGACTCGAAGCCATCCGGGACACGATGGAGGAGCTCTCGATGAACCCTCCAGACGATGGCGACTCACTGCGCTTTCTCCGCAACCGTTTCGTCGTGTCTGAAACACCCGGTGTGACGACCGAGCCGAACGCCGACGACATGGAAGCCATCGGTATGGTGGTGCGCAACGCGTCACGCCAAGCGGACTACACGATCGTCACCATCCACGCTCATGAAGGCGACGGAAGCCGATTCGTGCCGGCTCAGTTTCTGACCAAATTCGCGCGCGCGATGATCGACGAAGGCGCCGACATCTTCGTCGGACACGGGCCCCACGTGCTACGCGGCATCGAGATCTATAACGGTAAACCGATTCTCTATAGCCTCGGCGATTTTCTCTTTCAAAACGAGACGCTCCAAAGGCTCCCCTACGAGAACTACGCGCGCTACAGTCTCGGCGAGGATAAAGGGCTCGCGGATTTCAACGACGCCCGCTACAAGAACGACACAGTCGGCTTTCCCGCTACACCCGAGATTTGGGAGTCCGTCGTCGCCATGCCGGTTTTCGAAGGCAAGAGACTCGTTGAGCTTCGCCTTCACCCGATTTCCCTCGGTTATGGTAAACCGCGCACCGTGCGCGGGCGCCCGATGCTCGCCGACGACGCGCTCGGCCGCAAGATCCTGTTGGATTTGAAACGGGTCTCGGAGCCCTTCGGAACTGAAATCGACAACGTCGACGGCATCGGCTTCGTGCGGCTCGACCCGCGGGCGAGCAATTGACGTTATGCCGCTGGCGGTTTATCTCCTGGCCTTTCTCGCGGCGCAGCAGCTCGGTGCCGATATGCACGCTCATCCGAGCCGCTTCCACCGCGCCGATGTCCCCCGGATCACTAACGAAGAAATAGCGCGCTATCGACGAGGCGGCATCGACGTGGTCGTGTGCAATATCAGCACGGACACACCCTACAAGCGGGCTATAGCGACCCGGAGGTCTCGCAAGTCATGGGAGGAAACTTCTTCCGCGTCTGGGAAGAAGTCACCCGTTGAGCACAACGTCGCAAGCCAGATGACTGATCAAAGGGCGACGATGTCGACGATTTTCTCGAGCGCTCTAAAGTCCGACGGGTTTCTCGTGTAAATAGCTAGCTCGTTTGCAATGGCCGTCGAGGCGATGAGAAGGTCGGCAAGACGGCTCCGACTCGTCCTGCCTGCCGCCCTGACCGCCGCGAAGACACGCCCGTAGGCCCGCGCCGCGTCCGCATCGAACGGCAAAGGGTCCCACGTGGCCGCCACCCATTGCAGGCGGTCTTGACGTCGAGCGCGTTCGTTCTCGTCGTCGGTCGCGTGTGGTCCGGCTGAAAGCTCCGCCAGAGTTACAGCAGCGATCGCCGACTCGTCGGGCAACCGCTTCGCGTCAATCAGATCATGGTCGATCACGACCGAGGTGTCGAGGAGGCCGCGATTAATAATTAGCATCAGGCATCGACCGACACGTCTACAACCTCGTCAAGGTCCGTACGGAACCGAGTCGCATCAATGCGTGGAGCGCGTGCAGCAGCGTCAGCAATCACTGCCCGCGGGACGAAACGCCGCGGAGGAATAGGGCGTAATTCAGCGACAGGGGTTCCGTTCCTCGTGACGATCATTGTGTTTCCCGCCTGCACCTCGCGAAGAACAGCTGCGGAGTCGTTGCGCAGCTCGCGCTGAGTAATGGTTCGCGCCATAGGACTTATCGTAGCATAAGTAGCTTCTTGTAGCAATGACCTATAATACCCGACGCAGGAGAGTATGAAGGCATCGGTCTCGCGACTTGTGCGAATCGCAGCCGGGCAAAGGCTCGCATTTCGCGTTCACTACCGATCAGCGAGCGACCGAGGGTTAAAGCACGAGGCTGCAAGGCCAGACGCCCGGGGTCCACAAGAAATTAGCGACATGAGCGTTTCCTCTCATCTTCTTTTTCTTGCTTTTTCTTTGCGCCTTTGCGACTTTGCGCCTTTGCGTTACGCTTTTTCTTAATATTGATCTCTTCTTCGACGCCCGATTAAAGTTGCTCAGTCGCCTTCACCGCCTCGTCTTCGGCGTCGCCCGGGGCGGTCTCCCACACATAGTCTTTGCCGAGGACGTATTTGTCGAACCAATCGAGCTCGACATTGACTTTGAAGAGCTCGTGGCGCAGCTCGCGCCAGCCATGGGGCTCACGAGGGGCCATGTACAAATGCGTCGGAACGCTGTTCGTCCTGAGCGCCCGATAGAGCTCTATGGATTGCGGCGGCGGCACGCGCACATCGTTCTCACCCATGAGCACGATCGTCGGTGTCGTCACTTTGTAGATGTCCTCGAGCGGCGAGTGCCCCCAATAAAGATCGATCGGAGCATCCTCTTGCCACGGCGTCCCGCCGAACCACGGCGTGCGATAAATACGCACGTCGCTTTGGCCGTACATCGAGATCCAGTTCACCGCTCCGGCACCCGATGACGCCGCCTTGAAGCGGCCCGTATGCGTGATGATCTTGTTCGTCATATGGCCGCCGCCGCTCCAGCCCATCTTCGCCATGCGTTCGCCGTCGGCGAGTCCTTCGGCAATCAAATGGTCGACGCCCGTCATCACGTCGAGATGGGACTGACGGAAGTAATGCCCCACCATGTCGCGGAGGACTTCGTCTCCCTAGCCGGTGCTGCCGCGATAGTTCGGTTTGAGGACCATGTAGCCTTTGGCAGCAAGCACGTGGACGTAGCTGCTCCACCGGCCGAAGCCGAACTTGTCCGAGGAGGCGGGCCCGCCATGCGTTTGCACGACGAGCGGATAGCGCCGGCCCGCCTCGTAGTCGAGCGGGTAGTAGAGAAGGCCTTCGACCTCGGCGCCGCTTCGCCGCCGCGGTTACTCAGAAGATAAATCTGAGCCTCTTCGTCGTCGCCCCGCTCGGCGATAAACGCGATCTGATGGCCATCGGGAGACCAGCGCGGGCCCGACTCTCCTTTCTCGCCATTGGTGAGCTGCACCGTCTCGCCACTCGCGACCTCTACGCGCCAGATGTGGCTCACGCGTTTGTTCGCTTTCCAATCGGCTTCCGAGAGAGCATAAAGAAGCTGGCTTCCATCGGGGGAAAGCTACGGGCTCCTGAGCTGGGGCACTTCGATCAAGTCGACAATCGTCATCGCGTGCTTCGTCTGCGCTGCGACGAGGGTGGACGCCAAGCATCCCGCGAAACGCGGAAGAATTCTTCGTAACGTCATAACAGCCCTCCATAATCGGGTAGTTTCGAAGCCCGAAGGTGACAACGAACGGCTCTCACTTTGCACCCTTCACCCATGCGCGGTGAAGTATAATTTTTGGAAATCTGGAGGTTCGATGAAAGTTGCCATCAGCGGTGTTTCCGGTCTGGTGGGGACGGCTTTGCGTGCAAATCTCACCGCCGCCGGCCACGACGTGTTAGCACTCTCGCGCCGCGCAAGTCTTCCCCCACTCACGACGATTACCTGGGATATCGAGAACGGCCGTTTTGACGCAAGCCTACTCGAGGGTGTCGATGTTATCGTCCACCTCGCCGGCGAGCCCGTCGCGCAGCGTTGGAACGAAAAGACCCAAAAAGCCATTCGACACAGCCGTGTTCGAGGCACGAAGCTCCTCGTCGAGGGATTCAAGAGCCTGAAGCTCAAGCCGAAGCTCTTGCTTTCGGCTTCCGCGGTGGGCTTTTACGGAGACGGCGAAGACCGAGAGCTCGACGAGACTTCGCCGCGCGGCGAGGGCTTTCTACCAGAGGTCTGCCAGGAGTGGGAGGCGGCGGCCCTCGACGCAATGGGGCTCGGAATGAGGGCCGTTTGCTTGCGCACGGGCATCGTGCTCTCGACCAAAGGGGGAGCTCTCGCCAAAATGCTCTTGCCCTTCCGCCTCGGGTTGGGCGGCCGCCTTTCTACCGGCCGCCAATGGATGCCCTGGATCCACATCGACGATCTCGTCGGGGCGATGCGGTTCATCATGGAGAAAGAAGACCTCATGGGGGTCGTGAACGGCACGACGCCCAATCCCGTCACGAACGCGGATTTCACGAAGGGCCTCGGAAGAGTCCTTCGACGCCCAACACTCTTTCCGGCACCCGAATTCGGACTGAAGCTTCTTTTCGGTGACATGGCTCAAATTCTTCTCGAGGGCCAGAAGGTCAAACCTCAAAAGCTTCTGGCAGCAGGCTTTGCGTTCCGGCACCCCGAGCTCGAGGAGGCCCTTTCGGACATCATCGCCACGCGGAAGTGACGCCGGCGGTTTGGCTTTGACTATAATGAGGATGGCCCCGTGCGCCCAATAGGCAAGAATCATGGATAGCTCGGAATCGACTCCGACCGAAACACCTTCGAATCGCGGGCGCAAGCTCGTCAAGATCATCGTTGTTTGCGTACTCTTCGCGCTTGCCGCGATGGGCGGCACGCTGACAGGCCTCGTGCTCGCCTATCAGCGGGATTTACCCATCATCCAGGAAATCGAGAACTACCAGCCGAGCATCATTACGCAAGTCTTCGCGGATGACGGCGAGGTGATCGCCGAGTTCGCCGTCGAGCGGCGCGTCGTGATCCGCTATCAGGACGTTCCCGATCATCTGAAACAAGCGATCGTGTCCTACGAGGACCAGCGGTTCTGGAGCCATCACGGTTTCGATCCCGTGGGGATGGCGCGCGCCGCCTGGGACAATCTCAGGGCCGGTGAAATCGTGTCGGGCGCGAGCACCGTCACGCAGCAGGTTTCACGCCTCCTATTCCTCACCCGCGAGGAAACCTATAGCCGCAAGATCAAAGAGGCCATTCTCGCTTTCAAAATCGAGCGGGCTTATACCAAAGAAGAAGTTCTGACCTTCTATTGCAACTTGCAGCATTACGGCCACGGCCTCTACGGCGTAGAAGCGGCCGCGAACTACTATTTCGACAAACCGACCAACGAGCTCACCGTGGAAGAAGCCGCGCTCATCGTCGGCATAGCGCCCTCACCGGCAAACTTCAGCCCCTTTGTCAATCCAGAGCTCGCTCTCGAGCGCCGCGACCTCGTACTGGCTCGGATGCGGGAAGAAGACGTAATCACAGCCGAAGAAGTCGAGCGTGCCAAATCCGTCCCACTCCAGCTACGACGACGCGGACCGAGCGGGAACATTGCGCCTTATTTCGTCGAGGAGGTTCGCCAATATCTCGAGGAGAAATACGGCTCGACGCGGATCTATCGCGGTGGTCTGCGCGTGCACACGACCTTGAATCGCTCGATGCAAGAACAAGCCAATACCTCCATCGACGAAGCGCTTCGAGCGATCGACAAGCGCCAGGGCTTTCGAGCCGTCCAGCAAAACGTGCTCCGCGACATGGAGATATCCATCCAGGAGTTCTCGAGCGATGACTGGGTCGAGCCGTTCGCGCCGGGACAGATCGTCACAGGCGTCGTCACCGAGGCCGAGGGAAGCCCCACCGTGAGAGTCGGCCGGTTCACGGCCACCGTCGACTCCGAGTCGGCGGCTTGGACGTTGACGGCGCTTTCCGACTTGTTCGAAATCGGTGACATCTCGCAATTCGAGATCGCGAGTGTGGACTCAGAGACGACGTCCATGGTGCTCAAAGTCGAACAGGAGCCCATCGCGCAAGGCGCGCTTCTTGCCATCGAGGCGCGGACCGGCCGAATCAAATCGATGGTGGGCGGCTTCGACTTCGACAAGAGCAAGTTCAACCGCGCCGTTCAGGCGCGTCGCCAACCTGGCTCGGCCTTCAAGGCCTTCGCGATCGGCGCAGCGGTGGAAGAAGGCTATACGGCGACGTCGCTCATCCTCGACGAGCCGGTTCGCTACATCGATCCGCATGTCGAGGAGGTCTACGAGCCGAAGAACTATGACCGTAAGTTCGAAGGCTGGATCACGCTGCGCCGCTTGCTCGAAGCCTCGCGCAACGTGCCCGCGGTCCGGCTCACGCAGCAAATCGGCCCGCAGAAAGTAGCGGACTATGCGCGACATCTCGGTTTGTCGGGACCCATCCCACCATATCTCAGCATAACGCTCGGCGCCGCGGAGGCAAGCCTGCAAGAAATGGTCTCCGCATATTCGGCCTTTGCGAATCAAGGCATCCGCATACGACCCTATTTCGTCACGAAAGTCATGGACCACGAAGGCAACGTCTTGGAGGAGACTTACCCCGAGGCCGCGTCTGCCATTCGAGCCGATTCCGCCTACATCGTCACGAACCTTCTCCGCGGCGTTATTCAGCGCGGCACCGGGATCCGGGCGAGGCGTTTGGGACGGCCGCTCGCCGGCAAGACAGGCACGACCAACGACTACACCGATGCGTGGTTCATCGGCTTCGACCCGACGCTTGCGGTAGGCACCTGGGTCGGTTTCGATCAAAAGCTGAGCTTGGGCGATCGCGAGACGGGCTCGCGGGCGGCGCTCCCCCCGTGGATCAGCTTCATGGAGCACGCGCTAGCGGATCAGCCGATCGAAGATTTCCCCGTGCCGTCGAATATTGTTTTCGTTCCCGTAGACAAGAAAACGGGCGATCCGGCCAGGGCCGGGGGTGGTGAAGTGATTCTGGAAGCCTTCATCGCGGGGTCCGAGCCGACAGGTTATCCTGGGCAATAAGAATATGCCTTCTTTGCACTCAGATAACGCGGCGCTACCGATGCTGTAAACCATTTAATTACAATGGTTTGACATTCATTTGACAATTCGACACTAAATATCTATAATATAGACCTCGCGGATGATGTCGGACTGCTTGAGTGCTGGGAGCCTCCCTGGTACCCTAGTAGTGAGGCACGTCCACCGACGATCGGAACCGAGCGGACCCGCACGCTTGCGTTCTCGATAACACATCGAGGTTCAGACCATGCAGCCATTCGAAGAGAGCAACCGAGAGAGCGACGGCGAAATCCATCGCGCCGTCCCCATCCTCCCCCTCAGAGATACCGTAATCTTTCCGCAGTCGATCCTGCCCCTGGCGGTCGGCCGCGAGAGCACCGTTCGCCTTCTGAACGAGAACGGGGAGTCGGCGGATTTCATCGGGGTCGTAACTCAAAAGGACGCTTCCATCGAATCTCCAACCGCGACCGATCTGCATCAGGTCGGAACGAGCGTGCGCATTCACAAATCGGTCCGGATCCCGGACGGCTCCATCCGGCTCGTCGTCCAGGGTAGTTTCCGGTTCAAAGTCCTGAGCGTCATCCAGGTGAGCCCTTACATTCGTGCAGACATTCAAGTGCTGGGCAACGTTTCCTCGGCCGAGGACGCCATCGAAGTCGACGCGCTCTCGAGAAACGTGCATTCGGCGTTCTCCAAGATCGTCGAGATATCTCCGCAACTGGCCGATGAAATCGGCTCGCTGGCAGCGACGCTGAACGATCCGGGACGGCTCGCGGATTTCGTCGCGCAGAACCTTCCCAGCCTGGATACCGAGAACCGCCAACAGGTGCTCGAGATCGTTCGCGTGAAGGGTCGCCTGACAAAGGTGCACGAAGCGCTTCTGCGCGAGCAAGAAGTTCTCGAGGTCGGAAACAAAATCGAGTCTCAAGTCAAGAGCGAAGTCGGCCGCACCCAGCGCGAGTATTACCTGCGCGAGCAGATGAAAGCGATCCAAAGGGAGCTCGGCGAGAACGACGAGAACGTGAAGGATATCGACGAGCTACGCGAGAAGATCCAAGAAGCGAAGATGCCCGAAGAGGCGGAGAAGGAGGCGACGCGCGAGCTGAATCGCCTCTCGAAGATCCCGCCCGCCTCGGCTGAATATACCGTCGGACGCACCTATCTCGATTGGCTCGTGCGCGTTCCCTGGTCGAAGAGAACCCAAGACGTCTACGACATCCCGAAAGCACACGAAATTCTCGAGGCTGATCACTACGACCTCGTAAAAGTGAAAGATCGCATCCTTGAGTTTCTGGCCGTGCGGAAGATGAAGCCCGACATCAAAGGGCCTATCCTGTGCTTCGTGGGCCCTCCCGGCGTCGGCAAGACGAGTCTCGGGAAATCCATCGCCAAAGCGCTCGGGCGCAAGTTCGTCCGGATGAGCCTCGGCGGGATTCGCGACGAGGCGGAGATCCGGGGCCACCGGCGAACCTATATCGGCGCCCTTCCAGGGCAAATTATCCAGAACCTGTGCCGCGCGGGCTCCAAGAACCCCGTGTTCATGCTCGACGAGGTCGACAAGCTCGGGATGGATTTTCGCGGCGACCCGAGCTCGGCGCTTCTCGAAGTTCTCGATCCGGAGCAGAACGACACGTTCCGGGATCACTACGTTGACCTTGCGTTCGATCTCTCGGAGGTCCTCTTCATCGCGACCGGGAATATGATGGACCCCATCCCCCCCGCGCTCAAAGACCGAATGGAAGTCATCAACCTCGCGGGATATACGGAGGAAGAGAAGATCGAGATCGCGAATCGTCATCTCATCCCGCACCAGCTCGAAAACCACGGATTGAGCGACGAGAAAATGGCGCCGAAGTTCGAGCGCGAGGCGATCTCGCACATCATTCGCGACTATACGCGCGAAGCAGGTTTGCGTAATCTCGAGCGCGCCATTGGCGCCATCTGCCGCAAGGCTGCTCGAAAGTTTGCCGAAGGTGAAACGAATCCCCTTCACGCAACGGCCGAGAAGCTCCAAGAGCTCCTCGGCGCACCGACGTCGCTATCGCGGGAAATCCACGACCGTGTCAACGTGCCGGGTGTCGTCATTGGCCTCGCCTGGACGCCGGTCGGAGGGGACATTCTTTTCGTGGAAGGTTGCAAAGTGCGGGGCGCCAAGAACCTGACCCTGACGGGGCAACTCGGCGACGTCATGAAAGAGTCGGCGAGCGCCGCCTTGACTTGGGTGCGCTCGAATAGTCTCTCCCTCGGCCTCGAAGGAGACTTCTACCGCAAGATGGACATCCATCTTCACGTTCCCGAAGGTTCGACGCCCAAGGACGGCCCTTCGGCTGGTGTCACGATGGTCGCAGCGCTCGTCTCGATCCTCTCGGATACGCCGGCGCGTCCCGACGTCGCCATGACGGGTGAGATCACCCTCTCGGGCCACGTACTGCCCGTCGGCGGGATCAAAGAGAAACTACTGGCCGCGCATCGTTACGGCATCAAGGAAGTGCTGATTCCCAAGCTCAACGAGAAGGGTATGCTCGAGGACTTGCCCGAGGAAATTCGCAAAGAGCTCAGAATCCACCTCGTCTCGAACCTGGACGAAGTGCTGGCGCTCGTGTTTCCGGATCTGCCGGTCAAGATGGCCCCACCTCCGGGTCGCAAGACCTCAGCCGAGATCAGGGTTCAGTGACGCGCTCGTAGCTGATGCGTCGGCCGTTCGTTGACGGCTACAGTCGAGTAAATGGACTACAAGGATTATTACGAGGTCCTAGGGATCCAAAAGACCGCGAGCGAGAAGGAAATCAAACAAGCTTTTCGCAAGCTGGCGCGGAAATACCATCCCGACGTCAACCCGGGTGACCGGGGCGCCGAGAACAAGTTCAAAGAGATCAACGAGGCCCACGAGGTTCTCTCCGATCCGGAGAAGCGCCGGAAATACAATCAACTCGGCGCGAACTGGAAGCGGTACGAACACTCTCCGCGGCCCGGCGGTGGCCCCGGCTTCTCCGGCTTCAACGTCGGCTTCGAGGCGCCTGGCGGGGGCGGCTTCTCCGATTTCTTCAAGACGTTTTTCGGCGCAGGGATGGACGTGGACGATCTCTTCGGCCGCTCCGCGGCGGGATTTCGCGGCGCGCGGTCTGCCGCCCAGCCGGGGCGCAACGTGACGGCCGATATCAGCATCACGCTGGAGGAGTCCCATAGCGGCACCGTTCGTCGGCTCTCGGTCGAACGCGCGGGAGCAACAGACGTCATCGAAGTACGCATCCCGAAAGGGGTGAAGGACGGCTCGAAAGTAAGGGTTGCCGGCAAAGGCGAGCCAGGAGGATCGGGTGAGTCCAGGGACCTCTACCTCGCGATCAAAATGATCTCGCACGCGATCTATCAGCGTGACGGAGATGACTTGTCGCTCGACTTGCCCGTGACCTTTGCAGAGGCGGCGCTCGGCGCGGAAGTCGAAGTGCCCACTTTGTCCGGCAAGGCCCGCATCAAGTTGCCGAAAGGCTCACAGCCAGGCCGGCGCATGCGGCTCAAAGGCAAAGGCATGCCAAAGCTCAAGGGACGTGGTCACGGCGATTTGTTCGCGAAGCTCGTGGTCGTCGTGCCGAAAGAGCTCGAGAAGCGAGAGAAAGAGCTCGTGGAAGAGCTCGCCACCCTGAGCAAAGAGAGTCCACGCGCGCATCTCGGGTGCGCGTAAGGGGTGGCCACGGTCATCGTTCTTTTTGGAGGAGACGGAAGCGAGCGTCGTGTCTCCGTCGCTTCGGCGCAGAACGTAGCCGCGCATCTCGAGGAAGCCAGTCTCTGGTTTTGGACGCAGGACGGAGCGGTGCACGATGTGGAGCGAGACGATTTGCTCCAATTCGAGCAGCCTTTCGAGCGCGATTTCTCTCCGACCCCGCGCGCGAGCTGGGCGGATATCGGCGTCGCTTTCGAGGACGACGTGGCGCGCGAATCTGTTTTCTTTCTCGCCCTCCACGGCGGCTCCGGCGAGGACGGTACCATCCAAAGCCGACTCGAGACACTTGGGCATGCCTTTACCGGTTCCGGAGCCGAGGCGAGTCGTGCCTCCTTCAACAAAGTCCGGGCCAAAGAAGCGCTGTTAGCCCGAGGGGTACGCGTGGCCGATGCTTGTCTCGTGGACGGCGACAGCGCTACTCACGAGAAGCTCGCCCACCTCTTCGAGACCCACGGCAAAGTCGTCGTCAAACCGGTCGCCGACGGCTCGAGCCATGGCGTGCGGTTCATCGAGACGGAAACGGACCTCAACGAGGTCATCGTCGAGCTGCGCCGACAAGGCGGCGGCGGCGTGCTCGCCGAAGGGTTCATCGCCGGGCGCGAGCTCACCGTCGGGCTGTGCGACATTGCTGGCGTCCCGACGCCTCTGCCGTGCTCGGAGGTTCGTTTGGACGAGGGTCGAACCTTCGACTACGAAGGAAAATATCTCGGCAAAGGCACGCGCGAGCTGACGCCTGCGCCCGTCTCGAACGATGTCGCATCCGCAGCCCAGAGCGTCGCTCTGAGCGCGCACGAAGCGCTCGGCTGCTACGGCTACTCTCGAACGGACGTCATCATTCCGGAGCCCGATCAGCCAGACCGAGCCCCGGTGTTCCTCGAGCTCAACACGCTTCCCGGACTCACCGCGGCTTCTTTCATCCCTCAGCAGCTCGAAGCAGCGGGGATCGCGATGGACGCGTTTCTCACCCGCCAGATCGAGCTCGCACGCTCTCGACGCTGAGCGCTTGAGAGCGCGCGTCCTGTCCAGCGGTTGCACGGCAATCGAGGGCGCATTACCATAAGCCTACCGTTGCCGTCCCACCCTAGACCAACCGCTAAAAGACGTAGCTCCAGTTACATCCGACCCGACCTCTATGGCTAGCAGAGACCCCCAGGCCAAGACGCGCAAAACCTCGACCGCACACAAACACGGAGGCTTGAAGGAGCTTCCGGCGACCGCGATCTGCGGCAACGACATCACCTCTTCGGTGCTCTACGTCTCCGCGCTCTCCATCATCGCGGGCGGCAAATGGGCCTGCGTATCGCTCCTTATCGTCGCCGCCGTGCTGTTCCTCTTCCGCAGTATCTATGCCGAAGTGGTCGGCGCCCTACCGCTCAACGGAGGCGCCTATAACGCGCTCTTGAACACGACCAGCAAAAGATGGGCTTCCATCGCGGCGTGCTTGACGATTTTGTCCTATATGGCCACCGCCGTCATTTCTGCGGGCGAGGCCATGCACTACGCGCATGGGCTCTGGCACGGGCTGAACATATTCTGGGCCACAATCGTTTTGATGGCGATCTTCATGACGCTCACGATCATCGGCATCCAAGAATCGTCCCGCGTTTCCGTCGGCATCTTTCTTTTCCATCTCGCGAGCTTGACCCTTCTCGTCGCGGTTATCGGCATCTACTTGTCGCGCCACGGGCTCTCGGTCCTCTCGCTCAACATGGCCACGCCGACAGAGAGTGTGCCCAAAGCCCTCTTCTTCGGCTTTGCCGCTGCGCTGCTCGGGATCTCCGGGTTCGAAAGCTCGTCCAATTTCGTCGAAGAGCAAGCCGAAGGCGTATTCCCGAAAACGCTCCGCAATATGTGGGTCGCGGTCAGCGTTTTCAATCCGCTAATGGCATTTCTCGCGCTCGCCATCGTCCCCATCGGGGAGGTCCATGCACATCAAGAAGATCTCCTGGCGCATATGGGAAATCTCGCTGGCGGCCAATGGCTGTCATATATCGTCTCCGTGGACGCCACACTCGTCTTGAGCGGTGCGGTCCTGACGTCCTTCGTTGGCGTCACCGGGCTCATAAAACGAATGACCCTCGACCGCGTGCTACCTCAATTCCTTCTGAGAACCAACAGACGCGGCACGACACATTGGATCATCCTTGTCTTCTTCCTACTCGCCGTGTCGGTACACTTCATCACCCAGGGAGAGATCGGAGCCCTCGCGGGCGTGTACACAATCTCCTTTCTTTCGGTGATGGCGCTTTTCGGGATCGGCAACGTTCTCTTGAAAGTGAAGCGCGCGAGGCTCCCGCGGCCGTCGAGAGCGACGTGGCCCGCAGTCCTTCTTGGCATCGCCGCGGTGCTCGTGGGTCTCGCCGGCACTTACGCCGGCAACCCGGAATATTTTTGGGTATTCCTCCAATATTTCATCCCCACAGTGCTCGTCGCCTTCGTGATGCTCGGACGCATCGGGTTGCTCAAAGTCTGTCTCTACTTTATCCGACGGATCAGCCAGACCATCGCCGGGATCACCTCGTCTGTGGCCAAGGGTCTGCACGATAAGATCGACGAAATCAACTCGCAGCAGATCGTCTTCTTCACGCGCGGCGACAGCAAACAAAACCTGAACGAAGCAATGTTATACGTGCGCGACAACGAACATACCAACCGTCTCAAGGTCGTGACGGTGGTCGCGAACGAAAAAGACGTACCGCCGCAGCTGAAGGAAGATCTTGAGTTCCTCGACGAGACTTATCCCGAGATCGATATCGAGTTTGTCGTCCAGATCGGCGAGTTCGGCCCCAAGCTCATCAAGAAGCTTTCCAAAGAGTGGAATATCCCCTCCAATTTCATGTTCATTGCTTCGCCCGGCGACCACTTCCTCTACGGCTTGGCCGAACTGGGCGGCGTCCGCCTCATCATTTAGCTTCTTAAACAGTCACAAGAGATCAATATTAAGAAAAAGCGTAAATGTGTTGCCATTTCTGCGAAACTTGCGCTGGCCCTGCTGTTCGGACTGGCGCCAGAACGCGAGCTCGTCGAACAACTCTGCTCGCCATTATCCGTGAGGCCTGCGGGACCAAAGAGCTCTCTGACATTGCGCAATGAGCGATTGAATATGACGCCGTTTACGTTTCGCGCGCAAAATAGAGTCGCGTGTGATGCTCCCGAAAACCCACTTGAAAGAGATCGAAAAAATCTCGGCCGAGGAGGTTGCGGGCAACCGGCGCTGTCGCGAAGCCAATCTCGAGCTCATGCGCGCCGAGTTCTGGGTGCGACAAGAGGACACAGTGAAGCCTTGCGTCGAGCCGCGTTCCCGCGAACGTTGCAAATGTCTGGGCGGGTCCGGAAAGCAGATCCAGCCCGAGTGCGAGCGCAACTTCCCCGCGAACGACGGAGCGAGACGCGCCGGAATCCAGGTGGCAGCGGATATGCACGGCAGCGTCCTGTGATCTCAAGCTGCCGATTTCGAGCCACAGTCCGGGATAAGCAACACCAGTATCCTCGTCGCGGAGGTACTCCAGTTCGACGGCGTACGAGACATCGTACATCGTCTCTTACAGTCCCAGCTTGACGACACCCGGCTCGATGGGCTCCACAAAAGCGACGTAGGGCTTCTGTATGCCTCGAGCACGAGCCCGCTTCACGATCGCGACCAGGTCTGTCCCATGCTCGATAACGGTTCCGTTATCGAGCACAACCCACTCACCAGCATAGGCCTGAAGGCCAGTTTCCCGGGTTGAGCCGGTCAACGTCTCTTTGCTCACGGTGGCCCCCTCACTCAATGACCCATCTTAGCAGGTTGGCTGGCGGTTTAGTTTGATGTTTGGTGCCAAAGGTTTTTGCCGGACTCCCGCCTTAAGCGCTGACGTTTGCCCACTTCCAACAGGCGAGAGAGATAGCAAAACGCGAGTGACACATGTGGGGTGAGATTGAGCTACCGGAGCCAGAGACTCCCACAGATTTTGCTGAAGAGGCTTCTTTTCTTTGCGTCTTTGCGACTTTGCGTTACGCTTTTTCTTACTATTGATCCAGCTCTAGCCTCCCTCTAGCCGCGGCGGATCAGGAGGAAGGCCTTGATGAACGGGTCGAGGTCGCCATCCATCACGCGATCGACATCACCCACCTCGACTTTGGTGCGGTGGTCCTTGACCATGCGGTAGGGCTGGAATACGTAGGATCGGATTTGGTTCCCAAAAGCGATGTCCTTCTTGCCGTCGTGCATCGCGTCGACTTTCTCTTGTTTTTCTCTCATCTTGAGGTCGTAAAGACGCGCCCGGAGAACCTTCATCGCCATATCTTTGTTCCGGTGCTGGGAGCGCTCGTTCTGACACTGCGTGACGATGCCCGTGGGAAGATGTGTGATGCGGACGGCGGAATCCGTGACGTTGACGTGCTGTCCGCCCTTGCCACTCGATCGATAGGTATCGATGCGCAGATCCTTGTCGTTGATGTCTACCTCAACGTCATCGTCAACTTCGGGGAAAACGAAGAGCGACGCAAAGGAGGTGTGCCTTCTTTTCGCCGCATCGAAAGGCGAGATTCGCACGAGGCGGTGGACGCCCACCTCCGCGCTCAGATAGCCGTAGGCGTAGGGACCTGTGACCGTAAAAGTGGCACTCTTGAGCCCAGCCTCTTCCCCTTCCTGGTAGTCGATCATCTCGGTTTTGAAACCGCGGCTCTCCGCCCAGCGTAGATACATGCGCAGCAGCATCTCCGCCCAGTCCTGAGACTCGGTGCCGCCCGCACCCGGGTGGATGCTGACGATGGCGTTGGTGGCGTCGTTCTCTCCGCCGAGAAGTTTCTGAAACTCGGCGGCTTCGACTTCCTCCTGCCATACATCGAGATGTGCGATGAGATCGTCGGTGACGTTCTCCCCTTCCCGCGCCCATTCCAGGAGCGTGCGCACTTCCTCTTCGCAGTCGTTGAGCTTCTCGATGAGATCGAGGTCGGTCCGAAGACGGCTCCGCTCGCGGGAGAGCTCCTGGCCTTTTCCCCCTTGGGACCAGATGTTGGGTTCAGAGAGTTTTTGATCGAGCTCGTGAATGGATTTTTCTAGGGCAGCTTGGTCAAAGATAGCCTCGAACATCGTGGGCACGACGGCCGAGACTTTCTGAACGCTCTAGAAGATCCTCAATCATGATATTTACTCTCTCCCCTTGATGGTTGACCCTTGATGCCGCTACTGCGTGATGTAGGGCTTGAACCTTTCCTCGTCGCGCAGCTTCTGGACAACCTTTTCCGCTTCGGCACGCGTCGAAAAGCGGCCCACACGCACGCGATGAAGCCCAGCCTCTCCGCCGGCCTCGAGATAAGCCCGATAGTTTTTGTTCTGCAGTCGGGACAAGAGAGACCGCGCCGCATCCTCGGTCTTTAGCGCCACGACTTGAACCGCAAAAGCACCTTGACTGCCGCCAAGCGTCACCGCTCGCCGAACCGGAGCCGGCTTGGGCTGAGTCTTGCGCAATGTCGTTTCCGGACTCTCGGATTTCACCGACTCGAGCTTATTTTGCACGCTGCCCGTCTCGAGCCGGTCCGGGTAGTCCAGCTTCGGCTTGGGCTTGGACTTGTCAGTGCTCAGTTGGGTCTTCTCCGCGGATGGCGTCAGCGTACCCGCCGCAATATCGTTCGAAACGGTGGCGAGCGTCGCGTCCCGGACGCCCCTCCCCACCATGACGCCGCAGAGGAAAACGACTACCGCGATGGCTAGGGTCGCCATGAAGAAAAAGACCAACTGCTTGTTGTTCAGCTGGACTTCGTAATACGCCCCATCATCGTATTCGGCCATCTCCCTACCAACTCCTTTGACCCCAGAAGCTAAGATGTTACTTGAGACTAAGTATTCTAACCCAATATCAACATTGAAGGGCAAATTTGTTGTGGTTGGTGCTCACAGGCAAAATCTAGCTCTGGCTCAAGATGCTCGTCGCTACCGCTTCCTGCTCGCTCTTGCCTAACTTGCGACCGATCTCTAGCAGGAGCCCATAGGTGAGCTCGTTGAGCCCGTCAACGAGAACGGCCCTTTTGGCCTCGTGCGGCTTATCGCCTAGATTCTGCAGCAGCTGGTCGAAATCCACTCGTCCGGCCGTGCCGAGCTCCACGCTCTCGAAGAGCAGCGGGAATTGGACGGTGACGTCGGCCATGACGCCCGAGCTGAACTCGAGGGCCGCTTCGCCTTCGAGCTTGCGGCTGAGATAATTACAAACGCGCTCGAAGTTGCGGTTGTAGTGCTCGACCACTTCCTGGAGCTCGTACTCGAGATCGATCCCGCGCTTTTCCGATTCATGGGCGCCACCGCGCTCGACAACGCCAGCGGCGAGAAGACCGAAGAGTATCCGCAAAGTCTCGAAATTCGGCAAATAGCTCATCGCGAGGATTTGCTCGACGTTGATGCGTCCGTTCACGAGCGAATGGACTTGAGATTCGTCTTCGTCGAGATGCAATTTGTAGATCAAACCGTCGGCATTGTCCGACGGCCGCAAGACGGATTCGAGCGGCCCGACCCCGGCATACATCCGCGTAAAATCCTTGAGCCGGCGAATGCCTTCCAGGATGACGTTTTCAGAGTCGAGGTCGAGGACCATCGGTCCGTCAGCGGTGAGGTCCTTGATCACGAACTCGTACTCGCCGCGGGTCCAGGCGAACAAGCTATAGACGATCGCTTCCGCGTGCCGATGGATGGCAACGAAAAGGTCATCAGGAGTGATGATGCCCTGCTCGACGAGCACAGCGCCGAGCTTCTTGTCCGGCTGTATCTTCTTGCTCGCCTCGAGGAATTGCCGAACCGTGATTTTCCCCGTCTTCAGCAAGAACTCGCCGAGCCGATCGTCCTGCGAGTTCGACATCGCGTAGATGATGCGGCCTTCTTTGAAATAAATAGCCTTCCATCGTCCGGCATCGTGGAAATTGAGGATCCCTGTCTCTTTGCTCCGGCTGATCGAAGCGAGTAGCTCGGGCAAGCTCGACTCGGACAAAGAGCCGCGAATCGTCAGCTCTTCGCCTTGCATGGTCATGAAAGCTCCTCCTCCGAGACCCGCTAGTGCTTATCCTTATCCTTGGCCGATCCATCCCGCCACTCCTTGAATTTATCGAGGAGTGGCTCGATGAGCTCGATGGGTAGCGGAAAAATGATCGTCGAGTTCTTTTCGCTTGCGACTTCCGTCAGCGTCTGAAGATAGCGAAGCTGCATGCCGAGAGGATGCCTGCCGACGATCTCAGCCGCCTTGGACAGCATCTCGGACGCTAAAAACTCGCCTTCGGCGTGAATGACTTTGGCTCTCTTCTCACGCTCGGCTTCTGCCTGTTTGGCGATCGCGCGCTGCATCTCCGACGGCAAGTCGACATGCTTGACCTCCACCGACGTGACTTTAATCCCCCACGGATCGGTGTGCTTGTCGAGGATGTCCTGAAGCTGCATGTTCAGCCGGTCTCTCTCGGCGAGAAGATCGTCGAGCTCCGCTTGCCCCAGAATGCTCCGGAGTGTCGTCTGCGCGAGCTGGGACGTCGCATAGAGAAAATTTTCCACTTCGACGATAGCTTTGATCGGCTCGACGACGCGGAAGAACACGACGGCGTTGACTTTCACCGAAACATTGTCTTTGGTGATGATGTCCTGTGGCGGCACGTCGAGCGCGACGAGCCGCAAGCTCACTTTCACCATACGGTCGATCGGCGCGAAGACGAGAACGAGCCCCGGTCCCTTGGGCCTCGGAATCAAGTTGCCAAGACGGAAGACGACACCGCGCTCGTACTCATTCAGAACCTTGACCCAATTGAGGAGAAAAATCGCGACGACGATGACCACCGCGAGCGTGCCAATTGAAAGTCCACCAGGCATGATGTCCCCCGTTTATGACGATTCCGGATCGCGCTCGACATGTAGCAGCAACCCGTCGACAGTTAAGACCCGAACGCGCTCGCTTTCCTGAATGGGTTCGTCCGCATGCGCGTCCCAGAATTCCCCACGTATGAAAACCTTGCCGCGATGGTCGATCGGCGTGCGCGCGGTCGCGAACTGGCCGATCAGACTCTCGATGCCCGTCATCGGGGCGCGGCGCTGTGCCTCGAGCACTTTGCGGCCAAGGGTGATGACGACGGCGCCGAGAACGATGGCGACAGGAAGCACCATAGCCAAGCTCACGCGAAGCGCGGGCGTCGGGAGCGGCTGTTCCTCGAACAGCAAAAGAGCGCCGAGAACGAGCCCGACGACGCCTCCCGTTCCTATAATTCCGAACGACGGCGTGACCACTTCGACGATGAGAAGCCCGAAACCAGCGACGAGAAGAATGACGCCCACGATGTTCACCGGCAGAACCTCGAAGGCAAAGGCCGCGAGCAGGAGCGCGACGGCGCCGAAAATGCCCGGAAAGAGCAGGCCCGGATTCGAGAACTCCATGTAGAGCCCGGCGAGACCGATCATTCCTAAGAGAAGCGCGATGTTCGGGTTCGCGATGAACGCGAGGATCTTTTGCTTGCGCGTCATCTCGCGAAGCACCACAACTTTCCCCGCCGTCGCCAAAACGATCTCGGCGCCTCCGTCTCTCGGGATCGGCTTGCCGTGGAGCAGCTCGAGAAGCTCGTTCTCGCTGCTCGCGATGTAATCGATGAGACCGACTTCGAGAGCTTCGGACGCCGTCCACGAGAGCGTCTCCGTTACGGCCTTTTCCGCGATCTCCGGATTGCGACCCCGCCGCTCCGCGATGGAACGTGTATAGGCGGCCGCATCCGACACCACCTTCTTCTCCATCGTCTCAGCTAGATCCTGTCCGGTGCCGGATACCGGGGTCGCCGCCCCCGTATTGGTGCCCGGCGCCATCACGGCGACGTCGGCAGCGATCGTGATGAGAAATCCAGCCGAGGCTGCATGGGCGCCGGCCGGCGCGACATAGACGACGACAGGGCGCTCACTGTTGAGCATGACCTCGATCATATCCCGCGTCGCGGAGAGCAGCCCGCCTGGTGTCTTGAGCTGGATGAGCACGAGCTCGGCATCATCTTCGGCCGCAGCATGGATGGTGTCGATGACGTGACCTGCGGTGATGCCGTGGATCACATCGTCCAGGACGACTTTGTAAATCGGCCCGGCGGACGCTGCTCCCAAACCAACACACACGCCGATACAGGAAGTGGCCAGGACACGAGTAATTCGCATGGACCCTCGAATTATAGAATCTCGCCTCATCGATGTCAAGACAGAAAACCCGTTAAGTCCCTATAGAACAAATGCTTAGGGACTACCTCTAGGCGTTTGGCGCGCACACGTGCTAGTGTCGCGAAAACGCCGAGATGCTCGCCCATCCTCGCCTCTTCGTCGCTGCGGTCGCGCTCGTCTTCGTTGCGCTAACGGCGCTGTTCGCGCTGCCGCTCAGCACCGCGCCTGGCACAGAGGCTCTCGACCTCGGTCCGGATACCCGTCTGTTTCTGTGGACACTCGGCTGGGACGTCCAGGCGCTCGCGCACGCGCCCCTTTCGATCTTCGATGCGAACATCTTCTTCCCGGAGCGTAACACGCTCGCTTACTCGGAGCACCAAATCGGAAGCGCTCTCGTCGCGGCACCCGTGCTGCTCGCCACCGGAGAGCCTCTGCTCGCGATGAACTTCGTCTTGCTCGCCTCGTGCGCGCTTTCGGGCTTCGGCGCCTTCCTGCTCGGACGAGAGCTCGGGCTCGGGATTTGGGGCGCTCTCGTCGCGGGCCTCGTCTTCGCCTTTACCCCGCCGCGATTCTTTCGCCTAGGCCAACTGCATCTGGCCACCGTGCAATGGATCCCGTTCTGCCTCCTTTACCTTCACCGCTACACGAGAAAAGGCTCGACCCGACACGTCGTCGCGGCCTGTCTCTTTTTCACACTGGCGGCTTGGTCCGGCGGGCAAAGCGGGCTCTTTCTCGCCCTCACGGCCGCGAGCTTGCTCCTTTACCTCCTCCTCTTCGGCGAGCTCGAGCCTTCGAGCCGCCTCTCGAAGGACATCGTTGTGGCCACGGTCTTGGTCTCAATCCTCAACATACCGTTCTTGCTCCCCTATATCAGCGTTCAAGAAGAGCTCGGGCTCGAGCGTAGCCTGGCGGAGGCCGCATTCTGGTCGCCCAATGCGGAGAGTTTCCTCGCATCGCCCGCGCACGCGCATCGAGCAGTTTGGCAGCTCCTCGGTTGGCAATCTCGCATCGCGCGTGAGGCGAAAGCGTTCCTTTTTCCCGGATTCCTTCCCATTTTGCTCGCGATGGCAGCCTTGATGGCCCGCAAGGAACGGCCCGGGGCAACGACAAGATCGAAGCTCTCACCGCTTCTCGATGTCGCCATCATCGCGGTCGTGCTTTTCGCGATCTTGATCGAGGCCGCGGGGGGCCTCCGTATCGGGAGCGTCTCCGCGAGCAGCGGTTGGCGCGCGCTCGTCATCGCCGCCGTCCTTCTCGGCGCTCGCGTCGCGATCTATCGCCGAACGCCTTTCGCGCAGGGTTACCGTCGATGGTTCCGGAGCTTTGCCGAGGCTCGCCTGGGGGTCCACGCAGCGTTCTATCTCGGCCTCACCTCGCTCACGCTCTGGGCATCGATCGGCCCACAAGGCGGGCTTTATGCGGCGCTCTATCGATGGCTCCCTGGCTTTGATTTCATCCGCGTGCCGTCGCGGCTGACGATTCTCACGGTGTTGGCTCTCGCGATACTCGCAGGCTTCGGGGCCGAGCGCCTCGCTGCCACGAGACGCCCCTTGTTGGCGCCGCTCTTCGCCGCGCTCATTCTGGTCGAGCTCGCCGCATTCCCCCTCGACACCCAGCTCTACGCCGTGACGTCGACGCCGATGGATAGTTGGCTGAAGGAGCAATCCGACCGCGACCCGATCGTCGTGCTCCCGATTCCGGATCCGGCGGACGACGTCGAAGCGGCGCGCCACCACTCGCGCTATATGCTCGACTCGCTCGTGCACCTGCGCCCGCTCGTGAATGGCTATAGCGGCTTTACGCCGCCGTCGCACCGCAGGCTCTTTCGGATCCTTGGGAGCTTCCCGGACGAGGTTGGCCTGGCCGAGCTCGAAAAGCTCGGTGTGCGCTACGCCGTGTTCCATCGCAGCGGCTACGACGACCGCGGTTGGGAAGAGGTGCTCGAGCGCGCGGCGAGCCACGCGGACAGAATGGAGCTCAAAGCGTCTTTCGAACGGGGCCGGGTCTACGAGATTAACTACTGAGCTTTCGCGTCGTGGATGGTAACGAGTTTCGTGATCTCGAAGTTTTTCTCGCCGCCCGGCGTCTGGACGTCGACTTCGTCACCCTCCTCTTTCCCCATGAGCGCGCGCCCAATCGGGGAGCTCGTGGAGATCAAGCCCTTCGACACGTCCGCGTCTTCGCTCATGACGAGCTTGTAGACAATCTCTTTTTCCTTGTCCAGGTCGTACAACGTGACCTCGGAGCCTAAGGAGACTTTACCCTCGGGTATCTTGTCGAAACTGACCATCGAGAGCTCGCCGAGACGTTTCTTGAGCTGGCCGAGCCTCGCGTTCACAAAGCCCTGGCGCTCCTTGGCAGCGTCGTAATCGGCATTCTCGGAAAGATCGCCGTGCTCGCGGGCAACTTTGAGCGCTCTTGGGAGCTCCACATGGAGCTCCTCTTCTAATTTCTTGATCTCTGCCTTGAGTTTGTCGATGATTTCATGGCTCATAGGATTTTAGAATGATAACCACCCCGTTCGCCTTCTGCAAGGGATAGATGAAGCGCATCGAAAGCCCTCAAAACCCGCTCGTCAAGACGATTCGCCGCCTCGCGCAACCGGGCAAGCGCGAAGACAAGTTTTTGCTCGAAGGCCGAAAGCTCGTGGATGCCGCCGCGGCCACCGTTCCTGGACGTGCACAGATCGAGACGGTGGTGGTCTCGAGCACATTTTCCGGGACGGTGCCCAAGGGTGTTCCAGCTGTGGAGCTTCCCGAGCGGCTGTTCAGGAGCGTGAGCCACCTGGATTCGCCCGACGGCATTCTCGCGGTGGCAGAGCGTCCGTCGCGCGGCGAGCTTCCCGACCGAGGTCTGCTCGTCGTTTGCGCCGGCATTCAAGATCCCGGCAATCTCGGCGCCATCGTGCGCGTCGCGGAAGCCGCGGGCGTCTCGGCGCTCGTCACGCTTCCCGACTCGGCGGATCCATACGGTCCCAAAGCGGTGCGCGGCTCCATGGGAAGCGTCTTGCGTCTTCCCATTTTCGAGCTCGAAAACCCCCCTGAGCTCGAAGCTCTCGAAGCGCTCGAGGGGTTCCGCCTTGCAGCCCTCGTCCCTCGGGACGGGGTCGACTATCGAGAAGCGGACTACTCGCGGCCGATGGCCATCCTGCTCGGACGCGAAGGCGCCGGTTTGGACCCATCGCTGCTCGCCCACGCGGAGCTCGCGCTCACCATTCCGATGTTGGGCAAGGTGGAGTCGTTGAACGTGGCCACGGCGGCGGCGCTCGTTTTGTTCGAGGCCGCTCGACGCGGGACGTAGTCCGGAATAAGCTTCCGCCATGGATCAACAACAGCTCTTCTCCAAAGCCTCCGGCGCCGGAGGGCCGGGGCCGCTCGCAGAGCGGATGCGGCCGCGCGATCTTGACGAGCTCATCGGGCAGGAAGAAATCGCCGGCCCGAGCACGACGCTCTTCGCCGCGATCGAGAAAGACCAGCTCGGCTCGTTGATCCTCTGGGGCCCTCCCGGCTCCGGCAAGACCACCCTCGCACGGATCATCGCGGAGCGCACGAAGTCGCACTTCGTCCCGTTCAGCGCCGTCATGTCCGGTATCAAAGAAATCAAAACGGTCATGAAGGAAGCGGAACAGCAGCGTCATATCTATGGCCGCCGCACGCTCTTATTCGTCGACGAGATCCATCGATTCAACAAAGCACAGCAAGACGCCTTCCTCCCTCATGTGGAAAGCGGCAACGTCATCTTGATCGGGGCCACGACGGAGAACCCTTCCTTTGAAGTCAACGCCGCCCTTCTCTCGCGATGCCGCGTGCTCATCCTCCGTCAACTCACACCGGAGGAGCTCGTTATCTTGATGAAACGCGCGCTCGAGGACGAAGAGAACGGGCTCGGTGGCCGCCTTCGCGTCGACGAAGAAGCCCTCGAGTGGCTGGCGCGCCAAGCCAACGGAGACGCGCGATTCGTCTTGAACGTGCTCGAAGCTTTGACGCCGATGGCCGGAGAGGACCGCGTGCTCGGCATCGCCGAGCTCGAGAGCACGCTCCAGCGAAAAGCCCTTCTCTACGACAAGAACAGCGAACAACATTTCAATATCATCTCAGCGCTCCACAAGTCGATGCGAAACTCCGATGTCGACGCGAGCCTCTACTGGCTCGCCCGCATGCTCGAGGCCGGAGAAGATCCGCTCTACATCGCGCGGCGACTCGTCCGCTTCGCGTCGGAAGATATTGGCCTCGCCGAGCCCGGGGCGCTCGCCCAAACCATCGCGGCCAAAGAGGCTTTTCATTTCATCGGCATCCCGGAAGGCAAGCTCGCTCTCGCGCAGGCGGTCGTCTATCTCGCGGCCGCACCCAAGTCGAACGCCGTCTATCGCGCCTATGGCGCGGCCGCGAAAGACGCGCTCGAAGATGCGACTGAGCCCGTTCCCCTTCACTTGCGAAATGCGGCGACAGGTCACATGAAAGCTTGGGGCTACGGCAAAGGCTACGAATATGCTCACGACAACGAAGAGAAAATCGCCGGCATGGAATGCCTCCCCGAGCGGCTGCGCGGACGCCGCTACTACGCCCCGACAGAGGAAGGCTTCGAAAAGCGCTTGGGCGAGCGGCTCAAGCAAATCAAAAAGACCCGTGAGAGCTTGAGAAATAAAGACCGGTAGCATATGTTCTCCGGATGAGTCCCGCAGAATGAGTAGGAGCGACGTCCACACCATCCAACTGAGCGGCGGCAACGCGAACGCCATCGATGAAGCGCTTCTGAAGACTCTGACCGACGGGCTTCACTCGGCGCTCGACACAGGAAAAACGGCCGTGGTTTTGACAGGCAGCGATCGATTCTTCTCGGCGGGCCTGAACCTCAAATCGCTTCCCGAGAGCCGCGAAGGAATGGCGTCGTTCGTCGCGCGTTTCGAAGAGGCGAATATCGAAATGCTTCGATTCCCGCTACCCGTTGTCGCGGCCGTCAATGGCCACGCGATTGCGGGCGGTTGCGTTCTCGCCTGCGCCGCCGATTTGAGGATTGGCGCGAGTGGGAGCCACAAGCTCGGGGTCTCCGAAGTCACGCTGGGAATCGCCTTTCCCGCGAGTGCTTTCGAGATCATGCGCCACACGCTCACGCCCGCATGGATCCCGGAAGTGCTCCTTGGCGGTAAGCTCCTCTCTCCAGAGGAGGCACTCTTGGCCGGGATGCTCCACCATGTCGTCGCGCCGGAAGAGCTTCTCGCCACGGCTTCCGCACACGCCGAAGAGCTCGGCTCGAGACCGCGCCACGCCTTTCACCATAGCAAGCTCGCGTTGCGCGCACCGATGCTCGAGCGCATCGAGAGGACTCAAGAAGCCGCGCGCGAGGAATTTCTCGAATCTTGGTTCTCGCCTGAAGTCGTCGAGCGCCGAGAGGCGATGCTCGCATGAAGCGTTTCTGGTTCCTGTGGCTCTGGCTCTGCGTCATCGGTGCATGCGCCCAGCAAGACGGCGTTGACAAGGTGCTCTTCAATGGAAAGATCGTCACCCTCGACGGTGACTCGAGCATCGTTCGAGCCATCGCGATCGATGGCGATCGCATTGTGAGCCTCGGCACCGACACACCCGTCGTGCCTTATCCCCCGCTTTGGGTGCTCTTTCACTTCATCACGCGGGACACGATCAGCGCCGGCGTGATGGGTGAAGCGCAAAAGATCACTCGCGAGGAGGCCCTGAGAGCCATGGGCCCCGCCAATGCCGAGCTCAGCTTCGAGGAGCACGACAAAGGAACGCTCGAGGTGGGAAAACTAGCGGATCTCGTCGTCCTCTCCGACGACATCCTCACATGCGAGCCCGAACGTATCCGCGACATGGACATCGTCCTGACGATGGTGGGCGGCGAAATCGTCTACGAGCAATGAAATCAGCTTGCCTGGATGCGGGCCAAAGCATCCATCGCGGCGTTGGCGACGTTCGTATCGGAGGCCTCCACCGCAGACTCTAACACTGGAACGCTTCGAATCGAGCGGAGATTCCCGAGTGCCTCGAGTGCGAGGGCGCGAGCGTCAACCGGTTCGCAGGCGAGCCGCTCGAGCAAGTCCACTGCCCACGCATCTCCGCGCGCTTCGAGCCCTAGCAGCCCGGTGAAAAAGTCCAGATTCTGCTCACGGAGAAAGTTTGGTGGGCAAGTTCAAGGAAGATGTGATTCGGCGGAACGGCCAAGTTGAGACGCCCGATGGATTGCAGCGGGGCAAAACGTGCGCCTATGGTCGAGACGAAGCGCAATAAAGCAGCGATCAGACTGGCGTTGAGCTCCGCGTATTCCTTCGGCGTGGCCTTGCCGATGAGATTGCGCATCAGAATCCCGAGATTGAATCCGGCCACGTGCGTGAGGAGGCGCTTGAGTATATTTTCGTGTCTTCGCAAATGCGTTCGTCGCATGCCTCCCGCTTCGAGGTCCTGGAGGTCAGCAAGCGCGAGATAGATCGGGAGCGGCGACTTCTTTTCGTAGGCCAAGATGGGCTGCGCCGCTTCGTAGAACAAACGGTAGAGCGCCATGCTCTTACCGGACCCACCTTCGCCGAACAGCAAAAGGCGCTGAAAACGACGGGAAAGCTCGGACGCGCTCTGTGGCTGTCCCAGAAAATCGGCCGCGTGCACGTAACCGACGAGCGGCTGCGTGCGTGGCATCCACCGCAAAAGCTGCGGGAAGTAACGCTCCGGTTTCGGCCAGAAACGGTTCAGGCTCTCGCGCAAGCGGCGGCGATAGCGGCCCTCGGAGATTTGATACGTATCCGTCGAGCCCCCGTTCGCCGCGCTTTCGAAGATCGCCGCGTCTTTGCGAGAAAGATAGAGCCCGGGCATCACCCATTCACCCTGGGATGGAAATTGGGAGAGGGCCGCGCTGCACGCGGCTGCCAGCGCGGTATCCACTGGCTGGACGGCGCCGAGCGCCCGATAGAGCTCGAGCGTGTACAGCATGAGAAGCTCACCCGGCATGCTGATACGTTGGCTGAGCAGGGCAGGCACCGCGTCGAGTAGGCCGTCCGCGAAACTCGGCGCGAGCGCGCCCGCTTGTGAGCCACCACTCCAAATGACGACGCCCGACCTATTGGCAGCGAGCGTCCGCGCCAAGGCGACGAGCTCGACCCCGCCCCGCCCCGTCGAGAAAACCGCGCCGTCCCCATCCCTCGTCGCGTCCGCAATGAGGTGCACGATGTCGAATTTTCGTGCGAGAAGTACGGCGAGCGCTGTCCTCCTTCTAGGATTCTGATGATCTTGTCTATCTTACCAAGTCATTATAGCGGAGCTGCGCCCCGTCCATCGTCGAGGCTACGAGCGCCATTTGTTGCCTACCGCCCAGGCGATCTGACTCGTGACAAGGACGAGAATCAGAAGCGCTCGTTGCCAAGCTGGTAAGATTCTAACGAACGCAGTCAAGTTGTATCAACAAAAAACGAACGATCAGCACCGAGTAGACATTTCATGCTTGACTTAATCCTGTAAGACAGGCATAATGTGTCTTATGAAAAGGCTAGGCACACAGAAACGAGCGCAGGTCATACGCTGCATCGTCGAGGGAAACTCGATCCGCTCGACCGAGCGAATAACGGGAGTGACCAAGAGGGCGATCACCAGGCTCATCGTTGAGCTCGGAGAGGCTTGCCACGAGTACCAGAACGACGAGCTCCGCAACTTGAATTGCCGCCGCCTCCAACTCGATGAGGTCTGGAGCTTTACCTACGCGAAGCAGAAGAACGTCGCGCGGGCGAAAGCCGCGCCAGAGGGTGCGGGCGACACCTGGACGTGGACGGCACTCGACGCCGACTCCAAGCTGCTCGTCTCCTGGCTTGTCGGCGGGCGTGACGCCGGATACGCCACCGAGTTCATGCAGGACCTGGCCGGTCGTCTTGCCAACCGCGTGCAGCTCACGAGCGACGGCCACAGTGCGTACCTCTCGGCGGTCGAGGATGCGTTCGGCGCGGACGTCGACTACGCCATGCTGATCAAGCACTACGGGGACGCGCCGGAGGGCCAGCGGCGGTACAGCCCCGCCGTCTGCACCGGAGCGACGAAGAAGCCAGTCACCGGCGACCCCGACGAGGCGCACATCAGCACCAGCTACGTCGAGCGGCACAACCTGACGATCCGAATGGCGGTCCGTCGATACGCTCGGCTGACAAACGCCTTCTCGAAGAAACTCTCGAACCACGTAGCTGCGTTCAGCCTGTTCGTGATGTACTACAACTTCGGGCGCACGCATCAGTCGCTTCGCGTAACGCCAGCGATCGAAGTTGGTGTGAGTGATCACGTTTGGACCATCGAAGAAATCGTCGGCCTGCTCGAAGCCCAAGAGGCAAAGGTGTCTCGGAAGCGCGGTCCCTACAAGAAGCGTGGCGCGTGAATTTCAAAAGACCCCACTACCTAGTTTCGGATAACGAGAGTGCTTTGCGAATGGCGGCCACGGTCGCGCTCGCGCGCCATGCCACCGAAGCGCGGCCTAACTCGATGGCTTTCGATTTCGGAGTAAGCGCGACCCCGTTGATGCTATCGAGCCCTTTGTTGACCCGTTGTTCGTAGCGAACCGTCTCCGGATCGACGGTCATCATCATCGACGTAATCGCAAAATCGTCGTGGAGCCCCTCGCTCTCCTGGCGAATGCCCCGGCTCTCTAGCCATTCCTCGAGCCCTTCATAATCGTAGAACTCGGGGATGTAGTGCACGCGGGTCGCGCCGCCCCAAGCCTTCGAAAGCTCCTCCGCAACTTGCTTCATCCCGCTTTGGTTGCCGCCGCTATCCCCAATGAAGAGGATATTCTCGAACCCATGGACCTTCAAGCTTTTGGCCACATCCCGGAGCAGAGCTCTGAACGTCTCCTGCGAAAGCCCGATAGTACCCGGATATTTCATGTGACCCGTCGGCGGATCAAAGTCTCCCTCAGGCACGAGCTTGATGATGGGCGCAACGAGCGTGTCCCCGAGCTCGCGAGCAATCGCCTCCGTCACCGCCCGCAGCACAACGTTATGCTTGCCCGTCACCAAATAAGGCCCGTTCTGCTCGACCCCCCCCCGTCGCAACGAGCGCCGTGCTCTTGCCCTGGTGAATGGCATCCCGGACCTCCATCCACGTAAGCTCTTCAATAAAAACACTATCGACAGCATCGATAGGCCGCACCATATCCATGGCCGGCCCCTGCCCAAACCCCGGCATCGCCAAAAAAGAAAAGAGCAAAACCAACCAGACCCGCATACCAAGAACCTCCCTAGGAGACCTAGATTCTCCCTCCAAGAGGGCACAAAGTCAAAGAGGAGAGGGCCGTCCCTGGCAGCAGGAAGCAGGAAGCAGGCAGCCGGCTGCGACCCGAACTACGCCCTAAGAATGAAAATTAGCCTGGAGCGTGATCTGGCGATAGTCATCGCCATCGATCCGGACGTCCCGGCACATTTCATATAGGCGCGATCGCAGCCGGGCAGTGATGCGATCCGCAAGCGTGGCCTCTGCCGCCCCCATGCGAGCGGATGCTTTGCTGACCACGACCGGTCCCGTGCTCGTGGGCTTATCGGAGTAGTTGGTCGTGATGATGGTCAGCTTCTTTTCGTTATACCGTTGATTGAGGATGTAGAAGAACGTATCGAGAACCCAGAGCGTCGGGCTTTCCCCTCCGAGGTCGTCGAGCACGAGCGGTTCGGCCTCGAGTACCGGCCTCAAAACCTCCATTTCCGTCACCGCCGTGTCCGGATGATAGGAGCCTTTTATCTGGCGTAGCAAAAAGCGAAAATCGCAAAAAAGCGCCCGCGCCGCTATCTCCCGCTCAAGCAGAATGCGCCGGAGCACCGCCACCGAGATATGGGTCTTCCCAACTCCCGGCGTCCCGCTGAACAAGAGCCCCGCCTCGACGTCGGGAAAGCGATCCGCCCAACTCTCCGCGATTTTGATCACCCGTACGAGGCTAGGCTTCAATCCGTCGAAAGGACGGCCACCGCTTCGCCCGTCGAACGCACATTCTTGATACCGCGTGGGGACGCCGGCCTTCGCCATCGCAGACTCGTGGCGATCTCCGACCCAACAGGAGCAGCGGATGACCCCGTCGACGCCGTCGCGCTCGACGCGCTTCCAGGAAGTGCCCGCGCATTCGGGGCAGTCGGTGTGCTCGCTCACGGGTCCTTCTTCACGAGACCGCGTGGAGGCAGACGAACGAGAGCATTCTGGACACGGTCTTTCCAACCGTCCTCTTGCCGGCCCATCTCCCGCTGAACGTATTCGATGAACTCACCGATCTCGCCTTGCATCTTTTCCATCTTCTGCCTCATGTTGAGGATGATCTCGACACCCGCGAGATTGACGCCTAAATCCCGAGTCAAGTTCAAAATCGTCTCGAGCTCACGCAAATCTTCCTCGGAATATAGACGCGTATTGCCTTCCGTTCGCGACGGGGCCAAAAGCCCTTCACGCTCGTAGAGCCGGAGCGTCTGAGGATGGATGCCGTAGGTCTCGGCGACGGCACTAATCATGTAGTAGCCCTTGCCTTTGCCGCGATTACGCGGCCCGTCCGAACCCGATCCTGCCGACTTTCTCACGTGAGTGTGCCTTCCGGACTCTTGCGGAGCGACTCGCGGGCGTCCATCGGGTTCAGCCGGTCGAGCTCACGCAAAAGATCACGGGAGCGATCGTCGTAGACCGTCGGGGTCACGACGTGAATAACGACGAACAAGTCGCCGCGACCCTCGGCGCTTCGACGCGAAGGCGCCCCGCGTCCGGATAGCTTCAGCTTCTGTCCCGATTGCACTCCCGCCGGCACGCGCAACGTGACTTCGCCATCCGTGGTCGGCACATCCAGCTTCGTACCGAGCGCCGCCTCGGCGAACGAGATCGGCACGGTGCAAAACAAATTGTCCCCTTTGCGCGAGAACAACGTGTCGGGCTGGACTTGAACGTGTATATAGAGATCCCCGGGTCGGCCCGAGCCTCTTCCTTGATTGCCCATTCCCGGAACAGAAAGCTTGTCTCCATCCGAGACGCCGGCCGGGATCTCGACCGAGATGTTCTGCTCTTCCGTTGCTCGTCCGCCGCCAGCACAATCGGGGCAGCGCTCACGCGCGACCATGCCCGCGCCTCGGCACGTTTCGCAGGGCTTCGCGAAGAGCATGAAGCCCCGCGTTTGTGTCGCGCGGCCGCGCCCACCGCAAGCCGTACAAGGCCGCGGCTGACTAGCGAGAATCTCCCCGAAACCTTCGCACGTTTCGCACGAAATTTGTCGCCCCACACGAAAACGACTCTCGAGCCCGCGGAGAGATTCGTGGAAAGAGATGCTCAATCGGTGGTGAATATCCTCTCCATCCAGCCGAGGCCCGCCTGAGCTCACAGTCGGTCGGCGGAACAAGTCTGGAAATATGTCGACCTCCCGACGTTCTTCGAGCGAGAAGTCGAACCCCTCGAAACCGTAGCGGACGGGCTCTGTGTGCCGCGGCGCCTCAGGCTCCGCCCCGATATCGTCGTAGCGCTCGCGGCGTTCAGGGTCGACGAGAACCTCGAACGCCTCCGCGATACGCTGGTAGCGGACCGCCGCGACGTTGTCTCCGGGATTGATATCGGGGTGGTACTTGCGGGCGAGCTTGCGGAACGCGCGACGGATTTGGGTTCTCGAGGCGCTCGTCTCCACGCCGAGAAGCACGTAATAGTCGTTGCGAGCCATCTTCGTTACTATCTATTTCTTTTCGTCCGCGTCCACGATCTCGGCGTCGATGACATCCTCGCCGTCCGAAGCGGAGCCTTTGGCGGCTTGCGACGCGTCGCCAGCTTTTTCGTACATGAACTCGGCGAGCCGGTAGCTCGCTTTTTGGAGCACGTCCTTCGCGTTGCGAATCCCTTGGACTTCCCGTTCTTTGAGCGCTTTTTTGGCATCTTCGAGGGCTGCCTCGATCTGCTTGGCGTCCGTTTCCGGAATCTTGTCACGGTGCTCGTTCAAAAGCTTCTCGGTCTGATAAATGAGGTTGTCGGTCTCGTTTTTCTCCTCGACTTCCTCGCGGCGTTTCTTGTCGTCCTCGACGTTGAGCTCCGCGGTCTTGCGCATCTGGTCAATTTCCTGGTCGCTGAGTCCGCTCGACACGGTGATCGTGATCGCCGTCTGCTTGCCTGTCGCCATGTCCTTCGCCGAAACGTTCAAAATGCCGTTTGCATCGATATCGAATGTGACTTCGATTTGCGGCACTCCGCGCACCGCCGGGGGCAGCCCGACAAGATGGAATCTTCCAAGGGTGCGGTTGTCCGCCGACATCGATCGCTCGCCCTGCAGGACGTGAACTTCGACCTGGGTCTGGTTGTCGGCGGCGGTCGAGAACACTTCGCTTTTCTTGTGAGGAATCGTCGTGTTGCGCTCGATGACCTTCGTGAACAAATTGCCGAGGGTCTCGATCCCGAGAGAAAGCGGGGTTACGTCGAGAAGCAAAAGGTCTTTGACCTCGCCTCCGAGAACGCCGGCTTGCACAGCGGCGCCGAGAGCGACCACTTCATCGGGATTGACGCCTTTGTGGGGCTCTTTGCCGAAAAGCTCCTTCACGACCTCCTGGACCTTTGGGATACGCGTCGAGCCGCCGACGAGCACGACCTCGTCGATCTCGGAAGCTTTGAGCCCAGCATCGTCAATGGCCTGCTTGCAGGGTGCGACGGTCTTTTGAATGAGATCGTCGATCAGCTGCTCGAGCTTCGAGCGCGTCAGACGCGCCGAGAGATGTTTGGGGCCGGTGGAATCAGCCGTGATGAACGGAAGATTGATCTCGGTCTCCATCGTAGAGGAGAGCTCGATCTTCGCTTTTTCCGCCGATTCTTTCAGGCGCTGGAGCGCCATCCGGTCTTTCGACAGATCCACACCGTCCGAAGCCGAGAACTCATCGATGAGCCAATCGATGACCCGTTGATCGATGTTATCGCCACCGAGATGGGTATTTCCGTTCGTGGACTTGACTTCCACGACGCCTTCGCCCACTTCGAGGATCGAGATGTCGAAGGTGCCGCCGCCAAAATCGAAGACGGCGATTTTCTCGTCTTTCTTCTTGTCGAGACCGTAGGCGAGCGCCGCCGCGGTGGGCTCGTTAACGAGTCGCATGACTTCGAGCCCGGCTATCTCGCCAGCATCTTTCGTCGCTTGGCGCTGGCTGTCGTTGAAGTGGGCCGGAACGGTGATGACGGCTCGTTCGACTTTTTGACCTAGATAATCCTCCGCGGCGGATTTGAGTTTTTGGAGCACCATCGCCGAGATTTCGGGCGGCGAGTAATGGTGCCCTTTGATGTCCACCCGGGCGTCGCCATTTTCTTCCTTGACGACTTTGTAGGGCACCATCTGCATTTCTTCCGAGACCTCGTCGAAACGGCGCCCCATGAAGCGCTTGATCGAGAAAATCGTGTTCTCGGGGTTGGTGATAGCCTGCCGTTTGGCAACTTGACCGACGAGCCGTTCATTGCCCTTGGCGAAAGCAACGACAGAAGGCGTCGTACGGCCGCCTTCGGGATTCGTGATGACCGCTGGGTTCCCGCCTTCCATCACGGCCACGACCGAATTGGTGGTTCCCAAGTCGATCCCGATAATCTTGCTCATGGGTGCTCCTTCTCGGCATCTCTGGTATTCTGACAGAGATTCAGTCAAACAAAACCATACGATATGAGTCCGAATTTGTCAATTTTCTAGTCTCGAAATGACGACATCATTGTCCCCGAAGGGTGACTTGGGTCACATTTCAGCCGCAGGTGCTACGTCGGTGCAAGCTCTTTATTTTCAATTCTTTCAGCCATTTGCACAGGCGGAGCGCTCCGTGGTATAGAAGTTGCACTTGAGAGAACTAGGGCGTGTCGGGCGCTCGTTCATTCTCAGGAGGATCGGGAAATGATGGGAAAAACATCTGTTCTCGGCATGGGTATGCTGCTAGGGCTCGCCGCCCTGCCGATCACGAGCGTCGCTCAAGAATATTCTTACGAGAACGCCTACATTCACTACGTCGACGGAGACGTCACGCTGCAACGAGCGACGGAGCCCGAACCCGAGCCCGGCGCCATCAACGTGCCGATACTACATGGAGATCGGCTCTGGACACACGCGGGCTCGCGTGTCGCCATCCGTTTCGCGGACGGAACGATCCTTCGACTCGACGAGAGGACGAAAGTAGATTTCGTCACCTTCGATGGCGAGCCTAATATTTTGTTGTGGAGTGGAAGCGTCATCCTGAAGCTCGGCGCGAGCAGCGCAAAGCCTCGCATCGACTCCCCCACCGGAAGCGTCTACCCGCAACTTGAAGGGACATATCGCATCGATGTGCGTAACGCCGCGACGATGACACTGTCCGTCGGACAGGGCCGCGCGGAGCTCGCGAGCACCGAAGGCTCCGTAATTGTTGGAGCGGGCGAGCAAAGCTTCATCGAGGCGTCCCAAGAGCCGCAGTTCCCATCTACGCCATTGGCCTTCGATGCGGCGAACGGCGACGCCTTCGAACAGTGGAGCGCAGAGCGAGATCTCTACGGTCCGCGCCGCCGCGAAGTACCGCTAGCCGAAGTTCCCGAAGAGGTCCATCACTACGTCGACGAGCTGAGCGAGCACGGCGAGTGGCGGGAGGACGAAGAGCAAGGTTATGCCTGGTACCCGAGCGTGAGCGTCGGTTGGGCGCCTTACCGTCACGGCCGTTGGGGCTACACGCATTACGGCTATACGTGGATCTCGTACGAGCCATGGGGCTGGGCGCCGTATCACTACGGCCGTTGGGGTTACAACCACCATGGATGGCACTGGGTTCCCGGCCGCCATTGGGGACCAGCTTGGGTCTCCTTCGCCATCGGACCCACTTGGATCGGCTGGAGCCCGCTCGGCTATCACGGCGGCTCTGTTTTCTCTTATACCTCCCCTCACCACGGGCACAATTATTACGGCTATCGCGGGCGTTACCGTGGCGGCAAAGCCGTGCCGCGCCACGTCTACGACAACGGTGCCGGATGGAATTTCTCTCGCGCAAGGGAATTCGGAAGCCGTGCGGGACATGCCCGACTGCGCGTGGACCAAGTTCGATCGACGTCGAGCGCGGCCGCGCTGCACAGGTCGGCCTCTGTCTTGGACCGTAGCTTGACGCCTCACGCGCTCGACGCGCGTGGGAAAGCTCGGGGAACCCTGCAACGACCTCGAGGTGTAATCCTCCGGGCGGCGCGAACGCCAAGCGCACGAGCACGGACCGCTTCGCCCGAGGCAAGCTTGCAGCGGGCGCGGGAGCTCGTCGGCCGAGCGAACACGAAGGTGATCCGGCGCAACAACAATACTGGGAATACTGGGAATACCGGGACTACCGAGCGCGCCGCAGCTCGAAGATTGAGCACGGGCCGCTCGGCCGCGACATCGACCCGCAGGCCGTCGAGCTCGATCCTGAGGGCCACGACTAGAAGTGGGTCGCAGGAGGGCACCGCGAGCCAACTGAGGGCACGCACCTTTCGCACACCCACCACAACGGGCAGTCGATCCGGAAACCGCAGCGAGCGCGCTACGCCCACCCGCACCCCCCGCGCGCCGGCGGCGACCACCGCTCGGCCCGCGACCCGCTCGAGGACCCGTTCCGAGCGCGTCACAACACCCCGCACCGTTCGCACGCCCACCGCAACGGGCCGTCCCGCGAATCGATCCGGAAACCGCAGCGAGCGCGCTACACCGACCCGTACATTTCGCACGCCAAGCTCAGGCACCACCACGCGCTCCAATCGCTCGGGTTTCCGGACACAGAGGGCTTCGCCCAGTAGCCGGCGGCGTGCACCGGCAGCGCAGCCACACCCTAGGTCCAGCGCGCCGCGTGGGACCACGAGAAGCGGTGCGACGCGAAGCCGTCCATCCGGGATGCGCTCAGCTCCAAGACCGTCACGCGGCGGGTCAGCGACTCGAGGCACCCGCTCACCTTCTCGCCCGTCGTCATCCCGTGGCGGCCGAGCTTCCCAAAGCCGAGGCTCAGCCCGCTCGCGCAGCAACAACAACCGCTAGAATGCTCTAGCGGATCCGAAAGATACGTGGCATCAACAAGAGGACCTCTTCTCGCGCTAGCGTGTCGACGAGGGCGATGCGTTCCACGAGCTCGGCCACCAGGCCTTCTCGGGGAGCGGCGAGTCCGAAACGCAGGCGCTCTAGAAGGCGGCGGCGGCGTGGGTAGAAAGCGATGCGTGCCTTTCTAAGATCGAGCTGGGCTTTTTGAGCCGCTAGCCGAATGGCAGTGTTGAGGCCGCCGAGCTCGTCCACGAGCCCGAGCTCACGTGCCTGCCTTCCCGTCCAGACGCGTCCTCGCCCGGCGGCGTCTGCTTGTTCGATCGTGAGATCTCTGCCCTCCGCCACAACGGGTAGAAAGCGGCCCCGATAGAACTCCTCGAGGTAGCGCCGATGCCACGCGCGCTGCTCTTCGGTAAAAGAGCGCAATGGAGAGTTGTTGCCGGCATTGCCTCCGAGGGCGATGATCTCGCGGTGAATGCCGAGACGATCGAGCAAACGCCTCACGACGAATTTGCCCCCGACCACGCCAATAGAGCCGGTCAGTGACGTTCCCTCCGCGACGACCGCACTCGCCGCCGCCGCGATGTAATAACCGCCGGATGCCGCGATGTTCCCCATCGAGACGACGACAGGTTTTTCCTTCACGGTAAGCGCAAGCTCGCGGTGAATGGCATCGGAGGCGATAACGCCTCCTCCGGGGCTCTCGATCCGCAGAACGATCGCTCGTACCCGCGGATGGCGCCGGAGTTTTTGGAGCGCTTCGCGCAAGGTGTTGGCCGAAGCCGTCGACCGGCCGACTCCAGTCGTCAAGACCCCTACCGCATGGAGCACCGCCACGCGTGGACGCCGCCATCGTGCGACGCGCGCGAGCCACCCGGGCAACCCGTAGCGCGAATACCCGATCCGTTTTGCTCCTGGACCGAGCGCCTCGTCGAAAAGCGTGTCGCAGGAATCCTCATAGCCGAGCTCGTCGACGAGACCCGCTCGCTTCGCATCCTCGGCCATATGAGGACCGCCGGCGACTGCAGCGGCGGCATTATCCGTCGTCATGCCGCGACCTTCGGCGATATGCCGGAGATATTGTTCGTTCATGTCCTCGAGGATAGATTTCATCTCTCGGCGGTGCGGCTCCGACGAGCGGCGATGCTCGAACATTTCGCCCGCGGATTTGAACTCACCCACCGCGTCTAGCTCGGGGCTCACGCCGAGCTCACCGAGCAAATCTTTGAAGAATAGCCCTTCGCTCGAGAGCGCTTGAAGTGACAACGTCGCGCTCGGCGCGAGGACGATCGTCTCGCATGCACACGCCAAAAGGAACGTCGTGTTCGAAGCGCCCTCGATAAAAGCCACCGTCGCCTTCCCTTGACTTCGCAAAGCGCGAATGCCACGGTGCAAGCTCTCCGCTTGTGACCAGCCGATCTCGATATCCGCGAGCTTGAGATACAGCGCTCCAATGCGCTCATCGTCGCGCGCGCGGTCGAGAGCGCGCTCGATTTCGTAGAGCGGCGCCCGCTCCGAACGCGCCCATGGAAACCGTCCGGACAGCTCGCTCACGCCCTGCGTGATTCGAATTTCTAGAATTTTTGGTTTCATTCCGTGACCCGCAACCCTCCTTCACATAATAGACCGAGACCGCGAGTCCATTCGAACAGCGCGCCGATGTCTTGGAAACCCCATAGCCTTCGAGCCCGGTTGTGGTTTGGTCGGAAATTGTAGAAAATAATCCCGTTCCGATAAAATAGTCTCGATCATGCCAGCAACGAACGTCAAAGGGGTGGCCTCCCGCGTGGAGTGGATAGGCTCGCTCGATGCCGTCCCCCTGGCGCAAGTTCTTCGGCAGATCGCCGCGGAGGAACGAAGCGGTGATCTTCAAATCAATCTCGGCACCGCCATCAAGAGCATTTATTTCGACCACGGCTTTGTCGTTTTTGCCGGAAGCAATTTGAAACGCGATCGTCTAGGCGAAAGCCTCATCGAAGCCGGACGGATCTCGCGGCACGAGTTCGCGCTCGCGAGCATGCTGATGAAGGGCAGCCGTCGCAAATTCGGACAGGCCCTCGTCAAAGCGGGCGTCATGTCCGAAGAGGAGCTCGGAAAGCATGTCGCGGCTCAAGTCAATCGGACCGTGATGTCGCTGTTCAAGTCCCCCGATGCGGTCTACAGCTTCGACGAGCGCGATACCGTGATCCCGATGGAGCTGATGGTGGGCTTGTCCATCTACCGCATCCTCCTAGAGGGTGTGCGGCACATGACGAACGGTAAGCTCCTTCTCGCGGGCCTCCCGCCGCTCGACACACAGGTGCGCGTCGCGGAGAATCCTCCTTTCACCATGGATCCGCGGAAGCTGAAACCGATCGAGCAAAGCGTTCTGCGCAGTGCCGGCAAAGGAGCCCCCCTTTCGGCGTTACTACAGCGGGGCGACAGCGAACGCGGCATCGTGCTTCGCGCGTGCTACGGCTTGTACGCGGCGGGGCTTCTCGAGCCCGCCGACCGAAACCGGCGGCGTCCTTTGAAGGTGCAGGAAGAGACGGGCGTCTTCGTGCTCTCCGAGATTCAGAGAAAGTTCGCGAAGATTCAAGCGACAAACGCTCAGCAGGAAATCCTGATGGAATTCGATCGCCTAGACCGCGCCTCGGAAAAAGAGCTGCTGCACCTCGAAGGCCCGGCCAAGGAATCCGCCATCCAGAAAGCGTTCGAAGAGCGCCAATCCGAGTGGGAAAAAAACGCGCGATGGTAGAGGCGCAGCAGACGCTCGTCGCCAAAATCGACGTCATCCAGGCGCGGCTGCAAAAAGCCTACGCGCGCATGCTCGAACAGCGCGAGCAAGCGAACGAAGACACCGAGCCGGATACCGCTACCGAACCGACGTTGGAGCCACCGACCGAACAGGCACTGCCTCCGCTGAACGAAGAGTTGTTCGAGGAAATGGGGATCGACCTCAGCTCGGACAACGAAGTGACCGGCTACTCTCTCGTTGATACGCAGCCGCCGTCCACTGACGAGAGTTCGGAGCGCGAGCCAGACGAAAAGGCCGACGCGGCCGACGCCAGTACGCCCTTGACGGGCGCAGCCCGCGACGAGCGCGTGCGCCAGCTCCTCCGCGACGTCAAGCTGCACTTTCAGGTACGTGACTGGGAGCATGCCGTCTCGCTTCTGTACGAGCTCGTGGAGCTCGAGCCCGAAGTGGCACATCATCACGGAATGCTCGGCCGCGCCATGGCGCGCCACCCCGTCATGAGAAAGAATGCTGAACGCCACTTCATCGAAGCGCTTCGACTCGCGCCTCAGGACGCGGACCTGCACTTTTCGCTCGGGCTGTACTACAAATCCTTCGCGATGCACTCACGCGCGCAGAACGCGTTCCGCACCGCACTGCGTATTCGTCCCACGCATGAAGGAGCAAAAAAACAATTGAGCTCGGGGCCGGGAGGCAAGAAAGACCCGCTACGCGACATGTTCAAGAAAATTTTCGGATGATCCGGCCACGAAGGCTCCCGGGCGAAAGACAATCTCGCGACGAACGTCGTGGTGCCACCCCCTCTGCACTTAAAGGAGCACTTTACTAGATTGGCGTTAACTGAATTTCGAACGCAGCCGATCCTATCGCAATATCGTCATTTAGCACATTTTATGCTCATTCGTATAGAAAATCTCTCCGAAACATACTCCGTCCCTAAATCCCGCCCGCTCAGAGGCTTCCCCCTACATTTAGTGGGTCCAATGGACCAACAACGCAAAATCTAGTATTTTTTTCTTGACAGTGAATCGCGCCCAGCTTATAAAACTATTTCCAAGGCTCGCTCAGAAAGAACACTATGTAGTCGGAGCCGCTAGCCTCGGCCGGCGGTGAAGCACGCTCTCGTTTTGTCTTTTGGGACGCTCGAGGGGGCGGGATGGTTTTCGCTGAACATGAGCCGGTTGAATAATATTTCTAGAAGGTTCGGCGATGAGCCAAGCAAAAGTGGAGCAGCGGAACGAGCACCGATAAGCTCGGTGTTTCGAAAATCGGTTTCTTTCTCGCGACCGGAGGGCACAGGATGGCGACGACGAAAAAAGATATTTCTTTAATGTTGGATTCAGAAACGACGGAGAACAGTGCCTCGATCGGAAAACCCGGACAAAACCCCGGACAAAACGATGTGACCGCGAGCTCGAACGGTCACGACACCGCCAAAAAGCGTTCGAATGGACTTCGATTCGAGCGGGTCTTCACGACGAAAGGCGTCTCGCCCTATGACACCATCGAATGGGACATCCGAGACGCCGTCATCACTGACGAAAATGGCGGCATCGTCTTCGAGCAGAAAAACGTCGAAGTCCCGAAGAACTGGTCGCAAATGGCGACCAACATCGTCGCGTCGAAATATTTTCATGGCCATCTCGATACGGACGAGCGCGAGAACAGCGCGCGTCAACTCATCGGACGGGTCGTAGACACGATGACCCGTTGGGGACGAGAAGGCGGCTATTTCGCCAGCGAAGACGATACGGAAACATTCCGGGACGAGCTCATATTCCTGCTCTTGAACCAACACGCCTCGTTCAACTCCCCCGTGTGGTTCAACTGCGGCATCGAAGCGAAACCCCAATGCTCCGCGTGCTTCATCAACTCCGTCGACGACACGATGCACTCCATCCTGGACCTCGCAAAAACAGAGGGCATGTTGTTCAAATGGGGCTCGGGAACGGGTTCGAACCTCTCGACGATTCGTAGCTCCAAAGAAAGCCTCTCCGGCGGCGGCATCGCCAGCGGCCCGGTCTCCTTCATGAAAGGCTATGACGCTTTCGCCGGCGTCATCCGGAGCGGCGGCAAGACGCGACGCGCGGCAAAGATGGTGATCTTGAACATCGACCATCCTGACATCATGGAGTTCATCGAGTGCAAGCTCCGTGAAGAGCACAAAGCCTGGACTTTGATCGATGCCGGTTATGACGGTTCCTTCAACGGTGAAGCCTACGCGTCGGTCTTCTATCAGAACGCCAATCACAGCGTGCGTGTAACCGACGATTTCATGCAAGCCGTCGAGCAGGACAAAGAATGGTTCACGCGCTCGGTAAGAACAGGTGAAGCTCACAGCACCTACCGGGCGCGGGATCTACTTCACAAAATCGCGGAATCCGCGCATGTCTGCGGGGATCCGGGCATGCAGTACGACACGACTATCAACCGGTGGCACACGTCGAAGAATAGCGGACGCATCAACGCGTCCAATCCTTGCTCCGAGTACATGTATCTCGACGATAGCGCGTGCAATCTCGCGTCCCTCAACCTCATGAAGTTCGTGAGCTCCGACGGACAGTTCGACGTCAAAAAGTTCCAGAAGGCGGTCGATGTCGTCATCAGCGCGATGGAGATTATCGTCAGCAATGCGAGCTACCCCACGCCGACAATCGGTCGCCATTCACAAGACTATCGTCCCCTCGGGATTGGCTATGCGAACCTCGGCGCTCTATTGATGTATCAAGGCATTCCGTACGACAACGAGAAGGGCCGTGACACCGCCGCTGCCATCACGGCCGTGATGACGGGACAGGCCTATCGTCAGTCTTCGCTCATGGCCGCCAATCTCGGCCCGTTCAAGGGCTACAGAGAAAACCGCGAGCCGATGAACGAGGTCATGAAGATGCATCGGGACGCGGTCGAGGCCATCGACCCGGGTCGATGCCAGCCGGATCTATACCGCGCCGCCGTCGATACGTGGAACGACGCGGTGCAGTTCGGCGAAGAGCACGGTCACCGGAACGGACAAGCTTCCGTCCTTGCTCCGACCGGCACGATCGGGCTCATGATGGATTGCGATACGACGGGCGTCGAGCCGGACCTCGCCCTCGTCAAGTACAAGAAGCTCGGCGGCGGCGGGCTGATGAAGATCGTCAATCAGACGGTGCCTTCGGCACTGGCGCGGCTCGGCTATCAGGACAAAGAAGTCGACGCGATCACGGATTACGTCCACAAGAACGGATTCATCGAAGGTGCGCCGCTCTTGCGCGATGAGCACTTGCCGGTTTTCGACTGCGCGGTACAGTCGCCCGGCGCCGAACGCTCTATCCACTACATGGGTCACGTCAAAATGATGTCGGCCGTTCAGCCGTTTCTCTCGGGTGCGATCTCGAAGACGGTCAACATGCCGAACGCGTCTACTATCGAAGAGATCATGCAGACCTATGTCGAGGCGTGGAAGCTCGGCTTGAAATCCATCGCGATCTATCGGGACGCCAGCAAGCGGACGCAGCCCCTGAACACTTCGGGGCAAGCCAGCGACACCCCTCAGGCTCCACGACCCGTGCAACGCAAGCTTCCTGTCGAGCGACAGGCCATTACGCACAAGTTCAGCATAGCGGGGCACGAGGGCTACATCACCGTCGGCATGTACGACGACGGCTCGCCAGGTGAGATCTTCATCAACATGTCGAAGGAGGGCTCCTCAGTGTCGGGCTTGATGGACGCTTTCGCCCGCGCCATCTCCTATGCGCTGCAATACGGTGTGCCGCTGGAAGTGCTCGTCGACAAGTTCGCTCATACGCGTTTCGAGCCCTCCGGATATACCGGGAACGCTCAAATCCCCTATGCGAAGTCCATTACGGATTATCTCTTCCGTTGGCTGGCGTCGAAGTTCTATTCGCCGGATAAGCTCGCACAAGCCGGCGTTCTCGAGGAGACCCGAACGATCGAGAATGGAGGCCCGGCCCCCGCCGCGAAACCGGTGTCGGAATCGGGATCCGTGACATCGATGCTGCCTTTGTTCGAGGATGCTCCGCCGTGCTCCACTTGCGGCTCCTTCATGGTTCGCAACGGAAGCTGCTACAAATGCCTCAACTGCGGCACGACTAGCGGCTGCTCATAAAAACAGTCCGCGCCTCCGAAGCAGGCTCGTCTTGACAGCCGAGTTTTGAGATAGACTCTCGCCAGCCATGACGACCGCTTACGATTTCGAGCCACTGCCACCCGAGCTCGACTGTCTCGCCATCGATCCCGCACCCCTCACGCTCAGCGAGGACGAGCTTTTGCGCATGTATCGCGCCATGCGGCTCGCGCGCATTTTCGAGACCCGACTCGCCTCCTTGTACCGCCAGGGCAAGATCATCGGCGCTGTCTATCTTGGCACCGGACAAGAGGCGATCGCGACAGGTGTGGCTTCGTTGATGGACAGAAACGACATCTTCAGCACCGTCTCGCGCAGCTTGGCGGCATGGTTCTACCGCGGAGTCGAGCCGAAGCACGTCATCGCGCGCTGGTTCGGCAAAGACGTGCCTCCATCGCACGGCCGGGACTTGGGCTTGTTCCTCGCCGACCTCGAAACCTTTGGCATCGCGCCCTATCACAACGGCTCGATGGCCTCTTGGATCCCGTCCGGGGCCGGCTTCGCTTTGGCGTTCAAGATGAAGCGCCAGCCGAATGTCTACATTGCCTTCACGGGGGATGGCGCAACGAGCCCTGGGGATTTCTACGAAGGACTGAATCTCGCATCGATTCACAAACTGCCTCTCGTCGTCATCATCGAGAACAATCAGTTCGCCTATTCCACGCCGATCCACAAGCAGATGCCCGTCAAGCGCGTCTCGGATCGCGGCCCCGCATTCAACCTCTACACCGACGTCGCTTTCGGAAACGACGTCTTCAACGTCATCCGGCAAGCGAAAAAAGCCATCGACCACGCCCGTAGCGGCCAAGGCCCTGCTCTTCTGGAATTTCTCACTTTCCGCCGGCGCGGCCACGGCGAGCATGACGACGCGTCCTATGTCTCGCAGGAGGCCCGAGACTATTGGGAGGCGCGCGACCCGATCAAGCTGTACGAAGAATACCTGGTCGGTAAAGGCGGTCTGTCGCGGAGTGCGCTCGAGGCCATCGAGACCGAATGCACCGTCATCGTCGACGATGCGGTCCGCTACGCCGATTCTCTGCCTTTTCCCAAGCCGGAGTCAGCGACGACTCGGTTGTTCGCGCCGCGATAGGCTCCGAGCGAAGCGAGCGCTAACTCGTCGGTCACTTCGTGGATGGTCACGCGGCGAAACGTGTTGCGAAGAGGCTCTGACGAAACAACGCCCACACGGAGGTAGTTGCTCGTGAGCCCGGTCCAAAGACCACTCGGGTCCTGTTGCTCGAACAGCACTTCGACATCCTCGGAAAGGTAGCGGCTCGCGAAGGCGCGGCGTTTCGCGGTAGATAGCTCCCGAAGCGCCTGACTTCGCGCCTTGATCACATCCGGCCGTACGTGTCCGTCGAGACGTGCGGCCTTCGTGCCATAGCGCTTCGAATAGCTGAAGACGTGGAAATAAGCGAAGGGCAGCGCTTCGAGATAGCGATAGGTCTCTTCGAACATCGCGTCCGTTTCTCCCGGGAAACCGACAATGATGTCGGTGCCGAGCCCTATATTTGGAACGGTCGCCGCGACGAAGTCGACGAATTCTTTGTATTCCTCGGGCGTGTAGCGGCGGTTCATCCTCTCGAGAACGGGCGCTTGCGCGCTCTGGATAGGGATATGCAGATAATCGCAGAGCTTGTCCGAGCGCGCCATATGCTCGACGAGCGAGTGCTCGATCGTCGTGGGCTCGATCGAAGTGATCCGAATGCGCTTCAGCTCCTCGATCTCCTCGAGTTTTCGGATCATATCCAGAAAGCTCGTTCCTGCCTGGTGATAGCGGCCGATATTGACGCCCGTGAGAACGAGCTCCTGAAAGCCGCGCGCGGCGAGCTCTCGCGCCTCCCTGAGAAGATCGGTCAGATCGCGACTGCGCTCCCGACCTCGAGTGAACGGAATGATGCAGAAGGAGCAGAAAAAGTCGCACCCATCCTGTACTTTGAGGTTTGCGCGCGTCGTGTGATACAGGCCAGTCCCAGGAACTTCGAAATCCCCGTCATCAATCAGGTTCGAATGAAGCACGACGGGCTCTTTGAGCTTGCGCGGATTCTCGATGAAACTCAGGAACTTGTTCTTGTACTCGGTGCCCACGATCATGTCGATGCCGTCGATCGTGCGCAACGCCTCGAGCCCCACTTGCGCATAGCAGCCCGTCACGACCACGAAAGCCTCGGGCTGACGACGTAGCGCTTGGCGAATGGCGCTTCGGCATGCCGCCTCGCCCCGCTCGGTCACCGAGCACGTATTGATGACGACGACGTCAGCCGGCTGGCCCCATTCGACGACGTTATAGCCCTTGATTTGGAACGCTCCCGCGAGCGACGCCGCTTCGGTTTGATTCAACCGGCAGCCAAGCGAATGAAAAGAAGCCGTGGACACCCTGTCTCCTTGAATCGAAAAGTATAGCAGGTTCCGCGATCCCGGTGGCTGCCTGCTGCCTACTTCCAAAGCGCAGACGTAGCTGGAAGCGGTAGCTGGAAGCCGTAGCTGGAAGCGGTAGCTGGAAGCCGTAGCTGGAAGCGGTAGCTGGAAGCCGTAGCTGGAAGCGGTAGCTGGAAGCAGGTAGCTGGAAGCAGGTAGCGACGCGGAACGCGGTTAAGAGTCAGGTCCCGTTAGAGCATCGACCAAGACTTCGGCCTGCTCGGCGCTGGGCTCGCCACGCGCTCGCCGCACGAGCGCCAACAGAATGTGGCATCGCTCGCAGGCCTCGATGTGCTCATGCACGAGGAATCCGGGCATACCGCCCCGAAATAGAGCGGCAAGCTCGAACGCAGTGTAATGAAAGACGCCCATAGCCGTGTTCCCTTCTATGCTCAGTGGTCACGGGGATAGACGAACGAATCCTGCTATTTCTCGGCTAGAGGCTCGGATTTTTCATGATTTCTCGGATCTCGTCCTGATCCGTGGGCGCCGGAAGACCCCATCCCTCCTCGTAGCCGAAATGCTCACGCACGCTCTTCGTTCGGAGGCGGTCGTCGACGATGTCGAGCTGGTTGGTGGTGACGAAGGACGGGTGGGGATGGCCGCACGCTCTCGACAGCAGAAGAATCTCCTTTCTGAGCGTCACGAGATAGTTGGCAAGTCTAGCGCCCTTCGAGTGGACATCGAGCCCTCGCATGAGCCATGCGCTCTGCGTGGCCACCCCCGTCGGACAATGCCCCGTGTGGCAACGCTGGGCCTGGATGCAGCCGACAGCAAGCATGGCCTCCCGCGCCACGTTGACCATGTCGCAGCCGAGCGCGAAAGCGAAAAGGGACGACTCGGGAAAACCGAGGCGACCCGAGCCGATGAACACGATCTTCTCGGCGATGGAAGCCTCTTTGAAAACGCGATAGACCTCGGCGAAGGCGACTTTGAAAGGCAGCGCGACATGGTCGGCAAAGACGAGCGGGGCCGCGCCCGTGCCACCTTCACCGCCATCGACCGTCACGAAGTCGACTCCTCGCTCCGTCGAAACCATTTGATGAGCGAGACGCGTCCAAAAGCTCGTGTCGCCTACAGCCGATTTGATACCCACGGGAAGCCCGGTAGCATCCGCGAGCTTTTCGACGAAATCGAGCAGCTCGTCCTCGTCGCGGAACGACGTGTGGGACGAGGGACTCACGCAGTCCTTGCCCATCGGGATCCCGCGGATCGCCGAGATTTCCGGCGTCACCTTCGCGGCCGGAAGAACCCCGCCCATTCCGGGCTTCGCGCCTTGACTGAGCTTGATCTCGATCGCACGTACGTCGTGGCTGTCCACGGTCTCGCGGAAGCGCGACATGTCGAAACCACCATCCGGCGCACGACAGCCGAAATAGCCCGACCCGATTTGCCAAATAAGCGCGCCGCCCTGATCGTGGTGGGGCGCGATCCCGCCTTCTCCCGTGTTGTGCAAGCAACCCGCGAGCGCCGCGCCACGGTTCATCGCGTCGACGGCCCGAGCGCTCAACGAGCCGAAGCTCATTCCCGAAATGTTGACGACCGAGCGGGGTCGAAACGCCTTCGCCCGCCCGCGAGCTTCACCGAGGATTTTGGCCGCCGGCAAGGCATAGGTCTCCGAATAGGCGTCGTCCCCTTTCCCCGGTGACGCCAGCGGGAAGGCCGCATGCCGGATGATCAGATAGTTGGGCGAGGTTTCGAGATCGTGATCGGTCCCGAAGCCGAAATAGTTGTTCTGCTTCTTCGCCGACGCGTAGACCCACCTGCGCTCGTCACGACTGAAGGGCTTCTCCTCGTTGTTGCTCGTGACGATATATTGCCTGAGCTCCGGACCGACGGCCTCGAAAATGTATCGAAAATGTCCGATGACGGGAAAATTTCGCAGGGTCGCATGCTCACGCTGCACGAGGTCGTAAGCGATGACAGCGAGCACCACGAGCGCGAGGCCGAGGAGGATCCACATTGTCTCTGTCCTTCATCATTCTACCGCCGTCCGGCCTCCTCTGGTATGCTCCGGCGTAGTGAGGTAGGTTTCCTGTGAAGAGCCATCCTGGAGTCACGGGCGCCCTCGCGCTCGGGGCGCTCACGGTCATCATCATTCAAGTTCTCTCCGAGCAGCAAGCTCTCGACCTACTCACCGCCATCCTCGTCGCGGCGGCTTCCGTCTATATCGGCGCGGCCCTCGCCGGCGACAGCCGAAGTACGCTCGCGCTAGAGGTAACCGCAGGGCTCGCCTTCATCGTCGTGGCACTCCTGGGACGCTGGTACGCTTCGGCGGTCCTCGCTTGGGGTTATCTGGCGCACGGCGGTTGGGACATCCTGCACCACCGTAAAATCGCGGGCGCGAGTACCGGAAAGACCTTTCCTGTTCTCTGCTGGGTCTATGACTGGATCATTGCAGCCGTGATTCTCGTCCGATTCTGAATTCGTGCTCAAACGAAGCGCCGGACTCTTGATGTATCGCACGAGCGGAGGCGGAAAGCTCGAACTCTTGCTTGTACACCCCGGAGGGCCCTTCTTTCGTAACAAAGACGACGGTGCGTGGACGATCCCCAAGGGCGAGCTCGAAGCGGATGAGGAACCGCTCGAGACCGCCAGACGCGAATTCGCCGAAGAGACGGGGCTCACGGTGCCGGAGACCGGCTACACCTGCCTCGGAGAGGTCCAACAAAAAGGAGGAAAGCGCGTTTTGGCCTGGGCGTTTCCGGGCGACGGCGACGCCGACAAGGTGGCTTCCAACACGTTCGAGATGGAGTGGCCGCCCCGCTCGGGCCGCAAGCAGTCGTTTCCCGAGATCGATCGCGCAGCGTTTTTCACCGCCGAGACGGCCCGGATCAAATTGAACCCCGCACAGGTGGCATTCGTGGACCGTCTCGTAGAGAACCTCCAAGGAGACTGACATGAAGTTAGGAGGCTCGTTTCTGGCTCTCTTTCTGGCCGGCGTGCTCGAGGCGCAGATGCCCGACTACGACACGCTCGTCGCGATCCATGGCGAGCTCGAGGACGCCTCCACTGCCAAGTCGGTATCCGAGCTCGAGACCCGTCTCGCGGCCATCGACATTTCGAGCTGGGAGCGCTCGGAGAAAGTCGACTATCTGCTCGTGGTCGCCCGACTCGCGGGCAAAGACTTCGAGTTGCGGGTCATGCGCCCGCGCTCTCGCGACCCTCTGCGCTATATCGACCGCATGCGGAGAGTAGCCTATGAGGACGTTCCCGTTTCTGACGTCGCGGCGTTTCGAGACCGGCTCCGTGGCGTGCGCAAAATTGTCACCGAAGCGCAAGTCGAGCTCACCGAGCCCTCCGCCGAGCTCGCGCGGCTCGCCATCCGCCATCTCGAACAGCACGATGGCGTGGGCCAGGGTGAGCCGGTTCGCCACCCACAGCCGGCTGGGATCATCGGCTGGTACCGGCATCTCGACGCGCGCGTGTCGAGAGCTCAGCCCGAGCTCGCTGCCGACGTGAACGAGACCCTCGAGGCCGTTGTGGGTTTCCGCGATTGGCTCGAAGAGAAGCTCCCCTCGATGACCGCGCCTGCTTGGATAGATCTCGACGACTACGCCTGGTACTTGCGAAACGTCCGGCTTCTTCCTCATTCAGTCGAGGATGTGCGCCGTATCGGGGCGCGAGAGCTCGACCGCGCGCTGACTTTCTTGAAAATCGAGGAGCATCGCAATCGAGGCCTTCCCGAGCTCGAGATCGCGACGAGCAAGGACGAGCTCGACCGAAGGGTTGTCGAAGCCGAACGGCAGATCCGAGCGCTCATCAACGAGCAGAGTCTCCTGACCCTTCCACCCGACACTCAGATGTCCTTCGAGACCGACGTCTTCTTCACGCGTCGCCCCGAGGGCAAGCGTCATTTCTGGGAGGAGCTCTCTTATCGCAACGCGCTCAACAATCACGTGCATGCCTCGATCCCCGGCCATCGTTTCGACGGCTTTCTTCAAAGGCGCGTGGACAATCCCATCCGCCGTGCGCATCGCGACGGGGTGCGCGCCGAAGGCTGGGGCTTCTATATCGAAGAGATGCTCCTTCAAGCCGGCCTTCTCGACGAGCTCCCTCGGGCCCGCGAGCTCTTCTACGTCGCGCAAATCGCGCGCGCGGTGCGCATTCCGGCCGAGCTCGCCATGCAGACCGGAGAGATGTCGCTCGACGAAGCCATCCGATACATGGTCGATCTCGTGCCGTATATGGAGGAAGACCTCGCTCGTTACGACCTGCAGATCTATCTACGCCGGCCCGCCTACGGGATGAACTACACCATCGGGATGGCGCAGATCGAGGAGCTGCTCGCGCGCGAAGCGCTTCGCCTCCGAGGCGACTTCGATCTAGGCGTCTTCCACGACACGTTCCTGTCGAAAGGAATGATCCCGATCGCGCTCATCGGTTGGGAGATGTCGGGAGACGACGAAGCTTACGCTTGGCTCCTCCCAGACTAGTCCTCGCTTAATGTCTCACTCATCGAGAATCTCCGCTCCCGAGACCGCTTGACACGTGTAGAGCGCCGAAGTCGCAGCCCGCAGTTCGGCAGCAAAGGAGCTTTCTTGTTCCGTGTCGACGAGCGCCACCGCGCAGCCGCCGAACCCGGCTCCGGTCATCCGGGCCCCACGGCAGCCCGGATGGTTTCGAGCATGCCCGACCACACGATCGAGCTCCGGGCTCGAGATCACGTGGAGCGCGCGCCGATACGTCGTCTCGTCCATAGTGGACCGAGCGGCGTCGAGAAGCTCGACGCTCACGTCGCGGAGCGCGCGCGTCGACGCCGCTTGGCGTCGCACCGCGGCAACAGCTGCTTCGCAGCTCGCGCGACGTTCGTTATAAGCACTCGTCGCAAGCTCGCGGCGTGTGCCCGTATCCAACACCACCACGGTGAGCTCTTCGGGCAAGGGCACGGTCTCGATGGTGAGATCCCGGCAATCGAGTAGCATCGCCGCGCCGCATTCCGAGAGCGACGACGCCATTTGATCCATAATGCGCTCTTGAGACCGATATAGTCATTCTCCACACGCTGTCCGAGCCTCGCCGCCAAGCGTCCATCCCAATGCGTGCCGCTCACGTCGAAGAGCGCCCTTGCCATCGCAAGCTCGAGAGCCGCGGATGACGACAGCCCCGCGCCAATGGGTACATTTCCAGCAACGACGAAGTCGAGTCCGGGTAGGGCGGCCTTCTCTCGGCCCAGCGCCCACGCCTTTCCGGCCGCATAGTCGAACCACGACGGCGCGGAAGATACAGGCCCGAGCTCCCCATAAGGAACGCTACAGGACTGTTCGAAATCGATCGAGTAACCACAGAGCGTCGAGATATTGTCGGGATTGGATGCATAGGCCACCGTGACGTAGCGGTCGATGGCAACGGGCAGTACGAAACCTTCGTTGTAATCTGTATGCTCGCCGATGAGAGTCAAGCCCATTCTTAGTTGAAACTCTCCACGGCTCATAAATTAGGCGGCCTTCTTCTTCGACACCGTTGATGTCTTCGTCTCGATCTTCAGTTCCCGCTTGAGAGCTTCGCGAAGCTTCGGAAGATGGCGGTAGCCGATCACCCTCCTCAAGCGGGGTTCGATGTCCACGAGGGCTGTCGCCAGCCACCGCTGGCGTTGGCTGGAGTTCTTCCAGTGGTCGACCTTCGCGCAGCGTTCCTCGACGAGAGCATTGACGGATTCAAGGCAGTTCGTCGTCTTGAACGAACGGCCCAGCGCCCCGTACACGCCGAGACGATGCAATGTGAGCGTCTCCTCGATTCCTTCCTCCAAGCTCCCAGCTGCGGATTGGTTCCGCTCCTCCAATTCATCGTGCAGTTGATCGAGGGCCGCGAGGGCCTCTTTATATTCCGGCCTGTTGTAGGCCGACTGCAACCGCTTGCGCAACGACGCCTGCTCGCCCTTGGACAGATAGCTCACGACGTTTTCACGTTTGTGCCACTGGCACCGTTGTATCAGGACCCGCTTTCGGAACGCCTTCTTTACGGCCGCTTTCAGACCCTTGCCGCCATCGATGATCACCAGTAGACCCTGGGAGCTGTCGAGTCCCCGCGCGAGCAGTGAACGCAGGAACGGCGTCAACACCTTCTCGTTCTCCGTGTCCGTCTCCACGAAGCCCAAAAAGCGTTTTTTCCCGGAAAGTGTGATGCCCAGCGCGATGACCATCATTGCGTCGGCGAATGATTTCCCGTCCAGGAACAGCGCCACCACATCTTCGCCGGACAGATCCCGTTCCTGCATCTCCCGAAGTTTCGCTGCGCTCGCTTGTACGAAACCTCGGGACACCGTCGAGCTCGACAGCCCGATAGCGCCCGGTATCGCTTCCGCTGCAGCCTCGTAGTTGCGACACGAGATTCCGTAGAGCACTCGTTTCAGCAGCAGATCATTCACCTCTCCGCCGTCGTTCAGTGCTTCGTAGGAGCGAAGCGGTATCTCTACTCCCTCTTGGCTCCGAACCCGTGGCACACGGATCGGTACCCGCTGGCCGGCAAGCCCTACCGTGCCAGGGTTGGTTCCGTGGCGGCGGCCACGCTCCAGTTCGTCCTTACGAGCGTATCGCTCTCCCGCCAACTCCTTCACTTCGTCGTCGAGCAGCTCGTGAACGTGCATTAACCCAAGCGGGATTAGCGAACGGATCATCTCTATTTTGACGTCCACCTCGAGCTCCCCGTACTCCTCGCGCGCCATTACCTCGGGCTTACCCAAACGACGTGACTTCTTGTGTTTCTTGGCTGTACGTAGCAGACTTCCCATCTCGGCTCCTTTCTCTTGCGGCTTGATGTTGTTTTTGCCAACGTCATCAAACCACGGGGTTGGGAGCCGTTTCAATTTCCAACTAAGAATGGCACACTCTCGCCGATGAGGTTCACTCTTCCAGGGGCTCGCGCGAAACGCGGGCGCTTGCTTCCGAAGTGCTTCTCGAAACACGCGGCGAGCGTCTCGATCACACGTCGGCCTTCCCCGAAGCGCGTAGCCGCTCCGCGGCCGCTTCGGCGTCGAAGTCGCGCTGCGGCTCCGAGGTCAGCTCGTAGCCGACGAGGAACTTGCGGACGCTCGCCGAGCGTAGGAGCGGTGGCAAATAGACCGCGTGGAGCCGCGAGCCCTCGTGTCGCTCGCCGTCCCGCGGTCGCTGATACCAGCCCATGGAATATGGAAACGGCGTGTCGAAGACCGCGTCGTAGCGCCGCGTCAGACTGCCTACGAGCTCAGAAAGCGCATCGCGCTCGCGATCGTCGAGCTCGGCGAGGGAGCCGACGAGGCGGCGAGGAACGAGCATCGTCTCGAAAGGCCACACGGCCCAAAACGGAACGAGGTGCGCCCAGTATGGATTCGCTTCCACGATGCGCTCTGTGCGCTCGAGCTCCTCTCTCAAGTAGTCGCCAACCAGGTCGCGGCCGGGCGCAGCCCAATAGCGTGCTTGCGTCCCCGCCTTTCGACTCGGGAGCGTTGGCGCCTTCCCCACCCCCCATATCTGACCGTGCGGATGGGGGTTGCTCGCCCCCATCATCGCGCCACGGTTCTCGAAGACTTGAACGAAACCCGCGCCGTCGTCCACGTGAAGCCGCTGCGTCTCCTCCGCCCAGCTATCGACCACGCGCCGCACGGCCTGAGGGGACAGCTCTCCCAAGTGAAGGTCGTGTCGCGGGGAAAAACTCACCACGCGACAGCGGCCTCGCTCGGGCTCCGAGAGGAGAAGCGGATGCGCGCTTTCGGGCGAGGGGCCGTTCTCATCGACGAGCGCGGGGACGAGCGCGGGATAGTCGTTGTCAAAAACAAAACGTGCTCATATTCGGGATTGCGAGCGCCGGACGCACGCCGATTCCCGGGACAGATATAGCATTCCGGATCGTAGGAAGACGTCGACGGGCGGCTTTTCTCGTCACGCTGGCCGAGCCAGGGACGCTTCAGCCGCCCCGGAGAGCACAGGACCCACTCATCCAGTAGCGGGTTGTATCGCCTCTCGGATATCCGCGAAAGCGTAAACGATCCAGTTCGAAGAGGACAAGCGCATGAGCTTTACGCGATCTGCGACAGTTGTTACTCTAAACCGAGAGCTCGAGGAAGAACTGCGCATGCGGCTTGTCACGCGAGGAAATATGGATGGTCTCACCTGCGCGGTGCTGGTGAGCCATGCCGAGCGTCTCGATGGCATCGAGCTCATCCACCCTCAGGACATCACGGATGACAAGTTCTTAGTCGAGCAAGGCGATATTATCGCCAACCTCCCATATCACCCGACCTGTCTCAAGTGGTTCGACCACCACTCGGCCACCCGAACCTACGACAAACCACCGACGCGTTTCGACGGCAAATACGGACTGTCACCGAGCACCGCGCGCCTCGTTTATGACTACTACCTCGCCGACAATCCGGGCTACAAGCTCTACGACAAGCTCGTGAAGGCAACCGATCGCTATGACAGCGGGCAAGTGACCATCGAAGAAGTCACGAATCCGGAGGGCCATATCCTCGTGGGATTTACGACGGATCCGCGCACGGGCCTCGGGAAGTTCAAAGACTATTTCATGAAGCTCGTCGAGACCTTCGAAGAAGGAACCCTCGAAGACGTGTTGGCCCTCGCTGAAGTGAAAGAGCGCGCGCGGCGTATCGCAGAGGAGCGGGAGCAGTTTCTGAAGGTGGTAAACCAACGCTCCCGTTTGGAAGGCCGCGTGATCGTGACCGATTTGCGTGACGTCGAAGCGTTGCCGGTTGGCAATCGCTTCCTCATCTACACTTTGTTTCCCGAGGCCAACGTTTCCATTCGCATTGCGTGGGGCCCGGAGCGCGAGTTCGTCGTGGCAACGGTCGGCCACAGCATCTTCAATCGCACCTGCCCCGTGCACGTAGGCGGTCTCATGTTGCGATATGGAGGCGGAGGCCGCCGAGGCGCTGGCGCTACGCCATTGTCGGCAGACAAGGCCGACGAGCTCATCAGCCAGCTCATCGTGAAGCTCAACGAAACGCCCGTCAGCGTCTGACCTTGAGCGTCAGGCCATGCACGGCTTCGACACGCACCGTCTCCCCTTTCGGAACCTCCGGCTCTCCGACGGAAAGCTCCGCCATCCATAATTCGCCTCGCAGCTTGACATAGCCTCGCGGTCCGAGCGGCTCCTCGGCCACAGCCGTCTCCCCGAGCAACCACGTATGCGCTTCACGTTCCTTGAAGTCGTAATGCGGCTTGAGTATCGGATAGAAGAGGAGGTCTTTGACGAGCCAAGCAATGAAAACGAGCACACAGGCCAGGAGCGACAACGAGAGCCAATGATGGGCGCCCACAAGAAGCGCAATGAGAACACCCCAACCTGGAATCTGGAGCAGCCAATAGCGCCAAAAGACGGTCAATGCACTTTGTACTTTGGCGGCGGGGGCGGCTCGCGGGGCTCGAAAGGCTCCGGGGGTACGTCGATGACGGGGCCCGCCTCGCTGGGAAAGCCCATCCCCGCGACGTCTACGTGAACGCGGTTCTCTTCGATCGCCTTTCGCAGCCGGTTCATCGCGACACTTCTTACGACTTCACGAAACACCGGCACCAAGAGAAGAAAGCCGAACGCGTCCGTCAGTATTCCCGGCGTGATGAGAAAGGCTCCAGCGACGAGAATCATGACGCCGTCGGCGAGCGAGCCGGCGGGAAGCTCGCCGCGCGCCATTTGATCCTGAGCGCGCCCGAGAACGGCGAGTCCCTGTCGACGTGCGAGAGAGGCGCCCACGACACCCGTAGCGGCAATCAGGCCGAGCGTGGGGAGCGTGCCGAGATGGCTTCCGACCTCAAGAAGCAGCGCGAGCTCGATCGCCGGAACGAGGATGAAGAGCAAAAGGAGCATTCCCATGCCCCCTATTATATTCCGCGGTTCGGGTTGCTACCGGCTTTCTGCTACCTGCTTGCCCTTCAAGGGGCTTTCACGCGCCGGAGGACGGGATAAAATCCGAGCATACGCATGATTGCCTCCCTTTTGTCGATTGTCGACAAGAGATTAGCTCGCCTCCTGTCGATTATCAAGGGGAGCGTAAGCCTTTGAGTTCTACCTTGCATATGCTAGTCTCAGCGCCGCCTGGCGAAAGGACACCAGCCCTTTGCTCGCGACCTATCTTCTCTTCACACTCCCACTACCGGAAGCCGTAGTCTCTGAAGGCTCGAGGCCGCACTGAATATGGAAACCTACTCTCTGTCGCTGCTTTCACTGGCCCCCGTCTTCACGGTCGCACTCTTCCTCGTCATTCTTCGATGGCCGGCGAGCCGCGCCATGCCGCTCTCCTACCTCGTGGCCGCGGGGCTCGCGCTGTTCGTGTGGAAAGTCCCGGGCACTCAAGTGGCCGCGGCAACGATCAACGGCCTCATCGTTGCCGGCACGCTCCTGTACATTATCTTTGGCGCCATCCTGCTCTTGAACACGCTCCAGCAAAGCGGTGCGCTCCGCACCATCCGTCGCGGTTTTACCGACATCACGCCCGACCGCCGGATTCAAGTCATCATCATCGCGTGGCTCTTCGGCTCTTTCATCGAAGGGGCAGCCGGCTTCGGTACACCGGCTGCCGTCGCCGTGCCCCTTCTGGTCGGACTCGGCTTTCCCGCACTCGCCGCTGTCGTCGCGGGCATGCTCATCCAGAGCACGCCCGTGTCCTTCGGCGCGGCGGGCACCCCGATCCTCGTCGGCGTGAACACCGGCTTGACCGGCGCCGCGAACGTGGAAGCGTTCGCTGCCGCGGGCGGCTTTCACGAATGGGCCGACTTTCTCGCAATGATCGGCATGAAGGTCGCGTTTCTGCACGCAATCGCGGGAACGCTCGTTCCACTCATCGTGCTCGGTTTCATGACGCGATTTTTCGGAGAGAACCGTTCGTTCGCGGAAGGTCTCAAGGTCTGGCGCTTCGGTCTTTTCGCAGCGTTCTCCATGACCATTCCGTACATCATCGTCGCGAATCTCCTCGGGCCCGAATTTCCGGCGCTGCTCGGCGGGCTCATCGGCCTCGCAATCGTCGTCACGGCGGCCAAACGAGGCCTATTCATGCCGGATCCCTCGGATTACTGGGACTTTCCCGACAAGGACAAGTGGGATCCGGAGTGGTCGGGGACCATCGAGATCCGCGACGACAGCACGAAAGCCACGATGAGCTCCCTGATGGCGTGGCTGCCTTATGGCCTGGTCGGGCTGCTACTCGTGCTGACGCGGCTTCGGGCCCTTCCGTTTTCCGGCTGGCTCACCGCGTGGTCGGTGCGGTGGCCCGAGATCCTCGGCTCGTCCATCACGGCGAGCTTCCAGCCGCTCTTCTTGCCCGGGACCGTTTTCATCGTGGTGTCGCTGACCACGTTCCTCCTCCACCGAGTCGACACCGCTTCCTACGCGAAAGCTTGGTCGAGCTCGCTCAAAACAACAGCCGCGGCCTCGGTCGCGCTCGTCTTCACCGTCCCGATGGTGCAAGTCTTCATCAATAGCGGCGGAGGGACGGCCGGTTTCGATCGGATGCCCATTACGCTCGCGGACGGCGTCGCGTCGCTCGCGGGGAGCGCCTGGCCGATTTTCGCGCCTTTCATCGGTGGCCTCGGCGCTTTCGTCGCGGGGAGCAATACGGTGAGCAACATGATGTTCTCGCTGTTCCAGTTCGGCGTCGGCGAGCGCATCGGTGTGGACCCGAGCTGGATGGTGGCGCTTCAAGCCGTCGGTGGCGCCGCGGGGAACATGATCTGCGTCCACAACGTCGTGGCCGCCTCCGCGGTCGTCGGGCTTTTGGGAAAAGAGGGGACCGTCATCCGCATGACGATCCTTCCGTTCGTGTACTACGCGCTCCTTCCTGGCTCCATCGGCTACTTCATCGTCTGGAACGCGGACAAAGGCCTCGTGAACGCGGGCACGCTGCTCGTCGCCGCCATCATCACCTTTGCCCTCTACTTCGTCTCGTCCCAGCTTCGACACGGGAGTCCGTCATGAGATTGGCCCTTTCGGTTCTCGTAATTGGTTATTGGGGTTATTGTGCCAGCGCACTCGCGGCCAGCGCGAGTGCACAGTCGCTCGAGGACGAGACCGTGTCTCGCCTCGCGGAATATCTTCGCATCGACACCATCAACCCTCCGGGAAACGAGTCGAACGCCGTCGACTTCTTCGCCAAGCTTCTCGACGCCGAGGCCATCGCCTACGAATCCGCGGAATCCGCTCCGGGACGCGGAAATCTCTGGGCCCGACTCGAAGGAGGCAGCGAGCCCGCGTTGATACTTCTCAATCACACCGACGTCGTGCCCGCTGACGAAAACTACTGGACGACGGATCCGCTCTCGGGCGAGATCCGCGACGGATATCTCTGGGGACGCGGCGCGCTCGACATGAAGGGCACCGGGATGCTGCAGTTTCAAGCCTTCATAGCACTCCATCGTGCGGGGAAACCCCTCAATCGAGACGTGATCTTCATGGCGACCGCGGACGAAGAAGCTGGAGGCTTCTATGGAGCCGGCTGGCTCGTCGAGAATCGCCCGGAGCTTTTCGAAGGGGTCGGCTTTCTTCTCAATGAAGGCGGCGGAGGAAGCCGCAGCGGCGACACCGTCAGTTTCGGGATCGAAGTGACTCAGAAAGTACCGCTCTGGCTCCGGCTCATCGCTTCCGACGCGCCGGGTCACGGCTCGACACCGAGAGTGAGCTCCGCGGTTAGCCGCCTCATTCGAGCTCTTTCCAACATCGACCATTACGAGTTCGCACCTCGCATCGTTCCTGCGGTCGAGATCTATTTCGAAGGCATCGCGGAAGACCAGCATGGTGAGCGCCGAAGCCAGTTCGCCAACTTGAGCGAGGCGGTCAAGGACCCGAGCTTTCTCCTGGCACTCCAGCTCGACAACCCGTTCCTTCACGCGCTTCTCAGAAACACGTGCTCCATCACACGCCTCGAAGGCAGCAGCAAGATCAACGTGGTGCCGCCCGAGGTCACGGCCGAGATCGACTGCCGCCTCCTCCCGGACCAGGACCAAGACGCGTTCGTGGCGCTGCTCCACTCTGTTATCAACGACCCTGCCGTTCGTGTCGAAAAGATCATGGGATTCACACCAGCCGTGTCCTCGACAGATAGCGACCTGTACCGCGCCATCACGACCGTGGCTGAGCGCCACTTCCCAGGCGCCCGAGTCGTCCCATCCATCTCGACGGGTTTCACGGACAGCCATTTTCTCAGGGATCTCGGCATCGTTTGCTACGGCTTCGACCCGACCGTCGTCCCGGTCGAGATCGAAGGCTCCGTACACGGCAACGACGAACGGGTTCCGGTCGCGTCGATACGAAGCGGCGTTCAGCATCTTCTCGAGATCCTCGAGCTCGTCGTCTACTGAACGAGTTACATTTTGTAGCGGTCCGGCTGTAAAGGCGTGGGGAAAAACCGCCGCACCGCGTTCCACGCTCGAGAAAGCCGTCATAACTTATGTAATTAATAGTCTTCCGGGATCGTTTTCGCGCTCAAACCTGGCGTGAAGGTTGCAGTGGTTTGGCAAGAAGCGTCGGCGTCCCCATGTCCGATCGCAGCGAGTCATCGTAGATCAGATGTCCAACTCACTTCTACGCCCACTCCTCCTGTGGTTGACGCCTGTGCTCGCGTTCACCCTCGCAGGAGGGTATTTCTTCGCGAACGAATCCATGCTTCCCCAGATCGTCGCCTATGCGCTGGTCCTGTCGCTCAGCCTCAGCTTGGCCTACCTCACGCTCCACCGTCTCGTGAAGGCGCCTATAGACGCAATCGAGAAAGTAGTGACGACGCTCCGAGCCACGCGCTGCACCCTTCCTCCGGAGCTTCCTGTGCAACGCGCGACGAGATTGGTCGTCTCGCGCGCGAGGTTGCGCTTCTCGCGGGCGACCGGAACGCGTCGGACATCTGCCGCGAGGACGGAGAGAACAAGATATCCGCTCTCATCAGCGCGGTCGCGGACAACGTTTTCCGGCTCGACCAGGACGGTCTCATCTTGTCCCACCATTCTTCCGTGCGAGCCCGGCCGTTCACGGATGCCGAGTCCATCCTAGGACGCAAGATCGCGGACATTCTCCCGGAAAGCGTCACCGACGCTTGTGTCAAAGCACTCGCCAGTGTCTTCGTGGGCGGTGCAGCAGAGTCCTTGGAGTTCAGCATCAATCACGGCGACGCGAGATGCAGCTATGAGGCGCGCTTCACGCCATCCGGCCAAGGCGAAGTGCTCTTGACCATCCGTGATATGACGGAGCAAAAAGAAACGGATTTTTCAAAGTCGCGCCTCGACGCCATTCTCGACGCGACACTCGATCCCGTAGTAACGGTGACCATCGAGGGCGAGATCCGCTACCTCAATCCTGTCGGATTCCACCTACTCGGAGTCGAGGCGCCGCTGCAGGCGGGCTTGAAATTCACCGATTTCCTACCGGAATGGGCCAGAGAGCAGATCCAAGACACGGCGATCCCCACCGCAATCGAAGAAGGAAAGTGGCACGGCGAGTCGGCTCTACTCACGCCCGGCGACAACGAGATCCCCGTATCCATCACCGCGGTTTCCCACCCGACGGATTCTGGCGGGGACGCGATCGTCTCGCTGATCGCGCGTGACCAGTCCGAGCGCAAGCGTTTCGACGACCACCTGTTGTTTCTCGCAGACCACGATCCGCTGACATCTCTCTACACGCGGCGCCGCTTCGTCGAGGAGCTCGGCCGCGAGATCGCGCGCGCGCAGCGTTCGGGCTCCGGTGGCGCCGTGCTCGTCTTGGATCTCGACGACCTCAAATACGTCAATGACAGCGTCGGCCATGCTACCGGCGACAGGTTGCTGTCCGAGCTCGCGCTGCTCATCAAGAAGCATATGCGCGCCACCGACATACTCGCGCGCCTGGACGGAGATGAGTTCGCGCTCCTCATCACCGAGACGCAACCTATCCGCGTGGAGTTCGTCGTCGAACGTCTTCTCAAATCCGTTCGGAATCACTCTGTCGACACCGGAGGCCAGCTCGTGGGTGTCACCGCCAGCGCCGGGATCGCTTTTTTTCCAGAGCACGGGGCGACCGCGGACGAGCTACTCGCGCGCGCCGATCAAGCGCTCGCCCGCGCGAAGCAGCGAGGCCGTGACCAGTTCGTGCTGTTCACGCCCGACGAGAAGTGGCAGGCGCAAGTCAACTCGCGCCTTACCGGCGACAAGCTGATTCGAGAGGCGCTCGCGCACGGGCGCTTCGTCCTGTTCGCGCAGCCCATCCTAGACCTGAAGACCGACACCATTTGCCAGTATGAGATCCTGTTGAGGATGCTCGACGAGAACGATGAGCTCATGGCGCCCGCATCCTTTCTCGACACCGCGGAGCGTTTCGGCCTCATCCGCTCCATCGACCGCTGGGTCGTCCGTCAAGCCATTCAACTCATGGGCCGCCAGCACAAAACGGGCAACGACGTCCGTCTCTCCGTCAACCTGTCGGGAAAGTCGCTCGGTGACTTCGACCTCACGACGTTGATCGAGCAGGAGCTCAGAGAAAATAGCGTCGACCCTTCACTCTTGACCTTCGAGATCACCGAAACAACTGCCATCTCGGACACCGATCGCGCCAAAATCTTCGCTAACGCGCTTCGGCATATCGGCTGCCACCTGGCGCTCGATGATTTCGGCGTCGGCTTTTCGTCTTTCCACAAACTGAAGCACCTCCCCGTCGACTACTTGAAGATAGACGGCAGCTTTATCCGCGATCTGCCAAAGAACAAAGTCGACCAGCACCTCGTACGCGCCATGGTGGAAGTAGCGCGCGCGCTGCGCAAACGAACCGTCGCCGAGTTCGTAGGAAGCGCGGAGACGCTCGAGCTCGTCAAGAAGGCGGGCGTCGACTACGGCCAAGGCTTCCATATCGGCAAACCAGATGCGGTCGAAAAGTTCCTCTCGCAAGAGCCTCTCGCGCGAAGCACCGACTAGTCACCTGGAACAGAAGTTCGTTCCAGGGGACTATCACTCCTGGCGTAAGGCGACGATGGGGTCGATTCTCATGCTTGCCGCGTTCGGCGGTTTTCTCGGGGTCGCGCTCGCGGCTTTCAGCCTCGGGCCGTTGCTCCAGCTCATTCCCGCCGGCGCGTCCGTGCCGTTTTTGGACAACGTTGCTCTCGATGCCGGTGTCTTGGCCTTCACGTTCATGCTGACAATGCTCACGGGTGTTCTTTTCGGGCTCGTGCCCGCGCGCAAGGCCGCGTCTTCGAATCTCAATGACGCGCTACGTCTCGGCGGACGCTCGAAGCCTCATGGGTCACAGCGTCTCGGTAATGCTTTGGTCGTCGCCGAGGTCACACTGGCGCTCATGTTGCTCGCGGGCGCGGGGCTCGTGATCCAGAGTTTTCGCAATTTGCGCGGATTTCACCCGGGCTTCGACGCCGAGCAAGTTCTCACGATACGCAACTCCTTGCGTGGCGACATGTTTCGTGAGCCCAACCAAGTCGTCGCACATTTCGAGGAGCTCGCCGCCCGTCTAGAGGCGCTTCCGGGCGTTGCCAGCGCGAGTGCCACGAGCTTCGTGCCGCCGCTCAACGCGTTTCGCGCAACCTCGTTCCGGATCCCGGGCGATGAGGTCGATATCGGCAACGATCCGACGGCGACCGCGCGCGCTCTTCTGCCGGGTTACTTTCGCACGATGGGAATCCCCGTTCTCTCGGGTCGAGCGCTCGGCGAGCGAGATCGCGAGCAAGGCGCCCCCGTCGTGGTCATCAACGAGACCCTGGCACGCCTCTATTTCGGCGACCGGGACCCGGTGGGCGACACCCTCGTCATCGCCTCGTCGCCGCAGCGCGAAATCATGGCGATTGCAGGTGAGCGCCAAATCGTGGGCGTGGTTGGCAACGTGCGCACCGCCGGCACCGATCCGACCCCGCTCCCCGTCATCTACCTACCCCATCGACAGGCGCCCGTCGCCATCATGAACCTCGTGATGCGCGCCGAAGGCGATCCGAAGTCTCTCGCGCGCGAAGCCGAAGCGACAGCATGGAACATGCCTGGCGACATCAACGTGTATGGAACCGAGGTCCTGTCAGAGCGCATTCGAAGTTTCGAATGGACTTCGGACGTCTCGGCCCTCTTGCTTGGCGCGTTCGCCGTGCTCGCACTCGTCCTGGGCGGCTCTCGACGAGGAGCTGTCGGGAAAGCCGCCACGCGCTCGCACCGAGTGCTCTACGCAGTGCCATTTCTTGCGAGCGTCCCGCCGCCCGCGCCAGCGTCAAGTTCGCGACATTGGCGCACGCCATGAGAAGAATGAAGCCTACGGCCGCAAGCAACACATAGAGCGTCTTCTGCACGCTGCCCGTCGCTTCCTCCTGGATGGGCACGACGCGTGCGTCCCAGCCTTCATTGGTCTCGGGAAACTCACGCCCCAAACGCTCCGCCACCGTGCTCATCGCGGCTTGCGCTTCGGACGAGCTCGTTCCATCTGCGAGCCGGCCGTAGACAGCCAACCCGCGTTGCTGCCTCTCGTTCTCCCGCCCCGCCAAAGCCAGAGGTACCCAAAGATCGGGCTGGACACCAAAAATATGGACGCTATGGAAGTCGGATCGCAAAACGCCAATCACGTTGTAGGGCTCGTCATCGAGCCGTATCGTTTCTCCCAAAATACGGGGCTCGCCACCATAGACGCGCTGCCACAAGCCGTAGCTCAAGATGACGATGCGATCGTTTCCGGGCTCATCGTCGCCGGGGCGCAACGTACGGCCGAGAGCGGGCTCCACCCCGAGCAAATCGAAGTAGTTCGCCGTCACCATGTGAGTCAGCGGGACGAGCGGCTCGTCGACCGACGTCACTCGCAAGCTGGTATTGAAGAGCGCCGCCAGCTCCGTGAAAGACGGGTTGGCTTCCCGCCAATCCATGAAGTTTCCCGGCGAGACGGGAACGCGATTCGTACCGCCTCGCGGTGTCGAGTCTTCCCAGAGCATGACGATGCGATCGGAATCGCGATAGGGAAGACCTTCGAGGACGACGCCATCGACAACGCTGAAGATCGCGGTGTTCGCGCCGATCCCGAGCGCAAGGGCGAAAGCCGCCATGAACGTGAACATAGGACTGCGGCCGAGCGTTCGAAGGGCGTAGCGCATATCTCGAGCAAAGCTGGACATGGCTCATTATTAGCACGGCTTCCGCTATCATGAGTACGACGAGTACGACGAGTACGACGACGCAATGCCCTTCGACCGAACGCTCCGCCAGTTCATCTACGAGACCATCGCCCGAACGGGGCGGCCTCCTTCTCATAAGGCGATGGCGAAGCACCGAGGCTTTACTCACGACGAGGTTGACGCTGCGCTCGTGAAGCTCGAAGAGCAGCTCGCGCTCGCGCCGACAACGCGCAACGTGTGGATGGCGCATCCGTTCTCGGCGTTGCCGACGCCGTTCTCTGTTGAAAGCGACAACACCACTCATTGGGCGAACTGCGCTTGGGACGTCGTCGCGATCCCCCCGCTTCTCGGGCTCGACGCGCGCGCCGAGCCACGCTGCGCCGAGAGCGGCGAGCCGATGCCCATGGCCTTTCGCGCGGGGGAGCTCGTCGAGGGCGACGGCCTCATCCACTTCGTGGTGCCGCCTCGCCGTTTCTGGGACAATGTCGGCTATACGTGAGCCACCATCCTCTTCTTCCGGTCGGAAGAGCTCATCGCCCGTTGGTGCGAACGACAACATGTGGAGATGGGCGCGACACTACCACTCGCGACAGGCTGGCAGCTCGGCCAACTTTGGTATCGCGATCGGCTCGACGAGGACTGGGAGCCAAAGACCGTGGAAACCATACGCTCGATTTTCGCGACTGTTGGCCTCACGGGAGATTTCTGGACAGTCGGATGAGAGGACTGTCCTCGAAAAAGGTCGCTCGGGGCCGTAAGCGATTGATTCCAAACAACCGTGACATGGCACGGCCCGTGCAGTTGTACTATAAAGCGGTATGCGTATATCGACGATTGTGATCCTGGGCTTGGCGAGCCTGCTGCCGCACGTGGCCAACGCACAGGAAGAGACTGATTTTCTTTTTGGGTTGCCCCGAGGCGCATTCTCCATCCGAGGCGGCTACATGAGCGCCTCCGCTAGTAGTGACGTGTACGATTTCATCACCGAGACGCTCACGATCGACAAAGGTGATTTCAACGCCCCGACCTTCGGCCTCGACGTTGCGCTCGTCGTCCATCCCCGGATCGACGTTCTCGTCGGCTTCGAGTACTCCAAATCGACGACCGAGTCCGAGTATCGCGACTTCGAAGAAGACGACGGCTCTCCAATCAATCAGAGAACGGAGCTTTCGATATTCCCCTTCTCGGGTAGCGTGAAGTTTTACGTTACCCCTCGAGGCCGGGATATCAGCCGTTTTGCTTTCGTACCTTCAAAGGCACGCGCCTATGTCGGAGCCGGCGGCGGTCTCGTTTGGTATCGGCTCGCGCAAATCGGAGATTTCGTCGATTTCGTCGACTTGTCAATATTCACTGGTGAGTTCCAATCGACCGGTTTCGGGACGGAGGCGCACGCGTTTGTGGGCGTGGACGTGCAGTTGAAGCCGGCCGTATACCTTTCGTTCGAGGGACGCTACATGTGGGCGGATGCCGGTTTGTCCGGGGACTTCGTGGGCTTCGACCCCATCGACCTTTCCGGGCTCCGGATCACCGCCGGCGTGAACTTCAGCTTTTGAGTTATAATAGAGAAATAACGAAGGAGGTACGCTATGAAATCCGCACTCCTTTTGGCTGCGCTTTTTGCGGGCCAAGCCGACGTCGACTCCCTTTGGGTTCCGTGGCTGGGCTGCTGGCAGCTCGCCGAGAACGAGACCCGCGAGCCTCTCATCGGTGAATCGAGCCCCGCGACCGGCCAAGACGTTCCGCAGCGTGGGCTGATGTGCTTGAGCCCGTCGCCGGACGGTGACGGCGTCACGGTCACGACCATAGCGGGAGGCGAGGCCTTCCTCGAGGAAACGCTCGTCGCCGACGCGGCAAGAAACCCGTCGACGAAAGACAGCTGCACCGGATGGCAGACGACGGAATGGTCGAACGACGGGTTCCGCCTCTTCACCAAAGCCGAGCTGACTTGCGAAGACAATCGCAAGCTCGAAGTGTCCGGCCTCAGCATGATGACCCGGCGCTCGACCTGGGTGGACATCCAAATCGTCGAAAGCCAAGCCGGCCGCGCCGTGCTCATTCGCCGCTACCGCCCCGCGGACGAGCAAGACATCATGGATGCGGGACTTCCCCCCCTTCCGAGCGAGCTCGCCGAGCGCAGCTACAAATCGCGCTTTTATCTGACGAACCCTCTAGACACAAACGATGTGATCGAAGCGGCACAAAAAGTCGCCCCCGAGGCCGTCGAGGCCGCCGTGCTCGAGCACAAAGAAGCCTTCGAGCTCAACGCCGACGCGCTCATGCGGATGGACGATGCGGGCATGCGTCCCGGGCTCATCGACTTGATGGTCGCGCTCTCTTATCCCGAGCAATTCGTCGTCAAAAGCGGCGATGATGGCGGCGGTGGTGGTGGCGGTTTCGGCTTCCCGGGCTATCTCGGGGTCCCAAGCGCCATGAGGCATCCGTACTATCTGGCGCCCTTTGGTGATTACTACTGGTATGCGCCTCATGACTCGCGCTACATTGTCGCCCCGGTCTCGGTGCGCGAAGTGTCCCAAGGCCTCGTGAGCCAGCAGGGCTACGCGCAAGTTACGCCTCGGTCAGGAGCACGGCGCGCGCGCTTCCGCGGCGGCGATGGGTCAGGCGGCGGTTCAACGAGTGGAGCGTCGTCGGGCGGCTCCTCTGGCGGAAGCGTCAGTGGGCAAGGTTATTCGCGCGGCGGCTCCGCAGGGCGCTCGGCGAAACCCAAGAAGAACAATTAGAGTTACGTCGTCATCCAGCGCGGGTGCCGTTGGGGACGGGGCTCTCGGGAGACGCGAGACGCGGCACGAGACCATCCGCGTAGCCGATATCGAAGAGCATCCCCTCCGAGACCTCGCCGCGCATCTTGCGCGGCTCGAGGTTCACGACGAAGAGCGCTTGCTTGCCTGCGATCTCGCTCGGGTTCTCGCGCTCTTGTTTCAAGCCTGCGAGGATCACGCGTTTGTGATCGCCGAAATCCACGTCGAGCTTCAAGAGCTTGTCCGCCCCCTCGACGTCGGAAACTCTCTCGATCGTACCGACGCGCACATCGATTTTCTCGAATTCGGAAAAAGCAATCGTGGGTTTGACGGGAACGGGCTCGATCGATTCCAAAAATGCCTCCTATTGTTGCCGTAAAGCTAGCACGGGATCGAGAAGGTGTCGCGCCTCGGGATCGAAACGCGGCTCGAGCACGGCTCGAGAAAACCGCGCGTTTGAGAATGTAGCGAGCGCGACGAGCTCTCCCTGTTACATGACGGCGATGCGGTGGCGAGGATGCGGGCCAGGCGGAAAAGCAATGTATGTACTATGGTGTCTCGAGAACATCGTGAGTCGGATTGGCTCCAATTAACCGAGAGAGAGAGTCACTGAAGAGGAAACGCCCGCGGTGCTGGAGGGCCGGAACGTATATGAACCTCGAGTTCGCCCTCCTGCGACGCGTCCGCCGGCGCTGGCACGGCGATGATCCGCGCAAGTGGGCTGAATGTGACCGATGGGCCAACGACCGTGTCTTCATGCGGGAGCTTTCCCGGCAGGCAGGCTTTCGTCTGTTCTCGAAAGTCCGTTTCGATGAGTCGGCAATCCCCGGCTGGGAACGCTACGATTTCGACCGCTCGGTACACGGTGGCGAAGCCGAATTTGAACCTTCCTCCTATTTCGAATATACCAAGTAACCTTTCGCGTCGAGCACACGCCTTCTACGCTTTGTAGATCCGGAACGACGCCTACTGTTGCCGCAAAGCCACCACAGGGTCGAGACGGGTGGCGCGCCGCGCGGGAAGATAAGAGGCCACGATCGCGACGGCGAGGAGGAGAAGCCCGGAGGTTGCGAGCGTCCAAGGATCCGTTCCCGAGACTTCGAAGAGCCGACTTTCGAGAAAACGCCCGAAAGCAACGGACGCGGCGAGCCCGAAAGGATTCCCGCCCCGGAAAGCACGAGTCCCTGACGGACGATGCGGCGGCTGATCTGTGCCCCGGTCGCGCCGAGCGCCATCTGGATGCCGATCTCCCGCGAGCGCTGCGCGACGAGATGGGCGAGCAAGCCGTACAAGCCGCCCGCAGCGAGCAAGAGCGCCACACCGCCGAAAAGACCGAGGAGCGAGGCCGCGAAGCGCGGCAAAGCCAGCTGCTCGTCGAGCACGTCCGCCATCGCCCGCACGGCATAGACCGGAATAGCGGCATCCATCGCACGGATTTCGGCGCGTACGCTCTCGAGACTCACCGTCGTCCCGGAGGCATCGATAACGATGCCGAGGTTGCGCGTGGGCTCTTGCGCCAGAGGCGAGTACACATCGGGGTCGTCCGAAGTCGAGACCGTATCCGCGACGAGATTGCGGTAGCGGATGTCCTCGACGACCCCGACGACGCTGCGCCACGGCCCATCGGAACCGCTGAAGGAGATGCGCTATCCGAGCGGGTTTTCACCCGGCCAGGAGCGCTCGGCCATTTTCCTGCTCACGACGACGACGCGCGGCGCCTCCCGGTTGTCGAACCACGAGAAGTCTCGCCCCGCGGACAGATCGATATCGAGCGTCGAGAAAAAGCCCGGGCTGACCGCATGGTGATAGGCGCGGACGGTGTCGTCCGGCCGGTCGCTCAGCCAGTCCTCGATACGCGTCGAGCGAGCGCTGTAACCGTCGACGAGAGGTACGTCCGAGCTCATCGCCACTGAAAGAACTCCGGGAAGAGCGCCGCCTCTCTCTTCGAGCTGGCGGCTGTAGCCAAGAGCGGCATCGCCGTCGTAGCGTCGCGCCGGAAGCTGCACACGCAGCGTGTAGACGCCATCGCTCCTGAAGGCGGGGTCGATATCGAGCTGTTTCGAGAGGCTGCGGAGCATCAACCCCGAGGCCACGGTCAGGAGCATGGCGAGGGCTACTTGCACGGAGACGAGCACTCCACGCCCGGGAGAGAGCCACTGGGCACCGCGCCCTCGCATTCCCTTCAACGTGGCGCCTGGCTGCAAGCGCGCGCCGGCGATCGCAGGGGCGATACCGAAAACGAACGCGGTCACGACAGACAAGAGAGCAGCGAAGCCGAGCGTTCGGGCGTCGATGCCGAGCTCGACATAGCCCGGGAGCTGCTCGAAGACGCTCAAGCCGCGCAGCGCATCCTTCGACCAAAGTGCGAGCACCACACCCGCGGCGCCACCGAGAAACGCGAGCACGAGGCTCTCGGCAAGAAGCTGGCGCACGACGCGGCTCCGTGTCGCGCCAATCGCTATTCTGAGAGCGATCTCACGTTCACGTGCGACGCCGCGCGCAAGCAAAAGGCTCGCGAGGTTCGCGCAAGCGATGAGCATCACGAAGCCAACAGCAATCATCAGAATCGCCGCGGTCTGTTGCACGTCACCAAAGAGCTGCTCCTCGAGCGGGAGCGCGAGAACACCGCGCCGATCCATGACGCGCGGATAGTCCGCACGCAGCCGCTCGGTCTCGCGCGCCATCCAGGCGTCGAGCGCTTCAGCGGAGACATCCGGCTTCAAGCGGCCAACGGCCGAAAGCCAACGGGGCCCCGTTGCTCGAAACGTCCGCGCCCGAAGCGCGCCACGAGCTGCGGCGTCGTCTCGAGCGGAAACCACAGATCGGTATCGCCGGTGAGGCCTCGGCCGGAAGTCACGCCGACGATCGTCGACGCGACTTCGTTGACGAGAATGTCCTGGCCGATGATCGCGGGCGACGCGCCGAAGCGGCGCTCCCAAAGTGCCTCGGACAACACCACGTTCGGATGATTGGCGTCGTAGCGATCGTCTTCGTCGGTGAAAAAGCGGCCGCGCAGCGTTGTTGCGCCGAGCATCGAAAAGTAACTCGGGCTCACACCTTCGCCCATGATGCGCTCGGGCTCGGCGCTCCCGGCCCATCCGGCCCGTCCGTTAACATTGAGAGGGATCTGGAACGAGCCGGCAACGGACGCGAACACGTCGTGTGCTCCGCGCAAATCTTCGAGCACGGGGAAGGACAGCGAGCGCAGCTCGAGCTCGTCGCGCTCGGCCGTCTCCCAAATCTGGACGAGGCGTTCGGGCTCGGGAAACGGAAGGGGGTGCATCATCACAGCTTGAACGAAGCTGTAGATTGCAGTGTTCGCGCCGAGACCCACACCGAGCGTCAAAACCGCAACCAACGTAAAGCCGGGCTTTTTTAGCAAGCTTCTGAGCCCGACACGCGCATCTCTGAGCCAATCGGTCATGACCCCAGAGCCTTACAAGAGGTGTGCCAAATCCAAACCATTCAAAATATTGACTTTTGTCCTTGATCCGCGCGCATCGTGACCGTAGATGGGACAGCCTTGTACGTGACCGAACACCGCGACTAGATTAGAATCATAGGCAATGAGAAGCCCGATTGCGGCACGCAGCCAAGAGATCCCACCTTCCGCCACCGTCCGCATTGCCGACGTCGTCTCCGATATGAGGCGGCGCGGGATCGACATCGTCGACTTCTCTGCCGGTCGCGCTGCAGAGCACACGCCGGCTTATGTCATCGAAGCGGCGGTGCGCGCCATGCAAAAAGGCGACACGCACCAGACGCCGGCCCAAGGCAAGCCTGAGTTCCGGAAAGCGTGCGCCCAAAAGCTCGCGCGCGACAACGGCATCGAAGCCGATCCCGAGCGCGAGCTCATCGCAACCCTCGGATGCAAGCAAGGGCTCTTTCTCGGACTCCAGGCCACGCTCGACCCTGGTGACGAGGTGCTCGTCGAAGACCCGGGCTTCGTGAGCTACCAACCGGAGATACAGTATTGCGGCGGACGGGCCGTCGCCGTCCCGCTTCCATGGACCGTCGAAGCCCTCATGGAGAAGCGGACCTCCAAAACCCGTGGGCTCGTTCTGTGCTCTCCTCAGAACCCGACCGGCGTGGTGCACCGCCGGGAGGACTTGGAGGCCATCGCCGGTTTCGCGAAAAAGCACGACCTCCTCGTCTATTCGGACGAGACCTACGAGCGGCTCACGTGGGACGGACACGAGCACCTCTCCATCGCGTCGCTTCCCGGCATGCGCGAGCGAACAGTAACGCTCATGGGCCTCACCAAGAGCTTTTCAATGGGCGGCTGGCGCGTCGGCTTCGCCCTCGCGCCCGAGCCCATTCTCGAGGTCATGATCACCGTGCAGCAGCATCTCGTCACGTGTGCCGGCTCCTTCGCGCAAACGGGTGCGGTCGCTGCCTACGGCGAGCCTCCACGCGAAGAAGTGCGCGCGCTGTGGGTGGATTGGGAAAAACGCTGCCGCCGCGCCGCCGAAGCCCTCGACGGTATTCCTGGAGTGCACTGCTCGATGCCCGAAGGCGCCTTCTACGCTTGGGCCGACGTCCGCGTGCTCGGTGAGCCAAGCGAGACGCTCGCGCAACGCTGGCTCGAGGAGCTCCATGTCGCCGTCGTGCCGGGCTCAGCCTTCGGGCCGCACGGAGAAGGCTACGTGCGCATCACTTGCGTGCGTTCTTGGGAGGAGCTCGAGAAAGGACTTTCTCGCTTGAGGAGTGCTCTATGCTGATTTACATCTTACTCACCGTTCTGGTCTCGGCCGAGCCGGGCACGCGCGCGGACCGTGCGGCGCTCTTCGACGACGTGCTCGAGAAAACGATGGCGCGCGAGTCGTTCTCCGCGATCAAGAACGAAACGCTCGGGCTCGATGTCGAGAAGAACATGCGCCGGTGGCGCGATGAGCTCCTCGACGCGACGACAGACCAGGAGCTCTTTCACGCGCTCGTCAAAATCAGCAACGCCCGCAAAGATCGCCACCTCAGCGTGGGCGTCGTAGCGGGAGGACTCGTCGTCGACACGACGCTCACCCACGCGCCCATCCGCTTCATGCCCGACTTCACCGATCTCGATAACGTCACGTTCTTTGTGAGCGATGTCCAAGGCGGCGAAGCCGAGCTTGGTGACCGCGTGATTGCCGTGAACGGCAGCTCGAGCTTCGCCACCGATCTCGAGCCTTACGTCCGCTACTCGACGGTGAACAAGCTCTGGTGGGAGCTCGCGAAAATGCTTCCGCAGAAAAGCGAGGCGCTCCTGCCGGCGCGTTTCTATCGCGACACACTCGAGCTCGAGCTCGAGCGTGCGGACGGAGAGCGCTATGCGGCTACCCTCCCCTACCGAGATCCCGAAGACCTGCGCTGGCGGGGACCCGGCGAGCCGCGCTATTCGGGATTCGACCTCGCCTATTCCACGACGACCTACGATCTCTACCGGAACTTCGACGGAAGAGAAGCGCTCGTCATCGCCTGGCACGGCTTCCGCGAGAACCTCGTCGAAGACGTCGACCGGCTCGTCGACTATGCCGTCGAGCACGACCTTCTCGACCACGCGCTCATCTTCGACGCGACCCGAAGCCGCGGCGGCTCGAAGGGCGCCTATGCCGTGCAGCGACTATCACCGAAGTCGTTCAAGACAACGTTTGGCAATCTGCGTTTGAGCGACGTCATCGAGCCCTTCGTCGAAGAAAAGAGCGCACAGTTCAAAGAGCAGCGGCTTCTCGACGGCGCCGCAACCGAGACGACGGATGACGGAGCCTGGCTCATGGACTGGCTCGACAACGACGTGCTACTCGGCCTCGCCGCCGGACAAGACTACTCGAACGACGTTCCCTTCAAGCTCGCTCACCTCCCGAAATATTCCGACGGCATCGTCCACCCGGCCAAAGTCCATTTCCGCGGCCCGCTCGTCGTCTTTCTCGGCCCGCACGGCGGAAGCCACCTCGACCAGTTCGTGTCGATCGTGGCCGATAACAAGATCGGCTACATCATTGGGATGCCCGCCGGCGGCTACAGCAATACATGGGAATGGGAGGAGACCCTCCGCTTCCCAACTACGGGAAAGCCGCTCGTGAGCTACATGTGGTCCATCGGTCACACCATCCGGCCGAACGGGCAAGTTCTCGAAGGCAACCCCGCCGAGATTGACGATTACGTCCCCGTAACTCGTGAGAACTTCGAACTTTACTACGATGAGCTCCTGAGCCGTGCCTACCGCCATCTCGGACTGGAGTAATCGGCCATGGCGTGTCTATCATGGAGCTACCGCTGTTTTGGAGGACCTATGTTCCGACTCGTTTGTGTCGCGATCGCTCTCGCCGTCTCCGCTGCCGGCGCGGCCCAGGAAGGTGCGCGCGTCAAGCTCGACGGCTATGTCGAGTATCACGATAACGGGATGCTCGTCGTCGAAGGCCAAAAGGTGGCCGTAAACGGGAAGACCAAATTCAAAGGGAGCGGCGCCCACAACATCGCTCAAATACCACTCGGCTACGAGGCCGAGGTAGAGGGCCACCGCCAAGCCGATGGAACGGTGCTCGCCAAGAAAATCGAGGTCAAGCCAAACGGCCAAGCCATGTACGAGTCAGACGTGCTCGAGGCCACCAACCAAATCGAGAAACTGTGGGTCGACGCGGGCGAGATGTACATGGGGGACGGCCGCCGCCGTCAGACGGTCGGTGACATCAAAACCGAAGGGCCCGAAGTCGATCGCGTCCGCGGCATCATGCTCAAGCTCTTGCCCCCCTATGTCTCTGCTGATGATGTGCGGGTGCACGTCGTCGAGACCAAGGAGTGGAACGCCTCAGCAATGGGAAACGGGGCCGTCTGGGTCTATACAGGCCTTCTCAACGACATGGACGACGACGAGATCGCCATCATTCTCGGACACGAGCTAGCGCACTACACTCACGAGCACTCGCGCCGCGGGATGAAAAAGAGCATGTGGGGGCAAATCGCGGGCGTCGCCGGAATTCTTGGCGCGGCGGCAATCAACAACGACGCAGCAAGCTCCGCCGCAGGGCTCGGCGCCAACCTCGGCTTGAGCACGTGGCAGAGCGGCTACAGCCGTGACCTGGAAGACCAAGCCGACCGCGTTGGCCTTCGCTACGCCTATGAAGGCGGATTCGATGTCTCGAAAGGCCCGGGGCTCTGGGACAAATTTCGCAAGAAATATGGCGAAGCCGACACGATGTCGAACTTTCTCTTCGGAAGCCACTCGCGTCCTACGGATCGCATTCGGAACATAAGACGCGAGCTTAGAGTGAATTACCGGGACACGCTGGACTAGCGGCCACTAGAGGCATAGCCCAACTAGTCAAACTTTGTTCACATCGAACCAGAGCCTCTGCACGTTCCGAACCGTCCGAGCATCCAACCAGTATCAGGAATAAACTCAAAAGGACAGTTGCAAGATAGTATTTATTGTTCATTATTGGTCTCCAGAGCCGCAGTCGATTATCGGTTTTTTTTGCAGCGGTCGAACGGCAAAGATTACACGACTATCCTTATTCGCAAGAATGTAGACGGGCTGATCACTCTGGTGGCCGGTATGGATCGAGCGTTCCGGTCGCAATGGGTGGATGTTTCTTTAGCGACGCCAGATGTTCTCCCAACTGACCCAAAGCTGCCTTCGGAACCCAGGTGTTGGGAAAGAGAACGTTCTCGCGCTCCTGCGGATCACTAAAAAGGTTGTAGACCCGCGGCATTCCGTACTCCACTGTCTCGCTGAAGACCGCGTCCAGTTCCTTGAAGTTTATTTTCCAGTTGCGCCATTTGACGCCGTAAATGTCGTTACCCATGTAGACAATCACCCCCTCACGGCCGGATTTTTCCTGCTTGCCAAGGAAGAAATCGGACATATCAATCCCGTCAATGACTCGGTCATCGGGCACTTTTCCTCCGGCAATGCGCGCGAAGGTGGGGAAGAGATCCATCTCGTGGACAATCTCATCGCTTGCGGTTCCGGCGGCGATATGGCCGGGCCACCGCATCGCGAAAGGAACCCTCAGGGCCCCCTCGAAACCGGTGAACAGGGTGCCGCGCCAGGGTCCCGCAGATCCCGGACTAGAGGTTTCGACTGTGAGGGTTACGTTTCCATGCGGCGGCGCCTCCGGTCCGTTGTCAGCAGTAAAGATGAAGATCGTGTTGTCGCGAATACCGAGTTTATCGATCGCGTCCAGTAGCCGGCCGTTATACGTGTCAATCTGAACCAGGAGATCCGCCCAGTTTCCATTACCTGTCTTGCCAGCAAAATCCGGGTGCGGACGTGTCGGGTAGTGCGTTGCCGTGTATGGAAGATAGAGGAAGAATGGCTTCCCGTCTTTCGACTGTCGCTTCATAAAGTCGATCGCCTTCTCCGTAAGGTCACCATCGATGAGCGGACGGTAATCCAGCCTGTAGGGTTGCACCTTATTTGGCTTTTCTCCCTTGCGCGCCTCCATCACGAAGGATTCTTCGACCCCGCTCTCCGCGAAGCCTTGCAGTGCGGTATAGGCTGATTCGTCCGTCGAGTTCGGAACCCCATACCATTCATCGAACCCCTGATCTGTCGGGAAAAGGCCCTCTGTGCGGCCCAAATGCCACTTCCCGAACATGCCCGTACTGTATCCGGCATCAGAGAGCATTTCGGCCATCGTGACTTCCCATTGCACAAGTCCGTAGACGCCTTCGCCCAAAGGCGCGACGCCATTGCCGCTTCTGATCGCATATCGACCGGTCATGATGGCGGAACGGGAAGGCGTGCATTGGACTTCAACATTGAAGTTGGTCAAACGGAGACCCTCGGCGGCCAACTGATCGAGCCGCGGCGTAGCAGCGCCGCGAATGATTCCACCGCCATTGAATCCGGGCTCCCCCCAACCGAAGTTATCCATGAAGACCAAAACGATGTTGGGTTTGTCCTGAGGAAATGCGACGGAACTTGAAACACAGAGAAGGAGCATGGATATAAATGCTTTTGATGGTTTCACGCAGGCAGCCTCATTGTTGTTCTTTTCAACGACTGTATAGAGAATCTGATGATCTTGCCAATCAGCGAATGTCGGCTTGGGGTCCCGCCGTTCAGAACTCTACCACTTCAACGGCTGCTATCGTGCCTATGGGCGGTGATTTGTCAGACGGGCCAGATAGTGGAGCCCTATTGGGGGAATACCCATTGCCGGGCCGTTCTGAAGCTGTACGTCACCCACCATCACCACGAAAGCAATCATCAAGGCAGGGGCAATGTATTGTTGTTCCCGATCATCGAACGCAAAGATAGCGCCGACGGCCCGATTCGCTCTCGCGAGCGGCTCGGCGGACGACTCCGTTCTTACGATTGGGAAGCCGCACGAGTTTTTTGACCGCAGACCGCATCCGGAGACAAATCCGTCGGAGCTACCCGATACGCTAGACTAGCCAACTTGTGGCGAGTCTCTACGCGCGATACCGCGACCTGTCTCTCGGTCTGAAGATCCTCATCTTCATGGGAATCGGCATCATCGCGGGACTCGTTTTCGGCGAGCGCGCCGTCATCGTCAAACCGGTCGGCGATCTGTTCATTCGTCTCTTGTTGATGGCCGCCATCCCGCTCGTCTTCTTCAACTTGCTGGCCGCCATCTCGAATTTGAGAGACGTCGGACTTCTCGGGAGGCTCGGGATCAAGATCTTCGCCTATTACCTGCTCACAACGGCGGCGGCGCTGACGCTTGGCCTCGCCATCACATCGTGGATCCAGCCGGGCCGCGGTTTCGAGCTGAGCGAGCCAGTTTCCGAAGAGCTCGGCGCCGTTCCCGGCGTCGTCGACGTGCTCCTCGAGTTCGTCCCCACCAACATCGTACAAGCTTTCGCCGAGGGCAACGTGGCGCAGATCGTCGTTTTCGCGGTGCTTCTCGGGGTTGCGAGTCTCATGCTCGGCGACGCACGACGCGAGCCGCTGCAAAAACTCTTCGGGGCCGTCGCCGAGCTCTTGCGTATGCTCGTCGCGCTCATCCTGAGGTTCGGGCCCGTCGGTATCGGGGCCCTCGCTGCCGCGAGCGTCGGCGAGTACGGATCGAAGCTCTTCGGCCCACTAGCACTCTTCATCGGCGCCGTCTGGACGGCGCTGCTGCTCATGGTCTTGCTCTACATGCTTCTCCTGACCTTTGTGGGACGCATGTCACCGCTGACGTTCTTGAAAAAAACCGGCCCGCTCTACGCGACGACCGCTGCTACCTGCAGCAGCCTCGCGAGCCTGACCGTCGCCCTCGACGTGGCCGAGAAACGTTTGAAGCTTCCCGAAGCGATTTACTCGTTCACGCTCCCTCTAGGCGCGCAATTCAACAAAGACGGCACCTCGGTCATGCTCAGCGCGATATTGCTCTTCACCGCTCAGGCGGCGGGCGTCGAGTTCACCATCGCGTCCGCGATCACGATTCTGTTGATCGGGCTGATTCTGTCCGAAGGCTCGAGCGGGATCCCCGGAGGAGGGCTCGTCGCTGCCCTCATTTTCGTGCAGGCGTTTCAGCTGCCGCTCGAGATCGCCGCCATCGTGGGTGGGATCTACCGATTGATCGACATGGGCAGCACCACGATCAACTGTATGGGGGATATGGTGGGGACGGTGCTCGTCGCCAAGAGTGAAGGCGCCGCAGCCGCACCCATCAACTGAGATTATTTCGTCCAGTCGTCGTCGTTCCCCATCAGCGTCTTATCGAGCCGGGTCACCTTTAGAAGGTCGCGGATACGTTTGCTCGGGTTGAGCACGCGGAGCTTTCCCTCGTTACGGTCCACGTTGGTGTAGCAGCGCACGATCTCGCCGAGGCCGGCGCTATCGACATAGGGCACATCCGCGAGATTCAATCCGATCTTCTTGTTTCCCGCTTGTACGAGGTTTTCGACCTTTTCGCGCAGAAGCTCGTCGCCCTGGCCAATGGTCAGTTTTCCGGAGAGGTCGAGGATGATGACGTCGTTTTCCTGTCTCTGTTCTATTTTCATTTCTGACAATGGTGTCCTTTCTACGTTCAGCCGGCGGTCCTTTGTTGATCACCGCCGCGGTGAGACAAGCGGGGGCTTCTGCCTCCGCCCCAGATTCTAGCACTCCCGCCTTCGGCTTGCCGCGACAACTCAATAGTGGAGAATGAAGCCTCGGGACAGTAGAATCGACCGCTATGAAACAATTCTCAATAGCATCGTTTGCCCTTTTCGTTGCGGTCGCAGCAATCGGCCAAGAGATCGACGCCGATCGCGAAATTCAAGACATCGCTTCGCGGCCCGAGATCCAGAAAGCCTTCGAGATCATCGTCGAGCTGGAGCCGGAGACCGAAAAGAATCTCTTCGAGCTGACCGAGATCCCGGCGCCGCCGTTCAAAGAAGAAGTACGCGCCGCGCGCTACCTGGAATTGATGCGCCAGGCCGGCATCGAGAACGCGAGCATCGATGAAGAAGGCAATGTGCTCGGTGAGTGGCCCGGTACCGAAGGCCTTGAGACCGTGGCGTTCGTGGCTCATCTAGATACAGTGTTCCCCGAAGGCACGGACGTCACCGTGAAACGAAAAGGCGACGAGCTGCACGCTCCCGGCATTGGAGACGACACGCGCGGGCTCGCGCTCATGATCGCGGTCATCCAGGCGATGAAGCGCGCCGAGGTGAAGACCAGGGACAACGTGCTCTTCGTCGCCTCCGTGGGCGAGGAAGGCCTTGGCGATCTGCGCGGCGTGAAACATTTGTTCCGAGAGGGCGGACCTCGCATCGACCAGTTCATCGCGGTCGACGGCGGTAGCACCGAGCGCGTGCTCAACCACGCGACCGGCTCGCATCGCTACCGGCTGACGTTCAAAGGACCGGGAGGACACTCCTTCGGGGCTTTCGGGCTCGGCAATCCAGCCCATGCGCTGAGCCGCGCCATCTACTATTTCGACCAAGCCGCGGGCGAATATGTCATCTCCGGAACGAAGACGACCTACAACATCGGACGTATCGGAGGCGGCACGTCGATAAACTCGATCCCCTTCGAGAATTGGGCGGAAGTCGATATGCGCTCGAACGACCCGAAACGCCTCGAAGAGATCGACGCAATTTTTCAGGAAGCCGTGAAGCGCGCGCTCGACGAGCAGAACGAGCTCCGGCGAGACGGCGAGCCCTTGACGGTCGACGTGGATTTGATCGGCGACCGGCCCTCGGGCATCGTCGACCCGAGCACGCCCCTCATAAAGCGCGCCCTCGCGGCGACGCGTCACTTCGGGGTCGAGCCTAAACTCACGACAGGATCGACCGACGCGAACGTGCCCATTGCCCGCGGCATTCCCGCGACCACGATCGGACGCGGTGGCGACGGCGACGGCGGGCACAGTTTGCATGAGTGGTGGACCAACAAGGACGGACACCTGGGCATCCAGAAGGCGCTTCTCATCCTAGTAGCTTCGGCGGGCCTTGCTGTAAACTAAGGGCTTCCACCCATATTCGAAAGGCGCCCTCAATGCTGGACGAGCTGAAAGACATCGAGCGGGAGCTCGACCGTATCAAACGCCGCGCCATGATCAACCACTTGGAAAAACGCCACGTGCGTCTCAATCAGCTCAGCGACGATGAGCTTCTCAGCGAAGTCGGATCGCGCACGCTCCCCGCGACCGATATCGCGAAGCTACTCGCTAGCGCGGAGAAACCCGCCAAGAAAAAGACCCGGCGCTAGTGCCGGATCCGAAGTCCGTGCGCGTGGTATCGTTGGCGGATTCGGCGGCTACCAAGCCATCGCTTGCTCCGCCGATGGGGTGTAGCGCGGCGCGTCCGGGTCTGGGAAAGACGGCCACGCCGCCGGTTTCTGAGTTGAGAAAACCGACATGTCTGATTGCCGTTTTCAATTCGAGTTTCCCGGGACCGGCCTCGCGCTCGTCGAGACGCTCCGGATGAAAATGACCGGGGCTGGCGGTTCGTTCGAGGGCTCGGATAGCGCCGGAAGCTTTTCATTGCCGACCCCCATCGGCCAGTTCGGAGGCGATTACTCGATCCAAGGGAAGACGATTCGGATCGAGGTCACGGCCAAACCGATCTTCGTGCCATGCAGCGCGATCGAAACCAAGCTCAAAGAGCTCGTCAAGCAGCATTAATAACCCATGACCAAGCAGAAGTCCTTGCTCGCGGCCCTCGTCTTGGGCGCGCTCGGCGCGTGCCAAGCGCCCTCTTCGGATCCTGACAGCCCCGATAGCCCCGACAGGGACGTGCTCGCCATCACGAACGCCCGGATCTTCACGGCTGCGAGCGACAAGGCCGCCTTTTCTCCCGCACTCGGCACGCTTCTCGTGCAAGACGGGAAGATCCTCGATGTCGGCAACATACCCGTCCCGAGCGGCACCCGCGTCGTGGACGCCGGCGGGCAGTCGCTCATCCCGGGACTCGTCGTGAGCCACTCCCACATGGGTTTCAAGCAGCTCAAAAGCGACGCGCTCCGAGGGCTCACGCTCAACGCCGCGTCGCTATTCCACCTCGATAATCGCATCGGGAGCCTCGAGCGGGGAAAAGACGCTGATTTCGTCATCCTGTCCGGGCCACCCCTCGATTTCGAGAGCCTCGTCACAAAGGTATTCATCGACGGTGAGGAAGTGTTCGACCGCGAGACCGGCTATAACGTGTTCGGCCAGCGCGTTCGGGAAGGCTGGTAAACGATGTTCGCCTTACTTGCAGCGGCTGCCACCGTCGTCGCCATCGAAGGCGCCACGATTCTCACCGGAGCGGGCGCGATCCTCGATCGCGGCACGCTGGTTTTCGAAGACGGCACCATCACGGCGGTCGGCCGGGACGTTACCGTCCCCGACGACGCGGAGCGCATCGACGCCACGGGACTCTACCTCACGCCGGGTTTCATCGATGCGCGTTCGACTTTCGGCTTGACGGGACGCTCGTGGGATAGCGATCGGTTGATGACACCGGCACGCCAAATAGCGGGATCGATTGAGATAGCCGAGGATTCGGGGTGGCTCCGCTCCGGCGTCACAACGACTTACGTCAGCCCAGGCGGCCAAAACCTCGTAGGGGGCTACGGCGCGGTCGTGAAGCTCAACGGGCGCCTGGTACGAGAGCGCGCGGCGCTGTCCGTCTCCTTCGGAGAAACGGCGCTCGAGGCGTTCGACGAGCCGACGACGCGCCAAGGCATGATTGGGCTTTTGCGCCAGACATTCATTCGCGTCCAAAACGATGCGGGCGGCGGGGAAGACGAGCGCGCGTTGGCTCAGGTGCTCGCCAGGGAAATCCCGCTCCGGGTCCTCGCCAACACCCCCGACGATATCCTCACCGCGTTGCGGCTGGTGGAAGAGTTTGGTCTCACGCTCATCCTCGACTCGGCAGCAGGAGGCCATGAGGTCGCGGACGCCATTGCCGAGCACGGCGCAGCGGTCGTGGTCGGCCCGAGCATCCTCGGCATTGGAAGCGGCGGCTCTTTCGAAACCTTCGCGCATACGCCCGCCAATGCGGGGAAGCTTCATGACGCGGGCGTTACGATCGCCTTGAGCACCTTCGCTTCACGGGGCCGCTCCGTCGTCATGGAAGGCGTGATGGCCAAGGCGCACGGTCTCGACGAAGGCGCGACCCTCCGCGCCCTAACCCTCGACGCGGCGCAGATTCTCGGTGTGGCGGACGAGATCGGGAGCCTCGAAGCAGGAACGGCGGCAGATCTCGTTCTTTGGGAAAATCACCCTCTCTAGGTACTTGGGGTGAGACGCGACGGGGTGATCGTGGACGGTGAAACGCTCTTCGAGCGCTAGTCGGATCCGCCGTTACCGAGTGTCTGAGGCAGACAGGATCAGAGGGTTCGAGCGTCAGGCGCCTGACGCCGCCCTAGCCAGCCGGACAGTTTCTTCAAAACGAAGTACATCACAAAGACAATCAGAAACAGCGCGACGAGCGGCAGCACGATCGAAAAGCCGGCTAGCAGAAAAGAAGCCCCCACTTCGACCGTCGAGACCAACGGGTTGGCGAGACCGCCCGTCGTCACGGTCGAGGCACTTCGGGCAAGCATGCTCGATCCCTTGACGATGCCTGCCAGCCCCCCGCCCCCGATGATGGCCAGGCTCCACTTGAGAAGCGGGTCCATCTCCGTCAGGGCGGACGCCGCCACGATGGAGCCCGCCACGACAGCTGCCGGGGCCGTGACGGTATCCAGAAGATGATCGACCCACGGGATGTAGTACGCGCCGATCTCGAGAACGGTGGCCGTGGTCAGCACGACGAGCGCGGGAAAAGTCCCGATCCAGCGAAAACCTTCACCGAGCTCGAGATGGCCTGTATAGCCAGCGACGCTCATCGCAAGCAGAGGAACGAATACACGGAATCCCGCAGCTGCGGCTAGGCCCATGCCCAGGCAAATACTAAGCGCATGCTCCACGGGCAAACCTCCAGATCGTGCTTCTACCTATTATAAGGGCTGCGCCTGGAATGGAGGAGAGAGAATCAGGGAGGGGCTAAAGTGGCGTGCGCCCCTCCCCGAGCAGAGCCAAGACGGGGTAGAGGGGACGTCTTGGCCCATTCCCGGTCTTTCCCTACAGGAAGGATGGGGCAAGGTACCGGGAAAACGTCCCTGGCGCCGACGGGTGCGCCAGCTTCATTTTCCATGGGCGCCTTCCCCCACATGTCATAAGAGTCCACACGCGCCGGAAAGATATAGCCCTCTGGGAAATTTCCTCAACCTCTGTGGGCAATCGATGTGGAGAAAGGCCCAGCTATTGGCGCAACTCCGCGCTGGAAGGCCGAAACGAACCGGCCGCTAGGCGTTCTTTTTGTGCAGGCCGAACTGCTCGAGCCGTTTGTAGAAGGTATCGGGAGAGATCTTGAGAAGCTCGATAGCCTTGCGCTTGTTGCCTTTCGTGAACGCGAGCGCGCGCACGATGTGCATTTTCTCGTGCTCGTCCATCACTTCTTTGAGAGACCTTGGCGTCTCGTTATTCGAAGACGCGGCACCTCCTCCGGAAGCATGAAGGGGCGAGTGCTCACGAATATAGTCCGGGAGATCGCTCGGCAGGATCACGTCATTGTCGGAAAGACACATCACGGTCTGAACGACTTGGGCGAGCTGGCGCACGTTGAACTCCCAACGGTACGCCTGAAGGACCTCCAGCGTCTCGTGCGCGAACTGCTTCTTGATCGGGCCGCGGTTGTGCATGGCCGAGAAATGCTCGACGAGCGCGATGATGTCCTGCTGGCGTTCCTGAAGAGACGGCAAGCGCACCGTTTGTCCTAGTCGGGCGAGAAGGTCGGCCCGATAGCGGCCTTCCTCGACCAACTTCTCGAGCGGTCGGTTCGTGGCCGAGACAACATAGACGTCGACATAGCGCACCTTCGTGTCTCCAACGCGATAGAGCTCGCCCGAATCCAGAAACCGCAAAAGCTTCGGTTGAAGCGAAGGCTCGATATCACCCACCTCGTCCAGAAAGAGCACCCCCCCATGCGCCACTTCGAAACGGCCCTTCTTGTCTTGCCGCGCCTCAGTGAAAGCGCCCTTCACATGGCCGAATAGCTCCGATTCGATCACCGTCGGTGCCAAAGCCGGGATGGGCACAGGCACGTAGGGTTTGCCGCGCCGGTCGCTATTATCCGCATAGGCGCGCGCGAAGAGCTCTTTCCCGGTTCCGGTGTCGCCGCGCAAGATCACGCTCGCGCCCGGGGCCGCCAACTTGCACACCTGATCGAACGCGGAAAGAAGCTTTGGATCTCGTCCAACGATATGGTAACGGCGGATCTCTTCCTCGAGCAGGCTGAGCCGTTCGTTGCTCGATTTGAGAGCATTGGTGTTTTTGACGAACTCCCGCGTCCGCTGGATCAGGGTGCCCGTATACAGCGAGAGAGCCGTGACGAACTCGAGGTCTGCGCGATCGAAGAGCCGGTGTCCGCCGCGATTGTCCAGATAGATGAGCCCCTTTACGGGGTTTTGCGCGAGCGGGACGCAAATGATGGAGCGAATCTTCAAAATGTCGACGCTATCCGCATCCCGAACGGCGAGATCGTCGATCTGGTCGGCCATGAGCACAGCGAGCCCCGTCTCCCTGGCTTTGGAGCAGGCGGTGTGTTGTTTTTTACATTGAATCGCGAAGATTTCTCATTCGTGATTCACCTCGACCGGCAACCACGTACGAGCAGAAGACGGGAGGCGCAGACGGGGTCAAGGACGCGTAGCGGCTCGCGTAGCGAGCGAACCCTTGACGCCGTCGAGCACTCCCGTACCCTCATGGAGTGGTGGCCGTTCTTGATATTTCATCGCGGTGGATTACGGATTAAAGTGATAAACAACACGGTGTGGCTCAACTGCCACTCGGATTCCGGCCCCATCAAATCCAAACTATGGCTCGCGAGCGCCTTCAACTCGCCGGTGCGCGAGACGCTCAGGACGCAGGAGTGGTCTGGCTGCAGGTGATCGATGAGAGCCTGATGGATGGTGCGGATGACCTCGCCCGGGTCGCGCTGCTCGAGGAGCTGCCGCCCGATGCTATAGATCGCCAGGAGTCGATCGGAGCCCGTCGCTCCAGATAGTGCCGCGCTTGGGTCGAGCGTTTCTTCCGTTGTCGATGATATTGGACGACGCGCCATCCCGCCTGCTTTCTCGATGAATCCGCGCTCAATGCTACGGGTGAAGGCTATCGATTCCTGCATGGCGATGCAAGAAAAAGAGTGCCTTTTCTTCCCGAAGGACGTTTGCGGGAGATCCGATTGACGCCGTGCCGGTTCGACTGCTATTTCTCCCACGTGAGTCCAGGGGCTTGGGCGACATCTCGCAATTGGAGGAACGCATGGCGACCATCGGAATCGATCGCAGAGCTTTTTTCGCCTCTCTCGGAGGCGTTACCGCTGTTTCTCTCATGTCCCACGAAGATCGGGCCGAGGCGCTCGAGCACTATATGAACGAGCGCATCGAAAGCGTGAGCGCATCCACTCAAGAACGGAGCGGCGGCAGCATTTACGGCAAGCCAGCGGAAGCGCGCGGCACCGGCACCGTGTTTCGCGAGTCCGAGCTCCCCGAGATGCCCGCGAAGCCGACGCTCATCGATTTCTTCGACTTGCGGTTCCGGACCGCCCATGTGCGCAGGAGCGCAGCTCGCGCCATGCAGACGGGCCAGCCCGAACGCACCGTTTTCGCGTGTCTCGTCCACGACGTCACCCAAGCGCTCTGCAGGTCCGACCACCGCTGGTGGGGCGGACAACTCTTCGAGCCCTATGTCGACGAGCGCATCAGCTGGGGAGTCCGCCATCATCAAGCGCTGCGCTTTTTTCCCGATGTCGAGATGGGCTACGAATATCCCGAGATGTACAACCGCATCTTCGGCATCGACTACGAGCCGGATGAGTACATGCGCGGCCCATGACAACGCGAAGGCCCACAAGTTTTACATGGAATCCCGCTTGATCACGATGAACGACGAATACGGCTTCGACCGGGACATCGAGCCTCCTCCGCTCGAAGAGTTCACGGACATCATCGGCCGTCAATTCCGTCAACCGAAGGAAGGGCTAGGCTATGACGGCAGCCCCGTAGCCCATATGTGGCGGACGCTGATCAATCCGAACCGCCCGCTATAAGCGGCGCAAGATTCCGAGGAGGCGCCAGCGTAACCGCAAAGCGGCTACGGCCTCGATGTGGTGGACGATCGAAGGTCCCGCGTATCAGGCATTCGGGATTTTCGGACAGACGATCCATATCACCCCGGAGTTGAACTTCGTGATCTTGCCCCCGTCGCGTAGAACAAAAAGGACCCGGGCTCGCGGGCTCGATCCACAACCACCTTGATGGCGGGGAACAACCCCGGAGCTCTCTGAACCTCGTCCAAGATGACGGGACACTCGAGACCGGCGACAAACCCAACAGGGTCGCTCGAAGCAGCCGCAAGAACGCCAGCATCGTCGAGAGTGAGGTAGCGACCTCGTGTCGGCTTGGATCTGGCGAGCCGCTGAACCAGTGTGCTCTTTCCCGTCTGGCGGGCGCCGTGAAGGAGAACGACGGGCGTATCGCTCAATGCCTCGCGCAGCCGTACGGTAATGTGTCGCGGAAGCATGGTGTAACATTAGGGTGCGGCTCTTTTGGAACGGTGAGTTTGGCATGTCTCATAGTGGTAAGGGCTCATCTCACTTGACGCGCTTGAGGTGGCGGCCTTTGACGGGGACGACCTTGCCGTCGGCGTAGCGCGAGGCGTGGTTGCGCTCGTACTCGCACTGCTCGTGGAAGCGCCAGTACTCATCGAAGTCTCCGCTGGAGCGGAGAGCGCGAAGCCGCAGCACGGCTTCGGCGCCAGCGAGGGACCAACGCGCTCCGGTGAGGTCCATGCGGTCCGAGACCAGGTGGCGGCAGGCGCCTTCGATCACGCCGGTAGCGATCGGGAATCCAGCGGCGAGGCACTCGTCGTAGTGCAGATAAGAGGCGTGATTGAGCAGATAGTCAGCACACTGATCCACATTCTCCCGATTGTCGGGCGTCAGCTTTCGTCGGGTGGCGCTACGTCTTATCCCCGCCGCCACCAGGCAGGCCTCACCGCGCAGGATGCGAAGCAACCGCTCTTGGACCCACACTTGGCGGGCGGGCTCGGTCTCCTCGTAGAAGCCTAGCGAAGCCTTCCACACGTACTCACAGACATGGATGAAGTCGAGCACGATGGTGAGTTCGACATGGTGCTGGCCAGCCAGCTTGTGCAGGATCTTCAGTTGGGTGGCGTTGCCGTCGACCAAGGCGACCCAACTCTTGCGGTGTGAGGGATCTCGTCGTTCGGCTTCCGCGAACGCCTCTTCGAGAACCTCCTCGGGCTCTTTGGCTAGGCTCGCCCAGACACGCTTGTCTTGGGGGCGAGGCCGTTTGTCTTTCTCTCGCTCGTCGCTTGGTGCCAGCACACGAACCACGTCTTCTGGTTGGCGCACGAAGGGCTCCACCGTATAAACGGCCGCGACCGTGGCCATCCGCTTTCGGTTCCGCTTCTCTCCCTTGGTCAGCCGCTTGCCTAGTCGCCGCGAGCCTTTCTCGGCCGCCTTCTTGGTGGCTTCACGCAGGTCTTTGCGTAGCATCACAACGCCCTTGCCGTCCGCCGTGATCGCCAGCACCGAGGCGCTGCGATCGCCTGCCGGTGGAGCGCGCTGCCCATAGAAGGCGTCGAAGTCCTCTGCCGCACGACCCGCCAGCTCCTCCACTTGGCGCTTTCCAACCTTCGCCCCAGTGTGGCGGCCAAGGCTCGCCACCGCCTCGTCGAACGCTCCCTTTGACACCTCTACTGCCGCCGTCCGCCTCAGCTCGAACGAGTAACGCTCACGGGGGAGGTTCAGCTCGGCATCCAACGGATGCAGGCTATCTGCACCTTCGGCTCCATAACCGAAACGTTTGACACGGATTTCCCCGAAGATCGTCGTCAGGCCGCGCTCGTGGATTCGCTCCTGGTCCCTTTCCACTCCATCCGCACCTCGGACCGGAGCCGCCGCCTCGCCGGGACCGCGCGAGTCGACATGGGCCTGGAACAACTTACGCGAAAGCTCGTAGCTCCTCTCGCGCACCAGCTTCTCCACGTCGCTGTGGCTCATCTGCCTCGATTCGGCAGAACGTAGAAACGCGATGATCGACTCGAGATCGTCCCTCGACATCCCGAACGTCTCTTCGCACAGTTCGAACGCAGAAAGTGCCATCTCTCAGCTCTCCCGCAACACCCGGCGAGGGTCCTTCACCAGAGGCAAGACCAGCACCGTTTTCGAGCTTGCGCCGTGACGACGGTGCTCGCGGTCCATCCGCCCCCGCCCCGTCGTCACTCCAAGCTCGATCCAGTTCGCAGCCCGGTAGCAGGTGCCGCGGTAGCGGCTGTGATCCACCAAGGTCTCCAACAGCAAGGGCTCCACCCCATAGCGGCTGTGCCACTCGCATGGAAGCTGTCGCGCCATCAGGGATAGCACCCTGCTCGCGAGGTTTTGCACCCGCACCCAGGGAAGGATCAGAAAGCGGCTGTTGTTAACCACTCGCTGCAGGTTCCGCCCGCGCGTGGCATCGTCCCATCCAATCCACAAATCTCGTGCCGCCATCCTCCACGCCGGACTCGACAACTGCACACAGCCCACCACCCGTGCCGGCGCCGATGCGTACACCAGATAGCGCAGATGAGCGCCAAAGGGAACCGCGTGGCCCAAGTAGTGATGCCGGTCCACCAGCTCCCGGAACAAAAGACGCTGCTCGTCACTCCGCACCACTTCCAACACCACAGGCTGAATCTCGCTCAGCTCTCCCTCCAACGGCTCAGACGGCTCGCCACGCTCGGTTTGCGGTATTCGGGTTCGTGTCCCGACCGGCTTACCCGGGCGTTTGTCCGGAAGCTCCAGGCGACCTTCGCCTTCCAGCCGCTCGAGAAACTCCCGGCACTCCCGCGCTTTCAACTTTCCGGTCGGCCTCTTCCAATCCAGCAACTCGCACACCGTTCGCGCCAGTTCCATCCGGCTCAGACCGCCACAGCTCTCGACCAATTCCTGGATCAAGCTCAGCTCCGATGAACTGAATCGCCTGCCGCTGAAATTCGCTCCGCTCGTACCCATTTCCTACTTGCCACAACTACCGTAGCGAACGCCGGGACGAATGTCCAGCAAAAAGTGACACCGCTCAGGGTCCACAACCAGAGTAAATTCCGTTATCCTCTGACCAACCTCACGACGAGTGACCGTTGGACGGTTAGATCACTGAGAAAATGGGCGATTCTCGCGGTTCCAAAAGAGCCACACCCGTAACATTAGCCACTAGGTGGTCATATTTCAACCATCATTCCTTCGCGCGGTGCTAGGCCAATCGCTGTCGATCAGGCGCCTTTTCTTTGATCGTGCTGGTGTGGTCCGCAAAAAACAAAGTCGGCCGGTCGAACCGGCAACGGAGTTCTGATGGGGTCGCTCCGACGAAATCGGTCAGCACGCAGGTGTCGAGCGCGCGAAGCTTGCGCGGCGTTGAGACCGTACAAGTCAGCGGCGATGATCGCCTTCGCGTGATTTCGAACGAATGTCGCCCATCGCTGAGACGAATGGTGTGCGCCGCGGCTACGTGAACGGAGGAGATTCCGGGCGAACGCAAGGGCGTCGAGAACAACGGGCACAATTTTCGAGAGCAAACGCAAGAACGGGCCTTTCCGAATCAAAGGCGACGAGCCCGATGACGGACGCCGCGAAACGGCCGATTCTGCCAGGTCTAAACTGCGGAATCAACGTCGGTTCGAGTTTTTGCGGACCACAGCTATGGTTCTCGCCATGACTTGAACCACTCAACGAGCGGTTTACCAAAGTACTAAACGCCGATCACAGCGGCGACCATGATGGGCGGGCCCAGGAGAAAGCCCCCGAAGTAGAGAACCAAGAGCGAGCCGCTAAATCCCAGGGCAGCGACGATGAGCACGGGATGTTCTTCTGCGCTTCCGTTGCTTCTTTTTCATCCGTTCCCGTACGCCTCTGCCAACGGTGCTGTCAAAATGGAAGAATGGAGCTTCGTGTCGATGAGAGGCACCAGGACTACCAATCCTTGACTCGTCCCCTGGTTCTTACGGGATTCCGAAGTCGAAAAAAAACCTAAAAGCAAATGTCTTGTGGAGCGTGCTTCGCCATCAGCAAGTGTGACCAAAACGATCGCTAGATACGACGTCAAGCATGAGTTACTCAACTAAAGCACACTGGCATAGCCACGCAGCTCAGCCACCGTTTGGGTTAGGCCATGAAGCTCGAGCGTGTTTAGGTACTCGTCCACGTTCTTCGGCGGATTCTTCAGACTGGCGCGATGCTCTTGCGCAGCTCCGACGACGGCACCGGGGTTTAGGTCAAACAAATGCGAAATGAACGCGTCGGGATGCTGCGCCTCAATTCCGTACGGATTGAGCCGGTCATGTGGGAAGTCCTTCAAATTCTGGGTCACGATGACGTCTGCGCCAGAGCGAACCGCCGCGGCTAGAACGTGTCGATCTTTGCGGTCGGGCAGTTCGAGTCCTTCGATAAGCTCCTCGAACCCGGTGACCAAGCAGTCCTCTGCATGTAGGTTCATCAGGTCTCTTGTCCGTTCAAGCTGCTCGCGCGTAATATCGGGAAAATCCCGCTGGACGGCAGCCATCCACTCCTCGTGCACCAAGTCGGACCACCGTGCACGAAAGAGCCCTCGCACCACAAGCCACATGAGGATGTTCCTGAGTGCGCTGGGTAGAGAACATTGGAGTCCAGGAAGGCCGTGAAGCGACCCATGCGCTATTCGAGCCCGAGCTCCTGGTCGTGCGCTGCGATCTCGTTCAGGACTTCACGCCGCTTCCGATCCATCTCGCGTTGGTACCGAAGAACGTCCTCGGCTCGGACGCGCCGATGCGTGCCCACCTTACGATATGGGAGCCTTCCCTCGTCCAATTGCTGGACCAAGTGCGGGCGTGAAACGTTCAGCAGATCTGCCGCCTGCTGCGTCGTCAACTCAGCATGGATAGGTAGAAGCGTTACAGCATTGCCGCGAGCCATGTGCTCCAAGATGTCCAAAAGCAGTCTCGCTGCCGGCGCCGGTAGTTCCAAGGTCTCAGTCGCCTGCTCCTCCTCATCGAGCAGATGGATCCTGAAGCGCTTGTCAGCATGGTAACGTGCAGCAAGTTTTCGGCTCGTCTGCTCCGCTAGCAGCGCCTCATGCTCTGTCGGCAGGGCCAAGGTGATGCTTGATTTGAGCGCCAATGCCATTGATTATCATCCTCCTCTACCAGGAGCATAACATACAAACGAAACATACGCAATACTCGCATTATTCGAAACAAGGAAACCTAAAGCCTTGTGTAATCCCCTAAAAGTCTGATCTATTTGAAACCAAACGATTTTTCTTAGTGGCCCCGCGAAGGCCCCGTTCGGTCATCATAAGGCGATGCGTTTGCTATTTCGGACACTCGCATGGCTGTTTCGAGCGCTGTTGAGGACGCGCAACGACCTCGCCATGGAGAACATGGCGCTGCGCCAGCAACTCTCTGTCTACGGCCAGCTAAGAGTTAAACCGAGACTCAAGACCGAAGACCGGATCTTCTGGGTTCTTTTCTCCATGGGTTATCGAAGTTTCTGAACGTGTCTGCGATTCGTGCAACCGAGAACGGTCCTTCGTTGGCATGCCGCGGGTTTCAAGATTTTCTGGAGAAAAAAGTGCGAGAAAATCGGTCGACCGCGAATTCCAAAGCAGCATCAGGACCTGATCCGTCAAATGTCCATCGACGAACCCGGCTGGGGTGCAGATCGGATTGCCGACGAACTTCGACTGAAGCTCGGTATCCGACACGCTGCTAGCACCGTGCAGAGATACATGGTTCGACCCGAGCACCGCACTCGTACCGGGCAGATCTGGAGGACCCTCATGAAGAACCACAAAAATGAGATCTGGTCCTGCGATTTTCTGGCGCAGCACACTGCCTTATTCTCCGTAGTCTATATCTTCATCATTATGGAGATTTCAACGCGGAAGATCATCGGGTTTAATGTAACCTGCAATCCCACACTCGCATGGGTGAAGCAGCAAATTCGAGAGGCCACATCCTTCGGCGTGCAGCTGTTGCCAAAGATCTTGATTCACGACAACGACGGGATCTACGGCCAGTTCAGTAAAGACCGCCGGTCGCACCTTGGCTATCGCTCACACCTTGATTATTGGCTGAAGGAAACCATAGGCATCCGGGGCATTCCTATCACGCCAGGCTGTCCGCAGGAGACGCCGCATATCGAACGCTTCAACCGAACTCTACGCGAGGAAGCGCTCAATCATTTTGTCTTCTTCGGTGAAGCCGGTGTTCATCGTGTGGTTTCGGAGTACATCCTATTTTTTCATGGAGCTCGACCGCATCAAGGGTTGTGCGGGATCCCAGATCCATGTTCGCATCTTAGACGCCCGGCCCACTTTGCTGACAGTTCCTCGTCCTCTTCGTTAGACGCCATTTCGACGAGTGGGAAGAGCAGTCGCTCATCGACCGCCTTCGGACTAAGCGCGCGCGACCATTTGACAGCGTGGCACTCGTAAATAGATGAAACAAAAAGCCACGAATGTGATTGGTGCCGAAGAAATTTCGGACCCAAGCCGAGCGCCAAGGGCAGGGTTAGCCTCGCCCGGGTTCGGCGAGAATCAATAAAAAACGAGGCGAGCCAGGCGTGCCCCGGGAACTTTAGAATCTGTCCCCAAATTGTCTCCAGATCTGAAGTTTCACAGAACCCAGATCCGATAAGTCCATTTATTGGTGGTGCCGGGGAGTGGAATTGAACCACCGACGCAAGGATTTTCAGTCCTTCGCTCTACCGACTGAGCTACCCCGGCAAAAGAGCCCCCATTCTAGCGGGGGGCGGAGAAAAGTCAAGATGCAGAAAAAAGTGGGCCGGAGCCGCGCTGGGGTTTGCGGGCTCCGGCCTTGACCCGAGGGGTTTAAGCTCGTGGGCGTCCCGCGACTTTGACCTCGCGGGGACCGCTTCGTGCTTTCGACGCCTTCGGGGCATCGGCCTCCTCTCCATTTGCGGCGGGTTGGGTTTCGCCGTCCGAGGTTAGGCCGAGTTCCTTACGTACTTGGCTCTCTATTTTCCGGGCCACGTCTGGCTTTTCCATGAGGAAGCGCCGAGCGTTCTCGCGGCCCTGACCGATACGCTCTTCACCGTAGGAATACCATGCGCCGCTCTTTTCGATGATGTTGGACGACACGGCAAGGTCGAGAAGATCGCCCTCTTTCGAGATCCCTTTGCCGTACAGAATGTCGAACTCTGCCTGGCGGAAGGGCGCGGCGACTTTGTTCTTGACGACTTTGACCCGGGTGCGGTTGCCCACGATCTGGTCGCCGTCTTTGATGGACGCGATCCGGCGGATATCGACACGGATCGAAGAGTAAAACTTCAGCGCCCGGCCGCCCGTCGTCGTCTCGGGATTTCCGAACATCACGCCGATCTTCTCGCGGATCTGGTTGATGAAGACGAGACACGTGTTCGATTTGGACGTGATGGCCGTGAGCTTTCTCATTGCTTGCGACATCAAGCGCGCTTGAAGACCCATCTGCGCATCGCCCATCTCGCCGTCGAGCTCGGCGCGTGGCACCAGCGCCGCGACTGAGTCGATTACGATGACGTCGACCGCGCCGCTCCGGATGAGCACTTCGGTGATCTCGAGCGCCTGCTCACCGCTATCGGGTTGCGAGACGAGCAGCTCGTCCGTATCGACGCCGAGCGCTTTCGCATAGACCGCGTCGAGCGCATGCTCGGCATCCACGAAAGCAGCCATGCCGCCTGTTTTTTGCGCCTCGGCAATGATGTGTATCCCGAGCGTGGTCTTGCCTGAAGATTCGGGTCCGAAGATCTCGATCACGCGCCCTCTGGGCATCCCGCCCACACCGAGCGCGGCATCGATCGATATCGAGCCCGTAGAGATGGCCGCTACGTCCGCCGTCTCACGTGAGCCGAGCTTTATGATCGAGCCTTTACCGAACTGCTTCTCGATCTGGCCCATCGCCATGTCGATCGCTTTGGACCGTCCGTCTGTGTCTTCCGCCATAGTTCTCCTTTCCGGGAGGCTACCCCGTGTAGCCCTTGAAACGTGTTCTGGTTCGAATTCGGGAAACCGTGTGGCTTCCCACCACCGGAGACGACCCCATCTGAGGTCGCGCTCTCTCTCGACTAGACGAAATCGAGAGGCTCAAACCTCCCGGTCGGCGGGAGCCTACCACATATAGAGTGCTCAAGCCAATCACCTACCGGATATAGGACCCGCGCACCATTGTGTTACGCTGCGTCTCCGATGCCTACACCTGTCGCTCACGCTCTGGCCGGCACCGCGGTCTACCTCGCCGCGCGTCAAGATCCAGCCCGCAAGGAAGACTTGGTGCTTCTCGGAGGCACCGTCTTCGCGGCCTGTGCGGCCGAGCTCGATTTCGGAATCAGCTTTCTCACCAGCCATAACTATCACCATTATTTCACCCATAGCCTCGGGTTCGCCACTCTTTTTTGCTTGGCGGCGTATTTTCTTGCGAAATGGGCCGCACGGCCTCTTCCCGAGCGGGATGCGTGGATTCTCGGAGCCGCCTATCTCACGCACATCGTCTTGGACTTGTTCTCCAAAGACACGGCGGCGCCTTTCGGGGTGGAGCTTCTATGGCCGTTCTCGGACGCGTTCACTATCTCACCCGTGCTGCTCTTCGACGACATCTGGAGAGGGACGCTCAGAGAGCTCTTCGGGCTCCACAATTGGCTCGCGGTGGTGCGGGAAGTCGCGATCGTGGGACCGGTCGTCGCGTTTGTGTGGTGGCGGCGCCGTAAGCTGGTAACCGAAAGCAGGTAGCGTATTCGGACTAGCGAAAGCTAGTCCGAATACTCATAAAATCCCTTTCCGCTCTTCCGGCCCAGATAACCGGCATCCACCATCTTCTTCAAGAGCGGGCACGGCCGGTATTTGGGATCGCCGATGCCGTCATGCAGCACTTCCATGACGCTCAAACAAACATCCAAGCCGATGAAGTCCGCGAGCGTGAGCGGCCCCATCGGGTGGTTCATCCCGAGCTTCATGACGGTATCGATCGCCTCGGGACTGGCCACGCCTTCCATATGAGCGAAGATCGCTTCGTTGATAAGCGGCATCAAGATACGGTTCGCGACGAAGCCTGGGGCGTCGTTGACCTCAACGGGTACCTTGCCGAGCTTTTTCGAAAGCTGTTCCGTCACTCGATAGGTCTCGTCCGAAGTTTGAAGCCCGCGAATAATCTCGACGAGCTTCATCACCGGTACGGGGTTCATGAAATGCATCCCGATGAAGCGGTCGGGGCGCGAAGTCATTGCCCCTAGCTTCGTGATCGAGATCGAAGACGTGTTGCTCGCGAGAATCGCCTCGGGAGCGGTAATGCGATCGAGCTCTTCGAAGATGGCCCGCTTCGCATCGGTACTCTCGATGATGGCTTCCACGACGAAAGGTGCATCCTTGGCGGGCTCGAGCTCCGTTCCCGAGCTTACGCGAGCAAAAGCCGCTTTCGCGTCTTCGTCCGTGAGCTTCTCCTTCTTCACCAATCGCGCGAGGCTTTTTTCGATGGCGCCGCGACCACGTTCGACGAACGCGTCTTCGACGTCGCGCAAATAAACTTCGAATCCCGATTGCGCGAAGACTTGGGCAATCCCGTTGCCCATCGTGCCCGCACCCATGACGGCGACTTTTTCGATCATTGTTTTTGAAATTCCTTACTGAACCAGCTCAATCGCGAGAGCGACACCGTTGCCGCCTCCGAGACAGAGCGTTGCCACCCCGCGGCGGCCGCCGTGATCTTTCAATGCATAGAGGAGCGTCGTGAGAACGCGTGCACCGCTCGCGCCAATCGGATGGCCGAGGGCGACGGCGCCCCCGTGAACGTTCGTCTTGGCGGCGTCGAGGTCGAGCTCTTTCATGACCGCGCAGGCTTGCACCGAGAAAGCTTCGTTGAGCTCGATGAGATCGACGTCGTCGTTGCTCCAGCCAGTCTTCTCGAGAAGCTTCCGGACGGCCGGCACCGGTGTCATCATCACCCACTCCGGCTCGAGGCCCGAGATCGCTTGGGCGACGATGCGGGCTACCGGCTGCAGTCCCCGCTTTTCCACTGCCGCCGCCGACGCAACCACGAGCGCCGCGGCGCCATCGTTCATTCCCGGCGCGTTTCCGGCCGTCACCGTACCGTCCTTTTTGAACACGGGCTTCAGCTTCGAGAGCCCCTCGGCCGTCGTATCGGCCCGGATGGGCTCGTCCGCGTCCATGACCACCGGGTCGCCCTTTCGTTGCGGGATGTCTATCGGAAGAATTTCGTCCCTAAATTTGCCGGCGGCGGTGGCCTCCGCCGCGCGCCGATGGCTCTCGGCCGCGTAAGCGTCCATTTGCTCGCGCGAGACGTCATATTTCTCGGCGACCATCTCGCCGGTCATGCCCATGTGAAAATCGTTGTAGATCTCCCAGAGCCCATCGTGAACGACGGCGTCGACGAGCTCGCCGTGGCCGAGCCTCAAGCCGTCGCGCATCCGCGGGATGAGATACGGGGCGTTCGACATCGACTCCATGCCGCCTGCGACAACGATGTCGGCGTCGCCCGCGACAATCGCTTGGCGGGCGAGCATCACGGCTTTCAATCCGGAGCCGCAGACTTTGTTGATCGAAAGCGCCGCCACCGCCGGGGGCAAACCCGCGCCGAGTGCGGCCTGGCGCGCAGGGTTTTGTCCAAGCCCGGCGGAGACGACGTTGCCCATGATGACCTCGTCGATATGGTTGGGCTCCACTCCCGCGCGGCTCATGGCCTCACGGACCACGAGCGAGCCGAGCTCGGTCGCCTTGAACTTCTTCAGAGCTCCTAGAAATTTGCCCGTCGGCGTCCTTACAGCGCTGACGATAAATATGTCGTCGATCGAATCAGGCATCGAATTTATGTCCTCCTGCGCCGCTCTTTCGCCTTCAAGTACCGCGCCGCGCTTTGCAACACGAGCTCGCGCAGGTCGGGGTCTTCGATCCCGGATGCCAAAGCACTCAGCTCGGCGGGCGGCACGAGAGGCGTGCGCTCGCCTACTTCCTTGACCTCAGTTTGAGGCAGCCCGTGCAGACGACTTCTTTTGGTGAAGTTGATCCGCCGCACCAAAGTCATCCCGATCGCACGGTTGAGCTTGGGCACGATGCGATTTTGCAAGCGATAGATCATTTGGCCCCAAACGACGTCGATGACGCGCACCGTCAAGACGCCTTCGCTCAGCGCTTCCGGCTCGGAGCGCCGCGCGAGCTCCTGGCCGACGACATCCCCCCATCGTCGAGTCACGAGCGCTACCGAATAGACGTGCTCTTTCGCTACCTTCGGCAATGCGTGTCGCAAAATGTCCTTGAGCAAAACATGGTCGCGGCGCACGTTGTTATTATGTCACGAGCATGATCGCCGCGATGATCCTCGCCGCTGGTGAATCCCGGCGTATGGGCTCACCGAAAGCCCTACTTCCTTTCCCCGAGCCCGATAACATGCAAAACACGTTTCTCGGGCACTTGCTGCAAGTTTTTGGCGCGACGCCGACGAGTCCCATCGTCGTCGTGCTCGGCCACCACGCGGAGACGCTTCGTCGTCAATTCGACTTCAGCGACGCTCGCGTTGTCGTGAACGAAAGCTATCGCGACGGCATGTTGTCTTCCATTCTTGCCGGGCTCGAAGCCTTGTCGAGCGAGTCGGTCGACGGCGTGCTCGTCTGTCCCGTCGACCATCCCGATGTCAGCCCGGCGGTCGTCGACACGCTCATCGCTCGCTTCGAGCGCGAGCGGCCTCCCGTCATCCTCCCGACGTTTCAAGGACGCCGCGGACATCCCGTATTGTTCTCGAGCGCCGTTTTCTCGGAGCTTCACGCCGCCCCCAAGGAGGTTGGCGCGCGCCGTGTCGTGTGGGATCATCAAGAGGACCTCGTAGAAATGGAAGTTTCGCACGGAGGTGTGACGATCGATATCGACACGCCGGGGGATTACCGTGCTTTCCGAGAGATAGCGGTGACGGACACACTCGCGCAATTGACGTTGAACCTTTCGCAAGAGCTAGAGCGGCTCGAAGCGCAAACCGAGCGCGAGCTCGCCGCCGCGGATCGCGAACGCGATCGCGCACTTCTCGCAAGCCCCGCCAAGGGTGTTTTGATGGGCTACCACCGAGGTCTCGAAAAGACGAAGGCCGCCCATTTGCGCGCCATCGACGACGCGGATTCGGTGCGGGGTCGCGAGATCGTGGCCGCCGAAGAAAGGCGGCGCCGCGACGCGCTTCGCGAGGAGCGGAAGTATCGCGACGCGCGGCGAAAAGCGGACATCAAGAAGCGCGAGGTGACCCAGAAAGCGCGGAAGAAATGGCGCGAGGCCGTCAATGAACTGCGCAAGAGTCCTCTCACCGACCGGCGCCAGCTACGCAGAGCCGCCGATGAGGCGCTCGAAAACGCGCTCGACGAGGCTCGCGAGAACTACAACGAGTCCATCGAAGACGCCCGCCTCGTCCACCGCGCGGCAATCCAAGACGACCTCGTGGATGAACGCCTCGCTGTGGAAAAAACCCACCGGAAAGCCGAGCGCATCATCACCGTGGCCGCCATCGCCCATGAACGCGCGGTGGCGCAGGAAGAAGCCCGGATGCGGAGCGAGCTCGTCGCTCACCCCGAAGCGCGGCTCGCACAGGAAGAGCACGATCGACGCGTCTACGAGCTGCGTCGAGCATCCGACGCGGAGAAGGATTCGCTCTTTCGCGCATTCACGCGCGAGCGGCGCCAGCAGAAAACGCCGCGCCGCCGGAAAAAATAGACCACCGTGCACTAGCGCGATAGGATCGCGCGCTCATGAAACGTACCTCTGTGATCCTCGCCTCGTCGTCGCCACGCCGCGCTTCCCTATTGAAAGCGCTCGGTATAACGTTCCGCCGCATCGCGCCCGACGTGGACGAGGCGCGCCGGCCCGGTGAGTCCGTGCGCCGCTATGTGCGTAGGCTCGCCATCGAAAAAGCGCTCGCCGTAGCCGAGAGACGCCCCCATGCTTGGGTCATCGCCGGCGACACGACCGTCGTCCTCGACGACTCGCTGCTCGGCAAACCGCGCGACGCACGCGAGGCCCGACGGATGCTCCGTCAACTCTCCGGCCGCACTCACCGGGTTCTGAGCGGCATCGCGCTCGTTCGCTGCGATCGCGATTCGTTCGCAAGCGCCGTCTCGTCGACGCGGGTCACCTTTCGCTCGCTATCGGAGGACGAGATCCGCTGGTACGTGCGGACCGGCGAGCCTCTCGACAAAGCGGGCGCCTACGGCGTGCAAGAGAAAGGCGGGATGCTCGTCGCGCGTATCGACGGCTCTTACTCGAACGTCGTCGGCTTTCCGCTCGAGAAGTTCTACGAGCTCTGGAGAGCAGCAGGCTTGCCGCTTCCCGTCTGAAGGCTTTGCGGCACCCAATTCAATAGCTCTAGGCGCGGGCCGCGCCGGTCGAAACGGATCCAGCTTATCGAGCCGTTTTCACAGGCGAGGCGTCGAAAGCTAGCGAGCTCCAGTTTCAAATAGTGAGCGATGAGCACGCGCAGCGGATCGCCATGCGAGACGATCATGAGCGTTTGCTCTGTTTCCGTTTCGACGAGCCGCTCCGCGGCTGCGACGCTTCGGTTTTGAACTTCGGCGACGGGCTCGATGAGCTCACTGCGGTAGGTCGGGTCTTCGATTATCCGCTCGAGGTCGCTATCCCCCCGGAGCTCCGCGACCGTCTTGCCTTTCCATGCATCCGAAAGCCACACCTCGTCGAAGCCGGGCTCAACGTGAACAGAAAGCCCGCGCGGGGCCGCGATGGGCTCGGCGGTCTGCTTCGCTCTCGGTTGCGGGCTCGAGTAAACGGCATCGATCGAGACGTCTGCCAGTGCTTGCGCAACACGCTCTGCTTGGACACGTCCCCGCGCGTTGATGTCGAGATCGACACGCCCCATCAAACGGCCGTTGTCGTTCCAATCCGTGACACCGTGGCGCACAAGAACGAGGCTCGTCATTTATTGGATCTTGGGTACTGGATCTTGGCATTGAACTCTGGAACGGGCTTGAAGTCTGGAAAGCGCTCGTTGCCTTCATCGCCGGTGAGCCGAAAAAGTCCGCGTCCGTTGACGTCCATGACGAAAATATCCCACTGTTCATTGCCGCCGCGCACGATAGTCGAAGCCATCGCAAGCGACAATCCGTCGGAGGAGAACGAAGGGTCGTAATTGTGCGCGTTCGGCCGCGTTGGCACTCGCCAGGCGCTGCCTTCCCGCGAGCCGGTCATCTGCCGAAACCATATGTCCGCTTTGTCGGTCTTGAGCGTGCTCACATAGGCGACGAGAGCGCCGTCCGGCGACCACGCGGGGCGGCACGCCCCGCCGCCGCTCGTGACGCGCCGCTTCGACCCACTCGCCTCATCACGCACGGAGACTTGCCAACGGATGAGGGTCTTCTCCATGAAAGCGAGCTCCGAGCCGTCCGGCGAGTAGGACGGACCCAGCTTGCGGGTGATGGAGCTCGTAATCCTCCGAACGCGCCCAGAATCGAGATCGACTTCATAGATCTCGGCGCGACCGTCACGCTCGCCCTCGAAAACAATGGCGCCGCCGTCGCGCGTGAAACGCGGCGCTCCCTCATAGGCCGGATGATCCGTCACCTGGCGTAGGTTCCCCCCATCGGCATCCATGACGTAGATATCGCCCTGGCCGCTGCGCTCGGACGAGAACGCAATGAGCTCGCCGTCCGGAGACCACGAGGGGTTCTGATCGGCCGCCCGGTGCTCGGTGAGGCGGACGAGACCGGAGCCGTCCGCTTCGATGCGATAGATATCCCACCCGCTCTCGCGATCGGATTGAAAGACGAGTGTTCCCGAGTAAGGCGAACCCGCCATCTCGAGCTCATAGGCCGGCTCCGGCGGGGGCTCGCGGCCGCAGTCGAACAAGAAGCCGATCGCAAGGGCGAGAGTGGAAGCGCGCGCTCCGATCGTGATCAGTCCCTGAGCTCAGTGGAGAGAACGGTGAGCTGAAACAGCTCTAGGTTTCTCATGGACTTCTTGAAAAAGCCCGCATATTCCATCGCGGACGCGTCCTGTTGGACCATGACGACGGCTTCCCTCCCAGCGCCAACCTCGACCGAGAACGATCGCGAGACCACCGCCTCCCAGCGCTCGAACGATCGGTCGCCGTCAGTGACTTCGTAGAGCATCCGGACGATTTGTAGGTCCGAGCTCGTCGAGTCCGGCAAATCGAGACGGAGCGACACGTCGCCCTCCTCGGCTTCGAGAACGGAGCACTGGTAGCCATCCAGAGTCTCGATGAGCAGTGCGTCGGTCGGGGAGAACGTGAACGAGTTGTAGAGCGTACCGCCGTCCACCGTGTCGGCCTTCTCGTCTTCGAACGTGCAGGCGGGGGCGCTGCCGATATAGATCCTCAACCGAATTCTCGTATCGGTCGCGTTGTCGCTTGCGGACTCGAACGCGTACCAGAACGAGCGGCCGCTCAGATGGAGCGAGATGACGCGGCGCTCATGCGTGACGGGTGCAGCGCCCGGGCGAACGTCTCCGGACACTTCCGTCCCCGTTACCGAGGCACCCTCGTAGTCGATGCGCTGGATGTCCTTTTTTGGGATGACGAGCTTGCCATAGGGGGTCTCGAGCGTGATGACCGTGTTGTTCGCCGCCACGAGCTCACCATGCAAGACGTCTCCGTTGTTCAGATAGACGACCTCTGCCGGCGAGAGCGCAGCAATACCCAAAATCAACACAATCCAGGATGCACCGCGCATTCTTGACATAGTTTTTCTTTGTCGCCGTAAACACATTATAGCCCGTGGTAGCCTTCCGTTTATGAACCGCGACCTCCAAACCATGGCGCTGGCCGCCGGCTATTTCGTCGTCCTGCTCGTGCTGGTAGAGACCTTGCGCCGCCATGTTCATCTCGCGTCGGACGTTACGCGCAAGATCTTCCTCGTGGGGACCGGGGCTTGGGCGCTCGTCGCCGTGCGCCTGTTCGAAGGTAAAGGCTCCGCCGTACTCGTCTACGGCGCGCTCGCCGTGCTTCTCTATCTCTCGTTTCGATTAGAGCTCTTCGTTGGCATCGAGGATGCGGGTCCAAGCCTAGGCCCCGTCTTTTTGGCGCTCACGAGTGCGTCGCTCTTGGCTTTCTTCTGGAACGACCGTGTCGAGATAGCCGTCGCCGCCATCGTTGGCGCGGCTTTTGGAGACGCAGCGGCGGCGCTCATCGGGAGGCGCTTTGGGACGCGGAAATTCCACTCCTTCGCTCACATGCGGAGCATGGAAGGCACGCTCGCGATGTTCCTCGCCTCCGGTTTCGTCATGGCCCCGATTCTCGCGGGCTCGGGCGCGTTCGGCTGGCACCAGGCCGTCGCGTTCTCTCTCATCACCGCCACCGTCGCCGCCTGGGTCGAGGCGGCGTCGGCTTACGGAGCGGACAACCTGACGGTGCCGCTCGCGACCGCGGCCACCCTCACGTTACTGTTTCGGTTCACTCAGTAACGGTCGACAGCCAGGCTTTCTTCCGGCGCCGGGATCGGCTCCGCCGCGAGGAGGACGGTACCGTTGATGGGCATGAAGGCCTCGTACGAGCGCTCTTTCACTTCGAGGGCGATCTCGTAATAGCCGCTTTCGTGAACTTGAAGGAGCTTGCCCTTCGCTCCTTTGACTCCGAGCGCTTCGTTGTAAACCCGTACATGACTCTGAAGGTCCATGAGGTCCCTTTCGCGTAGGCGATCTAAGCTATCTATTCAGTAGGCTTTATACGATTTTAGGCAACGCGTCAAGACCCGTCAACCAAGCTCCGCGAGTATCTTCTCTACGATGGTGAGGCCCTGGTCGATGTCTTCTTTCGAGACGGTCAAAACGGGCCGGAAGCGCACCGAGCATGTTCCGCAACCGAGCAAGAGCAGGCCACGATCGAAGGCGAGCTTCAAGAAGCGATCACGCACGTCGCCGCTCTCGAGGTCGAAAGCACACATGAGGCCGCGGCCGCGGACATTGCCCACTTGCTCGCTTCGTTCGGCCGCGCAGGCCTGGAGCTTTTCGAGCAGATAGCCTCCCACGTCGCGCGCGTTGTCAACGAGGCCGTCTTGCTCGATGATCTCGAGATAGCGGCCGAAGCGCACCATATCGACGAGGTTGCCACCCCACGTCGAGTTGATGCGCGTCGATTCGGCGAAAACGTTGTGCTCCACTTCGTCGATCCGAGGCCCGGCAAGGATCCCGCAAACTTGGGTTTTCTTGCCGAAGCAAAGGATATCGGGCTCGAATCCGTAATGCTGATAGGCCCACATTTTCCCCGTGAGGCCGACGCCCGTCTGCACTTCATCGACGATGAACAAGAACTCGTTCTCGTCGGCAAGCTCGCGAAGCGCGTGAAAAAACTCGGGACGAAAATGACCATCACCGCCCTCTCCTTGAATCGTCTCGATGATGAGCCCGGCAATGTCGTCAGGGTTGTCGACGAGCGCCTGCTTGATTTGCTCGATCGCCTCCGTCTCGACGGCAACGACAGCCTCTACATGGTCCTCGAGCGGGAACGTGATTTTTGGATTGACGATGCGCGGCCAGTCGAACTGCGGAAAGTACATGGTCTTGCGCGGATCGGCCGTGTTCGTCAGCGAAAGGGAATACCCGGTGCGTCCGTGAAAAGCTTCTTGGAAGTGGAGGATCTGCTGACCCGGGACGCCGTTTTTCGCGTTCTGGCGCACCTTCCAATCGAACGCCGTCTTCAGGGCGTTCTCGACGGCAACCGAGCCCCCCGCGACCATGAACAGATGCGGTAGGGATTCCGGAATGGCCACCCGAGAGAACGTGTCGACAAACTCCGCCATCGGGATCGTGTAGATGTCGGAGTTGCTGGGATTGTGGATCGCCACCTCCGCCATCCGTTTCATGAAGTCCGGGTCGCGCATCTTGGGATGGTTGATGCCGACGGGGTTCGTTGCGAAGAAAGAGAAAAAATCCAAAAAACGGCGGCCCGCACGGCTGTCGTAGATATACGAGCCTTGACTTCGCTCCAAGTCGAAGACGAGGTCGAGTCCATCGACCAGCATGTGCTTTTCGAGCGTAGCGCGTACATCGGTGGGCTTCATCGTCAGCATCAGTGTCTCCTCTTGAATCTCGTGGGGATTTGGCGCGCTTGTGTGCCGCACGCGGCTCGAGCCTTTTATCTTGATGGCGTCGGGAATGGGCAATGATATTTCGGAGTTTTCGCGTACCCGATCGAAGGCCCTACGTCGCCCCGTAGAGGTAGATCTGAAAGATGACCCGATTGTGCTGGTTCGTCATGGCTTGCGTTATTTTAGCATTTCCCGCGACCCTGGTCTCGCCCCGACTCATCTCTCGTTTTGCGTCCGGGGTGCGGCATCGATATAATTCAGCGTTCTCAACGTTTTGCATACCGATGGACGTATGACTGCGGACGATTCTAGCAAGTTGGACGACATGGACTTTCTTCGCGAGACCGCTCTGTTTCGCGACATGCCGGAATCCGTGATCCAAACCATCGTGACACAAGGCCGAACGCTCGCGTTTGGCACCGGGCAGCTGGTCGTCAAGAAGAAGACGCCGGGCGACAGCCTGTTTGTCGTGAAGTCGGGCGTGGTCGAGGTCGTCAATCCCGCGGACGGTCCTCCCCTCGCCTATCTCGGGCGCGGGGAAGGCTTTGGCGAAATGGCGCTGCTTACGACCTCCGAGCGCAGCGCAGATGTTCGAGTGCCCCAGCAAGCCGAGCTTCTGGTCATCGACCGCGCGCTGTTCGATGACTTGATGTCGAACCACTCGGGCTTCGCGGCGCAAATGGCGGTCATCCTCGCGCATCGGCTCGTCGCGGTCTTGGAGGACCTTCCAGACCGCGAAGCGAAGCGAGAGCTTCAGGGCGATCTCGCCTATTTCGACCTCGCTACAGTCGTGCAAACGCTCATCAGCTCTGCGCGGTCGGGTGTCATGACCCTCTCGATCGACAAAACGATGGTCGCGCAGCTTTTTTTTCAAGGCGGCAAATTCTTTCGCGCTTATTACGGACACCGTCGTGGAGACGAAGCCGTGCACCATCTCTTCCAGGCACTCCCCGGCGGCCAATTCCTATTCGAGAGCAAAGTCGATGACGCGGTGGTGAACGGACCGGATCCTGGGATCACAGTGCCCGCCATGGCTTTGATGATGGACTCGGTGCGGCTCCAGGACGAGCTCAAGGTCCTCATCGAGAAATTGCCCGCCGACAACACGCTTCTCGAGCGCAACGCGGACAAGCTCGTCTGGACCGAGGCCGAAGGCCAGGCGGACGCACACCAAATCTGGGCGTGTTTACGAGCACCCGTGACGGCAGGCGACCTGTTCGATCGCTCGCACGCATGCCACTACCACACGGCGAGAATTATCACCGGCTTGCTTCAGACGGAACAAATCAAGCCCGCCATGGGCTGACGACTCGGGAGACTTCCTCGTATGGACTCGAAGCTCATCGCCGCGTTCGGTTTTGCGCTCGTCATAACAACCACCCCATCCGCACATGGCGAGGACGTCCCCAAAAATCTCGTCGTCGACTTTCGGCTGTTCGAAGCTCGCAGCATCTCACCCGACTACAAGGCGATGGAGTCGCTCACCTTTTTCATCGACACCGATGGGGCCGGAGTATCGGATCGCCAATGGCTCGCGACGATCGCGCGCAAAGTACCCGATTCTTTTCTCGCGACCCTGAAAGCGGAGACGATAAGGGTCGAAGGTAGCGCCGCTCATCTCAAGGTGGCAAAGAGGTCGCGGAGCTTCGAGACGCGCATCGACCTCAGCGAGTATCTCGAGCGCGGCACGTTCAACGCTACCGTAACCGGCGAGCTCAAACGTCGGAACGAGTCGCAACGCGCGTTCGAGAAGACGATCGAGCTCCGCGCCGGCGGGACGTTCGTCGTGAGCGGCCGTGGCTTCGAGCTATCCGCGAGCGAATACCTGTCGCACTTTCGGGATTACAGCGACGCCGACCACCGTCGCGAGGTCTATGACGAGCTTCGGGACTTTGGCGTCTTTCTGATTTTGGCCGTGACACTACGCGTCACAGACGAGCCGGAGAAAGAGACTCCCGTCATTCTGTCGCTGCCACCCGATGTCGAGCTGCCCGTTCTCGAGAGCCCGCTAGACGTCCGCCTCATCGGCACCATCGAGCTCGAGCTCGATATCGATGCGAACGGCGCACCTGAGGACGTAAAGATCGTGCGCTCCTCCATTCCGGAAGTGAACCCGCGCCTTCTGGGGGAAGCCTCCAAGTGGCGATTCCCGAACGCGGCGGGCACGACGGGGCGGCTCATTCTCGAGCTGACCGCGGAGCCCTAGAGTGCTCGCTCCGTTCACGTTTTAGAGCAAGAAAATCTCACCGCAGAGACGCAGAGCGCGCGGAGAAAAAAGGTATCGGAAACAGTTTCTGGTTTGGGATTCATCGAAATCCCGAATTTTCCTCTGCGGCCTCTGCGGTTCAAACGCTTTCAGGTTTACCTTGCTAGGATCAGCGGTGCGGGCGCCGCGTCGCTTGTAGGGGCTTTCGCGCCATGTTATTTTCGGTTTAACTCTCATGGGAACGACGTTATCGCCCGACCAGCTGGTGATGGTCACGATCCTGGTCAAGCTGGGCGTCATGGCCTCGATCGCGAGCCTCTTGATTCGCTTCGGCGCCTTCAAGAGCCTTCTCTACAAAACCGAGCTCTCCCTCAAGGAAAAGCTCATCTTCGCCCTTCTCTCAGGGATGCTCTTGTCTTCGGGGGTCATCGTCCGCCTTCTCTTGAACTACGGCGCCGCAGATCTGTCGCTCTCGGGTACGGTGCTCGTCGGCTTGCTCGCGGGCCCTTTGACGGGAGCGGCCGTGGGTCTCATGGTGGGTGCGCCCGCCGCGTTCAACGGCGAGATCCTCGCTTTGCCGCTCGGGGTGCTCTACGGTGTGAGCGGCGGTATCGTTCGTGAGTTGTGCCGTAAAGAGGACATCTGGAGTTTTTCACCTCTCATCTTCTTGAACCTCTACCGGATCGGCAAGACGGCGATACGAGACCGCATCTTCGATTGGCAGGTCGTTATTTTCGCGGTCACGCTCGCACTCGAATCCCTGCGCATCTTCGTCGGATCGGAGTTTCCCGGTCTCGTCTTCCATCTGTCCTCGCAGAATCCCTGGGTTGTGCTCGCCATTTACATCAGCACGCTCGCGGCGCTCGGCATTCCGCTGAAAATTTGGAATAACGTCCGTCTAGAGCGCAAGCTCGCCGAGCAAGAAGTACTGGTGGTCCGGGCGCGACTCCAAGCGCTCTCGAGTCAGATCAATCCCCACTTTCTGTTCAATACGTTGAACTCCATTGCGTCGGCGACGCGTACGAACCCCGAGGTCGCGAGGCGTCTCATCCGGAAGCTCTCGAGCATTCTGAGAAAGCTTCTGGAAGAGCAAGAGCACTTCGTGCCGCTCAAAGAGGAGCTCGAGTTCATCGACTCCTATCTCGACATCGAGTCGGTTCGCTTCGGCGCGGGCAAGCTCGCCGTCGAGAAAGAAGTCGATGACAACACGCTCAACACCCTCGTGCCGTCCATGATCATCCAGCCTCTCGTCGAGAACGCCGTCAAGCACGGCATCTCGACTCGTCTCGAAGGCGGGCGCATCGTGATCCGCGCCCGGCGCGGGATGGGCGCCGTCATCATCGAGATCGAAGACAATGGCGGCGGCCTCCCGCAGGGCGAGCCCGCCGCCGAAGGCCATGGGATCGGCATCGCGAACGTGAACGAACGACTGAGCGTCATCTATGGCGAGCAGTGCAAGATCGAGCTCCTGAGCGCACCCCATGAAGGCACCGTGGCGCGCATCGAGATCCCCGACGTCGATATCTCCCATTTGCGAGCGAGCTAATGAGCGTCCGTGCCCTTGTCGTCGACGACGAACAGCTCGCACGAGAGGAGCTCTGTTTTCTTCTCGAATCGGTCCCGGAGGTCGAAGTCGTTGGCCAGGCGCAGAACGGCCTCGAGGCCGTCGCGCTCGTGGAGCGGCTCGCACCCGAGCTGCTATTTCTCGACATCCAGATGCCAGGCCTCGATGGATTCCAAGTGGTGCGGGAGCTCATGGGCCGAGATGATGTTCCTCGATTCATCTTCGTGACGGCCTACGATCGCTACGCGATCAAGGCCTTCGAGGTCAATGCCGTCGATTATCTGCTGAAGCCCGTCGACAAAACGCGACTGGGCGAGGCCGTGTCTAGGATCACCCGCGAAATGGAGGGGAAGCCTATTGCAAGCCAGCTCGAGCGGCTCCTCGGAGCCCTCGAGCGGACGAACACGCAGAAGCGCCTCGTCGTCAAAGTCTCTGACCGCTTCATGCTCGTCGATGCCTCGGACGTCATCTACGCAATGGTGGAAGACGGTGTCGTGACGATCGCGACAGATCGGGTCACTGGCACATCGAACGTGCGCACGCTCGACGAGCTCGCGGCCTCGCTCGACGATGACATGTTCTGGCGCGTTCACCGCTCGTATATCGTGAATTTGCAGCGCGTCAAAGAAGTGGTCCCATGGTTCAACCGCACGATTCAGCTCAAGATGGCGGACCGGAACAAGACCGAGATCCCGGTATCGCGCTCCAACACGCGGCGCCTCAAAGAGCACTTGAATTTGTAGCGGAATCGGTCAACGATCATCCCATTGGCGGACGCCACCGGCACGCAAGGCGCGTAGTCACAAGCGTTGGTTCGTGGCACGTGCTTTGCTACTCGGTCGAGCGAGGAGGAGTCTATGACCCGTGAACGCTGGCGAGAGCCTGTATCGACCCTACCCAGCCCGGAGCAATGGGCGGCCAAAGAGAGTGAAGGTTGGCACCCGGTCGCGATCGAGTGGGTGCGCGACCCTGAGCCATCGGACGAGGCGTCCCATCAACGCCCCATTCCCTACGGATTGCGCATTTCTGCCGACTGCGCCCATCTCGAGGTCGATCCGATCGAGAAAGAAGTCATGACGCTCGTCATCGCCATGATTGCCGGCGACCACCCGCTATCCAAGATCGCCGCGGAATTGAACCAGCGAGAATTCAGACCCCGCCGAGGGACGGAGTGGACCCAGGTGAGCATCTTCAAGCTGCTGCCGCGTATCTTCGAGTTCGGTCCAGAGATCATGTCGGCAGCGGAGTGGTCGAGCAGCAAGAAGGACGTGTTGGCTGCAGTCAGCTGATCGGCGCCGTATTCGCCGTATTCGCCGTATTCGCCGTATTCATGATGAGGTGAGGATGAAGTCCCAACCGGTACAAAGGCGCCCGCCTCTCAGTTTCTTCCCCCTCGGATTACATCACGAGAGACTGGCTACTCCTCTATCCTTGTTCCATCCTCACCTCGCAAATAAAGGCACCAGGAACAGTCGTGGCCTTTGGAATCGCCTTTTGACTGATGTCGGACATTACTCGGATGAGCCTATCTCTGTCAAGAATGTGTTTTGGCGTATGATGCCCTCTTGAGTACAGTCCTATACGTCTCGATTGCCGCTTTCGTGGTGACACTCCTGAGCGGGCTCGCGGCGCTCTATCTTCACGACCGAAAAGCCGAAGTTTTCGCGTTTTGTGCAGGCGCGCTCATCGGCGGCGCGGTTATCGTGCTCCTCCCCGATGCGTGGCAATTGCTGGAAGACAGTGACAGTACGCTCGACTCGGACCTCGTGTGGCTGTTCTGCGCCGTCGGATTTCTCAGCTTTTATCTGCTCGAGCGCGGGAGCCACGCCAAAGGCAGCACGCGGCTCGCAGGGCTCGGCGGCGCCATAGGCCTGGCAACCCACAGCTTCTTTGACGGCGTGGTCATCGGCCAAGGGTTTCGCGCGGGCGAGGATATCGGGGTCTCGCTCGTGCTCGCGGTCCTCCTTCACAAGCTCGCCGACGGCGTGAGCGCCGTCGGCGTCATGCTCGGCACCGAGCACAGCGTGCGGGAGACGATAGGCATGCTCGTCATCACGGCCGTGGCACCGGTTTTTGGGGCTATCGCGCAGTCGTTTTTGGTGCTGCCGACTTCACTCCTCGCACTGCTCTTGAGCTGGTTCGCAGGGATGTTCTTGTACCTCGCGGCGAGCCGGCTCTTGCCCGAAGCTCGACGGGCGAGCGCATCCATGGCCGTCCCCGCGCTCTCGCTCGCGGGCGTCGGGGTGGCCTATCTTGCACACACTCTTTCCTAGTAGCAACGAGGCTAGGAATTCTGATAAAATTACATGTTTGGGAGATATCCATATGAAATCGACTTTCGTTATCGCGCTAGTACTGATTCTTTCGTTCGCCTGTACGGGCTACGCGCAACCTGTTCTCGGCACCATTGAAATTCCGAATTCGGGCGCAGCCGTTGCCCAGGACGCTTTCTTGTTAGGTGTCGGCTTGGTTCACAGCTTCATGTGGGAAGACGCCATCGAAGCGTTTCAAGAAGCACAAAAGAACGACCCGGACTTCTACCTCGCCTATTGGGGTGAAGCGCTGAGCCACTACGAAGGCCATCACTTCTCGGCAACGTCGACAGATGTCTCCGCTGGCCGCGCCGCTCTCAAGAAGGTCGGGACCACGAAAAAAGAGCGGCTCGAGAAAGCCCCGACGGAGCGTGAGCGCGGTTACATGGAAGCGGTGGAGCTTCTCTTCGGCGCCGGCTCGCCAAAAGAGCGCTCGCTCGCTTATTCGGATGCGATGGGCCGTCTCTGGGAGGCTTATCCCGAAGACCACGAAGCCGCCACGCTCTACGCGCTGGCCTTAATGCGGACGAACGTTCGCGGCGAAGATAGCATTCGTGACGACATGAAAGCCGGATCGATCGCGCAGTTGGTGTTCCGCGCCAATCCCGATCACCCGGGTGCCGCGCATTACGTCATCCACGCCTATGACGATCCGATCCATGCGCCCATCGCGCTTTACGCAGCGCACAAATATTCCGAGATCGCTCCGTCGGCCGTACACGCCCTACACATGCCGGCGCACATTTTCGTGCAGCACGGTATGTGGGACCACGTCGTGGAGCGCAACACCGAGTCCTATGACGCCTCCGTCGAACGCGCCAAGCGCAAAGGCTTGTCCCCGACGCGGCATTCGTGGCACGCGCTCTACTGGCTCCAATATGGCTATTTGCAGGAGGGACAATACGCGAAAGCACAGGAGCAAATCGAAAAGCTCCGCGTCATATCCAAGCGCGACGACGCGACGAATCGGCAAGGCAATACGCTCATGCGCATGGAGTCGCTTCAGGTGGTCGAGAGTGAGAAGTGGAAAGTGAACAACATCGACACCGTCCTAGAGCAAGTTCGAGGCACCGGAGAGATCGACGAACGGGCCGGCGCGGCCGTTCTTCTCGCGAACGGCATGAGCGCCGCGAGGAGCGGCGATATCGCGAATGCAAAGAAATGTGCATCCGGACTCGAGGACCTCACCGCAAAGATGGAGGAGGATGCTCCCGGTCGCGAGCAAGTCAAAATCTCCTGGAAGGAAGTGGAGGCTGTCATCGCCGAGGCCGAAGGCCGCAAGAGCGACGCCTTGGCTCACATGAAAGAGGCCGTGGCTATTGCAGAAACCCTCGTTCCTCCGTCGGGGCCTCCGGGAGAGTCTGATACCGATACGCCGGTGAAGCCGCCACACGAGCTCTACGGCGAAATGCTCCTCGCACAAGGTCTGGAAGAAAGAGCGCTCGAGCAGTTCGAGATTTCGCTCCTTCGCACGCCCAACCGGGCGCGCTCGCTTCTAGGTGGCGCGCGGGCGGCCGTCGCGAATGGCGAGACCGAGCTCGCACGGGAGCTCTACGAAGTGCTGGCGGGCTTCGCGGGTGCCGGGCCGAATCTTCCCGGTCACGACGAAGCGCAGCAATTTGTCGCGACCAGCGAAGATCAGTGAGCCAAGAAGATCAGTGAGGTTGACGCGACCGATTATCATATCGATGCCGAACGGCTGAAAGGCCTTCTCACCGAGATCTCCGCCTTCGGGAGACGGTCCGAAGGCGGAGTCTCCCGCCTCGGGTTCTCCGAGGCCGACCAACGCGCGCGGGCTTGGCTCGTCTCCGAAATGCGAGAGACCGGGCTCGATGTCTGGGTCGACGCCGCGGGAAATATTCACGGACGGCGCGCCGGGACGGAGCCCGGCCTCCCGGTCATTCTTTTCGGCTCGCATATCGATTCGGTCCCCGAAGGCGGGATCTTCGATGGGACGTTGGGGAGCCTCGGCGCTCTCGAAGTCCTGAAGACGCTTTCCGCCCGAGGCCGCGAAACGCGCCATCCGCTTCAGATGGTCGTTTGGGCTGACGAAGAAGGCGTTCATTTCGGACAAGGGCTTTTCGGGAGCCGCGCGGCAACCGCGGGCCCCAAGCGCGGCGAGCTCGATCTGACCGGCTCGGACGGCCATAGTCTCTCTGAGTGGCTCGAGCGATATGGACAGCGCCCGTCGGAGATAGATTCAGCGGTCTTGAGCCGGAGAGACGTCGCCGCTTATTTCGAGCTTCACATCGAGCAGGGTCCCAAGCTCGATCGCCAAAGTGTTCCTATCGGGATCGTCGAAGGTATCGTTGGCATCTACCGCTTCGAAGCGACCGTCGAAGGCTTTGCAAACCATGCAGGCACCACGCCGATGAACGAGCGGCGTGACGCCATGTTCTCTGCGGCGAGGCTCACCCAAGCCGTACGCGAAGAAGTGATGGCGAAGCCGGGCCGTCAAGTCGGCAATGTCGGTCTGTTGAAGGCCTTTCCAGGCGCACCCAACGTCATTCCAGGACGGGTGCAGTTTCCTATCGAGCTTCGCGATATTGATGAGCCTGTCGTCATGGAGGTGCTCGAGCGTATCCGCGGGCGCGCAGCCGTCATCGGACGGGAGGATGGAACGACGATCGGGATCGCAGCTTTCGCCTCGGAGCGGCCGGCCCCGACGGATACGGGACTCCAAGAGGAAATTCATCGCGCGGCGCTCGGTCTCGGCCTCGATACGATCCGACTTCCGAGCGGCGCCGGGCACGACGCGCAGAACGTGTCTCGCCACGGAATCCCGACAGGAATGATTTTCGTACGCAGCAAGGACGGCGTGAGCCACAATCCCAACGAGTGGACCGATTGGGACGACTGTGCGCGCGGCGTCGAAGTTCTCTATCGAGCGGTCACCGAGCTCGATGCCCGATAACAGGGCGCTCCTGGCGCGCGCCCGCGCGTTCTTGGAGCAGGACGTCGACCCGGACGATCGGGCCGAGCTCGAATCACTTCTGAACGCGGACGATCGTGACGCGCTGGCCGCGCGCTTCGCTCGGCCGCTTCCGTTCGGAACCGCGGGTATCCGCGGGGTCCTCGGCGCGGGCGAAAGCCGCGTGAACCGTAGCCTCGTGCTTCGCGTGACTCATGGGCTCGTGAGTTATTTGCTCGAAGCGGTGCCGGACGCAGCGAGCCGTGGTATCGCCATCGCGCGGGACGGCCGTCATCGCTCCGATGTTTTTCAGCAAGACGCGGCCGCAGTCGCCGCGGCCCTCGGCGTACGCGTCCACTGGATCGAAGGGCCCAACCCGACGCCGCTTCTCGCGTTCGGCGTCAAACATCTCGGTGCCGCCGCGGGTATCATGATTACCGCATCTCACAATCCGCCGGAATATAACGGCTACAAGGTTTATTGGGAGAACGGCGCTCAAATCATCCCGCCCGTGGACGCGGGCATCGCCGCCGCGGTCGAGGCGGCACCTCCCGCCAACGCAATCCGGCGCGACGAAAGCTCGCCGCTCATCGAGGGAGTGAATCTCGCTGCAGAGTACCTCGATGCCGTCAATGGGCTCTCGCTGTCGAACGAGGCCGACCGTTCGGGCTTCGCTGTCGCCTATTCCGCGCTGCACGGCGTGGGACAACGGCTCTTCTTGGATGCGCTCAGCCGCCGCGGCTTCGAGAAACTGTTTCCTGTCGCGGAGCAAGCCGTGCCGGATGGCGACTTCCCTACCGTCCGCTTTCCCAACCCGGAGGAGCCCGGCGCGCTCGACCTCGTCCTCGGCGAGGCGGAGCGCCGCGGGTGCCCGCTCGTGCTCGTCAACGATCCCGATGCGGATAGACTCGGCGCAGCGGTGCGCGATCACGGCGGACGCTACTCTGCTTTGAGTGGCAACGAGATTGGCGTTCTTCTTGCGTCCTACATCCTTGCACGCACTCGAGAACCAAAACCGCTGGTGGTCTCGACCCTTGTCTCGTCTCGCATGGTGGAGACGATGTGCTCCGAGCTCGCCATACGTTACGAGGACACGCTCACGGGCTTCAAATGGATTACCAACGAAGCGATGCGCCTCGAGGCTGCGGAAGGATGCCGTTTCGTCTTTGGCTTCGAAGAAGCGCTCGGCTACACCGTCGGGACGGTCGTGCGCGACAAAGACGGCATCAGCGCGGGCTTGCTGCTCGCGGAGATGGCGGCGGAGCTCGCGGAAAACGGAGCGACGCTTCTCGATGAGCTCGACCGCTTGCGCGAGCGCTACGGCCACTTCGTGAGCCGTCAGAGGAACTTCACGCTGACGGGTGAAGAGGGCGCGCGCGCCATCGAAAACGCGATGCGGCTGCTGCAGGACGAACCGCTCGACCAGATCGCCTCCGAGCGCGTCCGCTTTCACGTCAGGGACGGTGTCTTGATCTATGACGTCGAAGCCGGCGGTCGGATTGCCGTTCGCCCGAGTGGCACCGAGCCCAAGCTCAAGTTCTATCTCGAGCTCGTCGGTGCCGACGCCGCCTCTCGACTCGACGCCGTCGAGCGCGACTTACTCCGCGCCGCCGGACTCGATCCCCACTAATTCCACCGCGCCGGGAGGTTTGCCGTCCCCGTTGCAACGCGTCGCCGAGAGCGCCTTGGACGATGCGCGAAAATTACTACTGACGAATATGATAGAACCCTATTTCACGGTGGCTCCAAAGCACAAAGAGAGATTTCGCAGCATAATGAGCCAGGAAAGCTATCGGGAGGCACAAAAGATGCAATTGACGTGGGCCGACAAAATGAAGGAGGAGGGGCGTCACGAGGGTCTAGTGGAAGGCAAGCGCGCTACCCTGATACAGCTTCTGGGCATGAAATTCGATACGGTCCCTGACACCACACGGGCTCGCGTTCAGTCCCTATCCCTCGACGAGTTGGACACTTACTTGGAGCGCGTGCTGTCGGTAGAAACACTCGAGGAAATGGGCCTCAGCTGAGCCGGGTCACGGCACAACCGATAGCTCGAGGTAGGACGGGTGCGACCGCGAGCGATAGACGGAGTGGGTCGCTACCTGGAAATCGGACTCCTTGGCCGTATAGATATCGACGAAGGTCTGAGGGTTGCGGTCGATGACGGGAAACCAAGTGCTTTGAATCTGCACCATGATGCGGTGCCCCCTTTTGAACGTGTGGTTCCGGTCGCGCAAGTCGAGCTCGATGGCGGTCATCTCGCCAGGAACCAAAGGCTCCGGGCGCGCGAAGCTGTTCCGGAACTTCGCACGCAAGACTTCCCCGGCGAGCAGCATCTGAAAATGTCCCATGCGAACGCCCGCGGGATTGGGGTCGTTATCGGCGTGGTCGCCGGGAAAAACATCGATGAGCTTCACCACGAAATCCGCATCGGTGCCCGTCGTTGCGACCTCGAGATGCGCGATGATGGGGCCCGCGATCGTCACGTCTTCCTCGAGGATAGCCGTCTCGTAGACGAGAACGTCCGGTCTCGAGGCCGCGAATCGCTGGTCCTCAATCATCCAGAGATGCCCTTGCGTCGTGCGCGTTTCAGCTGAGAACGGAACGGGCTTGGCCGGGTCGCTCACATAGGCGTCATGAGCGTTCTCCATCTTCGGCCCGTCGAAAGACAAAGACGCGTCCGCGCGTAAGTAGAGCTTTCTCGCAATGGCTTCCTGGGGCGGCCAGTCGTCATACTTCTTCCACATATTCGAGCCTGTCTCGAAGACGTAGGCCTCGGGAAGCTTTGGGTCGGAAGCCCCTTTGAGGTGATGCCGAAAGAACGGCAGGTGGATCTCGCGCTGGAAATATTCGGAGGTCTTGGAACCGAACGCCACGTCGCCGAGCGACTCCCCGGTCATTCGGTTCCAGCCGCCGTGGAGCCACGGTCCGACCGCGAGCACACTCTCGTTGCGCGGGTTCCGGTCCTCGATCTCGTAATAGATGCTCATCGGGCCATAGAAATCCTCTGCGTCGAACCAACCCCCGACGTTCAAGATCGCGTGGTCGATTTCTCTCAAGTGCGGGAGCACGACCTGGTCTTGCCAGTAGTCATCATAGGTGCCGTGCTCCATGAACTCGTTCCACGTGGGGACCGAGTAGTTGAAATAACGCTCGTTGACGTTCGCAATCGGGCCGAGCTCGAGAAAGAAGCGATAGCCGTCCGGCGTGCCGTAGTCGAACGCCTTCACGCGCTCCGTCGTTAGCCCATCGCGCACTTGAGCGTTGCGCGACAGCCAGCTGAAGGCATACATCAGACGGAACGCACCATTGTGATGCCAATCGTCGCCGATGAACATGTCCGAAGGCGAGGCTTGCGGCGAGGACGCTACCAGCGCCGGGTGCGCATCGATCATGCCCATGACGGTTTGGAATCCCGGATAGGAGACCCCATATTGCCCAACCTTGCCGTTATGGTTCTCGACGTTTCCGAGGAGCCACTCGATCGCGTCGTAATTGTCGGTGCTTTCGTCGGGTCCTGCGTCGGGATCGTAGGCGCGCATCACGACGAACTCTCCCTCCGAGCGGAACTTTCCTCGGACATCCTGAAAGACGAAGATGAATCCTTCTTCGTCAAAGGCCGGCGACGGCCCGAGCTGCTCGCGATAGTCGTCCGGGCCGTAGGGAGGGATCGAATAGGGCGTGCGGAGCAGCAAGACGGGATAGCTCGTGGAGCGATCTTTGGGCTCGTAGATGATCGTAAAGAGCTCGACGCCGTCCCGCATCGGGACCATCACTTCACGCTTCGTATAGTCCTCGCGGACGTCGCGTGCGGACGCGCCGGCGCTCACGAGAAGCCATGCTGCGACGAGCCCGGCGCCTCTCACTTCAACCCCACCAGGCCGTCGACCGAGTCGATGAGCTTTTTCGAATCGTAGCCGACGCCGTCTTTGAAGACGATGACCACGTTTCGAATATCGGCGGGCCGCGTGGCCGGATCTCCTTCGATGACAATGAGGTCGGCAATCTTCCCGACTTCGACGGAGCCCAGATCATCGTCGATGCTCAGCACTCTCGCACCGTTGAGCGTCATGATCTGAACCGTCTCCGCGGGAGTGAACTCCGCCTCGAGCAGGAGCTCGTAATTCCTCTGGTCACCGAATCCCGGAAGCGCGCCGCCATTGCCCGTGGGGTCGACACCCGCGGCGAGCAAGCCACCCGCTTTGAAGAACGCGTACTCGAACGCTTGCGCGCGCGGAAAGAGATCCGCCATCACCGAGTCGCCGGCTTGCTTCTTGATCTCCTCGCGACGCGCCAAATATTCGTCGCGCGCGCCCGGAGCGAGGGCTGTCATGGTGCGGCCTTCGAGAGGCGGGCGATCGGGTACCGAGAGCTCATAGACGGCGAGGGTCGACGTCATGGCGACCTCGTTTTCGACCATGTGGTCGATCGTCGCCTTCACCGGCTCGCTATCGATGTCGAGATTCCTCAAGCTGTCGCGAAAACCAGGCGGACACTCGTCGGGTTTCTTGTTCTCGTCATATTCGGTATTCGTGAAAAAACCGTGCTCGAGGCTGTCGATGCCGAGATCGACGGCTTCACGAAATGTGACCGAGCACAAATGGCCCGTGAACTTCAGGCCGCGGCTATGCGCCTCTTCGATCGCCGCTTCGAGCTCGGCGCGAGAGATACGCGTGTAGGCCTTGAACCACGTCGCACCTTCTTCGGCCCAATAGGCGACGACCCGTTTCGCGTCTTCCGGAGTTCCTACTTGGGTCATAAAAGTGCTCGCGCCGGGGCCCGTGATATACGGTCCCGTCACGTGCATCCTCGGGCCGACCATCTCGCCTTCCTCGATGGCGCGCTTCATGTTGATCTCGCTATAAGGCGAGTAGCTTCCCGTCGTGCGGATCGTCGTCACCCCGCTCGCGAGGTAGAGTCGCGGTGAGGTCATATTCATCTGTGACTGACGCACGGACGTCGTGTAGAACGTGTGGTTGTGCACGCCGACGAGGCCGGGAAGGACGGTGTGTCCCGAGAGATCGAGTCGCTCGGCGCCGTCCGGAATGGTCACGTCATCGCCTATCGCACGAATACGCCCGTTCTCGAGGAGGATCGTTTGGCCGGACTTCGGCGCCGCGCCAGTGCCGTCGATCAATTGAACGCCGATGAGCGCCACGACTGGCGCATCGACACTCACGAAAGCACGCGCTTGCTCCGAGAGCTGGCTTGCTGGCTGCGCCATCGCCCACCCCGGAACAGATATCAAAAACGCGAAAAAGTACTTATGCACGGGGATCTCCTTGTCTACTCGACGGTGAAAACGAGCTTCATGCCGGTCTCAAGGTGTTCGGCGATGTGGCAATGCGCCATCCACCGGCCTGGGTTCGAAAGCTCCAAAAGAATATCGGCCGTCTCTCCCACGCTCAAAAGCATGGTGTCCTTCCAAACGAGGTTGTCGCTCGTAACTCCGTTTCGCGAGAGCACGAGAAAACGCTGGCCGTGAATGTGGAATGGATGCTGCATCGCGTGGAAGGATTCCCGGTCGTTGACGAGACGGATCTTGACGGCGTCGCCGAGCTCGAAGCGCCAATCGATCTCCATGTTCTCTTTGCCGGAGGCTGTATCGCGCAAGATCCAAGCGGCTTCGCGGCTCGTGGACGGAAAGTTCATCATCGGCATCGTGCCGCTCCACTCGACAGGGCTGAAATAGATGCTGTCGGCCCGCATCCGTTGCATGAGCTTCGCCGGCAAGTCCGAGACTCGCAGGCTGAACATGAGCTCGTGATCCAGCGGCCGGTCGAAAACGGCGCGATAAGGTGCTACGTCCCGCACCACATCGTCATGCGTGCGGAGCTCGAGGAAGGTCTCACGGAGACTTGGCCCAGGGGCCTGAGCCACATCGGGCGCGACCGCGATCGTCCCGAGATCGCTGCGCTCCGCGAAGAAGCTTCCGAAGCTATGGTCGAGAATCTGCACGTGGTTCACGAGCGGCGAGGTCTCGTCGAATAGCACTTCGACGATGTAGCGCTCGGCGGGCGCGATGACGACCGATTCAGCCCAGACTTCCCTCTCGAATTTTCCAAGGTCGGAGCCAATGACTTTGATACGCGCCTCGCCGAACGACAAATTGAATGTCCTCGTGTTCGACACGTTCGTGAGAAAGAAGCGAACCACTTCGCCTTTGGCAACGGTGAGCTCGTATTCCGGCTCGCCGTTCACGAGGAGAACATTCCCGAATCGACCCATCAGCGCGTGGGTCGCCGCTTCCGCTCCGAAAGGAAGAAGACCATGCTCGCCGACGAGCAAGTCGTCGAGCATCAGGACCTCTTCCCGATGCACGTCGTTGAAAAAATCGGGGTCGGGCGAGCGCACGAGCATGTTTCCGTACAGCCCGAGATCTTGCTGGATGTCCTCGCGATGATGGGGGTGGTACCAATAGAGGCCCGCGTCGCGGAAGAAGATCCGGTACTGAAAGCTCTCGCCGGGCTCGACCGCATCTTGCGTGACACCAGGGACTCCGTCGTAACGGTTGTCGAGCCGCACCCCGTGCCAATGCACCGAGCTCGGTAGGTCGGTCCGGTTCGTGAAGTTCACGGTAATCGTCGCGCCTTGCTCGACGGCGATGAGCGGCCCGGGATATTGACCGTTGAAGCCGTACATGATGGCGGTGTGGCCGTGGATCGTGCGGCGGACGAGGCCCGCTTCCAGATCCAGCGTTTGCCCATCCGCGAGACGCACGAGCTCCCGCGGCCGCGCGGTCACAACGTCCTGGCCACGGTCGAGCTTCGGCAGGAACGGTTTCACGTCCGGCCTCAGATCTTCGAGCCCCGGGATCATCGCGATCTGCGGGTGCATGGGCGGGTGTGGCCACACGCTCCCGTGCGCCGCGGCGCCCGCATCCACCGGTGGGAGCATCAAGTGGTTATCGGGCTGAATGTTCATGCTCGGCGAGCGGCCCCGCAGGACCAAGCGTCCCTCGCGGGTCACGACATCCGGAGACGCTTCGGCAGAAACGAGCACAACGAACTGATTCAGCTCGACCCGGCCAAGATCGTCGTTGTCACCGTTTTGCACCTCACCGAGCTTGATCAGTGGATGCATCAGGGGCGTCGTCACCCAGGCGACGTAGGTCGCGTAGACGCCGAGGCTTTTCGGATCGGGTAGCCCCGAAACGGAAATCGAAAGCTGGTAGCGGTGATGCCCTTCCGCCGTCACGGCGATCCCGAAAGGCGTGCGCGCCCGGCCGAGCTCGACCGTCCCGGCCACGTTTCGCAAATCGGGCGTCGGAACGAGATCGATGCTGTAGATATCGGGATGGCCCGCTTGCGTGAACGCGAGAAGGGCTAGAAAGACCGCTCCCATGGCAGCGGAGTATATCGCGATGGGATACCATGACGCCCGTGAAAGCGGCTGTCATCGAGAAACAAGGCGCCCTCGATAATCTCGTCTACCGTGACTGGCCCGATCCCGAGCCAGGACCCCACGACATCGTCGTTCGCGTTGCCGCCTGCGGGCTCAACCACCTCGACATTTTCGTCCGCCGCGGCATGCCGGGCCTCCCCGTACCCCTTCCTTTCATTTCAGGCGGCGACGTCGCAGGCACCGTGCACGCCATTGGCGACCAGGTCGATAGCGTTCACCTCGGCGACCGCGTCCTCCTGAATCCCTCTTCCGAGGAGGCACGAGCTCTGAGGAGAAAGGCCGAAAGCTCGAGGCCCTCGGCGCGGATGACATCATCGATACGAGCCAAACAGATTTCAGCCGCGAGGCATGGACGCTCTCGGGGAAAAAAGGCGTCGACGTCGTCGTGAATTACACCGGCGGCGACACATGGGTGCCTTCGCTCAAAACACTCAGAAAACGCGGCCGGCTTCTCACCTGCGGCGCCACGGCTGGTTTCGAACCGCCGACCGACATTCGCTATATCTGGGTGCGCGAGCTGAGCATTCTAGGCTCGGACGGCTGGACGACGGAGGGCATTCGCGAGCTTCTCGACGAAGTTGCCCGAGGACGTATCACACCTATCATCGACCGCGTGCTCCCGCTCACTCAGGCACGTGAGGGGGAGAAGCTTCTGGAAGACCGCGCCGTCTTCGGAAAGGTGATTTTGAGACCATGACGGAATGGACTCTTGCGAGCATTCAGGAAGCTCTCGACGATCCGCCGTACCAGCGCTTTTTGGGCTTGAGAGCGGTCGCAATGGATCCCGAAGCGGGCACGGTGACCCTGGAGCTGCCCTTCAAACGCGATCTGTGTCGCTCGTCAAAAGTGCCCGAGATCCATGGCGGCGTCACCGCCGCGCTCATCGACATCGCCGGCGATTATGCGCTCGCGATCCAGATGGGCGACCTCGTCCCCACGATCTATCTACGCATCGACTATCTGCGCATGGCGGTCGAGACCGAGCTCATCGCCACCGCCCGTGCCGTCAAGATGGGACGGGCGCTCGGCATCGTCGACGTCGAGGTCCAAGACAAAGACGGCCGGCTCGTCGCCATCGGCCGCGGAACGTATTACGTGAAGCGCGGTAGTGCTTGAAAAACGCGTTTGCATCTGCCACCGCTAGAAGCGCACAATCAGCGAAGTAACCATGCGCCGATTAGGAGGAGCGTCATGACGCGCCTGTTTTGGATCGTGCTCGCAACGCTGCTGGCTTCCTCAACAGCGGCACAAACGCTCGCCGGGATCGCAAAAAAAGAAAAGGAACGTCGCGCGAATAACGACGAGGAGCAAACGCAGACGATTACCGAACGTGAGCTGCGCAGGAACTTGGGTGGACCCATGACGACCTCTACCGCGGTGGCGGCGACGGACGAAGAGAGCGACAGCGCAGATGAAGACGACGCCGACGCCGAGCCCGAGCAAGTAGACCCCAGCCAGACCCGAGAGTATTGGCGTAATCGCCTTTCGGGCGTGGACGGGAGGATCCAGACGCTCCAGCAACAGCTTCAAAGTCCGCTCTATACGTCCGATCCGCGCGGCGCTTCGGGCCGACAGCGCCTCGAGCAGCAGCTCGCTCAGGCGCAAGCCGAGCGCGACGCCATCGTCGAAGAAGCGCGCCGCGCCGGCGCCCCGCCAGGCTGGCTGCGCTAAGGGCCCGCGGACCCTAAAGCTCTAGCGCTCGTCAACGGGTAAAAGAAGACGCGCCCGCGTCAGCTGCGCCTCGGCTCGTTTCGTGCCACCGAGAAGAAATCGTGCCACTCGGAGTCAGCGCCGCCATAGTGACGTTCGATCGAAACGTCCAAAAGGTAAGGACGTCCATCGGCTACAGCGCGGAGACAGCGGTCGAGCGCCGCTGTCAGTTCTTCGGGCTTTTCGACATGCTCGCCTTCGACACCGTAGCCCTTCGCGATCGAAACGTTGTCGATATCCGGAGAGCCGAGGGAGACGCCAATGTACTTCCCCGTCGCCGCAGCACGTTTGCCATAGGCGTCGAGGAACTTGCGATTGGCCTGGTACTGACCGTTCCTGAAGATCACGATACCGATCGGCACTTCGTAACGCACCGCGCTCCAGAGCGCTTGAACGCCGAATTGGAAGCTCCCGTCCCCCACGAGTGCGACGACCTGCTGATGAGGCTTGGCAATCTTCGCGCCGACGGCCGCGGCGACGCCCCAACCGAGCACCCCGCCACTCGATGTCAAGTTGCGGCGGCGGCGAGAGCTCGTGTGGTCCATATCGATATAGGTCGGCAGGTACGCCTCGGAGGTCACGAGCTCGCTCACAACGATCGCGTCCGGCTCGAGCTTGTTGCTGATCTCTTTCATGAGCCGCTCGCACGTAATAGGCTCCTGGTCCCACTTCTCCGCAATGACCCGGTCGAGCTTCTCGCGCCGCGCGTGATGATACGCGACCACTTTCGACCTTCTTTCAGCGATCGCTGTGGTATTCAAGTGGCGGCTTTCGAGCTCTTCCATGATTGCGCGGGCCGCGACTTGGACATTCGCCATCATGGGAACGTCCACGGGGTAGGTTCTTCCGATCTCCGCCGCGTCGAAGCCGGTGTGGATCACTTTGGCGTTTTTCGGAACGAGAGGCCCCGGCGGCAGCGCGCCCAAAGAGAACATCGTCCCGCCCGCGCTCCAATAGAGGTCGAAGTCCTTCGGGTAGCTCGGGTCCTCCGTGAACATTCCGGCGGAATGCGGGTGCGTCGACGGAACGACATGAGGGCAATGGGCCACGTGCAGCTCTTTGAAGAGCGGCGCGCCGATGAGCTCGGCGATACGAAGCAGTTCGTCCACCCCGCCGTAGCGGCTCACTTCCCGGCCCGCGGTGATGACGGGGAAATCGGCAGCCGCTAAAAGGTCGCAAGCTTTCTTGACGAGCTCGTCGCTCGGCGCAAGCTCCAGATCCAGCCCCGATCGCGCCTTGGGAACGATCTCGGCGGAGGCGACCGGCTCCTCCCATAGATCCTTCGAGAACGTGACGAAGGTCGGCCCGCCCGGCGGAACCGTGGCCAACAGAAACGCCCGGCGCAACACGTCGGGAATGGTCGAGGCCGCCATCACGTCCCACGTCCAGCGTGTGTAGTCCTTCGGAAATTGGTGGAGGTTCACCGCCTCCAGAAAAGCGTTGCTGCCGCGGATATCGGTCGCTTGACGGCCTACCGTGATCACGATGGGGATGCGGTCTTTGTAGGCGTTCACCATCGGTGCGAAAGCGTAGCCGGCGCCCGCCACCGAATGCAGGTTCACGACCGGGATCTCTCCCGAGGCGCGCGCATAGCCATCGGCCATCGACATGACGGAGCCTTCATGAAGGCTCTGCACATAGTGAAGCTCGAGCCGATCGACGAGCGCATCGAGAAAACCGACCTCCTCGGAACCGCCCAGCCCAAAGACATAAGGCACTTTCCAATCGAGCAGGAACTCGGCCATGAGCTCCCCGCCCGTCATGCCGCGCACGACGCGGCCGGGATCCTCGGTAGCGGCTTCCAAAGTCCTAGTGATGCCCGACGCCGCAGCGGAGGCGACCCCGACTTGGGCGAGCTGCCCCATGAAAGAACGTCGGCCGATTTTCTTGTCCAGAAACAGACGCGCAGATTGCTTCATGACGTTTCTCCAAACTCCAAAATGACACCACCCGCACGCTCGGGGCGAACCCAGATGCCCGCCTCGGACGCATGCGGCGTCACACCACTCTCTTCCAGAAACGAACGCGTCTCGTCGACGCTCTTCACGGCGAGCGTCACGAGTGCAACGGACGGCACCGCCGGCAGCACGGCTTCAGGGTAGGACTTGGCGAGAGCACCGGGCTCCGTGATGGCGACATAGCCTTCGTCGAGCGAGAAATAGGGCTGGCCGTCCAAAGCCGTGCCTCCAAGCCCCGTGCAACGCTCGAACCGCGCGGCGGTTTCTTCCGGGCTCTCGGAGCAAATCGTGATGCCGGAGAGGCCCACCACGCCGTTGTTGTGTTTGAGAAGCTTCTTCTGCCACAGCACGCTCGGCGTCGCCTGCTCGATGAAGAAAAGCTCCGCCTCCGGAAAGGCTTTTCCATCGAGATGAGTGATCCTGAACAGCCCTTCGCGCGTGCTCTGCCCATACGGTACGTCCCGCCCCACCTCGACCGGCTTCTGAAGGCCGGGGGTGCGATCTTTTTGCTCGGCGTAGAACGCCGCCGCGTCGTCGCATCCGAGCGCTACGAGAGAGACCCCGTGAAAGCGGTCGAGAGCGGCTTTGAAATGCTCGTGGTAGCGGGTCGGGTCGGTGAGGCCGAGGATCTCGTAATAGCCTCGTTTGAACATTGCGCAGTGATTCCCCGAGCCCCAGGGCACGACGGGGCCGTCGGGCGTGATGCGTCCTTTGTGCGAGCTCTCGCGCGTGAGCTGAAAACCGAGCGTCTCGTAATCGCTCTTCGATCGTCCCAGGTCGGGCGTCACGAGCGCCACATGATCGAGCGTGAGTTTCATGTACGTTTCCCCGCTTCTGCTATCTCCGGTCCCAGTGTTTGTTGAAGCTCGCGCTGAACGATCCCGCGATCGACTTTTCCGACTCCGTTGAGCGGCAGATGGTCGACGACCACGATGCGACGAGGATGCGCATAAGCCGGACCGTTCTCGAGACAAAAACGCTTCACAATCTCCTCATCGATCGACGCGGCGCCTTCCGCCCCCATCGCCATCGCCACCGGCACGTGACCTTTCACGGGATGCTCGACGGGCACGACCGCGGCGTCATAGACATCGGGATGGGACAGCAAGAGATCTTCGACCTCCTTTGGGTAAATGTTCTCACCGCCGCAATTGAACATATCATCGGTGCGACCCTTGAAATAGAAAAAGCCGTCCTCGTCACGCGCGAACAAATCCCCCGTCGAAAGCCAGCCGTCCCGGATCCGCTCCGCGTTCACCTCGGGCAAGTTGTGGTAGCCGGGCGTGACCCCGGGATTCTTCACCAAAAGCTCGCCTTCGTGAGGCTGCTCCGTCCCGTTCGCGTCAACGAGCTTGACCTCTCCTTCGGGCCACGCCACCCCACAGCTTCCGAAAGGCACTTCGCGGCCATCGAGAGGCGGCCCGATCATCACCGGTCCGCCTTCGGTAAGCCCGTAACTTTCCGAAACTTTGACGCCGAAAGCGTCGCGCACCGCAAGCAAGAGCTCCTTTTGCACCGGGGCGGAGCCGAGGCTGAACGATTCGAGCTTTCTGAAGTCGAGCTCTTTGACGAGATCCTCGTGCTGCAAGAGCTTCGTGAAGACGGCCGGCACCGCACCCGCTTGGGTGCAGCCATATTCGGCGAGCGTTCGCAGAAAACGCCGTGGCTCGAAGTCGGGGAGCAGCACGACGGTTCCGCCGTTTTGAAGCAGCGGCTTGATGGCGCCCGCCATCGCGTTCTTGTGATAGAGCGGCACGGCCGCGAGCGCCACGGCGTTCGATTTTTCCGGCCAGTACTTCTCGAGGCATCGGATCCACCAGAGCTGACCCGCATGGGTGAGGACGACACCTTTGGGTTTTCCGGTCGAGCCGGAGGTGTAGGGCTGGAACGACGGATGGTCGTCGTCGAGCGCGAGGGGATCAAAATGCGCCTCGGCGCCCTTTAGACTCTCTTCGTAGTCGAGCCAACCCGCCGCTACCCTGTCGAAGGAGAAGCGATGCGGGAGCGCGAGTGCGTCGACGACATCGACGACAAAGCGATTGCACGAAGGCTCGACGAAAGCGGCAACGACGGACGCATCCCGCAAAATATAATCGAGCGTTTCGCGGCCGAGCTTCGTGTTCAGCGGCACGGGCACGAGACCCGCGCGCATCGCACCGTACATGATCTCGACGAACTCGAAGCGGTTGCCGACAGCCATCGCCACACGATCGCCCGGGGAGAGACCACGCGCCGCGAGCAAGTTGGCAACGCGATCCATCCGCTCGTCGAGCTCGAGGTAGCGAACCTCGCGCGGAGGATCCCGGGAAAGATCGATGATGGCGAGGCGCTCGGGATAACGCTCGACGGCGCGGGAGCACCAGTAACCCAAATTATTCACGCGCCCGCTGCCTCCCGTCCCGCAATAGGCCCGCCGACGAAACACTCCGCCAGATTCCCGCCGGAGAGATACAGATGGCCAAAAACACTCCCGAGCTCGCCACAAGCATAGAGACCGGCAATCGGATCGCCAAAGGCGTCGAGGACCCGCTGGCGCTCGTCGTGCACCGGCCCCCCTTGAGTGTTCGAGACGATGGGCCAAACGGGCGCGAAGAAAAACGGAGGCTCGGAAAGAGGCTCCATGCTCGGCGCCGGCCGTCCGAAATCCTCATCGCGTCTTCTTTCGCATCCACGATTCCAGCGCGCGAGCGTCGCCTCCAAGCGAGCGCGCGAGACCGATAGACCGAACGCGAGACCGTCCAAGTTCTCGGCACGCTGCAAAATGCCCAGCTCCACTTCGGCCAGGTTGTCGTCGCTCCACTCGAAGCGCTGGCCACGCTCATTGTACGTGGGTCGACCAAAGGGGTACAGCCGTCTCCCCGCATCGTCGGCGACGAGCCAGGCGGGAAGGCGTGCATAGTCCTGCGCATCCGGACGGAAGCGCTCGAGCGGCCGATGCCCTGTGTCCTGGAGATAGGGCTCGTACTCGTTCATGAAGCGGTGGCCGTCGCGATCGAGAAGAATCCACGGCATCCGCAGGTCGTCGTGCGGCGGGTCTCCCGGAATCCAATCGGGCAGACGCTTCGTCCGGATACCAAAAGGATAGGAGGGGTCGGGGTGCTGGAAGCCGTAAGAGCCGTGGTAGTGCCACATATGCCAGAGCCCCGCTCCGAGCGCTTGCGCCATCCGGATACCATCACCGGTATTGCCCCGAAAGGCGGCCGGGAGCACGGGCTTGCCTTGCCAGAACTGCTTCTGCATCTCGGCATCGGCTTCGAAGCCGCCACAGGCGAGGACGACCGCGCCGGCATGAAGCGGCTCGCCGGTATCAACATCAATGCCCATGACGCGGTGCGCACCGTCCGTCAGCAAACGCCTCGCGCCCGTTTCGAGCCGGACCTCGATACCACGCTCCCGCACGTTGTCCTCAACGACTTTGAAGAGCCGCGCCCCCGCAGCCGAGCCTCGAACGTTCGGGTACGCCACCTCGGAAGAGAACCCCGGAACGTCCTCGACCTCCGCGAAGCCAAAGCTCTCGTGCCCCGGAAACGGATAGTTCCCTTTCGCGGGGCGAACCTCCACCCGCGCCGCGTTAACGCGCGCGAGCTCGCGCAGCCGGTCGGGAGGCTCGACCATTCCTTCGGCAAGCCCGCGGAGCACGGAGGTCGGCGTCGTGCCCGCATTCGTAGCCTCTAGATAATCGAGCGCGCCTTCGGCGTCGAAAGCAATGCGAACACCACCGGCGGAACAGATAGAGATCCCGCCAGGCTCCGCCATCTTCTCCAAGAGAAGCACAGAAGCACCCGCGTCGCGCGCTTCGATCGCGGCCATGGCCCCGGCATAGCCATAGCCGATGACGACGACGTCCCAGCTCACGCGAGCACGTCCGGATAAAGCTAGCCTCAACCCCTCGACGAGCTCTTTCGCCATCGCCGACAAGAGCGCTTCGCCTTTTGCCGCGGTCGCGAGGGTCGGATCGCCCCGCACGCCGGTCTTCGAATAATTCAGCCCGGAGCTCTCGTCGCCGTCGAAAACGCCTGGTTGATAAAACACGGTCTTGGGTATGTCGAGCCCATGGCCGTAATCCACCTCGGCTCTTTCCATGCGCACGCTGTCGGGCTCGATGGCAAGAATCATCGAAGTCTCGGACTCGCGCCGTGGCCACCGAGCTTTTGCTCCATCGTCGCCTCGACGTCGAGCCCGAGAGCTCGGATGTCGGCGGTGTTCACGCGCAGGCCGCACGCTTCATAGATGTCCCGCACGACGACGCGCAGCGGCGCTTCGGTGGAAACACCCGTATTGATGACGGCCAGGTTCTGCACGCCGTCGCGGGCGAGCTTCGCGAAAACATCTTTGAGAAGAGCGATGAAGGTCTCCGAGCGCAGATGTTGGCTTCCCGGATAACGCACAAAGGCGGGAAAGTAACCGAGTGTTACGACCGGAGCGACCACGACGGGAAGCGCCGCTATGACGCGCTCCGAAAGCTCACGCGCAAGGAGGTAGTCGGTCTTGAGCGGCAAGTGATGGCCGTGCTCTTTGGACCCGGCGCCAATGGGAACGAGGACGACCGCGCCCGCGTCGAAACGCTCTTTCGCCTCAGGCCAGGTCAAGTCGCCGAGCCAAACGCCCGGGGCCGTCGTCACAGATGGCACTCCAAAAAACGCCGCACGTCCGCGCCCCAAACGATGGCGCCGGCGCGCTCGAACCAATGTCCTTCGTCTTGCGTGATCCCGAAGGGCGGGTAGACGTTGGCCTCGTAGGGCTTGCCTTCCCGCATGAGAACGCTCGCCAATTCACGCGTCGGCTGCGTGCTGTAGTCGTTCTCCGCCTGGATCAAGAAGATGGGAAGCTCGAGGGCGCGCACCGCCTGTTTCATGAGCTCACGGAGCCGCGGCGTGCGCTCCCAATTCATCGCCGCACCAGCGAAGTCGATGGCCGCGCGGAACCGGTCGCACTTCGCCGCGGCGAGAAGGCTCACCGTGCCCCCGAAAGAGCTCCCCATGACACCGATATGGCCTCGGCCAATCGCGGGAAGGGTCTCGACGTAATCGAGCGCCGCGATGACATCGTCGGACTCGCGATGGAGCCGGCGGACGAGCTGGTGGTCGTATTCTCTCGTGCCGAACTCTGCGGTGACGTCCTCGCGCCAATACTTCCCTGGCGAGTTTCCATAGCCCCAGCGGTTGGGGAAAAAGCAGGCGATCCCCCAGCTCAAGAGGACGGAAGCGACGGCGGGTTTCGAAATGTCCGAGCTCCCCTTCTCGACGGCAGAGCCGTGATTGAGAATCATGCAGGAAAACGGTCCGTCCCCTGGCGGCAGGTAGAGAAAACCCGTGAGCTCGGCCGAACCACTCGGGAACGTGTGCTCTTGCGGCGCCAGGGAGACCCCGCCGAGGTCCACATCGCCCCCCACTTCCTGGCGAAGGATGTGGCGCTCGAAACGGTCGATGACGGTCTGCATCTCTTCTCGAATCGCGGTGAACTCAGCGCTAGCGCCGCGGGCCTCTAGGTCCGCCCGTTGCTCTTTCTCCGTGCGGAAAGGACACTCCCACTGCACGTCGGGCGCATCGCTGTCGCCGTGGCGGACGTAGATCGTGCCCGCGGAAAGCCCGAGCGCGACCCGCACGGCACAACCGCGCCGCCGCAGCTCGAGCGCGTCAGAAGCCTTCCCAGGCTTCGCAAAATAGAGAGTGCGTTCGACGATCATCCTCAGGATTTTAGCCTGTTAGCGAGCCGTCTTGGTAGCGCCTATCAGCGAAGTGACAACGAGCCCAATGCGCCGAGCGCCAAGCCCGAAGCTCCGGGTTTTCACCGCAGACCTCGTCTTCGATCGGGCAGCGCGATCGGAACGCGCAGCCCTTGGGCGGGCTGAGCGGGTTCGGCATCTCGCCCCGCACCGGAACGCTTTTCTCTTGCGGCTCGAGCACCGCGTCGAGAAGACCGCTCGTATAAGGATGCAGCGGGTGCTCGAAGAGCTCGTGCTCATCCGCGAGCTCGACGAGCTCTCCCATATACATCACCGCGATGCGGTGGCAGAGATGCCGCACGACAGCGAGATTGTGCGAGATAAACAAGAGCGCGAGGTCGTAGCGCTCTTGAATGTCACGAAGAAGGTTCAAGATCTGCGCTTGGATCGAGACGTCGAGCGCCGAGACGGCTTCATCGCAGATGAGAAGCTTCGGCCGCAACACGAGCGCGCGAGCGATCCCGATCCGCTGCCTCTGGCCGCCGCTGAACATATGCGGGTAGCGCCTTCGGGCGTCTCGGGTCAGACCGACGACGTCGAGCGCCTCGTCGATGCGCGCCTCTCGCTCGGAGCCGGTGATGCCGAAATTCGTGAGCGGCTCGGCCAAGATACGCTCGACGCGCATCCGCGGGTCGAGCGATGAATAAGGGTCCTGGTAGACGACTTGAAGGTGCCGGCGGAGTGGCCGCATCGCTCGCTCGCGAAGATGCGTGATGTCCGTTCCGTCGAAGCGGATCGTGCCCGCATCGGGCTCATCGAGCCTCAAGACGAGCCTCGCAAGCGTGGTCTTGCCGCAACCGCTCTCGCCCACGATGCCGAGTGTCTCGCCTGCGTTCAAGCTCAGCGAGACCGAACGCACCGCGCGGAGCTTCTTCTGTCGGTCGACAACGACTAGCAGCCCGGTGAAAAAGTCCAGATTCTGCTCACGGAGAAAGTTTGGTGGGCAAGTTCAAGGAAGATGTGATTCGGCGGAACGGCCAAGTTGAGACGCCCGATGGATTGCAGCGGGGCAAAACGTGCGCCTATGGTCGAGACGAAGCGCAATAAAGCAGCGATCAGACTGGCGTTGAGCTCCGCGTATTCCTTCGGCGTGGCCTTGCCGATGAGATTGCGCATCAGAATCCCGAGATTGAATCCGGCCACGTGCGTGAGGAGGCGCTTGAGTATATTTTCGTGTCTTCGCAAATGCGTTCGTCGCATGCCTCCCGCTTCGAGGTAGTGCGCGAAAGGTCGTTCGAGTAACTCGCCGCGACGGCGTATTAATCGCTTACCTCGAGTCCCGCGAATGCGACGTCGGTTCGCGTAGGTGGCGGCTTGCTCGGCCTGTTTGTCCTTCCATTTGCGGCCACCTCGCTCTGGCTCCGAAATGTAGCTCCGGTATTCTTGTTCGACCAGCTCAACCAGGATGTCGTTGCCGTGATAGCCCTTGTCCCCGACCACTTCGCGACCCGCGTCTTCATGTATTCGTTCACAACATTCCGCGTTGTTCGCGAGCTCTTGCAGATTTGACTGCGCTTTTTCCAGCGTATCCGGTAGGCTCTTTGTGTCACCCTTCGCGCCTCCGTGAAGCGTCACGGCAATTACCGCACCTTCCCCGCTCATGTCCACAGCATGCTCGGCTTTGTGCGCCATATCCGTGCCCCCGCTCTTCATTTTCATGATCTCCGCATCCGGCTCGTTCGGATTCACCCACTCCTTGTTCGACCCTTTCTTTGGCCGCTTCTTGTCCAACTTCGCAATGTCCGCTCGGCTCGGCTCTTCGATACCACTCTTGCGCGCAAGCTCCTTCAAATACGATTCGTAGCTTTCCCCCGTGTCTCGACGAACGATTGACCGAAGCGCCGCATTCGCTTCCAGCGTCGTCGCGTCCACACCCAGTGTCTTGCCATCTATCATCCCTCTCGACGCTAGAACTTCTAGCACCCATCCAAATACAGATTCGTGAACTTCCAGCGGAAGTCGATTCCGTATCCGAGACAGCGACGAATGGTCCGGCGTTCGCTCTTCCATTCCAAGGCCAAGAAACTGGCGCAAAGACAGTGAGTCCGAACACCGCCAGCAGATCCCGCGCTCTGAATCGATGCGCTCAAAGTAGCCGATCAACAGCATTCGAAAATACACACCCGGCGGTATGCTCGGCCGACCTTGCTTCTTCGCGTAATACGGCGAGCATTTCGACTCCACAAACGAGTCAAACTCTTCCTCTCGAAGTACCCGCTCGAGTTCCTCATAAAAAGGATGACCAGGACTCGACGCAACCGCATCGTGTGGAATCCATAAAGTCTCTTGGCAACTTTTCTTTTTCTTCTTCATCGACATGCGATGCAATTTTACATCGTCATCGAATGAGTCTTCAGAGAAATATCGCGACCGGATACGACTTTTTCAACGGGCTGCTAGGGAAGGGCTCGCAGTTGAATAGCGGAATCGTTTGGGAGTACATTGCCTGCTTCTCGGACTCTCGGAGCACGTGGCGGCTGATGGATATCGAGGTCACTCAGAGCGGCGACATCCCGGTTGTTTGCCTGTCTGGACGCATCATCGACGGTGAGTCCGTTGCCAAAGTTCAAGAAATTTTTCAAGATCTCGCGAACGACGGGAAAATCTTCACTATCATCGACCTCGAACACGTGACCTATTTCGATAGCTTGGCGATTGGGCTCCTAGTTGCCCACTACATCTCCGTGAGCCAGCGCGGAGGCCGCGTTCTACTCTTGAAGGCCGATGAAAAAATCCGCACCCTGATGAAGATGACGCATCTCGAGGATCGATTCGAGTGGGCCACGGATTTGGACGAGGCGCTGCGCACGCTAAAGGGATGACCCCGCGAAGCGACAGCCGATAGAGGTCCGAGCTCGGCGGAAGAGGTTGACCCTTCGGAAATCTCAGTCTTCGATCGGGACGAGCTGTTCGAGCTCGTCGAACCAGTTCAGCACCACGTTGAACGTAGCCGGCGTTGCATCTTCACCGAACTATTGCTGTCCATTCAAACCTCGTCCACGAGTTCAACGAGGAAACGTTTCCCATACGCTCCCGCCAAGCGATTGAGTGTTTGGATTGTCGTGTTCTCGTAAATACCATTCTCAAGTCGGCTGATCGCGGAGCGGTCGAGGCCAGACCGCCGGGAAACGTCCCGGAGACTGAGATGTGCCTCTTGCCGCGCCTGCTTCAACAGTGCGGCGATTCGCATGACGTCCAGTGTTACCCCATGCTTCACCGGCTCTGTATACTCTCCAGACTCGATCAACTCGTCCAAAGAGGGACGCTCGGTTTGAAACCTGTCTCGAATCGCCTTTAAACGCGCCTTGTCCTCGGGCGAACGGTTTATCTGACGTTGAACTCGCTTCTTGACAGTCATGTGCCTCGTTTCCGCTTCGGAGCGTCATAAGCCGTGATCGGGTAGATCGCTAAAGGATCGTCCTCGACATGCTCCCAGACTACGGCAAGGTAACGTCCGGTTGATGTGAATCCGAACGTGATCGGCCGGCCTGACGACTCGCTCGTCGTATCCTCGCTGTCTCGGTCGTACAGGACTTCTTCCACCTCTCCCATCGTGATGCCGTGATCGGCGATATGCTGGGCATTGCCGTCTGGGTCATCCTCCCGGTCCCAAATAATCGTCACATCGGTCATTCCACTTCGCTCCGAGGCGACTGTTGTAATATTTTACAACGGACGCGGGTGGCGCTGCAAGGAGAGGTCCAATGAGATCGATCAGGACGCACATATCGAGGTTACCATCACGACGGCCCCGAAACGTGTACATGGCGGAACTGGACTTCGGCAAAGAGAACATGGACGTGTACCGCCGTTCAGCCGACCGAGTCGGCGAGCCGGCGCCGTCGTTTGAGCTCTGTCCGGGCACAGTTGAACCGCCCCCGCTCGTTGCGGTGTAGCTCCCGGCCACCCGCCACCGCTACCGGCGCTTCATCGTCGGGTCGAGCGCGTCGCGCAACCCGTCGCCGAGCAAGCTGAAGCTCATTACGACGAGTGTTATCGCCAGTCCGGGCGCGAAGGCCGGACCGGTGTGGAGCGGACGAGCTCGCGTCCCTTGCTCAGCATCGCGCCCCATTCCGGGTTCGGGGGCTGGACGCCGAGACCGAGAAACGACAGCCCTGACGCGATCAAAATCGCGACGCCGAGCTGCAGCGTGCTCTGGACTACGAGCGGCGTGAGCGTGTTCGGCACGACATGTCCGAAGATGATGCGCGACGCCGAGGCGCCCACTGCGCGCGAGGCGACGATGTAGTCGAGCTCGAGGACCTGCAGGGCCGAGCCGCGTACCAGGCGCGCGAAGGTCGGGACCGAGAAGCTCGCGACCGCAATCACGGTGTTGACGACGCCGTTTCCGAGCGCGGGGTCTCCGGGAATCAGATGGATCATCGAGAAGACGAGAATAGACGTCCCGAGTAGCGCCAGGAACATCTCCAGGAGCCTTCGGGATACGTAGTGAAGCACGAAGGTTTAGCGTCGCTCGATGGAGGCTCGCTCGAAGGTCACCAAACCGAGCGGCGAGGTCGTGAGATCGTGAACCGTCGCGCGAGAGGCCACCACGTGGTTGATGTCGTACATCCAGATGGCGCCCGGATCTTCGAAGTACACGATCTCCTGGGCACGGTGGTAGAGTGCTTCTCTCTTCTCGGTGTCGATCTCTCGCATCGCTTGGAGGATCAAGTCATCTAACTCGGCGTTCGAGTAGCCGTAGTTGTTCTCGTTGCGCTCCTGGGTGCTGAAGATGGGACGTAGTCCCCAATCGGCATCGGCCGACGAAGCGCCCGCGCCCATGATGAAGATTTCGAGCGGGCAGTCCTCGGGCAGCAGCCCGCCCCAGTATTGCCGGAGCGAACCCCATTCGAGGACTTCGATCTTGGTCTGGATGCCGACTTCGCCGAGCTGTGCGCCAACGGCCTGCGCCAGCTCGACGCCCATGTTGTAGCGGGGCGTCGTCGAGATCGTCGTCTCGAATCCATCCGGGTAGCCTGCTTCGGCGAGAAGCTCGCGAGCTTTGTCCGGTTCGTACGGGAACTCGCCCAAATCGGCGCGCCCGCGCATACGCGGCGTCAAAGGTCCTGTTGAGGGCTCGACCATCCCCGGCAACAAGTTCTCGAGAATCGTTCGACGGTCGATCGCATAGGCGATGGCCCGTCTTATACGCACATCGTCGAAGGGCTTGCGCTTGCAATGGAAACGAAACTGCCGCGCGCCGATGCTAAGCGTCTTTGATATCGTGATGTTCGGATCGTCTTCGAGGCGCGGCAAGTCCGCGGGCGGCACATGCGTAACGACGTCGACGTCGCCCGCTTCCAAGGCGATGATGCGCGACGCCGCTTCGGGGATGGGACGGTAGATGACCTGGTCCAGTTTGCCCTTCTCTCCCCAGTAGTCGTCGTTCCGCTCCACGATGAGCTCGTTGTCCTTTCGCCAGCGCACCACTTTGTAGGGGCCGCTGCCGACCGTGGTCTCGGCAGTGTGGCCGAAATCTTTGCCGAACTTCTCGGCGGCCGCGGGGCTCACGATGACGGCGGAAACATGCGCCATCATCGGCTCGAATGCGCCGAACGGGTAGGCGGTGACGATGTTCACAATGTGCTCGTCGACGACGTCGACGCGCTCGATGGGCAGAAACAAGCTCCGCCGATTGTGGCCTTGGTCGGGGTCGAGCACGCGATCGAAGTTGGCTTTCACCGCATGCGCGTCGAGGGCCGTGCCGTCCTGAAACGTAACACCCGATCTCAAATGGAACGTCCACGTGACATCGTCGTCGCCCACCGACCAGCTTTCGGCGAGGTCGGGCACGATTTGCATGTTCTCGTCATAGCGGATGAGCGCGTTGAACAACATCCAGATGACTTGGTCGGACTGCGAGTCGGTCGTGTTGTGCGGGTCGAGCGTCGGCGCGTCGGCGCTCGACGCGAAGATTAGGCTGTTGCGCGGCTCGGGTTCCGTACAGGACAGCGAGAGCGCGGCGGCGAGGCAGAGTGCCCCAACGGTTAGATTTCGACCCATTCACTCTTCTCCATTGGGCCCATGCGCCCGGTCCTACCGTATACACTCATGACGGGCCGGATTATACCGGAAGCGGGCAAAAGCTTTCGCGCGGCGTTATCCTTATTAAAAGATGATTCCTGTAACCGACGAAATAGAGCTGGACGATTGGGAGATCGACCTGAAATTCGTCCGGGCGGGCGGTCCCGGCGGTCAGCACGTCAACAAAGTGTCGACCGCGGTGCAGCTGCGTTTCGACGCCGAGAGCTCGCCCTCCCTTCCGGACGACGTGCGCGCACGGCTTCGAAAAATCGCCGGAAGCAAAATGACGTCGGAGGGTGTGGTGACGATCGAAGCGAGCCGCTTTCGCTCGCAGTCCAGGAACCGTGAGGACGCCATCGAGCGCCTCGTCGAGCTCATCCGACGCGCCACCGTGATACCCAAGAAGCGTGAACAAAGAAAACTCTCGGCGCGAGCGCGAGCGCGCCGTGTCGAAGCCAAGCGCCGGCGCGCGGTCGTGAAACAGACACAACGACCCGTCGACCACGACGACTGATCAATTTCCATTTCCATTTCGATTTGCATTTGCATTTCCATTTCCATTTCCATTTCCAAAACATGGCAAAAAAACAAAGGAGATTCACTTGATTCTGAGCAATACCGAGAATATTCCAGGAAAGACGATTCAAGAGTTCTACGGTGTCGTCACCGGCAGCACCGTGCGCGCCAAGCATATCGGCCGCGACATCATGGCGGGCTTCAAGAACATCGTAGGCGGCGAGCTCAAGGGCTATACCGAGCTGCTCAACGAAGCCCGCCAGGAGGCGATCGAGCGCATGGAGGCGCAAGCGAAATCCGTCGGCGCGAACGCCGTCGTCAACGTGCGTTTCACCACGAGCTCCGTGGCCCAGGGCGCGGCCGAGCTTTTCGCATACGGCACCGCCGTCAAGGTGGAGTGACGCATGGACACTCCAACGCTCATCCAGCTTCTCGTGCCGGTAGCTCTCCTCGTGGGCGCCTATTTCATCGGCAGCGCCATCGAAAAGAAGCACTACCGTGCGCTGCGCACGCGCGAGCACGCCTCTCGTCGCTTCATCACGGTCACGTTTCCCTACGAACCGCGCGACGAAGAGATCGTCGCGTCCACGCTCGTAACGGGAAGCGTGGTCATCTCGGTCGACTATTTCAAACGCTTCCTCGCGGGGCTTCGCATGTTATTTGGAGCCGTATCAAGTCTTACGAGCCGCTCCTCGACCGTGCGCGCCGCGAAGCCATCATGCGCATGAAAGAAGATGCGCGAGCGGGCGGCTATCATGCGATAAGCAATGTGCGGCTGGAAACGTCGCGCATCGCGAGCTCGTCCGGCAACAATAAGGGCACCGCGGCCGTGGAGATTCTCGCCTTTGGAACGGGGCTAAAGCTCGCACGTCGCGCACCGGCCGCTCCGTGAGATTCGAGCCGCGCTTGCCGCGGGACGACGTCAACGCCCCGCCGCGCTCTCCCGTCAAAGACGGGCTCGTGATGTTGCTCGGCCTCGCCGCAATCGTGGGCGTCATTTTCGGCGCGATGACGCTTCTCATCGACCGCCTCGTACCCTACGTCCCTCGCTCCTGGGAGTCTCGGATCTTTCCCGACTTCGAGGAGCTCGTCCATCGGCCGGGGACTGAAGACGAACGCGCCTATAAACGGCATCTCGAGGATCTGATTGCCCGTATCTCCGAACATTGGCCCGAGCGGCCCGAGCGGCCCGACGGCTTGCGCGTCGGGCTTCTCGACGACGAGCTCCCGAATGCGCTCGCCTTTCCTGGCGGCCAAATTCTCGTCACCACCGGGCTCATGAAAGAAGTCGAGAGCGAGAACGAGCTGGCCTTCATCCTCGGCCACGAGCTCGGGCATTACGCGGGCCGGGATCACTTGCGGAGCCTCGGGCGAGGCTTGACCCTCGCATTGATAATGGCGGCGATGGGCAAAAGCGGTGCCGCAGGAGATCTCATCGGGCTCTCGAGCCAAATCACGGGACGGGCCTTCAGCCGGGAGCAAGAGTCGCAAGCCGACGCTTTTGGTCTATCTCTCGTCGTCGCGGAGTTCGGCCACGTGAGCGGCGCGACCGATTTCTTCGAGAAGCTTCCTGCCCCCGAGAGCAAGCTCGGGCGAACGCTTTCAACCTACCTGGCCACCCATCCCGTCAGCGACGAGCGCGTCGAGGCGATGGAGCGGCTCGCGATCGAAAAGGATTGGCCCGTCGAAGGCTCAACGAACCCGCTCGAATAATCAGCCGCGGAGGATCGATTCCAGATTCTCGATGACGCGCTCCGTAGTTTCGAGATCGGGCAACCGTTTCGCGACCGTATGGCGTTTGCCGCCGCGTTCATGGACCACGAGCTGATAATAGAGCTTGTTCCCCGACTGCGTCCCGCGTTTTGCCTCCAACTTTTGCACTTCTCCCCTCATGAGTGTTTGCGCTGCTCCCGTGAAGAGAAGGCCGCTCGCAAAACTCAGCTCCCCAGCTCGCGCTTCGATGAACCCGTGATAGAGCCACATATCCACGACGCCGAGAAGAAGCAGGACATCAAAGAATCCGAACAGCCACGGAAAAATACGCGGGGCATCCGACACGTTCAGCCCGTAAACGATCGCGGTCCAAATGCCGAAGAAAACCGTCAAGCCGATGGCCGGGCCGAGAGCGCGCGCCCGCGGGAAGACGAGGCGCTTTCCCGCGGGTAGGAGCTCGACGCGGATGCCGGCTTGCTCCAGCTTCTTGCCGAGCTCGGGGACGACGCGCTCGACGCTCGGGTCCTCCGCGAGACGAAAATTCTCGGAGCTTTCCTCGGTCTCGAAGACCGGCACCTCGAAAGTGGCGTGATAGTCCACGCCTGGCACAGCGGCCGCGACTTCGAGCCTCCACACGAGGCGGTCATCCGCGTTCGACTCATCCGACGCTTTCGCGTCGATGGGTATGCCAAAAGAGACTGGAATCGCGGAGCGTCTCAAATCGAAGACGAGGAGCTCGCGCGCGATCACGTGCGATTTCTGCCAGAGCACTGTCTCCTGAGTGCTTCGATTCTTGCCGCTTCCAGTTTGGCGGATCCGCACCGAGCTCAAAGTAAGCTCGAATCCGTCCTCGGGACGCACGTTCACCGTCGTTTGGATGGTCCCCGCGAGCGGGCCTCCGATGACGCCGGGAAGGGGGCGCATCTCGAAGACGGATTCGCCGAACTTCTTGTAGCGGACGAAATTGCGCAGCGCCCAAAAGATGAGCCCGACACCCACCACGGGGAACATGAAGGCGAGAAGCGCGAGCTTGTTTTCGTTCTCCACGATCTCCGGAATCATGAACCAAAGAGGCGACGAGATCGCGTTCCACACAACCGCGAATATGGCGCTCATCACGAGCACCGGCTTCGTCGTGGAGACGATCTTCCCGGTGGCCCAAGCGTCATTGTGCTTCCACGGCTCCTCCGGGTGTCGCTCCTTTAGCTCGGCCTCCCGCTTGGATTTTTTCCCGCCAAAGATTCCCATGGCCACGAAGCCGAAGCCGGCACCGCCAAAGACGACGAGAAAAATGGAGTAGAAGCCGAGGAGCTCCCAACGCAGATCGCGATAGAGGACTGCTTCCGCGGGGTTTTTTGGATTCACGAAGCAACGAAACGTCGAGCCGCGATGCGACGAGAGCTCGCGATAGGTGTCCTTTTGGAAGCTCCCGACACTATCGGAGCCTTTGTGGAGCGACACCCTGCTACCTGTGAACGGCTGTCCCCCATATTGGTACCCGTAGGTCGCCTGAGCCTGCGCGCTGTTCGAATCAGAGCTCTGGCTCAGACGTAAGTTGACCGAGATGAGCTCGGCCGGAACTTCCTCCCAGGAGCGCATCACGGCCCAATCCAGAAAGGCGGCGCCGATGAGATAGGCCATGAACACGCCCACTCCCGCGAATGGAAGGGCGAACAAAACGAGACATCCGAGCCCTTTGGTGGAACTTTCTTTCTTGGTCACGGCGTAGGTTTCGAGTTTTGGGTGGTGTCCGTTCCATTATGACAAAACTCACTACTGCCGCAAGAAGTAGATCACGAGCATGTATATCCAGTAGATCACGAGCGCGATCACGAGGGATTTGCCAAGCTCGCGGAGTTTGTCGGCCCAGCGCCTCTTGCGCTCCGGCGGAGAGAAGGCATAAATCGCAAAAATCAGAAGAAAGATGGTGACGACCGCCCGGGCACGAAACATCAAGGGGTCACCGCGGAAGTCATCGAGTAGCACCGGGAGGAGCTCCGGGAAGCGTTGGTGTTTTCCAGATTAATCGAAGCGCGTCGAGGCGCAGCTTGGCGGACTCGATGGCCGTTCTCAAATCCCGTGTCTCTGCCTCGACGCGGTTGACTTCTTCCGGTCGCACGTGACGGTTCACTTCGGAAAGCGCTCTTAGTCTTCGCAGCTCTTTTCCCATCACGTCCCGCATTTCAATCAGACTCGCCTCAATTCGGCGCGGCCGCTCCTTCTCGGCTAGCTCACGCGCAGCCCCGATCATCTTTGGCAGCAGCTCATCCTGCCAGCTTCGATCCGTCAAGCGCAACACTTGACGCGCGTCCACCATCTTCTTCTTCAGCTTGCTAGGAGGCAAAGAGCCCGTTCGGTCCCGCAAACCCTGTCGACCACGACCCGTAGAGGCATGGGCGGCAAAAAACGATCGGCGTAGAGGACGGGCGGCGCTACCACGTCGAGAACGAACACCGCTTCGAGCAAAAGTGACTCCACGCCCGGCACCACGAAACAAGCGACGGCGCTGTTGCCCCGCTCGGAGCCCACGAGAAGCTCCATGACGCCCGTGACCATCGGGTGATCCCAAGTGAGAAAGTCGAGCTCGCCTTGATGGGTCGCCTTGTCCCGGTCGGCGGTCATGCCCACCTCTTCACCGCGCAGCCCCGGCAAGTCGTCTACCGTCAGCTGATTGCCTTTGCGAAACACGAAGGTGCGCGGAGACACTTCCTCGAGCTCGACCCCGAGCTGCCCAAGCGCGTCTTGGACATAACGGTCGAGCGCTTTGTCCTCATCCGATTGACGGATCTCGGCCACGAGCGCTTCCGCCGCCGCGGGGCGGAACGAGCCGAGCTCGAGCAAACGGTCGCGGCCGACTCGAAGCTTCGCGATGACCTCGTCACGAAAGCCGCGCGTACGCTCCAAGAATGACGCCATGTCCTCCGGAGGCTCGGACACGTTGTTCGGGTCGCACTCCTCGACATGTTCGAGCGCGAGCTCCCGCAAAAGCTCGGTGAGCTCGTCGAAATAGGCGCCGCTCGGGAGACTTTTCTCGAAGGCGTCGAGACCCTCGTGATACCAGAGATACAACATCTCTTGCGGGCTTCCCGGCAGGTAGGGCACGTGGATCTCGATACGGTGCTCTTGGCCGATGCGGTAGAGGCGTCCGATGCGCTGTTCGAGAAGCTCGGGATTGAGCGGCAAGTCGAACAAGACGAGGTGATGCGCGAACTGAAAGTTCCTCCCTTCGCTTCCGATCTCGGAGCAAAGAAGGGCCTGCGCGCCGTCGTCGTCGTCATCCGCAAACCACGCAGCGTTGCGGTCGCGTTGCAGCAGCGACAAGTCTTCGTGGAAAACCGCGACCGGGAGACGGCTTCGAACCCGCAAAGCTTCTTGGAGCGCGATCGCTTTTTCTTTGAACCTGCAAAGGACGAGAACTTTTTCGGGCGCGAGCTCGACGAGAAGCTCCCGTAGCCACTTTGCTCGCGGATCCTCGAGGTAGTCGTAGTCGAGCCTCACGCCCGTATCTCGGGTGTCGGTGACGAACTCGCGCGCGAGCTTCTCCAAAAGCTCGCCGCGATCGTCCGGCCAATCGAGCTTCCGCCCGCGGGCGCGCCGCTCGGGAACGCGGTCGAGAACGCTTCTCGCGTTGCGGAAAACGACGCGACCCGGTCCGTGCTGGTCGATGAGGTCCTCGATGAAGGGCGCGCGCGCAGCTTCGTCGCCGGCAAGGACGGCTTTCAACCTCGCTTGAAGCAACTTCGCGCTCCGCGGTAGAAACCGGGTGAGGTCTTTCCCTTGCTCACTGGTCAGCGTCTTGCCATCGAGTAGCGCCCCCGCGACTTCGGCGACGTGGCGATAGCCGGCCGCGTCCTGCTGGTAGCTCTCGAAGCTCGGATATCGATCGGGGTCGAGCAAACGGAGTCGAGCGAAGTGATTCTCCGCGTCGAGCTGCTCCGGCGTCGCGGTCAACAACAAGAGCCCGCGGGTCTCACGCGACAGCTTTTCGACGAGCGCATATTGCGGACTCGGGGTGCCCGCCCATTCCAAGTGATGCGCCTCGTCTACAACGAGCATGTCCCATTGGGCTTCGCGGACCTCCTCGACACGACGCGGGTTGTCTGCGACCCAATCGAGGCTCACGATGGCGCTTTGCGACTGCGAGAACGGGTTCTCGTCCGGCTCGGAAGCTTGGAGCGCTTCGCAAAAGGGCTCGTTCACGAGAGCGAAAGAGAGATGAAAGCGGCGGAACATCTCCACGAACCACTGATGTACGAGTGGCTCGGGAACGAGGATCAGAACACGGGTGATCTGCTCGCTTCGTAACAACCGGTGGAGCACGAGGCCGGCTTCGATCGTCTTTCCGAGCCCTACTTCGTCCGCGAGCAGGGCGCGCGGTATCGGCCGGGATGCAATCTCATGGCTGATATAGAGCTGGTGCGGGATGAGCTCGATGCGGGCGCCGAGAAATCCGCGCGCGGGCGACTTCTTGGCCTTGTATTGCCGGACGAAAGTCCGGTAGCGGAGATCGAAGCTCCTGCTCTCGTCCCAATGGCCGGCCAGGAGCCGCTCCTCCGGTTTACTGAAGCGCAAAGTCGCTGCGAGCTCGGTCTCCTCGATGCGGTGCCCGTTGCCGCGATAGACGATGAGGCCATCTTCTTCGACGACGTCCTCGACAGAGAACCGCAAGCCGGCATCGTTCTCGACTTCGTCGCCCACGCGAAAAAGCACGCGCTTGATGGGCGCAGTTTGTGCAGCATATTGCCGCGTCGTGTCGCTCGCGGGAAAACGGAGGAAGACCCGTCGATTCTCGACGCGCTCGACCTGGCCGAGACCGAGCTCCGGCTCCGCCTCGCTGAGAAACCGCTGCCCGACGACGAAAGACGACATTGGGTATTCTAGCAAGCTACATACCCGTCGCAGTCTTGCTATTCTGTGGACGTGCTGGATGCTTGGCGTGCCACCTTTTTGGCCGGAACCCTCGCGGCCGCTCTCGGGTGCCAGCCCGAGATCGTTCCCGAACCCTACGTCCCGACCGACGCACACGACGCCTACCGCCATGCGCTCGAAGTGAGTGGACTCTCAGCGACTGCGCTCGGTAGAGATTGGTCACTGGCCTCGAAAGCCGCTCTCCGGAGCTCTACGGAAATCGACATTCCATTCAAGGAGACCGTTTATATCGATCCCGCTCGAGCTTTCGCAACGTCCTACGCCTTCGCGGTCGCGCGCGGACAGCGCACCGAGATCCAGCTCACGCTTCAGCCCACATCCGTTTGGCGGATCTACTTGGATCTCTTCCGTTTGCCGGAAGAGGGGCGTGAGGCAGACAACGGACCCGTCCACGTCGCGAGTGGCGGCGAAGGTGATTTGCGCTTGGCGTTCGAGCCAAGGCGAGACGGGCGTTACCTTCTACGCCTGCAATCCGAGCTCTTGCGCGGCGGGAGCGCCACTATCGAGATCAAGAACGTCGCGTCTCTCGAGTTTCCGGTCTCGGGGCACGACACGGGCTCGATTGGAAGCGGCTTCGGCGCGCCGCGGGAAGGCGGCCGGCGCGCGCATCACGGCATCGACATCTTCGCCCCGCGTCGCACGGAAGTACTCGCAACCTCTAGAGCCAAGGTGCGCCGCGTGGACGAGTGGAAGCTCGGAGGCAACATCATCTGGCTCGAGGATCGCGAGCGCAACTTGCGGCTGTACTTCGCACATCTCCAGACGCAAGATGTAAAAGAAGGCGACTGGGTCGAGCCCGGCGACCGGATCGGCACCGTCGGCAATAGTGGAAACGCGCGCACCACACCTCCCCACTTGCATTTCGGCATCTACATGCGCGGCGAAGGCCCGATCGACCCGCGTCCTTTTCTGCAACAACCGCGGCGGTCGCCACGGAGCATTCGCGTCAATCTCGACAACCTCGGCAGGTGGGTGCGCACGAAGCGAGGAGCGGTCCCGCTCACCGTCAAGGCCCGGGGCGACGAGGGTTTTTGGCAGATGGAAGCGCACACACCCTTATGGGTATGGGGCGGCGCGGACCGGAGCTACCGCGTGGCGCTTCCGAACGGCATCATCGGCTATGTACGCGAGAGCGAAACGGAGCCCGTCGACGTGGCGGTCGACTCGATGGTGCTGTCTCGGCCGACCGCGGTCCTCGATCGCCCGGAGACAGATGCCGCGATCGTCCGACTAGAAGACAGCGCGGAGGTCGGCGTCCTTGCGCGCTACGGACGCTTCTACCTCATCGATACTCTAGCGACGCGCTCAGAGTGGATCGCCGCTCCGGCCGCGACAGCACCGGCGGCAGGTTCGTAGGCAAACGCCTACGCGCGTCGTTGGCCAAACCCATCAACTCACATCACAGCCAAACGCCCTCGTTTCGCGGTAGCTTGTTTACTACCCATGATGAGTGCCACAGCCGCAAAAACCGGCTGGAAGGGAACCTTCTCTCCAGTCACGTTCAGTAACTTGTTGAAATAGGTCACCGCCGAGAGCCAGTCGGGGGGCGTTCCAGATCGTCAGTGGGAATCGCATCAAGACGGTCCACGTCGACAAAGGCGCCATAAGCTTCGCCACGAGCAACGTTCGAAATGACCGCCTGGGCGAGAGCATGCTCGCCCACGACAGCATCTCGACGACGGACTACAAAGTTGCCAGCCAAAGAATGCGCGATGACGGCTGCCGCTTCGGTGAAGCGCTTCTAAAAATGGGCCGCCTCGACAGAAAAAAACTCCACCGGGAGCTGGGTGTGCAAGTCCAGCGGATCGTGCTGTCACTGTTTGGCATGGCCGACGGTCTCTATAGCTTCGACACAAACACTTCTTCCGGCGTGCATCTTCCTTTCTCGCTTTCGGTCCCACCGTTGCTGCTCAAGGGTCTGCGATGGGTTCAGGATGGACGCGACATTCTCGACGCCCTCCCGCACGCCAACGCGGTGGTGTGCATGACGCGCGAGCCGACCTACAAATTCGACCTCGCTCGGCTCGCCCGAATCGAGCGCGACGTACTCTCGAGAGCCAGAAAGGGAGCCTCGATCGGAGATCTCGTCCGCCGTGGCGACATCGACCGGAGCGCGGCGCTCAGAAGCTGCTATGCGCTTCTGACCGTCGGACTCCTCGAGCTCGTGCCTCTGCAACAGAAGAAAGAAGCCATCGACGAAGCGGACGCGCGTGAGCTCATCGACGCACAGTTCGTGCGGCTCGAACAGGTCGGCGGAGAAGATTTGCTCGGTGTACGTAAGGATGTCTCGATCCCGACACTTCGTGAAGCCTACGATTCGCTACGCGCGGAATGGGCCGAGCTGCGCACGCAAGTCACCGTGGACGAGCTCCTCGGGAAAATCGATACGATCACGCTGCGGCTCGCCACGGTATTCAAAGAGCTCGTCGAAAAGCGCAACCGAGCAGGCGACGATGCCACGCGACAGCGCCTCATCCGCCAACTCGAGACCGAAGCCAGGAAGAGACTCCAGGAGAAAGACTGGAACGGCGCGGTCACCGTTTTTGAGGAGCTCATAGCACTCGCACCTGAGGACGCTACTTTCAGGCTCATGCTCGGACGAGTCATGCAGCATCACCCGAGGCTCAGAGACAAGGCGGAAGAACACCTTCTGTTTGCCATCGAGCTCTCTCCGAAGGATCCAAACTTCCCTCTAGAGCTCGCGCGCTACTACCAACGCCGCGGCAAGAGCGCCTCCGCGGTGGCCGCCGTCGATAGGGTCCTCGAGCTCGACCCCGGCAACAAGGAAGCGCCGCGTATCCTCTTGTCCCGGTCTGGGGTATCCTCCGTCTGAAAGACAAGAGGTTATGTGCGGGTACTCGAATTGTGGCCCTCTTGGGTCCCGTCTGAGTTCGACGCGGTCAGACTTCCTCGATGTCTATCTGCCGGACGTAATAGCCGCGATCGAGGCGGCGGGTTCGGATCGCCGCGTCGTCGACTTTGAGTGCTATCTGGTAGCGGCCGGGCGTTTTCGGTCGCCACGTATGCGACCAGAGCGTCCACGTCTCGTTGTTGCGGATGTCGTAGCTCTCGAGAGGCTCTTTGGGTAGGTCCTCACGAAAGCGGATCATGAGCTTGTCGGTCGGGCGGTCGCCACCCCACAAAACGCCCCACACGCGGTAGACGAGCTCGCCACCGACTTGCCGTTTTTCCACGCGCACGGCGGTGCCGGTTTGGTCCATCGTGGCGGGGATGAAATCACGCGCCTTTTCGGGAACGCCGTCCTGATGGGTGCGGCTCGAGAACTCACGCATTTGTTGGCTCGACGGCGCGTCGTCGTCGACGAGCTCGAGCGCATGCACCCACTTGATGCACGTACAGCCATACCAGTTGGGGACGATGAGGCGAACGGGCTCGCCGTGATCTCTCGGGAGAGGTTGGCCGTTCATCTCGGTCGCGAGATAGGCGCCAGCCGCTTCGAGCTGCCGAAGCTGAAGATCCAGCTTGCGCCACGTCCGCGCGCGGTTCGGAAGTCGGAATGCTCGTCATGGCCGATGACGTGGAGCCGCGTCGCTTTCGAGGTCGGGTGGACCCGCTCCAGCACCTTGGCGATGGGAATACCGTTCCATTCCGCGGAGCTCAAAAGGCCGAACTTGCGCCGCTTCGAGTTACCGGAGCATTCGAGAAGCTGGAGCCCCATCGGCTCGACGTCGTCCCTCAGGTCGTCGAGCCTCATCGTCGTCTCCTGACGCACGTGCCCGAACGTTCGGAGCGTCCACGGGCCGTCGTGCTTCAGCTCGTCGGGATAGCGCGTTCGGATGAAGAACGCGTCGTTTGGGGTGACGAGCTTGGTTTCGTCGAGCTTCGCGAGATCGGCAACGAGCCGTCCCCGATGGCTGCCCGCGATCAACGTTCCAATGGGGCTTCTGCCCTCGTCGACGAACGGCACGATACCGAGCAACTCGCCATCCGGCCCATCCGGCCCATCCGGTATGCGCAAGCCGAAGCCACGGACGCCGAACATGGCCGCCATGAGCGACGTCGAAACGAATTCTCTGCGCGTGATGTCAGCCATCCATGAGACTCCTCGACGACAATTCTATCCTCTATCGTCACAATTTACTGGATCCAAGTATCCATTCTTGATATATCTAACTTGGATATATCATGATGAAAAACATTCCGCTCAAACCAGCCGTCTTTCACATCTTGCTGGCGCTGTCCGAAGAAGAGCGCCACGGCCTCGGGATTGCCGACGAGGTCGAAGCTCTCACGGAGGGAGCGATGAAGCTCGGTCCGGGCACGCTCTACCGCTCGCTCAAGCTCATGGCCAAAGACGGCCTCGTGCGGCCGGTCAGCCATCCCGGCGCCGATGAGGACCCTAGGCGCAAGCACTACCGCATGACCAAGAAAGGCCGTGAGGCCCTCGAAGAGGAAGCCGCGCGCTTCGAGCGCGTCGTCCGGGCGGCCCGGAGGAAGAAAGTGCTCCCGGTGTCCTCATGACGGAGCGGCTTCTTCGGCTTCTGCTTCGCGTCTTTCCACGTGATTTTCATCGCGAGTTCGGCGACGAGATGCTCGAGCTCTCGATGGCGCGGGCGCGTCGCGCGGCCGCGAACGGCCACAGATTGCAGTTCTGGATGGTCTCGCTCCGCGACATCCTCGAAAACGCTATCGCGGAACGTATACCAACGAGACGTCCGCGCAAAGATCCACGTCGTATGAAAGGAAGCGGGAATATGGATTCTCTGTGGAAAGATCTCCACTACGCGACCCGAAGGTTATTTCAAGCGCCGCTGTTCTCCGCACTATCCGTCGTCATCCTCGCACTCGGCATCGGCGCCAACGTCGCTATCTTCAGCATTGCGAACAGCTTTCTCTTCCGGCCCCATCCATACGCGGAGCCGCACCGCCTCGTCGAAATCTATCAAGACTCGGATGACGGCGAGCCGTCCTCGAGCTCCTTTCCCGCTTATCGCGACATCGCGAGCCACACGCAGCTATTCTCGAGCGTCGGCGCTTCCTACATCTTCACCGCAAGTCTCCAAACGGAAGACCGCGCTCAGCCCGTGCTCATCGAGTACGCAACCGCGAGCTACCTGCCGACTCTCGGGCTTCGGCCCAACGTCGGAAGATGGTTCGAGCCGGCCGAAGACGCGCTCGGGGCCGGCGCTGCCACATCCCCATCCTCCATGGGCGTAGCTTCGATGAAACCGACCGGGACGGCGGTCGGCGCATCGCGATCGTGAGCGAGACCATGGCGCGCATGTATTGGGCAGAGTCCGATGTGGTCGGCAAACGCTTTCGTTTTCAGGCCGCCCCGGATTCATGGGTCGAGATCGTAGGCGTGGCGGCCGCCACGAAAGTGCGCGCGGTCAGCGAATCGGAGGTCGCTCTTTTCTATCGGCCCGTCACTCAAGCCGAAGGGGTGCGCTACACCATCGTGGCGCGCGGCTCGATGCCCGCGAGCACGATGGTCGCACCGATGCGGCGCACCCTCCGCGAGCTCGACGCCAATCTTCCGGTGCTCGAATCCGGCACCATGTCGGAGCATATCGGCGATGCGCTCATGGTCGCTCGGCTTGGAGCGTGGATGATGGCGGCGGTAGGCGTGCTCGCGCTCTTGCTTGCAGCGCTCGGCCTATACGGCGTGGTCGCTTTCATCGTGTCGCAACGCACGCTCGAAGTCGGGGTTCGTGTCGCGCTCGGCGCACGTTCGAGCCAGGTCGTCTCGATGATCGTCAAAGAAATGATGTTCGTCGTCGGCATCGGCATCGCCTCCGGGATCGCCCTCGCGCTCCTCGGCGCGCCCGTTCTCGCGAGCCTGCTCCACGGCGTCGAGCCGACGGACCTCACCACCACGTTTATCGTGGGGGGCGTCCTTCCAGCCGTCACTCTTCTCGCGAGCTGGCTCCCCGCAAGACGGGCGGCTCGGATGGACCCGGTCAAGGCACTGCACTATTCTTAGCTTAGCCTGAGGGCTCTAAGTTTGAACGCGTCCGCGGAATGCCATGGCCGGCAGAACTACCTGGCCTCGTACGGTCCGTGAACGGCTTTTACGGTGTTAGCTTCGGACGCGTCGTCGAGAATGACCACAAGGTAGCTGTTGCCGTGCTCGGCCACGCGGAGCACGATGTGGCCCTGCTGGCTCTTGAGTCCTGCGAGTGGTTCGCCGACGATTTGTCTCGTGGCTTCCTGCAGCGTGAGCGAGAAGACATCGCGGGGACCGGGATAGAGCCTCGTCGAGTACAGTCGATTGAGCACCCAGCGGTCCGGGTGTCCAGCCGCTCGCGCGGGGATGATCCACACCCGCGGACGAAGCCCACGCACGACTCCGTCGTTCCGTCACCGATACCATGATGGTTGAGGACGGCGGCGTCGACGGCGCCCACGGCCTCGGCGACCGCGGTCTCGATGTCGTGCCAGAGGGGGTACCCAGGTCTGGGCTGGCCCGGCATGTCGCCGCCAGTGTAGTAGTCGAAAGAACCATAGCTCACGCGGATCGCCATGCTGCACTGGTTCTCGGTCGGCCAGTCCTCCGCGGGTGTATCGGCGAGAGGAGGGAAATGCTGCCGTGTCATCGCGGCAACACCCGTCCACACTTCGCCGTTCGCTGCGATGTTTCGAACCTCGAAGCTCGCATATCGATTCGGCTCTCGCTTCAAGACGATCTGGTCACTTCGCCCCGGCTGAAACCGCGCCACCTTCATCCCGTGTCGCACGCGCGATGCTTCCAGAAAGGCGTGGTAATTGTGCATCATCGGATTGTCGAGCGGGCGAGGGTAATCGTAATCCGGCCATCCCCTATCGAGCATCATGCGGATCGGGATGTGCTCTGCGACGTCGGTGACGCCCGTCAACTTGTAGTCTCCCGCAGCGGAGTCTTTGGACTCCGGGTAGATCCTGCCCATGTGGTCCCCGTGAAAATGGGTGATGAAAGCATAGTCGATCGCCGGCTCGGGATCGTGGGCAAGCATCCGGTGGGCATAGCGCGCGATCCACTCGCCAGGCCGGCGCGACCTGTCCGGGGCGCGCGTGGCGCCTCTCGGCGGCTCCGGATTCCCGTCCCCGGCATCAACGAGGAGCGACGTGCCGTCCGGAAATATCAGGAGCGCAACATTCCCCCCGCCGGTGTGGATCTGATGAATGTCGAGCACGCCCAGAGTCCAGGGCGGCAAGGACTCACCGACGGTTTGCGCTGAAAGCGGGGAGGCCATCAAGAGTCCCGAAAATGCGAGGGCGAGTAGGAACTTCATGCTCTCCACGGAAACCTCCAGCATGATGAGCAACTGCTCGCCATCGACGTTGTCGAGCCGTAGAGCGTCGCAATATTCGGATGGTTGAGGCCGGCAAGCAGTTTGGCCTCGCGCTCGAAGCGAGCGAGCCGCTCACGTTCGGGAGCACTTTGATAGCAACCTCTCGACCAACGCACCGACACCAGAGGTGACAGGATTTCGTAGACGCCTAGTCCCCTTGACATGCGGAAGAGATTCTAGTTGAAAAACACGCGAGGATCTATTCGTTTTGCGTCGATGGTTTATCGGGCGCCTTCCTTGTTGATATCTGCGGCCCGAATCGGCCATTATAGGGGCGACCGAGATCGCTTCGGAGCGGCCTCCCGCCGTGTGCCGAAGGATCTCGAACCGACGGGCTTCGACCTATGCATAATTTCTCCGCAGGAATCGTGGGAGCCGCACTTGCTTGCACGCAAGTCGTAGCGGCACAGGAGAAGTCTGCTTTCCCCGAAGGCATGATGTCGCTCGCCGAGCAGCGCGCGATGGTCGAGGACTATTGTGTGATGTGCCACAGCGACGCGGCATTGACGGGCGGCCTCACCTTGGAGTCCTTCGACGCGTCGGAGCTCGGCCGAAATACCGAGGTCGCGGAAAAGATGTTGCGCAAGCTCCGCACCGGCATGATGCCTCCTTCCTATGCCTCTCGGCCCGACCGCGCCGAGGTCGCCGCCTTCGTAACCGCGCTCGAGTCGAAGATCGACGCGGATTACTTCTCGAGTCCCAACCCCGGACGGCGAGACTTCCAGCGTCTCAACCGCGCCGAATATAGGAGCTCCGTCTCCTACCTGCTCGCGCTCGACGTCGATGTCGCCGCGCTCTTGCCGCCTGACACGGTAAGCCATAGCTTCGACAACATCGCCGACGTTCAAGGCATGTCGCCGACGCTCATGGATAGCTACATGCGCGCAGCCGACCAAGTCAGCCGCCTCGCCGTCGGCGATCCCACGGCCGACCCTAGTGAAGTCACGTTCAAAGTCCCGCGAACGGCATCCCAGACGCGTCGCGCCGAAGGCGCACCGTTCGGAACGCGCGGCGGCATATCTGTCGTCAACATCTTCCCCTCCGATGGCGACTACATCTTCAAGGCGCTGCTTCACGGCTCGCCCGAGGGCGAGCTCTTTGGCCGTCCGGCCGGAAACGAGCAGATCGAGGTTTCAGTCAACGGCGCGCGGGTCGCGCTCTTGGACGTCGATCCCATGCTCTCCGAGACTGAACCGAACGGTTTGACGATTCAGAGCGAGCCCATTTACGTCAAAGCGGGCCCGCAAAGGGTCACCGCCGCCTTTCTCGTCCATTCAGAAGCTCCCGTCCAAGACTTGCTCATCCCGATCGAGCACACCCTCGCCGATAGCGAAATCGGCACGGATTACGGCGTCACGACGGTGCCGCATCTTCGCGATTTCAACATCAGTGGGCCGTATAACGTCACGGGCGTCTCCGACACGCCCGCACGGCGCCGCATTTTCATCTGCCGCCCGACGACATCCGAAGAAGAGCTTCCCTGCGCCGAAGAGATCGTGACCAACCTCGCAAGGCGCGCTTATCGCCGCCCTATCGTCGATGCGGATCTCGAAGCCTTCATGTCGTTCTATGCGATTGGGCGCGAGGGAGGCGACTTCGAGAGCGGCATCCGGATGGCTCTTCAAGCGATCCTTGCGAGCCCGAGCTTCATCTTTCGTTTGGAGCCGTCGCCGTCGCACGCGGCGCCCGGCGAGAGCTATCGCATCGCAGACGTCGATCTCACGTCGCGTTTGTCGTTTTTCTTATGGTCGAGCCCTCCCGACGAAGAGCTCTTGGCGCTCGCCGCGGACGGAAAGCTATCAGACGCCGCTATCTTCGAACAGCAAGTAAGTCGCATGGTGGACGATGAACGCTCGGAAACGCTCGCCACGCGTTTTGCGTCGCAATGGCTGCGGCTCCAGGACCTTCACAAACTGCACCCGGACGCTGTGACCTATCCGCTTTATGACGCGACCCTTGCGGACGCGATGAAGCGCGAGACCGAGCTGTTCTTCGAAAATCTCGTGCGCGAGGACCGCAGCGTCGTGGAGCTTCTGACAGCCGACTATACTTTCGTCAACGAAAGGCTCGCGCGGCACTACCGGATCCCGAACGTCACCGGCAACAGGTTCCGCCGGGTCCCGCTCGACGGCATCAACCGAAACCGCCGAGGGCTTTTCGGCCACGGCAGCATCCTCGCGCTCACGGCCATCGCGAATCGCACCTCGCCGGTCCAACGCGGGAAATGGGTCATGGAGGTACTGCTCGGAAGTCCCCCTCCACCCCCGCCGCCCAACGTGCCGGCGCTCGAGGAAACGGAGGCCGTCGCGGGTGACAGGCGTCTTTCGGTGCGCGAGCGTATGGAAGAACATCGCGCCAACCCAGCCTGCAACTCGTGCCACGCGGTGATCGACCCCATCGGCCTCGCACTCGAGAATTTCGACGTGACCGGCGCGTGGCGTATGAAGGATGACGGCGTCCCGATCGACGCATCGGGCGAGCTTTATGACGGAACCCCGCTCGACGGCCCACTCGGCCTCCGCGACGCGATGCTCAATTATCAAGCCTCTGTCATCATGACCTTCACCGAAAGCCTCATGACCTACGCGCTCGGACGAAGGGTCGAGTATTTCGACATGCCCGCCATCCGCAAGATCGCAGCCGACGCCGCCAAGAACGACAACCGGATGTCCTCCTTCATCCTAGGCGTCGTCAACAGTACGCCGTTTCGGATGAGCGTCGCGGAGAGTGAGGACACCGAGGCCGAGACCATCGGTGCCGTTCAAAATCCGTAAAGGAGAGTCCCGTGTACGTAACGAACAAACACATATCCCGCCGCAGCGTGCTGCGCGGTATGGGCGCAACAGTGGCGCTTCCGATGTTGCAGGCGATGATCCCCGCCCGCAAAGCCTGGGGGGCGACCACCGACCCGACCCGTTTGGTGTGCATGGAGATGGTGCATGGCGCCGCCGGCAGCAACAAGATCGGCGCCGAGAAAAATCTCTGGGCGCCAGCCGCCGTGGGCCACGATTTCGATCTGACCCCGAGCAGCTTGAGCCCGCTCGAGCCTTTCCGCGATTATGTCACGATCGTGAGCAACACCGACTGCCGCAACGCCGAAGCGTTCACACCGCCGGAGACCGGAGGCGACCATTTCCGCTCGAGCTCCGTCTACCTCACGCAATCACACCCGAAGCAAACGGAAGGCTCGGACATTACCGCGGGAACGTCGTTGGACCAGCTCTACGCCCACCGGTTCGGCCAAGACAATCCCATCCCCTCGATGCAGCTCTGTATCGAGAACGTGGACCAGTCGGGCGGCTGCCTCTACGGCTATGCCTGCGTCTACATGGATACGATCAGCTGGGCATCTGCGACAGAGCCGCTCCCCATGATCCGCGATCCACGGCTGGCCTTCGAACAGCTCTTCGGCTCCGGCGGAAGTCCGGAAAAGCGTGCCGAACGGCGCGAGGCCCATCGCAGCATCCTCGACTGGATCCCGAGCGAAGTCGCACGGCTCAAAGGAACGCTCGGCCCGAGCGATCGAAACCGGCTCGATACCTATCTCGAGAACATCCGGGAGATCGAGCGGCGCATCGAGAAAGTCGAAGAGCGCAACCAAAGCGGCGAGCTTCCGGATGCGCCCATCGGCGTGCCCGACTCCTATAGCGAGCACGTCGAGATCATGTTCGATCTGATGACGCTCGCCTTTATGGCCGATATGACGCGCGTGGTCTCGCTCAAGATGAGCCGCGATGTCTCAGGGCGTTCGTTTCCCGAGAGTGGCGTTTACGAAGGCTTCCACAATGCCTCTCATCACAGGAACCAGGAGCCAAACGTCATCAAGCTCTCGAAGATCAACCGCTACCACGTGGGCCTCGTGCCCTATCTGCTGAAGAAGCTTCAGGATGCCGAGGAGAACGGGAGCGACCTTCTCGAAAAGAGTTTGATTCTCTACGGCTCCCCGATGGGAGACCCGAACATTCACAACCACAAACGCGTGCCCCTCTTTCTCGCAGGCCACGCGAATGGCCAGCTCCCGGGAAACCTTCACATCAAAGCGGCCGACCAAACGCCGACGGCGAACGCCATGCTGAGCGTTCTGCACAAGCTCGGCCTTGACGATCTTGAGTCGTTCGGAGACAGCACCGAGCCGCTCGACCTGACGAGCGTTCCAGTGACCCAAACGGAGGTCACGGCGTAGGCCATGAGAGAGATGCGATATCGAATGATTCTCGCGCTCGGCGTTTTTGCTTTGGCGGCAGCGGGGCCGGTCGACGTCGAGACGAGCCCCTTCCCTGTCGCGGACGCGGCAGAGCAAGGCGACCGTGAAACGGTACGCGCGTTGTTGCAGCAAGGGATCGACGTCAACGCCGCTCAAGGCGGGGGCACGACGGCGCTCCACTGGGCCGCGCGCGCAAACGACGTCGAAATGGCGGAGATGCTCCTCTACGCGGGTGCGAACGTTCGCGCGACCACGCGGCTCGGGGCTCATACGCCTCTCCTTTTCGCGAGCAAGCACGGGAACGCGTCGATGATCGAAACGCTTCTCGCTGCTGGGGCCGACGCGAACGACGCCACGACGACCGGCGCGACCGCGCTCATGTTCGCCTCCGCCTCGGGAAGCGTCGAGGCGGCCCGGCTCCTTCTCGATCGCGAGCCCGAGGTCAACGCCCGCGAGTCGAGCGGCGGCCAAACGGCTCTCATGTTCGCCGCGGCCAACGGTCGACACAGAGTGATCGAGGTTCTCATCGAGCGCGGCGCCGACGCGAGCCTCGTGACCGACGTCATCGACGTGCCGACGCTCAACAAAGCCATCCGAGACGGTTTCAGCAAGCGGATGGAGGATTTGCGCAAGGCACGCGCCAAAGCCGCGGGCGACGACGTAGCGCAAGCAGAGGACGAACAAAAGTCCAAAAAGAGCTTCTTCGCGAATCTCTTTGGCTGGATGATCCCTGGTGGCGGCGAGGAGAAAGCACCGCCTCGGCGCCGCCGCGAGCCGTACGGTGACCGGGTAGGCAAGCAAGGCGGGATGAGCGCACTTCTTTTTGCGGCGCGGCAAGGCCACACGGCCTCCGTCCGAGCGTTGCTCGACGCGGGCGCGGACATCGATCGGGTCGCCGAAGGCAGCGAGACGAGCCCGCTCCTCATCGCGACGATGAACGGCCACTTCGATCTCGCCAAGCTCCTCGTCGGCGAGGGCGCAGACCCGAATCTAGCGAGCGAGCCGGCAGACGTCACGCCGCTCTACGCGACGGTCAATCTAGCTTGGGCGCCGCGGACGGCCTACCCGCAACCGACCGCGCACAAACAACAAGAGCTCACCCATCTCGAGCTGATGGAAGCGCTCCTTTTAGCGGGCGCGGACCCGAACGTTCGCATAAAGAAAAAAGTGTGGTTCATGGGCTACAACTTCGACAGCTCGTCGATCAACGAGATGGGCGCGACGCCTTTTTGGCGCGCCGCCTACGGAAGCGACGTGGCCGGAATGAAGCTCCTACGCGCCTACGGCGCGGACCCGAATATCCCGACGAGAAATGCCGGCGTTCGTCCATTTGTCGCGAACCAGCGCGCCCGGGAGCTCAAAGACGTGTCCGGGCAAACGCCTGTTCCCGTCGGCGGGCCCGCAATGACGCCGCTACACGGAGCGACGGGCGCGGGCTATGGCGAAGGCTTCGCCGCGAACAACCATCGCAACCACCCGGCGGGTTTCATGCCCGCTGTTCGCTATCTCGTGGAAGAGTGCGGGGCGGACGTGAACGCGCGAGACCAGGAGGGCAGCACGCCGCTTCACAACGCCGCCTCGATGGGTCACGTCGAGCTGATCGAGTATCTCGTCTCGAAAGGCGCCGACGTCACCGCCGTCAACCGCGAGGGGCGCTCCACCGCTGATATGGCCAACGGACCCGTTCAGCGCGTGCAGCCATTCCCGGAGGCGCGCGATCTGCTCGTGAGCCTCGGCGCGGTGAACAACAACCGCTGCGTTTCTTGCTGAGCTAGCCCAACTTGGAAAGACAACCCCGTAATCAAGTGGAGGGGCCAGCAGGCGCGAGCTTTTCCTGGAGCCAGAGATTCACGAGAGTCTCTACGGAGACGCCACTTTTCCTGGCTCGTTTTTCGAGCTCGTCGACAAGCTCCTTCTCGATCGCCACAAAAGTTCTATGCTCTCCCGATTCGACCTCGAACTGGACAATCTCCGACGGGTAATCTGCAACGCTGTGAGTATCCCAGAAGACCGATGCTCTATCGATCGTCATCGCATCCGGGATGGCATCGATCTTATCTGCCATACTGTTTGCGTTCCTTCGAGTCCATGTCTCTCGCAGTGATGATGAGGGCTCGACCACCCAGCTTTCTGATGAAGACCACCGTCAAGTAGCGACCCGCTTCCGTCTGTCCGTAGGCCCCATAAACATCTTCGCCTTCGACCTTACCTTTTTCCAGTCGACGGAATTGAGGCGGCGCCAGAAATACCTCCTCCACTTCATCGAGGCTAACACGGTGCTTCGCTTCGATTTTTCCGACGATATTTCGCAGCCAGACGAAGCCCGAAATCCTCACTCGTTGCAATTCTAGCATGCCTCTGGTTCCAGGGCATATGGCCGTCGGCGCTTTGCCTCACCGAAAGGTTCGAGCACTCTTTACCTACGCGATGTTTATCGCGTGAAGTTGCGGGCGCCATCTTGGACGACGCGCTCAGGCACTGGAATCGCTCGCCCTTGAATACCCATAGCTCGACAAACTACAATCGGTCTGGAAGAACCGAGACGTCGACATGGCCCTCGAATCCGGAACCCAGCTCGGCGCATACGTCATCACCGCCCCTATCGGCGCCGGGGGTATGGGCGAAGTCTACAAAGGCAGACGGCAGCCCCTGGGAGGGTCACTGTGTGTCGCCCGGAGCTCCTCCCGAGCAGTGCCGCGTGCCGTTCCACCCCGACGCATCACGGATTTTCGAGGAGATCGACCGGCTAGGAGTCGGCGGCGGCGGCAGGAACAATCTTCTTGGCTCCAAAGCCGCATTCGACTTCTACCGCCCTGCCCCATCGGGAGGCTATCGCAAGGGGCTCCGCGCGAAGGAAAGGACGGATATAGGCGATGGAGACATCCCCGAGAACGCTGGGGGCGGGACTTCTTCACCTATACGCCTCACTACGAAGCTCCCGCGATGCCGACCTTGGCGCACTTGACCAACGTTGTGCAGAGAGCGCTTTCGAGCGGAGCCTACGAACGTGCGATCTGGCTCGAAGGGAGTCCCACAACCGAAGAAACAACCTACTGGCTCGGCTTGTTGATCGATACGACGGTGCCCATCGTCGGCAACTCGTCGCAGCGGACACATGGGATGCTCAGCAACGACGGAGATCGCAACATCGTCGACTCGGTCGACTACATAGTGTCGGGCATCTGGAAGGACGACACCGGCAAAGACAAAGTCGGCGCTGTCATGATCCAGGAAGAACAGATCTTCGTCGCCCGCGACGTCCAGAAGGGCGACGATCGACCTGGAGGCTACGTCGCGACCGGCGGCCACGGAGGCATCGTCGGCGGGATCAACCCCGTCGTGCTCACATTCCTCCCCACGAAGAAACACACCTACATTTCCGAGGTGAACTTGACGAAGCTCCCGGCGCGCGTTTCGGGCGTGCGGCGAGACGGCGAGCGGATCGTGCACGCCGACGTTTCGGTCAAGGACTCACAAGGCGATCTTCTACCAGCCGCAATCCCGAAGGTGACGATCGTCAAACATGCGAGATATCTGCAGGACGCTCTCTCGGACGATGAGGCCGCGGTCGTGGAAGTGATGTCCCGCATCGACAAGATCCTCGAGAACGCGGGCCTGTCGGGCTTCGTCCTCGAAGGCAACGCTCCCTACTCGGCGGCCGACGAGGCGACGATGGCGGCGCTACGCTACGCGGCCCTCCGAGGCATGCCCGTCGCGCGCGTCGGACGCGGACACCACAAAGGGATCACGCCTGGCAATCCAAACGACCTCTTCATCGAAGGAAGCAACTTGACCGCCACGAAGGCTCGTCTTCTGTTGATGGCGTGTCTCATGAAGTTCGGAAGCCTGCCATTGCCCTCGGACCCCGAGCACCCGACGGACGCGGAGCTCGACGCGATACGGTCGCGCGTCGCCTCGTATCAAGCGGTTTTCGATTGGCACTGAACGATGCCGCTCGCACCCGGAACCCAGCTCGGCGCGTACGTCATCACTCACACCTCGTCAGTAACCGTCTACGTTTGAAATCAGAGACTTACGCGCCGCTGTCACCCCGGCTGCAAGAGGGGATCTCCGGCTCGAGATTACGGGGCGGAAGAGCGACACTCCGCCGCTATGCTCCATGTTCTCGTATTCCTCGTCTATCGCAGTCCTTGGCATCCTGTTACCTGTAACTCGGGAGAGTCAGGAGGGCTCGCGGCGGTAGACCCGGATGCACAGGAGTGCTCCCGGGTCGTTTTTCGCAAGCGTGAGCCCTTGCTCGGCGCAGATGGCGTCAATCGCAGCGTGCGCGTAGATGTAGCCTTGAAAGTCCCAACGAAGCACGGTGCGCATGAACCAGTTCGCGATGCGTGCGGCGAACCCGACCCAGGCGGCGTCGCTCGGAATCGAGATGCCGTAGATGGCGGTGGCCTTGACGGCAGAGGCGCGCACGAGCGCGGGCATGTCGGGATAGCAGCAGATGACCTTGTCGAGGGTGACGACGGTCGATGGATCGACATCGCTGGCCACCTCCGTGAAATCTCCTTCCACCGTCACCTGTCGCGACGCGTAGCCTCGTTCTTCAGCGGCGGTTCGTAGCAGATCCAAATATGGCCGGGAGGCGTCGACTGCTGTCGTTCGGGTTGAGCCGCTCTCTGCGAGTTCGTGCTGAAGGACGCCGACACCTCCACCGATGTCGAGGTGGGTGAAGTCGCTCGTTTTCTCCGTTTTCAGGACGCTGCGCACTGCCTTGAGCAAACGCAGTGTTACGCCCCGGGGGCCCTTCTTCCGGTAGGCACGGAGTTCTTTCGCCGCCGTCTTGGCGTCGAACATCCGGTCGTAGTCCTGGCCCTTGCAGCACGGCATCGTGGGTAGTCTATCAGCAGTTCAGAACTTCATGCTGCTTTCGATGTGGAACCGCGTACCGCCTTCGAGATCCCAGCCGACGTCCACGCGCACGCCGATGATAGCGAAGTTCAAGAACAATCCGGTGCCGACGCCGTGGTGCCACTCCGCGTCGCCGAAGCTCTCGCCGTCGTTGTAAACAGTGGCGGCGTCGTAGAAGAAGTGGACGCCGCCTCGACCAAACGACAGAGGCGACGTCAGGGGTAAACGAAGCTCGACGGTCGCGATGGCGGAGCTATCGCCAATGAAGCAGCCGGCCTTGGTCCCGCGCAGGGTCTTGCCGCCGCCGATGAACGGCTGCTCGTAGTCGGGCATCATCCCGGTCGCGGGAGTCCAGTAAAACTGACCGGCAAGGAGCGATTGCCCCAACAGTCGTTTGTAGCCGCGGAGGTCGACGGAAAACTGGTCGACGCCGGCGCTTTCGCTTCCGTTCAGGAAAAACAGGTGCCGCCAGTCGAAGCCCAGATAGACCGCGTCGCCGGGCACGGTCGGGTCGATCCGAGTGTCGAGCACCGCGCCAGCGCCGAGCGTCGCGAATCTTTCTTCGACGCCGGCGAAATCGACGTCGGACCACCGGGCGCGGACGTCGAAGAAAGCTCTCTGGTGGCGCACGCGATAACCCCCGCCGAGCTCGAGCCGGTTGTCAGGCAAGTCGAAATGTGGGTTCACTTGCCGCCATCGAGAAAGATCGATGCGCGCATCGCCGAACTTCGCTTCCACGCCGGCCTGCCGCTTGCCGCCCCAGCTCAACGGAAACGACACACTTCCATCGGCGGGCAGGTCGACGACGGCAACGCGTCCGCCGAGGGTCACGCCGTACTCGTCGGACCAATCGAAGATAGGGCCGACCATGAACCGGCTGCCGACCGACGCTTTCTCCTCGACCAAGAGGATGAGCGCGACGCCACCGCTTTCATCCAGACTCGCGTAGCGAACACGCACTTCCGCGGTCTCGAACTTGCCGCTTTGGATGAGACGCTCTTGGATGGCCACGTCCCCGCCAGACGGGAAGACGTCGCCCTTCGCAACGCCCGCAACCTCGAGCACTTCGGCATCGGTCACGGTGTGGTTACCGTGCACGCGCACGAGCGCGACGCGAGATTCTTCTTGGGCGAACGCGTCTTGAAGGAGCACTCCGGAGAGCGCAAGAACAACGAGAAGCCTCATTGCTTCGGCTTTTCGTTCGACGGCTCGTTCAAACCACGCGCGGGGAATTTGTAGGTGGCGCCCGTCAACGCCTTGACGTACTCGTAAAACGTCGACGTATAGCGCAAGGTGAGATTGCCCGCCGCGGTCGTTATCTTGCCGTAACCGTCAATTTCACGCGGGAGCCACACGTTCTCGAACGGCTTGTGCATCACCATGGCCGCCTCGAAAGTGTCGAGCTTGAACAGCCAGCCTCCCGGAAGGAAATCGAAGCCGAAGTTGTCGATGGTCATGTGAACGATTTGATGCTCTTCGGGGTCGATGAGCATCGTGACCATGAAGGTCTTGTTGAATTGCCTTTCGAGCTCCTCCTCTTCTTCGGAGCGCTCTTCGTCATCTTCATCGTCGTCGTCGACGAAACCCTCTTCCGGGTAGTACTCCACCGCGAGCAGCTCCTGCCCTTCGAACGTCTTCTTGCCCGCGTAGAAATAGTTCCCCGGCTCGAACTTGAATCCCATGAATCCCTCACGATCGGGGTTCCGCTCGCGCTCTTTTTTCTCGAGTCGCTCGATCCACTTTTCCTCTTCACGCGAGCGCACATCCGCGGAGATCTCAACGCCGTCGACCGAGACCGGAGAGCGCACCATGTAGCCGTCGCGCACGAACCACAGGAACTCCTTGCGAAAGCCCGTCAGCGGCACCCCGGGAAGCGAGCCCTCAACGATGAGCTCGGTTCGCTCTTTCCCAAAGTATTCGTAATATTGATCCCAGTTGACGTCCCGCCGCGCGAGCACCTTCGCCATGAACGCGTCGATGTCGTTCTCAGGTGCCTGAGAAACCAACATCATCATCAAAGCAATCCGCACCATCGCCTGACCTACTCCCGTCGCTATACCGCTCTTCCTCGGCGGTCGTACTCGTTGAAACCCACGTCATCCTTCAACTCTTGAAACGAAACTCGGTCTTCTGGGGTTCCGTTCTGCTTGAGAATTTCGAGAGCTTTTTTCATGGCACGGATGCTCGAGCCCAGCAAGGCGAACGGAATGGGCCACCAGCTTGAAGCCCATGGCTTCGAGAGCGGTGTTGGAGAGCGATGGCGAGGCGCCGTCCTCGAGCATGTTGGCCAAATGATGGCCCGGGGCTTCCCGGCAAATCGTTTCCATTTCTTTCTCGGTGGTCGGTGCTTCCACGAAGAGCATGTCCGCCCTGGCATCGGTGAACGCACGAGCGCGCGCGAGCGCCTCGTCGAGCCCGTGAGTCCCGAGCGCGTCGGTCCTCGCAAGGGTGAGGATGTCGGCGCCTTCGTCCCGCGCGTCGCAGGCCGCGCGGATCCGTGCGATGGCTTCCTCCCGTGAGACGACGCTCTTGCCCTTCGTATGACCGCAGTGATTCGGCCATTCCTGGTCTTCAATCATGATCCCGGCGCACCCGGCGCCGGCATAACCGCGAACGGTGCGCTTGACGTTGACCGCGTTCCCGTAACCCGTGTCGTCGTCGCCGATGACGGGCATCGACACCGAGCCGCAGATGTTGCGCCCTTGACGCACGGGGCTCTTCGTTCTCCGCCGCGGCCGGACGGTTGGCTGACGTCGCACATCGATCCGCAAGCTCGCACCGTTGGGTGGGCCGAAACGGGGAGGACATGGGCTCACTGACAGAGCCCGCGCTCTACGATGTTTCGACTTCGCTCTCCCCCGACGGAGCCCGGGCCATCGGAAATGCAAAATCCTCGCGAACCGGCACGAACGACCTCCATCTTCGACTTGGGGCACGGGACTTCCAGTCGACTGACGAGTGACGATAGCTGGGAAGGCAACCCCGTTTGGTCACCCGACGGCCGGCACGCAGCCTTCGCGGCCGATCTCAACGGTCCGCCGGACATCTACACGCTCGACCTCGCAAGCGGAAGCCCGAAAGAGCTCCTCAAGGTCGATGTCGTCGTGCACCCAGTTGCCTGGTCCCCGGACCGACGCGAGGTTCTCTTCCTCAACGAAGCTGACCCGTCGATTTACGTCTCGCCTTCGCATTTATTTTGGATGACCAGCTCCGGCAGAATATCGTTTTCTTGAACATTTTGATTCGTTGTACTCATAAGTGGCGCATGAATCTCCGACAGGAAAGCGCTCAGGAATCCCATCAGAAACTCCTGTTGCAATTCAGACATGTCAGTATCGAACCTACCCTCACTGTTTCGATGGCCCTCAATATCGAGATAAAGCTTTCGTTTCATTCCGGGTCTCTTCTGTTGGGCCTCCTGAATCAGTTTGAAGAGGATCTGCGCGGACTCTTCGAATCCTTCATGCGCGTACACGACATGGTAGATCGCGACTGCGCTGTCGCCGGATTCAATCTTTGATTGGCCATTGGTTTTCATGGTGTGAATCCTTCGCACTGGTTGGCGGCATAATGAGGTGGACCCCATTCTCCAGACCAAAATGGGATCTTGCTAAGGTGGAACCTACCGGGTTGAACACGTAAACCTCCTCGTACTTCAGCGAGCGCCACGGCCTCTCGACGAAGATGTTGTCGATGCAGCGGCCCTTGCCGTCCATGCTGATCTTGATCCCGCGGTTGAGCAGCGGGGTGGTGAAATCCTCCGCGGTGAACTGAGAGCCCTGGTCCGTGTTGAAAATCTCTGGGCAATCGTAGCGTGCCACAGCTTCGTTGACAGCCTCCACGCAGAAGGTCGTCTCCAACGTGTTGGACAAGCGCCAGGCGAGCACCCGGCGCGAATAGCAATCGATGACCGCCACCAGGTAGACGAAGCCTCGCGCCATCGGGATTTAAGTGATGTCGGACGCCCATACCTGATTCACCCGCGAAACCGTCACGTTCCGCAGTAAATAGGGATATACGGCGTGCTGTGACGCTGGTTTGCTGCTTCGGCGCTGTGCTCTCGAGCCCCATCAACCGCATCAGCCGCTGCACACGCTTGCGGTTCACGAAGGCCCCCTCTGCTTTGAGCGTGGTTGTTGCGGACTACACCTCGGAAAGGAAGAATCCGTAAAACGCTTGGTCGCTACGACGCGAAACGCTCGATGTCCGTCTTGGGGAAGTCGTCGCCTTTGAAGAGAAGTCGCTCGCCCCGAACCTTGGCGAGTGCGTACGAAAAGCAGCCTCCAAAATTCAGCCCTGCGGAGTGACGTCCTTTCCCAAACCCGCTGAACGCTTGCCGCGCGGCGTGTGCCTGTTCGACATCGACATCGACGAGCTCGATTTTAGCCAGGCTGAGAAACAAGTCGAGATCTCGAACACCATCGGATCCGAAACGTGCTTCGAGAACGATCGAAGTCTCAACGAAGGTGGCAGCAGATATGCCGATGGAGTCAGCGGCCTCGATGGCCTCGTTGAACTCGCGGCGCTCAGGCTCATTTAACAAAATCGCCAGCACTGCTGACGTGTCGATGACCATTACCGTGGCAAGCCATTTTCGTCGTACGCGAGGATCTCTTCTGGGCTCCTCGCGTCGAGCACTGGTAGGGATGAACAATGCTGCGCGATTTTGTCGAGCTCATCCGCCAAACGCCGCTGGGAGCGCTCCCGTCGTATGCGGGCCAGCCGGTCGCGCAAGGCGATGGTTACAGCTTCCGTCTTGGTCTCGCCCGTAAGCTTGGCGAGTGCCTCAGCAAGTCGCTCCGTTTCCGGGTTCCTAATATTGATAGCCATCTTGAGCTTTACGTAAAGATATATTACTACACAGTAACATTCACGACAAGATTCGCCATTCCTTTCACAAACCTTGATCGTGTGACTTCAGTCCCTCCAAATCCTGGACAAGACCCAAGAGCCGCGAATCGAGTTCGTTCGTGTTTTGGACAGGACGCGATAGACAGCTGCTAGCTCTGACTGAGACACAGCACGGCCATGAAACGGTAGGCTGAGAGGTTCGTTCTCACTGCGAAGTCCGACAGCAGTCGAGCCCCTCCGCGCGGCCTAGCGTGCTATCGGCTTCGACTCGAACGCAGGTCAGGACTGCCGGGGTCGCCGGTTCGACCAACTCTTCTTTGCGGCGTCGAGGAACGTCGCATCTTTGGCCGGCTCACCCTGAACGATCTCTTCGAATTTGGGCATGAACGACGTCTTCCGGTGGTGGCGTCGTCGGATATCCTTCACGAGGGAATCCCACTGATCGACCCTACCCGCTTTCTCGTAGCACGTTTTGGCTCGCCTCAGATTGGATAGGGCAGAGCGATAGGACTTGCTCTTCCGCTCATTGACGATCTGCAGCGCGATGGCGCGAAAAAGCCGGGCGGCTACGCCCGGGTGTGGACGCGTCAAGTGTTTTGCGGCGTCGCCGAGAGCGTAGCGGCTCACGTCCATGAGAGCTTCGTCCGGCGTGCTCCGGAATCGATCGGTGAGGCGCGTCGTTTCGCGGTTCTCGACAAATAGTTCGATCGTCGACCAAAGTTCGGCGCTCCCGGCGCGGTTCATGGCCCGCCCGTGCCAACGAGTACGCTCGTCTTCCGGTACGTAGCGCATGAGCTCTTCATAGCTGCCGGTATGCGGGCTGTTGTTTATCACTTTAATCCGTAATCCACCGCGATGAAATATCAAGAACGGCCACCACTCCATGAGGGTACGGGAGTGCTCGACGGCGTCAAGGGTTCGCTCGCTACGCGAGCCGCTACGCGCCCTTGACCCCGTCTGCGCCTCCCGTCTTCTGCTCGTACGTGGTTGCCGGTCGAGGTGAATCACGAATGAGAAATCTTCGCGATTCAATGTAAAAAACAACACGGGCTCGCTTCGAAGTCTTTCCACGCCAACGTCAGCGCTTCCTCCGTGCGGCCGAGCTGGGACAAGAGAGCGCGCTCGCGCCTCTCGAGGTCGTAGGTCGCAAAGTCGTGACTCCCGGCGATCTCGAGGCCGCGCCGAACCCACGAGAGTGCCTGATTCGTTTCGTCCTTCGCGTGGAAGATGTCGGCGATCACGAGGCAGTCTTCGCCGCGCATCCCCATTTCCTGGCAGAGGCGGATGTAGGAAAAGGCGTTGTCTTGGGCCCGATACAAGGCGCGGAGCACATCGGCCCATTGCCGTTTGGACGCGTCGCCGCCGGGCTCGTCTTTTCTACGCGTCGCCTCCTGCGCCGCTTGCTCGAAGCGGGCTCGTGCCACCTTCACGAACGCTGTCCGTCCGGCGTCATCGAGCACTTCGGCGAGATCGCGCTCCATTTGGTACGCGTAGCCGTATTCGTCGTCATCGATCCAATGTACGAGGGTTTCGACCGTATCGCCCGCCGGGTGGCCACCCGATTGCCGCGCTCGCACCCAGTGACAACAAAGCATCTGCATGAAGTTGCCGAGCTCGCCGCTCGAATCGTCAATCTCGTGGGTCTTGGCGTAGCCGCCGCTAGAAAGGCCTCGTAGACGTCGGCTGCGCGCTCGGGATTGTCGTCGACGAGAGGCTCGATTTGCGTCACCAGCTCGTCGAGACCCTTTGCAAAGACGAAGCTGTCGCTGTAGCTGACGAACTTGCCCGGACGGAGGGCGGATTCGATGCGGCGCTCGAATGGGTCCGGTGTGCGAGCTCGACGGCTCATCTTTCGCGCTCTGTCGAGATTCCGAGCTCCTCCCACAGAAAGCCCAAGTCGACGGGATCGCGTCTTTGCATCTCGGCCTGCTCGCGCTCGCCATACTCGTAGCTTCGCAGGAGCTCCACGACCTCACGCCGGCCGGCTTTCGAACGGATGGCCTGGCGAGGCGTCTTGTCCTTCAACGCGGGAACGGGCTCGTCGGCCCAATTTGCGTAGTTCTGCCGGTAGAACTGTTCCAGGGTCGCGGTGTGCGTTTCTGGCGGGATGGCGTCGCCGGGGCCGTCTCCAACATCCGGCTCATTCCTTGTTCGCGCGTGACGATCCTTCCACGCATGTCTCGGGTCGGTCGACTCGCGCGCGATGCGCTCCACCGCGTCGCCTAGAAGCTCCGAGAACCAGCTCTCGGCGGTATCGGCGGCGTCCGTGGTTGGGGCGAAAAGCTCGATACGATCGTCGGCCCTTCTCGAGATGGTGCAAAGAGAGCGACGCGAACCTTCGCGGGCTTCGTCTGGCTGGAACCGAACCCAATGGTCTTCGCCGTCCTCCTCCACGTCCGGTTCTTTGTCGAGCGCTTTGGCGAATCGCGGCCAGTCTTTCACACGGTAGTGGACCGCCGTCAACAGGATCGCCTCGCCCGTCGAAGCATCGATCAATACCGGTGGGGGTCCTACGAGGACCGACAACCACGCGTCGATGATGCAGGCACTCACCCAGTCCGAATCAAGTAGACCTCCGCTCCCTCGCGGTCCATCCAGAATGCGGCCGCGTAGTTCCAGATACTGAGGGCGGTTGAAAGCATACACCGCACCGCTGAGAACACTTGGCTCGCACGGGAGCACCCGCGCCGCGAAAATGTCGCCCTCCCGGAGGGATCGCGAAGCCGACCTCTCGCGAACCCAAACCCGCTTCGGCTCGTGGGCTAGTGTCGAAACGAGCCACAGCCCCTCGCCGGGCTCCGCTTCGACGACTTCGTAGAGATCAATGGGCTCCGTCGCGAGAAGTTGGAGATAGCGCCGCTCGTTGGCCTCCATCAGAGGTCCTCCTTCGCCGAGCACGAGCTCCATCACGGGCACGATGTCGTCCTCGTCTTCGGTGAGGCCGATCTCGCCCTCGGCGAGCACCCATTCGAACGCGTTCAAATGGACCATTTCCAACAAGTCCTCGGGAAGCTCGTCCAACTCCTCGAATTGGTCCGGCGGCAGCGAGTCGAAGTAGTCGAGAGCGATAGCGCGTTCAAACTCATCCGGGTAATGATCGCGAAGCCACCCGAGTGCGCGTGCGACCGCGCCTTCGGAGACAGCGACCGACGCCTCCGCGGCCTCGTCCTTTGCGAGGCAGCACTTCTTGTACTTTTTCCCGCTGCCGCAGGGGCAGGGGGCGTTACGAGATGTTTTGGTCGGCATGATGTGAGCCCTCCGACGCGCGGTCCGAGCCTCCTCGTCGCATGTCGAGAAGCCGTTGGCGAAGGCGACCGCAGTCGCAATCTAGCACGTCATTGGCCGAGCTGCTTACCGCAGCGGTTCAGAGATCGCCCTCGTTCGGCTTTGTCCGGGCGAGATTGCGTCCGTATTGCCGTGATGGCCCGCGAACTTGATGAGGCTGAAAAGAATCTCACCGTCGCGAGAGGCGGAACGATCCACGGAGAGCGAGGAGGCTGTCCTGTCCAAAAACACGAGCGAACTCAAGTCCCCCGTCAGCCGGGGCGTTTCGGATAGACGCGTCTACGCTTGCTTCGCCAAGGGAAGCTAGAATGCTCCGTCATGAGCACGCCGATCCAACCCTGGACGTTGCTGGTCGTCGCCGTGGCTGGTTGGATCCAGCGTGACCAATAGGCCGCTATCGTCTACTTGCTCGAGGAGAACAGAGTCCTCAAAGTTCGGCTTCGCGGGAGGAAACCTCGCTTCACCGACGACGAGCGACGTCGGCTCGCGGTAAAGGGGACGGAGCTTGGCCGGAAACTCTTGGCCGAAGTCGCCGGTATCGTCACCCCGGACACTCTCTTGGCCTGGCACCGAAGGCTCATTGCGCGGAAGTGGAACTACAGCGCGCGGCGGAAACAGCTCGGACGACCCCAGGTGATGGTCGAGATTACCGAGCTCGTCGTGGCCATGGCGAAGTTCGAATCCGAAGTGGGGCTCTACACGAATTCGCGGTGCACTCTCGAATCTCGGTCATACCGTTGCCAGAAGCACGGTCGCGAATATCCTACGAGAGCACTGCATCGAGCCCGCGCCCGAGAGGTGAGCGGACGCCGTGGCGCACGTTTCTGACCGCCCATTGGGAAAGCGTCGCGGCCACCGACTTCTTCACCGTCGAGGTCGCCATGTTCCGCAGGCTCGTGACCTACTACGTGCTCGTCGTCATCGAGCTCTCTTCGCGAAAAGTGCACATTGCTGGAATCACTCCCGGGCCGGACAGCGCGTTCATGATGCAGGTAGGCCGTAATCTCACCGACGCAGTCGACGGCTTTCTGCTCGGCAAGGGCTTCCTCATCCTGGACCGCGATAAGAAGTTCACCTCGGACTTTCGAGACTTGATCGAGGAGTCCGGAACGGACGTCATTCGGCTGCCGTACCGTTCCGCGAATTTGAACGCTCACGAAAGGTTTGTTTTGTCGATCAAAAGCGAATGCCTCGACCGGATGATCTTCTTCGGTAAGCAATCGCTTCGCCGGTCCGTCACCGAATTCATTTCTCATTATCATGGAGAGCGCAATCATCAAGGCCTCGATAACGGGCTGATCGAAGCGGACGATGGCGTCGGAAGTCGTCATGGAAGCGTCCGCTGTCGCGAGCGGTTGGGCGGGTTGCTCAACTACTACCACCGCGAGGCCGCGTAGGGATCGGTGCGCGTCAGCGAGACGGCGCCCGGTACCAGGGATCCGTTCGGCGCTCGCCTCTCGCCGAACCGGCGCGCCGTCGGTTCGTCTCTGCGATCTCGGCGATCTCGTGAACGCCATTGGGCGTCGAGCGTTCGGTGCCGTTCGTGTTTTTGGACACGACGCGCATGAGTATTTGACCTCACGTGAAGCACCTGCACCGGCCCAATATCAGCGCTTCGGGAGTAACAAGGTTATCAACTAATTTGGGGTGTATGTTAGAAGATTGTATATGGGCATACTTGTACATAGAGACCCGTTCTAGTACACTGTTGCTATGAAAACAGTTGATCTACTGACCGTCGAGGAGATTGCGGAACGGCTTCGATGTCATCCCCAGACCATCCGGCGATGGATCTGGTCGGGCAAGCTCGACCACGTCAAAGTCGGCGGTCTCGTGCGCGTGCCAGAGTCAGCGCTCCAGAAACTCATCGAACAGGGCGCGCAGCGTCACGGAGTCGGCGAAGGAAAGAAGGGAGTCTCAGCGCTCAGGGCAGTGCTGCAATCGCAGAGAGCTAGCCCAGAGGATGTCGCCGAGCTTGAACGCAGGATACTCGAGGGTGAGCAAGAGGCGGAGTGGGGCTCGCCGGTTTGACGGATTTGCTGCTGGACACGTCGGCGGTGAGTGCAGCCATGGCGGGAAACGCGGACCTCGACGCCTTTCTCGGTACGCTCGAGCCCGAAAGCGTGATCTACTCCTCCGTGATTGTGGAGGGTGAGGTTCGTTTCGGCCTCGCACGCCTCGCGGAGGGCCGCCGAAAACACGCTCTGGCCGCAGCTTTCGAAGAGGTGCTTTCCGCCCTTTACGACATTCTCCCAACGACACGCGACATCGCTGACGAGTACGGCCGGTTGAAGGCGCAGCTTTGGGATTCGGGCACACCAATCGGGGAGAACGACATCTGGATCGCCTCGACAGCTCGCGCGAACGGACTCGTAGTATTGACTAGCGACCCGGACTACGACAGCGTACCCGACCTGAGCGTGGCGAAGTGGTCGGGCGCGTAGTTGGGTCGCAATCGCTACTCGCGGTCGACGTCCTTCACGAAGTCGCTCCAGCGTATTGGCTCTCGGTGGGGTGCTTCCGCAATCAAGTGTTGGCGGCCAGTTGCTACAACTTCGCCAGGCCCCACCGCGCTCTGAAGTTCGGACGCGAGATCCGGACTCCGGCGATGCAGGCCGGACTCGCCACCCGGCGCCTGACGCTCAGGGAGAGCTTAGTGCCGCGCGGACATCCGTATCAATATTGACAGCGTACGACGTGATCGCGTTCGGTGGCACTCGTACGCAAGCAACTGCCACGAGCATTCAAATCCCTCTGGCGGCGTAGCAACACTTGATGGCGGAAGCACCCACCGGAGTCTTCGCGAAACATGGCTTTTTGACGCGTATTTCTCCAACTACATCGAGGGCACGATCTTTGAGCTCGAGGAAGCTCGAGCGATCGTTTGGGAAGGCAAGATCCCCGTCGAGCGTCCCGCGGATGCTCACGACAGGTCTTCGCCGAATCCTCATTCCCACGGTTTTCCGGGAGGACTATCTCCTCGCGCTGCGTGCCCTCTCACGAAACAGGACTACGGAAGCCTATATAAAGATGTTGGACCGGGCTCAGCGTTTCTCTGCCAAAGTCGACTTCTCGCCATACGACGCCGCCCATGAAATACTAGCGAGAGCGAATGCGTTCCAGGAACCCATGGACGCGCGGTTCTTGGACGACATCTAGGCGACAAGGAGACGACCATGCGTTGCTCGTGGACAGCACTCATCCCTCTCGTGATACTCGTTGCCTGCGATCCGAGCCCATCGAGCCAAAGCAACCCAGCTGAGCTATTGCACGCACTTTTCGAGGACGCTTGGGCGTTCGAGCTTCAGGAGAACCCTTTGCGCGCGACGAGCGTCGGCGTGCACGAGAGCAACCATCTCTTGCCGTCCGTTTCGACCGTTGACGAGACCCGACGCGCCGACGTCCGCACCGGCTTCTTGGAGCGGCTTCGGACCATTGACCGCTCCCAGCTCGAATCTCAGGACCGCATCAGCTACGACATGTTCGAGCGTGAGCTCTCGGACGCTCTCTCGGAGTTTGTGTTCCGGTCGTTTCAGATCCCGATCAACGCGGATTCCGGATTTCACATCGCCTTCTCGCGGCTCCCGAGCCGCATGCCCTTCGAGTCGACGACGGATTACGAGAACTACATCGCGCGTCTTCGAGCCTTTCCGCGATACGTCGAGCAACAGATCGAGCTCATGCGCGAAGGACTCGAGTCCGGGATGAGCTTGCCGCGCGTCGTTCTGGAAGGCTACGACGTAACGATCGAAAGCCACGTCGTCGACCGCCCCGAAGACAGCCTCTTCTATGCGCCGCTCACGCATTTTGCCGCGTCGATCCCCGAGGCCGAGCACGAGCGGCTTCGCGAAAGCGCGCAAGAGGCGATCATGGACGGCGCGGTCGTAGGCTATCGAGCGTTTCTGGAGTTCATGAGAACGGAATATTGGCCGGGCACGCGCGAGTCGATCGGCGCGTCCGAGCTTCCGAACGGCGAAGCATATTACGCCTATCTCGTCCGGCACTTTACGACGCTCGATCGGTCGCCCCAAGACGTTCACGAAACGGGACTCGCCGAAGTCGCGCGCATCCGAACCGAGATGGTCGCCATCATCGAAGCAGTGGGTTTCGAGGGCGATTTTGGCGCTTTTCTCGATTTCCTTCGCACCGATCCGCGCTTCTACGCGAAGACCCCAGAGGAACTGCTGAAAGAGGCCGCTTTCATCGCCAAGAAGATGGACGCCAAGCTTCCCTCTTTATTCCAAACACTCCCCCGCCTCCCCTACGGGATCCAACCGGTCCCGGATCACATCGCGCCGAAATATACCGGCGGTCGCTATATCGGCCCTTCGGTCGGAAGTCATGAGCCTGGTTATTACTGGGTCAATACGTACAAGCTCGAGAACCGTCCGCTCTATACACTGGAATCGTTGACCCTCCACGAGGCCGTGCCCGGGCACCATCTACAAAACGCGTTGCGGATGGAGTTGACGGACCTGCCCGCGTTTCGCCGTTTCTCCGGCATCGGCGCTTTTGGCGAAGGCTGGGGTCTCTACTCGGAACGGCTGGGTCTCGAAGCCGGCTTCTACGAAGATCCCTACAGCGATTTCGGACGGCTCACTTACGAGATGTGGCGCGCCTGCCGCCTGGTCGTCGACACCGGCATCCACGCGATGGGGTGGAGCCGGCAGCAGTCGATCGACTATCTCGCTTCGAGAACGGCACTTTCCATCCACGAAGTCACGACCGAGACCGACCGCTATATCGCGTGGCCGGGTCAAGCGCTCGCTTACAAGATGGGCGAGCTTGAGATTCGCGAGCTCCGCGCGCGCGCCACCGAGAGGCTCGGCGAGAAATTCGACTTGCGCGAGTTCCACGACGTCGTGCTCTTGAACGGCCCGGTGCCGATGCCGGTATTGGAAGAGCAAGTCGAAAGCTTCATTGAAGCGAAGCTTGATGGAGAGCAATTATGAGTCGGGTAAGCGCCAACGTGATAGCTATCGCCGCGCTGTGGACTGTCGCATGCGCATCCCCCTATCCGGCGCCGCCAGCGACAGCGCGCGGCGACGTCGTGGACACCATCCATGGCGAAACCGTCCCGGATCCATATCGGTGGCTCGAGGCGCAAGACGACGACGCAACCCGCGACTGGATCGATCGCCAAAATACCTACGCGGAAGAGATCATCGGAGAACCGGCTCTGCGCGAACAGCTGCGCGCGCGGCTTCGCGACCTCATGGACGTGAGCAGAATCGGTCCAACGCAGAAAGGTGGCGCTTTCGAGTACTTCACGATGCGTCGCGCCGGAGAAGAGCTTCCGGTCATCTACCGACGGACGGCTCCGGAGAAGGACGTGCTCGTTCGGATCGAGCCCGACCAAGACTACGAGGTCGTTCTCGACCCGCATGACATGAGCCCGGACCGCACAACTCGAGTCGACATCTTGTCGGTGCATCGAGACGGTGAGCTGCTTCTCTACAGTGTGCGCGATGGCGGCCAAGACGAGATCGAGATCCGCGTGCGGGACGTCGACAAAGGCATCGATCTGCCCGAACGGCTGCCGCGGGGACTCTACGCAAGCGCCACCTTCGCGAAAGACGGAAGTGGCTTCTACTACACGCGGCGGTCCAGAACGCTCGGACCGAGAGCCGTCTTCCATCGTCTCGATACAGATATCGAAGACGACGTCGTGCTCTTTGGCGACGACTACGGCCCGACGAGCTTCATCAACATCAGCGAGCTCGACGAGGAGGCCTCGCTGATCTATACGGTGCGTCACGGCTGGAGCCGCGGCGAAGTTCATCTCGGGACGCGGTCAGGTGAGCAAGACGTCAAGTGGATCGCGATGGCCGAAGATGCGCGTTTCTATCCACGTATCGTCGATGGCGAGTTGCTCGTCAGAACCAATCTCGGAGCGCCCAATAACAAGATCGTCGCCATCCATCCGAAAAACGCGTCGCGGGAAGTGTGGCGCGACGTCGTCCCCGAGAGCGACGACGTTTTACAGGATTTCACCGTCATCGACGAGAAGCTCTATCTCACCTATCTCGAGAACGTGAGCGCACGCATCCGCGTCTTCGAGCTCGACGGTACACCCGCGGGAGAGGTGGCGGTTCCCGATCATCACCGCGCCACGATTCGAGGCGCGGGGCCCGGAAGGGCGCTCCTGACGGTCGAGTCCTTCCTTCAGCCCGAGACGACCTATCTCGTCGACCTCGAGACCGGCGCGCGTGAGGTTTGGCGCGGCTCCGAGGTGCCCTTCGATGCGACCGGTCTGGTCGTAGAACAGTTCCGCTACCCGTCGAAGGACGGCACCGAGATACCGATATATCTCGTGCACGCGAGAGATCGGTCAGAACACTCGCCGGCGCCCACGTTGTTGCATGGCTATGGAGGTTTCAACGCCGCGCAGACGCCGCGTTTCGACGTCATGGCGGCGGCTTGGATCGAGCGCGGCGGCATTTTCGCGCTCGCCAACCTGCGGGGTGGAAGCGAATTTGGCGAAGACTGGCATCGCGACGGCATGCTCGAGAATAAGCAGAACGTCTTCGATGATTTTCTCGCGGCTTCCGAATGGCTCATCGCGAGCGGCTATACGCGCTCCGACTTGCTCGCGATCCGGGGCGCCAGCAATGGCGGGCTCCTCGTCGCAAGCGCCCTAACCCAGCGCCCCGAACTGTTTCGCGCCGTCCTATGCGGCTTCCCCGATCTCGATATGGTCCGGTTCAACACTTTCACGAAGACCAACAACCTGCCCGCGCTTCTCGAATACGGGGACGCCTCGACCCCGGAGCAGTTCGCGTTCCTCCGCAAGTACTCCCCTTACCAAGCCGTCGCGGATAGAGTCCGCTATCCCGCGATCATGCTCACGTCGGGCGATCGCGACACACGCGTCCCTCCGCTCCAAGCGCGCAAGATGACCGCGCGACTACAGAACGCGACGTCTTCAGGACTGCCCGTCATCTTGCGCTATCACGAAAAGGCAGGCCACGCCGCGGGCGGCGGGCTCCCGCTCTCGCTAGTCGTCGAAGACCGCGCGGCCGAGCTCACGTTTCTTCTCACGCAGCTAGGTGTCACGCTTTTGGAGTAATCGAGACAGGGAACCAGTCCCGCGACCCGGTATACTTCGTAAAAAGCCAACGCGGAAAGGGGAAGCTATGCACCGTATTCTGCTCTTCACTATTTCGGTAATCGTCATCGGGCTCGGAGGGGCCGCTCACGCTCAGGAGCAAAACGTCACCGCTATTGAAGACGTCGCTCCCGCGCCACCACGTGCGGAAGGTGAAGGCCCGTTCGACCGGTTGATTCTGCGCGGCGCGACGCTCATCGATGGGACGGGTGCACCTCCGGTAGGACCCGTGGATGTCGTCGTGGAAGCCAACCGTATCGTTCAGATCAAGAGCGTCGGCTATCCGGGAATGGCTATCAAACCCGAGAATCGTCCGCCCACCAACGGCGGCCGAGAAATCGACCTCGACGGGATGTATTTGCTCCCCGGTCTCATCGATATGCACGGGCACGTGGGTGGAGGACCTCAGGGGACGCCTTCGGAATACGTGTTCAAGCTCTGGATGGGTCACGGCATCACGACGGTGCGCGACCCCGGATCGATGAATGGCATCGACTGGATGAAGGAGCATCGCGCGAAGAGCGCGCGAAATGAGATCACGGCGCCGCGGCTTTACATCTACTCGTTCTTCGGGCAAGGGCAAGATGAATCGATCGAGACGGAAGAGCAGGCAAGGGCCTGGGTACGAGAGATCGCGAGCGCGGGCGCGGACGGTATCAAATTTCTGGGGGCGAGTCCCGAAGTCATGCAGGGAGCGCTCGACGAAGCCAAGCAACAGGGGCTTCGAACGGCGTGCCACCACTCGCAGCTCAACGTCGCGTGGAACAACGTGCTCGATTCCGCGCGCTGGGGTTTGAGCTCGATGGAGCATTGGTACGGTCTGCCCGAGGCGCTTTTCACCGACCGCGCCGTTCAGAACTACCCCCTCGACTACAACTACAACAACGAACAGCATCGTTTTGGCCAGGCGGGTCGATTGTGGAAGCAAGCTGCCGAGCCGTTCAGTGAGCACTGGAACGCGGTCATGAACGAGCTCATCGCGCTCGACTTCACGCTCGTGCCTACTTTCACGATTTACGAGGCGAGCCGGGATCTCATGCGCGCCCGCCGAGCAGAATGGCACGACGACTACACCCTGCCGTCGCTCTGGAATTTCTACACGCCCAGCCGAGAGGCTCACGGCTCCTACTGGTTCTACTGGACCACCGAGGACGAGGTCGAGTGGAAGGAGAACTTTCGCCTATGGATGACCTTCGTGAACGAGTATAAGAACCGTGGTGGACGCGTCGCGGCCGGTTCAGACTCCGGCTTCATCTATAAGCTCTACGGTTTCGGCTTCATTCGAGAGCTCGAGCTTCTACGAGAGGCGGGATTTCATCCGCTTTCGGTCATTCAGGCGGCGACGCTCAAGGGAGCGGAAGCCCTCGGTCGCGCGGACGAGATCGGATCGGTGGAAGTCGGCAAGCTCGCCGATTTCCTTGTCGTCGACGAGAATCCGTTGATGAACTTGAAGGTGCTCTACGGGACCGGTGCGTTGAAGCTCGACGAGAACAATCGCCCCGGCCGGGTAGGCAGCGTAGAATACACGATCAAGGACGGTATCGTCTATGACGCGTCCGAGCTTCTCGACGACGTGAAGGCGATCGTGGCCAAAGCGAAGGCCGCTAGTGCGACGGAGGACCCCTGAGCCAGCCTGACGACATGCCCCGCTTCAGTTCTTGACCCCTGAAGCGCCGAGCGTCGCCAGGCGATCACGGACGGCGCCCTGGTCGCTGTCGAGAAGAAGCGAGCGCTCGTAGATCTCACGGGCCTTGTCGATATTGCCGAGACGTTCGTAGCTGTCCGCGAGGGCGTTCAAAAGCAACGGGGGAGGTGGCCGCAACGTTCTCGCTCGCTTGAGGTAGTCCACAGCGTTTTGGTACTCGCCTTTCACGCGTGTAGTCTGCCGATACACGGTTTCCGTAGCGAAGCGCGGCGTCCGCATAATCGGTTCGGATCGCTTCGAGCCACGTTTTGTGCTCTTCCGGCAGCCTGTCCACGCGCTCGTCGGCCGCGGCGGAAGAGACAAGCACAGCTCCCAGGATGGCGGGCAATAAACTACGCATCGTCATTATAATCGGAACAAGATCATGTCACCGAGAGTCTCTGGTTTCAAGCGCTTTGACAAAACTCGCGCGGCAGTGATACTACTGGGCTGCCTGAGGAGGCTGTTGCCGATAAGGAGCAAGCGATGACGACACGAAGAGAATTCTTGAAGCAGTCTGGTGCCGTGACTCTGGGAGCGACTGTAGGAGCCGCCTGCGCGCCGGAAGGGAACGGTCAATCGAGCCAAACTGGCCGGTCTGCCGCGATGCTGGTAAGCCGTCCCGAGCACCCAGAGCCCGCAACCTTCGACCGGCTTTCTCTGGAATGGCACCAGGACACCGTCCGGCGGCTGCAGGGCAAGCTCGGTGAACGGGGTCTGGACGGCATCTGGATCACCGACCGATGGAACATCATCTACTACACGGGACTTTTCCACTCGACGACGGAGCGGCCCTTCTCGTGCTTCATTCCCACGAACGAGCTCGCCGTGTATTGGTATCACCCGGGGCTAGACCTGGAGATGGTACGGAGCTGGTGGTCGACCGAGGCCGACTACTACTACGACTACCCACCGTCCGAAGAGGGCTATCCCGATCAAGGCAAAGTCGTCACCGGACCACCCGTGGACTTAATCGAGTGGGCCCTCAATGGGATCGGAGGTCGCGGCTTCGCCGACAAGAAAATTGGCCTCAGCGCGTCTCCCACCGTCGGGGCCTTCAAACGCATGACGGAAGTGCTTCCGAAGGCGAGCTTCGAAGACGTCAGCGACATCTGCATCAAGATGCGGCGCGTCAAGACTCCGGAGGAGCTCGCTCTATCTCAGCGCGCCTATAATTACTTCTCTCAAATCCACGCATGGACCCGCGACTACATCCTCGAGCACGGTACGGACCTCACCGATTTCAAAATCCGCATGGCCGCGATGGAGTACGGCACGGATCTCATCATGAAAGACATCAAGCGTGACGGCCATCCGCACAACGCGGTCGGGATCAATATCGGTATCGGGTGCCGTACGGGCGCGGGTAACGCCTATCCACATCCGAATCAGTACCACCACAACAAAGTGAAGAAGGGGGACTCCCTTCAGGTCGCGGGCGTCGTGAAATTGGGCGGGTGCGGCGGCGAACTCTACTGTCCCTATCAGATCGCACCCTGGAATCCCGAGTGGGAGAAGATGTGGGAGGTCATGGCGGAAGGATCTCGCATGCAGATCGAGCTCTCCAGGGCAGGGAGACCCGCGCAGGATATCGCCAAGGCGATCCACGAATATCAGCTCGAGGGCGGTATGCAGAAATACCTGTATCAAAGAGTCGCGCACGGTGAAGGCATGGAAGGCCACCAAGAGCCTTACATTTCTCTCGGTGAGACGACGCCGCTCGAAGAGAACATGACTTTTTCGATGGAGCCCGGTCTCTTCAACCCGGAAGGCGGCTATGGATACAACCCCTCAGACAACGTCGTTGTAGGCAAGGAGAGGGGCTGGGTGCAAGGAAGTGTTCCCAACCTGACAAAGGAGTGGGCGCTTCTGGAAATCTGACGCACGCGCCCCGTCATCGCCATCATCGGAACACTATCGCAAGAGGACGAATCTGATGAGAGCTCCAACGATCACGTCGTTCGCCCTGACCGTACTCATCGGGCTTCAGGTAACCCTCGGCGCAGGCACAGCTCGGGGACAAGCTTCCGCAGACACGGGCTTTTGACACGGCCGGCTCAGACGGTGGTGATTCGTGGCGGGTGGTTATTCGATGGAGTCGCGGATGCCCGCGTACGTGCTCGAGATCGGCGATAGAGGTCTCATAGCCCCCCTTCAAGTAGTGAGCGAGTCCGCGTCCGGAGACGACTTCGTATTGATCCGGGAGGAGCTCCTCGAGCGGCTTCAAGAGCTCGAGCGTTTGGTCGGCGTCACCCATCCGAAGGTAGATGGTAGCGAGCATCACACGCGCGGGTACGTGGCGCGGGTTGACCGCATTCGCGGGTCTCTAGATCCAAGAATGCCTCACGCTCGCGCTCCGAGATGATGTAAATCACTTCTTGCTCGAGCCAGTTCTTGTGCTCTTCAGTGAGCCTATCGACACGATCGTCGGCCGCAAGGGCAGGAGCGAGCAGAGCGATGCCAACGAAAACGAGCAGCAGCCTAACCAACGTCAATGTCACCTCTTCGTGCCCTGATCACGTCACCGGCGGGCGCCCGCGACAAGTCGAAGAACTGCCTTCGTCACTCGAAGAGAGGTGTGACTGGGTTCTTCCAGTTCTTTTTCGACGCGGCAACGATCTCGACGACCTCTTCCATCAACGCGACGTTGTCGTAGACAACGCCACCTTTGATCGTCCAGCGAACGCCTCCGCGCCGCACCATTTCGCTGTCCTGCATCGTCAGGGCGCCAAACGTGTACAGGAACCTCAAATTGTGAAGCGGGTTGCCGTCGACGATTGCGAGGTCCGCTTTGTAGCCCGTTTGCACGAGCCCCAAATCGGGTCGCCGCAGAATGAGCGCGCTCGTTCGTGTCGCAGCACGTAGGACCTCGAGCGGATGGAGTCCCGCTTCGCGCATGAGCTGCAACTCCCGCACGTTGCCAATCCCGCTCGTATTCCAGGTGAAGGGGTCGTCCACCGCATAGCCCAGCACCCCTCCTCTCGCGTGGAACTCACGAATGACGTCCTGCCAGCGGCGATACATATCGGCCCAGACCGCTTCGTCGTTCGAGCTCCAATCCCAATGCTCGGCGGCGTGGTTGGCCGGGCTCGGGTAGAACCAGTCGATGAGCACGGCGTGGGTGTACCTATCGTGCCACGGGAGTCCCATGGCGCGATTGATGTCGCGGTTCGCTTCATAGGCGCTCATCGTCGGAAGCATCGCGGCGCCTGACGCCACGAGACGGTCCACGATGTCGCCGAGCAAGATCTCCGTGGGCGCTTGCTGCCAGACAGCGCCGACGGCCCTGAAGCGGTCCGCTTCGTCGTTGTAGTTGAAAGATGCGCCGAAGTGTTGGACGCGGTTGCCGAGCGCGGACTCGGCATAACCGTAATGGTGCTCGATCATCGTTACGCCGAGCTCGGCCGCGCGCACCGCGTTGACCACCGCGATATCCGACGGCGGCAGATGCACCGTCGTGATGCCGCCCGCTTCCTCCACGGCTTTGCAGACCGCGCCGAAAAGCTCCGCGTTCCAAGCGAGGCTCCCGACACGGATGACGCGCGCGCCCTCGGACATGAGCTCGGTGGCGAGCTCGGAAGCCCTCTTCGGGTCGTGCCAGATCTCAATCTCGTCGAGTTGTGGCGCGTGACCCGGATCGCGGGAGCGGCTAGCAGCCCGTTGAAAAAGTCGTATCCGGTCGCGATATTTCTCTGAAGACTCATTCGATGACGATGTAAAATTGCATCGCATGTCGATGAAGAAGAAAAAGAAAAGTTGCCAAGAGACTTTATGGATTCCACACGATGCGGTTGCGTCGAGTCCTGGTCATCCTTTTTATGAGGAACTCGAGCGGGTACTTCGAGAGGAAGAGTTTGACTCGTTTGTGGAGTCGAAATGCTCGCCGTATTACGCGAAGAAGCAAGGTCGGCCGAGCATACCGCCGGGTGTGTATTTTCGAATGCTGTTGATCGGCTACTTTGAGCGCATCGATTCAGAGCGCGGGATCTGCTGGCGGTGTTCGGACTCACTGTCTTTGCGCCAGTTTCTTGGCCTTGGAATGGAAGAGCGAACGCCGGACCATTCGTCGCTGTCTCGGATACGGAATCGACTTCCGCTGGAAGTTCACGAATCTGTATTTGGATGGGTGCTAGAAGTTCTAGCGTCGAGAGGGATGATAGATGGCAAGACACTGGGTGTGGACGCGACGACGCTGGAAGCGAATGCGGCGCTTCGGTCAATCGTTCGTCGAGACACGGGGGAAAGCTACGAATCGTATTTGAAGGAGCTTGCGCGCAAGAGTGGTATCGAAGAGCCGAGCCGAGCGGACATTGCAAAGTTGGACAAGAAGCGGCCAAAGAAAGGGTCGAACAAGGAGTGGGTGAATCCGAACGAGCCGGATGCGGAGATCATGAAAATGAAGAGCGGGGGCACGGATATGGCGCACAAAGCCGAGCATGCTGTGGACATGAGCGGGGAAGGTGCGGTAATTGCCGTGACGCTTCACGGAGGCGCGAAGGGTGACACAAAGAGCCTACCGGATACGCTGGAAAAAGCGCAGTCAAATCTGCAAGAGCTCGCGAACAACGCGGAATGTTGTGAACGAATACATGAAGACGCGGGTCGCGAAGTGGTCGGGGACAAGGGCTATCACGGCAACGACATCCTGGTTGAGCTGGTTGAACAAGAATACCGGAGCTACATTTCGGAGCCAGAGCGAGGTGGCCGCAAATGGAAGGACAAACAGGCCGAGCAAGCCGCCACCTACGCGAACCGACGTCGCATTCGCGGGACTCGAGGTAAGCGATTAATACGCCGTCGCGGCGAGTTACTCGAACGACCTTTCGCGCACTACCTCGAAGCGGGAGGCATGCGACGAACGCATTTGCGAAGACACGAAAATATACTCAAGCGCCTCCTCACGCACGTGGCCGGATTCAATCTCGGGATTCTGATGCGCAATCTCATCGGCAAGGCCACGCCGAAGGAATACGCGGAGCTCAACGCCAGTCTGATCGCTGCTTTATTGCGCTTCGTCTCGACCATAGGCGCACGTTTTGCCCCGCTGCAATCCATCGGGCGTCTCAACTTGGCCGTTCCGCCGAATCACATCTTCCTTGAACTTGCCCACCAAACTTTCTCCGTGAGCAGAATCTGGACTTTTTCACCGGGCTGCTAGGTCCCCAATCGCGGATGGGGAACATCCGAGGCGCGGTGATGGCGTTCGCGTCCGAGCGTCGCGCCTCCGAGAGAGCTTCGGGAAACCCGCGCCCCGCGCCGTTCACCATCGTCGTGACCCCGTGCGCGAGCTTCATGTTGTAGATGTATTGGAGGGGGAGCGGCTCGGTGCGGATGTGGGTATGGGAGATCGATGAGGCCGGGCATGACGTACATGCCTCGAGCGTCGATGACGCGGTCTCCGACCGGCGGCGTATCGCCCGCGGGACGGCCGGTCACGCCGTTCATCGAGATGATTTGAACGATGAGGTCGTTCTCGATGATAAGGTCGGCGGGGCCGTAGGCGGGTCCGCCATGGCCCGGGATGACCATCGCGTCCCGGATGACGAGGCGGTCGTAGGGCCCGTCCCCTTGCGCGGAAACGATCCGCGGCCCGAAGGCTGCGGCTACGGCGAAACTCAGGCTCACGGCCAGGCTGCGTTTCAATCTTGGCTCCCTTTCTCGAGCGCTTCGAGCGCTGCGCGCGCCGCCGTCGCGATCACGTCCCGCGGCGATTCCATCGTCGCTGCCTTTTCCAGAACCTGCCGTCTGGAGGCGTCCACGATTCTGCCGAGCGCTTTCACCGCTTCCGCTTGCGCGAGATAGCTGTCGTCGGCTTCGAAGCGCTCCATGAAAAACGAGGCGTGTTCCGCACTCTCGAGCTCACCGAGCAAGCGAAGCGCCGCGACACGGACCTTGCCGTTCTCGTCGAAAGCTCTCTCTCTCAGAAGCTCGACGTCGGCCGCCTTCCCGAGAGCCTCGAGCGCCGCTCGGCGGACACTCCAGAACGGATCGCGGCGGGCGGTTTTCTCGAGCGCCGGGTGGGCGCCGAGCTCGGACGCGACCCACATCCGTCCGATGACATCGTCGCGGTCGAGCTGATACAGAAGCTCCTCCGTGGATTTGTCGAAACTCCACTTCTTGAGCAGATAATTACCTTCGTCGAAGCGGATGAGTAGCGGCATCTCGACTGAGGCGATCTCGAACGTCTCGTCCTTGCTTTCGAGCCAGAACGTCTCCGACCGTCGCTCCGACGCCGTGTGGATGCCGATCTGAACGGGCATGCGAAAAAACTCTCCCGATTGCCGCACGCGGAGCGCGATCGTCCCCGCGCTCTCCGACCATTGGTAGGAGATGTCGAAATTCGGGTGGCCGGCACGATAGATCCACTGGTCGAAGAACCAGTCGATATTTTGCCTCGTGGCTTCTTTGATCGCGTCGATGAGGTCATGGGTGTCGACGGGCTGGAAAGCGTGCTTCTCGAGAAAGTGTGTCATCGCGCCACGGAAAGCGCCGTCCCCGAGCACCCATCGCAGCATGTTCAAAACGGTGGCGCCTTTTTGATAAGTGTGGCGGTCAAAGTTCTCGTTCGGATAGGTCCAACGCTCAAAGACGATGGGCCGTTCGTAGCGGCCGTGCGCCTCGCGCAGATAGGCGTCTTTCTTGCCGAGTAAATTGACGGCGCCCTCGTCCTCGCCGAGCGCATAGCGCGAGTAAAGAAACTCGCCATAGGTCGCGAAGCTCGGCCAGCTCGATCGCGAGCTCGCCATCTCTGTGCGAGAACGTGAGGACCCGGGACGCACCGTCAACGACGCGCTCCACCGTGAACGTCTCCGCGTCGAGAGCGCAGCGCTCGAGCCCGTCGGCAAGCAAGGACATCCGAATCGTTGTCTTCCCCCAGAGCGAGCGCGTCTTCTCTTCGAAGCGAAGCTCGATACGGTAGTGAAGGATGTCGACCTCGCGAGCGCGCTCCTCGCGGAGCGGTCGCGCCTCGAGGTCCACCTGCTGCGCCGTTAGAGTCGCGACGAGCCATAGGAAATGCATTACGGGACCGGAGGACGTTTTTGCACGATGCCCTCTTCCGTCATGAGCGCCTCTATTTCTTCGATCGTGTCCGGCATGAAGTCGGTGAAATTCTCCACGCCATCCTCGGTGACGACGACGGTGTCCTCCATGCGAACGTAGAGCCTCTCCTCGTGTACCCACAGCATCGGGTCGACCGAGAACACGATACCCGGCTCAAGCGGCTTCGAGCGATAGTTGCCGACATCGTGCACCGCCAACCCTACGGGATGGGACATATGCCCGCGAAAAACGAGCGCTTCCCGGGCGGCTTTCTCGTAGGCCGGTTTCTCGAACGGGATGGTCTCGAGCACGATCTTCATTTCCTCCGCGGCCTCGTCCATGATGGTGTCGGCGGTCACGCCGGGACGGATGCGCTTCATCAAGGCCTGGCTGTAGTCAACGATGAACCCGTAGAGCCGCCGCTGCCCAGCGTCGAATGCTCCGTTCACGGGCCACATGCGGGCGACGTCGCTCGTATAGTAGCGATAGTCGGGTGCGTAGTCCATGAGCACTAGTTCGCCGTCGACGAGCGCACTTTCGTTGCGGTAGTAGTGCCCGTAATAAGCGTTCGTTCCAGACGCGGTAATCGACCGGTACCCCTCGCCTTGAGCGCCGTTGAGCTCGAAGACGTAGCGCGCGGCCGCGTCGAGCTGATATTCCATGACCTCGGGCCCGCTCGAGCGGATCGCTTCCATGATACCGAGACCAGCCAACTCGCTCGCCCGCCGGACGAGATCGATCTCGCGCGGGCTCTTCTTGATGCGCATCGCATCGAGAATGGGCGTGAGGTCGGCGATATCGAACTCCGGATAACGGGTGCGCAGAAGATGGATGAACTGCCCTTCGCGGGCGGCCTCCCGTCCCAGGGGTCCGAGACGACCGCGGCGCGTCCGATGAGGTTCTCGTCACGGCTCTGCGCTCGGCCCTCGGCGGGGCTCCGGAACGTGTAGAGCGTGGGTGCGGGCGGTCTCAGCGCGAACGAGTAGAGCTGGCGCGCAAGATAGTCGTTGCCGTAGACAGCGTCGACGCCCGTGAGCTCTTGAACCAGCTCCGCGTCTTCCGCCGAGAGCGTCTTGCCTTCACCGCGCTCCTTGCGCGGGTCACGATGCGGCAGAAACAGTAAGGACCGCCTCCCCCGCCCGTCCAGAAGCAAATAGGACTGCGGCACTTCGAGCCCGGTGAGGTAGTAGAGCTCGTTCGACTGACGGAAGACGACGAAGCCGGGCTCCGTCGCCGCTCCTTGCACGAGGGCGATCGCGTTGTCACCCATCGCGTCGAGCACCCGGTGTCGCCGCGCGTCGAGCTCTTCGGGCGGAAAATCCGTTTGGTATTTCGGGTTGTCCTGCGCGACGGACAGGCCCGCGAAGAACGCCAAGACAAACGTCGAGAGAAAAGATCGCATAATGTGGGATTCTGCCGTGCCGGAGCGGAGATTTCAAACGACCAACGAGAAAGCGTCCAGGGCGTCTTCGCGCGAGCCCGGAACCGAAGCGACTTCAGACGTACAACGCGCGCCGAGCTCTTCCTGACTTCGGCTTGTGCGAATCGATCGTCGCGGAGTGGCCATCCGCCGGCTCGAAGCTCTTGTAGCTCCGCGTGTCACGCCGCCGAGAAGCGAACAGTTGTCCGACATGCGCTCATGGATGTCGATGGACACACCGTTCGAGTTGCTCCGGCGAGTCGTCTTCAGTTTTTGACGCCTGAGCTACCGAGCGTCGTCAGGCGCTCGCGGACCTCTTCCTGGTCGGCGTCGAGAACGAGCGAGCGCTCGTAGATCTTTGCGTAGGAAAAAGTGCAGAATATTGGATATTGAATCAACGAATTGGATCATCGAGGCGGGCGGAACGTGGGTGAGTACGAACAACGCTAGAACCCAGACTTGGCGGGCGGTGGCACACCCGCCAAAGAGCTACGCACGAGTCCGGTCTCTTGAGCTTTCCCAACGGATTACGACGGCGACGGTTGGCTCGATCTTTTCATCGGCAACGAATCGGAGCCGTCTGAGCCTTACCGCAACGACGGGGGCGGCACGTTCACGAACATGACAGGCGCGGCCGGCATCGAGCTCGTGGCCCACGTAAAAGCCGTCGCTTGGGGCGACTTCAATAGTGATAATCACCCCGACTTGTACGTCTCCGCACTCGCCTCCCCCAGCTGCCTCTATCGACGGCTGGCTCGACCTCTTCGTCTCCGGCTGCAGCGTGGCCGAAGGCGACTATATGGAGCTCGAGCACAAGGCGAGTCTCCCCGTTTGTATCGGAACCTAGGAAACGGTACCTTTACCGACAAAGCGAGGAGACAACAGTAATGCGTAGAACGTTCATGGTCGTCATGCTCTTATTCTTCGGTGTTTCATGGACCGCTTCGGGACAAATCACCGATCCCGAGGACTCCATTCCGATAGCACCTCCCCGCGCCCGAGGAGAGGGCCCGTTCGACCGTCTCATCTTGCGGAGCGTCACTCTAATCGACGGCACCGGCGCCCCCGCAATCGGCCCGATGGACATCGTGATCGAAGGCAACCGTATCGCCCAGATCAAGAGCGTCGGCGTTCCCGGTGTCGCGATCAATGAAGAGAACCGCCCGGTCGCACGTCCCGGCGAAGAAGTGATGGAGCTCGAGGGCCACTACGTGCTCCCGGGTTTCGTGGACTTGCACGGGCACATCGGCGGCAACGAGCAGGGCATACCGGCAGAATATGTTCTCAAGCTCTGGATGGGCCACGGCATCACGACGATCTGTGACCCGAGCACGGGGAACGGACTGCGTTGGATCATGGACCACAAAGAAAAGAGCCTCGCCAACACGATCACGGCGCCACGCATCGAAGCCTATCCCGCTTTCGGTCTCGGGCTCGAGGAGCCCATCTCCACACCGGCCGAAGCCCGCGCCTGGGTCGACGAAGTCGCGAGCATGGGCGCCAACGGGGTCAAGTTTTTCGGAGCCCGACCCGATATTATGGGCGCAGCGATCGACCAAGCGGGAAAGCACGAGATGAGAACAACGTGCCACCACGCTCAGCTCAACGTATCGTGGCTCGACGCGATCGACTCGGCCCGCCTCGGGCTCACGTCGATGCAACACTGGTACGGTCTCCCGGAAGCGCTCTTCGAGGACCGCACCGTCCAGCATTACCCGGCTGCCTACAACTACAACAACGAGCAGCACCGCTTCGAGCAAGCAGGACGTCTTTGGGAGCAAGCGGCGAAACAAGGGAGCGATCACTGGAACAAAGTCATGGAGGAGCTTCTCGAGCTCGACTTCACCCTCTCACCAACCTTCGTGGCTTATGAGACGACGCGCGACTTCATGCGCATGCGCCGCGCCGAATGGCACGAAGAGTACACGCTGCCTTCGCTCTGGCGTTTCTACGAGCCCAACCGGGAAAAACACGCGTCGTACTGGTACTACTGGACGACCGAGATCGAAGTTGCGTGGAAGAGGAACTATCAACTCTGGATGAGCTTCGTGAACGAGTACAAGAATCGTGGCGGGCGCGTTGGCGTGGGATCGGATTCGGGCTACTCGTACAACCTCTACGGCTATGGCTTCGTCCGCGAGCTCGAGCTTCTCCGGGAGGCCGGTTTCCACCCGCTCGAGGTCATCCGGGCGGCGACCCTGAAAGGCGCGGAAACTCTCGGCCTCGCCGACACCATCGGGACGGTGGAGGTCGGCAAGATGGCGGACCTCGTCATCGTCGACGAGAACCCGCTCGAAAATCTGAAAGTGCTCTACGGCATCGGGGCGGTCAAGCTCGACCCACAGAACAACGTCGTGCGCGTCGGCGGGGTGAAATACACCGTCAAAGACGGCATCGTCTTCGACGCCAAAGCACTTCTCGCCGACGTCCGTCGCATCGTTCGAGAGGCGAAGGATCGCGAGAACTTCGAGATCACGCAGCCTGGACGACCGACGCCCGACTTGCCCTGACGAGAAGCCCCAATGATTTGGCTGTCCGTCGTTCTCGTCGCCGCTGTCTGGCAACAGCCGAGCTACGAGGACGCGCTCCGGGAAGCGAGGTCGTCTCGTCGAGCGACAACCTATCGCCGCGAACTCGAGCCGGCGACGCGCGGCGCACGCTCTCGTCTCGGAAAAATGCTCGTCGCAACCGACCAACTGAAGAAGGCGGAGCGTCAAATGGCTCGGGCCGTGCGCCTCTCTCCCAACCACGCGGAAAACCACCTCGAGCTCGCCCAAACGCTCGCCGCGCTCGGGAGGAGGACGAAGGCCCGGTACCACTTCGAAAAGTCCGACGAGCTCGACCCCTCGCTCGCAAACGCCTACCTGAGCTATGGGAACTTCGCAGCGCAGCAGGGAGAGCGCGGGACTGACGGGCGCGGCCAGACCATCGAAGCTTTCGGGCGGCTCTTCGTCACCCCCGCGCAGAGGCTCTGAACGAGCTCATGGCTTTTGGCGTCAAACGAGGCGAGGCCGGCGTCGATACGAGTGCGCCGAAGAGAAAATTCGTCCCCGCGGTCACGACCGAGACCATCGTTGCGCTCGTGATCGTCGCAGGCCTCTTCGCTTCGTTCACATGGAGGATGGGACTCGCCAACATGTTCAAGACCATGATGGCCACCGCCCACGACTTGGTGTTGAACACGGTGCTTTTTCTGATGGGCGTCATCATTCTCGCGGGCGCCTTCACGTCTTTCCTCGCCGAGTTCGGCATCGTCGGGATTGCCAACCGGCTGCTCTCCCCTTTGATGAAACCTCTCTTCGGCCTACCGGGCGCCACATCTGTCGGGGTTGTCGCGACGTACTTGTCGGACAACCCCGCCATCATGCCGCTCGGCTCCGACAAAGGCTTCTTGAAGTATTTCAAGCGTTGGCAGCTCACGACGCTCGTCAACCTCGGCACCGTTTTCGGCATGGGTCTCATCGTGACGACGTTTATGTTGGCCCAATCCTCCGGCGACGCGCCTCTCGCTCGCGCGGTGCTCCTCGGAAACTTCGGCGCCATCTTGGGCGGGATCGTCAGCGTTCGCCTCATGGGCTACTTCGGGAAACGCAAATACGGGAGCGCGGCGCCCGTGCTGACACAAGAGGAGGAAGGCTACGACATCCTCCGGTTCCGTCAAGTGCGGGAAGGCAACGTTGCTCAACGCACCCTGCAGTCTCTTCTCGACGGCGGCACTCACGGCGTTCAAACGGGCCTCGACATCATGCCGGGGGTCGTCATTATTTGTACCTCGGTGATGATGCTGGCCTATGGAGCCGCCAAAGACGGTTATACGGGCGCCGCCTATGAGGGCATCGCTTTTTTTCCGTGGATTGGAGACAAACTCTCGTTCATCATCGAGCCTTTGTTCGGCTTTTCGCATCCGGAAGCCATCGCTTTTCCTGTCACGACACTCGGCTCGGTCGGCGCCGCGATCGCGATGGTTCCGAAGTTTCTTGCCAGCGGCATCATCGGCGCCAAAGAGATTTGCGTCTTCACAGCCATCGGCATCTGCAACGCGGGATTCTTGAGCACGCATGTCGGGATGATGGACGGGATCAAGGAGCGCGATTTGACCAACGTCGCCATCACGACGCACTTCGCGGGCGGCCTGAGCGCGGGGGTGTTCGGGCACGTGCTGTTCTTGCTGTTCGGCTGACGCGTTTCCGAGTAGGACAAAACCGATGCACACTCGAACCTTATTGATGAGTTACCTCATGGCCGGAGCTCTCGCCGAGAGCTCTCCCCCGCCTCCCCTTGATATTTCCACGCTGGCTCGAACGGTCTGGGTCGATGAGTTCGACATCTCTCCCGACGGCGAGATCATCGCCTTCAAATCCGCCAAGGCGGGCACCTATGACATCTGGACGGTGCCGACCGCGGGCGGCCCGCCGACGCAGCTGACCCGGATGCCGGGCCGGGAGATGAACCCGCGCTTCAGCCCGGACGGAAGCCAGATCGTGTTCGAAGCGGATTTCGGCGGCACGAATGTACGCGACCTCTATCTCGTTCCGACCGGGGGCGGCGAGCCTCAGCGGCTCACCGACCATCCTCTCGACGACCGCAACCCGTCCTGGTCACCGGACGGCGCGCTCTATTTCACGACCCAGATGTTCTGGGATCGTTCCTTGGCGGTGATGGACGTGTCGACCCGTGAGATCCAGCGCGTCGTTCCCGGAGGCGGCACCGTGTCGCCGGACGGAAAGATGGTGGTCTTCACCGCGAACCGTAAGCCGGAGGACGACGATCAAAGCAATCGCGATATTTACGTGATGCCAAAAAAAGGCGGCGAGGCGCGTTTGATCACGCCCGACACGCTCGATGCGCTCGACGCCGCACCGGTTTGGTCTCCCGACAGCCGCAAGGTCGCGTTTATCTCGGACCGCAACGGGTGGAACAACCTCGGCGTCATCGACCTAGGCACGGGCGAGACGCACATGCTGCTCGAAGAGCCCGTCGAGCACAGCGAGCCGCGCTGGTCTCCCGACGGAAAGTGGATCTCTTTCACGAAGAACCTCGACTATCACTACCACCTCTTTCGCATCCCGGCGGACGGCGAAGCACCTAACAAGGGCACGCAAATCACGACCATGGACGGGGTCAATGGCGGCTCTTCGGCGACCGGGCAAACGCGTGGGAATCATCGGTGGCATCCCAACGGACGTGAGATCGTGATGACGCATTCCGATCCGAGCAAGACGGGAGACTTGTGGATCCTGCCGGCCGCGGGCGGAACGGCGCGACAAATTACGAACCATCAAGAAGAGGCTCTGAGAGATCCCGAGCTCTTCGTCTGGCCCGAGCTCATGGAATATCGCAGCTTCGACGGTCTCGAAGTCGCCGGGCTCGTCTACAAACCCAAAGGCAGCCAAGCGGGCGACGAGCTGCCGGCGCTTTTTTTCTTCCGCGCCAATTCGAACGGCCAGCATCCGATTCAGTGGCATCCCTACGTTCAATATTTCGTGAGCCGCGGCTATCTCGTCTTCGCGCCGAACTTTCGCGGCAGCACCGGCCGCGGCAAAGCCTATCGCCAGGCCGTGCACACCCATGGCGGCGACCATGATTTGCGCGACGCTTTTCTCGGCATGGACCGGCTCGCCGCAGATGGGTGGGTCGATCCGGATCGCGTGGGCGCGTTCGGCGGATCGACGGGCGGGTTCTTTACGACGACCGCGGTCACCAAAGACCCCGAGCGTTTCAAAGCCGGCGTCGTCTGGTACGGCTCGACCGATCTCGTCACGCTCTCCACTTACGGCGGCATGGAGGGCTGGAACCGCTATCTCATCGGCAAGACACCGCTCGAGAACCCCGAGAATTACTACAGCCGCTCCATCATTTACCATGCCGCGCGCGTCACGACACCGCTCTTGTTCTTATACGCCCAGGGCGACGCGGCGGCCCGATTCCAGCAGATCGAGCAATACGGCGTGCAAGCGCTCATCCACGGCAACTGGTTCGACTGGGTGGTCTACGGCGCCGAGCCGCACGGCTGGTATCACTGGCGCCCGGATTCGGTGGAGAAATCGCTCATCGCAATGGAACAGATGTTCGACGCCTTCATCCTCGGTAACAAGCACGACGTGAAGGCGACGGCCCGTGCGCAGCGCGAAGGGGTCGAGCTACGGCGCAATCCCACGATCGACTTGTGGAACTCGCTCGTAAACGGGCGGCCGTGACTCAACTCATTGCGGAAACGCTCGCCGACGCCACGTAGTCGTCCAGCTCGGCTAGGAGCTTCGTCTTGGCGTCCTCCGCGAGAAAGCTCGCTTCGAACGCGTTGCGGGCGAGGCGGTGCAGATCGGTGCGCTCGAGGTTCAGCGCTCTTTGCACGCCCAAGAAATTCTCTTCGATGTAGCCTCCGAAGTAAGCGGGATCGTCGGAGTTCACGGTCGCGCACAATCCCGCGTCGAGTAGCTGCTTCAAGTTGTGGTCCTCGAGGCGCTCGAATACGCGGAGCTTGACGTTCGAAAGTGGACAAACCGTGAGCGGAACCTGACGCTCACGCAAATGATCGACGAGCGCCGGGTCCTCGAGACAGCGAACGCCATGACCGATTCGGGAGACGTGAAGGTCGTCTAGAGCCTCCCAGATGTATGCGGGCGGTCCCTCCTCTCCCGCATGCGCCACGGTGCGGAATCCTGCGTTGCAGGCTTCGTCGAACACGCGGCGAAATTTCGAGGGCGGATGGCCGAGCTCGGAAGAGTCGAGCCCGACGGCGGTGATCTGGCCCCGGAAGGGTAGTGCCTCTTCTAAGGTCGCCATAGCCGCATCCGCGCTCAAGTGGCGCAGAAAACAGAGAATCAGCTCAGAGGACATACCCCACGTTGTCTCGGCTTCGTCGAGCGCCCGCCGGAGCCCTCGAAGGACCGTCTCGAAAGCGACGCCCCGGTCTGTATGGGTCTGGGGGTCGAAGAAAATCTCCGCGTGGCGGACGTTCTGAGAGGCCGCCTTTTTGAGATATGCGAAGGCGAGCTCGTAGAAGTCCTGCTCGTGCAGCAGGACGGCCGCACCTTGATAATAGACGTCGAGAAACGACTGCAAGTCGTCGAACGCGTAAGCGTTTCGCACTTCTTCCACAGTGGCGAACGGAAGCGCTATGTCGTTGCGTTTGGCAAGCTCGAACATGAGCTCGGGCTCGAGCGAGCCTTCGATGTGGATGTGGAGCTCGGCTTTCGGAAGGCCGCGAACGAAGGATTCGATGGATGTCGTGTTGCTCATGTCCTTCATTAACCGGGGCTCCGGGCGGGGCTAGTTCCATGATAGGGGGTAAAAGGGCGTTCGTAAACTTGGCGCCGCGACGCGGGTTCGGCTACCATCCCGCGCATGACCAGCGACAAACTTCGCGTCGCCGTCCTCGGCGCGGGAAAATGGGCCGAATTCGCCCATATTCCCGGCTGGACTCGCGACCCGCGCGCCGAGGTCGTCGTGCTCGCAGATGTGGAGGCGGAGCGCGCCGAAGCGCTCGCACCCGGCTTCGGGATCCCCGAGACGACAACCGATTGGCAGGCGGCCATCTCGCGCTCCGACGTCGACGTCGTGGACATCGTGACGCCGTCGCATACCCATCAAGAGCTCGCGCGGGCGGCACTCGACTCGGGCAAACACGTTCTATGCGAAAAGCCCGTGGCCTACGATTTTCGTGAAACGCTGGAAGCCGCTGAGCTCGCGAAAAAAAAGAACCTAAAGACGAAGCTCGGCTTCACCTTCCGCTACAGCCCCGGTATCCAATACGCCAAGTCGCTCATCGACGAAGGCTTCGTCGGTCGTCCATATTTCTTCAACGGCTACGAGCAGAACTCGCAATGGCTCGACCCGGACGAGCCGCTCCGCCAAGCGCAGATCGAATCGGACACCAAGACGATCCAAACCCAGTCGCTCGAGGGCTACGGCGCCCCCATCATCGATATCGGACATTGGTGGGTCGGCTGCGACTTGACGCGAGTCACGGGAGTCTTGCAGAACTTCATCCCCGAGCGGCGGGTGCGTGGCTTCGATGGCCGGCGCCGCATGAACATCGACGACGGCGATCTGTTTATTGGCGAGTACGCAAACGGCACGCTCACCTCGATCCAATCGAGCTTCGTCACGATTGGAAACTATCCCGGCGTCGAAGCACGCATCTACGGGGAGAAGGGCGCCATAATCTGCCGGCTCGTCGAAGAGTTTGGCGTCGCCGAGACCATCCGCATCGCGACGCCGGACGACGTGGAGTTCAGAGAGCAGACGATCCCGGAACGGTTCTACCCTGTCGAAGGACATGCGCGGGAATCGTGGCGCAGCCTCTTCTACGCCAATCTCATCAAAGACTTCATCGATGAGATCCAGGACGAAGGCGCGCGCAATCAAGGGAACTTTGTGGACGGCGCTTGGGTGCAAGAGACGATCAACGCCGTCGAGACCTCCCATCACGAGAAACGCTGGGTGTCCCTCCCGCTGCCGCGATGACTGATGACTGACGCAGCGCACTTCAAAGCCTGGCTCGATCGTTTCTTCGACGTCTTCTATCGGGACCATCCTGTCACGGCGACGTTCATCGGGCGCCACATCCATGACAGCGAGCTCCCGGGAGATCCGGTGGCCGCTCTCAACGATGTGCGATCGCTTCGCGACACACTCGACGAGCTTCCAGAAGAAACGCTCGAGGCGGCTTGGTCTCTCGACCGGAAGCTCGCGCGCGGTTTCCTCGCGATCGAGCAGTGGGAGCTAGAAGCGAAACGCTGCCTCGGTAACCCCGCTTGGTACACGGGAGAAGCCATCTTCGGCGCCTTTTCGCTTTTGCTCCGCGACTTCGCCCCGATGGAGGAGCGCCTTCAGAATCTACGCGCCCGGCTCGGCGGCGTTCCGGCATTCTTGGAGCGGGCTTCGACCGAGGTTCGAGCCTCTCCCAAGTCGTGGGTGGAGCGCGCGATGAACGAGTGCGACGGAGCGCTCGCGTTTCTCGAGTCCGGGTGGGAGTACGTCGACCACGCATCCGAGCTCGACGAGGACGCAGCGCAGGCGGCAGAGGCGTTCAGGGCCTATCGCGCCCACCTCGAATCTCTTCCTGAATCGAACAACGTGGTTTGCGGGGAGGAGGCGTACGCGCGCCTATTACGCGAAGGACACTATCTCGACGCCAACGCAGAAGACATCCTCGAGGTGGCCACCAACGAGCTCGCACGGTGTGAGAAGGCACTCTCGGCCGAGGGCGATTGGCGAGCGAAGCTCGATGGGCTCGCCGATATCCATCCGCCGCGCGCCCGGTACTACAAACGCTTCCGCGAGCTATGGGAGCAAAGCCGCGCGCTCGCCGAACATAGGAAGCTCGTCACTTGGCCCGACTATCCTGTCGACTACGTCCCGCGACCCGCATGGGCGCGCGACGCGGCCCCGCACCTCTACTTTCTTTTTTACCGCTCGCCCGCACCCTTCGACCGCGCGCCCAGTGGCGACTACTTCCTGACACCCCTCGCGGCCGAGCTCTCCGATGACAGCGCGGAGGCCATCCTGCGCGCTACGAATGACTGCGTCATCAAGCTCAATCACGTCGTCCATCACGGCGGCATCGGCCACCACATCCAGAACTGGCATGCCCAGCGCGCGGCGTCGCGCATCGGGCAAATGGCCGCGGTGGACGGAGCCTCCCGCATCGCCATGCTCTCCGGGGGGACGATGGCGGAAGGCTGGGCTTGCTACGCGACCGACCTCATGGACGAGGCTGGTTTTCTCACACCACTCGAGAGCTTCTCACAGCACCACGCCCATCTGCGTATGGCCGCGCGCGCCGTTGTGGATATCCGCCTTCACCGCGGCGAGATGAGCTTCGAGCAGGCCGAGCGCTTTTACGTCGACACCACCAACATGTCGCCGGGCGCCGCACGCGGCGAAGTGACGAAGAACGGCATGTTCCCCGCCGCCGCGCTCATGTATCTCGTGGGCGCCAACACCATTCACGCATTGCGGCGCGAGCTGACGGAAATACTCGGGTCGCGATTCGATCTGCGGACGTTTCATGACCGCTTTCTGTCATACGGCTCGATCCCGGTGAGCTTGATTCGTGAGACGATGCTATCGGATCCGGCGGGAGAATAGGAATTTAACGAGCATCCAGCTGAGATTCTAATGCCGGACGCCCAGCCGGGTCATGACCTCACCTCTCACGGCAGAAACCGCTCGTTCGTGCCCGCCTCGGGGAGCCGACACGCATCGTACTTCCCGAACCAGCGATATCGACGTCGCGCGACGAAATCGTAGACCGTGTTTCGGATCGGCCGCGGTATAAAGCGAAGCCACGCAACCAAACGCCACACGCCTCCAAGATCGTGCAAGATCTCGAAAGCCGCGTCCGAGCGATCGTAGAGCTGCTCGCTCTCCGTACCCATTCCTCGGACGTAGAGCATCGTCGACAACGTTTCGTCCGCCCCCGGATGACGCGCGAGAACGGCACGCGCCGTCTCGCCTTGAAGCTGCGCGTAGGCGAGCTTCGCTTCCGGATCCCGCGCGAGAAGAAAGCGCACCGAGCTGTCGCAAAGAGCGCATACACCATCGAAGAGCACGACGTCTCTAGCCATGGTGCTCAGCCGCTCGAGTAACCGCCCTGCTCGATGCGGGCGATCTTCCAACCGTCCGCCTCGCACCGCATCGTGGCGACGACTTTGTCGGGCTGGAACGGGGTGCCCACAACGATGTAGCGCTCCTCACCCTTGATCGCGACAACGATGAGATCGAAATGCACGGTGGCCTCGGTGTCGTCGACTTCGACTTTGGCCGACTGAATCGTCACTTTGAGCCGGTCCACCCGCTCGAAAGCTGTCGCGAAGCTCTTTTCGAGCGCTGCGCGATCGACGTGCCGATAATCCGAATAGTCCGTAGTCAGAAAAGAAACGAACCCGGCCGCGTCGGCAGCCGCCGCAGTGGCGGCGGCCGCCGCAGTGGCGGCGGCCGCCGCAGTGGCGGCGGCCGCGTTCAAGGTTGCCTTCACCCGCGCTTCGGGCGACAGGTACCACTCCCACGAGAAAAATCCTATGAGAAGCACCGCCGTGAAGGCGACGATAGCCCATCCGTTTCTACCCATGACACGATTGTGCCACAATGAAAGAACACTTGAATAAACTTCTCGATATCGACTGGGCGTCGTGGACGGCAAAAGATCGAGCGACGTTGGTCTTCGTTGTCAAAGACGCTCAGATGCTCCTCATTCGCAAGAAACGTGGGCTGGGAGCCGGCAAGATCAACGCCCCTGGCGGACGCATCGAGCCCGGTGAATCTCCGGTCGACTGCGCCATTCGCGAGGCTCGAGAGGAGCTCCACATCACACCTATTGCACCCGAATATCGCGGCGAGAACTTGTTCCAGTTCGTTGACGGCTATTCCATCCACGTGCACGTTTTTTGGGCCGGCGACTTTGAAGGCGAGCCCACCGAGACCGATGAAGCCATCCCAATTTGGGTGCCGGTCGACGCGATTCCCTACGAAGAGATGTGGGAAGACGATTACCTGTGGGTCCCTTTGGTGCTGGACGGCACGCATTTCTTGGGACGCTACCTTTTCGACGACGACATCATGCTCGACCAGAACCTGGAGGTACTAAGTTGATAAGGCACATTGCCACGATTGGTTTGCTTCTCGTCACCGGCTCGGTTGCCGAAGCCGGCTGGGAGATCGCGTTTCTCGGCGGCTGGACGGCCCCTACTTTCGAAGAGACCTTCACTTATCAACTCGATCTTGGTCTCCCCTCCTTTCCCGGGGTCGCCATCCGTCAAGAGGGCGAGTTCTCGTTGAAAGCGCGCGGCTCCTTTGCTTTTGGTGGAAGCGTCACCTACTACTTCACGGATTTCTTTGGCATCGAAGGCCGAGTGGACACCGTCGACTTCCGAATCGATACGATCGCGCCAAGCTTCATCGCCGAAGCAGAGCTTCACGTGCCGCTTCCGCGGACGAGCGTGACGGTCGACCTCGGTCAGGGTGAAGTGAACGTCGAACGGCTCCGCCCATTCTCGGCTAATCTCAAATTGCGCACGCCGGGCGCGGCACGCTTCGTGGTCTCGGGAGGCCTCAGCTATTTGCCGAGTTTTCGTCTCGAGGCCTCTCAGGAGCTCAGGCTCGGCGTGACCGCGTTGGGATTCCCGCTCCTCGACGTAGCGACTGCGGGCCTCAGGGCCGTCGCCGCGTCTGACGCAGCCGACGAAAGTCCGTGGGGAATCAACGGAGGCGCAGGCCTCGAGCTCGACGTCTCCGAAAAGGTCGCGATCATCATCGAAGGACGCGTCTATAGCTTCAAGCAGCGCACGTTCGCCTGGGAAGGCGTCCAGGCGCCGTCGAGCTTGTTCGACGAGCTCTTGCTCGAACAGCTCGTGAACGAGCTCGACCCGATCGAGATCGAGCCTCTCTATTTTCAGGTGACCGGCGGCATCGTGATTCGGTTCTAGTCAGTCTATTGGGGGAACATAGTCGGCGGGGCGTCCATGTAGCCTTCGCCTTCTAGGGATTCCATCATGGCTACCAGGGCGTCGACTTCTTCTTCGGTCAAATCGAGGGGTTGGATCTTGGGGTCCAGATGGGGGTTGGGTTCGCCGCCTCGGTTGTAGAGCTCAACGACTTCGCGCAGCGTGCCGATCGAGCCATCGTGCATGTATGGGGCACGCTTGGTGACTTCGCGGACAGTGGGCGTCTTGAAGGCGCCTAGCTCGCTCTCGTCTCCGGTGATTTCGCCGCGGCCTTTGTCGGCGAGCTCCTCGGTTTCCGGATCCCAGCCCACGCCGAGGTTGTGGAAGAGCGTGTCGGTGAAGTTGTAGCCCAGGTGGCACTGGTTGCAGCTCGCTTTGTCGAAGAAGAGCTCGTCGCCGAGCTTCACTGCGTCCGACACGGCACTCTCGTCGCCATCCTTCCACCGATCATACGGGGCGTTGCCGCTCATCCGGGTGCGCTCGTAATCCGCGATGGCTTTGGCGACGCGGTCGTTCGTGATCTCCGGCGTGCCGAACGCCTCTTCAAAATATTTCGCGTAGCCCTCGGCGGCTTGAAGCGTTGCGATCATCTGCTCGTGGGTGTTCCCCATCTCGATGGGGTTCGCGACGGGACCAAGCGCCTGGTCTTCGAGCGAGCCCGCGCGTCCGTCCCAAAAGGTGTGCGGTAACAGAGCCCAGGCGGCGTTGATGAAGGTCGGTGCTTTGCGGCCTCCCTTTTGGCCATCGATACCGGTCGATACCGGCGTCGGTTCGGAGAAAGCGTTCTCCGGGCGGTGGCACGTCGCGCAGGCAGCGGTGTTGTCCGCGGAAAGGCGCGTGTCGTAGAAGAGCCATTTACCGAGGCGCACGGTCTCGGGCGTCGGAGGAACCTCGAGCTCGTCGAACGTGTGCGTGACGCCAAGCGGCGGCTCGGGAAGCGGCTCGATAGGATTCGCGAGCTCCCATTCCGGAGTCGGTGGCGTGCAGCCAGCGAGGATCAAGAGCACGGTGAGAAAGACACCGGCACAGGCTTTCGATTTCATCTTCGTACAATATCATTACCGGTAGCATCAAAGTATGGGGTTGGGCAGTCGCGGTGTCTTCTATTATTATTGACTCGACGTTCCCGAAATCAGGAGGTACCCCAGTGAGTCGGATCCCCGAGCTCGAGAGACACCAGCTCTCCCCTGAGCAAACCAAGGTGTATGACGCCGTCCTGGCGTCCCGCGGTAGCCTCCATGGGCCGTTTCGCGTCTGGCTCCACAGTCCGAAATTTGCCGAGCGGGCTCAAAGACTCGGAGAGCTCGCTCGGTATCAAACGAGCTTCGATAGGCGTCTCAGCGAGCTGGCGATCCTCGTGACGGCGCGGTTTTGGGACTCACAGCTCGAGTGGTCGATTCACGAGACCCCCGCCCTCGAGGCCGGGCTCTCAGCCGATACGATCGATTCCATACGCCACCGCGAAACGCCGTCTTTCCAGCTCTCGGACGAGAGCGCTGTTTACCTCTACACGCACGAATTGTTGCATGAGCACTTTGTTTCCGACAAAGTATTCGCGGACACGCTTCAGCACATCGGGCAGCGCAGCATCACAGAGCTCACGATTCTCATCGGCTACTACACGTTGGTGGCGTTTTCGTTGAACGCCTTTCAGATCGAGCCCCCCGCCGACGTGACACCGCGTCTCCCCGACACGCTGGGACAGGGCCGGTAGCGCGCTCAGGAACGTTCGCGCCGCGCACTCGTGAGCGGGAGCGACAAAAGCTCCTGCAGCCGTTCGATCGAGAGTAGGGTCTCAGCCATCAGCTGCACGACGAGAACAGGCTTCCTGCCATCGAGCTTCAAGGTCGCGTCCGACGCGTAGAGAAAGGCCTTCTCATCCCCCATCGAACGCGCGAGACGGAGCACACATTCCGCAATGGAGTCTTCGAGCCCAGGATGGCCGCCGAGCACGCGCTCGAAGGAATCCGAGATGTGAAACTGCTCCATCCAACGCGAGTCGAGTGCGTCGAGGCGACCCTCGCGAATATCCACGATCTCGATCCCGTCGATAGCCGCTCTTTCTTCTCTAAACATTTCTCGCTGGTCGACATTGGCCCGTTTGGCCGCGGCGGCGAGAGCTTCTTCCACGAGCTCTCGCGCGAAGTCGATAGGCAACGCCCCGTGCTGTAGTCTCATTCGGATTGTCGTTTCGAGAAGTAAAGTAGACCACGTTCGCGCGCCTAAAGGCAAGCTTTCTCGACCGTGTGGTAATCTCGACCGTTGCGTCAAGGAGGTGACATGGGTCGAAGGGATCGACAGTTGGGTATCGGCCGCGACATCACGCGCCGGGATTTTCTGAACGTTGTCTCCATCGCCGTGACGACTCGCTTGTCTCCTGTAGCGGGGAGACTCCTTTCACCGACGGCTCACCTTATCCGCCCGCACTTACCGGGATGCGAGGCTCTCACGACGGGTCTTGGGAGGCGGCACACGAGATGAAAGACGGCGCTTCTTGGGAAGACGCCGCGGACACGGGCGAGACCTATGACCTGATCGTCGTCGGGGGCGGCATCAGCGGGCTCGCGGCCGCGCACTTCTTCCGAAAAAGCGTGGGCGCAAAGGCGCGTATTCTCGTTCTCGATAATCACGACGACTTCGGCGGGCACGCCAAGCGCAACGAGTTCACGAGCAGCAATGGACGTTTTCTCATCGGCTATGACGGCAGCCAATCCATCGATACGCCGTCCGGTTTCAGCCACGAGACGAAAGAACTCTTCGAAGAGCTCGGCATCGAGCTCGAGCGCTTCCACGGCGCCTTCGACGACGAGCTCTATTCTTCGCTGGGATTGAGCCGAGGAACGTTTTTCGACCGTGAGAACTTCGGGACGGACCGGCTCGTCGTGCGCCGCGATTTGTCGTGGGAAGACTTCGCCGCGCTCATGCCGCTCGATCCAGAAACCCAAAGGGACCTCGTCCGCCTACACGAAGAGCCGAAGGATTATCTCGCCGAGCTCGCGCCTGATGATGAGAGCTCCGCAGTCCGCATTCGGCTCGAGAGCACCGTCGTGCGGGCAGAGAGCGATCGTGACGGCGTGAACGTCACTTATCTTCGCGGCGGCCAAGCGTCGAGAGTGCGCGGCCGTTACGCAGTGCTCGCGTGCTGGAATTCGCTCATCCCGTATCTGTGCCCCGAGCTTCCCGAAGAGCAGAAAAAGGCCCTCTCATACGCCGTCAAAGTAGATCGACATCAAAGCCGGCGAAGCCCCGCACGTTCCCAAGCGGCCGCGGCTCGTGAACTTCTTCGCCCCCATGCTTTTTCTCGTCGCCGCGACGATCTATTTCGACGTCGACATGGCGAGAGGCCCCAACGCGCGAATCTCCTCGGTGTTTCTGTATTGCACAAAATAGACGAGCCCACCGGCAGCCAAGCAGACGAGTATGGTGTTAACGAAGAACGCATCTGACAAATGTTGGATGCCGGACGCATCGCGAAGCTTTCGGCGTAGCCGATGAATCGTATAGTGTGCGAGAGCTCGGCTCATTCGCGTGACTCAGATTACCGGTTGGCGCTGATTGGGACTACGCCTCATTCGGAAGCGTGAATACCAACGCCGTGGGTGAGCCCGGATGCGCTCCCATCCAAAAAGGAGAAGGCCGGCCGGACATGACGGCGACGTACTGCTTGCCCTCGACTTCGTAGCTGACGATGCCGCCGCCGATTGGCCCTCCGGTGTTGAAGCGTAAGAGCTCTGCTCCCGAGCGAGCGTCGAAGACGAGAAAATCGCCCGTCAGCTCTCCCGCCAAAACGAGGCCTCCCGCCGTCGTGGTTACCGCTCCGACCATGGGGCGCGGCGAGTCGTATTGCCATCGGATCGACCCGTCACCGGCGTCGATCGCGGTAACGTGACCCTTCGCCTCCAAGTCCATCGTGACGCCTCCACCCAGATAGCTTCGTCCGGCGATGTAGCGAACTTCCTCGACAAGAGAAAAGGTGGAGCACCAATCCACTGCCGGCACGTAGAGCATGTTCGTGGCTCGGTTGTAGGCTGGGCCATTCCACTCAACGCCCCCGAGGATACCGGGACAAGCGTGGACGCCTTCGATGGTCAGCGGCTCCTCGACGTTCGACAAAGTAGTCACCTCTGCCTCGAACCATTGCTCGTGCGTGTTGCGGTCGAAAGCTCGCAAAACGCCGTCCTTTCCAACCGTAGCGATCACGTCGCGCTCGCTCCCGGCGATGGACGTCTTGTAGATGGGGCTCACTTGCGTCAAGTCCCAATCGTGGAAGTCGCTCGGCACGGTTTGCCGATACCAGCGGAGCTTCCCACTACGAATATCCAGGGCGACCAGAGAGTTCGTGTAGAGATTGTCTCCCGGTCGAAGATCGGCGGGAAAATCTAGAGCGGATTCGTCACGGCCACGTAGAGCTCTTCGCGATCGGGGTCGAACGAAAAAGGGGTCCAAACCGCGCCGCCTCCCAGGACGATGTCCTCAGGATTCCCCCAGGAATCATCTCCCGGATCCCGGGCTCCTGGTACCGTCTCGAATCGCCACACGGGCTCGCCGTTATCGAGACGAAAGGCGCCCACCCACCCGGAAACGGCGTTCTCGCTTCCCGCAGGTCCGATGAGGATGAGACCGTCATAAATGAGCGGCGCCATCGTGAAGGTCTCTCCGACATCGGTGTTTGCCGCTTTGCGCGCCCACAGCAGCTTTCCGTCACCGGCATCGAGCGATATAGCCGTCCGATGTGCCCCGGACGATGCGCCCACGAGCCACGGCGACGCCGCGATTGTTCCGCCACACTTCGACGTCCCTTGGCTCCCATTCGTGACGCCACAGGGGACGGCAGGTGGCGGCATCCAGAGCAACGGTGTGGTGCAGCGTCGTGAGGAACATGGTCCCTTGATAAACGATGGGGCCTGTCTGGAAGTTAGAGATCTCGCCGAACTGGTAGATACAGGCAGGGCGCAAGCGATGAGCGTTGCCCGTATCGATCTGTTCGCGATCAGAGAAGCGCCGACCGGTGTAGTCGTGCGTATGGTAGAGCCAGTCGCGCGGATTCGCGTGCGCCTGGACGAGCTCTTCCGATGGCAAATAGCTTTTGTCGGAAGGTTCCAGGCCATTCTCGCCCTCGATGAAATCGGGCGGCGGCTCTAAGTCGCTGTCGCCGAGCTTGGAGCTTCCCCGCCACTCGATCGGAATCGCACTCAATACATCCGGACTCGATGTCAGCGGCGTGTCGCCGGGTGCGTAGCCATTTCGTTGAAGGATGTACGCAACGACGTCGACATACTCCTCACTGCTCAAGGAACCGGCCGATCCCTGCAGCATGGTCGTACTCACAATGAAGAAGAAGTCTTCGACCGTGGCGGCGCCCCACCCCCAAAACGCCGCGGCGGGATCACCGGGACCGGCAACGCCCGCCCGGTTCCATCGGCGGACGAAGTCTGGGCCGGCGAGAGGCGAAGCCGTTCCACCGGTGAGCTGGCGTCCGTGGCAAGTGGCGCAAGCGTCGCCGTACAACGCCATTCCTCTCGACGCTTGCTCTTCCGTGTAATAACCGTCTTCTTGCGCAGCTCCCTGAGGCGTCAAAGCGAGCAAGAATCCCAACGACAGGACAGCGGTCCACATAGTCACCCCTCTTTGCAGCAGGGGCCGAGTATAGGCGATCAGAGGACCTCTGGACAGAGTTGCGGTGGGCTATTCGGCACTTCGCTCTTAGACTTCTCGCCGACCGCTCGAAAGCCGCCTTTTCAGACCGTACTCTATTTCCCCGGCACGAGCGCCGAGCGCCAGAGCTCGCAAGACGAGCTACAAGTGCGCATGAGAATTCCTACCCTTCGAAAGGCCGATTGGCTACACCCCCATACCGAAAAGATGTATTCTCCCAACGGTGTCCGGCCGGCCACATAGCGGGCGGACCCGACGATGCGGCCCGGACGGCTGCAAGCAGCTGCCCGGGCGGGCAGCTCCAATTTCGCTGACACTTTGTTATGGAGGTCGCTATGATTAGAAATATCCTATTGCCGCTCGGCTGCCTACTCATGCTGGCAGCCTGCGCCACCGAGACACCGGAGCCGGAGGTTGCAGCCCCCGAAACGACGGAGCCGGTGTCCGGTCCCCCGTTCCTGGCTCTTCATTTGTACAACCCGGCCTCCGACGACGCGCACCAGCAGTTGCTGTCGGGCCTTGACGAGCTCAGCGAAGTAGTAGCCAGCTCCGGTCAATCCCGAAACCCAATATCGTGTCTGGAAGGTGACCGGTGAGCAGACCGGCGACTACGGCTACGCCTTTGGGAGTGTGTGGGCTGACCGGGCCACCTATGATGCCGTGCACGAGCATGACGACTACAAGGCCGTCATGGCACGCGTCGAGCAAGCCGGACTCGAGCCGTTCGCGGAGGAAGTCTACAACCAATATGTGGAGCTGAACCCACCAGCGACCGAGAGGGCGCCCAGGCCAGAGGGTGGATCGACGTCACTGGCCCTGTACCTGTTCAATCTCCCGTCGGCCGAAGCCGAGGAGCAGCTTCTCAGCATGCTGGACGAGTTCAACAAAGCGATCTCCAAGGCCGGACACCCCGAAACCCGGTACGGCGTCTGGAAGGTGACCGGCGAGCAGACTGGCGACTACGCTTGCATCTTTGCCAGCGTCTGGGCCGACCAGGCCACTTACAACGCCGTACACGAGCACGCCGATTACAAGGCTGTTCTGGAGCGGCACGACGAAACCCTGGAGAGCCTGCTATCTGAAGAGGTCTACAATCGATACGAGCCAATGATGCTCCAATAGTCCGCGGACCCAATTTCCAGTTCCGAGGATACGCGATACCCAAACACCTCGGCTCATAGGAAGAACCACGTAGCGAAGTAAGAACGCGGAACGCAGGCTGTGTCTCGTACGAGATGCTGACAGGCCGCAAGGTTTTTCTCGGGGAGACGGTCTCGGAGACGCTCGGGGAGATTTTGAAGAGCGAGCCTCTCTGGGAGCGATGGCCTGCCGCGGTACCTGACAGCGTCCGGCATCTGCTCGGACGCCGCTTGGCGTCAAGAATGTACGACTGCGACGTTCGTCGAGATCGTTTCTTGATGATGAAGCTCGACGAACGTCAGTGCACGTCCACCGGGCTCGTCGTCGTCGTCAACTGGTTCAAAGAATTGAAGCGGCTCGCGCCGCACCGCTGAGCTCGGTCGGTGCGGTCTTTGACTTCTCGCCTGCCCACACGCTAACTTCCTCCGAGCTGGAAAAACTATGCAAGGCCGGACGCTCTCCCACTATCAGATTTTGGACGAGATCAGCCGGGGCGGCATGGGCATCGTGTATCGCGCGCGCGACGTGAAGCTCAACCGCGAAGTGGCGCTCAAAGTCCTTCCCCCCGAGCTCGTTTCCGATTCCGGCCGCAAGCGCCGCTTCGTCCAAGAGGCCCAGGCCGCCGCCGCCCTCAAGCATCCGAACATCGCCGTCGTCTACGGAGATCGACGAGGACGACGGGGTCACGTTCATCGCGATGGAGCTGGTCGAGGGCGAGCTGCTGAGCGACGCCTTGTTGGACGGAGCTCTCCCGACGGAGAGGGTGCTGGAAATGGCCGCGGACATCGCCCGCGGCCTGACGCGCGCTCACGAAAGCGGCATCGTCCATCGGGACCTCAAGCCGGGCAACGTCGTCTTGACCCGAGACGGCCAGCCCAAGATTATCGACTTCGGACTGGCCAAGCTCAGGGAGCGCCCCAGTGACGCCGAGAGTAAAGTGGCGACCGCCATTCAAGGCATCACGGAACCGGGGCAAGTCGTCGGCACCGCCGCCTACATGTCACCGGAACACGCTCAGGGGGCGGATCTCGACGCGCGCTCGGACATCTTCAGCTTCGGTGTCGTCCTTCACGAGCTCTTGACGGGCACGAAACCGTTTGACGGACCGAGCGCACCTGAGCTTCTGAGCGCGATCATCAAAGAGCCACACGCCCCGCTCCCGCAAGGTAGCGGCGCACCTCATCACAAAAAGCTGCAGCAGCTCATCGATCGCTGTCTCGCCAAGACTCCCGAAGATCGGTTCCAGCAGATGTCCGACGTTGTCGCATCGCTCGACGCGCTTCGCTCCACGGGTCCGAGCGCCGCGCCGACGCGCCGCGCCCGGAGCGTGACGGTCGCCGCGGTCTGCATTGCATTGGCAGCACTCGTTGGGCTTTGGTTCGCTCGCGGCACGCCGTCCGACGTACGAGGGGCGCGCGAGACGGGACTTCCCGAGCTTCAAAATCTTGTCGACGCGGACGACTACGTACGTTGCCGCGTTCTCTCTGGCGTTGCGCCTGGATGAGGTACTCGCCGACGATCCGCTTCTCGATGAGCTATGGATGAAGCTGGCCCAGTCCATTTCTGTGGCGACGGAACCCGAGGGGGGTGAACGTCTATTTTCGGCCTTACGCCGCTCCGGAAGCGGAATGGGAACCTATCGGCGCATCTCCGCTTCAGCCCGAGCAGGTTCCCGTCGGCCCCTTCTGGCTGAAGCTCGAAAAAGCAGGGTTCCAGACGATTGAAAGCTCTTTCCTGGCCGCGGCGTATACTCTTCTCCAACCGAAGAGCTATCCATCGAGCTTACCCTGGACCCTGTGGATGCGATACCCGAGGCGATGGTCCGGGTTCCAACCGGCCCTCTCGCGGTGTCCCTGCTCGCGTTCGATCAGATCCCGCCAGTCGAGGCTTCGTCTTACCTGATGGACAAACACGAGGTCACGAACGCGGATTTCAAGAGGTTCGTGGACGAAGGAGGGTACGGAACTCGAGAGCTTTGGCGCCACGAGTTTCGCGATCGCGAGAAGGGCGTTTCGTGGGAGGCAGCCATGAGCCAGTTCCGGTGTGAAACGGGAAGGCCCGGTCCCTCGACTTGGGAGGTGGGCGCCTACCCCGAAGGTCAAGCGAGATATCCCGTTTCCGGCGTGAGTTGGTTCGAGGCCGCCGCCTATTGTGAGCTCGTCGGAAAGCAGCTTCCCAGCGTCTATCATTGGCTTGGTGCGACGCGCACATCCCTGGCCGACCTCGTCATTCCCATGAGCAACTTCGGGGAAGGGGGACCGATAGCTTTAGCGAGCCATGCAACGGGTCCGCGCGGGACTTACGACATGGCGGGGAACGTCCGGGAGTGGTGCTGGAACGAGGCCGGCGAGCGTCGCTATATCCTCGGCGCCGCCGCGAACCAGCCAATGTACGTGTTCTACCAATCAGACGCGGCATTTCCCATGGACCGTTCTTCCACGAACGGCTTCCGCTGCGCGGACTTCCTCGGCGCCGGTCGAACCGAGCTCGAGGCTCTGATGGCTCCTATCGATCTACCCGTTCCGCCGGCCAAACTCGAGCCCGTTTCGGACGAGGTTTTCGAAGCTTACAAAGCCTTGTTCGATTTCGACCCCGTATCCGTCGAACCGAAGGTGGACTCCGTTGACACGTCGAGTCCTTACTGGAGGCGGGAGAAGATCACGCTGCGCGCCGCCTACACAGACGAGGACGTGGTGGTCTATCTCTTCTCGCCGACCGCTCGAAAGCCGCCTTTTCAGACCGTAGTCTATTTCCCTGTCCTCGGTGCCCAGCGCCAGAGCTCGCCCGACGAGCTACAAATGCGCATGATCGCTTTCTTGATCCAGAGCGACCGCGCCGTCGCGTACCCGATCTACAAAGGAACACATGAGCGGAAAGAACCTGTTCCTGAAGATCTTCGGTCCCGCGCCCTATATGGACTACGTGACGTACTGGATGAGCGATCTCATTCGGATGGTCGATTACCTGGAGACGCGCGACGACATCGACACAGATAAGCTCGGTTGTTCGACCGCTACCTCGGCCCGACTTCATAGGCTTCGGCGCAGCGTCGTCTGATTCGTCCACCAACTTCGTCTGCACCAAATGACTCGATGACTACCCGCCTGCGAACTGGGCGCCCATGACTGCCTGGAGCGGCCCGAGTACGGCTTGGTTGTCTCCCACATAGATGGCGATGACGCTTCCCATTAGGTAGAAATGAGGTGTTGCCACCCAACTCACCATGGTGGTTCCAATGGTGAAGCCATTCGGTGAAACGCTGGCCGCCTCCGCCCGCGCATCCGTCTCGGTCGCATACTCGAAGGCCTGAACCTCTTCTCCGTTCACACGGAGGACCTGTCCGGCGACGGAGAAGAAAGGCTGCGCAATAGAACGGATGCTCTCGACGGTGGCGCCTTGATCGCGTAAACGTTGGATCAGAGCCGAAAGGTCGAACGCGGTGCTATCCCGGGGAGCTGGGGTTATCACCGCCACAGGCGGAAAGCACGACCAGCGCGGCACAGACCATGAGATTCGATTCAACCTCCGGCAGTGTGTCAATCGGAGCATCCCTTGGACGGTAGTCTAGCGCGCCTCCGAGAGCTAGTGGGTGAGAACACACCGTTCATCAAAGCGACCCTCATTATAGTCGTCTCGCTGCGTGAGCTCGCTACGCTTGACGCGGTATCCGTGGGACACGAGTCGACGGCCTTCTTGGGCGGGCTTCGATCTCGCGATCAGCGTGATGCTGCCCGAAGCATTGACATGAACTCGGTCCGGGGCCGAGAAGAGCTTGAGCACCGGGGATCGAATTTATGGAAGGGACAGCCGCTTGCAATCGTCGCGCCTTGGATCGCCGCGGGCAGGTTTTGCAAGATCTCGTCAGGTTTGTCCACCGGTAGAACGAGGAACTCCAACAAGCCGTCGTCCAGCGCTTGATGGATCAGAGCGCTGCTGTTGCTGAAGGGCAATATGGCGCCATCGACGCTGCCGACTCGGAGCGCGCGCAGGGCCTCGGAGGTGTTCGTGGTCGAGACGATCTTGATGTCGTCGTTGGGCAAGCCGTAAGCGCGAAGCAGCTCGTTCATGATGAGAACGAGATCCGGGTTTGCGGGGCGTTCCGCGATGATGGTCTTCCCTGCCAGGTCGGCGGGCGAAGTGATGTTGGAGCTCGTACGAACCAGGAGATGCCTGTAGCTGAATTGCCCTTGCATAACCAAGCGGATGTCGACGGGCTTCTCGAAATTGTTGACGCCGTTGAAGCCCGAGAAAGACGCGAACCCGTTGACGACGGCAAGGTCGATTCTGTTCGAGTCCAGGGCGAACACGTTTGGAACGGAGCCGCCGACAGGCTCGACGGTGGAGTTGATGGCTTCATGCTCGTGAATGAGCTCCGAGATAGCGACGGCCAAGCCGTAAAACGTGCTGCCAATACTGGATGTCCCGATCCGGAGAGCCTCCGACCTTGGGCCGCTACAAGCGATGAGCGCAGCTACCGGAATCGAGAACGCCCAGAGCCTCGACTTCTCTAAGACAGATCGCATCGTGAGCTCACTCCCTCGAAGCGTGAATATCTCACAATCGCGGGCTACGCACACGCCGAGTATGGCATGCTCGACTCACGCGAACGCACATCAATTTGACAAGCGTCGGCGGCGTCCCTACGCTCAAGACGAAGTGTCCGTCAATCGCATGCTAGGTGCCGTCGCGATCGCCGGGCTCATTCTGGCCGGATGCGACACGGGTGTCCCGACCGAGCCCGGGTCACCGTTGGACGTCGGGCCTACTCCACCGCCCGTTCAAAGCGGCCCGTTCCTACCCGCTGTCGTCGAGTTCGATTTCAGCGTCAACGAACAATGCCACGAATTCTCTGATTGTCAGCTACTGGAACCCTTCATTCGCAGCGGCAAGCCGGTTTTCAACGCCGAGTACCTCCCTCTCTACGTCAATGATGCAGCCGAGCGCCAGGGTCTTGCGCGGACAGCCGAGGTCGCGGCTTCAGCACCCTGGTGCTGCCGCTCGAGCTCGATGACGCGTTCCGCCTCAGTTGCGATTGAGAAATAGCTGGCCAGCCCGTCAGCCGTTGCGGTTCCAGATATCACGTAGAATTTCCAGCCGTCCGGCGTTCGCCGTACGATGGCTGCCCACTTCGACGTCTCGCTCTCGCTGCTCGACGTCCCGACAGCGTAAGCCCAATCGCCTTCGACCTCGAGCCAGACGATCGTGTTCGTGCCTTCTGCTGGATTCGCGGCAAACTCGGAGTCGAAACCCGCGCGGATGGCGTCTTCTCCGACATGTTCTGGCTCGTCGGGATTCAGCCGGTGGGCATCCGAAGTGTAGGTGGCCATGAGAGCGTCGTGGTCGCGGGCATTGAAAGCCACGTCCCAGGCGTCGTTCAATGCGAGGATTGCATCTGCGTCCGCGCCGCCTCCAGAGCTTACCGGCTCCGGCAGCGGCGTCGACGCGGTTGCTCCCCCGCCAGCGGGAGCCGAGCCCGGCGCGTTGCGGTTCCAGATGTCGACGTAGTATTTCCACCCGTCCGCCGTCTCGCGAAAAATGCTGAGCCACTTGCCTTCGTCTTCGGTCGTCTCTCCGCTCGCATTCGTCGACCGGTCCAAGTAAGTCCCTCTCGCAAACGCCCAATTGCCGCTCACCTGAATTTCCTCGACGGGGTTAGAAGCATCGACGCTTACGCCATCGAAGGTCGCCTCGAAACCAGCGCGGATGGCTTCTTCACCGATCGCGGGCGGCCCTCCTTCGTCCAGCCGCATAGCGTCCGACGTGAACAGTCCGACCAGGCCGTCGACATCCCCGTCGTTCGTCAAAGTGTCCCAGGATTCCGCGACCGCCCGAACGGCACCAACCTCATCAACCTCCGCCGGAGCTTCAACCTCCGCCAGAGCGTCGACCGAACCTTCCTCTGCACCACCGGTATCACCACTCGGAGCGCAGCCCGAAAGGCTCATAGCTAAAACCACGGTCGGTACCAGAAAGACCAAATACGTTCTTGGTTTCATCGATTTCTCCTTTGCAAAGCGTGCGCGAGGAAAGGAGCGGAGAATACAGGATTTGCCATCGATATTCCATCTTGCGACAGACGGTGGTCGGCGCCGTTCACAGATGCCCGAACAAACTTCCAGCGCCGATGCTTTCGTCCTTTTTACGACCCGGCTTCCCTCGCCTGGGCACTCACGCGCCTCGTGTTGCAAGTTCGCTTGTGCCGTTCTAATCTCTGCGATGTGGACATGATTGGAAAACACGTCGCGCATTACACGATCACGGAAAAGATCGGTGCTGGTGGCATGGGCGATGTGTATCGAGCGCGCGACAACAAGCTCGGGCGCGACGTTGCGTTGAAAGTCCTACCCGATGCTTTCGCAGCCGACCCGCAGCGGATGGCACGGTTCAAGCGAGAAGCGCGGATTCTCGCGTCTTTGAATCATCCGAACATCGCCGCCATTCACGGCGTCGAAGATACGGGCGACGTCCGCTGCCTCGTTTTGGAGCTCGTGGAAGGAGAAACGCTCGCGTCCCTGGTGGAGCGGGGGGCCATTCCGACGCGCGCTACCTAGCCACGGGACACCTAGTCTTTCTCCGGGACGGCAGCCTATTTTCGATACCGTTCGATCCGGTCCGGCTCGTGGCAAACGGCCCGCCGATAGTCGTCGTCGATAGTGTCCAGCACGTCCAGCTGATGGGCTCCAGCGCAGCGCACTTCGATATCTCCGACACGGGGACCCTCGTCTATTTGGCGGGAGACCGAGACAACTTCGCGTTGGTGAGCGTCGATCGGCGCGGCGTCTCTTCATCGTTGTTGGCAGAACGCATGCGTTACATGCAGCCGCGCTTTTCGCCGGATGGCAGACGATTGGCTCTGCTCAAGACCTCGCCGGACGTCGCCGATGTTTACGCCGATGTTTGGCTTTACGACCTGGCTCGCGGTGCGATGAGCCGACTCACCTTCGCGGAGGGGGACGACGTCACGCCCGTATGGTCTCCCGATGGCGCCTTCGTCGCCTTTGCTTCGACCCGAGAGAATGCGCTCATGCAGCTCTACCGGAAACGCGCCGACGGTTCCGGCGAGGCGGAAAGACTGAGCGTCAGTGACGACGCTCAGACTCCTAGCGACTGGTCTCCGGACGGCAAGCATCTAGCCTTCAGCGAACGTGATGCGACAGGCCTCAAAAATGTCTATCTCTTGCCCGCTGACGGTGACGGCAAGCCCGCAGCGTTCGTCGAGACTCCGTTTGATGAAAGCGACGCGAGCTTTTCTTCTGATGGCCGGTTTCTCGCTTACATGTCCGACGAATCGGGACGCTACGAAATCTACGTGCAACCCTATCCGGGGCCCGGCGCCAAAACACAGGTTTCCACCGAAGGGGGGCAATTTCCCATTTGGAACCCGGCGGACCGCGAGCTGTTCTATCAAGTCGAGGCCGAGAGGGATGGTGACGTTCGGTTGATGGCGGTCCAGTACGGCATCGACGGCGACACGTTTCTCCCGGAAAAGCCAAGCGAGCTCTTCAGGGGCCCCTTCGCCATGGGGCCGCGCGCGGAGTACGACGTCTCCCCGGACGGCGAACGGTTCGTGATGCTCCGGCGAGAAAACACGAACCGCACGCCTCTCACTTTCGTAGTGAACTGGTTCGAAGAGCTAAAGCGATTGGTTCCGATTCAATAAGGCCGATGGGGCGACTAGGAGCCCAGGGCTCGTTGGTGACGGAACGCGGCAACGCGCAATCGGAAGGAGGTCGTGAATGATCGGGCGACTGTTGGTCATGTTGACGTTAGGCGTTGGACTCATCCAGCCACCGCTGGCTCCCAGAGAGTTGTCTGAAGACGAGGTACGCATGAAAGAACAGTTGATCGCCTTGAGCCAGCGAGAGGCTTCTGTGGCGGATCTCCGCATTGAGCTGTTGGACGGCAGCATGGTAGCGCATCGAAGCTATCTCATTGCCGATGGGAAGATCGTCAAGCGGGAATGGGATTCGCCTGGCTCACCAGAGCAGCATGACGAGTGGACCGTGACAGACGATGAGGTTCGTGTGCTCCTTCGAGACCTGGTTGAAAAGCAGTACTGGACGTTCGAGGGAACGCGGTTTCATTCCTGATAACACCGTGTTCCTGTTCCGTTTTTATTACAAGAATCTGCAGCATGTCGATTATCGTTGTGATGTCGATGAGTACGAACCGTCTTCGCAACGCTCCGCGATCCGGTCGGCCTTCTTGGCCTTCGTCTCAGGTTCTTCGCCACCAGAGTAAGCGCGAGCACACAATCACGATCACGCGCGCGGAACTTGGAACGTGGGCCAAACGGATGTCGGACGAGGCGGGCGATAAGAAGTACCTCGCCGGCCTACACAAAGTAAGCTCTGCCGCCGGTTCGCCATGACTCACGTGAGGCATACTTTCCACAGGTTTTCCACACTCCTCGCGGGAGTTTTCCACAGCTTGACGGTTCCGCGGAAACGCCAACTTGGTCTGGAACGAGTCATCAGCCGAGACGCCGCTCAGCTGCGAGATAGAATCACGAGCGGCGTGATGACCTCCCATGGGCTCGCGCCGCCGTGCCGGTAGCGGGGCTTTCGATGCCGGGAGGTCTCGCTCCAGTGGGGATCTTCGCGAAAGCCGTGATCGGAGAAAAGAAACACGAGCGTTCGACGGGGCGCCTCTTCGAGCAACGCCCCGAGTGTTCTTCGCGCGTGCAGCTCGATCTCGCGGAGCACATCAGATAGGGGCATAGACGACTCGTGGATCTTGTCGTCCACTAGGTTCAGTCGCTCGATCGGCTCACCGCCCGGTCCACACAGGCGCTGGAAACCAGGCAGTACCGACTCCGCCTGCCGGCCGTAGCTCTGCCCGGACTCCGCGGCGAGCTCGAGCTGGGGGACGCCGATGCCAGCGGCCTTGAGCTGAACTTGCGTCGTCGTGGGATGGATGGACCAGAGCGGAACTTCATCGACGACGCGGTACACGGCCCGGAGTCGAGGGAGGAGCGTCGCTCGCAAATGACTCCACACGTCCCAGCGCATGCCGTCCAGGAACACGAATCTCTCGCTGGCTGGGTCGAGCTTTGTTCGGTACGTTTCGGCGAGCTCTTCGAAAAGGTATCGGAGCGTTCGCGGGCCCTCGGCGGGGGGCTGGGCGAGAAAGAACGTTTCGAAGTCGGACGCCCGCGCTTCGAGAAGGCGTCGTGCGTTTCGTGCAGGGCCTTTGAGGTCGATCTCGTTGTTGAGCTTCAGCTCGTCGAGCGCTTCCTGCAGGTGGCCTAGCGCGGGAGGAATGGGCGCCATGTACTTCTGGTAGAGCGTCTCCCAGCCCTCCGCGGTGTCCGGCGATTTCTCGAGTCCGTCCACGTGGCGCATCCCGCGGTAGAGACTCACCCCCGACTCGAGCGCTCGGGTGAGTGACTCGAGGCCCAGATGCTCGCGTTCGACGTCTTGGGCATCGGCATGCGGCACACGCGTTAGCGAGCCTGCAAGGACCATTCGGATGAGCTTTCTGGCTCGATCCCTAACCGCGAAGCGAAACGACTTTTCCCCGTATGCGAGACGAGCGAGCGTCTCCGCATCATCGACATCATCGGGATCATTCTGCGTGAGAATCGCGCGCCGCTCTTCATCCGTCAGCTCGCTCTCGACGCGCTCGACAACAGAAAGCACCTCGTCGGGCGCCTCGCGAGTAAAATCTTCGAAGGCGTCACGAAGGCGCTCGGCAATCCGTGGCTCGACGTCTTCGGCCAGCCCCTCTGCTCCGGCGCGAAACGCCAGCACCATGAGCCGGGAAGCTTTGCGCTCACCAAGCTTCTCCCACCAAGGCCAAAGCTCCGAGAAACGCTCGCGGACGAAAGACGCGAGCACGCTTGGCTCGGCCGCGAGCTTGCCTTGAGAGACAACTTTGACGTAGTCCTCCGATGAGAGTGCCGCGTCGCCATCGATCCATCGCGCCACGATGTCGAGGAGCGCCTTGCGGGGAAAGCTCCTCTCAGCAATGCGTTCGGCGAGATCCTCGAGGCTTCTCTCGACGAGAACCGCGTGGCCGGCGAGCGCATCGTTCACCGCGTCGATGACCTCGCTCGCGGCAAGCTTGTCGACGCGCTTGAGAAGATCGGGCGCTTCGAGGTCGAGCTCCACGAGCTTGCGGATTTTCGACACGAGGGAGCCTTTGCCCACTTCCGATAGCCCGTGGAGTGCGCTCTCTATGGGCTCTAGATAGGTAGGCTCGCGAAGTCTTTCCAAGTACTGAACGATGCCGCGATCGATGACGGCCTGAACTTCGGACGGTGCGGGAAGCTCGAGCACGTCTCCGAGCTTGAAGCCGCAATCACATGTGGGTTTCGCGCGCAAAAGCTCGGGGGAAAGCCGGTCGCAAGTTTTCGCCAGAGCTTCATCCAAAAGGCGGTCCACCTTCACGCGATCGTCGTCGACCGAAATTAGCTCGAGCGCCGCGAGCCGCCCGAGCAGGCGGCAGCTCTTCTCGTCCCGGAGGGAGAGAAGACGCTTCACCCGCTCGCGGGATTTTTGCGTGCGATGCGCGCTCTCGTACAGAGCGCCGTAGGTGGACACGAAAGCCTGCATGTCATCGTTGAGCCGCCGCGTCAGCTCGGGGGAAAAGGGCAAGTCGGGGCGCGAGGCAAGCTCCCGAAGGCGAACGCGGCTCGCGCTGAGCTCCTTGTGCTCTTCGTCCTTCCCGGCAAGGTCCATCGCCGCATCACTCAAGTAGCGATGAACGAAGAGGTAGCGCTCCCAGTCCTCTCGAAAAAAGCGCGAGAGCTCGACAAAAGCCTCGAAGTCCCGGGTGAGGTCGGGCTCTTCGCGGGCGCGGCGCGCGAAGCGTTCGAGTCCTTCTCTTGCCGTGTAGGAAACCTTGACTTCTTTGCCCAGCGATTCGAGTCTCTCGATGCGCGAGGCGAGCCCGTCGAGATCGAGGTGTGCCGCCGAGCGGTAGCTGCGTGACCGCTCGATCTCCGCCTTCAAATCGGCCACGCCGCGCTCGAGCTCCGTCTTCCATTTAACGACGCAGTCCCAAAGCTCGCGTTGCTGCGCAAAGCCGAACGCTCCCTGTTGGAGTCGGGGCGGCACGAAAGGAAGTCCGGACAGCACGGCTTGCAAATCGCCGGAGAGCATCTCGCCCGCGCCCAGCTCCTGGATGCGGCTCACGGAGCGGGTCTCGAGAGCGTCGAGAGAAAGCTTTCGGCCCGAAGCGTAAGCCGTCAGCTGGCCCGAATACAACAATGCCTGAACGACGAGATCGAAGGACGGACGCGTGAGACCGAACGTGCCCTTTCGAAGCTCCTGGTACAGCACTTCCAAAACGACGTGCTTTTCTCCGACACGCTCGAGCACGCGGCGCACGAGCTCGCTCTCCGACGGGTCGGGTTGCAAGCGGTACCCGGTCGCGGTGCGGCGGACGAGTCCGAGCGCGCGCAGCCTCGACTCGAGCATCGTGCGAAGCATCTCGGAGGTGTTTTGTCTCGCGACCTCGCCGGCGCGGAAAAACTCGCGGAGAATCGGCGCAGGCACGTCGGTCGCTGAGGCTTCGAGCGAGGGCGCGATGTCGTAGTGGCTGGGAAAGCGTCGCGTGAGTGGAAATTCCGCTAGACGTGTCACGATGCGATCGAAGCCGATCGATGGAAGCTCGGCCGGCGTCAACGTGGGGCTCCCCGACGGCGCCAGGAAACGCCCAGCTCGATAGGTTTTTTGAACAACGCTCTCACTGAGCTCTAGATCTTCCCGGATCAGAGGCTCGAGGGCCGCGAGCACGCGCTTCGCCACGTCCGAGCCTTCCTGATGAAAGTGCTCGCGGATCGCGAGCCGCGCCGCCGCTCGGCGGATGAGCTGGCCGGGCTTCTCCTCGCCTTCTTCGAGCGGCGCCGGCACCCAGAGAAGAAAGGGCTCGGGTGCTCGCTCTTCGAGTCGCGCGATGATCCGGTCGAGCATCGCTGGCTCGACCCCTCCCCCTGGAGCCATGAGGATGACACAGAAGTCGAGCTCCGTGGTCCAGAGTTTTTCCACCAGCTCGTCGAGACGCGCATCGGAGAGCAGGGCGTCGTCTGCGTCGCGGCAAAACAGAAGGTTGCCCTCGCGGTAGGTCTTTTGCCAGGGGACGCGCCGCTCCGTGACCGGCGATTTAGCCAGCGACGCGAGCGGAAGGTCGGGGCTCTTGAAGTACGGGAGAAGTCTCCCCACGGCTCGAGAGACGGTGAAGCCCGAATCCTTCAACAAAGTTTCCATCCGTCTCTGGATGATGAGCTGGACGTCGGCGGCGAGGTCGAGGGAGTACACGTCCTCGTAGGGGCCGTCATTGCCCTCTGTGCGGGACAAGTAAGCGCCCTCGAGGTGCATCTTTTCGAGGAGATCGTGAACGTGATCGTAGTTGGCTTCGGATTCGAGCGTGGTGATGCTCTTCAGAAGCATCTCCGCGAGCTCGGCGACGGTGCGGCGCCGGGGGATGGGAGAGATCGCGAGAAGGATGAGCATCTTGACGAGTCGTAGCGCCGTCTCTCGATCTTCGGGCTCGGCGAACAAACGCGAGAGCTCCTTCTCGTAGAAAGCGAGCACCACGGTGATGTAGGGGCTCGTCTCGAGGGTTTCTTTTATGCGAATCCGGAAATGGTCGAGGATCGCATCGGGGCGGAGAAGAGACTCGGCTGGGGCGTCTAGCAGCCCGACGATGTGTCGCTGTGGATCGCCGGCAAGCTGATAATGAAGAAAGTCCACCGCCCCCCGATGGCGACTGAAGAGCGGCAGCAAGTCGTCGAGAAGATCCACCGTGGCCGGGTGGACCGGGTAGAGCGCCGTGAAGTCTGCCTCGGATACGGCGAGGCCTTCGAAAGCGATGCGAAATTTCCGATAGATCTCTGCGATCTGCGCTTGTGCACCGGGCTTTTGCCGGATGAGACGCGTGCTGGCGATCTCGCGGAGATGGCTTCCCGTCAGAGCGAGTCGCGAAGGGAAACGGTCTTTGATCTTGCCGAAGGTCGACTGATCGATCTCGCCCGTCGTCTCGATGTGGTCTTGGAGAGAAGCGACGATGAAGAAGGGCATGCGTCGGCTCGCTTCGCCGATAAACTGGAGAAAGCGAATGTCCTCGTTGAACGCGCGGGCATCGGGCTTCGAGCGCAGAAATTCCGAGAGCTCGTCCACAATCAGGAGGGCGCGTTTCGGCGCGCTGTCTTTTCCGAGCTGCGCTTCGAGGGCGTCGAAGAACGCGCTTCGCTGGCGCCGGACGCGGAACGGAAGGTCGAGCTCGCGCACAAGATCGTCGAGCAGATCGGGCCGGCCGAAGTCGAACAAGCGCTCGGCAGTTACAGCGCGGCGGCTCTGGAAGCTCTCGAGCGCCTCCCGATGGCGCGACTCTAGAGCGGCCCGGATTTCCCCTACCGCCGCCGTGTCCGCGGTAAAGCTCGGACCGAGACCGAGCGGCCCTTCGAACGTTTTTTCGAGAGCCGCAATGCAGATGTCCTCGAGTTTTTCCGAGCCCGCATGCGCGACGAGAGAGACCGCTCCGACCACACTCGCTCCGGCGTGGGGCGAGAGTTTTTTTCGTAGCATCTCATAACGCCGGCTCTGCCGAATGAGCGCTTCCCACCCGCTATCTTTATTAATGTCGTGTCGGAACAGGAGCTCCACGAGCGCGAGAAGATGGGATTTACCCGAGCCGAAATTTCCTTGAAGGAAAAAACCCTGGCCTTCGTCATGCGTCATCGCGTCGAGCAGCGCGCTCAAGGCGAAGTCGCAGTCGGCCGTGAGGACGAAGTCGTGGAGGATCCCGCGGGCAAGCGTCTCGTCCGAGACGTCTGCGAGCTGGATGACGGTGCGGACCCGTGGAAGCTCCACGAGCTCGCCGATACGGACCACTGCCATCGCGATGAGTGTACCTTACAGGCCGGCTAGGCGGGCGACGCGCTTGCGAATGCCATGGAGGGCCTTCACCGACGGATGCAGCCGCAGCGCTTCGTCGATGAGCTCGACGAAACGCGCAAGCTCGCCGCACTTTTTCAAGAGAGACTCGAGGCTCTTGCGAACGTAGGGGTCGGATGGCTTTGCCAGGAAGGATTTGGAGAGGCTTTTGAGCGCGTCTTGGTCGCGGCCGAGCTTCTTTTGGGTGAAGCCGAGCTGGGCCAGGATGTACGGATTGCCGGGCTCTAGGGCGAGAGCATCCTCGTATTCGGAGACCGCGTCTTCGAGCTTCCCCGCCTTTCGCAGCCTGTCGGCGGCCAACGTCTTGAGGTGGGGGTTTCGACCGCGACCACCGCTCCGCATGAGCCCTTTGAGGGCGGAGGCCGCTTCCTCGGGAGAGCTCTCGCCGGTCTTCAGGCGCATGAGCTCTTTGTAGGCGAAGCGGTCGTCGGGCACTACCTTCAGAAGCTCCTCGTAAACGGCGACAGCTTCTTCGCGTCGTCCGAGCTTGCTCTCGGCGGTGGCGAGGCCGCGGAGGTTCCACGGGTCGCCGGGAAAGCGCTCGAGCGCGCGCCGCGCAATCGCGGCCGCTTCCTCGTGCGCACCAAGCCGGTTCCTGGCCGCCACGAGACGCGAGTAGTGGTAGCTACTCGGACGCCGGTCGACGAGCTCCAAGTAGAGAGCGGCCGCATCTTCGAACCGCCCGCGGTCAAAGGCGAGATCCGCCGAAGAAGCGAGCACGGCGGGGTGCATGGGCTCGAGGGCGCGCGCTCGCTCGAGTAGCGCCTTGGCCTCGTCGAGCTTCTTTTCACGCCGGTGAATATCCGCAGACACGGCGAGAAGCTCGACGCTGTCCGGGTATCGCGCAATCGCCTCCTCCGCTTCTCCGGCCGCCTTTTCGAAGCCACCGGAACGAAGGAGCTGCCTCAAAAGGCTCACCCGACGGCGAATTTCCGCACTCGACATAGCTCGGACGAAGTCTATCCCTGAAGATGCGAGTTCGCTAGCTGCTGAGAAGTTCTCAGACCGTAGGCTCGCTAAACACACATCATTCATGAAGAATGTTGACTAGATCATATCCAGTAGCTAGACTAGGTTTCTACGAGGGGAGCACTATGTCAAAGCGTCGTCAATTCGTTCTAGATGACCGGACCAACAAGTTGCTCGAGGATCTGGCCGCCGACCGCGCCGGAAATCTCAGCTTCGTCGTACGTGAGGCCATTCAGCTTTACGCCGATATGGACTCACGGCTCGAGCAGATTGAGCAAGCTCCCGAGTTTCAGCTCATGATGGAGCGCTCCGAGGACGACATTCGAGCTAATCGCTTGCTGTCCCACGACGAAGTCAAGCGTCGGTCCCGCGCAAAAAACCAAGAGAGCTGATGGCGGAGGTCCTTTGGCCCGAGAGTGTTCTCCAGGTCTTGATGGAGCTACCCGACCGTGAGCGCGAAATCATTCTGCAGAAGGTATCGCTCCTCGATGAGTCTCCTAGAATGTATCCCGTTCGGATGACGGGCCGGTTTCGAAGTCACCGTTGGTTTCTGGCGCAAAACTGGATCGTCTACTACCGGGTGTCTGACGACACGGTCTACATCCGAGGACTTTGGCCCGCGAGGATTCCCTAGCCAAGACGGAGAAGCTCGTTCGATTCGATGCTCTCAGTCGTGGCGCAGCGTGGCGAGCGGGTCGAGTTTCGCGGCTCGGCGAGCCGGTACATAGCCGCCGGCCAAACCAACGACGGCGAGTAGTGACGATCTTCGTCGACAAGGGATAAGAGGATTTGGGAGCATGGGCAAGGTCAGCGACATAGAAGTACCTCTCGTTCGGATATATTTGTAGCGCGATATATCGCGTCAAGATGTATTTCTCCCAGATTCGGCGGTTACCGCGCCCGCGCCACAGGCGTCGCTTTGACACCGGCGACGTCGAGATAGAGCTCCTCGAAGTCGAGCGTCCCTGTGCGAAAGCTGTAAAACGTCGCGAGCATCGCGGAGGCGACGAGCCAGTTCGTGAACAGAAGCTGAGGCGCGCTCATCTTCGCGAGCTCGGCGCAGCTCAGCTCGTCGGAACGCGGCGTGCTTTTGGTTCAAGGTTACTTGCAGAAGCGCGAGCACGGCCTCGGGGTTCTTCTCGGCGATGGCCTCGGCGAATGCAAGCTGCTCCTCGAGGCCATGCGTTTTGGCGAAAGCGTCGAGCCCGTTCGACTCGTTCGTCTTGCTTTCTTTAGAAGACAACATAGCTCATCTCCTCGAGGACACCGTCGCGCCATCCATAGGCGAGAACGATGGGGTCTTCCGGCCAGCGCCCGCTCCCTTTTCCGCTCACGAGACCGACTTGAAAAGGTGTGGCAAAGCTCGAACGGAAAACGGCACGGTCGTCCGCGCTCAGGAAAACGGTCGCGGTCTCGCAGGCGGGAACGTGCGCGAGGCAGTCGCGTCCGCATGGAGGGGGGTGGTTGTGATGCCATCCCGCGAGAATCTCTCCGTCGCCGCGAAGCCGGTGCTCTCGATGCACTTCGCCGAACGCTTCGGGCGTAAAGGCGTAATGCGTAGCCGAGGCGTCAGCGCCCTCCGGAAACGGGATGCGCCCTTTCAAGACGACCGACGCCGCGCCGTTGCCACCGACCGTAACATGCCCCGTGAGAGCGTCCGCACGCTCACGCTCAAGGCTCGAAGCGGTCTCCTCCTTTAGCTCTTTCAAGAGCTCGGAGTCGACGAAGAGCGACGACCGAGCGGCGTCGTCGTCTCTCGGGCGCACGCCGAGAGAAGCGAGCGACGATCGCGTGAAGGGAAACGGCTCGCGCGTGAGCGAGGCCCGGCGCGGCTTCGATCGTGCCTCGGCGTCGATGGCTTTCGCTTCAACGTCCCACGACAACGTCGCGCCCTTCGCTCGCTCGACGAGCTCTGGTGAAGCGAGAATCTGCGCCGCTTGGTCGCGGAAGAGATCGAGCGTATAGCATTTCGTCCGAACGCCGAGCGTCGCGTGGACGGCGTGAACCCGTCCATCGCGAAACTCCGGCTCGATCGTCACCGGCGGAGAGGTGCCGTCATTCGGCACCTCTCCGCCGAGAACAGCGCTGTAGAGCAAGTCCTCATCGACCGCCCGCAGCGGCTCGGCTTCCTTGCGAAAGAGCTCCCGCCCTTGTGAGTCGTGAACGCGAAGGAAGAATTGGTGGCGCGTGTCGAGCATGCTCACGCACCCCCAGCGGACACTTCCGGCGCAATCGTGAGATCGCTTTCGGCCGACACCCCGCCCTCTTCGAGCGTGACGCTTCGATGAAGCTTGGCGCCATCGTGAATGAGATGGTACGGCGTGTCGTGCGGGAGCGACATCGCGTCGCGGACCTCTCCAATCAGCTCCGCGACGGTCATGTCTCCGGGAAGGTCCCTCAGCTTGGCGCGCCGAGAAGCACTCCAGTCTTTGACTTCGAGGGTCATTGCGTTCATATCGATTTGCCTCCTTATGTGAGTTGATGAAAGTTTAGGTAACGTTCGGCGAGTGAAGAACTTTGAAGGGCGCGGTATTCGCGCTGCGCAAACTCGACGCCAACGCGAAGCGCGGCGAGCGCAGTCGCGGCAAGCTCGGCATTGGCCGACGCGGCCGGGAACACCACTTCGAGCACGGCTGTGGTTTCGCGAAGCGACCCCCGGGCAAAGCGAAGTCGTCCGTTGAGCGCGAAAAGAAAATGCTCGAGAGCCCGAATCGTCGATACGTTCTCGGCACGGGCGAGCTCCGTCGAAAACGCCAAGCTGTCCCCGTGGATCGCCACCCGAGCCTTCCCGGGGCGGTAGAAATCGTCATCGAGCGTTACTTCGAAGCCGTCCGCGCTCTCCGCCCAACGATATCCGGAGGATTCGAGAAGCGCAGAGACTTCGCCCAGGCGGTGGCGCACAGGCTCGCGCGGCGTGTGCTCGATGCCCGCGATCTGGCGTAGAGAGGTCTCGAGGGCTGCGTGCACGAGCAGGAAGCTCGCCCCGACATCGCGTCGGCACGGCACTTCGGCCCGAAGCCGTCCGCCCCGCATCGCTTTGACCGGCGCGAGTAGGTGCGGCTGCGCACGAAACAGTGACGCCTCGTCCCGGTGAGTGGGAGTCGTGGCGACCAACCATCCGCCCAACTGCTGAAGCCGCGCACTTTCACCCGAGACCTCAAAGCATCCGCGGGCAATCGTCGCGGCCGCGGATCCTTTCACGATGACCCCTCGACGCGGCGGCGCCTCGGGACGAGCGGTCTCGGCTGGAGCTCGTCGAGAAGCTCTGGATGCGCGCGCAAGAGCCGGCACGCTTCCGCGTCCATCGCGTTCGACTCATCGAGCGTGTAGTTCTGGTAGCTTACGATCTCGTAGAGCTCGCGGAGAAGAAGCTCGAGCCGAGTTCCCGGAGCGAAGTGATAACCGAGACACACGCTACCGAAAGCGACGTTGGGGTGGACGAAGGTCCGCGGGCTCAGGATCGACACCACCTTCATCGGCAGCTGCGGATCGATGGAGCACAAATAGTCGGCGGGAAATTGAAGCTTCGCGACAACGGGACCGTCGGCGACTTCGACACGCCCGGAATCGACGGCGCAAATGACGCACGCGGAACTCCGCGAGGTAGGTCGTGGCGGGAAACGGAGGCAGCGGGACGACGGTAAGCACCTCGCTCACCGCCGACAAGGCAAGAGCCGCCTTTTGGTTGCTCTCGAGAAAACGCTTCAAAACCTTATCCCTCATGAGATCCTTTCTTTACTCAAGGAACGAGATAGGCGATCTCGTCGTCGCCGCGCGACGCCACCACGACGTCTTCGCGAGGCAGGCCGAGCTGTTTCCACGTGAGCCGCCGATAGCTCTCGAGCTCCTCGCGCGTGATGCGGTCGGTAACATGGCCGGCGAGCGGCACCATCAGCTGATCGCAAGTACAACTTCTTTGCCGACGCGTCATCGTTTCGAGAACGCGATGAAGCGCGCGTTCTCGTCCGCATTGCGGGCATCGCAAGCGACGGACGATCGAGCGTCGATAGAGCTCCAGCACCGGATCGCCGCCGAGGCTCTCAGCCGCTTTCTCGAAGGTCGCGCGCCGGCGGCGCGCTCTCGGTCGAGATTTCGAGGAGGCTCTCGCGGTCGAGCGCGCACACGTAGCAGGCGGCATCGTCACCGAGCGCGTCATAGGCGGCGACACGGCCGAGCATCATCGTTCCCGTTCCGTCCACGGCAGTGTCAATCCACGGAACCCCGAGCCGAGTCATGATTTGGTTGACGACCACGCGGCCTTTGCGATTATCGAGACAACAAATAACGAGGTCAACGTTTCGAAGAACGCCCATCCCGAGAAATTCTGTGCGCGCGATGCGGCGATGAGCCCGTGGCGCCGGAGCTCGTCCTGCGCTGTCCCCTCTGTGACGCGCTGCATCATCACGACTGCTTCGACTACGAGCCCACCTGCGGCGCGTGCAAGCGCGCGACGTCGTGGATGCCGGATTCCCTCGAGGAGAACGAGCCATGGCATCACTGATGGACGGAGACCGCTATAGCCGCATCGCCCAGATGCCCTGGATCGGAGCAGACGGGCTAGCCAAGCTCCAACGCTCTTCGGTGGCCATCCTGGGCGTTGGAAATGTGGGAGGGCAGCTTTGTACGCATTTCGGGCTGATGGGCTGTCATCTCACGCTCGTGGACCGCGACGTCGTGTCGCGGCCGAACCTTGGCACACAAGGGTTCGCCGCGAGGGAAGATGTCGGCCGCTCGAAAGTTGAAGCCCGGGCGCGCGCTTTGCGCGCAAGCAACGACCGGTGCAGCGTGACGGCCATCGAGGCCGACATCGAATTCGTTGGTCGGCAGGTTCGAAGGGGTAAGGCTCCGCCGGCAACGCGGCGCCTATGTAATAAAGTTTACCGTCGACGCGAATCTCGTCTCGATGATCGAGAACGTGAAACGGGAGCGCCGCACAACCGTTGACATCCGCGTCGCCACGAACGAAAATGCCGCACGCACGGCCGTCCTCCCAGCAAAGGACGGACACGCTCGAACCGATGGAAAGAACGTCTGTGGCAGGGATGGGGGTGGCACTGCACGCGCCTTCGGTGGTCTGCGCCCATAACAACATGCACGCAGTGTGGAAAAAAACTACTAGCCTGTCACGCTTCGATTCCAACTACGGTCGCTGGGCGACATCGAGCGGTGCATGGCTACCGCGAATGGAACGTCTCAGGCCGGGCTGCGCTTTTCTAAAGCGCTGACTCTTCCAACTCGAGTCGATTTGTACATTCCCGGCATGCATCGAGTCAAGACAAAACAGCCCCGGCGCCTTTTCCCACGGCTCGGGCGCTGTTATACAATGTGAGAAGCTGACTTCAGAGGCTACCACGACGACATCTCCTTGGCCCCACCCGAAAGGATGACGTGACACAGAGACGTCGACTGCACATCAAAGCTGTTTGGCTGCTTCTCGTTCTCACAGCTTTGCTCGGCCGTACCCTCGGCGCCCAGATCGATGAACCCGCGACGGTGTTCCGGCTCCCCATTGAGGGCACGATCGATCACGGGCTCGCACCATTCGTGGCGCGCGTCGTCGAGGAAGCCTCGGCGATCGAAGGTGCCGTCGTGCTCCTCGACATCGACACTTTCGGTGGGCGCGTGGACGCGGCGGTGCTCATCCGCGACGTGCTTCTCGAATCGCCCGTGCGTACCGTTGCGTTCATCCACCCGCGCGCGATCTCGGCGGGCGCTCTCATCTCCTTTGCTTGCGAAGACATCGTGATCGCTCCCGGCGGCTCCATCGGCGCCGCGACACCTATCTACGCCGGTGGCGGAACGGAAGAGCCCACCGCGGTCGACGAAAAGATGATGTCCTACATGCGCACCGAGATGCGCACCACCGCGGAGACGCGCAGGCGTCGTGGCGACATCGCCGAAGCCATGGTGGATCGTGAGATCGAGATCGAGGGGGTCGTCGAAAAAGGCAAAGTGCTCACGCTCAGCACGGATGAGGCGCTCGCGCTCGAGATCGCGGACCACGAAGCCGCGACGGTGGACGACGTGCTCGAAGCTTTGGGCTTGTCGGGGGCAACCGTTCACGATCGCTCGCTCTCGTGGGCCGAGTCGCTCGCGCGCGTCGTCTCGGACCCCCAGGTGACATCGATCTTGCTCATGCTCGGAATGCTAGGGATCTATGTCGAGATCCAGCATCCGGGGTTTGGGCTTCCGGGCGCTCTGGGCGCGTTGTCGCTCGCCACGTTTTTCTTCGGCCACCACGTCGCGCAGCTCGCCGGCTGGGAGGAGCTTCTTCTCTTCGTGCTCGGCGGGGTGCTCGTGCTCCTCGAGCTTCTCGTCATCCCCGGCTTCGGCATTGCCGGCGTCAGCGGGGCGGCATTGATGTTCGCCGGCATCGTCATGTCACTTCTCGCACTCGACCTCCGTGTATCCTGGGATCTCGGGTTTCTCAACGAAGCGCTCTTCACGGTGTCGACGGCGATCGTGGGCACGGGAGTCGCCGGCGTTCTCCTGGTGCGATTCGTGCCATCGACGCGTGCCGCACGCCGCATAGTGTTGAGCGAAACGCTCAAAGCCGAGGACGGGTTCAGCTCGCATAACGAAGACGAGAAGGAACGCTTTCCGATCGGAACCGCGGGTGAAGCTATTACCGACTTGCGGCCCGCGGGCAAGATCAAAATCGACGGCGTGCGCATCGACGCCGTCTCCGAAGGCGATTTCATCAGCATCGGCGCCCGCGTGACGATCATCGCTTGGCGCTCCGGAAATGCTGTCGTGCGCGAGGACGCTTGAGCGATCCGACCCTGACCGTCATTGCCCTTCTCGTCACGGGCTATCTCTTGCTGGCCGTCGAAGCGTTCGTCATCCCCGGCTTCGGGGTCCCGGGGATTGCCGGGCTCATCAGTCTCGGGGCAGGTTGCTATATCGCCTTTCAGGAGTTCGGCGCCGCTTTGGGGACGCTCACCATCGTGGCCGTCCTGAGCTCTGTAACCGCCTTCATGTGGTGGCTTCCGAAAACGCGTTTCGGCCGGGATGTCGTACACTCGTCGACACTCGAGACCGCCAAAGTGGCGGAGACGACGCTCGAGTCCGGAGACATTGGCATCACCGAATCCGATCTGAGACCCGCCGGCGTAGCCCGATTTGGCGAGCTCCGTCAAAGCGTCGTCACCGACGGCGAGTTTATCGACGCGCAAACGCGTGTCGTCGTTACTGAAGTTCGAGGCTCCCGCGTCGTGGTCGAAGCGGCAGCGTCGGACAACGCGTTGCCTACTTAAAAGGAGGTTGTTTCAATGGGATTTTCTGCCCTTGCTCTGCTGATTCTCGTCGGCATGGGATTCATCCTGTACTTCGTGCCGCTCGGGCTCTGGATTGCGGCTTTTTCGTCCGGCGCCTATGTCGGCATCGGCACACTCATCGCGATGCGGCTGCGCCGCGTGTCTCCATCGATGATCGTCAAACCGCGCATCAGCGCCGTCAAAGCCGGTCTCGAACTGAGCGTGGATGAGCTCGAAGCGCACTACCTCGCGGGTGGCAACGTCGAGCGCGTCGTGAACGCCCTCATCTCCGCCGACAAAGCCAACATCAAGCTCACGTTCTCGCAAGCCACCGCGATCGATCTCGCCGGACGTAACGTGCTCGAAGCCGTTCAGATGAGCGTCAATCCGAAAGTCATTACGACGCCCAAAGTCGCCGCGGTCGCGAAAGACGGCATCCAGCTCGTCGCTTTGAGCCGCGTCACCGTGCGCGCCGACATCGATCGCCTCGTCGGCGGCGCCGGCGAAGAGACCATCATCGCGCGCGTCGGCGAAGGCATCGTTTCGACCATCGGCTCGTCGGACTCCCACAAACAAGTGCTCGAGAACCCGGACGCGATCTCGAAGACCGTGTTGGCGAAGGGTCTCGACGCCGGAACCGCGTTCGAGATCCTTTCCATCGACATCGCCGATGTCGACGTCGGATCCAATATTGGCGCCAAGCTCCAAACCGAGCAGGCCGAAGCCGACAAACAGATCGCGCAAGCCAAGGCCGAGGGCCGCCGCGCGATGGCCGTAGCACAAGAGCAGGAGATGAAAGCGCGGGTCCACGAGATGCGCGCCAAAGTCGTCGAGGCCGAGGCGGAAGTGCCGCTGGCGATATCGCAAGCGTTTCGCGAGGGCAATCTCGGGGTCATGGACTACTACAACATGAAGAATGTCGTCTCCGACACCAAGATGCGCGACTCTATCTCGCGCTCCACTGATTCGGATGACGAGGGCTCGGGTGGCGACGAAACGTAAGAAGATCCGTCTCGCGGAGCTGTTTCGAAAACCGAAGCGGCTCCGCGAGCGGCTCGTTCTTGCCATCGCGCTCGCTCCGCCGAAGGGGCGGAAGTCGGCGCGCGTCGCGGGGTCGAAGAGATAGCTACCGATGGATTCCGGAGACTATTTCAAAGTCGTACTCTTCGTGCTGTGGCTCGTCTGGCAAGCGCTCGCGGCCGCGAAAAAAGCGACGGCTAAATCGCAACCGACACCGCCGCTACCCACCAAGCGCGAGCGCACCGACATCCCGGAGATCCCACCCCCGCTCCCGGTGCGGACCGGAAACCCCGCCGAGGGTGCGATCGAAGCTCTCGGACAGCTCGAAAAAGAGAGCGAGGCCACCCTCCCCGAGCTCGACGAGAAAGTCCGGGCACAAGTCGCGTTTCACCACGAGCGCTTTCGCAACGAGGCCTCGGGGCTTCGGCGCGAGCTCGCCACAAATGTCGTCGAGAGGTCGGCGAGCCAGACGGGCGCCTTGCGGGAAGCAAATGCTTCCATCGCGTTCCATCGCAACGTAATACAAGCAGGGCGGATGCATTCGACAATCCGGGGCCGGCCCGAGATTCAAGGACCGGGACTCATCGCCGATCGTCTCGTCGCGGAGTTCTACAAGCCCGAGAAAGCGGACGGAAGTCTCCCACCGCCGGTCGCCATCGTTTGGGACGTTGCCGGAGACGATCGGCTGCGCACCTCCCCGCTCGCCCCGTTAACGCTGTTCGTTCCGCGCTCAGCGATCGCCGATCCTTCTCACTGGTCGCTCTTCGCCGACCCTCTCACGCGCTACATCGAAAGCAGCGCTCCCGAGCTGCACCAGGATATCTACGATGAGCTCGGACTCGGATCCAACGAAGCGCGCATCGGCGCCGACGCCACCGCGATCACGCGAGTTCTCTTCGCGTCGTGGCTCCATCGCATCCTCGCCGACGCGGTCGGCGCTCTTTTCTTCGGCCCTGCCTATCTCCGTGCTCTCTCACGACTCTACGCGCGCCCCAACGCTCCGGCCAGCGTGACCTCCATCCAGCTCAACACGGATGGCAGCATCCACGACGAGCCTCCGCCGCACGTGCGCGTCCACGTGACGGCGCAATGGCTCGCGCACATGGGCTACGACTCCGAAGCCGCGGAGGTCCGCAACGCGTGGAACGCGAGCCACGGCGCACCGTCCATGCTCGGCTTCGTGGGCTCCATGTCGCGGCTCCCGGCCGCGCCCGTTCTCGAGGCAGTCGCGAGCCTCGTCGACCAAATGTTCCAAGCGCCGCTCGCTTCACTTTCAGGCACGCGGCTCGAATACGCTCCAGGACTTTCCGATTGGAGCACCCAGGCGCAAGACGCGCGCGACGCAAGGGTGGCGCTTCCGGCCGGTGAGCGCGCACGGGGCTCCGCGCGAGCGCTCGTCGCGGGCGCCATCGACGCCGCCATCGAGTCTCCCGACGCCCTCGTCACGATCCACGCAAGCCTCTACGAATCGCTGAGTCAGAAGAGCGCCCGAAAGCCGAGGACGAAGCGCGCCGCTGCACCGAAGAAGCGGTCCAAGGGATGGACACGTCAAAACTATGCCGAAGCGCTCATCCTCGGAGAGATCCTGCTCGAGCCGCGCTCACGCTGAGCTGTTCTAGTGGAGCTCGAACCAGCCATCCACGCGACCAAGAGGCTGCGCCGGAGGCTCCGCGATCCGTCCGGCTTCCAAACAAATGACCTCCCCCTAGTTCTCTGCGTGCTCGCGTTCCTGATCGCCGTCGGGCTCGCCAGCTTGGGGCGTACCCACCATCGCAAGGAGCTTCGTTCGTTTCTGTGCCTCGAAAACCTGCTACGGATCGAAAGAGGAGTCGCGGCGGCCGAGCTCTCCTGTCCCGTCGTGCATCTGCTCTATCGGCAGGAGGAAGGCACCTCGGGTACCGTCATCGTGTGTCCCGATCCAGAGAAACATCTTCGCCTGGACACCTACCTCGCGCGGCGCGGTGAGAGCTGGGTGTTTCAAATGAGCTTCGATTCGGCTTCGGGAAACAGCCGTCAGGCGATCGAGCTCGAGAATGTCACCGCTTCCATCCAAGTCGAGTCTTCTGGCGTCATTCTCGAGACACGCCCCCACTTCTTGCTTCGTTACGTCGTTCTTCCGGGTGGTCTGATGGTCTCCGTCTTCTGCATCTTCGGTGCCTTGTTCGTGGCGGTCGCGGTCTTGCGAGATCCCGACCGTTCGATGACCGACACACTCATCGAGCTCACTGCTGCATTCGTCTTTCTCGTGGGTGTCGTTGGGATGGGCTCGCTGGCGCTAGCGGTAACGCTCGGAGGCTGGACCGAACGGACCGAGCTCGTTCAAGCGGAAGGAAGCATCATCATCCGCGATTGCATTCTGAGCACGTGGCGCTGCAGCGAGGACCGCCTAGACTCGGTCAGGGCGGTCCTGCCTGCTTTCGGCGGGAAGGGTTTCAGTGCCGTGGCGTTCTACGAGGAGGACGGAGAGCTTCGTGGTCGGACGCTCTTTCGATCCTCTGGAAAGGACTGGAGGAGCGTCGCGTTGATGAACCGTGTCTTCTCAGAATCGAGCGACGCCCCTTAGCGAATGACTGCCTCCATCAAAGCGGCTTCACTTGCACGACGCGGAATCGAATGAGGCCACCGTTATTCTGTAGAGCAATGGGTCCTTCCGCGTAGCTCTCGTCCTCGAGGTCGGCTACCAGCGTGCCGTTCAGATGGACAACGATGTGAGAGCCCTCCGCCGTGATCTCGTATGTATTCCATTGGCCGCCGGCCTCGATAATTGCTAACGGTGCGGCGAAGTGGATGATCGATCCTGTGCGATTGTCGGGGTTTTGGTTCGTATCGTAAATATTGATCTCATAGCCACTTTCGGCCTTCACCTCCTCTGGATTCTGGCAGCGAATATAGACGCCGCTATTCGCGTCGGGGCTCGGCCAGAATTCCAACTTCAGTTGAAAATCGCTATACGACTCCTTCGTGACGAGATAGCTCCGCTCGTAGCCGTCCGCCTCGACGTAGTCGTCGATGATGTTCCATTGCGCGTCGCCGAGCATGTTGAAGTGGCTGAGATCCGTGCCATCGAAGAGCGTCACCCACTCGGCGTCCGTGGGCGGTGCTGGCGCCGGCTCAGACGGCGGAGCCTCGCTGGCGTTCTGGCAACCGGCGAGAAGAACGACGGCGGCCAAAAGGACTAAACCGTGCTTCATTTGAAACCCTCCTCGTCGACGATCTTGACGCGCACGATACCAAGGCTGCGACCGGGAAATATAGCCGATTCTACGCGGCCAGTCGAGCGTCCTTTGGCGGTCTGTGTTATATCTCTGGTCCGTTTTACGGGGAGGAGGCAACACCATGAGATGCCGTGTCGCTTGCGCTACATCGATCGTAGTCGTTTCGCTGGCTTCGCTAGCTGGCACGCAAGAGCCGGTCGATCACGAGATCGTCAACTTGATCCGATATGAGGGATTTCACAACTCCCAAGTCCTCGAGATCGCCGCGAAAGCCGATGCCCAAGGAGAAGAAGGAGAAGGAGAAGGAGAAGGAGAAGGAGAAGGAGAAGAAGGAGAAGAAGGAGAAGAAGGAGCATTTTCGACCGCTACTCGATAACTGTGGACGACGACATGATCCAGATCTCCGAAGCGATGGCGCGCCACGTCCAATCGCAGAACAAGCCCGCCAAGATTTCGGTCATAGGCTCAAAACCTACCTCCGATTAGGTGCACAAGTAGTGCACAGTTTTCGCCGTAACCTATTGATATGACAACGCAATATAGTGGTATTTGAACCGGCAAACATCCAAGATCGGGCCAGACGGCACGCCGAAGATCTTGGACTTGTCCGACGAGACGGGTCGGTACGAAGTCTACGTTCAACGGCTATCGAGCGAAGGCGGCAAAGTGCCGATTTCGACGGATGGCGGACTGTGGCCGCGCTGGTCCCCGAAGAGCGACGAGCTTTTCTACAGACGAGGGACAGCGCTCCAGGAAAGACTCACTGCCGTAGCTCGTCGCCGAGCAAGTTCACCGCGAGCACGATCCAGAAAATGAACATTCCCGGGAAGATCGCGAGCCAAGGCTCGGTGGCCAGCGATGCTTGCGCACCATAGAGCAAGTTCCCAAGGCTCGGCTCGGGCGGTTGCACTCCGAGCCCGAGAAAGCTCAACACCGACTCCATCACGATCACACGGCCCACGAGAATCGTCGCGGCGACGCTCAAAGGACCGAGGGCGTTGGGAAGCAGATATCTCATGATCACGCGCGCATCGGACGCACCGATGGCGCGCGCGGCTTCGATGAATTCCTGCTCCTTGAGTCGCAAGAGCTCGCCGCGTGTGATGCGCGCCGGCTCCATCCACACGAAGGCCGCCACCATCAAGACGAGGAGGGCTACAGACGGGCCCATGAGCGCGGACGCCACGATCAAGATTGGCAGGAGCGGCACCGAAAGCTGAAGGTCGACGGCCCGCATCAACATCGCGTCGACGAGACCACCGTAATAGCCCGCGAGCGCCCCGAGCCCGGCCCCTATGCTCGTGGCGACGAGCGCGCCGAAAAGCCCGATCACGAGAGAGAGACGTGTTCCGGTGAGAACGCGCGTCGCCACGTCGCGGCCGAGCTCGTCGGTTCCCATCCAATGCGTCGTGCGCGGAGGGTCTTTGATCGACGAGAGATCGATCGCGTCGTGATCATAGGGCGACAGCCACGGCACGACGATCGCGAGCGCCACAACGAGCGCGAAAGCAAGCGCGCCGAATCGTTTCGTCATCGTTTTATCGGGTCCGCCCCTCCACCAAACGCACGCGTGGGTCGGCCGCGCCGTAGGCGATGTCGGCAAGAAGGTTCGAGATGACGATGAGCGCCGATCCGCCATCAAGATCCCCATCAGCACCGAGTAGTCGCGCCGGTAGACGGAGTCGACTAGAAGCGTCCCCATGCCGGGCCACGCAAAAACCGTCTCGGTCACGACAGCGCCGCTGAACAGTAAAGCGAAGTCGAGCGCGAGAACCGTGATGAGCGGAAAGAGCGCGCTCGGAAGCGCGTGTCCAATCAAAACACCCGATTCTGGAAGGCCGCGCGCCCGTCCCGCGCGCACGAAGTTCTTGCCGAGTGTCTCGCTCAAAGACGCGCGGATGTAGCGGATCCAAGACGCCGCGTAAAAGAGACCGAGTGTCAGCACCGGCAAGACGAGGTAGGCGATGCGATCGCCGCCGGCCACAGGTCCCATGCGCCCAGCGGTCGGGAGCCAGCGGAGCTCGACGGCAAAGACGAGCTGAAGGATGAGCCCGAGCCAGAAAGTCGGTATCGAGATGCCCACGATCGACGCGCTCGAGACCAGACGATCGACCAAGCTTCCTGGCCGCAGCGCGGCGAGGCTTCCGAGAAGAAGCGCTACGAAGAGCGCGAGCACGAAAGCGCTCGCCATGAGCTCGAGCGTCGCGGGTGCTCTTTCGAGAATGCGCTCGAGCACCGGCCGCCCGTCGACATAGCTGTAGCCCCAATCCCCTTTCATGAAGGCGGTGAGCCAACTGACATATTGCACCGGCAGCGGGCGGTCGAGTCCGAGATTGCGCTCGAGACGCGCTATGTCCTCGGGCGTCACGTTCGGGTTGGACAGATAGACCGTGAGCGGGCCGCCAGGCGCCGCGTGAATGAGCGCGAAGACGATGAGCGAAAGCCCGAGAAAGAGCGGAACGGCCCGCAGCAGCCTACTTAGAATGTAAGCGCCCATCGGCGACCGTCCATTCGTGCACGTTCCAGAACAGGCCCGCGTTGGTCGGGTTGGGCTTGGCGCTCTGGAGCACGTCCGGATAGGCACTCACGATCGTGCGGTTATAGAGCGGGATGACGGGTACTTCACGGGCGACAATCTCTTGGGCGCGAAATAACAGCTCTTTGCGCTTGTCGCGATCGAGGGCCTGGTCCGAAGCGTAGAGAAGCTCGGTGAGCTCTTCGTTCTCGTAATAAAAGATGTTGCGGCCGCGCGGCGGCGTGCGGTCCGAGGCGAAAAAGCGCGTAATTTCCGGATCGGCCGGGAGCGTCCAGGCGGAGAGGAAAAAAGGGAACTTTCCGGAAAACCAGAGCTCCCCGAGAAGGGTGGGCTCATAGTTCTGGATCTCCATCCCTATCCCCACGTCCTTGAGCTGAGCTTGCACGACTTGGAGCACCATCTCCCACTCGGCATGGCCCGAGCGGGTCGTGCCTTTGAACAGAAGCGGCTCGCCGTCCTTCTCGACAATGCCGTCTCCGTCCGTGTCCTCGAAACCCGCCTCACGCAAGAGCGAACGCGAACGCTCGGGGTCATAAGCGTAGAACTTCACCGCGTCGTTATGCGCCCACGACATGGGCTGGATCACGGAATCGATGACGCTCACGACGCCTTCGAGCACGTCGTTGGCGATCGACGCCCGATCGATGGCGTGCGCGACCGCTTGGCGGACGCGGAGATCGCGGAACGCCGGGACCTCCCTCATGTTCAGCACGACGTGGGCGTAGGAGTTGGCCATCGTGCGCGAGAGCGTCACGCCGGCGAGGGATTCGAGCTCGTCGAGCTTGTCGAGCGGCACGTTGTCGACTACGTGCACCTCGCCCGAGCGGAGCTGGTTGACGCGCGTGTTGCTGCTCGGAAGAAACCGAAACAAGATCTCTTTGATCGCGGCCGGCCCGCGCCAATAATCCTCGTGACGCTCGAGCAGAAGATATTCCCCCGTCTTCCACTCTTTGACCCGATACGGCCCCGTTCCGAGCGGGTTGCGGTCATATTCGGGAAACGCGTTCAAGTCCTTCCCGTCGAGAACGTGCTTCGGAAGCGTCCCGCGCCAGAACTGGTCCTGATAGGCGGCATAGATCTCGCGATACTTGACGACGGCGGTGTGCGCGTCCGGCGTGGCGACGGATTCGATGAGATCGAAGCCTTCGGTCGATTCCGGGTTGTAGCTCGGATCGTTGATGGCTTTGACGGTGAAGGCGACGGCGGCGGAAGTGTGCGGCGCGCCGTCGTGCCACAGAATACCCTCACGGAGCTTCCACGTCACGTCCATGGTGCCGTCGGGGTTCACTTGCACGCCACCGTTGTCGTAGCTCGGCACGATTTCGGCGAGAACGGGCACGACTTCCATTTTTTCGTTCCAAACGGTGAGGCCTTCGACGATACAGATCATCGTGTCTTCGAGAATGTGGGTGGCAAAGCGGTTCAAGGTGTCGGGCTCACAGTCGTAGCCGACGATGAGAAGGTCGTTCGTCGGTGGTGGCGTCGTCTGCGAGGTCAGGCACGCCCACGAGAGAACCGCAAGCGCGCCCACACACGACCGCGTCATTTTCACCGCGTGCCCCACCGAGCCAAAAGCCCGCCGTCGACGAAAAGCAACGTCCCGTTCACATAAGACGCCTCGGGCGACGCGAGAAAGACAGCAGCTTCCGCGATCTCTTCTGGCTTACCCCACCGTCCCATCACTTGCTTTTTTCCCGAGCGCCGCCGCGCTTTCCTCAGCTCTTTTTCATCGGTGATGTCCCCGACGAGCATCGGCGTCTCGATGACGCCCGGGCAGATATTGTTGACACGAATGCCGTTCCCGACGAAATCGAGCGCCATGTTGCGGGTGAGGTTCTGGATGGCTCCCTTCGAAGCGTTGTATGCGGAGCCTCCCGCGTTCCCGATGACGGCGGAGACCGAGCTGCAATTTATGATACTCCCCCCGCCGGATTCGATCATCTTCGGAATCACGTGGCGCGAGCAAAGAAATGTGCCCCGCACGTTGACGTTCATGACGCGGTCCCAATCCTCGAGCGGGATGTCGACGACGGTGCCCTTGAGAAAGATGCCGGCATTGTTGAAGAGCACGGTGAGCTTGGCGTAGGCTTGGACCGTCTTGGTCACCATGCGACGCACTTGCGGCTCGCGCGTCACGTCCGTCGCAAGGAACAGCGCCTCGCCTCCGGAAGCGCGGATGGACGCGACCGTTTCCTCACCGAGCTTCTTGTTCCGCGCCGCGACGACGACCGCCGCGCCTTCGCGCGCCATAGCCTCCGCCGTGGCCCGGCCGATGCCCGAGTTTCCACCGGTGATGATCGCTACTTCCCCTTCGAGACGCATGAGGCCCCCAACGCTAACGATCTCGGAGAGATCCGTCAAGGCCTCTGGCGGAGCCAGATAGAGGTATCATGCAGCCCATGACGAAACCCTCGGTGATGCCGGAGGACGTCGGTATGGTCGAGACCCAGTATCTCGACCTCCCCGAACCGCTCGCGCTGGATTGCGGGAAAGAGCTCTCCCCGGTCCGGATCGCTTATGAAACCTACGGCACCCTTTCGCCGAGCAAAAACAACGTCATCCTCGTCTGCCATGCCCTGAGCGGCGACGCTCATGCAGCGGGCTATGCCGCGCACCCGACGGGCGAGAGCACTCGCGACGGCTTTCGCGCCGACGAGCGAGACGCGTCGAAAAAAACAGGACTGGGCTGGTGGGACGGCATGATCGGTCCCGGGAAATCGTTCGATACCGAAAAATACTACGTCGTGAGCACCAATCTCATCGCCGGCTGCCGCGGCTCGACGGGGCCTTCATCCGAGAACCCCGCCACCGGCCGGCCCTACGGATCCGACTTCCCCGTCATCACCGTCGCCGATATGGTCCGGGCAGAACGGGCTTTTTTGCAAGAGCTCGATATCCACGAGCTTTTCGCCATCTCGGGCGGTTCGCTCGGCGGGATGCAGGCGCTCGAGTGGGCCATTCTGTATCCCGATGCCGTCTCCGCCATCATCCCCATCGCGAGCACCCACGCGCTCAACGCCCAGGGTATCGCCTGGAACGCCATCGCCCGCAACGCCATCATCACGGACCCCGATTGGCAAGACGGTCATTATTATAGGACCGGCCGCGAGCCCCGAACGGGTATGGCTGTGGCGCGAATGGTGGGCCACATCACTTATCTCTCCGCGGCCTCCATGAAGGAGAAGTTCGGGCGACGCCTCCAGGACAAAGGCGACGTTTCCTATAGCTTGACGTCTCCCGATTTCGAGGTAGAGAGCTATCTTCGTCACCAAGCCGACAAGTTCGTCAAGCGGTTCGACGCGAATACCTACATCTACACGTCTCGCGCCCTTACCTATTTCGATCTCGCACGACAATACGGCGAAGGCAGCCTCGAACGTGCGGTCGCCGGGGTTCAGGCCAAGACACTTCTCATTTGTTTCAGCTCGGATTGGCTCTACCCGCCCGAGTACTCGGAGGCGCTCGCCGCCGCTCTGACGGCAAACGACAAAGACGTCGAGCTGCACGTCATCGACGCGCCGTATGGGCACGACTGCTTCCTGCTCGAAGAAGCGCGGCAGACGCCCATGATCCGAGATTTTCTCGCTCGCCAATAGGAGGCGTATCAACATGGAAGAACCCCGCGCTTTCGGCTTCGAGACCCGGCAAGTCCATGCGGGTCAAAGGCCGGACCCCAATACCGGCGCCCGCGCCGTCCCGATCTTTCAGACAACGAGCTACGTCTTCGAAGATCCGGAATCCGCGGCCGCTTATTTCAATCTCAAGGAATACGGGAATACCTATTCCCGCATCATGAACCCGACGGTCGCGGCACTCGAAGAGCGCGTCGCCAATCTCGAAGGCGGCTGCGGCGCCGTCGCCTTCGCTAGCGGCATCGCGGCTCAAGCGGCCGCGCTGTTCACGATGCTCGAGCCAGGCGACCACGTCGTCGCCTCGTCCGCGCTCTACGGCGGCAGCGTCAATCAGCTCAAGCACTATTTCCGCAAGATGTCCGTCGAGCTCAGCTGGGTCGACCCCGACGATCTCGACGCGTGGAAAGGCGCCGTCAAGGACAACACGAAACTTCTCTACGGCGAGACAATCGGCAACCCGGGCGGGAATATACTCGACATCGAAGCCATCGCGGGCATCGCTCACGAGCACGACATGCCGCTCATGGTGGACAGTACCTTCGCGACCCCTTATTTGTGCTGCCCGATCGAATGGGGCGCCGACATCGTCGTCCACTCGGCAACGAAGTTCATCGGCGGCCACGGTACGAGCATCGGCGGCGTGGTCGTGGATTCCGGCGAGTTCAACTGGTCGAACGGCCGCTACCCCGTCGTCGCCGATCCTTCGCCCGCCTATCACGGGCTCGCCTTTCACGAGACCTTCGGCACCTACGGCTACTGCATGAAGCTCCGTGCCGAAACACTGCGCGATCTCGGCGCGGCGATGAGCCCCTTCAACGCCTTTTTGTTTCTGCAAGGTCTCGAGACCTTGTCCCTTCGGATGGAGCGGCACGTCGAGAACGCGCTCGCGGTCGCAAAATATTTGGAGGCTCACCCGATGGTCGAGCGCGTCACCTTTCCTGGGCTCGAGGGAAGCCGCTACAAGCCGCTCGTCGACAAATATCTCCCGAAGGGCGCGGGCGCGGTCTTCTCGTTCGATTTGAAAGGCGGACGCGTCGAAGGCCAGGGGTTCATCCGCGGCGTCACCCTCTGGTCGCACCTCGCCAATGTCGGGGATTCCAAGAGCTTGATCATCCACCCTGGGAGCACGACCCACCGTCAGCTCAGCGACGAAGAGCTCGAGGCTGCGGGCGTGCGCGCTGGAACGGTAAGGCTCTCGGTGGGCACTGAGAGTATCGACGACTTGCTCTGGGACCTCGACCAAGGCTTCGAAGCGGCTAAGAAAGCCACAGCGAAGGAGGTTGTCGGCGCATGAGCGGTTTCGACATCACACGCTACCAGAACACCGAAACGATCCAGAACGTTATTCACAATTCGAAGACGGTGGCCGTCGTCGGGCTCTCGGCCAATATTCTGCGCGCAAGCTTCTTTGTCGGCTTCTATCTCAAGCGCCACGGTTACACAGTCATCCCGGTGAATCCGCGGGAGCCTCTGATCCTCGGCGAGACGAGCTATCCGAGCCTGAAGGACGTGCCCGTCCCGATCGATATCGTCAACGTCTTCCGCGCTCCGGCGGCTCTTCCCGCTATCGCGGAGGAAGCCGTGGCCGCGAAAGCGAAGACTCTCTGGTGCCAGTTCACCGTGATCAACGAGGAAGGCGGGCGCATCGCCGAGGACGGCGGGGTTTCGGTGATCATGGACCGCTGTATCAAGGTCGAGCACGCGCGCTATGTGGGCCGGATGCACTGGCTCGGGTTCAACACGAACCGGATCACGTCGGTTCGCGGCGGCTTGCAGTAATGTGGCTCTTGATGGCCTTTCAGCTCGCCACGACTCCCGGGATCTACGACCTCACGCTGGAGCGCGAAAAAGGCGCGCCGATCCTCTACTCCCTCTCCATTCCCGAGGGCTTCGACCCGGATGAGCCTCGTCCGCTCGTCATAGCGCTCCACTTCGCCGGCAAGAACCGCGCGCATTTCGGCCGCGGGATTCTGACGAGTCTCGTAGAGCCGGGCTTGCGCGAGCTCGGCGCCATCATTGCCGCGCCGGACAGTCCCGGCCGGGGGTGGACGAGCCCGGACAGCGAAAGGGCCGTTCTCGACCTTCTCGACTTCCTCACGGAAAGCTACCGCATCGACCCGGAACGAATCGTCCTCACGGGTTACAGCATGGGCGGCATGGGTACGTGGACGATCGCGAGTCGACATCCCGACCGCTTCACCGCGGTCGTGCCGATGGCAGGAGCGCCGCGAAACCTCCCGGAAGACGAGCTGCGCGTTTTCACGAAGCTGCCGCTCTACGCCATCCATTCGCGAATCGATAGCGTCGTGCCCCTCGAGCCCACTGAGACGGCGATCGAGCAGCTGCGCAACTGGAACGCGGCGGATGTCGAGCTCACCATCGTCGACGGGGTGACCCATTACAACGTCCAGGGATTCACTGAATATCTACGCGAAGCGAGCCGATGGCTAGAAAAAGTGTGGCGACGGGACTAATTTCTTGCCACTCTGACGGGTTATTGCTAATCTTTTGGGAAGTTTCCCACCAAAAGATAACCGAACCGGATCCTGCAGACTTTGCAGCTTTCCGTGCGTTCGCAGCAAAGGAGCAACAAGACCAAAATGGCCAAGAAAGTGACGAAGAAAACCGAAGTTACCGTGACAGAGGCAAGAACGCCAGAGATTGCGGAAGACGCCATCCGGCTCCGTGCTTTCGAGATCTACACGAGGGGCTGCAACGCGAGCAATCCGGATGCGGACTGGCTTCAGGCCGAGCAAGAGCTTCGCGCCGCGTTCTGATCCACCGATGACTGAGCGTAGCCGCAGGGCACATCCAAGATCGCGATGGAACGCCATCCGCGCGCGCCGCTGCCCCCGCTGCCTCGAGGGCGCCGTCTATGAACGCATTTTCGAGCCTTCGAAATCTTGATCCCAATGTGGTCTGGTTTTCGAAAGAGAGCCAGGCTACTTTCTGGGATCGTTCTACGTCAGCTACGGTATCGGTGTCGCCGTCGCCATCCCGACGGTGTTGGTCGCGGTTTTTCTGAAGCTATCCTTCTTGTGGCTTTTTCCGATCGTGGCCTTTTGGTTGGCTGTCATGGGCCCGCTCATCGTGACCTATTCGCGCGTGATCCGGTACCACTTCGATCACGGGGTCGACCCGCGCTAGGCTTGCACTACCTGGCTTCGGGAAGCCACCAACGGGCCATTTCCATCTCCAAGGCCTCGAACGGCTCGGCGCACACAGTATCGTCTCCGACAATAGTCTTCACCAGGACCCAGTTTCCTTCCGTCAAGCGATAGACCTCGAGTAGCTTGGCTACAGGATTCAGCAGCCACACGTGCGAAACGCCTTCCCGGGCGTAGATGCGGAGTTTGCGTCCCCGATCGACGGACTCGGTGCTTGGCGAGATCACTTCGCAAAGCCAGTCCGGCGCGACATCGAACCACGGCACGTCGGGAAGCTTGGCAACACGCTCACGGCGCCAGCCCGCGATGTCCGGCACGACCACATCTTCGCCGAAGTGAAGCTCGGGCTCGAACAGAAACCACCACCCTCCGGGGCTCTCACCTCCACCACCAGGACCATCGAATTGGCTCACGATATCCGCGCCGAGTATCGAGGCCGCGCGCGCATGTCGGAAGGCAGGTCGCGGGCTAGTAAAGAGCTCTCCGTCCAGGATCTCGGCAACGAGATGGTCGGGAGCCGACAAGACATCCTCGTACCGAGCGGCCTTTCGCTGAATCGTGAAGCTCATGCCCTAGGTTACCATGAGTCTCTAGCCCGCGATCATCGCGCCACCCAAACAGACGTCTCCGTCGTAAAAAACCGTGAACTGCCCGGGAGCAATTCCGGTCTCGCCTCGATCGAGATGCACACGCGCTCCGTCCTCGGTGAGCTCGACGTCTGCGTCGAACAGAGCGCGTCCGTGCCGGATTCGCACTTGCAGCTCGCGCGTCGTTGGCGAGCCTGCGATCCAATGGAGCTTCTCCACACAGTATCGGTCCTTCGCCGATTGCTCCAACGTGTCCGCGTGCGCTACATAGACGATGTTCCGCGCGAGGTCTTTTTTCTGCACGAACCACGGGCCATGCGATAGTCCGAGCCCCTGCCGCTGGCCGATCGTGTGGAACCAGTAGCCTCGATGGGTGCCGAGCACCTTCCCGCTTGCGAGCTCGACGATGTCGCCTTCTCTCTCTCCGAGATGATGGCGCACGAACGCGCTATATTTGATCTTCCCTAGAAAACAAATACCTTGGCTGTCTTTACGCGCCTGGTTCGGTAGGTCGAGCGCGACGGCGCGCTGCCGCACCTCGGACTTTTGGAGCGCGCCAATCGGAAACGATGCGCGCTGGAGCTGTTCTTGATACATGTGCGACAAGAAATACGTTTGGTCCTTGACCGGATCGACGCCCTTCTTGAGAAGCACGTCACCATTTGCCGGCTCGAGCCGGGCATAGTGCCCCGTCGCCACGCGCTCGAAGCTCCTGTCGATCTCGTCGAAGAACGCGCCGAACTTTATCCGCTGGTTGCAAAAGATATCGGGGCTCGGCGTGCGGCCGGCGCGCAGCTCGTCAATCGTGTACTGCACGACGCGATCCCAATACTCTCTTTGCAACGAGCGCACTTCTAGCGCCACGTCGAAACGATCGCAGACGGCGCGGGCGAGCTCGAGATCTTCCTCCCAAGGGCACTCGCCGAGATAAGCGAGCTCGTCTTCGAGCCACACTTTGAGGTAAAAAGCGGTGAGGGTGTGCCCCTCCTCTTTCAGAAGGCTCAGCGCCACCGAGCTGTCCACACCCCCGGACAACAAGACTGCTATTTTCATGCTCCCCCATAATAGCTGATAGCCGCTAGCCCGCCGTCGCTTGCGCACCCCATACACGTTTCGTAAACGACCGCCAGGACGCACCGCGTCTCGGACCACTTCTCTCTCTGGGCCGAGTTCCTCATCGACCGCAGCGCGCAGCAGATGGCGGAGACGCTCGGCGCCGACCCTGACGCACCAGACCCTCTCGGGATCGTGCCCAACTAAAATTCGAGCAAACTCTCCGCCTGTTCTTCTCGTCCAACGAGGCCAGGAGCAGCATGCAGTCCTTCGCTCGCGATCTGCGCTTCGGCTTTCGCAATCTCATCAAAACGCCTGGTTTCACCGCCATCGTCGTGCTGACGCTCGCTCTGGGCATTGGTGCCAATACGGCAATCTTCAGCATCGTGCACGGCGTCTTGCTGAAACCTCTTGATTTCGAGAAGCCGGAACAGCTCCTCTCGCTGTGGGAATACGCGCCCGACGACGCGGGCCGCATGAACAAATCGCGCGCCACCTCCAGAATTACTTCGACTGGAAGGCGCAGAGCACGGTGTTCACGGACATGGCCGTTTTCGGCTCGGCTGGGTTCACGTGGACGGGCGAGGGTGAGCCGGAGCTCCTGCTCGGCGCCCGTGTGAGCGCGAGCTATTTCGACGTGCTCGGCGTCGAGCCCATCTTCGGGCGGAGCTTTCTTCCCGACGATCCTGGCCATCCAGGTGCGGTCATCGTGAACGAAGCTTTCGTGAGGCGCTACTTCCCCGACAACGATGCGCTCGGCCACGCGCTCTACACGAGCACGCCGCGAGCCCTTTGGGGCGAGTCCATTCCCAATCGATTCGAGATTGTCGGTATCGCGCGCAGCGTCAAGTTCCTGGGCCCGGACACCGTGGACGAGCCAGCTTTCTATGTCCCGTCGCGCCAATTCCCTCTCGGCCAAATGACGCTCGTCGCACGAACAACGGGAGACCCAGCTGCATTGATCGCGCGCATCCGCGAAGACATCCAGGCCGTCAGGGACTCGAATGCTTTCACGTTTCCGGCGCGTTGTTTGTCGGTGACGTAGACGGGCCGCACCGCTCCGTTCGCGAGCTGGTGGAGCGTTACACCTTCTTCTCCGGCGTCAGCGCGAGAAGAGCCGTCGGTTCTTTCCCGAGCTGTCCCAGGCAAAAGCGCGCGCCACGTGCGCGGGATAGAAGCAGGATCTGGCTCGCGGCACAGGACGTGGACGTCGTGGCCTTGCCGGGCCAGCGCCCGCGACAGGTAGCGTGTGTACTCGTTGCTGCCCGACCCGGTGAGCTCGAAGCCATGGAAGATAGCGACCCGCATCGATTCGTCCGTTCCTAAGGGCCCTCAGAAGTGTGGAACGAGTGTATCGGCAGAACCGCTCGTCCGTCCATGATTGCGTCCGCGACTCCCGTTGCGCAGTAAGGGATGAGTGAAGATCACGCAGGCGTCCGCTTTCCGCCGCCGTTCATTTATTTGAGCTTTCTCGTCGCGGGATTGTTACTCTCGCGAGTGCGGCCTCTCACCGTCGTGCCGGCGTTTTATGCGACAGTTTTCGGGATCGCCTTTATCGTTGTCGCGATCGCGGTCGCGGTCGCCGGCTTCCGAGAGCTGCGCCGCCACGAGACAACCGTCCGACCCGATCAGCCGAGCTCCACGATCGTGAATAGCGGCCCCTACCGCTTCACGCGCAACCCGCTCTATCTGTCCCTGGCGACGTTGTATCTCGGGATTGGCCTCTGGACGAACAGCTTGTGGGTGATTCTGCTGCTCGTGCCGCTACTATTCGTAATGACCCGCCAAGTCATCGCGCGCGAAGAAGCCTATCTCGAGCGCGCCTTCGGCGACACCCATCTCAACTACAAGTTGCAAGCTCGCCGCTGGCTCTAGCCGCAAACCATATCGCGGATCAAGTTCCGTGGAGCAAGATCAATATTAGGGAAAAGCGCAACGGTAGAGCCACAATTCCGCGACAAAAGCGTTTCCTCTCATCTTCTTTTTCTTGTCTTTTCTGACGGTCCTTTTTGATAGCGTAAGTTCCGCAGGGTTCGACACAAGATAGGACGCAGATAAGACCCTCAACAATCCGATCCCGTTCCATGATTTCGCGGGCCAAGCTCAGCTTCGAGACCGACGTCGACTCGAGGTAGTGGAAGGGCCGGCATAGCCGTTTTGCCATATTTTCCGCATGGTCCTTGATCCGGTTCGAGAGCTTTTGGACGAAAGTACTAAAGTTCTCGTACAGCACACCGCGACAGGAGAGAAACATGTCCATGCCCTCCACGTAGCTCAATGTCCGATTTGTACCTCGGAAGAGAACGCGGTCAAATCCAGACAAGACCCGCTCACACGATCGGCGTGCAATTCCAGGAAGTGTTGCATGGTTGTCTTCTCCTCAGTGTCACCCCGCGCTTCAAGATCCCCGCCCCGGTCGCGTTGATGAAATCGACCTCCGGCTTTTCTTGCATGCGGGCCTCGAGCTAATCGCGAAACGACCGAAGGCGAAGCGTGGTGCGAACTAGATCTCCATGAATGTCGGCCTCCCACCGCATCTCGCTGTCCGGCGCCGGCGGCGAAGACGCGGCGTCGGTATCGCCCGATCTATCACTTGACGGTCGGTGGCTTGCCTACGTGCAACTAGATTACCTGGGGGGACGGGAAGTCTATGTACAGGCCTTTCCCAATCCAGGAGCAAAATGGCAGATCTCGAGCGACGGGGCGCGGGTGCCAATCTGGTCACCGGACGGCCGCGAGCTCTTCTAGCAAACCGACGACGGGGCCGTGAGCGTGAACGTGGATACGACTTCCGAATTCACACCGGGAACGCCGAGACCGCTCTTTCGACTTCCTGCGGGCTCCGGAATCGGATACGAGTTTCATATCGCACCGGACGGTGAGCGCTTTGTGTTGACCGCGTTCGACGACGAGGCAGCGGTCCTGCGAGAGCGGCAACTGCACGTCGTCCTCAACTGGTTCGAAGAGCTGGAGCGGCTGTTCCGACGAACTAGACAACATCGCTCCTCCCAAAAAGAGTCAAAAAAACACTTGACAGGTTTCGCACGACGAAATGGCTCGCGTTGCGGTCGTGTCTTGAAACAGCGCTCACGAACGCAGCATCGGTCATGGCGGCACTCGGATCGGACATTTTGACTTTCGTGTCGACGCAATCCGTTTCCGATGGTCTCCTGCTCTCTCAGGGCGCATAAAAACCAGGGGGTATACTTCATTACCGAGGTGAAGATGATGATCGACAAATTCACGAGCTACTTCAAAAAGCTCGAAGGACTTTCTCGTGACGAGCTCGTCACGTCCGCCAAGAAGCTGGTTCTCGCGGAGAAAACAAACATCGCCAAGCTCATTACGCACCTCGCCGAGATGTCGGCTCGAACGACCGCGCTCGAGCTCGGCTACAAGAGCCTCTACGAGTACTGCATCACCGGCCTCAACTTGAGCGAGGGCGCGGTGCCGGCACGCATTCACGTGGCGAATGTTTCGCGGCGCTTCCCTCAGCTTCTCGCAGCACTAGCCGAAAGTCGCATCAGCCTCACGGTCGCAGCCCTTCTGGCGCCTCACCTTATTGAGGAGAATGTCGAGAAGCTCCTCTCCGATTGCGCAGGGATGAAGCGCAGGGAGACTGAGGAGTACGTGGTGGCATTCAGGCCGAAGCCCGTCTTCGAGCCGTCGATCCGCAAGCGCGCTGCGCCCCCGGCGCAGTTGGAGCCGCCGCCAACATCGACATCACCGTCGCCTCCGCCCGTCGAGACGCCGAAGGCCTCCCCAACTATTCTGCAGCCCGCACGTCCGGCGGTCTACGATTTCAGATTTTCCGCCAGCCGAGATTTCCAAGAACAAGTTCGAGCGTCTTGCCGAAGTCGTAGGCATCGAGAACGCTCAGAAGCACATGGCCGAGATTTTGGAGAAGGCGCTCGACATCGCGCTCAAGAAGAAAGACCCGAAGAAGAAGCTCGAGCGGCGGAGAAAGAGGCAGCGCGACGCCACGGCGCCATCTCGTTCAAACGAGATGAGCAAGAAAGACGAACCGGCCAAATCTCGCTACGTTGCCTCCGAAGTTTCAGAGCGCGTCCACGAACGTGGCGGCTATCAGTGTGTATATAAAGGACCAGACGGGAGGAGATGTACGGCGCAGGTGGGGCTCCACCTCGACCATGCGGACCCGTTTGCCATATTGAGAATCCTCTGCCCGTTATGCCCGGCACACAACCTTTTGGAGGCGGAGCGTGTCTACGGGCCGGATTTCATCCAGCGAAAGATCGATGAAAGGCGCCGGTCTCGGGCCATGAGGCTCTCCGAGCATCGCATCGCCTTCGTCGCGCATTGCTCACGAGTTGCCAAGGGGGTAGCATCTGGCCATCGAGCTCAACGAACGCGCCGACCAAATCGTCGACGGCGACGGTTGCGTCCGTGTAGAGTCACAGAGCAAGTATTCGTCGAAGCTCTCTGTCGAGGCCGTCGCGGTCGGACCTCCGTAGCGATCCAAGTTTCCGTTCGATCATCGAGTGCTTGATAGTTCGAAGGATCCCGGTCACCAGAGAAGGGAAAAGCAACCCAGCAGCCTCCCAGTCAGCAAGCAGGTGGTCGCCAAAGAGACGTCGTGCAACATTGCTAGTGATGGCCGAGACGACGACTTCTTGCCTGGCCCGATGGTAGGCAGAGGTGCTGACGACAACAGTCGGACGGAGCTTCTTGCCGGACTCGTCCGAAAACGTAAATCCGACCAACACAACATCGCCCCGCTTAAAGGTCGTCATACTTCGAGTCCTTTGGGTTAGCCCAAAGTTCTGCGAGTACCGGGTCTGTCTTCGCTGTCAGGGCGAAGATCTCCTCGCCTTCATAGCCTAGATCAACTTGGAGCCGCTCCTCGATGGCCTCCAAAACATATTGGCGGATCGTCACATCCCGACTGGCTGCCGCCAGTCGGAGACGTCGGCGTACTTCCGGTGAGACGTCAACGCTGATGCGCGGTCGTTTACCCTGAGAAACTGTAACGCGCGTCATCTGTCGCCTCCAACCAAAGCGTGCCACAAAGGATCCATTGTGTCAATAACAAAGAAATGCCGTACAGCCCCCACCAACAGAAAAGTCTCACCTAGCCAAGACATCATCCTTCACCCTTTGAGAAGGTTGGCGAGGCCCTCGAAAAGAGAAGCAAGGCTCTGGGCGGCCGCAGGAGGAGCTTCGATGCGCATGCCGCCCTCCGGCGTCGACGTAACTTTGAGCTGTGAGAAGAGTTGGCGAATTTGCTCGGGCGAGGATGCCAGCGGGACGGCGGCGGCCTCTTTCGCCTCGTCACCGGACTCGTCGGCGGCATCCAGGATATGCTCAAGCTCGTGCTCCATCGCGCGGTCGTCGTCACCGGCGCCCTCCGGCTCGTCAGGGGGTGCTTTGACCGGCGCCGCGATGCGGGCAACGTTCGAGATAAATGAGCCTGAGTGCTCGAATCGGACCTCGTCGCTCGTGCCGTCGAACAGTCCCTCGAAAAGAGCGCGCTTGTTGGCAACGAGCTTCGCGATCCGGGACTCGATGCAGTCTTGGGCCACCAGGTTGTAGACGTCGATCGCTTGACTCTGTCCCAACCGATGGATGCGGCCGACGCGCTGCTCGAGCACGGCGGGGTTCCAGGGCACTTCGATGTTGATACAGCAAGAGGCGGCTCTCCGCAAATTCAGTCCCACCCCGCCGGCGTCGGACGCAAATAGCACCCTGGTCTGCGGTTCGTCGTGGAAGTCCACCAGGTTGCGGGTCCGCTGTCTCTGGCTCTCTTTTCCGGTGAAGAATACGGCGTTCACTCCATGGTCGGCGAGCAGGCTTCGCGAAGCCCAGTGGGCCAGCTGCAACATGCGCCGCCATTGACTGAAGACCACGACCTTTCGTTCTTGTTCGAGTACGATGCGGGCGAGAATCTCGCGGAGCTCGATGAGCTTGGGGCTTGCGAGACTGCTCAAGAAAGCTGTCTTCCGGCCGGCCGCGTCGCAACTCGAAGTCCGTCCTTCCGCGCGAACTCGGACCGGCGGAGCGCCGCCTCCATGGCCGCCCTTCGCACCGGCCAGTCCGAGCCGTCGTAGATTGCGAGAACGTGCCGGGCCAATAACTCCGGAGGGATGGCACCCGTCTTCTTGTACGCCAGATCGAGAAGGGTGCGATAGGCCTCCGTTTCTGCCTTTTCGTTCACTCGCCGTCCTCTTACGTCAAAATGCGTCTTCGAGACCTACAACGTTTTCGAAGGCGGGGAGTATATCAGGGACGCTCGATGGACAAGCTCAGGGAGGCTGGCGCAGCAACGCGGCTCCGCCGGCAAATGACTATCTGTCTCGCAAATCGTCCATCATTCGTTGTCGTCGCTGGCAAGAAAGAACTGCCAGGTTTTCTGTCCAACGCGTTCGGCTTCCCAGCTTCTGAATTGACGAAGAAAAGTCAAACCGACATCCCCTGGACAACAGAAGGCAGTGATAGCGATCGAACATCGCAAGGATCGCCGACAGATTGCGTACAAACGAGATCGCAGAATTGCTGCATCGGACAAGCACTCGCTGTTGCCGTCCGGTGAGGGCTCCCGCATGGGCGGAAGAAAGATTTGCCAAGGCAAGTTCGCGCAAGTCGTCGGACAGTACAAAGCTACTCGCGCCGGTGAAACCTGAGTCTACAAACAGACGCACCGCCGATTGGCCACCGTATGAATTGACGAATTCGACTTCTACGAGATCGCAGTCTTCAAGACTTTCAAAGTAGACAGTGGCCATCCTAGCTCTTAGCGAATGACATCGATAACCGGCTTACGAACCTCAACAAGCATGCCAAGTCGTCGAGGACATCGTGAGGCTCAGGCGTCGTATCTCAGCATCGGGCATTCCTGCCAAGCGAAGCGATGAAAATCTCGTCATCGGTTCCTGGAACATCCGAGCTCTCGGACGCTTTCATCCAGAGTTCACTGAAAACGACGATAGTCCGAAAAGAAACCTGAGAGCGCTGGCCTCGATCGCAGAAGTTCTCCGACGATTCGACGTCGTCGCGATCCAGGAGATCAAACGCGACACGGTCGCGGTACGGGCGCTCGTCGATGAATTTCTTGTACGAAAAACCCTACTAGTAGGTCGACACATGGGGTTCGAAAGCGCAAAAAAATGGGACGGACCACGCCGTCCCATTTTGCAATCGATTGATTCTAAATGCTTTGTGCCGCTCGCTCCTCCCGAAGCCTGCGAAACCCTGATTCGAAGAAGAACTCTTTCTCGCCAAAGGCGGGCTCCAGATGGTCGAGCCAACTTGCCTCAGGGTCGTACTTAGCGAAGAACGGTCGTCCCACCCAATCGGGGTTCCGGCCTTGAAGCAGCTTGAGGACGAATATCTTTTCGCCTCCGATCTCCGTCACGCCGTCGACAAGGACTTTGCCGGGTGACGCCGACATCGAAGGTCCTCGGACTGTTCGCGCGAGTCCGGAAACTTTCCGGTAGGCCTCGTCGAAGATGCGAAGGGCCTTCGCAAGTGGGAGGGCGAAGTAGTGCTTCGCGCCTGTGTCCCGCTCCACGAACATGTAATACGGAACGGCGCCGAGCTTGACTTGTTCGGTCCACATTCGCGCCCACACATCGGCGTCGTCATTGACGTGGGAGATGATGGGCGCTTGGCAGCGGATGACCGCCCCCGTCGAGCGCACGCGGCGGATCGCCTCCTGCGCGACGTAGGGCTCGAGCTCCCGGGGATGCGAGCAATGAGCCATGAACGCAAGGTTCTTGCCCGCTTCGCCGACTTCTTCGAACAGGCGCAGCACATCGTCAGCGTCGTCATCGGTGACGAACTTGTAGGGCCAATAGGCGAGGGCCTTGCTGCCGATGCGGATGCTCTCCAGGTGCTCGAGCGAGGGGTCGAGTAGCGGCTCGATGTAGCGACGGAGCACCTTCGACTTCATCACCATCGGGTCGCCGCCGGTGAAGAGGATGCTTCGTATTTCTTTGTGCTGGCGCACGTATTCGACGAGCATGTCGGCCTGCTGCGCGGCGAATTTGAGCTCGTTGATGCCGACGAACTGGGCCCAGCGGAAGCAATAGGTGCAATAGGCGTGGCACGTTTGGCCGGCCGCGGGGAAAAAGAGCACCGTCTCTCGGTACTTGTGCTGCATGCCGTCGAGCCGTTCTTCGTCCATTTTGGGGACGTTCAGCTCCATTTGTCCGCCCGGATGCGGGTTCAGCGTGTCCTGAATCGTTCGAGCCGCGCTCTTGATGTCTTCCGAGGTCGTGTTTTGCTGGACGAGGTCGCGCATGTGCGCGAAATCCTTGTCCTTCAACATACCGGGCTGGGGGAACGTGAGCTGGTAAATCGGGTCATCCGGGATGTTGTTCCAGTCGATGAGATCCTGGATGACGTAATTGTTCACTCGGAATGGGAGCACGGCGGAAACCGCCTTCATGTCCAGACGCTGCTCTTCGGAAAGAGTCTGAAGCTCCCGGATGTCGTCGATGTCCTTTCGTGTATAGTATTTGAACCCTGTGCGGGTAGCCTCGTCCTTGAGGAGTTCGAGATTGGTGGAAATTACCGCCATTAGCACCTCCTGTTATCCGCCCCCACTCAACTCTGGATTCTAGGCCCAAAATTAAGCTCGACCCACGGGCGCTGTTTGTCGTACGGTGTGGCTCCCGCAAAGCTGGGCCCCGCGCATTCCTGCTTCTGGACTCAGCGAGCCTCTTTGGGAGCGAAATGCTTCGGGGTGCCTACCGTGGCTAGGGTGAACTATATCAGAGTTCCAGCGCGGTTTCCAACAGCAGATGTTGCCTATATAAATTTCGACATGGCGAACAGACGAAATATTGAGCTAGAGGACTTGGATCCAATTGATAAGAAAAAGCTTATAGGCCGCTTTGAAGTTTTTCAAAGCGGCGTTTCCGACCTAAAAAAAGCCGCTGAGGGCGAAGAGCCGCTGTTCGCTTTAGAGGACGAACCGTGAGCGGAGCCGAGACCCTCCTCTCCGTTCGTAGCCGGCTCGAGCATGGAAAGTTGGGCTCCGAAGAGCTTGTTCGCGCCCAAATCGATCGGGCGGAAAAGCTCGATGCGCTGAACGCGTTCATCACGCTCGTCCCCGAACGCGCGATCGAGGCAGCCCGCCGGTCGGACGAGGAGCGGGCCCGCGGTGAGCTTCGCGGGCCTCTTCACGGCGTCCCGATCACGGTAAAGGATTTGGTCCATTCGAGAGGCGTCCGGACCACGTCGGGCTCGAAAATCTTCGCCGATCTCGTTCCGGACGTGGACGCACCCTGTCTCGCGTCGCTTCTCGACGCCGGCGCCGTGTTGCTCGGGAAGACCAACTTGCACGAGCTCGCCTATGGGGTCACGAGCGTGAACCCCCACTACGGAGCGGCGCGGAACCCGTGGGACACCGAGCGGGTAAGCGGTGGCTCGAGCGGTGGCTCGGCGGTGTCTCTGGCAGCGGGCGTCGGATTCGGCTCGATAGGCACCGATACCGGAGGTTCGATCCGTATTCCGTCGTCGCTTTGCGGCACGGTCGGACTCAAGCCCACCTACGGGAAAGTGAACCGCGCAGGGGTAACCCCGCTTTCGTGGAGCCTCGACCACGTCGGGCCGATGGCGCGCACCGTCGACGACGTGGCCCTACTCTACGAAGCACTCACGGGCACCGCTACGAGCTCGGACGCGCCAGAGCCGCTCGAGCTCGGGATCCACGAGCGCTACTTCTTCGATAACCTGGCCCCGGACGTCGAAGCCTCTGTGCGCGCTGCCATCGAGGAGCTCGAGCGACTCGGGATGAAGCTCGTCGAAGTGGACATACCGGAGATCGAGCTCCAGACGACGTGCCGGAACGCGATCACTTTCTGCGAGGCGTCGTCCTTCCACGAAGACAACGTTCGCGCGCGTCCGGAGGATTTTGGCGCGGATACTCTCGAGCTCTTGCGGCTCGGCCTTCTGATCCCGGCGTCGGACTACCTCGCCGCGACGCGAGCGCGGCGCCTTATCGTGCGCGCTTTCCGGAAGGCATTTCAGAAGATCGATATGCTCGTGACCCCCGCCACCGTCGCGGCAGCACCCCGCATCGGCGACACCACGCTCGATAACGGCGAAGAGCTACGCAGCGGTCTGCTTCGTCTCGCGAGCCCCTTCAACACAACGGGCTTTCCCGCGGTTTCGCTGCCATGTGGCTTCACGGAGGATGGCCGCCCGATCGGTCTTCAGCTTGCAGCAGCGCCGAACGATGAGATACGACTTCTCGAGCTCGCGCGCGCGTACGAACAGAGTCAAGACTGGTCGCGTCGCGCGCCAGTGATATAGTCCGCCGTCGGAGGTTTGGATGTTACTGGAAGGAAAGCGTGGTCTCATCGTAGGCATCGCTAACAAGCGCTCGATCGCCTGGGGTATTGCGCAGTCGGTCGCGCGTGAAGGGGCGCGTCTCGCGGTCACCTATCAGGGAGAGCGTCTCGAGTCGCGTGTGCGCACGCTCGCGGAGGAGCTCATCGATCCAGTGATCTTGCCGCTCGACGTAACCAACGATGACGAGATGGACACGGCTGCCAAGACCGTTCAAGAGAAGATGGGCGGGCTCGACTTCATGGTTCACGCCGTTGCCTTCGCGCTCCGGGAGGAGCTCGATGGTGAGTTCGTCGATACGTCTCGCGAAGGTTTCCGCATCGCGCACGATATCTCTGCTTTCTCTTTGACTGCCCTGGCCAAACGCGCGGTGCCGCTGATGGGAGAGAGCGGCAGCATCATCACGCTGAGTTATTTGGGCGGGGAGCGCGTCGTCCCGAACTACAACGTCATGGGTGTTGCGAAGGCGGCGCTCGAGATGTCCGTGCGCTATCTAGCGGTCGACCTCGGGCCGAAAGGGATTCGCGTCAATGCAATCTCTGCCGGCCCGATCAAAACCTTGGCGTCATCGGGAGTGCACGGGATCTCGAAGATGCTCGCGTTCCATCGGACTCACGCGCCCCTGAGGCGCAACACCGACCAAGCAGAAGTCGGCGATACCGCGGCGTTTCTGGCCTCGGATCTCTCTCGTGGCATCACGGGAGAAGTGATATACGTGGACGGCGGCTACAACGTGCTCGGAACCGTCTTTCCACCGTCATGAGATTCGTCGTCACCGACGACATCTTCGAGACCTTTCCGGATGTGCGTATCGGCGTTGTCGTAGCACGCGGGATAACAACCCTGTCTGGCGTCCGCGTCGATCTGATCGACGTGCTCGTGACGGCCCAAGAGACGGTGCGGACGGCGCTCGCGGGCACGAACGTCATAGATCACCCTCGCATCCGATGTTGGCGCGAGGCCTATCGAAGCTTTGGCGCGAAGCTAAAAAAATATCCGTCCTCGATCGAGAACCTAGTGCGTCGAACGCTCAAGAGGGAGCCCATCCGCCCGATCCTTCCACTCGTCGATATTTACAACGCGGTTTCCCTGGAGCATTTGCTACCGGTGGGCGGCGAAGATCTCGACAGCATCGAAGGGGACCTCCGTCTGACGCGCGCCTCGGAGAGCGAGCCTCCGGTGCGCCTACTCGGCGAAGCCGAGGAGCGTGCCGGAAGAGGTGCCCAAGGAAGAGGTGCCATGCTTTTGTACGTGAATCGCGCACAATCGCGCACCAGATCGCAATTGGGCGCGATCGCGCTCAAGTAGAAAAGGTGTCTAGGCGCTCAGCAGCGCCGAAAGAGCCTTGGCGATCCCGGATCGTTATTTTTTTGGTCTAAAGATCGAATTGCGGGCAGACCGGGGGTGATGCGTTGGGAGGGAAGAACGACGAGAGGCGGAGCGAGAGTCGCGCTTCAGGGAGGCGCCCGGCTTTCCACGAAGGGGAGTCGCGGAGGAAAACACCCTACGGGAAAGCACACGTCCGTCTCACCTCTCTTCAAACGTTTGGCAGCGTCGCGATAGCCGGCAACTTTGGCTTTGCGCGCGTTGTACATCGCCCAAAAATCCTCCCGGTTCGCGGCGTGGAAAATCGGCGCGGGGGGAGGCTTTGAACGCCTTCGGTTTGTCGTGAGGTTTCTGGCGTCGAATGGCTCGAGCCCCTATCGGAGTCGTGCCGTTTTCTTGGTGCATTTGCTCGGTTTTGAGCTCGATCTCGCGGACCTTTTCGACGTAGAACGCGAGTTGTTCGTCGACGCTTCGCTCTTTGAGGAACGGAAGCGGGGTCAAATACACGGTCTCGGTAGAAGGGAAGAGCTTGTGTTCGCCGCGCAACTGGGCCCGATACTGAGCGGTGCGGTCGTACCAAGTGCCCTGCATCGTTGTTTCGCCGCGGTAGAGTGCGGCTGCGGTGGAGACACCGGGTGTTGTTTTTTATATTGAATCGCGAAGATTTCTCATTCGTGATTCACCTCGACCGGCAACCACGTACGAGCAGAAGACGGGAGGCGCAGACGGGGTCAAGGGCGCGTAGCGGCTCGCGTAGCGAGCGAACCCTTGACGCCGTCGAGCACTCCCGTACCCTCATGGAGTGGTGACCGTTCTTGATATTTCATCGCGGTGGATTACGGATTAAAGTGATAAACAACACATGCTGTGTCCGAGATGTGATCTCGACGAGCCCACTCGGGTCATCGAGCATACGAAGTTGCCGAGACATACCCGGTATAGACGAGAACGCTTCGTGAAACCTCCCTCGCCGAACAGAAAGCTCATCGTCCGGCGAGATGAGCTGCCGACGGAGATGAGCTAGACGAAATTGGGAGGAGGATCCCTCCCTGAACGACCAAGATTCAGCCTGAAGAGGGTTGTCGTCTCGGAACGTGCTCGGGGAGTGAAACAAACGGTTGGAACCTCAAGAAGGGGGGGAACCTCAGTTGGAACCTCAAGAAGGGGGGGAACCTCAGTTGGAACCTCAAGAAGGGGGGGAACCTCAAGAAGGGGGGGACCTCAGGAAAAGGTACTTGATTTGGTGGGGATGTCACCGCGCGCATCCTCGGATCTTGTTATGAGGCTTTGGGTTGATACTGCGACATCCGCGCTCGGGAAACGGATGGGTTCAGGTCGCGGGCTCCATCGCGGCCACGCGGCGAAAGTAGTCCGCGAAAGCAATCATCCCGCCTTCGGCCTGTTGCCAGTCGTAGTTCTCGTTCGGCGCATGGTAGCCGTGCTCCGGAAGCGATAGCCCGAGAAACAAGACCGGCGCTTTGAGCACTTTCTCCATCGACACGACAGCTCCAATCGAGCCACCTTCACGGACGAATACGGGCTCTTTGTCGAACGCGAACTTCATGGCCGCACGGATGGCGTCCGGATGCGGGCCCGCCGTGTGGCCCTGATACGCAGGGAGCCCGTGCTCCGCTTCGACTTTCACGTCGGGGTTTTTCTCTTTCACGAAGGCTTTGACGAGCTTCACGATCTTTCGGGTGTCCATGTCGGGCACGAGCCGACAGGATACGATGGCCGTGACCCGCGGCGGCACGACGGTTTTCACTCCTGGCCCTTGATAGCCGCCTTCGATGCCGTGGACTTCAAAGGTGGGCATGCACCAAATGCGCTTCATTATCTCGACGGGGTCGGTCACCCGCAGCGATTTGAACTGATGGTCTTTCTTGAACGTCGCGGTGCTGAAGCCGGACTTCTTCAAATCTGCGAGCTCGGCTTCCGTCGGTTCGACGACGTCGTCGTAAAAGCCGGGGATCTTGACTTCCCCCGTCTTGGCATCGAAGCAGTCGGCTACGAGCTGGCAAACCTCCGCCACCGGGTTGCGGGCGGCGCCGCCCGCCGTCCCCGAATGCTGATCCGTCTCGCCCGTCTCGAGAAAGAAGCGGAAGCCTTGAAGGCCGCGAAGCCCGGCCGGGCAAGCCGGGCGCGTGCGCGACACCCAGACTGTATCGGATACAACGACCGAGTCTGTCTCGAGCAGCTCTTTGTGCCGCCTGACGGTCGACTCGAAATTGGGGCTTCCGATCTCCTCTTCCGCCTCCCAGAGAAAGTGCACATTGATCGGCGTTTGGTGAGCGAGGGCGTATTTGGCGCCCCAGAGCGCGGTGAGCGCGGGACCTTTATCGTCCGTCGTCCCCCGTCCCCAGTAGCGATCCTCTTTCTGGACGAATCGAAAAGGCTCGGTGTGCCAGCCGTCCGACATCTCCGCAGGCTGTACGTCGAGGTGGTTGTACACGGTGACGGTCGGGTAGTCGGAGCTCTGATCGAAACGCCCATGTAGCATGGGATGGCTGCCCGTCTCGAGGACGCGGACGTCACCTCCATTTGTTGCAACAAATCGGCCGCGCGAGAGACAACTTCCGCGACTTCGGTTTGGTGCCGTGGTTCCGCGGAGACGCTCGGGATTTCGACGAGCTCTTTCAACGTTTTCTCGAAGCTTCCGCGTTGCGACGCCGTATAGTCGAGAAGTGATTTTTTCGAGAACCCGCTGGGCGTCGATGTCGTCATGGATTTGTCGGTGCTCCTTGTGGCCGACAGCATTACGGCACCTCTCGCCTTCAGTCAACGCCGCCGCTTTTTTGGCGGGGAAATCCCCCGGCCCGTAGGCGATTCACTGCGTCGGCATCCTCGTGGACTAGGCTGCATTGGGTCGTAACGCCTTGCGAGCAAAGAGATTGGGCCATACCCACGTGCTCCGGTTGCCGGAACGGATCTTGCTTTGTTCTCTAGGGGCATCAAATTGACGAGTGCGGCAGAGAAGGATCCCCTAGTCGGGAAGCGTTTGCGCGAGTACGTCATCCTTGACTTGATCGGCAAGGGGGGGATGGCGAAAGTCTACAAGGCGCGCCACGTTCTACTCGACCAAGTCCGCGCGATCAAATTCCTTCGGCCGGAGCTCCGCGAACGGCAAGAGTGCATCGCGCGCTTCCACCGCGAAGCCCAAGTCATGGTGCAGATAAAGAACCGGCACGTCGTGACGCTTCACGAGTTCGGAACGGTAGGCAACGAGCTCTTCTTCCTCGTGATGGAGTTTCTGCAGGGGGAAAGTCTCCGAAAGCGCCTCAGGCGCAAGAGCTGGGTTCCGATCGCCGAAGCGGTTCGCATCGTACAGCAGGTCGCACTCGGTCTCGTCGACGCACACAAGCTAGCAGCCCGTTGAAAAAGTCGTATTCGGTCGCGATATTTCTCTGAAGACTCATTCGATGACGATGTAAAATTGCATCGCATGTCGATGAAGAAGAAAAAGAAAAGTTGCCAAGAGACTTTATGGATTCCACACGATGCGGTTGCGTCGAGTCCTGGTCATCCTTTTTATGAGGAACTCGAGCGGGTACTTCGAGAGGAAGAGTTTGACTCGTTTGTGGAGTCGAAATGCTCGCCGTATTACGCGAAGAAGCAAGGTCGGCCGAGCATACCGCCGGGTGTGTATTTTCGAATGCTGTTGATCGGCTACTTTGAGCGCATCGATTCAGAGCGCGGGATCTGCTGGCGGTGTTCGGACTCACTGTCTTTGCGCCAGTTTCTTGGCCTTGGAATGGAAGAGCGAACGCCGGACCATTCGTCGCTGTCTCGGATACGGAATCGACTTCCGCTGGAAGTTCACGAATCTGTATTTGGATGGGTGCTAGAAGTTCTAGCGTCGAGAGGGATGATAGATGGCAAGACACTGGGTGTGGACGCGACGACGCTGGAAGCGAATGCGGCGCTTCGGTCAATCGTTCGTCGAGACACGGGGGAAAGCTACGAATCGTATTTGAAGGAGCTTGCGCGCAAGAGTGGTATCGAAGAGCCGAGCCGAGCGGACATTGCAAAGTTGGACAAGAAGCGGCCAAAGAAAGGGTCGAACAAGGAGTGGGTGAATCCGAACGAGCCGGATGCGGAGATCATGAAAATGAAGAGCGGGGGCACGGATATGGCGCACAAAGCCGAGCATGCTGTGGACATGAGCGGGGAAGGTGCGGTAATTGCCGTGACGCTTCACGGAGGCGCGAAGGGTGACACAAAGAGCCTACCGGATACGCTGGAAAAAGCGCAGTCAAATCTGCAAGAGCTCGCGAACAACGCGGAATGTTGTGAACGAATACATGAAGACGCGGGTCGCGAAGTGGTCGGGGACAAGGGCTATCACGGCAACGACATCCTGGTTGAGCTGGTCGAACAAGAATACCGGAGCTACATTTCGGAGCCAGAGCGAGGTGGCCGCAAATGGAAGGACAAACAGGCCGAGCAAGCCGCCACCTACGCGAACCGACGTCGCATTCGCGGGACTCGAGGTAAGCGATTAATACGCCGTCGCGGCGAGTTACTCGAACGACCTTTCGCGCACTACCTCGAAGCGGGAGGCATGCGACGAACGCATTTGCGAAGACACGAAAATATACTCAAGCGCCTCCTCACGCACGTGGCCGGATTCAATCTCGGGATTCTGATGCGCAATCTCATCGGCAAGGCCACGCCGAAGGAATACGCGGAGCTCAACGCCAGTCTGATCGCTGCTTTATTGCGCTTCGTCTCGACCATAGGCGCACGTTTTGCCCCGCTGCAATCCATCGGGCGTCTCAACTTGGCCGTTCCGCCGAATCACATCTTCCTTGAACTTGCCCACCAAACTTTCTCCGTGAGCAGAATCTGGACTTTTTCACCGGGCTGCTAGGGATTGTTCATCGGGACATCTCGCCCGACAACATCCTTCTCGTTCCCGAGGAAGGCGAGGAGATCGCCAAGGTCATCGATTTCGGAATCGCGAAGAACATGGCGCCCGGCGGCGCCAAGATCACGCAAACGATGAAGCTAGTCGGTAAAGCGGAATATGTTGCACCCGAGCAGATCTACGCTCCCACAGGCGATGATGACCGTGCCGTGGATGGTCGTGCGGATATCTACTCGCTCGGCGTGACTTTCTATGAACTGCTTGCCGGTGTGAAACCGTTCGAGGCGTCGAGCTCCAAAGCGTTGCTCGCTAAACACCTCACCGAGCAGCCGAAGCGCCTTTCGGAGGCAAACCCGCTCATCCGGGTCTCGCCAGCGATCGAGAGCATTGTCTTGCGCATGCTCGCAAAGAGTCCATCGGAGCGACCGGCCTCGATGGAGCGGTTGCACATGGAGCGGTTGCACATGGAGCTGGCGGCGCTTGCGCATGAGGCGCCGGTTTTGACGCCGGTCTGAAGCCGCGCGTCCGACGAAGCTTCGGCGATGTTGGGCCCGCCCGCAGGCTTCGGTCTGATAACATCTCATCCGTGCCGACCAGTTTTTCGCGATCGCTCCGCTCTCTCGAAGCCGACCGGTTTGGGGGGAGCCTTCTCGGGATTGCGGTAGGGCTTTCGCTGCTCTTGGCGTGGTTTGCGTGGTTCGCGCTCGCTCGCGTCGCGCTCTACGAAGTTTCCGACGTCGCTCGTCTCGAAGTCGATGTCGAGCCGCACGAGGTGATGAGCCTCATATCGGGGCGCGTTATCCGCAACGATATGGTGCTTGGGCGAGAGGTCGAGAAAGGGGAGCTTCTCATCGCACTCGACGCGCTCGGGACGCAATACGAGCTCGAAGAAACGAACGCCGAGGCGCGTGGGGGAGCGGACCAGCTGCAGCGGCTTGGACTAGAGATATCCGCGCAGCGTCAAGCGCTCGTTTCGTCCGAGCGCGCCTCCCGCTCGGCGCTCGCGGAAGTGCGGGCTCGTCACCAAGAGGCGCTCGAGTCGGCCAGTTTTGATGCGCAATCCGCGAGGCGCCAATCGAGACTCAACGAAGAAGGGTTGCTCGCCAAAGCCGAGGCCGATGCGGCCGCGACCGCCCATCTGCAGCGCGTGAAGGCCGCGCAGGCACTCGAGAGCTCCGTCGAGCGGATGGACGGCGAGTGGCAAGTCGATCTCGCCGAAAAACGCGCGGAGCTCGCGCGCCTCGAGCGCGAGCTCTCTCGACTCGAGTCGGCGGTCCAGAGCCTTGATGCCGTGGAAGATCGGCTCGAGCACACGCTCTCGTTACATCAGCTGCGTGCTCCGGTGGCAGGCCGCATTGGTGACCTCGTGACCCTCAAAGCCGAGTGGCGGCACCATCCGGGTCGAGCTCAGACTCGATGACCCTGACGCTTTTCCCGTGGAGCTCAGTCACGGGCTCCCGGGTATCATCGAAGTCGAGGTCGAGCGAATCTCGCCGGCCGCGCTCGTTCTCCGAGCCGCTGGCAATAAGCTGTCGAACCCTGTCCTTTCGGGCGTCCGGTGAGCGGGTGAGCGATGCCAGGTGGTGAAGTGGTCGCTTCCGGGAGGTAACGCGTTGTCACGAGAAAGCGATCTCATCTACGACTGGAATCGGGTCGATCCGTTCGCTTTGGAAGCGTCTCCGAAAGCAATCGAGTTCGACGACGAGACCCTCCGGGACGGATTGCAAAGCCCGTCGGTCGTTTCCCCACCCATCGAGTCCAAGGTCGAGATTCTGCACTTGATGGCTTCGCTCGGGATTCAGTCCGTAAATATCGGCTTGCCGGGTGCCGGGCCGCACGTACAGAAGCAAGTGCTACGCCTCGCGAACGAGATCGTCGACCAAAAGCTCGCACTCGTCCCCAATTGTGCAGCGCGCACTCTCGAGGCCGATATCCGCCCCATCGTCGAAATATCACAAAAGGTCGGGATCCCGATCGAAGCTGCGACGTTCATCGGCTCGAGTCCTATCCGCCAATATGCCGAGAACTGGGGGCTCGACAAGCTCGTGAAACATACCGAGTCCGCGGTGCGCTACACGGTCGAGAACGGGCTTCCGAGCATGTACGTCACCGAAGATACGATTCGCGCGACCCCGGAAACGATCCGAAAACTCTACACGACCGCAATCGAATGTGGCGCTCGGCGAGTCGTGCTCACCGATACGGTCGGTCACGCCACTCCGCGAGGCGTGAAAGCGCTCGTCGCATTCATGCAGCAAGTCGTTGCCGATAGCGGTGAAGAGGTCAAGATCGACTGGCATGGGCACCGCGATCGCGGGCTTTCCGTCCCGAACAGCTTGGCGGCGATCGAAGCGGGTGTCGATCGTGTCCATGCCTGCGCTCTCGGCATCGGCGAGCGCTGCGGCAATACGCCGATGGACATATTGCTCGTGAACTTGAAGCTCATGGGCTGGATCGATAACGACTTGAGCCGTCTCGCTGAATATTGCCGCTTGGTCTCGGAGGCGGTGGGTGTTCCCATCCCCGCAAATTATCCGGTTGTCGGGGCAGACGCCTTCCGGACGGGGACCGGTGTGCACGCGGCCGCGGTGATCAAAGCTCTCAAGAAACAAGATGCCTGGCTTGCTGACCGTGTCTATTCCGGTGTTCCAGCGGGCGAGTTCGGGCTCGAACAAAAAATCGAAGTCGGTCCGATGAGCGGTTTGTCGAACGTGCACTATTGGCTGAGCTCGCGAGGACTGCCCGTCGAGGACGCCCTCGTCGACGCCATTTTCCAAAAAGCGAAAGCGTCGAACCGCGTTCTCGACGACGCGGAGATCGAACAAGTGGCGCGCGAGTTCCGCGAGCGCGCCTGAATGACGATCCATCCGACCGCCATCGTCGACAGCGAAGCTCGCCTCAGCGAGAACGTTACGATTGGTCCCTACGCGGTCGTGGAGGCCGATGTCGAGGTTGGCGAAGGCACGGCGATCGGCGCGCACACCGTGTTGAAGTCCGGAGTACGTCTCGGAAAGCGCGTGACGGTGAACGAAGCGGCGGTGCTCGGCGGACTCCCGCAGGACCTCAAATTCATGCTCGATCGAAAGCCTCAAATCCTCGATGTCGCCTCGGAGCTGCTCCAATCCCGTAGCTTCACATCGTTCAGCTACCAGGACCTCTCGGACCGGCTGGGAATCAGCAAGGCCAGCGTGCATCACCATTTCGCGACCAAGGAAGAGCTTCTGCACGCGCTCACGCAACGCTACCGAGCCAAACAGCGCAAACGTCTGGCAGAGCTCGACAGCCAGTACGAAAGTCCAGCGGACCGGCTCGACGCGTATCTCGCGATGATGGCTCAGGTGGCGCATTCGGGGAACAAGATTTGCCCCTTGGGAGCGCTCCAGGCGGAGTTCAACGTCATCCCGCAAAAAGTGCAGGAGGACATTCGAGAGCTCTTCGATTTCGGCAAGAGCTGGCTTGCCGGTGTTCTCGCTGAAGGCAGTGAGCTCGGCGAGTTCGTATTCGACGGAGCCGCTTCCGAGCGCGCCGTTTTGATCATGTCCGCCGTGCAAGGCGCCTTGCAGATTGCGCGCGCGACGGGCCCCAAAGAATTCAGTACGGTGACGAGCCAGATCCGGCTCGCGTTGAAACCAAGAAAGTGAGATAGAGATGAGACGGGTACTTCTCGCCATCCCCACGTTCGTTTTGTGGAGCACAACGGCTCCGGCGGCGGACGACGGTCCTTTGAGCCGCGTGCAGTACACGACGGCGTGCGATCACAACGTCCAAAAACAAATCGATCTTCCGGGCACCGTCGAGGCGCCCAAGTCGAGCCAAGTGGCTAGCGAAGTCGAAGGCCTCGTCGCGCAGCTCCATGCTCGTGAGGGCCAGTACGTGAAGCGCGGCGCCCCACTCGTATCCCTTCGAGCCGAGCACCTCGAGATCGAGCTTCAAGCATCCACCGCTCAAAAGCGCGAGGCCGACGCTCGCTTGGCGCTCGCCGAGAGAAACCTCACGCGCTCTCGCGGCTTGTTCGAGAACGAGATCTTGTCGAGTCAACAGCTCGATGACGCGCGCTTCGAGCGCGAAGCCTGGCGCGGCCGGGTGGACCAGCTCGCGGCAGAGATCCGGCGCATCGAGCTCGACGTTACTCGATCTGTCGTCAAAGCGCCCTTTAGTGGCATCGTCGCCGCCGAGTTCACCGAAGTCGGCCAGTGGCTCGGCAAAGGCGCGACCGTGATGGAGCTCATGTCACCGGACGAGCTCGAGATCCGGGTCGAGGTTCCCGAGCGCCACTTCAGCGCGTTCCGCAAAGGAAGCACGGTTACCATCCGCTTCGAAGCCGTCCCAGGCTATGAGATCCAAGGCAAGGTCGCGAGCCTGGTACCGCGCGCGAGTGCTTCGGCGCGCACGTTTCCCCTCCGCATACGGGTGTCCAACAAGGACGGCCGTATCGGCGCCGGCATGCTCGCCAAGGTCTCGCTCGCCGCAGGCGATGCGCGCCACGCGACGCTCGTCCCGAAAGACGCGATCGTCATGCGTGGCAGGGACCGCTTCGTCTACATCATCGAGTCCGGTCAACTAGGTGATAATGTCAAGATCGTTCCTGTTTCGGTAGGCATCGGCGTCGGCAGTTGGGTCGCCGTCGAAGGCCCGATCGACGCGAGCTCCAAAGTCATCACGCGCGGTAACGAACGGGTGCGTCCGGGCCAGCGTGTCTTGGCCGAGCCTATGGAGTATCCGGCGCCATGACCCTCGTTCGCGACGCCATCCGCTACCCCGTAACGACGGCGGTCGGCGTGATTCTGCTCGTTCTCTTCGGCACTCTCGCCCTCTTCCGCATTCCGGTGCAGCTCACGCCCGACGTGGACGAGCCGAACATCACGGTCAGCACCGTGTGGCCAGGCGCGAGCCCGCAAGAGATCGAGCGCGAGATCGTGGACGAACAGGAAGAGCAGCTGAAGTCTCTCGAGGGCTTGCTCCGCATGGAGAGCTCGAGCTCCGACAGTCAGGGCCAGATCGCCCTCAGCTTTCCCGTCGGAACCGATATCGATGCCGCGCTCTTGAGAGTATCGAACCGCCTGCAGCAGGTGCCGTCCTATCCCACCGACGCCGACAAGCCCGTTATCAGCAGCGTCGGTTTCGCCGAAGGCGCGGTCGCGTGGTTCATCCTCACGACGACGGAGAAAAATCCGTATGAAGGAGACATCTCGCTCCTCCATAACTTCGTCGACGACACGATCAAGCCAGAGCTCGAGCGCGTGCCCGGGATCGGCCAAACCAATTTTTTCGGAGGCCGTGAGCGCGAGCTGCAAGTGATCGTGGATCCGGCGGCGCTCGCCGCCCGCCGTGTTTCCTATAACGAGCTGAGCGCCGCTCTAGAGCGCGAGAACCGCAACTTCAGCGGCGGCGATTTCGACGAAGGCAAGCGGCGTTACCTCGTGCGCACTGTCGGCGAATGTGGCTCGCCCGAAGACGTCGAGAACATCGTCATCGCCCTTCGCGACGCCGTTCCGATCTATCTGCGCGATGTCGGCCGCGTCGAGCTCGGCTACCGCAAGCCCGGCGCCAAAGTCTTTCACCAGGGCCAGCAAGTCATCGCCCTCAACGCGATCCGCGAGACCGGGTCGAACGTGCTAGAGGTCATGGACGGCCTCAAAGACAAAGTCGCGCGCCTCAACAGTGGCGTGCTCGCGCCGCGCGGACTCCAGCTGATCCAGGCCTATGACGAGACCGAATATGTCACGAGCGCCATCTCGCTCGTACAGCAAAGCCTCCTCGTCGGCGGGCTCCTCGCCATAGCACTCCTGCTCTTATATCTACGGAGCGCTTCGAGCACTTTTGTCATCGGGGTCGCGATTCCCATCAGCGTCGTGGGAACGTTTCTCGCTATGTACGCCTTCGGGCGCACCTTGAATGTGATCAGCCTCGCGGGCCTCGCTTTCGCGGTCGGCATGGTCGTCGACAACTCCATCGTCGTGCTCGAGAACATTTACCGGCATCGACAATTGGCTAAGCCGCTCATGACGGCGGCCTATGAAGGGACGCGCGAGGTCTGGGGCGCGGTTCTCGCGAGCACGCTCACGACCATCGCGGTCTTCGTCCCCATCATCTTCATCCAAGAAGAGATCGGGCAACTTTTCGGCGATATCGCCATCGCCATTAGCTGCGCGGTGTTCTTGTCTCTGATCGTTTCGATGACGGTCATCCCGTCGTTCTCCGCCCGCATTTTGCGGACCGCAAAGGCTCCCGACGGCGGAGGAGCGCGCCGACGTTCGCAGAATCTCTGGGGGCTCGTCGGCTGGGCTTCCGCGTTCGTCAAAAGGGTTGGAGGCGCTATCTTTTGGATCATGGACAGGACGACCCGCAGGCTCGGGGTCGTCGCACTCTTCACGTTCATCGCCGTGGGCGGAAGCTGGCTTCTGATGCCGAAGACGGAATATCTTCCCGTCGGGAACAACAATTTCTTGTTCGGCGTCATGCTCCCGCCGCCCGGCTACAACCTCGACGAGGTCGCGGGACTCAGAAGCTATTACGAGGACGCGCTGCGCCCTCTATGGGAGTCCGAGCCCGACTCGGACGAAGCCGAAGCGCAACCAGGTGGCGGCATCCGCGGGTTCTTTTTCGTGACGCTCGCAAACCAAGCGTTCATCGGCGTCAACGCGAACGACCCGCTTCGGGTGCGCGAGCTCATCCCGCCGATCATGGCTCTCAACGCGGAGATTCCAGGAGCCTTCGTCGTCGTCAACCAGAGCAGCATTTTTCAACGAGGCTTCGACGAGGGGCGGAATATCGACATCAATATTGTAGGGCCTGAGCTTCCCAAGCTGATGACGCTCGGCCAGGAAATTTTCGGTCAAGTCCGCCAAAAGCTGCCCGGCTCGCAAGGCCGTCCGATCCCAGGACTCACGCTCGACAATCCAGAAATCCGGGTCGTCACTCATCGCCGCCGTGCCGCAGAGCTCGGGCTTTCGAACCGCGAGCTCGGCTTTGCCGTGAGCGCGCTCATCGACGGCGCGAAAGCGAGCGATTACCAGCTCGATGGTCGAGAAATCGACATCCGGGTCATGGCAGGCACTGATACCGCCGACGACGGCGCCGGCGCCCACCGCACGCACCGTCTCGGTGAGCTACCGATAGCGACCCCGAACGGCGGGCTCGTCACGTTGGACTCGGTAGCCGAGCTCGTGGAAGTCAACGGCCCCGTTCAAATCAATCATCGCGAGCGCGAGCGCGCGATAACGCTCCGGATTACGCCGGCGGAGACGATGGCGCTCGAAGAAGCGATGGACATCGTCGAGAACGGAATTCTCGCGCCCATGCGCGCCGACGGCAAGTTGGGCGGCCTCTACCAGGTCAATCTCAGCGGCACCGCGGACAAGTTGTCCCAAACGGCGAACACGCTGAAGTGGAACTTGGTGCTCGCCATCGTCATCACCTATCTCTTGATGGCAGCGCTCTTCGAGAGCTTTCTTCACCCCTTCGTCATCATGTTCAGCGTGCCGCTCGCAGCATTTGGCGGCATGCTCGGACTCTTTACGGTGAATCTTTTCACGCTCCAGCCGCTCGACGTTCTCACCATGCTCGGCTTCATCATCCTCATCGGCACGGTCGTGAACAACGCCATCTTGATCGTGCACCAGTCGCTCAATCACATGAAAGTGGACGAGATGGAGCCGCGCGCGGCCATCCGCGAAGCTGTCGAGAACCGCATCCGCCCGATCTTCATGAGCGTCTCGACATCTGTCTTCGGCATGCTGCCGCTCGTGATCTTCCGGGGTGCCGGCGCCGAGCTCTATCGGGGTCTCGGAAGCGTCGTCGTCGGAGGACTCATTGTCTCGACCGTGTTCACGCTGTTCCTCGTCCCAGCTCTTTTCAGCTTGACGCTCGACGCGAAGGCAGGACTCGCGGAAGCCCTCCGCGGTTTCTCACAATCGGCAGAAGGCGCCGCGGACTGATAGTCTTATCGGACTTGCCTTCGGAGGATCGAAATGCAGAAAGTTTATGTGGGCTATCCCGGGCGTTGGTAGGGTTCAGCCAGCTCGCCGGGCGTTTCTTCGCGCTCTGGGTCGTCCTCGGCGCCATCTTCGGATCCCTCGTCCCATCGGCTTTCAGCTGGGTTGGGCCGCGCATCCCGTTCCTTCTCGGCGTCATCATGTTCGGGATGGGCATGACGCTGAGCGCGCGGGACTTCAAGAACGCCCTTGCTCGCCCAAGGGACGTCGCTGTCGGCGTCGCGGCGCAGTTTACCGTCATGCCGCTCGTGGCTTACGGGCTCGCGCGACTTCTCGAGCTACCTCCCGAGCTTGCGGTCGGCGTTATTCTCGTCGGAACCTGTCCCGGCGGGACCGCATCGAACGTCGTGACCTATCTCGCGTGCGGTGACATTGCCCTCTCCGTTGCGATGACGTCGGTCGCGACCCTTCTCGCGCCCGTCCTGACACCGGCGCTCACGCTCATTTACGCGGGCCAATGGATTCCTGTCTCCGCGGCGGCGCTCTTTGTTTCGATCGTGAAGATCGTGCTGCTCCCCGTCGCCGCGGGTCTGCTTGCCAACCGCTTCTTATCGGCGAGCGTGAAGCGCGCCACGCCACTACTGCCGCTCGTCTCCGTGACGGCGATCGTCGTAATCGTTGCTTTCGTCATCGGGGCCAACGGCGAGCGCATCCTCGCGAGCGCGGGGACTCTCTTTCTCGCGGTCGCGCTCCACAATGTTCTGGGGCTGGCCTTGGGCTACGCTGCAGCGCGGGCGCTCTCGATGGACGAAGCGAAAAAGCGCGCCGTGACGATCGAAGTGGGGATGCAGAACTCAGGACTGGCGGTCGCCCTCGCGAGCGTCCACTTCGGCGCGGCCGCCGCCGTTCCCGGCGCGCTCTTCAGCGTATGGCACAATCTCACCGGCCCAGCGCTCGCGACTTATTGGGCCCGGAGATCGAATCAGACGAATTGAGGTCGCGACGGCTTGACCGCCGGGACCTGAAGCTCGGGCATCGGCTTTGCGGTAAAGACCCGACGGCACGGTTTCGCGATCAACTTGGCCCACTGGCGCGCGCGGCTGCGAGCGCTGTCGGTGGCAAGCCCCGTATTCGCATACATCTGGGGGAACAGCAAGGAAATCAAAACGTAGGCCAGTCGATCGCGCACCTTGTTCGTCACCCGCGAGCGCTTCCATACGTTCGACAGGCTATAGAATTTTTTCCAGACCTCCTGCGTTTTCGTCCGAATCTCACGCGGCGTCATCGTTGGATGCGGGAGGTAGAGCTTCGGGCGTTTGCTCCGCGGGATGAGCCAGAACCGGTTCAGCGGGATCCCGTCCACCGTCTCTTTGGCCTGGTCGATCTCGCGCTCCCACTTGTTGAAGTCGACAGTGCCCGGAAACGGCGTCAGGGTCACGAACTGGGCGAAATCGACCCCTGCCTTGGCGGCGAGGTCGGCGGTCGCGTCGAACGTGTCGTCACGATCCGTCGAAAGCCCAAAGATGAAAGAGCCAAGGATGTGGACGTCGTGCTCGACAAACTTGCGAAGCCGGTCGACGAGAGCGTCTCCCGCGACGTTGAAATCCTTCATTACAGCCTTCAGACCCTCTTCCGTCACCGACTCGACGCCGACGAGAGCGCCTTTCACGTTCGCGCGTTTCATCGCGTCTAGATACTCGTCATCGTCCGCGGCTTCCATTGTGATCTGCGTGAGAAAGACCATGTCGTGCGGAAGCTCCGCGAGGCGATCCAAGAGCTCGAAACGCTCCGCGCGGATGGCTTTCAACTCCTCCAGCCGCGCGCCGTTCCGGCGCTCCTCGAGCTCGACGTCATGCTGCGTGACGGGGTAGAAATTGTCGTCAGCAAGAAGTATGAACCGAAACCCTTTCCTTCGGAGCTCGACGATCTCCTGGACAACAATGTCCGAGGCGCGCTGCCGCGGTCTTTGGCCGTCGGTGCGCCAGACCGAGCAAAAAGAGCAATGTTTCGGGCAGCCGCGCACGGTCTGCACCGAGGCGATCATGTAGTCCTCCGACCGCATCAAATCCCACCGCGCAGGGAGAAAGGAGTCTCCTTCGATGCGGCCACCGTCGTAGATTCGTTCCGGCTCGCCCTTCTCGATGTCATCGAGCACCTGACTCCAGATGTTGTCACCGTCGCCCTTCACGACCGCGGTCGCACCGCCATGCTCGAACGCTTCTTCTGGATAGAGCGTGACATGCGAGCCGCCAAAGACAACATGCGCCCCACGCTCACGCGCCTTTTGCCCGACCTCGTAGCCTCTGAGCGCGTTCAACGTGTGGATACCGATGCCCACGACGTCGCCCGGCTGGATCTTGGAATAGTCCATCGGGTCGAGCGTCTCATCCACGATATTCGGCGTTCCGAACCGAGCCGGTGTCGCGGTTGCGAGCACGTAGAGCCAGCGGGGAACGATGATACCGATACCAAAGGACGTGTCGCTTGGATTTATCAGATGGACGCTCATGCCGTCTCCGTTACTAAGTTTTAATTCGGACTGGAACGGTCCGGTAAAGGAAGAGGGAGAATATAGCAGCGTCGCGCCACTGTCAATGCTATCTGACATGGTAGGATAGGGCTCCATGAAGGACGGAAAAGCGAGCTACGAAGGTTTGACGCTGCTCGGAAGCACCGATCCTGCCTACCCAGCCTCCCCCGATGAGGCCAAGCTCGAGACCTTCGACAACGCCTACCCCGAGCGTGACTACGTCATCCGCTTCGACTGCCCCGAGTTCACCTCCGTGTGCCCCATCACCTCTCAACCGGATTTCGGCCACATCACGATCGAATACGTGCCGAACAAGAGCTGCATCGAAAGCAAGTCTTTGAAGCTCTATCTGTTTTCTTTTAGGAACCACGGAAGCTTCGGCGAAACCATCGTCAACTTGATTCTCGACGATGTGGTCGCGGCGTGCGCGCCCCGCCGAGCCACGGTTACGGGACGCTTCACGCCACGCGGCGGGATCAGTATCGACGTGATCGCGAGCTACCCGTAGTCAAAAGGAGATTTCCAACATGGCCGCCTATCTCATAGCCCGCGTTCACGTAACGAACCCAGAAGCTTACGAGGGCTACAAGAAGCTCGCCGCTCTGGCAATAGCCAAATATGACGGCCGCTATCTCGCGCGCGGTGGACGCACGGAAACGCTCGAAGGCAAAGAAGAGACGGCTCGTGTCGTCATCGTCGCCTTCACCACGCTCGAGCAGGCGAAGAAGTTCTACGACTCGCCCGAATATCAGGAAGCCAAAGCGGCGCGAGAAGGCGCCGCCACGGGCCACTTCGTTGTCGTCGAAGGCGCCTAAAGCCCTCACGCTCATGGAAGCGCTCAGGAAGATGAGCCTCATGCCCGCGCGGCGCCTCGAGACCGTCGCCCCGGCCTTCGCGAATAAAGGCCGCATCCGGGCCGGCGCGGACGGCGACCTCGTCGTCTTCGATCCTGAGACCGTGCTCGACACGGCAACGTTTCAAGAGCCCGCGCGGTTCTCGGTTGGAATTTCCTACGTGATGGTCGACGGGACGTTCGTCGTGAAAGAGGGGACGATCGTCGAAGGCGTCGCTCCCGGAAGAGGGCTACGCCGGCCGGTGGACTAGCGTCGCAAGGCGTCCGCCGCGCAGCGGGAATCGTGCTACCTTATTAACATACAGATACCCGGCTCCCCAGCCGCCCTCTTCATCCTCCCCCAAATCCCGTTCTAATTTCGAACTTGAAACGGAGGAACACGAGGATGAGATCGAAGCACCCATCGCTCGCAATCGGCGCAATCGGTGTGATCTTGCTGCTTTGCGGCGCCCTGGCGAACCCCGCGGCGGCGCTCCTGGGGGACCACGACAAACTGGACGACCTCATCAATCGCATCGAGAAAACCTTGAAGGAGATGCGTGAGAGCGAGCAGCACTTGGAGAAGACGCTCGACGCGTACCACAAGACGCTCGCCAAAAGAGGAGGCGGTCGGCGGTCATCTTACAAAGACCTCCTGAAGCGGCTCGAACAACATGAGGAACGATCGAAGAAGCGTCGAGAACGGCTGAAAGACATGGACGAGCGCGCCGAGAAATATTTCAAGGCATGGAAAAAAGGTCTCGACGAGATCAAAGATACAGCGCTCAGGAAACGCGGCGCGGCGAGGCTTTCGGAAGCTCGAGAGCGCTACCGGAACCTACGAGTGGCCGGCCACGAGGCGCATGAAGGGTTCGAGCCCGTTGTGGAGGGGCTGCGCGATCAAGCCGTCTATCTCGGCCATGATCTGAACGCGGCGTCCACGGCCACTCTCGCGGAGGACGAGGCGAAGATTTCCGAGCTCGCGCAGGGACTGAGCGTCAAAATTGCGAGCTACAGAACCGCGGCGAAGGGATACGTCACCTCTCTCGAGCCTTAGGAAAGCTGCTTCGGGAACCGTGCTCGAGAACGTACACGGCTACCTCGAGTCGAGCAAAGCGGCCATCAAGCGCTACTACCAAGACGAGCTCGCACGCCGGCGGTAAAGGAAGCCGCGCGTTTTTTCACGGATAGGCGGTCGCCCGAACAACATAGCGCTCGCGCCCGCCCGGGATGATCGCGTCGAACGGGTAACAGGTCACGAGCGTGAGGGACTTTTCTTCTGTTGGCTCCGCAACCCACGTGTCGTTCTCGTCCACGACCGCGAGGCCCGTTACCGCGTAGCGATGCTCACGCTCGTCCGGAGTCTCGATGACGATCTCATCGCCTAGCTCGAGGTGCTCGAGAAACGCAAAGTGCGTATCGCGATGTCCGCTCAGGACGACGTTGGTATCGCTTCCCGGCCGCGCCGAGCTCGAGAGATGGGTCGGCCCGAAAGCCATATTCCGACCGCTCGCGCCGGCGAGTACTATTTGCCGGGCACCCAACCGGGGCGCTCGCAAGAGCGCCACCGGCCAGGTGTCGGCCCAAGGCCAGGGCTTCGGCTCGGGCGTGCCTGCGACCCGTTCCTGCCACGCCCGTGCCAGTAGCACTTGAGCCAACCTAGCCTTCGCCTCCATCCACACACTCTGGCCGATGAAGGCGAGGGCTACTGCAAAGAGGAGAACACCGACCGCTTTTCGTTGCATGACTCGTCCCCGCTCCAAAAGATCAGAAGCCCCGCGGTGAGGGCGAGAAACCCGAGCAGCATCAGAAGCTCCGCGGCCGTCGCTCCCTGAGGCAACGACCCGACTACATGTTGCCGGCTCCAACCGGCGGGAAGCTCCGTGGGCACGGGCTTTGTCAGGGCCGTCGTGCCAGTAGGGGCGGAGGGCGTGACGTCAACGGCGACCAGGCTCGTAAAGCGCGACACGAGATGATGCCGAAGGGCAACGTCCACGATGGCGGCGCGGGCCGCGCCCTGTTCAGAGACTTCCTTCGCAACCGTCATCGTGTCCATGAGGTCCGCAATCTTGCGGCGGGCCCAGAGCCTTGCGACCCCGGATTACGCCTTGCCGCCGCGCAACTGAAACCCGACGCCCCACGGCTCCTCTCCGCGCCGACCGCGCACGTCGAGACCGCTCGCAACACCGCGCACTTTCGCCGCCACGACGATGGGCTCGCCCGCATAGAGATCGGGCGCGTGCCTGGGCCAAATTTCGGCGGTAGGGTCCTCAAAATCGAGCTCGATGTGGCTAAGCACGGGGCTCTCGAGCTTTCCGAAGAGCTCTTCCATCTTCGTCGACACTTCGGCGGCGGCGCCTACATAGGTAAATGTTCCGCGGCCAAACTTCGCGGCGCGGGTCATGAAGTGCGCGTTCGGCGCGGAGCCAATGCCGACGGTGAACAGGCGCCGATCTCCAAGATGAGCTTGAATATGATCGAAGAGCTGCGCCTCGTTCCCGACGCTACCGTCCGTTATGAAAATAATCTGCCGGACACGATGAATCTCAGGAGGGCTTCTTTGGCCGAAGGCTGCCGTCAAAGCCGACATCATCTCGGTGCCGCCACCCGCGTCGAGCCCTCGGACGTAGCTCCGTGCGCGCTCGACGGCATCGGGGGTGGCGTGCACGGGTTGATGGCCGAGCTTCGACGTCGACGAGTTGAACTGGATCACATTGAACGTGTCGTCCGGCTGAAGCCTATCGAGAGCGTAAAGTAGAGCGCCGCGCGCTTGCTCGATCGAAGTGCCGTTCATTGAGCCCGAGGTGTCGATAACGAAGATCGTCTCACGGGGAAGGCGCGCCGTCTTCTGGCCGTCTGAAGGCGGCATCAGCATCAGAAGCACGTAATTGTCGCCGTCGACGCTTTCGTTGAAGAGCGCGGCCCTTGGGGCGGCACCGACATCCGGGGAACAACTGAGGGTGAAATCCCGATTGGCCGGCACCGCCCCTTCCGTCCCTTCCATCCCTTGTATCAATGTCACGTGGTAGCCGAACGCGACTTGGTGCTCCACCTTCACAGCGTGTGAGGACGACTCGACGCTTGCGAGCGGCATTCCAAGATGCAGCTCGACTTCGAGCTCGACGGGGTTCTCACGACGCGAGCTCGGTGGCAGCACCGGCGGCGTAATCCGGTCGGCATCCGTGACGATGCGCGTCGGCTGCACCCAGCCGGTGCCCGTGAAGGAGACCGTTTCGGTCCTCGCCGGAGCTCCAGGAATGTAACGAGGGCCGACCACCATCGGGAAGCGAAGATCGAAGCGGCCGGCCTCGTAGCGAACTTCTTCCTGATATTCGAGCTCGATGCGAACGTCTTCCAAAGGCCCGATATGGGCAAGAGACACCGTGAAGATGTTCGGCCTCTCCTGCTCGAGAAGAGATGCCTTCTTCCCTTCTCGTTTGGCTTTTTCATAGGTCCGGCGCGCTTGGGCTCTTTCCTGGATCTGTCCTTCGATGACGCGCTCCCCAACCTTCATGCGCAACGTGTCCACGGCAGCGCGTTCAGGGAGCGGAAAGACGTAGACGCCCTCGACCCACTCTTCCGAAGGGTTGCGAAAAACTTGCACGACGCGCGTGCGCCCGACGAGCCCGGTGATGCGAATCCGCACCTTCGTATCGACAGTCGGCGCCTGTACATAGCCGCGGTCAACATCCGGGCGGAGCAGGAGGCTCCCCATTTTCACATCGGCTGGAGTGACGACCTGGGATCGCGGTCGCCGCGCTTGGCTTTCAGTTGCCAGCGCCAGAAGCGCTAGCACGATCAGAAAAGATTTGGTCTTTGGCATCGTGGTCCTCCCCTTCGAGCTCATGCTTCTATTTGAGCGTTCCGATGCGTGGAGCGCGCGTCGGCTTCGAGGCGATGCGATGAAACAATGTGGCAATCCTGTGACACGGTAGCCGGGGTCGATCTCATGCGCTACATTGGAGTTACATGGCCAGAAACATAGGCTCGGTTGCCGTCATCGACGACGAAGAGAACATCCGCGAGACGGTCGCCTACGCGCTTCGTCGAGAGGGCTACCACGTGGATCTCTACACGGATGGCCAACACGCGTGGGATAGGCTCGAAAACGGGCTTCCCGATCTGTGCGTGCTCGACATATTGATGCCGCGCATGGACGGGCTAGAGCTTTGCCGCAAGCTGCGCGGCCAGTCGGAGATGCTCCCCATCATCTTCTTGACGTCCAAGGACGAGGAGTTCGACCGTGTGCTCGGGCTCGAGCTCGGCGCCGACGACTATTTGTGCAAACCTTTCGCGATGCGCGAGCTCGTCGCGCGCATCAAAGTCCTCTTTCGCCGGCTCGCGCTCGTGAGTGCCGGTGCCGCCACCGCGCCCGAGGAACGTTTGAGCCTCGGGCCGCTCGCGCTCGACATGGGGCGCTATCAAGCGACGTGGAACGGCGAGCCGCTCACACTCACCGTCACCGAGTTCATGCTGCTCCATGCTCTCGCGCGCCGTCCCGGCCACGTCAAATCGCGCGCCCGGCTCATGGAAGAATGCTACCCGCACGACGCCTATGTCAGCGAGCGGACGATCGACAGCCACGTAAAGAGACTTCGCAGGAAGTTCGCCCAAATCGATGACGGTTTCAGTGAGATCGACACGGTCTACGGGCTAGGCTACCGCTATCGTGAGTGCGAATCCTGAAAGTGCTCTGACCAGCTTGCGCCGCTTTCTCTCGCGGATCTCGATACGCCTTCTAGCCTTCAACGTCCTTCTCGTTTTTCTCCCGGTCGCCGGCATGTCCTATCTCGCCATTTACGAGCGGCAGCTATTGAGAGCTCAGGAGCGCTCGATGGTGCAGCAGGGCCGTGTTCTCGCGGCGACGCTCTCGGAGCGCGATGCGCTCGACGCAACTCTCGTCGAGCCCATCCTCATCCGCCTTCGGCAGCGCACCCCATCGCGCCTCCGCGTGATCGGTCCGGACCGGCGGCTCGTCTCGGACACGAGCCAACTCGGGCCCCGGCGGGAACCTAAAACACGCGACGACGCTCTCGACGACGAGAGCTTGCGCACGAGCTGGCTCTACCAGCTCGGCTCGTCACTCTTCCGCCTCGTGGACTACGTCGTTAGCGGACCCCGACCGGACATAGGTGAAGAGTTCTACTCGGCCGAGCGCCCGTTCGACGGGCGGAAGTCCAGCTCGCCCTGGAAGGACAATACGGCGCCGCCACCCGGGTAACGACGGGAGGCCAGCGCTCGGTCACGCTCTACAGCGCGCTTCCGATCGAGAGCGGCGGCGAGGTCGTGGGCGCCGTGCTCGTCTCGCGCTCGACCTTTCGCATTCTTCAAGACCTCTACGAAGTCCGGCTCGCGATCTTTCGCGTTCTTCTCGTCACCGTCGGCGTAGCCGCCGTACTGAGCCTTCTCGTCTCGACGACCATCTCGAGGCCCCTGAAACGACTGCGGGCACAAGCACAGGCGATCGTCGATCGACGCGGCCGGCTGAGAGGACGTTTTCGCGGCTTGGAGCGCCTCGACGAGATCGGCGATTTGAGCCGTGCTCTTTCCGAGCTCTCGTCCCGGCTCGAGGAGCGCATGCGTTTCATCGAGTCCTTCGCGGCCGACGTCTCCCACGAGTTCAGGAATCCTCTCGCGTCGATACGCTCCGCCGCGGAGATGCTCGCCGAAGTCGAAGACCCCGAAGAGCGCGCGCGTTTTGCCCGCATCGTCGAGAGCGACATCGCACGGCTCGAAAAGCTCCTCTCCGAGGTGCGCGAAGTGACGCTGCTCGACGGGACGAGCGACGAAGAAGACGAAGAGCCGGGGCCGGTTGACCTCAACGCTGTTCTGCGCGGCGTGGCGGGACGAGAGCGCTACCGGAGCCTCGAGCTCGAGCTCGAGCTCAGCGACGGGAAGCTCAACGTTGCCGCGGGTCCCGATCGCATGGGGCGCGTTTTCGAGAACCTCATTGACAACGCCGCCGACTTTTCGAAAGGGCACGTGCGTGTGAGCTCGAAAGCGAACGGCCGGGAAGCCGTGGTGCGGGTTGAAGATGACGGCCCGGGCATTCCAAAAGAGCACGCGGAGCGCGTCTTCGACCGCTTCTTCAGCTACCGGGCGGACGCGAGCCGCCGCGGGGATCATACCGGGCTCGGGCTTGCCATCGTCAAAGCCATTCTCGAGCGTCGTGGAGGGTCAATCCGAAGCCTCGCGTCGTCTCTCGGCGGCGCGGCCTTCGAAGTGCGTCTGCGGCTCAGCTAGGGCTCAAACCCGCGCGCCGAGAAGGCGCGCGGGTAGAAGCACGATGGCGCGAAGAAGCTCGAAGACGCCGCCGACCGCAATACCCACGAGCCTGAACGGCAGCGTAAGTAGCCATACAATCGGGTAAAGAACGAGCGCGAAAAGCGCGAGCGGCCAGCAAAGGATGAATAAGAGCAGCCAAAGCAAGAATTTGGTCATACAGCCAGGTCTACGAATGAACCGCGCGAGAGGTTCAACAGATCTGGGGCATGGACGTCATGACGGTCGAAAACTCATGATCGGCCGGGCCGTCGCCCCCCGTTCCGGCACAGTGACACGGTTGTAGCTTCCCCGTCGATCAGCTCACCCGCGAACGAGATCCAGAAACGCCGTCTCCGATAGAATCTCGAGCCCGAGCTCCTTCGCCTTGTCCGCTTTCGAGCCAGCGTTGTCTCCGACGACGACGAAGCTCGTATTCTTGCTCACCGAAGACGTCACCCGGCCCCCGCGCTCTTCGACGAGGCGCTTGGCTTCGTCGCGCTGAACTTCGACGAGCGTCCCGGTGAACACGATTTTCTTGCCTTCCAGTGTGCGCTCAACAGTACTCTGAACCCAGGCAAGATCGAGCCCGGAGGCCGTCATGCGGTCGATGACCTCCCGGTTGCGCGCCACTTCGAAATATTCCACCAGGCCGCGAGCCACTTCGTCGCCGATCTCATGAATGGCAACGAGCTCTTCGACGTTCGCTCGCATGAGCGGCGCGAGCGCTCCGAAATGGGTCGCGAGGACATGAGCCACATGCCTGCCGACATTCGGGATGCCAAGGGCATAGATGAAGCGGTCGAGCTCGGCATGTTTGCTCTTCTCGATCGCGTCGATCAGGTTCTCGGCTGATTTGTCGGCGAAGCCCTCGAGCTCCAAAAGGTCCTCTTTGCCGAGCTTGTAGAAATCGGCCAAGTCGTCGACGAGCCCGTTTTCCACGAGCTGCGCCACGGTTTTCTCGCCTAGGAACTCGATCTCCATCGCTCCTCTGCTCGCGAAGTGCTGGATACGACCCGTCTGCTGCGCGCGGCAACCCCAGCCACCGGTGCAGTAGTGATTGGCTCCTTTTTCGACCACAGGTGAGTCGTCTACCGGGCAGCGCTCAGGCATACGGAACGGCTCAGCACCTTTCTTCCGTCCTTCCGGCAAAACTTCGACGACCTCCGGGATGACGTCGCCCGCGCGCTGGATGCGGACTCGGTCGCCGACGCGGACGTCCTTGCGGAGCACTTCATCCTGATTGTGGAGCGTCGCGCGGCTGACGGTAACGCCGGCGACGTCGACGGGGCGAAGAAGCGCTACCGGCGTGAGCTTGCCGGTGCGACCGACTTGGACAGCGATGTCCATGACCTCTGTGATTTCCTGGCGCGGCTTGAACTTGAAAGCAACGGCCCAACGCGGCGTTCGCGATCGCGCTCCGAGCTCGGCTTGCTGGTCGTGCCGATTGACTTTGACGACAGCTCCGTCGAGCTCGTAGTCGAGCTCGTCGCGGCGGTTCTCGAGATCATGGTGATAGGCGACGACCTCGTCCACGCTCGTGCAGAGTTTCACGAGCTCGTCCACACGAAAGCCCCAATCTGCGAGCGCCACGAGCGCTTCGGACTGAGCGCCGAGCTCGACGCCTTCCACGTGCATGACGTCGTAAGCGAAGAGATCCAAAGGGCGGCTCGCGGTGGCGCTCGTGTCGAGCTGGCGCAGCGACCCGGCCGCCGCGTTACGGGCATTCGCGAACGGCTCTTTGCCGAGCTCCGTCATGCGCCGGTTGAGACGCTCGAACTGGCCGAGACGCATGATCGCCTCCGCCCGGACCGCGAGCACAGACGGCACCTCTCGAATCTCTGCGTACAAGCGGAGCGGCAAAGAACGAATGGTCTTCAAATTCTCGGTGACGTTCTCGCCGGTGGCGCCGTCGCCACGGGTCGAGCCCCGGTGAAACCGACCCTTCTCATAAACGAGCTCGACCGAGAGGCCGTCGAATTTGGGCTCGGCCATGTACTCGATCGTTTCGCCTTCGAGCCCTTTCTCGACACGCTTTACGAACTCGCGAACTTCGTCCGCACTCATGAGAGATTCGAGCGAGAGCATCGGCGCCAAGTGTCGCACCTCGCCGAACGCCCTCTGCACCTTTCCGCCGACGCGCTGGGTCGGTGAGTCGGCGGCCGCGAGCTCCGGATGTTGTTCCTCGAGCTCCATGAGCTCCCGGAGAAGCTTGTCGTAAGCGGCGTCCGCGATCTCAGACTGGTCTTTGACGTAGTAGAGATAGTCGTGACGCCGGATGAGGGCGCGAAGCTCGTCAATTCGCTTAGCAGGCCGCTTTGCGGGTTTCTGGGTCATGGCGCTCGTCCACCGACCTCGACGACCGCCCTCTAGCCTCAGATCCCGTTTCGATAATGCGGCACGGGTACGTCCACCATCGTCCGCAGACCGGGCTCGAGCTTCACCATCGAAGGCGCGGTCGCGAGCAACAGGGCCACGGTCGCTTCGTCCCCAGCCACGCCGCCCTCGAACGAAACGGTAACGTTGGGGTTGCCTTCGACCGTTATGCGCTCCGTCGGTTTCTTCGCGCCGAGATACATCTGCAAATCGAGCGTAACGACTTCCTTGCGGTTCCGATAGCCTCTGCACACGTGATGGATGCCTGCGACTTCGCCGACTTGCACCGTGACATGCGGCGTTTTCACGCGCTTTTTCGACAGAACCGGGTCGACCGTCTCTTGGATTTTGTCGAGACTCCAACCGAGCCCCTCAGCCACGAGATGGGTCGATTCGAGAAGGCCCACATGTCCGAGCTCTCCTTTATTGACGGCCCGGCGAAACCTCAAGCGGGTGAGGCCCGCGCCCACCTTCTTCTGAAGGTTCTCACGGCGCGTCGACGCGTCCACGACACGCTCGATCCTGATCGACGTCAGATCGACACAAGGAGCGGTCGCGGCAAGCGCGAACGTGTCCATGACGAAGCCGGGATTGACGCCTGTGCCGAGAACGGAAACGTCCCGGGAAATGGCGAGCTTGTTCAGCTCCCGGGCCTGCGCCGCATAGTTGATGTGAGGCATCAGGAGCTCCTCGCAGGAGCTGACAACATTGGTCCGGGCTTCGACACATTGTTTGATCTGCGGCAGGACCTGCTTGAAGCGAGAACCCGTAGTCAGGATCACGACGTCGGGCCGGCTGACGCCGAGGACGTCTTCGGCCCGATCCGAAACGCGCACACCCGACGGGCGTGTCAGCCCAGACAGGTCCGCCACGTCTCTCTGCTGCTTGGCGGGATCATTGTCGATAGCCCCCACGAGGTGCAGGGCCGGGCGGCCGAGTATAGCCTTCGCCGTTTGGAGCCCGATCTGACCAAGACCATAGACCGCAATCCGGATCCGTTCCGGAGCTTTCATCGAGTACCTCCGATTGAACTATTCAACTAAATGACAGGAGACAAGTTATACGAGCTTATATCATACGGGTGTGGCTCTTTTGGAACCGCGAGAATCGCCCATTTTCTCAGTGATCTAACCGTCCAACGGTCACTCGTCGTGAGGTTGGTCAGAGGATAACGGAATTTACTCTGGTTGTGGACCCTGAGCGGTGTCACTTTTTGCTGGACATTCGTCCCGGCGTTCGCTACGGTAGTTGTGGCAAGTAGGAAATGGGTACGAGCGGAGCGAATTTCAGCGGCAGGCGATTCAGTTCATCGGAGCTGAGCTTGATCCAGGAATTGGTCGAGAGCTGTGGCGGTCTGAGCCGGATGGAACTGGCGCGAACGGTGTGCGAGTTGCTGGATTGGAAGAGGCCGACCGGAAAGTTGAAAGCGCGGGAGTGCCGGGAGTTTCTCGAGCGGCTGGAAGGCGAAGGTCGCCTGGAGCTTCCGGACAAACGCCCGGGTAAGCCGGTCGGGACACGAACCCGAATACCGCAAACCGAGCGTGGCGAGCCGTCTGAGCCGTTGGAGGGAGAGCTGAGCGAGATTCAGCCTGTGGTGTTGGAAGTGGTGCGGAGTGACGAGCAGCGTCTTTTGTTCCGGGAGCTGGTGGACCGGCATCACTACTTGGGCCACGCGGTTCCCTTTGGCGCTCATCTGCGCTATCTGGTGTACGCATCGGCGCCGGCACGGGTGGTGGGCTGTGTGCAGTTGTCGAGTCCGGCGTGGAGGATGGCGGCACGAGATTTGTGGATTGGATGGGACGATGCCACGCGCGGGCGGAACCTGCAGCGAGTGGTTAACAACAGCCGCTTTCTGATCCTTCCCTGGGTGCGGGTGCAAAACCTCGCGAGCAGGGTGCTATCCCTGATGGCGCGACAGCTTCCATGCGAGTGGCACAGCCGCTATGGGGTGGAGCCCTTGCTGTTGGAGACCTTGGTGGATCACAGCCGCTACCGCGGCACCTGCTACCGGGCTGCGAACTGGATCGAGCTTGGAGTGACGACGGGGCGGGGGCGGATGGACCGCGAGCACCGTCGTCACGGCGCAAGCTCGAAAACGGTGCTGGTCTTGCCTCTGGTGAAGGACCCTCGCCGGGTGTTGCGGGAGAGCTGAGAGATGGCACTTTCTGCGTTCGAACTGTGCGAAGAGACGTTCGGGATGTCGAGGGACGATCTCGAGTCGATCATCGCGTTTCTACGTTCTGCCGAATCGAGGCAGATGAGCCACAGCGACGTGGAGAAGCTGGTGCGCGAGAGGAGCTACGAGCTTTCGCGTAAGTTGTTCCAGGCCCATGTCGACTCGCGCGGTCCCGGCGAGGCGGCGGCTCCGGTCCGAGGTGCGGATGGAGTGGAAAGGGACCAGGAGCGAATCCACGAGCGCGGCCTGACGACGATCTTCGGGGAAATCCGTGTCAAACGTTTCGGTTATGGAGCCGAAGGTGCAGATAGCCTGCATCCGTTGGATGCCGAGCTGAACCTCCCCCGTGAGCGTTACTCGTTCGAGCTGAGGCGGACGGCGGCAGTAGAGGTGTCAAAGGGAGCGTTCGACGAGGCGGTGGCGAGCCTTGGCCGCCACACTGGGGCGAAGGTTGGAAAGCGCCAAGTGGAGGAGCTGGCGGGTCGTGCGGCAGAGGACTTCGACGCCTTCTATGGGCAGCGCGCTCCACCGGCAGGCGATCGCAGCGCCTCGGTGCTGGCGATCACGGCGGACGGCAAGGGCGTTGTGATGCTACGCAAAGACCTGCGTGAAGCCACCAAGAAGGCGGCCGAGAAAGGCTCGCGGCGACTAGGCAAGCGGCTGACCAAGGGAGAGAAGCGGAACCGAAAGCGGATGGCCACGGTCGCGGCCGTTTATACGGTGGAGCCCTTCGTGCGCCAACCAGAAGACGTGGTTCGTGTGCTGGCACCAAGCGACGAGCGAGAGAAAGACAAACGGCCTCGCCCCCAAGACAAGCGTGTCTGGGCGAGCCTAGCCAAAGAGCCCGAGGAGGTTCTCGAAGAGGCGTTCGCGGAAGCCGAACGACGAGATCCCTCACACCGCAAGAGTTGGGTCGCCTTGGTCGACGGCAACGCCACCCAACTGAAGATCCTGCACAAGCTGGCTGGCCAGCACCATGTCGAACTCACCATCGTGCTCGACTTCATCCATGTCTGTGAGTACGTGTGGAAGGCTTCGCTAGGCTTCTACGAGGAGACCGAGCCCGCCCGCCAAGTGTGGGTCCAAGAGCGGTTGCTTCGCATCCTGCGCGGTGAGGCCTGCCTGGTGGCGGCGGGGATAAGACGTAGCGCCACCCGACGAAAGCTGACGCCCGACAATCGGGAGAATGTGGATCAGTGTGCTGACTATCTGCTCAATCACGCCTCTTATCTGCACTACGACGAGTGCCTCGCCGCTGGATTCCCGATCGCTACCGGCGTGATCGAAGGCGCCTGCCGCCACCTGGTCTCGGACCGCATGGACCTCACCGGAGCGCGTTGGTCCCTCGCTGGCGCCGAAGCCGTGCTGCGGCTTCGCGCTCTCCGCTCCAGCGGAGACTTCGATGAGTACTGGCGCTTCCACGAGCAGTGCGAGTACGAGCGCAACCACGCCTCGCGCTACGCCGACGGCAAGGTCGTCCCCGTCAAAGGCCGCCACCTCAAGCGCGTCAAGTGAGATGAGCCCTTACCACTATGAGACATGCCAAACTCACCGTTCCAAAAGAGCCGCACCCATATCATACAGCCGTCATCGTCCAACGCCCGCCCAACTTTGATACCAACTTTGATACCAACTTTAATAAATGCTCCTTGGTCTATAGTATTCGAGACCATGAGCGTCAAGGAGCCCTCGAGCGTCCCCTCGCCGGCAGCTGGCATGGGTCTCTACGTGATCGTGCTGCTCGTCCACGTCTCGGCCATTTTGATATTCAATGCCCTGAACCTCTCGATGAATGTCGTTCTCATCGTGACACCCACCTTGATGCTGCTGCTTACGATGGTCACCGCGGTCCGGCTTCGCGTCGATCTGAGGGAGACGCTGCTTCTACGGCTACCATCGGGAGCCGACATCTTCATGGCGTTCCCCCTCGCGATCTCTTTTTTCATTCTCGGCGATCAATTGTCTCTTCTTACGGAAGAGTTTTTCACTTTGCCCGAGGAGATCGCTCAAGAGACGCGACGCATGCTACAAGCCCGGAGTCCGGTCGAGTGGCTCTTGAAAATCGGGACGATCGGCTTTGGTGCGGCGGTCTCCGAAGAGCTGATGTTTCGCGGTTTCATCCAAACGAGCTTTCTGAGAGCTATGTCGCGAACCCGAGCCGTGCTCTGGACGTCCTTTCTGTTCATGGTGATCCATTTTCTGCCGATCCCGACCATCGCCGCGGCAGGAATCCTGCTTGGCTTCACAGCCGTCGCGACACGGAGCATCGTTGTGCCCATGGTCGTGCACTTCACCAACAACGTCGCGGGGCTCTTGCTCATCAATCTCGCCGATCTCGATACGCTCGGCGAGCCGCTATGGATTCCGCCGGCCATCCTTCTCCCAGCGCTCGCGATTTTTGGCTTGACGTGCGCGTACTACTTCCGCCGGATGGACCCCCAACCCGACCGGCCGCCCGAGTCCGAACGACACGCCGAAAGTCCCACGCGATTGGAGCTTCCCAGAAGCTCCGTTTCTCTTTCAGAGGAGCTTGCCTCCGTGCCACGGGACAAGCGCCGCCTAGGCTGGCTCGTCGTTGGCGCCTCCATCGTTCTCGGTGTCGTCGTTCTCATGAGTCTTTTCGCCGCCTCGGTGTATAGCATGTACCCCAAGCGGATTCACGAAAGCGTTATTCAGGGACTAAAGCTTCAAAGCGAGCAACAGCTCACCGCGACCGAGGACGGAGCTCGCCTCGCGGCCGCCTTCGACGCGATGTCCGCTTTGAACGAGGACGGCAACCTCGGATGGCGCGACCTTTTCGGCGTTCTCCGCGTTTACACGCGGTTGAGCGCGGATGGGCGGATCGACCCACCCGAGGCCGACGAGCTCACCAAGGCCATCCGGGATCTCGCCGTCGCCAAGAGTCAAGCCCATTCTTAGTTGAAACTCTCCACGGCTCATAAATTAGGCGGCCTTCTTCTTCGACACCGTTGATGTCTTCGTCTCGATCTTCAGTTCCCGCTTGAGAGCTTCGCGAAGCTTCGGAAGATGGCGGTAGCCGATCACCCTCCTCAAGCGGGGTTCGATGTCCACGAGGGCTGTCGCCAGCCACCGCTGGCGTTGGCTGGAGTTCTTCCAGTGGTCGACCTTCGCGCAGCGTTCCTCGACGAGAGCATTGACGGATTCAAGGCAGTTCGTCGTCTTGAACGAACGGCCCAGCGCCCCGTACACGCCGAGACGATGCAATGTGAGCGTCTCCTCGATTCCTTCCTCCAAGCTCCCAGCTGCGGATTGGTTCCGCTCCTCCAATTCATCGTGCAGTTGATCGAGGGCCGCGAGGGCCTCTTTATATTCCGGCCTGTTGTAGGCCGACTGCAACCGCTTGCGCAACGACGCCTGCTCGCCCTTGGACAGATAGCTCACGACGTTTTCACGTTTGTGCCACTGGCACCGTTGTATCAGGACCCGCTTTCGGAACGCCTTCTTTACGGCCGCTTTCAGACCCTTGCCGCCATCGATGATCACCAGTAGACCCTGGGAGCTGTCGAGTCCCCGCGCGAGCAGTGAACGCAGGAACGGCGTCAACACCTTCTCGTTCTCCGTGTCCGTCTCCACGAAGCCCAAAAAGCGTTTTTTCCCGGAAAGTGTGATGCCCAGCGCGATGACCATCATTGCGTCGGCGAATGATTTCCCGTCCAGGAACAGCGCCACCACATCTTCGCCGGACAGATCCCGTTCCTGCATCTCCCGAAGTTTCGCTGCGCTCGCTTGTACGAAACCTCGGGACACCGTCGAGCTCGACAGCCCGATAGCGCCCGGTATCGCTTCCGCTGCAGCCTCGTAGTTGCGACACGAGATTCCGTAGAGCACTCGTTTCAGCAGCAGATCATTCACCTCTCCGCCGTCGTTCAGTGCTTCGTAGGAGCGAAGCGGTATCTCTACTCCCTCTTGGCTCCGAACCCGTGGCACACGGATCGGTACCCGCTGGCCGGCAAGCCCTACCGTGCCAGGGTTGGTTCCGTGGCGGCGGCCACGCTCCAGTTCGTCCTTACGAGCGTATCGCTCTCCCGCCAACTCCTTCACTTCGTCGTCGAGCAGCTCGTGAACGTGCATTAACCCAAGCGGGATTAGCGAACGGATCATCTCTATTTTGACGTCCACCTCGAGCTCCCCGTACTCCTCGCGCGCCATTACCTCGGGCTTACCCAAACGACGTGACTTCTTGTGTTTCTTGGCTGTACGTAGCAGACTTCCCATCTCGGCTCCTTTCTCTTGCGGCTTGATGTTGTTTTTGCCAACGTCATCAAACCACGGGGTTGGGAGCCGTTTCAATTTCCAACTAAGAATGGCACTCTCTCGTCGCCAAAACGAGACCGCGCACATTCTAGCCTCTCTTTCTAGGGATCACTGGTCGGGAAGTTTGGTGAAGCGCGACTCTAGGTCGATCCCTTCGGCGCGCATCTTCGCCACGCGATAGGCGTAGATGAGAGAGCCGACGCCGAGCACGAGGAGATAGGTATAAGAGGCGTGGAAATACCACGCATCCGCCGGCATCGAAACGTCCTTCACCACCTGGATGACGGTGAGCGCGAACAGAAGAACGCTCGCGGAGACGGCCACGCCGAGCTGCAGCGAACGGGAGCGCATGAATTGGATATTGCGCGCGATCGCCGGGTTTTTCTTGGGGAGCGCGATCACGGAAATGGCCATCAAGAAAAAATTCGCGAGCATGGCAGTAACGAGCAAGTCGATGCCGAGGAAGAAATCTCCCGATATGTGATTGCCGACGATACCCACGGAGGCAGCACCACTGCTCAGCAGAATCGCCCAGTGGGGTGTGTGGTAGCGGGCGCCGATGGTCGCGAAGGTAGCCGGGAAGATGCCGTCTTCGGCCCACGCAAAAACGAGGCGCGAGACGGAAAGGATCATCGCGGGTAGATCGTTCGCAAGCGCAATCGTTGCGGCTGCGACGATCACAACGGTCCACCCCGGCGACATCAGGTAGCCGAGCAGCCCAGGCGCCGTGAGATCGGTCGTCATGGCACGCTCCGCGATGAAGGTCCACGGCACGGCGTGATAGATCGCGGCGGTAAAGGCGATGTAGTAGGCGCCGACCGCAGTGATGGTGATGCAAATCGCGAGAGGAAGGTTGCGCCCCGGCCGCTTCGCCTCCCCGCCCGCTTGAGCAACAGAGTCGAACCCGATGAAGCTCGAGAACAAGAGCACCGAGGCGGTGAGCACGGGACCCCATTCGAAGGGGACGCTCTCGGGGAGTGCAATCGTCACAGATTCCCGAATCTGGACCGCGGCGGCAAAATCTTCGTGCGTGAAAGAGAAACCGGCGGGAATGGCGACGAGACCACCCGCCAACATCAATATCATGAGCGGAACGAGCGTTCGCTCGTAGAACTTTGTGCCCAGCAGATTGACGCCGGTGAACAACCACAAAAACGCGAGCGGCAGCACAACGCGCACCGGCCCTTGCTCGAGAAACGCGGCAACATCGTTGAGCGCCACCGCCTCGGCGAGGTCGCGAAGAAACGGTACGAGCACGTAGGAGACCACTCCAATGGCCATGGACAGACCGAACCATTGCGAGAAGCTCGCCACGAAACCGAGATAGGGACTGAGGCTCCGGCTCGCGAAGACATAGCTTCCGCCCGCCCTTGGCATGGCCGACGCGAGCATTGCATAGCAAAAGGCCGCCAAGAGCGCGGGGAATATCGCCAAGACATAGGCGACGAGCACCCATGGACCGATGCCGGGCACGTTCCTCTGGAGCATGAACGGCACGACGTTGACGCCCGCGCCAAGCATGGCGCAAACGCCGGTTGCCACGAGGCCGAGCAAGCCGAGCTCACGGCTGAGACCAGCCTTCTGCATTAGTGCCTAAAACTCAACGCGGTTCCTGAGCGAAATAGTCGGCGTAAAAGGCGGGAATGAAGAACACGAAAATCCCGGCGAGAAGGAACGGAACGCCGATGGCCAAGCTGCGTTGCGATGCGAACCACCCCACTTGAATGAGGTGCACGATCAGGTTTCCGTAGAGCGCGAGGAACAAACAGCGCGCAAAATTCGGCGCCGTGCCCGTCGCGCCGAGCGCGAGCGTTTCGATCGCAACCCCGGCAAGAAAGCTCACGCCCATGATGAGCCAAAACGAGTCCAGGTCGATCGGAAGCCCCACGGCCTGCCAGGAGATACTGCCGAGAAGAGCACCGAGATAGGGCAGCCTCCCGCCGAGACGGCGATAGGTCACTCCCTTTACCGGACTCCAAATCACCACGAGGAAAAGAGCCCAACCCGCGTCCGCCCAAGAGGGTTCGCCGAGTAAAAAGAACACGAAAGACGCCGCCACGATCACGACGAGAAACATCATCAGCAATTGACGATAGGTCGTCACGCGTTTGCCTTCCCGAGCTCGCGATCGACGAGCTCCCTCTCCGTCTCCGCCGCGCGCACGATGCGGTGCTCGGCGCCTTGTACGACGACTTCTGCCGGGCGCGGTCTCAAATTGTAGTTCGAAGCCATCGCGAAACCGTAGGCGCCCGTGTCCAGAATCGCAAGGATGTCGGAACGGTTGAGCTCGGGAAGCTCCCGACTGCGTGCGAATATATCCGAGCTCTCGCACACCGCGCCAACGATGTCCACAGGCTTCGTCGCACCGTTCCCGTTGCGCGCAACGGGAACAACACGATGATAAGCGTCGTAGAAAGCCGGGCGGATGAGGTCGTTGATTCCTGCATCGACGACGGCAAAGTTGCGCCCGTGCACTTTTTTCACATAGAGCACCCTTACGATGAACGCCCCCACGGGGCCGAGCAACACGCGGCCGGGCTCGGTGAGGATCTCCACATCGAGCTCCGCGAGCGGCTCGATGACACCCTCGGCATAACTATCAAAGCTCGGAGTCTCCTCGCCTTCATACGGGACGCCGATCCCGCCCCCGATATCGACATAGCGGAGCGGGACGCCTCGGTCTCGCAACTTGCGCACCCACGCGGCGAGGGCACGAGCGTTCTCGGCGAGGGGCTCGAGCGACGTGATCTGCGAGCCGATATGCGAATGGATCCCCACGAGCTCGAGATGGGGAAAGTCTTCATGGGCCGCATAGAGCCGCTCGGCTTCGACGGCATCGACGCCAAACTTGGCTGTCGAGACCCCTGTCGCGATGTGCCGGTGCGTCCCCGGATCGATATCCGGGTTCAGCCGCAGCGCCACACGGCCTTTCCGACCATAGGAGGCGGCAAGCTCGTTCAGCACCCTGAGCTCGGTCTCGGACTCGACGAGAAACATGCGAATATCCGCCTCGAGACCCGCGCGCAGCTCGCGCTCGGTCTTGCCCACGCCCGAGAGCACGATGCGCGACGGTGGAAAGCCGAGCGCAAGCGCGAGCGCTAGCTCCGCACCCGAGACAACCTCGGCCCCTGCCCCTTCCGCGATGAGCGGCCTGAGAAGCGCGGGCTGGCTATTCGCTTTGAGCGCCACACAGTGCAAGTGCGGAACCGCTTCAAACGCGCGCTCGAGCGCGCGAAAGCGCTCCACGAGGGCCGATGCCCCGTAGACGTAAAAGGGCGTCGGGACGGACTCCGCCACCCGGGCAATCGAGACTTCGTCGACTCTCAAGCCGTCCTCGCCAAAGTAAAAAACGTCGTCCATGGGCGCGGCGCATTATAAGCGTTTGCTCGCCTCGACGTGAGCGTTTACATGAAGACGAGGAGGACTAAGGACCGTGGCAGAAATTATTTCCCATTCTTGGATGGACGCAACGTGTAGTTCCACTTCGGCAGGGAAGAGGATTTTTTGATGTTGAGTAGCGCCATCGCAGGGTCCGAGATTTTGATGCCCTTAGGATACTGCTTCTTGACGAGACGGGCGTTAACCTTGAGCCCAGTTTTGGTCTTGGTGGTCCGTATGAAGTTCAGGATGGTTTCGTAGCTATCGAGCGGCCGGCCCGCCCAATTCTTGCTAATCTCGCTGAACAGGCGGTGCTCGATTGGGTTCCACTTGGACGCACCTGGTGGATAGTGTGCGACCGTGACGTCCAAACCGTGCTCGTTGCACAGCTTGTGCTGGATGCCGTGTTTCCATGCACGGCGGGTTGCGCCGTTGCTTCCGCCAGTGTCAGCTACGACAAGTAAATGTTTGCGGCCGGGAAAACGCTTCTGACCTTCAGAGCGCCACCACTTCTCGATGCATTCGACTGCGAATTGCGACGTGTCGTAAGACGTTCCGACATACACGGTGCCTCGATTACTCTGGAGATCATAGATGCCGTATGGGATTGCGACCCCATCTGCCATGGAGCGAAAGTCGTGGTCGTTGACGGCATCGCTCTTTTGAGCCCAGACGCGTCCTGGGTTCTTGAAGCGTCCGACCAACTCTTTCTTCTTGGTGTCGACACTCAATATGGGATTGCCACGTCGGCTAAAGCGCTCCCGTAGCTGTGTGATGTTGGCGAACTGGGCGTCGCGAGTTGGAGGAGAGCCATTCGAGACCTTCTTTTTGTTGGTCCGGAGTGAGAAGTTCATCTGTTTAAGCAGCTTCGCGACGGTTTTGCGACTGACGCGAATGCCCAAGGCCGAGAGTTCGGCAGCTATTTTTTTCGTGGTCTTGCGAGTCCATCTCAGACCGCTGACGGGATCGCCAGCGACCTCGTACTTCATAAGTTCTTCGATCGCCGCGATGACTTCTGGCGTTTTTTTTCGACAGCTTTGCGGCCGGCACCCGCTTTTCGGACCCGCTCCACATTCACATCATGCTCAAGTAGCTCGCGACGGCCCCGAGCCACAGTGCTAACGTCGAGCCCGAGGATCTCCGCCATCTGGCGGTCACCGCCATAACCTAACTTGAGAGATTCAAGCCCCGCATACACACGCCTTTCTCTCTCATCGAGCAGGCTAAAGAAAAGGATGATGGCTGCTTTGAGCTCATCGGGTAGGACGTCTTGAGCAGCAATACTCTTGGACACAGAGGGTTGCGCTTCCCAAACACGTCGGCTGGCTATTTGCTGTTCACGAATGCTCCTCTTCGGAGAGAAGTAGACATTGCGATTTCTAATCCGAGTGCGGCGAAGTCTTTTCTCCCAGGCCAATTTCGGCAGCACATCTTTGGTCCCAACCCTAACAATGGCATCAAGCTCCTCCATCGCGTAGCCAGCCTCGGAGGCGTTCACCAGTCCTTCGGCCGTGGCGACGAGTGTCCCTCGACTTGAAAAGCCGACGGACCGAATCCACCACAAGCCGTTCTCATCAAACTCCGCGAGCTCTCGGAGCGTGTAGAAACGTCCACGGTGCGAATAGCTGGTGCAGTAGTCGAGCTCTCTCAGTTTCCGGAACACCGTCAGGTCAGCGACAGTCCCCACTGTCTTCTTGAGCATGTCCATGGTGGCGATGAGACGTTTGGCAAACAACCCCCGCAGGCGGTCAATGTCAGCGTTACGAATCATAATTCGTAACCCTAACACACAATGGCCTACGTCTCCATGGGCAAGCTCTCAAAGAGCTGCAAATAGCTCCATTTGACGCGGCCCCGCCAGGCGATCCGCTTCCCGCCGGCTCGGATCGTTATCCCTGCAGCAGATGAATTACGACAAAGACTTGGTAGTTATTCTTGCCCCGACCCTAAGGCTTCGTAAACTTTCGAAGAAGCGTCTGCCCTTCCCGCACGATCACGAGCGCGCCGTCCTTCAAGTCAGCATCGAACAACTTTAATAAATTGAAGAGCGTCGACGTGACCTGATGCGCCTCCATCGAATCCTGACGAAAAAAGATGACCGAGGGCCACGCGCCGCTATCGGACTCGACGAGTCGCGCGAGGCTTCGATTGCGGGTCACAACGATGCGCGACTCGAAAGCCGCGAGGCGGAGAAACTCACGGACGGGCAGATCCGAAGCGCCGATCTCGACCGAGTGCACCGCGTCATATCCCGCTTCGTTCAGATCTTGGACGATCGCCTCTGGAAAAAAGGGGTCCGCCAGTATCTTCAAACCGTCATCCGGTGAATGAGTGCGCGGTGTCAGGCTTCATGGGCGATATCGTGGAGCGCATCGGCAAAGCGTTCAATGTCGCGCTCGCTGTTGTAATGGAGGAGCGTTGCGGATACCGCGCCCTCGTCCTCCGGTAGACCGAAGGCCTTCATGAGTCTCGGAGCGCCGCAATTTCCATGGCTCACGCGGATGTGGCGCTCGCCAAGAGCGGCGGCGACCTGCGCGGGCGCTCGTCCTTCGATGCCAAAGAACAGATGAGGCAGCCTGTGGGCCGCCGCGGCGTCGTCGCGAATTCCGTAGACGCGTATACCGGGAACGCCGTTGAGTCGACGCATCATGAGCGCCGTCAGAGTACGCTCGTAGTGCCGGATAACTTGCATGCCGCGGCGCATGTGACGCCGGCGATCGTAATCCTCTGAAGGCTGCAACTGCATGTCTCGAGTCAGAAGACCCAGCTCTTCGACATAACCGAGGGCGGCGCGGAATCCAGCGAGCGCTTTGGCGCCGACCTGAGGTCCTTCGAAAAGCTCCGGCGACGCGTCGCGGAGTTTCTGCATCCGCTCGCGCTTGCCCCAGACGAAGCCGACATTCGAGCCGAAAAAGGTGCGCGTGGAGGCCACGATGAAATCCGCTCTCAAGAACCGCACATCGATGGCGCCATGAGGAAGAAACGAGGTCCAGTTGACCAAGAGTGAGCTCGCGTGATCTTGAACGCCGAGAGCGACCGGCAGTAGCTCCACCACGGTCCCGACCGCTGCCGAGCACTTCGCCATCACGACGAGGCGCGTCCGGTCCGTCAAGAAAGAGGCGAACGCCTCCGTATCGATCCCGGCACTGGGTCGTTTGACGGGCCACGGGACGACCTTCATGCCACGCTCGTCGAGGCCGAACCAGGGCGCCAGGCTCTTTTCATCCTCGAGCTCCGTGATGAGGATCTCTGATTTTGGCTCGAGCTCGAACGCGAGAGCGAGACTCAAACGTATCGTCATCTCTCCCGCGTCGGACCCGATCCAGATCTCGTCCTCGGCCCAATCCACGTTCGAGTTCAGAAAAAAAGCGAGGCTCTCGCGCGTCTCCTTCAAAAGCGAATCGGTGTCTCGGTCGAAACCGTTCTCTTCGAACGACTTGACTGCTGTAAGTGCGCGCGGCGCAGCGACGCCGTCGAAATAGACTTCGTCCGCATGGTCGAGCGACGTAAAGCATCCGCGGACATAATCTAGGGGAAAATCCATGCCGTTACTCCTCACAAGGGCGCTCTAGTATAGTACGTTCACATGAAGGGTAACGGTACGGATAGTCGACTTCTCGAGCTTCTAGAAAACGCCACAGCGAGCTTCGAGGCGCAGTACGACGCGGCCTCGGAAGCGGCGGCAATCTTCGATCGTTCTCACCGCGTCCGTATCGAAGCAGTCGGAAAGGACGCTGAGAGCTTTCTCCACAACATGCTCAGCGCCGACATCAAGAAGCTGGGCCCGCAGAGCGGCACCGCCGCGACGTTTCTGACCACGAAAGGCAAGCTCGTTTCCGACATGACCGTCTACCGCGTCGGCGAGCGCTTTTTGATGGAACTAGAGGCGCTTCGAGCCGAATTCTTGATTCAAGGCCTGTCGCGCTACATCATTTCGGAAGATGTAACGCTCTCGCTTCTCGACGAAGCTGCCTTTTCGCTCGAGGGGCCGCAATCCGCGGCGCTTCTCTGTATTTTGATGGGCTGCGCCCCCGCAGAGCTCGAGGAGCTCCCCCACCTCGGGTTTCGCTCAGTCGGATCCGCGCGCGTCACGGCGATGCGAAACGCCTCGAGCCCTCGATTCGACGTCGCCGCGGCGCCGGACGAAGCGGTCTCTCTTGCGGAAAAAGCCCTCGGGGAAGGGGCTGTCATCGGCAGTTCGGAGCTCGCGGAAGTGCGCCGCATCGAAGCCGGGCAGCCACGTTTCGGCATCGACATGGATGATGCGCACATGCCCGCCGAAGCCGGGCTTGCGGACGCGATCGATTTCGACAAAGGGTGCTACATCGGCCAGGAATATGTCGTGAGACTCGCGCATCGCGGGCACCTCAACCGCAAACTCGTCGGCCTCCGGATCGACGGAGACGAGGCCGTAGCCTATGGCACCCCGGTCACTTCGGAAGGCAAAGAGGCGGGTGAGCTCAAGAGCGTCGCGTTCTCGCCCGGCTTCGCCGCAGTCCTCGCGCTGGCCTATATCAAGCGCGATTTCTTCGAGCCCGGAACCATCGTGAGCGTCGCGGGACGTAAGGCGACCGTGACGTCACTTCCCTTCCCGTCACGACGATAGGCTCAACAGAAAATCCCGCCACGCGTTCCAGTAGCGGTCTCGATCGACTACGAACGCATCCGTATGGCCCCCACCCTCGACCTCGAGAAAGACTTTTGGCCCCGGCGCCGCATCGAAGAGACGGCTCCCTTGCTCGAACGGGACCGTGGGATCGGCGGTTCCGTGCACGACGAGAAGCGGCATTGCGAGGCGCGGAATCTTTCCGAGATTGTCGTAATGGGTTCTGACCAGAGAAATCGGAACGAAGGGATACACCTCCTTCGCCATGTCCCGAATCGATGTGAACGGCGCTTCGAGCACGAGCCCGGCCGCCTCGACTTCGAGGGCGAGGTCGAGCGCGACAGCGGCGCCGAGAGATTCTCCAAACAACACGATGCTCCGAGCGTCGAGGCTGCGCTCGCGAACGAGATAGCGATGAGCCGCACGGGCGTCTTCGTAGGTTCCCTCCTCGGTAGGGCTTCCCGAGCTTTCGCCGAAACCTCGATAGTCGAAAAGTAGAACGTCCGTCCCCAGGTTTACCTGCATCAGAAGGGTCCGGTCGAGCCGGTCCGAGATATTTCCCGCGTTGCCGTGGCACATGAGAACGGTGAAGCGCGGCTCGGGGCCTTCATCGCCTGCAGGTAGGAACCACGCATGGAGACGCTCACGCTCGCTGTCCTCCGTGACGAGTGACACCTCGTTGTGACGGAGACCCAGCGCTTCGGGCGTCGTGGAGAAGCGACGAGACGGAGAATAAATCAGCTTTTCTTCGAATAACATGCGAAACAGATTGGAAACATCATGAGCATGGACGCCGGGGAAACAAGAGATGCTAGGATGGTGAGCGACGCTCTTCGCGACAGATGCGGAGCCTTCAAAAGCTCATTATGACAGAGGATTCCAAGTGACCGCGCGTGCCAACTTCCGCGAGCTCATCGAGTCGACCGGAGACTATTTCGAGCTCGACCGCGCCGCGCTCCTCATAGCTGCCGAGGAATATCCGGCCCTCTCCGTCGAGACCTATCTGACAAAGATCGATAGGTTGGCCGAGCGGGTCGACTCGCGACTCTATTGCGACGCGGGCCCGCACGAAACGCTCGAGCGGATGACCCAAGTGCTCGTCGAGGAAGAAGGCTTTTCCGGAAATGCGTCTCAATATCACGACCCGCGCAACAGTTTCCTGAACGAAGTACTCGACCGTCATCTCGGTATCCCGATCACGCTCTCGACGTTGTATCTCGAGGTAGCGCGCCGCATCAGCTTCGACCTCCAAGCCGTCGGCTACCCCGGGCATTTTCTCGTCAAACACGCTTCATCGGATGAAGAGATTGTCGTCGATCCGTTCCACGGCGGATCTATCCTTGGGCACGAAGAGCTCCAATCGCGCCTCAACACGTGCTTCGGCGGCCGTGTGCAGCATGAGCCCAAGCTGCTGCGCCCGACGAGCCGGCGCATGCTGCTGTTCCGGATGCTCGGGAACTTGAAATCGATCTATCTCCGCGAGCGCGACTCGGCACGCGCCCTCGCCGCGGTCGAGAGGATGCTGCTGCTGGCGCCCAACACGCTGGGAGAACTGCGGGATCGCGGCGTGTTGTTGGCGCGGCTCGACCGCCCCCTCGAAGCGGTCCAGGAGCTAGCCCGGTACCGGCAGAGCGCCCCCGACGCCCCAGACGCTGACGACGTCGATGCGCTCATCGAGCAACTGAAGACCAAGATCGGCATGTCGAACTAATAAGACTCGCCGGGCAACCTGAAAGCGTTTGAACCGCAGAGGCGCGGAGGACGCAGACGAAATCCGGGATTTCGTTGAACCCGAGCTAGCAGCCCGGTGAAAAAGTCCCGATTCTGCTCACGGAGAAAGTTTGGTGGGCAAGTTCAAGGAAGATGTGATTCGGCGGAATGGCCAAGTTGAGACGCCCGATGGATTGCAGCGGGGCAAAACGTGCGCCTATGGTCGAGACGAAGCGCAATAAAGCAGCGATCAGACTGGCGTTGAGCTCCGCGTATTCCTTCGGCGTGGCCTTGCCGATGAGATTGCGCATCAGAATCCCGAGATTGAATCCGGCCACGTGCGTGAGGAGGCGCTTGAGTATATTTTCGTGTCTTCGCAAATGCGTTCGTCGCATGCCTCCCGCTTCGAGGTAGTGCGCGAAAGGTCGTTCGAGTAACTCGCCGCGACGGCGTATTAATCGCTTACCTTGAGTCCCGCGAATGCGACGTCGGTTCGCGTAGGTGGCGGCTTGCTCGGCCTGTTTGTCCTTCCATTTGCGGCCACCTCGCTCTGGCTCCGAAATGTAGCTCCGGTATTCTTGTTCGACCAGCTCAACCAGGATGTCGTTGCCGTGATAGCCCTTGTCCCTGTTGTTTTTTAAATTGAATCGCGAAGATTTCTCATTCGTGATTCACCTCGACCGGCAACCACGTACGAGCAGAAGACGGGAGGCGCAGACGGGGTCAAGGGCGCGTAGCGGCTCGCGTAGCGAGCGAACCCTTGACGCCGTCGAGCACTCCCGTACCCTCATGGAGTGGTGGCCGTTCTTGATATTTCATCGCGGTGGATTACGGATTAAAGTGATAAACAACACGAGACAGCGACGAATGGTCCGGCGTTCGCTCTTCCATTCCAAGGCCAAGAAACTGGCGCAAAGACAGTGAGTCCGAACACCGCCAGCAGATCCCGCGCTCTGAATCGATGCGCTCAAAGTAGCCGATCAACAGCATTCGAAAATACACACCCGGCGGTATGCTCGGCCGACCTTGCTTCTTCGCGTAATACGGCGAGCATTTCGACTCCACAAACGAGTCAAACTCTTCCTCTCGAAGTACCCGCTCGAGTTCCTCATAAAAAGGATGACCAGGACTCGACGCAACCGCATCGTGTGGAATCCATAAAGTCTCTTGGCAACTTTTCTTTTTCTTCTTCATCGACATGCGATGCAATTTTACATCGTCATCGAATGAGTCTTCAGAGAAATATCGCGACCGGATACGACTTTTTCAACGGGCTGCTAGGGCGCATCAGCGCTCGGGCCAAATCCTCGGGCGTCGCGTCTCCGTAGTCTGGTCGCTTGCTCATAGTGCTAGTCTACGGCTATTATCCTGCTATGAATTTTTGGCCGGATCCGGACGCGAATAGCGGCATCTTCATTCGCTGCTCGGACCCGAAAGCGGTCAATGCCGGCAATTCTTACGAAGTGAATATCTACGATAAGCGCGCGGACCAGACATACCGCACGGGTGGCATCGTTGATTTCGCGGCGCCGACCAGCATCATCGATGCGGGCAATCAATGGAACACTTACGAGATAACCGCGCAAGGCTCTCGGCTTCGGGTAGAACTGAACGGTTCTGTCACGGTCGACATCGAGGACGACACTTATTCCGACGGGCCTTTCGCGCTCCAGTACGGTGCCGGTATCGTGAAGTTTCGTAACGTTCGAATACGGCCGCTTTAGCCTGAAGTTCCTGTCCCCTGGAAGGCTGTTTCCGGCTTTGTTTCAACAAGTTAGGTAGAGGGAAGGGTGCTCTGTTCTGGCTACAACGTGATTGTTTTGAGGAGGTCGAAGGCCCTTTGCTGCTTTGGATTTGGGGCCGTGGTCATGTCGAAGGTCGCAGTGGTGGAGCCAAGGCCTTTTCGGCGACATGAGTTTCGTACGATAGAGGCAAGGTGGCGGAGCAGAGTTCTGAAACTGTAAGCGGGGCTTCCGTCCTCCAGCTTTTTGGAGCGCACTTTTCGAAGAGCGGCCTGCGAACGCTTGGCCGGTGCCACAGGGTCGCGGCTTGCCTTGGCATTCTGATCTTCGTCAGAAAAAAGCACTGGTCGCCACGCCTCAAGCATGTGCCATTCAACGTAGTAGGCCAGCATACACAAGAAGATGTGTGCCCGGACTCGGTTTTCGAGACGGTGGCGAATAGGCCGCACCTTGAGGTCCACGGTCTTGAATGAACGAAACGCACGCTCGACTTGGGTGAGCAACTTATAGCTGCGGACGGTATCCTCAGTGTTCATCTGCTGTGCACTGAGACTGGTGCGAATCACATAGATGCCGTCCAGTGCGGCTTCTGCCTCGACCTTCTTTTTGTCGATTTCGAAGGAGAAGGCATCGTCACGAATATCTAGTTTGAAGTGTTTTCCGACTTTGTACTTGTTGAGAACTTTGCCTACCCGCACCCCTATAGTGGCTTTTCCATGGAGCTGACCGTGCTCGATTCGCTGACGCAGTTGCTCCATTCGCCTGGCGATAGTCTTCATATGCTGTTTCCACCGGGCGAGTTGCTTGTCAGCTAACACACTATTGTCTTTAGCAATGTGCGCAGCATCGACAGCCATCGTCATCTCGTCGACCTTGAAGTCGAAGCCGTCGTCACGGGTCTCGAACTTGTAGTACTTGCCCACCTTGTATTCAGCAAGGAGTTTTTGCACTCGGGCATTGATGTCTTCCCTACCGTGCAAGCGGCCGCGTTCGACCATCCGGCAAATCCTTTTCAGTTCTTTGCTGGTCGCTTCGAGCAATTCCTGACGCTTTAGGGCTCGGCGCTTCGCCAGTTCGTGGTTGCGACAGGCCACGAGACGCTCGTTGGGAAAATCCGAGTGTGTCAACTCAAACAAGTTGCGCTCGTCAAACAGCCCCATCTGCAGCGCCCCTTCGTTGAGGAGTTTGCGAATCGGCGCAGGTCGCAGGGCTGTAATCCAATCAATGCCCTCGAAGTCCTGTAAAGCGTCAACCTGTCTTTGGGTGATCATTCCGCGGTCGCCGACCATCACAAACCGCTTGATGCCGAACTGCTCTTGCACCTTTACTACTTGAGGTAGAAACGTTTTCGGATCGCCGGTGTTGCCCTCGAACACCGATACCGAGACAGGGACGCCCCTTTGGTTGGTCAAAAGGCCGTAGTTGATCTGGAGTTTGTTTTTCTTACCGTCGCGGTTGTATCCGAGGCGGGCCAGGGGGCACTTTTCTCCCTCGAAGTAGCTCGAGCTCAAATCGTACAAACCAAGTCCACCGTTTTCGAGGTGACGCGCCGCCAGTTTTTTCTCAATAACCCTTTGGCGCTCGAACACCCAGTCCATAGCGGCATATAGGTCGTCCTCGTCGGCATCACTCACACCGAGGATTTCGGGCAACGTTGTGCTGTGCCACCACTGGCTCGTTGCCAACCTCGACTGGGCTTCGAGTATGCGGGCGGCCACCATAGCCACCACCAGGTCACGTTGGCGTGAGCATCGGGATGCGACGAGTTTGTCGAACTCAAGGCGTTTCATCGCGCTCAACACGGCCTCGACGCCACCGTGGAGTCGCGACCCGTCGGGCACAACCTCGAAGACGTCCTCGACCGCGACGAGTTTTTCTCCCTTGAGAACCCGTCGAATGGAGTCGACCTGCTCGCTTGGCAGTTTGGACAGGTTGGCAATTGTGCGCTTGCGCGGTTTCTTGCTTTTGGCGTCGCGAAAGGACTCACGGAGCAAAACGGCGGGTTTGGAGTTGCGGTTGGGCACAATGTCGATGTGCATGGTTACTATATACTCTATTAAAGATTATATTACAAGAGCTATATGCGTTATTACATGGCTCAAAATGCAGGCGAAGTTCGTATCTCTATCGTTGTAACTCCTTGCAACTAAGGGTGCTTCACCGAAGAAAGAGAGGTTTTACCGAGGGGAACTTCAGGCTAGGAGCGAACAGCATCGAAGCTATTCTTGTCGCGCCCGCGGGCGACGAGGTGACATGGGTTTTCGATTTTTCACGTGCGCGGCACTTCGTGCCTGGAAGCATTCGACCCCAGCAAGGCCACGCACTCTCCGTCGACGCACGGCGGATCGTTTTTCGATTGAGCGGTGCGCCGGGTGAACGGGTGCGTTTCGAATACGACTGGCGCGCTAGGCGAGATCCGTTTGCGGCACTAGTAGGCGTACGTTCCGACCGCCCGAGCTCCGGCCGAGCTGAGCACGGACGCTCTCACCTGCTGGCGCTGGTCGATTTCCTCCGCGAGTGCGTCGTACGCCTTCGCGGCAGGAGAGTCCTCCGAGTAGTCGGAAATGGGGCGGCCTGCTTCGCTCGCTTCCGCCAGACGCACGGCTCGCGGGATGGGCTTGAAGGCGCGCACCCCCCACATGTGCGCTTGGAGCGCGATGTGCTCCATCACGCCGAGAGCGTGGTTGCTGCGTCCGTCGTACATCGTGGGGAGGAATCCGCGAACCTTTAGCGACGCGTTGAGACGCGAACGCACGTCGTCAACGGTGGACATCATGCTCGACAACTGATTCGCTGCGAGGAACTCGGTTTGGATAGGGATGAGCACACCCCGCGCGGCGACGAGCGCATTGGTCGTGAGGCAGTTGTTCGACGGAGTGCAGTCCAGAAGAACGTAATCGAATCGGGACAGATGAGGCGCCAGCGCACGTTTCAGAGCGTTTTCCCAGTTCCCGTTCGCGGCAAGCTGACGCTCTGCATTGGCCATGCCGTAGCCGCCGGCGACGGTCATCCCGTGGGCGGTCACGAAGGCCTGGGCCAGGTTCCCAATGTCGAAAAAGGCAGTATTGAGAAGCACGTCGGCCAATCCCGGTCGAGGAATGCGAGTTCGAAGTGCGCTGCAGAGGTCTTGCTGCGCGTCGAGGTCGACCAAGAGGACGCGATGTCCACGCCGCGCGAGCGCCGTTCCCAGGTTCACCGTCGTCGTGGTTTTCGCGACGCCCCCCTTGCAGTTCGCGATGGCGATCACGTTTGCCGATATTGATTGGACCATTGGTCGACCCCGTTCCTGACTGTTGGGAGACCAGAATATCGGAATAGCGGTCTAGAACAAGTGACGTAGAGCGGGTGAAAAGGCCACCTAGCCGAGGTGGTGCTTTCCCCTCAGGATCACTGGCCCAGCTTCGCTATCACCTCCAATCGAGACTCACCCGTCGCGGCGTCACTCCCCGCTGTGGGCCGTCCAGCGCGCGCTCAAGGCGTCACGGTCAACCTCTTCCCCGCGCAAGTACACCGCGGAGACGCGCCGCGTGTTGGTGATGTCGTCGAGCGGATTCGCCTCGAGCACGACGAAGTCCGCACTCTTGCCCACCTCGACGCTGCCGATCTCGCTCAGGCCCGCCACGTCTGCAGCGTTGCGCGTGGCAGCGACGAGCACCTGCTCGGGTGTCATCCCGGCCGCGACCATATCCTCCATCTCGACGTGCGGGGCCCAGGGATTGTTGCCATCGGTACCAAAAGCGATCCGCATGCCCTCCTCGCTGAGCCGTGCCAGATTGCGCGCCTGAATGGCGAACCCCGCCTGGGCTTCCGGACGCTCGGTAGCCGCTGCCTGGATTTCCGCCAGATCCTCGGGTGGCATCGAGCCCTTCAACCAATCGAGGTCCGTGGTTACGCCGCGATTGGGCATGTTCGGCACCAGCACCACATCCGGACGTTCTTTGACGAGCTCAACGAACTCGTCATCGACATCCTGGTCGCGGACGCCGTGCGCGAAGGCATCGATCCCCGCGCGCAGAAGTCCTTTCGCGTCCTCGAGGGCGAAGATATGGGCGGTGACGCGGAGACCGTTCTGGTGCGCCTCGTCGATGACCGCGCCGTAGAGCTCGGGACTCAGCTTTTCGTACTGCCCGTTCCTGTCGTCGACCCAGATCTTGATGATGTTGACGTTGCGGGCCGCTTCGTCGCGAACGGCCTGTCGGGCTTCTTCTTCGGTGGTGATCCAGTGAGGCACCTCCGAGCGTCCTGGCTCGGGCGACGTGATGCCGCGCCCGGCCGACCGGTACTGCGCCGCGCCCGGAATGACCTCGCCGCGTAGTTCGAGCGGCACACCCTCGCCATCATGCCCCAAGCTCATGGCCGCCCCAACCCCATGATACGCGCGACGCTCGAGATCTTCGATGAGCGCCTCACGCGTGGTGCCAAGGTGCGTGTGGGCATCGACAATGGCAGGTATCACGGTCATGCCGGTCAGATCCACGCGTTTCGCGCCCGCGGGCACATCCACCTCGCCGGCCTCGCCCACCGCCAGGAACTGGCCGTTGTCGACAGCGAACGTGGCGTTCTCGATGACCTGTCCGTTGCCCACGATGAGCCGCGCCCCCTCGTACACCGTGACGGTGTCCGGTTCTTCGGCCGCCGGTTCGGGATCCGGGCCGGAGCAGGCGGACATTATAAACAGTGCCAAAAGCGTCGGCAGCAGCCCGCCGGCGACACCCGGGGAGCGCCATTCGGTCTTCAGTCGGTACATCACAACCTCCCATCAAGCTAATAAGTCCCGACATCTTACCCCCGATGGCCCTCAGCTGGGGAGTCGCACTGCGGAGGCCAGAGAGGGGCTAGAGGGGGTCGGGGTAATGGTCGGCGTCGGCGTAGATGATGCGCCAGTCGCCGTCGCGCCGACTCCAGACAAACGTCGTGGGAGATCAGGGAGATTCGAGGGGCTCCTCGTTGAACTTCGTCAAATCGTAGAGAAAGCTCTCCCCCTCCGGTAGAACGAGCTGGTGCGGTATTCCGACCGGGATGTGAACCACGTCGCCCGGCCCCAGCTCTCTTTGGATACCGCCGCGGATGGAGGAGCCGCGAAGCTGCTTTCGAGGCCGGCGCTCCGTGTCGACGAGCTCCCCGCCCAAGTGAAGGGTGGCCCGCCCGCGGCGGACAACATAAAGGTCCGCCTCCGTCTCATGCACCTCGGCCGTGCTCGTCTTTCCACGGAGAACGAGGTACACGGAGTGCCTCTCGTAGTTGCCGATCGTCTCGAAAACGAGGGGTTTGTCGCCAAGCTCGCGGTCCAAGCGCGCGATGGATCGCTCCAAGACGTCGGGATTCCAGAGCACAAAGCCCGGGAAGGATCGATCCTCCCCCGCCGCTTGTGAAAGGGCCGTCGCGGCGACGAGAACGAGCAGGGAGTGGCACATCATGGCATCCTCCTTTACGAGAGCTAGAACCGAAAGAGACGCGTGACCTTAAAGACGAGGCTGCGGTTCTCGAGGCCCGGGTAACCGGGAGTCAAGGTGTTCCGCCCGTCGGTATAAACGACGAAGAGGTCGCTTCCCGGTCTGTACTCCCAGCGGAAACGAACGTTCGTCGAAAGGCTGTCCGCTTCGGAGTTATATTGAACCAAAGCGCCCAGGAAGCTTCGTGGCGACATGGTGTATGTCGCACGAAGTCGAATGAGATTCGTCGTGAAGGCCCCTTCGGCGAGATCGATCCAGTTCAATGACAGGTTTGGCTCGAGAGAGAAACGTGAGGAAAAGTCGATGCGGCCGCGCCAGGTGAGCTCGGTTCTCGTTCCGCTGAAAAAGCTGCCTACCTCGGCTCCCACCCAACCGGATACGGGGCGGTGGCTGCTGAAAAAGACTCCTGCCCGAAGCCGATCGAAGTTGTACCCGCCGACCGGGATCGTCACCCCGTCGCTAATCTCGAAGGGCTCGAAGAGAAACTCGAAGTTCCGGTCGTAAGTGACATTCGAAAAGTCGCCGCTCTCGAAGCGGGTGCGCGTCTGGAGCTCGAACTTCTTGCTTTCGAGGGCGCCGGCCGTCGTCTCGAGGTAGTTGTACTTTGCTTCGAACTCGAACTGGCGCACGGCGGCGATGCCTCGCGGCCGTGGACTATAGCGAAGCGACCCGGACGTCTTGCGGATATCTTCGCGACGGACGAAGCCAACCTCCGGATTGAAGCTCGGATCGATCAATAGGTGTTCCGCATCGAAGCCGTATAGATCGTTTCGATAGCGAACGGAAGCGCGATAGCTCGTGTCACCTTCCACCGCGTTCGGTGTGTCCGTGCGCGCGTAGAAAGCGTTGATGTTGAGGTTCTCGTAGAAGGTGAAATTTCCGTCGAGCCCATAGGCGGCATTGGACCCTGTTCCGTCGAGATTCTCGTCTCGGTAGGTTCCGATGAAGCCGACGGTGCTTCGCCTGAGCACATCGCGCTTGATCCGCACGACGGAGAAGTTCGTCTGCGGAATATCCGCCTCGTCGACGGACCGCGTCGAGATGTTCAGGAGCCCGATGCTGTAGGCACCGGATCTACCGGTGAGTCGACCACCAGCAAGGATGGGGACCTCGCTGCTCCCGCTCAGACCGATGCGCCTACTGAAAAACAGGATCGGCGTGTCTGACTGGCCACCTCCTCCGCCTCCGCGCCGACCGGATTGACGGCCGCCAAAGTTGAATATCCCTTGGCCTTCGAGGAAGAACTCGCGCTTCTCGGGAAAGAACAGACCGAACCGCGTGAGGTTCACTTGCGACTCGTCGTCTTCCACCTGGGCGAAGTCCGTGTTGTAGGTGACATCAGCCACGAGGCTCTTGGTCACCCCGTACTTGACGTCGAAGCCGAGGTCCGCGTCACCCCGGTTCTCGAAAGGAACGTCCGCCGCCAAATCGGTCGACGAGGACCCCGTCACGTACGGCTTGACTTCGAGGTTGATCGACTTCGAGGGCGGCTCGATCCCAACCAGGGCGGCCGCCACGGACAGTTTCTTGATCCCTTCGCGATTGAAGGCCGCCGGCATGGGGGTCAAGTAACTTCGCTCGTTCTTCCATTTGATGTTGCGCCGGAAGTTGACGCCCCAGATCTGCGCGGCGCCGGCACGATAGCGAAGCGACTTGAAGGGGATCGCCATCTCGAGCGTCCAGCCCTCGGCGAAGCGGCCCGATTTGACATACCAGATCGTGTTCCAGTCGCTGTTCGTATTACGCTCGTCTGTGACCTGCGCGTCGTAGAGCGCCCCGAGGGGATTGGTCTGGAAGAGAAAGCCGTTTCGGCGATCGTAGAACGTGTCCAGGATGACGGCGAAGCTCGAGCTGCTGAACTCGATGTTCCGGTTGTCGCGCCGCATCTCGTTGGCAACGATGCGCTCGGGGTGCGAGTCCCAGAGCCGCGCGGAGAAATAGACGTTGGTTTCGTCGTAGAAAATCCACACGTCAGTCTTCTCGGTCGCCGGTCGCCCTTCGAGAGGCTCCTGCTGAATGAACCCGGAAATGGCCGGCGTCGTCGTATAGGCGCGTTCCTCGAGGCGCCCATCGACGTCGAGCGGTTCGTCCAAGCGAACCGCGCGCAGCGTGGCTCGCCCTCCCTCGTCACGCGTCAGGACCTCCGGGTCCTCCGGTGCAGGAGGCCCGTCGATCAGAAGATTGAGCTCGTCGGTACTGAGATTCCCGTCCTTTGGCGCCGCGAAAGTCACAGGGCTCGCTAGCAGGAGGATGGAAATCACTGCCAGGATGAGACGATTTGTCGTCAGCCAGGTTGAAATCTGAACGCGCACGCAGCCTACAGTAACACTCTGTGCCAGCGGCCAACAATTCGGCATTGACAGAGGCACCCGGTCGCTGTACATTAATGAATATGAAATCGGGTTTCATGTTTAACTTATGAGCACAACCTACAACAACGCGCCCGTCTCCCTGGCCGACCAGTCTCCCGGGTTTCGGGGCCGGATCCTCGCTCGTAAGAATGGCAGTATTGCTTTGCGCCTCCGGGAGCTGGGGTTTGTCGCGGGCACGGCGGTTTCCGTGCTCCGGCGCGGCCCTCTAGGCGGTCCGTTCGAGGTCGAGCTCCGCGGTTACCGTATCTGCGTGCGCAGAAACGACATCGCTGCCATCGACGTCGAGCCCGTCATGTTCTGAGCCCGGAATGAGCACCGCGGCCATCCCAGCCTCGCCGCTATGCGTGGCACTGCTCGGAGCGCCCAACTCGGGAAAAACCACCATTTTCAATGCCTTGACGGGCGCGCGCGCCAAGGTTGGGAACTATCCTGGCGTCACGGTGGAGCGTCGCGAAGGCGCGATGCGGAAAAGCGCACGCTCCGTGAACGTGCTCGACCTGCCGGGAAGCTACAGCTTGAGGGGCGAGACCCTCGACGAGCAAGTCGTCGAGCGCGTGCTCGAAGGCGAGCTCGACAGCAAGCCGGATGCGCTTCTCATCGTCGTCGACGCGACCACGCTTCAGCGAAGCCTCGCGATGGTGCTCGAAGCGCTCGAAGCGCACGCCGAGCTTCCATCGGCTCTCGTCGTCACGATGATCGACGAGATGCGCGCCCGGGGCGGCAAAATCGACTTCAACAAATTGAGCAAGACGCTCGGGATCCCCGTCTTTCCCGTCGTCGGTCACCGCGGTGTGGGGATCGACGCCGTTTTCCGCGCGCTCGAAAAGCCGGAAGATTGGTCGCGCCCAAAGACGTTTTCACGAAGTGAAGGGCCCGAGGCGCGCTATGCGTGGGTCGACGACGTCTGCGCCGACATTGGCGCAACGAAGATCAAGCCCGACACCCGAAGCGACCGGGTCGATCGCTGGCTGCTCCACCCTTTCGTCGGCGTGATCGTTTTCGTGGCCGTCATGGTGCTCGTCTTCCAGAGCATCTTCACCTGGGCCGTCCCCGCGATGGACGGGATCGAGGCTTTCTTCGGTGAAGTGGGGCGGCTCTCCCGCGCCGTGCTGCCGGCAGGTATTCTGACCGATCTTTGGGCGGACGGCATCGTCGCTGGAGTCGGCTCCGTCCTCGTTTTCCTGCCGCAGATCATCATCCTGTTTGCGCTCATCCACTTTCTCGAAGACGTGGGCTACATGGCGCGAGCCGCTTTCGTCGTCGACCGGATCATGGGGTGGGTGGGCCTCCAAGGCCGCTCCTTCGTCGTGCTGCTCTCCTGCTCGGCTTGCGCGGTTCCGGGGATCATGGCGGCGCGCACTATCCCCTCGCCTCGAGACCGACTCGCAACGATCCTCGTGGCGCCTTTCGTAACGTGCTCGGCGCGGCTTCCGGTCTACACGCTTCTGATTGCAGCTTTCATCCCGGCAGTTACCATCGGCGGCTTCGTCGGCGTGCAAGGCCTGGTGATGTTCGCGCTCTATCTTCTCGGCGCCATCACGGCGCTCGGCGCGGCGGCCGTTCTCAAAGCCACCGTCGTGCGCGGCCACATCGCCACGTTTTACATGGAGCTTCCTCCTTACCGCATGCCGACGTTGAAGCTCTTGGCCACGCAGGTCGCGCATAGCGCCCGCGCCTTCATCAGACGGGCGGGGACGATCATCTTTACCGCCTCCATCGTCGTCTGGGCACTTCTCAACTTTCCGCGCGCGGATACCATCGGAATGACCCCCGAGGCGGAGGCGCAAGCACAGCTCGAGGTCAGCGTCGCGGGAAATATCGGCCGCGCCATCGAGCCGGCAATCGAGCCGCTCGGCTACGATTGGAAGATTGGTGTCGGCCTCATCGCGAGCTTGGCGGCGCGCGAAGTCATCGTCGCGACGCTCGCTCAGATCTACGCCGTGGGAGACCCGGACGATTTCGACGGCTTACGCGGCGCGCTTCGATGCGACCTCAACCCCGAAACGGGAGAGCCCGTGTTCAACATCGCGGTCGCCTTGTCGCTTCTCGTGTTCTTCGTGTTCGCGCTCCAATGCACGTCCACGATCGTCATCATGGCGAAAGAGACGGGCTCGTGGAAGTGGCCGGCATTCGCTTTCAGCTACATGTTCGCCCTCGCCTATATGGCGAGCTTCGTCACCTTCCGAGCCGCCTCCGCCTGGCTTCTCTAACGTTCTAATCGAAGCGCACGACGACCGCTGTGCCTTCTTCTTGCACTCGGATAGGACCGAGAAAACACTTGATGACGTCGATATTCGTGCGCGCGTGGTGGCTCAACGCCAACGTGCGAACCGTGAGGTGCTGGCGGAGAAGCCCGGGCTTCTTTCGGCCTGCCCGGATGTTCTCGATCGCGAGCGGCTCTCCCGTCACGATCGAAAGCGCCAGGGAGGAACGGAGAATTTGTCCTCCGCCCTCTCCCTGCGCGCCGTCAATGTGTACCATCGGTCTCAGCCCTTCACGCAAACGATCTGCTTCAGGCGATACACGATCTCGACGAGGTCGCTCTGCGCTTCCATGACCGCGTCGATGTCCTTGTACGCCGCCGGTGTCTCATCGATGACGCCGCGTCCTTGCGGCACTCGACGCCCTGCGTCGCTTTGACGTGATCGTCGAGCGAGAACTTCTTCTTGGCCGCGGTTCGCGACATGACCCGACCAGCGCCGTGGCTGCACGACTCGAAGCTCTCTGGGTTTCCCTTGCCGCGAACGATAAAAGAGCGCGCGCCCATGCTGCCCGGGATGATTCCGAGATCGCCGATGCCGGCTCGAACCGCGCCCTTGCGGGTCACGAGGACGTCGTCCCCGTAGTGACGCTCCCGCGCCACGTAGTTGTGATGGCAATTCACGACTTGCTCTTTCGCACGAAAAGCCGGCACGAGCTTCGTGTCGCGCACCGCAACGGTTACCGCCTCCATCATGAGCCGGCGATTCGTCGCGGCGTAACGCTGCGCCCAGTCCACCGCGAACCAGTAGTCGTCGAAATGCTCGCTCCCCTCTTCGAAATATGCGAGGTCTTTGTCGGGGAGATTCTGCAAATGACGCCCCATGTCTTTTTGGGCGAGCTGAATGAAGTGCATGCCCGTTCGGTTTCCCACACCGCGAGATCCCGAATGCAGCATGAACCAAACGTCATCGTCTTCATCCAAGCAGATCTCGATGAAGTGGTTTCCCGAGCCCAGCGTGGCGAGCTGGTTCACCGGCGGCGTGTTGCGGTCGAGCTTGGGATACTTTGCGACGATGCGCTCGTAGCCTTCGCGGAGGCCTTCCCACGCCGTGACGTTCCGTTTCGTAGCGCTGCCGAACGCACCGCGGTCGCCCCGGCCACTGTGATGCGAGCGGCCATGTGGGACCGCTCTCTCGATCGCGCTGCGGAGCGGCGCGAGATTATCCGGCAGGTCCGAGGCCGTGAGGCTCGTGTGCATGGCCGCCATGCCGCAGCCGATATCAACACCCACGGCCGCGGGGATGATGGCCTTTTTCGTCGGGATGACGCTTCCGATAGTTGCGCCCAGCCCCCAGTGCACGTCAGGCATCGCCGCGATCCAGCGATGGATGAACGGCAGCTGCGACGTTCGCAGGAGCTGCTCCTTTGCTTTCGGATCCAAGGGCACGCCGCGGACCCACGCTTTGACAGGGCGGCCCGCCGTGGCGCTCTTCGGAGGATCGATGGTGACATATCGCGTGCTCATGGACGTTCTCCTCACCATTGAATCGGGGAGGCCCCGACGGCCTCCCCTTCCCACGTTACGCTCGTTTCATCTATCGCCATACCTTATTGCGAAGTATGTGCCAGCACTCCAAACATAACATCGATTACGAGCTCGAGCTCTTCGCGCAAACGCATTCACGCCGCGTTCGATTCACGAGAGAGGCGCGCACGCGTCTTCTGAGCTTCGCGACTTCGCCGGCGGCGCGGTGGCGCCGCAACTTTCGCGACCTCAACGGGGTCATCCGGCGTCTGTGCACACTCTCTCCGAGCGGCCGCATCAGCAAAACACTCGTCGTCGAGGAGATCGAAAGGCTCGAGCGGTTGTGGAGTGACACACCCGAAGGCTCGGCGCTCGAAGGACTCCTGGATCCGTCACGCTCGATCTCTTCGATCGCTTGCAGCTCGAATCCATCGTCGCGATTTGCCGTCGATCCCGCTCCCTCTCCGATGCCGGCCGGAAGCTTTATGCCGTCTCGCAACAAAAACGACGCTCGAAAAACGACGCCGATCGCCTGCGAAAATATCTCGCGCGCTTCGACTTGAGCTGAGATTTGATCGTTGCGGAAGACGGTCGCTAAACCTTACCCTTGGCTTCGCGCACGGGAGCCTATGACTACAGAAACCGTCGAAGCCGCACAGATCGTACTGCCCTGCAAGGACCTGGACGCCACACTGGCCTTTTTCACCGAACGGCTGGGCTTTCGCCTCGAGACGATTCACCCCGCCGACGATCCGTCGGTAGCGGTGATCTCGGGATATGGCGTGCGTCTCGAGCTGGCCCGCGGAGGCGACGGCGCGCCGGGCGTGCTTCGCCTTTTGTGCGACGACCCCAGAAAGGTCGCCGACGGCGCCGCCGAGCTCATGGCTCCAAACGGGACCCGCATCGAGCTCGTCGACGCCAATCCACCGCTCGTGGTACCGGCCACCAAATCCTCGTTCGTCTTGAGTCGGAACGACGACGAGGCCCCCTGGCACGCGGGTCGCGCCGGCATGCGCTACCGCGACTTGATTCCTGATCGGCTCAGCGGCGCCTTCATCGCTTCTCACATCCAGGTTCCGGACGCCGGTCTGGTCCCGGACTATGTGCACTTCCACAAGATCCGCTTTCAGATGATCTACATTTATAAAGGATGGGTTCGCGTCCTTTATGAAGACCAGGGGCCAGCGTTCGTGATGCAGGCGGGCGATTGCGTGCTGCAACCACCATTCATCCGGCATCGCGTGCTCGAAACGTCGGGTGGATTCGAAGTGATCGAGATCGGCCACCCTGCCGAGCATGAAACCTTCGCGGATCACCAGATGGAGCTACCGAAACCGACAGAAGACCCGACGCGTGATTTCAGCGGGCAGCAGTGGGTCTGCCATTACGCCGCCAACGCGACGTGGGCGCCCTTCCGTATCGATGGCTTCGAGTGTCGTGATATCGGCATTGGTGCCGCGACCAAAGGCCTGGCCAGCGTCCGCGTGGCGCGTCTTTCGGGCAAGCCCTCGGGCGAGCTCGTCCGCCACGACGCGGAGTTTCTGTTCACGTTCGTGCTCGAGGGCGGGATGACCCTTCGTCGCAGCGAGGGCGACGACGATCGCCTCGGCGCTGGCGATGCGTTCGTGGTGCCCGCATCGATGAGCACAGCCTTCGCGGACTGCACCGAGGACCTCGAGCTCCTCGAGGTCGCGCTACCGGCCGGGTTCGCGACAAGCGCGAGCTGAGCGCCGACGCTACCTGCGGGTATCCCTTGATTCCCATCCCAGGAAAGGACCCCACCTCAATGCGACCTTGCTGCTACCGCGCGACCTCGGCGTCTCTGGATAGCAGTTCTTCAATGGTCCGCCCGGACACCTTGGCGTACAACACCACTGGATCAAGATCGGCTCCGTTGGGCCAGGCAACCGTTCCAGTCTCCCGGTCAACGTAGACCTTCAGGAACTCGCCCCTATCGCGGAGTGGGGCGAAGACACCCTCGAGGTCTACGAGTTCTTCGACATCCACCTCGCCGGTCACGCCATCTTCAAACTCGAGATGAAGGTGGTAGTCTCGTGTTGCCGTTACCGCAACGATGTCTCTAATCACAACTACTCCAGTGGGGCATTGGCCACTAGACTCGAATTGCTTTTCGAAGAGTGGCCGTGGCTCGCCAGAAAACTACGGCTTTCTGTTTGCCCTTCCCCTGATTCCCGAGTTATTTGATTTGGGTGTGGCTCTTTTGGAACCGCGAGAATCGCCCATTTTCTCAGTGATCTAACCGTCCAACGGTCACTCGTCGTGAGGTTGGTCAGAGGATAACGGAATTTACTCTGGTTGTGGACCCTGAGCGGTGTCACTTTTTGCTGGACATTCGTCCCGGCGTTCGCTACGGTAGTTGTGGCAAGTAGGAAATGGGTACGAGCGGAGCGAATTTCAGCGGCAGGCGATTCAGTTCATCGGAGCTGAGCTTGATCCAGGAATTGGTCGAGAGCTGTGGCGGTCTGAGCCGGATGGAACTGGCGCGAACGGTGTGCGAGTTGCTGGATTGGAAGAGGCCGACCGGAAAGTTGAAAGCGCGGGAGTGCCGGGAGTTTCTCGAGCGGCTGGAAGGCGAAGGTCGCCTGGAGCTTCCGGACAAACGCCCGGGTAAGCCGGTCGGGACACGAACCCGAATACCGCAAACCGAGCGTGGCGAGCCGTCTGAGCCGTTGGAGGGAGAGCTGAGCGAGATTCAGCCTGTGGTGTTGGAAGTGGTGCGGAGTGACGAGCAGCGTCTTTTGTTCCGGGAGCTGGTGGACCGGCATCACTACTTGGGCCACGCGGTTCCCTTTGGCGCTCATCTGCGCTATCTGGTGTACGCATCGGCGCCGGCACGGGTGGTGGGCTGTGTGCAGTTGTCGAGTCCGGCGTGGAGGATGGCGGCACGAGATTTGTGGATTGGATGGGACGATGCCACGCGCGGGCGGAACCTGCAGCGAGTGGTTAACAACAGCCGCTTTCTGATCCTTCCCTGGGTGCGGGTGCAAAACCTCGCGAGCAGGGTGCTATCCCTGATGGCGCGACAGCTTCCATGCGAGTGGCACAGCCGCTATGGGGTGGAGCCCTTGCTGTTGGAGACCTTGGTGGATCACAGCCGCTACCGCGGCACCTGCTACCGGGCTGCGAACTGGATCGAGCTTGGAGTGACGACGGGGCGGGGGCGGATGGACCGCGAGCACCGTCGTCACGGCGCAAGCTCGAAAACGGTGCTGGTCTTGCCTCTGGTGAAGGACCCTCGCCGGGTGTTGCGGGAGAGCTGAGAGATGGCACTTTCTGCGTTCGAACTGTGCGAAGAGACGTTCGGGATGTCGAGGGACGATCTCGAGTCGATCATCGCGTTTCTACGTTCTGCCGAATCGAGGCAGATGAGCCACAGCGACGTGGAGAAGCTGGTGCGCGAGAGGAGCTACGAGCTTTCGCGTAAGTTGTTCCAGGCCCATGTCGACTCGCGCGGTCCCGGCGAGGCGGCGGCTCCGGTCCGAGGTGCGGATGGAGTGGAAAGGGACCAGGAGCGAATCCACGAGCGCGGCCTGACGACGATCTTCGGGGAAATCCGTGTCAAACGTTTCGGTTATGGAGCCGAAGGTGCAGATAGCCTGCATCCGTTGGATGCCGAGCTGAACCTCCCCCGTGAGCGTTACTCGTTCGAGCTGAGGCGGACGGCGGCAGTAGAGGTGTCAAAGGGAGCGTTCGACGAGGCGGTGGCGAGCCTTGGCCGCCACACTGGGGCGAAGGTTGGAAAGCGCCAAGTGGAGGAGCTGGCGGGTCGTGCGGCAGAGGACTTCGACGCCTTCTATGGGCAGCGCGCTCCACCGGCAGGCGATCGCAGCGCCTCGGTGCTGGCGATCACGGCGGACGGCAAGGGCGTTGTGATGCTACGCAAAGACCTGCGTGAAGCCACCAAGAAGGCGGCCGAGAAAGGCTCGCGGCGACTAGGCAAGCGGCTGACCAAGGGAGAGAAGCGGAACCGAAAGCGGATGGCCACGGTCGCGGCCGTTTATACGGTGGAGCCCTTCGTGCGCCAACCAGAAGACGTGGTTCGTGTGCTGGCACCAAGCGACGAGCGAGAGAAAGACAAACGGCCTCGCCCCCAAGACAAGCGTGTCTGGGCGAGCCTAGCCAAAGAGCCCGAGGAGGTTCTCGAAGAGGCGTTCGCGGAAGCCGAACGACGAGATCCCTCACACCGCAAGAGTTGGGTCGCCTTGGTCGACGGCAACGCCACCCAACTGAAGATCCTGCACAAGCTGGCTGGCCAGCACCATGTCGAACTCACCATCGTGCTCGACTTCATCCATGTCTGTGAGTACGTGTGGAAGGCTTCGCTAGGCTTCTACGAGGAGACCGAGCCCGCCCGCCAAGTGTGGGTCCAAGAGCGGTTGCTTCGCATCCTGCGCGGTGAGGCCTGCCTGGTGGCGGCGGGGATAAGACGTAGCGCCACCCGACGAAAGCTGACGCCCGACAATCGGGAGAATGTGGATCAGTGTGCTGACTATCTGCTCAATCACGCCTCTTATCTGCACTACGACGAGTGCCTCGCCGCTGGATTCCCGATCGCTACCGGCGTGATCGAAGGCGCCTGCCGCCACCTGGTCTCGGACCGCATGGACCTCACCGGAGCGCGTTGGTCCCTCGCTGGCGCCGAAGCCGTGCTGCGGCTTCGCGCTCTCCGCTCCAGCGGAGACTTCGATGAGTACTGGCGCTTCCACGAGCAGTGCGAGTACGAGCGCAACCACGCCTCGCGCTACGCCGACGGCAAGGTCGTCCCCGTCAAAGGCCGCCACCTCAAGCGCGTCAAGTGAGATGAGCCCTTACCACTATGAGACATGCCAAACTCACCGTTCCAAAAGAGCCGCACCCATTTGATTTCCGCTCCTCGATTCGCTAGGTTTCGCGATGACTCTCAAAGCAGGAAGCCGCTTCGGTCCCTACGAGATCCTACTTGAGACCGCTTCTACGTTAGTCTAGATTTGTCTTGAGTTCGAAGAAAATGACCAGATCAACACAAATCTCCGCGCCTATCTCGCAAGAGACGAAGGACTTGCTCGAGAAGCACGTGAAAGCCACCGGCATCAAGAAAGGCCACCTCATCGAGTCCGCGCTCCGTTACCACCTTCGTGCGCTTCACGAGCTCCCGGCCGATGCGCTCGTCCCAGCCAGGCTCGTGCTCACACGCCAGTCGTTCAAGGACGTCGTCAACCGTATTCGCTCTCCTGGTCCGCCGACAGATGATCTTCGGGATCTCATGGGCGGCGATGGAGATTAGGCCCCTCAAGAGGCCGACGAACTTACTACATTCCACTCTGGCGAGCCCGATCTAGACCGCCTCCTCATCAAATACGCCTGTTGTTTATCACTTTAATCCGTAATCCACCGCGATGAAATATCAAGAACGGCCACCACTCCATGAGGGTACGGGAGTGCTCGACGGCGTCAAGGGTTCGCTCGCTACGCGAGCCGCTACGCGCCCTTGACCCCGTCTGCGCCTCCCGTCTTCTGCTCGTACGTGGTTGCCGGTCGAGGTGAATCACGAATGAGAAATCTTCGCGATTCAATATAAAAAACAACAACTGCCGGACAGAGCCAGTTTCGCCACCACATTGGTTGCGCGCGGCCTTGCACTCATCCCGGACCATTGACATTGACGCCACTCCGTATAACGTACTAACATTGTAAGCACGCTACGGGGCAGGTGAAGTATGACCATAAAGAAACTGACCAAACACGGAAATAGCCAAGCGCTGGTGATCGACAAGCAGACGCTGGCTCAAATGGGCCTCTCGGAAGCAGGCGAAGTCTCCATGACCTTGCACGGGCGGCAACTCGTTATCACGCCCGTCAACCCCACAATCCCTGCAGACGAGCTCGGCGAATCGATCGAGCGCGTGCTCGACAAGTATGACGACCTGTTCCGGAGATTGGCTTGAGTGTGGAGATCCGCTTCCTTACCATCGAGCAAGTTCTCACGATTCACAAAACGATGATCGAGCGATATGGAGGTGACCCGACTCTTCGTGACGTCGGGCTCGTCGACTCTGCAGTGATGATGCCGCAACAGTCGTTCGGAGGGGAGCTCCTCCACCCCTCGCTAGCATCGATGGCGGCAGCATACTTGTTTCACTTGTGCTCCAACCACGGGTTCACTGACGGCAACAAGCGCACCGCAGCCGGCGCAGCTCTCGTTTTTCTTGACGTGAACGGCCACGAGCTGGCGCTGACGATCGACGAGCTCGAGCAGATCACGATGGATGTTGCCAACGGTGCGCTCGAAAAGGAGCGCCTGTCGCTGTTGTTCGAGGCTGCGATCCGGCCTGTTTCCTAACATCACGCTTGAAGCGCCTCGTCCTCGCGTAAGGTCCTCTGAAGAGAGCTCGCCCCGACGAAACGGAACCACCTTGAGGCCCGGCTCGAATGGTGCCCGGCCGGCTAGCAGCCCGTTGAAAAAGTCGTATCCGGTCGCGATATTTCTCTGAAGACTCATTCGATGACGATGTAAAATTGCATCGCATGTCGATGAAGAAGAAAAAGAAAAGTCGCCAAGAGACTTTATGGATTCCACACGATGCGGTTGCGTCGAGTCCTGGTCATCCTTTTTATGAGGAACTCGAGCGGGTACTTCGAGAGGAAGAGTTTGACTCGTTTGTGGAGTCGAAATGCTCGCCGTATTGCGCGAAGAAGCAAGGTCGGCCGAGCATACCGCCGGGTGTGTATTTTCGAATGCTGTTGATCGGCTACTTTGAGCGCATCGATTCAGAGCGCGGGATCTGCTGGCGGTGTTCGGACTCACTGTCTTTGCGCCAGTTTCTTGGCCTTGGAATGGAAGAGCGAACGCCGGACCATTCGTCGCTGTCTCGGATACGGAATCGACTTCCGCTGGAAGTTCACGAATCTGTATTTGGATGGGTGCTAGAAGTTCTAGCGTCGAGAGGGATGATAGATGGCAAGACACTGGGTGTGGACGCGACGACGCTGGAAGCGAATGCGGCGCTTCGGTCAATCGTTCGTCGAGACACGGGGGAAAGCTACGAATCGTATTTGAAGGAGCTTGCGCGCAAGAGTGGTATCGAAGAGCCGAGCCGAGCGGACATTGCAAAGTTGGACAAGAAGCGGCCAAAGAAAGGGTCGAACAAGGAGTGGGTGAATCCGAACGAGCCGGATGCGGAGATCATGAAAATGAAGAGCGGGGGCACGGATATGGCGCACAAAGCCGAGCATGCTGTGGACATGAGCGGGGAAGGTGCGGTAATTGCCGTGACGCTTCACGGAGGCGCGAAGGGTGACACAAAGAGCCTACCGGATACGCTGGAAAAAGCGCAGTCAAATCTGCAAGAGCTCGCGAACAACGCGGAATGTTGTGAACGAATACATGAAGACGCGGGTCGCGAAGTGGTCGGGGACAAGGGCTCTCACGGCAACGACATCCTGGTTGAGCTGGTCGAACAAGAATACCGGAGCTACATTTCGGAGCCAGAGCGAGGTGGCCGCAAATGGAAGGACAAACAGGCCGAGCAAGCCGCCACCTACGCGAACCGACGTCGCATTCGCGGGACTCGAGGTAAGCGATTAATACGCCGTCGCGGCGAGTTACTCGAACGACCTTTCGCGCACTACCTCGAAGCGGGAGGCATGCGACGAACGCATTTGCGAAGACACGAAAATATACTCAAGCGCCTCCTCACGCACGTGGCCGGATTCAATCTCGGGATTCTGATGCGCAATCTCATCGGCAAGGCCACGCCGAAGGAATACGCGGAGCTCAACGCCAGTCTGATCGCTGCTTTATTGCGCTTCGTCTCGACCATAGGCGCACGTTTTGCCCCGCTGCAATCCATCGGGCGTCTCAACTTGGCCGTTCCGCCGAATCACATCTTCCTTGAACTTGCCCACCAAACTTTCTCCGTGAGCAGAATCTGGACTTTTTCACCGGGCTGCTAGCTCCCAACCCGAGGCTAAAGCCAGGTCACGGTTGTTTCGCCTCGAAGGGTTTACCCCGACGACGATCCGTGGGTACCGGTGATCTAGCGATACAGCGTACGTCTCGAGCTGGCGCGCGGAGCGACGGCGCCCGGGCGTGCTTCGCCTTCTTTGCGACGACCCCTCAGCGACGTCGCTGGTGTGCGCGCCGGCTGGAACGGATAACAAGCCCCTCCCCAGGTGCCAACCGCTAGCCGCTTTCGCGCAGGAACCCTCCCGCTCTCGAGCAGAAGAATTGCGGCTCCGGTTCTTTGGCTTCATCCGCCTGGCAAACGTTTGCCACAAATTGAAGCACGGTCTCTACAGGCGGAGGCCTCCGGCCGCGATGGACCGCCGACGGCAACGAGCTCTTCTACATCGGCACCGATGGATTCCTCTACACGGTTCCCGTCGATACCGGCGTGACGTTCAGCTCGGGCGAGCCGGTAGCTTTGTTCGACCTCGATGGCGCCGTCAGCTACGACGTGGCCCCGGACGGGCGTATCCTCGTGAACGTCCCTCTCCCTGAACCTCCGGAGCTCAACGTCGTAATGGACTGGACGACAGCGCTACCGCGATAAACGTGATGGGCGCTAACAGGCGCGCCGGCATACCGCACCCTCCAACTTCGCTCGACCGTATAGGACGTTGCGGTTCGGACGCGAGACACCGACCCCGGCGATGAAGGCTGAGACGCTAGCAGCCATATCTGAAGCCCTGGAAGAGGTGCTCGAGATTAGCTTGGGTAGCCTAGCCCGAGTCGTGCGAGTCGTATTGCGCCAGCGGCCAACACTTGATTGCGTAGCCCTAAGGGCCCGGCTCTACTTGCGATGGGCCGGTGCTCCGTAGGGATAGTGCTCCTCTAGGTCCACGTGCTCGTAAGGGAGCGCGTCCAGATAGGTCGTTCCGACGAAGGGCTCCGGCGCTTCGACGACGATAATCGTCTTGGCGTAGCCAGTTTCATCGAAGCCTCTGCGAAAGTGAACGCGTGACTTCACGACGAACACGTCGTATGCATCCGGGTCGATCGAGCCGATGCGGAAATCCTCAGGATAGAGCACTTGCTCGTAGGTCAGCGTGATGTAGACGAGGTTGCCCTGGCCGAAAGCGATAGCCGCGATCTTCTCGTAGCCAAAACCTTCGCCGAAGTAAGCGACCGTTCCCTGAATCCGCGCCGGCGTGCCTCCGGAGGGCGTGAATCCGCCAATCTCCATATCGAACGCATCGCCTTCGGCCATCGAAGCTTCGGCCATAGCGTCCAGTGTTTGCGGCGACGTGATCGTGCCGTACAGGACCTTCTGGATCCCCGCGGCTTCGAACGCTTTCAAGATGTGGGTCGCGTCGCCCGGACGATCGCTGTGATCGCCAACCGCTACCGGCGTCTCACCTCCGCCCACGGCTTCGCTAACGAGCTCCGCCGCGCGCCCCGGCGGCGGGTACTCGCCCACCGCAAAATCCTCGCGCACGCGCCAGATGAACCCGTCCATGTCGTCCGCGATGCGATCGGCGAGCGCCTGATTACCATTCGTCATGACGTGCACCGTCGCACCCACGTCCGGAACATCCGACCAAGGATAGCCGTAGAAGACGCTCACATAGGCATCGTCTTCCCGCGACTCCCAGCGCCGGGCGCGTTCCATGATGTCCATCGATGGCGATTGCCCCGTCCACTGGTGGACGGTCGCGGTGATCACGCCGGGCTTCCTCGTTGCAGTCGTTGGCGTGTACTCGCCCTTTGCGACGAGGCGCATCGCGCGCGCCGCACGCTCTCCTTGAATGTAGGCGTCGTAGTGAGGGTAGCGTTTGGTCACGAAGGCGAAATTCGCCCAGCGCAAGAACTCTTCGTCCTCGTTCCCGTGTAGATCGAACGAGCCTACTATCGGGACGTCGGGACCGACGACTTCGCGGAACCGCCGTGCTATCTCCGCTTCGGGTCTAGGGACGTCGCGCACCGCCATCGCCCCATGGAGCGCGAGGTATACACCATCGACCGGCATCGCCGCCTCGAGCTCGCGGATCATCTGATCCAGAAAGTGGTCGAACGTCTCCTTCGTGCTCCAACTCCGCGAAGAGCCGCCGAAGACACCGATCGGAGATCTCAGTGGCACCAGCTCGACGTCACCAAGCTCGCGGGCCCGCTTCGTGAACCCACGGATATAGTTGCCGGAATCGAGAAGTGCTTCGCCCGTGAGGGGCTCGCTGTGCTTCGTCCAGTCCGCTATTTCGGTGTCACCACCCGGGCAGAACGTACAGGTCTCGTGCTGAAACTTCGCCACCGCGAACCTCAGCTTGGGCGTGGGCGTTTGAGCGCAGGCCCATCCGAATAGCACGGCGAGCGCCGCGGCGTAAGTGGTTCGCATGTATACCTCCTTGAAAGCTCGCGTCACGGAAGCGCCTCCTGCGGTACGTCGGTCGAGGGGCTCCGCTCGGGCGGCTTCTCTCCCAACCATAGCGCCGCCTCGAGCAAGAGGCGCTCGAGAGAGCTCAGCTCGGCGCGCTCGGCGAGGACACGCTTCGCGAGAGCGGGCTCGTCGGTGATGATGCCGTCCACGCCCCGACCGACCATTCTCGACATATTTGCGGCATCATTCACCGTCCACACATAGACATCCTTCCCTACCTTATGCGCGGAGCGGACGAAAGGCGAGGTGGCCATCCCCGTATGCACCGCGAGAAAGTCCGCGTCGACGCGGGTCAAGTTCCCGAGCGCGGTCGCCGTAAGCAGGCCGATCGTCCAACTCGGACGCAGCGTTCGTATTTTGCGAATCGCCGCCTGATTCAACGACATGATCACGACTTCCGGGACCATGTCCGTAGCTTCCACGATCGAAACGACGCGCTCCTCCAACCGTTCATCATGCCCGTAATATTTCAGCTCGATGTCGACGCTCACCTTTCCCCGCGCAAGCTCGAGCACTTCTTCGAGCGTCGGCAAGCGCTGGGAGCTGAACTCGGGGCCAAACCAGCTTCCGATATCGATGGTGCGCGTCTCCTCATAGGTGACGTCCCAAACCTTGCGAGGATCGCCCGCGATCTTCATGAAGTCGCTGTCGTGGATGACGACGACTTCGCCGTCGATCGTTTCTTGAACGTCGACCTCCAGGAGATCCGCGCCGTCTTCGATGGCGGCGGCGAGCGCGGCCAGCGTGTTCTCGGGAGCGCGCCCGGAGGCTCCACGATGGGCGATCACGAGAACGTCATCGTCCATCCGCACGCTATCGACCAAGAAGAACCCGGTCACGCCCGCGACGAGCGTGCCCGCGACGAGAGCAGCGAGAAGCGATTTCATAGAGACGGTCCTGTTGGCGTCGCCTCGCTCCCCTAGTGAAGGCAACGAAGTCCCCTCTGCTTGATAGAGGCGTAGCGTGAGAAGCACGAAAAACGCCGCCTGCACCCACGTGAGAGCGAAGCTCAAGAGGCTCGCGAGCAAGAACAGCCCGCCCATGACCACCGGGAGAAACAGCATCGAGCTCTGAAACATCGCCACGAGCCATCGACCAAGACCCGCACCGATGCCGAAGGCGACCGCCGAAGAGAGCGCACCGCCGAGCGCCCAGCCAACGTAGGCAGCAGCGAGCCCGACGCGACGGCCCGACGTGCGCTCGTCGCTCGCGCGAAGCGCCAGAGAAGGCGGGACGCCTTCGAACAAGTGAATCGGTAAAACGAAAGCCCAACCGATGAGCTTTGGAACGAGGACGCCCGTGAGCCCCGCGGCGAGCACGCCGATGCTAGCGGCGGCCATCCAAAACTCAGGCGGCCTTTCGCTCAGGTAGTAGTTGATGTCGAACTCGGTGAGCAGCTGCCAGTAAACGAGGGCCCCAAGCGCGCCAAAAGGCGCCGCGATCAGCAAAACGCGTGCGACGAGCCGGGCGGTGAGAAGAAAGACGGAGCCGAGATAGCCCGTGGCGCCGCGAAGCGCCGCGATCACGCCGAGACGCTCACCGGCGCAAATGGTCAGAAGAGCCGCTTGCTCGAAGGTGATGAGGGTGATGTTCGCCGAGGCCACGACCACGAAAGCGACGAACCCGAATGGGCTGAGGACAAAGAACAAGATGTCCTCGTCGGCGACTACGACGTCGCCGGAGAACGAAACGAAAGCGCGCAACGCGAGCGCCAATACCGGAGTGAGGAACGCGAACGCGGCGAGCTGGTAAATGACATGCGCTCCGAGCAGGCGTGGCCACACTGCAGCAAAATCCCTGCCTGCCTGGATGAAAAGGACTCTAGTCTCTTTCATGAGCGCACGGGGCATGCGCTGTTTTAGCACGACAGACCCGTCCGGTTAGCGGTTATTAATGATGACCGCTCAGTGGTATGCTACGCTGGCTATAGCGCGGGGATGAACGCCAGGGCTGAGGGGCCCCTCGGACTAAAAGGCCCGTAAGGTGAGACAACTAATGAAGTTCATGGCGGCAAGGCTGGGCGCCGCAACCTTCTTTGTGACTTTGGTTTCGAGCGTCGCTGCGTCGCCAAACGAAAGCACAGAAGCCGCCCAGGCTCTGCTCGAGGACACGTGTCTGGTCTGTCACAACGACACGACGCTCCTCGGCAACATGTCCCTCGACGCGTTCAACGTGTCCGCGGCCGAGCAGACTCAAGAGCTCGCCGAAAAAGTCATCCGCAAGCTGCGAGCCGGCATGATGCCGCCCGCGGGCATGCCCCGGCCGAGTGAAGAGAGCCTGCAAGCGCTCGCTGTCGAGCTCGAGACACGGCTCGACCAAGCGGCGTCGGAAAACCCGAACCCCGGACGACGTACGTTCCAGCACCTCAACCGCGCCGAGTACAGCGCCTCGATAAAAGCGCTTCTCGATCTCGACATCGACGCGGGCGCCTATCTTCCGCTCGACACGAAGAGCGCCAACTTCGACAACATCGCCGACGTGCAGCTCTTATCCGCAACGTTGATGGAAGGCTACCTGCGGGCCGCCGGCGAAGTCAGCCGTCTCGCGGTCGGTGACGCCACCGCCTCTCCGAGAGAAACCACGTACAAAGTCACGCGGTGGGTCTCTCAAATAGAGCAAGTCGAAGGCGCTCCCTACGGAACGAGAGGCGGCACCTCCGTAGTCCATAACTTCCCCGCCGATGGTGAGTATCGTTTTCGCGTCTCGTTCCATCACGAAACCACAGGCGCGCTTCACGGGAGCGGCCGCGCCGCGCTGCACACGGTCGACGAGCTCGAGCAAATCGAAATCTCCATCAACGGCGAGCGCAAAGCGCTCCTCACTATCGATCGCTGGATGCACACTTCCGATCCGGACGGCATGGACCTCCGCACGGAGCCGATCTTCGTCGAGTCCGGACCGCAGCGCGTCTCTGCCGCGTTCATCAACAAAGTCGAAGGCCCGCTCCAGGATTTGATGTCCCCCCACGACTGGTCGATCGCCAGCACGAGCATCGCGGACTCCTACGGCTTCACGAGCGTGCCTCACTTGCGCGATCTCGCCATCACCGGCCCATACAACCCAACCGGCGTCTCGGAAACGCCAAGTCGGCAACGAATTTTCTCGTGCCGTCCGGAATCGCCGGACGGCGCGTTCGCCTGCGCCGAAGCGATTGTGGCGCGTTTGAGCGCTCGCGCATATCGAAGGCCTCTCGCAGGCAACAACCTCGCTGCACTCATGAAGCTCTATGAAGTCGGTTTCGAAAACGGCGGCTTCGAGCACGGGGTCCGCACCGCGCTCGAGGGCATGCTCGCGAGCCCGCATTTCGTCTTTCGCTTCGAAGAGCCGTCCGAAACAAGCCCATCCGGCAATGCTTATCGCGTGGCCAATGTCGACCTAGCCTCGCGCTTGTCCTATTTTCTCTGGGGAACGCCCCCGGACGAAGAGCTCATGCACGCTGCTCGCGAAGGCCGCCTCTCTGAGACGAATGTCCTCGAGCAGCAAGCGATGAGAATGTTGGCCGACCCGCGCTCGGAAGCACTCTCCACCCGTTTCGCAGCGCAGTGGCTTCGCTTGTCGGATCTCGAGAAGATGCATCCGAACGTGCGCACCTATCCCGACTATCACGACCAGCTCAAGCGATCGATGTATCGCGAGACCGAGCTCTTCTTCGACAGCCTCGTGCGCGAGGACCGCAGCGTGCTCGAGCTCTTGAGCGCGGACTACACGTTCGTCGACGAGCGGCTCGCGAAGCACTACGGCATCGAGAACGTCCTGGGCGATGAGTTCCGACGCGTCGTCTATCCGACCGAAGATCGCCACGGCATTTTGGGCCACGGCAGTGTGCTGACGCTGACGTCGCACGCAAGCCGCACGTCTCCTGTTCTTCGCGGCAAGTGGATCATGGAGGTCCTACTCGGGTCGCCGCCACCGCCGCCGCCGCCAAACGTCCCAGAGCTCGAAGAGGCGGGTGATGCCGAAGGGGGCCGCCTGCTTTCCGTGCGTGAGCAAATGGAAAAACACCGGGCGAGCCCGGCATGCAATTCCTGTCACAGGATGATCGACCCGCCCGGCCTCGCGCTCGAGAACTTCGACGCGACGGGTGCGTGGAGAATCAAAGATCGCGGTGTGCTCGTCGACGTCTCCGGTGAGCTCTACGACGGAACGCCGCTGACGGGCCCGAAGGATTTGAGAGAGGCGCTTCTCGTTCGCCAGACGTCTTTCGTGCGCACGTTCACGGAGAACCTGATGGCCTATGCCTTGGGTCGGCGCGTCGAGTATTACGACATGCCGTCGATCCGTATCATCGAGCGCGCGGCAAACGAGAACGGACAACGAATGTCTTCTTACATTTTGGGCGTGGTGACGAGTCCCGCGTTCCGCATGAAGTCGATCTCCTTCGAAGCGGAGACGGAAGCCGCTGCAGAGGGATTGCATTGAGCACAATAGGAGCTAGACATGGGGATCCTTACGGGTAAGCACCTTCCTCGCCGGACTTTCCTCCGCGGCATGGGAGCCACCGTCGCACTGCCGTTTCTCGAGGCGATGGTGCCCGCACGCAAAGCATTCGGTGCGACAAGCGCAACAGGAGCAATAGGCGCCGATCGCACGCGACTCGTCTGCATCGAGATGGTGCACGGCGCAGCGGGCAGCACCAAGTGGGGCTCGACACAGCACCTATGGTCGCCCGCCACGGAAGGTCGCGATTTCGATCTCGGTCCGACGGCCCTGAACTCTCTCGAGCCTTTCCAAAAGGACCTGACAATCGTAAGCGACACCGATCTGCAAAACGCGGAAGCGTTCATCCCCGAGGAGATCGGCGGCGACCACTTTCGCTCGAGCGCGGTCTTTCTCACCCAATCGCATCCCAGGCAGACCGAGAGCTCGGACGTCTTGTCGGGAACGTCCATGGACCAGCTCTACGCCCAGCGCTTCGGCCAGGACACACCCATCCCGTCGATGCAGCTTTGCATCGAGAACGTCGACCAAGCCGGCGGATGCGCCTATGGCTACTCGTGCGTCTACACGGACACGATTAGCTGGAAGTCTCCGACGGAGCCGCTCCCGATGATCCGAGACCCCAGGCTCGCATTCGACATGGTCTTCGGCGCCGGAGGCACGGCCGAAGAGCGCGCCGCCCGACGACGCTCGAGCCAGAGCATTCTGGATTTCGTGACGGGCGAAGTCGCCGAGCTGAAGGGCACGCTCGACGCTCCCGACCGCCGCCGGGTGGATCGCTATCTCGAGAACATCCGCGAGATCGAGCGACGCATCCAGAAAGTTGTCGAGCGCAATATGAGCGGCGAGATGCGCGAGCTGCCTCAAGCGCCTGCGGGGGTTCCCGACTCCTTCGACGAGCACGTGAAGCTCATGTTCGACCTCCAGGCGCTCGCCCTCCAGGCCGACATGACGCGCGTGTTCTCGTTCAAGATGGGCCGGGATGCCTCGAGTCGCGTCTACCCCGAGAGCGGCGTGGACAAAGGATTCCACCCCGCATCCCATCACGGCGACAAAGAGGACAACATCACGGATTTCTTCCACATCAATCGGTACCACGTGAGCCTGCTCCCGTATTTTCTCGAGAAGCTCGCGAGTATCGACGAAGGTGGGCAGACGATTCTGGACAAAACGATGGTCCTCTACGGCTCGCCGATGGGCGACCCGAACGTGCACAATCACAAGCGCTGCCCGCTCTTCATCGTCGGCGGCGCGAACGGCAAGCTCGATGGCGGCCTGCACCTCCGCGCCGCGCCGGGAACCCCGATGGCGAACGTGATGCTGAGCCTTCTGCAAAAGCTCGGCTTCGAGGAGATGGTGAGCTTCGGAGACAGTACGGCTCCGTTCTCGCTCTCGGTCTAGAGGAGACAACGATGCGCATGTGGAAGGCAGGAACGCTTCTCGCAGCACTCTTCTGGGTAGCAACCGCCGGGACGGTCGCGGCTCCCGAAGCCCCTATTGCTTCTGTTGCTGACGCCGCGATGGGCGGCGATGTTGTCACGCTGCGCGCGCTTCTCGAGCAAGGCTCCGACGTGAACGCGCGCTTCGGCGACGGGATGACCGGCCTCCATTGGGCAGCGCGCAAGGGCGACGCGGCGATCGCTGAAGTTCTGATCGGCGCCGGCGCCGACCTCGAAGCGACGACGCGCATTGGAGCGCATACACCGCTCCACGTCGCGAGCGCCGCGGGCCGCGCTTCCGTCGTGAAGGGGCTGCTTCTGGCTGGCGCCAACGCGAACGCGATGACTACCACAGGAGCGACGCCGCTTCACTTCGCCGCCGCCTCCGGAAATGCTCTGGCCGTCGCCGCTTTGGTCGAGCACGGAGCGAACGTGAACGCAGCCGAGCCTCAGTGGGGACAGACAGCACTCATGTTTGCGGCTGCGGCAGGACGGACAGAGGTCGTCGAGGTCTTGCTCGAAGGCGAGGCGGACCCGTCGATCGCGGCCAAGGTTGTGGACCTCGTCGAGCGGAACGAGTACGACCAGTCCGAGCGCCGCGAGCGCAACAAGCACATCGCGAAGCTCCGAGCGGCAGCGATGAAGGACGCGCCGATAGAGAGTAGCGCGCCGCGCGAAACGGAAACCGAGCCCGAAGACAGAGACGAAGCGCTCCGCCGCGGGGGCGAGCCCGTGCCGCTCGACTACGCCGCTCTTGTCGCATCACATGGAGGCCTCACCCCTCTTCTTCTCGCCGCGCGCGAAGGACATGTCGGCACCGCCCTCGCACTCATCCAGAGCACGGCCGACATCAACCAAGTGAGCGCCGCCGACAACACGAGCCCGATGCTCATCGCGATGTTCAACGGACATTTCGATCTCGCCATGCAGCTTTTCGAGCTCGGCGCCGACCCGAGCGTCGCGAGCGACGCGGGAGCCACACCGCTCTATGCCGCGCTCAACCTGCACTGGGCCCCGAAAGCGCGCCATCCACAGCCCGTTGCTGATATGCAGCAAGAGCTGACCTATATCGAAGTAATGGAAACGCTCCTGAAGGCAGGCGTCGACCCAAACGTCCGCCTGAACAAGACGCTCTGGTATACGACCTATAACCGCGACCTGCTCGGCGTCAACCGAGCCGGCGCGACACCTTTCTGGCGCGCGGCACACGCACTCGACATCGAAGCGATGCGCCTTTTGTTAGCGCATGGCGCGGATCCGAACATGCCAACGCTCAAAATTCCCGAACGAAAGCGCCGAGGCGGAGGCGGGGACAACACAGACCACTCGGGCTTGCCGCCCGTTCCGCTAGGCGGCCCCGCGGTCTACCCAGTCCATGCCGCTTCGGGCGTTGGCCACGGTCAAGGCTTCGCCGGCAATTCCCATCGCCACGTGCCCGATGGATGGCTCCCCGCCGTGAAGTTTCTCGTGGAAGAGCTCGGCGCCGACGTGAACGCAAGAGACTACAAGGGCTACAATACCGTACACCATGCAGCCGCTCGTGGAGACAACGAGCTCATCCGCTATCTGGTGTCGAAAGGCGCCGAAGTGACCTTCGTCAGCCGCAAAGGTCAGACGACGGCCGACATGGCGAATGGCCCCGTGCAGCGCGTCCAGCCTTATCCGGAGACCGTTGCGCTGCTCGTTAGCCTCGGTGCTACGAACAACCACAAGTGCGTGAGCTGCTGAGCATAAGCACCTTAGGCGAACATTAGGCCAGCGTTCGCAATGAAACTTCGCACGACGCTCGCTGTCGCACTCGGCTGGTGCATCGCCGCCGCGCCGGTCGCCGGCGCAGAAGGAATCGCGCTCCGAGTCGGAACACTCATCGACGGCCTCGGTGGCCCGCCAATATCTCCCGCGGTCATCCTGATCGAAGGCGAGCACATTGTCGCAGTCGGCGCCGATGTCGAGATCCCCGCCGATGCGGAGGTGTTCGATCTTTCGACCGCCACCGTCCTTCCGGGCCTCATCGATTGCCACACGCACATCACCTCGGCGCCCGGTGAGGCGACGGAGAGGTTTCGCTCGAGCGCCATGGACGCAGCGATTCTAGCGCCCGGCTACGCCAAAGCGACCCTAGAGGCCGGCTTCACGACGATCCGCGACCTCGACGCCCCGCAATTCGTCGACGTCGCGCTTCGAAACGCGATCAACCGAGGCGATATCCCCGGCCCGCGCATTCAAGCGGCGACGATGTCGATTAGCGCCACCGGCGGTCACTCGGACATCAACGGCTACTCGCCCTTCGTCGAGCTCCACGAGCTCTCCGGGATTGCCGACGGCGTCGACGAGATTCGCCGGAAAGTGCGTTTCGAGGTCAAGTACGGCGCAGACGTCATCAAAGTCACCGCGACGGCGGGGGCGATGTCAGAGGAAGAATCGGTCGACCGGGCACTCTATACGCAGGAGGAGCTCGACGCGCTCGTCGACGAAGCAGCGATGTGGGGTCGCCGCGTCGCGGCCCATGCCCATGGCGCCGAAGGGATCAAGCGTGCCGTGCGTGCCGGCGTGGCGTCGATCGAGCACGGCACGTTCCTCGACGAAGAGGCCGCGCGCTTGATGGTCGAGCACGGGACCTATCTCGTAAAGGACTCTTTCGAAGATCGATGCTTTCTCGAGCGCGCTCCCGGCTGGGGATACCCGCCGATCATCATCGAGAAGCTCGGCTTGATCGTCGAAGGCCACGAGGCGGCACTCAAGCTCGCCATCCGCCACGGCGTCAAGATCGCTTTCGGAACCGACGCCGGCATCATCCCGCACGGCGACAACGCCAAACAGTTCCGCGATTTCGTAGCGTGGGGCATGGAGCCCATGGACGCGATCCTGTCGGCGACGCAGCACGCGGCCGATCTTCTCGGCTGGGAGGATCGGATCGGCACGATCACGGTCGGGAAGCTCGCCGACATCATCGCCGTCGAGGGCAATCCGCTCGCCGACATCACCGAGCTCGAGCGCGTGCACTTCGTCATGAAGGGCGGCGTTGTCTATCGGTTCGACTGAAATCGCGTCCAGTACTTTAGTTCAACTCAACTCCTCGGAGACATTGACCGGCCTTCTCGGTCGCGCTACGTTTCCGCTCAATGACGACGATGAGCCATCACAGAACCGTATCGGACTCGACAGTCTATAAATAGCCATATATGGTTACCATATGTCAACGCTGGTCAAAACCACCGTCTATCTCACCGAGGCCGAGTATCGACGATTGAAGGAGTTAGCGAGAGCCCAGAGAAGGCCGGCGGCGGAGCTCGTGCGCGAGGCAGTTGCTGAATACGCCCATCGCCATGCGGTCAACGAGCGACCTCAAAGTCTCGGGGCCGGCCGAAGTGGACGTGGCTACCTCAGTGAAAGAGCCGAGGAGCTCTTGGATGGAATCGGCCGTTGAGTATTGCCGATACCGGTGTCATCGTCGCGCTCATCGACAAAGATGACCGCCACCACAAAACGCTTCTTGATCTTTTCAGTGAGGACCCTGTGCGGTGGCTGCTCCCCTGGGCAATACTGCCTGATGTGGATTACCTGGTAGCGAAGTACCTCGGCAACGCTACGGAACGGGTGTTCGTGTCGGACCTGTCGAGGAGTTTGTACCGCGTCGATTGGGGCGCCGACTCGGATCTGGATCGCGCGGACGAATTGATTCGTCAATACCGCGATCTCAACCTCGGCCTCGTGGACACGATCGTCATGGCCATGGCCGAGCGGACGAAGGGCCGAGTCCATCGCAACGCTCGACGAACGTCACTTCGGCGCCGTGACGCTCCGCGGTACGCCTCGACTGCTTCCGCGCGATCTCTAGCCGCCTAGCCGCGAACGGCTCCTTTGTGTAGGCCGACGTAACCTCCGGCCGAGTACGGGCACGAGCAGCTCGACCGTTCGACGGTCATCGGAAGGCGACGCTGCGGCGGGGTTACCGAGTTGGTGAACCGGTGCCGTCGTTCAACTCTGCCCGGGCGCAGTTGAACCGTCCCCGCGTGTTACGGTTTGGCTCTCGGCCGAAGCACAGTGCCGGCTGCGAAGAACCGGCCTCAACGCACATCGCCGATTCTTGAACAAGCGATCTTCCCTTTCCCACGTCCTCCGTCTGGACGGAGTAGCTTTTGGCGAATTCAGATCGCACTGTCATCGCCGCGGCTGGGGCACGAGTCCCCGGCTATCCGTCCTTTCCGCGTGGCCGCTGGGGAGCCGCCTTACGCGGCATAGTCCGCTTGTCAGCTCAATGAGCCCCGCGAGCGCTATCTAGCCAGTTCAACACCACGATCACCCCTGAAGGGCCGTCCGCGGGTTCCGCGCTCACTATGATTAGTGAACCGTCGGGTGCGACGTCGTGGTGAGCGGACAGCGGATTCGTTTGGAAGTCGCCCTCGAACAAGAACTCCGCTTGGCCCACGGCTCAGGCTCGGCGACGTCTCGATGCGAACCCTGAAATACATGCGCCCGCGCCGATAGACGATTGACGTTCCGTCGGGATGCCACTGCGGATTATTGCCACCTCCGATAGAAAGGAGCCGTTTCACCGACGGTTCGGGAAACGATTGCAGGTAGACTTCGGTCCTACCGGATTCGTCAGTTTGGTAGGCGAGCCACCGGCCATCGGGCGAGAAGACGGCACCGGCCTCGAACGCGTCCGTCGCGATCAGTGCACGAGCCTCGCTTCCATCCGTCGGGATCAGGCAGATGTCACGCCGCCGCGTGGGGTGCTGCTCGTAGGCCGCGATGAAACGTCCGTCCGGTGACCACGACGTCGGGGCGCAGCCGGTCGGGCACTGGCGAAGCGCTTCGACGGTTCCAGAGCCATCGACGCGCGCATGCACGATTGCCCCGATCGCGCTGAACGCGATCCGTAGCCCGTCCGGCGACCAGACGGGACGCCCGCCAGTGACGGCCAATGGGGCCCCACGGCCGCTGTCAAAATCGAAAATCCAAAGCTCCGGCGTATTGCCAATCGAGAAACGTGCACCGCGACTCGGTCACCCGCGGGAGACAATCGTGGATAGTTGTAGTATCGGGCCACGTCGGCAAACGCCTCAACTCCTTGGTCCATCGTCACGCGGACAAGTCTTCTCAGGCTTGGTAGCGGGTCGGCAGCCACATAGGCCAAGTCTCCGCGATTGGACAACTCGAGCTCTGCTCCGCCTCTCCGCCCCGCCGCGCCCATCAAGGTCCGCACGTTCGACAGCGCGAGCTCGGGCGAGCCGTTCACGGTCAAACGATCCGGGTCGAATCCAACTCGAAGCACGGTGAGCTGGTCCGGATGAATCCAAAAAAGCGTTCCGTCCATATAGCGAGGAAAAGATGCGCCCGCCAGCAAGTGGAGACGCTCGCCGTTTCTTAGTGCTTCGATGTGAAGCACGTCATTCTCTGACACCGAGAATAAAATGCTATCGCTGTCCGGGACCGTTTCCGGATAGCGAAAACTCTCCGCATCGTTCGCGGGAAGGAGCACACGAGGCTCGCCACCCATCGCGGGCACGCGGAGGATTCCAGTGGACGTCTCGACGTAGACGATGGAATCGTCATCGTCCCAATCTCCTCCAACGTGGTCGCGAGCATCAGCAAGCCTGTACGCGCGAGGCTCGCCGATATCGTATCTCCGGAGCTCTCTCCCCGCGAAAAAAACGATCGAGTTGCCATCCGGCGAAAACATAGGGTCCGACGCACCCTCGGAATCCGGGACCGGTTGAAGCCCGAGCTCACCCATGTTTCGAAGAAAGAGACTCGCCTCGCCTTGCTTCACGGCAACGATCGCGAGCTTTCGGCCGTCCCGAGACAACGCCATCGCACGAAATTGGTCCCGGCGCAGCTCGTAACCAGGCGGTGGCGAGATCGAGAAGTGAGTCTCGGGTAAGGTAGGTAAAGTCTCTCCGGAGAACAAAGCCCCCAGCGCTGCACCAAGAACGAGTGCGGCGATGGGAATGCTCCACCGAACGCTCGACCTCGAACGGCGCGTAGGGATTTCCGCGGGCTCAGCGATGCCCGTTAGTGCAAAACCGAGGTCCGCGGCCGATTGAAATCGCTGCGAAGGATCTTCGCCATGGCATCGCTCAACGATGCGAGCGAGCGCGAGGGGAATCGCCGGCTTCTCTGAAAGCGACGTCGCGCCCGCTTCGAGCGGACGCCGTCCCGACAGCATTTCGTGGAAAAGGACGCCCAGCGCGTAGATGTCGGTACGCCCATCCACCGACTGCCCTCTCGCCTGCTCGGGCGACATATAGCCAGGCGTACCCATCACGACGCCGTCCCGCGTTCTTTGTTCGGTGGAAAGGTCGCTATCCGAATCGAACGCGGCGGGCTCGGCTGCCTTCGCCAGTCCAAAGTCGAGGACCTTTACCTGGCCGTCTTTCACGATCATGATGTTGCCAGGCTTGAGGTCGCGATGAATGATTCCAGCCTCGTGCGCAGCAGCTACCGCCGCTGTGAGCTGTTGGACGATCTCGAGGAAGCGCGGTAGCGGCAGTGGACCCTTCGCTAGCAAATCCCTGAGCGTGATGCCCTCGACATATTCCATCGTGATGAAGAGCGTCTCGCCGACCTCTTCAACCGAATAGAGGGTCACGATGTTGGGATGGTTGAGCGCGGCCACCGCCCGTGCCTCTCGCTCGAAACGCTTCCGCCGTTCCGCGTCATCGGCAAGCCCGCGCGCGATCACTTTGAGCGCCACCTTCCGGCGGAGCTTCTCGTCTTCAGCCAGATAGACGTCGCCCATGCCGCCGGAGCCGAGCTTCTCCAGAATCTTGTAGTGGGACAGCGAGCGTCCGATCATGATTGCCGACACGTACAGGAACGCTATCCTATATTCCTTTTGCGCTAGAGTACATTGCGCTTCCGCCCTCGCCCAATCCCGATCAAACCGAGAGCTCGAACGCTCTACGCGGCGAAGGCACGCTTGTCGCGAGTGTCAAAAATAAATGCCAGAATGTGCCGTAATGCTTCGCTACCTTCGCCCAATCATGCCGGCCCTGATCGTCCTCGTCTTCGTTCCCCTCGGGTCTGCGACGGAAGAAGGCACCGAACAAACCATCCTGCGTTCTCGCTATGTGCTCTCGGGAGATACGGAACCTCTCGCTATACCGAGCTTACCGAGTTTCGCCGCCACGATGGCTCGGTGAGCTACCTCGCCCGTGAACGTATGGAGTTCTGGGGACCGCTGCTGGACCGGTTCGTCGTTCTCACCTTCGACGCGCGCGGTCGATTCGACAGTGGCCACTGGGTGGCCACGTCGGAATATTCGCCTCACTTCAGCTATACGTTTCGCCACGACGGGCGCGCCATTCGCGGCGACTGGCAGGGCTCCGTCGTCGGAAGCGGCCGGACGGAAGTACCCGCGTCACCCGAGAGTCCCCTTCTCGGCTTCTGGGGTCCCCTCGAATCGCTTCTTCTCTCTGCCTTCGACTCCGAAGGTCCCCCTCGGCAAAGTGTCGAAGCTGTCGATGTCGAAGACACTCACCACCGGCTCTTGACGGTCGCCATCGAGAAACTGGAGAAAGAAGCGATCCGCGTCCCCGCCGGCGAGGCAGAGGCGAACCACTATCGCACCGAGCGTTTCGGTGCCACCCACCACTGGGTGGACGACGACGGGACGCTCTTGCGTTGGTCCTCGGAGAACGATGCTTATCGCTGGGAGCTGGAGCACTTCCCGACGAAGGATCTCCTGCCGCGCCACCCCGCCGAGCCCGTCGCCAACGGAGAGTACGAGGTGACTCGCGAGGGCGAGATCGAAGGCAGCGTTACCTGGTCCATTGGAAAAGAGACGAACGAGAGTTTCCGCTTACGGGCCTCGGAACGCGTCGCCGAAAGGGAGAGCGAGCTCGAAGGCCATCTCGATGCGAGCTTCCACTGGATGGGCTCGACGGAGACCGTCCACTGGAACGTCGGAGAAGGCCTCGCGCCGGCCGAGACCCACCATCTCGAGACCTTCTTCTACCGCGAACGTGTCCATCTGCTGCGCTTTCGCGATCGAGCTTATCCCATGCTCCAATCGCGCGCCGCGCGGGCGCCGGTGCCTTTCCACCTCGTGAACTATCCAGTCAGTGCCCTTTTCTGGCTGAGAGAAGTGGAGAGGATTGTAGGAAAGGAGCAAACCCTTCCCGAGCTCGCCCACATCGCAAACCGCTTTCGCGGAAGTGCCCTCGAAGTGCAGGAAGCCTATGTCACCTATCTCGGCGAAGTCGAGGTGCAAGCGCCCGATGGAGGCGTGAGCGGGCATCACTTCCGCCTCCGCTACCTGGGAGGATGGGACGACTCCACTTTCGAGTACTGGACCGATGGCCATTTCATCCCCGTGCGCGTGAAGGGACAAGTGGGAGAAGGGTCCCTCGAATATCGGCTGCACCGTCTGGAGCTCTCGGCTCCCGAGCTCTTACTTCCTCGCTGAGAGGCGTCATTCGAGCTCGGCAAACGCGCCGCGTTGCAGGCTTCTGAGCAGTAGCGCTGTGATTTCCCGCCTGAGGGGATCGACGGAGTGATAGTTGCCGGAGGACTGAACGCCAATATTCTGACGATTCGTCAACAGGATGATGCTGACGTCCTCGCCGCGCACACCCAAGGCATAGGTTCCCGTGAAACCGGTATGGCCGAACGAACCTTCAGGGAGCTCGTCAGCCGGTAGGTCGTCGGTGGACATCGCCCAGCCGAGGCCGTTGGCGAAGGAGGCGTCTTTCGTAAGAAACATCTCGACAGTGGCTTCGCTGAGGAAGCGCTTCCCTTCATAAACTCCCTCGTTGAGCAGAAGGGTCATCAACACGTTTAGCTCAGAAGCCGTGGAGAAAAGCCCCGCGTGCCCGGCGACTCCATTATTAGCGTGGTAGGCGTTCCCGTCATTGACCTCTCCATCCAGTACATAGGTTCGCCATCGCGTAAACGAATCCGGGTCTTCATCACACAAATAACCAAAATCATCGTCGGCGACCATGCGTTTCTCGAACGGGTTGCCATGGGAAGTGACAGCGAATCCGTTCAAGCCATGAGACCGGGGTCGAAAGGTCGTTGAACGCAGGCCCAGGGGTTCGTATAGCGCCTCCGTCAGAAAAACATCGAGCGGCCGCCCGGTTACGGCCTCGATGAGATAACCGAGGAGCATAAAGCCCAGATCGCTATAGTGCCGCTCCTGTCCAACCGGACTCGCAAGAGGTAGGTCGCGAATGGTAGCGTAAGTGTCTCGCGCCGTATCAGCGTGGTAGTAAAGCGGCTTCCACGGGGCGAGTCCGGAGCTATGCGTGAGAAGATGCCGCACCGTAACATTGTCTTTGTTTGTTCCTCGGAAATCCGGGAGGTACCTGTATACGGGCGCCTCGAGATCCACCTTTTTTTCATCCACGAGAATCATTAGCCCGAAGGTCGTCGCGAACACCTTGGTCAACGACGCCAAGTCAAAGATCTGATTCGAAGCCATCGATACCGGCTCGCTCTTCTCGACCTTGCCGTAATCGTATCGCTGCGCATACCCGAATGCTTTCTCATGCAACACCTTCCCATCTTTGGCGACCAGCAAAACGGCACCCGGGATGATCTCTTCCACCACCGCCGCAGCGATCAAAGCGTCCGCCGCGGCTAGAGCGGATTCTCGATCCACCGCTCGCCCGCCACATGATGTCAGCGCTAGCAAGAAGAGAACGAGGCTCGAGAGCGAGCGTCTGAAGTGCAACATGTTGGGCGGCTAGAAGACGGTCTACGGCATGGTCATCAGAGCCGCATAAAGGTCGATCGCGTACCAGAGGTTCGCGATGCGCAGATTCTCGTCGGGTGCGTGTTGGTTGTTGTCGTGGTTGGCGACCGGCACGACGATCGCCGGCTTGCCCGCGACCTCCGTAAACAGATAGAGCGGAAGTGTACCGCCCATGCCCGGCGCGAGCACCAGGGCACCCTCAGAAAACGCGCGGTCGGCAGCCGCCGAGGCTGCCTCCATCACACTCTGAGCGAAGGGATCGGACATCGACGTGCGCGCGGCGATCGACCCACCGCGTCCGCCCGTAACCTTGGCGATGCGCGGATAGCGCAGCCGCGTCTCCATGTCCGGGTCTTCCTCGACGACGTGGAAGCCCTGCCGCACGATGTGATCGATGATGCACTGGCGCAAATATTCCGACGTGTTGCCCTTCACCATCCGGACCCCGAGGGCGGCGACGGCCGTGTTGGGAATGACGTTGCGGGCGAGCGAGCCGGTATTGCCACTCGTGATGCCGCGGACGTTGAGCGCCGGAACGAGGAGACGCTCCGGGAGTGATTGTGGCTCACCCTCCGTCTTCGCGAGGCCAAGCTCCCTGCGGAGCTCGTCATCCCAGTCGGGCATGGCCTGAAGCGCTGCCCGCTCTTCCTCACCAATCGGCTCGACGGTGTCGTACCATCCCTCCACGAGGACGTTGCCGTCCTGGTCCTTCATCGACGCCAATAAATGAGCGAGGATGTTGCCAGTGTCGGGTGCCCAGTTGCCGTAGTGACCGGAGTGGAGGTTCCGGGTCGCGCCGTACACCGTCACTTCCATACCGACGGAGCCGCGGACTCCGAAGGTGATCTGCGGCCGGCCGCTGGGGTGGGCCGGGCCGTCGAAGAAGAGCCAGATGTCGATGTCATCGAGCGTCTCCGACGCCATCTCCATATAGGTCCGCAGGTTCCTGGAGCCCGCCTCCTCTTCTCCATCGAACATGAACACCAGGTTCGACGTCGGCACCACACCAGACTCTCGGAACGACCGCAACACGGGGAGGATCGCTGCGATGGGAGCTTTGTCGTCGCCCGCCGAGCGGGCGTAGAGCCGCCACTCGGGATCGACCGCCTGGCCGTCTTCCGGCAGCGGGATCGGCTCACCCCCGGCTTCCATCGCAGCCGAGTAGAGCGTTGGAACGAACGGGTCGTGTGTCCAGTTCGTGGGGTCGACGGCCTGCCCATCGTAGTGGACGTAGATGCCAAGCGTGCGTGTCGCCCCGGGAACCCTCAGCTCGCCCAGGATGAGCGGGGATACACCGTCGATCTCGAGGAGCTCGGTACGAACACCCACAGCGCGCATCTGGTCGCGGATATAGAGCGCCGCCCTGCGGATCTCGGGCGTGTGAGCCCGGTTCGGGTAGCTGAGCATTTCCGCGAAGTCACGCACGAGTGAAGCTTCGTGGGCCTCACGATAGGCGCGCGCGACCTCCGGCCCGGATTGCGCAGCAGTTCTTACGGCGCCCATGAAGAGCGCAGCGCCGAGAAGGCCGAGAGCGCGTAGCGCGCAGGCCGCGCGCCTCATGACTCCTGCCCGGTGGCTGTGCACTTGCCGCCTCGATCTTGCTGCGTGCCCGCTCGAGCTTCCACTTCGAAGCCGCCTTCGCCTGCGCGGCCCTTTCCTTCCCGGTCTTTCGTCGCCATGAATCCTCCAGGAGACGACTAACGTCTCGACGAAACTACGCACGGGGCGGGCGGAGACTCCGCCCACGATCCCGAACCGCCACGAGCACGCGATGGCCGTGAGCAGGCCGGCAACATCGCGGGATGATCGCGCGCGACCTCAGTAGAGTAAGTTCGCCCCAAAGTTTGGGACCCCCCCCAGCTTTGGCGCGCGCAGTCCATCGGCGCAGGTCCCCGCGCTCCATTTTCCAAAACTTGGCACACAGACCAAAGTAGTCGACGACAGCGTCGATGTGATTCTGTTCCAGCAGATCCTTCGCGAGGCTCATGTTCGGTCCGAAGCTGTCCAACTGGGGGGAGCCGGGCGTCGCACCTGTAAGCAGCAGCTCCTTCTCCGCCGTCTCCACAGCGCCCTCGCGCAAAGCAATCCTACCCAGCACCATGTGCCCATCGTGGAGCGCGTTGCCGTAGTTCCAGTCGCGCGTGAAGCGCGGTGCCAGATTCAGCACCTCCTGAGCAAAACCACGGGCCTCCTCTAGCTTCCCAATCTCAAAGCTCGCTTTCGCAGCGTCGGTTAGGGCGTAGAAGCGCTCTTGGTCCTCTTTCGCTTCGCCGAGCTCCGCCAACGCCTCCACGTAGCGTTCCTCCCACATGGCGCGATAGTCGCAGCAGGCGAGGCCGGCAGCGAGGCCGGCCAGTACAATCGCACATCGAACCCCGTTCGCCATTCGGGGTAGAGTACCGCAGATTCATCTCGCAGCGCGGGTCAGCGCAATGAGCGCAAGCGCGGTCGCCAATAGCGGGTCATCCTCTTTCATTACGTGGTTTCGCGTGTTGACAAAGCTTCCGTCCGGGCGCTGTAGAGGCACAAGCTCCGTGGACATGGCCTCGCGCCAGTCTCCGGGCCAATCGAGCGCTTCGTATGCCTCGGCGCGAGCGGCAAGATGGTAAAAGTAGATCGCTTCACCGAAGGCCTCGGGGTCATCTTCCGGAATCCCTTCAGGGTAGTCGAGACGCGGATGGTCCTGGAGCCACGCACGCGCCGCGAGCACTCGCTCGTCGTCTTTTGCTACCCCCCGCTTCCAGGAGCGAGAGGACACCGTCGCATGTAGCGCTGGCGTAGCTCTCGAAGTACGAGCCGTCCTCGGTCTCGACGAGCGCGCTCTTATTGGCCTCGAGAACGACAGGCGAAAAATAGAACCCGCCATCGTAGGGGACGTTCTTGCTGGCCACTTCGGTGATTGGAGGTTGAGCGCGCGCATCGGAAGGATGCCGCTGGAGAAGTCGCAAGAACGCCTGCGCCCGTTCGTACACGACGGGGTCGGAAAGCCCCGCCTCCCGGAGCGCCTGGAGAACGTGCCGGGTGTGGGAGAGATCCAGGTGGCCGGGCGAGCCCTCCGAGTCAAACTCTTCCTCTCGAAGTACCCGCTCGAGTTCCTCATAAAAAGGATGTCCAGGACTCGACGCAACCGCATCGTGTGGAATCCATAAAGTCTCTTGGCAACTTTTCTTTTTCTTCTTCATCGACATGCGATGCAATTTTACATCGTCATCGAATGAGTCTTCAGAAAAATATCGCGGCCGGATACGACTTTTTCAACGGGCTGCTAGCGGCACTTTCTGAAGCGTGCCATTCGCGTAGAATCCGACCCATGCACCGTCGGGGGAGAAGAACGGCGAGGTGCCGCCCGCCGTCCCTGGGATCGGGCGTTCGTCGAATCGATCCATGTCACGCACGTAGAGTTGCGGGAGATGATCTTGCATGGCCGAGTAGACTAGATGTCGACCGTCAGGCGACAGAGCGATCGGGTTCGCGAAGGACTCCGCCGCACCCGTGAGCCTTCGGTCTTCGGGCAAATTTACCACCAAACGCGTGACGGGATCCGCCGGCCGCGTTTCACGCAACTGGCTCCACACCGACAAAGCGGCAACCGCCGACATGAGCGCAGCGAGGATCCAGGGAACCCGGCGTCCGTATGCGTGCGGCCCGGCACGGTGGACGTCGGCAACGCCGTTTCCTTCAAGGATCCACTCGAGCTGACGTTTGATGTCGCTTGCATGCTGCCAACGGTCGTCCGGGCTCTTGGCCAGACAGGTCTCGACGATGCGATCCAGCGCAAGCGGTGTCACCGGCTGAAGCGTGGAGAGCGCGGGCGGTTCGCTGCTCATGATCGCTGTAATCAAGCTCGCCTGGCTCTCGCCTTCGAAGGCCTTGCGACCCGTCACCATCTCGTACAAGAGAGCGCCGAAAGCGAAGATGTCCGTGCGCGCATCCGCCTCTTTCGCTTCCAACTGCTCCGGCGCCATGTACTGAAACGTTCTGAGGACGGCCCCCGTCTCAGTCAGCGGTCTCGCTTCCGTCGGAAGCGCTGAGTCGGGCTCGCCACTCGAGCCTGACCGCGTCTTGGCGAGTCCAAAATCGACTATCTTGGCTCCCGACGCCGTCAGCATGACGTTTCCGGGCTTGAGGTCGCGGTGGACCACACGTTGTCGATGGGCTGCGTCCAGACCATCGGCGATTTGAATCCCGAGACGAAGGGCCTCGTCGAGCTTCAACGCACCTTTCTGCAAGCGATCGGCGAGAGACTCTCCCTCGAGGTACTCCATGACGAGGAATTCGACCCCGCCTTCGTGACCCACGTCGTGCAGCGTACAGATATGGGGATGATTCAAGCTCGAGATCGCGCGCGCTTCTCGCTCGAAACGTTCTTTGAGCGCGGCGCTATCCGCCAGATGGCGAGGAAGCACTTTGATGGCGATCGTGCGATCGAGCCTCGTGTCTTTGGCCTTGTAGACCTCCCCCATGCCGCGGCTCCGATCGGAGCTAGGATCTCGTAGGGACCGAGACGTGTTCCCGCGCTGAGCGCCATCGACGAAATCTACCGGTTCGGACGTCGAAGTGCAACCGTACGGACGCGGCCTTTCCCATCGGGGACAACGGTGGCATCATGGAGCCGACTGGACAGCCGATGTATTGGTCGCTGGTATATTTCCCCGACGTTGGGGCTGATTCCTTGAACGGCATCCGCCGGAAGTATGACCCGACGTTCGAGCTCATCCGGCCCCACGTTACGATCATGTTTCCGGCGCCGGAATCCGTGGGAGAAGTTCGACTGCGCGAGCATATCCACAACATCGCCCTCCGCCGGCGACAGTTTCCCGTTCGATTCCGAGGCTTCGTGAAGTCACCCGATCACTGGCTGTTCTTGAAAGTAGAGGACGGGAACGCAGAGTTTGTCCAACTGTACGCGTCCATGTACACAGGTCCGTTGGCTGAGTTTCGGCGCGACGATGTCGAGTTCGTGCCGCATGTCAGCTTGGGGCTGTTCGTCAACAAGGACGTCCGCTACGATATGTCCTCGACTCCACAGGCCGCCGACTTCGACGAGCCCACCTACCGCCAGGCTTTACACGACGCAAATGCCGCGCAGATCGGTCTACGTTGCACCGTGTCCAGGCTGCATCTCGTAGAGATCGAGGATGACGTCATCGCTTGGGCCCGCGGTGCGATACCAACTCTACCGGCGGATGCACGTGCACGCACCACGGCGCAGTTTGACTCGTCGGCTGGCGCTAGTGCTCGACCGCGACCATCATGATTTCCACGAGAGCGCTCGATGACATGAGAGGCGCGCCCACCGTCGCGCGGGCGGGCGCAGGCGAGGGTAGAAACTCGCGGTAAATCTCGTTCATCGACTGGAAATCCCGGATATCGGTGACCCAAACGAGGCCCCGAACCACGTTGGTAAAGTCCATCCCCTCTTCCGCGAGAAGCCCCTTGATGGTCTCGAGGGCCTGACGTGTCTGCGCTTTGACATCGCCGGGCGCGTAGCCGTCGGGACCGCGACCGGTGATTCCGGAGAGAAACAGGCGGTCGTCCACGCGAATGCCCCGCGAAAGAGTGGCATTGGGGCGGCTCGGCCCTACGATGCGGCGGTCTCCGCCCTTGACGGCGACACACATGATCTCGACGTGGAGGCCTGTTCCCATGAGGCCGGCGCGAACGGTGGCGCGGGCGGCGCTTCGGAGAAAAAAGCGCGGTAAGCGCCGTTCATGTCCTGGAAATGACGGGCGTCCGGGAGATAAACATTGCCGGACGTCACGTCGGTCTTACGCATACCAGCCGCGGTCAGCACGGCCTCGACGTTTGCCAGAGCCTGACTCGTCTGCCCCGCGACGTCCATCGGCTGCTCCGCAGCGGGTGCGCCGCGCTTGCGTCCCACCATACCGGCGGTAAACAACGTGTTACCCGCCATAATCCCCGGACTGTAGGGCGCGGTCCACTCCGTCACTCCCGCGGGCATCACGACTTTACGTTCGACGCCGGGCTTGACGGCGATCATGGCGATCTCGGCGAGTGCCGCGGGGATCGCGATGTCGGCCTGGACCGTGGCCCGCACCGGCGGCGCATCGGGGAGGTAGCTCCGGTAGACCTCGTTCATGGCGCTGAAGTACCGGGCATCGGATAAATAAACGGTGGCGCTCACAACGTGCGAAAGATCCATGTCCGCCGCTTTCAACGTCGCCTTGAGATTCTCCAGCGTCTGCTTGACCTGCTCCTTGACATCCGCCGACTCACCGGAGAGCGAGCCCGACAGGTAGAGAAAGTCGCCCGCCATAACGGCGGGGCTGAAGGGCAGGTCGGTTCTCGATCCGGGCGGGGCTATGATTTTGTGGTCCTCGGCCGCGGCCGGCATGACCAGCGATACCAACAGAACGAGGGTCACGGCGATTCTTCGCATCTCGAAAGCCTCTTGTGCTTGCGGCGGGATGGTATCGGCTTCTGCGACGGATTGGAAGGGCATTGAGTGTCGGCGGGGCGGCAGCCCGATATTATCCGGCCGATTGCACGCGCTCGGCATCCTCGGCCGCTTCTTGGACGAGCTCGAGCGCCAGGCGTACGGGGTTCGAGATGATGTCGAGAACCAGGCAGTGCGCGTTGACGGCTTGTCGGAGCTTCTCGAGCGGACTTGATTTTACCCGGCCATGAATCTTCTGGTAGCCGGGAAGGATCGCGTCGTTCAAGGCGAGAAACCCCTGAAGGTCGAGCTCACCTTCGAGCTCCACGGATGCTGTTGAAACCTTGAATCAAGGACGAATGGGATTGAAAAAGCGTCCAGGCGCGTTCCGGAAGCGAGGGTCATCGTCGCCGCCAGCCTACACGAACCCGTTTCGCTGGACGTATTGGATCGTCACGTCCCGCAGTCGCAGATGGGGATCGCTCACTTTGCCGCCACCGAAGACAGTATCGAGCTCTTCCTCGATGACGAAATTCGTCGTCGCGAGCGTGTAGGTGCGATCGCGCTCTATGTGCTTGGCGCGGGACTTCATTAGTTGGCCCTCTAGCTGTGAGCCTCGAAGCTTCACGATGTGGACCGTGTTGTTCCAGCTCTCCAGGTTGTAGATGTCTCCCGTGCGGATGACGCGGTGCGGAGGCGCCCCACGGCGCTTTCCGGCGAGTAATACGCGAAATCGGTCTCGCAGGATGCTCGCATCACGCGTTCGAAAAAAGCGCACAGGGACGCGCCTTCCACGATCGTCTCGTTCACGCCGAGCTCTTCACCGACACTCAAAGGCGCGTTGCCGTCCATGCCTACATTAATAAAGGCATGGACGTGCGGGAAGCCGCGAAAATAGAACACCGCCGACGGCCCTTCGAGACGAAAAATTTGATAATGGCCGCTTCCGTCGACTTCACCGTCGGCGTAGTAGCTCAAATGGAGCGACTCCACGCCGCCGTTCTTCTCGAGACATTTCCATGCATAGGCGACATCTTCCCGGGCGTAGACCTTCAAGATATCCCGAACTAGCGTTTCGGCATACTGCTTATTCTTGGTGGAGAGCTCTTTGACCGGGATTCCGGGAAAATGCCCGCCGTCTCCGAGAAGCTCGATTTGCGTCTGGATGGGCGCCTTCGCGAGAAGGGCTCGCTTTTTCTGCTCCGGGCTCAGTCCGTCGAAGAGCTCTTGACCTTGGTGAAACTGGTACTGATACACGTTGCCCGGAAGACCCTGGCGGGAATCGCCGTGCTGGTCGCCGTAGACGATGGGTCCGCCGAAGGCGACGCCTTCGCGGCTTTCGCCGCCGAGTCGCAAGTTCATGTGTGGTCCCGACAAGACGACTTGAAAGTGAGGTGCGCGGGGATCGCCCGCCATCAGGAGGCGCAACGTGCGCACGCCGAGGAACTGAAGAAATTGCTGCCCCGGCAAGATCCCGCGTCCCTCCTCGGAGAGCCCCGAATAGAAAAGGCGGTTCAAGACCTCTAGCTGGCTCCATGAGAAATTGCTGAGCCCAATCGCGACGCCACCGAGGCCGACACCTCGATTGTGGTATTGACGCAAGGGGTGGTCGTAGGCCACGCAGACTTGATTTCGCGTCGCGTCGTCGAACGAATCGTAGAGCTCCGTCGCGAGCGAGCGCACGGATGCAAGCGCTTCTGTTCCCGGCACTCCGAGGCATGCGGTTCCGGCTATCGCGCTCGCACAAGCTCCGGCGCCAAGCTCGAAAAACTGACGACGATTCATGGTTAGTGTCCTCACGGAGGCGCGGCCATCGTCGCGCGACACGCGACCAGATTATCCAACCTCAAGTTCTGTGTCCAGATGAACGCGGCGTCCCGGAACAAAGTGTCTTCGTAGTTGCGGAAACCCGGGGAGCCAGTGACCTCATCGGCGGTGTAGGTCTTCGCTTCCAGCCAGCCGGAGTCGTCGAAATCCGGGCTCATCCAGTTACTCGGGAGCTCGAAATGCGCACCCCGGCACGTGCTCGTCGGATCCGAACCGATGCAGGCCACGGTGTCGTCGCTGCTCGGACAACCGGAAGTGTCGGAGTTTCCGGCAGCGTCCACCTCGATGCAGCTCGCATCGTCGAGGGGCGAGATGTAGAACACTTTGCACTTCCATTCGGGGCCGGTCTTGGCGCCATCGCTAAAGCTCGCGATGAATCCGCCGTCACCGATATGGAAGCGATTGCGCGTATCCTCGAGCCCGACCCCGAGATAGCCTTCCCAGTCGACGAGCAGCGCCGCATAGGTGATCGGATAGGAGACCCGGTAGCGCGCCGCGTGAGCGTTGAAAGGCGTGAAGCCCACGGCGTCCCGGCCGATAAAGCGCCCGTTTGCGTAGAGCTCGAAATAGTTGTCGCCGAACAAGTGGGCGGTCAGCTCGGTGCCGTCGTCGTCACGACGATGGTCGAGAGCTCGGACTCGAAGTCAGGGTTGTCGCCGCCTAACGTACATTCATTGTAGACGTCGACGAGTGTGGCGCCGTCAGTGATAGGGCCTGGGACGTCCCACACACTTCCATCCGCGGCCGTGATCTCTCCGCAAAGCGCCTCGCGAACGTTCCCGTCAACCGGACAGTCGATGGTGACCGAGCACGGCCCGATTTTCTGCGCCACGCCCTCGGTCACGATCATGCCGGAGTCCATTTGTACGGGCCACTGCGCGTCCCGCTCGACGCCGAAGCGCGCGCGCAGTGCCGCGACCTCCCCTTCCGCTTCGAGTGCCGCGAGCGCTCGATCCAATTACGTTTTCAGCGCGTAGCTGTCTCGCGCGAGAACGAACGCATAGCGCTCGCGTGCGACGGGCTCCGGAAGCATGCGGAGCTGTCCGTCCGATTCGCGGGCCGCCTCGACCGCGTCGAACTCGTCGACGATGATCGCGTCGACGGCGCCTGTCAAGAGGGGCTCGAGGCCGACACCCTCCGCGAGGTCGATGGGCATCGCCCCTTCGAGGCTCCGCATCGCGCGGGCCGCCGTCCCCGACCCTGAAGCCCCGACACGTCGACCCGAAGCTCGCCGAGCGTGGCGGGCTCGTCGGCGCCTACGCGCACGAGCGCCGCCTGACAGGTCACGAAATAAGGTTCAGTGAAAAGGTAGGTCGCCGCGCGCTCCGCCGTCCATCCCGTCGTCGCGGCCACCACATCGTGGGTTTTTGCCGAAAGCCCTTCGAAGAGCTCTCCGTAGGGAAGCACTTCGACGATTGGCTCGAGCCCAGCGCGCTCGGCGATGAGCCGCGCGAGCTCGATATCGAAGCCTGTCGGCGCGCCCTCGTCGCCGATGTAGTGGAACGGCGCGAATGTCGCGTCGGAGACGATGCGCAAGTCGGGGCGCTCGTCGGGCGCGCAGGCGTGCAAAAACACCGCCAGAGCGAGGTGGGCAAGAAACTTCGGGCATTCCATCGCCGAATTCTACTTCAAGTGCGAGACGCTGCTCCTCGTTTTGACAGCAGGAGAACCCGTTTCTATACTGAAAGTAGGATTCATCCAAAGAATAGTTAACGCTTATACGCTCGTATCGTACCTAGGGAGGTCTCAAATGACCTCCAGGAGCCGTCGTTGCGGCTCCGCTTGTGCCCAAAAACAGCGAGCCTCGAGCCATGACATCCGAGATAAACACTACAGGCAACACAGGTTACCCATCCGTCAACTTGAACTTGAATGTTCGCGGACTCACGCCGTCCACGACCCTCGCCATCAACGAGCTCAGTGCCAAGCTCATCGAACTGGGCCGTGACATCATCAAATTCGGCCTCGGACAATCGCCGTTTCCCGTTCCGCGCCCCGTCGTTGAAGCGCTGAAGGAGAACGCCCACCAGAAGGACTACCTCGCGGTCAAGGGGCTTCGCGAACTGCGCGACGCGGTGGCGCAATATCATGGGCGCAAGCACTCCATCCAGTGCACCGGCAACAACGTGCTCGTCGGTCCCGGCTCCAAGGAGCTGATGTTTCTGATACAGCTCGTCTATTACGGGGACCTCTGTATTCCCACGCCGTCGTGGGTGTCCTATGAGCCACAAGCTCAGATCATCGGGCGCCCGGTCCGATGGCTTCGCACGCGGGCCAAGCACAATTGGGGTCTGATGCCCGAGGAGCTCGAAGAGCTCTGCGCGAGCGATCCGGATCGTCCGCGACTGGTCATTCTCAACTACCCGCACAACCCGACGGGATATTCTTACGGCGAGGACAAGCTACGCCAGCTCGCCGAGGTTGCGCGGCGCAGGCGGGTGGAGACTCGGGACGTTTACCTTCCCCGACAATCTCCATTGGCTACTCGATGCGATGGCGGTGGTCGCGAGCGAAACCTTCACGGCGACGAGCGCGCCGATTCAATTCGCGGCCATCGAAGCTTTCGTGGGCGGGCCCGAGATCGAATCCTATTTGAGCACGTCGCGACGCATCTTGCGCGCTCTAGGCCAGCACTGCGCGAGCAAGCTTCGCAGCGCAGGCTTGCGGCTCGGAGCTCCAGATGGCGGGTTCTATCTTTTTCCCGATCTTGGCGCCTTCAAGCAGGAGCTCGAGGAGCACGGCGTAAGCTCGAGCGAAGAGCTTTGCACGCATCTGTTGGAGAAGACGGGGGTCGCCGCCGTGCCGGGCTCCGCATTCGGCCGCAGTAAGGACGAGCTCACCTTGCGGCTCGCCTATGTGGACTTCGATGGCACGGAAGCCATGCGCGCCGCCGATGCGCTACCGAAAGAAGAAGCGCTCGACGAAGCGTTCTTGCGTCTCTATTGCTCGCGCGTTACCGACGGCGTCGATCGCCTGCACCGCTGGCTTTCTTCGATTGAGCTCCGGACGAGCTTTCAGATCGAAGACGTGGTGACTATCCGAAAACGCGCCTGACGCTCTCTCTCGTCTAGTGACAATGCCCGTGTTGGGCAGACCAGACCTGGCCCGCGGGACACGGGCGCGCCCGTGAGCTGCCCGCATTCCCCGCCGCCATGTTGAAAAAGACGTAGGCGAGGACGCCCACCGCGAGCGCCATCGCGCCGATCGTGATCCATTGGAAAGTCGTCAACCTTCCTTGTTTCCCTTCGCAGCAGTTCTTGAATTTCTTCCCGCTCCCGCAAGGGCAAGGATCGTTGCGTCCAACCTTTGATGTGCTCGCCACCCGCTAGTCCTCTCGCGCGAAAGTATACCCTACATCAATACTCGTATTCGCCTTTCGCCGTCTCGAGCAGAATCTTGGCGCCCGCCTTGATGAGGCCGGACTCGGTCGAAGCTTGAAAGAACTGGAAGCCCTCGCGGGCGTGCCAACCAAACGGGCCGCCGAGCTGTTTGCCCGCCTTCAGCACGTCGTCGTGGATCTTCGCGATGAGCTTCTCGTAACGCGGGTCGTCCTGCGCGTAACCGGTAAAGCTACCAATGTCGCCGCTCGCGGCAAAGACGACGTCGATACCGGGAACCGCCGCGATCTGATCGGCGATCTCGATCCCGTCAGGTGTCTCGATCATGATGTTGTCGTTGGCGGTCGGGCGATAATCTTTCCCCCAGAGCGCGCGGTACTGACCGCCGCCTTGGCTCCTACGGCCTATGGGCGGATATTTGGCGTAGCGCACGGCGGCTTCGGCCTCCTCCACCGTGGCCACCATCGGGACGATGATCCCGAGAGCGCCGATATCGACCGCTTTTTGAATGTCGCCCTCCGTTGCGTCGGGGACGCGTATGAACGGGATCGCGGGCGCGTCCTTGCACGCCCAAATCATCCTGGCGACTTCGGAAAAGCTGAGCGGGCTGTGCTGCATCTCGATCCACAGAAAGTCGAACCCCGCATCCGCCATCGCGCAATAGATGTTCGGGTCCGACGTGTAAACCGTGCCCCCGATGACGGGCTTGCCGTCCGCAAGTTTTTGCTTCACCGCGTTGTACAGCTCCCCGTCCGGCGGAGCTTGTGTGGCAGCGTTCAGCGAGCCATGCATCATGACGAGCCCGACAACTAGCCCAGTAACCACAACGATATGCTTCAAGTTCATGGCTTCTCCCTCCCAGATGGGCGCCAGTATACAAGCTATCTACCCGTCCGCGAGCGGCAGATATACTATTCGCCATGCATCGGCGAACCTTCTTGAAAGCCCTCTCCGCTGCGATCGCGTCGAGGCCGCGGTTTCGCGAAAACCCGTTCACGCTGGGGGTCGCTTCCGGCGAGCCTACGCGCACGTCCATCGTGCTATGGACGAGGCTCGCACCGTCACCGATGGAGCCCGGAGGCGGCCTCTCGCCCGACCCGCGCGCTGTTCGCTGGGAGCTCGCGACCGACGAGAACATGCAACGCGTCCTCAAACACGGCGAGGCCGTCGCGTCCTCCGAGCTCGCCCATTCCGTGCACGTGGACGTCCAGGGGCTTTCTCCAGGCCGCGAATACTGGTACCGGTTCACTGCCGGAGGCGAGGAATCACCGGTCGCGAGGACGAAGACGCTGCCCGCAGGTAACTTCGACTTCACGTCATGCTCTTGCCAACATTACGAGCAAGGCTACTTCGTCGCCTATGACGCGATGGTCCGCGACGATCCGAGCTTCGTCCTTCATCTCGGCGACTACATCTATGACGTCTCGTTTGGAGAAGGCGTCCGAAAGCACGAGACCGCCGACACATTGGAAACCCTCGAAGCCTATCGTTTGCGCCACGCGCTCTATAAGAGCGACCTGTCGCTTCAGCGCGCGCATGCGCATTTGCCTTTCTTCGTCGTGCCCGACAATCACGACGCGCTCGATTTCAACGACACGACGAAGTTGAAACGGCGGGCCGCCGCCTTTCAAGCGTGGTACGAGCACATGCCGATACGGCCGTACCCATCCGGGAGCACCGCTCCCTCGGTTGCTCGCTCCATCGATATTGGCGAGCTCGCGCGCATTCATGTCCTCGACACGCGCCAGTTTCGCGACGACCAGCAAGTGTGTCGCGACGGAATGGATCCCGATTATGGCTTCGGCGTCTACCGCCCGAAATGTGACGCGCTCGCGGAGCCGTCGCGCACGATGCTGGGCGCCGCGCAAGAAACATGGCTCGAGGAGCGCTTGAGAACGAGTACGGCGCGATGGAACGTGATCGCCACCACCGTACCTTTTGCAGATTTCGAGTTTCTTCGGGACGGCGCGCCCTACGTGTATTACGGCGGCTGGAGCGCCTATCCGGCGAACCGAGAGCGGGTGCTCGATGCCCTCGTTGGGCTCGGCGTTAGTAATCCCGTGTTCGTCAGCGGGGACATCCACTCATCCTGGATCAACGAAGTCCGACGAGGCACTTCGTTAATCGCGACCGAGCTCACGACGAGCTCGATCTCCTCGGACTTCCCGCCGCCGCTATCGGAGCCGGTCAAAGAGAACTTGACACACAACCCTCACGTGAAGTTCTTCGAGGAGACGATGCGAGGCTATGGCCGCCACGCGCTCACAGATGACCGGTGGACGACTTGGATCCGCACGGTCGACTCGGTCGAGCACCCGGACGCACGCGTCTCGAACTTGATCGAGCACATTCTCGACCCCCGTTGAGGTTTCAAGTCGCGCGACCCGGCGCCATTGCGCGCATCGCGTCGAAGAGCTCGATGTGCCCGTCGACGATCCGCCGCCGCTCTTCCTCGTTGACGTCGAGCGACCACTCGCCCTGCTCCGAAGTTCCGCCGAGGATGAGCCCGTCGGAGCGCGGCATCATATGGATTGGGAAATCGGTCGAGGCATGGACGCCGCCGAGTGTCCCGTAGTTGACGTCGGGCTGGGGCGTGATGGACGTGAGCTGTCCTTTGAGCGGCACGAGCTCGTCATCCCCAAAGAGATCCTTGGCGCCGAGACCGGTGCAATTGACGACGATGGGCTCGCTCAGCGACATGAGATCCCGCACGTTGTCGAATTTACGGATCACGATCCGCGCACCATAGAGCTGAACGTCTTTCACGAGCGCGTCGAGATAGATGGAAGGCTCGAAGCGCATCATCGGAATCTGAAGCGCGTATTTTTTAGGGAAAGGGTGCTCGCCGGGCTGCAACAGAAGCTTGGCACCTTGAAGCGCATCGGGAAGAAGAATGTTCCCGCCCGTCGCCATCCGCGCATCGTCGGTTGGCGTATAGCTGTCGATCCACGACACGCCATAGCGGGAGCCGGCGAGAAGCTGATGCTCCCGGTAAGCGATGGTCACCGCCTGTTGGAACTGCGCTTCCCACTCGGGCGTGCGCGTCCGGAAGTTCACGAGGCCCGACGTCGGCGTCCACCCAGCCAAGGACATGTTCGAGGTTGTGCGGCGGCACGGTCATCGCATAAATCGTGACGTCGAAACCGCGGCGCTGAAGCTGGCGCGTGCAGGTCAGACCCACCATCCCGCATCCGAGCACCGCGGCGCGCCGGCCGACGTGCTCTAGCGCGAGCTCCGCTGCCATCTGGCCCGTCCCCCAGGACAGCGACATGCCGGAGCCGCCATGCCCGTAATTGTGGACAACGAGCTTGTCGTCGATCTTCTCCGCTTTGAGCACGAAGCCTGAGGGACGATGCGGCCGGAGCCCAACGGTCGTGCGGATGATGCGATCCCAGGAGATCTGGGCGGGAACGAGATGGACGCGCCGCCGCGGCGTAGGCGCCATCGCAGGCGACTTCTTGGACGCGCACGCCGAGAGGCCCATGCCGAGCATCGCCATGCCGGCGTTTTTAGAAGAGCTCGTCGATCCAACACTGCCTCGTTTCTTTCAGTCCCTAGCAGCCCGTTGAAAAAGTCGTATCCGGTCGCGATATTTCTCTGAAGACTCATTCGATGCGGGGGCGATGTTGGGCGAGCCCATCGGAGGGATCTGGGCGTCGAATCGGTTCTGGATTGTCGTCATCGGCTCCGGCACGCTGGCCTGGGCGCTCTTCACGGGCCACCGTGTATGGAAGATCCTGCAAGCGGGTGCGGTCTTCGGTCTTCTCGCCGTCATTATTATGTTGAGTTGGGAGACTTATCAGTCTTTCGTGGCCTTCATGGCGAGCGCGCCGGCCCAGACGGAGGGCGGCGAGATGCCTTTCATGCCTTTCATGATTGGCCTCGACCTCGTCATCGCCATACCCATTTCATGGATGCCGCTCGTCGCGGATTACTCGCGCTTTTCCCGCGGGACAAAATCGTCGTTCTGGACCACCTGGATCGGCTATTTCCTCGTATCGTCCTGGATGTTCGTGCTCGGCCTGATGGCGACCCTCGTCACGGGCACCGCCGAGCCGCACATCCAAATGCTCGAGCTCATGGGTGCGGCCGGGCTCGCCATCCCGGCGCTTCTAATGGTGGTGTTCTCGACCATCACGTCCGATTTTCCCGATCTGTATTCCGCGACGTGCTCGATGCTCAACGTCTCCGAGAAAATCAGCGCGCGGGGCTTCATGTGGATCACGGGCATCGTCTCGATCCTCGTCGCCCTCGTCTTTCCGATGGACCGCTACGAGGGCTTCCTCTTTCTCATCGGCGCCATGTTCACCCCGCTCTTCGGCATCGTCCTCACGGACTATTTCCTCGTCAGGAAGCGCCGGATCGACGTCGACGGACTCTACGACGCTGCCGGTCCGTATCGCTACGCCTCGGGTTTCAACCGCCTGGCGCTTCTCTCCTGGGCGGCAGGCTTCACCACCTACAAGCTCATCGAGCTTTCTGAGCTCCCCTTGGGCGCGACACTCCCATCGTTCCTCGTCTCAGGCCTGCTCTATCTCGCATTCATCCCACGGCAGGCGCGGAACCCTGCCCCCCGGCAAGCGTGAGCTGCGCCTTTGGGTTATAATCTTTAGGATCAGCCCTTTAGACCAGGTCTGTGCTTCACCAACCCCTTGATAGATTTCCATTCAGAAGAGACACCATCCAACTCCATGACCACAACCGAAATAGCCACAAAAACTTTCCAAGCGTTTGGCTTGGACGAAACCACCCTTCGCTCTCTAGAGGGGATGCGCTACGAGCATCCCACGGACGTGCAGCAAGAGGCGATCCCTCTCGCGCTCGCCGGCAAAGACCTCGTCGTTCAGTCCCGTACGGGCACGGGTAAGACCGCCGCCTTCGGCATTCCCATCGTCGAGAAAGTCGACGCCGACGGCGCCTTCGTGCAAGCCATGGTATTGACGCCGACTCGCGAGCTCACGGCTCAAGTCTGTGAAGAGCTCGGCCGCATCGGCCACGTCAAAGGCGTCAAAGCGGAAGCCATATACGGTGGCGAGGCCATCGGAAAACAAATCGACGGTATCCGCGCCGGTGCCCAAGTCATCGTCGGTACTCCCGGGCGCGTGCTCGACCTTTTGAGACGCGGCGAGCTGAAGCTCGACGGCGTGCGCTTCCTCGTGCTCGACGAAGCCGACAAGATGCTGGATATGGGTTTCGCTCAGGAAATGAGCGACATCATGTACTTCGTCCCGACTGAACGTCAGACCTGCCTATTCTCGGCAACGGTCCCGCTCGGCATCCGAGGCATCATCCACAACTATTTGAACGAGCCGAGCTGGATCTCGCTCTCCGAAGACTTCGCCTATGTGAAGGAAGTTCGGCACACGTACATCATGGCGCCCGCGGCGCATAAAGAAGATGTGCTCTACAAAGTGATCGAGCTCGATCAGCCGACCGCGTCCATGATCTTCTGCAACACACGCAACGAAGTGCGCTCGGTCTCCACCTTTCTCGCGCGCCAAGGGCTGCCCGTCGCCATGATCTCGAGCGATCTAACGCAGAAAAAGCGCGAGCAGGTCATGTCCCGGTTCCGCGCCCGCACGATCCGTCATCTCGTCGCGACCGACGTCGCCGCCCGTGGGATCGACATCGACGACCTCTCCCATGTCTTCATCTACTCGACTCCGGACTCGCCCGAGGACTATATCCATCGCGCGGGCCGGACGGGCCGCAGCGGGCGCAGCGGCAATGTGGTCTCACTCGTCTCGGCGAACGATCTCGTCAACTTCAACCGGCAGGCCAATCGCTACGAGCTCGAGCTCATCGAGCGCGAGGTGCCCACCGCGGAAGAAATCTCGGAGCGGCGCACCGAACGCCTTCTCGGCCACCTCGAAGAGGATGCGCTCGAGAGCACAGGCGAGCTGACGCCTCTCGTGGACGCGCTCTGGGAGCATCCCAAAGGCAAGCTCATCGTTGCAGCTCTCCTGAAAAAGCGTCTCGCCGAGACGTCGAAGGTCGAGGTGGTGGATGAAGACGAGAGCGACGCGCCCAAACAGAGCGAGCAAAGCTCACGGCCGCCGCGGCGCCGCCGCCGTGGCCGCAGGACGCGCCAAGAGAGCTGACCCGCTTCAGCTCACTTCATAGACGGTCTCGTTCTCCGTGCGATGAACGCGCTTCAACCCTGAGAGTGCGTTCAGTTGCCTCTCCATCTCAGCGGCGCGATCGCGCAGATAAAGATCGCGATGGAGAATGATGTAGCGAAAGCCGAGGCGCTCGAGCAGCACGATCGCCGCATCGTCGGGCACGGGATCGCACGCTTCGAAAATCTCCGCGTAGACCGGAGGTACGACGGTCCCATAGCCATTGGCCAATGGCTTGAAGTGTGTCGTCGACCAATAGAGATAGACCGCGTTGTCCCGGTCACGCTTCGGCGGCGGAAGCGGAAGCTCGACCACGGGAACCGAGCCGGGGATCTCCGAGAGCCATTCATAGACCGCGGGTATCGGGGGCGCTTCTGTGTAGTGGGTCGGGCCAACGGACTCCACGAGCGGGAACAGAACGAGTGCGGCGCCGAGAGCGTGGCTCGGAAAACGCTTCAACACGCGGGCGGCGCCGTGAGCCGCGAGCATCGCCATCGCGAAGAACACGTAGATCGCAAAGCGTGGGGGTACCCGGACCCCGTCCAATCCGGGGATGACGGCATAGAGGACGCGATAGAGACCCCATGCCGGGCCGAGGCTCGCCCAGGCGGCAACGATCGCGAGAATCAAATAGAGGCCGCTCGCCCGATTCAACCGAGCGATCGCGAGGAGCGCGAGCCCCATGGCGAGGATACCGGGAAAGAGGGTGCGCTCGCTGGAAGGCGGCTTGAACCCTAGCGCTTGATGGAGATGGGAGCCCGAGCGCAGGTAATCGCCCGGACGCGCCGAGGCTCGTTGCAATCGGCGTGTCGGCCGCGACAACCCAAAGTCGTCGCCGAGCCGCATGAAAGGGAGCGCTAGCGGCAGGAAAGCGAGCCCCGCCAGAAGAAGCGCGAGGCCGAGCCCGACAACGCGCCGGCGATCCGTGGCCGTTCGCGTTCGAAAGAGCTCATAAGGGATCGCCACCCCGAGCAGAATCCAAGTAAAGATGCCGTAATACGCGGACGACGCGCAGACGAGCCACAGAAGCACGGCGACGCCAACCGCGTAGCGGAGCTTTCCTTCTTCGAGATAACGCGTGAGACACAAATAGAGCAGCGGGATAAAGCCCGCGTTTTGGAGCTGGATATGCGCAAGATGGTTGAGGCGATAGGCATCGAAGGCGAAGACGCTCCCGGCAACGGCCCCCGCGACTCGCGACCCCGTGAGATGCCATCCAAGCCGATAAGCGCCATAGCCCGAAAGCGCCAGCGCGAAGAGCGTCGCAAGGTTCAACGTGAGCAACGCGTCCCCGAAAAGCCACCCCACCGGCGCCACGAGGATCCCGAGGCCGACCATCGGGTCGTTGAACGCAAGCGTCCCCGTCTCAGGGTAGAAGCGGTTCGAGTCGAACAAGTGCATGGGATCACGAGGAAGCTGGTGCGCCACCCAAGACAAGGCCCAAGCATCGAGCAGCGGATCGTGCAGATCTTTCGTGGCCGTCCGAAGATCGCGCGCGAGCGGGTACGTAAAGACGGTAGCCCCCCCCATAAAGAGGACGAACACGACCACCTCCCGCCATCGCATGAGCAGACGCGATTATATGCTGCTATCGGCCCTCTGCCTTCCGCGTTTAGAATGACGCACGTGATGCGTCATTTCTTTTGGGTCTTGGCTCTGTCACTCGCTTGTTCCGGTTGCGGGAGTGAAAGGCCGTCGCCGCTCGTCGTGCTCATCGCTGTCGACGGTGCGACACCCGAGCACATCAACGAGCTTCGCGCTCGAGGCCAGCTTCCCAACATTGATCGGCTCATCCGCGAGGGAAGCTGGGGCCCTATGGAATCGCTCGCCGCCAGGCGGCGGCTTCGACCGAAGCCGCGCCGCGGCTATTGGTCGCCTATCGTCTGGGCTTCGATGGCGACGGGAAAAATTCCGGACAAGCACGGCATCGTGGATTTTCTCCTGCCTTTACCCGGAACTTCGTTCGCCTGGGCTGGGCAAAATGACGGGCCTCCTTTTGCCGAAATCCGGCTCCCCGAAATTTCCGGCGCGTCGCCCCACACGTTGAAGGTGCGCCTTCGCAACTACGCGCCGAACGGGGCCCAAAACGTCGAGCTCACGATGAACGGACAGACCCTCGGTAGCGTAGAGCTCACCGCGGACTGGAAAGACGAAACGCTCGCGATCCCGCATGACGCTTTGCGTCCCGCGGAGAACCGTCTCACGTTCGCCTTCGAGCGCCAAAGTCGTCCGGCGGATCACGGGCCGTCGAAAGACCAGCGCTCGCTCGCGGGAGCCGTCGCGCCGTTCTCGATCCTCGATAGCGCCGGCGAGGTCGTCGTCACGTTCGACCCCATTTACGGAAGGTTCGATCTCATCCATGGCTTCCATCAACCGGAAGCCAAAGTCGTCGAGGCGCAGAGCACGCACATGCGCGCGGCGCCGGTCTGGAACCTTCTTGGCGATGCCGGACATCCCGTGGGAATCGTCGGCTACTGGACGACGTGGCCCGCCTACCCTGTCAACGGATTTCTCGTGAGCTCGCACCTCGGCGTGCGCGGCAAACGGCAGAAGACGTCGACCGCGCTCACGTGGCCGCCCGAGCTCACCGGCGAGATCGAAGCGCTCGAGCCCGATGACGCCGCCATCGCACAGATGACCGCCGAGCTCTATCCCCAAACGTGCCGGCCACTCACGCCCAAGGAGCTCAGGAGCTTCGAGCGCATTCTATGGCAGGACGCGTTCTACCAGCGCATTGCGCGAAAGCTCCTCCCAACGATGGACCGCGGCTTTTTCACTGTTTACTTCGAGTCGATCGATGCGAGCGGCCACCTCTTTCTTCCGTTTCGCCACGGCAAGGCGATTCCGCCAGGTTGTCCCGACACAGTGCGCGACGTCGTCGACAAGACCTATCTTCAAATCGATCGCTTTGTGGGCGAGCTCCTCGCGGTGCTTCCCGACCGCGCCACCGTCGTGCTCGTCTCCGATCACGGCAGCTCCTCGGGCGGGGATCGCGGCTTTCATGCGCCGTTCGGCGTGTTCGCCGCTCGCGGACCAGGCATCCGCGCCGGGGGCGAGGTGCGCGGCACGATGGTCCTCGACGTCGCGCCCACGATTCTCTACGCGCTCGGCGAAGGCGTGCCCCTCGACATGGACGGGAAAGTCGCGGTCTCTAGCTTCGAGGCCGGCTGGCTCGAAACCCACCCCGTAGCCTATCTGGATACCGACACATCCATGACCCCCGAAGCCGCGACGGAGGGGGAAATATCGGAGGAAATACTCGAGCGCCTTCGCTCATTGGGCTATGTAAGATAGTCGAGCGCCCTGCCTTGCGCGAGCACATCTGCTCGCAGATGAGCCGGGACTGACGGCTCGGCCGGCGTCAGCTGGATATTTGCCAGCTAGTTAGTTCCTGTCCAGAAACACCATAACTTGTGGTGTGCGAGAGACCTATCGAAGATGTGGGTATTATACGTTTTCGGAAGGGGCTTCGTGGGGTTGAGAGCGAATGAAAATCTTGGACGAAACGAGAGGCGAATTGTTAGCAATCCATGGCTATAAGGGGCGGAAGAGTAATAGTTGTTATCGTAATAGGTGTCTTGCCATCATCAGTAGGTTGCAGGTGATGATGGAACTCCATACGTACGATTTAAAAGAAGGCAATGAGCGCCATGTGCATCGGTCGAGGCCAAAGACTCGTTTCAAGAACGAAATGACGCCTTCGATTCCGCAGCGAAATCGCCGCAGGCGTTGATAGACCCAGGAACTCTTGACCATATCGGTCACCGCGAAATGAGCCTTGGTAAAGGCAACATCTTCAACTCCCTTGCCTTTGATGGCTTCCAAGTTTGCCTTTGAAGAAAACGCGCCATCGTAGGCAACCTGGCGCGGGGCCCGTTCGTAGAGTTCGACTTGACGGTCGATCATGGTTTCCGCGAGAGTTGAATCGGACGGATTTCCATCTAAGATCACGCAATCCAAAATCATCGAGGACGAGCCACCAGTCATACACACCTTGTGGCCGTAGAGAGTCTCGCGCCGGTCTTTGCGAATAATGTCGGTGTGTTCTTCGAAGATAGAAACGACCTTCTCCTCCGCAGGCACACGCTCTTCGTCGATCACTCGGCGTTGGGTTTGGTTGATGACTTTCTTGGTGAGGACGAGAAAGTGCTCAAAATCCGCGGCGATCCTCTCCGCGCTCGCTCGCTTCACCGGCTCGGTCAAGCCCGACTCTTCCAACTGTGCTGCAACGCGTTGAGCGGAGCGATAGGTTTCTTCCGTCACCTTCAGTAGATCTCGATAGACGCGACGCCTTTGTTGCTTATCCTTCGCGTTCAGAACTCCCAGTCGACGTCTCTTCGCTCGACGCGTTCGATTGCCGAAGACCACTACTGTACCCAGCAGTTCGCGAGCTCGGCACATCACGCGAGTGAGAACCCGAACACAGTCATAAAGAAGCTCGGAGTCTGTAGGCGGATGAATGTTTGATTCCACTACCGTGCAGTCCACTCGTACTTTTCTTCCCTTTTCGATCCCAGCATCCTCGGCAACGCTCACCAGCTCTCGGTTGATCTGCTCCAGCGTTTCGAACTTCACGGCTTTGATGTTTGCTGCTAGGGTCGACTTCGACGGGGTCGGCTCTATGATGCCGAGCTGGCAAAACGTCCGATAGCTTCGAGAGTCTGCCAAGTGAAACGCCAGCTCCCGATAGGTGAACTGATTCAGCTGCTTCACCAACAACGCCCGGAGAACCTGCTCCGCGCTCATTCCCCCACGACCAACATCGCTCCCTGCCGGTGGGGTGACCGACCTTAGGTCTTGCAGTACCAGCTCATTGAGCTTAGGATGGGCATCGAGTAGCGACGAGATCGTTTCGAGCTCGCGTGCGTGCTCCAGTTCCAGCCAGGGCTCACGTAGATTTGGCTGTGGGTTGATCGTTTTTCGCATTTAGGGCTGGTCTCCTTTGGAGTTAAGTCATTTAGAATCGGATGTTTTCAACGACACGATCCTAATCGACACCCCCTCAGAAGACTAGCCCTAAATTTGCGATTTCTCCTTTTTTCTCAATCCCTTACAGGCTTCAGGACGGGTACTAGTTAGTTCCTGTCCAGAAACACCATAACTTGTGGTGTGCGAGAGACCTATCGAAGATGTGGGTATTATACGTTTTCGGAAGGGGCTTCGTGGGGTTGAGAGCGAATGAAAATCTTGGACGAAACGAGAGGCGAATTGTTAGCAATCCATGGCTATAAGGGGCGGAAGAGTAATAGTTGTTATCGTAATAGGTGTCTTGCCATCATCAGTAGGTTGCAGGTGATGATGGAACTCCATACGTACGATTTAAAAGAAGGCAATGAGCGCCATGTGCATCGGTCGAGGCCAAAGACTCGTTTCAAGAACGAAATGACGCCTTCGATTCCGCAGCGAAATCGCCGCAGGCGTTGATAGACCCAGGAACTCTTGACCATATCGGTCACCGCGAAATGAGCCTTGGTAAAGGCAACATCTTCAACTCCCTTGCCTTTGATGGCTTCCAAGTTTGCCTTTGAAGAAAACGCGCCATCGTAGGCAACCTGGCGCGGGGCCCGTTCGTAGAGTTCGACTTGACGGTCGATCATGGTTTCCGCGAGAGTTGAATCGGACGGATTTCCATCTAAGATCACGCAATCCAAAATCATCGAGGACGAGCCACCAGTCATACACACCTTGTGGCCGTAGAGAGTCTCGCGCCGGTCTTTGCGAATAATGTCGGTGTGTTCTTCGAAGATAGAAACGACCTTCTCCTCCGCAGGCACACGCTCTTCGTCGATCACTCGGCGTTGGGTTTGGTTGATGACTTTCTTGGTGAGGACGAGAAAGTGCTCAAAATCCGCGGCGATCCTCTCCGCGCTCGCTCGCTTCACCGGCTCGGTCAAGCCCGACTCTTCCAACTGTGCTGCAACGCGTTGAGCGGAGCGATAGGTTTCTTCCGTCACCTTCAGTAGATCTCGATAGACGCGACGCCTTTGTTGCTTATCCTTCGCGTTCAGAACTCCCAGTCGACGTCTCTTCGCTCGACGCGTTCGATTGCCGAAGACCACTACTGTACCCAGCAGTTCGCGAGCTCGGCACATCACGCGAGTGAGAACCCGAACACAGTCATAAAGAAGCTCGGAGTCTGTAGGCGGATGAATGTTTGATTCCACTACCGTGCAGTCCACTCGTACTTTTCTTCCCTTTTCGATCCCAGCATCCTCGGCAACGCTCACCAGCTCTCGGTTGATCTGCTCCAGCGTTTCGAACTTCACGGCTTTGATGTTTGCTGCTAGGGTCGACTTCGACGGGGTCGGCTCTATGATGCCGAGCTGGCAAAACGTCCGATAGCTTCGAGAGTCTGCCAAGTGAAACGCCAGCTCCCGATAGGTGAACTGATTCAGCTGCTTCACCAACAACGCCCGGAGAACCTGCTCCGCGCTCATTCCCCCACGACCAACATCGCTCCCTGCCGGTGGGGTGACCGACCTTAGGTCTTGCAGTACCAGCTCATTGAGCTTAGGATGGGCATCGAGTAGCGACGAGATCGTTTCGAGCTCGCGTGCGTGCTCCAGCTTCAGCCAGGGCTCACGTAGATTTGGCTGTGGGTTGATCGTTTTTCGCATTTAGGGCTGGTCTCCTTTGGAGTTAAGTCATTTAGAATCGGATGTTTTCAACGACACGATCCTAATCGACACCCCCTCAGAAGACTAGCCCTAAATTTGCGATTTCTCCTTTTTTCTCAATCCCTTACAGGCTTCAGGACGGGTACTAGTTAGTTTAGTGTTGACTAAACTATATAAACAGACTAAACTCATCGTATGTTACCCGCTACGAGGGACGCCTTCGTCGAGCGTGTTGGAGAGTTTTTCTCGCGGCTCGGGTCATCGGCGCTAGCAAAGCCTCTATAAGCATCAATTTGAGGTTGCTCATGGCAGCCGGGCTCGTCGAACGGATTGGCGTTGCCGGGGAAAGGCGCGCGTATTACCGAATCCGGCCCATCGCGTGGACGCGCGATTTGAGCACGAAGCTGGGCTAGATCGCTGAGCTCCGGCGTATTGCGGATACCGGGTTGGAGCTTCTCAAAAACGAGCCCGCCCTGCGCGGCAAGCGGCTCCAAGGCATGCGTGACTACTATGCCTTTATGGAGCGGGAGCTACCCCCCGTTATCGACAAGTGGCTCGCGTCGGACAAAGCTCAGGATGGATGAAGACGAGAGTGTGTGATGTTCAGTTTTTTCCAAGATATTCGTTTCGCGATCCGGGATCTCCGAAAAAGTTTTCTCGTCACGAGCCTCGCCGTGCTGTCGCTCGCGCTCGCGATCGCGGGCAACACAACGGTGTTCGGATTCGTCAATGCGCTCTTGTTCCGACCGCTCCCCTACCCCGAGCCCGATCGCATCGTGCTTCTCGGCGAGCGTAAAGAGAATGCGCCGCCCACACTCGTGGCTTCGGCGGCGAACCTCGTCGACTGGCGCGAGCGGAATCGCTCATTCGTGGACCTCGCCGGCTTTCGCCCGGCACCGATGAGCCTCGGCGCCGGCGAGCGCCCCGAGCCCATCGTGGCAGGAATGGGGCAACCGAGACGGGCTGCCGGTCGTAACGCCCAAGGACGCGACGCGCGCGCCCAATAGTGCTCTCGACTAGCAAGTTGAAGTAGACTTGCGCGGCGTTGCCTGGAGGTTTTTATGCTCGCGAAAGTCTTGCCACTGTTACTGCTCGTCGCCGTCCCTCTGGCGGCCCAAGACGTCTCCCCGGAGCTCTACCAAGATCTGAAATACCGCCACATCGGCCCCGTCGGCAACCGCGTCGCGGCCGTCGCGGGCGTGGCCGGCGACCCGCTCACCTATTTTGCCGGCGCGGCTTCCGGCGGCATTTGGAAGTCCGAGGACGGCGGCGAGTATTGGCGTCCGATCTTCGACGATCATCCCGAGCACGCCATCGGAGCGCTCGCGGTGGCGCCGTCCGATCCCCAGATCGTCTGGGCGGGGACGGGTGAGCCGCATATCCGGTCGAACGTTTCCATCGGAAGCGGCGTCTACAAATCCACCGATGGCGGCGAAACGTGGACGAAGATGGGGCTGGCGTGGCCGAGCCGCACCGCGCGCGTGCTCATCCACCCGAAAAACCCCGACATCGTCTACGTCGCCGCGCTCGGCCATAGCCACGGCCCTCAAGCCGAGCGGGGCATCTTCCGCACGACGGACGGTGGCGAGACTTGGGAGCACGTACTCTTCGTCGACGAGAACACCGGCGCGTCCAGCCTCGAGATGAGCCCGAACAACCCGCGCATCCTCTTCGCGGGGATGTGGAATGTTCAAGTGCACACGTGGGGTCGCGAGAGTGGCGGTTCGGGGGGCGGCATCTACATGTCGCGCGACAGCGGCGATACCTGGACCAAGCTCGAAGGCAACGGCCTTCCCGAGCTTCCCGTCGGCAAAGTCGACCTTTGTTTGACACCGGCGGACCCGAATCGCGTCTATGCGCTGATCGAGACGGGCGACGGCGTGCCTTGGCACGGCGAGAAGACCGAGAGCGGCGAGCTATGGCGCTCGGATGACGGCGGCAAGAATTGGCGCTTGATGACCCACGACCGCAACCTCGGCGGCCGCACGGGCTACTACAACAACTGCGTCGTCCTGCCGGACGATCCCGATGAAGTCTTTTTCTTGACGGCGGCCTTCGTGCGCTCGATTGACGGCGGCCGCACCGGAACTCAACTTCGTGGGCGCGAGCGTCCAGGCGGCGACTACCACGACTTGTGGATCGACCCGACGAATGGCGACCGGATGATCGTCGCTAACGATGGCGGCACGGCCGTCACGATGACCCGCGGCAAGAGCTGGCACCGCGTGCAGCTTCCCATTGCCCAGATGTACCACGTGACCGCGGACAACGCGATCCCTTACAACGTCATGGGCAATCGGCAAGACGGGCCGTCCACGCGCGGGCCGAGCCGAAGCCGTACGCGCGGCTTCGGCGGCGGCAGCATCCCGCGCGGGATGTGGCATTCCGTCGGCGGCGGCGAGAGCGGCTTCGCCTCCCCCGACCCGACGGACCCGAACATCATCTGGTCGAGCGCTTCCGGCGCCGGGGCGCGAGGCGGCATCGTCGTCCGCTACAACGAGGCGAAGCGTCAGTTCCGTCAAGTCGAAGTGTGGCCCGAGAGCACGGGCGGCTGGCCCGCGGCAGAGCTTCGCTACCGCTTTCAGTGGACCTTCCCGCTCCTCATCTCACCCCACGACCACAACACCGTGTTCGTCACCAGCCAGAGTGTGCATCGCACGACGAATGGCGGCCAGAGCTGGGATGTCATCAGTCCCGACCTCACCACCAACGATAAATCGAAGCAAGGCATCTCGGGAGGTCTCACGCCCGACAATATCGGCGTCGAATATTGCTGCGTCATCTACGCGTTCGACGAGTCTCCCGTCCAGGCCGGTGTGCTCTGGGCCGGCTCCAATGACGGCATGGTGCACGTGAGCCGAGACGGCGGCGCCAACTGGACGGACGTCACCGGCAATCTTCCCGATTTGCCGCCCGACGGCGTCGTCCGAGGCATCGATGCATCGAAGTGGGACGCGGCGAAGGCCTATCTGGCGATCGAGCATCATCAGCAAGGCAACTTCGAGCCGCATGTATACAAGACCGACGACTACGGCGCGAGCTGGGACAAGATCGTCGACGGCATCACCGACAGCCCGCTCAGCTACACGCGCTCGATCCTCGAGGATCCGGTCCGGCCCGGCCTTCTTTATCTCGGCACCGAGAACGCCGTCTACGTGTCGTTCAACGACGGCGAGCGCTGGCAGCCGCTCCAGAACAACCTACCGGCCTCGCCGATGTACGGCCTCGTCGTCCAAGAACATTTCAACGATCTCGTCGTCGGCACATACGGGCGCGGTTTTTGGATTCTCGATGACATCAGCCCGCTTCAACAGTTGACGGCCGACGTCGCCTCGACCGAAGCGCATTTGTTCGAGCCGAAGCCCGCATACCGTTTTCGCCCAATCACGTCGCCGATGGCGATGCCGAACGATCCGTCGGTCGGTGAAAATCCACCCGAAGGCGCGAGCATCAACTATTGGCTGTCCGGCGAGACGGAGGGCGAGGTCAAAGTCGAGATCCAAAACGCCGCCGGGGACACGTTACGGACTCTGAGCGGGACGAACCATCCCGGCATCAACCGTGTGTGGTGGGATTTCCGCGGCGAGCCGTCGACTGAAATCAAGCTTCGAACGGCGCCCCAATACGCGGATTGGGTCGAGCTCAATCAGGATCGCTGGCGTCCGGCTTTCGTCGGCCGCATCTCGGTCGTCGAGCCGCCGGGAACGTACACGGTGGTCTTGAAGGCCGGCGAGCACGAGCTGAGCCAAACACTCGAAGTCCTCAAAGATCCGAGCTCCGAAGGCTCCGAGGCGGATATCCGTGTGCAGACCGAGATGGTCCGCACGTTGAGAGACGAATTGAACGGCGTCGCGGACTCGATCAACCGGATTGAGTGGATCCGCCGGCAGCTCGAAGACCTCCAGGCCGTCGCGGAAGATCTCGGCAACGACGCGGCCGCGATCGTTTCGAGCGCCCAAGAGCTCGACGGGACACTCGTAGTACTCGAAGAGAAGCTCGTGCAGCTCAGGCTCACTGGGACCGGTCAGGACCGCGTTCGCTGGCCGATGCGGGTGGCGGGGCGGGTCGCTTATCTCGCGAGCGCCGTGGCCGTCGCAGACTTCCCGCCCACGGATCAACACCGTGAGGTGCACCAAGTCCTGAGCGGCCGCTACGCGGAGTATCAACGCGAGCTGGATAGGTTGCTCGAAAACGAGCTTCCCGCCTTCAACCGCACGCTGGAGGAGAACGGCCTGCCCCGTGTCGTGACGGGGGGCGAGTGAGCGACGCTGTCCAAGAACAAAGCAAAGACGCGGGAGAGATCGGCGCGGGGCATCGCGTGACGGCCCTGTACGAGACGGTGCCTGTCGGCGTGTCTAGCCCGCGCGGCGTCGATCCGCTGAAGTACCAAACGCGGCCGACCGAGAGTGAATACCCTAACGACACCGAGCTTCTGACGGTGAAACTCCGCTATAAATCGCCCGAAGGCCGGACGAGCAAGCTCCTCAGCTACACGCTCGCTGCCGAGAGGGTGCGCGAACCGTCGACGGATTTCAAATTTGCCGCCGCCGTCGCCGCTTTCGAGATGCTTCTCCGCGGCTCACCCCACCACGGTGACTTCGAGTGGAAAGACGTCGAGTCGCTCGCACGAGACGGCCGCGGCGAAGACCTACGCGGCTACCGAAGGGAGTTTCTGGACCTCGTCGAAATGGCGCAGCTGGTCGCGCGGGCCGAGAGATAACCGTGGGCGCCTCCGTGGGCGGGATTCCCGCCCGCGGAGCGTTCTCGCGAACCGCGCGCGGCGAAAAACCCTGCATTGGTTTCTCTCCAATCGATTGTAGCGTGCCATTAAGACGGATACGTTTACCAGGTAAATTCATCGCCTTCGCTGACCGACGCGACGCGTGCCAGCGCCATCATCCCGCGCAGTTTTGTCAAAGACTCAGATGCAGCCGAAGTGCATCATCGAGCTCCGACATGAGCGAACCCGTGAGCTCGCCCACCCGCTCCCCGACGCGCTCGACCGCAACCGAGCGAACCTGCTCAGCCTGTGCTTTGGAGTCGCGGGGCAGTCCAGAATCTAAGGCTGGAGGAAACACTTGGAACGGATAAACCCGCGTCACGTTCGACGTCACCGGCACGACGGTGATGACGCCACGGTTGAGGCGGGACGCCGTCGTGTTAGCGCCGTCATTGCTGACGATCAATGCGGGACGACGCTTGCTGGCTTCGGAGCCGCGCACGGGCTCAAAGTTAATCTCTCGGATTTCGCCTCGTAGCACTAGTCCGATCGCTCGATACCGTCGCCGACAGCCGATTCCCAAACGCCGGCCTCACCGCCGCTCTTCCACTCCCGCCATGCTTCCGCGTATGCCGGACCGAGCTCCGTTGCGCGCAGCAGCCGAACCGCTCGCTGAAGGACAGCCGACCTAGAGGGAACTCCGAGCTTCTTGGCATACTCATCGAGAAACTCGACATCTTCGTCGGGAAGACTCACGCTGATCTTCATACTATTATGCTACCACTGGTAGTACTTTAGTAGCAACGCCGCGGCGAGCTCGGAACAAGCGACGCCCGCCGGTCGGAGGTCGGGAAAATCAACGGACGGCGCACAACAGTTGGTCCCGGGTCGGGTGCAATGTTCATTCGCCTTGAACCTCCAGTTTTCGATCGGGGTGTCATCGCCAATCCCTTAGGGTCCGCGAAAGAATAAGTTCGCATTTTCGGGCCACGTCTAATAAAGGGCGCCCCGCTGGCAAGGCGCGAGGAGCGAGTAATATCCAGATCTATGAACGACGAGCAACGCAGCCAGGCGGGATGCATCGGCGTCCTAAAATGTGAAGTTATTCTTTCGCGGGCCCTTCAGTTGCCCACTGCGCCACATCGTCGTAACATCATCGCCCTAGAATGTCGCTCCAACCTGGTCACCAACTCGCCCACTACGAGATAGTCGAGCCCATTGGCAAAGGCGGGATGGGTGAGGTCTACCGAGCCCGAGACACCAAGCTCGGTCGCGACGTGGCGATCAAAGTCCTCCCCGATGAGTTCGCCCACGACACCGAAAGATTGAGACGATTCCAGCGCGAGGCGAAGGTGCTGGTCTCGCTCAACCATCCGAACATCGCATCGATCTACGGTCTCGAACAGTCCGGGAGCACGCACTATCTCGTTCTCGAGCTGGTACCGGGAAAGACGCTGGTCGAAAGGATCTCAGGCGGTCCCATCCCACTCGAAGAGGCTCTCGAAATCGCCACCAAGATCGGCGAGGCTTTGGAGGAAGCGCACGAGCAAGGGATCGTCCACCGAGACTTGAAACCGGCCAACGTCAAGCAGACCGAGGACGGTAAGATCAAAGTTTTGGACTTCGGTCTCGCGAAAGCGTTCGCGAACGAAGCCACCGAAGTGGATTCATCGCTTTCGCCGACCTTGACCCGAGACGCCACGCGTGCCGGCGTCATCATGGGAACGGCAGCATACATGAGCCCGGAGCAGGCGCGCGGAAAACACGTCGACAAAAGAAGCGACATCTTTTCTTTTGGGTCCGTGCTTTACGAGATGCTTTCGGGGCGGCAAGGCCTTTTTCGGGGCTGACGTCTCGGAGATTATGGCGGCGGTGATCAAGTCTGAGCCGGATCCGAGCGCGCTTCCGCGAGATCTGGATCCTCGGTTGCGGCGTCTCTTGGAGCGTTGTTTGAAGAAGGACCCACGGGAGCGATTGCGCGACATCGGTGACGCGCGGTGGGAGATCGAGGAGGCGAGAGCTCGACCTGACGCAGAGGCTCCGAGCCTGCCACCGGTCTCGACGTGGCGACGAGCACTTCCCTGGGCGGTCGCCGTCGTGACGGCGATGGCGGCCTTCGCGTCGTGGCTCAAGGCGCCGTCGGATCCCGGCCGGCCGGCCCAGATGCAGGTAGCACTTCCGCCCGGCGTCCTCCTCGCGGTGGACACGGAACATCCTGTGTTGGCACTTTCGCCCGATGGTACGCGCCTCGTCTTCGTCGGTGAGGAAGACGGGGTACGCCGGCTTTACATCCGGGATCTGGCGGAGTCCGAAGCCCAGGTGATCGCGGGAACGGAAGACGCGGTGTCGCCTTTCTTTTCGTCGGACGGGGACTGGATTGGGTTTATTACCGAGAAAACGCTCAAGAAAGTGTCCCTAGAAGGCGGGGTTCCCGTCGCGGTCCAATCGTCCACCCCCACGGTCACTAACCGCGGTTTTACGTGGAGCACCAGCGACACCGTGATCCAGTCTATGAGCGTCAACGGTGGTCTATATCTCGGCTCCGTAGCGGGTGACGCCATTCGCCCGGCCGACGAGTGGGAGGCGCTCACCGAGCGAACGTTGGCCACCGCCTGGCCGCACGCGCTCCCGGGTGGAGAGCACGTTTTGTTCGTCGACGGAAGCCAAGGGTCGCCAGATGAGACAAGGATCGCCGTGCTCGACCTCGAGTCGAGGGAAATCGAAACACTCTTCCGCGGAGGCACAAATCCCAAATATTCGTCCACGGGACACCTTCTCTTTGCGCGGAGCGAGTCGCTATATGCGGTGCCCTTCGATCCGGATCGAGCCGAGCTTACCGGCGGTGAGAGGAAGCTCCTCGACGGTTTGATGGCCGCGAAGAACGGTGTGGCGCAGTTCGCGGTCGGCGGGGGCGGGACACTCGCCTACGTCACGGGCAACGCGGAGCTCGGAGACCACGAGCTCGTTTGGGTCGACCGGCAAGGTAGCTCGGAAACGATTCTCGACCGTCCCCTCTTCTCCGAACCTCGTTTCTCTCCCGACGGAACGGGTCTCTTGGTGACGAGCATGACCGGAGCCAACATCGATGTTTGGCTTTTCGATCTTGGTCGCTCCACTTTCACGCGTCTCACCTCCCATTCCGGTGAGGACCTCGGGGCCCTTTGGAGCCCGGACGGAAAGCGTCTAGCCCTTGCATCCGAAGTCGCGGAGAATCCGGAGAATGAAGGCCCGGCCCTTGCCTGGATGCCCAGCTTCAACGTGACCCCAGACGTGTTGATCCAAAGCCCCGGCTTCGGAAACTGGGAATTTCCTTCCTCGTGGTCGCCCGATGGAAAATGGCTCGCCTACACAACCGTGCGGGGCGCCGCGCAACGGGACGTCTGGATACTTTCCATGGAAGAAGACGCCGAGCCCATCACTTTTCTCGAAAGCTCCGCGAGAGAGACCGCCGCCATGTTCTCTCCCGAACGGTCGCTGGATCGCTTACGTGTCATGCTTCTGTTATAGCACGCACTTTTTCGACGTCGTGAGGTCGCGCCTAGTGGACGCACACGAGCGTGGATGACGATTGAAACTCTTTTTGTGTAATCGGATCTCTGTAAGCGATAGGAACGCGTCATGGGCGCATCCTCGATCGCACTCCCGAGTTTGCACGAGTCGTTCGAAAAAAGCTGTCAAGCGAAAGTTAAGTTTTTTTTCGCGCCCGTGTTTCGCGCAACTTGGTCCAGACCGAGTCGCGCCTACATCTCTCCTCAAGCAAGGATCGGGTAGACGACTTTGCCGTGTACATCGTTAATCGAAAGTCGCGGCCTTGGAAGCGATAGGTGAGGCGTTCGTGGTCGATGCCGAGGAGATGCAGGAGCGTCGCGTGGAAATCGTGAACGTGTACGGGGTTCTCCACCACGTGGTAGCCCAGCTCGTCCGTCTGGCCGTGGGTGATGCCTGCGCGAATTCCGCCTCCCGCCATCCAGATTGAGAAGCCGCGGATGTGATGGTCGCGGCCGTCTCCCTGGGCCATCGGCGTGCGCCCGAACTCGCCGCCCCAGATGACGAGCGTGTCGTCCAACATCCCGCGCTGCTCCAAGTCGAGCACGAGTGCGGCTGAACTCGCGCGACGGCGCATCGAAAGCCGCCAGGCTAGGGTGGAGAAACGATCGTTGCCAATGCGTGTAGAGCCCGCGCCGATATTGGTCGTCACCCTCGTCAGCCTCGTAGGTCCTCTTCGGGAAGTTGAGGTGGTCCCAGTAGCCGGCGGGCTGATACGGCTTCACGCTGCGGCCGCCGACCTTCGAAGACAACAGGCCGCTGAGTGCGAGCGCATGGTCGCGGATGATCTCGGCGTCGAATCGATACCTCGCTTGGCGCGCGAAGAGTGGATTCGCCGGATCGAGCTCGACGAGCGCCGGGCTCGCCATCGAGCTCTGCCGGTAAGGACCGTGGCAGAAATTATTTCCCATTCTTGGATGGACGCAACGTGTAGTTCCACTTCGGCAGGGAAGAGGATTTTTTGATGTTGAGTAGCGCCATCGCAGGGTCCGAGATTTTGATGCCCTTAGGATACTGCTTCTTGACGAGACGGGCGTTAACCTTGAGCCCAGTTTTGGTCTTGGTGGTCCGTATGAAGTTCAGGATGGTTTCGTAGCTATCGAGCGGCCGGCCCGCCCAATTCTTGCTAATCTCGCTGAACAGGCGGTGCTCGATTGGGTTCCACTTGGACGCACCTGGTGGATAGTGTGCGACCGTGACGTCCAAACCGTGCTCGTTGCACAGCTTGTGCTGGATGCCGTGTTTCCATGCACGGCGGGTTGCGCCGTTGCTTCCGCCAGTGTCAGCTACGACAAGTAAATGTTTGCGGCCGGGAAAACGCTTCTGACCTTCAGAGCGCCACCACTTCTCGATGCATTCGACTGCGAATTGCGACGTGTCGTAAGACGTTCCGACATACACGGTGCCTCGATTACTCTGGAGATCATAGATGCCGTATGGGATTGCGACCCCATCTGCCATGGAGCGAAAGTCGTGGTCGTTGACGGCATCGCTCTTTTGAGCCCAGACGCGTCCTGGGTTCTTGAAGCGTCCGACCAACTCCGGAACATGTCAACAACTTTGGGACACTCGCGAGCTGCATTTAGTGAGCCTCGATTATGGTGGGGAGACTCGTGAGGTCGGCGCGATCGACGTCAACATCGATCAAGATCTCGTTGCGTGAAGCAGAAAAAGGAGGTACCCCAGGTATGGACGCCGCCGCGAGAGGGGCTTGTGCGGCATCGTGGAGGGTCGTTTTTCCAGCGGCGGGTTGATCCAGGCCTGCGGAGGCAAAACGGGCGGTTGCGGCGTTCCGCGAACGAAGCGTTCGGGATGAGCCTGTTGAGCTTCGAGAAGGATCTGGCGCCGAGCGGTGGTGAGCTGTTCGGCGCGACCATAGTGAACGTCGGCCGGTGTCATAAGGCCGATTCCCGAGTGCCGGTGGTGAAAATTGTAGTAGGCGAAGAAACCGCAGCAGAATAGCCGGCCGTCTTCGGCGGAACCAAAGCGGCTCGGAAACTGAGGACAGTACTTCATCGTCTTGAACTGAGACTCGGAGTAGGGATTGTCGTTCGAGACGTAAGGCCTGGAGTGGGTCTTGGTAACTCCGAGGTCAGCCAGGAGCAGACCCACGGGCTTGCTTCTCATCGAGCTGCCACGGTCCGCGTGAAGGGTAAGCTGGTCGGGTTCAATGTCCTGCTTGCGACAGCTCTCGGCGATGAGGCGTTGGGCGAGCGCGGCACTTTCTCGGTGAGCCAGCATCCAGCCAACCACGTAGCGGGAGAAGATGTCGAGGATGACGTAGAGGTAGTAGTAGGTCCACTTGACGGGGCCACGAAGCTTCGTGATATCCCACGACCAAACCTGGTTCGGCGCTTCGGCCAACAGCTCCGGCTTGGTGTAGTTCGGATGGCGCCGTTGGTTCCAGCGCTCTCGGACCTCGCCGTGCTCCTCCAAAATCCGATACATCGTGCGAATCGAGCAGAGGTAGGTTCCCTCGTCCAGAAGCGTAGCCCACACCTGAGCGGGCGCCTTGTCGACGAACCGCTCACAGTGCAAGGCCCCGAGGACTTCCTCGCGCTCAGTTTCGTCGAGAGCTCGGTGCGGCCGAGGACGACGCTTCGGTTTGGGCGTCACCGGCTGGCGCCTGCGATACAACGTGGAACGAGCCACACCCAGAGCCTCGCAGGCTTCCGCCGTTTGCCCAATCCGCCCCGCCAGCTCCTCGGCCGCCACGATCAGTCGTTCTCGTCGCTCTCGAGTGGATTCAGGGGGATCCCCAGTAGTTCGGAGGTTTTTTTTGGATCTCCAACATCGTCTCCACCCGAGCCAGGCGACGTTGAGCCGGGCGTTCTCGCGCTCGAGCTCCTTGACCCGTGGATCCTCTGCCTTCGCCTTCCGGCCTCGCTTTCTCGACGTCATTCCCACCTTGGCGATCTCGTCACGTTGGCGACGCCAACTCGATAATTGCGACGAGTACAAGCCCTCTCGACGCAGAAGAGCAGCAACGTCACCGTCACCCTTGCCGAAGGCATCGGCCTCACGCACTATCCGCAGCTTGTACTCCGCGCTAAAGCGTCGACGCTTCGCTTGCTCGCGCACTTCGGGATCCTCGACCCCCGCCGCATCGCGGCCGGCGGGATCTCTAGTCGCCCTACGGGCTCCTGCCGATCCCGCCGAGGTCTCTCTCTCAATCAAAATACTCATGCGTTGATCCTCCTTCACCCTCTACACTAATTTCAAGGGGCGAAGTGTCTCAACGATGTTGGCACAGAGGGCTCTTTCTTCTTGGTGTCGACACTCAATATGGGATTGCCACGTCGGCTAAAGCGCTCCCGTAGCTGTGTGATGTTGGCGAACTGGGCGTCGCGAGTTGGAGGAGAGCCATTCGAGACCTTCTTTTTGTTGGTCCGGAGTGAGAAGTTCATCTGTTTAAGCAGCTTCGCGACGGTTTTGCGACTGACGCGAATGCCCAAGGCCGAGAGTTCGGCAGCTATTTTTTTCGTGGTCTTGCGAGTCCATCTCAGACCGCTGACGGGATCGCCAGCGACCTCGTACTTCATAAGTTCTTCGATCGCCGCGATGACTTCTGGCGTTTTTTTTTCGACAGCTTTGCGGCCGGCACCCGCTTTTCGGACCCGCTCCACATTCACATCATGCTCAAGTAGCTCGCGACGGCCCCGAGCCACAGTGCTAACGTCGAGCCCGAGGATCTCCGCCATCTGGCGGTCACCGCCATAACCTAACTTGAGAGATTCAAGCCCCGCATACACACGCCTTTCTCTCTCATCGAGCAGGCTAAAGAAAAGGATGATGGCTGCTTTGAGCTCATCGGGTAGGACGTCTTGAGCAGCAATACTCTTGGACACAGAGGGTTGCGCTTCCCAAACACGTCGGCTGGCTATTTGCTGTTCACGAATGCTCCTCTTCGGAGAGAAGTAGACATTGCGATTTCTAATCCGAGTGCGGCGAAGTCTTTTCTCCCAGGCCAATTTCGGCAGCACATCTTTGGTCCCAACCCTAACAATGGCATCAAGCTCCTCCACCGCGTAGCCAGCCTCGGAGGCGTTCACCAGTCCTTCGGCCGTGGCGACGAGTGTCCCTCGACTTGAAAAGCCGACGGACCGAATCCACCACAAGCCGTTCTCATCAAACTCCGCGAGCTCTCGGAGCGTGTAGAAACGTCCACGGTGCGAATAGCTGGTGCAGTAGTCGAGCTCTCTCAGTTTCCGGAACACCGTCAGGTCAGCGACAGTCCCCACTGTCTTCTTGAGCATGTCCATGGTGGCGATGAGACGTTTGGCAAACAACCCCCGCAGGCGGTCAATATCAGAGTTACGAATCATAATTCGTAACCATAACACACAATGGCCTACGTCTCCATGGGCAAGCTCTCAAAGAGCTGCAAATAGCTCCATTTGACGCGGCCCCGCCAGGCGATCCGCTTCCCGCCGGCTCGGATCGTTATCCCTGCAGCAGATGAATTACGACAAAGACTTGGTAGTTATTCTTGCCCCGACCCTAAGTCGCGGAGGTCACGAGTAGTTTGACCAAGTGCTTGACGTCCCAGTCACTCTCACGAAACTCGACAGCGCGCCAGTCGAGCAGATAGGGATGGCTCGGAGGCCCACCCTGCGAGCCGAGATCGTCCAGCACGCGCGCAAGACCGGCGCCGAAGAATTGTCTCCACAGCCGATTCACGACGACCCGCGCTGTTAGAGGGTGCTCGGCCGAGACGAGCCAATTGGCCAGGTCGAGGCGTGTCGCCCGCTTCCCTGTTGCCCCGAGCGGTGGTAGAAATTCCGGGACCGCGGGCTCGACGACCTCTCCCGAAGCGTCCATCGAGTTTCCGCGCGGCAGGACGCGCGTCGTTCGCGGCGTAACACTCACCGAGATAAGGCATCGGTCGATCTCTCCGATGAGATCGTCACGCACACGGTAGAGCTTCTCGACTTCGCTGCGCACGCCATCTAGAGACGGCGCGATGGTTCGGAAATACGCGCGCGACACAACTTCGGGAATGCCTACGGGCGCCTCGAGCTGAGGCTCCTCGGCAGAAGTGAGCGATAGTCGGAACCGGCCGATAGCGGTGCGCTTCGCGACCATCGCCACGCCCAGGTGTTTCATACGGACGACGATCTCCGTCCCCGAGGAGGCAGCGACGGGTTGGGCAAACGCATAGACCGCGCGCAAAGTCGGAGCGTATTTCTCGAAGGAGTAACGTACCCAGGCCGTCTTCTCGTCACCATCGACCGACTGGCGCACCTTGCCTTCGTCCGCGACCGCCCCCGCGATGGCGATCCGCTCGGTGTTTCCATCGGCGAAACGGACGTCGACCTCGAGCTCGTGCAGCGCAAAGAAGACGTTCTCGCGCGAAAGACCTTTCCGAAAGCTCGGGTGACTCATCACTTCCAGACGGAGACCCGTGACGCTCTCGAGCTCGGTCGGGAGCCGCAGGGTGAAAACGTCTTCGTCCGGGTTGGGTCCGGTGGCGAGAATCGACAGGTCGTCCAGGAGCTCGAGAACGGTGCCGTCCCGCGAATCCAACGCCGCTGGTCTCGTCGGCACCCAATCCAGAACGCTCCGTCGGAGCGCTGCCTCCCATGCCGCCTGCTCTCTTTCGAGCGCGGGCGTCGTAGTTCGCAGCGTGCTCTGCAGCGACGCAATCCTCGCGTTCAAGCGGTCGAGCGCCGTCGCCGGGTCTTCGTTCGGCAACAGCAGAAAAGGATCCCGCTCGCTCCGACCGATATAGACATCCTCTTCCTGAATGTCGGCGAAGAAAGCCGCCATGCTGTAGAAGTCCTTCGAGCGGAACGAGTCGAACTTGTGGTCGTGGCACTCGGCGCATCCAACGGTCGCGCCCATCCAGACCGAAGCCACTGCCCGCACCCGGTCCGCGTTGTACTTCGCACGATACTCCTTGGGCTGGGCGCCGCCCTCGGCGCTTATCTGGTTCAAACGATTGAAAGCCGACGCGATCTTCTGGCGCGTCGTCGCGTTCGGCAGCAGGTCGCCGGCGAGCTGCTCGCGCGTGAACGTGTCGAAGGGAAGGTTCTCGTTGAACGCCGCGATGATGTAATCGCGGTAAGGATAGACGGGCCGCTCCTCGTCGGAGTGGTAGCCGTTGGTGTCGGCGAAGCGTACCTGGTCGAGCCAATCGATGGCCATGCGCTCACCGTAGTGAGGCGAAGCTAGCAGCCCGGTGAAAAAGTCCAGATTCTGCTCACGGAGAAAGTTTGGTGGGCAAGTTCAAGGAAGATGTGATTCGGCGGAACGGCCAAGTTGAGACGCCCGATGGATTGCAGCGGGGCAAAACGTGCGCCTATGGTCGAGACGAAGCGCAATAAAGCAGCGATCAGACTGGCGTTGAGCTCCGCGTATTCCTTCGGCGTGGCCTTGCCGATGAGATTGCGCATCAGAATCCCGAGATTGAATCCGGCCACGTGCGTGAGGAGGCGCTTGAGTATATTTTCGTGTCTTCGCAAATGCGTTCGTCGCATGCCTCCCGCTTCGAGGTAGTGCGCGAAAGGTCGTTCGAGTAACTCGCCGCGACGGCGTATTAATCGCTTACCTCGAGTCCCGCGAATGCGACGTCGGTTCGCGTAGGTGGCGGCTTGCTCGGCCTGTTTGTCCTTCCATTTGCGGCCACCTCGCTCTGGCTCCGAAATGTAGCTCCGGTATTCTTGTTCGACCAGCTCAACCAGGATGTCGTTGCCGTGATAGCCCTTGTCCCCGACCACTTCGCGACCCGCGTCTTCATGTATTCGTTCACAACATTCCGCGTTGTTCGCGAGCTCTTGCAGATTTGACTGCGCTTTTTCCAGCGTATCCGGTAGGCTCTTTGTGTCACCCTTCGCGCCTCCGTGAAGCGTCACGGCAATTACCGCACCTTCCCCGCTCATGTCCACAGCATGCTCGGCTTTGTGCGCCATATCCGTGCCCCCGCTCTTCATTTTCATGATCTCCGCATCCGGCTCGTTCGGATTCACCCACTCCTTGTTCGACCCTTTCTTTGGCCGCTTCTTGTCCAACTTTGCAATGTCCGCTCGGCTCGGCTCTTCGATACCACTCTTGCGCGCAAGCTCCTTCAAATACGATTCGTAGCTTTCCCCCGTGTCTCGACGAACGATTGACCGAAGCGCCGCATTCGCTTCCAGCGTCGTCGCGTCCACACCCAGTGTCTTGCCATCTATCATCCCTCTCGACGCTAGAACTTCTAGCACCCATCCAAATACAGATTCGTGAACTTCCAGCGGAAGTCGATTCCGTATCCGAGACAGCGACGAATGGTCCGGCGTTCGCTCTTCCATTCCAAGGCCAAGAAACTGGCGCAAAGACAGTGAGTCCGAACACCGCCAGCAGATCCCGCGCTCTGAATCGATGCGCTCAAAGTAGCCGATCAACAGCATTCGAAAATACACACCCGGCGGTATGCTCGGCCGACCTTGCTTCTTCGCGTAATACGGCGAGCATTTCGACTCCACAAACGAGTCAAACTCTTCCTCTCGAAGTACCCGCTCGAGTTCCTCATAAAAAGGATGACCAGGACTCGACGCAACCGCATCGTGTGGAATCCATAAAGTCTCTTGGCAACTTTTCTTTTTCTTCTTCATCGACATGCGATGCAATTTTACATCGTCATCGAATGAGTCTTCAGAGAAATATCGCGACCGGATACGACTTTTTCAACGGGCTGCTAGTAGGCCATCGACGAGCTTTTCGTACGCGTCGGGTGAGGCGTCGGCGACGAAAGCGTCGACGTCGTCAGGGGTCGGCGGGAGACCCGTCAGATCGAAGCTCAGTCGCCGCGCGAGCGTGATGCGATCGGCTTCAATCGAAGGCGACACACCCCCGCTCCTCGAGCTTCGTCAGAACGAAGTCGTCGACCGGTTGTCGCACCCAATCGTCGCGCCCGACTTCCGGAATCTCGGGGCGGCTCGGAGGCACGTAAGCCCAATGCTCCGCTCCCTCCGCGATCCATCGCTCGAGCAGCGCGCGTCCATAGTCGTCGAGCTTGCGCTCCGAATCGACGGGAGGCATGCGCTCCGCGGGGTCCGGATGCGTGACCCGTCGAAATAGCTCACTCGCGCCAGGACTCCCCGGAACGATGGCGCGGATCCCATCGCGCTCCGCGATCGCTATCTCCCGAACATCGAGCCTCAAGTTGGCCTGGCGGGCGTTCGCGTCGGGCCCGTGACAAGGCAGGCAGCTGTTGGAAAGAATTGGACGGACGTGACGGTTGAACTCGATCTTCTCGGGGAGCTCGATATCCGCCTCGCCGCAGCCAACCGCCAGCAACAGCACCCAACTCCATCTGAGCTTCACACGATGGATTCTGACATCAGGCTTTGGAGCGCGCAAACGGGTGTTGTAGAGTTGGAGAGAATATGGATAAAGAACAGGAATTGGAATCCGTAGGCGTCCCGTGGTATCTCGCCGATCAGTGGGACCTGCTTCGAGAGCGTGCAGACGATCCCGAAGTCCTCGTAGAACGGTATGAAGACTGGGTGGTGCAGGCAGAAAAGATGCTCGCCCTCCTCGAGAGGCAAGGCATGAGCGTTGAGAAAATCGAGGTGGACGTCGAGGAGGTCAGCGCTTGGTGCAAGGCCGCTGGCCGGCCCTTCGACTCCAAGGCCCGTGCCGAATATGCGAGCGAGATGCTCCGGAAAAGAGACTTGGCCGGACCCTGAGAAATTTCAGGCCTTTCACTCCGTCGAACCGCGATGGACCTCGACGTCAGCGTTTTCCGCGAGGAAGCGCGCAACACCTGCGTCTGTAACCTGGCTTTGCCAGACGTAGACATCCTCGAGCTCCGGCAGGCTCGAAAGGTGAGCGAGGCCGTTATCACCGACATCGGTACTGTAGAGGTTGACGTATTGTAGATGGACGGCTCCCTTCAGCGTCTCCAGATGCCGATCCTCGACATTGGTTTGCTCCAAGTGAAGTCGCGTCAAGTCGCGAAGCTGCCGAGCGCCGCCCACTCCGCTTCGCTCAGGTTCCGCTTTCTCAAGTTGAGCCACGTGACCTGGGTTGCGACGCGCTCGACTTGCAGCAGGGGCTCGGCGCCGGCACGCTCCCCCGTGAACTCGAGGCTCGCGCGCAGGAGATTTCCCGATTCGCTCAGAGGCACGATCTCTATCCCAGCCGCAACGAGCTCTTCGATGATCTCGTCGGGGGCCGCCTCCGTTTCGATGACGCGACCGACTCGCGCGCCGGCGTTGATCCAGTCGATGACGACGAGCATCTCGTCGGCGGTCAAACGCGGACGTCCATCGGGCGGCATCGCGTCGTCGTCGTCTCGCGTGAGCGTCATGCGTCGCACGAGCTCGCTCGCCATAGCGTTTCCGGGCACGACGGCGGGCTTGCCGCTCTCACCGCCGGCCAAAAACGCATGGCGATAGTCCAAACGCAAGCCGTTCTCTTGCTTCGATGAACCGTCGCACTCGAAGCAGCGGGTCTCGAAAATCCCCGCGGCCGGGCTGATGTCGACCACTTGCGGCGGCGACGACGATCGGAACAGATAGTCGCTGCCGTGCGTCAGAGAGCCGCCTTGGTGACCTCCGAGTAAGAGAGCGGTGACGCACAACGCCAGCGACCAGCCGTACCAGCGCATACTCGCACCGGTCGCTTTGAGTGCGAAGACTACGACCGAGGAGACCGCAACCGAGACGCCCAACCATTTGTGCCGGAAGAGCAGCTCGGGATCGTAGCTTCCGTTCCACGAAAGAAGAAGACCGAGGGTGGCTGTGAGCACAGCGCTCACACAGCCCAGAAGCGCCAGACTCCAGGTTACCGGCGGCGACGCCCGCGCGCGCCACCTCGCGTGAAACTCCAGGAGCCCGAGTGCGAACAGAATCCCAATCGGGATGTGAAGAACGACGACGTGCAGGCGGCCGAGAAACAATACGGCCTCGGACAGCACCGCTTCCCTACTCTTTGCAGACCACGGCTAACGCACGCCCTCGAGTAGCTCAGCAGCGTTGTTGTGGATCTCGACGTGATCGCCTCGGCGCCGCAACAATACGAGGTTGGCGTCCCGCGGAACCGCCTGCGAGACCGTGCGGTTATGCGCCGTGCAGATGAACTGCGTGTTCGGAAAGACCTCCGTGAGAATTTTCATCAAGTTGCGTTGCCACCTCTGGTGCAAATGAAGATCGATCTCGTCGACGCAAACCACGGCGGGCGCGGCGAGGGGATCGGCGCTGCGCGGGTTCAGCACATACAGGCGGCGGGCGAAGTCCACGATCCACGCAATCAGCGTGCGATAGCCCATGCTGAGGTCCCTCAAGGAGACCCAGCCGTAATGCGTCTCGAACTCCACTCGGTTAGAGGCGATGCGGATATCTTTCACGTCGAGCAAGACAGAGTTGAGCAGATCGCGCACCTTCTTGGCGGCGCGAGCCTCGCGAAGCTGACGGCGCTTCGGTCCGAAATGACTCATCTGCACGAACCACTCTTCGGCGTTCAAAAGCTCGGCGGTCATCCAGGAAGAGGCTTTCATCGGCCGAGGATTCGAGGGGCTTGCGTCCAGAGTCGGCGGCCTGTCCGTGCCGGCGGGACGCGCCGTAGCCGAAATAGATCAGCGTGCCGGCTCGGTTGAAGTCCCAGCTCGGCGGCGGGCTCTGGCGCCGGCGCTCGGGGCTGTAGCGCACCGAGAACTCTGCGACCTCCTTAGGCCTCAGCAGGACTTTTGAGCGCACGAGGGCGGGCTTGGTCGCTTTGCGTTGAGGCCACCAGTTATAGCGAATGAACGAGGGGACTTCCTTGTGGTCCTGCATCGTCGAGGCGATGCCGCAGACCGCTTGCAAGAGCGTCGACTTGCCAGCGCCGTTGTCGCCGAAGATGACCGTCCAGCCATAGGGTTTTCCTCGCTCGTCGGAGAGTTGCAAGGTCTGAGCCGGGCCGAAGCAGCGCACGTTTTCCGCGTCGACCGACAATAGATAGAGCGGTTTGCCAGTCGACTTTCTTGCGGCCTTCTTGCTTTTCTTACGTCGCGCGGGCTTTTTCTTGCGCGCGACGACCTTGCTTTTTTTGACTTTCTTCGCCGGTCGGGCCCGCGCGCTCGGCTTCTTCTTCACGACTTTCTTGCGTTTCGCCGGCGCTTTCTTCTTCGTCGTTTTACGTTTGGCCGAAGCGGTTTTCTTCTTCGACACAGACTTCCGCCCACGGGTAGACCCGGATTTTCTGGTTGGCATAGTATTTTGTACCATGGAAGCTCCGCGGCGTCTAATAGTTACTGGGATTCCTGCGCATCGAGCAACTAGCTAGTACCCGTCCTGAAGCCTGTAAGGGATTGAGAAAAAAGGAGAAATCGCAAATTTAGGGCTAGTCTTCTGAGGGGGTGTCGATTAGGATCGTGTCGTTGAAAACATCCGATTCTAAATGACTTAACTCCAAAGGAGACCAGCCCTAAATGCGAAAAACGATCAACCCACAGCCAAATCTACGTGAGCCCTGGCTGGAGCTGGAGCACGCACGCGAGCTCGAAACGATCTCGTCGCTACTCGATGCCCATCCTAAGCTCAATGAGCTGGTACTGCAAGACCTAAGGTCGGTCACCCCACCGGCAGGGAGCGATGTTGGTCGTGGGGGAATGAGCGCGGAGCAGGTTCTCCGGGCGTTGTTGGTGAAGCAGCTGAATCAGTTCACCTATCGGGAGCTGGCGTTTCACTTGGCAGACTCTCGAAGCTATCGGACGTTTTGCCAGCTCGGCATCATAGAGCCGACCCCGTCGAAGTCGACCCTAGCAGCAAACATCAAAGCCGTGAAGTTCGAAACGCTGGAGCAGATCAACCGAGAGCTGGTGAGCGTTGCCGAGGATGCTGGGATCGAAAAGGGAAGAAAAGTACGAGTGGACTGCACGGTAGTGGAATCAAACATTCATCCGCCTACAGACTCCGAGCTTCTTTATGACTGTGTTCGGGTTCTCACTCGCGTGATGTGCCGAGCTCGCGAACTGCTGGGTACAGTAGTGGTCTTCGGCAATCGAACGCGTCGAGCGAAGAGACGTCGACTGGGAGTTCTGAACGCGAAGGATAAGCAACAAAGGCGTCGCGTCTATCGAGATCTACTGAAGGTGACGGAAGAAACCTATCGCTCCGCTCAACGCGTTGCAGCACAGTTGGAAGAGTCGGGCTTGACCGAGCCGGTGAAGCGAGCGAGCGCGGAGAGGATCGCCGCGGATTTTGAGCACTTTCTCGTCCTCACCAAGAAAGTCATCAACCAAACCCAACGCCGAGTGATCGACGAAGAGCGTGTGCCTGCGGAGGAGAAGGTCGTTTCTATCTTCGAAGAACACACCGACATTATTCGCAAAGACCGGCGCGAGACTCTCTACGGCCACAAGGTGTGTATGACTGGTGGCTCGTCCTCGATGATTTTGGATTGCGTGATCTTAGATGGAAATCCGTCCGATTCAACTCTCGCGGAAACCATGATCGACCGTCAAGTCGAACTCTACGAACGGGCCCCGCGCCAGGTTGCCTACGATGGCGCGTTTTCTTCAAAGGCAAACTTGGAAGCCATCAAAGGCAAGGGAGTTGAAGATGTTGCCTTTACCAAGGCTCATTTCGCGGTGACCGATATGGTCAAGAGTTCCTGGGTCTATCAACGCCTGCGGCGATTTCGCTGCGGAATCGAAGGCGTCATTTCGTTCTTGAAACGAGTCTTTGGCCTCGACCGATGCACATGGCGCTCATTGCCTTCTTTTAAATCGTACGTATGGAGTTCCATCATCACCTGCAACCTACTGATGATGGCAAGACACCTATTACGATAACAACTATTACTCTTCCGCCCCTTATAGCCATGGATTGCTAACAATTCGCCTCTCGTTTCGTCCAAGATTTTCATTCGCTCTCAACCCCACGAAGCCCCTTCCGAAAACGTATAATACCCACATCTTCGATAGGTCTCTCGCACACCACAAGTTATGGTGTTTCTGGACAGGAACTAGCTAAGCTAGGGTCAACAACATCGTGTGTTATCATCGGAATTAGTCGCATTCCTCTTGAACTGCCAATCGAGCTCGAGGAGCTAGCCTCCATTGCCCGGCGAAGATCTCGTAGACCGGATTGTTGATTTGATTAGCCCTCCCTCTGTGCCAACATCGGTGAGACACTTCGCCCCTTGAAATTAGTGTAGAGGGTGGAGGAGGATCAACGCATGAGTATGTTGGTAGAGAGAGAGACCTCGGCGGGATCGGAAGGAGCCCGTAGGGCGACTGGAGATCCCGCCGGCCGCGCTGCGGCGGGGGTCGAGGATCCGGAAGTGAGCGAGCAAGCGAAGCGTCGACGCTTTACCGCGGAGTACAAGCTGCGGATAGTGCGTGAGGCCGATGCCTGCAAGGGTGACGGTGACGTTGCTGCTCTTCTGCGTCGAGAGGGCTTGTACTCGTCGCTATTATCGAGTTGGCGTCGCCAACGTGACGAGATCGCCAAGGTTGGGATGACGTCGAGAAAGCGAGGCCGGAAGGCGAAGGCAGAGGATCCACGGGTCAAGGAGCTCGAGCGCGAGAACGCCCGGCTCCAACGTCGCCTGGCTCGGGTGGAGACGATGTTGGAGATCCAAAAAAAAACCTCCGAACTACTGGGGATCCCCCTGAATCCACTCGAGAGCGACGAGAACGACTGATCGTGGCGGCCGAGGAGCTGGCGGGGCGGATTGGGCAAACGGCGGAAGCCTGCGAGGCTCTGGGTGTGGCTCGTTCCACGTTGTATCGCAGGCGCCAGCCGGTGACGCCCAAACCGAAGCGTCGTCCTCGGCCGCACCGAGCTCTCGACGAAACTGAGCGCGAGGAAGTCCTCGGGGCCTTGCACTGTGAGCGGTTCGTCGACAAGGCGCCCGCTCAGGTGTGGGCTACGCTTCTGGACGAGGGAACCTACCTCTGCTCGATTCGCACGATGTATCGGATTTTGGAGGAGCACGGCGAGGTCCGAGAGCGCCGGAACCAACGGCGCCATCCGAACTACACCAAGCCGGAGCTGTTGGCCGAAGCGCCGAACCAGGTTTGGTCGTGGGATATCACGAAGCTTCGTGGCCCCGTCAAGTGGACCTACTACTACCTCTACGTCATCCTCGACATCTTCTCCCGCTACGTGGTTGGCTGGATGCTGGCTCACCGAGAAAGTGCCGCGCTCGCCCAACGCCTCATCGCCGAGAGCTGTCGCAAGCAGGACATTGAACCCGACCAGCTCACCCTTCACGCGGACCGTGGCAGCTCGATGAGGAGCAAGCCCGTGGGTCTGCTCCTGGCTGACCTCGGAGTTACCAAGACCCACTCCAGGCCTTACGTCTCGAACGACAATCCCTACTCCGAGTCTCAGTTCAAGACGATGAAGTACTGTCCTCAGTTTCCGAGCCGCTTTGGTTCCGCCGAAGACGGCCGGCTATTCTGCTGCGGTTTCTTCGCCTACTACAATTTCCACCACCGGCACTCGGGAATCGGCCTTATGACACCGGCCGACGTTCACTATGGTCGAGCCGAACAGCTCACCACCGCTCGGCGCCAGATCCTTCTCGAAGCTCAACAGGCTCATCCCGAACGCTTCGTTCGCGGAACGCCGCAACCGCCCGTTTTGCCTCCGCAGGCCTGGATCAACCCGCCGCTGGAAAAAACGACCCTCCACGATGCCGCACAAGCCCCTCTCGCGGCGGCGTCCATACCTGGGGTACCCCCTTTTTCTGCTTCACGCAACAAGATCTTGATCGATGTTGATGTCGATCGCACCGACCTCACGAGTCTCCCCACCATAATCGAGGCTCACTAAATGCAGCTCGCGAGTGTCCCAAAGTTGTTGACATGTTCCGCCTATCCCTACTTCGACGAGCTCTTCTATGTGCTGTCTTATCTGTTGCTCCTGAAGGGCGTTTCCTTGCACAAGCGCATCATTACCGATTGAGGGATTCGAGCCCTTCGAGCGGGCGGGTTGCCATGTGCCGCAAAGTCTTCATAATGGCCGCTCATGTGAGGGAGGTTGGTAATGACAAAGACCGTTTCCATTATTTTGGCACTACTCGTCGGTATGGCCATCGGCGCTACGCTGCCCTCGACCCAAGCTCAGACGTCGGCCGACAGCGAGAGGACCGTGTGGTACTTCTACCGCGTCAAGTGGGGCCAGCAGCAGGAATTCGTGGAGCTGTTCAAGAAAAACCACTACTCTATTTTGAAAGAGCAGATGGGGAGCCGGCTCGTGGACTTCAAAGCCTACGCGCCTTTGCACCACGGCGACGGACGCGCCGACTGGACGTTCGCCACCGAGCTCACTTTCAAGAACGACGCTGAGTTCATGAAGGCGTCACCCGCGCCGGAGATTGCCGCACGCCTGTTCTCGGACATGGAGACGTTCCACGCCGAGGAACGTCACCGCTTCGAGATCCTCGACGCCCACTCGGACGTGCCGCTCGTCGAAGTACCGATGGAGTGAGCCTCGCGGCGCCAGCTCTGAGCTGGGCCCGGCCAGGCGCCGCTCTGTGGTATAGGACATCTGCTGGCGTCACAAGGGAACATCCGGACGGAGATCATCGCCAATCCTGAGGAAACGGGCTCGAGTATCGCGCCGGTCTTCTGAGCGCCGAGCGGGAGATTTAGCCAGAACGCGACGTCCGGTCGATCGCTCTGCCATTCGACCGTGCACGTCGAGGCTTCCTGACAGCTCGCGGGCGGCGTCAGGCGAAACAACCAGTCTTCACCGACACGGATGGTGCTCGGGCGGGTTTGGGGTGCCAACTCGAACCTGAAATCGCTTGCGGCTTTCCTCTCCAGCCTCTCCGGAGTCAAGACGTTGGTGGCAGCAAGCTCTTCCTCCCAGTCCATCGACGGACTTTGTCGCTCGATTTGCGTTGGGGTCGGAGTGATTTGCGCGGACATCGCCAGAACCATCAGAATCGTTGGGTAAGGGCTCATCGTGATTCTCCCTGTCTCATGTCATGACGTAATTGCAACGGGCGTGCCAAGGTGATTTGGGCCGCGCGATTCGTGCTCTTAGAGGCGTAAGTCCATATTTTTCTATAGTATGCGGCGCACGGCGCGCAAAGGGGCGACGCCCTCTGGCATCGCGATCCGGCTGAAACGTCCGTCCGTCGAACGAACGATCGTTCGCAATCCGTACGCGCGGTGCTTGGTCCGGACAGAGCTCGACTTCCCGGTGGCTATTTCTGCGCGCGGCGGCAGTCTGTTCCGGCGAGACGTACTGCACTGTCCCGAGAACACCTTTTCCAATCTGGCCAGCGAGGTGCACGAGGCTCTTACCAAATAAAGCTAGGTAGCTCTACCGAGTGGGCTCGCCGAGCAGCGGCCTAACTCTTCCTTTCCTTGCCAGTAATCCCTTGCGACTGACGTAACGCGGAGCCGCGTTCGAAAGCGGCGCGCCCGTATTGAACGCGGGCTGGCGCGTCCATTACGGCTGGCATCGGTCTTGCGTTGGTAAACTAGCGGTGATGTTTGCTTCGCGTTTCTTGTCCGGCACGTATCGCTCGTGGCTTCTCGTCGAGGCGGCGACTGGATTGTTGCTCGTCTCGCTCCTCCCCTGCCGCACGGCGGCTCTGTCCTCGTCCTTTCAGTCTGGTCCGCCATCAGCTTTTTGAGCCTGGTCGGGCTCGGCGGTGGGCTGCGTACGAGGGCGGACGCGGTCACCGCCGCCCGCGTCATGTTGGCTTCTCGGTTGGATGTGGGCCGCTGATATGCATCCTCGAGCCGCCGCGGTGTTGGCGCTGTTGGCGGGATGTTTCATCGTCGCAGGAGTGGCACGTTCCTACGTGATGGAGTTGTCGGTGGGGCTCTTCGAGGCCGGCCGGCTCTACGGCTCGCGCCAAGACATCGATCGCGAGCTCCAGGCTCGCGAGCTCGAAGCGCTCGACTATCCGAAGACCTCGCGGGGCTAGGAGGCGCCGACGTCTATGTGTTCTACACTACCTCCCGTCGCGGGAGCCTCAGATCTCGGGGCCCAAGCGTGCGTGGCGTCGAGCGTGCGAAGCTTCCTGGCGCGACTGCGCGGATCGGGTGCTCGTGCCGAGCCGGCGGTTCGGCGACGTGATACCCGCGAACCCCGAACGGCACGTTGTCACGCCGGGGCTCGGTGACGCGTTCCGAGCCGCGCGAGCGGCCTACCAGCCCCCGCATGCAGCGGAGCCGGTGCGGCTCGTTTCGGTGCAAGCGATGACCGAAGGAAAGAATCTTCTCGCGATCCTGCGCGCGCTCGCAGAGGTCGCGCCCAATCGGTTCGTTTGGGACATCGTCGGCGACCGCCATCGCGACCCGGCCTATCGCGTTCGATTTTTGCAGGCGCTCGCTGCGTCGGGTCGTAGCCACCGCGTACGATTTCACGAAGCTCTCGCTCCGGGTGCGGTCGCATCGCTTCTGGACCGTGCTCATCTCTATGTGACAGCATCCCGTGAAGAATCCTACGGTATGGCGACCGCTGAGGCGGTGGCGCGCGGTGTTCCCGTACTCAGCTTCGATGTCGGAAGTGTGTCACGATGGGTGTGGCCAGCCGTGAACGGGCTCGTTTTCACGGCGAGCGAGGAGCTCGCGCTCAAACAGAGTCTCTGCCATCTCTTGCACGCGCCGGAGCGTCTCGCGAAGCTCGGGCGAGGCGCACGCGCTCAGTCGGAAAAGCTGCGCTTTCCGAGCTGGGACGAGACCTATCGCGCTTTTCTCGTCGGCGTCGGAGCTCCCGCGGTCGCGGCCTAGACGCCCAGCGCGCTGTCTACTTCTTCCTCCGGCTGGTGCTTCGTGTGGTGGTCCGTTTCTTCGCCACCGCTGCCTTCTTGGTCAAAGACTTCTTCTTTGTCGGCGGTGCAAGCTCATCATGAGAGACGCCGCCCATATCGATGTCGACGCCGAAGACCGAGGACAGCCCGCCGGATTCGAGCACCCTGCCTCTCCGAGACTTTCCTCCCGACGCTGGCCGGTCGATAGCGGCCGCCACCATCTCGGCCGGGTCTACGGCTCGCAACGTGAACAGCAGCTCCGGCTCGTGGTCGAGGCGCGCGCCAACTCCGTAAAGCGTCGCTGCCGCGTGCTTGCACATGGTCGCCCAGTCGGGGCACGAGCAATAGAGCGCGATCTCTCGGGGTGAAGGAAATAGTCCCTCTGCTTGACGCGTCACGATCTCCATCACAGCTTTGGAGATGGAGCCCTGCAGCAGCTCGACCAGCGAGTCGATCTGGCCCGCACATTTGCGCTTGATGCCGGTCCATCGCCGCTTCGCGATGGGCTTGATCTCGATATCCACCTCGTAGAGGTCTTGGCCGCTGACGAGAGAGTGCACGAGTCCCGCTTCGATCTGAAGATCGATCACCGAGCCGTTGCGCGCGTAGGTCCGGCCGCGAGGCAGGCGGTTCGAGTAATCACTATAGGACTCGAGGTTCTTGCACCAGGCGATGCCCCAGAAGGTCGTTGCGATCTTGCGGCCGGCGATCGCGACGGGCGAGACCCGGCGACCGGCCTTTTTCATCTTGGCCAGCTTCTTTGCAGCCTGACGGCGACGCTCGGCCACTGAAACATAGGGCCGCCAGTTATCGTCCGAATACCAGCCCATGGCTCATTCTATCTCTCTACGGCGCTGCTCAGGTCGAGCGACACCATCGAGATCAGCTCCTCGTTGCTCATCTCGGTCAACGCCGACTCGGCACCGCCAGACAGGATCTCGTCGGAGAGCTTTTGCTTGCCGGCGATGAGCGCGTCGATGCGCTCCTCCACCGTCCCCCGGCAGACGAACTTGTGAACGAGCACGTTTTTCTTTTGGCCAATGCGAAAGGCGCGGTCCGTGGCCTGGTTCTCGACCGCCGGGTTCCACCACCGGTCGAAGTGGATCACATGGGACGCCGCGGTCAAGTTGAGTCCGATGCCACCCGCCTTCAGCGAAAGCACCATGAAGGGTATTCGATCGTTCTCCTGAAAGCTCTCGACCATCCCCTGCCTCTTCTTGACCGGCGTACCGCCGTGTAGCACGAGGCCGCTGCGGCCGAAGACCTTGGTTAGAAAGCCAGCCAGCGGCTCCGTCATCTCCCGAAACTGAGTAAACACGAGCGCCTTGTCCTGCCGTGCGGCAATGGACTCGCCGAGCTCGCCCAGCCGCGAGAGCTTGCCGCTGTCTTCGGCCTCATAGCCGTTATCGCCGAGCCACTGGGATGGATGGTTGCAGATTTGCTTGAAGCGCATGAGAAAGGCCAGGACCACACCGCGCCGCTCGATGCCAACGAGCTCCGCGATGGCCTGTTTCATCTCATCGACCGACTGCTTATACAAGGCAGCTTGGCGCTTGCTCAACAGGCAGTAAGCATTGACTTCAGTCTTGTCGGGCAAATCGGCAATGACTTTCTTGTCGGTCTTGAGCCGCCTCAAAATGTACGGCTGCACCAACCTGCGCAGCGGCGCGTAGCCCCCTTGTTTCCCCGACGTCATGGACTTGGCCAAGCGATTGAACGCTTTGGCCGAGCCCAAGAGTCCCGGGTTCAGGAAGTCGAAGATCGACCACAAGTCGCCGAGCCGATTCTCCACGGGCGTGCCGGTCAGAGCCAGGCGCCACGTCGCGTCCAGCGCCTTGACCGCTCTGGTCTGCTTGGCCCCCGGATTCTTGATGGCCTGGGCCTCGTCCAGGATCACGTAGCGCCACGCATGGGACTTCATCCAATCGGTGCGCATCACCGTGCCGTAGGTGGTGATCACCGCGTCGTGAGCATCCACGTCTTTGGCAGGCAGTTTCTTGAGCTCTGACGAGAGGATGCGCGACGGGTGGGCGATGAGCACCTCGAGCTGCGGGGCAAAGCGTTCCATCTCCAGGCGCCAGTTGTCGATGAGCGAGGCCGGCACCACCAACAGGTCTGTGCCCTGCTCGCTGCGCTCATCGCGGCGAGTCAGGGAAAGCAGACCGAGCACCTGGATGGTCTTGCCCAGCCCCATGTCGTCGGCGAGACAGCCGCCAAGCTCCAGGCCGCGCAGGGTCGAAAGCCACTGCACACCGAGCTTTTGATAAGGACGGAGCTCGGCCCGCAAGCCAGCATCCGCGTCGATCGCCGTCCGCAGCTCGGGCGAGCGCAGGGCGTCGAGCTTTGACGAAAGCCATTTCCCGGCAACAACCTCCGACCATTCCGGCCGTGCGTCCTCGTCGCTATCCGCGTCGCCGACATCGAGATCGGCGCCTGCAAGCATGCGCATGGCCTCGCCAAAGCTCACGCCACCCGCCCGCGCTTGCTGCTGCACGTCGCGCCACTGATCGAGGACGTCGCGGAGCTTGTCCCTGTCCACCTCGACCCACTTGCCTTTGATCAGAACCAGGCCCTCTGTGGATGCGAGCAGCGTGTTCATTTCTTTCCGAGAGAGGCTCTTGCCGTCGAGGCTCAGCTTGACGTCGAAGTCCAAGAGAGCGTCCATGCCGAGTGTCGACGGTGCCTTGCCGCCCACCGAGACCGAGACCTTGGGGCGGGGACGACGCTTTTGGTTCCACCAGTCGGGCATGCGCACGACCAGACCGGCTTGCTCGTAGAGTGCGATCTCGCACAAGAAGCGATGGGCCTCGTTGGGTGTCCAGGACAGCGGGTGGTAGATATCACCAGAGTCGACGAGCTCGCGGACGAATGCGCTCTGCTCCGCCGCGCGCGACAAGGGAGAGAGGAGCGCGAGCAACTTCTGGCGGTTTTTCGCCCCGGCGTAGTCCTTGAGGGCACGCCCGAGCGGCAGATGTTGCGGCTTGGCTTGCTTCGAGACCTTGTGCACGTAGGTCGCGATGAATGCGAAGGGATAGGAAGGGTCGCGCTTGTTCTCCGCCAGATGAAAGCAGACCCGCCCGACCACGTTCCAGACCGCGCTCTGCTTCTTTAGATAGGCCTGGACGCTGTCGTCAAAGCGTGCTACCTCGGCCGTCAGGGCCTTGCCGATATCGGACCACAAGTCGACGAGCAGCGCGGGTGTGAGCAGCTCGGCGCCTCGCATCGGAGGCGTCGCCTCGAAGAAAGCCGCGAGCTCGTCCGGGGCGAGAGCTGGAAGGATCACCGATTTCGGGTCGGTCGGATCGAGCGCAGCGCAGACTCTGGCCACGAAAGACCGTCCAAAGTCGCGCCAGTGCGAAAGCGCAGGATGAAGCTCGGTGCTCAGCTCCGCCGCGCCCAAGTGCAGGACCCCGTGCCCGCGCCCAACGTCGAACGCATCGACAATACGCCGTTGCGCTGCAGTGGAGAGGCCAGGGCCCTCATCGGGCGAGCCGGAGTAAACGTCGATGTGGCCACTCGGGGTCAATCCGCAAAGAAGGGTCACTCGAATGTTCGAATCTGCTGGACGACTTGCTCGGAAAGACTTTCGATCAGGGATCGTACGAGCTTCACGGTGTTGTCGTAATCCGCGCGGTCGATGATACCCGATTGGCTGTGTCCGTAACGCGTCGGTATACCGATATTCACCGCGGGGATACCACGGGCGGAGCGTTGCAGCTCCGCACCGTCCTCCCCATAGCCCGAGACCGACTCGAACTGGATCGGGATCGCGTTTTGGTGCGCGACGTCGATGATCCAATCGATGAACTGTTTGTTCGGGATCATGCTTCGGTCAAAAACAAATATCCCAGGGCCGTCGCCGAGAGCCTCTTGGTACAACGTGGGTGAGGTCATGAGCGGAAAGTCGGAAGCGATTCCAATCTCGAGGTTGATGACGATATCCGGGTGCAGGCTCTCCTCGACGACCGTGGCCCCTCTCAAGCCAATCTCTTCTTGAACGGTCGCCGCGACCTGTACTCGATTGGGATGGGTGCTGAGCTCGCGAAGCGCTTCGGTGATCACCGCGAGCCCGACGCGATCGTCCCAGGCCTTGGCGAGGTAGCGGCCCGTGTCGCCGAGTTTTTCGAACGCGGTCTCATAGGCGACGGGGAGACCGGGCCGGATGCCCATCGCCAGCACCTCCCCACGGCTGCTCGCCCCGACGTCGATGAACATGCGCTCGAGCGGGACCATCTGGTTTCGCTCCGCGGGGCGGAGGATGTGACCCGACTTCATCCCGGTATAGCCGACGACGCGGCCCGTCGCCGTGAGGATCGACAATCGCTGCGTGAGCACGCTTTGAGCAAAATAGCCGCCGACATTATTAATATAGACGAATCCGTCGTCATCGATATGGCGGACAAGAAAGCCGACTTCGTCCATATGCGCCATGACGAGAACGCGCGGCCCGTCGGACCGCCGGGGAGCGTGCCCAGAAGATTGCCGATACCGTCGGTGTGAAGATCGGGGAGCAGCTCACGCCACTCGCGACGAAGGATCTCGCGGACCTCGCCCTCGAATCCGCTCACGCCGTGCGCATTGGTCAATTCCTCGAGCAAGCGCTCGGTATCGTCGAGCGGTTGCTGAGCGAAGCCTTGTCGCGGCCCGGCGAGCGCCAATAGGATTAAGATCCCTCGTGTTAGATTCAAAACCATGCGTGTCCTCCTGGCAGTCGACTGGGGTTTTTCCTCGCACCGTTTCGCGCGGGACGCTCCGGCCCCCTTGATGAAGTTGCTAGGATAACCTAATGTGCACGGCCTAGAGCCCGAACCCTTGGAGATTTCAGCGTGGTGGGCACTCGCCCTCGCGTGGCCCGCCTTGCTCCTGGGCGAGGCGCTCGTCCGCCGGGTGCGTCTCTTCTCGGAGTTCAACATACCCGTCCCCGTAATCGGTGGACTGACGTTCGCGCTCGCGACACTCGCGCTTCACCGCTATGGCATTTGGCGGCGCTCGCCGTCTCTCTCAAGCTGGGAGCGTGGGTGAGCTACGGACTCGGCTCGATCCAGGTCGCGGGCGCGCCTCTCGTCCTTCCCGGCTATATCGGCGCGATGATCGTTGGCATCGCGCTTCGGAGCAGTCTCGAGCTCACCGGTCGTCCCTGGATCCGCGATCGAGTCGTTGCGCTTTTGATGTTCGTCTGCCTCGACTTGTTTCTCGCCATCGCCGTGATGAGCGTCGACCTCGTACAGCTCGCGCACGTGGCGATTCCGATGTTGGTCATCCTGACGGCTCAAGTCGCCTTCATGGTAATCTTCGCCGCAACGGTAACGTTTCGAACGATGGGCAGCGACTACAACGCCGCCGTTCTCGCAGCGGGACATTGTGGATTCGGTCTCGGGGCTTCGCCGAATGCGGTCGCCAACATGGAGTCACTCGTCAAACGCCACGGGCCGGCTCCGGAGGCGTTTCTCGTGCTACCGATCGCTGCCGGGTTTCTGCTGGATTTCACCAACGCCGCCGTGATCAGCCTGTCGATTCGACTTTTCTCCTGAACGTCATGGCAAACGGTTTGCGCATGAGCCCACTTCCGATGCAAAGTAACGCATTCGTGAGGCTCTCGAGATAGGTCATGTTCGTCGGTCATTTAGCTGTCGGGTTTGGAGGAAAAGCCGCGGCGCGTGACACCTCCCTCGGCACGCTCTTCATGGCGGCCCAGTTCATCGACCTAGTTTGGCCCACATTTCTCCTCATGGGGCTCGAAACCGTCGCGATCCAACCCGGGATCACCCGGGTCACGCCGCTCGACTTCGTCGACTACCCGATCACACACAGCCTTCTCACCGTGATCGGCTGGGCGGTCTTGTTTGGTGCGGTCTATTTTTTCGCGCGCCGCTGCCGCGTCGGAGCGCTTATGGTCGGTGCGGCGGTGCTCAGTCACTGGCTTCTCGACTTCATCACCCATCGACCCGACTTGCCGCTTTATCCCGGCGGAGCCCGCGTTGGACTCGGGCTCTGGAACTCGCTTTGGGGAACCCTCGGGGTCGAGCTCACCCTCTTCGCCATCAGCGTCTGGCTCTATGCCCGCACGACGCGCGCCACCGATCGCATGGGCTCCTTCGGTCTCTGGGCGCTCGTGGCTTTTCTTTTGCTCATCTATGTGGGCACCGTGTTCGGTGAGCCGCCCCCGAGTGTCACGGCGCTAGCATGGGTAGCTCAGTCACAGTGGCTCATCGTTGCGTGGGGGTACTGGCTGGACCACCACCGGGCTCCCTCGTAAAACCGCGCGCCGACATGCGTATTGGCAAAATACCCCGCGTCTTGGGTTCTTCGGCGATCGCATCGCTGCTCGCTGTGGGGTCAGCACTCTGGTTGTCGCGCTTCATCGGCCTTTGGGGCTACGCCGTCGCGCTCGTACTCTTCCCTTTTCTCAATTTTCTCGGAGCCGTGCCCATCAACGCTTTAGACTTCTGGTTGCGGCGGTCAACTAAAGACGAAATCTGGCTGAGGTCTCACGAAGGCAAGCAATGGCTTCAGACGAAACAGGGCCGAGCGTGGCAGAAGGGCCAGCGGGTTCAACGAGCGATCCACGCCGCCATGGACCGGTTCGAGGAACGACGCTCCGAGCGCGCGATCTCGACGATGGTGTTGGCTGTAGATTCGGAGAAGGTCGTCGTGCGGGTTGTCTACGGCAATACCAGACCTCAGCGCCGAGCCTTCTTTGCAGTCTTCGACTCCGGCGCGATCGAAGAGCTGAGCTTCGGCCGGGTCGCGGCCGACTATGGCGAGAAGACCTGGCGCTGAGCCTCGCCCTCACGAGATATGGCCCTCACGCGCCATACCGGGAAACAAGTGCCTGGCACCTGTATTCTTGGATGGCAGCAGAAATCTCGTTCGAACGAGATTCTTATCGAATATTACTATTGTCACACCGCCAATGCCTTGCTTTTGGCTCGACATCCACCTAGCATTCTGGGCCACCGGCTCGGAGAACAAGTGCGGAGGCGCCGGCGAGCGTTACCCTTGGTAACGTGTATTTAACATAATCTGCGAACACGTGTTCGCTACGGTAGCCATTGGTGTTCACAGGCTGGAGGCCTGCGCTTGCGAAACAAGTGCCGGGCACCTGTATTTCCGGACCGAAGAACTGAGCTTCGACCGGGATGAGGCTCGCTCTTTACGCGATATGAGCGCCGCGGGTCTCGACGTAGACCGCGTAGAGGGATTGGCTTGCGGTCATGAACAAGGCGGTCGCTTCGTGCCGCCGAAGCAGACGTTCGAGCATACTTCGGGCAGGAGGATTTGACCGATACGCGTCCCGTCGGGCGCAAAGATGTGCACGCCGTCGAAGCCCTCGCCGCCCCAACCCGCGCTCGACCAGATGTTGCCGTCGACATCGGCGCGGATGCCGTCGGAGCCGCCGGAGCCGACCCCTTCGATCACCATGTCCGTGAAACGGCGCCCGCGTGCGAGCCGCGTTCCGTCGACGACGTCCCATACTTTGATGTCGCGTTGGGAACCGCCGGTGTCGGCTACGTAGAGTGTTTTGTAGTCCGGTGAAAAACACAGCCCGTTGGGCTTGTCGGCCTCGTCCGTCAAAAGTGCGATCTCGCCGGTCGCAGCGTCGATGCGGTAGACGGATTCCTCGAGCTCGAGCTCGCCCTTGTGACCCTCGTAATTCCCCATGCTCCCGTAGCCGGGATCGGTAAACCAGATGCTTTCGTCATTGAAGCGGACGACAACGTCGTTCGGCGCGTTGAAGGGCTTGCCCTGAAATCGATCGGCAAGCACGGTGATGCTTCCGTCGGGCTCGTAGCGCACCACGCGGCGATTGCCGTGCTCGCAGGAGAGCTGACGTCCTTGATAGTCGAACGTGTTGCCGTTGCCGTTGCTGTTGCCCGATGGGCTGCGGAAGGTCGTGACGTGTCCGTCTTCTTCGAGCCAGCGCAACTGCGTATCGTTCGGGATGTCGCTCCAGACGAGATAGCGGCCGACACCGTTCCACGCCGGGCCTTCCGCCCAGAACGTTCCGTGATGCAAACGCTGTACGGGCGTGTTCCCTATGCGGTATTTCGCGAAGCGATCATCGAGGATGACAATGCGCGGATCGGGATAGCGAACAGGATCTTGGCGGGAAGCGACGAGCGCTCCCGCCGCCTCGAGAAAAGAGCGACGGCTCATCATGGCCCGGCATTATAAACGCGCTTGGCATCGACCGCTCAGTGCGCGCTCACGATACGAGTCACAGATGCCTCTCGCCCATCGCTGCGGCATAAAGGTTCTTCGTTACAAGCGCGGTTGGCTATTCGTGCCTCAAGGCGACGAGCGGATCGACGCGCGACGCTCGATGGGCGGGAACCAGCGTCACGATGAAGGCAACGGCGAGAAGCACGACAGCAACCGAGACATAAGTAAGGGGGTCGCTTGCGCTGACGCCGTAGAGCTCACTCGATAGGAACCGGCTGAGCGCGAACGCTGCGACGAGCCCGAGCGCGATGCCCGAGAGCACGACCCCGGTCCCTTCCTCGAGAATGAGCCGGAACACTTCCGAGCCGCGCGCGCCGAGTGCGACCCGGATGCCGATCTCGCGCGTGCGCTGCACGACGGTGAACGAGATCACGCCGTAGATCCCGGACGCTGCAAGCAGAAGTGCAATGGCGGCGAAGCTCGCCATCAAGAACCGGTCCGTCGCCATCGAGCCGCGCAGCAATTCGGGCATGTCGTATACGTCGCCCACGGGCTGCTCCTCGTCGACACGCCAAATCGCCTCGCGCACGACACCGATTGACGCCATGGGCGCGGCAGCGGTGCGCACGGCGAGATCGAACGAGGGCCAAGGCGTCGCGTAATACAGCGTGTACATCTCTTCACCGGACTCGGTACCGAGACTTCGGTGCCGCACATCGCGGACGATACCGACGATCTCACAGAGAATATTGTCGTAGCCGACACGGACAAACTTCCCGAGTGGCTCCTCATTCGGATAGTGGCGCCGGGCGAACGATTCGTTCACGATGAGGACCGAAAGTCCGCCGCGGTAGGCTGTTTTTGTCTTTACAGCCCACTAATAGCTGCGTCCGCAGTTTCTGGGATGGTGTCTCCATGGGACAGGGCGTGTTTTAGCCAGACGAAGGCGAGGATCGCCGTCACCACCATGCCTATCAGCATCGCGATCCAGACCCACGTGACGGGCTTCCCCATCTTCAAGACGAAGATGTAAGCGAGCGGTCCGCTGATGAGTACGACTCTCAATAGAGAAAGGACGAATACTGGCGTGCCGTTCCCCATCCCTTGGAGCACGCGGCCGGTGAGCATGACGATCGCGATGAAGGGATAGGAGAAGACTCCGATGCGGAGGTAGCCGACCCCAGTCCGGGCGATAACTTCGCTGTCGGTAAAAGCGCCCAAGAAGTTCGGGGCGAGGATGAAAAAGAGCGTTCCCATCACAAACGCGATCAAAACGGCGCGTGTCATCGCGTAGACGATCACGTCGCGCACGAGGTCTCGGCGCTGCGCTCCGTGAAACATGCCGACAAGGGTCACGAGACTTGCCGAGAGTGCGATCACCGGCAGCAGGTAGATATGGTCGATGCGGGAGCCGACTTGAAACGCCGCAACGGTCTCGTCGGAATACACAACGAGAAGACGATTGAACACCGCTCCTCCGAGGGCCATAATGACGAACGAGAACGATGCCGGGGCCCCGACAGCAAAGATCCTTCCGAGAAGCGACCAAGAGAAGCGAAAATCCTTGAGGTCGAACGTGACGTAAGCGTGCTTTTTGAAGAACAAAAGGTAGACGAACGCCGAGGCCGCGAGCGCTTGGCTCAACACCGTCGCGAGAGCGGCTCCTTCAACACCCATATCGAGCTGAAAAATGAAAATGGGGTCGAGCACGATGTTCAAGAGCGTCCCGCCGCCTTGAATCATCACGGGCGTTTTCACATCGCCTTCGCCCGATAGGATCGAACGGAAGAAGACCGACATGACGAGAAAAACGTAGCCGCCTGCGAGTATCCGAAAATAGCCCCAGGCGAGCGCCATCAAATGGTCGGGAACGCCGAGCAAGGCGAGGAACTCTCTCCCCTTCCAGTAGGCGATGAGAGTAAAGGCGGCCGAGATGACGACGCCGAGCGCGACCGAGTGCTCGGCGGCTGAGTCAGCGAGGCGTTTGTCCCGGGCACCGATATAGCGCGCGATCACCGAAGTGACGCCGGAGCCTAGGCCGAAGACGATCCCGATCCCGAGAAAGACGACCGGCATGTTGAAGGCGAGCGCCGCGAGCGCCTCCGAGCTCACCCGCCCGACGAAATACATGTCCGCAAGCATGTAGACCGTCTGGACCGACATGCCGATCATGATCGGGAGCGCGAGTCGCCAGAGCGCTCGCCGCGGATGAGCGATAAACCCGTCTAGCCGCGAGCTGGGTTTACCTTGGGTCATCAGGACTCACAGAACATCCTACAAGTAGGGAGTCAGCAGACGTGCCGCTCCGTCTCGAAGTCGAACGGGTAGCTTACGTTTCCGGTGCTCCTCGGCCGTCAGCCGGCGCGCTTTCGCAATTCGCTCCCGCACGAGGTTCCCCATCTGCTCGGCGAGCTCCCGGTCATAGCATTCGACGTTGAACTCGAAGTTCAAGCGCAAGCTTCTCGGGTCCCAGTTAATCGACCCGAGCAAGACCCAATAGTCGTCCACTACCATGAGTTTGGTGTGATCGAATGGTTTTTTCGGTGAAAGCCAGATGCGACACCCATGTTCGAGAACCTGATCGACCTGCCCCCCCATCGCCCAATTCACGAGTTTCAAGTTGCCCTTCTCGGGCAAAACGATGTCGACATCGAGACCACCCAAGGAGGCCGTGTTGAGGGCATAGATGAGCGCTTGGTCCGGCAGAAAATAGGGCGTGACGATTTTGATGGAGCGCGTCGCGCAGGCGATGGCCCCCATGAGCGTAAAGTTCAATACGTTCAGATCCGCATCGGGGCCGTCGACGATGCCGCGTGCGATGGTTCGGCCGATGGGCGAGAGTTTGGGAAACCAATGCGTGCTGTCGAGTGACTCCCCCGTCGTGAACTCCCAATCCTCGGCGAAGGTCTCGTGAAGATGCTGCACCACCGGCCCCTCGACGCGAAAGTGCAAGTCCATCCCGGGATGTTTCGGCTTCGAATCGAGAACGAAGTCCTCACGGATGTTCATCCCGCCGGTGAAACCGATGCGACCATCGACGACCATGACCTTGCGGTGGTTGCGCAAGTTGAACGACGGCAGTCGCGTCGAGAACGTGGGTAGAAACGACGCAACCGGGACACCGTTTCGTTTTAGAAGCCGCGAGATCGGAGGATGCGAGTAGCGCGAGCCGACCGCGTCGATGAGGACACGGACTTCGACCCCACGATTTGTCGCATCCGTGAGTGCCTCGAGAAACTGACAGCCCGCCGAGTCGTTGTCGAAGATATAGGTGAGGAGCACGATGCTCTTCTCGGCGCGCCGAATGGCCTCGAGCATAGCAGGATAGGCCTCGTCGCCATTCACGAGCGGCTGCACGAGGTTGCCAGCGAGCAGCGGCCGCGAGGTCACGTTCCCGACAAGATGAGCGAGCTCCACCACTTGGTCCGTGGCCCCCAAAATCGCTGCGACGTCCCCCGGGATGAGGCCGGCCGCCGGGAGCGGGCCTTCCGCGTTTTCCTCTTTTTGCCGGCGAAGCGCCACAGCCCTTCGCCGGATGCGGTTGATACCAATCAGGTAGTAGAGAACCGAGCCAAAGAGCGGCACGAGCAGAATGAGACCCACCCAACCGATCGCCGCGCGAACTTCATCCTTGAATAAGAGCGCGTCGACGACCGCGACGACCGCAAACACCGCAACCAACGCCGTGCCTGCGAGAACGAGATGCGAGGCGACCCAATCAATTATGGTCAAGCTCGTGAAGAATAGCATGTGAGCGTGTCACCCGGAGTGGACGTTCTCGTCCTCTCCGCGTCCCAGGACTGGGCGTAACTCACTCTCTGACAGCGGGATCGGCGGACCCGGAAGTCCTTGCAATCCGGGTATTTCAGCGTCTTGACGCGTTGTGTAGGTGTTGTGGCCCTGACTTTGCAGATGGGTTACCATGTGGAGGTGGTGGACCGACTTTCTCAGACCCACCGGACGACGATGCTGAAACGTTTGGTAAGAAACTTGGCTCCGTGGATGCTGATACCACTCTTGGTTGCTTGCTCAGCAAGCCAGTCCTCGACGCCATCGGTTCCCGAGCCACCCAAACCTCCTTCAGAACCTTCTGCAACATCCGAAGCTCCTACACCGACACCGGCCGGCGGCGCCGAGAGTGCCCCTACGACGGAGGCCGGCGGCGCGTCCGAAAGCAAAGAGAGTGACCGCGAAGCCGGTGAAGAAGGCGCAGAGAACCAAGGCGCAGAAGGTGCAGAGAACGAAAGCGCAGACAACGAAAGCGCAGACAACGAAAGCGCAGAGAACGAAAGCAAAGAAGCAGGCGAGCCGGCCGGTGCCACGGCAGGGGGCTCACCGCCTGGCGCGCGGACGTCGGATGAAAAGGGCGCCGGTCTGGACGGCGAGTTCGACGAGGCGTTGCGCGAGTTCGACGGTCTGATCTTGAAAGAGCAAGAGCTCCTCGAAGGCCGGCGCGAAGCTTCGGCCGCCGCGGGTGGTGGCGGTGGCGGTGGCGAAGGTTCAGGCGAAGAAGAGCTGGAGTCGCGCCGCTCGGCACAAACGGCAGGTGGCACCGGCGCATCGCCCGACGCACCGGAAGAGCCGCCGACGAGTGAAAGCGGCGCCCGCGTCGAGAGCACGCCCGGCGGGGACGACACACAAACGCAGCCCGTTCCCGAAGACATCGGCGACGGACGCGACGACGACATCGTCGCCAAACAGCTTCGTGAGGCTGCAATGAGTGAGAAGGACCCCGTGCTTCGAGAGAAGCTCTGGGAGGAATATCGTGCCTACAAGAGCGCGACGAGGAACTAGTCGCCTTGGGAGCCTGTGGAACCTGTGGAGAAAGACATGACTAGAAAAGCGCCGAATCGCGAAATAGGAGCGACCGTTCTCCTGAGCATCCTCGGCCTGGCTCTCGCGACGCCGTCCTGGGCTCTCGACGACAAACCCGTCGAGCTCGTCCAGGCGCGGTCCGAAGTGCCGGAAGAACTGCTGCTCGATATCGGCATCCAGCTCTTCGATCCGGGTCTCCCCGACGACGAGTACGAGCGCTACATGCTCGAAGAAAAAGGTATCTTTTCCGACGTCCGCAACGCGGAAGCGCGCTATCTACCCATGCGCCTGAAACAGACGCTCGAGATGTCCGGCTATTGGGGCGCCGTGCGCATCGTTCCCGTATCGCATGTCATCGATTTGCGGATCGGCGGGACCATCTACAAGTCCAACGGAAAGGACCTCGAGATCGACCTCATCGCCGTGGACGCGCGCGGAAAAAAGTGGCTCGACAAGCGCTACAAAGGCGAGGCCAATCCCATCGTCTACAAAGAGACCGAGACTGACCGCGAGCCCTTCCAGAGCCTCTACAACAAAATCGCGAACGATCTTCTGAAAGTGGCTAAAAAGCTCGATGCAGAAGACGTTCAAGAAGTGCGTCGGGTAGCTGAGCTGCGATTCGCAAAATACCTCGCGCCCATCGCCTTTGGAGACTATCTCGAAGTCAAGAAGAGCCAGTACAAGATCGAGAAGCTCCCGTCCTACGAAGATCCGATGATGTTGCGCCTCGCCGATATCCGCGAGCGCGACTTCATGTTTGTCGACACGTTGAACGAGTACTACGCGGACTTCCACGCACAAATCGATCCCGCTTATGACAGCTGGCGCAGCTACGCCTACGAAGAGCAGCTCGCCTATGACAAGCTGACCAAACAAGGCAGGTTGGAGAAAATCCTCGGCGCGGCCGCCATCGTCGGCGGTGTTGTCGCCGCAACCCGCGGCGGACGCGCGGGTCAGGGCGTCGGACAAGTCGGGATCATGGGCGGGATGGCGGTCCTTCAAAACGGCTTCCAGAAGTCCGAAGAGGCGAAGATGCATCGGGAAGCGCTTCGCGAGCTGGCAGCGTCATTCGACTCGGAAGTCGCACCCATCTTGATTGATGTCGACGGCGAAGTGTTGCGACTCACCGGTTCCGTAGGGACCCAATACGACACCTGGCGCCAGATTCTCCGTCAGATTTTTGCAGCCGAGACGGGGCTGCCTTTGGACCCGAACGCCGCACCCATTCCGGCGTCTGGGGGCCCGCCCAAGAACTAAGGCCCCGGGCGGCCGTGCCATGACGAATCTGGCTCGCGGTCAGTTGCTCGGGGAGCGCTTTCAATTCATCCGTCCACTCGGCAAAGGAGGCATGGGCGAAGTGTGGCTGGTAGACGATCGTGAGCTCGAGGATCGCGTGGTGGCGAAAGTCATCCGCGAAGGCGCCTCCGAAGATGCGCTCGCGCTCTTGCGGCGCGAGTGCCGCCACGCACGCAAGCTCGTCCACAAAAATATCGTGCCGGTCTACGATTTTCATCGCGGCTCCGGCACCAGCTTCATCACGATGGCCTATGTCGAAGGCGAGAACATCGGGTGCTTGCGCGGGCGTCCACTAAAGGACGTTCTTGCGCCGCTCATCTCCGTCGCCAATGCCCTCGACTATGCGCACGCTCAGGGGATCGTGCACCGCGATCTCAAAGCCGCGAACATCCTGATCGACTCTTCGGGAGAGCCGCGGCTTCTCGATTTCGGGATTGCCGGTGTTCTCGATCGAAAAAAGGACGCGCTCGAGATCCGAGGCGGCGGGTCGGAAGGTACAGCGAGCCCGCAGCAGCTCGCCGGCGAAACGCCATCGCCCACCGACGACATCTATGCTTTCGGCATGCTCGCGCGCGACTTGACGAGCGGCGAGAAGCTCCCTTCGAAACTCCAAGCGCTTTTGAACGCCACGACCAACCGGGATCCGCGCCACCGCCCGGCCGACATGCGGTCGATCCAAGCGAGCCTCGAAGCGATTCGGCGAGAGATCACCGAAACGCCTGCAGTCAAACTAACGCCGCCTCCGCGTGTTGTAGAGAAGATCGAGCCCATCGCGTTCGGTGCTGCGAAGCCCCCGACATCAATACCAACTCGCGTGAAGCGACGTGAAGATTCCGGCGGCGGAATGGGCTTGAAGACGCTCGCCGCCTTCGCGGTGCTCTTCGCACTTGCGGGTGCCGTCTTCTTCGTGCTCCCGCGTTTTGCCGTCGATAGTACGCGGGTTTCCAAAGAAGCACCTGAGTCGACGGCATCGGAGCCAGCCCCACAACCCGTGCCGGCGGTCGGGACCACCGACCTGGAAACCCTCGCCGAAGGAAAGGCGCTGGCGGAGGAAGCACAAGAACGCGCCGCGAGCGCACGCGACGCGCTCGAGGGAAGACAAGCGCAGATTTGGGGCGGCCAAGATTATCGCCTGGGCGTCGAGGCCATGACGGCAGGCGGCGAGCAGATGCGACGCCGCGAGTTCGCGCGCGCCGAAACGAGTTACGAGGAAGCTCTCTCGCACTGGAACACGGTGCGAGCTCTTGCTAACGATGTCGCCAAAGAAGCGCTCGCCCGTGGACGCGACGCGCTCGCGGCTGGAAGAAGCACGGAAGCCGCCGAAGCGTTCGCGCTCGTTCTAAAAGTCCAACCGGGCGAAAGCGCCGCTCGCAAGGGACTCGAGCGCAGCCGCGTCCTCGATGAAGTCCGCACGCTCACAACGAGCGCGGAAGAGCTCGAGGCGAAAGGTGATTTGGACGGCGCCGCCGAACGCTACCGCAAAGCCATCGAACGCGATCCGCTCACAACGGCCGCCCAGCGAGGCTTGGCCCGAATCGACCAGCAAGCTTCTGAGGAGGCGTTCACCGCTGCGATGTCCGAGGCGGTGGCGGCCTTGAACGCACGAGACTTCCCGCGTTCGCGGGCGGCTTTTGAGCGCGCGCGCGCCATCAAAGCCGACGCGCCCGACGTCACGGCTGGGCTCGAGGCAGTCGCACGAGGCGAACGAAACGCCAAGATCGCCGAGAATCGCAAAAAGGCGCGCGGCTTCGAAGCCCACGAAGCGTGGCGCTCCGCGGCCCAACACTATCAAGCCGTGCTGGACGTGGATGCGACCATCCGCTTCGCTCAGGAGGGCAAGGCGCGCGCCGACGCCCGAGCCGCGCTTTCGTCCAAGCTCACCTTCCATATCGGAACCCCCGCACGGCTCTCGGAGGCCAAGGTGCTCGCTGAAGCCTCCGCGTCGCTTCAGCGGGCGATGGACATCGCGGACAAAGGTCCCCGGCTCGCAAGCCAGATCGAGCGGCTCGATGCGCTCGTACGTGAATATTCGACGCCCGTACAAGTCTATTTGCTCTCCGACAAAAAGACCGAGGTGGTCGTCTACAGAGTCGGGACGCTCGGAAAGTTCGACCGTCACTCCCTCGTCTTGCGGCCCGGAACTTACACGGTAGTCGGGACACGCCGGGGCTACCGGGACGTGCGGCTCCGGCTCGTCGTCGAAGCCACGGCGCCACCCGAGCCGCTACTCGTTCGCTGCGAGGAGGAGATTTGAGCTGGCGCTACGTTGTACGTGAGGCGAACGGGACGCGGCGCCGCGTCGAGGCGAGCGCTTTCCCGTTATCGGTTGGAGGTCCGGACGCGGATATTCCGGTTGCCGGCACTCAAACGGAAGAGCCCCTCGCTCATCTCGGTTTATCGAGCGACGAAGTCTTCGTGCAAGCCGCCTCTGGAACCGTCCGAGTCAACGGCACTCCCGTGAAAACGTCGCAATGGCTCCGCGACGGTGACGTAATTGCCATCGGGACGGCCCGTATCGAGATCGAAGCGCGAGGCGGCGACTTCAGGTTTTGTCTCAACCCGATCGAGGACAAGCAAACCGACCCTCCCGTCGTCATCGACTCCAGTGGCTCCCCTGCTGAGTCCATCCCGAGCGCACCGAAAAGCTCTGGAGAGATCGTTAGCCCGGTCGCGTTCACGCCCACCCCGGTCGCCGAGCTCCATCCGCGACGGCCTCGCGTGCGCTCTGGGGCGATCGTGTTCTGGGTACTCGTTATTCTTCTCGGTTCGGTGGCGTGGGCGCTTTTTAGCGCGCGTTCTATCGCCTTCAAGTTCGACCCGGTTCCCGACACTTATCGCGTGGAAGGGCCACCCTTCGCACTCCAAATCGGCGGCCGCTTCTTCGCCCATCCGGGCGCGTACATGATGATTGCCGAGAAAGAAGGCTATCGCCCTTTGGAGACGACGTTCATCGTCGGTTCCGACCGAAGTCAGGAAGTCTCCTTCTTCTTGAAGCAATTGTCGGGGCAGCTCGTCCTGACGACGTCCCCAGAGGAAGGAGCCGTCGTGTCGATTGACGGCGAAGAAGTCGGCGTCACGCCGCTCGAGCCGCTCGAGCTCGAGCAAGGTGAGTACACGCTTTTCATTCGAGCCGATCTGCACCACGACTTCGTCGAGACGGTCACGATCGAAGGAAAAGGCACCATCGTCGAGCTCGACGCCACCCTCGATCCCGCTTGGGGCTCCGTCACCTTCACTTCGGAGCCCAAAGGTGCGATGATTCGTGTCGCTGGCAAGAGCTACGGTCCGACACCCGTCGACGCCAATCTACTCGAGGGCACGCACAACTACGACGTCATTCTGGGCGGCCACAAACCTTATCGAGGCCGGGTGCACGTCGTTTCCGGAACGGCGGAGACGGTCGGCCCGGCGCGGCTCGAGCTCGTCGACGGCAATCTCGTTGTGCTCAGCGTCCCGGGCGCGGTGAACGTCACCGTGGATGGCGAATATGCCGGGCAAACACCTCTGGAGCTGGAGCTCCCGCCCAACAAGGACCATCGGCTGGAGCTGTCACGCGCGGGCTACGACTCCGTGACCCGTGAAGTCTCGGTGAGCTCTTCGCGAAGCCAGACCATCACCATCACGCTCGAGCCGCAGCTCGGCGAGATCGAGCTCGTCGTGGACCCACCCGACGCCAATCTCGTCGTGAATGGTGAAGCGCGCGGCCCGGCGCACCAGACGTTGCAGCTCCCCGCGGTGCCGCATCGCATCGAGATCAAGAAAGATCTCTATGAAGGCTTCGCCAGCGAGGTCACACCGCGGCCAGGTTTCCCGCAAACGATCGAAGTCCAATTGAAGACGCTCGCCGAGATCAAAGCCGCGTCGATCTTGCCCGTGATCCAGACATCCAAAGGCCAAGAGCTTCGCCTCGTCGATATCAAAGGGCCCAAACGGTTCGAGATGGGAGCGTCACGCCGCGAGCCCGGCCGTCGCGCCAATGAACCGCTGCGCACGGTGGAGCTCACGCGCGCGTTCTACATGGCCACAACGGAAGTCACGAATCGCGAGTTTCGCGAGTTCCGCTCCGGCCACCGATCGGGCGCCGTCCAAGGGCACAACCTCGAGATCGATCACCACCCGGTGGTGAAGGTGACGTGGCAAGACGCGGCCGCGTATTGCAATTGGCTGAGCGAGCAGGAATCCCTCCCGCCCGCCTACGTCAACGTGGGCGGCAAGCTCGGGCCCGTAAAGCTTCCCACGACGGGCTACCGGCTCCCGACCGAAGCGGAGTGGGCCCTCGTTGCACGGCACCCCGAGGGCAATAAGCTCAAATATTCCTGGGGCAACGCACTTCCAGTTCCCGCCGGCGCGGGGAACTACGCGGATGCCACCGCGAAGGGGTTCGTTCTGACGACGGTACCGAACTATACCGACGGCTTCCCCGGGACCGCGCCCTCGGAAAGCTTCGACGTCAATCCTCTCGGCATGTACAACCTCGGCGGCAACGTTGCGGAATGGGTCCACGACTTGTATACGATCTATGCGTCCGGGAGCCGGAAGGTTCTGCAGGATCCGATGGGTCCCGCCGAGGGTGAGTTCCACGTGATCCGTGGCGGGAGCTTCCTCCACGGAAGCGTCACCCAGCTACGGCTGAGCTTTCGTGATTACGGAAACAAAGCGCGATCCGATGTAGGTTTTCGGATCGCGAGATATCTGGAGTAAAGCCATGAAGTGGATTGTCTATTCTCTGAGTATCTCGCTCTTCGCGAGTGGCGCTTTCGTCGGAAGTGCTATGGCAAAAGTCGAGCCAGTGCAGAAACGCCAGGAACCCAAAGACGAGGATTTCATCCCAACGGAGAAAGTTCCCGCCGGGAGCTCGGTCTCCTTTCCCGTGGACATCTAAATGAAGAAGTCGTACCCGGTCGAATTCGTCTACCAGACGCTGTCTCTCATCATCGCCGTCATCGTGGTGCACGCCGTCTACGTGCTCGTCGTGCGGCCAAAGGCCGAGATCGCTCTTGGCGAGCAGCGCGCCATGATCGAGCTCGACCCTGCCGCGGCTCAAGAGCGCTCGGTCTGGATCATCATCCGCGACTTCGAGCAAGAAGCTTGTTTCGTGCTCATGATCTGGGCCGTCGCCATCATGACGTATAAAGGCGTCATTGCCGTGAAAGAGCATCGCCTTTTGGAAACGGATCTCGTACCCGTCAGTGAAGGGACAAGGATCCTCCCGGAAGACGCGCGAGAATATGCGCGGCAAATCCAATCGCTTCCGGCCGACGAGCAGCGCTTCTTGTTGCCGCGCGCGCTTCTCGCGGCGCTTCACCGATTTCGCGCGACGCAAAACATCCAGGACGTGTCGACGACGGCGCATGGAGTTTGTGACTCGGAATCGGATCGACTCGAATCCGAGCTCTCGATGGTCCGCTACATCGCGTGGGCCATCCCGTCGATCGGGTTCATCGGCACGGTGCGCGGCATCGGAGATGCTCTCGCACAAGCCCATAAAGCGGTCGAAGGCGATATCGCCGGCGTCACCCAGAGTCTCGGCGTCGCGTTCAACTCGACGTTCATCGCGCTGCTCATCTCGATCGTGTTGATGTTCCTTCTGCATCAGCTCCAGCTGCATCAAGAGCGCCTGGTGCTCGATACGGAGACCTATCTCGACGACCACCTCATCCAGCATCTGCAAGTCCCCTGAAGGGCGCGATGGCGGTTCTCGCACTCGAGCTCAACGACGCCGGCATCGTCGCCGTGCGTGACAGCGCACCGAAAGTGCTGGCGCTGCCCGAGAGCCCGGGCATTGCGGTCGTCGACGGTAATGCCATTGTCACCGGCAGGCAAGCCCGGTCGCGTCTACGCCTCACGCCACGTTTCACCCATACACGGTTTTGGGACGCGCTCGATACGACTCCCCTTTCGCGGCCATTCCCGAGCAAGTTGAGCCGAGCCGATCTGGCCCACGCGCATCTGAGCCATCTGTGGGAAGAAGCCGACGGCGCCAACAGCGACGATGATCGTGCCGTGCTGGCCGTACCCGGCTGGTACTCCTTGGACCAGTTGGGTTTGATCCTCGGGATGGCGCGAGCGATCGGGATCGCTGTCGGGTGCATGATGGACTCTGCACTCGCGGCCGCCGCGGGCGTAACCGAGGGTCGCGCTCTCGTCCACCTCGATCTGCACCTCCATCGCGTGTCCGCAACCAGCATACTCCGCGACGAGAAGCTCGTCCGTGAGAGCACCGTCGTCAACGAGGACGTCGGCCTCGTTCCGCTCCAAGACGCGTGGGCCACACTCGTCGCGCAAGCCTTCGTTCGACAGACGCGCTTCGACCCACTCCACTCGGCACAGAGCGAGCAGAAGCTCTACGACGCGCTCCCAGGATGGCTCGACGCGCTCTACGACGAAGACGTCGCAACGCTACAGATGGAATCGGCCGGAAAAGCGTGGGTCATCGAGCTTCCGAGACAGCAAATCGTCGATGCTGCGCTTCCCTATTACGAGCCCATCACGTCGCTCGCAGCGATGTCGATGCCCCCGGACGAGCCGGCGATGCTCTTGATCTCGAACCGGCTTGCCGCCCTACCCGGCCTCGTCGAAAAACTCGCCCGCGACGTCTCCGACAACATCATCGTGCTTCCGGCCACCGCGGCCGCTTCGGGGGCGCTTCTCTACCAGCAGCACGCTCCAGCGACCGAAAGCGACGCGCTCACTTTTTTGACGACGCTAGCACTCGGCGATAAAGCTGACGCGAGCGCCGCGGAGATCGCAGACAACGCACGCGACGGCGATCCGCCGACGCACATTCTGCACGACGGCGTCGCCCATCCTCTCGGGAGCGAGCCCTTTTTTCTCGGCGTCTCCATTCCAGACGGAAGGCGAGGCATCAATCTCGCAGGAGAGACGGCCGGAATCTCGCGCTATCACTGCAGTATTTACAGCGTGGACGGACAAGTCGTCGTCGAAGATCACAGCAAATTCGGAACGTTCGTGAACGACAAGCGGATCCACGAACGCGCCGTGCTCAAAAAGGGCGACCGGCTAAAACTGGGAGCTCCGGGCATCGAGCTCCACCTCATCGAGGTAGCTCGCTGATGGCTCGCCGACGCAGCTTGAACGTCTTCAGCCTTTCTTTTCTGGACGCGATGACCTGCGGCTTCGGCGCCGTCGTGCTCTTTTACATGATCGTCAATGCCAGCTTCGGCCGCGTCTCGGGCCGCATGACCGCCGACCTTCACGGCGAGGTGAACCTCCTCGAAGAGGAAGTCCTCGACGGCTACGTCAAGCTCGTGGAGCTTCGAAACTCGGTCCTGGAAATCGACCAGGAGAACATCGTCACTTCGGGACTCTCCCGCCGGCTGCTTGAGGTGCTGACCACAATCCAAGAGGAGCTCGCTACTTACGAAGACTCGACGCTCGCCAAGAAAGAACACGTCAACAAGTTGAAGACGGACCTCAAGACGCTCGAGGAAGAGGTCAAGCGACTCTCCGCCGCGGCAAAAAGCGAGGAGACCCCCGGCGATCGCCTGCGGACCTTCGTCGGCGACGGCGACCGTCAATACCTCACGGGGTTGAAAGTCGGCGGCCGCCGCATCCTCATCCTCGTGGACGCCTCGGCGAGCATGATCGACGAAACCGTCGTCAACGTCTTGAGGCGGCGCAACCAAACGGTCGAGATCCGGCAAAACTCGGAAAAGTGGCGGCAGACCGTCGCCACGGTGGATTGGCTGACCACGCAGGTCCCGCCGGAAAGCCGCTTTCAGATTTATGCCTTCAACACCAAGTCGAGCTCGGTGGTTCCCGACAAAGCGGCCCAGTGGCTCGATGGCGGCGACCGAGAAGTACTCAATGAAGCTGTCGCGCGGGTGCGAGGGATCATTCCCGAAGGGGGCACGAACCTCTATCAGGCTTTTGCTTCGATCCGGTCTCTCCGGCCCGCCCCCGACAATATTTACTTGCTGACAGACGGCCTCCCTACCCAAGGTCAGAGACTGCCTCGGCGCGCAACGATATCGGGACGGGACCGCATCAAGCTCTTCAACGAAGCTGTCAAACAGCTCCGCGACTCCACGCCGATCAATATCATCTTGTTCCCCATGGAAGGCGACCCGGCTGCGGCGAGTGCTTTTTGGAAGCTCGCTCTCTTCTCGGGCGGGGCCTTCGTGAGTCCTTCGAAAGACTGGCCATGAGAAAGACCAAGAAAAGAAATCGGAACTTCGACGGCTTCAGTCTTTCCTTCCTCGACGTCATCTGTTGTGGCTTTGGCGCGATCATTCTGCTCCTCGTGCTCACGAAAATTGGTGAGCCTCGAGCCCTCGAGAACATCCGCACGGAGCTCAAGGGACTCGTCGCCAAGCTTCAAGAAGAGCTCTACGAGATCCGCGGCGAGACCAACGTTTTCGAGAGGGATCTGAAAACGCAAGTCGAGCAAGTATCGACCGAGCGCGAAGCCATCGCGCGCCTCCGCGGCGACCTCTCCAAGATCCAAGGAGAATATGCCGCCACCGAGCAGCTCTCGGAGGTCAGCGATATCGTCGAAGGGCGCCTTCTCGCCGCCCAGCAAGAGCTCACCGCCGAGATGCAGAGGCTTCTCGGGCGAAGTTATCGTCGCCCCAAAACCGATGCGACGATTGGCGGCATACCCGTAGACAGCGAGTACATCATTTTCATCATCGACACTTCTGGAAGCATGCACAACTACGCATGGCCGCTCGTACAGAAGAAGATGCAAGAAGTCCTGAACATCTATCCCAAGGTCAAAGGCATCCAGGTCATGAACGACATGGGCCAATACATGTTCCGGAACTATTCCGGGAAATGGATACCCGACACCCCGGGCCGGCGCCGTATCATTCTCGATCGGCTGCGCGGATGGGCCCCGTTCAGCAACTCGAGCCCAGTGGAAGGGATTACTCGTGCCATCCGAGCCTTCGCTTCCCCGAACAAGAAGATCAGCCTCTACGTTTTCGGCGACGAGTTCACGGGCAGTTCGATGGAATCCGTCGTCGACACGGTGGACCGCATCAACAAGAAAGACCGCGACGGCAATCGACTCGTGCGCATCCATGCCATCGGCTTTCCCGTCATGTTCTCGCGCATCGGCTTTCAGGAGAACACGGGCGTTCGCTTCGCGACATTGATGCGGCTTCTGTGCCGCGAGAACGGCGGCGCCTTCGTCGGTTTGAGCACGATGCGGCCCTAGCTCCTCACTGCAAATATCCAGCGGTCTACTTGCTCGCCTTGTTACGCTTTCGCCTGCGCGCTCAGGACATCCCACCCGTCCGCCGCACCAACTCCAACTGCCCGTTGTGCGGATTCCGCAACGTCACGATCGCTACCGGAGCCGGAGGCTCGAACCCAGAGGGTTCGTACTCCGTCATCCTCCTGGTTCCTCGGCAACCTCCATCTCGAAATCAACTGCCTCTTCCGATTGCGCGAGCCTGGGACCAGGCACCCGCGCAATGCCCACGACCCCAGCTTCCGGGATAATCACATAGACGCGCGTCTTATCCGGCAAGGGGATGTCGCTCTTGAGCTCTACTCTACCGTTCTTGATAATCCCTTCATACGCTTTGATGGTCATGCACTCTCACTCCACGCAAGCAGTTAGACCCACATTATCCCACCCCACAGAGACCACTGCTAGCACGGTTTTCGACCACGGACGAGCGGGGTCTTCGGCGTCAAGGTGAGCCGCTCTCGCGCGGCCGCGCCAACCGCGACATCGCTTCCCCGAACAAGAAGGTAAGCGTCTACGTCTTCGGCGACGAGTCTCGGGGCGTTTCGATGGAAGATCCAGCGAGTCTATTTGCTCGCCTTCTTTCTCTTTCGCCTGCCCGGGGTCGGTAACACTTTCACGAGCTCGCTCAGAGGCGTCCCGCCCTTCCGCCGAGTATTCTCGGCGGCCCGATCGACAAGCTCCAAGAAACGCGGGCTGTGAGACAGCATGAATGTCTCCATGTCCTCGTCTTCGGAAAGATGCACGAGGGCAGCGCACGGCTTGCCATTTTTCGTGATCACCACCGGCCCCGACTCCGTTTCTTTGACCATCTCACTGAGTTTGTTCTTCACTTCGTAGAGTGGCGCTATCTTCATAACTCGAATTCCTCTCCTTCGACGATCAGCAGGCTGCCTTCTTTAGCTCCGATGAGCGTCACGACCACCTCACCTGACGCCTCGATTCGGTAGAACAGTCGCAGGTCTCCGAGTCGCAGCTCGTAATCAGCGAAATCGGACGAATGACGCAGTCTGAACTTGTTCCGGGTCGTTTCGTCCGGTTCCGCGTCAACGAGATGCTTCTGCACACCGTCGACAACGACACGCTGGTCATAAGTTCGCAATTTCTTGAATTGCCGGACGGCATCCGGAGAGAACACCGGCTCGTGTCTAGCCACAGTTAAGGATAGCTCAAATTATAGCTATTAACAAACGGGCCCCTGCGGCGTTTCGTCGCGTATGATGACCGTCCCTTGCTGAAACGACGGGACTAAGAATAGGCCTCAATCATGGAGCGTGCAATGACAACAATCGAGCAACGGCGAGCCTTCTTGACGCGTTTGGCTCTCGCTGGCGTGGTTCTTCCCTTCGCCGGAGAGGGAGGGGCGGAGGCACTCCAAGAGCTAGCCCCGCTCGCGCCGAAAGCGGGCGCCTCCGACGCCGAGGTCTTCGCCGAAGCGCGACGCCACTTCCTGATTCCCGAAGGTGTGGCTTATTGCAATACTGGCACGCTGGGCGCCTCTCCACGCGAAGTCGTCGATGCTCTCGTCCACGGCATCGAGGACCTCGAAAAAGACCTCGCAGCCTGGCCCTACTTCCAGGCAGATGGAGAGCCCCTAACCGGTTATCAACGTCTCACCGAGCTCCGGGCAAAGATGGGTGCTTTGCTGAACGGCTCGGTCGAGGAGATCGCCCTCGTTCAGAACGCGACCATGGGGATGGGCTTTCTCGCAAACGGGCTGGACCTGGCCGCTGGTGACGAAGTGTTGAGCACGGACCAGGAGCACGGCGGCGGCATCGGACCGTGGCGTCTGAAGGCCAAACGTTACGGCGTCGTCGTCAAAGAGCTGCCTCTGCTCGATGCCGTCCAAGAGGGTCCCGAGTCCGTGATTCGCCTTTTCGAAGACGCGATGACGCCGCGCACCCGCGTCGTCATGTTCAGTCAGATCACTTCAGGTTTGGGGATCCACTTGCCCACGGCGGAGCTTTGCGCCTTAGCGAGACAGAACGGGGCTCTATCCTTCGTCGACGGCGCCCAAGCGATCGGACAGGTCCGCGTGGACGTGAAACAACTTGGCTGCGATGCTTATGTCGGAAGCCCCCACAAATGGCTGATGGCGCCGAAAGGCACGGGCGCGCTCTACATCAAGCGGGACGTGCAGGACCGCATTTGGACGACGCTCGCGAGCTACGCGTGGGACGACCCCGAAGCCGGCGCCTTTCGCTTCATGCAGTACGGAACGGGAAGCCTACCCGTCGCCGATGGCCTGCGCGCTGCACTCGAGTTCATCGAGACGATCGGTATGGATCGGACCGAGCGTTGGGACCTGATGCTCGCAAACCGGCTTCGCGACGGCCTCGCTGAGATCCCGCGCGCGAAGCTCGCATCGCCGAGCGACCGTCGTTTTATCTCTGCGATCACGACATTTGGCGTCGAAGGCGTGGATGCAAAGGAGCTACAGAAGGACCTCTGGGCTCGTAAGGTGCGCGTGCGGGCACAGGGCAACGAGCGCGGGGTTCGTCTCTCCTCGCATCTCTACGTGAGCCCAGCCGACATCGACACGGTCCTCGACGTTGTGGCGTCTTATCGCGGTTGAGACGGCGCCGTTCTATAGTCAAGCGAATAACACTCAGCTCTTCGTCGGCTCCGCCACCACATCCTCGAGCTTCTCGCTGTCGGCCGCACGCACGTGAAGATCTCGTTGCGGGATCGGAATGCGGATGCCGGCGCGCTTCAGCTCGTCATTGACCTCAACGTGCAGCTCGCTCGCGACCGACATGTGGTCTTCGATCCGCGTCCATACCAGCAAACGAAAGTCGAGCGAGCTTTCGCCGAACCCCGTCATCAAGGCGGTGGGCGCGGGGTTTTCCAAAATCTTGTCCTGCTCGCTCGCCACCCGCCGTAGGATGGTTAGCACTTCCTTGGGATCGGTGCCGAGCGCGACGCGGACGAGGACCTCGGCTCTTCGCGTCCGGTCGGTCCGAGTCCAATTCACGAACTCCTTGGCAACGAGATCTCCATTGGGGACGACGACCTCCGCGCCATCGAAAGTTCGGATCGTACTCGCCCGGATACCGATGCCAGTGACGATGCCGAAATAGGAGGCCGTTTGGACGCGGTCCCCGACTTTGATCGGCCTCTCGAAAATCAAGATGAGCCCGGAGACAAAGTTGTTCACGATCGACTGGAGGCCGAATCCGATGCCGACACCGAGCGCGCCGAAGACGACGGTGAGCTGCGTGCCGCTCAGGCCTGCGGCCGCCGCCGAAAGAACGAGCCCGCTGCCCCAAATCAGATAGTTGATGACCGAGACGACCGAGTGATCGGCGCCCTCCGGCAAGCGCACGCGGGGTAGCATCTCTTCACGAAGTACGAAGCGCGCCATTCGTCCCAGAAGCCACGTCGCGATCAAAATGAAAATGGACGCCAGCACGCGGCCCACGGAAACTTCGAGGCCTCCAATCGAGATCGACGCCGCGAGCATCGTCCTCAGTTTTTCCGCAGCCGGCTCCAAGAGCTGAAAGCGCCACAGCAAGCTTCGGGTCCACAGGACAAACGCCGTGGCAGCAGCGAGCCGATACGTACCGCGCGTGAACATCGCGCTATGCCGCGAAAGGCTCGGCAACGCGACGCCGAGTTGACTCCGTGTCACGACCGGAGCCAGTGCTTTGAGTGCCAGGACGACGACCGCCCACGCGATCCCGGCAAACGCCGCCCCGATCGTGCCATCCGTCAACAGCTGTGCGAGATTAGTCCATCCAAGAATGTTGGCGATCAGCGAAACGGCGAGCGCCATACCAGCCGTCGCGAGAAACACCCAGGCGAACGACCACCATCGCCCCGGTCTCGTCTCTTCGGCCGACCGCCAGCGCGCGACCAGCCCAGCGACGACGGCAAGGGCGAGTGCGGTGACACCGAAGTGCAAGAGCCGGCGCAGGAACGAGCCGTCCGGCGTGAGCGACCAGAATTGATTCAGGAGCAACAGGACTCCGAAGCTGTAGAGTGCTGAATGGGCTATCGGAGCGCAAAGGCCGATCCCGAGACGAATGAAGGGTGCGACCGCGACGAGCACGATTAGGTCGGAAATCGCCCCGGCCCGGTTGTCCAGAACGAAAACCGTTAGAGCCAAAGTGAACGCGACCGCCATCGAGATGGGTCGTGATACAACGAATCGCGCGGCATCGAGCTCAGGGTTCTCGGCGGGCCAAGTGCTGCTGCGTCGCTTGGCGACTTCGCCCATGAGAAGAAAGCCGACGAAAAGAGCGGCGAGAAACAAGAATTGTCCTCGCCGCGCGCTCACGAAGCGGACGAGCGTTTCGAGCCAATAGCGGTGGGCGTTCGCAGCTTCTTCTGAAAGCGAGCTCCCTTCTGTCGAGGCGTCCATCTCCACAACGGCGGAGCGTTCTGGATCCACAAACGCTGACGGATATCTCTGGCCACGTCGCTGAGCCGCGCGAGGCCTTCGAGCGCAACCTCCCGGCTGCGCGACACGCGCGCGAGCACGGCCGCCACCGCCACCCCTCGTTCTTCGAGCTTCGCTTCGACCTCAGCGATCCTCTCGAGCTGCGTATCGATATGCGCGCGCATCTCCGCGGGCGCGTCCTCGGCGACCGCACTCTCCCGCGTCGCGCTCCATCGACGCTTCGTCGCATCGAGCTCCTCACTCTCGTGCGTGAGACTCTCCCACCGTTCTTGTAGCCCGGACAGCCCGTCAGCGAGCATCGCGTCGTGCTCCGTCCACGCCAAACGATGGTCTTCGAGCATGCGCACCGAGACCTCGGAAGTGTCGAGCTCATCGAGCTCACGCCGAAGCTCGACGAAGGTGTCGGCCCTCTCGGACACCGCTTCTTCGATGGCAGCCACCTCGGCGCTCGGCTCGATAAGCGCTTCGATGCGGCGCAAGTTGGCGGCGAGCTCCTCTGCCCGAGGTGCGACGACCGCCAGGGGGATCGCGACCGGTGCCTCCTCCGTCGCCGCGGGCGCTTCCGGAGCTTCTTGGCCGAGAGCGGGCGACACGAGCAAGAAAAGGGCCGCGAGAGCGAAACGGGGATCCGTGCGTCGACACAACACGCGACGAGGATATCAACCCGTGCCCCGCGCCGCCATCGAATCAGCTTGGCTCCTGGCGCCAATTGGGTGACAATCTCGTCCCATGAGCTCGAAACCTCGAACCCGCCGCGAGTTTCTGAAAAGCGCCCCGCTCCTAGTCCCCCTAGTCCCCCTAGTCCCAACGTCCCATCGCGGACTTTTTCGCCTTTTCACGCAAACCGAAGTCGAGTACTCGTCGCGGGCGATCGAGCTCGTCGGCCGCTCGCTCGTCATCGACATGTTGAGCCCTCTTACCCTCGATTTCGACAAGGGCGGCATGTGGCTGAGAAACCCGGACACCTTTACCGCGGAGGATCTCGAACGCTACCAAAGCTCCGGGATCCGCGTGTTTCACATCGCGTTTGGCATTGGCGGGCCGGACGTGCACGCCCTCGCTCTCGAGTACTTCGGCGGCTGGAACGGCTTTCTCGCGAACCATCCGGGAGCGCTCCTGCGCATCGACAGCACGACCGACTTCGATCGACTAAAAATCGCCGCGCTCCCACGAGGTGGGTGTCCTTCTCGGGCTTCAGAACTCGTCGCATTTTCGCCGGGTCGACGACGTCGACAAGTTTCACGGGCTCGGCCAGCGCGTCTCCCAGCTGACCTATAACAGCCGCAACCTCCTCGGCAACGGTTCGACCGAGCGGAGCGACGGCGGTTTGAGCGACTTTGGCGTCGCGGTGGTCGAGCGGATGAACGAGGTCGGGATGGCGGTCGACGTCTCTCATTCCGGCGACCAAACGACACTCGACGCGTTCGAAGTGACGAAAAAGCCGGCCCTATTGACGCATGGCAATTGTCGCGCCCTCGCGAACCACCCGCGCTGCAAGACCGACGAAGCGATTCGCAAAATGGCCGCGACCGGAGGCGTCATGGGGATCACGGGTGTTCGCATGTTCGTCAAGACCGAAGAGCCAACGACGGTCGAGCACGTTCTCGATCACTTCGACCACGTGCGCGATCTCGTCGGCGTCGAGCATCTCGGCATCGGAAGCGATATCGATCTCGATGGCTATGACGACATGCCGGCGGAGCTCAACCGATCGCTTCGCGCTGGCTACAAGGGAACCTACGCGTTTCGGGACAAGATCGACATCGACGCGCTCGCACACCCCAAGCAGGTCTTCGATCTAACGGAAGGTCTCATCCGGCGCGGCTATGGCGACCGGGATATCGGCTCGTTTTGGGCGGGAACTTCGAGCGGGTGCTGGCGGAAATCTGGAACGCTTGAACTCTGAATGCTGAATCCTGATCAAGGATGCCGACACACCACCGTGCTGATGTTTTGTGACGCTCGTAAGGCGGGCGCCTGTCGATCGTTGTCCGGGAAAAGATTACCTGGAAGCCGTTTCAACATCATCGCCATCACGAGCCGCTCGCGTGGCGAGAAACTCTCGGGCGCGGCAAGGCGGCGCACGCCCATGATCTCGCGGCGGTCCGGAGAGTGGTTGAGACCAAAGGTGTGCCCGAGCTCGTGCAGCGTGGTCTCCGAGCGCGCGACTTCGACCGATTTGAAGACAATCTCGCACCGTGTGATGACGAGACGCGTGCGCCAGCAACGGGTCAGGGCCCGGAGGTTTTCCGAAACGATCTGCGCATTCTCGGGCTCGACCATGAGCGCGACGGGCATCGCTGATGGGTCGTCGCCCACGTTGTAGGTGATCTCACCTCGAAGCGCGTCGGTGATCTCGAGGGCGGCGGAGCGGAGGGCGACCATCGCGCGATCGTCGCCGGCAAGGACGCCGTCCGGTATCAAGGCCACGCGCGGCGTATCGAGGCTGGGACGATCCATGGGCTCGGCCGCACCCGCACTCTCGAGTGTGGCACTGTCGTAGACGAGAGCCCGCGAATAGTTCGCATCCATGTGGGTGGGGCTTTCGGAAGGCCAGAGCTCGAAGGTGGTGACCTCACCTCGACGGACGAGCGTTTTCCTATCGAGAAAGCCGTTCGCCTCGATATCCACCGTCGCGCCGTTCGGAGCGAGCTCCGAGAGTAAGACCCGACCGGCGCCGTCACTGATGAAGTCTCGGCCCGCAATCACGACGCGCGCCCCTGGCACGGGATGACCGGTCTCCCCGGAAACGAAGCTCAAGCTCGTACCGGCAACGAAGCCGAAGGATGTGGCCGGCGCGGACAGATCTCGACTAACGGTCGTGGGACCAGCGGGACCCGAATCCGCGCAGCCCACGAGCGGGACGAGCCATAGGGCGAGCAGCCAGCGTTTCATGGCCCGCCTATCCTATTCGATCCGTAAAGGCCCTGTTGGACGGCGCGATCGAATGTGACATCATTTGCGGTCGTGACGCTCGAATCGGGAAAAAGACTGGGCCCTTATGAGCCCAGCCGCTCTTCGATGCCGGGCGATTCCCTTCTGGGCGAGGCTTCATTACGAACTACGACGTTTCGCCCGACGGCCAACGCTTCTTGATGATCGAAGATGAGGGCAACTCTGGACCGGCGCGGCTCCACCTCGTTCTTAACTGGGCGGAGGAGCTAAGACGCCGTGCGCAGGTGGAGGACTAAGAGTTGGGCCTTGGTTATGTAGTCGTTTTGGAGCGCGAGCTCGACGGGATCGACCCGCGACTGGTCGACGGGCGCGCGCTAGCCGCCGAGCGTCACACGCTGGATGCGGCGGCGCATGAAATGGATCTTCCCGGTCTCGGCGAGTTCGTCGCGTTCTCGCACGACGAAGCGGAAACTCTCGCCGCAGACATGAAATTCGACGCCCCCACCGTCGGCGACCCGACAGGACGATGGTTTTCCTGCGCAAACGGCCTCGAGGTGGTGGGCGTCATCCAAGACTTCATCGAGGAGAACCCGGACGAAGTCCGAGAGGCCGCGGCCATCCGCGAAGGTCTTCGGGCGATGCGAGAGGTGCTCAAGGCGGCGGAAGCGGCGGGCGTTCGGTTTCGGCTGAGCGTGGAGTATTAGGTCGGGATGAACAACGTCCGGACGGAGTAACGCTCAGCCGTGACTCACGTGAGGCATACTTTCCACAGTTTTCCCACACACATTGTCGGAGTTTTCCACAGCGCACGTTTCCGCGGAGACGCTCCCGCTCCCCTTTTTCTCCAAGCGCATGACGGCGAAGCCGATCCACAGCAGAACGCCAAAATAGGTGGCCATCACGGCCAGATCGACAGGGTGGAGAAGACTCACGGATTCAGGGAAGCCGAGAGCTGAATCTCAGACGGATACGACGCCATGCTTGATGGCATATTGGGTGAGCTCCGCGGTCGTTCGCAGGCCGAGCTTCTCCATGATGTTGTATTTGTGGAACTCGACGGTGCGCGGCGAGATGTCGAGAACCGCGGCAATCTCTTTGACCGCGTGACCTTCGGCGAGCAGCTGAAGCACTTCACGCTCGCGGGGCGTCAACATAACATTGACGCTGTCAACACCCTCGCCCGTGTTGAGAATATTGTCCAGAAAATCCTTGGTGATGAGAGGCGTCAAGTAAGTCCGCCCTTCATGCGCGGCCTTGATCGCCGAGCGCAGCTCTTCCGCGGCGGATTGCTTGAGCACATAGCCCGCGGCGCCGGCGCGAAACGCCTCGGTGATGTAGGACACGTCGGCGTGAACGGTGAGAAAAACGACCCGCACGTCGGGCCTCGCCTTCTTGAGCTGACGCAGCGCCTCGATCCCGTTCAAAAGCGGCATCGAGATGTCCGTCACGATGACATCGGGAGAAAGCTCCTCCGCCTTCTTCAGTAAATCTCGCCCGTTATCTACGCGGCCAACGAGGTCGAAATCCGTCTCGAGCAAGCTCACCAACCCCTCGGCAACGATGGTGTGATCGTCCGCCAACAAAACTCGAGTTTTCTTCATGACGACTCCAGGCGCGTCACGCCTATCCTAACACCCTCGAGCCATTGCTTCCCAACTTCTCAGCGGACAGCGATGCGAATGTTCGCCATCGGGGTTCCCGTCTCCGCGAGCCATGGCGACCCCCGGGTCGGCAATGTTGGGAGCCCGGTCGAGCGGCCTGTGGCGTTAGGTACGTGCGCGATGACGACGACGCTCGCAGTATCGACGCTGTTTCCCTGGCGCGCGTAAATGACCGCGATGTCGGGGAGCTGGATCGTCCCGGACGAGATTTCCGCCGTGAGCGTCTTGATCCGCTCGGGCGTATCCACACCCTCTTTCCGTAACTCCTCACTCCGCGCCACGAACGCTTCGAGCTCCTCCGGATAACAATGAACGATCCATGCGCGAACGCTCGGATCATCCGCACGGCAAGTGATGGAGCTCGAGCCCTCTCGCAGCACGACCAAGCTCCCGCTATCGTCGAAGCCTTTGACCGTAGCATCCGCGCGCATCGATTCCGGTAACGCGCTCAGCGCCTCTTCGATCTGCTGCTCGGCCGCTTTTTTCTGTTCGATTTGAGCTTCGGCACCTGTGGACGGCGCGCTCACGATCCCCGAGCACGGTGGTCACGATCAAGACGTCGATTCTCATTTGTACTCCTTTTCACCCCTCGCGCGGCCCTATTCTGGACGAACGCCGCGGCGGAGGCCACCCCCGCTGCTGGTGACAACCGGCGTGTCCCCGCCGGGACAATTGGAGCAGTACATCCAACAGTGGCTGCCGACGGGTATCCCTCCTCATATTCACGCCATCGGTGATCTCGGCAATCGCATCATCCTGGACATTTATGAGCGCGTCCTCACCGAAGCGCACATGGTCGACTCCGATCACCGATGGCGCGTCATCCACGCGCAGGTGGTCCACCCGGACGACATCAAGCGGTTCGGCGAGCTCAATCTCGTCACCGAGATCAACCCGTACCACGTCTCCGACGACATGCGGTGGATGGAAGAGCGGATCGGGAAGGAACGTTCGCTCGGCGCCTACACGTTTCGCAAGCTGAAGAGCTCGGGCGCGGTCTTGATTTTCGGAAGCGACTCTCCGGGAACGAACGCGGCGCGTTATTTCTTGAGTCCGGTCTACGGGCTCTATGCCGCGGTGTCCCGTCAAACGCTGGGCGGTGAACCAAGCGAAGGGTGGTACGCGGACCAACGGCTTACCATCGAAGAGGCGATCGAGGCCTACACGAAAGGCCCTGCTTGGGCCTCGTTCGAGGAGGACATCAAAGGCACGCTGACGGCGGGTAAGTTGGCCGATGTCACGGGGTTCGACACGAACTTGGTGGAAGTCGGGAAGAGCGACCCCAAAAAACTTCTCGACGCCAAAGTGCTCTACACCGTCGCCGGCGGCAAGGTCGTTTACGAGCGGCCGTGACCGCGTAATTTTTTCGCGTTTTTTGCAGGCAACGTCTCGCCGAGTCGGGCCGTCCAACCGACCATGAGCTTGCTGCGGGATCTGAAATATGCCCTTCGGGCGGCGCGAAAGCAGCCGATGTTTTTCGCCGTGGCCATTTTGACCCTAGCAGCCCGTTGAAAAAGTCGTATCCGGTCGCGATATTTCTCTGAAGACTCATTCGATGACGATGTAAAATTGCATCGCATGTCGATGAAGAAGAAAAAGAAAAGTTGCCAAGAGACTTTATGGATTCCACACGATGCGGTTGCGTCGAGTCCTGGTCATCCTTTTTATGAGGAACTCGAGCGGGTACTTCAGAGGAAGAGTTTGACTCGTTTGTGGAGTCGAAATGCTCGCCGTATTACGCGAAGAAGCAAGGTCGGCCGAGCATACCGCCGGGTGTGTATTTTCGAATGCTGTTGATCGGCTACTTTGAGCGCATCGATTCAGAGCGCGGGATCTGCTGGCGGTGTTCGGACTCACTGTCTTTGCGCCAGTTTCTTGGCCTTGGAATGGAAGAGCGAACGCCGGACCATTCGTCGCTGTCTCGGATACGGAATCGACTTCCGCTGGAAGTTCACGAATCTGTATTTGGATGGGTGCTAGAAGTTCTAGCGTCGAGAGGGATGATAGATGGCAAGACACTGGGTGTGGACGCGACGACGCTGGAAGCGAATGCGGCGCTTCGGTCAATCGTTCGTCGAGACACGGGGGAAAGCTACGAATCGTATTTGAAGGAGCTTGCGCGCAAGAGTGGTATCGAAGAGCCGAGCCGAGCGGACATTGCAAAGTTGGACAAGAAGCGGCCAAAGAAAGGGTCGAACAAGGAGTGGGTGAATCCGAACGAGCCGGATGCGGAGATCATGAAAATGAAGAGCGGGGGCACGGATATGGCGCACAAAGCCGAGCATGCTGTGGACATGAGCGGGGAAGGTGCGGTAATTGCCGTGACGCTTCACGGAGGCGCGAAGGGTGACACAAAGAGCCTACCGGATACGCTGGAAAAAGCGCAGTCAAATCTGCAAGAGCGCGCGAACAACGCGGAATGTTGTGAACGAATACATGAAGACGCGGGTCGCGAAGTGGTCGGGGACAAGGGCTATCACGGCAACGACATCCTGGTTGAGCTGGTCGAACAAGAATACCGGAGCTACATTTCGGAGCCAGAGCGAGGTGGCCGCAAATGGAAGGACAAACAGGCCGAGCAAGCCGCCACCTACGCGAACCGACGTCGCATTCGCGGGACTCGAGGTAAGCGATTAATACGCCGTCGCGGCGAGTTACTCGAACGACCTTTCGCGCACTACCTCGAAGCGGGAGGCATGCGACGAACGCATTTGCGAAGACACGAAAATATACTCAAGCGCCTCCTCACGCACGTGGCCGGATTCAATCTCGGGATTCTGATGCGCAATCTCATCGGCAAGGCCACGCCGAAGGAATACGCGGAGCTCAACGCCAGTCTGATCGCTGCTTTATTGCGCTTCGTCTCGACCATAGGCGCACGTTTTGCCCCGCTGCAATCCATCGGGCGTCTCAACTTGGCCGTTCCGCCGAATCACATCTTCCTTGAACTTGCCCACCAAACTTTCTCCGTGAGCAGAATCTGGACTTTTTCACCGGGCTGCTAGCGCTCGGAATCGGCGCCAACACCGCCATCTTCAGCGTCGTGCACGCCGTTTTGCTCGAGCCCGTTGCCTACCCATCCGAAGAGCCTGACAGAGTGCTCGTCATGACCGAGAAGAGCCGCCACTGGGACGAAATGAGTGTGGCCTACGCGAACTTCAAGGATTGGCAACGCGAGAGCCATTCGTGCGAGACGATGGCGGGCTACGTGAACGGCGAAGCCAACTTCACGGGCACCGAGGAAGCCATCCGCCTTCTCATGAGTCACGTTTCGTTCAGCTATTTCGACGTCATGGGCGTCGTCCCCGCAGCGGGACGATTCTTCACTGAAGAGGAACCGCAGCGGGTGCGCCCGGCACTCTGGTTCTCAACCACGCGCTCTGGCAAAACCGGTTCGGGGGCTCGCGCGATGTCATTGGTGCAACCGTGAATCTCAGCGACGAGCCTTACACGATCATCGGTATCCTCCCTCCCGGTTTCGAGCTGGAGCCGCGGGAGCGCGCTTACACCACGCTCGAGCAATGGGCGAACAACGATTCCGCGCGCGATAGAGGCAATCATCAAGGACTCCGCGTCCTCGCGCGTCTCGCGGACGGCGTGTCCTTCGAAGAAGCCGTCTCGGAGATGGAGACCATCACCGCCCGGCTGGAGAGCGAATATCCAGACTCCAATACCGGCATTCGAGCCAAAGTCGTCCGGTTGAGCGATCGCCGCGTCGAAGATTATCGCGCCACGCTCTGGCTGCCTCTCGGTGCGGTTGGGCTCGTGCTCCTCGTCGCTTGTACGAACGTCGCCAATCTGTTTCTCGCGCGTGCCGTAGGGCGGCAGCGCGAGCTCGCCATCCAAGCGGCGCTCGGAGCGGGTCGCCGCCGTCTCGTTCAGCAAGGGCTGAGCGAAGGTGTTTTGATGGCGCTCGGCGGCGGCGCGCTCGGCGTCTTGCTGGCCATCGTGGGGCTCGGGCTTCTGCGCGGACTGCTCCCGGAAGACGTGCCGCGGCTCCACGCGGCGGCTCTCAATTGGCAAGTTTTGGCCTATACCTTCGGCGTCTCGCTCTTCACCGGAGTCGCTTTCGGAGCTGTTCTCACCTTTTTCGGCTCGCGAGCGCGGCCCGCAGATCCTCTCAAAGAAGGCGGCCGGAGCACCGGCGGACGCGGCGGCGCTGGACGCGCGCTTCTGGTCGTGGAGGTCGCGCTCGCCACAACGCTCCTCGTCGGTGCCGCGCTTCTCATTCGGTCCCTTTCCGAGCTCACGCGCGTCGATCCCGGTTTCCAAACAGACCACCTTTTGACGATGGATCTGGGTGTTCCCTATTCACGCTACAGCGGCGTGGAACGCTCGCGCTTTTTAAGTGAGAGGCAAGACAATCTCTCCGGCCTTCCAGGCGTTCGCTCGGCCACCGTTGGGCTCGTCTTGCCGATGCTTGGAAGCTCTTGGAGCTCGATCTTCATCGTCGGCGACCGTCCCGTGCCGGCGCGGGCGGATCTTCCAAACTCGTTGTTTACTCCCGTCTCCCTTGAATATTTCGAGACCTTCGAGATCCCGCTCTTGAGAGGCCGCCTCTTCGCCGACAGCGACGCCTCTGACGCGTCCAAAGTCATCGTCGTTAACCGGACTCTCGCCGATCACTTCTGGCCCGACGAAAATCCTATCGGCAAGCGACTGAAACAAGGCTGGCCCGAGAATGAAGGTGAGTTCAATCCATGGCGCGAAGTCGTCGGCGTCATCGGAGACGTCAAGCAGTTCGGCCTCGATGTCGAAACACTCATGCAGACCTTCATGGCCACGCGTGTGAACCCTCTTCGCGCCCTCCGGCACGACTAGCGCTCGACCAAAGGCGGCGGGAAATGGTGTATACTTGCCGCCGTTTTCGAGTGAGCCTTGCCCAGTGTCCCTGGAGCGACTCCAGGTCTCATGGGGTCACAGGCTGGAGGAAGTAGCGTTGAAGATTTACGTGGGTAACCTAAGTTTCGACACTTCTGAGAGCGCATTGAGGGACCTCTTCGCAGAGCACGGCGAGGTGGAAGAAGTCCGCATCATCACCGACCGGGACACTGGCCGCTCTCGCGGCTTCGGCTTCGTCTCCATGGTTGAGAAAGATAGCGCAACTTCAGCGATCGATTCGCTGAACAAGCATGAGTTCGATGGACGCGCGCTCGTCGTCAACGAGGCGCGACCAAAGAATCGTGGCGGCGGCGGCGGCGGCCGCGGCCGTTACTGAGCTCAGCCTAATCTCACCCACCTCTTGCGACACCCGGCTCGGGTCCAAATACTGGCGGAGCCGCTATTTAGTTGCCTTTTGCCCTGCCTCCCCCTATTCTGGATAGAGTACTCCCCAAAACTTAACCGCGCGCCATCGACCCCACCCGGAGGCCAGAAAAATGTGGAAGAAGTCAGAGCAAGAGGTAACCCCGTCTGCTCCCGCTCCCGTCAAAAACGTAGCCCCAGCAAGTAAAGCAAGCCCGAAGAAAGCGTGCATCGGAGCGGGACTCACACTCAAAGGTGAGCTCTCGGGAAATGAGGACGTCATCATCGAGGGCCGCGTCGAGGGTAAAGTAACGCTGAAAGGCCATAGCGTCATCATCGAAAAGTCCGGCCGGGTCGACGCGGACATCTTCGCGAGCAATATCCGCGTGGCCGGCGAAGTGCATGGGGACCTTCATGGAACCTCGCAAGTCGTGCTGCTAGAGACGGGACACATCGAGGGTGATATCCATGCCAAGAGTGTGACGATCGAGACCGGAGCGCAGTTCAAAGGCTCGGTCGACATGGAAACCGTCGGGGCCGCACCGCAACCAACGAGTCGTCCTCATTCCGGCAAAGAGCAGAAGACAAACGGCTCGCCGCACGCGCCGAACGCACACTGAGCCCAGCGATGCGTCTCGGCCTCCCGTGGCGGAGCTCCCCGTCGCCACCAACACCTCCGTTCGCTACCCAAGCGCCGGCACCCAAAAGGCACCTGAACAGCTCAAACGCTCTCGAACACGTGGCCACCCGTCTCGCGGACGCGCCTCCGTGCACCGTTTTGGACCTAGGGCCGCCCATCTCCGCCAACCTTGCCTTTTATGCGAGATATGGCGCCAAGATCACGATCGCGGATTTCTATCGCTTCTACCGTCCCCTGCGCGGGACGTCGCTCGAGCGGGCGAGCACCCGTGTTGCGTTGCTCAACGAGCTCGTTCCTCACGACGCATCGACACGATTCGATCTCGTCATGGCCTGGGATCTCCTGAACTATCTCTGCCTCGACGAAATCGAGTGGCTCATCGACGGCATGAGCGATCTCTGCTCGCCAGGCGCGCTCATGTTCGCCATCGTTACCGGCAGCGGGGACATGCCGGAGACACCGTCGAACTACAGCCTCGTCGACATGCAGACATTGCTCAGCGAGACCCGAACGTCACGGGTACGACCATCGCCGAATCACTCCGAGCACGCGCTCGCGAGCGTATCACCTCGATTGACGGTCGAGCGCCGATTCCAGCTGAGAAACGCGACGGCAGAGCTCCTGTTCAGCTTTCGCTAGATCCGCCATCGTTTTCCTTCGAAGGCGATGTGGTTGCCCCCGGCCCGCCATCGGCCTAAGATCGTGGCGCTCATGTCGCTCGTACCTGGCACACGCTTAGGGAGCAAAGTACGAAGTGACACCGGAGCGCCTGTTCTTCATCGACAACTCAGTGAAGCTCGGACACCGTGAGGAGATTGCGATTTGAAACGGCTGATTATCGGTATCTCCGGCGCCAGCGGCGTCATCTATGGCGTTCGCATGCTCGACGTGCTGCAGGAGGTCGAAGGCGTCGAGACGCATCTAGTAATGAGTCCCGCGGCGAAAAAAACCATCGTCCTCGAAACCGAGCTCGGGGTGAGCGAGGTGGAGGCACTAGCCAGCGAAGTCCACGGCTTCGGCGATATCGCCGCGTCGCTGTCTTCGGGCTCCTACAAGACGACCGGGATGGTCGTCATCCCTTGCTCCATGAAGACGCTGTCGGGAATCGCCAACGCGTATAGTGACAATCTCTTGTTGCGCGCCGCTGACGTGGCTTTGAAGGATCGCCGCAAGCTCGTCCTCGTCGTCCGAGAGACACCGCTTCACCTCGGCCACCTGCGTCTGATGGCGCAAGTCGCGGAGATGGGCGCGATCTTGATGCCGCCGATGCCCGCTTTCTACCATCGCCCGAAAACGATCGACGACATCATCAATCAAACGGTCAACCGTGTTCTCGACGTGCTCGACATCGAGCTGGACAAGGACTTGTTCACGCGCTGGGAGGGTCCTCCCGGAAGTGCGTCGTAATGAGGTGAGGATTTACTTTTGAGTGTGAGACAGCGATCGAACGCCCCGTGCGCTTGCGGCCGCCCAGTTTCGTGTCGCGAGTGCGGTGCACTTCTCCCGTACCACCGGCATTGAGCGGCTCGAGAATCTCGTAACTACCCAGGGCGACTGCCCGATTCGAGCACCATGGGCCGTCAGTTATCGCAGATCGCGAGCCAGGCGGTACGACTTCGTCCGCACCGCGTCCATCTCCGCCAAAGCCAGCAGGTGCTGGACCGCGCGCTCCGTATTCGCACTTCGTCGACCGAACGTGCCCTGGATCGCCCTTGGCAGGGCAACCTCATTATAATTAACGATCGTTAATTATAACGATCCTCATAGCCAATGTAGTCGTTAACATAAACGATCCGAGAGTTTAGATATAGATTCTCATCTGTCTTTAGTTATAATAAACGTTCACTGAGGATAAAAATGTATGACACCGATCGCGTAGCTGCGTTGGGGAAGATGATCCGAGCCGTTCGTATTCACGCGGGCCTGACGCAAGCCGATGCGGCGGCGCTCTGCGGTGTGAGCGCGCCGTTTCTGAACGGTGTAGAGCGCGGCAAGCAGACGGCGCGCATTGGAGGCATCTTCTCGATCTGTCAAGGACTCGGCATTCAAATCCGTTTGGGCCTTCCTGCCTCTGTCGCGGAGCTGCGCGCGATGCCCATCCGAAAGCCGCGGAGCCGTTCGACGTGAGACGCTCTCTCGCGGTGTGGTGTGAGCAATACCGGGTCGGAACACTAGCGACAAGCGACGGCGTGTGGACGTTTAGTTATAGCCCGGCCTGGAAAGCGCTTGAAGAGGCATTCGCGCTCTCGCCGCACTTTCCGCTAGATGTCAGCACTTTCGTCGACACGGGGGATGACCGGCGTGTTTTGTGGTTTTTCGACAACTTATTGCCCGAAGGTGGCGTACGCCAAGCTCTCGCCAAACAAGCGAAGGTGGCCGAGAAGGACAGCTTCGCCCTTCTGCAGCGTTATGGTGCCGAAAGCGCTGGCGCGCTGACACTCCTTCCAGATGATGGACGTCAACCACCTTCCGGCGGATACGAGGAGCTCACCGAGAAGCAGTTGGGTGTACTGGTGCGTAGGCTTCCCAAAGTACCGTTCATCGACGCGGAAGGTCGAGCACGGATGAGCTTAGCGGGAACCCAGCACAAGCTAGGGCTCCACCGCGATGGCGAGCGTTGGCTCCTCCCGGTCGGCGGCTCCTCGTCTGTGATCCTCAAGCCGGGAATTGCCGGCAAGGAATTTCCCTGTGCTCCGGCCAACGAGCTTTTTTGCCAGCGCCTCGCCGAAGCCGTTGGCGTCGAAGTCCCACACTGCGAGCTCGTCCGGGTGCCCGAGCCCATTTACGTCGTGACTCGATACGATCGGCGCGTTCAGGATGGCCGCGTTCGCCGACGCCACCAGATAGATCTATGTCAGCTGCTCAATCGATGGCCGGGCTACAAATACGAATCAGAGGGCGGCGCCAGCATCGAGGAAGCCTATCGGGCTCTAGACCGGACGCGACAACCCGCTCGAAGCCGCGCGGCCTTCCTGCGGTGGTTCGTGTTCAACTATCTAATCGGAAACTCCGACGCGCACGCGAAGAACCTTTCCTTCGTCGTGAGCCCGGGCCGCATCGATCTGGCGCCAGCCTACGATCTGCTTTCGGTACGCGCCTATGGCGAGGACTATGACTACATGGCGATGTCGATCGCATCGGAAACGCGCTACGGCTGGATCGAGAGAGAGCAGTGGGACACGCTCGCATCTAGTCTGAAGCTCAAAAAGGCGTACTTGACACGCATCCGCCGCGAGCTCGCGGAAACCGTGCCGCGCGCAGCGAGGGAGCTTTTCGCGAAGCTCGACTTTGTCGACGACGAGCGAGACCTAATCCGGAAAGTCCTCGCCATCATCGAGCTGCACGCTGGCTACATGCGGAAAGGGCTATAGGCTGGAAGCCACCCGCGAAGCGGAGCAGGTCGACACGAAGAAGTGTCTAGCGCTGGCGGCGGCATGGCTCGAGAAGGGCCAACCGCTCAACAAAACCTCGCGCGGAAGGCGTGGTAGCCTGTCGGCACGAGTCGAGCTATGCCGGACCAAGTCGAAGACCTTATGGCGCGTGCCTACGCCTTGGCGCGGAGCGCCGTCGCCCACGGCAATCACCCCTTCGGGGCACTGCTGTTCAAAGCGAGCTAGAACCGCGTCGCTAACGATCCTCTTCCGTCGCGCCCAAGATCTCGTCGAGCTTTCCGATCTGCTCTTCGAGCTGAGAGGCGAGGCTCTCGTAACGCTCGACAGCATCGCGTCCCGCGCGCTGATCGGCGCGGTCCAGGTTCTGATACAAGTAGGCGATCTGATCCACGAGCATCGGCTGGGAGTAACGCCGAGATACCGTGTTGAGATCTTCGTCGATTTGCTCGAGAGCGGCTTTCTGCCCGCCCGAAGCACTCTCGAGTGCTTTCTCGAGCCGCGAAGCCGCGAGGCGAGCTCGACTGAGCGCATCCCGTGCCTTCAGCGCCAAGCTCACTTGGCCGGTGACATCTTCGGCGGATACGTAGCCTTCTTTTACGATCCTCGGATCCATCCGGGCTTCGAAAGAGACCACCTCGGTCCAGTCACCGACTCTGAGACGTGCCTGATAGGTGCCGGGCGCCGCCATCGGGCCGCGGCGTCCGGACCTCGAGGCATCTTCATCCCATGGCCCCGGATAGCGCAGATCCCAATTGAATCGGTGCATGCCCGCACTCTTGTCGAGCTTGGGTGTGCCCACGCGTTCGAGCCGCCACTCGCGCATGCTCGCTTCCTCGGGCAAGACGTTGGTCTCACCGCTGGCGTCGCTCGAGAAACTGCGCACGAGTTGGCCCTCTCCATCGAGAATTTCAATCGCGATCTCTCCTGAGGGCTCGCTCGCAAGGTAGTAGTCGATGCTGGCGCCTGCTTCGGGATATTGAGGCTCGTCGGGTGACATCGCCGAGCGATTCCCGCGACGAGGCATCCGAAGCCGATAAGGACCTTTGACTGCGAAAAGGTGCGCGTCGGCAGAGGCGACCCGCTCGTCGATCTCGTGCAGCGGCGTCAAATCGTAAAGGATCCAAAAGCTTCGTCCCATCGTGGACATGACGAGGTCTTTGTCCACGATTTTCAAATCTGTGATCGGCGTGACCGGCAAGTTCAACTGAAACGTCTGCCAACTCTCGCCGTCGTCGAAAGAGATGAACATCCCGAACTCGGTGCCAGCATAAAGAAGCCCGGCGCGGTCGGGATCCTCGCGCACGACACGGACAGGATGGTCGTTCGGAATGCCGTTATCTCCTGTCGTGATGCGGGTCCAACTCTCACCGTAGTTCTCGGTCTTGTAAACGTGGGGCTCGAAATCACCTACTTGATAACGAAGGATCGCCGCGTAGGCTTTCGACGGCATGTGCGGAGACACCTCTATATTCTGAACGCGCCCGTACGGCCCGATCCCGGGAGGCGTGACGTCCTTCCAGTTCTTGCCGTTGTCTCGCGTGAGATGGATCGGTCCATCGTTGGCCCCAACCCAGATGACCCCTTTTTCGAGCGGGGATTCTTGAATCTCGTAAATGACCGCGAAATGCTCCTCGCCGGTCACGTCGATCGTGATGGGATCGCCAGAAACAACTTGGGTCTCCGATGTGAACGCGGTGAGGTCCGGAGAGATGGTCTGCCAAACGCGCCCTCCGTTCTCGGTCACGTGAACGTATTGCGACGTGTGGTACACACGATCCGGGTCGTGCGGCGATACATGGATAGGCGCCACCCGCTGAAACCGATATTGAAGGTCTCTTGGGTTGTGCCCGTAGATGTTCCAGAAGCCTACGTAATAATGTTGCTCCTGACCGGTGCGACGATTGAACATCCCAAAGCGGCCTTTGCAATCCGCGTAGACGATGGCCGGGTCTCCCGGTTTCGGCACGGCGGGACCGGTCTCGCAGCCTCCTTGCGCTTCCCAAAGCGCCGTATGGCCGCCCGGCATACTCCTCGGCGGCAAGCTCGGGACCGAAATCGTCGAGTTGTCCTGCTGGCCGGCATAGAGGCGGTAGGGAAACTCGTCGCTGATATCGACTTGATAGAGCTCCGCGGTGGGCTGGTTATGCTGGCCCGACCATGTCTTGCCACCGTCGAGCGTGACGTTGGCGCCACCGTCATTCGATTGGACGAAAATATCCGGGTTGTCCGGGTTGATCCACATATCGTGGTTGTCGCCGTGAGGCGTCTGGTGACGAGTCCACGTGGCACCCGCGTCCTCGGACTTGAAATAGCCCTCCGCCATTCCCCAAAGGATGTCCGGGTTCTTCGGATGCGCTTCGAGGTTGCAGTAATAAAAAGGCCGGTTCCGGATGGGTTGGAAGTCCGATACCTGACGCCAACCGGCGCCACGATTATCGGAGCGGTAGACGCCGCCTTCTTTTCCCGGCGCCTCGATGAGCACGTAGACACGGTTGGGATCCGCGGCGGAAACCGCCAAGTCCGATTTGCCGCGAAGCCCATTGGGTAAGCCGGTCGTCAATGGCTCCCAGCTATCGCCGCCGTCATCTGTCTTGTAGACACCGCCTTCGTCGCCACCGCTGATGATGGTCCACGGTTTGCGCTCGGCCCGCCACATGGAGGCGTAGATCTCGTTAGGGTTGTCGGGAGCGAACTCCAGGTCGACAGCACCGGTCTCGTCCGAGATGTAGAGCACTTGCTCCCAGCTATCGCCGCCGTCTTTCGAGCGATAGACGCCGCGCTCGGGGTTCGCAGCGAAGGGGTTGCCGATGGCCGCGACATAGACGAGGTTGTAATCCTCGGGGTGGATGAGCACGGCGCCGCTATTGCCCGTCTTCTCGAGCCCCACATGCATCCACGTCTCGCCGGCATCGGTGGATTTATAAACGCCTTTGCCGATGATGACGTTGCTTCGCAATCCGTCCGAGCCGGTGCTCACGTAAATAATGTCAGGGTTCGAGTCGGCAACCCGGATCGCGCCGATCGAGCCCGTGGCGAAGTAACCATCGGAGATGGGATGCCAATGGATCCCGTTATCCTCGGTCTTCCAGACGCCGCCGCCGACCGTCCCCATGTAGAAGGTGGACGGATGCGCACGATGCCCAGCGACGGCCGTGACACGTCCGCCGCGGGATGGACCCACCATCCGGTACTCGAGGCCTGAGAACAAATTGGAGGGATACTCGGCCATCGCGGCCGGAACCAACCCCAAGACAGCCATAGCCATCGCGATTTTCTTCATGACATGACTCCTAACAAAACCCCTCGCCGCGAAGGATAGTATCTAGCATGAAGGCATATGACAACTGTCGTTCTTAGACCAGTGAAAAGAGCATCGCCGAAACGATGGAGACCGAGCACAACGATGGCCAAAACGATGAAAGCAATGGACAAAACGAGAACGATGAAGGCCATCTAGAAAACCTCGGTTTGGCGCATCGTATCGCGAACGGCCCAAAGGAACCTATAAGGCGCCTCTCGTCAGGCCTTTGCGGTACGTCTGTCCCCTTTTATACGCCGAGTTGCTACAATTAAAGGCAAACCGCTCCCGCACAGTCAAAAAACATGGGAAAAGACCGCATTCTGGTCGTCGATGACGACCCCGACAACCGGGCGATGATCACCCACTTCCTTTCGAGCTGGGGGTTCATCGTGGATGCCGCCAAGAACGGTAGAATGGCGCTCGAAAGAGTCGAGTCTGATCCACCCAGTCTTGTCTTGTTGGATCTCGAGATGCCCGAGATGGACGGGTTCGAGGCATGCGAACGGCTGAAGACAAACCCCAAGACCGAGTGGATTCCGGTCATTATCTTTACCGGTCTAGAAAAGATGTCGCACCGGATCCGTGGGTTCCGACACGGCGCGGACGACTATGTACTGAAAACCGTGGAGCCGGACGAGCTACGGACCCGCATTCAGGCGGTGCTGAAACGCACCAAGAAATATTCGAGTCTAGCCGCCCTTGGCGCGCAGCAGGCCGCAGCGGGCGCCGCGCCGCCACCCGTGGCTCGTGCGGCGGCTCCTGCCGCGCCTGCCGCGACGCCTGCTAAGGCCGCGGCCAAACGCAAACCGAAACCCAAAGCGAAGCCAAGAACAAAAGCTGGAACGGCCCAAAACGCTGCCGCGGCTCCGACCGCGAGCGCGGATTCAGCGGTATCGATATCTCTTGAACGCACCCCTTTCCCGGACGCCATGAAGCTGGTCCTGGCGCACGGCAGGAGCGGCGTCGTCGAGGTCCAAAACGGGAAACACCAGGGGAAGGTGGCCGTTCACGAGGGCGGCGTGATCCACGCGATTCACGGCCAGCGCGTCGGCAAAGAGGCGTTCTACGAGCTCGCGCTCTGGAGAAAAGGACGCTTCGAATTCAAGCAGGGGGCTCCCGCAAAGAAACGGACCATCACGACATCGACGAGACGCCTTCTCGTGGAGGCGAGTCGCCGGTTGGACGCGTGGAACATGATCGTGTCCAAGGTCAAGAACTTCGACCTCATTCCAAAATGGTTGCCTATGTCAGCCAAGTCGATTCGGTTGACGAAGTCCGACTGGGCCGTCATCCACCTCGTGGACGGGTGCCGTTCTATACGTCAAATCGTCGACGAGCTGAAGACCGATATCTTCGAGGCCGGGCGCGTCGTCTACAGCCTCATCACTGTCGGCGTGCTCCGATTGGACAAGGACTCCGACCCCCATGACGGCCCCTTTGATCTGGTCCCGCAACGAGGGAACAACATCCTCATCGATGAGCCCTTTGCTTTGACCCTCCATGAGTGGGAGCTTTTGTCGCAGGTGGACGGCCAGCGCAATCTCGGGACGATCCGCAGCGCGATGAAGATGACTCCCCCGGAGTTCATGAAGAGTGTGCGCGGTTTGAAGGAAAAAGGTTTTCTCAAGCTCGTTGGTCGCGAGCAACGATAGCTCGAGCCGCCCCCGTCTTGCTTTTTTCGCCGAAATTGTGGAAGATGGAAGTATAGGATATTACTGCAAATATCGAACGGGGGGGGCGGCCATGCAACTGCAACATCAGTGGCCCATCGTTAAGGTCGCCCTTGCAGCGATCGGTTCGCTCCTCGCCGTCACCTTGCTCCATCTGGACGCCTCGACCACCCTGTCAATCGAGCTCATGGGATGGGTCCTTCTAGGAGCCTTGTACACTCAGTTCGTGGAATATTGGTGCCATCGGGTTCCGATGCACCGCCGCATCAAGATGCTCGAGCTCATTCGGCTCGGTCACATCCAACACCATCGCATGTTCCACGGCAAGAGCTTTCAGACAAAAGACGCGGCGCTGCTCGAGCACATCCCCGGGCGCTACTGGGCGTTTCCGCTCCTGTTCCTTCTTCACTACGCAGTGCTCGTTTGGATCTTGGCCCCTGCGGCTTGTCTCGCCTTTCTTCTGGGAACGGTCCTTCACTACCTGGCGTTCGAGATCTCGCACTGGCTAACGCATATCGAGGACAACGTCGTCGATAGCGCGATTGCACGTCTTCCGTGGCTCGGAGCGCTCCGTCTTCACCAGATCGAGCATCATCGCATCCATCACGAAGTCCCGGAATACGCGTTCAACTTCACCCCCCCTTATCTCGGAGACCGGCTCGCGGCGCGCATGCCCCCAACAGAACAGCCCGTCCTAAACCCGCCGCCCGTCGTAACTAGCCCCGTGAGGATCGCTCCAGCGAGCGTTGTTGCGTTGCCCCGTCTGTGGCAGAAACCGTGGATTCGCTATGGGTCGGTCGCCGCCGCAAGCGTCACCCTCGTGGGCGCGGTCGTACTCGCCCACGGCCTTTGGGCCCACCACAAAAACATCGCTCACTCCGAGCAAATTTCCTAGCGTCCCGCCTTCGCCCTTCGGGCTTCGGCGGGGGGTTCCCCCCACACTCCATCCTGCTCGTGTAGCCAATCCACTTCGCTTTATCGGCGGCGGAGGCGGTCGCTATTGCAGTTATTGGCGCAAATGGCGGGCACACAATTTGCAATCACTCTTTAGGTTGTGAACCGATCGACGGGACTTCTTCGAGCTTATGCGACGTTGATCCGCCGTGTGAGCGGCGCGGCCTCGGTCTGCCTGTACCTTCCACCCGAGGGCGAGCGCACGCCCGTTCTAATCTACGACGGCGAGCCGACGGTAGTCGAGCTGTCCTCCTTGGAAAGCATCGTTTCTGCCGGATACCCCTGCTTCTTCCGCGCGCATCGTTGCGGAGAAGATCTGGTCGCGCCTGTCCGAGACAAAATATCTGGACGGAGCGGTTCGACTCGGGATCAGTGTCGGCGTCGCGGTATTCGATCCCGAGAACGAGGACGTCGAAGGCTCGCTCGAGCTCATCCGACGGGCCGACAAAGCGTTGAACGCCGCCAAGCGCTTCGGCGGCGATCACGTCGTGGCCTGGGACCCCGAGCTGGAAGCGAAAGATCTCGGGAGTCACGACCGGATGACCGGTGTCTATACCGGCAACATGGCCAAAGACTACCGGAACATGACGCTTCTCTCGGAAACCATGACCGCGGTCGCGGGCAGCGGCAGTGTTCGAGAGCTCGCGAATCGAGTCGTCGAACGGCTTTTCAATACCTTGAAGGCGGATCGCATCAGCATCCTCGAATGGAAAGACGAATCGTTCGAGGTGCTGGAGAGCCTGACGCGGACGCCGGACGGAGCGGAGAGCGCTTCCATGAGTGCGCGTTTCGGATTGCGAGAGAGCGAGAAAAAACTGATCGAGGACGCTCGGCGCGGGTGGCGCCCGGTCTTTGCATTCTCCGATGGCCCGCCGGGCAAGAAAGGCACGAAAGTCCTGTCCTTTGCCGTTCCGCTTCTTCTGAACGACACGTGTATCGGCTGCCTTTACGTCGACGGACGCGTCGAAACGCTCACCCTCGAGGGCCATTCGGATCTCGGCTTCCTTCGAGCGCTCGCGACCCAGTTGGCCGTGGCGCTCGACCGCGCTCGACTGGGAGAGCTACAGCAACAGCAGAGCGAAAAGGAGCAGTCGCGGCTGCGAGCCGAGGTGGATGATCTTCGAACGACGTTGCAAAAAACCGAGCTCGTCTACAAATCTCCACAAATGGAATCCATCATCGATACCGTGCGACGTGTGGCGCCGACCAAGGCGACCGTTCTCGTCATCGGAGAAAGCGGCACCGGCAAAGAGATCGTCGCGCGGACCGTGCACGAACTGAGTCCCTTCAACAAAAAGCCACTCGTCGTCGTCGACTGCGGCGCCATCCCGACGACCTTGATCGAGAGCGAGCTGTTCGGACACGAGCGAGGTGCTTATACGGGAGCGCAAGAGCGCCGGATCGGGCGCCTCCTGGAAGCCGAAGGCGGCACGGTTGTCCTCGATGAGATCGGCGAGCTTCCCCTCGAAGTTCAAAGCAAGCTGCTTCGCTTCGTCCAAGAGCATCAGATCACACCCGTGGGAGGCACTCGGGTGCTGCGCGTCGACACACGACTCGTCGCGGTCACGAATCGCGAGCTCTCGGTCGAGGCCGCTGCCGGACGATTTCGAGAAGACCTCTACTATCGCTTGAACGTCGTGCGGATTACCGTCCCTCCGCTGCGCGAGCGCCCGGACGACATCCTCTTTCTTGCAGAGCACTTTCTGGAGCATTTTGCACTTCAGTATCAGAAGAGCGCCTTGGGCCTCACGCCGGCAGCAAGGGTGTTGATGCAAGAACACCATTGGCCCGGAAATGTCCGTGAGCTCCAAAATCGCATCATGCAGGCGGTGATTCTCGCCGAAGGTACCGAGATCGGCATCCGCCAGCTCGATCTGGACACCGTGCTGCCAGAACAGACCCAGGAGTGGGACCGTGGTTCGTTTCGGCCACAGCCGCAGTCTTTGCATGGACTCGCGGTCTCGGAAGTGACCGCGCGTGGTGACGAAGACCTCTCGGGCCTCACGCCAGTCGAATCCTGGGCCGTACTCGCTTCTGCGCTAACGCGCCAGATCCAAGCGGCACTCGACGATCCATCAGGTCAGCCCGTGCCGCTGGGCACTTGGCTCATGGAAGACATCGTCCTCTCGGCCTACGGCGCCACCGGCGAAGTCTCGGGCCGCGCCCGTGCCCTTCTGGGCGTTCCCGAGACGACTTTTCGTCGCCGCTTGCGCAAAGCGATATCGAAAGCAAGGGCCCAGCTCTTGATGAGAAAGCCCCCCCTGGCAGGATGTAGCGCCTCATATCACCGCGCTGCTACGCACGCCGGACATCGCGCACACGGATGTGCTGCAGACAGCGCGCGACTTGCTGTTGTCCGAAGTCAGCGCGCGCGTCGACGATCCCGCAGTCGGAGCAGCCTTGATGGGAGTGACTGTGCGCACTTATCGCCGCTGGATGGAAGAGCGACCCGACAACACGCTCGACCTGAAACCCTACGCCTCCGTCTAGGATCATCCGCCACTTTTGCAGCGGCCCACGGATGGGTGCGCCGGCTTTTCACAAAATATCCGCCAGTTTTCCGGCGCCCGTCACACCATTTTTGCAAGGCGCGCAAGGCAACTGACCCAAAGATTGAACTTATAGCTTTTTCTCCGTAGCCTCGCCAGGTGTGATCTGTGGCACGTGGCTTGCTATACCCAAGAGTGTTCCTTCTCTTTGAAGAATTGCAATTATGACGAGTGTAAGGGTTGGCAGCGAGGGGGCGGACGCGTCCGCGGTTTCCGCGGGCGCGTCCAAGCCGATGGCGACGAAGAAGGCGCGCGAGGGAGCGACGCGTCACACAGGGGGGACCAGCGTCGTGGCATTCACGGCCGAGCGTGCCTTCTTCGTATCGCTATTCGTTCTCGCACTGCTTCCTGCCAATCTTCTCGCGGCGGGGCCACACAACATCCGCTTTCGCCACGTCTCTCTACCGGAAACGACGGAAGGAGCCATCCACGCCATCGTTCAAGATCATCACGGCCTCATGTGGTTTGGCACCAGAGACGGTCTGCATCGCTATGACGGCTACGATATGTCGAGCTTCGTTCCCGACGCCTACGACCCGACATCGCTTTCCAACAGCACCGTGCGCGCCATCCACGAAGATCGCGAGCACACGCTTTGGATCGGCACGGATGCCGGTCTCGATCGATTCGACCCTCGGACGGAGAGCTTCTCGCATTTCACGCACGATCCGAGCAACCCGGAAAGCCTGAGTCACAACAGCGTGCGCGTCCTTTTCGAGGACAGCTCGAAAACACTCTGGGTGGGAACGAACGGCGGCGGACTCAATCGTCTGAAGGCGGACGGAACCTTCGAGCGCATCATCCACAACCCGGCAAATCCGAAGAGTCTCAGCAGTGACCGTATCCGCGCGATCTACGAAGGTCGCGACGGCACTCTATGGATCGGCACCGACGGCGGCGGGCTCGAGCGCACCGATTCCGAAGGCCGACGATTTACTCACTACCGACACGACCCGGAAGACACCACGAGCTTGAGCAGCGATCGCATGCAAAGCTTGTACGAAGATGACGAAGGTGTGGTCTTTGTCGGCACCCACGAATCCGGGCTCAACCGATTCGATCGCGCGAGCGGCACGTTCGTGCGCTTTCGACACGATCCGGACCTGCCCGAAAGCCTAGCAGACGACTCCGTCGTGACCATGCGACAAGATTCGCGGGGAACGCTCTGGATCGCGACCGATGGTGGTCTTTGCGCATGGCAGCGCCGAGAAAGCCGCTGCCGACGCTACCTTCACGATGCGGCCGACCCGGTAAGTCTCAGCGATAACCGTGTCACCGCGCTCATGGAAGACCGCGGCTCGGTGCTCTGGGTCGGAACCGCTCACGGCCTCGATACCTGGAATCTGGCAGCGGGAAGCTTCGCGCTCTACAGGCACGACGCAGGCGGCGCGAATGAGCCTAGTGGAAACATCGTCTTCTCGTTCGCCGAGGACCGGGATGACGGTATCTGGATTGCCACTTACGACGGGGGACTGAGCCGCTTGGATCGCCGAACGGAGCTCTTCACGCATCATCGCGCCGCCACGGAAGATCCGTTTGGACCCATGGGCGACCGCATGACGTCATTGCTCGTGGACAGCGACAGCTCGCTTTGGATCGGTACGTTCCAAGACGGCCTCGAGAGATACGACCCCGAGACCGATAGCTTCGAGCATTACCGCCACGATCCCGCTGATGAGACCACGCTTTCGTGGAATGGAGTCACGCGCATCTTCGAGGACCGTCGCGGTGATCTCTGGATCGGCACGCGTCGCGGCGGCTTGAACAAGTTTCAAAGAAAAACGGGCACGTTCATCCGTTACACGACGGAAAACACCAACCTCTCCGACAATCGCGTCAGCGACATCGTCGACGGTGAAGGCGGTGTCCTTTGGATCGCGACCGACGGAGGTGGTCTCAATCGATTCGACCCGACCGATGCCAGCTTCTCGCATTTCCGGCACGACTCGAAAGTCGCGACGAGCCTAGCGAGCGACAATGTTCGCGTCCTTTATCGGGATGGCAAATCGCGGCTCTGGATCGGCACCCGAGACGGAGGGCTGAATCGTTGGGACGCCGTAGCGAGGTGTACGCACCGGGGCGAGTTTCGACGCTACACGACAAAGGACGGGCTTCCCAGCAGCGTCATCAACGGGATCCTCGAAGACGAGGCGGGACTTCTTTGGATCAGCACGAATCGGGGAATCTCGAAATTCGATCCCGAGCACGAGACTTTCAAGAACTATAGCGAGGATGACGGTCTTCAGGGCGACGAGTTTCAGCATGGCGCCGCCTATCGAACCGCGGATGGAGAGATGTTCTTCGGAGGACCCGACGGCTTCAACAGGTTCCGGCCGGAGGAGATAAGAGACCACCGACAGGCGCCGCCAGTGGCTTTGAGAGCTTTTCTGAAGTTCAACGAATCCGTAGATCTCGGCCAGCCAATCACAGATGTGCGGGAGATCGAGCTCACCCACAAGGACTACGTCGTCGCCTTCGAATTTGCCGCGCTCGACTATACGGAGCCTGAGAAAAACCGTTACATGTATCAGCTCGAGGGCTTCGACGAAGACTGGATCGAGGCCGGGGACCTCCGCCGAGCCACCTATACGAATCTCGGGCCGCGTGAATATACGTTCAGGGTCAAGGCCGCCAATAGCGACGGGGTGTGGAACGATGCAGGCCTCGCGATCCAGGTCAACGTCATTCCGCCACCCTGGAGAACGTGGTGGGCTTACATGATCTATGGCGCCAGCGTTATCGCCGTCGTCTATGGCTATACGCGCGTCCAGGCACGGAAGCTCGAGCGCGAGGCGGAATATAACCGCAAGCTCGAGCTCCAAGTAGCCGCCCGAACCGAGGAGCTCGCCGACCGCAACCGGGAGCTCGAAGCGTTCAACGAGAAGCTCGAGGAAGCGAGCTTGACAGACTCTCTCACAGGCTCCTGGAATCGCCGCTATCTTTTGCAGCAGATCCCCACCGACGTCGCGGAGATCGACCGTCACCTGAAGTTCGAAAAGGATGGGGATGAAGATCGCGCCAAAGGAAAGAGCCTGCTGTTCTTGATGTTCGATCTCGACGGCTTCAAAGCGCTGAACGACACCTATGGTCACGCCGCCGGCGATCGCGTTTTGATTCAAGTGCGCAAGATGTTCCTCGAGGTGTGCCGCCAGTCGGACATCATCGTTCGCTGGGGCGGCGACGAGTTCCTCCTCGTCGGCAAGAATGCCGACCCGGTCAGCGCCGAAAATCTCGCGGAGCGCATCAGAGGCGCCATAAACAAAACGTCGTTCGACATCGGACTCGACCAAAACGTCCATTTGAGCTGCTCCATCGGTTTCGCGTTCTATCCGTTCGACCGGGCAGAGCCCAAGAAGTTCTCGTGGGAGCAAATCGTCGGCATCGCCGACCGAGCGCTCTACGTCACCAAACAAAGCGGCAAGAACGGCTGGGCCGGCCTGCTTGCAGCTAAAGCGCTCGAGACGCCGAGATTGCTCGAGCGCATCCATGACGAGCTCGACGAGCTCGTCGCCGAAGGCGTCATAACGCTTCGCGACTCGCGCCACCGCCGCCCCACTCTGGTGCGATCTTTCTCACAAGTCAAAGCAGGTGGCAAATGATTCAAGCCAAAACATCACGTGGTTCGGCGGTTACACTTCTCGCGGAAAAGCCCATAGCACTCGTCGTTCACGACATGGACCCTGACAACAACGCGCTCGCGCTCGAAGAGGCTGGCTTCAACGTGCTCCATGTCGGCGGAACCGAGGAAGCTCTCCGAAGCCTAGACGAGAATGCGCCCGATATCGTCATCGCGGGTCTGCACAAGGACTCGCGAGAAGCGGACTTGGACTTCTTGCGAGCCGCACGCCGCGAGCCCATGCCCCTCGTTGTAGTGACCGAGGTCGAGCTCGACGAGCTCGCCTTCGAGTCTGGGGCCACCGACGTTTGGCCCGCCAATGCCAGCCCTACGATGCTTCGCCAACGCCTCGGGTTCCTCGCGGCGGCCGCACGCGCTTTCCGCGAGCTTTGTCGCCAGAGCCAAAGTCTCGCGAATCACGACAGCGTGACAGGGCTCCCGAACCGGCACGTTTTCCTCGATATGGTGCGCCGCACACTCCAGCAAAGCCAGCGCCAATCGCGCTCCGTCGCGGTGCTCCTTCTCGATATCGATCGCTTCAAAGAGGTCAACGAGAGTCTCGGTTACAGTGCGGGAGACACACTTCTGAGAGACGTCGCCGAGCGGCTCGTCCATTGCCTGCGAAAAGCGGACGTCGTCGCTCGCGAAAGCGACTGCAAGATCGCCCGCCGTGGCGGGGACGAGTTTCTGTTTCTTCTGAACGATGTGAGCGAGGCGCACCACGCAGCGTCCGCTGCCCGACGACTGCTCGAAACACTCCGCCTTCCGTTCCGCGTTGAAGGCAAGGACGTCCATATCACGGCGAGCATCGGCATCTCGATGAGCCGGAACGTCGACGCCACCGCGGAAGACTTGCTGCGCCAAGCCAAGATCGCGATGTACAGCTCGAAGGATTCCGGCCGTAATGCGTTTCAGTTTTTCGACGAACCGATGCACGCGGCCGTGGTGGAGCGCTTCGAGACGGAAAACCATCTGCGGCGCGCGTTGACGCAAGACGAGCTCGAGCTCTTCTACCAGCCTTTGGTCAATGCAAAGACACGGGCTTTCGTGGGCGTCGAAGCGCTCTTGCGTTGGAACCACCCCACCAAGGGCCGCTTGAGCGCGGACGCGTTCATCCCTTTGGCCGAAGAGACCGGTCTCATCATTTCCATGGGTCGCTGGGTCCTCCGAACCGCCTGCCACCAGCTACGCAGCTGGCGCGAACAGGGGGTTGGCGCCCTGCGGGTCTCTGTCAATATCTCGCCGCGCGAATTTCGCGCGCCTGGTTTCCTCGAGAGCCTCGCGGACATACTCGAAGAAACGCAGATGCGCCCTGGTGAGCTCGAGCTAGAGCTCACCGAGCGAGGCGTCATGCAGCACGATCAGAAGACGCTCGATGTGCTTCGCGAGGTCCAGAGGATGGGCGTGCGTCTCGCTGTGGACGATTTCGGAACCGGCCACACGACATTCCACTATCTCAAACACTTCCCGCTCGACACGCTCAAGATCGACAAGTCCTTCACGCAGGGGATCGCGAGCGACACGAAAGACGCAGCGATTACACAAGCTCTTCTCGTCATGGCCCACCGGCTGCATCTGAACGTCGTGGCCGAGGGCGTCGAGACCGAAGCCCAAATGTCCTTTCTCGGGAACCATCGCTGCGACGAAGTGCAAGGCTACCTGTTCAGTCGTCCGCTCCCGGCCGACGAGCTCTTGCACGTTCTCGAACAATACGTCTCCGCCTAGTCTGCCTAACCGCAGGCGTTCACGCGCGAGATCCGGTAACATAGGTCGATACCCCGTATCGGTTCGGCTCCGGATGCTCGACAAATTCTGAATGCCCTATAGCGGACGTCTCGAACTCTCCCCGCTCTTGGACATCGTCCAAATCGTGGCCTATTCCCAACAAAGTGGGCTGCTCTCGATCAAAGGGCCTACGAGCAAAGGCCTCGTGATTTTCCAGAATGGCAACGTGGTTTGTGCCTACTCCCCCGGAGCGCTGCCCCGGCTCGTAAAGGCCGCCAAGGAAGCCGATCCCGATGGCCGCCTCTCGTTTCGTCGCATCCAAGTGCTCACAGCCCTGAAAGAGCTCTTCGAGATTCCCGAGGGCGAGTACCGTTTCGTCAAACGCGAAGAGCCCGTGGACGAGCTTGAAGGCCTGGACATCAAATCGTTCTACGAAGCGGGTGCCCTCGATACCGGCGACCTTCTGCTCGTGCTCGAAAAAGCGATGGATCCGCACAACCAGCAAGTCGTGGTCACGACGGCCCAATATGACAAAAAGCCCAAGAAAACAGGTAAAAAGGCGCGCGTTGAGCCGCGTTATGGGCCCTTCACCATCCCGGCCGAGCTATTCCTTCCCCACCGGACCATTTCCGGCTATTTGACTAATCTGAGCCAGGGCGGTACCTTCTTCCATACGGACGAGTTGCCCGATGAGGGCACCGCGGGCCGAGTGCGCTTCGAGCTCCCCTGGGAGCTCGGGCAATGCAGAGCCAAGGTCACGGTGGCCTGGCAGCGCTCGGAAGGGGCCGAGCCAAAAAAGGGCGTCGGACTCTCTTTTCTCGAGTTTTCCCCCGATAGCAAGAGAAGAGTGACCCTTTGTTTGGAACGTTTCGCGGAGCTCGCCGCGGACGTCGATTTCGAGGCGTGAGCCCGAAACTTCAAGGAGAAGGAATGACCACACATCTAATCGAGCCCCATGGCGGGAGTCTCGTCGACCTTATCGCCACACCTGAGCGACAGGAGGAAATCAAAACGGAATCTCGGGATTGGTCGTCCTGGGACCTCACGCCCCGTCAGCTTTGCGACCTCGAGCTTCTTCTCAATGGCGGCTTCTCGCCGCTGACCGGTTTTCTCGGCCGCGCCGACTACGACAGCGTATGCGCCGACATGCGGCTCGCGAGCGGCATCCTGTGGCCGATACCCATCACTTTGGACCTACCCGAAACTCTCGCGAAAGAGCTCTCCTCGGGAAGAAAGCTCGCGCTTCGCGATCCCGAAGGTGTGATGCTGGCCGTGCTTCACGTCGAAGACGTGTGGAAGCCGGACCGCGACAAAGAAGTCGAGTCGGTATTCGGAACGACGAATCGCGAGCATCCGGCGGTCGCTTACACGCTCGACCAAGCCAACCCCTGCTATGTTGGCGGGCGCCTCGAAGGCCTACAGGCTCCGAGCCACTACGACTTTCGCGCGCTTCGCTTCGCACCCAAGCGGCTGCGCGAAGAGTTCACGCGGCTCGGTTGGAGGAAGATCGTCGCCTTCCAGACGCGAAATCCCATGCACCGCGCCCATCACGAGCTCACGCTCAGAGCAGCGAAAGAGGTCGAGGCCAACTTGCTAATCCACCCCGTCGTGGGGATGACCAAGCCCGGCGATCTCGACCACTACACGCGCGTGCGCTGCTACCAGGCAATTGCGGGGCAGTATCCGGCAAACACCGCGCGCCTATCGCTTCTGCCTCTCGCGATGCGCATGGGCGGCCCGCGTGAAGCGGTCTGGCACGCGATCATCCGGAAGAATTACGGATGCACGCACCTCATCGTCGGCCGGGACCACGCTGGACCCGGAAGCGATTCGAGCGGCAAACCCTTTTACGGCCCCTACGACGCGCAGGAGCTCTTGCAAAAGCACGAAGAAGAGCTCGGCGTCGCGATGGTCCCGTTCAAGATGATGGTCTATCTCGAGGACAAAGACACCTACATGCCGCAGGACGAGGTGCCCGAAGGCGCGCGCGTTTCTAGCATCTCCGGAACGGAGCTCCGAGAGCGTCTCGCGACGGGGAAGGACTTGCCGGCATGGTTCACGTTTCCGGAAGTGGCCACGGAGCTCAGACGCACGCATCCTCCCCGAAAGCAGCAAGGTTTCACCGTTTTCTTCACGGGCCTCTCGGGCTCGGGGAAATCCACCGTCGCGAACGTGCTGCTCGTGAAGCTTCTCGAGATGGGCGGACGACCCGTCACGCTTCTCGACGGCGATCTCGTACGCAAAAACCTGTCCTCGGAGCTCGGCTTCTCCAAAGAGCATCGCGATATCAACATCCGCCGTATCGGCTACGTCGCTTCGGAGATCACGAAGAACAGAGGCATCGCGATTTGCGCTCCCATCGCACCTTACGATTCGGTGCGTAGGGACGTCGAAGCGGGGATCGCGTCGCATGGCGGTTACATTCTCGTCCACATGTCAACGCCCCTCGAAGTTTGTGAGAAGCGCGATCGTAAAGGCATGTACGCGAAGGCGCGTCAGGGCATCATCAAGGAGTTCACAGGCATCTCGGATCCCTATGAAGTCCCCGACAACGCCGCGCTCACGATCGACACGACCGATATCAGCCCCGAGGAGGCGGCGCAAGAGATCATCTTGCATCTCGAGAGCCTCGGGTTCATCGGGGCCTAGGCATTGAGCGCAACCCCCATCGAGCGCATCCACGAAGCTCTGCTGGCCGCGGAAAAAGTTCTGTCGGCCTTCACACCGGGCGAAGTCGAAGCTAAAAAAAAAGCTGGCGGCGATCCGGTTACCGCGGCCGACAACGCCGTCAACGATGTGCTTCACGAGCTTCTGCCGCGCGAGGACGAAGGCTGGCTCTCGGAGGAAACGACTGACGATCTGGTCCGCTTGGACGCCGAGCGCGTCTGGGTCGTCGACCCGCTCGACGGCACGAAGGAGTTTGTCCTCGGCATCCCCGAATGGTGCGTGTCCATCGGCTATGTCGAGGACGGTGTGCCCATCGCGGGCGGCATCTTGAACCCGCAATCCGGCGAGAAAATCGTCGGGGGTCGCGACATCGGTGTGACGAGAAACGGCGAGCCCGCGGCGATGAGCACCCGCGAGGCGCTCACCGGCGGGGTCGTGCTCGGAAGCCGCAGCGAATCGAAGCGCGGCGAGTGGGACATCCTCGAGGATGCCGATTTCGAAGTGAGACCGATGGGCTCCGTAGCTTACAAGCTCGCGCTCGTGGCGGCGGGACGCGCGGGCGCAACCTGGACGCTCGTCCCTAAGAACGAGTGGGACGTGGCCGCGGGAGTCGCGCTCGTCCTCGCCGCGGGCGGGCACGTCTACGAGCCGAACGGCACCCCACGCCGGTTCAACCGACCCAATCCGCTGCTGAGCGGGCTCGTCGCGCATCCGCCAAGCCTAGAAAAAGACGTCAAAGCCGCCATCGAGCGCCACGCCCGCGCTTACCGGAGTTGACCACACGTAGCTAGCAGAAGACTGAACAAAGGTGTCATTGGGGGCCCTCAGGGTTTGGAGCGGTTTCTGTAAAGCTTCTCGTCCACCGCCCCTGCCATTTGCTCGGGGTCGACAGAAAGGCCGAGGAACTCCTTGATGCGGCGGGCCTGCTCGATGGGTTTCGCGACAACGTCCCGGTAGGGCACGTTCAGGAGCTCGAACGGATCCGCGTGCGTCATCAAGTAGTTCACCTTCCACAGGTGGTCTTTCCAGAGCTCGAGCATCCGCTCGTCATCGGTGTCGTTGTCTTGGCCGCGCCGGTCGAGCATCTTCTGCTGTGAGGCAAGGACTTCAGAAAGATCTCGCCGCATGAAGATCACTTTGTAGTTGTTGGTCTCCGGCAAGTCTTTCAACAAGAACGAGATGATCTTGATCGCTTTACCGCGGGCCCCTCGCACCCACGCCCCGTCCTGCGTTTCTTTGTGAAGGTCTTTCACCCGCTCGTCTTCGTAATAGCCCTTCGGGTTGTCCTCACCGGCCTCGCGGACGCCGTCGGTGACGACCGAAACGCCCGCCGCAGCGAGCATTTGCATGGCCATGGACGTTCCCGAGCGAGGAAGGCCCGAGACGATGATGACGGGCTCGCCGTAGCGGATTCTTCGATAGAGTCGCTTCATGACAGCCACCGATCCTATAACATCCGCCTGGAATTTTGCGGTAGACTAATCGGCTATGCTTGGACGCAAATCTGCGGCGGCGGTGCTCGCTGCGCTCGTCGCGACACTCTTGTTCCTCCCCGCGCCGGCGGAAGCCTATATCGGCCCAGGCGCGGGATTCGCGCTCGTGTCGTCCTTTCTCGTCGTTTTCACGACCATCATTATCGCGCTTCTCTCGCTCCTCATCTGGCCTTTCCGGATGACGTGGCGCTTTTTGCGCCGAAAAACCCAGGCTAAGCCCTGGGTGAAGCGCGTCATTATTGTCGGCTTCGACGGCCAAGACCCGAAGCTGACCGACAAGTTCATGAAGAAGGGGCTTCTTCCGAACATGAAGAAGCTGGCCGAGGCAGGCTGCTACGCGAAAATTGGAACAACTTACCCTGCGATCTCGCCCGTCGCCTGGTCCTCCTTCGCTACCGGGACGAACCCGGCGCGGCATAACATCTTCGACTTTCTCGACCGGGACAAACGGAACTACCTTCCGCTTCTTTCGTCGACCCATATCGGGAGCGTCGAGAAATCGCTCAAGATCGGCCGCTACAGGATTCCGCTGCACAAGCCTGAGGTGCGGCTCCTCCGGAAATCGAAGCCGTTTTGGTCCATTCTGGGAGAGCACCAAATCTGGAGCACGGTGCTGCGCGTCCCCATCACGTTTCCGCCGGACAAGTTTTACGGCGCGCAGCTCTCCGCGATGTGCGTTCCCGATCTTCTCGGCACCCAGGGCACGTTTCTTCTCTACACGACGCGGCCCGCGGAAAAGAAGTTCAAAGAAGGCGGCTTGCGCTTCCAGCTCGAAAAGAACGGGACGCGGATGGAAACGACGCTTCAGGGTCCGGAGAATATGTTCATCGAGGGCTCTCCCCCGCTCGAAGTCCCGCTCGTCATCGATATCGATCGGGCCAAGAACACGACCAAGTTGAGCGTCGATGCAGAGACGGTCGAGCTCGAGCCGATGAAGTTCTCGGACTGGATCCCGCTTTCATTCAAAGCAGCGCCCGGGATCAAAGTCTCCGGGATCTGCCGCATGATGGTGACGGAGATGGATGACCACTTCTCTCTCTACGTCACGCCGATCAACATCGACCCCGAAAAGCCGGCGATGCCGATCTCGCATCCGTCCTACTACTCGACCTATCTCTCGAAGAAAGTCGGTCACTTCTGCACGCTCGGCCTCGCAGAGGATACGTGGGCTCTGAACGAAGGTGTCACCGACGACGGGACGTTTCTGACCCAAACTTACGACATCGATCGCGAGCGGCAGGAAATGTTCTTTTCCGCACTCGACCGCCTGTGCCGCGGCTCGCTCGTTTGTGTCTTCGATGCCACCGATCGCATCCAGCACATGTTCTGGCACTACCTCGAAAAAGACCATCCGGCGAATAAAGGCACTAACATCGATAACGCCAAGCACAAAAAAGCGATCGAAGAAATCTACACGCACAACGACGTCCTCGTCGGTAAAGTCATGGAAGGGCTCCGAGAAGACGACGCGCTCATCGTTCTCTCCGATCACGGGTTCAACTCGTTCCAGCGCGGTGTCAACTTGAACGCATGGCTTTCGAAGGAAGGTTTTCTCACGCTGAAAGAAGGCGCCACGGGCGAAAGCGAATGGCTCCAGGACGTGGACTGGTCACGCACCAAAGCCTACTCGCTCGGGCTCTCCGGCATGTTTCTCAACATGAAGGGGCGTGAAGCTCAGGGTATCGTCGAGCCCGGCGAGGAAGAGAAAGCCGTAAAGAACGCGATCATCGCAAAGCTCGGCGGGATCAAAGACGACGGTCGCGGGGTCGTCGGCATCCGCGAAGTCTTCGACACCAAAGTGATCTATGAAGGGCCTTATTCAGAGAACGCGCCCGACCTCGTCATCGGTTACAACGACGGCTATCGCATCTCTTGGGACTGCGCCACCGGAATGGTCGCGGGGCCCGTCTTCGAAGACAACGTCAAAGCGTGGAGCGGCGATCATTGTGTCGACCCCAGGCTCGTGCCCGGCGTTTTCTTCAGCAATTACAAGATCGACAAAGACGATCCGACATTGATGGACATCGCACCGAGCGTCCTCAAGATGTTCGGAATCGAGCCGCCCAAACACATGGAGGGCGCACCGCTTTACTCGGAAGGGGCGTTTGGTAAAGGCGGTAAAGCATGATGAAGAAATGCCTTCTCCCCCTCTTTGTCGTTGTCGTTATTAGTGCCACGATCGCGGGTTGCCAGAGCGGCCCGGACGCGCAAGCCCGAGGCCCAAAAGTCATCGTGCTCGGCTTCGACGGCATGGATTACGGCCTCACCAAGAAGCTCATGGACGAAGGCCGCATGCCAAATTTTTCGAAAGTGGCAAAAAGCGGGAGCTTTGGACCGCTCGAGACATCGGTGCCGCCGCAAAGCCCGGTCGCGTGGTCAGATTTCATGACGGGGCTCGACTCAGGAGGCCACGGCATCTTCGACTTCTTGCATCGCGACGCCGATACGATGATCCCTTTTTCGTCGACGAGCCAAGCGAGCGACGCGGGAAGGACGCTGACGGTTGGGAAGTACCATATCCCGCTCTCGGGCGGCACCCTCGAGCTCTTGCGGAAAGGCCGCGCGTTTTGGGAGGTTCTCGAGAACCACGGCTTCCGGACGACCATCTTGCGCATGCCCGCGAACTTCCCTCCTTCCGGAACCGCTTCCTATGAGCTCTCTGGAATGGGAACGACGGATATCACGGGCAGCCCCGGCGAGTTTTCGTTCTACACGTCGAAGCTCTTCGCTTTTGCCGGCGAGGACATCACGGGTGGCAACGTTTACGAGGTCGATATCTTCGACAATGTCGTGGAGGCAAAGCTCTACGGCCCGGATAACCCATTCCTCGTCGAGCGCGAGAAACTCACCTCGGAGTTCACCGTCTATCTCGATCCGGTCGATCCCGTGGTCAAGATCGTCGCGGGCGATCAGGAGCTCATGCTCGAAGAGGGCGAGTTCAGCGACTGGGTTCCCGTCGAGTGCTCCATGATCCCGACCCAGAGCCTTGCGGGGATGACGCGCTTCTACTTGCGCTCCGTCCGGCCCGATTTCGAGCTCTACGCCTCGCCGGTCAACTTCGACCCGATGGCGCCCGCCGCTCCCATCTCGACGCCTGACGACTACGCCGCCGAGCTCGCTGCCGCGACAGGACGTTTCTACACGCAGGGCATGCCCGAGGACACCAAAGTCGTCGACGGAGGCGTTCTCACCGTCGACGAGTTTCTCGCCCAAGCCGAGATCGCGGGCCGCGAAATTCGGGAGCAATATACCTATGTGCTCGGGCAGTTCCACGAGGGGCTGCTCTTCTACTACACCGGCAATGTCGACCAGGTAAGCCACGTGATGTGGAAGACGCTCGATCCCGACCATCCCGCCTATGACCCCGAAGTCGATCCCCAGTACAAAACCTCATCGAGTCCCTCTATATCGGCCTCGATGAGATGGTTGGCGAAACACTCGAGAACATGGACGAGGAGACGACGCTCATCGTCATGTCGGATCATGGCTTCGCATCGTGGCGCCGCTCGTTCCATCTCAATGCCTGGCTGAAGGAGAAAGGCTATCTCACCGTCAAAGACCCGGACATGAAGAACGATCCAGGCCTGTTCGTCAATGTCGACTGGACGCAGACTCAGGCCTATGCGCTCGGGATCAACGGCCTGTACATCAACTTGCGTGGGCGTGAGCAAAACGGCATCGTGACGGAGGACCAGCGACAGGCGCTCATCGACAGGATTTGCGACGACTTGCTCGCGGAGATCGATGCCGTGACCGAGACGAACGCGGTGACGAAAGCGTATAAGCGCGACGAGTATTACAAGGATCGTGGCGAGATCGAGATCGGTCCCGACATTATCGTCGGCTATGCGAAAGGCACTCGAGGGGCGGGAGCCTCTGCCCTGGGTGCGGTCAGCAAACAAGTCCTTACCGACAACACCGAGGAGTGGAGCGGTGACCACTTGATGGATCACGAGACAGTGCCAGGAATCTTGTTGACGAGCCGCGTGCTCAAGAAGAGCGCGCCGAGGCTAAGAGACCTCGCGGCGGCCATCCTCGCCGAGTTCGGGGTCGACGAGCCTATCAATCCAAAGAGCATCGACGAATAAGAGGCAAAAACATGTTTGGATCGAGTATCAAGCTAGACAAAGACCTTCTCGCCCGGGTAAAGAAATATTCCGACATCGCGGGCTATTCCTCGCCGGCCGAGTTCATTTCCCACGCGCTCGAAAAAGAGCTCGCCAAGCTGGAAGATGCCGGCGACGAGGAAGAAATAAAGAAACGGCTGAAAGGACTGGGCTACATTTCCTAGCCGCCCCGCCGCTAATGTCATTCATCAACGCGCTCTTGCGCCCTCTTTTCGACGCGCTTCTTTATCCGTTTCGAGATTTGCCCCCGATGGTGGGTATCACCGTCGTCTCGCTCCTGACGGCGGTCGGGCTTCTCATCGTCTTCAAGCACACTTCGAACCAAAAGGCCCTCGAGGACGTGAAGCGTCACATTCACGCGGGACTTTTCGAGATTCGCCTGTTCAACGACGATTTTCGCGCCATCATGCGTGCACAGCGCGACATCCTCCGGCACAACTTGACCTACATGCGTTATTCCCTGGCTCCGATGGTGTGGACCCTCCCACCGCTCATCCTCATCCTCGCGCAGCTCCAGTTCCACTACGGCTATGAAGGTCTCGAAGTCGGACAGGACGTTCTGCTCAAGGTGCAGCTCCAGGAGGGCGCTTACAGCGAAGGCGTGAAGCCCGCTTTCGACGTGGACCTGCCCGACGGCTTGAGTCTGCGCGAGCCCGCGGTCTGGATACCGACGCTCGGAGAGATGGCCTGGCGACTGACGGCTGAAGCGCCCGGCGATTACGAGATCGATATTCGAAACGGGACCGCGTCGGCGACGAAGACCGTGCGCGTCATGGACAACGTCGTCCGCCGCTCGCCGAATCGTGTGCGTGGCTTCATCAACGAGCTGATCTATCCGGCCGAGCCGGCCCTTCCTCGAGACGGGCCCATCGAATCCATCACCGTTACCTATCCTGAGGCTGAGGTGAGCGTGGGCGTCTTCGGCCTCGAGATGCACTGGATGATTATTTACTTCGTGCTCTCGATGGTCTTCGCCTTCGCCTTGAGAGGGCCCTTCGGGGTTACGATCTGACCAGGATCTTTTTCAAAGCCCGGCAGACAGCCTTCAGCACTGTTATTCGAGCGACGCGTTTGTTGTTTCCAGGGACGAGGCACCACGGAGCGTAGTCGGTGCTCGTACGCTCAAACATCTCGTTCGCGGCCAGCTCGTAGTCGTTCCATTTTTCGCGGTTGCGGTAGTCGTCGGTCGTGATCTTGTATTTCTTGAAGGGGATATTCTCGCGCGCTTTGAAGCGCCGGAGCTGCTCCTCCTGAGAGATGTGGATCCAGAATTTGAGCACGAGCATGCCCCGGTTCGTGAGCTGCTCCTCGAAATCGTTGATCTCGCCGTAGGCTCGCTTCCACTCCTCCCCAGTTGCAAAACCTTCGACGCGCTCCACGAGCACACGGCCATACCAGCTGCGATCGAAGATGGCGACGTGGCCTTTGCGCGGCACGTTGCGCCAGAAGCGCCAAAGGTAATGATGCGCGAGCTCCTCGTCGGTAGGCGCTGCGATGGGAAGGACCCGATAATGCGCGGCGTCCATCGCGTGCGTCAGCCGACGGATCACCCCGCCTTTGCCCGCGGCGGCCCACCCTTCGAAAGCTAGAACGGACACGATGCCTCTTTTGTGAGCCTTCTCGCTGAGCTTTGCAAGACGCGCCCAATATTTGGCGAGATTTTTCTCGTAGCTGTCCTTTGAGAGCGTCGTCGTCAAGTCGACTTTGTCGAGCAGGGTAGTCGGATTGTGCGCAACGCTCGCTGGTCGCGCCGTCCGCGATTTTCTTGGCCTTGTGAGCCTCTTGGTCAACTGCTCGAGAAGAGCCTGGGCCACGGTAACGTCCCGATAACGGGCATCCGTGCTAAGAACGACGTTCCAGAGCGCAGCGCCGCGGCTCGTTCGGCGCACCACCTGCTGCGACACCCGGCGCACATCGTCATATATTTTGTAAAGGCTCCGGTCTCCTTTCGTGACCCGCCACGCGCGCCCTCTGTCCTTCTCCGCTCGGTCCAACCGTTTTTTGAGTGCTTTTTTAGGCAGGTGGAGCCAGAATTTCAAGAAGAGCGCGCCATCATCGATGAGAGCTTTTTCGAAGTTTTGGATGTGGCGAATGCGTCGGTCGAGACCCCCTTCGTCGATTCTCCCAACGGCCCGGTCGACGACGGCCCCGAGCGTCCACTCTCTCGAATAGATCGCCATCTGTCCACGGGTCGGTAGAGTGCGCCAGTAGCGCCAGAACGGTGGCCGCTCCCTCTCCTCCTGTGTGGCATCTTCGAAAAAATGCGCCGTGATATAGCGAGGGTCCATCCATTCATGAAGAAGGTTGGCCTCCTCGGTGCAACCCAAACGGTCGTTTCCCGCAAGCACGAGGACCAAGGGAAAATCGCGGTCGCGCAGCTCGTACTGAACCGTGAGTAGACGGACCCGAAGGGACGGCTCAATTTTCTTGTATTCTTCTTTGCTCGTCTTGCTGCCGAGCTCGGCCGCCTCGAACATCGTGCGCTCATCATAGCTCGTTGTCTCTGTTCCGTCGGCGATTCGCGCCAAAGCCCTTGAAATCTTCCGTACCTTCAAGAAACGATCTTTTCTTCTCGACAAATGCGTTGACATCAGTAAAATAAGGCGGTTTTTATGATCTGTTGGGAAAGTGGTTCCGGGGTCGGCGGGGCGAACGCACTCATTACATAAACGCAGTTCATTCTCTCAAAAACCTCGCGTCTACCCCAGTTCACTTTTCCTTGCGAAACGAAGGTCGACGTTTGTCCGACATCGAGAGACGGGAACCCAAAACCGAACCCACCGATCCCGGTAAGACGACGGGGATCGACGAATACTTCGAGGGTACCACTTTGTCCACCGAGAAAGTCACATTCCAACGAGAAGGACTACCTGCGGATTACCGCATGCGACACGACGAACACTATGTGGACGAGCTCGTCGCGGCGGGAAGCATGCCGCCGCTTCGGCTCGTCCCGACGAGCGAGATTGAGGGCGCGACCGCAAGCACGGAAAGCCTCGTTGGCCTCGTCGATTCGATTCAAGCTTATGGCGTCCTCCAACCGCTTCTGGTGCGCCGTCGCCACGGACGGTATGAGCTACTCGCCGGCTCGAAACGGCTGACGGCCGCCCTCGATGCAGGTTTGAAGGAAGTGCCCTGCCTCGTTCACGAGGTGGACGATGTCGAAGCGCGCCGTCTGGCCGAAGCGGCAAACCACAGGATCAGCCACCCGCAGCCCGCCCGCGTCGCCGAGCTGCCCCTCGGCGCCTCCGCAAACTCCTTGCTCGGAGCCAGCCTTCAGGCGATCGTCTCGAGCCTCTCCCTTTTGGAACAGCCTGACCGGCCACTCCGCGACCATGTCGCCGTCGCGCTCATCCGCGCCGAGGCCATGAAGTCGGAGCGGCTTCTCCGCGGGCTGCAGCTTCTCGCGGCCGACCCACCGCTCGCCCGCCAGTCCCTCGACGCCACGCAAATCTTGAAATCCGTGCTCGAGCACTCCGAAGACGAGCGCAGCCTCCTCGGCATCGAGCTCGAAAGCTCCATGCCCGCCTCTTGCGAGATGCGCGCCGACGAAGGCCTCATCCGAGTGGCATTCGCAGGCGCCGTCGAGACCATCCTCTCGCTTCTGAGAACGAGCCGCGGAGCGAAGCTCACGGTCCACCTGTCCCACGACCAGCTAACTCGGAACGTCACGCTGTTGATTGCGGAAGACCCGGTACGCATGCCCGCGGCGACGTGGTCACGCTGGTTCGACCTCAATTGGCAGGAACGACCCGGCGGCTACGGCGCCGCCATCGGTCTGCTCGCCGCCAAGCGAACAGCCGAGCTACACGACGGGCGGCTGGAGCTTGCACCGACTCGAGCAGGCGGATGCCAGCTCGCGATGAGGCTGCCAACAACATCCTGACGTCACATCTTTTGTAAAGACGCGGCTCTATCGTCTAGTCTCCGAGACGAAGGAGCCGCGCAATGGAAACTCTAGCTTCGTTTATCTTGGCCGCAACGTTCTGTGGCACCAGTACCCAGGCGGCAAACGTCGAGGGTGCCTTTCTCGTAGGCCCGCCCGCCAGCGATGTTCTAGGTTCGGAGGATCTGTGGGCAACCCCACCTTCGTCGGCGGCGTCGCCAACGGAGGTAGCACGAGCCACGGCATTTGGTGACCAGGAAGCGTGGCCCTGGGTCGGGTCCATAACCGCCTCTTCATCGGACATCACGGCAATGGCCGCTACGACATCTATCAGCTCGACGAGAACGGGCTTCCGCTCCGGCGACGCGCCGACTACTCGATTGGCCGGACGCTCATAGGGAGGGGTTTCGCCTTCGCGCCTCTCGGCAAGAAATATTTGAACTTTCCGACGGGCGCGGATTTCGACCCGGTCAACCAGTGGCTCTTCGTGCCCGACGGCACGACACTCGGTCCGCCGGGCGCACGCATCCTCGTCTTCGACGTGCACCCCGACAAGCTCGCCCAGCTGCCCCCCGGCGATTTCCCCGAAGCCATTGCGGTGCTCGGCCAGCCGGACTTCGACCACTGGGATCCGGGCTTGGGCCTAAACATCGTCGGTGGACGCGGCTCCGCCATGGTGGACGTGGATAACCAGCGCCTGTTCTTCTCCGACGGCCGCAACAGTCGGGTCCTCGTGTGGGACATTCGTCCCGAAGTTCTCGAATCGGGGATGAACGCGCCCTACGTGCTCGGCCAGAACGACTTCGAAAGCAACGAGACCGGGATCGGACAGAACCGATTCGCCGGCGTAGATCGTCAAATGACGTTCGATCCAGCCAGGAACCACCTCTTCGTCCCCGACAGCCGCAACTACCGCGTGCTCGTCTTCGACGTCTCCCCGGATAGGATCGCGAACGGAATGGACGCCTTCGCGGTCATCGGGCAGCCCGACTTCGAAAGCCGCAAGCCGCGCGAAAGCCTACGCAAGCTCAACCCCGAAGTCCTCGAGCTCGACTACAAACACCACCGGCTCTTCGTAGGCGAACAGTTCGACAATCGCGTCCTCGTCTTCGACGTCTCCCCCGACAAGCTCGAGGGCGCCATCAACCCCGACGCCATCGCCGTTATCGGACAGCCCGATTTCGAGACGACCGACCCCGCGGTCTCGCAAGAGCGCATGACGATGCCGCGCATCACGATCGATTCGGAGCGCCAGCTCGCCTATATCCCCGAGGGCTATCCGGCGGGCAACCGCATCAGCATCGTGGACATCTCGCCGGAGCACATGGAGACGGTCCTCACGCCGCTCGTCGACCAGCTCGGGCACATCAACCCACACTATGAAGATGATTTCGTGAGCCGCTCGGCCAACGGCCGCGTCTCCCCCCGCTACTGGACGCAAGGACGCGACGTCGCGATCGACACCGTCGATCACCGGCTGTTCCTGAGCGACAATTACGGCCACCGCATTCTCATCTTCCAGCTCGACCGTCTGAACCGCATCCAGGATCGCGACGCGAAGTGGGCTCTAGGACAAAAAGACCTCTGGACGAGCGTGGTCCACTCAGGCCGCACCGCGTCTTCCATCAAGCTTCCCCTCGCCGTCGAGTACGACACTTCGCACAAGCGGCTCTTCGTCGCCGATACGTGGAACGACCGCGTGCTCGTCTTCGACATGACGCCCGGCAAGTCTCGAGCGGAATGGACGCTTCCTACGTGCTCGGACGACTTCACGACCCGCGATACAACCGTGGCCGCGAACCGTTTCTACTTCGCCTCACGCGAGGGCGCGGGCATCTACCCCTCCCAGTCCCGCGCCGCGGAGATGGCGATGGACCGCGTGCACCAACGGCTCTTCGTGACCGATGGCGGCCACAATCGCGTGCTCGTCTTCGACGTCCACCCCGACCGCCTGGAAAGCGGGGCGGACGCCATCGCCGTGATCGGGCAGGACGACTTCGATTCGACGGAGGAGGGCTTCTCCGCGAGCCGGTGGAAGCTCCCCGGCGACCTCGCCTATGATGAGGAGCACGAGCGGCTCTTCGTCGAAGCCCCGTGGGAGAACCGCGCGCTCGTCTTCGACGTGCGCCCGAAGAGCTCACGAACGGCATGAGCGCCTCCATCGTGATCGGCCAATCCGAGTTCACGTCGAGAGCGCCCGGCCTCGCCCGGAACAAGATCCGCCAACCGGACGGCATCTCCTACGACCCGGTGAACGAGCGACTGCACTTGACGGACAAAGGCAACGAGCGCGTGCTCGTCTTCGATGCCCGGCCCTCGGTGCTCGAGAGCTACCCCGAAGCCATCGGCGTCGTCGGCGAGATCGACTTCGACGACGTGCGGATGGGCCCGGGGGATCCGAGAAACCACCAGGACCGCCTGTTCGACCCGCGCGGAAACGCTTTCGACGCCGAGCAGCAGCGTTTGTTCCAAACGGAAGGGCTCAACACCCGCATCACGGTCTTTACCTATCCACGCGAGGACTTTGACATCACGCTGCCGCCGCGCTCGACGCTCCAATACGACTCACTCGACGCGCGCCCCGCGAGCGGAGCGGGGAGTTTGCAGATGTCGCAGGCGGTCGTTGAGCTCGACGAAGCGGTCCCAGCGCTCGGAATCACGAGTCATCTCGTGACGCGGCCCGTCATCGACGAGCCGAGCGAGCGCGAGAGCCGCTTGCTCCTCTCCGAAGCGAGCCTCCCTGCCCGCGCACCGACGCGAGAGTTACAGGTCTTCTACGACGAAGGCTTGAAGCTCACGCTCGCCAATCCCGGAGCCGGCACCGCGCGGGTCGAGCTTCAAGTTGGCGACGCCGTCGAGACGCTCGAGCTCGGCGCCGGCGCCCAAAGCGTCGTCGATGCCGGCGCTCTTTTCGGCGGCGCGAGGAGCTCTGTGGCTAACATCGAGCAAGCCCGTTCACATCGCCGCGCTCCTCGAGATCGACGACGCCGTGCACGTGCCCGCACCAACGTCCTTCGAGCCGAGGCGTATCATCGCTAAGACCGTCAGCGGCGCCGGCTACGACAGCACGTTCGTGCTGCTCAACACGACCGACACGTTCATGTCGGGAATGCTCGCAATCGGCGGAGGCGACGTCGCCTACACGATCGCTGCCCGCGGCGTCTTCGTTCATGAAGTCCCGGACAACGGAGAAGCTCGCGTCACCGGCCACGCGGTCGTAAAACCGAAGAGCGGCGCGACGCCGGTCCTGTCCTCCATCGTGAGCGCCCGGCGCCCCGACGGAACGCTGCGAACGGCCGCCTTGTGGCAGTCCGTCGAAGGGACCCATTTCTGGGCGCCCGTAAGCACGTATCCGACGATGCTGCGCCACGGCAAGATCCAATACGAGCTCGACATCGTGAACGAGGGCCCGGTACCGGCGACGGTCTACCTGGATCACTTCGACGTCGATGGGATGAGACGCGGCCGGTTCGAGCGCACCCTCCCTATCGGAACGAAGGCGGTCCTCGACCTCGAGCACATTTTCGCCGTTGGCCGCCTGCGCGGTTCGCTTCGCGTCTTCTCGGACAGCGACGTTGCCCTCACGCTGCTCAAGAAAGTCACGAATGTGCGGGGCGAGCTCGTTTTCAACGATGTGCCGCTGCAGGAGGCGCCCGAAGGCAATACCCGAACGCTCACGTTCGCGACGAAACGGGAAAGACGCGGACCACGATTCTTAGATAGGAAGCCATCTCGTTCTGAACGAGATGTCAGGCTAGCACTTCTTAACGGAATTCGCGCGCGCGCGAACAGCCGTCAACAGATCCGCCCACCACAATCCCATCATGCTGCTGAAAGACTCCCCCACCAGACCATGCCGCACCGGATGGTCGTCGGCAAAAGCGTCCCAACCGCGATGGTGGACGGTGACGCGTGTCCCCTGCTCGACCGACTCGACCCGAATCTCGACCTCGGTGCGCTCCTCGGGCTTCAAGTCGCGGGCGCGCATCTCGAACACGACACGCTCGTTCGGCTCCCACGCGCGTACCTTGCCGTGCTCGAAGGAATCGTCGGACGCTTCGTCATAAACTTCGAGAAAGCGCCCCCCGACGCGCGGCTCGAAACGCATCGTGCTCGGGCGCGACGGATCGACGCGAAAGCGCGGCCCCCGCTTCCACCAGAAGTCGACCTCTTCCGTGAAGACGTAGAAAGCCGTCGCGCGATCCACCGCGAGCACCGTCGTGACCGTCACGCTATCGGAATCAACCATTAGTGCCGCTTCTTCTCCGCATGCTTCTTGAACGCACCGAGCTGATCCGTCCAGAACGCCTCCATGCGCCCGAGCCAAGATTGTAGGTCGCGAAAGGGCTCGGCGCGCAGCCGGTAGACGCGCACGCGCGCGTCCTCATCGACGCGCTCCTCTTCAATCAAGCCTTGCCGCCGCAAGACGCGCAAGTGACGGCTGAGCGCCGGAGCGCTCATGTCGATCGCGGCGGCAATTTCCGTGGGTCGTCGCGGCCGTTCGTACAAAAGCTCCAATACGCGACGACGTGTGGGCTCGGCGAGCGTGCTGTCGAGGCCTTTCATAGCAAAGTTGTGAAATACCAATCGTGGCCTTCGGGATCGGACACCGAATAGACGCGCCCATACGGACGGTCTTTACCGCTCGGCGAGGTAAGTGCGGGCTTTCTCCAGAAGCTCGGTGCGGTAGCTGTTCTGGAGGACGACGTGATGCTGCGCGGCCGCTTCGTCCACGCGACCCTCCTGTGCGTAGAGCTCGGCGAGCAGGCTGCGCGCTTCCATACGGTTCTGCCAGTCATCACGCCCCGCACGCGCAAGCGCGGTTTCCAGCACGGCAGTAGCGCCTTTCGCATCGCCCGACTGCGCGAGAACGCGCGCCCAGTTGAGCTCGAAAACGATGCACTCGGCAGACTCCGTAGCTTTTTGTACGAGTGCTCCGACTTCGGACATCTGGTTCGGATGATTCGACATCATGCTGCGCGCTTCATCGAGAAGCTGCCACCCGCGCACGATGCCTTCGGACCAGACCTCCAGACCGGGCGACGGACGAAAGACGAGAATTTTCCGCGACGCGTCCCGTTCGCGGGACAAGAGCGCTCGGTTCGAATCGAGACGCACAACGCCTGACTGGTTCTCGAGCCACGGGTCGACGGGGCCGAGCGAGCGCGGCAAGTCGAGAAAACCCTCGAGCCGGTAGTGCATCGGGATGACGAGGGGATCATTCAAATCGCGGCGCGCAGCCGCGATCGCTTCGGGCTTCAGGATGTGGTCATCACCATCCGCGGGCAACATGAGCACGTCCACGCGCCCGAGCGCTTCGACATTGGCGGGCGTCAGAGGCCCGTTATCTCCGAGATGGGCGATGCGAATGCCGCCGACCTCGATGAGCCAAATCGTGTTCTTTTGCTCGAAATCTTCGCCGTAGGGGTCGGCATGTTTGCCTTCCACACCGAGCAGCGTCACGTCTTGGAACCGGTACTCGCCCGGCTCGCGAAAGACGGGAACCGATTCGCCCCAGTAGTAAGACGCGTCGTGATCGTAGTGAGGGTGCGTCACGAGGACGACGTCGGCCTCGACGCTCTCGGGGTAGCGATAGCCGAGCCAGCGATTCGAGTTGAACGGATCGAGCACGACGCGCACGCCCCCGGGCGACGCGACTACGAAAGACGCATGGCCGATATACTCGACTTCGACTTCGGCAAAAACGCTTCCGGCGACGAGCAGCGGGAACAAAATCGCTACGATGGATTTCGGTTTCATGGCGAGCGAGACTAACATAAATGTCTCAGGGAATCGTCTTTTTGCTCGTTTGTATCTACGCCGGTTCGGGCTTATGATCGAAGTCCCCTATCCGAAGGATCCTGATTCAGCCTGAGATATATGTCTGACGTAGCTGCGGCCCCGAGCCGACCGGACATACATGTCTCTGCCCGACAGGTATTCGGCCTGGACACGGACCTCACCGTGCCCGCCTTTTCGCAACCGGCGCCGCTCGTGCCCGAGATCGATGACGCTTATTTCTTCGATCGCGACACGACGCTCGGCATCCTCGCGGGTTTCGCCTATAACCGCCGTGTCCTCATCCAGGGCTATCACGGCACGGGCAAGTCGACCCATATCGAGCAGGTGGCCGCGCGGCTCAACTGGCCTTGCGTACGCATCAACCTCGATAGCCACATCAGCCGCATCGATCTCGTGGGCCGCGACGCAATCGTCGTGCGGGACGGACGCCAAGTCACCGAGTTTCAACAAGGCATGCTTCCTCGGGCCTTTCAGTCTCCAACCGCGCTCGTGTTCGACGAGTACGACGCTGGACGCCCCGACGTCATGTTCGTGATCCAGCGCGTGCTGGAGTTTCGCGGCAAATTGACGCTTCTCGACGAGAGCAAAGTCCTGCGTCCTCACCCGGCTTTCCGCCTCTTCGCAACGGCGAACACGGTCGGGCTCGGCGACACGACAGGGCTCTATCCGGGAATGCTTCAGCTCAACCAGGCTCAGCTCGATCGCTGGAACGTGGTGGTGACGTTGAACTACATCGCACCGCAGGCGGAGCAAAACATCGTTCTGGCCAAAGTTCCCGTATTCGAGAACGAGCTCGGCAAGAAGGTGGTCGAAAAAATGGTCTCCCTCGCCGGTCTGACGCGTGAAGGCTTTGCCGCGGGAGATCTTTCGACCGTCATGTCGCCGCGAACCGTCATCACCTGGCGGAGAACGCGGTGATCTTCGACGACGACCTCGCTTTCTCGTTCCGCGTGACCTTTCTCAACAAGTGTGAAGAGACCGAACGCCCCATCGTCGCGGAATACTACCAGCGCGTGTTCGGCGAGGAGCTTCTGGAATCCGCGGTGAACGGCGATTCTCCGATCGCCTAGCAGGCTGATGTCCGAGCATTCGTTTCGGCGTGCCGTAGCCGCCGCTACCCGCGCGGTCTCTCGAAAGCCAAAGCTCGAAGTCACTTTCGGGGAAAGGCCCGCGCGCGACGGAAGCGTCGTCCTCGCCCAACCCAAATCGCTCGATCCGACGAGCGTCGCCTACGCGCGCGGCTCGGCAGACGCGGCGGCCGTGAAACAGCGCTATCACGATCCGCAAAAGCACGAGCGCCATCTTCCAGAAAGTGCGCTCGCGCGTGAGCTCTTGAACGCCGCCGAGCAGGCGCGGGTGGAAGCGCTGGGCGGACGCGAGTTCGCAGGCGTCGGCTGGAACCTCGATGCCCATCTGAGCCTCCAGGCACGCGAGCTCGATTTCGAGGCGATCGTCAAACGTGAGGATGCGCCGCTCGCAGACGTAGTGCGGCTCATGGTCCGCGAGTGGCTCACGGGAGCGCTACCGCCGACACCCGCTATCCCAATGGTCGAGCTCTGGCGCTCGTGGTTCGACGGGAATGTCCGCGACGAGCTTTTGCAAATGAGCGAGCACGTCGAGAACCAGGAGCTTTTCGCGAAACACGCGTTGAAGCTCATTGGGCACCTTCCCGCGCCGAAAACCGCTATCCCACCCAAGCTCGGAGCGCAGGAGACCGCCCAGAAGCAAGGCCCGGACCTCTTCAAGGACGCAGATGCGTTCGAGTTGGAAGCGTTCGACCACCAGCCGAAGCGACGTTGGGAGCAGCGGCCTCGACTGAGCCCAAAGGAGGCGCGCTCTCTCGAGACGACGAGCGCAGCCTACGAAATCTATACGCGTCGCTTCGACCAAGTCATCGACGCCCATAGACTCACGACGCCGGAAGAGCTGCTGCGACTCAGGCGCAAGCTCGATCACCTTCTGCGCAAGATCGGGGGCGGGGTCGCCCATCTCGCCCACCGGCTCGGGCGGCAGCTTCTCGCAAGGCAACGCCGCTGGTGGGATTTCGACCTCGAAGAAGGGCTGCTCGATTCGGGCCGTCTCGCGCGTGTGGTCGCGAGCCCGCGCCGCCCGCTCTCCTTCAAAGGCGAGCGACATTCGGATTTCCCCGATACCGTCGTCACGCTGCTCGGCGACAATTCCGGCTCTATGCGGGGCGTTCCCATCACGACCGCGGCGCTCTGCGCCGACCTCCTTACGCGGGTTCTCGAGCGATGCCGCGTAAAGGTCGAGGTTCTTGGCTTCACAACCAAAGAATGGAAAGGCGGCGCGGCGCGGCGCCTCTGGAGCGATGCCGGCAAGCCCGAAGCACCCGGCCGCCTCAACGACCTCCGGCACATCGTGTACAAGTCGGCATCCATGCCGTGGCGACGCGCCCGCCGCCGGATCGGCGTCATGCTCCATCCGGAACTGCTCAAAGAGAACATCGACGGTGAAGCGCTTCTTTGGGCGCATGGACGCCTCGTCGCGCGACCCGAAGCACGACGCATCCTGATGGTTAGGGTCGGGGCAAGAATAACTACCAATGTCTACTTCTCTCCGAAGAGGAGCATTCGTGAACAGCAAATAGCCAGCCGACGTGTTTGGGAAGCGCAACCCTCTGTGTCCAAGAGTATTGCTGCTCAAGACGTCCTACCCGATGAGCTCAAAGCAGCCATCATCCTTTTCTTTAGCCTGCTCGATGAGAGAGAAAGGCGTGTGTATGCGGGGCTTGAATCTCTCAAGTTAGGTTATGGCGGTGACCGCCAGATGGCGGAGATCCTCGGGCTCGACGTTAGCACTGTGGCTCGGGGCCGTCGCGAGCTACTTGAGCATGATGTGAATGTAGCGCGGGTTCGAAAAGCGGGTGCCGGCCGCAAAGCTGTCGAAAAAAAACGCCAGAAGTCATCGCGGCGATCGAAGAACTTATGAAGTACGAGGTCGCTGGCGATCCCGTCAGCGGTCTGAGATGGACTCGCAAGACCACGAAAAAAATAGCTGCCGAACTCTCGGCCTTGGGCATTCGCGTCAGTCGCAAAACCGTCGCGAAGCTGCTTAAACAGATGAACTTCTCACTCCGGACCAACAAAAAGAAGGTCTCGAATGGCTCTCCTCCAACTCGCGACGCCCAGTTCGCCAACATCACACAGCTACGGGAGCGCTTTAGCCGACGTGGCAATCCCATATTGAGTGTCGACACCAAGAAGAAAGAGTTGGTCGGACGCTTCAAGAACCCAGGACGCGTCTGGGCTCAAAAGAGCGATGCCGTCAACGACCACGACTTTCGCTCCATGGCAGATGGGGTCGCAATCCCATACGGCATCTATGATCTCCAGAGTAATCGAGGCACCGTGTATGTCGGAACGTCTTACGACACGTCGCAATTCGCAGTCGAATGCATCGAGAAGTGGTGGCGCTCTGAAGGTCAGAAGCGTTTTCCCGGCCGCAAACATTTACTTGTCGTAGCTGACACTGGCGGAAGCAACGGCGCAACCCGCCGTGCATGGAAACACGGCATCCAGCACAAGCTGTGCAACGAGCACGGTTTGGACGTCACGGTCGCACACTATCCACCAGGTGCGTCCAAGTGGAACCCAATCGAGCACCGCCTGTTCAGCGAGATTAGCAAGAATTGGGCGGGCCGGCCGCTCGATAGCTACGAAACCATCCTGAACTTCATACGGACCACCAAGACCAAAACTGGGCTCAAGGTTAACGCCCGTCTCGTCAAGAAGCAGTATCCTAAGGGCATCAAAATCTCGGACCCTGCGATGGCGCTACTCAACATCAAAAAATCCTCTTCCCTGCCGAAGTGGAACTACACGTTGCGTCCATCCAAGAATGGGAAATAATTTCTGCCACAGTCCTTATCTCCGACGGAGCGCCTGTCGATGACAGCACGAGCTCGGCCAACGACCGAAGCTTTCTCGACAATCATCTGCGCTCCGTGATCGCCGCGGTCGAAGCGTACTCGCCCATCGAGCTCGTCGCTATCGGCATCGGGCACGACGTGACCCGCTACTACCGGCGCTCCGTCACGATCGCCGGGCCGAACGAGCTCGGCGCCGCGATGGTCGAGCAGCTCGAAAAGCTATTCCTCGGTCCCGTTTGACATCCCGCACAACCGATTCTATGTTGCTTCCGTTCCCTCAGTTGGAACAATGCAACGGAGGATCGGATGTCCGACTATGTGACCGAACTCGGATCCCTTCACGACTACCGCGCGGGGGGCGTAGATGTCATCGACGACGACCCAAAGAACTATGTGTTCTCGAACGTCTTCGACGTCGCTCACCACGCGGCGCCCTATGAGCGCATCGCGGTCGCGAAGAACTTCGAATATGTGATCGAGGCGCTGCGCGCTGAAGGTAAGTCGGCTTGGTTCACCGAGGCACATGACGAGTTCGCGCTCTGCATGGATGGTGAGATGTCGAGATGTTCGCCGGAAGCTTCAACGAAGTGTACAAGAGCGCCGGGCTCGACACGCTCGAAACGTTCAATTCCGAGGAGCTTCTCGGGCTCTTTCGCGAGATGGTGCGGGATTGGACGAATGACGGCTACGACCCATTCGCGGCTCCGGCCGAGACGAGCGTTCCATGGGGACGCAAGAACGGCGACAACGACAACGCCGTGGGCCGAGCCCGCGTGACCGCGCGCCGTATGGTGGGACTTCCCGGCGACGCGCGCATTCGCTCCGACGATAGCGGCCATCCGGTCAATCGCATGTTTGCCGACGTCGCCCAGGACGAACCCCTCGTCGAGCCCGAGCCGGGCTTCGAGACCGACGTGGCCGCCTTCAACTTATTCGCCTACCTATCCCGCTCCGATGTCACCTGGAATCCCTCTGTCTGCTCCGTCCTGCACGAGAGCCTTTTCTGCCCCACTTCGGAGGAGTTTATTTTGCCTATCGAGCACGGAAACGATCGCGTCGAGTGGTTCGTCCAGCTCTCCGACGAGATCATCTGGGACGTCAAAGACAAGGAAACGGGCCGCGCCCGTGCCAAGGTCACGATGCGTCCCGGCGACGTCGCTGCGATGCCTGCTGACATCCGGCATCAAGGCTATGCGCCAAAGCGAGCGATGCTCCTCGTCTGGGAGAACGCCTCGATGAAGATTCCGGAAATGGTGCAAAAAGGCGAAGCGCCTGTTGTGCCCGTCAAATTTTAGCTCTTTGCTTCCGACGGCACAGATGAACTTCTCCTATGAGCCACGCGAAAGCCGCGTCATCTTCGGCTCGGGCTGTGTAGCGGAGCTTCCCGCCGAAGTCGAGCGACTCGGGATCGTGCGGGCTTTGCTATTTTCGAAACGCCGCGACCTCGGCGGCGATTGGCCCGTGGGCGTCTTCGAAGGTGCCGTCACGCACGTACCCCGCCACATCGTCGTCGAAGCAAGAGCGCAAGCGGAACGGCTTCGCGCCGACGGCCTCGTCGCGATGGGCGGCGGCTCGACGATCGGTCTTGCGAAGGCCGTCGCCCTCGAGACATCGCTCCCGATCGTCGCCGTGCCAACGACCTATGCGGGCTCGGAGAGAACGTCGATATGGGGCATTACGGAAGAAGAGAGAAAAGCGACAGGGCGAGACCCTCGCGTCGTGCCAAAGACTGTGATCTACGATCCCAGCCTTCTGCGATCGCTGCCCGTGCACATCGCCGGGCCGAGCGGGATCAACGCCATCGCCCATGCGGCCGAAGCACTATACGCGGAGAACAAGAATCCCGTCCTGTCCCTGATGTCGGAAGAAGCGATCCGCATCATCGCCAAGAGCCTCCCTCATGACCACGAGCAATCTCTTTTCGGCGCCTTTCTGGCGGGTACCGCGCTCGAGTCCGTCGGCATGTCCCTCCATCACAAACTCTGCCATACCCTTGGCGGCACCTTCGCACTTCCCCACGCCCTGACGCATAGCGTGATTCTTCCGCATGCGATCGCCTATAACCGCGAGGCCGCCCCAGAGGCCATGGCCTGCATCGCGCGAGCGCTCGGCGCTGCGGAGGCCGCGGCGGGCCTCTTCGATTTCGCAGGCCGGCTCTCCGCCCCGCGCAGCCTGAAGGAGCTCGGCATGCGCGAAGGGGACCTGGAGCGCGCGGCCGAGATCGCGGTCCAAGTTCCGTATTACAACCCGAGGCCGGTCACGCGCGAAGGCGTGCGCGCGCTCCTGGACGACGCTTTCCACGGAAGGCGGCCATGAGCGACCCCTGGCGAGAGCACCGCTTCGCGCCGAAAGTCGGAACGGAGCTTTGCCGCATCGAGTCCCTTCCGGACGAGGAAGGAAAAGAGTTCGTGTTCGGCGAGAGTGAAAGCAAATGGCCTTTTCGCATGTTCGTGGTGCGACGCGGCGGCGAAGTACGGGGCTTCGTGAATGCCTGTCCGCACGTACACCTCACGCTGAACTATTTTTTGGATCGCTTCGTGACCCGCGACAAAGCGTACATTCTGTGCGCCAATCACGGCGCCGTGTTCAATCATGACGATGGCCACTGCATCACGGGCCCGTGCGCCGGTCAGGACCTCGAGCCGGTGCCCATCGTCATCGACGAAGGGATGGTACGCATCGCGTGACGAGCCCGCTCAGAAGAAATCTGGGCCTCGCCGCAGTGATCGCGGTCGTCATGGGCGACATGTTGGGCTCGGGAATTTTCTTCACGCTGGGCGAGCTCGCGTCGCTCTTCCCGCGAGCGGGCGCGACGTATCACATCATGAGCGAAGCCTTCGGGCCGGGATGGGGTTTCGTCAAAGCCTGGATGGAAGCTTGGGTCAGCGCACCGGGCTCGATCGCCGGCATCGCCATCGTCTTCGGCGAGTTCGTCGCCGAATTCATCATGATGGATCCGTCGCCGGTCATGTTCACAACGGTACGGTCGGGACATCCGAATTGAGCTCCGATGGCCGCGGGGAGCCCGTAGCCCATCGTCCCGAGCCCGGCGCTGGTGAGATGTTGCTCGGGCCTTTCGAAGCGGCAATGTTGCGCCACCCACATCTGATGCTGACCGACGTCGCAAGCGAAGATCGTGCCCGGGTCGGCGGCTTCGGAGAGTTTTTTGAGAAAACGTGGACCGTAGATCCCGTCGGCCGGCATGTCGTAGTCCCACTGGTGCTCCTCCTTCAGGCGGGCGCACGTCACGCGCCAGCTCGCAATATCGAGGGAGCTCTCTAGAGCCTCGAGTGAAGCTTCGAGCGAGCCGACGAGAGCAACATCGGGACGCCGCAGCTTGCCGACTTCGGCAGGATCCACATCGAGATGCAACACCTTGGCGTTGGGCGCGAACTCGGCAAGCTTCCCCGTCGCACGGTCGTCGAAGCGCACACCGACACCTACGAGAAGATCGCAGTCACGGATCGCCAGATTCGCGGCCTTCGTACCATGCATGCCGAGCATGCCGAGAAAAAGCTCGTGATCCGTGGGGAGGACACCGAGACCTTTGAGAGTCGTGGTCACGGGGATACGCGTCTTTTCGACGAAACGCCGAAAGGATTCGACGGCGCGGCCGAGAACGATACCGCCTCCAGCATAAAGGATGGGCCTCTTCGCGGACGCCAAGAGCGTACGGGCTTCGTCGAGCAAATCGGTGGGGGCAGGAGCCGTCACGTCACCGGGTGGGAGCTCGGGCAGCTCGAGATCGCACGGCGCGTTGGCAACGTCCTTCGGCAAGTCGATGAGCACCGGACCGGGCCGTCCGGATCGCGCGAGGCGGAAAGCAACGTGTACGACCTCGGCAAGCTCCTCGACGCGGCGCACGAGAAAACTATGCTTCACGACAGGAAGCGTGATGCCGAAAATATCGACTTCCTGGAACGCGTCCGTCCCGAGAAGGCTCGTCGGAACTTGCCCCGTGATGGCGACGAGCGGCACCGAATCCATGAAGGCGTTGGCGAGCCCGGTGACGAGGTTCGTCGCTCCGGGACCCGAAGTCGCGATACACACGCCGACCTTGCCCGTCGCCCGCGCATAGCCGTCGGCCGCGAGCACGGCCGCTTGCTCGTGCCGCACGAGCACGTGTTTGAGCTCGGCGTCGTAAAGCGCATCGTAGACGGGCATGATCGCGCCGCCGGGATAACCGAACACGACGTCCGTGCCTTCGCGCTCGAGACATTGGATGAGAATCTCTGAACCGTTCATGGTTTCGTCCTAAACCTTCGCCCAAAACTAAAAAAGCCCCGACATCCCTTCAGGATGCGGGGCCGTTCGGCTTCGATAGATGCCTAGGGAGGACCGCACCTCCCGCTAATAATGACGATGCTCGCGATGTCGAAGCTTTGCCTGTTCATGATTTCCATAATTGTTGCTTTCAGTATAGCGCTTGGCCGAAGGGTGTCAAGCATACCGCGTGTGTTGTAGACTCGGCAGCCATGAAATATCAAGGAATTTGCGTCGTTTGGATCCTCGCCCTCGCGGCTTGCACCGGCGACAGCGGCAACGGCACCGAGCCCGCCGACCTCGTTCTGCTGGGCGGGAAAATCGTCACCGTCGACGCGTCCATGCCGGAGGCCCAAGCGCTTGCGACCCGCGGAGACTGGATTATCGCGCTCGGCACCGACGAGGAGACCGAAGCCTATATCGGTGATGACACACGAGTTATCGACCTCGACGGCCAGCTCGCGGTTCCCGGCCTCATCGAAGGCCACGGACACTGGATGAGCTACGGCGCCTCGCTCATCGAGCTCGACCTTCGCCACGCGAAGGACTGGGACCACATCGTCGGCATGGTCGAAGAAGCCGTGTCCGAAGTGGAGCCGGGCCAGTGGATCGTCGGGCGAGGCTGGCACCAGGACAAATGGGACAGCCGCCCGACCCCGAATGTCGAAGGACTTCCCACCCATGACAGCTTGAGCGCCGTGAGCCCAGAAAACCCGGTATTCCTGAGCCACACGAGCGGCCACGGTGTCTTCGTCAACGCGAAGGCGATGGAGGCCGCCGGCATTACGCGTGATAGCAAAGACCCGTCGGGTGGTGAGATCGTCCGGGACCCGGATGGCAACGCCATCGGGATGCTGCGGGAAGGGTCCGCGGACCCCGCGCGCCAAGCCCTCACCGACTATCAGGCCGAGCGTACGCCCGAGGAGATCGACCGCGTGAGCCACCACCAAGTCGCGCTCGCCGCCGAGGACGCGCTCAAAAACGGCATCACGAGCTTCCACGACACGGGCTCGAGCTTCGAGACGCTCGACCTCCTGAAGACGATGGCCGACGAAGGCAATTTGCCGCTCCGCCTCTACATGGCAATCCAGGAGACCGCGGAAGACATGGAAGACAAGCTCGACACTTACCGCCTCGTCGGCTATGGCGGTGGTTATCTCACGATTCGCACCATCGGCGAGAAAGTCCTCGACGGCGCGCTCGGCACCCATGGCGGCTGGCTTGTCGAGCCTTACAACGATCTACCCAGGAGCTCCGGCTTCGAAGTAACCCCCGTGACCGAGATCGAAGCGTCCGCCGCACTCGCCATCGAGCACGACTATCAAATGGCCATCCAAGGTATCGGCGACCGCGCCGCGCGCGAGCTCTTCAACATCTACGAGCGAGAGTTCGAGAACCATCCGGAGAAAGCGGACCTGAGATGGCGCATAGAGCACGCCCAAGTGATCCACCCCGACGATCTTCCGCGCTTCGCCGAGCTCGGCGTCATCCCAGGTATCCAAGGCATCTTCGCCTGCTCCGACGGCCCGTGGGTGGACGAGCGTCTAGGCGATGAGCGCACGCGCGAGCGCGGCTACATCTGGCGCTCGATGATCGACTCCGGCGCCGTCGTGCAAAACGGCACCGACCCGCCGGTGGAAGAGATCGACCCGATCGCGAGCTTCGATTGCTCGGTGACCCGGCGCCTCCCCGACGGCTCCATCTTCAACGCGGACGAAGCGATGACGCGCATGCAAGCGCTCGCGTCCTACACTATTAATAACGCGCACGCGGCGTTCGAAGAAGACGTGAAAGGAACGCTCACGCCGGGCAAGTATGCCGACATCACCGTTCTCTCGAAAGACATCCTCACGATCCCGGACGACGAGATCCGAGACACGGAAGTCGTCTATACGATCATTGGCGGCGAGGTGAAGTACGAAGCTCGGTGAGCACGAAGCCCATCTCTGGATGGTCGAGCCGGAGCGCATACGAGACCCCGAGCTGCTTCGTGCCTATGACGCGCTCTTGACGGAGGACGAGCGCAAAAAACGCGACCGCTTTCGTTTCGAGAAGGACCAGCACAGCTGCCTCGTTACGCGAGCGCTCGTCCGCACGGTGTTGTCCCGCTACGAAGAGGTCGACCCCAAGGACTGGCGCTTCGTCATGAACGACTACGGGCGGCCGGAGATCGCGGAGCCCCAAAGTGCGCGCTCGTTGAAATTCAACCTCTCGCACACGAACGGCCTCATCGCGTGTATCGTCGCGCGCGAGAGGGATATCGGCGTCGACGTCGAAGACCGGGAGCGGAGCGGCAAGCTTCTCGACGTCGCCCACCGCTTTTTCTCGCCGACGGAAGTGGCGGCGCTCCGAAAGCTTCCCGAGAAAGAACAGCTCGATCGTTTCTTTCTGTACTGGACGCTGAAGGAGTCCTACATCAAAGCGCGCGGGATGGGCCTCGTGATCCCGCTGTCGCATTTTTCTTTTTTGTTCGAAAACGCCATCTCGATAGCGTTCGACCCTCGGCTCGAGGACGACCCGGAAAGCTGGCAGTTCACGGCACTATCCTACAGCCGCCGGCACGCGGTCGCCGCCAGCTTCCGGTGCAAGGCAGGCGAAGAAGTGCGCCTCGTCATGCACGCCGTCGTGCCGCTCAGGTAGCGGAGGGGCCAGGAAGAATCTCCCGCAAATAGGCGTCCATCCCGTCTTCCACACGCCAGTGCTTCGGGTAGCCGAGCGAGACTTCCTCGAAGCGCACGCCGTCGATCCAATCCGTGGCGCGCATGTGCAAGTGGCCGTACACGACCACTTTCGCGCGAAAGCGCCGGTGCCAGTCTTCCGTGCGCTTCGTCCCGCACCATAGCGAGAAGCGCGGGATGCGCCAGAGACGCACGAGCTCCTCCCGCAACGGAAAGTGATTGATGATGACGAGCGGATACCGAGCCGCGGCGTCCAAAAGGCGCGCTTCGGCCGCGTCGCAGCGTGCACGGCACCACGCCTCCCGGCTCGCATGCGGCTCGGGATGGAGATAACGCTCGTCGGCGCACATGATGCCCGCCTCGGCCGCCCAATCGAGAGCGTCCTCCGCCGCGATATCGTCGGGACGGAACGAGTAATCGTAAAGCAGAAAAAGCAGCGCGAGCGCGCAGGGGCCACCCTCCCCTTCCCAAACGACGAACGGATCTTCGGGCGTGACAACGTCGTAGTCGCGACACAACTGGACCAGCGCGTCGTATTTGGCTACCCCGCGCGGCCCGTCTTGCGGATGCGTCCAGAGCTCGTGATTACCGGGCACCCAAAAGACGCGAGCGAAGCGCTCGGTCGCGATCTCGAGAACGATCTCCAGATGTTCGAGCGTTTCCCCAAGATCGCCACCGAGAATCAGCCAATCGTTGGGATGCGCGCCGAGCGTTTCGAGCGCTACACGGTTCTCCTTGAATCCTACGTGAAGATCGCTGAGAGCAAAGAGCTTCACCCGAACTCGCTCCGGTAGTGCGCGAGACCCGAAATGCCGGCCATCACGGCCTCGTCGATAACGAGAATCATGAAAGCTTCGTCGGGCGCCTCCCACTTGCAACGGATGCCTCGCGCACTCGCGCGCTCGAACCCGAAGCGCGGATAAAATTTGGGATGTCCGAGAACGATGACGAAGGGGCAACCCCGCTCGCGCAGCTCATCGAGCCCTCGACGGACGAGCTGTGAGCCTATCCCGTCGCGTTGACGGTTCGGAAGAACCGCCATGGGCGCGAGCCCCATTCCCTGGACGCCTTCCAGAGTCGCCGGCGTAAAAAGAATGTGGCCGACGACGTCCTCGCCGTCGAGCGCAACGAGACAAAGGCGATCGGAGCAATGCTCTCGAAGCGCGTCGACGATCTCCGCTTCGTCCGGCTGGCCAAAGGCGTCCGTGTTGACGCCGCGAACGGCCGCCTCATCGCCCGCGCGTTCTTCTCGAATCTCGATCACGCTGTTGTAGTGTATCGCGACATTGCGTCCTTTCTTGGAATTCCAGTAGTCTGTGCATGATGGAGCAGCAGAACACGCCCGGCGGACCCATCCGCTGGAAACTGCACGTCCCGGCACCGCCCGAGAACGTGTTCCACGCGCTCGACTCGGACGCCGGCTACGTCGACCAATGACCGTCAGAGACTACTGGTACAATCCGGCGATGAAACCGCTTTGGGCCGACACCGAGGCATGCCAGTTCATGAGCCCTTCCAAACCGTCCTCTTTTTCTACCGCCACCGTTTGTCTGCTGCTAGTTCTCTCGTGCTCGACATTGTACGCCCAACCGGTCACCACCGAAGACCTCGAGAACGCAGCGAGCGACAACTCCTCCTGGCTGACTTATGGCCGCGACTATTCCGGCCAGCGCTTTGTGCGTCTCGATCAGATCACGCCGGCGAACGTCGACCAACTCCACCCCGCGTGGGTGTTCACAACCGGAGGCGACAATCGCGGATTGGAAGCGACGCCGCTGATCCACGAAGGCGTGATGTACCTCTCCGCGGACGACTCGCGCGTCTTCGCGCTCGACGCGCGCACGGGCGCGAAGCTATGGAGCTACGACCCCGAGCTCTCGGACGAGTCCGAGCGCGTCTATTGCTGTGGCACGATCAATCGCGGCGTCGCCCTCTGGGGCGAGCTCGTCTTCGTCGGCACGATGGACGCCCGCATGTCGCGCTCGACAAGAAGAGCGGCGACGTCGTTTGGGAGACGACCGTCATCGACTGGCGGCAAGGCTACAGCATCACGGGAGCGCCTCTCGTGGTGAAGGACATGGTCCTCACGGGCGTCGCCGGCGGCGAGTTCGGCATCCGCGGCTTCGTCAAAGCTTTCGACGCAAAGAGCGGCGAGCCGCGGTGGACGGCCTATACCATCCCCGGCCCAGGCGAACCCGGCAACGAAACATGGCCCGGCGACACATGGAAGAATGGAGGCGGACCGACCTGGACGACGGGTGTCTACGACCCGGCGTTGAACCTCGTCTATTGGAACACGGGCAACGCCGCACCGTGGAACTGCCACGTGCGCAAGGGCAACAACAAATGGACCGCCTCGACGATCGCCATCGACGTCGATAGCGGCGCCATCGACTGGGGCTTCCAATACACGCCGTGGGACTGCTGGGACTACGACGCGGTGAGCACGCCGGTGATCGCCGATGTCGAGCTCGGTGATCGCGGCCTCGTGAAAGCGCTCTTCCACCACGACAAGAACGGCTTCTTCTACGCGCTCGATCGCACGAACGGCCACTTCATCTACGGCGAGCCCATCGTGCCGGGGCTCAACTGGGCCTTCGGCCTCGACCCCGACAGCGGACGCCCCGACGTCAACCCCGCCATGATCGGAGCCTCGGGCGGCCCCGAAGTCGGCCCCATCATCCCGAGCCTCGAAGGAGCGATCGACTGGCAGCCTCTCGCTTATAACCCCGACCTCCGCTACTTGTACTTCATGTCCAACCAGTGGGCGATGGGCTACAAGATGTGGGAGGAGGACCAATTCGAAGTACCCACGAACGGCGAGTGGTATCTGGGCGCCGACTACCAGCAATACATGACCAGCGACAACCCCGGAAACTTCGTCGCTTTCGACGTCGTCGAACGCAAGGTCGTTTGGCGTGCAGTGAGCCCGGCGCCTTTTTGGGCGGGCGCGGTGGCGACGTCAACGGGGCTCGTTTTCACCGGAGACATGCGCGGCTACTTCATGGCCCTCGACGCGAGAAACGGCACCGTGCTCTGGCAGTTCCAAACAGGCTCCGGCCTCATTGGAAGCCCCATCACCTACGAGCTCGACGGCACCCAATATCTCGCTGTCCCCTCCGGCGGCATCGGCGGCGACATGACGTTCTATTACACGGAGCCGAAGGCGGGAAACCTCTGGGTCTTCGCGCTCGACGGCGGCGGCCCGGCGAGGATCGCTCCGGGGAGCAACCTCGTCACTCTCGAGGGGGGCTTGCCGAGAGTCGGCGAGCCCGGCCATACCCTCGGCGGCCGGGTCTTGCCAGGCTACGGCTTTCCCGCGACGGAAGGCTCAGAGCCGATCACTGGATCCGGCCCGCCCATGTCGACGCAGTCCTCCTCGAACTCGTCGAATCCGTTCATCGGAGACGCCGACGCGATGGTCCGGGCCGAGCGGACCTATCGCGGTCGCTGTGTGGGTTGCCACAAATCCGCAGGCGGGAGCGGTCCCAATATCTTCGGCACGGCGCTCGAGGTATCGAGCTTCGTCGACAAGACTGCCGCGGGCGTACCCGGCACGACGATGCCCGCGTTCGGCTCAGTGCTCTCGAACGACCAGATTCTGGAACTCCATGCCTTCGTGGTCTCCCGGAGCCGACTCGACTGATCCGCGTCACTTGCGCGACGGCGCGATTGTTGTTTTTTACATTGAATCGCGAAGATTTCTCATTCGTGATTCAATGTAAAAAACAACAAGGCATGAACGTAGACCTCGTTCTGCCCCGATTCGTCGGAGACGAGCGCGAGGAACCTCCCGTCCGGCGAGAATACCGCCGCATGTTCGTGGAAGGGCGTTTCCAAGAAACGCACCGGTTCCCCCTCCTCGGGCGCGATCCACACGTCATTTCCCGGAGCGAGGGTGTAGGCGAGGGCCTGTCCGTTCGGTTGCGGCGGCGGCTGATAGGCATGTCCCGGGACCGATAGCACCAGCTCCGCCTCGCCACTCCCGTCGGCTCGCTTCGTGTAGATATCGAAATCAGCGGAGGAGTCGGGCATCCAACTGAACAAGACTTGCGTCCCGTCCCGCGCCCATGTGGGGTCGGCGGCGTATCCGCCCGCGGTGAGACGTGTTCGCGTTCCTCGTTCGCGATCGTACACCCAGATTTCGGAACCGCGGGGTGAGCGTGCGAACACGGCATCGGGTGACAGACGTGGGTGCAAGAAAGAGTTCTCTTCCTCGACGAGCCGAGTGCTGTTTCCTTGACGATCCACCCAAACCTAAAATTCTCATGCGTTCATCCGGGATGTCCCGCGTGTCGAAGCATCGCCATCACCGGCTTCGAAGCTTTCTCCGCAATGATTTTGATCTCGGGATGGCGTTCGGCGAACACCCTGAAAACTTCGTCCGCGAATCCCTGTCCGACGGATTCGACCTTTCGAAAGTCGAGCCGGACCTCACGGAACCTCTCGAGGTTCACGAGGAGTCGCTTCGCCTCGGAACGAGAAACGTAGTCGCTCCTCAGCAGCCGAACGAGTATCCGCGTCTTTTGAAACTGAAAGTCATACTCCTCAGGCGCGAACTCCGCGAACGTTTTTTCCAAACGGCGCCGGCTCGAGCGTTCAATCTCGAACTGCACATCGGTACCTTCGATATAACGAAGCTGGGAGACGAAGACATCGTTGCGCCTATTGTCCCACTCGAGTTGAATACGATGCGATCGGAGCAAGAATCGGTCGGCCGCTCGCGTGGTGAAGAAAATGCCTTCACCCGAATGCTGACGCGGCGCCGTCGTCGTTTTGCCTTTGAGGAGCTCGAGAAGGGCCGCTGACTCGTCAGGCAAGGAAAACTTGGTTGCGATCGAGTGGAACACGCCAATCCCGTGATCTCTCACCTGGAATACAACTTTCGCCGCGTCGGTTTTAAAGCGAACTTCGGAAGTCTCGGCCCGGGAGTGGTCGATCGCATTGTTGAGCATCTCGGTGAAAGCGTAGCGAAGAAGAGCTTGAATGTTGGACCGAAGCCCGGTCTTCAAGTTCATCAGCGTCGCGAAATCCTCAAAAACTCCACTCTCGTCGAGCCCCGCGAGAGTCAAGCGCCTCGACAAGGTGGCGCGAGCAGGTAGATGGCCCGGAAGGTGGTACCGGGCGCCGCGTGTCGAGCCCGACTTTATTAGCTCGCCGGATCGGATGAGCTCCCGAAGGTGGACCCCGAGCGCTTGACGACTGATAGCGAGTAGCTCGCGCAGCTCTCTTCCGGAGGCCGTCTCATGTGACTTTAGGTAGTCGAGGATCCGCTGTTTCGAGCTCATCCGAGTAATGTTACATTGTCAATCTATTGTCAATCTATATTAATTACTATTGTAAATCTAGATCCCGACATACGTCAACTAATTGACAATTTAGTTAAATCTCATTTGTAAACGACGAGGTTATGGCTCTTTACTTTCCGACGCCACTGAAATACTTTCTGTTCCCATGATCGGAAGCACTCTTGCCCACTACGAGATTCTTGACGAATTGGGACGTGGCGGCATGGGCGTCGTGTACCGGGCTCGCGATACGAAGCTTGGCCGCGAGGTTGCCATCAAAGTCCTGCCGGCTGAGCTCGCGGAGGATAGCGAGCGGCTTTCACGGTTCGAACGGGAAGCGAAGCTACTCGCGCAGCTGAACCATCCCGGCATCGCGACCCTTCACGGCTTCGAGAAGGTGGACGGCACGCCGTTTCTCGTGATGGAGCTCGTCGAGGGAGAAACGCTCGCCGAGCGCATCGCGCGCGGCCCGATCCCGTGGGACGAAGCGCGGGCTCTTTTCACGCAGATTGCGGAAGCGATCGAAGCGGCGCATGGAAAGGGTGTTCTCCACCGGGACTTGAAGCCCGCGAATATCAAGATCACGCCGGACGGGCGGATCAAGATCCTGGACTTCGGCCTCGCGAAGGCGCTTCAGGAAGACGACATCCACGTCGAGTCGTCGCAATCCCCCACGAGAACCAGAGGTACGGCGCTCGGGGCGATCTTGGGGACCGCGTCTTACATGAGTCCGGAGCAGGCGCGCGGGAAAGAGCTCGATCGCCGGACGGATATCTGGGCTTTCGGTGCTGCCTCTATGAAGCGCTGACGGGCAGGAAGGTTTTTGACGGGGAGAAGGTTTCGGACATCTTCGTCGAGGTCTTGAAGGGCGAGCCTGACTGGGGTGCGTTGCCTCCGACCGCGCCGGTCCGCGGCATCTTGCGTCGCTGTTTGGAGAAGGAGCCGAGGCGCCGGCTTCGTGACATCGGGGATGTTTGGCTCGAAGGGGACGAGGACGTTTCCGCGGCTATGCGCAGCTCCGCATAGCCGCGGAAACGTTGCCGTCAGTTGTCCGTCGGCCCATCCGGGACGAGACGGTTCAACTCCTCCGTCCAGTTGAGGACGACGTGGAGGCGGTTCGATTCTCCCGGCCCGATCATGATGAATCGACCATCGGCGGCCACGTCGTAGTTTGGATGTGCACCGCCCCTGCTCAAAGCATATGGTTGCACAAACAGAGAGACGGCGTTCTCGAAAGGAGATTCGCGATCGGCGAAAACGGATGCACTCAGCATCTCGAAGCCGTTTCGGTAGAAGAGCTCGCCGCCGTCGTGGGACCAGACTGGCTCCACCCCGCCTCGCTTGGAGATCTGAAAGCGGTCGGTGAGGCCGGAAAAAGAACGCACGTACACTTCCTCGTGACCGGATTCGTCGGACACGTAGGCGAGCCACCGATCATTGGGTGAGAGCTTCGCGCTATGCTCGTTGAATCGTGTACCGACCAGAATCTCGGGAGCGCTCGTCGCATCGAGACCATCGAGTGACAAGGTGCTGATGTCCCAGTCACCTCGCCCACCCACTTGCCGCAACAGGAGCGTACGACCATCTCTGGAGATAGACGTCGGAAAACGATCGTCGCCTTGCGGCACCGGCGCAGCCTCGCCGCTACCGTCAGCAGACTTCGAGAAGATCCTGTAGGAACTTCGGTCGGTTCGGTTGGAAGCGAAGAAGATTCGCTTGCCGTCGGTGGACCAGAGAGTTCTGATGTTGTTCACTCCGTCCGAGTAGGTGAAACGCGTCAGGGTGTCGCGGTTCAACTCGAGAATCCAGATATCGCCGTTCTTGTAGACCGCCAGCCTTCGGCCATCGGGAGAAATCCGTGGCTCTTCGAAGCTACCGCGCTCGTCCGTTGCCGGGGTTGCTTCACCGGAACGGTCCACCCAGAAAAGCGGCGCAGGATCGTTTGCGGGAACATAAACGAGGGAGCTCTCCCTCGAAGCCGCGTGCCGTGGAACGTCTCCGACTTGCCAAGTTTTGAGGCCCCCGAGGATCGGAACCGCCGGGCCCGTCATCTCCAGGCGTTCGAGATCGAAGGGCGCAGACATCAAGCCATCGCGACTTTCATACACGATATGGCCGGTGGCAACGTATCGCTGATAATTTCCACCGTCGAAGAGAGGTTTCCATTGACCGCTCTCGACCGAAACAACGCCAACGTTGAAGGTGTCGATGGAGCCGGTATAGCCTGCGACGAGCGCGTCTGCGCCTCCGGGAAGAACATCGCCCAGAACGGGAACCTGCGGGTCCGGCAATCCGATGACGTCGAGTCGCACCGGCGTTCCCCCGGAAGCCGAGACACGGTAGAGACCTGTGCGCCCATCCCCGGGCGAATACTGGGCAAATAGAATCGTGCCGTCGCGCTCCCAACTGGCTCCAAACGTTACAGCGGCATCACAAATGGCCAACACCCCCAAGCTTCCAGCGACGCGAGCCTTGCGAAGCTTTCCACCAGACGAGAAGCCGACCCACTCACCGTCCGGCGAGTAGAACGGGTTCCGCGCATCCTCGGTATCGTCGAGAGCCGTCGCTTCGAAGGAATCCATCGACCGCAGATACAATCGAGAATCGCGCCTTCCGAGGCCGGCCGAAAAAACGACGCTGCCGCCATCGGGGGAAACAGCGAATCCACCGGAGCTACTGGCGATCCGCCGGTCCTGTGCCAGCTCGAGAGTGAGTCGTCGAACGGCGCTCGGAGAGGACGCTGGCGTTCCGACGAACGTCGCGACCAGGCCCGCAACGAGAGCACCGGTAGCAAACACGGCACCAAAGGTCCACAAAGCCGAGCTTCGGGACACAACCTCGGTGTCCGAGCCCAATGCCCCGGCTTCACCCGTAAGCTCCACCAACTCGTTGCGTACGTCCCCGATATCGCGGCGCCGCTTCTTGGGATTTTTCTCGAGGCAACGATGCAACAACTCACGCAGGCGAGGCGAGGTTTCCGTGAGCGCGACGCCGCTCCAATCGGGCTCCAGCTTGATCACCGACGCAAGCACGTCCGATACGCCCTCACCCGGAAACGCTTTCTTGCCGGTCAGCATCTCGTACAAAACCGAGCCGAAAGCAAATATATCGCTCCGTTTGTCGACGCTCTTGCCCCTCGCTTGCTCCGGGCTCATGTAAGCCGCGGTCCCGAGAATCACGCCTACCCGCGTCGCGTCTCTCGTGATCGTTGGCGACATCGAGCTATCGGCGTCGAGCGTCTCGTCGGCGAATGCTTTAGCGAGGCCAAAATCCAATACCTTCACTTTGCCGTCCGGGGTGAGCTTGATGTTCGCGGGCTTGAGGTCCCGATGTATGACCCCTTTCTCGTGGGCTTCCTCGAGTGCGTCCGCGATCTGAATCGCGATGTCGAGAAGCTCATCTACCGGGATGGACCCACGGGCAATACGCTCGGCGAGCGTCTCGCCGTCGACCAGTTCTAGAATGAGGTAGTGCATCCCCTCGGACTGCTCGAAGCCGTAAATTGAAGCGATGTTGGGATGGTTCAAAGACGCCAGAAGCTTCGCCTCTCTCTCGAACCTGGCGACGCGTTCTTTGTCTCGAGAGAACTGCTCGGGAAGAACCTTGATGGCGACGTCCCGGTCGAGCTTCCGGTTTCGGGCTCGGTAGACCTCACCCATCCCGCCAGCTCCGATAGGAGCGAGGATCTCGTAAGTACCAAGGCGTGTGCCCGCGCTCAAGGCCATCGGCGAAATCTACCGGTTCCCATGTCGAGATTCAAGTGTATGGGGTGGTAGGATCGGCTAGCCGGAGGTAAAATGGTAGACACTGAACCATGTTCTTTCAACGGTATGGTTCTCTCAGCGCGAGGCAGACGATCCTTGCCGCGCTCCTCTTCGTTTCCGGGCCGGCAGTCCTGCACGCGCAACCCATCCGCTCCGAGTTCGAAGCCGTCGATCGTATCGTGGCCATCGGCGACGTTCACGGAGCCTTCGGACATTCGTCGCGAACTTGAAAGCGACGGGGCTCGTCGACGACGAGCTCGACTGGATCGGCGCCGAGACGCACCTGGTGCAAACGGGCGACGTGCTCGACCGAGGCCCTGACTCTCGTAAGGTGCTCGATCTCCTCATGAAGCTCGAGCCCCAGGCGGAGGCTGCCGGCGGAAAGGTTCATGCCCTGATCGGAAACCACGAGTTCTACAACGCGGTGGGAGCGCTCGGTTATGTCTCCGAAGCCGAAGTGAAAGCCTTCGATGACAAGCGCGATCACGCGCTGAGAAGATTTCGAGACGTCAAGAACGTTCCCGGCGGGTTGTTGGCTCACCGTGAAGCGTACAGCGCCGAGGGCGAGTATGGGCAATGGCTTCGGAGACACAACGCTGTCGTCCGGATTGGGGGATCTCCTTTTCGTCCACGTAGGTATTACTCCAGAGATCGTGGGACTCGGGATCGAGGAGATCAATCGCCGCGTACGCGCCGATTTGGACAGAGAGGATTGGCCCGAAAGCTTCTCTCTGAGAGACGAAGGGCCGCTGATGTCGCGGCGCTTTTCCGATCAGATTCCAGATGCGTGGGTGGAGGGCGTTCGAGACGAGCTGCGCACCGTCCTGGCCGCGCTCGGGGTCCGCACGATGGTCATGGCGCATACCGTCACCTTCGGTCTCATCGAGCCGCGATTCGACGGGGCCGCGATTCTGATCGATGCCGGCATGTTCGAAGATTACGTGGGTGGACACCAGGCGCCGCTCCTCATCGAAAAAAGAGGGGAAGAGGGGCGCTTCTATGCCGTGTACGAGCGAGGGAAAGTGGACCTTCCCATGAGCTCGAGGGACGCTGACCAGGACCGCTACATCGAGGCGGCTTTCGAGGTTTCGCCGAACGGGGAGACGGCTTGAAGCGGCACCTGGCGGATGTTCGCAAGCGACAAAAGCGTTACAAGGCGGCGGCGGAGCTCTACGAGAAGATTGGCGTTTCCGATTCCAAGCGCGAGCTCCCATTGACATGGCGACGCGAGGCGGGCGAATGTTACGAGGCTCTCGGAGACAAGAACAAAACCAGAAAATTGTTCACGCTCTACGTGGAGGAGCTCGAACGATTCGCCGAAAGCAAGGCGCCATCCCGCCTGCAACTCCTGAACCAGTACGCGTGGGAATGCTTGCGCCTGGGGCTCGAGACCGAAAAGGCCCTCGAGGTCGCTCGGGAAGTGTCCGCGGCGTATCCGGCAAATCCGTCTTACAGCGTCACTCTCGCCTGAGCTCATCTCGACAACGGTGACGCCCGAGAAGCGCGACAGATTCTGATCGCGCTGCCCGAGGAGAGCCGCGACCGTTTCTACGTCCAGCTTGATTATTGAGATGTCGGGCGTCCCACCGGTCTTGCCAAAATTCGCGGTACGGCGCTCTCCTCGATCGCGCGGTTGAGCTCCGCCACTTCTCCGCTCACGGCGGCGTCGAGCGCGCGCTTGCGCTCGGTGAGCTCCCGCGAAAAGGCGGTCAACTGAGACTTCTGCTTCGCGCTCGGCGCCTCGGTGTATCCGTCGACGGCGCGCGCGTTTCGTGACATTCTTTGGAATAGAGGCCGTGGGCCGCCCCCGCCGAAGCCGCGCCGGCCTTCATTCCGAGACAAGAGTTTCGCGGCCTCGCCGACTTTCTCCTTGGCGGCGGCGAGCGCTGTCGTCACCGACTCGGGCACCGTGTCCGCTTTTTCGAGCGACGCGTCGAGGCTCGTGAGCTGCTCGTCGAGGTCGGCCGCCATCTGATGGGCCTCGTGCATTTCCGAGATCAAGCGCCTCAGCTCCAGCAAGTAGTCCAGGTGGGCGCGCCGATCCCTCGACGAAGCGTGCACATTGGGGTCATCGCTCACGCTCACCGAGCGCGTCGCCTCGTGGTCGCCTAGCATTACTTTGACGGTATACGTCCCCGGGAGCACCCTCGGCCCTGGTGGCGGACCACCGAACCCGCCCGTCGACGCGTCAGGTATCGCCGCGTCGTATCTCAGGTCCCAGTTGGCCCGGCTCAGCCCGCGCTGCCCGGAAGCTTCGAGCTCACGCACGACCCGCCCCGATGCGTCGGTTACGGTGATGTGGACCTCACTTTCGCTCTCCTCCTTCACGTAATAGGAGACGAGCGCCCCCTCGGGCGGATTAGGGGCGATGAACATCTTGTGTCCGGTATTTCCCTTGTGACGGAAGGAGCGATAGCCGATCGCGTCGCGTATCTCGAACAGATGGAGGTCGGCGCTCATCACGGACTCGCTCATTTTTTCGAGAGGCGTCATGTCGTCCAGCACCCAGATGCTGCGCCCGTGGGTCGCAAGGATGAGATCGTTCTCGCGTGGGTGGATGGTGATGTCGTCGACAGGTACGCGCGGGAGCGGGCCGGTGAGCTCGTGCCACGTCGCGCCGCGGTCGAGCGACACGTAGGCGCCGAGCTCGCCGCCGAGGACGAGCAGATTCTCATTGCGCGGATGCTCGCGGATGACGTTCATCGTGTGGCCTTCGGGTATGCCGCTCGTGATCCGGCGCCAGCTTTCTCCGTGGTCGTCGCTCACAAAGACGTAAGTGGCGAAGTCGTCATTGCGGTGCCCGTCGAGCGTCGCGTAGACGCGTCCTTCCGCAAAGTGTGAGGCCACCACACGGCTGACATAGGTTGGGTCGGGAACGCCGGTGAGGCCGTCGAAGACGTTGGTCCAGCTCTCGCCGCCGTCACGCGAGACTTGCAGATTGCCGTCGTCGGTGCCCACATAAAGAAGTCCCGCTTGGAGCGGTGACTCGCTAATCGTGATGATTTGGCCGTAGCTCGAGATCCCGTCATTACGCGACAGGGTCTCGTCGCTCGGCATCACGCCCATGATCGGCATCTCGTCGCGGTCCATGTTCTTCGTCAAGTCCACGCTTCGCGTCCACACGTCGCCACGATTCTTGGACGTGAACAAACGGTTCCCGCCGTAATAGAGCGTCGTCGAGTCGTGCGGTGAGATCAGCACCGGAGAGTTCCAGTCGAACCGGTAGCGCGTTTCGCCTTCGTCCGGCTCGGGCCGAATGTTCTTGGTCTCGAGGCTCTTGAGGTCGAGCCGCCGCAAGTTCCCGTTTTGGGACTCGACATAGACGGTCGCGGGATCGTTGGGGTCTATCTGAGTGTAGAAACCGTCCCCTCCGCCGACGCGGAACCAATCTTCGTTCGTGATTCCCTGCTGGTAGCGGGTGCGCACCGGACCGCCCCAGCTCCCGTTGTCTTGGAGCCCGCCATATATGTTGTAGGGCGTTTCCATGTCGTAGCCAACTTCGTAGAACTGGCCGAGCGCTAGCGTATTGACGAAGTCCCACGTCAGTCCGCGATCGTAGGAGTAGTGGATGCCGCCGTCGGAGCCCAGGAGCATGTGGTTGGAATTTTCCGGGTTGATCCACATCGCGTGATAATCGCCGTGGATCATCGTCACCCGATCGTCGACGAACGTCTTGCCGCCGTCCTCCGAGTTGAACATGCGCGCGCCCATGACCCAGATGCGCTGGTCGTTCTGTGGGTCGATGCGGATGGTGCTGTAATACATCGGCCGGGGGTTGGTGTCGCTCATCTTCGTCCAGCTCGCGCCCTTGTCCTCGGAGCGAAAGATGCCGCCATCCTCGTTCTGGATGATCGCGTAGACGATGCGCGGGTCCTTGCGATAGATATCGATCCCGATGCGCCCCGTATCTCCAGTGGGAAGCCCCTCGGTGAGCTTCTTCCAGCTCGCGCCGCCGTCGGTCGTCTTGTAGAGAGCACCCGACGGCCCGCCACCGTTGAACCCGTAGGCGCGGCGCCGCCTCTGATAGGCCGCGGCGTAGAGCGTGTCCGGGCTCTCGGGATCCATGGCCAGATCGATGAAGCCTGTGTTCTCGTCGACGAACTTCGTATTCGTCCAAGTCTTGCCGCCATCGGTCGTCTTGTAGACGCCGCGCTCATCGTTGGGACCCCAGAGATGGCCGATCGCCGCGACGTACACAACATCCGGGTTTCGCGGATGAATGTGGACCCGGCCAATGTGATGCGTATTCTCGAGGCCCATGTGGGTCCAGCTTTCGCCGCCATCGGTCGACTTGTAGACGCCACCGCCCCAGGACGAGCTCTGGCGATTCGCAGCCTCGCCGGTTCCCGCCCAGACGATCGAAGGGTCGGACGGGGCCACCGCGATGTTGCCGATGCTCGAGACGGCCTGATCGTCGAAGAGCGGCTTCCACGTCACACCGTTATTCGTCGTCTTCCAGACGCCGGCTGACGCGGTCGCGGCGAACGCGATATGCGGATTGGATTCCACGACGGCAAAGTCGTCGATGCGCCCGCCCATGATGGCGGGACCGATATTGCGCCACTCGAGCTGGCTCAGCACGAGCTCCACGGTGCTCGTGTCTTGAGCGTAAGCGACGCTTCCGAGGGATAGGACCAAAAGAAACGAAAGGGCCAGGACAGGTCGATTCATGGCTCAGCCTCCTAAATTGGGGATGTATTGTATGCTCTGGCGCATGAATAGACACGCGAAATGGTGGGCTCCGGCTTCGCTGGTAACGGGCGCTTTGTTTCTGGGCGCTTGCGGCGACGGGGGTGGCCCGGACCTCGATCAAGCACTGGTTCTGAGCATGGCTGCTCTCGGCGAGAATGCAGACGGCTCGCCCAACCCGCTCCCCGCGCGCGTTGGGATTCTCACGCGCGAGGGTGGGGCGTGGCGCTACCGTTTCATCGAGGACCCTGACAGCAACGTCTTCCACAAGGCGATGGCCTATCGATCGAGCTTGTTGACCCTCGGCGGCACCCGCGCGGCCGTGAAGCTATGGGGCGCCGATGGCAGCTTGGACACGCTCTGGGACGTGGATTTCGGAGGAAAGTTCAGCCGCATGCGAGACGCCGAGGTCGGAGACATCTACGGCGACGGCTCCCAAGCCATCGCGGTCGCAACGCATGACCAGGGCGTGGTCGCGGTCTTGCGGCCGGACGGCGCGGGTGGATTTTCCGTCGAGGAGCTCGACCGGACGCCCGATACCGTCGTCCACGAGATCGAGCTCGGCGATTTGAACGGCGACGGCATCGTCGAGATCTACGCCACGCCTACCGCACCCAACAGGGTGGATGGAACCGCGCAGCCCGGCAAAGTCGCGCGCTACGTCCCCGCGTCTGGCGAAGGCCGCGTGGATGTCGTCGATCTCGGAGACCGCCACGCCAAGGAGATCCTCGTCGACGACGTCGATGGCGACGGGCGCGACGAGCTCTACGTGTCCGTGGAAGCGATCTCTGGCGGAAAAATCGAGATTCGTCGCTACGATCAAGACACGGATCCGACCGCAGTCAATATCGTGGCCACACTCGACGACAAGTTGTGTCGTTTTCTCACCGCGGGTGACGTTGATGGCGACGGCAAGAAGGAAATGGTGGCGGCGACGCACAAAGCCGGCCTCTGGCTTTTGCGACCAGGCGAGGGCATGTGGAAGAAAGAGCTCATCGATGCGGACTCCTCGGGTTTCGAGCACGCCTCGATTCTTCTCGATTTGGACGAGGACGGTCGCGACGAGCTTTATGTCGCGAGCGACGACCAGGCCGAGCTGAGGCGTTACGTTCTTTCTGACGAAGGCTGGCAGCGCGAGACCTTGTGGAAGTTCGAGGATGATCTCGGTCGGTTCACCTGGAACATCATGCCCGTTCCGCTCGGGAGCTTGCCTACATCCTCCAACACGGCAACCACAGTATCCGAGACGACCGAAGATGAAGATATTGCCGAGCCGCCTCGAGGTCTTCTCATCAAAGAGGCGTCCGTTTCCGCCGGCTACGTTCTCTTCTCGCCACTCCTTTCCGACGTCACTTATCTCATCGATAACGACGGCCAGGTCGTTCACACATGGGAGAGCGACTACGCGCCTGGGGTCAGCGCCTACTTGCTGGATAACGGCCATCTTCTACGAACCGGCCGCGAGCCTGAAGTGCCCTTGTTCTCTATTGGAGGGCATGGCGGCCGCATTCAAGAATTCACGTGGGACGGCGAGCTCGTCTGGGACTACAAGCTCGCCAACGAACGGCGCCTCATGCTCACGACATCGAGCCGCTCCCGAACGGAAACATCCTCGCCATCGCTTGGGAGAGGAAATCCCCGGAGGAAGTTCTTCGCGCCGGTCGCCGGCCCGATGCGATACCCGAGGCGGGGCTTTGGCCCGATATGGTGCTCGAGCTCGAGCCCGTACGGCCCGATGGGGCCCGCATCGTCTGGGAGTGGCATGCATGGGATCACCTCGTTCAAGATCACGATCCAAAATTTGGATGGCTACGGTGACCCGCGTTCACATCCGGAGCTCATCAACATCCACGGCGATGGCGAGCTAACAGAGATGGATTTGGAGGAGCTCGAAGAGCTCATCGCTCTCGGCTACATGGCGGCCGACACGAATCCGCAAGACCTGCTCTCCGATTTTTTTCACACCAACGCCGTTGCTTACAACGCGGCCCTCGACCAAATCGCGTTGAGCACACCGAGGTTCAACGAGATCTGGGTCCTCGACCACAGCACCACGACGGAGGAAGCCGCGGGACACTCGGGCGGACGCTCGGGAAAGGGAGGCGATCTTCTGTATCGCTGGGGAAACCCTTGGACCTATGGCCGCGGCGATGAATCGGCGCAGCAACTATTCGGCCAGCACGACGTCCGGTGGATTCCCGAGAGCTTGCCGGGCGGCGGGAACATGCTCGTCTTCAACAACAACCCGAGCGGACCGGAAGGTAGCTACTCGGCCGTCTTCGAGATCGCGCCACCGATAGATGGCGAAGGGCGCTACGCCTCTTCGGCGAGCGGCCCTTTGGGACCCGCCGAGCCTGCATGGACCTACGAAAACAAGACGACCTTTCACTCGAGCTTCATCTCCGGCACACACCGGCTCGCAAACGGGCACACCCTCATCTGCTCGGGCGCGCAGGGTCGCTTCATAGAGGTCACAAAAACGGGCGAGATCGTTTGGGAGTACTGGATCCCTTATTCCGGCAACGTGCGCAATCCCGACGGCTCACAACCACACTTCGTCGCGGATGACACCTACGCCGTTTTCCGCGCCACGAGATTCGCGCCCGACACGGCGGCGCTCGCCGGGCGAGACCTGAAACCCCTCGACCCGCAGCCAGCACCGGTGGCTGCCGAGCCATGACCTAGCCGGTTCAATTTCTGTTTCGTAAAATGTCAGGCTCGAGGTGCCACTCGAGGTTGTTGGGTGGTGTGACCGCGAGCTCCTCAGGTTGGGCGAGCTCCCTCAGCTGCGGGGTGAAATCGTAGGGGACGGGAAAAGGCCGCGTCGTGCCGCCTCGGTTCACATATTCCCAAACGATCTCGCCGTCGGGCTTCACTTGAAAGAGCCTCCCCGTATTGTCCTCGACGATGAACGTGTTGCCGTTGGGAAGCCTGCGCTGGGTTCCCATGGTCTTGCTAAAAAACTTTAGATTGGCATAGCCTTCCGTTTCGTACTTCCAAACAATGTCCTTCGTGGTCGGGTCGAACTCGATGATGAAGGTCTGTCCGTTGTGGCTCCGGTGTTTAGGAAAAAGACCGTTGTCGAACAAGATGATGTTGCCTTCGCCGGGCAGCCCTTTCTCGATCATCTCGGGCTCGTGGCAGTGCGACAATCCGCCTTTGTAGTCGTGGGTCCACTCCCAGACGACTTTCTTTGTCTCACGGTCGACGATGAAAAGCATGTCGATATTTCTGGGATTGATGAGGATATTGCCCGGCTTGAATCTTTCGTCGCCCGCGTCGTACCACTTGTTTTCCGGAAGAGGCTGGATGGAGTTCATATGGAGCCAGTCGCCTTCGGGCGTTACGGGTGAAAACCGGTTCAGGTCGAGATGGTTATGCGCATGCCACTCCCAGACCACTTCCTTGTCCATGTTCACTTCGTAGATATCGGCGCCTCTTTGATGCTCGACGCTACCGCGCTTGCGCGGTGACCACCACGGAGCTATCTCGACATCCTCGACCTGCATTTGGAACTCGTCGGGAAGCGGCTCGTGGGCGATGAACAGCCGGTTATTGTTGGGCAAGATCCGCATGTCATTGACGGAGGCGATGCCTTCGTGCTCCCAAACGACGTTTCCGTCCCAATCGTATTCGGTAACCGTTTCGTTGGGGCCGACATAAACCAAATGCCCGTTCGGCAGCAGCCGGCTCCGTTTGTTGAAATAGGCGGTTACTTTCCATGTGTGTACGACATTGCCGTTCATGTCGATGAGACGGATATCGTCGGGCGGGGTGCTTTCTGCTCTGACTTTGGCGGATGGATGGTTCCCCTGGGACGAGTGGTCCGAGATCAAAATGTAACTGCTGTAGCTTTCGTCCGGATTGTAGATAGTCGTTCCCGTCGGGAATATCGTGGGGTAAGCGGCGGCCCAATAGGCAATCGCCAGGGAAAGCACAACCCCTACCACGGTGGACACACAGAGCTTCTTCGCGTTCATGGCCAGTCCTTTCGACAGTTTCGCACCCCTGCTTCCTTGGCACGGGGCGCGGCAGGCACTATTTATCATCAACAAGCTCCACCGTGCACGCTCAGGAGGGGAAATGAGGGAATGTATTGCCACCGTGGCCATCGTCGCGATCGTCTCAGTACTCTCGGCGGCTGGCTCTTCTGCAGAGGACGAGGCTCGTTGGACTCGCTTTCGCGGCCCGGATGCTGGCGCCGTTCCCGACGATCCGTCTTTGCCCGACACCTGGAGCCGAACCGAGAACGTCGCCTGGGAGATCGACATACCCGGTCTGAGCTGGAGCTCACCCATCGTGTGGGACGACCACATCTTCATCACTTCGTCCATCAGCGCGTGCGAAGAGGAGACGCCCATCCGGGGGCTTTACGACCCGGGTGACGACAACGGCTCGCGTCGATCGCTGCCAATCATCGATGGATGGTCTACGCCATCGACTTCGATTCGGGAGAAGTTGTCTGGGAGCGCGAGCTGCACAGCGCACCGCCCCCGATCGAAAAACACCTCAAGAACAGCTTTGCATCGGAAACCCCGGTCACCGATGGCGAGCGCATCTACGTATATTTTGGCAGCATCGTACTCGTCAGCGCTCTCACGATGGGCGGAGAGGTCGTCTGGACCAAGGAAATTGGCGCGTTCAATACCACGCAGGGATTCGGGATGGCCGCCTCGCCCGCCCTCCATAACGATCGCCTCTACATCGTCAACGACAACACGACGGAGTCCTTCATGGTGGTCTTCGACAAAGCGACAGGCGAAGAGATTTGGCGAGTTCCCCGCGCCGAGGGCGGGCGGAACTGGTCCACACCCTTCATCTGGGAGAACGATCGCCGCGCGGAGATCGTGACCGCGGGCACCGGGGGGCATCCGCGCTTACGACCTCGAGGGAGACCTGCTGTGGGAGCTCAAAGGGATGTCGGGGCTCACCATACCGTCACCGTTCGCCAAGCACGGCCTGCTCTACATCAGCTCGGGTTATCCGGGCGGCGGCATACGCCCGGTTTACGCCATCCGCCCCGGCGCCTCGGGCGACATTTCTCTATGGCCCGACGTCGAGAATTTCGCGGCTCGCTTCCCGGGGCCGAAAAACGCGTCCGACGATATCGCCTGGTCCTACCCGCTACTCGGTACCTACAACACTTCCGCGCTCGTCTACGGCGATTACTATTACACCCTACTCGATCGCGGTTTTTTTCTCTGCCACGACGCGAAGACCGGCGAGGAGATATATGGCCGGAAGCGCCTCGAGATTGGAAACGGATTCACCGCGTCACCCCGGGCGTATAACGGGAAGATTTTCTTGCTGAGCGAGGACGGCGACACCTACGTCGTTCAAGCCGGGCCCGAGTTCAAGGTGCTCGGCAAGAACTCTCTCGATGAAATGTCGCTGGCAACACCCGCCGTGGTGCGCGGAAGTGTGATCCTCCGAACGCAATCAAAGCTCTATCGGATCGCCAAGCCAGAAGGGGATGACCAGTCATGACGTCGCCAGTCGTCACCATGGGAGCGTGGATCAGCCTCGTCGCCGCGGCCAGCGCCTCCGCTCAGACCATGCACTTCGAACCGGTCGGCTCGATTCCCGGGCCCGCGGATCTGGTGAGGGTGCAGGGCGACCAGGCGTTCGTTGTCGCCGGTACGTCTTTCACGGTTTACGATATCTCGAATCCCGAGACGCCGAAACGCCAGGGCACCTACACATTTCCCGAAGAAATCTGGGGCTTTCGCCTGCACAGCTCCCGTGCCTATGTCGGCGCCAACTTCTTCGGCCTTGGCATCCTCGACATCTCGAACGCCGACGAGCCGACGCTCATCGGATCCTTCAAGTCACTCGGTCAGACAAAGATCGGCGATGTCTTCGAGAACAAGGTCGTGTTCATCGACCATATGGAAGCCTCGTCATGCTCGACGTATCGAACGAGGCCGAGCCCGTTGCCGCGGGCTCGTTCTTTCTCGACGGCTACGCACGCGACGTGACCGCGTCCGGCGCGTTCGCCTATGCCGTCGACTCGCCTTCCGGCCTCTACGTTTTCGACCTGTCTCAGCCGGTACCACTCGAGCCCGTGGGCGTTCTCCATGCGCCCAACGCGCCGCATTCCATGGAGGTGTCCGAGGGGTCCGATGCCAGTGGTCCGAAGCTTCTGTGTGGGGCCGGCCGCGGGAACCTTCAAGTGTACGACGTTTCCGATCCGACGATGCCCGTCAAAGCAGCAACGTTTGCCACGCCGGGGCGTGCCGAACGCGTCGCGCTCGCGGGCAACTTGGCCTATGTCGCGGATGGCGAGGCGGGGATTCAAGTCGTGGATTTGTCCACGCCGTCGCAACCGAAGCTGGTCGGCACGTACGAGACGTCGGGACCGGCACGCGATGTGGCGGTGGACTCTCTCGTCTTCGTCGTCGTCGGCGATGAAGAAGTGCTGGTGCTCCGGCAAACTCCATGAAGGAGCCGAACTCGGCTTCTTTAGGAGTTCTTGTAGGCGGCGAGGAAGTCGTTGAGCGGGGTGTGGGAGCCGTCGGGATTCTCACGCACCATGGCGACGTTTGCCTTCGCGGACAACGTCGAGCCCGAGGGTTAGAAGCACCTTGATGACGCGCGCCTTGGGCGCGTCAACTGGGAACGATCTTGTTCAACTCCCTCGCTCAGCGAAGGCGATCGAGGATCTTGCTTTCTAGCTCCGCCTGCTTTTTCTCGTCCGGAGCCTCCCCTCCCCAAGCCCGGCGAGCGACAGGGCCCAAAGCACGTAGCTGCGCCCGGTAGCGTCGACAATGCCGGCACATCGCCAGATGAAGGCCCGCTCCGAGATTCGCCCACCATCCTGCTTCGGCCAGCTCATCGCTAGCAAGTCGCCGCGTTAGCTCCCTGCAGCTCAGCATCTTCTTCACTCCCTGAATCCCTTGGTCTCCAGACACTCGCGAAGGCGGTTTCGCGAGCGGTACAACAGCACTCCTAGATTAGTGCGGCTCACGTCCAGGATCTTACAGATTTCTTCCGTCGTCAGACCCTCCAGCTCGCGCAGGACGAAGGCCATTCTCTGCTGCGTCGAGACGAGGTCGAGACATTCATCGATCGCGTCTCGAATCTCCGCGTCTTGCAGCTCCCGATCGAGAGGCCTCGGGGGGCGCTGCCAGCTTCCGTCCAAGGCGAACCGGCTTTCCACGAGGTCCTCGATAGAATCCGTTTGCTGCTCCCTCCGCTCTCCCCGACGGGCTTCGGCAATTTTCTTGTGGAGGATGCCAAAGAGAAAAGTGCGGACGTGAGAACGTCCTTCGAAGCGCCGGGCTACCTCGATGAACGTCGCGAACGTTGCCTGAGTCACGTCTTCCGCGCGCTCAGGGCTCAGGCCTGCACCGCGTGCAGCGCGCAAAATCTGACCCAGATAGGCGTGTATGACGGCTTCAAGTGTTTCCCGGTCGCCGGCCCGCACACGCGCCACGAAATCGCTGCCCTCCATCTGGGGCACCGGATCTTGGGAGACCTCTCGCAACGTCAACGCTCATTTCTCCAGGCCAAAGTGTAAGAAATCGAGGCCACGTCGCACTCACTCCTCGAGACGGCAAAGAACTGCTAGCCGCGGGTAACGTCCTAATACTAAGGCTGGGACCAACGGACTGGCAAATGCATGACCATGGAGGTCTTGAAATGATGACAAAGAACGTGAAACTCGGAGTTTACAGTGGACTTGCAGGCGGCGTCGTGTTCGGCGCGATGATGGGAATGATGGGAATGATGGGAATGTTGCCCATGATCGGTAAGATGGCCGGCTACCCGTCCGCTGCATTCGGATTTTTTGTGCACATGGGGATAAGCGCCGTGATCGGTGGGACCTTCGGACTCGTACTTGGTAGCCGGATTCGCGGGTTCACAGGCGGTCTGGGCTACGGCCTGGCCTACGGTTCTGCTTGGTGGCTATTGGGACCACTAACGCTGATGCCCTTCTTCATGGGAATGGGCTTCGGCGTCAATTGGAGCCTCGAGGCCGCGAGCGGCATGTTGCCAAGCCTCCTGGGCCACCTCGTCTTCGGCGCCATCTTGGGCGGCAGCTACGGTTGGGTCTCGAGCCCGGCATGCTCCTCCGCAGGACTGGCAGCCGAAACGCCCTGACCCGAGTAGATCGACCCCCTGGACGTCAGGTCGAGGGGGTCGATTCCCCCTCGAGTTTTGAGGACCAAACGCGGCAGATAAAAACATGATTCAAAACGAGGACAAACCGACGCGACTTCGGTGTTCGGAAATCTGGGGAGGCATTGGGAATACGGATCTGGATGTTTCTACCCGACCCGTGACGACGAGCCTATTCTCCAGCGCATCCGATAGCGACAGCGGCGGTGATGTTTACTACTTCAGTGTCTGCGCCCGCGACACGATCGTTCGGATCGCTATGGCCGATGTGATGGGCCACGGACGCGCCGTGAGCACAATGAGTCAGTGGATGTACACGGCTCTCGTCGAGAGAATGGACAGCATCCATAGCAACGACATACTGGGCGATCTCAACCGTCTTGCCAACGAACGAGGTCATGAAGCCATTACCACGGCGGTAGTTTTCAGCTTCGGGGTCGAGAACTCGGAGCTGTACCTATCGTATGCGGGACACCCGCCGGTGTGGATTCGCCGGCACAAGGAGGGCGTGTGGCTGCCGCTTGCACAGAAGCAACAAACTCAGCCAATAAACCTGCCGCTGGGTATGTTTCCTGACACCAAATACAGCCAGCAGCAGCTTCGCCTCGATTCAGGCGACCGATTGTTGGCGTTCACCGACGGCCTCATCGATGCACCGAGCAGAAACGGCCAGCCTTTCGGTCACGATCGGCTTCAAGCCGCTCTGGAAGAGGCGGGCGGCGGGACTCTGTTCCACCTCAAACAAGGTGTTCTCGCGGCCGTGCGCTCGCATACCGGCGGCTCCCTCGGTCACGACGATGTAACGCTGATTGCGGTAGATGTGCATTAGCCGCTGGGTCGAATCACTTCGCGGCGAGCTCGTCGATACGGAACAACCGGCCCGCGCGCATGACGTGGGTGATGCTGCGAAGATGCCGGATGTCTTCGAGCGGGTTTTCGGCGAGCACGATCAAATCGGCGATCTTGCTCGACGCGACGACCCCGATATCCTCACGTCCCATGGCTCGCGCGCCGTTTCCCGTCGCCATGACGATGAGCTCGTTCGACTCGATGCCGGCGGCGTGCATCGCTTCGATCTCGGCATAGACGGATGGCCCATGGAACGTCCCGGGATTGCCCGCGTCGGTGCCCATCGCGATGGGGATGCCGGCACGGTGGACCCGGCGGAGGTTCTCGACTTTGCGCTCGTAGGATTCCGCGAGACGCTCGCGGTAAGCGGCGAAGTCGCGCTCGAACGCCACTACCTCTGGATGGTCCACGAGGCTCGGGCTTTCGAGGACGCGCCGCCGTGTTGCGGTGTCGATACATCCATTCGGGTCGTCGAGACTCGGGGTGGTGACGCCTTTGACGGCTTCGAAGATGTTCAGGTAGCCGTCGCTGACGATGAGGGTCGGCGTGTAGATCGTTCCGGCCTCTTTCGCCAGCGTGAGAAACTCGTCATCCACGAGTTGATCGTCGACGCCGTGGACGAGCAAATGCGCGCCTTCACGCAACACGACTTTCGCCTCTCGCAAGCTCGTCGCGTGAACGATCAGCGGAAGGTTCTCGCGCCGCGCCTCGTCCTCGTCCGCGACCGCGATCACCCGCCCATCGATGTCCTCGCGCTCGCCTTCGCGCACGCGAAGAAACCAGACCTTGATAGCATCGGTCGACCGCGACGCCATGTATCGCACGGCGGCCCGTCCTGCCTCTTCGTCCGACAACAAAATTATCTCCCGCTCGCCGGGCAGATTCAGCTTGGCCCGCGGCGCATGCGTGATCAGCGGGCCCGCGGCGGCCACGTGAGGCGACTTCGGGTCGTGCTCCGCGGAAGCGCGCAGCTCCCACGACCAAGGAAAGCCGCCGACGTCGAAGACGCTGGTCACACCCGAGCACAGATACGAGTAATAGTAGCGGCCCGGGTTCGACTTGAGCTGGGCCTGGGTGACGTCGAACGGATGCAGGTCGCGAAGGTCCAGCGTGTCGGGACGTCCCTCGAACCAGCCGGTTTGAGCGAAGTGCACATGCGCATCGACGAGCCCGGGAAGCACCCAAGAGCCCGACGGCAGCTCGACGACTTGCGCGCCCTCGGGAGCGGCGCATTCATCGGGGGCGCCCGCGCAGAGGATCTGCTCACCCCGCACCACGATGCGCGCGTCCGGCACCGGGGCCGCCCCCGTTCCATCGAAGAGCGTCGCGCCCTCGAGAACAAGAGGCGCGTCTTGTGGCTCGGCCGGACCTCCGACGGCTGCGATACAGACAACGAGAAGAGCTACCGATGGCTTCATGGACGTCCCTTTCCTCTCAGAGATCGACCTCGAATGTGATTCCGCGCTCTGTCGCATAGTCGACGACTTGGGTCGGGTTCGGGTCGACGTTCAAAATGACGAAGCTCGCTCCCGGCGGGGAGAGGATGTAGCGATCGAGCGAGTGCCACGTGCCGGTCTTGTATACGAAGCCCTGCGTCCCGTCGATCAAGAACGCATGCACGTCTTCGGGCTCGGGGATGGCTTTCGGGTCATTGCGGTCCGTGGGGGCCGCGACGGCGACGACCGCGAGCGAGCCCGAAAGGGGGAAGAAGGCCTGCGTGACGTTGAAATGTCTCTCGAGCTCCGTGAACGTGCGGCCTTGGTAAGGCTGCCAGATGACGTCGAGTGTCGGCCGGCCGTCGATCGCAAACGGCGCGGGAAAAAACTCGCGTTGCTCCGCCGGCATCGACTTCGCTTCCATGACTTCCCCGAACGGACGGAACGACTCCGCCGTCATGACCTCGACTTTGAGTTTATGTATTCTTGTCACACCATCTCCCGTCAGCCCTCAGCCTGTCAAAATGGCCCGAGCGCAATGGATTGCGCGACGATCACGCCGATGATCGCTGTCGCCAACACGATCCAGAAAAACGGCCAGTAGAATTTCAGCCAGGTTACGAAGCTCACGCGGCCGATCGCGAGTGTCGCTACGAAGTATCCCGACGTGGGGAAAAGAATGTTGGTGATGCCGTCACCCCAATGCGTCGCGAGCACGACGACTTGGCGGGTCAGCCCGACGAGATCCGCCATCGGGATGAGAATCGGAAGCGTGATCAAGCACTGACCGCTCCCGGAAGGCACGAGGAAGTTGAAGACGGTCTGTGTCAGTAGAATCCCGACCGCGGTGAACGCTTCTGGTAGCGAATCGACGAGGCTCGCGATGTGGAACACAAAAGTGTCGAGAATGTTTCCTTCGACCATGATGACCGAGACGCCGCGCGCCACGCCGACGATGAGAGCGCCGACGAGCATTTCTTTGAACGCGCTGTTGAAGTTGCGGCAGATGTCGTTGACCGCATGCCCCGCGACCACGGACGTGACCACCGCCATGGCAACGAAGAGGCCCGAGAGCTCGTTGAAGCCCAGGCCGAACTGGAGGATCGCGACCACTATGGCGACGAACATGACGAGCGCACCAAGTGCGGCGAAGCTCTGGCGCTCGGTAAATGTCTCTGCCGTCTCGCCCTCGGGGGCAAGCTCCATCCGGAGCACCTCATCCACGTCGGCGTTCAAGCCCGACTCGGGATGCGCATGCACTCTTCTCGCATAGCGCATCACGAAAGCGATGGAGAAGAGCTGGATCACGAGAAAGGACAGCGCGCGATACCAGGCGCCGGAGAACATCGGGAGCTCCGCCAGCATGTGTCCGATGCCAATCGTGGAGGGTGCCGTGATCCCGAACGCGTAGCCGAGGGTCGACGAGAGCAGCACCATCGCCGCCGCGGTCACGGAGTCATAGCCGAGTCGCAGCATCAATGGAAGCACGATGGGCAGGTAAGCAATGCCGAGCTCCGGCGTCCCGATGAATGCCGCGATCAGCCCGAAGACGCCCATGAGCGCCGGGATCAAAAGCTCGACCCGATCGCGCAACAAGGTCATCAGACGTCCTATGCCCAAATCGATGACGCCCGTGCGGCGCAGCACGCCGACCGAGCCGCCGACGAGAAGCGTCAAGAACACGACGCTCGAAGCGTCGCTGAGGCCGACCGGGATCGCCGTCACGATGTCCATGAACCCGACGGGCGTCTGTTCAATCACGTGGTACGAGCCCGCGACGACACTCTCGCGGCCGTTCGGCAAGACCGCGCGCTCGTAGCTTCCCGCGGGCACAATCCACGTGAGAGCCGCGACAACGAGGATGAAGCCGAACAGCACGACATAAATGTCGGGTAGCGCGAGGCTCGAAGCGCGCCCGCGTAGGGTCACGCGCTCCCCTTTGCGTAGCGCCGAACGACGACGGCGTAGAGCGCAACGTTAGCGACCAGAACGAGCGCGGCCAGCACGAACTGCACGTTGCGCGTCAATGCGTCGGGATAGATGACCGGCAACAAGTAGTGCTCGACGAAGCTCGTCTCGTAACCGCGCTCCCCCGCCCGGCGACGGAGCCAATTTTCGAGCGGTGTCAATGGGCACGTCCAGCCGCCGAGCTCGATGAGAACACCCCACACCGCCGCCGGTAAATGCGCCCACACGAGGCGAGGCCAGCGGGCCACGAGCAGCGCGCCCAGGACGATAAAAAAGATGAAGGCGAGGTGGGTCGCCAGCGCGAGGTCAGCAAGCGCGGAAGGGATCAACGCGACGTACACCACCTCGTCGCCCACGATGGTCGTGAGCACGCGGATGTCCCGAATGTGCTCGGGGGCGACGCTCAGCGGGTTCTCCTCGAGCACGACGAAGTCTGCGAGCTTCCCGACTTCGATCGATCCTTTGGAGCGCTCTTCGTGGTTTTGCCACGCTGCGTTCACCGCGCGCAGCGCTTCGCGCGGCGTGATGCCTTGCTCCGGGCCGAGCACTTTCCCAGACGTCGTGATCCGGTTGACCGCGTCCCAAACGAGCTGGAGCGGTTTGACCGGTGTGACGGGCGTGTCGTCGTGCACGGGGAAACGGATACCCCGATCGACGGCGGATTTCAGAGGGCTCAAGCGCGCCGCGCGCTCCGGGCCCATGAAGATGTCCCGGTGGCGGTCGCCCCAGTAGTAGGCGTGGCCGACGAAAAAGGATGGGCTGATGCCGAGCTCTTTCATCTCGTCGAGCTGATCCTCGCGAGCCATTTGGCAATGCTCGATTCGGTGGCGCGCATCTTCACGAGGAAAATCTTTCTGCGCTTCGCGATAAGCGTAGAGGATGTCGTCGATGGCGGCATCACCGTTGCCGTGGATGGCGATTTGATAGCCTGCGCGGTGGAGCAACTTCACCATCTCGGACGAGCTCCTCCCGGTCGCGGCGCGGGTAGCCGCGGTAGCCGGCATCGCCCATGAACGCCGCGTGATAAGGCTCGACGAGATAGCCCGTATAGCCTTGAATGGATCCGTCCTGCACGAGCTTCACCGCGCCGAGCTTCAGGCGCTCATCGCCGAAGCCGCTCACGAAGCCGCCCGCTTCGCCGGGGGAGAGGTGTTCGAGCGAGCCCTTCCGTCCCATCATCACGACCCGCAACGAAAGCAGGCCGTCGCGGCGAGCATATTGGAGGTCGAGAAAGCTGCTCTTGCTCCCGCCGGCAATGACGGTCGTCGTTACACCTTCCTCGACATAATCCTCCACCGACCAACGGATGGTTTCCAAGCGATCCTTCGCGTTGAGCGAAGGCGCGAGCCGCGTCACGAGTGAAGAGCTTTCTTCGAAGACCCCGTTCGGCTCGCCCGTCTCCGGGTCTTTACGAATCACGCCGCCAGGGGGCTCTGGCGTGTCACGGGTGATGCCCGCCATCTCGAGCGCCAGGCTGTTGGCGACCCCAAGGTGGCCCGAGATATGCGTGATGAAGATTGGATGGTCCGAGCCGGGAAAGTGGTCGTGCGCGGCGTAGAAGCCGGGGAGGAGCACCGCCCCGTCGAGATCGACACGCTTCGTTTCCGGACCCGCCATCGCCTCGATGGTGGCGTTGTCTCCCACCGCGACGATCTTGCCGTCGTCGACGGCGACCGCTTGCGCTTCGGTCGCGGCCGCGTCCATCGTCACAACGATGGCGTTCAAATAGACGGTGTCCGGGCTCAGAAGAGCCAGCAGCAAAGCCCACATGGTCATCATGCGTTACCCTTCCAGGTGCTTGTAGCGGTCCAAGTGGCGGACGGGCATGCTGAGCGCGTCCCGCCGGAACGGATCCGCGAGAACGTTCTCTCCGCCTTCGATCACGGCTTCGATGACGCACGGTTTCTCGGAAGCCACCGCCTCCTTCACGGCATCTTGAACATCCTGATAGTCCTCGACGCGGATCCCTTTCGCACCCATGTCATCAGCAATCCGCGCGTAGTTCGGGCTCTTCGAAAGGTCGACGCCGACGAAGCGGTTATCGTAGTAGTCGATCTGGTTCTTCTTCTCGGCGCCCCATTCGTGATTCTGGAAAATAACAGCGATAACGGGGATGTCTTCGCGTACCGCCGTCATGACCTCGGAGAGACCGCTGATTCCCCATGCGCCGTCGCCTTGAAGCACAAACACCGGACGTCCCGGTGCGCCAACCTTTGCGCCGAGCGCGGCGCCATAGGCGAAGCCGCAATTGCCCCAGGAAAGCGCGGGGAAGAATTGCCGGGCGCCGCTGAACTTCAAATAAGCGTTCGACATCGAGCAATTGTTGCCGACATCGGTCGTGACGATGGCCGCCTTAGGGATCGCAGCCGCGAGCTCGCGCAAAAAACGGCGCGGGTGCATGAGCTTCGCCGTCGATGACGATATCGACTCGAGCTCTTCGTCCCACGCGCGCCGCGCGGCTTCGACTTCGTCCATGCGCTCACGATTCGCCGCGAGCTCCCATCCGCTTCGAAGCGACGAAAGGAGCTCGGACGCGAAGGCGCGCGCGTCGGCGAGCACTGCCATCTCGACACGTTGCGTCAAGCCGAGCATCTTCGAATCGATGTCGACTTGGATGACTTTCGCGTCCTTGGGCCAATACTCGATGTCGTATTGCGGCAGCGTGCCGAAAGGCCCTAGCCGGGTACCGAGCGCGAGCACCACGTCGGCCTTCGCGAGCGTACGCATGGCGGCTTTCGAGCCGCAATAGCCAATCGGCCCGACAGAGAGCGGATGGTCCGCGGGGAAGGAATCGTTGTGCAAGTAGCTATTGACGACGGGCGCCGACAGGTGCTCCGCAAGCGCACGAGTCTCGTCGATCGCATTTCCCATCGAAACGCCGCCGCCCGCAAGGATGACGGGATAGCGGGCCTTCGCTAGAAGTGCCGACGCTTCTTCGATTTGCTTCCGCGGCCCCGCACCGCGCGCAAGGTCCGGCGTTTTGTAGATCTCATCCTCACACGACCCGTAGAAATAGTCGCGCGGAATGTTGAGCTGGGTCGGACCGCCCTCCGCCTTCGCCATGTAGAAGCAGCGCCGCGCAAGCTCGGCCATCCGGTCGGGCCGGTTCAAGCGTACTTGATACTTCACGCTCTTCTCGAACATCGCCATTTGGTCGAGCTCTTGAAAGCCGCCTTTGCCGATCCCGCCCGAGCCCGTCTCGGGCGTCAACGCGACTACCGGCGAGTGCGCCCAAAGAGCCGCCGTGACCGCGGAGACGAGGTTGGCGATCCCTGGCCCGTTTTGAGCGATGCACGTCTGCGGGCGGCCGGTGACGCGCGCCAGCCCGTCCGCAGCATGCGCCGCCGCCTGCTCGTGAGCGACCGAGATGAAGCGGATCCCCGCATCGGGAAACAAGTCGAGCGCGTCCATGAACGCGGAGCCGACGATCCCGAAACAGACCTCGACGCCTTCGGCACGCATGGTCTCCACGAGAGCTTCGCTGGGCGTCATTTGGACCTTTGCCATTTCGTTTTCTCCTAGTACAGCCTTAGTGCTACAGTTCATCCCACGTTCGAGGTGGTCCCGTCAAGCCGGATATCCATGAGCAACGTGTAGAGCTTCAGAAATCGCTTCGCCCGCTCCACGTCGCATCGCTGGCACTCGGGTGCATCATCGGCTGGGGCTGTTTCGTTCTCGCCGGAGATTTCCTCGCACGCGCGGGGCCGCTCGGCGCGACGATCGGACTGGGCGCGGGCGCGGCCTTGATGCTGCTCATCGTCGAAAGCTATGCCCCGCTCGTCGAGCGATTCCCCGTCGCCGGCGCCGAGTTCGCGCACGCCTATTACGCCGCCGGGCGCTACCACGCTTACCTGTGCGGCTGGTTCCTGACGCTCGGCTATCTCTCGATCATCCCGCTGAACGCGACGGCGCTCGCGCTCCTCGGGAAATTCCTCGCTCCCGAGCTCTTCGCCCGCAGCCTCCTCTATAGCGTCGCGGGGTGGAACGTCTATCTCGGAGAAGTGCTCCTGGCGTCAACGGCGATCCTCCTCGTTGGTTACTTCAACTACCGGAGTGTCCGAAGCGTCGGCGTCTTCCAGCTCGTACTCACGAGCGTCCTCGTTGCCACGGTTGTTCTCATCGCCATCGGGACTCTCCTTTCACCGGAAAGCACCGTCGATAACTTTCGGCCTTTGTTCTCCTCCGAGCGCACTCCGGTAGCCGGTATCCTCGCGATGGTTGCGGTCGCGCCGTGGCTCTATGTCGGGTTCGATACGCTGCCGCAAGCCGCCGAAGAGCTTTCGTTCTCGCACAAACAGACGCGGCGCCTCATGGTGGTCTCGATTCTCGCGGGCGCGGCGATGTATGTCACGGTACTGCTCTGCACCGCGGCCGTCGGACCGTGGCAAGAGCTCGTCGGGGAAGGCTCACCGTGGCTGACGGGCGCGACGGTGCGACGAACGCTCGGCCCGATCGGACTCACCACTCTCGGCCTCGCCGTCGGAGCGGGTATCTTCACCGGGATCAACGGCTTCTACCTCGCGAGCAGCCGGCTCCTGTTCAGCATGGGCCGCGCGAAACTGCTTCCCGAGTCGTTCGGCCGCATCCACCCCGAGCACGGGACCCCGCACGTGGCGCTAGCCTTTGCTTGCGTCGTGTCGCTCCTCGCTCCATGGTTCGGGCGCCAAGCGCTTCTCTGGGTCGTCGACATGTCGGCCCTCGGGACGGCTTTCGGCTACGCTTACACTTGTTTCGCAGCCTATGTGCTCCTGAAGAGCCGCGGGCAAGGAACGGCGCTGGCTCTAGCAGGCACGCTCGCGTCGATTGGATTCGTTGTGCTGCTAACGGTGCCGGGCATGCCGGCGTTCATGTCCCGACCCTCCTGGATCGCGCTCGCGGGATGGATCGCGCTGGGCCTCTTGCTCTTCCTCTTGCGCGCGCAGGACTATCGACGCTTTACGAAGCAAGAGCTCGACCGGCTCATCTTGAAAGAGTAAAGAAAAAACTTTTGGTTTCAAATAGATCAGACTTTTCGGGGATTACAGATGGAAAGACGTGACAACCGAGTTCACCCTGTATGGATATAATCGAGGTCGATTTGGGGAAAAGCGCGTTCCCGTACATTACTCAGGAGGCTCACTTGAATCAGCGATCCATCGCGATGACCCTTCGCATAAGCGCCCTGTTGTTCGCGTTTTCAATGATCCGTTTTGCGACCGGGTGCGATGGTGAAACCGGGGAGCCGGTATTTCCGAACCACGAGCAAGTTGGCCAGGCAGTCGACGCATTGTTGGCCGATCCAGGTCGCGACCCTCCCGATGCACTCGGACCGGCCATCGACGAAAAGTTATTCAGCCGGGAGGAGACTCCAATCACCGATACTTTGGCCCCGCCCGATGAATCGGTCGGAGCTTTTCTTTGCAGCGAAAATCTCTGTGTCTGCGCTGAAGGCGAGAATATTCCCAGCACCCTGGTGGACAAATGGAGTTGCAATGGTATGGTCGCCGCCTGTGCGACAAAGGGTTTCATCGTGCAATTGCCTTGCCACACCACGGCTGCGGGCGTGACGATTTGCACCTGCAAGAAGCCAAGACCCAAGAGCTGCGTTGCTGGTTGCTAGCCCCCATCGACCAGTAGTCCGACGGTCCTTTGTTGCCCGCTACCCACCAATGTCGTAACATTTTTGCCCTGAAATGTCACTCTCACCCGGCCACAAACTCGCCCACTACGAAATCCTCGAGCCCATTGGGAAAGGCGGGATGGGAGAAGTTTATCGGGCGAGAGACGGAAAGCTCGGACGGGATGTGGCGATCAAAGTCTTGCCTGACGAGTTCGCCGAGAACGAAGAACGCCTAGCAGCCCGGTGAAAAAGTCCAGATTCTGCTCACGGAGAAAGTTTGGTGGGCAAGTTCAAGGAAGATGTGATTCGGCGGAACGGCCAAGTTGAGACGCCCGATGGATTGCAGCGGGGCAAAACGTGCGCCTATGGTCGAGACGAAGCGCAATAAAGCAGCGATCAGACTGGCGTTGAGCTCCGCGTATTCCTTCGGCGTGGCCTTGCCGATGAGATTGCGCATCAGAATCCCGAGATTGAATCCGGCCACGTGCGTGAGGAGGCGCTTGAGTATATTTTCGTGTCTTCGCAAATGCGTTCGTCGCATGCCTCCCGCTTCGAGGTAGTGCGCGAAAGGTCGTTCGAGTAACTCGCCGCGACGGCGTATTAATCGCTTACCTCGAGTCCCGCGAATGCGACGTCGGTTCGCGTAGGTGGCGGCTTGCTCGGCCTGTTTGTCCTTCCATTTGCGGCCACCTCGCTCTGGCTCCGAAATGTAGCTCCGGTATTCTTGTTCGACCAGCTCAACCAGGATGTCGTTGCCGTGATAGCCCTTGTCCCCGACCACTTCGCGACCCGCGTCTTCATGTATTCGTTCACAACATTCCGCGTTGTTCGCGAGCTCTTGCAGATTTGACTGCGCTTTTTCCAGCGTATCCGGTAGGCTCTTTGTGTCACCCTTCGCGCCTCCGTGAAGCGTCACGGCAATTACCGCACCTTCCCCGCTCATGTCCACAGCATGCTCGGCTTTGTGCGCCATATCCGTGCCCCCGCTCTTCATTTTCATGATCTCCGCATCCGGCTCGTTCGGATTCACCCACTCCTTGTTCGACCCTTTCTTTGGCCGCTTCTTGTCCAACTTTGCAATGTCCGCTCGGCTCGGCTCTTCGATACCACTCTTGCGCGCAAGCTCCTTCAAATACGATTCGTAGCTTTCCCCCGTGTCTCGACGAACGATTGACCGAAGCGCCGCATTCGCTTCCAGCGTCGTCGCGTCCACACCCAGTGTCTTGCCATCTATCATCCCTCTCGACGCTAGAACTTCTAGCACCCATCCAAATACAGATTCGTGAACTTCCAGCGGAAGTCGATTCCGTATCCGAGACAGCGACGAATGGTCCGGCGTTCGCTCTTCCATTCCAAGGCCAAGAAACTGGCGCAAAGACAGTGAGTCCGAACACCGCCAGCAGATCCCGCGCTCTGAATCGATGCGCTCAAAGTAGCCGATCAACAGCATTCGAAAATACACACCCGGCGGTATGCTCGGCCGACCTTGCTTCTTCGCGTAATACGGCGAGCATTTCGACTCCACAAACGAGTCAAACTCTTCCTCTCGAAGTACCCGCTCGAGTTCCTCATAAAAAGGATGACCAGGACTCGACGCAACCGCATCGTGTGGAATCCATAAAGTCTCTTGGCAACTTTTCTTTTTCTTCTTCATCGACATGCGATGCAATTTTACATCGTCATCGAATGAGTCTTCAGAGAAATATCGCGACCGGATACGACTTTTTCAACGGGCTGCTAGCTCGATTCAAGCGAGAGGCTAAGGTCCTCGCGTCACTGAACCACCCGAACATCGCTTCCATCTACGGTCTGGAAAATTCCGACGGCACGCACTATCTCGTTCTCGAGCTCGTTCCGGGAGAGACTCTGGCGGAACAGATCTCACGCGATCCCATCCCATTGGAAGAGGCTCTCGACATCGCCAGCCAGACGGCCGAAGCACTCGAGGAGGCGCATGAACAGGGCATCGTTCACCGAGACCTGAAACCCGCGAACGTCAAGCGAACCGAGGAAGGCAAAATCAAGGTTCTCGATTTTGGCCTGGCGAAAGTCTTCCAGGAGGAAACGCCCGACGCCGATAGCTCGATGTCGCCCACCCGCCTTCGCCAGGGCTTCGGCGATGCAATCTCAGCCACTTCGGCAGGTGTCATTCTGGGGACGGCGGCTTACATGAGCCCCGAGCAGGCGAAGGGCAAGGAGGTGGACAAGCGGACCGACATCTTCGCTTTCGGGGCGGTGCTGCTCGAGATGCTCACAGGGAAGAAAGCCTTTACAGGTGAAGATGTGCCGGAAGTCCTCGCGGCGGTGATCCAACTCGCGCCGGATTGGGAAGGGCTACCATCGACCGTCTCCCCCTGGCTCCGCCGGCTCCTGCGACGCTGTCTCGAGAAAACGCCGCGCCAGCGTCTTCGGGATATTGGAGACGCACGTGTGGAAATCGAGGAGCGTGGCGGTATGCCCGCAAAGGACGACGTCGTCGGGTTTCGGGAGAAGCACTCACTGGTGTGGCTCGTCGCGGTCGGTGTCGTGTGCTCTGCCCTCACGTGGGCTGTGACACGATGGAGCGCGCCATCGCCTCAGACGCCAACGGTCAAGCGCTTCTCGGTCGTACTGCCTCCCGGGGAACGGCTCGCGAAACCTGGGATACAGCGATCGCGAGCGGTCGCGATCTCACCATCGGGGTCTCACATCGTCTACGCCACGGACGAAGAGCTCTATATCCGAGCGATGGACAACACGGAGGGTGCGCCCCTGGCTGGCACCAACGCGCTGCTGCCGGCGAGCCCGTTCTTCTCCCCAGATGGTAAGTGGGTCGGGTTCTACTCCCGCCGAGACCGCGAGCTAAAAAAAATTGCTCTTTTGGGCGGCGTCGCCGTTTCTATCGCCGCAGCCGACCCCATCATGGGCGCAACGTGGGGCGCCGACGACATGATCCTATTCGGACAAGGTCCCGAGGGCATCATGCAGGTGTCGGCCTCGGGTGGCGTTGCCGAGTTAGTCATGCCGGTGAACGGCGCCGAGGACGAGCAAGCGCGCATGCCACAGTTTTTGCCCGTGGGACAAGCGGTGCTCTTCACGCTGGCGACCGGGGCAGGTGGGCTCCCGTGGCTCAACGCTCAGATCGTTGTTCAGAAGCTCGGCGATAGCACTCGCCGAGTCCTCGTCGAGCACGGGTTGGATGCGCGATATCTACCGACGGGACATCTCGTCTACGAGCGCGAGCAGGGCCTGGTGGCCGTTCCGTTTGACGTCGGTCGGCTGGCTGTCACCGGGGAGCCGGTACCGGTCGTCGAACGTGTGAACCGTCCAAATTTTGCCATTGGGGACGACGGGTCGCTCGTCTTTCTTCGTTCGTTCGCCGAGCGACGGGAACATCGGCTCGTTTGGGTGGACCGTGACGGTCGGGAGGAGCCTCTGCAAGCTGAGGCGGGCTTCTACGACTCACTCCGGATATCGCCCGACGGGTCAAGAGTAGCCTTGGTCGTCACGGATGACGGGCAATCTGGGTGGACGGGGCAGTTGTCGGGCGAAATCTATATCTTGGCCCTCGCTCGCGACGCCCTGACTCGCCTGACCATCGATCCGAGTGCGGATACCATTCCAACCTGGACCCCGGACGGGGAGCGCTTGGCCTTCGGATCCTCGCGTAACGGCTCGTTCGATCTATACATAAAGAACGCAGATGGAACGGGGATGGTAGAGCAGCTGACCGATAGTCCGAATGACAGCCCGCCGTGGAGCTTCACCCGCGATGGCGAGAGGTTGGTCCTTGGCGACTATCATCCCCAAACCGGCCTCGATCTGCTTCTGATGACGCTCCTGGACGGGTCACGCGAGACGGAAGTGCTGCTGGCGACCGAGTTCGATGAGTGGAAGGCTATGGTGTCTCCCGACGATCGCTGGCTGGTCTATCAATCTACCGCCTCTGGGCAAGTCGAGATCTATCTCCGTCCATTTCCGGCGGTCCAGGATGGTCGATGGCAGCTGTCCAGCGGCGGAGGCACCCACCCAACTTGGGCGCCGGATGGCCGGGAGGTGTTCTATAAGAGCCCCGACGGACAACTCATGGCCGTTCCTATCCAGACCGAGCCCAGCGTGGTTTTCGGACGGCCCTCGGCGCTATTTGATCGACTGCTCGTCAACGACGACGCGGCAGGCGACGGCTACACCTATGACATCGCGCCTGACGGACGGCGCTTTCTGGTGATCCAAGAAAAGGCCGTGGCCGGTGGACAGAACGACCCGCTCGCGGGGCTCGACCAACTCCACGTCGTCCTCAATTGGTTCGAAGAGCTCGTGCGGCTCGTTCCTACGGACAAATAAACATGCCTCTCTCAACAGGAAATAAACTCGGCCAGTACGAAGTCATCGAGGCGTTGTTGCACCGCTCTGGCTGAGAGCAAAATCCGCCTATGGTGGTGGCCGAAGTATGTTCGACCATGAAGTATCCCAAGCGCAGCCAGTACAAGCACGCGAAGCAGAAGAAGTACCACGTTCGCAACTGGGCGGAATATAACGAAGGGCTGCGCCGCCGGGGCGATTTGACAGTCTGGTTTGACAAGGAGGCAATCGCGAACTGGAAGGCCGACAAGACCGGTAAGCCTGGCGGTCAACGGGTCTATTCAGATATGGCGATTGAAACGGGCCTGGTTGACATCCGTCCGAGTTTGCCCGACACCGCCTCAACTTAAAAGTACCGGTCCGAGTATTGTGACCACACAGCGTCGTTGCTTGCTCCAAATTGTGGAAATATACTAGTAGTGAGCGGCGGCTGATCGGTCGTCGCGGGTTCCAGGACGGTTCCGAAGAAAGGGGGGGCCAATGTCTTTGACCAAGGAATACATCGAGAAGCGCGACGACGTGTTTTGGGTTGCCGGAACACGTGTCTCACTCGACTCCGTCGTTTATGCCTTCCGTCGCGGAGCTTCCCCCGAAAGCATTGAGCGGTCGTTTCCACTGCTCACGCTTGAACAGGTCTACGGCGCGATCACTTTTTACCTCGCCCGACAGCCCGAGATCGACACATACCTGCGGCACGGTGACGAAGAGCTCGAGCGGACGCGGGAGGCGCGCGTGAGGCGGATTCTGATTTCTACGACAAACTGGAAGCAACCCGGAATCAGCTGCCCACGAAGCCGTTTTGAAGATTCGGTTTCAAGCTGACGCCGACCTCGATGAAGATATTGTCACTGGTTTGATACGGCGCGAGCCGGATATCGACTTTCGAACTGCCCCAGACGGGGGACTCGAGGGTCTCGATGACCAACAAGTGCTCGCGCACGCAGCGGACGCGGGACGACTCCTCGTTTCGCATGACCGCAGGACCATGCCGCATCATTTTGCAGACTTCGTCATCAACAACGCAAGCCCAGACGTCTTGATAGTCTCCCAGAAGACCACTACGGTTGTGGCCCGAGGAGATCTTGCTGATTTGGACCGCGTCGGAAGCCGAAGAATGGGTGAACAGAATCGCCGTTGTTCCGCTTTGATCGACATAATCCTTAGCGCGTGACGCCCGTCCAGCAGATCCTATCGCCCGTCGCGACTCCTTCCGAAGGACTGGAATACCTATCCGACAGGAAGGGTCGATTCAACCGGTCTGCGGGTCCGCGCATCCTGCTGGCCCGGTTGTCGTTCGAGTATCTTGACCCTACGGGATCGCGCTGGGCCTCTTGCTCTTCCTCTTGCGCGCGCAGGACTATCGAAGCTTTTCGAAGCAAGAGCTCGACCGGCTCATCTTGAAAGAGTAGGCACGCTGCACCCTTACTTGCGCCGGTTGAAATAGTGCTCCACCCTGTCCAAGGGCGTCCACAGCGGTCACGTAAAATGAACACGCTTCTCCGTTGATAGAAACATATTCGGGAGGGCCGTGATTTCACACCCGGGATTGCCAACGAGACCGCCCAGCAGAAAGGAAACACCCAGAAGACCAAGCGCCACGGTGCCCCACAAAGTGAGTTGTGCTGGCCCGACGAAGACAATGACCGCAAACGTGCCCATCCCGAACAGGACCCGGCTGAGCCGACCAAACAAGAGTGGTTTTAGTTGCGTCATAGGCTTCACCTCATCACGGTTTGGGGATGCGCACGGTCTTGCTGATCATGAGCGCCCCCGACAGCATGTAGAGTAGAACGAGAGGATGGAGCTCGCCGCCGGCGACGGTCCACACGCCGCCCGGCAGCTCGTCGCCCACGCGGCCGAGAGCGACGAGCACTACTATGAGCAAAACGAGGACGAGGCTCGCCGTGATCGGTGTGCCCTCATAGTAGGCCACCTTGCCCGAGTCGTCGGAAAGCTCTTCCGCAGTGACGTTGTAGCGAGCGAGCCGACTAATACCGCAGGCAACGAAGAAGAGAAGTGCCACGGTGTCCCACGCTCCGGTGAAGCCGACGGCGCGCGCCAGGCAGGCAGGCGCTACGCCGAAGCTCAGCGCGTCGGCGAGCGAGTCGAGCTCGCGCCCCAGTGGTGAAGCGCTGTGTCGCCATCGAGCTACGCGGCCATCCAAGACGTCGAAGATCACGGCAAACAGAAGGACGATGCCGGCGGAGTAGATCTTGGAAGGACCGCCGTCGGAGACATAGGCCATTGCTAGAAAGATGGCACCCGTTCCGCTGGCTGCGTTTGCGAGGGTGAACAGATCGGCGACGTGGAACGAGCGAATCATCGAGAAGCGGGGTGTCACGCTTAGATCTTACACCGCTTCATGGGTGTTCTAGAGTTGCAGAACGACTCGCGGCCACAAGTAAGGAAGCGCTTGCTTGCCACCCCAGCGGAATGCCGCCCACCCGAGACCACTCTCGCTGATATTCGCACCCACGCGAGCGTCTTGCTGGTCGCCGTCATAAATGATGACGTTGAGCCCGATCTCGTCTCCGGGGCTCGGCTGATGGGGCATGACCGCCCAAGGTATCTTGGCCTCGAGCGTGTAGCCGTCTTCGGTCCGGATAGAAGCGACTTCCATCCCGGGCGCCGTCTCTTCCATCAAGCCTTGATTCGCATCCGCGTCACGAAAGCCGCGCGCGCCAAAGCCCGCCGTCGTGCACGGGAAGGCGGCCGCCTGGAGCACGGTCGACGTGTCGCGGCTCGTGCCGGACGGATCGACGGTGATCCCCACGGCGTCTGAGCGCAGCTGCGCGCGGATGTCGTCAGGCGCGATATTGCAGATCACCGCATCATCGCGAACGCGAATGCCGACATAGAGGTTCTGCTTGTCATAGGCGACGTGAAAGACGGCACTCGCGTCCGAGTCACTCTCCGGGGCCCGTCTCCACCACTGATCCTCGTGAGAAATCTCCGCGCGGGGAAAGGACTCCATATCACGGAGGTCGCCGTCGATCACCGGGGCCGCGACCATCGGCGCAGCGAGTGTTGGAAGCGCATAGATGTCTCCCGTGTCCCGGCTCACGGAAGAGCCCGCCGTGGCGGTGACGTGAAGCGGGAGCTTGACCGAATGACGTCCGGCGGGAAGGATGGCCTCGTCGACATCGAGCTCCACTGGAACGGTAATAGTCCGTCCCGGGCCGGCTTCGAATTCTATGGTGTCGCGAACAGAAATGCCGTCCGGCATCTCGAAGCGAAGGGTGCCGCGCCTCGTTTCCGGGCTCGCATTCGTGACTTCGATGTCGATGATGTTGGGACGGCCGATATGAAGCCGTATGCGTGCGGGGAGCGTTTCGATCACCCACTCGGTTTTCGTCTCCTGTGCGAAGTCGCGATAGCCCGCGACGTCGTAGAGCGGCTGGAATCGGGCGCGAACGGGTGACGCGGCCCGTAGCCACGTGTAGTTGCTTCCGCGAATCTCTTGCTCCCCGACCCGCGCCGCGTAGAAGGCACCGAGGCGCGTGTTACGATCGACCTCGCTCGCCTCTGAAGCCGTGACGGCAAACCGCGCTCGCGTCCTCTCACCGGGCGCAAGGTTTTCGACGGGTACCTCCGCGATCCTGGCAGACCAGTTCGCGGCGGGCGAGAGCTCGATAGTGAGCGCCTCGAGCGTATCCTTTGTGTCATTGATGAGCGTCACCTCGACATCGAGAGGAATGGCGAGCGCCGCGTCGAAAGAAGCAGGCTCGATGACGAGCTTTATCCCCGCCGGTGACGCGCCGGCCGCGAGCAGGGCGCCTTCGAGCAGATGCGTTTCGGGCTCCTTCACGGGCACCATCGAGCGAACGAGCATGAAGCGCTCGGGACGTGTCTCGGGCGCGGGAATCTTTGCGAACTGATCGAAGCCCTGCGAGCGGTATTTCGCCATCGATAGAGCGCGGATGTCGGCGTAGCGCATGTTGAGGGCCCGTGAGAAAGCGTCCGTCGGGATCTCGACGGTCGTCGCGCCTTCACGATTGTAGTAGTAGAGCTTCAGCGGCTGGAACGGCCGCAGATGCTCGCGGCTCGTGAGCGCCTCACAAAATGACGGGTCCGCGGCTTTTTCGAACGCGATCGTCGCGGCCCGCGCTGCCATCTGGTGCTGACCATGCGTGCCCGGGCCCGGCCACATCGTAATAATGACTTCCGGCCGCTGAAGACGCACGTGCCTCACGACATCACAGACAAAAGACGACCCCCACTTGACCTCGGTCTCTTCGGCGGAAAGCGTGAAGTAGAAATCCGTTAGGCCGAGAAAAGACGGGGACGCGACACCGACGAGCGCGAGTGCGCGGCGTTCCTCCTCGACGCGGATGAGCGCGAGCGAACGTCCTGCCTCCGGGCCGATTGCATTGCCTCCTCCATCGCCTCCCGTGGCGGTCAAGACCGTCGCCTTGAACCCTTGGTCCAGGATGTAACGCGCGAATGTCGCCATCACGCCGCCATCGTCGTCGGGATGCGCTCCGACGAACATGAGATCGACGTCCATGAGGTCTAGCCCGGTCTGCGCTGAGCTTCCGGACGAAAGCAAGAGTGCCGCTAGAGTTACCAGTAGCTTTTTCCTCATACTTTCCTTGCAGGCCTTTCCTTCTCAGGCTGTTCGTTGAAGTCGCATGCCGTGCCGCCATTATATGCACCCAGACGAGGAGCCAGGCTATCGATCTTGACATTTGGACAGACAGGAGAAGCTCGCGTTGCGTCGATCCGCCGAGGCCGGCATCATGGAAGAAGGTTTCCGATGTTCGACACCAACAAAGAAGAGCGGCACGGCGCTTGGGTGGTCCTCGTGCTTTACGGCGTGGTCGCCGCCGTTCCGCCGCTCGCCTGCCTGTGGATGGTGCGCACGCTCGAATCGGGCTCAGGGCCGCATAGCGGGATGGGCGCTCCTTTGTTTCTGGGTGGCCTCGCATTCGCGGGCCTGGCAAGCCTCGCACTCGGACTGCTCGGAACGGTCCTCGTCATCTACGGGGTCGTTCGAATGAAGATGCACGGGCCCTTCTACCCGCTCGGCTGTCTTCTCGCTACGTTTCTAGCACTCACTCCCGTCCTCTTGGGCTGGAACGAGCTCAACGAGCCTCCTGCGGAGGCCGATTTCGATCCCGGCGATTGCGCTGCCTGCGCCGCGGAGGGAGCGTACGTTCTGCCTTGGGGAAGCTCCTCGATCGGGATCACCGGATCAGGGGAGTGCCGCTCCGGCCGCCGAGACGGTGTGTGGATTTTTCGTGGTGCGGAAAATCGCGAGATGGCGTCTTTCGCGTTCGCAAACGGCGTGCTCCACGGGCCTTTCGAGACCGAGACGATTCGCGGCGCTTACGCCGACGGAATGCGCGACGGCGACTGGTCGTGGCAACAATTCGGCCGGACCATGAAGCGAGGCCGCTACGTCGATGAGCTGGCTGACGGACGTTGGCTATGCTTGGACCGCGATGGTGGAGAGGAGCTCTCTTGGGTGCTCTTCGATCGGGGCGAGGTCGTGGAGGGAAACGGGAACGTCTACGTCGGTGGATACGTCGAATCCTCGAGCGATGCGGTTTCTAAGCTCGTGCCGGACGGAATCTTCTGCGACGACCCAGAGCCTACCGATATGTTCTTCCGCCGAATGTTCGAGTTTTAACGTAGGGTACCCTCCTGAACCCCTGAACCCCTGAACCCCTGAAAATTGTGCCGCTCGGCGATTACCACCCGATCACGTAGCTGTCGCCGGTCGGGCTCACACCTCCCATCAAAGCTCCCGATACGAGATCGATGAGGACGGCCTTGACCGAGCCCACGCCGCGATAGTCGCGAATCTCGAGATCGTGACCTTTTGCGGCCAACGCTCGAGGACGTGCTCGGGAAGCGAGCTCGATACGCGAAGCTTGTTCGCCGCCGCGTGGGGCCAGAAGGAGCTTTGGAAGTAACTGCTGATGACGGCGGGCGCCTCGAGAGACTCTTGGACGTCCATCCCGAACTCCATCAGGTTGAGAAAGAACTGGAGCTCCGTTTGTGGCTGGGTGTCGCCGCCCGGAGTTCCGAACGCCATGAAGGGCTTGCCGTCCTTCAGCACGAGGGCGGGATTGATGGTGTGGCGGGTTCGCTTTCCCGGCACGAGCACGTTCGTGTGATCCGGCTCGAGGAAGTAATACACCATGCGGTTGTTCATGAAGAAACCTCCCTCACCCGTGACGAGACCACTTCCGAAGCCGCTGCAAAGGCTCGACGTGATCGAGACCATGTTGCCCTCGTCATCGATCACGGCCAGGTACGTCGTCAGTCCTTTGTCACCTCGATCGTCGGGAAGCACGGTCTCGGGCACGACGCTTCGCGATGCGTAGCTCGGCGCCTCTTCCGCATCCGTCGTTGTCCCGGACGGATTGCCCGCCGGAATGGCACCGCTCAGCGCTCGATTGGGATCGATGAGGCCTCGCCGCGAGGCCGCGTACTCTTTGGAGAGAAGCCCGTCGATGGGGATCGAGGCGACGAAGCGCGGATCGCCGAGATAGCGGTCGCGATCGGCAAAAGCGAGCTTCAAAGACTCCGTCACGAGATGGAGATACGGCGCGCTGTTGTGCCCGATGTACTTCAAGTCGAATCCCTCGAGCATGTTCAAGGCCTGCAGCAGCACGTGTCCCTGTGAGTTCAGCGCCGCCTCGTAGACCTCGTAGCCTTTGTAATTGATATGGATCGGATCGGCCTCGTGAGCTTCGTAGTCGGCGAGGTCGGAGGCACTCAAAACACCGCCCTGCGATTGGATGACCCCGGCGAAAGCCTTTCCGATCTCCCCTTCGTAGAAGACGCGACGACCACGCGCGGCAATGGTCTCGAGCGTCGCGCCGTAGTCTTTCTGGACCACAATCTCGCCCGCTTCGAGAGGACGCCCGTCCCTGAACCATATCGCCTTGGTCGAGGGAAAAGCGGCGAGCTTCTCCTGACGCCGTTCGAGCTGGCCGGCGAGATGGTAAGACACCGGGAATCCGACCCCCGACATGGATCCGATGGATATCCGCTACGCGTTCATCCTTTGGGTCAACCGCGACGAGCGCGGTTTCTCGAGCGGGGGTGGCATCACCGACCCACGCACCGGCGAGATCCTCGGTGCGACGACGCGGATGGACTCTCATCGAATCCGGACCATCGGCCATTACTGGCAGGCGTATCAGATGACCGACACCGGAGGCGACGACTGCGCTTTCTTCCTGCCCGGCATCGAGTCTTTCCTGCCGGCACAAAGCAGCGATGGCTCCCCTACGATTGACGAGATGGTGGTGGCCCGCCAGGCAGTGCTCGCCGCGCACGAGATAGGGCACACGCTCGGCTTCGGTCACAACTGGAGCTCGAGCATCAACAACCGGGCGTCCGTGATGGAGTACCCGACGCCGCGCGTTTCTGTGACGCCGGCAGGAGCGCTCGATTTCAGCAATGCCTACGAGACCGACGTCGGCGCCTACGATCTCTTCATGGCCCGCTATGCCTATACGGAGCTGTCGCCGGACGGAGAGGCCGCGGAGCTCGAAGCGATCATCGACGAGATGAGGCGAGACGGCATTCTCTACACTCCCTCGACGGATCCGCGCTGGAGCTGGTACGACGATCTGGAATCGCCGGCGGACTACTTTCGGGAAACGATGGCGGCTCGAAGCGTGATGCTCGACTACTACGGACCGGGCATTCTTCGCGAGGGCGAGCCCATCGGCGAGCTTCGCGACATGAGGCTCTGGATGACCTACCTCACCTGACGCGGAGGAAATAAGGAGGAGTCATGAGAAATAGACTATTGGCTTTTTGTGCATTGCTGGCACTGATCGTCGGGACAGCGGCTGCCCAGGATGCCCGGAGCGTTTTGCAGGCCGCGGCAACGACGATGGGCGTCACGAATTTGAAATCCACCAATATTCCGGGACCGGCTGGAAAGGTGCGGTGGGCCAGAATTACAGCCCGGAGCTGGATTGGCCGCGAACTGAAGTGACCAGTTATACGCGAACCATCGACTTCGACGCCAAAGCCTCGAAGGAAGAGATGGTTCGCATCCAGGGGAGCTACAGCTCTCGTGGCGGCGGCCGGACGCCGATCCTGGGGGAGCGGCGGCAGGTATCCATGGTGAGCGGGAACTACGCCTGGAACATGCAAGGCAACGATGTGATTCCGGCGCTGGCCGCCGCGGAGCTACGACAGCTCGAAATCTGGCTCACCCCGCACGGCTTCGTCAAAGCGGCCATGGCGGGCAACCCGACGGCCGTATCGCGGCGTGAATATGGAGAGAGGGTGACCGTCGTCTCGTTTGAAGCGCTCGGCAAGTACAGGGTGAACGGTACGATAAATGCTCAGAATCTGATCGTCAGGGTGCAAACGTGGATGCCGAGTCCCGTCGTCGGGGATATGTATTACGAAACCGTGTATTCCGACTACCGGGATTTCGGTGATGTGAAGTTCCCGACCAGGTTCCATCAGCACCAGGACCATGATGATAATGAGCGGAAACCGAACGTGAGTGGTGGCGACCATTCCTTTGGCCTCGTCGTGAGCGACGTCCAAACGAATGTGAGTGGCGCCGCTCTAGCCGTCCCTGCCACGGTGCGGGAGGCAACCGTCCCGCCGGTCCGCGTGGAGTCGGAAAAGCTGGCGGATGGGGTTTGGTATCTGGGCGGTTCGTCGCACAACAGCGTGGCCGTCGAGTTCCGCGATTACTCGGTAGTTATCGAGGCCCCCCTGAACGAGCAACGGTCCCTCGCGGTTATCGAGGAAGTCCAGAAACTCATTCCCAACAAGCCGATTAGCTTCGTGGTGAATACACACCACCACTGGGACCACTTGGGCGGAGTGCGCGCCTATGTCCACGAGGGCGCCACCATCATCACCCACGAGGGAAATCGCGCGTACTACGAAGAAATCGTGACGGAGCGGCAGTGGATCCTGGAACCCGACCGGCTCTCTCTGTATCCGCCGGAGGAGGTCGCGGAAGGCTGCTACACCTTTGAAACGTTGCGGGAAAAATACGTTTTGAGTGATGGCGAGCGAACGATGGACATTTACCGTATGCAGGGCCTCGCTCACTCCGCGGGCATGTTGATCGCCTATCTCCCGAAGGAGAAGATCGTAGTGGAAGCGGACCTTTACTCGCCGCGTGGCGCACAGGCCCGGGCTACCAAAAACCCCAGCAGCGTGACTTTCTACGAAAACATCAAACGCCTGAAGCTGGATATCGAATCCATTGTGCCCGTTCACGGGCGCATCGTTCCGATGTCCGATTTCGTGCGCTTTATTAGCGAAGCCCGATAAAGGGAGCGGTCCACAAAGAATCTGCAGATGGCTTCATGTCCGCCTAACGCAGCTGGGCGCCTTGGATCGATCGGAGATACGGGCATACCTTCGACAAGCGCGGCAGCGCGCTGGCCTCGAACGACGGCGTCATCGCACGGGCGACAAGGTTGTGACGAGGGTGAAGCAGAAGTCGCCGAAGAGGCGGCCTGCTTGGCCCAGACGTGGTGATCGCTTCTTCATGAAGTCTCGAACACGACGTTCTCTCAAATGCCGGGAGATGGATCGATAAGTTTCGCATCGAACCAAACGTCCGCTCGTTCCGGACCGAGAAGAACGCGCCACCCTGCACCGAGAGCAAGGTACTTGAGGATCTCGGGACAGTATCGGGACAAGTGTCTCGTATGAAGAGGCTCCAAAAAGTCATTATCTCGAGAGAGCTCTTCGCCGCACCAGATATACCCTCCGCTCGTCAATTCACCTGGCTGAGTCCGCATCGCGTTAAGCGGTTGCGACCCCAGCGTCGACACAGCGATTCCCGTTTTTGAATCCGATTCTGCCGCGACGAATGGCGATCCGTACCGTTCGCAGATGCTGCGTTGCATTCTTTCGAACTCGCTCATCGTGACCCCGCTGCGCTCCCATCACCGAGTGCGCCTTGCTTCTCGGCGAACTCAGTCTTCGCCGACTGGCGGTGCGAGGTCGTCCAGATCCACGTTCAGCGCCTCAGCGATTCGCTGCATCACGTCAAATCGACCGGCGCTCTTGCTGGCTTCAATGTCGGAAATCGTTGCTCCTCGCACGCCGGCCCGTGAGCCAAGCTCAGCTTGTGTGAGACCGCGCGCCTTGCGCCACGCGGCCACGGGGTGGAGCTCGCCGCGAATGATCGCCATCGCGTCGTCATGCGGCAGCATCGGCTCGTCATGCGGCAGCATCGGCTCGTCGCTCCGCGCATCGATCGCAGCGCGGTCGTCGGCGTCCTCAGCAGCGCTCAGGAGTGCCTCGTAGTCGGAACGCGAGAGGACGACCAGCTCCTCCCCATTCGGTGTCATGATGGTCTGAACTTCCGTTTCCACGACTACACTCCTCTCCGGTTAGTTCTTGTCGCCAATGAGCTCGTAATATTTGTCCTTCGGCTCACCGGTCCAACCGTTAATGCCGTGCTTGGGCAACCACCAGACGTGGATGACGAGTGCCGCAACCAATGGCAGAGCGAGTAATCCGAAAGCCCACGCTCGGCCAATCGTGGCGGACACGGTCACGATGATCGTCGAGACGATAACGACTTTCAGGATCCGACGCCACTTTGGCTTGTGCTCTTCAAAGTGGCCGAACAAGATGCTTCCGAAGGCTAAAATGCCCATGACGATCGCCACGTCGAACCACAGACTGTTCATGTCCCCCATAAATCCCTCCCAATCCGCGAGTTGGGTTACTCGAACCGGCGTGTTTGCTCGCGCCACTTGAGGTGTGAACCGTGCTCTGCCCACCAGGAACGCCATCCTCCAATGGCTTCCCGATTCTCCGTTGGACTCAGCTGGGAGCGGTATCCAAAGTCTTTGCCGCTGAGATTCCCGAGCAGCTCCATCGCCTCTCGACGGGCGAGCTCTGGCTGATCACTCTCGAGCATGTCGATGAGAACCGGAATCCCCGATGGTTCCTTCAATTCCAGGATGGCTCGGGCGAGCGCGACCGTGAGAAAAGGGTCGTAGTCCCGGAGGCACATCTCGAGGAGGATGGGCACCGCCGATGGGTCTTGAAAAACCGGCAAAACGTGCGCGATGTGCTCTATCAGTCTATCTGAGCTCGTGCTTCGAAGGAGCTCCAAGATCTCCGGCACCGCGTGGCCATCCTTCCGATCCGCGAGGTGATTCAGGGCGTCGAGCTGAGCCGTGGCCTCCGTGCTGTACAGAGCCTGGACCAGGTCGTCGAAAGTCACCTCGTGAGCGTGCTCTTCGGACCCTTTGCGCAACGCCGTGCTCCCGATCGCCAAGCTAGTCACGAGAAACGCACCTACCGCCACCTTCGCAAGAGCTCCCAGTTTGCTCGGCGAGCTCATCACCATGTGGATGAGGCCAGCGGCCAGAAGGAGGGCCGCAAAGCATGCGACCACAGCCGGCCCGGTTGGCAAGTCGCCATAGTAGGAGAGGATCATCCCCGCGAGGCTAACGACGGCTCCGGCGAGCCAGCCCACGGCTATCCTCCTGCCGATGGTTTCCGCAAACATCACTGCAATGACGGCGGGGACAATGAGGTAAGAGAAAACGAGCAGCACGCCGGCGATGGCCACCGAGCTGGTGATGACGACGCCAAAGGACCCATAGAACAAGAAGTCCCATAACCGGACCTTGAGGCCCTCCTTTGCTGCGCCTTCGGGATCAAAGCTGATCATGAAAAACTGCTTGCGAAATACCCAGTGAAACGCGCCGACGGCCGCGTAGATGGTCGCGGTCTTGAAAATCTCGGGCCAAGTGACAAGGAGCACGTTTCCGGCAAGCATCTGCTTCAAGTGCTCTCCCTCTCCCGTCGACTTCGATAGCATGAGCATCGCTATAGCGGTCGCGCTCGCGTAAGTGATCCCGATGAAGGCCTCCTGCGCCACCTTCTCGTGACGCATGCGCGTCAGCGCGAACACCGCAGCTCCGATGAGCGTAAACCCGAGTGAGAAAGAATAGACGATCAGTTGCTCTTCAGGCCGGCGGGCATCGTAGCCAAGCAGGAAGGCATAGCTCGCCCCGAGGGCGGCAATCTGCGCCATGGCTAGATCCACGAAAATAACCTTCCGACTCAGCACGTGGATGCCGAGGTAGCCGTGAATCCCGGTGAGGACGAGACAGATGGCGAACGGCGGGAGCATCCAGGTGAGCTCGCTCAGGTCACTCATCGCAGTAGCACTCCACTACTCGTTTATTGCATCCAGGAGACGGTCCAAGATGACGTCGATCAGCTTGAAGTAGTCTTCGGTCCCAGGCTCGCCACCCACCTGACTCGGTAGTATGACGACCGTAGCCCCGGCCTGCTTGGCGATGGCATCGGGAAGCGCCGCGTCATAGAAGTTATCGACCAGGACGAGTCTGGCCCCCTCTCTCTCGATCAGCTCCGTGATCTCGCGTTGATAGCGCGGGCCTGGTGGAATGCCAGGTTTTTCTTCGATGGTCCCCAAGAGCTCAATCCCGAAGAGGTTACAGAGATAAACCCACACCTTGTGGTACTCGACGGCTTTCTCGCCGCGCAGAGGCTCGGCCTTCTCGAGCCAGCCTCCAAGTTTGAGGATGAGCTTTTCTTCTCCTACCTCGTTTCGCTCCAACCAGTCAAAAAGATCCCCATCCATGGCCAGCCGGCTAAGCTTCCGCCCGCCCACCAAGCGGACCAGCTCCTCGCCGAACACCTCAATATCGATTCGAGCTCGAAAGTCCTTGTCGCGTTTCTGAAAATAGTCACGATCCTCCGGAAACGCTTGCACCAACCCTCGAGTGATGTTCGAAGCAATCCTCTTGGCCCGGAGAGGATCCAGCCAGAAATGAGGGTTGCCTTCCGGGTGCAGATCTCCGAGAGCGCGGGTGGGATTGTCCGGCACCTCCTCCTTCGGAATCCCGACCGAGGTCGTAATGCGCCCTCGCGCACCGCGGGTGATGCGCGTGTTCCCGGAGCCATCCGCCACACGGTCCGCCCAACGATCCTGCAGCATCCCGATCTCGAGGAGAAGCTCGGCCTTCCGGACTTTGTTCATCAGGTACGGCGTAGGGGAGACAAAGTGAGGGTCTTCGTCCGGTCGGGCAAGGCTGGTGACCGCCAACTTTGCGCCTCCTATCTCTTCAGCGATAGCGGACAGGGTGGGTAACGTGCCCACCACGATTTTCTTTGCGTCGTCCTGCGCCCCTGCGGGTACCGAAAGCGCCAGCAGCAGGACAACCGCTACGTACCATTTCGTCAATGACATCATTCCTTTTCTCCACATGGACGCTTACCGATTGACCCAGTACGGTTCCGTAGGGTGCACGCCGAATACAAAGTTCAGCTCGAAGAATAAAGTATTCAAGCCGTCCTTTTCTGGAAGATCGCTCGAGCGGTGCTCACCGCCCAAGCGGAATCGCAAGAACTCCGACGTGTAGAAGGTGAGGTAACCTGCCCAAATTTGAGTATCTAGCCGCTCGTTCTCGAGCTCCTGGGAGAAATCATATCGCCCCCCGAGGTAAAAGTTTCGTCCTAGCTGGTACTGAGCAAACAGGTAGTAACCGAGCGGTGTTTTCGACGGCGCATCGGACTGCTCCAGCGAAGCGTAGAAGAATTCTCCCCCGCCTACGAAGGACCTCCGAAGCCCGCCGCGCCCCGGCTTCCACGTATACGTGAAGTCGACCACCGCCAGCGCGCTGCGCAAGCTTCCAGACGGATCGTTCTTACCACCCAGATACGAGCCCCCGAGCTCGAAGGCTTGGCTGTCACTAACCGTCTGGTACCAGCTCCCGTGCCCATAGAAGACAAGATCGTCGCCTTGATTGGCTTCCGTGACAGCGAGGTTCCCGGTCGTGCCAAAACCTAGCTGCATTCTGAGCGTTGTCTCTAGAGAAGGCGACGGCAGGAAGAAGTCGGCGTTCACACCCGTCACTTGAAATCCGGCTTCGGCGGACTCGCCGAGCCCCTCCGTGCCCAAGAACGTCGCCACTGGAAGGGGTCGACTCGTCCACATCAAATCATGAAAGTGGATCAAATTGTTCTTGCCGATCTCTGGTCGGTACTTTCCAGGTTTGAGCTTCAAGCCCCATGGCGAACCCAGAAAAGGCAAACGCTTTATCAGCACGTACCCTTCCTCTATATCAGCTTCGAGCGGTCCTGTGGGGGACTCCGCTTCCAGCGGGATGGCGAGAAACGCGTCCGCAAACGGGTCGACGGCTGCACGTAGCTCGAACTCCCCTGCCCGAAACACGAAGCGGTTGTCGATAGGATCCCCTTCAGGGCTAATGACCGTTTTGTTGTCGCTTCGGCCCATCAGGTTGCCGAACATGGTGATCTGGGGTGTGAAGGCGAGCGGCGCGAAAGCTCTACGGTTCTTATCGATCCCTCCCTCGAGCTCCTCACGGTCTCTATCCTGTCGCTCCTCCAGACGTTCGAGCTCCTCCTCGACATCAAGGGAACTTTCTTTTTGCATCGCTTCCAACTTGGTTTCGAGGGCGCTCAATCGCGCTTCATAACCAGCTTTGATGGCCTCAAATTCTTCCCTCAAGGCAGCGAGCTCTTGGGTGATCTCATCTCCTTCATCCTGGGCTTCCCGGCTTTCGGCTGCCGCTGCGGTCCATGTCACTGTTGCAAGAACCGCTGCAAGTAGGAGAAAAGGGGGTTGGGTCATGCGTTCCTCCCTGATGAATGAGTTTTCTCGAGCTAGCGGAGAGCCCAAACAAGGTGTGCGGCATTGCACTCCTCCACACACGCTGTTCCTAGCTATGGCGCGGTTTGCACCCTAGGCCGTGCTTGGTGGGGAGCGGGAGACGCGAAAGAATCCAGGCGAGCGGTACTTTTCTCAGACGCGAGAGCGAGGATTGCAGTCGAGGATGACAGAGGCGCCGCCAGTGAGCTTGCTGTTGGCGCAGCGCCTCTCAGATTCTTCGCGAGGATGCACGCTCCGCAGAGGTGCACCGGTGCCATTTGGGGTGCGTGGCTGCCGCTGCTCCAGGCCTCGGCGACTTCGAGAATCCCTGTGGAAGGGGATTCTGAAGACCCGCTCTGGGCCTGCGGCACGTGAAGGACCTGCCGGACCTGCCGGAAATGATACACGGAGAGCAAGGCCAGGGGTAGTAGCCCACTCAGCGCTAGAACCAGTAGTGTTTTGACTAATCGGTACACCATAGCCTAGGTCAGATCCAACCGTAGCTTACTCAGCTTCGGCCTACTCGTCAATGCCGTTGGGCCTTGAGACGGTCCAATCGGAGCCGATGGCGCTCGTCGAAAAGACGCCGCGCCGTCAACGCGACCGACACGAAAACCCCGAAGCCCGTACCCGCCGCGACGAGAAACATAATCAAAATCTGATACTTTACGGCTTCGACGGGCGGGCTCCCCGCGAGGATCTGTCCCGTCATCATCCCCGGCAAGCTCACGAGCCCCGCCGCAGCCATCGAGTTCAGGATGGGCAACATCCCCGTGCGCACGCTCTCGCGCCTCAGATCGAGCGTCGCCTCTTCCCGCGTCTGGCCGAGTAGAAGCCGGCCCTCGAGCACGCGTTTTTCCCGATAAGCCACTTCGGTGAAGCGGCCGGTCCCGAGCGCGACGCCGTTCATGGTGTTTCCGAGGAGCATGCCGAGAAGCGGTATCGCATATTGCGGCTGGTGCCAAGGCGTCGCGCCAATGACAGCGACGAGCGCGAAGACCGTGATCGAGAATGACGAGATAAACATGGAGAGCGCCCCGACGGAAAAGCCCCAAGCGCCTGCGAGCGGCCGCGCTTGACGCACGCGCACTTCCCTTCCGGCGGCCAAGAGCATGACCATCGCGATGACCACGAGCCAAAGGAGCCTTTCGCTCTCGAAGAGCGTTCTCAACACGAACCCCACGAGCAAGAGCTGTATCGTCGTGCGCGTCGCGGCCACCAGGATGGAGCTGGTCAGACCGAGCGACGACCATAGGCTGAGCCCGGCAAGCGCGAGCACGAGGCCGGCGGCGATGGCGAGCTCGGAGGCGCCGAGCGAGATAATGCTCATTAATTAGGCTGCCACCAAACGGCCGTCGCGCAGCTCGAAGTGGCGCGAGGCGACGCGTCGCGCTTGCTCCCGGTCGTGGCTCACCCAAATCACCGGTGCCTCTTTGCCGCGACAGTAACGTTGCACGACGGCTTCGACCCGCGCGACATTATCCGCATCGAGGCTCGCGGTTGGCTCGTCCAGCAACAGACTTTCCGGTCCGATCGCGAGTAGCCGCGCGAGCGCGAGACGCTGGCGCTCGCCCGTGGACAACCGATGCACGTCAAAGCCGAGAACGTCGCGGTCGAAGCCGAGCGCCTGAAGCTCATCGCCTTCATATCCAGCAGGAAAGTGCGGCCCCACGTCGTCCGCCCACCACGCGCTCTCCGGCGGAAGCATGCCAAGACGCCGTCGCCACTCCGGCGCGGGCGTCGCTGCGCACAACGTTCCATCGAAGCGCACGCTCCCCTCGTGGGCGTCGAGGTCCGCGAGCGCTCGCAGGAAGAGTGTTTTGCCCGAGCCGGACGCGCCCATCACCGAAACGCATTCGGAAGACTCGATCGTGAGGTCGATCGGACCCATGGAGAGGAATTGCAGCGATTGAATCTCGAGTCGGCTCATGCCTCGCCGCTACCAGTACTTCATCGCGTTGCGATAAATCGTGGCGAGCTCGCTTTTGTCGAGCTCAACGGGTGCGTTGTCCATCAGACGGCGCTGAGGGTAAGCGCCCGCGGTGAGCGCGTCGACGTCGTCATCGGTGTAGCCGAGATCAGAGAGACCGTTCGGCATGTCGGTCGTCTTCATGAGCTCGACGAGGCGAGCGGCGAGGACATCGCCGGCATCGTCATGGGCAGCGCCGCGGACGTCGCCCCCGAGAAGCTCGGCGCCTTCGAGGTGACGCGCAGGTGCGGAGGATGCGGTGAAGCGGAAGAGCGCGGGCGCGTTCACGATCACGGACATGCCGTGCGGGACGATGGGTGCTCCTTCCGGGTAGCCGGCCGGCTGAAATTCGCGCACGAGCCCCGAGACCGAGTAGGACATCCCGTGCGGCACGTGGCAGCCGGCATTGCCAAAAGCGATGCCGGCCAGCGTCGACGCCCACATCAACTGCTCGCGCGCTTCGTGATCCGCGCGGTCGGTAACACCGCGAACGAGACAGCCGCCCAATTTCTCAAGCGCTTCGCGACACCCGACGTCACTCCACGGATTGGCGCCTTGGCTCGCCGGGCGCAAGCTCGGCCGCGCCGCTGGCACCCTCGTCGAATAGGGCCTCGCGGTAAAGGATTCGAGCGCGTGGCTCAAGACGTCGAACGCTCCGGAAGCCGCGACTTTCTCGGGGAGTGTATGGGTCGTGCGCGGATCGACAATCGCGAGCGCCGGGCGAAGTCTGCGAGAGGCGACGGCGGTCTTGGCCTTCATCGCCACGAGGTCGAAAACCGCGATCCCCGTATTCTCGCTTCCCGTCCCCGCGGTCGTCGGGCAGGCGATGTGCGGCGCGAGCGGTCCCGGCACCGGTTGGCCGTCCCCGATCGGTGCGTTGACATAGGTCAAAAGCTCGGCGGGATGGGTGGCATAGAGGTTGGCCGCCTTCGTCGTGTCGATGACAGAGCCTCCTTCAACGGAGACGAAGCCGTCGAATCGGCCTTCTCGTGCAAAACGGGCGGCCTCGAGAAACGAGCCATCGGTCGGCTCGACACGCACCTCGTCATACACGACGACGTCGAGCCCCGCTTTCGCGAGGGACGTTTCGACTTGCGCCACATGCGGCGTACGTCTCAGATTGGGATCCGTAAGGAGCGCCACGCGCCGGAGATCCATCGTGGCGGCATGATCGCCGACTTCTTCGAGGGCCCCGGGGCCGAAGACGGTGGGCGAGGTCTCGATGGAAAAAGCGCTTTCGTGGGCACAGGTCATCACGAAGACTCTACACCGCTCTCTTTGACAGCGCCAAAGGCCTCCCGTAGGCTTTCGCGCAATGCGAAAAACTGTCTATCTCGCCATCGGGGTCGCAGTCATGCTCGGTATCCACATCTTGCCGGCCCCGCCGCCGGTGGGTGACGGCGAGCTCACCCTCGAAGGCAAAGCTTGTCTGGCCGTCCTCGCCTTCGCCGTGGTGCTCTGGGTCTCGGAAGCACTACCCTTCGCCGTCACGTCGCTTTTTGTGCTTCTTCTGATACCAGCCTTCGGCGTCGAAGACTATGCCGTCGTCGTGCGCACCGGTTTCGGCAATCCCATCATTACGTTCTTTCTCGGTGTCTTGTTGCTGTCGGCCGCGTTCGGCCGCTCCGGTCTCGGCCCCAGGCTCGCGCTCAACATCTTGCGCCGCGTGGGCACCCGAACGGATCGCGTGCTCCTCGGGTTCCTCGTCGTGGGCGCCGCGCTCTCGATGTGGATAACAGATATGGCCGTCGCAGCGATCCTGCTCCCGCTCGGGGTTGGCGTGCTGCAGGACGCCGAGCTCGAGCCTCTCGAAAGCAATTTCGGTCGCGCGCTCATGATTGCCTGCGCCTTCGGACCGCTGATTGGCGGCATCGCGACGCCCGCTGGAACCGGCGCCAACCCGATCGCGCTCAGCTATCTCAAAGAGCTCGCGGGCGTCGAGATCTCGTTTCTCGAATGGATGCGCTACGGTCTCCCCGCCGCCGTTCTCATGATCCCCATCGCGTGGCAAGTGCTGCTGCGGATTTTTCCTCCCGAGCTCGAGCGGCTGCCCATGAAAGAGGGAGAGCTCGAAGAGAAGCTCGCCGCCATGGGCCCGATGAAGCCCGCGGAGCTCAAGACGCTCGCCGCCTTCGCCGTGACCATCACGCTCTGGCTCGCGACTTCGCTTCCCATCCAAGCGGTCGCACTCTTCGGCGGCATCACGCTTTTCCTGCCGGGAATGAACGTGATGAGCTGGAAGGACGCTCAGCGGGACGTCGACTGGGGCGGCATCCTGCTCATCGTCGCCGGCATCTCGCTCGGGATGATGGTCTACGAGACGGGGGCGGCGGAGTGGATCGCGCTGGCCTTGATGGGGCGCATGGGCGACGTTCCCACATTCTTTCGGCCGTTTCTCATCGTGCTCGGCGTCGCGTTGCTGCATCTCTTCTTTTCCAGCAACACCGTCACAAGCACCATCATCATGCCCATCCTCATCGCACTCGCTGCGAGCCTCGCACTGGACCCATGGTCGCTCGCAGGTCCCGCGGCGTTTACGTCTTCCCTGGCTTTCATCCTCGTAACCGAAAGCCCGACCAACGTGATCCCTTATTCCTCCGGCTATTTTTCGATCCGCGACATGGCCAAGGCGGGGATCGTCATGACTTTCTTTGCCGCGATCTGTGTCGCGGCTTCCATTCTCGTGATGGGAGCGTTCGAATGACGACAGTCCAAGAGGTCATAACCCGGGCGCGCAAGGCGCAGCGGGAGCTCGCGAAGCTCGACCAGGCAGGCGTCGACGATATCGTCACCGCTGTCGCTTGGGTCGGGGTCACAAACGCCGAGCGACTCGCCAAGCTCGCCGTCGAGGAGACGGGGCTCGGCAACGTCGACGACAAAATCAAGAAGAACCGGCGCAAGACGATGGGAACGCTCAACGACCTGCAAGGCGCCAAGTCCGTGGGCATTTTGAAAGAAGACCGGGAGCGAGGGATCACTGAAATCGCGAAGCCCGTCGGGGTCGTCGCAGCCATTACGCCGGTGACGAATCCCGGCGCCACGCCTATCAACAACATCATGATCACCTTGAAAGGACGAAACGCCGTCGTGCTGGCGCCGCACCCGAAAGCTGATGGCACCTGCACCGAGCTCGTGCGTCTCGTTCATGAAGCGTTCGACAGATTGGGCGTCCCGCGCGACGCCGTGCAGCAACTGAGTCTTCGAGCGAAGACCAAACAAGAGAGCAAAGCTCGCGCTCAGGAGCTCATGGCGCTCGCGGATCTCGTCGTCGTGACGGCGGGTCCGGCCAACGTGCTCGCGGGCTATCAAAGCGGCACGCCCGCGCTCGGCGTGGGGCGCGGCAACGCTCCGGTGATCGTGGACGCGAGCGCGGATATCGACGACGCGGCGGACAAGATCCTCCGGAGCGCAACGTTCGACCACGCAACGAGCTGCTCGTCGGAGAACTCGTTGCACGTGGAAGCGTCGGTCTACGACAAAGTGCTCGCTGCGCTCGAGGCGCGGGGCGCGTACCTCGCTCGTGGCGAAGAAAAATCGGCGCTCGAAGCGGCACTCTGGAAAGACGGCGCGCTCGACCGACGACTCGTCGCACAGTCCCCTGCCGTGATCGCCGAGGCCGCCGGGCTGACGCATGAAGCGGCAGCGAAGGCCCGGCTCTTTCTCGTCGAAGAAGACGGTGTCGGGCCCGATTATCCGTTCTCCGGCGAAAAACTCGCACCGGTCGTGAGCGTCTATCGATGGGAGCGCTTCGACGACGCGCTCGCGACGATCGACCGCATTTTGGACTATCAAGGCCTCGGCCACTCCGTCGGCATCCACTCCCGCGACGACGAGCGCATCGAAACGCTCGCACATCGGGCCAAAGTCTGCCGCGTGCTCGTCAATCAGGCCCATTGCATCGGTAATGGCGGGGATTTCGTGAACGGTCTCGACTTCACTTTGTCGCTCGCCGCCGGAACATGGGGCGGTAACAGCACGTCGGACAACATTACTTATAAGCACTTTCTCAACATCACCCAGCTCTCCCGCCCGATTGCAGCCGAACCGCCGACCGAAGCGGATCTCTTCGGCGACTACTGGGGGCGATTCGACATCACACCATGAACTTCGACGAGCAGACGGCCAAAGAGCTTCTCGAGGCGCGCGGGATCCGCATCCCGCGCGGCCGGGTGGCCACCACGGCTGAAGAGGCAGCAGCGGTCGCGCGCGAGCTTGGAACGCCGGTCGTGATCAAGCCGCTTCTCCCGACCGGGCGGCGCGGCAAAGCCGGGCTCATCCGCTTCGCCGAGGACGCGCGCGCGGCGTTCGCGGAAGCCGCGGAGCTCTTGGAGCACGCCGGCCGTCTTCGTGTCGAAGAGCGCATCCCCATCGAGCGCGAGCTCTACGCGGGCATCGTCACCGATCGCAGCGCAAAGTCGCCGATGATGCTCTTCTCGGCGGAAGGCGGTGTCGACGTCGAGACGGCGCAGCACGTCACCAAGAGGCCCATCGATATTCGGCGCGGCGTGAGCGCCTCGACGCTCGAGGCCTTTCCCGAGAACGTGCGCGCGGTGCTCGAGACCTTGTATGAAGCTTATCGCGCACTCGACGCGGATTTGCTCGAGATCAATCCCCTCGCGGTGACCACGGCGGGAGAGCTCATAGCGCTCGATGCGAAGCTCGCCGTTGATGACAGTGCGCTCGCGCGACACGAAGAGCTGCCTGTGACGCCGGACGACGGCACGGCGCTCGAGAAAAAGGCGAGAGAGGCCGGCCTCTACTACATCGAGCTCGACGGCGATGTCGGCGTTCTCGCGAACGGCGCGGGGCTCACGATGGCCACCCTCGATGCGGTGCGTTTTTACGGCGGTCGGCCCGCGAACTTCATGGAGATCGGCGGCGATGCCTATCGCAAAGCACACGAAGCGCTCGAGATCGTTTTGGGGAATCCACGCGTTCGCAGCTTGCTCGTGAATCTTTGCGGCGCTTACGCCCGCACCGACGTGATGATCGAGGGCTTTCTCACCGGCTGGCAGGCGCTCGCACCGTCCGTGCCCGTCGTGTTCAGCATTCACGGCACAGGCGAAGCGCGCGCGATCGAGCTCGTCAACGAGACTCTCGGCCTCGAGCCTTTCGATGAGATGGACGACGCGGTCAAAGAGGCGATCCGCCTTGTCTAGCGTTTTCGCTCCAGCGCCGAGAGTCGTCGTCCAGGGCATCACCGGGCGCGAAGCGCGTTTTTGGACGGAGCGCATGATCGCCTGCGGGACGCAGATCGTCGCGGGCGTCACCCCCGGCAAAGGCGGTCAACACGTGGACGCCATTCCCGTTTACGACCGTGTCGAGGAAGCGGTGGCGCAACACGGAGCGACGACGGCGCTGCTCTTCGTCCCACCGCGCGCGGCGAAGAGCGCCGTGCTCGAAGCGATGGCCGCCGGGATCGAGACCATCGTCTTGCTCACCGAGCACATCCCGGTCCACGATACGATGGCGCTCCTCGCGGAGGCCGACAAGCGCGATGTGAGCATCCTGGGCCCGAACTCCCCCGGCATCGCCGTTCCCGGGAGCTACTTCCTCGGCATCCTGCCCGCGTGGGAGCCCACGATTTTCTCACCCGGCTCTATAGGTGTAGCCAGTCGGAGTGGCAGTCTCGGTACGCTCGTTTGCGTCGAGCTCGTCCGGCGCGGCCTCGGACAATCAGCCTTTCTCGGCATCGGCGGCGACCCCATCCTCGGGACGACGTTTTACGATGCCCTCACCGCCTTCGAAGCCGACCCGGGAACGGAAGCCGTCGTTCTCCTCGGCGAGATCGGGGGCACGATGGAGGAGGACGCTGCGGCGTTCATCGCGGAGATGTCGAAGCCGGTTGTCGCGTTCATCGGTGGATCGAGCGCTCCGGAAGGCCGGAAGATGGGCCACGCGGGTGCGATCGTAGCGGGGAATAAAGGTACGGCGCAGTCGAAGATCGCAACGCTCCGAGAGGCTGGCGCTCATGTCGCGGAGGTTCCGTCTCACGTGGGACGTCTCGTGGCTGAGCTATTGTGAAGGCGCTCGGAGTTCGCTAATTCCCCATCAACTCTCGAAACCCGACATTGTCCAGAATAAAGCGTTGGCTCATCTGGCTGCTACGGTAGATAACGCTTGGGAAACTTCGCGACGACTGTATAGGCGGGGTCGACGATGTTGGCCACCGTGTTCTCCGCAAGCTGCCCGAGAAGGGCATAAGCGTCCAAGCGGTCGAAACCATAATCCGCCTGGAGCCATTCGACCAGCTCTACGTGCGCCAGACGGAAGGCATCGATGAGAGGCCGTGCGCCACCATGATGTACTCGTCGTCCTCGAGGCGCGGCCAGTCGATCGCCTTGCCTTTGATGAGGTCGCTAGTGCTCCATCAACTCCCGAAAGCCGATATTGTCCAGAATCAGGGTGCCTTTTTCAGTTCGGTCGAACACGAAGCGCACTTCGGTGATGCCGGCGACGTCCAGCTTGGACTCCGCTTCGAGAAAATCCGAGAGAGGGAACGAAAAGCTTTGATAGACGGGCTCGGATGTCTTCGAGCGATTGAATAGAGCGCTCTTCCGCACTTGCACATCGATCTTGGGTTGCACCGGCGCGTAGTGGCTCAACGGCAAACGCGCCGTCACCCGAAAGCCGTCTTCAACTTCGAGCGTGAAGTCGATAGGGTCCTCGGCCGGCTTGCCCTCGCTGGCATCCGCGAGCGTGAAAACGAGCGCGTGGCCGTCCGAGAGGTCGAGCCCGCCCGGGAGCGTCAATCGGTAGACGGCCGTGCCGCGGTCGGTAGCCTTCTCGTCGTCTTCTTCTTCCTCGCCCCATCCCAGGTACACCGCGCTCGTGCCTTTGTCATTGCGCTTGAGCTCGACGAGCGATTCGCGCCACGTCGTCAAGTTCTTACCCGAGAGCTCCCCGCCGGGAATCGACGTCGAGCGCAGATCGAGATCTTCCTCGAAATCCGCGACGACGACGTCGGTCGAGTCTTCGTAGTGCGTCAAGTAGATCGTATCGGGAAGCCACGCGCCGCCGGCGCGCGCATCGCGAAACAGAGGTAAATAGCCGAGCTCCTCGTTGAGGCTGGCCTCGAAAAACGCCGAGATGTAGACGCGCGCAATCCGAGCTTGATCCGACTCGGGCATGATGTGCTTTAGGTTCAGAAAATTCTTCGATGGGAACGAGCTGTCGGTACGCCCCCAGGTCGAGTTGAACTGACCGTGATTCGCGCCGTAGACATAGACGCTCGACTTGAACCGAAAGCTCTCACCGGTGAGCAAGACACGCTCGAACTGGCGCGAGCCGGCAAAGGACTGCACGTCCCCATCGTGCGAACCGTGGATGACGAAGTAGTCGACATCCGTTATCCGTGTACCGCGCCCGGCCGGCTTGTACTGGCCGTCGACGGGTGCTACCGCGACGATGCCGCGGATCGCAAAGTCGAAGTCGAGCTCGATTCTCGCGTCGTCCGGGTAGAGGTCGAGCCGGTTGAACGCGGCTGCGACGGCGACCGCTTCTCCGCCGCGTGAGTGGCCGATGAGACCGAGGCGGTCCATGTCGACCTGCTCGAAGAAAGGACTGTCGGCCGCCTGGTTCCACTCGCGCCACTGTTCGAGATGCTTCAACAGCAGGTAGCCGCGTGCGTCGTTCTCCGTCTTCAACCCGCGGCCGCGAATCTCGTCGAGACGCGCGGAAAACGAGCTGTTGATGAAGTTCTCGTCCACGGACAAGAGGATGATGCCTCGGCTCGCGAGCAGCTCGCCGAGATAGGCGTAGCCTGGGTCCGAGAAATCCTCCATCGCGTGGTTGCCATGAACGACCAGCACGAGAGGAAACGGGCCCTCACCCTCCGGGTACCATACGCGGCCTTGGAGCGGCAGATGCTCGGCATCGAAGCCCCAATACTGCGTTCTCGCCCAGCCCGATCGCTTCTCCCAGCCGTCGATGAAAGCGGAGCCGTCGACGGACTCGGTCACCAAGTCGACGTCGGCGCCGAATTCCGGGCGGTGGCGGTCCTTGCCGCTGCCATAGCTCAGCGTTCGGACCTCGTAGCTTCCTGGTGCGCTCGGATCGGGAAGCTCGATGCGCGCAAGCTCGGCAAGCTTCGCGGCATCGACCGGAGGCTCGACGGCAAAGCCGGCACGAAAGAAGAAGTAGAGACCGTAGGCGAGGCCCGCGAGACCGGCACCCACACCGAGGCGCGCTACGATACCGTCCGACTCGCGCGCGACGGCAAGACTGCCGCCGAGAACCGTGACCGGCACGACGACGAAAACCGCCATCCAAAACTGACCCCAAGGCTCGAAGCGGCCGAATTGGTAGAAGAGAAACACCAACGTGCAGAACAGGAGCCACAGATAGCGAGACGGTAGGCGCCCTAGAAACCGCACCAAGCCGAGGAGTGCTATGGCCGCGAGCATCATCTGCACGAGAAGCTTGAGCACGGCGAGAAACGACCCGAGGCTCGGCGTGGGCGGAGCGACACGCGTATAGGCGGTCAGTACGAGGAAGACGAACAGAAGCCCGGCAAGACCCCCATTCGCCCCCTCGGAAGAAGCGACGCATCTCGGCGCCGAGGATAACCTATAATGCTCGGTTCAGGAGGCTTTCCTATGTGCGTCGATCGCAGAGGTTTCATGCAAGTCGCAGCCGGAGCTGCGGGAGCGTCGCTCCTCGTATCTCGCCGCGCGTCGTCGGAAGAAGCGCCGCTCCCCAAGTCCCTCGAGAGCTTGTCGTCGATGGTGACCGACATCGAGCCCATCACGGACGAAGAGCGTAAGGGGCGCATCGCCAATGCTCAACGCTTGATGAAAGAGAACGGTCTCGGCGCCGTCTATCTCGAGTCCGGGTCAACGCTTTTCTATTACACCGGCGTGCGCTGGGGCCAGAGCGAGCGCATGTTCGCCATGGTGATGCCGGCAGTGGGTGAGCCCGCTTACGTCTGTCCCGCATTCGAAGAAGAGCGCGCGCGCGAGCGCATCCGTTTCGGCGACGACATCCGCACTTGGGAAGAGCATGAGAGCCCCTATAAGCTCGTCGCGCAGATCTTCGCCGATCGCGGCGTGCGCACCGGCAAGGTCGGGGTCGAAGAGCGGACGCGGTTTTTCTTCGTGGAAGGTATCCACAAGGAATATCCCGGCATCGAGCTCGTGAGCGCCAACCCGGTCACGGTCGGCTGCCGGATCCGGAAATCACCAGCGGAGCTCGCGCTCATGCAACGCGCGAACGACATCACGCTAAAAGCCTATAAGACGGCGGTCGACGCGCTCCAAGAAGGCATGACGCATTTCGAGGTCTCGAAGATCATCTCCGCCGCCCATGACGCGATGGGCGTCCGCGGAGGGGCCGGTGTGCAGTTCGGCGAGTACACCGCTTTCCCGCATGGAAGCAGCAAGCCTCAAGTGCTGAAGGCAGGCGATGTCGTCATGATGGATGGCGGCTGCAACGTCGCTGGCTATCGCTCGGACATTACACGCACCGTCATCTTTGGCAAGCCATCCGACCGCCAACGCGAGATCTGGGATGTCGAGCGCAAGGCCCAGGACGCCGCCCGCGACGCGGTGAAGCCGGGTGTTCCTTGCGGCGCGATTGACGACGCGGCGCGGAAGGTCATCTCCGATGCGGGCTTGGGCCCCGACTACAAGTATTTCACCCATCGCGTGGGACACGGCATCGGGCTCGATGGACACGAGTGGACCTATCTCGTGCGCGGGAACGACACGCCACTCGCAACCGGCATGTGCTTCAGCAACGAGCCTGGGGTTTACATTTATGGCGAGTTTGGCGTGCGGCTCGAAGACTGCTTCTACGTAACGGAAGAAGGCGGGCATCTGTTCACGGAGCAGAGCCCTTCCATCGATCAGCCTTTCGTGTAGCGTTGAGCTCGCTCTGGGACTTGCTGCTCGTCGGCACCGGCGGTTTCATCGGCGCGAGCTTGCGCTTCCTCGTGAGCGGCCTCGTCCAACGACTTGACCCACTCGGCACGTTTCCCTACGGAACGCTGAGCGTTAATGTGATCGGCTGCTTCGTGATCGGGATGCTCGGCGCCATGGCCGATGCGCGCGGCGTTCTCGGCCCGAGCGCCCGGCTCGTCGTGTTCCTCGGCGTGCTCGGCGGCTTCACGACCTTTTCGACTTTCGCCTATGAGACGCTCGCGCTCTTGCGCGACGGTGAAGCTCTGAGAGCCGGGGCCAACGTTGTCGCGAGCGTGAGTCTTTCCATGATTTTTGTATGGCTCGGTTATGTTCTAGGAAACCGCTAATGCTTCCGAAACAAGGTCATCTGCTCCGCATTTTCATCGGTGAGCGCCACCAATATGGGCGCGTGCCGCTCTATCAATGGATCGTCAAGAAGGCCCGTGAGAGAGGCCTCGCCGGAGCCACGGTACTTCGCGGTCTCATGGGCTTCGGCGCCAAGAGCCACGTGCACACGGCAAAGATTCTGAGACTTTCGTCGGACCTACCCGTCGTGATCGAGATCGTCGACACGATGGAGAAAATCGAAGCCTTCCTGCCCGAAATTGATAAAGCGATCGGACACGGGCTCGCGACAATCGAGAAAGTCGAAGTGCGTTTTTACCGGGATGGAGGGGACTAGCTACGCCTTTGCGGGCATCTCCTCGTCAGAGCCAAAGCGAGGGAGTAAGAGCGCCACTTTCCGGTCTCTTGCTCCCCTGAAAATGCCGGCTACATGTCGTGCTGAACGAGGTGTCTCGAGGAGATGCCCGCGCGATTAGGCTGAAGTTCCCTGCTTCAAACCCCTGTTAATTGATGTAAATGCCTGTTTACGCAGGACATATGATTAATTTGGTTTCGCCATATGTTCCCATGTAACTAGGCTGTAACTCTCTTTGTCATGGCTTTAATTGATTGCTTTCATGGCCAGAATAGCGTATATATGTTCCCATGTACATCGAGACCGTGCGCAATCGAAACTCTCCGCCCGCAATCCTCTTACGCGAGGGCTGGCGGGAAGGGAAGAAGGTCCGAAAGCGTACCCTCGCCAACCTTTCACACCTGCCCAAAAATATCATCGAGCTCATACGCCGCGCTCTCAAAGGTGAGGCCTTCGTCGCTGTCAGCGAAGCATTTGAGGTCATCAAGTCCTCGCTTCACGGCCACGTCAACGCCTGTCGTACGACGATGAGACGCCTTCGTTTCGACAAATTGCTCGCTTCGAAGCCATGCCGTGAGCGCAACCTGGTCGAGGCGATGGTTGCCGCACGCATCCTCGAACCTGACAGCAAACTCGCGACGACACGGTGGTGGCACACCACCACACTGCCCGAAAGCCTCGGTGTGGCCGATGCCAACGAGGATGATCTCTATGCCGCCATGGATTGGTTGCTCGAGCGGCAAGAACGTATCGAGAAAAAACTGGCTGGACGACACCTCAAAAAAGGAGGCTTGGTGCTCTACGATCTCAGCTCCAGCTACTTTGAGGGTGTCACCTGCCCTCTGGCCGCCATGGGATATAGCCGTGATGGCAAAAGAGATAGACTGCAAGTCAACTACGGTCTAGTCACTGACGAGCGGGGTTGCCCGGTCGCCGTGTCGGTCTTTGCGGGCAATGAGTCGGATAGCACGACGTTGATGCCCCAAGTCGAGATGGTGAGAAACAGGTTTGGCATCAAGACCCTAGTGCTCGTCGGTGACCGAGGCATGATTTCTCAGAAGCGGATCGACGATGACCTCCGCAACCTCGAAGGGGTCGATTGGATCACAGCGCTCAAAAGCGCATCTATTCGTAAGCTCATCGATGGAGGTCAACTGCAACTCGGCCTTTTTGACGAGCGTAATCTGTTTGAATTGACTCATCCAGATTTTGCTGGCGAACGACTCTTTGCGTGCCGGAACACCGAATTGGCAAAACTGCGCGTCCACAAACGTCAGTCCCTTCTGCAGGCGACTGCGAGAGAGCTTGCAAGAATTCAAACCATGGTGCAGCGCGCTAGGCTCAGAGGCAAGGACAAGATTGGCGCCCGCGTGCGCAAGGTCGTCACCAAGACGCTCGCCAAGTATTTTGTGCTCGACATTCGCGATGACGACTTTACCTTCCAGATTCCCAACAAAGAGGTGGCGGCCAAAGCGGCGCTCGATAGTATCTACAAGAGGCTCACGAAGCTTCGCTCAAATGTTGAACTCGGCAATCTCAAAGGTAAGGACAAGATCCGTGCGCGCGTACACAAGCTCATCACCAAGAAGATCGCCAAACATTTCGATCTCGATATTCGCGACGATGAGTTTCGCTTCCGAATCGTCGAGCAAGAGCCCGCAGCAGAAGCAGTGCTCAACGATATTTGCAAGAGACTGGAGAGCATTCGCTCGGACGTCAAGCTCGGCAAACATGGAGGCAAGGACAACATTGGTGTGCGTGTAGGCAAGGTCATCAACAAGTACAAGGTGGCCAAGCATTTCGTGCTGCAGATCCGCGACGATGGGTTTGACTTCCACATCGACGAACACAAGGTGGCTTCCGAGGCAACGCTCGATGGCATCTATGTCATCCGGACCAGCGTGCCCGAACAGCGCCTATCACCCGACGACACCGTCCGCTGCTACAAGAGTCTGAGTCAAGTCGAACGGGCATTTCGTTCTATCAAGACCATCGACCTCAAGGTGCGTCCGATTCGCCACCGCCTCGAGACACGGGTACGCGCCCACATCTTCTTGTGCATGCTCGCCTACTACGTCGAGTGGCACATGCGTGAAGCATGGCGTCCATTGCTCTTCTGCGACGAGGACCAAGAAGCCAAGAAAACGCGGGACCCGCTTGCTCCCGCTAAGCGCTCCGAGGCTGCCCTGCGAAAGATACGCTCCAAGAAACTCGACGACGGCACCGAGGCCCACAGCTTTCAAACTCTACTCAAGGCACTCAGCACCATCGTGCGTAACATCTGCCGCGCTCCAGGTGACAATCCCGACGCTCCCACATTCCAGGTCGTCACGACACCCGACCCTAAGCAGCAACGCGCCTACGACCTTCTCGAAACTATCATCCTGTAGCCAGAACCGGGCACTCAATTCTGAGCTATCTACTTGAATCTGTTCAGGTTTTTGTCCTTTCGGCCGGGGAACTTCAGATTAGGCCTAGCAAGTGACGTGCCATGACAGAAACCTGCTAAATACAACCACTTAGGGAAACGGAGTGGGTGGAATATCCTACGACTCGCGTCCGCCGCCGTCACTCTTTGCAACGAAGCTAATCCGCCAACACACGTTTGAGCGTATCCACGCTGACTTTCTCGCCGCTGACCACGAGCACGACCCTTTTCCCGCGCCAGACATCGGTCTCTTTTAGCAAAGCGGCGATCGATAGAGCGGCCGCTCCTTCGATCATCATGTAGTGTTTCTCGACGGCAAAGCGCATCGCGGCGGCAATTTCTTCCTCAGTCAAGAGCACGAACGCGTCGATGGTTCTTTGGCAGATCGCAAACGTGATGGTGTTCGGATCGAGTCCGCCTGCCGTCCCGTCCGCAAGCGTCGGCTCGGATGGGAGATCGAGGATCTTGCCCGCGCGCACGGACTCCGCCATGACGCGCGAGCTCTCCGGCTGGCAGCCCACGACGTGGAGCTTCGGATGGCGCGCTTTCATGTAGCCCGCGAACCCAGCAATCAAACCGCCGCCGCCGACGGGCACGAAGATGGCATCGACGTTTTCGAGCTGGCGTTCAATCTCCAAGCCTATCGTTCCCTGGCCGCCGATGACCTTCGGATCGCTATAGGGAGAGACGTAGACCAACCCTTCTCTCTCAGCAGCTTTCATCGCTTCGAGCTCGCCCTCGACGGAATCCCCGCCGACGAGCCGCAGCTCGACCCCATAGGGCAACAGCGCCTCTTTTTTTGCCTTCGACACGGTCTCGGGCAAATAGATGATCCCAGTGCCTCCAATTTTCGACAGCGCGTAGGCCACGGCCGCCGCGTGATTTCCGGACGACGCCGTCACCACACGTTGTTCGCTCGCGTCGAGCGATAGGAGCTTGTTCATCGCTCCGCGGAGCTTGAACGAGCCCGAGATCTGCTGGTTTTCGAGCTTCAAATAGACGTCAGCGCCGCTTCGCTCGCTGAGCTCGTGCGACGGTTCGAGCGGTGTTTCGCGAATGTAGGGGCGGATGCGCTTTTCGGCGGCTTCTACCTCGGCAAGAATCTTTTCGTCGCGCATGGCGGCTATTGTAGTTAAAATAGCGGGATCTCAAGGAGGAAATTCAAATGTCGAATGCGATTCTCAATGTGCCGGCGCCGCGGAACGAGCCTGTGTACGACTACGCGCCGGGAACCCCTGAACGGAAAGTGCTCCAAGCCGCCACCAAGGACATGCTCGGTAAAGAAATCGAGATCCCCATCATCGTCGGAGGGAAGGAAATCCGAACCGGCGATTTGGGCGAAATCCGATGTCCTCACGACCACGGCCACGTGCTAGCGAAATATCACCGCGCCAACGCGGATATCGTCCATCAAGCCGAGAAAGCGGCCGGCGACGCCTGGCACGAGTGGTCCGTCATGGACTGGCGGGCGCGCGCGAGCGTCGTGCTGAGAATGGCGGAGCTTCTGTCGACCAAATACCGGCCGATCGTGAACGCCGCGACGATGCTCGGGCAATCCAAGACCGCGCATCAAGCCGAGATCGACGCCGCGGCCGAGCTCATCGACTTTTATCGCTTCAACGCCCACTACATGCAGGAGATCTATGCCGGGCAGCCCGTCTCGAGCCCGGGCATGTGGAACTACCTCGAGTACCGAGCGCTCGAGGGCTTCGTGCTGGCGATTACACCTTTCAACTTCACGGCCATAGGCGGCAACTTGTCCATGAGCCCCGCGCTCATGGGCAACACGGTATTGTGGAAACCGGCTTCGACAGCCGTCCTCAGCTCGTACTACCTCATGGAGCTCTCCAAAGAAGCGGGCCTTCCCGACGGCGTCATCAATTTCATCCCGGGCTCCGGCGGCAAAGTCGGTGGGCCGGCGATGGCGATGCCCACCCTCGCCGGCATCCACTTCACGGGCTCGACCGAAGTCTTCCAGTTGATGTGGTCCACCGTCGGCGAGAACATCAAGAACTACAAAGTCTATCCGCGGATCGTCGGCGAGACCGGCGGCAAGAATTTCGTCTTCGCGCATCCGACGGCCAATGTCGACGCGCTCGTAGCCAATACCATCAGAGGCGCGTTCGAATATCAAGGGCAGAAATGCTCCGCGGCGTCGCGCGCTTATATCCCGGAGAGCCTTTGGCACGGGTTCAAAGAGCGCTTCATCGCCGAAGTCGCGACGATCAAATCGGGCGACGTTACGGATTTCGGAAACTTCATGGGCGCCGTCATCGACAAACCGGCTTTCGACACCATCACGGAATATATCGATTACGCGAAAGACTCCTCGGAGGCCGAGTTCATCACGGGTGGGAGCTATGACGGCTCCAAGGGATACTTCATCGAGCCTACAACGGTCGTGACCACGAACCCACACTTCAAGCTCATCGAGGAAGAGATCTTCGGCCCGGTGATGACGATCTATGTCTATCCGGACGACAAGTTCGAGGAGACGCTCGAGCTCTGCGACAAGACTTCCCCATACGGTCTCACCGGCGCCATCTTCGCCGACGATCGTGTGGCGGTCGAAAAAGCGTTCCGCGCGCTGCGTCAGAGCGCAGGGAACTTCTACATCAACGATAAGCCCACGGGCGCGGTCGTGGGCCAACAGCCGTTTGGCGGAAGCCGCGCCTCAGGAACGAACGACAAGGCCGGCTCCGCCGGTAACTTGACGCGGTGGACGAGCATCCGCACGGTGAAAGAGACGTTCGTCCCGGCGACGGATTACCGCTACCCGTTCCTGGAGAGCGAGTAGTTTCGTTAGCTCTTTGCCGCTAGCAGATCCCGGAGGAGTCCGTTCTCGGTTCCTCCGGGAACGAGCGTGAGCTCTCCTTCGGATTGCAGAAGCTTCGTCACCTGGAGAACCCGAAGCAGGGCCTCGACCACGTCGGGGTCTTTCGCAATGTCGCGAAGGGCCTCGCCCACGAGCCGCGGATGGATGGCGGCGGCTCGCGCGAACTCAACGGCGGCTTCTTTTTCCGCGGCGCTCGCAATCACATCGACTTGATTGTCGCCCGCCTGCCGGATGGCGGATGTCACCTGGCGCAAGCGATTGACGACTTTTTGCTCGATCTGTTGGATCATCACGTGGTCGCGGAAGTGGACTTTGCGGATATAAACCGAGCCGAGCTCATAGCCCCAGGCCGAACCTTTGGGTGATACCTCTTCTCGAACCGTGCGGCTCATGCTGTGACGATTTTCGAGCATCTCGGGCAGCGGCAGATTACTGAGGCGCTGCACGGTGGCGTTCGCCACGTTGGCCCGAAGCGAGCCTGCCGGATCGGCGTTCTCGAAAAGAAAAGGCACGGGATTCTGCACCCGCATCTCATACCAGACCCCGATACCCATCGGTGTGCCCTCTTCGGTGTTGACCGGCTGGCTCCGAAGGTACTTTTGGTTGAGACCCATGTCGACGTCGCGGACGTTCCCGAAGAAGCGAACCAGAAGGGCTCGGGGACCAAACTTCGAAATCGGAAAGTGGAGGCCGGGCTCGTCGAGCACACCCAGTACTTTTCCGAAGAGCAAATAGACTTTGGCGTGGCATTCGTGGACGATCGCATAGACTCCGAAGAGCCGAGCGAATCCGAACAGAATGGGCACACCGATAAAGGCAAAGAAAAAAACGAAGAGAGTTGTCGAGAAGAAGATCACGAGCGCACCTCCCCGATGATCCGCTTGGCACGCGGAATGAGATCGAGCTCGATCTTGCGGAGATAGGCGGCAAGAGCGCCGTTGCCGCTTCCTTTCAGCTCACTCAGCTCCTCCGCCAGGCGTAGGAGCGGTTGCACTTCGGCCTGGGCGCGCATGGTCTCGATCTCCACGGCTCTCTTCGACTGCTCGATCTTCTGATCCGCCATCGCCCGAGCCACGCTCACGTCGGCAGAGACTTCGTTATGGGCCGTGTTGATGGCGGCTAGAGCGGACTCGATTTCATCCGGCGGGTCCATCCCGGTGATAAGAGAGGCGTTCAACACCACGCCGTAGCGGGCAGCCGAGGAAAGGCACTCGCGGTCCATTTCCTCGTTGACCTCGTTCAAGTTCTTGCGCAGGTCGTTGATGGAGATTCCTTCGATGGCCAGGGCATCGGGGACCACGCCCTCAAGCTCTTCCGAGGCGGCGCCGTCCTTCACTTTGAAAGTGGCGATGCGCTCTCGCAGAATAGAGACGAAGTAGCCCATCACATGAGCGATGGGGTGACGCACGCCGAAGAGATAAGCATAGAGATTCTCCTCACTCACCTTGTAGCGAAGCTGGCCTCGGATGCCGATGTTCAACTGATCCTTCGTCACCGCATCCAGCATGGTGTTGTTGTGGTTCGCGGTGGGGGTCTCAGGATCGTAGGCGGCGCTCACCGTTTGGATGGCCACGTCCACCTTGTGCACCCGTTGCCACGGCCACTTGAAATACGGTCCTCCGGGACCGATGACCCGCACTTGGGGATAGCAGTAGCGGTCGCGCTGCCCCTCGTCGAGGTGCTCGGCGATGGGCGCATCGAGTGTGCTCCGGCCTTCGAGCCGCTGAGCGCGGCCGAAGGCGGTGAGGACCGCCCTCTCGTTTTGCTGCACCGTGAAGAAGCCCACGAGAACGACGCGTAGGACGAAGTAGAGAAACAATCCGGCGATGATGCCGGCCCAAAAACTCACCATATTGGCCTCCTCGAACGGAAGGACAGGCTTTCTTGATCGTCGATTGGAGATGGATTGGAAGCTATTGTTCTTATCGTACAGGGATGTGCGTGGGCGCGCTACCGATCGTGGGTCCGAAACTGGAGCTCAAGAAGACGTACGGACCAGATGGGCGTTAAGGTCGCGCATTTCAGCGGCCGCGTCGTCCATGAACGTGTTGGCGAAGAGGATGGAGCCGACACCCGTTTCGCGGTTGAAGTCGATCCGCGTGTTCACGCCCGGATCGGCGCCGCCGTGACCCCAAAAAGGAAGCCCGCCGACGTCGCGCACGTACCAGCAAAGCCCCCAGATCTCCTCGGAGTGCACTTTCAGCATGGTGTCGACCGTCTCTTTCTTCAAGATGGGCTCGCCGCCACGCAAGTACGCGTTCATGTAGAGCGCGAGCTGCCTCACGCTCGTGCGGAGAAAGCCGTCCGGATAGTTCGGATGGTTGTAGAGACAATTCGCGAGGTAGCCGTCGGCCTCGGCGGTAGCACCTATGGCGCCGAGCGGCTCGCCTCCCCAGGTCGGACCGCGTGCTTCACCTTGCTCGACCCACGTGTACGGGATCGCGTGCTTCGCGGTGTCCACATCGGCCAAAAACCACGACGTCTCCGGCATGTCGAGGGGCTCGAAGATGTGGCTTTGGCAATAGTCTGCGAAGCGCTCCCCTGACATCACTTCGATGAGATGGCCGAGGAGGCCATAGGCAACGTTGCAATAGGTGTAGCGCTCACCCGGGCCCCACGGGTGGAAGTTCTCGTGCTCGTCGTAGAAACGTCCGCCGGGCGTGAAGTACTCCTCGAGCCACTCAGAAAGCGATATGTCGGGATCGCCGCAGACGTAGTTTCTCGAATAGGAAGTACCGTCGGCGATACCCGAGGTATGGGTCAGAAGCTGTCGGAACGTGACCGCGGCCTTCGGGTTCACCGTATAGGGAAGTAAGGCGTTCACGTCGTCATCGAGGCGAAACTCTCCTTGCTCCCAAAGCTGCATCAGCGCCGTGGCGGCAAACGTCTTCGAGATCGACGCGATGTTCTGAATCGTGTCGAGGCCGATCGGGGTTTTCTCGTCTAGATCGGAGAAGCCGTATGCGATCTCGCGAACCATCTCGCCGTTTCGCTTCACGCAGCCGGTGAGCCCCGGAATATGCATCGTCTCCATGCGGTCTTCGAAGTAATCCTCACCCTTTGGTTCTTCGCTGCGCGAGCAGCCATAGATCACACCCGCAGCCGCAGCCTTTAGAAAATCACGCCGTCTCATGCTCATGGCATCGATTATAATCGCGTTCCCAGGAAGGTCTACGAGGAAGAGAAGAAAAAGAAGAGCTCGACCCAGAATCAGAATCAGTAGCCGCGCTCGGGATCGACTACGTTCTCGAGCGGCTTGCCGGCGCGGAATCGCTCGAGGTTGGCGCAAAAAAGCTCCACCACTTTGGACTGCCAGCCTTCGATATCTCCGCTATGCGGCGTGATGACGACGTTGGCCAGATCCCAGAGCTCGCTTTCGGCGGGGAGCGGCTCCGTCTCGAACACGTCGAGAACCGCGCCCCGAAGCGGGCCATCGCGAAGCATGCGCGCCAAGGCTCTCTCGTCCACGATCCCGCCGCGGGAGATATTGACGAGCACCGAGCCGGGCTTCATCGAAGCGAGCACGCTCTCTGAAACGAGACCGAGTGTTTTTTTCGTGCGCGGAAGTGTTACCGCGAGGAAGTCCGCGTCTTCGAGCACTTCGACGAGCCGATCGACGCCGACGGCCTCCCCTTGCGGCCGTGCCCGCACGCCTACGACTTGAAGCCCGAGCGCTTTCGCCTTCGCGCCGACGCGTGATCCGATGCCTCCAAGCCCGAGCACGACGAGTTTCTGGCCGTTCGAAGGCCGAAGCGGCTTTGGCTCCCAGACGTGGTCGCGCTGTTGCCGAAAGAAAGTCGGAAAGTGAAGGTTGAACATCAGCATCGCGCACACAACGTAATCCGCGAGGGCTTCGTCGTGAATGCCCGAGGCCGACGTGACTCGGACTTGCGAGCTGAACGGGCGCAAGTGGTCGACACCCGCCGAGTCGCACTGCACCCACTCGATAGAGGGCGCGGTGTCGAGCAGAAGCTCTCGTGGGAAAGGCGCGCCGATCTTGCCCGCGAGCACGACCGTGGGCTCGAACCCGCGCACGACGGCACCGAGCGCTTCGTAGCTCGAGCACGTTTCGAGCGCGAGACCGGGATAGCGGGCGCGGATCGGCGCCCTGTAGATGTCGGGCTCACGCGCAAGAACGAGAACGCGCGGCTCGCTCACAGCCTTCATGTCACGAGCTGGCGCTTTTGGAACTCGGGGCGGCGCCAAGCTTCGGTCTCGACAATTTTCTTCAGGACCAGGGCGGCTTCCCACACGTCGCTATATCGGAGATAGAGCGGCGTGAACCCGAACCGCAAAACGTCGGGAGCGCGAAAATCTCCAATCACGCCGTTCGCGATGAGCGCCTGCATGATCGGGTAGCCATCTTCGTGTCGAAGCGAGACTTGGCTACCACGCTTCTCGCTGTCGAGCGGGCAAGCGATCTCGAGCCCGCATCCTTCGACGAGCTCGAGAAACAAATCGCCCATCCGTTGCGATTTCTTGCGTAGCTCCTTCATGTCCACCCGCGTCGCGATCTCGACGCCCACTTCGAGCGCCGCCATTGCCAGGATGGGCAGTGTACCACAAAGTTGCCGATCGATCCCGGGAGCCGGGCGATAATCCGCATCGAAAGCGAAGGGCGCAGCGTGTCCCATCCATCCGCTCAACGGAGGGTCGATGTCGTCCTGGTGCCGCTTGGCGACGAAGAGAAACGCCGGTGCACCGGGGCCGCCGTTCAAATATTTGTAGCCGCATCCCACAGCGAAATCCGCCCCCGCCCCGTTCAGCTCAACGGGCAGCGCTCCCGCGCTGTGGCTCAAGTCCCAGACAACGAGCGCTCCCGCGTCATGTGCGCGCCGAGTGACCTCGGCCATGTCGTGAACCTCTCCTGTCTTGAAGTCGACATGGGTGAGCGCGACCACAGCGACGTCGTCCCCGAGGGCGTCGTTCAGCTCCGAGCGTGGTACCAGTCGCAGCCCGTGCTCACCGCCCAGGAACGAGGAAAGCCCCTGGGCGATGTATAGATCGGCGGGAAAGTTCTCTTGCTCCGAAACGATGATGCCGCGGCCCGGCCGGAGACAAAGCGCCGCCCCGAGCATCTTGAACAAGTTGATGGAGGTCGTGTCCGCGGCGATAACTTCCCCGGGCCCGGCACCGATGAGCTGAGCGATTTGATCCCCGACGCGCCGCGGGAGATGAATCCACTCATGCGCGTTCCAGCTCTTGATGAGATCGTGTCCCCACTCGTCTTCGATGAGGGCACGAATCCGTTCGGGCGTTTTTCGAGGAAGAGCTCCGAGCGAGTTTCCGTCGAGATAGTACAAGCCTTCCGGAACGCGGAATTCCTCACGAAACGGCGCCAAAGGGTCGGCGGCGTCCCAAGTCGCGATCTCTTCGCTCGTTGGTCCCGTCATTTCAAATGGCGGTCCGAACGGACCAGAGCTCCGGAAAGAACTGCAAGCGCAGAGCCTTTTGGAGATAGGACGCGCCTGATGTGCCTCCCGTGCCGCGCTTGTGGCCGATGATGCGCTCGACGGTTTTCATGTGCGCGAAACGCCATTGCTGGAACTTGTGCTCAAGATCGACGAGCTTTTCCGCAAGCTCATAGAGATCCCAATGCGTTTCGACGTCTCGATAGACCTCGAGCCACGCGGCTTCGACATCAGGGTGAGGCTCGTAGGGCTCGCTCCAATCACGCTCCACGCGATCTTTTGGAATATCGAAGCCGCGACGCGCAAGCAACCGGATAGTCTCGTCATAGATGCTCGGCGCCTCGACGGTCTTCTTGAGTCGTGCGTAAATCTCGGGCTCCTCGCGATGCACTTCGATGAGCTCCTTGTTCTTGTTTCCGAGCAGGAACTCGAGCGTGCGGTACTGATAGGACTGAAACCCGGAGCTTTGCAGCAGCTGGTCGCGAAACGACATAAAGTCGAACGGCGTCATCGTCGACAACACGTCCCAAGAAAGAATGAGCTGGCCTTGGATGCGAGCAACGCGCGATAGCATTTTGAACGCGGGGTTGAGCTCATCCGACTGAACTTGGCGCAGCACGCCGGTGAGCTCGTGAAGCGAGAGCTTCATCCAGAGCTCGGTCACCTGATGGATGACGATGAACAGCATCTCGTCGGGACATTCCGAGAGCGGCTTCTGCGCGCTCAGAAGCTTATCGAGATTGAGATAGCTTCCATAACTCAAGCCTCTGAGGGCTTCCAATGGATATTCTCACCCGACAAATCGACGGCGCCAGTCTGAACGTCTTTGGACATAGGGCGATGGTAAACGACCGTGCGGGCTCGGGCAAGTAGGAGTCGTTCGCGACGTCTAGTCGAATAGGACCGCCTCTTCGCCGCGTTCCGCGATGAGCTTGTCGGCCCCTTCGACGATCAAATCTCGCCGCACGAGCATCGCTTCGAGCTGACGTTTCGCAAGCAACTTGCCGAGGGGTTCTCGCAAAGCCTCCATCGTGAGCCCGCGAAGCGCCTCGATAACGGATCGTGAAAAGCGCTGGAGCTTGATCTCTTCGATGAGCTTTTTACTGTTCCGGAAGGCCCGAGAGTGGTCAATAGCCCAGATTTGGCCGTCACCTACGAGAACGTTTTGCACATTCTTGTAATCGATGTTGTGGGTGAGCTGGTGAAAAAGACGCAAGTTGAGCATCCCTTCCACATAGGCCTTCGGAGACCTAATCGGGATGTTCTCTTGCTGCCTCTCCCACTCCGTGATCGTGCCATGAACCCAGAGTTGGAGCGAGCCGGTCTCACCCCGAATGGTGCGCTCGACAGTGGGTGGCACGAAACCCAGGCCGAGCAATTTGTCGAGCTCATAAGCTACGATCTCGAATTTGTAGGAATCACGGAAATCGCGCTCCACCTGCCCATCCGCGACGCGCGTAAGTCCTCGACGGAAGATGTCCACCGTTTTCCAAGCAGCCGGGCACGTCGTCGTGCCGTCCGAAAGCGTCAGCTTTTGGGGCTTCGTAACCCCAGTGCCGATATACTCTCTGTGTTCGACCTTTGCTTCACGGAGGAACGTTTCAGCCTCCGAGCCCGTGAGGACGAGCCCGTCTTGCGACGGAAGAGCGATTGCGAGGACGACGCTCGCGAGTGCTATAGCAGGCCACATTGGACGCCTCAACTAGACTTGTAAAACGAAATACATTCTATTCGACCCCTCTTGTCCGCGCTACCATCAACCGGTTTCACCTAAAGCGCCCGGTCGTTATATCCTCGGCGCTCGATAGGAGGGGCACCATGAAACGCAGAGATTTCTTGCTGGCTTGCACCGGCGCGGCGCTGTTCGAACGGGCGGTGCGCGCGGAAAAAAACGCGCAGGCCGGTCTCCCAAGTGACGTCAGAATCACTAGAGTCGTTGGCTTCAACGTCGAGAGCCGTCGGTCGAAGATCGCCGGTAAGAACTCTCGGCTCGACGTACACGGGGACCGCGCCACGGATCGGATGCTGCGCATCTTTACCAACTCCGGACTCGAAGGTATCGGCAACTGCCGGGCAGAGCGCGACGAAGCGGCAGCGCTCTTGGGCAGGAACCCTTTCGATCTCTATCAGCCCGATCACAACCGTATGGTCGGCCCTCTAGGTGCGGGAACCATGCCGCTTTGGGATCTGCTCGGTCGGACCGTGGACAAGCCGATCCACGCCCTGCTCGGCGGTGGCGGGCCAGAGCACGTTCCTGTCTATGACGGCTCGCTCTACTTCGCCGACCTATTGCCCCAATACGAGCGGAGTTGGCGCGACCGGTTTCGCCAAGAGATCGACATGGGCAAGGCCGCGGGGCACAGTGCTTTCAAAGTAAAGGTCGGTCGCGGGGCAAAGTGGATGTCGCGCGAGGAAGGGGATGCTCGAGACAGGCAAGTTTTGCGTGTGATCCGCGAACATGGCGGCGATGAGATTCTGTTGGGTATCGACGCCAATAACGGATACGACCTCGACGGCACGAAGCGGTTCTTCGAGGAAGTCGGTGAGCTGAACATCGCTTTCGCAGAAGAAATGTTTCCCGAGGTCGTCAAGCAAGTTCTGGAGCTCAAAGCGTTCCTGAAAGACAAAGGCTTTGAGACGCTCGTCGCCGATGGCGAGACCCAGGGCGAGCTCGAAGTGTTCAAACCTTTCATCGAGGCCAAAGCGATCGAAATCTACCAGGCCGACATGAATCGTTTCGGGTTCGAGGGCATCCTGACCGAAGCGGCGTGGGCGAAAGAGCAGGGCTTGATGGTGGCGCCCTCACAACTGGGGCTCGCTCGTTGGCTTTTACATGCAGCTCCATGTCGGCCGCGCGATCACCAACTTCTATCGCGCGGAGCACGACCCGCTGTCGAACGAGATGCTGGTGGCGGAGGGCTATGACATCGACAACGGCACCGCTACGCTTCCCCAAGAACCCGGCGCCGGCATCCTCATCGACGAATCCAAATTCGCTTCGCACGCAACCATTCGCTTCGACGTGAGCGCATGACGGGAGTGGTCTCTCAATTTTCATGCAACGTTCCGACGGTCCCATCCGTCTAAGTGTTCGAAAGAGAGGGAGGTTCGATCCGATGAAGCGGGAAGCTTGGTCAGTGGCAGGGGTTATCGCTCTAACTGCTGGGCAACCGGAGTTTCTGGGGCCGACGAAAGAGGATCTTTCGAGCGCAGCCTCGAGGTTACGGGGAGTGTCGAGCTCGACGTTCGAGCAGGCTCGGGAAGCATCTCCGTCAAAACCGGCGATGATGGCGTCGTGCGCATTCGCGGGAAGATACACGCGCGAAAAACCGGGGCCGAGGCCAAAGTACGCCGCTTGGAAGCGAACCCGCCCATTCAGCAAAACGGCAATGCCATTTCCATTGGAGAGATCGACGACCGCGACCTTCGGCGCAACGTGAGCATCAGCTACGAGATCATCGTACCCACCGACACCAAATTGGTCGCGAAAAGCGGCTCGGGAAGCGTGTCGGTCGGCGATATCGCCGGCTCCGTCGAGGCCTCGAGCGGCTCCGGTAGTCTCAAGATCGGGAGCATAGGCGGCAGCGTGACCGCGTCGACGGGATCCGGAAGCATCCGCGTCGAAGCCGTCACCGGAGCGCTTCGCGCCGAAACCGGAAGCGTCGTTCTCGAGGAAACGGCTGGTGATGTCGAGGTCGAAACAGGTTCCGGCTCCGTCCGCGTGCACGGCATTCGCGGAGCTCTGGAGGTCAGCACCGGAAGCGGGGCCATCGAAGCCGAGGGCGATCTGGCAGCCGATTGGCGTTTGAACGCTTCCTCCGGCGGCATCCGCGTACGTATTCCTACCGACGCTGCTTTCGAGCTGCGTGCGCGCACGAGCTCCGGCAACATCGACTCCGACCATCCCGTCACCGTCGTGGGTAAATTGAGCCGTAAAGAAATGAACGGGACCGTTCGCGGCGGCGGTCCTCGACTCGATTTGAAGACCTCTTCGGGGAGCATCCGCATCCGCTGAACGCTGCTCGCTGCTCGAGGTTGCTCGAAGAAATATTAAGAAAAAGCAAAATGGCCACAGAGACACGGAGGCACAGAGAAAGCGATTTAGTGTCTTTGATTCTCTGTGTCTCTGTGTCTCTGTGGCCGTTACGCTTTTCTTAATATTGATCTAGCTAGCCCTAGCCCTAGCCTAAAAGAGGGCTTTTCCCCCCATCTCGTAGCGTTTTCCCCACGCCTCTCAGGCGAGGAGCAGCCTCTAAGTTATTGACTTCAAGTGTCTAATAGACGGCACAGCTCTTGCTGATCGTTTTCTTGGCGCTCTCTCACCTCCAAAAGCGAGCCTTGATGACGAAGCCTTCCACGACACGTAGGGTGAACCAGTGGGTTCTCCTCATCTTTCTCCTGTCCGGGATGACGGGCCTGGTCTACGAGATCGTATGGATGAAGCTGCTCGTTCTCGTCATGGGGAACACGGTCTACTCGACCACCACCGTGCTCGCGGCGTTCATGGGTGGACTCGGGCTCGGCAGCTTTCTCGCGAGCCGCTTCCTCCATCGCGTCTCGCTGCCCCTGCGAACCTACGGATACGTCGAAGGCGCCATCGGGCTCTATGCGCTCGCCGTGCCGCTTCTCGTCGCAGCCGCGGACCCTCTCTTCGGGGCGCTTTATCGAAGCGGCGCGGCGTCGAGCTTGTCGCTCGTTCGTCTCATCGTCTGCGGCGGGATCCTTCTCGTCCCCACTACGTTGATGGGTGCTACCCTCCCGCTGCTGAGCGCTTATCTCGCGGACCGGGAGACCGATCTCGGCTGGACGATCGGCAAGCTTTACGGCATCAACACCCTCGGCGCCGTTCTCGGAGCGGCATCCGCCGGATTTCTCCTCATCCCGTATCTCGGCTTGAGCTGGACGTCGAGAGGCGCCGCGTTCATCAATCTCGCCATCGCCGGCCTCGTCTTGTGGCGCTTCGAGGAAACACCGATCGAAGCCGCGACGGTCGAGCCAGCCAAGCTGGAGCTGGACAGGCCAGACAAAACGCCCAACGGCAAGAAAAGCAAGAAACGAAAGAAACGCAAGGCGCCGCAAGCCGATAACCCGAACCCGTTCGCCGTTTGGGATCGGCGAACTCGGACCGGAGCGCTCATCGCGATAGCACTTGCCGGCGCCGCCGCGATGATCTATCAGCTCGCGTGGACGCGCGTCCTCTCGCTTCTCATCGGCTCTTCGGTATACGCCTTCAGCTTGATCGTCACGGGTTTCGTCGCCGGACTCGCACTTGGGGCACTCGCGTTCTCGAAGCTTCTCAACCGGCGTCAGAACGCTCCAGTGTGGTTGGCTGGTCTACAGGCAGCGACCGGCCTCTTTTCACTTTTTACCGTCACGATTCTCGCGGGACTACCGCTTTACATGACCGAGCTCATGCTCGCGAAGTCACGCTCGTTTCGCGAGATGCAGTTTCTCGAGCTCGGGCTCGTGCTCCTCGTCGTGCTCGTTGTTGTTTATCACTTTAATCCGTAATCCACCGCGATGAAATATCAAGAACGGCCACCACTCCATGAGGGTACGGGAGTGCTCGACGGCGTCAAGGGTTCGCTCGCTACGCGAGCCGCTACGCGCCCTTGACCCCGTCTGCGCCTCCCGTCTTCTGCTCGTACGTGGTTGCCGGTCGAGGTGAATCACGAATGAGAAATCTTCGCGATTCAATATAAAAAACAACACTCGTCCCGACATTCCTGATGGGCGCCGCTTTCCCGCTCGCGGCCCGCATCTCAACGACGACCCTCGAGCGTTTCGGACGCTCCGTGGGCGACGTCTACGCGCTCAATACGCTCGGCACCATCACGGGCACGCTCGTAGGAGGTTTTCTTCTCATCCCGACTCTCGGCACCGAGACCGCGATCGCTGTCGCCGTGGGCATCAACCTTGCCGCGGCCGTTCTCGTCTTGCTCTTTGCGTCCAACCTTTCCCTCGCTCGCGTCGCTTTTCCGCTCGCCGTTATCGGCGCAACGTTCTTGGTTTGGACGCTGACACCGAGCTGGGACCCTCGCCTGCTTGCGTCCGGCCCCCATATCTACGCGGAGCGTTATCAGAGTGTCGCGACCACGAAGAGCATCGCGCTCGAATCGGCGATGAAGGGCGGTGTGCAAGTCTTCTTCAAAGAAGGGCTCCACGCGACAGTGTCCGTCGAAAAAACAGATCCCGGCGACTTCGCGCTCCAAGTCAACGGCAAGACCGACGCTTCCGCAAAAGGCGACGCGGCGACACAGCTCTCACTCGGCCACTTCCCGATGCTGTTCCACCCGCAGGCCGAGAGCGCGCTCGTCATTGGTCTCGGCAGCGGCATGACCCTCGGCGCCGTCGAGCAATATCCGGTGAAATCCATCGACGTGGTGGAACTGGAGAAGCGCGTCGTCGAAGCCAACGAGTTCTTTCGGCCCTTCAACCACCAAGCGCTCGACGATCCCCGCGTGCGCCTTCTCGTCACCGACGGACGCCAGCATCTCACCTATACGGACCGGCGTTACGACGTGATCATCTCCGAGCCGTCGAACCCCTGGGTCTCTGGGATGAGCAGCCTCTTCACCCGAGAGTTCTTCGAACAAGCCAAAGCCCGTCTCCTCGAAGGCGGCGTCATTTGCCAATGGGTGCACGCCTATTCGATCTCGTCGATCGACTTCCAGACGATCCTCGCGACCTTTCAGTCCGTGTTTCCCCGCATGGGTCTCTGGGAGATCGGTCCAGGCGGAGACTACATCCTGCTCGGTTTCGACCACGATCAACCGATCGACCTCGCCGCCGTACGGTCGCGCTTTGCCGACGAGCGCTTTCGCGGCGACTTCGCCACAATGAACGTCCTAAGCGTCGAGACGTTCTTGGCGCACGTGCTGCTCGGACCGGACGAGGCCGTCGACTATGTCGCGGAGGCGCCGATACACACGGATGACAACGCGCTCCTCAAATATTCCGCTCCCAAGAGCTTCTTCGATGCAGGCCGGCGTCCTTTACTCGAAGACCTCTATCGCCATCGCGCCAAGCCTGAAGGGATCCGAAAGCTTCTCGGGCTTCGCGACATCGCCGGGCTCGAAGCGGCCTACGAAGCGCGCAGCGTCGTTCTGGAAGGATTCCGATGGACGCTGGAACGCGAAGGCGCAAAGGCAGCGGAGTCGCTCACACGAGCTCTCGAGCTGGATCCGCGGGACGCCGACGCGGTCTCGATGCTCCATCGCCTCTATAACCAGACAGGAAAAAAAGAGGACGCCCTTGGGCGGGACGACGTCGCCCTCGAAGCGTTCGAAAGAGCGGCCGAGACCATCGAGCGCTTCGTTGACGGCGACCCGTCCCAGCTGCGTCACCACTTTCGCCTGAACATCGAGTATGGCGATACCCTCGTACGGCTGGGAACGCTCTACTTCGAGCGCGACCGCATCGAGGACGCGAAGTCCGTTCTCGAGCGCGCGCTCAAGGGTGACGCCGACAACGCGGAAATACATAATAATGTTGGGGCGACCTACAAGGCCGCCGGCTTACTCGAGGAAGCGCTCTACGAGTTCGAGCGCGCGGTCGAGGTCCATCCGTCCTTCGCCTCCGCACACATGAATGCCGCGAATATCTATCTACGAGCCGGGCTGTTCGATCGGGCTATCGCAAGTTATCGCGAAGCTCAAAGACACCGGCCAGAGTTCGAGATGACGTATTACAACCTGGGCGTCGCGTTCTACCAGAGCGGTTCCTGGGACGAGGCGGAGATCGAGTGGGCCCGCGCTCTCGCGCTGAAACCCGATTTCGAGGAGGCGACCAAGGCTTTGGCGCGGCTCGACGAGCGGCGCGTCAAGGGCGAGACGCCGCCCGTCCGGCGCCGCTAATCGAGCGGTGCTGGTGCTTCCGCCATCAAGTGTTGTCAGGCCGCCAGAGGGATTTGAAGGCTCGTGTCAGTTGCCTGCGTACGAGTGCCACCGAACGCGATCACCTCGTACTCTATTGATCGACTCTGAGAGCGACGACCGTGTCGAAACCAGCTCTTCGATGCTGGAGACGGTAGTAGGGCGTGCCCTTGGTCGAAGAGAACGTCTTTGCGCACCTGACGCAGCGGTCTCGACGCCGTTTCCCGGATCTCGTTCTGTAGAAACCGTGGCGGACGATTTTTCTGGAACCGATTGTTCCGCGGAGCTTACATGCGGGATTGAGACATCTGCGATTCTTCAATTCGGCTTGGCCCTTGTCGACGAAACAACTGCGTCTCTCGAAATCGGGCTCAAACTCTAGCACGCAGATGGGTTATCGCCCGGCCACCAACACTTGATTGCGGAAGCACCTCCGTGAGGGCCAACCGTCTGAGTCAGATAGAGCAAGATTTTGGTCTCGAGGTAGGCATTTAGAATTCTGACTGAGCGTCGCGTTTCGTTGCGGCGGAATCACCACGCGCGTCCTTCGTCCAGGGCTGTGCGCTTCGATGGCTTCGTAGACCGCTTCCTTGTCGTATGCACTGTCCGCCGCCACCCACGCTAGAGGTGCTTGAATCTGTGTTAGCAAAGCGGGGACTCGCGTTGCGTCGCGAGCTCCTGACGCCGTCAGTTCGGACGCAACAATGTTGCCGGTCTTGCGATCAACGGCGATGTGCAACTTGCGCCATACGCGCTGCTTTGGCGGTTTGCGGACGGCTCCAACATGAATCCTCAAGCCCGTGCTATCGATCATTAGGTGGATGGGTTGGTTGCTTGCGGCTTTCGGAATCCGCAGCTTCTTGCGGAGCAGCCTCGAGCGCCGAGACAACGTCGAGTAGTCCGGGATCTCGATACCGAGCCCGAGAAGCGAGGCGATCGAGTGCAAGAAGCCTTCGGTTTGGCGGTAGGCGAGCTTGTACACCATGCGGACAACCAGGCCCGTTTCAATCGCCATGTCTGAATAGACCCGTTGACCGCCAGGCTTACCGGTCTTGTCGGCCTTCCAGTTCGCGATTGCCTCCTCGTCAAACCAAACTGTCAAATCGCCTCGGCGGCGCAGCCCTTCGTTGTATTCCGCCCAGTTGCGAACGTGGTACTTCTTCTGCTTCGCGTGCTTGTACTGGCTGCGCTTGGGATACTTCATGGTCGAACATACCTCGGCCACCACCATAGGCGGGTTTTGCTCTCAGCCAGAGCGGTGCAACAACGCAGGTCGAGGTTGATGTGAGCGTTCATACCCAACAGTAGGTGTTGCAAGACGATGGGCCACCATTGTCGCGTGACGTCGAAGGCGAATTGCCAAACCTCCGTGGGGTTTTCACCTTCACCGCCACCGTACTGCTCGTGCGCACGAAGGTAGCGGTTCGCGAACATGACGTCCAGGCGCTCCATCCTCTCACCGTCATCGAAGAAACCCGATGAGATTCTGTCCTTCACCTCCAACGTGACCTTGCGATAGAGCGCGGGGAAATAGCCGAGGCGAGAGCCTTTCGATCTAGAGGAAGCGATAATCGCGTCGAGGCGCTCGACGACCGCATCAATCGTGGTCGCTTCCTCCACGGCAGGCATCGCTGCGGCGAGTGGGCTTCCATCACATCCATCTCAGCTCGACCGACCCGGATGCCACGCTCGCGTGGTATCGGAACATCTTCGGGGGCGAGACCGACAGCATGAAGGGCCGCATCGACGGTTTGCGTTTCGGAGGGACCTGGCTCCTCGTCGCGCAGCAGCGCGAGGGCGTGCTGGCGGCTACGCAGGGCCGAGCGCTCGATCATCTCGGCTGGAGCTTCCCCGACCTCGACGCGGCCGCCGACGAGATCAAGAGCAAGGGCGTGAAGTTCCAGCTCGAGCCGCGTGACTTCACGAACCCACCCGGGCAAGACATGCGAATCTCGTTCGTCGTCGGTCCCGACGACGTCCGTATCGAGATCGTGCAGCCGCCGGCACACTAGTGCTCGGCTCCGAAGTCATCGACGCGGTGCACATCGCGCCGTAGTTTGTTGCATGTCGAGACGAGCCCACGAGCCCACGAGCTCTCGCGCGTCGGTTCGCTGTCTAACTCTAACTCGAACCGCTCCGTTTCCACCACCGGGAAGCGCCGAGTTCGTTGCCCTCACCGGCACAAATTCACGACCTTCCCACTCGGTGCTCGTCCGCTTGATCGCACGCCTTTCGCTCGCCGTTCGTGATATTCTTATCCGCTACCACAGGCAGGTGGCGAGAAGGACAGACACTGTTAGGAATTTCTTACACTTATGAAATCACCCGCGTCTGCCTTTTAACTCATTGACAATAAACAAAAAAACGCTCAGCTAGTATTTCGGCGAACTCATTGTAAGGTGAAAAGTGTCGACAGATTTTACAGCTTTACCAACGCCCTCAATGGTTGGTCGGCCGATCGTGTTGAAAGCAAACAAGTTCTCAGTCTGGTACAACGATTGCTTAGGAAGCCGTATCTCGTCGGCTTCCAGTCCTTTGGGAAGCACTCTTTGTTCGGAGTTTCGTGTTGGCGCCTGCCTCCATGCCGCCTCTGCCACGTGCGGAAGAATTTCCCAGCTCCTGAGGCGGTCCGGCGCGAGACGCATCGCGGCGACTGTAAGTAACAGTGCGTCAAGAGTTTCCATACGATCATTAAATTCTTGAGGGGGGGGACAAGAATGAAACATCGATGGGTAGGGGCGTTTATTGTTCTGGTGATAGTGTGCGCAGTGGTAGTAGGCGCGCTCCAGCCTCAGAGGCCCCAGCACGCTCTCGAAGTTCTTGCCATGCCGGCCGGCGTAGCGCGCCGACTGCCCGCAGGCGCAGGGTAACATCGGGCCGGCATGGTCCGAGGTATCGGCGTTGAGTCGTTGTTCCACGACGCGGGCCGCCACACGCATCGCCATGCGGCGCGCAGCCGTCTCGATGGCCTCGAGGTCCCACTCGTCGACGACGACCGTGCCTAGGAGCGCTTCGATCTCGGTGACGATTTCGATCCCGAACGCCGTTTTGAAGCCCTTTTTTTGGCGGCCTCTTGCGAGGCCGCCTGGGAGGCTTCCAGTTGAGTGTCGCCCCACCGCTCGCAGGCCTGCCAATACCTTTCCACCTGCTTGCGAAACTCATGGCCTGCCTCCACGTGCTGGCGGGCCAATGCGGCCTGCTCCGCGCTCAGATAGCGGGACCGCGTCTTGCCCTCTTCGCTACGTGTGAGAGTGAAGTACGGGCCGTGCCGCGCCTGCGGGTCGTGCTGGCACCGACACTCCTTTTGACCACACTTCATGAACCGCTCGGACACCGAGCCGCGGCGCATCGGAGTCGGCTCGGCCAGTTCTTTAGCGAGCTTACGAACAACTGTGGGGATCGGTTCTCGGGGCATCATCTTCATCTCCTACGCCTATTATAGCCGTAGGAGATGAGTTCGCAAAACTACTACATCCCGCACGATCCGAGCTTCCGCACACTGGTGACGTGCGCCCCCCGAGCGCTTTGAGCTTGACATTGAAATCGCCGCGCTCTCGACCGTCGGTCAAGTCCACGAAGTAACTTCGGGCGCGATCGAGAAGCTCGCGGATCTCCCCGCGATCCTCGGCAACCGAGAAGACGAGGGCACTCGGCTCTTTGCGCACCATGGCATCGAGGTCCATGCCCACGTTCTTGATCACCACGCCGCTTCCACCCGCGAGGTTCCGGTGCCCGGGTGTTACGTTCTGCGTCGTGATGCCGATGTCGCGGATGACGTCGAAGGACGGAAACCACGGGTCCACGGCGAAGCGGGCGTTCATCTCGGGTGTTATCCGATCCGTGATCTCGTCGTTTTGAAGCTGCCATTTCAGATCCCCGATCCAGTCGTTGGGGTAAGCGAGCGCCGAAACGAAGCCCGGCAGGACGACGCGGCCGCCGAGGTCGAACGTCGGATGTTCCTCGAGCGGCGTCGCCTCGACAGAGGCGGCGACAATCTTGCCGTCCTCGACGACGAGCGTGGCGTTTTTGACAGCGCCGTGGGTCACGGTAAACAGATGCGCGTTCACGAAGCTGAAGGAAGGGCCGGCCGGGACCGCGCCCGTCGAGAAGGGCGAAAACGGGCCGACCGGGGTCGTGGAGCGACCGGGGCGGTTCGGTCGTTCGTACTCGACGACACCGTCGACGAGGACTCGCTCGATGCGGTCGCCGGTCATGTCGAACGGGTGGCCGTCGAGGAGCACGAGGTCCGCGTCCATGCCGACGGCAATGCTTCCGATGCGATCGTCGAGCATCATCGCTTTCGCCCCGTTCAGCGTGAGCGCTTGGAGCGCGTGCTCTTCGCTCAGGCCGTGACGCACGAGAAAAGCTCCATATTCGCGAAAATAACCGAGCTGCTCGCGTCCTTGATCGGTTTGCACGCTTGTCACGACACCGGCTTCCGCGAGCTCTTGCACAACGTTATGCGTGCTCTCGTCGCCGTAATATTGCACGATCATCACGGGGCCGACCACGGCGATGACGCCCTTCTTCGCAAGTAGCTCGGCGATGGGAAAGGCCTCTTCGACGTGCGCGAGGGCCACCCGATCGAGAAAGCCGTATCGCTCGGCGAGATGGAGCACCATCTGGATCTCGCTCGGATAATGGCTGTGCGCATGGACCATGACGTCCCCACGGAGCACGGCAGCAAAAGCGTCGAGCCGCGCGTCCCCCGAGGCGTCACGCTCCAAGTAGTCCTTCGCGCGCCGAAAATGGTCATCCGCGATCGCATACCAGCCCATGACGGTCGCGGGTGCGTCGTCGGACCTCAAGTTGATGAGCGGCCGCACCGCCATCTTGAGATCCACATAAGGCTTCAGCACGGTTGCCGCGCCCGAGCGGCCGCGAAGCTTCAGCGCAACACCTTGTCCGCTCGAGACGATCCCGCTTCCCGGCCGCGTGACGAGCGAGGTCAGGCCGCCGGACAGCGCCACTTGGAGCATAGAGTGTTCGAGGTCCACGTGATCGACAGCCCGCCACTCCGCCGTGACCGGCCCAGGTGGGCGAGAAGAGCGATCGAGTGCGACGTGCGTATGCGCGTCGATGAAGCCGGGCACCACAGCGAGCGCTTCGAGCACGCGTGCCGATTCGGGCGCGGAGACGTCGTTCCCCACGGCCTGGATCTTCCCGCCGCGGATGAGGATCTCCCCGTTCCGAATCACGCCATCCGAGACCGTGTAAATCGTCCTCGCGCGAACGACCGTCACCTCCTGGGCGGCACCGGCAGAGGCCATCCCTAGCAATAGCGATAGCGTTCGTGCCGCCGCGGATCGCAATTCAGTACAACCTTTCCGTGTCGAGCACGTTCAAGAGGGGTTCGTCGTTCAGAAAGCGGCGCAGGTTGTCGCAGAACAAGTCGGTGAGACGCTCGTTCTCCCGGTTGCTCGTGCTCGCCGAGTGTGGGCTCACGAGAACATTGGGCATCTCCCATAGCGGGCTTTCCGGCGGAAGAGGCTCTTTCTCGAACACATCCAAACAGGCGCCGCCGAGATGGCCGGAGCGCAATACCTCCACTAGCGCCGATTCGTCCACCAGGATGCCTCGACCCAAATTGACGAGGACGGCGCCTTTCGGCAGCATCTCGAGCTCCGCGCGCCCGAGCATTCCTTCCGTCTCCGGGGTGTGCGGCGTCGTGAGCACGAGAAACTCCGAGCGTGGCAAGACGTCGTGGAGATTCGCGAGCGTGTGCAGCTCATCGAGATGAAGCGAAGCCGGCTCGATGCCTTCGATGTGCCGCTTGATGCCGAGAACTCTCATGCGCATCGCCTGTGCCATGCGGCCGATCTCGGCGCCGACGGCGCCGACACCGACAATGCCCAAGGTGCGTCCGTCGAGATCCGTGCCCGCGTGACGCTCCCAATGTTTGCGATCCTGATCGCGCTGGAGCCTGACGAGCTTTTTGTTGAAGATCAACATCGAAAGGAGACAGAACTCGGCGAGAGGCTGTACATGGACACCTCTTGCGGTCGTGAAGACGACCTCAGGCAGACGTTGGTCGTAGCCTCGACGTTTCACGAACTGGCCGATGCCGGAGCTCGTCGCCTGGATCCATCGAAGGTTGGGCACGAGATCGGCCAAGTCTTCCAAGTGGGTGGCGTCAAAATCGAAGAGGATGTCCGCGCTCTCGAGCAAGCCCCGCCAGCGTTGCTCTTGCTCTTCGCTACGCTCGAAACTCCCTCCTTTGTGATCGGCGGGATAACGAGGCGGCCGCAGCAAGTCCGGCTCGTAGAGAACGTGCAGTCGCGCATCGACTTGCCGAATGCGCTCGACGTGCTCCGGCTCCAAATAGCTCGCGATGAGAATAGTGTAGCGGTCTTGCTCCGTCATAGGAGGGTGAGTGTACACCTCCTAGTGTTTCTCGGGAATCGACTCACGATTGGAGCGCGGTCACCGGATCGATGCGGGCGGCGCGGAAAGCCGGCAACAGGGTGGCGGCGAAAGCCACGAAGCACGAGCACCACGGTCGCACCGACATAGCTGGGCACGTCGAGTATTTCGATCTCGAAGAGGAGCGACGCGAGCAAGCGGCTCACACCCCACGTCGTGAGCCAACCGATGGCCACGCCGACGAGGGTCAAGGTCATCCCGCGCCCTACCACCATCCCGAGAACGTCTCTTGTATGCGCTCCCATCGCCATACGAATCCCGATTTCATGAAACTGCTGGCTGACAGTGTAGGAGATGACGCCGTAGATGCCGACCGCGGCGAGAGCCAGCGCCAATCCTGCGAAGACGGATAGCAAGGTCATCGAGAATCTGGGCTCGGCAACCGAGTCGGTGAGCACGCGCTCCATGGTTGCGATTTGCTGAATGGGCTGGTCGGGATCGACCTCCCAGATAGCGCGCTCCACGGCATCGACGACGCCGAGCGGAGCGGCGCGGGTGCGCAAGACGAAGGTCGTGCCGACGCGTGCGACTTGTTGGTAGTTGACGTAGAACGCGGGCTCGGGCGGCTTGGACAAGGACAATTGTTGGACCGCTCCCACGACGCCGACGATCGGAAGACGTTCTCGCCGACTCGAATGGAAGAGCCGACAGGATCTTCGTCCGGCCAATAGCGCTCCGCCGCTGTCGCGTTAATAATGATAACGAGAGGATGGTCCGAGTCGTCGAGCTCGTTGAAGTCTCTCCCCGACAAGAGCGGTATGCGCATCGTGCGGAAATAGCTCGGGCTCGTGAAACGCATCGCCGCTTCCGGCTCTTGGCCATCCGGAGGATCTTGATGTCCCGGACGGCCGGGAATGGTGAAGCCCATGTTCTCGCCTTCGAACGTGTCGCCGCGAAGAGGGAACGGCCGAAACATCGCCGCGGAGTCTACCCCGGGGATCTGTTCCAGTCGCTCCAAGACGTCACGAAAGAAACCGACATATTCGGGCCGCGTCGGGTATTTGTAGCTTTGCGCGGTCACATTGAGCGTGAGGACGCCGCTCGGGTCGAGGCCAGGGTCGACGTGGAGCAACCGATAGTAGCTTCGGATCAGAAGCGAGGCAGAGATAGAAAGCACAACGACGAGCGCGACTTCGGCAACAACCAAGCCCGCGCGCAGCCCGCGACGACCGCCGCCACCCACGCCGCGCGCCCTTGTTTCAAAAAGCCTTGTAGATCCGAGCCCGCCATCCGCAGTGCGGGAGCCATCCCAAAGAGAAGGCCCGTCGCAACACTTAGAAGCGCGGTAAAGACGAGCGCGACACCATCGACCTGCACCGTCGAGAGCATCGGGATGCTCGGAGGCGCCATGGCCACCAAGTAACGAATACCGACCACGCCAACCAGCATTCCCACCACCCCACCGATCGAAGCGAGCAAAACACTTTCGGTGAGAAGCTGCCGCAGCAGCCGGGCGCGGCCAGCGCCGAGCGCGACACGGACGGCGATTTCTTTGCTGCGGCCCTCCGCACGGGCGAGAACGAAGTTCGCGATGTTCGCGCATCCAATGAGAAGCACGAAACCGACGGCTGCGAACACGGTGAGCATGCCGGCGCGAATGTCACCGACCATCTGGGCGTGGAGCGGCTCGATCGTCGCCGCGGTAAGCCCCTCGTTCGAGTCCGGATATTCCTGTGCGAGCCTTCCGGTGATCGTCGCCATCTCGGCGCGAGCGCTCTCGATCGAAACACGCGGCTTCAATCGCGCAATGATGCTCAGCCAACGGATGAATCGGCGACGAGGAACCCCGTGTCGGGAATCAACGACAAGGGCGCCCAAATCTCGGTGGCGGCATTCGGATACTCGAACCCCGGTCGCATCACGCCTAGAATCGTGAAGGCGCGTCCTGAGAGCGAAATCGTCTCACCAACGATCGAAGGATCGGCGCCGTAGCGACGCCGCCACGCGCCGTAGCTCAACACGACAACGGTATTGCTCCCATCGACATGATCGCGGCGCTCGATCGTGCGGCCGTGGAGGGCTGCCGCGGCGAGCGTTTCGAAGAAACCTTCGGCGACGTAGGCTGTCGCGATCTCTTCCGGCCTGTCCTGCCCGGTGAGGACGAAGCCGCGCATGTGCAAAGCCGGGTAGCCGCCGATATCCTCGAAGGACGCGTTCTGTTCGAACCAATCCTGCAAGTCGAGTGGTGACGTCGTCCCGTGCGTCACACCGTCTTCCGGACGCGCGCTCCATACACGAACCAGCCGATCGGGCTCGTGATACGGAAGGGGCTGCAGCAAAACGGCGTTCACAACGGAAAAGAGGGCCGTATTCGCGCCGATGCCGAGTGCTAGCGTGATGATGACCATCGCCGCAAAGCCCGGCTGGCGCCGCAGCATACGGAGGCTCCACTTCACGTCTTTGATGAGCGTCTCCACCTTGATCCTCCCGGCTCGAGCAAGTGCTAAAAATCTAGCACAAAAGAGGGTTTGAAGCAAACCAGTGATGTCATTGCAGTTAAAGCGTTGGTCTGTCAGGTATTAGCTAAGGGTCCCGAACCAGGAAGCAGGTAGCCGATAGCAATCCGGATCGCGAACCCTAGACCATGCGCGACCAGCGCACGAGCGTACGCAAGTTCGGCGGCTTCCCGTGCATCAGAAGTCCGATGCGAAAGACCTTTCCCGCAAACCAGAGCGATGCGAATACCGAGGCGACGCCGATGGCGAGCGAGAGCAGGATTTGCCACGTCGGAGGCGGTGACGAGCTCGTGATACGGAGCAGCATCGCGAAAGTGTTGACAGGCGGCAGGAAGCTCGTGACGAGCGCGAGCATCGAATCAGGGTTGCGGCTGATGGGAAGCCACAGAAGCCAGGGCACCATGACGACAATCATCAGAGGCGTCATCAGGGTCTGGGCTTCCCGAAGCTCGTTCACTGCGGCGCCGACCGCCGCCATCAGCGACGCAATGACGAAATAGGCAATGACATAGGAGATGAAAAGGTACAGAACGAGCGACAGGTCGAGGACTCCGGAGACGGCGAAAGAGACGAGCGCCGCGAGACCCATCCCGGAATACAGCACGAGAATGACGAGGCCTACGCAGAACTGGCCGAGAATCTTGCCCGTCATGAGCTCCATCGGTGAGACGGCGGAGAGCAGCATTTCGACGACGCGGCTCTGCTTCTCTTCGATCATCGTAGTCAGGAGGTATTGGCCGCTCACCATCACCGACGTCAATACGAGGCCCATGAAAGCAAGGGGCATCGTATCTGTTTACCGCTGACGCTGGGGTAGGGGCTGGACAAAAGCGGCCGCCCCGGCTATCCTACAGTGCACGTTCAGGTCCTGGAGGGAGTCGGTTCGCGAACTGGGCGAACGGCTTGAGGGCGAGCTGGGTAGACTGAACATGGAGAACGCGGATCTCAAGAGTCAGTTGAAGGAACGGGACGCCCGGATTGCCAAGCTCGAGAGCGTGCTCGAGGAATCACGGCGCGCTGGCAAGCGCCAAGCCGCACCCTTCTCCAAGGACAAGCCGAAACGGGACCCGAAGAAGCCCGGACGCAAGCCGGGGTCTAAGTACGGGCGGCAGGCCGTCCGAGCGGTCCCAGTTCCCGACAAGACCTTCGAGGCTCCGTGCCCGGAGCAGTGCCCGTGCGGAGGTAAGGTAGGAGCGGAAGGGAGCATCGATCTGTACCAGGTCGACATTCCGCCCATCCAACCCGAGACCTGGAAGTTCGTAGTGGGTCATGGCCACTGCCAGGAGTGTGGTCGGCGTGTCCGTGGCCAGCATCCGCTGCTGATTTCGAAGGCGTTCGAGGTGGGCACGGTGCATTTCGGGCCCAGGCTGCTCGCCTTCGCCGCGTTCCAGAAGAATGATCTGCGGGGTGTCGTACGACAAGATCCGCCTGGGATTCGAGCAGATGCTGGGTTTCCCCGTGGCGCGCTCCACATTGTGTCGTGCCATGCAGCGTCTTGCCCGGCGTGCCAAGCCCACCCGAGATGCCTTGGTGGAGGCGCTGCGGGCCAGCCCCGTCGTCTACGCCGATGAGACGGGCTGGAAGCAGGGAGGTCGTCGGGTCTGGCTGTGGGTCTTCACGAACCTGCGCGAGACCGTCTACGAGATCCTTCCGGGCCGTGGTTTCGAGCAGGCCGCCTCGGTGCTGGGGAAAAACTACGCGGGCACCCTCGGGGTAGACGGCTGGGCCCCCTACCGTTGCTTCAAGGAAGCGACGCTACAGACCTGCTACAACCATCTGCTGCACCGTTGCCACGAGCTACTGGAGACGGCCACGCGCGGGGCGGTGCGCTTCCCACGCTTGGTCAAGGCCATCCTCCGGCACGCCCTCGCCTTGCGCGATCGGCGCGATGCTGGCGAGATCAGCCCGCATGGCCTGCGCGTTGCCAAGGGACTCCTCCAGGCGAAGATGAACCGCCTGCTGCACGGCCGATTCACCAATCCTGCCAACCAGCGATTCGCGAAACATCTGCGACGCTATCGGGACAACCTCTTTGTGTTCCTCGACCGTGCGGACGTCGAGGCCACCAACTATCCCGCCGAACAAGACATTCGCATCGCCGTGGTCAACCGCAAGACCTGCGGAGGCGGCAACCGTACCGCGAAAGGGGCACAGGCCCAGTCGATCCTCATGAGCGTCCTCCAGAGCTGCCGTCACAAAGGGATCCGCGTGATCGACATCGTCACGTCAATCCTTCGTGCTCCCGACAACACCCCCGTCCCCTTGGTCAACCCAGAGCGGTAAACAATTACGGGGCATCATCATGTTCAGGACTCCGAGCGTCTCGCGCTCCCCTTGCTCCGTCACGGTCGTCGAGCGCCGATACGGGACGCGCGTGATCGCGTCGATCTCGACGCGATCGAGGCCCCGCGCTCGGATGCGCGCATCGACGATGGCCTCTCGCAGCGCGTCATGGAGCTCGTCCTCCACGCGGTCGTCGAGCTTCTCGCGGACGAAGAGCGCGTAACTTCCTTCCGCCTCGTCGATCGCGTTCGACTCGACGATCGCCACCGCCAACCGATTGGAGTCCGTTAGAAGAGAAGCCTTTGCATCTTCGAGTCCGCCCTGGAGCCGCTGAACATCGAGCTGCGGCACCTCGCCCATCATACCTTTCAACGCCGTTTCCGAAACAGCGTCGGGCACGACTTCGCTCGCCATGTCGAGTAGACGCCGACGCCTTTCCGCCATCGCTTCGGGCGCGAGATAGTCCCGTACGGCCGGGAAGACGACTCCCGTGGGGTCGCGAAGGAGGATCTCACCCGCTATCGGCGGGGCCGCCTCGTTCATGAGCGCGGGCATCACTAATATGAAAAGCCCATCAACACGGGCGTCAGAAGAACGCCGACGATGAACCCTTTGGTGGCAACCGTCGTGACAAACTCGCGCGCCGCAACGTGGAACAGTTTTCTCAACGCTCGGCGCCCACGAGCTCAAAGAACACTTCTTCGAGGCTCGGCCGGGCGAGCTCGAGCCGGCGCGGAGCTACGCGCTCGCCGATCTGCCCCATGAGGTGCGCAATCTCGGCGCCCTCAACGAGACGAATCACGTAGCCTCGTTCCTCCCGCTCGACGGCGGCAACACCGGGGAGGGCTCCTAGCAGCCCGGTGAAAAAGTCCAGATTCTGCTCACGGAGAAAGTTTGGTGGGCAAGTTCAAGGAAGATGTGATTCGGCGGAACGGCCAAGTTGAGACGCCCGATGGATTGCAGCGGGGCAAAACGTGCGCCTATGGTCGAGACGAAGCGCAATAAAGCAGCGATCAGACTGGCGTTGACCCACTTCAGCCTCTCTCCTCCCCGATCCGCTCGCAAAGCCAGCCAACTTTTCGGTCGCCCGTAAGACGACCTGAAATGGAGCAAGGATTTCGGAGACCTGTACACGCGGGGCGGTTTCGGCGAAGGCGCGTCGCCGGCGCTTCATGGAGACTTCGTTGTCGTCCAATGGGACCACGAACGCGAGTCCTTCATCGCCGCGCTCGATAAGAACAGCGGCAAGGAGCTCTGGCGCCAGGATCGCAACGAAGTCAGCGGTTGGAGCACGCCCCTCGTCGTCGACCACGAGGGACATTCTCAAGTCATCACCACAGGATTGAATAACGTGACGAGCTACGACTTGGAGACGGGCGAAATTGTCTGGTCCGGTCCGGGCCTCACCTTGAACGCCATCCCGTCACCCGTCGAAAATGACGGCATCGTGTACGTCACGAGCGGCTTTCGCGGCAATGCCGCTTTCGCCGTCCGGCTATCCGAGGCGAAGGGAGACATCACGGGCACCTCGGCCATTCTCTGGCAAATCGACCGGGATACGCCCTATGTTCCCTCACCTCTTCTTTATGAGGACATCCTGTATCTCGTCAAGAGCAATAGCGGAATCCTCACGGCACTCGACGCGAAGACGGGCAAAGCGCATTACGGTCCGGTCCGGCTCGAAGGCATTTTCGAGATCTACGCGTCGCCTGTCGCGGTGAACGGCCGTGTTTACATCCTCGGCCGCGACGGCACCGGGCTCGTTCTCGACAACGGCCCGGAGCTCGAGATCCTCGCCACGAATTCCCTGGACGACGGCTTCGACGCCTCCCCAGCGATCGTGGGAGACGAGATGTATCTCCGCGGCTATCATCACCTGTACCGGATTTCGGAGAACTGAGCTCGGTCTCGTGCGCTATATCCGCATTTGTGGAACCTCGCGGCCACATCAACGTCTGGTAGTAGGTAGCCGGCGCCCCTTTCTGACGACTCTTAGGTAACCATGCGGAATCTCTCTCGCGACTTGATCTACGCCCTGCGGGCGCTCGGCCGCGCGACCCTCCTCGTTGTCGTGACCGTAGTCTCTCTCGCTCTCGGCATCGGCGCCGCCACATCCGTCTACACTGGGCCAACGGTCTGCTCTTTCGTGCTCCCGGCGAGTACCATGAGCCCCGGAAAACCTTCTTCCTCTGAAACCCCTCGTTTTCGACGTACTCTTGATCCTCAACGAGGCCGAGCGCCACGGCTACGGCATCGCCAAGGAGCTCCAAGAGCGCTCGCCCGCGGAACGGAGAATCCTTCCCGGAAACCTCTACCGGACGCTCAGCGGGATGATCGCCCGCGACTTCATCGAGAAATCGCCTCGCCGCGGTGGTGCCGCGGAAGAAGATGAGCGCCGGCGCTATTTCCGGATCACGGCGTTCGGGCGACAAGTCGCGAAGGCGGAGGCCGAGCGCCTCCAGGATCGCGTGGCTCTCGCCCGAGCGCAGCGGTTACTGTCGGGCTCCCACGCACGCTGAGCCAAGCCATGACACGTCTCTACCGATACCTCCTGTTCCTCCTCCCGAGATCCCTTCGCGAAGAGATTGGCGACGACATGACCGCGCTCTTCGAAGAACAACGACACGAAGTGCGGACCCGTGGCCAACGCTTCGCGTATGACTTCCTCGCGGTGCAGGACGTCATTACGCAGTCGCTTGGGGCGCGGCTCGACCGACGACGTGAACACAAAAAAGTATCACCACCTCCCCTACCGAAAAGGAAAGGACGCCCCATGGAATCCCTCGGCCATGACATTCGCTATGCACTCCGCTCGCTTGGGGCAAGCCCGGGCTTCGTTCTCGTCGCCGTGTTGACGCTGGCCATCGGCATCGGCGCCACCATCGCCGTTTACAGCATCGTCCGCGCCGTGCTGCTGCGGCCACTGCCGTACCCGGAACCGGAGCGGGTCGTGCGTGTCTTCGACACCACTCCCAACATCCCCGAGTTCGCGCTGACGCCGGCCAACTTCCTCGATTACCGCGACGCCGCGCAGGCGTTCGAGGATTTCGCCATCTATCACCGCGGGGACGCCGAGATCGCGATGGGCGAGTCGCCCGAGCGGGTACCGGGCATGCTCGTCTCGAGCGGTTTTTTCCGCGTCGTCGGCATCGAGCCCATGCGCGGACGCGGGTTCACGCGCGAAGAGGAAAAACGGGCGAACAGCCACGTCGCGATTCTCAGCGAGCGCTTTTGGGAGGCGCGCTTCGAGCGAGACCCCGGCATCATCGGCGAGAAGCTCGTCGTGGATGGTGAGCCTCACACGGTAGTCGGTATCGCCCCCGACCGTTTGAAGCATGTGGGCGGGCGCTTCCGCTCACTGCCCCACGGAACCACGGTCGATATTTGGAGACCCTTTCCATTCGCCGACGAGCCGATTCGCTGGGCTCACTACTTGAACGGCATCGCCCGCCTCGCCCCCGGCGTCACCGTCGATCGCGCGGAAGCCGAGATGAACGTCATCGCCGAGCGACTCGAACAAGAATATCCGGATATCAACGAGGACTGGCGTATCGCGCTCATGTCGCTCCACGAAGAAATCGTGCGCGACGCGCAGCCGACACTGCTCGTGCTGTTGGGCGCGGTCGCTCTCGTTCTGTTGATCGCATGCGTCAACGTGGCGAACTTGCTTCTGGTGCGAGGCGCTTCTCGACACCAAGAGCTCGCGCTCCGAAGCGCCTTGGGCGCAGGTCGACGCCGAATCTTCACCCAGCTTCTGACCGAGAGCGTCCTCCTCGCCATCGCCGGTGGTGTGCTCGGCGTCGCGTTCGCCGCGTTGACGGTGCGATGGCTGCCGGTCATAGGCGGCCAAGGCATTCCCCGGCTCGAAACCGTTGCCATCGACGGGAACATTGTAGGCTTCGCTTTCCTCACCACCCTATTGACCAGTATCGCTTTCGGCGCCGTGCCCGCGCTTCGGCTGTCTGGAGCACGGATGTCGTTCTCGCAAAGCCGAACGAGCGAGAGCCGCGATCAAAGACGGGTTCGTGGTGCGTTCGTCGTCGCCGAGCTCAGCCTCGCCATCATTCTTCTCGTCGGCGCCGGACTGTTGTCGAGGACACTGGTAAACCTCCAGGCCACAGACCCAGGCTTTCAGCCCGAGAGCGTTCTAACGGCCAAAGTGTCGCCACCCATTTCGCGCTATCCCGAAGGCGACGACACCGCTCGACTGTTCGAGAGACTCGTTGAGCGATTCCAAAACGTTCCCGGCGTCGTGGCCGCGGGCGCCGGATCGAGCTTGCCCTGGTCCGGCTACGACGAGAACTTCGGATTCGAGCCCGAAGGACGACCCGAGGATCGCTTCGGCGCGCGCTTCCATTTTGCAACGACCGGTTACTTCAAAGCACTCGGAATGCCGCTCGTGCACGGCCGGGCGTTCGAACGTTCAGACGACGCAAACGCTCCGCGGCGCATCGTCGTCAACGCGCGGCTCGCAAACGACGTCTGGGGCGATGAGAATCCAGTCGGACACCGCGTCTCCTACTCGAGCGAGCCGACCGATGAGGACTGGTGGACGGTCATCGGTGTCGTGAGTGACGTCAAGGACGACCCCAGTGACGCACGCGCGAAGGCCGCGATCTACATGCCGTTCTCCCAGGAACAGTGGACGCGCGAGCTTCTCGTCGCGGTACGGACCCAGGGCGAGCCCGAGGCCGTTCTCGCGGCGCTCCGCAGCGAGGTTGCGGCTCTCGACAAAGACTTGCCTCTCGCCGAAGTTGCCACTCTCGAGGATGTCTCCGATCGCGCCTTCGCCGAGCCACGTTTTCTATCGTGGCTGACCACTACGTTTGCCGCGGTCGCGCTCGGACTGGCGGTCATCGGGCTCTACGGTGTCATCTCCTATACCGTCAGTCTCGAGACCCGGGCCATCGCCATCCGCATGGCCGTGGGTGCGCGCGCCAAGGATGTCATCGGTGAGGTCCTGAGCCGAAGCCTCCGGCTCGTGACCATGGGCGTCTTCATCGGTATTGTCGGCGCGCCCGTGGCAGCACGCGCGCTCGCGACCATGCTGTACGACGTCGCCCCCTACGATCCGATGACGCTTTTTGTCGTGACGCTCATCCTCGGCGCGACCACGCTTCTGGCGAGCCTGGGACCGGCGCGCCGTGCGAGCCGAGTCGACCCGATGCGAACGCTACGTAGCGAGTAAGCATCCAGCCCTATTTCGAGAGTGCCTCCGTCAACACGCGGCCTTCCACGTTGTTCATCTCCAGACCGAGCAGGTGCGCGATCGTGGGTGCGATGTCGTGGTTTCGGATACGTCCACTCTCCGCCCAAACTCCTTCGTTGACCAACGCACGAATGTTGGGCAATTCCAGCCGCTCGTTTTCCAGATGATAGGCTGCGAAGCCGTCTATCGAAACCAGTACGACATAGGATTGTCCCGTGTCGTCGAGCTGTGGTCGGGTGTCGGGTACCGAGTCCGTGGAAGATGGTGCCGAATAGCCCAGCGTGAGGCCAACGGTGAGGAGAAACACGGTACGGAACGGGCTTCGGTGTCGGGACAACATCATCGCATCGTAGCATCGTAGCATCAATCAGTGTTGACGCTGATTGAGCACTCATGGCTGACCACCATGTGTGCCGCGTTCGCGCTCGGACTCGGAGCTGAGGGTCTCCGGGACACACTCACGGCGCGATGCGGGTGAGGACGATACGAAATCCGATGAAGGGACGACGCGCGCCGGGGTCGGCTCCACCACGGATAGCGGCACGGATGTTCTGGTCGGTATCGGCGTAGGATCCACCGCGCATCACCCAGAGCGCATCGGCATCTAGGTCGAGGTTGTCGTTCGTCGGATCGAACGGGTAAGGCCGATAGAGGCTTCGTGTCAGCTCCCACACATTGCCGCTCATATCGGATAGGTCGAAGGAACATTCCGGGCACACGAAGCTTCCGACCGGCGTCGTGTTCGAGCCTCCGTAGTTGGCCCGGTCCGGCCTCGGTTCATCACCCCAGGGAAAGATCCGACCGTCTGTCCCCCTTGCCGCCTTCTCCCACTGCGCCTCATTCGGTAGGGTCACGCGCCAGCCATCGTTGAGCAAACGGCTCAGCGGCGGCGGCGTGTGCGGCCATTGCCGCAACGTCGTGTCGAGCCATCGGCAATACGCAAGGGCGTCCGGCCACGACACGGCGCCGACCGGATGGTCGGGTAACCCTCCGAGAGCCTGGGCATCGACGCGAAAATCTGTAGCCGCGACGAACGCGCGGAGCTGGGCGACCGTGACCTCGTATCGACCGATGTAGAAACCCGGCAGGTCCACCCTGCCCTGGTTGCTGGACGCTGACCATCGCTCGTTGACGAAGGCGCGTGGACCCACTTTTGGATCGCTTCCCATCCGAAACGTGCCGGCTGGTATCTCGACAAATCCCAGAAGGTCATCGTCGGGGAGGTACCAGGCGTCCGGACGGAACCCCGGGAGTGCTTTCATGTCAGACGAGAGTATGGAAGTCGACAGGGCCGCATCCTCGGGCCGGTGGGAATACAACCATCCGGCCACAGCAACAGTGATAGCTGCGATGACCGCAACCCCTCTGACGTTACTCGGGGACGCCGACGGTGGATCGTTGGCCGTTCTCACTCTACGGTCCTTCACCCGGGGCGCTTTGGCACGCGAAGGTCCATCCATGGTCGCAGGCCCGAGCGTAGAGGTCCGGCTCCGACATCTCCATCAGATTCACGCCGCCTTCACGCAGCAAAAGCCGGAGGTCGAGGGCGCGCGGGTTTGCCTGGCTGAGGCTCTCCGGAGCTAGCAGGTTGACACAGCCAGCCGAAAACCGCGTCTCGCAGGCTCGCGAAAAATAGCCAAGCGCCAGCTCGGAGTCTGCGGCCGTGACCTTGCCCCCGGTGTAGTGACGGCCGAGCTCGTTACACGCCCATCCTGAATTGTCGCCACAATATGAAGACTCGATCTGCACCAGGCGCTCGCACGCGTTCCGACGACCGTCGGCACAAGCCTGCTCCCAGAACGGAATCTTGTCACCACGGTGCGTCGCATCGGTGCCCCCGACGGACGCCATGACACCAAAGAACGCCACCCAGACCGCCATGTAGACCAGGTTCGCGCGGGCGGGCTCCCAGTCGAGGCCCAGATGACGGACAGGCGTATCTTGAATCGCACGCACGAGACGGTCGATCCCTTGAACGCTCAAGTTCAAGAGTGGCACACAGAGAAGCTTGTCGTAGAAGGTGGGGACTCCCAACGCTCCGAGAAGCGCATAGAGGACAAACACGCCAAGCCCGTACAGACCGCCAAAGACGAGCTTGCCTGGCGGCGTTCGCGGCGAGGTCGACGGATCGGTAACGAGCAGATGCAGACCGAGAAACACGGCGGTCGGGATCTCCGAGTCGATGAAATAGGGTACCCCAACCGCCGCCGAGTACACCGCACTGGCGCCGAACAGTACGATCGCCGCGGACCCGGCCACCAGCGTGATCGAGAAGAAGTACATGACGACCAAGCCGACTAGGAACAGAAACAGATAGATATGCGGCGCGAGAGACAGGGTCGATGCGATCTCTTGTCCCCACGTGAGGTCCGTTGTTCTCGTCGCGATTAACACCAGTGAGAACAACGCCAACGAGAAGGCGGACGGGTTGAAGATATGCACCCGCCGGCCATCGCGATTCCAGCGAACAAATTCCTTCCCCATGAACCTGACCGCGATCATCATGAACTGGAGGTAGAACCACTCGTCCCTGAACCACAGAAAGAGGTTGGTGCTGAAGATGACCGGAAACGGTCCGAAGCCAAGAACGTAAGTCTTCCTACGCGCCCAGGCAAGCAGCATGTCGAAGGCGTAGGCGAAGACCAGCTGCGCCAACATGAGCCAAGCGTAGTCATAGACGGGCCGCCAGTAGTAACCCCAATACGCGAACACCGCCGCCTGGATCGTCGCCTGGAGATAGTGCTGCGAGCGCAGCTCGACCCGGATGAAACAGCCGGCAGGCTCACCCTTCAGTCGCAGAAACATCGCGGCCTGCCAGACGACCAACACCATCGCCGCGGCCCAGAACGAACGGACCAACACTGGGCTGCCCTGCACCCGAGGTACGAAAGACAACAGAGCGAGACCAAGGGTCAACACGAGCGGCACCCAGAACACGCGCCGCTCCGGTGAGACGGAGCTCTGGTCCAGCGCTCGCTCGCCACTCCGATCCGCCGAATGACCGGTCTTCTGCCGCCGTCCTTTCGGGGGTCGTTGCCGTCGTCTAGATGCCATCCTTCCGAGTCTCTCGAGCTTGCTGGTTGTACAGCAGGGGACCCTCCCGTGCAAATGTCTCGTGCAACTGCGGTGGAGGTCGCCTTGATCTTGCGAGCGATGCCTGACTGAGGATCATCTGGAAGACCTGCTTGGAGCCCCCTTGTTTGGGGAATGGCTTCCCGTTCGCTGGTATCATCAGCCGCCCGTTGGTCAAGGGGAAACAGTTTATGTAGGCACGTTATCCGGAAAGGACTCGAAGTGTTCGCAGCCCCAAAATTTTTGAAGGAGAAGGAGCACCATGGCAAGCTTTACAGAGAGGATGATCGGTGCCGCGACGCTGAACGTGAAGACTTATGAGGAAGTCGAGCACGATGAGAGCGCACTTCCGCAAGCGATGGCTGTCGTTGCGCTCTCCGTCGTCGCATCTGGGATTGGCTCCGCGGGGTTCGGTGGTTCCAGGGGTCTCGTCGGCGGGCTCATTGCGGCGGGCGTCGGCTGGGTCGTTTGGGCAGGCATTATTTTCGTCGTCGGGACGAGGCTCCTGCCCGAGCCATCGACCAAAGCCGACTTTGGGCAGCTCCTTCGCACGATAGGCTTCGCCGCCTCACCAGGTATTTTGAACATCCTTCGCATCATCCCGCTCTTTGGCTGGCTGGTGCGCTTGGTTGTCTGGATCTGGCAACTGATGGCGACGGTTGTTGCCGTTCGGCAAGCACTCGACTACAAATCAACGGGGAAGGCGGTAGTCGTCTGCCTCGTGGGTTTCGTCGCGTATTTGTTCGTCGCTTTCTGGCTCGCCGCTTTCTTTGGGCTTGGGGGGATGGCCCTAGGGCGGTGAGCACTCGCTTGGCTCGTTGACGCGACGCCTACTTCTCTATCGGCGTATCCGGGTCGTTTCCCCACTCCAGCCAGGACGCGTCATAGTTCAAAGGCTCTTCGTAGCCCAGCAGTCGAAGCACGAGGTACGTCACCGACGACCTGCCTCCGCCCTGTCAGTAGGCGTGAACGCGTTTGTCCTCGTAACGCCCGCCTGCTCGTACATGTTTGAAAGATCGAGCGCGGATTTGAGAATCGGCACTTCGCCGGCCGTGTAGTTCTCGGTCCATTCGAGGTGAACGGCACCCGGAATGTGACCGCCCCTTTCAGCGCGAGCGTCCTCCCCGGAGAACTCCTCCGGCGTTCGGACGTCCAAAATAACGGCGTCGGTAGCGTCGAGATCTCCGAGAATCCGATCCCTCGTCGTGAGCGCGCTCGCGTTCCTCTGAACCGTGAACGTTACCGGCGCGACTTCTGCAACTTCAGTCGTCACGTCGCGCGCTTCCGCTTGCCACTTGTCGAAGCCTCCGTTTAGAACCGAAACGTTGGGGTGGCCATAATATTCGAGCGTCCAGAAGATTCGCGCTGCTCTCGTTGCGACGCCTTTGTCGTACACGACCACGTGAGCATATTCGTCGATGCCTTTGGGGCCGAACAGAGCCGCGATCTGTGCGGGAGGACCGACGGTGGCGCGGACCTCGGCGTCTTGATCGTAGGTGTCTTGGACTGCGATGTGGATGGCACCCGGTATGTGGCCTGCTTCAAAGGCTTCTGCCCCCCGCGCGTCCACGATTCGTACGCTCGTATCTACCATGTGCTCTGCTAGCCAATCGCTCTCGATGAGAAGGTCCGGGTTGGCAAAGCCCACCGGTTCGACTGCTGGGGCGGGGGTCGGTGCCGATTCTTCAGCGGGCCGACAACTCAACGACACCAGGAGAAAAACGATACTCCAATGCTTCACGGACTTACTCCTTTTCTTGGCCGTCCATCTGGTGAGTGGCCCGTAGGGATAGAAAATTTCGCCCCATCGAGCAAGCGAAGCGCGCGACGAGTGTGGCGAATGACTGCGCGGCGCGGTCCGTCCGGATTCTCATAACCCGCGCGGGCCCTTTGTCACCGCGGGACTAGAGACTATTTGGCGACCGCGCCGCCGAGGAACTTCCCGTCGACGCACTGGTCGGAGCGACAATTGTCCAGAAACGGCGCACCGAGTCCGACGAGCAAGTCCACCGTCTCCGGCTTGGGGATGAAGAAGCGCGACGGGCCGAAGGCCATATCCGCCGGCGAGTTGCCGTCCTCGTTGACGATATCGACCCGTGCGCCTCGGTCGACGAGGAGTTGGACGATCTCGTTATCGCCGCGAGAAGCGGCGCCGTGTAGAGCCGTGAAGCCGTTTTTGTCGACGGCGTTGATGTCGTTTTCGAGCTCCAAACAATATTCGACGGCCTCCACCCAGGAATCGGGCGGGTTCTGGCTGAAGTTGCCGATCCAGCCCAGACCGGACGCGACCATGAGCGGTGTCGCGCTCCCGTCCGTTTTCAATCTCGGGTCGGCGCCCGCCGCCACGAGCACTTTCATCGCTGCGACGTCGGTCGACATGGCCGCGCGCCAAAACGGCGTCGCCCCTGCTTGATCGATCCATCCGCGATCGTGCGAAGTCGGGCTGAACCAGAGCTTGCGCGCGATTTGGGCGTTCGGCTCCGCACCCGCCTCGAGGAGCGCTTGCATCAACTCGAGAGAATCGACGACCTCTTGGTCGATTCGAGGATTTGGCGCCCATGAGACCGGGGCGTAACGCATGTTGACGGTGGCATAGAGCGGCGCGACCCCGTCCAGATTCGCGACGTTCGGGTCGGCTCCGCGGTCGAGAAAATACTGCCCGAGCGTGTAGTGTCCATTCGCGATGGCGATAACGATGGGGCTCGACGCGTCGCCGCCGCTCACGTGGTTGATGTCGGCGCCGGCGTCGAGAAGGGCCGCGACCGCTTCCATGTGGCCGTCGCGCGCGGCGAACAAGAGCGCTGTCATGCCGCCCATGGCGGAATTGCCACCTGATTGCTGGCTGCCGCGGCGCTTGCGGGGCATGCCGTAGTCGTCATAACGCTGCTCGTTGAGCGGCAGCACCGTCGAGGCGAGCTCTGGATGCGCGCCGTCCGCCATGAGCATCTTGATGATCTTCGGCCGGTTCTCCCAAGCCGCGAACATCAAAGGCGTTTGTCCGTGGGCGTGCTCGCGCGCGTTCACGTCCGCTTCATGGTCGAGCAGCACCTGCACCGCATTGACGCTTCCCGTCATCGCGGCGCTCATCAGCGCCGAGGCGCCCGTCTCGCTCGCGTGGTTTGCGTCAGCGCCCGCTTCGAGTAGCGCTTCGAGCAAAGGAGCACTTCCGTTCCTGCTTGCGAGTAGGAGTGGCGTGAGGCCGCCGACGCGCGTGCGCGCTTCGAAGTTCGCCTTCGCACCGAGAAGAAGCGCGGCCATCTCGAGGTCGTCGTTATAGGCGGCCCAGTGGAGTGCGGTCATCCCGTCTCCCTGAGCGGCGTTCACGTCGACATATTCGTGCAGGAGTGCGTGGACTTTCGCGATATGACCGTTTTTGGCTTCGTCGGCGAGCCGCCTGGAGGCGTCCGTGTCGCTCGCGGATACGAGCATCGCTATCGACAGCGTCGAAAGGCTCAGCAATCCCAGCATTTTCCGTCCCTTTCCCATCAAATTGCCACCGTGCCGTTGCTGTCGCCGAAGCGGTCGACTTCGACCCCGAGCTTGTTGAGAAGTGTCAGGAGCACGTTCGCCATCGGGGTGCCGTCCTCGCAGAGAACGTGAAGATTCCCTCGGAGCGTGTCATTGGCATGTCCGGCAATGAAGAGCGGCACGCGTAAATGGTTGTGCACGCTTCCGTCGCCCATCGGGCTCCCATAGAGCACCATCGAATGGTCGAGTAGGCTGCCGTCGCCATCCGGCGTGTTCTTCATCTTATCGATGAAATGAGCGACTTGATTCACGTGGAACTCGTTCAGCTGCGCGAACTCGGCCAGCTTGTCCGGCTTGTCCATGTGGTGGGAGAGCGAATGGAACGGTGTCTTCACGTCGCTTCCTACGAAAACGCGTGAGCTCACGTCGCGGCTCATCTTGAACGCCGAGACCCGCGTCGTTTCGGTGCGAAAGGCCAGAATCTGGAGATCGAACATGAGCTTGATGTGCTCGACCCAAGTATCCGGTACGCCGATGGGCGTCGTCGGAAGCTCTGTGGATTGCTTGGTGGCGTTGTGGGTCTCGGCCCTCTCGATGCGGCGCTCGATTTCGCGCACGTCTTCGAGATAGTCCTCGAGCCGCGCACGGTCAGCGGGGTCGAGGCCGCGCTCGAGCTTGTTCACCTTGTCGAGGATGCCATCGAGGATGCTGGCCTTGGTCTCGCGACGCTTTTGCCGCTCTTCCGGCGTGGCGCCGTCACCGAAAAGCCGCTCGAAGACGACGCGCGGGTCGCGCTCCATTGGAAGCGGTGTCGTCGGGGAAGCCCAGGAGATCGTATTCGCGTAGACGCAGCTATAGCCGTAGCCACAAGCACCGGTGAGCGAGCCGACGTCCTCGACGCAGACTTGCAGCGACGGCAACGGCGTGTCCTGGCCGAATTGCTGCGCGTAGAGCTGGTCCATGGAGATGCCATTATGGATGTCGGCGCCTTCGGTCATCTTCGCGTGGGCGCAAGTCAGCCATGAGGCGGAGGAGCGTGTATGGTCGGCGCCAGCTTCGGCCTCGGTCTGGGCGGTGGCGGGCGCGATATCCGTATGGCTCACGATCGTGACATAGTCCTGATGCGGGGCCAGCGAGCGCAAAATGGGTGTGGTCTCGAAATCGGGGCCTAGTTTGGCGGGAGACCAGTAATGCTTCCTCGTCCCGTCGCCCGTGCTGCCCGCGGAGCCGTGCACCATCTCGAGTGCGATGAAGCGGGTGCGCGGATTGGCTGCGCTCTTGCGCGTGGCCGCGAGCGCGGGAACCATTGCGTCGAGAAAAGGCAGCGCCATCGTTACACCGAGTCCGCGAAGGGCCATGCGCCTCGAGATGTACTTCTTGGTAATGAACATTATTGTATCCTCTGCATTCTTACGAGCTTACTGTAGTCGGCGGCATCGGTAACGGCGCCGCGTTTCTCCATCCGTCGCATCTGGAACGGAGTGCTTCTTACGATACCGAGCACGTATGACGAGAACCGGTCGTCCTGTGCGTTCGCTTCTTTGGCGATGGCGCGCACCGCCGGCATGTCGTAGTGCTGAATGACGCGGCCCATGGCATACATCAACAGTTGCCGGGTGAAATTGCGCCGAAAGAGCGTCTCGCGCTCGAGGAGATATTTTCGCAAATCGGACGGCCCGCCAACTGCCGTGCCGTCGAAGAACGTTCCGGACGGATCGATGTCGAAGCCGCTATCTTTGGTGCGCCACGCCCCGATCGGATCGAAATTCTCGAGCGAGTAGCCTATCGGATCCATGATGTTGTGGCACGCAGCGCAAGCGGGGTTCTTCCGGTGTTCTTCGAGGCGCTCCCGGACCGAGAGCACGCGCCCGCCGTGCTCGTTCTCCTCGAGCGGGGGGACGTTGGCGGGCGGTTTCGGCGGCGGTGTGCCGAGCAGAACGGCCATGACCCAGGCGCCGCGAATGACGGGCGATGTGCGGTTCGAGAGCGAGGTGAGCGTCAAGATGCTGGCATGGCCGAGGAGACCCCGCCGGTTGTCGTCTTCGATGCTGACGCGGCGGAAACGATTCCCGAGCGCGCTCGGCACTTCGTAGTGATGCGCGAGACGTTGGTCGACGAAAGTGTAGTCGGCGGTGAGCAAGTCGAGGATGTTTCGGTCTTCGCGCACGATGCTGTCGAAGAACAAAAGCGTTTCCTGCCGCATGGATTTCGTCAGGTTGTAGTCCCAGTCCGGATAGAGAAAGATGTCCGGCTGGATGTCCCCGAGGTTTTGAAGATGGAGCCAATGCGAGGCGAAGTTCGTCGCGAGCGTCGAAGAGCGCGGGGCCTGCAACAGGCGAAGGGTTTGTGCTTCGAGGATTTCGGGCTCGCGCAGCTTGCCCTCGCTCGCTACCATGATGAGCTCGTCATCCGGGCCGCTGCTCCAGAGGAAGAACGACAAACGCGACGCGAGCGCGAGGTCGCTCACGGGGTAATTCGTTCCCGGAGCGACGTCGTTCGGTGTACGCTCGAAGCGAAAAATGAACTCGGGGTCCGCAAGAATGGCTTGAAGCGCGGTTCGGATGCCGGCGTCGAAATCCGCGCCGTCGCGGCCCGAGGCGAACAGCGCCATGATATTCACGATGTCTTCAGAGGTCACGGGCCGGCGAAAAGCGCGTCGCGCGAGGCCCAGAAGAATCTCTCGCGCGCAAGAAAGCTCGTTGGCGTCAGTTTCGGTGGAGCGGCACGCGAAGATCCTGTCGCGACTCGGCGTCTCGCTCACGCCCGTGACGTCGTAGGGGCCGTCGATACCTATATTTCTCAAATGGGGAAGACCGGTCAAACCTTTGACGTTGCCGGTCGTCAGATCCGCCGTCGATTGATCGAACGGCATCACGAAATCTTGGACGGGGCCTTCCGCGCGCTGGATGAACGACGCCGAGATCGTTTGCGGCCCGGCCTTGATAGGCGTCGGTTCCGTCTTGAGGATCTCGGAGACTTTCATCTTTCGGTTGATATCGAAAAGCGCGATGCGCTCGCCGTTCACCGCGACCTCGAGCTGCTCGCCCTCGGCGGGCTTGTTGTCGCCGAAGAGCGGGCCGAGGCTCCGGAAATAAAGGCTCGAGCGAATGACGTAGTCTCCGTCCGCGGGAAAGTTGTGCGTGACGGCGAGGCCGCCGCGGGTTCCGAACGGGGTCCCTTCCACGTAATGGAGCTGTGAGACTTTGAGCGGGACGGGATAAGTCTCGACGATGGGGCTCGCACCCGAATCGCCTACCGCAAGCCGGCTGATCTTTCCCGCCGCTTTGATGTAGCTTTCGAGAAGCGTCGGTGAGACGGCCAGGACGTCCGACATATTATCGTAGCCTTGGCTCATGTCGTCCGGCGGGAGCAGCTTCTCGGTCTCGATCTCGATGCCGAGCAAGTCGCGGATCGCGTTCGCATATTCCGAGCGATTCAAACGATGGAGGATCGGCCGGCCCGGATTCGGATGGGCTTTGGCGGCGTCGTCGATCCCGGTCTCGATATCCGAGATGAAGCGATGGAGCTCGGACGCATCGGGCCGAGGCATTCCCTGGGGCGGCATCATCCCGGAGCGCAGCTTGAGCACGACTTTCTCGAGTACCGCGGCGTGGTCGGCGGGCCGGGCGAGGTCGATTTGCTCGAGCGAAAAATTTCCGATCTCAAGAGCATCGTTGTGGCAGGTGGTGCAGTAATTTTCAACCAGCTCCGCACTTGCCGCCGCAGATTCCGGATACTCGCTGCCCGACGCCGCAAACGCGGCCGCGAGGATGTAAACCCCCGCCAACAACGACATCTTCATCGATTGTTTGCCCTATCGCCGCCTCAAGCGCCCCGTGATCCGATTACTCATAGTGGATATCGAGGCCATTTGCAACTGCATCGCGGGCGGCCCGCCTATAATAATGTTAACTCATGCGGAAGAAAAGTGGGCTGGTGGTCGCGGGCGCGATGATGGCGCTCGCGCAGGCCGCGGCGGGGCAGGTCTACGAAGCGAATCTCGAGCTGGATCATCGCGCCATCCGGTACTGGGATGTGCCTCTGGCGGACCCTGTCACGAAGCTCGCTGCGCTTGTTGCGCGCGGCGATATCGAGCTTACGTTCCGACCCGAGGGCCAAGGATACCTCCCGGCGCTTCTTCGAGCACTCGGGGTGGGCGCCGAATCCCAGGTCCTCGTGTTCTCGAAAACAAGTCTAGGGCGTGCGCGCATCTCGCCGCGGACGCCGCGCGCGATCTATTTCAACGACGACGTTGCGATTGCATTCGTGCCCGGCGCGAATGTCATCGAGCTCGCCGCGATCGATCCGCTCCGAGGAGCGGTCTTCTACACCATGAGCGCGGCGAAGAGAGAGCTGCCGCGCTTCGAACGCTCGAAGCTTTGCCTCGCCTGTCATCACGATGCGGCGACACTCGGGGTCGCTGGCGTCTATGTCGGCTCCGTATACGTATCGCCGATGGGACGGCCGGACTATCGGGGCTCGATCGTTACCGATCACCGCACGCCTTTCGAAGATCGCTGGGGCGGATGGTTCGTGAGCGGTAGGGGCGCCGAGCCGCACCGGGGCAATACGGTGTCATCGAGTCCCGCAGGCGGTGCGCCCGCGGGCGTTCGCTTACCTCTGGACATGAGCGGCTACTTGGCGCCTTCGAGCGACCTCGTTGCCTTGATGACGCTCGAGCATCAAACGCATATGACGAATCTCTTGATCCGCCTCGGCTGGGAAGCTCGCATGGCGGTAGGAGATGCCGTTGGCGGTGATGTTGATATTGATATTGATAATCTCAGTGCCAGGATCGAAGAAGTCGCTTCATACATGCTGTTCGAGGACGAGGTCCCGCTGACGGAGCCGGTCCAAGGCGCGTCTGTTTTTGCGACCAAGTTCTCGCAAAAAGGGCCACGCGATCGCAACGGGCGTTCGTTGCGTGAGCTCGATTTGAAGACACGTCTGTTCCGCTTTCCGCTGAGCTACATGATCTATAGCGATCTGTTCGACGCCCTCCCCGAAGGTGTGCGCGATCGGCTCTACGCCCGGCTTTTTGCGAAGTTGGCGGCGAGCGACGGGCATGCCGCGAGCGCCGAGATTCTGCGCGCAACGAAGTCGAACCTTCCCGCTCTTTGACCGCGACATCGGTTGCCGTCTCCGGCCCGTGTTTTAGACTGGATCTGGAGGTCGTTGCCGCTCCCGGTGGCTGAATGTTGAAGCGTTGCGCCAGGGCTGGTACCGTTCGGGGCCACTCTAGGAGGTTCCCACGCGCTATGCATCGCTCGATTGCTCTAGTCCTCGTAACGCTTCTGCCATTCGCTCTCGTGGAAGCGCAGCCCAAGAAACTCACCATCGAAGCCATTTACGGCGGTGACCTGTCGTCGCCCGCGCCTTCTCAAACTCGCTGGACCCCCGAAGGGCACCTCAGCTACTTTCTGTCCTCGGACGATGGTAGGGATCTCTGGCTGTTCGACAGCGCTACGTCCGAGCGCCGCGTGCTCGTGTCAGCGGACACCCTTCGCGACATGGCGCCGTCGCCCTCGCAGGTGACGGACGCGGAGCGCGAGCGCACCCGGCGAACACGCTTCGGCGTTCCCGACTATCACTGGTCCCCCGACGGCGCGTCGCTACTGCTCGCAAGCTCCGGCCGCATCCTCGTCTACGACCTAGCGAGTGGGGAAGCGAGCCATCTCGCGGCGTCCAAAGTGGGCGTGGTCGACCCCAAGTTTCTCCCCGGACGGCGTGTCCATCGCCTTCGTCTACGAGCACGACATTTGGGTCGTTCCCGTTAGCGGAGAAGACGAAAAGCAGCTGACATTTGGCGGGAGCGATCTCATCCTGCACGGCGATCTCGACTGGGTCTATCCCGAAGAGCTGAACGTCGGAACCGGCTACCACTGGTCGCCGGACAGCCGGCACATCGCGTTTCTCGAGCTCGACGAAACGCTTGTTCCGACCTACCCGATTCCAGATCTCGTCTCTCGCCAAGCGAAGGTCGACCTCCAGCGTTACCCGAAGCCGGGCGATCCAAACCCGCGCGTGCGCGCCGGCATCGTGAACGTCGAGAACGGCCGCACAGCTTGGATCGACCGCGCCGCGGAGTACATCCCGCGGATCGATTGGCGAGACGGCGACACGGTGGCGATACAGCTTTTGAACCGCGGCCAGGACGAGCTTCAGCTCATCTATGTCGATCCCAAGACCGGCCGCTCGCGCATTGTTCTGACCGAGACAGACGCTCATTGGATCAATGTGACCAATGATTTGACCTTTCTCGACGAAAATCGCTTTTTGTGGACCTCCGAGCGATCGGGCTTCCGCCACGTCTATCTCTATGACGACGAAAAGGGAACAGTCCTCGAACAGTTGACGGATGGTGATTGGCAAGTCTTCGGACTCGACGGCTTCGATGGCTCCGCCGAGATCGTCTACTTCTCCGCGAACCGCGACAATCCCATCGGCCGCGACCTCTACAGCGTGAAGCTCGATAGCTCGGCACTGAAGCGGTTGACCGACGGCAAAGGGACGCATCAGATCGACTTGAATACAGAAACAGGAGCCTATCTCGACTGCTTCACGTCGATGGCAGAGCTCGGCGGTACAACTTTTCGAAGTGTCGGCGCGGATCGTAGCGCCGCCTTCCACGAGCCGCCGCCAATCGAAGGCTACGACTTGATCGAGCCGGAGCGGACGCTACTCGATACGCCGGACGGTCACAAAATCGGGCTATTGGTGATGAAGCCCCGCGAGCTCGAGCCGGGCAAGAAATATCCGCTCGTCGCTTATATCTACGGGATGCCGGGGGTTCCGACCATTCGAGACTCGTGGGGAGGGAACCGCTTCTTGTTTCACCAATTCCTCGTGCAAGAGGGCTATGTCGTCGTCCAGATCGACGACCGAAGCTCCGCGATTTGGGGGAAGAAATATGCCGCGCTCGGGGATCACAATATCGGCCCACTTGCGGTCCAGGACCACGCGGTCGCGGTCGAGTATATGACCGGCTTGCCATATATCGACAGCGAGAATACCGGTGTCTGGGGCTGGAGCGGTGGGGGATTCACGACAACGTTCCACATGACGCATACAGACTTGTTCAAGATCGGCGTGGCCGGGGCGCCTGTCACCGATTGGTATCTTTACGATTCGATCTATACCGAGCGCTACATGGGTGTTCCCGAGGAAGATCCGGAAGCGTATGAGCGAACCTCCTCCGTCGTTGACGCCGCGAACTATAACGGACGGATGCTCATCATCCACGGCAGCCACGACGACAACGTGCACCCGCAAAATACGTTTCAGCTGATCGACGCGCTCATCAAGAACCAGAAGCAATTCGACCTCATGTTCTATCCGAACAAGACGCACGGGATCCGCGGCTCGAACGAAGTGATCCATCTCTGGACGATGGTGTTCGAGTTCATGGAGCGTCACTTGAAGCCGTAGCTCCGGATGGCCGCGACCTCCGGTGGACTGAATTCCCGTTTTGACGGTAAAATGAAGTCATACGTATCATCCCAACAATAGCGGTTCGAAGAGCCGAGTAATTCTCGGCTGGTAAAAGTGGGGGCCTACCCGTAACTATGGGCAATTCAGCGTGATACCAGCGGCGATCGTGCTCATTGCCGTGTCGCTCGTTGTCGTTTACGGCGCCTTTCGCAAGCTGACGTTAAAGCACGAGAAAGCGCTCGAGACGATCCAAAAGCTCCGGGACAAGCTCGAATTGATCCGGCCAGCGGCGCAGACCTCGCGTGAGCGCGAGTTCGTCGTGCGCTTCGCGAGAGAATTTCCGCATTTGTCGCGCGAGCTTCACTCGAAGGTAGATCCGCGCACTATCCCGGCCGAGCTCAACAAGATCATGCTCCGAACGTACGAGCCTTGGGGATCCTTAGTACTGCTTCGCCGAAAAGAAACGACGAGCGATCGGAGTCGTGGGTCTAACTTTGTCGTTCTGGCGGCCTCGAGCGCGGACAACAAGATCGACGCCGGCATGGAGCTTCCGTGCGACCAAGGGGAGCTCGGGATGGTGGCCGACAACCAACAGGTGATGAGCCGCGAAGATTTTTCAAACCTCGCGCCTCACGTGCGCTCCGAGTTCAAGCGGTACAAGATCGAAGGATTCGACTGCGATCTGGTCGCGCCAATGGTCTTCGACGGCAACACCCTCGGGCTTCTCGCAATGTCCCGCCCGAGCCTCCATTCCGAAAGCGCGAAAGCGGTTCTTCGTCTCATCGCGCATATCGGCGCCATGGCGCTACAGCACGCGACCGCTTATGGCGCGATGAAGGAGACCGCGGAGATCGACGGGCTCACGGGGATCTACAACAAGACCTACACTTTGACTCATCTGTCGGAGAAGATCGTCGAAAGTGAGAAGAACAGCTCGGAGGTCTCGATCCTTTTATTGGATATCGACAACTTCAAGAACTACAACGACGTCAACGGCCACGATGAGGGCGACCGCCTACTCAAGAGATTCGTTCGAGTCGTTGCGGAGAACACGCGCGATAACAACGTGTTCGGACGCTATGGCGGCGAGGAGTTTCTTCTGATATTTCCGGGAGCCACGTCCGAGCAGGCGATGAAAGCCGCCGAGAATATTTTGCGACACGTCGCCGAACACGACTTCCCTCATCGAGAGAAGCAGCCGCTCGGGATTCTCAGTTTCAGCGGAGGGGTGGCGAACTATCCTAGAGACGGTCACGGGAGTACGGAGCTCATCCGCGCCGCCGACAAAGCACTCTACGAGGCCAAGCGCAACGGACGGAACCGCGTTTTCCCCGCAGCTTCGAAACAGCTCGGATCACAAGGCCGTCGCACCACGATCTACGCCGCCGCCGACCCTTTCTCTGATAACCGCTAAAGCGGACGGAGCCTAGCCAAGCTCACCTGGCCCTTAGCTCATGGCTCGGTTTTCGTTTGAGGCGCGCCAGAGCTCCTCGTACTTGTCCCACACGTAGTCGAGCTACTCGTATCGGAGCACCACGAGAGGGTCGACGTTGACCGCCCTCCGGGCTGGGAGAAAGCTCGCCAGGTTCGCGACGAAGATCAGCATGAGCGAGACGCTTACATAAGTGAGCGCTCCCGATGCGTTGGCGACCTGGTTCCCTTCGAGCTGGGCGCCGAAAAAGCGTACGAAAGCCACCGCCCCGGCCACCCCGAGCACGATTCCGATCAGTGTCAACACCGCACCCTGACGGATGACGAGCATCAGAATGCCGGACGGTTTCGCGCCGAGCGCCATCCGGATGCCGATCTCATGCGAACGTTGGTTGACCGCGAACGCGATGATGCCGTAAATACCCACGCCCGCGAGGAGGAGCGCCACGAGCGAAAGACCGGTGAGCACGCGCAAAAAGAAAGTATTTTGCGTGTCGGTCTGCGCGATCGCCGCCGGCATCGACATGACATTGTCGACGGGGAGGCGGGGATCGATGGACCATATAGCCTGCCGGGCGCCCGCTGCGAGGCCTGTAGGCTCGACAGAGGCGCGTATGGCGACGGAAGCCGCTCGCCGCCGATGCTGGGCAATCGGAAGAAAAACGTTGGCCTATTTCATTTTCGTGTTGCGGATGGAATGGGAGTGTGTTTGAACGTCACCGGCGACGCCAACGATCGTCATCCACGGAGAGTCGTCGGACAGAGAGCCGAGCTTGAACCGCTGACCGATCGGGTCGCTCTCCGACCAATAGCGCCGAGCGGTCTCCCGGCCAATAACCGCCACCGGCAGTGCGCCCTCGATGTCTCGAGAGGCGATAGCGCGCCCCGACACGATCGGAACGCGGAAGGTCTCGAAATAGCTGGGGCTCACGACAATGTCGAAAGCGCGGGGGCCTTCTTGGTCGACTTCTTCGACGCGACCATCAATGGTGATACGCGAACCGGTGGCCCCCGGGAACATGCTGAGCGGGAGCGTTGTGGTGAGCGCCGCCGACGTAACGCCCGGTATCGCCTCGAGCTCCGCGAGCGCCTCGTCATAGAACGCGGGAATTTGGGCTTCGTCGGGGTAGTCGGTTTCTGGAAGGGCGAGCTGGAGCGTCAGTAATCCCTCCGGTTGGAATCCGGGATCTGCCGTGTAGATATGTGCAAAGGCGCGAATGAACGCTCCGGACGTTCCGAGAAGCGTCAGCGCCATGGATATTTCGGCAACGACGAGCGCGCTTCGAAGAAAGCGCCGCCGCCGCCCGCCACCTGCCGTCCGTCCACCTTCTTTGAGCGTCGATTGTAGATCGCTCTTGGACGTCTGGAAGGCCGACACGACCCCGAACAGAATGCCCGCGACTATCGAGATGGCGAGCGTATGGAGCAACACTGTGGCGTCCATGGCGATGCCGTCGGCGATGAATCCGACATTGGGATCGGGCGCGATCCAGTTTCTGAGAACGGTCAGGCCCCAGGCGCCGATGATGAGCCCGAGAACGCCGCCGGCGCCGGCGAGCACGACACTTTCCGTCAGCAGTTGCCGCACGAGACGAAGCTGGCCTGCGCCGAGGCTCGTTCGGAGCGCCATCTCCTTTTCGCGGACCGTGGCGCGCGCGATGAGAAGATTGGCGACATTGGCGCAAGCGATGAGGAGCACGAAGGTAATCGAACCGTAGAGCAGTATCATCGCGAGCGCGGTCCCGCTCACCAAGTTGTCGCGAAGGGTCTCGACGCGCGCGGTCCAGCCGCTATTGGTCTCGGGAAAGGCGTCGGCTATCCTCGAAGCAATCGTTTCCATTTCGGCGGTGGCTTCGTCGGCCGTCGTGCCCTCGCTGAGAAGCGCCATCACGAAGACCGTCCGCGTGTCCCGCGATGCGGTGCCGGCCTCGTGCACGAGCGGGGTCCACAAAACGGTGGTGCGCCTCGGGAAGAAGAAATCTTCGTGGGCGACACCCACGATCGTGTAGTCCTCGCCGTCGAGCGACGCGACGCGGCCGAGCGCGTCCTCGGCGCGGCCGAATTTCTGCTGCCAGAAACTATGGCTTATGACAGCCACCCGATGGTTTCCGCGCTCGCTCTCTTCTTCCCGGAAAGCGCGTCCAATGGTCAGCGGTTTGCCCGTCAAGGGGAAGAATCCGGGGCTCACCTGGAGGGCCTGGATCCGCACAGGCTCGCCCGCGCCCACGAGGTTGTAGCTCGCGGCGGCGCCCCCGATTAAGATGTCGAAGGAGCGCGCTTGCTCGCGCCAGTCGAGAAAATCGTCCATGGACACGCTACTTTGGGTGACCTCTAGCTCCGGGTTCTCGCTGAAGATGAAGGTCACGCGCTCGGGGTCTTCCATCGGGACGGGGAAGTTGAGGAGTGCGTTGACGACGCTGTAGACGGTCGTATTCGCGCCGATGCCGAGCGCGAGCGCGAAAATAGCGACCGCGGTGAAACTGGGGCTCTTTATTAATGTTCTAACGGCGTAGACGACGTCCCGGTAGATATCAGCCAGCATGCGACCTCCGCTCTCTCTCTATACGGAGATGCGGAGGCCGGAGTTCACTCGTTTCGGAGCGCCAAGGTCGGGTTGATGCTCGTGGCACGGCGTGCCGGGACAAAGCTCGCGGCGCCGGCGGCGAGGGCCATGCGGATGCCGATCTCGTTGGTTCTCTGGCTCACGGTATAGGCGATGACGCCGCCGATGCCCGTCGCGGCGATACACAGCGCCAATCCCGCAAAAAGACCAAGGAGCATCGCGGTGACGCCACGGACGCACTTCGGATCTCCTCGACCGTCTGGAAGTTGTCGATGGACTGCTGCGGATCGATCGAGTGGACGACTTCCTTGAGCTGGCGCGCCGTCCCGGCGGGATCGTAAGGCGTTCTAACAGCGAGTGTATTGGCCCAAAACGCTTGCGCCTGAGGAGAGTAGATGGCCCCGACGGGCTCGGCGTCGAGGCCTTGCTGATGCACATCACCGACAACCCCGACGAGGGTGATCCAGTTGTCGTTGTTACCGATGGCGACCCGCTGGCCGACCGGATTCTCATTCTTCCAAGACTGCGCCGCGAGAGAGCGGTTGATGACGCCGACACGGCTCGACTCCGCGTGGTCGAGCTCGGTAAAAGTTCGCCCTTGGACGCGTGGGATCCCCATCGTGCGAAAAAAATCGGGCGTGGCCACGCGTGTCGCCACTTGAGGGGCGAGCTCGCCTTCTTCGATAGGGATGTTCTCGATGCGGAACCCCGTCGTGTTGGGCGCTTGTCCCGAGAGCGGCCGCCCGCTTCCGGCTCCGACGGACATCACCCCGGGGATCTCACGAAGACAAGGAAGCAGCGCGTCGAAAAACCGCCGTTCGTCTTCTGGGGTTCGATAGCGCGTCCAGTTGGGTGACATGCGGGCCATGAGCACGTTCTCGGTGCGAAAGCCCGAATCGACGTGCTGGAGCCGATAGAGGCTTCTGAGCGTAAGCCCGGCGCCTGCGAGGAGCACGAAAGCAAGCGCCACTTGGCCCGCGATGAGGAGCGCGCGCAGCTGGTGACGGCTCTTCTGACCCGTCGCATGGCCACCGTCCCGCAAGGCACTCACCAAGTTGACCTTCGTCGTTACAGCAGGGATGAAAGCGACGATCACCGCGGTCAGAAGTGCTATGGCGAATGTGAACAAGAGCACGGTGCTGTCGATCTCGATGCCGACAGCCCGCGGTGTAAAACGACCGATGAAAGCGACGAGCAGATCGAGCCCGCGATAGGCCAAGAAGAGACCCGCCGCAGCGCCGACGAGCGCCAACAGCGTGGCTTCGACGAGTGCCTGCTGGACGAGCCGCGCGCGCCCGGCGCCGAGAGCTGCTCGGACGGCCATTTCGCGATCGCGCCGCATGAGGCGCGCGACCGCGAGATTCGCCACGTTGGCGCAAGCGATCAGGAGCACGAGTGCGGAGGTTCCGAGCAAAATGAGAAGTGTGGGCCGAGCGTCCCTCGTGAGCTCGTCCTGGAGCGGTGCAACGGAAATCTGGTAGCCGCCTTCCTGAGGATAGGTTTCGGGATAGTCGAGCTCGAAGCGTTTGGCCAGGGTAGCGAAATCCGTCCCGGCCGTCTCCGGCGTGGCTGTCTATCATCTTTATTGATCCGGACGCGTTGGACGACGCACACGGCGCGGCGTTGACGAGTGTAGCAGACGTGATCCCGGGCCAGACGCTAATCCGGATCGCGGAGTCAGCGGTTTTGGGACCGGAACAACGAAGGCGTCACGGTCTTCGGGGTGGGCATCTTTCCGGAGCAAAAACCCTTACGCAATCTGGTGCCATTCGTAGCGATGGTGGAGTCCTCCGACTCGAGGAAGGGCGACGACTTTCGCTCCGGGCGACGGTCGCGGCGTGACCGACCTCTCGTTGGGCGTGTCTTTGGCGAGGCCCAAGTGACAACGGTCCTCGTCGTAGTAACTGAGATACAAGCGCATGAGCCGCACGAGATGTTGCTCGCCGAGGACGACAACGTGTTCGAGAAGCTCGCGCCGACAATTTCCGATCCAGCGTTCTGCCGCTCCGTTTTGCCAGGGGCTTCGGTACGAGGTGCGAACGGGATCGATGCCGAGCGCCCTGGCGAACCGGACCACGGCCGGGCGGAAGATCGAGTCGCGATCGAAGATCAGATACTTCGGCGCCGTCTCGTAGGGAAAGGCTTCACGCAGTTGCTGCATCACCCAGGGCTCGAAGCTGCACAAAGAACTCGTCCGTGTTCGGAAGCTCGCCCTACGCCTTGGCCGCCTTGGACACAGCGACTGGAAAATACTTCCACGGGCGACGAAAGACTTGCTCGCGAAACGCATCACCATCGGCGACCTGGCGGAAAACGACGTTACCTACGATCTGACACAAAAGGGCGTCGACATGCGTATTGGCCTCGACATCGCGTCTCTCTCCTACAAACGGCTCGTGCGTCGAATCGTACTCGTAGCTGCGGATGCAGACTTCGTCCCTGCAGCCAAATTTGCCCGTCGCGAGGGGATCGATATTATTCTCGATCCGATGTGGTGGGGAGTTAGTGACGATCTTTTCGAACACATAGACGGACTTCGTTCCGTTTGCCCGAAGCCGACTGGCCGCAAATAGCGTTAGGCTATTTTGAGCTCGTCATCCTTCCGCCGCCCACTAATGAAGCAACCCTTCCGCTAGTAATGTTTCCTCTTGAACATTTTTCATATATATATTTTCTGGCGTTGGTTGAATGGCTCAGCGTTTTCAATCGAATCTCGACGGTACAGGCCGATTTCGCTCTCAGTGCTCTTGACTGCGGCTGAACTCGTGATTCGAGCTCACCATCCCGGTGTCGGGGCGCCTCAGCACGGACACAAAGCCTCCTTCGTCCATCGCCCATAGTTTCGGGAACCTCGGCGCGCAGGGCATGCATTCGGTTCAGTGCCTCTCGATCTACTTCGTCTTCTGCTCTGCCATAACGGCGCAGGCAATCGCCCAAACAAAACCGCTCAGTTCTCTTGCGATCGCCGTCGCGACCTTTCCTGGTTCCTTTCCGTTGCGTTGCAAAACCCGGTAGCGATTGCACAGCCGCTTCTGCGCCTTCCATGCAATCGCCTGCGCTGGTTTCGTCGCCTTCTCCGCTTTCTTCTGCATGTGGTAGCTCTGCCGTGCCGGAAACCGGTACGACCATGCCGCTTCGACCAATAGACGACGCACACGACCGTTGCCCGTTTTAGTGATCCCACCGCGCTTCTGCTTGCCGCCGCTCGTATGCTCAGAGGGAACCAAGCCAACGTACGCCATCAACTCGCGAGGCGAGTCGAATCGGCTGATATCACCGAGCTCCGTCACCAGCGACATCGCAGTCAACAGCTGCACCCCACGAAGCGCCATCAACGATTCCACCACTGGTTTCAAGCTCCAGTTCGCAAGGACTCTCTCCATCTCCTTGTTGTTGTTTTTTACATTGAATCGCGAAGATTTCTCATTCGTGATTCAATGTAAAAAACAACAAGTGGTCAGCGTTCGCCCGGCCGTCAGGTCGAGTTCGATATTACAACGCCGGGCGCGCCGGGCTCTGGATTTCTCGATCTCGGCAACCTTTCGCCCGTGAACGGCGCCAGGCCCGCGGCCGGTGGCGTTGAGGCCGGCCCTGTCTCCGCGACGACCGACGGTGATGGAGTGGCTCGGGTTCGATATTGGGCACCTTTCCGCACGGATCAAGCAAATGACACGACGGTCGAGATTACCGGCCGCGAGATGTCGACGAACTTCAGCAACCGACTCCTGCGCCGCGTAACAATCTTCCTGCGCGCCGCCGACCGGCCGAGCTTCCCGGGAGGTACCGCCTGCAGCTTCATCATAGAGCCGAACGCCCAAGTTTATGCCGTCGGCGATCAGATTTTCTTCACCGCAACCCAGGCCACCGGTAGCGCCGGGCATCCCATTGCCCGCTACGAATGGGATTTCGGCGACGGCAGCGGCCACCAGGAAGGGCGAACCGTGAGCAAGGTCTACACCGTCGCGGGCGACGTCGGTGCAACAACGCCAGGAGCCTATACCGTCACCTTGTTTACGACGGAAACGATCACCGGCAACCAGACCTCCTGCACGAATGAAGTCGTGGTCACCACCGATGGTAACCCGGTGCCGGGCGGTGGTGGCGGCGGTGGTGGCGGCGGTGGTGGTGGTGGTGGCGGCGGTGGCGGCGGTGGCGGTGGGGGACCACCAGGGCAGACGCTATTCAGCTTCACATCCACGGACGTGCCGAAGGGTGCTAATGATGGAACGGGGTGCCCCAACGGCATTCCCTGCATCATCTCCACCGTCGACACCAGCGGTGTGACGGGCACGATCGAATTTATGAGGGTCGGGTTCGGTGGGAGTTTCCCAGATACGAGCGCGACTTCTGTCCATCTCTATGGTCCAGGCTATCCGGGCGTGGACGAGCGCGCGGCCTTCGATGGAGACGGCGTGGGCGCCGGCTTTGGGGCGGGCTGCACCATCAACCCCCGCGGATCGTTCACGGGCCCCGGAGCCACCACCTGGGACGATGAAGCACCGGCGGGTTTGGGCTTCGGCGGCAGCACAACACCATACGACGCGAGCTACCGCGGCGGACTATCGCCTGGTCTCAGCTATCTCGCAACTCAGACGAACGCGAATCCCGGCGACGAGAATGGCACCTTCACCCTCGTGATCGACAGGTGGACCGTGGGGGGGATCACGGCAGAGACGCTCGACTGCTGGACGCTCGAGATCTGGACGGTTCCGTAGTCAACTGTTAGCGAACACATTAGGCCAGCCAGGAAACACGTCAAGACCGTCCACTTCGGGTAGTGCCCGTCTCCAGCCAACCTGTTAGAGACGCCAGGCAAGACACGGCGATGGCGAGAAGCCAGTCCGACAGAAGCTGACGTGTTGTCTCTTGCCCCAGATCTTCGCCTTGATATTTGCGCGGGTCGAGGATTTCCTTTCCGCTCAATTCTTGTTTCGGCCCTTTGATTCTTTATCGAGATCAAGCTCGAAGTCTCCAAATCGAACGTGCCGTGTTGACGTTGGGTACCAGCCCACGGCGTTGATTTGTCCAGCCGTGCTTTGGCTTCTTGTACGGGACCTTCAAAGGCGCGTCAAGCGCTCGTGGTCAGAAGCGTGAGCAAGTTGCTTGCCAACCGGGCGATTATTGTTGGATCCTGGTGTCGGGAGGTTGACTTCGTGTGCTGCGGAAGGGAGAATCAACGTTGTGAAGAGCCGAGTCCTCCGCATCACCATTGCAAGCGTCCAACTAGCAGGGCTCCTTCTTTTCTCAGCTTCGGCGCCTCTAGCCTGGATTCCCACGGAGCCGTTCGGACCTAACATCAGGGTCAGCGCCGTCGCCTGATCGAGCTGTATCGGCCCCGGGGACATCGTTTGGCGTTAGGTGCGAGCTTGACCCCATGGGATTGGAGCGTCGCGCGTTGATCATCCGAAGACGAGCTGGAGATGACGGCCACCGAGCCAGGGAACGCGGGTTCGCTTCCGATCGAAGCCGGCTTCGAGTAGGTGTGGGTTGTGTGCGCGCTTTTGAAACTGGACGGTGATGGTCGAGGAATCGATCGTTACAACGGCGGTGGCGTCTATGAAGTCGCGGAAGATGCGCCGAGACTTCGCATTCGTGTATTCCTTTCCGAGTTCGGTCCCAAGGAGCCGGTAGAGGCTACTCGCCATGAGCGTGAGCTGGAGGTCACAGTTAACTTTCATCGCGACCGCTGAGGAGAGCGCATCCATATGGAAAAAGTCGATGCCATCCGCGATCCCGTTCTCGATGAGCATCCGTTGTGCGTAGCGATCGATCAGCTTCGTGGCTGAGCGACGCAGCTGATTAGTGAGAAGAAGAGTCGGCTTATCATGGCCAAGATCGCGAATGGCAAGTTGACGTATCGGGACCTCGTAGTCGCGGAGTTGGATCATCCTCTCGAGGACTTTCGGTGTTCTGAATGCCCGAGACACATTGCTGAGCTGGATCTGCCGCCAGGCTGATCCAGGAGTCTGCCGCAGTTGTTCGAGTATCTTGTCCGAGCGGCGCCGCAGAGTGATGAAATCGATGTCCATGTTATTCAGCTCGTTGAGATTCGCGTAGGTCGTCAACTTGGAATCAAACACCAACTCCTGCGGCAGCCGACCGGTTCTCTCCTTCCAAAATTCGACGAATCTCAAGATTTCATCATTCTGTTGTTCCTTGCGCAAATTACTGTTCGCGTAGCAAAACACCCGAGTCTCGGAATCCTGCGCTACGAAGGCCAGCACGCCCTTCTGCTTGCGGCTACGCTTTGAGATGTAGTGCTTCTGTACGAGCGCGTCTTCGCCATGGAAAGGGATGGTGTGGAAATCAAGGTCGAGGGAGCGGCCTCTCTTCAGGCCAAGTTTCTTCACGGTGTCGAACCAAGACCGCATGATCTGTGGGTAGCAGACCGGTCGGATGCGGCAGCTGTACTCCGTGAGGAAGGAACGCTTTGGAATCACGTTGAGTCCAGCAAACAGCGCCAAGCCCTCGTCGAAGACGTAACTCATGACATGGCTGTGCCGAGCGCTGCCGAACAACTTCATCGCCAGCAGTGAGCGAATCGCATGTGCGGCCGGCATCATCTTCGTGCCTGGGAACTTGGCATCGGCCAGCATCTTGTCGAGAGGGATCTTGGCAAGGTACGGAAGGAACAGGAACAGGCCGCCCACCTTCGTTCGGAACGTGCGCTCGGACAGGTCGAGCTTTCCGGCGTCGGCCACGTCCGCAGCATTGGGTCGAGTCGTTGCGGGCCGTTCGTCGTCTCGCCGTCTCGGGAGACGAGCGAATCCCTCCTCCTTGAGAATCGTCGAGATCGAGGCCGGACTCAGCTTTTCCCCACTCTGATCCAGGGCATCCCGGATGTCGTACACCGACGAGTTCTGCTTGCGCAGGGTGATGATCTTCTGACGAAGTCTCTCCCTGGGCGGCGGCAACTTGGCCTTCTTCGTTTGTGGCAGAAAGAACTCTCGCTGAGGGTTTTTGCGGAACTCATGGCACAGGACGCGAAAACTCCCGGGTGTGTAGCCGAACCGCTCGGCCGCCTCGGTTCTAACGACGTTGACGGCGATTGCTGTAGTCGTTCCGCAAACGTTGGCGGATGAGTCCATGCTGCGCATCACACTCGAGCAGGCGCTACAGATGTTCGAGGCGAACAGTTTGGAGCTTCGTCTCGTGGCGGCAGAGCGCGATCGAGCACTCGGCCTCGCCAAGCAGGCCAGAGCGCGTCCAAATCCGGTGGCGGGGTTTAGCCACGAGGGGCTGTCCGAGAGTGGGCGCGATTACTCGGAGAGCTACTTCACGCTCAGCCAGCGTCTGGAGTGGCCAGGACGACATGGAGCGCGAGCAGAGACGTCGGATGAGGAGGCGGCGGCGCTCGAATCGAGGCTCGATGCGCAACGCCTCCGACTCGCTTTCGAGGTGAAGCGGGTTTTCATTGAAGCTGCGGCCGCGGAGGAGCGGGTCGCCCATCGTCAGGGACGTTCGCTCTGTGTTCCGGATGGCGGAGCAAAGCGGTCGAGAGCGTTTCCGCGAGGGGGACCTATCCGGCTACGATGCGCGACGACTTCGTATCGAGCGAGCGCGTTACGAAAACCTGAGCGCGTCGGCCGAAATCGATCTCAGGAACGCGCGTCTAGCGCTCGCGTCCTTGATTCTCCCCGGATCGCCCGGGATCGCCCCGGCGGCGGCGCCCGAGGGCGCACCTCCGCGCGACGGGGAGCTCGAGGAGAAAACGGCGATTGCACGCGCTCTCGAGCGCCGGGCGGAAATGCGAAGCGCTCTTTCGCAGATGGCCGCGGCCAACGCTTCCATTAGGGTATCTCACGACTTTCACGGGGCCGGATGTGACATTGACGGGAGGCTACAAGCGGCAATCCGATGGCTTCGATGGCTTTTTCTTGGGAGTCAACGTTCCGCTTCCCACCTTCGACCGTAGGAAAGGGGACCTCGAAGCTGCCGAGGCCAGTGTGCGCGGCGCGCTTGCCCGCGTCGATCTCACCCGGCGTTCGATCGAGAACGACGTGCGGAGGTCGCTGGCGGCGTATGTGTCCTTCTCCGGGCGCATCGCTTTGATTCGCAACCAGCTCCTGAGTGAAGTCGACGATCTGCTTCGGATCGCGCGGGTGAGCTACAGCGAAGGAGAGATGTCTCTGCTGGAGCTTCTCGATGCGGCCGAAGCGTTCAGAGAGTCACAGATCATGGGTTCCCAACTGACGTCGGAGCATTGGATTCGTTACTACGACCTCGAGCGGGCGATGGGCGGCGTCCCCGTCGCCGCAACGACAGGGGGAAACGAGCGATGAAGAGAACCAGGTATGGATTGGCGGCTTTGTTTGCGTTTAGTCTTGCGAGCTGCGTCGCACCAAGTGCGAGCCGCGAGAACGAAGAAGAGCAAGACCACGAGCACGGAGGCGGGGCGGCGGTCACCGTCTGGACGGAGAACGTCGAGCTCTTTTTCGAGTGTCCCCCGATGGTGGCAGGTGAGGCCGGCCAACCGTGGGCCATCCATCTGACCTTTCTCGAGGACTTTCAGCCCGTGAGAGAAGGCAAACTGACGCTCCGCTTCGTCGGCCCGGACAGCAAGGATTACACGACCGTCGCCGAGACACCGGCGCGAGACGGGATCTTCACGCCGGCACCCTCACTTCCGAACGGAGGGGCGTATCAACTCGCGATGACCCTCGAAGGCCCAAGAGGGAAGGAGGAGATATCGGTCGGAGAGATCCGCGTCTTCGGCTCGAGCGCGGATCTTCCGCACGTAGAGGACGCTCCTGCTACCGGCATCTCTTTTCTCAAGGAGCAGCAGTGGGTCACTCCCTTCGCCACCGCGGCCGCGATCGAGCGAGAGCTCCGGCGGTCGCTATCCGCAAATGGTGAGATCGTTCCGGTCCCGAACGCCGTCGCGAGCGTGACCGCCCCCGTCGAGGGACTCGTTCGCGCGAAGCACAATCTTCGCGCACCCATTCCCGGTGATTGGGTGGAAGCGGGTGAGCGCATCGCCGTTTTATCCCCCGTCCCGGAGGAGAACGCCTACGCGGCGCTGCGGGCGAAGGTGGAGCGCCTGGAACGCGAAGTCGAGCGGTCCGAGCGTCTGAGTGCGGTCGAGGCCATCCCGGAAAGACGGCTCGTCGAAGCGCGGCACGCTCTGGAAGTGAGCCGCGCCGCGCTCGAAGCTGTTGGCGACGTGAACGGAGAGGGCTACGAGCTGACGCTCACCGCTCCGATCAACGGTCTCGTGACGGAGCGCCATCTGACCGTCGGCGAGAGGGTTCGTGCAGGCGAACGCCTGTTCAGCATCGTCGACCCGGCAACGCTGTGGCTACGCGTCCAGATTCCCGCTCGCGAGGCGGCCATCGTGGCCGAGGTTTCGAGCGGGTCGTTTACGGTCGAAGGGAGCCCAAGGTTGTACGAAGGCGCCCGGCTCGTTTCTGTCGGAACCGCCATCGATCCCGAAAGGCGCACGCTTCCAGTGGTCCTCGAAATCCGAAATCGAGATGGAAGGCTGAAGGTCGGTATGCTCGTCGAAGCCCGGCTCTTCCTCACCAGTAGCACCGAGGGCGTTGCGGTACCGTCACGAGCGGTCCGGAAAGAGGACGCGCTCGACGTGGCGTACATCCAAGTCGGTGGAGAGAGCTTCGAGCGGCGCGTGCTCGCCCTCGGGCCCTCGGATGGCGAGTGGACTCACGTGGTGAGCGGCATCCGTTCCGGCGAGCGCGTCGTCACCGAGGGCGCCTACCAGGTTCGTCTCGCGTCGCTCAACGCGTCGGAGATCGCCGATCACGGACACCCTCATTAGAGGCGAGAAGAATGCTGGACAACGTCATCCGTTGGTCACTGCAAAACCGACTCATCACGCTTTTCGGCGCCGCCGCGGTTCTGGTCGGAGGCATCTATTCCGCATTCACGATCCCGATCGATGTCTTTCCGGACTTGACCGCGCCCACGGTGACCGTGCTGACGGAAGCGCACGGTATGGCGGCCGAGGAAGTCGAGCTCCTCGTCACCTTCCCCATCGAGACCGCGGTCAATGGCGCGGCCGGCGTGAGGCGGGTGCGCTCGTCCTCGGCCCAAGGAATAAGCATTGTCTGGGTCGAGCTCGACTGGGGTGAGGACATCTTCCGAGCGCGCCAAGTCGTAAGTGAGAAGCTTCAGCTCGTGGCCGCCCAGCTCCCCGCGAGCACGAGCGCGCCGGTTCTTGCCCCTATTACTTCCATCATGGGCGAGATCTTGCTCGTGGGCTTATCGAGCGACCGTCTCTCTCCGATGGAGGTACGAACCGCCGCTGACTGGGTGGTACGGAAGCGGCTTCTCGCGATACCGGGCGTGGCTCAAGTCGTTCCTATTGGTGGCGCCGTGAAGCAGTATCAGGTGCTGGTTCACCCGGACCGCCTGCGATTCTACGGCGTGGGGCTAACGGACGTGCTGCGCGCCGCCGAGAGCTCTAACGCGACGGCCTCGGGTGGCGTCTATCTCGAGAGTGGGCAAGAAATCCTCATCCGCGGTCTGGGCCGCGTGCGCCAACTCGCGGACATCGAGAAAACGGTGGTGCGCCTTACGAACGGCACGCCCGTTCACATCGGCGACGTCGCCGACGTGCGGATCGGTGAGAAGCCTCGTTTTGGGACCGCATCCGTCAACGCGGAGCCTGCCGTCATCCTTTCTATCCAGAAACAGCCGAACGCGAATACGCTCGAGCTGACGAAGCGGATCGACGAGGAGCTCGACAGGCTCCAGGAGAGCCTCCCCGAGGGGATCGCCATCAACCGTGGGATCTTCCGGCAATCCGACTTCATCTCGCTGGCGGTGAGAAACGTTGTCGAGGCGCTTCGCGACGGCGCGATTCTCGTCGTCGTCATCCTGTTCCTGTTTCTCTGGAACATCCGCACCACGGCGATTTCGGTCCTCGCGATCCCACTATCGCTCGCTATCGCCGTCATCACGATGATGATACTTGGCATCACGATCAACACGATGACACTTGGCGGGATGGCGATCGCGATAGGAGCCCTCGTCGACGATGCGATCATCGACGTCGAGAACACCTTTCGCCGACTGAGGGAGAACCGACACGCTCCAGACGGGGCGCGACGGCCGGATCTCTCCATCGTCTACGATGCAGCGCGAGAGATTCGTGCTCCGATCGTGAAGGCCACGGTCATTATCTCGATCGTATTCGTTCCGCTGTTTTTCCTCTCCGGAGTCGAGGGCCGCATGCTGCAGCCTCTGGGCTTTGCCTATGTCGTCAGCATTCTCGCGTCGCTCGCGGTGGCGGTTACCGTGACGCCCGTCCTCTGTTCGTTCTTGCTTCCCCGAGCCGGATTCCTCGACCGCAAGCGCGAGAGCTGGCTGGTGGAGCACTTGAAGCGATTCTACGCGTGGACGCTCACGGTCGTTCTCAAACACCCGACGGTGGTCGCGATCGCAGCGGTGCCTTTCGTCGTCGTGACGATCGCACTCTTTCCTTTTCTGGGTCGGGGCTTTTTGCCGGAGTTCCAGGAGGGAACGCTCACCGTGTCCGCGGTGACCGTGCCGGGAACGAGCATTGTCGAGTCCGACGAGCTCGGGCGGTTGGTGGAACGCAAGATGCTAGCCCATCCCGCGGTGGTCTCGACGGCGCGTCGCACGGGGCGAGCCGAGCTCGACGAGCACGCCCAAGGCGTGAACGCCGCGGAGATCGATGTTCTTCTCGACCTATCCCAGGCAGAGCTCTTCGAGGTCATGGACGAGCTCCGCGTCGACCTCGCCGCCGTTCCCGGAACCAACATCACGATGGGTCAACCGATCGGGCATCGTATCGACCACATGCTCTCTGGCACGCGCGCTGCGATCGCCGTCAAGATCTTCGGGCCCGATCTGCATGAGCTCCGCCGGATCGCGGAAGCCGTGAGGGCCGCTGTCGAGGATGTGCCCGGCGTGGTCGACCTCGCGGTCGAGCAGCAGGCGGACGTACCTCAACTTCGCATCACCGCCGACCGCGACGCCATGAGCAAGTACGGTGTGACGCCGGGGACTCTTGCGGAGGCCATCGATGTGGCTTTCTATGGAGAGCCCGTCTCTCAGGTGCTCGAAGGACAGAACGTCTTCGACCTCGTCGTCCGCTTGGATGAGCAGCACCGCGGAAGTGCCGAGAAGATCCGGGGCGCGGTCATCGATACGCCTCTCGGCGCGAAAGTCGAGCTCGGTTGGCTTGCCGAAGTCGCGGAGGACCGCGGGCCCAACACGATAAGCCGGGAGAAGGTGCAAAGAAAGATCGTGGTCCAATCGAACGTGAGCGGTCGCGATGTCGCGAGCGTGGTCGAGGAATTTCGCGAGAGAATCGAAGCGAGCGTCGACGTTCCCCACGGCTACACCGTAGAGTATGGCGGCCAGTTCGAGAGCGGCGAGGCGGCGGCCCGGGCGATCACGATTTTGTCCGCCGTTTCCATTCTCGCTATCTTTCTGATCCTCTACCAGGAATTCGGAAGTGCTTGCACCGCGCTTCTCATCATGGTCAACTTACCGATGGCTTTGATCGGCGGCGTAGCGGCGCTTCTCGCGTCGGGTGGTGTGCTGAACGTTGCTTCTCTGGTGGGTTTCATCACCCTTTTCGGCATAGCCGTCAGAAACGGCATTCTGCTCGTGAGCCACTACAATCGCTTGATGCTCGAAGGTGAGCCTCGCCGGGAAGCGGTCTTCCGCGGCTCGATCGAACGACTGAATCCCATTCTCATGACGGCGCTAACGGCGGCTCTCGCGCTCATACCACTCGCCATCGGCGGAGGTGAGGCTGGAAAGGAGATCCAGTCCCCGATGGCTATCGTGGTTCTCGGAGGCCTACTGAGCTCGACCGCCCTCAACATGATTGTGGTGCCTGCTCTTTTTGTTCGCTACGGGAAGCCGGCGCGAGTCGCGGAGGTCCTTGAATGAAGAGGAGCTCGCTACCGGCGGTCAAAACCCAAAATCACCATCTCGCTGCAACCTCGTCCCGCACCTCGTCGGGGCAGGTGCTGGAACGCGTTCTAGTTACCGCGACTTATTGGCAAGCTCCCAAGTAGTCTCCGTGCGCCAAATGCGCTGCCACGGCGTCAGCGGAAACCGTTATCGTTTTACGGTTTTCGGGGTTCCCCGGGGGAATGTGACAAATCACCTTCTCACCGGACGTGTCTTCTTCTTCCTGCAATTTGATCTCGTGCGCGAAGACCCACATCTCGTTGTTCACTTCCTCGAAAACGCCGCGGACGTGTACCTGGTTGCCGTCGCGTATGTCCTCGAGCGTTCGATTTCGGTTGCCCTCTCGAATGGAGGTTTGAGCCGCCCGGGTACCGATCCGATAGCCATCGACCTCGAGTGAGCCGGTCCACTCCGGCATGGGTTCGTCCGGGTCGATGTTGGACGCGCTGCCCTGGAGCTCGACGCCGTCGCCTGGCTGATGGTCGATGCCGGTCCGCTTGATGTCGAGAACCGTAACGCTCGACCCGTCGTAGGACAAGAGCACGTCGAGCTCCTGATTCGCCTTCACGCCGTCGAACTTTTCTTCGCCGACTTGCAAGTCTCCATCCCAGAATTGCAAGGTGAACGATTCCGGAAGCCCGCGAAGCGTGAATCGGTGGTTGACGACATCGACGCGGGCGATCTCCTTGCCGTCCACGAGAACTTTCACCATGAGTTCGTCTTCATCCGCCGCGCGAGACGTCCTGAGCGTGCTTGCGCTTCCCTGGAACGTGCCGTTAAGGGTTGCGCCGGCGGTGCCGCCGTTAAAAGACGGGGCGGCAAAATCCGCGGACGGCCCCGTCAGATTGAATCGCAACCGATCGCTGCGTACATCAACACCACGGCAAAGGCCAACACGGGATAGAGGCGGGCTTGCATCGGTAGTCTCACGGGGAGCTCTCCAAATCTGTCCTCGTGGGGAGAGGCGCCAACAATTTTTTGAATGGAACACAATCAGGATACGGGAGCGCTACAGTCAACGAGATGATCTATGTCACCGACGCGGGTGAGCGAGAGTGAGGGGGATTCCCCCCTCGCTGTAATGACCCGCTAATGCGGGCTACCGGCCCGATGTCGAACTTTGTCATCGGCGTACTAGGCGGCAAGGAAAAACCGTGCGTTTCGGGATTTCGCTTTTGGCTTTGGCAGGGATCGGACTTGCCGCCGCGCTCGCCCTGAGCCAATCGCTTTCGAGCCAGCTCTTCTGGATCGACTCCGGTGACCCGCGCGTTGCCTTGGGCGGTTGTCTCGTGGTGGCCGCGACGGCGCTCGTGTCCTGCCTCGTTCCGGCACGTCGGGCGGCGAGCGTCGATCCCGCGGTGTCCCTCAAATCGGACTAGATTTCCGCGAGCCAGCACGAGGCCCGTTGACGGTCTCGGTGGTCGTTCCGACCCTGGCCGCACGGAGGGCATGAATCCAATGTGCGCTCTCGACGACGAGCGGCTATTATCCAGCCAGCGGAGGCATCGATCGTGACCGTGAACTGGCAAGCTTTCAAAGAGTCCGCTCCCGAGCTTGCGTCCAAGGCCGAGGAGTTATTCGAGCAGACGGGCGTCGTCCTCCTCGGTACCCTCCGAAAAGACGGTTCTCCTCGCATCAGCCCGGTGGAGCCGCTGTTCGTGGAGGGCGAATTGCAACTCGGGATGATGTGGCAGTCGCTCAAAGCGCTCGACCTTCTACGCGATCCACGATGTACTGTTCACAACTGCATCACGGACCGGATGGCGAAAAAAGGCGAGTTCAAGCTTCATGCCGTCGCCTCGGACATCCAGGATCTGGATCGGCGGAAGCGCTATTGCGAGGAGCTTCACAAGAAGATCGGCTGGGCTCCGAAGGAGCCGAAGTTTCACGTGTTCGAGATCGTGGACATCAAAAGCGCCGCGTATTTCGTCAACGAAGCGCAGTCACGCAAGGTCGAGCGTTTTCGTGCGGGCGATGGCATCGACGCGTTCACGCAGACGGTGTGATCGCCGTTGGTGCGCGAACAGCTCCTGATTGTGACCGCATAGAAGGTAGCTCGTCGGCGCTGGAGACGGTAGTTGCCACCTGTCCGCAGGACGCGTGGGGCCCAGAATCAGTTCGTGGTTACCCGATCACCGCTCAATGGGAACGGAATCCAACCTTCCGCACATTCCCATCCCTATCAACCGAATATCCATCGGGCTCACCATCCTCCCAGGTGAGATCCGGCAACAAACGCTCCAGCACTTGTCGGTGATCCTGGATGATCTTCTTGTTCGCCTTCTTGTATGCCACGTTGTCCCATTCGTTTGGATCGTTATCGTGATCGTAGAGTTCCTCCAGGTTGATATCAGGATAATAGATGTACCGGTACCGCTTGCTTCTCACGGTATGCCCGATGACCGGTTCATCAGTCCAACTGAACTGATAGCTCGTCACCACCGGCGGAATTGTTCTTTCCGGATCCTCGAGTTGAGGTACCAGGCTTCTGCCATCCAGGTGTGAAGGCAGATCATAGCCAGCTAGGTCAACCAGGGTTGGATAGAGATCCATCAAGCTCACCGGTTGGTCGCTTTTCGCTCCAGCCCGGGTCATCCCGGGAGCTGAAATGATCAGCGGTACTCGAGTCGATCTTTCCCACAGCGTAAACTTCTCGATGTTTTCCTTTTCACCCATATGCATGCCGTGATCGGACCAAAGAACCACGATGGTGTTGTGCGTATGTTCCGAGTTCTCAAAGGCATCCAACAATCGACCCAGCATGGCGTCGATAAACGTTATCGACGCAGCGTAGGATTGGACCACTTTCTCCCATTGCTGGTTATCCACCACCCACTGATGGATCCAGCGGCGACCATGGTCAAAGGCGTCCTCGAGATCATCTTCCTTGATCTCGGGCAGTACGATGTCTTCCAAGGGGTACATGTCGAAGTACTTCTGCGGCACCTCCCAGGGGTCATGCGGTTTCCAGAGCCCCACCGCCAGGAAAAAGGGTTGGTCGTGTTTTTGGCTGAGTTGGTAGCGCGCCCAGTCGACGACATGATAGTCAGCCATTTTTTCGTCCTGGACCAGCACCGGACCCCAGGTCCACCAGCCGTCTTCTCCACCTGGGCGAGTCGTGTTGTCCACCTCGGGCGGGTAAATCACCTGTTGTTTATCACTTTAATCCGTAATCCACCGCGATGAAATATCAAGAACGGCCACCACTCCATGAGGGTACGGGAGTGCTCGACGGCGTCAAGGGTTCGCTCGCTACGCGAGCCGCTACGCGCCCTTGACCCCGTCTGCGCCTCCCGTCTTCTGCTCGTACGTGGTTTCCGGTCGAGGTGAATCACGAATGAGAAATCTTCGCGATTCAATGTAAAAAACAACAATCACCTCACTGGGTTATGCGGGGGCCGTATTGGGTCTACACCCGGAAGGAAGCGGGAAAGACGGTCGGACAACGACTGAGCCGGGAAGACGCGGAGCAAGTCACAAAGGACATCGAGGCCCACAGGAAGTTTGTTGCACTCTGTAAGGAGTTCGAGACTCTCACCATGCGTTTTGGCGACGTCGAAGTAGATGCTGTGCTTTCGCCGGAAAAAAAACGGCCGAGATCGCGGTCGAGCAGGACCAAGAGGTAGGACGCATCCTGGAGCGAGCAGCCCACGCGAGGCATGCCGATTTGGAGGCCTGGGAAAATTCCTTGAGGGCAGCCGTTCTGTCAGCTGGCGCCAAGGCTCTAGCCAGTCTGCTAGATGGGGTGGGCTGTGGCCGGCAAGACGAAGCGATAGTTTGCAATTGTGGTGCCCGGATGGAGAGCCACGGCTTGAAGTCGAAGCCGCTTTTGACGATTCTCGGCCCGGTGGACTACAAACGTTCTTTGTTTCAATGTCCTGCCTGTAACCAGACGCGCTATCCCGGGGACGAGCAACTGGATGTGGTCGACACCACACGTTCGCCTGGGACCCGTCGCATGATGGCCCGTGCCGGAAGTAGGTCCACTTTCAAGGATGGTCACGACGACCTAAAGATCTACGCCGGAATCGAAGTCAGCGCCAAAGACATTGAACGCGTGGCCGAAAGGATCGGTGCCGATATGGAGCACTGGTCTCAAAAGCAGCGCGAAGCCCTTATCGAACCGGATATTCCGGTGCAAGCTCAAAAGACGATTCCCATTATGTACATATCCTACGACGGCACGGGCGTCCCCATGATTGCGTCCGAATTAGAAGGTAGAAAGGGCAAGCAACCCGATGGAAGCTCAAAAACCCGCGAGATGAAACTCGGTTGCGTATGTACACAAACAACAACCGACCCAGAGGGATTTCCTATTCGAGACCCCGAAACAACGACCTTTGTTGGAGCCATTGAGCCAGCAGAGCAGTTTGGCAAAAGAATTTATGCGGAGGCTGTTCGCCGAGGTTTGCCGAATGCTGAGAAGGTTGTGGTGTTAGGCGATGGCGCCGAATGGATCAAGAATCTGGCCGAACTGCATTTCCCAGAGGCAATCCAGATCGTCGACCTGTACCACACACGTGAACACGTTTCTGACCTTTGCAAAATCCTGTTTGCCCCAGACGTTGACGAGGTGGTGAAATACCGTATCCGGTGGTGGGACTATCTGGACGAGGGAAACGTAGAAAGAATTGCTAGAGAAGCGCAGAAAAGAATGTCCGATGACCCAAAGAAAAAGGAAAACGCAGAGAAGGAGATCGCCTACTTAACCAAGAACAAGGAACGGATGCGATACGCGGAGTTCCGTGCCCAAGGACTCTTCGTAGGTTCCGGAGTGATTGAGGCAGGATGCAAGACCGTCATCGGAACGCGGCTGAAACAATCTGGCATGGAGTGGTCCGTCAGAGGCGCCAATGCCATCACCTCTCTCCGGTGCATCTTTGTTTCCGGTCGTTTTGAGGATTACTGGGAGTCCCGTGTGGCATGATTTACCCCACTTCTATGACGCAGACCCGTCCGACTCTACAGACTCGCGTTGAACCCAAAACGTTGGTCTCTTGCGTACCGCGCTTTGTTAATTAGGCTTGCTTCGATTAGAACAGCCAGCGGGTCGTTTGACAAGAACGGTCCGGAGCGCGCCATTGCAGCAATTGTCCTTCTTCGTGGTGACCGTACGCCCGGAGAATCTTGCCAACCGAGCGCGACCCGGGCCGCGTTCAAGTGAAGCGCTACCGTGAGCGGACGCTGATGACCTCTGGACAGGTTGAAGACCCCTTGGGTTTTCCTGTACGACCGCCTCGAATTTAACGAACCGCGCTCGAACGACTCTGCCTGGACAGAGTTGAGGGTCGCTACGCCGGCTCATCACGGACGCTGCCCCGTCACGTAGATCCTCTGGTGCGGCTTCACTTCTATGACTTGCTCGTCCCGCCTTCCATTGGGCCACTCGAAAACGAAGACGTGACGCCCGGACGCTATCGTTAGATCGGCGATTGGGGGTGGCTCCGAAGCCGCGCCGTCGATGTGCAGGGTGCATCTTTCGGGAAAGGCGCGGATCGAAGCGCTCCCGAGCTCGGGTGCGTAGAGCCTCGTCGTCTGTCCCTCTTCGATCACGACCTCGAACGTCTGATTCAAGAAGACGTCCGGTGCCAGAAGGGTGACTTGATGACGTCCAGGGGCTAGCAGCCCGTTGAAAAAGTCGTATCCGGTCGATATTTCTCTGAAGACTCATTCGATGACGATGTAAAATTGCATCGCATGTCGATGAAGAAGAAAAAGAAAAGTCGCCAAGAGACTTTATGGATTCCACACGATGCGGTTGCGTCGAGTCCTGGTCATCCTTTTTATGAGGAACTCGAGCGGGTACTTCGAGAGGAAGAGTTTGACTCGTTTGTGGAGTCGAAATGCTCGCCGTATTACGCGAAGAAGCAAGGTCGGCCGAGCATACCGCCGGGTGTGTATTTTCGAATGCTGTTGATCGGCTACTTTGAGCGCATCGATTCAGAGCGCGGGATCTGCTGGCGGTGTTCGGACTCACTGTCTTTGCGCCAGTTTCTTGGCCTTGGAATGGAAGAGCGAACGCCGGACCATTCGTCGCTGTCTCGGATACGGAATCGACTTCCGCTGGAAGTTCACGAATCTGTATTTGGATGGGTGCTAGAAGTTCTAGCGTCGAGAGGGATGATAGATGGCAAGACACTGGGTGTGGACGCGACGACGCTGGAAGCGAATGCGGCGCTTCGGTCAATCGTTCGTCGAGACACGGGGGAAAGCTACGAATCGTATTTGAAGGAGCTTGCGCGCAAGAGTGGTATCGAAGAGCCGAGCCGAGCGGACATTGCAAAGTTGGACAAGAAGCGGCCAAAGAAAGGGTCGAACAAGGAGTGGGTGAATCCGAACGAGCCGGATGCGGAGATCATGAAAATGAAGAGCGGGGGCACGGATATGGCGCACAAAGCCGAGCATGCTGTGGACATGAGCGGGGAAGGTGCGGTAATTGCCGTGACGCTTCACGGAGGCGCGAAGGGTGACACAAAGAGCCTACCGGATACGCTGGAAAAAGCGCAGTCAAATCTGCAAGAGCTCGCGAACAACGCGGAATGTTGTGAACGAATACATGAAGACGCGGGTCGCGAAGTGGTCGGGGACAAGGGCTATCACGGCAACGACATCCTGGTTGAGCTGGTCGAACAAGAATACCGGAGCTACATTTCGGAGCCAGAGCGAGGTGGCCGCAAATGGAAGGACAAACAGGCCGAGCAAGCCGCCACCTACGCGAACCGACGTCGCATTCGCGGGACTCGAGGTAAGCGATTAATACGCCGTCGCGGCGAGTTACTCGAACGACCTTTCGCGCACTACCTCGAAGCGGGAGGCATGCGACGAACGCATTTGCGAAGACACGAAAATATACTCAAGCGCCTCCTCACGCACGTGGCCGGATTCAATCTCGGGATTCTGATGCGCAATCTCATCGGCAAGGCCACGCCGAAGGAATACGCGGAGCTCAACGCCAGTCTGATCGCTGCTTTATTGCGCTTCGTCTCGACCATAGGCGCACGTTTTGCCCCGCTGCAATCCATCGGGCGTCTCAACTTGGCCGTTCCGCCGAATCACATCTTCCTTGAACTTGCCCACCAAACTTTCTCCGTGAGCAGAATCTGGACTTTTTCACCGGGCTGCTAGGCTCACAATCGGATTGCGGGTCGCTGTCGTAGCGGGCTCGTCGACGGAGGCGATCGAGACCGGGTACAGGCTTCGCGCCACGAGCGTTCCCAGGCTCGGGGCCTCCGCGACTTCGGGCGGCGGCGGAGATGGTGGCGGTGCGCTCTCCGGGGACGGGACAACCGCTTCCCGTTCATCGCTCGCCGGCTCCTCCTCGTCCTCCTCAATCTCCTCAATCTCCTCACTCTCAATGGCCGTGTCGGTGTCGGGCTCCTCGGGCGCGCTCGGCGCCTCCTCCTCCTCTTCGATGTCGGCGACGGGGTCGCTTGGCTCCGCTTCTTCTGGCTCGGGCGGCGCCGGTCGGCTCGGCACTTCCTCTTCCTCCGTCTCAAGCGGGGCTGCTTCGATCACTTGCTCCGGTATTTCTGCCGGGACGTTGGGCGTCTCGGCGGAAACAGCGCCGCGGGAGTCGGAGGGGACGTCTACGCCAGGCAGATAGGCCCGCCCGAGAAGCGCGGCTCCGATCAATGCAAGCAAGACGATCGCCACCGCCGCGAGCCGTCCCGACTTCTCTGTTTTGTCCCGGTCGATCGGGGGCTCCATCGTCTCGCTCGACCCATCGGTCGCCGGCGCGGTGCCTTGCGCGAGCGGAGCGGAGCCGACCCTGTCCAAGCTCTCGGGCTCGGTCACGAGAAACATTTTCAGCTCGTCCGCAATCTCAGCAGAGTGGCGGGACTCGTCTTCAGGAGTGCGCCGCCGGTCGGTCTCCATCCGGCCCAGCTCTCGGTGAGCCTCGCGTCGGATGCGCGCCGGAAGAACCAAATCGGGCCGGGCCGCCGACAATTTCTCGGCGAGCGGAAGGGCTCGGCTCCACTCTCCCCTTCGCTTCAGCTCCTCGAGACTCGCAAGCTCTTTCTGAAACGCGCGCGTCGGCCGCGGATAACTCTTGCGCACAATTTCGAGGACGGTGTCGAGCTCCCGACTCATCTCCCCGGCACTCGCGAAGCGATCGGATGTTTTCTTGGCGAGAGCGCGCCCCAAGATGTCCTGAACCTGTTCGGGGAGCTCGGGATGAGAGTCCAGGATCGGCGGGGGCTCCTCCCACACGATTTTGTAGAGCACAGCGCTCGTGGCGTCTCCGCCAAAAGGTACGCGGCGCGCTAGCATTTCGTACAAGATGCAGCCTGCGGAGAAGACGTCCGAGCGGCCATCTAGAGGCTGTCCTTGCACTTGCTCCGGCGACATGTAGTGCATCGTTCCCATCAGCACGCCGCTCTGAGTAATTTGAGGCGTGCCTGCCATGCGGGCAATGCCGAAGTCCATGATCTTCACGAGACCGTCGTCGAGGTAGCGAATGTTGGACGGTTTCACATCCCGATGAATGACCTCGTGTTGGTGCGCGAAGTCGAGCGCCCGGCAAAGCTGAGAAACGACATCGAGCGATTCGGCCAACGGAATCGACTCGTCTTCGCGGATAACGGAAGAGAGGTCGGAGCCCTTGAGATATTCCATGACGATGTAGGGCTTTTCCTCGCTGTCGAAATTCCCCAGTTCGTGGATGGTCACGATGTTCTGATGCTGCAACCTTGCCGCGGCTCGGGCCTCGCGCTCGAAGCGTCGCCTGGAGTCCTCGCCGGCGAGTTCTTGCGCGAGGAGTGTTTTGATGGCGACACGACGATGAAGCGACGTGTCGAAGGCTTCGTAGACCGCTCCCATGCCGCCGCGTCCAAGACGGCGCACGACCTTGAACTTGCCGATTTTCAACTCTCTGGTGAGATGCATAGGTAGCCGCCTCGAGCTGCTCCCAAGTCCGAGGCAGAAGCCCGCACCTTCGAATTTCTAACTCTCGGGAAGGGCTCGAAGGAAGCTCGGGACGATGGCCGTGTAAGATAGCTCCTTGACACAGATAGCGACCTATGTATTTATGTCCGCTGGGAGACTTGTGCATATGCTTGTAATTGCAGGACCGGGAAGTTTTTCTCAGGCGCCGGAGCCATGAGCGCGACATTGCTGGCCGCGCTCGGCTTGAGCGCACTCTTTCTCGGCTACCGCTTTTACTCCCGTTTCATTGCCGAAGAGATCTACAAGCTCGATCCTGATTTCGTTACGCCGGCTCACACCAAGCGCGACGATATTGATTACATCCCCACCAATCGATTCGTTCTCTGGGGACATCACTTCACCGCCGTGGCAGGCGCCGCCCCCATCATCGGCCCCTCTATCGCCGTCATATGGGGATGGTTGCCGGCCGTCATCTGGGTGGTCGTGGGAACAGTTTTCTTCGCAGGCGTCCACGACTTCGGCGCGATTTGGGCGAGCGTGCGTAACGACGCTCGATCCATCGGCGCCTTGACGCGCGACGCTGTCGGCGCGCGGGCCCAGCACCTCTTCATGGTCGTAATTTTCTTTCTTCTCCTGATGGTGAATGCTGTTTTCGCCGTCGCGATCTCAGACGCGTTGATAGTCGCGCCGAGCGCCGTGATCCCTGCATGGAGCGCCATCGCGGTGGCGCTCGTCATCGGTGTGCTGATCTACAAAGTGCACACTTCGATAGTCTGGCCGACGATCGGAGGAACGGTCATTCTCTACGCAATGATCTTCGTCGGCGACAGCATTCCCGTGTCGCTACCCGACACGTTGTTCGGGCTCGCGCCTGGCCCGGCGTGGATTATCATTCTGTTCCTCTACGCGATGGTCGCTTCACTTCTACCCGTCTGGCTCCTGCTGCAGCCGCGGGATTTCATCAACGGCATCCAATTGGCTGTAGGACTCGTCCTCTTATATGGCGCGGTGCTCATGGCCGGCCCGACGATCGTGGCACCCGCGTTCAACACGGACGCGCCCAGCGGAGCACCCCCGTTGGTGCCGCTCCTCTTCGTTACGATCGCTTGCGGCGCCGTCTCGGGCTTCCACGGACTCGTCTCATCGGGCACGACGTCGAAACAGCTCAACAAGGAGACCGATGCGCGCTTCGTCGGCTATCTGGGCTCGCTGGGAGAAGGCGCCGTCGCGCTCGTCGTTATCATCGCCACGACCGCCGGATTTTCGACCCTTACCGAGTGGCAGGGCCATTATGGAGAGTTCGGCGCAGGCGGGATCCCCATGTTCGTGCTCGGCGGCTCGCGCATCGTGTCCGCCGGACTGGGACTTCCCATCGAATTTTCCGCGACGCTCCTCACCGTCATGGCCGTTCTGTTCGCCGGCACGACAATGGATGCCGGCGTCCGGCTCCAGCGCTACATCATTCAAGAGTGGGGAATCATCTACAAGATTCGGCCGCTTCAAAACGGCTATGTCGCCACCGTGGTGGCGGTCGGCGCCTGTCTTGCGCTCGCGTTCGGAGCCGGCGGCACGGGAGGTACGGGCGGCATGCTGCTCTGGCCGCTCTTCGGAACGACCAATCAGCTGCTGGCAGGATTGACGCTTCTGGTCATCAGCGTCCTCCTGGTCAAGCTCGGCCGACCGAGCCGTTATACGCTCGTCCCGATGGTATTCGTTACCGGGATGGCCTTCGTCGCCGCCCTTTTTCAGCTGGGAAGCTTGTATAGAGAAGGGAGCTACGTCCTTCTCGTCATGGATGCGATGATAATCGTGGCGGCCGTTTTCGTCATGCTAGAGGCCGCCTCGGCATTGATGGCAGCTAGAAGCGCGCGAGCTGAGGGAGCGGCCGCCGACGCTAGAGGCTGATCCGCGATTCCGTACGGCTCGAGGCTAGAGCATCCCGAGCTGAAGCTTCGCCGCTTCGCTCATCTTCTCAGGAGTCCAAGTGGGCTCCCAGACGACCTCCACTTTCGCGGAGGTGACCTCGTCGAGAGCGGCCACTTTGGACTCGACCTCGGGCGGCAAGGTGCCTGCGACGGGGCATGCCGGGGAGGTGAGCGTCATGTTGATTGCAACGGCGCCGTCCTCGCTGACCTCGATGTCGTAGATTAGGCCGAGCTCGTAGATATCGACCGGGATCTCGGGGTCGTAGCAAGTGCGGAGCACGTCCTCCACTTTGTCTCGCAGCGTCGGCTCGCTCGCCGGCGCGTCGGTTGTTTCTTTGTCGAGCTCTTCATCTTTCATCACATCACTCCGTCGAAACAGCTTCTTCGGTCTTTTTGAGCGCTGCTCTCAGCGTGTGCCATGCCAGTGTCGCGCATTTCACCCGCACGGGATAATCCCGCACGCCCCCAAAAACAGCGAGCTTGCCGAGCACGTCGTCATCAGCCTCCGCCACTTTCCCGGTCACCAAATTGTGGAACGCGCCGAATATGGCGTCCACTTCGGCCTCGCTCTTGCCCTTCAGCGCTTCGGTCATCATCGATGCCGACGCCGTCGAGATCGCGCATCCGGCGCCTTTGAAACCGACATCCTGGATCACGCCGTCCGCCACCGCGAGGTAGAGCGTGAGCCGGTCGCCGCACAAGGGGTTGTGACCCTGAGATTGATGAGACGCGTCGTCGAGCTCTTTGAAGTTTTTCGGGCTCTTGCTGTGATCCAGAATGACCTCTTGATAGAGCTCGCGCATTGCGTCCATCGGCATCAGCTAAAAACCTTCCGCACGGTCTCGAGCGCCTCAACGAGGCGGTCGATATCGGCGCGCATGTTGTAGAGCGCGAGCGAAGCCCGCGCGGTCGCGGCTACGCCAAAGCGGTCCATCACGGGCTGGGCACAATGATGTCCGGTGCGGACCGCTATCCCCTCTTGGTCAAGAATGGTGCCGATATCGTGAGGGTGGATGCCCTCGAGCACGAAGGAGAGTACACTCGCTTTATGGCTCGCTTCTCCGATCATGCGAAGCCCTGGCACGGTTCGAAGCGCCTCGGTGCCATAGTCCAAAAGCTCCTCTTCGTAGGCCGCGATGGATTCCATCCCCAAGTTGTTCAGATAATCGATGGCTGCGCCGAGTCCGACCGCACCGGCGATATTGGGAGTTCCCGCCTCGAAGCGGAACGGCAGCCGGTTATAGGTCGTCTTCTCGAAGCTCACGGAGCTGATCATGTCGCCGCCTCCCTGATAAGGCGGCATCTTCTCCAGGATCGACTCACGCACATAAAGGGCCCCGATCCCCGAAGGCCCGAACATCTTGTGACCCGAGATGGTGTAGAAATCGCAATCGAGATCGACGACGTCCAAGCTGACATGAGGTGCGGCTTGGGCGCCATCCAACAAAACGGGGATATCCCGCGCGTGGGCGAGCTCGATTATTTCTTTTACCGGGTTGACCGTTCCTAGCGCATTCGACACATGGCCGAGAGCCACGAGCTTCGTGCGAGCGCCGATGAGCTCCTCGAACGCGTCCATGTCGAGCTCACCCCGATCGTTGATTGGGCCCACCATGAGGCGGGCGCCCTTCTCTTCACAGAGCATTTGCCACGGAACGATGTTCGAATGATGCTCCATCGTCGTGATGAGCACCTCGTCGCCTTCGGAGACGTTGGCGCGCCCATAGGTCTGCGCCACGAGGTTGATGCCTTCGGTGGTGCCGCGAAGTAAGATGATTTCGCGCTCGGACGGCGCGCCAAGGAATCGCTGGATCTTCAGGCGAGCGTTCTCGTAGGCTTTCGTCGCGCGCTGGCTGAGCTCGTGGACGCCGCGATGAATGTTCGCGTAGTCATGGGCGTAGAAGTTCGAGATCGCGTCAATGACTTGCTGCGGCTTCTGAGCGCTTGCGGCGCTATCGAGAAAGACGAGCGGCTTCTCGTGGACCGTTTGATGCAAGCCCGGAAAATCGCCGCGGACACGATCGACGTCGAAATCACGGTTCGACGCGCTGCTCGTCGAGATTTCTGCATTGCTGCTCACGGTCATTGGCTGGTACCTCGAGAATTAGGCCGCGTCCTTGAACAAGAGCCTACGTACTGCTTTTCGAACAGCGTCAACTCGAATCCGGTCGCTCACATCGGACATGAAGCCTTCGGTGAGAATCTTGCGGGCTTCGTCGAGCTCGATTCCCCGAGTCCTCATGTAGAACAACGCCTCCGCATCGAGTTGGCCGATGGTGGCGCCATGCGCGCACTTCACGTCGTCGGCGTGGATCTCGAGCTGGGGATTGCTGTTCACGAGCGTCTCCTTCGAAAGAAGAAGGTTCTTGTTCGATTGCTTCGCGTCGGTCTTCTGCGCATCCGCTCGAACGATCACCCGGCCGTTGAACACGCCAGTGGCCTCGTCGTCGAGAACGCCTTTATACAGCTCACGACTGGTGCAATGCGCGACTTGATGGTCGATCACCGTGTGATGATCCACATGCTGGCTGCCCTTGACGACGTAAAGGCCGTTGAGCGTCACGTTGGCCCCTTCCCCGCCGAGCTCGGCACGGATGTCGTTTCTGGCCAGCGCGGCGCCGATCGAGAGCGAATGGTTCGAGACCGAAGCACTCCGCTCCTGAGCGAAATCCAGGCTGGCCACGTGGAACGCTTTCACGCTCTCGCGCTGGACTTTGTAGTGATCGACGACCGAGCCCGGCCGCGCGACGAGCTGGGTTACCGCATTCGTAAAGTAAGTCGAGCCCTCTATGCCGGCATAGGTCTCGACGATGCGAGCCTCGCTCTGCTCCCCGGCCACGATCACGTTCCGCGGGTGATGAACGAAGGGCTCGCCCGTGGGCACGGCCAGGAACACGCAATGGATGGGCGCGTCGACGACGACGCCTTTTCCTATGTGCACGAAAGCGCCATCAGCGACGAAGGCTTCATTGAGGTCGAAAAATGCGGTCTCGTCCGAAGGGCTGCGACTGAGCACAGGTTGGAGCTCTTCGATCGAGTGCGACCACGCGTTCTCGAGGCTCGAAACGACGACGCCGTCAGGAAGATCGGAGAGCGAGGACAGGTTTTGCGAGAACTGCCCGTTCACGAAAACGAGCTCGTGCCGAGAGAGGGCCTCGAGACCGAGGCTCGCAAGAAGCGTGCGCGCTTCGTCTTCGGCTTCAGCCCCATCGCTCGCGAACTCGAAAGCCCGCCTCGCAATGGCGCCCACATTCGTGAAACGCCAGTCTTCGTCGCGTGTGGTCGGAAAACCCTTGTCGAGAAAACGTTCGAAGGCGTTTTTACGCACGAGAGCGAGCCAGCCGGGCTCGCTTTCGCTGCTGCGCTCCGTTGAGCGCGAGAGAAATAACGAGCGGAGCTCGTCTTCAGCGGACTCGATCACAGCCACGACTCAGCTTACCTTCGTCTCGAGCCAGCCATAGCCCTCTTCTTCGAGCTTCTCCGCCAACTCCTTGCCGCCCGAGCGAACAATACGGCCGTCGAAGAGAACGTGGACGAAGTCCGGAACGATGTGGTTCAAGAGGCGCTGATAGTGGGTGATGACGAGCATCGACCGCTCTTTGCTTCGAAGCGCGTTCACGCCCGCAGCCACGACTTGGAGAGCGTCGATGTCGAGCCCCGAATCGGTCTCGTCGAGGATTGCGAAGGTCGGCTCGAGCACCGCCATCTGGAAAATCTCGTTGCGCTTTTTCTCGCCGCCCGAGAATCCTTCATTGACCGGACGGTTTATGAGCTCTTCGGCGAGCTCGATGAGCTTGACTTTCTCGCGCACGAGCTTCAGAAAATCCATCGCGTCCAGCTCGTCTTCGCCCCGGTATTTGCGGACGGAGTTGAGGGCCGCCTTCAAAAAGTAAGTGTTGTTCACGCCGGGGATCTCGACAGGATATTGAAAAGCAAGGAAGACACCTTCGCAGGCGCGCTTTTCGGGCGTCAGCGAGAGCAAGTCCTTTCCATTGTAGAGCACTTCCCCTTCGGTGACCTCGAAGCTGTCACGTCCCGCCAGCACTTGTGACAACGTGCTCTTTCCCGAGCCGTTCGGTCCCATGATGGCGTGCACTTCGCCGGGTTGAATCGTCAAATCGATGCCGTGAAGGATCTCGCGCCCTTCGGCCTTCGCGTGCAGGTTCTTGATCTCGATCAATGCAGTCATATTGTGTTTAGCCAACGCTTCCTTCCAAACTGACGCCTAACAATTTCTGGGCTTCGACGGCGAACTCCATCGGGAGATTGCGCAAGACTTGCTTGGCAAAGCCGTTCACGATCATGGAAACGGCGTTCTCCGTGTCGATACCCCTCTGGTTGCAATAAAAAAGCTGGTCTTCCCCAATCTTCGAGGTCGTCGCTTCGTGCTCCATTTGCGCGGTGGGATTCTTGACTTCGATATAGGGGAAAGTATGCGCACCGCATTTGTCACCGATGAGTAGCGAGTCGCATTGTGAGTAGTTGCGCGCCCCTTCGGCACTTTTCAGGATCTTCACTTGGCCGCGATAGGTATTCTGGCCGTGGCCCGCAGAGATCCCTTTCGAGATGATGGTGCTTCTCGTGTTCTTCCCCACGTGGATCATTTTGGTGCCGGTATCGGCTTGCTGGTAATTGTTCGTCAGAGCGACCGAGTAGAACTCGCCGATCGAATCGTCGCCGAGCAGCAAGCAGCTCGGATATTTCCAAGTGATGGCCGAGCCGGTCTCGACTTGCGTCCACGAGATCTTCGACTTGACGCCCGCGCACTTGCCGCGCTTCGTGACGAAATTATAGATGCCGCCTTTGCCGTCTTTGTCGCCCGGGTACCAGTTCTGCACGGTGGCATATTTGATTTCCGCGTTGTCGAGGGTGACGAGCTCGACGACGGCAGCGTGAAGCTGGTTCTCGTCCCGCATCGGAGCGGTGCATCCTTCGAGATAGCTCACATAGGCTCCCTCGTCGGCGATGATGAGGGTCCGCTCGAACTGCCCCGTCTCGGCCGCGTTGATCCGGAAATAAGTCGAAAGCTCCATCGGACAGCGAACGCCTTTCGGTATGTAGACGAAAGACCCGTCACTGAAGACCGCCGAGTTCAACGTGGCGAAGAAGTTGTCGCTATAGGGAACGACGGTGCCCAGATATTTCCGCACGAGATCCGGATGTTCTTTGACCGCTTCGGAGAAGCTACAAAAAATGATGCCGAGCTCGGACAGCTTGTCCTTGAAGGTCGTGGCCACGGAAACAGAGTCGAAAACAGCATCGACCGCGACCCCCGCGAGACGCCCCTGCTCTTCGAGGGAGATACCGAGTTTTTCGTAAGTTCGCAGGAGCTCCGGGTCGACTTCATCGAGGCTCTTCGGTTTGTCCTTATCCTGCTTCGGCGCGGAATAGTAGCGCACGTCTTGGTAGTCGATCGGCGGATAGTGGACGTTCGGCCATGTCGGCTCCGTCATTGTGAGCCAATGCCGGAAAGCTTTCAGGCGCCACTCGAGGAGCCATTCGGGCTCTTCTTTCTTCTCCGAAATGATGCGGACGGTCTTCTCGTCGAGCCCTTTCGGGATAGTGTCCTGCTCGATCTCAGTGACGAAGCCGTAGGCATAGTCCTTGTCGACGAATTCTTTGAGCTTGTCGGTTGTGGTGCTCATCCTGGTCGTTCCCTCTGAGTTCTAGTCCTGGATCACAGGGAGCTGGACGTCGTCCGCGGCGGCGACGTTTGTTCGTTCCCCGGCAAAAGAGGCATGGTCTTCATCGCACATTCTGGCGATGGTCGTGCGGGACAACATCAACAGCACTTCGTCGTTGAGCCGTTGCAGCGGGCTCTTGATGTTGCAAGTATCGAACTGCTCGCATGCCCCCAGATCGGTGAGGCATTGGGTCAAAGACGGCTGCCCTTCGACGACCTCGATCACGCGCGCGACCGTGATCGCCTCGGGGGGCCGAGCCAAGCTGTAGCCGCCCTTCACTCCCTGGCGGGACACAACGAGCCCGGAACGTGTCAGCTTCTGAAGCACCTTGGCGAGGAGGTCTTGCGGCATGCCGTATATGGTCGCCACCTCGCGGGCCGAAGACGCACCTTCGTCCTGTTGCGCGAGATGCATCAGCGCGATCAGGGCATAGTCGACTCTCTTGGAAAGCTTGAGCATGGTTTCAATGTCCTTAATTAGGACTAATCTGGTCGGACATATAATAATACTCAGAGAACTGGTTGTCAAAGCACTAAATGTCACCAGAATAGGGACATACAATATAGGACCCGCAGGGTCCGATATAGTCTACACACGCGGGGCGGCGGCGGTCAAGTAAATGAGGCTTCAGGAAAGGCGTTCAGCCAAACGCTCCAAATCGGAGGTGACGTCACGGCCAAGATGAGCCCTGAGCACGCGTCGACCGCGCTCGCGAAGCACTTCGAGATCACCCTGGGCCTGAAATCGCTTCAAGTGGCCAAACGTGTATCGCCTGCCTGGAATCTCGATATCCTGCGCATCGTCCGCAGTGATCTGGAGAAACACGCCCCGATTGGGACCGCCTTTATGGAACTGTCCCGTCGAATGCAAGAACCGCGGGCCGTATCCCAGGGTCGTTGCGACGCGACGCGTGTCTCGCACGCGCATCCGGATGGACTGAAGAACGGCATCGTTCTCCGGACTCCTCTCGACATAGGCCTGGATCGCAAAATAGTCGCCGCGCTCGAGCTGGTCGAGCAAGGCGCGGAGCTCCTCCGCCGAAGGGAAAGCGCCGTTCTCGGCGGGCAGTTCACCGGTCTCCTGGTACCGGTCCGACAACACGCGTGTCTTGACTTTGGCCGCTTCGACGTCGGGCTGATCGAAAGCATCGAGCTCGAGCACAGCACCGAGCACGGCGGTCGCGAGCTCCCAGCGAAAGAATTCCTGGCCCAAGTCATCGGCGGAGTCGAGCACTATCTTGACGGAAGGGTAACCCGCGGGAAGCTTCGACGGATCGGAGGACAATGCCAGATGCACGAAGATTCGATCGTCCCCATAGACCGGCGGAGCCCCGAGCGTTTCGAGAGCGACCGGGAGAACGCCCTTCCCGTGCTTGCCGGTCGACTCCGCGATGAGCTGCTCGAGCCAAGCCCCAAAGGAACAAAAAGCCTCTGACGTCACGATGGTAACTTTGTCGCGCCCTTCGAGCGCGGCTACACCGAGAGCGATCCCGAGCGCGACCGCAGGGTTCTTTTCCGGCGCGACGCCGGGCCCACAAGCTTCGACCATCGTCCGCGCTCGCGTCAAGAAGGCTATCGGATCGAGCCCCATCACCGCCGCAGGCACCATCCCAAAGTTCGAGAGCGCCGAGAATCGCCCGCCGATCTCGGGCTCTCCCGGAAAGATGGCGCGATAGTCCTGTGCGCGCGCGAGCTCTTCGAGCGCCGAGCCTGGATCGGTCACGGCGATGAAGCGTTTGCCCTGCCCCGATCTCGCAAAGAAATATCTCTCGAAAGCGTTAGGCTCCGACGTCGACCCCGACTTCGAGGCGACGATGAAGAGCGTTTCGTCGAGAGCGAGCCGACGCTCGAGACTCAGAATCTGTGCCGGCACCGTCGAGTCCAAGATGTGGAGCTCGGGAAATCCTGGCCGGGTTGGAAAAGTCCGGCTCAGAACTTCGGGACAAAGGCTCGAGCCTCCCATACCGAGCACGACCGCATGACGAAAACCAGCCTCCACAATGTCCTGTTGCAGCGCCGCCAAAGTCGCCCCTGCGGCAAGCTGGCGATCGATGACATCGATCCAGCCAAGCCAGCGCCCTTCATTGCCTCCCGTCCAAAGGGTCGCATCCCGCTCCCAGAGCCTGGACACTTTGTTCGTCGCCCGCCAGTCTTCGAGCTGGAGCCGCAGGGCCGCATCGTAGGGACCGAGATCGATGGATTGCGGATTCGGTCGTGCTTCGGTCACAGCGAGGCTAGTTTACTCCCGATTCCCGATCGAGCGCCCGTTGTGCTAGGCTGGCGTGCCTTCGAGGACTGCACCATGCACAGAGCTTCCAAGACGACTCGTCTTCTGTTGGGTGCGATGACCTTCGCTTCCACGCTCGGCGCGCAGCCTACGTTTCAAACCATCCCGCAAACAGCGCTTCTCGGCGGCTCCCCAATCCACATCCCTCTCGACGGACGGAGTCCGAGCGGTCAAGCCTTGAGCTTTACCGCGGTCTCGAGCGATCCGCTCGTCACGCCGACCGTGCTGACCGGCAATCGCAGTCTGCGCATTCACGTCACCAATTTCGGCGTGATGGTCTTCGAGCTTTTCGACGGGCGCGCTCGCCGCGCAACGAATCGCATCGCAGCGCTCGCGACTAGCGGTTTCTACGACGGGGTTATTTTCCATCGCATCATCAACGATTTCGTCCTGCAAGGCGGAGACCCGACCGGAACCGGAACGGGCGGCTCCACCCTTGGGAGGTTCGACGACAAATTCCACGTCGACTTGCAGCACAATCGGACCGGTCTGCTCTCGATGGCCAAATCGGGCGACGATACCAACAATTCGCAGTTCTTCATCACTGAAGGGCCCCGGCGTCACCTCGACTTCAACCATTCCATTTTCGGAATCCTCGTGGAGGGAGAGGCCGTCCGTGAGCGGATTAGCAATGTAGCGACCGGTCCAGACGACCGCCCGATTACGGATGTCGTGATGGAGTCCGTCGAATCCTTCACCGATACGCAAAACGCCGTGCTCATGCTGAAAGCTCCCGAAGGAGCCACTGGGGCCGTTGACATCACCGTCACGGTTCGAAACGCATCCGGCGCCGAGACGCAGCAGACTTTCCGTGTGAATGTGACGCCGGATCTCGTCAACAGTGCGCCTTTTCTCGCAGACGTTGAAGACATCGAAACACCGGTGAATACTGCCGTAACCTATCAGCTCATAGCCCGCGACGCCGAGGGAGATCCCGCGCTGTTTCTAGACCAGACCAGCATGACGGCGAACGGGCTACAAGTTCCGGTGGTCGCCAACGAGAACCTTCAATATGTCGTCGAGTTCGAGACCGGGCTCATGACAGTAACACCGACCAACGGCCTGAGCGGAAGGCACCAGATCTCCATCGCCACCGCGGTGAACGCAAATGCCGTCGACTATCAAGTGGTCCCGGTCGTGATTGGCCCCCCGCCCGAGGATCCCTAACCCGCTTTCTTGTCCCCACCTCTCCTTCTATCCCCACCTCTCCTTGGCTTTGAGCGGTGTTAAAAGCAGGGAGAGGTGGGGATAAAAACGGGGAAGTGGGATGAAGACGGAGATTGGTCTTCGCTGGTTGCGGCTTCGGCTCGCGTTACGCTTTTTGAAAGCCGCTAACGCTTTTTCTTCTTGAACATCTTCAGCGCGGCTTCGAGCTCGAGCACGCCGTGGCCGAGATCGCCGGATCGAGGCCGTTTCATGGCCAAGGCCGTCTCTGCCCCGTGTTGGTCCAAGTTCTCATCGATTTCGCGGAAAATGGCGACGGCTCCGGAGACGATGTCCGTGCTAAAAGACGTTCCGAAGACGCTAGCATAGAGACCGCCGGGATAGGTCGTCACCAACGCTTCACCAAACGTTGCCAGGCTGACCAGATCTTCACCGTAATTCGAGACGGAGCTCAGCTCTTGATCCTCCGTAACAGCGGCAACGCCGGTCACGTTGGCCAGGGCGGCAGGATAGACGAGCGTTTCCGTACCGAGATTGCCCGCCGCCGAGATGCAGATGACACCTTGGCGCGTCGCATGATTGATCGCCCGCATGGTCTCTTCGGAGAAAGTCCTTAAGCTAAAGCTCATGTTGATCACGTCGGCCCCGTTCGCGACAGCAAAGTAAATCGCGTCGACGATATCCGCCGTGCTCGCTGTGCCATCTGGGCCAAAGGCCTTGAGCGGCATGATTTTCGCGGTGGGAGCCGCGAGGCGAATCGCGCCCGCCACCATCGTGCCGTGGCCGAATGATTGATATTCGGGCTGACTCAAGATGGCGACCGAGGATTGGCTCAGGATGGCAACCGAGGATTGGTTCAGAATCGCGACGGAAGATTGGCTGAGGATAGCCACCGAGGATTGATCGACGCTTCCTGATCCGGACTCCATGAGCTGTTGGGACAGCTCGGGATCGAGCTCTCTCCACTCCGACGCGTAGCCAGGCTCGTCGAAAATGAAATCGTAGCCTGGGACGAGACTGCCCACGAGGCCGGGGTGAAAGGGGTCGACGCCCGTATCGATGACCGCGATAACGCCGTCACCGGTTCCGTAGTGACGATGGACCGAATCGAAATCCAGGATGTCCACGAGGCGTTGCTTGGCATAGCCTCTGAGCACCTTCGCGCCGTGGAAGTTCTCCTTTTTGCTGCCTTGTGAAGCGATCGCTTCCGCGTAGTCGAGCGCACCCTTAAAAGCACTTGCGCGCGCCTCATTCTCGACCATATCGGTGAGATATAGATCTTCGACGAGCTCGATGTTGCGAAGCCGGCGCTCGGACCTTTTCAACTCTCTGATAAAGGATTTCGAGAGCTCGTACGGCGCCGAGACGAGGTGTACCTCACGGCGGCCGGAATCGACGGACCGCATATAGATAAAGCCCAAACGCTCGAGGAGCTGTACTTCGGTCTCGTCGCTCTTGCGCTCGTCGTCGACCCGGACAAGAAAGTATTCTTCAGAGGCCGCCGGGAACGCGGACAGGAATACGGAGAGTAATAAACAAATAGACCGAATTAGAACGCGTTGCATGATGTCGGATTAACCCCCGTGGTCCCCTCAAAAGAAACTTGGGCTAAATCTCCCTTCCAGATGTCTTTCCTCCTGCCACCTCTTCAAGCGTGACCTCGCCGCCTCCCGAGCGGCACTACCAAGGCGAACTCGTCTCCCATCGCAATAGCTAGATGGTTCTCTCGCTCCGAATCCATCTCGAACATGAACTCACCAAATTGATTCGTTGTCGTTTCGGCAAGTGTCGCGCGGCCGCTCGTCAAAACAACCGGAAGCCCCTCGAGCGAGAACGCCGAGGCATCCGGATGATGGAGGAGCTGTCCAACCACTGAAGCCTGGCCTCCGCTGGGTTGCTCTTCGATGCGGACGTCGACGAAGAAGTCCGCCACCTTGTAGCTGAGATGCCGCGCGGCGCGCTCGAGACTCCGAACGCCGGCGGGCAGGGGATTTCTAAAGCTGTCGAACAAGAGCTCCGCGACTCGAATCGGCCCGAACTTTCGTTCCTGGGGTCGAAGTTGCGCGAAGAGCGCACTCGCGATTTTCAGTACTTCCACGGGCGGCTCGAACGAAGCTTCCTGGTTCACGAGCTCCAAAACGGACGCCCACATGGCGACCCCATCCTCGCATGGGTCGCAGCCGGAGCTCAGATGAGCCCGGATCTCATCTGCTAGCTCAGCGGTCGTGGTCCCGCGCACCCAATCCGCCCACACCTCATCGGGGTAGTGACTCATGCCTGAACCCTCCAAGATTCCTGTACCGTGCAACCCAGTATTGCCGCTTTGCAATAAAGAGTCACCGAACCAGCGAAAGATACAGAGGGACCCATAAACACCTACCCAACAAGGACTTAGCTTTCACCCCTGCTCCACCTTGCCCACCAACACGCGGGAAGCCCAAAAGAAAGGCTGGGAAGACCTTTCTCGCTGCTGGAGCATAGCATAGCGAAGTGCCACGGCGCGATTTTTCTCCGTTCGCAAATGCGAATAGAACGAGCCCATCAAGTCGGCCGTCGCCCGGTCCTGCACGTTCCAAAGCGTCGCGACCAAAGACCGCGCCCCCGCAAAGAGCAAGCCGCGAACGAGTCCGAGAATCTCGTCACCTTCCACCACGACACTCAAGCCTGTCGCGCAAGCGCTCACCGTCACGAGGTCCACGGGCAATGACAGCTCGTAGAGATCGTAGAGGCTCAAGTAGGAGTCGCCGAGCCGGATCGCCGAGAACATCGGGTTGTCCTTTCGGCCATGGGTGGCGATGTGCATGAGCCGGCTACCAGGCGCCTTCTCCCGCAGCGCCTTGAGCGAGGCCTCCGAGCCGAGCAGAACCTCGGGCTCGGAAACCGCATCCGCGACCGCGTGCACCTCGTCCAGAATAAACGGAGCGGTCCGATCCGGAATACCCAAGATCAAGGAGCGATTCCCCTCCGCGGCCGGAAGCTCGTGACAGTGAACGAAAACAGTCGCACTCGGAGCGTAGGACACCGCATAGTCGTCGACGACGTAGCGACGGCCGTCATAAAACGCGTGAAACGGTAGGTAGTGCATGAAAGCGTGGGGAACGATGACGAGCTCGCTTCCCCGCAGCGCATCCACGAGGGGTCCGACCAAACTTTCATAGAGCTCGTTCAAGTGAACGACGGTCGCCTCGTGGATCGAGCTTTCGAACGTCGCAAGATAGTCTCGCGGCAGCTGGAACTTCGAAATCTGGAACTGAAGCCGCCGTACCGTGTTCTTGACGTGCTCGGCGTCCCCGAGCGGGCGCATGACGAGATCGCTTTGTGTGATCACGCAAGCGTAGACCCGTCCGCGCGCAATGTAGTACTCGATGAGAGAGCGATTCGGCCCAAGCGCCTCTTGAATGCGCGCCAGAGACACGGCCCCAGTATCGCGCAAACTCCCGAAACGGCCGTCGCCGGCAGGAAGCTCCCGCAGCGCATCGAGAAGCTCGGTCTCTCGCGCCCGGGCGGTCTTGGTGAGCTCCTCCAAACGCTAGAGATTGAAGGACTCACGGCTCAGCTGCTCGTGCTCGATACGGCGATAGTACCAATTGAGCTCTTCTCTGAGCTTCTGGACCGTGCGCGCGAACTCACTCTCGCCCGAGGCGTGTGGCCGGCCGCGGATCGAGCCGAGGATGAGATCTACGAGCGCTCGTGCTTTCGACTGCTCGATGTAGTAAAGCGCCTTTTCTTTCGCGTCAAGATCAAGCTCAGTCCTAGGCTCAGTGCCCGGGGCGCTCTTCAGGCACAGATCGACGAGCGACTCGTAGACACCCAACCGATTACGAAGAAAAGCGATCTTCATCTCTTCGCGCTGAAGACTGCTGCGCAAGGATTCGAGTGTTTTGGCCGACGCCTCGAAGCTCTGGATGGCCTCGGCCGTGTGGCCCGCGGCCTCCTCGATCTCGCCCATCTGGAACCTCGCCTGGAAGACATAGAGAGGCGAATCGATGGCCGACGCACGCTCGAGAGCCTCCTCGCAGTCTTTTCGCGCCGCTCGCCAATCACCGATTCTCAGTGCGAGGCGCGCGAGGAGAAGCCGGCAGACGATCGCTTTGGCCCCTAGTCCCGCTTCCTCGAAGATGGGGAGCACGCGGCGCGCAAGCTGCCGAGCCTCGATCAACCGCCCTTCATCGCCATAGACGAACGCGCGATAAAGATCGATCATCCACGGCCACACTTGGTTCTTCTCCCGCACGAAGCTTTCCCGCGCCTTCTCGAAAAGATCGAGCCCGCGAAGGATCTTCCCTTGATTGCTGAGTGCTATCGCCTCGAGCGCCATCGATTTGGCTTGTTCGTATCCAGTGCCGAGCTTGGCAAATTGTTTGCGCGCGCGGCTCGCGAGACGGGACGCCTCCGCATGAAGATTCAGGTCGATATAAATCTCCGCTTGATCCATGTCGCAGAGAGCGACGTGATAATCGTCGCTGCTGCGTTTGAACAGTTGTCGCGCGGTGTTCAACATCTCGGTCGAACGTGAATATTCCCCGCGGAGGTAATACAGGTAAGCGATGTTGTAGTCCGCGCGAGCGACGAGCCTCGGCATGCCGAGCTCCTCACAAACCTCACGCGCCTCGCGGTGGATTTCGAGCGCGCGCGGGAAGTCGTTCAGCATAATCAAACAGAGGGTCACGTTGCTCAGAGCGGCCGCGACACCATTCGTATCCTGCAATTCGGCGAGCGTTCGATAGGCGCGCTCATACATCGCGAGCGCTTCGTGGAACCGGTCCTGGCGATGCATGATGTTCCCGACATTGTTGTCGAGGATAGCCAGACGCTTCCGATCGCCGATCTTCTCGAAGATCGTTCGGGCGCGCTCCGCGGCGTCGGCGGCGGAGTCATAATCGCCGAGGAGAATACGCGCCTGAATCGAAGTGCTGAGGGCCCTTCCCTGCTCCACGTTCTCACCGCATGCCTCGAAACGCGCCGCCGATTGCTCGTAACGATCGACCGCAACACGATATTCTCCTAGTCCGTAGAAAGCGTTTCCCATCGCTTTCTCCGCTTGCGCAAGATCTCGCTCCTCCCCGAGCTCGTCCGCTATCGCGCAGCTCGCCCGCGCGAGCGCGAGCGCCGCATCGGCGTCCACGCGAACTTGCTTCACAACAGTGTCCGAGAGCGCCCCGACGAAGTCACTCCGAACAAGCTCCGGGTGACGTCTGATGAACGCTTGCAAGGCGTCGTCTTCCGTCAGCTTCCCCAGCTCGCTCATCAGCAACTGGTCCCGATCGCTAGTCACGTGGCAGGCGTCCCTTGTAGCCTCGCTCCTCGAGATTCCTCTTCAGACGATCGAGACAGCGGCGGCGGATGAACCCGATGGAGCCGCGGGCAAGCCCCAACTTCTTGGCCACCGCGTCATAAGGTGTGAGCGGAAAGTCGAAGAACAACATCGAGACGAGTTTCTTGCATCGGGCGGTGAGCGAGCCCATAGCGTCGCGAAGCATTTGCTCGCGCTCGACGGCGTCGAGAAGCTCGTCGAGATCCGGCCCTTCGAAAACGGGCGCTGGCGGGTTCTCCGTCTTTACGTAGCGAGACTCCGTGCGCTGCCAATGAAAACATTTGTGGGCCGTGACTTTGATCAGCCAGCCGGCGAGAGCGCGTGGTTCGCGCAGCCGCGGGAGCTCCTTCAACAGCTCCACACATACGGATTGGAAAATGTCGGACGCGTCCTCGGGCGAGAAGCCGTGTTTGATCGGGATCGAGTAGATGAGCCGCTTGTATTTGTCGAGAATCGCGTTCCACGCATCCTCGCTCCCATCGAGGCAGGCGCGAACGAGACGCAGGTCGGTCCATGCATCGCTCGGATTCAGATTCCGAGCCTCGCGCGCGCTCATCTCGTCCAGAAGAGCTCTTCGGCGTTCCAAAGCGTATAAGGCGGCAGGATCCCGGGACGAAAATTCCCCAGCGTCGCTTTCGCCCCGACGAGGATGTGAGGGCTGACCAAACTGATAAACTGAAGTTCCCCTCGGTAAAACCTCTCTTTCTTCGGTGAAGCACCCTTAGTTGCAAGGAGTTACAACGATAGAGATACGAACTCCGCCTGCATTTTGAGCCATGTAATAACGCATATAGCTCTTGTAATATAATCTTTAATAGAGTATATAGTAACCATGCACATCGACATTGTGCCCAACCGCAACTCCAAACCCGCCGTTTTGCTCCGTGAGTCCTTTCGCGACGCCAAAAGCAAGAAACCGCGCAAGCGCACAATTGCCAACCTGTCCAAACTGCCAAGCGAGCAGGTCGACTCCATTCGACGGGTTCTCAAGGGAGAAAAACTCGTCGCGGTCGAGGACGTCTTCGAGGTTGTGCCCGACGGGTCGCGACTCCACGGTGGCGTCGAGGCCGTGTTGAGCGCGATGAAACGCCTTGAGTTCGACAAACTCGTCGCATCCCGACGCTCACGCCAACGTGACCTGGTGGTGGCTATGGTGGCCGCCCGCATACTCGAAGCCCAGTCGAGGTTGGCAACGAGCCAGTGGTGGCACAGCACAACGTTGCCCGAAATCCTCGGTGTGAGTGATGCCGACGAGGACGACCTATATGCCGCTATGGACTGGGTGTTCGAGCGCCAAAGGGTTATTGAGAAAAAACTGGCGGCGCGTCACCTCGAAAACGGTGGACTTGGTTTGTACGATTTGAGCTCAAGCTACTTCGAGGGAGAAAAGTGCCCCCTGGCCCGCCTCGGATACAACCGCGACGGTAAGAAAAACAAACTCCAGATCAACTACGGCCTTTTGACCAACCAAAGGGGCGTCCCTGTCTCGGTATCGGTGTTCGAGGGCAACACCGGCGATCCGAAAACGTTTCTACCTCAAGTAGTAAAGGTGCAAGAGCAGTTCGGCATCAAGCGGTTTGTGATGGTCGGCGACCGCGGAATGATCACCCAAAGACAGGTTGACGCTTTACAGGACTTCGAGGGCATTGATTGGATTACAGCCCTGCGACCCGCGCCGATTCGCAAACTCCTCAACGAAGGGGCGCTGCAGATGGGGCTGTTTGACGAGCGCAACTTGTTTGAGTTGACACACTCGGATTTTCCCAACGAGCGTCTCGTGGCCTGTCGCAACCACGAACTGGCGAAGCGCCGAGCCCTAAAGCGTCAGGAATTGCTCGAAGCGACCAGCAAAGAACTGAAAAGGATTTGCCGGATGGTCGAACGCGGCCGCTTGCACGGTAGGGAAGACATCAATGCCCGAGTGCAAAAACTCCTTGCTGAATACAAGGTGGGCAAGTACTACAAGTTCGAGACCCGTGACGACGGCTTCGACTTCAAGGTCGACGAGACGACGATGGCTGTCGATGCTGCGCACATTGCTAAAGACAATAGTGTGTTAGCTGACAAGCAACTCGCCCGGTGGAAACAGCATATGAAGACTATCGCCAGGCGAATGGAGCAACTGCGTCAGCGAATCGAGCACGGTCAGCTCCATGGAAAAGCCACTATAGGGGTGCGGGTAGGCAAAGTTCTCAACAAGTACAAAGTCGGAAAACACTTCAAACTAGATATTCGTGACGATGCCTTCTCCTTCGAAATCGACAAAAAGAAGGTCGAGGCAGAAGCCGCACTGGACGGCATCTATGTGATTCGCACCAGTCTCAGTGCACAGCAGATGAACACTGAGGATACCGTCCGCAGCTATAAGTTGCTCACCCAAGTCGAGCGTGCGTTTCGTTCATTCAAGACCATGGACCTCAAGGTGCGGCCTATTCGCCACCGTCTCGAAAACCGAGTCCGGGCACACATCTTCTTGTGTATGCTGGCCTACTACGTTGAATGGCACATGCTTGAGGCGTGGCGACCAGTGCTTTTTTCTGACGAAGATCAGAATGCCAAGGCAAGCCGCGACCCTGTGGCACCGGCCAAGCGTTCGCAGGCCGCTCTTCGAAAAGTGCGCTCCAAAAAGCTGGAGGACGGAAGCCCCGCTTACAGTTTCAGAACTCTGCTCCGCCACCTTGCCTCTATCGTACGAAACTCATGTCGCCGAAAAGGCCTTGGCTCCACCACTGCGACCCAGGAAGCTCATTTCGGGATTCGGATCCGCGTCCGAGCCTCCCAAACCAAGAAGCGCCGTCTCGAAATCACGTCCCTGAAAGATTCGATCGACATAGGCCCTGAACTCGAGCGTCGCGATGGTGACCTCGATCCCGACCCGCTGCAAATCCTCCTGGATCAAGCTCGCCATCATGGAACGTGGACGGTTCCCGGCACTCGTGAGGATCGAGAATTCCACGAGGCGCCCCTCAGCGTCTACGAGGCGCTCCGCTTCGTTCCATCGAAAGCCCGCGTCTCGAAAACTCTCCTTCGCTAGCGCCTCCGAATATGGCGCGACGACGAGACTCCGGTTGATCCAAAGTTTGTTTCCCGGCGTGACGTGTGAGGCGAGCGGCGCTGCGCGCCCTCCATAGACGAGCCGCACCATGGACTGGCGATCGATGGCGTCCGACACAGCGCGCCGAAACGCGTCGTTCCGGAACCAGCTCTGACGGGTGTCCAGATCTTCGTCTTCCCCGCCTGCGCGATCGTTGAGATTGAAGAACAGAAAGTTGTGCTCGAGCCCGGGGCCGAGATCGCGCATCGCGAAACTCGATTCAGCATCGAGCGCGTCGAAATCCCGGAAGCCTAGATCTTGGATCATGTGAATCTCGCCGGCCTTGAACCGCAACAATTCCGCGTCTTCCGAAGGCGTCATGAGAATGACCACTTCATCGAGATGAGGCAGAGCCTCGCCGGCCTCGTCGACTTTCCAGTAATAAGGGTTGCGCTCAAGGACGATCCGCTCGCCCGGCACGACTTGCTCGAGTCGGAACGGACCCAGGCCGACGATGCGCTCCGGATCCGAGAGAAGGCCCCACGCGCTCGCGAGCTCGCCGCTCTCATAGGACTCTTCGAGTCGATGGCGGGGCAAGACGTAGAACGAGTCGAACAGCCTTTCGCCCGCGGCATAGGGCCCGGCGAGCTCGAAGGCGATACGACGCGCACCGAGCTTGCGCGCCCGGATCGGCTCCCCACCAACGATAAAAAGTCCCCGCTGCGGGGAGTTGATCGCCTCGTCGAGATTGACCCGCAAGGAGAACAGCACGTCGTCCACATCGACGGGGTGACCATCCGAGAAACGAACGCCCTCGCGAAGGGTCAGCGTATAGCTGCGCCCATCCTCGGAGACGTCCCAATCTGAGGCGAGGTTCGGATAGACCTTCTGGTCCTCACGGTCGATGTGCAAGAGGTCCGCCATCAGCAGACCCACCACCGTCTTCGTCGCCCAATCGACCGCCGTAACCGGGTTGAAATGTTTCGGCTCGGACGTTTCGCTCACGACGAGCCGGCCACCGCGCTGCTCGCTGTGGCCGACAACGGCAAAGCAAGAAAAAAGGATGAAATGCGCTAGCACGTACATGATGCGAAACCCGTTAGATGAACCCGTACGGCTCAAGTCAACCTCGCGTCGCGCCCCCAACTCCCGCGCGAATGATGGCCCCCGAGAGACGATAGGACCGAATGATAGAGCCAAGTCACGCCGACAAGCAAGAAGGCCGGTGCGAAGGTCCAGGGTTCGGCGCCGAGAAGGCTCCCCCGCGGCAGGTCGGCAAGCATATTTCCCCAACTCGGCAGGGGCTCGCCGACGCCGAGGCCCACGTAGGAAAGGGTGACTTCGGCAAGCATGTAGGCGGACACGAGCAGGGTGGCTTGGATCGCTATCGCGCTTTGAGCCTGTGGGAGGATGTGGCGCTAGAGCAAGTGGAGGTGCCCGGCGCCGGCGCCCCGGGAGGCTTCGACGTAGTCGCGCGCGCGCGCTCATCACGATGCCGCGCACGATGCGCGTCGGCGCCGGCCATCCCAAAAGGCCGAGAAGCACGACGATCACGAAAAACGCCGTCCCCGGCGCCATGTCGAGGGGGAGAAAAGCGCGCGCGGCGAGAAGCATGTAAATCCAAGGCAAGCTCAAGAACACGTCCACGAGTCTCATGATCGCAGAGTCGATGAAGCCGCCGAAATAGCCGGCGAGAGCGCCGAGGCTCAAGGCCGTGGTGAGAGCGAGCGCCGCAGCGACGAGGCCTGCTGTCAGCGACACCTGTGCGCCGACGACGAGCCGCGAAAAATAATCGCGCCCGAGAGCGTCGGTACCAAGAAGAAAGACGCGATGAGGCTCATCGACGCCGTAGAGATGTAAGTCCGATCCGAACAGACCCAAAACCGAATAAGAGCTACCCCGAACGAAGAAGCGAAGCGGCACCAATGCGCCGCCCGCAAGGGGGCTCTCGACCAAAGGGCGCAGATGCCACCCGCCGCTCCCATCGACCCATCGCAGCTTGGTCGGCGCCGCAAGCGGCACGTCGCGATTCTGCTCGCGATACGAATAGGGCGAGAAGAACCCTGCGAGGATCGCGACTCCGTGAATCGACGCCAAGAGCAGCAAGAGTGCTGAGAGCTTCGTGTCGCGCCTCATCCCGACTCCATTCTGGGATCGTTGAGGTAGAGAAAGACGTCTGTCAGAAGACCACCGGCGACGACGAGCACCGCCGAGCACATCACGCCGCCGATAACGACGTGGACGTCGCGCGCGCGGATCGCTTCGAGAAGAAACGGCCCGAGACCCGGCCAGCCCATAACAACCTCGACGATGAAGGAACCGCTGAGAAGTGACGCGACAGACAAGCCCGCAATCGAGATGAGAGGATTCGCGGCGGGACGTAAGATGTGGTGGAGCACGAGCCTTCGTCCAGTGACGCCGAGAGCGCGGGCGTTGCAGACGAACGTCTCTTCCATCACGTCTTCGACCGCCGCTTTCACGTGGCGTACGAGCACCGCGAAGGCTGGGAGCGCGAGAGTCGTAACCGGAAGCACGAGATGCCACAGAAGGTCGCGCGCGCGTCCCAATGTCGAAAGATCGCCGGCGCCGATCGAGCGCATCCCTCCAACAGGGAAGGCCCCCGACCTCTCGGCGAGCACGAGCATGGCTAGCGCCAAGATGAGCTCGGGAAAGCCGAGGATGACGGAGGTCAGAAACCCCAAGGAAAACACGTTCGTGCTCCGGCGCGTAGCCCACCAAACGCCGACGGGCAATGCGAGCGCCCAGGCCACGGCGAGAGCACTCGCGCCGAGCACGAGCGTATTCATGGCGCGTCCCCACACGAGCGGTGCGACTGCGATGCCGTAAGCGAACGAAAAACCCCACGTGCCCGTGACGACCGCGCCAAGCCACGTCCAGTAGCGCTCCACGAAAGGTCGGTCGAGTCCGTATTGAACGCGCATCGCCTCGAGTGTTTCCCGGGAGATTTGCGGGCTGAGCCGCATGCGATCCAAGTAGTCTCCCGGCGCAAGCTCGAGAAACAGAAACGCCAAGATCGACACCGCAAACAGCGCGAACAGCGCTTGGGCGATACGACCGATCCAGAAGCTCACAGGGGATGCAACAAAACCAACGGTCAAGAGTCGGCGGAAGACCAAATGTACGTGCCGCCTCCGCCAATTGCAACCACTTCACTCATCTCATCCGCATAAATTCCCGGCAAAGAGCTATTTACGCCGCTATATCTATCTTTTTCGGCGCTCGCGACTCTTTATCTATAAGAAGCCCGCTCGCCCCCGCTGAAGGGAACATTCTCGTGGCCAATTATCCAAAGACCCCGATCGCCAAATTTTCGGAACACTCGGAAGCGTTAGCCTCAACGACATCATCCAACTTCACTAGGCCCGCTCGAGGACGACGGCGCCGGCCATTGCACCGGCGGCACAAATACTCACAAGTCCCAGGTTCTTGTCGCGACGTGCCATTTCGTTCGCAAGCGTCGTCACGATCCGCCCGCCGGTCGCGGCCCACGGATGCCCGATCGCAATCGAGCTTCCGTTCACGTTCACGCGATCCCAATCGACGGCCCCGGTCGGCTCCCCTTTCCACCCCTTCTCCCACGCCGCCGCGTTCGCGAGAACTTGAGCGCCGAACGCTTCGTGAATCTCGATCAGGTCGATCTCCGACAGCTTTAATCCGCTCTGGGACAGTGCGCGCGGCACGGTGATGGCGGGCGCCATGAGCAGTCCTTCGGATGGATCGAGCGCCGCGAAGGCCATCGTGCGTATGAAAGCAAGCGGCTCCAGGTTGTCGCTTCGCGCCCTCTCCTCGCTCATCAGCAGAACCGCGGACGCGCCGTCCGTCACGGGCGAGGAGTTACCCGCGGTGAGCATGCCTTCAGGATCGAAAACGGGACGGAGCGCGCCGAGCGCTTCGATCGAAGTATCGGCGCGCGGGCCGGAATCGGCGTCGATGCCGAACACTGGGCAAATTTCCCCAGCGAGCTTGTCGCGCGCGGCGACCACGTGGCGATGGCTCGCGAGAGCGATCTCGTCTTGACGGGCTCGAGAAATGTCCCACGCCTTGCGGGTCAGCTCGGTGTGCTCTCCCATGCTGAGCCCCGTCGACGGCTCTTGGAACGTGCTCGGATCCGAGAAAGATAGAGAGTCCACCCCTCCCGCAATACCGCACGCGATCCGGCCGGTTGCGATGGCGTCGGCCACGCTCGCGATCGTACGGAGACCGGTGATGCAGTAGGACGACATCGTTTGGGCTTCGATATGGCTCGGAAGCTCTTCCTCGAAGACGATTTCCCGTGCGAGATTCGGTTTGCCTCGTTCCGGAACAACAACGCCGAAAACGAGTGACTCGACAGCTTCCGCGTCGAGGCCTTGCTCGTTCAGGAGAGCGCGCACCGACTCACGCGCCAGGCGCAAAGGGCCGAGATCCTTGAACGCTTTTCCCGACTTGACGAACGGGGTCCTCATACCGGCAACCACAGCGACACGGTTCATACTTGTCTTCTCTCTTTTCACACGTGCTCGGGTCTTTCACCGGCTCGTATTTGGGCAAGATAGCGCTCGAGATAACGGATGCCCTCGGGAATCAAAGGACACATCCTGCGCACGAAGTCTTCCCGTTCGGATTTCGTCGAAGGCGAGCATCGACGCCACTCCGTAAGAGCGGCGTCCCCGTCATAGTCGACGTAACTACAGCGGAAGGCAAGCTCACCGTCATCGAGGAGCAAGGCGTTTCCGGGGAGCATGGCCGTATGCTCCACGTGCAACACGTGCTCGGCAACCGCGGCGCTCGTGTCCAGACCAATCTTCGTGAAAGCTTCGCGGTCGCGGCCAAGATCGACGAACAGATAAAAAGCTCCTTGGGGCGCGCGCGTTTCGAAGCCGGCAGCAGAGAAGAGCGCGGACGCCACTTCCCCGACCGCGCGGTTGACCGCTCGGCAATCACGGATAGTGCTCTCGACGTCTTCGTCGAGCGTGTAGGCATGGATGGCGGCATGTTGGATGGGCGCAGCGACCGAAGAATAGGTCGAGCCGGCGATCTTCAAGACGTCGATCAACAACTGCTTCTCACGCGGCGGGAAAATGCCGACACCGACGCGATAGCCTCCCGCGCCGCGATCTTTCGAGAGGCCCCCCGTGACGATCGTACCTTCGGGATAAACTTCGCCCATGCTCGTGAAAGCTTCGGGGTCGAACGCCGTCCGCGCATAGATTTCATCAGAAATCACCGCAACGCCATGCGTTCGACAGACCTCCGCGAGCGTTTCGAGCTCGCCGCGATCATAGACAGCACCCGTCGGATTGTGCGGGTGGTTCAAAATGAGGATCGATGGCGAGCCCGCCGCTTTCTCTATCCCGTGGCGTAAGCGCTCAGGCGTCAGCTTGAAGCCTTCCGACGCGTGCAATCGCAACGGAACGACTTCCTTCCGCGATATGGCCGCTTGAGGCATATAGCTCACCCAGGACGGGATGGGCACGAGGACGCGGCCCTCGAGAGCGGTCAAGAGCATCGCGATCATTTCCTTGCTGCCGGGGCTCACGACAACCTGCTCCGGCGCTACCGTCATTCGAAAATGGTGCGCGTAGTAACGAGCTACTGTTTCGCGGAGGGTGGGAAGCCCTGCGGTCGGAAGATAGCCATGCTCGCCGGCATGTGCCCGCAACGCTTCAACCACGGAAGGCGGCGGCGAGAAAGGCGACTGCCCGAAGGCGAAGTGGTGATAGGGCCTTCGGCAGCCCATGCGGCGGCACGCTTCTCGAAATCGCTGAATCTGATCGTTGATGCGCAAATTGGCCGGAATCTCGACGGTAGCGAGGTGGGCTTCGGTACGCATCGTCATCTCGATCCTGCGGGCATCTTACGACGTCTCGTTGGCAAGAATGGTAAAGTAATTCACCACCATGTCGGATTCAAGAGCCTACGACGCCATCATCATCGGAACAGGCCAGGCTGGCAAGCCGCTCGCCAAATCCCTCGCCAAATCCGGAAAGAAGACAGCCATCATCGAGCGCGACGACAAAGTCGGCGGCTCCTGCATCGTCTACGGCTGCACTCCAACCAAGACGATGGTCGCGAGCGCGCGGGTGGCTCACTTGGCCCGGCGTGCGAGTGATTACGGCGTGCGCACCGGCGCTATAGACGTTGAGCTCGACCGCGTGCGCGAGCGCAAGCGCGCCATCGTGGATCTCTTCAGCGGCGGGAGCCGCAAAGGTCTCGAGCGAGAAGAGAACATCGAGCTGATCTTCGGCGAAGCGCGCTTTACCGACGCGCGCCGCATCGCGATCGGAGACGAGCTCGAGCTCACCGCTCCGTGGATCTTTATCAATACCGGTACGAAGCCCGCGGTCCCGGACATAGATGGCCTCGCGGATATCCGGTTTCTCACGTCGGGAACCCTGATGGAGCTCGACACCGTTCCGGAGCACCTCGTCATCCTCGGTGGCGGCTATATCGGGGTCGAGTTCGGCCAGATGTTTCGCCGCTTCGGAAGCGCGGTGACGATCGTGCAGCGCGGCCGTCAGCTCCTCCCGCGGGAAGACGAAGACGTCGCGGAGGCGATATTCGAGATCTTTCGCGAGGACGGCATCGAAATTTTGCTCGAGGCGACCGTCACTGGAGTGGCGCGCGACGGCGAAGGCGCCACTTCGATTACGGTGGAGACTAAGAACGGAACGCGGGTCCTCGAAGCTTCAGAGCTTCTCGTCGCCGCCGGCAGAACGCCCAACACCGGTGCTTTATCCCCTCGAGCGGCGGGGGTCGAGCTCGACGCGCGCGGCTTCATCCCGGTGAACGACAAGCTCGAAACGAATGTCGACGGGGTCTATGCGCTCGGTGACGTGACCGGAGGCCCCGCCTTCACCCACATTTCTTACGATGACTACCGCATCGTCGAAGCCAACCTTCTCCATGACGGCGATGCGAGCACGGCGGGACGGCTCGTCCCTTACGCCGTGTTCATGGATCCCGAGCTCGGCCGCGTGGGTCTGAGCGAGCGTGAAGCCCGCAAGCTCGCCGTCTCCTACGAAGTCGCCAAAATACCGATGAGCCATGTCGCCCGCGCACTCGAGATGGACGAGACCCGCGGCTTCATGAAAGCGCTCGTCGACCCGCAGACGAAGCAGATTCTCGGCTGTGCCATTCTCGGCATTGGCGGCGGCGAGATCATGTCGGTCTTGCAAGTCGCCATGATGGGTCATGTTCCCTACACTTCGATCCGGGACGGTGTCTTCGCCCATCCCACGCTCGCGGAATCCCTCAATAATCTCTTCATGCGGCTCGGCGGATGAAGAACGTGTGAAGGCCGTCATAGACGACACCCCCCAATTATTCCGACCATCTATAGGTGATGATGAGGATTGGCTTGGGTCATAATGACGCCCGTAGTGAGCGCGAGCGCACCCGTCGATTCAGAGCTGAGCGAGCTCATGGTGCGCTATCAGGCCGGGCAGCTCGAAGCGTTCGATGCACTCTACGCGAAGCTCGCGCCCAAGCTGCGCGGCTTTCTGTCGTCGTTCACCTACAACGCTTCCCTGACGCAAGACCTTCTACAAGAAACGTTCCTGCAAATCCATCGTTCGCGCCATACCTATGCGCCGCCACGGCCGGTTCGGCCGTGGGCCTTCGCTATCGCGCGTCACGTGTACCTGATGCATCGACGCGCTTCGGCACGCCGGTACAAGGTGGAAACAGGCGCGCTCGAGGAGCTCCCCGAAGTGCCCGTGCCGCCCGCGATGGAGCAGCTCGGCTCGCACCGCGACGTGTGGAACGCGCTCGCGGAACTTTCGGACGACCGGCGCGAGGCGGTGTTGCTGCACCACGTCTGGGGGTTCACCTTCGGAGAGATCGGCGCCATGCTCGGCATCCGGGCAGGCACGGCGAAGCTGAGAGCGCATCGCGCGCTCGGAGCGTTGCGGACAATCTTGGCATCTCCCGACGACGTAGGGGCGGCGCGTGAACCTAGATAGCTCTTTCGAGAGGATCCGCCGTGAAGTCGCGCGGGATCTGAAGCCCGTGCGCCCACTCCGCCCCGCGTGGGCGAGTGCTTTGATTGCGTTTCCGGTAGCGCTTTTCTCGTTGAGCCTCGTGCTCATGGTTTTCGGGCTGCGCGGCGACGCGGCCGAAATCGGCGCCGCCCCTCTCTGGATCCCGGCGAGCCTGATGGTGGGCTCTGCCTACGCCGTGCTCGTGCTCGCACTCATCCAGCGAGCGCCCGAGTCGACCGTCAGCTGGGCGTGGTGGGTCGCCCTCCCGCTCGTCGCCATCGTGTTCCAGGTTGGAAGCGCTTACTGGACGCTCGCGCATAGCGGCTTCGGGCCATCTATGCGCTGGCAAATGGAGGCGATGTGCTTCTGGCGTATCTCGATTCTCGGTTTGCCGCCAGTGATCCTCGTGCTCGCGCTCCTGTCGCGCGGGTTGCCGCTTCGGCCCAAAGTCGCTGGACTGCTCGGTGGTCTAGGCGGCGGGTTCATCTCCGAGGGTGTCTATCGCCTTCACTGCGGCATGTCTCATCCCGGCCATATCGTGCCGTGGCACACTGGCGCGGTTCTCGTGATGGGGCTTCTTGGCCTTCTCGCCGGCATGTGGTGGGAGCGCCAGCGCCTCCAGAGCTGGGCGGAGAGGTAAAACCTCTCCAGGCTTGCTAGAATCCCCTGTACTGGAGGTCCGCCGTGTCGAAACGCTTCACCCCAAGAATCCCGTCTCATACGGTCACGCCCGAATCCGTCTTTTTCGATCGGCGCCGCTTCATGACAGCCCTCGGAATTGGGCTCGCAACGGGCCCATCTCTTTTCGCGGGCGCAGGCGAAGCCGAACTGCTCACGCCGCCTTACGAGAACACGGATGTCTTCCCGGCGCCTCGTGACGCTTCGTTCAAAGTGCCCGAGGCGATCGAGCGCAAGGCGCTCACGCCTCGCGAAGTCGCGGCGTCGCACAACAATTTCTACGAGTTTCTACCTGGACGCGGCGGCCCGGTATGGCGGCATACGGCGGATTACGAAGTCGTGCCTTGGAAGATCGAAGTAAAGGGCGAGTGCGCGAAGCCCGCGACCTTCGACCTCGACGACCTTCTCGCTTTCGATCAGGAAGAGCGGATTTACCACTTCCGCTGCGTCGAGCGCTGGGCGATGAACGTTCCCTGGACGGGGTTTCCTCTTTCGAAGCTCCTGGCCAAAGTCGAGCCCAAAGACTCCGCCAAATATGTGAGCTTCGAAAGCGCGCTCAAACGGAACCAGATGCCGGGGGTTCGCGAAGCGGATTACTATCCTTGGCCCTATCGGGAGGGGCTCCGGATGGAAGAAGCGATGAACGAGCTCGCCATGGTGGTCACCGGCGTCTACGGGAAGCCTCTGCTCAAGCAGCATGGCGCCCCTATCCGCATCACCGTCCCGTGGAAATACGGCTACAAGAACCCGAAAGCCATCGTAACGATCGAGCTCACGTCGAAAGCGCCCCGCACGTTTTGGCAAATCCAGAAGCACGAATATGGCTTCATCTCGAACGTGAATTCTTATATCCCGCACCCGCGCTGGAGCCAGGCGACCTCGCATTGGCTCGACAACCGGGAGCCCTTCCCGACGCCGATTTACAACGGCTACGAGAGCTATGTCGCCGAGCTCTACCCGGATGAGCCGCGCGAGCTGCAAAAACCGTTGAAGCCCGGCCAGACCGCTCGATAAAAAAGCGTCTTAGCTGTAACCAAAGCCGTCCTCCCGGCAAAACTACTCAACGAGAGGCGAGTAACGGCCTTCGGAGGAGATATGAAGCTGAGACGAATGTTGAACCTGCGCGATTTCGCGCTGTTCGAGAATCTCGATTTTGAAGAATTCACAGAGCTCGAATCCCGGAGCCAGACGCGCATCGCCGAAAAAGGTCGTCTCTTGTATCTCCCGGGCGACCGTTCCGATGCCGTCTACTTTCTCGCCTCTGGACGCATCAAGATCTCGCGGCTGTCCGATAACGGCAAGGAGTTCATCTTGGAAATCGTCGAGCCGGGCTCGTTTTTTGGAGAGACCGGCGTGCTCGACGAAGAGCCGCGTGAAACGATGGCGGAAGCCCTCGAGCCGTCCACGTTGTACGTCGTGCCGGAAGTGCGGTTCCGTTCGATGCTGAAGCGCCGCCCCGAGCTCTTGATGAAGCTCGCACAGCTGATGGGCCGACGCCAAAAGAAGCTCGAAAAACGCCTCATGGACGTCGTCTACAAAAACGCCCCGCAACGACTCGCCGACCTGCTGCTCGAACTCAGCCAAAACTACGGCGTGCCTGACAGCCGCGGCATTCTTCTTCGCATCAAGCTTAGCCAATCCGCGCTCGGAAACCTACTCGGCGTGAGCCGCGAGATCGTGAATCACACGTTCTCGGGCCTGAGGCGCCGAGGCGTCATCACCGTGGCGGAAGGCCGCGTCATCATTCAAGACCCGGAAGCGCTCGCCGCACTGGCCGCTTGAGATAGAATCCACCCGTGTTCTGGATACGGGTAGGAAGCGCACTCATGTTCTTGGCCGTAGCGCTCGGCGCCTTCGGCGCGCACGGGTTGCGCCAACGGCTCTCCCCTGACATGCTCGCCATCTTCGAGACGGGCGTCCGCTACCACGTCTATCACGCGCTCGCGCTGCTGGCGGTAGCCTGGGTCGCCGACAAGAACCCGGAAAGCTTCGCGAACGCCGCGGGCTGGGCCTTCACCCTCGGGATCGCTGTCTTTTCCGGAAGTCTCTACATTCTCAGTATCAGCGGCATCCGTTGGCTTGGTGCGGTGACGCCTCTCGGCGGCGTCGCTTTGCTCGTCGGCTGGGTTTTGCTCTTTCTCGCCGCGGCTCGCTGAGCCTACCTACGCCTATGACTGCAAAGAGCTTTCAAGAGCTCTACCCCGAGGAGACACAACATTGCTATGGATGCGGCGTGCTCAACGAGCACGGGCACCGGATCGAGAGCTTCTGGGATGGAGACGTATCGATCTGCCGTTTCGATCCCGAGCCGCACCATATAGCGCTTCCCGGTTACGTCTATGGGGGGCTCATCGCGTCCCTCATCGATTGTCACGGCACCGGGACCGCCGCGGCCGCGGCGCATAGGGCGGAAGGCCGCGAGATGGGGACGGAGCCGCCGCTTCGATTCGTGACCGGCTCGCTGCATGTCAATTATTTGAAGCCCACTCCTCTCGGCGTCACGCTCACGCTTCGGGGACGCGCGAAAGAAATCCGAGGGCGCGTCGTCACCGTGGAGGTCACGCTGTCGGCGGACGCAATCCAAACCGCGAAAGGTGAAGTCGTCGCCGTGCGCATGCCAGAGGACTGGCTGCGCACTCTGATGGAGCCTAAGATGACGACATGAACTCTCTGCTGGAGCTCCTTCCAGACATGGAGGCGCTCGGCGACCGCGAGGCCATCGTCCTCGCGACCAGCTATCGCACGCGGAAATGGACCTATCGCGAGCTCTACCGCCACATACGAGGGGCCGCCCGCGAGCTCGACGCTCGCGGTCTCGCGCCAGGCGATCGCCTTCTCCTCTGGGGTGAGAACCGGCCGGAATGGGTCGCGGTTTTCTGGGCGGCGCTCGCACGCGGCGTCACGGTGGTCCCGCTCGATTTTCGCTCCTCGAAGGCTTTCGTCACGCGGGTCCAGCGCGACGTCGAAGCAAAGCTTCTCGTCCACGGAGCCGAAGTCGACACTGACACTGACGATGACGAGATAGCACTCTCGCAACTTTCACTCCAGGACGTCGGCGGGCTCGATTCGGAGGAGCCCCTGGAGCCGGTCGCTGCGAAAACCAGCGACATCGTGCAAATCATCTATACCTCGGGAACGACGGGAGAGCCCCGAGGCGTCGTGCATCGCCACAAGAATCTCGTCGCGAATCTCACGCCCATCCAAAACGAGATCCGCAAATACGCCCTCTATGCTCGCCCGTTCCAGCCGATCCGCTTTCTCGACCTCTTGCCGCTGAGTCATGTCTTCGGACAGTTCACCGGGCTCTTCGTCCCTGTTGTGATGGGAGGCTCGGTGGCCTTCATGCACGCGATCCATCCCTCGGCAATCATCGAGACGATCCGGCGCGAGCGGATCTCGGTGCTCACCACGGTGCCCCGGTTCCTGTCGGGCTTGCGCGGCGAGCTCGAGCGCCGATTCGATCTCGAGCCGGAGGAAGATGCGGGCGGCCAACGCGTCGGTGTCCTCGGGGGGCTCGCGCGCTGGTGGCGCCACCGCGACGTGCATGCCGCTTTTGGTTGGAAGTTCTGGGCCATACTTTCCGGCGGCGCGCACCTCGCCCCCGAAGACGAAGCGTTGTGGTGGCGGCTCGGATTCGTGCTCGTCCAAGGCTACGGGCTCACGGAGACGAGCTCTCTCGTCGCGACGAATCATCCCTTCCACCCGAAGCGTGGAGCGATTGGCAAAGCGGTGGGAAGCCAGCAGATAAAGCTCGCCGAGGACGGAGAGATTCTCGTCCGCGGCGAAAACGTCTCGCTCGAATATTTCGGCGCGGGCGGGCGGGCCGAGCAGGCATGGCTCCACACGGGAGACCTCGGCGAGATGGGCGACGACGGCGAGCTCTACTACAAAGGACGCAAGAAGGACGTCATCGTCGGCGCGGACGGCATGAACGTCTACCCGGCTGACGTCGAAGCCGTTCTCGACGCACAGCCGGAAATCAAGGAAGCTATCGTTGTCGGCCAGCCGAGCGACAAGGGTGACGTCATTCACGCGGTGCTACGGATGGCCGAAGGTCACACCGCGGTCGAGGCCGCGATAAAGCACGCCAATGCCGAGCTCGAAGCACACCAGCGTGTGCGCGCATGGAGCGTCTGGCCCGAAGACGACTTCCCGCGCACGCAGTCGACGTTCAAGATACGGCGCAGCGAAGTGCTCGCGCGTCTGAAAGCGCCGGCGTCAGCCCCACCGACTCGCGGCGTGCGAGCGCTCCTGGCAGAGCAGCGCGGACGACCCAGCGAGAAGATGGGCGACGCCGACCAACTGAGCGAAGAGCTTGGCCTGAGCTCGCTCGACCGTATCGAGCTTTTGACGCGCCTCGAGGAACAAACCGGACGGGAGCTCTCGGAGGAGGAGATGGCCCGTGTCACCACGCTCGGAGAGCTCGAGCGCTTTGTCGAGAGCGCCGCGCCGGCACGCGCGCGCGGGCCCGACCGGGCGCCGCTCAGCGGCTTGGCGCGCTACGGACGCGTCGCCCCGTTGCGCTTCGCCCGTGCGGCTTTTCGCGAAAGCGTCATCCGACCTCTCTTCCGACACTATCTTCCCCTTACAATCGAGGGGGAGCTCGAGAATCTGAGCGGTCCGGTCATCTTCGCCGCGAACCATCAAAGCAATCTCGACACGCTCGCTATTCTCACCGCGCTACCTTTAGCTTGGCGCGGGCGTGTCGCGCCGGCAGTGCAACAAGAATATTTCGACGCCTATTTGAAGAAAACGGGCAGCGCCTCGGAGCGGCTTTCCACCGCGATCCAATATTGGCTCGCCATCGTGCTCGCCAACGTCTTCCCGCTCGCGCGCACGAGCGCGGGAACCCGCGACGGCCTCCGCTTCGCCGGCGCCCTGGCCGATAAGGGCTACTCCATCTTGATCTATCCCGAAGGCCGGCTGACGCGGGACGGATCCATCGAGCCCTTCCAAGCCGGCGTCGGACTCTTAGCGGTGCGTCTTCAGATCCCCGTTATCCCGATCCACTTGAGTGGGCTCTACGACATCCTGTCGTTCGACGACCGCTGGCCGAAGCGAGGCCCGGTGCGCGTTAGTTTCGGCGGGGCGCTTTCGTTTCGTGAGAGTCAGGATTATCGAGAGGTGACGCAGACGATCGAGGAGGCGGTCACTTCTCTGGGGCGACGATTGGATTAATCGCCATCGACTCCAGGTGAAAATGCGTGACCCGCCACCGGTTATCTTGGCGGAGAAGTACCCACGTTGTCCGGCCCGTGTCCTGATACATCTGACCTCGAACTTCGTAGCGCGACGTGCCGCGCTCGAGCACGATTGCAACATCGCCATGAAGCTTGAAGTGCTCGATCTCGCCGTCGAGTGTTCGAAATTTGGTTAGCTGCGAAAGACCCCGAATATATTCGATGGAGCTTTCTTTGCCGACGAAGATGCGCGGATCGTCAAAGGCTGGAACGACAGCGTCGTCCGCAAAATGCTCGCGAAAGAGCCTGACGCTGCCCTCGAGGAGGTCGTGTCGAAGGGCGTCGAGCAATTGCTGGATCTCCCGGCATACGCTTTCGATATCTTCGCTCACTACATCCCCCGCACCAAAGCGATGGTATAGCAGTCACGAAGCCGGTACAAACGATGGGCGGCGACGTGGGTTCACGCGGGCGCTTCGGCGCCGGGCAGGCGGCCCGCGAGTATTTCGGCAAAAGGACGCGTCGTCTCGAACCGGTCGAGCACAATCCGCAGCACCGCGGTGATCGGCGCGGCAAGCAACATGCCGACCACACCCCAAATCAAACCCCAAAAAACGAGAGCGAGCAGGATCGAGACCGGATGGAGTTGCAGCCCTTCCCCCATGAGCTTGGGCTCGATCACGTTTCCAATCGTCAGCTGCACCGCGCCGGGAAGGGCCAGGATGAGACCGATATGTACCCAGCTGTCGAACTGCACGATCGCGAGCGGCAGCGGGAGTAAAATCGCGATGAGCGAGCCGACATTGGGAATGAAGTTCAAAAAGAAAGCGAGCACCCCGAAGACGAAGGCGAGGTCGAGCCCAAGGATGCCGAGAATGATGCCGACCAAGATTCCGGTCGCCGCCGAGGTGGTGACTTTCGTGACGAGGTAGCGCCGGATCTTGTCGTCGATCTCGCGATAGATCCCGACGCGCACCTCGCCCGGTGCCCTGCCGGCGAGCAGGAAAATAGTAAACACCAAAACGAGAAATCCGTTCGTGATGAAGCTCACGACGCCTCCAGCCGTGGACCGGACGAAGCTGAATACGGGAAGGTCTTTCAGAGCGTCGAGGATGGCGGACTGGCCGAGGTCGATGTCGAACCGGTCGAGGATCGAAAAGATGCTCTGGGCCATGCTCGCGAGGCGCTCGCGATAAATTGGAGCGCTCGCGGCAATCCCGCGCGCCGAGACTGTGATGAGCATGATGATGAGGGTAATGAGCCCGAGCACGACGAGAAGTGCGAAGAGAATGGACACGCCGCGCGGCATCTTCGGCTTCACCTGCATCCAGTCCACGATGGGACCGACGAGATAGGAGAACAATATGGCTAGAACGAAAGGAACCATGACCGCGCGCGTATAGATGAGCGCGACCGCGAGAGCAACTCCGGCGAGGACTAGTAGAGATACGGTGCTCAGCCAGGTGAGCTCATCCGATTTTTCCGTCATGGGGTAGGGCGACGATAGGTCGAAAGCGGCTCGATGTCAACGCGAGCCCCTCACGCCCGCGCCTCCTCCAAGACCTCGCGGCACCGCTTGGCCACGACGAGATGGTCCTCGGGCTCCATCATCCACACCCCAATCTCGAGCCGAGGCTCTCCCGGATCGCTCGGCCGCACTTCGATGCGAGGGTCCCCTTCTCTGAGAGCGTCGACGAAGTCTTGTCGCGTCAGCGTAATGCGCTTCGGATCCCATAGGATCGCCGCGTGCGGCACCGCGTTCGCGATCTCGGGAACGAAGCGCTCGCCGCGAACGCCGGGCACTCTCGCAACGTTTTCGAGGATATGGCTCACCGCGTCGTCCCAAGCTTCCCACTCAGCCTCGTGGTCCCGCTTCGTGTAGAGCTCCACGGCTTTCGTGAGCCCCACGATCTCTTCCTTGCCCACTTTCGCGATGCGCCCGACCGAGTTCGAATGCGGAGGCCCATTGAGATAGGCCGCACGGATGAGATCGCCTCTTCCCATCAAGATCCCGGAACATTGAGGACCTCGGAGCGCCTTTCCCCCGCTGAAAGCGACGAGGTCATAGCCCATATCGTTGTAAGCGCGGAGATTACCAACCGGCGGCAGGTCGGCCGCTGCGTCGACCAGAGTGGGGACGCGCTTTTCTTTTCCCAAGGCCGCTACTTCTTCCCGCGTCATGGGGCTGCGGTTATTCGCGAAGTTGAGAAAGAACAGCATCGCCGTACGGTCGTTGATCGCGCTCTGCATAGCCTCCTTGGACTCGACTTCGACGATCTTGACGCCGACGTTCCGGATGGCATGGTCGTAGCCGAAGCGATGCTCTTTGAGAAAGATCACTTCGTTTTTCAATCCGTCCGTATCCGGCGCGCGTCGGATGGCCTCTTCGTCTTCGCCGAGAACGCAGGCCGCCGTGGCCAGGGTCAGAGCAGCCGCGCAGCCCGACGTGACGAGCGCTGCCTCAGCACCCGCGAGCTCGGCGATGCGGGCACCGGCGGCTTCCTGAAGCTCGCCGAGCGAGACGTAAGCGCGCGACGCTTCGTCCATCGCCGCACGCACCTCCGGCAGCAGAAGCGAGCCGCTGAGCGCGGTATAGGTTCCCGCGGCATTGATGAAAGGACGCACGCCGAGATCGGCGTAGACATCTGTCGCCGCAGCCTCGGAGGCGGCTACAGGGCGGCCGAGGCCACCGGAGAGCGACGCAAGACCAAGCCCGGAGAGAAACCCGCGCCGCGAGAAACGATGTCGCATCATGACCTCCTCGGTGAATCTAGAACAGCCATTGGAAGGTGACGCCCTTCCAGATCGCTTTTCCGAACGCTTTGAAGCCGCGTCCAATCTTCTGACACTGGACGTCTTTGACGTCCTCGTTGGACATCATGCTCGGATAGTCGTGAGAGTTCCACTTCGGAAAATAGACCGTGCGCAAAAGCCGCTTCCCGAGCTCGCTCGTGACCTGGCTCGCCATACGCCCCATCACATATTCGTCCTGTTCGAATTCAGGATCGAGCTCCGCCAGGATCCCGGAGACCGTCAGCTGCGATTTGATGAACATCGTCGCGTCGAAGCGCAGGGAGTAGCCTTCCCGAGCGAGACGCGCGATGAGCTTGTCGAGAAGCGCGAACATCCCTTCGGCGCTCTCCTCCGCGAGAAGCTCTTTCATGCGCGCTTTCATCGCGGCGATGTCCTCCGGACCCTCTGGCTCCCACTCGATGAGAACGTCGACATTGTTCGCGAGGCGCTTCGCATGGCGCAATGAGAGACCAAGCATCAGCTGCACCATCTTTTCCCGCTCCCGACGATTGAACTCGGCCGCGAGTCCCCAATCGATGAGGGCAATGCGAAACGGGTCCTCGCCACCTTCCTCGACATGGAACACGTTGCCCGCGTGCGGGTCTCCGTGAAAGAGCGCGGTGTCATGGGGCGAGAACAAGACGTCGTACATCAGGGCGTCGCTCAGCCGGCGGGCGAGCTTGGCCCTTTTTTCGCCGTCGCCGATATAGGCGTCGGTGATCTTGACGCCTCGAACGAGCTCCATGCACGTGAGGTTTTCGGTCGAGAACGGGTAGAGCGCGGGGACGAGGACTTTCGGCTGGTCGGCGTAGTAGACGTGCGCACGCGCGAGATTCTGCTGCTCATCCTTGACCCGTACCTCCCGCGACAGCGCCTGGCGAATCTCCAAGAAGATCTCGACGAGCGGTGTCGCGCCGAGATCGTAGAGCTCCGCATTTTCCTCGAGGAAGAGAAGCACGTGATCGATGATCACCAAATCTTCCGCGAGCGCCGATACCGCGTAGGGTTTCAAGACCTTGCACGCGGCGCGCTCCGTCTCTCCGGTTTCGGGATCTTTGAACGTTGCAGCAACAACGGCGCCGACGCTTGCCTCCCCCCAGCAGAGTATCGTCGAGCTCGAGCTCGTACTGTTTCCACACCGAAGCACTCAGCTCGCTCTCGATTTGCGCGAAGACGGCGTCATACTGCGCGGTCTCGAGCCCGTTCTCCACCGTCTGGAGCGCGGCGCGGAAATCCGCGTCGATGCCCTGGTTTCTCGCGAGGATTTGCGCGAGTTTCTGGAGGCTCGGCGTATTGACAATGAACGCGAGCGCTCGCGCGCCGCGGCTCGCATCCCGCGGCAAGTTCGCTTGAGCGACGACCCGTTCGATGAGCCGCTCTTCGCTCAGTTGGTCGAGGAACAACAAGAGCGCGTCGTGAACGAGCGGCGTCCAGTGCGCATAATCGGTCGGCACTACGCCGAGAACGTTCGAGCCATGCAGCAAGAGTCGCAACAGATCGGGACGAAAATCGGTCCAATCCGCCGATTCCAGCAGCTCCCGTGCCTCGGCGACCGTGAGCACGTGCGGGTCTCCGGCTTTTGCGCGCTCGAATAGCTCCATGGCCCGCGCGCGGCGGGCTTCTGGGACCCGCACGGCGAGCTGCAGCATGAGGGTCTGAGCCGCTTTTTCGGGGTCGTAATCCTCGTAATGGGACGCGGGGGTCGGAAGCTCGATCTGCGCAAAAGCCGTCGACCCCCAAGCGACGGCGAGCCCCCAAAAAACTAATCGTCTCAGCACCGGTTGGAGCATCCTAGGGGCGGGCGGCTCGTCTTGTCAAAAGGGGCGCCGGACAAAGTCTGGCGCAGAGCGCCTTGGCGCGCTATTCTGGGTACTTAGTAAGAAGTCGGCCTTCCCTCGAACGCGAAGTGATCGTCTGTTTGTCGCCGATTCTTCGCACGAACGACACCTCACATTAACATTAACAAGAGCGAGAGCGAGCGTGTGCGTGTTGTTGAGGTCTGGCCTGTCACCCGTTTCAAACGAGGTAAGAAGGTGATCAAAGATCTGAACACCATCCGAAATATCGGGATTTCCGCTCACATAGACAGCGGCAAGACAACGCTGACCGAGCGGATTCTCTTTTACACGGACCGCGTTCACGCCATTCACGACGTCAAAGGCAAAGACGGCGTCGGTGCGAAGATGGACTCGATGGAGCGCGAGCGCGAGCGCGGCATCACCATCGCGAGCGCCGCGACCCATTGCAGCTGGCTCGGCCATCACGTGAACATCATCGACACTCCAGGGCACGTCGATTTCACGATCGAGGTGGAGCGGAGCCTCGCCGTCCTCGACGGCGCCGTGCTCGTCCTGCGCTCGGTCGCGGGCGTTCAGAGCCAGTCCTATACGGTGGACCGGCAGATGAACCGCTACCACGTGCCGCGCATCGCCTTCGTCAACAAGTGCGATCGCGTGGGCACGGACCCGGTGCGCGTGCGCGATCAACTCCGCGAGAAGCTCGGCCACAACCCTGTACTGCTCCAAATCCCCATCGGCCTCGAGGACGCTTTCAAAGGCGTCGTGGACCTCATCCGCATGAAAGCTCTCTTCTTCGAGGGCGAGAACGGGGAGAGGGTCGTCGAGAAAGCGATCCCCACCGAGCTCGAGGAGAAAGCCTCGGCGTTTCGCGAAGAGATGCTCGATGCGGTGTCGATGTTCTCCGATGAGCTCATGGAAGCGATCCTCGAAGAGCAAGTCACCGAAGAGCAGATCTATCGGGCCGTGCGCGAAGGGACCCTCGCACTCCAAATGACCCCGGTGCTCGTCGGCTCGGCCTACAAGAACAAAGGCGTCCAGCCTCTTCTGGACGCCGTGGTCCAATACCTCCCGAGCCCTCCCGACATCAAGAACGAGGCCATCGACTTCACGAGCAAGGACGAAGCTAGAATCCCGCTCGATCCGAGTCCGGACAAAGGAATCGTCGCGCTCGCTTTCAAGCTCGAAGACGGCCGCCTACGGACAGCTCACTTATGTGCGCGTCTATCAAGGGTATCTCGACCGTGACTTGTTCGTCACGAATACGCGCACGGGGAAGCAGACAAAAGTCGGCCGGCTCGTTAGAATGCACGCTGACGAGATGGAGGAGATCGAAGACGCCGGCCCCGGCGATATAGCCGCGATCTTCGGTCTCGATTGCAGCTCCGGCGATACCTTCACCGACGGCAAGCGCAAATTAGCGATGACGTCGATCCACGTTCCTGAGCCGGTGATCTCGCTGTCCGTCAAGCCCGTCGACAACAAATCGCAAGTCAACATGACGAAGGCTCTGCAGCGGTTTACGAAAGAGACCCGAGCTTCAAAGCGGGCGCGGATCCCGAATCGGGAGAGACCGTCATCCACGGCATGGGCGAGCTTCAGCTCGAGGTCTATATCGAGCGGATGAAGCGCGAATACAATGTCGAAGTCGAAGTGTCGCCGCCTCAGGTCGCGTATCGGGAGACCCTCGGCAAACAAGTCTTTTTCGACTACGTCCACAAGAAGCAAACCGGTGGTTCGGGCCAATATGGTCGCGTGGCCGGCTATCTGGAGCCGAACACCGATAGTGACTTCGAGTTCGTCGACAATATCAAAGGGAATTATATATTTGACGCCACCAGCTAAACAGGCTATAGTGGTGGTAGGAGATAGGGCATGGAACTTACCTACGACAGCCTATACGCACTACGCGAAGCCTTCTCAACCGAGAAAAGCTGCATCGAGCACTTGGAGCGCCAGCGCTGGCCCAAAGGTATCGTTTGCCCTTGGTGCGTTTCCACGCGCAAGTTCTACAACGTCCGTCGAGGCGGTTACAAGTGCGCCGATTGTCGCCAGGAGTTCTCAGTCCGAAAGGGGACGATCTTCGAGGAAAGCCGTCTCCCGCTCCGTAAATGGTTTGTCGCGGCATGGTTGATCACTTCCAACAGAAAGGGTATCCCGTCTACTCAATTGGCCCGAGAGATAGGCGTAACGCAAAAGACGGCGTGGTTTATGCTGGGTCGGCTCCGAGAAGTCCTAGATCAAATGGACTCGTACGGAGGACCGTTTGATGGGATCGTCGAAGTCGATGAGACGTTCATTGGCGGCAAGGCGCGGAACATGCACGCCGATAAGCGTCGCCAGAAGATCAAGGGTCGCGGCCCCGTAGGTAAACAGCCAGTTGCCGGTGCCCGCTCGCGCGCGGGGAAGGTGAAGGTAAAAGCCATCCCCAACACGAGCCAGATGGTGCTTCATGGTTTTGTCCAATCCAATGTCGCGGCTGGTTCCGTTCTCTACACGGACGATCACAGCGCTTATCTCGGTCTAGATCGCCTCTACTCCCATGAGAGCGTCCGCCACTCTGTGGGCGAGTACGTGCGCGGGCAAGCGCATACTAACGGGATAGAATCCTTCTGGGCGCTACTGAAACGCGGCTACATCGGCACCTTTCACCACTTCACTTGGAAACACCTGCACCGTTATCTCGCCGAATTCTCGGCGCGATTCAACCTTGGGAAGATCAAGGGCGGCGAAAGAGTAGACACCTTGCTAGGCGCATCGTCCGGCCTTCGTCTGACCTATTCGGATCTGATTCGATGACAACCTTTAGCCAGCTCATAACTGAGGCCGTCACGCGCACTGCTCCGCACTTGATGGAGCCGTGGCTCGACAAGGTGCATCCTGGCGATTGCCTCAAACTCATGGCCAAACTGCCCGCGTTATCGGTAGATGCGATCGTCACCAGTCCGCCCTACAACATCAAGAACAGCACGGGGAACGGTCTCAAAAACGGAAGCGGTGGGAAGTGGCCAAAAGCCGCGTTGATCAAGGGCTACGCTTCCAACGGTGACGCCATGCCGCATGATGATTATGTCGAGTGGCAGAAGAAGTGCTTGAAGGCGATGATGCGCGTGCTGCGCAAAGATGGAGCCATTTTCTACAACCACAAGTGGCGCATCCAGGGCGGGCTACTCCAAGACAGGGCTGATATCATGGAAGGCTTCCCCGTCCGGCAGATCGTCATTTGGCAACGCAAGGGAGGTATCAATTTCAATCCAGGCTATTTCCTGCCTACCTACGAGGTTATCTACCTAATCGCCAAACCAGATTTTAAGCTGGTGCCAAAGGCGAACGCCGCCGGAGACATCTGGAGCATTCCACAAGAGAACAACAACCCACACCCAGCACCCTTCCCCATTGAATTGGCCCAACGCTGTATCGCATCGACGAAAGGCAAGATCGTTCTTGACCCGTTCATGGGCTCCGGATCTACGGCGATTGCGGCCGAGGCAGAGAAACGGAAGTGGATCGGGTTCGATATCTCCGAGGAATACTGCAAGCTGGCCAGAGAACGGCTCTCCGCCGTTCGTCGGATTGTGCAGTGACTTCCCCGCCGCGCACAAAGCGCGAACTATTTGAGCGGTTACGTGGGGTTATCTCCGCTGGCTGGTATGACCTGCCGGAGAAGTTCGGAGGAACTGGTGCCCCTGGGATGTTCCTGGAGAGCTTGCTAGGCGTCACAACGGGCTCTGTGGATATTCCCGACTCTGTAGGCTGGGAGTTGAAGTGGTTCACACGGAGAACCAATCTCTTGACGCTATTTCACAAGGAGCCAACTGGCCCACCAACCATCCTCCGCTACATGGTTCGCAAGCACGGCTGGAAAGACGCAAAGGGGAGAATGAGTTTCCGGCACACGATCAAGGGCAAGAGCGATCGCTTCCGAGTGGAAGACAGTGGAGGCCAGATCGTTGTCCGACCGATTCGAGGCAATGGGCTCATCCCGTATTGGTCCCATGAGGAGTTGATGGCGGTAGCGGGATCCAAACTACGACGGCTCATCATGGTCAAGGGGGAGAAGGACGGACAAAAGGTGCGCTTCCGTCAGGCCGACGCCTACGAGACCTTTCACCTGGCCGACTTCGTGAATGAGATTCTGCGAGGCGAGATCGTGATTGACTTCGATGCTAGGGAAGCCAAGCCAGGGAGCCCAGGGCTCAGAAACCACGGCACCAAGTTTCGCGTGGCACCTTCCTCGGTCTGTAGGCTGTACCTCAAGAAGGAACGTCTCTAGTAGGCTGGTGGCGTCAAATATATAATTCCCATATCAAAGGCGGCGTCATCCCGCGCCAGTTCATCTCGGCGGTGGAGAAAGGCTTCAAGTCGATGCTCGAGAAAGGCCGAAAGATCGGAGCACCGGTTGTCAACGCGCGTGTCGTGATCAACGATGGCGCCCACCACACGGTAGACTCGTCCGACGTCGCGTTCCAGCAAGCGGCGCGCGGGGCGTGGCGCGAAGCCTATGACCGGAGCCAGCCAAAAGTGCTCGAGCCCATCATGCGGGTCGTCGTCGAAGCCCCCACCGATCATGCGAGCGGTGTCTTGACGACGCTCATGCAGCGCCGCGGCGCGATCATCGGGCAGCAGGAGAATGGGGGCACCACCATCACGGAATCCGAGGTTCCGCTGGCCGAGATGTTCGGCTACGCCACGACGCTCCGTTCCGCAACGCAAGGCAAAGCCGATTTCACCATGGAGTTCTCACGCTATTTGCCGGTTCCCGGGGCCATCGAAGAAGAGCTGGTGGCAAAGCAAGAAAAAGAAAAAGCGATGGCACGCTAGCAGGCGGATGAAAATACGGTCGCCTGCGCGAGCGGAGCGAGCCCGGCGCGCTTGTCGCGCCGAAGCACGCTGAGCGAGCGAAGAGAGAGCGAGCACTAAGCACAAAGGAGACCGCAACAATGTTTCGAAAGCAAGTCAACGAAAAGAGCCCTCTCCGGATTCTGGAGAGCTCGACCAAAGGTGGTTTGGGCGCGGGGAAGCTCGGCGTCGTGATGGCACGCGCCGGTGTCGGCAAGACTGCGTTCCTCGTCCAAATTGGACTCGATGACGCGATGCGCGAGCGTCCCGTCCTCCATGTAGCACTCGGACAAGACCTCGATCATGTACAGTCGTGGTACGACGCTCTGTTCGACGACTTGGCAAAGCTCACCGAGTTCGAGAATCTCGCTCAAGTGCGCCAGCTCGTGAACGCAAACCGCATCATCCAGGCCTATGCCAATAACGGGTTCTCGCATGAGCGCCTCGACGACGTGCTCTCCCTCTACGCGGACAAAGCCGGCTTCGCGCCCAAGGCCATCTTGATCGACGGCTTCGATTGGGAATGCGGCACGGTCGTCGAGCGCGCGGCCGAGCTCGGAGCTTTCAAGCTCGCGGCAAAGAGGCTCGATGCCGAGCTTTGGATGACCGCCCAAACTCACCGCGAGGGCACGCCTGAAAAGCCGACGAGCATCTTGCCGCCTTGCGACGCTTACGCGGACGTGATCGACGTCGCCATCTTTCTAGAGCCCGAAGGCACCCACGCTTCGGTGCGCTTGCTCAAGGACCACGACTGCACAGAGCTCGAAGACACGCACCTCCATCTCGACACGGACACGATGCGGATCGCTGGCGATGATGCGTCGAGCGCTCTCGGCAAGCTCCCGTCATCCTCGTACACGTTACTCTCGGGAGGCGCCAAAGGAAGCGAGGCGGCGTTCGGAGAGGCCGCGGAGAGATGGGGAATGAACGAGATTCATTACTCCTATCCGGGCCGGGCCACGGCGCGCACACGCGGTATCGTCGAGCTCAGCGAAGACGAGCTCGAGCGGGGAAGCGTCAGCGAAACCTACATCAAGGCGCAGCTTCATCGTTCGTTCCCAAAGACCGAGCTGTTCCAGCGCTTGCTGAAAACCATCTGGCATCAGGTCGCGACGGCGGGCGAAGTCTTCGTCGTCGGTGAGATCGTCGAGGATCAAACCGTCAAAGGCGGCACCGGCTGGGGCGCCGAGCTTGCGCGCCACTTCCACAAGCGGCTTCACGTCTTCGACCAGACCAAGAACAGCTGGTACCGGTGGACTGAGAGTGTTACGACCTGGGAGAAAGTCGACGCCCCGACGATCCAAAAGACTCGCTTCACCGGAACGGGGACGCGGGAGCTCTCCGAGTCAGGACGTCAGGCGATTACAGCGCTCTTCGAGAGGTCGTTTGGGGGATCCGTATAGAGCTGGTTGCTATCGGCTACCGGCTACCTTCCTCCCGAGCTCGAGGTGGTAGCAGCCCTTCCACGTGTGACTTCTCACCTCCGAGGGACTAGAATGCTTCTCCATCAGCTCGCCGACCAGGGGCGTGGAAGCGTCGTGTAGTCACGAAATGCATGGAGGAGTCACGAATCATGGATACGAATAGAACGCTTTCCCGTCGCGGTTTCGTAGGCAGCTTGGCTGCGGCTATCGGCTATCTCGGCCTCGGTCCGAAAAGCGCGCTCTGGGCGCAGACAAGGCGCCGGCGCCCGCGCCCCACCGAGGCGGAGTACAACGCTTTCGCCAAGCTCTCGAGCAACGAGAATCCCTACGGACCGTCGGATGCAGTGATGGAGGCGATGAACCACGCCTTCAAATACGCCAACCGATACGGCTACCCCGACGGCAATATCCTCCAGGCGATCGCAGAGCATCACGGTGTCGAGTCGGAGAACGTTCTGCTCGGCGCCGGCTCGGGCGAGATTCTGAATATCGTCGGCAGCACGTTCCTGCGGGTTCGCAAGAAGGTTGTGGGCGTCGAGCCCTCTTACGGCTCGGTGTACCGGCAGGCGAGCGGCATCAAGGCCGATGCGATCAAACTGCCGCTTCTCCCGGACTACCGGCAGGACATCCCCGCGATTATCGATGGCACGAAGAAGAACTATCGTGACGTCGGCTTCGTATATATGTGCAACCCGAACAACCCGACGGGCGTCATCGTCACGAAGAAGGAGATCGACTCGCTTCTCGACGGAATCCCAGAGGACATGCCCGTCCTGGTGGACGAGGCCTACCATCACTTCGTCGAAGACCCTAGCTACGCGACCGCGGTTCCTCACGTACTCGAAGGACGCCAGGTCATCGTTGCTCGAACGTTCTCGAAGATCTCGGGCATGGCCGCCATCCGACTCGGATATGCCATCGCGCCCAAGAACCTCATCGCTCAGATGCGTCCGAACGGCACGGGGAGCATCAGCGCTATCGCAAAATGGGGCGGCGCCACCGCCATCAAAGACACAGCGGAGCAAGAGAAGGTTCGGACCATAACACTCGAGCTGCGCAAGAAGACGACCGCGGAGCTCGAAAAGCTCGGCTTCGACTGCATCCCGTCGGAGACCAACTTCTTCATGGTGCATCTCGGCCGACAGGTACGGCCCGTCATCGAGGAGTTCCGTGAGCGCACCGTTCTCGTCGGACGTCCCTTCCCGCCGATGCTAGAGCACTTGAGGGTCTCGGTCGGTACCGCCGACGAGATGGAGCGGTTCATGGTCGCGTTCAAGGAGATCTTCCCGAACGGCAAGCCCGCTCCCACCGGGGCGTAGCACGAGCGCTTCAAAACCCCACAGGTTGTAGGAAAACTCCTACGCATTTTGGTGAGGATGTCAAGGAATTAGTTGAAACCATCATAAGCGACTCGTGGTCATTTCCAGCTCTACGCCCCTGACCTTACGCGGCCTCAGGCATCTCGTCCTCTCGTTGGATCGCATCGATGGCCGCAACCACTACGTCGATGGATGCGTGCCCCTTGACTCGTCTGAACTGTTGTTCGCAGTGCAGCAGCACAGCGGCGAGCCATCGCTGGCGCATTTTGCTGTTACGGTAGCGTTTGATGTTGCGCTCGCAACTACGAACCATGGAGAACATACTCTCTATAGGATTCGTCGAGTGCAGGCTCTGGCGCAGTAGAGCGGGGACCTTCAACTTGTGGAGCATCAGCACCTCCTCGAGTGCCTCGAGGAGTGAGTCTGCCGCCGACTCGTTGATGTCGCGAAGCCAGCGCTCGAACTCCTGCAACATCTTCTTCGCGTCCTTGTAGCTGTTCTGCTCCAAGGCAGTCGCGAAGAGGTGGTGTGCCTGCTTGCGGTAGCGTTTGGGCAGGTGGCGCTGGATGTTGCGGTCTTTGTGCAAAGTACACCGCTGGTGGATGAGCTTCTTACCGTATCGGTCTTTGAGCGCCTTGATGATCCCCCCGCCACCATCGGTTACCCAGAGGATCCGTTTGGAGAGCTTTAACCCCCGTCGCTCCAACTCTTCCAGCAATTCCTCGCAGATCTCGTGGTTCTCTGTCGCCCCTTCCCAGAAGCCCAGGGGGAGCTTTTTCCCTTCACGGTCCACGCCGAGCGCGACCACGAACGCCTGACCGCCGCGGTGGACCGTGTCTAGGTACATCGCGAAGAGCGGAAACTCTTCGAGACTGCGCTCCTGGAACTGCTTCAGCTGCTTCGCCGTCGCCTCGACCAGATGGCGGGACACCGAGCTCGGCGTCACACCGAAAGCCTTGCCTGCCGCCGTCACCGTCTCTTCGTACTTGCGAGCAGACATTCCCCGAAGCACCTCCGACAGGAGTTCCTCCGAAAAGCCCCCGCGATTCTTGAGCTGCTCGTAGGTTCTCAGCCCGACCTCACCCTCCGGGCCCCGCAATCGAGGGTGCTCGACAGGGAGCTTCTGGTCACCGACATAGATCGACCCACGTTGACTCGCCCATTTGCGAAGCCCGGACGACGTAGGATGGTAGTCTGGCCCAGATCTCTCTTCGCGCTCCATGTACATGAGCGTCTCAGCTACCAGGCGTCCGACATCGAGCATCGCGGCGTCCAGCGCTCGCTTGCCCTCCAGCATCACATGCACAACTTGATCCGCCCACCACTCTTGCTCCTGCGTCGCCCTCAGCATCTGTGTTGCATTCTTTCTCTTCTTCGTATCTGCTCTCACCGGGTGGCTCCTTTCTTTTTGATCGCCAGCTTTGACACCGACGATCTTGAAGGGAGTCACTCACCGATTTCAACTAGATTCAGGATATCCTCATTTTGGTGCGAACGTGGGCGCAAAGCCCTGCCCGCGTTCGCACCGCTGCATCAAGTCTTTTCCCGAGTTACAGTTAGCGGTCCTCACGCGGTCCGGCCGTTGGCATCGTCATTGCATAATTAGTGGCGTTCGATTGGAGATCCTGAATGGCCGATAAAGTCTTGATCGTTGATGACGACGTGGATTGTCTGCAGCTCACCGGGGAGCTGTTGCTGGAATGGGACTACAGAGTGATCACCGCGGCGAGCGGTGCGGTGGCCGTGGAGAAAGCCAAGCGCGAGCTTCCCGATCTGATCCTCATGGATGTGCATCTCGGAGACATGACGGGACCGGACGTCTGCCAGGAGCTCCGTCAGCATTTCGCTACGCGCTTCATCCCCATCATTATGTTGACGGTGGAAGACCAGGTGCGCCGGAAGATCGAGGGCCTCGCCAAGGGCGCCGACGACTACGTGATGAAGACCATCGATCCCGAGGAGCTCAAGGCCCGGGTCGAGACGCTCATCCGACGGACGTCAGAGCAAGCGAATGTGAATCCGCTCACGAAGCTCCCGGGCAATCTCGTGATCGAGCAACTCGTGCGCGAACGGCTGGAGAACGGCGTCACCTTCTCCGTGTGTTACTGCGATCTGGACAACTTCAAGGCCTATAACGATCGCTACGGCTACGCGGCCGGCGATCGCGTGCTGTTGCACACGTCTCAGTTGATCGTGCAAACCGTGAACAAAATGGGCGGAGAGCAGGATTTCGTCGGACATATCGGAGGCGACGATTTCGTCTTCGTGACGACTCCGGACAGAGAAGCCGAGCTCAGCCATGCCATCATGGCGATCTTCGACGCGAGCATTGCCCAGTTCTACGCCGAGGAAGACCGCCAGAACCAAGGTATTACGCTCGAATCCCACTCCGGCGAGCCCAAGCGCTATCCGCTCATGACAATCACCATCGCCGCGGTCAACAACGACGAGAAGAAGTTCGAGAGCCACCGCATCCTCGCCGAGCGCGCAGCGGAGATCAAACGCTACTTGAAGCAATCCGAAGGCAGCAATTTCTTGTCCGATCGAAGGGGCCCGGAAGAGAAGCGCCACAGCAAAGCTCCGATGGTCAGCTAGTTCGTAATCGCGCGGCGTCGCCTTTAGGACCGTGGCAGAAATAATTTCCCATTCTTAGATGGACGCAACGTGTAGTTCCACTTCGGCAGGGAAGAGGATTTTTTGATGTTGAGTAGCGCCATCGCAGGGTCCGAGATTTTGATGCCCTTAGGATACTGCTTCTTGACGAGACGGGCGTTAACCTTGAGCCCCGTTTTGGTCTTGGTGGTCCGTATGAAGTTCAGGATGGTTTCGTAGCTATCGAGCGGCCAGCCCGCCCAATTCTTGCTAATCTCGCTGAACAGGCGGTGCTCGATTGGGTTCCACTTGGACGCACCTGGTGGATAGTGTGCGACCGTGACGTCCAAACCGTGCTCGTTGCACAGCTTGTGCTGGATGCCGTGTTTCCATGCACGGCGGGTTGCGCCGTTGCTTCCGCCAGTGTCAGCTACGACAAGTAAATGTTTGCGGCCGGGAAAACGCTTCTGACCTTCAGAGCGCCACCACTTCTCGATGCATTCGACTGCGAATTGCGACGTGTCGTAAGACGTTCCGACATACACGGTGCCTCGATTACTCTGGAGATCATAGATGCCGTATGGGATTGCGACCCCATCTGCCATGGAGCGAAAGTCGTGGTCGTTGACGGCATCGCTCTTTTGAGCCCAGACGCGTCCTGGGTTCTTGAAGCGTCCGACCAACTCTTTCTTCTTGGTGTCGACACTCAATATGGGATTGCCACGTCGGCTAAAGCGCTCCCGTAGCTGTGTGATGTTGGCGAACTGGGCGTCGCGAGTTGGAGGAGAGCCATTCGAGATCTTCTTTTTGTTGGTCCGGAGTGAGAAGTTCATCTGTTTAAGCAGCTTCGCGACGGTTTTGCGACTGACGCGAATGCCCAAGGCCGAGAGTTCGGCAGCTATTTTTTTCGTGGTCTTGCGAGTCCATCTCAGACCGCTGACGGGATCGCCAGCGACCTCGTACTTCATAAGTTCTTCGATCGCCGCGATGACTTCTGGCGTTTTTTTTCGACAGCTTTGCGGCCGGCACCCGCTTTTCGGACCCGCTCCACATTCACATCATGCTCAAGTAGCTCGCGACGGCCCCGAGCCACAGTGCTAACGTCGAGCCCGAGGATCTCCGCCATCTGGCGGTCACCGCCATAACCTAACTTGAGAGATTCAAGCCCCGCATACACACGCCTTTCTCTCTCATCGAGCAGGCTAAAGAAAAGGATGATGGCTGCTTTGAGCTCATCGGGTAGGACGTCTTGAGCAGCAATACTCTTGGACACAGAGGGTTGCGCTTCCCAAACACGTCGGCTGGCTATTTGCTGTTCACGAATGCTCCTCTTCGGAGAGAAGTAGACATTGCGATTTCTAATCCGAGTGCGGCGAAGTCTTTTCTCCCAGGCCAATTTCGGCAGCACATCTTTGGTCCCAACCCTAACAATGGCATCAAGCTCCTCCACCGCGTAGCCAGCCTCGGAGGCGTTCACCAGTCCTTCGGCCGTGGCGACGAGTGTCCCTCGACTTGAAAAGCCGACGGACCGAATCCACCACAAGCCGTTCTCATCAAACTCCGCGAGCTCTCGGAGCGTGTAGAAACGTCCACGGTGCGAATAGCTGGTGCAGTAGTCGAGCTCTCTCAGTTTCCGGAACACCGTCAGGTCAGCGACAGTCCCCACTGTCTTCTTGAGCATGTCCATGGTGGCGATGAGACGTTTGGCAAACAACCCCCGCAGGCGGTCAATATCAGAGTTACGAATCATAATTCGTAACCATAACACACAATGGCCTACGTCTCCATGGGCAAGCTCTCAAAGAGCTGCAAATAGCTCCATTTGACGCGGTCCCGCCAGGCGATCCGCTTCCCGCCGGCTCGGATCGTTATCCCTGCAGCAGATGAATTACGACAAAGACTTGGTAGTTTATTCTTGCCCCGACCCAAAGAGCGGCCTCCTTCTCATCCACCAATCCTTCGGCTCGAAGCCAAGATAGCGCGTCCTCGGCATCCTCGTCGAACCAGCTCTTCGTCGAGCCCAAACGAAAACTGTAGCCCAGCTATCCATGTCGCGAAACATTCGATCGCGGCCCATCTGCGAAATGTGATCGGACAAGAGCACCTGGAGATAACAAACCGCGCTCTCTTCAACGTCGTCGCCGCCCGCGTCGCGCTCGAGACAGGCGCGGCGGGATGGGTTCATGCACACGAAATGCGACGCTTCATGCAGCACGGAGTGGATCGGCGTGTCGGGCCGAGCATAGAGCTGATCTTCGACGAGACCCGCTTCGCTATCGCCCCAATAACTTCCAGGTATCGCGCGGCCGGCGGGAACGTGGTTCAGCGACAAGCCGTAGCGCAAGAGCAGCTTCCCGAGCTTCGCTTCGTCGACTTCTTCGAGTAGCAGAACACCCACAGAGCGGATTGTAGGATAATCCCGAGTATGGTGGCGAGCCTCGAACACGAGCTCGATAGAGTCGTTTCTTATCTGAGAGACGCTAAGAGCGTTCTCTTCATCACCGGGGCCGGGATCTCGGCCGATTCCGGTCTCCCTACTTATCGCGGCATTGGCGGTCTCTACGAAGACGTCGATACGCCCGAAGGCATCACCATCGAAGAAGCGCTCTCGGGCACGATGATGGAGACGAAGCCCGCGCTCACGTGGAAGCACATCCATCAGATCGAAGCCGCGTGTCGCGGCGCCAGCTTCAATCGAGCCCACGAGATGCTCGCCGAGGCAGAGCATCGCTACGAACGCGCTTGGGTCCTGACGCAAAACGTCGACGGCTTCCATCGGAAAGCCGGCTCTCGCAACGTCATTGATATCCACGGCGACATCCATAGCCTTTCCTGCACGGCGTGCGATTATCAGACCACGGTGGACGACTACAGTGTACTCTCGCCGCTTCCCTCCTGCCCGGAATGCAGCACGCATCTGCGTCCCGACGTCGTGCTCTTCGGAGAGCTTCTTCCCTTTCATAAAGTCGAGCTCATGCACACGGAGCTCGAGAAGGGCTTCGACGTTGTGTTTTCGATCGGGACGACGAGCGCCTTTCCATATATCGCCCGCCCTGTCCTCGAAGCGAAGCACAATGGCAAGCCCACGGTGGAAATCAACCCGGGCGTCACATTGCTTTCGGGAGAAGTCGACGTGCGGCTTCCGCTCCGCGCGGTCGAGGCCTGTGAAGCGCTCTGGGCGCGCTTGAATAGTTGACTCTTTTTCGGTAGCACGCTTTTTTCGTGCAACGTTAGCGGCCCCAGGACCGCCCTATCTACGAACATGCCCGAGCTCGCTGAAGCACACGCAGACGTAAAGCTCGTCGAAAGAACGCTTTCCGGAGATTTGGATAGCTTTGGCGAGCTTCACCGCCGCTATTACCATCGCGTGGTGCACGTCGTTTTTGGAGTCGTCAGAGACAGGATTTTGGCAGAAGACATGGTACAGGACGCTTACGTAGCCGCGCTGAAGGAGCTACCTCGGCTGAGGGAGCCCGAGCGCTTCTATCCTTGGCTCTGCCGCATTGCCGTCAACCGCGCAATCGAGGACAGGCGCAAAGTGAGCCGGCGAGCCCGCATCGACGAAGAGCAGAGGCCGATCGACGTCGCGCCTGCCGAAGCGGAAACGAGCTTGCTGCGCGCGGAGAGCGCCGCAGCAGTGAAAGCAGCCCTCGAGCGTCTGCCCGAAGGCCAGCGCGCGGCCGTGACGATGCGGTTTTTCGACGAGCTCCGATGCGCGTCATTGCCGAAACCCTCGGCTGCAACGAGGTCACTGCACGCACGCAAGTCTTTCGCGGTATTCGAAAGCTCGGAGTTTTCTTGAAAGCCCGAAAGGGAGTCAGACGATGAATCCAGCAGCCTGTACAGCCTGTACAGATCGAGAAGCGCAGCTCGAATCCTTACTTTTCGGCGAGCTCGACCGAGCGGCTGAGGCCGCACTTCGAGAACATGTCGAACACTGCCGCGGCTGTCGCGAGGCGCTCGACGACGCGCAAGTCGCCTTTGCCGCTCTCAGCAACGTTTCCGAGGCACTGCTTCCCTACGGAGATCGGTGGTCCGAGCCCGCTGAAAATGCCGACGGCGAGCGCTCCGAAAAAGCGTGGATCGCTCTGAAACGGCGGCTCGAGCCCCCGGCCCCGGCCGAAAGTCCGGCGCGAGCCCACCGCGCTTACGAGCTCGTGGCGATGGCCGCGGTTCTCGTGATCGGCATCGGCCGGCTCGACACACCGCCGAGCGCCGGACTCACGGAGATCGCCGCGGTCGAAAATCTCGACATCTCACCTGAAGCACTCTTGGCGCTCGAGCGCGCCGAGCTTCTGTCCGACGTCGGTGTGCGCTACGTCGACGGTCTCCAAGATCTTCTCGTCGGCGTGATGGAGCTTTCCGTCGATGTCGTGAGCACCGAAGATCTGTTCCTCACCCGCGAGCGCGCAAGCGAGCTCTTGAGAGACGGAAGACTCCTCGAGACCGCACTCGATGCTGACAAAGACCGGGACCTCCTTCGAACCATTCGGCGCGCCGAGCTCTTTCTCGAAGAGCTCGCTGCCGTCGAGAGCTCGACGAGCGGGACGGGCGTCGGCGTGTTTCAAGCGAGCCTCGAAGGGAGCCGGCTCCCGGCTCAGCTCGCCGCCATTGATTTGAACGGAAAAGTATCTCTAGCCCTCGAAGCATCTGGCTGGATCGGCCGCGAAGAGCGCGGAACGAGAAAGGTATTCTGAAATGAAGCAGCACGTGGTCTTTTCGTTCTTGCTCATCTTGACGCTCGGCAGCTATTGCTCGAGCGACGCCCAGGAATCGGCTCGGGAGCTCTACCTCGAAGGACGCGAGCACTTGATCGACGAACGCTTCGAAGAGGCGCTCGCACAGTTCCGACGCGTCGTGAGCGATTTCCGCGCGAGCGAGGAAGCCGACGACGCTCAGTATTACGTCGGCTATTGCCTCGCGGAGCTCGAACGCGTCGAAGAAGCGCTCGAGGCCTATGCCATTCTGCTCGACCGTTGGCCGGATTCGGTACGTGTCGAGCGTGCACGCGCACAGCGCGCCGAGCTTCTCGCGCGCCGCCGCGGCGAAGACGCGAACGACGATCTGTTTCGTGAAGTCTTCGATGGCTCGAGCTCGTGGGCGCTCAAGCGCGATACGGCGTTCGCTCTCGCCCGCAAGGGAAATTCTAAATGCCTACCTCGATACCAAAATCTTGCTCAATCTGGCTCCCACGGTTGGCCTTCCCGGATAGAAACGGCTACCTGTCCAATCAACAGAGCGGCTACGACAACGCCGTCAGGCCGAGCGAGAGCATCGAGCTGACGCCGGCACGTTGTCCGTGAACCCCGACGCTGTCAGCCATACGAGTGGACCACGGAGCCGGTCGCGCTCCAAGTGCGCGCGACCGGCCCGTGGGAGAGCGTCTACGTCAACAAGAACGGACAGCCGATGCCCGAACCGGGAAGCGGCATGCCGAGGTGATCTAGCTAGTACCCGTCCTGAAGCCTGTAAGGGATTGAGAAAAAAGGAGAAATCGCAAATTTAGGGCTAGTCTTCTGAGGGGGTGTCGATTAGGATCGTGTCGTTGAAAACATCCGATTCTAAATGACTTAACTCCAAAGGAGACCAGCCCTAAATGCGAAAAACGATCAACCCACAGCCAAATCTACGTGAGCCCTGGCTGGAGCTGGAGCACGCACGCGAGCTCGAAACGATCTCGTCGCTACTCGATGCCCATCCTAAGCTCAATGAGCTGGTACTGCAAGACCTAAGGTCGGTCACCCCACCGGCAGGGAGCGATGTTGGTCGTGGGGGAATGAGCGCGGAGCAGGTTCTCCGGGCGTTGTTGGTGAAGCAGCTGAATCAGTTCACCTATCGGGAGCTGGCGTTTCACTTGGCAGACTCTCGAAGCTATCGGACGTTTTGCCAGCTCGGCATCATAGAGCCGACCCCGTCGAAGTCGACCCTAGCAGCAAACATCAAAGCCGTGAAGTTCGAAACGCTGGAGCAGATCAACCGAGAGCTGGTGAGCGTTGCCGAGGATGCTGGGATCGAAAAGGGAAGAAAAGTACGAGTGGACTGCACGGTAGTGGAATCAAACATTCATCCGCCTACAGACTCCGAGCTTCTTTATGACTGTGTTCGGGTTCTCACTCGCGTGATGTGCCGAGCTCGCGAACTGCTGGGTACAGTAGTGGTCTTCGGCAATCGAACGCGTCGAGCGAAGAGACGTCGACTGGGAGTTCTGAACGCGAAGGATAAGCAACAAAGGCGTCGCGTCTATCGAGATCTACTGAAGGTGACGGAAGAAACCTATCGCTCCGCTCAACGCGTTGCAGCACAGTTGGAAGAGTCGGGCTTGACCGAGCCGGTGAAGCGAGCGAGCGCGGAGAGGATCGCCGCGGATTTTGAGCACTTTCTCGTCCTCACCAAGAAAGTCATCAACCAAACCCAACGCCGAGTGATCGACGAAGAGCGTGTGCCTGCGGAGGAGAAGGTCGTTTCTATCTTCGAAGAACACACCGACATTATTCGCAAAGACCGGCGCGAGACTCTCTACGGCCACAAGGTGTGTATGACTGGTGGCTCGTCCTCGATGATTTTGGATTGCGTGATCTTAGATGGAAATCCGTCCGATTCAACTCTCGCGGAAACCATGATCGACCGTCAAGTCGAACTCTACGAACGGGCCCCGCGCCAGGTTGCCTACGATGGCGCGTTTTCTTCAAAGGCAAACTTGGAAGCCATCAAAGGCAAGGGAGTTGAAGATGTTGCCTTTACCAAGGCTCATTTCGCGGTGACCGATATGGTCAAGAGTTCCTGGGTCTATCAACGCCTGCGGCGATTTCGCTGCGGAATCGAAGGCGTCATTTCGTTCTTGAAACGAGTCTTTGGCCTCGACCGATGCACATGGCGCTCATTGCCTTCTTTTAAATCGTACGTATGGAGTTCCATCATCACCTGCAACCTACTGATGATGGCAAGACACCTATTACGATAACAACTATTACTCTTCCGCCCCTTATAGCCATGGATTGCTAACAATTCGCCTCTCGTTTCGTCCAAGATTTTCATTCGCTCTCAACCCCACGAAGCCCCTTCCGAAAACGTATAATACCCACATCTTCGATAGGTCTCTCGCACACCACAAGTTATGGTGTTTCTGGACAGGAACTAGCTAGTTCGTCGAGCCGGCCGGACCGGTGTGGCTGAGGTCGGGTCGGCGGGTTACTTCGTACCACCGGCTGCTGACGATGGTGCTGCGAAGCGTGTCCATGATCTGATCGCGCTCTTCGTCCGTGTAGATGGACATGAACTCGCCGAACGGAGTCCAGCCGTCGCGGTCCGCGCCGTTGTCGAACCCCGTGATGGACCGGAACACCCAGCGGTTGCCCTCTGAGATTCGCCGCCCGACCACCGCGGGGGACCCCGTCGCCTTGTCCTGAGCTTCGCGGATTTTCCCGATCGCCCAGCGGTACTCCTGGAGTTTGTCCGGTCTGATCTCGGTGTTCGTGGCGAGGTAGTGGTTCCGGATGCCTCCGGCGGTCTTTCTTCGTGCTCAGATCCGGCTGGTGGGTGGAGAGCGTGATGTGGACGTTCGTAACGGCTGCGGCCCACCGGCGATTGGCGGCGGCGAACTCCTCTTCACCGTGCGCCTCGATGAACATCTCGCCAGGGCCTGTCCACGCATCTCGCTCCGAAAACTCGTTGAAGCTCGTCACGAGGTGGTAATGGTTCGGAGAGCCGCCGGGGCCCTGATGAAACACGTTCCAGCGATTCGGCGCGCCTGTCTTGTCCGCGGCCTCGACGTACTGCTTGACGATCGCTTCGAACTGGTCCTCCATCCCGGGCTTGACGGTGAAGTGAACCATTTGCTGAAACTGCGCCGGACCGTCCTGCGCGAGCGCGGGGGACACGAGCGCCAACGCCATCCCGATCACCAACATCGACCTGGTCATGAGAAACCTCCCATCAGTTGTCAAAAAGAAACTTCTAGCCTGAAGTTCCCCTCGGTAAAACCTCTCTTTCTTCGGTGAAGCACCCTTAGTTGCAAGGAGTTACAACGATAGAGATACGAACTCCGCCTGCATTTTGTAGCCATGTAATAACGCATATAACTCTTGTAATATAATCTTTAATAGAGTATATAGTAACCATGCACATCGACATTGTGCACTCGATTGCCTTCGCGCGACAACACGGCACCCGCCGCCTCACGGCGCGTCACATCCTGGTGACCGTGGCCGATCCCTTCAATGATCCACGTCGTCTTGATGTCCACGAAGATCGCGTCGTCATCCGGGCTGTCCTCGAGCGCCAAAATGCCCACGATCCTCATCTTCAGGGGATATTCGCCCGCTAGGTCGAAGAGGTTCTCAGGCGAAGAGATGACCGCGTCTCCCACATGCGCCCCCAACGCTTCGGCGACGCGCGCCCCGAGAACGCACTCGCCGACAAACGTAAACAGGCGCCCCACCTGCACCCCGAGCTCGCGACGTTCGAAATATTCAACGCTCGTCCCCACGATCGGATGGCCTCGAGAGTGGTAGCGAACATACATCGGCACGATCGACGCGAGCCCGGAATCCTGGACTTCCTGCGCCTCGCTATAGCGCATCGGCTCGGGGAAGTCTGAGCGGAAGTAGAGGGTGTTGAGCACGAGCTCGAGTGGGCTCCCTTTCGAGCCGACGACGAGCGGCGTCGCGTCGGCGCGGCGCGTCAGCTGTTCCGAGCTTTGGTTCACGAGGACCCGCAAGCCTACAGGGAGATAAAGGATCAACGTGATCGACGTGAGCAGGATGATCGTCTTCAGAGGGTGAAACGCCAGATAGCGCCAAGCCAGATAGAGCGTCTGCTTCACGACAAGAGCTCTTTGAAGTCGACGACGCGCTCGAAACGGTCGAGCAGATCGTGATCATGCGTCACCGTGAGAAGCGTCGCGCCGCTCGCCTCGGCATAATCGAACAGGATGTCGAGCACGCGTCCTTTGTTGTGCGGGTCGAGATTGCCGGTCGGCTCGTCCGCCATCAGCACGGCCGGCTCGGTCACGACCGCGCGGCACACCGCCACTCGTTGCCGCTCGCCCTGCGACAGTTGTCTCGGATAGCGCGAGAGCTTGTCTCCTATTCCCACATCCACCGTCACGGCAGCCGCCCTCGCGCGAACCGCCTCCGTCAGCTCGAGCGCCGGATTGATGCGATAGGGCAAGAGCACGTTGTCGAGCACCGTCAAATATTCCAAAAGCTCGAACTCCTGAAAGACGAGGCCGATATTCTTGATGCGAAAGCCGCGGCGCGCGTTCTCCGAAAGACCGGTTAGATCGACTCCGTTCGTCTCGATCGTACCCGACTGCGGCAGCGTGATCCCCGCGATGAGATGTAAAAGCGTCGTCTTACCCGATCCGCTCGGACCGATGAACGCCGCCGAGGATGCCCGTCCGACTTCGAGCTCTCCAATCCGCAACTCGAAATCCCCTTCGCCATAGCCGAAGGCCAGATCCTGGACGCGGACCACGGGAGTGGAAATCAGATCGGGATGCCGTGGCGCCTGCATGTTGATTCCAAAACGACGCTGATTATACCTTTCTACCGAGCCCGGAATTGCTCACGCCAATTTCAAGAAGGACCTCTCCTTCTTCTATGTTAGTGTTGTATTATCGCGCCTATAATTTGGGAGAGCGTTTACCGGATGCGATTCGGGTTTAGCTCCTGTATGTTGGGAGTCTTTTTGGCAACGTCTTTGCCTGTGGCGGCGAGCGCCGAGAAGCTGAGAAGTCCCGAATACAAGGCTGCGAGCCTCCAAGGGAACACCCACCTCTACAGCCTCGAGCACGACAAGAGCATCGCTTTCTTCAGCGAGCTCGAAAAAAAATATCCCCACCATCCGGGGCCACCGTTGGCCCGATCGATCGCCATTTGGTTTCGTGAGCTCGTCGCTCGCGACGAGCTCGACCTCGAGCGCTTCATCTCGCCGGGATATTTCACCCGGCCGGCCGACGTGGAAATATCCGTGGAGGACAAACAGGCTTTTTTCGACGGCATTCGGCGGAGCCAGGAGAACGCGACACGCTATCTCGAGCAACATCCGAGAGATTTCGAGGCTCGCTACTACCTCGGCGCATGCCAGAGCGCTCTCGGCGTTTTCGCCTTCACCATCGAAAGAAGCTTTCGCAAGGCGCTCAAATACGGCAAGGAATCCTATCGTATCCAGCGCGCGATCGTTGACGAGAATCCCGACTTCTATGACGCGTACATGACGGTCGGGACCTACGAATATGTCGTCGGCAATCTTCCCTGGTACGTCAAATGGATCGCCACCCTTGCGGGCTATCACGGCAGTGAAGTCCGGGGCTTCGAATATCTCACCCGCGCCGCGACGAAGGGCCATTTCGTCAAAGACGACGCCCGCCTGCTGCTGATGGTCATGTATGTCCGCGAGAACGAGAACGCCTACGCCCTGGAGATGGCGGGGCAACTGCACCACAAATATCCAGAAAACTACTTGCTGCATATCAATAAAGCCCAGATATTGGAGCTGATGGGAAAGCACGCCGAGGCGGCGAAAACCTACGCGACGGTCGCGCGGCGCGCTGTCAACAAGATTCCGAACTATCAGAACCTTCCGCTCGACAAAATTCGCTATCCGCTCGCACAACGACTGCTTGCGCTCGGAAGCCAAGATGAAGCGCTCGATCAGTTTCGCGGCGCCGCGGAAGACCCCGGGACCCCCGACCGTGAGAGGGCCCTCTCACATCTGCGCGCGGGCGAGATCCTCGACACAATGGGGCGCCGCGAAGAGGCCACGGCGCATTATCGCCGTGTCCAAGAGCTTCCGGATTACGACGGCACGCACGGAACGGCGGCCGACTATCTTCGCCACCCGTACGATCGCGAACAGTAGCCAAGTCTGTAAGAACTCACGAAAGCCGCCGCAATATCCCGTTGGGCTCACCGAGCGCTTGCTCGACGATCGCGTCCGCACGCGCTTGCGTGTTGGCAACCGCGTAGATGCGCAGCTGCGGCGCGTTTCCCGAAGGCCGGATATGCGCGATGTCGCCGTTCGCGAAGTAGAGCCTGAGGCCGTCGGTGGTGTCGATGTTCACGATATCATCGAAGCCCAGCTCGCGCGTAAAGTAGCCTGATAGCTCTTTTCGGATCGTGGGGAAGTCGCCCGGGGTATAGCGGTGGAGGATCTCGAGACTCTTCTCCCGGGCGAAATCGTCGAGGAGGCCGGCCGTGCTGTAGCGAGGTGGAAGCTCCGAGAAGAGCTCGACGAGCGAACGGTTGCGTTCGGCCGAGGCGTAGAGCACGCACAGGATCGGCAAAAACGCGTCGCGCGTCGGAAGCGGGCTCAGACGGCGCCCATCCTTTTCTATCTCCGAGCCCGTAAGGAATCCGCCATTGGCTTCCCAGCCCACGACGTTCTGGCCACGAGCTTCGAGCATGGCTTTCACCACGTAAGGCGAGCCGATGCGCGTTTTCGTGACGTTCTCGAGCTCGAGCTCAACAGCATCATTCGTGCTTACCGGCACACAAACTGTATCAGCGCCCAGATATTTGGCAACGATGATGCCGAGAAGGTCGCCGCCAAAAAAGCGCACGCGCCCCTCGGGGTCGATGCCGGCGACGAGCGGCCGATCGCTGTCGCCATCGGTGGAGACGATCGCATCGGCGCCGCGTTCGCCGTCCGCCATCTCCTGCAGCTCGGCGAGACGCTCGGCCGTGATGTCCTCCGTGTCGATGGGGATGAACGCGTCACTGCGGCGCGTCGGTACTACCGCGGCGCCCAGCCGAGTGAGGATCTCTACGAGGAGCGCCCGGCCCACAGCGGAGTGCTCGAACACGACGACTCGCTTTCCCGAGAGCCCACTCGCGGGAAAGAAATTCACATAGCGCTCGATATAGGCGGCGGCACCACGCTCGTTCACGGCAGGTAGCACCATCGGCTCTTTCAGCATGCCGTCATCGGCAAAGGGAGAGGCGGTAGCACGTCGCCCATATTCCACCTCTCGTACTTTCGCGACCGCCGCCAGAATCCCGGCTTCGTCATCTTTGAGAACTTCCCCCGCCGACTTCCCGAACTTGATGCCGTTGCGGTCGAAGGGGATGTGACTCCCGGTAACCATGACGTGCGGTCGTCGAAGCTCCATGCCATGAAAGGTCAATGCCGGGGTCGGGATCTTACCGAGATATTCCACGACGCATCCCGCGTCTTCGATCGCCTTCGCAACGGCAGACAAGATGCGGTCCGTGCTCGGCCGAAGGTCTCCCGCCACAGAAACTACGTCGTCGTGAGCCCCGACATAATCGAGACACCCTCGCGTATTGATGTAGGCCTCTAGGTCGGTGATGTCGGTGACGAGACCTCGCAGACCGCTCGTGCCAAAGGCGAGCGCCGTAGGAGTGCGGCCGCGAAACGTCATCATCGCGGCACCGTCGCTTTGTATAGCACCAGCGAGCCTCGCACTTGATACGTCTCTCCCTCCGGCACGAAGAGCGCTTGGCCTCTCGAAACAAGATGCTCCTCCACGGTCCCTTCGCCTTCGGTGACGAAAAGGATCTCGGGACCATGGTCGCCGGTATTGACGTAACCGCCTTCGATGCGGCGGAGCTCGAACTCCTTCGCCGGAGCATGATAGGCCCACTCGCTCGGGCCGAGCTTCGACGCCCTCACGATCTGCGCCGCCTCTCCGCGAAAGGTGACATTGTTAAGAAGCTCGGGGATGTCGACGTGCTTGGTCGTCAGCCCGCCGCGCAACACGTTGTTCGAGTTGGCCATGATCTCGACGCCGGATCCCTCAAGGTAGGCGTGGAGCGTGCCTGCATCGAGATAAATGGCTTCGCCCGCGTCGAGGTGGATCAAGTTCAAGAGATAGATCGAAAAAAGACCACGATCGTAGTGACCTTTCTCGGAATATGCTTCGTGACAGCGGAGGACCCAATATTCACGATCCTCCTTCCCGTAGTGACCGTCGCCAAGGCTCTCCACGATCGGCCCGAGCTCCGCATCGACCTCGTCTCGAGACATCGTCATCAGCTTCGCGTAGAGCGTGTTCAGGGGCTCGTCGCCGAACGACGTCGGGTTGGGACGAAAGCCCCGGAGTACGTAGAAATCGGTGAGGGCGCAGAGAAGCTCGGGCTTGTGATGAGGGTCGCGATAGCTGCGATGGCGCGCGTCGATCGGGATCCCGGCCGCATTCTCCCTCGCGAATCCTTCGCGAGCCCGGGATTCACTCGGGTGCGTTTGTATCGAAAGCGGCTTGGCCGCCGAGAGGATCTTCATGAGATAAGGAAGCTCGCCCGAGATCATCTCGCCGAGCGGGCGCTTCTCGTCTCCCAACAAGACTTTTGACGGCAAGTCGGGATGCGCACCGAGCCAGAGCTCCGCGTAGGGTCGCCCGTCGGCGTTATCGACACCCAGTAGCTCCGGGATGAACTCCGTGCTGCCCCAGGCGTAGTGTTGGACCCCGGGCTCGAGACGATAGATCTTCATGCGGTGAGGATCGGCGCAACGATCGCGTAGGAGCCGAGGCGTGTTCCGGAAGTGAGCGCCATTCGTAACCTTTGGTAATAGGGAAATCTAGCGGCCTGGGAGACCGAAAGCAACCAGAGCGGGAGATCGAAGAAAGTCGCGGGTCGGTGTCAACGGATCCGCGCTCTCGCGAGTACAGTGTGGAAGAGGGTGCTCCAAAGGAGGAGCACACCCGAAATGTAAGAGGAGTTGACCCATGAGGACACACCATCGCGCCATGATGACCGTGTTGCTAGCCGCCGTCTTCGCGGTTGGAGTCGGGGAGGCGCAGCACGGCCACTCTGCCGACCCACCGGACCACTTCACCGCTATCGCCGAACGGCTCGAATTAACGGCCGCCCAGCGTGAGACGCTCGAGGAACCCTTTCGCGAAATGATGGCGCGTCCTCGTGCGCCGCTATCTGCGCCCCGCGATGGCCCTTTCCTGGCAATATACGCGCCGCCTCGAAGATGCCGAGGACGTCGTCCAGGACCTTTCCATCGAGCGGTACGCGCCCTCGCGGACTACGACGATCGGCGCCCGTTCAGCGCATGGTTCTACACCATCGTTCGCAACGTGGCCCGAACGGCGATCAGCAAGGATGGTCGGCGCGCGGCTCTTGCTCCACTCACTTTGCTTCAAGACGAGCCGCCGGCGCCGCCCGCCGTTGATGCGCTCGTGGTTGCCGACATCGAGCGGGCCATCGAGGCACTCGCACCCATGCAGCAATCGTGCGTTCGACTCTGCAACGTCGAAGGCTTCACCAGCGTCGAAGCCGCACGGATGCTCGGGGTCGGCGAAGGAACGATTCGCACGCATCTACGCCGCGCCCGCAAGCAGCTACGGGGAGAGTTGGACCCGCAGCAAGGTATGCTTTCGTAATGCTGATGTCCCGAGATCGCAGCTCCCTCGAGATCCCGAATATTGGGAAAAGATCGCCGAACGGATTCGTGGCGACGCCTCCGGTCCGCTCGCCGCCTACGCCGCAGCCCATGACCACTGGTACGGCCTGCTCGCCCGGCGCTCGCCGTGGCTCGTGTCGGCTTCGGCGGCAGCGATGCTGATCCTCTGGCTCGCTTTGCCGACGTCGGATTCCTCGGTGGCTTTCCGCTGGATCGAGAACTCCGTGGCACCGAGAGAGATCGCTGGAACGTTGATCGGTGGCCACGCACCTCCCAGCGTCGATGCGCTCATGGTGCAGTTTTCGCCCGTACTCGCCGTACTCGATGACGAGGGGGAACCCTGATGAGCATGATGGGTCCGCGCGTTAGTGCCGGTGGTGTACTGCTGTTCATCTTTGCGCTCGGCGTGCTCGCCGGCGTCGCGTATGAACGCCATTTTGTGGCCCGTCCGCTGACAACGATGTCGGCGGCGGACGAGCACGAGGCCGCCATGGCCGAGCTGCAAGAGCTTCTCGAGCTCGACGAGGATCAAGTGGCGCAGATCCACAGAATCCCGGCCGAGCGCCAGCATATGGTGCAACTCAAGTGGGAGCAGCTTCGCCCTGAAGTGCAGGACGCCATGCGGCAAGTGCATGCAGACATCGGCGAGCTGCTGCATCCGGACCAGCGCAAGCGCTTCCACGAGTGGCTGATTCGGCGCCGCGCCCAGCACCTGCAGCAACAGATGATTCACCCCGAAAGGTGGGTCTTCTTTAATGAAAAACTTCAAGGCGGCAGCCCGGTCGCTGCTCAAAACACCCGTTCCCACGTTAGTGGTGATCGCAACTCTGGCGATCGCCATCAGCGCCAACACCGCGATTTTCAGTGTCGTCGACGGCGTGCTCTTTCGCCCGCTCGGTTATGGCGATGACAGCAAGCTCGTGGTCCTATGGGCGACCAGCGGGCCCGATCAGCAGGACACTTTTCGCTTGTCTCCGCCCACCTATCGTGACCTGCGCGAAGGCGCCGAAGCCTTCGACGGGAAAGTTCTTTTGTACCGCTCCATGGGGTCCACGCTGACCGGTCTCGAACAACCGGTCAGGGTTGGCAGTCTCGTGGTGACGGCCCGAATGTTCCGTGTTCTCGGAACGAAACCAGCCGTGGGCCAGTTCTTCGTCGACGATGACGAGACGCCAGGGCGCGGGAAGAAGTTGGTCATCACGCACGCGTCGTGGACGCGGCGCTTCGGGGCCGACCCATCCATCATCGGCTCCACGCTCGAGTTGGACAACCAGCCCTACACGGTGATCGGGGTTACCGAACCGGGTTTTCAGTTCCCCCCCGGCAGTGACGAAGTCGAGATGTACTTCCCGATGGGGCTCCCTGACAGAGTCCTGCTCGACCGGGATCACCGCATGTTCGACGCGATGGCCCGTCTCGCCGACGGTATCACCGTGGAAGGCGCGCGCGCCGAGCTCGCTGCCATCGCCGAGAAACTGGCGCGCGAATACCCCGACTCCAACGCCGGCTGGGGCCTGACCGCCCGACCGTTGCGCGAGGAGCTGCTCGGCGATCTCACGACGATCCTGTGGGTGCTCTCGGGCGCGGTGTTCCTCGTCCTGCTGATCGCCTGCGCCAACATCGCCAACGTCTTGGTCGCCCGCTCGACGGCCGCTAGTCGGGAGCTCGCGGTTCGCGCCGCACTGGGTGCGCGCTCGAGCGACCTCTTCAAGCGCTCGCTCGCCGAGAGTTTGATTTTGGGCGTGCTCGGGACAGCCGGCGGCGACGACCGCCCCGGAAGTCCGCGTTCTCCTTCCGGGCGACCCGGTTTACCTGATCGGACGCGTCAGTGAACGCGACAGAGTGTCCTCCGATGCAGTGGGATCCGAGCGTCTCGTAGTCAAACCACTGGTCCGCCCGCGATCGGCGAGCAACAAAGTCAAACGTTTGGCGATGGGGAGCGCACCCCGGAACGCGCGCGATCTCGAATATGTTTTTCTTCTCACCGACACAGACGAGCGCGGCGCGCGACAAGCAGTAAGCGCGGGCCTGGGCAAAATCCTCCTGCAAGCAGCCATGTACGGCGCGGCAGGGATCTGGATGGTCATGGCTTGCGGGGTAAAACTCCTCAATGGCTACGACGCCTATACACCCGCCGAAATATGGCACGTCGCCGACGATCTCACCGCTGAACAGATGGCCGACTATGTGATCCGTTACGCCGAAACCAACAAGGGCAGCGCACGCGCAGCTGCGATCGACCGCCTGGGCGTGATCAGACGAGGCACCATTCTCCCCCCAATCGAGCTCACGCACAAAGAAGCATTCGACCACCGGATAATGCCCTTCGTATTGGATGAGCACGAGCTCGTACGACAACGAGCACGTGCGTATCTCAAAGATGGCAACTTTGGTCCAGCAAGCCACGAGCTCGGCCACTCGTTCGAGCGAGCCGCTGAACATTCCGACTGGAAGACACAATACTTTGCCTTGGAATATCTCAAAGCCCGCTGGCATTGAGGACGAAATTGCTATTCCCCTCATCTTGGCCGGATTACGAGACGACAATCTCAAGTGGGCAGCCGCTGGCACGTTACCAAGTTATCCAGCTGGATCGAACCAATACGCGCCCCTTTTGTTCGAGGCGCTCGATGCGGAACAAGACCACCATCGCGAGCGCTTCAGTAACGTATTGACCGAGTTGAGCCTCGACCCTGCCATCGCCATCCCCCTATGCCGCACTTACCTCGACGGGCATCACCAAGAACGGCGCGACGCAGCTTTGCTCGTCGCTTCGAACTTGAAAGAAAAAGGCCGGACCTTGGTCGCAGACATCGAGCCCCTCCTCCAGACCACGTCAAGAAGCCATGCAGCAAGAACGATCGCCGCGCTTCATGAAGTTCGTGGTGACCCCGCGGCCACGGTGCACGACGTGCTGGCACTCTTCGAGCGCGATGAAACGTCGTGGGATCCCAACGAAAATTACGACTTTACTCGCAAGCTTGTCGATTTGCTGCATGACTGCAAAGCGCACGCAGCACCGGCTGTGCCCATGTATATGCGTTGGATAGAACAGAACAAACATACCAAGAGAGCGATCGGCGCCCTTTATCACGTGGGTCCCAAAGCCGCTGCCGCGATGCCGCTGCCGCGATGCCGCTGCTGCTCCCGTTGCTGGAGCCTGGCGAGCACACTTTGGCTGTTATTCACGCGCTCCAGGGTCTTGGGCCGGCAGCGGCGCCCGCGGCCGAACGCTTGGGTGAAATTGTTGCAGGAATCCGTCTGCCGGAGAAAGGTAACCCTCGCCACGACGCGCTCGAGGCTCTGACAGCCATGGGCGAAGCAGCGCATCCGGCACTAGGCCATCTTTTCACGGCTGCACAATATGACGGTGAAAACTCGGTCGCAGAACCTACGGTCGACTTGATTGTGACGCTCGGGCAAAAAGACCCAAGATTGAGGACGTGGCTCGTACACTTCTTCAACGAGAGCAAGGATACGGATCTCTCGCTTGCTTCTTTCAACGCGATGTCAACCACCGGACCACAGGCAGGCGTTTATCTTTCGACGATCCGCGCGTTTCTCGGCGACTCAAAGACTCGCAACTACAAACGGCCTATAGCAATCAAGGAGCTGGCTCGCTTGACCGCCCTCCCGCGCCCCACGCAACCCGACGATGGACCGTTGATCGCCTTCGCATTCGAAGACGCGCTCGACGGCCGAGGCCCTTGCTCAAAAGCTCCTGCGCAAGATACGGGCGTTTACATCGACGGGCCACATGGCAGGGCGCTTCACCTGAACGGCAAGACCGAACTTCGCTTCGAGTGTAAGCCGGCCGTTGTTCTCGGTCACGCCTTCACGGTCAGTTTTCGCATGAAGGCGCGTCCAAGCCCCAATCTGTACGACATTGTCCGCGCCGGTCCCATTCGAATACAAGTTCAACAATACGATTGGATCCTTGGTTACACATTGTGGACAAAAATCGAAATCAGAGGGGAACGATGGCTCAGTAGAGCGCCGTCCAACGACAGACCGTTTGTGAAGGACAAGTGGCAACGCGTCTCTATCGTCCACGATAATCACGCGCGCACGATTGCAACATGGTTGGACGGGAAAAAAGTGGGAATTACAAAGACTACTTGACGCGCGCGCATTCATGACATTCTCGGGCGGTGCGGAAGGCGAAATTAGCTTGGAACTCAGCATTCTTTACCGGAGACATCTTTGCCCTGGTCCGTTGGGCTTACAAAGACGGACTAACGATGAATCTTGAACTCGGTGCGCCAGAATTCGCTGCCATCCTTACGTTTTGCACATTGATGCTTATCTTGACAAATTTGAAATGGATAAACGGGCTGAGGCCCTGCGGTACAATTTTCTAGGTTGCATCCAGAGATTGTAAGGTGTCGAGACGAAGCGGCAAAACTAATAAATAGCAATCCCCTCCAGCCAGAAAGGTTTGCGTTAATCCTAGATTTACAGTACGAACTTGATCAATTGAAAATCCCAACACCCTTGATCGATGCAGGAAGAATGACAACTAGCCAGTTTGAAGCCTGGCCGAAAGACTGGTTTGTCTTTTTTCAAAAAATTGCACCACTCGCAAAGCATCGTGAGTTAAAGAAGGCACGGGCGTCTTGGAAAAAGTCGTGAAGCCCAAAACGCAGAACTTCAAAACGCAGAACTTCAAAACGCAGAACTTCAAAACGCAGAACTTCAAAACGCAGAACTTCAAAACGCAGAACTTCAAAACGCAGGCATCCAATTCGATTAGGAGGAAACGATGAAGCCGATGTTAGACCCGAAGCGCGATCTAGTAGGCGCGACGCCCGAGACTCTGGCCCGCGCCCTTTTCCGTCCACTACGACCGCATCGAGCTAAGGCCGTTGTCCGCGATGAGATCCCGATAGAGGAGGTTGCGACCGACCATCCGAGCGACAGTGTCGCGCATTTGCGCAAGCGTTCCTGAGTCGCGCATGTTGTGTTTGCCGGCGAACTCGTCTACGTACCTCTGCAAATGCTTCGGAGAAAGCTTGTGAAACGTGCCTTTGTGCGCCCGCTTGAGCATCGACCAGAAGGACTCGATCCCGTTCGTGTGCGCCTGTCCTTTTACATACTCTGCAACGGAGTGGCGGACCGTCTCGTGGTTCGGCAGCCCAACATAGCCGCCGTGGTCGTCGGTGTACACCTTCGCTCCAACCTCGGCCCGCTCAGTAACGAATCTCTTGAGCGTATCGCCGTCCGTGCTCGTGACTACGGCGGCACTCACGCGGTTGGTCGCGCGGTCCTTCGCGCCCACGACGGCAGTTTTGCCGACCGGCCCGCGACCAGCGTTCAGCTTCTTGCGAGCGTGTTTGTTCTTCTCTTTGCCGCCGAAATAGGTTTCGTCGATTTCGACCGGGCCACCGAACGCTTTCCGGTTGGGATCACTCCACGCTTCACGAATGCGGTGCAGCATGAACCAAGCCGTCGGTTGGGAGACCCCGATATCCCGATGCAGCTTCATGCTCGAAACGCTCTTAAGGCTAGTGAGGCAAAGGTAGACCGTAATGGCCCACTTGCGAAGCGGTACATTCGACCTAGCTATCGGCGTTCCCGTGCGGACGGAGAAGTAACCTCGGCAGGTGGAGCACCAGTAGGGCATCGGCTTTGCGTTCGGGACTTCGCTGGTACTGAGGCTTCCGCACTTGCCGCAGCACCTCTCGCCGTTCCAGACGACGGCTTCAAACCATCGAGTGGCAGCTTCTTCGGTAGGGAACATGTCCATTAGCTCGATGACGGTGATCCCTTCTCTGTCTGCTCGACCAGGGGCTTTGTATGTCATGGCCCCAATATACCGGATCCATAAGCGTTTGTCAAGTAGTCTTTGTAATCCCCAAAAAGGTCATGGAGCGACCCAATTTCGACACAAACGCATGGGATACAGTCATTGTCGCTGAAAAGAACTTGGACGCGATCATTTTGGGCGACGGCGCGGCCGAGACAAGTCCAGCCGACATCGACGAATTAAAGATCTACAACTACGCGAGATCAGCGGAACAACTGGCTGTCGAGGTCCGACCGTAAACGAAATCGGCGCTCGGGAAGCTGGACGCGACCGAGGATTTGATCTGGGAGTCCCTGCGTCTTAGGGGCCCGGCTATTGACTGCCGTATGGGGCTAGCGTTTCTTGCACCTATTTGAAAAACTACCGCTCAACGAAATGGGTAATTCAAATGGGAGCAGATTGTGCCAAAAGATCAGAACCTTGACTTTGGATCACTTGTCGAGCCGGATCGCGTCCACAAATCTTGCTACGCAGACGAGAATGTATTCGAGCAAGAGCTGAAAAGCATTTTTTACAAATCTTGGATCTATGTCGGCCATGAAAGCCAAGTCCCCAACGCCGGCGACTATTGGACAACTTGGATCGGCAAGGAACGCATGATTATCTGCCGGGCCGAAGACGGCCAGGTTCATGTGCTCTATAATCGCTGCCCGCATCGTGGCACGTTCATCTGTAACAATCTTCATGGCAATTCCGGTAACAAGAAATCCTTCCGCTGCTCCTATCACGCTTGGCAGTTCACCATGGATGGCCGCCTCCGCAATGTGCCGATGAGGGAAGGCTATGAAGGCATCATTGATTTAAAAGACCCGCAACTACAAATGAAGCGGGCATAGCGCCAAGGCAGTTACCGCGGCTTTGTTTTTACCAGCTTGAGCGAAGAGGGACCAGAGCTCGAAACCTGGCTCGGGGGCGGCAAGGTGGCGTTTGACGACATTTGTAACCGCGCTCCTGAAGGCGAAGCACAAATTGTCGCCAATTGTTTCCGTATCGTGCAGCACTCCAATTGGAAAATATTCCTCGAGAACCAGTTGGACGCTTTGCATCCCTCCATCACTCATCATTACACGCCGGAACAGGAAACCGGCGAGCGTGTGCCCAATATATTTTATGAAGACCTGTATCTCATGGAAATGCGTATTCGCCGGGTTGAACAATTTTATGCGCATTCGCAATCGGCCGGGCATCGGACCAGCCACGTGGTTTCCAACGTAGTGATCCAAAGCGAAGATCGAGCCACGGGCCACGTCATCTGCACGTCGCGCTTCCATATGGTCGAGTATCGGCTGGAAGCTCAGCGCTATTTCGGGGGCAAATATACTCACACATTGAAGAAAACGGAGGATGGCTATCGCATTCAACTCCAGGCGGAAAGCGCTTCACGTTGGCGAGAGTGTAGACGGTCGGCCGTTCGACCATGCCGTGGATCAGAAGTGAATAATTCTCGGGATCGATCTCCGGTATCCCCGCATGATGCCGCTCGAAGTGAAGGTCAGACGGTGTGATGATGCCCTCGAGATCCTGGAGCGGCGTGTGAGACGACGTGCGTGTCGAGCGGAACGGGATCCGTTGCAGCTGCTCGTGTGCGGAGCGCTGGCCGATCTCACTCGCAAGGTGGCCCTGGACTTTGGTCGGATCGGAGGCCGCGGTCGTCTGCGCGGCGGACTTGCTGGCTAGAACAGCGGATCCCAAAACGCCAGCGGCTCCCGCCAGCACCTTGCGTCGACTTACTTTTCTCGATTTCGACATTTCTTTCCTCCCCACGTCGGCGAGGAGTATAACGCGATTGCTGCGGACTGCTAATCGGAAGCCAGGAATATGAAGAGACGTGGCGACCCACCGCATTTCTATAGGCTCGAATTACTCATTAGAGTTGACAATCCCTCTGCTCCTCACTATCGTCCCCCGGGCACCAGCAAGATTCGGAAAGAGGAGGGAGCTTGGGCGACCTTGCCTTGCGCAAGGCATGTCGTCACTCCGGTTGTAGTCGTTGCTTATCGCACAGGCAGTTTTCTACTACATGGCGGCCGCCAGCGTCGTGAGCGCACTGCTGGCGGTCACGCGCAGGAACCCGGTCCACAGCATGCTCTGGGTGCTGGCGCTCTTCCTCCACATGGCGGGCATGTTCCTGCTCTTGGACGCGGAGTTCCTGGCAGCAGTGCAGGTCATCGTCTACGCCGGCGCCATCCTGATCTTCTATCTCTTCGTAGTGATGCTGCTCGACCTGCCGGATGAAGAGGCTCGGCCGCGCTTCGGACAGCACTGGCCGTTTGCCGCCGCCGTGGGGCTCTCCTTCGCAGCATTGGCCTGGCTCGCCCGCTCGGACATGGACCTCTTTGAAGTCGACATCGCGGCAACACCAGCGGGGGCAACGCCCGTGACCGCCGATGGCCCAGCTCTGGGGAGCCTCGAGGACCTCGGCATGGAGCTCTTCGGTCCGTTCGCGCTGCCCTTCGAGATGGCCTCGCTGGTGCTCCTGGCGGCCATCATCGGCGCTATCCTCCTCGCACGCAGGAGGGGCGCAGGAGCATGATCGTTCCGCTCGAAACGATTCTCGGATTGAGCGCCGTCCTCTTCGGGATCGGTGCGTTCGGCTTCCTGGCCCGGCGCAACATCATCCTGATGTTCGTCTCGGCCGAGGTCATGCTCAACGCGGTCAACCTCAGCCTGGTCGGCTTCAGCAGGCATCTCGAAGATCCCCGCGGTCAAGTTCTGGCCCTCTTCGTCATCGCCGTGGCCGCCGCGGAGGCGGCGGTCGGGCTCGGGCTCGTGATCGCCTTGAACCGGAACAAGCCCGGGGTCGGAGTCGGCGACTTGACCGAGCTCAGATGGTGATAGCTCCAGGATGGGCATGTCTTTGATACCCCTGCTCGTGGTGCTGGCGCCTGCCCTCGGCGCCCTCTTCATCGCCTTCACGGGTGAGCGTCGCCCTAACCTGAGGGAGTTCTGGTCGTTCGCCGCCGGAATAACGATGGTCGCTCTCGTTGGCAGCATGGTCCCGGAGGTTCTGGCGGGCGGCGCGCCGAGCATCGTGCTCTTCCGTCTCCTCCCCGGTATCGAGCTGGCGTTTCGAGTGGATGCCTTCGGCCTTCTCTTCGCCATCGGGGCGTCGGTCCTGTGGATCCTCACCTCGGCCTACTCCATCGGCTACATGCGTACTCTCGAGGAGCACGCGCAGACCCGCTACTTTGCCTGTTTCGCTCTAGCCCTTACAGCCACGGTCGGTGTCGCCTTCTCCGCCAATCTCTTCACGTTGTTCCTCTTCTACGAAGCGTTGACCCTGGTCACCTACCCGCTCGTGGGTCATCATGGAGACGCCGCGGCTAGGGCCGGCGCCCGCAAATACGTCATCTATCTACTGGGTGCCGCCAAGGTGTTCCTGCTGGCGGCCATTATCCTGACCTACAACCTCGCCGGGACCCTGGAGTTTCGCGCCGGCGGCATCCTGCCCGCTGACAAGCTGGCCGAGCAGCCGACACTGCTTCTCGTGATTTTCGCCCTCTTTCTTTTTGGATTCGCAAAGAACGCGCTCATGCCGATGCATAGCTGGCTGCCGGCGGCGATGGTGGCGCCCACTCCCGTGAGCGCGCTTTTGCACGCGGTGGCCGTGGTCAAGACCGGGGTCTTTTGTACCGTTCGGGTCTTTCTCTTCGTCTTCGGCGCGGGCGCCATGCGCAAGATCGGCGCCGACCAGGTGGCCCTGGTGGCCGCCTCGGTGACCATCCTCGTCGCCTCGCTGCTGGCGCTCAGTCAGGACAATCTGAAAGCCAGGCTGGCCTTTTCCACGGTGAGCCAGCTCTCCTACATCGTCCTCGGCGCGACGCTCTTGAACTCCAGTGGTGTCATGGGCGGCGTCGCGCATATCACCAACCACGCCGTATCGAAGATCACACTCTTCTTCTGCGCCGGCTCGATCTACGTCTCTACGCGCAAGACCGAGATCAGCCAGCTCTCCGGCTTGGCCAAGCGCATGCCATGGACCATGGCTGCCTTCTCGTTGGCCTCGCTGAGCATCGTGGGGATTCCGCTCACTAGCGGCTTCGTCTCCAAGTGGTACCTCGTCCTGGGCGCGGTGGAGCTCAGAAGCCTCACCGTCCTGGGAGTGCTCCTCGGTAGCTCGCTCCTCAGCGCGGCCTACCTGGCTCCGATCGTGTACAAAGCCTACTTCGAGCCGGAGCCCCCGAACAGCAACGACAGCGACGAAATCCACGAGGTGCCCTGGATGGTGGCGCCCCTGGCGATCACCGCCGCCATAAGCCTGCTCCTGGGCCTCTTTCCCGGGCCGGTGCTCGAGTTGGCCGGAAGAGCGATGCCGTGAGCTTCCTGGAGAGACAGCTGGAAGATCCGGTCCGCTTCAAGCGGGTCAAGCTATGGTTCTACGTCGGTCTGGTCGTGGTGGCTGCGGCCGAGATCGTTCTGCCGCGCGTGTTTCACGGAGGCCACCACTATTTCTCGTTCGAGAGCTGGCCCGCGTGGGGCTCGCTCTATGGGTTGATCTCTTGCGTAGCGATCATCGTGCTGTCCAAGCTCATCGGAAAAGTCTGGCTGATGCGCCCCGAGGATTACTACGATGATTGAGTGGACCCACCCGGGACTCATCCTCATCCTGGGCGCCTGGGTGTTGCCGCTGCTCCGGGGCCGGATCAAGCGCGTCGCCATGATCGTCCTGCCGGCTGCCGCCGTGGTCGATTCCCTTTTTCTGATGACTCCCGGGACCCATGGCGTCGTCAACTTCCTCGGCCAGGAACTGGTGTTCGGCCGGGTGGACAGCTTGAGCCTGATCTTCTCCTACGTGTTCTCGATCATGGCCTTGTTGGGGATGATCTACGCGCTCCACGTCAAAGAAGATTCTCAGCACGTAGCTTCCCTCGTTTATGCAGGAGGCGCGCTCGGCGTCTCGTTTGCCGGCGACTTCCTCTCTCTCTATGTCTTCTGGGAGCTATTGGCAATCTCGTCGGTGCTGTTGGTCTTCCTGCGCCGCGAACAAAGCGCGGTGGAAGCCGGGTTCCGTTACCTTCTCGTTCACGTTTTCGGCGGGCTCCTCCTCCTGGCGGGGATTGCGCTCCATTGGGCTCAGACCGGCTCGATCGCCTTCGGGGACATGGGGGCCTACTCGGGCAGCCTCGCCTGGGGCTTGATCCTCGTCGCCTTTCTCCTCAACGCCGCAGTTCCGCCCCTCGGCGCGTGGCTTCCCGACGCTTACCCCGAGGCTACGGTAACCGGCGCCGTCTTCATGACCGCCTTCACCACCAAGTCGGCGGTCTACGTCTTGATCCGCGGCTTCGCGGGCACCGAGCTCTTGGTGTGGCTCGGGGCGGCCATGGCGATCTACGGCGTGGTGTACGCGGTGCTGGAGAACGACGCCCGCAGACTGCTGGCCTACCACATCATCAGCCAGGTCGGTTACATGGTGTGCGGTGTAGGCATCGGCACAGCGCTGGCCATAAACGGTGCCAGCGCCCACGCTTTCGCGCACATCCTCTACAAGGCGCTTCTGTTCATGGGCGCCGGCGCCGTCCTGCAGATGACCGGGATGCGAAAACTGAGCGACATGGGTGGGCTCTATAAGACCATGCCGATCACTCTCGGGCTCTACATGATCGGCGGCTTTGCCATCTCGGCGGTGCCGCTGTTCAGCGGCTTCGTGAGCAAGTCGATGGTGGTCTCCGCCGCGGGCGAAGAACACTTGACGGTGATCTTTCTCATGCTCACCCTGGCCTCCGCTGGAACCTTCCTGCACACCGGCCTCAAGCTTCCCTACTACATGTTCTTCGGCAAGGACTCGGGGCTGCGAGCCAAAGAGCCGCCGTTGAACATGCTCGTGGCCATGGGCCTCGCCGCGGCCGCCTGCATCTTGATCGGCGTCCGCCCTGGTCTCCTCTACCAACACCTTCCGAACGCCGTGGATTACGTTCCGTACACGCTGGAGCACGTCACGAGCACACTCGGGATGTTGGCCTTCACGGCGCTGGGTTTCTTCCTGCTGCTCAAGCAGCTCGATCCCGTGCGCACCATCAGCCTCGACACCGACTGGTTCTACCGCCGTGGTGTGACCCGTCTCCTGAAACTGATCCTGACTCCCTTGGCGCGTCTCGAATACGGCTACGTCAGTGAGACCTATGAGCTCGTGATCCGGCGGCCCGTTTTGGGCGCAGCAAGTTTGTTCCAGAGATTCGACAGCCGGGTGGTCGATGCGACACTCATGGGCGTGGGCCACGCGACCCGGAGCTTGAGCCAACACCTCAAGACCGTCGAAAGCGGCCATGTCCAACATTACGGACTCATCATGGCAGCTGGAATCCTGGCGCTCCTGGCCTTTCTGGTGCTCGCCCTATGACGGCCTACCCGGTACTCACCGTCGCGACCTTCCTTCCTCTGGTGGGAGCGGCCTTGGTGCTGCTTCTCGGCGCCGAAGGGCGCGCGCGCTGGATCGCCTTGGCCACTGCCTTTCTTACGTTGGCAGCCTCCTCGCCGCTCTACCTGAATTTCGACAAGACTTCGAGCGCTCTACAGTTCGTCGAGACGCGAGAGTGGATCCCGTCGTGGGGCATCACGTACGGCATGGGTGTGGATGGCATCAGCGTGCTGTTCATCTTCCTAGCGTCGGTCTTGATCGTCTTGTGCATCGGAGCCTCCTGGATGGCGGTTCGCACCGGGGAGCGGGAGTTCTACGCCGCCTTGCTGGTCGCGGAGACGGCGATGATCGGGCTCTTTGCCGCATCCAACCTCTTTCTCTTCTTTATATTCTGGGAGCTCATCGTTGTTCCCCTGTTTCTGCTGATCGGCATCTGGGGAGGTGAAAGGCGCGTCTACGCCGCAGTCAAGTTCTTGATCTTCACCTTGACAGGCAGCGTGTTGATGCTGGTGGGCATGATGGCGCTCTACAACCTTTGCGGCACGCTGGACTTCAAAGCCCTCGCTCTCGCCCGAGGGAGCCTGGAGCCCCATCATCAGGCTTGGCTCTTCGCTGCCTTCTTGGCTGCCTTCGCGGTCAAGGTGCCCATGTTCCCGGTGCACACCTGGCTGCCGGACGCCCACACTGAAGCCCCCACTGCGGGCAGCGTGATCCTGGCCGGAATCCTGCTCAAGATGGGCGCCTATGGATTCCTGCGCGTATCGCTTCCGATTCTTCCCGACGGCGTTCACTTCTTTCTCGAAACCATGCTCGCCATTTCCGCGGTAGCCATCGTCTACGGCGCTTACGTGACCCTGGTCCAGAAAGACATCAAGCGCCTCATCGCCTTCTCCAGCGTCAGCCACATGGGTTTCGTAACTCTGGGCATCTTCACCCTCAGCCAGCGGGGAGTCGAGGGTGCGATCCTCCAAATGATCAACCACGGAATCGTCACCTCGGCGCTCTTTCTGTGCGTCGGCATGATCTACGAACGCACCCACACGAGAGAGATCAAGGACTATGGAGGGGTTTTTAGAGTCGCGCCGGTCTATGCCACGTTCTTCGCGCTCTTCTGTCTAGCTGCCGCGGGATTCCCAGGTCTGAATTCGTTCGTAGGAGAGTTCCTGATCGTCGGTAGCGCCTTCGAGACCCAGGCTTGGCTCGGGGTCATGGCGATCTGGGGCGTTGCGCTCGGGACCACCTACCTGGTCTGGCTCTACTATCGTGTGGTCATGGGTGAGACCAACTCGGGGCTTCAGAAGCTCGAGCTCGAGCTCAACCCTCGCGAGGTCGCGACGCTTTTGCCATTGGCCATCCTAGCTGTAACTCTCGGCCTCTATCCTGAGCTCGTTCTCTCCTATCTTCGTGCTCCCGTGGCCGAGCTCCTCGCCGGAGTCGTGCCATGAACGGCACAACCACTGTCTCTGACCTCGCCCTGGTCATCCCGGAGCTCATTCTGATCGTCACGGCGTTGGCGCTCATTCTCTTGGCGCCTCGCATCCAGCGAGGGCCCGCCGCCGCGGTCGGGACCGTTCTGGCAGCGCTCGTCGCCGCCGTAGCCTCCGCCTGGGTCCTGCCCTCGGACACCGCAACAGGGTTCGGAGGAATGATCATCCGGGATGGTTATTCCGGGTTCTTCAAGATTCTGATCGCCGCCTCCCTGGCTCTAGCCGCGCTTCTCTCGGTGCGCAGCAGTAAGGAGGACGAGGACGACGAGGCTCCGCGCGGCGAGTACCACGCCCTGCTGCTCCTGGCTTCTACCGGAATGATGCTCGCGGTCTCGACCGTCGATCTAATGACCCTCTACCTGGGCCTGGAGTTGATGACCATCTGCTCCTATATCCTGGTGGGGATCCACGTGCATAGGCCGACGTCGAACGAGGCGGCGATCAAGTACTTCCTCGTTGCTTCCTTCGCGTCCGCCCTGTTCCTCTTCGGGATCAGCCTGACCTACGGTTTCGCAGGCAGCACCGGCTTCGCGACCGTGGCGTCGGCCCTCTCCGAGCACGACCCGGGCGGAAGCCCGCTCCTCGTGGCGGCCATCTTGCTGGTGCTGGGTGGCCTGGCCTTCAAGATCGCGGCCGCGCCGTTTCACTCCTGGGCGCCGGACGCCTATCAGGGAGCGAGCGCGCCGGTCGCAGCCTTCTTGGCAGCCGGATCCAAGGCGGCGGGGCTCGCAGCTCTGGGACGCGTCACGCTGGTCGCCTACGGCTCGGCAGCCGAGGTCCTGTCGGTGATTCTGGCGGGTCTCGCGGCTTTCTCCATTGTGGTCGGCAGCATCACGTTGCTAGCCCAGACCGACATGAAACGCCTCCTGGCCTACTCCTCCATCTCGCATGCGGGCTACGCTATCCTGGGCCTCATCGCTGGCACTCCCGCGGGGATCTCGGCAACGATGACCTACGCCTTCTTCTATGTCTTCATGACTCTAGGCGCGTTCGGCGTGGTGATCGCCCTCGGCAAGCGGGGAGCAACCCTGGACGGCTATCGGGGCCTGGCCGCACAACGGCCCGTAGCGGCGGCCCTCATGCTGCTCTTCCTCTTGTCATTGACCGGATTCCCACCAACAGCGGGTTTCGTTGCCAAGTTCGTCGTCATCCTGAGCGCCGTGCGCGCCGGCCACGTAGTGCTCGCGGTGCTGGCCGTGGCCTGCAGTGTGGTATCGGCCTTCGTCTACATGCGCGTGGCCGTATTCATGTTCATGCGGGAGCCCCAGGAGCCTGCACCGTCACGCTGGCCAGTGGCGGTGTCCGCGGCGCTTGCGGTGGCCGCCCTGGTCACTCTGATCGGTGGCATCTCACCCGCCAGTCTCATGTCCTGGGCGGTGTCGCCATGATTGCCAGCAGTCCTGTATATTGCAAGCGACGAACCTTCAGCCCGAGCGCGGCGCGAGCCGAAGGCGAATCGCAGAGCGAGAGCGCGCGACGACGAACCTTGAACTTCGGATTGCCGTCGTCGCGGGCACTCATTGAGGTGACGCACCAGTGAACGAATATGTCGGGCTTGCAGTGAGCATCATCCTGGCCGCCGGGATCACCGGCACGTTGGTGGTGCTGGGCTCCACGCTGGGGAAGAAGAACCCCAGCGCCGTCAAGCTGTCGCCGTTCGAGTGCGGCCAAGAACCTTTCTCCTTGCCAATGGGCAAGTTGGTGATCAAGTTCTATCTCGTCGCTATCCTGTTCATCCTGTTCGACGTCGAGCTCGTCTTCCTCTACCCGTGGGCGGTCGTGTACCGCACGCTCGGGGTGTTGGGCCTGGTCGAGATGGGTGTCTTTCTCGGGGTGCTCATGGTGGGCTTCGTCTATGCCTGGGCCAACGGTGCCCTTGACTGGAAATGACTGGAAGTGAACATGCCTGAAGAATCGTTTCTCACGAGTCGCCTCGACGAAGCTCTGGGCTGGGCTCGGAAGTTCTCGATCTTTCAGTACCCGTTCGTGACGGCGTGCTGCGGGATGGAGTACATGGCAACGGCCTGCTCTCACTACGATGTCGACCGCTTCGGGGCCGGCCTCCCCAGATTCTCGCCGCGCCAATCCGATGTGCTCTTCGTCGTCGGTACGATCAGTCACAAGATGGCGCCGGTCCTGGTGCGCATCCACGAGCAGATGGCCGACCCCAAGTGGGTGGTCGCCTTTGGCGTCTGCACCTGCACGGGCGGTTTCTACGACAACTACGCGACCGTGATGGGCATCGATACGATCATGCCGGTGGACGTCTATATACCAGGATGCCCGCCGCGGCCGGAGATGGTGCTCGACGGTCTGATGAAGCTCCAGGACAAGATCCAAAACGAGCGCACGACCGGCAAGCGGGCCACGCCCGAAGAGCGCCCGCCGGAGCTCATGGAGGGGAGCATCGAAGTATGACTCTGATCGAGTCCGTCACCGAGCGTTTTCCCGATGGCGTGTCGGCTTCCTACACCTACCGGGGTGATGCCACCGTGGTCGTGCGGCCGGACGCCCTCCTCGAGATCGCCCGCTTCCTCAAAGAAGATCCGGCGATGCAAATGAACTTCCTCGTGGACGTGACCGCTGTCGACTACTCCGCCTTCGGCAAAGGACCGGCGCCGGCTTTCTTCGCGTCCTCCGGAGTGACGGTGCGTCCCTCGCCTCAGATTCCGGATCCGGAATCGTGGCCCGGGCCGACGGACGCGCGCTTCGCGGTCGTGGTCCACTTCTACTCGATGGTCAAAAAGCATCGGCTGCGACTGCAGGTTCCGGTGGAAGATGAAACCTCCCCGGAGGTGGATTCTCTGACATCGCTCTGGCCCGGAGCCAACTGGCTGGAGCGCGAGGTCTGGGACATGTTCGGGGTCGGCTTTCGCGGGCATCCGGACTTGAAGCGCATCCTCATGTACGAAGGGTTCGAAGGCCACCCATTGCGCAAGGACTATCCCGTCAAGAAGCGCCAGCCACTCATAGGACCTCAGAACTAGACATGACGACACCCACCGAGACTCGGGAAATGATGCTCAACATCGGTCCGGCGCATCCGGCCATGCACGGGATCGTCCGTCTCGTGACCAAGCTCGACGGGGAAGAGATAAAGGGGGCCGAAGTGGAGATCGGCTACCTCCACCGCGGCTTCGAGAAAATGGCGGAAACCGTCGACTATAACGGCGTCATGCCGTACACCGACCGGCTCAACTACGTATCGCCGCTGATCAATAACATGGGCTACTGCATGGCGATGGAGAAGCTCCTCAAGATCGAGGTCCCCGAGCGCTGCCACTACATTCGGGTCATTCTTTCGGAGATCTCCCGGATCGGGGACCACCTCACCTGCGTGGGTGCGACCGCGATGGAGCTCGGGGCGTTCACAGTCTTTCTCTACATGATCAAGGCCCGGGAGTACCTCTGGGATTTGGTGGAGAAGGTGACCGGGGCTCGGATGACCGTGAGCTACTGCCGCGTGGGCGGCGTCAAGGCCGACCTGCAGGACGATTTCGCCGAGCCCTGCGCCCAAGCGTTCGTGGAGACCCGCAAAGTCCTCGACGAAACGCACGGGCTCTTGACGCGCAACCGCATCTTTACCGATCGTATGAACGGCACCGGTGTGATTTCCCCCGAAGAGGCCATCTCGTATGGGATCACGGGCCCCTTCCTTCGCGCCACCGGCGCCGAGTACGACGTCCGCAAGGACTGCCCGTATGCCGTCTACGATCGCCTGCCCTTCGACGTGCCAGTAGGAAGCCGGGGCGACAATATGGATCGCTACCTGGTCCGCATGGAAGAAATGGAGCAGTCGATGCGCATCGTCGAGGCTGCGCTCCGCGACATCCCGCCCGGACCGGTGCTGACCAACCCGGAAACCGGACGGCCAATCCCCGCCGCGGAGATGGTCGACCTCGCCAAGGTGGGCAACATCGACGCCATCTCGGGCGGTTGCGCCGTCGCCGGTCCGACCCTCGAGGGTTCCGGTCGGGCCCAGTATCCGTCGATTGCCGCGGACCAGAAACAAGTCTTCTTGCCGGCCAAAGAGGACACCTACGGCAATATCGAAGGGCTGATGCAAAATTTCAAGCTGGTTATGTACGGCCACGGCGTGCGAGCTCCAAAAGGGGAGGTCTACTTCCCGGTAGAAGGAGCCAATGGGGAGCTGGGGTTCTACGTGGTGAGTGACGGAAGCGGAGGGCCCTACCGGTTGCGGTGTCGCCCGCCCTGCTTCGCCATCATGTCGGCGCTGCCCACACTCATCGAGGGGGACATGATTTCCGACCTCATTCCTACCTTTGGCTCCGTGAACATGATCGGTGGGGAGCTCGACCGTTGAATTTGCCGCTCTCGGACCTCGAAGGCAAAGCAGGCGAGATTCTGAAGCGCTACGAGTACCCCAAGGCGGCCATGCTGCCTCTCTTGTGGCTCGTTCAAGAGCATCAAGGCTACGTCGCTCCGGACGCCGAGGTCTGGGTCGCAGGCATCCTGGGAGTATCCCGCTCCAAGGTGCGCGAGGCCGTCTCCTTCTACAACATGTTCCACACCGAGCCAGTGGGCCGACGCGAGCTTCGCGTGTGCACGAGCTTGCCCTGCATGCTGCGCGGCGCGGGGAATCTGCTCGATCAGATCGAGAAGAAGTTGAACATCCGCCCCGGCGAGACGACGTCCGGGGGCGAGGTCACCCTCACCGAGGTCGAGTGCCTGTGCGCTTGCGAAATGGCGCCCATGGCTCAGCTCGACGAACGCTTCGTTGGTCCACTCGAAGGCGAAACGGTCGCCGCGATCATCAAGGACGCGCTGACAGAGCCCGCCGCGGCGGAGTCGACCACGGAGCCTACGCCTTACATCTCCACGGATGGGCCGGTGCTGTCTCTGCGCTTCGCGGATCCCGACGGGACATGGATGGATGACTACGTGGCCGATGGCGGGTACTTCGCGGCCAAGAAGGCTCTCACCTCGATGACCCCGAAGCAGGTGATCGGCGAAGTTCTGAGCGCCAATCTACGTGGACTGGGCGGCGCAGGGTTCCCGGCCGGTAGGAAGTGGTCGTTCATCCCCGCGGACACGGACAAGCCGAAATACCTGGTGGTCAACGCCGACGAGGGCGAGCCCGGTACCTTCAAGGACCGCTACCTCATGGAGCGCGACCCGCACGCGCTGCTCGAAGGCATGATCATCGCGGCCTACGCTATCGACTGTCACAAGGCCTATGTCTACATCCGCGGCGAGTACTTCCGATCGGCTCATCGCCTACAGCGCGCCATCGACGAGGCCCACGAAAGCGGTTGGCTGGGCACGGATATCCAGGGGACCGGTTTCGATCTGGATGTGGTCATCCACCGTGGTGCGGGCGCGTATATCTGCGGCGAAGAGACGGCGCTTTTGACCTCGCTCGAAGGAGGGAAGGGCTTTCCGCGGCTCAAGCCCCCCTTCCCCGCGATCGAGGGCCTCTTCTCCTGCCCTACCATCGTCAACAATGTCGAGACGCTGTGCTGCGTGCCGTTCATTCTGCGCCACGGAGTCGAGCGGTTCAAGGAGATCGGCACCGAGAGTCAGGGCGGCACGCGCCTCTTCTGCGTAAGCGGGCACGTCGTCACGCCCGGCGTCTACGAGGCGCCGGTCTCGATCACACTACGAGAGCTGATCGAGAGGGCGGGTGGTATCCGCGACGGCAACCAGCTCAAGGCCGTTATCCCCGGGGGCATCTCGGCGAAGATCTTGACCGCCGATGAGATCGACGTCGCCATGGACTTCGACTCGCTCCGGGCCGCAGGCACCATGGCCGGCTCCGGTGGTGTCATCGTCATGGACGACACCACCTGCATGGTGGAGGCGCTCGAGTCCGCCGCCAAGTTCTTCGCGGACGAGTCGTGCGGACAGTGCTCGCCGTGCCGTGAAGGGACCGGCTGGGTGCTTCGTATCATGCACCGCATCCTCGCCGGGCGGGGGAGGGTTCAGGACCTGGACGACCTGCTAGCGATCTCGGGCGACATGGAAGGAAAGACCATCTGCGTCTTCGCGGATGCCGCCGCTTGGCCGGTGCAGTCCTACATCGCGAAATTCCGGAACGAGTTCGAGGAGTACATTTCCCGAAGCACCGAGGTCGCCACCCATGCCTAGCTTGAGCATTGATGGCCGCGAGATCACCGTTGCCGAAGGAACCACGGTCATCCAGGCGGCGGAGCAGCTCGGGGTCTTCATTCCTCGCTACTGCTACCATCCCGGCCTCTCGATCGCCGGCAACTGCCGCATCTGTCTCGTTGACGTCGAGAAGTCCCCCAAGCTGGAGATCGCCTGCAACCTAGCGGTCAGGGAGGGGATGGTCGTGCACACCCAGAGCGACGAGGCCGAGGACGGGCGCCGGTCCGTGCTGGAGTTTCTCCTCGCCAACCACCCGCTCGACTGCCCGGTCTGCGACCAGTCCGGTGAATGCGACTTGCAGAACTTCTACATGAACTTCGGACTCTACGACCCGAGGTTCCGGGAGCAGAAGGTAAAGAAGAAAAAGGCCGTGGAGCTGGGCCCCCATGTGATGCTCGACCAGGAGCGCTGTATCCTGTGCTCCCGCTGCGTGCGCTTCACGGACGAGATCACCGAGACCGGTGAGTTCGGCATCTTCAACCGCGGCGACCGTGCGGAGCTCGGGATCTACCCCGGCGAGGTGCTCGACAATCCCTATTCAGGCAATGTCGTGGACATCTGTCCGGTGGGTGCCCTGACCGAGAAGGACTTCCGCTTCGCCGCGCGGGTCTGGTACCTCTCTAGCGCCCCAAGCGTGTGCAACGGCTGCAGCCAGGGCTGCAACGTCGACCTGCACTACGTGCTCGACCGGCCTCATCTGAACAACGGGGCGAGGCTCGTGCGCATCAAGCCCCGCTACAACGCGGACGTCAACCAATGGTGGTTGTGCGACGAGGGGCGCTACGGCTTCGGCTGGCTGGATGAGGCGCGGATCACGAAAGTGCAGCAAGGCCCCGAAGATGCAACCTGGGAGCAGGCGCTCGCTGCAATCGCGACGACATTTCAGGAGTCAGGCAAGGGTCGCATCGGCGTGATCGCCTCGGCCCAGCTCACCAACGAAGAGCTCTTCCTGATTCGAGAGATTCTCCAGAATTCCTTGGGAGCCCGGGTGAGCTCGAACGTTTCAGAGGAGCCCGGCTCTTCCGATGATTTCCTCATCAAAGGCGACAAGAATCCCAACACCCAGGGAGCGACCCTATTGGGTTTGGCCGGCCCCGAGACACCGGACGCCGAGCAGATCATGGACGAGGCCGCCTCCGGGAAGCTCGATGCCCTATGGGTCTTCGGGCACGATCTAGTGGCGCTCTTCGGCGAGGAGAGAGTCCGGAAGCTCGCGGAGAAAGTGGATCTCTTCGTCTTCTCGGGCACCAACGACAACGCAACCGCGCCGTTCGCCCATTGGGTACTGCCGACGGCCGCCTATGTGGAGAAAGATGGCACCTTCGTCAACTGTCACGGCCGGGTCCAGCGCATCGGACGGGCTTTCGCACCTCTCGGGGATGCGCGTGAGGACTGGCGCATTCTCTTGGATTTGGCCGGCCGGTTGGGTCAGTCTCTCGTCTGGCGAAGACCGGAGGAGATCTTCGACGGCCTGGCCGAGGCGTCGGGCGCCTTCGAGGGACTGAGCTACGACACCATCGGATCGCACGGGGCCGACATTCATGCTGAGGTGCCTGAGGTGCCTGAGGTGCCTGAGGTGCCTGAGGTGCCTGAGGTGCCTGAGGTGCCTGAGGTGCCTGAGGTGCCTGAGGTGCCTGAGGTGCCTGAGGTGCCTGAGGTGCCTGAGGTGCCTGAGGTGCCTGAGGTGCCTGAGGTGCCTGAGGTGCCTGAGGTGCCTGAGGTGCCTGAGGTGCCTGAGGTGCCTGAGGTGATGGACCCATGATCGAAATCCTGGCCATCAAAGTCGCTCTGGCGGGATTCGTCTTTTTCGGAGCCTTGAACCTGGCGGGGTTTCACACTTGGGTCGAGCGCAAGCAGTCAGCCCTCATCCAGGACCGCATCGGGGCCAACCGCGCCAGCATTTTCGGCTTTCGTGCGCTGGGACTCTTCCATACCATTGCCGATCCGATCAAGATGTTCACCAAGGAGGACATCGTCCCGACCGGTGCGGACAAGACCCTCCATACCCTGGCCCCTTTCTTCTCGGTCTTTTTCGCCTTGGTGACCTTTGCCGCGATTCCTTTCGGCGACCATCTCATCCTCGGAGAACGGGTCATCAACCTCCAGGTCGCTAGCATCAACGCGGCGCTGCTCTTCGTCTTCGCCATGCTCGCACTCGGGGTCTACGGCGTGATCCTCGCCGGCTTCGCTTCGCGCAACAACTACGCGATCATGGGCGGGCTGAGAGCGACCGCGCAGATGATCTCCTATGAGATCGCTCTCGGCATCTCCATCGTCGGCATCATCATGGTCTACGAGACCATGGACTTGGCCGAGCTGGTGCGAGCCCAGGGATACATGATCGGCGGATGGATCCCGATGTGGGGAATCATCACCCAGCCTGTCGCTTTCATCGTCTTCTTGACCGCGGCCCTCGCTGAGACCAAGAGAGTTCCCTTCGACCTACCGGAAGCGGAGTCGGAGATCATCGGGTATTTCGTCGAGTATAGCGGCATGAAGTTCGGGATGTTCTTCCTCACCGATTTCCTCGAGACGATCTTGGTGGCGTGCCTCGCGACGACCCTCTTTTTCGGCGGGTGGCAGATACCCTTCCTCTTGCCGGACGGCTTCCACTTCCCTTGGGGAGGAGAGCTCCTGATCGCCAACTGGTTCTACGCGCTCCTCGGAGTGGCGAGCTTCTCGATCAAGGTTTTGATCTTCAGCTTCGTGTTCATGCAGATAAGATGGACCTTGCCGCGCTTCCGCTACGACCAGCTCATGAGCCTCGGCTGGAAAGGGCTCTTCCCAATAGCGGTGGCCAACACCGCAATCACGGCGGTCGTGCTCGTTTTTTTCGGGGAGGCGCCTTGAATGGCCGTCAAAGTCGTCCGTAGGCCCGAGCTGACTTTCTGGGAGAAGACTTACCTCCCCCAGATCCTCTCCGGCCTCAAGATCACTTTTTCGCACTTCTTCCGCAACCTCTTCCTGCATATCGCGCACCTCTTCGGCCGTCTCCTGCATCTTCGTGCCAGCGCGACCATCCAGTATCCCGAGGAGCTCAGGCCCCTCATGTCGAGGTACCGAAGCCGCCACCGGCTCACCGTGCGGGAGGACAACACCCCCCGCTGTGTGGGCTGCATGCTCTGTGAGACGGTGTGCCCGGCCAGATGCATCACCATCGTGCCGGCCGAGCATCCAGACCCCAACGTCGAGAAGTACCCGGTCCGCTTCGACATCGACCTGGGCGTCTGCGTCTATTGCGGATACTGTGTCGAGGTCTGCCCTGAGGACGCGATCCGCATGGACACGGGAATCCTCGACCTAGCCGCCTACTCGAGAGAAGCGATGCGGCTCGATATCCATGAGCTGATGGACCCTTCGCTACGCAAACCGATCGCCGACTGCAGCCTTGACTTTCCGCACCAGTGTGAGCCAACAGGGGGAAAGATGAAGGGCAGCTGGAGCGCCGACCTGCCAAAGACGGAGTCGTGAAAGCCTGACATAACGATGAGTCGCCTACGTTTGGCCAAGGAGATCATGGTGACGAAACTCGTCACCGTAGGTCCGGAAGATGATGTCCTTCGAGGGATTCGTCTTCTTCTGCGCCATCACATCTCCGGCGCCCCCGTGATCGATAGCGACCGGCGCTATCTCGGCACGCTTACCGAGAGCAGCTGCATGCGAGTCCTCACCCAGACGGCTCGCGAAGCCGGGGCGGAGACGATACAGGTTCCCCAAGCGCGCGACTTCATGTCGAAGAAGCTCCTCACTCTGAGCCCGGAAACCGACGCCATCGAAGCTACCGCGGTGCTCCTAGAGCGTCGTTTCTCAGGGGCTCCCGTCGTCGACGAGGATGGGAAGTTTCTGGGGGTCTTCTCTGAACGCTACATCATGCAACTGCTCATCAACTCGGCCTACGAGCAAGTACCGTCCACCCGCGTGGATGCGTTCATGAACCCGGATCAGGGCCGACTGATTGATGAAACGACGGACCTTCTCGAGGTCGCTCGGATGTTCCTCGAAACGTATTACCGCCGGCTGCCGGTCTTGAAGGACGGAAAACTGATCGGCCAGATCAGCCGGCGGGACGTTCTCAATGCCGAGCATCACTTGGCCCACGTCATCAAGGGTCGCTGGCGAAGCCTGCTCGACCATCCTCTTGGACGGATCTTGGCCAACGTATGGCGCAGCGGCGAAGAGCCACCCTCGACACAGATCTCCCATATCATGGACACCTCCGCCGAGACGATCGAGGAGGACTTGGATCTCCTGGCGATTGCCAGAATCTTCCTGGACTCCAACCGCCGTCGCCTCCCGGTACTCCGCGAAGGCAAGTTGGTCGGCCAAATCAGCCGCCGCGATCTATTGCGCGAGGTGCTCGACTTGCTCTCGGAACATCCGCACCGTGAGCAACCGGGCCTTTTCCTGAGCGCCGTCACGGACCCCGCTGAGAACCCGATCTTGCGGGACAGTCCTCATCCGAGCGACGGGTCGTCGCAGCACCGCTCCTGAACCTGCGAGCCGGGTGCCCGTAGGGTCAATAAACTCGCGTAGTAAATCCACTCTCCGTCCGGCGACATCGTCATCTGCTGTTTCGGCTCGGGCCTCGTCCCCGAGTCGTTATTGGTGAGTCTCGTTGGCTCGCCGCCGTTACTCGCAACGCGGAATATCTCCGTTGTGCCGGAACCCGCGTCGTCGCCCGCGTAGTAGATGGTCGCGGCGTCGGGCGACCAGGCGAACGAGCTCACGCTCGCGATAGTCATCCAATCGTCAAGGGTGTAGCTCCGCTGGGCTTCGAGGCGACTCGCAAACAAGAGCAAAAAGGGTAGAGCGATCAACCAGCGCATCATGCGACCAAATATATAACAAGCGCTTCGGGAGGGAGAAAACGAGAGCCACATCGTCCGGCCCGCTCCCAACGCGCGTCGGCTCGACTCCCGATCCACCGCGACCAGATGACGGAAGCCGCGAAGAGAGTACTTGCCACACTTTTCCCCAGTCCCGAGGAGGTAAAATTGAGGGCAAATTTCCTGACAACGCAGGCGTTTTGAATTAAGCTTAAGCCGCACGCTTTTCGAGAGAAAAAGGCATCTCCGCGGGGGGGATGAGCTGTGTGGGTAAACAAGGACGGCAGTGGGCTTCACCAGCTAACGAAACACCCCGAGGGAACACGTCTCTCTAACCTGAAGTTCCCTGCTTCAAACCCCTGTTAATTGATGTAAATGCCTGTTTACGCAGGACATATGATTAATTTGGTTTCGCCATATGTTCCCATGTAACTAGGCTGTAACTCTCTTTGTCATGGCTTTATTGATTGCTTTCATGGCCAGAATAGCGTATATATGTTCCCATGTACATCGAGACCGTGCGCAATCGAAACTCTCCGCCCGCAATCCTCTTACGCGAGGGCTGGCGGGAAGGGAAGAAGGTCCGAAAGCGTACCCTCGCCAACCTTTCACACCTGCCCAAAAATATCATCGAGCTCATACGCCGCGCTCTCAAAGGTGAGGCCTTCGTCGCTGTCAGCGAAGCATTTGAGGTCATCAAGTCCTCGCTTCACGGCCACGTCAACGCCTGTCGTACGACGATGAGACGCCTTCGTTTCGACAAATTGCTCGCTTCGAAGCCATGCCGTGAGCGCAACCTGGTCGAGGCGATGGTTGCCGCACGCATCCTCGAACCTGACAGCAAACTCGCGACGACACGGTGGTGGCACACCACCACACTGCCCGAAAGCCTCGGTGTGGCCGATGCCAACGAGGATGATCTCTATGCCGCCATGGATTGGTTGCTCGAGCGGCAAGAACGTATCGAGAAAAAACTGGCTGGACGACACCTCAAAAAAGGAGGCTTGGTGCTCTACGATCTCAGCTCCAGCTACTTTGAGGGTGTCACCTGCCCTCTGGCCGCCATGGGATATAGCCGTGATGGCAAAAGAGACAGACTGCAAGTCAACTACGGTCTAGTCACTGACGAGCGGGGTTGCCCGGTCGCCGTGTCGGTCTTTGCGGGCAATGAGTCGGATAGCACGACGTTGATTCCCCAAGTCGAGATGGTGAGAAACAGGTTTGGCATCAAGACCCTAGCAGCCCGTTGAAAAAGTCGTATCCGGTCGCGATATTTCTCTGAAGACTCATTCGATGACGATGTAAAATTGCATCGCATGTCGATGAAGAAGAAAAAGAAAAGTTGCCAAGAGACTTTATGGATTCCACACGATGCGGTTGCGTCGAGTCCTGGTCATCCTTTTTATGAGGAACTCGAGCGGGTACTTCGAGAGGAAGAGTTTGACTCGTTTGTGGAGTCGAAATGCTCGCCGTATTACGCGAAGAAGCAAGGTCGGCCGAGCATACCGCCGGGTGTGTATTTTCGAATGCTGTTGATCGGCTACTTTGAGCGCATCGATTCAGAGCGCGGGATCTGCTGGCGGTGTTCGGACTCACTGTCTTTGCGCCAGTTTCTTGGCCTTGGAATGGAAGAGCGAACGCCGGACCATTCGTCGCTGTCTCGGATACGGAATCGACTTCCGCTGGAAGTTCACGAATCTGTATTTGGATGGGTGCTAGAAGTTCTAGCGTCGAAAGGGATGATAGATGGCAAGACACTGGGTGTGGACGCGACGACGCTGGAAGCGAATGCGGCGCTTCGGTCAATCGTTCGTCGAGACACGGGGGAAAGCTACGAATCGTATTTGAAGGAGCTTGCGCGCAAGAGTGGTATCGAAGAGCCGAGCCGAGCGGACATTGCAAAGTTGGACAAGAAGCGGCCAAAGAAAGGGTCGAACAAGGAGTGGGTGAATCCGAACGAGCCGGATGCGGAGATCATGAAAATGAAGAGCGGGGGCACGGATATGGCGCACAAAGCCGAGCATGCTGTGGACATGAGCGGGGAAGGTGCGGTAATTGCCGTGACGCTTCACGGAGGCGCGAAGGGTGACACAAAGAGCCTACCGGATACGCTGGAAAAAGCGCAGTCAAATCTGCAAGAGCTCGCGAACAACGCGGAATGTTGTGAACGAATACATGAAGACGCGGGTCGCGAAGTGGTCGGGGACAAGGGCTATCACGGCAACGACATCCTGGTTGAGCTGGTCGAACAAGAATACCGGAGCTACATTTCGGAGCCAGAGCGAGGTGGCCGCAAATGGAAGGACAAACAGGCCGAGCAAGCCGCCACCTACGCGAACCGACGTCGCATTCGCGGGACTCGAGGTAAGCGATTAATACGCCGTCGCGGCGAGTTACTCGAACGACCTTTCGCGCACTACCTCGAAGCGGGAGGCATGCGACGAACGCATTTGCGAAGACACGAAAATATACTCAAGCGCCTCCTCACGCACGTGGCCGGATTCAATCTCGGGATTCTGATGCGCAATCTCATCGGCAAGGCCACGCCGAAGGAATACGCGGAGCTCAACGCCAGTCTGATCGCTGCTTTATTGCGCTTCGTCTCGACCATAGGCGCACGTTTTGCCCCGCTGCAATCCATCGGGCGTCTCAACTTGGCCGTTCCGCCGAATCACATCTTCCTTGAACTTGCCCATCAAACTTTCTCCGTGAGCAGAATCTGGACTTTTTCACCGGGCTGCTAGTGCTCGTCGGTGACCGAGGCATGATTTCTCAGAAGCGGATCGACGATGACCTCCGCAACCTCGAAGGGGTCGATTGGATCACAGCGCTCAAAAGCGCATCTATTCGTAAGCTCATCGATGGAGGTCAACTGCAACTCGGCCTTTTTGACGAGCGTAATCTGTTTGAATTGACTCATCCAGATTTTGCTGGCGAACGACTCTTTGCGTGCCGGAACACCGAATTGGCAAAACTGCGCGTCCACAAACGTCAGTCCCTTCTGCAGGCGACTGCGAGAGAGCTTGCAAGAATTCAAACCATGGTGCAGCGCGCTAGGCTCAGAGGCAAGGACAAGATTGGCGCCCGCGTGCGCAAGGTCGTCACCAAGACGCTCGCCAAGTATTTTGTGCTCGACATTCGCGATGACGACTTTACCTTCCAGATTCCCAACAAAGAGGTGGCGGCCAAAGCGGCGCTCGATAGTATCTACAAGAGGCTCACGAAGCTTCGCTCAAATGTTGAACTCGGCAATCTCAAAGGTAAGGACAAGATCCGTGCGCGCGTACACAAGCTCATCACCAAGAAGATCGCCAAACATTTCGATCTCGATATTCGCGACGATGAGTTTCGCTTCCGAATCGTCGAGCAAGAGCCCGCAGCAGAAGCAGTGCTCAACGATATTTGCAAGAGACTGGAGAGCATTCGCTCGGACGTCAAGCTCGGCAAACATGGAGGCAAGGACAACATTGGTGTGCGTGTAGGCAAGGTCATCAACAAGTACAAGGTGGCCAAGCATTTCGTGCTGCAGATCCGCGACGATGGGTTTGACTTCCACATCGACGAACACAAGGTGGCTTCCGAGGCAACGCTCGATGGCATCTATGTCATCCGGACCAGCGTGCCCGAACAGCGCCTATCACCCGACGACACCGTCCGCTGCTACAAGAGTCTGAGTCAAGTCGAACGGGCATTTCGTTCTATCAAGACCATCGACCTCAAGGTGCGTCCGATTCGCCACCGCCTCGAGACACGGGTACGCGCCCACATCTTCTTGTGCATGCTCGCCTACTACGTCGAGTGGCACATGCGTGAAGCATGGCGTCCATTGCTCTTCTGCGACGAGGACCAAGAAGCCAAGAAAACGCGGGACCCGCTTGCTCCCGCTAAGCGCTCCGAGGCTGCCCTGCGAAAGATACGCTCCAAGAAACTCGACGACGGCACCGAGGCCCACAGCTTTCAAACTCTACTCAAGGCACTCAGCACCATCGTGCGTAACATCTGCCGCGCTCCAGGTGACAATCCCGACGCTCCCACATTCCAGGTCGTCACGACACCCGACCCTAAGCAGCAACGCGCCTACGACCTTCTCGAAACTATCATCCTGTAGCCAGAACCGGGCACTCAATTCTGAGCTATCTACTTGAATCTGTTCAGGTTTTTGTCTTTTCGGCCGGGGAACTTCAGGCTAACCCAGTATGGTCACCAGATGGGGCGACGATGGCCTATTCGGGGTCGGTGGCATCCTATCTTTTGGACATTGATTCCGGAGTCGAGTCGATTCCGGAGAGCTGGCACGGCGAGAACGAACACGGCGTGACGTTCATGCCTAAATCGTGGTCGGATGACGGCCGGTTGTCCCTTCCATAAATTCGATCCCCGATGGTCAAGCTCTTCTCGGCCCCAGGGGACTGAGTTCATGTCAATGCTTCGGGCAGCATCACGGTTGATCGCGGGATCGAAGCCCGCCCTGAACGCAGCGACTCCTGTCCCATGGACACCGCGCCAAGCGTAGCGAGCTCAGGCAGCGAGACGACTGTAATAATAATAGAGGCCGCCGACCTTCGGAATGGCTGTCACGCGCCCCATTGAGGGCCATTGCACAGGTCGTTGCTCGGGGGCACGAGTCTAACTGAGGCTGACGTCTCGGAGCTCTCAGGCTTTCGCGTTCAGGATAGGCCGAGGGCGCCGGAGGGTCAAAGGGAAAGGAGGTCGCCAGAGCAACTCGGCCTGAGCGCATGACTAGGTGTGAGCGACAGCCCCGTCGTCTCGCGCGAAACGGCACGCGCGAGCGAGGTGTAGCCTCTCACCCCGCCGCAAGAACTCTCCTCGAAATACAAGAGGGATCTGTACCTTCCTACCGCTAGGTTGTAGAACCAAGCGCTCTCCGGTTAATGGCAAGCCGCGCTCAGCGGCGAACAAGCTTGAGCTTATCCACAACTGGTTCGCAGAGCTCGACCGCCTCGTGCCGACGCGCCAACTATCCTCCTCGGTTGCGGCAAGATCTCGTCGAGCTTTCCGATCTGGTCTTCGAGCTGAGAGGCGAGGCTCTCGTCGCGCTCGACAGCATCGCGTCCCGCACGCCCTTCCGCAATCAAGTGTTGGCGTCCTCGAGCAACAGTCGATGGCGGAAGCACCCTCTGATTTCACACGCGGACGGATCTTGATCAGACACAGGTTCAGGCCTGCTATCTGGGCGAAGGGTCTCGCGGAGCGCCATCCTAGGTTCCTGGAGCATGCCGGCAACCAAGTTGCCGCCGCGCGGCGCGGGGTATAATCCCGCGCCATGCAGACCGGCGCTTCGATTCCCGTCACCCTATGCCTGCTGGTTGCGGCCTGCGGTCCGCTTCCCGACGTCGACTGGCCGGTGAACGGCGGTGTCGACAATATCCGTTACTCGCCGCTTTCCGAGATCACGCGGGACAACGTCGGGCAGCTCCGGGTGGCCTGGACGTACGACTCGCAGGATGCCTTCGAAGGCTCCGAGATGCAGAGTAACCCCATCGTCGTTGATGGGGTTCTCTACGCGACGACGCCGACGCTGAAGGTCGTCGCACTGAATGCGGAGACGGGGACGTTACAGTGGAGCTTCGACCCGATCGCCGCGAGCGGCGCGCCGCGGGCAAGAGCGCGGCATCGTGGCGTCACGGTTCACGACGACCGGGTGTTCGTCGCCGCCCGCAGCTATCTTTGGGCGCTCGACAGGCAAACGGGCCAGCCAATTGCCTCGTTCGGACAGGAGGGGCGAATCGACCTTCGGGAGGGGTTCGGCCGACCAGCCAAGACGCTGAGCGTTAGCGCCAGCACCCCGGGCGTGGTCTTCGAGGACCTGCTCATCATGGGGAGCAGCGTTCCGGAAACGCTGCCCGGATCGCCGGGTCACATTCGCGCCTTCGACGTGCGTACGGGGGAGCAACGGTGGATGTTTCGTACCATCCCGGCGCCGGGTGAGTTCGGCTACGACACCTGGCCGCCCAACGCCTACGAGATCTCCGGCGGCGCCAACGCGTGGGCCGGCGTGACCGTCGACTCCTCGACCGGGCTCGTGTTCGCGGCGACCGGATCGGCGTCGTTCGACTTCTACGGCGCCAATCGTCACGGCGACAACCTTTTCGCCAACAGCGTGCTGGCGCTCGATGCACGCACGGGTGATCGGGTATGGCACTTCCAGGCCGTCCGCCACGATGTCTGGGACTGGGACTTTCCCGCCGCACCCAGCCTGGTCACCGTAATGCGCGAGGGTCGCCGTATCGACGCGGTCGCGCAGATCACCAAGACCGGCTATGTCTACGTCTTCGACCGGCGCACCGGCGAATCGCTGTTCGCGATCGAGGAGCGGCCGGTCCCGGCGTCGGCAATTGATGGCGAGCTGCTGGCGCCCACCCAGCCGCAGCCGGTTCTGCCTGAGCCCTTCGCACGCCAAGGCCTTACCGAGGACATGCTCACCCGGCGCACGCCGGAGGCTCATGCCGCCGTGCTCGAGCAGTTCCGGACGCTCGAGTCCGGAATGTACGCGCCGCCGAGCCTTGCGGGCACCATCGTATTCCCGGGCTTCGACGGCGGCGCCGAATGGGGAGGGGCGGCTTTCGATTCGGACAGCGGCCTGTTGTTCGTCAACTCCAACGAGATGCCCTGGATCGTGCAGCTCATTCCCAACAACGACACCTCGCTCTACAACGCGAATTGTGCGAGCTGCCATGGCGAGGACCGCACAGGCTCACCGGCGATGCCGTCGCTTTCGAACATCGGCGAGCGCTTCGGGCGCGACGAGCTCGCCGCGCTGATTCGCCAAGGCACCGGCACCATGCCCGGCTTCCCCGACATGGGCCGCCGCAACACGAACGACATTGTCGAGTTCCTGATCACCGGGATCGACCGCGGTGTGGATCCGGCCGTGACCAGCGCCCCGGGGTGGCTGCCGTATCGCAACACGGGCTACACGATCTTCCTCGATCCGGACGGCTACCCCGCCATTGCACCGCCGTGGGGCACGCTGAACGCCATCGACCTCAACAGCGGCGAGATCCGCTGGCAGATTCCTTTCGGCGAGTTTCCCGAGCTGGCGGCGCAGGGACTGACGAACACCGGCAGCGACAACTACGGCGGTCCGGTGGTCACCGCCAGCGGCCTGTTGTTCATTGGCGCGACGAACTTCGACAAGAAATTTCGGGCCTACGACGCGCTGACCGGCGAGCTGCTCTGGGAAACAATGTTGCCGGCGGCGGGCAACGCCACGCCGTCTATCTACCGACTCGACGGCCGCCAGTACATAGTCATCGCCTGCGGCGGGGGCAAGAACGGTGCACCCTCCGGCAGCAGCCTGGTCGCATTCGCCCTGCCAGAGGACGAATGACAAGGCGTTCCTACGCGATCACGGAAGCGACCAACCGCTGCGCTTCGCTCTGGATGCGGTGCAGATGGTCCTCGTCGCGGAAGCTCTCGGCATATAACTTGTACACATCCTCGGTCCCTGAAGGCCGCGCGGCGAACCAACCATGCGCTGTGGAGACTTTGAGCCCGCCGATGGGCGCGCCATTTCCGGGTGCCTCGCTCAACATCTGGGTGATCGGATCGCCTGCAAGCTCCTTCGCGTCCACTTGCTTCGGCGAGAAGCGCTCGAGCTTGGACTTTTGCTCACGCGTCGCTGGCGCGTCGATGCGCTCGTAAACGGGCTCGCCAAGCTCCGCCGTCAACGCGCGATAGAGCTCGCCCGGATCCTTCTCCGTCCGCGCCATCATCTCGGCGGCAAGAAGCCCCATGATGATGCCGTCCTTGTCCGTCGTCCAGACGCCGCCGTCGCGTCTCAAGAAGGACGCCCCCGCGCTTTCCTCGCCTCCGAAGCCGAGCGAACCATCGAGAAGACCGCTCACGAACCACTTGAAACCCACGGGCACTTCGACGAGCTGACGGCCGAGTCGCGACGCCACCCGATCGATGATGGCACTCGAGACGAGGGTCTTGCCGATGGCTGTTTCGTCCTTCCAGTCGCGACGGCCAAACAGATAGTCGATGCTCACGGCGAGAAAGTGATTCGGGTTCATGAGCCCCACGCTCGGCGTCACGATGCCGTGACGGTCGGTGTCAGTGTCGTTCGCGAAGGCGATGTCGAACCGATCGCGCAGCTCGATGAGCTTCGCCATGGCATAAGGCGACGAGCAGTCCATGCGAATCTTCCCGTCACGATCGAGCGTCATGAAACCGAAAGTGGGGTCGACGGCATCGTTCACGACTTCGATGTCCAGCTTGTATTTCTCCGCGATCGGGGCCCAGTAGCCGACACCCGCACCGCCAAGAGGATCGACGCCGATGCGGATACCGGCACCGCGGATCGCGTCCATGTCGACGACGGCCCCGAGCTCGCTCACATAGGCATCGACGTAATCGTACGGCTGAGCGTTGGTGTCCGTTCGTGGAATCTCATCGTGCAACAGCTCGTTCGCGCGCTTTTCGACCCAGGCCGTCACGTCGGTGTCAGCCGGACCGCCATGCGGAGGGTTGTACTTGAAACCGCCGTCCTCCGGCGGGTTGTGCGACGGCGTGATGACGATACCGTCGGCCCCGTCGGCCGCGAGAATGGCGTGCGAGATGACAGGGGTCGGCGTGAAGCCGCCGTCGCGATCGACCCGCACATCCACTCCGTTCGCGGCAAGCACTTCGAGGGCGCTCACCCGGGCGGGCTCGGAGAGCGCGTGGGTATCGACGCCTAGAAAAAGAGGCCCATCGATGCCTTGGACCGAGCGCAGCTCGCAAATCGCTTGGGTCGTCGCGAGAATATGCGCTTCGTTGAAGCTTCCTTTGAACGAGGATCCGCGGTGTCCCGACGTGCCGAAAGCAACGGGCTGACTCGGGGGCGCTCGATAATAAGCGGAGACGAGCTCGTCGACATCGATGAGCTGCGACGGGTCCGCCGGCTTTCCCGCGCCCGGATGAACGCTCACCGACTCACCAAGCTCCCGCACCGATCTCGAAAATGAGACGGAGGTCGTCGAGGGTCCCGGCGCGTGAACCACAACGCGGGCGCCGCGAGCGCCGCGACCTCGGAGAGCACGAGCGGCGAGCAGCCGGTCCACAGGACACCGGGCTCGTCGTCCCAGCTCGTGCAGTCGCAGGGCTGCGCCTGGGCGGTCGCCGGTAGCGCAACGGCGAGCAGAGCAAAGATCGCGAACCGCATGCGACGTGATTCTACAGCAGCGGACTCAATAGATGCTTGCGCGGACCCTAAGCGAATCGGCTCAACGAGAAGAGCGCGTCCTTGTTGCGCTCGCCCAGCACCTGGGAGGCGACACGTTCGCCAAAAGCGGGGCCGTGCTTGAAGCCGCGGCCCGAGCCACCGCCCAGGATCCAGACATGGTCCGCTTTCGGATGCTGGTCGACGATGAAATCGCCATCGAGCGAGCTCTCGTATTGGCACACTTTGGAGCCGACGAGCGGCGCGCCTTTCAGCGCCGGGAAGCGCAGCTCCATGTAGCCACGCGCGGCGGCGACGAGATCGGACGTGACGCTGCGGTCGCCATCCGTTGGGTCGAAGGTCGGGGCGTTCGGCGTCCCGCCCGCAACTTTGAACCCCCGCCACTCGTTCCCCGGAATGCCGTAATAGCTCGGGCTGACCGCGCCGTCGAGAAAGCAAGGCATCTGCGACTCGCCGAAGCGCGCATCGCCCGCGGCCGTTCCGAAGAAGAAAACTTCTTGCCGGTTGGGCCGGATGCGCTCGCCGATGGTCTCGGGGAACAGTTTTCCGAGCCACGGGCCGCAGGCGAAGACATATTGGTCCGCGAGCTGGTAGGTACCGTCGGAGAGAAACAGCCCCTCCGGGAGCCCGACCTCGAGATCGGTCGACTTCACCGCGAGTTGGCGATAGGTGCCGCCCTCTGCGATGAAGGACTCGAGCACCGCCTGGCACGCGCGCCGCGCGAGGAGGTATCCAGCGTCATGCTCGTAGAGAGCCCAACCGACGCCGTCCATGTTGATTTGCGGGAACCGCTTCCCCGCTTCGGACGGCGTGAGCTCTTCAATCTTTAGCCCCGCGCCTTCTAGCAGCGGCACCGCACTCTTCGCGTAGGACGCGTCTTTTCTCAGACGCAGCGAGCCGCATTGGAAGAGCAGCTTCTTGTTCCACCGCTTTTCGTTGTCACGCCAGAGCTCGAGCGCACGCGCCACGAGCTCGACGTACATTTTCTGGCCACCATAGGAGGCACGGATGACGCGCGTCTCACCGCCCGAGCTCGCGCGGGCATGTCCCGGGCCCCACGCGTCGACCAGGGTTACGCGGGCGCCTTTTCGAAGCAGCGACAGCGCCGTCCACCCACCAAAGACGCCGGCCCCAACGACCACGATATGCTGCGCCTGCGCCGCTCGGACGCGCACGCTCCCCGCCGCGACGAGCGCGCCGCTCGATTTCAAGAAACTCCTTCTCGTGATCATGTCGTCCTCCGGAAGCAACCTAAGCTATTATGAGTCGTTTGCCAAGCGTCCAGGAGGAAAGTGAATGCGTTTCGCCACCAAGCAGATTCATGCCGGCGTCGAGCCCGACCCCACCACGGGAGCCATTCTTACGCCCATCTACCAATCGACGACTTTCGTGCAGGAATCTGTCGACCGGTATCTCGAAAAAGGTTATTCGTACTCGCGCTCGGGAAACCCGACGGTGCAAGCGCTCGACAAGAAGCTCGCAGAGCTCGAAGGCGGGGCAGCTTGCGCTAGCTTCGGGACGGGCATGGCCGCGATCCACGGGGTGCTCCTCGCGTTTCTGAACGCCGGCGACCACGCTGTTATATCCGACGTGGCCTATGGCGGCACGTACCGCCTGTGCACGAAAGTATTCACCCGCTTCGGCGTCGCGTTCACGTTCGCGGACACATCCGATCCCGGCGACGTGAAGAAGAGCATGCGCGATAACACGCGCCTCATCTTGACGGAGACTCCGGCCAACCCAACGCTCAAGCTCACGGACATCGCCGCGATCTCCGCGATCGCAAAGGAGCACGGCGTCCCCCATGCGATCGACAACACGTTCTTGACACCTTACTACCAGCGTCCCATCGAGCTCGGCGGCGATCTCGTTATCCATAGCACGACAAAATATCTCGACGGCCACAACGCGACCGTGGGCGGCGCTGTCGTGAGCGCCACCAACGAGCTTCACGAGAAGGTGGCCTTCGTACAAAACGCGACCGGGGCGATCATGTCGCCGCAAGTCGCTTGGCTCACGCTCCAAGGCTGCAAAACGCTCACGGTGCGCATGGACGGGCAGTCCGCGAACGCGATGGCGATCGCGAAATTCCTCGAAGGGCATCCCAAGGTCGGAACGGTCCGCTATCCTGGACTTCCATCCCACCCGCAATACGAGCTCGCGACGCGCCAGGCGAGCGGCTACGGTGCGATGGTGTGGTTCGAAGTGGAAGGCGGTATGGCCGCCGGAAAAGCCATCATGGATTCTCTCGAGCTTTGGACGCTCGCGGAGAACCTCGGCTCGGTCGAGTCACTCGTCACCCATCCGGTCACCATGACCCACGCCGATGTCGATGAAGCGGAGCGCAAGCGTGTCGGGATCACGGACGGTCTCGTGCGGCTTTCCGTCGGTCTCGAAGATGCGCAGGACTTGATCGACGACCTCGAAAAAGCGCTCGAGAAAGTCTAGCCGAGCGAACGGCTCTATTCGATGCGCTCGGTTCGCGTCTTGTGGCCTGCGGCGTCCCTCCAGAAGCGCTCGCCTTCGGCTTTGACGAGACCGATGCCGCGCGCATACCACTCGATAACGTCCTCGCCATATTCGGTGCCTGAATAGTCCATGCGCAGCATGTGCCGGCGGATCTTCAGACAGTCCTCGTAGTCTTCCCAAGCTTCCACGCCGAGAAGCTCCGCTTCGAAGTAGTGGGCGCCCACGTCGCGCTTTTCGCCGTCCACGCGCAGTACGAAGCGACGCTGGCTCGTGTGAAGCTCGCCTATCGTCATGGTGACGGGAAGGAGCACTACCGGCCTTTCGTAATGGAGGGTCCCGCCATCTGGCAGGGCGCTTCCTCGGAGGAGCAGGCCCGCATCCGGGTCGAAGTTCGGGGCCTCTCCGACATACAGCGCGACGGAGACGTCTACGAGGGCGAGAACAAGGGCGGCGGCGGCGGCGGCAATCACGCGCTGGATTCTACCCCGTTGTCAGAGCGTGTGCGAGACTGGTTAGGGTTCGGGCAAGAAAGCTTCGACATATACGTAACACACCTGCATTCTTATACGTATCAATGGGCGCCTTCCAAATACCGGGAACCCGCGCAGATTGAGACAGTTATCGAACTTCCAAAGCAAGAGTAAAGCCGCTCTTGTACGCTCGCGAGCCTCGGCTCGGTCATCACCCTGTCAACAAGTCCATGATCCAAGAATCACTGTTTCGCTTTCGGCTCGGTAGTGTGCTATCGAGGACAATGAATCTTTTTAGCGAGCAGGAGTCCTTAGTGAGAACGAGCTTAATCTATTGTAGTTTGGTGTTGGCCCGACGAAGCGCGGGCGGCGCTGCATGACGGCGCCCAGCGCGCCCTCCAAAACCGGGATCAGGCCAAGGTGATGAAAATCGGCACGCCAATCAAAGCGTCGCTTCGCGTCGTGCCACCGGCTAGCCTGAGCGTTCTCAAAAGCGTTCCCGGAATTGACTACGAGAACGAGACCGTCACCTTCATGGCTGCGGATTTCGAAGAGGCGTATGACGGTCTCACCGAGCTCATCGGTGTGGCGCGAACGAACTATTCCACGTTGATGATCGAGATCCTACGCACCCACCCGGAGGGCAAAACGATTCTCAGCAGCTACTCGGACAAGCTCTTCGAGCGATGGTTGGATTTCGAATCAGGGCGCTGGACGCCGCCCGAGCCGCCCCCTACCGTGGAGGGCCAGCGCTATCACGGCGCCCGCTAGTGAGCACGGACCCGGAAACTCTGCTCGAGCGTCACTTCGGCTTCGATCGATTCATGCCGGGCCAACGCGAGGTCGTCGAGACCCTATTGGCCGGCCACTCCGCCGCCGCTGTCTTCCCGACCGGCGGCGGCAAATCGCTGTGTTATCAGCTTCCCGCCTTAGAGCTAGAAGGGCTGACGCTCGTCGTCTCGCCGCTCATAGCGCTCATGAAAGATCAGATCGACATGTTGCAGGCGCGGGGTATCGCGGCGGCGCGGCTGGACTCGACGCTCTCCGCCGATGAACATCGCTCGATCATGCAATCCCTTAGGGACGGTGCCTTGAAGCTGCTCTACGTGGCGCCGGAGCGATTCAACAACGAGCGCTTCCGGCAGCGGCTGTCGCAAATGTCCATCTCGCTCTTCGCAGTGGATGAGGCGCATTGCATTTCGGAGTGGGGGCATAACTTTCGACCCGACTACCTCAAGCTCGCCCAGTTCGCACGCCGGTGCGGAGCCGAGCGCGTCCTCGCACTGACCGCCACCGCAACGGAGGTTGTGCTTCAAGACATCTGCAAAGCGCTCGAGATCTCGCCCGAGCATGCGGTGCGAACGAGCTTCTACCGGCCGAATCTGACGTTGCTCACGACTCCCATCGAGGCGAGCGCGCGTGAGACAAGACTGCTCTCGCGTCTGCGGGAACGTCCACGCGGACCGACGATCGTCTACGTGACCCTTCAAAAAAGCTCGGAGAAGCTCGCATCCGTGCTCGCCGGCGACCGATTTCCAGCGCGCGCTTATCACGCGGGAATGGAGGATACGGCGCGCAACACGGTGCAAGATTGGTTCTCCGCGTCCGATACCGCCATAGTCGTGGCCACTATCGCGTTCGGCATGGGCATCGACAAAGCAAACGTTCGCTACGTCTATCATTTCAACCTTCCCAAGAGCCTCGAGAGTTACTCGCAGGAGATCGGGCGGGCAGGCCGTGACGGCGAGCCCTCGATTTGCGAGATGTTTGCCTGCGTCGAGGATCTCAATGTGCTCGAGAACTTCGTATACGGAGACACACCGAGCTCAAGCTCGATCGAGGAGCTGCTGAGCCAGGTGTTCTCGCTCGGAGATCGCTTCGACATCAGCTTGCACGAGCTCTCCTCGAGCACGGATATTCGTCTGCTCGTGGTGCGCACGCTGCTGACTTATCTGGAGCTCGACGGTTTTCTCGAAGGCGGCACGCCGTTCTACTCGACTTACCAATTCAAACCAGCGTTTAGCTCGGCGGAGATTCTCTCGCGCTTCGAGGGCGAGCAGCGGACGTTTCTCCACGGCATCTTTCGCTGCTCGCACAAGGCGCGTACCTGGCTCTCCATCGACGTGGACGAAGCGGCGCGAAAGCTCGGCGCGCCGCGCGAGCGGGTGGTGCGAGCGCTCGACTATCTCAGCGAGCAGCAGATGCTGGAGCTCAAAGCGCAAGGCGTTCGCCATCGCTACCACCGCTTGCGGATGCCGGAATCGCTCAAAGATCTCGTTGCTGAGATGGAAGAACGCGTCCGGCGTCGAGAAGCGGGCGAGATTGATCGCGTTCACAAGGTTGTCGATCTCGTGAGGCTCAAAGGTTGCAAGGTCTCGTCGCTGGACGCTCACTATGGTCAGCCGCTCGAGAGCGCCTGCGGTCACTGCTCGTGGTGTAACGGCGTGTCCGACTTTCCTTTGCCGGAGCGGGTGTCGCCACCAGTTTCAGCGACGGTTCTGGAACAGGCGCGAAGCTTGCGCGAGGCACACGGAGAGGCGCTTCACGACGCCCGAGCGCTGGCACGTCTGCTCTGCGGCGTGAGCTCGCCGCGAGTATCGCGCGCCCGGCTCACCCGGAACCCGCTCTTCGGCGCGCTGCGGGACGTTCCGTTTGGAAAGGTTCTCTCTCACACCGAGCAGATGACGCCCTGAAGCATCGTCGAGCTCGGCGTCGTTTCGATGTCGCCGATGCATCAGCAACTGATAGAATTTTACAGCTCAGACACGAACGCGTTCGGCTTCTAGGGTATAAAAACTACGCTCTGTGGCGACTCGAGAATCGGATGGCCAAGTCGCCCGAGCGCGCGTTCGAGCTGATGGAAGCGGTGTGGCCCGCTGCAACGGCGCGGGTGGAGGAAGAAGTCGCGGATATGCAGGCGATCGCCGACGCCGACGGTGCGGGCATCACCATCGCCCCGTGGGACTATCGTTACTACGCGGAAAAAGTGCGCAAGGCGAAGTACGACCTTGATTCCGACGAAGTGAAACAATATCTGCAACTGGACAAACTTCGCGAGGCCATGTTCTTCGTCGCCGGCGAGCTGTTCCATTTCGAATTCACCCCGGTTCCGGAAGACTCCGTCCCTGTTTTTCACGAGGACGTGAGCGTTTGGGAAGTTACCGACAAGACGTCCGGCGAGCATATCGGCGTCTGGTATCTCGACCCCTATGCTCGACCGGGAAAACGCTCCGGTGCCTGGGCGACCACCTATCGCAGCCACGAGACGTTCGACGGCAAGAAAACGGTGCTCGGTTCGAACAACTCGAACTTCATCAAAGGAGCGCCGGGAGAGCCCGTGCTCGTTTCCTGGTCCGATGCTGAGACTCTGTTCCACGAGTTCGGTCACGCGCTGCACTATTTTTCGTCGACCGTCGAATATCCGACGCTCAATAGCGGCGTGCGGGACTACACGGAGTTTCAGTCGCAGCTTCTAGAGCGATGGCTAGTCACGGTCGCGGTGATCGAGTCTTACCTCGTTCACCATGAAACGGGCGAGTCGATCCCGAAGGAGCTCGTCGCGAAGATCAGGAATGCTTCGACGTTCAACCAAGGCTTCGAGACAACGGAATATCTCGCTTCCGCGCTCGTGGACATGAAGTACCACACCACCGATCCGACAGGCATCGATCCCGACCCTTTCGAGCGCGAAGCACTGGCGGAGCTGAGTATGCCGAGTGCTATCGTCATGCGACACCGAAGCCCGCATTTCGGCCACATCTTCTCCAGCGAGGGCTACGCGGCCGGCTACTACGGCTACTTGTGGGCTGACGTGCTCACGTCCGATGCGGCTGAGGCCTTCCAGGAGGCGCCGGGCGGTTTCTACGACAAGGACCTGGCGAAGAAACTCGTCGACCATTTGTTTGCCGTGCGCAACGCGGTCGACCCAGCCGACGCCTACCGCGCTTTCCGCGGTCGCGATGCCCGGATTGACGCACTCATGAGAGACCGCGGCTTTCCCGTCCCAGGCGAAAAGGGGGAACGCATCAACCGAATCGGAGGCCGCCGGACCGACCTCAGGCCGCTGAGCTCTTCCTCGACGAGATTGGGGCCTCCGAGACGCTAATGCTCGGTGCGCAGCGCTTGGACCGGATCGATCTTCGTCGCGCCGAGGGTCGGGACGAAGGCGGCGGCGAGCGCCGTCGCTGCGAGCAGAAGGGCCACGGCGAGATAGGTCGCGGGGTCGGTCGCGGTCACGTTGTACAAAAAGCTTTCGAGCCATCGCGCAACGAGTACCGCGCCGCCGAGGCCCAAGGCGAGGCCCCAGAGCACGGGTTTCATGCTTTGGCTCACGAGCATACGTACGACGTCCAGCCCGCGCGCGCCGAGCGCCATCCGAATCCCGATCTCGGCGGTCCTCTGGCTGATGGCGAGTCCCATGAGCGCGTAGACGCCGATGAGCGCGAGAGCGAGAGCGAAGCTTGCGAAAATCCCCAGAAGCATCGTGCGGAAGCGCGGTTCGGTGACCGAAGCATCCAGCACGGCGTCGAGGCTACGCACCGCGTAAACGGGGACGTTCTCGTCGAGGGCGGATAGCTCGCGACGCACGCCGGCAGCGATGGTGTCGGCGGTCGCGCGCGCACGGATCACGAGCGTCATCGTGTGATAGGACGGATGATGTGGCTGGGGCGTGTAGAACATGGGGACGTCGCCATCGGCGAGTCCGAAATGCTTGACGTCGCCACGATGCCAACAATCTCGCGCGAGCCCGTGCCGCCTACGTCCAACTGCCCTTCCTCCGGGACGCCCCGGTTATAGGTGATGCGTCGACCCAACGGGTCCTCGCCGGGCCAGAACTTTTCCGCCATCGATTGGCTGATGACCACCACCCCAGGAGCGTCGACATCGTCGCGCACGTCGAACAGGCGGCCGCGCGAAAGCGGAATCCCCATGACTTCGAAATAGTCGGGGCTCACGGAGCGCGCCTCCGCGGACGTGCGGCGCTCACCGATCACTTGTGGGCGGTCGTTGATCTGGAATCCGTCCTTGGAATAATTGCCGCCCAGCGGAAGAATGTTGGTCGCGCCCACTGCGATCACGTCCGGAAGAGCAGCGATCCGCTCATAGAGCGCGTCATAGAACGGGATCTGCTCGCCTTCCTCATAGCGGCGGTCGGAAGGGATAGCTGCATCGTCAAGATACGCTCGGGCTCGAACCCTGGCGCGACGCCGCGAAGCTCCGACAGACTCTTCAAGAAAAGACCCGCGGCGATGAGGAGCACGAGCGAGAGGGCAACTTCACAGGCCACGAGAACGTGGCGATAGCTGCGCCGGGACGTGGCCTTTGTCCCGCTATCCGCGATGACGTTTTGGAGGTTGCCCGAGGAGATCGTCCACGCCGGCAGCAAACCAAATATCACCGCGGTCAACGAAGACAGAGCCAACGTGAAGAAGAAGACGGGAAGGCCAAAGCTCATCTCCTCGGCGCGCGGGATCGCGCGCGCTGCGAGCAAACCCTGTGCGCCATAGGCGAGAAGAAACCCGAAGGCGCCGCCGATGAGCGCCAGCACGAAGCTTTCGGTAACGAGCTGGCGCACGAGCCGTCCGCGCCCGGCGCCGAGCGCAGCCTTGATCCCGAGCTCGTGTCGGCGCGCCTGGCCTTCCGCGAGCTGCAGATTCGCGATGTTGGCGCAGGCGATGAGGAGCACCGCAACCACGGCACCAAAGAGAACGACGAGGCCGGCGCGCGCGTCCCGCACAATAGCGCTTTTGAGCGGCGCGACATTCACGCCGCGAGCCGTGTTGGATTCGGGATCTTCCTCTTCGAGCCGCGCGGCGATCCCGACGAGCTCGACCTCGGCGGCTTCGACGCTCGAGCCTGGATGGAGACGTCCGATCGCGCGGATGAATCGGCCGTCACGGTGAGCGCCCGCGCGCTCGAACTGATACAGCGAATAAAGTGCCGGCTCGCGCTCGGGATGGGGCTCAGGGTGACGATAGTCCTCGGGCAAGACGCCGATAACGTCATGCACCACCGCGTTGACCTCGATGGCCTCTCCCACGATCGACGTTCTGCCACCGTAACGGCGTTGCCAAAAGGCATGGGTCAACAACACCGTCGGGGCCGCGTCCTCGACGTCGTCGTCGGGTACGAAAAGGCGACCGAGCTGTGGAGTAACCCCGAGAGTTTGAAAGAAACCTGCGGTGACGTTCGAGCCAGAGACCCTCTCGGGCTCGTCGTCACCGGTGACCGTGAAGAAGCCGACCCAACCATGCGCCCCCATCGAAGCGATGGTCTCGCTCTGGGCTTGAAAGTCATAGAAGTCCGCGGGAGAGATATTGCGCAGCTCTCCGGTATCGAGGTTGCGGCCGACAATCTTCACGAGCGCGCCGGAATCCGGATAGCTCAGTGGACGGACCAACACGGTGTGAACCAGGCTGAAGATCGCCGTGTTGGCGCCAATGCCGACGGCGAGCGTCGCGAGCACGACCGCGGTCCATAGCGGACGTTGGGCGAAGGAGCGGAACGCAAAGCGGACATCCTGCCAAAACATCATATTGCCTCGGTGGCGCGGCGACGGGGCGAGACGCCTAGTGGCTAGAGCGTCTTGGAACGCGCCCAGGCTTCGCCGCACGAGTGTCGTCGGGCAGACGCTCGCGTGCCAAAGCTCGGCGTCCCATTCCTCGACGAAGCGATCATGATAGGAGGACGGTACGAGCACCGCGGCAAGCCGGACCAATCCCCGCGCCAATAAACGCGCAAGCCTGATTGCGACGGCTCCGGCGCGAGAATCTCTTGCTGCACAGCGATTCTTTCGAGCGCCGCAACGAGAGCCTCCCGCCCCGCCTCGGTGAGCTCGTAGTACCGACGGGCCGGACGGCCGTCGGCATGAGCCTGCGCTGGCTTTTCCCAGCGCGAGCGTACGAGCTTTTTTTGCTCGCACCGCCTCAGGATCGGATAAGTCGTCCCGCTCGGAAGGTCGGTAAAGTCCATGATCTCAAAGCCGTAGCGATGGCCTTTCGCGAGCGCTTGCAGCACCAGGGTACTGGGGTAGCTCAGCTTCATGAGGATACTCTATATTAAAGTCTACATAGGGTCAAATATTTAAGAACGCGCGAGGGTGTTTATGTGGGTGAGGGCGGAATATGATTCCTAACCTCGCGCGTTCGTCTTTCTCTTAGAGCACTCCTCGTGCCAACGGCTAGATCTAGCCAGACCTCTGTATCCAAAGGAAGAGCCCTCGGCACGTAGCATGCTAAAGTCCAATCGCTGACAAACCCTATACAATGTATGAACAATGCTGATGACCGCGGAAGAGCGCGCGAGGGTCGAGACCCTGTCTACGCTCGCGCGCTGCAACCCGTTTCTTCCGGAACGTAAGGTGCATGAGCGCGCCGCGCTCGGCGATGCGTTCGAAGACGTGAGTCCGGTCTGGAGCAAGCACCTCGATCGTCAGAACCCGAATGTCGTCAAGATCGCAGCGCGCGCCGAGCCCCTGATGAGGTCGCTCGAAAAACGCCAGAGCCTTGGCCAAAAGCCAACCGAAGAGGAGCATCGGCTCATCGAAGAGGTCGTCTTCTACCTTCTCTACGGCCGCTTCGAGGAAGCTTTCGAGCGCGCCATGTCGAAGCCCGACGTCGCGTTCTACGGCGATTTCGCGAAGGCTGCGCACGACTATCTGCCGAGCCTAGCAGAGCGCGCGCTTCCCCACTCGTTCGCGTTTCTCTTCCAGGTCCGCCGCGCCTCGTACTACATCTTCGACTTCGTTGTCGGAAAATCGCTCCCGGCGGCGCACCTGCGAGGAGCCATTTGGCAATCGATCTTCACGCACGATCTCAGGCGCTACCGGCGCGCTCTCTTCGACAAGATGGGCGACGTCGCGACGCTCATCACGGGTCCCTCGGGCACCGGCAAAGAAATCGTCGCCCGCGCCATCGGTCTCTCACGCTTCATCCCGTTCGAGCCTCGACGGAAGCGATTCGTGCTCGATGCGGGGGACACTTTTTTTGCGCTCAATCTCTCGGCGCTTGCTCCTACGATTATCGAGTCGGAGCTATTCGGCCACCGCCGCGGCGCTTTCACGGGGGCGCTGACCGATCGCAAGGGGTGGCTCGCGTTGTGTCCCGCGCTCGGCACGGTCTTCCTCGACGAGATTGGGGAGGTCGACCCCACCATCCAAGTCAAGCTCTTGCGCGTGCCGCAAACGCGAGAGTTCCAGCCAATTGGCGATACAAAGACACAGGCTTTCGCGGGGAAGATCGTAGCTGCGACGAATCGAGATCTAGCAACGGAGATGACATCGGGACGTTTTCGCGAGGACTTGTACTACCGGCTCTGCTCCGATTTGATCACGACCCCTTCGCTGAAGGAGCAGCTTCGCGACACACCCGACGACCTCAACGATCTCGTACGCTACATCGCGCGCCGCGTCGTCGGCAAGGAGGAATCCGAAACCGTCACGAAGGAAGTGCTCGAGTGGATCGAGAGCCACCTCGAGCGCGACTATGCCTGGCCTGGAAACGTGCGCGAGCTCGAGCAATGCGTGCGCAACATTGTTATTCGCAACGCCTATCGACCGGCCGCAATCGGTGGCGAGACAAACAGCGTTGTCGACCTGGATCGGGCAGAGCTCTCGGCAGAGGAGCTCTTGTCGCAATATTGCGCCGTTGTCTACGCGCGCACCGGAAGCTACGTCGATACAGCGAGAAAACTCGGTCTAGACTGAAGTTCCTGTCCCCTGGAAGGCTGTTTCCGGCTTTGTTTCAACAAGTTAGGTAGAGGGAAGGGTGCTCTGTTCTGGCTACAACGTGATTGTTTTGAGGAGGTCGAAGGCCCTTTGCTGCTTTGGATTTGGGGCCGTGGTCATGTCGAAGGTCGCAGTGGTGGAGCCAAGGCCTTTTCGGCGACATGAGTTTCGTACGATAGAGGCAAGGTGGCGGAGCAGAGTTCTGAAACTGTAAGCGGGGCTTCCGTCCTCCAGCTTTTTGGAGCGCACTTTTCGAAGAGCGGCCTGCGAACGCTTGGCCGGTGCCACAGGGTCGCGGCTTGCCTTGGCATTCTGATCTTCGTCAGAAAAAAGCACTGGTCGCCACGCCTCAAGCATGTGCCATTCAACGTAGTAGGCCAGCATACACAAGAAGATGTGTGCCCGGACTCGGTTTTCGAGACGGTGGCGAATAGGCCGCACCTTGAGGTCCACGGTCTTGAATGAACGAAACGCACGCTCGACTTGGGTGAGCAACTTATAGCTGCGGACGGTATCCTCAGTGTTCATCTGCTGTGCACTGAGACTGGTGCGAATCACATAGATGCCGTCCAGTGCGGCTTCTGCCTCGACCTTCTTTTTGTCGATTTCGAAGGAGAAGGCATCGTCACGAATATCTAGTTTGAAGTGTTTTCCGACTTTGTACTTGTTGAGAACTTTGCCTACCCGCACCCCTATAGTGGCTTTTCCATGGAGCTGACTGAGGTGGACCCCATTCTCTGGACCAAAATGGGGGGTAGCTAAGGTGGAGCCTGCCGAGTTGAACACGTCGTGGTCATAGTCGTGATGTTGTTTCCCGAAGGCTCCTAGAAGGGAGCGTTCGGGAACACAGTTTATGGCAGATTGAAAATCTGTGGACAGTTTGTTTTTCGCTGTAGCCATCATTGTGTCTAGCGGCAATTATTATTTCTCTTCAGCAACAAGTTAGAATTCCCGGGTACCTACCGGTCTTGCTCCGTCACTTATCAGCAAAGTGTCCCATGTTCGATCCGGGGCCCCGACGGAGGGAGCGGACCCTTAAAAAAAGATGCGAAGCTTCCTTGTCCGCTCCCTCCGTCGGGGCCCCGGATCGAAGCCGCCCTTTCGCTGGTCCACCTGAATAGTGCAAAAATCGGGGTACCTGGGGTATGGGCCAAGCCGCGAGAGGGTCTCCTGCGGCGATTCTCGCATTCGTTTTGTGGACTCGTGGCAAGGTTCATTCCTTTTCCCGGTTTTCTACCGCCGTGGCCTCTTTGGCCTTGTTCTGATTCGATTGCCCCAGTCGGTAACTGCCGACGTTGAGCTCCAGGATGATGCTGTGATGTACAAATCGGTCGATGGCCAATCATCTTCAAGCAACCTCGCCAAGCAGTCCATCGTAGAAGCTCGCGGGCGTTTGATAGCCTAACGCTTTGTGCAGGCGCTCGTCATTGAAGAAATCGAAGTAGCAAGCGATGCCCGCGCGAGCCATTTGCACGGTGTCGTAGGCGTACAGGTAGACCTCCTCGTACTTCAGCGAGCGCCAGAGCCGCTCCACGAAGATGTTGTCGATACAGCGACCTTTGCCATCCATGCTGATCTTGATCTCAAGAGCAAGCAATACACTGGTGAACTCCTCCGAGGTGAACTGAGAGCCCTGGTCCGTGTTGAATATCTCTGGGCAACCGTAGCGTGCCACAGCTTCGTTCAGAGCCTCCACGCAGAAGGTCGTCTCCAACGTGTTGGACAAGCGCCAGGCGAGCACCCGCCGCGAATACCAATCGATGACCGCCACCAGGTATACGAAGCCTCGCGCCATCGGGATGTATGTGATGTCGGCGGCCCACACCTGATTGATCCGAGAAACCGTCAGATTCCTCAGTAGATAAGGGTATACGGCGTGTTCCGGCGCTGGCTTGCTTGTGTTCGGCTTGGGCGCAGTGCTCTCGAGCCCCATCAACCGCATAAGACGCTGCACGCGCTTGCGGTTGACGGCCGACCCCTCCGCTTTGAGTGTCTGTGTCATCATGCGGCTGCCGAAAAATGGATGCTTCAGATGTAGCTCGTCCATCCGACGCATCAATGCGAGTTGCTCGCCATCCGGCTCGACAGGTTCGTAGTATAGGCTCGACCGATTCACGCCGAGCAGCTCGCACTGCCAGCGCATCGACAGCGGAGCGTTGGGTTCGACCAACTCCCGCCGGGGCGTCATCGCAATCGACCGAGCCCGTGTGATAAAAAATCGCGCTCCATCGTCAGCTCCCCGATTTTCTGAAGCAGTTCGGCCTCGCGCATCGAGGCATCGCCTCCGCCCACCTCTTCGGTCTCGAAAGCACGCGTGACGTTCTCCAAAAGCTGCCGCTTCCATTTGTAGATCTGGTTCGCGTGAACCTTGTGCCGGCGGGATAGTTCCGCCACTGTCTCCTGCTCGCGTAGTACCGCCAAGGCAACTTTCGCCTTGAAAACAGGGCTGTGCTTCGTACGATTTTTCTTCACTTTTCTCTGCTCCTTTTTTTATTGAGCAGGCTTGTTTTACCACCTAACCCCTGGTCTAAAAAATGGGGTCCACTTCAGACCGTGCTCGATTCGCTGACGCAGTTGCTCCATTCGCCTGGCGATAGTCTTCATATGCTGTTTCCACCGGGCGAGTTGCTTGTCAGCTAACACACTATTGTCTTTAGCAATGTGCGCAGCATCGACAGCCATCGTCGTCTCGTCGACCTTGAAGTCGAAGCCGTCGTCACGGGTCTCGAACTTGTAGTACTTGCCCACCTTGTATTCAGCAAGGAGTTTTTGCACTCGGGCATTGATGTCTTCCCTACCGTGCAAGCGGCCGCGTTCGACCATCCGGCAAATCCTTTTCAGTTCTTTGCTGGTCGCTTCGAGCAATTCCTGACGCTTTAGGGCTCGGCGCTTCGCCAGTTCGTGGTTGCGACAGGCCACGAGACGCTCGTTGGGAAAATCCGAGTGTGTCAACTCAAACAAGTTGCGCTCGTCAAACAGCCCCATCTGCAGCGCCCCTTCGTTGAGGAGTTTGCGAATCGGCGCGGGTCGCAGGGCTGTAATCCAATCAATGCCCTCGAAGTCCTGTAAAGCGTCAACCTGTCTTTGGGTGATCATTCCGCGGTCGCCGACCATCACAAACCGCTTGATGCCGAACTGCTCTTGCACCTTTACTACTTGAGGTAGAAACGTTTTCGGATCGCCGGTGTTGCCCTCGAACACCGATACCGAGACAGGGACGCCCCTTTGGTTGGTCAAAAGGCCGTAGTTGATCTGGAGTTTGTTTTTCTTACCGTCGCGGTTGTATCCGAGGCGGGCCAGGGGGCACTTTTCTCCCTCGAAGTAGCTTGAGCTCAAATCGTACAAACCAAGTCCACCGTTTTCGAGGTGACGCGCCGCCAGTTTTTTCTCAATAACCCTTTGGCGCTCGAACACCCAGTCCATAGCGGCATATAGGTCGTCCTCGTCGGCATCACTCACACCGAGGATTTCGGGCAACGTTGTGCTGTGCCACCACTGGCTCGTTGCCAACCTCGACTGGGCTTCGAGTATGCGGGCGGCCACCATAGCCACCACCAGGTCACGTTGGCGTGAGCGTCGGGATGCGACGAGTTTGTCGAACTCAAGGCGTTTCATCGCGCTCAACACGGCCTCGACGCCACCGTGGAGTCGCGACCCGTCGGGCACAACCTCGAAGACGTCCTCGACCGCGACGAGTTTTTCTCCCTTGAGAACCCGTCGAATGGAGTCGACCTGCTCGCTTGGCAGTTTGGACAGGTTGGCAATTGTGCGCTTGCGCGGTTTCTTGCTTTTGGCGTCGCGAAAGGACTCACGGAGTAAAACGGCGGGTTTGGAGTTGCGGTTGGGCACAATGTCGATGTGCATGGTTACTATATACTCTATTAAAGATTATATTACAAGAGCTATATGCGTTATTACATGGCTCAAAATACAGGCGGAGTTCGTATCTCTATCGTTGTAACTCCTTGCAACTAAGGGTGCTTCACCGAAGAAAGAGAGGTTTTACCGAGGGGAACTTCAGGCTAGACCGCCGCACGGTGAAGAGCAAAGTAGAAGCGTTTCACCGGCGGCGGCCGTCTACGACCGGCTGAGCTCAGAATTTCTTCTTCCCTGCCTCCGCAAGCTCTTGCTCGAGCTCTTCGAGCCTCTCCTCGACTTCCTCCATACGCTCTTGAATCGCTCCGAAATCGAGGGCTCGAAACCGCTTCAAACGCTCCTGCCACTCCTCACTTCCGAAGCGATCCTGGAGACCTTTCATCGCTTCTCGAAACGCTTCGAAAGACTCGCCATCGAGGTGAAGCCCGGGCGTGGAAATGAAGACGTCGTGATCGGCATCCTTGTCCATGTCCCCGAAAAAACGATAGCCTCCCGCGAGATCGAGCACCGGCCGATCGCGCTTCGCGACGGTGACCGGATAGCTCTCAAGACCACCATTACGATAGAGCTCGATGGTGACCGTGTCGCCTTCGTCTTTCCTCCGGATGCGTCGCGACAACTGCCGGCCGCTCTCGATGGCCTCACCGTCGACAGCAGAAAGGATATCGCCGACCTGAATGCCGGCAGCTTCGGCGGGACCGCCTTCATCGACGCGCGACACGAGAACACCCACGTCCTCGGGCGCGCCGAAATGGGCGCGCAGCTCGGGCGTCATCGGGGTAACTTGAACACCGATGAAGCCTCGACCCGCGTCGTGCCAACTAAATGTGAAGTTCGCTCCGTCGTGCTCGTCCTCCGGCTCTTGCGCGACACCTACACCGGTACCGAGAACGAACGTCAAAAGCATCGCTCCATATCGAATGTGTTGCATTGGTTTCTCTCCTTTAGCGCGGTGAGTGCGAGACCGGCTTCGCACGGCGCTCGCTTCGCTCATCTGCAAGTACTCTCAAGTCGAAAATGAAATCCATCCGCTCCGTGCCGCCGAGCTCGAGAACGGGCTCGACATCCGAAGTCAAACGGCGCAATCGGTCGAGCTCGCTGCGCAGCTCGCGATACTCGTTTTGCATCTGTTCGAGGTTCTCCGCCGCGCGCACTTGCCCGCGGCGCTCGCTTCGCACCATCTGCCCGACCCAAATGCCGACGGCGATCGCGGCGGCCACCGCCCAGGTCGTGCGCGCTCCCCAAGCCGTGCGCGGCGGCTCGGTGGCGAGCCTCGAAAGAACTTTGTCCGTGAAATCCGCGGATGCGTCCTGTCGCGACATATCCTTTAGAAGGCGACTCAGTTCCTCATCATGCAGCGGGTTCATCCTCGACCTCCGTTCCAATAAGGTTCCAAAAGACGGCGGAGCTCCTCGCGGCCTCGATGTATCCGAGACTTGACCGTGCCCTCGCGACAATTCAAAGCGCTCGCGATGTCCCGGTAGGACCAGCCCTCCATCTCTCGCAATACCAGCGGGGAGCGGTACCGCAGCGGCACTCCGGCGAGGGCCTTTTTGACGCGCTGGCCCACTTCCTTGCGGAGAAGCTCCTCCTGGGGGCTCGTCCCGTTATCGCTGCGATGGTGGCCATTGCCGGAAAACATGTGCAAAAGGACCTCCCGACGGCGTTTTTTCCGATCTTCGGACCGAAGCAGGTTCGTCGCGATGCGGAAAAGGAACGGGACCAGCTGCCCGCGCTCATCGTAGCGACCCGCCGACTCGAACAAGCGGATGAAAGTGTCCTGAGCGAGCTCTTCCGCTCGATCACGATCCCGCGTTAGAGTCGATAAGTAATTGACTAGCCTATGTTTATGCCTATCCACGAGAACGGCGAACGCCCCGCGATCGCCGGTTTGCACCCGGCTCATCAGCTCCGCGTCACCGTCCGACATTACAAGAGGATCAACGCGCGAGACCGCGGAAAGTTCCGGTTCCACTCGTATTTTGTCAAATCGGTTTTCATGGTATAATTTCACTACCTCTGGACCCATAATAAGCCGAGTCAAGCCCATTCTTAGTTGAAACTCTCCACGGCTCATAAATTAGGCGGCCTTCTTCTTCGACACCGTTGATGTCTTCGTCTCGACCTTCAGTTCCCGCTTGAGAGCTTCGCGAAGCTTCGGAAGATGGCGGTAGCCGATCACCCTCCTCAAGCGGGGTTCGATGTCCACGAGGGCTGTCGCCAGCCACCGCTGGCGTTGGCTGGAGTTCTTCCAGTGGTCGACCTTCGCGCAGCGTTCCTCGACGAGAGCATTGACGGATTCAAGGCAGTTCGTCGTCTTGAACGAACGGCCCAGCACGCCGTACACGCCGAGACGATGCAATGTGAGCGTCTCCTCGATTCCTTCCTCCAAGCTCGCAGCTGCGGATTGGTTCCGCTCCTCCAATTCATCGTGCAGTTGATCGAGGGCCGCGAGGGCCTCTTTATATTCCGGCCTGTTGTAGGCCGACTGCAACCGCTTGCGCAACGACGCCTGCTCGCCCTTGGACAGATAGCTCACGACGTTTTCACGTTTGTGCCACTGGCACCGTTGTATCAGGACCCGCTTTCGGAACGCCTTCTTTACGGCCGCTTTCAGACCCTTGCCGCCATCGATGATCACCAGTAGACCCTGGGAGCTGTCGAGTCCCCGCGCGAGCAGTGAACGCAGGAACGGCGTCAACACCTTCTCGTTCTCCGTGTCCGTCTCCACGAAGCCCAAAAAGCGTTTTTCCCCGGAAAGTGTGATGCCCAGCGCGATGACCATCATTGCGTCGGCGAATGATTTCCCGTCCAGGAACAGCGCCACCACATCTTCGCCGGACAGATCCCGTTCCTGCATCTCCCAAAGTTTCGCTGCGCTCGCTTGTACGAAACCTCGGGACACCGTCGAGCTCGACAGCCCGATAGCGCCCGGTATCGCTTCCGCTGCAGCCTCGTAGTTGCGACACGAGATTCCGTAGAGCACTCGTTTCAGCAGCAGATCATTCACCTCTCCGCCGTCGTTCAGTGCTTCGTAGGAGCGAAGCGGTATCTCTACTCCCTCTTGGCTCCGAACCCGTGGCACACGGATCGGTACCCGCTGGCCGGCAAGCCCTACCGTGCCAGGGTTGGTTCCGTGGCGGCGGCCACGCTCCAGTTCGTCCTTACGAGCGTATCGCTCTCCCGCCAACTCCTTCACTTCGTCGTCGAGCAGCTCGTGAACGTGCATCAACCCAAGCGGGATTAACGAACGGATCATCTCTATTTTGACGTCCACCTCGAGCTCCCCGTACTCCTCGCGCGCCATTACCTCGGGCTTACCCAAACGACGTGACTTCTTGTGTTTCTTGGCTGTACGTAGCAGACTTCCCATCTCGGCTCCTTTCTCTTGCGGCTTGATGTTGTTTTTGCCAACGTCATCAAACCACGGGGTTGGGAGCCGTTTCAATTTCCAACTAAGAATGGCTCTCTCTCAATAAGCCTGATTCATTTTCTTAATGACTCTTCATAACAAGGGCGCATTCTTATGTATCTTCAGCATTATGGCTTTAGGGATAAGCCTTTCAAACTCACCCACGACCCCGCCTATTACTACGGAGAAGCGCACCAAATTGCGCTAAACGAGCTCTGTTACTCCATCGAGGAGCGCCATGGTCTGGCGATTCTTCTCGGAGAGCCCGGCACGGGGAAGACGACGCTGCTCCTGCGGCTTCTACGAAGCTTCGCACGTCACTTGAGCGGCGTGTTCTTGTCGGACGTCGCGGTAGGCGAAGCTTCGCTGATTCGCCAGGTCGCCCGCGCCCTGCTCGTCCCCTTCAAGCCCCAGGATTCCACCGACACGGTTGCGCAATACCTGGACATCTTTCTGCGGGGCCAAGTCACTGCGGGCAAAACGGTTGTCGTACTGGTGGACGAAGCGCAGGGACTGATGGATGGGCAATTCGAAGAGCTGCGCCACTTGACGAACCTGGAGCACAAAGGCCGCAAGCTCGTGGAGATCGTGCTCGCCGGCTTGCCCTCGCTCGAGCGCAAGTTCCAAACACCTGATTTCGAGTCTCTCAGCCAGCGTGCCGTCGTGCGATGCTGGGTCGAGCCCATGGATCTCCAAAATACGGAAGCCTACCTTCGGCACCGCCTCGACGTCGTCGGAGCCCCCGATCCGAACATGTTCGCCGGAGACGCCATCGAACGTGTGCACCAATCGTCTATTGGCATTCCGCGCCTCATTAATATCGTCTGCGAGCGCACCCTTCTCATCGGCTATGTCGAGGAGCAGCAAGTCCTCAAAGCCGAGCATGTCGACCAGGCGGTCGCGGACCTTAACCTCAAGCCGCTAGGCAAGAGAGACCAGCATACGGGCGCGCTCGGCTTCGAAGGGAACCTACTTCTCAGGATGGCGTCGCAGCTCGACGCTATCGTAAAGAGGCTGGACCAGCTCGAGGTACGCCAGAAACCCGCCACGGACATCCGAGAGTCCCCGGAAGAGCCACGGATCCGGCAGTGGCTCAAGTCGTTACGCCAGAATCCTTTGAAGAAGACCTCCTCGACGCCGGAGCCGCTCGGCCAGCTCATGGATTCTCCGGTGTCGCTCAAATCGTCAAAACCCGGGCACTGAGTTGCACTTGCGATGCAGGCTGCAAGGGTTTTCTTCTAGGCAGCCTTCTTGTTCGCGTAATCGGGAACGTGTTGCCTTTCGGACCGAACGGGCTCCAAACGCACAGAGTGGGCACGCAGCTCGAGCGACGCAAGGCTCAACAGCCCATCAGCGACCCATTTTATTCCCAACGCGACGACGACAAAGCTTATCCAAAATAGCGGACTCAACATATTCTCGACCTCATTTAGCAGAAACCTCGACCTGGTGTAAGTCAAGCACAGCTATCATAGTGTAAGTCGAGTAAAGATCAACAACAAAATGAGCTACACCCTCGGCGGCAGACCACAACGGGTTGTAGGCACAAAAAAAGCGGGGCCCGAAAGCCCCGCTAGAGGTGTACGTTTAGCCTAAGTGCTGCTTTCGAGGCTCGCCGACCACGACGCGTCGCCCCAGGACAAGGTGAGCTCACTCGAGGTCAAATCGATCGTGAAGACATCGGTGGACTTCCCGGATTTCTTCATCATCGGAATCCGCGCGATTTCTTCGCCCACGATGTTCGCTTTGTAGCTCCCGCAGCTCGGGCCACGGCTCTTTCGCCATTTCCGGCGGAGCTTCGCCCCAGATCTCGCCCAGCGGGATGCCGAGGTTCTTGTTGACGCACAGCGCCCAATTGCCTTCGGCGGGCGCGTACACGTAGAGGCTGTACTTTCCCGCGGGAATCGACGTGCCGCCGATCTTAAGACCTGCTTTGGTCTCGAGGATCGTGACCTGGTTCTCGCCCGCGCGCCAGATGCGATCCCCGGGCAGGTTGTTCATCAGCTCGTCGAGACTGCGACCCTTCAAAGCGGGACGCCCATATTCGATCGTCACTTTCGAACCGTTGACAGTGGCTTCAGCTTCACCACGAGGTTGGCGATCCTGCGCGAAGCTAATCGCAGCGAGACCGACGAGCGCAGCAAAGACCACGAGTCTTTTCATCATTTTGTAAAGCTCCTTGAGAGTTGATTTGTTGAGCCCCCCTCTGATTTCTATCGGGCTTCGAGAGAGTATAGCGCGCACTGCCAGCCCGTCAGTTATGAGCCCCATAGTTTCAAAAAGAAGAAAACCGCCACGCCTGTCACGGAAACATAAAGCCAGACGGGGAACGTGACGCGGGCGATCTTACGGTGGCGCTCGAACCGCTTGGTGCCCGCAAAAAACAGCGTCGTGAGCACGAGAGGAATCGCCACGATGGAGCCGGTAATGTGAGTAATAAGGATGAAGAAGTACACCGGGCGGATGAGACCTTGACCACCGAAGCACGTATCCCCGTGAAAATGGTGGTAGGTGATGTAGCTCGCGAGAAAAAGGCCCACGACACTGACCGCCGAGAGCATCAGCTTCATGTGGAGCTCCCGCCGGCCGGCTCGGATCGCGAGGCGGCCCGCGACGAGCAAAACCGCACTCGTGAAATTGAGCCCTGCGTTCACCGCGGGAAGAGCGCTCGTCCATCCCGGCGCGTTCGCCGCGGCCTCACGAAAATAGAGCAGCCAGAAAAGGAACGCGACGACGGTGACGCTGACGACGCCAATGACGCCGAAGGCTCGACGCTCGACGTCGCTCAGCTTCCTTCCTCCATCCGGTTCACGTCCGCCTCTGCCGCGATATAGCCGAACGTGGACCAATACTTCCCTTCCAGCACTTTGTCCAGAATTTGCCCGGCTTTGTCAACTTCGCCGTTCAGGCTCCGAACGTTTTTCATCATCCCTCCTCGGGAGGAGAGCCTAACCGCTCGAGACCACCACTTCAAGGCACGGCCGTGTAGTGGCCGTGGATGCAGAGCCACTTCCCGCTCTCACGCACGAAGATCACATGTCGACGAGCACTTGCGTGATGGCTTCTTCGTCGCTCGATTGGGTCGCCGGCAAAAGGGCGGCGATGGCGAGCAACGCGAGACTAAGGACGATTTTCTTCATGGAGTCCTCCGGTGAAAATTAGCTGAGTCGCAATAGATCGGATCCAAAAAAATGGGACCGACCTCGACGCCGAGCCGCCGATAGACGGCAGCGGGGACACCGATATCCGCGAGGTATAGCTCTCCAATGAACTCCTCGGCCCCCAGGACCGCGAGTCCCGCTTTGGGAAGCGCGAGCGTCATCGTGGCGGTGGCTTTGACCGTCAATGGCGCCGTCTCTCCTGTGGTCGCGTCGAGCCCAGTCGGGATATCCAAGGCTAAGACGGGCGCGGGCTGCGCCTTCGCCCAACGGACCGTGTCAGCGATCGCCCCTCTGGGTTGACCGCGCAGGCTATAGCCGACCATGCCATCGAGGATAACCTCGGGCCCGTCCCGTAGCGGTTCGTCCTCCGCGACGACGATGCGAATGCCAATCTTCTGCGCGATGTGTAGTTGATGCGCAGAAGCACCGTCATGAGCGTCGGCCGGACGCATGAGCGCAACTTCGACATTGGCGCCCCAGTCGTGAAGCCGTCTCGCGGCGACGAGAGCACCTCCACCATTGCCACCGGCACCGGCGAGAACCGAAACTTCCTTGCCGCGCGCATCACCCACGAGGAAGCGGTCCCGCGTGAGGTGCGCGAGATGGCGGCCGGCATTTTCCATCATCTGAAGAAGCTCGATGCCGAAATCCTCAATCATCAAGCGGTCTACTTCGACCATCTGGTCGCGCGTCACCGTGGGGATCGTTTTGCGCCAGTCGTCGATCATGACTTCGAGCGGCGCCCAAAAAGCGCCACCGCGGCAACGATACACCAAGTCCCTTCGAGCACGATGAAAGGCGGGAAATCGATGAGAAGCAGGAACACGACGGAGCCGAGGAGCTCGGCGGTCGTAATACTCATGAGACCGACCGCAAGCGCCCGGCCGTGCCCTGTCAACCTGTCGGTGCGCGCTGTCGGTGCGACGCGGCCGGGTGGGCCCGCACTCCAGAATGTGATCGACTCAGTTAAACGTGACGGTGTGCGTATGCCCTGCCTCGCTCGAAGAGGTCGTCTGAACGCGCATGCCCTGAGCGATCTGACCGACTTCCGCCACTGTGATTTCGACAGTGCGGCATCGGTATCGTGCACCGAGCACTTCCCATCGAGCGACAGGCGGAAATGGTGCGCTTCGTGAAGCGTAGCCACAGCGCCGTCATCGAGAGCCCGCATTGCGTCCCACGCGGTACGACGATCGGCGACGCGAAAGCGATCGCCCGGCGGCATCAGATCACCGCGCTTCTCGTCGAGGAAAGCGCGGGGAGCGGGACACTTGCCGGTCTTCTGACCAATCGTGACATCCCTCGACGCAGCGAGCTCGACACCCAGCTCGTGGACGCGTTCATGACACCCTTCGATCGCCTCCACGTCTCTCCACCCGGCGTCGGCGAAGACGAAGCCGAGCGGCTGATGTTCGAAAATCGCATCGAGCGCCTCCCCCTCGTGGATGACGCGCGACAGATCCGAGGGCTCATCACGCTCCGCGACTTGCTCTTGTTCCGGCATCGCCCGTTCTCGAGCAAAGACACCAAAGGACGCTTGCTCGTCGGCGCGGCGATCGGCGTTCGAGGCGACTATCTGGAACGCGCCGCGGCCCTCATAGAAGCGCGCGCTGATGTCATCATCCTCGACATCGCGCACGCCCATTCCGAGGTGATGAAGAAGGGGGTCGAAGCCGTGCGCTCGCGCTCCGAAGGTGTAGCGCTCATATGCGGCAATGTGGGGACCTATGAAGGCGCGCGTTTTCTCGCAGATGTCGGTGTCGACGCCATCAAGGTCGGCGTGGGGCCTGGGCGCGGATGCCGCACACGTCTCGAGACCGCCGCGGGAGTTCCACAACTTCAAGCGATTCGTGAAGCATGGTGCGCCGTCGGCGGTGACGTGCCGATCGTCGCGGACGGAGGCATCAAAGACGACAAGGATATCTTCCTGGCACTCATCTGCGGCGCCTCGACCGTCATGCTAGGAAGCGCGCTCTCAGGAACGGACGAGTCCCCCGGCCACCTCATCGAAGATCCGGCCACGCACCAAAAACGCAAAATCTACCGAGGCATAACGTCGCCGCAAGCCGTCCTCCAATCGAGCTATGACGAGGACTCGGGCACCCGCGAGGTCGAGCTCGAGACGCCCGCCGAAGGCATGCAGATTCAAGTTCCCTACAAAGGCAGCGTCGTGGAGGTCCTTCACCGGGTGCGTGGACACATGCAGTCGGCGGTGAGCTACGCGGGCGAAACGTCACTCGAAGCCGCGCGCGAGAAGATCTTGAAGGATCCGATGAAGTACCTGATCCCGCTCTCCGCCGCATCCCGTCACGAGAGCTTCGAGCGCTAAGGGAAGCCTAGCCTCCCAAAACGTTACCTTAAGTAACGCTGGGCCCAAGTAAAACTCGGGCCAAAACCCGTTAACTGGTTATGTTCGTGTTGGTTACGACACAAACGCTTGCCTGGCTTCGTTGTTGCAATAGTGATGGTTGGCTTGCATGGGGATTCAGGGAAACGGGTTACACACACTCTCACTTCCCGCTCTCTGAATCCCCGCGCGAACCCATCCGGTCATTCGCGACCGAAACCCACTCCTACTCGTCGGAGATAACGGACTTCACCTTCTCGACGAGACTCGGTCGTCACTTCCATCCCGTCTACCGGAAGATCCTGAAAGCCGGATGAAGACCCGCAGTTTGTGGTAGAAATCTAGCTCATGGCGGGATCTTCGAGCGGGGTTGACGTTTGAAACGACGCGAAGTCTTGCGCTCGCTCGTCGGCGTAGCCGGCGTGGGCGTAGCACTTCCGAGCGAAGCCCAGGCGTTGTCGCCCGCCGCCGTCGAAGAGCTCATGCGCGCACATGGGCTCGAGCCGCGACCGGGCGAAGCCGCGCAAGTCCTCGCTTTCCTCCTGTCGGTACGCCCGCGAACGCTACCGGACCCACGCATCGAGCCGGCTATCCGGATGGACCCGGAGGTCGAGCCGTGAGCCTCAACCCCGAGCTTCTCGTCGCTCCTCTTCACGAGCTATCCGCACTTCTCGATAAAGAAGAGACCACTTCCGAGGAGCTCGTCCAAGCCACGATTGAACGGACCGAAGCCCTCGAGCCCGAGCTCAACAGCTACATCACGTTTCTTCCCGAGCGTGCTCTCGAAGCGTCGCGCCGGTCGGATGAACAACGCCGGCGCGGCGAAAGCAAAGGCCCACTCCACGGCATCCCGATGAGCTTGAAGGACGTGTTCGACACCGCAGGTATCGCGACCACGGCGGGCGCGCGCTTTTTGAGGAACCACGAGCCGACAAAGGACGCCGAAGTCACCCGGCGCCTCGCCGAGGCCGGCACGATCCTCATGGGAAAAGCCAACTTGAACAAGTTCGCAGGCGGCGAGTCGGGCGAGAACCCCGACTTCGGCAACATGCAGAATCCGTGGAACCGCAACTACTCGCCGAGCGGATCGAGCGGCGGCTCAGCGACGCAAGTCGCCACGGGCCTCGCGGCGCTCTCTGTCGGTTCGGATAACGGCGGCTCCGTCCGAAACCCCGCCTCGGTGTGCAACGTCGTCGGGCTCAAACCGACCCACGGCCGTATCAGCACAGAGGGGATGTTTCCTCGGGCTTATTCCATCGACCATGCTGGTCCGATCACCCGGACGGTAAAAGACGCCGCCATCGTGCTGCGCGTGCTCGCGGGGCACCGCAACGGCGACACGACGACGAGCCGCCGCGGCGTGCCCGACTACGAGGCGGAGCTCGACGGGAAGATAGGCGGCACGAAGCTCGGCATCGATCGCACGCTCGTACGCGTCGCCGAGCCCGCGGTCACGCGCGTCCTCGAGCGCGCACTCGAAAAACTCGAAGAGATCGGCTGCGAGATCGTCGAGCTCAGCCTCCCGACACCCGAAGAGATGACGGAGGCGATGTATCTCATCTTTTTGTGCGAGTGGGGCGCCGGACACGAGCCGTGGATGCGCGAGCGACCCGAAGAATATGGAGGCGGCGCACGCGGCGCGCTCTTGATTCCGGCCGTCGACTATTTGAAAGCGCAGCGCGAGCGGCGTACGTTTCAAGTACGGGCGGCCGAGGCGATGAAGGGCGTCGATCTACTCGTCTCGCCGACCTATCCGATTGCGCAGCGCTCGCATCGCGGGCTCCCCTCGATCGCGGGACGGCGCCTCGACACCATGGATGTGCTACGGTTCACGATGCCTTACGATCTGCTCGGGCTCCCGGCGGTGTCGCTGCCTGGCGGCTTCGCGAAAGACGATGCGCCCGTGGGCATCCAAATCGCCGGGAGGGCGTTTCAAGAGGCTCGCGTGCTGCGCACGGCCTATGCCTACGAGCAAGCGACGCAGTGGCACTTGCGACATCCTGATATCTAACTTGGAGAACTGAAGATGGCCGACTTTGAAAAAACGAAACAATTCGTCGACACGTTTTGGGAAGACGAGATCGTCCCTACGATAACGGAGTACATTAGTATCCCCAACGTCTCACCGATGTTCGACCGCGACTGGCAAGCGCATGGGCACATGGACCGCGCGCTCGAGCTCGCGAAGAGCTGGGTCGAAGCGCATCAGCCGGAAGGCTCGACACTTCACGTGGGACGCCTCGAGAACCGCACGCCGCTTCTGCTTCTCGAAGTTCCAGGAAAGTCCACCGATACGATATCCGATACGATCTTGATGTACGGCCATCTCGACAAACAGCCCGAGATGACCGGATGGCGCGACGACCTCGGCCCCTGGAAGCCGGTGCGCGAAGGCGACAAGCTCTACGGCCGCGGCGGCGCCGATGACGGCTACGCGGTTTTCGCTTCCATCTGCGCGCTCCATGCGCTTCGCGAGCAAGAAATCGAGCACGCGCGCGTCGTCGTGCTCATCGAGTTCTCCGAAGAGAGCGGCTCCCCGGACCTCCCTGCCTATGTCGAGCATTTTGCCGACATCATCGGTACGCCGAGCCTCGTCGTCTGTCTCGATTCGGGCGCGGGCAACTACGAGCAGCTCTGGTCAACAACGTCTCTGCGCGGCATCGTCGCCGCCACGATGCGTGTGGACGTGCTCGAAGAAGGTGTGCATTCCGGAGACGCGAGCGGCATCGTACCTTCGTCGTTTCGCATCGCCCGCCAGATCCTCACGCGGCTCGAGGACGAGACGACGGGCGCCATCCTGCCCGAAGGACTTCACGTCGAGATCCCCGAGCAGCGGAACGCCCAAGCCGGCAAAGTGGCGAGTGTTTTGGCGGAGGAGGTGTTCTCGAAGTTTCCCTGGATGGAGGGCATGCGAGCCGTCGCCACCGATCCGACCGAGCTTATTCTCAACCGCACGTGGCGCCCCGCCTTGGCCGTAACGGGTCAGGAAGGTATTCCAGCGCTGAAAGATGCCGGGAACGTGCTGAGGCCCTACACGACGCTCAACTTGTCCATCCGCATCCCGCCGACGCTCGACCCGCTAAAGGCACGCGACGTGGTTCAGGAGCTCCTCACGAAGGAGCCTCCTTACGGCGCCAAAGTGACCCTCGACTTCCACGAGCCGGCGCCGGGATGGAGCGCCCCCGAGCTCGCGGCGTGGCTCGGAGAAAGCCTCGACGAAGCGTCCGAAGCGTTTTATGGAAAGCCGGCGCTCCACATGGGAGAGGGCGGCTCGATACCGTTCATGGGCATGCTGGGCGACAAGTTTCCCGAAGCCCAGTTCGTGATCACGGGGGTCTTGGGGCCGCAGAGCAACGCGCATGGGCCGAACGAGTTTCTTCACATCGAGTATGCGAAGAAGCTGACCGGCTGCGTGACGCACATTTTGGAGAAGCACTTAAGCCGAACGGCCTGACACGGATTCCTTTCCGAAAGCGCCTGAGCCGCAATGCGGCGTCAGCGCTCGGTCCGTTCGAAGGGCGCGTCAGCTTGAGGGCGCCTTCCCCAAGGCGATACGGGGCACGGGTTATCGCGGCGTTGTTGCACCGCTCTGGCTGAGAGCAAAACCCGCCGATGGTGGTGGCCGAGGTATGTTCGACCATGAAGTATCCCAAGCGCAGCCAGTACAAGCACGCGAAGCAGAAGAAGTACCACGTTCGCAACTGGGCGGAATACAACCAAGGGCTGCGCCGCCGAGGCGATCTGACAGTCTGGTTTAACGAGGAGGCAATCGCGAACTGGAAGGCCGACAAGACCGGTAAGCCTGGCGGTCAACGGGTCTATTCAGACATGGCGATTGAAACGGGCCTGGTTGTCCGCATGGTGTACAAGCTCGCCTACCGCCAAACCGAAGGCTTCTTGCACTCGATCGCCTCGCTTCTCGGGCTCGGTATCGAGATCCCGGACTACTCGACGTTGTCTCGGCGCTCGAGGCTGCTCCGCAAGAAGCTGCGGATTCCGAAAGCCGCAAGCAACCAACCCATCCACCTAATGATCGATAGCACGGGCTTGAGGATTCATGTTGGAACCGCCCGCAAACCGCCAAAGCAGCGCGCATGGCGCAAGTTGCACATCGCCGTTTTGCGCAAGACGGGCACCATTGTTGCCTCCGAACTGACGGCGTCACGCGCTCGCGACGCAACGCGAGTCCCCGCTTTGCTAACACAGATTCAAGCACCTCTAGCATCGGCGGCGGCGGACGGTGCATACGACAAGGAAGCGGTGTACGAAGCCATCAAAGCGCACAGCCCTGGACGAAGGACGCGCGTGGTGATTCCGCCGCAACGAAACGCGGCGCTCAGTCGGAATTCGAACACCGCCATGCAGGAGCGCGATCGCCATATTCGTGCCATCGAAAGACACGGCCGACCTGAATGGTACAAGCTCTCAGGCTGCGCCAAGCGAAGCATGGTGGAGAACGCGGTCTATCGCTACAAAGCGATCATCGGGCCCGAGATGCGGACGCGAACGTTGGCGAGGCAACGAGTTGAACACCGAATTGGGTGCGAGATACTCAACAAAATGACCGGGCTCGGGATGCCCGATACGTACTGCGCCGGGTGACTCAGCGACCGGCACAGGGAGTCAGCGATTTGCTCTGGGCCGTGCAACAACGCCCCCTCGACGGGAGCCGAAGGCCCTCATGGGTCGAGCCGAAGAGCGAAGACAATTAGCGTAGCTGCTTGCAATGGCGTCGACACTCACTTCATGCCCGAGGTTGGCTAGCGCCCCAGCAATCCGGTCGTAACTCGTTTCGCCGTCGCTTCTCGCTTCGCGTCGCCGGTCGATCCCCGCCGGATCAACAGTGACCAGGCACAACTTGACAAGACTGTAATAAGTCCGTATAAAGACTATATGAAGACGCTAACGATCACGGATGCCAAGAAGAACCTCGGTAAGTGGCTGGTCGCGGCTGCTCGGGGTGAAGATATCGGCATCGTTTGCGGCGCCGATATCATTGCTCTGCGCCGGGTAGAGGTGGAATCCACCGACTACGCTCAGCGGGAATATGGGGTGACGCCGGAGGAGATAGAGGCGTTCGAACAGGCGACCGTGAGTCGCTTCGAAAAGCTCCGTCGTTCCAAGAAGCTGGTGCCAGTCACCGCAGAGCAATTGAGAAAAATGTTTGGCTAAGATTCTTGCTATTGACCCGGCCGTGATTCGCCGATTGCGCGAGCTCTCGAGGAAGGATCGCGCCGAATGTCTCTTGGCGCTTTGTGAGCTTCCGGAAGCGTTCGGCCGGCCGCACGCCCACGCGGGAATAGGCATCCGCAAACTCGGCAAGAAGCTATTCGAGTGCCGCGCCGGCCTCTCCGTCAGGTTCATCTTTCTGGATCGTCCCGATGAGTTCTACGTGTCGTTCCTCGGCAACCACGATGAGGTGAAGACACTGCTCAAGAGTGGCAAGTACAGATGACGGAAGTGGAAGGTACTCTCAAGTTGACGTTGCGCGAGGGGTTTGCGTCACAGGAGTGGGTTCTTGCTTATTCATCTTTTTTTTGGCTTCAATATTGTTGTAGAAGCGAGCAAGCCATGCAGGTCCGCGAGCACGTTGCGGCAGGCCAAAAGTTCCGCGAGCTTGTCGATACCTACTGGCAAGCTTGCAAGCAATGGCCGACGCGCAACTGGAAAATCCCGAGGCCGCCTCGCAAGAGGCGGATAAAAAGCGGGCTTCAAAACGGCGTATGAGCTGTACACGTTCATCGGCAGCAAGAGCGGGCCGATGTGGCTCTTTGCGACCATCGAGGTGTGTTCCCGCTTGTGGGCGAGTAGCCTCGTCGGCCGCCGCTCCTATCGGTGCTTCCGCCATCAACTGTTACTCAGGCCGCCATAAGCTCGTCCACGATCGGAGTGGTCGGCAGCGGGTTCGGCACGGCGCACGTGATCGCGCCGATGCTTATTAATAATAAGGATGGCGGCAGACACACGAATACCTCGCGGAAAGTGAGTCGCCGGGTGGTGAGTCCGGCCTGCATCGCCGGAGTCCGGGTCTCACGCCCGAACTTCAGAGCGCCGTGCGGGCGGACGAAGTTGTAATGACACCGCAGGATTTCGAGATGTTCCTCGAGCTTCTCCTTCGAGCGAGCATGGAACAGCGTTCGCCGAGTCAGATAGGCTGAGCTCTGTCGGATGGTCAGATACACCGGACCGCGGTCAGCTCATGTGGATCGACCGAACGGGCAAAGGCGATGGCTTGGCGGGTGAGCCGGGCGCGTTTGTCACTTCGGCTCCCGAGATTTCACCCGACGGGCGGCGTGTCGCGATCGACTGGAGAGTGCAAGGCAATCGCGACATTTGCTTTGGCGCTCCACCAATCGGGTCTCGAGGACAAAACGATCGACGAGCTCCGTAGAACGGTGAGGGCGGACTGAGATAAATCCACGATCCGATTAGGATCTAGGACGAGAAACGTAGTCGGGAACCTCCCTGTCGTCTGCAACGAGCTCGAGTTTCCATCCGCGTTCCGGCTCTCTCGCCGGGACGGCCGCCTTCGAGGAATCGTGAAGAATAGAGAAAGGAGACCAGCTATGATCCGCAACGAGAGTGAGCACGAGGCGGCGGTGCGGCGGCTCCAAGAGGAGCGCGACCGTCTGAGCGACCACAAGGCCCACATAGAAGGGCTGGGCCTCGCCGACGACGAGGTGAAACGCGCCGTCGATCCCTCGCGCTCGTTCCGCGAGCAGCTCGCAGAGGATGTCGGAAGCTACGAGCGTCTCATGCGAGGCGATATCACCCGCTCAGAAGAAGAGCTGAACCATCTGTCCGTGCAGCTCGTAGAGCGTGGAGCGATTGCTCGGCCAGATCGGCTCCGCGAGCTCCGAGCTCCACGCCTCTAGCTCCAATTCGAGGCGCTCGACGACCTCCGGACGCTCCGACGCGAGATTCGAACGCTCGCTGACGTCGACAGACAGGTCGTAGAGCACTGTCGTCCGTCCCAGCGGAGAATCACCCGCGTAATCCTTCAACGGCAACATGCTGCCGCCACCTGTCAGGGCGTCGATATCGAGATCACTTTTGTTCACCTTCCACATCTTCCAGTTGCCCCAGCGCACGGCAAGACTACCCCGGCCGCAACACGACCGTCCATGACGCCCGCGATCGGCTACTGGCGTTGTGCCGCGGAAGTGAGCACGTTTTTTGGGAAGATTCCGTCTCCATGCGCGACGAAAAACGGTTTCGAACACAGCACGTTCGATGTGCCGGTACACCCACCCTAACTTAGCCCCATATCGCTCCCGAGGGAGGTTTTCGATATCGGATCTCGTCTCCTTTCCCTATGGAGACGCTGGGGGCCACACCTGCGCTCGTCCCACCAAGCGACGGGTGTCCGCCCATGTATCGCCCGCGCAACCCGCGCGCGAGCCCTCTATTCCAACTCCTCGAGACCACACTCACCTGTAACCAGACGGCTGGCCCTCACGGATAGAAATGGCTACCTGTTGCTATTCGTGAACCTGCGCGGAGATCTCTCCTATCTTCGTGTCGCGCTCGAAAGCGACGTCGTCAACCGGGAGTTCGTAGGAGAGCTCGAAAAACTCGGCGTGCGCTATGTGCGCTCCGACTATTTTCTCTCCTACAAATATGTGTTCTTGAGCCACGGCCGGATGGTTTGGACGTCCGAGCTCGGCCCGGCGCAGACCGAGTGGTATTCTCCCTTTCGCGATCAAGTGGCTGAAGCTGAACAAGTGGCGCTCGTGCCGCGAAGCTTTCGTTTCGCGCGCCGGCTAAGGCGCCGACGGTCGCCTGTCGCTCTCGCGGCGCCCGAGAGCTTGACCGAAAAGCTTCGCAAGCTCGGCCGGAGACGGGCGGTCCTGCATCTTCTTGCTCAACGCCTTCATGACGACCGCTTCGATTTCGGGCGTCACTTGGCCGTTCCATGGGGCGATTTGCGGTGATGTTTCCCGCGTGTGCTGCAGCACGACCGCCATCATGTCCTTCGAGCGGAACGGCGTGCTCCCGGTGAGCATGCGGTAGAGCAGAATGCCGAGGCTATAGACGTCTGAGCGGCCGTCACAGGCCTCGTTGCTGAACCGCTCGGGCGCCATATATGTTCCGAGAATACTGCCTTCGACCTCGAGAGGATCTTCACCCGCGACGTCCCCGACGAACTTCGCGATACCGAAGTCGAGAACCTTGACGATCTCTCCCGCGCGGCTCTGATGGAGAAAAATGTTCGAGGGCTTGATGTCGCGATGGACGACACCGGCACGGTGGGCTTCGGTGAGCGCTTCACAGATGGGTCGAAGAATCTGCGCGCATCGAATCGGATGCAATATCGGCCTTTCCTTCAGTTCCTCCGCGAGCGAGCGGCCATTCAAGAGCTCCATGACGAGATAAGCCGTGCCCGTGCTCGTGATCCCAAAGTCCATTACCGAGACCGCGTTCGGGTGCTCTAGCCTGCACGCCAAGATGCCCTCGCGTTGGAACCGTGCAAGCGCTTCCGACGTCGGGGCCATGCTCGTTTGTAGAACCTTGATGGCGACCGAACGCTGCAAGTTGAGGTGCATGGCTTTGTAGACCGCGCCGAAATTGCCCGTGCCGAGCAGCTCCTCCAGCTGATATTTATCGGCAAGCACCGCACCCGTACCGATTTCCTGCGGGGCTGCCTCTGCTAATTTGGGCCCTTTGGGATTGGATGAGAACTTTTGCCGTAAGTGGGATTGAACGCGCGCCAGTGCGACGGGAAAGTCGATGGGCTTCGTCACGTAGTCGTTGGCCCCGAGCTCGAGCGCCTCCACGACGTCTTCACTTCGATCTTTGGCCGCCGCCATGATGATCGGAAGCTCGTTGGCTGGATAGGTCTGCCGCAGGATCCTCAGGACTTCCAATCCGTCCAAGATGGGCAACATGATGTCCAATAGGATCAGATCGTAGTTTCCCGCATCTACGAGCTTCAACGCTTCTTTTCCATTCGCGGCGGTCTCGACATCGAAACCGCGGTGCTTCAAGCGCCGGGACAACATGTCTCGGTTGACTTCGTTGTCGTCGACCACGAGAATCTTGCCGTCTCCGGGATTCATGGGTCCTTCCGTTCGACGATGTCCGCGAGCACCTTGTCACCACACACAAAACGCTGATAGATGTGGGCGGCGTTCAAATCGCGCTGTCTTGACTTCCGCAACTCAAAGACCCCAAGGCGGATATGGTGAACATCCACAGTTGAATTCGCGCACGCCATCCCCCAACCGATCTCCATAATTGGAAAAGCGGATGATGTTGCGCGATCATGCGGAAGGCGCCGGATCAGCCGGCAACCTCCCAGATCAGGAACGCGAGAGCATTTTTCTGTGTGTCGGATCTATTAGAAGCAACGAGTCGAGATTTGTCAAGACGGCGCGAGAGGTGAAAGCGCGTTTGCGAGCGCTCTTCGAAGGTCTTCGACCCCAGAGATTCGGTAAAAGCCGCCGCCGAAATTGAGGCTCGGCCAGTGCCTCTCGTTCGCTTTTTTATTAGCGGGGATAGACTCAGAACTCCTGATCCCGTCGGAAAATAACCTGGCACCAGTACCCGCCCGGAACCGCCGCATGGTGGTGAGAAGACTCAAGGAAGTCTCTGGCCTGCCTTCCAAACCCGCGGCGGATGGCTTCACCCGCGTCACCGCGATGCGAACCCAATATCAAACAATCAGAGCGGGCAATGATCACGAAAGTTCGGATCGGATCGCGCGTCGACGGCAGCGGCGATACGCAACAGCATCTCATCAAGCGCCATGAGCTCGCTCTTGCCTTGCCCCATATGCTTGGGGTTCTTTGTATCTTCGATATGCAATCCAGCAATCCCGGCGCGATCATAGGCGGTGACGCTCCAATACGCGTTGAGCGCCGTCTCACCACCTTGGTCCGCGTCGACGATGGCCGGGACCGAAACGCCTCTCGCTATCCGTCCGCCAATCTCCACCAGCTCGGCGGTATCGATCAAGCCCCAGTCTTCGATGCCGAGATACATGCCGGCCATCATGTTGCCACCGACATAGATCGCTTCGAAGCCGTTGATCTCGGCGAGCCGGGCGGTGAACACGCTATAGGCCTCCGGCACAATAGCAACGCCGGGTGTGAGCAGGAGCGCTCTCAGCCTCGCGGTTTTCGACATCGGGCGAGATGCGGTTGCCTGTGCGGCCGACGAAACGCTTGCCGCCGCGACACCGCCGGTCAACACCGCGGCCTGCTGAACGAAATCCCTACGCGTCGACTTGTTCATACGATCCTCCTTCTGCAAGCTGGCATCGAATCATCAAGTCGATTCCCTGTCAATCTGGTTGCGAATTTCGGCCCGGGGGTCAACACTACGACACGCTCGGCGATGGGACTTGCGCCAAACTGGCCGGCGAACTCAAATATCGGGGAGCAAGAGAATGAGAACGGGAACGTGCGCTGCCGCTTGGATGCTTTCGGTCATTGGGACGCTTTACACGCCCGCGCTGTTCGGGCAGCAAGTTCCCGTCAACAATGTCTTGCCCTTGCTCGAGCAGGACAAGCCGATTTTTGGGCAGTTCGTCAACTATATCGGTGTTGGGAGCGACCGGGAATCCGCCGTCGCCCACGCCGCGAACAAAGACTTCGACTTCGTCGTGTACGATCTCGAGCACGTTCCTTTCGATGTTCCCCATTTGACCGAATACATGCAGTGGCTTCTGGATCGCCGCGCCATCGCGGAGGCGGGTATCACCGCGACGAAGTCGGTATTCGTGCGGATGCCCTTCAACGCCCGCGAAGGGAACGAGTGGCTCATCAAGAACGTCTTGGATCAGGGCGTTCACGGGCTTGTCTTTCCCCATACCGAAACCGTGGAACAAGTGCTGCACGCGATTCGAGCGATGCGATACCCGCAGGCGCCGGGAAGTCCCGACTTCGAGCCCGATGGCATTCGGGGCTCGAGCCCTTCCATCGCGGCCCCGTACTGGGGCTTGTCGTCCCGGGAATATCGTCAGCGCGCGGACATTTGGAAGCTCGACCCCGCCGGGAGCCTGATCCCGATATTCATCATCGAGAATAAGCTGGGTGTCGAAAACGTTCGCGAGATTGCCCGCACGCTCAGCGAGGGAAACATCGGCGCCATCCTTTGGGCCGGCTCGGGCGATCTGAACGCATCCTATGCAGGCGATCGCGAGGCCGTCGCCGCCGCGGTGGATACGGTTCCTGCCACCGGCAAAGAGTTCGGTCTTCCCGTCGCGGTCAACGGGACCAACGATCTCGTGAGCCGAGTGGAACAAGGAGCACGGATGTTCGTGAGCATCGGGTTCAGGTCCGAAGCTCCGTCGGACGAAATGCGACGGAGCGTAGGACGTTGAAGGCGGTTCGTTCGTCGCTACTAGCTATTGCTTGCACTAGCGAAGCTGAACGGTGAAGTTTCTGTCGATACCATAGCTGCTATCAACGAGCACCAGTCCCCCTCCCGGACCGCGCGTATACACGGAAACGTTGCCGCTCACCGTGCCCGCGACAGCTCCCGGATAGTGGCCGGTACCGCTGACAAAGGTCGTCCCATCGATGATCGCCCCGGCGTTCTCGGACTGACACTCCTTGTAGAGGATATTGCCCTGTCCTCGTAGGGCGCTGATCGACGGCGTGAAGTGAAGCGTGCCGCTGAGAGTTGCCGTACCGGATGCGTCGCAACCCACCGAGCAGGAGCCAGCGATCGTCACATTGTCTCCCACCTGGTTTACCGCGGGGTTGCAAGCGGCGATGTTGAGCTGAGCGGAGCCACCCGCGCCCTGCGACAAGGCGCTCCGGATCGCGTCGGCAATCGCATCGAAGATATCGGCAACGCTCGCGTCGATGCTTGCATCGATCTGTCCGGCTTGCGCTTGCGTTACGCCAACATCCGCGCTGGTAGTAGGCGCTGCGGTGGTGGTCGAGGGGTCTCCCGCCGATGAGGTCGTCGAGGGTGACGTCGGGGTATCTCCCCCGCATCCGAAGAGCAGTGAAAGGCCCAAGAGCAGAGGTAAGATCGTTTGCTTCGGAGAGTCATCGTTCGCTCCTAGATTGTGGAAGATGCGCTGATGTGGAGAGTTTGGACTCAACCAAGCAATCCTCGTGCCATCGAAGGACCACAACGTTGTCAGTGGTTTGGGCCGACGCACCCTAGAAGCGCATGGGGAATCGCCTACAGACAAACGACAATTATTCTGAATCGCTACTGGGTCAATCGCACTACCCCACGAGCTTCGAGACCACTTTCCCGTACACGTCGGTCAAGCGAAAGTCTCTTCCCTGGAAGCGATAGGTGAGCTTTTCGTGATCGATCCCCAGGAGATGTAGCGCCGTGGCGTGCAGGTCGTGCACGTCGACGGGATCTTCGACGATGTTGTAGCCGAGCTCGTCGGTGCGGCCAACGGTTATGCCGGGCGCAACGCCCCCGCCGGCGAGCCACATCGTGAACGCGCGCGGGTGGTGGTCACGACCGATGAACTTCGAGTTGTTGCGTCCTTCGTTCATGGCGGTGCGACCGAACTCGCCGCCCCACACGATGAGCGTTTCGTCGAGCATGCCGCGCTCTTTCAGATCTTTCACGAGGGCCGCCGATGCGCGGTCGGTCTGCTCGCAAAGCGCGGGGAGCGCCGTGGCAATATCGTCCACGCTCGAGGTGCCGTGGTGGTCCCAGCCCCAGTGATAGAGCTGAACGAAGCGAACGCCGCGCTCGACGAGGCGCCGTGCCAGCAAACAATTATTGGCGAACGAAGCCTGCCCAGGCTCGGTCCCATACAGACTATGAACGGATTCCGGCTCGCTCGAAATATCCATGAGCTCGGGAACGCTCGTCTGCATACGATAGGCCAGCTCGTAGGACGCGATGCGCGTATCGATTTCCGGATCTCCCACGACCTCGGCGCGCTCGGCATTGAGCTGACCGATGGTGTCGAGCGATGCGCGACGGCTCTCTGCCGAGACCCCGTCCGGATTCTCGAGGTAGAGCACCGGCGCTCCTTGCGAGCGAAACTCGACGCCCTGATGCATCGTGGGCAAAAAACCGCTCCCCCAACAGGACTTCCCACCGTCAGGATCGCTCTCGCCCGACAACAGAACGACGAAGCCCGGGAGATCTTCGTTCGCGCTTCCGAGGCCGTAGGTCAACCACGATCCCATGCTGGGGCGGCCAACGATCTGATGACCGGTGTTCATGAAGATTTGCGCAGGGGCATGGTTGAACTGGGCCGTGTGCATCGACTTCACCACCGCGATGTCGTCGACGATCTCAGCGAGGTGCGGCAGGAGCTCTGACAGCTCGGTTCCGGACTGACCGTATCGATCGAACCGATAGGGCGAGCCCAGAATCGTCGGGGCGCCTTCGATGAACGCGAACCGCTCTCCTTGAAGAAGCTCCGGTGGACAAATCTGGCCGTCCAGCTCGCGAAGCTTGGGTTTATCGTCGAAGAGATCCATGTGCGAGGGAGCGCCGGCCATGAACAAATAGATGATGTTTTTCGCCTTCGCAGGCCGGGTGAGGTATTGCGCCCCGCTCGCACGACTCTCACCCTCGAGAAAACTCGCGAGCGCTGCCCCCCCGACGCCGAAACTCGCTCGTTCGAAAAAATGCCGACGCGTGATCGCTTGGAGTCTCTTGTCGTTCACCGTTACTCCTTCGTGACCGTCTCGTCCAAGTTCAGAAGGACGTTGGCCACCATCGTCCAAGCAGCGAGGTCCACGAGGGCGAGCTCCGAGCTCGCGTCCGAAACGCCTGCGGTCACTTCGAAAGCGGCAACCACGTCGCGCTCGAACCGCGCCTTCTCCAGACGGTAGAACGTAAGAAGATAGTCGAGCTCCGTCGAAGTGGGGTATCTCGATACGGCGAGGCGAAAGCCGTACCGGGCACGAACGGCCGTGTCACCGTCCACTTCGGTCGTCATTCTCTCGGCGAGATGCTGCGCAGCTTCGAAGAAAACGGGGTCGTTGAGCACCGTCAAGGCCTGGAGCGGCGCATTCGTCAGAACCCGTCGGGCCGTGCAAAGCTCGCGGCTCGGCGCGTCGAAGGTCGTGAGGCTCGGATACGGTGTTGTTTATCACTTTAATCCGTAATCCACCGCGATGAAATATCAAGAACGGCCACCACTCCATGAGGGTACGGGAGTGCTCGACGGCGTCAAGGGTTCGCTCGCTACGCGAGCCGCTACGCGCCCTTGACCCCGTCTGCGCCTCCCGTCTTCTGCTCGTACGTGGTTGCCGGTCGAGGTGAATCACGAATGAGAAATCTTCGCGATTCAATGTAAAAAACAACATACGGCGCCGTTCGCCGGATAAAGGTGTAGAGCGCCCGGCGGTAGCGGGCGTCCCCAGTGCTGAGCTCCCATTGATAACTGCTATACGGCCGATTCCAAACGCCTTCCGGCTGGTAGGGGTAGACACTCGGCCCCCCTACCTTATTACTGATGAGTCCGCTCACCGTGAGTGCGACGTCGCGCACCATCTCCGCCTCAACACGGAAGCGCGGGCCCCGCGCCAGCAGACGATTATATGGGTCGAGCTCCCACAGCTCGGAGAGCGCGGCCGAGCTCTGGCGATAGGTCGCCGACGTCACGATCGTCCGGATCATCGCCTTCTGGCTCCACCCATCGGCCATGAATCGCGTGGCTAGCCAATCGAGAAGCTCGGGATGGGACGGCGGCGAACCTTGTGACCCGAAATCCTCGCTCGTCTCGACGAGCCCGCGACCGAAGATTTGCTCCCACAGCCGGTTGACCGTCACGCGCGCCGTCAAGGGATTTTCCGAATCGACGAGCCAGTGGGCGAGGCCCAATCGATTAGGCATCTGTTCGGCGGGAAGCTCCGGGAGCGCGGACGGCACGTCCGCGTAAACAAGCTCACCCGGGCTCATGAAGCTGCCCCGGATGCGCATCGGCGTCGACGGACGCGCGTGCGAATCACGCTCTTGGAGCACGAGCGTTGTGGGTATCGCGAGTGCGTCCAGCGCTTGCTCGTGCTCGCCCACCCGTTCTCGAACCGGATCCAGAAGCGAGGCGTTGGAGCGGTGGACGGCGGCGACGGCGGTCGCTTGCTCTTCGGTGCGATCGGAAACGGCGATATCGAGAACCGGGTAGAGCCGCGCTGGAAGGCGAACGATCCGGAGCGGCTTCTCGATCGACGTCGTCGAAAGACGAAAACGGCCAAGGTTACGCGCCGCGCGGCGCATGTTGTGCTTCAGCCGAATCGTGAGCCGAGCTGCTGTGAACGCTTCACTTGGAACAAAGACGGCTTGCCGGGTAGCCCCGGTCTCGACGGCGACCCGTCGAGGGCCCAGCCACCGGAGCCGGGACGGCTCGAAAGCGCTCGCGCGACGTCGTAGCCTCGCTGGAAGTCATTGGCGACGGCATCGTCGAGCTCGACACGCGTACCAGCGATCTCGAGCTCGAAGTCGCTCAGAAAGAAGTTTCCATCTGCATCGCGTCCCGGCCCTCCATTGGGAAGCGACGGATACTCGAGAACTTCGAGGCGAATGCTAATAATAATGTCCGTCGAGTCAGGGGCGGCCTCTATCTCATACGTATCGCTTCCGGATTTTCTCCGCTCGCCAGGATCGATCCATCGTCGAGCACGGTGAGCTCCGCGCCACCTCGTGACCGGATCTCGAGCGGCCGAAGCGTCGTCCAATCGGCATCGGCTCGCTGCAACGCTGCTTCCCACTGCAGCTGGTCTGCTGTGAGTGCTGTGGTCGGGGTGTCCAACTCGAGTTGCAGCGATTCGAGCTCGGTCTCGATCACGAGCGCCTCGGCCGCCCGCTCCGGTGTCGGGAGCGAAAGCTCGGGCTCGACGACCCAAGACTCACCTTGGCCAAGCTTCAAAATCTCGTATGCCGCGTTGTCGAAGAACGCCATGAACTTGTAGTAGTCCTGCTGGCTGAACGGATCGAATTTGTGGTTGTGGCACTGCGCACAGCCGAGTGTCGAACCGAGCCACACGGTCGCCGTCGTGTTAACCCGGTCGACGAGCGTCTCCCACCGTGCTTCCTCGTCGTCGACGCCGCCTTCTTGATTCAAGAGTGTGTTGCGGTGAAACCCCGTCGCGACCCTTTGCTCGAGTGTCGCATCCTCTAGCATGTCGCCGGCGATTTGCTCGATGGTGAACTGGCGGAACGACATGTCCCGGTTGAGCGCGTCGATCACCCAATCGCGATACTTCCAGATGGAGCGCTGGCCATCTTTCTCGTAGCCGTGGGTGTCCGCGTAACGCGCGAGGTCGAGCCACGGGCGCGCCCACCGCTCTCCGTAGCGCGGCGAGCTCAACAAGCGATCGACGAGCGCGTCGTAAGCGTCGGGACGCGCGTCCGCGACGAACGCATCGACCTCTTCGAGGCTCGGCGGTAGACCGATGAGATCGAGGCTCGGTCGCCTTATGAGCGCTTCCTTTCAGGCCTCGGGCGACGGTCCGAGCTCCTTTTTCTCGAGTGCGGCGAGAACGAACGCGTCGATTGGATTCCGCGGCCAGCCGGAATTTTCGACGGTCGGTAGCTCCGGTTCCACCGGGCTGACGTAAGCCCAATGCGTGCTCGCGCGGCGCACGGGAGCACTTGGCTCGAAGCTATCGATCCACGCGCGAACCTTCGCGATCTGCTCGGCGCTCAACGGCTCGCCGCCCAGGGGCATCGGTGGTTCGTCCACGCCCAGGAGGCGACGCACGAGAGGGCTGGCCTCGCCATTCCCGGGAACGAGGACCGGTCCCGAGAGGCCGCCGCGCATCACGGCCGCTTCGGAATCCAGACGAAGGTGGCTACGAGAAATTTCTGGAGAGGGTTCGGCGCGCCCCCACATCACCGCCTATGTAGTGCCTGCGTCGACCGCGCCGTCAAAGTCGCCCGCGTTGCCTCTATCTGTTTTTCGTGGTGTCGGAAGTGTTCGGCCGCAAAACCGAGTGCCTGAGAGAGCGTCATGCGCCCGGCGAATGGATGCCTAAAAACACCCTTCCGCTTCAGCTCCGGAGGGAAGCGCTCGATGAGCTCCCGCCACCGCGAGCGCACCTCGTCCCAGCGACGGCGCGTTTCGGCCGGATCCTCGCGCTCGGGGACGTCGCCGCTTCTACCCGGTGCCTCGAAGCGAAGGGCGAGCGCAGCGCGATGGCCAGCGTCACTAGGCGCAACCAGCCGCTCACGGTGACGTCGGGTAGCCCCTCGGGGTCGACTTTCCTCTGTATGTAGGAAAGCGTGAGCTTTTCGGCGCCGACGAGGTGACACGCCACCTGGATCATCGACCACCGGCCCTCGGCCGGACGACGATTGAGCAAGTCGGGATCGATGTTCTCGAGGCGCTCGAAGAGCTGACGGCGCTGTTGTTCGAGAGCTTGCAGCCGGCGTAGTGGAGACATGCTCACCTCGTTGGGACCAGACGCTCGAGCCCGTCAACCAGTGGAGGACGAAGTTGATTGGCTGGCGAACGAGCTCTCAATTATCTAGGCGCGAAGCGCCTCGCGGAATGCTTTTACGGCCTGAAGTGCCGTCGGGTGGTCGAGGAACGAGCCGAGCAGTTGCACATCAAGGTCCGGGAACAGCGTGCTTCGCTCCGAGATCTCGTAACGTTGCTCCCGCAAAACATGAACCTCAATCCGTGAATCCTGCCAGCGCCAGACCTCACGGACGCCGAGTCGTCGATAAATCTCAAGCTTGTCGATCCCACCGCTGGTCCACACGACTTCTATCGCCAAGTCGGGTGTGTCCCGCGCTTGGTCGCCAATGAGATAGCACTCGTCGGGCTCCAAGCCGGCCTGCTTAGGACCGTGGCAGAAATTATTTCCCATTCTTGGATGGACGCAACGTGTAGTTCCACTTCGGCAGGGAAGAGGATTTTTTTGATGTTGAGTAGCGCCATCGCAGGGTCCGAGATTTTGATGCCCTTAGGATACTGCTTCTTGACGAGACGGGCGTTAACCTTGAGCCCAGTTTTGGTCTTGGTGGTCCGTATGAAGTTCAGGATGGTTTCGTAGCTATCGAGCGGCCGGCCCGCCCAATTCTTGCTAATCTCGCTGAACAGGCGGTGCTCGATTGGGTTCCACTTGGACGCACCTGGTGGATAGTGTGCGACCGTGACGTCCAAACCGTGCTCGTTGCACAGCTTGTGCTGGATGCCGTGTTTCCATGCACGGCGGGTTGCGCCGTTGCTTCCGCCAGTGTCAGCTACGACAAGTAAATGTTTGCGGCCGGGAAAACGCTTCTGACCTTCAGAGCGCCACCACTTCTCGATGCATTCGACTGCGAATTGCGACGTGTCGTAAGACGTTCCGACATACACGGTGCCTCGATTACTCTGGAGATCATAGATGCCGTATGGGATTGCGACCCCATCTGCCATGGAGCGAAAGTCGTGGTCGTTGACGGCATCGCTCTTTTGAGCCCAGACGCGTCCTGGGTTCTTGAAGCGTCCGACCAACTCTTTCTTCTTGGTGTCGACACTCAATATGGGATTGCCACGTCGGCTAAAGCGCTCCCGTAGCTGTGTGATGTTGGCGAACTGGGCGTCGCGAGTTGGAGGAGAGCCATTCGAGACCTTCTTTTTGTTGGTCCGGAGTGAGAAGTTCATCTGTTTAAGCAGCTTCGCGACGGTTTTGCGACTGACGCGAATGCCCAAGGCCGAGAGTTCGGCAGCTATTTTTTTCGTGGTCTTGCGAGTCCATCTCAGACCGCTGACGGGATCGCCAGCGACCTCGTACTTCATAAGTTCTTCGATCGCCGCGATGACTTCTGGCGTTTTTTTTCGACAGCTTTGCGGCCGGCACCCGCTTTTCGGACCCGCTCCACATTCACATCATGCTCAAGTAGCTCGCGACGGCCCCGAGCCACAGTGCTAACGTCGAGCCCGAGGATCTCCGCCATCTGGCGGTCACCGCCATAACCTAACTTGAGAGATTCAAGCCCCGCATACACACGCCTTTCTCTCTCATCGAGCAGGCTAAAGAAAAGGATGATGGCTGCTTTGAGCTCATCGGGTAGGACGTCTTGAGCAGCAATACTCTTGGACACAGAGGGTTGCGCTTCCCAAACACGTCGGCTGGCTATTTGCTGTTCACGAATGCTCCTCTTCGGAGAGAAGTAGACATTGCGATTTCTAATCCGAGTGCGGCGAAGTCTTTTCTCCCAGGCCAATTTCGGCAGCACATCTTTGGTCCCAACCCTAACAATGGCATCAAGCTCCTCCACCGCGTAGCCAGCCTCGGAGGCGTTCACCAGTCCTTCGGCCGTGGCGACGAGTGTCCCTCGACTTGAAAAGCCGACGGACCGAATCCACCACAAGCCGTTCTCATCAAACTCCGCGAGCTCTCGGAGCGTGTAGAAACGTCCACGGTGCGAATAGCTGGTGCAGTAGTCGAGCTCTCTCAGTTTCCGGAACACCGTCAGGTCAGCGACAGTCCCCACTGTCTTCTTGAGCATGTCCATGGTGGCGATGAGACGTTTGGCAAACAACCCCCGCAGGCGGTCAATATCAGAGTTACGAATCATAATTCGTAACTCTAACACACAATGGCCTACGTCTCCATGGGCAAGCTCTCAAAGAGCTGCAAATAGCTCCATTTGACGCGGTCCCGCCAGGCGATCCGCTTCCCGCCGGCTCGGATCGTTATCCCTGCAGCAGATGAATTACGACAAAGACTTGGTAGTTATTCTTGCCCCGACCCTTAGTCGTTTTCCGACGTTCTTGTGCCACGCACCTGTAAACTCCGCACGATGCGGCGACTGTAAAACACAGCTGGAGCCGATAGAGTTATCAACTCGTCAACTGCGGGTCGCAGCGTCGCTTACCGAGCTGTCACGGGTCTTGCTCGAGCTTCACGCTGCGCGTCGGTAGTCGCCTTGAACGCCGCCGAGGACTGGAAGTCGAATGACACTTCCGTTGCTCGGAGAATGCTGCGCGAATTCTAGATCCGAACATGGATCTGGGATCCCGCACAACCCTTGATGCGGTCGAGCTCCGTGAAAAAATCGGATGTACTCCGAAACCACACGATAAACGTGGGCTTCACCGAAGAAGACAAAATGATTGAGCGCTTCCTCGCGTAGAGTCCGGTTGAAGCGTTCGATATGCGGCGTCTCCTGCGGACAACCTGGCGTGATGGGAATGCCCCGGATGCCTATGGTTTCCTTCAGCCAATAATCAAGGTGTGAGCGATAGCCAAGGTGCGACCGGCGTCTTTACCAAACTGGCCGTAGATCCCGTCGTTGTCGTGAATCAAGATCCTTGGCTGCACGCCGAAGGCTGTGGCCTCTCGAATTTGCTGCTTCACCCATGCGAGTGTGGGATTGCAGGTTACGTTGAACCCGATGATCTTCCGCGTTGAAATCTCCATAATGATGAAGATATAGACTACGGAGAAAAAGGCAGTGTGCTGCACCAGGAAATCGCAGGACCAGATCTCATCTTTGTGGTTCTTCATGAGAGTCCTCCAGGTTTGCCCGGTACGAGTGCGGTGCTCGGGTCGAACCATGTATTTCTGCACAGTGCTCGCAGCGTGTAGGATACCGAGCTTCAATCGAAGTTCGTCAACAATCCGATCTGCACCCCAGCCGGGTTCGTCGATGGACATTTGACGGATCAGGTCCTGATGCTGCTTTGGAATTCGCGGTCGACCGGTTTTCTCGCACTTTTTTCTCCAGAAAATCTTGAAACCCGCGGCATGCCAACGAAGGACCGTTCTCGGTTGCACGAATCTCAGGCACGTTCAGAAACTTCGATAACCCATGGAGAAAAGAACCCAGAAGACCCGGTCTTCAGTCTTGAGTCTCGGTTTAACTTTTAGCTGGCCGTAGACCGCGAGTTGCTGGCGCAGCGCCATGTTCTCCATGGCGAGGTCGTTACGCGTCCCCAACAGCGATCGAAACAGCCATGCGAGGGTCCGAAATAGCAAACGCATCGGCTTATGATGACCGAACGGAGCCTTCGCGGGCCACTAAGAAAAATCGTTTGGTTTCAAATAGGTCAGACTTTGAGGATGTCAAGGAATTAGTTGAAACCATCATAAGCGACTCGTGGTCATTTCCAGCTCTACGCCCCTGACCTTACGCGGCCTCAGGCATCTCGTCCTCTCGTTGGATCGCATCGATGGCCGCAACCACTACGTCGATGGATGCGTGCCCCTTGACTCGTCTGAACTGTTGTTCGCAGTGCAGCAGCACAGCGGCGAGCCATCGCTGGCGCATTTTGCTGTTACGGTAGCGTTTGATGTTGCGCTCGCAACTACGAACCATGGAGAACATACTCTCTATCGGATTCGTCGAGTGCAGGCTCTGGCGCAATAGAGCGGGGACCTTCAACTTGTGGAGCATCAGCACCTCCTCGAGTGCCTCGAGGAGTGAGTCTGCCGCCGACTCGTTGATGTCGCGAAGCCAGCGCTCGAACTCCTGCAACATCTTCTTCGCGTCCTTGTAGCTGTTCTGCTCCAAGGCAGTCGCGAAGAGGTGGTGTGCCTGCTTGCGGTAGCGTTTGGGCAGGTGGCGCTGGATGTTGCGGTCTTTGTGCAAAGTACACCGCTGGTGGATGAGCTTCTTGCCGTATCGGTCTTTGAGCGCCTTGATGATCCCCCCGCCACCATCGGTTACCCAGAGGATCCGTTTGGAGAGCTTTAACCCCCGTCGCTCCAACTCTTCCAGCAATTCCTCGCAGATCTCGTGGTTCTCCGTCGCCCCTTCCCAGAAGCCCAGGGGGAGCTTTTTCCCTTCACGGTCCACGCCGAGCGCGACCACGAACGCCTGACCGCCGCGGTGGACCGTGTCTAGGTACATCGCGAAGAGCGGAAACTCTTCGAGACTGCGCTCCTGGAACTGCTTCAGCTGCTTCGCCGTCGCCTCGACCAGATGGCGGGACACCGAGCTCGGCGTCACACCGAAAGCCTTGCCTGCCGCCGTCACCGTCTCTTCGTACTTGCGAGCAGACATTCCCCGAAGCACCTCCGACAGGAGTTCCTCCGAAAAGCCCCCGCGATTCTTGAGCTGCTCGTAGGTTCTCAGCCCGACCTCACCCTCCGGGCCCCGCAATCGAGGGTGCTCGACAGGGAGCTTCTGGTCACCGACATAGATCGACCCACGTTGACTCGCCCATTTGCGAAGCCCGGACGACGTAGGATGGTAGTCTGGCCCAGATCTCTCTTCGCGCTCCATGTACATGAGCGTCTCAGCTACCAGGCGTCCGACATCGAGCATCGCGGCGTCCAGCGCTCGCTTGCCCTCCAGCATCACATGCACAACTTGATCCGCCCACCACTCTTGCTCCTGCGTCGCCCTCAGCATCTGTGTTGCATTCTTTCTCTTCTTCGTATCTGCTCTCACTGGGTGGCTCCTTTCTTTTTGATCGCCAGCTTTGACACCGACGATCTTGAAGGGAGTCACTCACCGATTTCAACTAGATTCAGGATATCCTCCAGACTTTTCGGGGATTACAGTGGACTCGTGCAGCGAAGCGCATCGCGACGAAACATTACTAGCTCCCTTATAGGATACCGGGAGAGAAAGCGCCCACAAATAGATCGAACGCCAGCAGAAAGCCCTAATCGGGTGGAGTCCGATTGATTAGGTTTTTGAAGCTATAAGTGAGACTACCGCCCGCTCGAAACGGTCCATGCCCTCGTTTACCTGTTCCATGCTCGGACAGAAGCTGATGCGAAGGTGCCCCTCCCCGTTCGGACCGAACTGAAAGCCGGGTGATACCGAGACTCGTCCTTCCTTCAGCAGATGGGCGGCAAGATCGAAGGACGTGTGGGCCAGCTCCCGGATATCGGGGAATACGAAGTAGACGCCCCGGGGCAGGTTGCAGTGGATGCCGGGGATGCGGTTCAGCCGCTCGACCAGATGATCCCGCTTTGCCTGAAGGCTGGCCGTACTTGCCTTCAGCCATGATGTCATGTCCCCGGTGAGGACGGCATGGGCAGCGCGCATACCAACCGCCGGGCAAGCCTGAATCGAGAAGCGGAGAAGGCTGTGCATGTGGTCCATGATTGCTGCCGGGCCGACCATGTAGCCAATTCGATAGGCCGTCATCGCGAAAGGCTTGGAGAAAGAGTAACCGGTGACGACTCGCTCCTTCATGCCCGGCAGCGCGGCGATACTGTGATGCTTCACCCCGTCGAACAACGTCTTCTCGTACTCCTCATCGGAGAAGACCCAGAAATCCAGGGTCCGGGCCAGGTCGGCAATCAGCTCGAGCTCCTCCTGGCTATAGACGATCCCGGTGGGGTTGTTAGGATTGCTCATGACCAGCAGTTTGGTTCTGGTAGTGGCGCGCCGCGCCAGCTCGTCGAAATCAAAGCACCATTCGGCACCACGGCGTCCGAGTGGCACCGGCACCACGCGGCCGGCCGCCATGTGAATGGCTGGCGCGGTGCTGGCGTACTCGGGATCGAAGATGAGGACCTCGTCGCCAGGATCGACGAGAAGCCGGAAGGTGCTGTCAATGACCTGTTGACAGCCGATGGTTGGCAGGATGTCGTCATCGGGATCGGCGAGGATGCGGTTTTCTCGTTCCAGCTTGCGGGCAATGGCCTGACGCAGATCACGGTACCCTTTGATACCCGGATAGTGCGGATAGGCCTCGACAGCCTCCCGCGCGGCATTGCGTACGAACTCCGGTGGCAGCATGTCGCCGATGGTGCCTCCCGAGAGGCTGATTACATCGCCGAGCTCCTCGGATAGATCGGCCAGATAGCGGGTGAAAACGACGGGGTTGGGCCAGCTCGGCTCCTGGCCGGCTGGCTTGGAAGTGATGGCCTTCATGCGCGCGGCCAGCCAAGGGAGATCCTCGGCTCGAGCCAATCGTCCCTGACGGATGCTGCTCTTGCTTTGCCTCATCAGTCCTCCGTTTCGCGGCCTGAGAGCCAAACCTCAGGCGTGCGATTTGGCTTGGGCCATAAAGCTGCCGATTCTTTCAACCACGTAGCACACGTCATCCTCACTCATCTGAGGGTAGATGGGGAGTGAAAGGATCTGCTGGGCCAGGCGTTCAGCGACGGGGTTCTGACCTGCCTGGGCGCCATAGCGTTCACGGTAGATGCGGTCCAGGTGGATGGGGGTGGGGTAGTGCACCGAAGTTTGGATACCCTGCTCCTCGAGGAATCGACGAAGCTCGTCACGTCTCGGTACGCGAATCTCGAAGCGGACGTAGGAGTGGTAGGCGTACTCGCGTTCCACCGGCAGCCCAACAGGAACGTCCAGCGCATTCAGAAGCGTACGGTACTGAGAGGCTCTCGCCCTGCGCGTCTGAACCCAGGCTGGAAGAAGGCGGAGCTGGACACGCGCGATGGCAGAGAGAATTTCTGACTGCCGGTACATGTAGCCAACCTCATCGTGCTCCGGGGCGAGGTAAGCCTCCTCGGCTTTCCTCGCCGCCTGGAACCGTTCGCCTCGAGCATGGTTGGCCAGGTTGAAAACGCGCCGCACCTTGGCACTATCGAAAGACGCCACCGCCCCCCCCTCGCCCCCACAGGTCATCGCCTTGTTCTGCACGAAGCTGTAGCAGCCCATGTTACCGATGGTGCCGACGGCCCTGCCCCGGTGGCGGGCGGCCACGGCCTGGCAGGCATCCTCGATAACTAGCAGGTCATGTTTCTCGGCAAGGGTCATGATGCGGTCCATGTCCGCGGCGTGCCCGGCCGTGTGCACCGGCATGATGGCGCGGGTACGCGGGGTCATCGCGGCTTCCACCGCAGCGGGATCGAGATTGTAGGAATCCTCTTCGACATCCACGGCAACCGGATCGGCACCGACCAACCAGACGCAGTCGGCAACGCTGCTGAAAGTATTGGCCGGGATGATGACTTCGTCGCCAGGTTCCAGCCCGTGCACCAGCCAGGCGAGATGCATGGAAGCGGTACCCGAGCTGAGGTTGGCCACCGCAGGACAGCGCCCGTCCGGTCCTTCAATAAACAAGGCAAACTCCTCCTCGAAACGCTTGCCCTCGCAGTCACTATCAGGATCGGTCCGGATATAAAGGCCGCTCTCCAACACCCGTGCGGCAGCCTCCTTCATCTCGTCGTTGACGACAGGTCGAAACGCGACTTCACGCATGGCCATTCCTCCAACACTCGTTCACAGTGTAGTATATTCCTACAAGCCGCTGATCGATGTTCGCGCGGCGGGCTTTACGCGCCCAACAGCTGAGCTCATCGTGAGGCGCTGACACCGGAGGTAGGATCGTGGCTGGGAAGGTCACAGTAGGCTGCGTTCAGATGGCACGACAGTTCGGCGACAAAGGGTACAACCTCCAAAAAGGCTGCGATTGGATCCGCCAGGCCGCGACAAGCGGAGCCGAGATCATTGCTCTCCCGGAGCTGTTCACTACAGGATATTTTCCAGGTGGAGGCAAGGTAGACAACGAGTACTTCCATTGGGCCGAGCCCATTCCTGGTCCCACCACCGACCGGCTCGGGGAGCTGGCTAGTGAGCTCGGGGTAACCCTCATCGCGCCCATTTTCGAAATGGACCCGATGCACCAAACCTTTTACAACGTCGCTTCTATCGTAGGCCCGGACGGCATAGTGGGTCGGTATCGCAAACGGCACATTCCCAGCACTCCCAATGGACTGGAGAAGCATTACTTCTCGGTTGGCAACCTGGGATACCCGGTTTTCGAGACGCCTCGGGCGCGGATCGGCGTGTCCATCTGCTACGACCGCCACTTTCCCGAGACCTTCCGCCACCTCGCTCTGGGTGGTGCTGAAGTCGTGTTTAGCGTCAACAACAGCTCGTCTCCGCGCAGCATGAAGATGTGGGCCCCTGAGATTCAGGTGGCCTGCTCGTCCAACGGCGTTTTCATCGTGCAGGTCAACGCTGCCGGCGAAACGTCGGGCTTTTTCGGACGGTCGTTTGCCTGTGGTCCTTTTGGTGAGCTGCTCCAGCAGCTCGCCGGAGGTGGGGAAGGCGTGCTGGTCCAGGAACTGGATCTCGATGAGATTTCCCAAGCGAGACTGCAATACAGCTCTATCAAAGACACGAACCCGTCGGACCTGGGCTTGAGTGAGAGCTCGAGTGGGTAAATGGTAAAGCAGGTTTTTTGCGTAGAGGTCGGGGGTACTTTTACGGATTGGGTGCTGGTAGAAAACGATCGCGTCGCGAAAACGGGTAAGGTGCTATCCACCCCGGAACCTTCCCAGGGAGTGATGAACGCGGTCCAGGACGGGCTCACCGCACTGGCAGACGTGTCCGCGGTGATTCATGGCTCGACCGTGGCCACCAATGCCGTGCTCGAGCGCAAGGGCGCGGTAACCGGGCTGCTGACCACAAAGGGGTTCCGAGACGTCCTTCAAATTCAAAGACAGTCGAAAACGAAGCTCTTCGACCTTTTTTACCGGCAACCCGAACCCCTGGTAACCCGCGATCGCATTATCGAAGTTACCGAGCGCATGGGGCCTCACGGCGAGGTGTGGCACGCGCTGGCCCTCGATGATTTGCCGGACCGGCTCCACCAGCTAGTCGAGGAGGGTGGCACAGAATCCCTGGCGATTTGCCTCCTGCACAGCTACGCCAATCCCGAGCACGAGCTCCAACTTGCCCGTTACCTGGAGGATCACTTTCCCGACCTCTACGTCACGCTCTCCTCGGAGGTGCTTCCGCGTTTTCGCGAGTACGAACGCATGAGTACTTGCACCATCAGCGCTTACGTAAAGCCGCGGGTCGATCGCTACGTGGCGGACCTCGAACACTCTTTGCACCAGGCTGGCTTTGCTGGCCACATGTCGATCGTCCAGGCCAACGGTGGCACCATACCGGCCTCCGAAGCGCGGCGACACGCGGCTAAGATGATCTTGTCGGGCCCGGCCGCTGGCGTCATCGGGGCGATCGCCTCTGCCCGGGCCAGTGGCTTCGCGAACCTCTTGACCTTCGATATGGGAGGGACCAGTACCGACGTCTGCCTGGTCACCAACGGCCAAACCGAGATGTCTACCGAGTACAAGATCGGCGGGCTTCCCCTGGGCATTCCTATGATCGATATCGTGACGGTGGGCGCCGGTGGAGGGAGTATGGCCAAGGTGGATAGCGGTGGCGCCTTGAGAGTCGGACCCGAAAGCGCCGGGGCGGATCCGGGACCTGCCTGTTATGGCAAGGGGGGGTATCAGTTCACGGTAACGGACGCGAATGTGATCCTGGGGTTGCTGAACCCGGCAACTTTTTACGGGGGCCGCATGCTGCTCTCGACCGAGGCTGCTTCCAGTGCTCTTGACCCCCTGGTGGAGCAGCTCGGTTCGACTCGAGAGCAGGTAGCTGACGGCGTCGTCCGGCTGGCCAACGCGACCATGGCCCAGGCCATGCGCCTGGTGTCCGTCGAGCGAGGGCACGATCCGCGTGACTATACGATCGTAGCTTACGGTGGCGCGGGCCCCCTGCACGCCGTGGCACTGGCCGAGGAACTGGCGGTTGGCAATGTCCTCATCCCCGAAAGTCCCGGCCTGTTGTCGGCCTACGGGTTGATGCTGGCGGATGTCAGGCAGGATTATCTCCGTTCTCATATCGTGGCGCTGGAGCGCCTCGAGCCCGATACCTTCCGCCGGCTCTTCGAGGAGCTCGCTGGGCGGGCCAGGGAGGAGTTCAGCAGATATGGCCTTGGCTGGGAGAACGTCGAGGTCCTCCATTCACTCGACATGCGGTACGAGGGACAGGCCTACGAGCTGAAGATTGACGTCGACGACGCGGTGACTCAAACCTTCCGTTCGGGCGAGCTCATGGCTCGCTTCAAAGAAACTCACCACCTCCGCTACGGACATACCCCGAGTGGCGACGAAATAGAGATCGTTACTTTCCGCTTGACGGCACGGCTCCCGAGCGGTATGCATCTCTTCGACCTTGAGGCGGCGCAGCCGCAAGGGGAGCTCCAGTTCACCGATAGAGCCATCCTCATCGCCGGGGTCAGCACGCCTTGCCGGTTTTTCCAGCGGTCGAGCCTGGCGGCCGGCTACACCCTGCCCGGTCCGGCAGTGATTGAGGAGCCGACTGCGACCACGTACCTGCCAAGGGGTTGGAAGGCGCAGGTTGACGACGTCCGAAACCTGGTGCTAAGCCGGGATAGGAGGGAGTGAGCGATGGATCCCGTAACTCGCAGCGTGATTGGCTACGCCATGAACGCGATCGCCAAAGAGATGGGCGTGAACCTCTACCAGGCGGCCCACTCGACCATCGTTCGGGAGATCCGTGACATCGGTACGGCCATCTTCGACGTCGAAGGCCAGACCGTGGCGATGGCCCACTGGATCCCCATGCTTTCCAATGCCCTGGAACCGGGCATGCAGGCGGTCATGCGGCACTATGACATCAGAGCCCTCGAGCCCGGCGAAGCACTGTTGACCAACGACCCTTTCGATGGTGGGCAGCACGTGAACGACATTCTCCTGTTTACCCCCGTCCATTTCGCCGGCCAGGTCATTGCCTATGCCTGTGCCAGCGCTCATCACCTCGATGTGGGCGGTGCCGCACCCGCCTCCTACGCCGGTGCCACCGACGTATATCAAGAAGGTATTGTGTTCCCCCCGATAAAAGTCGATCTGGGAGGGAACTGGACGGAAAGCGTCTTCGGCAAGATCTTCCAGGCAAATATACGCGCACCGGACAAGACCATTCCTGACTTTGACGCCCAGATTGCCGCTTGCCGCACCGGCGAAAGGCGCATCCTCGCCCTGGTCGAGAAATACGGCGTTGACACCATTCAGGATTTCATGAGGGAGATCGAGGTGTATTCCGAGCGGGTAACCCGCGCGTCTATTCACGAGATCCCCGACGGTGACTATCACGGTGAAGCGTACATGGAAGACGACGGGACCGGCTCCGGTGGACCTTTCACCATTCGGCTTGCGGTGCGCGTAAGAGGGGACGAGCTGGTGGTGGATTTCAGTGGCACCGACCCTGAGGCCTCCGGTTTCATCAACATCCCCCTGGCATCTACCTACTCGACGGTTCGCACGACGATCATATCCATCCTTGGCATCGAGCTTCGCCACGTCAGCGCCGGAGCCTTCCGGCCCATCAGGCTCGAGACACCTCTGGGAACCCTGGTGAATCCCAGACGTCCGGCTGCCACCCGTGCCCGCACCAGCACATGCTACAGGATTTTCGATGCGATCAACCTTGCCCTGGCGCCGGTCTTGCCCCACCAGGTGGCGGCGCCGGGTTTCGATAGCCAGACAGGCGTCTCGTTCGCCTACCGGAGCGAAGAGGGCATCGCCATTCTCAGTGAGGCGATAGGCGCAGGCAATGGAGGCATGTACAATCAGGACGGTGCTGACGGTATGATCATGCACCTGACCAACGCCACCAACACCCCAGTAGAAGCCGTCGAGATCGAATTTCCATTTCTAGAAGTGCTTCACTACCGCCTGGTCAAAGACAGTGGCGGTCCTGGCAAGTTCCGGGGGGGGATGGGCATCGAGCGGGCCTTTCGCACCAGGGCGGGAGGTGTGACCTTCGGCCTTCATTCTGATCGCCATCACCACAGTGCCCCCGGGCTTTTTGGCGGCCACTCTGGCGCCTCCGGTCAGTGCGCCGTGGTTCGCGACGGCAAGGGAGAGGTATTGGGATCCAAGGTGCACACCACGCTCAACAAAGGCGATATGCTCACCGTTCGCACGGGCGGAGGGGCAGGCTATGGCCTACCGGAAGAGCGGGACCCCCAGCGGATCCTCCAGGACCTACAAGAGGATAGAATCTCTGAGGAAGCCGCTCTTGTTTACGAGCACTTACCTCGCGAGTAACGGAACCTAGAGGGTGGATGCGCAACTCATTCCATGGCACTGGCGGGATTCGGTGACAGCCCGCGAGTTTTCCGCTATCTCAAGACTTGGAAGAGGAGGTGGACCATGCGTTTCACTATCGCATCCAGTGCGACATTTATTTTACTGACGGCCGCGGTGGTTTCCATCTGGCCGGAAGGGGAGGCCAACGCACAAACAGAGGACTATAAACATTCGTGGATCGATGTCGACGGGGTGAAAGCGCACTACATCGAGGCGGGAGAAGGAGACCCGTTTGTCCTGGTGCACGGATCACTCGTTTGGTCATCCGGCGAGGCCAATTACGGTGAAGTCGTCGGCCCCCTTGGCAAGCACTTTCACGCCATCGCAGTGGACATCGTGGGCTTCGGACAGACCACGCCCTTGGGACCTCAGCACTACTCCGGCGAGGCTCAAGCCAATTTCCTCATCCGCTTCATCGACGCCCTCGACGTCGGACCGGTCTTTCTTACCGGAAACTCCCACGGAGGATTCCTGACCCAGTACGTTGCCCACGATCGGCCAGACCTGGTCAGGAAGCTGGTCATCACAAGCAGTGGAAGCGGGACACGTCCCATACCTCCACTACCGGAAGGTCGCAGGTACATCTACGCGCCGGGAGGCCGACAATTCGAAAGCCAGACGGTGGAGCAGATTCGAAGCATGTTGGAAGATTACTATCAACACGAAGATCTGGTTACCGAGGAAAGGGTCCAGCTTGTTTACGACAACTACGCGAGAAATTACGAATTTGCCGACAAGAGAGGTAAAGCGGTCGGCTACTCCGTGGAAGTCTACAATGAGAACAAGACCTACAAGGGGAAGCATATATCCGACTGGGGCGGGGAGCTCGAGGTTCCCGTACTGCTCATGTGGAGCCAGCCTGGCTCGGGGGTTGAGTGGGGCCTGAAACACTTCTTCAAGGTCCCCGGGGCCGAGATGCGCATCCTCCCGTGGTCTGGGCACCACCTCTTCACGGATCAGAGCGATAGATGGGTTCAGGTCGTGACCAACTGGCTGCAGAACGAGCCCGCCCGTCCCCCGAACCCGTGAGTCGTTTCGAAATGGCCGATTTAGAGCTCGTCGACGAGCGGCAGCACTTCCTCCAGTAGCTCGAGCTGCCGTGCCACTTGAGCGGTGAGACCCTCGAACACCATGTAGACTTGCCGCGTCGGTTTCGCGTCCGCCCTCCCAACCACCCCGCTGAGCGACGCCAGCTTGAACGCCGGCCCCTTCGGCGGTATGAGATTTGGATAATTCGGGTTGACGAGGCGCACCAGGGCACCCTCGATTGCGAGCAGCTTCCCTCTGGCACTCGCCGCTGCACGCGCCACCGCGGGGTCGCCGCCGGCGGCCTGCACGCGCTCGTCTATCTGCCGACGCGCGTCGCGCAGCCGGTTGACCGTGTCGGTAGCCTCCGACAGCCGGTCCCGAATCTGCACCATGAGCGCGAACTGCTCCTGGAGATCGGTGTCGGTCGCCGTGATCCGCGGATCTTTCCGGATCTCGAACGGCCGCTCGAGCTCCTGCCCGCCCACCGCCAGCCGCGCACGGTAGCGGCCCGGCGGCGCCACCGGCGCCGAGGCGCGCGGGGAGTCTCCCGGTCCCGTCAACAGCGGATCGCGCGGCAGCATGCGGGCATTCGGATAGCGCAGGTCCCAGACGAACCGGTTCATCCCCGCCTCGCCCGGCATCCAGCGGTTGTCGTTCGCCTGGCTCGAGAATTGCTGGATCACCTCGCCCTGCCCGTCCAGGATCGTCAGCGTCGCCTCGTCAGACGGCGGCTGCTTCAGGTAGTACTCGATGATCACGCCATCGGGTGGATTTTGACCCGCGTCGAGATAGGTCCGCCTGATCCGGCCATTCGCGTCTCGCCGGTCCTCGAACGCGACCTGGCCGCCGGACGCACGGGCGTACTGGATGCCCGGACGGAACGACCGCATCGGGGAGAGAGACCGCACGGGCAAGTAGCGATAGGTCGGAATGATCTCGAACAGGTGCGCTGAGGCAGCCGTCACCTGGGGTGTTAGCTGGCGGAGCGCCGTCAGGTTGTCCATGATCCACAAGCCGCGCCCGTGCGTCCCGAGGACCAGGTCGTTGTCCTTGACGAGCATGAAGTGTACCGGCACCACCGGCAGGTTGCGCTGAAGCGACTGCCAGGACGCGCCCCCATCGAACGACACGTAGACGCCCGTTTCCGTGCCCGCATAGAGCAATCCCGGGCGGTCGGGATCTTCACGAATCACCCGCGCAAAATCGTTCTCGCGAATCCCGTCCGTGATCTTCTGCCAACTGCGGCCGTAGTCCGTGGTCTTGTAGAAATACGTGGTCCGGTCGCTGACCCGGTAGCGGTTCGCCGCCAGATAGGCGGTCCCTCGATCGTGCGGGGAGACCTCGATGCCGCTGAACGTCGTCCACTCGGGCAGGCCCTCGGGCGAGACGTTGTCCCAACTCTCTCCACCGTTTCTGGAAACCTGGACGGTGCTGTCGTCCGAGCCGAACCAGAGCTCACCTTCCTCGAGCGGCGACTCCGCAATGGCCTGCGCCAGGCTGACGTAGTACAGCGAGGACGTCGAAGTGGAAATGGGGCCGCCATATTGCTCCTGCATCTTGTCCAACCGGTTGCGAGTGAGGTCCGGACTGATGGCTTCCCAGCTGTACCCTTCATCGGTCGTTCGGAAGAAGATGTTGCCGGCTGTGTACAGGACGCCTGGATCATGGGGCGAGAGCAAGACCGGAAAGGTGTAGTAAAACCGATACTTCACGTCCTTCACCGGCGCGCCGAACTCGTTTTCGGGCCAGACGCTGATGGTGGGGGCCTGGCCCGTCCGCATGTCGTGGCGCACGATGGCGGTTCGATCGCCAGCGTACACGACGCTGCCGTCGGGCTTGACCGCCGTCTGTCCGCCCTCGCCACCGCTGATCCGCTCCCAGGTGATGGCGCTGCCGGTGGTCCGGCTCGGCACCGTGAAGTGAGAGTTATCGTTCTGGGTGGCGTAGATCCGATAGGGGAACTGATCGTCGATGGCGAGACTGAACAGGCAAGCCGTCGGCTGATTGTATATCGTCGACCACGAGGCGCCTCCGTTCAGCGTCACGGTTGCGCCGCCGTCGTTGCCTTCGATCATCCGGTTGGAGTTTTTCGGATCGATCCACATCGAGTGATGGTCGCCGTGGGGCATGGGCAGGGATGTGAAGGTCGCTCCCGCGTCCGTCGATCTCCAAAAAGAATAGGACTGCACGTACACGGTGTCCGGGTCTTGCGTGTCGGCAATCACGTGCATGTAGGACGAGGCGTTGCGCCGGAAATCGCGCCGATCGGCGATGAGCTGCCACGTCGCGCCGCTGTCGTCGGAGCGGAACAGGGGGCCCTGGTGTGCCTCGATAATCGCCCAGACGCGGCTCGGACGCGCCGGCGAGACCGAGATACCAATCTTCCCGACCACCCCCTGCGGCAAACCCGGGTTGCGAGTAATGTCCGTCCAGGTGTCACCGCCATCGGTCGTCTTGTACAGGCCGCTGTCGGGTCCCCCGCTGATATTGTCCCAGGGAAGACGCTGCAGTTGATTGAGCGACGCGTAGAGCACATCGGGGTTGGTCGGGTCCATCGAGAGGTCGAGCGCGCTGGACCGATCGCTCTTGTACAAGACCTGCTCCCAGGTCTTGCCACCGTCCTTCGTGCGATAGACGCCCCGCTCGGGGTTGGTCCCGAAGATGTCGCCCACGGCTGCCACGAACACGATGTCGGGATTCTGGGGGTGGATGCGGATCTTCGCGATGTGGCGGGTTTCCTCGAGCCCCACGTTGGTCCATGTCTCTCCGCCATCGGTCGACTTGTAGACCCCGTCTCCCGGTGTCAGGTCCTGTCGCGTCAACGATTCGCCCGTGCCGACGTACACCACGGCGGGGTTCGACAAGGACACGTCGATCGCCCCTACCGGCGCCGTCTTGAAGAAACCGTCGGAGACGTTCCGCCAGTAGGTGCCCGCGTCCTCGGTCTTCCAGACGCCGCCGTGACTCGCGCCGAGGTAAAAGACGAGGGGATTCTCGGGATCTCCAACCACCGCCGGCGCCCGGCCCCCTCGATGCGGGCCGATCTCACGCCACTCCAGCGCCGTCAGGAAGTCGGGTCCCACCCGCGGATAGTCCCTCGCGGTCGATGCCTCTTGCTGGCCGGCGCCTTGCCCGGCCATCCCCAGGGCGAGCGTTAAAACCGCCAGTCCCACAGCCAGAAGTCGCTTGGTTGTGGTGTCGAATCTCATCTGCCTCTCCTCTCTGGTCGAGAGCGTGTTTTCCGAGAAATCGCTAGCTACCGACCATGTGTCGCACCAGCGTGGCCACCGCGAGGCCAATGTAGTTGCCGGCTGCATAACCGAGCAGCCCCACCGCGATTCCCGGAAGCAGGCTGCTCGGATAGCCGCGCGTGCTGCATAGTGCTATAACCGAAGCCGGACCACCAATGTTCGCCTGCGACGCAACGGCGAGTGTCACCGCGTCGATTCCCACCAGGCGTCCGATGCCGAAGATGACTGCCCCGTGCACCGCCACGGTAGTAGCGGCGAAGTACAGCACCGCGGGGCCGAGGTCAACGATGTTGGCGATCACGGCCTGCGCTCCGTTGCCCGCCAGAAAAAGATGGAGCAAGTAGTTGCCCCAGACCGCGCTGCCCGTCAAGGTCTTCACGGCCGGCACCTGGGCGACGAGCAACACCAGCGTGGTGAGTATGAGCACATCCGGAACAGGAATGAGGGTAGCGAGCCGACCCGCGAACCAAACGAGCCCAATCGCGATCATGCTCAGGGCAGCCGCGTCGGCCAGCGAAATCGGTCGAACGCTGCTGGTGAGTGTGTGGCTCAAGCTCTCGGATTCTCTGGAAGCGGAGCCCGTTTCAGAGGCCGGTGACTCCACGGCCGCCTGCTTCTCTGCATCCACATCTGCGGTAGTGGACTTCGCCCCACGCCCGAGTAACATGGGGATGGTCATGCAAGCCAACAGCCAGACGTTGGTCATGACGACGTCGCCCGCGATCGCCGCGCTGAACATATCGGCGCTTGTGTCGAAGGCGCGTGCTAGCGCAGCGAAGTTCACGCCCCCGCCGGTGTAGGTGCCCGTGTACTGTCCGGCCAGCTTCCACGTTTCCGGGCCCAGCACCTGGTTGAGCGCCAGGCCGGCTCCCGTCGCGCCAATCGCGGTCCCCGCGGCTCCGATAGCGAACGCCACCAGCATTCGCGGCCCGGCTCGGATGATCGAGCGGACGTCGACGCTCAGGAGGATCAGGACAATTGCGAAGCTGACGCCGGTACTTCTCAGGAAAACGTAAGTCTCAGACCTTCCGGGCAACAGGCCGATGTTGGACAGCGCCATGGCGGTAAGAATCGCCACCACCACCGATCCTAGCGAACGAAAGAGCCGGTAACGCCCTTGCAGGCGTATCGCGACATGGACAACTATGGCAAGAACGAGGAGAACAGCGGTCGGATCCGTAATCATTTTTGCTGGTTCCGAAAAGAGTACTTCTAGCCAGGTCTGTATCATCGTGGAACGAGCTATGGCAAACTTTCCTGTCAGTTTTATGCGACAAGCTCTTTGCCCCGAATTCCCTGGCTTATGGGTTTAGAAGAATAATCAATTGGACTTCTGCGCACCGTGAAGGTGGATGCCGACGGACAGGTGGTGGAGTAGAAGAGCAGTTCAGCAGCCTACGCTCCCACCTCCATCTTTCCTGCGCGGAAGTCTTCCTGGAATCTGTCGATCTGCTCCAGCCCCGCGCGCACATCGGCCGCCGGCGTGCCCGGACCGAAGCCGAGCCGCACGTAGCCCTCGTAGCCGTAACAGCTGCCCGGAATGATGTACGTCCGGTAGGGCTCCTTCAGCAGCCCGACACACAGGTCCCAGGACGGAAGGTCCAGCTCGAACGACGGGAAGGACAGGAAGCCGCCCTCCGGCGGGACCCAGTTGAAGACGTTGCTGGATCGCATCCACTGGGAGATGAGGTCATAGCTCTCTCGCGCCGCCTCCATGCTCTTGCCGGCGAGACTCCAGAGCTTGTCCTTCTCGAGCGCCGCCATCGCCACCGTCTCGTCCAGCCGGCTTTCCTGGTGGAGCGTGATGTAGTACTTCAGCTCCATGCAACGCTCGAGGAAGTCGCGGTCCTGGGTCGCGAACCATCCCAGGCGGGTGCCGCTGAGGCCGAGGATTTTGGAAATGCTGCCGGTCGCCACGCCGTGCTCGTAGACATTGACGATGGTTGGCGACAATTCCTTGCTCCATTCCATACCGCGATAGATCTCGTCGGAGATGACGTAGGTGCCATGCTTGCAGGCCAGATCGCAGATCGCGGTGAGCTCGCTTTCGGTCAGCATCGCCCCGGTCGGATTGTTGGGATGGCAAATGTAGATGAGCTTGGTCTTGTCGGTGAGCAGGCCCTTCAGCTCGTCGAGGTCGAACTTCCAATTCAGCTCCGGTCGGCGGCGTAGAAGCTTGACCTTTGCCTTCAAGGCCTCGCCCAGCACTCTCGGTTGCTCCCAGGAGGGGGTTTCGACGATGGCTTCGTCGCCCGGCTCCAGAATCGAGGTCATGGCGATAAAGTTCGACATCTGGGTGCCGAGCGTGATCAGCACGTTGTCCGCCCCCAGGTCATAGCGGAAGGTGTCGGCAACACGCGCTCGCAGCGGCGGAAAGCCGTAACGGTTCCCCGACTTGATCAGCGGTGTCTCTGGCGGGAAGCCGCCGTCGATGATGTCGCCCAGCGTCCAGGCAATCCCTTCCGGGCTGATGAGCTGGTTGACCGTCCATTTCTGCTTCTCGACGTCCCAACCGAGGTCACGGCCGATGTTGAAGAAGTCACTGAGTTTCTGCGATCTGATTTCCACCTTTTTACTCCACTACCACCTCAAGAAGTCAGCGCCTTTCAACGCCCTGAGCTCCCGGACGACGTTTGTCGGGAGACCCGCGTTTCCTCACCGCTCGAAAACAAGCTCGCCGTCGATGAAGACCATCTGAGGAAGCACACGGTAATCGAAGGGGTGTCCTTCCAGAACCATGAAATCGGCGTCCTTCCCCACATCGATGCTACCGATCCGATCCTCCATACCGATCATCTCGGCGGCGTTCAAAGTGACCATTTTCAGCGCCTCCTGCTCGGGCGTGCCGTTGCGGAAGGCCCAGGCCGCGTTGAGGGCGGGCTCGCCCCCGAGGGATCCGGTAGGCATGACCCGGCGGGTGCCGTTGGCTCCGAAGAAGGACACGGTTACTCCAGCCTTGCTCAACAACGCCGGGCTCTGGTCGTTGTAGTCCCTTCCACCGCCGCGGAGGGACTCGTAGGAGCCGTTAACCCCTCCTGAGTTTCCCAGAATCACGCTGACACCAGCTCGCGCCAGATCGCCTGCGATTTTGTACGCTTCCACTCCGCCGGCAATAATGAGATGCAGGTTGTAGTCTTCAGAGATCTTCATGGCGGTCCGGATCTCCTCTACCGTATTGGCTTGAAAAATGGCCGGAACGTCTCCTTCCAGTAACGGACGGAGCGCCTCGAATCGCTGATTGTAGGCTCCCGGCTCAACCTGCTCGAGATATTGCTTTGCCGCGTCCAGGGTGTTCCGGATCATGTGAACCGCCGTCTCCAAGGTCACTGCGACCTGAGAGTCCTTCGCCCAGTAGCGGATCGAGCTGGACACGGTAGAAAACACCACCGAGCTCGGTGACATCCTCACCATCTTTTCCACGTCCATCCCCGCCGTCTTGATCACCACGCCCCTTCCACCGATCAGGTTGAGAATCCCGGGCGTGATATTCTGGGCCGTAATGCCGACCTGGCGGATAACCTCGAAAGACGGGAACCAGGGATCGAACGCAAAGCGGGCGTCCATCTCGGGCACGATGGGCTCGATGTTCTCATCGTTTTGAATCTGCCACTTCAGATCTCCCATCCAATCGTTGGGAAAGGCACGGGGACTAACAAAGCCTGGCAAAACGATCCGTCCGCCGAGGTCCAATGACAAGACGCCCCGAGGCGCGCTGCCGCCAGCGCCCACGTCGGTGATCTTGCCATCCTCGACGAGAATCCTTCCGTTGAGAATGTTTCCCTGACTCACGGTAAAGATGTGGGCGTTGGTCAGGGCGAAGGTGTTCTGGTCCGCCTGCAATCTGCCCTTGACCGGCCGGAACGGTCCCACCTTGGTGGGGGCCGCCGTTTGCCTCCATTCCTTGCGCTCGAACTCCAGGACGCCGTCCACGAAAACCTTTTCGATCCTCTCGGCATGGAGGTCGAAGGGTGGACCGTTCATGAGAACCAGGTCGGCATCCTTGCCCACCTCGATGCTGCCGATGCGCTCATCGAGCATCATGGCCTTGGCGCCGTTGATGGTCAGAGCCTCGAGCGCGTGCTCCTCCGTAAGCCCATGGCGGATGAGGAAGGAGCCGTACTCCCGGAAACACTTCGCCTGCTCGGCGCCTTTGTCGGTTTGAATGCTCGCCGCGACCCCGGCTTCCATCAATTCCTTGACGACGTTGTGGGAAACGCGGTCGCCGTAGAATCGAACGATGAACCCCGGACCGATCACGGGGATGATCTTGGTCTTGGCGAGGATGTCTGCAATGGGGAAGACGTCCTGGACGTGACTGAGAGCCAGCCGGTCGATGAAGCCGTACTCCCGGGCCAGGTGCATCCCCATCATCACTTCGCCGGGATAATGAGAATGGAGGTGAACCATCACGTCGCCTCGCACAACCGCAGCGAAAGCTTCCAGCCTCTCGTTCACTTCCGGTTTATCCCGCTTGCCTGCTTCGTAGTCCTCCCAATCCTTCAAGTACGCTTTTGCCCGCCGGAAGTACTCGCTGGCAGTGGCGTACCAGCCCATGACGGTGGCCGGGGTCCGATCGGGCCGTAGCCGGATCAAGGGACGGATGGCCATTTTCAAATCCACATACGGCTTGAGAATCATGTCCTTGGACGGATCGCCCTTCAGCTTCACCGCCACCGCCTGGCCGCTGCTGATAATCCCGCTGCCCGAGCGGGTGATCATGCTGGTGACGCCCCCGGACAGCGCGATGGGGATCATCGGATCGGTGGGATCGAAGTGATCCACCGCTTTCCACTCTGCCATCACGGGCCCGGGCGGTCGATTCCCTCCGAAGCTCCGGTCGAGGGCCATGTGGGAGTGAGCGTCGATCATGCCAGGTATGACCACCTCGGCGCTGAATTCGCGAGCCCCCGCCGGGGCATCGACCTTGGTTCCCACCTGCTGGATCTTCCCTCCCTCGATGAGAATCTGACCGTTCTCGATCGTTCCGCTCGTCACCGTATAGATCTTCTTGGCTTTGATAACCGTGGGGAGGGACTGCGCAACGACCGCGGTCGATCCCAGAGGCAAGGCCAATAAGAGAAGCGCAACCTGGACTGGCCTGGTTTTCATTTCGAATCCTCCACCCTCACTCTTACCCACATCTACGCTAATTCGGCTCCGACTGGCGCGTCCAATTGATTGCGCTTCTGAGGCTATAAGCAAAACTGTGCTGTTTGTCCGAATCATCAAGAGCGCCCTCGAGGTGTGGGTTTGCCGGAGGCCGTCGCCTTGTCCCCGGCGATGAGAATATTTGCATACAAGCTAAAAGCGGCAGCAGGGTGGACCATACACCATTGGCCTCTGGCTTATCGGGTCAGAAGTAGAATCAATTGGACCTGCCCACCGGCATAGACTTACCGTTGTCTTGGAAGGAAGTGCGCAGGGGCCGGCCATAATTGCCGATGCTGTACTCGGAGGGCGTCCGTACGAAACGCATCACGCTCGAGCGGTTCGTCGCGGTGACGGCAACGAACCCAGCGAAGTTGTTCGGGCTCTACCCCCGCAAGGGGACGGTCGCGGTCGGCTCCGATGCGGATCTTGCGCTCTGGGATCCGATCGAGACCCGCACGATTCGCGATGCCGACATGCTCTCGCGTTCCGGATTCTCGGTTTACGCCGGCTGGGAGGTGACTGGCTGGCCACGCATAACGATCCGCCGTGGCGAGGTGGTCTACGAGGACGGCAAGGTAACGGGCAAGGCTGGCAGCGGACAGTTGGTGCCCCGGCAACGGTGGCAACGGCCCACCCCTGTAATTCCGCTATCTCGAGGCTTCAGAGGAGGAGGTGAAACGTGCGTTTTATTATCGGATCGGTTGCGGTAACCATAATACTGGCGGTCGTGACGGTCTCCATGTGACAGGAACCGACGGCCGACGCCCGAACGCAGGACTCGACACGATCGGGGCTCACTGATAACAAAGACTATCGACATTCGTGGATCGATGTCGACGGGGTGAAAACGCATTACATCGAGGCCGGAGAGGGAGACCCATTTGTCCTGGTGCACGGAGCACTCGCTTGGTCATCCGCCGAGGCTAATTACGGCGAGGTCGTCGGCCCCCTGGGCAAGTCCTTCCACGCCATCGCAGTGGACATTGTAGGCTTCGGCCAGACGACGCCCCGAGGACCCGAGGACTACTCCGGCCAGGCTCAAGCAAATCTCCTCATACGTTTCATCGACGCGCTTGACGTCGGACCGGTCTTCTTGACCGGAAACTCCCATGGCGGATTCCTGACGCAGTACGTTGCCCACGAACGGCCCGACCTGGTCAGGAGGTTGATCATAACAAACAGTTTAAACGGGACGCATCCCATCCCTCCACAACCGGTGGGCGGGGGGTTTATCTATGCGCCTGGAGGCCACCAATATCAAAGCCAGACGGTGGAGCAGATTAGAACAATGTTGGAACGATACTATAAACACAAAGACCTCGTAACGGAGGAGAGGGTCAAACTTGTTTACGATAATTACGTGAGAAACTACGAATACGCCGACAAGAGAGGCAAAGCGGCTTCTTACTCGGTGCAAGCCTCCAATGAGAACCTGAGCTACAAGGGGAAGCATATATCGGAGTGGGCCGGAGATCTCAAGATTCCCGTGCTGCTGATGTGGAGCGAGCCTGGCTCGAGGATTGAGTGGGGCCTGTCTCACTTCTTCAAGGTCCCCGGTGCCGAAATGCACCTTTTCCCCTGGTCCGGGCACCATCTCTTCACCGATCAGAGCGAGAGATGGGTTCAGGTCGCGACCGACTGGCTAAAGAATAAACCCGCCCGCCCCCCGACGTCGCCGGTAACCCAATGATTCAAAGTCGCCGCCATCATGACCTCACGATGCAGTTCGTCTTCTCCCAGGACGGAGCTAGTCCCCTGTATCAGTAATTCGTCACATAAATCTCGGGCCCTTTTGCGCGCTGGCTTCGTTGCTCCTCCTAGACTGAAGTTCCTTTCCAGAAAAACCGACATCCCGTGTTAATCCAGAGGCATAGGCCGATTGGAAGGTACGCGCTTCTGTCTACACGGTGATACCCTTCAGCAGTTCGTAGGCCCTACGCTGTTTGGAGTCCGGTGATGTAGTCACGTCAAAGGTCATGTCGCTCGATGCCGCCCCCGGGGTCCGACATTTGTTTCGGACGATGTTGCTGAGAAGGCGCAGCAGCGTGCGGAAGCTGGAAGCTGGACTCCCATCGTCAAGCTTCTTGGTCTGTATCTTGCGCATGGCCGCCTCGGAGCGCTTCGCGGGAGCAACGGGGTCACGCTTTGCCTTCGCCTGCTGGTCCTCGTCAACGAATAGCAAGGGCCGCCAAGCCTCCATCATGTGCCACAGGACGTAGTAGGACAGCATACACAAGAAGATGTGCGCCCGGACTCGGTTTTCGCGCCGGTGACGAATGGGCCGCACCTTCAGGTCGATGTTCTTGAAGGAACGAAACGCCCTCTCGACCTGGGTCAGCAACTTGTAGCTGCGCACTAAGTCATCTGTTTTCATCCGCTGTTCAGCAAGACTGGTGCGGATGACGTAGAAGCCGTCAAGTGCAGCTTCCGCAGTGACCTTTGTGTCGTCGATTTCGAAGCTAAAGCTGTTGTCGCGAATGTCCAGTGTGAAGTGCTTGCCGACTTTGTACTTGTTGAGAACTTTGCCTACCCGCACACCGATTTTATCTTTACCATGCAGCTGACCCCGCCCGATCCGTTGGCGAATCTGGTCCAACTGCTTAGCGATCGTCTCCACGTGTCGCTTCCACCGCTGGAGCCGTTTGTTGGCGAGCTCTGAGTTGCCGCTGGCGAGGCGCGAGGCGTCGGCATCCATCGTTGTCTCGTCTAGCTCGAAGTCGAAACCGTCGTCACGGATATCGAGTCTGTAGTAGCTGCCGACTTTGTACTTGTTGAGGAGCTTTTTCACTGCAGCACGGATGTTCTCCTTGCCCTGCAAACGTCGCCGCTCGACCATCCGACAAACCTTCTCAAGCTCCTTGCAGGTCGCTTCGAGCAGAGCACGACGCTTGTGACGCCGCCTCTCGGCCAGTTCCGGATTGCGGCAAGCGACCAGCCTCTCGTTGGGAAAATCCGGGTGCGTCACCTCAAACAGATTCCGCTCGTCGAATAGCCCCATCTGGAGCAGCCCATCGTTGATGAGCTTGCGAATCGCCTCGGGTCGAAGAGCGGTAATCCAGTCGACACCGTCCATCTCTCGCAACGCGTCGATCTGGGTCTGGGTGATCATCCCGCGGTCGCCCACCATCACAAACTGCTCGATTCCGAACCGCTCTTGCACCTTTTCTATCTGAGGCAAGAGCGTTTTGGGATCGCCCGAGTTGCCCTCGAAGACGGATACAGACACAGGGATACCGCGTTCGTTGGTCAGTAGACCGTAGTTGACCGCAGCTTGCCTTTCTTGCCGTCACGGTCGTATCCGAGCTTGGCGATCGGACAACTCACACCCTCGAAGTAGCTTGAGGTTAGGTCATAGAGCGCGAGGCCGTCGTTTTGGAGATGGCGCGCCGCGAGTTTCTTTTCGATGACCTCCTGGCGTTCGAGAACCCAGTCCATGGCGGCATAGAGATCGTCTTCGTCGGCGTCGCTCACCCCCAGGATTTCGGGCAGTGTGGTTGTGTGCCACCACAGGCTAGTCGCTAACTTTGACTGCGGTTCGAGGATCCGGGCGGCCACCATGGCCACGACCAAATCTCGCTCGCGTGAGTGTCGAGAGGCAACGAGTTTTTCGAAACCGAGTTGTCTCATGGCGCTGAGCACAGCGTCGACGTGGCCATGGAGTCGGGAGCCGTTCTCAACGATTTCGAAGGCGTCTCCGAGTGAAACGAGCTTCTCCCCTTTGAGAATGCGCTTAATGGCGTCGACTGCGTCCATGGGCAATTTGGACAAGTTAGCGAGCGTGCGCTTGCGGACGCTTCCACCCACCCGATAGGACTCCCGCAACAGGACCGCAGGCTTAGAGTTGCGATTGGGGACGATGTGGATATGCATGCCCACTATAATAGCATTAACAACAATAATAATATACGGATAGTCTATTAATTACATGCCTACATATTGTCCTCCAAAATTAGCCTCCCGGCGTCCCTAAAGACGCGTAATCATTGGGAATTCAAACAATCAGTGGTTCTTTCGACCAGGGAACTTCAGCCTAGAAATATCTAGATATGACTACGTCGTCCCGCCTCGCCAGCCCACAAAATGACCTCGAGATTTATGCAACGAACTACTGATACAGGGGACTAGACGAGGCCAGACGAAAGATTCTCCAGTCCCGGCATCTTCCGTGATTGCCATCGGAGTCATGGACGTTCCGCTTTCGAGCTTCCAACCTGGTAAATACTGCGTTCAGCTACGGGTGGCGGATCACGTCAAGAACGAGGTCGTCACTGAAGACATCGCCTTTGAGATCGTGGGGGACGAAAGCCGGTAGCGCACTCGAGATGCCCTGGCCCGGCAGCGGTTCGTCGCCGGGGGTCCAGGCCGTACTCGCCTGGGACCCCCATTATCTATTCGGAGTACGGGCTGCGGTTGGCGACTTGAACTTCACTCGCGGGTTCGGGGGGCGGGCGGGTTCGTTCTGCAGCCACTCCGTCACTACCTGAACCCATCTCGCGCTCTGATCGGTGAAGAGATGGTGCCCGGACCAGTCGAGCGTCGCCGTGGCTCGATCAGGGATGATGTATGGGATCGTGGTCGTCTCCGGCCCCAGAAAGCCGCTCCGTAGGCCGGCGATATTTAAGGTGGGTCCGTACAGGAAATTGATCAAGGGATCCATCCCCTCAGTGCCTCCTGTCGGCAGAGGACATTATTGGCACCACCCAAGGGAAGCGCATGACCTTCCAGTTCGGCATGTTGGGATCTCTGAAGCAGCTGACAACACTTCCCGCAGACCTTGGCGCTTCTCCCGGAAGGCCGCGGCAGGTCATCTTGAGCCGCTCCGCCGTGAAGTTAGGAACCAGATCACTGAGGCGCTTTGCGCTGACGCTCACAAGGTTCCGTTTTTTCCGCAGCACCACCTGACAGGGATTCAATGAAATGCCGAATTCTCACGAGGGCTTCGGTCACTCGCTCTTCGGGTTGGACTAGGGAGATACGAACGTAGCCCTGCCATTGAGCTCCAAACGCGTTGCCCGGAAACAGAAGCACCCGGGCTTCGAGGAGAAGGCGCCGGCAAAATTCGTCGGCGGGAAGACCGTAACGCGATATGTCAGCCCAGACGAAGAACGCTCCGCCGGGGCGGCCGTAGGGGATGTTCATCGCATCCAGTCCCTGCATCATGACCTTGCGACGTCCCGCGAGGGTACGGAGACTCTCTCGGGTGACATCCTGAGGCCCGGTGAGAGCCGCTAGCCCGGCGCATTGCGAGAAAAGCGGACAGGGCCCGGAAATAACTTCCTTCAGACGCGCTACGCCATCGACGAACGCGGGTGGGCCAATGAGGTACCCGACGCGGAAGCCGGTCATCGCATAGGTTTTCGAAAAAGCGGAGAGCGTCACGGCCCGTTCACGCATACCTTCACATTGAACAACCGACATGAACGCGGCACCGTCGTAGACCTGTCCTTCGTAAACCTCGTCCGAGACGACGACAAGTCCCGTCTCGCGCGCTACCTCCGCAATTTCGAGAACACCTTCCCGCGGGACGAGGGCGCCGGTGGGATTGCTGGGGTTCGGGAAGATGAGGAGCTTTGCGGATCCTGCGCGGGCGCGAAGCTCTTTGGATTCGAGCTCGAAATCGTGCTGCCGGTCCGTCGGCACGATCACGATCCGGCCTCCGGCGGCCTCGACGGCCTGGTCGTAGGAGGAGTACCTCGGGTCGGGCACGAGCACAGCGTCACCGGGGTTGACGAGCGCCAGCACGGTCAGGAACAGCCCCTCCTGGGCTCCATTCGTGATGAGAATCTCCGCTTCAGGATCGAAAACGATGCCTTTGTCCTTCTGGTAGCGCGCCGCCACCGCCGCGCGGAGGGGTTTTAGACCGCGTGGATCTAAGGACGATTTATGCTTCGCTATCTCCCGCATGGCGTCTCGGATGATGTGAGGCGCTGTATCGAGATCGGGGTCGCCGATACCGAGCGCGATCACATCGCTCAGCGTGGCTGACATCTGCATGAGGCTGTAGCGACTCTGGGTTGCTCGTTCACCGGGCGAAGCGACCGGATTCTCCATGGTCTCTGCTCTTCTCTCTACTCTTCGTCTTCCGCGAGAGCAATCAACGCAGCCCGCTGCGACGGCGCAGGACTGCAAATGGAAAACGCCTGTTTCCAGACACGGATTCGGGCGACCAGACGCTCAGGCCCCATGAGATAACCGACCCGGAAGCTCGACATCCCGGGAAGGGAGTCCAGATTCCCGACCACGATCGTACGGTCGTGCGAGAACCGAGGGAACCAATCGCCGGCCTCTCCCTCGCCCCGCGTGCGACCGGCAAGATCACCGCAACCGAGAGCATCTTCGAGGTTGAGAATATCGGGAAGGTCGTGCTCGACGGCGAGCCGAATCAGAGCCGCCTGGGTGTCCTGGTTCGAGCTCCATTCACGATAGATCAGTCGTGTTTCTCGCGCTGGCGGTGTGATCTTCGCGGCTGACTTGGCTCGCAATCCCATCAGGTGGAAGAGGGCTTCGTGAGCGCAACGTCGGGACGAGGCGACGAGAATCTCTCCCGGGCCGGGCGCCAGTCCAAGCAGGGCCACGAAAAGCGCCTCGGACTCGCCGGTTGTGATCAGGACATTGTCCACCGAGTCGTAGGACGGCCCGCCTTCTTGAGTTAACCTTTGCGCCAGACGACGGCGAAGCTCGGGAAGACCCGCGCGAACCGTATAATGCGTCTCTCCGGCCAACAGCGCTTCTTCTACCGCCTTGAGGAGGTCCGCAGGGATTTCTCCCGTCGCTTCAACCCGATTCACTTCCGGAGCGTCGCCAAGCCAGAGCAACCGATCCGCCAAGGCCATTCCATCGTTTCCCTTCATTCCGCCAGCTCCTTCACGCGCTCTGGTGTCAGAACGAATCCTTCTTCCGTTAGTACTTCCGCTAGCCCGAGCGTGTCCTCAGAGCTCACGAGGCTCCTCGAACGAGATACAGATTACGTTTCATCCTGTCTTTGCGTCTGAAAAATGTAACTACCGCTTTTATTTCATCGCTCTCGGGCTGAGGGTTTGCTGGATGCTGTCGCCAACGAGGTTGGACGCGAGGACGAACAGCAAAAGCGCCGTCCCTGGCCCCAGCACGAGATAGGGGGCGTGTCGCAGAAAGTTCCGGGCCTCACTTAGCATGGCTCCCCACTCCGGGGTGGGCGGTTGAACCCCCAGCCCGAGAAAGCTCAACGCGGACGCCGATAGGACGAGTGCCGGAAACATCAAGGTGGCCTGCACGCTGAGCGGAGCCGATATGTTGGGCCAGACGTCCCACAACAAGATGCGCATTCGGCTCGCGCCCAGCGCCGCCGAGGCCTCGACGTAGAGCTCCCGCTTCACTGCCAGCGTGGCGCTCCTCGCGATTCTGATGAACTGAGGCATCGCGTAGAGCCCTAGGGCACCAATGACGCCATCTTCACTAGGCCCGGTCACCGCCATTACGGTAATCGCCAGAAGAATGGGCGGAAAGATGAGGAGGATGTCCGTTGCCCGCATCACCAGGGCTTCCGCTTTGCCTCCAACATATCCGGCGAGCATTCCCAGCGGAATCCCTGTGGCGAGCGCCATCAAAAGTGCGCTCGCAGTGATTCGGGTGGTGACCCGCGTCGCCAGGATGGTGCGCGAAGCCACGTCCCTTCCGAACTGGTCTGTCCCGAAGGGGTGCGTCAGGGACGGGGGCGAGAACGCATTTCTCAGGTCGACGGCGTAGGGATCGTAAGGCGTGATCCACTGAGCGGTCACCGCCACGAGGAAAAAGACGAGGAGAACACCGCAAAAAAACGCGGCAAACCTGTCACCACCGAACCGCCACCACCCCATCACTGCTCCTCGTCCCGCCTCACGCATTTACGCACTCTCGATCCTGGGATCCGCCATCGAGTAAAGCACATCGACGATGAGGTTGGTGGTGATGAGAGCGGCGGCGAACACCAACAGGGCCCCTTGAGTTAGAGGCAGATCTCGGGTCAGGATGGAGTTGACCATCAACCGGCCGAGGCCCGGCCACGCGAAGACTACTTCGGTGACGACCGCCCCTCCCAACGTATAGCCAAAGCGCAATCCCATCATGGTCATGATGGGCAAGAGCGCGTTCGGCAGCGCGTGTTGGAAGAGAACTCTGAGCTCGGGAACGCCTCTGGCTCGGGCGGTGGTAATGTATTCCCGGTCCAGAGCATCCAACATGCAGGCGGTGGTCATGCGGGTAAGAAAGGCCGCCTGGTAAATCGCCAGGCTCATCACCGGCAACACATAAGCTTGCCAGCTCCTCATCCCGCCGAGCGGCAAGAGGCGTAAGCGAACCGAGAACAGGTATAGGCCGGCCAACCCGATGAGAAACAAGGGCGTGCACACCCCCAGCAGAGCTATCGTCTTGATACACTTTTCCATCATGCGGTGGCGCCATATCGCGGCGAGGCATCCAAGCAGCAAACTCCATACCGCCGCGAGCGACATAGCGAGGATCGCCAACTGGGCGGTGTTGACGAAACGGGGGATGATCAGGTCGATGACCGGCTCTTGGTTGTAGATGGACACGCCGAGATCACCTCGAAGCAGCCGTGAGAGGTATCTTTCGAATTGAGCGAGAAGGGGTTGATCGAACCCGTGGGTTTTCCGAATCGCTTCGACAACCTCTTCCGATGCCTTGTCCCCGGCGATGAGAAGCGCCGGGTCACCCGGCACCAGGTGAAACAGGGCGAACGAGAAAGAGACGACGACCAGTCCGGCCGGCATCATGAACAGCAGTCTGCCGAACAAGAGGTTCAGCACGCGCATGGTTTCTAGGCCGGTCTCGTCTGCCAGATGTGCATCAAGGGATCCCCGGTGTTGACGACACCGACGGTGAAGAGCATGCGCACAATTCCAGCGAAGGGGGAATGAACAGCCTCCAACACCTCGTCATCGATATTTCGGATCTCTCCCAGCGCCCCTCCTTCCTCGACTCGGTCTCCGGTGACGACCGCGGGAAGGAAAATGCCGCCGTGGTTGACCCGCGGCGTGACCTCTTCGACGACTTCTTCGTACTCAGAGACTTTGGCGGGATCTTGATCGGCCAAAACGCCGATGTGGCGGAGAAAATTGAAAACCCCGCGTTTGTGGAACTCCACGTCCAGCTCCACATCGCGCTGGCTCAGCCTTCCTTCGCTCCCCGCCTCGGAGATGATGCTCGGGACTCCTGCTTTTGCCGCCTCCATGAAGAGCGCGCCGACGATGGTTCTCTTTTTGGGGTGGATCGGGTGGAAGAACCTCTGGGTAAACGCCCGTGCCATCATTCTCGAGGCCCGGTCCACCTCATCGTTGTCGGTGAGGTAGTACTTGACGTGTGAGAGCTGCCGTTCCCAGAAATCTCCGGAGTGCAAATCGATGGCATACTGGGCCCGTGAGACCACGTTCTCGAAGATCACCGAGGCGAGCCGCTGGGTGAAGGAGCCTTCTTTGTTTCCGGGAAAGACCCGGTTCAAATTCAGATTGTCGATGGGGCTCACGTACCTGGTAATTCTGGAGAAGGCCACGGGATTGCAAACGGGGATCACGACCACCGTCCCCTTGAGCTCGGAGGGGTCCAGTTGCCCAAACACCCGGATCGCACCCAGGATTCCGGCATACTCGGCCCCGTGAACGCCCCCGGTCACCGCAACCATGGGTCCCTCTTGTTTCCCTGCAGCCACCCAGAGCGGAAGCCGGACTTCCGAGAGCGGGTCCGATCCAACCGGCAGCCAGGTCTTCGTTTTCTCGCCGACCGGTACGCCGAACGTCTGCGCGAAGGAAGCCATCTTGATAAACTCCTTTCCTGTGCTCCTATGTCTCTATCGCTTGATCCCTTGACGGGCCATTACCCTCTTGTCCAGCCACGCGAATCGGGTCGGATAGTTCTCGACGGGTAAGATCTGATCGCCATGGACATAGGTCCTCGTTGCTAGATTCAAGCTCAAGGTGGGCAGAAAGATGACAGGCGCATCCTCGATAATCAACCTTGCCCACTCCGCGACGAGCTCGATTCGGCGCTCCGGATCGACCGCATGATGGGCGGCGAGGGCCAACTGGTCCACCCTTTCGTTTGCGTAGAACATTCTATTCGAGCCGATCGGCCTCCATGAGCGGGAATAAAACAGGAGCATCATCGGCTCATCCGCGTCGGCCGTCGGAATCCCCCAGGACAGCAGTGCTAACTCATACTCGGCCCGCTCGGGCGGGAGCGAAAGCATCGAAGCATAGGTGGCCCACTCCCAGAACCTCAGCGAAACATCCACCCCGATGTCTCTCAACATGATGTGGACGAGCTCGGCTATCTGGTCGTCTCCCTTGGATCGACCTTTGGCGGCGATGAGACTGAGTTTCAAAGGGCTACCGTCCCGGTCCTCAACCACGCCGTCTCCGTCTTTGTCGGAATATCCCGCCTGCTCGAGAAGAGCCCTCGCCCGCTGCTTGCTGTAGGGGTAGAGGGATTCCTCGCCCTCCGTCATGTCCACGAAACCGACCACGCCCTCCGAGAGGATAGGTGCCCGGGGAGGCGATGCTCCAACACCGGCGAACACGCTGGCCACCATCCCGACTTTGTCCACCCCGTAGTTCAGCGCCCTTCGCACGAGCGGATCTTTCAGTCCCGGGGCGAGGTTGTTCAGCACGACGTAGTACTGCCGGGTGCTGGGGACGGTACGAACGGTGATGTACGGGTCGGCGTCCAACCACTGCAGGTCGAAATCGCTGAGCTGGACGGCCCGGTCGGCCTCGCCGGTCTCCAGCATCATGGTTCTCACGCTGGCCTCCGGTACGATCACGATGGTCAAGCCGTCCAGGTACGGGAGTCCGGGTTTCCAGTAGCGCGGATTCCTCACGAAGCGGATAAACTCGCCGTGCCGCCACTCGTCCAGGAGGAAGGGCCCGGTGCCGGTGGGGTGAGTGTTCATCCACTCCGCGCCATGCTCCAAATAAGCCCTGTGGTTCCAAATACACAGGGATCGATAGGCAAGATTTGGGAGAAAGGCCGCCAACGGGGCGTCGAAGCGAAACCTCACGGTGTGCTCGTCTACCGCTTCGATTTCGTTGATGCCTTCTAGCAGGTACGTGGCTACGAACTTGCGAGCCCGGATCTCGTCGAAAACAAACTTGACCGCTTCGGCGTTCAGGGAAGTGCCATCGGTGAAACGGACTCCTTTTTGAAGCTCGACCGTGCATACCTTGTCGTCGTTGGAAAAGTCCCAGCTACTCGCCAGCCAGGGCACGATTTCATTCTTCTCGTTGATTTCCACGAGGTTCTCGCAAACGTTCAACCAGATCTCCTGAGCGTTGCTGGCGAGCTCGAAGCCCGGAAACAGGGTCCGGGGCTCGACCCCGTAGGCGTAAATCAACTCGCCACCGTACCGGCTGTCGTCGTCCCCGTGGATATCGGTGCCGTGGGACCCCACGCGTGACGCGCCAGAGGTTCGCGCCCCGCCAGTCGCTTCGATTTCAATGGAGCGCCCGAGCTCCTCGCTCGGACGCTTGGGTGGAGGACTTTCGTCGGTTCGAGGCAAGATGGCCCAGCCAAGGGCCAGCAAAACAACGCACGTGGTCGTAATCATCAACCAGGTTCGCATCGTGACCCGTGTTCTCAGCTCGAAGCCCCGGCAGGTCAGCGAACCGTGGCCAGCTCACCCGTCTTGCTGCCCAGCAAGTCGGTCAGGTTGGAGTCGAGGATTTCCTCCAACCGTTTGAGTTGCACCGCCACCCGGGCCGAGAGATCCTTGAACACTTCGTAGGACTGGCGGGTGGGAGCCATGTCGGTGCTGGACACCACCGCGGTGAGAGCGGCCAGCTTGTTGTGGAGCGCCTTGAGAGGCAGCGCCATGGGGTTGGGGCCCACGAGCCGCGTCAGTTTCCCTTCGATGTCCAAGAGCTCCTTGATCCGTTTGGCCGCTGCTTCCGAAACCTCGCCGCCCGCGGCACCTTCGCGCTCCTCGATCTGCTCCCGCGCTTCCCGAGTCCGGTACACGGCATCGGTGGTCTCCGATAGCTTGTCGCGAATCTGGATCATCAGCTCGAATTGAGTGACGAGATCTTCCTCGGTCGCTGGGACTCGGGGGTCTTTGCGGATCTCAAACCCCTCTTGCCCAGCCTGCCCTGGGCGGGAGCGAAGGGCCCACAGCGCATCGCGCAGGTCTATGGCCTCACTCTGACGTATTTCTGCAACGTCCGGGGGCGGGGCTCCCCACCGTACAGGTTGCCGTCGCGATCCACCGCAACGAACTCCGCCCCATTCCCCGTGGTCTCACGCGGATCCCCCCACGGATAGAGAACGAAGGCGGTCACCCAACCGGTTCGGGCGTCCCCGACCCTGATCCCCATCTCCCAACCCGGGTTCTGCACATCGTCCGACTCCGAGTCGGCCACATAGATCTGGTCGTTTTCATCGAAGAAGATCCCGCTCGGTCGCCCGAATTGCGTCCACCTGGACAGGAAGTTCCCGTCCTGGTCGAAAATCTGGATCCTGTTGTTCGACCGGTCGCCCACGAACACCCGCCCTCTGGAATCGATGGCGATGGCGTGCAGCGTCCGGAACTCGCCCGGCCCGTAGCCGGTCTGTCCCCAGGTCTTGATGAACGTCCCGTCACTCGAGAACTTCACCACGCGGTTGTTTGTATTGTTGCCATGGCCATCCGCGACGAAAATGTCGCCATTGTCAGCCACCACGACATCGCTCGGGGCGTTGAAGCTGTACGGACCGTCTCCGGGAACTCCCGGGGTGCCGAGGGTCATCAACACCTCTCCGTCCGGGCTGAACTTGATGAGCTGGTGTCCTCTTGTCCCCTCTGGCGTTCGCGCAGCGCCCACCCCGTCGGTCACCCACACGTTTCCGTCCTGGTCCACGTCGATCCCGTGGGGCCATATGAACATACCGCTCCCGAAGCTCTCCACGACATTGCCTTCCAGGTCGAACTTGAGGATCGGGTCCAGATCCGAATCGAGACACTCGTTGCCGAACCGGGCCGGCCAGTCGGTCTGGTAACATCGCACCACCGCCCAGATATGCTCGCCGTCGGGGTCGATCGTCACCCCGCCCACCGCTCCCATCTTCCTCCCGTCGGGAAGCTGGGCCCAGCCATCTACAGCGCGATACGGATTCGGGAGGACCTGGGCGAAGGCCTCGACTCCAGTGCCGAGCCCTGTGACGAAGGCCAACGCTACCACCAACCTCAGTCGACTTGCATTCGACATAACCACACCTCGCCTCGAAAAGAATGACCTAACCCGGGATTTCCACTGTGGCCGTTCAAATACGACGCCTATTCTACATCGAGACCTGAGTAAAGTCCTTTCTTAGTTGAAACTCTCCACGGCTCACGATTACGCGACCTTCTTCGTCGTCGATACCAAGGTGCCAGGGCGTTCTCTTACGGTCGGGAAATAGACGAGTGGCGTTTCGCGGCGCCGGCCTGGCTTCGGCGTAACGCTAACGGTTCATAAGGCAACGTTAATATCCACGCCACTACTTGAGTTGTGGCTCACAATTATTAATCCGGACAGACCCGTAGTCACGCGCCATTGTCGGACACGGAGGCAGCGATGCGATCCGCGCGCCACGGAAGCATGTTTGGGCATGGCGGGACGTCTGTCGGTGACGAGTGCACGTGGTTCGAGAACAGGCCTTAACCGCCACCGCTCACCTAGGCCCACTCAAGCTTTCTGCTCAAGCAGCCTCGCGCCATTCGTACCGGTGGTGCAGTCCACCCACTCGCGGCAGTGCAACGATTATGTAGAGCTCTACAATAATCACGGACTCCACATTACAACGACTCTCGTCGTTGAGGATGGCCGAGGTGTGGCAGCTCTTTCGTTCGGCGTATCCGTGCCAATTGCTGCCGCAGCGCGAGGTTTTCCATCACGAGGTCGGCTCGGCACCGACAGATCGCGCGCAGCGCGCGGGCGCCGAGTTAGACAAGGAAGATGAGAACACGGAGCATTAGCGCCGGAGTGTCCTCCGCCCTCGGCGCGATCTCAAGCGCAGCACCGGGCGCTTTGGCCGAAGAACGGCGCGTAAGTCTTTGATTTCAAACACGGACGCATTTTGATGAGGCACAGGTCGGGAGAGGTCGTCTATTATAGTGATTGTTTACGCGGGTCGTGGATGCGCGAGTAGAGTCGAAGAGGCGGGAGGAGAGTCGCCGCACCGGGGAGGAGCGCGTGCGCCGAAGATAGTTCTCCGAATTGGCTCGGGCGTTGCACGAGCGTTTTTTTTGGCCATCCGTCCTCAACGTAAGGAGGGAAGATGACGATGTCAGGTCGTACGCTTTCTTCTTCCCCGGAGCCCGGCTCCCACACATACCTTACGTATCGTCCTTTGAGCCCACGGGGCTCGGAGGACGCTCGCTCCTACGAGCCTGAGGTTGTGCTGTACGCCGGTCAGTCGAGAGTTCGTATTAATCGTTCCCAGCTCTTCTCAAGGAGGAAGCATGATGAAGCGATCCCGGATCGGTTGTCGCGTCCTGGCTCTAGCGGCCCTTTTAGGAGTCGCGTCCGCCGGCTCCGCGCAGATGACGGGCCTCGAGAACGGGGAGTGGCATTACCTGGGCGGCGACGCCGGGCACACCCGGTCCAATCCGCAGTTGAACCAGATCAACGCGTCCAACTTCTCCGATCTGCAGGTAGCCTGGACCTGGCGGGGGGACAACTTCGGGCCGAGCGCCGAGTACACGTTCCGGTCCACGCCGGTCTTCGTGGACGGCGTGTTGTACACGGTCGTCGGTCAGCGGCGGCAGGTGGCGGCGATCGACGCCGCCACGGGCGAGACGCTCTGGACCTTCCGGGAGCCCGAGACGATGAGGTATCTGCGCTCGCCGAGGACGGACTTCGGAAAGGGCATCGCCTACGCGGAGGTGGACGGACGGGGCGTGATCTACATCACGTCGCCCGCCTTCTTCCTCTGGGCGCTGGACGCCAAGACGGGGCGGCCCCTGGAGGACTGGGGCACGCCCGTACCGGTGGAGGATTTCTCCCGGACCGGCGTCGTTGACCTGATACCGGACCTCGTGGCGGACTGGGAGCCCTGGCTCACCCGGACGACCGGGCCGTACGACCCGGACCACGGGATCCCGAGGCAGCTGGGCATGGTCACCAGCTCGTCGCCGCCCATCGTGGTGAACGGGGTGGTCGTGGTGCTTATCGGCCACGAGCCCAGCTACGACCAGACCCGGATCGAGAACGTCCCGGGCGACATCATGGGCTACGACGGCAGAACCGGAGAGCACCTCTGGAAGTTCCACGTCATCCCGCGGCCCGGCGAGTTCGGCCACGACACGTGGGAGAGCGACGCCTGGCGGTGGTCGGGCGACATGTCGTCGTGGGCTCCCGCGTCCGCCGACCCGGAGCTGGGGCTCGTGTACATCGTGACGAACGGCTCGACCGTCCAGTCGTACACGGGCCATCGCCCGGGCCACAACCTCTTCGGCGGCAGCGTCCTCGCGTTGGACGTCAGGACGGGCGAGCGGAGGTGGCACTTCCAGATCCACCACAGTGACCAGTGGAACTACGACATTCCCGCCGCGCCCATTCTGATGGATCTCACGGTGGACGGACAGCGAATCCCCGCGTTGATCCAGAACACGAAGCAGGGCCTCATCTTCGCGTTGAACCGGGAGACCGGTAAGCCGATCTGGCCTATCGAGGAGCGCCCGGTCATGCAGACCCAGGTCCCCGGCAATTATACGGCGCCCACGCAACCCTACCCGACCCGGCCGGAACCGCTGGACCCCATCGTATGGAACGGGATCACCGACGAGTTCGTGATGGACTACACGCCGGAGCTGAGGCGGCGCGCCATGGAGATCCTGAGCGAATTTCGGGTCGGGGGCCTCTACGTACCGCCGCTCCCCTACCCCCACAACAACGACTACCGCAACGTTGTCGGCTGCAGGGGCGGGTTGAACATGTACCATCCGCCGGTTGCGGATCCGACAACGGGAATCATGTACGCGTCGCACAGGCGGGGCTGCAGCGCCCCCTCGTTCCTGGTGCCCACGAACGGGGAGGACGTGGAGCGGGGGTTGCCCGGACTGAGTAAGGAGAGCTGGAGGGGGCGGGAGCGGCATACGTCCACCACAGGCAACACGGTCGCAGCGTGGGCGCCCGGCGGCCGCCGCGCGTTTCTGCCGCTGATCGAGGGCCTGCCGGTCTACAAGCCTCTGTACCAAGGGCTCGCCGCCTACGACATGAACACGGGCGAAAAGCTCTGGGACATTCCGGTCGGCGAGACTCCCGAGCGGATCAGGAACCACCCTCTTTTGTCGGGAGTGGATATTCCCAATACGGGAGGAACCGGCAACTCCATCCAGATGGTCGTGGGCGACCTCCTGTTGCAAACCATGGAGGACCTGCGGGGCGATGCCGAAGTGAGCGAGAACGGCATGCCGCTCCTGCATGCCCGCGACAAGCGGACGGGTGAGATCCTGGCGAGCGTCGAGCTCCTGATACCCGGGCAGTACGGGATGATGACCTACATGCACGAAGCAAAGCAGTACATCGTGGTGCAGGCGGGCAGCGCGAAACGCAACCAGCCGGGCTCGCTGGTGGCGCTGACGCTGCCGTAGCCGCGCGATCGGTTCCTCGATGGGCCGGCCCGGGGGGGACTCCTCCTCGGGCCGGCCTCTGTTTGTGCGCCCGACGCCTTCGCTTATCGAGTGCGCCCGATAGCTCACCTGGACGACGAGGGCTCCGAGACGCTCAAGGCTGCTAGAGAGGTCCAGCCGGTCGCGCAGGGCGGCGGCTAAGAGGTCAACCCGTATCCAAGTGCCGTCCACACCCTTGTACTCCGCCGCTCCTTGTCCGCCCACCAGAACAGGTGTTGTTTTTTACATTGAATCGCGAAGATTTCTCATTCGTGATTCACCTCGACCGGCAACCACGTACGAGCAGAAGACGGGAGGCGCAGACGGGGTCAAGGGCGCGTAGCGGCTCGCGTAGCGAGCGAACCCTTGACGCCGTCGAGCACTCCCGTACCCTCATGGAGTGGTGGCCGTTCTTGATATTTCATCGCGGTGGATTACGGATTAAAGTGATAAACAACACCAGGCGCCATCAGCGGAACAAACGAACTAGCTTCCGCCTCGGCGCTCGTTTTTGCTTTTCCTTCCGCCGATGCCGACCAGTGCCTCTTCAGCTCTTCGTAGTTCAACCTCAAGGCACGCGACGTCCCATGGACTCCATACTCGCTCGCCAGTCCCGCCGCAACCTTCCACAGTGCTTCCGGGATTCTCCGCTTCTGCCGAAGAGTCGCGGTCTCTGGAGGGTCGCTTTCATATCCAATCCCTTCCCTCCTGCCTAGCAGCCCGGTGAAAAAGTCCAGATTCTGCTCACGGAGAAAGTTTGGTGGGCAAGTTCAAGGAAGATGTGATTCGGCGGAACGGCCAAGTTGAGACGCCCGATGGATTGCAGCGGGGCAAAACGTGCGCCTATGGTCGAGACGAAGCGCAATAAAGCAGCGATCAGACTGGCGTTGAGCTCCGCGTATTCCTTCGGCGTGGCCTTGCCGATGAGATTGCGCATCAGAATCCCGAGATTGAATCCGGCCACGTGCGTGAGGAGGCGCTTGAGTATATTTTCGTGTCTTCGCAAATGCGTTCGTCGCATGCCTCCCGCTTCGAGGTAGTGCGCGAAAGGTCGTTCGAGTAACTCGCCGCGACGGCGTATTAATCGCTTACCTCGAGTCCCGCGAATGCGACGTCGGTTCGCGTAGGTGGCGGCTTGCTCGGCCTGTTTGTCCTTCCATTTGCGGCCACCTCGCTCTGGCTCCGAAATGTAGCTCCGGTATTCTTGTTCGACCAGCTCAACCAGGATGTCGTTGCCGTGATAGCCCTTGTCCCCGACCACTTCGCGACCCGCGTCTTCATGTATTCGTTCACAACATTCCGCGTTGTTCGCGAGCTCTTGCAGATTTGACTGCGCTTTTTCCAGCGTATCCGGTAGGCTCTTTGTGTCACCCTTCGCGCCTCCGTGAAGCGTCACGGCAATTACCGCACCTTCCCCGCTCATGTCCACAGCATGCTCGGCTTTGTGCGCCATATCCGTGCCCCCGCTCTTCATTTTCATGATCTCCGCATCCGGCTCGTTCGGATTCACCCACTCCTTGTTCGACCCTTTCTTTGGCCGCTTCTTGTCCAACTTTGCAATGTCCGCTCGGCTCGGCTCTTCGATACCACTCTTGCGCGCAAGCTCCTTCAAATACGATTCGTAGCTTTCCCCCGTGTCTCGACGAACGATTGACCGAAGCGCCGCATTCGCTTCCAGCGTCGTCGCGTCCACACCCAGTGTCTTGCCATCTATCATCCCTCTCGACGCTAGAACTTCTAGCACCCATCCAAATACAGATTCGTGAACTTCCAGCGGAAGTCGATTCCGTATCCGAGACAGCGACGAATGGTCCGGCGTTCGCTCTTCCATTCCAAGGCCAAGAAACTGGCGCAAAGACAGTGAGTCCGAACACCGCCAGCAGATCCCGCGCTCTGAATCGATGCGCTCAAAGTAGCCGATCAACAGCATTCGAAAATACACACCCGGCGGTATGCTCGGCCGACCTTGCTTCTTCGCGTAATACGGCGAGCATTTCGACTCCACAAACGAGTCAAACTCTTCCTCTCGAAGTACCCGCTCGAGTTCCTCATAAAAAGGATGACCAGGACTCGACGCAACCGCATCGTGTGGAATCCATAAAGTCTCTTGGCAACTTTTCTTTTTCTTCTTCATCGACATGCGATGCAATTTTACATCGTCATCGAATGAGTCTTCAGAGAAATATCGCGACCGGATACGACTTTTTCAACGGGCTGCTAGGGTTGGGTAGAATCCTTTCCTTTCTCGTCATCTCCGGTGTCGACGGGCGCCTTTTCCCATGTATAGTCGCGGCCCATCGCGTGTTTCTCGAACCAATCCAACTCAGCGTTCATCTTGAACAGTTGATGGCGCAGCTCTCTCCATCCGTGTCCTTCTCGGGGTGCGACGTAGAGGCGCGTCGGAACGCCGTTGGACTTGAGCGCTCGATATAGCTCGACCGACTGAGGAGCCGGCACCCGCACGTCGTGCTCTCCTACCAGAATCAGCGTAGGCGTCTTCACTTGCGAGATCTTGCTCAGCGGGGAATGCTCCCAGTAGTTCGAGAAAGGGGCGTCTTGCTCCCACGGGGTGCCACCAAACCAGGCCGTGCGGAAATGCCGGAGGTCGCTCTGCCCGTACATCGAAATCCAGTTGACTGCGCCCGCCCCCGATGAGGCTGCCTTGAAACGGTCCGTAAATGTGATCATCCAGTTCGTCTGGTACCCGCCGCCGCTCCATCCCATCTTGATGAGGCGATCCGGATCGGCGATACCCATGTCGATGACAAGATCGACTCCAGCCAAAATGTCGAGGTGGGAGTTGTTGAAGAAATGCCGCATCCGATCGCGCTGAAATGCGGCGCCGTAGCCGCCACTCCCGCGAAAGTTCGTCTTGAGCACAGCATAACCCTTGGCGGTGAGCACCTGCACGTAGTCGATCCATCGACCAAAGCCAAACTTGTCCGATGACGCGCTGCCACCATGGTTCTGCGAAACCAGCGGGTAGCGCTTACCGGCTTCATACGCAAGCGGATAATAGAGAAGTCCCTCGATCGTCACGCCGTCGGCGCCCTTCCACTGAAGCTTCTCTTGCCGCGGCAGCTCGAACTCGCGCGCCAGATAGTCGAACACGTGGGTGATCTGGGTCGGGGCAACGTCGTCACCCGCCGCCGGGAACATCCAGACGTCGCCTGGGTTGGTCGGCTCGTCAATGGTAAGTACATGCTGGTTGGCCGGTAACGCCAGCGTCCACCTGATCGCATGTCGGCCATCGGTCAACTGCACCGGCTTACCGTCGGCAAGATCGACCCGAAATAGCTCACTATGGACACCCATGTTAGCGACGAAAAAAATCGACTGCCCCGTAACCGACCAGGAGGCATCCACCACGTCGTATAGCAGATCCGGAAGCAGCATCTGCGGCTGGCCACCGGTGGCCGAGACCAGGAACATGCTGCTCTTGTACAAGCCAGCAGAACTCAAGGGATCAAACCGCTCGTTTGCCATCGAAAAGAACAACACCTTCGAATTATCGGGCGCGAGCTGAGCTCCACGCCCTCCGCAACAGCTCGGCGCTTCGGGCCAGCTGTTCTTGGTAATCTGAACCGCGTTTTCTCCTGTCGCGTCCATCACCCACACTTCGCCTTTGTGTGCATCGCCGCCCAGTGGCGTCGGTGCGCGGTGAAAGACAATCCTCCGTCCGTCTCGCGACAGTTGATAGTCGAGTAGCGAGAAGTCCCCCTTCGTGATCCGTTCCTCAACTTTGTCGGCAATGGAAATCCGCCAGAGGTGGCGGTGCGTGTAGTTCTCGTCGAACGGGTACACGTCGTCGTCTACCTTCTCGCGTACCTCCTGTTCGGCAGTCTTTGGCTCGAATGCCAGGAAATAGACAAAGGTGCCGTCGGCCGACCAGGAAAGCCTGGACACCGAGGTGGCGTGGTGAGTTACCTTTTCGGCCTCGCCGCCGGCGCTCCTCATGATGTGGACCTGGGGCAGGTCACCGCGCCGGCCGACGAAAGCGATCCGCTGGCCGTCGGGTGACCACCGAGGCTCACTTTCTCCTTTGCGTCCGTTCGTCATCTGAATAGGAGCGTTGCCATTTGGGTCAGCGCGCCAGATGTGGCTCACCCGCCCGTTGATCTCCCAATCGGGCTCGGAGAGAACGAACAGCAGGTGACGACCGTCGGAAGAGAGTTGAGGATCGCTCAATCCTGGCACTTCCAGGAGATCGACGAGCGTCATAGGCCGCTTCTCGGCCTCGGCCCGGAGCTGCCCCGCCAGGAGGCTTATCAAAACGATGCCATGGCTAATCGGAGAATGATTCGAATTCTGTCGCATGGAACACCTTGCCTTTTGTGCTAGATGAGATCAGGAACAATCTTCATCGAAGCGGGGGAGGTTACGCTCGGGAAACGACCTATGCCCGGCTCCTTTCGTAATCTACAGCGAGGCCGGCATGGTGTCCAACGCTAAATCGCTCGGACTGCCGAGTCCAATCGATTGCGCTTCTGGGCTCATAAGTCGAGCTGCCAGGCTCCGCATATCGAGCGGGCCACGGTCTCGACGAGACTGGGCTGCGGTTGACTGGTTCCGCTCGCTCGTAAGAGCGGGCGTTGCGATAGAATTGAGGTGCGTCCGGGGCCACCGCGGCGGTCTGGACCCCGGGCCTGAATCGCTGGTATGCTCCGCTGAACTGTATCTGGGATGATGCCCGGCGGAGGGGCCGTTCTGAACTGATACTGATACAGAGCTCCTCTGCACTAAATCCATGATATGGTCGTGACTTGAGGCAAGACCGATGAGAATCACGGTTGCGATGCTTGGCACCGCAATTCTTTTTCTGAATCTGGCTGCGGAAACCGAGCCCGCCGTCCACGGCGCCCCCCGACCCTTCCCGCAAGCGATCGCCAGCAACCACGGAGGCAGCACGTCGATGCCCGAAAAGGTTGACGCGGCCCAGGCAGTGATCGAAGACGTCTGCCGGCAGTGTCACAACGACGTGACACTTCTGGGAAGCATGTCCCTGGATTCGTTTGAGGTGGCTACGGCCGAAGAGAAAGCGAAGCTCGCGGAGAAGATGATCCGCAAACTGCGGGCGGGCATGATGCCTCCCGCCGGTGTGCCTCGGCCGAGTGAAGAAAGCCTCGCAGCGCTTGCCACCGAGCTCGAAACCCGCCTCGACGAGACGGCGGCTACGAATCCGAATCCCGGTCGACGGACCTTCCAGCGCCTCAATCGAGCCGAATATGAGGGCTCGGTCCGTGACCTCCTGGCGCTAGACATCGACGCGGGAGATTACCTTCCGCTCGACACGAAGAGCGCCAATTTCGACAACATCGCGGACGTCCAAATGCTGTCTGCGACGTTGATAGAAGGGTATCTCCGCGCGGCGAGCGAGGTGAGCCGCCTGGCCGTTGGCGACCCCAAGGCCAGCTCCCGGGACGCCACCTACAAGGTCACGCGTTGGGTCTCGCAAACCGAGCACGTGGAAGGTACACCGTACGGAACGCGTGGGGGGACCTCCGTGGTCCACAATTTCCCCGCCGATGGCGAGTACCTCTTCAGGGTGTCCTTCCACCACGAGATCACCGGAGCCCTCCACGGTAGCGGTCAGGCGACCCTTCACACCGCAGAAGATGATCAGGAGCAGATCGAGCTCTCGCTCAATGGCGAGCCGGTTGCGCTGCTGAACATCGATCGATGGATGCACGAGTCGGACCCGAACGGCGTGAACATTCGGACCGAGCGCATCTTCATCAGGGCAGGTCCGCAGCGGGTGTCCGCCGCGTTCATCAGGAAGGTCGAGGGACCTGTCCAGGACCTCATTTCCCCGCACGATTGGTCCCTCGCCAGCACGAGCATTGCCGAATCCTACGGGTTCACGAGCTTGCCCCACTTGCGGGATCTCGCCATCACCGGGCCGTACAACCCCACCGGGGTTTCGGAGACGCCCAGCCGGCAGAAGATCTTCACGTGTCGCCCGGCTTCGCCTAGCGAAGCGTTGCCTTGCGCTCGGAAGATCGTCTCGCGACTGGGCTCCCAGGCATACCGAAGGCCTCTTTCTTCCAGTGACCTCGAGGCGCTGATGAAGCTCTTCGAGGTGGGCGAGAAGGCAGGTGGCTTCGAGTTCGGAATCAGGACGGCGCTCGAGGGGATTCTGGCGAGCCCCCATTTCGCGTTCCGTTTCGAGGAGCCGCCCGCGAGCTCCGACCCCGGCGAGCCCTACCGAATCGGCGACGTGGACCTGGCTTCACGCCTGTCGTTCTTCCTGTGGGGCACCGGCCCGGACGATGAGCTGACGAACGTCGCCCGCCAGGGTGATCTCTCGAATCCAAAAGTGCTCGAAGAGCAGGCAGGGAGGATGCTGGCCGACTCCCGCTCGAAGGCGCTGGCCACCCGCTTCGCCGCCCAATGGCTACGATTGCAGGACCTGGAAAAGATGCATCCGAATGTGCGGACGTATCCCGACTTCCATGATCAGCTCAAGCAGTCGATGCGGCGCGAAACGGAGCTTTTCTTCGGGAACCTTGTCCGGGAGGACCGGAGCGTGCTCGAGCTGCTGACCGCGGACTACACGTTCATCGATGAACGCCTTGCCAAGCACTACGGCATTCGGAACGTCACCGGCAAAGACTTCCGGCGTGTCCCGTACCCCGATCCCAAGCGGAGAGGACTGCTGAGCCACGGCAGCATCTTGACGCTGACCTCCCACGCCAGCCGGACATCTCCCGTGCTCCGGGGCAAGTGGATTATGGAGGTCTTCCTCGGAAGCCCGCCGCCGCCTCCGCCTCCGAATGTGCCGGAGCTGGAGGAGGCCGAGTCGGAGGGTGGCAGACTGCTTTCGGTCCGCGAGCAAATGGAGAAGCATCGTTCGAGTCCCGCGTGCAATTCTTGTCATCGCATGATGGATCCGCTCGGCCTCGCTCTCGAGAACTTCGATGCCACCGGGGCTTGGAGGATCAAAGACAACGGGGTTCCGATCGATGCGTCAGGCGAGCTCTACGACGGGACGCCGCTCCACAGTCCGGGTGACCTGCGGCAAGCACTTCAGAACCATTCGACTTCGTTGATCCGAACGTTCACCGAAAACCTCATGGCCTACGCCCTGGGCCGACGCGTGGAGTACTACGATATGCCGGCGATCCGTGCGATCGAGCGGGCGGCGGCGGCCAACGACAATCGCATGTCCTCTTTCATTCTCGGCATTGTGAGGAGCCCGGCATTCCAGATGAACGCGGCAGTCGCGCAAGACACTGAAGTAAGTGGGAGCCAGTAATCCCAAATCGAGGAGGCCAGTCCCATGGGTTTCATAACCGGAAAACACATTCCGCGCCGCACTTTTCTCCGCGGCCTGGGCGCCACGGTGGCGTTGCCGTTCCTGGACGCGATGGTGCCCGCCGGGAAAGCGTGGGCCGCGACGGTGTCCGAAGCATCGCTGGACCGAACCCGCCTGGTCGCAATCGAGATGGTCCACGGCGCTGCCGGCAGCACAAAGTGGGGAGCAACCCAAAACTTCTGGTCACCAGCTGACGTCGGCCGGGACTGCGACCTCAGCCCCAGCGCCTTGAGCTCCCTGGAGTCGTTCCAGGACTACCTGACCATCATCAGCGATACGGACGTGCGGAACGCCGAAGCCTTCATGCCCAAGGAGATCGGCGGCGATCACTTCCGCTCGAGCGCGGTGTACCTGACCCAAGCCCATCCCAAGCAAACCGAGAGCTCCGACGTCTTCGTTGGAACGTCGATGGACCAGCTCTATGCGCAGCGATTCGGGCAGGACACGCCGATTCCTTCGATGCAGCTCTGTATCGAGAACATGGATCAGGCGGGCGGATGCCCTTACGGCTACTCTTGCCTGTACACGGACACCATTAGCTGGGCCTCACCCACCGAGCCGCTTCCCATGATTCGGGATCCCCGAGTTGCTTTCGACATGCTGTTCGGTGCCGGTGGCACGCCCGAAGAGCGGGCAGCCCGCAGGCAGGCCAGCAAGAGCATTCTCGACTTCGTCACCGGGGAGGTGTCTCAGCTGAAGCGGGAGTTAAACCCGCCCGACCGTCGGCGAATGGACCAGTACCTCTCGAACATCCGCGAGATCGAGCGGCGAATCCAGAAGGTCGTAGAGCGTAATAGCAGCGGAGAGATGAGGGAGCTACCGGAGGCGCCCGCCGGAGTGCCCGATTCCTTCGATGAGCACGTCAGGCTGATGTTCGACGTACAGACGCTGGCCTTCGAGGCGGACATGACCCGCGTGTTCTCGTTCAAGATGGGCCGGGATACCTCCCACCGCGTCTACCCGGAAAGCGGAATCGACAAGGCATTCCATCCCGCGTCGCACCATGGCAACAAGGAGAAGAACATCGAGGAGTTCTTCCAGATCAATCGATACCACGTGGGTCAGGTCCCGTACTTCCTGGAGAAGCTTTCGAGCATACGGGAGGCTGATGCCAGCCTACTGGACAAGACGTTGGTCATCTACGGATCCCCGATGGGCGACCCCAACGTCCACAATCACAAGCGATGCCCACTCATCGTGGTCGGAGGTGCCAACGGCAAGCTCGAAGGCGGCCTCCATCTGAGGGCGGCACCCGGAACACCTATGGCGAACGTGATGTTGACCCTGATGCACAAGCTCGGCTTCAACGACATGGAGAGCTTCGGCGACAGCACCGGCCCATTCTCGCTCTCCGTCTCAGCCGACTGAGGAGGTCATCCGCGAAGGAGGAGCGAATGCACAGGTCGAAGGCAGGATTGCGAGAGACCCTACGGGTACACTTGTTGGGTCCGCTGTGCCTGACGGCACTCTTCTGGACCACGACCGCAGAGCTTGTTGGCGCGCCCGAATCCATCGCCACTTCAGATATCACGGTGGCCGGCGCGGCCATGGGAGACGACATCGAGAAAGTACGTTCCTTGCTCGGACAGGGCGCCGATGTGAACGCGGCCCAGGGTGATGGCATGACCGGCCTTCACTGGGCGGCGAGGAACGGCAACCCGCAGATGGCTGAGGTCCTGATACGCGCGGGGGCCAACCTGGAGGCGGCGACCCGGCTCGGCAAGCACACGCCGCTTCACGCGGCAAGCACGGCCGGGAGAGCCTCGGTGGTCAAGACCCTGGTCGAGGCCGGAAGCAACGCGAACGCCATGACCACGACCGGGGCGAGTCCGCTTCACTTCGCGGCCGCCGCGGGTAGCGCCGAGGCCGTCGTGCTCTTAGTGGAACACGGCGCGGACTCCAATGCGAAAGAGCCTCAGTGGGGACAGACGCCGCTGATGTTCGCCGCCGCGGCAGGCCGGACGGAGGTGATCGACGCGCTGCTCGAGCTCGGGGCGGATCCGGCGATCACCGCCAAGGTGGTGGACGTTGTCGCGCGGGACAAAGAGGACGAGGCCGAGCGACGCCGTCGAACCAAGCGCATCGCGGAGCTCCGGGCAGCGGCGAAAAAAGTCGAACCGTCGCCTTCGGAGAAGGACCGAGTGGGCGAGAGCCCACAGAATGAAGACCAAAAGGGGAAGAAGCAGGCTCCTGAGGGGCAGCCGGAAGATAGGGACGAGGCGTTGCGGCGAGGAGGCGAGCCGTTACCCCTCAACAACTACGTCGCTACGGAGCGCTACGGAGCTAAGCGATACGCTGACCTCGTCGGTAGCCACGGCGGTCTGACGCCTTTGCTCCTTGCAGCTCGAGAGGGCCACACGGATGCGGCACTGGCCCTCATCAAAGGCGGCGCCGACATCAACCAGGGGAGTGCGGCGGACCACACCACCCCCATGCTACTCGCCATGATCAACGGCAACTTCGACCTGGCCATGCTCCTCTTCGAGCGTGGAGCGGATCCCAACCTGGCGAGCGACGCCGGGGCCACCCCGCTCTACGCCGCCCTGAACGTGCATTGGGCACCCAAGGCGCGCCATCCCCAGCGCGTGGACTACCAGCAGCAGGAAACCTCGTACTCGGAAGTGATGGAGACGCTGCTGAAGGCTGGAGTGGACCCGAACGTTCGGCTGAACAAGACGTTGTGGTACACGACGTTCAACCGCGACCTGCTGGGTGTGGACCGAACCGGCGCGACACCGTTCTGGCGCGCTGCCCACGCACTCGACATCGAAGCCATGCGCCTGCTCCTCGCCTACGGGGCCGCTCCGAACGTCTCCACCATCAAGGTGGCAAAACGCCGCCGGAGGGACGGTGATGAGACCGATCACTCCGGGTTGCCACCGGTTCCCATCGGCGGACCGGCCGTGTACCCCATCCACGCCGCCTCGGGCGTAGGCCACGGTCAGGGCTACGCCGGGAACTCCCACCGCCATGTGCCGGACGGCTGGCTTCTGGCGGTGCGGTTTCTGGTCGAAGAGCTCGGCGCCGACGTCAACGCCAGGGACCACAACGGCTACACGCCTGTCCACCATGCCGCGGCCAGGGGAGACAACGAGCTCATCCATTACCTGGTGTCGAAGGGCGCGGATGTGACCGCGGTGAGCCGTAGAGGACAAACGACTGTCGACATGGCCAATGGCCCGGTTCAGCGCGTGCAGCCGTTCCCGAAGACGGTGGCACTCCTTATGAGCCTGGGCGCGAAGAACAACAACAAGTGCGTGAGCTGCTAAACAAGCGCGAGCTTCTTCCACTCAGCAGTTGGGTCGACGCGAAGCAGAGATAGAATTGCTGCCTGTCTATGCCGCTTCCGTGAGCGCTGTTTCCTTGCCCCCGGAGGAGCCTGCCCATTACCCCAATGAAATCAGTGCACCCCGAACTGGTCTTGCGCCAGATCCCAGGGGAGTTTTGACAACGGCGTCGGCACACGAAGGGGCGAGGGCGCTTCCGCTCCATCGCGCTCGGTGATACGACGCGCAATGACGTAAATCCGGATTGCGCTTGCGCCAGGACGCTTGCGTCTCACACCGACGCTTGCTCTGGCATTCGGCCCACGAGCACACTCTCTGGCGAACTCCTACTCGCGGGTCACGGAGAAACCACTTCCTGCAGAACCGACACAGACGCTTTCCGCTTCGATGGACCATCCATTAGCTTCGCCCACCCGACACCCGTCCTCGACACTTCGCTCATTCCGGTCGATTAAGTCCCGGGACAAGCCCGGCGCGGAGGCATCATTGTCACCTTTCGGTCCCTGCCCGGCCACGGCGGCAGCGGGACCGCCCGGGGAACATCATTCCCGACAAGCTAAAAATCCACCTCAAAGATGACCCCGAATTTCTTGTCGTAGTCTACGACCTCGCTCGGGTTCGGCGACACGTTGAGCATGAGAAAGCTTGCACCACCTGGAGCAAGGATGTAGCGATTGAGAGAGTGCCACGTGCCTACTTTGTAGGCCCAGCCCTTGGTTCCATCAATCAGGAACGCATGCACGTCCTCTGGCCGGGGGACATCCTCCGGATCATTGGGGTCGGTAGGAGCTGATACCGCCACCACGGAAAGGGGTCCCTCCAGCGGTACGAAGCTTTGCGTCACATTGAAATGGCGCTCCAGTTGCGTGAATCGCAAGCCCAGGCTCGGTTGCCAGATAACGCGGAGCACCGGCTTCCCGTCAACAATGGTTTCTATAGGGAAAAACAGGCGCTTGTCAGCCGGCCGCTCCTTTGCCTCGATGACTTCGCCAAATGGCCGGAACGACTCTGCAGTCATCAATTCGATTTTTAGCTTGTGTACCTTGAGATTTGGATTCGCCGGATCCTGCGACAGGGCCGGATCCTCGGACAGCGCCTCCTCTCTAGGCTGAGATTCGTCTGCCGGCGTCGCCCGCATAACGCCTCGCATTCCCTTCTCGCTGTCGGCGACAACACCGCTCAGCAGCACGAGACAACCTATAACCGAAATACGTCTCACCATCCACCTCCCCTTTCTGGTCGACCCGTTGATCGCGAGCGACATCCTAGATCCCAGACCGGATCGCCTTGCCTTGCTCGAGCTGGTTGGCGCGGCCATACTTGCGACACGACCGCGCCAGCCCGCTCTGGATGGCTAGAGATCCTATGCCTTAGAACCGGTAGTTGAACTGCAATTGCAGCCCTCGAGGTTCGACGAAGCATTAGTTCCTCTCCTGTTTGCTGACCGTTCCGTCAGTGTTCTCGGCCAAGTAGTGGGGATTGGTAATCTCAAGAGGACCGTAGCAACTCGCACACCAGTAACGGCCTGACCTTGCATAGTTTACTCCCGGCTAAAATTCGGCGCGGGCGGCGGCAGGTCGATGACACCTGACACTCTCCCTTGGTACCGCATCTTAGCGTTTGAGTCGACGGTAAGTCAAAATAATTATGCGAAAGTGTGCCACTCTTAGTTGGAAATTGAAACGGCTCCAACCTCTGTGGTTTGATGCAACGCTGCCAATGGCACAAACGTGAGAACGTGGTGAGTCAGCGGTCCAAGAGCGAGCAGGTGTTGTTTTTTACATTGAATCGCGAAGATTTCTCATTCGTGATTCACCTCGACCGGCAACCACGTACGAGCAGAAGACGGGAGGCGCAGACGGGGTCAAGGGCGCGTAGCGGCTCGCGTAGCGAGCGAACCCTTGACGCCGTCGAGCACTCCCGTACCCTCATGGAGTGGTGGCCGTTCTTGATATTTCATCGCGGTGGATTACGGATTAAAGTGATAAACAACAGCAGGTATCATGGCGCCAACGGCTTCAGCGAGCTTACAATCGCCCGGAGTACAAGGAAGCCCTCACCGCCCTCGAGCAGCTCTTTGATGAGCTAGAAGAGCGGAACCAATCCGCAGCAGTCAGCCTGGAGGAAGGGCTGGAGGAGACCCTCACATTGCATCGCCTCGGCGTGTACGGGGTGCTTGGCCGTTCATTGAAGACGACGAACTGCATTGAATCCGTCAATGCCCTCGTCGAGGAACGCTGCGCGGTCGACTACTGGAAGAACTCGAATCAACGGCAACGCTGGTTGACGACGGCGCTGCTGGAAATCGAGCCGCGCTTGAGGAGGGTAGTGGGCTACCGCCATCTTCCAAAGCTCCGTGAAGCGCTCAAGCGAGAACTGAAACTCGATGCAAAGACAAGATCAAAGAAGAAGATCGCGTAAGAAATCATGAGCCGTGGAGAGTTTCAACTAAGAATGGGCTTGACTCGAAAATAGTATTGACCGGCGATCCGAACAAGTGTAACATCGCCGCCGCGACGAGAATCGGTAAGGGTGGGCTAGAAATCGCACCAGTATTCTGAGCGTCTTCAGCAATGGCAAACTGGCATGTCCCCCGGCTGGTTCCGGTCCTACATCAGACAAGAAACTGGATGTAGTTTTGGATCAGCGGGCTGAGTCAATAAGGAGGTGTTGCCCTATTCACAAAGCGGCGACGCAGACCTCAACCCTACTAAGCTTTGGCCGGCGCCGGAAAAAAGGCGAGTCCGGCGTTACGCTAGTAACGAGTCGGTCGGAGGACGCGCGGCAGTCCACTTTTCGTGCTTCCTCGAAGGGTCTCTGGACGCGACTCCAACGATAGGAGAGGAGAAAACCCGATGGAACGACAACCGAAAATCACGCAAGGACGGCTGCTGAGCGTGTTCCTGGTAGCCATGGTAGCCAGTCCATTGGCGGCCACTGAGGAGAAGAACAACCTCATTTCACTGCTTGAGGCGGGCAAACCCGCCATCGGCATCTGGACCTCGGTAGGCTCGTCGCGGATGGCGAAAGTGCATGCCACCAGCGATTTGGACTTTATCGTCGTTGATATAGAGCACGACGTTCAGGACTTTCCCGCGTTGCGTCGCTTTCTACTCGAAGTCCAGGATTTTCATCACCGCTTCAGGACGGAGGCACGACCGGCGCCGGTTGTCCTTATCAAGACCGGGCATCGGGCGACTTGGAATGCGCAGTTTGAAATCGCTCAATCTCTGAAGGCGGGACCGGCGATGGGTGTGTGGGTTCCGTTTGTCGAAAGTCGGGCGGATTTGGAGCAGGTTATCTCCGCGGTTCGGCACGCGGAAACGTTGTACGGGTCCGGCATTAATGTACCCCTTGGGGAGGCGGACGTGTGGCCGCTCAACCCCAAAGGGCAGATCCTCGTGGTGGCTATGATTGAGTCTGAAAAGGGCGTGCGCAATGCGAGGGAAATCATTGAGACGCCGGGAGTGGGAGCTATCGCCACGGCCCACGTCTCGCGAGACGATGCAGCTCTCATCCACAAGATTTGTTTGGAGGCCGGGGTGGTCTCGGCGGCGAATGCTAGGCCGGATACAATCAAAGCCAGGGTTGATGCTGGTTACCAGTTGATAAGCCTCGGGTGGGACTTCGGAATATTGCAGCGGCATCTGTCCGAGACTCTCAAAGGTATGCGCACCGCGTTGTCGAAATAGCTTGTTCTATGCGGCTGCGTCGGAGCCGACAGGAGAGGGCATACCGACACAGCCGGCTCTCGAGGAGTAAGGTTTATCGGTAGAAGCTGTCGCCGGAGTCATTGAGTGGGAGGCTCTGTGCATTTTACTTATCCCGGATAGGTTATTCCCTGCCAGGAGGTGAACATGGCGCCCGAAGACGTCGCTTATTCTAGTATGACCGAGCTGTCCCGCCAGGTCCGATCCAAAGAGGTGTCGCCGGTGGAGCTCACTGAGCTCTACCTCAGCCGGATCAAGCGGCTAGATCCTCAACTGCTGGCGGTCATCACGTTGACCGAAGAGCTCGCTCTTCGTGAGGCGCGGCAAGCGGAGCAGGAGATAGCGAACGGTCAGTATCGAGGACCCCTCCATGGCATTCCATATGGCGCCAAGGATTTGCTGGACACCAAGGGTATCCGCACCACCTGGGGGATCAAATATCACGAGAACCGGGTGCCGGGCGAGGACGCCACAGTGGTCACGAAGCTTCGCGAGGCCGGCGCCGTTCTGGTCGCCAAGCTGGTGACGGGCGAGCTGGCTCGGGGATCCCGATGGTACGGCGGCACGACCCGCTGTCCCTGGGACACCGCGCGCTCCAGCGGCGGTTCCTCAGCAGGACCGGGCGCTGCCACGGCGGCGGGCATGGTAGGTTTTTCCATTGGCACTGAGACCTTCGGCTCGCTTCTGGGCCCGTCGGCCGCGAATAGCCTGAGTGGCCTCCGACCCACCTATGGCCGGGTGAGCCGGGCGGGTGCGATGGCGCTGGGGTGGAGCATCGACAAGATCGGTCCCATGTGCCGCAGCGTTGAGGATTGCATGACCGTTCTAGAGGCGATTAGCGGTTCGGACCCGCGCGACCCTTGCGCGGTTGACATGCCGCTTCAATGGGATCCCGGCGTGCCGGTGGGCAATCTTCGGGTGGGTTTCGTCGAGGAGGAGTTCCAAGCCCTGAGCGGGGAGAAAGGGACCGTCCTGGGCCAAGCGTTCAAGGATATCGAGAAGCTTGGGGTGAGGCTAAAACCGATCCAGCTTCCTGACTATCCGTATCAGGAGGTTTTTCAGATGGTGAGGGGGGGGGAGGCTGCGCTATTCCATGAGGACCTCATTCTCGAAGATCACCTTGCCACGCTCAGCGACGACGCCCCCAGGTCATGGAAGAACCTGCTGCCGATGGCTCGACTAACTCCGGCGGTGCTTTATCTCAAAGCCCAACAGATTCGCACTCTGATGCAGGCGGATGCCAATCGTATCCTGCAAGAGGTGGACGTGTGGATCGCACCGGCCGGCGGGCCAGCTCGTCTCGTTGAGCGACCCCGTTCGGAGGGGCCGGCGGCCCCGCGGTCGGCCCGCCCACCGCGGGCGAAAACCAGTCCAATGACGAACCTCAGCGGCCACCCGGCCATCTGCATCCCGGCGGGTTTCGTGGAGGGACTTCCAGTGGGAATGCAAATTGTAGGCCGCGCCTTTGACGAAGCGACGACTTGTAGGCTTGCTCTGGCGTATCAGGAAGCCACCGGCTGGCACGAGCGCCATCCCAATTTGTAGCCAATAGAAGAAAGGGTAGACGAGATGAGTCAGGTAGAACGACGAACTTTTGCCGCGGCCCTAGGGGGCCTCATGTTGTCTCCGGCTTTACTTGCGACCGCGACCCAGGAGATCCAGGATACGGAATCGATCTCACGACAAACCCTGGCCGCGATCCTCGAGCTAAGTGGCCAGACGATGACCGAGGAGCAGATGAACCGCACCCGCCAAGCGCTCGAGATGCTGATCCGGGATTTCGAGCCGATCCGGGAGTTCAAAATGCCCCCGGGCGTCGAGCCTTCGACTTGCTTTCGGGCGCGCTGAGCCGATCTCGCCGGGTCGACATTCTGTTCACTTCTGGGGGTTCTCGCCCGGGACCCGGCATGCCCAACCGTCAGGGCTAGCCTCGTTATTTTCATTTCCCCCGTTGCCCCCGTAGCCGTTGTACCGCCAGCTTACACTCGAGTTGAACGCGTTGAGTCCGCCCACGCACCCCGATTGGCTTTAGCGGGCACATCGCGCTCGCTGGCTCGACCCCGAACGAGGTCTACTTCACGATGCGGCCCCGATTTACAAGCGACCGGGCGTGTTGTAGGGTGTTGGTCAACAAAAGGGGTTCTATGCAACCTTTTACGTTCAGGGTGGGTCTGATCGTGCCGTCCTCCAACACCGTAATGGAGCCGGATATGCACTGGCATCTCGGTGAAACATGTGCGGTCAGCACATCGCGGACGATGCTTGAAGAAGCCACGCGGGAGGCCGAAACCCGGATGTTGCGGGAAGACCTGCCACGCTCCATACGGCTGATCGCCACGACCGACCCGCACGTGACCGTCTTCGGTTGCACCTCGGCGGGATCGCTTGGTGGGGTCTCCCACGACACGCAGATCAGAGAAGCCATCGAACGCGAGGCAGGCGGACGAGGAGTGACCGTTGTCGCTTCGGTCTTGTCCCAGCTCGATAAGCTCCAGGTGCGCCGGTTGGCGGTGTTCACCCCCTACCTGGAGGAGCTGACCGAGTCGGTGACGGGCTGCCTTACGGAAAGCGGATACGCACTCGTCAAAGTCGCGGGCATGGGCATTCTCAAAAACCGCGACATCGGTGAGGTGACACCGGCTGAGATAGAAGACTTCGTCGTCGGCCACATGGATGGAATCGATGCCGACTGTGTTTTCCTTTCGTGTACGAACTGGCAGGCGATCGGCGCGATCGAAGCTTTGCGCGCGCGGTTCGGCATACCCGTTATTTCCAGCAATCAGGCGACGATCGAGACGGTCCGCGAGGCAGTCGCCGAATCAGCCACGACCGCAACAAGAATTTAACTGTACGCGCACAGACCGCACCGACACTCCATGGGGGGCGTCCGGCGTTTGAGTTACCGCGAAACGCGAGTTAGGACAGGTCTTGGAGCACTCGTTCACGTTGGGGTGCGTCCTACGCTAAGAGGTTACGGATGACCGTTTATTGGATCCTGGCGTCCACGCTGGCCATCGCGCTGGTCCCGTTGATACTAACGCTGGCACTAAAACGGATCGAGCGTGAGGAGCGCCGCTAATGGACTACGTGCTCTTGGCGGCTTTCATCGTCTATTCGCTGTTCGTCCTTTCGGTTGGAGTCTGGGGCTATCGGAAGGAATCCTTCGCCGCCTATGCCGTCGCGGACCGGTCGATCGGCACGCCTCTCGCCACGGGCGCGTTCGTCGCCACGTTCCTCTCAGCGATTACGGTCATCGGGGTGTCGGGCTATGCCTCGCGCTACGGCTGGTCCGCGGCCGCGCTCACCTGCTATGGATACGCGCTGGGATGGATACTGTTGGTTGTCGCAGCCAAGAAGATGCATCGATCGGGGTTGACCACCGTCCCGGAATTCTTGCGAACGCGATACGAATCCATCGGCCTGGGCGTCTTTTCGGCGGTGGCGATCATCTCGCTCTATTCCATCACTCTCATCGTTCAGCTGCTCGGCGTCGCGATAACGCTGAACATGTTGATCGACTTTGCCATGCCCCTGGCGATTCTGCTCGTCGGAGTCATCTTCGTGACCTACACCGTGCTGGGCGGTCTCACCTCGGTTATTCGAACGGACATGATTCAGGCGGTTCTGCTTGGCGGCGGGGTTTTGGTCGGTGCGACCGTCGTTCTCTGGAAGACCGATTTTGCCGTGATCCATGCTCCTCCGGAGCCGTTATCTCATTTCTTCGGAGGCAACGTCTCGAACGCGAGCGACCTCATCGGCTGGGCCTTGGTCTGGGGGCTGGGCATACCGACCCAGTCCTACTATCTGCACCGTTTCTATGCCAGCCGCGACACCAACGTCGCGCGTATGCAGATTGCCCTGGGTAGCCTCGTGATAATGGTGCTGCTGCTTTCGGTGATCATCTGCGGCGTCGGCGCCGGAATGCTGATTCCGCCCGATCAGGTGGGCGATGGAGCGTTCCCCTATCTTTTTAAGAACGTCATCGGAGGGTGGGTCAGCGTCTTCATCCTGCTGGCCGTCACGGCTTCCGTTCATTCGACCACGGACGGATTGCTGCATGTGGTCGGTCTGTACTTTGCGGTCGACGTATACAAGTCCGCCAGGAACGAGGCGAGCGAAGCGCAACTGCTCCGCGTCAGCCGGCAGGCGACACTTGTTTTCGGGATGACGGTCACGCTGCTCGCGGCTTACGTCTCCTTGAACCCGGTTCCGCTGATCAGCTTGATCGGCGCTATCGCGTGGGGCGGCATGGCGTCGAAGTTGTTCGCGCCACTGTTCTTCGGACTGTTCTGGCGGAGGGCCACGCGTGCCGGCGCGATCGCGAGCTCGGTGGGGGGGTTGACGTTTGCGGTGGGCGCTTTCTACCTGAAGCAGTTGGGTGTGTTTGCATTTCACGAGATCTATCCGGGAATTATCGCTTCTTTCGTGTTGATGGTTGCGGTCTCCTTGGGCACGCGGCCGAACACGGAGCAAGCCATCAACCGGTTCTTCGCAGCGAGCGTAGGAACCGACTAGGAGTCCATAAACGCCGGCAAACTGGGCTTCGCATTCGACTTTCTTGTTGTAGTTGGCCATCGGCTGGCTCGTGACTCGGGAGGGCTCGGCCCAATGCAGGCGCAGTCGGGTCTCAACGCTGCTCGGTGGCGGATCGAGCGCGACGTCTTGGCGCCCGTGGGCGACGGGTTGAGCTTAGGCTCTAACCGTTCAGGCTCTAACCGTTCAGAAACGAGGATTTTATTCGCATTTTTCTGCGGGCGCGAGCCTAGTGATTTCGTTTCAACAGCTTTCAGGTTTACCTGGCTAGCTTTAGCGGCCGACATCTCGGAGGAAAACGGTCGCCTGCGATAAAGACAAGGAGTCCGCCATGAAGATGATGAAGGGAAAGCTGATTCCTCTGGGGCTGTGTTGGCTGCTCGCATCAGCGTCCACCCTCGGCTCTGAACCAAGCGCTCCGAACGGTGGTCACAGCGCGACGCCAGACTATCCCGAGGTCGCGCCGAGCTTCCTCAGGGCTCTGGAGTGGCGTTCGATCGGCCCCTACCGAGGGGGCGCGTCTCCGCCGTCGCAGGCGACCCGCGCAACCCGTTGGTCTTCTACTTCGGGGCATCATGACATGTGGATCGATCCCCGCAACCCCGACGACCGCATGATCCAGGGCAACGATGGCGGGGCCGCCGTCACGCTCAACGGGGGAGTGACCTGGTCCCGCAGTATTCCCAGCCGACATCCGCCTTCTGTCGCATCGCGGTCGACAACGGGTTCCCCTATCGCGTGTACGGCACTCAGCAGGACAACTCAGCCATCAGCACGCCCAGCCGGACGAATGACGCAGCTAGCTCTATGCCGGGACCGAAAGGGGCGTGTACGTGTCCTTCGATGCCGGTGCATCCTGGCAGTCGCTGCAGCTCAATCTGCCGGCGGCCCCGGTTCACGATCTCCTCGTGAAAGACGCCGCCGTGGTGATCGGCACACACGGGCGCTCCTTCTGGATCCTGGACGACGTGGCACCGCTTCGTCAGATCACGACCGAAGTGACACGGTCTTCGGTGCACCTGTTCAGCGTCACACCCACGTACCGTCTCATGGGCCGCCGCTCCGCCAGTGTTAGAGCAGGGGAAGCTCTTCGCGTTTACGGCTACGGGCGGGCCGCCGGTGATGCCGTCGCTTTCCGGGAGGTCGAGGGTCGAATGGCGAGATCAAAGACGCAGCCGAGCGCATCAAGACAAGACTGGCGACGATTGAGGCGGGCCTGACGCGCGTCGTCGGTCGAAATCCTATGCACCTGCCTCCCAAGGGACTGCACCAGAAGCTTGCGACCTTGACGAATGCCATCGGCAACGCCGACGGCGCACCGACCCGCTGGACCTATACCGTGGTCGAAGAGCTGTCGGCCCGGCTGGCGGAGCACGTCAAGGAGCTGAACGCCCTCGTAGATTCAGACCTCACGCCTTTTCTCAAGTAGTAGGCGCAGACGCTGGTCCCGAGCAGGCAGTAACGCGCGGGAACCGGCATGCCGGCGCGCCGGGTCCACCCCTTGCAGACGGAAGCGGGCCTGTCACTCCACCAGCCTCGGCCTGCTTACACGCCGCACAAGCTTGGATTTTCTATCCTTTTCCGCGGCCGAGCTCCCGGCTCAGTCTTTGGCCAGGTCCTCGTACAAGCGACGGGCCTCCCGCCAAATCCCGAGTACCTCCCGCTTTTGCTCCGGGTTGTCAAAGCAGACGTTGATGAAGGCCGACGACGAACCCAATTCCTGCTGGCAAGCAGCTTCCTCCAACATCGGCAGTATCCCGTCAATCCACTCCACGAAGTACCGAGCATCTTCAGGTGATCGCACCGGCTTGCCCCGCTGGGTGACGTAGATGGGGCTGGTATGGGCGTAGACGTATCCGTCCATGACGAGGTGCTGTCTCTCCGGTCCGGTCACGCGCGCTGCCAGCCAACCGCTTCGGTCGACCGCGAGACTCCGGTCGAGCTTCACGTGATACGGATCGTCGGCGCTGACCGACAGCACGACCTCGCCGTTTTGGAGGATGTCGAGTTTTTGCATGGGAACCACCGAGTGCGCTTCGGCTTCAACTCGGACCGGGCTGGGGCCGCCTCCGGGCAGGCGCAGCTCGTCACCCGGCTCCCGCCCTTCGACTCGCAAGAACAGCAACGGCCCGTTCGTGACGAATGTCCGGCCCGTCGTAAGTCCGCGAATCCAGTCCCCGTACGTCAAGGGAGAGCCGCTTTGCACGTAGACGCGCACGGTCCCCACAGCGGGGCTCCGCCAGAAATTCGGAAACGCGTCGGTGCCCGCGGAGGCGGGAATTCTGAAGCCAAGGTTCAATGCCCGATACCACTCGCTGGCGGTGGCGCGCTCATCGGACGGGATGCTCATCACGTCATAGTAGTCCAGCTCGCCGAGGGCGACGGTGACTGGAAACTCCTTTGAGCGCCTGGGAAACTTACCCTCGTCTCCGTAAAAAGGATGAACGTATCCGCCCACGGCTCCCTGAGCGTGCACGGCATCCAGAACCTGGGTGTTGGTCGGATGGTAAGCCTCATGGGGCGTACCGACATAGGACGTGTACGAGGGGAAGAAGTATTCCTTCAGGTTCAGCAGCGACATGTGCCCGGGAAAGCTCGGACGGAACTCCTGGTTGAAGTACAGTATGCGACTCGAGTTGGACAGCGGGTGTGGCTTGCCCTCGAAGTACTGGAGATCGATGATGCGGCTGTTCTGATTGGCGATCAGGTCGTTGATGACGTGCACATCTTCGGCTTCAGCCTCGAGCAGGAGCGATTTCGGCGTCGAGCCGAAAATGCCCCCGTAGTTCATGTGGATGTGGTTGTCTCCGGAGTTCCAGCCCCGTGCGGGCAAATCCATGAATCGTTCGAGGCTGAGCTCCAAGGTTCGGGTCTCGCCCGCCACGATCTCCACTTCCTTCGACTGGGGGCGATACTCGAAGCCCTTCATCACCTCGACCGAGGCCCGTCCCGCAGGGAGGTCGATCATGAAGTGGCCGGGAGTATGGAAGTAGTGCTCGGTGTTGCCGGGTAGTCGGTCATATCCGGCCACGTTGGAGCGGTGATAACCCTCGAAAGGCGCGTAGCTTTTGCCATCGCCGTCCCGGACGTAGGCACGGGCCGGGGTCTTCTCGCCGGTCACGCCGTCACGAATGACGACGCGAAGCCGCCCTGCGGGATGCCGGTATTTGTAGTCCGTGATCTCGATCGCCGAGGGGGCGGCGCCCAGAGCGGGTATGGTCCAGAGCGTGAATCTGTGCTCGGCGTTGGAAACGTAGGCGAGCCGACCACCATCCGGAGACCAGCGGGGCGTGAAGAGCTCCGCTCCTTGCCGGGTCAACTGCACTGGATTGCCCGAGGCCGTGTGGATCATCCAGATTTCGTTGTGGCCCGTGCGATGAGAAATGTAGGCGATCTTCTTCCCGTCGGGGGACCATTGGGGTCGAGTGTGATAGAGGGTTTCTTCCTTCAACAATTGCTTGAGTGTCTTGTCGGCCACGTTTATGGTCCAGATGTCTCCGGTGCCGTAGAGACTGTCGCGGCTGCTGAGGAACACGATCTGTGTTCCGTCCGGAGCCCAGCTGGGCTCGGAGTTCTGGTGCTCGTCTTCGAGCAAGGGCTGGGGTGGTCCCCCGGCCGGCGAGATCAGCAGCAAGTTCAGGCTCTGGCCGTCGGCCATGGAAGCGTAGACGATGCTCTCACCAAACGGCGACCAGGCTGGGTTCACGTTGATCTGACCCTCGCGGGTGAGCTGACGGGGGTTCGCGCCGTCGGCGTCGACGACCCAAAGGTGAATCGCCTCATCATCGTCTCGAGTAAAGACAAGTTGCCGGCCGTCCGGCGACCAGGACGGCTCGGAGTCGTATTGGGGGGCGGACGTCAACTGCTTTGCCTCACCGCCGTCAGCGGAGATCTTCCATATGCTCCCCTGCATCGAGAAGGCGATCTCGCGGCCGTCCGGCGACCAGGACGGCGACCATGGCCCTGTCGTGACCGGCGGCAGGAAGATCATTTCCATGTAGCCGCGCGCGCCAGGGTAAACGAACTGGCTGTGCGGAAAGGCCGCAGAGGAGAGGGCGAGCAACAGCGGCAGGAAGGATAGGCGCCTCAGTCCGTGAGCTCTCATTTCGCTGCCTCCTGAGGCTTGGAACCGGAGACCGAGCGGGTGTTCCCGCACGGTCGTTTCCCGGTCTCGGAGACGGGATCCTAACATATGATGGAAGCGGTCATCGTTCTCGACGCGCACGATCGAGTGCCGCGAGTGCCGTAAGACTTTTGTGGGCTCGACCGATCCGACATCGGATGATACGCGCGATTACAACCGGAGCACCGAGATGGGCCGCCCGCTTTCGGCAAAACAGCTTGGGAAAGTTCCTTCGGCTCGCCCGCTCGCGGATTCCCGAGGAGCGGGCGGCGGCTCTCTGGGATGAGCTGGGTCGTCTCGACCGAGTCGGTTCGGTGCGCGAGTTGGCGGCCGGCATGGCGAAGAGCGAGCGATCCTTCGGTGATCCTGAACGCTACGTAGACGACGGGACGTGCAACCCCGGCGCAGGAAGGCGTTTATTTCTCGGACACGGCAAGGATGTGGCTCCTCGTTCTGAAGTACAGCTTGCCCTCGGAGATAGCTGGCGTTGCCATCGCGATCTCGTCCAGAGAATTCGTGGCGAGGAGCTCGAACTCCGGTCCAGCCCGAACCACGAACACATCGCCGAGCTCGCTGGTAAAGTAGATCTTCCCATTGGCAGCGACCGGGGAGGCGGAGAATCCCATTCCGCCGCTGCCCAGACGCTTCCGGTAGACGCGCTCGCCGGTCTCGGCTCTGTAGCAGCTCAGCACGCCGTTGTCCCGACAGTTGTAGAGATACTCACCATAGATCAGCGGTGTCTGCATGTAGGCACCTCCCCGGTCGACGCTCCAGGCAACGTAGTCGTTTGAACGAGAGCCTCCCTCGAGAGAAATGTCCCCCTGGGCATCGAGTCGAATCGCGTAGATCGGCGCCATGGAGCCATGCGCGTTGGTGAAAAAGGCCAGATCATGTGCCACGACCGGCGTAGGAACCGGGATGTCGCCTCCGCCTCGAAGTCGCCAAATCTCCTTGCCTGTCGTCGCGTCGTATCCCCCGATGTGCTTCCATCCGTTGACGAGGAGTAACGTTCGATCGCCCCGTCGGTGAACGGTGGGCGTACTCCATGTGGGGACGTCGTCGCGCGGTGTGCGCCAGAGCTCTCGGCCGTCTTCGAGGTCGAAAGCTGCAAGAAAGGAGCCCTCAATGATGTCGCACTGAACGAACACCACGTTCCCATGGATGATGGGAGAGCTGGCGAAGCCCCACCCGCGATCCGGTTCCTGGAAGAAGGCTGCGTCGAGAACACCGAGGTCCTTCTTCCAGAGCAGTTTGCCAGACAAGTCGTAGCAGTAAAGGCCCTCGGAGCCGAAGAAAACCACGACGCGCTTGCCGTCGGTCGCGGGAGTGGAATTGGCTTGAGTCGCCTTGGGGTGGCGTTTCACTCTGGGCGCGCCCTCGTGCGCCGTCCGCTCCCACAGAATCTCGCCCGTGTTTTTGTCCAGCCGGTAGACGCGCCAAGCATGCACGGTGTCGTCCTGAACCGACTCGAGTCTTCCTAAAATCTCCGGGAGTCCAACCCTTAGGTTGGATTCCTTTTTCCAGCTAATTGCCGACGTGACGAAGAGGCTCGAGTCCCAGATGACCGGCGAGGAATGCGCCAGTCCTGGGATTCGTGTTTTCCACTGGATGTTCTTGGGTTCTTGGGCACTCCAGACGGTGGGAGTCTCATATCCTTCGGCGATACCGTTTGCGTTTCGGCCGCGAAAGCTCGGCCAGTTTTGCTCCCCCTTTTCGCCTTGAACCGCTCCAAGGCGCGCTATGGACGCCAGGATGAGGCTGATTGTCAGGAAGACTGTTCTATGGGTCATCGTTCACTCCTCTTTTGGATGGGTCGCCACCGACCCGCTTCTTCCCCGATATTAAACGAGCCGGCCGCGGGGCGCCAGGGAGCGGCGCTTCACGAGGACCCCTCTCACCGACCGGGGAACAGTTCTTCCGCGGTAAGCTCGAAATCAAGAACGCGAAACGCAGACTGCTACTGACTTCCAAACGTGCCAAACGCGTACCGAACGCCTCGGTTATGGATTGTCAGCCTTGGCCATCGCCGTCTGGACTAGTTAGTTCCTGTCCAGAAACACCATAACTTGTGGTGTGCGAGAGACCTATCGAAGATGTGGGTATTATACGTTTTCGGAAGGGGCTTCGTGGGGTTGAGAGCGAATGAAAATCTTGGACGAAACGAGAGGCGAATTGTTAGCAATCCATGGCTATAAGGGGCGGAAGAGTAATAGTTGTTATCGTAATAGGTGTCTTGCCATCATCAGTAGGTTGCAGGTGATGATGGAACTCCATACGTACGATTTAAAAGAAGGCAATGAGCGCCATGTGCATCGGTCGAGGCCAAAGACTCGTTTCAAGAACGAAATGACGCCTTCGATTCCGCAGCGAAATCGCCGCAGGCGTTGATAGACCCAGGAACTCTTGACCATATCGGTCACCGCGAAATGAGCCTTGGTAAAGGCAACATCTTCAACTCCCTTGCCTTTGATGGCTTCCAAGTTTGCCTTTGAAGAAAACGCGCCATCGTAGGCAACCTGGCGCGGGGCCCGTTCGTAGAGTTCGACTTGACGGTCGATCATGGTTTCCGCGAGAGTTGAATCGGACGGATTTCCATCTAAGATCACGCAATCCAAAATCATCGAGGACGAGCCACCAGTCATACACACCTTGTGGCCGTAGAGAGTCTCGCGCCGGTCTTTGCGAATAATGTCGGTGTGTTCTTCGAAGATAGAAACGACCTTCTCCTCCGCAGGCACACGCTCTTCGTCGATCACTCGGCGTTGGGTTTGGTTGATGACTTTCTTGGTGAGGACGAGAAAGTGCTCAAAATCCGCGGCGATCCTCTCCGCGCTCGCTCGCTTCACCGGCTCGGTCAAGCCCGACTCTTCCAACTGTGCTGCAACGCGTTGAGCGGAGCGATAGGTTTCTTCCGTCACCTTCAGTAGATCTCGATAGACGCGACGCCTTTGTTGCTTATCCTTCGCGTTCAGAACTCCCAGTCGACGTCTCTTCGCTCGACGCGTTCGATTGCCGAAGACCACTACTGTACCCAGCAGTTCGCGAGCTCGGCACATCACGCGAGTGAGAACCCGAACACAGTCATAAAGAAGCTCGGAGTCTGTAGGCGGATGAATGTTTGATTCCACTACCGTGCAGTCCACTCGTACTTTTCTTCCCTTTTCGATCCCAGCATCCTCGGCAACGCTCACCAGCTCTCGGTTGATCTGCTCCAGCGTTTCGAACTTCACGGCTTTGATGTTTGCTGCTAGGGTCGACTTCGACGGGGTCGGCTCTATGATGCCGAGCTGGCAAAACGTCCGATAGCTTCGAGAGTCTGCCAAGTGAAACGCCAGCTCCCGATAGGTGAACTGATTCAGCTGCTTCACCAACAACGCCCGGAGAACCTGCTCCGCGCTCATTCCCCCACGACCAACATCGCTCCCTGCCGGTGGGGTGACCGACCTTAGGTCTTGCAGTACCAGCTCATTGAGCTTAGGATGGGCATCGAGTAGCGACGAGATCGTTTCGAGCTCGCGTGCGTGCTCCAGCTCCAGCCAGGGCTCACGTAGATTTGGCTGTGGGTTGATCGTTTTTCGCATTTAGGGCTGGTCTCCTTTGGAGTTAAGTCATTTAGAATCGGATGTTTTCAACGACACGATCCTAATCGACACCCCCTCAGAAGACTAGCCCTAAATTTGCGATTTCTCCTTTTTTCTCAATCCCTTACAGGCTTCAGGACGGGTACTAGTTATATAAGAGATCGACCACATAGTCATTGAAGCTTCCGCAAATCTTGGTCGATGATCTCGATCACGTCCTCGCGGCTATACGTGACGGCCACTCGGCGCGCCTCTTGCAGCCACCGCAGGGCTTCCTCCAGGTTTCCGCGCTCACCGTAGATCATCGCTAGCTCGTACATGTACAACGGCGTATCGGCGCTCTCGAGCGTCAAGCTGGCTTCCAGGTGCGTGAGGCCCGCTTGCAGGTCACCCTACCTGACGAGCTGAACTCCCAACCCAAAGTTCGCCGCCGGATGGTTCGGTTGATGTTTCAACGCGAAACGGTAGTGCTCGATCGCTTCTTGAATGCGCCCAAGGTTCTCCAGGAGATAACCCAGGCTAGAGTGGGCATCGGCGTGCGCGGGGTTGATCTGGAGCACCCGTCGAAGGGCTTGCTCGGCATCCCCCAACAGGCCTTTCCTCAGCAGAATCGCGCCGTAGTTGTAGTGCGCTTCCGCTCGATTCGGATTCAAGCTCATCGCCGCGTGGTAGTGCTGCTCCGCACGTTCGGGTTGTCCCTTCGCCCGTACAAAGAGATAAGATTCACGTGAGCCTGGAGGAGGTCGGGGTCGAACTCCAGCGCGTTCTCGTTTTCTTCGATTGACTCATCCAATCGCCCGTCTCGGTCCAAGCTGAGCGCGCGATTGAGATGGGCGTGGCGAGGTGCGCCCAGTAGTCGCTGCGGTCGACGTTGAGCTGGAGGTCTATGACCTGTTGGAGCATGTCGACAGACTACGACAGCGCGCCAGGGCGCAGGCGGCGATCATCGGATTACTGGTGCAGCTGTTGAATCTCCGCGGCGGCAAACTCGACGGCGATCGCGTTCCCGATGGTGCAAGCAAATCCGCGGTTCTGCGCGCGGTCGCGTCGGCGGCCGGCCTGCTGTCGCTGAGCACCGCGCTTAAGATCGTAGGTATCTCGTCGGCATGTTATCACGCGTGGCGACGCAGGGAAGAGGGTTGCGGGCTCGACGATCAACCGAGCTGTCCGAAGTCGTTTCCCAGCCAGCTCACGCGCGACGAAGTCTCCACGATGAGGGATTGCGTCGAGTCCGAGACGTATCGTCACATAGCGGTCCAGAACCTAACCTAGCGCTTTACGCGCAGCGTCTTGGCAAGGTCTTCGCGTCCGCAAGCACCTGGTACAAGATGATCCGCCAGCGCGGCTGGAAGCGCCCCCGAAGGCGGGTGCATCCGGCGAAGCCCAAGCAAGGCCTCAGAGCGACGTGCCCCAACGAGTACTGGCAAATCGACGCAACCGTGATCCGGCTGACGACCGGCATCCGAATCTACCTCCAGGCGGTCATCGACAATTTCAGCCGAAGGATTCTTGCCTGGCGGGTGAGCGACAAGCTGAACTCGGCAACAACGCGCGAGCTGCTCATTGAGGCCTCGGGGAACCTCCCTCGCGCCGCAGCGAACGCCAACGTGCTCGTCGTCACCGACGGCGGTTCGGAGAACTTCGGCGAGGTAGATCAGCTTGCCGAGGATTCAAGTTCTCTGAGTCGTGTGCTCGCCCAAGTCGACATAGTCTGCTGCGAACTCTTTGATCGAAGCATTTTGGCGACAATTGAAGCACGCGTGGCTTTTCCTGAACACCCTCGACATTACGGTGGCCGTGAGGCGTCTCGTTACGTTCTACGTCCGTGAGCACAATGAAAAGATCCCGCGCTCCGTTCTCGGAGGCCGTACGCCGGACGAGGTCTACTTCGGCCGCGAGGAAAACCTGTTAGAGCGGCTCTCCGAGCAACGCAAGAGAGCGCAGCGGGTCAGGAGCGCCGCGAATCGAGCAGCGAATTGCCATCGCTGCGAACCGTCACGCGCAGGCCCCGCTGTGCGGAACGTCGCCAGAACACGAGCTCGTCGAAAACCTGCTCGGAGATTCCCATGATGTCTGTGTGAGCAGCACGGCTCATTGCGCGGAAGTGGGGGAAACGAGCGGGCCGTCCGCGCGTCATGGTCGAGCTCGCCGAGCTCATCGTGCGCCTAGCGAAAGACAATCCGCGCTTGGGGGTACACTAGACTTCGCGGCGCACTCTCGAATCTCGGCCATACCGTTGTGAGGAGCACCATCGCAAATATTCTACGAGAGCACGGCGTCGAGCCCGCGCCCGAGAGAAGTGAGCGGACGCCCTGGCGCACGTTTCTGACCGCCCATTGGGAAACCGTGGCTGCCACCGACTTCTTCACCGTCGAGGTCGTCACGTTCGGTAGGCTCGTGACCTACTACGTACTCGTCGTGATCGAGCTCTCCTCGCGAAAGATTCACGTTGCCGGAATTACTCCGGGGCCTTACAGCGCGTTCATGATGCAGGTCGGTCGCAATCTCACTGATCCGCTCGACGGCTTTCTGCTCGGCAAGCGATTGCTCATCCTCGACCGCGACAAGAAGTTTTTCGAGGGCTGGTCGACGATGCCGGAACTCGAGTCATTCGCTTGCCGTACCGTTCGCCGAACTTGAACTCATCGACTGATAAGGTATCAGCAGACCCAAGCTAAGGTTGACGGTACTAGAAGCACCCCGCTCCGGAAGCTTTCAGGTTTACGTGGCTAGGAGTAGCCCAGCCCGGCGTCTTCGACGATAATCAGCCCGTGTGGACGCCCCGCCATCGCGCGGTCGTCAACAGTGTTCAATCAGGAGCATGATGATCATGAAACCTTCGTTGAAACTGGTCACCCTGGCATTGGTGCTTCTTGTTGGCAGCCAAGCCGACGCCCAGACTGCCAACGCTAAGCCGGCGCTGGGCTCGCCGACGGCAGACAATCTTCCCATCTACGAGGTGGATTCCACCTGGCCTCCGACGCTTCCGAACGACTGGATCCTGGGGGATATCAGAGGGCTGTTCGTCGACGACAACGATCACCTCTGGGTGCTCCACATGCCGTCGAGCCTGACGCGTCAGGAGATCGGGGCGGCCCTGGAGCCACCGATCGCCGATTGCTGCTTCCCTGCACCGCCAGTTCTCGAGCTCGATCCTGAGGGCAAGGTTCTCCGCACCTGGGGTGGCCCCGGCGAGGGCTACACCTGGTATGACCGGGCGCACGGGATCTACATCGATCACGACGGGTTCGTCTGGACGGGCACGAGCGATGGGTTCCACGTGATGAAGTTCACGCAAGACGGCGAGCATGTTCTGACGATCGGCGAGCCAGGCGTCAACAAGGGGAGCGACGATCCGGACCACCTGGGCGGACCCGCAAATTTCTACGTCGAGCCCAAGACGAACGAGATCTTCATCGCGGATGGATACCGCAACAAGCGCGTGGTGGTCTACGATGCCGAGACTGGGAAATATCTCCGTCACTGGGGCGCGTACGGAAAGCCGCCGGACGACACCTACGAATATGACTATCCGGTCAAAGTGGACGACCCGCCGCTGCAGTACTCCACCGTTCATGGCATCGTCGGCTCGAAGGACGGTCTGATTTATGTAGCCGACCGCCGCGGCAACCGCATCCAGGTCTTCCGGCAGAACGGCGAGTACCTCATGGAGCGATTTGTTCGTCCAGAGACCGGCGGATCCGGGAGCGGATTCAGCCTCCAACTCTCGCGGGATCCACAACAGAGCCTTCTGTACCTCATGGACGGCACGAACCAGCGTGTCTGGTTACTGCGGCGTAATGACTTGCGGATTCTGGACAGGTTCGGGAAGCCGGGTCGCCAGGCAGGCGAGTTCATTCGAGCACACATGATCTCGATCGACTCGAAGAACAGGATGTACACGGGTGAGGCGGGGAATGGTCGGCGGATCCAGCGGTGGATCCTCCAAGGGACCAAGCCCGCCGCGAGCGTCAAGCCGCCGGCGCAATACCTACAAGACGGCCATTAGACCCCGAAAGCGACTCGATTGCAGCAGGTTACAGTCGATCACGGACAAAGAATCCGCGAATCGCTTCATGGCGTTGACACGCCAAAGTCCTACGTCGCTGCTTCCTTCGGCTTTGAGAACGGCGTCCCTAAGCCCGACCTCTAAGGCGCGCGCAACCGGCGGCAATCGCGTCGTATCTGGGGTCTACTTGCCCTCTACATAGCCCATAACCCCCACCTAACCCCTGCCCTATGTGCCCTTTTTAGACCTAATAGGAGGGGGTTATGCAGGGTTTATGCGCCCAAAAAACGGCGATTGGACCCGAAAGTGGCGCAATTGCAGCAGTTTACAGTCGATCGCCGATAAAGAATTCGCGAATCGTGATCAGGCGCGCGAAGTTCCAACCCCCGGCGATCCTTCTGTGGTTGAATCGACGACACACTTGGGCTGCCTTCTCGAGCCAGCGAGCAACGGTGTTCCAGGCAATCCCCTCGACCCGGGAGATCCCGGAAATGCTGACACCCTCGACTCTGAGAGCGACGACCGTGTCGAAAGTAGCTCTTCGATGCTGGAGACGGTAGTTAGGGCGTGCCTTTCGTCGAAGAAAACGTCTCTCCGCACTCGACGCACCGGTATCGCCGGCGTTTCCCGGACCTCGTTCGGTAGAATCCGTGGCGGTTGATGTTTCCAGAACCGGCTTTTCCGGAGTCAAGCCCATTCTTAGTTGAAACTCTCCACGGCTCATAAATTAGGCGGCCTTCTTCTTCGACACCGTTGATGTCTTCGTCTCGATCTTCAGTTCCCGCTTGAGAGCTTCGCGAAGCTTCGGAAGATGGCGGTAGCCGATCACCCTCCTCAAGCGGGGTTCGATGTCCACGAGGGCTGTCGCCAGCCACCGCTGGCGTTGGCTGGAGTTCTTCCAGTGGTCGACCTTCGCGCAGCGTTCCTCGACGAGAGCATTGACGGATTCAAGGCAGTTCGTCGTCTTGAACGAACGGCCCAGCGCCCCGTACACGCCGAGACGATGCAATGTGAGCGTCTCCTCGATTCCTTCCTCCAAGCTCCCAGCTGCGGATTGGTTCCGCTCCTCCAATTCATCGTGCAGTTGATCGAGGGCCGCGAGGGCCTCTTTATATTCCGGCCTGTTGTAGGCCGACTGCAACCGCTTGCGCAACGACGCCTGCTCGCCCTTGGACAGATAGCTCACGACGTTTTCACGTTTGTGCCACTGGCACCGTTGTATCAGGACCCGCTTTCGGAACGCCTTCTTTACGGCCGCTTTCAGACCCTTGCCGCCATCGATGATCACCAGTAGACCCTGGGAGCTGTCGAGTCCCCGCGCGAGCAGTGAACGCAGGAACGGCGTCAACACCTTCTCGTTCTCCGTGTCCGTCTCCACGAAGCCCAAAAAGCGTTTTTCCCCGGAAAGTGTGATGCCCAGCGCGATGACCATCATTGCGTCGGCGAATGATTTCCCGTCCAGGAACAGCGCCACCACATCTTCGCCGGACAGATCCCGTTCCTGCATCTCCCGAAGTTTCGCTGCGCTCGCTTGTACGAAACCTCGGGACACCGTCGAGCTCGACAGCCCGATAGCGCCCGGTATCGCTTCCGCTGCAGCCTCGTAGTTGCGACACGAGATTCCGTAGAGCACTCGTTTCAGCAGCAGATCATTCACCTCTCCGCCGTCGTTCAGTGCTTCGTAGGAGCGAAGCGGTATCTCTACTCCCTCTTGGCTCCGAACCCGTGGCACACGGATCGGTACCCGCTGGCCGGCAAGCCCTACCGTGCCAGGGTTGGTTCCGTGGCGGCGGCCACGCTCCAGTTCGTCCTTACGAGCGTATCGCTCTCCCGCCAACTCCTTCACTTCGTCGTCGAGCAGCTCGTGAACGTGCATTAACCCAAGCGGGATTAGCGAACGGATCATCTCTATTTTGACGTCCACCTCGAGCTCCCCGTACTCCTCGCGCGCCATTACCTCGGGCTTACCCAAACGACGTGACTTCTTGTGTTTCTTGGCTGTACGTAGCAGACTTCCCATCTCGGCTCCTTTCTCTTGCGGCTTGATGTTGTTTTTGCCAACGTCATCAAACCACGGGGTTGGGAGCCGTTTCAATTTCCAACTAAGAATGGCTCTCTCTCCTTTTCCGTGCAACGAACATTCGGGGTTGAGGCAACTCAGATTCTTCACTTCGCGCAGCCTTGTCGACGAGACAACCCGCTCTCTCGAAATCAGGCTCAAACTCTACCACGCACATGGGTTAGGGCCCGGCCGCCAACACTTGATTGCGGAAGCACCGCGCGGCTGCTACTCGGACCGTCGCGGCCGTTCACCGCCTCGAGTACGCGCCCAAAGCTGGCTCGCAGATCCTGAATCCTTGGGTATCAATAACCCCTGGCACCGCCATCGCCATCGTGGTTCTCAGCTTCAACTTAACAAGATGACGGGTTGCGCGACGCGCTGGCCCTCCGGCGCCAGTTCTCGAGCCGTAGCCCTCGGATCCGCTCGAAGTGGACGACATTGCCCGTAACCAAAGTTGCGTCGAGGGCGACGGCGTGCGCCGCAACCGCGACGTCGAAATCTTCGATTCGGACTCCTCGCCGCTCCAGCTCGGCCTTGATGTCTCCCAATGCCCGGCTGACTTCGTCCGTCCAATCGGCGCGCATGAGCTCCTTAAGAAGAACGTCGAAACGGTCGCGCAGCCGGCTGCTTCGTGACGAGCTCTGTAGGCTCGCGAGTCCGTACTCGATCTCAGCAATGACGGGCTGAGGGAGGAAGATTTCGGTTCGGGAATCGCAGGGGAGTACCAATCTTGGGTCGCGGAATGCAAATCCGACGGGCTCGCCACGCGATGTCGTCGAATTCGAGACCTGCCTCACTGACTCGCAGGCCGTAGGTGACGATGAGGAGAAGTATCGCGTAGTCGCGACGCCCTTTCGACGTGGAACGGTCGATTGCACGCGGCCAAGGATAAGCTCCGCGCGATCGAGGGCGCTTTGACCCGCGCCGTCGGTCCCAAGCCCTCGTTCAACCTTCCTCCCAAAGGGTTGAACATTCTTTGGCGTCGTTTCCCCGCGTGGTGAGACTTAGAAAGCGTTGCCGAAACCGGTGGGGCCACAGAGCAGAACAAGCATTATGCGGGGTGAACGCCGTCGCCGCGAACGGTTACAGAAGTTGAAGGCACCCGGGGCGGCCCCACTGGCCCCAGCTGACGTTTCTCATTAGCGAGCCGCTCGTCGCCCAAGCCACGACTTCCGTATGCCGGGCTCGGCAGTTCCACTTATGGGCCAAGAAGCGTAATCAATTGGACTCGCTCGTCGGCGCGATTTAGGTTAACACCTGTTGTGGCGAAGGTGCCCAAAGAAAGAGCCTCCCGCCCCTGAAGATGGTTGCTTTCCGCTCGCTAATCGGAGTCGCCATCGATCTGCGATCTCCTTTCTTTCTTTCTTTCGTTAGGGTTAGGTGCCACATGATAACAATATCGAAACACATGAGTCATGCCATCCTTCTGGCAGGCCTTTTGTCGGCTCCGCTTTGGGCACAGCCGGAGAAGCGCCCGATGACACTCGTCGATCTCCTGGAAGTTCCAAGCTTGAGCGACCCTCAGCTTTCTCCCGACGGCCGTCACTTGCTCTTCGTTCTGGCGGAGCCTGATTGGGAGATCAACGGGCGGGTGAGACACATCTGGCGTGCCGATCTGAAGGGCGGCGCTTCTACCCAGATGACGAACGGATCCGGCGGTGAGTGGAGCCCGCGTTGGTCGCCCGACGGAAAGTCCATCGCTTTTCTGGCGCAGCGCGGCCAATCCCGGTCCCCTCAGATCTACCTGCTGAACACTGGAGGGGGCGAGGCCCGGCAGCTAAGTAACCATGTGGCGTCACGTCCGGTCGAAGACGCTCACTTTCCGCCTCTGTCCGAAATCCGCTGGTCGCCGGATGGCGACTGGATCTACTTCGCGGCCTTCGATCCTCCCTCGCCGGAAGAGGAGCAGCGAGAGAAGAGCAAAGATGACGTCTACGCCTTCAACGAGAACTACGAGCAGAGACATCTTTGGAAGATCTCACCTGCCGACGGTGTCGAACACCGCATCACCGAAGGGGATTTCTCGGTTCTCAGCTACGCCCTGGCTCGCAACGGGAAAAAGGTGATTCTCCATCGAGCGCCGAACCCCCTTTGGGATTACACCAATCGGGGCGAGGTTTGGGTGATGAACGCCGACGGAACCGAGCCTGTCCAGCTCACCCGCAACAACGTTCCCGAAGCTCCCAATTCTTCTGGAGGAATCGGGGCGAGGCTTTCTCCTGACAACCGACGGGTTCTCTTCTTGGCGAAGTCGAACGAGAAGTTCGAGTTCCAGTACAAGTCGAGCATCTTCGTGGTGCCGGCGAGCGGCGGCGCGGCTGAGCTCCTGCTCCCCGACCTCCCCTATGAGGTGAAACAAGCGAGCTGGTCCATGGAGGGAGACGCGATCTATTTCGTGGCAAACATGGGGGTTCACAGCGAGCTGTTCCGGCTCGAGCTCGCAACTCAAAAGGTCCACCAGCTCACCGACGCAAAGCACAGGGTTCACAACTGGAACTACCAGCCATCGGCCGACCTCCACGTCTTTGCCATCGACCGGCCCGGGAATCCCGGAGACTTCTGGGTGCTTCCCGCCCTCGGGGCAGGAACTCCTACTCGAGCAACGAAGCGCTTTGACTATCTGACACAGGACTTCGAGCTACCTCGCCAGGAGATGACCGCGTGGAAGGGTGTCGACGGAGTACGCATTGAGGGGATGCTTCACTATCCGCTGAATTACGAGGCCGGAAAGAGATATCCCTTTGTCATGGAGCTCCATGGCGGCATGGGCAGCTCGAACCAGTACGGTTTCGGTGGATGGCGCGATTTTATTGCGATGTTGGCGGCCCAGGGCTACGCGGTCCTGGAGCCGAACTATCGAGGCAGTGGTGGTTACGGTAGCGAGTTCGAGCGCGACATCATGGGGCACTTCTTCAACAACTCACATCTCGACGTCATGGCTGGCGCCGACCATGTGATCGAGATGGGCATCGTCGACAGCGATCGAATGGTGGTGAGGGGCTGGAGCAGTGGCGGGTACCTCACCAACAAAATCATCACCTTCACGGACCGTTTCAAGGCGGCTTCCTCCGGGGCGAGCGCCGTCAACTGGATCTCCTTTTACTCCCAGAGCGACCTTCGCTTTTTTCGCACCGCGTACTTCGGAGGCACCCCGTGGCAGAAGGATGCGCCCGCCGATTTCTACTGGGAGCAATCTCCCCTCAGCCAGATCGCGAATGTCACCACGCCGACGCTGGTTCTGGTAGGAGAGGAGGATGTGCGGGTGCCAGCTCCTCAGTCGGTCGAGCTGTATCGAGCGCTCAAGTCCAACGGCGTTCCGACCCGCCTTTACATGGCCCCTCGAGAAGGACACGGTTGGAGAGAGCTGCGCCATCAACTGTTCAAGATGAACGCGGAGTTGGATTGGTTCGAGAAATACGCGATGGGCCGCGACTATACATGGGAAAGGGCGCCCGTCGAAACCAGGGATGACGAGAAAGGAAAGGGTTCCACCCAACCCTAGGCAGCAGAGAAAGGATTCGAAATGAAAGCGAAGCTGGTCTGGAGCACTTTTCTTACGTCGATCTCCCTGGTGCTTCTGGCCCCCCCTCGGGCCGTCGCCCAGTCAACGCCCACGGTGATCAAAGCCAAGACGATCTACACGGTGACGAACGGCACTCTCCAAAACGGCGAGATTCTCATCGAGGCGGGGAAAGATCAAACATGTGGGGTCTCACGTCGATGCGCCGGCCGACGCTCGCCAAGTAGGTACGTGGCACTCTCTTAATCGCTACGTCCTTTTTCCACCTGGTGCAAGCTTTATCATGCTCAACGTGTCGCCGAACCCGAGCGAGGTCGTAGACTACGACAAGAAATTCGGAGTCTTCTTTGAGGTGGATTTTTAGCTTTCGGGAAGGATGTTCCCCGGGCGGTCCCGCCGTGGCCGGGGAAGGAAACTGACAGGTCAGCTTCCTCAAGGTTCACCTTGCCAGGTAGGTTCCGTGACGAACCCTTCCGGCGTCCGTGCCGAAGGCGATCTTGACCCCGAGTTGCAACCGCTGTTGCTACACTCCAACCCTATCGCAGGTCGGCCGTCGCCACGGTTGCCGTGGCACCAACTGTACGCTGCCGGCCTGGCCTGCCGCCTTGCGGTCCTCGTAGACCACCTCGCCGCGGCAGATCGTCATACGGGGCCAGCCCGTCAGACGCGCCAATGAGCCAAGGTGTTAATGATTCCGCGTTGCACTTATGGCTTGAAAACAATTATTGATTTGCCTCAGGCGAGCATCGAGATAAACTGCCTGGCAGGCCTAATGTCACGGTGCGCGGCAGATATTTGGTGCCCCTTCGGCACGATCAACCTTTCGCAGCTCCTCGGCTCGCTGCAATGTTCAACTGGGAGTATCGCGGCCAGCCCCGTAGTCCCTGCGGCACATTTCTGCGTGATAGGTGGAAGAGGATGCGTCGCTGGCCGGAGGCTGCGAGGTTCCTGCGACGCACCACCTAGCCGCTGTCTGATTGTCTAAACGTCACCTAAACGTCACTGCCGAGAGGAGGGCGCCATGAGAAGGTTTCCCACCGTCCGTGTGGTACTGGTCTCAGCCTTGTGCCTGACGGTCACTGTCGTATGCGATGATTCACCGCAGTCCCGCAATGGCCGCTCGGGCGCCGCCGGTGCGGTCGACTATCCCAGCGTGGATGCGAGCTTCCTGACGGCGCTGGAGTGGCGTTCGCTCGGTCCGCACAGGGGGGGCCGGGCGATAGCGGTCGCAGGAGATCCTCAGGATCTCCTCGTCTTCTACTTCGGGTCGACACATGGCGGGGTCTGGAAGACCACTGATGCGGGCATCAACTGGCGGAACGTGTCCGACGGTTTCTTCAAGACGGCGCCCGTGGGGGCGATCGATGTGTCGCTGTCGAACCCCGCCGTTGCGTACGTCGGCATGGGCGAATCGCTCATGCGACAGAACCTCACACCCGGTGACGGGGTCTACAAGTCGACCGACAGCGGACAGACGTGGACCCACGTAGGGCTCAAAGAAACCCGCCACATTGCGAAGATCCGGATTCATCCCACGAATCCGAACATCGTATATGTGGCGGCGGCGGGCGATGTCTTCGGGACCAATCCCGAGCGGGGTGTCTATCGCACGAAGGACGGCGGTAAGACCTGGGAGAAGATTCTGTACAAGAGCGAGCGGGCGAGCGCGGTCGACCTCTCGATAGACCCGACGAATCCCAATGTGCTCTACGCCTCGCTCAATCAGCTGCAGCGTCTTCCGTGGGACCAGATCAGCGGGGGACCCGAAAGCGGCTTGTACAAGACGACCGACGGCGGTGACACCTGGACGGACATTACGCGCAATCCGGGCTTGCCGCTGGGGGTCGTCGGGAAGATGGGTGTCGCTGTCTCGCCGGCGCGTCCGAGCCGCGTCTGGGCGCTCATCGAGGCGGACGACGGTGCCTTGTTCCGCTCGGACGACAGCGGACAGACCTGGCAGCGGATCAACGAAAGACGCGATTTCCGACGCAACGCCCCGTCGTACATGCACGTGATCGCCGACACACGAGACCCGGACACGGTATATCTCCCCTCCTACCGCTTTTGGAAATCGACAGATGGTGGCGAGACCTTCAACCAGGTGCCGACGCCGCACGGCGACAACCACGCGCTGTGGATCGATCCGCGTGACCCGCAACGGATGATCGAGGGGAACGACGGCGGCGCCACGGTGACGTTGAATGGCGGTGCCACGTGGTCGAGCATACACAATCAACCCACGGCCGAGCTCTTCGGTCTTGCGATCGACGACCAGGTGCCCTATCGGCTCTACGCTGCCCAGAACGACAATTCGCACGTGTCAGTGCCGAGCCGAACCAACGGTGCTGCGATCTCCTGGGAGGCGATTCCCGGCGGCGAGGGCGGGCAGACGGCCGTCAAGCCCGACGGCCGCGTCGTGTACGCCGGCGACCGGACGGCCATTGCGCGCTACGACCGGCGGACGGGACAGGCGCGGAACATCACCGTTTGGCCCGACGACCAGTTCACGTTTGCGCCCAAGGACGTGAAGCACCGCTTCTTCTACAACTTCCCGATCCTGCTGTCGCCTCACGATCCAAACGTTTTGTACACCGCTGGCGCCCATGTCTTTCGAACGACCGATGAGGGAGACTCCTGGGAGACCATCAGTCCGGACATCACGACCAACCGGTTGGATAAGATGCAGACGACCCGGGGCCGCCCCCTCACGACGCAGTCGTCCTCGCTGTACTGGGTCAGCGTGGCGCATGCCCTTACGGAGTCACCGCTCGAACAAGGCGAGCTGTGGGTCGGCACGGACGACAGCATGGTTCATATGACAAGGAACGGCGGGGAGAGCTGGGACAACGTCTCGCCGAAGGACCTGCCCGAGTGGACACGGATCAGCACCATCGAGGTGTCTCCGCACGATCGCGGCACAGCGTATCTGGCGGCTAACCGCTACAAGGTCAGCGACCGGTCTCCCTACTTCTACAAGACCACGGACTACGGTCGGACGTGGGAAAAGATCACGAACGGAATTCGCGACGAGGATTTCGCGAGGGTGATTCGCGAGGATCCGCTTCGCCCGGGATTGCTATACGCGGGGACGGAAACGGGTGTCTACGTATCCTTCGACGCGGGCTCGTCCTGGCAGTCGCTTCAGCGCAACCTGCCCGCGGTGCCCGTCTTCTACATGCTCGTCAAAAACAACGACCTGGTCCTGGCGACGCACGGCCGAGGGTTCTGGATCATGGACAACGTGACGGCTTTGCGTCAGATCACGCCGGAAGTCACGACGGCCTCGGCGCATCTGTTCGACATCGCGCCGACCGACCGCTATCTACCCGTGCAAGTCCTGTCTCCGATGCGGCCGTTTCGTCCCGGCATCCAGTTCGCCCGCTCCAGAGACAGCATCGTCGGGTTCGAGGATCGGCGCGGCCCCGACGGCCGGGTCGAGCGGTTGTTCCTCAACGCGGGTAAGAACCCACCCGGAAGCGTGATGATCGACTACTGCTTGAAGGAGCGGCCGGATGACGCGACGCTGACGATCCTGAGCGGTGAAGGTGAGGTCATCAAGGAGTTCTCGAGTCAAAGGACAGACAGCGGGTGGATGCCGGCCGAGGCGGGGATGAACCGGTTCGTCTGGGACATGCTCTACCCCAACGCACGCGAGCTGCCCCCCGACGGGCCCCTGGTCTCGGCAGAATATCCGCGTGCACAGGCACCCACCGCGCTTCCGGACCGCTACCTCGCTCGGCTGTCGGTGGGGGGACAGGAGTACGAACGGCCGTTCGAGATCCGCAAAGATCCGCGTGTCACCGCGACCGACGCGGATCTCGAAGCACAGTTTGAGCTCATGATGCAGATACGAGACCGCCTGACGGAAGTAACCGACGCGGTGGAGCAGCTCCGCGAGGCGCTCGGCCAATTGGAAGAACGGGAGGACGCCGCCGGTGGCGATGCAGCGGTGGCTACGGCCAAGGACAAGCTCCGCGCGATCGAGGGCGCTTTGACCCGCGCCGTCGGTCCCAAGCCATCGTTCAATCTTCCTCCCAAAGCGTTGAACAATCGGCTGGCGGCGCTCACCAGGTATGTGGGAGGGGCGGACGAGAGACCGACCCAGCAAGCATACGGCGTATTCGAGGATCTGTCAGGGCGGGTGACCGAGCAACTGCGCCAGCTGGAAGAGATTCTCACCAAGGAGGTCTCGGCGGTCATCGGTCAGCACGAAGCGGGCGCGGAGCGAACCGCCTCCCGGCCATGATGGGGCGTTGTTGCACGGCCCGGAGCAAATCGCTGACCTCCCTGTGCCGGTCGTAGAGTCACCCGGCGCAGTACGTATCGGGCATCCCGAGCGCGGTCATCTTGTTGAGTATCTCGCACCCAATTCGGTGTTCAACTCGTTGCCTCGCCAACGTTCGTGTCCGCATCTCGGGCCCGATGATCGCTTTGTAACGATAGACCGCGTTCTCCACCATGCTTCGCTTGGTGCAGCCTGAGAGCTTGTACCATTCACGTCGGCCGTGTCTTTCGATGGCACGAATATGGCGGTCGCGCTCCTGCATGGCGGTGTTCGAATTCTGATTGAGCGTCGAGTTTCGTTGCGGCGGAATCACCACGCGCGTCCTTCGTCCAGGGCTGTGCGCTTCGATCGCTTCGTAGACCGCTTCCTTGTCGTATGCACTGTCCGCCGCCACGGACGCTAGAGGTGCTTGAATCTGTGTTAGCAAAGCGGGGACTCGGGTTGCGTCGCGAGCACGTGACGCCGTCAGTTCGGACGCAACAATGTTGCCGGTCTCGCGATCAACGGCGATGTGCAACTTGCGCCATGCGCGCTGCTTTGGCGGTTTGCGGGCGGTTCCAACATGAATCCTCAAGCCCGTGCTATCGATCATCAGGTGGATTGGTTGATTGCTTGCGGCTTTCGGAATCCGCAGCTTCTTGCGGAGCAGCCTCGAGCGCCGACACAACGTCGAGTAGTCCGGGATCTCGATACCGAGCCCGAGCAGCGAGGCGATCGAGTGCAAGAAGCCTTCGGTTTGTCGGTAGGCGAGCTTGTACACCATCCGGACAACCAGGCCCGTTTCAATAGCCATGTCTGAATAGACCCGTTGACCGCCAGGCTTACCGGTCTTGTCGGCCTTCCAGTTCGCGATTGCCTCCTCGTCAAACCAGACCGTCAAATCGCCTCGGCGGCGCAGCCCTTCGTTGTATTCCGCCCAGTTGCGAACGTGGTACTTCTTCTGCTTCGCGTGCTTGTACTGGCTGCGCTTGGGATACTTCATGGTCGAACATACCTCGGCCACCACAAGAGGTGCATTTTGCTCTCAGCCAGAGCGGTGCAACAACGCCGCGGCGCGCCGAAAACGTCGCCTCCGGGCGGCGCTTCGCGGAGCTCGTGAGCCGCCCCTTCGAGGTCGACGAGATTCAAGTAGTCACGGCCTCCGAGCGGAAGCTCGTCGAGCTGGCGCTCTTCCACCGAGAGCCCGATTTGGGCCTGGCTCACATTGATGAGAGGCGCTTCTCCCGTGAACGTCATCGACTCCTGTACGGATCGCAGTCTCAACGTGATGTTGAAGATCGGCTTGGTATCGGCGAAATATCTTAAGCCTGCGAAACGGGACGTGGCGAAGCCGTCGAGTCGTGCTTCGAGCGTGTACTCGCCCGGGGCCATGGCGACAAACGCGTAGCGCCCGGAATCGTTGGTGTGGGTGACACGCACGAGGCTGCTCGATTCGCTGAAGAGCGTGAGCTCGGCGCCGGCGAGCCCGCCGCCCGATTCATCGAGAATGGTACCGCTGAGCTCGAAGGACGAGGCGAAGAGGCTCGCGGGCGAGAGTAAGAGCGCGATGAGAACGAGACGCGTCATAGCTACGCTCATGAGTGTATTGCACGCGGGCTCGCTGAGACAATTCGAATGCTATACTCCCCCAACGTCCGCAACTCGCGGTTCTCAATCAAGTTCAAATTCTGCGCTTTTTCGTCTACAAGGAGGTGTCTATGGGTTCACTGCAGGAGATGGCGCCGCAACTGGCCACGCTCTTCGGGCCTGATGTTCTGCGTGTTCTGGTTGCGATCATCGTTCTATTCGTCGGTTGGCTCGTTGCAAGGATAGGCGCTTGGGCCGTCAAGAAGAGCCTCGAGAAAACGACGATCGACAATCGCATCGCGAAGTGGGTTCTCGGTGACCAGAAAGGGGAAGGCTTCGAGGTCGAGGTCTGGGTCGGCAAGGTCGTCTACTACATTCTTTTGCTCTTCGCGCTCGTTCTCTTTTTCAACACACTAAAGCTCACCGTCGTGAGCGAGCCTTTGCTCATGCTCTTGAATAAAGTTTTCGGCTATTTGCCGCAGCTTCTCGGAGCGGCGCTCCTCGTCGCCCTCGCTTGGGTCGTCGCGACCGTGGCGCGAAAGACCGTCTCGATCGCTACCGATCGATGGCGCCTCGACGAGAAGGTCGTGGGGGAGGCGGGTCTGGAAAAAGATGCCGCGCCCCAATTGGGGAAGACGCTCGGAGACGGCATCTATTGGCTCGTGTTTCTGCTTTTCCTTCCCATCGTTCTCGGAACGCTACAGCTCGGCGGCCTGCTCGCGCCGGTGCAAGCGATGATGGATCGCCTGCTGACCTTCGTTCCAAACATTCTCGCAGCAGGAGTCATCCTGGCTGCCGGCTGGCTCATCGCCCGTATCGTGCAGCGGATTGTGACGAACCTGCTCGCGGCCGTCGGAGTCGATAGGCTGGGGGAAAAAGTCGGCCTCGGTACGCGCAAGCTGTCCGGGCTCGTCGGCCTCGTCGTCTATGTGTTCATTTTGTTCAACGTGATACTCTCGTCTTTGAACGCGCTCGCGCTCGAAGCGGTGACGCGTCCCGCGAGCGAGATGCTCGGACAAGTGCTCGAGGCGATCCCGAGGCTCTTTGCCGCCTGCGTGCTGCTTGCGCTCGCGTACTATGTCGGCCGGCTCGTCGCGCAGCTCCTCGTGGGCGTTCTTGCCGGCGCCGGCTTCGATTCGGTCCTCGATAAGCTCGGTCTTGCGATGAGCTCGACGACGAGCTCGGGCAAACGGCCCTCGGATCTCGCGGGCACGGTGCTTCTCACGATCATCATGCTCTTTGCGTCGATCGAGGCCGCCGGACTACTCGGTTTCGCGAACTTGGCGGTGCTTCTCGCGAACCTGCTCGAGTTCACGGGCCAGCTCGCTCTTGGTCTCGTGGTCTTCGCCGTCGGTCTGTTTCTTGCGAATTTCGCCGCGAGTACGATCCGTGCGAGCGGGAATCCGCAAGCCGCGCTCCTCGCGACGGCGGCACGCCTCGCCATTCTCGTGCTCTCTACGGCTATCGCTTTGAGTCAAATGGGCATCGCCAACGACATCATCGAGCTCGCGTTCGGACTCCTGCTCGGCTCGTTCGCGGTCGCAGCGGCCATCGCCTTCGGCCTCGGCGGCCGCGACGTGGCGGCGAAACAAATCGAAGAGTGGCGCGACGATCTGAAGAGTTAGAATGAGTGCGCCCCGCCTCCCGCGGGGCGCACGCATTCAGCATCCAGCATTCAGCATCCAGCATTCGGGACATTTAATAACTGCCGATCGCCAACGCCGAATGCTGATTCCTGGATGCTGAATGCTGAATGCTGATCATGCCATTCACAATCCAACACCGCGTGCCTTGGGCGGATGTCGACCTTGCCAAGATTGTCTATTTTCCTCGCTATTTCAGCTATTTTGAGATGGCGGAGTTGGAGTGGCATCGCAGCCAAGGGTGGTCTTATGAAGACATGCTCAAGGGGCTCGGGATTTGGATGCCTCGTGTGGCGGCGCACTGCAACTATCACGCCCCTGCGCGCCTCGCCGAGCTTTTGTCCATCGAGCTTCGTCTCGAGCGTCTCGGACGCACGAGCTACACTTTCGGCTACGATGCCTTCCGGTTGCCGGAGAGAACGCATCTTGCGGACGGCTACGTGACGATCGCGAGCGTGGCGCGTGACACTTTTCGTCCGACACCCGTCCCCCAAGAGCTCGCGACGCGGCTGAAGACCCTTGTCCTGCCCAAGCCGAGGCGCGCGCCGAGCACCCGCAAGAAATGACGCCCGACGCTTTCCGCCAACGCGTCCCCATTTTCGAGCGCAAAGTCTTCTTGAACAGCTGCTCGAAAGGCGCGCTCTCGCACGACGTCGAGAATGCCTACCGCGGCTACCTCGATTCGTGGAGGCACGAGGGCTCGCCGTGGGGGGACTGGGTCGACAAGCTAGAGGAGGTCCGAGAGGCCTTCGCCGCGTTCATCGGGGCGGCTGCGGACGAGATCGCCGTTAGCTACAGCGCCTCGACCGCGACCGCGAGTCTCTTGAGCGCGCTCTCGTTCGACGGCGCGCGCAACCGTATCGCGATCGGCGACTTCGAGTTTCCGACGATCGCCCACAACGCAATCGTCCAGGAGCGGCGTGGCGCCGAGATCGTTCACGTGCGCGCCACGAACCATCGTCTCCCGGCCGAAGCTTACGCGCACGCTCTCGACGAGCGGACGCGTCTCGTTTGCGTCGCGCATGTCTGCTACCGAAACGGCTATCGCCAGGACTTGCCGCGGGTCATCGAGACGGCGCGCAACGTCGGCGCCTATACCCTCGTAGACGATTACCAATCTTCGGCTACGTTCCCGCTCGACGTGAACGAGCTCGGCTGCGATTTTCTCGTGACCGGCCTTCTCAAATACATGCTCGGGCCCTCCGGGCTCGGCTTTCTCTATGTCCGCAAGGACCTCATCGAAAAGCTCGCGCCCCTCATGACCGGATGGTTCGGTCAGGAGAGGCCGTTCGACTTCGACATCGAGCGCGCTATCACGACTCGGCGCGCCGATTCGAGACGGGCACACCTCCCGTGCCCAATTTCTATGCGGGTCTCGCCGGTATTCGACTCGTTGCCGAAGTTGGCCCGGAAGCGGTCTCCGCCCATGTCGAGAAGCTCGCGTCCCGACTGATATCCGAAGCGCACGAGCGAGGATGGTCGGTGCTGACACCCGACGAGCCTTCGTCGCGCGGGCCGCTCGTAGTGGTCGACTCCGTCGACGCTGAAGGGGCGGAAGCGGTGGTTCGAGCGCTCGCCGCTCGCGATATCGTCGTGTCGGCGCGGGACTCAGGCATCCGCATCAGCGTTCATTATTACAATGCGCAAGAAGACGTCGATGCCTTGATAAAAGCCCTCGACGAGCAAGCCGAGCTTCTCGTGCGTTAGGAATTGGAGGTCGACCTTGGCTTTCATATTAGGTGCTCGTTCTCTCGAGAAAGTGGGTATCGTCGGCTCGGGTCAGATCGGTCCGGATATTGCGCTTCATATGACGAAAGTGCTCGAACCGGAAGGGGTCGCGGTCGTTGTAGTCGATATCGCGCCTCAGGCTCTCGAGGCGGGCAGGGCCAAGCTCGACAGGAAAGTCGACAAAGGTGTCGAGACGAAGGCGTTCTCGTCCGAGCAAGGCGCCGCGATGAAGTCGAACGTCGTCTTCACCGAAGATTACGAAGCGCTGCGGGATGCGGACTTGGTCATCGAGGCCGCGACCGAAGACTTGGATCTCAAAAAGCGCATCTTTGCCCAGGTAGAGAATTTGGCGGCGCCCGACGGCGTCCTCGCCTCCAACTCGTCGCACTTGGAGCCGGAGCGCATCTTCGAAAATTCGCGCGCTGCCGAGCGCGCCCTCGTCACGCACTACTTTTTCCCCGCGGAGCGCAATCCTCTCGTCGAAGTCGTACCCTCGGGGCGTATTTTGGACTCGTGAACGAAGTGATCTCGAGCGGCATCACGAACATCGCCGACCTCGAGATGGGCGTCCAAATCAGCCTCGTGGTGCGGCCGCCCTTCGCTTTCATGAACGAGCTCGGGCTCGAAACCGCGCTCGACAAAGTGCGTGCCTATCGCGAGGTGCAGCCGAACTTTCCTATCGGTGAGGCGCTCGTCGCGCAGCAAGGCTCGAGCAAGCCTTGGAACATTCCTTACGTTTTGCGTCGCGACGATGACGGGATCGCCGTTCTGACCATCCGTCGCCCTGCGGTCCTGAATGCGCTGAACGAGGAAGTCTTCGACCAAATTGGCCGCCACCTCGAAGACGTCGCGGGAGATGAAGCGATACGAGGCGTCGTGCTGACCGGGTTCGGACGAAAAGCTTTCGTTTCGGGAGCGGATGTGTCCATGCTTGCGCGCATCTCCTCGGCGGAGGAAGGCGAGGGCACCTCTCTCGGATCACAATCCGTTCTCTTGACGATCGAGAACTTCTCGAAGCCGGTCGTGTGCGCCTATAACGGGCTCGCTTTCGGAGGTGGGACCGAGCTCGGCATGGCCTGTCACGCCCGCCTCGCTCGTAAAGGACTCGACCCGCTCGCGGCGCAACCCGAGCCGAATCTCGGCATCATTCCGGGCGCCGGCGCGACTCAGAGGCTTCCGAGGCTGATAGGGCTCGAGAGCGCGTGGACCCTACTGCGCACCGGCCGCCCCATCTCGAGTGCCGAGGCCCTGAAGCTCGGCTTGATCCGCGAAGAGGTCGAAGGCGACCTCGTCGCGGCCGCGGCCGCACTCGCCCGCGACGCCGCCAATGGCAAAACAAAGCTCGGGCCGATAGAAAAAGACCCCATCGCCGTCCCCGACGAGCTCCCCGATGTCGATATCGGCCACTTGTCCCGGGCCGTCGACGCCGTTCTCCAAAAAGCGATCCGCGAAGGCAACCGCATGTCCCTCGATGAGGGACTCCGTTTCGAAGCCAAATGCTTCGGCGAAATCTGCGCCCTTCGAGACATGCGCATCGGCGTCGACAACTTCGTAAGAAACGGCCCCCGCAAGAAGGCTAGTTTCGTTCACCAGTAGTCAGCATTCAGGATTCAGGATTCAGGATTCAGCATTCAGCATTCAGGTCCGCTATTCGCTGATGAAACTCTCCCGTTTGAAGGGGGAGCCGGAATTTGGCCATCGGCTTTTAGGAGAGCCCTGAATACTGAATGCTCCACGAATAACGAAGATCACTTCCTCCCCTCCACCACGTGCTCCCAGGCATCGTAGATGTCGAGACGGCGCGCCAGGCCTGCGACCTCTGCGGCCACGTCGGGGTGGATGGGGATGCCGCTCGCGCGGCGCTCCTGATCGATGGCGAACTCGGCCTCTCCAGGGTAGTAGACGCGAGGAGCTCCCTCCGCTTTCGTGCCGGTCAATTCGCGCATCATGTCTTTGATGCCGTTGCGGAAGCGCACCCACGGGCCGAACGCCCGAAGCCTGATGACGATGAAGAAGTGTCCGATTCCCGCGACCGTGCCATGGCCGCTCGTCGCCCCCGCGAGGTGGCGGCCGAAAGCCCCGCCCGAGAGGACGCCTGAGAGAATGTCGATCGCGAGCGCGAGCCCGTATCCTTTGTGCGAGCCCGCCGCAGCACTCACTCCGAGAGGCAAGAGGGCCATCGCTTCGAGAGCAGCTCTTGGATCTTCCGTCCGGTTACCCGATTTGTCGAGCGCGAGCCCAGGCGGAATCGTCTCGCCGCTTCGAACCGCGTCCTCGAGTCGATGCCGTGATGTGGCGCTCGTTGCCATGTCCAGGACGAACGGCGTCGCGTCTTCAGCGGCAGGGATCGCGATCGCCAACGGGTTTGATCCGAGCATCGGTACTTTGCCGTAGGTGGGCAGCATGACGGGTGCGTCGTTCGAGACGACGATAGCGAGCATTTGCTCTTCGACGGCCATACGCGCGTAGTAGCCGGCCATCCCGAAATCGTTGCTGTTCTTTGCTGCGACGGCCGCGACGCCGAAGGTTTTGGCGAGCGACATCGCTAGCTCCATCGAGCGGCTCGCCACGATGTGGCCCATGCCGTTATCGCCATCGATGGTAGCGGTGGCCTCCTCTTCATGACTCACCTGCACATCGGGCGTCGGATTGATGAGCCCCGCGCTGAGGCGCGCAGCGAACACGGGAAGGCGGGCCACGCCCTCGCCTTCGACGCCGGCGAGGTCGGCCGCGACGAGAGCGTCGCCGACTTTCGACGCATGCGTTGCGGGGAGACGCAGCCTCTTGAGGGCCTCTCGCACGAAATAGTGTAGGCGTCCGTGGCGGACATACAGGATCTCGGTCATGACAGCTGGTTCCAGCTTGTGTCGGGAGGGGATGCTATCACGGCTTCGCGCCGTCTTGGTGTAGGCTTTCCTCGAACGGTGTAGGGGATTACCCAGTGTCTCGAGAGAGGCGAAAGCTCCAAGTGCTTCACTGCAAATATCTTATATGGCGTGTCATCCTGGCACTTTGCTTGCAAAGCGATAGCGGTGCTTTCGAGCTTTCGCAAGAGGTGCAGACATGAGTGTGGAACTCCAGCGCAGCGAGCAAGTCACCGCGGCCGACGCAAATATGTTGATCTTGGCTACGGAAAAGCAAGTGTTCGGCTTCGATCTTCTCGAAACTTTCCGGGTCGCGATAGGTCGGCACGACTCGAACGACTTGTCCTTCGATTCGCGCAACGTGTCGAACTATCACGCCGAGATTCTCTGCGAGGCCGACACGCTCGTCCTGCACGATCTCGGGAGCACCAACGGCTCCTACGTCAACGAAGAGCGGGTCAAACAGCGGAAACTCCAGCATGGTGATCGTATCCGCATCGGCAATAACGAGATCACCGTCAAGCTCACGAACGAGGATGCCAAGGAGCTGGAGGAGAGCAGCCCGAGCATTCCGACAAAGGGAAGCTTCCGGCGCGGCGGTCCCGGGTCGACGATATCCGAGCTTCTCGCAGGTTTGTGCGCGCTGAAAAAGTCCGTACGCCTCACGCTCAAACGGAACGAAAACGATCACATCGTCGTGTACGTGCATGATGGACGCATCGTTTACGCCGAGGCGGGAGAGGCGCGCGCTGAAAAAGCGCTCTACCGCGTCTTCGAATGGCACCAGGGTGAGTATGAGACGGAGCCGTTTCCCGCCAATGACTCGATCCCTCGTTCGATGACCGTTCCTGTTGAGACCCTCGTCGAGGAAGGCGAGCAGCAAGCGAAAGAGCTCGGAAGCGCTCATCAGCAAGCTGCCGCCGCCGGACGCTGCGCTCCGACTCCGTGAAGCCTGTAAGATGCGCATCTGCGGCTTCACGCCATCTGAGCGCGAAGTCTTCCAGGCCGTCATCCGCGAAAGAACGCTCGGGGGAGCCATCGACAGCTGTGCGATGACCGACTTGCGCGTGATGGCACAGGTGCACGCGCTGATCCGCAAGAAAGTGTTCGAGCTCGAAGGAGGCAGCTCGCTGCTGGAGCAAACGAACATCATCACCCGAAACTAGTCGAGTCTAGTCAGGGCATCAAAAGCCCGGACAGCATGCCGAGCGTTTGACGACGCGCCCCGCGCTATTTATCATCAAAGAGTATCCGTCCCAACGACAATCAGCAGCTCGAATTGACGCGGGCACCTCTGGCCCGTGAGCGGAGCCAGGCGAAATGGACCTCAAGAGCGTCGAGAGTCAGCGAAGCGAGCTACTTCTCTTCGTGATCGCGATCGTGATGATTTTTCTCGCTACGATCGCCTACGTTTCGTTTCGGCAGGAGCAAGGGCTCCTCGTGCCGTCTTTGACCATCGTCTCGCTCCTCGCCTGTCTTTACATCATCGATAAGGAGCGCCGTCTTCGAAGACTGCAAAAGCAACTCGTTCGAGAGCTGTTGGAGGAGCAGGACAAATCGGCTTCGCTCGAGGGCCGTCTGAAGGAAATGACCGCACTCTATCGCGCCATCAGCACCGTGAACTCGATTGTGGAGCCTGAGGACACGTTCGATGCTGTGCTGCGGGCCGCGCTCGAGCTCGTCGAGGGCGACCGTGGCTCATTGATGCTACTGGACGAGCTGGATGAGCGTTTGAAAATCGTGTCGGCGCAAGCGCTGCCGCAAGTGATTGTCGCGCAAACGCGGCAAAAAATTGGGCAGGGGGTCTCGGGTTGGGTCGCACAGAGCCGCAAACCGTTGCTGTTGGTGGGAGACGCGAACGAAGACGGAAGGTTCGAGGATCCCTTCGAGATTGAGGAAGACCTCAGTGTTTCGATTTCGGTGCCGCTCGTCCTGCGGGACGAGGTGTTGGGCGTTCTGAATCTTAGCTTGACCTCGGAAGCTTCAAAAGACTCGCTCTCGGACTACGAACTGCGCATGGCCGCGATCTTCGCCCAGTACGCCGCCAGTGCCGTCGAGAACGCCCGCCTCCGTCTCGCGGCGTCGATATTGGACCCGGCGACGATATCGCCGGTCTAATATCAGTAGACGACTGCTCCACCGTCTATATTGATCGCCTGGCCGTTAATCCCACGCGATGCGTCCGCCGCCAGCATGACGGCGACCGCGGCGACCTCTTCCGGCTCCATGAGGCGGTTCTGAGGCGAAAGCTTCGAGAGCCACTTTCTCGCCTCTTCTTCGCTGCCGCCGGTTTTCGCGGCGATGTTGCGCGCCGCTTCGCGCGCCATATCGGTGTTCACGAAGCCGGGGCAAATCGCGTTCACCGTCACCCCGAGCGTCGCCATCTCGAGCGCGAGCGCGCGGGTGAATCCAACGACGCCGTGTTTGCTCGCACAATAGGCGGCGGTGTATTGAAAGCCGACTTTCCCCGCCGTCGATGCGATGTTGATCAGACGGCCCCATTTCTGCGCGACGAGCTCGGGAAGAAACGCGCGCGTGATCTTGAAAACGCTCGTCAAATTGATATCGAGGTGGGACTGCCAGTGTTCGTCGTCCATGTTGAGCACTTTGACGCTCTTGGCGATGCCGGCATTGTTGACGAGGATCTGAATGTCTCCGAGCTTTGCCGCCACTTCGGCGTGCGCCTTCTCGATGGACTCCGAGCTCCCGACATCGATCGCGATCGGAACCGCGCGGCCGCCCGCCCCGTCGATCTCGGCCGCGAGCTTTTCCAAAGGCTCCATGGAGCGGGCGCCGAGCGCAACAACGGCGCCTTCCGTTGCATAGGCGAGTGCCACCGCCCGGCCGATGCCGCGGCTTGCGCCGGTGATGAAAGCTTTTCGGTCGCGAAGTTTCATATCCGCTATTCTATTGCGGCCACCATCCATAGACGAGGATGACGATGATGGCGGCGGGGATGACCCATCGGATCCAGAAAATCCACAAAGAACCGATGGCCATCGAGCTCCCGCGATTGATCTCGGCGAGCGCTTTGCCGCGTGCGACGAACCACCCGAGCGCCACGAGTGTCAGAGCGGACCCGATCGGCTGCATGGTCGAGCCCCAGATCCGATCGTTCCATTGGAGAAAGTCCGAGCTCGCCATCGAAGGGAGTGCTACGGCGAGTTGGAGCGGGACCAAAACGGCGAGCGCTTTTCCGCGACTCCAATGCCAGTAATGCTTGACGCCGTCCACGAGCACTTCCATCGCTGCGATCGCGGAGAGAAAAGCCGCGGTAAAGAGCGCGCCGAAGAAAACACCCCCGACAACGGCACCGCCCGGCATCGCCGCGAAAACACCTAGCAGTGTGATGAATAGAAGGGACGGGCCGCTGGCAGGCTCGACGCCCATGGCGAAGACGGCGGGTAGGATCGCGAGCCCGCCGAGCATAGCGGCGCTGAGATCACCGAACGCGATCTGGATGGCGGTGCGCGGAATATTCTCGTCGTCTCGAAGATAGCTTCCGTAGAGAAGGAAGAATGTTCCGCCAAGAGACAAGCTGAAGAAGACTTGGCCGAGAGCGGCGAGAACGAGAGAGTGCCATTCTTAGTTGGAAATTGAAACGGCTCCCAACCCCGTGGTTTGATGACGTTGGCAAAAACAACATCAAGCCGCAAGAGAAAGGAGCCGAGATGGGAAGTCTGCTACGTACAGCCAAGAAACACAAGAAGTCACGTCGTTTGGGTAAGCCCGAGGTAATGGCGCGCGAGGAGTACGGGGAGCTCGAGGTGGACGTCAAAATAGAGATGATCCGTTCGTTAATCCCGCTTGGGTTAATGCACGTTCACGAGCTGCTCGACGACGAAGTGAAGGAGTTGGCGGGAGAGCGATACGCTCGTAAGGACGAACTGGAGCGTGGCCGCCGCCACGGAACCAACCCTGGCACGGTAGGGCTTGCCGGCCAGCGGGTACCGATCCGTGTGCCACGGGTTCGGAGCCAAGAGGGAGTAGAGATACCGCTTCGCTCCTACGAAGCACTGAACGACGGCGGAGAGGTGAATGATCTGCTGCTGAAACGAGTGCTCTACGGAATCTCGTGTCGCAACTACGAGGCTGCAGCGGAAGCGATACCGGGCGCTATCGGGCTGTCGAGCTCGACGGTGTCCCGAGGTTTCGTACAAGCGAGCGCAGCGAAACTTCGGGAGATGCAGGAACGGGATCTGTCCGGCGAAGATGTGGTGGCGCTGTTCCTGGACGGGAAATCATTCGCCGACGCAATGATGGTCATCGCGCTGGGCATCACACTTTCCGGGGAAAAACGCTTTTTGGGCTTCGTGGAGACGGACACGGAGAACGAGAAGGTGTTGACGCCGTTCCTGCGTTCACTGCTCGCGCGGGGACTCGACAGCTCCCAGGGTCTACTGGTGATCATCGATGGCGGCAAGGGTCTGAAAGCGGCCGTAAAGAAGGCGTTCCGAAAGCGGGTCCTGATACAACGGTGCCAGTGGCACAAACGTGAAAACGTCGTGAGCTATCTGTCCAAGGGCGAGCAGGCGTCGTTGCGCAAGCGGTTGCAGTCGGCCTACAACAGGCCGGAATATAAAGAGGCCCTCGCGGCCCTCGATCAACTGCACGATGAATTGGAGGAGCGGAACCAATCCGCAGCTGGGAGCTTGGAGGAAGGAATCGAGGAGACGCTCACATTGCATCGTCTCGGCGTGTACGGGGCGCTGGGCCGTTCGTTCAAGACGACGAACTGCCTTGAATCCGTCAATGCTCTCGTCGAGGAACGCTGCGCGAAGGTCGACCACTGGAAGAACTCCAGCCAACGCCAGCGGTGGCTGGCGACAGCCCTCGTGGACATCGAACCCCGCTTGAGGAGGGTGATCGGCTACCGCCATCTTCCGAAGCTTCGCGAAGCTCTCAAGCGGGAACTGAAGATCGAGACGAAGACATCAACGGTGTCGAAGAAGAAGGCCGCCTAATTTATGAGCCGTGGAGAGTTTCAACTAAGAATGGGCTTGACTCGCGAGAACGGTTTGCCCGTTCAGTTTCGAAAAGTCGGGCAGGAGAAAGAAGCGAATGCCTTCAGCCGCTCCGGGAAGGGTGACGGAGCGCGCGATGACGGCGAGAAGTGCGATGAAAACGAGCGGCACCACGACGCGGGAGACCGCTTCGATGCCGCGACGCCAAAATACAAAACGGTGCCCACACCCGCAAAGGCCGTCGCTGTGACCGAGACGTTCCAGACCGTAATGCCGGTGAGCATCGTCTCGAAATAACCTTCGGGGTTTGCACCCGCCTCGCCGACGAAGGAGGTCTCGAGTGCATAGAAGAGGACTTGACCCACGACGAGCGTGTAATACGAGTTCGCCATGAAGACGGTGAAAAAGAGCATCATGCCGATGGCGCGGCCTCCCGGCATGCCGGCGGTCACGAAGGCTCCTGCGGGTCCTTGGCGCGTGAAGCGGCCGAGCGTCCACTCGGCCATGACCGCGGGAATCCCGAGCACAATCCCGAAGAAGATGTACATGAGGACGAAAGCAGCGCCGCCATAGCTTCCGGCCATGTAAGGAAAGCGCCAGACATTCGCCAGCCCGACAGCGACGCCCATGAGCGCCATGACGGAGCCGAATCGCGAGCCGAACGTTTCTCGTTCGCGAGCCATTATGACGACTAGCTGTGTGTCGGCGGCGGCGCCATTCCTACGAGAAGGACGACGCGTTCCGTCGTCTCGTTCTCGACCCCATGCGGTTCTCCCGCGCGAGCGACCACGGCTTGGCCCGGCCCGGCATTTTCGGTCTCGCCGGCGATATGAAAGCGCGCTTGGCCTTCGACGACGACATAGATCTTGGACGAGGTGTCGTGGGTGTGGACTTTCTGCTTTTGTCCCGGCTCGAGACAATAAAGGTCGAGAAATAGCTCGTTGGTCGCGAAAAGATTGATCTTCTGCATTTTTTCGCGCGAAAAATGACAAGCGTCGAGTATCGTTCGGATGTCCATGGGAGACCTTCAGGTCCAAGTCGTGTTCAAGTAGTCGCGGGCTTCGAAAGCTTGACCCGTCGTCGTCTCGGACGCGCTCGACGCGAGGAAGACGAACACTTCCGCGATGTCTCTAGGGGTGGGCAAAGAGTTGGGATCTTCGTCCGGATAGGCACCGGCTCGCATTTCCGTACGGGTCGCGCCGGGATTCACGCTGTTGACGCGGATGCCCACCGTTTCGAGCTCGGCCGCGAGCACTTGGGTAAAGCCTTCGAGGCCGAACTTCGATACCGCATAGGCGTTCCAGTTGGCCTTCCCGCGGCGTCCGACGGTGCTGCTAACGTTGATGATGGAGCCTTCTCCGCGGGCTATCAGATGAGGCAATAGAGGTTTCGTGACATAGAACAAGCTCGATGTATTCACCTTCAGCACTTCGTCCCAGGTAGCGACGTCGAGCTCGGTCAGTTTGGCGCGCTTGCCGAGAATGCTCGCATTGTTGACGAGGATCGAAAGGTGCTCGAATTTTTCGATGGCACGCGCTATGAGGCGTTCGGCGTCGTCCGGGTCGGCCACGTCTGCCGCGAGATGTGCGACCTCACCCCGTGAGGCGAGCTCTTCTGCCGTTTCTGCGAGCCGCTCTTCCCCGCGTGCGCATAGAAATACCGAAGCACCTTGCTGGAGATATGCCTCGGCGATGCCTTTTCCGATCCCTTTGCTCGATCCAGTGATGAGGGCTGCTTTCCCTTCGAGTCTTCCGGTCACGATGCGGTCATTCTATCGTCAAAGCGCGGCTATTTCTTGTGTTCGATCAACTTCTTGAGCGTCGTCAGCTCTTCGTCGAGTTTTTTTTGCTTGCAGCCGAGAGCATAGATATAGGCGAAGAGCAGGACCCAGGTGACGGTATAGGCCGCGAATAGATAACTCATGCGAGCTCGAGCTCCTTGTGGAGGTGGTCTACTTCGCCGGATGTTGCCTCGACGGCAAGGCGCTTTTCCATGAGCCAGAGATAGAGAAAGGTGAAGGTCAGAAGCGTTGCGAGAAAAGCGTGCGTCATCGCGGGTGCGAGCCCCGAATCGTCGCCCCCTCCGATGACAGGCTGCGGGTGTTGGGTGCGGAAGAGCCGGATCGCCATGAAGACGAACGGCACGTTCACGAAGGCGATGATGCTGGTGACGGAAGCCAGATTGGCGCGCTTCGTCTCTTCGGGAACGTAGCGGCGGAGCATGAGGATTGCGAAATACATCAGCCAGCAAATGAGTGCCGAGGTGAGCCGTGGATCCCACGTCCAATAGATCCCCCAGATCGGCTTCGCCCAGATGGGTCCCATCGTGATCCCGATGGTCATGAACAAGACGCCGATCTCCGTCGAGGCGAGGCTGACAGCGTCGAAGCGTCGATCCCTTTTCCAGAGATAGAAAATGGCGCTCACGAAAGTAACGGTGAGCGCGAGGCCTGCGATCCACCAAGCCGAGACGTGGAAATAGAAGATGCGCTGCACGTCGCCCATCGTGCGTTCGGTAGGCGCATAGATGAATATGGCATAGAGCGAGACGCACATCGTTACAAAACAGGCGGCGGCGAGAGGTTTCGAAACGGCCTTGAGCACGGGCCGATTATACTATGCGTCCAATGGCGAGTCTTCCAGGCGTTGTTGCACGGCCCGGAGCAAATCGCTGACCTCCCTGTGCCGGTCGTAGAGTCACCCGGCGCAGTACGTATCGGGCATCCCGAGCGCGGTCATCTTGTTGAGTATCTCGCACCCAATTCGGTGTTCAACTCGTTGCCTCGCCAACGTTCGTGTCCGCATCTCGGGCCCGATGATCGCTTTGTAACGATAGACCGCGTTCTCCACCATGCTTCGCTTGGTGCAGCCTGAGAGCTTGTACCATTCACGTCGGCCGTGTCTTTCGATGGCACGAATATGGCGGTCGCGCTCCTGCATGGCGGTGTTCGAATTCTGATTGAGCGTCGAGTTTCGTTGCGGCGGAATCACCACGCGCGTCCTTCGTCCAGGGCTGTGCGCTTCGATCGCTTCGTAGACCGCTTCCTTGTCGTATGCACTGTCCGCCGCCACGGACGCTAGAGGTGCTTGAATCTGTGTTAGCAAAGCGGGGACTCGGGTTGCGTCGCGAGCACGTGACGCCGTCAGTTCGGACGCAACAATGTTGCCGGTCTCGCGATCAACGGCGATGTGCTTCGCGTGCTTGTACTGGCTGCGCTTGGGATACTTCATGCTCGAACATACCTCGGCCACCACCATAGGCGGATTTCGCTCTCAGCCAGAGCGGTGCAACAACGCCGATGACGGCCATCGCCACGGGAGGTAATTGAACCATGCCGACCAAGTCCTTGGCCGGATCGCGGAACGGCGATATCGAGTTCGAGGTCTGGGGTGCGCGAGGCTCGCGCAACCTAACACCGCCAACGTCCAAAATCGCCAACTACACGTCGTGTTACTCGCTGAAGGCGGGCGACGACTTGTTCGTCTTCGACGGAGGACGCGGTTTGGGCGTGCTCAGTCACGCGGTGTCGAGCAAGCAGCGCTTTCGCACAGTGAAGCGGATTCATCTCTTCTTGAGTCACGCTCACATGGATCACTGGGAAGGCCTCAAGGATGCCGGATGGTTCTGGCAAGCTCGAAACGGACTAAAACTCGCCATCCACGGATCGAGCGAAACGATCGAGACCGTTCAGCGAGGCTACGGGCATCCCGCTTACGTTCCTCTCGAGCTCCTCGCCTCCTCTACGCTTCGCGATTTGACCTTCACGACGTGGAAAGCCGGCGAGAGCCGAGTGCTACGCGGCTTCCGTTTTCGGACCTTCGCGCTCAATCATTACAGCGGGATGGGCGACGACAAGCACCATCTTTCGACGCTCGGCTATCGCGTCCGCTCGCGCGAAGGCTTCTCACTCGCCTATCTTTGCGATCACGAGCCGACAATCGAGACCGAGGCCATCGAAGTCAGCATGCTGAAAGATGCGAGCGTCGCGATTGTGGACGCACACTTTCCGGACCGAGCCCAGCACGCTTTCGGACACGGCTCCCAGGAACACGCGGCCGCCCTCGCCCGGCGCTTCCCGAAGACGTTGATTTTGGCGGGACATCACGGACCGACCGCGTCCGATGCCGCCATCCGGAGAGCTCATCGACAACACGGCAAGTCGGCGCAAAATTTCGCCATCGCCGCCGAAGGCATGCGACTCCGATGGAACGTGCGCCGAGGACTCTCTGTGGCGCGCAGCTAACACGAGCTGTCCTAAGGGTTCCTTTCCCTATGCAAGCGGTTCCGTGCACCGCGCACGTGTTATACTTCGCCGTTTTCTTGGGATTGCTATGGCCGTCATCAGTTATTTGGATGCTATCAGTCACGCGCTGCGGGACGAAATGCGACGAGACCCTGCCGTGTTCCTCATGGGGGAAGATATCGGCGTTTTTGGCGGCGCGTTCAAAGTTACGCGCGGCTTCATCGAAGAGTTTGGTGAGGAGCGTGTTATCGATACGCCGATCTCAGAGTCAGGCTTCACCGGTGCGGCGTGCGGTGCCGCGATCATGGGTTTCCGGCCCGTCGTCGAGTTTCAATTCGCCGATTTCATCGCCTGCGCCTTCGACCAGATCGTCAACTTCGCGGCCAAATGTTACTACCGATGGGGCATTCCCATTCCTGTCGTGTTTCGCGGACCGTCGGGCGGAGGCTTCCGGGGCGGGCCCTACCACTCGCAAAACCCGGAAGCTTGGTTCACGCACGTCGCTGGCCTCAAAGTGGTCCAGCCTTCGACACCGTACGAGGCCAAAGGGCTCCTGAAAGCCGCGATCCGTGACAACAACCCCGTCATTTACTTGGAGCACAAACATCTCTATCGGCGGATTCGTGAAGAGGTTCCGGAAGAAGATTTCGAGATCCCGATCGGGGTAGCCGACGTCAAACGTGACGGAACGGATCTCACAATCGTGACATACGGTGCCATGGTGCATACTTGCCTCGGCGTGGCGGAGCGGCTCGCGGAAAAAGGCGCCGAAATCGAAGTCGTGGACCTCAGGAGTCTCGCGCCGCTCGACAAAGACACGATTCTTTCAAGCGTATCGAAGACGGGCAAAGCGCTCGTGGTTCACGAGGCACAGCTCACGTCCGGCATCGGCGGCGAAGTCGCGTCCATCATCGTCGAGAGCGCTTGGGACGCGCTCGACGCACCCGTCAAGCGGATCGGCGCGCTCGACGTGCCCATCCCTTTCAGCCCGACACTCGAAGACGCCGTTCTACCGTCTGAGGGAAAGATCGAAGCGACAGCGCGCGAGCTGTTGGAGTATTGAGACCAATGTCGACAGAGGTAGTGATGCCTCAGATGGGCGAAAGCATCACCGAAGGAACGATCGTCAAATGGCACAAGAAGCCCGGCGAACGCATCGATCGGGACGAGCCGCTGTTCGAGATTACGACCGATAAGGTCGACACGGAAGTTCCCGCACCCGCGGCCGGCGTCTTGGAGCGGATTTTCGTGCAGGAAGGCGAGACCGTGGCGGTCGGCACCGTCGTCGCCACGCTCGGGAACGGCTCGGCCGCGGAAACCGCCGCACCCAAAGCAAGCGCAGCGCATTTTCGTTCGTCGCACGAGCCCAAGACGTTTCAGCGCAAGGCGAAAGCGGTGACCCCGGCGCCACAACCGCCACGAGCTGCGCCGCGTCCACCACCCGTGGCGGCGGAGGCGGCGGCCCCGGAAGAAAGCAGCCAGAAACTCTCCCCTGCCGTGATCTCGCTCGCGAATCGACATCGGTTACCGATGCAAGAGCTCCTGTCGATCCCAGGCTCTGGAGCCGGAGGACGGATCACGAAGAAGGACGTACAGGCCTACATCGAACGCCGGCCGGCGACTCCCCCTCAGGCCTTACAGGCGCCGGCGCCGCCTCCCGTGGCGACGCCTGCGACCGCGCCGCTTCCTCCACCACAATATCTCTATCGCCCCGAGCCCGACGACAAGCTCATCCCGATGAGCGGCATGCGACAGCAAATCGCGAATCACATGATCTGGAGCCAACAGATCTCGGCGCAGGTGACGTCCTTCACCGAATGCGACATGCATCGCATCGTGCGGCACCGCAACGAACATGGGGCGCACTTCGAAGAAGCTGAAGGGGTGCCGCTTTCGTTTACGCCTTTCGTCGCCGAAGCGACGGTGCGCGCTCTCAAAGAATTCCCTATCTTCAACGCCTCCGTCGTGGGCGACCAAATCGCACTCAAGAAACACGTACATCTCGGCATTGCCGTGGCCTTGAAGGAAGGCTTGATCGTTCCTGTAATCCGCGACGCCGACGAAGCTAACTTCGTCGGGCTAGCGAGAAGCATTCACAACGTCGCCGACAAAGCGCGACGCCACGGCCTCGTCCCCGAAGATGTGCAAGGCGCAACGTTCACCATCACCAACCCCGGCATGTTCGGCGGACTCACCGGAACCCCCATGATCGCGCAGCCTCAAGTCGCGATTCTAGGCCTCGGCGCCATTCAGAAAAAGCCCGTCGTCGTCGACGATGCCATCGCGATCCGGCCGATCATGGTCCTCGCCCTCACATTCGATCACCGCATCATCGACGGCGCGACCGGCTTCCAGTTCCTCGAGCGCATCCGAATCCATCTCGAGCAATTCGACCTGCCCTGAATGCTCCGCTACTTCGCATCCATCTTGCGAATATTGGATGCCGAGCGCTGATTCCTGTTAAAGTGCACCTATGGCCGAAGAGCCGAAACTCGCCCTATTCATCGACCTCGAAAACGTTGCGCTAGGCGCTACGGAAGCCAAGTTCGATGAGTTCAACATTGGCCGCGTTTTGACGCGGATCGTCGAGAAAGGCAAGATCGTCGTCAAGAAAGCCTACGCGGATTTCGGCGTACACAAAAAATACAAAAAACCGCTCCACGAAGCAGGAATCGAGCTCATCGACATCCCACAGCGGCGCTATACGGGGAAGAACAGCGCCGATATCAAGATGGTCGTCGACGCCATGGATCTTTGCTATTCCAAAGACCACATCAACTATTTCGTGCTCGTTTCAGGCGATAGCGACTTCGCGCCGCTCGTCTCCAAGCTCAAGGAGAACAACAAGACGGTGATCGGCCTCGGGCTCCGGAAATCGACCTCGAACTTGCTCGCGGCCGCGTGTGACGAGTTCATTTTCTACGACGATCTCGTTGACAAGTCCAAGTCCCATCGAGTGTCTAGAGGCCTCGCGAGCCTCCCGAAAAAGAAGCAGAAGCCTTTCGCGATGCTCCTCGACGCCATGGAAGCTTTGCGGCGCGAAGACAAGCAAATTCTGTGGAGCTCGATGGTCAAGCAAACGGCGAAGAGGAAAGAGCCGTCGTTCAACGAGGCGACTTACGGCTATTCGAACTTCAGCGAGCTCGTCGAAGATGGCGCGCGGCTCGGGCTTTTCAAGATCACGAAAGACGAGAAGAGTGGATCCTACGTGATGTCCGAGATCGCAGCGGGCACGGGGCGCTAGGCCGGCCCGTACCGCCCCTATGCGGGGCCTGCCCGGCCTGCGGGGGCTCTAAGCCTTCTTCCTTGTTTTCTTCGTTGCTTTGGAAGCTTTGGTGGTCGTCTTCTTGGTCGTCTTCTTGGTCGTCTTCTTCTTCGTAGTCTTCTTCTTGGCGGTGGCGGTCCCGGCCTTCTTGCGTGCACGCCGCCGCTTCGGAGGCGGCTCGTCGCTCGACTGCAACGAAACGAGACGGGTCAGAAACTTCTTGCTGCCGTGCTCATCAAACTCGATAATCGTATATTGAGGATCGGCTGCGGAGATGACTCCGAGGCCGTACTTTTCGTGGAGAACGCGCTGGGACACCGACAATTTCATGGAACATATTCTATCGCAATCGACGCCCACGCCGCACAAAAGGCCACTGAAACGCAAACCGCGGACAGTCAAGCACTTAAAAGGGCTAATACACAAGCGACCCGGCTCGCAAGGGCCTTTTATCTCCGTGGCATGAAGGGAGGACTTCATTGAGTACTTTGCCGAGAACGGGACACGACACCAAGGTGGCGAGCTGGAGCGAGCTCGAGGATCGCCAGCCGGCCTATGCACTCGTCGGCGTCGTCGATCTGGTGGTGATTCGATTCGATGACGCGGTTTCGGTCTTATATGGCCGTTGTCAGCACCGCGACGCCATCATGGCCGACGGACACATCGATGGGCGCAACCTGATCTGCGGCGTCCATGGTTGGGACTACCAATACGAAACGGGCGTGAGCGAGTACAACAACGCTGAGCGTCTCGAGAAGTTCAGCGCGGTCATCGACCGCGACCAAGACGCGGTGCTCGTGGACGCTTCGGAAATCGCGGCATTCGAGTCTGTCCATCCACAATATTTCCGACGTGACGAATATCTCGGGCTCTATCAGGACATGCATGGCGGTCCTGAAGAGCCAAAGAATGCCTATATCCAATCGCTCGCCCGAGACGGCCTGTCGAAAACGGGGCATCACGGAGCGGTCACCGCCATGGGCGTTCGCCTCGACACCCTCCCCAGTTGGGACGACATCCAAATATTGACGGCGCAGCTCGCGCGCTTGCCGCTTCTCGACGACATTCCGGTAGGCACCGAGCTCGTCATCGGACCCAGAGCCCAAAAACCCCTCGTCTTGGACATCCCGCTCTTCGTGAGCGATATGAGCTTCGGCGCCCTGAGTCAAGAAGCCAAAGTCGCGCTCGCAACGGGCGCGGAGATGGCGGGGACCGGTATCTGCTCGGGAGAAGGCGGGATGCTTCCCGAGGAGCAAGAGGCCGCAAGCCGCTATTTCTATGAGCTCGCTTCGGCCAGATTCGGCTACAGCCTCGACAAAGTGAAAAAGTGCCAAGCGTTTCATTTCAAAGGAGGCCAAGGTGCAAAGACGGGAACCGGCGGACACTTGCCGGGCAAGAAAGTCTCCGAGAAAATCGCCGCCGTGCGCGGGCTGAAGCCGGGAGAGCCCGCGATCAGCCCGTCCCGTTTTCCCGATCTCGGCACGGTCGAGGACTTTCGCAAAGAGGCCGAGCAGGTCCGCGAGGCCACCGGCGGTATCCCCATAGGCTTCAAAATATCCGCACAACACATCGAGGACGACATCGACTTCGCTCTCGAGGCGAGCGCGGATTACATCATTCTCGATGGACGCGGCGGAGCTACCGGCGCCGCCCCAACGATCTTCAAGGACAATATCTCGGTGCCGACCGTCGTCGCGGTGGCGCGCGCCAGGCGGCATCTCTACGAGCGCGGAGCGAACCAAGTGACGCTCATTGCCACCGGCGGCCTTCGCACCGAGGCGGACTTTGTCAAAGCCATGGCGAGGGAAGGGTGCTCTGTTCTGGCTACAACGTGATTGTTTTGAGGAGGTCGAAGGCCCTTTGCTGCTTTGGATTTGGGGCCGTGGTCATGTCGAAGGTCGCAGTGGTGGAGCCAAGGCCTTTTCGGCGACATGAGTTTCGTACGATAGAGGCAAGGTGGCGGAGCAGAGTTCTGAAACTGTAAGCGGGGCTTCCGTCCTCCAGCTTTTTGGAGCGCACTTTTCGAAGAGCGGCCTGCGAACGCTTGGCCGGTGCCACAGGGTCGCGGCTTGCCTTGGCATTCTGATCTTCGTCAGAAAAAAGCACTGGTCGCCACGCCTCAAGCATGTGCCATTCAACGTAGTAGGCCAGCATACACAAGAAGATGTGTGCCCGGACTCGGTTTTCGAGACGGTGGCGAATAGGCCGCACCTTGAGGTCCATGGTCTTGAATGAACGAAACGCACGCTCGACTTGGGTGAGCAACTTATAGCTGCGGACGGTATCCTCAGTGTTCATCTGCTGTGCACTGAGACTGGTGCGAATCACATAGATGCCGTCCAGTGCGGCTTCTGCCTCGACCTTCTTTTTGTCGATTTCGAAGGAGAAGGCATCGTCACGAATATCTAGTTTGAAGTGTTTTCCGACTTTGTACTTGTTGAGAACTTTGCCTACCCGCACCCCTATAGTGGCTTTTCCATGGAGCTGACCGTGCTCGATTCGCTGACGCAGTTGCTCCATTCGCCTGGCGATAGTCTTCATATGCTGTTTCCACCGGGCGAGTTGCTTGTCAGCTAACACACTATTGTCTTTAGCAATGTGCGCAGCATCGACAGCCATCGTCGTCTCGTCGACCTTGAAGTCGAAGCCGTCGTCACGGGTCTCGAACTTGTAGTACTTGCCCACCTTGTATTCAGCAAGGAGTTTTTGCACTCGGGCATTGATGTCTTCCCTACCGTGCAAGCGGCCGCGTTCGACCATCCGGCAAATCCTTTTCAGTTCTTTGCTGGTCGCTTCGAGCAATTCCTGACGCTTTAGGGCTCGGCGCTTCGCCAGTTCGTGGTTGCGACAGGCCACGAGACGCTCGTTGGGAAAATCCGAGTGTGTCAACTCAAACAAGTTGCGCTCGTCAAACAGCCCCATCTGCAGCGCCCCTTCGTTGAGGAGTTTGCGAATCGGCGCGGGTCTGAGGTGGACCCCATTCTCTGGACCAAAATGGGGGGTAGCTAAGGTGGAGCCTGCCGAGTTGAACACGTCGTGGTCATAGTCGTCATGTTGTTTCCCGAAGGCTCCTAGAAGGGAGCGTTCGGGAACACAGTTTATGGCAGATTGAAGATCTATTGTCCCACGTTCGATCCGGTGCCCCGACGGAGGGAGCGGACCCTTAAGAAAAGATGCGAAGCTTCCTTGTCCGCTCCCTCCGTCGGGGCACCGGATCGAAGCCGCCCTTTCGCTGGTCCACCTGAATAGTGCAAAAATCGGGGTACCTGGGGTATGGGCCAAGCCGCGAGAGGGTCTCCTGCGGCGATTCTCGCATTCGTTTTGTGGACTCGTGGCAAGGTTCATTCCTTTTCCCGGCTTTCTACCGCCGTGGCCTCTTTGGCCTTGTTCTGCTTCGATTGCCCCAGTGCGTAACTGCCGACGTTGAGCTCCAGGATGATGCTGTGATGTACTAATCGGTCGATGGCCAATCATCTTGCCGCCAATCATCTTCAAGCTACCTCGCCAAGCAGTCCATCGTAGAAGCTCGCGGGCGTTTGATAGCCTAACGCTTTGTGCGGGCGCTCGTCATTGAAGAAATCGAAGTAGCAAGCGATGCCCTCGCGAGCCATCTGCACGCTGTCGTAGGCGTACAGGTAGACCTCCTCGTACTTCAGCGAGCGCCAGAGCCGCTCCACGAAGATGTTGTCGATACAGCGACCTTTGCCATCCATGCTGATCTTGATCTCAAGAGCAAGCAATACACTGGTGAACTCCTCCGAGGTGAACTGAGAGCCCTGGTCCGTGTTGAATATCTCTGGGCGACCGTAGCGTGCCACAGCTTCGTTCACGGCCTCCACGCAGAAGGTCGTCTCCAACGTGTTGGAGAAGCGCCAGGCGAGCACCCGCCGCGAATACCAATCGATGACCGCCACCAGGTATACGAAGCCTCGCGCCATCGGGATGTATGTGATGTCGGCGGCCCACACCTGATTGATCCGAGAAACCGTCAGATTCCTCAGTAGATAGGGGTATACCGTGTGTTCCGGCGCTGGCTTGCTTGTGTTCGGCTTGGGCGCAGTGCTCTCGAGCCCCATCAACCGCATGAGACGCTGCACACGCTTGCGGTTGACGGCCGACCCCTCCGCTTTGAGTATCTGCGTCATCATGCGGCTGCCGAAAAATGGATGCTTCAGATGTAGCTCGTCCATCCGACGCATCAATGCGAGTTGCTCGCCATCCGGCTCGACAGGTTCGTAGTACAGGCTCGACCGATTCACGCCAAGCAGCTCGCACTGCCAGCGCATCGACAGCGGGGCGTTGGGTTCGACCAACTCCCGCCGGGGCGTCATCGCAATCGACCGAGCTCGTGTGATAAAAAATCGCGCTCCATCGTCAGCTCCCCGATTTTCTGGAGCAGTTCGGCCTCGCGCATCGAGGCATCGCCTCCGCCCACCTCTTCGGTCTCGAAAGCACGCGCGACGTTCTCCAAAAGCTGCCGCTTCCACTTGTAGATCTGGTTCGCGTGAACCTTGTGCCGCCGGGAGAGTTCCGCCACTGTCTCCTGCTCGCGTAGTACCGCCAAGGCAACTTTCGCCTTGAAAACAGGGCTGTGCTTCGTGCGATTTTTCTTCACTTTTCTCTGCTCCTTTTTTCATTGAGCAGGCTTGTTTTACCACCTTAACCCCTGGTCTAAAAAATGGGGATTACAAAGACTACTTGACAAACGCTTATGGATCCGGTATATTGGGGCCATGACATACAAAGCCCCTGGTCGAGCAGACAGAGAAGGGATCACCGTCATCGAGCTAATGGACATGTTCCCTACCGAAGAAGCTGCCACTCGATGGTTTGAAGCCGTCGTCTGGAACGGCGAGAGGTGCTGCGGCAAGTGCGGAAGCCTCAGTACCAGCGAAGTCCCGAACGCAAAGCCGATGCCCTACTGGTGCTCCACCTGCCGAGGTTACTTCTCCGTCCGCACGGGAACGCCGATAGCTAGGTCGAATGTACCGCTTCGCAAGTGGGCCATTACGGTCTACCTTTGCCTCACTAGCCTTAAGAGCGTTTCGAGCATGAAGCTGCATCGGGATATCGGGGTCTCCCAACCGACGGCTTGGTTCATGCTGCACCGCATTCGTGAAGCGTGGAGTGATCCCAACCGGAAAGCGTTCGGTGGCCCGGTCGAAATCGACGAAACCTATTTCGGCGGCAAAGAGAAGAACAAACACGCTCGCAAGAAGCTGAACGCTGGTCGCGGGCCGGTCGGCAAAACTGCCGTCGTGGGCGCGAAGGACCGCGCGACCAACCGCGTGAGTGCCGCCGTAGTCACGAGCACGGACGGCGATACGCTCAAGAGATTCGTTACTGAGCGGGCCGAGGTTGGAGCGAAGGTGTACACCGACGACCACGGCGGCTATGTTGGGCTGCCGAACCACGAGACGGTCCGCCACTCCGTTGCAGAGTATGTAAAAGGACAGGCGCACACGAACGGGATCGAGTCCTTCTGGTCGATGCTCAAGCGGGCGCACAAAGGCACGTTTCACAAGCTTTCTCCGAAGCATTTGCAGAGGTACGTAGACGAGTTCGCCGGCAAACACAACATGCGCGACTCAGGAACGCTTGCGCAAATGCGCGACACTGTCGCTCGGATGGTCGGTCGCAACCTCCTCTATCGGGATCTCATCGCGGACAACGGCCTTAGCTCGATGCGGTCGTAGTGGACGGAAAAGGGCGCGGGCCAGAGTCTCGGGCGTCGCGCCTACTAGATCGCGCTTCGGGTCTAACATCGGCTTCATCGTTTCCTCCTAATCGAATTGGATGCCTGCGTTTTGAAGTTCTGCGTTTTGGGCTTCACGACTTTTTCCAAGACGCCCGTGCCTTCTTTAACTCACGATGCTTTGCGAGTGGTGCAATTTTTTGAAAAAAGACAAACCAGTCTTTCGGCCAGGCTTCAAACTGGCTAGTTGTCATTCTTCCTGCATCGATCAAGGGTGTTGGGATTTTCAATTGATCAAGTTCGTACTGTAAATCTAGGATTAACGCAAACCTTTCTGGCTGGAGGGGATTGCTATTTATTAGTTTTGCCGCTTCGTCTCGACACCTTACAATCTCTGGATGCAACCTAGAAAATTGTACCGCAGGGCCTCAGCCCGTTTATCCATTTCAAATTTGTCAAGATAAGCATCAATGTGCAAAACGTAAGGATGGCAGCGAATTCTGGCGCACCGAGTTCAAGATTCATCGTTAGTCCGTCTTTGTAAGCCCAACGGACCAGGGCAAAGATGTCTCCGGTAAAGAATGCTGAGTTCCAAGCTAATTTCGCCTTCCGCACCGCCCGAGAATGTCATGAATGCGCGCGCGTCAAGTAGTCTTTGTGATTCCCTAAAAAATGGGGACACCGACGCTCGATTCCCTCGCCGCAAACGGCCTGGTTTTCGACAACGCCTGGGCGAACCCTGTGTGCTCGCCGACCCGTGCAACCATTCTAACGGGCCGATACGGATTCCGGGCCGGCGTCCTAGGGCCGCGGGATGAGATCTCTCTGGCAGAAATTTCGCTTCAATCATTTATTGATAAGAACGTGCCTAATACGTACAGCCACGCCGTCGTCGGTAAATGGCATCTGTCGGCACGTGATCCAGCGGAGTCCACTAACGGAGGCATCGACAATCCCAATCTAATGGGAATCGAGTACTACGGGGGTCTCTTGCAGGGTGGGACGTCCGACTATTCCGACTGGATTTTGGTCGAGAATGGTCAACGCTCAGAGAGCCAGGACTACACGACGACTGCCTTCGTTGATCTAACCATCGAATGGATAGCGCGTCAGCAGGAACCCTGGTTCGCGTGGCTGGCATTTAACGCACCGCACACCCCGTTTCACGTGCCGCCACTCGAACTACACGATAGAGATTCGCTCTCTACTGATCAGGCCGATATCGATGCCGATCCCCTGCTTTACTATCTGGCGATGATCGAATCGATGGACCGGGAGATCGGGCGGTTGCTCGCTTCCTTCTCTGCCGAGACCAGGGCCAATACCGTCATCATCTACATTGGCGACAATGGCACGCCGAGGGCGGTTCTTCAGGGCCATGAGCCGAGCCATGGCAAAGGGACGGTGTATGAGGGCGGTGTTGCCGTACCGCTAATCGTCTCGGGTCGGGGCGTGACGCGTACTGGTGAGCGTGAAAGCGCTTTGGTATCCAGCGTGGATCTTTTCGCGACAATTGCTGCTCTGGCAGGAACCGGCACACAGGAACACAATGATAGTAAGAGCTTTGCAGAGCTTCTTTCCAGCGTGACGATAGGTCCTCGAAAATACGCCTACACGGAGGCCACGTTTGAGAGGGGTCAAGTTGTCCGAGACGACTGGGCCATCAGAAATGACCAATACAAGTTGATTCAAAGACTGTCCAGTGAACAAGAACTCTACGATCTAGAGGCGGATCTGTTCGAGCAGAATAACTTGCTCGTCAGCGGGATCGACGTGTCCGTCATATTGGCGGAACTCCAGGCGCAGGCCGATCTGATACGCCAATAACGGTCGCCGTCGACCAAGGCGTGCGCGTGTCGCCGAACTTGTTCACGCGCCTGAGTGACTTGGACGCACTGGTTCTAGCGATTCGGAAGCTCGCCGCCTAGCCGCGACCGACGAGGGGCATCTTCGTCGCCATCACCGTCATGAACGAAACGTTGGCGTCGAGCGGCAAGCTCGCCATGTAACGCACGGCGTTGGCCACGTTCACGACGTCCATCCTCGGCTCTGCCGCGATCGACCCGTCGGCCTGCGGCACGCCGCTCTCCATCCTCTGCGTAAGCTCGGTGGCGGCGTTTCCGATATCGATCTGACCGCAGGCGATGTCGTATCTGCGGCCGTCGAGCGCCGTCGACTTCGTCAATCCGGTGATGGCGTGCTTGGTCGCGGTATAGGGCGCCGAGTGCGGGCGGGGCGCTTGGGCCGAGATGGAGCCGTTATTGATGATGCGGCCTCCGCGCGGTTCTTGCCGCTTCATGATCTTGAAGGCTTCCCGCGTGCACCAGAAGAATCCGTTTAGATTCGTTTCTACAACGGAAACCCACTGCTCGTCGTCGAGTTCCTCGAGCGGGACCGCCGGAGCACCGATGCCCGCGTTGTTGAAGAGAAGGTCGAGTCTCCCGAAAGCTTCCTCGGTCTTCGCGAACAGCGCTCGGACCGATTGCGGATCCCGGACGTCGGTCGGCACGCCCAGAGTCCGACCCTTGGCGGCGGACGGTACACTGGCGGCCACGTGTTCGAGCAATTTCTGGCGTCGTCCCGCGAGAACGACGCGATAGCCATCTTCGAGCAGAGCTAACGAGACCGCGCGGCCGATGCCCGTCCCCGCTCCGGTCACGACTGCGACTTTCGGTTGGATGCTCATCTCCAATACGACTCTCGCTCAGCTCAGGAGCATCTTCAGATCGGAGGCCGTGAGGTTGCGCACCAGGCTGTGGTTCTCCGAGATGATGGCATCCGCGAGCGCGCGCTTTTTATCTTGTAAGAGGAGGATTTTTTCCTCGACGGTGTCCTCGGCGATCAGGCGATAGGCGAACACGGGTCGTGTCTGGCCGATACGATGCGTTCGGTCGATCGCCTGGCTCTCCGTCGCGGGGTTCCACCACGGGTCGAGTAGGAACACATAGTCAGCGGCGGTGAGATTGAGCCCGAGGCCTCCCGCCTTGAGGCTCACCAAGAAGAGCGGGCAGTCGGGGTCGGTCTGGAAACGATCCACACGCGCTTTGCGGTTTCGCGTGCGACCGTCGAGGTACTCGTAGACAATCTTCTTCTGGTCGAGTCGCCGTCGCACGATGGCCAGAAACCGGGTGAACTGGGAGAACACGAGGGCTTTGTGCCCTTCCTCCACGACCTGGGCGATCTGCTCGAGCAACACTTCGAGCTTGGCGGCTTTCTCCTCACTGCGGTCGGGATCCAGGAGCCCTGGATGGCACGCGGCCTGGCGCAGGCGCAGGAGGGCTTCGAGAACCTGGATTTTAGAACGTGCGAGTCCCACCTTCTCGATGTGCTTCGAGAGCGAAGCTTGATAGTGGCGTCGGAGCTCTTCGTAGAGTTTGCGCTGGGGGCGCTCGAGTACGCAATAGACCGTCTGCTCGCTCTTGGCCGGGAGATCCGGAAGCACTTGCTCCTTCGTGCGCCGGAGGATGAACGGGCGCAGCGCCGGAGCGATGCTGGCGGCCTCGATCAGAGGCGAGCTCCCGCGCGATTGGCGCCCGTTCCGGCCGAGCCTTCCCAGCATGCCGGGGTTGAGAAATTGGAAAATCGAAAAGAGCTCGCCCAGATGGTTCTCCACCGGCGTGCCCGAGAGCGCGAGACGGTGATCGGATCGCAACAGCCGGCAACATTTTGCGGATTGCGAGCGCTCGTTCTTGACGGCCTGGGCTTCGTCGAGAATCACGTAGTCGAAATCGGTCTCCTTCAGGCTCAATATGTCACGTCGCAGGACGCCGTAGGTCGTGACGACGGCATCCGCCTCGGACAGGTTGCCGGCTCGCTTGGCCCGCTGCGCGCCACTATAGTCGAGCACTGAGAGACGCGGGACGAACCGTGCCGCCTCCTCGATCCAGTTGTGCACGAGGCTTCGGGGCACAATGAGCAGAGACGATTTCCTCTTGCCGCGGCGGCGAAGCTTACGAAGCTGCAGAAGGGCGAGGACCTGAATCGTTTTGCCGAGGCCCATGTCGTCCGCGAGGCAGCCGCCGAAACCAAACTCGGAAAGAAACGAGAGCCACGCGAGGCCCTCACGCTGGTAGGGGCGCAGCGTGCCTCGAAAACCCCGTGGCTCGGGCGCGGGCTCGATGCCGGTGAAGGAGCGCAGTCGCTCGCGCAACTTCTCGAAGGCGCGGTCGACCTGGACGTTTTCATCTTCCTGCAAGAGCGCGTCGAGCAAGAGTGCTTGAGACATGCTGAAACGGAGCGCGGTACCCTCGCGCTTGGGGCTGAGCTCCGCGAGCGCCCCCGAACGCGCGAGCCACTCTTCCGGCAGCATCCCATGACTTCCGTCGCTGAGCCGGACGAAGCTCTCGCCGCGCTCGAGAGCCCGAAGGACATCGGGAATGGTGACGATCTCAACGTCGAAATCGAGCCCGCCCTCGAGATCGAGCCAGTCGATCCCGCTCGTCACCGAAAAGCTCGCCGCGCCCGCTCTCCGAACGCGGAGACCTTCGGCCTCCACGGCCCAGCCCTTCTCGAGGAGGTGCGCGGTCACTGTTGGCAGCTGCTTTGGCGGCAATTGCAAAGTGTGCACCGCGGACGGGTCGTCGAACGGTCTCAGTCCCAGCTCGTAGAGCTCATCGAGCTTCCGCGCTTCCCAGGCGCGATCGCGAACGACGACCGTTCGGCCCCGGACCCATCCGCGACGCTCATGCGTCGTCGGGATCCGCTCTCCGTCATAGTCGAAAAATATCTCGGCGCCGAGTCTTTGGCCCACGCTTCGAAAACGGACCCAGGGCACGGGTGTGACGGGAATCTCCTCGAGCTCCAAATCAGGAGGGAGCGCGAGCGATGGAAGCTCGGAAGACGACCACAGCGCCTCGACGAGCTCGGCTTGGTCTCGAGCCGGGACCGTGACCGTATTCTCACGGCGCAGAAGCGTCACCCAGGGGAAGTGCGGTTCGATTTCGAAGCGGGCCACGCGATCGGTGAACACCACCAGCCCGGAGCGCAGAAGCAACAGCGGCTCGCTGAGCGGTAGCTTGTGGGCGGGTCGCTCTAGAAATCCGGTGATATGGAGCTCGCGCTTGTCCGCCCCCCAGGTGACCTCGAGCGCCAGCGTCCAGGGCGGTCCGTCGTCCCACGCGAGGGTCGCGCCGAACTCGGGCTTGGAGCCTGCGCGAACCCAACGGAAGCGACCCGTGGCGCAAAGGCGGGGTAGGACGTACTCATAGACGGACTCGGAAAGGGTTGCGGAGTCTTGCTTGTAGGGCGCGCCGTAGCCTCTCCTCCAGCTCTGCTGCGGCGCCGTGGCAATGAGAAACCGCAGCAAATCACGGTCTTCGCCGGCTGGGAATAAGTCGAGGTCCGGCGCCGCAACGGCGAGATACTTCATCTTGCCCCACTGGCCGTTCTTCTTCCGCTGGTGCTGAAGGAACGCGACGGTGAGCTCGGCCCGCGACAGGCTGGCATCGATGTCGAGCTGATAAATGATCTCGCGTTTCTTGGTGTCTCGCGGTGCGGCGCCGAGCGAACGGAAATCGCTGACGCGGCGATCGACCTCCTTCAGTTGGACTTGCCAGTTGGGTCTCGGCGGCGCGGGCGCTCTCTCCACGGAAGCCAGGATTTTGGCGCTCACTCCGGGCTCGTCGAAGAAGTCCATCTCGAACAGCGTATCGATGTCGAAGCGAAGGTCGTTAACGCCCCGGATGCGCCAGGACTCGTCCTCCGCGTCCATCGTGAGCACGGTCGCCCAGACGTGCTTGCACGTGTCTCCGTCCTCGAAGCGAGGGCAAGAGCACATAACCTGGAGGATGCCGCGATCCGCCGCCTCGCCTTCCACGGCAACGAAGTAGTCCTCGGTCCCTTCGACCACCGCCAGCGCGGCCGTCGGGAGCAAATGTGAGAGGCGAACGCGCCCCTGCCTGAAATAAGTGTATCCCCGCTCCCTATCTCGCGCCGAAATGTCGCGCCGGCAGCGGTTCTCCAGGGGGACCGGGGAATAACCATGCATCATCGTTCGTTTCCAGGACCGAGAGCATAACGCGTTTGCCCGTGCCCGTCAGAATCTGTCGGTGTGATGCATAGAGTACTCCGATCTCCTGAACGACTACGTGCGGGACAAGTACGTCGAGCTCTGAAAAGCGGCTCAAACGAAGAGCGAGCCCTGATCCTCGGCGTTTTGGGCGTTCCGTTCGGTCGAATGGAAGATGGTCAAAGCCAGCGGCGGACTTCGGACCTGTAGACGAGATAGGTGTCTCCAAAGGCGCGCTCTAGATAGGCTTCTTCACGCGCGATGACCTCGCGGGTCATTACGACGAGAAGGGGCACGAGAAGCAGGATGATCCAAAGGCTGTTCGTCCAAACGCCGATCCCGAAGTAAAGCGTTGCGAGCGACAGGTAGAGCGGGTTGCGGGTAAAGCAGTAGGGCCCGCTCTTCACAATGACGGCTAGCCATTTCTATCCTGGGGGCGAGTCCGCGATAGGCAAGATTGAGGCAAATTTGGTAGCGAAGTGGATGTTTAGAAATTCATCGGGACGCATTGCGCGAGACAAGAGCGTCGAGGCTGAGGCAGTAAGTAGTTATTGAAGGGTGTGACGAGGTTCAAGACACAGCAAGAGCGTGTCCTTGGCGGCTGGGCGTCAATTACGGTTGAGCGTTGGTTCGGGGGGAGCTCTTTGTCGCGACGGGTTGTTGTTCTTTTTCGCCAGAAAGCGACGGATGGATGCGGGCTCGGTGACGAAAGCCACGACTTTCATCTGGGCACCGCATCGACAGGTCAAAGGGTCGACGTGGTAGATTTTATAAATAAGCTCCGCCCATCGTTTGCGCACCGCGCGTTTTGCGGGGGCAGGTTCTGCCTCCCCTTCCCCTTCTGCCTTGTTTTGCTCGGAGTCGCGAGCATGCGGCATGGAGGAGCGAGAGCGGTTTGCATAGGCGCCATAGAAATGAACCAGGTGCTTGTTGGGTTCGGGGATGTGAATGAGCACGCGGGCTATAAACTCTAGTGGATCGATAGGCTCGCCGTCGTCGACCTCCTGTCCGGCTTTGGGCTCATAAATGAGGAGGCCGGATTCGGAATGATAGCGAAGGCGTGACAAGTTGTTGTTTATCACTTTAATCCGTAATCCACCGCGATGAAATATCAAGAACGGCCACCACTCCATGAGGGTACGGGAGTGCTCGACGGCGTCAAGGGTTCGCTCGCTACGCGCCCTTGACCCCGTCTGCGCCTCCCGTCTTCTGCTCGTACGTGGTTGCCGGTCGAGGTGAATCACGAATGAGAAATCTTCGCGATTCAATATAAAAAACAACACGAGTTCACTGGCGCTCGGTGCAAGTAACAAGCGAGTCGATGGAGTCCTTCGGTGTCGTTGGGATAGACCGTCGTGTGATTATGAATGTTGAAACCCGAATGGCGCCAAGAAAGCAGCAAGTCGATGCGCTCTTCGGAGATGAGGTCGAGGTCTCGGAGCAGTGCGAGGCCCTTGTGACGAAAGACGAAAAACCGATCCGCGAGAACGCTGACAAAGTCAGGAGTTGTCATCATCCCACCTCCGGCCAGTCCAGAGAAACTTGCTTGAGCGTTTCCAGATCGACCTTGGTATAGATGAAGGTCGTGTTGATGTTTCGGTGGCCCAGCATGTCGGCGATCGTCTTTATGGACTGCCCGTGTTGGAGCATCCTCGTGGCGAAGCCATGCCGGAAGACATGAGAGCCTCCCTTGGGCTTACTCACTCCTGCCCGCCGCAAGCGCTGCGTAACCATCACCGTTACCGTGCTTGGATTTCTCAGCGGCTTGAACGGTTGCAGGGCGGTTAGGAAGACTTCGGGGTGGGGGGCGCGCGGTCGTCCGTGACGCAGGTGCGCTAGCAAGCTTTCCCCTACCTCCTCGGTGAGGGGTTCGATCACTTCCTTTCCTCCCTTGTGGGCCCGAAAACGGATCCGGTTGTCTCTCCAGTGGATGTCATCAAGTCTGAGGGCGCGCACCTGGCCTCCGCGCACCCCGTAGCTGTGCAACAGTTGAATGATGGCGAAGTCACGCAGACCGCCAGGCGTCGTGCGGTCGATGCACTGAAGAGTCTTCCGAGCATCCTCCTCCGAGATGCCGCGAGGAGCGTCGGACAGCTTGTAGCTGCGTATGGGTGGGACTACCTCTGCCAGGTCGCGCTGCAAGTACCCTTGCTGGAAACAGAAGCGAAGGAACAAACGCAAAACTCCTTGCAGGCATCGTCGTAAGCTCGTTCCTCTATCTTGGGCGTGCTTGGTGAACAGGGCCAGAACCTGCTCCGGCGACAGCTTGCACAAACACTCGACGGAAGCGACACCAAGCTCCTCGAGGAACGGAGTCAAATACCTCGCATGTTGTTTGATCGTCGTATCCGCCAAGTAGCGGTTACCCTTCAGGTAGTCCAGGTACTCCTGAAGAAGTTTTTCGTACGGCGCAGACGGCGGTGAAGTCACGAGAACAAGGCCGCGCTCCGACAGATACTCCATGAGGTAGCGAATCGACTTCGATGTACCGACGTGTCTTCGCCGATACGGGTCTCCGCAGCGACAGCGCGGCAGATGTTCGTTGATAAACCGCTCTGCATGGCTTGTCTCCACTCCCTGACAATCTTTGATTGCTCGGCGTCGAAGAAAGTGGTTGAAATGAGATACCCTCCGGAGTCGACGGCGTATTGCACGCCGCGAGAAATCTCGACACCGAAGCCACTCGCAGAACCCGTCCATCACCGGACCCAGCGGCGCAAGGCGAAACTGGGCCAGCGTCGATGGGCGGCGGAAAAGATCTTCCAAGACCATGACAACCCCCTTTCGGCCTCAGCGAGGCCGTGAAAAGGTTCTCATGCACCAAAAATTATGTGGAGTAAAGAGGGCGTCCCGTTGTTGTAAACATGTGCCAACAGGACTTCCCAAAGAAAATGGAAGGACTACTTCACATCACGCAACGCGTCACATTAAATCCGTAATGTTGAGCTCAACATTACGGATTCCATTTCAAAGACGATCCAAATGTCTGAATGACGGCGACCATTCCTGGCCGCGCGTCGGGCTCATCAGAAGCTGCCGCCATCATCTCGCGGACGGTCTCGTAGGCGAGTCTCGCAAGATCTCCTAGAAGCTCTCGATGGTATAGAAAGTAGGGACGCAACATTTTTGGGATCGAGAAAACCCATTGCGCGTGGGGCACGTCTGCGAGGATCTGGTGCTCGAGCATCTCGGAGAAGATGGCGGCGCGCTTCGCGCTGCACGAAGGACAAAGCCCGCGACAACGACAGGAAAAAGCAACGTGGAACTCGGCCTTACAGACCGGGCACCGAACGATGGCGAAGCCCGATTCGAACAATCCACAATCGAGGTAGGCGGCGACGGCGCGATCCCAGCGACCCTGCCAGAACCCGTATTGGTGCTCGAAACGCTCTTCCCACACGGATTTGACGGTTTCGTAGTGGGTCTCGAGGAGTTGGAATAGAGGGCTCGCGCGCGGGTTGCGCGGGCGATACTTGGGCGGACACCCGTCGCTTGGTGGGACGAGCGCAGGTGTGGCCCCCAGCGTCTCCATAGGGAAAGGAGACGAGATCCGATATCGAAAACTTCCCTCGGGAGCGATATGGGGCTAAGTTAGGGTGGGTGTACCGGCACAAGTGCTAGCTGCAGCAACGCCCGAGGAGCTGCTCTCGGGGTCGTAAGATCGATCCTGATCAGCGACAATTAAAACTCCCGCCTGACGACAATTAGAATTCCCGGTTTTTCGGGCGGTCTCCGGTGGCCGCAGACGGTATGGTCTACGCTGGCAGCAGTTACGACACGCGCAACCTCCTGGCCATCCGCCTCGCGGGCTCGACGGGCGACGTTACCGGAGCGAACCGGGTCGCATGGACCCGCCATCGAGGCACTCCCTACGTACCGTCACTCTTGCTTTACGGAGACGCGTTGTATGTCGTGTACCACTACCAGGGAATCCTGAGACGTTTGCATAAAAAGACCGGCGAGGAGCGGCCAGGCCCCTTCCGGCTCGGCGGCTTGGGCAACGTCTATGCTTCGCCCGTGGGCGCCGGAGACCGCGTCTACATCACCGACCTCGATTGCGCGACACTGGTGATTACCCACGACGACAACCCCAAGGCGTTGGCACTCAACTTTCTCGAGGACCGCTTCAGCGCCTCGGCCGCTATCGCCGGCGACGAGTTGTTCCTGCGCGGGGAGCGATACCTATACAGCATCGCGGAAGTAGGAGAGATGAAATGAGGCCGCGCTCGTCGACACCGTCGAACGACGACTTCCGGGGAGCCGGCCATCGGAGCTCGTCAAAGTTCGTCAGCGACGTGTTTGACAGGGGTGCGATCCCGTGTTCGAATAGTGTCCGTCTTCGGTGCGTTTATATGCGCCGAAAGGAGGCGCGTTTGGAGCGCACGGTTTCAGATGGGCGCTAGATTCACCTTCCAGGCGGGGTCCCGCGCCCCCAACTCGCCCTCCGACGACTTCGCGCCTTGCCGCGGGAACGGATTCATTTCGCGAGTCATCCTTTCCATTGGCGCGCTGATCGTGTCGGGGGCGACGGTCTACGGACAGAGTACTCGTTCGGCGTCGTCCCTCTCGTCCTACCGCGCGTTTATCGACCAATATTGCGTTCTCTGCCACGACGAAGCGGTGCAGTCGGGAGGTTTGACGCTCACGCAATTGGACCTCGCGAGGATCGACCAGAACGCCGCGGAATGGGAGAAAGTGGTGCGCCAGCTCCGCGCGGGTGTGATGCCGCCTGCCGGTATGCCGCGGCCGGATGCTGCCGAGACCCATGTCTTCGTTTCGGCGCTCGAAACGGCTCTCGACGAAGCGGCGGTTGCCCATCCAAATCCCGGAACAAAGCCAATCCACCGGCTCAATCGAGCGGAGTACGCCAACTCGATCCGCGATCTGCTGGCTCTCGAGATCGACCCTGCCGAACATTTGCCGCCCGACGCTGCGACCCACGGTTTCGACAACATGGCGGAGGTCTTGAACATGTCCGCCACGCTACTGGAAGGATATGTGAGGACGGCTTCCAAGATCAGCCGCCTGGCTGTCGGTGACCCCGGGATGAGTCCCATCGAAGAGTCCTACCAGCTCCCCCAGGGGTTCTCTCAGATGGAGCATGTGCAAGGCACGCCGTTCGGGATGCGTGGCGGGCTCGCGGTGAAGCATTTTTTCCCGCTCGACGGCGAGTATGTCTTCAAGATCAAGTTGTACCACCTGAGCACCGGCCCGCTTTTCGGCCAGACGACGCCGGGCGAGCAGATCGAGGTCGCGATCAACGGCGAAAGGGTGGCTCTCCTCGACATCAACCCGAGCATGAAACCGGCCGATGACATCAGGACGCCGCCGATCCGCGTTCAGGCCGGTCCCCAGCGGGTTTCAGCGGCGTTCATCCAGCGAGCCGCCGGACCGGTTCAGGATTTTCATACGCCGTTCGACTATGCGTTGTCGGACTTGACCACGGGCTCGATCCTGGGATTCACCGGCCTGCCCCATCTGAAAACACTGAACATCGGCGGGCCTTTCGAGATCGAAGGGCCGGGAGATACACCCAGCCGTCGCAAGATATTCATCTGCAAGCCGGAAACCGCGAGAGAGGAGCTTGCCTGTGCCAAGACCATCGTTGCCTCTTTGGGAAGCCAGGCTTATCGACGGCCGGTGACCGAAGAGGACCTGGATTATCTCATCAGGCTCTATCACGATGCTCGGGCGGGCGATGGCTTCGAAGCGGGCATCCGCATGGCCGTACAAGCGATCCTCGCGGACCCTGAATTCGTCTTCCGCTTCGAGCGGCAGCCGACCGAAGCGACGCCCGGTACGAACTATCGCGTAACGGAGCTGGAGCTGGCTTCTCGCATCTCGTACTTCCTCTGGAGCGGCGCAGCCGATCAAGAGCTTCGGGACCTCGCCAGCGAGGAAAAGCTCGGGGATCCGGGCGTGCTCGAGCAGCAAGTCCGGCGGATGCTTTCCGATCCTCGCTCGAAAGCGCTGGCGACGAACTTTGCGGGGCAGTGGCTGTTCCTGCGCAACCTGAAGGACGTCCAGCCCGACAATTACATTTTCCTCGATTTCGACGTCAATCTGCGTGAGGCCATGTTGCGCGAGACGGAGCTTCTGTTCGACAATATCGTGCGCGAGGATCGCGACGTGCTCGAGTTGCTGAATGCCGACTACACGTTCGTCAACGAACGGCTTGCGAGGCACTACGGCATTCCGAACGTCCAAGGCAACCAGTTCATGCGTGTTCAGGTTCGGGATGAAAACCGCAAGGGGCTACTCGGTCATGGGAGCGTCTTGACGCTGACGTCGATGTCCAACAGAACCTCCCCGGTCATGCGAGGCAAGTGGGTGCTCGAGAACATCCTGGGTGTGCATCCTCCTCCCCCTCCAGCAAACGTCCCCGAGCTCGAGGAGGACGCGCACGGCGAGAAGCTCGCATCGGTCCGAGAGCGTCTGGAACAGCACTGGAAGAATCCCACCTGCGCGGGCTGTCACAAGATGATGGACCCCATCGGCTTTTCCCTGGAGAACTTCGACGCCGTCGGAGCGTGGCGCGTCTCCGACAACGGCTTCGAGATCGACGCCTCGGGGCAACTGGTCGACGGGACGCTCGTGGACGGTCCCGCGAGTTTGCGGCGGGCGCTCCTCGCCCAGTCCGATACATTCTCGAGGACCTTCACGGAAAAGCTTCTGACATACGCTCTTGGCAGAGGGCTGGAATATTACGACATGCCCGTCATCCGTTCGATTGCTCGCGAGGCGGCGCAAAACGACAACCGCTTCTCGGCGTTCGTGCTGGGTATCGTCGAGAGCGTGCCGTTTCAAATGAAAAGGACGGAGGCAAGCGTGTCCGTTGACAACCCTTAGTCTGGGTTCGCAAGGAGGTAGTATCGCAATGTTCATCACCAAGAAACACATTTCCAGGCGTACAGCTTTGCACGGCATGGGGGTGACGATGGCGCTACCCTTGCTGGAGTCGATGGTGCCCGCCCTGACCCCGATGCGCAAGACGGCGGCCGCGACAAAGACGCGACTTTTTGCGATAGAGGTTCCGCACGGTGCGGCCGGTAGTTGTGTGCACGGCGGGAAGATGAACTACTGGTCGCCGGTGAAGGACGGTTCCGATTTCGAGCTCACGCTGAGCTTGAAGCCGCTCGAGCCGTTTCGCGAGCACCTGACGATCGTGAGCGACACGGACTGTGCGAATGCGGACCCTCAGACGCCGGAAGAAGTGGGCGGGGATCATAGCCGCTCGGCCGCCGTGTTTCTCACGGGAGCGCACCCAAAGATGACCGAAGGTGCCGACTATGAGTGCGACACGTCGATCGATCAAATCTACGCGCAGCAGTTCGGCCAGGATACGCCGCTGCCGTCACTCGAGCTAGGTATCGAAGATACCGGCTCGCTCGTGGGCTCCTGCGGTTTCGGCTACAGCTGTGTGTACAAGTACTCGATCAGCTGGGCGTCGTCGACCGAGCCGCTCCCGATGCAAATCGATCCCCGTGTGGTCTTCGAGCGCCTGTTCGGCGGTGGCGGCTCGCATGGCGAGCGCCTCCTCCGCAGACAGGAGGACCGGAGCATTCTCGATGCTATTGTCGAGAAGGTGGCTCGACTCCGGAAAGACCTTCCCCCGAGCGACCAGAACCGGTTGAGCAACTATCTGGACAACGTTCGAGAGATCGAGCGCCGCATCCAGATGGTCGAGAAACAGAACGTCGCCGGTGAGCCGCGTGAATTGCCCACGGCGCCCATTGGCGTGCCCGATTCGTTCGACGAACATTTCAAGCTGATGTGCGACCTGACGGTGTTGGGTTTCCAGGCGGAGGTCACGCGGGTCTCGGCGTTGATGATGGCCCGAGACGTCAGCCCGCGAGTCTATCCCGAGAGTGGTGTCAAGACTCCGTTCCACTCGGGCTCGCACCACGGTGACCGCCCGGAAGAGATCGAGGAGTTCGCCCGCGTCAACCGGTACCATGTCAGCCTGGTTGCGTACCTCCTCGACCGAATGAAAGACACGCCCGATGGAGATGGAAGCCTGTTAGATCACTCGCTGGTGGTGTATGGAAGCCCCATGGGTAACGGGCAGATCCATGAGCACAAGCGGTGCCCCCTGTTGCTTTTCGGACACGCGAACGGGCAGCTCGAGGGCAATCGCCATCTGAGAGCTCCCGAAGGTACGCCGATGGCGAACGCGCTATTGACCGTGCTGCACAAGCTCGGCGTCGATAGGGATAGCATTGGCGACAGCACGGGAACACTTTCGCTCTGAAGGAGAGGCACCAGAATGTCCGGTCAACGCATCATCGGTGTAATAGGTGTACTCGTGGTCGCGCTGCTCTCTCTCGCGCTAACGCTGTCCGCTGAAAGTCCGGATGTCCGGCTGGCGGATGCGGCGATGGAAGCCAACATGGAAGCCGTCCGTTCCCTGTTGCAGCAGGATGTCGACGTGAATGGCGTCCAAGGTGACGGCATGTCCGCGCTCCACTGGGCGGCGGTCAAGGACGACCTGAAGATGGCGCGGCTCTTGATCGAAGCCGGCGCGGACGTGGAATCCAAGACGCGTCTCGGCGATCTCACCCCGCTGTTTCTGGCCTGCACGCATGGCCGACTTCCGATGATAAGCCTGCTGCTTTCGGCCGGGGCCGATCCGAACGCGGCCAGTACCGTGAACGGGCAGACTTCTCTCATGCGGGCGGCCGCCTCGGGTGGCACGAAAAGCGTCCAGTTGCTCGCGGAAAACGGCGCCGACGTGAACGCGAGGGAGCGCGCCTACGGTCAGACGGCGCTGATGTTTGCGGCTGCCGCAAACCGTTCCGAAGCGATCCAGGTGCTCGTCGAGCTCCGCGCCGATCTCGAAGTCGCTTCGGATGTGGAAGATTTGCGGACACGGCCGCGTTACGACGAGACCGGCGCGATCCTTCCCGATCCACCTCCCGATCCGAAGGCGGACCTGCGCCCGGTCGACTTTACCAAGAGGCCCAAGGCGACGGTGACGGGTGGGATGACGGCGCTCTTGTTTGCGGCGCGCGACGGCCAGATGGATGCCGTGCGCGCGTTGGTCGAAGCGGGCGCCGATGTCAATCGAGTGAGTCCGGGAGATTTCAGTAGCCCTATCATCATTGCCGCGGCCAACGCCAACTTCGATGTCGCGAAGTACCTGCTCGAGCACGGCGCGAACCCGAATGCCGCGAACAGCGACGGGCTCGTGCCGCTTACGCCCCGCTCTCCTGGGCACCGGCGCCGATTACGACCCACCAGAAAGTCGGTTACCTCGAGTTGATGGAAGCGCTTCTCCGAGCCGGCGCGAACCCCAACGCGAGGTTGACGAGAAAGCTCTATTATCGGCCCTCCTCTCACGATCGGTCCTGGGTCCGAACGGAAGGCTCGACGGCCTTCTGGCGGGCGGCCATGGCTGACGACGTCGAGGCGATGAAGCTCCTCGTCGCCCACGGGGCGAACCCCGCGATCGCGACAGATGGAGGCGTCACATCCCTGATGGCCGCCGCGGGCGTTGGATGGGTTCCCGGGGAGTTTGCCCAGACCGCACGCGTGCCCCATGCGCGCGTGGCCGCCGTCGAATTTTGTATGGAGCTCGGTCTCGACCTGAACGCGCGCGATGATGACGATCTGACGGCTCTTCACGGCGCGGCCTGGGCGGGCGATCACGAACTGATTCAGTTTCTGGTGGAGAAGGATGCTGAGCTTCACGCAAAGTCGAAGAAAGGTTGGCACGTGACGGACATGCCGAACGGTATCGTTGTCGCGGGCGGCCTTCCGATCCAGCGGCCCGAGACGGTCGCTTTTCTGATGGAGTTGGGGGCCCCCGCGCCGGTCGCTCCGAGAGCGGGCGACGGCGTGCCGCAGCCGAAGGAGCCCAATCGCTGATAGCAACGCAAGAGAGCGCAGCGCAGCAGGTCCGCAGCGCGGCGAATTAAGCGGCGAGTTGCCATCGTTGCAACTCTTCACGCCGGCCCTTCTGTCCGGAATGCCGGCAGAATGCGGGCTCGTCGATAACCTGCTCCCAATTGTCTATAAAGTCTGTCTGAGCAGCGCGGCTCTTACTCCTCGCTCTTGCTTCGAAAAGCGAGGTAAATGAAGGATGCGCGTTGCCACAGGAAGAGTCGTCGAGGGAAAGGTCGTCGTCGAGGACGAACGGCTCGACGAAGGCTCTACGGTCACGGTATTTCTCCCGGAGTCCGACAATGAGATCCCGCAGAGCCCTGAGGAAGAGGCGAAGCTCAACCAGGCTCTCAAAGAGGCAGATGAGGGGGATTTCATCGAGGCTGACGCGGAACAGTCCTCGATGAGCTCGACCGCAGATTGTGAGACGCCGTCTCAGGCTTACAACAGGTAGCCATTTCTATCCGTGAGGGCCAGTCGTCTGGTTCAGATTGAGCATGATTTTGGTCTCGAGGTAGGCATTTAGAATTCATCCGGACGGGTCGCAAGAGACAAAAGGATCGCCGCGGTGCCTGTACGCGGGCATCGAAGCCTGTTGACGAGGTTCAAGACACACCAAGAGCGTGTGTTTAACGGGTAGGCGTCAATGGAGGTTGAGCGTCGGGTTTGGAGGAGCTCTTTGTCGCGAGGGGTTGTTGTTCTGTTGCGCGAGAATCCGACGTATGGATGCGGGCTCAGTGTCAAGATGATCTTGAAAGCCTCCGGAAAGCTGGGGGTTCCCAAAGGTGGCGTGATTTCTCCGCTGCTCAGCAATCTGTACCTCACTGAGGTGGACAAGATGCTTGAGCGGGCCAAGGAAGTCACGCGCAATGGTCGCTGGACGGCAGTCGAGTACGCTCGGTTCGCCGACGACCTGGTAATCTTGGTGGACTCTCATCCGCGACATCAGTGGCTTCTGAAAGCGGTAGAGAGACGACTTCGCGAGGAATTGGCCAAGCTGCAAGTGGAGGTTAATGACGAGAAGAGCCGTCGAGTGGACCTGACGAAAGGAGAGAGCTTCGGATATCTTGGCTTTGAGTTTCGCCGAGTGCGGAGTCGTGCAGGACGGTGGATGCCGTTGCGTATGCCACTGATGAAGAAACGCACGGCTCTGTTGCGCAAGCTCAAGACCTTGTTCCGACGCTACCGCTCCCAGCCTATTGGATTGTTGATCGAAAAGATCAATCCCATCCTACGCGGCTGGGTGAATTACTTCGCCGTCGGACACTCGAGCCGGTGCTTCTCGTTTATTCAAGACTGGGTAGCAAAGAAGATTCGAAGACACCTGGCGCGCGCCCGAAAGCGCCAAGGATTTGGGTATCTGTTTACCGCTGACGCTGGGGTAGGGGCTGGACAAAAGCGGCCGCCCCGGCTATCCTACAGTGCACGTTCAGGTCCTGGAGGCAGTCGGTTCGCGAACTGGGCGAACGGGTTGAACGGCTTGAGGGCGAGCTGGGTAGACTGAACATGGAGAACGCGGATCTCAAGAGTCAGTTGAAGGAACGGGACGCCCGGATTGCCAAGCTCGAGAGCGTGCTCGAGGAATCACGGCGCGCTGGCAAGCGCCAAGCCGCACCCTTCTCCAAGGACAAGCCGAAACGGGACCCGAAGAAGCCCGGACGCAAGCCGGGGTCTAAGTACGGGCGGCAGGCCGTCCGAGCGACCCAGTTCCCGACAAGACCTTCGAGGCTCCGTGCCCGGAGCAGTGCCCGTGCGGAGGTAAGGTAGGAGCGGAAGGGAGCATCGATCTGTACCAGGTCGACATTCCGCCCATCCAACCCGAGACCTGGAAGTTCGTAGTGGGTCATGGCCACTGCCAGGAGTGTGGTCGGCGTGTCCGTGGCCAGCATCCGCTGCTGATTTCGAAGGCGTTCGAGGTGGGCACGGTGCATTTCGGGCCCAGGCTGCTCGCCTTCGCCGCGTTCCAGAAGATGATCTGCGGGGTGTCGTACGACAAGATCCGCCTGGGATTCGAGCAGATGCTGGGTTTCCCCGTGGCGCGCTCCACATTGTGTCGTGCCATGCAGCGTCTTGCCCGGCGTGCCAAGCCCACCCGAGATGCCTTGGTGGAGGCGCTGCGGGCCAGCCCCGTCGTCTACGCCGATGAGACGGGCTGGAAGCAGGGAGGTCGTCGGGTCTGGCTGTGGGTCTTCACGAACCTGCGCGAGACCGTCTACGAGATCCTTCCGGGCCGTGGTTTCGAGCAGGCCGCCTCGGTGCTGGGGAAAAACTACGCGGGCACCCTCGGGGTAGACGGCTGGGCCCCTACCGTTGCTTCAAGGAAGCGACGCTACAGACCTGCTACAACCATCTGCTGCACCGTTGCCACGAGCTACTGGAGACGGCCACGCGCGGGGCGGTGCGCTTCCCACGCTTGGTCAAGGCCATCCTCCGGCACGCCCTCGCCTTGCGCGATCGGCGCGATGCTGGCGAGATCAGCCCGCATGGCCTGCGCGTTGCCAAGGGACTCCTCCAGGCGAAGATGAACCGCCTGCTGCACGGCCGATTCACCAATCCTGCCAACCAGCGATTCGCGAAACATCTGCGACGCTATCGGGACAACCTCTTTGTGTTCCTCAACCGTGCGGACGTCGAGGCCACCAACTATCCCGCCGAACAAGACATTCGCATCGCCGTGGTCAACCGCAAGACCTGCGGAGGCGGCAACCGTACCGCAAAAGGGGCACAGGCCCAGTCGATCCTCATGAGCGTCCTCCAGAGCTGCCGTCACAAAGGGATCCGCGTGATCGACATCGTCACGTCAATCCTTCGTGCTCCCGACAACACCCCCGTCCCCTTGGTCAACCCAGAGCGGTAAACAATTACGGATTTGGTTGGAAGCGATGGAGTCAGCGATGGTTGTACGAAACTCTCGGCCTGTTTAATGACTATCGGGTCCGTTATCTCGTGCCCTCGCGGACAGTGGCCCAACCGGCTAGGCTACATAACCCTTGACATGAAGTGTGCAGGGGCGCGTTTTGCGGGAAATCTGCATGTTGCGTGCGAGGTGGAGGGGGCTGGAAACGGGGACATGGTAAAGACTGAGGCACCGGCACGTGGCGAAAGCCGCCGGTAACAGCTACTCCCCTTACCTACATCTACCGCGCCAGCCCTCGACCCTACCAGTCCTCCAAAATTGGTTCGAGCCAATCGGTTTTACGAACGATTGGTTCTCTGGCATGGTCCATTCCCTTTCTTAGTTTGGATCCTTGGTCGGGATCTGCTGGCGGTCTCTCGTGCCGCAGCGCAAGCAGGATCGGTCTCGTCGACTTCGCAGGCTAGACTGAAGTTCCCCTCGGTAAAACCTCTCTTTCTTCGGTGAAGCACCCTTAGTTGCAAGGAGTTACAACGATAAAGATACAAACTCCGCCTGCATTTTGTAGGCATGTAATAACGCATATAACTCTTGTAACATAATCTTTAATAGAGTATATAGTAACCATGCACATCGACATTGTGCCCAACCGCAACTCCAAACCCGCCGTTTTGCTCCGTGAGTCCTTTCGCGACGCCAAAAGCAAGAAACCGCGCAAGCGCACAATTGCCAACCTGTCCAAACTGCCAAGCGAGCAGGTCGACTCCATTCGACGGGTTCTCAAGGGAGAAAAACTCGTCGCGGTCGAGGACGTCTTCGAGGTTGTGCCCGACGGGTCGCGACTCCACGGTGGCGTCGAGGCCGTGTTGAGCGCGATGAAACGCCTTGAGTTCGACAAACTCGTCGCATCCCGACGCTCACGCCAACGTGACCTGGTGGTGGCTATGGTGGCCGCCCGCATACTCGAAGCCCAGTCGAGGTTGGCAACGAGCCAGTGGTGGCACAGCACAACGTTGCCCGAAATCCTCGGTGTGAGTGATGCCGACGAGGACGACCTATATGCCGCTATGGACTGGGTGTTCGAGCGCCAAAGGGTTATTGAGAAAAAACTGGCGGCGCGTCACCTCGAAAACGGTGGACTTGGTTTGTACGATTTGAGCTCAAGCTACTTCGAGGGAGAAAAGTGCCCCCTGGCCCGCCTCGGATACAACCGCGACGGTAAGAAAAACAAACTCCAGATCAACTACGGCCTTTTGACCAACCAAAGGGGCGTCCCTGTCTCGGTATCGGTGTTCGAGGGCAACACCGGCGATCCGAAAACGTTTCTACCTCAAGTAGTAAAGGTGCAAGAGCAGTTCGGCATCAAGCGGTTTGTGATGGTCGGCGACCGCGGAATGATCACCCAAAGACAGGTTGACGCTTTACAGGACTTCGAGGGCATTGATTGGATTACAGCCCTGCGACCCGCGCCGATTCGCAAACTCCTCAACGAAGGGGCGCTGCAGATGGGGCTGTTTGACGAGCGCAACTTGTTTGAGTTGACACACTCGGATTTTCCCAACGAGCGTCTCGTGGCCTGTCGCAACCACGAACTGGCGAAGCGCCGAGCCCTAAAGCGTCAGGAATTGCTCGAAGCGACCAGCAAAGAACTGAAAAGGATTTGCCGGATGGTCGAACGCGGCCGCTTGCACGGTAGGGAAGACATCAATGCCCGAGTGCAAAAACTCCTTGCTGAATACAAGGTGGGCAAGTACTACAAGTTCGAGACCCGTGACGACGGCTTCGACTTCAAGGTCGACGAGATGACGATGGCTGTCGATGCTGCGCACATTGCTAAAGACAATAGTGTGTTAGCTGACAAGCAACTCGCCCGGTGGAAACAGCATATGAAGACTATCGCCAGGCGAATGGAGCAACTGCGTCAGCGAATCGAGCACGGTCAGCTCCATGGAAAAGCCACTATAGGGGTGCGGGTAGGCAAAGTTCTCAACAAGTACAAAGTCGGAAAACACTTCAAACTAGATATTCGTGACGATGCCTTCTCCTTCGAAATCGACAAAAAGAAGGTCGAGGCAGAAGCCGCACTGGACGGCATCTATGTGATTCGCACCAGTCTCAGTGCACAGCAGATGAACACTGAGGATACCGTCCGCAGCTATAAGTTGCTCACCCAAGTCGAGCGTGCGTTTCGTTCATTCAAGACCATGGACCTCAAGGTGCGGCCTATTCGCCACCGTCTCGAAAACCGAGTCCGGGCACACATCTTCTTGTGTATGCTGGCCTACTACGTTGAATGGCACATGCTTGAGGCGTGGCGACCAGTGCTTTTTTCTGACGAAGATCAGAATGCCAAGGCAAGCCGCGACCCTGTGGCACCGGCCAAGCGTTCGCAGGCCGCTCTTCGAAAAGTGCGCTCCAAAAAGCTGGAGGACGGAAGCCCCGCTTACAGTTTCAGAACTCTGCTCCGCCACCTTGCCTCTATCGTACGAAACTCATGTCGCCGAAAAGGCCTTGGCTCCACCACTGCGACCTTCGACATGACCACGGCCCCAAATCCAAAGCAGCAAAGGGCCTTCGACCTCCTCAAAACAATCACGTTGTAGCCAGAACAGAGCACCCTTCCCTCTACCTAACTTGTTGAAACAAAGCCGGAAACAGCCTTCCAGGGGACAGGAACTTCAGGCTAGACGCAAAACGTTCTGTGCGCGTTCGTAGTCCGGATCGATACCAATCCCGCGAATGAGGTGAAGACCGAGCATGGTGCAGCCCCACGGATCACCCGCCTCACAAGTCTTCTCGAAAGTACGCGTCGCGCAGCGAAGCTCCTCTTCTTCTCCCGAGCCATAGGTCAATATCCCGGCAGCACGATTCGTACAGCCGGACATATTACCGAGCCGGCAGGCACGCAAGAAAAGCGCTTCGGCGCCGTCAGGATCGCCCAGATCCTGAACGGCGAGAGCGGCGGACTGGCACAAGGCGTCATCCCCATCCTCGCAACCGCTCAGACAGTTCAGGAGTCGAGGGAGGCACAGGTCAGCAACAACTCTAGCGTCGTCTCGCTCGGGGACGACATCTGCCGGGCAGTCGTCGCTCGGAAGGAGCCAGTCCGGGCGTGCCGCGACCCTCTCGAGCGCCGCCCGTTGCGCGTCCGAAGCGCCTTCGTTCTCGCACGAAAGTAGCGGCACTACGAAAAGGACGGGAAGTACGGCCGGTGCCCAAATTCGATGATGCTTCGTTTGGATCTCCCCGACGAGCAAGGGCGAGTCGCTACTGCTGTGGTCCACTCGGGCTTACCCCGCTAGCTCCGCGGCGCGGCAGAGCGAAGGCGGTAAGCTTGGCGCCGACGCCGGAGCCGTTGGCGATGACGACGTATTGCCTTCCCGATCGGCCAAGGTAGGTCATGGGGTTGGCGTTGCCGCGCTGCTCCAAGTCACCGGCCCAGAGCTCTTCACCGCTCTGCTTGTCGAACGCATAGAGCGTCGTACCACCGCCGGTCAGGAAAACCAGACCTCCGCCGGTCACGATGGGGCCCGGCGCCCCCACGACTCCGAGTCGCTCAGGAAGGTCGACTCCCGAGAGCGCGGGATGGTTGCGCACGCTCGGCATGTCGCCCACCGGCACTTGCCAGACGTGGTCCCCCGTGTCGAGGTCGATCGCGGTCAATGTTCCGTAGGGCGGTTTGTGAATCGGCAAGCCGTTTTGGAAGTGGAGGCTTCGTCGACTCCGATCGACGTCGTAGTCGCCTTCCGTCCGGGCCGGGTTCGGCTCTCCGATCACGAGAAGGCTAGGCATGTTGGAAGCTTTCACGTAGAGGATGCCCGTTTCCGGGTCTGCCGACGCGCCGCCCCAGTTCGCCCCACCTACGATTCCGGGCATGATGATCGTGCCCTCCAGCGACGGGGGAAGATACATGGGACCGTGATGGTAGTTCGCGATGAGCTCCCGCGCTTCGGCCTCGAGCTCCGGCGTGAAATCGATGAGCTCGTCCTCGGTAAAACCTTGTCTCGCGAAAGCAAGAGGTTTCGTGGGAAATGGCTGCGTCGGAGCCGTTTGCTCTCCCGGCACATCGCTTTGCAAAACCGGACGCTCCTCGATCGGCCATACCGGCTCTCCAGTGACACGATCGAAGACATAGACAAACCCCATCTTCGAAGGAGCCGCCACGGCGTCGACGCTCCGCCCGTCTACTTCGATCGTGAGGAGGGTCGGTGGCGACCCGAGGTCATAATCCCATAGCCCGTGATGCACCGCCTGAAAGTGCCAGACGCGCTCGCCCGTACTCGCGTCTAAACAAAGCAGGGTCTCGGCAAACAAGTTGTGCCCTTTGCGGTGCGCACCATAATAGTCATTACTCGGCGTTCCCACCGGGAGGTAGAGAAGACCCCTTGTTTCGTCCAGCGTGAACGGAGCCCAGACGTTGCTGTGCCCCGTATAGCGCCACGAGTCGTCTTCCCAAGTCTCGTTGCCAAACTCTCCCTCCTGCGGGATGAGATTAAAGCTCCAGGCTAGCTCTCCAGTGTGGACATCAAAGGCGAGGACGTTTCCCGGAGGATCCCGGCGGTAAACGAACCCGTCCCATACGCCGTTGCCGAGGATTACGAGATCTTTATAGACGACCGGTGGTGAAGTTTGTGTGTAATGGAGGCGGTTGGTGCGCCACGTCAAATGCTCGGTGAGATCGATTTCGCCTCGATGCCCAAAGCTGGGAATTGGCTCGCCGGTGGATGCATCGAGAGCGATCAACCGCCACCGGCTGTTCAGAAAGATGCGCCGCTCGTCAGAGCCTGTCCATGCCGCCACTCCGCGGTGGACGAACCCTGTCCCGTTCGGCACCTGACCCCATTCGTAAGCCCGCGGATCGTAGCTCCAGATCTCTTCCCCGGTATCCGCGTCGAGAGCCACGACCCGGTTATAGGGCGTGCTGAGATACATGACGTCGTCGATGACAAGGGGTGTCGCCTGAAAGCTCGCCGGCCGGACCGCCTGCCCGGGAATGGGTTGTCGGGGCCTTGGAATTGGTTTTTCCCCAGTCTCCCACGTCCAAGCGACTTCTAGATTGGTGACGTTGTCACGGTTGATCTGGGTGAGAGAAGAGTATTTCTGTCCGCCCGGGTCTCCACCGAAAGCGGGCCAATCCCCTTCGTCCACGACGTCCAGTCGTGGCGGGGTGCAGGCCGCAAGCGTGACGGCCAGCAGCCACGAGAGGTGTCTCGCTAGTCGCAAACATGAGTTCTGAGTCACGGCGATCCTCCTTCAGCTTCGGTTTCAACGGGTGCCCAGCCCCGATTGGTTGCGGAGAGCTGCTTTTCTTCGCTCTGCGTCGTCCGCCTCGGGAGCCTCCTCCCACGTATAGTCTCGCCCGTTCGCGTAGTTTTCGAACCAATCCAGCTCGACGTTCATTTTGAAGAGCCGATGACGCAGCTCCCGCCACCCGTGCGGCTCTCGAGGCGCCACATAGAGACGGGTCGGAACCCCGTTCGCTTTGAGCGCACGGTAGAGCGCGACCGATTGGGGCGCAGGCACGCGGACGTCTTCCTCGCCGACGAGGATCAGAGTCGGGGTTTTGGCTTTCGCGATGTCCTTCAAGGGGGACTGCTCCCAATAGAGATCCGTTGGGGCGTCCGCGTGCCAGGGAGTCCCGCCGAACCAAGGTGTGCGGTAATAGCGGACGTCACTCTGCGCGTATAAGGACATGAAGTTCGTGATTCCCGCCCCGGAGGAAGCGGCCTTGAAGCGATCGGTCATGGTGATGAGCTTATTCGTCATCGTGCCGCCGGCGCTCCAGCCCATGCGGACCAGACGGTTTGGATCCGCGATTCCTCGCTCAATCATTGCGTCCACGCCCGCGAGTACGTCCAGATGCGCGTTTTTGAAGTAGTGCCCCACCATGTCGCGGAGAAACGCGTCCCCGTATCCGGCGACGCCCCGCGGATTCGTCTCGAGCACTGCATAGCCCTTCGCGGTCAAGACGTGAACGTAACCGCTCCAAGAGCCAAACCCGAACTTGGTCGAAGAAAAGATGACCCCTCCGTCCCGTACCATGAGCGGGTATCTCGTTCCGTCCGCGTAGTCGAGCGGATAGAAGAGGATGCCCTCGACGCTCACGCCGTCCGCACCCTTCCACGAAACCTTCTCCTGTCGAGGCAGCCGGTAGTCCCGCTCCAGGTAGTCGAACACTCGAGTGACGCGGCGAGGCTCGGCTCCGTCGGACGCGGGAAGGACCCAGACGTCGCCGGGATTGGTCGGCTCATCGATGGCGAAGATATGAAGATTGGCGGACGGGGAAAACTTCCAGAACCTCAGGTTGTGCTTCCCTTCGGTGAGCTGCTCCAATGCCTTGGTGCGGCGACCGAATTCGAACAACTGCGTATGGACACCCATGTTCGCCAAGAAATAGATCGATTGCCCGGTTTGAGACCAGCTCGCGTCGACGACCTGATGGAGGAAATCCGGCAACGGAGTCCGCGTCTCTCCACCGTCCACGGACACGAGACGGAGACGGTCGCTGTAATAGCCCGGCATCGCGGTATAGAGCACCAAGGAATTGTCCGGAGAGAGCTCGGCGCCGCCTTGCCGGAACGTCGGGCCGGTGAGTCGGACGGCGCCGCCGCCCGCCAGGTCCATATGGTAGAGCTCACCGGCGGTCGAGTCTTCCTGCAACGGACCTGGCGCTCGGAGAACAACGATGTGCCGACCGTCTCGAGAAAAGCTGTACTCGTGGACCGAGTCGTCCCCGGTGGTGACCTGCTCCTCGGTTTTGTCCGTGACGCCCACCCGCCAAAGGTGGTTCTGCGAGACGTTCTCGAAAGAGTAGATGTCGTCCCCAGCTTCGTCTCGGGCCCGCGCTTCTTCCGTCATCGGATCGGCTGCGACGAAATAGAGATAACGGCCGTCGGGAGACCACGAGATATTCGAGACCGAGGTCTCATGACTCGAAAGAGGTGCGGCCTCACCTCCTCGGTTGCTCACGATGTGGATTTGGGTCTTTCTCGCCCTGCCGCGCCTCGCCACAAACGCCACCCGGTCTCCGCGCGGCGACCATCGAGGGCTCGTCTCCCCATCCTCGCCGTTCGTCATCTGAACCAGGCCGGCGCCATCCAGGCCGATCCGCCAAATATGAGCGACAGGCCGGTTCTGTTTCCAGTTTGCCTCGGCCACGACGAAAAGGAGCTCGCTACCATCCGGAGAAGGCTGCGGATCGGTGAGGCGAGGAACCTCGAGCAGTTCCACCAGAGTCATGGGCCGCTTGTCTTGCCCTACTGCGAGCGCGGAGACTCCCAAAATCGAACAAAGCCAGACACTTGCTCGCTGCATGCCGATGGACTCGAGATTCACCCGACGCGTAAAGGACCCGGCGGGGCGATTGTACTGGGCTCGGCATGGACCTCACCACCCGGCATGAATCCTCGCAATGCCCCGACCATCAGCGCTCCTCCGACTGCTCCACGACGGCGCGGGCAGTGTTCGCCAATCCGTTGTCCGGATGGCCGACGAGCGCCTTCCACATTCCGAGTTTTGTCTCGAACGCGCGAACGTGAGAGAGGACCGGACGGATGGGGAGGGACGGAAGGAAGCTGATCGCGGGCATTCCGGGGGTGCCGTCGGAAGCGAGAGACAGACGCCGGGCGACGTCTATGAAGAGGAAGCGGATTTCAGTGCGGTCCTGCTCATTGAGGTCGCGAAGCCGCTCGAACAGCCGTACCTGCTCCTCCTCCGCAAGCTCCAGCACCTGCCGGGATACACTGTCGGCGAGAGCCCGCAGCACATCGTCGGGCGAGGTCGCGTACCGCGGGCGGACGATCTCGAGCCCCGAAAGCACGTCCGTGTAGAAGGAGGTCTTGAACGACCAGGGCCGACGAACGACGCCCTCCTCGATGGATTCGTCGGCGCCCTTGAAGAGGAGCGCTGGGGGTTCGGGCATGATTGCCATGGTGGCGACGAGGCTCTCCTTGCCGATCAAGTCGGTGATGCGGCCGCCCCAGAGCGGCAGCGTCGCCAGGGTGCCAAGGGCGACTACCCATCCGAGAATCCGCGCTTTTCCACCGAAGAACCTCACCCACCCGAAGAACCAGAGGAAGAGGCCGAATCCGCCCAACGCATAGGGGGCGAATGGTTCGGAGGGTGGTGCAAGCGCCGTTACCAGCATCGGCACGGGCAGAGCCCAACCCGGGCGCTCCGGATGGTAGGCAACCACCATCCGTCCGCCGGGCCGGGACCAATCCCGGAGCATGTGGTCGAGCGGCTGGTCCACAGCGATCCAGAGGGCGTCGATCACTTTTCCCTCTGCGGCCGATTCCCGGCCGGCGTCCGTCTGTGGGAGAAGATGCCACGACGCCGGCTCGTGCTCGGAGAGCCACCTGTGCGCCCTCGCCGAATAACGGAGCTCGAGCAGCGAGCTGCCGGTGTCGTCGATCCACGGCGCCGGGACATCATCCGGATACAAGGCGAGTAAGGCGTTCTCGTAAAACATCCACTCGCTCCGCACCCGGCCGAAGCGCCAGCAGGCGACGGCCGAGGCATCTCCGTACGACGGGTGGTAGTAGCGAACACGGACGCAGAACTCCGGTGCGGTTATCGGCCCCCAGTAGGTGGCCGCACCCCGAGCGAATCCCGCGTCCCCGACAAGCTCCGGGCAGAAGTCGATCCACCACCACGATCGCTCGATACGCCCCTCGCGAACGCCGCTGATCTCCTCGAACTCTTTCTGCGCCTTCCAGAGCTCGGGGCCGAGCTGCCAGAAACCGCTGAGCAGGAAGGCGCCGATGAGGATGCAGAACGTGCCGAAGATCCGATTCGCTACCCGTTGCGCGAGCTCCGCGGAAGGGCCTGGGTCTCTTCTCCAGTGTGAGAGTGGTCTGCCTCCGCCGCCGGGGGTGTGCCGCGGGCCACTCATCCCGCCACTGAGCCTTCGGTCAAGACGAGCCTACTCGATTGCCCCTGTCGTCGTCATCGATGAATTCAGATGCAAGATTCTAGGCAAGTCATATGCTACCACATGCAGGCTCGCGTGTATCGGTCGGCGTCTCTGCTGGACACGGCCGTTACACTCCGCTCGCTCATCATCTACGCGGTTCCCGGCTTCTGGTTGGCGTTGATGCTCGTCGTACTCGTCTTCTCCGTCAACTCGGCTGGCTCCCCACGTCCCAGACGCGGTCGATGGATCACGACTTCCTGATGTACCTTTCGGTGATGAAGAAGATCACGCCGAGGATCCCTCCGAAATGTGGAGCTCCACATTTCGGTGGCGCTTTGCGCGTCGTCTCTTTCATCACCGAACCACGGGTCATCCGAAAAATTCTCCAACATCTCGGAAACAAAGCCAACCGCGACCGAGCTCCGCCTCGTCACGTGACCTAGCCACCCGACTCACAACACGCCCTGGTCATCCCCGCGATACCCGTACGCCTCGATGACCTTCTACGTGCTCTTGCGGCGCCGCTCTCCGACAACCGGAACCCGTGATGACTAATTTTCGCCTCCCAAGCTCGCCTTTTCCACGTTCGTGCCGCCCCATGGCCACAGGGTGTTTAATGACCGTGAATCAAAGTTCCTATTCTTTCACCTGTAATCACCCGCTGACACATTGTGGCGTCGCGACGGCGTCGAGCGCCCGTCGTCGACCCTCCTTGAGGGCAAAAGGCGTTTCGTTCGTAGTGTTTGCCAGGAGTCCTGCGCGGCCGACCGTTGTGACACGCCTCACTACACCCCGACCTTAGCCCGAGCTCCCGCTATGGGTCTAAGTCCTGGCGCTGCCAAAGGATGGGCTCGATGCGGCATGGACAAATCCGCGTGGCGCGACTCTTGCAAACCCGGGGGCATCGCGCATCCGGGTTGTCGCGCGCGAAAAACGACTGCGATGTTTCATAAAGGTTCTCGCCACCGGCAAGATGACTTCGGGACGCGCCGACTCGCCGGGCGTCTCGCCAGCGAGGAAGCGTGGCATGAGCTCAAACCGCGGAGGATCGGCTTTGCATTCGACATTGTTCGATGTTTTTCTGGCTCAACGCGCGTCAAAGCCCCAACAAAGCGCGTGAAGGTCGGGACGTCTGGAAGCCGGAGGGGGGGTTCCCGATCGTCGCAACGTCGCCTCGGTCAAGGCTTCATCGCATACGAGCCGATGGCAGCGGAGACCCGGAACGCCTGTCCACGAGTGAGCGAGAGCAGTTTCCGGGTTCCGTGTTGCCGGATGGAAAGCTCCTCGCCTACTACGAGGTCGCCCCGAACGGAGCGGCGGACATCTGGTTCTTGCCTCTCGAGGACCAGCGGAAGCCCGAGGTGTTCCTCGGCACGTCGGCCTGGGAGGGGCCATCTCCCCCGACGGACGTTGGCTGGCCTACGAGTTGGACGATCGGTGCGGGGCGAAGTTTACCTGCGGTCTTTCCCCAAAGGAGACAAGAAAGCGGGCGTTTTCGTGACGCGACCTGGTCTCGTGATCTGTGCTTCGACTCGCTAAACCACAGGAGGAATCGATTGTGACCCTACGCCGTACGTGCACTTTCCTTTTGTTCCTCGGCTTTTCGGGTACCTTCACCACCTCGCTCGCGGCTCAAGACGAGCACGAGCCCCGTTTCCCAGGCAAAGGTCGGGACGCTATAGACGTGCTGCATACCTTTTTCCCCGAGCAGGCGCCGCGCGTGCTCGGCGCGAAACAAGGGACGCGTTTTGTCAAACAACGGGACGGTTTCGTGGCCGTGTCGGGTTCCGACGCCCTCCGCATCGCACGTTCCGCTGGCGTGCGCACTGCGGCGAGAGAGTGGACGGCGCCTGAGTGCGAAGGATTCTGCGCGATTTTCCCCCGTAAGGGCTCCGAGCCGTGGTCGTTGACGGCATCGCTCTTTTGAGCCCAGACGCGTCCTGGGTTCTTGAAGCGTCCGACCAACTCTTTCTTCTTGGTGTCGACACTCAATATGGGGTTGCCACGTCGGCTAAAGCGCTCCCGTAGCTGTGTGATGTTGGCGAACTGGGCGTCGCGAGTTGGAGGAGAGCCATTCGAGACCTTCTTTTTGTTGGTCCGGAGTGAGAAGTTCATCTGTTTAAGCAGCTTCGCGACGGTTTTGCGACTGACGCGAATGCCCAAGGCCGAGAGTTCGGCAGCTATTTTTTTCGTGGTCTTGCGAGTCCATCTCAGACCGCTGACGGGATCGCCAGCGACCTCGTACTTCATAAGTTCTTCGATCGCCGCGATGACTTCTGGCGTTTTTTTTCGACAGCTTTGCGGCCGGCACCCGCTTTTCGGACCCGCTCCACATTCACATCATGCTCAAGTAGCTCGCGACGGCCCCGAGCCACAGTGCTAACGTCGAGCCCGAGGATCTCCGCCATCTGGCGGTCACCGCCATAACCTAACTTGAGAGATTCAAGCCCCGCATACACACGCCTTTCTCTCTCATCGAGCAGGCTAAAGAAAAGGATGATGGCTGCTTTGAGCTCATCGGGTAGGACGTCTTGAGCAGCAATACTCTTGGACACAGAGGGTTGCGCTTCCCAAACACGTCGGCTGGCTATTTGCTGTTCACGAATGCTCCTCTTCGGAGAGAAGTAGACATTGCGATTTCTAATCCGAGTGCGGCGAAGTCTTTTCTCCCAGGCCAATTTCGGCAGCACATCTTTGGTCCCAACCCTAACAATGGCATCAAGCTCCTCCACCGCGTAGCCAGCCTCGGAGGCGTTCACCAGTCCTTCGGCCGTGGCGACGAGTGTCCCTCGACTTGAAAAGCCGACGGACCGAATCCACCACAAGCCGTTCTCATCAAACTCCGCGAGCTCTCGGAGCGTGTAGAAACGTCCACGGTGCGAATAGCTGGTGCAGTAGTCGAGCTCTCTCAGTTTCCGGAACACCGTCAGGTCAGCGACAGTCCCCACTGTCTTCTTGAGCATGTCCATGGTGGCGATGAGACGTTTGGCAAACAACCCCCGCAGGCGGTCAATATCAGAGTTACGAATCATAATTCGTAACCATAACACACAATGGCCTACGTCTCCATGGGCAAGCTCTCAAAGAGCTGCAAATAGCTCCATTTGACGCGGCCCCGCCAGGCGATCCGCTTCCCGCCGGCTCGGATCGTTATCCCTGCAGCAGATGAATTACGACAAAGACTTGGTAGTTATTCTTGCCCCGACCCTAAGCTGCCTCGCGCCATTCGTAGCGATGGTGGAGCCCGCCCACTCTCGCAAGCGCAACGACTTTTGCGGTCGGTGACGGTCGCGGCGTGACCGGTCTCTCGTTCGGCGAGTCTTTGTCGAGTCCCAGGTGACAACGATCGTCGTGTTGATAGTCGATGTAGGACCGGGCGAGTCGGACGAGGTGGCTGTTCGCTCAGGACGACGACGTGTTCGAGCATCTCTCGACGACAACTACCGATCCAGCGCTCAGCGGTTCCGTTTTGCCAGGGGCTGCGAAAAGACGTGCGAACCGGACTCGTTCCCATCGACTTGATGAATTCGACGACGGCCTTGCTGAAGATCGAATCGCGGTGCCGTGTCGTATGGAAACGCGTTACGAAGTTGCTGAATCACCCACGCCGACGTCGGGTGGAACGTCGCGTTGAAGTGCAAGATATGGCGACGGCCGTGCTCGATGACGAAGAAGCCGTACAGCAGCCGAAGAGACGCGGTCGGGATTGTGAACAGATCCATCGCAACGATGTCGTCCTTGTGGTTGTGCAAGAACGCTACCCATCGCTTCACCTGGTCGGGCTCGGCTGGGCGCCGCGGCAAGTATCGCGACACCGTCATCTCGGACACGATGAAACCGAGCTTCGTGAGCTCCGCCTGGATGCGCGGTGCGCCCCAACCATCCTGAGCCATGATCCGGATGAGCCGGCGAATCTCGCCATCCACTCGAGGTCGTCCCAAATAACGTTTCCGCGAGATCTTGCCCAGTATCGTCGGAATCGATCCCGATTCCACCGCGTGACCGTGTCGGCGTTGACGATGACCAAGCGACTCGCCCACCCGGGCCACGATTGGCGGAGCGCCACCCAGAATGCGCGGTCCGCGTCGTCGAGGAGAGGCCTGGGTCGCTCCTTCTTGAGCACAGCAACCGGTTGCCGCAGCGCGACGTTTTCAATCACGAGGTCGGCTCGCCGCCGATACATCGCCCGAATCGTGCGGGCGCCGAGAGACACGAGGACGATGAGAACACGGAGCATGGTGCCGTGGAGTTTGCCCTCTCCCGTACCGTGATCTCAAGCGGGACATCGGCTTTCCGGTCGGTACGAGAAGGACTCGTAAGTTCTTGATTTCACTAGCGGACGAGTTTTGATGATGGACTGAGGTGGACCCCATTCTCTGGACCAAAATGGGGGGTAGCTAAGGTGGAGCCTGCCGAGTTGAACACGTCGTGGTCATAGTCGTCATGTTGTTTCCCGAAGGCTCCTAGAAGGGAGCGTTCGGGAAGACAGTTTATGTCAGATTGAAGATCTATTGTCCCACGTTCGATCCGGTGCCCCGACGGAGGGAGCGGACCCTTAAGAAAAGATGCGAAGCTTCCTTGTCCGCTCCCTCCGTCGGGGCACCGGATCGAAGCCGCCCTTTCGCTGGTCCACCTGAATAGTGCAAAAATCGGGGTACCTGGGGTATGGGCCAAGCCGCGAGAGGGTCTCCTGCGGCGATTCTCGCATTCGTTTTGTGGACTCGTGGCAAGGTTCATTCCTTTTCCCGGCTTTCTACCGCCGTGGCCTCTTTGGCCTTGTTCTGCTTCGATTGCCCCAGTGCGTAACTGCCGACGTTGAGCTCCAGGATGATGCTGTGATGTACTAATCGGTCGATGGCCAATCATCTTGCCGCCAATCATCTTCAAGCTACCTCGCCAAGCAGTCCATCGTAGAAGCTCGCGGGCGTTTGATAGCCTAACGCTTTGTGCGGGCGCTCGTCATTGAAGAAATCGAAGTAGCAAGCGATGCCCTCGCGAGCCATCTGCACGCTGTCGTAGGCGTACAGGTAGACCTCCTCGTACTTCAGCGAGCGCCAGAGCCGCTCCACGAAGATGTTGTCGATACAGCGACCTTTGCCATCCATGCTGATCTTGATCTCAAGAGCAAGCAATACACTGGTGAACTCCTCCGAGGTGAACTGAGAGCCCTGGTCCGTGTTGAATATCTCTGGGCAACCGTAGCGTGCCACAGCTTCGTTCAGAGCCTCCACGCAGAAGGTCGTCTCCAACGTGTTGGACAAGCGCCAGGCGAGCACCCGCCGAGAATACCAATCGATGACCGCCACCAGGTATACGAAGCCTCGCGCCATCGGGATGTATGTGATGTCGGCGGCCCACACCTGATTGATCCGAGAAACCGTCAGATTCCTCAGTAGATAAGGGTATACGGCGTGTTCCGGCGCTGGCTTGCTTGTGTTCGGCTTGGGCGCAGTGCTCTCGAGCCCCATCAACCGCATAAGACGCTGCACGCGCTTGCGGTTGACGGCCGACCCCTCCGCTTTGAGTGTCTGTGTCATCATGCGGCTGCCGAAAAATGGACGCTTCAGATGTAGCTCGTCCATCCGACGCATCAATGCGAGTTGCTCGCCATCCGGCTCGACAGGTTCGTAGTATAGGCTCGACCGATTCACGCCGAGCAGCTCGCACTGCCAGCGCATCGACAGCGGAGCGTTGGGTTCGACCAACTCCCGCCGGGGCGTCATCGCAATCGACCGAGCCCGTGTGATAAAAAATCGCGCTCCATCGTCAGCTCCCCGATTTTCTGAAGCAGTTCGGCCTCGCGCATCGAGGCATCGCCTCCGCCCACCTCTTCGGTCTCGAAAGCACGCGTGACGTTCTCCAAAAGCTGCCGCTTCCATTTGTAGATCTGGTTCGCGTGAACCTTGTGCCGGCGGGATAGTTCCGCCACTGTCTCCTGCTCGCGTAGTACCGCCAAGGCAACTTTCGCCTTGAAAACAGGGCTGTGCTTCGTACGATTTTTCTTCACTTTTCTCTGCTCCTTTTTTTATTGAGCAGGCTTGTTTTACCACCTTAACCCCTGGTCTAAAAAATGGGGTCCACTTCAGACACCCGCGGCGAACCTTTTGTCTATTGCGATCCGTCCGGATGAATTCTAAATGCCTACCTCGAGACCAAAATCTTGCTCAATCTGACTCAGACGGTTGGCCCTCACGGATAGAAATGGCTACCTGTATGGACTATCCTTCATTGAATCAACAGCGACTGAGCTTCGCTAACCACACCGTTCACCGCAATCCGAGCGGCATGCCACCCCGGCTGAACGCCCGCGGGTATCTCCGCGGAAGCCTGCTCGAAGAAGAAGAACTTCGTTCCCCACAGGAAGATCGGCGCGAAGTGCACCGCCTCGTTGTCCTGGCGCTCGAGAATGAGCAGCGGGTAGTTGTTGCCGACGAGGTGCTACCGCGGCCCGACGAGGCCTCTTCAAAAGGCGTGAAGCCGAGCCCCATCAAGTTGAGCACCGCGCCCGGCGATGACGAAGGCAGCGACAGAAGGACCGGCGTGGTCGAGGCCTGGCGCCCCTCGTCGTAAACGTCGGCGGAATCGACTGAGGCATATCCACATCATCCCCAATCGCAACTCTAAGCCTGCCGTCCTGCTGCGTGAGTCCTATCGGGTGGGTGGAAACGTCCGCAAGCGCACGCTTGCTAACTTGTCCAAATTGCCCATGGACGCAGTCGACGCCATTAAACGCATTCTCAAAGGGGAGAAGCTCGTTTCGCTCGAAGACGCCTTCGAAATCGTCGAGAACGGCTCCCGGCTCCATGGCCACGTCGATGCGGTGCTCAGCGCCATGAGACAGCTCGGTTTCGAAAAACTCGTTGGCTCTCGACACTCACGAGAGCGGGATTTGGTCATGGCCATGGTAGCCGCGCGGATCCTCGAACCGCAGTCGAAGCTGGCGACTAGCCTGTGGTGGCACACAACCACACTGCCCGAAATCCTGGGGTGAGCGACGCCGACGAAGACGATCTCTATGCCGCCATGGACTGGGTTCTCGAACGCCAGGAGGTCATCGAAAAGAAACTCGCGGCGCGCCATCTCCAAAACGACGGCCTCGCGCTCTATGACCTAACCTCAAGCTACTTCGAGGGTGTGAGTTGTCCGATCGCCAAGCTCGGATACGACCGTGACGGCAAGAAAGGCAAGCTGCAGGTCAACTACGGTCTACTGACCAACGAACGCGGTATCCCTGTGTCTGTATCCGTCTTCGAGGGCAACTCGGGCGATCCCAAAACGCTCTTGCCTCAGATAGAAAAGGTGCAAGAGCGGTTCGGAATCGAGCAGTTTGTGATGGTGGGCGACCGCGGGATGATCACCCAGGCCCAGATCGACGCGTTGCGAGAGATGGACGGTGTCGACTGGATTACCGCTCTTCGACCCGAGGCGATTCGCAAGCTCATCAACGATGGGCTGCTCCAGATGGGGCTATTCGACGAGCGGAATCTGTTTGAGGTGACGCACCCGGATTTTCCCAACGAGAGGCTGGTCGCTTGCCGCAATCCGGAACTGGCCGAGAGGCGGCGTCACAAGCGTCGTGCTCTGCTCGAAGCGACCTGCAAGGAGCTTGAGAAGGTTTGTCGGATGGTCGAGCGGCGACGTTTGCAGGGCAAGGAGAACATCCGTGCTGCAGTGAAAAAGCTCCTCAACAAGTACAAAGTCGGCAAGCACTTCACACTGGACATTCGCGACAACAGCTTTAGCTTCGAAATCGACGACACAAAGGTCACTGCGGAAGCTGCACTTGACGGCTTCTACGTCATCCGCACCAGTCTTGCTGAACAGCGGATGAAAACAGATGACTTAGTGCGCAGCTACAAGTTGCTGACCCAGGTCGAGAGGGCGTTTCGTTCCTTCAAGAACATCGACCTGAAGGTGCGGCCCATTCGTCACCGGCGCGAAAACCGAGTCCGGGCGCACATCTTCTTGTGTATGCTGTCCTACTACGTCCTGTGGCACATGATGGAGGCTTGGCGGCCCTTGCTATTCGCTGACGAGGACCAGCAGGCGAAGGCAAAGCGTGACCCCGTTGCTCCCGCGAAGCGCTCCGAGGCGGCCATGCGCAAGATACAGACCAAGAAGCTTGACGATGGGAGTCCAGCTTCCAGCTTCCGCACGCTGCTGCGCCTTCTCAGCAACATCGTCCGAAACAAATGTCGGACCCCGGGGGCGGCATCGAGCGACATGACCTTTGACGTGACTACATCACCGGACTCCAAACAGCGTAGGGCCTACGAACTGCTGAAGGGTATCACCGTGTAGACAGAAGCGCGTACCTTCCAATCAGCCTATGCCTCTGGATTAACACGGGATGTCGGTTTTTCTGGAAAGGAACTTCAGCTTAGGCTCCTTCTCGCTAACTTTATTCTCGTTTTCGTTGTGGTCGCCCCGGTGCGCGCGGTGCCTTTCAACGTGGTCATCGATACGTCGCCGCTCTTCGGTACGACCGGACAAATGGCGTTCGACCTCATCGACGGAGATCCCGCTTCCAACACGGCAACCATAACCGGCTTCTCCACGGATGGTATTTTGGGTGCGTCGAGCGAGGACGGCGGCCCTATCACCGGTAACCTGCCGGGGCTCGTCACCATTGAGGATGACTTCTTTTTCAACGAGTTGCTTCAGACCATAACGTTCGGACGTCAATCTCCTTCGGCGTCGAGCTCACGAGCAACACGACTAGAGCGCTGTTTCCAGATAGCTTCTCCTTTTTTCTGCTCGACGACGACCCAATGTTTCCGGCACCGCTATTCTTTACGACAGATCCCAGTTCGCGGACGCACTTTTCTTCATCGACGTCGACGGTTCGCCGACCGGTGCGCTGTCCAACTTCGTGGCGGTGGATAGCCCGCCCCCGGCGACTTGGTCCGCGGTCCCGGCGGCTGTAGCACCGGAGCCATCGACAACATGGCTGTTGGCAACGACGCTCGGATGCTTCATGGCGAGAAGGAAGGGCGGCCAAAGGTACGATGAGAGACAGTCCTAGAGATATTTACACCCAAACGGCGGGGTGACAGCAAAACGAGACGACACGTCTCGCACGAGCATACGAGGCCTCGAGCGTTGCAATCGAGTTTCAGTATAGGCTGTCCCCAACACTCCGCGTTGGTGGCTGCAAGCATCAGTGTTTCGCAAGTCTCCACATATTCATAGATCTAAAGACGTAACCACATTGTGGGAGGTGATCTCATGCCTGGGTTGCTCCGGTCCAGATTCTCTTGGACATCGCTGTTTTTCATCCTCGTGCTCGGCTCTGAAAACTTGGTCCACGCTCAGCACCAGAACGTGGATGATCTGATCGAGACCTCCTTCACCGGGCTGCGATTCAATCGGCGAGGTGGCACCTTCAGCTCTACCGGCACGTTGACGAATATCTCCAATATCCCGGTCTCTGGCCCGCTTCAGTTGGTCATCACACAGACAGATCCATCTTCCGTTACCTTGGCCAACACCTCCGGCACCACCCAGGACGGTCTCGCGTACGTCGAAGTCGCCCTTGCTGAAGATCCTCTACCTCCTGGAGGGCAGATAGCCAACGTTGTCGTCCAATTCCGAAACCCCACCCGGCGTGCATTCACGTTCGCGACCAGTGTTCTAGGCGTGCCCGGCTCGGGCGCACCTCCTTCCCCTCTCGAAGTCGAAATCACGTCGCCGGACCACCTTAGTTTGTTCAATAGCAGCGCGATCAGCGTGTCGGGGACCGTGGACGATCCCACCGCGACCGTCACGGTCAACGGAATCAATGCCAGTGGAGGAGGGGGCTCCTTTGCCGTCTTGGTGCCTCTTAGCGAAGGCAACCTGAGGTGGACCCCATTCTCTGGACCAAAATGGGGGGTAGCTAAGGTGGAGCCTGCCGAGTTGAACACGTCGTGGTCATAGTCGTGATGTTGTTTCCCGAAGGCTCCTAGAAGGGAGCGTTCGGGAACACAGTTTATGGCAGATTGAAAATCTGTGGACAGTTTGTTTTTCGCTGTAGCCATCATTGTGTCTAGCGGCAATTATTATTTCTCTTCAGCAACAAGTTAGAATTCCCGGGTACCTACCGGTCTTGCTCCGTCACTTATCAGCAAAGTGTCCCATGTTCGATCCGGGGCCCCGACGGAGGGAGCGGACCCTTAAAAAAAGATGCGAAGCTTCCTTGTCCGCTCCCTCCGTCGGGGCCCCGGATCGAAGCCGCCCTTTCGCTGGTCCACCTGAATAGTGCAAAAATCGGGGTACCTGGGGTATGGGCCAAGCCGCGAGAGGGTCTCCTGCGGCGATTCTCGCATTCGTTTTGTGGACTCGTGGCAAGGTTCATTCCTTTTCCCGGTTTTCTACCGCCGTGGCCTCTTTGGCCTTGTTCTGCTTCGATTGCCCCAGTCGGTAACTGCCGACGTTGAGCTCCAGGATGATGCTGTGATGTACAAATCGGTCGATGGCCAATCATCTTCAAGCAACCTCGCCAAGCAGTCCATCGTAGAAGCTCGCGGGCGTTTGATAGCCTAACGCTTTGTGCGGGCGCTCGTCATTGAAGAAATCGAAGTAGCAAGCGATGCCCGCGCGAGCCATTTGCACGGTGTCGTAGGCGTACAGGTAGACCTCCTCGTACTTCAGCGAGCGCCAGAGCCGCTCCACGAAGATGTTGTCGATACAGCGACCTTTGCCATCCATGCTGATCTTGATCTCAAGAGCAAGCAATACACTGGTGAACTCCTCCGAGGTGAACTGAGAGCCCTGGTCCGTGTTGAATATCTCTGGGCAACCGTAGCGTGCCACAGCTTCGTTCAGAGCCTCCACGCAGAAGGTCGTCTCCAACGTGTTGGACAAGCGCCAGGCGAGCACCCGCCGCGAATACCAATCGATGACCGCCACCAGGTATACGAAGCCTCGCGCCATCGGGATGTATGTGATGTCGGCGGCCCACACCTGATTGATCCGAGAAACCGTCAGATTCCTCAGTAGATAAGGGTATACGGCGTGTTCCGGCGCTGGCTTGCTTGTGTTCGGCTTGGGCGCAGTGCTCTCGAGCCCCATCAACCGCATAAGACGCTGCACGCGCTTGCGGTTGACGGCCGACCCCTCCGCTTTGAGTGTCTGTGTCATCATGCGGCTGCCGAAAAATGGATGCTTCAGATGTAGCTCGTCCATCCGACGCATCAATGCGAGTTGCTCGCCATCCGGCTCGACAGGTTCGTAGTATAGGCTCGACCGATTCACGCTGAGCAGCTCGCACTGCCAGCGCATCGACAGCGGAGCGTTGGGTTCGACCAACTCCCGCCGGGGCGTCATCGCAATCGACCGAGCCCGTGTGATAAAAAATCGCGCTCCATCGTCAGCTCCCCGATTTTCTGAAGCAGTTCGGCCTCGCGCATCGAGGCATCGCCTCCGCCCACCTCTTCGGTCTCGAAAGCACGCGTGACGTTCTCCAAAAGCTGCCGCTTCCATTTGTAGATCTGGTTCGCGTGAACCTTGTGCCGCCGGGATAGTTCCGCCACTGTCTCCTGCTCGCGTAGTACCGCCAATGCAACTTTCGCCTTGAAAACAGGGCTGTGCTTCGTACGATTTTTCTTCACTTTTCTCTGCTCCTTTTTTTATTGAGCAGGCTTGTTTTACCACCTTAACCCCTGGTCTTAAAAATGGGGTCCACTTCAAACTCTAGTCTTCTGTATCCTAGCGGCCAACTCTGTCAGGGGTTTCAGACAAAATTCGCTCGGGCCCTCCATCACGCTCCCCGAAACGCAGGAGCGCGTCTTCGATGGCGGCCAGTTTCGGCTGAGTGACCTGCGGCACAGCGTCGGCGCCGGGCTCCGCTTCGTTCTCCCGTTCGGCGCACTCCGCTTCGACTGAGCCGAAGCGCTGAACACCCAGATCAACGACGAGACCACGCGCTTTCACTTCAGCTTCGGCTACGTGTTCTAGTGCCTGACGCACTCAAGAACGTGACTGTCCTGTGTGCATCGTTAACGATGTGAAAGTATTCCCCAGACGCTAGAATGTCAACGCGCTCGCGCCGTCTCTAATCCGAAGCGAAATTCTTGCTCAATGACGCTTCTGCTTCCTTCATGATGTCGCTCACGATATCCGCGGCGGGCTTGGTCGAGTCGAACAATCCGGTCACTTCACCAACAAAAGTATTCGCGGTGCGCGTGTCTCCGGACGTCCAGGCCGCCAGCCATTCTTTAGCCTCTCGATCAGCAACAGCTTTGAGGCCATCAATGTCATCGTGCCACTTATCCGTGAAATCGTTCTTCAACACACGCGCCGTGAACCGCTCAGGCCACGCGAGCCCTCGCGCAATGTCCATCACGCTGGAGCGAATAGGGTCGTCGCCCGTTGCAGCGATGGCCGCATCCCACATCTTTTGATGTACGAGCGCTTCGCTCGAGGCCCAAAATCGAGACCCGATGACGACACCGTCGGCGCCAAGCATCAAGGCCGCAGCAAGGCCGCGACCGTCTCCTATGCCACCAGCCGCGCAGAGAAGTGTGTGCGATGAATGGCTTGCGATATAGTCGGCCACCTCCGGAACGAGCGTAAATGTCGCGCGTTTCTCGCCATGGCCACCGGCCTCTGCTTCTTGGGCAACGACAATGTCCGCGCCGATATCAATGGCGTGTTTGGCGTCTCTTAGCGTTTGAATCTGGCAAATCAGAGAGACCTTCGCCGCCTTGATCTTCGCGGCAAACGGCGCCGGATCGCCGAAGGATAGAAACAGAGCTTTCGGCGCGCGTGCCAAGACAGCGTTCAGGAGGTCGGGCTGCCCCTGCAACGACCATGTGATGAGTCCACAACCTACAGGTTGATCGCCTGCAGCTTCAAACTGCTCCGCCAGCCACCCTTCGTTCCCGTAGCCGCCTCCGATCAGTCCCAGTCCGCCGGCTCGAGAGACGGCGGCAGCGAGTTTGCCGCCGGCAGCACTTGCCATCGGCGCTTGAATGATCGGGTGGCGAATGCCCAATCTGCTTGTCAATCTCGTTGCGACCATCGTCACTCCTCACACATTTCAGCAGCCTAGTGTTCTGTGCTTCCCCGGCCGAAGACAGTCCCAACGACGACGGTAACGAAGGAGCCGATCAACACGAACCAAGGCCAAGCGATCTCCGAGCTTGCGGTCAACCAGATTAGGGTGACGGTACCGATCCCGGAAGCCATCCCGATCATCATGCTTCGCTCATCGGCTCGAGGCACCAAGAGTCCCAGCGCGAACCCTCCGAGAAGGCCTCCATAGACGAGCGACTGAATACCCAGTGCCACCTCGACCGCTGTGTTCCCTTGACTCAACGGGATGAACAGGATGGCGCCCGCGATGAGCAGGGCCGCCCAGGCCAGCGTGAACAGCTTGCCCATGCGCAATACGGCTTGCTCGACGTTCTGGCGACCCGTTGCCGGAGCCCAGAAATCATAGGCCGTGACCGAGGCCAGGGAATTGATGGAAGACGAGAGCGACGACATAGCCGCCGCGAACACGCCCGCGATCAAGAGACCGGTGAGCCCTACGGGCATTTCCTCCACGATGAAGCGCGCGAATATCTCGTCGCTGCGCTCGAAGCGCCGACCCTGGTAAAAGGCCCACAAGCCTATTCCGACAATGAGGAAGATAACGAACTGGGCGAAGACCATGATGCCGCTGCCCACGAGAGCTTTCTGACTCGCGCGCAGATTCTTGCAGGCAAGAAGCCGCTGCACGATGATCTGGTCGGTCCCATGGGAGCCCATCGTCAGGAAAGCGCCCCCGACGAGTCCGGCCCAGAAAGTATAAGGACGCGACAGGACGAGATCGAAATCCAGAACTTGCAACTTGCCCGCGGCGGCCGCGCTCGCAAGGATCGCGCCCCACCCTCCCTCCACGAGGCCCGAGAGAGCTACCGCGGCCGCGGCGGCGCCCACGAGGTAAAGGGACATCTGCAATGCATCCACCCAGACGACCGCTTTGATGCCGCCGAAATACGTATACACCACCGTGAGGAGGCCGATGACCACGATGGACACGGCGTAAGGCCAACCCGTGATGAGGGCTAGGGGGATGGCCGTCGCGAACAGACGCACCGAGTCCGCGAGCAGCGCGTCACCATAAAAATTCCGGAGGTAAACCGCCGTGCGCGCGTCCCAAAGCGGGTCTGGAACAAGGCATAAGCCGTAGTGATGCTTCCCTGATAGTAGGCCGGCAGAAGGATGGCGGAGACAACGATCCGCCCGACGAGATAGCCGAAGGTCAGCTGCAGAAAGACCAGCGTGCCGAGATAGGCGACACCAGGCAGGCTCAGGAAAGTGAGAGTGCTGGTCTCCGTGGCCACCACGGAGAGCATGACCGCCCCCCAGGGGAGCTCCCGGTTTCCCAGAAAGTAGTCGGTCCCACCGGTCTGCCCCCGACCGAGCCACGCGCCCCAGGCCGTCGTGGCCGCGAGGTATACGACCAGGACGGCCAAGTCCCATGCTTCGAAGCCGATCAAGCCGTCACTCTTTTCTATCTAGAAGTGACTCGCTATGGGTTCTCCTCGCGCACCGTCGGGTACGTGATTCCGAGCTGCTCCATATAGGTGTCGTATTTCTCAGGGTCGAAGTAGTACTTCTTCATCTCCTCCCGATAGCGGTTCATGATCTCTTTGTTGAGGTGCGTCGCCGGCGGATCGGCATCCGTGATGAACGGCGTATATTCGTGATCTTTTTTCTGCACTTCGTTGAGATATTTGTGCGCTTCCTCGAGAAGCTCCGGGTCGAGAAAGAGATCGAGCGCGGTCATCGCCATGACTTTCGCGCCAGCCGTCGCACCTTTGTGAGCGATCGGTGTCGCCATCGCAACGGCGCTCGACCAGTGATGCCCGCCGCCGCCGGTGCTGAAGTTCGAAGGAAAACGAAGCGTGAGCGTGGGAACGTTCCACGAGATGTCTCCGATATCGTCGGAGCCACCGCCCGTGCGCGGCTCTTTCGCCGGCCCTTGAAGCTCGTCGAGCTCGGTCGTGAGCCCGGTCGGCTCGGCGCCCATCTCTTTTTGGAGCGCCTTGGCGAGCGCCTGGTCGGCCTCGCTCCATTCCGGAAGGCCCACCACCTGGATGTTCTTCGTCATCGCCTCCGCAATCGGCCTGTTGAAGTGACGCGGATAGGCCGTTCCGAGAATGCGCCGCTCCACTTCGGTGTCGGTCATCATCGCCGCCGCTTCCGCGGTTTTGTTGGCGATGTCGAATAGCCGCTGGATGTTCGGCTGGTCGAGCTCGCGGAGGTAGTACCAGACAGAAGCCACCGAGGGCACAACGTTCGGCTGATCGCCGCCATTCGTGATGACGTAATGCGTGCGCTGGGAGAGCCGCAGGTGCTCGCGACGAGCATTCATCGCGGCGTTCATGAGCTCGACGGCGTCGAGCGCGCTTCGGCCTTTCCAGGGCGACCCCGCCGAGTGCGCCGACTCGCCGTGGAACGTGTACTCGACGGAGACGAGCCCGTTGCCGCTTTGCTGTCCCCAGCTCGTGTTGAGGTTGCGGCTCACATGCGTGAAGATGACCGCATCGATGTTGTTGAAATAGCCATCGCGCACGAACCACGCTTTCGAGCCGAGCTGCTCTTCCGCAACCCCCGGCCAAAGCACGAGCGTTCCGGGAATGCCTTCACGCTCCATGATCTTCTTCAGCACGAGCGCGGCGGTCACGTTGACCGCTTGCCCGGAATTGTGGCCTTCGCCGTGGCCCGGCGCCCCCTCGATGATGGGGTCGTGATAGGCCACGCCGGGTTTTTGCGAGGCTTTGGGGATGCCGTCGATGTCGCTTCCAAAGGCAATCACCGGGCGGCCCGATCCCCAGCGCGCCATCCACGCCGTGGGCATATTCGACATCCCCATCTCGACCTCGAAGCCGTTCTCTCGCAAGAGCCCCGTGACGTAGTCCGAGGTCTCGAACTCCTGAAAGCCAAGCTCGCCGAAGCTGAAGATCATGTCCACAGTCACTTGGGTAAACTTTCGAAGCGCTTCGACTTCCTCGACGGCCTCGCGTTTTAGCTCGTCGAGCCGTGCATCCGGAGGCTCGGCCGCAGTCGCACCCAGCGCGACCGTCAAAAAACCCACGGCAAAAATCAAAATACGAAAACCACTCACGAATCGATGCATTGTACTAACCTCCGGCAGGGATTCTACTCGATTCATAGGCGTCCCCGCCGGATCCGTTGACTGCGCGCCACCACATGCTAGTCTGGATTCAAGACCGTTCACTCCCCTTCCAAATCCGACACATGGCGACCAACAACCCGCACCTACCCACCGACAAAGGCATCATTCTCAAAGGCGTCGCCTGGACGACGGGTTATCGCGTCTTCGCCACTTTCGCTCAGTTCGGCGCCATGCTCGTTCTCGTGCGGATCATCCCGCCCGAGGAGTATGGACGGGCGGGAGCGGTCGTCGGCGTCCTTACGATGCTGAACGTTTTGAGCTGCCGAGCCTTCTTCAGCCAAGCGCTACAGCTGCCCAAAGGTGAAGAGCCCGACTGGACCATGCATTGGCGCGCTGGCCTTTGGCTTCAAGCCACTCTTTTCGTCGTGACCAACGCTATTGCCGGCGGCCTTTGGTTCGTGCCGAGTCACCGCTCGATCGCGACCCTCTTGCACTTGGCTTCGCTCGGGATTCTCATCGAGTGCCCGAGCACTCTGCGCAGCACCATGCTCCAGCGGGCGCTGGATTTCCCCCGTCTCCGCATCCTCGACGGCATCAGCAAAACCTTTAGCATTCTGACCATGTTGAGCTTGGGCGTCGCCGGGTTCGGCGCGCTTGCCATCGTGGCGGGCGCGAACGTCATTCCCGCGATTCCCGGCGCGATCGATCTTCTTCTCGTGCACCGCTTCCGCCCCCGTTCGGGCTGGTTCAAGTTTCTCGATTGGCGGCGCTATAAAGCTTCCCTGCTCTTCGGATTCCAACAAAGCTGGTCCGGATTGCTCCAATCCCTGCGCGGCGCGCTCGAGGCAGCGGTCTTGCCTCTGCAGCTCGGTTTTGCCGCGCTCGGCCTCTTGCAACGTGCACAATCGCTCTTTCTCGCTACCGTCGGGCAAGTGAACAGCATTTTCGCCGAGACCGTATACCCGCTTCTTCCGAAACACGCGGCGGAGCCCGAGCGCTACCGAAACACGGCGACCCTCTTTCTTCAAGTCGTGTTCTGGATCGTTTTGCCGGGCGCGGTCTGAGGTGGACCCCATTCTCTGGACCAAAATGGGGGGTAGCTAAGGTGGAGCCTGCCGAGTTGAACACGTCGTGGTCATAGTCGTGATGTTGTTTCCCGAAGGCTCCTAGAAGGGAGCGTTCGGGAACACAGTTTATGGCAGATTGAAAATCTGTGGACAGTTTGTTTTTCGCTGTAGCCATCATTGTGTCTAGCGGCAATTATTATTTCTCTTCAGCAACAAGTTAGAATTCCCGGGTACCTACCGGTCTTGCTCCGTCACTTATCAGCAAAGTGTCCCATGTTCGATCCGGGGCCCCGACGGAGGGAGCGGACCCTTAAAAAAAGATGCGAAGCTTCCTTGTCCGCTCCCTCCGTCGGGGCCCCGGATCGAAGCCGCCCTTTCGCTGGTCCACCTGAATAGTGCAAAAATCGGGGTACCTGGGGTATGGGCCAAGCCGCGAGAGGGTCTCCTGCGGCGATTCTCGCATTCGTTTTGTGGACTCGTGGCAAGGTTCATTCCTTTTCCCGGCTTTCTACCGCCGTGGCCTCTTTGGCCTTGTTCTGCTTCGATTGCCCCAGTCGGTAACTGCCGACGTTGAGCTCCAGGATGATGCTGTGATGTACAAATCGGTCGATGGCCAATCATCTTCAAGCAACCTCGCCAAGCAGTCCATCGTAGAAGCTCGCGGGCGTTTGATAGCCTAACGCTTTGTGCGGGCGCTCGTCATTGAAGAAATCGAAGTAGCAAGCGATGCCCGCGCGAGCCATTTGCACGGTGTCGTAGGCGTACAGGTAGACCTCCTCGTACTTCAGCGAGCGCCAGAGCCGCTCCACGAAGATGTTGTCGATACAGCGACCTTTGCCATCCATGCTGATCTTGATCTCAAGAGCAAGCAATACACTGGTGAACTCCTCCGAGGTGAACTGAGAGCCCTGGTCCGTGTTGAATATCTCTGGGCAACCGTAGCGTGCCACAGCTTCGTTCAGAGCCTCCACGCAGAAGGTCGTCTCCAACGTGTTGGACAAGCGCCAGGCGAGCACCCGCCGCGAATACCAATCGATGACCGCCACCAGGTATACGAAGCCTCGCGCCATCGGGATGTATGTGATGTCGGCGGCCCACACCTGATTGATCCGAGAAACCGTCAGATTCCTCAGTAGATAAGGGTATACGGCGTGTTCCGGCGCTGGCTTGCTTGTGTTCGGCTTGGGCGCAGTGCTCTCGAGCCCCATCAACCGCATAAGACGCTGCACGCGCTTGCGGTTGACGGCCGACCCCTCCGCTTTGAGTGTCTGTGTCATCATGCGGCTGCCGAAAAATGGATGCTTCAGATGTAGCTCGTCCATCCGACGCATCAATGCGAGTTGCTCGCCATCCGGCTCGACAGGTTCGTAGTATAGGCTCGACCGATTCACGCCGAGCAGCTCGCACTGCCAGCGCATCGACAGCGGAGCGTTGGGTTCGACCAACTCCCGCCGGGGCGTCATCGCAATCGACCGAGCCCGTGTGATAAAAAATTCGCGCTCCATCGTCAGCTCCCCGATTTTCTGAAGCAGTTCGGCCTCGCGCATCGAGGCATCGCCTCCGCCCACCTCTTCGGTCTCGAAAGCACGCGTGACGTTCTCCAAAAGCTGCCGCTTCCATTTGTAGATCTGGTTCGCGTGAACCTTGTGCCGCCGGGATAGTTCCGCCACTGTCTCCTGCTCGCGTAGTACCGCCAATGCAACTTTCGCCTTGAAAACAGGGCTGTGCTTCGTACGATTTTTCTTCACTTTTCTCTGCTCCTTTTTTTATTGAGCAGGCTTGTTTTACCACCTTAACCCCTGGTCTTAAAAATGGGGTCCACTTCAGTCTTCGTCGCCTGGCAAGGAAAAGCCGCGCTCCGCGTGCTCTATGGCGAACGTTGGATCGCCGCCGATCCTCTGATCGCTCCAGGCGCCGTCATCGGCGCCGCGGTCTGTCTCTTCGGCGCCGGCTACAACATTCTTCTCGCAAAGACCGACTTGAAGCGCTGCGTCCTCCTCGACGTCACGGTCGCGCTCGCCACCCACCCCTCATCCTCACCGTCATGCTCGGTGGCGACATGGTCACTTATGCGTGGGCGCTCGGCGCGGGTCAGCTCACAGCCGCGGTCGCGGCGATTGGGATGGCAATGCGGTGGCTCCAACCGGGCTGGCCGCGAACCGTGCTCGCACCTCCCCTCGTCGGCGCCACCGTGGCGGTGCTCGCATTGCACGCCACCCTTGGCCTCGAGAGCTTGCCGCTCATCGTCCAACTGCTATGCCGAGGATCCCTCTACCTTTGCATCATGGCTCTCGTCATCCGCGTACTCTTCCCTAGCGTTCTTGTCGCCACGATGCAAGGTGTTCCGGGGGGGCACGTCTCGGTCGGTGGCTTTGGCTGCCTCCGCGGGAAGCCGCCGTCGAAATGTAGCGCTCGGTTGTGGTTGCCATGAGGCGGTGCTACGCTTTGGGAGATCGGACCCCATTCCCAAAAACTGAAATCGCGCTCCACTAGAAAGGTGCTTTCTTTGACCACCGAGACCCCATCGGCGACGAAGAGCCGACGCTATGCGCGCGCCGGTCTCGCCGCGGCGCTCCTTTTCTCGGGCGCCTTCTCCTACGGATATATGGTCCACGCGCATCAGATCACTCCGTACCAAACGATTCGAAGCGCCATCCTCTGGGTGAGAACGCGACCTCTGACGCGCAGCGTCTACTACTACTTCCGAGAAAACTACCTCGCTCCGGATCGGCGCAAAGGATTCTGGGAGAAAATTCGAGCCCCGCCCGACGCATGGGATCCGAGCCCCGAACAAGCGAAACAAATGGCCCGGTTGCGTGCCATTGGCTATTTGAGCGGTTACGAAGCCTCGCCCGAACAAAAAGGTGTAACCACCTACGAGCGCGAGCGCGCTCATGACGGGCTGAACCTCCTCACCTCCGGTGATTCCGAGAAGGCCGTTCTCGTCGACATGGACGGAACGGTGCTGCACGAATGGCGGCAGCCGTTTCATCGCGCCTTTCCAGACACCCAGGAGCCTCGCGGGGTCTCCTATCTCGAATTCTGGCGGCGCGCATACATGTACGAAAACGGCGATTTGCTCGCGATCTTCGACGGCTTCGGTCTCATCAAGCTCGACAAGGATTCGAATCTGATATGGGCCAATCCAGCCCACATCCATCACGATCTGTTCGTCGATGAGAACGGGTTCATCCACACATTGTCGCGAGAAGCGAAAGTGATTCCGAGGCTCCATCCCGTTGAGCTCGTGCTCGAGGACTTCATCATCGTGCTCGATCCTGACGGCAAGATCGTCAAGAAGGTCTCCGTGCTCGAGGCCTTCGAGCGATCGCCCTACGCCTCTTTTCTTACGAAGATGGAGAGATTCGGTGACGTTTTGCACACGAACACGATCGAGATCTTCGACGGGTCCCAAGGCGCGCGATCCTCCGTCTTCGCGAAAGGCAACGTGCTCATCTCGTCGCCGACGACGAACGTTATCGCGATCGTGGACATGGAGACAGAGTCCGTCGTCTGGGCCCTCTCGGGGCTGTGGGCCGCGCAGCACCAACCGACGTTGCTGGCCAATGGCAACATGCTGCTCTTCGACAACGAGGGGCATTTCGGCATGTCCAAGGTCGTGGAGTTCGATCCTCTCACCCAGGAGATCCGGTGGTTGTTTGGCGGCGACGAAGTCAACAATTTCTCGAGTCCAATCTGTGGGTCGAACCAGCGACTCCCAAACGGGAATACCTTGATCACCGAGACGACGAGCGGCCGCGCCTTCGAAGTCACCGAGGATCTCGACATCGTGTGAACGTATTACAACCCCGCGCGAGCCGGGGGCGACAACGAGCTCATCGCAGCGCTCTTCGAGGTCGTGCGCATCGAGCGCGACTATCCCCAGTTCGAGTTTCAACGCTCCTCCACCGCGACGGCCATCGCCGACCGCTGACTGCAAGGAAGAGGCGGCTCAGCTCACGCGCTCGACTTCGACGCGCGCATCGTTGAAGCACGCGCCGCCGGCGACCACGTTGACGTGGGTCGGCGTGAGAGCGGTTGAGACGCGCCCGTTGAGAGAGGATTTCATCCACGCGCCTTTCGGGATGTGAACGACCCCCGCGCGAACGCGCTCGTCGACGCTCGCGTGGCAGATGACTTCCCCGAGCTCGTTGAACACCCGTACGCGGTCTCCGCTTTTTATCCCTCGTGGCTCGCCGTCACGAGGATGCAGTGTCGCGCGCAGCTCGGGCATATTGAACTCGCCGAGCGTGCTGCTCACTGTCTTGGACGTCGCCGGAGAAATGAGCGCCAAAGGAAAATCCGCCGAGCGAACCGGAGCATAATGATAGGGGTGCTCACCAAGGCATGCGGGTGTGAGCTGGATCTTACCGCCGGGCGTATCCGGAAACACGTTCTCGAATTGAATGGGCGCCGGGCCGTCGAAGTCGTAGCCATGAAACTTCCCCGCGCGAAGAGGCTCGGCCGATACCGGTTTGCCGTTCAAGCGGATCGCGGCGATTACTTTCTCGCGCGTTTCGTCCTCGCTCCATCGGAACGCCTCGTCGGCGAAACCCATCGCCTGGCCAAGGGCCTGAAAAAGGGCGAGGTTCGTCCGCGCCTCGCCTCTCGGCTCGATGACGGGCTCGGTAGCGCCGACAACATAGTTCCCGTAAGAGCGATTGAGCTCGCGATGCTCGAGAAAGGTCGTCGCCGGGAGAACGATGTCCGCGTAGCGCGCCGTGTCCGTCATCACCTGCTCTGAAACGACGGTAAAGAGATCGTCGCGCGACAATCCTTGGATAATCCCGTTCTGGTCGGGGACGGTCGCCACAGGATTGCAGTTAAAAACGAAGAGGCCCCGAATTGGAGGATCGGGCGGGTTATTCAAAACGGCCGAGAGCTCCGTCATGTTGATGACGCGGGTGTTCCAAGACGCCTCGTCCCAAATCTGCGAAACGTCCATCCCGCCGGCGCCGCTATTGCTGAGCGTGAAGCCGCACCCGCGTCCGCCGAACTTTCCAAGAAGGGTGGGAATGGCCATGACGGCTGCGACCGCTTGCCCGCCATTTTGATTACGCTCGAGACCCCAGCCGCAGCGGAGCAGCGCTTTTGACGCGCTCGCGAAGCGCTCGGTGAGCTCGCGGAGCGCGGCCTCTTCCACGCCGGCTTCGGCGGCGGCTTTTTCGAGCGGCCACGAGGACGCAGCCTCCAAGAGCGGTTCGAGCCCCTCAGCGCGGCGCTCGATGAAGCCGTAATCGAGCTTCCCTTCCTTGGACCAATGGTCGATCATACCGAGTGCCAACGGCAAATCGGCGCCGGGGAACACCGGCAAGTGAAGGTCCACGAGGTCTGTCGAGAGCTGACGAACGGGGTCGACCACGGCGATGAACGCACCGCGGCTCTTCGCTTCTCTCAAATAAGGAATGAGGTGGATGTTCGACGCCTTCGGGTTGGCGCCCCAGATGAGGATCGCTTCCGCTTCGACATAGTCGGGAAAAGCGACGCCCGCCATCTTGCCGTACATATCCTCGGCAACGGCGCTCGTGGGCGCCGCGCAAATCGTTTTCGCGAGGCGCGAAGCTCCCAGCCGGGCGAAAAAGATGCTGTCGACGAGCTCATCCGTCATGAAGCCGTTCGAGCCGCCATAGTGGTAGGGCAGGATGGCCTCACCGCCATGCTCGTCTCTAATCGCGCCCAGGCGCGACGCGACCTCTTCAATGGCTTCGTCCCACGACATAGGCGTAAAAGCGCCACTTCCTTTAGCGCCCACACGACGCATGGGACGCAGCAGCCGGTCGTCGTGATAGACGCGCTTGGCGAAACGGCGCACCTTGGAGCAGATGAAATCGTTCGTGAGGGGATTGCCGCTATCGGAGGCGGCATCGATCTCGGCGATGACGCCGTCCTCAACGGTAACTTCGAGAGAGCACGTATCCGGACAATCGAGAACGCAGGAGGTCAGCAGGGTTTGGGAGCTCATTCGTGTCGCTCCGCCTCTTGCAGCGCATAAGCGATGCCGGCATAGTTCGCCGCAAGGTCGATCGGGTCGGCCTCGTTGTCGTAAAGGAACCAGTGTCCATATTCTCGCAAGTAACCGAAGGCCAATGTGATGTCCGGCCCCCAGCGGCGCGTGCCGAGATAGCTGGCGATGGCGTGGGCGGCGCGTCCGCGCTCCGCGTTCTTGCCGTAGAAACCACCGGGAACTTCACTCAGCCCGATGCGCTCCTCGAGCTCGTGAACGGACATTCGCGACATCTTGACGAGCTCTCTCTCCGAATATCCGGTGAGGAACAAGTAGGGGTAATCGCTCAAATCCTGGCAGGCAACCACGAGGGGAACCGCAGCGAGGACGACCCCCAAGAACCATTTCCGCTTCATCATCTCATCCGCTATCCGAAGCCACGCGGTTGGGATCCGCGAGGCACTCGCATTCTATGTCATTTGGTGGCCGCAATCCGAGTTGCCTCCCGGATTCCAGCTACCCGCCGCTACCAGGGTCCACAGTCGTGGGCTGTGGAGCGACGGCGGCGAAGAGAAGCCCGATGAGCCCTAAAACGATCGCGGCATCGGCGAGGTTGAAAAGACCTGTTCGTAGCCCGCCGACACCGATGCGAAGAAAATCGATGACGTGTCCGTCGTGGAACAGGCGGTCTAGAAGATTTCCAACGCCGCCTCCGATGATGAGAGACCAGCCCACGAGCTCCATAGAGCTAGAGGCGCGAAGCAGCTTGAACGTGAAGAGCAAGAGCAGGAGCGACACGCCCACGGTGAAGAGCCAAAACCGCGTGGCCGACTCGAGCGAGGCGCCAAGGCCGAGAAAGGCGCCCGCGTTCTCAGAGTAAAGAAGAGTGACGGAACCTCCCATATAGTCGTGCGGGCCGAGCCCGTGAAGAAGCTCCGCCGCGAGCCGCTTCGACGTCTGATCGCAGGCGACCGTCAGGACCAGGAGCGGCAGCACGAGAAGCCAACGGCATCTCATGACGCCTCATCGCTGAGGGTGACCAACCCGTCCTCGCCCAATCTCGCGTTACTCCGGGACGGCGCCTTCGAGCTCTAGAAGCTTCCGCTTCTTATCGAGCCCCCCACCATAGTCGGTCAAGCTGCCGTTTTTTCCGATCAATCGATGACAGGGGATGATGACGGAGATGGGGTTCTGGCCGTTGGCCGCGCCCACCGCCCGAAACGCTAAAGGTTTGGAAATCTGTCGCGCGAGCTCGCTATAAGCCAGGGTTTTGCCATAGGGGATGGCGAGTAGCTCGCTCCACACTCTTTCTTGAAACGGCGTTCCTTGGGGATCGAGCGGAAGCTCGAAAAGCTCGCGCCGGCGTGAGAAATAGGACGTGATTTGCCGCTTGGCTTCTTCGAGCAGAGGATCCCGCTCATCCTCCACCCAATCGGGACCGGGTATCAGGGCGGTTCGTCCGGATGTGAAGCAGAGCCAGCGGAGCTTTTCGTTTTCCGCAGCAATGAGCACATCACCAAGGCGACTCGGGAAGCTTCGAAATCTCATGACACGGCTTCGAGCTTCTCCTCTATAGGATGGAGCACACACTCGTCGAACGTCTCGATGAGATGCTCCGTATCCCGATAGCGATACGGCTCTTGGGCCGGTACGCCCGGAATCTCGATGAACTCCTCCCCTTCGGGTACGATCGACTGGAGCGGCAACGTTCGGATTGCGAGCCCGAACGTCCTGATATGTCCTACGAACTCGCGACTCCCCGCCAAATCAGCGATCATGAACCGCGCAAGGTGCGCGAGATTACCGATGCCTTCGCGCAATTTGCGTCCAACGCGATTTTCGAGGTCGACGACCACGGGCACATAGTCCCGCCGGCGGAGAACCTCCCGCAGCGCGTCGAGATGATCTCGCCGCCATCCGGCAAAACTCCCGAGCACGAGGACGAGCCGCAAAGAGCGCGCGGCGAAGAGGTCGTGCCATCGCGATTTCATGAGCAGCGCCTCCATCAACTGCACCATCTCCAAGTCATCGACGAGAAGACCAGCTTCGTCCGCCGGCGTGAGCGACAGGTTCGAGACGCGAACACCTTCGCCGTAGAACCCGGCCAAGACGGCGTCATCGAAGCGGCAATCCGTCAAATCCGCCTGTTCGAGATTGCAATCGACGATGAGCGCGCGAGAGAGCTGACAACCCTCGAGCTTCGCGCCCCCGAGCTTCGTGCGGATGAGCTCGGCTTCCGTGAGGTTCGCGTTCGAAAGGACGGTCTTCGATAGATCCGCGTCTCTGAGACACGCTCCCTTGAGCGTCGCATCGCTCAAATCGGCCCGGATGACACGGCTTTTTTCGAGCCGCGCGCCGTCGAGTCCGGTATGCAACATCTGTGCATAACTCAAGTCCGCTTCCGTCAGGTCCGCGCCGGTCAGATTCGCGCCAGTCAAGTTCGCCTCATAAAGCACGGCTTTCCACAGATGCGCGTGAGGCGCTTCGGCGCGGGCGAGATCCGCCCCACGCAAATTGGCCATCGGGAGGCGCGCCCCAACGAGCTTGGCGCCGGTCAGGTGCGCGCCTTCGAGATTCGCGCCCGAAAGCACAGCGCCCGTCAAATCGGTATCCGACAGCTGCGCGCCGTCCATCGAAGCTCGCGAGGCGTTGACGCGCGGAAGCGTCGCGCCGACGAAATTTGCTCGCCGAAGACGGGACTCGACGAGATTCGCGCCGTTCAGGTCCGCGCCAGAAAGATTGGCCTCAGCGAAGCTCGCCTGTGGCAAGCAGGCGCCCGCCATACGAGCCCGAATGAGCGTTGCATGGTCGAAACTAGCTCCCCGCGCTTGAACGCGAGCGAGCCGACAATCCGTGAGCTCGGCACCGTCGAGCTTCGTACTCGTCAGGTTCGCGCCCGAGAGGTTGACCGCGCGGAGATTTGCCTCTCGCAAGTCGAGACCGGCGAGATCCGCGAGCGACAGGTCCAGAACATCGGAATCCGGGTTGGCTTCCCGGTTGCGATTCCAAGCTTTCGGCCCTTGGCGCAGGACTAGAAGCAGTTTCTGGTCCGCCATGAGAACGCATTGTACCGGAATATGGCTGGTTCATCTCGGCGAAATTCGCCAGGGGCGACGCGACTCAGGACACTGGAAAAAGAGCTCGAACGACCGATCCTTGTTTCGGTGCGCTCTCGAGGGTGAGGGCGCCGCGGTGGGCTCGCATGATACCGAGTACCGCGGCCAGGCCGAGACCGGTGTGATCGGGTTTAGTCGTGAAAAACGGCACGAAGACCTTGGCCCGAATATCATCGACGATTCCGGACCCGTTATCGGCAACTTCCAAGAACACATAGTTGCCCGGCAACTTTCCTTTCCCGAGATAGGCTCTTTCGAGAGCCGCCGCACTGAGCTCGGCAGTGCCCGTCCGGATCACAACCTTGCCGCCTTCTTCCCCAAACGACTCCGCGGCGTTTTTCACGAGCGCACGAACGAGCTTCTCGATCTCCTGCGGGTCGCCGTGGACGACCGGCAACGGTCTATCGGACTTCGGACGCTGGAGAAAAACGTTGGATCGGCTATCCGCGCGTAGCGAGTGCTCGAGGTCATCGAGGATCTCGTCCAAGTGCACGCGATTCCCCTCGAGGTAGCCATTCCCCGCGAACGCCGACAGGGTCGATGCCAGCTCGCTCGCATTGCCGGCGGCATGTTCGATCTCCTCCACGCCGCGACGAAGGGACGAGTCGAGAGGAAGCTCGGAGAGGGTATCGCCCGCCTGGCTGAGTATTCCATCGACGATCGGCCTGACAGCGTGCGCGACTCCTCGAGCTAGAACCTCCAAATCTTCGGCGCGATCGACCTGGCGGTAGGTTTCGCGCTCGGCAAACGAGCTCGCTTGGTCGTCCAGGAGCTTCTTGTTTTCCTGCTCGAGGCTCGCGATCTCACTCTCGAGACGTCCTTGAACCTCGAGCTGCTCGACCCGCTGCTCGTCGATGCGCGCGACCGCATCCCGAGCTTGACGCAGCTGCGTCTCGCGCCGATCGGTGACGTCTCGAAAAATTCCGATGCCGCCAAGGATCTCGCCGCTCTCATCGGTGAGCGAAGAATAGTAGCCGTCGAAATAGACCTGCCGTCCTGTCTCCCCGTGGGTGTAGGCACGATTGCGCGACGCAGAGGTGGCTCCGGCCAGCGCATCGCGGAAGTAGCGATCTTCGCCCAATTCCTTGAGATGCGGTAGCTCTTGAAAAACGTTCGTATCTGTTTACCGCTGACGCTGGGGTAGGGGCTGGACAAAAGCGGCCGCCCCGGCTATCCCACAGTGCACGTTCAGGTCCTGGAGGCAGTCGGTTCGCGAACTGGGCGAACGGGTTAAACGGCTTGAGGGCGAGCTGGGTAGACTGAACATGGAGAACGCGGATCTCAAGAGTCAGTTGAAGGAACGGGACGCCCGGATTGCCAAGCTCGAGAGCGTGCTCGAGGAATCACGGCGCGCTGGCAAGCGCCAAGCCGCACCCTTCTCCAAGGACAAGCCGAAACGGGACCCGAAGAAGCCCGGACGCAAGCCGGGGTCTAAGTACGGGCGGCAGGCCGTCCGAGCGGTCCCAGTTCCCGACAAGACCTTCGAGGCTCCGTGCCCGGAGCAGTGCCCGTGCGGAGGTAAGGTAGGAGCGGAAGGGAGCATCGATCTGTACCAGGTCGACATTCCGCCCATCCAACCCGAGACCTGGAAGTTCGTAGTGGGTCATGGCCACTGCCAGGAGTGTGGTCGGCGTGTCCGTGGCCAGCATCCGCTGCTGATTTCGAAGGCGTTCGAGGTGGGCACGGTGCATTTCGGGCCCAGGCTGCTCGCCTTCGCCGCGTTCCAGAAGATGATCTGCGGGGTGTCGTACGACAAGATCCGCCTGGGATTCGAGCAGATGCTGGGTTTCCCCGTGGCGCGCTCCACATTGTGTCGTGCCATGCGGCGTCTTGCCCGGCGTGCCAAGCCCACCCGAGATGCCTTGGTGGAGGCGCTGCGGGCCAGCCCCGTCGTCTACGCCGATGAGACGGGCTGGAAGCAGGGAGGTCGTCGGGTCTGGCTGTGGGTCTTCACGAACCTGCGCGAGACCGTCTACGAGATCCTTCCGGGCCGTGGTTTCGAGCAGGCCGCCTCGGTGCTGGGGAAAAACTACGCGGGCACCCTCGGGGTAGACGGCTGGGCCCCCTACCGTTGCTTCAAGGAAGCGACGCTACAGACCTGCTACAACCATCTGCTGCACCGTTGCCACGAGCTACTGGAGACGGCCACGCGCGGGGCGGTGCGCTTCCCACGCTTGGTCAAGGCCATCCTCCGGCACGCCCTCGCCTTGCGCGATCGGCGCGATGCTGGCGAGATCAGCCCGCATGGCCTGCGCGTTGCCAAGGGACTCCTCCAGGCGAAGATGAACCGCCTGCTGCACGGCCGATTCACCAATCCTGCCAACCAGCGATTCGCGAAACATCTGCGACGCTATCGGGACAACCTCTTTGTGTTCCTCGACCGTGCGGACGTCGAGGCCACCAACTATCCCGCCGAACAAGACATTCGCATCGCCGTGGTCAACCGCAAGACCTGCGGAGGCGGCAACCGTACCGCGAAAGGGGCACAGGCCCAGTCGATCCTCATGAGCGTCCTCCAGAGCTGCCGTCACAAAGGGATCCGCGTGATCGACATCGTCACGTCAATCCTTCGTGCTCCCGACAACACCCCCGTCCCCTTGGTCAACCCAGAGCGGTAAACAATTACAAACGTTCTTCCCCTGCACCTCGTTCCTGCGCACTCCCAGCAAGCGCTCGATCGCCGGGTTCCAATAGGTCACATTGAAGTTGCGGTCAAACGCCATGATGCCGTCTACGCTTCGGTGGACGAGTCGGCTGAAAAAGCCCCATTGACGACGAAGACGGTTCTCGCTTCGTTTGCGAGCGGCGATGTCCCGTGTCACCAGCAACAACAGCTCTTCGTTATCGACGGTGGCAAAGCCCACGGAGGCTTCCACGGGAAAGCGGGCACCGTCGCTGCGTCGGTGCATCCCCTCGATGTAGATCACGTCTTGCGCGTCGCGCATGCTCTGGACCCACTCGTGCCAGGCGGTCGTGGGTGTCAAAGGCAATCCGACCTCGATGTGGTTCAGCGACAGATCGAGGAGCTCCTCTCGGGAGTAGCCGAGGACGCGTGTCGCCGTTTGATTGACGTCGAGAAAACGTCCCGTGTAGGGCTCGACGACGAAAATCGAGTCGCCGGATTGATCGAGCAGCTTGCGAAACCGCTCCTGTTCGAGCTCGTGCCGTTTCTTCGTCGTGGCTTCCTGGAAGACGGCCATGACGTCCTGCTCGTAGTTTTCGAGAGCCTCGAGAGTATGGGTGGCCTCGATCGTCGCTCGAATCGACCCCTCGAGCCTGTTGCTGTTGAGCTGGGACTCGTCCCGGTCGAGCTTTTGAGTAAGAGCAGCGATGGCGTCTCGGTTCAGCGAGTGGGCAGGCTGGGGAGCCTGGCCAGCCTGACCCGCGAGATTCTGGAGGATCCGCCTAAATTCTCGCAGATGCCCGAGATAGTCGTCCAAAGCAGCACCCCCTGACGAGCGGCACGAGCCGTTCGCAAGGCTTTACCCGTATAGGGCCCCACGACCCAGAAATTCCTTGCCGGGTCGACTGGAACTCGGGCCGGGTTTTCTAAACCAAGTAATGTACCGCCCCCACGTAGCAGCATCCCCACTTTCCGCCCCCAATTTCCTACCGTGAGAGGGGCGACCCGGCGGAACTCTACCTCGTATTTCCCCCTGGAAGCAACCCCGTACCAGCAGCAGGCACTAGACAGACTAGACGTGCTACTCTCGGTCTGAAGGCAATCCCGATGCGATTTCTGCACGCTCTGATTCTCGGCCTGTGTGTTACCCGGGCAGCGGCAGCGCCGAGCTTCCCGATGTCGGCGGATCAGAAGAAAAGGCTCGAAGCTTGGTATGACGCGCTCGGAGCTCCGCGCGGTTCGGAAATATTCGGGCACTACCTCGCGCGCGCGGCACGGGTACAACACGGTGTGGACTACGGCGTTCCTGCTGAAGCACCCGGCGCCGAGACCTTGCAAATCAATCTCGACGCTTTCGAGTGTGTCTCTTTCATCGAATCATCGATTGCCGTCGCGCGTTGCGGCTGGAGCGGCGAGCCCGACGAGCTCTGCTTCACCGAGGACCTCGAAGCGTCGCGTTACCGGGGCGGGGCCCTGGGCGATTACGCATCGAGGCTTCACTATTTCGTCGATTGGATAGGCGACAACGAAGCTCGTGGACGCATCGAGAACCTGACCACGTCACTCGGCGGCACGCCCGTCCAAAAAGACTTCTATCTCATCACGCGGCGAGAGCTTCCGAAGGCCGCGATCGACCAAGAAGCGATCGACGCGGTGACAGAGACCCTTCTCGCCACCGAGCAGCGTTTGAGCTCCACATCCCACGACGTCCTCGGGAGGGAGAGCGCCCCCGAAGCTCTCCGCGCTTTGGAAGACGGCGATCTCGTCGCCTTCGTGCGGGAGCGTCCCGGCCTCCTCGTGCACCACGCCGGATTCGTCTATTGGGCCAACGGGACGCCCCGTCTCCTCCACGCGTCGAGCTACCACGAGCGGGTTGTCATCACCGAATCGGACCTGACCGATTACCTGCTGCGGCGCCCAAGCGAAAGGGCGTCATCATCGCACGCCCATTAGCCGCGCAAGATGTGCCGGGCCGCTGAATCCGGTACATAATAGGGCGTTCGGCGCAACAAAACAGCCCATTGCGTCGTATACGTTAATTCAAAGAGGAGGCCCTATTGATTGCGCGCTCGCAAGCGTTCACGTTGTTCGTTCTCGCGGTATCGACACCCGCCGCTCTCGCTCAAAACAAAATCGAGCTTTCCCCTTTCGTGGGCGTCCGTTCCGCAGGCAGCTTCCGAGGCGACAATCAGTTGTTCTCGTTCGCTATGTCGAGCTCCCCGACATTCGGGACTTTCTTCAACTATCCTCTGGCGGGGAACCTGCAATTCGAGGCTCTGTGGAGCCACCAGAGCTCGCACGTCATTCTCAAAGCGCCGAGTCTAGCCCGGACTCGGTTTTCGCGCCGGTGACGAATGGGCCGCACCTTCAGGTCGATGTTCTTGAAGGAACGAAACGCCCTCTCGACCTGGGTCAGCAACTTGTAGCTGCGCACTAAGTCATCTGTTTTCATCCGCTGTTCAGCAAGACTGGTGCGGATGACGTAGAAGCCGTCAAGTGCAGCTTCCGCAGTGACCTTTGTGTCGTCGATTTCGAAGCTAAAGCTGTTGTCGCGAATGTCCAGTGTGAAGTGCTTGCCGACTTTGTACTTGTTGAGAACTTTGCCTACCCGCACACCGATTTTATCTTTACCATGCAGCTGACCCTGCCCGATCCGTTGGCGAATCTGGTCCAACTGCTTAGCGATCGTCTCCACGTGTCGCTTCCACCGCTGGAGCCGTTTGTTGGCGAGCTCTGAGTTGCCGCTGGCGAGGCGCGAGGCGTCGGCATCCATCGTTGTCTCGTCTAGCTCGAAGTCGAAACCGTCGTCACGGATATCGAGTCTGTAGTAGCTGCCGACTTTGTACTTGTTGAGGAGCTTTTTCACTGCAGCACGGATGTTCTCCTTGCCCTGCAAACGTCGCCGCTCGACCATCCGACAAACCTTCTCAAGCTCCTTGCAGGTCGCTTCGAGCAGAGCACGACGCTTGTGACGCCGCCTCTCGGCCAGTTCCGGATTGCGGCAAGCGACCAGCCTCTCGTTGGGAAAATCCGGGTGCGTCACCTCAAACAGATTCCGCTCGTCGAATAGCCCCATCTGGAGCAGCCCATCGTTGATGAGCTTGCGAATCGCCTCGGGTCGAAGAGCGGTAATCCAGTCGACACCGTCCATCTCTCGCAACGCGTCGATCTGGGCCTGGGTGATCATCCCGCGGTCGCCCACCATCACAAACTGCTCGATTCCGAACCGCTCTTGCACCTTTTCTATCTGAGGCAAGAGCGTTTTGGGATCGCCCGAGTTGCCCTCGAAGACGGATACAGACACAGGGATACCGCGTTCGTTGGTCAGTAGACCGTAGTTGACCTGCAGCTTGCCTTTCTTGCCGTCACGGTCGTATCCGAGCTTGGCGATCGGACAACTCACACCCTCGAAGTAGCTTGAGGTTAGGTCATAGAGCGCGAGGCCGTCGTTTTGGAGATGGCGCGCCGCGAGTTTCTTTTCGATGACCTCCTGGCGTTCGAGAACCCAGTCCATGGCGGCATAGAGATCGTCTTCGTCGGCGTCGCTCACCCCAGGATTTCGGGCAGTGTGGTTGTGTGCCACCACAGGCTAGTCGCCAGCTTCGACTGCGGTTCGAGGATCCGCGCGGCTACCATGGCCATGACCAAATCCCGCTCTCGTGAGTGTCGAGAGCCAACGAGTTTTTCGAAACCGAGCTGTCTCATGGCGCTGAGCACCGCATCGACGTGGCCATGGAGCCGGGAGCCGTTCTCGACGATTTCGAAGGCGTCTTCGAGCGAAACGAGCTTCTCCCCTTTGAGAATGCGTTTAATGGCGTCGACTGCGTCCATGGGCAATTTGGACAAGTTAGCAAGCGTGCGCTTGCGGACGTTTCCACCCACCCGATAGGACTCACGCAGCAGGACGGCAGGCTTAGAGTTGCGATTGGGGATGATGTGGATATGCATGCCCACTATAATAGCATTAACAATGTTAATAACCTACGGCTATTCTATTAATTACATGCCTATATATTGTCCGCCAAAATTAGCCCCCGACGTCCCTAAAGACGCGTAATCATTGGGGATTCAAACAGTCAGTGGTTCTTTCGACCAGGGAACTTCAGTCTAGAGGACCCAGCCAATCCGCAAGAAACCGATCTCTTCGACACGAGCATCAACTATTTCCATGGAGGTATCCTCTTGGGAGGCGGCAATGAGACTTGGGAGCCCTATGTAGCGCTCGGGGCCGGCGCCACCCGCTTCAGTCCAAACGCTCCCGATTCGTCGAGCCTTACGAAGTTCTCGTTCTCCGTCGGCGCCGGTCTCAAAGCTTATTTGGGTGAGCGTGTCAGTTTCCGCTTCGACGCGCGCGCCTTCGGAACCCGGGCGGGCGATACTCAGGAAGACCTCGCCTGCGGTGTGTTCGGCTGCGTTTCTTTCGAGCGCGCCTCGACATTCTGGCAGAGCCATTTCGTCGGCGCGGTCATGATCCGCTTCTGAGGAACGCGCGAAGAAGATTGCGCGAGACCTCCATCCGATAAAACCGCGTCGACCTCAGATCATCAATGGGGTCGACATCCGCTTCGAGGAGCAGAAGCGCCTCTTTGACGACCCGCGGCGTGGGTTTTCTTCCGTACATGAAGGACTCCACGGCGTATAGCCGTCGCACGGTCGGAGCCATGCTGCCGAGCGCGAATCGCAGCTCGCGCACCGTGCCATCGCGGCGAAGCCAGAGAAGCCCGGCCGCCACCGTTTTCGAGATGGCCGAGGCGGAGCGCGTTCCCACTTTCCGAAAAAGCTGGCGGGCCGGCTTTGGGGGGAAATCGAGCTCGACGGACTCGATGAGCTCCCCGGGGCGCAGATGCGTCTTCTTCACGCCAGCGAAGACCTTCATGAACGGGAGCTTCCGGCGGCCCGCGGCCGAGCGGAGACGAACGGTTGCCTCGTAAACCGCGAGCGGCGTGAAGGTATCGCCGGCCGGGGAAGCATTGGCGATGTTGCCGCCGAGCGTCCCGCGGCTCTGGATTTGCCGCCCCCCGATGGTGGCGCAGGCGTCGACGAGAAGCGGGAACTTCTTTTTCACGAGAGGCTCGTGCTGCAATCGCCAATGTGTCGGAGGGCACCGACGCGAAGCATCGAGCCCGCATGACGGATGCGCTGCCACGACGTGATGGCGCTCAAATCGAGAATGAGCCGTCCGTTCTCGCTCCCCCCGTTCCACGCGACCATGAAATCGGTTCCGCCGGCGAGCGGCACCGCGTCGGGATGACGCCGATAAAGCTCGAGGGCATCATCCACGGAGCGAGGCCGCAAGACCTTCATGCTTCGAGCGTCGCCTCTCACTTCTTCCTCGTTCGGTGGTTCGATGCTTGCACTGTCGCGACCACCGACTCGACGATATGTTGGTAGCCGGTACAGCGGCAAAGATTCCCGGCCAGCGCTTCACGAATCGACGCCGCGTCGTCGCTGCCACCCTCCCGAACATAGGCCCAAGCGCTCATGACCATGCCGGGCGTACAGATACCGCACTGCGCGCCGCCTTTCGTGAGAAAAAACGCCTGCAAGCGGTCGAGCGCGTTGGGCGCTGCGAGCGCTTCGATGGTCTCGACGCGGGCTCCCTCTGCTTGATAGACCGGTATGAGGCAGGAGTTCACGAGCTCGCCGTCGAGAAGCACCGTGCAGGCGCCGCACTCGCCCTCGCCGCACCCCTCTTTCGTGCCCGTGAGCGCGAAGTCCTCGCGCAAGACGTCGATGAGACGTTTGAACGCCGCTCCCCGATAAGCCTTCTTCTGGCCATTAATCACGACCTCGAGCTCAATTTTCTTGGGCATGGAGAGCCTGGCAGAGTTTTTCCGGAAGGATGGGAAGCTCCGTCAAGAACAAACCCGTGGCATCATAGACGGCTGCAGCCACCGCCGGAGCGGGGACATCCATAGGGAGCTCCCCTACGCCTTTCGCGCCGAACGGACCTTTGGAATACGGCTTCTCCACGATGGTGACATCCATAGGCGGCATATCGAGCGTTGTCGGGATGATGTAGTTCGTGAGCTGCGCGTTCTGCATGACCCCACGATCGAAGATCGCGTTCTCGAGGAGTGCGTAGCCGAGCGCTTGCGACGTGCCCCCGATAATTTGTCCCTCCACAAATAGCGGGTTGATGGCCTTTCCGACGTCCTGCGCGGTGACGACGTTGCGAACGATGATCTCATAGGTGAGCTTGTCAATCTCGAGATCCACGACCATGGCCGCGTAGCTGTACACACCATAGGCGTCGCCGCGATAAGACACGTCGTCCCACTCGATGTCATCTGGCTTCTCGAACTGCTCGACGAAATCGAGCTCGCCACGGCTTCCGCAAGCGCGAGCGGCGGCACGCTCGAAGGCCTCGCGCCCGAGCGGCCAGTGAGCGCCTGCATTCAGGAGCGCGAGCTTGAGCTTCTTAGCCGCGCGATGCAACAGCCCCCCCACGATCATGCAAGTGCGGCTGGCGACAGTGGGGCCGCTGTCGGGCACTTTCCCCGTATCGGGCATTTCGACCTCGACCCACTCGTAGGGGAGCTCGAGCGCCTCAGCCACGATTTGAGCGAGGATGCTCGTCGTACCCTGGCCGATCTCGGTCGAAGCCGCGTCCACGCGAATCCGTCCATCCGGTGAAAGCGCGACGCGAGCCCGGCTTCGAAGAAACACTTCCCCGCTGCCCGTGAACCCGGCGCCGTGAAAGACGGCGGCAACCCCTATGCCGCGCCAGCTCGTCCGGCGCTTCGATTGGTTCCAGCGGGCATATTGCTTCTTCTTGTCCGCGAACCGGCTTCTTGCAAGCGCTTTGTCGAGCACGGTCGACGCCCCCACGCTCTCTCGGAGTGTCTGACCCGTTGCCGTCACCGCACCTTCGCGGAACAAGTTCTTGCGGCGGATGGCGACAGGATCCATCCGGGGCCGAGTGGCAATCTTCTCCATCTGGAGCTCCGCCGCGAAGAGCGTCTGCGGAGCCCCGAAACCGCGAAACGCTCCGTTTGGCGGGGTGCTCGTCGCCACGACCCGACCGACGACGCGCACGTTCGGACATTCGTAGGGGCCGGTCGCGTGAAGGATGCCCCGCGAGAGCACCACGGGGGACAAGGTGACATAGGCGCCACCGTCCATCAGCACGTCGATGTCCTGGGCCACGAGCGTCCCGTCCCTTCGGACGCCCGTGCGGTGGCGTACCCGCGCAGGGTGGCGCTTCGCTGTCGCGAGCATGTCTTCGTGACGGTCATAGATCATCTTGACCGGACGCTTCGCCTCGAGCGCGAGCAGTGCCGCATGGCCCGCGATCATGTTGGGATATTCCTCCTTGCCGCCGAAGCCGCCACCCGTCGTCGTCTGGATGACCCGTATTTTGTCGGGCTCTCGCGGAAATAAAGGCAACATCGCCTTGTGCACGTAGAAAGGGCACTGCATCGAGCCCATGAGGATGAGCGTCCCGTCATCTTCTTGCCACGCCGCCATCCCGTTATTCTCGATATAGGCCTGCTCTTGGTGAGGCACACGGTACTCTTCCTCGACGATGATGTCGGCTAGCGCAAAGCCCGCATCGAGATCTCCTTTGACGATCTCGATTCGTTTGAAAACGTTGTCAGCGCCGTAGAGAAGGCGCTTGGCTTCGAGCGACTCTTCCATCGTCAAAACCGGGTCCCATTCGTCGTAATCGACCTGGACGTGCGCGAGAGCCTCATAAGCGTTCGCTCGGTCGGGATGCCCGATGATGAGGATCGGCTCCTGGGCGTGACGGATTTGGTGCTCGGCTAGAAGCGGCTGGTCCACTTCGAGGAGATAGACGTAGTTTTGACCGGGAATGTCTTTCGCGGTTACGACGGTGACGCCGTCCCAATCGAAAGCGGGGTCGAAGTGAATCTTCTTGATGACACCGCGCGCGATGGAAGAGCGCAGCGTGACGGCATGAAGGCAGCCCGGAAGCGGATAATCGTCGATATATTTCGCGACGCCGGTGAGCTTCTCTGGACCTTCTTTGCGGAGGAAGCTCTCTGAAACACTCGGCATTCCACTAATCTTACAAGAAGCTCGGCCGGCCTGGGAGATGCTCAGAACTTCATGCTGCTCGCGATCCCATCACTGATCGCTGTTCACTCGTTCCGATCGGAGATGTAGCGTGCCTCTTCGCGGTAGTAATCATCGAACCCCACCTCTTCCCTCAACTCTTTAAACGAGATGCGGTCCGCGGAAGTTCCACCGCGCTTGAGCTCGGCGAGCGCCTTTTTCATTGCGAAGATGCTCGCCCCCAAAACGGCGAATGGATGAGCCACGAGCTTGAAGCCCATCGACGCGAGCTCGCCATCCGTCAAGAGCGGAGTTTTACCATCCTCGAGCATATTGGCGAGATGATGGCCCGGCGCCCGCGTGATAATGGTCTCCATCTGTTCGCGGCTCGTGGGCGCCTCGACGAAAAGCATGTCCGCGCCGACGTCCGAAAAAGCCCGCGCGCGCCACAACGCCTCTTCGAGGCCGTCCGTTGCAAGCGCATCGGTCCGAGCGAGGATCAGGATCCCGGCGCCTTCCTCGCGAGCGTCCACCGCCGCGCGCACGCGAGCAACGGCTTGTGCGCGCGCAACCACGCTCTTGCCGCGGGTATGACCGCAGCGCTTCGGCCATTCCTGGTCCTCGATCATGATCGCCGCAAATCCCGCCGCCGCGTAGCCGCGCACCGTGCGCTTGACATTGACGGGGTTACCGTAGCCGGTGTCCCCATCTCCAATGATGGGCATCGAGACGCGAGCACAGATATTTCGCCCCTGGTCGAGCATTTCTCCATAGGAAATGAGACCTGTATTCGGCAAGCCCAGACGCACAGCGGACACGGCGAAGCCACTCATGAACGAGAGCACGAATCCCGCACGCTCGATGAGCCGAGCCGAGAGCGCATCGTAGCAACATGGGAAGGAAAGAATTCCGGGGCTTTCGAGCATCGCGCAGAGTTTGTCCGCGGCAGGTGTGCTCATTTCTCACCCCTGTTGAAGAGGACCGTAAACGGCCACCCCCAGAGCTCAGACGTACTGTCCGGGGCGAACCGTTTCTTGGACAGCCTCGAGCCGAAAACGACGAGAGATCCGTAGAACAAAAAGCCGAACGACATGAGGGCGATCGACGCGAGTGTCTGTAGGCCGCCAATACCCTCCGCGGAGGAATCGAGCGCGACCCAGTCCCATAGAAAGTGAAGCGCGAAAGCGACGAGCGCGCAGCGCAACAGCTTGCCGCTCCACCCGAAGACGTCGGTGCGCGCGAGACCGACTCCGAAGCCGAGAATCCCGGCCATGACGAGGTGGCCGAGAAGCCGGACAATCTCCACCGGCAGGACGAGAGGGCTCGGCGTCCCGAGAAGGCCGAGCAAGTAGAAGGACTCCTCGACAGCCATCCCGAGCCCAATCATCGATCCATAAACGATGCCGTCCATGGGATCGTTGAACTGACGGGGAAAGATGACGGCGATCGCCACCACCATCACGAATCGGGAGAGCTCCTCCAAGAAAGCAGCGACGGCCGCGATCGCAACATGAGTCTCGACGTAGCGCAGCGCAATGAGCTCGAGAAAGCCCGCAGCCCGCATCGCCACATATCCAAGTGCTACGGCCAAGACGAGCATGTACCAGGGCTCACGCTCGTAGAGATCGTAGCGGTAGACAAGAAGCGCGAAGAGGCAAGCGCAAAGGGCGAGTGCGATATAGAGCGCCATAGGCTCCGAGAAGCCTAGCGAACAACGGGGCTAAGCGCTAGCATCTTTTTGCAGGGAATATTTCAAATTCTTCCGTCTATTAATAGAAGAAATCTGACAGACGATTCCCTCCTGTCAGACCGTGGCCGGGGGTTGGCCAGGCCCCCGGCCACACGCAAACGCCGTTGGCTGGCACCGGCGCAATAGTAGGACAAAAGGACAGTGACCGCTGGCTTCGGAGCGACGAGCGACGTTTTCAACGTGGTGAACGGCCTCCGGGAGGAGCGAAAACACTGTTGATTATGTTGGTAGCGGGGGGCGGAATTGAACCGCCGACCTACGGGTTATGAGTCCGTCGCTCTAACCATCTGAGCTACCCCGCCACGTTCTCGCCGAGGCAAGCCCGCTATTGTAGCCGAAAGCTCGACCCGGCTCGACAGCGGATGTCTAGAATATGCTTCGCAAACGGCAGATCCAGTTGCTATCATCATTAGTAATCACTGACAAATCAACTTCTTTTCCCTCAGCACGGTCCCGACGGGTCCGTGCAGGAGTAGCTCCCATGGAAACGATGACCTCGGATGACGTTCAACTCGATACCGTGCTGCCCGCGTTGAAGTCCTGCCCCTTGTTCCAGGCACTCAAGGACGATCATTTCTCACAGATTTTGAAGATATCGGACGTCGTCCGCTTCGCTGGTGAAGAGGTCATGGTGAGCGAGGGCACGGACGCGGACGCGTTCTACGTGATCATCGAGGGAGATGCTGTCATCCGACTCTCGAGCCCCGCCGGCGAGGATGTCGATGTCGGCAAGATCCCGACCGGCGCCTCGTTCGGGGAGGTAGGCCTTCTGCTCGGCCAAAAGCGCACGGCTTCGGTGGTCGCTCTCAACAACCTCACGGCACTAAAGTTCAGCCAAAAGGCTTTCGACACGATGTTCCAGAAGATCCCCCGCTTCGGCGTCGGATTGTCCCGAGGGCTTGCGCACAGGCTAGACGAGATTTCGGGACAGATCCCCCTCCCGAAATACGATACTCGAAAAGGCGCACCTGGGACCGATGTGCTGAACTTGATCCCGAAGGAGTTCTGCCAACGCCACCGCGTGATGCCTCTCGAAGTGGACGGCAACGTCTTGACGGTGGGCGTTGTCGACGACCCGACCACAGCGATCGTGACGGCGCTCCGGCAGCACGTTCCCGGAATGGAGCTGCACACGGTGAGAGCGGAGCTGCCGTACTTCAACGAAGTGATGCAGACGCATTCGGGGATCCCGACGATCACGCAGGGTGCCGACAGCGCCGAGTCCGAATCGAGGCCGGAGGGCTCGCCCGAGCTCAACGCTCTATTGAAGGCAATGGTGGCCGAAGGGGCCTCGGATTTGCATCTCTCCGCTGGGCACAAACCACGTTGGCGCATCAATGGCGACATGCACGAGGTCGCGGACGCCCCGTCGTCGGCAAGAATCAAGCCTATGAGTTGTTGAAGCCCGTGCTCACGGATCGCCATCGCGAGCAATACGAGGAAGGCAACGACGCCGACTTCGCCTACACGGCCTCCGGCGTCGCACGCTTCCGCGTGAACGTGTTCAAGGACCATCGAGGGGCTGGCGCGGTGTTCCGCCAGATCCCCTCGCAGATTCTGAGCCTCGAGCAACTCGGCTTCCCTCCAGTGATCCAAGAGCTCTGCAATACACCCAAGGGCCTCGTGCTCGTCACGGGTCCCACAGGTTGCGGCAAGTCGACCACGCTCGCCGCGATGATCGACTACATCAACAATAATCGCAAAGACCACATCGTCACGATCGAGGACCCCATCGAGTTCGTGCACCCGAGCGCGAGCTGCCTCGTCAATCAGCGCGAGATCGGTAGCCATGTCTCGGGTTATGCGCGCGGCTTGAAATCCGCGCTTCGCGAGGATCCGGACGTCGTGATGATCGGCGAGATGCGTGATCTCGAGACCATCGCACTGGCGCTCGAAACGGCGAATACCGGCCATTTGGTCTTTGCTACCGTGCACACAAACTCCGCCGTGAGCACCGTCGATCGCATCGTCGACGCATTCCCAGCGGAAGAGCAGTCGCAGATTCGAAACGTGCTCTCGGACGTGCTTCGCGGCGTCATCACGCAAACGCTCGTAAAGAAAAAGGAGGGCGGTCGTACCGCGGCGCTCGAGATTCTCGTGGTCAACCACGCCGTCGCGAACCTCATTCGCGAAGGCAAGTCCGTTCAAATCCCGAGCGTCATGCAGACCAACCGCGGTATCGGTATGCGGCTCTTGAACGACGAGCTCGCCGAGATGGTCGAAGCGCGCAGGATCGACCTGGCGGATGCGCTATCTCACTCGGTCGACAAGAAAGATCTCGAACGGCGCTTCCGCACGGGCATGACCATCAATTCAGAGCCCTCCGGCGAGCGCTTCCGTGTGATGGACGTAAAACCGAGCTCACCCGCTCAATTCGCGGGCCTACGGCGCGGGCACATGATCGTCGAGATCGACGGCAAGCCCGCGAGCCAATACTCGCTCGACGAAGCCCGACGTGCGCTCCGTATGGATGGGACGCACGCGCTCACCCTCATTGAAAGCGGAGGCAAGAAGAACAAGATCAATCTCGAGCTTCCCACGCTGTAACCCTTTCACCTGGCGAAGAGCCGGCGGGGCGTCCAACCCCAACCCCCATTGCGATCGGACGCCTCGCTTTTTTTTGTCTTCAGCGCGTTCTCTCGAGCGCGATCTTCATCCCGTATTTGTCCGACCACTTGGTCACCTCGCCACTCCGCAAGGTGATGTCCTCGGTCAAGAAGTTGCCGGACGAGCCGCTCTGGATCTGCCAAGGGCCGCCCTTCAAAAAGATGTGGGTCGACATCGCGTCGACGGGCGGATTGCCCCATTGAGCGTATTGCGCGACGACGAGCGGATTGTCCGAGCACTCGGTGCAGGGCCCACCGTCCTCGTGTACGGTAGACACATAGCCTGCATCCGTGAACACCGCGAAGCTCTCCGGAAAGTCCTCTTCGTAGCGTTCGCCCCCTCCCGGCCCGACATTGATGTCTCCCATGAAGAGGATCGTCTCGCTCGTGGGAATCGCCTTCGTATCGATGAACTCGAGTGCCCATTTGATGTGCTGCACATTCTCGTCTTCGCTGCCGGTGAGATGCTCGAACCCAGGGTACGAGAATTTCGCTGTTCCCGACTCGGCGATGTGCGTGCAGAACGTATGGATGGGACCACTCGGGTGGTCGATCTTCGCGTAGAGCACGCCGCGCGTCGAGCTCCAGCTGAAGGGAAACATCATGGAGTCGCTCTCGGCAATGGGATATCTCGAATGGATGGCGACACCCGACTTCCCGTCGCAATTGGGGCATTGGATCGGCTCGGGGTCCTCACGGCAGTTTGAGAAGTCGATGTTGTCGACGATGGCTCGTTGCTCCTCGAGAGGCAAGGTGTAGTCGATATATGTTTGCAAAACTTTGCTCGTCAGACAGCGCGTGCATCGCCACGGACTCCACTGAGGATCGCCTCGACCCATCTCGGTGATGGGCGCCATGAAACACGTCAACAAGTCGCGCTGCGGATCCTCGCGAACGCAGGAGCGAAACGACTCCACGTAGTCCGTCCACGCCGCTTCGTCGCAGTCGCAGCCGCAGCCGGAGAGGTCGCTCGACTCCCAGCCTTTGAGCTGGTGCGGGAAGACGCTCCTCATGTCTTTGACGAGCGCAACATAAGAATCTTCCCGGCTCCACGTATACATCTCGTTGGTGCACACGAGGTCAAAATCGTCGGTGACGTCGACGAGAAAGGAATGCTCCGTGCCGGGTTTCGTCGACAGGTAGAGGTCCTGGCGCTCCCTTACATTCGGTTGGTTGGCGTTCAGCCCCAGGTTCACGGCGCCCACACGCAACAGGGTCGGTGCTTGCGCTGTTTACTGTTGGTGATGTGTACGTATCCCTTTGCAAAAAAAGCGCTTACGCTCCATTTAGCGCGCGGCGAAGGTCGCGAGCGCTATTTTGGCTGTAATTTAATGCAGCGTAAAGTCTTAGCGTCATCTTACCAACACTTAATGGCGGAAGCACCCAGCGAGAAGCCTGCGCCGCGTATGTAGCGAGCCAGAAAGCGGAGGGCTGGGTGCTGCCGCCAACCGTCTACGAGGACGCGGGGATCTCGGGAGGAACCCTGGAGCGCCCGGGCCTGCAGCGCTTGCTCGCCGACATCGATGCCGGTCTCGTCGACCAGATCGTGGTCTACAAGGTCGACCGGTGCTTGCGCTGTTTACTGTTGGTGATGTGTACGCATCCCTTTGCAAAAAAAGCGTTCACGCTCCATTTATCGCGCAGCGAAGGTCACGAGCGCTATTTTGGCTGTAATTTAATGCACCGTAAAGCCTTAGCGTCATCTCACCAACACTTAATGGCGGAAGCACCCGGGGCACTAACTTTTTCCCCGGTGGGACTCTCTCCCACTGAACATGCCAGCCTTCGCTGGACGCACTCGTGTCCAAAAACACAAACGAACCCTCGAAGACTCTATCCACCAAGGGCAGAGTTTTGGCACAGGACGCGTGGCAGGGTTAACTGGCCCTGCCCACTGTGCTTGCGCGCAGCCCCTTCCAGGTGCTGTAGCACATGGCGACCAGCACCAGCGCGAAGGGGAGGCCGGTGGCGAGGGTGGCTGCCTGTGCAGCCACGAGACCGCCGCCGAGCAGTAGCGCGATGGCGACGATCCCCTCGAGAACGCACCAGAACACTCGCTGGGCGACTGGCGCATCCAGCTTGCCGCCGGCGGTGATGGTGTCGATGACCAGCGATCCGGAGTCGGAGGATGTGACGAAGAACATCACAATCAGCACGATGCCGAGGAACGACGTGATGTTCGCAAGCGGCAGCGTCTCCAGCATCGTAAACAGGGCTATCTCCGGCTGCTGCGCCTGCACCGCCGCGATCACCTCGGGATGACCGTGGTCAACGTACTGCGATACCGCAGTCCCGCCGAAGGCGTTCATCCAGATCGCGGCAACCAGCGTCGGGATGATCAGCATGCATGCAGTCAGCTCGCGCACCGTCCGGCCGCGCGAGATCCGCGCGATAAACAAACCGACGAACGGGGACCATGAGATCCACCAGGCCCAGAAAAAGACAGTCCAGCCGTGCATGAAGTCGAGATCCTCTCGGCCCACCCAGTTGCTGAGGGGGCCGATCGCCGCGAGATACTGGCCGAGGCTGGTCACGGTGCCGGTGACAATGTCGAGCGTCGGTCCGACCGTCAGCATGAACGCCAGCAGTAGCAGGGCGAGCAGCAGGTTGGCCTCGCTCAGCCGCTTGACCCCCTTCTCCATCCCGCTAACAACCGACGCCAGCGCCATGCTGGTAATGCCGACGATCAGCAGCACCTGGGTGGTGGTGGTGTTGGTCGCCGGCGCGCCAAACAGGTGGGCCAGCCCCGCCGCCGCCTGTTGGGCACCCAGGCCGAGCGACGTGGCCAGCCCAAAGAGCGTGGCGAAGACGGCGAGGGTGTCGATGCCGTGGCCGAACCGGCCCCACACCGCATCCCCCATGAGCGGATAGAACGCCGACCGTAGTGTCATCGGCAGGCCGAGGTTGTACGATGCGAAGGCAATCCCCAGCGCCACCACTGCGTACATGGCCCACCCATGGATTCCCCAGTGGTAGATGGCGCTGGCCAAGCCGAGGCGGGCTGCCGCCGTGTCGGTCGCCTTGAGACCGAGCGGCGGTTGCAGAAAGTGCTCCACCGGCTCCGACACCCCGAAGAACATCAGGCCGATGCCTACCCCGGCAGCGAACAGCATGGCGAACCAAGCAGAGCGGGAGTAGTCCGGCCGGGCATCCGCGCCGCCCAGGCGCACGCGGCCGAGCGGCGTTACCACCAACATCAGGCAGAAGAGCACGAAGAGGTTGCCCACGCTCATGAACACCCAATCGAAGGTCGACATGAGCCATGCGCGCAGCGCCCCGAAGGCGGCCGCCGCACCGGCCTGGAACACTAGCACGCCTGAAACGAACGCGATGATGGTCAGACTGGAGACGACGAAGACCGGATTGTGGATGTCGAGGCCGAGGAGTTGGACGTTGTCCTGACCCAGCTTGTAGTCGATCTTCGAGACCTCAGCCATATGGTTTCGTCAGTGGTGCTGCAGCACAGTCGGTCCACCGCCATCACGGGTGCTTGCGCTGTTTGCTGTTGGTGATGTGTACGTATCTCTTTGCAAAAAAAAACGCGTATGCTCCATTTAGCGCGCGGCGAAGGTCGCGAGTGCTATTTTAGGTGCTTCCGCCATCAAGTGTTGCTACGCCGTATTTGAATGCTAATGTCAGCTGGCCTGCCTGTGTCAGCGAACGCCATTAATAAGGATGTCGGCGTGCACACGAAGGTGTCCCTGAACGTCAGGCACCGTGTGGCCAGCCCAGCCCGCATCGCCGAAAGGAGGATGTCAAGGAATTAGTTGAAACCATCATAAGCGACTCGTGGTCATTTCCAGCTCTACGCCCCTGACCTTACGCGGCCTCAGGCATCTCGTCCTCTCGTTGGATCGCATCGATGGCCGCAACCACTACGTCGATGGATGCGTGCCCCTTGACTCGTCTGAACTGTTGTTCGCAGTGCAGCAGCACAGCGGCGAGCCATCGCTGGCGCATTTTGCTGTTACGGTAGCGTTTGATGTTGCGCTCGCAACTACGAACCATGGAGAACATACTCTCTATAGGATTCGTCGAGTGCAGGCTCTGGCGCAGTAGAGCGGGGACCTTCAACTTGTGGAGCATCAGCACCTCCTCGAGTGCCTCGAGGAGTGAGTCTGCCGCCGACTCGTTGATGTCGCGAAGCCAGCGCTCGAACTCCTGCAACATCTTCTTCGCGTCCTTGTAGCTGTTCTGCTCCAAGGCAGTCGCGAAGAGGTGGTGTGCCTGCTTGCGGTAGCGTTTGGGCAGGTGGCGCTGGATGTTGCGGTCTTTGTGCAAAGTACACCGCTGGTGGATGAGCTTCTTACCGTATCGGTCTTTGAGCGCCTTGATGATCCCCCCGCCACCATCGGTTACCCAGAGGATCCGTTTGGAGAGCTTTAACCCCCGTCGCTCCAACTCTTCCAGCAATTCCTCGCAGATCTCGTGGTTCTCCGTCGCCCCTTCCCAGAAGCCCAGGGGGAGCTTTTTCCCTTCACGGTCCACGCCGAGCGCGACCACGAACGCCTGACCGCCGCGGTGGACCGTGTCTAGGTACATCGCGAAGAGCGGAAACTCTTCGAGACTGCGCTCCTGGAACTGCTTCAGCTGCTTCGCCGTCGCCTCGACCAGATGGCGGGACACCGATCTCGGCGTCACACCGAAAGCCTTGCCTGCCGCCGTCACCGTCTCTTCGTACTTGCGAGCAGACATTCCCCGAAGCACCTCCGACAGGAGTTCCTCCGAAAAGCCCCCGCGATTCTTGAGCTGCTCGTAGGTTCTCAGCCCGACCTCACCCTCCGGGCCCCGCAATCGAGGGTGCTCGACAGGGAGCTTCTGGTCACCGACATAGATCGACCCACGTTGACTCGCCCATTTGCGAAGCCCGGACGACGTAGGATGGTAGTCTGGCCCAGATCTCTCTTCGCGCTCCATGTACATGAGCGTCTCAGCTACCAGGCGTCCGACATCGAGCATCGCGGCGTCCAGCGCTCGCTTGCCCTCCAGCATCACATGCACAACTTGATCCGCCCACCACTCTTGCTCCTGCGTCGCCCTCAGCATCTGTGTTGCATTCTTTCTCTTCTTCGTATCTGCTCTCACCGGGTGGCTCCTTTCTTTTTGATCGCCAGCTTTGACACCGACGATCTTGAAGGGAGTCACTCACCGATTTCAACTAGATTCAGGATATCCTCGCCGAAAGAACTGCGTCTCCCGAAATCAGGCTCAAACTCTAGCACACGAGCGGGTTACGCGGCAGCCACCAACACTTGATTGCGGAAGCACCACTTTTTTGAGAAAGGTGTTGATTGAGGAGTCCATATATGTTGCTACGCGGCTGCGGGCAAGTGGTACAGGCGCGGAAGAGACCGGGTTGCGCGCCCCAGTGAGCAGGAAAACCTCGATCCGCGACCACAAAGGAATCGTCGTCGCCAAGAAGATGTCTCGAAAGGTGAGCCGTCGCGTCGTCAGACCAGCCTGCATAGCCGGAGTTCGGATCTCACGTCCGAACTTCAGAGCTCCGTGCGGTCGGACGAAGTTGTAATAGCAACGGAGCAATTCCATGTGCTCATCGAGCTTCTCCGTCGAGCGAGCGTGGGAAAGCGTTCGTCTCGAAAGGTATGCCGCGCTTTGCCGGATGGTCAGATTCAACCGCTCGATGAACGACGTGTTCAATGTCGAGGAGTCGCTCCACTGACCTTTGTGTCAGATCGCCATCTCCCCCGTGCTGTCACCAAAGCTCTCGAGCTCGTCGAGCCCGAGTCGGCGCAGCACGGTCAACATCGTGTTCGCCATCGGCGTACCATCCGCGCTTTTGACGTGGAGGTTGCCCTTGAAGTGGCCATTGCCGTGACCAGCCAAAAAGAGCGGACAGCGCTTGTGGTTGTGAACGTGCGGGTTGCCCATGGGAGAGCCGTAGAGGATCAGCGCCTTTTCCAAGAGATTCGAGTCGCCCTCGGGTGTGTCACGGAGCCTTTCGAGGAAGTACGGGATGGTGCTGACGTGGTACCGGTTGATCTTCGCGAACTCCTCGATCCGCTCCTCTCGCTCGCCGTGATGCGAGGCCGGGTGAAACCCAGTGTTGACGCCGGTCTCCGGGTAGACACGGCCCGAAACGTCTCGCCCCATCTTGAACGCGAACACCCGAGTAATGTCCGACGCGAACGCTGCCGCTTGCAGGTCGAACATCAACTTGACGTGCTCATCGAACGAGTCCGGCACGCCGACGGGCGCATCGGGCAGCTCTCTCTCCTCCCCGCTCGCGTTTTGCGCCTCGATCCTCTGGATCCGCCGCTCGATCTCGCGAATGTTCTCGAGATAATCGTCGAGCCGGTTGCGGTCGGCCGGCTCCAGGTCGTTCTTCAAACTAGCCACCTGGTTGGTGACATAGTCAAGAATGCTGCGATCGGTCCGGCGCCTGGCTGCCCGCTCTTCCGGCGTTCCGCCGGAGCCGAACATCTGGTCGAAAACGACCCGGGGGTTCCTGATCATCGGGAGCGGATCGGTCGGCGACCCCCAGCTGATCGCGTCCGTGTAGGTACAGGCATAACCGTATTGGCATCCGCCCGCCTGGTTCACGTTCTCGATCGCGAGCTGCATCGACGGAATGGGCGTGTCTTGACCGAACCGCCGGGCGTAGAGCTGATCCATCGACGTCCCAACGTGGACGTCCGAGCCTTCTGTCTGCTTCGGGTGAGACTGCGTCAGGAACACCGCGCTCGAACGAAAATGGTCGCCGCCTATCTCGGGCAGCGTGAGGGCCTCGGCATTGCGTACGTCCGTGTTGCTGACGATCGTCAAGTAATCCCGAAACGGCTCGAGCGGACTCAAGCTGCTCGGGGTAAGGTCGAACGCACTGCCTTCGGCCGCCGGCGCCCACAGGTTCTTTTCTATCCCGTATTTGGTGCTGCCGGCCGAACCGTGGACCATTTCGATGCACACCAGGCGAGCCGGGTCAGCTGTCGGCTTGCCAAACGCGCTCCGGGCCGGCACCATGGCTTCGAGCAACGGCAGTGACACCGCCGCGCCCATGCCCCGAAGTATCGTGCGGCGAGAGATATGCTTGTTAGTAATGTACATTCTTTTTAGGCCTTCTGGAGCCGGCTCGTATTCTAAGGCGGACCCGATTCTCCCACCACCGTGATCGGTTCGGTGTTTTCCGACTTCTTCATCTGGAACGCCGCGCTGTTCACAATGCCAAAAATGAAAGAGGACATGCGGTTGCCGTTGTGCGCGGCCTCGAGAGCGATCGCACGCACCGCGGGCATGTCATAATACTCGATTCTCCGCCCCAGCGCATAGGTCATGAGGCTTTCGGTGAAGCTCGTGATAAAAGTGTCTGAAAGGTTCACAAGCGCCTGCCGCAAGCCCGCCGGACCGTCCATCTGCGTTCCGCGTCGTGTCCGAAAATGCGAACGGAGCCGAAAGCTCGAATCCTGGGGTGCTTCCGCCATTAAGTGTTGGTGAGATGACGCTAAGGCTTTACGGTGCATTAAATTACAGCCAAAATAGCGCTCGTGACCTTCGCTGCGCGATAAATGGAGCGTAAACGCTTTTTTTGCAAAGGGATGCGTACACATCACCAACAGTAAACAGCGCAAGCACCGCTTGAGGAGCCGAACTCCGACGCAGAATTGTCAGGAACAATGGGCCGGGCGAGCAGGCCTGATCGCGACCGGAACATGTCAACAACTTTGAGACACTCGCAAGCTGCATTTAGTGAGCCTCGATTATGGCGGGGAGACTCGTGAGGTCGGCGCGATCGACGTCAACATCGACCAAGATCTGGTTGCGTGAAGCAGAAAAAGGAGGTACCCCAGGTATGGACGCCGCCGCGAGAGGGGCTTGTGCGGCATCGTGGAGGGTCGTTTTTTCCAGCGGCGGGTTGATCCAGGCCTGCGGAGGCAAAACGGGCGGTTGCGGCGTTCCGCGAACGAAGCGTTCGGGATGAGCCCGTTGAGCTTCGATTAGGATCTGAACGGCGAGCGGTGGTGAGCTGTTCGGCGCGACCATAGTGAACGTCGGCCGGTGTCATAAGGCCGATTCCCGAGTGCCGGTGGTGAAAATTGTAGTAGGCGAAGAAACCGCAGCAGAATAGCCGGCCGTCTTCGGCGGAACCAAAGCGGCTCGGAAACTGAGGACAGTACTTCATCGTCTTGAACTGAGACTCGGAGTAGGGATTGTCGTTCGAGACGTAAGGCCTGGAGTGGGTCTTGGTAACTCCGAGGTCAGCCAGGAGCAGACCCACGGGCTTGCTCCTCATCGAGCTGCCACGGTCCGCGTGAAGGGTGAGCTGGTCGGGTTCAATGTCCTGCTTGCGACAGCTCTCGGCGATGAGGCGTTGGGCGAGCGCGGCACTTTCTCGGTGAGCCAGTATCCAGCCAACCACGTAGCGGGAGAAGATGTCGAGGATGACGTAGAGGTAGTAGTAGGTCCACTTGACGGGGCCACGAAGCTTCGTGATATCCCACGACCAAACCTGGTTCGGCGCTTCGGCCAACAGCTCCGGCTTGGTGTAGTTCGGATGGCGCCGTTGGTTCCGGCGCTCTCGGACCTCGCCGTGCTCCTCCAAAATCCGATACATCGTGCGAATCGAGCAGAGGTAGGTTCCCTCGTCCAGAAGCGTAGCCCACACCTGAGCGGGCGCCTTGTCGACGAACCGCTCACAGTGCAAGGCCCCGAGGACTTCCTCGCGCTCAGTTTCGTCGAGAGCTCGGTGCGGCCGAGGACGACGCTTCGGTTTGGGCGTCACCGGCTGGCGCCTGCGATACAACGTGGAACGAGCCACACCCAGAGCCTCGCAGGCTTCCGCCGTTTGCCCAATCCGCCCCGCCAGCTCCTCGGCCGCCACGATCAGTCGTTCTCGTCGCTCTCGAGTGGATTCAGGGGGATCCCCAGTAGTTCGGAGGCTTTTTTTTGGATCTCCAGCATCGTCTCCACCCGAGCCAGGCGACGTTGGAGTCGGGCGTTCTCGCGCTCGAGCTCCTTGACCCGTGGATCCTCTGCCTTCGCCTTCCGGCCTCGCTTTCTCGACGCCAACCCTTCCTGCGCGACCTCGTCACGTTGGCGGCGCCAACTCGATAAATGCGACGAGTACAGGCCCTCTCGACGCAGAAGAGCAGCAACGTCGCCATCACCCTTGCAGGCATCGGCCTCACGCACTATCCGCAGCTTGTACTCCGCGGTAAAGCGTCGACGCTTCGCTTGCTCGCTCACTTCCGGATCCGGGACCCCCGCCGCATCGCGGCCGGCGGGATCTCCAGTCGCCCTACGGGCTCCCTCCGATCCCGCCGAGGTCTCTCTCTCTACCAACATACTCATGCGTTGATCCTCCTCCACCCTCTACACTAATTTCAAGGGGCGAAGTGTCTCAGGGATGTTGGCACAGAGGGGACCGAATTGAATCGTGCAACTACGCTCCGTCAAAGGGTCACGAGGCCCACGCTAATTCGCAGAGCCCGGTTGACTTCCTCCATCTTCGCTTTCGACAGTCTGCCGAGTTGCTTTACCAGCCTTCTCTTGTCGACCGTCCGAATCTGATTCAGAAGCACTACGGAATCCACAGCGAGACCTGTCCGTGCCTTAGCGGATATCAAGACCTCCGTGGGATACAGAAGGTCATCGAACTTGGAACTGATGGCAGCCACAATTGTGACCGGGCTGGACTTGTTGGCAATATCGTTTTGCAAGACTAGCGCCGGGCGCGTCTTCCGGATCTCAGCGCCAATAGTCGGGTCGAAATTGACCAGATAGATGTCTCCCCTCTTTGGTCGAATCATGAGGGTTAGTCAGGAAGGACGAACCATTCTTCAGCGATCTCCCGGTCACGCTCGGACCGAGCTTTCGCACCTAGCTCGAGCTGCTTTCGAAGATTCGCTCTTCCCTGCTCATTGATGAAGCGTCTCACGGCTTCGTCAATCAAACGGGAGCGCTGGCCTCGAGACACAGTGCGATCAAGCATGCTGACCGTCTCTTCTGGCAGGGTGATGTTGAGCCGTCGGTTCATTGGAAGCCTCACGAAATGCAACTCTGACTCCCTGATGATACACACTATCTGTGTGTATGTAAATGTGCCCTGGCCAGCGGCGGGCAGTGACTGCTCGCGCGCGAGGAACGGGGCAAGGAAGCCTCGAACGATGAGCCAACGAGCCTATGTGAAGCCCGTCCTGTGCCAAAACTCGGCTGTGCCTTCTATTTGTTCATCCGCGCGCACCGAACTTGATTAGTCTCCGGTCTGCCGGCTGTGCTCCGCAAAAAGTCGATCCAGCGTTGATTGCGCGGTCTAGACCGGCCATGATCGCGTGGGTGTCCCTTCCATAAACTCGAGCTGTATGAGATTGGCGAACTTCCTGCAACCAGGATGCTTTGGTCGTCTTCATGTAGGACGTTTTAAGAGCCGGCGTCGGCTGTGCCTTCTATTTATTCATCCGCGTGCACGGAACTTGATTAGTCTCCGGTCTGCCAGCTGTGATTCTCAAAAAAGAAGATCGCGTATTGGGTCGGATCGGCCCTGAATGCCTCAACTTCAAAGTACCCCTACGCCCTCAAGGACCTGTCCCGGTGATTCACCAACACGTTTCTCCCGATCTTGCTCTCTTTACTATGGTTACTGGGATATTTTTAGGCCCGCCGTGCCGGTCGACTAGTCAACTATCGCGGCTACTTCCAATCAATGCTCAGCGGCTCCTTCGCCGGCAAGAGTTCCGCGTCGAGTCCCGCCACCCGCTCACGGAACCGCGCCTCCTCCTCCGCGAAGATCCGGTTGGTACGCTCGAGCGCTTGCTTCAGGTCCTCTTCGGCCGCCCGCTGATGGAGCCGCTCCGCCTCGGTGGGCGCGTCGCGTGACGGGGTGAACGTGTCGAGGGCGCCGTCGCCGGTGAGGTCCAAAAGCTGCGGTAGCACGTCGTCGGGCCAGCTCTCCATCCCCTGAATCCGCTGGGGCCCTCCGTCGAGATAAAAGTTCATCGTGTCTCCGGTGAACAGCACCTCCACGTCGGTGAGCGCGTCCTTGAGGTTCGTGCATCGAGGGGTCCCGGAACATATTCGCTCCGATAACGGCCCGGAGTTTACGGCCGCGGCCGTGGTAAGCTACGCGACGAACTGCTCAACGGAGAGATTTTCTACACCTTGAAGGAAGCCAAGGTAGTGATCGAAAGGTGGCGGCAAGAGTTCAATCGCCTCAGACCCCACAGCTCGTTGGGTTACCGACCTCCGTCGCCGGAAACGATTTGGTTGAAACCGGCTCCGCTACGCCGGCTTCAACCAGCTCTTGTCAGCACCGAATGACTGAGATACAACGTGGTACTAACCGTGAGGTCAGGTCAGGCCCGCGTGGCGCTCGTCGCGGATGGCAACGCGAATACGCAGATCGGCCAGTGCGTGCCGTCCATCGCGATGGAGTTCCTGGCCGACAACCCGTGCGACCGCCTTGGGCCAGTGCTCGGGCTCCCACCGCACCTCGTGCAACACAGACAAGCGTTGCCCTCTCGCGACGTGTGCCGGCAGCCATCACGACGGTACAGGCCTCGGGTTTCGGGTGTCCATCCGGGGCAAGCAAAACGGAAATCCCGGTGAAAAGCCGAGCAATGGGCGCATCGCCGTGAAGGTGATCAATCACCTCGGCGATGAGGTCATGAAGGTGTTCCGGGTCAACAGATGATTACGATTCACCCGCAATATCTCACCCCGTCCTGTGCCAAAACTCGGCCCTTTTGAAATAGACCACAAATCAGCAGCTTAGGCGCCCTTGGAATCCGCGCAGAATCGAGGGTATTTCGCGCCGCAGGGCTGGCTTCCGACCCCTGGGCTGCGGGTGGCGAGCGACAGGCCCACCGGGGGTTGCACACGGCTGGCTCAAATCGGCTGCGGGGCGAGCTACGGGCAGTGAACTGCGCACCCGGAAGTTCCTCATTAGACTGGACTTTATCGAGCACAAGAGCGAACGTTCGGTGATGCCGCAGGATACAGGGGTTGGCCGGGACGTCGTTCTGGACGGTTTGGACCACGCCAGCCTGCGGCGGGTCTGGGAGCAAACCTTTGGAGCTGCTCCTCCACACTCGCTCTCGCGCGTTTTCCTGCACCGCGTTCTCTTGCACGAACGCCAGTGCCGGACCCATGGCGGGCTTTCGGCCGCAACCCGGCGCACTCTGGCCGCCTTGGCGAACGAAACACCAAGCCCCGGCGCTCCCGCAGGGTCCGTTTCTGCCGGCACCCATCTCGTCCGCGAGTGGAATGGCCGGACCTACCAGGTCGAGGTAATCGACAACGGCTATCGGTTCGATGGCAAAACCTATCCGTCCCTCACTACCATCGCAAAGCGAATCACCGGCACCCACTGGTCTGGACCACGCTTTTTCGGTCTGACGCCCAAGCGCAAGGCCTAACATGAAGAAAATCCGTTGCGCCATCTATACGCGAAAGAGTGCGGAAGAGGGTCTCGAACAGGAGTTCAACTCCCGCGATGCGCAGCGAGAAGCCTGCGCCGGTGCTTCCGCCATCAAGTGTTGCTACGCCGCGTTTGAATACCGGTGTTAGTTGTCCTGCCTGTGTCGGCGAACGCCATTAATAAGGATGTCGGCGTGCACACGAAGATGTCCATGAACATAAGGCACCGCATCGTCAGCCCAGCCGGCATCGCCGAAAGAACTGCGTCTCTCGAAATCAGGCTCAAACTCTAGTACGCGAACGGGTTAGGCAGCCGGCGCGTCCTGTGCCAAAACTCGGCCCAGCCGGCATCGACGAAAGAACTGCGCCTCTCGAAATCAGGCTAAAACTCTAGCACGCGAACAGGTTACGCGGCGGCCGCCAACACTTGACTGCGGAAGCACCCCCTCGTGAGCACCAAGGACCTGCCCAAGATCGCGCGCGAGCGCGTCGTCCCGAGCCTGTGCCGACATAGTCTCGAGGCCGCTTGTCTCGACGTCGTGCGTCGCCGTCGTCTCATACGAGGCGACTCGCACGAATCCGTCGAGGAACTCTTCGACACCCACACGAAGCTCGTCCCGCGCCTGGCCCTCGCGCTTTTCGATGACGCGGAAAAGACCAGCGACGTCTACAACGGCATTTAAAACCGTTTCGGTCCGTGGCAGGTCCACACCGTCAAGCTCTGCAACGAGGGCGCCCACAAGGGCTTTCCCGGAGGCGACGCGCTTAGCTTCGTGCGCAACGTGGACAAGCTCGCAGGCGAGCTCGTGAAACTCGCATGATCGCCGTCACCGACTACACCCCCGAGGACCTCCTCGACGCCGCCAAAGGTCTACTTTCGCGGCCCGACGCCAACGCGAAGGGAATCTGGCCTCGTGCCGCCGCCCATCTCGGCCGCCAGGCCCTCGAAGCCTCACTGGCGCAGTGGTGGACGAAGCGACTTCCCGGCATGGAGACCACCTCCATGCGCGCCCAGCTCGTGTGTCTTCCGACCTATCTCACGACGGACGGACTCGCCGGTCGGGTTGCCTACACCTGGTCCGGGCTGAGCAACGCATGCCATCACCACGTCTACGAGCTGGCGCCGAGCGCCACCGAGCTAGCCGCGTGGCTGGACATCGCGACGGAGCTCGCCCATGCCGTCAAGATGTCAGAACGAGGCTAGAACGTTCTGGTATCGCCATCGGAAGAGAACAATCTCGACACGACGGCGTTGACGAAAGCTGACACAAAATTCGAGAGCAGACGCGAGAGCGAACCTTTCCACGTTTACAATGACGTCGGATCACCTCATCCGTTCGTCGCGAAACGGGTGCTTCCGCCATTAAGTGTTGGTGAGATGACGCTAAGACTTTACGCTGCATTAAATTACAGCCAAAATGGCGCGCGCGACCTTCGCCGCACGCTAAATGGAGTGTAAGCGCTTTTTTCGCGAAGGGATACGTACACATCACCAACAGCAAACAGCGCAAGCACCGTCAACTACACGTCCACGGACGATCCCCCGATCCTCTTGCTGCATGGTGACGCTGACGAAACTGTGCCATTCAACAGGCTGAGCTGTTCAGCGACGCGCTCAGGGCAGCGGAAGTGGAGACTCGCCTCATATCGATTCCCGGCGCGGGTCATGGATCGACATTCCCTGGCGCGGTGGACCCGCCAGACTACATCGGCGCAATGATCGCCTGGTTCGATGAGCACTTGAAGAAGAGGTGAAAAGACTCAAGGATGACATCTAACTATGCGATCGAGCGGACGGCACAGAGACATCGTGAAGACATGAGATACTTCGGTATTGCGTCGGCTTCGGCAACATATTCGCAGTGCCGCCGCTCATCGCAACGTTAGGTTGCCGGAGACGACACACGCGTTACGGAGGAATTCTTGGCAATCAATTCGCAGCGTTTGAGGACTACCCGCCAAATGGTGGAGTCTAAGTTTTCGCGGCGGCAGTTGCTGGCGCTCTTGGCGGGTGGCGTCCTGGCGACCCTACCCGCTTCCTGCTCCCCCGGTTCAAGCAACGATTCGCGACTCGGACCGTCCGGCCACGTCGATGGCGAGGCTCTCCATTACGCCAGCCTGAGGGACGTCGCCCGACTGATCGAAACAAAGCAGGTGTCGCCTGTCGAGCTCACGCGAATGATGTTGGACCGCATCGCCGCTTTGGATCGACGTCTCAAGAGTTACGCGACCGTCACTATCGATCATGCGCTCGCTGCGGCTCATGCGGCCGAGCAGGAGGTTCAGGCAGGGAGCTACCGGGGACCGCTCCACGGCGTCCCGATCGCGGTCAAAGACCTCTGCTACACCAAAGGCGTACGTACGATGGGAGGCCTCGGGGTCCTGGCCGACGTCGTGCCGGACTTCGATGCAACGGTAGTCTCCAGACTCGAAGCAGCCGGTGCCGTTATCCTCAGGAAACTGAATATGACCGAGGGAGCGACTGGTGGTTATCACCCTGATTTCGATATACCGCTCAATCCATGGGGCGAGGATCTCTGGGCGGGCGTGTCTTCCAGCGGCTCCGGCGTCGCTACGGCTGCCGGCTTGTGCTTTGCCTCTCTAGGTTCAGATACCGGAGGGTCGATCCGTTATCCGGCGGCGGCCAACGGAATCGTCGGGCTCAAACCGACCTACGGTCGCGTCAGTCGCTATGGTGTTCTGCCCCTTGCTGAATCCCTCGATCACGTGGGGCCGATGACTCGCCGTACCGTGGATGCAGCAATTGTCTTCGAGACAATCGCAGGCTTCGACCCCAATGACCCGACAACACTGCAGGGACCGGTGCCGAGAATCCTCGACGAACTGGACCTCGGTGTGAACGGCTTGCGCATCGGGTTCGATCGATTGTACGCGACCGACGGCGTCGACGCTGGTCTCGTCGCTTCTATCGACGAAGCGCTAACGCAACTGGAGCGTCTAGGCGCGCGGATCGTCGACGTGACGATGCCAGAGCTTCCCACGGTGATCTCTTCTACCATCATGACCGCGGAAGCATACGCCGCGCACAAGGAGCGCTACCCCGCTCGTGCCGACGAATATGGGCCTTATTTCAGAGACTTCCTCGCACATGGGGCCGAAGTAACGGATGCAGCGTACGCGGATGCAAGCCGCCTTCGCGATGAATTCAGCGATCGCCTGCATACCGTGCTGTCGAATGTCGATGCTGTCGCCATTCCGTCCGGTCGACCCCCGTTTCCCGTATCATCGGAGTTGCAACGCGGCCGTATGGCTGAGCTTAATGACGTGCTCCAATTTCCCTCACGATTCACGAATCCAGCGAACTTGGCAGGAACGCCTACGCTATCTCTTCCATGCGGTTTTTCAGAACGGGGACTCCCACACACGATTCAGTTCATGGGCAGCCGGCTGAGCGAACCGATGCTGTGTCGGATCGGCCACGCCTACGAAGAGGCGACTGGATGGCATGAGAGGCATCCAGATGTATGAAGTCCGCATAGATGTTGCCGTGCCGCCCAGCGCACGCTGCAGCAAGACGGGCCGTTCCTCGTCAAGGACCACAGTGGCATGATGAGGAGAGGCGGGCTCCGCCCCACGGCACCTTGCCGTGCGGAACGGGCCGCGCCACCTAACCCTGAATTGGAGCGGACGGCACAGAGCCTTCGGGAACGTATGGGAAACTTGACAGGTCCAGCGGCTCCGGCAACACCTTCGCCGTGCCGCCGCTCAATTCAACGTTAGAGGGCCGTGCCAATCTTTTCTTCGGCGAGGACTGCTGCTTCAATCCACCGCCCCTATAGGGCCCATGCTAGGATGAGACTATGAGCGTGACTGTAGTCGAGCTTTTGCGGCAAGCCCTGGAACTAGAACCTAAAGCACGAGAAGAACTTGCGACTCTGCTTCTCGAGAGCGTGCCGGCCGAGTCGCCAGAAGAGATCGATGCTGCTTGGGAGGCCACGATACGCCGACGCGTAGAGGAGTTGGAGTCGGGCGCGGTGCAAACGATTCCCTGGGAGGAAGTACGCCAAAAGCTGGTCCGGAGCGAGGGTGGCGCATAGCGTACGATTTCACCCAGAAGCTGCCGAGGAGACGCAAGCCGTAACGGATCGGTATCGCGAGCGAAGCGCGGAGGCTGCTGCCGGATTCGTTGCTGAGTTAAATCACGCGATTGAGCGAGTTGCGGAACTTCCAGAAACGTGGCCGTCTTACAAAGCCAACACGAGAAGGTTCATCTTTCGTATATATCCCTTCAGCCTCGTGTACCGGATTGCGGAGAACGAGATCGAGATCGTCGCCGTTGCACACTTCAAGCGCAAGCCTGGGTATTGGACGTCCCGAGTGGACTAGCTTTCGGGTGAAGCCCTCTAACCCTGAATTCGAGCGGACGGCACAATGCCTTCGACAAAGTCATGATTTATCCTGAAACGTTTGCGGCTTCGGCAACGACTTCGCGGTGCCGCGGCTCAATTCAACGTTATGCCGACGAAAGGGAGCGCGGACAATGTTGAAAGTCGTATTTTTCGTTCACAAAAGACCCGACCTGGACGCTGAGGAATTCCGTCGCCACTGGCGGGAGACGCAGGGCTTGCTGGGGGCGAAGATCCCTGGCACAAGGAAATATGTTCAGAACCACACGATTGCCACGCCGGACGGCGGTACCCCGGCCTACGATGGGTTCGCGGAAGTGTGGTTCGACAACCAGGAGGTCTTTGAGCAAGGAATGGCCACGCCCGAGGCCCAGGCCGCGATCGCCGATTTGCCAAACTTTCTCGACACAGAGAGAATGCAGAGTTTGCTCGTTGATGAAGTAGACATTGTTTGAAATAACAAGCAGGCCAGCGAGCACATTCAGCTTCCACGTAGGTGATGATGTCGTTCATATTAGAGTGGGACAACGAGAAAGCGGAGTCGAATCTCAAGAAGCACGGCGTATCGTTCGAGGAGGCTGCCACGGCCTTCGCGGATTCGCTTTCGATCACGGTCGATGACCCCACGCATTCGGAGGGCGAGCTTCGCTATCTCTTGATTGGCGTCACCACCGCCCAGCGGACCGTCGTTGTGGCACATACCGAACGAGGCGATAATATACGTATCATCAGCGCGCGCCCCGCCACGCGGAAAGAGGTTCGAGACTATGAGCAAGGTTCGGCCGACTGACGAGTTTGAGATGCAAGACGAATACGACTTCAGCAAGGGTGTCCGCGGTAAATACGCTGATCGGTACGCCAAGGGCTCGAATGTCGTTGTACTGGACCCGGACGTTGCAGAGGTGTTCCCGGACTCCGAGTCGGTAAACAAAGCCCTGCGCGCCATCGCCGAAATCGCGCGTGAGCGCGCCGTCAAGGCAGAGTCCGAGTGACGTCCATCCCGGGTGGCGGCATAACAACGAGTTGAAGTGGACGAGGCCTTTCGCTTTTGGCGGCTTCTTCACTCATGGCGGCTATCTTAACTTCGGGCTGCGTCGTACCGATTTTGAGAGGACTGGCCTCGCCACTTAACACGACGTTAGCCAGCAGATCGCCGAAAGGTAGCGAATGAGACTGAGTGACGCTGCGCTTGTTGTCCTCATCGGACTCCCCGGCGCTCAGGCATCGCATCAGCCGACGATCACCTCGATTCTGACCGAGCTGCCCGACGATCTCCGAGGCGAATTGCCGGCGAAGTACGCGGGAATTTGGCGCACACGACGTTTTGAGGTCCTCGCGCGCCGAGAGTCCGAGGGAGCCATGGCTCGTGTACACAACCGGCCGAACGAGTTTGTCTGTATGGCCAATGACCCGGAGTACGGAGCAGTAGTCATACGCCGTTTGCAAAGCGTCAACGATGCTCAACGCTGGTATGTCAGCGAAGCGGGTTGGGTCCTCACGATCAACGGTGTCCCATACGCCTATCTCCTCGATCAGGCTACCAACCTTGCGATCGGTCGAATACTTCGTTTCCAGGACGACGAAGGCTCCCAGAGCGTAGCGGAACTCGAACCGCAGAGCCTTCTACGCGCGTTGGAACTAGAACGCCTACCGTTTACCCGGTACACGAGCCAGCTCAAGGTCGACGCCGGGCACTTGATGCACGTTCTTCGCAATTCAGACCTCACTTTCGAAGAAATCGCCGGTCCGTGGACGGCAGGAGACGGGACTCTCCCTCCATGTGAGCAATCTGGCTAACAACCAGATCGAGCGGACGTGGCCTTTCACTTCGTGTGAGAATGTGCTGGATGAACCCTCACAAACTTCGGTTAGCGCTCTGCTGCAACCATGGGGCTGGCCACGCCGCTCATCTGGGCCGTTAGGCAGCCGGAGAAGACGTTCGCGCCGAGGCAGAGTATGGAGAGTCTGACGAGTAAACGTAGGAGTCGTCGCGAAGTTCTGCGCTTTGCCGGAATTCTCGGCGTAGGCGTATTTTCACGATCCGCGATGAGCGCTCAGGAAGGCAGATCCAGCGGCCATGCTTCTGAGGTCGATCATCTTGCCCTGGGGACAAAGGACTTAGACGCGGGGATTCACTATGTCGAGAATCTAACAGGGGTTCGTCCGTCCTTTGGCGGTCGACATGCTGGACAAGGAACAAAGAACGCGTTGCTGTCGCTCGGCCCCCGGCAATACTTGGAGATTATCGCCCCTGACCCCGACCAGCCAGACGCAGACGGAGCATTGGTGACATCACTTAGGCGGCTCGATTCGCCGGCTGTTACTGGCTGGGCGGCGGCGCTAACGGGCATCGATCGACTCGCAACACGCCTGAGATCCAACGGTTATAACGTGCCTAAGGGTCGGGGCAAGAATAACTACCAAGTCTTTGTCGTAATTCATCTGCTGCAGGGATAACGATCCGAGCCGGCGGGAAGCGGATCGCCTGGCGGGGCCGCGTCAAATGGAGCTATTTGCAGCTCTTTGAGAGCTTGCCCATGGAGACGTAGGCCATTGTGTGTTAGGGTTACGAATTATGATTCGTAACTCTGATATTGACCGCCTGCGGGGGTTGTTTGCCAAACGTCTCATCGCCACCATGGACATGCTCAAGAAGACAGTGGGGACTGTCGCTGACCTGACGGTGTTCCGGAAACTGAGAGAGCTCGACTACTGCACCAGCTATTCGCACCGTGGACGTTTCTACACGCTCCGAGAGCTCGCGGAGTTTGATGAGAACGGCTTGTGGTGGATTCGGTCCGTCGGCTTTTCAAGTCGAGGGACACTCGTCGCCACAGCCGAAGGACTGGTGAACGCCTCCGAGGCTGGCTACGCGGTGGAGGAGCTTGATGCCATTGTTAGGGTTGGGACCAAAGATGTGCTGCCGAAATTGGCCTGGGAGAAAAGACTTCGCCGCACTCGGATTAGAAATCGCAATGTCTACTTCTCTCCGAAGAGGAGCATTCGTGAACAGCAAATAGCCAGCCGACGTGTTTGGGAAGCGCAACCCTCTGTGTCCAAGAGTATTGCTGCTCAAGACGTCCTACCCGATGAGCTCAAAGCAGCCATCATCCTTTTCTTTAGCCTGCTCGATGAGAGAGAAAGGCGTGTGTATGCGGGGCTTGAATCTCTCAAGTTAGGTTATGGCGGTGACCGCCAGATGGCGGAGATCCTCGGGCTCGACGTTAGCACTGTGGCTCGGGGCCGTCGCGAGCTACTTGAGCATGATGTGAATGTGGAGCGGGTCCGAAAAGCGGGTGCCGGCCGCAAAGCTGTCGAAAAAAAACGCCAGAAGTCATCGCGGCGATCGAAGAACTTATGAAGTACGAGGTCGCTGGCGATCCCGTCAGCGGTCTGAGATGGACTCGCAAGACCACGAAAAAAATAGCTGCCGAACTCTCGGCCTTGGGCATTCGCGTCAGTCGCAAAACCGTCGCGAAGCTGCTTAAACAGATGAACTTCTCACTCCGGACCAACAAAAAGAAGATCTCGAATGGCTCTCCTCCAACTCGCGACGCCCAGTTCGCCAACATCACACAGCTACGGGAGCGCTTTAGCCGACGTGGCAATCCCATATTGAGTGTCGACACCAAGAAGAAAGAGTTGGTCGGACGCTTCAAGAACCCAGGACGCGTCTGGGCTCAAAAGAGCGATGCCGTCAACGACCACGACTTTCGCTCCATGGCAGATGGGGTCGCAATCCCATACGGCATCTATGATCTCCAGAGTAATCGAGGCACCGTGTATGTCGGAACGTCTTACGACACGTCGCAATTCGCAGTCGAATGCATCGAGAAGTGGTGGCGCTCTGAAGGTCAGAAGCGTTTTCCCGGCCGCAAACATTTACTTGTCGTAGCTGACACTGGCGGAAGCAACGGCGCAACCCGCCGTGCATGGAAACACGGCATCCAGCACAAGCTGTGCAACGAGCACGGTTTGGACGTCACGGTCGCACACTATCCACCAGGTGCGTCCAAGTGGAACCCAATCGAGCACCGCCTGTTCAGCGAGATTAGCAAGAATTGGGCGGGCCGGCCGCTCGATAGCTACGAAACCATCCTGAACTTCATACGGACCACCAAGACCAAAACTGGGCTCAAGGTTAACGCCTGTCTCGTCAAGAAGCAGTATCCTAAGGGCATCAAAATCTCGGACCCTGCGATGGCGCTACTCAACATCAAAAAATCCTCTTCCCTGCCGAAGTGGAACTACACGTTGCGTCCATCCAAGAATGGGAAATAATTTCTGCCACGGTCCTAAGGTGCTTTTGACCGAGCGTCCCCAACAAGATGGAAAACTTGTGAAGTTGCGTTGGTTCGACATAACGGGTATCAGCGGTGGCGTCGTACCGTGGCCGATTGAGTGGGATGCAAAATCGGCCCACGGCTCTGAGGGAGCAGCTGAGGGTTGTCGGATTGAGAAACTGGAACTGGAACATCCCGAGTACGAGAAAATGAATCGAGTTTTGGAACTCTTGGGGCTTCGGAGTCGAGTGCGCAGCGGTCCGACCGCGAAAGTCACAGCGTGGTTAGCGTCACCGAAAGGCGAGGTTCCGCTGACCAGTTGAGTTTCCACAAGAGCCTCGTTGAGGCAGCTGCCTAACACTGAATTCGATCGGACGGCACAGTGCCTTCGGTGAACGCATGAGACATTCTGAAATGGTGCGGGCTTCGGCAACGACATCGCCGTGCCGCCACTCAACTCAACGTTATCCCGGTTAGTAGACTCACCGAGGGACGACACGCTAAACTGGGAATGTATAGGTGGTTAGATGAGTACTGAGCCTTTTGTTTCGCAGTTTCGTGAGCTATCGTCGGACGAGAAGATTCAGCTTGTCCAAGAACTGTGGGACGAGATCGCCGAGGAAGTGAGCCGCAGGCCATTGTCGGAATCGCAGCGTCGTCTCTTGGATGAGCGCCTCGCTGATGAGGAGCAGAATCCGGACGACGTTGAGCCGTGGGCGAAAGCGAAGGCCGACATACTCCAGGACCTGTGACCCTCGAACTTTTCGTCCGGGGTCGAGCCAAAGCCGACATCCGACGTGCCGCGAAATGGTACGAGCAACAGCGCGAGGGTCTCGGCAAGCAGTTCGTCGCGGAAGTGGACGCAGCGCTGGAACGGATTGCGGCGAACCCCGAGCAGTATCAGGTTCTCCACCGTAATATCCGCCACGCCATTACTCGACACTTTCCTTACGGCGTCTTTTTTCGAATTCGAGGCAACAAGATCAGTGTGTTCGCGGTCGTGCATCTTCACCGAGACGACGCTCACTGGAAAACCTAGCGTCTTTTGAAGGAACGGGATAACAATCAGATCGAGCGGACGTGGCCTCTCCTTCTTGAAAGATAGAAATTCAAATGCGACGTTGTAGGCTTCGAGCGGTCTGGTGCTGCTACGGTGGCGGCTGGCCACGCCGCTCATCTGACCGTTATGTGGTCGAATCACCGACCAGGGTATAATCACAATGTAACTTTGGGACAAATCCAATGGATTGGCAAAAATACATTTCCGTGGATCCGCAAGTCTGTCATGGCAAAGCTTGCATTCATGGCACGCGCGTTATGGTATCCGTCGTGCTCGACAACCTGGCGGCCGGCCTTAGCGTGGACGAAGTACTCCGAAGCTATCCGTCTGTAACTAGGGAGGCCGTGAACGCTGCGATCGCCTACGCCGCTGAACTGGCGCGCGAGCGAGTAGTGGCAATGCCTTAAGCCCTAGCAGCCCGGTGAAAAAGTCCAGATTCTGCTCACGGAGAAAGTTTGGTGGGCAAGTTCAAGGAAGATGTGATTCGGCGGAACGGCCAAGTTGAGACGCCCGATGGATTGCAGCGGGGCAAAACGTGCGCCTATGGTCGAGACGAAGCGCAATAAAGCAGCGATCAGACTGGCGTTGAGCTCCGCGTATTCCTTCGGCGTGGCCTTGCCGATGAGATTGCGCATCAGAATCCCGAGATTGAATCCGGCCACGTGCGTGAGGAGGCGCTTGAGTATATTTTCGTGTCTTCGCAAATGCGTTCGTCGCATGCCTCCCGCTTCGAGGTAGTGCGCGAAAGGTCGTTCGAGTAACTCGCCGCGACGGCGTATTAATCGCTTACCTCGAGTCCCGCGAATGCGACGTCGGTTCGCGTAGGTGGCGGCTTGCTCGGCCTGTTTGTCCTTCCATTTGCGGCCACCTCGCTCTGGCTCCGAAATGTAGCTCCGGTATTCTTGTTCGACCAGCTCAACCAGGATGTCGTTGCCGTGATAGCCCTTGTCCCCGACCACTTCGCGACCCGCGTCTTCATGTATTCGTTCACAACATTCCGCGTTGTTCGCGAGCTCTTGCAGATTTGACTGCGCTTTTTCCAGCGTATCCGGTAGGCTCTTTGTGTCACCCTTCGCGCCTCCGTGAAGCGTCACGGCAATTACCGCACCTTCCCCGCTCATGTCCACAGCATGCTCGGCTTTGTGCGCCATATCCGTGCCCCCGCTCTTCATTTTCATGATCTCCGCATCCGGCTCGTTCGGATTCACCCACTCCTTGTTCGACCCTTTCTTTGGCCGCTTCTTGTCCAACTTTGCAATGTCCGCTCGGCTCGGCTCTTCGATACCACTCTTGCGCGCAAGCTCCTTCAAATACGATTCGTAGCTTTCCCCCGTGTCTCGACGAACGATTGACCGAAGCACCGCATTCGCTTCCAGCGTCGTCGCGTCCACACCCAGTGTCTTGCCATCTATCATCCCTCTCGACGCTAGAACTTCTAGCACCCATCCAAATACAGATTCGTGAACTTCCAGCGGAAGTCGATTCCGTATCCGAGACAGCGACGAATGGTCCGGCGTTCGCTCTTCCATTCCAAGGCCAAGAAACTGGCGCAAAGACAGTGAGTCCGAACACCGCCAGCAGATCCCGCGCTCTGAATCGATGCGCTCAAAGTAGCCGATCAACAGCATTCGAAAATACACACCCGGCGGTATGCTCGGCCGACCTTGCTTCTTCGCGTAATACGGCGAGCATTTCGACTCCACAAACGAGTCAAACTCTTCCTCTCGAAGTACCCGCTCGAGTTCCTCATAAAAAGGATGACCAGGACTCGACGCAACCGCATCGTGTGGAATCCATAAAGTCTCTTGGCAACTTTTCTTTTTCTTCTTCATCGACATGCGATGCAATTTTACATCGTCATCGAATGAGTCTTCAGAGAAATATCGCGACCGGATACGACTTTTTCAACGGGCTGCTAGGCCCCGACTGCATGAAGTTTAAGGTCGACGAGAACCTTCCGATTGAGGTGGGAGCGATTCTTACTGAGGCGGGGCACGACGCAGAAACAGTGGCCGACGAGGCATTAATTGGCGCCCCAGATCCAAAACTCGTCGAAGTAGCACGTGACGAAGAGCGGGCTTTCGTCACGCTGGACCTGGACTTCGCCGACATTCGAGTCTACCCCCCTCACGAACATCCCGGAATCATCGTCCTTCGCCTTAAGCGGCAAGATAGGCCACATGTTCTCGAGGTTTGTCGCCGACTCTTGACTGTATTGGCAGAGGAACCGTTGGTAGGGCGTCTTTGGGTCGTGGAGGAAGACCGCATCAGAATCCGAGGACCGGAGGGAGAGCCATAAAAAGGACGGCCACATAACATCGAATTATGTGGGCCTAGACAATAGCTGATGCCCAGAGATTTCACGTTTCTTCGGAATCGTAATCCGGATGTTCGTGGAGGCTGGCGGCAGTCATCACCTCCCGCACTTACACGCGTACTATCAAGAGCACGCTGGAATATATGGAATCGACCCGATCGAATTGATCACCGGATCTCTTCCGAAACGGCAGGAGCGTCTGGTTCTCGCGTGGGCTGAGCTTCACAAGGAAGAGTTGCTTTCGAGTTGGGAGACTTTGCAGGGAGGTCGCCCGCCGTCTAAGATTGAACCATTGAAGTAGGAGGCGACGATGAGCCACGAGATCCACCGCGTCACCAATTTCGAAGCGGTCTCCCCCTTCACCCTCCGTGTGGCGTTCGAGGACGGGACGGCGCAAGTGATCGATTTTTCGCCGGTCTTGCATGGGGAGCTCTATTCCCCCCTACAGGATCAGTCTTTGTTCGATAGGGTTCGGATTGATCCAGAGGCGCATACCCTCGTGTGGCCGAACGGTGCTGATTTTGACCCGGCGATTTTGCACAATTGGCCAGTGGCGGGCCCTGCACTGGCGAATTTGGCGAAATCGTGGGTCGTATCGGCGACGAGTTAGACACGGCTCAAATGGCCACATAACATCTCGTTGGAGCAGACGGCGCCCGACATATTTGGATGAAGGCGCTGCAGCTCAACGAAACGTTATGTGGCCGAGCGGACAAATTGGGATCTCATTGGATTATCGACGTAAGTCAACGAGGTGAACCGTGCCGACGGTCCTGAGATCTGGTCCGTATCGATTTTACTGGTATAGTCACGAACCTGGTGAGCCTCCTCATGTACACGTAGACCGGGGTGAGAAATCTACGAAGTTCTGGCTGAATCCGGTGGCGTTGGCTCGCAATTTTGGCTTCAGTGCTAGAGAATTGGGTAAGATTGAGAAGATCGTCCAGAAGAACGAGACGAGCCTTGTCGAGGCGTGGAATGAAGATTTCGGAACCTAAGCCTGGGGAAAAGGTTAAGGACGTTCGGTGCACCGACGACTTGCTGATTGTTGATTTGATTGACGGACGCACGATCTCGGTGCCAATAGCCTGGTACCCACGGCTTCTTCATGCGCTGCCAGAACAGCGGAACAATTGGCAGATCGCCGGGGGTGGTTTCGGAATCCACTGGCCAGACGTGGATGAAGACCTGAGCACCGAGGGTCTCCTCCGGGGCGCCCCTGCGGCTCGGAGTTCTGCCACGGTTGGATAGCCAGCTAACACCCAGATCGAGCGGACGTGGCCTCTCTTCTTGAGAGCTGGAAACCAGCATGAAACGTTCTAAGCTTCGGATGGTCCGGAGCTGCTGCTGTGGCGCTGGCCATGCCGCTCATCTGACCGTTATCTCGGTTCGATTCGTTACTGAAACAACCAGTTGAATGAACTTCAAGCTCCGCGGTGAGATCAGCGAAATCGAGGAGATCGCAGAAGGCGAGTCGATTCGAATCCTTCCCGTACTGCAGAAGCTGTACGGCAGGGGACGCTGGCGGAAACTGAAGGGTATCGCGCTGGTGGAACTACCGGATGGCAGCGTGAACCGAGCAGAGTTACACTGGTACGAGGCTCATGGCATCGGGCGTCGGGACATGAAGATCAAATACCTGCTGGACTGATATGAGCGACGGAAACGGTCGGTTCGTAATCTGTATCAAGAACGAGGGTTATCTCGCTTCTTTGGAGCCGCGGAAAATCTACCGCGTCCTTACTGACGGGACGGCGGAGAGCAAGGGCATGCTTCGCATTGTTGACGAATCCGGGGAAGATTATCTGTTCCCGGCCGACTTTTTTGTCCCGGTTGAAGTCCCAGCTGAAGCAAGTATCGCGTTCGCAGAGCGGTGACGTCAAGGTGCCATCTCTGCGAGGCACGAGATAACAATGAGTTCGAACGACGGTACAGAGCCTTCGGCGAACTCATGAGTTATTCTCAGACACCGGTGGCTTCGGCGTCGAATTCGTTGTGCCGCCGCTCAACTCATCGGTTTGAGGCTATAGAAAAACCCGGTTTTGACGAGGGCCAAATTTCTGAAACGATATGAGCGGCGCAAGAAAGAAATCCGGGAGAAGAGTCGAACCGGAGCTGAAAACCGCCTGTACGACGTCAGGAAGCGCACACAGAAGGTTTCTGCGAGGAGTCCTCCCAGTAATGTTATTTATCGGCGCCCTCCGGAAACCAGCAATTTGAGGGTTTTTCTACAGCCTCGGTTGAACAAAACCGCTCCGCGGTAGTCTCAAATCGCACCCTCTGAACGGATCTGCAGGTTCGAGCAGTGCTTGGAGATGCAGAAGGCCCCCCTCGTGAGATACGGTTGCAGTGTCTAAACCCCAACCACTCACGAAAGGAGCCATCTATGGCTAGCTTACTACGAACCCGCCTTATCGAGGATCTGCGGATCCGGAACTACGCGTCGAGGACGATCGATATTCACGTCCGATGCGTAGCCCTATTTGCGAAGTACTTCCGTCGCTCGCCGGAGCATCTAGGAGCGGAGGAGGTGCGCGAGTATCAGCTCTATTTGCGAGAAGAGAAGAAGGCGTCGTGGGCTTTTTTCAACCAGACGGTATCTGCGCTGCGGTTTCTGTATGGAAAGACGTTACAGCGGGACTGGATGGTGGAGCAGATACCCTACCCGAGGCAGGAGACACGGCTCCCCGAAGTTCTGAGCTTCGAAGAGGTCTCGAGCTGTGTTCATGTGTGCGAACGGCAGTGAGCCGCATGATACTGCAGACGATGTATGGAGCTGGTCTGCGGTTGATGGAAGCGGTGAGCCTCAAAAAGAGCGATATCGACAGCGAACGGATGGTGATTCGTGTTCGTCAGGGCAAAGGTCGTCGAGACCGCTACGTGACGATGTCGGCGACGCTACTCGACACGTTGCGTGAATATTACAAATCCAGTCGGCCAAAAGGGGAATGGCTTTTCGCGAACCGCAAGGGCAGGGGTGCGATAGATCACAGCGCGGTGCAGCGTGCTTGTAGCCTAGCGGCCCGTAAAGCGGGTTTGCGCAAACGGGTTACGACGCACACGATGCGGCACAGTTTTGCTAGCTTGATCCCAGACCTCCTTCGCTCCGTACAATACCCATAATCCATAACCCAGAGCGGTTTGTTCAACTGATTGTGATCCGGCGCGAGCGGCGCTGTGCCGCTTCGCAATCTCGCTGCGCGCCGGACACGATCCTAACGTTATCCGGTCTTGCAGCCTGATTGTGCGGACTGTGCACATCTTCTAGAATTGACGTAGATGCTGACAGTTCTGCGGAGCGGGCCATATCGGTTCTACTTTTATTCTGGCGATAGGGATGAGCCGCCTCATGTACACATCGAGCGAGACGCCCAAATCGCAAAGTTTTGGCTCCAGCCCGTACGGCTGCAGGAAAGCGGACACTTCAGCCGCGTCGAACTACGGAAAATCGAGCGTCTAGTTGATGAGAATTTAGAGGATTTGGTGAGGTCTTGGGATGAGTTCTTCGGCAATTGAGGTTCGGCCACCTCGGGCGCAGCGGGTCACCGTTACCGATGATTCATTGACTGTCGATCTAGTGGACGGTCGCACCGTTTCCGTCCCGCTCGCATGGTACCCACGTTTATCTCACGGAACGCCGTCAGAGCGCGATAATTGGCGCCTCATCGGTCAGGGGGAGGGCGCTCATTGGCCGGATCTCGATGAAGACATCAGCATCGAGAACCTACTCAGTGGCCGCGCGTCGGGGGAGTCGCAGAGGTCTCTTAAGCAATGGTTGGCGGGGCGAGAGAGCGCCGGATAAAATCTCGTTGGAGCAGACGGCGCCCAACGTAATTCGTGGAGGGCGCCGCAGCTCAACGAAACGTTAGGCGGACTACGAGGCGAAATAGAGACGATGAGGAATAGTGCACTGAAGGCATTCGTCGCGACCCTGGCAACTCTAGCTGCGGTTGTCCCCGCTAGCGGCAGGCAGGGGGAAGAGCTGGCTCCATCAGCCTTTCTCGTCAAGGCGTCCATCAGCACAGCAGGTCGGTATGGAGAGAGCTGGTACCTTACGTTGGCCCCTGACGGCGAGGCAAATTTACAGGTCTTCTATAGCACCAGCCCATCCGGCACCCTTCTTACGCGGTTCAGCTTGGCCGCTGAACACGTCCTCGCAGTTCGAGAAACTCTGGAGTCCGAGGACTTCTTTGCGTTGCCTCCTCAGCTTGCGCCTTCCGAACCGCCCATGCACCGGCCGCGTCTGGTCGTCGAGGTGTACCTTGGCGGACGCCATCATACGGTGTCCGCTCTACGACCCCGAGAAGCTCGAGAGTCAGCCTACCACCAGCCGCTTTCTCGCCGTCTGGCAACGCATCTTCGAAGCGCTGCCCTTGAGACCGTCGTGGTAGAGAGGGTGCTGCAGAATAAGGCGTTGCAGCAGACCAGGTCCGCGCCCTGCAGGACGGCTGTTGGCGTGCCCTACAGCCTAACGCCAGTGTAGTGAGCGGACATCAGCTTGGAAGTGGCTGATGTCATCCGAATACGGCGCGGCTTTTGTTTGCAGAATACGATCGGCGCGCGCGCAACGGTTCAAGCCCTCCGTGTATGCTAGACGAGTCATGGGAGAACCGCTATGACTGTCATCATCGAGTCCATTGGTGCGAACGATCACTCCGCAGTCTTATCCCTTCTCAAAGACGCCGAGCTTCCTGCCGCTGGCGCCTCGGAGCACATTTCGTCGTTTCTCGTCGCGCGTGATGGCGACAAGATCGTGGGCTGCATTGGTCTCGAGGCGTATGGCGACGTCGCGCTCTTGCGCTCGCTCGCGGCGACGAGCGCTGTCCGTGGCAGTGGCGTGGGGCGCCGACTCGTCGAAGGTTTGATTGTTCGCGCGCGCTCGGACGGCGTGAGCGTTCTCTATTTGCTGACCACGACCGCCGATGAGTATTTTCCGCGTTTTGGTTTCGAGCGCATTGCCCGGAGCGAGATCGACGAACGGTTGCAAGCTTCCGAGGAGCTACGCGGCTCTTGTCCCGATACCGCGGTCTGCATGCGCCTTGCCTTGGGCTCTGGTCCCGGAAAATAGCGGAGCCCGCGCCCGTCAGCCCGTCAGGCTCTCAGGCCCTCAGGCCCTCAGCGGCGAATGGCGCGGAAGACCATCTCCGAGCGGCCCACCTTCTTCATGGCGTCGATGTCGAAGCCCTGCTCCTCTAAGCTGAAGTTCCCTGGTCGAAAGAAGCACTGACTGTTTGAATCCTCAATGATTACGCGTCTTTAGGCTGAAGTTCCCTGCTTCAAACCCCTGTTAATTGATGTAAATGCCTGTTTACGCAGGACATATGATTAATTTGGTTTCGCCATATGTTCCCATGTAACTAGGCTGTAACTCTCTTTGTCATGGCTTTAATTGATTGCTTTCATGGCCAGAATAGCGTATATATGTTCCCATGTACATCGAGACCGTGCGCAATCGAAACTCTCCGCCCGCAATCCTCTTACGCGAGGGCTGGCGGGAAGGGAAGAAGGTCCGAAAGCGTACCCTCGCCAACCTTTCACACCTGCCCAAAAATATCATCGAGCTCATACGCCGCGCTCTCAAAGGTGAGGCCTTCGTCGCTGTCAGCGAAGCATTTGAGGTCATCAAGTCCTCGCTTCACGGCCACGTCAACGCCTGTCGTACGACGATGAGACGCCTTCGTTTCGACAAATTGCTCGCTTCGAAGCCATGCCGTGAGCGCAACCTGGTCGAGGCGATGGTTGCCGCACGCATCCTCGAACCTGACAGCAAACTCGCGACGACACGGTGGTGGCACACCACCACACTGCCCGAAAGCCTCGGTGTGGCCGATGCCAACGAGGATGATCTCTATGCCGCCATGGATTGGTTGCTCGAGCGGCAAGAACGTATCGAGAAAAAACTGGCTGGACGACACCTCAAAAAAGGAGGCTTGGTGCTCTACGATCTCAGCTCCAGCTACTTTGAGGGTGTCACCTGCCCTCTGGCCGCCATGGGATATAGCCGTGATGGCAAAAGAGACAGACTGCAAGTCAACTACGGTCTAGTCACTGACGAGCGGGGTTGCCCGGTCGCCGTGTCGGTCTTTGCGGGCAATGAGTCGGATAGCACGACGTTGATGCCCCAAGTCGAGATGGTGAGAAACAGGTTTGGCATCAAGACCCTAGCAGCCCGTTGAAAAAGTCGTATCCGGTCGCGATATTTCTCTGAAGACTCATTCGATGACGATGTAAAATTGCATCGCATGTCGATGAAGAAGAAAAAGAAAAGTTGCCAAGAGACTTTATGGATTCCACACGATGCGGTTGCGTCGAGTCCTGGTCATCCTTATTTATGAGGAACTCGAGCGGGTACTTCGAGAGGAAGAGTTTGACTCGTTTGTGGAGTCGAAATGCTCGCCGTATTACGCGAAGAAGCAAGGTCGGCCGAGCATACCGCCGGGTGTGTATTTTCGAATGCTGTTGATCGGCTACTTTGAGCGCATCGATTCAGAGCGCGGGATCTGCTGGCGGTGTTCGGACTCACTGTCTTTGCGCCAGTTTCTTGGCCTTGGAATGGAAGAGCGAACGCCGGACCATTCGTCGCTGTCTCGGATACGGAATCGACTTCCGCTGGAAGTTCACGAATCTGTATTTGGATGGGTGCTAGAAGTTCTAGCATCGAGAGGGATGATAGATGGCAAGACACTGGGTGTGGACGCGACGACGCTGGAAGCGAATGCGGCGCTTCGGTCAATCGTTCGTCGAGACACGGGGGAAAGCTACGAATCGTATTTGAAGGAGCTTGCGCGCAAGAGTGGTATCGAAGAGCCGAGCCGAGCGGACATTGCAAAGTTGGACAAGAAGCGGCCAAAGAAAGGGTCGAACAAGGAGTGGGTGAATCCGAACGAGCCGGATGCGGAGATCATGAAAATGAAGAGCGGGGGCACGGATATGGCGCACAAAGCCGAGCATGCTGTGGACATGAGCGGGGAAGGTGCGGTAATTGCCGTGACGCTTCACGGAGGCGCGAAGGGTGACACAAAGAGCCTACCGGATACGCTGGAAAAAGCGCAGTCAAATCTGCAAGAGCTCGCGAACAACGCGGAATGTTGTGAACGAATACATGAAGACGCGGGTCGCGAAGTGGTCGGGGACAAGGGCTATCACGGCAACGACATCCTGGTTGAGCTGGTCGAACAAGAATACCGGAGCTACATTTCGGAGCCAGAGCGAGGTGGCCGCAAATGGAAGGACAAACAGGCCGAGCAAGCCGCCACCTACGCGAACCGACGTCGCATTCGCGGGACTCGAGGTAAGCGATTAATACGCCGTCGCGGCGAGTTACTCGAACGACCTTTCGCGCACTACCTCGAAGCGGGAGGCATGCGACGAACGCATTTGCGAAGACACGAAAATATACTCAAGCGCCTCCTCACGCACGTGGCCGGATTCAATCTCGGGATTCTGATGCGCAATCTCATCGGCAAGGCCACGCCGAAGGAATACGCGGAGCTCAACGCCAGTCTGATCGCTGCTTTATTGCGCTTCGTCTCGACCATAGGCGCACGTTTTGCCCCGCTGCAATCCATCGGGCGTCTCAACTTGGCCGTTCCGCCGAATCACATCTTCCTTGAACTTGCCCACCAAACTTTCTCCGTGAGCAGAATCTGGACTTTTTCACCGGGCTGCTAGTGCTCGTCGGTGACCGAGGCATGATTTCTCAGAAGCGGATCGACGATGACCTCCGCAACCTCGAAGGGGTCGATTGGATCACAGCGCTCAAAAGCGCATCTATTCGTAAGCTCATCGATGGAGGTCAACTGCAACTCGGCCTTTTTGACGAGCGTAATCTGTTTGAATTGACTCATCCAGATTTTGCTGGCGAACGACTCTTTGCGTGCCGGAACACCGAATTGGCAAAACTGCGCGTCCACAAACGTCAGTCCCTTCTGCAGGCGACTGCGAGAGAGCTTGCAAGAATTCAAACCATGGTGCAGCGCGCTAGGCTCAGAGGCAAGGACAAGATTGGCGCCCGCGTGCGCAAGGTCGTCACCAAGACGCTCGCCAAGTATTTTGTGCTCGACATTCGCGATGACGACTTTACCTTCCAGATTCCCAACAAAGAGGTGGCGGCCAAAGCGGCGCTCGATAGTATCTACAAGAGGCTCACGAAGCTTCGCTCAAATGTTGAACTCGGCAATCTCAAAGGTAAGGACAAGATCCGTGCGCGCGTACACAAGCTGGTCTCTGGTGACACCTACCTCTGCAAAACCCCGCCAACCGCGCGGAAAATCTCACCCGTCTCTGCAGTGCCACCATTTGCCGGACTGGGTGGCGGATGGTGCAGTTTGGAGCTATCCGGTCTCGGCAAAAGGTATTTTGGCAATTTTGGGAGTCAGGATCGAACTTTTGGCCGTGCGCGTGGTTGGGGCAATGTAGCGAAAACTCAGAGAAGCCCTGATGCCCACAGCGTTCTATCCTGTTTTTTTACAGTGACTTAACGGAAGCCACCACGTGCTGTTCCCCGCACATCTCATCGACGGGTGCTCGTTCCGAGCCGGAATCGAATTTGCTTCAATCAAATTTTTTATACGGCAATCTCAACCTCCTGGACGCTTGAAAGAGGGCCGTGTTCGTAAGCCATCCGGAGGCGGCTCCGACCGTTACTCATTGTCGCAAAGGGCTTTACGTCTCATCAGCGAATGTTCGTCGACGGGAACATCTTTCCGGCTATCGCAGTCGGGAGGCTCGAGTGGAGCTTCCGGTTCTTGGCTGGAAACGATCAGAAACAGAGCAAAACAGGCATTAACGTGCAATTTGGTGCGATTTTGGGGCTTATCGGGCTGTTTTTCCACTTAATCGCGCAGACAATGAGAAGACGCTCAACGCCTAGATCGCGCCTGAGGAGAAGGCGAATAGCGGAATTCGAATTGGCCAAACCTCGAATTCATCCAGCGGAGTTTTACGGAGGAAACGAAGATGACTCCGCAGACGGTCCAGTACAAGGAGCTATCCGAGTCTGGAAACCATGACAGGGAATTTGGGCCAGTTTGAGTCTGATTGGTGGAGGCCAGTGTCGGAGAGCAGCTTGCTGCTAACCGAGCCCATTCACGAAGTGGGCGCTGGCAGGCTCACAGCGTTTTGACGAGCACTCGCTGTTTCTCCCAATCGTCGGGAAGCGGATGATGCAAGAGGTAGCTCGAGGTCAGCCCAACGGGCTGGCGGCCTTCGACAATGGCGCGGACAATGTCGGGGGCCAGGAAGGCATAGCGGATTGCCTTGCGCACGCGGTCCGTTGGGATGGCGTCTTCGGCTGCAATCTGCTCATAGGTTTTGCCTGCTTTGATTCGGTCGAGCCAGGAGAGGGCGTTGGCGATATTGCGCAGGAGCGTGCGGTCGACGGATTTCGTGGGGTTGCCCAGAACGAGCTTGCTCTCGACGCCGCGTCGACGCAAGCGGAACGGTGCGAGGATGCGGAGTGCATCCTCGCGAATGCGCTCGGGTCCCATAGAGAGGCAAGCAGCGAACGCATTGCGGTCGAGGAGGATAGACACAGAGCCGGGGCTGATATCGACCCGCCGGATAAGACGGAGCAGGCGGGCTGCCGGGGCACTATCATTATTACTACCGGAACACAGCCCGTCTAAAAAGCGACGCACCGAGGCGAGCTCTTGCATCGTCGGAGTGTGGATCAACGAGGCCGAGAAGGTCGTGGCATCCACATGCTGTCGGATGAGATGCACGACGGTCTGTTCCAGCATCGGGGCGGGCAGTCGCCAGCCGGAGAGGTCCTTTTGGCCACTGTGCTGGATGAGGCGCCGGGAGACGTAGTAGCGGAGCCGGTGCCCGTTCTTTTTGGTGTGGCTCGGCGTCAGCCGGTCCCCGGTCTCGTCGAAGAGCTTGCCTGCCAGTGGGGAAGGGGCTGCACGGCCCTTCGTCGTGCGTCTCCTTGGTTTGGCAGCCCCTGCCTGCAGCTGCGTTTGGACCGCGTCCCAGAGCTCCGGAGCAATGATCGATGGATGCTGGCCCTCGTAGACACGCCTCTGGTGCCGGATGCGGCCGGCGTAGAGAGGATTGGTCAGCAGGCAGTGGAGGTGTCCGCGACGGAACGGCAGCCCGCCTGTCCGGGTTCCATCCGCGGCGAAGCGTTGCTTGGTGCGCAGCCTCAGACGGTCCGCCTCGGCCTTCACCTGCCGGAGCGTTCCGTGCTTCCGGTACAGCGCATAGAGCGTCCGGACCGTTTCGGCCTCAGCCTCGTTGATGCGCAGCGTGCGCTCGTCCTTCTCATAGCCGAGCGGTACGCGGCCGCCCATCCATAGTCCCTTGCGCTTGGAGGCAGCGACCTTATCGCGGATCCGCTCGGCCGTGACCTCGCGTTCGAATTGTGCGAAGGACAGCAGCATATGCAGCGTCAGTCGTCCCATGCTGGTCGCGGTGTTGAAGGACTGAGTCACCGAGACGAAAACCGCGCCGGCCGCCTCGAGCCGTTCGACGAGCTTTGCAAAGTCGGAGAGGGAACGGGTCAGCCGGTCGACCTTGTAGACCACGATCTGGTCGACGAGACCGGCATCGATGTTGCTGAGCAAGCGCTGCAGGCCCGGGCGCTCCAGGGTTCCTCCCGAGAGCCCCGCGTCCGCGTAGACGGTTGGCAGCAGCACCCAGCCCTCCGCTTTCTGGCTCGCGACATACGCGGCGCAGGCTTCTCGCTGCGCATCGAGGGAGTTGAACTCCTGTTCGAGACCCTCTTCCGCACTCTTTCGCGTATAGATGGCACAGCGGATCTTCTTCATGTTAGGCCTTGCGCTTGGGCGTCAGACCGAAAAAGCGTGGTCCTGACCAGTGGGTTCCGGTGATTCGCTTTGCGATGGTAGTGAGGGACGGATAGGTTTTGCCATCGAACCGATAGCCGTTGTCGAGTACCTCGACCTGGTAGGTCCGGCCATTCCACTCGCGGACGAGATGGGTGCCGGCAGAAACGGACTCTGCGGGAGCGCCGGAGGTTGGTGTCTCGTTTGCCATGGCAGCCAGAGCGCGCCGGGTTGTGGCCGAATGCCCGCCATGGGTCCGGCACTGGCGTTTGTGCAAGAGAACGCGGCGCATGAAAACGCGAGAGAGCGAGCGTGGGGGAGCAGCCCCGAAGGCCTGCTCCCAGACCCGCCGTAAGGTGGCGAAGTCCAGACCGTCCAGAACGACGTTCCGGCCAACCCCTGTATCCTGCGGCATCACCGAACGTTCGCTCTTGTGCTCGATAAAGTCCAGTCTAATGAGGGGCTTCCGGGTGCGCAGTCCGCTACCCGCAGCTCGCCCCGCAGCCCAAGGGTCGGCGGATTCCAAGGGCGTCTAAGCTGCTGATTTGTGGTCTATTTCAAGAGGGCCGAGTTTTGGCACAGGACGCGGTTCTCCTCTTGCTGGTAGTCGATCACATCCTGCTGCTGGCGGTTGACCCAGCCAGCTAGAACGAGCAGTAGGAATTGCGCGTGGTACGTCATCATGGATCTGAAGATAACACCCGCGGGCCAGACGATTGTAAAGCCTACGGCCCTTGGCCCGGTCGCAAACACAGACACTAAGCTGCTGATTTATGGTCTATTTCAAAAGGGCCGAGTTTTGGCACAGGACGGGGTCTCGAACAGGAGTTCAACTAACTCAAGACCCGCGCGCCGGGACGTTTCGGGTTAGAGGTGTCTAGCAGCCCGGTGAAAAAGTCCAGATTCTGCTCACGGAGAAAGTTTGGTGGGCAAGTTCAAGGAAGATGTGATTCGGCGGAACGGCCAAGTTGAGACGCCCGATGGATTGCAGCGGGGCAAAACGTGCGCCTATGGTCGAGACGAAGCGCAATAAAGCAGCGATCAGACTGGCGTTGAGCTCCGCGTATTCCTTCGGCGTGGCCTTGCCGATGAGATTGCGCATCAGAATCCCGAGATTGAATCCGGCCACGTGCGTGAGGAGGCGCTTGAGTATATTTTCGTGTCTTCGCAAATGCGTTCGTCGCATGCCTCCCGCTTCGAGGTAGTGCGCGAAAGGTCGTTCGAGTAACTCGCCGCGACGGCGTATTAATCGCTTACCTCGAGTCCCGCGAATGCGACGTCGGTTCGCGTAGGTGGCGGCTTGCTCGGCCTGTTTGTCCTTCCATTTGCGGCCACCTCGCTCTGGCTCCGAAATGTAGCTCCGGTATTCTTGTTCGACCAGCTCAACCAGGATGTCGTTGCCGTGAGAGCCCTTGTCCCCGACCACTTCGCGACCCGCGTCTTCATGTATTCGTTCACAACATTCCGCGTTGTTCGCGAGCTCTTGCAGATTTGACTGCGCTTTTTCCAGCGTATCCGGTAGGCTCTTTGTGTCACCCTTCGCGCCTCCGTGAAGCGTCACGGCAATTACCGCACCTTCCCCGCTCATGTCCACAGCATGCTCGGCTTTGTGCGCCATATCCGTGCCCCCGCTCTTCATTTTCATGATCTCCGCATCCGGCTCGTTCGGATTCACCCACTCCTTGTTCGACCCTTTCTTTGGCCGCTTCTTGTCCAACTTTGCAATGTCCGCTCGGCTCGGCTCTTCGATACCACTCTTGCGCGCAAGCTCCTTCAAATACGATTCGTAGCTTTCCCCCGTGTCTCGACGAACGATTGACCGAAGCGCCGCATTCGCTTCCAGCGTCGTCGCGTCCACACCCAGTGTCTTGCCATCTATCATCCCTCTCGACGCTAGAACTTCTAGCACCCATCCAAATACAGATTCGTGAACTTCCAGCGGAAGTCGATTCCGTATCCGAGACAGCGACGAATGGTCCGGCGTTCGCTCTTCCATTCCAAGGCCAAGAAACTGGCGCAAAGACAGTGAGTCCGAACACCGCCAGCAGATCCCGCGCTCTGAATCGATGCGCTCAAAGTAGCCGATCAACAGCATTCGAAAATACACACCCGGCGGTATGCTCGGCCGACCTTGCTTCTTCGCGTAATACGGCGAGCATTTCGACTCCACAAACGAGTCAAACTCTTCCTCTCGAAGTACCCGCTCGAGTTCCTCATAAAAAGGATGACCAGGACTCGACGCAACCGCATCGTGTGGAATCCATAAAGTCTCTTGGCAACTTTTCTTTTTCTTCTTCATCGACATGCGATGCAATTTTACATCGTCATCGAATGAGTCTTCAGAGAAATATCGCGACCGGATACGACTTTTTCAACGGGCTGCTAGGCTTGGTTCGTCAGCCGTGGGGCGCTTCTTAGTTTATGGAAGGGACAGCCGAGTTTTGGCACAGGACGGGATCCGGCGAAGCGTGCACTTTCGGCCGCCTCCCGGCTTTCCGTGCTCGGGCGCTCTCTGAGAGCGTCGCGGACAGAAGTAAAGTGCGCGGTTCGAAACCGCGTGGACTAGCCTCGATAAGCTCAGCTGCAGTCCTGCCAACTATCTGCGGATCGGTCTAGGGACTTCTTCTTAGGCGTCGTGTCCAAAAACACGAACGAGTTCAAGACCCGCGCTCACGATGGTGCCGCAGACTCGGGAGTAGAGAACGGCGCGCCTGTCAATCGGTCTCCATTTCTCAGGCTGCCGTCTCCAAGTATACGGTTCGCCATCGCACCCCACCGTCCCCATACTTGGCGGAGCTTTCTCGATAATCCTCTCTTGAAGTCCTTCGACTTGATCCTGAAGCTCCTTGCGTTCAGTCTAACTTCCTTGTGGGTGAGCAGCCTCGGATTGACGTCCGGCGCGCAACACGCAGATCAGCGGGTAGCGGTCCCTGTTGGGAAGCCGGTCGCCATGTTGACCATGCGCTGGAGGACGCCCGGCCCAACGTCTTGAATGTTCATGTCCACCAGCGGCTTCAACGTGAAGGGTCCAGGACTGTCGTCCGGATCTGGTTCGATCGACACGACGGCCTGATAGCCGATCAGCGAAACCGGTGGCATTATGAAGTCCTGCCCTGGGAATGGCGGCGTGCTTCTCGGACCGGCCGTCGGTCCGCCCGCGTCCGAGTCGGCACCCATCACCTGAGTGAATCGGCCCGTCGACACCGGGCCTTCGGGGCCGACCACCCAGCCCTCGTAGATCCAGCCCGCCGGCAACGCCGGCAACACCAGCGACGCGCCCGGACCAGCAGCAGGGTCGAGCCACCAGATACCGGACGCGTAGTCACGCGTTACAGCGGCAGTGGAGGGTGATTCCAAGATGAAGCTCCCGGACGCGGAAGCGAAGGTGGTGCCCAGCGCTATAGCGTCCGCCACAGAAAGCGCTGCATTGTTTCCAGCGAAGTCACCAGCGAGATACTTCGTCGCCGACGGCGCGGGGTCGGAATCTGGCGACGGCTCGATGGTCAGGATGAACTTTGTCGCAGACGAGAGCGTGGCCTCATCGACGGAAAAGTTGCGTTGACTCAAGCTGCCATCGTCACTGACGGTGAACGTGCCCGTCGAGACGGGATTGCCGTTCACCAGGATCCAGCCCTCGTAGACGAACCCAGGACCCAGATTCTGGAGTCCGTTGAACGACCACCCGAGACTCTGCTGGCTCGGTCCGGTGGGACTGTCGGTGTCGCCACACGCCGCGGTGACCAGCAACGTCGGCATCAACATTGCGCACACCGCGTTCCAACTACGTCGTCGAGTCATCGAAACCTCCTTGTTGGGCGACGCCGACAACAATTAGCCAGCCTGCTTCGTGGGCGCCGCGCCAGTGTAGGCTAGCACAGAACTCGCCGACGTGCGCCCGCACCTGTCAGGAACCCATATTATTCCGATTTGATCCTCCCTGCATCGTGTCTCTCCTATGCACCATGTGCGCCTCTTTGATCATGTGTTCTGTCACCGCCCGTGGGTTGTCAAACCAGCCCATGCGTGCCCTCTGCACACACAATCCAATGTGCTGATATGCTACGGGCTAAGTGCGTGGCGGAAGTGTGATATTTACGCCGTTTATGGCGACAGTCTTGTGATTTTTCACCCCAAACGATACGATCGGTGCCGGCGAGACCGGTGTCCGGCTCGAATCCGGTTGCTGCATCGAGCCGGCCGCGTGACGATGCGGGACTGTGTCGCCCGCAGTCCAGCCAGGGTGGGGAGTTGAAGCCAGCCGACGAGTTGAGAGCGGAGAACGAGGCGCTGCGAGACCGGCTCTCCCGGCTGAGCGAGTCCAGTCTGCGCATCTCCGAGAGCCTGGACGTCAATACCGTCCTGCGCGAGGTGGTGGAGAGCGCCCGCGCGCTGACCAGCGCCGGCTGCAGCGGGATCACGACCATGGACGCGTCGGGACACCTGCAGGATTTCGTCACCGCCGGCGTGAGTCCCGAGGAATACCAGCGGTTCCTGACCCTGCCCCACGGGCCGGGCTTGTGGGAGTACCTGCGCACGATTCCGCAGCTCCGGCTCCGGGACCTGGCGGCCCACCTCGGCCCGCTGGGTTTTCCGGCTGACCCGACGCTGGCGCGGAGCTTCCTGGGGACGCCGATCCGACACCGGGGCGTGCAGGTGGGCAACTTCTATCTGGCCGACAAGGAGGGCGGGCAAGAGTTCACCCGGGAGGACGAGGAGGTCTTGGCGCTGTTCGCGTCCCAGGCCGGGGCGGCGATCGTCAACGCCCGCCGGCACCGGGCCGAGCAGCGTGCGCGGGCCGACCTGGAGGCCCTGGTCGACACCTCACCGGTGGGCGTCGTGGTCTTCGATGCCCGGACCGGCCATCCGGTCTCGCTCAACCGGGAGGCGAAGCGGATCGTCGGCGGGCTGTGCCTGCCGGGCCGCTCCCCGGAGCAGCTGCTCGAGGTCCTGTCCTGGCGGCGTGCCGACGGGCGGGAGATCTCCATGGCCACATCTACCCTGCCGGAGGCGCTGAGCACCGCCACGACGGTGCGCGCCGAAGAGATCGTGCTCTCGGTCCCCGACGGCCGGCGTGTCACGACGTTGGTCAACGCCACGCCGATCCACGCCGAGGACGGTGCGGTCGTCTCCGTGGTTGTCACCATGCAGGATCTGGCGCCGCTGGAGGAGCTGGAGCGGTTGCGGGCCGAGTTCCTGAGCCTGGTGAGCCACGAGCTGCGGGCTCCGCTGGCCGCGATCAAGGGCTCGGCCGCGACCGTGCTGAGCGGTGCGCCAGCGCCGGACCCGGCCGAGATGCTCCAGTTTTTTCAGATCATCAACGAGCAGGCCGATCAGATGCGCGGCCTGATCAGCGACCTGCTGGATGCGGGGCACATCGAGGCGGGCACGCTGTCGGTCACCCCCGAGCCGACGGACGTGGCGGACCTGGTGGAGCAGGCCCGGAAGACCTTCCTGAGCAGCAGCGGCCGGCACACCGTCCAGATCGACCTGCCGCCGGACCTGCCCCGGGTGCGGGCTGACCGGCAGCACCTCGTCCAGGTGTTGAACAACCTCTTCTCCAACGCGTCCAAGTATTCGCCCGCGTCGTCCCCCATCCGGGTCGCCGCGGTGCGGGACGGCATACACGTGGCGGTCTCGGTCTCCGACGAGGGCCAGGGCGTGCCGGCCGACCGCCTGCCGCATCTGTTCAGGAAGTTCTCGCGCATCGACGGCGAGGCTCGAGGACGCGGGATCGAGGGGTCGGGCCTGGGCCTGGCCATCTGCAAGGGGCTGGTGGAAGCCCACGGGGGCCGCATCTGGGCCGAGAGCGACGGCGCGGACCAGGGCACGCGGGTCACCTTACGATCCCGGTGGCTGAAGAAGCCGTCAGTGGTGCCGCAACCGGCCCCGCCCGGGCCGCTGGCGACTCGCGGGGGACCGGGCAAGAGCGGACGTGCATCCTGGTGGTGGACGACGACCCGGAGACCCTGCGGTACGTGCGGGACACGCTCACTGACGCGGGGTACGCCCCGCAGGTGACCGGCGACCCGGAGGACGTGCCCCGCCTCATCAAGACGAAGAAGCCCGCGTTGGTCCTGCTGGACCTGGTACTGCCCGGGACCGATGGCATCGCGTTGATGGAACGAGTTCCCGAGCTGGCCGACCTGCCGGTCATCTTCATCTCCGGGTACGGCCGGGACCAGACGATTGCCAAGGCCCTGGAGGCCGGAGCCGCCGACTACGTCGTCAAACCCTTTTCGCCCACAGAGTTGGTGGCGAGAATCCAGGCGACCCTGCGCGGGCGGGACACGCCGCCCGAACCTTATCGGCTGGGAAACCTCGCCATTCACTACGAGGAACGCCGGGTGACCGTGGCCGGCCGGCCGGTGCCGCTCACCGTCACCGAGTACGACCTGCTCCACGCACTGTCTGTCAACGCCGGACGCGTCTTGACGCACGAGTACCTGCTGCGACGGGTCTGGGGACCACAGAACAGCGGTGACGCCCGCCTCGTGCGCGCCTTCGTGAAGAAACTCCGTCGCAAGCTGGGCGACGTTGCCACCAGCCCCGCCTACATCGTGACCGAGCCTCGGGTCGGCTACCGCATGCCCAAAGCCGTGTCCAGTGAACCGAGTGGCTGCTGAAAGAGAAAACCCAGGCGTTGGCGTTGCAGGCGCCGACCGCCGAATCGGTGTTGTAGATGATCCGGTCAGCCTGGGCCAAGAAGGGAGATGCCCTGGTCCAGACCTTGCGGGCCTACCGGTGCCTTGGTGCACAACTCCGATAGAGGCCGAGAGCTCGCTTGGCCCCGACTCCCATCATCCGATCATCTCGCTATCAGGCATCCCGAGCGTCGTCATGGTGTTCAGAATCTTGCACCCGATCCTTGCCTCGACTCTCTGTGCCGCCAACCCTCTCGCTCGCATCGCTGAGCCCACGATAGCCTTGTAGCGATGGAACGTTGTCTCGACTTTGCTCCGTTTGCTGTAGCCCGATTCTGTGTGCCACTTTCGTTTGCCGAGCCGAGCTTGTGCTGCAATGTTGCGATTGCGCTGTCGGCTGCTCGCCGGCCCCGATGCGAGCTGGGCGCCCTTGCGCGGCGGTATCAGCACCCTCGGCGAGCGATGAGCGCTGTGATTCTCGATTGCCTCATAGACGCCGCTGGCGTCGTATGCGGTGTCAGCTCTGGCCGATGAGATGGGACTGTCGATCTGTCCGACAAGCGATGCAACCCACGATGAATCGCGGGCTCTTTTGCTCGTCAGCTCGCCGGCGACGACTTCGCCACTCTGCTCGTCGACACACAGATGGAGCTTGCGATAGTCCCTGCTATTTGGTGCTCTGCGCAGCTGGCCGGCGTGGACAGCGAGACCGCTGCTGTCGATCAAGATGTACAACGGCGTCTTCTGCTTGTCTTGGTAGAAGGGGACCTTACCCAGCTTCGGCTTGCGCCTCGAGATCGTGGTGTGATCGGGCACATCATTGTCTAGCTTCATCAGAGCGAACAACGATCGCAGCAATCCCTCGCTCTGCCTAGATGACAGATGAAACACCATGCCCAGGGTGACAGCCGTCTCGATGGCGTGGTTCGAGTACTTGCGTTGACGGCCCGGTTTCCTCCTCCTCGGCCGGGGCGCGTCCCAGTTCACAAGCTTGCCGGCGGTGAGCGAGATCCAGACGGTCAGGCTCCCACGGTTGCGTAGACTCGCCTCATATTCACGCCAATTCCTCACGCGATAGGCCTTCTTCACATACTTCCGCTGAGTGCGTTTGAAAATGCTCATGGGGAACCTCGAATCCGTGAGTAAAGGACAATTGTGGACCGAGATCGCGAGTTGTGCACCAAGGCACTTCAAAATCGGAATGTCGTGAAACGGGGACATCTCCAGAAGGTCCCGGTCCCCAGTGATCAGACAATCCGCTTCACCCGTCAGCGCCGTCTCAAGCAGCTTTTCGTCATCCGGATCGCGACACCCCAACTTAGCACCTGCTATCGACACCCATTCCGAGACCTGTGCTCCGCAAAAAGTCTATCCGGCGTTGATTGCGCGGGTTAGACCTACCATAGTCGACTGCTTCTGGCCGGTTTTCTTTTTTGCGGATCACAAGTTCGCCAATCTCATACAGCTCGAGTTTATGGAAGGGAGGGGTGGCGGAGCTGTCAGCCTCCGAAGCGATAGGTCAGTGCCACCTTGAACCGGCGCCCCTTCGGGTCGTGCGTGAAGCCGTCGTACGACTGCTCGATGTTGGCCCATGGCGGCAAAGTGCCGGTCAGGTTCAGCGCATAGAGTCTGATGTCGATCCCGCTGCCTGGGAAGCGCCACAGGAAGCTCGCATCCCACGTGAGGAACGGGTCGATGCGGGGGACGGTGGTGTTGCTGCCACGGTCCCCGTAGGACGAGATGTAGCTCACATAGTTCGCGAAAGCGTATGTGTTCCAGGCGTACGAAGCCGACCACCGGCTCTTCCAGCGGGGTAGCGGCACCGCGATCGGGTGGGCGAAGTTCAGGTAGCCGGCCGTGTTCCGCTTGGCGTAGAGCGTCAGGTCCGTACCCTCCAGCATCAGGGCCTTTGTCTCGTACTCCACCGTGTAGGTGGAGTCCCAACTGGCCGATAGCTGGCCCGGTCCCGCGTCGAACCGGGTGGCGAAGTGCGTGTCGATCCCGGAAGTCGTGAGCCCCGGCCAGTTCACGAGGTCAATCTGGACGCGCTCAAGGTTCGCGGCGGCGCACCTGCTCTCAGGCATCAGGTCCGAGGCCCTGCCTCCCGGACAGATGATGAATGGCGACACGGCCTCCTGGGTCGCCGGATTGTCGCTGTTGTAGAGGCTGGTGATGGCATCGTAGGGCATCGAGCCGATCACGTTCTCGAAGTCGTAGCTCCAGTAGTCGACCGTCGCTTCGATGCTCCCCTCCAGGAAGAGCACGGCGCCGACGTTGTAGGTGAACGCCTGCTCGGGGAGGAGGTCAGGGCGCCCGAAACGGTCCACTGCCTGGTAGGCGCCTGTCTCCGAGATCCACTCGAGGGTCGTCAGTGGGCTGAGGTTCAGATCGTCGAGCGACGGCGTCCGGAAGGTAGTCTGCACCGAGCCGCGCAGCGCCAGGGAGTAGTCCTGGTTTTCGGCGACCTGCAGGCGCACGCCGATCTTCGGGTCGAAGCTACTGACGTGGCGGTCGGCGACATTGTAGAACTCGTAGTTCGCAGCGATCTGCGTGTCGACCCTGGGCCCAACGCTCAGCGCGACCTCGCCGAAGAACCGCTGCACCTGCTGGTCCGCGTCATAGGGGCGGTGGATGTTGGTGAAGAGGTAGGGGCCGAACCGGTCGCCCGCCGCGCAGCCCGCGTCGCCCGCCACCGAGCAGGGGTTCAGTGTGGCGTCGCCGGCATCGTTTGGATTGCCGTTGGCGCGCATCGCGCGGTACTGGTACCCCACGGCGAAGTCGGCCACGTTCTCGACCAGGTTGCCGCTCAGCGTGGCGTCCGCCACGAACAGGTCGGTCGTGCTGACCAAGTTCACTTCTTCGTTGAGCCATAGCCGCAACTGCTCCGGATTCGCCAGGCCGGCGACGTAGTCGGGATTCGGCGTGTTCTCGAACGGCGAGTCCGGTTGATCGGAGTACTGGACGGCGTTGCTGAACGGGTTGTAATACATACACGGGCCTTGGCCCGCCACGGCGCCGTTGAGTGCTCCGAGCACCATGCCAGACGGGGAGGTCTGATCCGCCACCACGCCGACGGCGCAGTCCGGCCCGCCGAAGCCGCGGAAGGCCCGGAAGATCCGATCAGTGTATACCGCCGGCAGGTTCAGATTGCCCTTGGCCCGGGAGTAGGAGACGCCGACATCCCAATGAGCATCCCGTCCCCCAAGCAGGAAGTCGCCGTCGACCGACCCCGCGATCCTCTGGGTTCGAGACTCCCGTCTCAGCCTACGCCCGGGACCTGAGTTCCCAAACGGACGGCCGTTGAAATACCAGAGGTCGCTGCTGGCGCAGGCGCCGCTGGGGTCGGCCTTCCCGTCACCTGCGTAGCCGGAGCAGAACGTCTGCCGTCCCGGGTGGTCGGGCGCCACCTCCATGACGGTGGTGCTCGTCAGCGGGAAGGGCGGGTACGACGGCGTCGTGTACCAGTTCGGAATCGTCGCATTGGCCCAGAGACCCTCGACGTGGTAATTAGTCCGCGCGTTCAGGGGGCCATTGAGCTCGACGAAGGCGCGGGTCTGTTGCTGCTCGTCAATCAGATTGTCGTACGGCGCGTAGCGGAACCGGCAGGTCCAGCCCTCGTCCTGGCCGCCGAATTCCGTGCACCGGGGATCGAAGACATCGGCCGTCCATGGAACGGGGGCCCCGACGGCGAACGTGCCAGGATTCCCGATGCTGGACCATCCGGCGCGGTTCCCCCCGACGTGCGTACTCAGCCGATCAAGAGTCCAGGGACGCTCCGCCATCTGCAGCTCCTGGCGACCGACCCGTTCCGCGGCGAGTACCACGTTGGAATTGCCGATCCGTCCGCCCCAGATGCCGGCGACGGTCGTATCACCCGCGCTGTCGAAGTAGTCATGCGAGACGTTGAGCTCCAACCCCCGGAAATCACCGCGCGTCACGAAGTTGGCGACGCCGCCGACTGCGTCGGAGCCGTAAGTCGCCGCCGCGCCCTCCTTCAGTACCTCCAGCCTGCCGACCGCGATCGCCGGAATAGTGTTCACGTCGACGAAACGCCCGCCGATGAGACGCGCGGGGACCGGCACGTGACGGCGGCCGTTGAACAGCACGAGCGTCCGCGAGGCGCCGAGGCCGCGCAGGTTGACGTTGGCCACGTTCTCGGTGAGCGTCGAGGGCTGGTTGGAGTTGTACCAACTGCTCCGCTCGCCGATCACGCCGTGGCTCACGCTCAGGTTCTTGAAGAGATCGACGAGTTGCGTGGACCCTTGCTGCTCAATCGTGTCGCGGCTGACCACCACGACCGCGTGGGGCATGTTGATCGCGGGCGCGTCGATGGCGGTGCCTGTCACCGTCACGGTCACTTCCTCGAACAGGCCGCCGACCCGCAGGCTGACGTCCACCGTCGGCGCGGACGCGGCGGCCAGCTCGACGGTACGCGCCAACTCCTCGAAGCCTGGCAGTGTGAACGTGATGGTGTACGCGCCCGGCGGCAGCGCCTCGAACGCGTAACTCCCGTCCACATCGGTTACAACTACGCGCGGGACGCCAGTCAGCACGGGTCCCGCCGCTGCGACGGTCACGCCAGGCAGCACACCGCCGGTTTCGTCGGTGACTGTGCCCGCTATCCGGCCGTCTTGCGCGCTAGCGGCGCACGGGGCCACCAGCAGGCACGTCACGATCAGAGCGGTCCTCATTGCTACCCTCCCCGCGTCACTCGGGCTGCGAATATGACACGCCGCCACCGAGTCGCGGCCATGGAGAACATCTACATTTTTACATTATTTTATGTGACATCGGTGTGATTCTTAAAGCTACAGGCGTCAATGGTAGCGATTCACGGAAGAATTCACAAGTGTTCACGGTAATACTCCGCTAAAAGTCGATCCGGCAACCAACCCCAGGAACTCGGCCCCCCCAGGACCACCTAGGGCGAGCCCGTCAGCGCTTGCATGAGGAAGGAAGAGACACGGAACTCGTGACGGTTCTTAGGAGACTCTCCGACCGTGTCGAAAAGGAGATGCTCGGAGGCGAATTGAGGCCCATAGCCGCAGCTGTCGCGGTGCCACCACTATTGGATGTACAGGGCACCGATGGCGATGATGCAATAGAACTCGTTGCTAGGAGGTACCCTGTTGGCTCTTGACGAAGAACTGAGGTCGTGCGTTGCGATGACCAACGGCCAAGACACTCGTGGATTGTCGCGGGAGTAGACTTCGCATTACGAATTTGCCGAGTTGTCGTACGGCGTCCTGTGCCAAAACTGAGAGAGTGCCATTCTTAGTTGGAAATTGAAACGGCTCCCAACCCCGTGGTTTGATGACGTTGGCAAAAACAACATCAAGCCGCAAGAGAAAGGAGCCGAGATGGGAAGTCTGCTACGTACAGCCAAGAAACACAAGAAGTCACGTCGTTTGGGTAAGCCCGAGGTAATGGCGCGCGAGGAGTACGGGGAGCTCGAGGTGGACGTCAAAATAGAGATGATCCGTTCGCTAATCCCGCTTAGGTTAATGCACGTTCACGAGCTGCTCGACGACGAAGTGAAGGAGTTGGCGGGTGTTGTTTATCACTTTAATCCGTAATCCACCGCGATGAAATATCAAGAACGGCCACCACTCCATGAGGGTACGGGAGTGCTCGACGGCGTCAAGGGTTCGCTCGCTACGCGAGCCGCTACGCGCCCTTGACCCCGTCTGCGCCTCCCGTCTTCTGCTCGTACGTGGTTGCCGGTCGAGGTGAATCACGAATGAGAAATCTTCGCGATTCAATGTAAAAAACAACAGCGGGAGAGCGATACGCTCGTAAGGACGAACTGGAGCGTGGCCGCCGCCACGGAACCAACCCTGGCACGGTAGGGCTTGCCGGCCAGCGGGTACCGATCCGTGTGCCACGGGTTCGGAGCCAAGAGGGAGTAGAGATACCGCTTCGCTCCTACGAAGCACTGAACGACGGCGGAGAGGTGAATGATCTGCTGCTGAAACGAGTGCTCTACGGAATCTCGTGTCGCAACTACGAGGCTGCAGCGGAAGCGATACCGGGCGCTATCGGGCTGTCGAGCTCGACGGTGTCCCGAGGTTTCGTACAAGCGAGCGCAGCGAAACTTCGGGAGATGCAGGAACGGGATCTGTCCGGCGAAGATGTGGTGGCGCTGTTCCTGGACGGGAAATCATTCGCCGACGCAATGATGGTCATCGCGCTGGGCATCACACTTTCCGGAGAAAAACGCTTTTTGGGCTTCGTGGAGACGGACACGGAGAACGAGAAGGTGTTGACGCCGTTCCTGCGTTCACTGCTCGCGCGGGGACTCGACAGCTCCCAGGGTCTACTGGTGATCATCGATGGCGGCAAGGGTCTGAAAGCGGCCGTAAAGAAGGCGTTCCGAAAGCGGGTCCTGATACAACGGTGCCAGTGGCACAAACGTGAAAACGTCGTGAGCTATCTGTCCAAGGGCGAGCAGGCGTCGTTGCGCAAGCGGTTGCAGTCGGCCTACAACAGGCCGGAATATAAAGAGGTCCTCGCGGCCCTCGATCAACTGCACGATGAATTGGAGGAGCGGAACCAATCCGCAGCTGGGAGCTTGGAGGAAGGAATCGAGGAGACGCTCACATTGCATCGTCTCGGCGTGTACGGGGCGCTGGGCCGTTCGTTCAAGACGACGAACTGCCTTGAATCCGTCAATGCTCTCGTCGAGGAACGCTGCGCGAAGGTCGACCACTGGAAGAACTCCAGCCAACGCCAGCGGTGGCTGGCGACAGCCCTCGTGGACATCGAACCCCGCTTGAGGAGGGTGATCGGCTACCGCCATCTTCCGAAGCTTCGCGAAGCTCTCAAGCGGGAACTGAAGATCGAGACGAAGACATCAACGGTGTCGAAGAAGAAGGCCGCCTAATTTATGAGCCGTGGAGAGTTTCAACTAAGAATGGGCTTGACTCGGTATGTCTCCCGACTACCTGACCCTGTGGTTCGAATGGGCGGGACAGTGGTTCCTGGCTAGAACGAGCGAGTCGAGCCATGGGACGAAGAGGCTCGACAGTGAAATCTTTGAAAACGCACTAGTGCCCTCCCCAAGCCTTGAAGTGCAACAGGGGCTGATCGATTCGCAGTTATCATTCCTAGAAGCAGAAAAGAACTTGAGGCAGCGCCAATCCCAAGTCCTGAACTGCAAGGCTGCGTTGCTAAGGGAGTCGGTGGAGGTAGGGGTATGACTTTCAACGAAGCCAACACCGTCGAAGCCTTCATCCGCGACCTACTTTGCGGTGGTATCACGCACCACACCGCCGTCTGCCCCGGCCTGGCTCGCCACTCTGGTCAGCTCTCCGGTCTCGGCTGGAACTACTTCTCCCACGAGAACCTTCCTCGCCAGCTCCGGGAAGCCCTCGTCGAAGAACACCTCCGCGATGCTCTCGTCCGCCTGAACCCCAGTATCGCCGCCCAGCCCGACTGCGTCGACGACGTGCTCTACCGGCTGCGGGCAATCATCATGGGCGTCCGCAGCGACGGCTTGGTCAAGGCCAACGAGGAATTCGCCGCCTGGGTCACGGGCGAGAAGTCGATGCCCTTCGGCGAGAACGGCGAGCACGTCACCATCAAGCTCATCGACTTCGACGACCTCGGGCAGAACCAGTACGTCGTTACCCAGCAGTACACCTTCCGCGCCGGCAAGACCGAGAAGCGGGCGGACCTCGTCCTGCTCGTCAACGGCATACCCCTGGTGCTCATCGAGGCGAAAACCCCCGTGCGCTCCAGCCAGAGCTGGCTCAACGGCGTGCTGCAGGTGCATGATGACTACGAGCGCAACGTGCCCGAGCTCTTCGTGCCGAACGCCTTCTCGGTCGCGACAGAGGGCAAGGAATATCGTTACGGCTCGATTCGCATGCCCGTCGAGTTCTGGGGCCCGTGGCGTCTCGAGGACGACGATGCCCTGCCCTCGATGGATCAGGTCGCACAGGCGGTCACCTCGATGCTCAGGCCCAAGGTTGTCCTCGACTTATTGGCCAACTTCACGTCGTACGCGACGCACAAGGGCAAGCAACGCATCAAGATTGTCGCCCGCTATCAGCAGTACGAAGGAGCGAACAAACTCGTCGAACGTGTAGTGGCAGGGCAACCAAAGAAAGGTTTGATCTGGCACTTTCAGGGCTCGGGCAAGTCGCTACTCATGCTATTTGCAGCACGCAAGCTGCGGCTGCACCCGGTGCTCAAGAACCCGACGGTGGTCATCGTAGTCGACCGGGTCGATCTCGACAGTCAGATTTCGTCTACGTTCTACGCCGCAGACGCACCCAACCTGGTCAAGGCCGAAAGCCGCAAGGACCTGCAGAACCTCCTCGAAAGTGACGTCCGCAAGATCATCATCACGACAATCCACAAGTTCGGCGAGGCCGACGGTGTGTTGAACGAGCGTGACAACGTCATCGTACTGGTGGATGAGGCGCACCGCACCCAAGAGGGTGACTTGGGCCGCAAGATGCGCGACGCCCTGCCCAATGCGTTTCTCTTCGGCCTGACTGGCACTCCGATCAATCGAGCCGACAAGAACACCTTCTACGCCTTCGGGGCCGAGGAGGACGCGAACGGATACATGAGCCGGTACGGCTTCGAGGACTCCATCCGGGATGGCGCCACGAAGGAGCTGCACTTTGAGCCCCGACTGGTCGACCTTCACGTGGACCAAGCCCAGATCGACGAAGAATTCGAAGCGCTTACGGCCGACCTGAGTGACGAGCAGCGGGATCAGCTGGCGAAACACGCCGCGAAGATGGCCGTACTGCTCAAATCGCCCGAACGCATCCAGGCGGTCTGTTCCGACATCGCACAACACTTCGAGGAGAAAGTGGCTCCGAACGTCTTCGGCGCTCAGGTCGTCACTTTCGACCGCGAGAGTTGCGTACTCTACAAGCAGGCGCTAGACCAGCACTTGGCGCCCGAGGTGTCGGACATCGTCATGTCCGTGAATAGCGGCGAGGAAAGCTACGTCCCATACCGGCGCGCCCGCGACGTCGAGAAGAAGCTTCTCGACCGCTTCCGCGATCCCAATGATCCTTTGAAAATCATCATCGTCACGTCCAAGCTGCTGACGGGCTTCGATGCTCCCATCTTGCAGACGATGTATCTGGACCGGCCGTTGCGAGACCACACCCTCTTGCAGGCGATATGTCGCACGAACCGTCCGTATGGCCAGCTCAAGACGCACGGCCTGATCGTCGACTACCTCGGGATCTTTGACGACGTGGCTCAAGCGATCCAGTTCGATGAAGAGGGCATCACACGTGTGGTCTCGAACATTGCCGAACTCAAAGAGAAGCTCCCTGAGGCGATCCAGAAGTGCCTGGAGTACTTTCCCGGCATCGACCGCACCCTGACAGGCTACGAAGGGCTGATGTCAGCCCAGCAGTGCCTGCCGAACAACGACGTGCGTGACCGCTTCGCGGCCGACGTCAGTTACTTGGCTCGGCTGTGGGAGGCAATCTCACCCGACCCCATGTTGGGTGGGTACGAAGCCGACTACCGATGGACCGTACAGGTTTACAAATCGGTCAAACCGGTTTCGACCACGGGACAGCTGCTCTGGCACCGGCTCGGCGCGAAGACGATCGAGCTCATCCATGAGAACGTTCATGTCGAGGCCGTGCAGGACGATCTCGAGACTTTGGTTGTCGATGCGGACCTCCTCGAAGCGATACTAGGGGTTGCCGATCCTAAGAAGAAGTCGAAGGAGATTGAGATCAAGGTCGCCAGACGGCTTCGAAAGCACCTTCACGATCCCCGCTTCAAGGCGCTGGCGGAACGCCTGGAAGACCTAAAGAACCGTCACGAGCAAGGGTTGCTGCTTAGCATTGACTTCCTCAAGGAACTGCTCAATCTCGCACGCGATGTCGTGACCGCCGAGCAGGCAGCTTCCCCGATCGAGCAAGAGGAGCGTGGAAAAGAGGCCCTGACGGAGCTGTTTGAGGAAGTGAAAAACAGCGAAACGCCAATCATGGTCGAGCGCGTCGTCGCCGACATCGATGAGATCGTCCGCGTCGTGAGGTTCGACGGCTGGCAGGACACCCACGCAGGCGAGCGCGAGATAAGGAAGGCGCTACGGAAAACTCTGTTCAAATACAAGCTCCACCAGGACACCGAGTTGTTTGACCGAGCGTACGGCTATATCAGGACGTACTACTAGATTTCGAGGCGGAGGTTCCTGGGCTCCCGCACGCGCAGATCACGCCAATATGCTCGGCACCAGGTTGGCACCACTGGTCGTAGCTCATGGGAGCCAAGCGCTTTACGAGCAGATTCTGATACCGAATCTGTAGGTTGCCCTTCCAACTATGGAACGCGCGCTGGGGATAGTGCCCTGAGTTGTGCTCCGCAAATAGTCGATCCAGCGTTGATTGCACGGTTTAGACCTGCCGCGATCGGCTGCTCCGTACCGGTCGATCCGACGACGCCACCGGCGTCTTTATGAACGTGGAGAGGCTCGCTCGTGCGACTGTTTTCGAATATCCGGCCTATTTGTTCTGGACGCCAGGGTTGACCCTAGCAGCCCGGTGAAAAAGTCCAGATTCTGCTCACGGAGAAAGTTTGGTGGGCAAGTTCAAGGAAGATGTGATTCGGCGGAACGGCCAAGTTGAGACGCCCGATGGCTTGCAGCGGGGCAAAACGTGCGCCTATGGTCGAGACGAAGCGCAATAAAGCAGCGATCAGACTGGCGTTGAGCTCCGCGTATTCCTTCGGCGTGGCCTTGCCGATGAGATTGCGCATCAGAATCCCGAGATTGAATCCGGCCACGTGCGTGAGGAGGCGCTTGAGTATATTTTCGTGTCTTCGCAAATGCGTTCGTCGCATGCCTCCCGCTTCGAGGTAGTGCGCGAAAGGTCGTTCGAGTAACTCGCCGCGACGGCGTATTAATCGCTTACCTCGAGTCCCGCGAATGCGACGTCGGTTCGCGTAGGTGGCGGCTTGCTCGGCCTGTTTGTCCTTCCATTTGCGGCCACCTCGCTCTGGCTCCGAAATGTAGCTCCGGTATTCTTGTTCGACCAGCTCAACCAGGATGTCGTTGCCGTGATAGCCCTTGTCCCCGACCACTTCGCGACCCGCGTCTTCATGTATTCGTTCACAACATTCCGCGTTGTTCGCGAGCTCTTGCAGATTTGACTGCGCTTTTTCCAGCGTATCCGGTAGGCTCTTTGTGTCACCCTTCGCGCCTCCGTGAAGCGTCACGGCAATTACCGCACCTTCCCCGCTCATGTCCACAGCATGCTCGGCTTTGTGCGCCATATCCGTGCCCCCGCTCTTCATTTTCATGATCTCCGCATCCGGCTCGTTCGGATTCACCCACTCCTTGTTCGACCCTTTCTTTGGCCGCTTCTTGTCCAACTTTGCAATGTCCGCTCGGCTCGGCTCTTCGATACCACTCTTGCGCGCAAGCTCCTTCAAATACGATTCGTAGCTTTCCCCCGTGTCTCGACGAACGATTGACCGAAGCGCCGCATTCGCTTCCAGCGTCGTCGCGTCCACACCCAGTGTCTTGCCATCTATCATCCCTCTCGACGCTAGAACTTCTAGCACCCATCCAAATACAGATTCGTGAACTTCCAGCGGAAGTCGATTCCGTATCCGAGACAGCGACGAATGGTCCGGCGTTCGCTCTTCCATTCCAAGGCCAAGAAACTGGCGCAAAGACAGTGAGTCCGAACACCGCCAGCAGATCCCGCGCTCTGAATCGATGCGCTCAAAGTAGCCGATCAACAGCATTCGAAAATACACACCCGGCGGTATGCTCGGCCGACCTTGCTTCTTCGCGTAATACGGCGAGCATTTCGACTCCACAAACGAGTCAAACTCTTCCTCTCGAAGTACCCGCTCGAGTTCCTCATAAAAAGGATGACCAGGACTCGACGCAACCGCATCGTGTGGAATCCATAAAGTCTCTTGGCAACTTTTCTTTTTCTTCTTCATCGACATGCGATGCAATTTTACATCGTCATCGAATGAGTCTTCAGAGAAATATCGCGACCGGATACGACTTTTTCAACGGGCTGCTAGGCGGTCGTGGAGATCCTCGCCTATTCGAACGAGGTGACACCAATACCCTTGGAGGGTGACGTTGCGGCTGGCGATTCGGGTTCCCCCGTACGTGGCAGGGAAACACCGTCCAGAAACGGGATGCACGCTCCCTGGGCGAAGACCTGGATCCAGGTCCTGGGCAAAGATGGACATAAAGGAGGCCCGGGCCGCACCTGGACCAGAACGTGCTAGCCCGCTACGCCGCGGTATCCCCGGCTTCTGGGCCTCTCGGGTGGCCTCTTTTCCGACGCTGCACGGCCCTGTCAATCGGCCCGCTCCTCCCTTTGGCGCAAACGTGGCACTCGAAAATCGAGATTAGAGACGAAAACCGAAAATGAGGCCAGATCAGCCCTTCTAGCGCGTCTCTGGTGCCACCTACCCTTGCAAAACCCCGCCAACCGCGCGGAAAATCTCATCCGTCTCTGCAGTGCCACAATTGGCCAGACTGGGTGGCGGATGGTGCAGGTTGGAGCTATCCGGTCTCGGCAAAAGGTGGTCCAGCTTTTGGCGGAAATCCTCAAACAGAAAAGTCAGTGGAGATTCAGGAGGTTTCGAGTTTGCGCATTTCGAGAATTTATGAATGCGTACGAACAGGTTTTGCGAGAAGGCTGTTTTACGCGCTCTCGGGTTTCAACCTTGGTGCCCATTTCGTTCTATCCGCTTTTTACTACAGTGATTTAACGGCCTCTGTCACGTGCTGGTTCCCGCACGCATCATCGACGGGGGTGGTCGTTCGAGCCGGAATTTTAATCTGAAGTTCCCTGCTTCAAACCCCTGTTAATTGATGTAAATGCCTGTTTACGCAGGACATATGATTAATTTGGTTTCGCCATATGTTCCCATGTAACTAGGCTGTAACTCTCTTTGTCATGGCTTTAATTGATTGCTTTCATGGCCAGAATAGCGTATATATGTTCCCATGTACATCGAGACCGTGCGCAATCGAAACTCTCCGCCCGCAATCCTCTTACGCGAGGGCTGGCGGGAAGGGAAGAAGGTCCGAAAGCGTACCCTCGCCAACCTTTCACACCTGCCCAAAAATATCATCGAGCTCATACGCCGCGCTCTCAAAGGTGAGGCCTTCGTCGCTGTCAGCGAAGCATTTGAGGTCATCAAGTCCTCGCTTCACGGCCACGTCAACGCCTGTCGTACGACGATGAGACGCCTTCGTTTCGACAAATTGCTCGCTTCGAAGCCATGCCGTGAGCGCAACCTGGTCGAGGCGATGGTTGCCGCACGCATCCTCGAACCTGACAGCAAACTCGCGACGACACGGTGGTGGCACACCACCACACTGCCCGAAAGCCTCGGTGTGGCCGATGCCAACGAGGATGATCTCTATGCCGCCATGGATTGGTTGCTCGAGCGGCAAGAACGTATCGAGAAAAAACTGGCTGGACGACACCTCAAAAAAGGAGGCTTGGTGCTCTACGATCTCAGCTCCAGCTACTTTGAGGGTGTCACCTGCCCTCTGGCCGCCATGGGATATAGCCGTGATGGCAAAAGAGACAGACTGCAAGTCAACTACGGTCTAGTCACTGACGAGCGGGGTTGCCCGGTCGCCGTGTCGGTCTTTGCGGGCAATGAGTCGGATAGCACGACGTTGATGCCCCAAGTCGAGATGGTGAGAAACAGGTTTGGCATCAAGACCCTAGTGCTCGTCGGTGACCGAGGCATGATTTCTCAGAAGCGGATCGACGATGACCTCCGCAACCTCGAAGGGGTCGATTGGATCACAGCGCTCAAAAGCGCATCTATTCGTAAGCTCATCGATGGAGGTCAACTGCAACTCGGCCTTTTTGACGAGCGTAATCTGTTTGAATTGACTCATCCAGATTTTGCTGGCGAACGACTCTTTGCGTGCCGGAACACCGAATTGGCAAAACTGCGCGTCCACAAACGTCAGTCCCTTCTGCAGGCGACTGCGAGAGAGCTTGCAAGAATTCAAACCATGGTGCAGCGCGCTAGGCTCAGAGGCAAGGACAAGATTGGCGCCCGCGTGCGCAAGGTCGTCACCAAGACGCTCGCCAAGTATTTTGTGCTCGACATTCGCGATGACGACTTTACCTTCCAGATTCCCAACAAAGAGGTGGCGGCCAAAGCGGCGCTCGATAGTATCTACAAGAGGCTCACGAAGCTTCGCTCAAATGTTGAACTCGGCAATCTCAAAGGTAAGGACAAGATCCGTGCGCGCGTACACAAGCTCATCACCAAGAAGATCGCCAAACATTTCGATCTCGATATTCGCGACGATGAGTTTCGCTTCCGAATCGTCGAGCAAGAGCCCGCAGCAGAAGCAGTGCTCAACGATATTTGCAAGAGACTGGAGAGCATTCGCTCGGACGTCAAGCTCGGCAAACATGGAGGCAAGGACAACATTGGTGTGCGTGTAGGCAAGGTCATCAACAAGTACAAGGTGGCCAAGCATTTCGTGCTGCAGATCCGCGACGATGGGTTTGACTTCCACATCGACGAACACAAGGTGGCTTCCGAGGCAACGCTCGATGGCATCTATGTCATCCGGACCAGCGTGCCCGAACAGCGCCTATCACCCGACGACACCGTCCGCTGCTACAAGAGTCTGAGTCAAGTCGAACGGGCATTTCGTTCTATCAAGACCATCGACCTCAAGGTGCGTCCGATTCGCCACCGCCTCGAGACACGGGTACGCGCCCACATCTTCTTGTGCATGCTCGCCTACTACGTCGAGTGGCACATGCGTGAAGCATGGCGTCCATTGCTCTTCTGCGACGAGGACCAAGAAGCCAAGAAAACGCGGGACCCGCTTGCTCCCGCTAAGCGCTCCGAGGCTGCCCTGCGAAAGATACGCTCCAAGAAACTCGACGACGGCACCGAGGCCCACAGCTTTCAAACTCTACTCAAGGCACTCAGCACCATCGTGCGTAACATCTGCCGCGCTCCAGGTGACAATCCCGACGCTCCCACATTCCAGGTCGTCACGACACCCGACCCTAAGCAGCAACGCGCCTACGACCTTCTCGAAACTATCATCCTGTAGCCAGAACCGGGCACTCAATTCTGAGCTATCTACTTGAATCTGTTCAGGTTTTTGTCTTTTCGGCCGGGGAACTTCAGGTTAGATGTTAGATGTTAGATGTTAGATGTTAGATGTTAGATGTTAGATGTTAGATGTTAGATGTTAGATGTTAGATGTTAAGATTAGAGGAGGGGAACCCGATGTTGAGACCGCGATTCTCTGGGCGGGGCAACCGGTTGCTCGGCTCCGCCGTCCTTTCGTTTGTCCTGACCCAGGCTTGGGTCGAGCCGGTTCACGGGCAGAACATGGCCGTCAACGGCATGGTCGTCACGCAGCATCCCATCGCGGCGCAGGCGGGGCTGCGGATTCTCCAGCAAGGGGGCAACGCCTTCGATGCGGCGGTGGCGACCGCGGCGGTGATGGCGGTCGTCGAGCAGCCGGTCTATGGAGGCATCGGCGGGTGTGGTGGCTACGCGCTGATCTATGACAGCAAGACAAAACAAGTCCGCGCGCTGGACTTCATCGGTACCGCTCCGGCCACCGCTACGCTCGAAATGTATACAAAGGGTACCCGGCTCTGGGATCGCGCCCATCTCGCGCGAGACAGCTTCATCGCCCCAACGGTACCGGGAGCGCTGGCGGGATGGGCGGCATTGCTCGAGGAGTACGGCACCCTCTCCTGGCCCGAGGTGCTGGCCCCTGCCATCGAGTACGCGGAGAAAGGGTTCGTTGTCACTCCGAAATTCCACCAGGCGTTTGGACGGGATGACATCAGATAGGCCATTTCCCCTACGGGGCGCAGCTTTTCTACCACGACGGCGAGCCCTGGCCGGTCGGTCATGTTCTGAAGCAGCCGGATCTGGCCATGACGTTTCGAGCCATTGCCGAGGGCGGCCCGGAAGTCTTTTACGGTGGCGCGATCGCTGAGAGGTTCGTCGAGTACTTCGCGGACAACGGCGGTATCTTTACCGTCGAGGACTTCGCCAACTATCGCGCCCGTTGGTCGGAGCCTCTTGCGGTGACCTACCGCGAAGACTACACCGTGTACAGCCAGCCGCCCGGTGGGGGAGGTATGACGGTGCTGCAGGCGCTCAACATCCTGGAGCAGTTCGACCTTGCCGCGCCGGGTCACAACTCGCCGGAGTTCGTCCATCGGGTCACTGAAGCGCTCAAGCTCGCTTTCGTGGACGACGATCGTTTCAACACCGGAAAAGACCATGCGGAGATCCCCCTCGATCGATTGCTCTCCAAAGCCTATGGAGAAGAGCAGGCCGCCGGTATCGATGCTTCTCGAGCGCAATTCTACCCGCCGGTGCGCCCCGGAACTCCCTTCCAGTCGGAAGACACCACCAATCATGTCGTCGTCGACCGCGACCACAACATGGTGACCATCACGCAGACGTCGATGTTTCCAATGGTGACGGTGCCCGGCACGGGCGTTATTTTCAACAGCGGTATGACCTACTTCAGCCTGGATCCAGACGACATCAACCGCATCGAGGGAGGTCAGCGGCCCCGCTTCGTGATGAGCCCCACGATCGTTCTGAGACGGGGTCGACCCTTTTTCGCGCTGGGTGCGGCGGGAGGCTGGACCATCAACCAGACGGTGCTTCAAGTGATCCTGCGCGCACTCGACTTCGAGATGGATGCGTACGAAGCGGTGAGCGCCCCGCGCTTCGTGATTCGCTACCTTCGCAACTCGATACCGTACATGCCCGGCACCACGCTGGACCTGGAGAAAGGATTCTCCGATGCAACGCGCGCGGCGCTCGCAGCCAAAGGCCACTCTCTTCTCGAGCCGGTGGGCAGTTTCGGGGGATTGAACGCCATCATGATCTATTCACGGACGAGAACCCTTTCCGGTGGCGCTGACCCCCGGCGCGAAGGGCAGGCTGCCGGATGGTGAAACCTGGATCTGGAGGAAAAAAATTTTTGGGTTTCCAGAAGCGGTCTCCGGGTGCCCGAGGAGTAGCCTGTAACGCGCCAGAAGTGAGGAGTTTGTTTGCGTTGTCGCCGTAGAGCAAGAAGATCTCACCGCAGAGGCGCAGAGCACGCGGAGAAGAAAAGCTCCCTAGCCTCAGATTCAAGAACCCGTGTCGGGATACCGTTTTTTCTCCGCGCGCTCTGCGCCTCTGCGGTGAAATTTTTTGCTCCAAAACCGTGAACAAATCCTCGTTTCTGACGGGTTAGAGCCTAGACCTGAAGGAGGTACGTCCATTTAATAATGATGTTCCTCTCGCTGCGAAACCACTGGTCTCCCGGTTGGCTCATCCGCTCGTTGAAGACGACGTAGATGTCGCTGCCCGGCCGGTACGTGTAGCGGACGCGCAGGTTGACGCCGAACTCTTTGCTGACACTGTTCCACTGCACCAGCGCCGCACCAAACAGGCGGGTGTTGAGCGCAACGCTGCTGCGCAGGCCCACGAGGTGCGTGCGGAGGTCTTCCCGCGACAGCCGAATGTCGGCGGTCGCGTAGTTGACGTCGAAAAACAGATGCTGGTTGAGCTTGACCCGCGTGGCGGCACCCAGCTCGCGAAGGCTGCCATCGAAGAAGCCCCCGTCCCTCACGCTCACCGTGGCGGAGAGGTTTCGGTGTTGCGACGTCTTGAGCTGGAGCGTCCAATAATCGAAGCGGTAGCTGCCCGGGGTGACTTGGAGCAGCCCGGCCACCCGGAACGGCTGCTCGAGAGCCTCGAACGAGCGCCGCCAGGCGAAGGTGAGCAGATCGGCGCCGTCGAACTCGATCTCGGTGCTCGCTTCCTGGTTGCGCGTTTCCAGGAGCCCCCGAAGGTTGCGGACATAGTCCAGGGACGTGCGAAAATAGATCTTGCGCATGTTCAGGCGACGCAGCCGCGGACTGACCTGAAGCTTGACGTAACGCCGGTCCATATCGGCCCGCTGGACGAAGCCGACCTCCGGGTTGAAGGCGTCGCCCACGTGCATCCAGTCGGTCTCCAAACCGAGGAGATCGCTCTCGAGAAGCAGATAGGCGCGGTGGGCGGAGGTGCTCGTCTCGGGGCTCTCCCCGCTGCTCTTGACCCAGAACAGATCCACCCGGCTCTTGGTCAGGAAGGACAGGTTGGCGTCGAGACCCACCACGCTGTTGGGCAACTTAGTACTCGCGGCGCGACGGTCGGTCCAGAGCATACCCACGCTCGAGCGCTGAAGAATGTTCCGCTTGAGCCGGACGGTGGAGAACGACGTAGCGGGATGAAGGCCCTCGGCTCCAGTACGCATCCCGAGCGCACCCAGGCTATAGGGCCCGATCCGTCCGGTGACGCGGCCTCCGCCTGGGATCGGGACTACATCGCCGTCCTCCAGGCCGATTCTGCGACTGAAGAAGGGCAGGACGCGGTAGTCACCTCTTCTCACCCCGAAATCGAAGATCCCCATCCCTTCCTGAAAGAACTGGCGCTTCTCCGGGAAGAAGAGGCCGAAACGGGTGAGGTTGATCTGCTGCTCATCGACTTCGACGTGGGAGAAGTCGGTGTTCAAGGTCAGATCGAGGTTCAGGCTGGGCGTGAAGCCGTACTTGATGTCGATGCCGGGCTCGAAGGAGCCGCCGCTGGCTTGCGGGTCGGACGGCTGGTTGCGAGACTCGATCACTGCAAACGGTTTGAGCTCCAGGTTGCGGTTTTCGCTGATATCCTGGAGTCCCTCGAGCACCGCCGCTGAAGAGAGCTTCCCGATTCCCTGAGAAGGGTGGTTATAGGCCGGCGAAATCGGGGTCGCGTGGATCCACTCGTTCTTATACATAATCGATCGGCGGAGGTTGATACCCCACTCGCTGTCTCCCCCACGATAGCGAAGGCTCTTGAAGGGGATCTCCACTTCTGCCGACCAGCCTTCGGACCCCACCTGAGTCGCCACCTTCCACACCGGGTCCCAGAATCGGTTCCAGTGACGCCCTTCGTCGGTGCAAGCCCACTCGTTCCGCGCTCCCAACGCGTTGAACATGAACATATAGCCGTTGCGGTGATCGTGGAAGGTGTCGAGCATGATGGCGAAGGTGTCGTCCTCGGCATACATGCGGGCCTGGTCGTAGCGGAGCTCGTTGGCGATGATTCTCTCCGGCTCGCTGTAAAAGGACACCACGCCGAAATAGAGCTTCTCGGGGGTATAGACGATGCGGACTTCCGTTCTTTCCGAGGCCGGCATCCCCGTGTCCGGAACTTGCTGGATGAACTGGTCGAAGAGCGGAGCGTCCTTCCAGAGCGCCTCGTCCAGAACACCGTCCAGTACCGGGGCGACCGGCACTGCAATGGCACGCACGACAATTTCGTCGACGGCGTTCCTCTCGCCAGGACTCGCGGCCAGGCCCTTGCTCGGGACGGAGACAGAGGTCGAAACGATGAGAACGAGGAGCGCCGAAGTCTCTCGCAGACGGCGGCCTCCCGGGTGCATCGGACTCCTAATGTCGCATCGACGGCGTTGGCTCGGTCCGCTTGCCCGGGCGAGGCGGCCTCGGCCGGATCGTGGCGAACCGCACCGTCTCTCCGAAACGCTCGTGCGTTCTCTCCACTTCGAAGTCGGAGTCGTACAGGTATTTGAGGTTGGCCAGGTCGAACTGAAATCCGGCAGCGGCCACCACTTTCATCCAGTCTCCGTAGGCGGTCTCGTCGGGAGCTTCGGTTCCCCAGAATTTGACGGTGACGTTGGGATAGCGCACGCCGAAATCGTTCGCTGTCGGATCCGGCTTGACGCCTTTGAGCGCCTGGTAGATACGGACGCCCCTGGTGTAGTCGCGCTTGAAACTCTCCGGATCGAACTTTCCGCCGTAGCGGTCGTAGCGCGCGTACATGCGCTCGTTCATGGCCATGACCTCCGGCTCGGTGCGGATACCCTCGACGACGTAGTCGCGCAGAGCGAGAGCGACCTCCTTGTGGTGCGGGTACTTGGGATCCTCGACATAGCTCATGCTCGTATACCAGCCCCGGGGGCCCGCCCAGGCGTGATCTGTGGGAAAGCGGGCCCGCACCCAGGCCGGATAACCAAAAAAGTACTGGACCCACTCGTGCTTGGGGTAGCCATGGGGATTGAGGAAGATGTCCGGAAGCCACGTTCTCCAGAGCTTGGTCCGCACCTTCGCCTCGGGGTAGATGGGATCCGTCTCCCACTGCTGGACCGTCATGTCGAGCCCGAGCGCGCCGAGATAGCCCGCGTGCAGAATGAAATCTGGCGTCGTCTGATAGAACTCATAAGCAAGCGCCGCGCCGTCTGGATTGGTGATCGGATGAAGGACGACGTTGACCCGATCGAGATAACGTTTGTACTCGTCTTCGGTGGCGATACGTTCGGCCAGCCGCAATATGTGGCTGGTGCTCGAGACCTCGTTCGCGTGCTGCCGGCCCGAGATGATCAGCACCGGTTTCACCGTGCTCGCCTTGGCCTGGGACCAGTGACTGGCTTCCACCGGCAGCATCACGTCCATCGCCCAGATGTCGCGTCCCAGAAACGAGCGGCCAGCGTGGTAGGCGGTGAACTCGGGGAAGGTGTCCAGCTTGGCCACCATTTGCTCGGCTTCCTCGGGAGGGATCGGCTCGTCCCAATGAACGATGGACTCGCCCTGAAAGCGATAGCCTTCGGCCAAGGCCTTGATGTTGGCGAGCGGTTTCTTGCCAGTGGAGGTTAGCGAAGCGGACGCCTCCGCATCACCCACTCGAAAAACGAAACCCAGCTTCTGCAGCGAGGAGTACCCGAACGCCTCCACGAAGAGCCCCCTCCGCTGCAGCTCCGCCAGGGCCTCCACCATAGCCACCGCCTGGTCCTGGGAGAGGATCAAGCGATCGACGTCTTCCTCGCTGGCGCGGAGCAGGAGAGCCTCCCGCTCGTCGCGTTCGGTGTCGACCTTGCATTCGAGGAAAACCGTCTCGAGCCGATCCGAGCCATGGCGCATCGTCACCGCGACCGCCCGGGGGGCTTCGATATCGACCGGCGCGATTTCGAGCTTTCGCTCCTCGGGCTCACCACCCCGCTCCTGGAAACGAACCCTTACCTGGGGGTAGCCGGCCGGCTTGCCGGTGAAGCGGATCGTGGCCTTTCCCGGCCCTCCTTCCTCGGCCGGTCGCATGTAGGGCAGAATCCGCCCGGGATGCCAGAGCTTCTCACCCGACATCAGCTGGCCCATCACGTCGAAAAAGGCGATGGTACCGAAGTAGATGTCCTCGTGGACCGCGTCGAGCGTGGAGACGATCTCCTCGTCGATCCCGATGCGGAAGTTGGGCTCGCTCATCGACAGGTCGACCCGGAGCTCTCCGAAATACGGCGCGTACCGCGCCCGAGGCTTGCCTTCGTAGAGCTCCATGACGCGCTCCCAGACGCGAGGCAGGGTCTGCTGCTGATAGTGATCCCAGAACTTCTCGATGTCGGCCACGATCCGCTCGTCGACCACCGGCTCGCCGTCCACGCTGGCGGTAAGCCAGCCGGTGGTCACATGCGCCTGGTCGTAATCGGGGAGCAGGTCGAAGAGGGGCCGAAGGACGTACTTCGCGTCGAAGCTGTCCTGATACAGCTCGACCCCCTGCTCGTCGGTCACCCGGACGTCGTACGTGGGTGATTCTGCGGGTTTCATCTCGAACTCGACGGCGGAAACGGGGATCCCCAGGTCCCGGGCGAGCACCTCATCGACAGGATAGAGCTCCAAGAGCCATCGGATCTTCGAATACGCCCCCTGCCATTTTTCGGGCTTGAGCTCGGCGAAGCGAATCTGGATCTTCCCGATGGTCTTCCCTTCGATGGCGGGTCCGACGACTTCCGTCAGCCAGCTGTAGCCCGTCTTGTACGACGAAAGCACGTGCACATCGACGGTGCCCCGACTCGCCTTTCGTTCCAGCTCGGAGCGAACTTCCTGCTCGAGCTGCTGCCGGACCTTGGGAGACTCGCTTATCCGCACGTTCAGCTCCACCTTGGATCGCGACCGTACGCGCGGGAGAAGCTTTTCCCGGAAAAGATTCCAGAAGTCGTCCACCTCCCAGGGGAACTCCACCGTCTCCTCGTGCAGGGTGACCGAATCGTGGATGTTGAGACTCGCCACCTCGACGCTCAGGTTCTCGGCTTCGAGCTTCGAGCGCAGCCTCTGCTGCAGGAACTGCCCGAGCTCGGGTGTCGTTTCATGGATGAACACCTGGGCTTCGAGCAATTCCAGGTCCTTTCCGACGAGATCCGCAACCAACCGGTCGAGCTTGTAGACCGCCGCGGCTGCCTGACCCGCGGCGCTGCGTGCAGCGAGAAACGTCCGTGCTTCCTCGACCACGTCGCCCAGCGTGGGTCGATCCTTACCCCGCTCGCTCAAGTGTGGCAGCCGTTGGCTCGCGTACTCGAGCGCCGCGTCCAGGCCCGCTTCATCTCCACCGGTGACCACCACCGCGGTGGTGGTGCCGATCGCATCGGGCACGACCTGAACCAGGCCTTCGCCGGATCCCAACGCCCCACCACGGAGCTTCCCCTGTGCTCGGATGGGTTCGATCAACGCGCCGTGGGTCGCAATCAACACGGGATGCCCGATCTCAGCAACGTCTTGGAGCCTGGCAGCCTTCTGGGTGAGAGGCAGCTGGATACCCGCCGTTTCGAGTCCCAGGCGCGTCGCCAGCCAGCCAGCTGCGGGACGAGCACTCCCCTCGCCGAGGACGAGCGTGGTCGCCGTCCGGTCCGCTATTTGATCGTCGTTGGTGTCTTCGAACAGGCCTTCGATCGTGTAGAGCGTCGACAGATCGAGCGCTTTGGTTCCTGCCTTGCCGGGGGGAGCGGCCATCACTGCCTCGGGAGCCGCCGAACCGGGGAGGACAACCGACCTCGTCTCGCCGTCCGCCGAAAGCTCGACCTCGAGGCTCTGGAGCCCCGGGTAGCTCAAGACCTCCCTGCTCTGACCCTGCTGGTGTGCCCGGACGAGCGACTGAAGCGCACCTTCCGCCGCCCGGACGTGCTGTCGGCTGGAGAGTGCCACCTCCACCGAGACACGCATTGTGTCGAAGCTCGCATCGGCCACGAGCCTCGTCGATCGCGGCGATGCAACGGGCGGCGCCCCCTTTTCGGAAAGGTAGCTCTCGATATCGCTTTCGACGGTGGTGAACCGAGCGCCCCCGATCTTTCCGACAAAGGGCATGCGGCTCGCGACCGCACGAGCCGCTGCAAGGGTGCCCGCCTCGTCGGCACCAAGGATCACGAGTGCATCGCCCGCGCCGAAGGGTGACGAAACGAGGATTGCTTCGCCTTGACTCGCGTTGAGGTCGGACAGCGCCAGCTTGCTCTCGTTCAGAAGAGCGGTGACCCATCGGTTGTTGCGGCCGATGAGAATGAGCGGCTGTCGAACCTGGGCCGCGTCGATGCGACTGTCGGTGACGACCAGGGGCAGATCGGTCGCGGTGGTCTCGTAGCCGAGTCGGGCGGCGATCTCTGCCGCCCCGGCGATATCGGATGGCGATGACGCTTCTGGAACCACGATACGGACGTTGACGAAATCGGCGATCTCATCCCCGTTGCGGTCTTCGAGAATCGCACCGAGACGAAAAAAAGAGTCCAGCTCGAGGGAGGGGGTCTCGGCCCCGAGGGTTCGAACCGGAGCGGCCGCAGCCAGGCCGGCTAACACGATTGCCCACATCCGTTGTCTCATGACTCGTCTCCTTTTCTCTGCGCGGGTCGCTCCCAGCGCAACACGACGTGAGCCGAACAGGACACGATCAGGAATCGAGGAGCAGGACCAGAGGGCAAGCTCGGCTGGATCCGAGCTGACTCAGGCTGAGCGCCCACGCGGTCTCTTTATATATCCCGCTCCAGCGAATTGCAAGCACCTGCTCGAGTTTGCTCCGGAGCAGACATCCACGGTCGCTCGCACGAACCGTATATAATCCCGGCGGCGAGAGTCGATCTCACCGCAGGTGATTCTCGTCTCCGGAAAGAGGCCGCCCGTGAGTCCAGGACAATCGAGTTACAGGTTTTTCGCCGCACTCCTCTTGACAGGGAGAGTATGTCTGGGCGCGACGGTCCAGGAGGTTTCTGTCACGCCCGGACTCGAGTCGCTGTTCACACCGAGCGTCCTCTTCGAGGACCGCAACGGAGACACCGTCGTCGATTTCGTCAACGCCCGGATCCGTCTGGCCGATCTGGCGTCCGCGGCGGAGATCGCCGCCGGAGCCGATGTCGCCATGCGGCTCGGTTTCGAAACGATGGCGATGAACGTTCCCATCGAAGGGGAGAGCGCTACGGGTGCCTGGACGATCTTGATCGGTCCCGATGCGGTCGATCAGGCGGGGCTGTCCGCCGGGGACGCGGGACTCGACGGATTGCAAAGGGGCGAAGGGCTCGTCACTGTCCTCGTCGCGGAAGGCCAGCGATGGCTCATACTTGCAGGTGCCGATGAAGCCGGGACGCGGGCGGCGGCCGAGGTGTTCGCCGGACGGCTCCCCGAGCTCACGCCGAAGGGGGAAATAGAGCTTGGGAGCGTGATCGAAGACGTACGAGAGTTTTTGACCCAGAGCGGCATCACCGTGAACTGGATTCGCGTTTCGGCGCTTCAGGTCCAATCGGGAGAGCCGCTCTGGAAGCGACTCGTGGTAGAGAGCGAGCTCGCGTCCTCGTCCGACGTCGATCGTGCGCGATCGGCTCTGCAATCGGAGCACGAGGCGCTCCGTTATCCGGGCGTGGGCCTTCTTCGCATTCGGCTCACCGCTCCGGACGCGCGTGGTCGTAACGTCGACGTGGCTCAACCTCGGACACTGCCTGCACCAGGACCGTTGGGTCGACGTCCGGGCTCCGGTGCCAAAACGAATCTCGACCTGTCCAGTTTTTTCACGCCGGACGGGCTTCTCGGCGACGCGAACGACGATCGGATCCCGGACCGCATCGACGCCCTGCTCGTTCCTTCGGGCGACGGGGTCCGCGGGACCGTCGATCTGTCCGGCCGTCTCGGGCTCGAGTCCACCGGCATCAGCATTCCGGCGGCTCGAGGCGCGGAGGCCATCAGCAAGCCGGAAGAAGAGCCCACCCTCGTCCTCATTGGCCGGGACCACCCTTTGGTGAAGAAGCTGGTGGAGCAGAACGAGCTCGCCCTGCCGCCGCTGAGAGCCGGGGATGGTTGGATCCAGGTGGTTCCAAAGGCCTTCGGTGACAAGAGCGCGGTGGTGGTCACCGGCGGGGATGCGCCGGGTGTCGAGCGTGCCTTGCGGCAGGTGTCGGAGCGGTTCCCCAACGTCTGGTCCCGGGGCAAGGACCGCACAACGCTGGATGATATCGAGGACGGTCTCTGGAGCTTTCTCTCCGGCCGCTCCCCGGCCGGACAAGCGGCGACAGCTCTTTACAAGCTCGAGCTCCTGGCCAAGGAGCTGGCGGACAAAGAGCTCGCATCGGTCGAGGTGACGGTTTATGTCGAAAAGGCAGACGAGGGTCTCGAAGGTTTTGTTCTGGAAGAAGCCGAGCGGGTGCTTTCGGCCGACATGGTGGAGGTAACGGTCGAAGATCTCGATATTCGGAAGGCGCAGGTCGTGATCGACGAGGAGATCGAGATTGCCTCCGAGGTGGACACCTTCTGGGATTTGTTTCGCTCGCGCCTGCTGCCGCGGGTCGAGCGGGGCCGACCGGTCGTCGTCGAGGCACGGCTGAGCGAGCCTCCCGAGATCCGTTCCGCCATCGCAGAACTGGCCCGCGCGGAGCTTCTCGCGGCGGGAGCGGCCGCGTCGGGTACGTCGGTCACGGTGCTCTCCGCTTACAAACAGGGCTTCAGCTGGCTGTACGATGTCGTGCGTCCCGCTCTCGAGGGCAAGCCGGTGGAGCGGCTCACCCTACGCTTTGCCGAGATCGGCCCGCCGGAGGAGTGGCCCCATCAGGCCATGTACGCGCCCACCCGATGGCTTCTCGAGACCTACCCCTTTGCCGAGCTGTTCGCTCGCGAGACCCATCTGGAGCAGGAGCAGATCGTCTTCGAGCAGATGCCCATCGGCTCGCCCACCTACGAGGTGGTCGCTACCGGGACCGACGGCAGTGAGCTGTATCGCGAGAGCTTCGAGCCCAAATGGGTCTTGCGATCGTATTTCGACGTCTTCCCCACCTACGAGAAGGTGCGCGTGACGACCGGGTGGCTCAGCGCCACCGTCGGGGACGAGAGGATTCTGAACCAGCGGATCGTCACCGATCCCGAGCGGTATTGGGATCACTTCCAATCACAGACGCTGACGGCGCTCTACGACTACATAATGACGCTCCACGAGGGAAAGCCCCGAGCGGAAGACGGACCTCATTTCGGCGAGCTCACCGTCGAGCTGACACTCAGCGAACCCGACTACTCGCTCGGGTTGGACAAAGAGCACATCAGCCCCATGGAGTCCATCCACGAGGAGCTCTTCTTTGCGGTCCACCATTTCCTCGACGTCATGGGGCGCTTCACTTCCGGGAGCGTGATTCGATACCCGGGCCGAGTGGTCCCGATCATGCGTCCCAAGAGCGACGGCAAGCCCGGGACGGCAAAAACGACATTGACCGGCTTCGGCTCTCCTCGTCCCGCCGTGGTGATCGACTATCGCGAGAGGAGCGGGCGGACAGGCCGGGCTCGCCTCGACATCGAGAGGGTGGCTCTCGAGCGACCGAGCTCGCTCGCTGCGCGGGTGAGGGATGGCCAGAGCGGAATCGAGCAGCTCGACCTGCGAATCAAAGTGGACAGCGAGACCAACCGCCGCCACGAGCTCATCGCCCAGGCGATGAGCACGGAATCGGACGTGGATCGAGCGGTGATGTCCGCGGAACAGGTGGTGGCGATGACGGAGGCGCTGGCTCGCCTTCGCTCCGGCGGTCTCTATCGCACCGCACTCGCGTTCCCCGATCTCGGCCGACTGCGGATCCTCGCCGGCTGGGAGCACGACATCCATCCGGACTCGCAGCGCATCGCCGAGCTCGAGCCCAATGGCTCACCACCGCCGTTGCCCGATGTCCATCAGCTCCTGCCCGGCGGCTACCGTTATACCGGCGAGCCGCTCGTCCAGTGGGACTCGCCCATTCCCCCCGATGAAGCCCACGAGATTCTGGCGAAGATGTCCACGTTCGACGAAGCGAACGTCTACTGGATCGGCCGGAGCTACATGGGCCAGGACATCTGGGCCATGGACTTGATGCCTCCCATCGAAGCCACGCACTGGTCTCATGCGAAGGCCACAACGTTCAAGCCGACGGTGATCTACTCCGCCCGACAGCACGGCAACGAGGTCTCGTCGACGTCCCACGTGCTCAAGCTCGCCGAACTTCTGCTGACGGATGAGACGTTTCGCAAAAAGCTCGACCGCGTCAACGTGATCGTTCACCCCATGACCAATCCTGACGGTGCCCAGCTGGCATACGATCTTTCCAAAATTACTCCGAACTACATGCTGCACGCCGGCCGACCCGGCGCTCTGGGTCCCGACGTGGCGACTTCCGCCTGGGACGACAATGCCCGGATCTATCCAGAGTCCCGCGTGCGTCCCGACCTCTGGCGCATGTGGCTTCCCGATCTCTTCCTCAATCCCCACGGCATGCCCGACCACGAGTGGGTCCAGATGTTCTCCGAGTACTCTGCCTGGGTGAGCCGGCGCATCGTGTCACTGCGCTCCTTCTACTGGGGCATGCGAGGCTGGTACCTGGCGCCATTCCAGTATCTCGACGACCCGAGATACCCACGGCACAAAGAAGCGGCTTTCGAGATTCAGAAGATCATGACCGAGTACATCAACACGGACCCCGACGTGCGCGCTCTCAACGCGCGTGCCCACAGCCGTTATCGACGTTACGGCGTGGCTTTCGATCCCGACAGCTTCAAACAAGGCTTCGTCGATGACGTGCTGCTCTACCCGGCTTTCAAAGGTTTGAAGGCGGATCCCGCCTCCGGCGATTTCATGAGGCGAAATCCCAAGGTCACGCTCTGGGTCGGGGTCGCGGAGGCTCCTGACGAGACGGCGCACGGCGACTGGATGAAACTCGTGGCGAACGCGGGTCTTCAGTGGGACAAGGCGATGCTGGATTACCTGGTGAATGGAAACCACGTGGTGGAGCGAACGATCGAGCCTTTCTTCGGCGGGGTTCGACGCAGCATCTATCGCCCGCGCCCGCCCGAGAAGGACGAGTAGATGCCCGACGGCACGGGGGCCAGAGTCTTCGTCCTGGTGGCGTGGTGGCTCGCGCTGGCGCCGTCGCTTTCCGGAGCCGCGCAGGCGCCGACCGAGCCCCTTTCTCGGGGCGAGCTGGTCCTTCGTGCGGTTCGGGTACCGGAGGCGCCGCGACTGGACGGCGTTCTGGACGAGCCGCTCTGGCAGCGGGCTCCGGTGTTCGACGGCTTCGTGCAGCAAGTCCCGGAAGAGGGCGCACCAGCGACCGAGCGAACGGAAGTGCGGATCGTCTTCACCGAAGACAGTCTGTACTTCGGTGTAGTGAACTACCAGAGCCAACCGGACCGCATCATCGCCAACGAATTGCGCCGGGACCATGGCCGCATGCACGTGAGAAACGACACGTTCAGCATCATCCTCGACACCTTCCACGATCACCGGAACGGCTATCTGTTCTACTTCACGCCTCTCGGTGCGCGGGCCGACTGGGCCTGCATCGACGAGGGGCGGAGCTGGAACCAGGACTGGGACCCGGTGTGGGACGTGGCGACTCGACTGGTTCCCGGCGGCTGGACCGCCGAGGCGGAGATCCCGTTCAAAAGCATCCGTTACCGGGCGGACGAAGGATCGTGGGGCATCAACCTCCGTCGCATCGTGCTGTACAAGAACGAATGGGCCTACGCAACGCCTATTCCTGCCTCCTACGCGACGGCGGGTATCGGTAAACTGTCCTCGGCAGCGACGCTCGAAGGTCTGGAGGGGATCAGCAAGGGGAGGAACCTCGAGATCACCCCGTATGCGGTGGCGGAGGCTCGCGCCGACGTCGGGGACGAGACGTCTGGGCGACGCGCCTTTCAGCCAGGGATCGATGTCAAGTACGGCTTCACGCCGAACACGAACCTCGACCTCACGGTGAACACCGACTTTTCTCATGTCGAGGTCGACGAGCAGCAGATCAACCTCAGCCGCTTCAGCCTCTTTTTTCCGGAGAAGCGTGCTTTCTTTCAGGAAGGTCGCGGCATCTTCGACTTCGGCGCAACCCGAGGCAGTTATCGGGTACTCCCGTTTTTCAGCCGTCGAATCGGGCTCGAGGGGGGCCGCCCGGTACCCATTCGAGGTGGCGGACGTCTCACCGGCAAGATGGGGTCCTACAGCCTGGGACTGCTGAGCCTTCGTACCGGCGAGCACGCGCTGAACCCGGCCACTACGTTTTCCGTCGCCCGGCTCAAGCGAGACGTGTTCGGGCGATCGAGCGTGGGGATGCTCTGGACCGATCGTCGCTCCGGGGCTTCGACACCGGCCAACGGGGTGCTCGGCTTCGACGCCAACATGACGTTCCTGACCAAGAGTCAGCTCGACCTTTTCTGGGTGAGGAGCACGGCCGTCGCAGGCGCGAGCTCCTCTTCCCATCGGACGCACCTTCTGCTCGAGAACGATCTCCTCGGCTTCGAGACGGACTGGATGCGCGTGGGCGACGCATTTGACCCCGGGGTGGGTTTCGTCCAGCGCCGCGACATGGACCGCCGCTTCGTCAGGGCGCAGGTGAGTCCACGACCGGGTCGGCTGGGCGTCCGCAAGATCTTCTTCCGTTCAGCGCTCGACTATATTCTCAATCTCCGCGGGCTCCTCGAAACCCGGGTACACGCCTCCGAGATCGAGATCGAGCTTGACCGATCCGATTTCATCACCTTCGGCTTCGATCGTTCCTACGAAACGCTGGAAGAACCCTTCAAGGTGGCGGGGCGACTCTCGATCGAGCCGGGAGCCTATCGGTTCGACTACTGGAGCCTCGCCCTCGGGCTGTCGCAGAGCCGTGACCTGTCCGGGACGGTACGGCTGCGATCGGGCGAGTTTTTCGACGGACGGCGTAGAGACTTCTTCGCCAGCGGCATTTTCAAACTCAACAAGCATTTCTTCTTCGACGTCAGCTACTCGACCAGCGACATCCGGCTTCGCTCCGGCGAGCTCCGCACCCAGCTCGTCGGCGTCCGCGGCAACGTCGCTCTCAACACCCGGCTCTTCGGAACCGCATTGGTTCAATGGAACGACGTGACCCACGAGTTCGGTCTCAACGCGCGACTCCGCTATACTTACCGCCCCGGCAGTGATCTCCACATCGTCTTCAACGAACGCGTGACGCAGCCGGGTAACGACTGGCTCCTGACGGAGCGGAGCTTCATCGTGAAGTGGACATACCTCTTCCGGGTCTGAGCGCCGGGTCGTCGATATTATCGGTTGCCAACATGCTGGCGGGAAGGATAAACCGCAAGTAAACCCCGGGGGGTCTGGAGGACTGGAACGCGGTGCGCTCGGTCTCCCGCCCGCGCTGGATGCTCTCGGCAAAGCGCCAGTCGATTCGATCGTCGGTTCACTCGTCTGGAGAAAGAGTTCGAGATACAGCTCCAAAGCGAGACGATTTTACCGGCCGAGGGCGGAAGAAAGACAGGCGCACCCGATCGCGAAAATCTTCTTCGAAGCGCTGGACCTCCCACTGGCTCTCGTACATGAGCTTCACCACCGACATGAGGTATCCGAACTGCCCCGGAGCGGCGACGGTTTCCATCCACCGTGGCGACGCGGTCTCGTCCGGCATGTCGGAGCCCAGATCGAGCACCGTGATCTGCGGATGCCTTTCGAGAAAGCTGCGGCCTTCGGGATTCGGCCGCTTCCACATCGAGCTCACGTAGATCTCGCGGCTGAACGCATCACCGGCGCGGAACGAGTACGTGTGATCGTACAGAATGTTCATTCCCTCGTAGATCTCGAGACGGAACGGATCGGGCTCGTAGCGGCGGGCGTACTTCTCAAAGCGATGCACCAGCCGCCGGTTCGCGGCACGAACCGCGTCGACGCCCTGCACTTCTTCGATGATCCGCTCGCGCAGCTCGCGGCCGACCGGCTTGTGGTCGGGATAGTTGGGGTCGTCCATGTGATTGAGGTTGATGTGATAGCCGCGCGGGATCCAAAACGCGAGGAACCAAGGCACTTTGTAACCAGCAAACTGATGCACCCACTCGTGGCTCGGATAGCCATGGGGGTTCATATAGACATCGGGTAGCCACTGGTAGTAGAGCTTGCGGCGCACCAGCGCTTCCGGCAGCAACGGGTCGGGATCCCAGATGTAAGCGCCCACGTCCCGTGCCACCGAGCTCCAGTAACCTCCGTGCAGAATGAAGCTGGGCGTGAGCTGGTGAAACTCGTAGTGGTTGGCGGCACCGTCCGGGTTCTCCATCGGGTGGTAGACGATGTTCATCCGCTCCAAATACTTCCGGTACTCGGGATCGGTCACCAGGAGCTCCATGAGCCGGAGCGCCGCACTAGTGGCGGAGACCTCGTTGGAATGCTGGCGGGTCGTGATGTAGAGGACCGGTTTGAGCGCGCTGGCCTTCGCCTGCGACCAGAGCTCGGCCTCCATCGGCAGCATGACGTCCATCGCCCAGACGTTTCGATTGCGGTAGGTCCGCCCGGCAACATAGGCGTTGATCTCGGGAAAGGTCCGCAGCCGGGGGATCAGCTCGTTCTCGAGCTCGGCGGGAGCGATCACGTGGTCCCAGGTGACGATACGCTTTCCCCGCTCAGGAGTGATCGTCGGGAAGTCTCCCGGCTGGGATAAGACGTTTCGATCCACGGGACGGATCGACTCCGCGAGGGCCGCCGAGCCGAGCTCGGTCGAGATCCGTAGCGTTTCCAGACGTGCGTAGCCGAGCGCGCCTCGAAGTGCCCCCGCCTCCTGGATGTCCCCGAGTGTGCTCACCATCTCCGTCGCGGTTGCCGCCGTCTCGTAGCTGTTGGCAGCCAGACTCACCCGAATTTCGCTCGCACCGGTCTGTCCGGCTCGGACACGGAGGCCGGTCACCCGCGGCGATTCGAGCCCCAGGTCATTCAGGTCGAGGCGTTGCTCGCCCCGACTCCCCCGGGCACCTCGCCACTTGACGACGAGCCGCGGCCGGGGCACCGCGTTTCCTTTCAACGTGACCCGCAGCTCGGGAGGGCCTTGATGGTTGGGGTAGATCATGGGCGTGATGCGACCCGGTGCCACCTGACGGCTCCCGGAGGAATTTCCACTGAAGATGCTCCAGAAATCGATGGTGTCGAACGTCAAGTCCTCGTGGAGCGAATCGAGGGACGAGATCCGCTCCTCGTCCAGATCGAGAAGAAAGTTCGGCTCGCTCAGCCGTATCTCGAAAAACAGTTGGCGGAAAAAGGGCTGGCTTTCGAGACCCAAGTTGCCTCCCGTGTACTTTGTCGCGTACTCGAACATCTTCGGAAGGGCCTCGTTCTGATAGAAGTCCCATAGGCGCTCCGGATCCGTCCGTACGTTCGTGTCGGCGAGGAGCTTGCCATTGACGCGGGCCTGAAATCCGCCGGTGGTGTAGTGAATTTTCGCGGTCGGCCTGTAGGGGAAGTACTCGCGGGTCGTGAATCGTGGCGCGAACGCATCCGAATAGATCACGCTTCCATTGCGATCGGTCACTTCCACCTGGTAGACGATCGGCCCGTCGTCGACTTTTTCGAAACGGGTGGCATCGATGTCGATGCCCAGCTCGCGGGCGAAGATCTCGTCGATGGGAAACACCTCCTGAAGCCAACGTATCGGCACCCCGTACCACGTCTCGTCCGCCGGGTAGTGCGCGGTGGGAAAACGCACGCGCACCCCGGCCACTGGTTGGTCCTTGATGGAGGGAAGGACGTAGTCCGCGAGCCAGCTGAAGCCCTGTTTGTAGGCGCTCACCACCCGGACGCGGCTCTCACCCGCACCGGCCGAGCGGAGCGCGGCTCGAAACTCTTCCTCGAGATCTGCCCTGAGCTCCGGGGGCTCGCTTACCAGGACCTCGAGCTCGACCTGGTCCTGAGCCTTCACCCGGGAGAAGACTTCTGCCCGAAGCCGCTCGCGGAGTTCATCGACTTCCCAGCCCAGCTCGGGTGACTCGTCGTAGACCACCACGGGGCCATAGCGGGAGGCCACCGATACGGTGACTTCCGCGGCGCCCGTCGCGTCCCGCGTCATTTTCTCCAGATACGGCACCAACTCAGGCGTTTCGTCTTCCAGAAACACCTGAACGTCGATCGACCTGAGCTCCTCGCCCTCGAGGCCCGAAAGCAGCTGGTCGAGGGCGAGTGTCGCCTGCGCCGCCTGACCCGCCGTCGATCGCGCCCGGAAGAACGCCCGCACGTCTTGTTCGATCGTCGCGAAATCCACGTTGCTACGACGCGTCTCCCAGAGGTAGGGCACCCTCCGCGCAAGATAAGACGTCGCGGCGTTGAGGCCTTCCGTGTCACCGCCGTTCACAACGACCGCCGGAAACTCGCCGAAGGCCGCGGGCACGATCCGAACGCTCCCCTCCCCCGGCTCGAGGTTGCCCGGCGGCCTCAGCGCCGCGCTGAGACGCCCGGGGCCAATGAGAATCGGGTTGGGAAGACGCGAAGGATCTTCGACATCGTCTTCCACCACCGCCACGGGAAGCGAGATACCAGTCGTCTCGAGCGCCACCCGCGCCGCGAGATCGATCGCCGCAAACGCATCCCCCGCGCCCGAGCCGAGAACGATCATCGTCTCGGTCTCATCGGGAATCCGATCCTCGCCCCGGGAGTCCCCGAAGAGCCCCTCGATACCGTACAGCGAGGCGAGGTCGAGAGACTTCACGGCGGGCTTCCAGGGATTGGGCGGAAAACCGCTCCGATACGGTGGCCCGAACCGATTGAGGCTGACGGAGTCGGAGCCTTCGATACGGATCTCGAGACTCTCCGCACCGTAATAGCTCAGCCGGACCGCGTCGCGGTTGGTGAAGTCGGCCTCCCCGACAACGTGGGTCGAGGCGAGTTGCTCGAATTGACGCGTCGCCGATCGCACGTCACCCCGGGGGATGTCGACGTCGAAGCTCAGGCGGAGGATCTGCTCTTTCCCACGCTCGTAAACCGCCTGTCGTGCACTCACCCTTTCCACCCGAATGTCCCGCTCCGCCAGGAAGCCGCGAATGTCGTCGGTGACCGCCGCCACCGAGTCGCTTCGGAGCTGCCACAAGTAGGGAAGACGGGCCGAGGCGGCGCCTGCGGCCACCGCGGTTCCCGCCGGATCCGCTCCGGCGACCACCACCACATCCTCGCCGCCGAAGGGTGACGAGACGATCGCCACCATGCCCTGCCCCGGTTCCAGCGCGCCGAGGTCGATCCGTCCCTGCTCGGCGAGACGCCTCACCCAGCGATTCGAGGCGCCCACCAGGATCAGAGGTGGCGACGAGCGGTCGGGAACGATGTCAGTGTCCCGCACCGCGAGGCCCGGGGTGAAGCCGGAAGACTCGAAGGCGAGCCGGGCAGCGAAGTTGGCCGCTGCAGCGATATCGTGTGGTGTCGGCTCTGCCGGAACGACGATCCGCACGTGGATGAAGTCGATCACGCCATCGCCGTTCCGGTCCTGAAGGATGTCGCCTTCGGCGAACAAGGCCTGAAGCCCCCCGATGGCGCCAAAAGCACTTCCACTGGCACCAATCGTTGCTAGCAACAGGCCGAAACGAAGACAAGCTCGAGTCTGGATCATCAATGTCTGACTCCTTTGGAACACGTTACCTGCGAGGGATCACAATCGGTCCGGCGCCAGCGCGCTGCAAATCCGCGTTGAGCGCCGCGACATCGGTCTCGAGCACGTTTCGCAGGCGATCCGTCAACCGTGACAGCTCCGGGTCGAGATCGGCCAACCGCTGGTGGGCCGCGTCGGTGGGCCGGGCGTCGGTCCGGCCAACGTAACCATAAAGAAGACCGAACTGCTGGGACAACTTCGGAGGATAGTCGAGATCGTCGCGGTCATAGTCCCGCTCCGTCGGAACCAGGAGCTGCTCGATGGCGCTCAACTCCTCCGTGAGGGATCTTGCCCGCTCCGTGGAACTTTCCGCCTCGCCCGCTGCTTCGAGGCGCGCGACGAGTCGCTCTCCCTGTTCCCGAACGGTCCGGATGGTGCGAACCGTCTTCTGGATATCGTTGATGCGACCCCGAATCTCCAGCAAGAGATCGAGCTGAGCCCGGTAGTCCGCATCGCTCGTCTCGAGCCGGGGGTCCTTCACGACCTGGAATCTCTGGGTTTGCGTCCACGAGCCCGAGCTCAACCGCACCTGGTAGGTGCCGGGCACCACCTTGGGACCGAGCGGTCTTCCTGCGTCGGTCGCGGGGTAGCGAAGATCCCACACGAGACGGTTCAATCCCGGCCGATCGAAGGTACTCTCGCTCTTGTACCAGGGCGGCTCGGGACGCGCCGCGAGCGACGGGTCTTTCGGATCGTCGCGATTGCTGAACCGGCGAACCGTGTTACCGGCCTGGTCGAGAATCTCCAGTGCGACCTCGTCTTCCGGCTCTTTGGCGAAGTACGTGTAGAGGATGGCGCCCTCCGGAGCATCCGTTCCCTGCCGATGCCGCTCGATGCGGGCTCCGCCGTAGAGATCGCGGGGATTGGTAACATAGTCGGCGCCGCCCACGTAGGGGTCGTCGGCTTCTTCCTGGGCGCTCTGCACCCGGTAGGCCGCTCTCGGCTCGAAGAGGTACGCTGGCGCGCGCGCGACGTCATCGGTGATCTGATGAAGGGGGGTGACATCGTCCAGAATCCAGAACGAGCGACCCTGCGTCGACAGCACGAGGTCTTTTTCGTGGACGACGAGATCGGTCACCGGGGTGACGGGCAAGTTGAGCTGAAGCGACTGCCAGTGGGCTCCGTCGTCGAAGGAGACGTACATGCCGAACTCGGTGCCCGCGTAAAGGAGTCCCTTTCGGTCCGGGTCCTCGCGGACGACCCGCACGAAGTGATCGGCGGGAATACCGTTCGTCCCATCGGTGAGGAGCTTCCAACTCTCGCCGAAGTCATCGGTCCGGAAGATATAAGGCTTGTGGTCGTCCATCCGATAGCGCTGCACGGCGAGAAAGACCCGTCCAGCGTCGTGCGGCGAGAGCTCGAGAATGTTCACCGTGGCCCACTCCGGCATGTCGTCCGGCGTCACATTTTTCCAGTTGGCGCCACCGTCGCGGGAAACTTGCACCAATCCGTCGTCGGTCCCAACCCACAAAAGGCCCTTCTGATGGGGGGATTCGGCAAAGGCAAAGATCGTGCAGTAGACCTCCTCGCTGCTCACTTCGCGAGTGATCGGTCCTCCGAAAGTCCCGAGCCTTTCGGCGTCGTTTCGAGTCAGGTCGGGGCTTATCACCTCCCAGCTCTGGCCTTCGTTGGTCGTCCGGTGCACGTAGTTCGACGCGTGGTAGAGCACGTTCGGATCGTGCGGGGACAGCTCGATGGGTGCGGTGCGCTGGAAGCGGTAGCGAAGGTGCTTGGCCGGCATGCCGCCCACTTCCGGATAGGCCTTGATGGGACGGATTTGTCCGGTGGCACGGTCGTATCGGGTGATCGCGCCACTGGTGCTGCCCGCGTAGACGATGTTGGGATTGTCGGGACGGGCGACGGCCACGCCGCCTTCCATTCCGCCAACTCCGTCCCAGTGCTGCAACTGGAGACGCTTGCCGAAGTTGCCGCTGCGGCTGGGAACCGAGAGAACTTCCCAGGTGTCCTGCTGCGAGCCGTACACGCGATAGGGAAACTGATTGTCGACGTCGACCCGGTACATCTCCGCCGTCGGCTGGTTGAGCTGGCTCGACCAGGACAGACCGCCGTTGAAGGAGATCGAAGCCCCGCCATCGTTCCCCTCGATCAGGATCCGGTTGTCGTTGGGGTTGATCCACAGATCGTGATTGTCGCCGTGCGGCATCGCGATGGGACCGAACGTCACGCCGCCGTCGATGGACTTGTGGAAATAGCGACTGACGACATAGACGGTGTTCTCGTCCCTCGGATCGGCGTAGATATGCATGTAGTACCAGGGGCGGTTCTGGAGCTCGCGATCGGTGTTGATGCGCTCGAACGTCTTCCCCGCGTCATCGGAGCGATAGATTCCACCCTGTTTCGCTTCCACCAGTGCCCAGACGCGATCGGGCTTCGCCGGCGAGACGGTGATGCCGGTGCGTCCGATCATCCCGCTGGGAAGTCCGGCGGTGAGCTTCGTCCAGTTGTCACCCCCGTCGGTGGTCTTGTAGATGCCCCCTTCTTCGCTTCCCGAGAACATCGTCCACGGCTTGCGCTCCGCCGTCCACATCGTGGCGTACAGGATGCGCGGGTTGGTGGCGTCCATCGCGATCTCATTGGCGCCGGTTCTCTCGCTGACGTGGAGAACGCGCTCCCAGCTCCCACCACCGTCCAGCGTGCGAAAGACCCCGCGCTCGCTGTTGGGGCCGAAGGCGTGTCCAAGAACGGCCGCGTAGACGATATCGGGGTCGGTGGGGTGGACGATGACGCGTCCAATCTGGCCTGCATCGTCGAGCCCGACATGGCTCCAGCTCCTGCCGGTATCGGTCGATTTGTAGATGCCGACGCCGGGAGAGACGTTGCCGCGGATGCAGGCGGAGCCCGTCCCCACGTAGATGACGTTGGGATCGGAGTCGGCGACGTCGATGGCACCGACCGAGCCGGTAGCGAACTGACCGTCGGTGATGTTGAACCAGGTCTCCCCGCCGTCGGTAGTTTTCCACACCCCTCCTCCGGTACCTCCCATATAGAACGTGCGCGGCTCCTGCGTCACCCCCGTGACCGCCGTGGTGCGCGAGCCCTTGTGAGGGCCGATCATCCGGTACTCGAGGCCCTGATAGAGCGCCGGGTCGTAGGCGAGGTTGTCTGCCTGCATCGCGAACAAAGGCGCGGATATCGGGAGGAAACTGCTCAGCGAAAACGCAAGAATTCTGATCATCGAAGTCCTCTGAAAAAGAAAAAGTGTCCGCTATTCGAGGCGCCGGTACTCGACACGCGCCGCCGGACCGGAATCGGGAGAGCGGCGCGCCAGGTCGACGGTGAGCCGATCGCCCGCCACCGAGAACTTGGTCACCGACTCGAGCCCGACGATGTGGGGACCCAGGCCGATCTGCCATTGACGCCGCAGTGTGTCGCCTTCCACCGTATAGGTTCCCGCCGTGCCGTTGTACCCGAGGAGCTGCTCATAATAAGCCACCTTCTCTTCGGCGGGAAGCGCTTCGAGCTCGGATGGCGAGAGTCCCTTTCGCCGGGCGTCCATGCGCGCCAGACAGTGATAACCCTTGGTGAACACCCAGATGCCGCTCCAAGTGCTATCGTCTCGGACGAGCTCGCCCGTCTCGGTATTCGTCTCCGAAACGAAGCCCCAGACGCCCACGATCGGATTGTCCGGCGCGTCAAGAGGCTCATCGGATGGCGTGGGCTCGGCCTGACAGCCGAACCCAACGGCTCCGACGAACGCTACCGTGAGGAGTCTCCGAACGAGCGGACTCCCGGCAAGACTCTCCTTCATTCCCATCGTCGTTCCCCTCGCGACCGGGTTGCAGTTCTCGGATTCAAAGCGACACAGCCCGCGTGGGGTGCGTCGAGGGAAATCCGCCGGTCAACAACCGCAACTCCAGCGAGGTGCGCAAATCATGCGGTTGACCCCACGACCGATGATTCGACTTTCTGGTCGGTCTATTTCCATGTGTGATTCCTCACAAGCACCAGCGTAGGTCCGGTTGCCCGTCTACGTATTGGTACCCTATAGCCCAAATTTGACTCTGGAGTCAACTTCGAACAACGTCCCCTGTCAGGGCCGCGAGGCAGCCGTTCGAGGCCCGAGTCGACGATGACGGGCGCCGTCTCAACCCCTATTCGTTGGCGCTCGCCAGCCGAAAGTCGGAAGGATGAGTGCGGCAACGCCTGCCGCCGCCGCATAACCCACGGCCCAAGAGCTCTGCATGATGCCCATGGACTTGCCCCGATGCTCGGGCGGCCAGGTCTCGGCAACCAGAGCCACACCAAAAGCCCCCTCCCATCCCGAAACCGAGTAACACACGAAACACTGCGAGTTGAAGGAGCGTCTGAGACAACCCGCATTGCGGCGGTGAACACGGCGTAGATGAGAATGCTAAGAATGAGCGCCCGCGTCCGCCTGATTCGGTCCGCGAGGACGCCGAAGAAAACACCCGCCGCCGGGAGGCGAGTAAAGTCAGCGAGGCTACGAGACCTCCGGTGCGCCCTCCCCGCGTTCAGACCTTGAAATTTTGGTTGACCCTGGAGCTTTTTGGGGTTAATTAACTAACTAACAATTTGGTGGAAGATGGTGAGGAGGCCCGCCGTGAGAAATGGAACTTCGAAGTCCTTTGTTGCCGCACTGCTTTTTCTGCTTGCTAGCTCGTTCTTGATGTTCACTTGCGGGCCCCGTCAAGGACTGCGTTTTGGCATCTATTTTCCCGAAGAGCGAAGTGAAGAAGCTCTTGATGGACGAGTCTTGCTTCTCATCTCGGACGACGACAAAAAAGAGCCTCGTTTTCAGATCACGCGTGATGGGAATACCAAGCTCGTTTTTGGCGTTGACGTCGAGGGTCTTGAGCCGGGCGAGTTGGCAGCTATCGACGAAAAATCTTTCGGCTATCCCCTGAAAAGCATCTCCGAGATTCAGCCCGGAGAATACTGGGTACAAGCACTTCTTCACCGCTATGAGACCTTTCATCGAGCCGATGGCCACATCCTCAAGCTGCCGATGGATCGAGGCGAAGGACAACAATGGAAGGAAGCCCCCGGTAACTTCTACAGCGCTCCCAGAAAGATGCGAATCGATCCTAGCAATGATCAAATGATCGAGATTTCTCTGGATGAAGAAATACCTCCTATTCCCGAGCCCGAGGACACGAAATATGTCAAGCACATAAAAATTCAGAGCAAGCTAGTTTCAGAGTTCTGGGGTCGTCCCATGTATCTCGGAGCGATTCTGCTTCTTCCGGAAGGTTTCGAAGAGCACCCCGAAGCCCGCTATCCACTCATCATTCAACACGGTCACTTCCAGCGCACTATCCGGGGCTGGCGCGAGACTCCGCCCTTGGAGACTTTCACTAGAAGAGGTAGTAAACCGCCCGGTCCCAAGGACCCTAGGCGTGAAGACCCCGACTACAATCCGCGCCAATTGCAAGCCGCCTATCAGTTTCACAAGGATTGGACCGGACCCGATTTCCCTCGCATGATCCACGTCGTTATCCAACACGCCAACCCTTATTACGACGATGCTTACGCCGTCAATACGGCGAACATAGGACCGTACGGCGATGCCATTGCCTATGAGGTGATCCCTCATATCGAGAAGAATTTTCGCGGTATCGGAGAAGCCTGGGCGCGAGGCCTCTACGGTTGCTCGACGGGTGGCTGGGAATCTCTAGGTACGCAAATCTTTTATCCAGACGAGTACAATGGCACTTGGTCGTCCGCTCCGAGTCCCATTGATTTCCGCGCTTACACCTCTGTCAACCTCTACGAGGACAAAAATGCCTACTATCTCGATAGCGAGTGGAAGCGCACACCACGGCCTGGGCTCCGTGACTATCTCGGCGGACTCACCAGCACACTCCAATCAATCCACCAGATGGGACTCGCTACCGGCACCAAAGGCCGCTCTGGAAGTCTGAGAGATGCCTATGCGGCCGCTTTTGCGCCGGTAGGGGAGGACGGTTATCCCAGGCCGCCTTGGGATCCCATCACTGGAGAAATCGATCCATCCGCCGTGGAGTACATGCGTGAGAATTATGACCTTCGTTACGTTCTCGAACGGGATTGGAAAACTCTGGGTCCCAAACTGAAAGGGAAAATCCATCTATACACGGGCGACATGGACAACTGGTATCTGCCCAACTCCGTTTACTTGATGGAAGCGTTTCTCGAGAGCACGAAAGACCCATATTACGACGGCGTCGTCGAGTACGGAGATCGATTTCCGCACTGTTGGAGCGGTGGAGAGACGGATCTTTCGAGACAAATGCGAAGGCAGGAACTGGCGCGGGAAATGGCCGAGCACATGATCAAAACCGCGCCACCTGGCGCCGATGCAACGAGCTGGCTCTACTAAGGGCCCGGGAGCCCTAAGGTCCAGTTGTCGACATAAACTTGCGTATGATGAATTCCTATGAGGTTGTTCTTATGAAAGAAACAAGTCTGAGTAGATCTCTTCTTGCCTCATCCGCCTTGTTGGTACTGTCTTTTATCCTGGCTTGCCAGCCGGCGGGATTTCGCTTTGCGATTTCGTTTCCGGAAGAGCGAAGTCAAGAAGCTCTCGACGGCAGAGTTTTTTTTCTGATCTCTTCTAACGATCACGAGGAGCCCAGACTTCAAATCCAGATGGGTCTCGACACGCAGCTCGTTTTCGGTGTCGACGTGGAAGGTCTGGGTCCGGGAGAAGCGGCCATAATCGACGCTGACGTCCTGGGCTATCCTGTGGGGAGCATTACCGAGATTCCTCCGGGAGAGTACTGGGTACAGGGGGTTCTCCATCGCTACGAGACTTTCCATCGCGCTGACGGCCACACTGTCAAGCTCCCGATCAACCGCGGCGAAGGTGTCAAATGGAACAAGGCTCCAGGCAATTTCTACAGCACTCCTCGGAAGCTGCGCATTGACCCCACGGAAAGTCTGAGGATCGATATCTCACTCGATCAAGAAATTCCTCCGATACCCGAGCCAGAAGACACAAAATATGTGAAGTATGTGAAGTTCGAAAGTGAGCTGCTCAGCGAGTTCTGGGGCCGCCCCATGTATCTCGAGGCACACGTGCTCTTGCCGGAAGGATTTGACGAGCATCCCGAGGCACGGTATCCGCTGATGATCACTCAAGGTCACTATCGACGAGCCGTTCGCGGCTGGCGGGAGACTCCACCTGAGGAAGCCGCGGAAAGTGAGCGGGGAACCGGCGGCAACGCCGCGAATCCGGATGAAAGTGAGCAGGCGGCTTCTAATCCTAATCCTAGAATGCCGTCGATCCGAGAAGCTCTCAAAGGTAAACCGTGGGTGGAACAAATCGTCGAATACCGAGACGATCCTCAATACAAGAAGGTCGTAGAGGAATACGCGTACGAGCTCTACCAAGACTGGACCGGTCTCGACTTCCCGCGTATGATCCATGTTGCCATTCAGGCGGCGACCCCTTACTACGATGGCTCCTACGCGGTAAATTCAGCGAACAACGGACCCTACGGAGATGCGGTGGTCCAGGAGCTCGTCCCCTACATTGAAGAGAAATTCCGGGGAATCGGTCAGGGATGGGCGCGAGCTCTCTACGGAGGTTCGACGGGAGGCTGGACCTCTCTGGCTCTTCAGGTATTTTACCCGGACGAATTCAACGGGACCTGGTCTTCGTGTCCGAGTCCGGTGGATTTTCGTGCTTATACGTCCGTGAACATCTACGAAGACGAAAATGCTTATTACGTTGATAGCAAGTGGATGCGAACACCGCGGCCAGGGTTGCGCAATTTTCTCGGGCAAATCAGCAGTACCCTCGAGGAGATCTATCGGATGGAGTACGTGCTAGGCACAAAGGGCCGCTCCGGAGAACTAAGGGATGGCTATGTAGCCGCCTGGTCTTCGGTTGGCGAAAATGGCTATCCACAGCCCGTTATCGACCGGCTGACAGGCAAAATCGATCGTAAGGTCGCTGAATACATGCGGGAGCATTATGACCTTCGCCACATCCTGGAACGGGATTGGAAGGAGCGCGGTCCGAAAGTCAAAGGGAAGCTCCACATCTACTGCGGCGATATGGATAACTACTACTTGCCCAATGCGGTCTATCTCTTGGAAGAGTTTCTAGAGAGCACGACGAAACCTTACTATCTGGGTGAAGTGGATTACGGAGATCGGTTCGAGCACTGTTGGAGCGGCGACCACGAAAATCCGAACTCCATTTCCCGACTTACCTATATTCAGCGTTTTGCTCCCAAAATGGTCGAACACATGCTCGAATCGGCACCGGAGGGCGCCGACACCGCGAGCTGGCGATATTGAAAGCCGCTCGGACACTTCCTAACGCAATGATCAGAACGCGCCGGAGCTTCCTGAGACGGTCACTGGGGGCGGCGCCCGCGCTGCTTCTGGGATCGGGCAGATGGTCGCTACTCTCCCAAGCGACAGCGTCGCCGGCCGTGGAGCCCTTGGCCGGCGGAAGGCTTCTCGGTGTCGTGCCTTTTTTGGGCGAGGGAGACTTTCCGCTCGGTACTATGGTCGGCTCGGGAGCGGAGGGTTTCTGGGCACTCGACCTTTCGACCCTCGGCCCTGACACTATGGTCACGCCCAACGAGAGGTTCTTCATCCGCACCGGCTACCCAGAGCACGCCTCTTTCCATTCGTCCGGGAAGATCTTGGTCCGCGGCCTGGTGGAAGCACCCGTAGAGCTCTCCTTTGATGAGTTGGTCTCTCGGTCGGAACCCATGGGCAACCCACCTCGTCGAGTGCTCCGGCAACCACCGAAACGGCCACTTTGGCCTCATCAGCGTCGCCCAGTGGCGCGGGGTTCCCGTCTCCAAGGTTGTCGCAAAGCTTACGATTCGGCCACAGGCGACCCGGGTGCTCATCTCGGGTTTGGAGCGATACTCCCAGCCGCGTCTCGACTCCCTGCCCCAGACCAGTTGGATCTTTTCCTTCGAGCAGCTGGAGGCAACCGGAGCCTTCTTCGCCACGGGAATGAATGGGTCGCCGCTTCGCAAGGACCACGGTTATCCGATCCGTCTCATCGTGCCCGCTTGGTACGCCTGCACCTGCATCAAGTGGGTGGATCAGATCGTGCTCGTCGACGACACCGCTGCCGCCACCCACCTGATGAGGGACGGACAAATCAGGACGCTCGCGGCCCCTATGGATCTCCTGTTTGGCAATCGGAGCCGTTCCGGCGGCGAGAATTTCGGACCCAGGTTGGCATATCGTCCGCTACCTACTCTCCTCCCGCCTCGCGCGCGAAGCTGCAGAGCGCGTTACTTGGACGAGCGTAGGCCGTCGGGAGCGACCCCCGTTTCACTCAGCCGTGTCTCGCCGTGGCGCTGGAGCTGTTGACAGCCGAAGCGCTTTCGTCATACCGTTGCAGCGGACTAAGTCAGGTGGAAGCTCCATACCACCGGCGCTCGTCGGAGGAGAAAGGCTGTGGGAAGGCTTCCGAAAACCAGGATTGTTGGTGTGCCGTTCCTGCTAGCGGCTTGGTTGTTTTCTCCGACTCCCGCTACCTCCGGAGTGCCGGCCGCGTCTCTCTTCCCCACGGTCGATGTCCATGAGATTCTCCTCGACAACGGCTTCCGTATCCTGGTCGTCGAAGATCATCGCGTTCCTCGCGTCGCCGCGAGCTTCTGGTACCGGTTTGGCGCGATGCAAGAGCCCAACGGCGAGCACGGTGCGGCACACTTTCTCGAGCACGTCATCTTCCAGGGCACTACGACGGTTGGAACGAAGAACTTCGATGCGGAATATCCCATCCTGCACGAGATCCTCGAAACGGAGCAAGAACTGCTCGAGCTCCGTGATCGGGAGAGGAATCGACTTCGCGAGCGCAACGTTTTCTACGACCCTCTCGAATGGCCTACGACCCCGGAACTAGAAGCGCTGCGCAAGCGACTCTACGAGCTGGAGGACCAGGACAGCGAGCACCGTGAGTTCTGGGCCGAGTGGCTCTGGTACGAGCGGTACGGTGGCACCAAGAATCACGGAGACCCGGTGCCGGCTACAACCGGCTACGAGCGCATCGAGATCGACATCGACATGCCCCAAGAGAACATCGAGCTGATCTTCCGATTGGAAGCGGATCGGATGGTCAACGCCGTTCTCCGGGGTTGGGAAGCCCAGCGATACACGGTGCTCGAGCAGCTACTGAACTATCACAGCCGTCCGGAGGCGGACTTCTACTTTGCTCTCGACGGCGTGCGAGGGTGGGGGCACCTCAGGGATTTCGCCTTCTTCAACCGGGCGAGCATGTTGCGCATGTACGAACGCTACGGCGTGCCGAACAACACCACGCTCGTCCTGGTGGGAGACATTACCCCGGAACGAGCCCGGGCTCGCGGGGAGCAGTACTTCGGCCGTATCCCCGCAGGCGATCCGGCACCGGCGCGGATGGAGCTCGAAGCCGAGCCGATACCCCGTGGCGCGGTTCGGCTCGATTGGGCCGAGCCCCTCGAGCCGCGCGTGATCGTGCGCTATCGCATTCCTGGTGTAGGTCACCCCGATCGGCCCATCGTTGACGTTATCGAGGAGCTCCTCAACGGTCGGCACGGCATGGTGGGCTCGAGGTTGGCGTCTTTAGGAGAACGGGAGGGACTCGATGTCACCGATCAGCTCGTTCATACCTACCAGCTCGGATCTCCGGGCGCGCTCCAGGTTGTGGTTCGAGCGCGAGAGGACGGCGCGCTCGCTTCCATCGAGCAGAACATCCTGGAGGCGGTTCGCGATTTGCGACGAGGACGCATCGACGATCAGACGCTGGAACGGGCCCGTAAAGCTCTGCAGATGGAATGGGACCGCATCCGCTCCGACCGCGGCCTCCTCGCTTACGAGCTCGGTACCTTCAATGTGATGGATAGCTGGAAAACCTTGCAGCCCTACATGGAGACGCGACTTGGCGCCACCGTGGAAGACGTAGAGCGCGTTGCGGCAAAGTATTTCGTGCCCGCCAATCGGACGATCGGCGTCTCACGTCAGACCCCTCTAACCGACCCGCGGTAGTCCTATGAGACATTTCACCACCAAACGCAGTCACCGTCGACGGCAGGTCGCATCCGGTTGCGTCATCGTTGCCGGCCTCGCTTTCACCGCGAGTTGTGGGAACGACTCGTCGACCGGTGCCGAGCGTTTGCCCGGTCACTCCCGCCCGATCCTGGAACACGACTGGCCCCATCCGAGAGACTACCGTTTCGAGGCCAGTGAATTCGAGCCATCCGAGCCGTCGCAAGCGCTTCTTGAGCTCGATAACGATCTGCGGAGCTACGTGGTCACCGATACCGCCGATCCCCTGGTGCGAATATCCGCCGCGCTCCCGCTCGGGCGTCTCATGGAACGCGTCGGAGAAGCTGGTGCCGCCGACGCTCTCCTTCAACTCATGACGACAGGAGCTTCTTCAGCGTCGCGATCACGGCTTTCCCTGCGCCTCGAATCCCTGGCCACGGACCTGACCGTCGAGCGCATGCCGGACGGGGCTCGCATCTCTCTCGAAGTGATGGCGTCCGACTGGCGCGAAGGGCTTGCTCTCATGCTGGACCGCGTCCGCGCGCCGGAGCTCGGAGAGGCGGCCGACCATCGGACGGGACCAGGTTATTCTCCAACGGCGAGCGTAGGCGTCGCCGGCTTCCGCCCCCAGGTGGAGCTTGCGCGGCTGCTGGGAGGCTATCCTCTTGCGCCGCCCGAAGAAGGAACGACGGTCTCGGCCCAGGCCGTACGCGCCCTCGCCTCGAGGACCCTTCGCCCCGACCGAGTCGTGCTCGGAATCGGTGGAGGGGTCGGACGCCAAGAAGTCGAAGAAGCTCTCCGTGAGCTGAGCCGCGGGTGGAATCCCGCGCTCGACGAGAACCTGGAAATCGCGACCACCCCTTCGGGGGCAACCCCCTCATCGCTCCACACCATCGATGTGCCGGGCCTTGTCGGTTGGGTTGCCTTCGGAAAGGCGATCGGTCCGGTGCCTCAGGCCGATCAACCGGCCCTTGCCGTGCTCGCCCAAATCCTCAACGTGCGGCTCAATATCGCCGTTCGTGAGAGGCGGGGGCTCGCCAACCGAGCCATCTTCGTCTTGCCGGAGGCGGCAAGCGGCAGCGGCCTGCTCCACTTTCGCACCGGCGGCCGACCGGAGTCGGTGGCCCCGCTCATCAAATACTGCCTGGAAGAAGTATCTCGAATGCGAAGTCCCGATGCACGGATAACCGATGAAGAGATGGAGCAGGCCAAGGGAGCTCTGCTGTTGGGACAATGGCAGCGCGTCCTGGACGGCGCCCGGCAGGCGAGCGCGACCTACGCCTTCGAAGCGGTCCGGCATGGCGGGACCGATCGGTTGATCGGCTGGCCAGAAGCCATCCAAGCGGTCACCCCCGACCAGGTGAAGCAGATAGCGGAGCGTTATCTCGATCCCTCGCAGATGGTTACCGTCCTTCTTGGACCGATCCTCGCGATCCGCGAAGCACGACACCCACGCTGGCCGGCCGACCTGGACGAGCTTTTCCCATCAAGCTCCGGCCCCTCGTAAGCCGAGATGGAAGCAAGCCTGACGGATACGAGGCACCGCGGTAAGCCAACGGCTTGCGGGCCCTTCCTGATGATGGTTTTGGCCGTAGCGCTCGTCCCGACAAGAGGACTACCCCAGAGCAACGACCTGGCCGTACTGGCGGTGAAGTTTGGCCAGCTCTACGGCCAAGGTCTCGTCCCTGAAGCCCGCGATGTGGCAGCCGAGCTCTTAGAACGTCTGGAGCAAACACGCGGTCGAAGCGACCTGGATCTGGCCGCCAACTTGAACAACTTTGCATCCTTGTCCTATGCCGAGGGAGAGGTGGACGCGGCGGAGCCGGTGCTGTTGAGGGCGCTCGAGATCTACGAAGCTGTGCTTGGATCAGGCCACCCGAGCGCGGCCACCGTGCTTTACAACCTCGCCGGAGTCTACCTGCAGCAGGGCAAGGACGAACAGGCGCAAGAGCTCTACCAACGCCTCATCGACATGAATGAAGCAAATGGCGGCCGCAACAAGCCGCGTCGAGCCGAGGTGCTCAACAACCTCGGGTTCCTCCTTCTCAGACAGGAACGCTTCGAGCGAGCCGAGCGTTTGTTCCACGAAGCGCTCCGGATCTGGGAGGAAGCTATCGACGCCGATTCACCACAGGCCGCCATTGCGCTCTCCAACCTGGCCTTGCTGCGGGCTAAAAAAGGCTCGCTCGGCGAAGCGGAAAAGCTCTACTCCCGAGCCCTCGCCGTGGAGGAGGAGACCTTCGGCCCGGAGCACCCCGAAGTGGCAACCACCCTCAACAACCTGGGCATGCTTTACCGCGTGCAAGGGAAACCGAACGATGCGTTCGCCCGGCATCACCAGGCGCTTCGGATCCTGGAGGCGGCCCTTGGACTCGGTGACGCTCTGACTTTGGAGACCATCCGGTACCTGGGTGGACTTCTCGGCGAGGTAGACCGACGGCTCCTCGCTTCAGGGGAGCCTTTCAACGTTTACCAGATCATCGTCCTTCGGACGAAGACCGAGGCCGACAGCCTCTTTCAAAGCATTCAGAGTGGCGAGGCGTTCGCTGCTCTGGCCAGGGATTATTCTCGAGACGAGAGCGCCTCGGGGGGCGGCCATATCCGAGCCCACCCCGTCGACCTCCATACCGAGATACGCGTCAGGCTGGAACAACTCGAAGAGGGTGAAGTGAGCCTGCCCTTCCCTATTGATGGAGGGTGGCTCATCGTCAAGAAGATTTACGAACCCTCCGGCACAAGACCAAAGGCATCGGTAATCGTTCAACCGGAGACGAGGACAGATAGATGAAAGGTTGGTGGCTCGGCGTCATTCTGTCGGTAGCCGTCGGAGCGCTGATGTTTCTACAAGGTTGCCAGAACGGGGCGTCGTCTCGAGACGAGGAGGAAATGCTTCCCAGCGATGAATCGGGCAAGCTTCCATCCTGGCGCATCAAGGGAAAGCTGTCGGAAGCCTGTACCTGCGACGTCCCTTGCAACTGCAACTTTGGCGAGCACCCGGCGCCCCACGACTATTGTCATGCGGCCTGGTCCTACTGGATCGAGGAGGGTGAGTTCGAGGGCGTCAGCTTGAACGACCTGCACGTCGGTGGCGTGGAGGGTGAGCGGGGTTTCCGAGCGCTGCTCGATGATCGAGGCTCTCCCGAGCAGCGCCACGCCATGGAGGAGCTGACCTATGCCCTGACGGGCCGCATGGTGTGCCTGGTCCGACTCTGGCCGATCAAGGCGAGCGCCTCGGAGTTGATTGGCGGGAAGCCGGGTGGACAGAGCTCGATTCTTCATACGTCCTACCAGGATCGAGAATTTCTCGGATTCGATTATCTACGAATCCGACAGGAGGTCACCGACCGCGAAGCCCGAATCCATTTCGGAGACCGGGGCGGGTTCGAAGCCAAGTTCATCATGGGTCGGGACCCGAGCCAGCCGGTCACCGTCACCAACAACGTGTCCTGGCCCATCAAAGTCAGCATCAAAGGCAAGACCACCTTCCTGAAGTACAAAGACGAGTTCGTCGAGCTCGATTGCAAAGGGACGAACGCCAACCAGGGCGACTTCGAGATATCGAGCGATGAAGAGGGCGCCCGGCCGATGATGCGATGATGCACCAGTAAGCGTACCGCAGCCCTTCGTCAACTCCACGGCCTTTCTTGTGTTCGGCAGCACATTCGAACGGGAAGCTGTCTCGGAACCGAGCGTAGAGGCGCCTTTCGACCCTCGCATTGCGTTGCGAACATCGTCCTCGGGTAGATCTTGATGCCGTTCAGCATCCCCCGCCACTCCGGGGGCTAGAGCGGAAGGCGGTGGCCCTTGGCGGTCAGTGATTTTCGAATTTCTTCCGATCCCTCTATGTAGGGAATCGAGTCGCTCGAATAGACACTCCCTGGATCCTTCTTATGTTACGGGTCATTGGACGTCGCCGCCGCCGAAGTTCCGCCGGGTTTGAGCGGCCGCGGGCGCGTGACGGACAGGCTCACCTTGTCACGACGCTCTTCTTCCAGCCGATAGAGCGTGTAGTCAGCTTCATCCAGAAACTTCAGCGAAGCTTTCAAGAACCCGAAGCCCATCCGGGTCACCAGATCCAACCACTCGCCCTGGGCTGTCTCATCCATGGCCTCGGTACCGGCCGAGAACACCGTGATGTCGGCTCTCGCCCTTGGCCGGGGGGCGGTGCCGCTACGCCGGCTGAAGTAAATCGCCGTGTCGTTGTGCACCTCCAGGTTATACACGTGAGGTTGCCACCGCGTCGTCCATCGACGATAGCGATCGTAAATCCGCAGATTGGTCGAGCGCACTTCGGGATCGCGCGACACCTCCGCGGCGATGTGATCCCTCATGGCAAAGGCAGTCGCCCGATGATGCGGGTAGCGCGGATCCTCGACCGGACGCACGCTCGTGTACCAACCGCGTGGAATCCAGTAGGAGCGGAACGAGTAGGGGTTGTAGTTGGCAAAAGTCTGTACCCACTCGTGCGATGGGTAGCCGTGGGGGTTGAGCTGAAAGTCGGGAAGCCAACGGTTGAACACTTTGTTCAAGACCAGGGCTTCGGTAACCAGGGTGTCGGGGTTGCCTGCCTCGCGCGGTACGTCGGGACCCAATGCGCTATAGCGGCCCGCGTGGAGACAGTGAGACGGGGTGAGCTTTTGAAGCTCGTGCGCCAGGGCCGCGCCATCCGGGTTCACCACCGGCTGTATGACCACGTTCATCTTGTCGAGATAGCGCCGGTATTCAAGGTCCGTGGCGAGAAGCTCCGCCAGGCGGAGCGCATGGGAGGTGGAAGAGACCTCGTTCGCATGCTGGCGCGCCAGGATCGAGAGCACCGGCTTCCACGTGCTCATCTTGGCTTGCGAGACGAGCTCCGCCTCCATCGGAAGCGCAATCTCCATCACCGACACCGCTCTTCCTTGAAAGGAGCGGCCCGCCACATAGGTCGATATCTCCGGTAGGGTTCCCAGGGTATGGGCAATGCGCTCGCTTTCTTCCGGACTTATCACGTGATCCCACGTCACCAGTTGTTCGCCGGTATGGGTGGGTAACGGATCGCTCTTCGACGGCGCAAGGGACGCGTAAGCACGGGTACTGGTGGCGCCGGGCGCGTCGACGCGGATGGCGATCTCGCCAACGCCCTCGAACTCGAAAGCGTCTTGGAAAACTCCCGCGTCCTGTAGCCGAGTCAAGTTGTCGAGGAGATCCACGAGCCGTTCCAGAGGCTCGACTTCTTCCAGGGTAACGCTCACGCCGAGCCGGGCCAGACGTTCTTCTCCGGCCCGGAGCTCCGCCAGAAACGCCGAGGGTCGCGCGAGCTTGACCGGCTCCAGCTTGTGCGTGTCCGTTTTCTCTTCCCCTCCCTTCTCACGATAGGTCCAGACGAGCTTTGGCTCGTTGGAGGCATAGCCGGAATACGTGAGAGACAGCTCGGGAGCCTGGCCCCGTCGCTCCGGGTGAATCCAAGGCAGCACGTTCCCCGGGGCGCCGCGCCGCGCGCCGGCCTCCTCAGCCCCGGCGTCCTCGACGACCTCATAGAAAAATGCAAGCGTGTCGAAGTACACGTCGTCGTGGATGGATTCCAGGCTCGAGACGTGCTCCTGGTCCAATCCGAGACGGTAATCGGGCTCGGAGGCTTTGAGCTCGAAGCGCAGCGTGTGAAAGAACGGCTGCTTCTCTCGCGTCGGCTTGCCACCGGTGACCTTCTTCACGTGATCGTAGACCTGGGCGAGCGCCGTGCCTTGATAGTAATCCCAGATACGATCCAGGTCGGTAGGAAGACGCTCATCGAGGAGCGTTTCGTCCCCGGCATCTACCCGGATCCAGCCGGTGGTGACGGTGACGCGGGCCTTGTCAGGAAAGGCATCGAGGAAGGGCCGATCGTAAGAAGCCGGTGAGAAGCTGTCTTCGAAGATCACCTCCCCCGACGCATTTTTCGCGGTCAACTGATAGGTCGCATCATCGGACTTCTGCATCCGGAAGGAGATGGCGGAAAGGGGGATGTGCAGCTCCCGGGAGAGAAGCTCATCGGCAGGATAGAGCTCGTTCAGCCAGCGAGCAGGCTCGTTGTAAAAACGCCACTTCTTGCTGGTATCGACCGGAAAAGGTTTCCAGCTTACCTCGATGGAAGCGAGTCCTCGGTCTTTCATTCTCACAAGCTCTGGAGCCACTTCGTCGAGGAGCCAGGATAGGCCTTGTTTATACGCGGACAGGACCCGAACGTCAGCGGGCTGTCCCCCGGCCTGTTCAATCTCAGCTCGTATCTTCCCTTCGAGCTCGGTGCGCAGCTCGGGCGACTCGCTGACGCGCAGCTCGACGGAAACGCGCGAGCCCGAGCCGAGCCGCGGAAGCACGACTTCTCGAAATCGCTTCCAGAACTCGTCCACTTCCCAGACGAAACTCGGCTTTTCCTCGAAGACGACCACCGCCTCGCTCCTCGACTGGCTCTTTACCTCGACGTGATCCGCGTTGATCCCCTCAGCAACGAGCTCACTGAGAAAGCGGTCGAATTCAGGCGATGCTTCTTCCAGATAAACTTCGAGCTCGAGCGAGTCGAGCTCCTTGTCCTCGAGCTCGGCAATGAGCTCTTCCACTCGAGCGAGCGCGAGGGCCGCCTGGCCGGCCGCCGTCCGACCGTTCACCAGGTGATGGATAGCGTCTTCAACATCTTCGATGGTAGATTTCCCGCTGCCGGTCTCCCAGAGATTGGGGGCACGGCCAGCCAGATACTCCGCCGCTGCCTCGGCCCCCTCCAGGTCCCCTCCACTCACCACCACCGCAGGAGTCTTGCCAAAAGCGGTCGGCACCACCTCGACGAACCCGGTGCCCGCTGCTGCATCCAGCGCTCGTCTCTTGCCCAGACGTCTCAGATCGCGGGCCAGGCGATTCCCTTCCCCGAAAACAATGAGACTCCTCTCCTTCTTCGCGTCCTTGACTTCCGAATCGAGCTGCACGATCGGGAAGCTGATGCCGGCGGATTCGAGGCCCAACCGAGCGGCCAGATGAGTCGCTCCGCGGGCAGGGAGATAGTCCCCTTCATTCGTTTTGGCAGGAAATATCAGTCGAGTATCCGTGTCGTCGGCAATTTGATCCTTGTCGGCGTCCTTGAGAAGACCGCCAACAGAGTACAAATCGGAGAGATCGAACTCGGTCACCGTCTCGACCCGGGGCTGCTCCCCGAACGGACGAAAGGACCGATCTCGCGGCGGCGTGAGAAGCCTTTGGGGGATGCCCACACGCTCAAGGGTGACGACCTCGACCGACGTCGTGTCCTCGAGACGGTAAGTCACCGAGGCGGCCCCGGAGTAGCTGAGTCGATCCGTTTGCTGTCCTTCTCGGTGTCGCACCTCGAGGTTCGTCAAGAGCTCTCGCGCCCGAACCGCACCACCCGAGGCGAGAGCCGCCGTCAACGTAACGGAGACGACTTCGTTTCGGTCTTTCTCGAAGACGAGCTCGTCCACGCTGACGCTGCTCACTTCGACGCCTCCCTCGCCGAGAAAGCGCGCCAGCTCGAACGTGACGCGCTCGTAAGTCTCACCGTTCTCCCTACCGATGACCTCCCAGAGGTAGGGACTTCGTGAGGCAAAGGCTTCAGCGGCAGCTCGAGTTCCCTCGGGCTGGTTACCGGCAATCACAATGGTACTCCCGGAGCTTCCTACGAGCCCTTGACCAGGCTTCAGAGAAGCCAGCCGCAGGCGAAACGGCTCGGGAACCAGAGCGTTGTTTCCACCGACAACGATGAGCGGCGCGTCGTCCCCTGGCTCGCTCGCAGACGCCGGAACGACGAGTGGAAAGCTCAGACCCGACGTCTCGAATCCCAGTCGAGCCGCGACGGCGGAAGCAGCGGCAACTTCTTCCGGTGCCGGCGCGTCGGGAAGGGCAATACGTGCGGCGACGAAGTCGACTCGCTCGTCGCCGTTCCTGTCCTGAAGCGCCTGACCGGGCTCGAAGAGTCGGGCCAGCCCCGCCGGCGCCAGCTCGTCGGGTGCAACCGCGCGCAACACTCCCGACGCACCCCCGCCGGTTCCGACAGCGAAAGCGATTACGACGAAGACCAATTTGTGCCACGTTGGCGTATGCATGCTGCCCTCCCGTTTTCTTCCGTTAGAGGCGCGAGAAACAACCGCGCTGTCTCTGGGCCCGCGCTTGGAGCGTGAGTCAGTAAATAAACCAGACGCACGACAATTGCAAGGCCAACCTCAAATAGCCGCGCTCCGCTCTCGCAGCGATGATCTTTTTCTGTGCACGCTACTTCGCAAAAGAGGTGCTTGCCACGACCGTTACCATCGCTGGGCTCTATCTCCGCATGCACCGGCCCCTTCCCCCGAAAACGGAATGAGACCGTTCTCTCGGCTAGCGCTTCAGCGATCTCTGGTTAACATGTCGACGGCGTAGCTCGCGATCCAGTGGGTGCCCACGTAGTCGGCATCGTACATCGACGCGAACCCCTTGCTGGCTTGAAACCTGGCAATGCCCTGGAACGCTTCCCGCCTCGGGTCTTCCTCGGGGAGCACGCCGGCAAGACGCTCCAGGGCAGCCGCCCTCAGGAAAGCAAGCCCGATGAGATGGGACTGGGCACCCTTGAGACGTCGTTCCTCATTACGATCGGAATCGTCATCCGATTCGGGATCGGATTCCGACTCCGCCTCGGCGCTTTCCCGGGGCGGCGGAGTAAATTCTGGCCGCGGCAAGTAATACTCCTCGAACTCGAAGGCGGTTAACAGCGGCGCGAGCTCGGGAGAGTCCACGGGCGGCAGGAAGGCGTCGAGCCAGGGCACCCACTCCTCCTGGCTCATGAACTGGCTAACGATAACTGCTTCGGCCAGGCATGGGGAGAGGAAATCGGAGCCCGAGGGCTCGTAAGCCACGGGACAGTTTTCGTCATCGAAAAAGAAATCGCGCGCGCGGATCTCGATTGCCTTCTCCAGCTTTTCGTCCCCCACCGCTCTCGCGTAGTCCAGCATAAACAGAAACGAGTAGGCCGTATTGGCGTGCGTTCCTACGCGGATGGGATAAGCGAGATGGTCCAGATACTCGATCATTCTCTCCGCCAGAAGCTCGGCCAGAGGCCTCAGGTTCTCGGCCCACTTTTCGCCGTCTTCATCCTCCCAGTCTTGAAGCTCGGCGGAGATCCTGAGGAGCCAGGCCCATCCGAACGGCCGCTCGAAGCCCGCGCCCGCCCGTTCTTCAAAAAAGGCGAGCTCGCCCTGCAGGTTCTTTTCCGAGAGATGATGGTTCAGTTTCTCCCGGATGAGTTTCGCGATAGGTGATTCGGGGAACTCTTTCAGAACCTTCACCATCGTCCAAGTTGAGTTGGCCGCCGAATGCCAATCCGAGCAGCCGTAGAAGGCAAGGGCGTTTTCGTAGTCCGTCCTCAGGGCATAGCTCGACTCGTAGAGATAACCTCGTCTGCGGGACTGTTTGTGGGGCCGATCGACACACGCCAGGGACAAGGCCACGAGCCCCAGGGCTGTCTTCTCGTCCCAGGGAACCAGTTCGGCATTTGGAACCGAGCCCAAGGCAGCCTTCACATCTTCAGCGGGCTCAGCGGCTCGTGTGGGGCTCGCGTCTTCATGAGACGAGCGCTCCCCTGAAGCGACCGCCGGCTCGCCCTCGGCCGTTTCCGGCACTTCCAACTGGCAGCCGGCGAGAACGATACCGAAGACAGAGATTAGATTCCGAAAAGTTCCGGGATTTCTTAGCAAGTTCATGACAACCTCATTGTGTGGGTCGGCGGGGCTTTCTTGCGAGCCGCCGTGAGCTCAAATTCTCTCGAATGGTACTGCTGTTCGATCGAACTGTCCACCTTCGGAATCCCGTTATCCCGTCCTGTGCCTCGCTTGCAGATCTTCGAGTTCTCGTCATTGCCAACTCGAAACACACCCTTATCTTGTGTTCGCGTTAAGGTGGCCGCCAGCCAGTTGCTTCACGAACATCCATTGCAGTCTCGAGCACGAAGCCGTCTTTTTCCAGTCGATCGATACTTCTCCTATAATACCGAGGATGAACGTCCTGGCCATACTCGCTCTCCTGTCCGTGATGAGCCCGACACCGCAAGAATCAGGGATTTACCAGGCCACTCTGGAACGGCCGGACGCCTATTCCCTGCGGTACACCATCTCCATTCCTCCGGGATACGAAACGGGAAAGCCTCGCCCCCTGGTTGTCGCGTTGCACTACTCCGGCACGGTTACCCCTTACTTCGGGGCAGGGATACTCACCGAGCTCGTCGAGCCAGGCCTCCGCGAACTAGGAGCCATCATCGTGGCTCCCGATTGTCCCCGGCGAAGCTGGGCGAACTCGGAAAGCGAGACCGCGGTGATCGCCCTGGTTGATACATCCGCGAGGCCTTTTCCGTCGACGAGCGACGCATCCTCGTCACCGGTTACAGTATGGGAGGGACTGGGACGTGGTACATGGCGTCTCGCCACCCCGAGCTCTTCTCCGTCGCCATCCCCATAGCGGGCTCGCCGCCCGGCGGCTCCGTCGATCAGGTTCGCCACATCGCGATCTACGCCATTCATGGTAGCCGCGACACTGTGGTTCGCATCGGCCGCACCCAGAGAGCCTTCAAAACACTCAAACAACGACAACTCTCCGTGCAGCTCGTGGTGTTGAACGGCGCGACTCATTACGAGGTCCCACGTTTCACCGAGCCGTTGAGGGAGGCTCTTCCCTGGATTCGAAAAGTCTGGGGAGAATAGCTCAGCCCTTTGCGATCGCACGCGCACGCACGCGCGTGGTATCGTCGGGGGGCAGTTCCGGTGCCAGGGGTGAGTTGCTCATCATCAGCCGCCGTCCCGAGAATACAAAAGCCGAGCATCGCCTCCACCGGACGGCGTCTACCGGGTTGGCGGCGGATTCGGGATGCCGGAGGAGCGAGCGTTGGAACGGTCGACGGGGTCGGCGCGAAGGCTACGTGGAGACGTAACGCGCTTCGTGTCAGGCGAACGTATCACCTTTTGAAGGAGGATCCAGTAATGGGAAGAAGACGGAGACGGCTCACGGCGATCGCCGGCGCGAGTCTCATCGCCGGCGCTATCATTCTGTTCGACGAGAGGCCCCCGGCGCGAGCCCAGAACATGGTGGTCAACGGCATGGTGGTGAACTCGCACCCGATGGCGGCACAGGCTGGCTTGCGCATCCTGCAACAGGGCGGAAACGCGTTCGATGCCGCGGTGGCCAGCGCCGCGGTGCTCGCGGTGGTGGAGCCGTTGATGTCCGGCCTGGGCGGCGTCGGAGGATACGCTCTCATCTACGATGCCAGGGAAAAGCGCGTCCGCTCGTTGGATTTTGTCGGTAACTCGCCGCGGGCAGCGACCCACGAGATATACGAAGTGGGGGCCCGCCTTTGGGATCGCACCCATCCGGCGAGGGACAGCTTCCTGGCGCCACTCGTCCCGGGGAATCTCGCCGGCTGGGCGGCGCTTTTGGACGAATACGGCACGATGAGCTGGTCGCAGGTACTGGCACCGGCTATCGAGTACGCGGAAAAAGGGTTCGCGGTAAGCCCGGCGGTGAGCAATCCGTTTGGCAATGGTGGTTTTGGCGGCGCGGTGGGACGCTATCCCTACGGCGCGAGCATCTTTTTCAAGAACGGCAAACCCTGGCCGGTCGGCGACGTGCTCCGACAACCCGACCTCGCTCGCAGCCTCCGGACGATCGCCTCGCAAGGCCCCTCCACGTTCTATGGAGGATCGCTGGCGGAGACGTTCGTCGCGTTTTTTCAGGAGAACGGGGGCATCCTCACCGTCGAGGATTTCGCCAACTACCGCGTCCGATGGGCGGAGCCCATCGCCACCACCTATCGAGGCTACGACGTCTACAGTCAGCCTCCCGGATCCTCAGGGATGACTGTGCTGCAAACGCTCAACATCCTCGAGCAGTTCGACATTTCTGCACTCGACCACAACTCGGCCGAGTTCATCCACCTCGTGATCGAAGCGATGAAGCTGGCCTTCGTCGATGACGACGCCTTCAACGCGGGACGGGCCGACGCCCAGATTCCCCTCGAACGTCTGCTCTCGAAACAGTATGCGAAGGAGCAGGCGGCCCGTATCGACCGCGCGCGCGCAAAGTTCTACTCACCCGTCCAGCCATCGATGACGACGACGAGCGCCATCGAGCATACGACGCATCACACCGTCGTCGACCGCGATCACAACGTGGTGACCATTACCCAGACGCTGATGCTCCCCGCCGGGGTCGTCGTCCCCGACACGGGAGTGATCTTCAACAACGGAATGTCCTACTTCAGCGCGGACCCCGAGGGCGTCGACGCGATGGAAGGCGGGGAGCGCCCGCGTTTCGTCATGAGCCCAACCATCGTCATGCGCCACGGTCAGCCGTACTTCGCGCTCGGATCGGCCGGGGGATGGACCATTCCCCAGACGGTGCTCCAGGTCGTGGTGCGGGCGCTCGATTTCGATATGGACGCCCACAACGCAGTGACGGCGCCCCGGTTCGTCCTCCGCTACCTGCAAAACTCCATTCCGTATTTGGAAGGGACGGACCTCGTGCTCGAGCGGCCGTTCTCGACCGAGGTGCGAGAGGCACTGGCGGCGAAAGGGCACCGCCTGCGTGAGCCGGCCGAGCGACTGGGTATGCTGAACGGCATCAAAATCTACCCGCTCACCGGCGTGCTCTCGGGAGGTGCCGACCCCCGCCGGGAGGGACACGCTGCCGGTTGGTGAGCGCGCCGCAAACCCCGGGGCAGTGAGAGCCCGAAGAGCGAGGACCTGCGGCGAATCAGAGTCCTCGCGCTCTCTTTGTTGCCGGGCGCACCGGAGCAGGCCTATTATGGGGTGGAGAGGTCGCATAGTGCCCTCGTCAGGCGTTGGGATCCGAAGTTCATCGTACCCAGGGAGGCCAGTCTAGTGAAACGGAAAGTCGCCTTCGTCGTTATTGCCTTCTTGCTGCCCGCTGGCGGCGCCCGCACGGACGAGCGAATCGAGAAGCTTCCGGAAGAGCACAGCCGGTGGCTCCAGGAAGAAGTCGTCTACATCATCACCGAGCGAGAGAAGGAGATTTTTCTTCTCCTCGAAAGCCGCGAGGAGCGAGACGGATTCATCGAAGCTTTCTGGAGAAGGCGGGATCCCAAACCCGCGACGCCGCACAACGAGTTCCGCGAGGAGCACGAGCGCCGCCTCGACTACGCCAACCGCTACCTCGGTCGTGCCTCGCCCTCCCCGGGCTGGAAGTCGGATCGCGGCCGCAGCTATATCAAGCTGGGGAAGCCCCAGGACATTCAGCGCTTTCCGGCGAGCCAGGGACTGGTACCGATCGAGCAGTGGTTCTACTCGGGAGATCCCAATCTCGGTCTTCCGGCGCACTTCTACCTCCTTTTCTTCAAGCAACACAGCTACGGCGAGTACCGGCTGTATCACCCGGCGATCGACGGCCCCGGCGCACTGCTGGTGAGCTCGGCCCTCTTGGACAACGACAACCCGTTGACGGCGGTCGAGAATCTCCAGCGCGCGTCGCCGGAGCTCGCCCGAGCCTCACTGTCGCTCGATCTGAGCGAGCCGGCGGACTTCATGGGCGGTCGGCCGGCGCCGGGTACCGAGGGCCTCCTGGCCCGCATCGAAGACGCGCCGAAGCGCCTGCTGAGGCCCGACTACGCGGACGACTGGCTGCGATTCCGGGACCGGGTGTCGGCGGAGTACTCCTTCAAATACGTACCCCATCAGAGCTTCTTTGCGACTCTCGTCGCTCCGGACGGAACAGCGTTCGTGAACTACAGCATCGAGCTCGAACCCAAGGATTTCGCGCTCGAGGGGGACGAGGCACAGACGAAGTTCTACACCACGCTCGACATCACGATGGAGCTGAGAAACGAGGACGGCGATCTCGTCGTGTCGAAGGACAAGTCGGTCTACCTGGAGCTGACGCCGAGCCAGCTCGAACAGGTGGCGCCCTTTCCGTTCGCCTACCAGGACAACTACCCGGTGCTGCCCGGCGACTACACGATGAACGTCGTCGTGAGGAACCGCGTGCTGAAACAGTTCACGGTGGCGGAGCGCGAGCTGCGAGTGGCATCGTTTTCGAGCGACAGGCCGGTGTTGACCGATATCATCGCCGGTTATATGACCGAGCTCATCAAGGACAAAGTGACGAGCCGTGAGCTCAGAACGTTCCAGGTGGGCGGGCTCCGTATTCATCCGGCCACCGATGGGGTTTTTCCTATCGGTGGTTCGGTGCATGCCTTTTTCCAGGTCGTGGGAGGCTCTCCCGACCATGAGCTGCGCTTCTCTCTCTCCCTGAAAGGGCAAACGGTACAGCAACGTTCCTCCAAGGTGGGCGCCTACCAGGGCGGCCCCGTGATCGAACGGTTCGTGCTCGATGGAGCGGAAGGGGGCGTGTACGATCTGGGCGTCCAGCTACTCGATCCTTCGGGCGACGTGGTCGCGGAGAAGGCCACGCAGCTGAACGTCTCTCCTCGAAGTGTCATCCCGCGCCCCGCCTTCGTTTTTACCCTCAACTTCAACACGGCGGTTCCCGGAATGTCTAGACAGGCCATCGGCGAGCTGCTGCTCACCATGAATCGCTACGACGAAGCGCGGAGTGAGCTGGAAAAGGCGCTCGCGGAGAACGGCGAGGGCCTTCCCGTGGCGCGCTGGCTCCTGGCCGAAGCGTACAACCGGTCGAACGAGCCGGACCGGGCTCTTTCGATCCTCGAGCCGATGGAGGCCGAGCACCTAGAGCGCTACGAGGTGTTGTTCGGACTGGGCTACGCGCATTACCTGAAGGACGATGAGGTAAGCGCCGTCGGATACCTGGAGCGGGCGATGGCGATTCGAGCCCCGAGCATCACCCACCTCAACGCTCTCGCAGATTGTTACCGCAGGCTCGGAAAGCCGGAAAAGTCGAGGGAGACACTGGAGCGCTCGCTGGAGCTGGACCCGGATCAGACGACGGTCAAAGAGCAATTGGACCGCCTCTTAAAGAGCGACGAGCGCGGGAAGGATCTTACGTCAACGCCAGCCAGAGACCTGGAGTCGAGCCGGAACGCCATTCGAAGAAGGGCGACAGAAATCCAACTCAACGCCGATTGCTTCTGAGCTCCTCGAGACGTTTCCTCGTCGCCTCCGCGCCGCTCGCCTTGCCCGTCGTTTCGTAGAGGGACAGCAGGAGCTCGTGCATGCGGATGCTCTCTGGATTCTTGGCAACACCTTGTCGAAGCGTGTTCTCCGCCTCCCCCTCCCTTCCCCTGGACAGGTGAAACTCGGCAAGCGCAACGTAAGGCAAAGGGTTCCCGGAGTCGGCCTCCACCGCCTCGTCGAACAAATGAAGCGCCTCTTCGTCGCGTCGCTGATCGGAGAGCGCCATGGCACGCCTCAGAACGTTCTCGGCTCGCACCGCACGCTGCTCCTCGGCTTCGTCGGCCGCAGAGCGGGTCTGGAACTTGGCGAGGAGCTTCTCTCCCTCATCGACCCGGCCCGCTCTGACCAGCTCCGTTCCCAGCCGATAGTAGAGGCGCGTCATCTCCGGGTTCAGGACAAGGGCTTTCCGCCAAAGCTCGATCGCGCGGGGGATGTGGCCTCGACGCGCTTCGACCACGCCCATCTGATACCAGACCTCTGCGTCGTCGGGAGAAAGCTCCATTGCCCGGCTCAGATGTTCCATGGCGACTTCGTAATCTCGAAGCTGTGTGCTGACCTTTGCCGATTCCACGTGGGCCTCGGCAAACCCGGGGTCTTGCCGAAGCGCTTCCGCCATCGCCTCTCTTGCTTCCGGAAAACGGTTCATCGCCGCGAGCGATAGACCCCAGCTAAAATAGAGACCGGCAGAGCGCAGCCCGTGGGCCATCGCTTCCCGGCAGGCTGCCTCAGCCGCAGGGAACTCCCTCACCGCGTAGTTGGCGAGCGCCTTCACGTAGTGGGCGCGGGCCGCAGTGCTGGAAGCATCCGCGGCTCGATTCGCGGCTTCGATGGCCGCTTCGTATCGATCGAGCTCGAGATAGACTTCCGACAGTGCCAAGGCACTCCTTGTTTCGTCCGGTTCGAGCCGCGCTGCCTGTTCGAAGAACGGAATAGACTCCCGGAATCTTTTTTCTTCCGAGAGCAGACGGCCCATCTGGTAGTGGGTCTCGGCCTGCGTTGGATCGAGCTCGAGCGCCCTTGCGAAGGCGGTCCACGCCGAAGCTCGATCACCAGCTTTCGCCTGGGCGGCGCCTAGCTTGAGATTAACCAGAACGGTGTCGTTTCCCATCTCGACGCACTCGTTGAAAGCCTTCGCCGCCGCAGCGTGGTCCCCTTCGACCTCCTCCACTAGACCGATCAAGAACCAGCCCCGCTTCAGATGCGGATCGAGAACAAGCAGGGGCTCGAGAAGACGGCGCGCCTGTGCGACGTCGCCACGAGCCATCTCGGCCTCGGCCAGCCCGAGCGTGAACTCCACGGAGATCGGACCAGACAGGTCGCTTCCGAGGCGGAAGCTCGAGACAGCTTCCTCGAATCGGCCCATCGCAAGTTCGGCCCGGGCCACCTGGATCAGTCCTCCCGTGTCGAGTCCGAGCTGTCTCGCTCTTTCGAGCGCCGCCCGAGAATCGTCGTACTGCCCCAGCTCGGCGAGCGCCAACCCGTGGAGCGCATGCGCCATCCCATCCGAGCTCCCGTCGATCACCGGAGCCAGCGCGCCGACCGCTCGAGCCGGCTCACCGGCACCAAGGGCTGCTTCCGCGAGCCCTGTTCGGCAAGCCTCGTCGTCGGGGCGCCGGGCCAGGGCTGCTTCGAACTCGAGCGTCGCTTCCGCATAGTGTCGGAGCTGAAGAAGTGCTCTTCCCCGCAGGTAGAGGGCGGTGAAGTCTCCCCGGGAGCGCCGAAGCGCCTCGTCGAGCGCGGCGATAGCGCGAACGGGCTCGTCCCGCCTCAGGTGGATACGGCCCAGCTCCACGTGAGGGGCAGGCGCTCGCGGCTCGAGCTCCGCGGCACGGCGAAACGCTTGCTCTGCTTCTTGCCACCGTCGCTCATTCGACAAGCGAAGGCCCAGGGCGAACAACTCCTCGAAGCTCTGGGCAGACGCACCAGCCTGCAGGAGCGTCATCAACAAGAGGATGGTTACCGTCATTCTTGGCCCGCCAGTCTCTGTGGTCTGTGTCTCGAGCGTCATGATACTCCACCGGCGCCCACCCACTCGATCGGTGAGAACAGGCTTACCAGGCGGCGCCCGCGGAGAGGCGCCACAGCGCCCTGAAAGACTCCTTTCGGACTCAGCATGACCGCGGTGCAAGCGCGCCGGATGCACTGGACCGTCGCTGGCGTTGACGCGATCATCGCACTGCGCTGCTGCAAGCTGAGCGGACGCTTCGTGGGGTTCTGGGAGCGTCGCGCTCAGCGCCGAGTGGCCTGATGGTAGATTCTCCTCTCCACATTCCTGACGTGCGCGCTCTGGAAGCCTCTCGCAGGCGGAGCGGTTCAAACCTAGGGATCGACGGATACGAGATTTTGGATTGCCTTCGTTACCTTGTATCGTGTGTTTTTATAAAGGGTTAATTGATAGAGCGGCTTAGGAAAGCCGAGTGTGCGATCCATTTTTCTGAATCTGGAGTCATCTCCCAAGAAACCATATGGCACAAGCGTGTAGCCGAACTCTTTTAAAAATATATAGTTATGCAACTTCACTCTGTAGTTCGACCCATGGCATCCAACTTGCATTTACATCGCGAGTCGAAGTTTAAGAAGGGCGTTCTCTTAAGGCGGGCACCCTCCAGTATGACATTTGGTTCTCTTTTCACGTTAGCAATGAAATTTGACCGGAGGTGAGGCGTTTATGAATCTTCAAGACTTATCGCGCAAGACTACGATCATGTTGGCGATCCTACTGCTGCTTGGTGCTGCAGCCGCCTGGGCACAGGTCGGCCAGGCTACTTTCCGGGGGGCGGTAACTGATCCCCAGGGGAGTGCCATTCCAGGCGCAGTGGTAACCGCAACCCACCAGGAGACGGGTCGTACGCGCAGCTCGGTCACCGGCATTGCGGGAGACTATCGTATCTCCGGCCTTTCCATCGGGCTCTACACGCTGAAGGTCGAACTAAGCGGCTTCCAGACCGTGACGATGGAAGACCTGCAGCTCTCGATCGGGCAGGAGGCCCAGATGAACATCGAGCTCGGCCTCTCGAGCATCGAGGAGTCGATCACCGTCACCGGCACGCTGACGCCGATCGTGGACGTGCGACGCAGTGAGGTGACCGCGAACGTCTCCGAGCTTCAGCTCGACGCTCTGCCGGTGAAGACCCGGGCGTGGCTGGATATCGCGACGATTCTGCCCCAGGCGCACCAGGACGCCATCCGAGCGCAGTACTACAACAGCGTGAACATCGGCTCTGGGGTCATCTACTACACCAACGGGTTCTACATCGACGGAGCCAACAACAACTGGCAGGAGCAAGGCGAGCCGCGCCAGGATTTCCCCGCCGATGCGATCGCCGAGTTCAAGGTCTATACCGCCAACGCCCGGGCCGAGCTCGGGTGGTCTCAGGGTGGTTATATGTCGATTGTCACCAAGAGCGGGACAAACGACCCTCACGGGAGCACCTACTGGTACTTCCGGGACAAGGCACTGAACGCGCAGTCCACGTTCGAGGAAAACACAGAGAAGGGCGATTTCCGGCGGCACCAGTTTGGTGGCTCGATTGGCGGTCCCATCATCCAGGACAAGGCGCACTTTTTCGCCTCGTTCGAGTACACAACCCAGGATGAGTCGTTCACCGTCAACACCGGAGGCGTCTTTCCCGAAGAGGAAGGGACCTTCCCCCGTCCCGGCTGGAACCGGATGTTCCTCGGACGCTACGATCACTCCATCACCGAGAACCAGCATTTGTTCGTGCGCTACGCCGAGCAAACCAACGAGCGCGGGTTTCTCCGCTCCGGTGGAAGGATCTCGCAATCGGCGGGACATACCTTCGGCGTGCCGCGGGACTCGGTGGTGGCCGGCCACACCTGGAGCATCGGCGCCGACATGCTGAACGAGTTCCGCTTCATGTACGCCAAGTCCACTTTTCAGGGCTGGCCCGCGATTTCCGAGCCGTTTACGCAACAGGGCGAGTTCCCTCAGGAGCGCATCGACTCGATTCCATTGATCATCAATCGTCCCAGCATCCGTCTGGGGCAGGGTGGGATGTTCCTCGGTCCCGAGCCGCACTGGCAGTACCGCAACGACTTCACCAAATACACGGACAAGCACGAGGTCAAATTTGGTACTAGCCTGGAGTGGATCCGCTACAGCCCGGACAACGCGGGAAACAATGGTTCCTACGACTTCGACACCGACGCGGATTTCAATCAGAACGACCCCTCCACGCACCCGTTCCTCTTCCAGCAGTCGTTCCCCAGCTTCTACGACATCCCCAACCAGGAGTTCTCCTTCTACGTGGACGACACCTGGTCGGTGAGCCCCAACCTGACCTTGAACCTGGGCTTGCGATACGACATCCAAAAGGAGGTCTGGAACGAGAATATTCTCACGGACTCGCTCCCCGAGATCCGGGTTCCGATCTTTGGCCAGGAGAGAGTGATTCAGGAAGCCGGCGTTCCGCCTGCCTCGGACTATCCCTACTTTGATGCCAGTACCCGCGGCGACAACAACAACTTCGGACCTCGCGTGGGTGCGGTCTGGAACCCGGGCGGGGAGGGACGGCAGTCGCTGCGCGCGGCCTACGGGGTCTACTACCAGCGCTACCGTTCTTGTCCCGCGAAGAACGAGCGCTCGCCGAACATTCCCAGGGTGCGCATCACTAATCCCGACTATCCCGACCCCTACGTCAACCTCAACCCGGAGGAGCTCTTCGCTTTCTCGAACAACCTTCGCACCAACAGCAACGTCGCGAGAAACCCCTACGCGCACCAAGCCGCCATCGGCTACACGCGAGAGCTGGGGCCCTACACCAGCATCGACGTCGATTTCACGCTCAGCGAGGCGTACAACCAGCATACCGAGCAGGACGCGAACTATTGGGCCGCTCCCCGAGACCTCGCGGCCGGCAATCCCCGGCCCAACGAGAACTACGGGCAGGTTCGGGAACGCTTGAACACGGAGGGCCGGCTGAGCTACCGGGCCGTGGGCGTGAAGCTCGAACGGCGGTTCAGCAACAACCTGCAGTTTCTCACCTCCTACAGTTGGGCGTGGGTCAAGCACGATCGGGATGGCGTTCCGCGGAACCAGTTCACGCGGGACGACATGTACGGGTTCGTGTTCTCCGATCGTCGGCACCGGCTCAAGATCAGCAGCATCTACCGGCTGCCGGCCGGATTCCAGGTGAGCGGGTTCATGCGGTACGCCTCCGACAGGCCCCTCGACGTGAACGCGGGAACGGACTTAACCGGGGACGGCCAGACCAATCACGTGCCGGGGACTACGTATAATCAGGGATGCCGCGGGATCAATCTCGGCGCGGTCAACGCCTACCGCAGCGGGCTCGGTGAGTCGAGTGTGTCCTCGATTGAGTGCCCTGACCTGCTGACGTTGGACATGGTCCTTCTGAAGGAGTTCGCGATCTCGGGCAGCACCAGAATGGAAGTGTTGGTGCAGGTGTTCAACATGTTCAACAAGACCAACTTGGATGTCGCAAACGGCAACACACGCTCCCCGAGCTTCGGCCAGGTCTTGCGCGCCGCGGGCGACGCCCGTCAGATCGAGTTCGCCCTTCGCCTGAAGTTCTGAGCAGGAGGTGCTGAGACTAACTCTTACGCTCTAGCGGGATAACAGGCGCGGCAGAGCTCTTGAGCGCTGCCGCGCCGTCGCTAGTTCGATATCCGGCGCGACCTTCCTCGAGCAGGAGGACCCTTGGGTACAGAAGCTCCGCTCCGCTCCGCCATCCACGCGATGGTTCTCTACGCTTTCTTTTGGTCTTCTCCTCCTCTCGCCTACGGCCAGACCATGTCGCTCAACGGCATGGTTGTCTCGCCCCACCCCATGTCGGCCCAGGCAGGCCTTCTCATCTTGCAGCAAGGCGGCAACGCCTTCGACGCCGCGGTCGCTACCGCCGCCACGGCCGCGGTCGTGGATCGCATCGCCAACGGCAGCCTGGGGGGCGTGGGCGGCTACGCGATGATCTACCACGCCGAAACGAAGCGGGTTCGCGCGCTCGACTACGTGGGAGCGGCGCCTCGAGCGGCGAGGCTGGAGCTCTTCCTCGACGGAGCTCGACTCTGGGACACCGGACACCCGAGCCGGGACAGCTTTCGCGGACCGGTCGTTCCCGGTAACCTGGCCGCCTTGGCCGCGCTCCTCGAAACGTACGGGACGATGTCCTGGTCCGAAGTCCTGGCACCTGCCATCGAGTACGCCGAGAAAGGTGTAGCGGTCACTCCCCGAATGCACGACGCCTATGCGGGCGTCCCGACGGGACGATACCCTTATGGCGCCAGCATCTGGTACGAGAAGGACGGTCGGCCGGTGCCGGTGGGTGGGATTCTGAAACAAACTGACCTTGCCGCCACGCTCAGACGTATCGCCAGAGACGGCCCCGGGGTGCTCTATGGTGGAGAGCTCGCCGAGCAGATCGTTGCCTACTTCGAAGAGAAAGGGGGCATTTTCACCATCGAGGACTTCGCCGAGTATCGGGCGCTGTGGCGCGATCCCATCGTGACGAGCTACCGGGAGTTCGAAGTCTATGGCCACCCGCCGGGAAGCGGCGGGATGACGGTGCTCCAGACGCTCAACATTCTCGAGCACTTCGACGTCGCTGCCCTCGGACACAACACGCCGGATTTCCTCCACCTGATGTCGGAGGCCCTGAAGCTCGCGTTCATCGATGACGACCTCTATAACACCGGCAAGGACTACGCGGAAATTCCTCTCGACCGCCTGCTGTCCAAGGAGTACTCCAAGGCTCGAGCGGCTCGCATCGATCTGGATAAAGCCCAGTTCTACCCCGCGGTGAAGCCCGGCAGCATGACGTCGGAGCACACCATCAACCATACCGTGGTGGACCGTCACGGCAACGTGGTCACGATGACCCAGACGTCGATGCAGCCCACTGCCGCGGTTCCCGGCACGGGCATCGCCTTCAACAGCGGCATGTCCTATTTCAGTCTCGACCCCGACGACATCAACGTCATCGAGGGAGGCCAGCGTCCCCGCTTCGTCATGAGCCCCACGATCGTGCTTCGGCACGGCAGGCCCTACCTTGCTCTGGGCTCCGGCGGGGGTTGGACCATTCCCCAGACGGTTCTCCAGGTGCTGGTACGTGTCCTCGACTTCGACCTGAGCGCCCACGAGGCGGTGACCGCCCCTCGCTTCGCGCTCTTTCACCTCGCCAATGCCATCCCGTACATGGAAGGAACCGACCTACAGCTCGAGCGAGGGGTCCTTGAGTCAGCCCAAGAAGCTTTGACAGCCAGGGGCCACCGTCTACGCACGCCCGGAGGACACATCGGTCTGTTGAACGCCATTCGCATCGACCCCCGAACCGGAGTGCTTTCCGGCGGCGGGCTTCTGCCGGAAGCTTACGTCGCCGCCTGGTGAGGAGCGCGCCGGCGGCCGGCGCTGTTGGAAAAGGAAGGGTTTCATGACATCACGAGGGGCTTGTTGTTCTCGACGGACCGTCGTCCTCACAAGCGCCATGCTCGTTTTCTTTCTCGGATTCGAGTGGAGCGGCGCCGTTCGGGGCCAGAACATGGCGCTGGACGGCATGGTGGTGTCCCCCTCCCCCATGGCGGCCCAGGCCGGCCTTCGGATTCTTCGGGAAGGGGGGAACGCCTTCGACGCCGCGGTGGCGACGGCGGCGGTGGCGGCGGTGACGGATACGCCCGGAAACGGAAGCCTGGGAGACTCCGGTGGCTACGCGATGATCTACGACGCGAAGAAGCGAGAGGTGCGCTCTCTGGACTACATCGGAGCGGCCCCCGCAGCCGCCAGGCCGGAGATGTTCACGGAGGGTAGCCGTCTGTGGGATCGGGCTCACCCGGCACGCGACAGCTACCTGGGAACCCTGGTTCCGGGAAGCCTCGCCGGCATGGCGGCCCTTCTCGAGGACTACGGAACCATGTCCTGGGAGGAGGTGCTCGCTCCCGCCATCGAGTATGCGGAGAAGGGTTTCGTCGTGACGCCGAAAACGAACCGACAGCACGGTCGATCCAACATCGCACTCTACCCGTATGGCGCGAGCATCTTCTTCAAGAACGGCCGGGCCTGGCCGGTGGGTGACGTACTGAAACAACCGGATCTCGCGAGAACACTGAGGCGGATCGCGTCCGAGGGCCCGGCGGTCTTTTACGGTGGCTCTCTGGCGGTAGAGTTCGTCGAGCATTTTGAGAAAAACGGCGGCATCCTGACGGTGGAAGACTTCGCAAACTACCGGGCTCTGTGGAAAGAGCCGATCTCCACCAGCTATCGAGATTACCGGGTCTACAGCCCACCGCCGGGGAGCGGGGGCATGACCGTTCTCCAGGCCTTGAATGTGCTGGAGCGCTACGACGTCGCGGCTCTCGGTCACAACACCCCCGCGTTCCTCCACCTCGTGGCGGAAACGCTCAAGCTCGCCTTCGTGGACGACGACGCATTCAACACCGGCAAGGACTATGCCGAAGTGCCCCTCGATCGCCTACTCTCCAAGGAGTACGCCAAGAGCCAGGCGGAGCGCATCGACCTCGCCAAAGCGCAGTTCTACCCAGCGGTGAGGCGGCCGGGGACCACGGATCTGGCGAATCACACCATCAATCACGTTGTCGTGGACCGGGATCACAACGTGGTCACGATGACCGAGACGTCGATGCATGCCCGGGTGGCCGTTCCGGGGACGGGAGTCACCTTCAATCAGGGCATGTGCTACTTCAGCCTGGATCCCGATGACATCAACCTCATCGAGGGAGGCCAGCGACCGCGCTTCGTCATGAGCGCCTCGATCGTGATGCGCCACGGCAAGCCCTACGTCGCACTCGGCTCCGGGGGCGGGTGGACCATTCCACAGACCATTCTCCAGGTCATCCTCCGCGCCATCGATTTCGACATGGACGCTCACGAGGCGGTGACCGCCCCTCGATTCGCGCTGCGCTATCTCGGTAATTCGATACCCTATATGCCGGGCACGGAGTTGCGGGTGGAACAAGGAGCTCTAGAGGCAACCGAAGAGGCTCTCGCGGCGCTCGGGCACCGGCTCGCGGCGCCCACGGAGCGCATCGGAGGCCTGAGCGCTATCCAGATCTATCCGGGCACCGGCGTTCTCTCCGGTGGCGCCGATCCAAGACAGGAGCAGGTCGCGGCCGGCTGGTAAGTTCCGGCGTCCCGCGAAAGGAGGACGATGTGATGGTACGTCAAGCTTCGAGAGTGCGACGGCTGATGATCCGCGCGGGTCTCCCTGCCCTCGTTCTCAGCTCGTTATTGCTAGTTTTCAGCGTCGAGATTCCGGTTCACGGAGGCGCGATGGCCATGAACGGCATGGTCGCTTCGCCTTCACCGATGGCGGCTCAAGCGGGGCTGGACATCCTGCGGCAAGGCGGCAACGCCTTCGACGCCGCGGTGGCGACGGTGGCCGTGGCATTCATCACCGATTCGGGAGCGCCGGGCCTCGGAGGCACCGGCTACGCCGTCATCTACGATGCCAAGAAACAGCAGGTCCGGGCCCTCGATTTCATCGGGGCGGCTCCGGCGGCGACGAAGCTCGAGATGTTCACCGAAGCGGGAGCGCGGCTCTGGGATCGAGCCCATCCCGCCCGCGACAGCATCAAGGCGGTACTGATCCCCGGAACGCTCTCCGCCATGGCGGCCCTGCTGGACGAGCACGGCACCTTGTCCTGGGAGCAGGTCCTGGCACCCGCCATTCGCTACGCGGAAGAGGGCTACGTCATGACGCCCCGCCGGAGCAACTCGCTGGGCAACTCCGCGTTGAGGGAATCGCCGTATGGCGCGAGCATCTTCTACCAGAACGGCCGTCCGTGGCCGGCGGGAGAGGTCCTCAAACAACCGGAGACAGCGGAGACACTGAAGGCCATCGCTGCCGATGGACCCGCGTTCTTCTACGGGGGTGCGCTGGCCGAGCGCTTCGCTGAGTACTTCCAGGACAACGGGGGAATTCTCACGGTGAAGGACTTCGCCGACTATCGAGCCCGGTGGCGCGAGCCGCTCAAGACCACCTACCGCGGCTACGACGTTTACAGTCATCCCCCGGGGAGTGGGGGAATGACGGTGCTCCAGGCTCTCAACGTTCTCGAGCGTTTCGATATCCCGTCCCTCGAGCACAACTCCCCCGAGTTCATCCATCTGGTGTCGGAGGTGTTGAAGCTCGCCTTCGTGGATGACGATGCCTACAACAGCGGGAAGGACTATGCGGAGATTCCCCTGGACCGCCTGTTGTCGAAAGATTACGCGGCAGAGCAAGCGGCTCGCGTCGATCCCGCTCGGGCTCAGTTCTATCCTCCGGTTCGTCCTGGCTCGCTGTATCAAGCCGACGGCACCATCAATCACGTGATCGTGGATCGGGAGCACAATATCGTCGCCCTGACGCACACTGGAATGCACACCCGCGTGGGCGTTCCCGGTACCGGCGTCTTCTTCAACAGCGACATGACCTACTTCAGCGTCGACCCTCAGGATGTGAACGTTATCGAGGCGGGCCAGCGGCCGCGTCTCGTCATGAGCCCGACGATCGCCTTTCGTGACGGCAAGCCGGTCTTCGCCCTCGGTGCCGGTGGCGGCTGGACGATCAATCAGACGGTCTTGCAGGTCCTGCTTCGAGCGATCGATTTCGGGATGGATGCCGGCGAGGCGGTGAAGGCACCTCGCTTCGTCCTGCGTTACCTCCGCAACGCGATCCCCTATATGCCCGGTACGGATCTGGATCTGGAGCCCGCCCTATCGGAGTCGACCCGGGCGACACTGGTGGAGAAGGGACATCGCCTGCGGGGTTTTGGCGGTAATTTCGGCGGCGTCACTGCCGTCACGATCTACCCCGGAAGCGGAGCCTTGTCGGGTACGGTGGACCCGCGCCGCGAAGGGCAGGCAGTGGGATGGTGAGATGGCGCTCCGGCGCGTGAGGAGGCGACTCGACGTCGCTTCGGTGCTCCGGCCGACCGCGCTTACTTGGTCTCCTCCTCGTTCCAGATCTCGGAACCGGTGAAGAAATTTTGCCAGGCGTACCAGTAGGCAACCATGGCCCAAATCGGCGTCAGCTTCTCGCCCTTTCGGGGACCGTCGACGGCTTCACCCGACAGAGCCAGCCAGGTGCTGCCGGAATCGTCGTCGACGATCGTTGGTACGCCATCACGCGCTTTGCCCACCCGGAACGTCAGCTCCACGCCGTCCGGCGTGGTGGCGGTGAAGGCGACCGCGGTATCTCCCCTCTCGGCGTAGACGACCACTACGGGAACGGGGCCGAAGCGCGCCTGGGCCATCTTTTTCTTCTTGAGCTCTTTGAGGGGAAAGACCATCGAACGGCCGGCAAGTTGAATTCCGAGGACCTTGTTCTTGCCCCACAAACGATCGTCGGAAACGCTGGTGTAGCCCATCCCAATCTCGCCGCGCGAACGATAGTACTTCGCATAGGCGGAGCCAGAGGGATCGTCGTCGACCTTGAGGACGAGCGATTCCGGGTGAAGCTCTTTCCACTCCTGCCACGTCATCAAGAAGGAAACCAGCGGCATGAGCCGATGTCCTTTTAGAGGTCCTTCGATCGCCTTGCCGTCGACTTGAGGCCATAGACTACCCGTCTGCCGGTCGTACATCACGAGGGAATCCTCGATGAGCTTGCCGCTCACACCTAGGGAGAGCTCATGCCCCTCGATTTCGCGGGCATACACGATGCCCGTGTGTGCGAGCGGTCACCAGGTGACGGCGACGGGCCGCTCTCCCAGATGGTCGTTGACGATCTCGTGCGCTTCGAGCGCCCAGGCCGAATAGGCTTTTGCGGTCGTGCCGTCGAACAGGCCGATGACCAGCTCGCGGTCGGACATGAACTTGTCCGCCTCCTCGGCACTCACGAAGACCGGGTTCTCGATGGCGAGGATTGCGTCTCGCTCGACCGCCTGGTAGATCCGCTTGTCCGGTTTCTGAGCCGGTTCGGCAAGAGTTAGAAGAGCAAGGGCTAAACTGAACATTCCGTTATTTTATCTCGACGTGAGCGCTCGGCTATGAACTTCCTCACGCAGGGAGCGGATGCGGAGTCGGGGCGGCTCCGGTCGGTCGGCGACCCTAGCCTTTCAGTTGGAAGGGGATCTTCTCATCTCTCCCGGGGTGGGTTGCCTCTGCACGTCGCGTCACTTTGCATCCATTCTCACTTCCGTATAGAGTTGGACGCGATTGTGGAGGATCGATGACGCGCAGGCGCTTCTTGAAAAGCTGGCTGACGACCGCGCTCGCGTGTCTGGGTCTGGGTCTTCGGCGCAAGCCCTTCCCGGAGCGCATGGTGACGGTTCGACCCTCGACACCGACCGCGCTCGGCAAGAAACTTCTCGGAACCGTGCCGTTCCAAGGCGAGGGAGATCATCCCCTGGACAGCCTGATCGGAAGCGGACTGGGCCGACGCCGCGCCGTGGATTTGGCGCGCCTGACCCCCTCCGACCTGATCACACCCAACGAGGCGTTCTTCGTCCGCACGGGATCTCCCGACCGGCTGCCGCCCACCGAGAGCTGGAAAATCGAGACAAGGGGTCTGGTGTCGTCGGCCGTCGATATCGATCTGGAAAAGGAGGTCCTGGCCCTTGCCGTCCCGATGGGGGTCCATTTGATCGAGTGTGCCGGTAACGACCGCGGCGGCCACTTCGGGCTGATGAGCGTGGCCGAGTGGACAGGAGTTCCCGTCTCTACCGTTCTGGAACGACTGGACATTCTGCCTCGTGCCACCGCCGTTCTCGTCTCCGGCTACGACGAGCACGCCACCGGCGATCCGGGCTCGACGCCCGGAGCGAGCTGGATCTTTACCTTCGAGCAGCTTCGCGCCACCGGCGCCTTCTTTGCGACGGCGATGAACGGTCAGCCCCTCGCGCGCGAGCACGGCCATCCGGTGCGCCTCGTCGTCCCCGGCTGGTACGGTTGCTGCTGCATCAAGTGGGTCAACCGCATCGAGCTCGTCGACGACCGCGCACGGGCCACCGAGCACATGAAAGAATTCGCCGGCCGCACGTTTCAGGACGCGTACGGTCCTCTGGATTTGCTCCTGCCCAAACGCGATGAGAGCTTCGGGCCGCGATTAGCGAAGGACTACCGTCCTTCCACCGTCGATTCCGCGGCGCTGCCCGTGCGAGTCGAGAAGTGGATCACGGACGACCGCCTGACGCACCGCGTGGTGGGGATTGTCTGGGGAGGAGCCAGCACGACGGACGCCCTCGTCATTCGGTTCCGCCCGGACGCGGAGTACACGCCGGTGGAAAGCTGTCACCAGGAGACGATCCGGACATGGACGTCGTGGACGCACGCATGGAGACCGGAAGCGCCCGGCCGATATCGGATCCAGCTGCGCATCGACGATCCTGCGATCTCCACCCGGCGTCTCGACGTCGGCTACTACGAGCGAGAGGTCGACATCGAAGAGGTCTGAAGAATCAATTGCCGGCGCGCTCAGTAACCGGGCGCCCACATCATAGAAGAATACACGTGTGAACGCGGGCGGCCGGAACCGGACGCGGCGGGTCGACGAGCTCGGATTTGGAGGGGATGATGAACACTCGGTTTTCGGTTCTGCCCATGCTCGTGGGTTTCTTGCTGTCGGTCGCCGGCCAGGCGGCCGGCCAACAGACGGTCTCCGGTACACACGGCGTCGTGGCGGCACTTCATCCACTCGGCGCACAGGCCGGGCTCGCCGTACTCGAGAAAGGCGGGAACGCGGTGGACGCGGCTGTCGCGGTCTCCGCGGCGCTCACTGTCGTGCAGCCGTACTCCTCGGGCATCGGTGGCGTCGGCGGCTACATGCTCGTCTACATCGCCCGGGATGACGAGGTGTACGCTCTCGATTTCATCGGCGTGGCGCCGAAGGCCGCCCGCATCTCCGAGCTCGACCGGTACAGTCTCTGGAACGGCTACGAGTCGGCACTCGTTCCCGGCACGGTGGGAGGCTGGGCCGCCGCCGCGGAGCGTTTCGGAACCATGACGCTGAAAGAGCTCCTCCAGCCGGCCATCGAGTATGCGGACAACGGCTATCCCGCCTCGCGGAGACTGAGCGAGAGTCTCAAACGGCCACCGGCTCGCCGCGCGTCCTTTCTCCCGCCCGGCACGAAGCCACCGGAGCCGGGAGAGCTCGTCGTGCGAAAGGAGCTCGCCGAGACCTATCGCATCATCGCCAACGAGGGAGCGGGTGCGTTTTACGGCGGTAGCATCGCGGAGCGGATCGCGAAGGAGTTCCAGGAGAACGGTGGGCTGCTGACGGTGGAGGATTTTGCCGGCTACCGGGCGGAGTGGAGAGAGCCCATCTCCATCGACTATCGCGGCCACACCGTGTACTCCCAGCCCCCCGGCTCTTCGGGAATGATGGTGCTCGAGTCGCTCAACCTTCTCGAGGACTGGAACGTGCGCGGCTTTGGCCACAACACGCCGGAGCTCATCCACGCGGTGGTCGAGATGGAGAAGATGGCCTTTGCCGACGACGATCGCTACAACACCGGGAAGAGTTACGCCAAGATCCCGCTGGAGAAGATTCTGTCGAAGCGCTACGCCATGAGCCAGCGGCTTCGTTTCAATCTGGACAAGGCCCAGTTTTATCAACCTATGGGAAGCCTCACCCGACAGACGGGGACGACACATTTCGCGGTGGCGGACAGCGCCGGCAACGTGGTCACCGTCACCCAGACGAGCATGTATGAGCTGATCGGGCCGGTCGCCGGCACCGGCGTCCTCTTTGGAAACGGGATGTGCTACTACAGTCTCGAACCGGACGACATCAACCGGGTCGAGGGCGGCGAACGGGCCCGCTACGTCATGAGCCCAACCATGATCTTTCGTGACGGCAAGCCGTGGTTTGCCCTCGGCGCGGCAGGAGGCTGGGGGATCCCTCAGGCGGTCTTGCAAGTGATCGTTCGTGTCGTCGATTTCGAGATGGACCTCCAGGATGCGGTGAGCGCCCAGCGGTTCACCTTGAGCTACAAGGACAACTTCATCCCCTATGTGCCGGGCACCGTCCTTGCGCTCGAAGGAAGCTTTCCCGAGGAAACGGTGAAGGCCCTCGAGACAAAAGGACATACGATTCATACCAAGATCTATCCGGGCATGACTGGCGGATTCGCCAGCGTTGCCGCGGTGATGCTGAGCCCCGACGGAAAAGTCCTTCACGGCGCGGCCGAGCCTCCGCGCGGCCACGTCGCCGCGTGGTAACGGCAAGGAGCGGAATCCAATGAAACGGATGGGAGCGTTGCTTGCCGTCTTTGTGCTTACCGTGGGGTATGGCTTTGCGGCGACGGCCGGGCAGCGCGCCGCCGAGGAGGCATCGCCCGGCCTCGAGTCGATCTTCGAGCCGGGCCTCCTGATTCAAGATCGAAACCAGGACGACGTCGTTGACTTCGTCGACGTCAGCTTCCTCCTGTCCGACAACCCGTCGGCGAGCGATGTCGCCGCCGCCGCCGACATCGCGGCCCGACTCGGTTTTGAGACGATGTCGATGAACCTCCCTGTCGCGCGTGGTGAGGATGCTGCGGTGACGGTGGTCGTCGGGGCCGAAGCGGTGGCCCGTTTGGAGGCCGAGCCGGATGTCGCGGAGCTGGCCCCTCGCGAGGGCGTTGTCTCGGTTCGCCAGGAGGACGGTCGGCTCTGGGTTCTCGTCGGAGGCCGGAACGACGAGGCCACCCGCCACTCCGCCCGGGTGCTGGCCGGGCGTCTACCCTACGTCTGGGAGCTCGACGGCCCGACGATCAACGATGTTATCGGCGAGGTCCGCGACTTCCTGGGCGAGCAGGGGGTTACGGTGAACCGGGCGCGCGTCTCTTCGGTGCGCGTGAGCCCGGCCGTCGAAGGCCTCCAGGTGCTGGAAGTGACGGCCGGGGTAGGGTCTTCGGCCGCGCTGCGACAGGCCCGCTCCGCCCTGCGCGAGCTCGCCCGCTCCCGCCGACGGCCGTCCCGGGACGCAAACACCCCGCTTTCCTATCCCGGTATCCGGACCCTCCGCGTCCGGCTCTCGGCACCCGGTGCACGTACTGAGATCGTCGAGGTCCCAACGACCGCGCGCCTCACGCCGGGGCCACGCGGCGCCCGTCCCGGGTCGGTTGCGAAAGACAGCCTGGATCTCTCGAGCCTTTACACCATCGAGGGACTCCTCGGCGATTCCGACGAGAACCTGATCCCCGATCGAATGGATGCGCTCCTGAGCCCGTTTGGAGGCGGGACCAGCGGCATGGTCGACCTGGCCGCGCGCATCGGCCTGGAGTCGGCGGGGATCTCTATCCCCGTTGCCCGTACGCCGGACGAGCGGATCGAGCCCGAGGAGGCGCCGACGCTGGTCCTCATCGGCCGCGACCATCCGCTGGTCGAGCCGCTCGCGCAGGCGGGGACCTTCACCCCGGCCAACCTCGAGCCCGGTCAGGGACTCATTCAGGTCGTGCCGAAGGCATTTGGGAGGAAGGGCGCCATCGTCATCACCGGAAACGACGATGCGGGGCTTTCGCGGGCGTTGAGTCAGGTCGCCGAGCGGTTTCCAAACGTATGGGCCCGGGGTGACGATCGAACCACGCTCGACGATGTGGAGCAGGACCTCTGGGATTTCCTTGCAGCGCGCTCACCCGCCGGACAAGCGGCCACTGCGCTTTACAAGCTGGACCGCCTGGCCGCAAGCCTGGCCGACAAGGATCTCGCCTCGGCCAAAGTCAGCCTCTACGCCGAGAAGGTCGACGATGGGCTCGCCCGATGGCTCCGTTCCGAGGCGAACAGCAAGCTCCGCGCGGATGTCATCGAGGCCGAGGTTTTCGATCTCGACGTACAGAAAGCGGAGCTGGTGATCGAGGACACGTTCGACGTCCCGTCGGAGGTGGAGGAGTTCTGGAGAATCTTCCGCGAGCGGGTCGTGCCGCGGGTGCGACGGGGGCGTGCGGTGACGCTCGAGGCGCGCCTCAGTGAGCCGCCCGAAGTCCGGGAGCGCATCACGAAGCAGGCGCTGGACGAGCTCATCGGCGCAGGGGCGGATCCAGAGCGGAGCCGCGTCGTCGTCCTTTCCGCCTACAAGCAAGGCTACAGCTGGCTCTACGACGCGGTGCGTCCGGCGCTCGCGGGAAAATCGGTTCATCACCTGACGATCCGCTTCGCGGAGATGGGGCCGCCGGAAGAGTGGCCCCAGCAGGCGATGTACGCGCCGACGCGGTGGCTGCTCGAGATGTTTCCCATCGATGAAGTTCTGGCGCCAAAGCTGGGCATCGGCCTCGATCAGATCTCGTTCGAGAAAACCCCCATCGGCTCACCGGCGTACGAAGCGATCGCCGTGGATGCGGGCGGCGCCGAGATCTTTCGCGGGAGCTTCGAGCCCAAGTTCGTCTTGCGCTCCTACTTCGATCTCTTCCCCAACTACGAAAAGGTCCGGGTGACCACCGGCTGGATCACGGCCAAGATGGATGAGACCACGCTCGCCGACCTCCGTATCGTGACCGAACCGGAGCGTTTCTGGGACCACTATCAGGCCGAGACGCTGCCGGCGATCTACGACTACGTGATGAAGCTCTACGACGGAAAGCCGCGTCGGGAGGACGCGCCACACTTCGGCGAGCTTCGCATCGAGCTGAGCTTGAGCGAGCCGGATTACCAGCTGGGTGTGGACAAGGAGCAGATCTCGCCGATGGAGTCCATCCACGAGGAGATCTATTTCGGGACGCTTCATTTCTTCGACGTGCTCGGCCGCTACACCAGTGGAAGCCCTTTCGATTACCCCGGTCGGATCCTCCCGATCATGCGACCCAGGAATGACGGGCAACCGGGCCGATGCCGGATCACTCTGACCGGCTTCCGCTCGCCGCGACCCGCCGTCGTCGTCACCTACCGGGAGCGGAATGGGACGGAGGGCACGTCTCGCCTCGACGTTCCGCGGTTGCGCATGGATCGTCCCTCGGCTCTGGCAGCGGTGGTGCGAGACGGACGCGAGGGGATCGTGCGTCTCGATCTCCGGGTCAAGGTCGATACCGAGGCGGATCGGCGTGAGGAGCTTCTTCGGCTCGCCTGGCAGGGCGAGCGGCAGGTGGAGGAAGAGATCCTCTCCGCCGAACAAGTGTCGGCCGTCCTCCAGAAGCTCGAGAGGTTGCGCGGGGCGGGGCTCTATCGAGAGGCGCTCGCCTACCACGATCTCGGGGAACTTCGCGTGACGGCCCACTGGGACTACGATTTCGCCGCCGAGCGAAGCATGATGGCCGGGCTCCCACCGAACGGCGTGCCGGCTCCGTTCCCCGATATCCGTCGCCTGCTACCCGATGGCTACCAGCCTGGGAAAGCCCCGCTCGTGCAGTGGGACACCCCGATACCCCCCGGCGAGGCGTACGAGATCCTCGCCAGGATGTCCACCTTCCCGGAAGCGCAGGTGTATCAGCTCGGCCGGAGCTACCTGGGAAAGGACAACTGGGCGATGGATTTGATGCCGCCCATCGAGGCCTCCCACTGGTCGCGGGCCAAGGCGACGACCCTGAAACCGACCGTCGTCTACTCCGCCCGGCAACACGCCAACGAGGTCTCGTCGACGAGCCACGTGCTCAAATTCGCCGAGATGTTACTGACCGAGCCGGAGTTCCGGCAAAAGCTGAACAAAGCCAACGTGGTCATCCATCCGATCACCAACGCGGATGGCGCCCAGCTCGCCTACGACCTCCATCAGATCACGCCCAACTTCATGCTGCACGCCGGCTATCTCGGTTCGCTCGGCGTCGACGTGCTCCAGGACCAGTGGAAGGAGCACCCCATCTATCCCGAATCGAAGCTGCGACCTTCGCTCTGGCGGCGGTGGTTACCCGACATCTTTCTCAACCCGCACGGCATGCCCGATCACGAATGGGTGCAGATGTTCTCCGAGTACGCCCCCTGGATCCGCAACCGGATTCAGGAGCCGCGATCGTTTTTCTGGATGATGCGAGGCTGGTGGATGCCTGGATTCGAGTTCCTCGATGACCCGAAATTCCCGAGGCACAAGAGGGCGGCCTTCGAGCTCCGGCAAAAGATTGCCGACTACCTCCGCGCCTCACCGGAGACGATGGAGCTCAACCGGGGGGCCTATGACCGGTACCACCGATACGGAGTCGACTTCGACCCGGAGAGTTTCAAGGTCGGCTACGTCGACGAGGTTCTGCTGTTCACCGCCATCAAGGGGGCCCGGGCCGATCCTCAAAGTGCTGACTTCATGAGCCGGCACCCCCAGGTGACCATCTGGACCGGCAGCACGGAAGCCCCCGACGAGACCGCCCACGGCGATTGGCTGAAGCGCGTGGCCGCCGCCGGGCTCCAGTGGGATAAGGCGATTCTTGATTACTTAGTCGAGGGTGAGCATCCGGTGGAGCGCGAGGTACGTGCGTTCTACCAAGGCACGTCGTTGCGTCTCTATCGCCCGCGTCCCCCGAAGACGAGAGAGGCGGTCGTCGAGGGTGGAGCCTCTCCGCGAGGTCAAGAGCCCCGCCACCGGTAATCCAAGAGGATCGGCACTGATGCCTTCGCGCGAGACGTGAGCTCCATCCGATCGGTTCGAACCGTGACGCGAATCCGCGAGCTCGGGCCCTCCGCTGGCAAGGCGATGGTGCGTTGGGGGTGGGTTTGCCTGCTGGCGGCCTCGACGGCGGCAACGGCTCTGGCAGCTCAGAAGGAAGCGCCGGATGTCGAGCTCTTCTTTCAGGCGGCTACCCAGCAGCCAGGAGAGGCCCAGGTCGCGCTCGACAAGATCGCCGAAGCGTGGAACGACGGATACGCGGGCATGTTCATCGATATTGCGCGTTTCCTGCCGAGCTCCCGGCTGCAACCCAGCATCAACCCGGCCACACCCGGCCCGGCCTCTCCCACGGCCAGGGTGAAAGCCAGACTGATCCGCTTCCTCGAAAAGCAAACCGGCCAGGGTTACGGCGACAATCTCAGCGGTTGGCGAAACTGGATGTGGAACCGCCCCTACGAGCCTCACCCCGATTACGCACTCTTCAAGTCGCTGCTCTACGGCCAGATCGACCTTCGGATGGCGGAGTTCTTTCCGGCGGGAGCACCGAGTCTGATCCGCCTCGACGAAGTTGACTGGGGAGGCGTCAAGGTGAACGGCATTCCCCCGCTCGATCACCCCGAGCACATTCCCGCGGCGGGAGCAAGCTACCTCGACGACGACGATGTGGTTTTCGGAATTACCCTCAACGGCGAAGCGCGAGCTTATCCCAAACGAATCCTGGCCTGGCACGAGATGGCCCGCGACCGGATTGGCGGGATCGAGCTGGCCATCGTGTACTGCACGCTCTGTGGAACCGTCATCCCATATGGCGCGGAGGTCGGGGGGCAGCACCGTACTTTGGGAACCAGCGGGCTCCTCTATCGCTCGAACAAGCTCATGTTCGATGAGGAGTCGAAGAGTCTCTGGTCAACGGTGGAGGGCAAGCCGGTGATAGGCGAGCTGGCGGGCCAGGATCTGGAGCTCGAGGTCTATCCCGTCGTGACAACGATCTGGGAGGAGTGGCGCACGCTCCATCCCGGCACCGTGGTGCTATCCGTCGACACCGGCTTCGAGCGCGACTACTCCGAGGGCGCCGCTTACCGAGACTATTTCCGGACCGACCGGCTGATGTTCGGAGTCTGGAAGGCGGATGATCGTCTCAAGAACAAAGACGAAGTGCTGGCCGTGCTGCTCCGCCCGAAAGGAGCCTCCCCGGACGCCGAGCGGCAGGCCCTTGCTCTAGCGGCGAAGTTCCTGAAGAAAAACCGCATCCATCACATTTCCTTTGCCGGCCACGACCTCGTTGTGATCACGAGCAAGGAGGGCGCGAACCGGGTCTACGATGCCTCCCGGCGACGCTTCGTCCAGATGAAAGACGGCGCGCTCCGCGATGCCGTAGGCAAGCGCTGGAGCCTCACCGAGGACGCGCTGGTGAGTGATGATCCCTCGCTCGCTCCACTGTCGCGGGTGCCGGCTCGGCGGGCCTTCTGGTTCGGATGGTACGTGCAGTTTCCCGAGACGGAGCTCGTCCGCTAGTCTGAAGTTCCAACTATTCCCGCCCAGGAATTTCGTCCCACTGCGGGCGGCCGCTTCTCGGTCCGGGGACGTCGTCACTTCGGCGGAACGGCAACGGAGTTGCGTCGTTGGACGGGCATCAAGCCTCGTTCTTGGTCAACGTGTCCAGAATCTGTTTGGCGGTGGCCGCGTGGTCGCCTTCGGGGTCTAGCTCGAGGTACTTCTCCATGTGCTGGGCGGCCTCGTCGTTTTTTCCGAGGCTCGCTTTGACCATGCCGAGCTGATAATGCACCAGGGCGTCGTCGGGCTTGAGCTCCACTAACTTGGCGAACACTTCCTCAGCCGTCGCCGAGTCGCCGTTGTTCATCGCATAGACGGCGTAGTTGAACAGCACGACCTGGTCTCCCGGCTTGAGCTCCCTCGCCTTCTCGAGCGCGGCCTTCGCCTCGCTCCAGCGACTGGCAGTCGCGTGGATGTCCGCCATCGCGACGTAGGCGTCGAAGATCGGCTCGAGCTCCACCGCTTTTTCATAGTGAGCGAGAGCCTGCTCCGTGTTACCGAGCTTCTCGTAGCTCAGCCCGATATTGAAGAGCACTTCCGGCGACGCCTCGGGGACGAGCTCGTTGAACTTCAACAGGGCGTCGAGAGCGGCCTGATAGTCCCCCGCCGCGGTCGCCGTGGCCGCAATATCCAGGGCGGCGCGGGCCTGCGCGTGGGCCTCCGGGTCGAGCACACCTTCCGGCTTCTTAGCGAGGGGGATGCCATCGATCCGGTAAGCCTGACCGCTTGAAATGGTGACTTCCGCGTAGGCTGGCTCGTATCCCTCGAGCGCGAAGTCGATCTGGTAAGTGCCCGGTTGAAGCCCTAGCCGGAGAAACTGACCCTTCGCGCCGGTCCTCACGATGGCCCGATTGGCGCCGCGTTGGGCCTGAATGACGACCTCCACACCCTCGAGCGGATTGCCGTCGTCGTCGATGACCTTGCCGCGAATGCCTCCCTGCTGGGCGAAAAGCTCGGTCGAGACCAGGGAGAAGGCCACCAGGGAGAAAAGGAGAAGAACCGCCGAAACTGTTTTCATCAACTACCTCCGAACCTCGGTTGAGGACACGCTATCCCAGCGATTATAGATTGGTGGCGGCGAAAACGCACGCACGGTCCCATTGTGGCTTTGACGGGGGGAAGCGTCGCCTAACACAATCGACTCCGTCGACGGTCCGCTAAGGATTAGCCCTAACCGGACAGAAACGAGAATTTTGTTCACGTTTTGGAGCAAGAAAATCTCACCGCAGAGGCGCAGAGCACGCGGAGAAGAAAAGGGCTGTCTCGATCTCTGGCTGGGTTCGGACTTTCCCGGATCCTCCTCTGCGCTCTCGGCGTCTCTGCGGTTCAAAAGCTTTCAGGTTTACCTGGCTAGTATTAGTCATGAGCGACGGCCTGTGGCTGGCCTACGAGTCGAACGCCTCGGGCCAATACGAGATCTACGTGCGGCAGTTCCCGAACGTCGAGGATGGACAGTGGCTGATCTCGAGGGGCGGTGGTGCGCGGTCTCGGCCGAAGGGGGCGCACCGGAGCCGCTGACAACCCCAGGGATCGGAGAAACCTGGCATGGCTTGCCGCAAAGCCTTCCCGACGGCAAAGGAGTTCTCTTTACGATCTTGACGCCGGAGGGCACCCGCGTTGAAACCGAGCTCAGGGAAGACCTGGGCCGTTATCGGTTCCCCCGCCTATCGCCCGATGGCCGACGTGTCGCCGTTTTACGCATTATGGAAGGAGGGGGGACGGGCGTAAAACTGACATCTGGATCCTCGATCTCGACCGCGACACTCAGACCCGTTGCCCACTTTACTCTCTAAGCATGCGCGCAAGATTAAGAGCTTCGCTTTCATGGCGACTCCACCGAAGCTCCCGTCGGACGTCGACGCGACCCGGCAAGGGCGACCGTCCAAGAAACCGTACTCCGGAAACGCAAGCGCCACGCGCTCCGCGGGGTGTCGGCGTCCGCCACCGCGAACGAGGGCCGACGCGCGAGCCGGAGAAACGCGAGCCCGTTCATTGAGTCCTTCCTCTGTCGGAAGACCATCGCAATTCCAGTCGTTGTGATTATAACTGGAATCTCCACCTTGCACCCCGGGCATCCCGCACCGCGAATGGGTTCGTCCTCTGGACTACGTAAACCTCGAGAGCTCCGGTCACGCGCCCTTTGGCCGCCGAGAACTGCTCTAAGGGTCGGGGCAAGAATAACTACCAAGTCTTTGTCGTAATTCATCTGCTGCAGGGATAACGATCCGAGCCGGCGGGAAGCGGATCGCCTGGCGGGACCGCGTCAAATGGAGCTATTTGCAGCTCTTTGAGAGCTTGCCCATGGAGACGTAGGCCATTGTGTGTTAGAGTTACGAATTATGATTCGTAACTCTGATATTGACCGCCTGCGGGGGTTGTTTGCCAAACGTCTCATCGCCACCATGGACATGCTCAAGAAGACAGTGGGGACTGTCGCTGACCTGACGGTGTTCCGGAAACTGAGAGAGCTCGACTACTGCACCAGCTATTCGCACCGTGGACGTTTCTACACGCTCCGAGAGCTCGCGGAGTTTGATGAGAACGGCTTGTGGTGGATTCGGTCCGTCGGCTTTTCAAGTCGAGGGACACTCGTCGCCACGGCCGAAGGACTGGTGAACGCCTCCGAGGCTGGCTACGCGGTGGAGGAGCTTGATGCCATTGTTAGGGTTGGGACCAAAGATGTGCTGCCGAAATTGGCCTGGGAGAAAAGACTTCGCCGCACTCGGATTAGAAATCGCAATGTCTACTTCTCTCCGAAGAGGAGCATTCGTGAACAGCAAATAGCCAGCCGACGTGTTTGGGAAGCGCAACCCTCTGTGTCCAAGAGTATTGCTGCTCAAGACGTCCTACCCGATGAGCTCAAAGCAGCCATCATCCTTTTCTTTAGCCTGCTCGATGAGAGAGAAAGGCGTGTGTATGCGGGGCTTGAATCTCTCAAGTTAGGTTATGGCGGTGACCGCCAGATGGCGGAGATCCTCGGGCTCGACGTTAGCACTGTGGCTCGGGGCCGTCGCGAGCTACTTGAGCATGATGTGAATGTGGAGCGGGTCCGAAAAGCGGGTGCCGGCCGCAAAGCTGTCGAAAAAAAACGCCAGAAGTCATCGCGGCGATCGAAGAACTTATGAAGTACGAGGTCGCTGGCGATCCCGTCAGCGGTCTGAGATGGACTCGCAAGACCACGAAAAAAATAGCTGCCGAACTCTCGGCCTTGGGCATTCGCGTCAGTCGCAAAACCGTCGCGAAGCTGCTTAAACAGATGAACTTCTCACTCCGGACCAACAAAAAGAAGGTCTCGAATGGCTCTCCTCCAACTCGCGACGCCCAGTTCGCCAACATCACACAGCTACGGGAGCGCTTTAGCCGACGTGGCAATCCCATATTGAGTGTCGACACCAAGAAGAAAGAGTTGGTCGGACGCTTCAAGAACCCAGGACGCGTCTGGGCTCAAAAGAGCGATGCCGTCAACGACCACGACTTTCGCTCCATGGCAGATGGGGTCGCAATCCCATACGGCATCTATGATCTCCAGAGTAATCGAGGCACCGTGTATGTCGGAACGTCTTACGACACGTCGCAATTCGCAGTCGAATGCATCGAGAAGTGGTGGCGCTCTGAAGGTCAGAAGCGTTTTCCCGGCCGCAAACATTTACTTGTCGTAGCTGACACTGGCGGAAGCAACGGCGCAACCCGCCGTGCATGGAAACACGGCATCCAGCACAAGCTGTGCAACGAGCACGGTTTGGACGTCACGGTCGCACACTATCCACCAGGTGCGTCCAAGTGGAACCCAATCGAGCACCGCCTGTTCAGCGAGATTAGCAAGAATTGGGCGGGCCGGCCGCTCGATAGCTACGAAACCATCCTGAACTTCATACGGACCACCAAGACCAAAACTGGGCTCAAGGTTAACGCCCGTCTCGTCAAGAAGCAGTATCCTAAGGGCATCAAAATCTCGGACCCTGCGATGGCGCTACTCAACATCAAAAAATCCTCTTCCCTGCCGAAGTGGAACTACACGTTGCGTCCATCCAAGAATGGGAAATAATTTCTGCCACGGTCCTAAGCTGCCTCGCGCCATTCGTAGCGATGGTGCAGCCCGCCCACTCTCGGAAGCGCAACGATTTTTGCGGTCGGTGACGGTCGCGGCGACCGGTCTCTCGTTCGGCGAATCTTTGTCGAGTCCCAGGTGACAACGATCCTCGTGATAAATAGTCGATATAGGATCGGGCGAGTCGGACGAAGTGCCGTTCGCTCAGGACGACGACGTGGTCGAGCATCTCTCGGCGGTTCCGTTTTGCCAGGGGCTGCGAAAAGACGTGCGAACCGGACTCGTTCCCATCGACTTGATGAAATAGACGACGGCCTCGCTAAAGATCGAATCGCGATCGAAAACCAGGTATCGCGGTGCCGTGTCGTATGGAAACACGTTACGAAGTTGCTGAATCACCCACGCCGACGTCGGGTGGAACGTCGCGTTGAAGTGCAAGATATGGCGACGGCCGTGCTCGATGACGAGAAGCCGTACGGCAGCCGAAGGGACGCCGTCGGCACTGTGAACAAATCCATCGCTACGATGTCGTCCTTGTGGTTACACAAGAACGCTATCCATCGCTTCACCTGGCCGGGCTCGGTTGGGCGCTGCGGCAAGTATCGCGACACCGTCATCTCGGACACGATGAAGCCGAGCTTCGTGAGCTCCGCGTGGATACGCGGTGCGCCCCAGCCATCCTGAGCCATGGTCCGGATGAGCCGGCGAATCTCGCCATCCACTTCGAGGTCGTCCCGGATAACGTCTCCGCGAGATCTTTGCCCAGTATCGTCGGAATTGATCCCGATTCCAGCGCGCGACCGTGTCCGCGTTTAGGACGTTTTACCCGATCTCGCCGCCGAAGGCAGGCGTTAACCGATCCAGGTTTTTGAACGGAATCGGTAGGGGAGGTTGTGCAGAGCCGTCTCTCTGAGACGACCATACCCAACGTGCTGTGCGTAAAGCAATTAATCCACAAGACCATTGGTTGCGGGAACGTTCGTGGCGACTGCCGAATCTCCGTCCCCTAACTTATAGGCCCAAAAGCAAAATCAATTAGACTCGCGTGCCGACAAACCATTACCGTACGGATGGAACTTATCCGGAGATATGGCGAAATCGAGATGGAGCTGAATCACTTGGTGCTGGGCTTGCACGCCGCGAGGGTTCGCGAGGAAGAGGTCCGTTGCGACTCTGGCGTCATGAGCATTTAGGCTCAGTGGTCACGCTCGTACTCCCGCCAGTTGGTCACGCGATCCTTCGTCTTGTACTTGCGGTTCACTCGGCTGGGCTTGTGCGCGGCCATCGGCTCATCTCTTCGATGTCGATCAGGAAGCTGGGCCTAATCGGTCGTCGGAGTCAAGAGCGATGCGTGCACTAACACCCCGCGGCCCGGTCAGCATCCTATCGGACGTCCGATGCGAATTGGATGGAGCAGAAAGATTCCTAAATGGCAATCCAATAGTTCGTAGATTCGATCCAAACAATGGGATATCAAGGTGTAGTCCGGCCCACATTCAGGCCAGTGGGGATCTCTCAACTGGCTTCAAAAAAAGGGTTTACACGAAACACTCGCTTTGGCACGACTCGGCACGCAAGTTGCTTGCAAATCAAGGGAATGGGAATATGTTCGCACTCAGCAAAACCTACATAGGCATCGGTTCATCATACTCGGTTCTCTAATAGTAGTGAAGAAGGGGGTACTAATGCTCAGATTGATAGGGATACTCCTGTTAGCGGCTTGCTGTGTCGCGACGGGAGCCTTTGCACAAAGTGGCGACAGTAGCCTTAGCGGTTACGCCCGAGACGAGTCTGGGGGTGTCGTCCCCGGCGTGACCGTGACGGCGACTAGCCCAGCCATCATGGCTGCGCGCACCGCCGTAAGCGACAGCACCGGGCACTATCGAATCATCAATCTGCCGTTCGGCACGTACACACTCACGGCCGAGCTTGCGGGCTTTGCAACGTTGAGGCGAGAAGAAATCCTCCTGCGCGCGGGTGCCTCCTTTGCCATCGATTTCGAGCTCTCGCTGAGCGGGGTCGAGGAGACCATCACGGTGACGGGCGAGACCCCAATGCTTGAAATTACATCGCCCACCCTGACCGTCAACATCGATGGGGAATTCCAGAAGACCATACCCGTGCAGGCCCGCAGAAACTGGAGCGACTTCCTGGAAATGACGACGGGCATGCTCCAGCGGCCGTTCGACGACAATACCGGCCGGTTGCTCTATTTCGCGCCCGCCACCGATCTTTTCGCCCACGTGCCCGCGATCGAAGGCAACATCGCCAACGCCTATACGGATGCCCAGCTCAGCTATATCACCATGAGCACGGACGTACTTGAAGACGTCGAGGTAAGCCTGGTTGGGATTCAAGCGGAGAATCCCATGGGCACCGGCGCCCATATCAACATCGTCACGAAGAGCGGAGGCAACAGCTTCAGCGGTGCTGTCGGCTTTACGCTCCAACCCGATGCATTCTTCGGCAATAACGTACCGGAGGACGATCCCGCCCTTCCGAAGAAAACCAGGCTCTATCAGACGGACGCGTCGTTCGGAGGTCCGATTAAACAGGACAAGGTCTGGTTCTTCGGCGCCTATCGCCGTGCGAACCTGGATGGTGAGATCGGCTTCAACGGCACGCAAGTGACGAACTATGAAGCTCTCGTTCCCGGTTGGCAAGATTACACGAACGCACAAAAAAACCACCAGCCCTTCCTTAAACTCACTGCTCACCTCAATCCGAACCACCAGCTCAACGGATACTACCAGTACGACCGGACCAACCTGGATAACAACCGAGCGGACTCTTACGAACGAATCCGTCTATCTTCGGTTGGCGGGGGCTTGTTCGGCGTAAAGCTGACATCGGCATGGGGCGCCAACACGACCTCGCAGCTCAACGTCTCGTACAATAACAAGGGCGGGGCTGACTCATCCACGCTGGCAGACTTGCCGGGAAGCGGGCCCGCGTTGAGGTTTCACGAGGATGCGTTCGTCTCGGGCGGAATTATCCGAGGAACCGGTAACGTCGGGGATGGGGGCAACGTACAGTCCCTCGACATCCGGCCATCGTCCATGCTCATCCTCCGCGCGGACGTGACGCGCTACGTAGAGGACTGGGGCGGCTCTCACGAGTTCAAGACCGGAGTCTTCCTGGCTCCCCGTCTCCACAATAACAATGTCCGCAACTATGTGAATGATGGCTTCGTTTACGAAGAGCGGGTCGTGACGACTCCGGGCTTTCCGGAGGTTCAGCTTCAGGATCAAATCGGAGAAACTCAAGCTTTCCACCGGAGATTCGTAAATCCCACCTCGATAGAAAGGCTTGCGATGCGGGACCGCGATTACGGCGTTTACGTGCAAGACAACTGGAGACCCACCGAACGGCTCAACATCAGCGTCGGCGTGCGGGCGGATTTCGTCCGGCGACACGATTCCCTCTCTAACGTCACGCGGATGGATACTACCGCCATCGGTCCTCGGGTGGGCTTCTCCTTTCTGGTGACCGAGGATGCACGCAACGTTCTGCGAGCCAGCTTTGGGCGCGTCCACGAGGCGGTCAACGGCCGCGACGGTCCGAGTAGCTTCCGCGCCGGCGTCGGCAGCGTGAGTACGCTAGACGTTTACGACCTTAACTTGGACGGCGTCTTCGAGACCGAGAGGCGCACCCCAAACGTCCCGGGGAGCTTGGCAGGAATCGAGTTTCAGGAGGGTCTGCACCAGCCATGGACCGACGAGTTTATCGTGGGATTCCGCAAGCAGTTTCCCGGAGAGATCGCCCTCGATATTGCGGTTGTCCGCCGCGTCGTCAACGACCGATACGCCTACGTAGATGTCAATGGCATCTACCCGGACCAACCGGGCCAACCGTTTATCGGCTTTGGAGCGGTCGATCCGACCCGCGGCATTCTGAATCAGATGGTCAACAATGACTGGAACAAGCTGGAATACAATGGGCTCGAGATCACGGCCACCAAGAACTTGTCCAACAACTTTCAGTTCCTCGTCGGCATCCACCGTCAATGGCAGCATTACAACAAAGACGGCACCTGGAACCCCACGGACCCGGCCGGGTTTATCGAGCCTGAGAAATTCCCGAGCAGCAAACAGATCACGCAGCCGCGAGGGTTCTACGACAACAACAGTTATTCGAACTTTGCCTCGAGCTATGGCCCCTCGTGGAGAAAGTACGCCATACGACTCTCCGGGTTGTGGCTTGCCCCCGGTGGGGTCCAAGTGTCCGGCAACCTGCGCAATCAGGCTGGTCCCTGGCTGGGGTACGAAATAGAAAGACTCGACAGGAATGACCCGGACGTGACCCGATTTGGCCCGCCCAGGGTGCCGGTGGAAGGCGGCACCCAGACCAACCCGCTGTCGACGACGGATCGCATCATCGGGCAGACCCGCGGTGTTCAGATTCAAGCAGATACGATCAGAGTTGTCAGCCTAACGGTCGGCAAGAGGTTTCGATTCGCCGACACCCAAGAGGTTGAGATTGCGGCCAGCATCTTCAACGTATTCAACACGGATGTCTTCTGGCAGTGGAACTACCGCGGAGGCACCAAGAATTATGATCCGAACTACAGGACACACCTGAACCGACAGGAACCTCGCGGGCTGCAACTGCAGTTCAACTATCGGTTCTAAGTGTAGAGAGATCTAGCGAGAGGAGCGCTGGCGCCGTCGTGCTGCAAGCATGACGGCGCCATCCGCTATCACTCTGACTTTCGAGTCAACCGAGCCCCTCCGGACTCTTGAAAACCTGGCCGCCCTTCATGACAAACGGCACGTCCTGTAGCAAGCTCACATCCTCGAGAGGATCTCCGGCAACGGCCACCAGATCGGCCTGAAGCCCCGTCTTCACCGCGCCTATCTCGTCTTCCATGCGTAGCAGCTCCGCGGCCACCGAGGTCGCGGCTTGTATAGCTCGCATGCGGTCCATACCGCGCTCCACCATCAGCGCGAACTCCCCCGCGTTGGTTCCGTGACGCACCCTGCCGGCGTCGGTACCGAAGGCGATCCTGACCCCGAGTCTCAACGCCATCTCAAAGGCTTCCGTGTGACGGGCCATGATGGCTTGGATGAAAGACTCGGGGTATCCCACAAGAGCCTGGGTGGGAGTAAAGTTCGAGAGAGTGGGACACCAGTAGGTGCCATGCTTCACCATGAGGTTCAGGATGCTCTCATCGAGGAGCATTCCGTGCTCGATGGAGCGGGCCCCTCCCAGTACGGCGGCCCGGGCGCCCTCACCCCCGTAAGCATGGGCGGCCACATCCTTGCGCCACCGGCGAGCTTCGGTGACCACCGCCCGGATCTGCTCCTCGTTGACCTGTGGGAGGGCTTCCAAGTTCTTGCGCGATATGTCGAGTGGTGCCGGTGGCGTAACCCTTGATCCAGTCCGCGCCGTACTTCACCTGTCGCCGGACTTCCTTGATCATTTCATCGACGGTGTCCGCCACGGTACCCAACTGGGGAACGCGCTCATCGATCTCCGGAGCCAGACCGGTGTGGTTCAAGTGACCGCCGGTGATGGTCAGAGCCCTGGTGGAGACGACGAGGCCCGGGGATGAGTCCGAGCCGAATGGCGTCTCGAATCGCGACGTCGGCAAATTGGGCGCCCTCGGAGTCCGTGTCGCGCAGAGTCGTAAAACCGGCGTTCAAGCTGGCCCGTGCCGCCGCAGCTCCCTCCAGTGCTCGGAAGGCGACCGACTTTTCCAATACCGGATTCTTGTCGTCTAGAGGCGCGTAGCAGACATGGGTATGCGCATCGATGAGACCGGGGAGCAACGTATGGCCGGTCAGATCGCGGTCAGATCGATGACGCGAGCACCGGAAGGGATGGGAAGATCGGGACCCACGTCGACGATGCGCTCGCCTTCAATGCTGATAACCGCCCGCGAGATTGGCTCGGGGCTTACACAATCGATCAAACGATCGGCCTGAATGACGACTGAGGAATCCGGCGTCTCGGCTGTCACAGCTCGGGCTCTCCGGAGCTAGTCCGCTCGAGGCCGCCATATCTCCTGGACGATTACTGAACACGAGCTCCCCGTCGATGAAGACCATCTGGGGGAGCACGCGATAATCGAAGGGGTGTCCTTCCAGCACCATGAAGTCCGCGTCTTTGCCAACGTCGATGCTGCCGATGCGGTCCCCCATACCGAGCATCTCCGCGGCGTTCAGGGTCACCATACGGAGAGCCTCCCGCTCCGGCGTTCCGTTGCGGAAGGCCCAGGCCGCATTCAAGGCGGGCTCGCCCCCCAGCGCGCCGGTGGGCATCCACCGTCGGCTACCGCTGGCTCCAAAAAAAGACACCTTCACTCCGGCTCGGCTCAAAAGCGCAGGACTCTCATCGGTATAGCCCTCACCGCCGCCGCGAATGTTGAATGCGGTGCCCGAGTTCCCTAGAATGACACCCACGTTCGCTCTCGCCAGCTCGGCTGCCAGCTTGTAGGCTTGCACCGCTCCGGCGATGAGAAGGCGCATCCGGTAGTCCTCGGCCAGCTTCATCGCCGCCCGGATCTCTTCCACGGTGCTGGCGTGCACGATGGCGGGGATTTTTCCCAGAAGCAATGGGCGAAGCGCCTCGGATCGCTGGTTGTACTCCACGGCGTCACCTTGCTCGAGATACGCCTTCGCTCCGTCCAAGGTGGTCCGGATCGCCCCCACGGCCCTCTCCAACGTGAGGGGGATCTGGGAGTCCCTTCCCCAGTAGCGAATGGAGCTTGGATCGAGAGAAAAGACCATCGAACTCGGGGACTTTCTCACCATTTTCTCGGCGTCCATTCCCCGAGTCTTGATCACCACTCCGCGACCGCCGATGAGGTTGAGGTGTCCCGGCGTCACGTTCTGAGCGGTGATACCAATCTGGCGGATAACTTGGAACGAGGGAAACCACGGGTCGAAGGCGAAGCGCGCATCCATCTCGGGCACGATGGGCTCGATGTTCTCATCGTTTTGAATCTGCCACTTCAGATCTCCCATCCAATCGTTGGGAAAGGCACGGGGACTGACAAAGCCTGGCAAAACGATCCGTCCGCCGAGGTCCAATGACGGGACGCCCCGAGGCGCGCTGCCGGCGGCGCCCACGTCGGTGATCTTGCCATCCTCGACGAGAATCCTTCCGTTGGGAATGTTTCCCTGACTCACGGTAAAGATGTGGGCGTTGGTCAGGGCGAAGGTCTTCTGGTCCGCCTGCAATCTGCCCTTGACCGGCCGGAACGGTCCCACCTTGGTGGGGGCCGCCGTTTGCCTCCATTCCGTGCGCTCGAACTCCAGGACGCCGTCCACGAAAACCTTTTCGATCCTCTCGGCATGGAGGTCGAAGGGTGGACCGTTCATGAGAACCAGGTCGGCGTCCTTGCCGATTTCGATGCTTCCGATGCGGTCATCGAGCATCATCGCCTTGGCCCCGTTGATGGTGAGCGCCTTGAGGGCATGCTGCTCCTTCAGGCCGTGACGGATGTGGAAAGCACCGTACTCGCGAAAGCACTTGGCCTGCTCCGCGCTCGTGTCCGTCTGAATGCTCGCCGCCACACCGGCCTCCATGAGCTCCTTCACCACATTGTGAGAGCGAGTATCGCCATAGAATCGCACGATGAACTCGGGACCGATGACGGCAACGATCTTGGTCTTGGCGAGGATGTCTGCAATGGGGAAGACGTCCTGGACATGGCTGAGGGCCAATTGGTCGATGAAACCGTACTCCCGAGCCAGGTGCATGGCCATCATCACCTCGCCTGGATGATGAGCGTGCACGTGAACCATGACGTCGCCTCGCAGAATCGCAGCGAAAGCTTCCAGCCTCTCGTTCACTTCCGGTTTATCCCGCTTGCCTGCTTCGTAGTCCTCCCAATCCTTCAAGTACGCTTTTGCCCGCCGGAAGTACTCGCTCGCGCTGGCATACCAACCCATGATGGTGGCCGGGGTTTCGCCCGGGCGCAGCCGGATCAAGGGACGAATGGCCATTTTCAAGTCCACGTAGGGCTTGAGGATCATGTTCTTAGAAGGATCACCCTTCAGCTTCACCGCCACCGCCTGACCGCTGCTGACGATGCTGCTGCCCGGACGGGTGATCATGCTCGTCACCCCTCCGGAGAGAGCGACGGGAATCATCGGGTCGGTGGGGTCGAAGTGCTCCACCGCCTTCCACTCGGCGGTGACCGGTTCGGCAGGCCGATCCCTCCATCGATCCAAGGCCATGTGGGAGTGGGCATCGATCATGCCGGGAATGACGACCTCGGCGCTGTACTGGCGAGCGTCGGCCGGCGCATCGACGTGAGACCCCACCTGTTTGATCTTCCCTGCCTCGATGAGAATCTCGCCGTTTTGGAGAGTGCCATTCGTCACCGTGTAGATCGTCTTGGCTTTGATCACCGTGGGCGTTGACTGGGCGACCGCCCGAGGGGGGGCCAGAACCACCAGGGAGATCGACGTAAGAAAAGTGCTCCAGACCCGCTTCGCTTTCATCTCTAATCCTTTTCTCTGCTGCGTTCCAACTATTTCTGCCTAAGATGGAAACTCATTGGAACGGCACTAGGGTTGGGTGGAACCCTTTCCTTTCTCGTCATCCGTCGTTTCGACGGGCGCCTTTTCCCATGTATAGTCGCGGCCCATCGCGTATTTCTCGAACCAGTCCAACTCCGCGTTCATCTTGAACAGTTGATGGCGCAGCTCTCTCCAACCGTGTCCTTCTCGAGGCGCTATGTAAAGTCGCGTCGGAACGCCGTTGGACTTGAGCGCTCGATACAGCTCGACCGACTGAGGAGCCGGCACCCGCACATCCTCCTCTCCTACCAGAACCAGCGTCGGCGTGGTGACATTCGCAATCTGGCTGAGGGGAGATTGCTCCCAGTAGTTCTCAATGGGATTGTCCTTCTGCCAGGGTGTTCCCAGGAAGTAGGCCGTGCGGAAATAACGAACGTCGCTCTGTGAGTAAAAGGAGATCCAGTTGACGGCGCTCGCCCCGGAGGAAGCCGCCTTGAAACGGTCCGTGAAGGTGATGATTTTGTTGGTGAGGTACCCGCCACTGCTCCAGCCCATCACCACCATTCGATCGCTGTCGGCGATTCCCATCTCGATCACATGGTCGGCGCCAGCCATGATGTCGAGATGTGAGTTGTTGAAGAAGTGCCCCATGATGTCGCGCTCGAACTCGCTACCGTAACCACCACTGCCTCGATAGTTCGGCTCCAGGACCGCGTAGCCCTGGGCCGCCAACATCGCAATAAAATCGCGCCATCCACCGAAACCGTACTGGTTCGAGCTGCCCATGCCGCCATGGAGCTGCATGACAAAGGGATATCTCTTTCCGGCCTCGTAATTCAGCGGATAGTGAAGCATCCCCTCAATGCGTACTCCGTCGACGCCCTTCCACGCGGTCATCTCCTGGCGAGGTAGCTCGAAGTCCTGTGTCAGATAGTCAAAGCGCTTCGTTACCCGAGTAGGAGTTCCTGCCCCGAGGGCGGGAAGCACCCAGAAGTCTCCGGGATTCCCGGGCTGGTCGATGGCAAAGACGTGGAGGTCGGCCGATGGCTGGTAGTTCCAGTTGTGAACCCTGTGCTTTGCGTCGGTGAGCTGGTGGACCTTTTGAGTTGAGAGCTCGAGCCGGAACAGCTCGCTGTGAACCCCCATGTTTGCCACGAAATAGATCGCGTCTCCCTCCATGGACCAGCTCGCTTGTTTCACCTCATAGGGGAGGTCGGGGAGCAGGAGCTCAGCCGCGCCGCCGCTCGCCGGCACCACAAAGATGCTCGCCTTGTACTGGAACTCGAACTTCTCGTTCGACTTCGCCAAGAAGAGAACCCGTCGGTTGTCGGGAGAAAGTCTCGCCCCGCTTCCTCCGCAACAATTCGGTGCTTCGGGAACGTTGTTGCGGGTGAGCTGGACAGGCTCGGTTCCGTCGGCGTTCATCACCCAAACCTCGCCGCGGTTGCCGTAGTCGTGACGCGGGTTGGGCGCCTGATGGAGAACGACCTTCTCTCCGTCGCGGGCGAGGGCGTAGCTCAGAACCGAGAAGTCCCCTTCGGTGATGCGGTGCTCGACGCCGTCGGCAGGTGAGATCTTCCAAAGATGTCTCTGCTCGTAGTTCTCGTTGAAGGCGTAGACGTCATCTTTGCTCTTCTCTCGCTGCTCCTCTTCCGGCGAGGGAGGATCGAAGGCCGCGAAGTAGATCCAGTCGCCATCCGGCGACCAGCGGATTTCGGACAGAGGCGGAAAGTGAGCGTCTTCGACCGGACGTGACGCCACATGGTTACTTAGCTGCCGGGCCTCGCCCCCTCCAGTGTTCATCAGGTAGATCTGAGGGGACCGGGATGGGCCGCGCTGCGCCAGAAAAGCGATGGACTTTCCGTCGGGCGACCAACGCGGGCTCCACTCACCGCCGGATCCGTTCGTCATCTGGGTAGAAGCGCCGCCCTTCAGATCGGCACGCCAGATGTGTCTCACCCGCCCGTTGATCTCCCAATCGGGCTCGGCCAGAACGAAGAGCAAGTGACGGCCGTCGAGAGAAAGCTGAGGGTCGCTCAAGCTTGGAACTTCCAGGAGATCGACGAGTGTCATCGGGCGCTTCTCCGGCTGTGCCCAAGACAGAGCCGACAAAAGGCCTGCCAGAAGGATGGCATGACTCATGTGTTTCGATATTGTTATCATGTGGCACCTAACCCTAACGAAAGAAAGAAAGAAAGAAAGAAAGAAAGGAGATCGCAGATCGATGGCGACGGCGACTCCGATTAGCGAGCGGAAAGCAACCATCCTCAGGGGCGGGAGGCTCTTTCTTTGGGCACCTTTGCCACAACAGGTGTTAACCTAAATCGCGCTGACGAGCGAGTCCAATTGATTACGCTTCTGGGCCCATAAGTAGAACTGTCGAGCCCGGCATACGGAAGTCGTGGCTCGGCGACGAGCAGCCCTTGCCAATGAGAAACGTCAGCTGGGGCCAGTGGGGCCGCCCCGGGTGCCTTCGTCTGTAACCGTTCTCGGCGGCTTTCACCCGGCATAATACTTGTTCTGCTCCGTGGCCCTACCGGTTTCGGGCAACGCTTTCTAAGTCTCACCACGCGGGGAAGCGACGCCAAAGAAACAGACTATGGTGAAACGTTTTCATTGATTCATCTTCGGTGGAGGACCTATCATCTCTGCACGCCCCGTCCTACATGCGGAGGTGCGCAATGGCGTTCGAAATCAGACCGATTAAAGGTGACTTCGTCGGCGAGGTGCTCGGAGTCGTCTCGAGGTCGACGATGAGACGTTCCGGGCTCGAGGCTGCATGGTATCGGCATTCTATTCTGGTGTTCCGCAATCTGGCGATGTCTCCAGAGCAACACATAGAGTTCACGGGCCGGCTCGGCAAGCCCCACATCATGGAACCCCTCGAATACAAATTGGAAGGTCACCCCGAAATCTTCGTCGTCTCGAACGCCATGACGCAGGGGCGCTCGCTCGGCCTGCGTGGCGCCGGCATGGGCTTCCACACCGACGGCGAGGACAAGGCTATCCCGAACGCCGGCTCGTTCCTCTACGCACTGAAAAGTCCGCCGGAAGGGGGCGATACGCTATTCTCGGATCTGTATGCTACCTACGATGCCATTCCCAGTGAGGTGAAGCGGGGGGAAACGCGCGAGATTCAGCCGTATCTCACTGCACCAAGTCCACTATCCACATCTACCGCCGCTCACCGAGGAGCAGAAGCGCGGTCGCCCCGACGCACACCACCCGCTCGCCCGCAAGCACCCGCGCTCGGGCCGCATTGCTCTCTATATCGGGCGGTGGGCGTGCGACATCGAGGGGATCCCGCGCGAGGAAGGTGAGGAGCTCGTTCGTTAACCTGAAGTTCCCCGGCCGAAAAGACAAAAACCTGAACAGATTCAAGTAGATAGCTCAGAATTGAGTGCCCGGTTCTGGCTACAGGATGATAGTTTCGAGAAGGTCGTAGGCGCGTTGCTGCTTAGGGTCGGGTGTCGTGACGACCTGGAATGTGGGAGCGTCGGGATTGTCACCTGGAGCGCGGGCAGATGTTACGCACGATGGTGCTGAGTGCCTTGAGTAGAGTTTGAAAGCTGTGGGCCTCGGTGCCGTCGTCGAGTTTCTTGGAGCGTATCTTTCGCAGGGCAGCCTCGGAGCGCTTAGCGGGAGCAAGCGGGTCCCGCGTTTTCTTGGCTTCTTGGTCCTCGTCGCAGAAGAGCAATGGACGCCATGCTTCACGCATGTGCCACTCGACGTAGTAGGCGAGCATGCACAAGAAGATGTGGGCGCGTACCCGTGTCTCGAGGCGGTGGCGAATCGGACGCACCTTGAGGTCGATGGTCTTGATAGAACGAAATGCCCGTTCGACTTGACTCAGACTCTTGTAGCAGCGGACGGTGTCGTCGGGTGATAGGCGCTGTTCGGGCACGCTGGTCCGGATGACATAGATGCCATCGAGCGTTGCCTCGGAAGCCACCTTGTGTTCGTCGATGTGGAAGTCAAACCCATCGTCGCGGATCTGCAGCACGAAATGCTTGGCCACCTTGTACTTGTTGATGACCTTGCCTACACGCACACCAATGTTGTCCTTGCCTCCATGTTTGCCGAGCTTGACGTCCGAGCGAATGCTCTCCAGTCTCTTGCAAATATCGTTGAGCACTGCTTCTGCTGCGGGCTCTTGCTCGACGATTCGGAAGCGAAACTCATCGTCGCGAATATCGAGATCGAAATGTTTGGCGATCTTCTTGGTGATGAGCTTGTGTACGCGCGCACGGATCTTGTCCTTACCTTTGAGATTGCCGAGTTCAACATTTGAGCGAAGCTTCGTGAGCCTCTTGTAGATACTATCGAGCGCCGCTTTGGCCGCCACCTCTTTGTTGGGAATCTGGAAGGTAAAGTCGTCATCGCGAATGTCGAGCACAAAATACTTGGCGAGCGTCTTGGTGACGACCTTGCGCACGCGGGCGCCAATCTTGTCCTTGCCTCTGAGCCTAGCGCGCTGCACCATGGTTTGAATTCTTGCAAGCTCTCTCGCAGTCGCCTGCAGAAGGGACTGACGTTTGTGGACGCGCAGTTTTGCCAATTCGGTGTTCCGGCACGCAAAGAGTCGTTCGCCAGCAAAATCTGGATGAGTCAATTCAAACAGATTACGCTCGTCAAAAAGGCCGAGTTGCAGTTGACCTCCATCGATGAGCTTACGAATAGATGCGCTTTTGAGCGCTGTGATCCAATCGACCCCTTCGAGGTTGCGGAGGTCATCGTCGATCCGCTTCTGAGAAATCATGCCTCGGTCACCGACGAGCACTAGGGTCTTGATGCCAAACCTGTTTCTCACCATCTCGACTTGGGGCATCAACGTCGTGCTATCCGACTCATTGCCCGCAAAGACCGACACGGCGACCGGGCAACCCCGCTCGTCAGTGACTAGACCGTAGTTGACTTGCAGTCTGTCTCTTTTGCCATCACGGCTATATCCCATGGCGGCCAGAGGGCAGGTGACACCCTCAAAGTAGCTGGAGCTGAGATCGTAGAGCACCAAGCCTCCTTTTTTGAGGTGTCGTCCAGCCAGTTTTTTCTCGATACGTTCTTGCCGCTCGAGCAACCAATCCATGGCGGCATAGAGATCATCCTCGTTGGCATCGGCCACACCGAGGCTTTCGGGCAGTGTGGTGGTGTGCCACCACCGTGTCGTCGCGAGTTTGCTGTCAGGTTCGAGGATGCGTGCGGCAACCATCGCCTCGACCAGGTTGCGCTCACGGCATGGCTTCGAAGCGAGCAATTTGTCGAAACGAAGGCGTCTCATCGTCGTACGACAGGCGTTGACGTGGCCGTGAAGCGAGGACTTGATGACCTCAAATGCTTCGCTGACAGCGACGAAGGCCTCACCTTTGAGAGCGCGGCGTATGAGCTCGATGATATTTTTGGGCAGGTGTGAAAGGTTGGCGAGGGTACGCTTTCGGACCTTCTTCCCTTCCCGCCAGCCCTCGCGTAAGAGGATTGCGGGCGGAGAGTTTCGATTGCGCACGGTCTCGATGTACATGGGAACATATATACGCTATTCTGGCCATGAAAGCAATTAATAAAGCCATGACAAAGAGAGTTACAGCCTAGTTACATGGGAACATATGGCGAAACCAAATTAATCATATGTCCTGCGTAAACAGGGCATTTACATCAATTAACAGGGGTTTGAAGCAGGGAACTTCAGTCTAACATCTAACTCTAGCCAGGTAAACCTGAAAGCGTTTGAACCGCAGAGGCGCAGGGGACGCAGAGGAAAATCCGGGATCTCGTTGAATCTGAGGCTAGGGATACCTTTTCTTCTCCGCGCACTCTGCGCCTCTGCGATGAGATTTTCTTGCTCTGCAATCAAAATGCGAACAAAATCCTCACTTCTGGCGAGTTACAGGCTAACTGGTGACGACGTTCTCATCAAAACTCGGGCCGCGAGTTTTCGGGACTCGGTGGAGCTTCCTTTGCTCCGGATTTGGGCGGGCGCGGACGATGGATACTTCGGTGAATACCGCCGAAAAAGGCCTCCGTTTTTCGCTCGACGACGTGGTTTCCGTCCACGAGGTACTGCAACATCGCCTTGTCCCACTGCAGGCCCGCCGTCGCTACCAGCTTCATCCAGTCGCCGTGTGCGGTCTCGTCGGGCGCCTCGGCAACGCCGGTCCAGATCGTGACCTTGGGGTTTCGCTCCATGAAGTCGTTCGATCGCGGGTCCGCCTTCGAGCCTTTGAAGTTTGGGTAAAGAAGAACATCGTTCACACGCCCGTCCTTGAAGCTATTCGGGTCGAATCGGATGCCGTAGCGTCGATAGCGCGCAAAGGAGCGCTGGTTGAGAGCGCGGACGTCGGGGTCGGCGTTGATGTAGTCGGTCATGATCTTCTGGATGTCCATCGCCGCTTTCTTGTGCCGCGGGTATCGGGGGTCGTCGAGATATTCGAAGCTCCCCAGGTACCATCCCCTCGGCATCCAATGATGGGAGCGCATCGGCTCGACAACGCGATTGCCCACCCAGGCAACGTATTCGGAGAAGAGCTGGACCCACTCGTGGTCGGGCATGCCGTGCGGATTGAGGAAGAGATCGGGGAGCCACGTGCGCCACAGATCCGGGCGGACCCGCGACTCGGGGTAAATCCTCCCGTAGTCATCCCAAGCGGAAGCCGTCACCCCCGCTCCGAGAGCGCCTGGACGGCCGGCATGCAGCATGTAGTTGGGTGTGATCTGAAAGAGCTCATAAGCGATCTGGGCGCCGTCGGGATTAGTGATGGGATGCATGACCACATTGACCTGGTCGAGCTTCTTGCGATACGTCTCCTCCGTCAGCAGGAGCTCGGCGAGCTTGAGCACGTGAGACGTGGAGGACACTTCGTTGCCGTGCTCGCGGGCGGAATAGAGGACCGTGGGCTTCAACGTCGTGGCCTTGGCATGCGACCAGTGTGTGGTCTCGACGGGAGGCATCAGGTCCATGGCCCAGATGTCCTGTCCGAGGTAGCTTCGGCCCATCCAATAGACGCTGGCTTCGTCGAACGTGGACATTCTGGCCAGAATCTCGTAGGCCTCTTTCGGCGGAATGGGCGTATCCCATTGGACGAGAGGCTCACCCGCCGCATAACGATAGCCGGCCGGAAGGAGGTCGTTGATATCGGGGAACGGAGGTGGCGTGCCGTTGGGCGCGAGCTCGGCGAGCCGCTGGGAGTCGGGATGGATGTCGTGCTCCCACCCGGCGGCGATCCGCAGTCGGCCGAGATCGTGGTAGGCGAGCTCCTCCCGATAAAGACCTCGGGCGCGCAGTCGCTCCAGGTTGCGGACCATGGCGAGTACTTGTGCGGCCGACATGTACGCCCGGTCGATCCGGTACGGGCCTTCTCTGGAGCTTCGGTTCAGCTCGTCCCGGCGGTCGGTCTCGGAGTCGACTTTGACCCGGAGATCGAGCGTCTCGATCCCGTTTTGGCCGTCGCGGACCCAGGCCGCCAGAGCCTGGGGACGCTCCAAAGCAACCTTGGGAACGTCGAGGCGAGCGCGACCTTTCCGTCCGTTGCGCTCGTTGCGCTCGCGGTAGTCGATCACAACCGCTGGACGGGGGGAGCCAAAGCCGGTCAAGGTGATCTTGGCCCGGCCGGGCTTGCCGTCGCTTTTTGGTCGCATGATGGGAACGACCCGGCCGGGGTAGCTCAGCGAGCCGAAGCTGGTGGATCGAAAGGTGCCACGGGTGAGGCGGCCGAGGAGGTCGAAGAAGTGTTGTACGCTGAAATAGACTTCTTCGTGCAGGGACTCCATCGGGGTGATCTGTTCCTTGTCCAGGCCGAGTGAGTAATCGGGCTCGCTGAGTGTGAGATCGACAGTGAGCTCCCCGAAGAAAGGTGCGTCCGTCGGTCGAGGCTTCCCTTCGTGGAGCGTCATCACGTACTCGTATAGTGCGATCAGCGTCTGCGACTGGAAGTGATCCCAGAATCGCTCGGGGTCCGTGAGGATCCGCTGGTTCAGCACTCTCTCCCCGGCGACGGAAGCGGTGAGCCAGCCGGTCGTCACGCGTACTTTTTCGTAATTGGGAAAGACGTCGAAGTAGGATCGCAAAACCCACTTGGGGTCGAAGGTCTCGCGGTACAGCTCGCTGCCGTCCGCCCCGGTTGCCACCACCTCGTACGTCGGCGAGCCGAGGGGCATCTTCTCGAAAGCGATCTGCTCGAGCCCCAGGTTCATCTCGCGCGCGAGAATCTCGTCGATCGGATACAGCTCGGCCAGCCATCGGGTAGGCGCGTACATGGTCTGATGGGGCCATTCTTCCGGTGGGCCGTGCTCGGCAAAGCGGATCGTCAGCCGCTCCACCGGCTTGGCCGTGAGAGCCGGGCGCACCACGTCGTAGAGCCAGCTGAAGCCTTGTTTATACGCGGAGAGCACCGCGACCGACGTGCCGGAGTTGGCCGCTCCCGCCTCGAGAAGCTCGTCACGAGCCTGCTCTTCGATCGATGCACGGATCTCCGGAGGCTCGCTCAGCCGGGCCTCGATCACCACCGTCTGGTTTCTTCTTACACGGGGTAGCACCCGCGAGCGAAACAAATCCCAGAAGGCGTCCACTTCGGAAGCAATCTCGATCTCCTCGTCGATCAGAACCCGCGCTTCCTGGATGTCCAGACCCTCAACCGTCACCACGACCGTTTCGGTCGAAAGCAATGTCTGCGCGTCCTGACGGACAAGGTCTACGAGCCCGTCCGCCGCCTTCTCGACATAGACTGTCACCTCGGCCGACGCGAGCTCCTTGTCCGCCAGCTCCGTCGCCGCCAGCCGTTCGAGCTTGTAGAGAGCACTGGCCGCCTGTCCCGCCGGCGAGCGGCCCGAGAGAAAGCTCCACACACCATCCTCGATGTTGTCGAGCGTGGTGCGATCTTTACCTCGGGACCAGACGTTCGGGAACCGCTCCGACACTTGCCGCAGCGCGCGCTCGACACCCGGCGCGTCGCCACCGGTGATCACAACCGCGCTCTTATCACCGAACGCTTTCGGAATCACTTGAATCCAACCTTCGCCGGCGGCGAGCGGCGGCAAGACGACCTTGTTCCGGTCCGTGAGCTCCCTCACCAACGGGTGGTCCTGGCCAATGAGAACGAGCGCGGGCTCGTCTCCCGGCTCGGTGATGGCCCCCGCGCGAAGAGCTACCGGAATGCTGATGCCCGTCGACTCGAGCCCGAGGCGGCCCGCCAGATCGACGGTGCCGCGCACACCGTCGCCCGAAGGAACCAGCAGCGCGTCGATGCGGTCCGGAATCCGATCGTCGTTGGCGTCGCCGAGAAGCCCGTCCGGCGTGAAAAAGCTGGACAGGTCGAGGGTTGCTTTGGCGCCCGAGCCCGGCCGCCGAGCCAGAGGCCCCGGTGCAGGCAATATCCGACGTTGAGCAATATCGACGTCACGCCCACGAGCTCCCGGGGCAGCGAGCCGAACGCGAAGAAGGCTCAAGCCGGGATAGCTCAAAGCCTCCCGCTCCGATTGCAGGGCCGAGCGTGCACGGCCGACATCTGAACCGGAGTCGAGATGCGCCTCCACCACGAGCCGCTTCAAGATCTTTTCGCCCGATTGCACATGAAGGGCGGCCACCCGGGCGCCTCGCACCGAAACGTCGTGCCGGGCCAGCAGCGCTCGCACGTCTTCGATGACCGTCTCAAGAGTGGGCTCCGAAGGCGGCGCGAGCTCCGGAAGACGTCCGGCGAAGACCTCGGCCGCCGCCCGCGTTCCCGCTTCATCGGCACCCGCCAGCACCAGCCACCGGCGGTCCTCTTCGACGATGACGGCGACACGTCCTTCGCCCGGCACCAACCCTTCGAGTCCCACCTCGCGGAAGGACAGTCCGGCTTCTTCAACAGCGTCGCGGCCGATCAAGACCGTCCACGCACCCGTCGCGCTCTCCCCTTCGATGGGAAGGTTCATTGCCATCGTTTCGAAACCGAACCGCATCGCCACGTCGGCTCCGGCGGCGATCTCCGCCGCGGACGCGCCATCGGCGAGAAGGATTCGGGCGTTGACGAAATCGACGACGCCATCTCCATTGCGATCCTCCAGCAACGCTCCCTCGGTAAAGAGCGACTCCAGACCGGGCTCGACGCCCTCCTGGGCCGCCTCGCCCCAACAGAGGCTCCCGGCGAACAGGGCGGCAACGAGCACGCCCCAAAAACACCATCCTTCTTTAATCATTGGAGACTCCTTTCGGTCGAGGTCCGAGTTCCGATAGGCGGTCGAAGAACTGACACCCATCGGATGGTACAACCCCGAGGTTTCTTTCGGATCGAGGTAAACCCTTCACCGCCGTCGAGCGCCCGAGCTTTGCTAGAAATTTCCGGATGTTGGCGCCGCCGTCTTTGCCTTCGATTTCGGCGGGCGCGGACGATACATGCTTCGGCGAATGCCTCCGAAAAAGGCCTCCGTCTCTCGCTCGACGACATGGTTTCCGTCCACCAGGTACTGCAGTATCGCCTTGTCCCACTGAAGGCCCGCGTTGGCTATCCGCTTCATCCAGTCGCCGGACACGGTCTCGTCGGGCGCCTCGGCAACCCCGGTCCAGATCGTGACCCTGGGGTTTCGTGCCATGAAGTCGTCCGCCCTCGGATCGGGTTTCACGCCTTTGTGGTCGGGCTGGAGGATGACATCGTTCACGCGCCCGTCCTTGAAGCTATCGGGGTCGAATTGGATGCCGTAGCGCCGAAAGCGGGCAAAGGTGCGCTCGTTGAGAGCCCGAATCTCCGGGTCCGCGTTGATGGAGTCGGTTATCCTCTTCTGAAGGTCCAATGCGGCCTGCTTGTGCCGGGGGTAGCTGGGGTCGTCGATGTATTCGTACCTCGCCATGAACCAGCCCCTGTTGATCCAGTGTGTGGCGCGTAACGGCTCGATGACGCGATTGCCCACCCAGGCGACGTATTCCGAAAAGAGCTGGACCCACTCGTGGTCGGGCATGCCGTGCGGATTGAGGAAGATATCGGGTAGCCACGTGCGCCAGAGATCGGGGCGCACGCGAGACTCCGGATAGATCCGCGTGTCGTCGTCCCAGGCGGAGGTGATGACGTCGGCGCCCAGAGCGCCGGGTCGACCGGCATGCAGCATGTAGTTCGGGGTAATTCGAAAAAGCTCGTAGGCAAGCCGGGCACCGTCGGGATTGGTCATGGGATGAATGACCACGTTGACCCGGTCGAGTTTCTTGCGAAACGTCTCATCCGTCAGCAGAAGCTCGGCGAGCTTGAGAACGTGAGACGTGGACGAGACCTCGTTCGCGTGCTGACGTGCGGAATAGACCACCGTGGGCTTGAAAGTGGTTGCCTTCGCATGAGACCAGTGCGTCGCTTCGATGAGAGGCATCAGGTCCATGGCCCAGATGTCCTGACCGAGATAGCTCCGGCCCACCCAGTAAGCGGTGGCTTCGTCGAACGTGGACATCGTGGCCAGAATGGCGTCCGCCTCTTCGGGAGGAATGGGCGTGTCCCACTGGACGAGAGGCTCCCCCGCGCGGCGATCGCCGGCCGGAAGGAGCTCGTTGATGTCGGGAAACGCCGGCGCGGAGCCGTTGGGATCGAGCTCCGCGACCTGCTGGGAGTCCGGATGGATGTCGTGCTCCCAGCCGGCGGCGATCCGCAGTTGGCCGAGGTCGTGATACGCCAGCGCGTCGCGATAGAGCCCTCGTGCACGAAGTCGCTCCAGGTTGACGACAACGGCCAGCACTTGCTGGGCCGACATGAACTCCCGGTCGACCCAGAACGGACCTGATTTGGAGGTTCGGACGAGCTCTTTGCGCTGGTCGGTCTCGGAGTCGACTTTGAGCCGGAGATCGAGCCGCTCGATTCCGTTTTGACCGTCGCGGACCCGGGCCGCGAGGGCCTGGGGACGCTCCAAAGCCACCTTGGGAATGTCGAGGCGAGCGTGGCCTTCTCGCCCGTTGCGCTCCCGATAGTCGATCACCACCCCGGGACGAGGAGAGCCAAAGCCCGTCAACGTAATCTTCGCCCAGCCGGGCTTGCCATCGCTCTTGGGACGCATGATGGGAACGACCCGACCCCGGTAGCTCAGCGAGCCGAAGCTCGTCGCTCGAAAGGTGCCACGAGTGAAGCGGCCCAGGAGATCGAAAAAGTGCCCCACGCCGAAGAAGATTTCTTCGTGCAAGGACTCCATGGGGCTGATGTGCTCCTTGTCGACGCCGAGCGAGTAATCGGGCTCGCTGAGCGTTAGATCGACCGTGAGCTCCCCGAAGAAAGGTGCGTCCTCGGGCCGTGGCTTTCCCTTGTGGACGGTCATCACGTTGTGGTAGATAGCCGTCAGTGTCTGCGACTGGAAGTGATCCCAGAACCGCTCGGGATCGGTGACGATCCGCTGATTCAGAACCCTCTCCCCCGCCACCGCCGCGGTGAGCCAGCCGGTCGTCACCCGCACTTTCTCGTAGTCCGGAAAGACATCGAAGTACGACCGCAAGACCCACTTGGGCTCGAAGCTCCCGCGGTAGAGCTCGCTGCCGTCTGTTCCCGTAGCCACCACCTCGTACGTCGGCGAGCCGATCGGCATCTGCTCGAAATCAATCTGCTCGAGCTCCAGATTCGTCTCGCGAGCGAGAATCTCGTCGATGGGGTATATCTCCAGCAGCCATCGCGAGGGGGCGTACATGGTCTGGTAGGGCCACTCTTCGGGCGGACCGTGCTCGGCAAAGCGGATCGTCAAGCGCTCGACCGGTTTGTTCGCGAGAGCCGGGCGCACTACGTCGTAGAGCCAGCTGAAGCCCTGCTTGTAGGCGGAGAGCACCGTGACCGACGTGCCGGACACCGCCGCTCCCGCCTCGAGGAGCTCCGCCCGAGCTTGCTCTTCGATCGATGCGCGGATCTCCGGAGGCTCGCTCAGCCGGGCCTCGATGACGACCGGCCGGTTCCTTCTCACACCGGGAAGAACCCGCGAGCGAAACAAGTCCCAGAAGTCGTCCACCTCGGAGGTGATCTCGATATCCTCGTCGATCAGAGTCCGCGCGTTCTGGATGTCGAGATCTTCCACCGTCACCTTCAGGGTGTCGGCAGAGAGGACTTGCTCCGCCCGTTCCCGAACCGATGATTCGAGACCCTCCTCCGCCTTTTCCACATAGACCGCCACTTCTGCCGAGGCCAGCTCTTTGTAGGCCAGCTCCTTCGCCAGCTGCTCGAGCTTGTAGAGGGCCGTCGCCGCCTGTCCCGCCGGCGAGCGGCCCGAGAGAAAGCCCCACACATCGTCTTCGATGCCGTCGAGCGTCGTGCGATCCTTGCCCCGGGACCAGATGTTCGGGAACCGCTCCGACACTTGTCGCAACGCGCGCTCGACACTCGGCGCGTCGCCGCCGGTGATCACGACCGCGCTCTTGTCACCGAACGCTTTCGGAATCACTTGAATCCAACCTTCGCCGGCCGCGAGCGGTGGCAAGACGACCTTGTTCCGGTCCGTGAGCTCCCTCACCAACGGGTGGTCCTGACCAATGAGAACGAGCGCAGGCTCCTCTTCCGGCTCGGTGATGGCCTCCGCGCGACGCGCCGCCGGAATGCTGATACCCGTCGACTCGAGCCCGAGGCGGCCCGCCAGATCGACGGTGCCGCGCACACCGTCGCCCGAAGGAACCAGCAGCGCGTCGATGCGGTCCGGAATCCGATCGTCGTTGGCGTCGCCGAGAAGCCCGTCCGGCGTGAAAAAGCTGGACAGGTCGAGGGTGGCTTTGGCGCCCGAGCCCGGCCGCCGAGCCAGAGGCCCCGGTGCAGGCAATATCCGACGTTGGGCAATATCGACGTCACGCCCACGAGCGCCCGGGGCGGTGAGCCGAACGCGAAGTTGGCCTACCCCTGGATAGCCGAGCGCCTCCGGCTCCGATTGCAGAGCCGAGCTTGCACGGCCGACATCTGAACCGGAGTCGAGATGCGACTCCACCACGAGCCGCTTCAAGATCTTCTCGCCCGATTGCACATGAAGGGCGGCCACCCGGGCGCCTCGCACCGAAACGTCGTGCCGGGCCAGCAGCGCTCGCACGTCTTCGATGACCGTCTCAAGAGTGGGCTCCGAAGGCGGCGCGAGCTCCGGAAGACGTCCGGCGAAGACCTCGGCCGCCGCCCGCGTTCCCGCTTCATCGGCACCCGCCAGCACCAGCCACCGGCGGTCCTCCTCAACGATGACGGCGACACGTCCTTCGCCCGGCACCAACCCTTCGAGTCCCACCTCGCGGAAGGACAGTCCGGCTTCTTCAACAGCGTCGCGGCCGATCAAGACCGTCCACGCACCCGTCGCGCTCTCTCCTTCGATGGGAAGGTTCATTGCCATCGTTTCGAAACCGAACCGCATCGCCACGTCGGCTCCGGCGGCGATCTCCGCCGCGGACGCGCCATCGGCGAGAAGGATTCGGGCGTTGACGAAATCGACGACGCCATCTCCATTGCGATCCTCCAGCAACGCTCCCTCGGTAAAGAGCGACTCCAGACCGGGCTCGACGCCCTCCTGGGCCGCCTCGCCCCAACAGAGGCTCCCGGCGAACAGGGCGGCAACGAGCACGCCCCAAAAACACCATCCTTCTTTAATCATTGGAGACTCCTTTCGGTCGAGGTCCGGGTCCCAAATGGCGGTCGAAGAACGCGACCAGCTTGCGGAGAAGGAACACAGCATAGTGCGCTTGCCGCGACCAGCCGTGGAGCGCGGTGGGTGCAGAAGGCGAAATCGAAGTCTTTGCCCAGCAGGATGAGCTTTTCCGCCAGCCGGGAACGGTCTCCGGATAATCGAGCGTTGGAATTCCGTCTTTCGTAACACCTCCCCATTCGATCTCTTCGGGCCGAATGCTGAAAGAAACGCTGGGGTTCAGGAATTTCGTGAACGCAGGATCGTACCAAGTCGAAGATGGCCCCCTTCGAGGGCGAGGTAGCCCGGCTTGGACTCAATGGCTTCGTGTCGTCCTATCCATTCGGTCCAGCCGGAATTGGTATCGCGGATTTTGTCGCCCGCGATGTCCTACATGAGACGGGCAACCTCGCGGGCCCGCCTTTCGTCCACCCGCTGAAAAAAGGACACGACGTCGTGAAGCGCGGCCAGGAGAGTTTTGTCCTGCAAGCGCCTCAGCTCGTCTGCCGCGTTCTTGCGCGTGGCGCCGTCCTCCGAGAGCAGTTCCCCGACCAACTCGTAGGCCGGTGCGCGAGCCGTCTGAGGACCGCCCGCGGAGGCGAATGCCAGCACGGCGACGGTAATGACGGAATTTTACTCTGAAAGGCTCGCCTCCACCGGTCTGGGAGCTCCGTCCCACCATGATAACTCGTTCTCTAATCCCTTCCAGCGTCCGCCGCAAGCCCGAAACTATAAAGAGCGCTCGCGGTGCGAATGTAGATTCGGCCGTCCGCGATGGCGGGTGTGGCGTAGCACGAATCGTCGAGCTCGTTCACCGCCAATATCTCGAGGCTCCCGTCCGGCTTCAGCGCCACTACCTTTCCCGATTCGCTAACCATCCAAATCTTGTCGTCCGCCGCCACCGGAGCCGCGTAGAAGTTGTCGACCGCACCCTCCAATCTACCCTGGTGAATGACCTTTCCGGTGGTCGGCTCGAACGATGTCACGATGCCTTTGTCACTCAAGATGTGAACAACGCCCTTGTAGAGGATCGAAGATGGAAGCTGGGGGATGGCCTTTCCGTAATGCCAGCGAAAGCTGGCCTCGGTCATATCGCCACGGCCGCCGAGCCTAAAGGCATACATTCCGCCCCGTGTCGCGCTGGCCCTCTGGTAATATGCCCATTCCTTGGCATCGAGATCGTCGCTCCCGTTCAGGTCCATCAACCCAAACCATTTGACTCTTCCATCCTTCGCCTCTTCGCGTGAGAAGCGCCCATCACCGTCCGCATCGTACAGAGGCAGCACTTTCTCGAATGGTGGGACGATCGCCTGGGCGCCGCTGGTCCCGTTGATGAAAACCAGATCTCCCCCGAGGACCGGGGTAGCTTTCATCTCGAAGGCCAGTCCCGACACCCACCAAACGGGCTCGCCGGTATCGACGGTATATGCGGTCAGGCGAAAAGATCCGGGGACGAGAAGCTGTGCGGCGCCTAGGTCGGTACGGTACAGAATCGGCGTGGAGTGTCCGGTTTTGTACTCCGCGCGATCGGTTTTCCAGACGAGCCGGCCGTCATCCTTTCCCACAGCGATCATGAAGGATCCGGTGGACTGGTCGCAAACCAGCACGATCTTGTCATCGACGATGATCGGAGAGGCCGCCATACCATATGCGTTGTCAAAGGGTCCGAGCGGCAGCCTCCAGCGCTCCTTGCCGGCAGAGTCATAGGAGAGCATCCCGAAGTCTCCTAAGAAGACGTAGACATTCTCACCATCGGTAACCGGGGTCGGAGAAGCAGGTGTATTCCGTCCGTCCAATTTTTCCGCACGGCCGCGAGGAGCCGCCTGGCGCCACAGGATTTCCCCGGTCCTGCGGTCGAGGCAAAAGGTCAGGAGAACCTCGCCCTCGAAGGCGGTGAGGAAGATTCGATCTTCGGTCAGTACCGGAGAGGAGTGGCCAGGCGGTAGAGGCGTCTTCCAAATCACGTTGTTTGCCGGCCCGAACTCGACGGGAAGGCCGACCGTATCCGATACCCCCGACCCGTTCGGCCCTCGAAAGCGTGACCATTCAGCGGCTTCTGAGATTTCTGTGGCTAGACCCCAAAGGGCCAATAAAATAACCATCCGACATAGGGCCACGCTACGATTGGCTTTCTTCAATGTACTCTCCTCATTTCCCGGAGGCCCGACCCCCGCCCTGTGCCCAACCGCCCCAACGAATCTACACAAAAGCTGCGATATGACGTGAACCGCCTACCGAGAATCGTTAGACATTGAAGCACAGTTCAGGGCGGCAGCGCCACTTACTAATGTTACGTGCTCCAAAAATGGTCTGACTCACTTCGAACCCTTCGACGCCTGATTCGGGGTTCGCAACTCAGACAGGCGTTGTTGCACGGCCCGGAGCAAATCGCTGACCTCCCTGTGCCAGTCGTAGAGTCACCCGGCGCAGTACGTATCGGGCATCCCGAGCGCAGCCATCTTGTTGAGTATCTCGCACCCAATTCGGTGTTCAACTCGTTGCCTCGCCAACGTTCGAGTCCGCATCTCGGACCCGATGATCGCTTTGTAACGGTAGACCGCGTTCTCCACCATGCTTCGCTTCGTGCAGCCTGAGAGCTTGTACCATTCACGGCGGCCGTGTTTTTCGATTGCACGAATATGGCGATCGCGCTCCCGCATGGCGGTGTTCGAATTCTCCACCAACGTCAACACGCGTCACGAACGCCCACTACTCGCGTTCTCACGACGTCAAAAAAATGTGTGTTATAAAGAAGTATGGATAATAACTACTATCTTGATTCGATTTCAGACGACGCTCTACTTCAACGGTTGTCGAAGATTTTGAAAGAGTCGCGGCGCCTCGAGGTCGAGCTGGTTGCACATATCGGCGAGGTCGATCGGCGGCGGTTGTACGCACGCATCGAGGCCTCACCATCGATCTGATATTCTGCACCTGTCGGAGGCCGAAGCTTACTTGCGTATTGCCGTCGCGCGCGCCGCGCGCAAACACCCTGCGATTTTGCCGATGTTGGAAGACGGTCGCCTTCACTTGAGCGGCATCGCGAAGCTCGCGCCTGTTCTCAACAAGCAGAATCGCGATGCGCTCTTGGCGCGGGCGACGCACAAGACCAAGAAGAAGATCGAGGAATTGGTTGCCGAGGCTGCTCCGAAGCCGGACGTGCCGCCTACGATACGCAAGATTCCTGTACCACGCGAGGCGCCCAAGCCGGCGCCGGTGGCAGAACTGCGTCCAGGCGGAGTTGATGTTCCGACGTCGCCCGCGCCCGGGCCGCGTCCGACGCCCGTAAAGCCCCCGGTTGTGGAGCCACTATCCCCATCTCGTTTCAAGATTCAGTTTACGGCCAGTGCTGAGCTGCACGAGAAGCTCGAGCGGCTCCTTGCCCTCACGCCTGGCTCCGATCTAGCGGCCGTTGTCGAGATCCGGTTCTTGCCCTGAAACATCACGTCGTCGTTGCTCCCGATCTCGACTTGGACATTGCCGTAAAAAGCTTCAGCGTCCGCTCCGCCGCCTCCCGCTACCGGGAATTGCGCAATCTCGGCAGTCCACTGGGCGCGCCGGTCCGTCCCGCACGCAATGTGTCCCGCGACGAAAGCGTTAGGGTCTTCGGCGGCGCGCAGGAACATCCTTATCAACTCAGCATCGACGCCGCCTTCGAAACGCGTGGCTCGGCCATCCCGGAACGTAATCGTGACGGGGCGATCGACGTGGCGGCCAAAGTGAAAAATGAGATCCCCCGTGTCGAGTACGAGACGACCTTCCATGGAGCCTTCGAGGACCGCTACTTGAAAAAAGCCAGCGCCCCAGAAATCGAGATGGCCGGGATCATCCGCAACGCCGTAGGACGCGACGCCCGGACGCCCGGAGACGCTCATGGAAAGATCGGTCCCTGCCGAGGACCGAATTAGGATCGTTTGGGCCCGCTCGAACGCCGTCGCCCTGATTTTTGTACGCACGGTAAGCTCGGGGTCGGCGATGCGTCGCTCCAAGATATGCGGTGGCACGACGGTCATGAGAGCACGCTTGCCGTCCGCGAGCGCCTCGCGCATCGCTTCGCTGTAGTGCAGGATGTGAGACGTCGCGTAGACGATGATGTCAGCCGGTTGAAAGACCGCGCGAAGCGTCTCTGCGGACCAAGGTTTTTGGCTCGACAGCAGGACTTGAAACGCGTCCGCGCCCGCGCCATCGCCGCGCCCACGCAGGCGGCGGCGTAGTTCGGGTCGAAGGTTGCATCCGTTACGGCGACGAGCCTCTCACCGTCCCTCACGCGACAATGTTTCAGCTGATGCTCGAAGACGGGGAGAAGCTCGACCAACGCGGTGGGGCTCGTGCGGCGCTGGCCATAGGGCCTCGGTACGGGTTCCTTTCGCGCGAGAGTGTATCGTACCGACGCGGACGCGATGTTCCACCCCGAACGAAGAGCCGCCGCAGCAACCGCCTGGCGGGCGTGGCATAGTTACGCGGATGAGGAGAGGGAGGGCGGCGCGGCTACGTAAAACGGGCGCGCCTTTTCTCCACCGAGTCGTGAGCCTTCCCGAAAAGATGCACTCCCAGCATCCGTTCAACATCAACGCGTTCTCTCACGGCATCGATTTAGCGTTTCGGAGCAAGGTCACTTTTTTCGTTGGTGAGAACGGTAGCGGTAAATCCACATTTCTCGAAGCTCTCGCCGAGTGCTGCGGGTTCAACCCCGAGGGCGGCAATCGTGACCATCACCGTGCGACGTTCGCCGAGCGTTCCCCGCTAGCCCAGGCGCTCCGGTTGTCGTCAGCCGAAGGTCGTCGAAGGGTTCTTCATGCGCGCGGAGAGCTTCTACAACTTCGCGAGCTACATCGACGAAGTATCCGACTTGAGAGCGTATGGCGGCAAATCGCTCCACGAGCATCCCACGGTGAATCTTTCATTTCTCTGTTTACCAATCGATTCGAGCACCGAAATGTACCCGTGGGATGCATCCAATGATCGCATCCGTTCAGTGATCTTCGAGCCCGGTTGGGAACAACGCTGGGGCGTGACGCCGGACGACCTTCAATCCAAAGTAACGGGCGCACGTTTGACGAGGGATGAGTTCAATCGACTCCTCCACGGGACCGGCGACGACCGAGTGCTTATGCACATAAACACGGAGGAGGTGCTTCAAGACCCCGACATGATAGTGGCCTCGGATGCGGGAACGCTGCGAGACCGCTACGAACACCCGCGAACGGCGGGACCAACGCCCGCATTCTCGGGCATTTTGTGAGAGAAAAAGGCGCGATTAGCCTCATGGATGCGATTCGCAAGATGAGCTTGCTGCCAGCGCAGCGCTTGGAGGATTTTGTGCCTGCAATGAGGCACAAAGGACGCGTTCAGATTGGAGCGGACGCGGACCTCGTGGTCTTCGACCCGACCACCGTCGCATCCGGTGCGAAGTATCTGGACGCGAAGCAATTCTCAAAAGGATTCGAATATGTCACGGTCAACGGCAGTGCTCCTCGCACGATCATTGTGGAGGATCGAGAGCGAACGTTCGACAGGAACCTTCACCGACAGCCCTGATCGGTCGATTGGCCATGAGAATTGCTGCCTGCCATTCTTGGACATGATGAGAACCCAGCGAGTTCGCCGGAGCTACGACCATCGGCTGCGTGACGTCATCGCCGCGACGGGTAATGCGGACCTCTTCCGCGACGTCGCCATTCCGGCTTCGACGCGACGCACATGGGCGCGCGGCGAGATACGGCCCATGGTTGCTTCGGTGGACGTTAGGCTTTCGGTCTACGAGCTGCTGGAGCAGGTCGACAGTCTAAGACAACGAGCCAAGGTGCAGGCGGCGATCATCGGGTTACTGGTGCGAGTGTTGCGGCTCCGCGGAGGCAAATTCGACGCCGATCGCGTTCCTGATGGGGTGACCAAATCCGCAGTTTTGCGGGCGATTACGTCGGCGAGCGGCGTAGTGTCGTTGGGCACCGCACTTAGAATCGTAGGCGTCTCGACGGCGCGTTATCACGCGTGGAGGCGCAAGGAGGAGGGCTGCGGGCTCGATGATCAACCGAGTTGTCCGAAGTCTTTTCACGGCCAGCTCACCCGCGACGAAGTCTCCACGATGAGGGATTTTGTCGAGTCGGAGACGTATCGCCACGTCGCGGTCCAGAACCTAGCCCTTTACGCACAACGCCTTGGCAAGCTCTTCGCGTCGGCAAGCACCTGGTACAAGGTCATCCGCGAGCGCGGCTGGAAGCGTCCAAGAAGGCGGGTGCATCCGGCGAAGCCCAAGCAGGGTCTCAGAGCCACGCGCCCTGATCAGTATTGGCACATCGATGCAACCGTGATCCGATTGACCACCGACATCCGAATCTACCTCCAAGCCGTCATCGACAATTTCAGCTCAAAGCCGCAGAATCAAAGGCGGATTGCGTTTTTGCGGAGCACAACTAAATGAAGAGTCGTCACCCGGTTTTCTTCAGCTCCTTCTCAAGTCGCTCTGCGATCCAAATCTTCAGAAGCGTTTGATACCCGATATCTCCTTTGGTACGGGCTACTCGGCGCAACTGCCCCACCATCGACTTTGGAAGCCGGATACTGGTTGAAATTCCAGCGGGCGGCCGCGATGGCCTGACCGAGACTGATTTGGATTCATCCCAATCTGCGGCGTTGTATTGATAATTCTCTGTCTTCTTCTTCTTCTTTTTCTTGGTCATAGCTCGTAGGGTCAAGATACTCGAACGACAACCGGGTCAGCAGGATCCGCGGACCCGCGGACCGGTTGAATCGACCCTTCCTGTCGGATAGGTATTCCAGTCATTCGGAAGGAGTCGCGATGGACTGGAAGACCATGCTGGCCTATATCTCAGCAGCCGTGGACGAGGAGCTTCTCCTGCGGAACGAATATCTTGTGGCCGAGAATCGGATTCTTCGGAATCAGATCAAGGGTCGCTTGCGCTTGACCGATGGCGAACGGCGGACATTGGCTGAAATCGGAAAGCGTCTCGGCAAGCGGGCACTCGAAGTGGTAGCGAATATTGTGAAGCCGAGACGATCCTGGGCTGGCACCGGAGGCTTGTGGCGAAGAAGTTCGACGGCTCTAAGAACCGTCAATGCCCAGGGCGGCCGCGTGTCGGCGCTGACATCGAAGAGCTGGTGGTGCGTCTTGCCCAGGAGAACAAGTCCTGGGGTTACGACCGGATTGCCGGGGCGTTAGCCAACCTCGGGCATGAGGTGAGTGACCAAACCGTCGGCAACATTCTGAGACGTCACGGCATACCGCCTGCCCCTGAGCGACAGAAGGCCACCACCTGGACGGAGTTCCTTCGCTCGCATATGGACGTCCTTGCAGCGACGGACTTCTTCACCGCGGAGGTGTGGACTCAGGGTGGGCTGGTGACGTACTACGTTCTGTTCTTCATGCACCTCGCGACCCGGCGCGTCCACATCGCCGGCATCACGCCGCATCCGAACGAACCGTGGATGATTCAAGTGGCCCGCAACGTGACCATGGCCGATGTCGGTTTTCTCTCCTCGAGCCGATATCTCATCCACGACCGGGACTCCAAGTTCTGCGAGTCGTTCCGGGACACCATTGAGGGCGTTGGCGTGACGCCTATCAGGCTGCCCGCGCGCGGAGCCCGGATTTGAATGCGTTCGCGGAGCGCTGGGTGAGATCGGTCAAAGAGGAATGTCTCTCGAAGCTCATCTTGTTCGGGGAGAACTCGCTGCGTCACGCGCTGAAGGAGTACGTCGCCCATCATCACCACGAGAGGAATCATCAAGGCAAGGACAATCTCTTATTGTTCCCCGAGCCCGCGATCGCTCAGACTAACGGTCTAGAGGGCGCGATTCAGTGCCGTGAACGGCTTGGCGGGTTGCTCCGTTTCTACCATCGGGAAGCCGCATGAATATCTTGACCCTACGCGCTCGAGCCCGATCCGGAGAACAGCCTATTGAAGCGCCGCGTCTATTGCCGCAGAAAGAGAGATTCCTCATGAGTGACAAAAAGCACACCTTCGTGACGAGCGAGGACCTTCCGAGCCCTCTCGGACCTTATTCCCCGGGCGTCACCCTCGGAGACCTCATCTTCGTTTCGGGCCAGGGCGCTGTCGACCCCAAGACCGGCGAGCTCGCGGGGCCCGACGTGACGTCTCAGACGGAGCAAGTGTTCAAGAACCTCGAGACCATCCTGATCGCGGCCGGCTCCGACCTGAAACACATTCTACGCTGCGGCGTGTTCCTCGCCGATATCGATGAGTTTTCGAAGATGAACGCCGTCTACGAGCGCATGATGGATGGGCACAAACCGGCACGTACGACCGTGCAGGCCGGAGCGCTTCCGATGAAGGGCCTGCGAGTGGAAATCGACGCCATCGCCCACAAGAAGTAGGCGTCACACGCTTCCCGCGCGCCGCGCTATCGCGAACTTTCTTGACCGCCGCGCCGCTCGGCGCCCGCCTCGGTGACGAGCTGTTCCAGTGCTTCGTAGGGCTGGGTTCCCACGACGCCCCGGTCGCCCACGAGGAATGTCGGAACGCCGGTCACGCCGAGCTCGGCCGCGCGCGCCCAATCGCGGTCGACATCGCTCTTCATGCGTCGCTCTGCGATCACCTCGCGCGCATCTTCCGGCGAGAGCCCTAGCGATGCCGCGATCTCGACCAAGCGGTCCGTGTTCGCCACGTTGATGCCGTCGACGAAGTAAGCTTTGAAAAGTGCGTCGTGGATAGAGGCGCCGTCCGGCTGCGCCTCCGCCCACTTAGCCAGCTCTTGGGCGAGCCTGCTGTTATAGGTGTGGGTTCGTGTGCCGTAAGGGAGTCCTTCGGCCTTCATGAGCCCGGCGAGGCGCGTGTGAGCGGCCTCGAGGTCGAAGTTGCGGCCGGCGAAGAGCTCCTCGAGCGTCGACCCCTCCTCAGGAGTCTCCGGGTGAAGCGGAAACTGCGTGAACTCGACGTCGACGTCGTAGGTTTCGGCGATGCGGTCAATACGCACGGTACTGAGGTAGCACCAGGGTCAGACGTAGTCGGAGAAGACTTCGAGAACGATGCGGGACATGCGTGATTCTCTCGAGCTACTTCAGCGTCATCGGGTCGCGAAGCGGAATATGCGTGACTTCGCCGCCGAAGAACTCCGCCATCGTGGCGCGGTCGTCCGGATCGCCCGGCGCGATCTCGTCCCACTTGCCCACGATGAGAAAGACGACTTCGTCGGGCTTCAAGTACTTCTCCGCCACTCGCAAAACATCCTCCGCGGTGACGGCGCGGATCTGGTCGCGCCATTTCTGCCAATAAGTGTGGGAACGATCGAGATACGCGTCGGTCGCGAAAATGTTGACCCGTTGGCCGGCGGATTCGAATCGCCTCGGGAAAGTGTCCGCGAGAGAGTTCTTCGCGACCGAAAGCTCGTCGTCGCTAACGAGCTCACTCTGCATGCGCCGGACTTCTTCGAGCGCGATCTTCGCGGCGAGCGCGACGGTGGGGCTTTTCGACTGAAAAGAGATCCTGAACACGCCGGGCTCGATGGCATCGAAGCCGAATCGAGCGCCCGCGGAATAGGCGAGCCCTTCATCCGAGCGCACGCGCTTCATGATACGCGAGGTGAACCCGCTGCTGCCGAGGATGTGCTCCATGACTTGTATGGGCGCGCGATCGGGGTTCTCCCAATCGGTCCATTGCGGCACGAGATGTCCGATGAGGATCTTTCCTTGAGGAATGTCTTTTTCGACGCGGTACACGCCGGGCGTAGGACGTTCGGTCGGAAGAGGTGGCGGCCACTTGGCGTCGGCGCCTTCACCCGGCCAGTCGGCGAGGTAGCTCTCGAGCTTGGCTAGAAAGGTTGCGGCGTCGATGTCACCCGACACGGCGAGAATCATGTTCTCCGGCCGCCAGTACTTCTCGTGAAAGTCCGCGAGATCGGCACGGGTGATGTTCTCGAGGTGCGCTTGCGTCATACGGCGGCTCGAATAGTGGTCCTCGCCGTAGAGTAGAAAACTCCATTCGCGCCGCAGGATGTCGCCCCCGTCATCGTTGCGCTGGCGCATCGCTTCGAGAATGCTGCCTTTCTCAATGGCGAGGCGTCCTTCATCGAAGCGCGGGGTTCGGAGCACGTCGAAGAACAGATCGAGAGACGCGTCGAGCTCGGGCGTGATGCAGCGGAGACTCGCTCCCGCTTGCGAATCGCCTCCAAAGCTGGAGATGCTGGAGGCGAGGAACTCCACCTCTTCGTCGAAGATGTCCGGCGTCATCTTGTTGGTGCCGCCCGAGCGCATCATGCTCCCCGTCAAGCTCGCGAGCCCAACTTTGTCCGGCGGCTCGAGATAGCTCCCTTGGCGCAAGATCACGCGGAGGCTGACGAGCGGGAAGGTGTGGTCTTCCGCGAGATAGACTCGAACGCCGTTCGACAACACGTGCCGAAGAGAGTTTCCGTCGGGCACCTCGAAGCTCAACTCGTCATAAACGAGCTCTTCGGGGCGCGTGGGAATATCATCGTCGACCGCGGGCATCGGCTGCGCGCCCGCCAAAGTCGTCAGCAGAAGAACGAGACCAAAGCTCCATCGCGCCATCATGCACCTCCCTCGAGCTCGGCAATGCGCTCTTCGACGGTACGCTCGAGGAGCGGTAAGACTTTCTGAAAGGGTGTCGGTGCTCGCTCGAATTGCGCTGGGAGCTGCTCCAGCATGCCTTTCAGCTCTACCAAATTCTCGGACGCCCGGATTTGTGCGAGCCGGCTCATGATGCGTTGCTGCACTTGCGTTGGCAAGCCCTCGAGCTCCGTCGGTAGCTCCACCGGCGCCGATCCTTCTTTGCGGTAATAGTGCGCGACGGCTCGGTTCGACGGTTCGAAATAAGTGGTGGTGACGCGCTTCACGTCGTCGACCGTGACGTCGAGCGTGTTGTCGGCCCACTCGTTGATGTAGTTCCAATCCCCGAGCCCGTCATAGACGAGGAGCTGTAGCAGCAAAAAGAAACCGCTCGCGAGGCGCCGGTAGGAGCTCGCCGTGATCTGGTTCTTGACTTTTTGAATCTCGCGTTCCGGGATGGGCCCTTCGCGGATCTTCCGGAGCTCTTCTTCGAGCGCGAGCTGGAGCGCCGCGGGCGTCGCGTCGCCTTTGGTCTCGGCCGACAAAGAGAACGAGCCCGCCCACTTTCGCGAGTCCTGACCAGCACCCGCGTCGACCGCAATTTCTTGCTCGAGCACGAGCGATTTGTGGAGCCGGCCGCTCCGGCCGTTCAGGATGTTGGTGAGAACGTCGAGCGCATAAGAGTCGCGATGACGAAATGGCACCGTGTGGTAGCGGAGCTCGATTTGCGGCTGACAGTCGCAAGTGGCGTCCATGCGCTTCTCCGCCGATTGCGGCATCTCCAACGTTACGACGTCGGGTGGCGTGCGCGCGGCCGCGGGCAGCCGGCCGAAGTAACGCTCGGCGAGCGTCCTGGTCTCGGCGACATCGAAGTTGCCTACAATGGCTGCGGTGAGGTTTCCCGGCGCGTAGTACGTGTCGTAATACTCCCGAGCCTGCGCGAGACTGTAGACGCGAAGATCGGACGGCCAGCCGACCACAGGCCAGCTATAAGGGTGGGACTCCCAGAACATCGCGCCGAAGAGCTCGTCGAACTCGCCGGTGGGCGTCGACTCCGTTCGCAAGCGGCGTTCTTCGTGAACGACGTCCCGCTCCGAGTAGAACTCGCGAAAAACCGGTTTCAAGAGGCGCGTAGACTCCATCCAGAACCAGAGCTCGAGCTTGTTCGCAGGCACGGTGATGAAATAAACGGTGACGTCCTCGCTCGTAAAGGCGTTCATGCCCGAAGCGCCCGCTTCGGTGTAGAGTTTGTCGAACTCGTCCTTCACCATGAGCTCGCGCTGTGCCTCGACGAGCTCGTCGAAGCGGTGCTCGAGCTCGATCAGCTCGGGCGGCCGCGCGTCCGCATCGAACGGATCTTCGATCTCGCCGAGCCGGTAGCGCTCGCGTTGCTTTCGGTAGATCGTGCGGATCTGCTCCTGGAGAGCCTCTTGCTCTTCGATGATCTCGAGGTCGCGTTCGATGTTCGTGGTGCCGATCGCGTGGCTCCCTTTGAACATCATGTGCTCGAAGAAATGGCTCAACCCGGTGATGCCGGGACGCTCGTTCGCGGAGCCGACATGCGCGACCCAGCCGGCGCTCACGGTCGTGAGCTCGGGGCTCGGAACGACGAGAAACTTCATCCCGTTCGCGAGCTCGAACGTCTCGACGGGGACTTGAGTGATCTCCTGGCCGCGAGCGTCGAGGGCGATGAGCGTCAGGCATGCGGCCGCGATAAAGCGGGGATAGGTCATAACGGTCATTCTACTACGCAGAGTGCGGCCCGCCTGAGCTGCCACCTGAAGCATCGAAAATGGCGCCGACACTAATAAACTTGACCGTCGCGTCTTCGCGTGCAATTACCGGTAGCCGATATAACGGCGACCGATACATTGGCAAAAAGATGACACGACCTCGAGAAATCCTCACTCCCGCGGTTCTCCACGTTGCTTCTCTCTCTCGTCGACGGGGTGAAGCACGGCTACGGCATCAAGCTCGAAGTGGAAGAGCGGACCAACGGTGCGCTCGAGCTGGGCCCGGGAACTCTCTACGAGGCCATCCACCGGATGCAGAAAGACGGATGGATCGAAGAAGCGGGCCGGGAGGCACGCCGCAAATATTACCGGCTGACGCCTCTGGGCCGACGCCAACTGAAAGCGGAGCTATCGCGTCTCGACGGCATTCTGCGCTTCGCCCGCTCCAAATCTCTTCTGAAGAGTGAACGATGAAGCTCCTCGAATGGCTGCTGAGGTTGTGCCCGGAAGAGTTCCGGCGCGCCCACGCGGAGGAGATTCAGGACTTTGCTCGAGAGGAGCACGCGGCTCGCTGCGGGGGTGCTTTGTCGCGCATCCGTTTCTGGCTGCGCCTGTGGGTCAACGTCTCGTTGACCGCGTTTCGGCTTCGACGGGCGCAGCGAACAAGAGGGCGATCGGCTCCCGTATCGGAGCTCGCGCATGCACTCGTCGCGGACGTGTGTCGCGGCGTGCGCTCGATTCACTCGACGCCTCTCGTGTCACTCGTCATCATCTTGACGTTGGCGTGCGGCATCGGTCTCAATACCGCCATTTACAGCGTCGTCCATGGCGTCCTCCTCGACCCGCTACCTTACGACGAGCCCGACCAACTGGTTTTCCTGAATGCAGGCTGGACATCCGCCGATTTCAGTCACACGAGCGCCAGCCACACCGGCAACTCTTTTCGAACGCTACGCCGAGAAGCAAAGTCCTTCTCCGATATCGCCGCGGTTCGGGATATTCGCCAGAACCTTACGGGGCTCGACACTCCCGCGCAGGTTCTGGTCGGTTGGGCGTCGACGAACTTCTTCCGCGTGCTCGGCGTCGAGCCCATCCTCGGCCCTGGATTTGCGGAAGAGTCCCCGCCCGGAACAGCCGTCCTCAGCTACCAACTGTGGCAACGGCTCTTTGGGGGCGACCCCGACATTGCCGGTCGCGTCGTGCGGCTCGACGACCATCCGTACACGGTCGCCGGCGTTCTTCCCTCGGATTTCGAGGCGTACCTGCCGCGCTTCCCTAGCGGCATCGATCTCTGGAAGGTCCCGGACGATTGGTGGCAAAACGGCGACGTCTGGAACGCGGAGGGCGCGGAGTTCGCTCTGCTGGACCTCATCGCTCGTCTCCGCCCCGGCATCACTGTCGCACAAGCCCAAAGCGAGATGGAAGCCTTCCAGCAACTCTTCCGAAGTGAGCACATCGAGTACGAGCAGCTCGGTGTCGAATATGAAGTGTTGCCGTGCTCGGCTTCACGCTCGCCGTGACGTTGTTCGCGACCCTTCTCTTTGGGTTGGCTCCGGGTTTCATCGCCGCCTTCCGGAACGGAGCGAGAAACATCGCATCCGCCAGAATCACGACGACCGGCAAGCGCCAGCGACTGAGTCGTGCTCTCGTCGTTGCCGAGGTAGCGGTCTCGCTCGTGCTCCTCATCGGCGCGGCGCTGCTCACGTCGAGTCTGAGAGAGCTTCACAAGGTGCAGCCGGGCTTCGACGCCAAGAACGTGCTCACGTTCTCGATCTCACTTCCCGGAAAGCAATTCGAGCGTCCGGAAGGAACGGATCGATTTTTTCGCCGCTTCGAGGATGCCATCGAAGTTTTGCCCGGGGTCGTGTCGGCCGCCGTCGTCTGGCCGCTCCCCTTGGTGGGTCGCTCGTGGGCGAATCAGTACATTGCGGGAGCGGTCGAAGGCCAAAGGCGATACGCGCTCTAACGTCTAGCGACTCCTGACTTGTTCGAGACGATGCGGATTCCGATGCGCGCGGGGCGTACGTTTGGGGCGTCCGACAAACGCCATGTCGTGATCGTGAGCGCGCGCTTCGCTGACACCGCATGGCCCGGCCAAAGCGCTGTAGGTCGGCAAGTTCGAGCGAATCCCTGGGGTCGCGGTCTCGAGGAGTTCGAGGTCATTGGCGTCGTCGAGGACGTTCACTCGAGGAATCTCCGCGAATCCCCGCAAGAGACTATCTATTTCGACTCGCACGGCTGGTCGTGGACGGATTGGGAAGTCGATTACGTCGTGCGGACGGCGGGCTCTCCAGACGCGCTCGTACCCACATTACGAGAAACGGTAGCGTCTTTGGATCCGTCCATCCCCCTTGCGCGTTTGAGCTCGATGCAAGCCTATGTGGATAGGCAACTGGGCTCCAATAGGTTCGCGCTCGCGCTTCTCGGGCTGTTTGCTGTTGTGGCTGCCGCGCTCGCGGTCATCGGGCTCTATGGTGTCGTGTCTCACGCAGTGGCGGAACGCTCGCATGAGATCGGAATCCGCATGGCGCTCGGTGCGGAGCGCCGTAGAATTCCGACGCTCGCAAGAGCGAGCGCGACATAGGCAAAGGTGGCGGGGTCCAACGCCGTCACACCAAATAGCAGCGACGCCAACCAGTGCGTGCTGACGAAGGCGCCCGCCATGCCGAGCGTGACGCCGAACACCATCAAGAGAGCTCCTTGCGCCAGAACCGAGGATAGAATTCTTGCCTGCCTCGGCCCGGCGCGACGCGCTACCCGACTCGATCCCCTCACAGTCCTCAAGACCGATTGACGTCTCGTTGGGGGCGTGCAAATTGGACCGGCAAGCCGGCGGGCATCGACGTGCTCGCCAAGCTGACGGCCAGGACGGCTGCGTACTTTATTAATGTTGATAGCGTCCGTCGATGTCGTAGTGCGCAAAAAAATTCGATCGACGAGGTCCGCTCGGAGAGAATCATCTTCGCACGGCCGTTCGCGCTTACGTCGCTCACCATCTGGAAAGAAATCACCAAGGTCTCGACAACAGGCTGATCTGCGAAGTGCCCGACAGTCCCGGCATTGAGGGTGACGGGAGCATTCAGTGTTGGGAAAGTCTAGGCGGGATTCTCCGATATTACTTTCGGGAAGCAGCGTAAGCGAGCGGCCGCGTTTTCACGGCCGAAGATCGAAGGCTTCCAGAAACGCGATCGTGGATCCTGTCAATCCGAGCCGAAGAGTTTTTCTGTACTTGCTTGGCCTGGCGTAGGTTGTATATCGTTCGAGTCGAAAACTCGGAATCCGTAACGTGAGACTAAGACTAAGCAGGTGAGCCATGAGCGCGAATAGACATCGAACAGCACAACTCGTAGCAATGATCGGTATCGCGGCGATCGGCGTCGGCTGCGCCCCGAATGCAGGCAATGACGCGCGGGACGATTCAACCACCAACGAAGCGTCCGCTGGACGTCCGAGATACGTGTCGACCATCATGGTGACTTCGGATTGTGGCGTCGAGAATATGCCGAGCTCGAACAATGGTTTCGCAGGTCCGGTTGGAACACAAACCGGCGAGATATCCGAAAATAACGCCAAAAGACTCGCCATCGGTGCGGACCGGGTTATGATCGAAACTGATTGGGACCGCGTTTCACCTGGCTACGTGCTGATAGAACCAAGCGCGGTCAAGGAATCGTTTCTGATCAACGATGACAAAGAGGTCGTCGCTACCTTTGAAGGCGATTACTACCCCTCGTATTCCCAATTGCTACCGAATGGCCACCGCTTGGTGTCGAGCAATGGCCGGCCGATAGGCTTTCCCGGGGGCGGCGGCAAGACCGGTTGTATCGAGGAATATACGGCGGCGGGTGAGTTGGTATGGCGCATCAACGTAAACAATGACGACTACATCAATCATCATGACGTCCTCAAACTAGAGAACGGTAATGTTCTGACGCTCGTTTGGAAAAAAGTGACGACGGATGAGGCTGTCTCTCAGGGTCGCGATCCCGAGCACGTCGCCGAGGACGGTGAATTCTGGTACGAGGGCGTCATCGAGGTAAATCCGTACACTCTGGAGGTTGTCTGGGAGTGGAGCATCCGGCACCACATGATTCAAGATTTCGACGCAGGGAAATCCAACTTCGCTGTTGTTGCCGATCATCCCGAGCTCCTCGATATCAACGTCTTTCTCCCGAACTCCGATGATGGAACCGTGTCGGCGGACTGGACCCACGCCAACGCTCTCGATTACAACCCGGAGCTGGATCAAATCGCGATATCGGCCAGATCGATGAGCGAAATCTGGATCATCGATCACAGCACCTCGCCCCAACAAGCCGCCGCGCACTCCGGCGGTCGCTACGGCAAGGGTGGCGACTTGTTGTATCGATGGGGAAACCCGGCGAACTACGACCGCGGCAGCGAAGACGACCGCAAGCTTTTCTTTCAGCACGACGTGCAGTGGCTTCGCCCGGGCCTTCCGGGTGCTGGCAATCTACTGATACTCAACAATGGCGCCAACGATGAGCGACCCTATACGACCGTCGTCGAATTCACGGCAGACATGAACCCAGACGGGAGTTACCGGGCGCGCGATGGCGAGCCTTATGGTCCCGATGCTCTCGTTTGGGAGTACGATCCCGAGCCTCCAGAGCGTTTCTACTCCTGGTATATCTCGGGCGCACAGCGTCTGCCGAACGGAAATACGCTGGTCAATCAGGGCGCCGGCGCCAAACTGCGTGAAGTGACATCGGCGGGCGATATCGTTTGGGAATACGTCTATGAGAACGAAGTGGACGCGCCGCATACGACGTATCGTGCGAACAAATACCCGGTCGACTACCCGGGACTAGCAGGACTGATTCCGCGCGAGGAGTAACAGACTATCAAAGATAGGAAATCTCATCCTCGTGCAGGACCGGTTTGCCGAGCTCCTCCCGGTGGACCGTTCCGCAATACTCCGCTGGTGCCGCGCCGTAAACCTGGTCGCCACGCAGGCCGCAATTACGGTTCACTTCTTGCGCTTCGCGTAACGAGGGTAGCCTCGGTCGTTCTTGATCGCGTTCCACGAGGCCGCCGCATCCCGGAGGGCTTTCCCTTGGTTGTCTTCGTCGGCGAATTAGTCGCGAATGTACCGATTGTACTTGCCGTGCTCGGCGATGGATGCGGTGTAGCCTTCGCGGAAAGCAATGGGCTATAGGGCCGAGGGCGCTTCGGAGTCGCAGGACACTGTGAAGAAAGCCGCCGCCGGAGCGGCGCTCGGAACCCTCATCTGTGCCGTTGCCGATGGCGGCAAAGGGGCTGCCTGGGGTGCGGCCATCGGCGCCGGCACGGCGGCATCTGCGGCGAAGCCGGCGGTCGTTGCGCCTCAGAGCCTGGTCAAGTTCCGATTGGAGCAAGGGCTCTCGCTTCCCCCTGGCCGTCCGCGTCACGGAGACGGCGGCCGACGGCCCGTGACTTGGCCTAATTCAGCTCCACCGTCACCTTCTCAATCTTGCCGGTGAACGCGTTGTCGCTCTCGGCATAGTCCTCGGTCACCGGGGTGGCTTCGTCGATACCCACATCGGCGGTCTCGTCAGCTGAAAAGAGAAACGGCGTGGTATTGCCGATCCGACCTTCGGCCACCTTCTGCCCATTCACAAAGATCGTTCCCGTACCGCCCGAACCGGGTTGGCCGCCCTCATACGCGAACTCATAGCGGATCGTTGCCTTACCGGGAGCCACCGGCGCCGGCGCGGTGATGGTGTAACGCTCCTTGCCGACCCAGTTATGTACGTAGGAAACCTTGCCGTCCTTCATATAAATACTCCAACCGGCGAAGCGCCCTCCTTGAGCCAGAATGACGCCTTCTCCGCCACGTTGCGGGATCTCGACCTCTGCCGTGATTGAGTGTGAGCGATTCTTCACATTGATGAACGTGTTCTCCGTCATGTGGGTCATGCCCGGATACACCGTGATCGACGTGCGGTCGCCCATTAGATCAGGCCTGCCGGCAATCGACGCGTTGAAACGTTCGAACGTCCGATCATCCAGCGGCAGGACGTCGTACTTAATCGCTTCCTCCATGAAGAGGTCTTGCAGTTCCTCTAGCTTGTCCGGGTTCGAGGCGGCGAGGTCGTTTGCTTGACTGAAATCTTCGACAACGTGATACAGCTCCCACTTATCCTCATCGAGCGGACCATCCGCTGTCGCCCCCCACGGTGTCCGGTGTTTGGTAGCCGCCACCCAGCCGTCATGGTAGATCGCACGGTTGCCGAACATTTCGAAATACTGCGTGGTGTGCCGATCGGCAGCATCCGAAGCGTCGAATGAATAGATCAGGCTCGCGCCTTCGAAGGGCTTCTGAGTTGCACCGCTGACCACATTCGGAAACGGCAGGCCGGCGGCCTCCATCAGCGTTGGCGCAATGTCTGTCACGTGGTGCCACTGCGAACGTATTTCGCCCTTGGACTCGATGCCGTCGGGCCAGTGTACGACCAACGGGTTGCGGGTGCCGCCGTAGTGCGAGGCGACCTGCTTGGTCCACTGGAACGGTGTGTTCGTGGCCACGGCCCAGCCCGCCTGGAAATGTGGGTAGGACAGGGGTCCGCCCCACTCATCGAGGTGCTGCAGCTGATCCTCGACCGAGTCCGACAGGGCGTTGAGCACGATGGTCTCGTTGAAGGTCCCGGTCAGCCCGCCTTCGGCGCTGGAACCGTTGTCACCAAAAATGTAGATGAACAGAGTGTTGTCCATCTCGTCCATCGCCTCGATGGCATCGACGAGCCGGCCGACCTCATGGTCGGTGTGTTCTGCAAAAGCCGCAAATACTTCCATCTGGCGGGCGTAGAGTCGCTTCTCATCTGCAGAAAGTGTATCCCAGTCGGCGATATCCGCTGGCTTGGAGGCCAGCTGGGTGCCCGGCGGCACCACTCCCAGCTCAATTTGCCGTGCCAGCGTCTGTTCTCTGTACGCGTCCCAGCCGTCATCAAACTTGCCCTTGTACCTGTCCACCCAATCCGCCGGCACGTGGTGTGGTGCGTGGGTGGCTCCGGTGGCGAAGTAGATGAAGAACGGCTTGTCTGGCGTGAGCGACTGCTGGGAACGCGCCCAGGTGATTGCCTGATCGGTCATATCGGTGGTGAAGTGGTAGTCGGGATCGTCGGACTGCTCGACCGGCGCCGTGCCATCGTGGAGGACCGGCGCGAACTGATTGGTTTCACCCCCAATGAAGCCGTAGAACTTATCGAAGCCTGACCGGGTCGGCCAGCCGTCGAACGGGCCGGACACGCTGACCTCCCACGGCGCCGTCTCATGATACTTGCCGAAGGCGGCCGTGCTGTAGCCGTTCAACCGCAGCATCTCAGTGACCGGCGCAACACTCTGCGGACGCTGACCTCTATTACCTTGAAAAGCTGTTGCTACTTCCATGACCGAGCCCGCGTTGGCCGAATGATGATTGCGGCCGGTCAGAATTGCCATGCGGGTGGGCGAGCACAGTGCCGTGGTATGAAACTGGTTGTAGCGCAAACCGTCTTGCGCAAGGCGGTCCAATGTCGGCGTCTGGATGGCACCGCCGAACATGCTTGCGGCCCCGAAACCGATGTCGTCGATTAACACGATGACAATGTTGGGCGCACCCTCAGGAGCTCTTACCGAGAACGGCGGCGGCGCCTCTGCATTGCGCGCGTCCAGTTCGGTAATCTTTGGGAACTCCGGGTCAGGAACCGGCAGGACGGTGCGGTCCAGTGTGCCCAGGGCGCTCGTGACATTTGGACGTTCGGAACCGCCTGTGCAGCCAATCAGTATCAGCAACAAACTCAAATGGACAGATACGAGACATTGTCTAATGTTCAATGTTGGCATCCAGAGCCGCGAACGAATTATCGGTTTATTTTCTGCAGTTAGCGAACCGCCTAGGCTACACGACAGCACGTATCGGCAAGAAAGTAGCCAAGCTGGCGGTGTCCGCTTTGGGTCGTTGTCTGCTGGTCGCCATCCTACCAACTCACCGGCCGCTTTGGAGTGTATTTTGTTGAAAACTTCACGAGTTCGAGACGCCAGTTCTCCGCTGAATGCCAATTACTTGGAAACCGCTTGCCACTTTGGCCCAGAGAGGGCTACGGTTCGTGCGCGAGGGTGTCGGAGGGCAGTTCCCCGAAACACTCTTTGTACGTTTTCGAGAAATCGCCGACGTGCCAGAAGCCTCACCGAAGCGCTTCCGCGGTGACAGTGGTTGCCTGGCGTTTCGCCTCGTCGAGGGATTTGTGGACTCGATGAAGGCGTATCGAGATAAATAGGCCACGGGTGACATGCCGAGGACGTTCCGAAACGCGTAGCGGAGCGTCCGTTCACTGACACGCATGGCGTGACAGAGGTCCGCCAAATGAATGCGCTCGTCGATGTGCTCGAGCGCGTAGTCCTGTGTCCGCTTGACGAGTCGGCTGTGGTTGACGCGAGTGAGCTCGGCGTCGCGAGCAGGTAAATCGCGGGTTGAGGAGAGCCTCTCGATCAGCTCGCGGCGAACACCTTCGCGGATATGCCGGTTCTCCTCGAAGAGCTCCGGGCTTTGCTCCGCGGCGCGTACCACGCTCCGTCCCCATCGGTACAAGCTCTGCACGAGCTCGATTTCACCGTAAAGGAAGTCCGGCCCAACGTCTCGACTCCGGAGATGGCTTTCGATATCGACGGGTGGAACGAGAAACAAAATCGCACGGTAATCGCTGCCCACCACTAGTTCGGTAGCAACTCCCGCCTTGCCCGTCACCAACATGTCGGGCGTAATCTCCCGACCGTCCGCCGTCCCCGTCGCCGAGGGAGAAAAAGCCAGGACGACCCGATGGGGACCGGCGATTTGGCTCCGCGACCGGCCAGGGTGCGACGTGTGGTGGTACGCCGCCTCGTCGCATCGTGAACACGCACCCTCACCCCGCTCATACATGGGGCAACCAACTGTTTCCGAACGCCGAGATACTCGCACACCGCATTCCTCCTGACGGCATTCGCGCGGAACGGCCCGAGGACATGCAGCGCCTCCGGGACGCGGTTGATTCGTCGCACCCCGGCGTCGTGGCGCGCGCGCGAAACACTCTCCTCGTCCCAATAGGTCATCGGGCGCGGCTGCACCCGTTCGAGCGTTGCGTCGATGCTGTCGACGCTTTCGAGAATGGAAGCCTCGAGTGCCGCGTCGCGTCGCTCCGAGCGGATCATGTAGATCGCCCACTCGGCGGGAAACTGTGTGAGCGGCAGCATGATTTCCGCCGCCGCGTCCTCCCGTAAGCTGAGCTGCCGCGCGTCGGCGGCGACGCCGACGATCTCATAGATCGAGCCGCGAGGATTAGACGGCGTCCGCCAGCTCAAGACGAGACGTTGTCCGAGAGCGGCGTCCTCGGCAAAAAAAGCCCGTTCGAAAGACGCGTTGACCATAACGACACGCGGGTGGTCAAAGTCGTCGCGCCAGTCGAACACGCGGCCACTTGCGATGAGAACGCCAAGCGCGCGAAAGTAATCCGGGCTCGCGAGGCGCGCAGAGACCGTGGGCCACTCGACTCTCGGGATGGACTCTGACTCTCGGCGGAAGGAGATGCTGTGGCTCACGCTTCTCGTCAGCCGAAAACCGATCCCCGCCCCTACCGCGGACACGCCTGGAATGGCTTCGAGCTCGCGAATGAGCCCTTCGTGGAATCGAAGCATCTTCGCTTCGCTGTCGTAGCGCGCTTCGGGAATCCCGATGCCGAACGAAACCACGCTCTCGGCTTCGAATCCCGGGTGGACCGCGGTCAGTCGCGAAAAGCTCTTGCCGAGAAGTAGCGTCGTTTGCAGAAGCAAAAGCCCGAGCGCGACTTGAGCAACGACGAGAACGGTCCGGAGTCGAAATGCGGGCGCATGCAGGAAACTCCCGGACTTCAATAGAGACGGGGTGGCGCCGCGTAGGGTGAGCACGAAGGGAAAGATTGAAAAGAGAAGCACGGTGAAGACGGCCGCCACGAGGCCGAAGACCACGCCGATAGGCTCGAGGGTGAGCTCCGCGCCGGCGAGACCGCCGAGAAGCGGCAGCACTTGCGGCATCAATTGCAGCGCTGCGTGGGCGAGCAGAAGTCCGGCGCCGGCGCCCGCCAAGCCGACCACGAGACCTTCGGCGGCAAAAAGAGCGACCACGTGGCGCCGTTTGGCACCGAGCGCCACGCGGATGCCGACTTCACGCCCGCGGCTGGTCGTTCAAAAGCACGCTCTCGCCGAGCCGTTCGGAGTCGCCGCCGAAAAGCGACCCGAAGAGCTCGTGGCCGAGCACGATGACGGGCGCTTCCGCGCGCGCTTCCTCCTCCGTGAAGCTGCGGCCGAGGGCCGGTGCGATGCCGAGAGCGCGGAAGAAATCGGACGTCACGAGGCTGCCCGGGACGACGAAGGCGCGCTCGCTCCCGGAGCGCAGGCCGAAGGTGCGCCTCCGGTAGCCCGCCATCGCGTCAAAGGACCCGCTCTCGCGAAAGTCGAGCATGTTCTGAAGCGCGACTCCCGTCGCTGCTCCCGAGGGTTGGACCTCGCTTACGAATACGAGCCTGTCCTCTTCTGGAAAAGGCAGCGGCTCGAACAGCAGTTGATGCGCCGCGGTCAGGATGGCCACCACCGCGCCGATGCCGAGCGCGATGCTCGCGATGCTCGTAAAGAGAAAAACGGAGGAGCGCTTCAGCATAGCTTTACGGTATCAAATACTGAGGTACAATCCGGGCGGCCTGACGAAGGTAGGAGAACTAGATGAAGCATGTCCGCCAAAAAATAGCCGTCGTCGCCGCGCTGGCTCTCGCTGTCGCGAGCCACGCCATCTCCGAGAACGCGCCCATCCGAGCGAAAAATGGAATGGTTGTCTCGCAAAACGACCTAGCCTCCCAAGTTGGGGTCGACGTCATGAAGGACGGCGGAAACGCCATTGACGCTGCGGTCGCCACCGCTTTCGCTCTCGCCGTGACCCACCCGACGGCGGGCAATATCGGAGGAGGCGGGTTTCTCGTCTTTCGCCCCGCTGAAGGCGAGCCCATAACGTTCGATTTCCGCGAGATGGCACCCGCCAAAGCGACCGACACGATGTGGCTCAAAGACGGCGAGTATAGCTTCGAGCGGCATCACTTGAGCCATCTCTCGGTAGGCGTCCCCGGCACCGTCGCCGGTCTGCACATGGCCTGGCAGGAGCACGGAAGCCTGCCTTGGGAGCGTCTCGTGGAGCCCGCGGTCCGTCTCGCGACGGAAGGCTTCGAAGTGTCGGATGGTCTTTCTCGCTCGCTCGATCGCACGATGGAGCGCATAGGCAAGTTCCCGGCAACCAAAGCACAGTTCACGAAAAACGGCGAGCCCTATGAGGCGGGCGACACCTTGAAGCAGCCCGACCTCGCGGCGACGCTCGTCCGCATCGCGGAAAAAGGAGTCGCGGGATTTTACGAAGGCGAAACGGCCGAGCTCATCGAAAAAGAGATGATGGCCAATGGCGGCCTCATCACCCGAGAAGACCTCAAGGCGTATCGGCCGAAAAAGCGTGCGCCGATCCGCGGCACCTATCGCGGCTACGAGATCATCTCGATGCCCCCGCCGAGCTCTGGCGGCATCGTGCTCGTCGAGATGCTCAATATTCTCGAACGCTACGACGTCGCGGGTGACGGCTTTGGCTCGGCCCGCAACCTACACCGGATGGCCGAAGCGATGCGACGTGCCTACTCCGATCGCGCGCAATATCTGGGCGATCCGGACTTCAACCCGGACATGCCGATCGATCGGCTGACGTCGAAAGTCTATGCCGACGAGCTGCGCAAGACGATCCGTGCCGACAAGGTCTCGAAATCGTCACCGGAAAGCTTCATCTGGCCTGCGGAGAGCCCGGAGACTACGCACTACTCCGTAGTGGACTCGGCGCGCAACGCCGTATCGGTGACGTACACGCTCGAGTACGGTTACGGCTCCGGCATCGTCGTCCCCGGCGCGGGTTTCCTGCTCAACAACGAGATGGGAGACTTCAACGGCGGGCCCGGAATAACGAACGAGCGCGGCCTCATCGGCACCGAGCCGAACCTCGCCGCGCCTCACAAACGCATGCTCTCGAGCATGACCCCGACGATCGTTGCCAAGGACGGGAAGCTCCTCATGGTGACCGGGAGCCCAGGCGGACGCACCATTATTAATACGGTCTTTCAGACCATCTTGAATGTTGTGGACCACGGCATGAACGCCCAGGCGGCTGTCGACGCCGGACGCATCCACCACCAGTGGCTCCCCGATCAGCTTCGCTACGAGCATCACGGTTTCTCCCCGGACACGTTGAACATCCTCACGTGGCTCGGCCACGACTTGAGAGAAATCGGGCGCCAAGGCGTTGCCCAAGTCATTGCCGTAAACCATGAAGACAACATGCTCGAAGGCGGTCTCGACCGCCGCGTCCCCAATGGAGGCGCTGCCTCTTACTAGAACGACGGAATTAACTAATATTCCTGAATGCTGAATGCTGACAACTGAATGCTGAAGAATGACCTACGTCATGGTCGACATCGAAGCCGATGGCCCCATTCCCGGCGACTACTCGATGGTGTGCCTAGGCGCGGTCGTCGTCGAGCCCACGCTCGAGCGAACGTTCTACAGGCAGCTAAAACCGATATCGGATCGGTGGAACGAGAAGGCGTTAGCGGTCAGCGGTTTCTCCCGCGAGGAGAGCCTCGACTTCGACGAGCCCGAAGACGTCATGGTCCGATTTCGCGACTGGCTATCCGGCGTGGCGGACGGCCAACCTCGTTTCATCTCCGATAATAACGGTTTCGATTGGCAGTTCGTGAACTGGTACTTCCATCATTTCCTCGAGAGTAATCCGTTCGGCTTCAGCTCCACGAACCTGGGGTCGCTCTATAAAGGCGTCGTGCGTGACACGTTCAAGAACTTCAAGCATCTCAGAAAAACCCGTCACACACACCATCCGGTCGACGACGCCAAAGGAAACGCCGAAGCGCTCATCGCGATCCGCGATCAGTTCGATTTGAAGATACGCTTCTAGGTGGAATAGCGGCGGAGAAACGCGCTCGCCCCGGCGGCGGTGAGCACGCACCAGGCTGCGAAGAGCGCGCCGGGAAGCGCGGTCTCTGGGGTGAAATGCGCGAGCGCGAGGGCGACCCCAAGGCCTGCGTTCTGCATGCCGATCTCGATGGTGAGGGCGAGCTGGTGCGGGTAATCAAAGCGGTAGAGTTTTGCGAGATACCACCCGGCCACATAGCCGAGCGCGTTGACGAGCACCACGTAGCCGAACACTTGTAGCCCGACCGTCGCGATCCGCGGCTGGTTTGCGGCTACCGCGTAAGAGCAAATCACGACGATCGCGACCGCCGCGACCCCGGGACAAAGAGACTCGGCTGCGTCTAGACGTTGGCCGAGGCGGCGTCGGAGCCACATTCCCAGTAGAAGCGGCGCGAGCACGGTCTGGATGATCGTCACGAAAAGAGGCCAGAACGCGACCGGCATAAAGGCTCCGCCGAGCCACTTCACGAGACTCGGCGTTAGGAGCGGCGAGAGAAACGTTGCCACGGTCGTCATCGCGATGGAAAAGGCGAGCGAGCCGCCCGCGAGATAGACGATGACGTTGCTTGCCATAGCACCCGGGGCCGAGGCCACGATCACGAAGCCCAAAGCAATCTCCGGTGGGAGTCCGCTGAACGAGGCCACGGTGAAGCCGAGGATCGGCATGACCGTGAACTGGGTCAAGACGCCGAGCAGAACGCGGTGCGGCGACTGGAGCGTCCGTTTCAAATCACTCGGCTCGAGCACGACGCCGAGTGCGAGCATCGTGGCCGCGAAGAACCAGAGGAAGGTGTCGGCGAAGATCAGAAAAGCCGGCGGGTACAGATAGGCGATGACGGCGCCGGCGAGTGTGAGCGGCGCGAGCTGTCTCGAAAGAAAACGGAAGAAGGACATCGCTCGCGTCATCACAGGTTGGCTCCCCTCCGTCCCAAGGCTCGAGACGCGATTCTACATGGGACGGAGGGGTCATGCTGTCCTGTTAGTGCCAGATCAGTGCTTCGTTCATGTCCTCGATGGCGGCTTCGTCGCCGGCGAGATAGCGACCCGCGATGGGCTCGGCATCGACGAAAGCGACGCGTGCGATGCGGTCCGTCGTTTCTTCGCGCAAATAGATGAACCCTACGGGAAACTTGTGTGGGACGGCGGCCGCTTCGAGGGCGGCGATCGGCGCGAACTCCATGAAAGCATCAATCGGCATAGTGATTCGGATCTCGACGTCCTGTCCGTCCACGTCTTGCGAATCACCCACGATCACGACGTACTCGAAAGGCTCGAGGGCGCGCTCAGGGGCGCTTTCCGCCTGTCTCATAACGCTCCTGGTCTCCCCTCGCCGTCCGCGCCGTCGCACGACAGGCGTCGATGTTTCTTCGTTTGCTTCCGGCTGCTCACTGACTTCGATTGCCATCATCGAAGCTTGAAACGCCGCCAGCTCTTTCTCGGTGCTCTTTTCGAGTGCCTTTCGGTAGGTTCGAATGCGGTTGTTCTGAGCGCCGGCGATCCCGGCCACTAGCAGCCCGGTGAAAAAGTCCAGATTCTGCTCACGGAGAAAGTTTGGTGGGCAAGTTCAAGGAAGATGTGATTCGGCGGAACGGCCAAGTTGAGACGCCCGATGGATTGCAGCGGGGCAAAACGTGCGCCTATGGTCGAGACGAAGCGCAATAAAGCAGCGATCAGACTGGCGTTGAGCTCCGCGTATTCCTTCGGCGTGGCCTTGCCGATGAGATTGCGCATCAGAATCCCGAGATTGAATCCGGCCACGTGCGTGAGGAGGCGCTTGAGTATATTTTCGTGTCTTCGCAAATGCGTTCGTCGCATGCCTCCCGCTTCGAGGTAGTGCGCGAAAGGTCGTTCGAGTAACTCGCCGCGACGGCGTATTAATCGCTTACCTCGAGTCCCGCGAATGCGACGTCGGTTCGTGTAGGTGGCGGCTTGCTCGGCCTGTTTGTCCTTCCATTTGCGGCCACCTCGCTCTGGCTCCGAAATGTAGCTCCGGTATTCTTGTTCGACCAGCTCAACCAGGATGTCGTTGCCGTGATAGCCCTTGTCCCCGACCACTTCGCGACCCGCGTCTTCATGTATTCGTTCACAACATTCCGCGTTGTTCGCGAGCTCTTGCAGATTTGACTGCGCTTTTTCCAGCGTATCCGGTAGGCTCTTTGTGTCACCCTTCGCGCCTCCGTGAAGCGTCACGGCAATTACCGCACCTTCCCCGCTCATGTCCACAGCATGCTCGGCTTTGTGCGCCATATCCGTGCCCCCGCTCTTCATTTTCATGATCTCCGCATCCGGCTCGTTCGGATTCACCCACTCCTTGTTCGACCCTTTCTTTGGCCGCTTCTTGTCCAACTTTGCAATGTCCGCTCGGCTCGGCTCTTCGATACCACTCTTGCGCGCAAGCTCCTTCAAATACGATTCGTAGCTTTCCCCCGTGTCTCGACGAACGATTGACCGAAGCGCCGCATTCGCTTCCAGCGTCGTCGCGTCCACACCCAGTGTCTTGCCATCTATCATCCCTCTCGACGCTAGAACTTCTAGCACCCATCCAAATACAGATTCGTGAACTTCCAGCGGAAGTCGATTCCGTATCCGAGACAGCGACGAATGGTCCGGCGTTCGCTCTTCCATTCCAAGGCCAAGAAACTGGCGCAAAGACAGTGAGTCCGAACACCGCCAGCAGATCCCGCGCTCTGAATCGATGCGCTCAAAGTAGCCGATCAACAGCATTCGAAAATACACACCCGGCGGTATGCTCGGCCGACCTTGCTTCTTCGCGTAATACGGCGAGCATTTCGACTCCACAAACGAGTCAAACTCTTCCTCTCGAAGTACCCGCTCGAGTTCCTCATAAAAAGGATGACCAGGACTCGACGCAACCGCATCGTGTGGAATCCATAAAGTCTCTTGGCAACTTTTCTTTTTCTTCTTCATCGACATGCGATGCAATTTTACATCGTCATCGAATGAGTCTTCAGAGAAATATCGCGACCGGATACGACTTTTTCAACGGGCTGCTAGGGCCGCGCTTACCGCAAGCAGGACGATTCTTTTGAGTGGTCGCAGTTCCTTGCGCATGGTGGTCTCCTCTCGAAACGGGCGCCTTCGGCGCCTACTCACGATAGAGCAACGGGCATGCCAAGGACGTTTTCTTGCGTAAAGGGTTGCGTACAGGACGGATCGAGGTACATCCGCCGAATCGCAGCTAGCGAATTGTCCCCTTCAGGGGTCACTTGTGATTCAGCTAACAGGCGCCTGCTCTGGCTTCATGGAACATGACACAATGATGCGCGTGCGTGCGGCTTGGGCGGCAGCGGTGGCGATCCTTGGAACCTCGGCGCTTCCCGTGCGCGCCGAAGAGCGCACGTCGTTTGCGGAGCGCTTTCTCTATGGCGGGTGTTGTTTATCACTTTAATCCGTAATCCACCGCGATGAAATATCAAGAACGGCCACCACTCCATGAGGGTACGGGAGTGCTCGACGGCGTCAAGGGTTCGCTCGCTACGCGCCCTTGACCCCGTCTGCGCCTCCCGTCTTCTGCTCGTACGTGGTTGCCGGTCGAGGTGAATCACGAATGAGAAATCTTCGCGATTCAATGTAAAAAACAACACCGGGGAGGTCGTCTTCAACGCGTCACCCAAAGACCCCGGCTATTTCAACGAGGCCGATTATCGGCGAAACCTTCTCCGGCTCTTGAGGCTGAACGTAGCACTCGAGTTTCGCGCGCATGACAAGATAGTTTTTCTTACCGAGATCCGCTCCGACAACTTGGATGCGCCCGAGCCTTACGCGCTCTATATGCGCGTTCGCCCTTGGGCCGAGCGCGACCTCGACTTCCAAATCGGCCGTATTCCGCCGGTCTTCGGAGCCTTCGCCAGGCGCCGCTACAATCTGGATAATCCGCTCATCGGCTCGCCTCTTGCCTATCAGTATCCGACGACCGTTCGGGCCGACGCCGCCCCGGAAATCCTCGACCAGCTCATTGCGTTTCGCGGACACAACGTCAAAACGAGATATCCGATTGGCGACCCGGGCGTGATGGCGGGACTGCCCCTCGTGAACCCTTTGAAGTGGGATACCGGGATTCAAGCCAGGCTCGGCCGCGACCCGTGGCAGCTCGCGGTTGCCGTGACCCAAGGCACGGTCGCGAGCCCGCGCGTTCGAGACGACAACTCGGGAAAACAGCTCGCCGCCCGGCTCGAGTTGAGGCCCGTTTTCGGGTGGATCCTCGGAACTTCAATTGCGCGCGGCGAATATGTGGCCGACGAAGTCTACGCGGCGGTCGCCACCGGCAACGCGCCGACCGTCTTGCCCGTTGCTGCCGAGTACCGAGAGCGAGTTGGTTCGGACGTCATGGTGATCCGCGACGGCGACGGGCGCGTGCTCGCCTCGCTCGGAACGGACGCCGCCGCCTGGGACGAAGGCGCAGCCTTTCAGGGTACCGCCGCGGGCTTCCTTCAGATCGTGACGGTGCCCATCACGATTGGCCTCGAACCTGCCGAGGAGTTGGGCATCTTGAGCCTCGGCTTCTTCCTGAACGCCGAGCTCGCGCTCGAGCTCGGCGAGCTCACGCAGAGCGAGGTCGTGCTGCGCTCGGATGAGCGTGTGATCGCTACGACCGTGACCGAGGAGCTCGTCGAGGCCGAAGATTACGTCTCGACGGAAGTGCCACTCGTTGAAGACGGTCCTGTCGCGACGCTCTTGCGTTCTCGGAAGGAACGTCTTTCGTTTCTCTCCACGTTCCGAGAAGGGCTGCTGCTCTCGGCGCTCTTCGGCATCCTTCTTGCGATCGTGCTCAGCTACGGCGTGGCGCGGACGGTAACGCGGCCTCTTCTCGCCATCACCGAGGCCATGAGCGAGATGACGTCGACCGGCGACTTGGCGCGCAAAATCGAGCTTCGGGGACGGTGGATTGACGCGGACGCCACCGTACTCGCCCGAGCCTTCAACCGCCTCACGGAGTCGATCGCCCGCTTTCAGCGCGAGGCCGCTTCGAGAGAGAGGCTCTCTGCGCTCGGACGCATGTCGACCGTGATTGCGCATGAGATACGCAATCCGCTGATGATCATCAAAGCATCGGTGCGTAGCTTCCGCAAGGCGAAAGGCATTGGAATGGACGAGGACGTTCTCGAAGCCGCCGACGATATCGACCACGAGGTCGGGCGGATCGATCGCATCGTCGGGGACGTCCTGGATTTCGCGCGGCCCCTGAAGCTCGACCTTCATCCCACCGACGTCAACGCGGTGTGCCGCAAAGCGGCTCAATTCGTCGTCCTGGGCGAAGAGGCGCCGCGGCTCGCGTTCCTGCTCGACGAGGGAATCCCGGAGATCGTGACCGACGGCGAGCGCCTCGGGATGGCTCTCGTCAACGTGCTCTCGAATGCCCGCGACGCTGTCGTCGGCCGGACGGGTAACGGTGACTCCGACATCGAGCTCGCGACGGAACGCTCGGGAAAGGATGCGGTGGCGATCGTGGTGCGCGACCACGGTGTCGGTATTGCTGCGCAAGACCTCTCGAAGATTTTCGAGCCCTATTTCACTGGCAAGCGCACCGGAACGGGCCTCGGTCTCGCCATCACGAAGAACATCATCGAATCGCTCGGAGGGACCGTCACCGCCCGGAGCAGCGCCGCCGAAGGCACCGAGATACGATTCGACCTTTTTCGATCGGCCCGAGCGAGCAGCGACTGATGACGACGACGACGACGCCCAAGCGTTCTTCGATCAAGGGCTTCGCTTGAGCTACGGCTTCAACCACGCCGAAGCGATCCGGGCGTTCAAGGAAGCGGCGCGGCTCGACCCGGGTTTCGCCATGGCCTACTGGGGCCAGGCTTTCGCGCTCGGGCCGAACATCAACGATTCGATGCCTTACGAGCGTGAGCTCGAAGCGCTGGCGGCGATCGTCAAGGCAGCCGAGCTGGCGTCCCAGGCGACGGAAAAGGAGCGCGACCTCATCGAGGCTCTTCGCACCCGTTACACCGACGACGAGAACGCGGACCGGGGAGCCATGAACGCGGCTTACGCCGACGCCATGCGAAAGCTTTGGATGAAATATCCGAACGACCCTGAAGTCGGAACGCTCGTCACCGCTGCGATCATGAACACGATGCCGTGGAACTATTGGACCGAGAACAAAGAGCCGAGAGACGGCACCGCGGAGGTCATGGACGGCCTCGAGCGCGTAATGGCGCGCTACCCCGATCATCCAGGCGCCAACCACTACTACATTCACATCGTCGAGGCATCGCGCGATCCGAGTCGCGGCGTGCCGGCCGCCGAGCGCTTGGCCGCGCTGATGCCGGGCTCGGGCCACCTCGTGCACATGCCTTCGCACATCTACTTGCGCGTGGGCCGCTATGCCGAGGCGTCGGACGCGAATGTCGAGGCCATCTTGGCTGACGAGGACTACATCTCGCAGTGCCAAGCGCAGGGTCTTTATCCGATTGGCTACTACCCGCACAATATTCACTTCCTTTGGGCTTCCTCGAGTCTCGAAGGCCGAAGCGAGGTTGCGATCGATGCGGCGGAGAAGACGGCCTCACGGGTCCCCATCGACATGGCGAAGGCGGTTCCGAACCTTCAGTGGTTTCTCGCGACACCCACCTACGCGCTCGTGCGCTTCGGGCGTTGGTCTGAAGTGCGAACGATGCCGCCTCCTGCCGCGGACATGCCCTTCCTGACGGGGACTTGGCATTACGCGCGCGGCGTGGCCTTCGCCGCGAGAAATCAACTCGAGCGCGCTGATGAAGAGCTCGCCGCTCTTTTGAAAATCGCTGCGATGCCCGAGATCGAGAAGATGACTTTGAACAGCGCCACCGGAACGCACATCTTGAATCTCGCGGCCGAGATAGTGGCGGGGGAGGTCGCGGCCAAATCGGGGGACACGGATAAATCGGTGGAGCACATGAGCAACGCCGTCGAGCTGCAGGACGATTTGCAGTACATGGAGCCTCCTACGTGGCACTACCCGGTGCGGCACTCCCTGGGCGCGGTGCTTCTGGATGCGGGTCGACTCGAGGATTCGGAAGCGGTTTATCGTAAGAGCCTCGAAAACTGGACGGACAATGGCTGGTCTCTTTTTGGCTTGCTGCAGACGCTGCGAGCCCAGGGCCGTACGCGCGAAGCGGACGAAGTCGAAAAGAAGTTCGAAAAAGCCTGGTCCCGGGCCGACATCACGTTGACGTCGTCGAGATTCTAAACGCGAAGGAGCGCGGGACCCGTCGAGTCCCGCGCTCCGTTGCGCCTAGTTCGTTTTGTCCTGCTTGTCCTTTTTCATGAGCTCGTAGGCAGCTCCGGTCGCCGCACCGATGGCGGCGCCGACGGCGGCTCCCTTCTTACCTTTCGCGATGGCGCCGATACCAGCCCCGGCACCTGCCGCGCCGCCGATGATGACGGCGCTTTCTTTCCAGGAGCGTCCCTCATCTTTGTTCGGGTCGTTCTTCGGAGTCCGAGTCGGATCCGGTGTCTCGGGAGCGATCGGCGGCGCTTGAACGGACGGCGATGCGGTCGTCTTCGTGGGTACGACTAACGACGGAACGATCGCGGGGACCCTCGCGTGGCGCACGGACTCGGCCGGCACGCAGCGCACTTTGTAGGACGTCCTTCCGTCCAAGCGGACCGGCTCGAGAAGCGCTTCCCGGCCCTCGCCGCAATCCACGAGAGCGGCGGTCTCGAGCGCGACGCCTTCGAGCTCAGGCTCGTCGCCCGAGCCCGAGACGAAGCTTCCGAGCGCGAGGCCAAGTGCGAAGATAACTACGATTGAAGCGGCTAGTTGTTTCATGATCCGTCTCCTTTTTCCGGCTGCTACACCGGATAGAGGCAAACGGAGTGCCACTTTTCTAAATCGCTACGAAGTAACGATTTAGCTACGCTCGCGTGATCGAGATCACCACGGAAGATCGTCCTCGCCCGGAGACGAGTGTCCTCTCGGGGGACGTTATCGAAAAGGATTGAAGGCCGGGACGCTCGAGCCGCATTGACGCGACGTGGCCAGGCCGTCATAGACCTCTTTCGAGACCGATGGACCCTGGCGCGAGCAGTGCTCATCGAACGCTTCGATGAGGTTTTGCGCCACCATCTCTTCGTTCATCGTTTCGATATGGCGCCGCTCGAGCACGTGGACGAGCTTGCCGTCTTTGAAGAGAGCGACGGATGGCGAAGACGGCGCAATCCCTTCCATGTGATGGCGCGCCCGCTCGGTGGCCTCACGGTCGACGCCGGCAAAGACTGTTTTCAGTTGATCGGGAATAACGCCGTGCTGGAGCGCACGGGTGACGCCGGGCCGGGCGGATCCTGCGGCGCAGCCACAGACCGAATTCACGACCACGAGCGTCGTTCCAGGCTCTTTCAAAGCCGCGTCGACGTCGTCTGCTGCGTTGATCGGATCGACGCCGCATTGCGCGAGCTCTTCCCACATCGGTCGGACCGCTTCTGGATCATATAAAGGTTGCATGCTTTGACTCCTCTGTTTACCACAGATAAGTTAGCACAAATCCTTAAACCGCGGAGGCGCTCGACCCGTCCCATAGTCCTAGATGCCCTATTTTGTCGTCGCTGCCCTCCTTTTTGTGTTGCTAGAGTCGGCGTTTCCCGCCGTCCGCCCTAAAGCGCTCTTTCGCCGCGGTTTCCGCACGGACCTTCTTTATCTCGCCATAGGGAAGCGCAGGGAAAAAGTTTTGCCGGTCTCTTCCCGTTTGTGGATTGGCTCTTCGGCACTTTCTATATGCCGAAAAGCGAAGGCCCGCGAAGGTTCGGCGGCGACCACCCGCCTTGCCTGATGGGTTCTGGGCCCAGCTGCTTCACCCTTTTCGCGCGGCCAAAATTCCCTGAACCCTCGAGTGCTCCTTTACGTCGAATAGAGCTAGGAGGCACTTGATGGTTCGGATACGTGTGAGCATGGTGATCTTTTTTGCGGCTTTTGCCGCGGTCGGGCAGGGTCAGACGATGGACCCCGTCACGGAAAGCTTCGACGTTTCGGGAACGCCCGAGATCGTCGTTCAGAACGAGGACGGGAAGACCGTAGTGGCGTCGCACGCCGCCTCAACCGTCGAGGTCGTGGCGACCAAAGTCGTCTCGCGTGCTCGGGATGCGGCTGAGGCCGCACAGCTCGCCGATGCCGTCGAAGTGCGCATCGAGCGCCGTGGCGACCGCATCGAGGTCCGCACCATCTATCCCGACCGCCGCCGGTTCTCGTGGAAAGACGCGTCCGTTAGGGTAGATATCCAAGTTCGCACTCATCGGAACAGTAACTTGGATCTAAGCAGCGAGGACGGCGCGCTTACGGTCGAGGGGATCGAGGGCGTGATTCGCGTGAATGTCGAAGATGGCGATCTCAGAGTCTCCGATTGTGCCGGCGAGCTCCGTATCGAGGCGGAAGACGGCGATGTGCGGCTCGAGAGCGTGCGAGGGGAGGTCTTCGCCACGGTCGAAGACGGCGATCTGGACGTCCAGGGCTCGCTCACGCGCCTGCACGCGAGAACGGAGGACGGCGCTATCGACATCCGGCTCGCGCCGGATTCCGCGATGGAAGCGGATTGGTCGGTGAGGGCCGATGACGGCCGCATTCGGTTGCGGCTTCCGGAAGGCTTCGCAGCCGAGTTGAACGTGCGCGTGGATGATGGGTCCATCGAGATCGACCAGCCCGTCACGGTCGAGGGCAAGTTCTCGAACCGCGAGCGCACCACGCGCTTGAACGGCGGCGGACACAAATTCGAGGTGCGGACGAGCGATGGCTCGGTGCGCATCTCGAAGTCGTAGCGCGCCGAAACGGGTGTTTCCGTTAGAATGCGGCGCTAATGTGCCGCAAAGCTCTCGTCCCGATCTGCCTGCTGCTATCCGTTAGCGCGCGTTCTGGCGCGCAGGAAAGCGCACCTATCGATTTCGAGACGGCGCGTTTCGAACGGCGTCTCTCCGCCAAACGCGCCGCGGGCGTCATCGTCATCGACGGGCAGCTCGACGAGGCCGACTGGCGCGCCGCACCGCTCGCTACCGACTTCCTTCAAAACGATCCGCGCGAAGGCGAGCCTGCCACTGCCAGGACGGAAGTGCGGGTTCTCTATGACGACGAGAATCTCTATTTCGGTTTCATCGCCTATGACGCTGAACCGGACAAGCTCGTCATCAACGACTTGACCCGCGACTTCAATGCGCTCGCGGGCGATACCGTCGGCGTCGTGCTCGATACCTTCCACGACGAGCGCAACGGCTACATGTTCGAGACGAGCCCCGCGGGCGCGAAGTTCGACGCGCAGTTCATCAACGAAGGACGCGAGTTCAACATGAATTGGGACGGCGTGTGGCACGTAAAGAGCCGGGTCACTGCGCAAGGATGGGTCACCGAGATTGCCATCCCCTTCAAAACGCTTCGCTTCAACGATGCCGACCCGCAGGTCTGGGGTGTCAATTTCTTGAGGCGTAATCGGCGCTTGAACGAGAACTCTTACTGGGCGCCGATCCCGCGCATCCACAGCTTCGCGAGAATATCGCTCGGGGGTACGTTGGAAGATCTGTCCGGTCTCCGAAAGCAAAGGGACATAAAAGTCACGCCTTACGCAAAAGGTGACGTATTGCGAGAGGCCGAGGCGGCGACGAGCACGAATTTCGAAGCCGGTCTCGACGCCAAGCTTGCCGTCGGGAGCGGTCTCCGGTTGGATCTCACGCTCAACACGGACTTCTCGCAAGTGGAAGCTGATGTTCAACAGATCAACTTGACGCGCTTTAGCTTGTTTTTTCCGGAAAAGCGCGACTTTTTTCTCGAGAACTCCGGTATCTTTCGCTTCGGTCCGCCGACCGACCCGAGGGTGTCGCAGTTTCAAGCTTCGTTCGGATCGGTGGCGGCGCCGTCGAATTTGAGAGGCGGTCAGAGCCGCGGCGACGACATGTTTTTCTTTTTTAGCCGCCGCATCGGACTATCCGAAGACGGCGTCCCGATCCCGGTGATTGCAGGCGGCCGATTAACGGGACGCGTGGACCAATACGATGTCGGGGTTCTCAATATGCAGACGGGTGAGGTGTCCGACCTGATCGGGGATTCGCTCTCCGCGAACGGTGACAACTTTACCGTCGCGCGGGTGCGCCGGAACATCTTCGGTAATTCGGATGTCGGGGTGATGTTCTTGAACCGCTCGAACATGAGCTCGGACCACTACAACCGAGGCTTCGGCATCGACGGGAACTTCCGCATCAGTCCCGAGATCGAGATCAACGCGTACATCGCGAAAACCTCGACCAAAGGCCTCTCCGGCGACGACTACGCGGGGCGGCTCGCTTGGACCTACGACAGCCGCTTGTGGCAGTTTCGAAACGCGATCTCCACGCTCCAAGACAACTTCAACCCAGAAATCGGGTTCGCGCCGCGTGTAGGGGTGAAGCGAAGCAGCAATCTCATCGGCTACCACTACCGCCCTGCGTGGTGGCGAGGTTTTCTGCGCGAGATCAACCCGCATTTCGAGTTCGAGTATTTCGTCGACCAAGAAAACGTGGTGGTCAGCCGATACCTCAACGCGCATTTTTCCCTCCAATTGCAAAATGGGGGGTTCTTCGAGTTCGGATTGAACACCAATTTGGAGCAACCGCAAGAAGACTTTCCCATCCACCCCGACGTGACGATCCCAGCCGGGTTCTACACATTCAATGAAGTGTTCGGGATGGTGTTCACGGACACGAGCCGGATGTTCTCGGGAAATGCCCGCGTTTCGACGGGCGACTTCTACTCCGGCACCCGGGAGTCGGTCTCACTCGGCGCGGTCCTGAAGCTCGGTGCGAAGATATCGGCGCAGTTCGGTTGGTCCTATAACGACATCGAACTTCAGGAAGGAGCGTTCAAAACCCACTTGCTCACGACGCGCTTCGCCTACAACTTCAGCACGAACATGTTTCTGAACGGCCTCGTTCAGTACAACAACTTGAGCAGAGAGTGGAGCGCCAATATCCGCTTCAACCTCATCCACCGTCCCCTCTCGGACATCTTCCTCGTGTACAACGACCTCCGCGACGAGAACGGAATGGTCAAGGATCGGGCCTTCATCGCCAAATACACGTATCTATTCAGTTTTTGACGCGCGCCCGAACAGGCGTCCAACCCTGAGTTTTCTGGGTTGCCAGGCGGAAAACAGCGTACTGGTGGGGGGGGCATCCGCGAGGCCGCAGGGTATAATAGAAGTGTCATGGCCACCACGACGCCGAGCACCGTCTACGCTCATATCACAAAAGACCTCGAAGTGTGCGGCGGGAAAGCCTGTATCGACGGCACTCGCATCCGCGTGATGGATATCGTTGCCCTGGAGCGCGAAGGCTATGTCCCGGAAAAGATGCTCAATGTGTTTGCCGTGGCGTTGACTTTGGGCCAGGTGCATGCCGCGCTCACCTATTACTACGATCACAGGGATGAGATCGAAACGTCCTTCATCGAGGCCCACGAAAGCGCCGTAGAATCCGAGCGGAAACGGGCTGAGTTTCTGGAACGACATTCCAAACGTTAGTGGCTCGTTTCAGGCTCTTCACTGACAATCACGTTCGCCAACAGCTCATTAATGGGCTCGTTCTACGGGGGTGGGATGTTCAAAGAGCTATCGACGTCTTTCCTGAAGGGACGCTAGATCCCATCCTCTTCGCGTACGCCGCTGAACAGGAACGGGTATTTGTCACCAGTGACAACCGGATACCCGTTACCGCAGAGCAATGGCTCGAAGAAGGCAAAACGTTCAAGGGACTCATCGTCTGGGAACTCGAGCATCACCGTCGCCTAAGCGAAGGCTGGTTCATCCAGAAGTTCGAAAAGCTCGCGGAGGAAGACGACCCTTTCTCTTATCCCATCCGACACCTCAACCCCGACTGATCGCTATCCTTGATATACTTATCGGTTCCCGATAACGGGCGGTTAGCTCAGCGGGAGAGCACCTGGTTTACACCCAGGTGGTCACAGGTTCAAATCCTGTACCGCCCACCATTAGAATCATTGGGTTAAAGATTCGTAACCGCGCGCGAGAAGGCTGTTTCTGAGCGTGCGCTTGTACCTGAAGAAAAGATTCTCGACGGCGCCCTGTCGTCGATACCCTGACTCCCGCTGCCAGCCTTTCTGCCCGACTTTGCGAATCGTCTCGAGGGTCGCGGTCCGCTGCGCCCACGTGCCCTCGGCGCCGTCCGAAGGCACCACCCCTCGTCGAGGGATAAGGCAGACGCGAGACAGTGGACGGATCGTTCTCGCTGCTCTTCGTGAGCTTCGCTGTCATTCGTCGTGATGAAGCCGTCGTCATCCACCCCGACGTCTTGGTTCCGCGGCGACAGCTGGTGTGGTTGTGATCGCGCGTACTCGCGATGTTCTTTATTAGCGATTTTTCTATCCTTAGTCATTCGTCGTGAATAGACTGCGCTGAACCGGCCGCGTGCGCGAAACGTATCGCTTGGTTATCGCCGAACAGAGTTTGGAGGTGCGACTGTGGGATCGAGCGCTAGTGATGAGTCATCGACGGTGACGGGGCATCCGGGTAGGAGCGGCGGAACGCCGATTCGATACGCAGAAGAGGTCCGGTTTCAGAAGCCGATAGCTCCGACGTTCGGCTACCCGGGCTCTGCGCTCTCCATACTGAGCTTGCTCGTACTGGCAGCGGTCGCGACTATCCTGTGGGGTCAACTCAAGAACCCTGGCGCTGTCACCGCTGGTGGATTCCTTCCTTCCATTCTCGCGCCTCTCTCGGCGACGTCGGGTCTGGCCGCATGGACATGGATCCCGTTCCTGTTCACCATGTTCGGCGCCGGGATCGGATTCGTGTTCGAGCTCGGGCTGATGCTCGCGGGGATCCCGTTCCAACAAGCGCGGAACGGGTTCACGATCTTCGTGCGGAGCGTCCGCCTGCTGAATCTCGCGCCCGTGGTCGGCTCGATCTTCTTTTTCGTCTGCTGCATCGCCGTCCCAACGTCCGACATGCGTCTCGCCCTGCTATACGGGGTCGCGTTGGTCGGATCGGGCTTGGCCTTCGCGCTCTTCTTCGGCGGTGCTGAGATGGCGGCGGGAGCTACGATCCTGGGCACCCAGGTCGTGCAAATAGTGCTGGTTCTCCGCTCTCCCCTTCCCGGGGACGGTCGCGACGTCGCGTGGTTTCTCATCGCACAGGCGGCTCTCCAGATGGTGGCCCTGTTGATCGGGACGGCGACCCCGATCCGGAGCACCGGGGTCCACCTTATCAGTGCGATTTCGCCGATGATGCTCTACGGCGCCATCCGAAAAATCAGCGAAGGCGACCCGGGTTTCTCCGATCGCGTGGCGGTCTCTCTGCCACTCGGCTCGCTCGCGTTCTGGGCGTTCATCGCCTCGGCTCTCGCGGGGGTGCTCCTCGTCACACGCGTCTTTCCCAAGACCTACCATCGCTGGCGCGCCATTGCGAGCAACCTCGTGTGGTCCTTGCCGAACTTTCTCCTCGTCAGCAATCCGCGTTTCCCGGACCCGAAGCGACTGAGCGAGGTGTACGGCGGCAAGATGCCGAAGCCGATCCGCGTGCGCCCCTACTACCAAGAGCACCCAGAGTTTCTCGTCCAGAGTTTGAGCATCCCGGAGGCGATGCGGCTCCCAATGACGGTGACCGATTTCCGGAGTCTCGTAAAGCTGGTCAAGCAGATCTTCAGACTGATCCAGCGCCTCGACCATCTCTTTCCGCAAGCCGACATCCAAGTACCAATCGAGCACAAGCCACGCCTGGAGATTTGGAGCGACGGGAGCGAGTACTGGCCCTCGTTGTTTCGCCGGAAGCTCTTTGGGCGCACGATCCCCGACAGTGGCGCCATGGAGCCGACCCCTCGACCGATCATCGAGGCCTTCCAGGCCGGGCAGCTCCTCGCCTACCTGACCGAATCCGGGATCGCGTCAACACTTGTGCGACGCGTCGAAGATCCCGAGGCGACATTGGTCCTCGACTTCACGCGTTTCGAGAACTACGAGACCAAGCGAGACTACGAAAGCTACGGAGGACGCGCCTATTTTTGGATCAACTCCGAAAAAAAGCGGCTCGAGCTCCTTTCGGTCGTGGCACCGCATTCGACCGTGAAGGTCGAGGTGAATCCACACGACCCGACCTTCCGCCACGCCGAGAGCCTGGTCCTGGCGTCCTTGTACTACCACGTTATTAGCGGCAAGCACCTCGCCGAGATTCACATGACCTACGCCCTTGTCGAGATCGCGCTCCACAACGCCTTCGATGCCCAAGGGCAGTGGAACCACCCGTTTCGGTCCTTCCTCTATCTACACCTGTTCGCTCACGGGCTGGCGGAGACCCTGACGACGGAGCATCTCGTCCAGGACGGCGCGGTCTTCCCGCAGATCTTCGCTACGACGGAAGATGGGCTGATACGTCATCTGAACGATTGCTATACGGGCTTCCAGTACGGGGACGACGAGGACTTCCAAGAGCGCGCAAAGTTGATGATGACGGTTGATGGAGAGATCCTTCCCAAAGCCTGCATCCGCTGGGAGTTGAAATACGCGGAGATCTGGCAGCGCTATACGAAGGACTTGATCGACATCATCTACGACGACGATGCAGCTGTGCGCGCCGACACCTGCTTGCAAGAATTCCATCGCGACCTGAACACGTTCTTTTTGAAGGGGCTCCCGGAGCGCTACGAGTCTTTGGAAACGAAAGCGGGCGTCGCGCGCTACGCCGCGGACACTATTCATCACTTGGTAGTGCGTCACCAGGTATACGGCACCACCTCCGTGAAGGCCGCGCTCGACCCGCGCATCAGCAAGGTCCAAGTACCCCGAGACACCGGGACGACGCCCGTCGACGAATGGCGCTCCCTCGCGTCGGTTGCGCTCGCCACCGAAAGGGCGCGCTTCACCTTACTTTTTGGAGATTTCAAATATCTGCTCGACAACGTCGACGGCCGCTACAAGGAGCCGATGCGTCGGGTCTTCGATGAGCTCCAGGAACATCTGAGGACCCTCGACGCGGACTGGAGCAAGACAGATGAGGACAAGCGCTTCAACTACGATTACTTTCGCCCGATTCCCTCGGCGCTGCATACAGGTGCGGGGTACTAAATCGCGCCAACTATGAAAATCATCGACTTGCACGCACAATGATGTAAAGGTGAGAATAGGCGAGTAACGCCTGTCGCTGGTTTCTACCCAGGGTGTGTCCAGGTTCAGGTCCTGTACCGCCAGGAAGCTGAATCTCGCGCCGATCACAATCACAATCAGAAACGCTTGAATGAGGCCAGTATCCGTGACGCAACGACGTGCCACCCGAAACATCGCTGTCCTGGCACTTCTAGTCATTTTCCTTACCGCGCTTGCCCACGCCCAGACGGATCCGCCTGCAGCCCTCAGCTTTACCAACGCGACGGCCGAGTCGGGATTTACGAGCTTGCTCGATGTGGGTGGGCACGGCATCCAAGTGGCTGATATCGACGGCGACGGCCTTCTCGACGTATACGTGACCCATATTTTCGACCCCATGCAGAACCGACCGGATTTGCTGTTTCGGAATCTCGGCGGGAGCCCGCAGCGTTTCGAGGAGATCGGTTTGGTCGCCGGCGTCGCGGATGACGGCTTCTATGCGCTCGAGCTCGAGGACGGAACCGTGGAGGAGTTCTCCGAAGAATCGCATGCGGCCGTGTTCGCCGATTTCGACAATGACGGCGACCTCGATTTGTTCAATGGCCATACTTGGAGCGGCCACCACCGGCTCTATCGCAATGATGGCGGCGCGCGCTTCGTGGACATCTCGGATAGCGCTGGGATCGACGTGCGCGACCTCGGGCCTCGCGGCGTGGGTGCGGCGGACCTCGACGGCGATGGGCTGCTCGATATCGTCGTGACGGCGTGGCAGGAATTCGTCCCGAACGTTTATATGAACCGTGGCGGCATGCGTTTCAAACGGGCCCGGTTGCAAGGGGATGCCGATCCGGCCTTTGCCAATCAGGGGCTCGGGCTTGTGGATATCTCAGGGGACGGCAAGCCCGATATCGCACTCAGCGCTTTCGAGCACGTTGCCGGCGCGGGGGTTGGTCCCATCTCGATTCTCACCAACGAGTCGCCGCGTTTCGTGGAGAGCACCGCGTTTACCGGGCTCGAATACGCGCAGACGACGAGCGATTTTCGCGGCACGAACGGCTATAGCTTCCAGGACATCGACAACGATGGCGACTTGGATGTCGTGATCACGGGCTTCCACGGCTCGAAGCTCTATCGCAACAATGGTGAAGGCCGCTTCAATCTCGTGCGCGTTTTCGAGGGGGTGCACTATACGGCCGCTTTTGGCGACGTCGACAATGACGGCGACCTCGACCTCTATCTTGCGGGCGACGCCGGCATCTATCTGAACGATCTCAACGAGGGAACCGGGGCGTTTCGCATGGTCTCGGGGATTGGTCTCGAGGGGATCGGGACGGATGCGCGCTCCGCCGTCTTTGCCGACATGGACAATAACGGCTCTCTCGATCTGCTCATCGCGAGCAAGCAGGGGCCGAACACGTTCTTTCGTAACAACTCGTTGTCGGGCGACTGGCTCGGCGTTACGCTCACGGGGCCGAGCGGTGAGCGCGGTGCCGTTGGAGCGGCCGTCTCTCTCTCAAAGGGCGGCGAGCTCGTGGGTTACCGCGTGGTGCAGTCGACGACAGGCTATTGCAGCCAGGATCCCGCGCGGCTGCACTTTGGCGTGGATGCGGCGGGAACTTACGACTTGCTCGTGCGTTTCCAAGACGGGAGCGAGCTCACGCGCGCCGGGTTGAGCCCAGGCCAAGTCGTCGTGATTGGCGGCACCTCCGCCGCGGAAACGACACCTCAGTAAGTTTCCGCTACTCGCTATCGGGCCGGCGCACACCGATCGTCACGTTAGAGTAGAGCGCTTGCTCTAGCGTCTCGTTGCGGGGCCCCATCCCGAGCTCGACCCAATGTGTCGAGGGCCGGTAGAGGTTGTCGTAGTTCCGCGTCATGATCACTTGGCCGTCCATCAGGACTTGTACCCGCTGGCTGCTGACGATGGCTGGAAAGGCGCCCCACTCCAGACGAAACGCGTAGATGCGGTCGGGGTCCCAGTCAAAGAAATTAATACCCGTATTCGTTTCTTGTCCGTTCGCGATGAATCGGAGACGCATGTGCCAGCGGGTCACGAGGTTCGTGTCGAACTTCGCGATATGGACGCGGAACGGGTTCTCCGTGTAATCGCCGCGGGTCGGGTCCCACATGATCATGAGGTTGCGTTTGTCCGAGCGCGGGTTTGGGTTTCGCAAGTTCGTGACTTGGAACTCGACGAAGCCGTTGGGGGTCGTCGGGATCTCGTATCGGATGTAGGAGCTCGCGTCAGTCGTGAACCAACCCCCTGCGCGGAACTCGCCCCCGCTCACTTCGCCGACCGACATACCCGTCGTCAGCGGGTCGGACACATAAATGTTATTGATCGGCGTTTCCGAGTTGAACCCCGCTCGTACGTCGAAGTTCGCCGCCGAGGAGAACGGTCCTTGAACTCCTTCGGCCGCGGCTCGAGCGCGCCAGAAAAATCGGCCAGTGGCGAGCGCGACCGTGACGCGCCACGACGTGCTGCCGGAGCCTTCGGGCACATTGTCGACCGTGGCTACGATGTTGGCAAAGCCGGAATCCGTCGCTACGTCGAACCGGTAGCGCAGGCCGGCCGCTCCTGCGGCGTTACCGACGGTCAATGTCGGGTTCACGTCTTGGATGGTGGAGCCGCTGGCCGGGGACTGGGGTGTGGGAGCGGTGATCGTCGGCGAGCTGCTCGTGGACTCGTCGGAGCCGCACGCTGCGTAAAAGAGCAGGCAGACTCCCAGAGTAGCCCCGAAAACGAGTGATTGTTTATTCAATGCGTCGTCCTTCCGTTGTCCTTCTATCGTTGACCTGACTCGCAGTGGCTGCAATACGGGGCAATCTAACACATTCGGTCGGACCCGGCCAACGAACGGAGATGTTAAATCGGCGTTAAGTCTTTGGTCTGTTGGACTTAGCTCGATCGTCCTGCTATACTTTTCTCAGGGAGCGGGACTGCTTTAGCTACCTATTCTGACGTGATGCAACTCAACAAATTGTGCGCCTTGGCGGTCTGTCTGGCCGTTCTCGGTCCAGGCCTCGCGCTCTCGAGCGATGACGAAATCGAGTCGCTCGTCGCCAGCATCGATGGACCCGCGCCTCCGGCAGCCCCGGAAGTCGTCTCGCGCGACCCCGATGGCAAGGTTACGCTGCGCGCGATAGCGCTCGAGACCCCGATCACCTTGGATGGACGGCTCGAGGAGAACATCTACCGCCGCATCCCATCCATCAGCGGATTCGTCCAGCAGGAGCCTCACGAGGGCCAGCCGGCGACTGAGAAAACCGAAGTCTGGGTCTTCTTCGATGACGAGAACATCTACGTGTCGGCGCGCAACTGGGACACCCACCCCGAGAAGATCGTGGCCAACGAGCTGCGACGCGACGCTCGCGGCATTTTTAACAACGACAATTTCGCCGTCATTCTCGACACGTTCTACGATCGTCGCGACGGCTTTCTGTTCCACACCAATCCGCTCGGCGCGCTGTACGACGCTCAGGTTACTGGCGAGCGCAACGTCAACTCGGACTGGAACACGGTGTGGAACGTCAAAACGGCCCGTTTCGCCGAAGGCTGGACGGTCGAGCTCTCGATCCCGTTCAAATCGCTTCGCTACAAGCAGGGCCAGAGCCAGATTTGGGGGATCAACTTCCGTCGGGTCGTACGCTCGAAGAACGAGTTCAGCTACTTGACGCCGACCCCGGCTGCTTTTCGCGTGCGGGGCATTACGCAGCTTTCCTACGCGGGGACACTCGTCGGGATCGAGCCTCCTGTGAGCTCCCTCAATCTCGAGCTCAAGCCTTACGCGACGGGCGCGGTGCGGACCGACCGCGACGCCGATGTTCCCTTCGAGAACGACTTCGCCCCCGACGTGGGTTTCGACGCGAAGTACGGGGTCACGAAAAGCCTCGTTGCGGACTTCACCGTCAATACCGATTTCGCGCAAGTCGAAGCGGACGACCAGCAAGTGAACCTCACGCGTTTCAGTTTGTTCTTTCCCGAAAAACGCGAGTTCTTCCTCGAAGGCCAGGGCATCTTTGCCTTCGGCGGCAGCAGCGGTCGGCGTTTTGGCGGCGGCGGCGGCGGGGATACGCCCATTCTTTTCTTCAGCCGTCGCATCGGGCTCGACGACGGCCACCGAGTTCCGATCCAGGCGGGCGCTCGCCTGACGGGCCGTCAAGGACGCTACACGGTCGGGTTCCTGAACATGCAGACGCGCGGTGTCGGCGAAGCGGGCATCGAGCCCACGAATTTCTCCGTCGTCCGCGTGCGACGCGACATTTTTCGCCGGAGCGCGATCGGCGTCATCGCCACCCATCGAGACAAGTCTCTCGACTATACCGGGTCGAACTCGGTCGTGGGGGTCGACGCCGCGTTCACGTTTTACGACAACTTCAATATCAACGCCTACTATGCGAAGAGCGCTACCGAGGGACTCGACGGCAACGACGACACCTATCAAGCCCGGGTGAGCTTCGGCGGCAACCGCTACGGTTTCAATGTCTCTCATCTAAAGATTGCGGAGAACTTCAACCCCGAGATCGGTTTCATTCGCCGGTCCAATATGCGCAAGACGTCGGGCCGCCTACGTTTCTCTCCGCGGCCGCAATCGATCGAGTCCGTGCGCCGGTTCCGCTTCCAGACCGAATTCGATTATTACGAGAACAACCTGGGCCAAGTGGAGACGAAAGAGATCAAGCTCGAGCTCGGGACGGAGTTCAACCGCGGGGACGACTTGAACATCAGCTATACGAGAAACTTCGAATATCTCTTCGAGGATTTCGAGATCTCGGACGGTGTGATTCTTCCGGTCGGCGGCTACCAGTTCGACCGTCTCAGCATGAGATACCGCCTCGGCCCGCAGCGCAGAGTCTCCGGCTGGATTCGAGGTTCGACGGGCAATTTCTTTAGTGGCACCCGTACCGAAGTCGGCTATTTCGGGCGCGTCGAAGTCACACCGCAATTCACCGTCGAGCCGAACATTTCCCAGAACTGGGTCAATCTCGCCGAAGGAGACTTCGTCACGACGCTACTGCGCGTGCGGTCGACCTACGCGCTGTCAGCAAGGTCTTTCGTCGGGGCGTTGTTGCAGTTCAACACGTCGAACGACTCGCTTTCGATGAACATCCGTTACCGCTGGGAGTACCAACCGGGAAGCGATATCTTCGTCGTCTACACCGACGGGCGGGACACACAAAGCGTTGGATTTCCCGATCTTCGGAATCAGAGTTTCGTCGTGAAATTCACCCGATTGTTCCGATTCTAGCCATGAAGGCTCGAAGCGCCTTTCTCGCCACGGGAGCTATAGTTTCACTTCTGGCCGGGACGGCTCTCTCCGCGGCGAGCGATGATGGCCTCACGGCGATGAGCGCCGACGAGCTCGCCGACCTCAACACTATGATCGACGGACCCCCGACCGGCGGCGCCCGAGGTCTTGGCCCGGGACGATAACGGCCGCGCGACCCTGCGCGCGGTACGGCTCGACGAGCCCCTCGTTGTCGACGGCTCTCTCGACGAGCGGGTCTTCGCGACCGTGCCGGCGATGAGCGGCTTCGTGCAGCAAGAGCCTCTCGCGGGAGAACAGGCGACGGAACAGACCGATGTCTGGGTCTTCTACGATGCGACGAGCGTCTACATCGCTGCCCGACTCTGGGACTCCCATCCGGAGCGCATCGTTGCCAACGAGATGCGGCGTGACAACCGCAATATCCAGAGCCAGAACGCGAGCTTCTCGGTCATCCTCGACACCTTCTACGACCGTCGCAACGGGTTTCTCTTTCGCACCACTCCGCTCGGAGCGCTCTGGGATGGCCAAGTCACAGACGAGCGCAACGTCAATAGCGACTGGAACACGATCTGGTATGTGAAGTCCGCTCGTTTCGCCGAGGGGTGGACGCTCGAGATGTCGCTTCCGTTCAAGTCGTTGCGCTACCGGGCGGGAAGCTCGCAGGTCTGGGGCATCAATTTCGAGCGCAGGGTGAAGTGGAAGAACGAGCGCAGTCACCTCGTGCCCATTCCTGCGGCATTCGATCGGCAAGGACTGTTGAAACTCTCTTTCGCCGCTACCCTCGTCGGGATCGAGACGCCCGAGCGGTCGAAAAACCTCGAGGTGAAGCCCTACGCGTCCGGCTCCATGACCACGAACCGCGTGGCGGACGTGCCTTTCGAGAACGCGGGCGACGCCGATTTCGGGTTCGACGCGAAATACGGTGTGACGAAAGGCCCATTTTCGACTTCACTTACAACACCGATTTCGCCCAAGTCGAGGCCGACGAGTCGCAGGTGAACCTTACGCGCTTCAGCCTTTTCTTTCCCGAGAAACGCGAGTTCTTTCTCGAGGGGCAAGGTATTTTCAATTTTGGCGGCCGGGATACGCGCGCGTTCTCCTTCGACGGGCCGGCCGACGCGCCCATCATGTTCTTCAGCCGGCGCATCGGCCTCGATGGCGGCTCGGAAGTTCCGATTATCGCGGGTGGGCGTTTGACCGGGCGCGCGGGCGCTTACAGCATCGGCGTTTTGAACATCACGACGGACGACGTCGCGCCCGACTCCATCCCGCAGACGAACTACTCCGTCATCCGCGTCAAGCGCGACATCTTGGCGCGGAGCAACATCGGTGTCATCGGCACTTATCGCGACCATAACCTGGACGGGACCGGCGGCAACGGGCTGTTCGGCATGGACGGCAACTTCACGTTCTACGACAACCTCAACGTCAACGCCTATTACGCGAAAACGAACACCCCGGGTTTCGACCAGGGTGACACGAGCTATCGCGCCGCCGCGAAATACGACGCGGATCTCTACGGCTTCGACGCCGAGCACCTGCTCGTCGACGCGGACTTCAATCCCGAGACCGGGTTCATGCGCCGGACGGATTTCCGAAAAACGCGCGCGGGGGGACGTTACAGCATCCGTCCTCGCGGGATCGACGCGATCCGTAAGTTGGATTTCGAGGGCCGTTTCAATCGCTACACGACGGTGACGGGGAGCGAGCTCGAGACTCAGATTTTTGAATTGGAATCCCGTATTCGCTTCGAGAGCGGTGATTTCGCGAACGTTAACTATAATCACAATCTCGAAGCGATTTTCGAGGAATTCGAGATTGCGGAAGGCGTCGTCATTCCCGCGGGGTCCTATAGCTTCGATCGCGTGCGCGGATTTATGTGGTTCAGCGGTCACCGGAGGTTCTCTGGATCGGTGGGCGCGGAGTTCGGCGGTTTCTTCGGCGGGACGCGGACGGAGCTGACCTATCGCGGTCGCGTGGAAGTGACGCCCCAGTTTTCGCTCGAGCCCAACTTTGCTTTGAACTGGATGGACCTCCCACAGGGAGCGTTTCAAACCAACCTCATCCGGCTTCGCGCCACCTACACGCTCTCTCCGCGCAGCTTCGTCGGAGCCCTGGTGCAATACAACTCGGAGGCCAATAGCTTCACGACGAACATCCGCTTCCGTTGGGAATATCGTCCCGGCAGCGATGTCTTCTTCGTCTACAGCGACGGCCGCAACACGCTTGACGGCGCTTCCCCGGCTCTCGAGAACCGAAGCCTCGTCTTCAAAGTGACGCGGCTGTTTCGCTTCTAGTCTCTTCCGTTCTCCTGCGGTAGACTTCCTTCGCCGCATGCCGAAAAAGAAAGTCGCCGTTCTCTACGAAGTTTGGTGGGCTGACGAAGAGCACGATCCCCGCGACGTACACGGCTCGCTGTTGGGGCCCGCGCCCGATGCCTCCGCCGCCGAGCCCGAGCCGGATGTCCACCAAGAAGTCTATGGAGCGCTCGCGAGGCTCGGCTATCGCCCGCAATATTCCGTGCTCGAAGGCGATGCCAAGAGTCTCGAAAAGCTGGGCCGAACACGGTCATCCCTCGTGTTCAATTTGACCGAGTCTTATGCGGGTGACAATACAAAGGACCTGCATGTTGCTGCCTATCTCGAGCTTCTGGGACGACCTTTCACCGGCGCCGACGCGCGAGCGCTTCACCTCGGCCAAGACAAGGCCCTGGCAAAAAAAATCCTCCGCTATCACGGGATCCCGACCGCGGATTTCGTTACCGTTCCGCGAGGCAAGAGCCGGATTGAGCACGCGCCCCCATTTCCTCTCATCGTGAAGCCTTCGCGTGAGGACGGCTCGATCGGGATCGACACCGGCTCGGTCGTGCACGACAACAAAGCGCTTCGTGAGCGCGTTCGCTACATCCACGACACGTTTTCCGGACCGGCGCTCGTCGAGCGCTATATCGACGGCCGTGAGATCTATGCCGCGGTGATTGGGAACGATCCGCCAGAGGCGCTTCCGCTCGTCGAGCTGGACTTATCGCGCGTGCCTGAAGGAGTGCCGAGAATCGCCGGCGCCGAAGTAAAGTGGTGGCGAGGCTCCGAAATCTACGGCCAGACGCCGCCTATTTATCCGAAGAAGCTTCCGCGAGCGCTCACGCGGCGCATCCAAGACGTTGCTCTCGAGGCTTATCGCGTCCTTGGGCTTCGCGATTACGGCCGCGTCGACCTTCGCGTGACCGGCCGCGGCGAAGTTTTCGTGCTCGAGGTCAATCCCAACCCCTGGCTGTCTTCCGATTGTGAGTTCTTCATGGCATGGCACAAAAAAGGCCGCGGCTACGATGATCTCGTGGAAAGGGTGGTCGAGCTTGCCTTCGAGCGTGCGGCGAAAAAAAACTCAGCCGGTGCCCTCGACCTTGCGGATGGAGTCGACCTGTAGAAGCTGTTCGATGAACTCGAAAACGTCGCTCTTGGCCACGTCGGCCGTGACTTGGAACTCCGACACGATGTCGTCCACGATTACGCCAACGCTCCTCGTGCCATCGATGAGCTCATAAACGCGCGCGCCGACGTCGTTCAAGGTGTAGAGCGTCTCCATATCGGCAACGCTTTTGCGGAGAGGAACGAGGATGAGCTCGTCGACGATACGTCGAGAGAAGATCTCTTCGTTGCGGGAGTAGACGTCTTCGAGCTCCATGAACGCCGTCGATCTCAATATCGTGGAACGTTGGAGTCGATCGTGAGCGACCAAGCCTCGATTCCGCCGGCCATGCTCTTGACGTTAGTGAAGCCTTGCTTCCGGAAAAAATGTACGGCGTTCATGCTGCGCACACCGCTGTGGCAATAGAAAACGATGGCGGTGTCTTTGTCCCAAGAGCTCGTCATCTCGTCCGCGAGCTCTTTGGAGACCAGCGTCGCCCCTTCGATGCGCGCGGTCTCCCATTCGTCCGGACCGCGAACATCGATGAGCCGTATGCTGTCGGACTCGAGAGCCTTTTTCACGTCTTCTGGCGTTATTTCCACGATCGTCCTCCTGCCGGAGGTAGTTTATCGCAGGACGACGTGGGTTGTCTGCTGCTACCTGGTACCTGCTATCCGGTGCATTTCGATGACCGGGTAGCCGGTAGCAGATAGCAAACATGGATCGTGATTTCAACAAGAATCACCAAATCCAGACGCGCACTTCTTCGTCCTTCGTCTTCACGTGGACGAGGTCGGTGCGCGAGACCGAAGCGAGCGCTCTGAGCACCTCTGAAGTCGTGAGCTCCTCGCCGTTGTAGCTGTCGAGGATATCCAGCACGAGAGTGATAGGCACCGTGACCGAGACTTCTTCGTCATCGCCGTGGACGTCGATCTCTAGGCGGTCACCGACCTTCTCGATGAGCACGTGCTCGCCGTCGCTAGAAACTTCGACGAGGACGCCGTCCGGCGCGTCACGGAGCTCACTCAGGATCTCTTCGGCGACGTCTCGATATTCCGCGAGCTCCGGTACGTTTACGTGCTTCGCCTCATCCGGCGCGAAGGTTAGTGCCGCGCGCGCGACGAAGAGCGGTACGGGCACGATGATCCGTGGGCCGTCGGCCTGTTTGACGTCGACCACGACGCAGCTCGAGCTCAGGAGCATTGCTGCTAGCACGACGGGGATGGACGCTAGAACGAGAGCAGCGGTTTTCAACATGGCTTCAATTTCCTTCGTCGATCCAGACGCGGACCTTGGTGTCGCCGTCGCCGCCGACGGTATCAATGCGAACGATGTCGCCTCTTTGAGTTTTGAGCTCTTCGAGCGCGTCGCGCAGGTTCAAGCTCTCACCTTCGCCGGAGAAGAGCGCGTCCAGGACGGCCACGGGAACTTCGACGCGAACTTGCTCGTTGGCGCCTTCTTTCCGCTCGTCGACAACGATGCGAAAGACGTCGCCTTCCCGGCTAACGCGCACCGTTTCGTCGTCTCCTTCGACGGAAACGAACTCGGCATCGCCCACTGCGCTCAGCTCTTCCCACATCTTGCGAAGGTCCTCGACGTCGATATCGTGGTTCATGTGATGCAGGTGGATCTTTCCGTCTTCCAGAAATTTCTTTGGAGCGGCCTCTAGAGCGACCTGAACGACCGAAAGAGGCAGGTTGACTCTGACTTGCGTGTCATCGTCTCCGCCTTCTTGTACTTCGACATGAATCCAAGGCGTCTGCGCGAGAATCGGCGACGTCATCAAGAGCAAGGCTGCGATAGCGATGAGCAAAACTTTTTTCATGTTGTCCTCCATACCGTCATACGCGGTCCACCGTCTCGAGGTTCAATGAAACTTACGGCCGTTCAATCCGTTGAATATAAAGAGGTTAATCGCGTGATAAGATCGCGCGATGAATCGTCGCCGTCGCTCGGTCCTCTATCTCCCGGGCTCGTCGCAGCGGATGATGGCGAAGGCCGGCGCTCGCGGCGCCGACGTCCTCGTGCTCGACCTCGAAGACGGCGTACATCCAGGCTCGAAAGCTTTGGCGCGCGATCAGGTGCGCCGAGCGCTCGAGAAGTTCGATTGGGGCGACTCCGAGATCTTCATCCGCGCGAACGGCCTCGACACATCATGGGGTTGGGACGACATCGACATGATCGCGGAAGTCCGTCCCAAAGGCGCGATTCTACCCAAAGCGGAGTCGTCCGAAACGGTAGCGTCGGTTGTGGAAGCGCTGGGGCCGAGCGTTCCCTTGTTTCTCATGATCGAGACCGCTACCGGCGTTCTTGAAGCGCGAGCGCTGGCGTGCGCGGACAACGTCGGCGGACTTCTCTTTGGTGCTGCGGATTACCGCAAGAATATGCACGCGGGCCCGCTCCTCGACGAGTCGGAATTGTTGTTTGCGCGCGCCCAGGTGCTGCACGCGGCGCGCGCCGCCGCTATCGAAGCGTTCGACACACCGTGGTTCGAGTACAAGGATCTCAGTGGGCTCGAAGCGAGTGCTCATCGCGCGCGCCAAATGGGCTTTGACGGCAAGAGCGCCATCCACCCGAGTCAGGTGCCGGTCATCAATCGCGTTTTCTCTCCCACCGCCGAGGAGGTCACCCGGGCGCGTCGGATTCTCGAGGTCATGGGGCGAGCGATGGCCGAGGGGAAGAACGTGGCTACGCTCGACGACGAAATGGTCGAAGCGCTACACGTCGAAGAGGCCCGCCGGGTCCTCAGTCGCTCCGGAGAGCTTCGGCGGGATGAATCCGGCTGATGCGACGCGCTGGGAAGTAGCTCGCTAAAGGCGCGCGCGCAAGAGCGCGTGCGGCCAGCCTCAGATCCGAGATCACGGCGGCAGCTCGAGGATGCGCATCGCGAGCTCGGTCACGTTCACGTGGTCACCGGTGACGTTTCGCAACACGACGACACCTCTGCCGCTTTCTCGATCGAAATAAGCACCGGCGCGGTAACCAGCGACGGAGCCGCCATGGCCGAACACGATTCGCTCGCCGCGACGCACGACGCGGAAGCCGATGCCGTAGCCTGCGCTCAGGTCGCCGTCCGCTGAGCTCACCCGTTTGAAATTGTCGGCGAGAACGTCGCTCGGAAGTACGGCGTCGGGGCCGTGTCCGAGCTGAAAAGAAATGAAGCGGGCAAGATCCGACACGGTGGAGTAGAGCGCACCGTTCGGTACCTTGTAGCCGCGGCCCGCGTGCTCTCGGGCCGGCGTTTCGGCGTCGATTTCGCCGTCACCAAGCGCATAGCCAATCGCTACCCGCGCCTCGAAATGCGGCCTCGGCACGAAGTCGCTGTCTTTCATCCCGAGTGGCTCGAGCAGTTCCTTGCGCACATAGTCCATGTAGTCGCGGCCCGACGCTCTTTCGAGCGCGACTCCGAGAATCGCATAGCCGATATTCGAGTACTGGTAGCGTGTATCGGGGGCGAAGTCGTACTTCACCGCGGGAAGCGCCCGTAGGACGACGTCGACCCACTCGGAGGCGGGCCCGACGAGATAGCTTGGCAGATCTTCGGGCTCACGTGCGAGCCCTGACGTCATCGTCGCGAGCTGAACCAGTGTGATCGGCGGCGCTCCCGGATAGCGATCGCGAACGCGCTTCACTTCGGGAAAATGAGACGCCACCGGGTCGCTCAGGCGCACCGTGCCGTCCTGGGACATCTTCAAGAGCGCGAGCGCCGTGAGCTGTTTCGTGATCGAGCCGATGCGATAGACGTGCTGCGGCGTTGCCTCGATCTCTTTCTCCATGTCCGCATAGCCGAACGCAGCTTCGTAGACGAGCTCGCTTCCCTGGATGATACCCAGGCTGATGCTGCCGATGCCATCTTTCGCGAGCTCGGCTTCGACGAGCGCGGCGACTTTCTCTGACGCGAGAAGGTTGCCGGCCCCAACGAGCCCGACGACCCCGACGACCCCAAGTGGCCCGATGACCCCAATCCCCAGAAGAAACTTTCTCACTGCTGTGCCTCGACTGTCTTCTCTACCGGCGAGAGACATCGCGTGTCGTCGCAAGCCTGGTACACGAGGACGACCTCGTTGCTGGATGACGCGCCGCTCAATTTGACCGCGCCGCTATAGACCGCGATGGCGTCGTCGGTGAAGGAGAGCTCGAGAAGCTCACCCTCGGGATAGACGACGTTGCTCACGTCCCCGAGAACTTCCGTGGGGATCAGATAGGGCGAGGATGCCGGGTTGGCGTTCACGTGCCAGCCCTCGCGGATCTGGAGATGCACTTCGAACTGGTCACCCATCTTTTCGAGACGCGCCGTGACCAACGCGTCCGCGAGCGAGGCGGGATTGTCCCCGCGGTGGTAGCGCGCGACGGATAGAGCGAGCGTCTTGGTTGCGGACGGGTGTTTCGTATAGTCCGCCGAAAAAGCGCGAAGCGCCGCTTCGGCGCGCTCCGTGTACTCGGCCTTTCCCGTCAGCTCGCCGAGATCGAGCAGGGCTTGCACGGCTGTGCCGTTTCCGGATGGGATGGCCCCGTCCATGACGCCTTTCGATTGGAACAAATTGAGTGGGTTCTCGGTCGTTTGAAAATAGCCGCCGTCAGGATCGCGCAGCCTCACCTCGAGCTCCTCGGCGAGCTTCTCCGACGCCTCGAGCCAGCGCGCGTCTTCGCCTTCCCGATAGAGTGTTACGAGGCTGCGCATCAGGAAGGCGTAATCATCGAGAAAGGCATCTATTTTGCTTTCACCGTTGCGCCATGCGTGGTGGAGCGTGCCCTCGTCGCTTTCGAGCTCCTCGAGCAAGAAAGCGGCGGCTTTCTCCGCGGCTTCGAGGTAGCGCGGCTCCGCGAAGAACGTGCCGCCTTTTGCCATCGCCGCCACCATCATGCCGTTCCAATCCGCGAGGACCTTGTCGTCGACGAGAGGGAACTCTCTCTTTTGTCGCTCGCGCCGGAGTTTTTCGACCGCGGGCGCCATGCGCTCGAGAAGCGTCTCGCGGGAGATGCCGAGGCGCGCGGCATGCTCCGGAATGGGTGCCGTCAAATAAACGGTATAAAGCGTCTCTTCGAAATTCGGCTCTCCCGCGAAGCCGAAGATCGGCCCGAGAAGGTCGAGCTCTTCCGTGGTCAGCACGGAATCGAGCTCCTCGCGGCTCCAGACGTAGTAAGCGCCTTCATGGCCGTCGGTCTGAGCATCGATCGCGGATCGAAAACCGCCGACATCGTTCGTCAAGCGCTCGAGGACAAAATCGAGCGTTCCGCGGGCAAAGCGGGCGAGCTCTTCGTCCGCGGTCAGCCGCGCGGTGTCGATCAAGATCTCCGCGAGGAACGCGTTGTCGTAGAGCATCTTCTCGAAATGAGGCACGCGCCACTTGCGGTCGGTCGCGTAGCGGTGGAAGCCGCCACCGACATGGTCGTACAGAGCACCCTGGCTCATGTGGCGAAGCGTTTCGACGAGGATGCGACGGGCGTCGCCGTCTCCCTCGAGGGCGCGCGCATACAGGAGAAACAAGTTCGCGGGGGAGGGAAATTTGGGCGCGGGGCCAAAGCCGCCCCACTCTTCATCGAAGCTTTGGTGGAGGGAGTCCACGGCGAGCCCGACGCCGTCCGCCGCCGGCACGTCTGCCGAAGGTGCGTCGCGCGACGCGATCATGTTCTCCATTGCGCTGGCGATGCGCTTCGCGCTCGTTTCGAGCCGCTCGCGATCGTTCGTCCACAAATCGTGGATTCGGTTGAGGATGGTCGGAAAGCCCAGCCTTTGCCCGGCATCTTCGGGTGGGAAATAAGTACCCGCAAAGAAGGGCTCGAGGTCGGGCGTGAGGAAGAGCGAGTTCGGCCAGCCTCCACGCCGGGTGATGAGCTGCGTTGCAGTCATGTAGATCTCGTCGAGGTCCGGTCTCTCTTCGCGGTCCACCTTAATATTGATGAAGTGCGCGTTCATCAAGGCTGCGATCTCCTCGTTCTCGAAAACGTCCTCCTCCATGCGATGACACCAGTAACAGGTGGAATAGCCAATAGAGACAAAAATGGGCCAGTCGAGCTCGCGGGCGAGTGCGATAGCTTCTTCGCCCCAGGGATACCAGTCCACCGGGTTTTGCGCGTGGAGCTGAAGGTAGGGGCTCGTTTCGTGATAGAGCCGGTTGGTCCCTTCAGGGCGGTCTTGAGCGTGTGTGCAATCGGCGGCGACGATCGCGAGTGCCATTGAGAAGACGAGTTGTCGAGCCATGGTCGAACCTTAAGGTGTCGTTCGAGCAAGCGCAACCTTTATGATTCATGCTGCCTTACATGCTTTCCACCGCTGTGGTAGCTTCTCTCGGAGGAGGTGTGGATGATCTCACCTGGTATGCGGGCGTTCGGGCTCATAGTGCTGTTTGGCGCGCTTGGCTCCGCGAGGGCAGAGAAGACGGATCTCGTTTTGCGCGAAGGAACCAACTTTGCGGCCGCGCTCTCGCCCACAGATGGCAGCTTTGTCCTCGACCTTCAGGGAACGCTTTGGCGTCTTCCCGCCGAGGGCGGACCGGCCACGGCGATGACGGACGGCCTCGGCGACGATCGCCTGCCTCATTTTTCGAGCGACGGGACGCGACTCGTCTTCCAGTCCTTCCGCAACGGAACGTGGGACATCTGGATGATCGACACGAATGGAGCAGCCGGGGCAGATGGCGGGGCAGATGGCAGAAACCTCACGGCTCTCACAGCGAGTCGCTTCGACGATCGGGAACCGGTCTTGTCTCCGGACGCCGCGCGGGTCGCGTTCTCGTCGGACCGCTCGGGAAACTATGATCTTTGGGTTCTCGAGCTCGAGACCCGCGAGCTCACCCAGCTGACAACAGACGGAGCAAGCGACTATATGCCCGCGTGGTCCCCTAGTGGGGACGCGCTCGTTTTCGTTTCGGAGCGTTCCGAGAGCCGGACGTCCCTGTACCAGCTCGAGCTGAGTGCGGAAGAGCCTGCCCCGTTACCGGTGGAGCTCCTCGCCTTCGAGCAGCCGATTGCTTCTCCGTCCTACAGCCCGGATGGCACCCGCATAGCGCTGCGCGTGCTCGACATAGGCACCGCGGGCGCCGACGCCATGCGCGAGGCTCCGACCGCGAGCCGCCTCGTGCTCGTGCCTACTGCTGGTGTTGTCGATGCCGGCCTCGCCGAGGATCTCGAGGGTCCGGACGACGTATTCCCCTTTCGTGCGGAATGGGCGAGCGCAACGGTCCTCGTTTACACCGCGGCTGGCCAGTTGTGGCGCCAGGATCTCGCCGCTCCGGAGAGCGCAGCGAGCGCGGTCCCGTTCGAGGTTTCGGTGACGCTCGACCGCCCCTCCTACAAAAGACGGAAAGTCGAGATCCGTGATGGTGCGACGGCTCGAGTTCGAGGCCTCGTCCGACCCGTCCTCGCGCGGGATGGCTCGAAGATCGCATTTGCAGCCCTGGGAGACGTCTGGACCGTGTCTCCTTCGGGTGGGGTGCCTATGGCGCTCACTCGCGACGAGTACCTCGACAGCGATCCGTTCTGGTCGCCCGACTCACGCTCGATCGTCTACAGCTCCGATCGCGGCGGCACGATGGACCTGTGGGTCAAAGATGTTGATGGGCCGCTCTCAGACGGCGGCCGACGCCTCACGATGGATACGGGCGCGGAGCTTTCTCCCGCGTGGTCGCCCGACGGAACCCGCATCGCCTATGTGGATGAACGTGCGCGGCTGCACGTGCTGTCGGTCGAGTCCGGGGCGAACGAAGTGCTGACCGAGGCGCGCCGGGGCGTGAGCCAGCCGACCTGGTCGAGCGATAGCATCCACGTTGCGCTGAGCGTGCACGTCCCGCTCTCGAGCCGCTTTCGCGAAGGCTACAACCGCATCCTCGTCGTGAACACACGAACGCGCGCGTCGCGTCTTCTCGACGCGATCGATCGGAGTACCGGCGCTCGCGACGGCGACGGACCGGTCTGGAGCCCCGATGGCAGGACACTGGCCTTTGCCATGGATGGCGGCTTGTGGGTCCTGCCCGTGTCCGCCGACGGCACGCCGAGCGGCGCACCGCGCCAAATCGTGGGGGAGGCGGTCGACTTTCCGAGCTGGTCCGGAGACAGCCAAAGGATTCTTTTCGTCACGCCGATGGGGCTGAAGCGTGTCGGTCTCGAAGGAGGACGGCCCGAGCGCATCGAGCTCGATCTGCAATATGAGATCCCCGCCGCGCGAGGCCGGCTATTGTTGCGCGACGTCACCATCATCGACGGGACCGGAGCGCCTCCCCGTGAGCACCAGGACTTGATCATCGACGGGAATCGGATCGAGAGCATTGGCCCTACTGGGCGTTTCGTCAGCAAGGATTTGCGAACCGTCGAAGGGAACGGCCGGACGCTCATTCCCGGTCTCATCGAAATGCACACGCATTTGAGCCTTCCCGCTTACGGATCGCGCCATGGCAAAGTTTGGCTCGCCTACGGCATCACGTCGATGCGAACGCCCGCCGACTCCCCTTATCGCGTGCTCGAGGAACGGGAGTCCATCCTGTCCAGCCGGCGTGTGGGACCGCGGGTCTTCTTCACGGGAGGTACGATCGACGGCGACCGCGTCTACTACACGGGTGCTCACGCCATCGGTGACGTCGAGGAGCTCGCGCAAGAAATGCAGCGGGCTTTCGATCTCGAATATGACTTGATCAAAACCTATGTACGTTTGCCCGACCCTCTGCAGAAGCTCGTGATCGAGGAAGCGCACCGGCAAGGATTCTATGTGACTTCGCACGAGCTCTACCCGGCGGTGGCCTATGGTGTCGACGGTATCGAGCATGTCGCCGGGACGTCGAGGCGCGGCTTTTCGCCAAAGCTCACCGCCTTGAGGCAGAGCTATGACGACGTGATCGAGCTCGTGGCGCGCTCGGGCGTTTACTACACTCCGACGGTTCTGATCTATGGCGGGTGGAGCCTCGCGCGCGCGCGCGAGCCCGATCTTCTATTGGACGACGCGCGATTCCTCGCTCTATTTCCACTGTGGTCCAAAAACCGTTTCCTCAACGCCTCGGCTCCAGGTGACGTGGATGCATCCTTGTCGGCCATGGCGCCGATTTTCAGCACGGTTGACGCTTTGGGAGAACGCGGCGCACGGATCATCGCCGGCACCGACTCGCCCCTCATTCCTTACGGGTACAGCTTGCTGCTCGAGATCGAGCAGCTTTCCGACGCGGGACTCGGTCCTATCGAGGCCATACGGAGCGCGACAGGACGGGCCGCCGAGGCCTTGGGCGCCGCCGACGAGATCGGGACGGTGGAAGAGGGCAAGATTGCAGACCTCGTCCTTCTCGCGGCGGATCCGTCCGAAGACATCAAGAACTTGAGAACGACGGAGATCGTGATCGTCAATGGCAGGTTGCTTACTGTAGAGCAGCTACTCGGGCGACGTTAGCTTTCTCTGCTGGGCAAGGTCGTGTCGAGTTGGTGTTACTCGAGCGAGCGGCTTACCTTCGGATTGGGATCTCAGGCGCGGCGTCGTTGATCGGTACGACGCCTCGGGAGTCGCTCTGTTCCGCGATCGCGATGATCCCGCTTCCCTGAAGTCTTCGGAAGATGGCGCCGACTTCGTCCTCACTCATGGGGCAGATTTTCAGAATCGAGCCTATATTCCAGTCGTCGTTGACCCTGGACAAGACGAAACCTTCCTGATGCGTGAGAGTCTTGCTGGCGAGCTCGGCGACTGGGATCGCGAGCACCGGAACCGCCTCGAGCGGAAGTGAAACTCTCGATTTCCCTTTTTCGAGTACATTCTCGATCTTTTTGATGTACAGATAAGAATCGTCGGCGTCCCGAAAAAGATCCGTGCGCACGTAGCCTTCGGCCTTCTTGAACAGCTGGACCCAATCGCCGCCGGGTCCGTAGACCTTCTGGAAACGCTCGAGCTCGTCGTCGTGAACGCGATACTCCCAGACATAGGCGAAGAGCGTCACGGCGGCGCTGTCAGCTCAAGGCGTCGCCGAGTGCTCCCAGGGCTTCCGTTGCGTATTCTTCGCTCTTCTCGACGAAGTCGTCCTCGAGCCGCTTTCGAAACACGCGCGCTCCCGTCAACATCCCCGCCCACTCGCGGACAGGTTTGATGGCTTTCTCCGTCTTGGGGTCGAAATCCGCCCACGCGCGCACGCTCTCTTCCGACCGGAAGAGATTCATGCGGGCTCACGTAAACGCCCACGTGGGCTGCCCCCATTTCTCCATCGTGACATTGGCATGAGCGACGGCGGTATCGGGAGTGACCTCGACAACGTCCGAGTCCCGCATGCGGACACGGATGCTATCGCCCGATTCCACGCAGCGGGAGTCGATCGTGACTTCCTTACCCGGGAAGAGCTGGCTCACGGCCATCGATTCGATCCCTCACTGGCCGTACCATTTCTGGATTCCCTCGACGCTGATAACGTTATGGCTCGGAAGGTTTAGGAAAGGTGCCCATGAGCCCACGAAGTCCGTGTCCGGGGTGAGCCACGCGAACGAGAAAGGGCTCTCGACGGTGGTCTCGCGCAGAAGCCGTCTCGCGGTATCGGGATCGACGCCCAGGGTTTCCGCCAGCTCCGTGTAGAGTGGCGCGCGGCCCGTGTCGACGAAGTGACGCAGAACGTTGTGGTGCACTTTTTGACGCTCTTCCAGGCTAGCCATTCTTCCTCCTTTGGCGAATGAGACGGCGCATTGTAGCAGAACATTATAGGTACAAATGTTTTTGGCATCAGACGGTTTCCACTCAGATTTGGCCAATGACCCTTTTCGACGGGAGGCTGCTGCCAGCACGGGCCATCATATGGTATGCGTTCGCAAGCGAAACCACTCTGCGCGATCTGAGCTTCCGCATAATGGTGACGTGCGCCCCCGTGCGCTGCGTCCGACCAGGAAGGAATCACGCAAGGGGTGGGCTGTAGCAACTTACCTCGCGTCGTCACCGCTAACGAGAGCTACTCTAGCAGCCCGGTGAAAAAGTCCAGATTCTGCTCACGGAGAAAGTTTGGTGGGCAAGTTCAAGGAAGATGTGATTCGGCGGAACGGCCAAGTTGAGACGCCCGATGGATTGCAGCGGGGCAAAACGTGCGCCTATGGTCGAGACGAAGCGCAATAAAGCAGCGATCAGACTGGCGTTGAGCTCCGCGTATTCCTTCGGCGTGGCCTTGCCGATGAGATTGCGCATCAGAATCCCGAGATTGAATCCGGCCACGTGCGTGAGGAGGCGCTTGAGTATATTTTCGTGTCTTCGCAAATGCGTTCGTCGCATGCCTCCCGCTTCGAGGTAGTGCGCGAAAGGTCGTTCGAGTAACTCGCCGCGACGGCGTATTAATCGCTTACCTCGAGTCCCGCGAATGCGACGTCGGTTCGCGTAGGTGGCGGCTTGCTCGGCCTGTTTGTCCTTCCATTTGCGGCCACCTCGCTCTGGCTCCGAAATGTAGCTCCGGTATTCTTGTTCGACCAGCTCAACCAGGATGTCGTTGCCGTGAGAGCCCTTGTCCCCGACCACTTCGCGACCCGCGTCTTCATGTATTCGTTCACAACATTCCGCGTTGTTCGCGAGCTCTTGCAGATTTGACTGCGCTTTTTCCAGCGTATCCGGTAGGCTCTTTGTGTCACCCTTCGCGCCTCCGTGAAGCGTCACGGCAATTACCGCACCTTCCCCGCTCATGTCCACAGCATGCTCGGCTTTGTGCGCCATATCCGTGCCCCCGCTCTTCATTTTCATGATCTCCGCATCCGGCTCGTTCGGATTCACCCACTCCTTGTTCGACCCTTTCTTTGGCCGCTTCTTGTCCAACTTTGCAATGTCCGCTCGGCTCGGCTCTTCGATACCACTCTTGCGCGCAAGCTCCTTCAAATACGATTCGTAGCTTTCCCCCGTGTCTCGACGAACGATTGACCGAAGCGCCGCATTCGCTTCCAGCGTCGTCGCGTCCACACCCAGTGTCTTGCCATCTATCATCCCTCTCGACGCTAGAACTTCTAGCACCCATCCAAATACAGATTCGTGAACTTCCAGCGGAAGTCGATTCCGTATCCGAGACAGCGACGAATGGTCCGGCGTTCGCTCTTCCATTCCAAGGCCAAGAAACTGGCGCAAAGACAGTGAGTCCGAACACCGCCAGCAGATCCCGCGCTCTGAATCGATGCGCTCAAAGTAGCCGATCAACAGCATTCGAAAATACACACCCGGCGGTATGCTCGGCCGACCTTGCTTCTTCGCGTAATACGGCGAGCATTTCGACTCCACAAACGAGTCAAACTCTTCCTCTCGAAGTACCCGCTCGAGTTCCTCATAAAAAGGATGACCAGGACTCGACGCAACCGCATCGTGTGGAATCCATAAAGTCTCTTGGCAACTTTTCTTTTTCTTCTTCATCGACATGCGATGCAATTTGACATCGTCATCGAATGAGTCTTCAGAGAAATATCGCGACCGGATACGACTTTTTCAACGGGCTGCTAGCTTCTGAATGAGGAACCGCGAAGCGCGACGATAAGAAGTCTCAGACGACCTTTCTGTACAAGAGCGCGTTGAGCTTGGTCATGATCCAGTAGTCGCGCTCGAGCCCGGTCGAAACGGCGATGGCTTTGGGACGGATTTCCGGTTCGTCGGGTCCAACGAGAGTGGCCACATCGCCGACATCGACGGTCCGCTGCTCTCCCACTTCGCCGATCGTGTGATTCGAGCTGACGACGCCGATCAGCGGATAGAGCTTCTCGCCGATCAGCACCGATGTCTTGCCAGCCGCGTTTCGCGGGTACCCATCCGTGTGACCTACCGGAATCGCGGCGATCCAGGTTGGGCGTTTGGCGATATACCGGTGGCCAAAGCTCACCCCGTCGCCAGTCTCGAGGCGCTCCACGCGGACGACACGAGCCCGGACGCGGAAGACGGGCTGGATGTCCATGATCTCGCGACCCTCGCCGTCCGTTCGGTAGCTCTCCAGACCGTAGATGGCGCCTCCAGGCCGTATCAAGTCCAGCTGATGGGACGGCGGGAATCTGGCGACTTGACTCGAAGGGGCGCCGTGGAGCAAACCGAGCTCGATGCCCCGGGTGCGCGCTTCGTCGACGAGGGTCAGGAAGCGTGCGAGGTGCTCTTCGTCGAAGTTCTCGCCGTCGCGCATAGCGCCCGAGAACATCGTGCAGGTTCCGTCGATCGAAACGGCCTCGCTTTCCGCGAGCCTTTCCATCCAGGAAAGCGCACGCCGGTAGGGCATGCCGACCCGGTTCATCCCCGTATCAATATAAAGATGTACGGGGATGGGGCGGCCCATGCGCTCGGCGAGCCGTTCGAGCTCGACCCGCGCATCGTCGTGAAAGGGGGAGAGAGTAACGCCCTCGCGAACCAGTAGCTCCGCCTCGTCTCTCGAGGCGTGCGCCATGAGGACGATAGGTTTCTTGACCCCCACCTCTCGCAAGGCGAGCGCCTCGTCCGCGCGCGCAACCGCAAGCCCGTAGACCTCGTCCATCGGATCCAGGATCGGGCCGATGTCGCGAAGGCCCTATCCCGTTGGCGTTGTTCTTGATGACCGCGAGGAGCCGCTGCCGCTGTAGCGATGGAGCTCCCGCACATTGTTGCGGATGGCGCCGGTGAGTATCTCGACCCAGGGATTGAAGCTGTCCTCGTCCGGTGCTCGCAGACGGCGCGTGGGCGTTTGGGCGATTCCCGCCGCGGCTCCGAGCGCCGGTGCGGATGCAAGAAATTCTCTACGGTTCATCGTCTCTCCTCGAGCGTCTGGGCATTTGATGGCGCTATCGTATTTCCGAGCGTCCGGAGAATCAACATCGGCTAGCGTGGATCCTCGAGAGGAAGGCCAGATTGGCATAATGGACAGCTGCTCGGCTTCCAGAGGTCGAAGCTTCGACGGTGCAGTGTCTCTACCGCTACACCCTGATCGGCAAAGTGTTTGAGTCCGGGCTCCCCAAGGACCAGGAAGGCGCCCACGACGACGGTGGATGCGCCAGCGGCGGCGAGGGCCGCGACGGTGGCTCGAACGGACGACCCGGCACTAATGACGTCGTCAACCACGGCGATCCGTTGGCCGCGAACCCGCTGCCTCGAGGCGGGCGGCAATCGATACTCCGCGGTGAACATGGCGTCGTCGCGAAGCGCCGGAACGGGTTCCGTGTAGTAGAAACGAGCCTTTAGGGTTGTCGCGATGGCTTGAGCGAGAAATGCGCCCCCAAGCAGCGGGCCGCACACGGCTGTCGCCGCGTAGGGTCGAAGTCGCTCGGCCAAGGCAGTGACGAGCGGTGCGACGGTCACCGGATCGACAAAGAGCTCGTCGAGCGTAAACCATAGGTCGGTGTGGTAACCCGATTCGAGGAGAAAGTGACCTCGGCGCACCGGCAACGTGGTCAAGATGTCTTCGGTCACGGAGCTCCTAACGTTTCAGAGCAAGTGGCGAGCTTTGACGTCGAGATACTGGTTGATGACTTCAGCGGCGAGCTCGTTGGGAACGACTTCGGTGGCGTGGATCCCCGAGGCCCGCAAACCGAACAGTCTTCGCTCTTGCGCTGCGAGCATCTCCGTCGCCGCTGCGACTTGATAGGCCTGCAGGTCGGTCTCCGGTAGCTGCTCGGCGAGGCCCACGAGAGGCAAGTCTTTCAAGAGCACGCAGAGAAAAAGGTGTGACGAGATGAGCGTTCGCAAGTAGCGGCCGATGGCGTCGAGATGCTGATCGTCGAGCGCGTAGGTGACGAGTAGAACTAGAGCACGCTTCTTCTGGCGGCGCAGTAGCTCCTCGCAAGCGAGGCCGTAATCCGAGGCCTCGTGACGAGGTTCCAAATCGTAGGTCTTTTGGATCAAGGAGTGGACGGCCGCCTTTCCGCGGACCGGGCCGACATAGCGCTCGATGCGGTTCGAAAAAGCGATGAACGACACGTTGTCCCCTTGGCCGAGCGCGATATAGCTCAAGATGATCGATGCGTTGAGACCGCGGTCGAGATGTGAGATTCCTTCGGTCTCGTTGAGCATGGAGCGCCCGCAGTCGAGTAGGATGACGATGTTCTGATTCCTCTCGGTTGTGTATTCGCGACTGATGAGTTTTTGGTGTTTGGCGGTGGCGCGCCAGTCGATGTGGCGCATCTCGTCCTCTCGCCGATACTCCCTGAGCCGTTCGAACTCGCCTTCCTTTCCGCGGAGCCTCCAAAGCTTGAGGCCCATTTCTGAAAGGCGGTTGCGCCGAGCGAGCAAGTCGAACCGCCGCACGGTACGGATGTCGGGATAGATGCGCACTTCGTTCTCGAGCCGCCGCCGCACGTTGCGCGTCCAGAGACCGAGGGGGCTTTGATAGCGAAAGTGCACGAATGTGAATCGGTTGGGGCCGCGTCGCTGCGGATAGACATGATAGGTCACTTCGACTTCACGCTGCGGTTTGAGCTCGACCTCGACGGGCAGCCCTTCGACGCGGCTAGGCTCCGGCGGCTCATCTGTGAGCTCGATCGTCACGGGCACGGGCGCACGGCTCAAGAGTTTGAGCACAACCGGGTTCTGCGCGCCGACGCTCAAAACGTCCGACACTTCCCGCGACGTCTCGAGTCGATCGGGGCGGATGGTTCGGTAGAGGTCGAGGCCGGCAACGAGAGCGAGCACTCCGTTGGCGACGAGCCCGGCCAGCGTGAACGCCGGATACCACATCCCGAGCACGAGAGCGGCGCCCGCGAGCGCGACATAGCCGAGAAGCGGTGTGCGAGGGGTCACGATCTTGGGGCCGTCACGGTTTCCAAGATCTGAGCCACGACGCCGTCCGGTGTCTCGCCTTCGATCTCGGCTTCGGAGCGCAAGATCAAACGATGCCGCAAGACCCAGGGCGCGATTTCCTTGATGTCGTCGGGTGTCACGAAATCGCGCCCGCGGCATGCCGCCAGCACACGCGACGCGATGAGCAGATTCACGCTTCCTCGAGGGCTGGCCCCGACCGCGACCGAGTGGAAACCGCGTGTCTTGGTTACGATCTCCGTGATGTAATGGATGACTTTCGGCTCGACGATCACACGCGAGGCGGCAAGCTGGGCGGCGATCACGTCCTCCGTTTGCATCACCGGTTTCAGGTCGAAATCGCTGAGCTCCCGGGGATCGCGTCCTGCGGCATAGTGCCCCAGGATGGCGTTCTCGTCTTCGTTTGTCGGGTAATCGACGAGCAGCTTGAACATGAAACGGTCGATCTGCGCTTCCGGCAGCGGATAGGTGCCTTCGTGCTCGAGCGGGTTCTGGGTGGCTAGGACGAGAAACGGGCGCTTCAGCCGATAGGTCTTGCCGTCCGCGGTGACTTGGCGCTCTTGCATAACCTCGAGCAGTGCGGATTGGGTCTTTGGTGGCGACCGATTGATCTCGTCCGTGAGGAGCAAGTTCGTGAACACTGGCCCCGGCTTGAAGTGGAACTCTTGCTCCTTCATGTCGAAAACGCTGTGGCCGGTGAGGTCCGACGGCATCAAGTCCGGGGTGAACTGGATGCGGCGAAAATGGCAAGATACGCTCCGCGCGAGAACATTGACCAAAAGCGTCTTGCCGAGTCCGGGCCGGCCTTCGAGCAAAATATTGCCTTCGGCGAACAGCGCGACGAGGACGCCTTCGATCAAACGCTCTTGGCCCACGATGACTTTGCTCACCTCGGCTCTTACCGCCTCGAACAAGCTCGCGACCCGATCCAGCGGCATCGTTTCAGGAATGGTCCGCTCTTCCATCAATGACTCCTCACTGTTGCTTTGCGCCTCACTTTTGCCAATGATCTCAAAATATGCGCGACACGACCTCGCTCGAGGCCCGGGCTTCGCGCCGCGCGTACCGCCTGGTCGACCGCGGCGGCAGACTTCGCATCGTCACCCGAGGAGCCCGAGGGACGTAAGGCACTCGGGTCGAGCTCGAGATGGCGCTCTCGGCCCGACAAGCGCAAACCAAAATCATTTCGAAAGAACTCGAGATAAGGGACGATCAGCCTCGACCCCGAGCCCACTTTGAAGTGGAGGCTGCCGAGAGCCTCGGCATGCTCGACGAGGCTTCGCCGCGCCGAGCTCGCAGCTCGAAGGAGCGGTCCGAAGCGCCGCCCGGCCATCCAGCTGAAGAGCAACGTGATGGCGAGGAGTTGGATCGTCACGACACGAAACGGCGATTCGAACAGAATGCCCACCACGCGAGGAGCTCCGGCCTCGTTCATCTCTTCGTCGAAATAAACCGAGCCCTGGGGCGACACGGATTCCAGGATGCGAAATGCGAGCAGGCCGTGACCTTCGGTCGCGAGGGAACGGTTGGTAAAAATGTAGTCGCTCGCCACGACGACGACGACGCCGTCACCGATCGGCCGCCACATCACTTGCGGCGACCCGTCGACGCTGAGCGTGACGCTCACATCCGCCGCCTCGCTCTGGACTTCGCCCGCGGAGATCCAATCGACCTCACCCTCGAGCTCGGTGACGAGGTCCGTGACGATGCCGGGCGCCTCCTCCTCGAGAAGCGCGCTCGCCGGCGGCGCAGTGGCTGGAACGACACGGATGTCGAAGGGCTCGAGTGCTATGGCCGGGTCCTGGCGACGGGCGGCGAAGACGAGCGCGCGTCCTCCGGCGACCCAGTCGTAGAGCGTCTGCCACTGAGCACGATCGGGATAGCGCGCGGGCCCGAGCATCACGAGCACATCCGCCCCATCGTCCGCGGGGATGAGCGAGCCTGAGCTTCGCGCGACTCCATCCAAGAGCTCTTGGGCCAAAAGAAAAAACGCTTTTTTTCCAGCAGAATCCTCGCTGAAGGAATCGATCGGATTGCGCGCCTCGGGGGCGGGGATCAAACCGTAGCCTACGGCAACGAGCATCAAGAGTGCGCCCACCCAAAGCCAGTCGTTTTGTCTCATTCCATCGCCTCCAGCACGCCCCTCGACCCGCCGAAGCTCTTCCCATAGGCGCGGGCACAAGCGAGATAACTCTCCGCGGTCGCGCCGCGTCGGCCGAAATAGACGAGCTCGAACGCGGCCACGATCGTGATTAGCGACTCCCGCATCGCGCCGCGCGCCGCCCAAATGTAGTCACGGTTGGTCAAGCTGCGGCGGTGCCGGATGAGGCCCCGTCTTTCGGTGGCACTCATGGCGCCGAGCAGAAGCTCCCGGATAGCACCTTTGTAGTCTTTTTGAGCTTCGAGTGTTTCGGCGCGCGCCCAATATTGCTCTGGAGGCGTCTCCCCCGGCGCCGCGCCCGCCTGCACGATGAGCGCTCGTGCATCCTCCGGCGGCAAGCTCTTCTGCCTGTGCGTCGAGACTACGGTCTTGAAGATGAACGCGAGAACGACGATGAGCAAAGCAGCCGCGAGCGCGTAGACGAGATAGTTCACGCCGGCAAAACTCCTCGTCGCTCTCGCTTCCGCTTCGGGCTCGGACGCGAGGAGCTCCTCGAGCCACTCGAAGAAACGCTCGAGCCAAGAGGGGTTCTCGCCGGAGGCCTCCGCCTCGGGCTTTTCGGCGAGCCGGCGAAATTCCGGTCGCGCCATGATCGTCTCGAGCGTCTCCCGAACGACGATCGCGTCCCGATAAACGATGCTTTTTGCCTGCTCGTCTTGCGCAAAAGCCGCTGGCGCCGCCGTCCACACGAAGAGCCAAAGCACGGCCCATCGTTCAAACCGCATGCGACAATCTCCGGGCCTCGACGCGAAGCTCGATCTCCACATCCCAACCTTCTTTGCGAACGCGTGCGTCCAGATAGCAGAAAAACCAAGCGAGGCGGGCGAGGGGATAGACGAGCCACCACGTTGCGGAAAGAACACCCACGAGCAGAGGATCGTAGGCGAGCAAGTTCGCGATGTCCTCGGCGGCAACCGCCCACGAAACCCTGGCCATCAATATTGGCGTGGCGAAGAGGAACTGCGCGCCCAGATCGAACAGCAGAAAGAGCGTAAGGCCGACGCAAAACGTGAAGGCGAGGATGGTCGCATAGCGACCGCAAGCCTCCAGGAACGAGTTTCGCAAGATCTCGTCGAGGCGCTTCAGGGCTCGGGAGCCACGGAGCTGCTCGAGGATGAGCACTTCGGACAAGAAGCCGTAGCGTGTCGCCACCGGAACGGAGAGAAGGCCCAAGCACATGCTCCCGATGAGGGCATAAACGAAGCGTGCCGCGGGAAGCCAGAGAAGAAGCACCGGGAGCCGCCGGTAGGTGTGCAGCAGGGCACGACGGATGGTGAATTCCTCGCCGAACACGTGATGGCCCGCGCCGGCCACGACGGTGGCGCCCAGAAACGGGGACACGAAAAAAAAGAGCAGCCCCGACAGAATCCAACCGTTGCCATTGGCCGCGCCGAGCACTCCGAAGGTGACGGGAACCGCACCGAAGATGAGTGAGAGCGGGAGCATTTTGCCGATGTGGCGCCGGTAAAACAGAATGGCGATGTCGATGCAAGCGCCGACCGATCGCGGCTCGAGTGCGAGAGTCGCCTCCTCGAGCTTCATCGTGGGTCCTCCCCGCGCCCCGCGAAACCGAGATAGGCAGTCACGGCGAGCCAGAAAATGGAAGCGGCGATATATTTGACCATTGGCGGCAACGGCTGGCCGGACCAAAAACCCTCGATCATCGCGGCGACGAAGAGCATCGCGGCAGCGCCGAGAGCGAGTTGAACAGCGACGCGGCCGCGCTCACGCAGCGAATCGACGCGCGACAGATTTCCGGGCGCGAGGATTGCGTGGCCGAGCACGAGACCTGCCGTGCCCGAGACGACGATCGCGGTGAGCTCGAAGGAGCTGTGGGAGACGACGAAGCTCAGGAAACGCTCGCCGTGCCCTTGGGCGATGACATAGCCGGCTATCGTGCCGATCTGAATCCCGTTCGAGAGAAGAACGTATATCGTGCCGAGACCAAGGAAGAAGCCGAGAGCAAAACATTGAAAGGCGATCGATGTGTTGTGCTTTACGTAGAAGCCGGCCATGGCCGCATCCTGGCGCGCGAAACCGCTATCCTCATCGGCATCGGCATCGGCAAGATCAGTGGATTCGTTCGCGTTGCCCTCGTACATGCTCTCCATCGTGTAGAGCACCGAGCCGGGAAGCACGCGATGCGCGAGACTCGGGTCGGAAGCGACAATGGCCCAGCTCGCCGCCAGGGGCACGAAGAACAATGCCGCTGCCACCCAGAAGAAAGCTTGATTCTGTCGCACGAGCCGCGGGAAGATGTGCGTAAAGAACACCGTCACGCGGCCGCGTTTCATGGGCTTGCCGCCGTAAAACGCGCCGTGGCCGCGAACGACGAGGTCGTTCAAATAGCGCTCGATGGCGGAGCCCCAGTCACGCGACCGTACTTGTGCGAGGTCGTAACAGAGGGCGCGGAAGAGCTCCGAAAATTCACTGACTTCGTCGGGGGCGAGCTTCGGCTTTCCCGGCACCTCGGCTCGCGTAAGAAGTGACTCGAACCGTTCCCACGCGGGTCGACGATCGCGGAGAAAGCTCTGTTTGTTCATGCGGCGCTCGAGCCCGCGGCGTCGGCCTCGTGGCCGGAACTAGAGCTTCTCAAAACGCGAAACAAGAACTCCGCGGGCTGTTCGCGCGCGAGCTTTCTTTGGTCGAAGGATGTGAGCCGCCGTCCCATCGGGTCGGCGAGAATCATGGCGATCTCGTCGAGCCGGGCGGGAGCGAGGTCGAGCCTGCGACGAAATAGCGCCTCGATCGCCTCGAGTGTTTTCTCGGCCGGGCGGTAGCGGTGCTCGAATGCGTTCATCGAAAAGGGCTCGTAATGGGCAAGTCCGCCGAGCTCACCTTTGAGCTCCGGGCGGCGCTCACGAATGACCATCGTGCCTGCGACCATATCGCCGATGCGCTGCATACGGGAAGTCGACGCCGCAGCGATGAAGCCCGCGGCGTAGAGGAGCGGAAAGAAATCAGCCGCTCGGAGAAGGTTCCGGAGCATGGCGTCGTAGAAGCCGATGGAGTAACCCTCCGTCTTGATGACGCGCAGTCCAAAGAGACGCTTTCCGGGCGTCTGCCCGTTCCACCAGGTCTCAAAAAAACATCCATAGCCCCATTCGAGCACGAAAGCTAGAACGTAAAAGACGCCCGTCGAAAGGCCGGTGCCGGTGACCGGGACCAGGAGTGCGGAGGTGGCAATGGCCATCCCATAGAAGATGACGACCCGCAGCGCGAAGTCCACCAAATAAGCGCCGAGCCGTGTGCCCGGTCCCGCGAGGCGAAAAGCGAGCCGGACGTTCTCCGGAGTCTCGAGATAGGTGCGATTGCTCAGCGGTTCTAGAGATCGATCGTCGCGAGGCTGCATGGGCGGCGGAAAGGGAAGCCTATGGCGTCTATTGTCTCACATCGATACGAGGTGCGGGAATCGCGGGACGAACTGGCAGGCTGGCAGGCTGGACCGGACCCTCAGATTTCGATGACTTTGGTGCCGGCGAGGTAGTCGTGAATGCAGCGTTGCTCCGCACCGAAGATGAACATGACATCCACGAAAGCGTAGAGCGGTATCTGGCGCATTGCCGTGTTCAGCACATATCGCATTCCGAGCACACGAGACCAGTGCGGTACGGCGTCGTCGAAATGACCGACGATACGAATCTTCATCAGCTTTTTGCCAATCGTCTGACCTTCGCGGACGAGGTAGGAGACTTGGACAGTCCCCAGAACGAGGAATCCGGCAAATGTTGCCATGATCCCGATCCCATTGAGGGATGTTTGCTCCGAAGCCGCCACCAAGACGGCGGAGCTCAGCACGGGAAGAGTGACGAGTAGTGCGCAGACATAGTCGATCATCACAGCGGCCAAACGCGCGGCGCGACTGGCGAGGACGCCTGTCGCGGCGGTCGTCTGGCGCGGCGCGAAGACCGCCTCGGGTGACGCATAGGGGTTGTCGAGCGGCGTCCCCGTCGCCGGAACGGGCATCGGCTGGAGCGCTGGTATCACGCCTACGTGTGATGTCGGGGCTGGTTCCGGGTGGTCCGCCGCCGTTCGGTAGTTGCCTCGCATCATCTCGACGCCACAATCTTTGCAACGGAACGACAAAGGCTGACTCGTTTGGCAGGAGGGGCAGAGCATTGCTCGTAAGCGAAGCAAGAGCGGTGCCACGCGTCTTAGTGCTCTAACCGTATGGAACCAAATAGCTTGTTGGGCCAAGCCGATCGCGCTATATGGGAAAAACCCTACAGTGGTACGCGTGCGCGGACTTTGTTACGAAAGATCTAAATAATGGCTCGGGCGGCCCTAAGATGAGCTATGGCGCACTTCGCATTGCTCTGCTTGTTGGTGGTGCACGCGGCCTGTCACGCCTCGAAGGCGGTCGAACAGGCCCAGCGAGCGGCGAGAGCCGGTGCGTGAGACGAGGCCGTTCTCTACTACGAGCGGGCTCGAGACGAGCACCCGGACAATATCGAGTACCGCATGGCCCTTGCTGAGGCGAGACTCGAGGCCTCGTTCGCACATTTGAGGCGAGCGCGCAAATATCTCGAAATGTATGAGCTTGATGATGCGGTATCGGAGCTCGAGCGCGCGCTGGGCTACGACCCGACGAATCGTTACGCGCATGACGAGCTCGCCGAGATTGGCCGTCGCCAAGAGGCGTCGCCATCTGGGGACTTCTCGGCCGACGGGTCGGCGATCTTCGGACCCGATCGTGTGCTCGACCCCGAATCATCGAGCAACATCAGTCTGCACTTTCCGGAAGGGACGAGCTTGCGCACCGTGCTCGAGGCGCTCGCGAAGCTCGCGGGCGTGAGCGTCCTCTTCGATGAATCCTTTCGCGACAAAGAGGTAGCGGTGGAGCTCGATGGCGTGAGCTTTCGGGAAGCGCTCGATATTCTGATGCAGACCAACGGTCTTTTTTACAAGGCCGTCGGAGCGTCTTCCGTGATGGTGACACCGCGGAAATGAGCCCGCTCCCTCAAGCGATTCTTTCGACTTCGGCGCCGAGGCCGGCCATTTTCTCTTCGATGTGCTCGTAGCCCCGATCGAGATGATACACACGATCGATGAGGGTCTTGCCCTCGGCGCAAAGCCCTGCCAGCACGAGGCATGCGCTCGCGCGGAGATCGGTCGCCATCACCGTGGTGCCCGCGAGCGGCGTGGGACCGTGAACGATGGCTTGGTTGCCACGGAGCTCGATACGGGCGCCCATCCGTGCGAGCTCCGAAACATGCATGAAGCGGTTCTCGAAGATGGTCTCCGACAAGCAGGATGCGCCGCGCGCTTGGGTGAGAAGCGCCATCAATTGGGCCTGCATATCGGTGGGGAAGCGCGGGTAGGGCGCCGTCTCGACCTCGACCCCGTCAAGCTCGTCGACGGACGCTCGGACGCCTAACGAGTCTTCCCCAATCACGAGCGAGACCCCGATCCGGCCAAGGATATCCGTCAGTGCTCCCAAGTGACTCGGGCGGCATTCGGTGATGCGAACGTCGTCGCCCATGAGAGCTCCCGCAATGAGATAGGTCCCCGCTTCGATGCGGTCGGGCATGATGCGATGGTGCGCTCCATGGAGACGTTCGACGCCGTGAACGCTCATGCGCTCGGTTCCAGCCCCCTCTATCGAAGCGCCCATCCGTGCGAGAAGCTCGGCTAGGTCTTCGATTTCGGGCTCCCGCGCGCAGTTTTCGAGGATGGTCTCGCCGCGTGCTAAACACGCTGCCATCATCAAGTTCTCCGTGGCGCCGACACTGACACTGCCGAAGCGGATCGTCGCCCCGGAAAGGCCCTCCGTCTTGGCGTCGACGAAGCCGTGCTCGAGCGAGACTTTCGCGCCCAGCATTTCGAGCCCGCGAATATGCTCGTCGATGGGCCGCGCGCCAATCGCGCAGCCGCCGGGAAGTGAGACGCGGGCGTGGCCGTTGCGCGCGAGGAGCGGGCCGAGAACGAGCACGGAAGCGCGCATTGTCTTTACGAGCTCGTACGGAGCTTCGTCCGAGGTCAGCTTTTCGGTTGTCAGGGTGATCTCTTCGAGCGACGGTTGGACGACACACGTTCCGAGACGAAGAAGAAGACGCCTCATCGTGCCCACATCCCAAACATCCGGAACGTTCGTGAGAGTAACGGGCTCGTCCGTCAGTAGCGACGCCGCCATCTCCGGAAGCGACGCGTTCTTCGCGCCGCCGATAGCCACGCTCCCCGTGAGCCTCTTTCGTCCAACGATCCGAAGCTTGTCCATCGCTACTAGAGCTTACGCGCGACGACGATTCTTGGTATTCCGGCGAGGTCGGCGACGGTGCGCTCATGTTTCATCGCGGCTTCGAGCAGGAAGGTCTCGACCGCCACGGACTGCCCGTGGCCGATCTCCATGACGAGCAGGCCGCCCGGTTTCAGCGCTTGGTGCGCTTGGGGTACGAGCCTTCGGATGACATCGAGGCCATCAGCGCCTCCCGACAGCGCGTCGCGCGGCTCGTGCTCCGTGACTTCGGGCTCGAGGCCCGCGAGCTCGTCGTCGGGAATGTAGGGTGGGTTGCTCACCACCGCGTCGAGATCCGAATCGGCGACGGGCTCGAGCAAGTCGCTCTCGACGAACTCGACGCGTGCTACGACGCCGTGCCGGAGCGCGTTCTCTCGGGCGATTGCGAGCGCAGCTTTCGATCGATCGATCGCGACGAGCTCGGCCCCTTCGAGCGTTTGCGCGAGAGCGATGGCGATGCAGCCACAGCCGCAGCCGATATCGGCGATCCGGGGCGCGCGCGCGTTCTCGAGCTCGAGCGCCGCTTGCTCGACAATACCTTCGGTCTCCGGGCGTGGGATCAGAACGGCCGGCGTCACACGGAAGCTGAGCCCGTAGAACTCCTGGGTGCCGATGATGTACTGCACCGGGACCCGGCCGCGCCTTCGCTCCACGAGCTGAAAGAAGTGGCCCGCGGCCTCGGCGGGAACGGGCTCCCGAAGTCGTGTCAGAAGAGACTCACGAGAACAGCCGAGGGCATGGAGCAGAAGCAGCTCGGCCTCGAACCGGGCCTCGGTGATGCGGGCGCGGCCGAGCTCGTCCGCGCCTCGCTCGAGAAGGCGCGCCGCGCTCACATTGCCGCGGTTGTCACCCGTCGTCACGGCTAGACGGTGGCCTCGGCCTCTTTGAGTTTTTCCGTTTGGTAATGGGTGACGAGCGCGTCGATCATGGTGTCGAGATTGCCGTTGAGGATGCTCGCGAGCTGGTGGAGGGTGAAATGGATGCGGTGGTCCGTCACGCGCGCCTCGCGAAAATTGTAGGTCCGAATTTTCTCACTTCGATCGCCGGACCCTATTTGGCCTTTACGCTCACTCGCGATCTGGTCTTGTTGTTCCTTGCGCGCCAAGTCATAGAGCCGCGAGCGCAGCACGCGCATGGCCTTGGCTTTGTTCTTGATCTGTGACTTCTCGTCCTGGCACGTGACAACGAGTCCCGTGGGCTTGTGCGTGAGCCGCACCGCCGAATAGGTTGTATTGACGCTCTGACCGCCCGGTCCTGACGAGCAGTAGGTATCGGTACGAACGTCACTTGGGCTGATGTCGATCTCGACTTCCTCGGCCTCTGGAAGCACGGCCACCGTGACGGCGGAGGTGTGGATCCGCCCGGACGCTTCGGTTGCGGGAACGCGCTGGACGCGGTGGACGCCGCTCTCGTATTTCAAACGGCTATAGGCGCCTTTGCCTTCGATCAAAGCAACGACCTCTTTGATGCCGCCGATGCCCGTCTCGTTGACGCTCATGACCTGAACCTTCCAACGCTGCTGCTCCGCATATTGCGAGTACATGCGGAACATCTCCTGGGCAAAGAGGGCGGCTTCCTCCCCGCCGGTGCCGGCGCGAATCTCGAGGAGCACGTTGCGCTCGTCGTTTGGGTCTTTCGGGAGCAGGTTGAGACGCAGCTCTTCCGTGAGGCGCTCGAGCTCCTGCTCGAGGCGGTCGATCTCCTCCTGAGCGAGAGCCTTGAGCTCATCCTCGTCCGCCTCGGCGAGCATTTCCCGGGTCTCCTTCAGCTGGGTCTTGGTGCTCTTGAGGTCCCGGAACTGGCTCACGACGGGCTCGAGCTCGGCGCGTACCTTTGCCAGGCTCTGGATCTGCGCTGGATCGGAAACGACCTCGGGCTTTCCCAGCTCGGCTGTGACTTCTACGAAGCGCTTTTCGACGGCTTCGAGCTTGTGCTCCAGGTTCGACATGGCCTGCCGGGCGCTAGTTCGAGGCCGCTACCTTCTTTTTGGGTCGTTGAACCTCGCCGTATTTCTGCTTGAACCGCTCGACGCGACCTGCAGAGTCCACGAGTTTCTGCTTCCCGGTGAAAAACGGGTGGCATTTCGAGCAGATTTCCAAGCGGATCTCTGAGCCCTTGGTGGAACGAGTCGTGTACGTCTCCCCACAGGCGCAGCGAACGTTCACTTCGACATATTTAGGATGAATCTCGGCTTTCATGTTTTTCTCCTGAAGTTATACAGTGCGATCCAGGTATTATAGCTCAAAGTAGCATTCAGCATTCAGGATACTCTCAGGACTTCGGCTCATGAGCTCAATCAGGACTCGGGATGCTCTCAGGACTTTGGATCCTGAGCTTTGCTCTTCAGTCTTGAGAGTTCCTGAATGCTGAATGCTGAATGCTGAATGCTGAATGCTGACTAGCCTTGCATGGAGTTCAGGAACTCCGCATTGCTGTTGGTCTTCCCCATCCGGTCGAGCAGGAGCTCCATCGCCTCCGCCTGGGAGAGCGGGGAAAGCACCTTTCGGAGAATCCAGACGCGGGAGAGCTCGTCTTTCGAAAGCAGAAGCTCTTCTTTGCGGGTGCCGCTCTTGTTGATGTCGATCGAGGGGAAGACGCGCTTGTCGACCAGCTTGCGGTCGAGGTGGATCTCCATGTTGCCCGTGCCTTTGAACTCCTCGAAGATGACGTCGTCCATCCGGCTTCCGGTCTCGATGAGCGCGGTGGCCATGATGGTGAGCGAGCCGCCCTCCTCGATGTTGCGCGCCGCACCGAAGAAACGCTTCGGTTTTTGGAGCGCGTTCGAGTCGACACCACCGGAAAGCACTTTCCCCGACGGCGGCACGACGGTGTTGTAGGCGCGCGCGAGTCGCGTGATGGAATCGAGAAGGATGACGACGTCGCGCTTGTGCTCGACGAGACGTTTGGCTTTCTCGATGACCATCTCGGCGACCTGAACGTGGCGCTGGGCGGCCTCGTCGAATGTCGAGCTGATGACTTCGCCGTTCACCGAGCGCTCCATATCCGTGACCTCTTCGGGCCGCTCGTCGATGAGGAGGACGATGAGCACGACTTCTGGATGATTGGCGGTGATGCTGTTCGCGATGTTCTGCAAGAGCATCGTCTTGCCGGTTCGCGGAGCGGCGACGATCAAGCCACGCTGGCCTTTGCCGATCGGTGTCATCAGATCCATGACCCGCGCGGATAGATTGTCCTTCCCCGTCTCGAGGCTGATGCGACCTTGTGGATAGAGCGGCGTCAAATTGTCGAAGAAGATGCGCTCGCGGGCCGCCTCGGGTGGCTCGAAATTGACCGCCTCTACTTTGATGAGTGCAAAGTAGCGCTCCCCTTCTTTCGGCGGTCGTATCTGCCCTGAGATGGTGTCACCGGTCCTCAAGTCGAACTTTCGAATCTGAGACGGAGAGACGTAGATGTCATCCGGGCCCGGCAAATAGTTATATTCGGGGGCGCGCAGAAAACCGAAGCCGTCCGGCAAACATTCGAGCACACCTTCAGAGAATATCAGACCGCTTTTTTCCGTCTGCGCCTGCAGAATCTTGAAAATGAGATCTTGCTTGCGCATCGCCGTGGCGCCCACGACCCCGAGCTCCTTTGCAACCGCACCGAGGCCGGAGATATTCATCTCCTTGAGCTCGGCGATGTTCAAGGGTTTTTGGTTATCGCTGCGAGACGGCTTTTCCGCTATCTCTTCGGTGCTCGTCTCGCCTCGCGAACGTGTCTCTCGATCACCGTCCATAGCTCTTTCCTTCCTTCATTCGTGACCGCGGAAAAAGTGATGAGGGGTACTCCGTCCTCGGTCGCATAAATTTTTTCCAAAATCGTTCTCTGCCGCTTCAGCTGGCTCTTGGACAGCTTGTCCGCTTTGGTCGCGACGACCGTATAGGGTATGCGGGCTTTGTCGAGAAGCGCTTTCACCTGGAGGTCGCTCTCTTGTGGATCGCGCCGGACGTCGATGAGAAGCAAGACGAGGCAGAGCTGCTCTCTCGCGAATAGATAGCTCGTGACGAGCTCTTCCCAGTTCTGCCGTGTCGAGCGCGGCGCTTTGGCGAAACCATATCCGGGAAGGTCGACGAGCATCATGTCGTCCCCAACCCGAAACCGAAAAAAATTGATGAGCTGCGTCCGGCCCGGGGTTTTCGAGACGAACGCCATGCGCTTGACGCCCGTGAGCTGGTTCAAAAGCCTGGATTTGCCCACGTTCGAGCGCCCCACGGCGGCGACCTCCGGACGGTCGTGCTTTGGGAAATCGCCTGCGGACGCCGCACTCCGTACGAATTCGACGTAGGGCGTCTTCGTCATGACTATTGACCGTATCGTTCATGGAGAAGTGAGAACTCCAGGCAGCCCCAAAGTAAAAGAATCAGGTTTTTCCAAAACACGGCCCGTGCGAGCCGTGGTGTTCTAATGCGCGACCGACTCGCCCGCCACCGGCCCATCGTCTACAGACGGCTCGAGCGGTAAATCAGACTCGATTTCCGTGCTCTCGTCGAACGCCTCGCTTGGCGGCGACGTCAGCGCGTTATCGAAAACCTCCTCGATGTTGTCCACGAGCTTGATCGCGAGCGCTTCACGGATACTCGCGGGGATCTCGCTCAGATCCATTTCATTGTCGAGTGGAAGAATGATGCGCGTAATTCCCACGCGATGTGCGGCTAGCAGTTTTTCTTTGACCCCACCAATCGGCAGTACTTTACCACGAAGCGTGATCTCGCCGGTCATCGCCACATCGGAGTGAACCGGTATCTGCGAGAGAGCGGAGAGGAGCGCCGTGGCGATCGAGATGCCGGCAGACGGGCCGTCTTTGTGGATGGCACCTTCCGGTACATGCAAATGAATGTCGCGCTTCTTGTGCGAAAGTCTTTCGGAAGCCGATAACGCTCGGCGCGCGAGCGGATGACCGACAAGGCCGCGCGCGCAGATTCCTGCATGACCTCGCCCAGCTTTCCCGTGAGCGTGAGATCGCCCTTGCCCGGCATGAGCGTCGCTTCGATGGTAAGAATCTCGCCACCCACCTCCGTCCAAGCAAGACCGGTGGCGACACCGATTTCGGCCTCGCGTTCCTTGCTGCGGGGCCGGAATTTCGCGACGCCGAGCTGCTCGCCGACAAATTCCCGGTCGACCGAGATCTCGAGATCCGTTCCGTCTCGCACGAGCCGCCGTGCGACTTTTCGGAAAACGGAAGCGATCTCTCGCTCGAGACTGCGGACACCCGCTTCTCGCGTGTAGCGCTGGATGATCTCGATGATCGCGTCATCGCCCATCGAGACTTTCTTGTTCTTCAGGCCGTTCGCCTCTTTCTGCTTTTGCACGAGAAAGCGCTTGGCGATCTCGAGCTTCTCTTCCTCGGTATAGCCGGGAAGCCGGATGATCTCGAGCCGGTCCATCAAAGCTTGAGGCATGTTCGCGAGCGCGTTGGCGGTGGCGATGAACATCACGTTCGACAGGTCGTACTCGACATCGAGATAGTGGTCCTGGAACGCGTGGTTTTGCTCCGGATCGAGCACTTCGAGCAGCGCCGAGGCCGGGTCGCCCCGAAAATCCATGCTCATCTTGTCGACTTCGTCGAACAGAATGAGCGGATTCACCGTGCCGGCCTTTTTCATCATCTGAATGATTTGACCGGGGAAAGCGCCGATATAGGTGCGCCGGTGGCCGCGGATCTCGGCTTCGTCGCGCACCCCGCCGAGCGACAAACGCACGAATTTACGATTCGTGGCTCGGGCGACGGATTTCGCGAGCGACGTTTTTCCAACTCCGGGCGGTCCTACGAGGCAAAGAATCGGGCCTCTTTGCTTCTTGACCAGTGTGCGGACGGCGAGAAACTCGAGAATGCGGTCTTTGACTTTGGCGAGGCCGTAATGGTCTTCGTCCAGAATTCGTTCGGCTCGGGTGATGTCGCGGCTTTCCCGTGTTCTCTTCCTCCACGGCACCGCCACGAGCCAATCGAGATAGTTCCGGGACACGGTCGCCTCCGCCGACATCGGCGGCATGGCTTCGATGCGCTTGAGCTCGATGATGGCTTTATCCTCGGCCTCGGACGTCATCCGCGCCTCGGCGATACGCGTGCGAAGCTCGTCGGTCTCGTTCCCTTTGCCGTCTTTCTTGCCGAGCTCCTTTTGAATCGCCTTCATCTTTTCGTTGAGGTAGTACTCCTTCTGGGCACGCTCCATTTGCTTGCGAACGCGGCCCTGGACCCGCCGGTCGACTTGGAACTTGTCCACTTCGAGCTCGAGGATGCTGGCGATGCGCGTCAGTCGTTCGAAGGGGTTCCAGATCTCGAGCAGATTCTGCTTTTCCTCGACCGTCATCACCAAGTGTGACGCGATCGTGTCGGATAGTTTTGCAGGCTCATCCACTTGGACGGCGGCGTTTCTTACCTCGTTTTGAAGGTTGCTCGCGAGCTTGACGTATTGCTCGAACAGTGACACTACCTTGCTCATGAGCTCATCCGAGCCCGGAGGAAGATCGTACTGCTTGGGCACAGTCTTGACGACCACCTTGTAGAAACCGTCCTCATCACGGCATTCCATCGTCCGGCCGCGATCGATGCCCTCCACGAGGACTTTGATATTGCCGTCGGGAAGCTTCAACGATTGCAGAATGTTCGAGACCGTCCCGACGGTATAGATGTCGGGCGCACCCGGGTTGTCCGTGGTCGCGTCGTGCTGGGCTGCGAGGAAGACCCTGCGATCGTGCGCGAGCGCGTATTCGAGCGCGCGCACGGAGGACGATCGGCCGATGACGAAGGGCATCATCAATATATGGAAAAATTACGACGTCCCGCAAGGGGACCATTGGAAGCGTCTCGTGGACTTCCGCGCGATCTTTGCTCTTTTGGCCGAACATATCCGTCGTGACTCGTCCCTGGTTAGCGCCTGGTCAGTTTTGGCGTCCGGTCGGTGCCCGCTCGATTTGGTTTCAATTTGGGGAAATCGGTTCGCCGCGCAAGATGCGACGCCCCGTCAATGAATAGCGTGTTCGAAAAATAAAGAAAAACTGTCAGTTGTGGCCGGACGCGAGTGTCTAGCCTGCCTTCTCGATGAGCGTCATCGACTTCTCGCTGTCTAGAACGACTTCCTTGGTGACGACGACTTCTTTGACCTTCTTTTGAGACGGCAGATTATACATCAGGTCGAGCATGAGGTCTTCGATGATCATCCGCAGGCCGCGGGCGCCGATATTGCGCTCCACCGCCAGGTCGGCGATGGCGCTGAGCGCGTCATCCGTGAATCGGAGCTTGACGTTCTCGTACTCGAACAACCGTTGATACTGCTTGATGATGGCATTTCTCGGCTCGCTCATGATGCGGATGAGCGCGTCTGTACCGAGCTCGTGAAGCGTTCCCATGACGGGAAGCCTCCCGACGAATTCAGGAATGAGGCCATATTTGATGAGGTCGGTAGGTTGGACTTTCCCGAAGAGCGCGCCTTTCTCGGGCGCTTTTACCGTCAAATCCGCACGGAAGCCCAGACTCTTCTTTCCGATGCGACGCTCGATGATCTTGTCCAGCCCCACAAAGGCCCCGCCCGCGATGAACAGAATGTTCGTCGTGTCGATTTGGTAGAATTCCTGGTGCGGATGTTTGCGGCCACCTTGGGGTGGTACGTTCGCTACCGTGCCTTCGAGGATCTTCAAGAGTGCCTGCTGGACGCCTTCGCCCGAGACGTCGCGCGTGATGGAAGGGTTCTCGTCCTTGCGGCAGATCTTGTCGATTTCATCGATATAGATGATGCCTTCCTGCGTTTTTTCGATATCTCCCTGGGCGGCCTGGAGGAGCTTGAGGATGATGTTCTCGACATCCTCGCCCACATAGCCCGCTTCGGTGAGCGTGGTGGCGTCCACGATAGTGAACGGCACCGAAAGCAGCTTCGCGAGGGTCTGCGCGAGTAAGGTCTTTCCCGTGCCGGTGGCCCCGATGAGCAGAATGTTGCTCTTGGTGAGCTCGACGTCCTGCCGCCCTTTGGACTTCATGATGTTGACGCGCTTGTAGTGGTTGTAGACGGCGACAGCTAGTCGCTTTTTCGCGACTTCCTGGCCTACGACATATTCGTCGAGAAATTGTTTGATCTCGACCGGCGTCGGCAGCGTCGAACGTTGCGACTTATTCTCGAAACGGTGATCGTCCGCGATGATGTCGTTACAGACTTCGACACACTCGTCGCAGATGAAGACCGTTGGGCCGGCGATGAGCTTGCGAACGTCGCTCTGGTCCTTGTTGCAAAAGGAGCAGCGAAGTACTTCTGGGTCGCCATTCTTCTTGGACACGGATTAATCCTTGGGCGCTCTCAGGCGCGCTTGTCGATGACCTGGTCGATGACCCCATACTCACGGGCGACATCGGCCGTCATGATGAAATCCCGTTCGACGTCCTGTTCGATTTTGGAAATGTCCTGGCCACAGTGATTTGCAAGGATCTCGTTCAGACGCGCCCGCGTCCGAAGGATCTCTTTGGCCTGGATGTTGATGTCGGTGGCTTGCCCCTGAACGCCCCCGGACGGTTGGTGGATGACGACCCTGGAATTAGGAAGCGCGAAGCGCTTTCCCGGCGTGCCAGCGGCCAGAAGAACGGCTGCCATGCTCGCGGCTTGGCCCATGCAATAGGTCGTCACGTCAGGTCGGATGAACTGGAAAGTATCATAGATTGCGAGCCCTGCGGTGACTGAACCACCGGGGCTGTTGATGTAGATCGAAATCTCCTTCTCGGGGTCCTCCGCCTCGAGAAACAAGAGTTGAGCCACGACGAGATTAGCAACATAGTCGTCGATCGGAGTTCCGATAAAGATTATGTTGTCTTTGAGTAAGCGCGAATAAATATCAAAAAACCGCTCACCCCGGTTGGTCTGTTCGACCACCATTGGGACCTGCATTGTAAGTTCAACCCCTATTGAAGTTTAGCATGTTGCTTGATGAAGTCAACCGTCTTCTCGCGGCGAAGTCTGCCTGTAAGTCGCTCTAGAGAACCATCTTTCATCATTTGAGCCCGCAGGGCTTCCGGGCTCTTTTCGAGGACTTCCGAAGCTTTTTGGAGCTCCGCGGACACTTCCTCCTCCGTGACCTCGATGGATTCCTGTTGCGCGAGCCTGTCGAGGAGCAGCGTCGCTTTGACGGCGGCCTCGGCGGAGGCTCGTTGCTCCGCGCGCACGGCGTTCCAGTCGATCCCAGCCTTGGTGGGGTCGACGCCTTTTTGATAGAGGTCCCGCGCGGCGGCTTCGATCCGGCTGTCGATCTCGCGCTCGGTGAGTGTTTCCGGCGGATCGAACACGTTGGCGTCGATGAGCTTCTGGATCAGCTGCGTCCGGAGCTGCTGCTCGTCCTCGCGCTCGGCCCGCTTCTCGGCCTGGCTGCGAAACTCGGCTTTGACTTCGTCCAGCGTATCGAAGCTCCCGATATCCTTGGCGAGCTCGTCATCGGCGTCGGGAAGGACCTTCTCTTTGAGCTCTTTGACGTCGAAAGTGACGTCGAAGCTTTTGCCGGCTCGCTCGGGGTCGCCTCCGTCGGCGTCGCCTCCGTCGCCTCCGTCGCCTCCGTCGAAAGTGGCGGTGAAAGCGATCTGGGCTCCGGGCTCGGCGCCTTGAAGCATCTCGTGGAGAGACTTGTGATAAGCCTCGGTGCCGACTTCGATGGATACGTCCTTGTGGCGTTTTTCGGGGCCACCGCCGGAAGGCGTTTCGACGAGGTCGCCGAGGACGATGTCATGGTCCTGCGCGCCGCGGCCCTCGATGGGGTCGAAGCGGGCATTTTGTTCGCGCAGATGCTCGATCCCGACTTCGATTTGCTCGTCCGTGACCTCGGTCTTTTGCTCGGTGGCCTCGATGCCCTTGTAGTCCCGGACTTCGATTTTGGGTATGACCTCGAAGGTGGCGCGAAACCGAAGCGGCTCGCCGAGCTTCGATTCGAGATTACTGACGCGCGGATCGTCGATGGGGTAGAGCTCGCGTTCCTTCAATGCCTCGTTGACGGCTTTGGGCACGAGGTCCTGAATAGCTTGTTCGAGAACGTCTGAGCGGAAGCGTTGACGGATGACGTCCTTTGGGATCTTGCCCTTGCGGAAGCCCGGCAGTTTCACCGAGCGGCTGAGGCTTCGGACCCCTTTTTCGAACTGGTCGTTCAGATCATCCGCTGGAAGCTCGATATCCATGTGGCGGAGGGAAGAGCCCTCTTCGACATAATCAACTTTCAACCCAGACCAACTCCTTGAAGGATCCTGGTGCGAAAGGGGGGACTCGAACCCCCACGGGTTGCCCCACTGGATCCTAAGTCCAGCGCGTCTGCCAATTCCGCCACTTTCGCACTTGGGAATTCGATGCGCGAGAAAAAAGAAGAACCTTCCGAACCGATGCCTATTCTAGACAGCGGACCGGGGCACGTCAACGGACGCGTGGTGTAACATGGCAGCTCGCTCAAAAGGAGGTGGCCGTTTCGCCAGTGGATCGCTGATGCGCTTTTCTACAAATCGGACAAGAGTTTGTCCTTTGTCCTCGTCTTCCTGCTCCTTCTCATCTTCGTTATCTACCCTTTCTTTCCACCCAGCGGATTCGGCAAGGTCGTGATCGATGTCTTTACCTCGCTCGTTTTGATCGCGAGCACGTTCGCCATCGAGCGGCGATCGTGGAGGTGGGTGGCCTTCGCACTTGGCGGCTTGACTCTCGTGACGCGCTGGGCGACCTATGCGCGCCCGACACACGACCTCTTCGTTGCCACGATGCTTTTCAGCACTTTGTTCATCGTCTTCGCTTCCATCGCCATTCTCTCTCGCGTTTTCGCCGAAGGTCCGGTGACGCGGCACCGCATCGAGGGGGCGGTCGCGGTCTATCTCCTTGCAGGGTTGGCGTTCGGCTCGCTTTATGCGCTCGTGGCACTCGTTGAGCCGAGCTCGTTCGAGTTGACGCCTCTCGACTTCGAGGGCGACGTGCGCACGGTCTTCGATCGCCTCAACGGGCGATTCAGCTATTTCAGCTTCATCACCTTGACCACGGTAGGTTACGGGGACATAACGCCGGCCTCCGCTCTAGCCAAACAAATCGCTGTGCTCGAAGGGCTCGTTGGCCAGCTTTATCCGGCGATCTTATTGGCTCGCTTGGTTGCGATGGAGCTCACGAGTCGAAGCGAGTGATTGCGACCTAGGAGTTACAATCCAACATTCCTGTAACATTGCTCCTGTGACATTTCTCCTGTGACATCCTGCTTGCAGTCCTCATCCTTGACTCAGCGTCCCTGTTTGCAAAGAGGTTCCGATGATTCCGCGCAACTTTCTCCGCTGCCTTGCCAATAAATGTTGCCGCCCGGATTCTCGAGGCAGAAGCTTGTCTTCAAAGATCGCGAGGCAATTCGTGACCGGGCGGGGCCGGACGCTCGCGCTCGTCGTTATCGAGGTGATGCTGTTGTGCCTCTGTGGCACTCTGGCCGCCGAGCCGCCTAACGCGCTGGCGACTCAGGCTAAAAGCGCCGAGCCGCAACCGTCGACGTTCGACACGATCTGGAAGTTCGCCGACTGGTACGAGAACGACGACAACTCCGTGATCCAGCGCCTGCAGTTCAGCGGACGCTTCCAGCTGGACTACGCGGTCGTGGATGCGGATCAGGGAAGACACACGGAGTGGAACGTCCGCCGCCTTCGACTCGGCGCCAAGGCGAAGTTGTTCAAGAACTTCACGCTGCACGGCGAGGTCGAGCTGAATCCGCAGGAGGCGGACCCGGTTTTTACCCGGATTACAGATCTGTACTTTCAATGGAACCGCAGTAAGCGGTTCGAAGCTACGATTGGCAAACATGGCGCGCCGTTCACCATGGACGGCTCGACTTCGTCAAAAGAGCTCCTGACCATCGATCGGAGCAACTTGACCGCCAATATTTGGTTTACCCAAGAATACGTTCCCGGGGTGAGCGTTTCCGGAGAATCCGATCGTTGGAGTTACCAGACCGGTGTTTACTCCACGGGCGGGAAGAACCGGGGGGTTGGCGAGTTCAACGGCAGCCTATTCTCTCTCGTGGTGGTTGGCTACGACTTTGCGAAGGGTCTCGGTGTGAAGGAGGCCGTACTCGCTGCGAACTACGTTTATCAAGATCCCGACGAAGACAACTCGTTCACCAGGAACCTCGAGAACATCCTGTCCATCAACTTCAAGCTCGACGCCGGCAAATGGGGTATCCGTACCGACCTCGCGGCGGCCACCGGCTTCGCCGATCAAAGCGATCTTTGGGGCGCGATGGCCATGCCTTTCTACAGCATCACCGACGACCTCCAACTCGTCGGCCGCTACACTTTCGTCGCGAGCGAGAACGTCAACGGGGTGCGGCTCAACAGGTATGAGCGCCAGCTCATTTCGGATAACGGTGATCGATATAACGAGATCTACTTTGGTGTGAACTACTACTTTTACGGGCACAAGCTCAAGCTGCAAAGCGGTATTCAGTTTGCCGACATGAGGGATCGCGCCAATGACGGTGGCGCCTACTCGGGAATAGCTTGGACGACCGGCCTTCGTATGAGCTGGTAATCCACTTCCATACTGTCCTCCCTGAGCGGGATGATCCGAGCCACGAGATGGACTTCCGCGGCCGCCGGCCCGAAAAGGCCTGTGTCGGGTCGCCGCGCCCGCGGTCGAATCTGCTGCGAGAAATAAACGTCTGCGACGAAGTCTCGCTGGAGACGACTTTCGAGAGCTTTGCGCTCCTGCTTTGTATCGGGAGATTCGTGGATGCCCAGCTCATCGAGCGAGAACCCGAAGACCGCGCGCGTCCGACAATGTGGAGGTTCGTCCGGGGTACTGAAAACGGTGCAGTTTCGCTCGTCCCACAAGACGGTGAGTTTCACGAGGCCTGCGCGCTCATCCCAGTGGAACCCGCTTCCGCATTTGTCGATCACAGGCTCCGCGGTCGGGTTGCTCAAGCTCCTACGCCGGCTGACGTCCATCACTCTTGTTAGCTCGCTCGCTTGTGGCGGTGGCTCGTTCCGAGTGTGCGGCGCTTTCAAAAAAACCTCTGGCTGCCGCCCCCTGAAAAAGCCGACCGATCGCGTGAATGGATTATTTGTACACCGATGTATTTCGAGGGCGCCTTCAGTCTCGTTCGACTGATCGAGCGCGAACGCCCCCGGCGCCATCAGAAGCATCGCAATGATGAGGATCGTGATCCGCTCCATGCTTCCCTCCGTTTTTCGGTTTCGTTCGTAACGGTCCAAAAAGCGCTTGGGGCGTGACAGTTGACCTCACCACGCACCCGAAGTCAAGGGGATGTCACAGCTGTACCAGGACGGATCTCGTCCGTGGCATGGAGCACGACGCGATCGCCGGCGGTGAGGTTGCCGAAGACCTCGACGCGGTCTCTTTGAAAGACTCCCCGGCGAACGTCGATCCACTCCGCCTCGCCGTTTCGAACGCGAATGACGAAGACCCGCTCCGTGGTCCGGGCCACGGCCGAGCGAGGTACGAACAAGCTTTCTTTGTCGCGCCTCAAAGTCCACGAGACCTCGGCGTACATTCCAGGCGCCAGTCGTCCATTACGGTTGTCCACGTCGGCCTCGACCGCCATCGTGCGGGTATCGAAAGAAACGGAGAGTGACGGCCGGGAAATGACGGCGGTGAAGCTCTCTCCGACGTGAGCAGCGACGGAAAAGCTCACCTCAGCTCCCCGCACAACGCCGGCCGTATAGCTTTCTGGCACGGGGGGTTACGAGACGGAGGCGTCCGACCTGTTCGAGGCGTACGAGATAGCTCGTGTCGGGCCCCACCAGAGCTCCCACGTGGACCCGCCGCTCGGTGACCACGCCGTCGAAGGGCGCCGTGACGCGAAGGTAGGCCGTCATTTGCTCGACGAAGGCGAGCGTCGTCATCACTATTGGCCGGAGCCTCGAGCGCCCGCTCTCGAGCGCCGCGTCGAGCGACGTCATGCCCTCCTCGCGATAGTGCTCGGCAAAAGTACATAGAAGAATCGCATTCGCGACGGAGATCCCGACGGCGATCATTGTGCCCATGAACGACTGCAAGTTCAGGGTCGAGCCGGTAACCCAAAGTGCGGCAAAAACCCCCGTGAGCACTCCGGGAAGCGTAGTGACGACGGCAAGGGCGACGCGTACCGACTGGAAGTAGGCCACGAGTAGCAGGAAAACGGCGATCATCGACAGCACGACGCCCAGTCGAAAGTTCTCGAAGATCTGCGAGAGCGGAGCGAGCTGTCCGCGAACGCTGACCGTGACACCCCGAGGAGGATCGGGGAGCTCGCCGAGCTTCTCGGCGACGACGGCGGCCGCGGCGCCCAAGTCGGTCTGATGCACGTTGGCGGTGACCGTCACCATCCGCTGCATGTTCCGGCGGTGGTACTCACCGTAGGTTTCGTCGATCCGGACCGAGGCCACGTCTCTGAGAAGCGTCGGCACATTCCCGTTCTGATGCACCGGGATGGCCGCTACGTCGTCGATCGTGCTCATGCTCGCCTGGGGGAGCTGCACTTGAACCTGATAGGCGATGCCGGAGTTCGGGTCGGCCCAGTAAATAGGCGTCGTGAAGCGGCTCGACCAAGTTGCGGGAGCGAGGGCGCGGCCCACATCGGTGACGCTCACACCGAGCTGGGCGGCTCGATCGCGGTCGATGTCGACGCGGAGCGTCGGATACTCGAGGAGCTCGCCGAGCTGGACATCTTTGAAGGTTTCGACGCCGGACAGAGCGTCGCGGATATTCTCGGCACGCTCCCGGTTTGCGGGCAGCGACGCGCCGGTCACGGCGATCTCAACTGGCGTCGGCGCCCCGAAGCTCATGACTTGACTCACGAGGTCCGCCGCCTCGAAAGCGACGGTGGCCCCGGGCATGACTCCAGGAACCCTCTGGCGAAGCTGTTCTTGGAGCTCCGCGGTCGCGATCCCCGAGCCTTCCGCGAGCCGCACGAGGAGCACCGCCTCATGCGGCCCTCCCGTCCACAGAAAGATGAGATTGATCGGATAGGAGGAGGGTTGGACGCCGACAAAGGCGAGCGACTGGCCACCTTCTCGGCTCCGATTTCGTCATCGATAGCGGCGAGCACGTCTTGCACGAGCTGCTCCGTGCGCTCGACGCGTGTTCCGACGGGCGCGCGAAGACGCATCTGCAAGAGGCCCGAATCGACGCTCGGGAATATCTCCTTACCCAACAAAGCGAGCAAGACCATCATGGCGGCGGCGCTCACAGCGAGATAGCCCACGAGGACGGCGCCCCTTCGGGCCAGCGCGCGTCTCGACCAAGCGGCGTAGCGCTCGCGGATGCGCTCGATACGCTCCTCACCCATCCCCTTGGAAGTGCCAGCCCCAGGTTGAAGCCAGGTCTCCACAATTGGGACGAAAGTGCTCGCGAGGAAGAACGAGGCCACCATGGCGAAGCCCACCGCGAGCGCGAGCGGCACGAACATGGCGCGTGCGACCCCGGCCAGGAAGAACGAGGGCGCAAAGACGGCGAGGATCGAGAGCATGATGAGAAGCCGCGGGACGACGACTTCGCCGCTCGCCGAAAGGACGGCGCGCGCGACGGGCTTCCGATCGCCGAGATGCCGGTGGATATTCTCGACAGCGATGACCGACTCGTCGACGAGGATGCCGATCGCGAGCGTGAGCCCGCCGAGCGTCATGAGGTTGATGGTTTGACCGGAAGCCCAAAGTGCGACGAGTGCGGAGAGAAGGGCGAGCGGGATGGTGGTCACGTCGACGAAGGCGCTTCGAAAGCTCCCGAGAGCGAGGAAAATAATCCCGCCGGCGAGAAGCGCGCCCAGCAAGCCTTCGAAACGCAGCGCGTTCAGCGCGAGGCGTCGGCGCGCTTGGTGACGGCGATGTAGACGGCGCGACGGCCGTCGACGAGCGCGTAGCTCGTCAGGATGTCCGCTCCGTCTTCCGCGTAGCCGTGTCGCGGAGATAGACGGTCGCAGACGGCCCCGATCGGATCGGAACGTCGTTCAGCTCCTCCGCCTGGCGCACCGTCGAGTTCACCGGCGTCATGTAGTTGACGTCGCCGATCCGCACGCTCCCCGAGGGAATGATGGTGTTCGTCCTCGCGATAGCGGCGACGACCTCGTCGGGCGACATTTTGTAGGCGCGCAGCCGCTCGGGATCGACGTGAACGACGAGGTTCCGCGCCGTGCCGCCGAATGGAGGGGGTGCCGAGACTCCGGGCACGGCCGCGAACAAGGGCCTCACGCGGAAAAGCGCGAGATCCGAGATCTCGTTCGCGCTCCGCGTTTCGCTGGAAAAGACCAGGTAGCCCACGGGGACGCTTCCGGCGTCGAAGCGCATGACGAAAGGCGGGACCGTGCCCGGCGGCATGAAAGCGCGCGAGCGGTTCACCTGCGCCACCGTCTCCGCCATGTCGGTACCCTCGTGGAAGTGAAGCGCCATGAGGGCGGCGCCCTGAATGGAGCGCGACTCCACGTAGTCGATGCCCCGGACGTAGAGAAAGTGATATTCGTAATAGTTGACGAGGTAGCCTTCCATTTGCGCCGGATCCATCCCGCCATAGGGTTGAGCGACATAAATGACGGGAGTTCCGAGCTCGGGGAAGATGTCCGCGCGCATCCTCTGGATGGCGAGGATCGATGTCAAAGCCACTCCGAGGATGACCATCAAGATCGTGATGGGCCGCCTCATCGCGGTTCGAATGAGCCACACGAGTGAATTCCTTTCCAGAGCTCCCAGCTACTCGAGCTGGGAAAGAACGGGTGTCAGATCGCCCTCGGCCACGGCGAGCTCGAAGCGCGCGCGCCACACATCGAGGCGAGCCACCGCGTCTTCCGTCTCGGCGCGTCTCAGAATGCGCTCGGACGTGGCGACCTCGAGCACGTCGGCCAGACCCGCTTCGTACCTCGCGGGCGCCTGCACTTGGAGCGCGCGCGCGGCTTCGAGCTCGACCGGGGTGTTCTCGGCTATGCGCCGCGTTGCATCGACCCGAATGTGGGCCCGCGCGAGCTCGGCGGTCAAGTGCTGGACGGCCTTGTCGTAACGCGCTGCCGCCGCTTTTGCCTTGAAATCCAAGAGTGTTTTTTCTTGCTCGAATCTCGGGATCTCGAGAAAGGGAAACCGGACGGCCACACCGAGCGCCCAGTTCGACTTCTTGGGCCAAAGGCCGGCCGAGCCGCCCGAGCCGCTCTCAAATGTTCCGTCGAGAAGCGCACCGGTTCCCCGAAAGTAAGCGGAGGCCAAAAGGTCGAATTTGGGAAGAGAGGACTTCGCCGCCACGTCCTTGCGCGCGCGGGCGGCGTCGAGCTCGGCCTGCTGGCGCGCGACCATCGGGTGGGAAATGACGTCTTGCGACTCGTCGTCGTTTGGCTGGTTAGGCGGATTGGGAACCGAAGCGATGAGCTCGGCGCGCGCAAGCGACAGGTCGGCACCTGGTCTCAGCCCGTTCTCGGCGAGAGCCGAGACGCCGAGCTCGAATACTTCCATGCGCTCTACGGTCGCCGCCGCGGCCCGTACGGCGGACTCGGCCCCTACCAAAGTCAGGAAGTCACGCGACGCACCTCTAGGGAAACATCGAGCTGTGTCACCCGCAACCCCATTTCGGCGCGTTGCTTCAGCGCTTCGGCTTCGCGAACACCTGCGGCGCGGACGCCAAAATCGAAGACCTCCCAGCGAACCAAGGCCGCGGCTACGCTCCCAATGGTGCTCTCGGAGGTCGTTTCGTCGAGCGCCGGCCCCGAGATCGAGGGCACGCTTTCGCTCGGAAGCAGCAGACCGAACACGTTGTTGCGTGTTGCCCGGTTCCATTGAAGGTAGATGTCACCGTCGGGCAGATAAGCTTTCTTTGCAAGACCCAGCTTCTCATCCGCGGCCGAGAGCTCCGCCTTCGTCGCCTGCACCTCCCCGAAAACATCGACCGCGATGGTGATCGCCGTTCTGAGTGTCAGGTGCCCGGTGGGCGTCTGGGACTCTTGGGAGAATGCCGTTCCTAAAGCGAACGAAAACAACGTTGGGATCCAAAAGAACGATACGAGCACTTGTTTCAACGCCTCTTCTCCAGGGCCTTTTTCAGTTCGTCTCGTGCCACCGCTCCCGCTTCCCCGGGCTTCACCCACGAGGTCGGGGCTTGGCAGCGGAGACGTCCATTGCCGCGGCGGAGACTACCACTGGAGATTAGAGACTGGTAAGAGAGCCTCTCCGATCACCGCAGCGCTCTCGACGGTGACACGAACCGTCCATCAGGCGCAATATAGCGCCGTTGCTGCTCGCCGGCGGGTATATAATCAGCCACTTTCGCTCTCGTCTCACGCACCCTGGAGGGCAACATGCCGCAAATAGGTCTTCTTCTCCTCGCACTCTTCGTCGCTCCGGCGCTTTTCGCGGGTCAAGACGAGCCGACTGAGCAAGTCCAAGTCCAAAGACATCCGTCCGCGCGCAATGCGAGCTACACGATCGAGGTAACTCTCGACCCGGAAACGAAAACGCTCCAGGGGAAGGAAACGATCACTTGGACCAACATCCAGCCGATCGCGACCGACGAGCTCCGGCTACATCTTTATTGGAATGCGTGGCGCAACAACCGGAGCACGTGGCTTCTCGAGTCCCGTCTTCGCGCACGCGGAAGAAACCGGCGAGATCCACAAGAAGGGGATTTCAGCTATTCCGACGTAACGTCCATCAAGCTGATCCCGGATATCGGTCTTCCGAGCATCGACGTCACGCGTGTGGTGCGCTACGACGCCCCCGATGACGGGAACCCCGAAGATCGGACGTTGATGGTCGTGCCCCTTCCGGAGCCCGTCGAGCCTCTAGGCACCGCGCAAATCGAGCTCGAATGGAGTGCTGCGATCCCGCGAACTTTTGCCCGCACGGGTTTCCGCGGTAATTTCTTTTTCCTGGCGCAGTGGTTCCCCAAGCTCGCCGTGCTCGAAGCAGGCGGCTGGAACGCCCATCAGTTTCACGCGGGCACCGAGTTCTATTCGGATTACGGCGAGTATGACGTGCGCATCACGGTGCCGAGCGATTATGTCGTCGGAGCGACGGGCCGCGAAGTGGACACGAGCGTGCACGACGATGGGACGACGACCCATCGCTACCGGCAAGCCGACGTGCACGATTTCGCGTGGACGACGAGCCCGGACTATCTCGTGTTGGAAAAGGCGTTCAACGAGCCGCCGCTCCCTCCTGTGGCCATGCGCCTCTTGCTCCAGCCCGAGCACGAGGGGCAGGCCGAGCGGCATTTCCACGCGACCGCGGCCGCGCTGCGGAACTATGGCACGTGGTACGGCGCCTATCCCTACGGCCATGTGACGATCGTCGATCCTGCCTACGGGAGCGGCGCGGGAGGAATGGAATATCCGACTTTTTTCACCGCCGGGACGAGGCTCTTCAATCCTTTTGGTGGCGGCTCCCCCGAAGGAGTCACGGTGCACGAATGCGGCCATCAGTTCTGGTACGGCCTCGTCGGGAATAACGAGTTCGAGCACGCTTGGCTCGACGAAGGCTTCAACACGTTCTCGACCGCCCGCACGATGGATGTCACCTACGGGAATCGCACGCTCGTCAAGCGCTATTTGAATCCTCGGGGCGCGCGCCGCATGGGCGGGTTTCTCCCCGTCTTTTTCGAAGGCGTCGAGAGCGACCGCATGGTCGGCGGCAACCGCCTCGATGGCTATCGGGACGCGGCGACCTCGGACGCGCAGTCGACCCCGACCTATCTCTACTCCGCGGGTGGCGGTGCGCATAGCTACAACAAAACGGCGCTCTGGCTCTCGACGCTCGAGCGCTATCTCGGCTGGGACACGCTGCAGCCGATCATGGCAACGTTTTTCGAGCGCTACAAGTATCGCCATCCGAGCCCGCAGGACTTTTTTGACGTGGCCAACGAAGTGAGCGGCCGGGACCTCACTTGGTTTTTCGATCAGGTCTATCGCAGCTCGCACGATTTCGACTACGCCATCGAGCGCGCGACGAGCGACCCGATCGAGATTTCCGGTTACGTGAAAGACAGCGAGACTGAGACTGAGACTAAGGATGAAAGGCTCGTTCATCGAGACAGCGAGACCGAGCTCTTCCGAACGGAAGTTATCGTTCGTCGCAACGGCGCGGCTCATTTTCCCGTCGACGTGCTCATGGTGTTCGAGGACGGCTCCGAGGTGCGGGAACCGTGGGACGGCCAAGACCGCTTCAAGCTCTACATCGAAGAGAGGCCGCAGAAGTTGAGCTATGCGGTGGTCGACCCGGAGAGGAAGCTTCTTCTCGACCTCTACTACACCAACAACTCGAAGCTCCTCGAGCCGCGAGGCACGCTCCCCGCACGCAAGTGGAGCTCGAAGTGGATGATCTGGTTCCAGGATCTTCTGGCCACGTTCGTTTTTTTCAGCTGAGGAGACGAAAGACATGACAGCGATCGGCACGGCTCTTCGGGGATTCGGCAAAGTGGCAGGCTCGCCCGGGCTCGTCTTGTGGCTCTGGATCGTGAACGTAGCGGTGGCGCTCCCGGCGGCGGCGGTGCTGACGGAGTCCATTCGCGACTCCGTGGGCACGAGTCTCGTACATCAGAATCTGCGCGACGGATTCGATATGGGCTGGTACGGGGAATACAGCGCCGAGGCAAGAGGCATCGAGAGCACGTTCACGCCAACCGTGACCGGTGCGGGTGCTTTTTTCAACAACATCGAAGCGTGGTTCAACGGCGATATCTTCGAAACGTATCGCGGTCTGCTCGGTCTCGGGATTCTCTACGCCATCATGTGGACTTTTTTCCTCGGCGGCATTTTGCAACGCTACGGCGAAGGGGCTGGTCTGTTCCGCTTGAACGAGTTCTTCGCGGAAGGCGCCTCCTATTTCTTTCGGTTCTTGCGGCTCGCGATCATCTCGGGCTTTTTCTACTACCTCGTTTACCGTTTCGCGGCGTGGCTCTTCGTACGGATGGAGACGTCGACGCAGGACGTGACCTCCGAGGAGTCTGTGTTCGCCTACGTGCTCGCGGGGAGTCTGCTCGTCGTCTTTCTCCTGACCTTCGTCAACATGGCGTTCGACTTCGCGAAGATCGCGACCTACCGGGAAAACCGCCGCAGCATGGTGCTCGCGACGCTGAAAGGCTTCGGTTTCGTCCTCTCGAATCTCGGCAAGACGACGACGCTCTATTATGGATTGGGCCTGGCGGGCGTCTTGATGCTCCTCATCTACAACTTCATCGCTCCTGGAGTCGGCCAATCCTCGGCGAGCGGTGTCGCGATGGCGTTTCTGACCGGCCAAGCCTACCTGGTTGCCAAGCTCGTTCTCCGCTTGACGTTCTATGCGAGTGAGATCGCTCTTTTCGACGGCGTGCGCAGCTACTAGACATTGTGAAAACATAATGGTAAATACCCCCTCCAACGGAGGAGGAAACATGAGAAACGTCTTGATGGTCATCGTGCTCGCAAGTGTCGTCGGCTGCCAGCCGGCCGAAGAGCCTGCGCCCACGGAGTCTACCGAACGAGCGATGGCCCCGGCCTCGCTCAACGCCGTGGATGTGGAACCGGATATCAGCATAGTCGAGTTCGAGAACGACCTGGTGCGGGTCATCCGAACACGTCGCCCCGCGGGGCACAAGTCGGCGATGCACACCCATATGGCCGGCGTTTACGTCTCGCTCAACGAAGAAACGCTGGGTGAAGTGGGCAACACGTTCGAGAATGCCGGCGAGGAGCACGAGACAGAGAACACGACCGATAGTGAGAATCACGGCGTCATGGTGGAATTGAAAGTCGACACCGGCACGCGGGTCGAGGCACTTTCGCATGACGCGGTAGTCGTCGACGGAGAACATCACACGGTCGAGTTCGAGAACGACCTCGTCCGGGTCGTGCGGATGATCTATCCCGAAGGCTACGCGACACCTGAGCACAACCACTATGCGGGCGTGAACATCCTGCTCACCGGGGCCCGCGCGACGAGTGGTCCGGAAGGCGAGGAGTCAGAGCCTACTGAAAGCGAAGCTGGGCTTGCGGCCTGGGCAGATACGGGCGAGCCGCACATCACGAGGAATCTCGGGGGTGAGATGCAGCTCATCCGCGTAGAGCTCAAAATACAGTAATCATTTCTTGAACCCAGCGGGCGGAGCTCCCGTCTATGTCTTTATGAGACTCGACGAGCTTCGACAAGACGTGGTTTTGGCGCTCCGCTCGCTCCGCTCCCACCCGAGCTACGCGCTCGTCGTCGTGGCGACCCTGGCGCTCGGCATCGCCGCCAACAGCCTGATCTTCAGCTTCATGAATCCCTATTTGATTCGGGAGCTTCCCTTCGGCCATCCCGACCAGCTCGTGCAGCTCGGGCAAGTCGACCCGATTCACGGGTGGGACAGCGCCCGTTTCTCCTTGCCGCAATTCGAGGACTGGAAAGAGCGTACCCGCGCCTTCGACGCCCTCGCGGCTTACTACTACGGCGTCAAGAACGTCACCGGCCATGAAGGCCCCGAGCAAGTCATGACGGGCTACCTCACCGCGAACATGTTCGACGTCCTCGAAGTCGAAGCGGCACTCGGACGGACTTTCGCGCCGGGCGAGGACGGGCCTGGCGGCGCCGACGTTGTCGTGTTGCGCCACGGTCTCTGGCAAAGGCGCTATGGCGGCGACCCTGGGATCGTCGGCCAGACGATCCTTCTCGACGGCATCGCTCACACCGTCATTGGCGTCATGCCGCCTGATTTCAACTTTCCTTTTGGCGGCGTGCGGATGTGGACCCCGGTCCGAGAGGACCCGGCAACCGAGGCCCGCGACCGCGACTATTTCATACCCGTGGGACGGTTGAAGGCCTCCTTCTCGCGGGAGCGCACCCAAGCGGAGCTCGAGTCGATACAGTCCGAGCTCGGCGAGCTCTACCCCAACGCCGACGGCCAGTTCAAGGGCGTCAACGTGCAGCCGCTGCGGGCGGCGCTCAATTTCGGCTACGACATCATGGTCGCGGTTTTTACCGTGCTCCTCGTCGCCGTCGGCTTCGTCCTGCTCATCGCTTGCGTGAACGTCGCGAGCTTGACGATGGCGCGCTCGAGCGCCCGAAGCCGCGACGTTGCGGTTCGAGCCGCGCTCGGTGCCGGCCGGGGGCGGCTCGTGCGCCAGCTCCTGACGGAAAGCTTCGTGCTCGCCTTGGCGGGTGGCGCTCTCGGGATCGCCATCGCTCATTCCGGAGTGCGCTATCTCGGGCCGCTCATTCCTGAAGACATCTTTCGCATCGGCGAGTTCACGCTCGATCGCACCGTTTTGATGTACTCGGTCGCCATCACCCTCGCGACGCCGGTCATATTCGGTTTGTTCCCCGCGCTCGGTATCTCACGCTCGAGCCTCGTCGGTGCGCTCAAAGCGGGCGCGCGCGGCTCGGCCGACTCGCTCAAAGTGCGGCGCGCGCTCGTCATTGCCGAAGTCGCGATGGCGATCGTATTGATCGGCGGCACGGGCTTGATGCTCCGAAGCTTCGTCGAGCTTCAGAAAGTCGACATCGGGTTCGACGGTAATCGTGTGCTCGCCGTGCTCGTGACGACGCCCGAATCGGACTACCCGACCCAGGCCGACTCGCAAAACCTCTTCGACCGCGCCACTGCGGAGCTCCGGGGGATTCCTGGATCGAGCATGTCGGTCTCGTGCAACCGCTTCCCATGAACCACGCGATCTGGAGTCTCCAGTTCTCGCCGCCGGACCAAGCCGCCGCCGCCGCTGAAGACTGGCCGGTGGCGCATCAGTTCAATGCTTCGACGGACTATTTCCGAGCGATGCGTATCTCGCTGCTCGCAGGAAGGACCTTTACCGACAACGACCGCGAGGATGCACCTCGTGTCGTGATCGTGAGCAAGAGCACTGCCGAGAATACGTGGCCGGGCCAAAGTCCGGTCGGCGAAACGCTACTCGTCGGGGATCCGAAAGAGCCTGTAAGCGCGACGGTGGTGGGCGTGGTCGCCGATGTGAAACATGAAGGCTTCGACACGACGACGAGCGCGCAGATCTATCGGCCGCTCTTGCAGCGGCCGCTGACCGGGCGCTATTTCGTGCTGTCGCTCTCGGGATCCGAGTCAAGCCCATTCTTAGTTGAAACTCTCCACGGCTCATAAATTAGGCGGCCTTCTTCTTCGACACCGTTGATGTCTTCGTCTCGACCTTCAGTTCCCGCTTGAGAGCTTCGCGAAGCTTCGGAAGATGGCGGTAGCCGATCACCCTCCTCAAGCGGGGTTCGATGTCCACGAGGGCTGTCGCCAGCCACCGCTGGCGTTGGCTGGAGTTCTTCCAGTGGTCGACCTTCGCGCAGCGTTCCTCGACGAGAGCATTGACGGATTCAAGGCAGTTCGTCGTCTTGAACGAACGGCCCAGCACGCCGTACACGCCGAGACGATGCAATGTGAGCGTCTCCTCGATTCCTTCCTCCAAGCTCGCAGCTGCGGATTGGTTCCGCTCCTCCAATTCATCGTGCAGTTGATCGAGGGCCGCGAGGGCCTCTTTATATTCCGGCCTGTTGTAGGCCGACTGCAACCGCTTGCGCAACGACGCCTGCTCGCCCTTGGACAGATAGCTCACGACGTTTTCACGTTTGTGCCACTGGCACCGTTGTATCAGGACCCGCTTTCGGAACGCCTTCTTTACGGCCGCTTTCAGACTCTTGCCGCCATCGATGATCACCAGTAGACCCTGGGAGCTGTCGAGTCCCCGCGCGAGCAGTGAACGCAGGAACGGCGTCAACACCTTCTCGTTCTCCGGGGCCGTCTCCACGAAGCCCAAAAAGCGTTTTTTCCCGGAAAGTGTGATGCCCAGCGCGATGACCATCATTGCGTCGGCGAATGATTTCCCGTCCAGGAACAGCGCCACCACATCTTCGCCGGACAGATCCCGTTCCTGCATCTCCCGAAGTTTCGCTGCGCTCGCTTGTACGAAACCTCGGGACACCGTCGAGCTCGAGAGCCCGATAGCGCCCGGTATCGCTTCCGCTGCAGCCTCGTAGTTGCGACACGAGATTCCGTAGAGCACTCGTTTCAGCAGCAGATCATTCACCTCTCCGCCGTCGTTCAGTGCTTCGTAGGAGCGAAGCGGTATCTCTACTCCCTCTTGGCTCCGAACCCGTGGCACACGGATCGGTACCCGCTGGCCGGCAAGCCCTACCGTGCCAGGGTTGGTTCCGTGACGGCGGCCACGCTCCAGTTCGTCCTTACGAGCGTATCGCTCTCCCGCCAACTCCTTCACTTCGTCGTCGAGCAGCTCGTGAACGTGCATCAACCCAAACGGGATTAACGAACGGATCATCTCTATTTTGACGTCCACCTCGAGCTCCCCGTACTCCTCGCGCGCCATTACCTCGGGCTCACCCAAACGACGTGACTTCTTGTGTTTCTTGGCTGTACGTAGCAGACTTCCCATCTCGGCTCCTTTCTCTTGCGGCTTGATGTTGTTTTTGCCAACGTCATCAAACCACGGGGTTGGGAGCCGTTTCAATTTCCAACTAAGAATGGCACTCTCTCCGGGATCCGCTAGCGCCGTCGCGGGTCCGGTGCGCGAAGCCTTCACCCGGGTCGATGCCAATTTGCCGATCTCGATTCGACCGCTATCGGAGATCGTGGCCGAGAACACGCTTCAATGGAGCGTTGGCTCGCTCTTCATCGGCGTTTTCGGGGCGCTGGCGCTTCTGCTCGCGAGCCTCGGCATCTATGGCGTCATCGCCTATTCGGTCGCGCAAAGGCGTCGCGAGATCGGCATCCGCATGGCGCTCGGCGCGACCGGTAGAGAGATCCGTAGCGTGATCGTGGGCGAGGGTTTGAGACTCACGGCGCTCGGAACGGCCATCGGCCTCGTGCTCGCGCTCGTTGTCGCGCGGCTCATGTCCGCCGTGCTCTTCGGCGTGAGCCCGTTCGACCCGGTCACCTTCACCGCCGTGGCGGGTATCTTCGCGGTTACCGCGGTCGTTGCGAGTGTGCTTCCCGCTTCCGAAGCGGCCCGGACCAATCCGGTGGTCGTGCTTCGCTATGATTGAAGTCTCCCCGCATCGGGGAGGGAGCCGTAGATCTCGTTGAGGCGTTTCGCGAGATAGTCGCCCGCTTGGATGGCTTGGTAGCGCGGCGGTCGCTCGGGGCTGCGGCATGACGGAAGGCACTCGATCATCGTGTCGTAATTGGTCCCGAAAAAGAAAGGGATCGTATAGCGCTCTCGACCTGTTCGGTTGATGACGCGGTGAGGCGTCGCGGCAAAAAGATCGTTCGTCCATCGCGCGAGCATCTCACCGAGGTTGACGACGAACGTATCCGGGATGGGCGTACATCCGTCCACTCTCCGGCCGCGCCTTGGATCTGAAGGCCGCCGACCTCGCCTGGGTCGAGGATGGTAAAGCACTCGTAGTCACAATGAGCGCCGATGCCGAGATAGCGCTCGTCGACGCGCTCCTGGGGCGGATAGTGGAGTAGACGCAACTGCGCGATCGGCCGATCGGTCTTGTCGTGAAAATAGTTGGGCGGAAGCTCGAGGCTTTGCGCGATGCACTCGAACAATCGGCGCCCGAGGCGGATCATCTCGTCGAGATAGCTTTCGATCGCCGGGCGGAACCCGGGCAGCGTGCGAGGCCATAGATTCTCGCCGTACATCCGGTGTGCGACCGCGTTGCTCACGCCTTCCGGAGGGATCGGGTAAGTAAAGTCGAGTGCTTCCTTCTCGTCGCCCACGGCGTTCGGGTCGGTGCTCTCGGCGAGAAGCGGGATGTAGCCGCGCTGTTTTTGCGCCTTCTCGAAATGCAGCTCGAGCTTCTCTTCGAGGGGCCGCGCGAAGAACGCTCGGGCGCGAGCCCGCACTTCGGCGAGAAGCTTTGAAGGCACACCGTGATGGGCGACATAGGAGAAGCCGTCCTGCTCGCAAGCGTGACGCAGCTCGGAGGCGACTGCGTCGCTTCGGAGGTCGAGCACGGGAAGCGCCATGATGCGGTCATCGTAGCGCACGCCGCGGTTTGGCGATGGCTGGTATAATTCTGGGCCCATGGGGACCGACGTCCAACGGACGTCGTTTCGAGGAGGGTTCATGAAACGTTCGCCGTTTGTAACAATAATTCTTGCCGCGCTTTTGCTGGTTGCAGTTTCCGCGTCGGCACAGTTCGAGAAAGTGGGCCTCGTGGAGTTTCCGAATTCAGGTTCCGCGGAAGCTCAGCAGTATTTCTTGCGGGGCGTCGCGATTCTGCACAGCTTCGGCTGGAAACAGGCCATCGAGCAGTTCCAGAAAGCGCAGGAGCTCGACCCCGATTTCGCCATGGCTTATTAGGGCGAGAGCCTCTGCTACACGAGCCGTCGGTGTTGGGCCGGCCGATGTCGTGACAACCTTGACAGCCGACCTTCGACGCGGCGGCGCCTTCCAGAAGGACCAGTGAGCTCGGAGCACGGTCGACCGACCCTGGATGCAGCAGCTCGGAAGCGGCGACCACATCCTCGCTGAAGTCCACGCTCCCGCGCACGGCCGCCCACGCGGGTGCGGCGTGTCGGCTGCGCAGAAACTGTTCGTACTGAGTGGCGTGACACGCCGCGCAGTTTTGCGACGTCGGCATCGCCGCGATCGTGAAGCCGCGATGGTCCAGCGGCTCCTGATTATCGAGCACCCTGGTGGCAGTCGAGACATGTCACGCCTCGCTGCGCGTGCACGCTACGCTCGAACTGATGGACGATCGCCCCAGTCTCTTCCACGTGGCACGATGCGCATCGTCCCGTGGCCCGGACGAAGTCGGCCGACGGTTGGGACGTCTCCACACGTGGACGGGCTCGGTTGACCAGCACCGCCGCGAGAATCAGCGATGAGCCGATGAAGACCGCGATGAATACGTTCCGGAATGGCATAGGGCTGGCGACGTCAGAGTGGCCAGGCATATGTTAACGCAGAACGCCCGCGCATCAGCTCGGGTCGCCGGTGTTGAACACGGAGGCAGCGCTACGATGCGATCGGCACGCGGCCGAAGAAAGATTGGGGTTCGGCGATCAGATTAGCGCCCGTCGACGCGGCATCGTACCTTGCGAGCTCGCCACGCATGGCTTGTGCCTTCAGCCGATATTTGGGGTCGGTGAGGAGACGAGCGCGTCCAAGACGGATTTGGGGTTTTGTTGATGTAGATGCAGATGTTCGTATCCAACATCATCTTCACGGGAAAGCCTCGTCGCGGTCCTGCGGGGTCGGCTGTTCACGGCCGGTTTCAAGGAAGTCCTCTGAAAACATTTCGAGTGAATCCAAAAGCGGCTTCCACGACTTCCTAATGGGACGAAGGATCAAGGCGTGAATTCTCAACTCTTCGGCTCGCACCTACGACATTGCTCCTCACCGCAGTTTCTGGGGATGAACTGGAGCGAAAGAACTTTGGCGACTCGTCCCATCGAACTAAGTAGCGTAGCACAATGTGTTGCCAGTGTGGGTTGCGTTTGTAACATGTAAGTATTATAATAAAGCCGACTGAAAGGGTTAGCTGAATGTCTGTGAAAGCACCCGAGCAAACGCCTGCTCTCAACATACGCGTCAAGCCGAATCAGAGGCGCCTGATCGAGAGGGCGGCGAAGGAGCTCGATCAGTCAGTTTCGGAGTTCGTCCGCGATGCGGCCGTTCGGGAAGCCCACCACACATTGATGGATCAGACGACGTTTCACGTCGACGATCAGACCTGGGAAAAATTTACGAAGGCACTGGATGCGCCGACGAGAAACAATCCCCGGCTTCGCGATTTGATGACGCGTAGCCCGGCTTGGAAGGATTGAGCGCGACGGGCGACGAACGCGCTGTCAGCCCGCCGGAACTTCTCACGGCGCAACACGACGTTTCTGACTTCACATCGACCGAACCAACGCTCGACGAGTGGCTCAAACGACGCGCGCTGAAAAGCCAGAAAAGCGGGGCTGCACGAACGTATGTGGTGACTTCGGAGAACTTTGTTATCGGTTATTACTCCCTCGCAGTGGGCTCGGTCACCCGGAGCCTGTCCGTCAGTCGCGTACGCCGCAACATGCCGGATCCAATACCAGTCATGCTGCTCGCGCGACTAGCGATCGACGATAGCTGGCAAGGACGAGGGCTCGGTCGCAGCCTACTGAGAGACGCCGTGCTGCGCGCGATTCAAGCTGCGGACATCGTCGGAATCCGCGCACTGCTCGTCCACGCGATCTCCGACGACGCGAAGCGATTCTACCAATATTTCGGCTTCCAACCTTCAGAGATCGAGAGCATGACACTCATGGCTACGCTTGCCGACCTCCGAAGCGCTCTCGACGCGTAGCGACAAATCCTAGAGAGACCTGCATGCGCCCGGTTCTCTTCCAAGCAGCAAACTAGGCCGAAGTCATGTTCGAAGGAACCTATGACTACGGTGAAATCGGCGACTCGCATTGGGACGTCACGCCCGACGGAGAGCACTTCGTGATGGTGAGGCTGGAGGACGAAGCCCGCCCCGGGAAAATCAACGTCGTTCTCAACTGGACCGAAGAGCTCAGACGTCTCGTCGTTGCCGACAACTAAAAAATGTTGGGGTGGTGCCGAAGGGGGGATTTGAACCCCCACTCCCCGAAGGAAACTGCGCCCTGAACGCAGCGCGTCTGCCGTTCCGCCACTTCGGCACTAGAGCAGTTGAGCAAACGATGATACAAAGACCCGGCCCAGCTTTCAACTCGGCTCCCTTATGAGGGCGCACGTCATCAAAGTGAGGATGTAGAAACATAGGCAAAAAGGCATGGAGTCTGACAGCTGTATATACTGTCAGAGATAAAGGAGGACAATACCCCATGCCTACACTCTAGCAACTCGAAACCAAACGCGAGCGGTTGAAAAACGAACTCGCTCAGGTCGGCGATCTGCGGCCCGGTTCCCTGGTGGGACGGTTTCGCAAGTGTGGCAAGGTGAGCTGTCACTGTGCCCAGCCCGCTTCCGAAGCCCACGGCCCAAGCTGGTCTCTCACCCGAGCCGTAGAAGGTAAGACGGTTACTAAGGTGATTCCTCCAGGGAGTGCGGTGGAGCAGACGAAGGCTCAGATCGCGGAGTATCGTCGTTTCCGCAAACTGGTTAAGGAGCTTATCGAGTTGAACGTTCAGATCTGTGACCAGAAACTGGAAAAAGGCTCAGTTCTATCCGAGAGTTAAAAAAACGGCACTCGGCGACGCGCTAAACGCCGACGTCGTTCGGGAAGTTGAAGGGCTGCTGGGTCGTCAAGCAGCGGTGGAGATCGACTTCGAGGCTTTGGAGATGGCTGTTCGTCGCAAGGTGATGGGCGTGGCGGCCCGAGCCGTAGAGCAACGACTGAACGCCGATACTTCGGACCATGCGGGCCCGATGTTGCCCTGCGCGTGCGGGCAGTCGGCGCGCTACGCCGGCCGGCATGGCAAGAACTTCGAGAGCGTGCTGGGGCCTTTGAGGCTGGAGCGCGCCTACTATCACTGCGAGCTGTGCGAAGCAGGTTTTTGTCCGCGCGACCGGGCGCTGGGCTTGGAGGGGGACTCGCTCTCTCCAGGCGTGCTGCGCATGGCCGGGCTCGTGGGCGCCATGGTCAGCTTTGAGGAAGGCCACGAGTTACTGCACGAGTTGGCTGGGGTGGATGTTCCGACCAAGCACGTCGAGCGCGCGGCCGAGGCGCTGGGGCGTGAGGTCGCCGAAGATGAGAAGCTCGTGGTCGAGCCGCCGGAGCCAAACGAACCACTGGCGCCAACGCTGTACCTTGGGATGGATGGTACCGGTGTGCCAGTGCGTAAAAAGGAGTTGGTAGGTCGCCCAGGCAAGCAGACCGACGGTTCTTCAAAGACGCGAGAGGTCAAGCTCGTCACGATCTGGAGCGCCGAGGGGCGGGACAAAGAAGGCACGCCCGTGCGAGACGCCGGCTCGATCAGCTACTCGGCTGCGATCGAAAGCGCGGCGCACAAAGACACTGACGCGACGCCGAGCGAGTTCGCGGCGCGCGTCGAGCGTGAGGCTACGCGGCGCGGCTTCGAGCGCGCGGCGCGCCAGGCCGTGCTCGGCGATGGGGCCATCTGGATCTGGAACCTCGCCGACGAGCACTTTCCCGATGCGGTTCAGATCGTCGACCGCTTCCACGCCAAGCAGCACCTCTCGGACGTGTCCAAGTCCATCTATGGCGCAGGCACTGACCTGGCACAGCAGTGGGCGAGCGAACGCCATGACAAGTTGGACGCCGGCGATATCGATGCCATCATCAAGGCCCTACGACTACACTCGCCAAAGGATGACGAGGCCCGCAAGTGCATCGACTACGTCGAACGCAACCGCGAGCGCATGCGCTACCCAACGTTCCGGGCAGCCGGGCTTTGTACCTCGACAGGGGTCGTAGAGGCCGGCTGCAAGGTAGCGATCGGAACCCGCTGCAAGCGCGCCGGGATGCACTGGTCCGTCGCCGGCGTTGACGCAATCATCGCATTGCGCTGCTGCAAGCTGAGCGGACGCTTCGAGGCGTTCTGGGAACGTCGCGCTCAGCGCCGAGTGGCTTGATGATAGATTCTCATCTCACAATCCTGACGTGCACCCCCCTTATGACACTCGACTCAGACACCATCCGCCAGAAGATCCGCGAGCGGCTTCGGAAGCTCGGCCGGCCTACTACCGAGAAAGACCTCATCAAACAGCTCCGCGTGAAGGGGGAGGGGCGGGTGGAGGCGCAGCGCGTTATCGAAGAGATGATCGCAAAAGGGGAGCTTGCGCGCACGCGGGCGGATCGGATTGGGTTTCCCGAGAAAATGGACCTCGTCGCCGGTCGGCTCGAGGTCAAGCGCGGCGGGTTTGGTTTCGTCGTTCCAGGGGAGCGCGGGGACGGTGACGTCTATGTCGCCGGAGGCAATCTCGGCGAAGCGCTTCACGGCGATCGGGTGCTCGTCCATATCGACCGGCGCGGGCGGGAAGGCCGGCCGGAAGGGCGCATCGTCGATGTCTTGGAGCGGCGGACGACGTCGCTCGTGGGTCGTCTCGAGATCGACTCCGGCGGGACGCGGGTCGTTCCGTTTGACGCGCGCCTCCTTTACGAAGTCTTTCTTCCCGCGAAGGATCTGATGGGCGCCGTGGCGGGCGACATGGTTGTCGTCGAGCTCACGCGCTTTCCCACGCCTCATCGCGCACCGATGGGTCGGATTATCCAAGTCCTCGGTAACGTCGACGAGCCGGGCGTCGATGTGCGGGTCGTGCTCGCGAAGCACGGCATTCCGGAGGTCTTCCCTGAAGACGTTTTGGAGGAAGCCGAGTCGGTCGAGGACGAGCTGGGCGACGACGCGCTCGAGGGCAGGGAAGACTTTCGCGAGCGGCCCATCGTCACCATTGACGGGGAGACGGCGCGTGATTTCGACGATGCTGTCGAAGTCGAACTGCTCGATAACGGTAACTACCGTCTTGGCGTGCATATCGCTGATGTCTCGCATTATGTGCGGGAGGGATCGCCGCTCGACCGGGAAGCTTACCTTCGCGGAACGTCCGTCTATTTTCCGGATCGCGCGATACCGATGCTTCCCGAGCGATTGTCGAACGGCATCTGCAGTTTGAAGCCCGGCGTCGACCGTCTGGTTCAGACTGTGCTCATCGAGGTCACGCCGAACGGTGAGGTCGTCCGAAGCCGCTACGCCGACGGCGTGATTCGGAGCGCTGCACGCATGACCTACACGAAGGTCTTTGGGATTCTCTCCGAGGATGACAAAGAGCTCAGGCGCGAATATGCCTCACTTCTGCCCGAGTTCGACAAGATGCTAGCGCTCTACAAGATTCTTCGCGCGCGTCGCGCCGCTCGAGGATCGATCTACTTCGACCGGCCGGAAGCGGAAGTCGTTCTCGATGACGAAGGTGCTATCGTCGACATTCGTGTCGCGGAGCGCAACGTCGCCCATCGCATCATCGAGGAGTTCATGTTGCTCGCGAACGAGGAGGTCGCGCGCTTTTTTACGCAACAGGACGCGCCCTCCATCCACCGTTTGCACGAGGAGCCGGATGAGGGTCGCGTCGAGCAGTTCGAGGATTTCATTCTCGGGCTCGGTTATCGTTTACGGGCGCCGTCGGAATCCAGCTCGCCCAAAGCGTTTCAAAAACTCCTCCGGCGTATCGAAGGTAAGCCCGAGGAGAGGCTCATCTCCTTCGCGATGTTGCGCACGATGAAAAAGGCCATCTACTCGGCCGAAGAGTCGGGCCACTATGCGCTCGCTGCCTCGCACTACACGCATTTCACGTCGCCCATTCGCCGCTACCCGGATCTGATCGTGCATCGTCTCTTGCGAAAGCTGGGGCGCGGCGAAGAGCTTTCTGAAGACGGGCTCGAAGAGGTCGCCGAGCACAGCTCGATCACCGAGCGGCGCGCGGACGATGCGGAGCGCGAGCTCGTCGATTGGAAGAAGGTCCGTTTTATGGCGGACAAAGTGGGCGACGTCTTCGAAGGCATCGTGAGCGGTGTCACCGGTTTCGGTGTCTATGTCGAGCTCCTCGATTACTTCGTCGAGGGTCTCGTTCACATCAGCACGCTCGCCGACGATTACTACCACTTCAACGAAGACGCCCACACACTTATCGGAGAATCCACGGGCCGGATGTTTCGTCTCGGCGACGAGATCAAAGTCCAGCTCGTGCGAGTGAACCTCACGGATCGTCAGCTCGATTTCGCCATCGAGGGCCTAGAACCTCGCGCGCGTTCGCCCCGGCGCACGCGGCATCGATGAATGACAGGCGATGAACGTAATGACGATGTACCCGCCAAAATGTGACAAACCCTCCGGTTGATGTCACAATTCTTGTAATCCGTTCTCACAATCATCGCAGCCAAGAATAAGCATCCGGAGGTCTTGTTGCTCAAAGGCGTTTGCCTAGCAGCCCGTTGAAAAAGTCGTATCCGGTCGCGATATTTCTCTGAAGACTCATTCGATGACGATGTAAAATTGCATCGCATGTCGATGAAGAAGAAAAAGAAAAGTTGCCAAGAGACTTTATGGATTCCACACGATGCGGTTGCGTCAAGTCCTGGTCATCCTTTTTATGAGGAACTCGAGCGGGTACTTCGAGAGGAAGAGTTTGACTCGTTTGTGGAGTCGAAATGCTCGCCGTATTACGCGAAGAAGCAAGGTCGGCCGAGCATACCGCCGGGTGTGTATTTTCGAATGCTGTTGATCGGCTACTTTGAGCGCATCGATTCAGAGCGCGGGGTCTGCTGGCGGTGTTCGGACTCACTGTCTTTGCGCCAGTTTCTTGGCCTTGGAATGGAAGAGCGAACGCCGGACCATTCGTCGCTGTCTCGGATACGGAATCGACTTCCGCTGGAAGTTCACGAATCTGTATTTGGATGGGTGCTAGAAGTTCTAGCGTCGAGAGGGATGATAGATGGCAAGACACTGGGTGTGGACGCGACGACGCTGGAAGCGAATGCGGCGCTTCGGTCAATCGTTCGTCGAGACACGGGGGAAAGCTACGAATCGTATTTGAAGGAGCTTGCGCGCAAGAGTGGTATCGAAGAGCCGAGCCGAGCGGACATTGCAAAGTTGGACAAGAAGCGGCCAAAGAAAGGGTCGAACAAGGAGTGGGTGAATCCGAACGAGCCGGATGCGGAGATCATGAAAATGAAGAGCGGGGGCACGGATATGGCGCACAAAGCCGAGCATGCTGTGGACATGAGCGGGGAAGGTGCGGTAATTGCCGTGACGCTTCACGGAGGCGCGAAGGGTGACACAAAGAGCCTACCGGATACGCTGGAAAAAGCGCAGTCAAATCTGCAAGAGCTCGCGAACAACGCGGAATGTTGTGAACGAATACATGAAGACGCGGGTCGCGAAGTGGTCGGGGACAAGGGCTATCACGGCAACGACATCCTGGTTGAGCTGGTCGAACAAGAATACCGGAGCTACATTTCGGAGCCAGAGCGAGGTGGCCGCAAATGGAAGGACAAACAGGCCGAGCAAGCCGCCACCTACGCGAACCGACGTCGCATTCGCGGGACTCGAGGTAAGCGATTAATACGCCGTCGCGGCGAGTTACTCGAACGACCTTTCGCGCACTACCTCGAAGCGGGAGGCATGCGACGAACGCATTTGCGAAGACACGAAAATATACTCAAGCGCCTCCTCACGCACGTGGCCGGATTCAATCTCGGGATTCTGATGCGCAATCTCATCGGCAAGGCCACGCCGAAGGAATACGCGGAGCTCAACGCCAGTCTGATCGCTGCTTTATTGCGCTTCGTCTCGACCATAGGCGCACGTTTTGCCCCGCTGCAATCCATCGGGCGTCTCAACTTGGCCGTTCCGCCGAATCACATCTTCCTTGAACTTGCCCACCAAACTTTCTCCGTGAGCAGAATCTGGACTTTTTCACCGGGCTGCTAGTGGGGCTTTGTGTGCTCTTTGCGCCGGCTCTCGGCGCACAAGAGCCACCAGACGAGGAAGAATCGAATTTGAACGCCGGGTGGGACGGGGAGAACGCCTACATCACGAGCTCGAACGGCGAATTCCTGATCACCTTCGGGGGGCGCTTACACACAGATTTTCGAGCCTACACGGCTGACTTTGCCCCGTCGAACACGTTTCTCATCCGTCGGGCGCGTTTCGAGGCCGAGGGCCACTTCTTCAACATCTTCGAGTACAAAATCCAGGCGGACTTCGCCGATGACGAGAGCACGCTCTTGAGAGACGGCTTCGTGAACATCCATACGAACGATATCGTTCAGGTGATGGTCGGCCAGTTCAAAGCGCCTTTGAGCCAGGAAGAGCAGCAGTCGTCCAAATATTATGGCTTCGTGGAGCGCTCGATGCTCAACAACCTCGCTCCTGGCCGAAGTCCGGGTGTGATGGTCCACGGGCACACCGAGAACAATGTATTTCGCTACGGTGTCTCGTTTCAAAACGACGAAGGAGAGCTCGGGCTCAATCGCAACGGCACTCCGGACTTGTTTGCCGGGGCGCGCTTCGAGCCGTGGACCGATGGTCTTTTGGACACGCTGAGCTTCGGTGGCGGCATTGGCTACGGGCATCGAGATGAAGAGCGTTTCGTCATCGGTCGCTCGTCGAGCCGCAGTATCGTCTTCTTCGATAAGGTGCCCCTCGACGGGCGTCTCATACGGCGCAACCTCGAAGGGTGGTGGTATCCAGGCCGCGTTTTGATCGAGGCCGAGTATGATGACATTCGCGGGGAGCGCAGGGGCCTCGGCGAAGACGGCGCCGACCTGCCAACCATCCGTGCAGGAGGGTTCATGGTGGCGGGGAACTATGTCCTCACGGGTGAGACCAACGAGCCCGAGGAGCCCATCACCCCGAGAAGGCCGCTACATGAAGGCGGTCCTGGTGCGTGGGAGATCGGCTTCCGCTATCAGTACTTCGATATCGAGGCAGCCAATCGATCGATTGAGTACACCGTCGGTGTGAATTGGTGGATGAACGCTTTTGTCCGGCTTTCGATCAACGCGAGCTGGGAACGGTTCAAGAATCCCCTCCCGTCCGGCGAGACGTCGAGCATTGCTTTTCTCACCCGTCTCGGGCTCTATTTCTAGATAGCGCTCACGGCGCTTCATTGCGCATGAAGTCTAGCAAATCGCCGATGGTAAGGACCGTCACGCCTTCCTCGCTCACCACGAGAACCCGGCGATAGCCGCGGGCGCCCGCAAAGTTGAGAGCGTGGGCCACCGTGTCGGATGGCTCGAGGACCTCGGGGTTGGGTGTCATGACAATCGTGATGGGCGCGGTTTTCAGGTCGACCCCGTCCGGGATGCGGTGGAGCAGGTCCCGCTCCGTGACGATTCCCACGATGGTGTCGTCCTCAGCGCACACCAATACGGTTGCAAGCGCATCGCCGGCGCGCATCTCTTCGAGTACTTGCCCGATCGGCGTGTCGGCCGAGACGCGGACCGTGTCGGAGTCTGAAGTCAGCTCGGAAAGCTCCGTTCCCAAGACACGGGCGACGCCCTCGGGAACACCCTCGTCCTCGTCGAGGTCCGCAATGTAGCTGTCCTTCTCCGGCCCGACTTCCTCGAGCGCCTCGCCGAGGCTCTCGATCTCTCCGCTCACCGCTTCTCCTTCGGCGGCCGGTGGCTTGATCGTCCATGTCTCGGCGCCCCGCCGGAGCAGTGCGTGCAGGCTCGTATTCTTGCTGTTCTCGCGAGCTTTCGCGATTTGCGCGTGAAGCTCGTCTTCGTAGACAGGCTTGTCCACGGCACGGAAGACACCCATGGCTTCCGGAAAATCGGGATGGGCAAGTCGCGTCAGCAAGAAGCTCAAGCCAACGGAGGCGTTCTCGTCGTGGACGAGCAAGTCGGTCGGAGGGTTCCCCGGCTCGAACTCCACCACGACGGGATCGACGCCGTTCAAGGTGATGCCTTTGTTGCCCAGGGCTCCGAAGGTGAGCGGCTTGCCGTGCTCGAGAAACACGATGCGGTCGGAGCGGACGTCGCAGTTGGTTACCGCGTTGAAGGTGCCGTCGTTGAAGATTTTGCAGTTCTGATAGATCTCGACGAAGGAGACGCCTTTATGTTGGGTCGCGCGCTCGAGTGTTGCGGCCACGTGCGTCGGGTCGGCATCGTAGGTGCGAGCCACGAACGTTGCCTGGCTCGCGATCGCGAAGCTCAAAGGGTTGATGGGCTGCTCGATCGAGCCCATCGGAGAGGTCTTCGTGATCTTTCCCTGCTCGGAAGCCGGAGAGTATTGCCCCTTGGTCAATCCATAGATGCGGTTATTGAAGAGCAGAACGTTCACGTCGATGTTCCGCCGCAACACGTGGAGCAAGTGATTGGCGCCGATGCTGAGCCCGTCCCCGTCCCCGGTCACGATCCAGACGCTGAGATCCGGCCGAGTAACCTTGACCCCCGAGGCGATGGCGGGCGCGCGACCGTGAACGCTGTGAAATCCATAGGTTCCCAGGTAATAGGGGAACCGGCTCGAACAACCGATGCCGGAGATGAACACGTTCTCGTGAGGCCCGCGGCCAATGGTGGCTAGCGTTCGGTGTACTGCGGACAGCACGACGTAGTCTCCGCAACCGGGGCACCAGCGGACGTCTTGGTCGGACGCGAAGTCCTGTCGCTTCCAGGTCTTTGTCGCGGTAGCGGTCGTCATGAGGCACCTCCCTCGAGATGGACACGAAACGCGTCGGTGAGCTCCGCGATCGTGAATGGGCGGCCTTGAACTTTGTGAAGCTCGACCACATCCGTTCCGAACTTTCCTCGGATCAAGAGCGCGAGCTGTCCCATGTTGAGCTCTGGTACGAGCACCGTTTTGAAGCGTGACATCACGTCGGCGAGGTTCTTCGGGAAGGGATTCAAGTAGCGCAGGTGAGCGGCCGACACTTTGCGGTCGTTCTCAGCGTTCCACTGGCCGACGGCCATTTCGATGGAGCCGCAGGTGCTCCCCCATCCGAGGACGAGCAACTCGCCTTCTTCGTCACCGAGAACGACGAGCTCCGGTATGTCTTCGGCGACTCCCGCGACCTTCTTGGCCCGCAGCTCAACCATCAGCTCGTGATTCTCCGGCTGCATGTTGACGTCTCCCGTGAGCTCGGCTTTCTCGAGCCCTCCGACGCGATGCTGGAGTCCCGGTGTTCCCGGCTGAACCCAAGGACGCGCGAGATGCTCGTCTCGCGCGTAGGGCTCGAAGCCATCCTCGTCGGTGCGGTGGTGGACCTCGATCGGAGCGAGCTCGCTTTCGTCGGGAATGCGCCAAGGCGCGGCCCCGTTCGCGATGTATCCGTCCGATAAGAGCACGACCGGCGTCATGAATTTTGTCGCCAGTCGCACGGCCTCGTAGGCCATATCAAAGCAGTCGGTAGGGGTGGACGCTGCCAGGACGATCAGCGGAGACTCGCCGTTTCGGCTGAACATCGCCTGGAGCAGATCAGCCTGCTCGGTCTTCGTCGGGAGGCCGGTGCTTGGCCCGCCGCGTTGTACGTTGATAACGATGAGGGGGAGCTCTGTCATGACCGCGAGTCCCATCATCTCCGACTTGAGGCAAATTCCCGGGCCGCTCGTGCCGGTGACGCCGAGACAACCGGCATAGGTAGCGCCGAGTGCCGCGCCGCAGCCGGCGATCTCGTCCTCGGCTTGAAAAGTCATGACGCCGTACTCTTTGAGGTTCGCGAGGGCGTGCAGGATGTCACTTGCGGGGGTGATCGGATAGCTGCCGTAAAAGAGCGGTATGTCTGCTTTCATCGACGCGGCGACCAGTCCGAACGCGAGCGCCTGGTTACCCGATATCTGCCGATACTCTCCTGGCTCCATGTGCGTCGCGGGTGGGATGCGGAGGACGTGCGTGAAGAGCTCCACCGTGTCCGCGTAGAAATAGCCGGCCTTGAGCACTTTCTTGTTCGCCTCGGCGAGAAGAGGCTTCTTCTTGAACTTCGATTCGAGCCACTTGACGGTCGGCTCGAGCGGCCGATCGAACAGATAGTAAATCATGCCGAGGGCGAAGAAATTGCGGCAACGCTCCTTGCCAGCTTTGTTCAAGTCTTCGAACTCATCGAGGGCGCCCACCGTCAAGCTCGTCAGGCCCACCTTCACCAGACGGAACTTGCTTAGAGAATCGTCCTCCAGCGGGTTCGCGCTCCACTTGGCCCGTTTGAGCTTCTGCGCCGTGAACTCGTCGGTGTTCACGATAATCGTCGTGCCTTTCTCCATATCGGGGAGAGAGACTTTCAGCGCGGCCGGGTTCATCGCCACCAGCACGTCGGGCCGGTCGCCGGGAGTGCGGATGTCGGACCGGCCGATGTGCACCTGGAATCCACTGACACCGGGCAGAGTGCCCGCGGGCGCCCGTATTTCGGAAGGGTAGTCGGGAAAGGTCGCGATGTCGTTTCCCATCAAAGCGCTCGTCGCGGTGAGCTGCGATCCGGTGAGCTGCATCCCGTCGCCCGAATCACCGGCGAACCGGATGACGACGCGTTCGATGTCTTCGATGGATTTCGCAGCTGTTGTCGCCATCCTTAACCTCCGTCGACTTCGGTGATCTGATGAACGTTTGGAGCCATCGCCAGAATCTCCGACGGGTAGCGGTCAGCGAGGTACTGCACGAGGTGCCGGATGGTGACGACGCCGCTAGGCTTTCCATCTTCATCGACGACGGGGAGTTGGCGAAAGTTGCCCTCGCTCATCAGCTCGAAACAGCGCGACATCGTTGTGTCGCGCCGGACGGTCGTCGGCTTTTCTGTCATGAAGTCGTCGATGGCGGTTTCTTCGTTGATGTCTCTTCCCAGCACTTTGCGCGTGTAGTCGACCTCGGTGAACACTCCGATCACCTGTCCGCCATTCTCGATCAGTGCGACGGTACGAAGCTGTTCACGCATTCGCGCGACGGTCTCTCGCACACTCGTGCCGGAGGAGAAGACCTCGGGTGCCCGGAGGTCCAATTGGGCGACCACTGCTGCCTCGAAAAGATCCTCGAGCTTCATGTCGGGCTCCTTTTTTCCAGGGCTTCGGGTGTCATTGTACGCGCAGTTTGCGACTCACGAAAAGGAGATCATGTACTGAAAGCTTGCCCTGCTTTGAGAACGTGGCCCTGAGCGTTCGTTTCCAAGAGCCACATGGTAAAGTCGAGCAGTAATTGAGCGCAAATTCGCGAGTACGTCTCACGAGAGTGGGAGATGGCGCGAAGATCGAAAGACGAGTACTGGGCGGAGCGTATCGCGCGCCTCGGACCGCTCGAAAGCTTTCGTATCGCGGAGGAGCTGCGGCAACAGGCACTCTTGCAGCACCCCGGATGGCCGCATCCCTCGGATCGACGTGAGGGTCTCCTCGCTCATCAGCGCCTCTCTGAGCTCCTGCGCCGAGCCGGTTGAACCGGCTTCTGTAAAGTTGTTAGCGGACCTATCGAAGGTTCTGACCATGGGGGGTTGGTGGGCTACGATGACGACGGTTGGGCTCGACAAAGCTTGTTTGAAGCGATGTTGTTTATTCAGCGTCCGCGGGAAGGAGCGTCAAAGCGCCTCCTTTTGCATGGACTGCCCGAAAGTCACGCTCATCCAATGTGAGCACACGACGTATTTGGAGCCGTTCTGCGGTCGCGATCACGGCACTGTCGACTAAACCGATCTCGAGGTCGCGGTGAGTCGCGATGAGCTCGCGACAGCGGATCATATCCGTCGGGATGAACGGTTCCAGAGTAAAGGCACCCGAGATCAAACTGTCGAGAAAATCGAGCTCAGCGTCGACGCCGAGAAACTCGCGGAGCAGATAGTCGAGCTCGCCCAAAATAGCTGTGGGGACGATGATTGGCCCTGTCTCGTTCTGAACGATGGAACGAACGGCCCTGTGGTGGGTGTCGCTCGAATCGTACAGAGCATACAATCCACCCGAATCGGCGACGAAACTCATGATCTGTTCTTTCGAGCCGCGTCGCGCAAGAATTCCTCAGCGCGCTCCGAAACGTCCGACCTCCCGCTTCGGTATTTTCCGATACCGACGATCGGCGGACGTTCCAGGCTTTCTTGCGTGTCCTCGACATAGCGTCGGAGTGCCTCTCGAATGAGCTCTGCCTGAGTTCTCTTCTCGACTTCGGCACGATGGCGTAGAGCAAGGGCAACGTCCTCATCGAGATAGACGGTCGTACGAATCACACTCCACTTTAGCATATATGTCGTTATATATGCTAAAGGTATATACTTCGAAGAGTTGATCGCCTCGTTCCCCACGCTCCACATGGTAAAATCGAGCTGTGATTGAGCGCGGAATTCGCGAGTACATGTCACGAGAGTGGGACGTGGCGCGAAGATCGAAAGACGAATACTGGGCGGAGCGTATCGCACGTCTCGGACCGCTCGAAGGCTTTCGCATCGCGGAAGAGCTGCGGCAACAGGCGCTCTTGCAGCACCCGGGATGGCCGAGTGCGTCGGATCGCCGTGACGATATCCGCGCTCATGAGCGCCTCTCCGAGCTCCTGCGCCGTGCCGATAGAGCCAGCCGCTAAAGAACTGTTGGAGGACCTCTCGAAGGTCCTGACCAACTGGGGGAGCTGGTACGTTTTTGGCGCGCAGGCGGTGATTGCCTACGGTGTGCCTCGATTGAGCGCGGATGTCGATGTTACCGTCCGGCTGACCCCCGAAGACCCGGAGCGCTTCGCGGCCGACATGCGCTCAGCTGGTTTTGCCCTCCGCGTCGACGACGCCGACTTCGTTCGCCGCACCAGAGTGATGCCGTTCGTGCACCTCGCAACAGCTATGCCGCTGGACGTTGTGCTTGCTGCTTCGGGCCTCGAGAACGACTTTATCGAACGCGCGCGGGTCATGGAGCTCGGAGACACGTCTGTACCTGTAATCGATCCCGAGGATCTGGTAATTGCCAAAGTGCTGGCGGGACGCCCCAAGGATGTCGAGGACGCAAGAAACCTTTGGCGGATTCTTGGGCAGGAGCTGGATGCGGACCGCATCTACCGGACGCTGCGGCTGCTCGAGGAGGCATTGAGCCAGAGCGACCTCGTCCCTCGCTTCGAATCGATCCGTGACGGATAAAGCCGAATCATCTTCCCAGGTTCTCGACTGGACCACGCCGTTACTTGTCGAGCTCAGCTCACGACGAGGTCGTAGCCCACCTTCTTTAACACTTTCGCTTCCGCCTCCAGGTCGGCGTGGGTCAGCGGGTGCTCGTCGAGCCAGTCTTCCGGGAAAGCGATCGACAGGCTTTTCTTCGCACCGGCGGCGGCGACGGGCGGCAAGGCGCGTGGGCTGCGGTGGCGGTTCAAAAGCACGGCGACGCGGATCAGGATGGCCAGGCGAAGCGCGGTTTCTTCATCGACCATGAGATCTTGGAACGCTATGCGGTTGAGCTTTCGACGGTGAGCGCTGATGAGGGCGGCGAGCAGTGCCTGATCGTCGCGGGAGAAGCCCGGAAGCTCCCCGTTGGCGACGATGTAGGCCCCGTGGCGCTGGTAGCCGCTATAGGAGATCGTGATGCCGATCTCGTGGAGCTGCGCGGCCCACGTGATGAGGTGCCGGAGCTCGGGGTCCTCTAGGTTCCACGCTTTTTTTTAGCTGTTTCAGTGCGAGAAGGGCGGTACGCTCCACGCGGTCGGCTTGCGCGGTGTCGATTCGGTATTGCTCCACCAGGCGTTGGATCGTGCGCTCGCGCGTGTCTTCGTGGCGGTTGCGGCCGATGAGGTCGTAGAGAACACCTTCTCTCAGCGCGCCGTTCGATCGCTCCAGGACGTCTACGTCCAGCCCATCGAAAACGCTCCGAAGAATGGCGCCGCCGCCAGCGAAGACCGGAGCCCTTTCGGGCGTCAGACCCGGCAGAGACAGCTTGCCGACTTTTCCTGCTTCCACCAGGGCTTTCGATACCTTCTTCAATCCCTTCTTGGTGATGGCCTGACCCCATCCGTTTTCCCGGATGACGGTGTGAACCGCGAGGATCGTGCCCGAGGCGCCGTAAGCGCGCTCCCAGCCCAGGTTCTTGAATCGATCCTCGACGGCCTCGAGCTCCACACGAGCTGCTGTCTCCGCCGCCTTCATGCCGTCTTGGGTAATCGTATCGTCAGGGAAGAACTGACGCGTGTAGGAGACGCAGCCCATGAACAAGCTCGCGACGCGTTTGGACTCGAAACCTTCGCCGATGATGATCTCGGTGCTGCCGCCGCCAATGTCCACGGCGAGCCTTCGCTCGTCTTCATAGGGGAGCGAGTGCGAGACGCCTAGATAGATGAGCCGTGCTTCTTCTTGTCCCGAGATGATCTCGATGTGATGCCCGAGCGCTTTCGAGGCCTTCTTGAGCACCGCACGAGGGTTGCTTACTTGCCGGAGGGTGTTCGTCCCCACGGCGCGCACTTGTTTGGCCGGGATATCCCGAATCCGCTCGCCGAATTTCTCGAGGGCGGCGTAGGCACGCTCGAGCGCTTCCTCGCTCAGCGTTTTCTCTTCGGTCAGGCCGGCGGCGATGCGTACGCGCTCGCGCAGGCGATCGACTTCGTGGATCTCTTCGTGGACGGCGCGGGCGATCTTCAGATGAAAGCTGTTCGAGCCGAGGTCGACGGCCGCGAAGGTGTCGGCGAGTTTGCTGTCGGTCATGTCGTATGATGCGCCTATGGCCACTTACGTCGTCGGCGACGTACAAGGTTGTTTTATCACGCTCGAGCGGCTCCTTGCGCGCATCGATTTCGATGCGTCTCGAGATCGCTTGTGGTTCGTCGGCGACCTCGTGAATCGCGGGCCGAGCTCGCTCGAAGTGTTGCGCTTCGTTCGAGGGCTCGGCGCGAGTGCGGTCACCGTTCTCGGCAATCACGACCTCCATCTCATCGAGCGCCGCCGCGGCACACGTGAGCCGAGACGACGAGATACGTTCGACGACGTTCTCGACGCGCCGGACGGCGACGCGCTCATCGACTGGCTCGTCGAGAGGCCATTGCTTCATCGCGAGGGTGATGCCGTCATGGTGCATGCGGGCATCTTGCCTACGTGGAGCTTGGCCGAGGCGGAGAAGCTCGCGAAAAAGGCGAGCCTTGCTTTCCAGGATGGCGTCGTCGACGGCAAGCTTCGCACGGTGCTCGATGGGCTGACGCGGCTGCGCACTTGTTCGAAGGACGGCGAGATGTGTCTCGACTATGCCGGTCCTCCAGGCGACGCTCCCACGGGCTGCCGACCCTGGTTCGAAATGGCGAGCCTCCCCAAAGGCGTCACGGTCTATTTCGGGCATTGGGCGAGTCTCGGTTTGTACGTTGGCGCGAACGCCATCGGGCTCGATTCCGGCTGTGTCTGGGGAAGAGAGCTGACGGCGATGCGACTCGAGGACCGCGAGATCTTTCAAGAGCCTAGCGAGATAGGTTGGCGCTCTTAGCTCGCGCCCGGGCGAGCGCTTCCGGCTCGTATTTCTTGACGCCGGTGATTTCGCGCAGAAGCTCCGATCGAATCCACTCGGGGATAGTAAGCGCAGCGCTCGCCTCGACGGATGCGAGCACGAGATCCTGCGACGGGATGGCGACAATGGTCCAGACGCGTCCGTTGTCCTCGAGCTCGTGACGGCGGCATTCGAGCTGCCGCCCTTGTGTGAGAGCCCAAAGCTTCTCGAAAGCCGGGCGCGTGAGTCTCTCTTCCGTCGGCGCGCCGGCGCCGTTTGATTCGACGTAACGGGAATAACGAACCCGCCGGCCCATGCGTATCGCGCGCACGCGCTCGCGGATGGCGTTACCCGGAATCCATCCTTCGCGGATCTCTTCGCCCCTTTTCTTGCCCAGGCCAGCCGGTAAGTTCGCGAGCAGAAAGCGGCGCTTTGTGAGCTCGCGCCCCGGCCATATCCTCAGGAGCTCGACAAAGCGGGAGACGCGCTCGAAATAGGATGCGCCGAGAGGCCCGATCCACCCGCGCTCGAGATCTTTGAAACGGCGATCCCGGCGCTCGCGTTGTCGCCGCAAGAGCGCGAGGAGGCCCGTATTCTGCGAAGGGTAGACAACGGGAAGCTCTTCGGCTCGCAGTGCGAGGTCCCGGAGCTTTCTAGCCTCTTCGAGCGCCGAGCTTTCGAGCGCTTCGGAGATCTCGGTCGTCAGGACACGCGTGTCTTGAAGCTCGCCGAGGCAATCCTGGAGCGTTTTCATCCCCTTGATGAGCGGGCGCGCCTCGAGGAGCTCGCTCTGCAGCGGCTCCAGGATGTAGCGAAGCCGTTTGGCTTCGATGCGTGCGCGGTGAAGAAGCTCGGCATCTTCGGCAGAGTGCGCGGCTGCGAGGCTCTTTTTGAGAACCTCGGCATGGGCCGCCAGGATCTCGCCGGTGGCGGCGACGAAGGAAGTGTTGGTCTCTTCGGTCGGGAGCTTCATCCGCGTGAAGGCTTTTTTCAAGTCCTTGTCGAGCGCCCGGAACGCGCGCCGAACAACGGCGACGCTGGGTGTTGTTTGCTGTTTGGCCTCGAGCAAGGACAACAAGTGGCTGGCTCCGGCCCGCTCGGCTTCTCCGAGTCCTTCGCGCTCGCTTGCAAGCCATTCGATGGCGACCTCGGCGTCACGGGCGAGGTTCGTTGAGGATGCCAGCGTTTTCACGCGCGCCCGGAGCTGCTTCGCGCCGGAGCCTTTGAGCTGGATGCGATAGGCGCGCATCAAGCTTCGCAGCCGGCGAAGCGACACGCGAAAATCATGCAAGCCTTCTTTGTCCTCGGGGTCCTCCATGCGCTCGAGCGCACGAGCCGCTTCGCTCTTTAGGCTCGAGCACAAGCGACGCGCCGTCTCCTCGGGCGTGCGCTCCAGCAGATGTCGCGGAAGTCTGGCCATTGTGTTACGGTAATTGTAATTCGATCAACAACCTAGCGAAACCTGACCGCGGGGTCCCCTGCGGGAACCAAAGGAGAGTGCACCTGATGGTAGCGCGTTATGGATGGCTCCTGACTTCTGCCCTTGTCGGCTCGATGGCGGCTTGTGGGGGTGGTGACTCGCAGCGAGAGACGCCCCCTGGAACGGGGGTCGCGGGTGCCGCACGCCCTAGCGGAAACGGGGCGTGCGGTCTGATGATGCAGAGCGAAGTGGATGAGCTCTTCGGCACGTCGGTTGGCGCGGGCGCGGCCGAGTCGCTCGACGGCGGCGACATAGAAATTTGCATTTGGCCCGCCGGTGAAGACCCCGCGCTGCTGTTGCAGATTTCTCCTCCGAGCGATGACATTCGACAGGCGGTCGATCTCGGCGAAGGGTTTCTCGTCGCTGACGTCGTTGGGATGAGCGGCCCCGCCGCCGCGGCGCTCGAGCAGGCCGATGGCGATCAGTCGGTCGCTGTGATTGCCATGACTGCCGGAGAACGCACGATCACTCTGAGCCCGATCGGTCTCGGGGTGGTCGAGGGAACACCCAGCTTCGAGAAGCTGAAGGCCATCGTCGACGCGATCGCGTCGCGAATGCGTCGGGCCGTTCAGGGCCGTCAGGGCCGGTCGGGCCAAGGCTCCTGTTTGACGCCCTCGAACGGCTCCGCCGAGAACGCGCGCCGCATCGCCTGACGCGTGCCCATGTTGTAGGAGTCTCCAGGGCGAAGAAAGTAGAAACGGCCCTCACCGGCGAGCGTCCTTTGATAGTCGTAGATCGCGACCACGCTTTGGCCGACCACTTCGAAACGATCCCCTTGCACGACGATTGCCGTGTCTTCGTCGAGGCCGATGCCGAGCAAGTGAGGATATTTCTCGATCACGGGGATGAGGTCGAAGTGCCGGTTGCGGGCGAGCAGATGTTGGTCGATGGCGATGTTCCTGAGAAAGCTGAACCCTTCCACGTGGTCGCCCATCATGATCGTGTTGGTCTCCGTGTCCCCGCGCGCGAGATAGGAGCCTTGGATCGTGGCGCCCGCCGAGGAGCCGCCAATAACGCCGCCTCTTTCGAGCACTTTGTGGAGCTCGAGCTCGGTTCGGGTATCGAGAAAGGCGTCCGCTAGACGCCACTGCCGGCCGCCCGGAAACCAAACCCCGCGCGCCTCCTGAATGGGCTCGACGAAAGCGTCGCTATTAGCGACGTTGCGGTCCCGGGTATGGACCACGGTGACGTGCTCCACTCCGAGCTTCCGCCAGCGCCGCGCGCCCGGATAATATTGGTCGTAATGGTCCCCGGCGCCCGCGGTGGGAATGATCACGATGGGTGCTTCCGGGCCCCCGGCGAGCTCGATGAATCGCTCCATGATCGCCGGGTCCTTCATGGCGCCGCCCACGATGACGAGCGCGCCTCGAGACGGGCCCACGTCCTGGGCGGTGGCCAGGGCGCAGCTGACGAGAGTTAGGCAAAACGCCTTGAATGAGCTCTTCCACATGATTTCGGTCCTTCCGATGGATATAAGTGCCTATCGAAGAGGCCGGGGAAGCATGATTTAATCACAAGCGCGGGCCCGACGCGAATTGTTATCATCCCCCCATGAAGCACGTCGTCATCGGAACCGCCGGCCATATCGACCACGGCAAGAGTGCCCTCGTACGGGCGCTGACGGGGACGGATCCGGACCGGCTCAAAGAAGAAAAGGAGCGGGGCATCACCATCGAGCTCGGCTTCGCCTTGCTCGCCGAAGATGACGATTTGTCCATCGCTTTCGTGGACGTTCCAGGCCACGAGAAGTTCGTCAAGAACATGCTCGCGGGCGTCGGCGGCATCGATCTCGTTTTGCTCGTGGTTGCCGCGGACGAATCCGTCATGCCGCAGACACGAGAGCACTTCGACATCTGCCGTTTGCTCGAAATCCCGCGCGGCGTGATCGTCCTCACCAAAAGCGATCTTGCCGATCCCGAGCTCCTCGAGCTCGCCGCGCTCGAGACGCGTGAGCTCCTTCACGGAAGTTTTCTCGAAGACGCCCCGCTCCTCGAAGTTTCATCGAAAACTGGAGAGGGCATCGAAGCGCTGAAGCTGAAGCTCATCGAGGTGGCCAAAGATGTCCCGGACCGCTCCGCGAGCGGACTCTTCCGGCTTCCTGTCGATCGCGTGTTCACGATGAAAGGCTTTGGCACCGTCGTGACCGGAACGTTGATGACCGGCTCGGTGGCGCAAGAGGACGAGATCGAGATCGTGCCGCGAGGACTGAAAGCGCGCATACGCGGCCTCCAAGTTCACGGCGAGAAGAAGAAGGTCGCACGCGCGGGGCAGAGAACCGCGGTGAACTTGCAAGGTGTCGATGTGGCTGACGTCCTGCGCGGCGACACCCTCGTCGAGCCCGGCTCGTTCACGCCGACCCACATGATCGATGCCGAGCTCGACGTGCTCGCCTCGTCGCCCATCCCCATTAAGGATCTCACCCGCGTGCACCTTCATCTCGGTACGGCGCAAGTCTTGGCGCGCGTACGGGTCCTGGGCGACAAGAAAGCACTCGCTCCGGGGGAGCGCGCTTTCGTACAGCTTCGCTTGGAAGGTCCGCTGGTTGCCGCACGCGGGGATCGCTTTATCCTGAGACGCTACTCGCCTCTCGAGACGATCGCCGGCGGGAAGGTTCTCGATGCCGAGCCCGTCAAACACGGCGTCCGTAGCCGAGTGCCCCTCGGCGCGCTCGAAACGCTCGCGAGCGGCGATCGAGCCACCGCCGCCGCACTCTTTATTGCCGGCGCGGGTGCGATGGGGATGTCGGAGCCCGACTTGGCCCGGCGGCTTTCGGCCGATGGGGAAGCGATGAAACCGATCGTCGCTGCGCTCGTCGGCAAAAACAACGCGGTGGTGGTCTCCGAGTCACCGCAGCTCTTCATTGCTCCCGACGTCGTAGAAACGATCGCGAGCCGCATGCTCGACGAGCTCAAACGCTTTCAGAGCAAGAACCCGTTGCTCAAGGGTATGCCGAAAAGCGAGCTGAGGGAAAAGGTTGCCGCGCGCACGCCGCCCGCCGTGTTCGAGTGGGTTTTGACCGAGCGCGTCGCCGAAGGGCGTCTTCGAAGCGCGCGCGATCTCGTCGCGACTCCCGATCACAGCATCCACTTGAGCGCCGAGGAGACCGAAGCCCAAGACTTCCTCGTGACGCAATATCGTGACGGGGGCTGCCGCCCCAAGAGTCTCAGCGAAGCCGCGAGCGCGGGAAAGCAAGACACCCGCTTGCTCGAGCGGGTGCAGCGGGTCTTGCTGAAGGACGGAACGCTCGTCCAGATCGGAGACGGGATGGTTTTCCACCGCGACGTCCTCGGCGAGCTCAAGCAAACCATCCGGGGCCTCAAGGCCGAGCGCGCCCGCCTCGATGTGAGCTTCTTCAAAGAGATGGTGGGGGTCACCCGCAAGCACGCCATTCCTCTGCTCGAGTGGCTCGACCGCGAGCGTGTCACTCGCCGCGACGGCAACGACCGCATCATCTTGTAACGCCGGTCGGGGGGCTCGATGACACTCTCTCGGAGGATTTCGTGATCATCGACGACGGCAACAATCCCGGATTCATGAAATCCCTCGGCATTTTCGGTGGCGGCGTTGTTTTGCTGTTGGGTGCCGGAGCCGTGGCTGCTGGAAAGGAAAGCTAGCGCGGCATTTGCCTTTCCCGGCAATCTAGAATACTTTGGGGTATCCAGCGCGTTTCGGCGGCCCCCTCCGGCCCGTGGTCGCTGGCGGTGGAGTCCCATGAGCAAAGCATTTACAAAAGAATCCGACGAAGGGGCCTTTGAAGAAGTCATTCCCGAGCCGAAGGACCTTCTGCCGCCTGGCACCAAGAACTACGTCACCCCCGAGGGGGCGGAGGCTTTGCGCACCGAGCTCACCCGTCTCGAGGATGTGCTCCGACCGCAAGTTGTCGCGAAAAAACGCTCTTCTGGCGCGAAGGGAAAGAAGGAGGCGGAGGGCCAGAGCCTGTCACCGAAGACACGCCTCGCGGTGATCGACCGCCGCATCCAGTTTCTCCGGGAGCGTTTGGCCAATATGGACATCGTCGACCTGAGCTCTCAAGACCAGGACAGCGTGCATTTCGGGGCCACGGTCACCATCGCGGATCCCGAAGGCAACGAAAAAATTTACAAAATCGTAGGGGTTGACGAGAGCCAGCCGGCGGAAGGCAAGGTAAGCTTCATTTCTCCAATAGCGAGAGCTCTGATTTCCGCGCGCGAGGGGGATGTCGTGAGCCTCGAGCTCCCGGGCGGTGTGACCGAGCTCGAAATCCTATCGATCGATTACGTCTGAGAGCGCCGTGTTCGTTGTGGACGGCTACAACGCCATCCGGCGCGTTCCCCGTTTCGCCGTAGTCGAGGCGCGCGACGGTCTTCGCGCGGGACGCGATGCGCTCGTGACGGCGATCCTTGGTTCCGGGACTCTTCGAGCCCAGCCGGTGGTTATCATCTTCGACGGCTCGGAGGATATCGACGTTGGGCACAATTTCCGGGCACCGCACCCGAAGTTGACGTTGCGCTTCTCGCGCTCGCCGGACAACGCCGACCAGGAGATCCTTCGCTTTCTAGGCACAGACAGCGCGGCTACGGCGACCGTCATCACTGCCGACCAAGACCTTGCTTTCGAATCGCGCCGCCTCGGTGCCACGGTGGTCGCGCCGGAGAGCTGGAACGTTTTGAAGCTCCCGAAGTGTCCCAAGAGGAAGAGCCACGAAGCTCCGTCCGAAAAGCCGAACGCGTCGGCTTCCGATGTCGCCTATTGGCTCGACGTTTTCGAGGACGAGAGCTGAGCGCTCACTAGCGATGGCGCACGCCCAAAACGACGAAGCCGAGCAAAGCGGTTTTGACGACGAAGATCAGTCGATTGTTGGATTTCGCGTCGCCGGGCCAGAAGAAAAAGCCGGGGCTCGTGAGCAGCTCCAACGTGTTCTCGGTGACACCCTCGAGCGACTCGTTGTCGTCGAAGCGTATCCGGACACGAAGCCCGAGCCGGTTCGGATCCACGTTCAGTGATTTTTCTTCCAGATAGTCCCCGTCGCCCGTGAAGTCGTGTACGAAGAACACCCCTTTGAGCTTTTGGAGGTCCACGGGAAGAGGTTCACCGTTCACGTCGCTCATCTTCAAAATGCCTCGCGGCAATAGTTGTCCCTTGTCGAGATAGCCTGGAACGAGCTGTCCTTGCTTCGTACGGGCGATCACTTTCGGACGGTTGGAGAGAAGCTCTTTGAGAGAATCCATGTGGCCTGACTTTATTTTCCCATAGTTGGGTGTGGAAACGTATCGGCGGTGCCATGGTAGGATGTCGTCGCCGTGCCGGACAAAACCGTTGGGGTGATCCTCGGGGGAGGCATTGGGGCGCGCCTTCATCCTTTGACTCGCGAGCGCTCCAAGCCTGCCGTTCCCTTTGGCGGCAAGTACCGCCTCGTCGACGTTCCTATCAGCAATTGCTTGAACAGCGGCATCCGGCGGATGTTCGTGTTGACGCAGTTCAACTCCGCGTCGCTGAACAATCACGTCACGCGCACCTATCGTTTCGATAATTTTGGTTGGAGCTTCGTCGACATCCTTGCCGCGGAGCAGACACCGGAGGCAAAGGATTGGTACCAGGGCACGGCCGACGCCGTGCGAAAGAACTTGCGTCACATCGTCAACCACCCCGGCGTCGAGCGCGCGCTCGTGCTCAGTGGGGATCAGCTCTACCGGATGGATTTTCGCGACGTTGTCTCGCAGCACGAGGCGAGCGGCGCGGAGGTGACGGTCGCGGCCACGACGGTGCGTCGCGAAGATGCTCCGCGCTACGGCATTCTCAAAGTCGATGCGTCGAAAAAAGTCACGCGATTCACCGAAAAGCCGGCCGTCGACGCCCTCAAGGGATTCGAGACCGGAGATGGCAAGTACCTCGGATCGATGGGAATCTATTTGTTCAATCGTCGGTCCTCGAAGAAGAGCTTCTTCAGTCCGAGGCGAATGATTTTGGCCACGGGATCCTCCCGGCGCTCGTCGGGCCCCGGGGTCTGTTCGCCTATGTGTTCGACGGCTATTTCGAGGATGTCGGGACCATCGGCAGTTTTTATCAAGCGAACTTGGATTTGACGGATCCGCTGCCGCGCTTCAACTTCTATGAGCCGCTGGCGCCCATCTATACGCACCCTCGGTTCCTGCCCGGGAGCAAGATCGACGATTGCACCATCGTGCGCTCACTCGTCACCGAAGGTGTGATCTTGAATCAATGCCGCGTGGAGCGCTCGGTACTCGGCGTGCGGGCGCGGGTGGCCAAGGGTGCGTCGCTCAAGGAGGCCCTCATCATGGGGGCTGACTTCTATCAGCTGCCGCATGAAGTGGAGGCTGATTTGGCCGCGGGACGCCCGCCCATGGGTATCGGCGAGGACGCGGTCATCGAACGCGCCATCGTGGACAAGAACGCGCGGATTGGCAAGGGCGTGCGCATCGTCAACGAACAAGCCGTCACCGAGGCCGATGGCGAGAACTACTTCATCCGCGACGGGATCGTCGTTATTCCCAAGAATATCACCGTGCCTAACGGCACCGTGGTTCGATTTCCGTTATCGACTCTTTGAATTCGTGCACGACGGCCTGTCGGTGAAATCCCACGTCGTCCGGTAGAAAACCCTCGAAAACCCGCGGCTCGTCCGCCCTAAGTTGTTGATTCAAAAGCATTCTGGTGCTGTTGGAGATCGGCATTCGTCATGCATCATTGGTGAACGATATCGACATGCCGGATTACCAAAGCTTCGAAGTGCCCACGCTCTTACGTCTGCTCAATGGCATCGACCGCCTGCCGCGAGGCGACACGGGTGCGTTGGTCTTTGCTCGAAAGACGCCCCGCAGGGGACCGTTCTCGTCGAGGAGAACCGTGTCTGCTGGGCTGCCGCCTCCAACATGGAGCATCGCCTCACCGATATCTTGCGCCACGAAAGCGACCCGCCTCTTCCGAAAGCTGTATTCAACCAGATCTACGAAGAGTGTCATCGCGATCGCATCCCGCTAGCCTGGATTCCCATAGGACCCGTAGCACTAACGGCTTTTGACCAATAGGTGCGCAAAGTCGCGGTTCGAGCGCCAAGAAAGTTAGGATAGTTCAAGTCTTAACAACGGAAGCCAATCTTATAAACGCAAATGGCCCGCGAGTGGAAAAAGGAGCGGGTGAGCTGCTAGAGGCCATTTAAGGCCCGTGATCACGTAATTCTTGATATTTCCATCGCTTGTGGCTTGACTAATACGTACCACTTGATATAGTGGGGTATGTGGTCAACGGTTCAGGCAAAAAACTAACCGACCTCGCCGATGAATTCCTGCTCCCCTCCAACCCAACCCATCGACAGTACGAGGCTCTGCGCACGTTTTTCGTCGACAGAGCCCCGTCAGCAGAGGCGGCCGAGCGGTTCGGCTACACACCCGGGAGTTTTCGCGTCCTGTGCCATGAGTTCCGCAAAAACCCTCAGCGAGAGTTCTTTCTGCCACAAACGAAGAAGGCCAAGTTGCCGCCGCCCAGGGAGAGACTTCGTCAGAAGATCATCACCCTGCGCAAGCAGAACTCGTCGGTGTACGACATCCGGGATGCCCTGGATCAGAGTGGGGAAAAGCTGAGTCCGGCCTCGATCTCGACGATTCTCAAGGAGGAGGGATTCGCTCGTCTCCCGAGACGGCGAGACGACGAACGGCCCGCAACGACTCGACCCAATGCTGCGGACGTGGCCGACGCCGGAAAGCTCGACCTGTCCGAGCGCACGTTCCGAACGAAGGTGGGCGGCCTGTTCCTGTTCCTTCCGTACCTTGCCAAGATCCCTCTCGACAAGATGCTGGCCGATGCCAAGTTCCCAGGCACGAAGATGATGCCGGCCGCACATGCGATTCGCTCACTGCTGGCGATGAAGTTGTTCGGCAGCGCTCGGCACAGCCATGTCATGAGTTACGTCTTCGACGAGGGCTTGGCGCTGTTTGCTGGACTCAACGTGATTCCAAAGCGTTCCTTCCTCACGGAGTACAGCTGCCGCATCCGACCGGTCTGCTACCCACAGATCATGCGGTCTTGGTTCGACACCGTGAAGAAACTTGGCCTGAAGAGAGGCCGCTCCCTCGACCTTGATTTCCACACCATCCCTTTCCATGGCGAAGACGCGCTCGTACAGAAGCACTACATCTCAAAGCGTAGCCGCAAGCAGAAGGGCGTGCTGGCCTTCGTAGCGCAGGATTCCGAGACTCGGGTGTTTTGCTACGCGAACAGTAATTTGCGCAAGGAACAACAGAATGATGAAATCTTGAGATTCGTCGAATTTTGGAAGGAGAGAACCGGTCGGCTGCCGCAGGAGTTGGTGTTTGATTCCAAGTTGACGACCTACGCGAATCTCAACGAGCTGAATAACATGGACATCGATTTCATCACTCTGCGGCGCCGCTCGGACAAGATACTCGAACAACTGCGGCAGACTCCTGGATCAGCCTGGCGGCAGATCCAGCTCAGCAATGTGTCTCGGGCATTCAGAACACCGAAAGTCCTCGAGAGGATGATCCAACTCCGCGACTACGAGGTCCCGATACGTCAACTTGCCATTCGCGATCTTGGCCATGATAAGCCGACTCTTCTTCTCACTAATCAGCTGCGTCGCTCAGCCACGAAGCTGATCGATCGCTACGCACAACGGATGCTCATCGAGAACGGGATCGCGGATGGCATCGACTTTTTCCATATGGATGCGCTCTCCTCAGCGGTCGCGATGAAAGTTAACTGTGACCTCCAGCTCACGCTCATGGCGAGTAGTCTCTACCGGCTCCTTGGGACCGAACTCGGAAAGGAATACACGAATGCGAAGTCTCGGCGCATCTTCCGCGACTTCATAGACGCCACCGCCGTTGTAACGATCGATTCCTCGACCATCACCGTCCAGTTTCAAAAGCGCGCACACAACCCACACCTACTCGAAGCCGGCTTCGATCGGAAGCGAACCCGCGTTCCCTGGCTCGGTGGCCGTCATCTCCAGCTCGTCTTCGGATGATCAACGCGCGACGCTCCAATCCCATGGGGTCAAGCTCGCACCTAACGCCAAACGATGTCCCCGGGGCCGATACAGCTCGATCAGGCGACGGCGCTGACCCTGATGTTAGGTCCGAACGGCTCCGTGGGAATCCAGGCTAGGTGAAACTTTGGTCGAGCGAGGGATCGTGACCCCGGAAGGGCTTTCGCACGCGCTCCGCCGCCACACCGCGGAGGCTATCTGCGTTCTGGCTTCCTCGAAGGATTTGGCTCCGGTCTGGGCCTCCAACCGGCAGCGGCCTTACGACGCGCAGCACACGTTCTCCACAGGGGAGCTCATGAGCTGCGTCGGGGCTTTCGGCTTCGACGAGGAAGCCGAACGGGCCGAGCAAGCACTGCGCGCATTGACGCCCATGGCCTCTGTCGGCATGGCGTACCTGGAAAAAGGGCATGAGCTCCCCGTCGCGCAAGTCGGGGTCGATGGGTGGGATTGCACCGCTCTCGTCGAGCTGGGGCAATGGGCTCGCAAGGCCCTCACCGCCGCGGAGAACGAGAACGAAGTGAGAGACGAGATCCGCCGGGCCTGGCGCGACGGCCCGCTCGTCTACGTGAGCCACTCGAATCACAAAATGGAACGGAGGTTACAAGAGTCCGTTCTCGTCTAGATCTCCTAAAGGAGACTAGATGAACCTTGAAGCTCTGTGGCCTGAAGACCGACCTCGCCAAAAACTCATCGAGCGCGGCGCCGAGACGCTCGGCGTCAACGAGCTCCTCGCCGTGCTACTGGGCTCGGGCACCCGAAACGCCTCCGCGTTGGAGCTGGCCAATCAGCTCCTGCGGCAAGCGGGAAGCCTCGGCGGCCTCCATCGCCAAAGCCCCGCGGGGCTCGCACGCGTACCTGGTTTGAAGGACGCGCGCGTGGCGCGGATTCTCGCCGCGCTCGAGCTCGGAAGGCGCGCCGCTTCGGCGCCGGAGCCCACGCGGCCGCGGTTCCGCGTGCCGGAGGATGCGGGCCGCTACTTGATGCCGCGTTTCGGGAACAAGCCCCTGGAGGAGTTCGGCATGCTGGCGCTCGATAGCCGCAATGGGCTGATGCGCCTCGAGATCATCTCCAACGGCAGCTTGAACGGCTCGCTCGCCCACCCCCGCGAGGTCTATCGTGAAGCCGCGATTCTGCGCGCGGCGGCGATCGTCGTCTTTCACAATCATCCGTCCGGTGATCCGACACCGTCGCGCGAGGACCGCCAGCTCACCAAGAGGCTGCACCGGGCGGGGGAGATCCTGGGCATCGGCCTTCTGGACCACGTGATCGTCAGCGCCGGCCGCTACTGGAGTTTCAAAGAGAACCACGAACTCTAGTACACTGCACGGCTTCAATGGGCAATCGGATTCTCTATTTAGACGGCTCCGCGGGCGCGAGCGGAGACATGATCCTCGCAGCGCTCGTCGACCTCGGCGTGCCCTTGAAAGAGCTCGTCGCCGAGCTCGACAAACTCTCGGTGACCGGCTTCCGGGTGATCCGGTCCAAGGCCGTTCGTGGCGGCATCCGCGGCACGCGCATCCGCGTGGATGCGCCCGACGATCGAGGCCACCGCCACTGGGCCGATTTCGAGCGGATTCTGAAAAAGAGCCGTCTCTCGAAGAACATCAAGGCGCGTTCGCTTTCCCTCATCTACCGGGTCTTCGAGGCGGAGGCCACCGTGCACGGCAAGAGCGTCGAGAAGATCCATCTTCACGAGCTGGGCGCGCTCGACACTCTCGTCGACGTCGTAGGGGCCGTTTCGGGCCTCGAGCTTCTCGGTGTCGATCGGGTCGAAGCCTCACCGCTCAACGTGGGCTCCGGCTGGGTGGATACGAAGCACGGCCGGCTGTCCGTTCCGGCGCCGGCCACTGCGCTACTGTTGAAGGGTGTACCGGTATTCGCGGATGGCGATTTCGAGCGAACGACGCCGACCGGAGCGCTTCTAGTGAGCGCCTTCGCCGATCGGTTCGGCCCCTTGCCCGCGATGACGATCAAGCGCATAGGCTATGGACTCGGCACGAAGGATCCGAGCTCGGGAAGGCCGAACGCGCTCCGGCTCGTTCTGGGCGAGACGGAGAGCCGCCGCTTTGAAACGGTTCTCGTCCTCGAGACGACCATCGACGACCAAACGCCGGAGCAATTGGGTTTTGTCCAGGAGCGGTTGCTCGAGGCGGGCGTTCTGGATGTCTTTCTGACACCGGTGATGATGAAAAAGAACCGGCCGGGCACGAACGTGACGGTCCTTGTACACCCGCATCGCCGCGATCAGGCGACGGCGATCCTCTTTCGGGAGAGCACGACGCTCGGCGTGCGCACCCACGCGATCGAGCGCGAAGTTCTCGAGCGCCGCATTACCGCGGTGCGGACGCGCTTCGGCAAAATCCGCGTCAAAGAAGGGCTCTTCGGAGGCAAAGTCGTGAACGTCGCGCCGGAGTTCGAAGATTGCCGGCGGCTCGCGCGCGCGAAGAAAGTCTCTTTGAAGAAGGTACAACAAGCGGCGATCGTGAGCTACCAAACGAAAGGAAAAGGATGAGCGAAGACGAGAGAATCAAGATCGACGACTTCTTCAAAATCGAGTTGAAAGTGGCCAAGGTGCTCGAAGCGTCCGAGATCGAAGGCGCCGACCGGCTTCTTCGACTTCGCGTGGATCTAGGCTCGGAGACCCGGCAGCTCGTCGCGGGGATCAAGAAATCCTACACGCCCGAAGAGCTCGTCGGAAAGCACATCATCGTTGTCGCGAATTTGCAGCGAGCCACTTTGCGAGGCGTCGAATCTCAAGGGATGCTTCTCGCGGCAAGCACCGAGGATGGACCCGTGCTCGCGACGTTCGACAAAGCCGTCGCACCCGGCGCCAAGGTCAAGTGAAACAATTTTTCTTCGTGCTCGCGGCGCTAGGCGTCGCCTGTGGTCCCGGCCCGGCCGAGCCACCTACCGCCGACGAGGGGTCGCTCACTGATGATGTCGTTGTCGCTGTCGCTGTCGCTGTCGCGCGCAAGAGTTGGAACGGCACCCTGATCGAGTTCGGCTCGCCGCGAGCGCTGCCTCATTTGAGCGAGGACGGCTGGTCGCATGGAGAGACGGCCCCTGATGGGAATACGTTTCGCTGGGCCTCCGAAGAAGAAGCGGTCTTTACGGTCACGTTCGATCGCGCTGGCCGCCACATGGCCTGGATCGAATGCGAGCCGTTCCGTTTCGAAGGCAGTCCTTCGCAATGGATTCGCTTGAGCGTCAACGGTGAGGAGCTGACCGAGATCGAGCTGCGTCCCGCGCGCGAGCGCTATCCGCTCGAGCTGCCGCTTCGAGAAGGCGTGAACGAGATCGCCATGCGTTTCCGCTACGCGGGCGATCCCAACCGAAGCTCCGCCGACCGACGGCGGCTCGCGGTCGCCTTCTATCGCTTCGACATTCTGCCTGAAGGCGAAGCGCCCGTCGCAAGAAGCCCGGGCCCGTTCGCTTGGATGAGTTCAGGGCTCCATCTGCCCGCGGGCGGCGCCGTGACGCTCTATGCGGACGTCCCCGGCGACGCGCGGCTCCGACTGACGCCTGGCGATGGTGTCGACGTCGTCGTGCGTTCGGAAGAGTCGACGCTCGTTGAAAAGACGCTCGCTGGCGAAGAGGTCTGGGAGCAGGACCTACGTGTGAACGGCCCCGTCGAGATCGTTCTTCGCTCCGCGAGCGGCACCGTCATACGGCCCGAGCTTTTCGTCAAGGAATCGACGGCGCCGCGACGTCAGCCGAACGCGGTCGATGCCAACATAATGCTGATCGTGCTCGACGGCGCGAACGCGCTCCGAATGGGACTCTATGGCCACGACAGGCGAACAACCCCCGCAATCGATGCTTTGGGAGAGACTGGCGTCGTTTTCGATGCTGCCGTGAGCCAAGCCGTCTACACGATCGCTTCGATAGGCTCCGTCCTCACCGGCCAATACCCCGAGCGCCACCAGAGCGTCTCTTTCGCCGACAGGCTCCGCGACGACGTCGTCACCTTTCCCGGGCTCCTCGCCGAGCACGGCTATCGCACCGCCGGCTTTTCAGGAAACGCCGTTGCCTCGAAAATGTTCGGCCTCGACAAGGGCTACCAAGAGTACTTCCAGATCTGGGAGCAAGGGGGCTACACGGGTCACGGCGACTCGGTCCTCGCAACCTTCCGCGATTGGCTAGACGACGTTAGCGACGAGCGTTTTTTTGCCTACGTCCACTTTCGCGAGCCGCACTTCCCGTACAACCCACCAGCGCCTTTCGATACGCGCTTCTCCCCGGCAGAACCGTTCCCGGAAGGTATGGCCGACGCCAAGGTCGTCGAAGCGATGAACGCCCGCGTCGCCGCGGGAGAGCCGCTCGACGCTGCCACGCTCGCCCGCGTGCGCGGTCTCTATGATGCCAACCTGGCCTATGTCGACGATCTCGTTGGAAAGCTCCTTCGGCAACTCGACGAGCGCGGACTCGGAGACAACACCATCGTCATCCTCACCGCGGACCACGGAGAAGCTCTCTTCGAGCACGGCTTCCTCGGCCACAACACCCAGCTCTATGAAGAAAGCATCCGCGTTCCGCTAATCATGAAGATTCCCAGCGTCGCGCCGCGCCGCGTCGACAACGTCGTGGAGCTCGTTGACCTGGCCCCGACCATCCTGGAGCTCGCCGGCATGCATGCAACCGACATGCAAGGCAAGAGCCTGCTAGGACCCGAAGCCGCCAACCGCATCGCTTACTCACGCACCGTCTGGAAACGCCCCCGCTACAGCGCCCGCAACAAAAATCACAAACTAATCTGGGACAGCCGCACCGGAAAAAAAGAGCTCTACAACCTGACCGCCGACCCAAAAGAAACCAATGACCTGTCCGAAGAAGACAGCTTCGCCAAAGGCTACCTAGAACAAAAACTCTTCACCTGGCTAAGAGCCCAAGAACACATGAGAGGCAACACCGCCGCCCCCGAAGGTGTAGAAATGACCGAAGAGGAGCGCCGCCGCCTAGAAAGCCTAGGCTACACCCAAGCGATGAAAGAGAAGTGAACCCAGATCCTGAATGCTGAATGCTGAATGCTGAATGCTGAAATGATAGACAGCCACGCCCACCTAGACATGGACCGCTTCGACGAGGACCGTGACGCGGTGATCGCTCGAGCCAAGAGCGCGGGCGTGGAAGCTATTCTCTCGCTCGCGATGGTCGACGAAGAAGACAGCTACAAAAACGCCCTCCCGCTCGTCGCAACCCACGATTTCTACACCGCCGTCGGCTGCCACCCGCATGACGCGAAGATCTTCGACGAGAAGGGTGGCGAAGCCCTCCTCCGCGAGCTCGCGAGCGGGCCGCGTGTCGTGGCGATCGGTGAGATAGGGCTGGACTTCCACTACGACTCGTCCCCCAGGGAAGAGCAGCGGGAGGTGTTCCGCCGCCAAATTCGGCTGGCGCGCGAGCTCGAGCTTCCTGTCATCGTGCACCACCGCGAGGCCGAAGAAGACCTGGTCGCCATTCTGGAGGAGGAATCGGCGGGTGTTCGTGGGATCCTGCATTCGTTCACGGCGAGCCTCGCCACCGCCGAGATGGCCATTGCCCACGGCTTCTTGCTCTCTTTTTCGGGGATCTTGACGTTCAAGAACGCCGAGCCGCTGCGCGAAGCTGCCCGCGCGCTTCCGCTCGACAAGCTCCTCGTGGAAACGGACTGTCCGTACCTCGCTCCCGTGCCCTATCGCGGCAAGCGCAACGAGCCCGCCTTCGTGCGCGAGACCGCCGACTGCCTGGCTGAGATCAAGGGGATTTCCGAGCGGGACGTCGAGGCAGCCACAGATGAGAACTTCTATCGGTTTTTTTCCATTTAACTGATTTCAAAGCGGATCTCTGCTCTCATTGCCGAGAAACACGAATTTCGTAATAATGGGGGTCGAATGGCGGCGGAAAGCAGTTTCGATATCGTGTGCAAGCTCGATGGGCAGGAAGTGAAGAATGCCGTCCAGCACTCGATGAAAGAAATCGTGAACCGGTTCGATTTCAAGGGCTCGGGTACGGAAATCCAGGTCGTGGATGACGGCGCCGCGATCGAGCTCAAGTCCTCGGAAGAGTTCAAGCTTCAAAGCGCGCGCGACGTGCTGGAATCGAAGCTAGTGAAGCGGGGTATCGAGCTGAAGGCCTTGAATCCGGGCCAGATCGAGTCCGCGCTCGGAGGCACCGTCCGGCAGAAAATCGAGCTCCAGAACGGGATCCCCATGGAAAAGGCGCGCGAAATCGTAAAAATCGTGAAATCCACGAAACGCAAGGTCCAAGCCGCGATTCGGGGCGACCAAGTTCGCATTAGCGGCAAAAAGAAAGACGAGCTACAGTCCATCATGACTCTGCTCAAAGAGGCGGACCTCGGCATCGCGATGCAGTTCAAGAATTACCGCTAGAGCGCAGGGCAGGAAGAACAACTATGGCGTCCTCCGAAACACGTTCCCAGCTCCCAGAGCCCTCTTTGACCCTTGAAGATATTTTCGGCGAGATCCAAGACGATCTCGATACCGTCGAGCAGATCATCCGCGACAAAGTGGAGAGCAAGCTCCAGCTCGTCGAGTCCAGTAGTCGCTATATCTACCGCAGCGGTGGCAAGCGCGTCCGTCCGGCGCTTCTCCTCATCGCCGCCCGCGCCTGCGGCTATGCGGGCGACAAGGGGCCGCAATATGGCGCCGTCACCGAGTTCATCCATACTGCGACGCTCGTCCATGACGACATCGTCGATGAAGCCGTCATGCGGCGCGGGCAGCCATCTGTCAACGCTTTGCTCGGAAACGATTTCACCGTCCTCCTGGGCGATTTTCTCTACATCCGCTCGATTGGGCTCGCGATCGAGATGGGCAGCCTCGAGATTCTGCAAGTCATTACCGAGATCACGCTACGCATGATCGAGGGCATGATTTTGGAGCTGACCCGTGGAGGCGCGGTCGACTTGACGGTGGACGAGCACCTCAACATCTTGAAGCACAAAACAGCCTATCTGTTCTATGGCTGCGCGCAAATGGGCGCGAAGCTCGGCGGCGCGACGCCGGAAGTCGAGACGGCGCTCCGCGAGTACGGCATGAATATCGGCATGGCCTTTCAAGTCGCAGACGATCTGCTCGACTTCACGTCCGACGAAGAGACGATCGGCAAGCCCGTGCTCTCGGATTTGAAAGAAGGCCACGTCACATTGCCGATCATCTACGCGCTCCAAAACGAGCCCCGCGCGCTCCCGACGGTCCAAGCGGTCATCGAGCGCGGCAGCATCGACGAGGTGAGCCGCAAAGAGATCCTCGACCTGGTGCGTCGTAACGGATGTCTCGACAAAGCTCGGGACCTTGCCGAAGACTACGCGGTCAAAGCCAAGGACTGTCTCGCCTCCCTGCCGGAGTCCATTAATAAGGATGCGTTGATGGCGCTCGCGTACTACGTCATCGAGCGCAATCGGTAGGGCGAATACGCGGTAGGACACGCTGAGCCGCACACGCTACAGCCAGCGCGCCTTTCCTCCCTATCGCCACGAGCCGGGCAAGACGCCGCACCCGGAACGCCACCCCGAGGGCCACATGTACGGTCGCGAGCCTACTTCCGAAGACGACGATTTCTTGTACGGCATCGATCTGTTCAATGCCGCCTATTGGTGGGAGGCGCATGTCTATTTCGAGCGCCTGTGGGCGGAGACGCCGTCTGCGGACGAACGCGAGTTTCTGCAGGGCCTCATCCAGCTCGCCGCGGCTCTCGTGAAGCGTCGCGCAGGGAGTGCCGTCGGGGAGGCGAAACTCACCGCGAAAGCGCTCGAAAAACTCCGGCATAGGCGAGAGCGCTCGGGGGCGATATTCATGGGCGTGCGTCTCGATCCTCTGATCGAGAGGATCGAGGATGACGACGCCGTCGATGAGGATGGGTCGATCGTGATCGAGCACCCGCCCTAATCTATTTCAAACAAACGGCTTAAGGCCGCGTTCTATACTCGACCGAGTAAAGGAAAACATGGTCAAGCCCCGCATTCTCGTCGTGGATAACGAAGAGCCCATCCGTAAAACCCTCCGCATGACGCTCGAATACGAGGGTTATGACGTCTCCGAAGGCTCGTCTGGGGCGGAGGCGCTGGACAAGATCGAGAACGAGCGCTACGACCTCGTTTTCCTCGATATCAAGATGCCGGGGATGGACGGCTTCGAAGTTCTCGGAGAGCTTCGCGAGCGCACCACGGCGCCTCAAGTCGTCGTCGTGAGCGGCCACGGTAACGTGCAAACGGCCGTCCAAGCGACAAAGCTCGGCGCTTTCGATTTCATCGAGAAACCGCTCGAGACCGAAAGGATCTTGCTCGCCGTTCGCAACGCGCTCGAGCGCAAACAGCTCAAGGAGGAGGCGGAAGGCTCCGGCCCCGTTTCGAGCGCCGCTACCAGATGGTCGGAACCTCGGCGGCGATGGATAAAGTGCGTCAAGCTATCGCCCGCTCCGCGCCCACGAACGCCACCGTGCTCATCACGGGCGAGTCCGGAACGGGCAAAGAGCTCGTCGCCCGCGCCATCCACACGAACAGCAACCGCACCCGCGCCCCCTGGATTCAAGTCAACTGCGCCGCCATCCCCGAAGACCTCATCGAGAGCGAGCTCTTCGGGCACGAGAAAGGGTCGTTCACCGGAGCGACGAACAAACAAATCGGAAAGTTCGAGCAAGCCGATCGCGGGACGATCTTTCTGGACGAGATCGGTGACATGAGCGCTCGCACACAGGCCAAAGTGCTGCGTGTTTTGCAGGAAGGTGAAGTCGAGCGCGTCGGCTCGCAGAACACGATCAAAGTCGATGTGCGGGTCATTGCGGCGACGAACAAAGATCTCAAGAAGGAGATCGAAGAGGGGAACTTCCGCGAGGACCTTTATTTTCGTCTCTCGGTTATCCCGATCCCGACACCGCCTTTGCGCGAGCGTCGGGACGATATCGAGTCTCTCGTCGAGCACTTCGTTTCGAGCTTTGCCGCCGACGACAATTTGCGCAAGAAGCATTTCTCGCCCCAGGCGATGCAGCGCCTCGTCCACCACAAATGGGAAGGGAATATCCGCGAGCTCCGGAACACGATCGAGCGCGTCCTGATCATGGCGCCTTCGGACACGATCGATGTTGTCGATCTGCCGGAGCATATTCGCGACCCTCAGGACGACACGCCGTCTTCTCAGGCGGCGGCGAATACGTTGAAGGAGTTCAAGGAGACGAACGAGCGGGCGTTTCTAGTGCAGAAGCTCCGGGCGAATGGTGGCGTTGTTGCACGGCCCGGAGCAAATCGCTGACCTCCCTGTGCCGGTCGTAGAGTCACCCGGCGCAGTACGTATCGGGCATCCCGAGCGCGGTCATCTTGTTGAGTATCTCGCACCCAATTCGGTGTTCAACTCGTTGCCTCGCCAACGTTCGTGTCCGCATCTCGGGCCCGATGATCGCTTTGTAACGATAGACCGCGTTCTCCACCATGCTTCGCTTGGTGCAGCCTGAGAGCTTGTACCATTCACGTCGGCCGTGTCTTTCGATGGCACGAATATGGCGGTCGCGCTCCTGCATGGCGGTGTTCGAATTCTGATTGAGCGTCGCGTTTCGTTGCGGCGGAATCACCACGCGCGTCCTTCGTCCAGGGCTGTGCGCTTCGATCGCTTCGTAGACCGCTTCCTTGTCGTATGCACTGTCCGCCGCCACGGACGCTAGAGGTGCTTGAATCTGTGTTAGCAAAGCGGGGACTCGGGTTGCGTCGCGAGCACGTGACGCCGTCAGTTCGGACGCAACAATGTTGCCGGTCTCGCGATCAACGGCGATGTGCAACTTGCGCCATGCGCGCTGCTTTGGCGGTTTGCGGGCGGTTCCAACATGAATCCTCAAGCCCGTGCTATCGATCATCAGGTGGATTGGTTGATTGCTTGCGGCTTTCGGAATCCGCAGCTTCTTGCGGAGCAGCCTCGAGCGCCGACACAACGTCGAGTAGTCCGGGATCTCGATACCGAGCCCGAGCAGCGAGGCGATCGAGTGCAAGAAGCCTTCGGTTTGTCGGTAGGCGAGCTTGTACACCATCCGGACAACCAGGCCCGTTTCAATCGCCATGTCTGAATAGACCCGTTGACCGCCAGGCTTACCGGTCTTGTCGGCCTTCCAGTTCGCGATTGTCATCGAATGAGTCTTCAGAGAAATATCGCGACCGGATACGACTTTTTCAACGGGCTGCTAGAGTCGCTCGTCCAGAATGAGAAGTAACGTTGCCAACCCCTGGATGGGTGCAATGGGAATTGGGTCGGAATCCCCCTATCGGTCAGCGATGGGAAGTTGACATCGCTCCGACGCCAGGTCTACATACTTTCACCGCTCGCGTTGAATTTCGAGATGGCACGATTCGGGAAGCGAGCAAGGATATTGAGTTCGGAAGTCGGATCGAGTTTGGAGTTGCGCTAGGTACCGCGGGCGAACCATCCAGCAGAAAGTATCCGACCTATTTCATATTCAGAAACTTCGTTCTTGAGGAAATCGACCCCCAAGCACCGAACCCGATCGACAATTTTGACGCTGACCCGGATCCAACGAACCCGGGAGCTGTCGACTATATTCGAAGAAACTGAGGCGAAACCATGATGGCGTTTAAATCGCTTGACTCACCGGTCGACACAGGTCGCTATTCCTCGCGACTTTGAAACAACGGAATTGACTTTCAACTCCACTCCGTTGCTTCGGTTATCCGCGTCGGTATCTCCGTGTGCGCAATTCCACCAAGAAAGTCGTTCGCGACGCACACCGCGGATGATCGTTAGAGCGTCCGAAAACACGCAATCGCAAGCGGCCAGCCCAGTAGTGTGACACCGACGAACAAGCACAGGAGCAAGAATGCCTTAACCCAACCCGTCAACTCCGCCCATCGACCTGTTTCTTTATCTTCGTCCGCCATGGTTTCGACCTCTTAGTATTTCTCCTACAAGCTTGCGTGCAGCCGCACGCGTGCGTCAAGGGTGTCGGGGAACAGCCTAAAGCGCTGAGCTGCGCAAAAAGTAAATCGTTTAAGGAAGCGAATCTACCCAGTCGCCTTTTTCCAGCCACTGAACGCGCAGCATCTCGATGAGGCCCGAGGCTTCGAAGGCGCTCACGTAATTGTCGAGGAGCATTTGCAGGGGCAGCTCGCTCGACGACACCGCAATGCCGATGGGCTCCACGGTAAGAGGCGCCGAGAGCGTCGCGAGATCTTCGTCCGGATGGCGAAACACCGCGAGGTTACACGCAGGCATGTCGGCGACGAGCGCGTCGATCTCGTCTTTGATGATCATTTGGATCGCTTCGTCGTAATGCTCGACCGTCACGAGCGTCGCCTTCGCAATTCTCTTCTGGACGAAGGCCTCACTCGTCGAGTTCCGGAGCGCCGCCACCGTGATACCGGAGCGATTGAAGTCCTCGGCCGTTTCACCTCCCGCGAGCGCTCGCGATTTCGCGAGAACCGATTTCCCTGACACGATGTACGGCCCTACGAACACCGCGTCGAGGCTCCGCGCCGCTGTGATGGTCATCCCCGACATGACGATGTCGACTTCCCCATCCTTCAAAGCACCCAGTAGATCAGGAAACGGTTTCGTCACGAACTCGACCTCGACGCCGAGCGCATCGGCGACAAAATTGGCCAGGTCGACTTCGAATCCAATGAGCTCCCCCCGCTTTGTCCTTGACGTTGAACGGCGCCTGGTCGCCGGACATGCCGATGCGGATCTTTCCGCTTGCGACGATCCGCTTGAGGACTGGAGATTCGGACGCCAGCGCGCCAACCGAGAAAACCGCCGCCACGCAAAGGCTGGTAGCGAGTCGCTTAGCTGTCATCATCGCAAGATTTCCTTTCCGAAACCATCATAGACACGTGTCGCACGCACCATGCTTACAATTAATGTTAACCAGAAACCTTCCTCTAGGTCGCTGGACGTCTCTAAAATACACCGATTAAACGATTTAACAAAATTTAAACTCTTTTTGAAGGAGATCCGGCGGCGCAACGATTGACAACCCTACCTATGGTCGCGGGATAATGACACGGAAGGGCCCGCGCTGCCCATACCTCAATACCCTCGCGTGGGTGCTTTCTGATTGAAATGGTGATTTTCGCTTATGGACCAGACGTGACGGGAGTCGGAAATTGAGAAAACTTGGCTTCGCGCTCCCCTCGACGGCAGCTCTATACCTTGCCTTTCTTGCGGCCTTTTTTGCGAATGCCGTCGCAGCTCGAGCCGCCGAGCCCGAGAAAGAAAGCGCCACCGCGCCCGCGATGATGTCGCCGGCAGCGATGAACGCGATGGTCGAGGATTACTGCCTCATGTGCCATAGCGACGCGGCGAAGACCGGGGGATTGACGCTAGAATCTTTTGACGTTTCTCACCCCGAAGAAAATGCCGAGGTTGCCGAGAAAGTCATCCGCAAGCTGCGCCTCGGGATGATGCCGCCGCCGATAGCGCCGCAACCCGAGACCGCAGATCGGCAAGCCTTCGCGTTGTCCCTCGAAACAGGCATCGACCGCTACGCTCTCGAGCATCCGAACCCCGGGCGGAGAACGTTCCAAAGACTCAACCGCTCCGAATATGCACGCGCGGTTCGAGACATGCTCGCACTCGAGGTCGACGTGTCGGCGTTTTTGCCGCCCGAAACGATCAGCCATGGCTTCGACAATATCGCCGACGTGCAAAAGATGTCGGCTACGCTCATGGAGGGCTATTTGCGCGCGGCAGCCCGGATCAGCCGCGACGCCGTGGGTGATCCGCTCGCGAGCGCTACCGAAGAGACCTACAGGGTTTCGAGACGCGAATCACAAGTCGAGCATGTCGAAGGGGCGCCCATGGGAACCCGCGGCGGACTTTCCGTCGTGCACAACTTCCCCGCGGATGGCGACTACATCCTCAAAACCCAGCTCCACAGCACGCCTACAGGCTTTCTCTACGGTCTGACGGCCGGTGACAACGAGCAGCTCGAAATTTCCGTGAACGGCGTACGGGTAGCCCTTATCGACATCGACCCCTTGATGCACGAATCGGATCTCAACGGCGTCGTGATAGAGAGCGATCCCGTGCACATACGCGCGGGCCCGCAGAGAATTTCCGCCGCCTTCATCGAACGCTATCAAGGGCCGGTCGATGACTTGATGCGTCCCGTCGAGCACACGCTCGCGGACACGACGATCGGTAGAGCGCACGGCGTCACGACCGTGCCGCATTTGCGTTTTTTCAGCATCAACGGCCCACACAACGTGACCGGCATCTCCGAGACGCCGAGCCGCCGCCGGATCTTCACGTGCCGTCCCGTCTCCGCGCGGGACGAAGCCCCTTGCGCTACGGAGATCGTCTCACGGCTATCGAGCCAAGCCTATCGCCGCCCCGTCAACGAGAACGACGTGGAGGGTTTGATGTCCTTCTACCAGACGGGCGCAGACGAGGCCGGTTTCGAAGCGGGCATTCGAACGGCCCTCCAAGCCATCTTGGCAAGCCCATTTTTCGTCTTCCGCCTCGAACAGATGCCGGACGCCACAGAGGACAGTCCGAACTACCGGGTCAGTGGCGTCGAGCTGGCGTCACGCTTGTCGTTCTTCATTTGGGGCTCGGCGCCGGACGACGAGCTCCGGAACCTCGGTAGCCAAGACGCTCTCGCCGACCCTGCGGTGCTCTCGGCTCAAGTCGACCGCATGCTGGCGGAACCAAAAGCGGATGCGCTCGCCACCCGATTCGCCAGCCAGTGGCTGCGGCTTCAAGACCTGGACCGCCTGCATCCGGATTACCTCCACTACCCGCAATATGACTACAAGCTCTCGGAGGCTTTGAAGCGCGAGACGGAGCTGTTCTTCGAGTACCTGATACGCGAGGACCGAAGCGCTCTCGAGCTTCTGACTGCGGACTACACCTTCGCCAACGAGCGCCTCGCGAAACATTACAACCTCCCGAACGTTACCGGCCCCGAGTTCCGGCGCGTCTCGCTCGAAGGCACCGAGCGCCGCGGCATCCTCGGCCACGGAAGCATCTTGACCTTGACCTCGATTGCGGACCGCACGTCACCCGTGCAGCGCGGGAAGTGGGTCCTCGAAGTGCTTCTCGGTAGCCCGCCGCCGCCACCACCGCCCAACATTCCCGATCTCGAGGCGACGCAAGACGCTGCTCTAGGCAGAGTCCTGTCGGTGCGCGAAGCGATGGAATCCCATCGGGCCAACCCCGCATGCGTGTCGTGCCACCGCGTCATCGATCCCCTCGGGCTCGCGCTCGAGAATTTCGACGTCACCGGCGCTTGGCGCATCAAAGACAACGGCAACCCCATCGACGCTTCAGGCGAGCTCTATGACGGCACAAAGATGGACGGGCCTACCGGGCTTCGGGACGCGCTCTTGAAGCACTCGGACGCGGTCATCATGAGCTTCACCGAGAGTCTCATGACCTACGGCCTCGGCCGCCGCGTCGAGTATTACGACATGCCGACGGTGCGCGCCATCGCGAGCGAAGCGAAGAAGAACGACTACCGCATGTCCTCTTTCATTCGCGGCGTCATCAATAGTGCGGCTTTTCAAATGGCTCGAGTGGAGCGCGACGAGCACGTCAGCTCCGTGGAACCTTAGAGATTACACACCACCCTGGACTAGGAGGCACACAAGATGTACATCACCAACAAGCACATGTCCCGCCGGACAGTTCTTCGCGGCATGGGCGCAACGGTGGCGCTGCCGTTCCTCGAGGCCATGGTGCCCGCCCGTTCATGGGCCGCTTCTACGTCGACACCGTCCCGCCTCGTGTGCATAGAGATGGTCCACGGCGCGGCCGGCAGCACCAAGATCGGGATCGAGCAGAACATGTGGGCGCCGGCGGCTGTCGGGAGCGAGTTCGACCTCTCGCCAAGCAGCTTGAAGCCGCTCGAGCCTTTCCGCAAATACCTCACCATCGTGAGCAACACCGATGTGCGCAACGCTGAAGCCTTCTCGCTTCCCGAGATCGGCGGCGACCATTTCCGCTCCAGCGCGGTCTTCCTGACTCAGTCCCACCCGAAGCAGACCGAAGGCAACGACGTGTACGCGGGTACGTCGCTGGATCAGCTGTACGCGAAGCAGTTCGGGCAGGACACCGCCATCCCTTCGATGCAGCTTTCGATCGAGAACGTCGACCAGGCCGGCGGCTGCACCTATGGCTATTCCTGCATCTACACCGACACGATCAGCTGGGCCTCGCCCACCGCTCCGCTGCCGATGATCCGGAACCCCCGCGTGGTCTTCGATCAAATGTTCGGCGCGGGAGCGACGCCCGAAGAACGCGCGAAAGGGCGGCGCACCAATAGCAGCATCCTCGACTGGATCACGAACGAGGTCGCACGGGTGAAGAGAGATCTCGGCCCGACCGATCGCAGTCGGCTCGACAACTACCTCGACAACGTACGCGAGATCGAGCGCAGGATTCAGAAGACCGAGGCCCAGAACGCGAGCGGCGAGCGGCGTGAGCTACCCGATGCGCCCATCGGCGTTCCGGACTCGTTCGAGGAGCACATGAAGCTCATGTTCGATTTGCAGGCGGCGGCCTTCATGTCGGACGTGACCCGGGTGTTCTCGTTCAAGCTCGGACGCGACGCCTCGGGACGCGTTTATCCGGACAGCGGCATCAACACCGGATTCCATCCGGCCTCGCATCATCGCGACCAGGAGAAGCGGATCAAAGAGTTCGCGAAGATCAACACCTATCACGTCAGCATGATCCCCTACTTCCTCGAGAAGCTGGAGAGCACGATGGACGGCGAGTCCAACTTGCTCGAGAAGACGCTGATCATCTACGGCTCGCCGATGGCCAATTCCAACATACACAATCACAAGAGATGCCCGTTGTTCTTTGCCGGACACGCGAACGGTCAGCTCCAGGGGAACCTCCACCACAAGGCGGAGGACGGCACCCCGATGGCGAACGCGATGTTGACAATCCTCCGGCGTATGGGGATGGACCTCGAGACCTTCGGCGACAGCACGGGCGAGATGGCCATCTGATTGACGTTTCGTTTCATGGAGTCACTAATGTTGTCAAACAAGCTAGGACGCAGCGCTTCAGCGGTTTTGTGTTTCGTCGCGCTCATTGCGGCAGCACCCAAAGACATTCCCAAAATGGGTGCGACACCGGTGGCGGACGCCGCCATGCAAGGCGACGGGGAGACCGTGCGCGCGTTGTTGAAACAAGGCGTCGACGTGAACGCGGCTCAAGGTGACGGAATGACCGCCCTTCACTGGGCTGGCGTCAAAGCGGATGTCGAGATGGCGGAAATGCTCCTCTACGCAGGCGCCAACGTGAAGGCCGCAACGCGACTCGGAGGGTTCACCCCGCTCTTCCTCGCCGCGAAGACCGGCGACGCGGCCGTCGTGGAGACCCTCGTGAACGCTTCAGCGGACGTCAATATTGCGACGACGATGGGCGCGACGCCTCTCATGGTGGCGGCAGCTTCGGGGAATCCCGATGCGGTGTCCATTCTGTTGGAGCACGGCGCAGAAGTAAACGCCGTGGAGCCGGCCCGGGGACAAGCGGCACTCATGTTCGCGGCCGCCTACAACCGGGGTGATGTGATCGACGCGCTCGTCGAAAACGGCGCCGATATCACGATGGCGACCAAGATCGTCGAAACCGCCGCGATCGAGAAGAAGTGGTCCGAAGCCGACCGCGAGCGCCGCAAGGAACGCGAAGCCGCCGCAAAGGCCGCGGCGGCGGCCGAGGCCAAAGCCAAAGGTTTGGAGCCGCCCCAGGGCGTCGAAGAGACGGCACAACCCAAGGACGAAGGAAAGAGCGTTCTCGCCAAAGTCTTTGGATGGGTTCCGGGGGTCGGCGGCGGCGAAAAGAAACCCGAGCAGCGGCGCCGCTTCCGCCGCAGCCCTTTTGGCCAACTCGTCGGCAATCAAGGCGGGATGACCGCGCTTCTTCTCGCGTCGCGTCAAGGCAACCGCGAAGCGGTCGACGCGCTCGTCGCCGCGGGCTCGGACGTCAACGTCGTGAGCGGTGGTGATCACACGAGTCCCCTTCTGATCGCGACCATCAACGGACACTTCGATCTCGCCAAGTCTCTGCTCGACCAGGGAGCGGACCCGAACCTCGCGAGCGAGGCGGGAGCGACGGCCCTCTACGGCGCGATCAATTTGCAGTGGTCGCCCAAAGCGCTCTACCCGCAGCCACAGGCTTACCGGCAGCAGAAAGTCTCCTATCTCGAGTTGATGGAATTGCTCCTCGAGGCAGGCGTCGATCCCAACGTTCGATTGAAAAAGAAATTGTGGTACTCCGGCTATAACTTCGACCTCTCCGGCGTGAACGAGAACGGCGCTACCGCATTCTGGCGGGCCGCCTATGGGACCGACATCGACGCGATGAAGCTTCTCATCGCCTACGGCGCCGACCCGAATCTTCCTACGTTGAAACCGGAAGTCGATCCAAGCGACGGCATCGGCCCGCAAGAAGAAAAAGAAGACGTCTCGGGCTTGCCCCCGGTGCCTCCGGGCGGCAATGCCGTCAGCCCTCTCCTAGCGGCGGCAGGTGTGGGCTATGGCAGGGGCTTCGCGGCAAACTCACATCGCCATCACCCGGCGGGCTCGATGGCGGCGCTACGCTACTTGGTCGAGGAGTTGGGCGCAGACGTGAACGCCCAGGATCATGATGCCTATAACGCGCTACACCACGCCGCTAGCCGCGGCGACGCGGAGATGGTCCAGTATCTTTACGACAAAGGTTGCGATATCACCGCGATAAGCCGTCGCGGGCAGTCGACGGCTGACATGGCGAACGGCCCCGTGCAGCGCGTGCAGCCTTTCCCGGAGGCCCTGGCTTTATTGGAGCAGCTCGGCTCGGTCAACAACCATAACTGCGTCGGCTGCTGAGCCGGCGAAAACGAGCGGGGGTTCGTCCCCACAGCTCGTGTGGCGAAGTCGTGTGCCGGTCGACAAGATGGCGAGCAGCCACAAGTCGGTCGAGGAGGGCATTGCCCGGGCGACTGAGGTCAACGAAGCGCTCGAGCGTATCGATCGCGTCGTGGGCCGGCTGCACCGATTCTCGATCGAGTTCGAAGAAGCGACGCTCGTCCAAGTCGAAGGCGCCGAGACCATCGCGGAATCCGCACGCGATCTCGAGTCGGGGACGGCCGATCTCGGCGGGACGCTCGCGACCATGCGAAGCTCGGTCGCAGCTAATGCCGCGAGCGTCTCACAGCTAGCCCAGGCAGCGCGCCCCTTGTCCGAGCAAGCCGAACGCCTTCATGCATTGCTGTCCCGCTTCCGGGTCGGCGAGCGGTAGCCGATCCACAGGCTAGGGCTGGTTGACCGCCTCGCTCGAGGGGTGCGTAGCTGTCGAAATAGCCGATCATCATTTCTTCGAACGTTTGCTCGCCGAATCGTACGGGCGTGGTCGGATCCGGATTCGCGGGGTTGTCGGCGCTGTTGTCGTACCAACCCGTCGAGCGCAACACCGTGCCTTTCGGAACGAGCTTGGGCTCCCGAAGCTTGTAGTGAAGCTGCCAGTTGAAGTCATAGCGCGGAATATCGAGAATCGTCTCCTCGCCGCCGCCGGGATAGATGAGCTCGTAGCGAAACGCCTTGGCGCGCAGATGCATATGCGGGAAGAACGACGTCACGACCATGTCTTTCTCGAAGGCGTAGGTACCCGTGACGGCGTAATTGGCCGCGCCAGGCGGAATCTCGAACCGCGTGTCAAACGCGGCATCTGTCTCGATCACGCGCGACGGAGGCTCGTCTGCGAAAACGAATCCTAGCTGGGTCTGGTCTGTCGTCGGTTCGCCGTTCGGCGTGTAGTGCAACTGAAACTTGAGCCAGGCACCTTTGGGAAGAAGCTTGGCCGCGTCTTCGGGAAAGATCGTGGGCTGCTGTCCCGGCACCGTGCTCGCAAAATAGCCCGAGATGCCTCCTTGGAAGATGGGGTCACCGGGCTTTCTCGTTTTGTCGCGACGACTCTTGCGGCCCGGCTCTTCGATGAACACGAGCACGTGATGGGTGACTTGCGGCGCCGTGGGTCGAATCTCCATCTTCCGCACCCACTTGTCTTCTTCGAAATCGGTCTTGACGTAGAGGTATTGGTAATCCACGACGCCTTCGCCCGGAACCGAGACCGGCTCTGGAATCTCGAACACCGCATCGGGCGTTCCGATACCCCACCCCCGCAAGTAACGGCGCGGGAGCGGAGCGTCCGCGGGATCCCCCGCGGGGCTTCCCGCTTCGATCCAATGAAGAAGCGCGTCGCGATCTCGCTGGGACAAACGGCGTTCGTTCTCCCAGCTCCCGACGGATTTCGCGGCGAACCAGGGCGGCATGACTTTGTTCTCGACGACGTAGGAAATCATCGACCCGAAGCCTTTGGCCTGCTCGTAGCTCTCGAGCGGAAAAGGCCCCACGCCACCGTCACGGTGACAACCCGCGCAGTTGCTCTGCAGGATGCGGCTGACGCGGTTGTGATAGGTGACTGTGTCCGTCTCGAGAGGCGCGTCGAAGGAGAGCCCGAGGACGCAACCGGGAGCGGTCGTCCCCTCGACACGAACGTCGCGTCCGCCGAGTAAGTCTTCGAGGGCGTCGCCGAGATAGTCGGCCGTCGGAGACGCTTTCGAATAACCAATCCCGTATAGATCGTCGATAGCGCCGCGATAGCGCAGCGTGCGTGCGCGGTCCAGAACGAAGACTTCGGTCGTCGTCGTCGCATGCAAGATCGTCGCGAACACGGCCTCGAGGTCCTGCACATAGGTTCCCTCGAATCCGAAGCGCGTGATCTCGTCTCGCATGGACTCGATGGAATCCTGACTGCTCGCGTTCAGAAAAAGAAACCGGACACCCTTCGACCCGTAAGCCTTCTCGAGCCGGGCCAGCGTCGCGCCATAGCGACGGGAAACCGGACACAGAACGCTGCGAAGAGCAATCACGAGGCCGTTCTCCCCACTCGCATCGCTCAAGCGCGCCGTTTCCCCGTCGAGATTCTCGAACGCGAAATTCGGTATGAGCTCACCGAGCCGCGCGCTCGACAGCTCGATAAGCTCTCGCGGCGCATCACGGAAAGGCCCTTGGGCGAGCACGGTCCCAGACAAGGACGACAAGGACAACAAGCACGCAGCCACGGCGACACGTCGGATTCCAATCGGCACAAATACCCCTTCCGGCAAGACCCTATTCTCAGAACTCCTCCAATAGGGTCGCCCATCGTCGGTAACTGATTACGAGAGTTGGGTTTGGCGGCTTGCTGAATGTTAAATAATTAGCGCTGTTTCTAATGACTTCGATCATGCTTCCATGGGTAACACCGGTATTCACGGGACGTGCTTGTCTTCGAGGGAAGACGCCACAAGTCGACCAGTATCGACTTGTGCACGTCCATGGTCGCCAAGTTGGAGTGTCATCCTATTAACACTGACGGCCCAGTTACAGACCCCTAACAGAGGAGCTCTGATTCTAGGGAACTTTTGCCGCCGTCGCCACACCGACTCTCGCGAGCTCTGCGCCGTCGTGAGGTCCTGTATGATGGCGCCACCATGCGAGCAGTCTTCGATTCGCAGCGATTCTCCCCCTTGCATTGGCCGCGGCGCCGGCGGTCGCGCAAAACATCGTCGATCTGGTCTGCGAGTACAAAGAGAGCCCCCTTGGGATCGACGTCACGAGCCCGAGGCTCAGCTGGAAAGTGGACACCACCGAGCCCGAGTGGATGCAGAGCGCCTACCGCATCCAAGTGGCAAACAGCTCGTCCGATCTGAGCGCCGAGAACCGGCTCCTGTGGGATTCGGGGAAAGTCCTCGAGACCGCGTCGGTGCATCGTGTCTACGAAGGTCCGGCTCTGGAGTCGAGCGCGCGTTACTACTGGCGTGTGCAGGTTTGGGACGCGAGTGGGCAGACGTCGCCATGGAGCGCGACCGCTTTTTGGGAGATGGGCCTTCTAGATGCGGCGGACTGGCGAGCGCTATGGATCACGCCCGACGTGCCTGACATTAATGCCGATAAACCCCAATCCCAGCCCGCGCCGATGCTGCGCGGGACGTTCGAGGTCGCGCGCAAAATACGCTCGGCGCGAGCCTACGTGACGAGCCTCGGGCTCTACGAGATGGAGCTCAACGGCGCTCGGGTCGGCGACGAGCTCTTCACGCCCGGCTGGACGGCCTATCGAAAGCGACTTCAGTATCAGACCTACGACGTCACCGAGCAGGTGCGCGTGGGCGAAACGCCATCGGCGTGTCGCTCGGCGACGGTTGGTATCGCGGGTTCATCGGCTTCGAAGGCCAGCGCAATTATTATGGCGACACGTTCGCACTTCTCGCTCAAATCCGCATCCTCTACGAGGACGGCGAAGTTCAGATCGTCGGTACCGACACATCATGGAAATCCTTCACCGCCGTCCCAATCCGCGCCTCCGACATCTATATGGGTGAGGTCTATGACGCGCGGCGCGAAGAGCCCGGCTTCAGCCTTCCCGACTACGACGACAGCGCGTGGTCGGATGTGAGAGCGGTCCCCTCGCCCGAGGCAAAGCTTTTCGCCGCGGCGGGACCTCCTGTCCGCCGAATGGAAGAGATTCGCCCGATCGAGATCTTGCGCACGCCGGAGGGCGACACGGTGTTCGACATGGGCCAGAACATGGTGGACTGGGTCCGCGTGAACATCGACCCACGAGCAAGCTGGGCAGGGCGCACCATTACTCTCAGACACGCAGAGGTTCTCGACAGCAAGGGCAACTTCTACACGGAGAACTTGCGCGGCGCGACGCAGCAAGTGCAGTTCATCCTCGACGAGGACCGGAGCACCTATGAGCCGCATTTCACTTTTCAGGGCTTTCGTTACGTGGCGATCGATGGCTATCCCGGTGAGGCGACGCTCGACAGCTTGACCGGCATCGTCATCCACTCCGACATGAAGGTCACGGGTACGTTCGAGACGTCCGACAAAAACCTCAATCAACTTCAGCGAAACATCGTCTGGGGCCAGAAGGGGAACTTTCTCGACGTGCCCACGGACTGCCCGCAGCGCGACGAGCGGATGGGGTGGACGGGCGACGCTCAAGTTTTCGCGCGCACGGCGGCGTTCAATATGGACGTCGCGGCTTTCTTTACGCGATGGCTCGCCGACTTGGCCGCCGATCAATATGACTAACGGTGCCATCCCATGGGTGATCCCGGATGTGCTATCGAGCGGCGAAAGTGGCGCCGGCTCGGCCGGTTGGGCGGACGCGGGCACTATCATCCCGTGGACGCTTTATCTCGCTTACGGGGACACGCGGATTCTCGAAGTGCAATACGAGAGCATGCAAGCCTGGGTTGCTTACATGAGAGCGCAAGCGGGCGACGACCTCGTTTGGAATTCGGGATTCCACTTTGGAGATTGGCTCGCCTATAGCACGACGAACCCCGCTTATCCGGGCGCGACGACGGGCACCGACGTCATCGCGACGAGCTCGTTTCAAAGTCCCACGATGAACTCGTTCAACCACTACGCCTATGGGGCCGTCGGAGATTGGATGTATCGTGTCTTGGCCGGATCGACACGAGCGCGTCCGCGCCCGGCTACAAGCATGTCATCATCCATCCTCGCCCCGGCGGCGGCCTGACCCACGCCGCTGCCTCGCTCGAGACGATGTACGGCGCCGTCTCGTCGAGCTGGAAGACCGAAGGCGATCGATTCGAGCTAACCGTGTCGATCCCGCCCAACACTAACGCGACGGTGCGTCTGCCGGACGGCCGCGTCGACACTATCGGGTCGGGAACCCATCGCTTCGAAGCGCGCCGGAACTGAGAGTCAGAACCAACGGCGGATGTCGTAGCCCAGGGTCCACTCGACGAAATCAGCTTTGGAGAAGCCGTGAAACCGGGTACCAAAACCGATGAATAGTCTATCGGTGACGTGATACTTCAAGCCGATCTTTTGGTAGAAAGCTGGGACCCGGTCGTCGTCACGACCTCGAGCAACATAGTAGCCCAGCGAGAAAGGGATAGAGAAGCGGGCGATCCGGTGCTCGTAGCCGCCGAACAAACCGACCGCCAGTTTGTCCGAGCTCGAGATCTCGTCGAAGCCCGCATTGGCTGAATCGTCGTAAGTCCAATCGGCGCCGCCAACGAGCTTCCCCATGCTGTAGACGTGACGGCTGAGCTCGAACGTCGCGGCAAAGACGCCGAAGTCTTCCGACCCTTCCTCGAGCGCGACGCGCTTGCGACCCGCGCCTCCCGCAAGCGTCATCTCCCAGAACGGCTCGAACGGCGGAAGCTCTCGGGGAACGTAGCGAGGACGGTCGCTTCGGAAATGATAGCCGATGCGGACGACCGGCGTCAGCGCGTTGACACCGAGGTTGGGGAAGCCCGCACCTCCGTTCGAGAAATGCGTGAGCATCCCACCGGCCATCAAATCGAGCCTGGGCGTCAACGCGTAGCGCGCTAGGAGGCCCCATTCGGTGAAGAACGTCACGCGCGTGCTGACCGCGTCGTTCGCTGGGTTTGTTTCGGGGTCGAACGGATTCCAGTTGAGAGCCGCACCGAGACTCAAGTCGGTCGTGACGTCGAGCTTGCGGGTCACGTTGAAAAGGGACCAGGTGAACCATCCATAGAGCGCGACAGGCGCGCCGAGCTCTGCGCCGTTCTCGAAGCTCGCCTTGTAGACGCCAAGCCCGAAGGCGGGAAGTCGATAACGCTGCTCCCAATCCTTGACGCCGTCCGTTTGCCAGCCGAGCTCGACTTTGAAAGCCTGGATACGTTCGATCGGCTCACCCGCCTGGTTTTGCCTAGCAAGGAAATCGGACGTGGACGCCACCCACCCCGACTGATAGGCCAAGCGCAGAAATAATGGGTTTTTCTTTTCTTCGTCCGCAGGCTCCTCATCTTGCTTGGGCTGCATCGCCGCCCCCGGGATCGAAAGGCATAACGCGCAGAGAAGAAAAGGGCTTCGACGATTCAAGGTTGGAGCAAACCTCTGTGCCAGACGGCGAGGAGATCCATCGAGAGCGCTACGCTGACATGCGCAAGCGCACCCCACCAGATCGAGCGACTTCCGAGGGCCAATGTGCCGAGCACGAAGCCCGCGATAATGGATCCAAAAGCTTCGAGACCCGGCTTCTGAAAATGGATCATCATGTACGGCACCATCATCACAAGAATCGACATGTAACCGAATCGGCGCGAAATCCCATGTAACAAAAAGCCTCGAAAGAAGAACTCCAAGCTCACGAACTGCAGCGCGTAGAGCACTTCCCAAGCCCAAAAGCCAGGCCATAGAGATTCGCCTTCGATGAACGTGTAGAAGGGGTATTTCGCCTGGAACTCGGGATGGAACGAGGCCAGCACAACGAGCGGCGCGATACCCAGGAGCAGAAACAGATAGAAGCGGCCATAGGCCCATGTGCTGCGACGGCGGAGACCAAAATCGCTGACGCGTTCGCCGAGAAGCCCACGAATAACGAGCACCGGAAGGATCACGTAGCCCACGATGCGCCAAAAAACCCAGTAGACAAGATGATTCATCTGTGCTTTGGGAGAGCCCTCGCGCGCATATCGCAACCGGTCCGCGAGCGTGTCGAACCCGATGAGCTCCATCAGAGACGAGAGCCAGCTCACTTCGTTGGACGCCCCCGCAAAGCGGATGAGGAACAGACACAGGATTGCCGTCAAAAGAATGATGACGACGCGACGCTCCCCGCCGGACTCGATCTCTGAATCCACCTTCGCGCGGACGTCGACGACAAATTGGGTCCACAAAGAGCGCAAAGGGAAGTTTACCTTATTTCTCTATCGCCTCAGACGCCTCCCTGCCGAGCCCGCGCCACACGCAGGCGCTCCCTAATCCGACGCCCGTGTTGGCGCAGGCGATGAGCAGGATGAGCGCCACGGCGACCGCAGCGAGAAGAATGGCGGGACGCACGCTTCCCACGAGTGACTCGCGAAACCCGTGCAGACTCAACGTGTAGTCGGCGAGCCGCGGTACTTGCTCCCGAGCTCTTCGGCGGAACCGGCGAAAGAGTGGTTAAAGATCCGTTCGCCGTTTGGGTCGACGGTTCGCGGCGAGGATCCTTTTTCTGAGTCGAACCGATTTCGGCGTGGTCTCGACGAGCTCGTCGCTCCGAATGAACTCAATCGCTTGCTCGAGATTGAGCTCGCGATGGGGGGTGAGCTTCACGGCAATCTCTGACGTCGACGAGCGCATGTTCGTGAGCTTCTTTTCGCGCGTGACGTTGACGTCCAAATCGGCCGAACGCGAGTTCTCCCCGACGACCATACCTTCATAGACCTCCCTCATGGGCCCTATGAAAAGCTCGCCGCGATCTTCGAGATTGTGCAGCGCGTAAGCTGTCGACTTCCCGCGACGATCCGCAACGAGCGACCCCGTCAGCCTCTTGGGCACGGAGCCTTGCCAATCGTCATAGCCATCGAAGAGCGTATTCAAGACAGCCGTTCCACGCGTATCAGCGAGAAGCTCGCTTCGGATCCCGATGAGCCCTCGCGACGGCAAACGAAACTCGAGCCGCACGCGCCCAGAGCCATGATTGACCATATGCGTCATCTGACCTCTACGGATGCCGAGCTTCTCGACGACGACGCCTTGATAAGCCTCGGCCACGTCGACGAGCAAGATCTCGAACGGCTCCTTCTTGACACCGTCGATTTCCTTGATGATGACCTCGGGGTTAGCGAGGGTGAGCTCATAGCCTTCACGGCGCATCGTTTCGACGAGGATAGCGAGCTGGAGCTCGCCGCGGCCATAGACCTTGAACGCGTCCGACGTATCGGTGGTCTCCATTTGCAGCGACACGTTGGTCATGAGCTCTTTTTCGAGCCGATCCCGGATTTTTCGCGACGTCACGTGCTCGCCTTCGTTCCCCGCAAAGGGTGACGAGTTGACGGAGAAGACCATTGAAAGAGTGGGCTCGTCGACGCGGAGCCGGGGAAGCGGCTCGGGTGCTTCCACGTCGACAACACTGTCGCCAATCGCGATCCCTTCGACGCCTGCGAGGCACACGATATCCCCCGCCCCGACCGCGTCGGCGGAGACGCGGTCGAGACCGGAAAACGTGAAGAGCTTGGTGATGCGGGTCTTCTGGATGCTCTTTTCCGCTTTGGCGATCCCGACGTCGTCCCAGACCTTCAGCGTCCCGTGCGTGATGCGGCCGATCGCGAGCCGCCCGAGATATTCGCTATAGTCGAGATTCGACACCATGAGCTGAAGCGCGCTTGCGGCGTCTCCCGTCGGCGCGGGCAAGCTCTCGAGGATCGCGTCGAACATGGGACGGAGGTCCGTTTCCTCTCCTTCCGGGCCTTCGGGGTCCACGCGCAGCGTTCCCGCGCGCGCATTCGCGTACAAGATCGGAAAATCGAGCTGTTCTTCGGCTGCGTCGAGGTCGATGAACAAATCGAAGACTTCGTTCACGACCTCCTGGACGCGCGCGTCCTGCCGGTCGATCTTGTTCACGATGAGCAGCAGAGGAAGCTTGAGAGCGAGCGCTTTTCCCAAGACGTAACGCGTCTGTGGGAGCGGTCCTTCGCTGGCATCGACGAGCAACATCACGCCGTTCACCATGCTGAGCGCGCGCTCCACCTCGCCGCCGAAATCCGCGTGTCCTGGGGTGTCGACGATGTTGATCTTGACCCCTTTGTACATGATGGCGGTGTTCTTCGCGAGGATCGTGATACCCCGCTCCCGCTCGAGCTCGCCCGAATCGAGGACGCGCTCGCGGACCGCCTGGTTCTCGCGAAATACACCGCTTTGATGGAGCAGCGCGTCCACGAGTGTTGTCTTGCCGTGGTCGACATGCGCGATGATGGCGATGTTTCTGATATTCTCGGTACTTTGCACTGGATGACCATTATGACACGCCAATTGTTGATTCCCTTGTCTCTCGTTCTGGCCGCGATCGCCTGCGCCTCTCCCGAGCCCGCGTCCACCTCAGCGCCGGAGATCGTCGACGCTGACGTTCACACGCGGTCGATCCTCGTCGATACGCATAACGACATCCTGCAGCGCATGGTCAATGAGGACGTCGACATCCGCGCGCGCTTGTCCGACGGCCATTCCGATCTGCACCGCTTCGCCGAAGGCGGCGTCGACGCGCAGTTCTTCTCCGTCTGGCCGGACCCGATCTATGGCTCCGATCATTCGGCGCGCCGTGTTTTGCAGCAGGTCGACGCGCTCTATCAGCTCCTCGGCGCCGCGCCCGATCGCATCGAGCTCGCGACGACCACCGCGGATGTTCGTCGCATCGTGGCGGAGGGCAAGCTCGCCGCCCTCATGGGCATCGAGGGCGGCCACGCTATCGAGGACGATCTCGGTGTTCTGCGAATGTTCCACCGCCTCGGTGTCCGCTACATGACTTTGACCCATTTCAACACCAATAACTGGGCGGACTCCTCGACGGACGTCGCTCGCTTCGACGGCCTCAGCCCTTTCGGGGAAGACGTCGTTCGAGAGATGAACCGCATCGGTATGATCGTCGACATCTCGCACGTTTCTGACGCAACATTCTGGGACGTGATGCGCCTCACGACGAAATCTGTGATCGCCTCTCATTCCTCGTGCCGCGCTCTTTTGCGATCACGCGCGCAACATGAGCGACGAGATGATCGAGGCCGTGGGCGAGAACGGCGGTGTTATCGGGATCAACTTCTATCCCGAGTATCTCGAGCAGGAATACATGGAGAAACGGGAAGCGGCGCGCGGCGGCAGCGTGGTGGAGGCCTTCAGCGTGCCGGAAGAGCGCGACCCCGCGCGGCTCGATGAGCTCGCTCGCGAGCGCCATCTCGCCTTCGCCGGCAGCGAATCGGACATCCCTCCGCCCACGATCGAGGCGGTGGCGGATCACATCGACCACGTCGTCGGGTTCGTTGGCGCGGACCACGTAGGCCTCGGCTCCGATTTCGACGGCATCGACGTCGCGCCGACCGGACTCGAGGATGTCACCCAGTATCCGGATCTCACAGAGATCCTGATAGAACGGGGATATAGCGACGAGGACATCGAGAAGATCCTCGGGGAGAACTTCTTGCGGGTGCTGCGCGATGTCACCGGAAGCTGAAAGCGGACGCGCGCGTTAGAATGCAGATCATGTATCGATTCGTGTTGCACGCCCCGATATTGCTGATGCTCTTCCAAAACGCCGAGCCAAAGCCTTGCCCGCCTTGCGGCGGTCCGGAGCACGCGGGCGTTCTCGCCGTGCGCGCAAAGCTCGCAGAGGCTTTTCAGCTCTCGTTGACGACGGCGGCTTGCGCAGGGGCACAGCAGCTGGAAACGTGCCGCGCGATCGAAGGACTCCTCGACGAAGCTTTCGAGGCGCTCGAAGAGGTCATGGCCGAGTCCGAGGCGGGCGGCTCCATTAGCTGCATCCGCTGCGATCCCGCACTCTACTTGAGCCCGCTCTTCGGCTCTTTCGAGGCCGTCGGGGCGTTGCTCGAAGAGCGGAGCTACGCCGAGTTCATCGGCAAATTTCAACGCATGCAGCAGTCGATCCAGCTATGGGAGGGCTATCGCTGTTGCGCGACGGATGGCAAACGGGCCCGCCCGAGGGTCAACCGGGAGATGGACGCGCGGGCCATGATCACAGAAAAATGCGGCACGAACTTCGAACGGCTCCGCCAAGGACTGAAGCAAGTCGTGCGGATGCCGGGAGACCGTGAGGGCTGTTATCAGTCGCGCGCCTGCCGGGACGCGACACAGCACAACGGCCAGTTTCTCGAGGGGGGCTTTTGGACCTATGACGGCGAATACTGGTACGTCTGGTCGAAGAGGCGCACGCCGCGCGGTGATTGGGTGAGCTGTAATCCCTAGCAGCCCGTTGAAAAAGTCGTATCCGGTCGCGATATTTCTCTGAAGACTCATTCGATGACGATGTAAAATTGCATCGCATGTCGATGAAGAAGAAAAAGAAAAGGGTGCGGCTCTTTTGGAACGGTGAGTTTGGCATGTCTCATAGTGGTAAGGGCTCATCTCACTTGACGCGCTTGAGGTGGCGGCCTTTGACGGGGACGACCTTGCCGTCGGCGTAGCGCGAGGCGTGGTTGCGCTCGTACTCGCACTGCTCGTGGAAGCGCCAGTACTCATCGAAGTCTCCGCTGGAGCGGAGAGCGCGAAGCCGCAGCACGGCTTCGGCGCCAGCGAGGGACCAACGCGCTCCGGTGAGGTCCATGCGGTCCGAGACCAGGTGGCGGCAGGCGCCTTCGATCACGCCGGTAGCGATCGGGAATCCAGCGGCGAGGCACTCGTCGTAGTGCAGATAAGAGGCGTGATTGAGCAGATAGTCAGCACACTGATCCACATTCTCCCGATTGTCGGGCGTCAGCTTTCGTCGGGTGGCGCTACGTCTTATCCCCGCCGCCACCAGGCAGGCCTCACCGCGCAGGATGCGAAGCAACCGCTCTTGGACCCACACTTGGCGGGCGGGCTCGGTCTCCTCGTAGAAGCCTAGCGAAGCCTTCCACACGTACTCACAGACATGGATGAAGTCGAGCACGATGGTGAGTTCGACATGGTGCTGGCCAGCCAGCTTGTGCAGGATCTTCAGTTGGGTGGCGTTGCCGTCGACCAAGGCGACCCAACTCTTGCGGTGTGAGGGATCTCGTCGTTCGGCTTCCGCGAACGCCTCTTCGAGAACCTCCTCGGGCTCTTTGGCTAGGCTCGCCCAGACACGCTTGTCTTGGGGGCGAGGCCGTTTGTCTTTCTCTCGCTCGTCGCTTGGTGCCAGCACACGAACCACGTCTTCTGGTTGGCGCACGAAGGGCTCCACCGTATAAACGGCCGCGACCGTGGCCATCCGCTTTCGGTTCCGCTTCTCTCCCTTGGTCAGCCGCTTGCCTAGTCGCCGCGAGCCTTTCTCGGCCGCCTTCTTGGTGGCTTCACGCAGGTCTTTGCGTAGCATCACAACGCCCTTGCCGTCCGCCGTGATCGCCAGCACCGAGGCGCTGCGATCGCCTGCCGGTGGAGCGCGCTGCCCATAGAAGGCGTCGAAGTCCTCTGCCGCACGACCCGCCAGCTCCTCCACTTGGCGCTTTCCAACCTTCGCCCCAGTGTGGCGGCCAAGGCTCGCCACCGCCTCGTCGAACGCTCCCTTTGACACCTCTACTGCCGCCGTCCGCCTCAGCTCGAACGAGTAACGCTCACGGGGGAGGTTCAGCTCGGCATCCAACGGATGCAGGCTATCTGCACCTTCGGCTCCATAACCGAAACGTTTGACACGGATTTCCCCGAAGATCGTCGTCAGGCCGCGCTCGTGGATTCGCTCCTGGTCCCTTTCCACTCCATCCGCACCTCGGACCGGAGCCGCCGCCTCGCCGGGACCGCGCGAGTCGACATGGGCCTGGAACAACTTACGCGAAAGCTCGTAGCTCCTCTCGCGCACCAGCTTCTCCACGTCGCTGTGGCTCATCTGCCTCGATTCGGCAGAACGTAGAAACGCGATGATCGACTCGAGATCGTCCCTCGACATCCCGAACGTCTCTTCGCACAGTTCGAACGCAGAAAGTGCCATCTCTCAGCTCTCCCGCAACACCCGGCGAGGGTCCTTCACCAGAGGCAAGACCAGCACCGTTTTCGAGCTTGCGCCGTGACGACGGTGCTCGCGGTCCATCCGCCCCCGCCCCGTCGTCACTCCAAGCTCGATCCAGTTCGCAGCCCGGTAGCAGGTGCCGCGGTAGCGGCTGTGATCCACCAAGGTCTCCAACAGCAAGGGCTCCACCCCATAGCGGCTGTGCCACTCGCATGGAAGCTGTCGCGCCATCAGGGATAGCACCCTGCTCGCGAGGTTTTGCACCCGCACCCAGGGAAGGATCAGAAAGCGGCTGTTGTTAACCACTCGCTGCAGGTTCCGCCCGCGCGTGGCATCGTCCCATCCAATCCACAAATCTCGTGCCGCCATCCTCCACGCCGGACTCGACAACTGCACACAGCCCACCACCCGTGCCGGCGCCGATGCGTACACCAGATAGCGCAGATGAGCGCCAAAGGGAACCGCGTGGCCCAAGTAGTGATGCCGGTCCACCAGCTCCCGGAACAAAAGACGCTGCTCGTCACTCCGCACCACTTCCAACACCACAGGCTGAATCTCGCTCAGCTCTCCCTCCAACGGCTCAGACGGCTCGCCACGCTCGGTTTGCGGTATTCGGGTTCGTGTCCCGACCGGCTTACCCGGGCGTTTGTCCGGAAGCTCCAGGCGACCTTCGCCTTCCAGCCGCTCGAGAAACTCCCGGCACTCCCGCGCTTTCAACTTTCCGGTCGGCCTCTTCCAATCCAGCAACTCGCACACCGTTCGCGCCAGTTCCATCCGGCTCAGACCGCCACAGCTCTCGACCAATTCCTGGATCAAGCTCAGCTCCGATGAACTGAATCGCCTGCCGCTGAAATTCGCTCCGCTCGTACCCATTTCCTACTTGCCACAACTACCGTAGCGAACGCCGGGACGAATGTCCAGCAAAAAGTGACACCGCTCAGGGTCCACAACCAGAGTAAATTCCGTTATCCTCTGACCAACCTCACGACGAGTGACCGTTGGACGGTTAGATCACTGAGAAAATGGGCGATTCTCGCGGTTCCAAAAGAGCCACACCCAAAAGAAAAGTTGCCAAGAGACTTTATGGATTCCACACGATGCGGTTGCGTCGAGTCCTGGTCATCCTTTTTATGAGGAACTCGAGCGGGTACTTCGAGAGGAAGAGTTTGACTCGTTTGTGGAGTCGAAATGCTCGCCGTATTACGCGAAGAAGCAAGGTCGGCCGAGCATACCGCCGGGTGTGTATTTTCGAATGCTGTTGATCGGCTACTTTGAGCGCATCGATTCAGAGCGCGGGGTCTGCTGGCGGTGTTCGGACTCACTGTCTTTGCGCCAGTTTCTTGGCCTTGGAATGGAAGAGCGAACGCCGGACCATTCGTCGCTGTCTCGGATACGGAATCGACTTCCGCTGGAAGTTCACGAATCTGTATTTGGATGGGTGCTAGAAGTTCTAGCGTCGAGAGGGATGATAGATGGCAAGACACTGGGTGTGGACGCGACGACGCTGGAAGCGAATGCGGCGTTTCGGTCAATCGTTCGTCGAGACACGGGGGAAAGCTACGAATCGTATTTGAAGGAGCTTGCGCGCAAGAGTGGTATCGAAGAGCCGAGCCGAGCGGACATTGCAAAGTTGGACAAGAAGCGGCCAAAGAAAGGGTCGAACAAGGAGTGGGTGAATCCGAACGAGCCGGATGCGGAGATCATGAAAATGAAGAGCGGGGGCACGGATATGGCGCACAAAGCCGAGCATGCTGTGGACATGAGCGGGGAAGGTGCGGTAATTGCCGTGACGCTTCACGGAGGCGCGAAGGGTGACACAAAGAGCCTACCGGATACGCTGGAAAAAGCGCAGTCAAATCTGCAAGAGCTCGCGAACAACGCGGAATGTTGTGAACGAATACATGAAGACGCGGGTCGCGAAGTGGTCGGGGACAAGGGCTCTCACGGCAACGACATCCTGGTTGAGCTGGTCGAACAAGAATACCGGAGCTACATTTCGGAGCCAGAGCGAGGTGGCCGCAAATGGAAGGACAAACAGGCCGAGCAAGCCGCCACCTACGCGAACCGACGTCGCATTCGCGGGACTCGAGGTAAGCGATTAATACGCCGTCGCGGCGAGTTACTCGAACGACCTTTCGCGCACTACCTCGAAGCGGGAGGCATGCGACGAACGCATTTGCGAAGACACGAAAATATACTCAAGCGCCTCCTCACGCACGTGGCCGGATTCAATCTCGGGATTCTGATGCGCAATCTCATCGGCAAGGCCACGCCGAAGGAATACGCGGAGCTCAACGCCAGTCTGATCGCTGCTTTATTGCGCTTCGTCTCGACCATAGGCGCACGTTTTGCCCCGCTGCAATCCATCGGGCGTCTCAACTTGGCCGTTCCGCCGAATCACATCTTCCTTGAACTTGCCCACCAAACTTTCTCCGTGAGCAGAATCTGGACTTTTTCACCGGGCTGCTAGGGTCCTTAGTCCATTTTATTTGGGCGGAAGTGTCTTGGCGTAGTCGATCGCTCGCTTCAGCCATCGCACCAAGTCCTCATCCTTGCGGTAGCCCGCGGGGCGCAGATACACCATCGTGGACAGTGGTGTACCCGTGAAATCCATTTCGCGGGTATGCCGCTCGGAGAGACCCTTCTGCGCGCCGTCCTTTCCGAGGCGCAGCATGATGTCGGTGTCGTTCACGCCGCAGCACATGTTGCCATTCAGCAAAAAGGCGATGCCGCCAAACATTTTCCGCTCGCTAATACCGCGCCTGCGCTTCAACGCTTGGCGCAAACGCCCAGCGACTTTCTCACTGTAAGCCGTGGGACACCTCCCGAGGATCGGGTCCGTAGACGAGGCCGATGGCGAGGCCCACGAGCGCGAACTGTAGCGCGAAATAGGCGGTTTCGATTCCGAGCCACAAGCTGAGCGAGGAAACCTCGTGCTTGGCCGCCGCCGCGACGACCTGACTGCTCCAGAGAAACAGCCCCATGAGGAGACCAAACTTTAGACCGGCCTTCGCGGGATGGCCGCCCCGGTAAAACAAAGGGTAGGCGTAGGACAGGAGGAGTCCTTGGAAAAAGGATGACGAAAAACCCGAGCGCCACGATCGGCTCCTCGCGACTGAAGATCCCGAGCGCGTCGTAGGTTTCCTTGAAGACGACCAAATGCCACAGGACAGCGAGAGGGAAAGTGACGAGCAGATAGGCTAAACCGGCTTTCAAGTACTTTTTCATTCTTGCCTCACGAGAAAAATGTCCAGGCGGTCGAGCGTCGTTCGCCAGCCGGCATCATGCCGGTCTCGGATTTCGTGCCTCGGAAAACGATCGTGCGTCACGACGATCTCGGTGCCGTCCTGTTCTTCCCTGAGAACGATGGTCACGAGCGTCTCGACACCGGCATGCGGATCGGGGGGCTCCCATGACCAGGTAAAAACCAGGCGCTCTCCAGAAGCTATCTCGCGAAACACCCCGGTGACCGTGGTCCGCTCGCCGTCGGGAAAGCGAAAGCCGAACCGGTAGCGTCCGCCGACACGGAAATCGTGCTCGAGGATCTCGGTTCCTATATCCGCGCTCGGCGAGAACCAGCGTGGGAGTTTTTTCGGGTCGGTGAACGCACGAAAGACGTGCTTGCGCGAGGCCCGAATATGCCGACGCACGAGCACGCTCAGTTGGCTAGCCACCAGGCTCCTCCAGCAGGTCTCTGAGCCGGTCGAGCGTGTGCTCCCAGAAACTCCGATGCCGCTCGATCCACTCTTCAGCGTCCCTCAGTCGCTTCTCAACGAGCCGGAACCGATGGGTGCGGCCTTCAACGGAGCGCGTGAGTAAACCGGCGCGCTCGAGCACACGCAGGTGCTTCGACGCCGTGGGCTGAGAGATATCGAAGGGTGCGCCAAGCTCGCCCGCGGAGAGCACACCGCGGCGAGAGAGCATCGAGAGCATCGCGCGCCGCGTTCCATCGCCGAGAGCGTGGAACGTGCCGTCCAGCGCGTGCGTATAATGTATCGTCATCTGGCTATATATTATTCGCAACCGGCCGACGTGTCAAGTTCCTCGCGCAGAGCGGATTGTCAGCTGTCCGGATCGGTTCCTTTGCTCTATGTGCTAGAATGTATTTGCTATGTCTCAACTGCATCTCTATCTACCGGAAGAACTTGAGCGAGAAGTCCGCAGACGGGCCGCTAAGCGCGGGCTCAGTGTTTCCGCGTATCTCTCGGAGCTCGTCCGAGGCCAGGTGGCCGATGAGTGGCCAGACGGGTATTTCGAGACGGTGGTCGGAGGCTGGAAAGGCGAATCGCTAGTACGGCCGCAGCCGTTGATTCTCGAAGAGCGCGAGGAGCTCGATGTATCTTCTGGACACAAACGCGTGCATCAAGATACTGAATGAGTCATCGACCGAGCTCATTGAGAGATTCCAATCGAAGACGCCGTCCGAGATACAGCTCTGTTCCGTCGTGAAGGCCGAGCTCGTCTACGGCGCGCGCAAAAGCGCTCGGCCCGCGGACAACCTGCGGGTCCTTCACACGTTTTTCTCCCCATTCGTCTCCAATCCTTTCGATGACGAATGCTCAAGCAACTACGGCGTCATTCGCTCGGAGCTCGAGCGCACGGGGCAACCCATCGGGGCGAACGACATGATGATCGCTTCGATTGCCCTGACTTGTGAACTGACACTCGTCACGCATAACGTGGGCGAGTTCTCGAGAATCGTCGGATTGAGTTGGGAAGATTGGCAAGAACCGTTGCTTTAGCGTGGAGAATAGTGGGAAGAAAGGGGGGCGGCAATGCCTCAATACACACCGGGGCCGTGGCGCATCGGCTTCGAAGACGGTACCGCCTGGATGGATGACGAGGAGGGCGGGTTCATCATCGGCGAAGACGAAGAGGTCGTCGTCGCCGGCGGAAGCCATGAGGGATTGAAATACGGTGTGCTCGATGAGCATAACGGCCTTCTGATCGCCGCGGCGCCCGAGCTTCTCGAAGCCGCGAAGCGCGCTTATCGCTTCCTCGAGATCCTCGCCGAGAAAAAAGCCGCGGAGCAGGACGGCGCGAGCGCCTCGGATTGTCTGCAGCCGGAAGCTATTCTTTTGCGCGATGCGATCGCGAAGGCCGAACGGCCCACCCTGAAAGAATAAAGCCCCGCCGCCAACAGGCGACGGGGCTAAAAACCTTGAACAGGTCGACTAGACGGGTTTCACGTTCGCAGCCTGGGGTCCCTTGGGTCCCTGGGTGATCTCGAACTCTACTCGCTCACCTTCTTGAAGCGATTTGAAACCTGTGCCGACGATAGCCGAGTGGTGCACGAAAACGTCCGGTCCGTCTTCACGTTGAATGAATCCGAAACCCTTGCTATCGTTGAACCACTTCACAGTGCCTTCTGCCATGCGGGTCTACCTCCTTTCCTCAAAATTTGACCCGGCCGTAGCCGGGGTATTGTGTAGACCTCGCACTGGCAACAAAAAAGACCACAGGGCTAAGTCTTTTCTTCTCCCTGCGGTCCACTGCTGGTACAGGTAGAGAAAAACTACACTCTACAAAGAAAACCCTATCGCGCCCCAGACCGTGTGTCAAAGCTCAACCCGGTGATTTGCGCCCCCGCCCAAAGGGCCTCATGATCCCCTTGTGACCCCGACGACTTTCCTGCCCGTCATCGATCTTCGAGCCGCGAGCGCTCCCGCACAATTCCGGCGCGCGGCGCTCGAGAGTGGTTTTTTCTACATCATCGGTCACGGCGTCGACGAACGGCTAAAGCGCGAGCTGATGCGCGCGAGCCGCGCCTTCTTCGCGCGCGAGCCGAGCGACAAGCTAAAGATCCGTATGGAGCTCGGAGGCCGCGCCTGGCGCGGCTATTTCCCCGTTGGCGCCGAGCTTACCTCGGGGATCGCCGACCAGAAAGAAGGCCTCTATTTCGGCGCAGAGCTCGACGAGCGCCACCCCAAAGTACGGGCGAAAACCCCGCTCCACGGCCGCAATCTCTTCCCCGAAGACAGCGACCTCCGTGCGATCGTGCTCGACTATATGGATGCCATGACCGCGCTCGGCCGGCGCGTGATGGAAACTATGGCGCTCAGCCTCGGACTCGAGGTCCACTTTTTTTCTCGGCTCTATACGGAAGAGCCGCTCATCCTGTTCCGGATCTTCAACTACCCGTCACTCGCAGGTAGGTCGGCATCCGCTTGGAGCGTGGGCGAGCACACGGATTACGGACTGCTCACCATGCTCTTGCAAAACGATAGCGGTGGACTCGAGGTGAAATCCCCCACCGGCTGGATCGAAGCACCGCCGGTGCCCTCCTCCTTCGTATGCAATATCGGCGACATGCTCGAGCGTATGACGGGGGGCCTCTACCGCTCCACACCGCACCGCGTGCGCAACGTGGGCAGCCGCGACCGCCTGTCCTTCCCTTTCTTCTTCGATCCGAATTGGGATGCGAAGATCGGTGCTCTTCATAACATCGATACCAGCCGTGTTGCCGAGAACAACGCGGCCGAGCGATGGGACGGGACGAGCGTTCATGCCTTCGAGGGAACCTACGGGGATTACATCATTAGTAAGTTATCGCACGTGTTCCCCGAACTTCGCCGCGACGTGCTCTGACAGGACTCCACCTTGGCCGATATTACCGTCGAGCTCGAAGCACCGGAAGCCTACGACTTGAGACGCACGATGGCAGCGTCACGCATGGGAAAATACGACCCCACGCTGCGCCTCGAACACGGTGCCATGGCCCTCGCACTAAGAACGCCCGAAGGCCCAGCGAGTCTCGCGGTGGAGCAACGCGGTCGAAGACTCGTCGTTCACGGTTTTGGGGACGGCGCCCCCTGGCTCATGCCGCTCGCCGCGAAGCTTCTTGGCCTCGAGGACGACCCCGGAGCGTTCGAGCCGGAAGGGGTGTGGTCCGAAAGCTATGGCGGCAATATCCGGGGATCCACTTGCCCACGTTCCCGCGCATCTTCCACCGCGTCGTTCAAGTGACGTTGCTCCAGCTCGTCACTTGGCAAGAGGCCTGTAGCTCCTGGGGCAAGCTCGTTCGAAAGCTCGGCGCGCCCGCGCCCGGACCGGTCGAGCTCCGTCTTCCACCCGACCCGCGAGGGCTCGCCTCGACGCCCGATTACGCGCTCATAGCACTTGGCGTGCGCCCCAAACAGGCCCGTACGATCCGACGTGTCGCCAAATACGCGTCGCGCATCGAAGAAGCCGCAACAACTTCAATGGGCTCATTGGGCGCCGAAACTTTGGCTCAGCGTCTGGGAGCTATACGCGGCATCGGGCCCTGGACGATCGCTTATGTGCAGGGTACCGCGCTCGGCGCACCCGACGCGTTGCTCCTCGGAGATTACAATCTTCCTGACACGATCGCTTATTTATTGGCGGGCGAAGAACGGGCTTCCGAAGAGCGCATGGTCGAGCTCCTCGAGCCCTATCGCGGTCACCGCTTTCGTGTGATACGTCTTGTGTGGATGCACGGCGTAACGGCCCCGAGACGCGGGCCTCGACAGGAGCGCTCATGAGAAGAATCGCGACGATCGTGATAATGGCACTGGTTAGGAAGTCCGAGAAAGCGCGTTTTCCGGATGCTCGATAGTAGTGAGATCGCGGAAATCCGCCGCGAGTTCCCGACGCTCGAGAACTGGACTCATTTCGCGCTAGCGCACAAAGCGCCCTTACCGCGCTGCGCCGAAGACGCGATCGCCGGCTTTCTGAGCGATTTCTACGAGAACGCCGGGAAGAACGCTTTCGACATGGAGCGGAGCGAAGAAACCCGCTCGGCGCTGGCGGCACTCGTCGGCGCGCCCGCGCACACACTCGCCTTCGTCAAGAACACTTCGGAGGGGATCAGCATCTTCGCCTCCGGCCTCGACCTCGGCGAAGGAGATGAAGTGATCGTCAGCGATCTCGAGCACGAGGCCAACTTGCTGCCATGGCGTCACGATCACGATCGCGTCCGGCGGAGCGCAAGGCGTGGTCCAAAAGCTGAGCGCGCGCACTCGCGTCGTTGCGGTATCGTGGGTCACCTACGGGACGGGATATCGCTTCGACCTGCCGGCGCTCGGCCGTGCGTGCCGCGAACGTGACGTGTTGCTCGTCGTCGACGGGATCCAGGGCGTGGGTGTGCTGTCGACCCCGCTCGTCGCCCTCGAGGCGGACGCCATCGCCTGCGGCGGCCACAAAGGTCTTCTCGGTCTCGCGGGGGCCGGGTTTCTCTACGTGCGCGATGAAGTCATCCCGCGGGTCGAGCCGCCCTATGCCGCGAAGTTCAGCTTCGCGTCGCCCGATAAGTGGGATGAGACACTCGAGCTCGCCGCGAGCGCGCACCGTTTCGAATATGGCAACCCGAACCATCTCGGCCTCGCGGTGCTGAAGCGCTCCTCGGAGTTCTTGAGAGAGATCGGGCTCGAGAACATCGAGGCGCGCGTCAAGAAGCTGACGACGGAGCTCATCGAAAGTGCGCGGGCCGCGGGACTCGAGGCCGCGACCGCCGACGCATGGGAGGAGCGCGCCGGTATCGTGAGCTTCGAGATGAAAGGCGCGAACGAGATCCAGGCTCGGTTGGAAGAGCGCAAGATTCTCGTGAGCGTCAAAGACGACCGGTTCCTCAGGGTCGCCTGTCATTTCTTCAACACCGAGGAGGAGGTCGCGCGCCTCGTCAAAGTGATCGCATCATGAACTTGAAGGCACTTGAAGGCGGCATCTTGTCGACGTTTTAGGATGGTAGTAGGGGCCTACAAGGTCGCTGCCAACTTCTGATACGCCTCCCACAAACGACGAACATCGTCTTCCGTCGTCCGGAGGTGGGTGATGCACACTCTCTGGGTGAAGCGTCCGCGCAGCCGATTGCGCGAGACGAAGAGTCCAGGCTCACGATTTACCCGCTCCATGAGCTCTTCGTTCAAGCGGTCGAGCGCCCCTTCACTCTCGACGTCGGAAGGCACATAACGAAAGCACACGGTGCTCGTCATCACCGGTGCGGACAGCTCGAAACCCGGGGCCGCCTCGACCCAAGACGCAAAAAGTTGCGTCCATCGCAAGTGATCTTCGATTTTCTCTCGTACGGCACGCGCTCCATAGATTTTGAGCGACATCCAGAGCCGAAGCGCGCGGAAGCGGCGCGAAAGCTCCATCGTATGTTCCATAGGTTGGCGGATCTCGCCTTCGGAAGCGCTCACCTTCAAATATTCCGGGACCACTGTGAAGAAGCGGCGCATCGCGTCGACGTCGCGCACGAGCAGGCAGCTCGTGCCCACGGGAACGAAGAGCCATTTATGCGGATCGATGGAGAGGGAGTCAACGAGCGCGAGCCCTGAACGCATCCATGCCCCACCTTCGGCAGCCGCCGCTAGAGCCCCGTAGGCACCGTCAACGTGAAGCCAGAGGCCATAGCGCTTGCATAGGCCTGCGAGCTCTTCGAGCGGATCGACCGCGCCGCTGCCGATCGTACCCGCGGTCGCGACGACCGCGGCGGGCTTTTTCCCGCGAGCGCGATCGTCTTTGACAGCCTGCTCCAGGGCCTCCGGACTCATGCGGAACTTGTCGTCGGTGGGCAGCCGTCGGATTGCCTCCAGAGGAAGCCCGAGAAATCGCAACGCTCGGTCGATAGAGCTGTGGGTCTCTTCCGAAAAATAGAACGTGAGATCGTCTCCGGGGCCGGCTCGGTGACGGGCGAGCGCCAATCCCATCAAGTTCGCCAGCGAGCCGCCACTCGTGAGAACACCACCGCCACTCTTGGGATAATCGAGCAGAGACTGTATCCAGCCGACGACCTGAGCCTCGACGGCGGCGGCTGTGGGTCCTCCTCGAACGAGGCTAACGTTCTGATTCATCGTGGCCGCCAAGATGTCGGCGACGACGCCTACGACGCCCGTCGAGTTCGGGATGTAGGCGAAGTTCCCGGGGCTCTGAAGGTGCGTCGCATCAGGCACGATTTTCTCGCGAAACTCCTCGAACACGGCGGCGGGTGCGCTCCCTTCGATCGGTAGCTCTTCGCGAAAGAGGCCGAAGACGTCCTTCGTGAGCTCGGGAGAGAGAATCGGCCCACCGCCGCCAGGCTCGCTCATGTAGTCGACCATCCAATCCACCGCGTCGTGGGCAAAGCGTCTCAACGCATCGGCGCTCAAACCATCACGCGCGTCCAACTCAAACGCTCGTCCTTCATCCATTGCGCTTCAGTCTACCACCCTCCTCTCGAGCACCCGTTTAGCTGTTATGCTTCCGCTATCGACACACGACTCTACTACTGCTACCTTCTGCGCTGCGCGGACGGAAGTTTCTATACGGGTATCACTACCGATCTCGAGCGCCGAGTCGCGGAGCACAACTCGGGACGAGGGGCGCACTACACAGCCTCTCGCCATCCCGTGCGGCTCGTTTGGAAAGAGCGACAACTGAATCGCTCCCTCGCGCAACATCGCGAGGCGCAAATCAAGAGTTGGGCGCGCTTCGAGAAGGAAGCTCTCGTGAGCGGCCGTCGCCGGCGTCACTCACGCCCCATCTTCGTTCGAGACAAAGCTCAGATCGGTGAAGAAGGCGTGTTTCGCCTGACGCGAGAGGTCCTCGTGAAAAACGTCGCCATCGGCGACGAGTTGACTGGGCCTTATTGGCAATGCGGCGTCGTCGACGTGACGCGCGGCACGATGGCGTACCAACGAGGCGATCGCATCGTCGCTCCCACAGGGAGCACTCATGGCATCTTTCTTCCTCCCTTCTCGATCATACGCGCCATCCTCTCGCGTTGTCGTGGGCAATGGAACGGACTCACGTCAAAAAAAAGGCTCCCAAAGGGCGCGCCGCGTCGACCCGTAATTTTCCCGCCGCCGTCTTCGGTCGCACCTTCTACGATCTCGGAAATGATGAGCGTTCTCGAAGGCGCGAAAGAATCGCTGGACGTCGGACGCGCCGCAAGCCCTTCGAAGGCCGCGCTCGAGATCAAGAAAGCGTTGGACCGCGCTTATGACCGTCCCGAGCGATTATCAGACATCGCCGGCGCCCTACGCATGTCACCGGCAAGATTTGCGAGGACGTTCAAGCAGGCTTTCGAGATGCCTCCGGTCGAATACCGGCGTGAGCTGAAACGTGTAGACGAGATGTGGCGAGCTTTCTCTTCTAGCGTTTAGACCGCTCTACTTCTTGCCGCCGCCTTTCATCGCGTCGCGGAGCGTCTGCGCGAGAGAGCCAAAGCTTTCGCTCTGCGCGCTGTCCTGGCGCTCGACATAGTCACGCGCTTCGCTTTTTTCTCGGCCTTCGGTCACGGCTTTCACACTCAAGCGGATCCGTCCGCGCTCGGCATCGATCTCGACCACGATCACCTCCACGTCACTTCCAACGGGAAAAGCCCTTCGAAGATCCGCGCCATGGTCGAGGCCGGTCTCTTCGACCGGAAGCAACCCCGTGGTCCCTGGCTTGAGAAAAACGAAGACGCCGTAATTTTCGTGGCGCTCGACCTTACCGACGAGCCGAGCGCCGAGCTCGACCTTTTTCGAGGCTCGCGCATGCGCGCTCTCGGCACGGACAGAGCCTTCATCGACGACGGCTAGACCCATGCGCTTGCGCTCCGAGTCAATCGTCAGAATCTCGACAGCGACATCGACACCCGGCAAAACACTCGCTTTCCATCCATCGGTCTTGCCCGTCGGTGGGAACGTGGAGACATGCGCTAGAGCTTCGATACCTGTCGCGATCTCGATGAACGCTCCGAAATCGGCGATGCGCACGACGCAGCCGCTCATCACTTGACCGACGCGATAGGTCGCCGACACCGTCAGCCACGGATCGGCTTGAAGCTGCTTCAAGCCGAGCGAAATCCTCCCTTCCTCCTCGTCGACGCGCAGGACTTGCACCGTGATCTCGTCGCCTGGCTGGACGACGGTCGAGGGATCGCTCACGCGCAACCAGCTCATCTCCGAGACATGAAGCAATCCTTGAACGCCTCCACCGAGATCGACAAAGGCGCCATAGTCGCGCACCGATACGACCTGGCCCGGAAGAACAGCGTCGGGAACGATGAGCTTGCGGACCTCCTCGGCGCGCTCCCGCTCCTCCTCTTCGAGAAGCGATCGCCGCGATACGACGACGTCTTTGCCGTCACGCTTTATCTCGATGACGCGAAAGGTATAGACCTTGCCCTCGTGAATCGACGGATCTTCGGTATAGCGCGTATCGATTTGAGAGATGGGGCAGAACGCGCGCTGGCTGGAGAAGCGAATTTCAAAACCGCCTTTGATGGCTTTCTCGACGCGCCCTTCGACCGGGAGCCCCGCGCGATGCGCATCTTCGAGAGCTTCGCGCGTCGCAGCTTGTCGTGCGAGCTTGTGCGAAAGCTTGATGCCGCCGGAAGTGGAGACGACGACAGCTTTGACTCTATCTCCAACTTTCACGGAGTCTGCATCACCGAGCTCGCCGGCCTCGGTGAGCTCGACGAGATCGATCGTCGCCTCGCCTTTGCTGCCCACGTCCACGAAAGCCACGTCGGAGCCAAGGGCAACAATCGTCCCTTCGACCGCATCACCTTCTTGCAAGGAGGACGGCTGCAGAGACACCTCGAGCATGGCGGCAAAATCTTCCTCCTCTTCTTCCTGCGGGGCGTTCTCGTCGTTTTCTTCGGGGTCGCTCGGACGGGACATCGTAGGTCTCCTTTCGGATGAGGGTGCATCATAATCCAAGAGCGCGTCGTTTCCACGCCACGGGGTTGGTCGACATCGGCGCCAACTGTCAGTACGATTTCGCCATGCCGTACCATGTCGCGGTTTCCCTCGTGCGATGGTTGCTCCGGATCTTCTTTCGTCGCATCGAGGTCACGGGCCTCGAGAACATTCCCGAAGACGGTGGCGGGCTCGTCGTCTCGTGGCATCCCAATGCGATCATTGATGGTGGGCTCGTCCTCGCTCATTTTCCGCGACCCATCGTTCTTGGCGCCCGTCACGGGCTTTTCGCCTGGCCGCTCCTTGGACAGCTCATGCGGGCGCTCGGGATCGTGCCCGTCTATCGGCGTCAGGATTTTGCCGGTGCAGACGAAGACACGCGGCGCGAGGCCAACCGGAAGAGTCTCGACGCGATCGCCGAGGTGATCGCCAAGGGCAAGTTCGCAGCTCTCTTCCCGGAAGGAGACAGCCATGACGAGCCTTTCCCGAAAGAGCTCAAGACGGGCGCCGCGAGGCTCTATTACCGTGCTCGCGAGCTCACGCCCGAGAATGCCCCACCTCCCGTCATCATTCCCATCGGCCTGCACTACGACCAGAAACGTCTTCTCGGCTCGAGCGTGCTCGTCGCCATCCACCCGCCGCTCGAGCTCGACGAGACCCTCTCTACCCCGCCTGGCCCGGAAACGTCCATCGAAGCCAAACGCGAGCAGTATCGAAAGCTGACCGGAGAGCTCGAACGGGTGCTCCATCACGTCGTCCACGCCACTGAGAGTTGGCAGCGACACCACGCAATGCACCGAGGACGGAAGCTGCTCCGCGCTGAGCGAGCTCATCGCGTCGGCGCTTCGCCCCCGCGTCCCGACATGAAGGAGCGCGTTCTCGCTTTCTCACGAATGTGGACGGGCTACAACACGCGCGTAGACACACACCCTGAGGAAGTCGAGCAGCTCTTCGCCCGCGTTCGAGAATATGACGAAGACATGCGGGAGCTCGGGCTCCACGATCACGAGCTCGACGCCTCACCTCGGCTCGCCTCGCCCTGGCTCGGCGCCATCCTCGTGCTGCAAGTCATACTCGTCTATCTGCTTCTCCCCCCAATCCTGATCCTCGGCTATGTCGCAAACTTGCCCGCCGCGTTCGCCGTGTGGCTCATATCGAAAAAAGCAGCGCGGAAACAAAAAGACGAAGCTTCGCTCAAGCTCGTTGTCGGAGCGATAGCCTTTCCCATGACATGGTTCGTAGTCGCCTTGCTCGTGGCCCTCGGCAATCGACTCCTCGACCCCATCTATCCGGAGATACCGGGCTCACCTCTTTGGACAGGGGTCGCTGCTTTTTTCTTGAGCGCGGCGAGCGCCTATGTCGTGCTCAACTATCAGCGCCTCGCGCGGCAGACGGTGCGCTCGATTCGCGTGCGTCTCACGCGGTATCGCCGCAAAGCGGCACTCGAACAATTGCGACGCGAACGTGCCGAGCTCTATGACGGATTTCTGAAGCTCTCCAAAGGCCTCGAGCTCCCTGGCCGACTCGAGCCGGACGGCCGCGTGGTCGACGCTGAGCGGGGTGACGCGTAGGGATTCCCCTACGCGCGCGCGACCCCTGGAAGCACAACTGATTCATTCGCAGATAGTTAGAGTTTGGCGCTCTCCTTGCATGCTACCCTACTATGAAAACCCGGTACCCCTCGAATCAAGGACGTCTAGAGACCGCATCACTCCCCCGAATCGTGCGCGATCTTTGGCGCGCGAAAGCGACAGGCAACCTTCGTTTGTGGAACCGGGACGCCACGAAGCGTCTCGTTTTCAAAGACGGCCACATCGTCTTCGCCGGCACCAACGTGGAGAAAGAAAAGCTCGGCGAGCGGCTCGTGCAGGCCGGCAAGATCGACCGCTCCGTCCTCGACCTGTCGTTTCGTGTCATGGAGCGCTCCGACGAACGCTTCGGCAAGACGATCGTCGAAATGGGTTGGGTAAGTCCCATCGAGATGCAGCGCTACGTCGCCACCCAAATCAAGGACATTATTTATTCGGTGTTCACTTGGGACGAAGGCGACTACCGATTCGAAGCCGTGGACGACCCCGTACCGGCCGAGCTCATGCTCGAGCTTCACACGGCGGAAGTGATCTATGAAGGTGCGAGCCGCGTCATCAACATGGAGACGATTCGTGCCGGCGTCGGGTCCTTAGGCAACGCCTTGAAGCTCGCCGAGGGAGAACGGTTGAGCATACCCGTTACTCAAGAGGATGGCTTCATCTTGTCGCGTGTGAAAGAGTGCGCTTCGATTGGCGACGTCGTGTCCACATCACCTCTCGGCGAAGAAGAGTCGCTTCGGCGGATCTACGCGCTCGTGCTCGCTGGCGTTTTGGACATCGAAGAGCCAGGAAAGAACCGTGAGCGACGCCCGACGAGCGATGCCGACGAAACGCGTGAAATGATTGAAGAAGAGTGCCGCTTCCGCGATGCGCTCGCAGCGCGCCACTCCGCGCTCGAGCTCGGTGATCTCTACGATCGTCTCGGCATCGATTTCGGTGCGTCGGGCAAGAGAGTGCGAGAGGCCTATGATGAGGTCATCGCGTCGCTCGAGCCCAAAGCACATTTCAAGGCCGGTCTGGGCAGCGTGGAAGAGCGCCTTTCGAAGGTGCGGCTGAAGGTGCGCGAGGCCTATGAAGTGCTCAGCGTGCCCGAATCGCGCCGTCTCTACGACCGTCGGCTCGAGGGTCAGGCTGCCGGGTTCTCGGGCAACGAAACGATCGCCGCTCTCACGTTGGATCCCCGTGCGCGACCGGCCGACATCCGATCTGGCTCCGATGCCGAGGAGGCGGAGCTCGTGTTCCTCGAGGCCAAACGGCTCCAAAATGGCGGAGACTACTTCGACGCCATCGCGGCATTGACCCGAGCAGTACAGCTAGTGCCTGCAAACGGCAGCTATCACCGGCTTCTGGCTCAGTGGCTCGCGCAGAATCCCGGCTGCTGGGAATCCGCCCAGGCGCATTTCGAGCAAGCTATCGCGGTCGACGACACGGACGTGGAAGCCCATCTCGGCCTAGCAGCGCTTCACGAGGAAGCGAGCCGCTCCGACAACGCGGCGATCGTCTACCAGAGAGTCATCGAGCTCGACCCACGCAACCGTACCGCCCGCGAGAAGCTCGAACCGCAAGCACGATGAATTCAGTGTAGGCTTCCGGCTTCCCGGTCTAGCCGCCAATAGCTGCTAAGATCGCGCGCTTGGACCCGAGAAGTCAAGATAGCAGCGGCTATTTCGCGCTCGTCCGCGAAAACCGCAATTTCAAGTACCTCTGGTATGGCCAGATCGTCAGCCTCTTTGGCGACTGGTTCAACCTGATCGCCTCCGCTACACTCGTCGCTTCGCTCACCGGCTCGGGCCTGGCCGTCGGCGGTCTCTTCGTCGTGCGTATGCTGGCGCCGTTTCTCATAAGCCCGCTCGCCGGCGTTGCGGCCGACCGCTACAACCGCAAGAAGCTGCTCATTCTCACGGACGTCGTGCGGGCCGTCGTCGTTCTCGGCTTTCTCCTCGTACGCTCTTCGGAGCTTCTGTGGTTCTTGTACACGCTTACCGCCATCCAGCTCGCCATGCACGGTGTCTTCTACCCGACACGCAGCGCCATCTTGCCGGATCTCGTGTCCTCTCGAGAGCTCGGCACCGCGAATGCCATCACCGGGACGACATGGTCGGTCATGCTCGCAATGGGCGCGGCGGCGGGCGGCCTCGTCGCCGGCGGATGGGGCGTCTATCCGGCCTTCATCATCGACTCGGCCACGTTTGTTCTTTCCGCCTATTTCATCATACGCATCCGCTACGAGCCGGAGCGCCGAGACACTCACGACAAGAGCCTGCGCGCCGCTCTCCGCGACTATGTCGAGGGGTTGCGCTATTTGGCGCACAACCTCTCAACCCTCGCGGTGGCGCTTCACAAAGCGAGCCTCACGCTCTTCGTCGTGGGCGCTCTCGAGGTCATTCAAGTGACGCTCGCGCGGGATTTCTTTATCATTGGCGAAGGGGGCGGCATCAGCCTCGGCATCCTCTACGCTGTGATCGGGGTGGGCTCCGGCATCGGTCCGCTCGCCGCGCGCTATTTCACCGGCGATCGGGAGAGACCCATTCAAATCGCTATTTTCCTCGCCTACGTCGCGATGGGCACAGGGCTCATCATCATCTCGACGCTCGCGAGCTTCGGCGCGGTGCTCATCGGCACGCTCATCCGGGCGATAGGTGGCGGCACCCTCTGGATCTTCTCGACTCAGCTTTTACTCCAAAAGCTGCCGGAAAAGATCCGCGGACGAGTGTTCTCCACGGAATATGCCTTCTTGACCCTCGCGATGGCGACGAGCGCTGGGCTCTCCGGGTGGGCGCTCGATCAAGCGACGACGGCCATCCCCGACCTCTTGCAGCTGATGAGCCTATTGATCTTGCTGCCGGGACTCCTTTGGGGCGGCTTCATCGCGAAAACGCTCTTTCGCCGCGGCTAAGAAAACAGGAAACGTTTTCCCGCTCTTACGGTAGACCCCATGACCTATCTCGCGGTCTCCGTCGTTCTGGCGGGGGTCGCGCTCTTCGCCTGCTACCTCCCCGCCCGCCGGGCCTCGAGCGTCGCGCCTACCGAAGCGTTGCGTTGGGAATAATTTGGGGAAGAAGGCGGGCCGCCTTCGTCATCTTTTCGCGATTTTTTGCCGCGCGAGCTCGTCGGCGATGCGATGCGGTGGACGGTCCTCGGCTAGCGAGCGCTCGAGGATCATGAGGGTCGTATCGTAGATCTTGTCGATGCGCGGCAGGACTTTGCTCACGTCGTAAGAGCCAAGGATGTCGCCGCTCCCGTTCAGCATACCGCCGGCATTGACGACGTAGTCGGGCGCATAGAGCACACCCCTTTCGTGCAGGATTTGGCCGTGGCGATCTTCCGCGAGCTGGTTGTTCGCGACGCCGGCGACGATCGGGGCTTGCAGCTTCGAGACGGTGTTGTCGTTCAACACACCGCCGAGAGCGCACGGCGCGAAGACGTCCACCTCTTGCCCGTAAATGGCCTCGACGCCGACGGGGACCGCGCCGAAGGTCGACACACTTCTCTCGAGAGAGGCGGCGTCGGTATCGGTCACGGTAAGCCTGGCCCCCGCCTCGTGTAGCAGCTTACAGAGCTCGAAGCCGACACGGCCGACGCCCTGAACGGCAACACACAATCCAGCGAGCTCCTCGCGCCCGAGCTTGCAGCGCACGGCGGCCCGGATACCTTGGAAGGCGCCGCGCGCCGTGAACGGCGAAGGGTCACCCGTCGAAGGAAGACCGAACACGTGTTTCGAAACACGCGCCATCACCTCGACATCCGCCATGCCCACGCCCACATCCTCCGCGGTGAGGTAACGGCCACCCAGGGCGTCGACCTGACGGGCGAACGCCTGCAAAAGAGCGTCGGTCTTGTGCTTCGACGGATCGGCGATCACGACGCTCTTGCCGCCGCCGAGAGGCAAATCCGCGAGAGCGTTCTTATAGCTCATCGCGCGAGAAAGGCGCAGAACGTCGGTGAGCGCGTCTTCCTCACTCGCGTAAGGCCACATACGACAGCCCCCGGCAGCGGGCCCGAGCGCGGTGCTGTGAATCGCGATGATCGCCCGCAGTCCGGCCTCGGCGTCGCGGCAGAAAATTACTTCCTCGTGGTCGTCGAATTCTGGGTGCTCGTGCATGTCCGTCTCGGCTGGAAGCGCGCTCTTTACGTTTGCTCTCGATCCAGAGTGAGCGTCTCGCCGTTCAAGCGAGCGACGAGCGCGACCTCGGTCGGTTTCCTGAGAGACTGGATCACGAAACAACCCGCTTCCGAGACGCGAACGAGCTTCGCGATCTTCTCGGGCTCTTCATCGGATTCGATCAGTAGCTCGGTCTCGATGCCTTCGCACCCTGTCTCGATCGTTTCCGCTTTGATCGAGCCTGAGCCGAAATACTCGCCGCGCACCCGCGCTTTGGCGCTCTTGACCTGAAGCTTCAACATGGCCGCGTACAGCGACACGTGGGTCAACAGTCAGAAGGCAATCGAAGACGTGAGATAAGCGAGTGGCGGCGGCGCCGTGTCATCGCCCTTCAGATAAGCGCCTTCGTCGCCTTGGATCGTGAACGTCGTTCCCTTCGGGCTGACGAGGTCGATGGTCGCTTCCTTTCTCTGCTTCTCCAAAGCGGAGGCTTCCGCGACGACTTCGATGGCATGTCCAGAGCGATCAAACTTCTTTCCGAAATTATCCATGCGGGATTCTAACGGGATCGCTCAAGGAGCGCATTCGCGCGACCGCGTAGAGAAAGCGCGCCGCCTCCTCGGGGCGGCGGCTGCTCGCCTCTTTCTTGACAGTTATCTTCGACACTTGGAAGCCGGACGCGTCGAGCAGGGCGCGAAGCTCGGGCTCGGTGAAGTGATGCGTCGCATAGAGAATATTGCCGGCGCTGCCTCTGGAGAAATAGGTCCCGTGCTCGCCGGTCTCGGCGAAGTCCTCGTCGTAGAGCCGAGCATATCCGGGGTTGATGTCGTCCGAAATGCCCGATGCCGATAGATAGAGCCAGCCGCCCGGCTCGAGACTATCGTGGGCGTTTTGCAGCAATCGCGCGCGCTCGGCTACGCCGCCGACAAGCGAGATGACGAGCTGGCAAACGACAATCGAGAACGGCGCGGCGGAAAGGTTCAAACCGTCGGTCGAGAGGATGTCCCGCACGTGGAACGAGACCGCGCTTTCCCGCGCGCTCGCGATGGCGCCCGCGTTGATGTCGACGGCGGTGACGTGATAGCCGCGCGCGGCGAGTGCGCGGCTAAGGCCGCCGTTGCCGCAGCCGAGGTCCAAAAGAGAGCCTTTTCGGCCAACATCGGCAAGAAAGGCCTCGAGCTCCGGGACGTCGACTTTCGTCGGGATGCTCTCGGGGTCGAAAGACGCCCAATCCCTCTGGCTATCGCGCGTCATCAGGCTCCAAAGATAGCAGATAGAGAGTTGCTTCCACCGCTTCCGAGCGGTATTTTGACAGGGTAACTTCACGAAGGCTTTGAAAGATCCAGAAGAGAAAGGGCGGATATTTCCCATGAGAAACCGTTGTTGGATGTTCGTTGCTGCTCTGGCAGTGATCCCCGCTTTGGCGGGTGCCGCCCAGCAACCCAGCACCGATATCGGAGACATCAACTTCCCCAATTCCGGGGCGCCTGAGGCGCAGACCTCGTTCCTAAGAGGCGTTGCTGCACTCCACAATTTTTGGTTCGACGAGGCGGCCGACGAGTTCAAGAACGCCCAGGAGACCGACCCGAGCTTCGCCATGGCCTATTGGGGCGAGGCGATGAGCTACAACCACCCGCTCTGGGCCCAGCAGGACATCGCGGCCGCAAGGCAGGTAATGCGCCGTTTTGGGAAAACCCGCAAAGATCGCATCGAGAAAGTGCCAACCGAGCGCGAGAAGATGTATTGGGCCGCGCTCGAGACTCTCTACGGCGAAGGCGACAAACTCGTGCGCGATATAGCTTATGAGAAGGCGATGGGCAATATCCAAGAGGCCCACCCAGACGACGTGGAAGCGGCCACGTTTCACGCTCTCTCCATTCTTGGCACCGTGCGCCGCGGCGACACGGGCTTCTTTAGACAGGTGCGCGCCGGCACGATCGCGCTTGATTTGTTCGCCAGATATCCCAATCATCCGGGTGCGGCACATTTCGTAATCCACTCCTTCGACGACCCGGAGCACGCGCCGCTCGCGCTAGCCGCAGCGGAAAAATATGCGCTGATCGCTCCCGCGGCATCGCACGCGCTTCACATGCCCACGCACATCTTCGTGCAACACGGCATGTGGGACCGCGTCGCTCAGTCGAACGAAAGAGCCTTCGCCGCTTCCGACGCCTGGGCCCAAAAGAAACACCTGTCGGCGTCCAAGAAAGATTGGCACTCTCTCGAGTGGGGTGCCTACGCGAATGCCCAGCGCGGCGTTTGGAGTGAGATCGGAGGAGCCATCGAGCTCGTCACCGCCGCCGCGAAGGAGACGAAGGACGGACAGCTCCGCTGGTACAAGGAGCTCATGACGGCGCGTTACCTGCTCGTTCAAGGAAAGGACGATGGGCGCGAGCTGCCCGAAATCACCGCAGGCGAGTCCGCACCGTGGTCGCGAGGAAACGCCGACGCCGACATGCTCCTCGCACTAGCAGCCCGTTGAAAAAGTCGTATCCGGTCGCGATATTTCTCTGAAGACTCATTCGATGACGATGTAAAATTGCATCGCATGTCGATGAAGAAGAAAAAGAAAAGTTGCCAAGAGACTTTATGGATTCCACACGATGCGGTTGCGTCGAGTCCTGGTCATCCTTTTTATGAGGAACTCGAGCGGGTACTTCGAGAGGAAGAGTTTGACTCGTTTGTGGAGTCGAAATGCTCGCCGTATTACGCGAAGAAGCAAGGTCGGCCGAGCATACCGCCGGGTGTGTATTTTCGAATGCTGTTGATCGGCTACTTTGAGCGCATCGATTCAGAGCGCGGGATCTGCTGGCGGTGTTCGGACTCACTGTCTTTGCGCCAGTTTCTTGGCCTTGGAATGGAAGAGCGAACGCCGGACCATTCGTCGCTGTCTCGGATACGGAATCGACTTCCGCTGGAAGTTCACGAATCTGTATTTGGATGGGTGCTAGAAGTTCTAGCGTCGAGAGGGATGATAGATGGCAAGACACTGGGTGTGGACGCGACGACGCTGGAAGCGAATGCGGCGCTTCGGTCAATCGTTCGTCGAGACACGGGGGAAAGCTACGAATCGTATTTGAAGGAGCTTGCGCGCAAGAGTGGTATCGAAGAGCCGAGCCGAGCGGACATTGCAAAGTTGGACAAGAAGCGGCCAAAGAAAGGGTCGAACAAGGAGTGGGTGAATCCGAACGAGCCGGATGCGGAGATCATGAAAATGAAGAGCGGGGGCACGGATATGGCGCACAAAGCCGAGCATGCTGTGGACATGAGCGGGGAAGGTGCGGTAATTGCCGTGACGCTTCACGGAGGCGCGAAGGGTGACACAAAGAGCCTACCGGATACGCTGGAAAAAGCGCAGTCAAATCTGCAAGAGCTCGCGAACAACGCGGAATGTTGTGAACGAATACATGAAGACGCGGGTCGCGAAGTGGTCGGGGACAAGGGCTATCACGGCAACGACATCCTGGTTGAGCTGGTCGAACAAGAATACCGGAGCTACATTTCGGAGCCAGAGCGAGGTGGCCGCAAATGGAAGGACAAACAGGCCGAGCAAGCCGCCACCTACGCGAACCGACGTCGCATTCGCGGGACTCGAGGTAAGCGATTAATACGCCGTCGCGGCGAGTTACTCGAACGACCTTTCGCGCACTACCTCGAAGCGGGAGGCATGCGACGAACGCATTTGCGAAGACACGAAAATATACTCAAGCGCCTCCTCACGCACGTGGCCGGATTCAATCTCGGGATTCTGATGCGCAATCTCATCGGCAAGGCCACGCCGAAGGAATACGCGGAGCTCAACGCCAGTCTGATCGCTGCTTTATTGCGCTTCGTCTCGACCATAGGCGCACGTTTTGCCCCGCTGCAATCCATCGGGCGTCTCAACTTGGCCGTTCCGCCGAATCACATCTTCCTTGAACTTGCCCACCAAACTTTCTCCGTGAGCAGAATCTGGACTTTTTCACCGGGCTGCTAGGTCTCGGCTCCGGCAAAGCCAAAAACGCCGAGCGGACCGAAGAAGCCGCGAAGCGGATGGGCACGTTCGTCGCGGCCGCGAAAGAGAAAGGCGACGACTATCGGGCCGACTACCTGTCGATCATGCAGCACGAGCTCCAGGCTTCCGCCGCCATGGTGCGCGGCGAGACCGACGCGGCGTTGAAACATCTCGAAAAAGCCGTCGCGCTCGAAGCGAAGCAAGGTCCGCCGTCCGGCCCCGCCGGCCCCATCAAGCCGTCATACGAGCTCTACGGGGAGTTCCTCGTCAAAGCCGGCAAGTATGAGGAGGCCGTCGCGGTGCTCCGGACGAGCTTGCAGCGCACGCCGAACCGCACCCATTCGCTCCTCGCTCTCGCGCGCGCTTCCGTCAAGCTCGGCGATGTCGAGACTGCGAACGAGGCCTACGCGACCTTGAAACGTTTCCTGAAAGATGCGGACGCCAACGTGCCTTTCTTGAACGAGGTCAGAAGTTACGAAGCTTCGACCGACGCGGGCGGCAACTAAACCGTTTGGGTGTGGCTCTTTTGGAACCGCGAGAATCGCCCATTTTCTCAGTGATCTAACCGTCCAACGGTCACTCGTCGTGAGGTTGGTCAGAGGATAACGGAATTTACTCTGGTTGTGGACCCTGAGCGGTGTCACTTTTTGCTGGACATTCGTCCCGGCGTTCGCTACGGTAGTTGTGGCAAGTAGGAAATGGGTACGAGCGGAGCGAATTTCAGCGGCAGGCGATTCAGTTCATCGGAGCTGAGCTTGATCCAGGAATTGGTCGAGAGCTGTGGCGGTCTGAGCCGGATGGAACTGGCGCGAACGGTGTGCGAGTTGCTGGATTGGAAGAGGCCGACCGGAAAGTTGAAAGCGCGGGAGTGCCGGGAGTTTCTCGAGCGGCTGGAAGGCGAAGGTCGCCTGGAGCTTCCGGACAAACGCCCGGGTAAGCCGGTCGGGACACGAACCCGAATACCGCAAACCGAGCGTGGCGAGCCGTCTGAGCCGTTGGAGGGAGAGCTGAGCGAGATTCAGCCTGTGGTGTTGGAAGTGGTGCGGAGTGACGAGCAGCGTCTTTTGTTCCGGGAGCTGGTGGACCGGCATCACTACTTGGGCCACGCGGTTCCCTTTGGCGCTCATCTGCGCTATCTGGTGTACGCATCGGCGCCGGCACGGGTGGTGGGCTGTGTGCAGTTGTCGAGTCCGGCGTGGAGGATGGCGGCACGAGATTTGTGGATTGGATGGGACGATGCCACGCGCGGGCGGAACCTGCAGCGAGTGGTTAACAACAGCCGCTTTCTGATCCTTCCCTGGGTGCGGGTGCAAAACCTCGCGAGCAGGGTGCTATCCCTGATGGCGCGACAGCTTCCATGCGAGTGGCACAGCCGCTATGGGGTGGAGCCCTTGCTGTTGGAGACCTTGGTGGATCACAGCCGCTACCGCGGCACCTGCTACCGGGCTGCGAACTGGATCGAGCTTGGAGTGACGACGGGGCGGGGGCGGATGGACCGCGAGCACCGTCGTCACGGCGCAAGCTCGAAAACGGTGCTGGTCTTGCCTCTGGTGAAGGACCCTCGCCGGGTGTTGCGGGAGAGCTGAGAGATGGCACTTTCTGCGTTCGAACTGTGCGAAGAGACGTTCGGGATGTCGAGGGACGATCTCGAGTCGATCATCGCGTTTCTACGTTCTGCCGAATCGAGGCAGATGAGCCACAGCGACGTGGAGAAGCTGGTGCGCGAGAGGAGCTACGAGCTTTCGCGTAAGTTGTTCCAGGCCCATGTCGACTCGCGCGGTCCCGGCGAGGCGGCGGCTCCGGTCCGAGGTGCGGATGGAGTGGAAAGGGACCAGGAGCGAATCCACGAGCGCGGCCTGACGACGATCTTCGGGGAAATCCGTGTCAAACGTTTCGGTTATGGAGCCGAAGGTGCAGATAGCCTGCATCCGTTGGATGCCGAGCTGAACCTCCCCCGTGAGCGTTACTCGTTCGAGCTGAGGCGGACGGCGGCAGTAGAGGTGTCAAAGGGAGCGTTCGACGAGGCGGTGGCGAGCCTTGGCCGCCACACTGGGGCGAAGGTTGGAAAGCGCCAAGTGGAGGAGCTGGCGGGTCGTGCGGCAGAGGACTTCGACGCCTTCTATGGGCAGCGCGCTCCACCGGCAGGCGATCGCAGCGCCTCGGTGCTGGCGATCACGGCGGACGGCAAGGGCGTTGTGATGCTACGCAAAGACCTGCGTGAAGCCACCAAGAAGGCGGCCGAGAAAGGCTCGCGGCGACTAGGCAAGCGGCTGACCAAGGGAGAGAAGCGGAACCGAAAGCGGATGGCCACGGTCGCGGCCGTTTATACGGTGGAGCCCTTCGTGCGCCAACCAGAAGACGTGGTTCGTGTGCTGGCACCAAGCGACGAGCGAGAGAAAGACAAACGGCCTCGCCCCCAAGACAAGCGTGTCTGGGCGAGCCTAGCCAAAGAGCCCGAGGAGGTTCTCGAAGAGGCGTTCGCGGAAGCCGAACGACGAGATCCCTCACACCGCAAGAGTTGGGTCGCCTTGGTCGACGGCAACGCCACCCAACTGAAGATCCTGCACAAGCTGGCTGGCCAGCACCATGTCGAACTCACCATCGTGCTCGACTTCATCCATGTCTGTGAGTACGTGTGGAAGGCTTCGCTAGGCTTCTACGAGGAGACCGAGCCCGCCCGCCAAGTGTGGGTCCAAGAGCGGTTGCTTCGCATCCTGCGCGGTGAGGCCTGCCTGGTGGCGGCGGGGATAAGACGTAGCGCCACCCGACGAAAGCTGACGCCCGACAATCGGGAGAATGTGGATCAGTGTGCTGACTATCTGCTCAATCACGCCTCTTATCTGCACTACGACGAGTGCCTCGCCGCTGGATTCCCGATCGCTACCGGCGTGATCGAAGGCGCCTGCCGCCACCTGGTCTCGGACCGCATGGACCTCACCGGAGCGCGTTGGTCCCTCGCTGGCGCCGAAGCCGTGCTGCGGCTTCGCGCTCTCCGCTCCAGCGGAGACTTCGATGAGTACTGGCGCTTCCACGAGCAGTGCGAGTACGAGCGCAACCACGCCTCGCGCTACGCCGACGGCAAGGTCGTCCCCGTCAAAGGCCGCCACCTCAAGCGCGTCAAGTGAGATGAGCCCTTACCACTATGAGACATGCCAAACTCACCGTTCCAAAAGAGCCGCACCCAAACCGTTTGGCGCGAAGTCACGAAGGCGCAGGAGACCGCCCTTCGTGGCTTCGTGTAGTAATCAAGCCGGACCCGGATCACGGCGACGCGCGACGGTGAGCTCCTGGTAAATCTCTGCGTACCCGCGTCACTCGTCTCTGAGCTCTTCCACGAGCCCCCGGAACCCAATCTCATCGCGGATGGGCTCAGGAACGGATCGTGCTCGTAAACGGTATATGAAGGAAACCCGTTGCGCCGCTCGGCCAGCCCATGCGAGCGCCTCTTCCTTCTCTCCCAGCCGAGCGTAGACGCAGGCGACGTCGTATTGGGCATGGTGGTAATGCCCGAAAGAGCTCGCTTTCTCCTCGGCAAGCCGAATCATTTCGCGAGCGACGCCGACGTCGTCGTCTCGCTCAGCCGCGATGAGACCGCGTTGAGGATAGAAAAGAACGGAACCCGGGAAGTGACGCTCGCTGCGCGCGATACCATATTAAGAAAAGTTAATCTTCTGGTAAGGCCCTCGAAAGGGGCTCCTGGCTAAACTCGTAATCGAGTCGGAACATCAAGACGTTCATCAACTCGGACCGGCTCCGGACGCGCCGCTCTTTCGGCGCGTCCGACGATTTCAGAGTCTCAGGAGGCAAAACCATGCAACGTGTTTTCGTTCTCATTCTGGTCGCCGCGACCACCGCGGGCCTATGGCAGCTCGTTCCGGAGGCCTCGGTTCAGGCGGGCCCTCCAGTCGACCAACAAATCGCAAGAGTCGGCGGCGATCCCGCGAGCTTCGCGGACGTCATCGAAGCGGTCCAACCGGCCGTGGTGAACATCTCCGTCTCCGGCCCGGCGCGGCCGCCGGCTAACCCGACCCCGCCCGGCTCGAACAATTTCGAGGACTTTCTCCGGCGCTTTTTTGAGCGCCAGAACTACCCCGGCAGCCGAGAGGCGGCACCCCGTCAGCCCGTTCAGCGCGTTCAGGGCATGGGCTCGGGCTTCATCATCGCTCCCGAAGGCTACGTCGTCACCAACCACCACGTCATCGAGGCAGCCTCCGAGATCGCCATTACGCTCGGCGATGGCACCCGTCTCGAGGCCGAGCTCGTCGGCACCGATCCCAAGACCGACCTCGCCGTGCTCAAGGTGGAATTCGAGGAGCCCCTACCTTACGCAAGCTTCGGCAACTCCGACGATACGCGCGTGGGCGACTGGGTCATTGCCATCGGCAATCCCTTCGGCCTCGGCGGCTCCGCCACAACCGGCATCGTGTCGGCGCGTGGCCGCGACATCCGCTCCGGCCCGTTCGACGACTTTCTTCAGATCGACGCGCCCATCAACCGGGGCAATTCCGGCGGCCCACTGTTCGACTTGAACGGCCGGGTCATCGGCATCAACACCGCCATTTTTTCTCCGAACGGCGGCAATGTAGGCATCGGCTTCGCGATCCCTTCGAAGCTAGCCGAGTCCGTGATCGAGGAGCTACGTACGACCGGACGCGTCGAGCGCGGTTGGCTCGGTGTGACCATCCAGCCCGTCAACGAAGAGATCGCGGAGGGGCTCGGATTCGACGGCAAAGCGGGCGCTCTCGTGGCAAGCGTGGTGCCGGGAAGCCCGGCCGAGCGTGCCGGCCTCCGGCCCGGCGACGTCATCATCGGGTTCGCGGGCACAGAGGTCACGAGCCCGAAAGCACTCACGCGTCGAGCCGCCACGATAAAACCGGGCACCGAGACCGAGATCGAAGTCTGGAGAGATGGCGAGCACGAGACGTTCGACGTCGCCATGGGACGAAGCCCGAGCGATCCGGTCGCAGCGCGCGCCGACACCCACGAGAAGAAAGCACGGCTCGGCATCGCCCTCGCGGAGCTCACGCGCGAGGGACGCGAGCGCTTCCGTATCGGCGACGCCGTGAAAGGTGCGCTCATCGTGAACGTCGATCCGGCCGGTCCGGCCGCGGCCAAGGGGCTGCGCCCCGGTGACGTCATCGTCGGTATCGGCCGGAGGGCGGTGGACGACGTCGACGCCGCGATGCGCGCCATTGAGGCTGCTATTGAAGATGGCCGCGGGAATATCCTCCTTTGCGTCGCGCGCGGCGGTGACAGCACCTTCGTGGCCGTCCCCTTTGCGTGAGTTTTGGATTAAGCTTGCCGGGAGGGTGGCTTTGCCGCACCCTCCCGGTTTTTCTATCTGGACGAGAGCATGGGCATGCGCGTGTTGGTCATCGAAGACGATCGAGTCACGCTCGATTTCATCGTGCAAGGTCTCACGGAGAGCGGGCATGTCGCTGATGGGGCCGATAACGGCAAGGACGGACTCTTTCGCGCGCTCGAAGAGCTCTATGACGTCATCATCGTCGACCGCATGCTTCCAGGACTCGACGGTCTCGCCCTGATTCAAACCCTCCGTGCGGAAGGCAAAACGATCCCCATCCTGATTCTGAGCGCGCTCGGAGAAGTCGACCATCGGGTCGAAGGGCTGCGCAAAGGCGGAGACGACTACCTCGTCAAACCCTTCGCCTTCTCCGAGCTTCTCGCTCGTGTCGAAGTGCTCGCTCGGCGCCGCGAGAGCGAAAGCCCTCAATCCACTCTTAGCGTCGGCGACCTGAAGCTCGATTTGCTTGCCCGCCTGGTGACGCGCGCGGGACGACCCATCACGCTTCAGCCGCGCGAGTTTCGGCTGCTCGAGCACTTGATGCGGCATCCGGGGCAAGTGGTGACGCGCACGATGCTTCTCGAGAAAGTCTGGGACTACCATTTCGATCCGCAGACCAATGTCATCGACGTGCACGTGAGCCGCCTCCGAAGCAAGATAGACAAAAGCTTCGACTACCCTCTCATCCATACCGTCCGCGGCGTAGGATACGTTCTCCGTGTACCCGAAGAAGCTTCTGCGTAGCACGGCGCTGCGGCTCGCCTTCGGCTACGTCGCGCTCTTCGGTATCTCCGCGCTCGTTCTGCTTGCTTTCATCTACTGGTCCACCGCCTCGTATATGGAGCAGCAATCCGACGAGACCATCGAGGCCGAGATCGTGGGCCTCGACGAGAGCTACCGGCTCACGGGTTTGAACGGCCTGCGCACGACCATTCTGCAAAGACTCGGCCGCCGTCCCGCAGGCTCCTCCATCTATCTCTTGACCGACGGCCGCTACGCCAAGATTGCCGGCAATCTCGACCGCTGGCCCGCGGTCGAGCCGGACGAAGACGGCTGGCTGAACCTCGAGCTGAACGTGGGGAGCCCCGGGCCGGAAGCGTCGACCCATCCCGCCCGCGCCAAGCCATTCCTATTACCCGGAGACTTTCACTTGCTCGTCGGCCGCGACCTGTACGAGCTGCGTGTCTTCCGCACGCGGCTCGTTCGAACGCTCGGATGGGGGCTCGCGCTCACCGTCGCGCTCGCACTCGCGGGGGCTTTCGTCGTGAGCCGCAGCCGGCTGCGGCGCATCGGCGCCATCAACGACGTGATGGGCGAAGTGATGGCCGGCGATCTGTCGCGACGCGTGCCTGCGGGGTCGACGAGCGACGACATTGGCGAGCTCTCGACCAAGCTCAACGGAATGCTGTCGGAGCTCGAAAAACTCGTCGAAGGCGTACGCCGGGTCTCGGACAACATCGCCCACGATCTCAAAACGCCCCTCGCGCGACTGAAAACCCGGCTCGAGCGCCTACGCCAAACGAGCCCCGACGCAGAAGTCGACAAAGCGATCGAAGAGGCCGACCGGCTTCTCGCGACATTTGGTGCGCTTCTTCGGATCGCGCGCATCGAATCGGGCGAGCGACGCGCGGCCTTCCAAAATGTCGACCTCACCGCGGTCATCGACGACGTCGCCGAGCTCTACGCGCCGCTCATCGAAGAGTGGGGCAAAAAGCTCGTGCTGCACAACGCGCCCGGCATCGCCGTCCCAGGCGATCGGGACATGCTCTTTCAAGCGGTGGCCAATCTTCTCGACAACGCGCTCAAGCACACGCCTCCCGAAGGCCGTATCGAGCTCTCGCTCGGCCGCGCGAACGCCCATGTGGAGATCGCGGTCGCGGATGACGGCCCGGGTGTCCCCGCGGCGGAGCGCGAGAACGTGCTTGCCCGCTTCTATCGTCTCGACCAGAGCCGCACGACACCTGGTTCAGGCCTGGGCCTGAGCCTCGTCGCGGCCGTCCTCGGGCTCCACCATGGCGAGGTCGTACTCACCGACAACGCGCCAGGTCTCCGTGTGGTGCTGACCCTTGGCTACTCCGCGGCCGCCTCATAGTTGCATCGCCCAAGAAGTGGCGCTGGAACGATAGAAGCGCATACAGTATCAGTCCAACCTGCGGACGTTCGCTTCACAAGGGAATTACCGGTATCGGAGAACTGCCATGAATCCACGCCCAAAACTGATCTGTTTCATAAGAAACCCACTCGCGGTGATCGTGACGCTGCTCGTTATGCTGATCGGGTCGGCGTCCGCACAGGACCCCGTTCCTTCCGCCGAGTCGCTCCGTGATGCATTCCCTGAGCGGCGGCACTTTTCACCCTACGCGGGACGCAACTTCCCGACTGAGGTGTTCTGGGGTGACACTCACCAACACACCGGAATGTCCATGGACGCCGGCGCGTTTGGCGCGAGGCTGAAGCCGGTCGACGCGTACCGGTTCGCGCGGGGCGAAGAGGTGACCTCGTCAACGGGTCTGCAGGCCAAGCTCAGTCGCCCGCTAGACTTCCTGGTGGTCGCCGACCACTCGGACAACATGGGCTTTTTCCCCCGACTGAATAGCGGCGAGCCGTCCATGCTCGCAGACCCGACTGGGCGTCGCTGGTACGACATGATCCAGGAGGGTGGTCAGAGCGGTGTCGCGGCCGCCGTCGAGATCATTCAAGCCCTCACCGGGAACAAATTCCCTGAAGCGCTCGCCGCGCTTCCGGGTACCGATGCCTATCGCTCGGCTTGGGAAGAGACGATCGACGCGGCCGAGGCCTATAACGATCCTGGCATATTCACGGCCTTCATCGGCTACGAGTGGACGTCCACCGACGGCGGCTACAACCTGCACCGGGTCGTCATCTATCGCGACGACGAGACCCGCGCGCGCATGATGGAGCCGTACACGACCCTTCCGCCGGCCGGAAGTCCAGACCCGGTAGACCTCTGGAACTGGATGCAGAGTTACGAGGACAGAACCGGCGGCCGGCTGTTGGCGATCGCGCATAACGGCATTTTTCGATCCTATTCATGGTGCGGCGCGCGTGGCGACGTCGGAAAACCAGGGTCCCCCGCGCGTCCGTGTCACTAACAAGACACGGGTAGACTGAACCCGAAGGAGAATAAAGCATGGAACTGACGCGAGACGCGGCTTGGGCCCACTTGAGCGAATGGACGGAGACGGCGTCGCTGCGCAAACACGCCCGGGCGGTGGAGCTCGTCATGCGTCGCGGCGCGCACCAATATGGCGAGGGCGCGGCCGACGAAGAAGCGTGGGGAGTCACGGGCATGCTGCACGACGCCGACTACGAAAAATGGCCCGAGGAGCATCCGAACCGCATCGTCGGCTGGCTGCGGGAGCGCGGTGAGGAAGATCTCGCCTACGCCATCTCCGCACACTACACGAAATGGAACGTTCCCTATGAAAGCCGGCTGGACAAGGCGCTTCTCGCCTGCGACGAGCTGACTGGCTTCATCGTCGCCTGTTGTCTCGTTCGGCCGGAAGGCGTCTCGACGCTTTTGCCCAAGAGCGTGAAGAAAAAGCTCAAAGACAAAGCCTTTGCTGCCAAAGTCGAGCGCGCCGAGATACACGCCGGAGTGGAGCTACTCGAGGTCGACCTGGGCGAGCACATCCAGTTCGTCATCGACGCGTTGAAACCCCACGCGGAAGAGCTAGGGATCCAGGGCCGCGACCTCGAGAAAACTGAAACGCAAACCTGAATGCCGAATGCTGAATGCTGATCGCTGAATGCTGATCGCTAGAGCGCCTGCACCAAATTGCGCGTGCTCTGATGTGTCTGGAGTACTTCCGGTCCGATGCGCTTGCTCAGATACACTTTCGAGTCGCGATTGTCGAGCTCGTTTCGCTCGTACTTCACGACGTCGAAGTTGAGATGCGTCAGCGTGCCCCGCATGCCGTAGAACTTGTTCTTCGTCTTGAGCACGACTTCTTTGAAGCCGTGCTCGTGGGCCCAAGCCTCTTGTTGCTCCGTAAGCGCGGAGAAGATCTTCTACCTCACCGCGCGCACGACGGGGAGGGCCATAGCCGAGAAAGCGATTAATCAGCTCCGGGGCGGCGGCCTCCGGCTCAAATCCGTTACGCTCACGGCCAAAGAGAAGATTTGCTTCAATACGGACAAAGCATGTACCGGCGAAGAGTGCAGCTTCGCGCGCGGCTTCTACGATCGCATCGAGGATGCTGTTCTGACCCTCGATCGCCGAGACGATTTCTCGCGCAAGACGATCGAAACGGTCGCTCGCGAGCACTGCGTCTGCCCTTTCGAGCTCTCGCTCGAGCTCTCCCTCTATGCCGATCTCATCATCTGCGACTACAACTACGTCTTCGACCCGCGCGCCTATCTGAGGTGCTTTTTCGACAATGACGGTGGCGCTCATATCTTCCTCGTTGACGAAGCGCATAACCTCGTCGATCGGGCTCGCGACATGTACTCCGCTGAGCTGTCCAAACGAGACGTGCTGGCACTGCGCCGCCAGACGGGCAAAGGCACCCTTCATCATAGCCTGAGCGCGATCAACAAGTGGTTCCTCGATGCGCGAAAGGAGCATGCGGAGGACGAGCGTTCCTGGGCGAAGGCCGAGCCGCCGGAAACGCTCGTGCCGCACTTGAAAAACTTCCTGCGACGAGCCGAGACCTTACTCAGAGCGGGCCAAGCCGGACCGGCGCTCGTCGATCTCTACTTCGATGTGTGGCGTTTTGCGCGCGTGCTCGAAAGGTACGACGCGCGCTACGTGGCATGCTACGAAGCGACGAAGCGCGACCTGCGGTTGAAGCTCTTTTGCATGGACCCGTCCGCGCACATCGCCGAGCGGCTCGCTCACGCGCAGTCCACGATCTTTTTCTCGGCGACGCTAACGCCCATGGAATATCATCGGACGACCATCGGCTGCGGCGCAGGCCCTGGGCTTGGGCTTGGGCCTAAGCCTAAGAATGACGCACAATGCTACGTTCTCCCGTCACCCTTTCCCAAAGAGAACCTTTCCATTCTGATCGCCGAACGCATAGCGACGACCTACAGACGTCGCGACGCGACGCGGGAATCGCTCGCCCGACTTCTTGCGACCTTCGTGAGCATGAAGCGTGGAAACTATCTTCTGTACTTTCCTTACCTACCAGTACATGGCAGCCGTTCAAGAAGCTCTCGCGGCGATCGCAGCGGAGGTCGAGCTCGTTGTCCAACACGGCGCGATGGAGGAGCACGAGCGGAGCGCATTTCTCGATCGCTTTTCGGAATCCAACGAGAGAACGCTCGTGGGGCTCGCCGTCATGGGCGGGTTCTTCGGCGAAGGGATCGATCTCGTCGGGGAGCGGCTCACGGGAGCGGCGGTCATCGGAGTCGGGCTTCCGGGGCTCTCTCCCGAAAGAGACCACATCAAAAATCACTTCGAGCGTGAGCGCGGAGCCGGTTTCGACTACGCTTACATGTTTCCCGGCATGAACCGTGTGCTGCAGGCTGCAGGCCGCGTGATCCGCTCCGAGACGGACCGGGGCGCAGTGCTCCTCGTGGACGAGCGCTTTGCGCAAGCGCGCTACCGGGCCCTTCTGCCGCCCGAGTGGGAGCCCACCTTCGTCGGTGACGAGCAAGCGCTGCGCACGGCGCTCACCCACTTTTGGCGGAGCTCGCTCGTTCCTGTATGATGTTCACCTAATAAACACTTGCCTCGACGAGCTCGACGTTCTCGCACTCGACTGCCAGGCAACCTCCGCCGATCCGTCGAAAGGCCATTTGCTCGAGATCGGCTGGAGCGCCGTGCGTGCGTCCAGACGAACCTCGTCCGTGGAATCAACGCTTCTGCGGCTCCCGGACGGCGCTAGCGTCCCCAAGCGGGTGCAGCGCATCACTGGGCTTCACCATGACGCCCTCGTGCTCGGCGCGACACCCAAGGCGGCGTGGTCGCGCGTCCTCGACAACGACACCACCACTGGGCGTTGCCCCGCGGTCATCCACTTTTCGCGATTCGAAGAGCGTCATCTCCGCCGGCTTCACGCGCAGACGGGGCCGTCATGCCCCTTCCCTTTTCGCATCGTGTGCACCCACGCCGTCGCGCGGCGATTGCTTCCCGATCTCCCCCGTCGCGGGCTCCGCGCGCTGGCGGGCTATTTAGGCCACCCTGTGTCCGAGTTGCGGCGCTCTTCGCATCATGTCGAGGCGACGGCCGCGGTATGGGCAGCGGTCGTCGAGCTTCTCGATATCAAGGAGAACATCCACACGCTCGAAGAGCTCGACGCGTGGCTCGAGTCCCGTCCGCCTCGCACGACCAGCCCACGGCTATCGACGCTCTACCCGATGCCCGCCAAAGCGAGAGAGCACCTTCCCGATCAGCCGGGTGTTTACACCATGCTCCGGGCGGGAGGCGGCGTCCTCTATGTCGGCAAGGCGACGTCGCTGAGACAACGCGTCTCGAGCTATTTTCAGAAGAGCTCGAGCCACGCCGAGCACATACTCGAGATGTTGACCCAAGCGCGCGAGCTCACTTTCACCGTGACCGGCTCGCCGCTCGAAGCGGCCCTCAAGGAATCCGACGCGATCAAAAAGCTCTCGCCTCCTTACAACAAGGCGCTTCACACCCGCGACCGCGCTCTCGTTTTTGCGAACCGCGCTCTGAGCGACTTCATTGACGAGCCGGACCGCGACCACCCTATCGGACCGCTTCCCGCGGGGGACCTCTGGACCGCGATTTCTCTCAACGCCGAGCTCTCACCCGACGCCGCCTTGGCCGTCGCCGAGTCCTACGCACCGACAGAGGCCACCTTCCGAACGGGGCGCGCGCTCTATGCCGAAACGCTCGGCGCAGAGAGCCGCCTCGCGAGAGGTGCACGCCTCTGGCGGGAACAGCTAGAGGATTCTGAAGACGACGCCGAAGAAGAGTTTCAACTGAAGATGCAATATGACGTCGGTGCCGAGCGATGGTCACCTGCAAGCGTCGCCGCACGGCTCGATGAGATCGTGCTGCGCGCCTCACACTGGGTGCAGCGAGCCCATTGGCTCTGCCTCTTGTCGGAATCGACGCTCGTTTGGAGCGAGACCGCGCTCGCTTTCGAGAACGGTCGCGTCCATCGACGCGTCGAGCTCGCCGAAGGAGACGCCGTACCCGCCCCGCGGGGGTTATCGAAAGCCCTTCGCCGAGCGCCGCAGCAGCTTCGACCTCGCGACCTATGACCGGCTAAGCGTGCTCACTCGGGAGCTCCGCGCGCTCGTAAAAGACGATCGCCGCGTCGAGCTTTACGTTTCGGCGCAAGCGCCACTCGACCGAGCCAAGCTGCGGACGATGCTGCGATGGATCTGACGCGAATCCTCTTCGTCTCTGATACCCATCTTGATTTCGATCTTCCCAGAAAACCGCGCATCGCGCGGCGGCGGCGGCGGCCGGACTTCTTCGACAACTTCAACCGCGCGCTCGAGCCCGCGCGGCGCCGCGAAGTCGACCTCGTGATCCACGGCGGCGACATCCTCTACCGAAGCCGCGTGCCCGCGGAGCTCGTCCATCGCGCTTTCGCTCCGCTCAAGGAGATCGCGGCGCTCGGGATCCCCGTCTACGTCGTTCCCGGCAATCACGAGCGCTCGCGCATCCCGTTCGGCCTCCTCGCTCAACACGAGAACGTGTTCCTGTTCGATCGACCCAAGACCTACGTGCATGCGCGCAAGAGCTTTCGCCTCGCGCTCGCGGGGTTTCCTTACGAGCGGAGCGTGGGTCAAAGCTTCCCGCGCGTGGTCGAGAGCACGGCTTGGCGCAACGCGCGCGCGGATGCTACCTTGCTTCTGATCCACCACGCGGTCCAAGGCGCCCGCGTTCACCGCCACACCTTCACCGAAGGCGAAGACGTCGTCCGCACGGCGGACATTCCACCCGGCATCACGGCCGTGCTCTCCGGGCACATCCACCGCGCACAAGTGCTGACCCGACACTTGAACGGCCAGCCGCTCCACGCTCCGGTCCTCTATCCGGGCTCGGTCGAGCGTACGTCTTTCGTCGAGAAGAACGAGCGCAAGGGCTATCTGACGTTAGCTGTCCGTCACGACGGCCGCCTCCAAGGGTGGCGCTTTCACGAGCTGCCCGCGCGCCCGATGGCGCAGGTCCGTCTCGCCGCGCGCGAGCTCGCACGCGACGACCTCGATGTTTGGCTGCGCGCGCGGTTGGCCTCGCTACCGCCGGACGCGGTGGTTCAGCTGCGGGTCGAAGGTGAAGTGCCGAAGGCGCTCGGCGCCGCCTCGCTGCGCGCGCTCGCTCCAGCGACGATGAATATCTCGCTGAGCGTTCGAAGCTCCCGGTAAAATAGAGCGGCGGGGTAGCCCTGGGGCGGCTACCCCGGAATGCTCGTTACGCGGCCCACGGCAGAAGGACGACTTTGCCGCTCACGTCGTTTTGGGCGATGAGGCGGTGCGCCTGCGCGGCTTCTTTCAGAGGCAGGGTTCGGTCGAGGAGAGGCTGGATCTTGCCGGCCTTTACTTGTTCGAGGCCCCACACGAGATCTTTCGGATCGCTCGCCATCGAGCCCCGTAGCTGCTTCTGGCCGAAGAAGAAGTTGCGCACGTCGAACGTCGATTCGGTGCCCGCGGTGAAACCGAAGGCGACGATCACGCCATGGCCTCGTGCAGCGTCGATGCTCTTCGCGAGAACGTCCCCTCCCAGGTTGTCGATGACGACGTCCGCACCGCGACCATCCGTCCACTCTTTCACCCGCGCGACGAAGTCCTCGGTTCTCATGTTGATCACCAAGTCGGCGCCTGCGCGCTCCGCTAGAGCGCGTTTGGACTCGTTGCGGATCGTCGTGGCGACTTTAGCGCCCAAGGTCTTGGCCACTTGAATTTGAATGCTGCCCGAGCCTGAAGCGCCCGAGTGAACGAGCACGTGGTCGCCCTCCCCAACCTCGCCCACTTCTTTGACGGCACGCACGACCGTCGCTAGGGCTACGGGTAGCGTCGCCACCTCGCTAGGGGAGAGTCCGGTCTCGTCTTTGACGAGAAAGCGAGCCGGTACCACGATGTATTGGGCATAGGTACCGGGAATCCCGAGGCCCGGAAGTTGAAAGCTGGGTGCCCAGCTAGCCGGGTAGATCTCGTAATCCTCCTCTTTCTGCGGAAAGCCCGCCACTGGGACGACTCGCTCACCGATCTCGAACCCGGAGCCTTGTCACCGAGCGCAGCCACCTCGCCCGATGCGTCGCTACCCGGGATCTGCGGGAGGGGAATATCCCGCGTGAGCGAGCCTTCCCTCAGATAGTGATCCAAGCGGTTGACTCCCGCGGCGAGAATCTTGACGAGTACCTCGCCCGGTCCAGGTCGTGGGATCTCGACTTCCTCGAAGCGGAGAACATCGAAGTCTCCAAAGCCACGCATCACCGCAGCCTTCATTTGTAGGGTGTTCTCTAGTTCGTCCATAGTTGTCCTTTTCTCGGTCATTTTTCCATCTCCTTATTAAACGGCTCGTTGCTTTCGATCTCCCGTATTGCACCTCCTGTGCCATACCGGCACATCGAGTCAAGTTGATGTAGATCAACAGTTTGGGCTGATTCGCTGCTCAGGGCTCAACAACGCATTTTCGTGATCACGATATTGAGTTGCGAAACACCGCGGAAATGCGTCATTCTTCGGAGGAAGCGGAGGCGACCATGAGCGAGAAGGAGAGCAACCGCCATTTGATCGATGAGCTCGAGCAGTACCGTCGGCTCCTCGACAACCTTCCGGCCGAGCTCGGCGTCTTTGACCGAGCGGGAAGGTTCCTATTCAACACGCCCTCCGGAATCCGGGATCCTGTTACCCGCGAGTGGGTTTTGGGAAAAACGCATCACGATTGGTGCCGAAAGAGAGGGCATCCCATGGCCATCGCGGATCGGCGTCAGCAGGTCATCGAAACCGTGGTCGACACCCATCGGACCATTTCCTTCGAAGAGCTTTGGGTCGACAAAAGTAAGAAGCGCCGCTACTACGTGCGCACGTTCAGCCCGGTGCTCGACGAGACCGGCGAGGTGACCCACGTCCTCGGCTACGGCCAGGAAATCACGGAGCTGAAGAAGACCGAGGAAGCCTTGCGGGTCGCGCACGAGGAGCTTCAGAACGAAGTCGCGGTTAGGCAGGAGACGGAAGAGGAGCTACGTAGAGCTCTTGCGGAAGTAGCGGCGTTGAAAGAACGACTCCACGCGGAGAACGTTTACCTCCGAGAGGAGATCCGGACGGAGCACAACTTCGACGAGATCGTCGGTACTTCTCCCGCTCTCCGAAAAGTGCTCGAGGCTGCGGCGACGGTGGGGCCGACGGATGCGAACGTCGTTGTTTATGGCGAGACCGGAACGGGGAAAGAGCTCGTCGCGCGCGCCGTGCACGCGCATAGCGGCCGGAAGGATAAGCCATTGATCAAAGTGAACTGCGCCTCCGTCCCAAGGGAGCTCTTTGAAAGCGAGTTCTTCGGTCACGTGAGGGGAGCTTTCACCGGAGCCGTGAGAGACCGGGCCGGCCGGTTCGAGCTAGCTCACGAGGGGACACTGTTCCTAGACGAGGTCGGCGAGATCCCTCTCGACATGCAAGCGAAGCTCCTCCGTGTCCTCCAGGAAGGTGAGTACGAAAGGATTGGCGAGGAGAGGACGCGCAAGGTGGACGTCCGCGTGATCGCCGCGACGAACCGTGACCTGAAGAAGGAGGTAGTCGAGGGACGCTTCCGGCAAGATCTCTTCTACAGACTCAACGTGTTCCCGATCGAGGTTCCGCGGCTCCGCGACCGCAGTGGGGACGTTCCCGTCCTCGCGAAGTACTATCTCCAGCTCACAGCACGCAAGCTGGGTCGACAGGCCCCCGAGCTCGCTCCGTTTGCTATCCAGCAACTACGAGCCTACGCCTGGCCGGGAAACGTGAGGGAGCTTCAGAATGTTGTGGAGCGGGCGGCCATCACCGCGCGCGGAGGCGAGCTTCACTTCGACCTGCCGATCGACGCTATACCCGAGCAGACGCCCGTTGCCCATGCAGAGGCAGAGCTGGACGTGGTTCCGGACGCCGAAATGCAGCGACGCGTGGCGGCCAACCTAGAGGGCGCCCTTCGCCGGGCCCACGGACGGATCTACGGCCCGAACGGAGCGGCGGCGCTGCTCGGACTCAAACCAACGACGCTCGCGTCACGCATCGAGCGCATGGGACTCGCTAGCGCTCGCCAACGCCAAGCGTCCAGAAAAGGCGGATAATGCTCGAACCCGCTGAGCGTTCAAGGCTCGCGGTAGATCTCGCCGCCTTTCATCACGAAGCGCACGTTTCGCAGAGCGGAGATGTCTTCGGTCGGGTTGCCCTCGACCGCCACCAAGTCCGCAAAGAGGCCTGGGCGGATGCGGCCAATCTCATCTTCCATCTGGAGCACGCGCGCGTTAACGGAGGTCGCGGACTCGAGCGCGGCCTCAGCCGTCATGCCGTAATCGACCATGAGCTCGAGCTCACGCACGTTGTCACCGTGGGGGAAGACGCCGACATCGCTCCCACTACAAATGGTCACGCCCGCATCGAGGGCTGCTTTGAACGACACGCGCGTCGCTCGGATGCGCTCGGGCTCGGGATCTTCGCCTTTCTTCCAGCCGCCATATTGCGTGATGGCGTCACCGGCAGCGAGCGTTGGACAAAGCGCGACGCCGCGCTCCGTCATTAGGTCGAAGACCTCTCGCGTCCCCTGGTTCCCGTGCTCGATGCTCACGACACCCGCGAGGGCGGCGCGCCTCATGCCTTCGGCCGTTCCCGCGTGGGTCACGGTGACACGTCCGCTGCTCTTGGCCGCCTCGACGATGCGGGTCAGCTCCTCAACGGAAAATGTCGCTCTAGCTTCGCCGCGGGGTCCCCAACGATAATCCGCATAGACTTTGATGAAGTCCGCGCCTTTTCCGATCTGATCGCGCACGACGCGGATGAGATCGTCGACGCCGTCCGCAGGCTCCGCGCCGAGCGGTACGTCCCAATCGGGGTCAAACCCCTTGGGGCCGTAGCTTCCTGTGGCGACGATGGCGCGCCCCGCGACGAGCAAGCGCGGACCAGGAATGATGCCTTGGTCGATGGCGTCGCGCACGCCGACATCTGCATAGCCGGCGCCTTCGCTCCCCAGGTCTCGGAGCGTCGTGAAGCCCGCGAGGAGTGAATCGCGCACGTGATTCGTCGCCCGCGCCACACGAAGCGCGTGCGACTCGCGCAAGACCTGATCGTTCCACGACGCTTCGTCATAAGGGTGTAAGAGGACGTGCGAGTGCGCTTCGATAAGTCCGGGTAGGAGTGTCGCGCCAGCGAGTGCGACGCGCTCAGCGTCACTCGGCACGGTGACCATCACCGTTGGGCCGGCCGCCTCGATCCGTTCGCCGCGCACGACGACGGTCCATCCCGCATGCAGCGTCTCGCCGTCGAAGACGTGCGCAGCTTCGATCGCGTAGACGTTCTCGGAAGCCGCATATGCTGGCGGAGAAAGGCAGGCTCCCATGTAACCTATGACGGCGAGTAGCATGATTCTGGACATGCGCCTGATGTTACGCTCATCGCTTCGGAATCCACAAGCGCCAGGGATAGAATCACACCATGAGCTGACCGCTGAAAGCTGACCGCTCGCGGCGGGGTGCCGCTCTCCCTCTATTGGTTGCGGCGCCCCCGCGCTGTGCCTCTGTGGCCATGCTTTTTGGTTGCATCAAACATTTGCGCGGTCAACGCAAATCCTGCCGAGTAATTCTATAATGGGGTCGATTCCGTGCTACGCGAGCGTCATGAGCTGGCCAAAAGACTCTAGCCAAACGTCCGAGGAAGAGCCGTTCATACTGACGGTGCTGCCCTTTGCCGGGCTCGGCGCCCTGTTGCTGCTCGCCGTCGTCTGCCACTATCTTCCTCGCGCGGAGAACCAACCTGGCACAGAGAACCCTTCGGCGAGCGTCGTCGAGCGCTGGGAACGCCAGGAGCGCCACGACATCCCGATCGACCCTGCGCGCGATTACCGTCTCGGAGCCGAGGACGCAGCGGTAACGATCGTGGCGTTCAGCGATTTTCAGTGCCCCTATTGTGCGGATGCCGCCGAGGCCGTTGCGCAGATCTTGAAGGACCACGAAGGTGAAGTGCGGATCGTGTTCAAGAACTTCCCACTCGACATCGCGTGTAACGAGCGCATGGAGCAACAGCTCCACGCTCTCGCGTGCCAGGCGGCGTTCACCGCGCGCTGCGCGGGACGCCAGCGCGAGGAGCTATTCTGGGAAGTGCACGACGCCTTGTTCGATGTGAGGAGAATGACCATCCAAGATCTCAATCGCGTGCCCATGGAGCTCGATGTCGCCATCGACGCGCTCAACGCATGCGTGAGCGCACAGGCGCCGCTCGCGAACGTCAAAGAAGACATCGCGCTCGGCCGCGACCTGGGCGTCAGGGGAACGCCAACGCTCTTCATCAACGGGAAGAAACTCGCCGATTACCGGAACGCCGCGCTTGAGCAAGTCGTCGAGCACGTCCTCGAGAGCGGCGCTCAGTAGGACGCGACGAGCGAGCCGTCTTCGACCCGTTTGTCTAGAAGACTAGACCGAGTCGATCAAAACGGGGTGGGCCGGTTGTGCCTCGATTTCACGGCGGGCACCAGCAAGATGCGTCTCCCACCAAAAGAGGCCGGCGATCTTGCCAAAGAGCGGGCGCTCCTTTGTGTATTCCTTGAAATGACCCTTCACCCAGTGAATTTCCCCTGTCTGGTTGCCGTCACGGTGATTGCCACCCATGGGTTTCACTTTCAAGGTCGAAAAGTTGAAGAGAGGTAGCTTGCCCGATCTCGCCCGCGACCGCTGTTGTCTGCGATCGGGAACGACGCTGCTGCGTATGACGTTCTTGCAGCTCATCAGCGCAAAAAGCGCGGCCAAGGTGCCCACTTGATGCTGAACGAAATTTTGCCAGTCATCTTCAGGAAGTTGGATGACAGCGCCCGCGTGCTCGGGCTCGAACCCGTTGACCTCAACGAAAGCTTGGCTCGACAGCTCTTTGGCGAGCGGCATAGCGGGCGGCGAGGCAAAGTACTCACCGCAAAGCGCAAGGAAGCGATAGGAAGCGAGACACTCGAAGCTCGTCGACAGGCCGGCAGCCGTCACGAGGAGCACATGCGTCGTGCCAACAGGCGCCCAATCACGCACGGAAACGGGAGCGTGGACGATGTCCGAGGCGCCGACGAAGAGCGCTCCCTGCTCTCGGCCTTCATCGCCATTGCCGAAAACAACGATGCTATCGAACGGAGGCTTCGCGAATCGACCGCTGATCATGCGCCCATCGCGCGGGACGAGTGACGTTTTGACCGCGAGGTTGCTCTCTTGAGGTGGAAACACGGCGAAGGGAGCTTGAACGACACGGGACCGATTGCAGAAGTTTCGGATCCACTCGCTCTCGGCTGCGAGTTTATCAATAATCACTTGAGCGTCCTTCCCCCACTGCGAGCCCTAGCGTCGAAATACCTGTCCGAACGGGCCGGCGGCGCCTGTAACTCTAGCAAAAGCCGTGTCTCCGTGAGAAGCAAATATTACTTGGGTTCCCGCAAAGTGCGCTAGATTCAAAACGGAAAGACCATGCCGCGTCCGGGCAACTTTTCGAACTCTGTCGCGGAAAATTTGTAGAGACGTGCGGGTCTTTGCACGCCCACACGCCGACGCGCGTCCAAGGGTTGAAGGATCTCGAACTCGAGCATCTTGCGTCGGAAGTTTAAAGCATTGATTGGAGGAGACGGGATCCAAAATAGGCTCCCACGACGCCGCATCCCATCCCGAGAAGGGTGGGGTGGATCCCCTGTGAGAGAACGAGGCGGACGACATCGTGCGCCTGGGCGCCGAGCGCCATGCGAAGCCCGATCTCGCGCGTGCGCTGGGAAACGAGGTAGGAAACGATACCGTAGAGCCCGACGGCCTCGACGAGTATACTGACAGCGAACGTGACGCATCCCCAACCGATCGTCGGCCGGGTCAATGAGACCGAGGACGCACCACCCCTCGAGCTCTGGGTGGCCGCATCCGAAGGACCGTTCCTGCAACGTGAGCTTCCCGTTCCGCTCGTGATCCACAGCCCGCAGAAGACGCGCACAAACGGCGGGGACGGCCCATTCGGGGGCTGACCTAGAACCGGATGCGCTTTCTTCACACGGGTGACTGGCACGTCGGCAAGACCCTTCGAGGACGAAGCCGGGCCGATGAGCATCGAGCCGTGCTCGAGGAGATGGTGACGATCGCGAAGGAGCGGAAAGTGGACATCGTTCTCGTCGCCGGCGATTTGTTCGACACCGCCTCTCCCACTTCGGAATCCGAAGAAATCGTCTATCGCGGCCTTTTGGACCTCGCCCATGCGAGCGAGTGGGTCGTCGTCATCAGCGGAAACCACGACAATCCGAGACGTCTCGCCGCCGTCGAACCGCTGATGCGGCTCACGAACATCCGCGTGCTCCCTTCGATTGCGCGGCCCGGTGAAGGCGGTGTCCTCACACTTCAGACCCGAGTCGGTGACGCGCGCATCGCCCTTTTGCCCTTTCTTTCGCAACGTCTCATCGTCAAAGCCGAGGACCTCATGATGAAAGACGCCCTCGAGCATGTCAGCTCCTATGCGGAGCGGGCGCACCGAATCATCCAGTCGCTTTGCGCCGACGAAGCACCGCCTCAGACCGTCAACATCTTGCTCGCTCACGCGATGGTGCGTGGCGGCGTCATGGGCGGCGGCGAGCGCCAAGCGCATACCGTCTTCGAGTACACCGTTCCCACGACTGCCTTTCCGGCGACGCTTCACTATGCAGCCCTCGGTCATCTTCACCGCGCGCAAAAACTCCCAGGAGCTTGCCCGATTTGGTATTCCGGCTCACCTCTGCAGCTCGACTTTGGAGAGACCCGCGACGCGAAGAGCGTCAACATCATCGAGGCCGAGCCGCGAACGCCGGCGACGGTCGAATGCGTGCCGCTCGTCTCGGGCCGGCGCCTGCGATTCGTCAAGACGACGCTGGAACGTCTCATCGAACTGGTCTCCGAAGCGGGTGACGACTACCTCCGTGTGGAAATCGACGCACCGCCCGCCGCCGGCCTTGCGGACGAAGTGCGCGAGATGCTCCCGAACGCCGTCGACGTTCAGCTCGCCGGACACCGTTCCGGCTCGAAGGACGACGCTCCAACGCCGCAGCGGATCGGCCGCTCTCCTCGTGAGCTCTTCAGCGAGTATCTAGTCGAACGCGGCGCAACCGATCCGCGCCTCACGACGCTCTTCAACGAACTGCTGGAGGAAGTCTATGCGCCCGATTAAGCTCGAGCTCGAAGGCTTCACCGCCTATCGCGAGTTCACGGCGGTCGATTTCGCGGGCGCGGATCTCTTCGTTCTGACCGGACCCACCGGCTCCGGCAAGTCGAGCATCATCGACGCCATCACCTTTGCGCTCTACGGAAGCGTCTCGCGCTATGCAAACCCGAACCTCGTTCATCCCGTGATAAGCCAAGGAAAGGTCGAAGCCAAAGTGCGCTTCGACTTCGCGGTCGAGGATAGCCTCTACACGGCCGTTCGCGTGGTCCGGAAAACACCTCGAGCGGCGCTACCACGAAAGAAGCGCGGCTCGAGTCCAAAGGCCGCCTCCTCGCTGGTAGCGCAGACGAGATGACACGCAAGGTAGGCCAGCTTCTCGGTCTCAACTTCGAGCAGTTCACGACGTGTGTCGTGCTGCCCCAAGGCGACTTCGCGCGCTTTCTTCACGAGAAACCTGCGCAGCGGCAAGATCTTCTCACGAAGCTTCTCGGCGTCGACATCTACGAGAAGATGGGAACTCTCGCCCGCACGCGCGCGGCCACGTCTCGCCAGCGGAGTCAGCTATATCAAGAAGAGCTCAGTCAAATCCAAGGAACTACTCGAGGTTCCAGGAAAGCGGCTGAACGGCGCGTGCGCCATCTCGACGCGCTCAAGAGCGCGATCGAGAAGGCCGAGCCCGCGCTCGCGCATCTCGACAAGGTCTCCCAAGCGAAAGAAGACGACGCCAGAAAACTCGAGGTGCAGGCGGAGCTTCTCGAAACACTTCGCGTTCCGCGCGGCGTCGCCGACCTCGCGGCAAAGCTCGACGAAGCGCATGCCAAGCACGAGCGCGCGCGCATAGAGCGGACGAAGGCGGATGACGCGTTGGCCGCGACGGAGACGGCGCTCTCTAGTCTTCCCGAAGCAGCCGCGGTGCGAGGGGACCTGCACCTGCATGATGAGCACGCCGAGAACAGCGCCGCGCTTCAGAAATCAGTGACGGAGGCCGCCGGTCTGGGAAAAGACCTCGAAAAAAAGGTGCGCGTCCATACCGGGCACGCGTCGTCGCTCGCGAAAGCACGCGCCGCCCTCGAGCAAGCACGGCGCGATCTCGCGGCCCACGATCTCGCGGCGCACCTCGAGAAGGGTGAAGCCTGCCCCGTGTGCCAACGGATCCTGGAGGCCGAACCCGCGCTCATGATGCCTCCGGTGCTTTCGAATGCAGAGCTCAACGTCGAGACGACGGACGAAACATACCGCGCCTCCGAAAAAGCGCTTCGAGACGCTGAACGAAAGGGCGCGCGCTCGGAAGAGAAGCTTCAAGCACTCGGCGAGGCAGTGGCGATGCTCGAGAAGGAGCTCGCTAAAACAGCGACGAGGACCGAGCTCCAAGCGTCATTGAAAGCGATCGAGGATGCCGAAGAGAGCCTTTTGAAGGAGACCGAGAGAGCGCGCGCTGCACAGAAGGCCGAGGCGAAAGCTCACGCAAACCTCGATCGTTTCGCCGACGAGGAAAGCCGCGCATGGAAGGCATTCGAAAAAGCCCGCGATGGGCTCGCGACGCTCGGCCCACCGCGCACCGATCGTGAAAACCTCAGCGAGGCCTGGTCGAAGCTTTCGGCTTGGGCACGAGACGACTCTCCCGGAAAGCGCTCGCTCGCGGCCGAAGCTCAGAAAGAGGCGGAAGGTGCTCTCGCCGAGCGCAAGAAGGTCTTCGATGCGCTCGCCGAGCGAGGCGCTGAGCTCGACGTGGACGTCTCCGCTGACCGGCCGCGCGACGGCGTCGTCTCCGAGCTCGCGGCAGCCCAGCAAGAAGCGAAGCGCATCGCAGAGACCCTCGAGCGCGTGAAGACGCTCGAGACCCAGGTCAAATCCGAGCGCGAGGCCGCTTCGGTCGCGGGAGCGCTCGGCCAGCATCTCAAATCGACGGGCTTCGAGCGTTGGCTTCTCGAAGAAGCGTTTCGCCGACTCGTCACCGGCGCCACGGGCATTCTGAACGAGCTTTCGAGCGGTCAATATTCTTTCGAGTACGACAACAAGCTCAACTTCGAGGTCGTCGACCACCGCAACGCCGACGAGCGCCGCTCGGCGCGGACGCTATCCGGAGGCGAAACGTTTCTGGCCTCACTCGCCCTCGCGCTCACGCTTGCGGAGCAAACGGCCGATCTCGCAGCGGAAGGCTCAGCACGTCCGGAGTCGCTCTTTCTCGACGAGGGTTTCGGAACGCTCGACAACGACACGCTCGAGATCGTGGCCACGGCCATCGAAGACCTCGGGGCGAAAGGACGCATCGTCGGCCTCGTCACCCATCAACAAAGCCTCGCCGACAAGATCGCGGTGCAGTTTCGAGTGTCCAAGGGTCCGATCACGGCCACCATCGAAAGGGTCGTCGCCTGATGCCGCAGCGCGTCGCCAGGATGCGCAGGACCCGGATGACCAACCCAGCAGGTATCGTTATTGGTGTAGCAACGTCGTGCGCATTGGATAAGTTATTTCAATAGCGAGACTTACACGTTCTTATTTCTGTGGGGTAAATCCGACGGTTCAAATCACAGACTGACGGGCCCGTTTGTGTCACAGTACCTCCCCGGCTAGGAGTCTCCCCCGGACAGGCCGTTCCCCAAAACGTTTCGACAAGAGACCGAACGCTCGATGGAATGGCCTTGAATCAAACACAACTACCCGGATCCGAACAACTTCATGGCGCTCTCACCGAGGCCTACGGCGATCGCTACGAGATCGTCGCAAAGCTCGGCGCTGGGGCCCATGGCGTCGTCTATCGCGCTGTCGACACGATGCTCGACCGCCATGTCGCCATCAAACAGGTCCGCCTCGATCAATTCGAGGATGCTGCGCTTGCCGACGAGATGCGTCGGCGCACCGCGCGCGAAGCAACCGGCATTCTTCACCTCCAGAAAGACAATATCTCGAAACGCCTCTACTTCCGCGACGGCGCGATCGTCTTCGCGAACTCCGATTCCGATTCGGAGCGGCTGGGGCAGTTTCTGATCCGCGGCGGTAACATCGACACAACGACCTACGAGCGCGACGCCGTCATGATGAAGCAGACGCGTCGCCGGTTGGGGATGACCCTCGTCGCGCTCGGAAGCCTCGATGCGGAGACGGTGGACGCGCTCGTCAACGAGCAGATCCAGCAAATCATCTACTCCATATTCGCTTGGGAGACGGGTCAGTACGGTTTCGAGACCATCGACAACCCGGTCGAGGACGGCATCGCGCTAAAGCTTTCAACCGACGCGATCCTCCTCGAAGGCGTACGAAAAATGGCGAGCGACACGGCGATTCGCAAAGCCATCGGGAACATGGACTCTATCTTGCTTCCCAACGAGACCTCGCTTCTGGACGACGGCAATGTGCGGCTCACGTCATCGGAAGGATTCGTTCTCTCTCGCGTCGATGGAAGGACGTCGGTCGCGGACCTCGCCGCGATCTCGCCGCTCGGCGAAGAGGGCACGCTGCGCTGCGCCTACGGCCTCATCTCGGCCGGTATCCTTCGCGTCGAGGAACCGAAGTCGAAAACGACGACACGGAGCAAACGAGTCGAGGCCGCCGCCAAACCAGAGCCCCGGCAGGAGCTCGAGGACAAAGCAGCGCCGAAGGACGAGTCGGAGGCGATTCGAGAAGATGTCGCACAGAGACTCGCATCGCTCGACGGAGCGACGCATTACGAAGCGCTCGAAGTTTCGAAAGGCGCGACGCCGTCCGCAATCAAGAAATCCTATTACGCGCTCGCCAAGAAGTACCATCCGGACCATCACTTGGGCGGCGGACTCGCTGACTTGCAGCCGGAACTCGAGCAGATACTCTCGCAGCTCGCCGAGGCCTATGAAGTCCTCTCGAGTCCGCCGAAGCAGTTGCGCTACGACCAGACACTCGCCCGAGACGAGGAGCGCAAACCCGCGAATGACAGCGAGAATCGGGACTCCGTGCAGAGGGTACAGACACCTCCCGACGTCATAGCCGATAGGAAATATCACGCCGGGGTGAACTACTACAAGGCGGCCGACTATCACCACGCTGTCGAGAATCTGCGGGAGGCCGTGCGCCTCGCTCCGTCGAACACCATCTATCACAAACGTCTCGGCCAGGCTCTGACAAAGAATCCAAGGTGGCGCAAACAAGCCGAGAGCCACTTCCTTCACGTTCTCGAGGTGGAGCCCTACGACGCAGAATGCTATCTCGAGCTCGCCTCCATCTATGAAGAAAAAGGCCTGCCCACGCGAGCCAAGAAAATGTACGAGCAGGTGCTCGCGCTCGATCCGGACCACCCGATAGCGAGGGAGAAACTCTTGACGAGCGACACGCCAACCGCGCCGTCGATTTTCCAAAGAATCATCGGCAAAGACGTCACGCCTCAATAGCCGATCGACCCCGCGCCTGCCGCCGCATGGCGGACTTCAGGACTTCAGGCCTTCAAGGACGACGCGGGGTCGATACCACGGCGGGGCCATCGTCTTGCCTGAGCGCTTCGCGCCACACTTTGCCAGACCAGACAGCGACGTTGTCGAAGAGCACGTAGATGTACGGCAAGATGACGAGGGTCAAGAACGTCGACGCCGTCAAGCCGCCGATGACCGTTCGGGCGAGCGGAAAGTAGTAGAGCCCCGTGAGCCCGGTCCGACCGATCGCCATCGGAACGAGAGCGAGTACAGCGGTGGCGGCTGTCATGAGGATCGGGCGCAGGCGCTCCTTGCCTCCGAGCTCGATGGCCGTCTCCCGGTCATATCCCTCCCGCCTCAAGTTGTTGATGTGGTCGATGAGCACGATGCCGTTCTTGACGACGATACCCATGAGCACGAGAAGACCGATTTGCACCATGAAGTTGAGCGGCGTATGCGTCACGAGCAGAAACCACGTGACACCCCAGGACGCAAACGGGATCGAGAAAAGGATCGCGAAGGGATGCACGAGCGACTCGAATTGCGACGCCATCACGATATAGATGAGGGCCAGCGCCAGCAAGTAGTTGACGATCATCTGCTCGAGCTGGCGGTCCTGCTCCTGGATGCGCTCGCCGAAGGACCAACTGTAGCCGACGGGAAAGGCCATTCCGTTCAGGCCCTCCTCGATTTGCTCGCGTGCACCGTCCCAGTCCTCCCCTTCGTAGCTCGAGCGGATCGAGACTTGGGTCTTCCGATTCTCGCGTTCGATCGTCTTCGGTTTATCGACGACACGAAACTCCGCCAAGGTACCGAGCGTAACCCCCCGCCCGTCCTCGCCGCTGACAACGAAGCTCTTCAAATCGTCCAAGGTCGAGACGTCTTGCTGCGACATCATCAGTAGAAGCTCGACTTCCTTGTCCCCCGCGTTGTATCGCCTCAGACGGCGGCCGCCCAAAGTGAAGGCAAACGTCTGGGAGAGGGTCTCGGGGCTCACGCCGTAATTGGCCGCGAGCTCCTGGTTGAGGGATACCTGGATCTCCTGGCGCGAGCTCCCGACGGAGCTCTTGGCATCCTCGATACCCTCGATGGCGGCGAGACGCTGCTCGACATCCGACGCGAGCAGAGCGAGCCGATCGATGTGCTCGCCGAAGAGGTTCACCCGTGTTGTTTTTTACATTGAATCGCGAAGATTTCTCATTCGTGATTCACCTCGACCGGCAACCACGTACGAGCAGAAGACGGGAGGCGCAGACGGGGTCAAGGGCGCGTAGCGGCTCGCGTAGCGAGCGAACCCTTGACGCCGTCGAGCACTCCCGTACCCTCATGGAGTGGTGGCCGGTCTTGATATTTCATCGCGGTGGATTACGGATTAAAGTGATAAACAACAACCCGAAAGAACGTGCTGTCGCCTCCTGTATCTGCATCTTCATCGTCGAAGGTGAGCTTGGCCCCGGCTATCTTTGGGACTTCGTTCCGGATCCTCTCCCGGACCGCTTTCGCTTCATCCTCGCTCACGTGAGAAGCCTTGAACGTAAGGGTCGTGGCCGCGTCGTTCTCAGCGAAGTGGCTATACACCGAGTCGATCTGAAGCTCGTCTTGGTGCTCGAAGAACCAGGTCTCGACTTCATCCACCGCTAACTCCGCTTCTTCCTTGTAGTGGAAATCGGTGAACTCGTAGCTGAGCCGCATCTGCTTCTGGTTGACACCGGCGAACATCGCCGTCTGGAGGCCGAGCCAGAACGGCAATGCGGTGCTCGCAAAAATGGCGACGGTAATCCCGAAGGTCGCCCAGCGATGGCGGAACGTCCACCTGAGAAGCCGGGCATATTGGTCGGAGAGCCGGACGGTCCAAAGCGGCGGCCCCGCATCTTTCCCGCTCAAAAGCCTCGAAGCCATGAGCGGAATCAAGGTCATCGAAACGACGAGAGAGCTGAAGATGCACAAGGTAATCGCCCAGCCGATCTCCTCGAGAAACACGGTGAGCTGATTGCGCGATCCCACAATCATCGGAAGGAAAACGATGGCCGTCGTAACGGTCGAGGCAAAGACCGCACCCCACACTTTGCGTGCGCCCGTGATGGCGGCACGAGAAGCGTCGACGAGGTCGGCATCTCCCGCGTTACTGTGCTCGCGGAAGATCGACTCCAGCACCACGATCGCGTCATCGACGAGAAGCCCCACGCCCAACATGAGTCCCATCATCACGAGGACGTTCAATGATTTGTCGAGAACGAAGAGCCCGACCGCCGTCGCGATAATCGACATCGGGATCGCGAGCCCCACGATAATTGTCGTATCGATACGACGGAGGAAGAGAAAGAGCACTACCATCGCGAGGGCGCCGCCGAGAAGCCCTTCGGTCATGAGCCCCGAGAGTCCGCTAGTGATCTCGGCAGCCTGGTCGTTGAAGACGAAGAGATTGATGCCTTCGAGGGTCGGATCGGCGACGATCTCGTTCTCGATGAGCGCCGTCACTTGTCGCGCAGTTTCGACGGTATTCGCCGTCGATTCCTTGAAAACCGACAGCGCAACGGCATAGCGTCCGTCCAGATGGCGCCCGATGGGAATGGGCGGTTCGCGATAGGTGATATCCGCCACGTCGCTAAGCACGAGCCTGCGATCGTTCACAGGAAACTGCTCGATGTCGCGCAGGTTCTCGAAGGCGCCGAAGCTGCGCACGTGGATGACTTGGCCTTCGGAATCGAGCTTTCCAAGCGATACGTTCCGGTTGGCCGCCATGAGCCTCGAGGCCAAGTCTCCAAGGTCGACACCGTGCTCAGCGATCTTGTAGAGCCTCAAATTGATGCGAACTTCGTTGGGCTCGACCCCGTTCAGCTCGACTTTGGCGACGCCCGGTACGCGGGTGATCGGATTGACCACACGCTTTTCGAGCAAGTCGTAATTCCCCGACAAATCAATACCCGGCGCCGAGATCCGTGCTTCCACGACGGGAATTTGCGTCGTGCTGAAAGTATTGATGAAGATCTGCTCGATGTCGTCTGGAAGCTCGGAGCGGACTTCATCGATTTTTTCCGCCGTCTTCATGCGTGCGATGTCGACGGTCTCTCCCCAATCGAAGAAACCCTGGATGGAGCCCTGGTCGGCGTTCGCTTGCGAGCTCATCTTCGTGACACCGGGAAGCGTCGCGAGCGCTTCTTCGATCGGCTTGACGATCTGCTCCTCGATTTGTTGCGGGCTCGAGTTCGGATAGGGCACCGTTACGAAGACGGCCGGGAAATCGAGGTCCGGAAAGAACGCGAGCGGAAGTCTCGTGAAGGCGATGACGCCCAGAACGAGAACACTCACGAGAACCATTCCGGTCGTGATGGGCCGGCGTACGGAGATGTCGGCAATCCCTTTCATGATACGAACCTCTTGCGGTCTAGGACGCTGTACACGACGGGGATGACGATGAGCGTCAGAAGCGTCGAGACAGCGAGGCCGCCGATGACCGTGATCGCCATCGGCTGGCGGATCTCAGCGCCTTCGCCAAGACCGAGCGCCATAGGAACGAGGCCCAAGATCGTCGTGAGCGTTGTCATCAGGATCGGGCGAAGCCGCACGCGCCCGGCCTCGACGATGGCCTCCTCGCGGGCCATCCCCTCCTCCCGAAGACGGTTGATGTAGTCGACGAGCACGATCGCGTTCTTGACGACGATGCCCGCCAGCATGACGACTCCGATGAGCACGATAACGCTCACGGCGCTCTTCGTGAGCAGCAAAGCCCAGATGACCCCGATGAGTCCGAGCGGGATCGTGAACAAGATGATGAGCGGGTGCATCAGGGATTCGAACTTGCTCGCCATCACGAAATAGACGAGAAAGATGGCGAGCCCGATGGCGAGAAAGAGGCTCGAGAACGAGTCCTCGATTTCCCGCTGCTGACCGCCGAAGCGAGTGGCCATGGAGCTCGGAAGAGAGAGCCAGCGACGACGGAGTCGATGTCGGCGATGACGCTCCCGAGGTCGCGCCCATCCAGATTGCCGGAGATGACCACCGCACGCCTTTGCCCCACGCGGCGAATCTCCAAAGGCCCGGCCACGAGCCGCGTGTCGGCGACCGCTTTGAGCGGCACGGCTCGCTCCTCGGCTTCGTGCACGAGAAGCTCGGCGACTTGGTCCACCTGAGCGCGCGCATCGGCAGAGGCCCGCACGACGATATCGATCTTGCGCTCGCCTTCGTTCAAGCGCGTCGCGACGTTGCCGTGGAGTTTGGTGCGCAACGTCTCCGAGACTTCATCCACCGAGAGCCCCATCTGCGCCATGCGATCGACCGCGAAAAAGACTTGAAGCTCCGGATTTCCCATCTCGGAGGACGAGCGCACATCCCCGGAATCGCTTCCATGGCCTCGACGATGACGGAGGCCCAGCGTTCCAGCTCTTCGACATTGTCGCCGTAGACTTCGAGCTCGACGGGCCGTTTGAAGCTGAAATAAGACGGCCGCTCGAACTGATAGGCTATACCCGGAAAGCGGCCGAGCACCTCCCGAAGTTTTGCGATCGTGCGTCTTTCGGCTTCTCGATCATCCTTGTCGGCCATCACGACGTGGATCCGGCCCCGGTTCTCCCCACGCTCGCTCGCGTCGACGGAGCTCGCCCCAAAGGCGCCAGCCGTGGTCACGACCCGGCCCCCGCCCACAACGTCATCGAGCCTCGCGGCTTCCTCCCCCACGGTCTCGAGCAACCGGTCCGTAACGCCGAGCGGAGCGCCTTCCGGAAGCTCGATGTCGAAGTAGAACTCGCCTTGGGTGAGGCTCGGGATGAGCTCGACCCCAATGCGGCCGCCGATCAAAAGAGTCGCGCCGAAAAAAAGCGCTACCGCCATCAGAACGACAAACCTTTGCTTCAGTGCGGCGCGGCACGCCTGCGGGTAGGCGACATCGATGACGCTCTCCATTCGGTGAAACCCGTTCGTGAGAGGTGAGACGAGCTTCGAGAACGAACCGCCGACCCACCTCACGGCGGCCACGGCGAAGGCGACGACCTTCGCCGGCCCGCGATGCCACGCGGTAACTTCTTAAGGTGCCGCGGCCGCCCGTTCGGGTCCGTCTCCGTCTTCGTCTTCCTCAGGCCGCTTGGCCGCAAGTCGCGCGGCCAGGACGGGGATCAGCGCGAGGGAGAAGCCGAGAGAGGCGAGGATCGAGATCGAGACCGTCATCGCTTGATCGTTGAAGAGCTGCCCCGCGACCCCTTCGACGAAAACAATGGGTAGGAACACCGCCACCGTCGTCAACGTCGAAGCGACGACCGCCATGGCGACTTCGCTCGTTCCGCGCACCGCGGCGTCGTGGCCGTTAGCACCTTTTTCACGGTGCCGGTAAATCGACTCGATCACAACGATGGAGTCGTCGAGAAGCATCCCGACTCCGAGGGCGAGGCCCCCGAGCGACATGATGTTCAGCGAGATCCCCATCTGATACATGATGAAAAACGTCGCGACGACCGAGACCGGGATGGAGAGGCCGACGATTACCGTTGCCCGCGTATCACGCAGAAAGAGCGCGATGATGAGCACCGCGAGCAAGCCGCCGACCCAAGCGTTCTGAACGACCTCGTCGATGGCGCCTTCGATGAAGCTCGACTGGTCGAACAGCACCGCGGCCGCAACGTCGTCCGGAATCTCACCTTCGAGAGCGTCGAGTCGCTCGCTCACGCCTCGTGCGACCTGCACCGTGTTGGCGTCACCTTCTTTGTAGACGCGCAGCTCCACCGTCTCGTGCCCGTCGGTTCGCACGATGGATTCACGCTCTTTGTGGCCCCAATGTACGTCCGCGACATCGCGCAAATAGACGCGTCGGCCTTCTTCGTAAACGAGTTGTGTCGCCCCGATATCGGCTAGCAGCCCGTTGAAAAAGTCGTATCCGGTCGCGATATTTCTCTGAAGACTCATTCGATGACGATGTAAAATTGCATCGCATGTCGATGAAGAAGAAAAAGAAAAAGAAAAAGAAAAGTTGCCAAGAGACTTTATGGATTCCACACGATGCGGTTGCGTCGAGTCCTGGTCATCCTTTTTATGAGGAACTCGAGCGGGTACTTCGAGAGGAAGAGTTTGACTCGTTTGTGGAGTCGAAATGCTCGCCGTATTACGCGAAGAAGCAAGGTCGGCCGAGCATACCGCCGGGTGTGTATTTTCGAATGCTGTTGATCGGCTACTTTGAGCGCATCGATTCAGAGCGCGGGATCTGCTGGCGGTGTTCGGACTCACTGTCTTTGCGCCAGTTTCTTGGCCTTGGAATGGAAGAGCGAACGCCGGACCATTCGTCGCTGTCTCGGATACGGAATCGACTTCCGCTGGAAGTTCACGAATCTGTATTTGGATGGGTGCTAGAAGTTCTAGCGTCGAGAGGGATGATAGATGGCAAGACACTGGGTGTGGACGCGACGACGCTGGAAGCGAATGCGGCGCTTCGGTCAATCGTTCGTCGAGACACGGGGGAAAGCTACGAATCGTATTTGAAGGAGCTTGCGCGCAAGAGTGGTATCGAAGAGCCGAGCCGAGCGGACATTGCAAAGTTGGACAAGAAGCGGCCAAAGAAAGGGTCGAACAAGGAGTGGGTGAATCCGAACGAGCCGGATGCGGAGATCATGAAAATGAAGAGCGGGGGCACGGATATGGCGCACAAAGCCGAGCATGCTGTGGACATGAGCGGGGAAGGTGCGGTAATTGCCGTGACGCTTCACGGAGGCGCGAAGGGTGACACAAAGAGCCTACCGGATACGCTGGAAAAAGCGCAGTCAAATCTGCAAGAGCTCGCGAACAACGCGGAATGTTGTGAACGAATACATGAAGACGCGGGTCGCGAAGTGGTCGGGGACAAGGGCTATCACGGCAACGACATCCTGGTTGAGCTGGTCGAACAAGAATACCGGAGCTACATTTCGGAGCCAGAGCGAGGTGGCCGCAAATGGAAGGACAAACAGGCCGAGCAAGCCGCCACCTACGCGAACCGACGTCGCATTCGCGGGACTCGAGGTAAGCGATTAATACGCCGTCGCGGCGAGTTACTCGAACGACCTTTCGCGCACTACCTCGAAGCGGGAGGCATGCGACGAACGCATTTGCGAAGACACGAAAATATACTCAAGCGCCTCCTCACGCACGTGGCCGGATTCAATCTCGGGATTCTGATGCGCAATCTCATCGGCAAGGCCACGCCGAAGGAATACGCGGAGCTCAACGCCAGTCTGATCGCTGCTTTATTGCGCTTCGTCTCGACCATAGGCGCACGTTTTGCCCCGCTGCAATCCATCGGGCGTCTCAACTTGGCCGTTCCGCCGAATCACATCTTCCTTGAACTTGCCCACCAAACTTTCTCCGTGAGCAGAATCTGGACTTTTTCACCGGGCTGCTAGGTCCTCGAACTCGTTCAACGCCCGGACGAGATAGCGCGCATCCTCTTCATAGATGCTTCCGCCCGCGAGATTCACGTTGCCAGCGGAAAGTGCGGCGGACACGGCAGCCACATTCACGCCGGCGCGCGCGAGGCGGTCTTCGTGCACGTCGACTTGAATCTCGCGCTCGAGACCACCTTCAACTTTCACGGACGCGACGCCGTCAACAGCATCGAGCTCCTTTTTCAGCTCTTCTTCCGCGTATTGACGCAGCGCAGCGAGATTGCTCGAGCCGGTGATGCCGAGCCGCAAGATGGGATCGCTCGAGGGATCGAACCTCAGGAGCGTGGGCTTGTCCGCGTCGCGAGGCAGCTGCACGAGGTCGAGCTTCTCCCGAACGTCGAGCGACGCGAAATCCATATTCGTGTCCCAGAGAAACTCGAGGGTCACTTCGGAAATACCCGCGCGGGAGCGCGACGTCAAGCGTTTGACGCCCGAGATCACGCCCACGGCTTCTTCGATGGGCCGGCTCAAGAGACTTTCGACTTCCGCGGGCGCCGCGCCTTGATAGCGTGTCTCGACCGTCAGGCTGGGGTAGGAGATGTCCGGAAGCAGATTGAGCGGCAGGCGCGTAAACGAGACGATGCCGAAGATGGCGACCGCCACCGTGAACATCGAAACGCTCACCGGCCGCCGGATGCAGAAATCGACCAGGCGCGACATGTCGAGCGGGCTAACGGGTCAGAACGTCGACCGGCTCCCTGTCCTCGAGCGTCGTGTGACCCGCGACGATGACGCGCTCACCCGCCGAGACGCCGCTCACGACCTCGATGGCGACGCCGCGGGTGTAGCCGAGCTCGACAACGCGTTTTACGGCCACGCCGTCCACCGCGACGAAAATCAGGTCTTGGCCGCCTTCCTTCACGACGGCGAGCTTCGGGACGAGCACCACGCCTTCGCGCCGATCGGTCTCTACCTCGGCACGGACGAACGCGCCGGGGCGGACATTTGCCGAGCGATCGATGACTTCCACCGTCACTTTGACGGTGCCCGTTTTCGGGTCCACGACCGGGCTGATGTCGCGCACGCGGCCGCGGAAGCCGACTTCTTCTTTCGAAGTTGGGCTCGAAGCTCGGCCCGCGAGCGCTTCAGAAACGAGCTGGACCGGTTGACCGGGCTCGAGCTGAAACACGTCCTTTTCCGGGAGGAACAGCTTCACGATGAGCGTGCTGAAATCGGCGAGCGTGAAGAGATGGTCGCCAAGCTGGGTCGCCTTGCCGACAACGATCTCCTTCGCGGTCACCCGCCCTGCGAACGGCGCTTTGATTTCGGTGTAGCGGAGCTCGAGCTCGGCCGTCTCGCGCCCGGCTCGAGCGAGGTCGCGGTCGAAAATGGCTTTCTCGTAATCGAACCTGGAAATGAGCTGTTGGTCGAACGAGAGCTGGGAGCGGTTGAGCTCAGCTTCGGCCTTTTTTAGCGTGAGCACGGCTTTCTCGAGCGCGAGCTTCTTCTCTTCGTCATCGACTTTCGCGAGAATTTGATTCTTCTCGACGAACGCTCCCTCGCGAAGCGACACCTTGGTCACGACTCCCGACACTTTCGCTAGAATCTGGGCGGACTGCTCCGCTTCGACGGTCGATGACGTGGAAAGCGTTCGCGCAACCCAGCCCGTCGCGGCCCTAACGACTTCGACCGGCACGGCCGCTTCAGAGGCCTCCGGCGTTTGGAGGATGTCCGTCGCCTCGGCGCTCGCATCCCCTTGACGGATCACGAAATAGGCGACGGCGGCCAGGAGGATAAAGGCGACAACACCTCCGACGACAAATGAAAGTTTTCGAGATCGACTCATAGATCCCTTCTAGGGATACGGACGGAGCCCCTCAGGAGTTCAAAAAAATCGGCTCAAACTCCATCATACGGGAACACCGGAGCGGGCGCCTCCCCGGGAAGCATCGGGGTGGAGGGCTACTTCCTTTTGGTCGTCTTCTTCGCACCGGGCGCGTGGGCGACGTCGATGGCGGTACGGGCCCACTTGTGGAGAGACGACGTTCTCGCGAGCACGGTCGAGGGGACCGAGTAGTAAGGCATAGGCTTGTGCTGCTTCGAGCGCGCTTTCTTGTAGGCGTTGAGCGTCTCGTCATTGACTTTGAAATAAAGCGAAGTCTTCGAGACGATCCCAAACATGGCACCGTCGTGGAAGATGCCGAAGCCGCCGAACATCTTGCGGCTCGTCACGGGGCCGATCGGCCCAAGTCGTGCCACGACGTCCGCGCAAAACGCTTCGCTCGCCCCCGAGAGCCGAGCGCCTTTTTCACCCATCGAGCTCCTCCAAAACTTGCCGGACAGATTCTATCGCGTCTGCGACATCCTTTTCACACGTCCGCCAATTCAAGACGATGACGCGCATGACACGGGTTCCGCGCCAATTCGAGCCGCCGAACCAGGTCACCCCCTTCGCCTGGATCCTATCGATCACCTCGTCCGTACGCCGGTCGTGATCGCCGTCTTTCGCGAGAAAGCGCAGGATCCCTTGATTGATGATGGGCTCTGAGACGACCTCGACGCCGGGAAGCGCTCCGATGCCGGCCACGATCGCTCGCGCGTGCTCGCAGCACCGATCGACGAGCTCCTCTAGGCCGCGACGTCCGAGCGAGCGCAGCGCCGCATAGGCGGGGACGCTTCGAGCACGACGGGACCACTCGGGGCCCCAGTCGATCTGGTCCCGAATGCCTTCTCCTCCGGCGGAGAAATAGCTCGCACGTATCGTCATCGATTGCTTGTGGGCCTCGGGGTGCGCCACGAAGACGAACCCCGTGTCGAACGGCAAGTTGAGCCACTTGTGGCCGTCCGTCGCCCAGGAGTCCAAAAGCTCGCACCCTTTCATCAAATGGCGCGTCTTGTCGCTCGCCGCGGCCCACAAGCCGATGGCGCCGTCGACGTGAACCCAGCCCTTGTGCTTGCGGGCGAGCGCAGCCGCCCTCGGAAAGTCGTCGTAGTTCCCCGTGTTGAACTCCCCCGCTTGGAGCACGATCACCGATGGACCGTCATCGAGGCTCGCTTCGACGGCGTCGAGGTCGAGCTGTCCGTCCGAAGAGCACGGATGATGCCGCACCGCGTCCAGCCCGAGCCCAAGAAAGCGCGCGGCGCGCAGGATCGATTCGTGTCGAAGCTCTCCCGTGTGAATCGTTATCTGCGGCGCCCCGGCGAGGCCTCGCTTCTCCACGTCCCATCCGCGGTCCGCGAGAAGCTTGTGCCGCGCTGCGGCGAGCGCCGTGACATGAGCCATCTGGCATCCCGTCACGAAGGCGAACGAGGCCGAAGGCGGCAGCCCGAGGACGTCCTTCAAGCAGTTGCCGCAAGTATTCTCGAGGATCGCGAGGGCCGGACTGCACGCGTAGATTCCGGCGTTCTGATCTTCGAGTAGGTAGGAGTCTCCCGGAGCTACAGGACGATGTTTGTTTTCTCTGTTTGCCGCCTGCTTTCGCGGCGGTGCCACTTTATCTCGTCCATACTCCAGTTGAACTCCTACCCCTCATAGAACCGGACAAGCGGATTTCCCATACATACGGCTCATCGGTCGGTCATTCAGCGAGCCTCCGCTCTACGACAAGGGTTCAGGTCTACGCGGATTCGCGACGTGGGCCATCCAACGTGAGTAAGAGCTTGGACGAAAGAGGACCACGTGTATGCCCGCCGCTGGCTCTTGCGGTTGAGCCAATGGAACAGGATGCGTTCGCTGCGGCGGACATAGTACCGGCATCGGTCCGAGTTATCCGTGATGGCGTAATAGCTCAGGTGGCCGACCACGCGGGAGCGGGCCAGCCGCAACATGTCACCTTTCCTCAGTACACTCCGGGCTTTGCGTGCCCAATCCGTGAACCGGCGCAAGCTTTGTCCCAGCTTCTTACGGCTGGTGCGGCGTTTGACCTTGTAATATCCCTCTCGCGTCTTCCCGCAGTAGTGCGTGAATCCTAGAAAGGTAAATTCCTTCGGCTTCTCGCCCCGCTTATACGCATTCTCACGGGCATAGCGCCCGAACTCGAGGCAGTGCGTTTTCTCCATCGCCAGCTTCAGGCCGAATCCTTCGAGGCGGTCTTCCAACTGGTGGCGAAAACTCTCTGCTTCGCCTTTGTACTGGAAGCAGGCAAGGAAGTCATCAGCAAATCGGAAGTAGTACGCTTCGCCTTGACATTGCCTGCGCACCCGTCGACTGAACCACACGTCCAGCACGTAGTGCAGGTAAATGTTCAACAGCAGTGGCGAAAGAATGGAGCCTTGGGGTGTCCCCTGATCAGTCGCATGGACCAGTCCATCCTCCAGGATGCCACTCTTCAGCATCCGCACGATCAGTCGGAGCACACGCTCGTCTCCTATTCGATGCTTCAGAAACTTCATCAGCCAGGCGTGATTGACCGTGTCAAAGAACGCTTTGATGTCGGCCTCCACCACTCGGTAGACTCGTTTCTGTTGCAGCGTCCGGCCGAGGGCATCCAAACATTGATGTGGGCTGCGCCCCGGACGGTAGCCATAGCTACTGTCTTCGAATACGGCTTCGTAGATGGGTTCCAGCGTCCGTTTCGTCGCTTCCTCAACAATCTTGTCTTCAAAATTGCTGATTCCTAGCGGTCCTCCCTTTTCGCTGCCTGGCTTCGGTACGTACGTACGACGTTTCGGCGATGGACGGTAGCCCATGCGCTTCAGACGCGACGATAGGTCCCGAAGGTTCTCTTCGAGTTGTTTGCCGTATTCCTCCTTCGTTACTCCATCGATCCCGCTCGCCTTGTGGGCAAGCAGTTTGTCGTAGCTGGCTCGCAGGTTGTCAATATCTGTGATGTGGTGATACAAGCTGGTGAACACCAGCTTGGGGTCTTTGCGAGCCTTTTCGCCTATCCGTGTCAGGTTTGTGCCCACCGGTTTGTCACTCCTTGCATAGCGTCGATGTTTCTCCTTTCACGGTCAACCTTCCGTGGGGACCTTCGCTCGGCGATCATTAGTCGCTTCATCGCTAGGCCATTGCGGCACTCCGGTCCCCATCACTTGCGACGCGGCCATCCCGTCACCCTCTTTTTACATTGGGCCCGGTACTCGGGCATGGTGCGGGCGATGGCCCAAGAGCCTAGGTAACGTCGCTCGCCTGGTTACTTGCCTGTCTTTGGGCAGCTCGATGCTGTCTGGGACCCCGGGGTGTCGGCTTCGCACTCGTCTTTAACGCGCTCACCGCTTGGCCTGCGCCCGCATGGAAAGGATCGGCACGTTCCCAATATTCAAGGTTCTCGGGGCTTTGTGTCAGATTCAGGGCAACACCCTTCACCTCGCTGCTCTCGTTTGTCCTCCCTCTTGCTTTCGCTTTCAGTCGTTACACTACTGAGCGGCTGACTAGGCCTTACTCAGGGGGGCCTACCCGCTACTGCGGGCTCCCCCTAGACAGGCAACCATTGCCAGGTTGCCCCATGCCGCTTCTTCCCAAGAGCTCGCCGACGACGTAGCGATCGCGAAAGCTCTCGTCGCTGTCGAGCTCCGACGCGCGCGCCTCTAGCTCGTCGTGAAGCCTTCGTTGCCACGACTCCGCCTCGCGATAGTTGTATTGGCAGGCGAGGATGCGATGAAGGATTTCGCTCGCTTCTGTCAGCTCGCCGTGCTCCTCGTGAGCTCGGGCGAGCTCGTACCAGAGCTCGAGGGCTTCCTCGCGTACGGGCTCTTCGCCGAGGACGCGTTCGATCGTTTCGATGGCCAGCGCGCTCCATCCGCGCCGGGTCAGAGCCCGCGCGAGCACGAGGGCCGCCTCGCGGTAGTCCGGATCGCTCGGCGTCACTTTTTGAAGGTAGGTGATCATTGTTTTCTCGGCGTTCGCTTCGGATGCGGCTTTCGCGGCGTCGAGAAAACGTCCCGTCTGCGCAAAGAGCTCGGCGGCCCGGATCGACTCGCCCGCGCACGCAAAAGCTCTTGCTGCTTCAGGGATGTTGTCCGCCTCGGCATAGATCTCGGCCGCGCGACTGTACTCGCCGGCGCGCTCCCACGCCGCGGCGGCATCGAGGGGCTGACCAGCTTTCGTATAAGCAACCGCTGCCCGGCCATGCCGCTCCAGCTTTTCGAACAAGAGCGCGGCCGTCTCAAACTCACCGCCCTTTAGAAAGAACTCCGCGGCTTCGCCTCTCTCGCCGGCCTTCAACGCGAGCCCGGCACCGCGAAGGTACTTTTCCGATGAGATGGGCTTGGTCATGAATCGGTGTCCGGTTCTGTCTGGACGGGAGAGCTGTTGACTCCGGCCGATTGGGCTCAAACTTTGGGTTTGGATGCTTTTCTATCATTATAAACAGCTCGTCCTCGGCTGTGGGCTCGCCCTTTCGGAGGTCGCTCCCACCGTTCTTCTCGACTTGCCCGCGCAAGTTGTGCCATAAAGGCGGCCTACGAAAGGGGCTTTCCCATGAAAAGAACCGCGCTCGCCCTCACCACAGTCCTCGTGTCGCTCGCCGCCAGTATTCCGGTTCTCGCGCAGCCGACGGGCGCCTACCCGTCGTCGAAGCATGGCGGCAACTACATGCATAATTTCTACTTTCCGCCGGCGCCGAGCTCGACCCCCTGGGCCCCTGACTGGTCTCCCGACGGCAAGTGGATTGCGGTCGCCATGAGCGGCTCGATCTGGAAAGTCGACCCCAGAACCGGCGTCGCCCACGAGCTGACTTATAACGAGAAGTACCACTCGTCGCCCGACTGGTCGCCCGACGCCAAGTGGATCCTCTACACGGCAGACGATGGCGGGACAACCATCCAGCTGGAGATCTTGAACGTCGAGAGCGGCGAGTCCCATCGCCTGACGGACGACGCGTTCATCTATACCGATCCCGTTTTCTCACCGGACGGCACGCGCGTTGCCTATGTCTCGACGCAGCCGAACGGCTATTTCAATGTCTACATCCGTTCGATCGCGAACGGGCGGTTTACGGGCGAGCCGATAGCGCTCAGCAAAGACAATAATTACGGGAACGACCGTCTCTATTTCGGCGAGTGGGACATGCATATCAGCCCGTCCTGGCTCACCGACGGTCGTGAGCTATTGATCGTCACGAACCGCGACGTGCCTCTCGGTTCGGGGAACGTGGTGCGGGTTCCCGTCGCGCCGAGCGGGATCGAAGAAGCGCAGACCGTTCTGAGAGAGCAGACTCTCTATCGCGCACAGCCGGATGTGTCCATCGATGGCAAGCGCTTCATCTATGCGTCAACAGGAGGGACCGCCGATCAGTTCACGAATCTCTACGTGCAGCCCACCGTCGGAGGCGAGCCCTACAAGATGACGTTTTTCAGTCACGACGCGTTTCACCCGCGATGGTCTCCAGACGGCGAGTGGATTGCTTATATCTCGAACGAGGAGGGCTTGCCTCAGCTCGCTCTTCTCGAAACCTATGGCGGCGAGCGCAAGACGGTGCACATCACCGATCGTCGGTGGAAGCGACCGATGGGGATCGTGTCGGTGGCGACGCGCGACGGCCATACAGGCCAGGTCACGGGAACGCGCATCCATCTGACGGCTTCGGACGGCAAGTTCTATGCGCCAGCCGATGCCTATGCGCGCACGACCGGCATGGGCGACCCGATGTTCCACATAGCCGGCCAGTTCACCATGCAGCTTCCGGTCGGGATCACGAGCCTCACCGTCGTGAAAGGCTTCGAGTTCTGGCCGAAGCTCGTCGAGGTCGACGTGGAAGCCGGTGAGGTGACGACGCTCACGGTCGATTTCGAGCGCTTGACCGACATGGCGGGGAAGGGCTGGTATTCCGGCTCGACGCATGTGCACATGAACTATGCGGGAAACCTTCACAACACGCTCGAGAACTTGATGATGATGTCCGAGGCGGAGGACCAGGACATCGTCAACGAGCAAATCGCGAACAAGGACAACCGCATTCTCGACTATCAATTTTTCGTGAAGGGCGGTGGCCCGCATCCTCTTTCGACACCCGAACGTTTGCTCGTCGTCGGGCAGGAATATCGGCCGCCATTTTACGGCCATGTTTTCATGTTCGGGATGAAGGACCATCTCATCTCGCCTTTCACGACCGGTTATGAAGGCACCGCGATCGAAAGTCTCTATCCGAGCAACACCGACATGTTCCGCAAAGCGCGCCGGCAAGGTGCCACGGTCGGTTATGTGCACGCGTTTGGCGGCGATTCGGATCCGCTCGAAGGAAGCCTTGGCGGCGCGAAAGGATTCATGGTCGACGCCGCGCTCGGCACGACCGATGCGGTCGAGTGGTCGAATGCGGGCGAAGCGGGTTTCTATCCCGTTTATGCCGCATGGAATAACGGGCTCGCGGTGACAGCTGTCGGCGGCGAGGACTCAATCAGCAACTTGCACCTCAGCAAGCTCGTAGGCTCGGTGCGCACTTATGTCTACACGGGAGCCCGGGGCCTCGACATGGAAGCGTGGTTTGCTGGGCTTCGTGAAGGACGCGCTTTCGTATCGACGGGTCCGCTCGTGGAGCTCACGGCGAACGGCGCTCTTCCCGGTGAGACCATCGAGCTTCCCCGGGGCGGCGGTACGGTTACGCTCGCGGCGCGGGTCCGCTCCATCACGCCGCTTTCGCGCGTCCGGGTTATCTTCAACGGAGAGGTCGTCGAGGAGATTCCGCTCGAAGGGGACCGGATGGCCGTGACGTTCGAAAAGTCCGTGACCGTCACGAAGAGCGGCTGGTATCACTTGCGTGCCGATGGCGCTCCGAACGAGCGCTCGCCTCTGGACGCGCGTTGGGCTCAAGGCTTCACGAATCCGATCTGGGTGACGGTTGGCGGCGCGCCGGTGCGCAGCCGCGCAGCCGCCGAATATTCGCTTTCATGGATCGACAAGCTTCAAGACATGGCCATTGCCTGGCCCGGCTGGCGCTCGCAGAAAGAGAAAGATCACGTCTACGCCCAGTTCGACGAAGCGCGCGCGATCTACCGCAAATTCGCGGAAGAGGCGAGCTCTCGATGATGTCCGAAAACGGCTAGTTTTTGGGCCGGGGGTGCGCATAATAGGCGCATGGATCACGTCAAGCTCGACACTGAAAGATGCTACCAAGCGCTCAAAGCGCGCGACGCTAGGTTCGATGGGCGTTTCTACACGGCTGTTCTCAGCACGGGGATCTTTTGCCGTCCCACTTGTCCCGCGCGCACACCTAAATTTCAGAACTGCTCGTTCTACCGCAGCGCTGCCGCCGCGCACGCTGCCGGGTTCCGGCCCTGTTTGCGGTGCCGTCCCGAAGTCGCGCCCGGGCTCGCGGGGTGGCGGGGAACGGCGAATACCGTCCGGCGCGCGCTCGATCTCATAAGTGAAGGCGCGCTCGCCGAAAGCGGCGTCGAGGGACTGGCGTCGCGGCTCGGTGTCGGAGCCGTCATCTCCGGCGGCTGTTCGAAGAGCATGTCGGCACGTCGCCCATCGAAGTCGCGCAAGCGCACCGACTGCTGTTTGCCAAGAAGCTACTCAGCGAGACGGCGCTCCGCGTTTCCGATGTCGCCCATGCGTCCGGTTTTTCGAGCGTGCGGCGGTTCAACGCGGCGATCCGTGACGTGTACGGCAAGACACCGCGCGAGCTTCGAGGCTTGCCGGCGTCCCGAGACCATCGCATCCGGCTCAAGCTTCCTTTCAAGCCTCCGTATGACTGGAGCGCGATGCTGGCTTTCGTGCGCGCGCGTGCTATCGAAGGCATTGAGGAAGTTGACGCTGACGTCGACGGCGGCGCCTATCGGCGCACGTTCGAAACGGGGGTCGTTGAAGTGCGGAGGGAGAACGATTCTCACCTCCTGGCGACGATTCAGCTCGATGACGTCCGCGTCATGACGTCGATCGTTGTGCGGCTCAAACGTCTTTTGGATCTCGACGCCGATGTCGAGCTCATTGGCCGGCATCTTTCCGGCGATGGGACGTTGGCGCCGCTCGTTGCGAAGCGTCCGGGACTGCGGGTGCCCGGCGCATGGGACGGCTTCGAGCTCGCGGTCCGCGCCGTAGTTGGGCAGCAAATCACGGTTGCCGCCGCCCGACGGCTTGCGGGGAAGATAGTCGAGCGCTACGGCGAGCGGCTCCCGGAACCCGTAGGCGGTTTGTCGCGGATGTTTCCGCGGCCCGAACGGCGCGCGCGCGGATGTCGCGTCGCTCGGGATGCCGCGCTCGCGCGCGCGTACGATCATGACGGTCGCAAAAGCGGCCATTGCCGAGCCTGATCTATTTCGCTGCGGAAGCGTCGAGCGGTTGCAAGCACTTTCCGGAATCGGGGACTGGACGGCGCAATATATCGCGATGCGCGCGCTCGACGAGCCCGACGCATTTCCCTCGAGCGATATCGGCCTCTTGCGCGCGCTCGAGAACGGTGATGGCCGGCCGGCGCCGAAAGAGCTTCTCGCTCGATCGGAGTCGTGGCGTCCTTGGCGGGCCTACGGCGCGCAGCATCTTTGGACGGAGGACGCGGATGTCTGAGAAAGCAGCGCTCGATCGAGGTCTTCATCACGCGTCCGAATATCTCGAAAGTCTAGAGACGCGCTCGGTCATCACGACGGCTACGCATGAAGAGCTCACGGAGCGGCTCGACATCGAGCTCCAAGACAAGAGCTTGCCGGCCGAACAGGTGATCGACGAGCTTGCGCGCGGCGTCGAAGGTGGGCTTCTGACGACCGGGGGCGGGCGCTTCTTCGCATGGGCCATCGGCGGCACGCTTCCCGCGGCGCTCGCGGCCGATTGGCTGAGCGCGGCATGGGGCAACCTGGCAATGGTTGCCTGTCTAGGGGGAGCCCGCAGTAGCGGGTAGGCCCCCCTGAGTAAGGCCTAGTCAGCCGCTCAGTAGTGTAACGACTGAAAGCGAAAGCAAGAGGGAGGACAAACGAGAGCAGCGAGGTGAAGGGTGTTGCCCTGAATCTGACACAAAGCCCCGAGAACCTTGAATATTGGGAACGTGCCGATCCTTTCCATGCGGGCGCAGGCCAAGCGGTGAGCGCGTTAAAGACGAGTGCGAAGCCGACACCCCGGGGTCCCAGACAGCATCGAGCTGCCCAAAGACAGGCAAGTAACCAGGCGAGCGACGTTACCTAGGCTCTTGGGCCATCGCCCGCACCATGCCCGAGTACCGGGCCCAATGTAAAAAGAGGGTGACGGGATGGCCGCGTCGCAAGTGATGGGGACCGGAGTGCCGCAATGGCCTAGCGATGAAGCGACTAATGATCGCCGAGCGAAGGTCCCCACGGAAGGTTGACCGTGAAAGGAGAAACATCGACGCTATGCAAGGAGTGACAAACCGGTGGGCACAAACCTGACACGGATAGGCGAAAAGGCTCGCAAAGACCCCAAGCTGGTGTTCACCAGCTTGTATCACCACATCACAGATATTGACAACCTGCGAGCCAGCTACGACAAACTGCTTGCCCACAAGGCGAGCGGGATCGATGGAGTAACGAAGGAGGAATACGGCAAACAACTCGAAGAGAACCTTCGGGACCTATCGTCGCGTCTGAAGCGCATGGGCTACCGTCCATCGCCGAAACGTCGTACGTACGTACCGAAGCCAGGCAGCGAAAAGGGAGGACCGCTAGGAATCAGCAATTTTGAAGACAAGATTGTTGAGGAAGCGACGAAACGGACGCTGGAACCCATCTACGAAGCCGTATTCGAAGACAGTAGCTATGGCTACCGTCCGGGGCGCAGCCCACATCAATGTTTGGATGCCCTCGGCCGGACGCTGCAACAGAAACGAGTCTACCGAGTGGTGGAGGCCGACATCAAAGCGTTCTTTGACACGGTCAATCACGCCTGGCTGATGAAGTTTCTGAAGCATCGAATAGGAGACGAGCGTGTGCTCCGACTGATCGTGCGGATGCTGAAGAGTGGCATCCTGGAGGATGGACTGGTCCATGCGACTGATCAGGGGACACCCCAAGGCTCCATTCTTTCGCCACTGCTGTTGAACATTTACCTGCACTACGTGCTGGACGTGTGGTTCAGTCGACGGGTGCGCAGGCAATGTCAAGGCGAAGCGTACTACTTCCGATTTGCTGATGACTTCCTTGCCTGCTTCCAGTACAAAGGCGAAGCAGAGAGTTTTCGCCACCAGTTGGAAGACCGCCTCGAAGGATTCGGCCTGAAGCTGGCGATGGAGAAAACGCACTGCCTCGAGTTCGGGCGCTATGCCCGTGAGAATGCGTATAAGCGGGGCGAGAAGCCGAAGGAATTTACCTTTCTAGGATTCACGCACTACTGCGGGAAGACGCGAGAGGGATATTACAAGGTCAAACGCCGCACCAGCCGTAAGAAGCTGGGACAAAGCTTGCGCCGGTTCACGGATTGGGCACGCAAAGCCCGGAGTGTACTGAGGAAAGGTGACATGTTGCGGCTGGCCCGCTCCCGCGTGGTCGGCCACCTGAGCTATTACGCCATCACGGATAACTCGGACCGATGCCGGTACTATGTCCGCCGCAGCGAACGCATCCTGTTCCATTGGCTCAACCGCAAGAGCCAGCGGCGGGCATACACGTGGTCCTCTTTCGTCCAAGCTCTTACTCACGTTGGATGGCCCACGTCGCGAATCCGCGTAGACCTGAACCCTTGTCGTAGAGCGGAGGCTCGCTGAATGACCGACCGATGAGCCGTATGTATGGGAAATCCGCTTGTCCGGTTCTATGAGGGGTAGGAGTTCAACTGGAGTATGGACGAGATAAAGTGGCACCGCCGCGAAAGCAGGCGGCAAACAGAGAAAACAAACATCGTCCTGTAGCTCCGGGAGACTCCTACCTACTCGAAGCGCCGTTTACAAAGCGACCGACAAGCTTCTCGATCGCGAGGTGGCCTACAAAGTTCTTCCGGAAGAGATGGCGCACGAGCCCGGCGCTCTCGACCAGCTCTTGAAAGAAGCGCGCGCCGCCGCGGCTCTCAACCACCCGAACATCATCACGATCCACGATGTGGGTCTCGACGGAGGCCAGGGCTACATCGCGATGGAGCTCGTCGAAGGCGAAAGCTACGCCCGGATGCTGCAGCGACAAAGGCGCGCTCATGGCCGAGAGCGGATTCCACCGCGGTCGGGCTCTCTCCTCGAACGTCCATTATCAGCATTGTTTCATTTTAAATGTTTGTCTTCTGTCAGTCACCAGCTCAATTTGACAGTACCGGCCGAAGGGGTCGAGTTCTGCCCTTGCTAGAGGCCGTCCTCACCACGTTTGTGGAGAGCGTCACGGGGAACGTCTGGCTTCCATCGCGGCGTAAATCTGCTCGTAGCCGGAATCCGGATCCGTGACGCGCACGGTGTAGGCGCCGCCTTCGAAAACTCTTGGCTCGAAGGAGCGCCCTTTTGTCCGGTAGGTGTAGAGGACTTCGCCGCTCGCGTCGGCGGCAATCCTCCCAGGCACAGGTTAGCATCGCCGGCGGGAATAATCAAACTGACGCACTACCGAAAAAAGGGCACAAAACGAGTAGAACGGCGAGAACAGAAGTGCGGGTCATGGGTCTTCCTCCGAAACCGCCACTGCGGCCCCGGGGATTATAGTTGCGTTAGCCCCAGAGCGCGCTCAGGCTCGACGCGTAAACAGTCGCGCAACCAAGCGCGAATGTGGCCAGACCTACGACCCACTGAAGCCCGTCGCGAAATCGCGTCACGCCGCGCGCGGAGAGACGAAAGGGAATCGCGATGACCACGGAGAGGAGCGTCATCCCGAGAATCGAGCCGAGGCCGAAGAGCAGCATATAGACCATGCCGACGACGGCGGATGGCGTACGCTCCAAAGTAAGGAGAATCAAAGCGGCGGAGCCTGCCATCCCGTGCACGAGGCCGATCACAAGAGCCCGAAGCCCACTGACTGTTTTGTGAGTATGCTCGTGGGCATCATGTGTCGGCTCGCCCGCATGGGCGTGTAGGTGCAGGTGGCGCGTTCCATCGCCGTGCTCGTGTTGATGAAAATGAATCCGGTCGCGTCGCACCCGCCGGATGACGTCAAGGCCCAGTATCACGAGCATGACGCCGACAGCGAGCTCGAGCCAGGCGGCAAGCCGGCTCGGCATCACGCTGTCGACGAGAAGCACGACCGTCCCGAAAAGAAAGAGCGTGATCGTGTGGCCAACGCCCCAGAACGTGCCGTGACGGATGCACTCCGCCGGAGTTTTGGCTCGAGTCGCGAGCGTCGCGACCGCGGCGATGTGGTCCGCTTCGAGCGCGTGGCGCATCCCGATGAGAAAGCCCAGAACCAGAAAGCCTGCCATTCAAAAACTCTATAGCGCCCGATGGCGGTCGAAGGACTGCTGGTTCGTACCGGAAAGCAGCACGTGCGACGGGAGAGGCCGCCCGAGAAAGCCTTCGATGAGACGCGAGGCTTCCATGACGCGGTCGATATCGATGCCCGTTTCGATATCCATCTCGTCGCACATATTCACGAGGTCTTCGGTGGGGATATTTCCCGTGGACGCGGGCGTCACTGGGCATCCGCCCAATCCTCCAATCGAGGCATCGTAGGTATCGATCCCCACTTGAAGACCTGCAAGCACGTTGGCGAAGCCGAGACCGCGCGTGTTGTGGATGTGGAGTGACAGCTCGACGTCCTGATCGAGCTCTTCTAGCAAACGCGACATGAGTCGCGTGACTTGCGTGGGATTGGCCATCCCCACGGTATCCGCAATCGAGATCTCACGAATGCCCATCGCTGCGAACGCATGAGAAAGCTCCGAGACGCGGTCCGCGGGCGTCGGCCCCTCGAAGGGACAGGCGAAGGCCACGCCGATGGCGACTTCCACCGGGACGCCCCGCTTCGATGCGATCCCCACGATCGCTTCACAGTCGCGCACGGACTCGGCGACCGACATCCGCACATTGCGCTGGTTGAAGGTCTCGCTGGCACACACGACGAGCCGGAGCGCGTCGATATCTTCCTCGACCGCGAGCTCCGCCCCCCGGGTATTGGGAACGAGAACGGTATAGAGCACGCCCGGCCTGCGTCGAATGCCCCGCATGACTTGCCGGGCATCCGCCATCTGTGGCACCGCCTTGGGGCTGACGAACGACGTCGTCTCGATCTTGCGGATGCCGGAGCGAGAGACGGCGTCAATCACTTGGATTTTCAAGTCGGTGGGAATGAACGCCTGCTCCGCCTGGAAACCGTCGCGCGGCCCCACGTCCACGATGTCGACTTTGTTTGGCAAGCTCATTCGCTTGGATGTTAGCACGCGGTTCGACGGAATAAATTTTCCTGCGGGGAGTAGGGAACCTTGAGGCGGTTTCGCGTGTCTAACTTGATAGATGGACACCTCGCCGCCGGGGAGGAAATCATGCATTCCATCTCTGCGCTCGTGGCACTCGGCATTCTGGCTCCGGTCCCGCAGGTCGAGGAACCCATTACCCAAGGAAAACTAACCGTTTACGTGGTCCGCGCCTCGCAAACGGACCCGCGCTCCTACATCACGCTGGACGAAGGCCTCGAATCCGGGGCCGTCGAGGTGCGTGAGCGGGGCAGCGGCGACGTCAATAGCCTCGAAGTCGAGAACGGCTCCGACAAATACCTATTCCTGCACGTCGGAGACATCATCCGCGGAGGCAAGCAGGACCGCACGATCGCGACCGACGTTTTGATCCCACCGCGCTCGGCGCCCATCGCGGTCGATGCGTTCTGCGTCGAGCACGGCCGGTGGGCAGCCGATGCCCGCACAGGCTATGCCTTCGCCGCGAATGACGCCCTCGCGAGCGGTCCCGCGCTCAAGAGAGGCATCCAGCGGGCCCAAAGCCAGCAGGAGGTCTGGGACGCCGTCTCGGTTGCGGAAACGGCTGTCGCGGTATACGCAGCCTCTCCAGCGAACCATCTATCCTTGTCGGGCACTTATAGCGCGATCGTCGAGAACGAGCCGCTCCGGGCGGAACGCGAGGAATACGTCGAAGCAGTCTTGCCTCGAGTGCTCGCTTACGAGGACGCCGTTGGCGTCGTCGTCGCCATCAACGGCGAGATTGTCGGTGCGGACATCTACCGTTCTCACGAGCTCTTCGGGAAAGTCGCCCGCAAATTGCTCGACGCCTACGCGCAAGAGGCGATTCTCAGCGGAGACGCGCCGGATGCAGCGCCTCCGACTATGGGCGCCGTGTCCCGATTCCTGGACGATGGTGCGAACGTGACGACCGAATCCTTATCGACGACGATGGAGCGGCGCTCATCGGACAACGCCGACGCTGACATCTTCGAGTACCGCTTTCGCGAGGACGCAAAGCCCTTGCACTCGAGCTACGTCAAGAAGAGATAGTCGCTGTTGTCATTTCTCAGCCGCCGATGCCGTCGGCGGTGGAAAGCTTCGAGAGAGCCGAGCTCGTCCGAGAGCCTCTCGATGGTCTGCTTCATCAAAGGCTTGGTCGTGGCGAGGCCGACCACTTTCTCATCGCTGTCGACGATCGGGATGTGATTGAAGGGTTTGCCCGCCATGACCTTCATCGCATCGGGGAGCTCCATGTCCTGAGACATGACCTCGAAGGGCGCCGTCATGACCGACGCGATGCTCGTCGACTCAGGAGGCAGCCCCTTCAGCACGACGCGCTCGATCGCGTCACGGCGCGTGAAGATACCGGCCGCCTTTTCGTCCTCGAGCACGACCACCGCACCTATCTTCTCCGCGGTCATCACCTCGAGTGTTTGTTGGACGGACGAGTCCGGGGGAACAGAAATGGCGGGTTTACGACAGACACGCGAAACACTCATCGCTCAACTCCCCTCAAGAATCATCGGCTCTTTTGTTTGCCCGGCCACGGGCGCGGTAGCGAGCGCCACTCTCGGGAGAATAGGCTTCGGGGGAGTGCACATAGCAAGCCTCCTTTTCCTCCCGGACGGAGAAGACCAGTCTACCCGAAGTTAGGACTTGGGGCGAACGTCTCGCTCGAACGTCGTTTGTTCGAGCTCGGTAGACGCTACTTAGCTCTCGTCGAAATAGGAGGTATAGGGCTCTGGCGGGAGATCTTCTGCATCGACCTCTTGCATGTCACACCTTGAATTTCAATATCGATTGCCGGAGCCCCAAGATTTCTGAGCTCTCGAGACTCGCGCCACCGAAACGGTCATGGTAATAGCCTTCGATGATGCGTGCGCCTGCTTCCCGAAAGGAGATCGGCATATTCTCCAGTGGAAGGCTCGTCCAATGCTCGAGAGGCGCTCGGCTTTTCGGGCGCGGCCACCCGAGCTTTTCGACGGCCGCGTCGAGCTCGCGCAGCAATTGCTCAAGCTCGGGACGCTCCTCGCTCTCGAGCGACGACGCCCGTCTCCCGGGAAGCCGAAACCTTGCCCTTCGCGCCACCGCCCATCCGACGATCGTCAAAATGAGAAGCCACATGCCGGGCTTCACCCAAAGCGAGCCATCGAAATGGCGAAGCGACGCGTAGAGGCTCGCACAAAAAGCGCGCAGCCACTCAACGACTTTGGAAACAAAACCGTCATCGAGCGCAGCATGGAGCGCCTCGTACTCCGCCGCCGGCGTCGGGTCGTATTCGAGCCACCCCTTCCCTTCGATAAAGGCTTCGATCCAAGCGTGGCGATCCCACTCGCGGACGACGTAGTGGTCGCCCTTTTTCTGGCTTCCAATCACGTTGAACCCGCGCACATAGCGCGTGGGGATCCCCTGCGTGCGGAGCAACACTGCCGCCGAGGCCGCGAAGTACTCGCACCAGCCCTCGCGCTTTCTGAACAGAAAGTCGGCGATCGGGTCCTGGCGGTCCATTGCCCCTACGTTCCCTACATTTAACGAATAGCTATAGTCTTCGCGGAGATGCACAACGACCCTCTCGACAACCGTCTCGTCGCCAGAAGCGCCTTCCGCCAAACGCGCGGCGAGGTCGCGGATACGAGGATCGAGTACTTTGGGAAGCTCGAGGCTCGCTTCACGCGTCGCTGCATCGGGCGCGGCCTCTTGAACGCGCTGATGGTTCACATCGTGAAGCACGCCGTAGACGCGAACGCGCGCGCGGGGCGCCAGGAGCACGACCGCGGCAGAATCGATATGAACCTTGTCGATAGGAGCGCGCACCAGATAAGAGCCACCCGGGGTCGCCAGCCCGCCCCCATCTACCCGCACCACCTTCGTCTGAATCAAGCGCTGGCGATGCAGTTTTTCCGGGAGCGTCACGAAATCGGCGCCCGGAAGCTCGTGTACAAAATCTCGCGCAGCTTCATCGAGAGCCGCCTCGACCTCGGCCGGGGCGAGCTCGCGGAAACGGGCCGCATCGCACGACCAACCGGTGCCATCGAAGTGGACCAAGACGCGACTTCGGAGTCGCTGCGGGCGCTCGCTCCAGACGCGCATCACGACCTTCTTCGAAAGCTTCAGCTGCTGAAGCTCGCCGAGCCGAGCTCGATGCTGCGCCGCACTGCCTCCTAGAGACGGCGTGTAGATCGTCATCATCGTTTCTTCGACGCGGCTCTGCGTCCACGGCAGCGCGACCACGATTGCAGTGCCGAGCGCCAAAGCGCTCACGGCCACGACGCCGAGGAGTGCGATCCGTTGCCATCTTCGGTCATCGTTCGAAGGCAAGCTGTCGATCGCGAGATAGACGAATCCCGTAACACCCGCGACCACGAGATAAGCATGGACCTCGGCTTCATTCCGGAAGCTCGCCACGACGAGAAGCGCCGCGGCTGCCGGGATCGTCGTTGACCACACCGACATCGCAGACCGGCACAGCACGAACACGCTTCCGAGGCTGCCGAGCGTGTAGCCGAGCACGAGCGACCAAAACCTCACGCTGTCCGTGCTCAAGACCGGATAGACCATGACGAACCATCCATAGAGAACGGTCGCCGCGAGGCTGACAAAAAGGAGCCGACGCAGCATCACGGCCGTCGCTTCCGCTAATCCCGCGCCTCGCCAAATAGCCGCAACACTTGCAACCGCGACGAAGAGATGAGCCGGCGCCGCGGCATAGGCCGCTTGGAAGCAGAACGCCGCCACGCCAAAGAGTGCAGCGATCGCAACGTGCTTCAAGCGACCTCGCTCGTGAGCGCCCTCTCGACATCGCGTGGTCGCAAGACGCTCATATCCCCGAGGCTGTCCGACTCCGCGCTCCAGTCTTCCTGTGTCGGCGCATCTCTTATAATAATGATACGAAGCTCCACACCCATCGCTTTCACCCGGCGAAGAAACTCGGCCCGCGGCCGGTCCCAGTCCCTAATGACGGCCACGACGCTCGTGATTTGCCCGAGCTTCTCAAAAAGCGCGGGCCCTACGACGTCGAAAGCCGGCTCGCGGCAAGGCTCGAGACACGCCAGCACATCGAGAATGTTCTCGAGATAAGCGAGGCTGCGACCTGCGCTGACTTCATAAATGTCCGGGCCCGCGGCAAAGATGTCGACGACGTGGTCGCTCCGACTGAAGAAATCCGCCACCGACGCAACGACCGAGATCGCGGCTTCGAAGGGCCTGCACGTCTTCCGCGCGCGCCTTTTTTGGAACGAACGTATCCAAAATGAGCGCGATCCTCGAGAAGTACTCTTCTTGAAACTCCATCACTACCGGCTTTCCGAGCCGCGCCCAGGAACGCCAGTGAATGTGCCGCAGGGGATCGCCTTGCTGGTACTCCCGCGTCCCGAGAAACTCCATGCTGTCGCCTGTGTGCGAGGCGAGCGGAATGCCCCCGGGTTGGTAGCGGCGGCCGAGCGGAAGCTGAAAGGACTCCATCGCGTAGAAACGCGGATAGACGAGCAGCACTTCTTCGCCGAGTGATTTCGCACTCCCGGCGACGAGACCGAGCGGATCGGTCGCTCGCACGGTGGGTGCAGGGAGCACATAGCGGCCCCGCCTCTCGATGCACAGTGAAACGCTCGAGCGCACCTGGCCGGCTTCCCCCGAAACCACAACCGCCTGGCGCGGCTCGACGGAAACATTGCTACCCCACCTTCGAGGACGCGGGAAAGAAACGAGAAGAGGACGGAGCAAGCCCTTGGCCGCTGCGCCCACGCGCATCGGGACCTCGACGCTTTGTCCTGCCGTCATGTGCGGCGGCAGCTTGCAATAAAGCTCGACCCGAGGAGGACGTGCGAGCGCGAACAATGCCGCGATCACGAGGATCGCCGCGGAGACGGCAAAGACCTTGAACACCTGGCTCCCGCGGGTGTCCAAACCCATCATCGCGAGCGCCGCCGTCAGCCACAGTAGATACCGCCCCCGGGGCGTTAGCCGCTCGCGATATTGCTCGAAGACCGAGCGGATGAAAGGAAAAGGCCGCCGCATCGATCAACACTCCGACTGGCGCCCTGTCCAGAATCTCACGGACGACGTCTTCTTTCTGGGTACCCGAATATTTGGCCTTGGTGTCGAGCGCGAGACGATGCGCGAGCACGGGAACCGCTATTGCCTTCACGTCTTCCGGGATCACGAAATCCCGCCCGAGAACGAACGCACGCGCCTGCGAAGCCCGGAATAGCGCCAACGTTCCGCGGGGCGAGCAGCCGATCTTGAGCGAAGGGTGCCGCCGCGTCGCCTCGGCGAGCTCGACGAGATACTGCCCTATCTTGCGATCGAGCCGAGTTGCGAACACCGTCTCCTGAATCGCCACGATGTCCCGCGCGTCGAGCACGGGCTCTACATCCTCCAATGGATGATGATGAAACTGGCTATAGAGCATCTCGACCTCTTGCTCTTTGGGCGGATAGCCGAGCCCGACTTTCATCCCGAACCGATCGAGCTGAGCTTCCGGAAGTGGATAGGTGCCGTGAAACTCGATAGGGTTCTGCGTGGCGATGACGAGAAAAGGCGATGGAAGCGGCCGCGTCTCGCCTTCGATCGAGGCCTGTCGCTCGCTCATCGCCTCGAGAAGGCTCGACTGCGTGCGAGGAGACGCCCGATTGATCTCGTCCGCGAGCAGAATGTTCGCAAAGATAGGCCCCTTCTTGAACCGAAAGCTCCCGTCCTTGGGATTATAAATCGAGCTCCCGAGAACGTCCGCGGGCAGCAGATCGGGGGTGAATTGGATGCGACTGAACTCGCCTGAAATCGAGCGTGAAAGCGCTTTGGCGAGCGTGGTCTTCCCCACCCCGGGAACGTCTTCCATCAGGATGTGACTTCCACTAAAGAGTGCCACGAGCATGTTGTCGAGCACCCCGGGCTTTCCCAAGATGACTCGAGCCAGCTGCTCTTCGAGCCGATCGACCTGGGCAGGTCTCGTTTCTTGTTTGAGCATGGAGGAACCTCGAACAGAAGGTCGCGCGCGACTTCTCGAGTCGCGCGGCAGGTTTCTTTCGAGTATGTGGACCGGTTTCCGGCGTGTCAATTCTTAGCGTGCCTCGACCACCCGCACCCGGTGAGGATGCGGGAAGCCGATGGACTTCCGGGGCGAGAAACCCATACACTTGCGCTCGAGCTCGCTCCAGCGAGCGAAGAGATCAGAGGTCGAATCATGACGAAAAAGAACGTTCTCATTGTAGCAGGGCTCCTCGCGGCCCTCGTCGCGCTCGGCATAGGCCAGCTCCAGCTCGAGCGTGTCTCGGCATCCCAAGCAAAGGGTGCCGAAGCGCCGATGTTCGAAGTCGATCCCTTCTGGCCGAAGCCCTTGCCCAATCATTGGCTCATCGGGTCGGCGATTGGGATCACGATCGATTCGAGAGACCACGTTTTCATCATCCATCGACAAGGCACGCTCAACCCTTCGACCGAGGCGGACGCTGCGGCCGACCCGGCGACGGCCATCGAGTGCTGTACTCCGGCGCCTCCCGTCCTCGAATTCGATCCCGAGGGGAACCTCGTCGGCCATTGGGGCGGCCCAGCCGATGGCTATGATTGGCCTCAGTCGAATCACGGGATCACGATCGATCCGATGGACAACATCTGGATAGGCGGCAACGGTGCGAGCGACGCCCACATGTTGAAGTTCACCCGTGACGGGAAGTTCCTGAACCAGTTCGGCAAACCCAATGCGCGGCGCGAGGCGGGCTCGTCCGACGAGGAGCCGAGCTTCGTGGGCAATAGCCACGACAAGGAAAACTTTGGCAGGGTCGCCAAGATCAGCTTCGATGCGGGCGGCAAGGAGGCGTTCGTCGCAGACGGTTACCTGAACAAACGCGTCGCGGTCCTCGACTCGGAAACGGGTGCCTTGAAGAGGTATTGGGGTGCCTACGGCAACAAGCCCGACGACAGCAACGCGGGCCGCTACAACCCGACCGCTCCGCCCGCACAGCAGTTTCGCAACCCCGTGCACTGCGCCGACCCCTCCGTCGATGGGCTCATCTATGTGTGCGACCGCGTGAATAATCGCATTCAGGTGTTCCGGCCGGACGGGGAATACGTCGACGAAGTGTTCATCGAAAAAGAGAGCCTCGGAAGCGGTGCTGCTTGGGATGTCTCCTTCTCGAACGATTCGGAGCAGCGCTACATGTACGTTGCTGACGGCAAGAACCAGCGGGTCCACATCGTCGAGCGGAAAACGCTCACCGTGTTGACGAATTTCGGGGATGGCGGTCGGCAGCCCGGCCAATTCTTCGGCGTGCACAGCATCGCCACCGATTCGAAGGGCAACATCTACACGACGGAAACCTATGAAGGGAAGCGCCTTCAGAAGTTCGTCTACAAGGGGATGGGCCCGGTGCGCGAGAAGAATCAGGGCACGATCTGGCCGACCTCTTCGAATTAGCGATGAAGAAGCTCGTACTCGTTTTCGCGGTCGCCATTGCGGCCTGCAGCGGCCAACAGGCCCAACAGGCCCAACAGGCCAACGCGCCCGACAGTGAAGTCGCTCGCTGGGAGCAGCAAGCGCACAACGTCACCATCATTCGTGACAACTGGGGTATCCCGCACATCTACGGCAAGACAGACGCGGATGCCGTCTTCGGTGTCATGTATGCGCAAGCCGAAGACGACTTCAACCGGGTGGAAGTGAACTACCTCAACGGGATGGGGCGCCTGGCGGAGTCCGAAGGAGAGACGGAGATCTATCGCGATTTGCGCATGAAGCTCTTCATCGACCCGGAAGATTTGAAGCGCCAGTACGAGAGCAGTCCCGATTGGCTGAAAAGGCTGATGGACGCCTATGCCGACGGCTTGAACTACTACTTGCATACCCACCCGGAGGTCGAGCCCAAAGTGCTCACCCATTTCGAGCCCTGGATGGCGCTGTCGTTCAGCGAAGGCAGCATTGGGGGCGACATCGAGCGCGTCAGTCTTCGAGAGCTCGAAGCCTTCTACGGCAACGATCCCGGGATAACTCTCGCGCGGGCGACGAGAGCTCGCGACGAGGAGCCGAGAGGATCGAACGGCTTCGCCATCGCGCCGTCCAATAGCGCCTCGGGCAAAGCTCTCCTCTACATCAACCCGCATACGTCGTTCTTCTTCCGCGCGGAAGTCCACATGGTGAGCGAGGAAGGCTTGAACGCCTATGGTGCGGTCACGTGGGGGCAGTTCTTCGTCTATCAAGGCTTCAGCGAAAAGGCCGGATGGATGCACACATCGAGCCGCGCCGACGCCATCGACGAGTATCTGGAAACGGTGATCGAGAAAGACGGAGGGTTCGTCTACACGTATGATGACGAAGAGCGACCGCTAAAGACGACGACGTTGTCCATACCGTACAAGAGCGACGACGGCATGGAGCAAAGAGCTTTCACCGTTTACCACAGCCACCATGGGCCCATCATTCGCGAACAAGACGGCAAATGGGTCAGCATCAGCTTGATGGAAGAGCCCGTCAAAGCCATCACCCAATCCTTCCTGCGCACGAAGGCCACAGGGCACGAAGAGTTCTACAAAACGATGGAGCTATTGACGAACTCTTCGAACAACACCGTCTATGCCGACGCGGACGGAAACATCGCCTACTACCACGGCAACTTCATTCCGCGACGCGACCCCAAATTCGACTGGAATGCTCCCCTGGACGGCTCCAACCCGGAGACGGAGTGGCAAGGGCTACATCCCGTGGACGAGATCATCACGATCTTGAACCCGCCCAACGGCTGGATTCAAAACACCAACAACTGGCCCTTCTCGGCGGCGGGACCCCACAGTCCCAAGAAAGAGGACTACCCGAGCTACATGGCGAACAACTCTGAAAACTCCAGAGGGCTACACGCTGTAGCGATGCTCGAGAACAAGACCGACTTCACCCTCGACAGCTTGAGTGCGGCCGGATACGACTCTTATCTGACCAGATTCGAGCTCCTGCTCCCGTCATTATTGAGAGCCTATGACGAAACCGCGGCCGACGACCCTTTGAAGGCCGAGCTCAGTGCTGAGGTGGATGCCTTGCGGGCGTGGGACCTGCGCACTTCGGAAAGCTCGACCGAGACTTCACTCGCGGTCTTCTGGGCGACGGAGCTCATGGAGCGCGTACGAAACGCTGGGACGTGGAGCCGCACCTCCGGCATCAGTATCTACGATTTCATCGCGAAGCAAACTTCAGCGCGCGAGAGACTCGACGCTCTCTCGGTAGCGACGAAGAAGCTCCAAAATGATTTTGGAAATTGGCAGACGGCGTGGGGCGAGATCAATCGCTTCCAGCGTCTCACGGGAGACATCGTTCAAGACTTCGACGACGACGCGCCGAGTGTGCCCGTGGGTCTCGGTTCCGGACGCTTTGGCGCGCTCGCGTCGTTTGGAAGCCGCCCCTATCCGGGCACGAACCGCTGGTACGGCACGAGTGGCAATAGCTTCATCGCCGCCGTCGAGTTCGGCGACAAAGTGTCCGCCAAAGCCGTGACCGCGGGCGGACTGAGCAGTGACCCCGCCTCTCCTCACTTCGACGACCAAGAAGTGATGTACGCCAAAGGTGAGTTCAGAGACGTGCTGTTCTACCGGGAAGACGTGGAAAAGCACATCGAGCGCGAGTACCACCCGGGACAATAAGCGCGCATGGCGAAGCGGCTAGCGCTGGGATTTCTCACCGTCGCGCCCTTCGCCATCCTTGTAATTTTCTTTTTCACGCCAGCAGCTCTGTCATGGCTCTTCGCCGTGGTCGTGATGAGCTTTCCGATCGCTCTCGTAACGCTCGCCGTAAGCCGCGACGGACGCGTGGGACGGCGCCTGCGCCTCCCTCTCCTCGCCCTCTTCGCAATGCTCCAGGTGGGTGTTGCCGGTGTGCTCGCGTTCGGCGCTTCGAGCGTGAACGGCTTCTTCGGATTCCCCATCTCGCTACACTTTCTGTTGCTGCTGATCTGGCTCGGCCCTCTTTGTCTGACGACCTTGACCTACGCTGTCACGTTCCCGGAGCTCGGCATCGACGACGCGCTCCTCGAGCAGCTCGACCAACTAAGAACAACGCGCCGCGACCGCGAATCCTAAATGACAGGACTCGACAGACCGCTCATCATCGGAGCCGCGAGCATTTATCTGCTCCTCGTTCTGGCGGTCGGTCTCTGGGCCGCACGGCGTACGCACACGGCAAAAGATTTCTGGATTGCGGGTCAAAACATCGGCCTTTGGACGACTGGACTCGCCACCACGTCCGCCGCTTTCAGCGGCTTTGTCTTCCTCGGTGGCCCCGGACTCACCTACCAACTAGGCACGGGGTCGCTCTTCATCGTGGTCGCCGGTGGCTTCACCGCCAGCTTGATGTGCTGGGTCCTGGCGAAGAGACTTCGTCTCCTGGCGGCCGTGCGTGAGATCTACACGATCCCTGACGCCATCCTGTGTCGCTACCGAAGCCGCGCCTCCTCCGGAATCGCCGCCGTTGCCGTGATCGTGGGGACGGTGGCTTATTTGGGCTCGCAGTTTCTCGCACTGGGGCGGCTCGTCGAAGCGGTGTTCGGCACCCGCGAGCTCTTCGGCCCGCAAAGCCTGACGATCGCGGTCACGGCGGGCGTCGTGGTCGTCGTGTTGTACGCGTGCCTCGGCGGGATGATCGCCGGCGTCTATACTGATCTCCTTCAGGGAGCGTTGATGACGCTCGTCGCCGGCATCGTGTTCGTGCACGCGATAGCGGAAGGCGGAGGCCTCGAGCGCATCGCGACGAGCATCGCGGCAAGCGAGGCCTTCGGAAGGTCCTTCCTCGAACCGCTCGGACGCGTACCGATATGGACCGCCGTCGGTTTCTACTTCGTCTTCGGGATCGGGATCCTGGGACAGCCGCACATGCTTCACAAGTTCTACATGATCAAAGACCCGCGCGACTTGAAGTGGATCCCGCTCGTCGTGGGCTTCACGCAAACGCTGTGCGTTCTCATATGGTTGGGCCTCGGCCTCGTCGTCCCGGCCCTGGTAGCCCAAGGGCGACTCGCCCCTCTCGTGCAGCCCGACGATGCCGCACCGATCTACTTGCTGGAGTTCGCACCGACACTCCTGGCCGGGCTCGTGTTCGCCGGCATCCTCGCAGCCATCATGTCGACGGCAGATTCTTTCGTGAACATCGGCGCCGCCGCCCTCGTTCGCGATCTGCCCAAAGCATTGGGTCGCGAGCTGAAGCGTGAGCTTTTTTGGGGACGCGTGGCCGTCGTCGTTATCGCCGCGGGCGCCGGTGCGCTCGCGACGCTTTACGGAGACTTGATTGCGCTACTCGGCACCTTCGGCTTTGGAACGTTTGGCGCAGCGCTTGCGCCAGCGCTTGCAATAGGGCTGAACTGGCGCCGCGTGACCGCCAAAGCCGCCGTGGCCTCGATGCTCACGGGCATCACTCTGAATCTCGGTTTAGAGCTTTTCGCCCGAAATGGTGTGGTGCTCCTGAAGCCAGGGGTACTCTCCACGGCAGTCTCCTTGGCTGCGTCGTTCGCGGTGCTTTTTGCCGTGAGCTGGTTATCGGATCCCGAGGCGATCGACGAAGACGTCGCCTTCGTGATGGAGCACTAGCGATGATGGCGAAGCGAAGCTGGCCTCAGAGCTATTCGAGGCTCGAGTGGTCGCGCTTTTTGGTCTGCGTTCTCTCCGCTTTGATCGTGGAAGCTTGCGCGGATCCCTCGCTAAGCAAGCTTCGTTTGGCTAGTTGGCTTCCGCCGTCTCACGTTCTCGTCCGCGACATCCTCGTGCCGTGGGCGGAGCGCGTGCGGGTGGCGACAGAAGGCCGTGTGGAGATCGAGGTGATGAGCGCACCGCTCGGCCAGCCATCCGTGTCTTTCGACATCACCCGGGACGGCCTCGCGGACATCGCCTACCGGGTCCTGTCCTTCATCATTATTGATCCAGCGGGAATGGTACCGCTGGTGGCCCTACGAGGAACGAAGAGACCCGGGTCGGCGCGCGCGGGCCCTTTGCCGAGATCAGACGATCAATGGGCCGCGGAGCTGGATAACGCAATCGCCGAGGGATCCCAGCAATCGACGCGCAGCGACTAAACTGGCTCAGGCGGCGTCGCGCCATTCGTAGCGGTGGTGGAGCCCACCCACTCGCGGCAATGCGACGACTTTTGCGGTCGGTGATGGTCGCGGCGTGACGGGTCTTGAGTTCGGGGTGTCTTTGTCGAGACCCAAGTGGCAACGGTCCTCGTGGTAGTAGCTGATGTACAAGCGCATGAGCCGGACGAGATGCCGCTCACTGAGGACAACTACATGCTGCAACATCTCGCGGCGGCAGTTTCCGATCCAGCGCTCGGCGGTACCGTTTTGCCAAGGGCTGCGATAAGAAATGCGAACAGGCTTTGTGCCCATGGCCCTTATGAACTCCACCACTGCAGGGCTGAAGATCGCGTCGCGGTCAAAGACGAAGTATCGTGGTGCCGTGTCGTATGGGAACGCCTCGCGCAATTGTTGAATCACCCACGCTGACGTGGGGTTGTACGTCGCGTTGAAGTGCAAGATATGGCGACGGCCGTGCTCGATGACGAAGAAGCCGTACAGCAGCCGTAGCGACGCGGTCGGTACGGCGAACAGATCCATCGCGGCGATGTCGTCCTTGTGGTTCCGCAAGAACGCAATCCATCGCTTCACTTCGTCGGGTTCGGCTCGGCGGCGCGGCATGTATCGCGACACCGTCATCTCGCTGACAACGAATCCGAGCTTCGTCAGCTCGGCGTGGATACGAGGTGCACCCCAGCCGTCTCGGGCCATCGTGTGGACGAGACGACGAATCTCGGCATCAATCCGAGGCCGACCTGGATAGCGCCGACGGGAGATTCGAGCCCAGTATCGGCGGAACCGATCTCGATTCCACCGGGCGACCATGTCGGCGTTCACGATAACGAGCCGGCTCGCCCACGCTGGCCACGAGCTTCGGAGCGCAACCCAGAACGCTCGGTCCGTGTCCTCGAGCGGTGGCCGGGGGCGCTCCTTCTTCAACGCCGTAAGTTGCTGCCGCAGAGCCAGGTTTTCAATCACGAGGTCGGCTCGGCGCCGACACATCGCCCGGATCGCACGGGCGCCGAGAGAGACGAGGGAGATGAGGACACGGAGCATAGCGGCAGAGTTTGCCGTCTCAAGACCTGGATCTCAAGCGGGAGATGCGCTCGTTGGCGAGGCGTGAACGGTGCGTAAGTTCTTGATTTCAGGAGCGGACAGATATTGATGACGCACAGGGTCCGCCCTGAAAGCCAATCGTCAACTTGGCGGTACCCGAAAAATCCCTTTCGGCATGTGCATGCTGACCAGGTAGTGGGGCATATCCACAACTTCTGAAATCTTCAGTTCTCCTGCAAGCGAGCAAAGCAGGTACGCGTCTACGCGGGACAACCCGCGCTCCGCCTCGAGATAATCGATCATGAAGCGTGTTGCTTTTCGTGCCGCCTCGTCGATCGTTTCTCCAAAAGCGGTCACCGCGTAATACTCATCCGTCTCGTATTGGGGCTCCGCCAGCTCGCGACCACCCTTGCGCACTTCGACCTCCAGGACGATGCGCATCGGGGCTTCGACGCCAGTGCCGCCAACCTCCCCGTCGCCCTGCGCAGCGTGAGTGTCACCGATGGACAGCAGCGCGCCTTCGACGAGGACAGGCAAATAGACGGTGGTGCCCACCCCCAAGTAACGGTTGTCCATGTTGCCACCGTTCTCGCGCGGTGGGATGGTGACCAATTCCTCCTCGCTCGCCGGTGCGACTCCGATAACTCCGGGGAACGGGCGCACCGGAATCGAGATGTTGTCGTCGAACGGCACGTGGGTCTGGCCTTCTTCAAACCTGAACGTCTTCAGCCGCGCCTCGGGAAACTCGTCGGCCAGGAACCCGAACCCGGGAATGACGCCCGCCCACCCCCAATCCAGAACATCGATCTGCTGGAATGTCACCGCGAGTACGTCACCCGGTTCGGCGGTTTTCACGTAGATCGGCCCTGTGAGGGGATGGATCGGATCGAAATCCATGTTCGCCATCGCTTCGACTCCGGAATCGAGCGCAAGTTGCCCGTCGGTCGCCTCCTTTGTCTCGATCTCGACGATGGCGCCGGAAGGGACCGTCAACACGGGAGGGATCGCACTGCTCCAGCGGTTGTGGGTGTTCTCGGTGCCCAAAGTGTACTCCGCCTCCACCAAGGGCGCCGCGTTCTCGGCGACCGGTGGGGTGGACGGTTCAGGCGCCGCGCAGGCAGTCATGACCAACGTGACGGCGACGACGAAGGACCAAACGGTAGCCGATCGACTCGATTTCATGAACAGTCTCCTTTCAACTCGGATCTCTCCAAAACCATTCCATTGGGTGCAGATCTGATATTTACAATAGTGTCAGTAACTTACAGGCATACCATCACTGGTATGTAACACACTGTTTTGAAATGAGAAAAAAAGGGGCAGAGCTCGTATTCCTGTAAAGTGTAAGTCGCTAAAACACACACAAGACAGGAGGAGTTACCCCCATGACATCATTTCATAAATCGGTTTCCACAGCGAAAAAAGACCAAGAAGAAAAGAAGAACACCGCTGTATCCGAACTGGAGCAATTCTTGTTGGAGCGGCGTGGCGCGCGGCAACCAGTGGACGATCTCCAGGAATTTGAGCGGGAGTTGCATAGCCTATTCGCTGCGGCTGAGGCGGAAGTAGTTGGCCATGAGGTCGAGCGGTTTGACATCGATCTGCCTTTTGTCACGGTAGACGGCATCGTGCACCAACGAGTGTTGCGCTGCGAGGATACCTACTTCTGTGCGTCCGGTCCGGTGCAGGTGATGCGGAGCTTGTATTCGACTCGCAAGGAGTCAGAGAGGGCGATTTGTCCGATGGAGCTGCAAGCGGGACTGGTGGAAGGGCGTTGGACACCGCATGCGGCGAAACAAGCGACGTGGGTCGTATCTCACTTGACACCAGGGGAGGGCGAGGAACTTTACGGGATGTTCGGAGGACTCAAGCCATCGAAGAGCAACCTGGACCGACTGCCCAAATGGCCAACGTTGGGAGCGGGAGCGGATTGAGTTCGAGGACGTCTTGCGCGCCCAAGAGCGTGTGCCGGCGGAAGCGGTGAGCATGGCGGTATCGCTGGACGGAGTGATGGTGCCGATGAAAAACGGTGGGCGGCAAGCTAAACGAGCGCAGGCAGCCGAGGAGGGAAAGTACACGCGAGGACCGGCAGGCAACAAGGAAGTGGGTTGCGGGACGCTATCGTTTTACGACGAAGAGGGCGAGCGTCTTGCGACCATTCGCATGGCGCGGATGCCGGAGGTGAAGAAGGCAACGTTGTTTTTTACATTGAATCGCGAAGATTTCTCATTCGTGATTCACCTCGACCGGCAACCACGTACGAGCAGAAGACGGGAGGCGCAGACGGGGTCAAGGGCGCGTAGCGGCTCGCGTAGCGAGCGAACCCTTGACGCCGTCGAGCACTCCCGTACCCTCATGGAGTGGTGGCCGTTCTTGATATTTCATCGCGGTGGATTACGGATTAAAGTGATAAACAACAAACGGCATCGCCGGCATTCGAGAGCGGATCCCAGGATTCGGCGACCGCACGGATCGCAGCCTCGTCATTCTGGCTGACGTTTTCGATCGGCTCCGAGCTCTCCGCTGGAGTCTCCTCCGCCGGCGCGCACGAGAGCCAGGAAAAAGCCACGACAACAACCATCAACGAACCCAAGCCACTACGCAAACCTTTCATCGTTACCCTCCGTCCTGCACGGCGGTACCCTATCACGTTTTGAGAGTCTCCACTTTCCGCGCGCATCATCCGTGTCTCGGGCTATAGAATGGTCGCCAAGAGACTTCAAGACGAAAAAGATAAGTAGGCACCGGTCGAGAACGAGACGACGATCCTCGTCAAAGTCGGCCACCTCGCCTAGGCGCACCGACGCCGCGGAGAAATCGAGTTAGGTTAGGGTCCGACAGACGGACGGCGCATCGCCGAAAACAGCTCCTTGTGCCCCTCGACCACTCCCTTGCGCGACTCCTCGTTCGGCTCGAGCGACCACTCATCGTGCTCGGCGGTGCCGCCGAGCGCGATGCCGTCCGAACGCGGCGTCATGTGTAGGGAGACACCGGCCTGACGCTCGTGGAGTGAAGTCCACCACTCGTCTCGTAGTCGACTTCGGATTGCGGAACCAAGAGTGTGAGCTGGCCTTTATACGGAACGACCTCCTCGTCGTCGAACAAATCTCTTGCGCCGAGACCGGTGCAGTTGACGATGATGGGCTCGGTGAGCGACATGAGGTCGCGCTTGTCTTCGAGCTCGCGGATGACGATGCGTCCCCCAAAAAGGATGACGTCGCGGACGAGCCGGTCGAGATAGATCGCGGGCTCGAATTTCATGTGGCGCTCGCGAATGGCGTATGGAAGGGGAAAAGGGTGTTGACCCGGACCGAGAACCTCGAGGCTCGCCCGCAAACGGGCTGGCAACAAGGTACGGCTGGTCTCCCTCCGCTCGGGCGGCGGCTCGTCCGCCGGACCGTAGCGGTCGATCCACGAAATCCCGTAATCGCGTCCGGCGAGAAGCTGAAGCTCGCGGTAGGCAACCTCGGCCGCGAAACGAAACTGCTCGTCCCATTGCGGGCTGCGTCCGTTCACCGCGACGACCCTGGACGTTGGTGACCAGTGGGCGAGCGACATGTTCGAGGTCGTATGTGGCGGGATGGCTTTCGCGTAAATCGTGACATCGAAGCCGCGGCGCTGGAGCTGCCGCGCGGTGCAGAGTCCGGTAACGCCGCTTCCAAGGACGGCTGCTCGTCGCGATACATGGGCGAGCGCCATTTCCGCTGCCAAGTAGCCCGTCCCCCATGCGAGCGACATCCCGCCACCGCCGTGGCCATAGTTGTGGATGAGCGTTTTCCGGTCGAACGCTTCGGTCTTCACGACGAATCCGGAAGCCCGATAAGGTCTGAGACCCACGGTCGTGTGGATGATGCGATCCCAGGACACGTTCACTGGAGCGAAATCGAGCGCCGGGCGCACGCCCAAGTTCTTCACTGGCGTCACCGTTTGCGGCGTTTTACCCGCGCATGCGCCGAAGCCTATTCCCGCGACAGCCATAGAACCGGTCTTGAGCAGCGTTCGTCTATCTATGATGAGCGCTAATCTAAACCAGGCGGCGTTCGATTCCAAGCTGCCGCCATTGGAGCGTCGTCTTTATCGAACGACGACGGTGCCGGCTTTCATGACGAAATCGACGTCGGTCAGCTCCGAGATATCCTCGAGCGGATTCCCGGAAACCGCGATGAGATCCGCGTACTTGCCCGCTTCGAGCGTTCCCAAGCTCTCCTCCTCTCCCAAGAGCTTGGCGGTATTCACGGTCGCGGTCGTAATCGCCTCCATCTCGGTAAGACCAATGTCGACATACCACTCGAGCTCGCGGGCGTTCTCGCCGTGTGGCACCACGCCGGCATCACTGCCGGACGCAATCATGACCCCTTTTCTGAAGCCCTCGGCCACGCGCCTCGGTGCTCTTTCTGCGAGCGTTCCATCCGGGCCCTTCTCTCCGGCGTCAGCTCGTCGTTGTCGAGCCTCCGCTGTACCAGGTCTCGCACCATCAATGTCGGGACGAGGTAGCTGTTCGAATGCGTCAAAAGCTCGTAGGAAGTCTCATCGAGCCACGATCCGTGCTCGATGGAGTCCACTCCCGCCTCTAGGGCTAAATTGATGCCCGCCGTCGGATGCGCGTGCGCGGCGACTTTGAGCTCGCGCGTTTTCGCCGTCTGCACCACAGCTTCCAACTCGTCTTTCATGAACACCGCCGGCGCATCCTGGTGAGAGCACGGCTGTCCACCGCTGCAGGTCGCATAGACTTTGATGAAGTCGGCGCCCATGCGAATTTGCCGCCGCACCGCCTCGCGGCAGCTCTCGACGCTGAAACACGAGCTCGGCCGCCTTCGGTTCCGATCCGGATCGTATGCCCCGCCACGAACATACGCGGCCCCTCGAGGTCGCCGTTATTGATGCCGTCCCTTAGGACCGTGGCAGAAATTATTTCCCATTCTTGGATGGACGCAACGTGTAGTTTCTCCCAGGCCAATTTCGGCAGCACATCTTTGGTCCCAACCCTAACAATGGCATCAAGCTCCTCCACCGCGTAGCCAGCCTCGGAGGCGTTCAGCAGTCCTTCGGCCGTGGCGACGAGTGTCCCTCGACTTGAAAAGCCGACGGACCGAATCCACCACAAGCCGTTCTCATCAAACTCCGCGAGCTCTCGGAGCGTGTAGAAACGTCCACGGTGCGAATAGCTGGTGCAGTAGTCGAGCTCTCTCAGTTTCCGGAACACCGTCAGGTCAGCGACAGTCCCCACTGTCTTCTTGAGCATGTCCATGGTGGCGATGAGACGTTTGGCAAACAACCCCCGCAGGCGGTCAATGTCAGCGTTACGAATCATAATTCGTAACTCTAACACACAATGGCCTACGTCTCCATGGGCAAGCTCTCAAAGAGCTGCAAATAGCTCCATTTGACGCGGTCCCGCCAGGCGATCCGCTTCCCGCCGGCTCGGATCGTTATCCCTGCAGCAGATGAATTACGACAAAGACTTGGTAGTTATTCTTGCCCCGACCCTTAGCGCGAAAATCGACCAACCGCGCGCGCCCGGGTTGCGGACGGTCGTGTAACCGGCGCGCAGCGTCTTGCGGGCGTTGACGATCCCGATCGTCATGCGATAGACGTCCGCGGCTTCATCGGGCACGGTGTTGGGCAGACGTCCGTTGGTGAAGTGAACATGCATGTCCATCAGTCCCGGCAGCACGAAATAATCTCTCAAATCGATGACCTCTGCGTCGTCGAAATCCAAGGAGTCCGCAGTCACGTAGCCGGACATGACGCGATCGATCCGGTCGTTGAGGATCACGATCGACCGCCGCTCCTGAGGCGGCTGGCCGGGAACCTGGAGCAGCGTACCGGCGTGCACGATCGTAATGCGGTCGTTGCTCTCATCGCTTTGCGCTCTCACCCTCGGCGCGGGCACCAAGGCGAAGGCCAGCGCGAGCCCCATCAGCCGCGCTTTGTTGGCGGAAACCAGCCAGGCATGCTTCCGTGACATGGACATTCGTCCTCCCTCTCTTGGACGAGCGGCGCTCGTGAGCAGCTCGTGTGAAGAGAGGAATCTTACTCGTTTGGGTCTCGAAGTCCAGCGACGCCTGCTCAATCAAGGGAACGACCCTTGCTTGCGAACCACGTCGGGGAATGATACGCTCCCTTCCCCCCAGCCTGAATACCGTGTCCCCAACTCGAGGGAAATGCGGGAAACGCGGCACGATCGCCATCGCATCGCGCTCTTCCGTTCCGTCCTTGCGACGTGAAGGAGTAGTAAATCATGCGCTCGCGCTTTAGTCTCGTCGTTGTTTGTCTCACCTGGTTTTTCGCGCAGCCCCCCGGGCTGAACGCGCAGGAGCTCGAGTTCGAGACCTTTTTAATCACCACGTTCGGGAGCCTCGGATTCGTGACGGGGCGCGACTATGCCGGCAATCCGCTCGACCTGAATTGGGACGGCAAGGTGGATTTCCTCGTCGCCTATCGCAGCGGGGACTACGTGAGCAGCTTCATCAGCGACGGCCCCACCGAGTACCGGGAAACCCAGACCGCGATCGAAGGACGACGCCCGTTTACCCTGGCTGTCGCCGACCTCGATCGGGACTACCTCAACGACGTCGTCACCGCGAACGACCAGTCGGGCTCGCTCTCCGTGCTCCACGGGGCCGGGTTCGGTTCGTTTCCGCTCGGCTTCGAGATCCCACAAGCGGGCGCACCCCGGTCCATCGTGGCCGCCGATTTCGACGGCGACGGATGGGTCGACGTCGCCTACGCCACGATCGGAGCTCCTGTCGCGATTCACGTTCTAGCGAACGAGTTTGGCGCACTGAATCCGACCCCGGTTTACATGCAGTATTTCAGCGGACGCCTCGGCTACGTGGCCGCGCCCGACATGGATCGTGACGGCGACCCTGATTTGGTGGTCGTGACCACCGATTTCTTCACCGGCGTTATCGACGTGTTCCGCAACGACGGCGGGTTCCTGTTCGAGCACTTCGACTCGATTCTCCTCCCTTTCCCGGTCACCCCACGAACGCTCGCGACCGGTGATTTGAACGGTGATGGATACATGGACGTCGCCGTCGGAAACTGGTTACCGGACGAGAGCGTCGATGCGTTCTTCGTTTTGAACGACGGCGAAGGACGTTTCGATCTCGACACCGTTTCTGTGATCGAAGTTCCGGGAATCGGAGAGTCGGTGACGATCGACGATTTCAATCTCGATACGCACGCGGACCTTGCCGTGAGCGCCGACGGCAATTTCCCGTTCGGCGTTACGATTTTTCTCAACGACGGTGCCGCCAACTTCGATCCCAACGTCTCTGTGCAGCTCAATAGTGGTGACCGGCCTCGTTGGCTGACGAGCGTCGACATCGATGGCGACGGCGACGTCGACTTAGCGAGCGCGAATCTCGACTTCGTCGGTCTGATCGTGTATCAGAACCTTTTTATGGAGCGCGCATTGGCCGTGGAAGTCGTTGCCTTCGCCACCGAAGGCGGCGCCGGCCACGTCGCGTCGACTCCGACGCGCGAGCTCTGTGTCGCGACGGAAGCCGGCGAAACCTGCGCGCAGTTTTTCTCTCCCGGAACCGAGCTCACCTACCAGGCAGTGGCCGCGCCCGGGTCGACATTCGTCGGGTGGAGCGAGTGCTGCACAGGTACGGAGCCCACCTGCACGTTCACCGTCGACGATTCGCTACCCCTCGCGGTCGCAAAATTTTATCGGGCCCCGTCCTCTTTTCGTCGACGTCATCGGGACCGAAGGTGGGATGGGAACCGTTCTCCTCGAAGGCGATGGTCGGACCTGCGAAAACGGTACTTGCATTTTCGAGCTCGCCGTGGGCACGACCGTCACCCTCATTGCGACCCCGGATCCCGGCTCGACGTTCGACGGCTGGAACGGTCTCTGCACGGGGACGGATGCGACATGCACGTTCACCATGGAGGCGGACGAGCCCTCCCCGTTCGCTACGGCAAGCTTTCTCGGCCCTCGCATTCTCTTCGTCGAGCGGCGGAGCATCGAAGGCGGTTCCGGAAGCATACGGGTCGACCCGGTTCATGAAAAACGGGTGGGAGAGCTCGTGCGCCGACACGCTCCCGAGCTCGCCTGTTCGCTGTCCTCTGAGGTCGTTCCCGAGATCCGCGAATACGAGCGCAGCTCCACGACGCTCGTCAACGTTTACGTGCAGGCGCTCGCCGAGCGCTACCTCGCAAGCCTCGAAGCGCGGCTTCGAAAGCTCGGCCTCACCGGCTCGCTGTTCGTCATGCAGTCAAACGGCGGGGTGTGCGACGTTTCGACCGCGACGCGATTTCCCGTCCGCCTCGTTGAGTCCGGACCCGCGGCCGGCGCCCTCGCGGCCGCGCGTTACGGTACGAAGATGAACGCCCCGAGCCTCCTGTCCTTCGACATGGGCGGCACGACGGCGAAAGCGAGCATCATCGATGACGGCGAGCCGCTCATCGCTCTCGAGTTCGAGATCGATCGCCGCTATCGGTTCAAGAAAGGCAGCGGACTGCCTGTAAAAGTGCCGGTCGTCGAGATGATCGAGATCGGTGCCGGAGGCGGAAGCATCGCGCGGATCGACGGGCTCTCTAGACTCACCGTCGGGCCGGACAGCGCCGGAGCCGATCCAGGTCCCGCCTGTTACGGGCGCGGCGGGGTCGCGCCCACGGTCACCGATGCCGATCTCGTGCTCGGCTATCTCGACCCGAGTTTTTTTCTCGGCGGGAAGCTCCCGCTCGATCGTGAGGCGGCGGAGCGCTCTATCCGCCAAGCGATCGCCGAGCCGCTCGGCATGGAGGTCGCCGAGGCGGCGTGGGGCATCCACCGTGTCGTTAACGAGACCATGGCTTCGGCCGCGCGCATCCACGCGGTCGAGCGCGGAAAAGACGCGGCACGTTTGCCGCTCTTCGCCTTTGGCGGCGCCGGGCCGGTACACGCTTACCGGGTCGCGCGAATTTTGCGCGCGCCCTCCGTGGTCTTTCCGCTCGCGGCCGGCGTCACGTCCGCGGTCGGTTTTCTTGTCGCGCCGCTCTCGTTCGATTTCGTGCGCACGCTTCGGGAAGAGCTCGAGGCCATGGATTGGGAGCGCGTCAACGAAGCGATCGCGGATATGGAGCGCCAAGGGCGCGAAGTTCTCGGCCGAACGATCGCCGAAGAAGACATCCGCTTCCGGCGCTTTGCCGAGATGCGCTACCGGCTTCAAGGGCACGATATTCGAGTGCCGATGCCCGAAGGTGTTCTCGACCCGGTCGCCATGCGCACCCACAGCTACCACTGGGTCGAGCTCGCCATCGACGTTGTGAATTGGCGCGTGATTGCGGAGGGTCCCCGTCCCGAGATCGAGCTCCCCGCCGCCAGTGGCGCCTCTCGGGCGGACGACTCCGGTGCGAAAGGACAACGCGCGGCCTATATGCCCGAGGCAGGCACCTTCGTGGACACGGTTGTGTACGATCGCTACGCGCTCGTGGACGGCCAACGTTTCGAGGGACCGGCCATTGTCGAAGAGCGCGAATCGACGGTGGTGATCGGAAGTGGAGCTCGCGCGCGCATCGACGGCTCTCAACTCATCGTCGATATCCCAAAGGACTAAACATGGATCGCCTCACGCTCGAAGTGCTATGGAACCGATTGGTGAGTGTCGTGAACGAGCAGGCCGCGGCGCTCATGCGGACGTCTTTCACTTCGATCGTGCGCGAGGCGGGGGATCTCTCCGCCGGCATCTTCGATCGTCGAGGCCGCATGATCGCCCAAGCCGTCACCGGAACTCCCGGCCACATCAACTCCATGGCGACCGGGATGCGGTATTTTCTCGAAGCGTTCCCTCCGGAAAGTCTGAATCCGGGAGACGTGCTCATAACCAACGACCCGTGGAAGACCGCCTCCCAGCTCAACGACATCACTGTCGCGACCCCCGTCTTCCGCAAAGGAAGCCTCGTGGCTCTCTTCGCCAATACCTGTCACGCGCTCGATATCGGCGGAAGAGGCCTCTCCGCCGACTCGCGCGAAATCTACGAAGAGGGGCTCTTCATTCCCATCATGAAGCTCTACGACCGAGGTGACCCGGTAGCGCCCTTGTTCGAAATATTGAAGGCGAACGTGCGCGCGCCCGAAGAAGTCCTCGGCGACCTTCACTCTCAGGTCGTGGGCAACGAGGTCGGGGGGCGTCAATTGATCGCGTCTCTCGAGGAGTTCGAGCTCGACGACATCGAATCCCTTTCGGACGCCATCATCGATCGATCCGAGTCCTCGATGCGCGAGCGGGTCCGGGCTGTCAGAAACGGCACGTACCGCCACGAGCTCGAGATCGACGGGTTCGACGAGCCGCTCACGATCCGAGTCGCGGTCGTTATCGACGGTGACGCCGTCACTGTCGACTATGCGTGCTCGTCGGGTCCGGTGGATCGAGGCATCAACGTCGCGCTCAACTACACGGCGGCTTATACGACGTACGGCATCAAGTGCGTCATCGGACCGGACATCCCGAACAACGAGGGAAGCTTCCGTCCCGTCCGGGTGCAGGCGCCCGAGGACACGATCTTGAACGCCCAGCCTCCGGCGGCCGTCGGCGGCCGCCACTTGGTGGGCCACTTTCTTCCCTCGGCTATCTTTGGGGCGCTCGCACAAGCACTCCCGGATCGCGTCATGGCGCCCGGCGCCGACGGTTTGTGGGACACGCAAATCTTCGGCCGCCGTCCGGAGAGCGGCGCGCCGTTCACTTATGTCTGGTTCTCCGCAGGCGGTACCGGCGCTCTACCGACGAGCGACGGGCTATCGGCCACCGCTTTTCCCAGCGGGATTGCTGGCGTCCCCGCCGAGGTGATCGAAACGCTGGCGCCCATCGTGCTCGAAAAGCGCGAGCTTCGTCCGGATTCGGGCGGCGCGGGCACGTTTCGCGGCGGGCTCGGACAAGCGATGAAGATTCGCCTGCGATCGAACGTAGCCTTTTGCCGTGTCGGGTCTGTACGAGCGCATCGCCTGCGCGGCCCAGGGGCTTTTAGGTGGACGCCCGGGCGCGACGGGCGCCATCGAGGCGAGCGCCGGATCGCTCCGCTCCAAAATTCGCACCACGCTACCCGCAGGGGCGGTGGTGACGCTCGAGCTTCCCGGCGGAGGCGGCTACGGCCCACCGTGGAAACGGGACCCGGAGCGCGTGCTTTCCGACGTCCAGAACGGCTACGTCTCGATCGAAAGTGCAGAGCGTGACTATGGCGTCGCGATAGACCCTGAACGACTCGAGATCCACGAAGAGAAGACAAGGGCGCGCCGCGCTGAGATGGAGAATACGCAATGAATCTCGAAGGCAAGAACGCAATCGTCACCGGCGCCGCAAGAGGCATCGGCGCTGCCTGTGCCAGAGCATTCGCTGAGCACGGTGCGCGCGTCGTGTTGGCCGACATCGCCCCCGAGTGTGAACAGACGGCCTCGGAAATCGCGTCCGCTACCGGCGCCGAAACCTACGCCGTTCCGACGGACGTGAGCGACCCCGTCGCGTGCGAAGCGCTCGTGGCGAAAACTATCGAACGTTTCAGCCGCTGTGACATCTTGATGAACAATGCCGGCATCATCGTGGCGGGCTCGATTCTCGACGCCACGATCGAGGATTTCGATCGCGTGCTGGGCGTCAATCTCCGGGGGACGTTTCTGCTTTCTCGGCTCGTGGCGAGACACATGGTCGAGCAAAAGATCGCGGGGGCGATCATCAACATGTCATCAACGAATGCCGTCGTCACGATCCCCGACCAGCTGCCCTACACCGTCTCCAAAGGCGGCGTGATGCAGCTGACGCGCGCGATGGCGATGGCGCTCGCGCCGCACGACATCCGCGTCAACGCCATCGGTCCCGGCTCGATCCGAACCGATATGTTGAACAAGGTCATGGAGAATGCGTCCGCGCAACGCACCATCCTGTCACGAACGCCGCTCGGCCGTTTCGGCGAGCCGGAGGAGGTCGCGAGCGTCGCCGTCTTTCTCGCGAGCGACTACGCGTCCTATGTCACCGGCCAAACCATCTATCCCGACGGCGGACGCCTGCCATTGAACTACACCGTACCACTACGCGACGACAGCGCCGAATGACGGACAGCATGGGTTTGAGCACTCCTTCGACATCGAAAGGGTGTAACCCTGGCCGCCAATCGAGAGTAACCCTACGACAACTCGCGCTCAAACAAAGCCAGTAATCTGCTCCAGGCGCGCTCTGCCTGTGCCTCATGGTAAACCGCTGAGTCCGGCGGACACCAACCATGAAGCGTGTCTTCGTAGACTTCGATCTCCGCTGATATGCCGTTAGCGTCAAAAGCTTCGCGTAAAAGCACTTTCGCTTCGGGATCGCGTTCGTCATCGTTCGCAGCGATCGCGATCAAAAACCCTGCTTTCATCTTCGAAGCCAGCAAATGCGGGCTGTCTTCCTCGTCCGTCGCCAGGCCACCGCCGTGGAAGGATCCGCCCGCGCCAATGCGATTCGGAATCGCTGCAGCCAGCCGCATCGTGTAAGAACCAGTCATGCAATAACCCGTCGTACCGATCTTGCGATTCGTATCGACTGATGGCTGCTTATCGAGATATTCGACGAACGCGCGCCCATCGCTGACACAGGTTTCCGGCGACAATGTCCGGGCATGCGGCATTAACAGGTCACGAATCCCCGGGTCACGAAACGTCTTGCCCTCGGGGACCACAGCACCCTTGACCGTTCGATAGTACGGATTGACCACCAGAACCGAATATCCCGACTCCGCCAAACGCTTGCCCATGGCGCGAAATGCCGGGCGTATGCTGACAATGTCAGGCCAGACGATGACCGCAGCGTGTGATCCGCTGGCAGGGTGCACAAAGTAGCAGTCGGCCATGCCGTCCGGTGTTTCAAGCATGACGTCCTGCTCGACCACGTCCAGAGCGTTCGCGACCGGCGGCAGCATCATCGCCAGCGCCGCCCCGGCGCCTCGTTCACTGAACTCCCGGCGCGTCACTGCATTGCGGCGCAAATATTCCTCGGCGTCTTTTGCGGTCAGTTCATCACACATGACTTTCTCCTGAATGGGTTGAGGTGATCTGGCTCGCTATATTTGACCATTTGCCCGTGAGACTCAAGCGGGTGCCTTCGCCGGCTATACCATCAACGCCGCCTGCGCCAATGTCCTCGACGTGGAGTACGGAGAGCGAAACTTCGACACATTCTGTAAATGCAGGGCTTCCATGAGCGAACGGCTGGTCATCTGACTTACTGCCTGCTGTTGTTTTTTATATTGAATCGCGAAGATTTCTCATTCGTGATTCACCTCGACCGGCAACCACGTACGAGCAGAAGACGGGAGGCGCAGACGGGGTCAAGGGCGCGTAGCGGCTCGCGTAGCGAGCGAACCCTTGACGCCGTCGAGCACTCCCGTACCCTCATGGAGTGGTGGCCGTTCTTGATATTTCATCGCGGTGGATTACGGATTAAAGTGATAAACAACACCAGCGGTCACCGCCTTCCTCGCTCTCATCACGAGCCTCGCGCACCAATATTTCCAAATTACTGGCACAGCCCTGAGTTATCGGGTTTTGTCGTTCTCCGTCTCGGGGTTCGACGAGATCCGACCGATCATTGCTAGCGAGGCGGACTTCATCATCTTGTTTCTGGTGCTTGCCTACCTTGCGATCGGTCCCTGGCTGCTGACTCTCCGTCTGAGTCATTGGCTGGCCGATGAGGAGCTAGGCAATGGGGCTCGGCAACCCTGGGCAACTCCCTTCCTAGCCGGCATCTCTGCAGTCGGTCTCGGCCTACTTTCGCTCACCTCGAGTGGAGAGGGAGTCAGCCGTCCCTTCGCCCGAGACCCTTTGGTCAATCTGCTGGCCACGGCAGCGGCCGACTGGGGGCACAACGTTCCTACGCCCGCCGTGCCGCGGACGGCCATCAACGCGAGCCTCCGCAGAACATCTCTTACCGCCGACCGCAACGTCGTCCTGATCATCCTCGAGTCTACCGGAGCCAATGCCACCGAGCCCTACAACCCCGATTTGCTGACGACGCCCCATCTGGCCGAGCTTGCCGATAAGAGTCTTCTGATAGAGAGGGCCTACACCGTCGTGCCGCACACCTCGAAGGCGTTGGTACCGATCCTGTGCGGCGTGGAGCCTCACTTGGTGATGGACATCACCGAGGCAGGCCCGAACGGCATTCCCGGACGCTGTCTTCCACAGCTACTCAAGGAGCAGGGGTACAGCACCGTCTTCTTCCAAGCGCCGAGGGAACAGTTCGAGTCGCGCCGGAGTCTGGTGGCAAACCTCGGCTTTGAGGACTTCCATCCGGGCAACACGATGGTCAACCACGGTTTCGAAAAGGTCAACTATTTTGGCTATGAAGACAACATCATGCTCGAACGGAGCCTCCAGTGGGTGAGAGAACACAGAAACGTCCCGTTCTTCGCCGTTTATCTAACCCACACCCCTCATCACTGGTATGGAGCCCCGCGCCGTTACGGCTATGTCGAGTTCAATGCCGCTCGTGACTCGATGTACCCGAAAGAAAGGCATAACGATTACTTGAATTGTGTGCGATACGTAGATTTTTTCGTCCATAACGTCCTTTATCAATACCAACGGCTTGGTGTCTATGAGAACACCATCTTTATCATCATGGGAGACCATGGAGAAGCGTTCGGGGAGCACGGCCGCAACCACCACGATGCCGTGCCCTACGAGGAAGCGCTCCGGGTCCCTTTACTTATCCATGATCCGAAGCGATTCCAGAACGGAATGCGAATCGAAGGGCCAGTATCTTTACTGGATGTGCCGCCCACGATCGCCGATCTGCTCGGGTACGCCGTCGTGGAGGGCGAGTTTGTCGGGAAATCCATTTTCGAGCTTCCCGCTGAAAGGACCCTGATGATGAGCTGTTTCGAAGAGCGCACTTGCTTGGTCAGGCTGAGGGTCTTCGAAAAATTCTTTTGCCAAACTGCTCTGCTGGCTTCAATGGCTCCAACAAAGGTCGTTGTTTCGGGGTCTCGAATAGGAAATCCCTCTGGGTCGGTTGTTGTTTGTGTACATACGCAACCGAGTTTCATCTCGCGGGTTTTTGAGCTTCCGTCGGGTTGCTTGCCCTTTCTACCTTCTAATTCGGACGCAATCATGGGGATGCCCGTGCCGTCGTAGGATATGTACATAATGGGAATCGTCTTTTGAGCTTGCACCGGAATATCCGGTTCGATAAGGGCTTCGCGCTGCTTTTGAGACCAGTGCTCCATATCGGCACCGATCCTTTCGGCCACGCGTTCAATGTCTTTGGCGCTGACTTCGATTCCGGCGTAGATCTTTAGGTCGTCGTGACCATCCTTGAAAGTGGACCTACTTCCGGCACGGGCCATCATGCGACGGGTCCCAGGCGAACGTGTGGTGTCGACCACATCCAGTTGCTCGTCCCCGGGATAGCGCGTCTGGTTACAGGCAGGACATTGAAACAAAGAACGTTTGTAGTCCACCGGGCCGAGAATCGTCAAAAGCGGCTTCAACTTCAAGCCGTGGCTCTCCATCCGGGCACCACAATTGCAAACTATCGCTTCGTCTTGCCGGCCACAGCCCACCCCATCTAGCAGACTGGCTAGAGCCTTGGCGCCAGCTGACAGAACGGCTGCCCTCAAGGAATTTTCCCAGGCCTCCAAATCGGCATGCCTCGCGTGGGCTGCTCGCTCCAGGATGCGTCCTACCTCTTGGTCCTGCTCGACCGCGATCTCGGCCGTTTTTTTCCGGCGAAAGCACAGCATCTACTTCGACGTCGCCCAAACGCATGGTGAGAGTCTCGAACTCCTTACAGAGTGCAACAAACTTCCTGTGGGCCTCGATGTCCTTTGTGACTTGCTCCGCGTCTTCCCGGCTCAGTCGTTGTCCGACCGTCTTTCCCGCTTCCTTCCGGGTGTAGACCCAATACGGCCCCCGCATAACGGGCTTCCGCTTGCCCTTATGCGTTACCTTCAGATATTGCTCGGTCACCGACCCTGGACGCATGGAGCGGATGGCGCCCGCGAGGGTCAAGGCTCTTCCAGCTTCCAGAAATCGATACCGGAAGCCTGCTTTCCCACCTCTATGACGGCACGCCGCTCGAGGTCTTGAAGGTCGTAGACCTCCACGAGTCCCGGGTCGCCGCCCACCCCCTCGACGGTGACGAAGGCGAAGCGGCTATCGGGACTTATGGTAACGCCATGAGTGATCTTGTTCGTGCAGGGAATGCTCTTGCGCTCCTTGCCTAAGTCGAGGTCCCAGAACGCCGTGGAGTGATTGGACTTCTCCGTCACGACGAGTGTCTTCCCGTCCGGGCTGACCGCGAGATTGTAAGGGCCGGCATTCGTATGGAAGCGCCGGCCGATCTTCCAGCGCTCCAAGTCGACTTCAACCACTTGGCTCGCGCCGTTGAACGCGACATAGGCCAAAGGCTTCGTCGGATGGGGCTGCACCCAGGTCGGCTTGACCGCTCCGCTGCCGTCCTCGAGGGTAAGCTTCAACCTCCGGCTCACGTCGAGTGTCATCGCGTCGATCTCGAATAGCTCGCTCGACATCATCGCCACCGAGTAGGCGAATCGGCCGTCGGGGCTCACCCGCGATCCGTGAGGCATGATGCCTTGTTCGATCTGCGCGATTTCGGTCATCGAGACCGTATCGATGACCGAAACGTTGCTTCGCACGTGATCGCCATGGAGGTTGAAGTTGGCGACGAACAGAAAGCCTGTCGTTGGGCTGATGTCCATCGTCGCGGGGAAAAGCCCGACCTGGGTATCTGCGACGGCGACGTCGACGCCCGCTTCATATTTGAAGACGTAGCCATACGGCATGCCGTGCGCGATCGAGACGAACCAATAGCGGCCGCCGGGCGCGACTTTGATGCCGTGAGGGCCTTCGATCTCGTTCGGGAAGATCCCGACAGGGATGCGTTTCACGAGCTCGCCACCCGCCGGCCCGAATTTGATGAGGTCCACGGTATCGTCCGATTCGGCCGCGACATAGGCGTAGTAGTTGGCCGTCACGGGGTCGCCCGCATAGGACGGGGCTGCGAGGAAAAGGAAGGCTAGAAAAATTCTCATGGCATGCTCCCAGACGATCGGTCGCCGCTATCCGCGAAGCGCACGGCCCAGAGCCCGCTGTGGAAATCCGAAAAGAAAATGACGCCTTTGTGCGGTTGAGGCCCCCATACGAAAGGCGAGTTGGGGACGTAGCCAGCCGCGTCATCCGAATAGAATTTCGCTATCTCGCGGCCTTGGCGATACAGGTCACCCACGAGCTCGCCCGAGACGTCCACGATTCGAAGCCCGCCGTTGAAGTAGGCGACGTACATGATCTCTTCTTCCCAATCTATCCATAGGTTGTGGGGGCCCGCTTCGGGAACGCGGTAGCGGGCGATTTCCTTGGGCTCGCCCAAATCCTCGAACTCGAGCACATGGATCCAGCCCATGGCACGCGAAGCGCTTCGCTCCTCCCACGCGATGATCGGTCCCGGCACTCGGGGGTTTTCGGGATGTGCTTCGTCGCCCGCGATGACATAGAACTTGCCCGTCGACGGGCTTCGGAAAGGCCATACGGCGTGGTTCCACCCGGTGAGCTGCGGGAGACGGCCGATCTCGACAGGGTTGGCCGGGGAGCCTCCGTGGCCGCCGCCCCCGACATCGACGAGCACAATCCCGTCGGTGTTGCCGGCTTGAAACGCTATGCCGTCTCTGACCCAGACATCGTGCACGGAGCGGCCGGGACTCTTGCCTTCGAAACGCGAAACGCGGAACGGGTTGGTCGGGTCTTCGATATTGATGACATCCCAGCGCCGTCCGTTGTTGATCGCGAAAACGTGGTCCTCGTAGAGAAAGGCATTGTGCACGCCGCCCGTCAGCTGCTCATCGAATCGCGAAACAATCTCGGGCGCGCGCGGGTTGGACACGTCGAGCACAACGAAGCCGTTGCGGCGATTGGAAGCGCCTTCGCGTGTGATGACCGCGTAGCGCCCGTCCTCCGTGACTTTCACGTCGTTGACCGTCCGCGCATCGACTTGTACTTCCGCGATCTGCTGCATATTCGCAGGATCCGTCACGTCGAAAAAGAGCGCGTGCCCGTCCGCGTTCCACGTCCCGAGGATCGCATAGTCACGTCCGTCGAGGCCCTCCCACACCCAGAGATCCGATGTTATGCGATCGCGCACGGGGGCTTGGCCTACGAACTCGAGCTCACGCGACACGTCACGAGGTGCGATCCGCACGGTGGCGCGCGCGATGCGGTCGCCCGAGGTCGCGAGCACCGTATAGAGGCCGGCCTGCTCCGCGACGAAGCGGCCATCGGGGAGAATCTGTGCGGGTGCTCCCGCGCCCATCGTCTCCGCACGGCTCGGATCCGGGTGCGACTCGAGCGCGAAGCGGACGGGAGCGTCGGCGGGCGTAACAAGGAAGCGGATCACATCGCCGGTGCGCGCTTCCGGCTGAGACGCCGTGAGGCGAATCGATGTCACGGGATTGGGCACGACGACGAGCTCCCGTTCCGCCACGATGCCGTCAACGGACGCCGTCAAAGTCGTCGTTCCGGGGGAGAGTGCGGTAACGAGCCCGGACGCGTCGCCGGGGTAGAGATCGGGCCGCGGCCGATCGTAGAAAGGATGCGCGTGAAACGTGCCGCGAAAGAGATCACCGAAGCGGTGTGCGGATGCTACCGTATCGTCTTCCACCGAGAGGCTCGGACGCACGTCTTTGACCTCGTCATGGGCGTCGGTCGCAACGACATGGACGCGCACCCGCTCGCCGACGCGAAGTGTTTCGGGAAGCCCGCGTATGTCGAGCCGTGCCAGCGGCGAGGGCTGCACGGTTACCGCGACCTCGACGCGGATGCCCGGATCGTTCTGGCGATAGAGCTCAGCGTCGAGACGCTCGGCCGGGATCAGAGCCACGAGGATGGCCGTTCCCGAGCGGCGTGCCGTGACGACCCCCGAAGGCGTGACGCTCGCGGTGCGCGGCGCCGTCGAGAAGAAAATGACCGTGGCGCCTTCGTCCGCGCCTTCCACTATTGCCTCGAGGCGGGCCGTCTCTCCGACGCGTAGCTCGAGCGCTTCGGGCTGCACCGAAAGCTGCGTCGCTAGCGCTGCGGCAAAGAGTAGAGTCGGCGTCATTCGTCACCGTCCATCGACGTGTCGACGAGGCGGATGGCCCAGAGCCCGCTGTTGAAATCGGCGAAGAAGATCGTGCCTTTATGCGGCTGCGGTCCCCAGGCGAACGGGGCGTTTGCGAGAAAGCCTTCGTTGTCGGTCGAGAAAAAACACGCGATCTCGCGTCCTTGACGGTAGAGATCGCCAAGGAGCTCGCCCGAGATGTCCACGATACGCAAGCCGGCATCGTAATGCGCCACGTACATAATCTCTTCATCCCAATCGATCCACAAATTGTGAGGGCCGGAATCGGGGAGCTGATAGCGCGCTACTTCACGCGGCTCGTTCATATCGTCGAACTCGACGAAGTGCAGCCAGCCCTTCGCGCGCGAGGGGATCTGCTCTTTCCACAAAATCCCGCCGCCCTCCGGTTTGATCGGGTTGGTATAGAACGCTTCGTCACGGCCAATGACGTATGAGCGGCCCGCGGATTTGCTCTCGAACGGCCACACGGCATGGTTCCATCCGGTGATTTGCGGAAATTTTCCCATCTCGACCGGGCTCGTCGGAGAACCGCCCATGCCGCCGCCGCCAACGTCGACGACGATGAGCCCGTCCGATCGTCCCGCCTGATAAGCGATCCCGTCTCGCACCCAAACGTCGTGCACGCTACGGCCTGGCGTCTGCGTCTCGAAACGGGAAACACGGAACGGGTTTCGCGGGTCTTCGACGTTGACGACGTCCCAGCGCCGGCCGTTATTCACGGCGTAGACATGGTCCTCGTGGATGAACACGTTGTGCACGCCTCCGGTGAGGCCCTCATCGAACGTGGAGAGGATCTCGACATTATGTGGGTCGGAGACGTCGAGAAGGACGAAGCCGTTGCGGCGATTCGACGCGCCTTCACGGCTGATGATGCAGGTGCGGCCGTCCTCGGAGACTTTGACATCGTTGACCGTACGCGCGTCGACTTGAACCGTGTCGATGAGCTTCATGTCGGTGGGGTCGGTGACGTCATAAAAATACGCGTGGCCTTCCGCGTTCCACGTGTCGTGGACGGCGTAGTCGCGTCCGTCGATCCCTTCCCAGACCCAAAGATCCGAAGTGATGCGATCCGAGACCCGTGCATGGCCGAGAAACTCGATCTCTCGGGCAACGTTTCTCGGTGTGACGAGAACACTCGCGCGCGCGATCCGATCGCCGGACATGGCGACGATCGTATAGACACCCGACTGCTCGGCGACGAAACGGCCGAGGGGGTCGATCTGTGCCGGGGCTCCTGCGCCCACGGATTCCGGACGGTTCGGATCCGGGCGTGAGGAAAGCGCGAAAGCAATCGGAACGTCCTCGAGCCTCTCGCCGGCGCTCGAACGTGCCGAAGCCTCGAAGCGTACGACGTCCCCCGTGCGCGCCTTCCGCGAAGACGCCGTAAGCGTGAGGCTCGCGGTCGGATTTGGGATCACGGTCACGTCCTGATCGACCGACACGCCGTCCGCGTCGGCCGTGATCGTGAAGCTTCCCGGAGCGAGTGCCGTTACGTTGCCAAACCCGTCCGTTTCCGCCGTTTGCGCGTCCGCGTCATCGATTAGAAAAAGCGTCGTGAAGTCCGTCCGCTCGGCGGCGCTCGTGTCCGTGCCGCGCGCGCGGATCGGCAAGGTCGTCCCAGCATACATGCGCGATGGGAAGCCTACGATAGTGATGCTCTCGAGCGGAGGGTCGGCAACGGTGACCTCGATCGTCGTTCGTATCCCCGGATCGCGACGCGAGTAGGAATCCCACGCGCCGTCGAAGGGCTTATCGGGCAAGAGCGCAGTGACGACGAAGGTGCCCGGCCGGTTGGCGGTGACACGGCCGGAAGGCGTGACGGTGAGCGCCATGCGATTTCCCGAGAAGAAAACCACTCGTGCGTCCGAGCCCTGGATGACGGCTCGAAGCGTTGCCGATTCGCCCACCTCGAGGGTCATGCTCGCGGGGGTGACCTCGATGGTCGGGGTTTGGACGACGGTGAGTAAAAGTAGAAGAGCGCGCATTCCAACCTCCATGAAAGGCTCAAATTTACAGCTAAAGCGTCAGAAAAGCGAGCCGCCCGCCGCGGCTTTCGAGCGCGCGCCATAAAACGATAGACGCGGGGCTATGGGCTCGAGAATCCCATCGCGTTCCGCGACCGACTCGAACGCCAAACCGAGCTCCCTGACAAACTAGGCAGCCTAGTTCGCGGAAGATGAAAAACGCCTTGCGCGGTTCGAACGGGAAGCCAAGCTTCCCGCATCGCTCAAAGGCTGGTTCGGGCAGCCAGTGCTGCCTTCACTCGCCCCTGAGTGAACGGTACCTCTCGGATACGGGAGCCGGTAGCGTCGAAGATGGCGTTTCCGATGGCCGCTGCGGCGAGCGTGATGGTGGTCTCGCCGGCACCCATCGCCTCCACGTCGGCACGATCGATGATCACCGTTTCCACCTCGGGCACCTCGAAGCCGAGCGGAAGGCTTTGGTATGTACTCCAATCCACCGAAGTCACCTTCTTGTCGTCCCACGTGACCTCTTCCAGGAGCGCGCGGCTCATTCCCTGTAGCGTGCCCCCTTCGATCTGATTCCGCAGCCCATCCGGGTTCGAGACGGGGCCGCAATCGACACCGGCCACCAGACGCTTCACCGTCAAGGTTCCAGTGTCCTGATCCACTTCGACGTGCGCCACCAACGCGCAATACCCATTGTCGCCTTCATACAGCACGCAGGCGATCCCGCGACCCGTCGCAACTCCACTCCGCGAGACGCCGCGCTTCGGGGAGGGACGGGGATCCCAATTGGCCCTCCGGGCCACTGCGTTCACGACCTCGATCAACCGCTCGTCTCTCAGATGATCCACTCGGAAGGCCACGGGGTCGACTCCCGCTTGCGCCGCCGCCTCGTCCATGAAGGACTCGTGCGCGAACGTATTCTGGAGTCTTGACGGAGATCTCAAGGGCCCCGTGAAGAATGCCGATCGGACATTGTGTGTCAGCACCCGCTCGCTCGTCACAATCCCTGTGCCGCCACAGCCGTCGCCGACATACCCCGCGACATATGAAGGCGCGGCGTTGCTGCGGTTTCGATACGTGCGGGGAGCTGACGCCGGTGTTCGCGGAGTGAAGGCCGCCGGCTCGAAACCGGCTAGAAAACCAGTGACGACATTCCCCGGAGCTCCGCTGCGCGGTCGGCTCCCCAACGTAGGGAACCAGGCCTCGTAATCCCATGCGAGAATCCGTCCCCGGGCGTCGAGCCCTATGCGCTGATCGATGACGTAGGCGTAACCGAAATTCTCCCACGCCATTTCATCCTGTCGGGTGAGCTGCACCCGGACCGGTCGACCCACCGCCTGCGACAAGAGCGCGGCGTCATAGGACACCGTATCGGCCCCGTTCAGTCCGTAGCAGCCGGACCCCATCCTGAAGATCACGCGCACCTCTTCCGGCGACACGCCGAGGATCATGGCCACCGTCTGACTCAACGGGTGCACCGCCTGGGTAGCCGACCAAATCGTGGCCTTGCTGCCCCGCACATCGGCAACCGCGCAGGAGCTGCCCACCGAGCCGTGCATTTGATAGGGATGTCGATAGGTGGCGCTGACGGTGCTTGCCGCTCTCGCGAGCGTTGCGTCCACATCTTTGGAGTCCACCACCAGCCTGTCACTGGTCGGGGTCTGCTGTCGCAGGTGGTCGTAGAAGTCTCGATGGCTCGTCAGTCCGACGCCCGTGCTCCACGTGCAGCTCAGTTTGTCGGCGGCCTGGATGGCTTGCCAGGGCTTGGCGGCGACCACCCCGACGAAGTCGTTCTTGACGACAACCTTCACCAGTCCGGGCATGTCTTGCACCGAACGTTCGTCTACGCCTACGAGCTTCGCGCCCACAACCGGCGGTCTGACCACTCGGCCATGCAACATGCCTGGGACGCTGACATTGTGCACGAACTCGAAGCGGCCGGTGACCAACGCCGGGATCTCCGATCGCGGCACCGGCTTTCCCAGCACCCGCCACTCGCTCGGGTGCCGGCGCTTGGCACGGCTGTCCAGCTGAAGGGTGAACTTCTTCCCACCAATCAGTTGCCCATATTCTGCGCGCGCGGATGGATCCGTCGCTACGTGGATCACGCCATTCTCGACGGCCAGCTGCTCTACGGGAACCTGGAGGCGTGCCGCGGCCATACGGTGCAATTCTTCGCGAGCGGTCGCTGCAGCTTGAGCTAGGTTGCTGCTATTGAAATTGGCGGGGTGTGACTGACTACCGGACGTGGTGCCCTGATCCGGGGTAAACGCAGTATCGCACTGAATCAGAAGAATGCGATCGATGGGCACGGCCAGCTCTTCGGCGATCAGTTGTGTCTGTGCCGTGTAGAGACCCTGACCAAGCTCACACTTGCCGGTGTAGGCGGTCACCCGCCCCTGCTCGTCAATGGCAATCCATGAGTCGAGCTGATCTCCCGGCGCTCCCGAAATCTGGACGGCGGCAGGCTCCGAAGCCGAAATTCTTCCCGCCGCGCTGAAGCCGACGAGCAAGCAACCGGCTCTCTTCAACAAATCCCGGCGGGACAGTACGAGCCGGTTCAAGGCGGCCCCGGCATCCGGAGTCAAGGACGTCGCGTCCACCGCTCCAGCTGGCTGCTTACTCATCCCGCCACCTCCCGTGCATATCGCCTGATGGCTCGGAGCATCCGAACGTGTGCGAAGCATCGGCACAGCACCGTCGACAGGGCTCGTTGAATCTGTTCGTCGCTTGCTTTTGGGTTTTCATCAAGGAAGGCTTTTGCGGTCAAGATCACCCCGCTGAGACAGAATCCACATTGCGCGGCCTGCTCCTCGATGAAGACTCGTTGAATAGGGTGAGGACTATCCGCAGTACCCAACCCTTCCAGAGTGGTTATGTCCGCACCGTCCATTGGCCCCACGGGAGTGACGCAGGAGCGGATTGCCTGACCTCCCGCAATCACCGTGCAGGCTCCGCACTGTGCCAGCCCACAGCCGAACTTCGGTCCACACAGCTCGAGGTCGTCGCTAAGAACGTAGAGGAGCGGCGTGGAAGGATCCACTTCCAAAGAATGTGAACGACCGTTGACCCTCAGGGTAATCTCGCTCATGTCGTCCTGCCTCGTGGGTCACAACAGTGACCAGCGAAAGTTTTCTCGAGATTATAGATAGCCGACAAACTTCAAAGCAACAGCACTAATCCGAATGGAAGCTCCGTCAGGACGAGCTCACGTCCGCCCCGAGTACGCGCTCCACGTGCTCGGTGATCTCACGCTCTGCTTCCTCGTAGAACTTGCCGCTGCCCGGCTCGGGAATCCCGCGTGGACGCGGCCGTCGCGGCCGAGGATGAACGTGGTCGGGAAGGCGTTGAGATTCAGCGCCTGCGGCACCTTGTCCGCGAGCTCTTTCGGCTCGCCCGGAAGGAGCACGGTGTAGTGACTTTGGGTCGCTCATTCCGAGATGCGATAGAGATTCTTGCCGCGAAGGTAAATCTCGCGATCGACAACCACCATCGAAGCATCGAAGTCGTCGTCCAACGAATTGGTCGCAAGGACTTTGTACTCGGAACCGCTTTCCAACACGACCGTCGTTCCCTGACGGCCCGTGACATAAACACGGCCAGCAGCGCCGACCGGAGACGAGAAGACGTCGTTCAAGGATCCGAGTCGCTCCTGATAATGACGCTCGCCGCTCGCGGCATCGACGACCGATAGGATATGCGAGTTGCGTTTCATGAAGTACAGCGTGCCGTCGTAGAGCAGCGGTGAAGCCGTGTACGGCGTATCGCGATCCATTTCCCAGAGGATGGCGTCGGAGCCGGTGATATCACCGCGTGCGCTTTCGAGCCGGATCGCCTGGAGCGCGTTGCCCCGAAAACCGCTCATGACGTAGACGATTCCGTAGGCTTCGACGGGCGTAGGAATGACGTTGCGCGTCATACCGCTCGACTCCCACAGGAGCTTGCCCGTTGCCAAGTTGTAGCTGCGCACGCGGTTGGTGGCGTTCGTGATCACTTGCGCCACTCCGTCATATTCCACCACCCGCGGTGTCGACCAGCTGGTGATCTCGTCTCGCTCTGCCTTCCACACTTGCTCACCGGTGATCTTTCTCAACGCGGCGACGAAGGACTCACCGTTGTGGTCCCAAGGCACGACGATGAATTCGTGATGTAGGACCGGAGAGGCGCCCTCGCCAAAGCTCATGTGGGTTCGCATGTCGCCGAAGTCCTTCTCCCACAGAACCCGCCCTTCCATATCGAGACAGAAGAGGCCGCGCGATCCGAAAAACGCCCACACGTGCTCGCCGTCGGTCATCGCAGAGGCCGTCGCGAAGTTACCAAACTCATGGGTCCCTGCGTGAGGAAGCGCCTCGCGAACCGTCGTCTCCCAGACCGTTTCTCCCGTCGAGCGGTCGATGGCCAATACCAGGAAACGGTGGCGGCGCGAGGCGTCCGGATTCGGCGGTGGCCCCCAACTGCGCCGCGGCTGCTTTTGGGCAGCCGATGTCTGCCTCGCGCCGAAAGGGACAGCGGTCGTTACATAGAGACGGTTACCCCACAGCACGGGAGTGCTCGAGCCGGCACCTGGCAACACGATCTTCCAGTGAACGTTTTTCGTCTCGCTCCATTCGGTGGGCGGGTTCCCAGAGGGCGAGACGCCGTTGGCCGTGGGGCCTCGCCACTGTGGCCAGAACCGTTCCGCATCATCGGAAGCTGTGGCGTTCGCAACGAGAACGGTCGAGAGAAATAGGCCGGCAACGGCTTTCGAGCTCATTCGGAGCACCCCCATACAGAAAGGTCAATTTGTAAATACGCTCGCTGCGTTACAACGACAGCGAAGTCCATCGAGTGCCACTCTCTTTGCAACGTAGCCATCGAGCGCGGCAACCCAATTATCCTACAGGATCGCAGTCTCGGAAGGCTGGCACCATCGGACTTGCGATGGATGTATGCTCAACGTTGGCGCGCACAACGAGAAAGTCACCGAACGTTTGGCATTCCAATCCTTTGGTCCTAAGATAAGAGCCCATGAAACGACAAATCGCGTTCGGGAACTTCTGCAGTCTCGTTTTGCTTACCTTCGTGGCGTGCAGCGGCCCGGTGGAGACGCCGCCCGAAGAAACCACGGAGCCGTCTCGGGACGTCTCGCCCCACGCCATCATTTTTCAGTCCGAGCGCGGCGGCGCCGTCGACGTTTGGCAGATGGGCTCGGACGGGTCCGACCCCGTCAACCTCACGGGAAACAGCGCAAAGGGCTACAACGATCGCCATCCCACCGGGTCGCCTGACGGATCGAAGATCGCTTTTCGCTCGGACCGCGACGGGAGCCCCGACGTCTTCGTCATGAACGCGGACGGGAGCGAGCAAGTGAACCTGACCGCCCACGATTCGAGCAACATCGATCCCTCGTTCTCCGCGGATGGCGCGCGCATCGCTTTCGACTCGGAGCGGGACGGCAACCTCGAGATATACGTGATGACGGGCGCCGACGGCTTGACACAAACGCGCCTCACCGAAAACGAGGCGGTGGACAGTCATCCTTTCTTCTCTCCTGTCGACGATCGGATCGCGTTCTACTCGAACCGTGACAACCCGGAGAGCGAGAACATGGACATCTACGTCATGGCCGGTGACGGGGGAAACGTCACCCGATTGACCGACGACGCCGCCGATGACCGCTACCCCTCGTGGTCTCCCGACGGCCGGCGGCTCACGTTCAGCTCGGACCGCGATGGCAACGCCGAGATCTATGTGATGGACGCGGATGGCGGAAACGTAACGCGCGTGACCGAAGCTGAAGCACCCGATCTGGCGCCTAGCTGGTCTCCGGACGGGGATTGGATCGTGTTCCGGTCAGAGAGAGATGGCTCCCCGGAGATCTACGTGGTTCGCCCTGACGGCTCCCAGCCGACGCGCCTGACGTCCGACGGGGCCGGCAACAGCAACCCGCGCTGGCTCGTCGTCCATTAGCACGGTGCTGAAGAAACGTTACTGTCAAGTTGAGGGCTTCAAGACCGATTTTGCGGCAAGATATTGCTGACAGCACGTCCTGGAGCGCCACGATATTGGGGCGCGATTCGTCAACTTGACAGTGCCGTTATTTATACACAGTATCTTGACTGATGTGAATTGAACAGTGCATACAATTAGTCGCGCCGTTCTCTCGTCGCCGTCGTCTTCTTGACGATAGCCGCCCAGGCGGTCGCGCAACCGACTCTCGACGCGATCGCCAGCCACTTCCCGTTCCGCGAGATTGGCCCGACGCGTCAAGGCGGGCGCGTGGTCGCTTTCGGAGTGACTACGGGCGATCCCTACCGCTTTTTCGTCGGCGCCGGACCGGGCGGGCTTTGGCGCACGATCAACAACGGCACATCCTTCGAGCCGGTCTTCGATCGTGAAGGCGCCGCATCGATTGGTGACGTCGCGGTCGCGCCGAGTCGTCCGGAGGTCGTTTGGGTTGGCACCGGTGAGGCGAACCTTCGCAACAGCACCTACTACGGTAACGGTGTCTATCGAACGACGGACGATGGAGAAACGTGGACGCATAGGGGTCTCGAGGAGACGCACCACATCGGCCGCGTTCGGATCCATCCCCGGGATCCCGATATCGTCTACATCGCGGCGCAGGGCCATCTCTACTCCGAGAACGAGGAGCGCGGCGTGTACAAGACCGTGGACGGAGGCGAGACGTGGCAGCTAGCGCGCCTCATCCACGAGATCCCCGTTGCGGCGTCCCCGGGCTTGCCGCGAGCGGACTGGGGCATGGTGCGGCGCCGCCCGCGCTCCGACGAGGAGAAGACGGCGTGGGACAAGCGTCAAGGATATCTGTCCGCCGATGTCGAGTTCTTCGACTACTACGACACCGTCGAAGTCCCTGGAAGCCCGGAGGACGAAGCCGACCGCTGGGGACGGTCGCTCGAGACCCGCGTTCATCAAAATCCCGGGGTGACGGATCGCGACTGGGCGTATTACCGCGTGACCCCCGGGACCTACCGCGTGGCCCTGGTGGTCGGAGGTGAGACGGTCGCAACGCAGCCGATCGTGATCTCGAAAGACCACTGGTACGACCGATAGGTCGCCGCTTCGGACTCGCTCATTCGGGGATCTCCTCTTGAAAGCCTGTTCTCCAAACGAGGCGCTCAACGAATGAGCAATATCTTCGAGTTGGGAGGATAAAGCCACTCAAAGCCGTGAACGGCGGAAGCACCTGACGCTTATTCGCCGCAGCGCGTTTTGAATTGCGCCGGCGTTTCGATGGCGAACTCGCAACTATCGGCGAGCGCGAGGAGGTCACCGTCTCCGGTCACGAGCACATCGGCATTGCCGCACACGGCGAGCTCAAGGAACATCTGGTCCTTCGGATCGCGGCACCGAGGTAGTCCGTCGAGCTCATCATTCGCGACGCGTATCACTTCGGCAGAGCGGACGTACGACCCGAAGAGGGTAAGGACGTCTTCTTCTTCGAGTGCGAACTTTGGGTAGGCGAGCACCCGAATCAGTTCCTCCGTCGTCGACGAACTGCACAACGGTAAGAAGCGGCGCGCGACCCAGCTGTCGCGTATCCATGCGAGGTGCCCGGATTCGAAGAGAAGCGCGGATAGAACCGTGTTCGTATCGAGAACGACCCTCAATCCGCCTTGCTCCGAGCCCACCGGATTGCATCTCGTATGTCTTGCTCATCGATTCCCAACTCATCGAGCTTCTCACGAACACGATCCGCTTTGTCGACATCGATGGGGTACATAACGATGGCGCCCTCGCCCACGCGCACGTCGAAGTACTCGATGCCGGGAAACTGCTCCACGACCTTCTTGGGCAGAGTGATTTGGTTCTTTGAAGTCTTTTTCGCCAACGGCATATCACACCTAGCGTAATGGTGTAATGATAACAGGAATCCTTATTTCCTTGCAACCGCTGCTTCGGCCATGAACGGCTCGAAGAGTATGGTGAAATTGGAGCCGTCGGTGGCAGACTTGGCAGATGAATACGGACCCTGTGCATCATCAAAATCCATCCGCTTTTGAAATCAAAGGTTGCGGGCGGGGCTTGTCGAGCCAGGAACTCGATTCACGCTTCAGATCGTCGCGAGGGTTGATGAGTTCAAAGAGTGTGTCCCGTGTCCGAAGAGGGCGGAAGCAATGGCATCGCGATTCGTGCCAGGGCCCGACATCACGATCGAGCTTCGCGTCTCTTGCCTTGCGTGGAGATGTGGCTCAATCGAGCCGTTGCTTCAGAGGAACTTCCCGGGTAGCGGAGGTAAATCCTATGACGCCCACTTCAAGGATGGGCGCTTCTTGGAAATGACGCAATCCCTAAGATAGAGATTGATCAGGTTCTGATAAGGGATCCCGGTTTCCTGCGCTAGTTCCTTAAAGTAGTCGAGAATATCGACCCCGACGCGAATCGTGATCTGCTTCTTCAGCCGCTTCGCGTAGGGGTTCTTCCGCCCCTTGAGTTTTGAGAAATCGTATTCCTTCTTCATCTCTTGATCTTCTCCATGTGGTCGCGGCGCTCGCGACGGGTAGCCTTTCGCGCGGATATGATTCGGATCACCGACGCGGACTGCCGAAAGCAGTGGCAGACCACGAGGACGCGCAACTGATAGCTTCTCCCCACCAGGATGAATCGGTCTTCCCCATCGGAGTGTTCCGGATCGTCATACTCGATAGCATCTTCGTCGAAGAACACCGACTGGGCCTCTTCGAAACAAACGCCGTGCTTCTTCTTATTCGCAGAGTTCTTGCGTTCATCCCATTCGAAGTGAAGCATCTTACGCTCATAATTATAACATAATTACCGTCTGCCGTCGGGGCACTGATCTCCTCCCGAGCTACCCACCTGGGTCCGTTGGAGGCAGTTCTTTCCATCCGTCGCTCCTCGAACTCGCGCATCGGTCCCGTCGAAACCAGCGGAAGCACAAGCATCACGTTCATCGATGCGAACGGAGGTTCCACATGAAGACGAAATTTACGTACCTCGTCGGCGCCACGTACCTCATCGAGGTCGGCTCGTTCCGGTTTCTATCGGATCCGGGGTTCGATCCCGATGGGACCGAGAAGAGTGAGGGTCCGGGCCATGATTTGAAGAAAAACATGGCACCGCCACTTCCGGTGGAGGAGGTCGGCAGGATCGATGCCGTCTTCGTGAGCCACGCACATCACTACGACAACCTGGACAACACCGGAAAGGCGTGGCTTCCAAAATGGGGCAAGATCTTGACCCATCCAGACGCGGCGAAGATTCTTGAGGGCAACGTCGACGCCACCGGATTCGGAACTTGGGAATCGACGAAGCTCACGAACGAGCTGGGTGAAGAAGTCAGGGTAACCATGATGCCCGCCGTGCACACCAACAACGAAGACATTCGTGGAGCGGTAGGTGAAACCACTGGGTTTCTTCTCGAGTGGGACGGCCAAGAGAACGGCGGCCTGCTCATTACAGGCGACTCAGTGTGGATCGACGATTTCGAGGAGATCGAGAAACGCTACAAAGTGGGGACTGGAATCCTACACATGGGCGCGGCCAACGTGCCGGCCGTTGGCGACAACCGTTTGACGATGAACGGCCAGGAAGGCGCTCGGCTCACCGAGACCCTGAACTTGAAGAGCGCCTTCCCCGCTCATTTCGAGGGGTGGATGCATTACAAGGAAGGTCGGGAGAAGATGGGAGAGGCGTTCGACAAAGCCGGTATGGCTGACCGGTTGAACCTTCTCGATCCTGGTGGCAGCTGCGAAATCGTCGTCTAGCGAACAGCCGCTAGACCCGCGCGACATCGGGGATGAGAACCTTGTTCTCTACCGGAACTGTGACGAGCGCCGACGGGCTCGAGCTCTCGTTGAGGCGAGTCAGCCTCGAACGCTACCCCGAGCTGCGCTCCTACTCCCGGGGTGAGATCTACGGTCACGGCGACCAATTGTCGCCCGGCGGGCTATTTCTGGCTGCCCGGATGGCCAGGAGCCTCGATGTGCGACCGGGCGATCTCGTACTCGATGTCGGCTGTGGCCTGGGAGAGTCATCGATCTTCCTGGCGAGGCACTACGGCGTCAAAGTCGTGGCCATCGATCTGGGCACGCCCGCGCGGCTGCTGAGCAAGAAGTTCGCCGAACGCGGCTATCGTGACACGATCATTCCCCAGAACCTAGACATCGCCGAGCCTCTGCCCTTTGCCGAGGAGTATTTCGATGCAGTGTTCTGCATGACGTCGATCCACTACTTCGGGGTAACGACGAAGTTCTTGCGGCACCTGTTGCGTCACTTGAAGACGGGTGGGCGATTCTCGGTAGGGAACACTTGCTTTGATCGAGAGAACTCTCCCGACCACGTACCGGACATCTACCGGACCACTCCGCCGGGAAACATATTGGATGGCTGGGAGAGTGAGTGCTCGAGGTACCACTCGCCCGCTTGGTGGCGGCGCCTGTTCGACGACTCCGAGATCGTGAAGGTCATCGAATGCACGGAGCTCGAGGACGGCCCCGCCATGTGGGAGGACAAATTGGCCTATGACTTGGAAAAGTCTGGCTGGAAAGAGGAGGTGATCGAGAGCCTGAGATGGAAGATCGATCAAATTCTCCACGGTCGCGCTCACACGCCGCGCTTCACCTTCTTCGTGGCGGCCATGGAGAAACTGTGAACTGACGGAAAAGGCCGCCGAACACCCGCGTTTTTTCTGCAAACGCTTACTTGGATAAGGAGGTTTTACGATGGCAGGACTACCCGATCCCGGTATGGTTGTGGATTGAGACCGCTAATGGCGGCTAGCCAAGAAATTGTTGGAACCGCGACTCGCCCAAGAGTAGGAGAGGAATGAACAAGACGCGCAAATTGTTTGTCCTCGTCGAGTTGTTCGCATGGGCGCGGCGTCGGCGTTCAGACGCGCACCTTCTACCGAACCGTGGATAAGGACTTCCTGAAGAGCCATGGCGATCAAAAGGGAATGGAGCCCGCCGCGCCGGGTTGTTGTTGAGCCTTTGCCTTCCCACTGTGAGGGCGCATCGTAGAGCGTAAGGGTATGCGGTTATGAGCTGGCTCGAGCTTTGGTGGATCTTCCCCGCCGCTATCGCCTTTTCGACCATCGCCATCGGCTCTGGTATTTCCGGCGCCCTGTTCTTCAGCCCTTTTTTTATGCTCGTCGTCGGCTTGAGTCCCGTCCAGGCGGTAGGGGCAGGTCTCCTCACTGAAGTCTTCGGCATGGGAAACGGCCTTCGGGCCTACGTCTCCGCCAAGCTCGTGGATTACGCGACGGCTCGCTGGCTTCTGATCGGGGCAGTTCCTGGGGTGATCTTGGGAGCCGTTCTGGCCGACGCTATCCCAAGCCGAGTACTGAAGGGTATCTTCGGCGTCGGGTTGCTGATACTCGCCGGCTTTCTCATTCTCGTGCGCAGCCCGGAGGAGTGTGAGCCTGACGATCGCGCGGTGCCGCTCATCGACCGTAAATCGAAGGGCAAGGGCGTTACGCTGATCCAGGCCAAAGACGGATCCGTTTACGAGTACCCGACCTGTTGGCGCCCTCCCGGGGTTGCCATGGCCGCGGTGGGCGGCGTTCTCACCGGGATGATCAGCGCGGGACTTCCCGAGATTTCGACCACCCAGCTCGTCGTACGCTGCCGTGTACCTCCTCGTGTCGCGATCGCGACGAGCGTGTTCACGATCGCCGTGGTGGCCTCCCTGGGGGCGGCCGTGCATGCTCTCAACGCGACGCCGGTCTGGAACGTCGTCGCTTGGAGCATCCCCGGCGTTCTCGTTGGAAGCACTATTGGGAGTAAACTTGGCAAGTACCTTCCCGCGAAGCTAATGGAAAAGGGCCTCGGCGTCGCGTTTGCCTTGGTCGGACTCCTGGTCCTGGGTCTGGAGTTCGGCAAGTAGTCTGAGCAACCTGGGCAGCAGATCGTCGCCGCAGCGGCCCGAAAAAGATCTCGTAATCGCAAGACGCTGGCTCGTCGGCAAAGATCCAAAGCATTCGTATCTGGAATCCACGAACCTGAATCGATGACGCGGGACTCGGTCTCTGTGAGGCCGAACGCGTTTCGTTGCCCCGTCGTAGCGACCGTGATAGATTCTTTTTTCTCCGATGTTCCGAAAACAAGTTGACGACAACGGACTTGCCATTCTCAACATACGAATGCCCCACTGCGCGGTGGGCGGCCCTTAGTGTCGGGCTGCGGCGGGGAAGCCGCCACGAGAGCGGCCCCGCACACTTCATCGAGCATAGGGTCTTCAAGGGGACCGCGCGGCGGAGTCAAGCCCAGATCGCGCAAGAGCTCGACGAGATCGCCGGCGAGTCCGACGCGTTCACTTCGCAGGAATATGCGGGTTTTTCAAGCCAAGATGCTCGAATCGCCGCATGGACGAGCGCTCAGCTGCCGACGCCGCCACCTCCGAGCTTCGGTAACTTCGTTCGTATTATCGGTCCTGCCGCTATTCTGCTCGGCACGTCGATCGGCAGCGGCGAATGGCTGACCGGTCCAGCCGCCGTAATACGGTACGGCACTGGCCTGCTCGGAATCGTTACCGTGGCCGTGGTGCTGCAAACGATCTTCAACACCGAAGTGATGCGATACACGGTGAGCACGGGAGAACCGATATTGACGGGGTTCATGCGGCTCGGGAGGAGACCTCGAGCTTGGGGACTATTCTATGTCGTCTTCGGCTTTCTTCATCTGGGGTGGCCGGCATATGCGGCGACGTCCGCTGCCGTCCTCTTTGCAGCGGTTAACGGACGCCTTCCTATCGACGCGGACGCGAGCTCGGTGACCCGGTACGGTTACGTGACGCTTTTCCTAGCGCTTGGAATTCTGATCTTCGGGAAAACCCGTGGAGCGCACGCTCGAGCGCGTTTGTTGGACGCTCATGTCCGTCGTTTTCACATTTCTGATCGTCGTCAACCTGGCGTTCGTACCCGCATCCGTCTGGTGGGCGACGCTCAAAGGGTTCGTGTTCATCGGGCCTTTTCCGGACTCGGTAGATTGGAGCCTGATCGGGGCTTTCGCAGCCTATGCGGGGGCCGGAGGTATCACCAATCTCATGTTGTCGAACTGGGCGCGCGACCGCGGATACGGGATGGGGTCGACCGTTGGAGCGATCGGAGGCGCCGTTCGTGGCGATCCAGCAAGGCTCAGCCCAACCGGTAAAATCTTTCCGATCAACAAGAAGAGCCTCAAAGACTGGAAATTGTGGATGGGCTACGTACGGGCCGAGCAGTTCGGCATCTGGTGCTTGTTCTGCCTTCTGGGGATGTTCTTGACGGTCAATACGGCCGTGGGAACGATACCGGCCGGCACGGACATTACCGGTCTAGCGGCAGGAGCCTACCAGGCCGAGTATCTTCGATCCGCGGTCGGTGAGTTCATGTGGCTTTTGACCTTGCTCAACGGCTTCTGGATTCTGCTATCGACACAGCTGGTCGTCATGGACGGCCTCGTTCGCGTGACGACAGATGTCGTGTGGACCGCCTTTGCCGAGATGCGTCGACTCTGCAGGGACGACGTCCGCAAAGTCTACTACGGGATCCTCGGCGGCTTTGTCGTGGGGGGGAGTTTTACATTGAACCTGGCGAAGCCGATCGTACTCGTACTGATCGGTGCCAACGTTGCCGGGTTCATTCTGTCGTTCTCGGCCATAAATATCATTTTCGTGAATCGACGGTTACTACCTGAGCCGTTGCGAGCGTCGTGGATCTCGGAAGCCTTGATGGTGGCCGTCTCCGTCTTCTATGGCTTTTTTGTCGTGATGAACTTACGGTCGATGTTGATCTGAACATCATCGAATTGCGGCGACGCGCTCTGGGAGAGAGAGCCGGACGCGTGCTGCCGGCTCCGGAAAGTCCTTCCGCTCGAAGCGACGCTAAGCGGATTCGAGGCATGGATCACGGCGATCCGCCGCGATCAGACTGCGAATCACACGCATAGCGCGTGGGCCGAGATCGACGAGCGTTTCGGTGTGGTGAAGGTCAACCCGCTCATCGAATGGACGCGGACGACGTGTGGCACAATCTCGGTTTCGCATTAACGACACTTTCGGTACATCATGTCGCTGGTATTGTTGTGAACTTCGTGTGGGTCAGAGGACATTTCGACCGCCCACGCCATCGGCACCGCCTCGACCACGTGCCGAAAAACGGAGAGCGAACCAGAGTCGAGCGCCATTGGCGCTCCGGTCTCTTCCTCGGGTACCATCGCAAACTCGCGGTGAACGACCCCGGCAGATCCAGGAGGTATTCGATGCGTGCACTGGCCCTTCTAGCTACGGAGATCGCACTTCTCGTCGCCCTAACGACCAACGCCGGCGCAACGCCGCCTCTATCCGCATCGTCGCCGGCAGATGACCCAAAGGTGACGGCTCAAATCGGCTTGTTCTCGGCGTGGCTCGAAGGTCAGATCGCGATCCGCGGACTGCCTGGCGCGGTTGTGGGCGTCGTCTCCGACCAGGATCTCATCTGGTCAAGGGGCTTCGGCCACGCCGACGTCGACGCCGCTCGGCCTATGCAGTCCGACACGCGCTTCCGCATGGCGTCCCACAGCAAGCTCTTCACCGCGACCGCGATCATGCAACTGCGTGAGGAGGGTAAGGTCCGGCTCGATGATCCGGTCACGGACTACCTACCTTGGTTCGGCTTCGGGCTGGCCGCACCGGACGATCCTCCGATTACGATCGAACATTTGCTGACACACAGCTCCGGCCTGCCCCGCGAGGCGGGATCCCACTGGAGCGATCTCGACTTCCCGACAAGCGGCGAGGTACGGGAGCTGATGGCCCACCGCCAAGCAGCATTCTCACCTGAAGTCCGTTGGAAGTACTCGAACCTCGCCTACACGATCGCGGGCATGGTGGTCGAAGAGATCTCGGGCATGAGCTGGGCGGACTACCTTCAGCAAAACATTTTCGACCCGCTCGGGATGAGCTCGTCGAGCGTCGATCGTGAAGACCCCAAGATGGCAACGGGCTATGGCCGACGAATGCCCGACGGGTCGCGTGAGGTTTTCCCTTTCGTGGACGCGCGGGGAATGGCTGCCGCGACCGGCTTGACCTCCACCGTCGAGGACATGGCGCGCTTCGTCTCGGCCCAGTTCCGCACCGGTTCCCGCGGCAAGGACCGGGTGCTCCGCACGGCGTCCCTTCGGGAGATGCATCGGGTGCGTATGCTCGAAAACGATTGGACGAGGGGGCAGGGGATCGGCTTTAGCGTCCGGCGCATCGACGACAAGCTCTACGTCGGGCACGGAGGAGGGTACCCCGGTTACACGACCAATACGAACATTCAGCTCGACTCGAAGGTGGGCGTGATCGTGTTGACCAACACGAACGACTCGAACCCGGGTCAGATAGCACGGCAGCTGATGAGCACCGTTGGCGAAGCCGTGGCCGCAGTGACGAAGCCGGAGCCGGACGTCGTTGCGTGGGATCCGGCCTGGGAGCGATTCGCGGGCGTCTATCGCAGTCGAGGTGGCGAGACGCGCGTCCTCGTCATGAACAAGCGGCTAGTCACGATGAACCCTTGGGCCACCAGCATCGGCGATCCGACCGAGCTCGAGCCTATCGGTGACGGCACGTTCCGGGTGCTCGCCCCCACGGGCGGCGGTCCCGTCGGCGAGATCGTCCGCTTCGTCGAAGAGAACGGTCAGGTCGTACGGATGATCAGGGGAGACTCCTATTCGGACCGGGTTCCCGAATAAGAGGAGTGTGCTCGCTTTCAACGTCGTGGGCGATACACCTCCTGCGTGAGGTTTTGCCTCGGCCCCAAGGCGGGCCGGGAGGCTGAGCTTAGAATTGCACTCGGACTAACGACTCTTTAGGAGAAACGAATGGAAGCCTTTTTTGCGGAGCACTGGCGATCTCTTCTAGTACTCACCGGCGTCGCGATAGCTGTTGGCTCGGGGCATACGTCGATCCACGCTGCGCCGGCGCAATTACCGCAGCCACCGGGCACGTTTTCGATTCTCGGCTACGATCCCGACACGGGCGAGGTTGGCGGGGCGATACAATCGAGATCCTTCTCGGTCGGCAGCCGCAACATTTGGGCGGAGGTAAATGTCGGCGCCGTCGTAACGCAGGCGACGGTGGACGTCAGCTACGGGCCACAGGCGCTGCGGTTGCTCACGGAGGGGATGGAGCCTGCGGCGATCGTCGCCGAGTTGTGGGAGAACGACCCCGATCCTCTACCGATAGAGTGGTCCAAGCAGGGTCGCCAGTTCGCCGTGATGAACACGAAAGGTGAATACGCGGCGTTCACCGGCCCCAAGGCCAGTGAGTGGGCCGGGCACCGGGGAGGAAAGTACTGTACGGCGCAGGGGAATATCCTCGTGAGCGAGGCCGTCGTCAACAGCATGGTCGAGGCGTTCGAGAAAACGTCCGGCCATCTGTCGCGACGGCTGCTCGCCGCGCTCGAAGCCGGACAAGCAGCCGGTGGCGACAAACGCGGTCAGCAGGCCGCGGCGATGATTATCGTCAAGGAGGACGCCGGCATCTGGCTAAACAACAACACCGTTTTGCGCCTGCAGGTCGATGATCACGCCGAGCCGATCAAGGAGCTGGGACGGCTCATCGACAAGTGGGATGAGACCAACGAGCGATCGCGGCAGCCGACGCGCTAATTAAGGAACAACAACAGGCATCGATCAAGCCGGGCGCACGACGAGCCCAGATTTCTTCCACCGTCGGCGGTGAGGTCTTTGAGGGTGGTCCACGTTCCCGGTACGGTCTCGGCGGGCATGGCTTACATGTATTCGGAGGTGAAACATGAAGAGAAGAGAATTTCTATCGTAATTGTTTACCGCTCTGGGTTGACCAAGGGGACGGGGGTGTTGTCGGGAGCACGAAGGATTGACGTGACGATGTCGATCACGCGGATCCCTTTGTGACGGCAGCTCTGGAGGACGCTCATGAGGATCGACTGGGCCTGTGCCCCTTTCGCGGTACGGTTGCCGCCTCCGCAGGTCTTGCGGTTGACCACGGCGATGCGAATGTCTTGTTCGGCGGGATAGTTGGTGGCCTCGACGTCCGCACGGTCGAGGAACACAAAGAGGTTGTCCCGATAGCGTCGCAGATGTTTCGCGAATCGCTGGTTGGCAGGATTGGTGAATCGGCCGTGCAGCAGGCGGTTCATCTTCGCCTGGAGGAGTCCCTTGGCAACGCGCAGGCCATGCGGGCTGATCTCACCAGCATCGCGCCGATCGCGCAAGGCGAGGGCGTGCCGGAGGATGGCCTTGACCAAGCGTGGGAAGCGCACCGCCCCGCGCGTGGCCGTCTCCAGTAGCTCGTGGCAACGGTGCAGCAGATGGTTGTAGCAGGTCTGTAGCGTCGCTTCCTTGAAGCAACGGTAGGGGGCCCAGCCGTCTACCCCGAGGGTGCCCGCGTAGTTTTTCCCCAGCACCGAGGCGGCCTGCTCGAAACCACGGCCCGGAAGGATCTCGTAGACGGTCTCGCGCAGGTTCGTGAAGACCCACAGCCAGACCCGACGACCTCCCTGCTTCCAGCCCGTCTCATCGGCGTAGACGACGGGGCTGGCCCGCAGCGCCTCCACCAAGGCATCTCGGGTGGGCTTGGCACGCCGGGCAAGACGCTGCATGGCACGACACAATGTGGAGCGCGCCACGGGGAAACCCAGCATCTGCTCGAATCCCAGGCGGATCTTGTCGTACGACACCCCGCAGATCATCTTCTGGAACGCGGCGAAGGCGAGCAGCCTGGGCCCGAAATGCACCGTGCCCACCTCGAACGCCTTCGAAATCAGCAGCGGATGCTGGCCACGGACACGCCGACCACACTCCTGGCAGTGGCCATGACCCACTACGAACTTCCAGGTCTCGGGTTGGATGGGCGGAATGTCGACCTGGTACAGATCGATGCTCCCTTCCGCTCCTACCTTACCTCCGCACGGGCACTGCTCCGGGCACGGAGCCTCGAAGGTCTTGTCGGGAACTGGGACCGCTCGGACGGCCTGCCGCCCGTACTTAGACCCCGGCTTGCGTCCGGGCTTCTTCGGGTCCCGTTTCGGCTTGTCCTTGGAGAAGGGTGCGGCTTGGCGCTTGCCAGCGCGCCGTGATTCCTCGAGCACGCTCTCGAGCTTGGCAATCCGGGCGTCCCGTTCCTTCAACTGACTCTTGAGATCCGCGTTCTCCATGTTCAGTCTACCCAGCTCGCCCTCAAGCCGTTCAACCCGTTCGCCCAGTTCGCGAACCGACTGCCTCCAGGACCTGAACGTGCACTGTAGGATAGCCGGGGCGGCCGCTTTTGTCCAGCCCCTACCCCAGCGTCAGCGGTAAACAGATACTTTCTATCTTACGCCGCTGCTGCGCCCGCCGCGGCATATGCGGGCGTAGCTTGCACCGAGAAAAAAACTGGCGAGCAGGCGACATCCGGCACGCATGATCTCGTTCTAAAAAATGGTCGAATCCTGGACGGTTCCGGTAGCCCGTGGTTCAACGCAGATATTGCGTTGAAAAATGGAAGAATAAGCAAAGTTGGCAGAGTCGACGAAGAAAAAGCTGACCGAATCATAGATGTCGAAGGACTCTTCGTCAGTCCGGGTTTCATCGACATCCATAACCACTCTGACACGAGCAAATCAACCGGACTCCGCGCCACGCCCCAACAGTCGTGCGAAGATCATGAAATGAGTGACCAGCAGCAACGGCACGAGAAATGTCGGTATGTACCAGGCCGCCCCGAAGTCTGGTGCCACATTCAAATGTCGGAGCGCATTCAGAAGGTCGACCGTGCCGATAATATTGAAGAGCCAGACCAGCGCCGGCGCCCCGCCCCAGCGCGTCCGAAGGGCGATGAGCGCAATTAACGCCAGAACACCCGTAAGTAAATCACCATAGGCGGCAGGAATAGCGAAAGCTTCTGGCAGCGGCCGCGCAACGACTCCGGGGACGAGGAACACCATTCCAACGTGGCGAAACGCGTGCGGCAGGGTCAGCCAGAAGAGAGCTCGGTGCGGCGGCTCGTGATCCAACCATGGAGCCAACAACCACTTTGCAATCAGGCTCCATACGACAAGACTCAAGAGAAACTGCAGTCCAAAGATTGCTTGTGCATCCATAACGTAGGTCCCCGTGACGCTTTCGATTTCACGGGCTTACGGACAAACATCCGCATACGCCCAGTAGTGGTAATTCGTGTGCGGCGGAAAGGCCGCCAAAGCCGTTGGCGAACGTGATGAAGACTTTCCGCTTCATCGTCTTAAACTTAGTCAGGATCGGTTTTCGTCTTTGGCCTTTGACTAGCAGCCCGTTGAAAAAGTCGTATCCGGTCGCGATATTTCTCTGAAGACTCATTCGATGACGATGTAAAATTGCATCGCATGTCGATGAAGAAGAAAAAGAAAAGTTGCCAAGAGACTTTATGGATTCCACACGATGCGGTTGCGTCGAGTCCTGGTCATCCTTTTTATGAGGAACTCGAGCGGGTACTTCGAGAGGAAGAGTTTGACTCGTTTGTGGAGTCGAAATGCTCGCCGTATTACGCGAAGAAGCAAGGTCGGCCGAGCATACCGCCGGGTGTGTATTTTCGAATGCTGTTGATCGGCTACTTTGAGCGCATCGATTCAGAGCGCGGGATCTGCTGGCGGTGTTCGGACTCACTGTCTTTGCGCCAGTTTCTTGGCCTTGGAATGGAAGAGCGAACGCCGGACCATTCGTCGCTGTCTCGGATACGGAATCGACTTCCGCTGGAAGTTCACGAATCTGTATTTGGATGGGTGCTAGAAGTTCTAGCGTCGAGAGGGATGATAGATGGCAAGACACTGGGTGTGGACGCGACGACGCTGGAAGCGAATGCGGCGCTTCGGTCAATCGTTCGTCGAGACACGGGGGAAAGCTACGAATCGTATTTGAAGGAGCTTGCGCGCAAGAGTGGTATCGAAGAGCCGAGCCGAGCGGACATTGCAAAGTTGGACAAGAAGCGGCCAAAGAAAGGGTCGAACAAGGAGTGGGTGAATCCGAACGAGCCGGATGCGGAGATCATGAAAATGAAGAGCGGGGGCACGGATATGGCGCACAAAGCCGAGCATGCTGTGGACATGAGCGGGGAAGGTGCGGTAATTGCCGTGACGCTTCACGGAGGCGCGAAGGGTGACACAAAGAGCCTACCGGATACGCTGGAAAAAGCGCAGTCAAATCTGCAAGAGCTCGCGAACAACGCGGAATGTTGTGAACGAATACATGAAGACGCGGGTCGCGAAGTGGTCGGGGACAAGGGCTATCACGGCAACGACATCCTGGTTGAGCTGGTCGAACAAGAATACCGGAGCTACATTTCGGAGCCAGAGCGAGGTGGCCGCAAATGGAAGGACAAACAGGCCGAGCAAGCCGCCACCTACGCGAACCGACGTCGCATTCGCGGGACTCGAGGTAAGCGATTAATACGCCGTCGCGGCGAGTTACTCGAACGACCTTTCGCGCACTACCTCGAAGCGGGAGGCATGCGACGAACGCATTTGCGAAGACACGAAAATATACTCAAGCGCCTCCTCACGCACGTGGCCGGATTCAATCTCGGGATTCTGATGCGCAATCTCATCGGCAAGGCCACGCCGAAGGAATACGCGGAGCTCAACGCCAGTCTGATCGCTGCTTTATTGCGCTTCGTCTCGACCATAGGCGCACGTTTTGCCCCGCTGCAATCCATCGGGCGTCTCAACTTGGCCGTTCCGCCGAATCACATCTTCCTTGAACTTGCCCACCAAACTTTCTCCGTGAGCAGAATCTGGACTTTTTCACCGGGCTGCTAGCGCTTTGCAACGTCTGCGGCGTAAAGGACCGCCGGTGTACCGTTACTCACGAAGCTGCCGCTTTCAGATCGAGGCTCCCCGAGCCTCCACCCTTCGCTAGGAGGTAAAGAGCGAGAAGTATCACTACGGCTGGGATGATGGGCGCGGCGGGCTGCAAGGGAAACAGCGCCGGATCATGCACCACGAGATGCACGTACGTCGCGACGGTCATGATGTTCAATACCACCAGAATCGCAATCCGTGTGTAGAACCCGAGCAACAGAGCCACGCCAACCCCCATCTCGACGAAGGGGACGACCCAACCGTTGAGCTCTGGAAGTGGGATGTTCGCGGCGGCAAGTTGACCGGCCCAGGCCGACGCCAACATCGGGACGACGAGCTTCATCACTCCCGTCATTACGAAAAGGACTCCCAGGGCTACTCGAACGACTCTCGCGACACCGTCCGACTGGGTACTGCGAACACGTTTCCACTCCATCGCAGCGCACCTCGTGCATGGGATTGTATCCTGAGCTCGGGCACGTGTCTTGTCCCATTCGTAGACAACGTGAACTCCCTGTCTCCCACAAGACTACAACCCACGCTCCATCAACAAAACGCATGGCTCCTGGATCGCGTTCGTCCGCGCGATGGGCGACCTAACTGAACCTCGAGAGCGGGCCCTGAAGAATGATGCGACGCAAGAGTTTCTGACGAGCTTCGACACGACAATGATGACCAAGAGCTACAAGAGGCTTACGCTGCTCGCGATGCTGAACGAGGACCAGCTTCCGGGCGCTCTGCCCGTTGACGCGTTAGCCCAAGGCTTTTTTCGCGCCTGGCCCGCCGTAAACGAAACCATTGTCGCGTACCTTCGTGATGGCGAGCGTGCCTTCGCCTTCGATCGCTTCCCCGGCGTTGACCAGAAGAGTCATAAAAGGCTTGGTTGAGCTCGCTCGGAAAACCTTCGATGCGTGGGATCGCTCCGAACTTTCTTGACGACCCGTATGCGCTCACCCCACTGGGGCGCAAGCAAGTCGAGCGTGCTGTCGATACCGACGTGAATGTCGGCGAGTTGGAACTCCGCCTCGTCGAGGTGAATAAAGCTCTTTAGGCTCCGCACGATCTAACCCAGCCGGAGACCGGCTTTGCCGACAAGGTCGGTTTGAGCGCGCAGCACATCGATGGCCTTCGCCACTGGGGGCTCGCCGCTTTGAGCTCCCAACGCATCAATGAGCATCGATAGCGCCCGCTCCGTGACATCGGTGCTGGAGTGAATGACGCCGACCGGTGTGTTGACCTCGTGAGCGATGCCGGCAACGAGCTTTCCTAGTGCGGCCATCTTCTCTGATTGGATGAGCTGAGCCTGAGCTTGCTTCAGCTTCTCGTGCGTCTCCGCCTCGAGCTTGATCTGTAGGTTCTTCAGCTTGGTGCTCGTCTCTTCGCCCGTTACCTCTTCTTTGATGCTCTCGAATTTCCGGTGATGCTCGAGCGCCCTGGCGTGGTCTCCCGCGGACTCATAGGCCTCCGAGAGAATCTGGTGAGCTCGGTAGAGCTTTGGTTTGGTCTTGGTGTCGATAGCTAGCTCGAGCGCCGGCCGCAAGTGTTCGAGAGCCCGCTCCGCGTCGCCAAGCTGCACATAGAGACTTCCGAGATCCAGGCGGCTGGTGATCTCGGCCGTGCGGTTTCCAATGGCCTGACGGATCTCGAGCGCTTCGAGCAGATGTTTCTCCGCCTTTGCCAGATTGCGTTTTGCCAGCCAGGTCGTGCCGATGTCGTTTAGGGCTCGTGACTGGCTCAACGGGTTGTCGAGCTTTTGAGCGAGCTCGAGACTCTGTGAGTGATGTTCCAGGGCGGCCTCGAGATCGCCTCGTCGTTGGTACACGGTTCCGAGCCCCGTCAGAGCTCGTCCCACACCCAGCTCGTCACCGTCGTTCCGGAAGAGCTCGAGGCTTTCTCGGTGACACTCCACGGACTTGTCCAGGTCTCCGATCGCTTTGTAGACACCGCCCATGGCGTTGAGGCTCCACGCCCTTCGTCGGTCACTTCCCACCTCGCGAAAGGTGGCGACGGAGCGGTGCAACACCTCGAGAGCGGCCTCGTAGTCACCGAGGCTCCAGTTGAGGTGACCAAAGCCCGAGAGCACGTTACCCACTCCGACCAAGTCGCCGATCTCCTCGAAGGTATCGAGTGCCTCGCCCGCCTCTTGCAGCGCGGTTTCATACTCCGCAACGTAGTAGTGAAGGAACGCTTGGTTCATTCTCGCCCAGGCCTGGCCGCGGGGGTAGGAAAGCTCGTCGGCAATCTCGGCCGCTTCGGTCGCCGCCTCATGGGCTCGAGCCGGATCGAGAAAGCCGACCTCCCAGGCCAGCTCGTTGAGGAGGTCGACACGCTCGACGGACCGCTGCTCTTCGGGTCCAAGTGCTTCAAGCTGCTCTTCGATTTCTCGAACGGTGTCTTTCAAGAGCTTTACTCCACGATACAACTCACAGCCCGTAGCCCCGACGGGTGTCAGGCGAAGGAGCCGTCGGGAACCGGGCGTCATCGCTTCGCCCATGTAGCTTCGGGCACACGGATGGGCAAGGAAGTCGGTCCAATTAGGCCCTGAGCACACGTTTGCCGTCATCATGGGCAAACCACGGAGGACAATTGGTGGTCCAGAAGCGTGTTTAATACCTTGAAGATCGGCGGGAGAACCCAAGCAATCGAGCACTCCTCGTTTGCCCACTGCTTGGGGATGCGTGCTCAGCTCGCGTGCCTGCCGACGTATATGGACGACACTGAGCTCGCTGGCCGGGCCGCCTACACCTGGTCGGCTCTGAGCAGCGCATGTCATCACCACACATACGAGGTCGCACCAACGGCTAGACTGAAGTTCCCCGGCCGAAAAGACAAAAACCTGAACAGATTCAAGTAGATAGCTCAGAATTGAGTGCCCGGTTCTGGCTACAGGATGATAGTTTCGAGAAGGTCGTAGGCGCGTTGCTGCTTAGGGTCGGGTGTCGTGACGACCTGGAATGTGGGAGCGTCGGGATTGTCACCTGGAGCGCGGCAGATGTTACGCACGATGGTGCTGAGTGCCTTGAGTAGAGTTTGAAAGCTGTGGGCCTCGGTGCCGTCGTCGAGTTTCTTGGAGCGTATCTTTCGCAGGGCAGCCTCGGAGCGCTTAGCGGGAGCAAGCGGGTCCCGCGTTTTCTTGGCTTCTTGGTCCTCGTCGCAGAAGAGCAATGGACGCCATGCTTCACGCATGTGCCACTCGACGTAGTAGGCGAGCATGCACAAGAAGATGTGGGCGCGTACCCGTGTCTCGAGGCGGTGGCGAATCGGACGCACCTTGAGGTCGATGGTCTTGATAGAACGAAATGCCCGTTCGACTTGACTCAGACTCTTGTAGCAGCGGACGGTGTCGTCGGGTGATAGGCGCTGTTCGGGCACGCTGGTCCGGATGACATAGATGCCATCGAGCGTTGCCTCGGAAGCCACCTTGTGTTCGTCGATGTGGAAGTCAAACCCATCGTCGCGGATCTGCAGCACGAAATGCTTGGCCACCTTGTACTTGTTGATGACCTTGCCTACACGCACACCAATGTTGTCCTTGCCTCCATGTTTGCCGAGCTTGACGTCCGAGCGAATGCTCTCCAGTCTCTTGCAAATATCGTTGAGCACTGCTTCTGCTGCGGGCTCTTGCTCGACGATTCGGAAGCGAAACTCATCGTCGCGAATATCGAGATCGAAATGTTTGGCGATCTTCTTGGTGATGAGCTTGTGTACGCGCGCACGGATCTTGTCCTTACCTTTGAGATTGCCGAGTTCAACATTTGAGCGAAGCTTCGTGAGCCTCTTGTAGATACTATCGAGCGCCGCTTTGGCCGCCACCTCTTTGTTGGGAATCTGGAAGGTAAAGTCGTCATCGCGAATGTCGAGCACAAAATACTTGGCGAGCGTCTTGGTGACGACCTTGCGCACGCGGGCGCCAATCTTGTCCTTGCCTCTGAGCCTAGCGCGCTGCACCATGGTTTGAATTCTTGCAAGCTCTCTCGCAGTCGCCTGCAGAAGGGACTGACGTTTGTGGACGCGCAGTTTTGCCAATTCGGTGTTCCGGCACGCAAAGAGTCGTTCGCCAGCAAAATCTGGATGAGTCAATTCAAACAGATTACGCTCGTCAAAAAGGCCGAGTTGCAGTTGTGAAGTGGACCCCATTTTTTAGACCAGGGGTTAAGGTGGTAAAACAAGCCTGCTCAATAAAAAAAGGAGCAGAGAAAAGTGAAGAAAAATCGTACGAAGCACAGCCCTGTTTTCAAGGCGAAAGTTGCATTGGCGGTACTACGCGAGCAGGAGACAGTGGCGGAACTATCCCGGCGGCACAAGGTTCACGCGAACCAGGTCTACAAATGGAAGGGCAGCTTTTGGAGAACGTCACGCGTGCTTTCGAGACCGAAGAGGTGGGCGGAGGCGATGCCTCGATGCGCGAGGCCGAACTGCTTCAGAAAATCGGGGAGCTGACGATGGAGCGCGATTTTTTATCACACGGGCTCGGTCGATTGCGATGACGCCCCGGCGGGAGTTGGTCGAACCCAACGCTCCGCTGTCGATGCGCTGGCAGTGCGAGCTGCTCGGCGTGAATCGGTCGAGCCTGTACTACGAACCTGTCGAGCCGGATGGCGAGCAACTCGCATTGATGCGTCGGATGGACGAGCTACATCTGAAGCGTCCATTTTTCGGCAGCCGCATGATGACACAGACACTCAAAGCGGAGGGGTCGGCCGTCAACCGCAAGCGCGTGCAGCGTCTTATGCGCTTGATGGGGCTCGAGAGCACTGCGCCCAAGCCGAACACAAGCAAGCCAGCGCCGGAACACACGGTATACCCCTATCTACTGAGGAATCTGACGGTTTCTCGGATCAATCAGGTGTGGGCCGCCGACATCACATACATCCCGATGGCGCGAGGCTTCGTATACCTGGTGGCGGTCATCGATTGGTATTCGCGGCGGGTGCTCGCCTGGCGCTTGTCCAACACGTTGGAGACGACCTTCTGCGTGGAGGCTCTGAACGAAGCTGTGGCACGCTACGGTTGCCCAGAGATATTCAACACGGACCAGGGCTCTCAGTTCACCTCGGAGGAGTTCACCAGTGTATTGCTTGCTCTTGAGATCAAGATCAGCATGGATGGCAAAGGTCGCCGTATCGACAACATCTTCGTGGAGCGGCTCTGGCGCTCGCTGAAGTACGAGGAGGTCTACCTGTACGCCTACGACAGCGTGCAGATGGCTCGCGAGGGCATCGCTTGCTACTTCGATTTCTTCAATGACGAGCGCCCGCACAAAGCGTTAGGCTATCAAACGCCCGCGAGCTTCTACGATGGACTGCTTGGCGAGGTAGCTTGAAGATGATTGGCGGCAAGATGATTGGCCATCGACCGATTAGTACATCACAGCATCATCCTGGAGCTCAACGTCGGCAGTTACGCACTGGGGCAATCGAAGCAGAACAAGGCCAAAGAGGCCACGGCGGTAGAAAGCCGGGAAAAGGAATGAACCTTGCCACGAGTCCACAAAACGAATGCGAGAATCGCCGCAGGAGACCCTCTCGCGGCTTGGCCCATACCCCAGGTACCCCGATTTTTGCACTATTCAGGTGGACCAGCGAAAGGGCGGCTTCGATCCGGTGCCCCGACGGAGGGAGCGGACAAGGAAGCTTCGCATCTTTTCTTAAGGGTCCGCTCCCTCCGTCGGGGCACCGGATCGAACGTGGGACAATAGATCTTCAATCTGACATAAACTGTCTTCCCGAACGCTCCCTTCTAGGAGCCTTCGGGAAACAACATGACGACTATGACCACGACGTGTTCAACTCGGCAGGCTCCACCTTAGCTACCCCCCATTTTGGTCCAGAGAATGGGGTCCACCTCATTGCCTCCATCGATGAGCTTACGAATAGATGCGCTTTTGAGCGCTGTGATCCAATCGACCCCTTCGAGGTTGCGGAGGTCATCGTCGATCCGCTTCTGAGAAATCATGCCTCGGTCACCGACGAGCACTAGCAGCCCGTTGAAAAAGTCGTATCCGGTCGATATTTCTCTGAAGACTCATTCGATGACGATGTAAAATTGCATCGCATGTCGATGAAGAAGAAAAAGAAAAGTTGCCAAGAGACTTTATGGATTCCACACGATGCGGTTGCGTCGAGTCCTGGTCATCCTTTTTATGAGGAACTCGATCGGGTACTTCGAGAGGAAGAGTTTGACTCGTTTGTGGAGTCGAAATGCTCGCCGTATTACGCGAAGAAGCAAGGTCGGCCGAGCATACCGCCGGGTGTGTATTTTCGAATGCTGTTGATCGGCTACTTTGAGCGCATCGATTCAGAGCGCGGGATCTGCTGGCGGTGTTCGGACTCACTGTCTTTGCGCCAGTTTCTTGGCCTTGGAATGGAAGAGCGAACGCCGGACCATTCGTCGCTGTCTCGGATACGGAATCGACTTCCGCTGGAAGTTCACGAATCTGTATTTGGATGGGTGCTAGAAGTTCTAGCGTCGAGAGGGATGATAGATGGCAAGACACTGGGTGTGGACGCGACGACGCTGGAAGCGAATGCGGCGCTTCGGTCAATCGTTCGTCGAGACACGGGGGAAAGCTACGAATCGTATTTGAAGGAGCTTGCGCGCAAGAGTGGTATCGAAGAGCCGAGCCGAGCGGACATTGCAAAGTTGGACAAGAAGCGGCCAAAGAAAGGGTCGAACAAGGAGTGGGTGAATCCGAACGAGCCGGATGCGGAGATCATGAAAATGAAGAGCGGGGGCACGGATATGGCGCACAAAGCCGAGCATGCTGTGGACATGAGCGGGGAAGGTGCGGTAATTGCCGTGACGCTTCACGGAGGCGCGAAGGGTGACACAAAGAGCCTACCGGATACGCTGGAAAAAGCGCAGTCAAATCTGCAAGAGCTCGCGAACAACGCGGAATGTTGTGAACGAATACATGAAGACGCGGGTCGCGAAGTGGTCGGGGACAAGGGCTATCACGGCAACGACATCCTGGTTGAGCTGGTCGAACAAGAATACCGGAGCTACATTTCGGAGCCAGAGCGAGGTGGCCGCAAATGGAAGGACAAACAGGCCGAGCAAGCCGCCACCTACGCGAACCGACGTCGCATTCGCGGGACTCGAGGTAAGCGATTAATACGCCGTCGCGGCGAGTTACTCGAACGACCTTTCGCGCACTACCTCGAAGCGGGAGGCATGCGACGAACGCATTTGCGAAGACACGAAAATATACTCAAGCGCCTCCTCACGCACGTGGCCGGATTCAATCTCGGGATTCTGATGCGCAATCTCATCGGCAAGGCCACGCCGAAGGAATACGCGGAGCTCAACGCCAGTCTGATCGCTGCTTTATTGCGCTTCGTCTCGACCATAGGCGCACGTTTTGCCCCGCTGCAATCCATCGGGCGTCTCAACTTGGCCGTTCCGCCGAATCACATCTTCCTTGAACTTGCCCACCAAACTTTCTCCGTGAGCAGAATCTGGACTTTTTCACCGGGCTGCTAGGGTCTTGATGCCAAACCTGTTTCTCACCATCTCGACTTGGGGCATCAACGTCGTGCTATCCGACTCATTGCCCGCAAAGACCGACACGGCGACCGGGCAATCCCGCTCGTCAGTGACTAGACCGTAGTTGACTTGCAGTCTGTCTCTTTTGCCATCACGGCTATATCCCATGGCGGCCAGAGGGCAGGTGACACCCTCAAAGTAGCTGGAGCTGAGATCGTAGAGCACCAAGCCTCCTTTTTTGAGGTGTCGTCCAGCCAGTTTTTTCTCGATACGTTCTTGCCGCTCGAGCAACCAATCCATGGCGGCATAGAGATCATCCTCGTTGGCATCGGCCACACCGAGGCTTTCGGGCAGTGTGGTGGTGTGCCACCACCGTGTCGTCGCGAGTTTGCTGTCAGGTTCGAGGATGCGTGCGGCAACCATCGCCTCGACCAGGTTGCGCTCACGGCATGGCTTCGAAGCGAGCAATTTGTCGAAACGAAGGCGTCTCATCGTCGTACGACAGGCGTTGACGTGGCCGTGAAGCGAGGACTTGATGACCTCAAATGCTTCGCTGACAGCGACGAAGGCCTCACCTTTGAGAGCGCGGCGTATGAGCTCGATGATATTTTTGGGCAGGTGTGAAAGGTTGGCGAGGGTACGCTTTCGGACCTTCTTCCCTTCCCGCCAGCCCTCGCGTAAGAGGATTGCGGGCGGAGAGTTTCGATTGCGCACGGTCTCGATGTACATGGGAACATATATACGCTATTCTGGCCATGAAAGCAATCAATTAAAGCCATGACAAAGAGAGTTACAGCCTAGTTACATGGGAACATATGGCGAAACCAAATTAATCATATGTCCTGCGTAAACAGGCATTTACATCAATTAACAGGGGTTTGAAGCAGGGAACTTCAGGATAGAGAACTTCAAACGTGGTTCGAAACGGTGGCGTACTGCGTAAGGACGTTTGACGGCGTGTCGGCTGGAACCCGGTAGCGTCGTTAATAGTGCTCGCCGTAAAAGGCGTCGGTCTTGGCGGCCATGATGAAATCGTTGCGGTGTAGGCCTCGTATTTTGTGGGTCCACCAAGAGACCGTGACGCGACCCCACTCGGTGAGGATCGCTGGATGGTGACCCTCGCTTTCAGCCAGCTCGCCGACCTTGCGCGTAAACGCCAGCGCTTCGGCAAAGTTCTCGAAGCTGAAGACACGGCGGAGGCGCGGGATGTCCTCCTCGGTCAGGACCTGCCACTCCGGGGTTTCGGGCTTCAGCTGCGCGATCTCTGAGTCGTCGAGCCTCGGCGCGTCGCGTCGGCAAGCGACGCACTTTTCCCGAATCAACGTACCCATGAATTCCTACGATATCTCGACTTCGACGTCGTCCCCCTCGACGCGCACGTTGTAGGACGTCACTTCCGCTCGCGCGGGTGGCGTCAGGTTCTTGCCCGTGCAGACATCGAAGTTGGCTCCGTGCCACGGACAGGTCACCGTGCTGCCTTCGAGGGATCCCTCCGACAGAGGGCCTCCGACGTGCGTGCAGGTGTCCCCGATCGCGTAGCAGGTCCCATCTACGTTGAAAAGAGCAATCTTGTTTCCGGCGACCTCGACGGCCATACCCTGCCCGGGGGCAAGGTTGTTCGCCTCTGCGACCTTGTGAAAAGTTCCCATCGCGATAAGTCCTCCCCGATGCGGCGATTGTAATGGCTCCTGCCCAGCGAACTCAAGCGCGGCGTCGACGCGCTCATGTATCATGCACGCAAGAAAGTCGAGAAGCGCGTCTGAAAGCTCCCGCCTTCCGATCCCGAACTATTCGACCAGGATACGGAAAGTAGAGCCGCCAGTACGCCGACGCGTAAGCTGTGAGTCATTTCGACCCCAAGATGAGTCGGAGCCGAAGACGGACTTTGTGGAGTCTCCTGGCCGTCGGCGGGACGCTGGCCTTCGTGAGCTTCGCTTCTGTCTTCAGCTCGAACGAGCGCCCGGAGAACCCGCTCGACGCCCCAGAACAAGGTACTCGCTCCACCGACGGTCGCGGTCTGCAATCGAGGAATATCCCGGCAAGCCCGATTTCCGGCGCTAATGAGGCCGATCGCTACTGGCCGCAATGGCGCGGCCCGTTGGGCACCGGCGTCGCCCCCCACGCCGATCCGCCAGTGGAATGGAGCGAGGAGAAGAACATCCGTTGGAAGATCGCGCTTCCAGGCAGCGGGCATTCGGCGCCAGTCGTCTGGGGCGATCGAGTTTTCCTCACGGCGGCCGTACCCTCCGGCGAGCCCGTGCCACCCCCTGCCGGTCGCCGTCCTGGCGCGCACGACGATCTGCCGGTGGTGCGTCGCGAATCCTTCGTCGTGCTCGCCGTCGACCGCCGGGACGGCACGATCCTCTGGCAGAAGACGGTGCGAGAAGCCATTCCGAACGAAGGCATTCACTACACCGGGAGCTACGCTTCGAGCTCTCCCGTCGTGGACGGGGAGCATCTGTTTGCCTTCTTCGGCTCGTACGGCCTCTACGCCCTCGATCTGGACGGCAAGATATTATGGAAAGCCGATTTGGGCGACATGCATACCAAGCACGGGCACGGCGAGGGCAGCTCGCCCGCGCTCCACGGCGATACTCTGATCGTCAACTGGGATCACGAAGGCCCGTCGTTTCTCGTCGCCTTCGACAAGCGAACCGGCAGGGAGCGCTTCAAGGTCGCGCGCGACGAGCCCACGTCGTGGGCCACCCCCGTCGTGGTGGACCACCGCGGGAAACACCAGGTCGTCGTGAGCGGCACGAACCGGGTGCGCGGCTACGACCTCGCGAGCGGTAGAGTCATCTGGGAATGCGGCGGCCTTTCGGCCAACGTCGTCGCCTCGCCGGTGGCGGCGGAGGGTATGGTCTACGCCGGCAGCAGTTACGACACGCGGAACCTACTGGCCATCCGTCTCGAAGGTGCCCAAGGCGACATTACCGGGACCGACCGGGTCGCCTGGAGCCGACATCGAGGCACACCCTACGTGCCGTCACCCTTGCTCTACGGAGACGCGTTGTATTTCATCTATCACTACCAAGGCATCCTGACACGCTTGCACGCAACGACCGGCGAAGAGCGCCCAGGGCCCATGCGGCTCGGCGGCCTCGGCAACGTCTATGCCTCGCCGGTGGGCGCCGCGGGACGCGTTTACATCACCGGCCTCGACGGAGCGACACTGGTCATCACCCACGAGGATAATCCCAAGGCGTTAGCACGCAACCTTCTCGAGGACCGCTTCAGCGCTTCCGCAGCCATCGCCGGCAACGAGCTGTTCTTGCGCGGGGAGCAGTATCTCTACAGTATCGCGGACGGAGACCGCTCACCGTTGCTGCGGTGAAAGGAGCAGTGAGGATGGTTAGTCGAATGGAGTACGCACCGGTCGTTCATGGAAGCGACCCGTCATCGGTATGACGTGTATAACGAGCATCGCCTTCGCGCTTTCGGGCCTCGCCGCGGCGCAACCGCCGGTGGAGATCCTCGTTCGCAACGGCTTGATCGTGACAGCGGAAGGCCGGATGGAGGCCGACGTCAGGATTCGGGGGTGAGACGATCACCGAAATCGGACGAGACCTCGCATCGAGCGCCGGAGCGCGCGAGATCGACGCCCGCGGCATGCTCCTTCTGCCGGGCGCGGTCGATACGCACACGCATCTCAACCCTGAGATGCCGGATTCGCCGCGACCCCAAGGCAACCAGGACGACTACGTCAGCGGGTCGGCGGCAGCCTTCGCCGCCGGTGCGACCACGATCTCCAATTTCATCCCGGTGCAGCCGGATGAGGACGTCAATGCCTACGCTCTCCGGGTCATCGACGGGATCGAGAAATCAGCGATGGCCGACGTTTTCATTCATGTGACCGTCGGGAACGAGCCCGCTCGGTTTACGCGAGAGATGCTCGACGAGCTGGCGGGTCGGGGCTTTGTCAGCACGGGGGAGGACTTCCTCGCCAGGGAGTCGTTCGACCTCAACGCTCTGGCCTGGCTCAGAGTCTTCAAGGCGTCCGGCCCGGTCGGTGTGCTGAGCATGCTGCATGCAGAAGACTATTCGATCATGGCTGAGGCCCAGGAGAGGCTCATGGCCGAGGGGCGCGGCTCGATTCACAACTTCGGCCAAAGTGCCCCGGTCGTCGCAGAGGTGGTTGCCGTGCAGCGCGCGGTGGCGATTGCGGAGGCGACGGGCTCGCCCATCTACATACTCCACATGTCATCCGGACGAGCGCAGAGGGTGGCGGAAGAGGCGATGGCCCGCGGTCTGCCGGTGTACGTCGAGACGCGGCCCATGTACCTGCATCTGACACAGGAGGTGTATCAGCGGCCGGACGCCGGACTGTACTTGGGGGGGCCCCCGCTCCGCGAGAAGTGGGACCAGGACATACTGTGGGAGGGCATTGCGAAAGGGACCGTCCATACGATCGGCACCGATCACACCGGCTATTCGAAAGAGGCGAAGCTGGACAAAACGCAGACCATCGCCGACAAGCGGATGGGTTTCAGCAATCTCCAGGAATATCTGCCGATGCTTTTCTCCGACGGCGTTTTGAAGGAGCGCATCACCCTCGAGCAGTTCGTCGCGGTCACGTCAACGAACGCGGCCAAGCTGTTTGGCATGTATCCACGCAAGGGCACAATCGAAGTCGGATCGGACGCCGACATCGTGATCTGGGACCCAACTATGAAGAAGACGATCCGCGACGAGGACCAGTTTTCCAACGTGAACTATTCGACTTACGCGGGATGGGAAGTCACCGGCTTTCCCAGGACGACGATTCGCCGCGGTGAAGTCGTCTACGACAACGGCCAGGTGATGGCGCAGCCGGGCTCCGGGAAGTTCATTCCCGGGGCGCCGTTCCAGAGACCTCACTTGCGTCCGACCTCGAATCGGGAATGACAGCGGATCGAAGCTCGACGGACAAAGTCTACCGACTTACAACGAGATAACGACGCTTCCGAGTCTCTGTTCGGTCTCTACTCTACGTTGCGCTTCGGCGACGCGTTCCATGGGAAAGACTCGATCGACCGTCGATTTAATTTTGCCGGCTTCGATCATCTCCTTGAGTGCGAGGAGCTCTTCCTCCGTTTCTCCGGCAAACGCAAAGAACACTTTTTGGTCTGTGAACACGGATGTCACGACGGATCGCAACATGTCGGACAAACGCGGATTTCCCATCACGTAGCGTCCCTTGGGAGTCAGCGCGGCAACGCATCCAGAGTAGGAGCTTCGCGCCACCATGTCGAAGATCACGTCGTATCTTTGACAAGAGGGGCCGGATTCGGTGAAGTCTTCTTTGGTGTAGTCGAAGAAGTGGTCGGCCCCCATACGACGTAACATGCTCTGTTTGATCCCACTATCAACGGCCGTCACCTCGGCCCCCATGTCTTTGGCGATCTGAACCCCGAAGATGCCGATGCTTCCGCCCGCACCGTTGATCAGGACTTTTTCGCCTTTCTGAACGCATGCCATTCTCAAGAAGTGAAGAGCGTTCAATCCGCCAAGAGGCACCGCCGCAGCCTCTTCGAAACTCATGTTGGACGGTTTCGCTGAAATCGTGTACTCCGCCGGCAGGCACACGTACTCACCGTAGGCGCCCATACGAAGTTGGGTGGAGCCGAAAACCTGATCGCCGACCTCGAACTTCGACAGTTGTTGTTTTTTACATTGAATCGCGAAGATTTCTCATTCGTGATTCACCTCGACCGGCAACCACGTACGAGCAGAAGACGGGAGGCGCAGACGGGGTCAAGGGCGCGTAGCGGCTCGCGTAGCGAGCGAACCCTTGACGCCGTCGAGCACTCCCGTACCCTCATGGAGTGGTGGCCGTTCTTGATATTTCATCGCGGTGGATTACGGATTAAAGTGATAAACAACACACGTCTTTGCCCACGGCTTCGACTTCTCCCGAGAAGTAACATCCCAAGACCTGTCGCTTGGGTCTTGTGATCCCCAGGGCAAGCCGCAAGGGCAGCCAAAACCACTTGACTGGAAAGCTGAAGCTTCGGAGCTCGCAGTCGGCCTTGGTCACCTCTGCGGCGCGAACTCGAATCAGTATCTCTGCATCGTTCGGAGTCGGTTTTACGATTTCTTCGAGTCGAAGAACGTCGGCCGATCCGTACTCTGTATAGACGATGGCTTTCATGATTCTCGGTTCATCCAAACTACTGCTGCTGAGGCGACGCCACTGAGATCACGACCTTTCCCTTGTGCCGTCCAGCACCGAACAACTGAATGGCTTCCGGCACATCCCGGAGATCGAAGGGCCCGTCCAGCACGCACTTGAGCTTGCCGGCTTGAAATAGCTCGTTGACACGATTCAAGTCCTTGTTGGGTTTGAGCGCGACGATGCGCATCCTCTTTTTGCTGAACCACGAGATCAACGGACCCAAGAGCAGCACCTGAAGGAGTCGACGCGGCTGCCCTCCGACGGTGACGTACGCTCCATTGGGGCGCAGCGAGCGGACATACCTCCAAGGAGAACGGTTGGTTTTGGTGTCGAGAATCAGGTCGTACTGCTGTCCATTCTTTGTGAAGTCCTCCCGTTCATAGTCGATGACATGATCGAAGCCAACGGATCGCAACATGTCGAGCTTTGCTCCGCTATCAACTCCGGTGGTCTCGGCCCCGTACAATTTTGCGATCTGGACACCTAGGGTGCCGACGCCACCCCCCGCTCCGTTGATGAGCAGCTTCTGTCCCTCCTGAATTCTGCGCAATTCTTCTCCACAGGCGGACGGGGATTGCCGAGGAAGAGTGACCAGGGCAACCGATGGCCCATTCCTCACGGCGGATCTGGCCGTAGGCATCTGAGCGGAAAGCCAAGTCAGCCGGCGTACTGTGCTGACAGACCGTCGATTCGCATCGGACCGCATTTTGGCTGCCTATTCTTACATAGAGTCACCTCCCGACTCCACGTTGCTTTGACTAGCGCAAACCAGGCGTCTTTCCTATGGACATGCTAAACTCCCTCCGGGCCGGCTGTTTCGACGGATTCACAAGGTAGTTTTGACCAAAGAGACCCCACATCCGATCCACCGTCGCCTTCGATCCGAAGAGCTCGTGCGCCTCCGCCGCGCTTGCGAACACCGCCGCTACGCCGCATCCCAACGCCGCAGCCGCATCGATCCAAATCCTCATCAAATCAACGCCGTAATCTTCGCCCTAGAACGCATCCAGAAGGCGGCTGCATCCTCGCGGACGAAGTGGGCCTCGGCAAAACGATCGAAGCCGGCCTTGTCATCGCTCAGCTACTCGCTGAAGGCTGGCAACGAGTCATCGTGATCGTCCCCAAAACCGTTCTAGGCCAATGGCAGAACGAGCTCTACACGCTCTTCGGAATCGAGACCCAAGAGGGCTCGCTGAGCCCCGACGCTTTCATCGGCGCCGGCGTGTTCCTGGCATCTCGCGACTTCGCCGGCAGCGAGAAAGGCTCGAGCCTGCTGCGCTCCGTCGCGCCGTTCAACCTATGCGTGATCGACGAGGCGCACGAGATCTTCGCCGGCATTCACAAGCGGTTCGACCGCTACGGCTACTACAAAGAAGACTCCAAAGACGCGCAGATGGCGCATCGCGTGCGCCAGGTGTTCAACAACGTACCCAAATTGCTTCTCACCGCAACCCCATCCAAAACTCCCTAGTGGGGCTCTGGGGCCTCACGCAGTACATCGAGCCCACCGGCGCTCTGCTCGGAAACCTGAGAACCTTCCGCGAGGTGTTTTGCGACGGTGACGATCGTTCGCTCGTCGTCGACCAGGCCCACGAATTGCGGCGACGCATCAGCCGCATTTGCCAGCGCACGCTTCGTCGCCAGCCCAGGAGTTCTTGGAGAAGCCCTTCGTTGACCGTCGAGCACTTCTGCTCGAGTACCGCATGAGCCCGGAGGAGCGCCAGGTCTACGACGATGTCACTCGCTATCTTCTAGAGCCCGACATCTGTGCCTTTAGTGGCAATCAGAGACAGCTTCTCCTTATCGGATTCCACCGCCGCATGGCTTCCTCTCTCGCCGCTCTGGCCGCAAGCCTGCGCAAAGTCGCGGAACGTCTGGGAAAAATGCGCGCCGGCGTCACCCCGCCAAGTCTCAGCGAAAGCGTCCGTGATTTCGCGTTGGATCTCGAAGACGACCTTCCGGCACCGAATGAGGACGACGAGCCAACATCAGCCGCCTCCCCAGAGAAGATCCAAGACGAGCTAGAACGCGTTCAGCGCTTCGTCGAGCGCGTCGAGCGCCTTCCGCAGGACAGCAAAGCCAAACGGCTCCTCGACGACGTCCGCCTCATCCAGGAGAGGGGCGGCAAGGGTAGCGGCAAAATTCTCATCTTCACCGAGTCACTTACCACACAGGATCACCTCAAAGATATCCTTATTAAGGGTGGTTTCTCTCCTCGAGATATCACCCTATTCCGCGGCGTGAACGCTTCTCCAAGAACCAGTGAAGCTCTAGAGCGCTGGGACGAGGAAATTGGCCAGCATATTCCCAAGTACAATCGCCCGAGCCGAAGTGTGAGAGTGGTCGCGTGAAATAGACTATTAGAGTCAACAGTTAGCTTTACAAAAACAAAGACGCGACATGCTCCATCTTCTCGTAGTTGAGCCGGTCCGGTGTGTCGCTTGGCTGGTGGTAGTGCTCCCACCGTCCACAAGAAAAGAACAAATAGGGCACGTCGTTACGGCGGAAGACGCCGTGGTCGCTCATGTCATCGACATAGTGGTTCGATATCGCCACGAGCGGAAGTTCCGGAATCCTCGGCGCCGCACGTACGAGGTTCGTGAGCGACGGGTGGCTTTCGGCACCGGTTATGAACAAAAGGCCTTTCAACCGTTCGGTTCTAGATGTCGCGAGCCCCGGCACGCCGACTTCCACGTCGTGACCCACGAGATCGAGAACGACGGCGCAATGAACGCCGCGCGGGTCCATTTGGTCTTCGTAGAAACGGATACTCCCCATAGCGTCGGATAGGAACCACGGAGGCTCTTCCGCATCGAAGAACGCGAAGAGAAGATCCCGCTGCAATTGCCGCGCCGGTACCGCGAGCGCGATGGCAACCGCTGCGGCATTGTCGTCGGCACACGGCGAGGAGATCACGCTGTCGTAATGCGCGCCCAGCAAGAGCGGCGGAAGCAGCCGGTCACGCCCCGGGACGACACCGAAAAGGTTATGCCCTTCCATGCCCTCGGCCTGATAAGTCGCATGGAAACCGAGCTTCCCGTAGGGTTGAGGACCGAGTTGCGCGATACGGTCGAGCAAGTATTCGCGGACGCACGCGTGGCCGGACGTACCGACCATACGACCCTCCTCTAGGGCGATCGCGGTTACGACATCTTGAAGCCGTAGCGTCACAGTCATGTTGGCCAGCCCAGTATGCTTGGCGTTCGTCGAACCGCAGCACGGTGGCCGTCAAGATGAAACACCAGCCCTTGTTCGAGAACAGGACGGCACGCCGCAACGTGCCAACTCCAGATACAAGCTACGGACTCGGGAAATTCCGGCGCCCACCGGAATCCCCGACTTGAGTTGAGTCCCTTGCGTTCTCCGGTACGGACCGCATCGGCATAGCCTTCGTCGTGAACCGCACGAATCTGAGCCCAAGTCGACTCGGCATCGAAGCTTTCGTGGCCGGAAATACTCATCCAACCGTTTTCACTCGCCCGGTCGACGACTTCTTTTGGTTTCGCCGTGCTCACGAACCCGCCCACCTCGGGGCAGTGGTAACGCCCGTTCCAAACAGTGGAAAGGGGCGAAGTGCTCACTTCTGGCCTCGCCGCTCGCGGATCTCTAGCGTTGCTTGTCACGATCATGCCACCTCTTTTTGAATCGTTCCCTCTTCCAACAAAGACTAGCGTCGAAGGATGACAACCACGGTCAGCGCAAAAGCCACCGCGAGAGATTGGAGAAAATTTCAGCCGGGCTCCAAGATCTCAAAACCCAGCATGGAGCACCAACGGATAGTGGTCCGACCCAATGTTCGGACCTGTCTCGAGTCCGAGAACGCGCACCTGCTCTGAGACCAAAGCGTCGTCGATTGGAATAGCCAGAGGTCTCACTTTCAACATCGGTGTGAACATCGGCTAAATCACCGGCGAAACGCAGGCAAACGGTCCCAACCGAAGCGCCAAGGCGGGTCCGCAACCTCCTCAGCCAGCCCCCACGAACATGCGGGTCAAACCGCGCCCCGGTCGAGACAGACTTGACGTCGTAATAAGGCAGAATAAGGCAACGATTCCTTCCCTATTCTTGCCTAATTAAACGAGTGTCTAAACGGCTCGTACGCGCCAAGTTGCACCCCTGCCACGCCCGTCGGACTCGATAAGGCCGAGCCGCGCGAGCTGCAATAGATCCTCTCTCAACGTCCGATCTCTAAGCATCAGTCTTCCCCAAGCGAACGAAGGAACGCTGCTAGCACGTGTTCGTTGATGTGGTACGGATTGCTCTCGTGAATGCGTTCGGCGACGCGCAGAGCGCGCTTTTTGCTCATCGCATTCTGTCGAACCAGTTCAACCATGAGCCCAAGTCCGCGACGAATGCTTATCCCGGCCTTCCTGCATTCGCCTAAGAGGGCGCGGTCGTTGCTGAGACAGCTCCAAGCGCGATCACGGCATACGACAAAACACAGCCAATCCTCGAAGGAGAGCCGACCCGCCTTGGCGCCGGCTTCGACGAGGACGTCCGTATCCACATCGATGACTTCAATGTCGTGTTTCTTGCAGTCGCGGGCGGTGAGGTCCTCGACGGTCGCAAGCGTCTGCTTGAGCACGCAGACCTTGCCGACATGGGCTGACGCCAGTGCGAGAACCGAAATATCACTCGCGACGTAGTCAATGAGCACGTCGGCGTCCGCGAGAAGAATTTCGCGGACGTCCGACAACTAGCGGCCCCAGGAACTCGAGAGCGCTCGCATCTCTTGGCGAGAGAGCTTCAGGATCTCCGCGGCACGCCCCAGAGAAATGATCCTCTTCTCCAAGGCCTGACGTACTAGTCGCGAGAGGCGATCCTGAAGGAAATCGGTCTCCGAAAGCCCGTCGGGTTCGCCCGCGCGGCTCCAGTCGAGACGAAACTCGCCTTGCTCCAATTTCTTGGGCTCGTCGACGCGCTTCAAGGTGGAGCCGAAGCGTTGTTTGTGTTGGACCTCGAAAGCCTTCCATACGTTTTTTGATTCACGTCCCGACTCCACAAGTCGATGCAGGACGGTCTTGTAACTCACCCGAAACATGCGTTTCACTTTGAGCACCCGTAGAAGCAGCGACAGCCCGCGACTCTGCTCCCACTCCGACGCGAACCCGGGCTCCGGCATAAGGAAGTGACTCGCAAAACGGTCCGCCTCACGCTCCTCCTGCTCCCGCTCGTCGGCGCTCCCGTGGTCGTAGGCCTCGCGGTGGAGGAGGATGTGGCCGAGTTCGTGGGCGGCAGTAAAGATCCAGCGCTCGACCGAGATGCGATCCCAAGTATTGACCACGACCGCGGGGCCGCCGCCTTCCGCCGAAACGCTCAAGCCAAAGAATGCATCGGTCTTCTTGTCCAAAAGCAGAACCCTGACGCCGTTGTCCTCGAGAAGCCCGCAGACATCGCGAACAGCCTCTTTCGGATCAAGCCGAAGGCGCCCCCGGGCTTCGATGGCCATGTCTTTTTCGGAGAGTTTGCGGCCTACGAGCTCTTTCAGCGCAAACGGTTCGTCAAGGCCTAGCTCTGATTCCAACCAAACGTAGGACTGCAACCAGGTAGATACTTCCGCAAGAATCTGCTCCCTGGTGTTCACACGTTTCTTCGCTCGAAAGCGAACACCGGCGAGCGGTGGAACCGAAGACACCAGCTCCCGAAGTTCAGCATGAAGGGCTTCAGCAAGGCGAGCTAAGGTGTCTGCTCGGGGCTCTACTTCGCCACGTTCAATCTTGCCAAGAGCCACGCGGGATATCCCGGCCTTCTCGGACAATACGGCTTGTGTCAGCCCTCGGTCCGAACGAAGCCTTGCCAAATTAGTCGAAACGCTAGAGATACCCACCATCAGAGCCCTGCCTGAGTTCCAGATATCCATGGTATACTTATTATCAATATATGTCAAAAAGATAATTGGCGAAGGCCGTGAAAAATGGACTCTGGCTTGGAAGGGAAAGACCACTTGACCGTCGTCGACTACACCGAGCGTTTCTTCTGAAGCCGCAGACTTTGCTCGGGCTCGACAAGGGCGAACCTGCTCGCACAATGCGGAGAGAACCTTTCATTTTGCGATCTCAAGCATTGTGGAGGCTTCAGCCCATTGCCATGCACGATCGGACGAGCGCCGACTCAGGACTCAGAAGCCTTGAAGCCTATTCTCTGTGTCGGCTCCGCTGTCGGCCTCATGAGCTCCCGAATGGCGTCGAAGACAACTTTGAATGGCGTTGTTGCACGGCCCGGAGCAAATCGCTGACCTCCCTGTGCCGGTCGTAGAGTCACCCGGCGCAGTACGTATCGGGCATCCCGAGCGCGGTCATCTTGTTGAGTATCTCGCACCCAATTCGGTGTTCAACTCGTTGCCTCGCCAACGTTCGTGTCCGCATCTCGGGCCCGATGATCGCTTTGTAACGATAGACCGCGTTCTCCACCATGCTTCGCTTGGTGCAGCCTGAGAGCTTGTCCCATTCACGTCGGCCGTGTCTTTCGATGGCACGAATATGGCGATCGCGCTCCTGCATGGCGGTGTTCGAATTCTGATTGAGCGTCGCGTTTCGTTGCGGCGGAATCACCACGCGCGTCCTTCGTCCAGGGCTGTGCGCTTCGATCGCTTCGTAGACCGCTTCCTTGTCGTATGCACTGTCCGCCGCCACGGACGCTAGAGGTGCTTGAATCTGTGTTAGCAAAGCGGGGACTCGGGTTGCGTCGCGAGCACGTGACGCCGTCAGTTCGGACGCAACAATGTTGCCGGTCTCGCGATCAACGGCGATGTGCAACTTGCGCCATGCGCGCTGCTTTGGCGGTTTGCGGGCGGTTCCAACATGAATCCTCAAGCCCGTGCTATCGATCATCAGGTGGATTGGTTGATTGCTTGCGGCTTTCGGAATCCGCAGCTTCTTGCGGAGCAGCCTCGAGCGCCGACACAACGTCGAGTAGTCCGGGATCTCGATACCGAGCCCGAGCAGCGAGGCGATCGAGTGCAAGAAGCCTTCGGTTTGTCGGTAGGCGAGCTTGTACACCATCCGGACAACCAGGCCCGTTTCAATAGCCATGTCTGAATAGACCCGTTGACCGCCAGGCTTACCGGTCTTGTCGGCCATCCAGTTCGCGATTGCCTCCTCGTCAAACCAGACCGTCAAATCGCCTCGGCGGCGCAGCCCTTCGTTGTATTCCGCCCAGTTGCGAACGTGGTACTTCTTCTGCTTCGCGTGCTTGTACTGGCTGCGCTTGGGATACTTCATGGTCGAACATACCTCGGCCACCACAAGAGGTGCATTTTGCTCTCAGCCAGAACGGTGCAACAACGCCTCTCACACCGACAAAACCATCGGGGAGGGCATCGCGTTTATCGGCGGCGACCCCGCGAAGCTCGATGAAGTGCGGCGCGAGCCTGGCGACATCGCCGCCTATCTCGAGCTCCACATCGAGCAAGGAGCTATCCTCGACGAGAGGTCGATCGATATCGGTGTTGTCGAAGGCATCGTCGGCATCAAACGCTGGAACGTCACGGTTACCGGCTCCGCGAACCACGCGGGGACGACGCCGATGGACCAGCGCCACGACGCCATGCTCACGGCGGGCCGTTTCGTCGACGCGGTGAACGCGGTCGCGACCGAGATGTCGGGACGTCACGTCGCTACCGTCGGTAAGATCGAAGCTCATCCTGGGGCGCCCAACGTCATTCCCGATCGCGTCGAGCTGAGCCTCGAGATCCGCGATCTCGAGATGGACAAGATTGACCGCGTCTTCGAAGCGGTCGCCGAGGCGGCCGGTGAGCTCGCTCTGAGAAATGAAACGACGATAGCGCTCGAGCAGTACTATTTGAGCCGCGCGGCGCCGACCGACACGCGGCTCCGCGAGATCGTCGCGAGCTCTGCCGAGAGGCTCGGGCTGTCGACACTGTGGATGCCGAGCGGCGCAGGCCACGACGCTCAAAGCATCGCGCTTCTAGCGCCCGTGGGAATGATCTTCATCCCGAGCGTGGCCGGCATCAGCCACTCCCCCAAGGAATATTCGCGCCCCGAGGCTATCGAAGCGGGCACGAACGTGCTCCTGCAAACGCTCCTTGCCACCGACGCGCTCGATCTCTCCGGTTGAGCTATACTTGTTGGTTTGTCATGCAAGAGCATTTCCGCACTAAAATGGCCGCGCTCGAGGACGAGCATTGGTGGTACCGCGCCCGCCGCTCGATCCTGGAGCGCGCTGTGGAACGCTTCGTCGGCAAGACCGACCGCGCACTCACTGTCGGCGTCGGCGCCATCCGTGAAGCCGAGATGCTCGCCGCGCGCACGCGCCTCGTCGCCATCGACCGCGCGCCCATCGACGCGAAGTGCAAGGATTTCGCGCTCGCCGCGCGCGCCAATGCGCTCGCGCTTCCTTTCCGAGACGGCGTTTTCGACGCCGTCTTCATCTTCGACGTGCTCGAGCACGTCGAGGGAGACGACCTCGTTCTCCGCGAGCTCCGCCGTGTGCTCAAGCCAACGGGCCACTTGCTCGTGACCGTGCCCGCGTTCATGTTCATCTACGGGCGCCAGGACGTCGTGAGCGAGCACAAGAGACGCTATCGCCGCGCTCCACTGCGCAAGCTCCTGGAGGGGTCCGGCTTCGAAGTGGAATACGACACCTATTTCAACACGGTGCTCTTTGCCCCTATCGCGGCGATGAGGCTCGCGCGAAGAGTTTTTCCCGACTCAGCGCCGAACGGCGAGAGTGATTTCGACACCCGGCTCCCGAAGCCCATCGAGAAAACCCTCGAAACGCTCTTCTCACTCGAGCAGCACGCGATCGGCCGCGCCTCGCTTCCTTTCGGCGTTTCCATTCTCTGCTCGGCGCGCCGCAACTGAACGTCCCCACCAATGAATTTCGAAGACGAAGTGCGAAGGCGGCGAACGTTCGCCATCATTTCGCATCCCGACGCCGGAAAGACGACGCTCACCGAAAAGCTTCTTCTTTATGCGAAAGCCATCCACCTTGCGGGATCGGTGAAAGCAAAGCGCGCCTCGCGCTCCACGATCTCCGACTGGATGAAGATCGAGCAGGAGCGCGGCATCTCGGTGACCTCCTCGGTGCTGCAGTTCAACTATAACGGGCGCGCTCTAAACCTCCTCGACACGCCGGGCCACGCGGACTTCTCCGAAGACACCTTTCGCACGCTCGCCGCGGTCGACTCGGCAGTCATGCTCATGGACCACGCGAAAGGCGTCGAGCCGCGCACGTTGAAGCTCTTCGAAGTCTGCCGCATGCGCCGCCTCCCGGTCGTGACGTTCATGAATAAGCTCGACCGCTACGGCCTCCATCCGCTCGAGCTCGTCGATCAAGTCCGCGACAAGCTCGACCTCGAAGTCTCTCCTGTGAACTGGCCGCTGGGGATGGGAACGGATTTCAAAGGCGTCGTGAACCTCGCGACGCGGGAAATCATTCTTTATGAAGCCGAAGGCCGGCACGGAAGCGAGATCGTGGAGGCGGAGCGCGCCGACTTCGACCGGGCCGAGAACCTCGTCGGCGCCGAAACCTTCGAGCGCATCTCGGAAGAGCTCGAGCTCATCGAGCATGCGGGCGATGTGTTCTCCCGCGAGCGCTTTCTTGCCGGCGACGTGAGCCCGCTTTTCTGGGGGTCGGCCATGAGCAACTTCGGCGTCGAAGAGCTCCTCAGCTTTCTCGCAAAAGAAGCCGCCCCGCCCGGGCCGAGAACAACCGAAGCGGGCGAAGAGATAAAGCCCAACGAAGATCGTTTCACGGGCTTCGTTTTCAAGATCCAAGCGAACATGAACCCGCGCCATCGAGACGGGATTGCGTTCATGCGTGTCGTGAGCGGCAAGTTCGAGCGCGGGATGGACGCGGTGATCGGACGCTCGAACGAAGTCTTGCGCCTCTCCAAGCCGCACACGTTCATGGCTCAAGAGCGCTCGCTCGTCGAAAAAGCGTGGCCGGGCGACATCGTCGGCCTCTACAACACGGGAAAGCTTCGCGTCGGCGATACGTTATCGAACGGGAGCGGTATCAAGTTCGCGGGAATCCCGCGCTTCGCGCCCGAGCATTTCGGCCAGCTCCGGCTCGAAGACCCGATGAAGCGCAAAGCGCTCGATACGGGCCTCGAGCAGCTCTCGCAGGAAGGCGTCATCCAGCTCTTTTTCACGCCGGGACAAGGAAGGCAGAACCCGTTCCTCGGCGCCGTCGGTATCTTGCAGTTCGAAGTGCTCAAAGAGCGACTTCGCAACGAGTACAAGGTCTCGGTGGTCTTCCAAAAAGCGTCGTTCAGCCGCGCACGCTGGGTAGGCGGCAAGGCCGAGGGGCTCGAATGGCTTCGCGCAACGCACGGCTACCGCGTCGTCGAGGACCGCAACGGACTGCCCGTCGTGCTCACCGACTCGAACTGGAACTTGAGCTATGCGCTCGAGAACGCGCCCGGGCTCGAGCTCTACGACGTCGAGCCCCTGTAAATCATGTAGACTCGCTATATTGGTCGTGTGGGACCACGGCTCATCCTGCTCGGCGCCTTTGGACTCGCCATCTCCTTGGCGGGACTCTGGCTCGACATCGGCTTCATCGCGCAGCCGTTCTACGCTTATGCGTGGTGGAGCTACATCTTCATGCTCGATGGCTTCGTGGCGTGGCGACGCGGCAGCTCGCTTCTCACGACGCGCCGCCGCCATCTTCCGAGCATTCTTCTCTGGTCGGTCACGTTCTGGTATTTCTTCGAAGTCCTGAACCTTCGCTATCAGAACTGGTACTACGTAGGTGTTCTCGGAGTGGGGTCAGTGGGAGACGCGCTTTCTGGCGCGCTCTTCGGCGCGGCCGCTTTCGCGACCGTGTTTATGGGACTCTTCGAAACCTACGAGGTGCTGACGGCGCTCGAGCTCGCAAGCCGCGTCGAGATAGGCCGGCGCCAGCTAGCACCTTGGGTCAGCTACGGCGTGCAGAGTCTCGGCGCGGTGATGGTCACGCTATCGCTCGTGTTCTCCTACTACCTCGCACCGCTCGTTTGGGGAAGCTTGACCTTTCTCGTCGATCCTTGGAACTACCGGCGCGGCGCGCGCTCGATCCTCGCCGATTTCGAGCGCGGCCACCTCGGCGTCGTGGTGCGCTTGCTGGCGGCCGGTCTTGTTTGCGGGCTCGTCTGGGAGAGCTTCAATTTTCTCGCGCCGCAGAAATGGATCTACACGGGCCGCGAATTGGAAGAGCTCAAGCTCTTCGAGATGCCGGCTCTCGGCTTTCTCGGGTTTCCCGCGCTCGCGCTCGACGCTTTTGCCGCTTACGCCGCGCTCGCTTATCTCTTCCACGCAAACGCAACGTGGGAGCATCCTGACGACGTGAGCCAACGGCTCGAGCCGCGTACACCTCTCTCCAGGAGAGCTTTTGCGGCGACGCTCCCGCTGCACCTCGTCTTCTGGGGCGTCGTCGGCCTTCTGGCGATGACAACGAACGTGGGCTCGCTTCAGCTCGAGCTCGAGCATCTCGAAACGCTTCCGCCCGGCGGCGCGGCGACCCTCGAGGCCGAAGATATTCGACGTCCGCGGCATCTTCTCCGAGCGCTCGAAGAGCCGGGCAGACGCGACCGGATTCGAGAAAGCCTCGAGCTCACCGAGAACGGTATGACGGAGCTCTACGACGAGATCCGGCTGCTCACCCACAAAGGGATCGGACACCACCACGGTGCGCACTTGCGGCAGCTCGGCTATCGCCGCGTCGAAGATATCCGAGGCGCTGACGTGGACGCGCTCTACACGGAGCTCGACACGGCGCGCGCGGGCGCGCGTTTTCCCGCGCTGCGCCCGAGCATGGTCCGCGTCTGGGTGCTCGCCGCCGAAACGAAACCCTAGAAATTCTGTCCTCCGGCGGGGACAGCATCCAACCGGTAAGTGAACCCGGCTTTTCCCGCGAACGCCATAAGGAACAAACAGTTACGCGGCTTCCATCGGGTTGGTATCCACCTTGCTAAAGAAGCAGTCGAACCTCGCCGAAGCCCGAAGGGCGCGGGCGAGAACAAAAAAGGAGAACTATCATGAAGAAGTCGGTAGGGTTTCTCGGCGCGCTTTTTCTGAGCTTCACCGCCATAGCCACGGCTGACGGATTGGGCGATGAGACCATCCGGCTGGCCGTCGAGAAGAATCTCGAAAAGGCCCACGTCACGTTCGGACGCGGGCCATTCGTTGCCGTCGACGAAAGCGTCGTCGCGCTGACGGGCCGCGTCGAGAGCCTCTGGGCCAAGAAAAAAGCCGTTGAGGCTGCAATGGATGTCGCCAAAGTCGCCGCGGTCGACGACCAGCTCGAGATCGCGTTCGGAGAGAGCGATCAAAAAGTCGGCGAAGCAATCGTAGAAGAAGTCCGACGATACGCGTTCTTTACCGTCTATGACGACGTCAACATCGCTATTCACGAAGGCAACGTCGTCCTAACCGGTCGCGTCACCATGCCCTTCAAATCGGAAGAGATGGAGACCCGCATCTCCAAAGTCATGGGTGTTCAGAGCATCGCGAACGAGATCGCGACCTTGCCAACCAATATCGGCGACCAGCGGATTCGAGCGAATCTGTCCTACCGGATCTACAGCGACTCCCTCTTTCGCGAATACGCGTTTCGCGCCAACCCGCCCATTCACATCATCGTAGAGCGCGGCAGGGTCGCATTGACAGGCGCAGTGCGCAGCGAGGTGGAAAAGCGTAAAGCCGAGATCATCGCACGCTCGACCTTCGGGGTGTTCCGAGTGGAGAACCGCCTCACGGTCGACGACTAACGAGTCTGCGTCGAGCCGCCTTAGAGCGTCTCCACGCAAAATAGGCGCTCCGCCCTTTCGGAGCGCCTATTTTTTTGTGCAGGATGCTACTCGTAGCGTAGCGCCGCAACCGGCTCCACACGCATCGCCCGGTATGCCGGGACGAGACAAGCGACCAGTGCAACCGCGAGCAAGATTGCGGGGACGGCCACGAACGTCGAAAGATCGGTCGCGCTCACACCAAATAGGAACGACGACACGAAGCGCGAAAGCGCGAGAGCCAGTACGAGCCCGAACACCAGACCGATGCTCGCGAGAATCATCCCTTGCGTCAGCACCATCTTCACAACCCGGGACGTTTCCGCGCCGAGCGCCATGCGGATGCCAATCTCGTTGGTTCTCTCGGCCACGGTGTAGGACATCACGCCGTACGTCCCCACCGCCGCGAGGAGCAAGGCGAGCACCGCGAAAACGACGAGCAAAAGAGTAATGAACCGCGGCCCCGACAGGGAATCGGCGAGGACAATGTCCATCGTGCTGAGGTTCGCGAGCGGGAGCGCTGCATCGCGTGACCATACGACTTCGCGCGCCGAAGCCGCGATGCTCTCGGGAGGAAGGCCCGAGCGCATCACGATGTGCATGCTCCGTGGCGCGAATCCCGCCGCGGCGAGCACCGGGTAATAGAAATAAGACTCTGTCCCCGTCTCCTCTTCGAGACCCGCCTGCTTCACGTCCTTGGCGATCCCGATGATCGTGAACCACGGGATGTCACTTCCGCCAGGACGGACGCGCCGCCCGAGCGGATTTTGATCGGGCCAAAAGACCTCTGCCATCGTCTCGTTTATAACGACCGAAGGTGAGCCCGCATCCGCCGCCTCGAAAGCGCACCCGCCAAGATGGGGATCTGCATCGTTTCGAAATAGCCCTCGGTGACGATCTGCCAGTAGTCGACGTTTTGCGGCGGTCCGTCCGGCGTCGGCTCGATGCCTTCGAAAGCATATCGTTCGCGTTCAAACGACGCCTTGGAGGCAGACCACTCATCGCGGAAGCCGACTCGACGCCGGGTATCGCGGTCAGCTCGGCCGAAAGCTGCGAGAAAAAGCCCATCTGGTCCCCGGGCTCGGGATAGCTCGTCTGGGGCAGATAGAGTTGGAACGTCGAGAGCCCCTGCGGGTTGAAGCCCGGCTCGACTTGCTGCATGTTCCAAAAGCTGCGGAGAAGAAGGCCGCAGACCACAACTGCCATGACCGCGGCGGCGATCTCACCGACAACGAGAAAGCGGCGCAGGAGCTGTCTTCCCGAGGTCGCCGTCGAGCGCTGGCCACCGTCTCTCAGCGACATCCTGAGGCCCTTGGTGGTGACGTGCATCATCGGCGCGAGTCCGAACAGGATGCCTGTCAGAATCGAAACGGAGAACGAGAAGAGCAACACACTGCCGTCGATGCCAATCTCGGCTGCTCGCGGCACGCTTCCCGGACTGATCGCGAACAGAACGCGTATACCGAAATAGGCGATCAGCAATCCCAAAACACCGCCCATGAGCGAGAGGCTCAAGCTTTCGACGAGGAACTGCCGGAGCAAGACGAGCCGCCCCGCTCCCATCGCGCTGCGCACCGCGATCTCCTTTTGCCGCGACTCCGCTTTCGCGAGCAGCAAGTTGGCGACGTTCGCGCAAGCGACGAGCAGCACGAGACCAACGACGGCGAGCTGCATCACGAGCCGCGGGCGCACGTCCCCCACGACTTCGTCGTGAAGTGCCGTGATGATCATCGGATGCCCGTCGGGGCTCGGCGAGTGCTGCGCGCCCGAGCGCTCCTTCCAGCCGATCAGCAAGCTCCCGAGCTCCGCACGGGCTTGGTCGACACCCACGTCGTCGGCGAGGCGTGCGATCATGTAATAGTTGTGCCCTCCGCGACCCGGGTAATTGTTGGGATCCAAAGCGAGCGGTACCCAAAGCTCAACGCGGTTGTCGTCGATATCGAACCGCTCTGGCATGACCCCGACGACCGTGCGGAGCTCGCCGTCAATCTGGATCCGCCCACCCACGACGCTGGGCTCGGCGCCGAAGGCCCGCGTCCAAAGCTCGTGCGACAAGACCACGACGTCGTCACTTCCGGGACGATCTTCCTCGGCGGTGAAAACGCGGCCGCGGCGCGCGCCTACACCGAGCACGTCAAAAAAACTCCGCCGTCGCTCGCCCGCTCGAGACCCGCATGGGCTAGTCGTTTGCTTGAAGGCTGCTGAGGCCGACGTTATAGATCGCGACTTCCGTAAACGATTGGTTCCACTCGCGAAACTCTCGATATTCGGGCGCCGAGACCCAGAACTTGTCGAAGCCCATCGTCGGGAACTGGCTGTGCAACATGACGAGCCGGTTCGGAGTTTGGTACTCGAGCGGCTTCAACAAGACGCTGTTCACGACGCTAAAAATGGCGCTGTTAGCCCCGATCCCGAGCGCAATCGTCAAGAGCGCAACCGCCGTATAGCCGGGGCTTTTTGCGAGAGACCGAAACGTGTACCGCAGGTCGGTCAGCCAGTTTCCCATAAATAGTCCTCCGCTATTGGACTAGACGGAAGCCGCCCGCAAAAAGTTGCGCTCTATCTGGCCCGCGCGGCAACCACCGTCATGTCGTCCGTTTGCCGCGGAAAAGCCTCGATACCCCATCGACGAGCGCTTTTGCAAGCTCCGGCACGGGTGTTGTAGCGTTTGAGTCATTCAAATCCATCAAGAGCGCGTCGAACGACTCCTCACGCACGGCGTCGAGGACCTCTTCCGGAGTCACGACCGCCAACGTGGCAAAGCCTTCGGCTTTCAAGAGCAGCTCGAGCGCGATGAGAATGTCCCGCTAGTCGTCAGCGAGAAGAATGCGTCGGTCCGTCACGACCTGCGGGCTTGCAAAAGCAATACCACCCAAAACTCGTCACCAATGCATCCTGCACCGCCAGCTTTGTGCGCGTTCGAAACACGGCGTCCCAGGATCGGACGAGACCCGACCTACACCCGACTGTGCTAGGCTCCATCCATGCGGCCTCTCGCAGTGACGCTTCTCATCGCTCTCCGGCCGCGCATCACGTCATGAGTTTTCTCAAAGCCATCGGCGGCGCCGTGCGCCGCAAGATCCATCAGCGCGAGCTCGAAGCCGCCATCCGCCGCTACGAGCTGCACCACGATCAGAACGCGCACACGAAACAGAGCTTTGCCGACACGGGAACGTTCCGAAGTCAGCTCGACCGTCTCTTCACGGTCGGAAACGCGGCCGAGACCGCAGAGTTGACCCGAACCGCGGAAGCGGTGATTGCAAGTACACTCACAAACCGTTACTACCGTCCAGCGGACTATCTATCCGACATCCTCGATGACCTCGAACGTCACACCTATCTCACCGGCGAGCTCGAGGGCGAAGCTCCTATCGCGTCTTTGGCGGAGCGGTACCAGCGCGAGCTCAAGCTCAAAGCCGTGCTCGAGGCTTGGCTCGTGCCGTTCAAGGTCGTCGTGATCGAAAGCTCGCTCGTAACCCACAGCCGAATCGTCGGCCGTCTTCTGCCCTACACCGCGCTCCAGAATTTCGAGCGGGTTATCGCCCGACTCTTCGCGATGGCCGACGAGAGCGAGCTGAAGCTCGTCCAAGAGTACGTAGCGAGCTTTCTGAAGCGCTGGCGCCACAGCAACCCGCTCAAAGCGCGCTTCCCGGAGCCGGCCGAAGCGGTGCGGGACGCGCTCGCTTGTCTGAACGGCGAGAAGACACCGGACGGCACCTCTTATATCCGCACCCGGCGCCCGGACGCAGGGCGCCGTCTTTCCACGGTCGTCCCCGAGGACCGGCAGCATTACTTGCACGCGACGCTCGAGCGATGGAATCTGGAGCCTTGACCGAGACGCCGCAACGCACGCGCTACCGCTTCGCGGAGTTCACGCTATCGCCTTCGAAGCGTCTTCTATTGCGCGGCGACACGGAGGTCCCTCTCATCCCGCGCTACTTCGATCTGCTCGTGCTTCTTGTCGAGCGGCGCAACGAGGCCGTGAACCGCGAAGAGATCTTCGACAAGGTTTGGAACGACGTCATCGTCTCCGACGGGGCGATGACACAAGCGATCCGGATCCTTCGAAAAAGCCTCGGCGACCCGGCCAAAGATCCCCGTTTCATCCGCACGGTGTCGAGGCATGGTTATCAATTCATCTACGACGACATCGCCGAAGAGCCGGACATCGCGCAGACCGGCAACGGCGACACGCTCGAGCAAGCCATCGCCGAGCTCATGGAGGCCGAGCCGCCCAAGAGCGAAGAGGATGAAACGCGCTTGCGTGACGCAGCGGAAACCGTGTTGCGACTCGGCGCGGAAGAGGATTTGTCCCGCATCAACGATGTCGCTCGCGCCCTCCTGCGCGACGTGCGCTGGGACATGGCCGATGCGAGCTTCGTGCCGCTACTTGGAAGTCCGGGATCACTCACCGCGATTCGTGCGCTGCTGAGTCTGAGGATTCGCCGCACATGGAAGCTGATACGAAAGCGATGGATCGGCGCAACGATGGGCGGTGTTGCAGCAGGCATCGTGGGCGGCACTATGGGTGCGCTCGTCTTGCTCGTTGGCCCTGGATCGCGGGCGACGTCGAGCGTCGTCATCGCGCTCCCGCTCGTGGGCGCCGTCGTGGGTGGGCTCGGTGCGCTCGGCGTCGGAGGGGGCCTCGCGTGGGCGGAAGCGCTCGTGCGTTCCTATCGGATGGCTGCGCTCATTCTCCTCGGAGCCGCGGGTGGCGGTTTGGTCGGAAGCCTCACGCACTTCGTGGGACGCTTCACGATCGAAGGCCTATTCGGTCGGGACCTGTCGCCCGTAGGAGGCGGATTCGAAGGGCTCGTCCTCGGCGCCGCGGTCGGCGCAGGCTATGCGCTGGCGACGCCGGTCGAGGGCGGAGGAATGGCCACGCCGCGGGGTAAAGCAAGGTGGAAAGTCGCCGCCGCCGCGGGGCTCAGTTGCTCGCTGTCAGGCATCGTCCTCGCGTTGAGCGACCACCACCTGGGCGCAATGAGCCTCGACTTCATGGCGCAAAGCTTTCCCGGCTCCCAGGTGAGCTTGGACCCCCTGGCACGATTGCTGGGAGAAACCACCCCCGGCGTCACGACGCGAATCGTCATTAGCAGCCTGGAAGGTTTTCTTTTCGGTGTCGGCGTCGTCGCGGGGCTGACAAAACGGCCACGACGCCGTCGGTAGACCTTACATTTCGGCAATATTCTTCTAAATCGTTTGGGCAGAGCAACTAAGCACGGCGTTGCTCGAGAACGATCGTCGGATTACCTGACAAACACGACCGATAGATGGTCTGTGTCATCGCGAATCTAAGTACTTAAATTCATAGTTTGCAAGGCTTAACGGCGTTCTCTCCCATGATGGCGCGCGGATTGCACCTTTACTCGCCACTCGCATTATGCGGGCTCAAGGTTTGGCGCAGACGGGGGGCCGTGCCTCTTAATTGAAGCAAGCTTCCAACTGACGCCGGGGTGTCGATCCGACAGGAAAGAAATGGCGAGGCGGACGCTATTGATCGTGGAAAGTCCCGGAGTCGACTCCGGGCGTTACCGCGCGCTCGCGCAAAGTGCTGGTTTCAAGGTGCTCACCGCGAACGGCGGCGCGATGACGACATCGCTCGTCCGCCGGGCACAGCCGGCGCTCGTGTTCGTCTCGCCTCACACCAGGTCCCCCGGACCCTCGGAGATCGCGCGCTGGATCAAGGAAGATCCCGAGACGACCGACATCCCTGTCTTGATCCTCGTTGCCAACGAACGCGCTCGAAAAATCGCCTATCCGACGGAGGCCTGTGCCACCTTCGACACGAGCGACGAGGAGCTTTTGAAGACGATGCGTCTACTCGCGCGCACCCGCCGCCCGGTCCGATACCAGCCCCGGCCGACGAGCCCGTTGGAAGGAAGTATCGACGATGAGACTTTTCCCGAGGTGCTTCAATTTCTCTTCACAACCCAGAAAACGGGACGCGTGACCGTCCAAAATGGCGCACGACCAGGGCGGATTGATATCGAGTCCGGAAACGTCGTCCACGCGGAGCACGCCGAGCGTGACGGGGCGGAGGCGTTCCGCCGCCTGTGCTTCACAAACCGGGGCAAGTTCAAGTTCGAGCCAGGCTTTCGGACGTACCGCCGCACGATTGCAGAGGGCGGTATCGAGCTCTTGCTCGAGTCCGCAAGGCTAAGAGACATGCGCGCGCACGCGGCCTCGGGCGTCGCCTCGTCAGTCACCTTTGCGAAGGTTGCGAAGGTCGCGAAGCTTCGCCAATCGACGTTCCCGTCGCTCGATAAGCCGAGGCCGAGGACGCTTTCACGGTGGCTCACAAACATCTCGCGCGTACTGGGCCACTGAGGCCTCGCCCGCCGCGGGCGGACAAAACTGCTTGCTGAGCAGGATCTCACTTTTCGCTCATGTCTCCGCCGAGGCGCGCTCTTATCCTGGGAACGCGACCTTGAGACCTAAGGAGACAGTACATATGGCACTTTCAAGCTTCGCCGACACACGCGAGGCGGCGGATTTCAAGATCTGCCACGACCGCGTGCAGCTGCACACCGCGAAACGCATCCAGTTCATCGACGTCAGCGAGCTCGTGTGCGAGCGTGTCCGGCGCGCCGGCATCTACCACGGGATCGTCAATGTGCAAACGCAGCACACGACGACTGGGCTCGTTCTCAACGAGAACGAGCCCCAATTGCTGCAGGATTTCGAGGAACGTCTCGAAGCTTGGGCACCGCGCGAGCTGACCTACAAACACAACGACATGCACGCGCGGCGCTTTCAGCGCATCGCGCCCGACGAGCAGCCCAACGGCGACGCCCATGCGCGCGCTCTCTTGCTCGGCGCCTCGGAGTCGCTGAACGTGGTCGCGGGTCGCGTGGAGTTCGGCGAGTGGCAACGTCTCTTTCTCGTGGAGCTCGACGTGCCGCGCAGGCGATCGTTATCGATTATGGCAATGGGAACGCTCGAGTGATGTAATCTCCGTCTATGGAGATCCTCGGCATCGACGTAGGCGGCTCGGGAATCAAGGGAGCTCCGGTTGACACCGAACGGGGCGTGCTTCTCGCACAACGCTATCGACTGCCGACGCCCAAGCCCTCAACGCCGGAATCCGCTGCCAGGACGATCGTCGCCATCGTGCGTCACTTCAAGTGGAAAGGCGCGGTCGGCTGTGGATTTCCGGGCGTGGTGCGCCGCGGCATGGTGATGACGGCGGCGAACCTGTCCAAGAAATGGATCGGAGTGCAAGCCAATGTACTCCTAGCGGAAGCGTCGGGCTGCGATTTCAAGCTCGCGAACGACGCCGACGCGGCGGGGCTCGCCGAAATCCGCTTCGGCGCGGGCCAAGGCCGAGAAGGTGTCGTCTTGATGATCACCCTCGGGACAGGAATCGGCACCGCGCTCTTCAAGGACGGCAAGCTCTTCCCGAACGTCGAGCTCGGCCACCTCGAGCTCGACGGCAAGGAAGCGGAGAAGTGGGCTTCCGAGAAAGTTCGGCGGGACAAAGCGCTCAGCTGGAAGAAGTGGGCGAAACGAGTCAACACCTACCTCGACCGAATGCACACCTTTTTTTGGCCGGACCTCATCATTCTCGGCGGAGGCGGCAGCAAGAACTTCGAGAAATTCGCACCCTATCTCTCGACTCCGTGTGACGTTGTGCCCGCGAAGCTGCGCAACAGCGCAGGGATCGTCGGTGCCGCCCTAGTGGGAGCGAACAAAACCTGAGCCAATCTCGTCTTACAGGTTGGTTGTACAGCGGAGGGGTTATGTCTCTACGGTTGCGGATAGGTGCTTCCGCCATTAAGTGTTGGTAAGATGACGCTAAGACTTTACGCTGCATTAAATTACAGCCAAAATAGCGCTCGCGACCTTCGCCGCGCGCTAAATGGAGCGTAAGCGCTTTTTTTGCAAAGGGATACGTACACATCACCAACAGTAAACAGCGCAAGCACCCCGAAGACGGCCGGCTATTCTGCTGCGGTTTCTTCGCCTACTACAATTTTCACCACCGGCACTCGGGAATCGGCCTTATGACACCGGCCGACGTTCACTATGGTCGAGCCGAACAGCTCACCACCGCTCGGCGCCAGATCCTTCTCGAAGCTCAACAGGCTCATCCCGAACGCTTCGTTCGCGGAACGCCGCAACCGCCCGTTTTGCCTCCGCAGGCCTGGATCAACCCGCCGCTGGAAAAAACGACCCTCCACGATGCCGCACAAGCCCCTCTCGCGGCGGCGTCCATACCTGGGGTACCCCCTTTTTCTGCTTCACGCAACAAGATCTTGATCGATGTTGATGTCGATCGCACCGACCTCACGAGTCTCCCCACCATAATCGAGGCTCACTAAATGCAGCTCGCGAGTGTCCCAAAGTTGTTGACATGTTCCGTTGGCAAGCGATACCTGTGCTCCGCAAAAAGTCGATCCAGCGGTACGCGATCTTCTTTCTTGCGGATGACAACAGGGCCCGTATTGGTATAATTCCGGCGGCCCTGTTACCGTGTCCGTGACTGTTACGGCTGGCCGACGGAGCGGGCCATCACACGCAACTATTCTAGCAGCCCGGTGAAAAAGTCCAGATTCTGCTCACGGAGAAAGTTTGGTGGGCAAGTTCAAGGAAGATGTGATTCGGCGGAACGGCCAAGTTGAGACGCCCGATGGATTGCAGCGGGGCAAAACGTGCGCCTATGGTCGAGACGAAGCGCAATAAAGCAGCGATCAGACTGGCGTTGAGCTCCGCGTATTCCTTCGGCGTGGCCTTGCCGATGAGATTGCGCATCAGAATCCCGAGATTGAATCCGGCCACGTGCGTGAGGAGGCGCTTGAGTATATTTTCGTGTCTTCGCAAATGCGTTCGTCGCATGCCTCCCGCTTCGAGGTAGTGCGCGAAAGGTCGTTCGAGTAACTCGCCGCGACGGCGTATTAATCGCTTACCTCGAGTCCCGCGAATGCGACGTCGGTTCGCGTAGGTGGCGGCTTGCTCGGCCTGTTTGTCCTTCCATTTGCGGCCACCTCGCTCTGGCTCCGAAATGTAGCTCCGGTATTCTTGTTCGACCAGCTCAACCAGGATGTCGTTGCCGTGATAGCCCTTGTCCCCGACCACTTCGCGACCCGCGTCTTCATGTATTCGTTCACAACATTCCGCGTTGTTCGCGAGCTCTTGCAGATTTGACTGCGCTTTTTCCAGCGTATCCGGTAGGCTCTTTGTGTCACCCTTCGCGCCTCCGTGAAGCGTCACGGCAATTACCGCACCTTCCCCGCTCATGTCCACAGCATGCTCGGCTTTGTGCGCCATATCCGTGCCCCCGCTCTTCATTTTCATGATCTCCGCATCCGGCTCGTTCGGATTCACCCACTCCTTGTTCGACCCTTTCTTTGGCCGCTTCTTGTCCAACTTCGCAATGTCCGCTCGGCTCGGCTCTTCGATACCACTCTTGCGCGCAAGCTCCTTCAAATACGATTCGTAGCTTTCCCCCGTGTCTCGACGAACGATTGACCGAAGCGCCGCATTCGCTTCCAGCGTCGTCGCGTCCACACCCAGTGTCTTGCCATCTATCATCCCTCTCGACGCTAGAACTTCTAGCACCCATCCAAATACAGATTCGTGAACTTCCAGCGGAAGTCGATTCCGTATCCGAGACAGCGACGAATGGTCCGGCGTTCGCTCTTCCATTCCAAGGCCAAGAAACTGGCGCAAAGACAGTGAGTCCGAACACCGCCAGCAGATCCCGCGCTCTGAATCGATGCGCTCAAAGTAGCCGATCAACAGCATTCGAAAATACACACCCGGCGGTATGCTCGGCCGACCTTGCTTCTTCGCGTAATACGGCGAGCATTTCGACTCCACAAACGAGTCAAACTCTTCCTCTCGAAGTACCCGCTCGAGTTCCTCATAAAAAGGATGACCAGGACTCGACGCAACCGCATCGTGTGGAATCCATAAAGTCTCTTGGCAACTTTTCTTTTTCTTCTTCATCGACATGCGATGCAATTTTACATCGTCATCGAATGAGTCTTCAGAGAAATATCGCGACCGGATACGACTTTTTCAACGGGCTGCTAGGAGATAAAAATGGCAATCAGAATCATTGTTGGCCTCATCTGGCTATTGGCGATTGTGCAGGGCTTGGCCGCTGAGGCAGTTCCCGCTGGGATCGTGGCCCTCGCACTGGTTGTTCTGGGCTTGGTGTATGGCGGGTTGGCGATCGACGCTGAGGACGCGACAGCCTACTTGGTATTGACTCTTGCAGTCGGTGCTACTGCAGGTGCGGACGTACTGAGTCACATCCAAGTGATTGGCGGTTCCCTGGACGCCATCGTCGATCAGGTCAGTACCTCTCTTTATGCCGGGGTCGTGACCGTGCTTGCCAAGAGGGCGCTCAAGCTCGTCAAGGGTTGAAATCTTGTTTCCAGGAGCTAAGGGCCTGGTCGCAAACACAGACACCAAGCTGCTGATTTATAGGCTATTTCAAAAAGCCCGAGTTTTGGCACAGGACGGGATCCAAGCAGGGATGGCGACGACCAACTATGTCCAGGGCTGGCTCTGCCTCCTCATGACCGAGGATTCTAGCTTCCATTGGCGAACCAAGCCTCAGACGTCTCTGATCTGAAACGTCCCGGCGCGCCAGTCTTGAGTTCGTTTGTGTTTTTGGACAGGACGCGGTTCTGTCTACGATTCTGTGAACGCTCGGTTCTCCGAAGCTGACAGGATCACTCCTTCAGTCTAGGCGGACTTAGGAGATGCTGCCAGCATTGCCGAATCAACAGCGGGATTCCGACCAAGAGCAGATACGGAGCTAGAGCGCCAATAACCACCATATGTGGGCCGAGCAATCCTCCGACAAGGCTGAACAGTACCGCAAGCGGAGTCGCTACTCCGAGCGCGACCAGTAAAACGCTCCGCCAGGCTCCGACAACTCCTCTCAAGAGGCGCTGCGCAAGCAATCCGACCAGCACGCCACCCAGAAAAAACAGCACCAAGCCGGACAATAAGGCCGGAATCGCAAACAGCAACTCCTCTGGATTCCAGGAATCCGTGGAGCCGAACCGGACAAGGGCGACCAAGACCTGCAGAACACAAAATCCGACGCCGAACAGCACAGGCGTCTTCCAGTAATACCATCGGGAAGAAGCGGAAGCTCTTAAAGGATCAGTCTCCATAGATTCTCCAATTCGGATTCTGGAATGTGTCCCGAGGTCCGTGGAAAAAGAACGGCGCCCTCCACTCCGTCATCAGGGTATCAGATCATGCGGCAACCTCCGCGTGTTCGAGAACCTCGCTCAGACGTTGGTAGCCGTCGATGCGTCATAGTTGAATCTGGCCAGAGGCAATAAGCCCAAGCAGCAAAGCGACCGCGGACTCCTCGCTGGGGTGCTTGCGCTGTTTACTGTTGGTGATGTGTACGTATCCCTTTGCAAAAAAAGCGCTTACGCTCCATTTAGCGCGCGGCGAAGGTCGCGAGCGCTATTTTGGCTGTAATTTAATGCAGCGTAAAGTCTTAGCGTCATCTTACCAACACTTAATGGCGGAAGCACCCGGGGCGCAGCGCGACGGCGAGGTGAGTGGCACTGCGATCGAGCAGTCGCTCAGCGCTGTCTTCCGCTTCGTTGTTCACAAAGGCGTGAACCTGGCGGGCCCACGCGCGGAAACCGATACCCACTACCTCCTGATGGGGATCGACCTCGACCTCGACCGAGCGACGCGCCACGCCACGTGGGAGGTTGTGGACTTCCTCGTAAAAGAGAAGGGGCTCACGCCGGACAAAGCCCTTTCACTCGCAAGCATTGCCGTCGATTTCCGCGTGAGTGAGGTCGTCGACCTAACCCAGGTCGTTACCGGCTACATCCCCAAGAGCATCTTCCTGCGTTAACTCCGGTCCGCCTTCGTTCGAATAGCCACTTGACAGGGCTCTCACGACGGCAGTACAACCGGACCCGTCTGGGACGAACGTCAACGCGTCCACAAGGAGTATCATGCGAAATTCTCTAACCCTCACCATGCTTCTGGCTCTTGCGAGCCCCGTTTTGTGCTCGGCGCAGGATGGGCTCGAGAGCGCGGAGCCATTCACAGTTGGAACTTTCGAGATCGTGGGCACCGCGCATGTCGGTATCGTCCTGCGCGATAGCCTCGTGGTCGACCTCCAGGCTGCGAACCTCGCCCTCGAGAGGGGTCCTGCCTATCCGAAGATCCCGCCGCCCGCAGACATGCTGGAGCTCATCGAGCGGTACGAATATGGCTTGAAGCGTCGCGTGTATGAGATTGTCAACCACTTGGTCGGCAGCGACATGCTGGGCTCGAATCGACCCGATTACGTGTATAACCTCGACGCTCTACGAACGCTCCCGCCCATCATGTACCCCGGAAAGATACTCAACGCCGCGGTCAACTTCTATAGCCACGTCAACGAGACGGGCACCGAGGAGGAGCGCGCGGAGGCGCGCCGGCAGCGGCGTGAGAATCGGGGTGTCCCCTATTTGTTTCTGAAGGCCAGCAAGGGCGCGGTCGTCGGCAACGGCGATCCCATCGTGATCCCGTACGGCCGGGATCGCACCGACTGGGAGGTCGAGCTAGGCACGGTGATCGGCCGCACCGCGAAATACGTGTCCGCCAACGACGCTCAGGATTACGTTTTTGGCTATGTGGTCACGCTCGATATCTCCGATCGTGGGGGCCGGCCTCCCGGGGGAAACCCGTTGCGATCCGATTGGTTCGTCGGGAAAGGCCACGACACTTTTGCGCCCATGGGACCGTGGATCGTGCCCAAGGAGTTCTACGGCGACCCGATGGAAAACCTCCGGCAAACGCTGAGTGTCGGCGATACCAAAATGCAAGAGGCGACCGCCGGCGATATGATCCACTCTCTATGGGAGTTGATCGAGTACGGCTCGTCCATCATTACGCTTTTCCCTGGCGACGTCATCAATAATGGGACGTCCGGCGGCACCGGTATGGGCACCGCGGTCCGCGGCGCTCAACGCTTCCTGCAGCCGGGCGAAGAAGTTGTGGCGACCATCGATGGGATCGGAACGCTGCGCATGCCGGTCGTGGCGGAGGATGCGCCGACCGGCCTCACGGGGGCTCAGCTGCCGCCAGTCAAGAGCTATAGGGACCCCCCCTAAATATCGTAAGTGATGCATCAAGGAGCTCGCGAGGCGCGCACGATCGAGCACGCTCGCCCATGTACTCGGTGACGAGTAGCCTAGAGATGCAAATTGTGTGGATTAATCAAAAATAGTGCAGCAACTTCAACGGTGATGGACGAGGGCTACGCCGAAGATGGTGGCGGCGCCACCGACGAGCGAGAGAAGCGTGGGCGTTTCGTCGAGTACCAGGTACCCAATCACGAGCGCAAGCGCCGGAACGAGATAGAGGTATGCGACGGCCCGTGAGACAGAGAGGCGCGAGACGACATAGGCCCAGCTGAGATAGGCGATAGCGGACGGACCCACGCCGAGGTAGAGACCCACGAGCGTCGCCCCTCGTGGCGCGTTGGCCACCTTGTCGATCAGCTCCGGCGCAAAGACCCCGAGCATCAGGCATCCGCACCAGGTCGAGATGGTCGTGAGCTCGAGTGCTCCGTAGCGAGAGAGCATGTTTTTTTGGACGATGAAGTAAAACGCCTGGGCGACGGCGGCGAGAAGGATCCAGAAAGCCCCTTTGTCGAGCGTCAAGCCGTCGCCGGCCGCCACGGAGACGAGCGCCGCTCCGCCAAAAGCAATCGTCATCCCAAGGGTGCCACGTTTTCCGAGCCGGTCGCCGAGAAGCACGACGGCTAGGAGTACCGTGAACACTGGAGTCGTATTGACGAGCAGGCTCGCGGCGCCGGCGCTCACGGTTTGCTCGCCCGTGTTGAGTGCGACGTGGTACACGACGATCCCAGTCAAGCCGAGCGACAAGAACCCGAGCCAGTCCCTGGGTCCGGCCTTCAGTAGCGAGCGACCCTTTGACGCGGCGAGAAGATAGCTACCGAGCAACACCGATGCGATGGAGAAGCGAAGAAGCGCGAGCGGTCCCGGCGGGTAGTGCAAAACCGCTACACGGATACCGACAAATGCCGTCGCCCACAAAACGAGGGCGAGGGCCATGCAGAAGCCGAGAAACGACGCGCCCTCGATCCGCTCTTCTGCGATCGTCGTGCTCATACTGCTCACACAACCGTTCTACACGAGCGCACTAGCGAGCGAGAATTGATTCAGGACAATTGCGAGAAGAAATCGTTCCCTTTGTCGTCGACAACGATGAAGGCCGGAAAGTTCTCGACGTCGATGCGCCAGATGGCCTCCATGCCGAGCTCTTCGTACTCGACCACTTCGACCTTCTTGATCGATTCGAGCGCGAGAATGGCGGCGGGACCTCCGATGGAGCCCAGATAGAACCCACCGTACTTCTTGCACGCTTCGCTCACTTGCCGCGATCGGTTGCCTTTGGCGAGTGTTATGAAGCTTCCGCCCCGCTCCATAAAAGGACCAACGTAAGAGTCCATCCGCCCGGCCGTCGTCGGGCCGAAGGAGCCTGACGCGTAGCCATCGGGTGTCTTCGCGGGACCGGCGTAGTAAATGATGTGGTCTTTGAAATATTGCGGCAGCTCTTCGCCACGATCGATGCGTTCTTTGAGCTTCGCGTGCGCAATATCGCGCGCCACGATGATCGAACCTGTCAGCGAGAGCCTCGTTTTGACCGGGTAGCTGGAAAGCGTCTCTCGAACCTCACTCATAGGCTTGTTCAAGTCGAGCTCGACGACCTCTGCTCTGAGCTCATCGCCTTCGATCTCCGGCATGAACTGCGCCGGGTTGGTCTCGAGCTTCTCCAAGAAAATGCCGTCGCGCGTGATCTTCCCATACGCTTGCCGGTCGGCCGAGCACGACACGCCGATGCCGACAGGGAGCGACGCACCGTGGCGCGGAAGCCGGATGATGCGCACATCGTGGCAGAAATAGGTGCCGCCGAACTGAGCGCCGATACCTAACTTGCGCGAGCGCGCGAGCACTTCTTTCTCGAGCTCGACGTCGCGGAAAGCGCGGCCGAGCTCGTTCCCGCTTTGAGGCAGACCATCGAGATACTTGCAGCTCGCGAGCTTCACCGTCTTGAGCGTGAGCTCCGCGGACGTTCCGCCGATAACGAGCACGAGGTGGTAGGGCGGGCAGGCTGCCGTACCGAGGCTTTTCATCTTTTCCTCGATAAAGCTCAAGAGCGCGTCCGGGTTCAAAAGAGCGCGGGTCTCTTGATAGAGAAAGCTCTTATTCGCAGAGCCCCCTCCTTTGGTGATGAACAGAAAGTGGTATTCGTCGCCTCTCGTTGCGTAGAGCTCGATCTGGGCCGGGAGATTGTTCTTTGTGTTCTTCTCCTCGTACATCGAGAGCGGCGCTAGCTGCGAGTAGCGCAAGTTCGTCGTTGTGTAAGTGTTGTAAATGCCGCGGGTCAGCGCTTCCTCATCATCGCCCGACGTCAAGACGAATTGACCTTTCTTGCCGACGACGATAGCCGTTCCTGTGTCCTGGCAGGACGGGAGGATCATCCCAGCGGCGACGTTGGCATTCTTGAGCATCTGGATCGCGACAAAGCGATCGTTGTCGCTCGCCTCGGGGTCGTCGAGGATTTGGTGCACCTGCTCGAGGTGCGACGTCCGGAACAAGTGTGAGACGTCGCGCACCGCCTCGGCCGCGAGAAGCGACAGCCCTTCGGGCTCGACGCTCAGAAACTCGTGCTCGCCGAGCTTCGCCACCTTCACGTGGTCGCTCGTCAGCTTGCGAAACGGGATCTCCTCGTGACCCAACTCGAACATCGGTTGAAAACGAAACGCCGTCATCGACTGGGAATTCCTTTCTTGGCCTTCTCGGGCGCTTGGGCCCAGCTTGCCTGTGGCCCTCAGCCCTTGGAGAGAATAGCACGCGTTTCCTCTATACTCGCGCCCACATTATGAGAGGTGGTTATGAGACAAATTTTGTTCTGTGTGTTTTTTTCGCTTGTAGGCAACGGCGGGTGGGCGCGACAACAGCCAGAGGGGCAGGAGGAGCAGGAGGATGAGCGGGGCGTCATCCGGCTGAATCCGAACGACCCGACGCTCGACGCATGGAAAGAGCCCGAAGCGCGAGCCCGGGCCGATCAATATCCAACGCATGTCCGGGGGCCAGGGCTGGACCGGGACCCCGACCTTTTTCATGCTGCCCGTGGCTCTCACGCCCGAGGATTTGACCGCCGGTGAGGTGGATGTCGCCATCATGGGCGCGCCCCTCGATACCGGAAGCGGGATGCGCGGTGCCGCCTTCGGACCCAAAACCCTCCGCGGCTCCGATAAGTATCTTGGCTGGGGAAGCTGGTCGGACCCGCATCTGCACGTCATGGTGGACTGGATGCAGGACCTCACGGTCGTCGATTACGGCGATGCACCCATCGACAACCTGAGCGCGGAACGGTCGATGGCGCCCGTGCGCGCGATGGTCAAAGAGATCGCGGAGACAGGCGCGATTCCGATGATCGTAGGAGGGGACCATTCGCTCGAATATCCCGATGTGGCAGCGATTGCCGACGTCTACGGCAAGGAGAATGTCGGCGTCATCCACTTCGACGCGCATTACGATGCAAGCGAGAATGTCAGCGGGCATTTGATCTCTCACGGCCAGCCCATAAGGCGCCTCATCGAGGAAGGCCACGTGCTCGGTAAGAACTACGTTCAAGTTGGCCTTCGAGGCTACTGGCCTGGCGAAGACGGCTTTCGCTTCATGCGCGAGCACGGCTTTCGCTATCACACGATGGCCGAGATCGAGCGCGACGGCTGGGAGCCGGTCATGGAACGTGCGCTTCAGGAAGTCTCGGAAGGACCGGAATATCTGTACATCTCGCTCGACATCGACGTGCTCGACCCGGCCTATGCGGCAGGCACCGGTACGCCCGAGCCCGGCGGGTTGACGACGCGGGAGCTCTTCCCGCTCGTCCGGCGCCTCTGTGCCGAGAACAACGTCGTCGGCTTCGAGCTCGTGGAGTTCAACCCGCTCGCCGACCCCGGCTACACCACGAGTCTCAATGTCAACCGGGCTCTGCGCGAGTGCTTGACGGGCATCGCCCTTCGAAAACGAGGCATCGATGAGAAGCACTACTTGAGCCCGTTGACGGTGGAGCACGGGCGCGAGCCCGGGAACTGACCACTTACGCTAAGGTGTGGTGATGGAAGACATCACGGCACTCGAAGATCTCGTCGTTCGGGACGAGGATCACGACTGCGAAGGCGTGGGGCCGGCGAAAGTCTGCGTGCGGGTAATGGCCGTGGCGGATCTTCCGACACGCTTCGGAGACTTCCGTGTCGTTGCTTTTTGGAACAATCGAGACGCGAAGGAGCACGTCGCCATCGTCCGCGGCGACATTCTGGGGGCGGAGGACGTCCCTACGCGGCTTCACTCCGAATGTTTGACCGGGGACGCGATCGGATCGCTCCGCTGTGACTGCCGCGACCAGCTCGAGACCGCGCTCGAGGCCGTGGGTGCCCTCGAAAAGGGTCTCGTGGTATACCTACGCCAAGAAGGCCGCGGCATCGGCCTGATTAATAAGGTTAGAGCCTATGCGCTTCAGGACCAGGGGCTCGATACGGTCGAAGCAAACTTGGCGCTCGGATTCCGCGACGACGAGCGCGACTACGCGATCGCGGCCCACATGTTGATGAGCTTGAACGTTCGGTCGATCCAGCTGATGACGAACAATCCGCGGAAGATCGAGCAGCTCACGCAGCACGGCATTCGCGTGAGCCGCCGTCTTCCGCACGTCATCCCGCCGAGCGTCCACAACCGTTTCTACCTGGAAACGAAGCGCGATCGCTCGGGCCACTACATCGATTTCGCCGGCAAGCCCCACCTCATGGAGCAGAGCGATCCTGTCGTGGTCGAAGGGATGCCCGAGAACGGAAGGTGAGACGGGCTGCTATTGCAGCCCGAGAATCTTTCCGTCTCGGAAGTCGATATCTTCGGCGCGCGGCTTTCGGGGAAGGCCGGGCATGCGCAGGATGTCCCCGGTCAAGATGACGAGAAAGCCGGCGCCCGCGCTGATTTGCACCCCGCGCACCGTCACCTCGAAAACCGGCCGCCCTAGAAGTTTCGGATCGTCCGAGAGAGAGTTCTGCGTCTTGGCTATGCAGACAGGAAGCTCCGCACAGCCGAGCTTCTCGGCTTCCGCGATGTTCCGCTCCGCCACGTTGGTGAAGACTACGTCCCTCGCGCCATAGGCGCTCCGTGCCACCTTGCGAATTTTCTCGCGAATCGGATCCGATAGCTCATATAAGGGCTTGAAGGGTTCGCTGGCGCTCGACGTCGTCTCGATGACGGCTTTGGCGAGCTCGACGGCGCCGTCGCCGCCGCGCGCGTGATGATCGGAGACCGCGAAAGCAGCACCGAGCTCTTCACAGCGCCGCCGCACAACATCGATCTCTTCATCCGTGTCGGTGCCGAACTTGTTGAGCACCACGATCGCGGGCTTGCCGAACGTGTGCGCCGTCTCGAGATGCTTTTCGAGGTTGGGAAGGCCTTTCGCCACGGCATCCGCGTCGGGCTCAGTCAGCTCGGTCTTGTCGCGCCCTCCATGCATCTTGAGCGCGCGCACCGTCGCCACGAGAACGACGGCGGCCGCATCGAGGCCGGCCGAGCGACACTTGATGTCGAAGAATTTCTCCGTGCCGAGGTCGAAGCCGAAGCCGGCCTCCGTCACCGCCCAATCGGCGACGTGGAGCGCCGTTCGCGTTGCGATAACGCTATTGCATCCATGCGCGATATTCGCGAACGGCCCGCCGTGGATGAGCGCCGGGACGCCTTCGAGTGTCTGCACGAGGTTCGGGCTCAAGGCATCGCTCATCAGAGCCATCATGGCGCCCGAGACTTTCAAATTCTCTGCGAACACCGGCTCCTTGTCGCGGGTGAAGCCGACGATGATCCGATCGAGACGCTGCCGCATATCATCGGCGTCATTTGCCAAACACAGGATGGCCATGACTTCGGACGCCGCCGTGATGTCGAAGCCCGTCTCGCGCGGCATGCTGTGGAGCGGCCCGCCGAGGCCGGCGACGATGTTCCGGAGCGAGCGGTCGTTCATGTCGATGACGCGCTTCCAGACGATGCGTCGGGGGTCGATGCCGAGCGCGTTTCCGAAATGAAGATGGTTGTCGAGCGCGGCCGACAACAGATTGTGCGCCGAGGTGATGGCGTGAAAGTCCCCGGTGAAGTGCAAGTTGATGCGCTCCATCGGGTATACCTGGCTGTAGCCGCCGCCCGTCGCGCCGCCCTTGATGCCCATGCACGGGCCTAGAGACGGCTCGCGAAGCGCGAGACAGACGGACTCACCGAGCTTCGCGAGCCCTTGAGCGAGCCCGATGCTCGTCGTCGTCTTGCCTTCTCCGGCCGGCGTGGGTGTGATCGCGGAGACGAGGATGAGCTTCGACTGGCCGTTCTTCGCGGGGCGGTCGAGCACCGAGGGGTCGACTTTTGCAATGTGCTGCCCGTAAGGCTGCCACTCGGAAGCGTTGAGTCCTAGCCCTTCGGCAATCTCGGAGATGGGCCTCGGGGAGATGGAACGAGAAATTTCGATATCTGTTTTCATTCGATTACACCCTCATCTACGGTTTCGGTTGTGCTCATGAGAGCGCGTACGTGATCTTGATAAGACTTCATGATCTTTCGGGTCACGTGTCCGGGCTTGCCATCGCCGATGGTTGTTTCGTCGACGCGAACGATCGGAACGACCTGGCGCGCCGAAGCGGTGATGAACACTTCGTCGGCGCCGAGAAGATCCTCTGGTGTGAGCGTTTTCTCCTCGAGCTCGATGCCGTTTTCTTGCGCGAGCTCGATCACGTGCTCGCGCGTAATCCCTTCGACAAGCCCGGAGGAGAGCGGTGGCGTTGCGACGGTGCCGCTCCGCACGACGAAAACGTTGGACATGGAGCCTTCGCAGACCTCGCCGCGGGCGTTGAGCAGAAGGGCTTCGTAAGCGCCCTTCTCGTGCGCCTGCCGGAGCGCCATGATGTTGTTCAAGAGGTTCGAGGATTTGATTTTCGGGCTCAAGTTGCCCCTGCCCGCCCGCATGATTGTCGCGAACGCCGCTTTCGCGCCTTCGCGGTAGAGGCTTTCCGGAAATTCAGGCAGCGGGCGGACGATGATGACGACGGTCGGCTTGCGAGCCGAACCCGTGCGGTAGTCGATGGCGCCGACGCCGGCGGAGATGACGATCCGGATGGACGACTCGGCGTTGCCGGCCGCCTCGAGCGTCGCGTGGAGGCGCTCCGTGAGCGTCTCGGTGCTGACGTCGATGTCGATGCCGAGCGATTCGGCTGATGCGCGGAGCCGTTCGAGGTGGCGCTCTAGAACGAAAGGTACGCCGTCATAGGTGCGGATGGTCTCGTAGACGCTCGCTCCGAAAAGAAAGCCCTGGTCCAAAGGCGACAGCAGGCGGTCGTCCTCGGTGCCCGTCTGTCCGTCCACGTTGATGCGTATCGACATGCTTTCCGGTGCGCAGCTGGCGTCCCGCAGCCCGCCGGCGCACGAGCCACAAACTCACCATTATCCCTCGGAGGCTAGGCGTGAGGAAAGCGAAAATTATCATTGTGAGGGCGCCCACGCCGGACCCCGACCGCTCGAACCGGCGGCTCACGGCGCAGGCAAAGGCCCCATCTGCAAGGAATCGCTAGCCATGGCCCTCGAAGCGGGAGGCATGCGACGAACGCATTTGCGAAGACACGAAAATATACTCAAGCGCCTCCTCACGCACGTGGCCGGATTCAATCTCGGGATTCTGATGCGCAATCTCATCGGCAAGGCCACGCCGAAGGAATACGCGGAGCTCAACGCCAGTCTGATCGCTGCTTTATTGCGCTTCGTCTCGACCATAGGCGCACGTTTTGCCCCGCTGCAATCCATCGGGCGTCTCAACTTGGCCGTTCCGCCGAATCACATCTTCCTTGAACTTGCCCACCAAACTTTCTCCGTGAGCAGAATCTGGACTTTTTCACCGGGCTGCTAGTGAACGTGGAGAGCGACGGATATGGCACGGGCTTCGTCGTCTTCGTGCTGAGAGAGGCAGGAGTTGAAGCCTCCGATCCGCGCATTAAGAAAGCCGTCACATGGCTCCTCACCCATCAGCGAGCGGAAGGCCACTGGTGGACCCAATCTCTCCGAAACGAGTCGGATACGTCGAACTTCCTGACCCACGCCGGAACGACCTTTGCCCTGAAGGCGTTGGCTGCCACGGGTCTGCCGGAATCGTAGTGCTCCTCGCACGGAATACCATTCTGGCTGCGCTCGCATGGCTCGCGGCTTGCTGCGGCTCGCCGCCCGCTGCGATTGTGCCTCCAGCCGGTGGCCGCCACGTGCAGCTTCTTCATCTCGATGGTTACCGCCCGGACCTCGTGCGCACGCTTCTCCGTGCCGGACGGCTCCCCAATTTGGCACGCCTCGTCGCGCGCGGCCGGATCGCTTACGACGCGACGACCGTCGACAAGTCCGAGACGATGAAGGTGATCCAGTCCTACCTGACGTCTCAGCTCGACACGAAAGTAGTGGGGTGGTGGCAGTTCGAGCGAAACCGTTTTCGGGTTTCCAACTACTGGCTAGACCCCGCGGAAGTTCTCGGCTATGCGCTCGGGTTCGAGTTTCCACGAAGTTCGACCATTCAAGACTTTCTCGCCGCTCGGGGTGAGAACCTCGTCGCGGGTATGAGCCTCGCCCGTCGCAGCGTGCCGTTTCAAAACTATGGCCGCGCCTATGTCGAAGGCGTCTCGGCGGTCGCGAACCATACGTATCACGATCAGGCGCACGCGACGATGGATAGCTTTCTCGACATCCATCGACGGATAACGGAGAACGGAGAGAAACCGCCTGCGATGTCCACACTGCTGCTCGCTGCCGCGGATGAATTCTCGCATCTGGAAGGCGTGACCGTCGCCGAGCGTGATCCCGAGCATTGCTTTGACCGAGACAGTGATAACGACAACGACAACGGCAACGGCAACGGCAACGGCAACGGCAACGGCAACGGCAACGGCATCGACGACACGGTGTTCGCTTTGCTCGACAAAGACCACACCCTCGACGATCGCTACTTCCTGCGCGTGCGCCGCGCGGCAATCACGAGACGCGTCACGGAAATTTGTATCGAGCTTCCCGAGATCGAAGGCCGCCGCGCGGAGCCGCACTACGTTTTGTCGATGCTCGTCATCGACATCGAGCTCGGCCGCCTCATCAATGATTTCGAGAACATCCATTTTGCCGATGGCGAGACTCTCTTCTCGCGCACGCTCTTTATCGTTTTCGGTGATCACGGCATGGTCGACACGTCGAACCGTATGACCGAGGAAGTCAGCGAGAGCTTCATCGGTTATTTGAACCGGCGCCTCGGGCTCGAGACCGGCGAGGACCAAACGTCGCTCTCAGCGAGAGCGGAGCTTGGCATCGATTACGTCAACCTTCCGCCCCGGCTCACGCGTCCCGACACCTATGAGGATTGGCAGAGCGAGGACGTCCGCGCGCTGACGACCGAAGCCGATCGGTGGGCTCGGGAGTTTCTCGGAGAAATCGAGGCGCTCATCCGAAGCGATTTACACGAGAGCTATTGGTGGCTCTTTTTCCTGCGCTCGCTTCTCATCGACCCCAAGCTCGACGAAGCGCTCGAGTCTGCCGCCCCTGTCGTTGGTGAAGCTCTCGCGATGCTCAGGAGCTTGTATCTGCGTGCACGTCCGGACTATCTAGAGGCCGAGCAAGAGGCGAACCGCGCGCTTTTCGACCGCCACGTGCGCCTCGTCTACGGCGGCGGGGCGCGGAACAATGCCGAGCTTTTCATTCCGGTCTGCGAAAGTCCAGCCGCGTGCTCCTGGGAGCGTCGGCCAAGCTATGAGGAGATTCTGAGTTATCGCGAAGGGGCTTTTCTACAAGCGCTCGTCGAGAGCCCGGGCGTTGGGCTCATTTTCATCAAGAAGAACAACGAAGCCTTTACCGACGGAGCGCCGCTTCCCGCTAGGCTCGAAGTCGAGATACGCGATCGCGAGGGGAATCGAGGCTTGCTGAGCGTCGAGCGCGATGACCCGTCGGGCGAGCTCGTCTATCACTACCGCACCGACCCCGCCTCCGCGAACGACCCTCTCGGCTATGGGACATGGGGTGCCGGCGAGGGGACCTACGGCACCTACAACGAATGGAACGATCGCACGATCGATCTTTCTTACGTGAACGTCGTGGGCGGCATGGGAGCCTACCTCTATTCGAGCAACCCCGCGATTGGCGACGTTGTCGTGCTTCACGCCTCCGATTGGAACTTTGGCGAGAACCTCGGCGGGCACGGCGGGGTGCACCGCGGAGAAAAGAGAACGTTCATGCTCGTTTCAGGGCCGGGACTCGACCCGGGTGAGCTGCGCGCGCAAGCGCGCTACCGTTCCACCGCGGAAGGCGGGCTCGAGCCTGTGGTCTCCGGGACACACGTACCGACGCTCCTGGACATCGTGCCCACGGCTTTGGCATGGCTGGGCTACGAGCCCTCCGAGCTCGACCGCTTTGCCGCCGACGGATTCGAAGAACATCTCGATACTTGGATTCGGGCACAGCGAGGCGATATCCTGAAAAACCTCGACGGGGTGAGCTCTCTGGAAAAAGCGCGAGAAGAGGTTGGCGTGCCCGAGCTTACCCTCGAGCCGTTGCGACCGCAGCTCGAGCGCCTTCTCGAGTTCATCGAATCGAACCGCGAGGACACGCTCCGTCGTTTGTCCGAGCGCCCGCATTTGGGCAACGAGTTGATCCTGGAATGAGGAGTTTACGAATGAACATCGTTTCGCGCGCGTTTCTGTACACGTTGATCTTGTCGAGCTTCTCCCTCGCTCAAGCGAACGAAGTGACCTTGGAGCAGATCATGGCGCACCCCGACTGGCTCGGCCGCCAGCCCGAGAGCCCTTACTGGGCTGATGACGGCGGGTCGATCTATTTCGAGCGCAAGGTGGAAGGCTCCGACGAACGCCGGCTATATCAGGTCGGCCTCGATGGCACGGGGCTCCGCGAGCTGAGCGAGTCCGAGAAAGCGGCGGCCGACCATCGGAGCGGTGACTTCAGTTCGGATCGTAAGCACAAAGTCTATGCGCGCAACGGGGATCTCTTCGTCCGCGACATCGCGACCGGACACGTGCGCCAACTCACCCGGACCGAAGCGGAAGAGTCCATGCCCACTTCATGGCCGGGGATGACCGCGTTAGGTTCTACCAAGGCGACAACGTTTTCGTGCGGGAGCTCTCGAGCGGGCTCGAGTACCAACCGGCCGTTATCGAGCTGGACAAGGACCCGGCGGAAGAAGAGGAAGAAGATTATCTGCGGGACCAGCAGCGGCGTCTCGTGGAATACGTGCGCGAGCAGAAGAGGAAGAAGGACGCGGCTCGCAAGCGCGACGAAAAGGCTCGCGGCGCCGATTCATCGCGGGTGCCCTACCCTTTCTACGTGGGTGACGATGTCGCGATCAAGGCTTCGAGCTTGTCACCGACGGGCAGGTGGATGCTTCTGCTGGTCCTGCCGAAAGAACGCGACGACGGCGAGCACGACGTGATGCCCAACTATGTGAGCGACGACGGCTACGTCGATCCAAAGGAGGTGCGGACGCTCGTAGGGACAGGCACACCGGCGCCGGACCGCGTCGTGCTGCTGGACCTCGACAAACACGAGCTTCGAGACGTTTCCCTAGCATTTCTTCCGGGGATAACCGACGACCCGCTCGCCTGGCTTCGGGTCAATAAGGAAGACGAGAAGGATGACGAGGACGAAACCGAAGACAACGGTAAAGAGCCCGAGCCACGCGCGGTATATGTCGGCACGAGCGGCTTTGGGAGCGGCGGCAATGCCGGCATCCTGTGGAGCGACAACGGCGAGCATCTGGTCCTCCACGTGTTCTCCCACGACCACAAAGACCGCTGGATCGCTGAAGTCACGCTCGACACGGCCGAGCTCCGCCCGATTACACGCGTCAGCGACGAAGCGTGGATCAACTGGCGCTTGAACGAGATCGGCTTTCTCTCAAGCTCGACGACGTTCTACTACACCTCTGAAGAGAGCGGCTACTCACAGCTCTATCTACACGCGCTCGATACCGGCACGAGAACACGTGTCACCCACGGGGACTTCGTGGTCTCGAATGTCGTCGAGAGCCCCGACCGCCGTTATCTTTATTACACGGCCAACGCCGAGCATCCCGGGATCTACGAGACCTACCGCTACGATCTGCAGAATACCCGCATCGAGGCCGTCACCAAGCTCGGCGGCCGTAACGACTTTCAGCTGTCGCCCGACGGCGCGCGCGTTCTACTGGCACATTCCGAAACAACGATGCCCTCCGAGCTCTACGTGCAAGAGGTGAGCCCGGGCTCGAGCGCCGCACGCGTCACCGAGACGGTCTCGTCGCTTTTTGCGTCCTTTCCGTGGGTCGAGCCGGAAGTCGTCCCGATCCCGTCGACGCATCACGACCGCCCGATCTACTCGCGGGTCTACACGCCCTCGGGCGGCGCGCTCGGGAAGCGGCCCGCCGTCATGTTCGTGCACGGTGCGGGCTATCTTCAAAACGCGCATCTCGGCTGGTCGGGCTACTTCCGGGAGTTCATGTTTCACACGCTCCTGACGCAAAAAGGCTACGTCGTCCTCGACATGGACTACCGAGCTTCCGCGGGCTATGGCCGCGACTGGCGCACCGCCATCTATCGCGACATGGGAACGCCCGAGCTCGAAGATATGGAGGACGGCGTGAAGTGGCTCACGGAGCACAAGAACGTTGACCCGAAGCGTATCGGCGTCTACGGCGGGTCCTATGGCGGGTTCATGACGTTCATGGCGCTCTTCAAAAAGCCCGATCTCTTCGCCTCCTGTTGTTTTTTATATTGAATCGCGAAGATTTCTCATTCGTGATTCACCTCGACCGGCAACCACGTACGAGCAGAAGACGGGAGGCGCAGACGAGGTCAAGGGCGCGTAGCGGCTCGCGTAGCGAGCGAACCCTTGACCCCGTCGAGCACTCCCGTACCCTCATGGAGTGGTGGCCGTTCTTGATATTTCATCGCGGTGGATTACGGATTAAAGTGATAAACAACACCTGCGGCGCGGCGCTCCGACCCGTCACCGATTGGGCGCATTACAACCACCCTTATACGTCTCGCATCCTCAACACGCCCTATAACGATCCGGAGGTCAACACGCCCTATAACGATCCGGAGGCCTATGCGCGCAGCTCGCCGATCGAGTTCGCCGAAGGCTTGACGAAGCCTCTTCTCATCGCTCACGGCATGGTCGACAACAACGTCTTCTTCAAGGACTCCGTCCGGCTCGTGCAGCGACTCATCGAGCTCGAGAAGACGGGTTGGGAAACGGCAATCTATCCCGTCGAGGCGCATGGTTTTCGCGAGCCGTCGAGCTGGCTCGACGAGTACCGGCGGATCTACGAGCTCTTCGACACGCATCTGAACTAGGAGGAGATATGGGAGGCAAACTCGCAACGGTCAACGTGGCTCGACCGCGCGTGTTCGTGTACAAGGGTCGCGACATTGAAAGCGCGATTTGGAAAACACCTGTCGAAGGCCGTGTCGCGGCACGCGGCGTCAACATCGAAGGCGACGACCAGGCCGATCGGACGGTGCACGGCGGCCCGGACAAAGCCGTCTACGCCTACGCGCTCGAGGATATCCGCCTGTGGGAGAGCGAGCTCGGCCGCCCGCTCGGACCCGGCGCCTTTGGGGAGAACTTGACGACGGAGGGCGTCGACGTAACGGGCGCGGTGATTGGTGAGCGCTGGGAAGTGGGTACGGTCTGTCTCGAAGTTTCCGAGCCGCGAGCCCCGTGCTCGAAGCTTGCCGCGCGGATGGAAGACGACGCGTTCCTGCGGCGCTTCACCGAAGCGGGTCGACCGGGAGCCTATCTTCGCATCGTGCGTGAAGGCGAGCTCGGAGCTGGAGACGCCGTCGAGGTCACGTCCCGTCCGGAGCATGGCATGACGGTGGGAGACGTCCTTCGCATCTATAGCCGCGATCGAGACGAGGTCGTGAAGCTTATCGACATCCCAGAGCTCGCGAAGAGTTGGCGGGAATGGGCCGAGAAGAAAGTGCAGAAAAAGGTGAGACATGACGCTAAAAAGACGTGAGTTCATCCGCAACCTGGCCACTGGGCTAGCCGCCACGGGCGCGGCGGCCTCGAGGCTGGCTTGTTCGACCGTCGCTGACAGCCCATCCGAAGCGCTCCTCGTCGACAGGCCAGGACAACCGGAGCCGGCGCCGATCGGCTATGACCGTTTGCCGCTCGATTGGCATCAAGCCCGCACCCGCGAGCTCAAGAAACGCGTGGCGGAGCGCGAGGTCGACGCCATCCTTCTCGGACAAGACCAGAACATGGTCTATTTCTCGGGCTGTTTCCGCCGAAGCGGCGAGCGCTCGACGTGGCTGCTGTTTCCAGTGCAGGAAACCGATACGGCCTATTGGTACGCCCCGAGCATCGACCGCGACCTGATGCGCTCCTGGTGGTCGACGGAGATGGAGAACTATTTCTGCTACCCGCACGCCGAAGGCGGCTTTCCCTATCGGGGCGAGCGCGCGCGCGGCAACCGAGTCGATCTGTTCGAGTGGATGCTTCAGGGCCTCGGCCGGCGCGGTCTCGGGGACAAGACGATAGGGATCGATTTCGAGCTCAACGCTTCGAGACGGCAAATAGCGGAGAGCGTCCTTCCCGAAGCGCGCTTCGTCGAGATAGGCGACCTGTGTCTCGACATGCAGATCATCAAGACACCGGAAGAGATAGCGCTCACCCAGCGGGCCTATCGCTACTTCGACAAAGTGCACGCGTTCTCACGCGACTATATTCTGGAGCGCGGCACCGAGGCCACGGATTTCGAAGTCGGCCAAGCGCTCCAAGCCTACGGCCTCGACCTCATGTTGAAGGATGTCGAGCGTGACGGAAGACCGAACAGCGCCGTCGGCATGGAAGTGACGTCGCACTACGTGCGCGCGGGTGTTTCCACCGCCTTCCCGCATCCGAACCAATTCTTCTACACGCGCATCCAGAGAGGCCAGCCCCTCTACGTGAATACCGATATCAAGCTCGGCGGCATGGGTGGCGAGGGCTACCGCAACTACCTCATCGAGCCGGTGGCGCCTTATCAAGAGAAGATGTGGCAAGTGGTGATGGACTGCGCCGAAATCCTTCGCGAAGAGATCGTTCCCGGCAAGGTCTGTTCCGAGATCGCTTACAAAGTCCACGACTATCAGATCAAAAACGGCATGGCGGACTACATCTACCATCGTCCGTCGCACGGTCAAGGATAGTTCTATTCGGGGCATCAGCCGCCTTTCATAGCACTCGGCGACGACTCCATCGTCGAGCCCGGCATGATGTTCAGCGTCGAGCCCGGGCTCTATGACGAAGAGCGCGGCATCGGCGTCAACCCGAGCGATATTATTCTCGTGCTCGAAGACCGGAGCGTCTTCATGACCCGAGTTCCCTTCTCGAAGGAGTGGAGCTTTTTGACTTTGTGAGGTGGGCGTGCGTTATCAATTCCTGATCGATACTTACGCGACAGAGATCCAGAAAGTCTTGAGTACCTGGGCCATGTTCGACGATGAAGACTTGCCGAAACGCCCGCATCCAACGGATGCGCGCGGCCGCAGCGTGCTCGGCACATGGTGCATCAGTCCGTGAGCGAGAACCTGTGGTTCAAGACGATGCTCGGGATCGACGTGACGGAGAGCCCGGTGCCTTCGGAAGAAACGCGTCTCGGCTTCCTAAGAAATTATGCGGATCATGCGTCGAAGCGTCTCGAAGCGTTACGCGGCAAACCGGAGGCGTGGTGGGAAGAGGTGGTCGATTTCTTCGAGGTAAAGCGCGCGTGCGCCTGGATCATGACGCGTCGTATCACCCATACGTCCCATCACCGGGGCCAACAGACCGCGATCGTGCGCATGCTCGGGCGCGATCTGCACAGCACCTACGGCCCGACAGCGGATACGGGCGGGCTCATGCAGAACAAGGCGCCCGTCATCTACGCGTATCCAGACGTGGCGACTCTTCTTGACGAAGAGGCCGCCGAGCGCCGCAAATCAGCGCTTCCCGGCCCGGGCGAGAAACCGGCGACAGAAAGACCCTAGCTCGGCACAATACTTCGATAGCAACTCTTCCCTCTTGATAACGTAGCTTCCGGAAGCTAACTACTAGCCAGGTAAACCTGAAAGCCTTTGAACCGCAGAGGCGCAGAGGACGCAGAGGAAAATACGGGATACCTTTTCTTCTCCGCGTGCTCTGCGTCTCGGCGGTGAGATTTTTGTCGCTCCAAAACGTGAACAAATTTCTCATTTCTGACGGGTTAGGGCCTAACAGCAACCGTTCGAGCGAAGTGCTCGCCATACCGAGGGCGTCCCTCCGGCTGGCCTACGGTTTGGGCGGGGTCGTGATATTGCCGGGCCAAACGATGGCCCCTTCGTTCACCGTGAGTCGACCGGTCGCCGGATCCACGCTTCCCACGGAAACGAGATCCACCGTCTTGCCGTCGGCCTTATAGCCGTGGCTATTGAATATCTGCACGGGCATGTTGGCTCGGTCATTGGTGCCGGGCACGAGCGAAACGTGTCCGGTCGCTCCGTCGAAATTCATTCTTCGCAGATACTTCATCATGTTCTGGCTGGTCACGTCCTCGCCGGCCTCTTTGATATCTCTGATAGCGTAGCCAACGGCGAGCATATGGTCATAGCTCAAAGCTCCATAGAAAAAGGCTTTGGACGAGGGGTCGACGGTCTTGCCCAGACGTTTCTCGAGTGCGCTTTTGAATCGTGAAAGCTTGGGCGAAGGCATGAGCTCGTTCATGGGAGCAAAATAGCCGAGGCTGCCTGCGACGGCGTCTGGCGCTTCGTCCGCTGAAATCATCTCGGCGGCGTAAAAGGAATAGCCAGGCGCGTTCATCCCCAGCTCATGCAGAGCGCGAAACATCCTCACGGTGTCCGGTGTGGGGCTCGTATTGAAAATGTGCTTGATCCCGGCCTGCTTGACCTTCTCCATATACGCTTTGACGTCTTCGTAGGGCGTGTCTCGAGGATAGCCGTATTCCTGAGCGATTTTGATCGCGTGCTTCTTCGCATATTGGTTGATGACGTTCTTGGCGCCCAGGCCCCACGCGTCGGTCGTGTAGAAGAGCGCAATTTCCTCGACGCCAAAATGCACGGCCATGTCGATGAGATAGCCTTCGTACTGCTCGCTCGGCGTCACCACACGCACGAAGTAGGGAAACTCCTCGACCGACGAGAGCATAGACGCATTGGCGCCGTTCGAGATGACGGGAATTTCGTACTTCGCGCCGACTCTGGCGATTTCAACGGCCGGGCCACTGCAATCCGCTCCGGTGAGAACGAGAATGCCTTTCTTCATGAGCGTCTCCGCCATGATGGCGGCGTTCTCCGGCCAGCAGTGGTAGTCGATGGTGTTCTCGTCCGTCATGCGAATGCGGTCGTCACCCAGAATGCCGGATGCGTTGATTTCCTCGATGGCTATGCGCGCGCCGTGCCGCTCGAAATCTCCCCAGTCGGCGTAACGGCCGTCTCTGTAGTGGTAGGTATACATGCCACCGAGGTCGTAGATTTCCGCGAGACCGATGGAAGAAAAGAGCGCTGTCAGAAGCAGCACGAGCAGAATGTGATTTCTCAAAACACGACTCCTCGAATCGACTGATAGTGATGCGCCCGAGTTGACCTCGAAGCCATTCGACGAAATACGATGTTACACTGAAATATTCAATCTTCGATCAACTACCCTGTGACTCGACGCGCGTCGCTGTGTGCTTGTCGTCTCTAGCGAGGTAGGCCCCCAAGATATCGTTGACGGCGTGTACCCTCCGCAATTATCTGCGAACAACTGGGCCCGCAGCCTCCCGATTTGAGGAAAACGGCGGATAAGTCCGTCTATCTCTTAGAGCTGTCGGTGACGCTCATCTTCTCTTCTCCGCAACCTGGAGCAATTTTCCGGCGTCCATCGATGTACGGGATAGTGTCATGTGCAAAAAGGCAATCACGAGCAAGAAGGCGAAGCCCCCCGAAATCTGTATGCTGACCGAAAAAGAGCTGGAATCCATCCTCGTCGTCGGTGACGGATTCGAGGCCTTTGAGATTCGAGACCTGAAGCTGTCGGACACGGAGGTCGAGGATCTTTTGGCGCCATTCAAATAAATCTCGTTGGTCGCTTCGCTCAACACGTTCCGTTCGAGGCGTGAGGCGTCGGCGGCGAGTCTTTGCGCTGGGCCAAGTGGATGCTTTGACTAGCAGGTATTGACGAGCAGCATCACCACCAACACAACTCATAATGTGAAGACAATCGCAATCACTGTCGATGATGAAACGATTGAGCTGATCGATGAACTGTTCAGGTCAACGAACGAATTCCCAAGCCGGTCGGCTCTTAATGCGTACTGCGCTTCGAGAATACGCCACGCAAGTTCGGAAGCGAAAGCAGGAAGAACGCGAGACCGCGGTCTTCCAAAAGCACAAAAAAGAACTGGGCAAACAGGAGCGGGGTCACAGGCCGGGCCTCTATGCCGTCGCGTCCCTTTCTAACGGTTCCAAGCTGGCGCCGCTGAACCAGGCCCTGGCTCATGCGCTCGCGATCGACTAGGCTGCCTGGACCGCGCACGAAGCTCACGACATTAGCATGGGAACTTCTGTCGAATCTCTCTTTCCTTCTCGAACAGTTTTGCATCTCCCACCTCTTTGGGATAAGGCAGGCCAATCGTGACACTGGCGTGAATCTTTGCAGGCTTTTGCGTCAAGAGCAGCACGCGTTGGGACAGGAAGGCCGCCTCGGAGATGTCGTGGGTTACGAAGAGGATAGTCTTCCCGGTCTCCTGCCAAATCCGGATGAGCTCCTCGCGCATCCGCTGCGCCGTCAGCGCGTCGAGCCCGCTGAAGGGCTCGTCCATGAGGAGGATTGTGGGATCGACGGCCAGTGCCCGAGCGAGAGCCACGCGCTGCTGCATCCCACCGGAGATTTGATTCGGGTAGTAGTCCTCGTAGCCGGTCAGGCCGCTCAGCCCGATGTAATGCGCGGCTCGAGCGTAGCGTTCCTCTTTCGATAAAGCTGTCTCCTCGAGTGGCAGCTCGATGTTGCGCCGGAGCGTTCTCCAGTCGAGAAGTCGCGACTCCTGAAACACGAAGCCGATCGGAGGAGGCGCGTGCTCCGGGCCGATGGCTCTGCCGTCGATGCGAGTGTCTCCACCGCGCAACGAGCCGGACGCCTCTGTATCGATGCTTGCCAGCAGGTTGAGAAGCGTCGACTTGCCGCACCCGGACGGTCCGAGCAGAGAAACGAGCGCCCCGCGCGAGATCTGGAACGACATCTCCTCGAGCACCTTCAGCGTCGAGCCGTCCGGCGCCGGGAAGGAGCGCCCGAGACCTTCGACGGCGATGTAGGCGTCCGCACTCATATGCGAATCTCGGGGCGCCAGGCGAGGACGCGATTTTCCAGAGGCTTCAGAACCGCGTGCTCGATCAGGAGCATCACGATGAGAAACGTGAGGGGCCAGGCGAAGACTTGCGTCATCGAGAACAGACCGAACCAGTAGTGCAGCATGAACCCCACGCCGCTCGAAAGGCCGATGAGCTCGATCGTGGTACAGATTTTCCAGCAGATCCCGAGCGCAAAGCGAAGCGAGGCGAAGGTGAAAGGGAGAAGCTGCGGCAAGACGATCTTGCGGATGAGGCTTTTCCGGCCCAACCGAAAGACTTTTCCCATCTCCACGAGTTTCTTGTCAATGCTCTTGACTCCTTGCCACATGTTGATACCAACCGATGGGAAGGCCGTCACGCCGATGGCGATGACGGCCGCTGCGTCGTTCAAGCCGAACCAGAGCAGGCAGATCATCCCGTACACGATGGCAGGAACCGTGAGCCCGACCGTCAACCGGTTCGTCTAGCGCGACACTCTTATGAATCTGATCGAGAAAATCCTCGCCCGGGCGAACGGTCGCCGAGAGCTCGAGCCGGGGGAGATCGTCCTCGCGGATGTGGACCTTATGCTCATGCACGATCTCAGCGCCCACTTCGTCTCACGGGTCTTTCGGGACGAGCTCGGCGACCCGAAGATCCCATACCCGGAGCGCGTCGCCATCGTTTTCGACCACACTTTCTCGCCGCCGACGGAATCATCCGCCCGGACGCTCCGGGACGTGCGCGCCTTCGCAAAGTCGCACAGCATCGAGAACCTCTTCGACTCGGGCTCGGGCAGCCTGCACCACCTCATTCTCGAGAGCGGGCTCTGGGCGCCGGGCCGGATCATCGTGGGTTGTAACTCGCACACAACGGTCTACGGCGTGCTGGGTGTTTTTTCCACCGGCATCGGCAACGACTCGATGGCGGCACTCGGGCTCGCCCACGGAAAAGGTTGGTTCAAAACGCCGGCGTGCATGCAAGTGCGGCTGGACGGAACGCTCGCCGAGTGCGTGAGCCCTCGAGACGTGGCGCAGTTTCTCGTAAAACATCTCGGCGAAGACGGCGCCGTGTACAAGGCCGTAGAATATGCGGGCCCTTTCGTGGACGCGCTACCTGCCGAGGAGCGCCTCTTGTTCCCGCTCATGGCCATCGACGCTGGCGCCAAGGCGGGATTCATCGACCCGGATGAGCGAAGCCTCGAGTTCGCGCGACGGGTAGCGCGAGGGGATTTCGAGATCGTCCGCAACGACCCTGACGCCCCCTATGAAAGCGTGGTCGAAGTGGATGTGAGCGCGCTCGAGCCTCAGGTGGCTTGTCCTCCGAGCGTGGGTAACGTGAAGCCCGTCGGCGACGTGGCGGGTACACCGGTGCAGCTCGCCGAGATCGGTGGAAGCGCCGGCGGCCGGCTCACGGATTTGAAGGTGGCCGCAGAGGATTTGAAAGACCGTCGCGTGCATCCTGACGTGCGGTTTCAAATCGTTCCCGCCTCCACAGGGATCTACCGTTGTGCGCTCGCCGAGGGGATCCTCGAAATCTTTCTGGACGCGGGCGCCATAGTCATTCTGAAGTGGACCCCATTTTTTAGACCAGGGGTTAAGGTGGTAAAACAAGCTTGCTCAATAAAAAAAGGAGCAGAGAAAAGTGAAGAAAAATCGTACGAAGCACAGCCCTGTTTTCAAGGCGAAAGTTGCCTTGGCGGTACTACGCGAGCAGGAGACAGTGGCGGAACTATCCCGCCGGCACAAGGTTCACGCGAACCAGATCTACAAATGGAAGCGGCAGCTTTTGGAGAACGTCACGCGTGCTTTCGAGACCGAAGAGGTGGGCGGAGGCGATGCCTCGATGCGCGAGGCCGAACTGCTTCAGAAAATCGGGGAGCTGACGATGGAGCGCGATTTTTTATCACACGGGCTCGGTCGATTGCGATGACGCCCCGGCGGGAGTTGGTCGAACCCAACGCTCCGCTGTCGATGCGCTGGCAGTGCGAGTTGCTCGGCGTGAATCGGTCGAGCCTATACTACGAACCTGTCGAGCCGGATGGCGAGCAACTCGCATTGATGCGTCGGATGGACGAGCTACATCTGAAGCATCCATTTTTCGGCAGCCGCATGATGACACAGACACTCAAAGCGGAGGGGTCGGCCGTCAACCGCAAGCGCGTGCAGCGTCTTATGCGGTTGATGGGGCTCGAGAGCACTGCGCCCAAGCCGAACACAAGCAAGCCAGCGCCGGAACACGCCGTATACCCTTATCTACTGAGGAATCTGACGGTTTCTCGGATCAATCAGGTGTGGGCCGCCGACATCACATACATCCCGATGGCGCGAGGCTTCGTATACCTGGTGGCGGTCATCGATTGGTATTCGCGGCGGGTGCTCGCCTGGCGCTTGTCCAACACGTTGGAGACGACCTTCTGCGTGGAGGCTCTGAACGAAGCTGTGGCACGCTACGGTTGCCCAGAGATATTCAACACGGACCAGGGCTCTCAGTTCACCTCGGAGGAGTTCACCAGTGTATTGCTTGCTCTTGAGATCAAGATCAGCATGGATGGCAAAGGTCGCTGTATCGACAACATCTTCGTGGAGCGGCTCTGGCGCTCGCTGAAGTACGAGGAGGTCTACCTGTACGCCTACGACACCGTGCAAATGGCTCGCGCGGGCATCGCTTGCTACTTCGATTTCTTCAATGACGAGCGCCCGCACAAAGCGTTAGGCTATCAAACGCCCGCGAGCTTCTACGATGGACTGCTTGGCGAGGTTGCTTGAAGATGATTGGCCATCGACCGATTTGTACATCACAGCATCATCCTGGAGCTCAACGTCGGCAGTTACCGACTGGGGCAATCGAAGCAGAACAAGGCCAAAGAGGCCACGGCGGTAGAAAACCGGGAAAAGGAATGAACCTTGCCACGAGTCCACAAAACGAATGCGAGAATCGCCGCAGGAGACCCTCTCGCGGCTTGGCCCATACCCCAGGTACCCCGATTTTTGCACTATTCAGGTGGACCAGCGAAAGGGCGGCTTCGATCCGGGGCCCCGACGGAGCAAGACCGGTAGGTACCCGGGAATTCTAACTTGTTGCTGAAGAGAAATAATAATTGCCGCTAGACACAATGATGGCTACAGCGAAAAACAAACTGTCCACAGATTTTCAATCTGCCATAAACTGTGTTCCCGAACGCTCCCTTCTAGGAGCCTTCGGGAAACAACATCACGACTATGACCACGACGTGTTCAACTCGGCAGGCTCCACCTTAGCTACCCCCCATTTTGGTCCAGAGAATGGGGTCCACCTCATTCCTCCGAGCGCCGGCTCCAATCAAGCGGTCAACGTAGCGCTCGCAATGTAACTCGAACCGGCGCACGCGATGGAATCGCGTTGTTCAGTTGAACGAAAAGCAACTTAGGCACGTTCAACGACCAACGTCACAACTTAGATATGTCGCGTCACCGTGCGGTAGAAAACAGATATATTGACCGACGATATACACAAACTAGGTATGCAGAATCTATAGACTTCTAGTTGAACAAAACCGCTCCGCGGTAGTCTCAAATCCCACCCTCTGAACGGACCTGCAGGCTTCGAGCAGTGCTTGGAGATGCAGAAGGCCCCCCTCGTGAGATACGGTTGCAGTGACCAAACCTCAACCACTCACGAAAGGAGCCATCTATGGCTAGCTTACTACGAACCCGCCTGATCGAGGATCTGCGGATCCGAAACTACGCGTCGCGGACGATCGATATTTACGTCCGATGTGTAGCGCTATTTGCGAAGCACTTCGGTCGCTCCCCGGAGGATCTAGGAGCTGAGGAAGTGCGTGAGTATCAGCTCTATTTGCGAGAAGAGAAGAAGGCTTCGTGGGCATTTTTCAACCAGACGGTAAGTGCGTTGCGTTTTCTGTACGCAAAGACGTTGAAGCATGACTGGCTCGTGGAGCAGATCCCGTATCCGAGGCAGGAGAAACGATTGCCGGATGTTCTGAGCTTCGAGGAGGTGTCGAAGCTGTTTTCGTGTGTACGGACGTTGATGAGCTGCACGATATTGCAGACGATGTATGGAGCAGGTCTGAGGTTGATGGAAGCGGTGAGCCTCAAAAAGAATGATATCGACAGTGAACGGATGGTGATTCGTGTGCGTCAGGGGAAAGGCCGTCGAGACCGCTACGTGACGTTGTCGGCGACGCTGCTGGAAACGTTGCGTGAATACTACAAAGCCAGCAAGCCAAAAGGTGAATGGCTGTTCCCGAACGGTAAGGGCACAGGCGCGATCAATCACAACACGGTGCAGAAAGCTTGTAGCCTAGCGGCGCGCAAAGCGGGATTGCGCAAACGTGTAACGACGCACACGATGCGGCACAGTTTTGCGACAAGCCTGCTCGAGGCGGGAGTAGATCTGCGCACGATCCAGATTCTTCTGGGCCATGGGAGCCTGAACACGACGGCGATCTATCTTCATGTTGCGGTCGGAGCGAAGCAGTCGGGCCGTAAGATGGTAGATCTGCTCGAGCTGAGCAAGAAGACACCACCGAAGAAGTGAGCGGATATCGGCCGGAAGTGGCCGATGTCTTTCGCATCGACGGTGCGGCTTTTCTGAATCGCTACCGACTCTCGAAAGAGCAGTACCGAGTTTTCAATGCTCTTCAGGAGTGCCGGACAGCGGCTTTGGGGGCGTGTTGCAAGCGTTGCGACAAGTGCGGTCACGAGGTGACGGTGTACTGTTCGTGTCGCAACCGGCATTGTCCGAAGTGTCAGGGAGCAGCTCGAGCGGCATGGCTTCAGGCGCGTGAGCGAGAAGTTCTCGATGTGGAGTACTTCCATGTCGTGTTCACGATGCCGCACGAGCTTTCTCCGCTGGCGCTTCAGAATCGCCGCGTCGTCTACGGGATGTTGTTCCGTGCCGCTTCCGAAACCCTGCAGACGCTCACCCGGGATCCGAAACACCTGGGTGCGGAATTTGGTTGCCTCGCGCTTTTGCACACTTGGGGACAAACCGTCCTTGCGCATCCGCATCTACACTGCGTGATCCCTGGTGGAGGCATCAGCCCCGACGGCAAACGATGGGTCCGTTGTCGCGATGGATTTTTCTACCCGTTCGCGTCATGAGCCGAATGTTCCGCGGTAAATTCCTCGCTTTGCTGCAAGGCGCTTTCGAGCAACAGGAGCTCGAATTCCACGGGAAGCTCCTCGAGCTCGCCCATCCCAAGGCGTGGGAGGGCTTGTTCGAGCCCTTGCGAAACAAAGAGTGGGTCGTCTACGCCAAGCCTCCTTTCGGCGGTCCCACCCAAGTGCTCAAATATCTCGCCCGCTACACGAACCGAGTCGCTATCTCCAACCAACGTATCCAATCGTTCGAGGGCGGAAAAGTCAGCTTCAGCTGGAAGGATTACTCCCAAGGCGACCGAAAACGCATCATGACGCTGAGCTCCGTGGAATTCATTCGGCGTTTCCTTCTCCACGTTCTCCCCACGGGATTCATGCGTATCCGCTACTACGGCTTTCTCGCCAACCGTCATCGAGCGGAGAAGATCGAGCTCGCTCGAATACTGCTTTGCGAGCAAACGAGCTCAGCTGTGATTTATCAGGATCATGACCCCACTTGAGGGCGTGTTTTTCAGAAACATTCCCCACCCCTTTTTCAGAGACATGACCCCGGCAAAGGGGTGAGTTTTTCAGAAACATGACCCCACTTTTCGGAGTCATGACCCCACCCCTTTGAGGCCGAGCTCGGCTGTGCGAACTTCTTGGAAACAAGGAGGTCGTATTGGCATACAGGGAGCACGGTATGTGGGAAATTGTGGATGTTCTGAAACGGCACCACCGGGGGGAGAGCCAGCGACGGATAGCAGCGGCCACCGGTCGTGGCCGGAAGACGATCCGCGCGTATATACGAGAGGCGAAGAAACTAGGCTGGTCGAAGGAGGTCCCGCCGGATGAGGCGCTGGCGTCGCGGGTGGCGCAGCGCCGCCAGCCGGGCCCGAGTTCGAGCGAGGCGTCTGCATCGGAAAAGGCGCTGCGCGGGCATCATGATCGCATCCAGCAATGGGTGGAAGGCTGCGAGGGAGAGAGGGTCCTGAAGCTGACCAAGGTCCATGAGCTATTGACCCGCGAGGGAGTCGACGTTTCTTACAGCTCGGTGTATCGCTACGCGGCGGCGCACTTCGGATGGGCTCGGCCCAAGCTGACGCTGCGCCGGGCGGAGGTTTCACCGGGTGAGCTCGCCGAAGTGGATTTTGGTCAACTCGGCAAGATCTACGACCCGGAGTCGGATCGGAATCGATTGGTCTGGGCGTTGCTCGTCACTCTTGGCTTCAGCCGCCACCAGTACGTTCACGTGAGTTTCTCTCAGAAGCTGGACGTCGTCATCGATGGACTGGAAGAGGCGTGGGAGTTTTTTGGCGGTGTGCCTTTGCGGGTCGTCGTCGACAACATGAAGACGGCAGTGGTGAAGTCGGACCGGTATGAGCCTATCTTTCAGCGCACTACGGAGCAGTATGCAGAGCATCGAGGCTTTGTCATCGACCCGGCAGTCGCGCGCCATCCGACGGGCAAGCCGATCGTCGAGAGAGGCGTGCAGTACGTTCGAGAGAGCTTTTTCCGCGGTGAGCAGTGGCTCGACCTGGCTCACGTCCAGCGGGAAGCTCGGCGTTGGTGCATGGAAGTCGCGGGCCGGCGTATTCACGGAACCACCCCCAAACGCCCTCTCGTCGTCTTCGAACAAGTCGAGCTTGCTTGCCTTCGGCCCGTGAAAGGGCCTCGATTCGATACGCCTCAGTGGGCCACCCCGACCGTTCATGACGACCACCACGTGAAGTTCCTCAAGGCCCTGTACTCGGTTCCCACGCACTATGTGGGAAAGCAAGTCACGGTCCGAGGCGACAAAGCGCTCGTACGCATCTACTACAAAAACGAGCTCATCAAAACCCACCCCAGAAAACCAGCCGGAGGAAGAGCGACCGACTACACAGACTATCCCCCAGAGCTCGAGGCCTACGCCAGGCGCGACCCGGAGCGTATGGTGCGCCAAGCCAAGAAACTCGGCAACAACATCGGCCGTTTCATGAGCCTGCTCCTCAGCGGCGTCTTTCCATGGGCCAAGCTCCGACAGGCTCAGAAGCTCATGCGCTTGGCCGACAAGTACGGCCATGCTCGCGTGGAAACCGCTTGCCAGCGAGCGCTGGGCTTCGATCTCATCAATGTGCAAAGGGTGGAGCGCATTCTCAAGAATGCCATTGCGCCGTCGGACGAACCACCACAAACAGGAGAGCTCGTCTCAATGCCCCTGAGATTCCTTCGTCCCAACGAAAGTTTCTCTCATGAACCCAAACGAAAGGAGAATACAGATGGAGATCAAAAACTCACTGAAAACGATTCTGAAGCGGCTCAAGCTCTCGGGGATCCTTGCGACGCTGCCGGAGAGGATCGCCTACGCTCAAAAGACAAAACTGCCGAGTGAAGACCTCCTGGAACTTATCTTGCAGGACGAAGTCGACCGACGCGACCAAGTCAGTCTGCAACGGCGTCTCAAACGCGCCTCCTTTACCGAGGAGCAAATCTTCGAGAATTTCGACTGGGATGCCCCGGTGGGCTTCGATCGCCATCGCGTTCGCGACCTCTTCTCGCTCAGTTTTCTCGAGGCCAAGCAGGACGTTCTCTTCATGGGAAGCGTGGGCGTCGGCAAAACCTTCCTCGCTTCTGCTCTAGGCCATGCAGCCTGCCGGGCCGGATACGACGTGCTCTTCATCCGCGCCGACCAGATGTTCCTCGAGCTCAAGCAGTCTCGTGCCGACTACTCGCACGAAAAGGCGCTCCGACGCTTTCTCGCCCCCGACCTGCTCATCCTCGACGACTTCGCGCTACGTCGGCTCGATACCACACAGTCCAACGACATCTACGAAGTCGTCATCGAGCGCCATCGCCGCTCATCAACGATTCTCACTTCAAATCGACACGTCGACGAGTGGATTCCTTTGTTCGATGACCCGATTCTTGCCCAGAGCGCTCTTGACCGTTTGTCCCACAACGCCTACCAAGTCCAGATCGAAGGCGAAAGCTACAGGAAGGGACAACGTCCCGACCTCTTGGCCTCGAAACTCGAAAGTGTCCACCAACCCTGAAAAGGAGTGAATCTTGCGAATCCAACAACCGAAGCGCGAAAACAAGCCCCACCATCGCCCGACAACAGCCTCCCGTGGACCGGCCCATACCTGCGGTACCTCCCTCGGCGACGACATCCGGGCTGTCTCCGGGAGCCCCGCCGCATCGCGGCCGGCGGGATCTCCAGTCGCCCTACGGGCTCCTTCCGATCCCGCCGAGGTCTCTCTCTCATTCAACGTACTCATGCATGTTCATACAGAGGAGCAACGACAGAGATCTATTACAGATCCGAGGAAGTTGTGGTATTGATTATCGGGTAGGCCTTTGACCCCGGGGGCATGTTTATGAAAAAGGTGGGGTCATGATTCTGAAAAATGACACTCAGCAGAAAACGACCCCGAAGTTTCGGAGTCTCAACCTCAACCGGACGCCGCCGGTGAACCGATAGACGAGCTCGACATCTGCCCAAAGTGCAAGCAAGGCCGCCTCGTCATCTTTCTCCGTGTCGGGTTCTTCTTCATACGCGAATCCTGGAAGTTTGACTCCTCATGACGGCGAACACTGTGATTTCAAAAATAGACCCACTCGTTTTACCGCCCGAGGTGCGCCTGTACACGCTACCAACACCGAAATACCACACGCCCGACAGATTCTTCGCGTTCCGAGCCGCATAATATCCGTCCCGCGCCACCAAACCTACCGCTCTAGCGTGCTCCGAGACCACCTTCGCTCCATACAATACCCATAATCCCAGGGCGGTTTGCTCAACTGATTGTGATCCGGCGCGAGCGGCGATGTGCCCCGTCGCAATCTCGCGCCGCGCCGGATACAATCCTGACGTTATCCAGAATCGTTTGTGAAGCGTGAACGACTTCGCGTTTGAGAGGTGGGAGGCGAGATATGTTAGTCATTCATGGCAGGCTCCGGGTGCTACCCGACAAGAAGGACGCTTTTTTGGACGCTGCGCGGAAATTGGTGAGCTTCAGTCGTGCAGAAGACGGTGTCATCGGGTACGGGATCTATGAAGACGTAACGGAGCCGAACACCTTCACAAGCGCGGAAGTATTTGAGGACGAGGCAGCGATGGAACGGCAGGGGACGTCAAGCTACGTGGCGGAACTGTTTCCTGTAATAGCTGCAACCCTGGCCGGGCCTCTTGAAGGTACGGTTTTCACAGTGAGCGAATCGAAGCCGCTCGAGTTGTAGTTGCGTAGGCGAGCGTTCATGTGGCCCAGGCCGTGGCGTCCCGCGAAACTTCCGTCATTTTGCGTGGTCCCTAAATCGAGACTTTTTTGAGGTTCTGGATAACCCTGAATTCGAGCGGACGGCACTGAGGCTTCGGTAAGGCATGAGATACTTTGTTGGTGCGTCGGCTTCGGCAAAGCCATTGCAGTGCCGCCGCTCAATTCAACGTTATATGCGCGATTGCTTTTGAGCTCGTCTTCGCGTAGGCGGCCTTAGCTTCACGACGTACGCTTTCGCCGGACTCCTACTTGCCTACGCTAATATGAGCTCTTCTTGATGCGGCCGACCTGCGACTAGCCTGTGAAACCCAGCGTAGCTCGTGTGTTTGCAGAGGGTGCAGCCAACATGTAGTTAGCGGCGACCTCCCGGAGAGTAGGGACTATTCATTCTCGTTCTACGGTCGGCTCGCTTCAATCGCGTGCTTCCGGTCGCCGAGGTGTGCGGGGACCGTCACGCACGCTTTCGATCCCAACTTGACGGCGGAGTATCGGAATCGAGATCGCGCCCACGGCGATGACGAGAACGCCGTAGGAAATGATGGGCGTGGCCATGGTCGGACGGTCGAGCATGAGTGGTGAGGCGGCGATGCCGAGGGCCATCGCCACGTTCTGCTGCGCCGATTCGATCGAGATCGCAACCGCCTGGCGCGGTGCGAGTCGCACGATTCGCGCGCTGGCGAACCCAACGAGCATCGCTGCGACCACCAGCGTGGCCGCGGACGCCCCCGTCTTCGCGATGAACGCCGGCAATCCGGTGCGGTTTTCTACGACGATGGCGAGGATCAGCAGGAGCAAGACGCCGTTCGCGGCGATGCGCACGGGGCGCCCGAGTCGATCGGCCGTCTCCTTCGCCCGGTGCCGGACGAACATCCCGGCCGCGATTGGCAGGACCGTGATGGTGAAGATCTGCAAGATCGTCCGGAGGTACGGCAGCTGGAGTGCGACCTCGGCGCCGAGAAAGTGGCGCAGTGCGGCGTTCGTGAGAACCGGGATTGTGGCGATCGTGAGAAGGCTCGACAGGGCCGTCAGTGTGACCGAGAGCGCGACGTCTCCCCTGGCGAGCAGCGTGAACAGATTCGAGATCGGCCCACCTGGGCAGACGCCGAGGATCATCAGGCCGACCGCTAGCTCGGGCTCCATCGCGAACGCCTTGGCGATTGCGAACGCCAGAGCGGGCAGTAACACGATCTGGTTTCCCACCCCCAATCCAACCACGCGGGGCTCCCGGAGGATCCGGCGGAAGTCGTCGGGAACGAGTCCAAGACCGATGCCGATCATGATCAGTCCCAAAGCGATCGGAACGGCGACGATAACGAGGCCGGACGGCGTCATTAACGGGGATCAGAGCTGCTGGCGAAAGCGCAGCGGCGTGTCGCCGGTCCAGCGTTTGTAGGCGCGGTTGAAAGAGCTCTGCTCGCTGAACCCGAGCAGGAATGCCACGTCGGAGAGCGAGAGGTCGGGCTGCTTGAGATAGCCGGTGGCCATGCCGCGCCGTGCTTCGTCGAGCAGGTCCGTGTAGGTCCGGCCGGCCTCCGCTAGCCGCCGCTGCAACGAGCGCGGGCTCATGCCGAGCTTCGCTGCCAAGTGGTCGCGCCCGACATCTCCGTCAGAGAGATCGCTGGCGACGATCTTCTTCGCCTGCGCGACGAGATCACCGGGCGCAGGCGAGTTCTTTAATAGAACGCGGGCGTACTCATTCAGCACGGCGAAGAGGTCCGGGTCGGCGGTCTGGACAGGGGCGTCCCAGGCCTCTGGGCTGAACGTCATCTGGGCGGCTGGGCACTCGAAGAGCACCGGGCAACGAAAGAGCCCGTCAAACTCGGAAATGTCGTCGGGACGCGGACCGCTGATGTATTTGTCCCAGTCCTCGCGATATTCCTCTTCCACGTCGATGTTCTTGTAATCGACAACGCCCGCCGACCGCTCGATTTGGATGTAACCTCCGGCACGAAACGGAACTTCCTCGCCCGCGGGTAGCTCGAGCACGAGCTCCTTGATGAAGGTCGCAACGTTTCCGTTCGAACGGACTTTGCACTTCCACTTCCGGATGTTGAAGACCTCGGGCGGGAGCTCGATCTTCATATCCTGCTTGACTTTGACTTGGCAGGACAGCCGCACGCCTTCGCGCGCCTCGCGGCGATTGATGTGGCTCGTCTCGGTCGGCAGCATTGCGCCCCCGCCTTCGAGCACGGTGACGGTGCAGACACCACAACTTCCCTTCCCGCCACAAGCGGAAGGGATGAAGAGGGCGCACGTCACCAGTGTGCGGAAGCTCGGATCGTGCGGGATGTAGTAGTTTTGCGAACTCATCTCCTACGGCTATAATAGGCGTAGGAGATGAAGATGATGCCCCGAGAACCGATCCCCACAGTTGTTCGTAAGCTCGCTAAAGAACTGGCCGAGCCGACTCCGATGCGCCGCGGCTCGGTGTCCGAGCGGTTCATGAAGTGTGGTCAAAAGGAGTGTCGGTGCCAGCACGACCCGCAGGCGCGGCACGGCCCGTACTTCACTCTCACACGTAGCGAAGAGGGCAAGACGCGGTCCCGCTATCTGAGCGCGGAGCAGGCCGCATTGGCCCGCCAGCACGTGGAGGCAGGCCATGAGTTTCGCAAGCAGGTGGAAAGGTATTGGCAGGCCTGCGAGCGGTGGGGCGACACTCAACTGGAAGCCTCCCAGGCGGCCTCGCAAGAGGCCGCCAAAAAAAGGGCTTCAAAACGGCGTTCGGGATCGAAATCGTCACCGAGATCGAAGCGCTCCTAGGCACGGTCGTCGTCGACAAGTGGGACCTCGAGGCCATCGAGACGGCTGCGCGCCGCATGGCGATGCGTGTGGCGGCCCGCGTCGTGGAACAACGACTCAACGCCGATACCTCGGACCATGCCGGCCCGATGTTACCCTGCGCCTGCGGGCAGTCGGCGCGCTACGCCGGCCGGCATGGCAAGAACTTCGAGAGCGTGCTGGGGCCTCTGAGGCTGGAGCGCGCCTACTACCACTGCGAGCTGTGCGAAGCGGGTTTCTGTCCGCGTGACCGGGCGCTGGGACTCCAGGGTGGTTCGCTCTCTCCGGGAGTGCTGCGCATGGCTGGACTGGTGGGTGCCATGGTCAGCTTTGAGGAGGGCCACGAGTTACTGCACGAGTTGGCTGGGGTGGATGTTCCGACCAAGCACGTCGAGCGCGCGGCCGAGGCGCTGGGGCGTGAGGTCGCCGAGGACGAGAAACTCGTGGTCGAGCCGCCGGAGCCAAACGAACCACTGGCGCCAACGCTGTACCTTGGGATGGATGGTACAGGTGTGCCCGTACGCAAAAAGGAGTTGGTAGATCGCCCGGGCAAGCAGCCCGACGGCTCGTCGAAGACGCGAGAGGTCAAGCTCGTCACGATCTGGAGCGCCGAGGGGCGGGACAAAGAAGGCACGCCCGTGCGCGACGCCGGCTCGATCACCTACTCGGCTGCGATCGAAAGCGCGGCGCACAAAGACACTGACGCGACGCCGAGCGAGTTCGCGGCGCGCGTCGAGCGTGAGGCCACGCGGCGCGGCTTCGAGCGCGCGGCGCGCCAGGCCGTGCTCGGCGATGGGGCCATCTGGATCTGGAACCTCACCGACGAGCACTTTCCCGATGCGGTTCAGATCGTCGACCGCTTCCACGCCAAACAGCACCTCTCGGACGTGTCCAAGTCCATCTATGGCGCCGGCACTGACCTCGCACAGCAGTGGGCGAGCGAACGCCATGACGAGTTGGACGCCGGCGATATCGACGACATCCTCGACGCCCTACGACTACACTCGCCGCAGGATGACGAGGCGCGCAAGTGCATCGACTACGTCGAACGCAACCAAGAGCGCATGCGCTACCCGAAGTTCCGAGCAGCAGGGCTTTGTACCTCGACTGGGGTCGTTGAGGCCGGATGCAAGGTAGCGATCGGAACCCGGTGCAAGCGCGCCGGGATGCACTGGACCGTCGCTGGCGTTGACGCGATCATCGCACTGCGCTGCTGCAAGTTGAGCGGACGCTTCGAGGGGTTCTGGGAGCGGCGCGCTCAGCGTCGAGTGGCATGATGATAGATTCTCATCTCACAATCCTGACGTGCACCCGGATGAAGAGCTTGTTCGCCGCGAGCGTCCCGAGAAGGTTCCCGCCCGCGGCCGTCGTGAGCGCCTTGTCGGGGTCGTCGTTGACCGTGATCGTCACGTCTCCCGTGGCGACGAGCTCGCGACGCGCGAGCATGAGCATGACGACCTGAGTGACGATCACCGTCGTGAACATGAAGACCCCGAGGCCTATGGTGAACATCTAGAGCTGAATCCCCGCAAAAGCCATAAAACCCATCGCCATGAGCCCGGTGAGAAGAAAAGTAATGCCGAGACCGCGCAAGCCCGCTGGGATATGGTTGTAGCGCAGACGCTCGCGAATGCCGGCGAGCGCTATGATCGCGAGGGCCCAGCCGGTTCCCGAGCCGAAACCGTAGACGAGGCTCTCACCCAGATTGTAGTTGCGCTCGACCATAAAGAGCGAGGCGCCGAGAATGGCGCAGTTCACCGCAATCAACGGCAAGAAGACACCGAGTGCGTTATAGAGCGCCGGGAAGAAACGGTCGAGCACCATCTCGACGATCTGCACGATAGCCGCGATCGTCCCGATATAGGTGAGGAAGCCGAGAAAAGTCAGGTCCTGCTCGGCAAGGGACGGTGAGAGCCAGGCGAGCGCGCCCGGCTTCAATAGGTAGGAATATACGAGATTGTTGATCGGCACCGTGACGGTGAGCACGAAGATCACCGCACTTCCGAGGCCGATGGCGGTCTCCACTTTGCGAGAGACGGCGATGAAGGAGCACATGCCGAGAAAAAAGGCGAGCGCCATGTTCTCGATGAAGATGGCTTTGATCGCGAGGTCGAGATACCTCTCAAACATTCAAGCAATCCCCCATGAAACCGCAGACGCCGCCGCAGTCGCGATGCCGGGTGGCATGCAGCAGGTAGCAAACACGAAGCACATGCGTTACTCCGGCTCCACCTGATCCGGTTTCCATGTTCTCAAGATCCAGATGAAGAAACCGATGATGAAAAAGGCCCCCGGCGAAAGCACGAGAAGGCCGTTCGGAATGTACCAGCCGCCTTCACTCGCCAATGGAAGCACGGGGATGCCGAAGAAGTTGCCCGAACCGAAGATCTCGCGGATGGCCGCTGTCATCAACAGAATGAGCGCATAGCCCAGTCCGTTTCCAATGCCGTCGACGATGCTCATTGCCGGCGGGTTTTGCATGGCGAACGCCTCGGCGCGCCCCATGATGATGCAATTCGTGATGATGAGGCCGACGAAAACCGAGAGCTGTTTCGAGATCTCGAAGACGTATGCCTTCAGAATTTGATCCGTCACGATCACGAGCGACGCGATGATCGTGAGCTGAACAATGATGCGAATATTGGTAGGGATCTGATTGCGGATGAGACTCACGAAAAAGTTGGAAGCGGTCAGCACGGCGATGACCGCGATGCTCATGACGACGGCCGTATCCATCTTCGTCGTGACCGCGAGCGCCGAGCAGATCCCCAGAACTTGAAATGCGATGGGGTTGTTGTTGAACAGAGGATCGATGAGCGCCTCTCTCGCTGGATCGGCCATTTAACCTTTGACCTCGGTTTTTCGGAGCGTGTTCAGATAAGCGCCGAAGCCGTCATCGCCGAGCCAGAAGCGAACGAGACGGCCCACACCGCGGCTCGTCATCGTCGCGCCGGCGAGACCGTCCACGCGGTAGGGATCCTCCGATGCGGGTCCAGCTCGACCCCGAATCACAGCGATGCGCGGCTCGTTATCTTCGCCGAAAGCGCGGCGGCCGGCCCAAAGGGCCTTCCACTTCGGATTATCGACTTCGCCCCCGAGCCCTGGGGTCTCTTTGTGCTCGTAGAACGTGATGCCCTTGATCGTCTCGAGGTCGGCGTCGAGCGCGATGAATCCATAGAGGGTCGACCATAGTCCTTTCCCCTCGATGGGAAGAATGAGAAGACCGAGCTCGTTATTGTCCTCGAGACGGTAGACGAGCGCTTGGTTCGGGACGCGCTGAACGCCGGCAGGGTTCTTCCCCGGCGCGCGCGACGTCTCGGGATCGAGCGAGTTTTTTCTCTGGTCGAAGGTCTGCGGATCGACGCCTCTCAGCTCGTCCCCGGTGGCGAGGTCGACGACCACGGACTTTATCGGCGCGAAGCGAGTCTGGATATCCTCCGTAGTCAGCTTTTCGTCGTCGTTCGCTAGTCCCGCGGCAATCAAGACATTGCGCTGTTTGTCCAAATAGGCGTTTTCGTTTTGGCGTTCGCGTAGCGAGACCGCCGACGCCGAGACGAAGACCGCGCAAACGAGACAAACGACCGCGGCAAAAAGAATCGAATAGGAAGTACTCCTCTGCATAGAAACCCCTAATTAGTTCCTGTCCAGAAACACCATAACTTGTGGTGTGCGAGAGACCTATCGAAGATGTGGGTATTATACGTTTTCGGAAGGGGCTTCGTGGGGTTGAGAGCGAATGAAAATCTTGGACGAAACGAGAGGCGAATTGTTAGCAATCCATGGCTATAAGGGGCGGAAGAGTAATAGTTGTTATCGTAATAGGTGTCTTGCCATCATCAGTAGGTTGCAGGTGATGATGGAACTCCATACGTACGATTTAAAAGAAGGCAATGAGCGCCATGTGCATCGGTCGAGGCCAAAGACTCGTTTCAAGAACGAAATGACGCCTTCGATTCCGCAGCGAAATTGCCGCAGGCGTTGATAGACCCAGGAACTCTTGACCATATCGGTCACCGCGAAATGAGCCTTGGTAAAGGCAACATCTTCAACTCCCTTGCCTTTGATGGCTTCCAAGTTTGCCTTTGAAGAAAACGCGCCATCGTAGGCAACCTGGCGCGGGGCCCGTTCGTAGAGTTCGACTTGACGGTCGATCATGGTTTCCGCGAGAGTTGAATCGGACGGATTTCCATCTAAGATCACGCAATCCAAAATCATCGAGGACGAGCCACCAGTCATACACACCTTGTGGCCGTAGAGAGTCTCGCGCCGGTCTTTGCGAATAATGTCGGTGTGTTCTTCGAAGATAGAAACGACCTTCTCCTCCGCAGGCACACGCTCTTCGTCGATCACTCGGCGTTGGGTTTGGTTGATGACTTTCTTGGTGAGGACGAGAAAGTGCTCAAAATCCGCGGCGATCCTCTCCGCGCTCGCTCGCTTCACCGGCTCGGTCAAGCCCGACTCTTCCAACTGTGCTGCAACGCGTTGAGCGGAGCGATAGGTTTCTTCCGTCACCTTCAGTAGATCTCGATAGACGCGACGCCTTTGTTGCTTATCCTTCGCGTTCAGAACTCCCAGTCGACGTCTCTTCGCTCGACGCGTTCGATTGCCGAAGACCACTACTGTACCCAGCAGTTCGCGAGCTCGGCACATCACGCGAGTGAGAACCCGAACACAGTCATAAAGAAGCTCGGAGTCTGTAGGCGGATGAATGTTTGATTCCACTACCGTGCAGTCCACTCGTACTTTTCTTCCCTTTTCGATCCCAGCATCCTCGGCAACGCTCACCAGCTCTCGGTTGATCTGCTCCAGCGTTTCGAACTTCACGGCTTTGATGTTTGCTGCTAGGGTCGACTTCGACGGGGTCGGCTCTATGATGCCGAGCTGGCAAAACGTCCGATAGCTTCGAGAGTCTGCCAAGTGAAACGCCAGCTCCCGATAGGTGAACTGATTCAGCTGCTTCACCAACAACGCCCGGAGAACCTGCTCCGCGCTCATTCCCCCACGACCAACATCGCTCCCTGCCGGTGGGGTGACCGACCTTAGGTCTTGCAGTACCAGCTCATTGAGCTTAGGATGGGCATCGAGTAGCGACGAGATCGTTTCGAGCTCGCGTGCGTGCTCCAGCTCCAGCCAGGGCTCACGTAGATTTGGCTGTGGGTTGATCGTTTTTCGCATTTAGGGCTGGTCTCCTTTGGAGTTAAGTCATTTAGAATCGGATGTTTTCAACGACACGATCCTAATCGACACCCCCTCAGAAGACTAGCCCTAAATTTGCGATTTCTCCTTTTTTCTCAATCCCTTACAGGCTTCAGGACGGGTACTAATTAATTAAGGTTAGCGTATTGCGCCCGGCGCCGCCTCACGTTCGCCCGGATCGCAAAGTGGTCGATCACGGGCGCGAAGACGTTCATGAAGAGGATCGCCAGCATCATGCCTTCGGGGTAGGCCGGGTTCACGACGCGGACCAAGACGACGAGCACGCCAATCAAGAACCCGTAGACGACGCGCCCACCGTTGGTCCCGGGCGCCGTCACCGGCTCGGTGGCCATGTAGACGGCCCCGAAAGCCCAGCCTCCGAGAACGAAGTGCCACCAAAACGGTACGTCGAAAAAAGGGTTCGTCGTGGAGCCCACGGCGTTCAAGAGCGACGCCGCGGCAATGGTCCCGACCGCGACGCTCACCATGATGCGCCACGATCCCACGCCCGTCATCACGAGGAGCACCGCGCCGGCGACGCATGCGAGGGTCGAGGTTTCGCCCATCGAGCCGGGAATGAGCCCCATGAAGGCCTGCCACCACGTCAGGCCCACGTCGATGCCAGCCTGCCCTTCGAGCGCAGCGGTCGCGAGCCAAGTGGCTCCGCTCACCCCGTCGACGCCTGCGGTCTTCGCCGCAATCCATACCTGGTCCCCCGAAAGCTGCGCGGAATAGGCAAAGAAGACGAACGCTCTCGCGACGAGCGCCGGGTTCAAGATGTTGTAGCCCGTCCCTCCGAAGACTTCCTTTCCCACGACCACGCCAAACGTGATCCCGAGCGCCACCTGCCACAAGGGCGTGGTCGGCGGGAGAATCAGCGGGAACAGCATCCACGTGACGAGAAACCCTTCGTTGATCTCGTGTCGCCGCACGATGGCGAACACCGCTTCCCAGGCACCGCCAACCGCAAGCATTACGATCAGCACCGGGAGGTAGTAGAGCCCTCCATGGACGAAGCAGGCAAGAAAATTCGCCGGGTCGAACGGGAGAGCCATCGCCTCCATGAGGCCCGTACGCCACGTGTCGAGAGCTCCGGCGCCGTTCGCAATCGCGAGATTTGCTTCGTAACCCGTGTTGTAAAACGCCATCAGCACACAGCCGGCGAGCGCCGCGACGACCGCCATCATCGTACGTTTGATGTCTAGCGCGTCGCGCACATGCGAGGCGCTCTTGGTTACTTCGCCCGGTGTGAAGAAGAACGTGTCGCCGGCTTCGTGAAGCGGATAGAGTCGCTCGAGCTTCGTGCCTTTCGCGAACAACTTCCCTTGTTTGTCGAGAAGGTTTTTCAAAAGGCGCATCAGCCTTCCTTCTCGATAATCGTCAAAACATCGCGCAAGTAAACCCCATAATCCATCTTGCCGGGGCAGACGAAGCTCAAAAGGGCGAGGTCTTCTTCCTTGAGCTCGAGACAGCCGAGCTCTTGCGCCCGCTCCACGTCGTGCATGACGAGCGCGCGCAGCAGAAAGGTCGGCAAGATGTCCATCGGCATGACCTTTTCGTAAGAGCCAATCGGGACGATGGCGCGCGGCGAGCCGTTCGTGGACGTCGTGAAAGCGAACTTCTTTCGAGGAAGAAGCGCCGAAAGAAACGCTGGCTTGACGGAGAACCTGTCACTCCCCGGCGCAAGCCATCCGAGAAACTCGCGATCGCGCGATTCACGGATCACTGAAATTTGATGGTGGTAGCGGCCGAGGAAACTGTGAATCTCTCCCATCGCTTTTCTGTCCGAGAGCACGGAGCCCGAGATGACCCGCTGCTCACCGTCCGCGAGCTCACCCGCCGTCAACTCGTCGGTGGAAGCGCCGACACGCGTGCGCACGACGCGCGGACGCGAAACCGAAGGGCCGGCGAGCGAAACGACGCGTTCGAGCTGAAGCTCTCCTGTCTCGAAGAGCGAGCCGATGGCGGCGACATCCTGGCAATCGATGTACCAAACGTTTTTGTTCTGATCGACGGGGTCCAATCGATGAATGTGATAGCCAACGGTACCCGCGGGGTGCGGGCCGCGAAAGCGCGCGTGCCGGAAGCCATCCGGCACCGCAATGTTCGTCTCTTCGGCAGTGCAGACGTAGACCGGACCATCGGTCAGCTTCGCCATCACCGCGAGGCCTCGCTCGAAGGGACTGCGGCGACCCTCGACTATTTGTTCCACGTCGGGAGCCAGTGGATTCGTGTCCATCGCGTGACAAAGATGGAGTGCGGTACAACCGCGGGATTCGCGATACGGCCGAAAGGTCGCCCGCGCAGAGCCGTCCATTCTCCGGACTCCAGGAGAAGGGCAACTACCTCTTCACGCGTCGAGCCAACGGGGCTTTTTCCCGAGAACGATTCGAAGCTCACTTGATCGGCTGCACCGACACGGCCCGAGCGATCGGCGCTCGCAAGCTCGAGCACCACCGATTGGAAGGCGCGGCGCTCGCCGCGATGGACGGCAACCACTTTGCCGGAGCCAGGAGACGTGAAACGGACACCTGGCGTCTTTTTGTCTTCCAATAGGAGCTGCCCCCGGCGAACTTCGTCGCCTTCCGCCACGTGCATCGTTGGGCGCAGGCCGGGATAGTCGGCGGCGAGAAGGGCTACGTGGCGCGGCGGATCGTGATCGTGGATGCCGGGCTCAGGCCCGCCTAGAATGGGTAGGTCCATCCCCTTCCTGGATACGTGAACGGTCATAACTCTGCTTGAACGGTTGCGGACGACTCCCGGATCGTCGACCCGCTACGGGCACGATGCTCGGGCGCGAATGGCGGAAAGAAACCGGATCGCGAGACCTCCCTAGTTGATACGGGCCTCCGAAATCGGCATAACTAGTGATTCTTCCACAAATCTTTCGGAATCGCAAAAAAAACGAGCACGTCCCGTGTGAGCGCTATAATCCAGCATCCATGAGCGAACAGGCAAAATATCGAGATATTCGCAGCGATTTTTGGCGCGCATGCTGGGCCGATGCGGCGGGCTATGACGCCTACTTGGAGGCGTCGGACCCGAAGCGCGCCGCGCATTGGCCGCCGCTCGAAAAGCGCATCCCTGCGCTCAGCGAGGCGCAACAAGAACGCGTGAGCGGCTTCGGGCGCAAGCTCAACATCCTGCTCGTGAGCGGCGTGTGGTGCGGGGACTGCGTACGCCAAGGACCCATGATCCGGCAGATTGCCGACTCTTGCGATGAGTCGGTCGAGCTTCGTGTCATCGACCGCGACGTCAACCCGGACCTTCGCGACGAAGTGCGGATACTCGGGGCCGCGCGCGTACCTGTCGTCGTTTTTCTGAGCGAGGACTTTCACGAGTCCGGCCGTTTCGGCGATCGCCTACTCGACACGTATCGCCGCAAAGCGACGAGCGAGATCGGCCCCGCTTGCGCCGTGCCAATGGCCGAGATTCCACCCGAGGAGCTCGCGGCCGAGCGGGACGAGTGGCTCGACATCTTCGAGAGAATGCTCCTCATGGTGCGCCTCGCCCCACCGCTTCGAGCACGCTATGGAGACTAATAGGTGCCAGGTACGCGGTGCGCGGTGCAAAGACGCGTCCCCGCGATTGCTCAGATAGCGAAGTTCCCCTAAACTCCTCACAAAACCAATAGGAGGACCATCATGCCACGCACGTTTGCGGCTCCTGTCGCGATTTTCGCAATCATCACCGCAGTTGGCCCCGCAACTGCAACTGCACAAGACGCCGCCATTCTCGATGACCGGATCTCCGAGCTCGTCGCGAAGCACGAGGCGGATATCCTCGAGTTTCGCCACTACGTTCATCAGAATCCAGAGCTCGGAAACCGCGAGCACGAGACCGCGAAGCGCGTCGCCGCGCACCTCACCGCACTCGGTATGGAGGTCCGCACAGGCATCGCCCATACGGGCGTGGTCGGGATTCTCAAAGGCGGCAAGCCCGGCAGGACGATCGCCGTGCGCGCCGATATGGACGCGCTTCCTGTCACCGAAGACACCGACCTTCCTTTCAAGTCCACCATTCGAACGACCTATAACGGCCAAGACGTAGGGGTGATGCACGCCTGCGGCCACGACGTGCACACCGCGGTGCAGTACGGCGTTGCTTCCATCCTTGCGGAGATGCGCGATGAGATTCCGGGGACGGTGGTCTTTATCTTTCAGCCGGCGGAAGAAGGGCCGCCCGAGGGTGAAGAAGGCGGCGCGGACCTGATGGTGCGTGAAGGCGTCTTCGACGATCCCAAACCTGAAGCTGTGTTCGGCTTGCACACGCTCGCCGGCATGCCTGTGGGGGATGTGGGTTTCACGGCAGGACCCGCGCTCGCGGCCGTGGATCAGTTTCGCGCCACGGTGCGCGGCGTCCAAACGCACGGCGCCCAACCTCAGCAGGGCGTCGATCCGATCGTGATGGCATCGCAAGCTGTTCTCGCCTTGCAGACGATCGTGTCGCGCAACGTCCACCCGCTCGAGCCCGCAGTCGTGACGGTCGGCATGTTCCACTCGGGCGAGCGGTTCAACATCATCCCTGCAGAAGTGAAGCTCGAAGGCACGGTGCGGACCTACGACCCCGATGTGCGGGATCTCATCGAGCGCCGCATGAACGAGATACTCGGCGGCATCACGAGCGCGGGCGGCGGCTCCTACGTCCTCGACTACGAACGGGGAACGCCCGCGACCATCAATGATACTGAGCTCACAGCGCAAATGGCGCTGAGCCTTGTCGCGGTTGTCGGCACAGACCGGGTGCAGGAGATCCAACCGACGATGGGAGGCGAGGATTTCGCCTATTTCGCACTCGAAGTACCCGGCTTTTTCTATCGGCTCGGTATCCACAAAGAAGGCTCGTTGATAGGGCCGCATCACTCGCCAACATTCCGCGCCGATGACGCTTCCGTTCCCGTGGGGATGCGCGTCATGTCGAACGTGCTCATGGACTACTTGCTCACCAATGCGCCCTAGGAGAAAGCCCGATGTCTGATGCGCAATTGCAAATCCGCGGTGACATACAGATCCAGCTGGCGAAAGTCGGCTACGAGCTTCGTCGCATCCAAAAAGCCCTCGAGAACGCGACGCTCGACCGTCCGCCGGACGAGCTCGAACAGGGCGTGCTGGACCACGCGTCCGAAGCTCTCAAAGGCGTGAGGCTCGCGCAGGACCACGCGGAGCGCGTCGGGTTCTATCTCGAGGAGCTTTTGGAGGATGACGACCGCTCGGCCGCTTGGGAATAAAGGCTAGCGCGTCGGATTCCTATGCCGCATACTATAGTGGTTTCTTCAGACCACTAGATCTCAACATCGACCAGAACGGCACTTTCTCCAAAAGTCGAGAATGGCGGAATCGTTTTTACGAAAAAAGTCAGGGCCTCGCTGGTGCCTCGAAAGCACGGCGGATGGCGGAAAAAGCCTAGCGCGGGTTCCGATCCAGAAATTCCCGTTTCGCATCGGCCGCCTCAAGGATCTCAAGCTGACGCTCCCTTTTTCGTCCGTATCCAAACGTCACGCCGTGCTTCACGTTGCGGAAGACGGCTTGTACCTTCGAGACTTGTCGAGCACGAACGGGACCTTCGTCAACCGAAAGCGTGTCAGCGAAGCCCTTCTGGAGGAAGGCGATATTCTGCACTTTGCCGAGGTCGAGTTTCGCATCGGACGCCGCGCGCTAGGTGCCACGCAGAGAAATTCAGACGAAGGGACCCTGACTCTACGACGCCTCGATCTTCCCCATCAGTTCATCTCTGGGACGCGCGAGCTCAACCGACTGCTCGACGAGGAGATGGTGACCGCCGCGTTTCAACCCATCGTGTCCCTTCCGGCCGGCGAGATCCTCGCCTACGAAGTGCTGGGACGCGGGACCCACGAAAAGCTCCCCTCAAGTCCCAAAAAATTGTTTCGCGTGGCCGAGGCCGTGGAGCGCGAGGGCGAGCTGAGTCGATTATTTCGAAAGAATGCAGCGACGATCGTCAGCAACACAAGAGTCCACCTGCCGCCCCTTTTCTTCAACACACATCCGTCGGAGTTCGGCACACCGGAGCTCGTGAGCTCGCTGCGTGAAGTGCGCGACATCATTCCCGATCGAGAGCTCGCGCTCAAGATCCACGAGGGCGCTCTCGCCGAGCCCGAGATCATCGCGGAGCTGAAAACGCATCTCGACGAGCTCGACATCCGCCTCGCGCTCGACGACTTCGGTCTCGGGGAGCGGTTCTTGCAGCTCGCCGAAGTGCCGCCCGACTATCTCAAGTTCGATATCAGCTATGTGAGAGGCCTCGTCGACGCGACGGTCGCCAAGCGCCGGCTGCTCTCGATGTTGATGGCGGCCGCGCGCGAGCTAGGCGCGCAACCCATTGCCGAAGGCGTCGAGACGGAGCTGGAATCGGGCGCTTGCACGATGATGGGCTTCACACTCGCCCAAGGCTTTCTCTATGGCGAGCCGGTCCCGTTCACGCATCTCGATGAGTGCGAGGACGACACGTTGGAACCGGCGCCTCAAAGGGTTCCCGAGCAGCGTCAGCACGCCCGATAGAACCAACAACCCCACGTAGTGTCGCGGTTTCCGTGTATCTCGGCTTGTGCGCGGACGGACCTGATTGGAATCCGATTCCGCAGGTCGCAGTTTCTTCGAGGACGTCGCCGGCCCGAACGGAACTACGTTCTACTAAGTGGTGGGAAGTAACATGCCGAGCGAGCACTAATCACGAAAAGTCGCGAGCCGGTCCGTCAACAACCGGAAGAAGCCGTCGGCGTCGGCGTCGTGCATCCACATCGCGTTGGGCTCGCGTTCGGTGACGCCCCAGAAGTCGACGACGGTCTCCCCCATCGTGAGCTCCGATTCCGTCTCCACGGCCACGTTCACGCGCTTGCCTCGAAAGAGCTCGGGCTCGAGTAGGTAGGCCACCGTGCACGGGTCGTGGAGAGGCCCGCCTTCCACACCATATTTTTCGACATCGTAGCGGTTGAAGTACTCGAGCATACCCTGCACGTTGCGCGCGACTTTCGTTCCGAGAGCGCTGATGGCCGCCACGCGCGGCGGCGTCGCGAGGACTTGATGGGTCACGTTGAGCGGTAGGACGACAAGGGGACGACCGCACTCGATCACGATCTTGGCGGCGTGCGGATCGACATAGACATTGAACTCCGCTGAAGGCGTGACGTTTCCACCTTCTCGAAAGGCGCCGCCCATCATTACGATCTCACGGATCTTGGACACGATTCTCGGCTCCTTTTCCAGGGCCGTCCCGACGTTCGTGAGCGGAGCGGTGGGGACGAGTGTTACCGAGTCGTCATCAACCGCCATGAGCGTGTCGATGATGAAGTCGATGGCGTGCTTCGACTGCAGCGGCATCTTTGGCTCGTAGACGTCAGCCCCGTCGATACCTTCGCGCCCGTGAACGTATTCCGCCGTGACGAGCGGACGCTTCATGGGCGCCGCACAGCCGGCAAAGACGGGAATGTCGGTTCTGCCACCAAGCTCGCACATAATGCGCGCGTTACGCTCTGTCTTCTCGAGAGGCACGTTGCCCGCAACCGTAGTGATCCCGAGAATGTCGAGCTCTTCCGGAGCGGCAAGCGCGAGCAGGATGTTGACGGCGTCGTCCTGGCCCGGATCGCAATCAATGATGATGGGGTTTTTCAGCATGCAGCATTCAGGACGTCTCTAGTGCGACGGCGCGCTTCTCATGTTACATTCGCGCCTCATTCTACGATGTTTGTTCCTCAGTCGTACCTATTCGCACTTCTTCTCATGATCCTCTGCATGGCCTGTTGGGGGTCTTGGGCCAATACGTTCAAGCTTGCGGGGAAGGTTCGTTTCGAACTTTTTTATTGGGATTACGCGCTCGGCGTTTTATCATGGCGCTCATTCTCGCCATGACGCTCGGGAGCTGGCACGGCGAGGAAGATGCATTTTTCAACAACCTTACGCAGGCTACGGGGCCGCGTATCGGTTACGCGATGCTCGCGGGAACGATTTTCAATCTCGCGAACATCTTGCTCGTGGGGGCCATCGCCATCGCGGGGATGGCCGTCGCTTTTCCCGTGGCCATCGGCGCGGCGCTCGTCATCGGCACCGTTTTGACCTACTTCGTCGATCAAACGGGTAATCCCGCCATGCTCTTTGCCGGGGTCGCGCTCGCGGTCGTTGCCATCCTCTCTGATAGCCTCGCCTACAAAGAGCTGTCCGGGGGGAAGGTCCAAGTCACAAAAAAAGGGCTTTGGATCTCGATCGTCTCCGGGATTCTCATGGGAAGCTGGTCGCCGCTCACGGCCGCGTCGATGGCCGACGGCACCGGGCAGCTCACGCCTTATACGAGCATCGTCGTCTTCACCTTCGCGACCCTCGTTTCGACGTTCTTCTTCAACGTCTATTTCATGCAAAAACCGCTCAGCGGCGAGCCCGTGTCGTTCGAAGGTTATTTGCAAGGCAAACCGAGCTGGCACGTGCTGGGGCTGACGGGTGGTTTCATCTGGAGTATCGGCACCGCCGCCAATCTCATCGCCGGGCGCGAAGCCGGGTTCGCTGTTGCCTACGCGATGGGGCAGAGCGCTCCAATGGTGGCGGCTCTCTGGGGCGTTTTCGTTTGGAACGAGTTCGAAGGCGCGTCGAGCAAGGCCAAGATGTACTTGGCGGCGATGTTCGTTTTTTACGCCGGCGCCATCGCCGTCATCGCCAACGCCTTTTAGGCGATGAGGTGGGATGATGGCTAACAAGAAAGCCCGTATCGTCGTCGTTGGCAGCGCGAACGTCGACCTCACGACGTTTACCGATCAGTTCCCAAAGCCCGGCGAGACGATTTTCGGCAAGAGCTTCGATCTCGGCTTTGGCGGCAAAGGCGCGAACCAGGCCGTCGCCGCCGCCTATTGCGGGGGGGAGGCGCACATGGTCGCGCGCGTGGGGGACGATTTGTTCGGCCCCGCCAGCATTCGCAACTTCAAAGAACTCGGTATCGGCGCCAAGCACGTCAAGATGGTGAAGAATGTATCGACCGGCGTCGCGCCCATTTTCGTCGAAGCTAACGGGCAGAACCGCATCCTTGTTGTGAAGGGCGCCAACGACAAGCTCACGCCGAAAGCGGTCGGCAAAGCGGCATCGCTTCTCAAAAAAGCGGACATGATCGTCCTGCAGTTCGAGATTCCGCTCGAGACGATTTACCACACCGTCAAGCTCGCAAAAAAGTACAACGTTCCCGTGCTGCTCAACCCGGCGCCCGCGATGAAGGTCGACGTCGCAAAGATTCAGAGCGTCGATTACTTCATTCCCAATGAGAGCGAAGCGGAGACGATCACGGGTAAGGCCGTCAAGACGGTGGACGATGCCAAGAAGTGCGCCGAGCACCTGCTCTCGAGAGGCTTGAAGCGCATCATCCTTACGCTCGGTGAACGCGGCGCGCTTCTCGCGTCGAAGGACGGCATCGACCTCGTGCCTCCCTTTGCGGTGAAATCGGTCGACTCCACCGGGGCCGGCGACGCGTTCATCGGAAGCTTCGCCGTATTCCTAGGCGAAGGGCTTCGCGAGCGCGAAGCGGTCGCGCGAGCGAACCTTTACGCCGCGATCTCGACGACCGGTATCGGTACGCAGAAGTCGTTTATCAAGCGGCGCAAGTTCGATCGTGCGTGGAAGAAGCGGCCCGGTGCGTAGATTCTTCTTGTCGGTTGCCGTGCTCGCGGCCGCTTCATTCTTGCAGGCCCCAAACAGCGAGAACGACGTCGTGAGCGCGTGGTTCGAGCGCATAAACGCGCTCGACGAGTCGGAGGAGAGCGTCGACGCGCTCGTAGCGCTCTACCAACCGGACGCTCTTCACATCACGGGGCCCGAAAGCCACCAACTCGGGACGGTCACCTTCGCCGGGCACGAGAACATCCGCAAAATGGCGCGTGATTTCGCCGCCAACTATGAAAGCCCACGGTTCCGCATCGAGGTGGTGACGGCTCGGGAGCAGTCGCTGTCGCTGTTTCACCGCGCCGGCGGGCCCTGGGGTGGCGCGAGCGTCGCCGTCGAATATGTAGCCGCTTACACCCGACGAGAGGACGGGACGAGAGTAATGGTCCCTGGCGCGGCGTTCTTCCAACTCGCCGATGGCAAGATCCGTCGTGCGCGCTTTTACTTCGCGACGGGGGAAGTGGCACCCGTCCAGTAGCTCCTGAAGGCCTCCCCGAGCGGGGGTTGAGAAGTGACGCTGGCAGCGGTACGATAGTCGACGCTCCTGAGGGAGGTCTCGATGCGCGGCCTGTTTCTTTACCTATTGCTCGTTGTTGTCCCTTGTCTTGCGACAGCGGATGAGGATAAGAAGGTCTCCAAGCTCGGCGACGAGGCGCACCGCACGCTGCTCGAATCCGTCAATCGCGGCAGGGAGAGCGCCCATTTTACCGAAGCCGTGATGCGTGATCTGCCGGCGACGGCGCCCGGCGCCGAGGTGCCTCGACGAGGCGTCATCGACGCGATTCTCTTCCGGCAAATGGCTGAACGGAGCATCCCTCATGCCGGACTCGCCTCGGACACCGAGTTTATTCGGCGCGTCTATCTCGACGCCGTCGGTCTCCCACCCGAACCCGACACGATCCGCGCGTTCGTCTCGGACGACACTCCCCAAAAGCGCGTCGAGCTCATCGATTCCTTGGTGGGCACCGAAGCGTTCGCCGAGCAATGGGCGTGGTTCTGGGGCGATCTTTTCCGCCTCGCCTCACAAGTCGGTCCGGTCAAAAACTCGTTTCAGTTCTGGGTCAAGGAGTGGCTCCAACTCGACCGGCCTTACGACGAGGTCGTCCACGATCTTCTGACCGGCGTCTCGAAAGCCCACGGCACTATCCCCGCGCTTGCTTTCTTGTCGGCTCACATCAAGCGAAGAGCCGCATCGTCATGAGCAACGAGGATTACGGGATCCTCAACCGGCTCGACTCAATCGATCAATTCAACGTCGACACGTCGCGCATTTTTCTCGGCATCACCACGTCCTGCATTTCCTGCCACGACGGCGAGGCCCATCTCGAGCCACTGAACTCTTGGCTCACGAAAAAGACGCGCGCGGATTTCTATCGCCATTCGGCTTTCTTCGGGAAGACCCGCATGATTACGACGTGGGACGACCGGTCCAAGAACGTCGTCGTCGATCTCGTCGTGGACGATCTTGCCAAAGGCTACGACACCGCGGACGATGCCCCGTTCTTCACGCTCTCCGAGAACCGCTTTCCACGCCTCGACGGCGAGAGCTACGAGCCCGCCTTCTTGTTGACCGGCGAAAAGCCGAAGCCGGGCGAGAACGAGCGCGCCGCGCTCGCGCGCATGATCACCTCGCATCCGCAATTCGCACGCGCGACCGTCAATTTGATTTGGGTGCGGCTCTTTTGGAACGGTGAGTTTGGCATGTCTCATAGTGGTAAGGGCTCATCTCACTTGACGCGCTTGAGGTGGCGGCCTTTGACGGGGACGACCTTGCCGTCGGCGTAGCGCGAGGCGTGGTTGCGCTCGTACTCGCACTGCTCGTGGAAGCGCCAGTACTCATCGAAGTCTCCGCTGGAGCGGAGAGCGCGAAGCCGCAGCACGGCTTCGGCGCCAGCGAGGGACCAACGCGCTCCGGTGAGGTCCATGCGGTCCGAGACCAGGTGGCGGCAGGCGCCTTCGATCACGCCGGTAGCGATCGGGAATCCAGCGGCGAGGCACTCGTCGTAGTGCAGATAAGAGGCGTGATTGAGCAGATAGTCAGCACACTGATCCACATTCTCCCGATTGTCGGGCGTCAGCTTTCGTCGGGTGGCGCTACGTCTTATCCCCGCCGCCACCAGGCAGGCCTCACCGCGCAGGATGCGAAGCAACCGCTCTTGGACCCACACTTGGCGGGCGGGCTCGGTCTCCTCGTAGAAGCCTAGCGAAGCCTTCCACACGTACTCACAGACATGGATGAAGTCGAGCACGATGGTGAGTTCGACATGGTGCTGGCCAGCCAGCTTGTGCAGGATCTTCAGTTGGGTGGCGTTGCCGTCGACCAAGGCGACCCAACTCTTGCGGTGTGAGGGATCTCGTCGTTCGGCTTCCGCGAACGCCTCTTCGAGAACCTCCTCGGGCTCTTTGGCTAGGCTCGCCCAGACACGCTTGTCTTGGGGGCGAGGCCGTTTGTCTTTCTCTCGCTCGTCGCTTGGTGCCAGCACACGAACCACGTCTTCTGGTTGGCGCACGAAGGGCTCCACCGTATAAACGGCCGCGACCGTGGCCATCCGCTTTCGGTTCCGCTTCTCTCCCTTGGTCAGCCGCTTGCCTAGTCGCCGCGAGCCTTTCTCGGCCGCCTTCTTGGTGGCTTCACGCAGGTCTTTGCGTAGCATCACAACGCCCTTGCCGTCCGCCGTGATCGCCAGCACCGAGGCGCTGCGATCGCCTGCCGGTGGAGCGCGCTGCCCATAGAAGGCGTCGAAGTCCTCTGCCGCACGACCCGCCAGCTCCTCCACTTGGCGCTTTCCAACCTTCGCCCCAGTGTGGCGGCCAAGGCTCGCCACCGCCTCGTCGAACGCTCCCTTTGACACCTCTACTGCCGCCGTCCGCCTCAGCTCGAACGAGTAACGCTCACGGGGGAGGTTCAGCTCGGCATCCAACGGATGCAGGCTATCTGCACCTTCGGCTCCATAACCGAAACGTTTGACACGGATTTCCCCGAAGATCGTCGTCAGGCCGCGCTCGTGGATTCGCTCCTGGTCCCTTTCCACTCCATCCGCACCTCGGACCGGAGCCGCCGCCTCGCCGGGACCGCGCGAGTCGACATGGGCCTGGAACAACTTACGCGAAAGCTCGTAGCTCCTCTCGCGCACCAGCTTCTCCACGTCGCTGTGGCTCATCTGCCTCGATTCGGCAGAACGTAGAAACGCGATGATCGACTCGAGATCGTCCCTCGACATCCCGAACGTCTCTTCGCACAGTTCGAACGCAGAAAGTGCCATCTCTCAGCTCTCCCGCAACACCCGGCGAGGGTCCTTCACCAGAGGCAAGACCAGCACCGTTTTCGAGCTTGCGCCGTGACGACGGTGCTCGCGGTCCATCCGCCCCCGCCCCGTCGTCACTCCAAGCTCGATCCAGTTCGCAGCCCGGTAGCAGGTGCCGCGGTAGCGGCTGTGATCCACCAAGGTCTCCAACAGCAAGGGCTCCACCCCATAGCGGCTGTGCCACTCGCATGGAAGCTGTCGCGCCATCAGGGATAGCACCCTGCTCGCGAGGTTTTGCACCCGCACCCAGGGAAGGATCAGAAAGCGGCTGTTGTTAACCACTCGCTGCAGGTTCCGCCCGCGCGTGGCATCGTCCCATCCAATCCACAAATCTCGTGCCGCCATCCTCCACGCCGGACTCGACAACTGCACACAGCCCACCACCCGTGCCGGCGCCGATGCGTACACCAGATAGCGCAGATGAGCGCCAAAGGGAACCGCGTGGCCCAAGTAGTGATGCCGGTCCACCAGCTCCCGGAACAAAAGACGCTGCTCGTCACTCCGCACCACTTCCAACACCACAGGCTGAATCTCGCTCAGCTCTCCCTCCAACGGCTCAGACGGCTCGCCACGCTCGGTTTGCGGTATTCGGGTTCGTGTCCCGACCGGCTTACCCGGGCGTTTGTCCGGAAGCTCCAGGCGACCTTCGCCTTCCAGCCGCTCGAGAAACTCCCGGCACTCCCGCGCTTTCAACTTTCCGGTCGGCCTCTTCCAATCCAGCAACTCGCACACCGTTCGCGCCAGTTCCATCCGGCTCAGACCGCCACAGCTCTCGACCAATTCCTGGATCAAGCTCAGCTCCGATGAACTGAATCGCCTGCCGCTGAAATTCGCTCCGCTCGTACCCATTTCCTACTTGCCACAACTACCGTAGCGAACGCCGGGACGAATGTCCAGCAAAAAGTGACACCGCTCAGGGTCCACAACCAGAGTAAATTCCGTTATCCTCTGACCAACCTCACGACGAGTGACCGTTGGACGGTTAGATCACTGAGAAAATGGGCGATTCTCGCGGTTCCAAAAGAGCCACACCCATTTGATTTGGGGAAAGCTCATGACCGCGGCGTTCGTCGAGCCCTATAACGCGTTCGACCTCGACCGGATCGACCCCGACAATCCGCCCGAGGCGCCATGGACGATCCAGCCGACGAACCCGGAGCTTCTCGAAGCGCTCGCGGCGGACTTTCGCGAGAGCGGCTACAGCATCCACCACCTCATGAAAACGATCTTCCGCTCGAGCGCCTATCAGCTCGACTCGCGATACCCCGCCGAGTGGAAGGACGACTACCTGCCTTACTCCGCGCAAATTCGTCCGGGTGCTCACCGGCCCGGAGCTCGTGGATACGATCGCACGCGTGACGGGACGTCCGGGGGAGTATCCGTTCTCAGGCACAACCGCTACGCGGGTCAAACAGCTGGCCGCGCCGTCCGATCTGGGCGCCCGACGCGGAAGAGGTGAAGGGGCTGAGATCAACGCGCTCTTGCTCACATTTTCTCAGACCAACCGCATGACGCCGATGCCGGTCGGCAACAAAGTCTCCACCTTGCAAGTGATGCTCATGATGCAGTCGAGCGTCGTGGGCCGCCGCGTCGCCGCCGAAGAAGACTCGCGAGTCGATCGGCTCGTCAATTCGGACGCGACCAACGACGAGCTCATCGAAGAGCTCTATCTCGCGACGCTCGCGCGCTGGCCGAGCGACGGCGAAAGTGAAGTCGCATTGAAAGCGGTCTCACAGGACCGCGCGGCCGGCGCGTCGAACTTGCAATGGGCGCTCTTGAACTCGCCCGAATTTCTCTTGAACCACTAATTGATGACCTAATGACCGGGAGGACGCCATGGCTCGCGTAAAGGACATACTGCCGACGCGTCGAGAGGTGCTCCGCTGGGGTGGGCTCGCGCTCGCGGGCACCAGTCTCGATCATCTCGTGTGGCCGATCGAGATCCACGCGAACGGGAATAGCGAACCGAGAGGCACGGCGCGAAACTGCATCTTCATCGAGATGGGCGGCGCCATTAGCCCGATGGACTGCTGGGATTTCAAAGAAACCCGCTATACACCCAAAGACCTCGATATGGTGCAGCTCAAGAGCGACCTCGCCATATCGCGCACACTCTTTCCGGAGCTCCACAAAGAAATGGACAAAGTCGTGCTCGTGCGTTCGATGCGCGCTCCCGAGCTCATCCATTTCAACGGGCAGTACCATACCCAGACGGGCCGCGCGCTCAACGTCGCCATCGCTCGCGAGATCCCGAGCTTCGGCAGCATCATCTCTTACGAGCTCGAAGCCCAAAGGCGTGAAACGGACACGTTTCCGACCTTCATGTCGACGCAGCTCACACGCGCGCGCGCGGGCTCGATCGGCGCAGGCTTTCTGCCGACGCGGTTCACGGGACTCGATCTCGACCCCACAACCGTGTTCGAATCGTTTGCCGGCGACACACAAGGGAGCAAGGAGCTTCTAGAGGAGCGTTTTCGGCTCTTGAACGCGCTCGTCGACGCTTCCGAGACGGAGCGCCTTTCGATGGGCTCGAAAGCTTCGGACTATCGCGAGTTCTACCGGGGCGCCTATGACATTTTGAACGACGCGCGCTGGCCGACGATCTTCGAGGCGACAGAGGAGGACAAAACGCGCTACGGAAGCGATGAGTTCGGTCTCGGCTGCATCCTCGCCCGCAATATTCTCGATGCCGATGCAGGTACGCGTTTCATCTATATCTACGACGGCGACCATTGGGATCATCACTCGGGCATCTTCGATCGCAAGAAGAAGTGGAATCACTACACGACCTGCCCACGGTTCGATAAAGGCCTCGTGAGCTTGCTGCAAGACCTGGAAGCGAGACCAGGAACCGCCTCCGGGAAAACGATGCTCGACGAGACCCTCATCGTCACGACGAGCGAGTTCGGACGCACGCCCGAGATGAATCCCGTCGCGGGCCGCGATCATTGGCGGCAGGCCTACACGTCGCTCTTCGCGGGAGGCGGGGTCGTGGGCGGACGCATCATTGGCGCGACGAACGAGGACGGCGGCGAATGCATCGACTATGGCTGGCAGCACGAGGGACAGCCCTTCATGGACAGCATCGTCGCGACGATCTATTCCGCTCTGGGCATCGACTGGAGAAAGTCCGTCAAGAACACGCCTTCGGGGTGGGAGTACCGCTACGTGGACACGGTGGCGCTTGGAGGATCGGAGATGATGTTCGACGACGAGATTGCGGAGTTGTTCGTCTAAGAAGCGCTGCTCACCTTGGTACTGGCGGTGTCCGTCTCGATGCCGTCCTCCGACATGGTCTCGATTCCCGCCGGTGATTTCTGGATGGGTCGGTATCATATGTGGCTCATCGACGAGATCGGTTGGCAGACCCGCGATCGGATGGACGACCGCCCAATGCATCTCGTCTACCTCGACGCCTTTCTCATCGATCGCTACGAAGTAACCAACGGTAATTACGCGCGTTTCGTCGAGGATACGAAACACCGCGCGCCCTTTCATTGGCGCAAGGGAAACGTTCCCGAAGAAAAACCGCGCATGCCTGTCTATAACGTGAGCTGGGACGACGCGGCCGCCTATTGTGCGTGGGCGCGAAAGCGCCTTCCGACGGAAGCCGAGTGGGAGAAGGCGGCGCGCGGCGGGTACGCGAAATTGTCCCACCCATCGAGCAATGCGCTCGACGATGTGCCCGACGAAGACGCCGACACTGAGGAAGACGCGAAGCCCATCCGGCTCGCGCATTACGGCCATCCCAAAGGCCCCATCGACGTCAGCTACTATCCGCCGAACGGCTACGGCGCCTACGACATGGTGGGAAACGTCTGGGAGTGGGTCGCCGATGGCTACGAGCTCTATTACTATTCCGTGAGCCCGCGCAAAAATCCTCGCGGGCCGAAAGACGCTCCTTACAAGATCTATCGGGGTGGGAGTTGGGGCGATGTCGACGAACGGCTGCTCTCGGTCTTCTATCGCAACTTCACGGATCCAGCGACGCGCACGAGCACGATCGGCTTTCGCTGTGCGAGCGACTCCTAAGGGCATGAGAGAGGTTCCCCATGAATGGACCGAAGAATCCAGAACGTCGTGGTTTCGTCAAAGCGCTCGGCGTGGCCGCAGGTGGCGCTCTGGTGCAAACGAGCTCAGCAGTCGAGACCGCGGGCGCGCGGATGCGCTCGCTCGTCTCCCGCTCCGAGCCTTTGATGTGTCCGGGCGGTTACGACGTCCTGTCGGCGAGACTCATCGAGCTGCACGGCTTCGAAGCGATGGTCGTGGGCGGAAGCGCTTGCTCGGCATCGATGTACGGCGTTCCGGATTACGGGCTCGTGAGTATCACGGAGCTTATCGAGCTCACCGCGCGCATCGCTGGAGCGGTCAACATCCCCGTTCTCGCGGATGCGGATGACGGCGACGGAAGCCCTTTGAACGTCTACCGCGCGATGCAAGGCTTCGAGCGCGCTGGGATTGCAGCGGTCATGATCGAGGACCATGTCCAAGTGAAGCATGTCGGCGGTGAAGGCGAGCTCGTTCCCACGAGCGCGATGGCGGACAAGGTCAAAGCCGCGGTCGACGCTCGACGGGGCGACACGATCGTGCTCGCACGCGGCGACTCTGTCTCCGTCGGCGAGTCCGCGGAAGCCGCCATCGAGCGAGGCGTCGCCTACGCCGAAGCCGGCGCGGACATGCTCTTCTTCGCGGGCATGAGCCTCGAGGATTGCCCGCGCGCCGGCGAGGCCGTGCAGAAACCTCTGATGACGACCGTTCGCGATACGCCGCTCGACGTCCTGAAACACCAGAAGATCGCTCTCGCCGTCTACGCCGCACACGCGCTGCAGCTCGCGCTCGGGGCCGCCGATCGCGGTCTCGCCGAGCTCAAGCGGAGCGCGCGCATTGAAGGCTATAGCGAGAACGCGATCGGTGCCGAAACCTACCAGAAACTCCTGAAAAGTGACGAACAAAAGACTCGGGCGCACAAGTATCAACTGACGTAGCCAATGCGGTCGTAACCCCAGGACTTGTTCTCCTTGGCAAGACGCACCACTAGCTCTTCGATGTCCGCGTCGACCCGCGGCCGCCCTGGATATTGACGGTTCTTAGAGCCGTCGAACTTCTTCGCAACAAGCCTCCGGTGCCAGTCCAGGATCGTCTCGGGCTTCACGATGCTCGCTACCTCGTCGAGCGCTCGCTTGCCGAGTTGTTTTCCGATCTCGGCCAGTGTCCTTCGCCATCCGTCAGGCGCAACGACCCTGGATCTGATTTCGAAGAATTCGATTCTCGGCCACAAGATACTCGTTCCGCAGGAGCAGCTCCTCATCCACGGATCCTGAGACATAGGCCAGCATGGTCTTCCAGTCCATCGCGACTCCTTCCGAAGAACTGGAATACCTATCCGACAGGAAGGGCGGATTCAACCGGCCCGCGGGGTCCGCCGAACTTGCTGACCTGATTGTCGTTCGAATATTTTGGTCCTACGGGGTACGACGGCGAAGACGAGACGCGAAGCAACTCGACCCACGAACTGACCGCTGAACGCTGGCCGCTGAATGCTCGCGGCGGACAATTGGTTGCGGCTCCGCCGCGCTGTGCTCCGGTCGCGATGAGTGCGCGAGCCGAAGTCACTCCGAGAAGGGCCAGAAGCAAGAAGATTATCGCAACATATATACAATTATGATAATAATAGGTTATGACTTTTGTCGAATTGCTCAAGTTTGCGGCCGAGCTACCGGTCATCGATGTTTCGACGCTCGGAGTCCTCGGTGGTGAGCCCAAAGCGCTCTCGGTGCAGCTTCACCGCTGGGCGCGCGCGGGCAAATTGATCCTGCTTCGCAAGGGAATCTACATGCTCGCGAAACCTTATCGCCATCGCGAACATAGTTTGGACTCGATCGCTAATCTACTGGTCACGCCCTCCTACGTCAGCCTCGAGCGTGCATTGTCGATCCATGGACTCATCCCAGAACGTGTCCCTCTCATCCAGTCGGTGACCACGTCTCGACCAGTGAGCTATCAGACCAACGTCGGAGACTTCCAATACCGGCACATCAATCCCAAGTGGTTTTTCGGGTACCGCGCTATGCCCCTTGGTGACGATGAAGTCCTCGTCGCGGTTCCAGAAAAGGCGCTTCTCGATTGGGTTCATCTTTCCAAGGGAGAGATGACATTCGAGCGACTCGAAGAACTGCGACTGCAAGATCTCGAGAGGCTCGATATCGCACTTCTCACCGAGATGTCCCAGGCCGGCAGACCGCGCCTTCAACGAGCGGCGAAGCGAATCCGCACTCTCGCTGAACGCGAACGAAGCATGACCGCGATATTGTCATGAGGGATCACTTGCTCCAAGTCGTTTCCGGGTTGCCAGCCGACGGGCGGCGCAACCGCGCGCGCGAGTACCTACAGGTCTACATCCTCCGCCTGATGCACGAAGCGGGAGCGAACCGCCACCTCGCATTTATTGGAGGTACTGCGTTACGGCTCCTCTACCAGCTCTCCCGTTTCTCGGAAGATCTCGACTTCTCTCAAACAGAGCTTTTTGATGTCGACCGACTGTTTCGGAAACTGAAACGTGATCTCGACCTCGCGGGTTATACCGTAACCGCCAGGACCAGTACAGAGCGAACCGTGAAAAACGCTTTCTTACGCTTCGAAGGCCTGCCAAAGCTCATTGGCTGGTCAGCCGACCCTCGAACCGCGCTCACCATCAAGGTCGAGATCGATACGAAGCCGCCCGAGGGCGCGAGCAGCGAAACAACGCTCGTTCAACAGTTTTTCCCCATCGCCCTGGTGCATTACGACCTCCCGTCACTCTTCGCCGGTAAGATCCATGCGCTTCTCGCCCGTCCATTCGAGAAAGGCCGGGACTGGTTCGATCTGGTGTGGTACCTCACTGAGAAGCGTGGGCTCGCACCAAACTTGCCTTTGCTCGAAAATGCGCTCCGTCAAACGAAGCACACCAACATCCAACCGAGCGCGTGGCGACACGCTGTGAGTGAGCGGCTCGGTGAGTTGGACTGGGACCATGTGTTGAAAGACCTGCAACCGTTCGTCGATCGACAAAGCGACCTCGAGCAACTCACGCCCGAGCTAATTCAAAAGCTCTTGTGAAACACGGCCATCGGTCTAGCCTTTCGGAGTCCGAAGTAAGTCGTGCGACGCCAGCGCGGCCGGGGCGCTAAAAATTACCCTTTATGGATAGTTTGGTGCTGACGCTTCCGATCAACCCCGTAGTCAGAATACTCATGCGGCCTTGCGGTAGTAGAATTTCAGCAGCCCGCCGAGCCTTGCGCGACAGCGAATCGCTCCGTCTGCCGTGTTCGTCTGGCCGTCACAGGGAAACAACAACAAATTGTTCCTGCCTTGATGATTCCTCTCGTGGTGATGGTGGACCACGTACTCCCTAAGCGCATGACGAAGCGACGCGAAGTCGCACCATGGCACGTTTGTTGCGCTACTCGAAACGTGCAAAGAAACTGATGGCGGGGAGAGGTCTCCGCGGGAGCGAGCTATGTCGAACTGCGAGTGCGAATCAAACGAAGACGTAACATGACTAAGCTGGGTTGGTTCTTGGGCGTCGTCGCCGTGTTGGCTGTGTCTCTTGCTGCCATTGACTCCCTGCTACCCGGCGGGCGTCCAGCCGCGAGGGAGGCGCAAACAATTGGGGACACACGTTCGGTCATAAGCGGGTTGATGACCTACGCTTCCGAGAATTGCGGGTTCTTCCCAGCCCACCTCACTGACCTGACACGGTGGGACGGCACGCCCATCGCCATACCGAACTATCCGGACGACGCACCTGAGTTCTTGGGAGGCGATCTCGCTCGTGCAGACTCTTACGTTAAAAGCGGCTACCGAAGAAGCTACCAGCCTTTCGGCCGGACGGACGAGATTCCGCCCACTTGCGCTCAGGACAGCGTTCTAACTTACTGCTACGTCAGCAACCCGGAGAGTAGTCAGTTTGACTCAGCATGGGTCAATTCCCTGCCGAGTTGGCTCGTACAAATCCTTCCCTTCGATTTCGATACACGTCGTGCGTTTGCCGGCCTGGCCAACACAGCTATATACGTGGATCTCGATGGGCTGGATCTGTCCTGCATCGATGGGCATCTCCCCCCCGATACTCTTTACTTGGAGTAGCCGTAGCTACTCGAGCGCTCATCACAGCCTGGCGGCGCAAGTATCAACGGACGTAGCTCGCGAAGCGGCGCACGCCTTCTTCGATCTGTCCGACGTCCAAGCTGCCATAGCCGAACAAAAGTGCCGCGCGTGCTTTCTTGGGCGTCGCATAGTAGGGCGCGGCCGAGTAGAGGCCCACCCCGTCCTCCGCCGCCCGTTGAGTAAGCTTCGAGAGCGCGCGCTCGTCGAAACCACAAAGCCACACGAGGACATGGATGCCCGCGTTCGAGCCCGAAACTTGGAAGCGGTCGCCGAGGTAGCGCTCGAGTGCTTCGAGGAGTGCGGCTCGGCGCCGCGCGTTTCTCGTTCGGGTGCGGCGCAGGTGCTGTTCGAACTCTCCAGATTCGAGAAACTCGGCGAGAGCGCTTTGCTCGAGCGAGGGCGCGTGCCGGTCCGCGAGCCACTTCGCTCGCGTGAAGGCAGGGACGAGCGCCCGAGGCAGCACGAGAAATCCTAGACGTAGCGCGGGAAAGAGCACCTTCGAGAATGTCCCTATATAGATGATGCGCCCGGCGCCGTCCAAGCTTTGGATCGCCTCGAGGGGACGGCCTTGGTAGCGATATTCGCTATCGTAATCATCCTCGAGCACGAAGCTGTCATGAGCTTCGGCCCAGGCAAGCAGCTTCAGCCGGCGTGCGAGCGGCATCGTCGCGCCCGTTGGGAACTGATGGGAAGGCGTTACGTAGACGCCTCTCAAGTCCGCCTCGAGGCCGGCCGGGTCGAGACCGTCTTCGTCCACCACGTGCGGGATCAATTGCAGGCCGTCCGCTTCGAAGATCTTGCGCGCGCCTTGATAGGCCGGATCTTCGATCGCAACCGGATCGCCGGGCTCGAAGAGGACGCGGGAGGCGAGACTCAGCGCTTGTTGCGAGCCGCTGACGATGAGGACTTCGGCGGCGGAGCATGCAACGCCTCGGTTCCGGAAAAGATAAGACGCAATCGCTTCTCGGAGCCTCGGCTCGCCTTGCGTGGGACCGTAATCGAGAGGCAGCTTTTCGCTCGCTTTGCGAATCCAGCGCTGCCATTGGCGAATGGTGGTCTCATCCGGAGGCGATAGGCCATAGACGAAATCGTAGGGAAGCGGGGCCCGCGCCGGAGCCTTTTTTTCTCGCGCTCGGCGCGTATAGCTCGAGAGCGGAGCCGCGCTATGAGCTTTGGCGGCAACGCGCTCTTCCGGAAGATCACGGGCGACATAGGTCCCCGAGCCGACGGAGCCGGTGAGATAGCCTTCCGCGCTCAGCTGCTCGTAGGCTTGGAGCACGACGTTGCGCGAGATGCCGAGAAGCAGCGCTTCCGCACGCGACGAAGGAAGCCGCGCGCCCGGCGCGAGACGTCCTCGGAGGATCGCGTCCCGAAACGCTCGGTAGACCTGAAGGTAGAGTGGCGCACCGGTGTCGAGAGTCACCAGCATGGTTCTAGGGGTGCACGCGGAGGCCGAGATTCAGCTTCTCGACGTCGATCAAGTGATTCAGCACCTCGCAAATGGACCATCGATCGTCAGCCGGTTCCCAGAGAAGTTGGTCGCATGCCGCCACCTGGACGAGGCGTCGCAAAATATCCGGCGTCGCACGCAGGCACTCGAGCTCGGCCGTCACGCGCGCCCTTGCGGATAGTCGCGCACGTAACTCGGCACGGGTTTGTCCTTGGGCGTGTACTCGTCCGCGATGGGCTCGCCCGTCTCGAATCGAAGAGGGAGCACTCCCGCCCAGATGTCTATCTCGAGATCCTTCGTTTCGTCGACCGGCGGACCTGTGCGCACCTTAGCCGAAGCTTCGGCAATGGGGACTTCGACAACGAGCGTCGCCGCCAGCTCGCCTTCGGAAGCACCGCGCGCCTCGGCACCTCGGCCGGGTACGAGGTGCTCGACGAGATGCTCGAGCGCGGCGTTTTTCTCCGTGGGGTCCTCGATGGCCGAGGAGCGGCCGAACACGACGACGGAGCGATAGTTCACCGAGTGGTGAAAGGTCGAGCGCGCGAGAACGAGGCCGTCGAGCAAGGTAAGCGTGATGCAGACGTCCGTGCCTTTCGTTAGCTCGTTCAAAAGGCGGCTTTTCGCCGAGCCGTGCAGCAGAATCGTGTCCCCGCGCCGGGCGTAGCCCATCGGGATGACGACGGGACCACGAGCCGTCGTGAAGCCCACGTGAGCCAGGATGCCCTGATCGAGAATGTCGTAAATCTCCCTGCGGTCGTAAGATCCGCGGCTCGGGAGCCGATGGATCGTGGAGCGTTCCGTCGGTGAAAAGGCTTGGTCCGTCATGCGCTCAGTCTAGGCCGAAATTGGTACCAGCGAAAGGTCCATTTTCCAAGTTCTCGATGATACCAATTCGGGGAGACATGAAAGCGGCCGAGCGAATGGACGCAGCAAGGTTGACGCGGTTAGGATGCGCCCGTGAGCCTGCGGCGGGTCCGAACTGAGCTCGAGAAGCACGGCCTTCTCCTTGTGACCGACAGCCTGCTCCCGAGTGTCGGGGGAATCGTCGCGGGGGAAGCGATAAAGGGGTCCTGGTGGTCCCATCCGAAAGCGCAAGCGATCTACGCCGTCGTCGAGAAGCTCGATGACGATGAAGATGTTCTTTTGACGACACTCGTTCTGAACAAACAAACCTTCGTGCACGCGCGATTTTGGCGGGATCTGTTGTCGGTCGCTATGGCGCGCGATCGCTGGCAGATGGACGGCCTCTCCAAAGACGACCGCACCCTCCTGCAACGAGTAGAATCGCAGGGGCAGATTCGCGCGAGTCGAACGAAGACCGAGCTTCCGTCACGTCTTCTCGTTCACGCAAAAAACATCCATACCGAAACAGGCACGCATGCCAAGGTGCTGCAGTCGTGGCGCACGTCGGCGAAGGAGATGCACTTTCGCTTCCGGCCCAAAGATCCCGCAGCCGCCAAGAAAACGCTCGAGTCCATTGTCGGGCAATGGCAAGAGAATTTCGGCAAGAAAGCAACGTTACCGTGGCAAGGCCGTGGTAAGGGCCCGTGGTAAGGAAGGATAAACGAGCGTGAAATTCGATCTCCATACGCACTACTACCCGGAAAGCTTCTTCGACAAGATCCGTGAGCTCTCGAGCGATTTTACGTTCGACAAGGACCCGACCGGACGCACGATCATCAAGCTGCGAGGCGCCCGTTTTTTCGGGATCACGCCGCCGATGACCGATCCCGAAAAAAGGATCGAGGACATGGACCGCGTCGGCATCGATGTCGAAGTCGTGTCGCTCTCGACGCCGAACGTCTTCTTCGCGCCCGCGGAGCGGCAGCCCGAGGTCGCGCGGATGGTCAACGACGACTACGCCGAGCTCATCGCGCGCTACCCGAAGCGCTTCAAAGGCTTTGCCTCGATCCCGATGGACGATCCCGACGAGGCCGTCAAAGAGCTTCATCGAGCGCTCGACAAGTTGAAGCTGAACGGCGTTATTCTCATCAGCAACATCCAAGGCCGCTCGCTCACATCGCCGCAATACAGGGCCTTCTTCGAGGAAGCGAACCGGCGGAACCTTTGCATCTTTCTCCATCCCATGTTGCCGGCCAATCCCGAGCCCTACCGCCGCTTCGTGCTCGGCCCGCTCGTGGGCTTTCCTTCCGACACGACGCTCGCTACCGCGGAGATGTGCTTCGACGGCCTGTTTCGCGAGCTGTCCGATATTCGCTGGATCATCGGCCATGCGGGCGGCGCGATCCCGTGGTTGATGGAGCGGCTCGACAACGGCTATCGCGATTTCGCCGAGTGCAGTGAGAAGATCGATGCGCTCCCGAGCACCTATCTCAAGAAGCTCTACTACGACACGGTGACCTTCAGCCCGCATACGCTGAACATGCTCCGCAATCTCGTGGGCGTCGATCACATGGTGATGGGGAGCGACTATCCGCACTTGCTCGGGTCTATCGGGCGCTCGGTCACATCGATCGAAAAGCTGAACATTCCCGAAGTCGAGAAAGAGCGCGTCTTCAGTGGTACGGCTCTCTCGATTCTGAACAACCTATCGTGAGCTTCGTCCGCACTCTCCGAAGCCTCGGCCCGGGCATCATCATGGCCGCCACGGCCATCGGCACGAGCCATCTCATCCTGAGCCCGGTCGCGGGCGCGCGCTTCGGCTACGGGCTCATCTGGCTCGTGCTCGTTTCGCACGTGTTCAAGTACCCGGCCTTCGAGTTCGGACCCCGTTTCGCGATCGCGACAGGCGTGTCGCTCATCCGCGGCTATCAGCGCGTTCCCGGGCCGAAGAATTGGGCTGTATGGGCCTTTCTCGTTACAACGGTGTGCTGCAGGGGTTGACGCTTCTCGCCGGAATGCTTTCGGTGACCGCGGCCATCCTCGTCGCGAGCTTCGGGACATTCTCGCTCACGACGTGGGTCATCTCGATAGGCGTCGCCATTATCGCCTTGCACCGCGCGGGAAAATACCCAGCGCTCGCGCTCGGCAGCAAGATCGCGATGCTCGTTCTCGCCGTCGTCAGCGTCGTTGCGTTTGTCGCAGCGCCGCCCCGTCTCTCGGACCTCGCGCAAATGGTCGTACCCTCGATCCCGGCGGGCTCGCTCGTGCTCGTCGCAGCGATACTCGGTCTCATGCCGACGGGCGTCAACGTCGCGATTTGGCATTCCCTGTGGGCGCTCGAGCAGCTCGACGATTGGAAAAAGTTAACGGAGGACAAGAAAGGGCTCTTGCGCCTCGCCGCGGTGGATCTCAAAGTTGGCTACATTCTCTCGGCCGTTCTCGCGGTCGTGTTCGTCTCGCTCGGCGCCAACTTGCTTCTGCCGCGCGGGCTGACACCGGCGGGCGTCGATGTCGCGGTGACGCTCTCGAAGATCTACACAGAAGTGCTTGGAGCTTGGATGTATCCTGTCTTCATGCTCGCGGCCTTCGCTGCCATGTTCTCGACCACCTATTCCGTCATGGACGGATTTCCTCGAACGTTCTCGACGCTTCTTCAGACGCTCTTTCCCGACCACGAGGCCTTGAAGCGCGAGGCGGACCCTGGGTACTGGATTTTCATGGCGGCAATCTTCACTTTCGCCATCTTTGCCAACTACATCTTCCCGAACCCCGTTCTCATGGTGCAGCTCATCGGGCTAGTGAGCCTCGCGGTTGCCCCACTTCTCTACGGACTCAATTATTATTGTGTGACCCGTCTCATCGAAGATCCTTCGATGAGACCGTCACACGGCCTGCGGCTCTGGGGTCTCGCGGGTTTCTGGTTCATGATTGCGGCCGTAATGTTCGCAATCTCCGTTCGATTGGGTTTCTTATGACCAAAACAAGTTGGAAGCTCGAGCCGATCGGCTACGCGCGCACGCCCTTCAAAGAAACGTCCCAGATCTCCAAAGGGATCGGCGCCAAACACACGCGTGAGGGAACCCTCGAGCTCGCGGCCGAGATGGCAGAGGGACTTCTCGATATCGAAGGGTTTTCTCACCTCTTCGTCATATGGGTTTTCGATCGATCCGACAGCTTCGAGCTCATCGGTAACCCGCCGACGGACAACCGACCTCACGGCGTCTTCGCCACGCGCTCGCCGCGCAGGCCCAACCCTATTGGCTTGACCGTCGTGCGTTTGATCGCGCGCGAGGGAAACGAGCTTCGTGTGCGCGGCGTCGACATGCTCGATGGAAGCCCGATACTCGACATCAAACCCTATCTCTCGAGCGTGCCCGCGGAAGAGCTCGAGCGCGGCTGGATTGCGGAAGTGGAATCGCGCACGGGACGCGGTGAAGATCGAAAGTGGTCGGATCGAGAGTCAGCTGCCGAGCGAGAGAAATAACCCCCTTGCAAGAATCCGTTCGTGTGAGATACGCTATACTTTGGGCGGAATGGCCAACAATTTTGGATGTGGTCCGCCTAAGCTTACCTTCGACCGTATTCCTCTCTGCTCGAACACCGTTTGAAGGATTCGCTTATGCACCTAAGCAGGTTTCTATACAACACCTTCCTCCGATAGTTCGGTATGATCACAAGGTGGTACTTGCATTCCCATCGCACATGCGACAGGCTTTCTCATTCATGCATGCAGGTTCTCATTTCGGGGGCCCCACAGGGTCTTCCCGGAGGGGGAATCTAGCGCTACACGCCGCATCGCTCGAAGCTCTTTGGGTCACGCCGCCAAAGGCGGCGGGTTAGCAGGCGGACGAACGGGCCGTCAAGCTGCGAACGAGACGCGAGAATAATTTGACCGAACAAACGACAACACGAGTACCGTCAGCAAACCAGCCAGGTGCTTTGATCAACGAGCCTCGCGCTCCTGCGCTCGTTTCGGAGCTCGATCACTCGAGCCATACATCGCCAGGGTCCAGGGCTCCCTTGGGTTGGTGGTCAGGCTCCGCCTCCCGCGTGGACCGCCGCGAAGACGCCGTCAGGGAGGCTGTGCAGGATACCCGAAAACCCGTGATCCTCATCTCAGATCGGGGCGCATGCGCCCGTGTGACGGGCGGTACGGCGATTCTGGGAGCGGGTTCTCCCGACCGCGAAGCGGTTCCTATCGTGGGCTACTCGCCGGCCAATCCTCCAGAGCACCTCGGTGACCCTGGGTTTCTTTCAGACCATAGCGTTCGCTACCCCTATATCGCCGGCGCCATGGCCAATGGGATCGGCTCGGCCGATATCGTGGAGGCCATGGGCCGCGCCGACATGCTTGGCTTTTTCGGCGCTGCCGGCCTGCCTCTCGAGGCGATAGAAGCCGCCATCGACCGCCTTTCTCACTCCCTGGAAGGACGACCCTACGGCTTCAACCTCATTCACAGCCCCAACGAGCCTGACCTCGAATCTGCCGTGGCCGACCTCTATATTCGGCGCGGCGTGCACCTGGCCTCGGCCTCGGCTTATCTGGATCTCACTCTTCCGGTGGTTCGCTACCGCGTCCACGGGATTCACGAAGATTCCCACGGCCGCATCGTTACGCCGAACCGGCTCATCGCCAAGGTGTCTCGGCTAGAGGTAGCCACGAAGTTTTTCTCCCCACCCCCGGAACGCCTCCTGAAATCTCTCGTCGACACGGGAGACATCACCGAGGAGCAGGCACGTCTCGCCAAACGCATTCCCGTGGCCCAGGACCTCACCGCCGAGGCCGACTCCGGCGGTCACACCGACAATCAGTCGGCCCTGGCCCTCATCCCCTCGCTGATGGCGCTCCGGGATCAGATTCAGGAACGTCATGGGTACACTCAAACCCTGCGGGTGGGTGCCGCCGGAGGCATCTCTACGCCTATTTCGGCTGCTGCAGCCTTTTCCATGGGGGCCGCCTACATCCTTACCGGCTCGGTCAACCAGGCCTGCGTCGAAGCAGGCACGTCCGATATCGTCCGCAAGATGCTCGCCGAGGCCGAGCAGGCCGACGTAACGATGGCGCCGGCGGCCGATATGTTCGAGATGGGTGTGAAGGTGCAAGTGCTCAAGCGCGGCACCATGTTCGCGATGCGCGCGCAGAAGCTCTATGAGCTCTACCGCGCCTGCGAAAATCTGGAATCCATTCCGAAGGCCGATTTGGCGGTGCTCGAAAAGAGTTACTTCCGAGCCCCGGTGGACGCGGTGTGGACCCAGTGCCGCAACTTCTTCGCCGAGCGGGATCCGGGCCAGCTGGAGCGCGCGGCCAAGGATCCCAAACACAAGATGGCCCTGGTTTTCCGCTGGTATCTCGGCCAGTCGTCACACTGGGCCAATGCCGGCGATCCCTCCCGGATCATCGACTACCAGATCTGGTGCGGGCCGGCCATGGGGGCATTCAATGGCTGGGTGAAGGGATCGTTCCTGGCCGAGCCCGAAGACCGAAGCGTCGTCACCGTCGCGTTGAATATTTTGCATGGCGCCGCCTTGCTGACCCGCGTCCATGCCCTCCGTAGCCAGGGCGTCCAACCACCGCGCTCGTGGAGCGAGTACTGGCCACGGCCCATTGAGCCCGTTAAACCCATTAAGGATGAGGAGCTTCGTGTCCAGTAACGGTCGGATGAAACAAGAGCCCCTGGCCATTGTGGGCATGGCCTGTCTCTTCCCGAAGGCCGATGACGTGGGAGCTTTCTGGGCCAATCTCAAGAACGGCGTGGACGCGATCACCGACATTCCTTCCACCCACTGGAATGTGGAGGACTTCTTCGACGACGATCCCAAGGCACCGGATCGCACTTATGCCCGCCGCGGCGGATTTCTGTCGCCGGTGGCCTTCGACCCCCTCTCCTTCGGAATCGCGCCGAACGACCTAGAGGCCACCGACACCACCCAGTTACTGGGCCTCATGGTGGCGCAGCAGGCCCTGGAAGATGCGGGCTACGGCGAGAAAGGGAGCTTCGATCGCGATCGAGCCAGCGTGATTCTCGGGGTCACGGGCACGTTGGAGCTGGCGATTCCGCTGGGGGCCCGCTTGGGACACCCCTTGTGGCGACGGGCTCTGAAAGAATCCGGCATCGCCGACGACCTCGCCGACACCGTGGTCCAGAAAATTTCCGACGGATATGTCGGGTGGCAGGAAAAATCCTTCCCAGGACTCTTGGGCAATGTCGTGGCCGGGCGCATCGCCAACCGGCTCGATCTCGGCGGCACGAACTGCGTCGTGGACGCGGCCTGCGCCAGCTCACTGGGCGCCCTCCACCTTGCCGGGCTGGAGCTCGCCTCCGGACGCTCGGATATGGTGCTCGCTGGAGGCATGGACACCTTCAACGACATCTTTATGTATATGTGCTTCAGCAAGACGCCGGCGCTCTCGCCCACCGGCGATTGCCGACCGTTCGACAAGTCCGCCGACGGCACGATCATCGGTGACGGCCTCGGCGTCCTGGTGCTGAAGCGACTCGCCGACGCTCGCAGAGACAAAGACACCATCCACGCTGTCATCCGTTCGGTGGGCTCGTCCAGCGACGGCAAGGGCACGGCGATTTACACGCCGGCGGCTAGCGGCCAGGCCAAAGCACTCAGAAACGCCTACACCGCTGCCGGAATTTCGCCGGACAGCATCGAGCTCCTCGAGGCCCATGCCACGGGCACGAAGGTAGGAGACGCCACCGAGGTCGCATCCCTTTGCACGGTTTTTCGCGAAGCGATTGCCGACGGAACATGGTGTGCCCTGGGTAGCGTCAAGTCGCAGCTGGGACACACCAAAGCTGCCGCCGGAGTCGCGGGCGTGATCAAGGCCGCCTTGGCGTTGAAACACAAAGTGCTTCCCCCCACATTGAAAGTCACCGAGCCGCTGGATGAGCTCGAGAGCGGGAGCTCACCCTTTTACATCAACACGACGAAGCGGCCCTGGCTCTCTTCGGAGGACCATCCGAGGCGGGCCGCGGTGAGCGCCTTCGGTTTTGGAGGCACCAACTTCCACTGCGTTCTCGAAGAAGCGGACGCGGCAAAGGCGGCTCCGGACTTCGATGGCGAAACGACGCTCCTACCCTTTTCGGCCAACAGCAAGGAAGAGCTCATCGGCGCCGCCGAGGCCTTCCCGTCGAACAAAAAAGGCAACGACCTACGCGCCCTGGCGTCTCGGGCCCGCGCCTCGTTCCGCCCTGAGGCCGCGCACCGTTTGATCCTGGCCATGGAGTCCACCCGTCTCGGGAAATGTCTCGAGGGCGCGGTCACTCTTTTGAAGAGTCATGCGGACAAGAGCGCGTGGACCACACCCGACGGGGCGTTCTACGGCACCGGAGCTCCGAAGGGATCTCTGGCCTTTCTGTTCCCGGGCCAAGGCTCTCAATATGTGGGAATGCTCAGGGACTTGGCCTGTCAGTTCCCCGAGGTGCTGGACAGCTTGACCCGGGCCGGCAAGCGGTTGGGTGATGTCATTTATCCCCATCCCGCCTTCGACGATGAAACGAAAGCGGATCAAGAACGAGCTCTGCGCGTCACAGACATTGCGCAGCCCGCCATCGGCGCCGTATCGGTGGGTGCCCTTGGTCTGCTCCTGATGTTTGGTCTCGAGCCTGCCGCTGTCGCAGGCCACAGCTACGGCGAGCTCGTGGCGCTACATGCGGCAAAGGTGTTCGATGCTCAGACGCTGAGTGTTCTTTCCATTCTTCGCGGGCAGCTCATGGGCGAGGGCGAGGGCGACCGTGGCGCCATGCTGGCAGTGGACTCCGATGAGAGCACGATCGAATCCATTGTCAACGAGAACGATCTCGACCTGGTGGTGGCCAACAAGAACGCCCCGACGCAGTTCGTTCTGTCCGGTCCCACCGAAGAGATCGAAAAAGCAGTCAAGGCCTTCGAGAAGCGGGGTCTCAGATGCAAACGTCTTCCGGTCTCCGCCGCCTTTCACAGCGCGCTGGTCGCCGATGCCGCGAAGCCTCTGGCCGCCGAGCTGGGCCGACTGGACTTCGCTGAGCCCAAGCTCAAGGTTTATTCCAACGTCACCGGCGGAGCCTATCCCAACGATGCCTCAGCCATAGCGGCACTCTTGGCCGAGCAGCTCGCTCGGCCGGTGGAGTTCGTCAACGAGATCCGAGCCATGCACCGAGACGGCGCTCGGTTCTTTCTCGAAGTCGGCCCCGGAAGCCGGCTCACCGGTTTGGTGAAGTCGATTCTCGAGGGTGAAGAACACGTGGCCATCGCCCTGGATGCTTCGTCGGGCAAGCGCTCTGGAGCCGTGGACCTCGCCCGCGCTCTAGCGCGCGCGTCCGCCTATGGCTTCCGCGTTGCTTTGAATCAGTGGGACACCGCAGCGTCATTGTTGCCGCGCGAGGACGAACGTCCCAAGCCTGCTCTCACGGTAACCATCAGCGGTGCCAACTACGTCAACAACAAACCCAAGACCACGCCGTCGGCGCCGAGCCGGCCGTCCCCTTCCAAAGCGACAGATCCAAGACCAACGAACATGAGTACTCAACCACGCGAAATGGTCAAACCCCTCGAGCAACCCATCAACGGAGAAACCCCTTCGGCCCCGGTAGCGTCGGGCAATGCCCTCAGTGACGCGCTACGGATGACGCAGGAGAACATGGCCGCGCTTCAGAAGATGCAAGAGCAAACGGCCGCCCTCCATCAGCAGTTTCTTCAAGGCCAAGAGACGGCCCAGCGCACGCTTCAATCTCTAGTCGACCAACAGCAACGCCTCGTCGAGCAAAGGCTGGGCCTAGCTCCATCACCTCTGCCGCGAGCCGAACCGGCGCGAACACCCGTGCCGGCTCCGGTACCGCAAGTACGGATCGCAGCTCCGGCGCCGCCTCCGCCTTCGGTGATACCACCACCAGCAGCAGCCCCAGCACCTCCGCCGGCCGAAATGCCGATAGCGGCTCCCTCCGCTTCCTCCATTGACACCGGCAAGGTTGAGGTTGTTCTCCTGGAGGTTGTCGCCGAAAAGACCGGGTACCCGGCCGACATCTTGAACCTCGACATGGAGATGGACTCGGACCTGGGCATCGACTCCATCAAGCGCGTGGAGATTCTCTCGACGTTGCAGGAACGCATTCCCGAGGCGCCAGCCGTAGGGCCCGAGCACCTCGGCACTCTCCGTACTCTTCGACAGATCGTGGCCTTCCTCAGCGAGGATGATTCGGAAGTTCGATCGCTCGTCGTTGAAGCAGCGGAGACAGCTTCTGACGTGAAGAAGAACGGCGTTCCCCCGGCGTCGATTTCCTCCTTTGACGATGAAATCGGCTCGAGCGTTTTGGAAGTGGTTTCGGCCAAGACGGGATTTCCGGTTGACGCTCTCAACATGAACATGGATCTCACTACAGACCTGGGCATCGATCAGGTCAAACGTGCGGAGATCTTCTCGCTACTCAGGGACAAGACACCATTCATGCCCGACGTCGCGCATGGCACCATCAATTCCTGGCGGACTTTGCGCAACGTGGTAGACACGCTGGCGGAGGCTAGGAAGGCGTACGCCACGCGTTCATCGATTCCGGCCCAAGCGCCACAGAGAAGCGTGCTCGGTGTCACAGCCCTGGACGAGACGCCGGACAGAAAGAAGTTCTCGCTCGCCCCAGGCGCTGTCGTGTGGATCTCTCGCGACGACTCCGGCCTCTCGGCGCAAATAGCGGCTCGCATGGAGACGCTGGGTCTCGAGCCGCGTCTCGTCGCACTGGAAGACACAGCATCTCTGGAACTGCCGTCGGAGCTAGCCGGCCTCGTCGTGGTCGGCCCCGTGAATCCTGACAGTGACCAGTTCCTCGCCCAATCGCTGACGCTTTTGAGCCGAGTGGCCCCCGCGCTACGCCGGAGCGGCCACGGTAAAGGCTCGGTCTTCGTAACGGTGTCTCGTCTGGAGGGCTTCTTCGGATTGAAGGGCATGGGTCCGGATACACAGCCTGCGAGCGGCGGACTGGCCGGTCTCACCAAGACCGCCAGCCTCGAATGGCCCGAGGTGCACTGCAAGGCCATGGATGTGACGACGGCCCTCGATGACGTTGACGTGAACGCCGTCGTAGATGAGATCTTCCGCGAAGGGCCGCTCGAAGTAGGTCTCACCACCACGGGCCGGGTCACTCTGGAGCTCTCGCCAAGCGCTATCGTTTCTGGTGACGCGACCCTCGAGCTTGGCAAGGACGACGTTATCGTCCTATCAGGCGGAGCCAGAGGTGTGACGGCGGCGGCCGCGCGGGAACTGGCCCAAACGTTCGGATGCAAGCTCGTGCTTCTTGGGAGGAGTCCAGAGCCCACCGACGAGCCTGAATGGCTTCGAGGCCTCGACGCCGAAGCGGACATCAAGAAAGAGATCGTAGCCCGGGCGGTCAACGGCGCCTCTCCCAAGCATGTAGGGGAGGAATACGCACGCCTGATGGCGAATCGCGAGATTCGGCGGACTCTCGACGATTTAGCAAAGTCGGTCGGACCCAGTGGTCATGTCGAGTACCGCGCGGTGGATGTCCGCGACGGTGCGGCGGCGCGGAGCATCCTTGCTGACGTTCGCGAGAAGCTCGGACCCATCACCGGTCTCGTTCACGGGGCTGGCGTGCTTGCGGATCAGCTCATCGAGGACAAGACCGTGGAGCAGTTTTCCCGGGTCTTCGGGACGAAGGTCGCTGGCATGGCTTCCCTCGTGGACGCCGTGGATGTCGACGCCCTCAAGTTCGTGGTTTTTTTCTCGTCGTCCACGGCTCGCTTTGGTCGCAAAGGCCAAGTGGACTATGCCGTGGCGAACGAGGTGCTCAACAAAGCTGCCTGGCAGCTCGCCGCGAGGATTCCTTCCGCCCGCGTGGTCTCCGTAGGTTGGGGTCCATGGGACGGCGGTATGGTCACTCCCGCTCTCGCCAAAGTCTTCCGCGACGAAGGCGTGGGGCTCATCGATCTTCAAGAAGGAAGCCGGGCCCTGATCGACGAGATTCGCCATGGTAGCCGCGACGCCGTGGAGGTCGTGATGCTCGCGGGGCCAGACGTGGACAGGCCAGACAAGATGGATGCTGCGGAAGCGTCGTCCTGGAATGGGAACTTGAGTGTGGCCTTCGAGAGAGACATCGGTGTCGAGCAAGTGCCGATGCTGAAGGATCACGTATTGAATGGCCGCGCCGTCGTGCCCATGGCGCTCATGGTGGAGTGGTTGGCCCATGCGGCGGTGCACAAGAACCCTGGGCTCCGCTTCCATGGATTCGACAACCTTCGAGTGCTCAAAGGACTGACCCTGGATGCCGGCGAGACGCGCGCCACCCAGGTCCTCACCGGCAAGGCCACCAAGGAAAACGGCCACGGCATCCTTAGTGTTCCCGTGGAGATTCGCAGCACCGGCGCCGACGGCAAGGTGCACCACCATGCCCGGACGACGATTCACCTGACGTCCACGCTACCCAAAGCTTCCGGCGCCCTGCTGAACACCAACACCCGTCCGTACCACCGGCCCAGCGAGGAGATCTATCGCGAACTTCTCTTTCACGGGCCTGCTCTGCAAGGCATCGAAAAGGTAGAAGGTATCTCTGCAGATGCCATCGTCGCCCGCATCGGCCCAACGGCGCCCCCCCCCCGCTGGATAGTCGAGCCGCTCAGAAGCGCCTGGCTCGCGGACCCCCTGGCGCTGGACGTGGCCTTCCAACTGATGATTGTCTGGAGCCAGGAGATTCACGGCACCGCCTCCCTGCCCTCTTTTGCAGGGCGCTATCGTCAGTTTAGAAACTCATTTCCCGCGGACGGTGTCTCTGTTGTGATAAAGATCCGCGAGAACGGAAACAGGTTGGCCCGGGCCGACATCGAATTCCTCGACGGCGAGGGCGGTTTGGTTGCCCGTCTCGAGGGCTACGAATGCGTCTTGGATACCTCTCTCAGCGAGGCGTTCACCCGCAATCGTCTGTCGGTCTAACTTCATCCCAATGAAGTCCCCCATCGCCGTTGTTGGTATGGGCGGGATTTTCCCGGGGGCTCCGGACCTCGATCGCTTCTGGGCCAACATCGCCGCGGGCGTCGATGCTTCAAAGGAAGTGCCTCCGCATCGCTGGGTCCTCGATCCCGCTCGGGCCCATGACTCGACAATCGGCGCCGCGGACAAGGTGTACTCCACTCGAGGTTGTTTCATAGAGGACTTCCATCTGGACATGCGTAATCTGGATCTCGATCCAGATGTCGTCGCCGTCCTCGATCCCCTCTTTCACCTGGCACTCCACGCCGGGAGGCAGGCGGTCGAAGACGCAGGCTTGAGTGCGGCGTCCCGCGCGCGCGTCGGGGTGATTATCGGGAACATCGCCCTTCCTACCGACAGTTCTTCGAAGATTGCACGCGAGATCCTCGGCCAAACCTTTGACGAGGCGACCGGCAGTCGGATCTCGTCTGGGCAGCCGGAACCCACCCATCCTCTCAATCGATATGTCACCGGTCTCCCCGCGGGTGTTTTGGCCAAGGCCCTAGGACTCGGTGGCGGAAGCTACACCCTGGACGCCGCCTGTGCGTCATCTCTTTACGCTCTGAAGCTCGCTTCCGATGAGCTCAACTCGGGACGCGCGGACGCCATGATCGCCGGAGGGCTGTCCCGCACCGACTGTCTCTACACCCAGATGGGCTTTTCCCAGCTGCGGGCGCTTTCTCCTTCCGGCCGCTGCTCACCGTTCGATCGCAAGGCGGACGGTCTGGTAGTGGGAGAGGGCGCCGGAATGTTGGTGCTCAAACGGCTGGATGACGCGGTGAAGGACGGCGACCCGATCCACGGTGTCATCACAGGCATTGGTCTTTCCAACGACGTCGAAGGCAAGCTTCTGGCGCCCAGCACCGAGGGGCAGCTCAGAGCCATGCGGCCAGCCTATGAGCAGTCGGGCTGGACGCCGCAGGATGTGGATCTGATCGAGTGCCACGCCACCGGCACACCCGTCGGCGACGCCGTTGAGCTCGAGAGCTTGAAGCAGCTCTGGGCCGGAAGCCAGTCAGGTCACTGCGTTATCGGAGGTGTGAAGTCCAACGTAGGACATTTGCTTACCGGCGCCGGCGCCGCGGGGTTCATCAAGGTTCTTCTGGCCATGAAAGCGCGGACCCTCCCGCCAACAGCCAACTTCATCCAAGCCGGACCGAGTCTGGACCTCGAGGCCAGCCCGTTCAGGGTGCTCGCCGAGGCGCAGCCTTGGGAGACCCGTGATGCGTCCACTCCACGCCGCGCCGCAGTGAGCGCTTTCGGCTTTGGCGGCATCAACGCCCACGTGCTCGTAGAGGAATGGACAGGGGCCGCGCCGCACAGCAGCCATGTGGAAACGCCAGTTGCACCAGTGGCACCAGTTGCAATTGTCGGCATGGACGCTCACTTCGGGTCGCTCGAGTCACTGGAGACTTTCGCCAGCGGGGTTCTGGGCGACGAACGTCGGGACCCGCAGGAAAACAGTTTGTGGTGGGGCGTTCAAGAGTCTTCTTGGTTCAAGAACAGCGGAGGCTCGGCGACGGACTTCAAGGGCCATTTCCTGGGCGAGCTCTCACTACCCTTGGACCGGTTCAGAATTCCCCCGGTGGAGCTCGAGGACATGCTGCCTCAACAGTCGTTAATGCTCACCGTCGCCAAGGGCGCGATGGACGACGCGGGTCTGGGCGACGAAGAGAAGCTCTCCACTGGGGTCTTCGTCGGCATCGGGCTGGATCTCAGCACAACGAACTTCAACTTCCGCTGGGCGGTGCTGGAGTCGGCCGACGCCCTTGCCGGAGCCGCTGGTCCGCCTCTGACCGCCAACAGGACCATGGGTGCGCTGGGCGGCATCGTTGCGAGCCGGCTGGCACGGGAGTTTCGGATCGGAGGTTCGAGCTTCACCTTGTCCAGCGAAGAGACTTCCGGCTTCAAGGCCTTGGAAGCAGCCGTGCGGGCGCTCACGACCCGAAGCGTCGACCAAGCCCTGGTGGGCGCGGTGGATCTGGCCGGCGACGTGAGAGCCGTGCTCGCGGCCCACAACGCCCGGCCCGATGGGTTGCGAGGGACGCCCTTGCTCGGTGAAGGCGCGGCAGCCTTCGTGCTCAAGCGTCTCGAGGACGCTGAGGCCGACGGTAATCGTGTCTATGCCGTCATCAAAGGGTTGGGAAGCGCCACCGGTGGCGGCGTCGAGACGACGGTGCCGACCGTTCGTGCCTATGAATCGGCGCTGAATCGCGCGTATGAAGAGTCGGGAATCGACCCGTCCACGGTGAGCTATATCGAGACCCATGGCAGCGGCATTCCCTGTGAAGACAGCGCCGAAAAATCCGCGCTGAACAAACACTTCGCGGCTCTCCCGGAGCGGCCGGCCACGGGAAGCGTCAAGGAGGCTGTAGGCCACGCGGGCGCCGCGTCTGGGATGGCTTCGCTGGCCAAGACGGCCCTCGCCCTCTACAACCGTCTCCTCCCCGGTCCCGCCCGACACTGGTTGCGAAACCGAGCCGACGGTCCGCGCCGCGCTGGTGTCAGCGGCATGAGTGTGGACGGTAACTGCTGTCACGTAGTGCTGGAGGAATACGAGTCGGAAAAGTATCGCGAGCCTGTTGGCGGCATTCGCGGCAGCGGCGGCAGCGGGACAAAAGGAGAGGCACTCTTTGTCGTCGAGGCGGATGACGAAGCGGGGCTCACCGCCGAAAGTCGCAGACTCACGAACTGGCTCGCGTCACAGCCTGTAGATGATGTAGAGGACGACCAGGACGGGCGAAGACTGGCGGCGCGTTGGCATCACGAAAACCCGTTGCAGCCTTCCCGCAAGCTCGGCCTAGCCGTGGTCGCCGAACGTAGTTCCGACGTCGGCGCTCTGCTTTCGCGTGTCGACGAGACGCGCGTGTTTCGGAGCAAGAAACCTTTGGCGCGGGAGGGAAGCGTCGCCTTCGTTTACCCAGGGTCCGGCAATCACTACCACGGCATGGGACGCGAGCTCGCTTTGCATTTTCCGGAGATCCTTCACCGCCACGACAGCGAGAACCTCTATTTAAAACGGCAGATGGTGCCTGAATGGTTTTGGGGGGCGGCGGCGGCTGAAGGTGTGGACGCTTGCCACCGCGCGCTCATCTTCGGCCAGGTCACCTTCGGAACCGTGGCCACCGACGTTATGGAGATTTTTGGCGTGCGCCCCGACGCCGTCGTCGGGTACAGCCTTGGCGAAGCGGCAGCGTTGTTCGCAACAAGGACTTGGAAACAGCGAGACGACATGCTCGCACGTATGGAAGCGTCACCTCTTTTCGTCAGCGACCTGGCCGGCGCCTGCGATGCCGCCCGGCGCGCATGGGGTCTGATGGACGGAGCCCCGCTCGACTGGCTCGTCGGCGTGGTGGACCGTCCGGCCGCAACCGTGAGGGCGGCCGTCAAGAACCACGAGCACGTCTACCTGTTGATCATCAATACTTCCGACGAATGCGTCATCGGTGGCGAGCGATCCGCCGTGAGGCGTTTCGCGGCATCCCTCGGAGCGACGCTCGTTCCCGTGAATGGCGTCGCCACCGTTCACTGCGAGGTGGCCGGCGAAGTCCAGAAGGCCTATCACGACTTGCATCTCTTCGAAACGACACCTCCCGATGGCGTGCGCATCTACTCGGTGGCCGGCGGAGACGCTCTCGAGGTCACTCGGGAGACGGCGGCTCGGTCCATCACGAGCCAGGCCCTTCGGGGGTTCGATTTCCCTGCCGTGGTGAAGAAGGCCTACGCCGATGGTGTAAGGATATTCGTGGAGATGGGGCCTGGTTCTTCCACCAGCCGGATGATCGACAAAATTCTCCAGGACCAACCTCACTGCGCGGTCTCGGTGAACGTCCTAGGCCAGGGCGAAATCCAGTCCCTCCTCCGCGGCCTCGCCACTCTCATCGCAGAAAGAGTCCCCGTAGATCTCGGACCCCTACACAAAGCCCACCTGGTTTCTCGAGAGAAGGCGAGCCGTCCCTCGCTGCACGTCACCGTAGGAGGCCGGCCGTTTGCGGCGCCTGTTCGTGCGAGCCAGCCCAGCGTTACCTTCGTACCAGCGACACCAGACCTACCGCTGTCCGGCGTCATTGAGGGGCTGCACCAATCGGTGCTTCGTACCGGCGAGGCCCATGGTACTTTTTTGCGCGTAAGCGACGCGCTGCAGGGCGATATCGCAAAGAACCTCTTCTTTCAGAATCGTTTGCTCGAGATGATGGGCGACAGCCCAGTCGCGACGGAACCGGCAGGGGCACTGGTCCTGGATCGGGATGCCTGCCTGCGCTTCGCCATCGGCTCCATTGCCACGGTCCTAGGACACGAATTTGCTGCGGTGGACAGCTATCCGACCCGGGTGCGTCTTCCCGACGAGCCGCTGATGCTCGTCGACCGCATCATGGAAATCCACGGTGAGCCGAGATCCATGAGCCATGGTCGGGTGGTTACCGAGCATGACATTCATCCCGGAGCGTGGTATCTCGATGGCGGCCGGATCCCCACATGCATCGCCGTTGAAGCCGGCCAGGCGGATCTTTTTCTCTCCGCCTATTTGGGCATCGACTTCGTCACCAAGGGCCTCGCCGTCTACCGGCTTCTGGACGCCGAGGTGACCTTCCATCGAAGTCTTCCCCTGGCGGGCGAGATCATTCGCTACGACATCGCCATCGACGAGTTCTTCCGACAGGGCGACACGCACCTGTTCCGCTTCAACTTCGAGGCCACGGTGAATGGAGAGCCTCTGCTGAGCATGGCGAAAGGATGCGCCGGCTTCTTCAACAAAGAGGCGCTCGCCGCCGGCAAGGGCATCGTTCACACGGAGATGGACCGGAGACCCGAGCCCGGCCTGCGGCCCGATGATTGGCGCCAGCTTTCTAGTATGGCGGTGGAATCCTACGACGACGACGCCATCGAAGCCTTGCGCGGCGGCGACCTCGCAGCCTGCTTCGGTGAGGCCTTCCTGAACCTGCCCGTAAAAAAACCCGCCACCATTCCCGGCGGCGCCATGAAGCTTCTGGATCGCGTGCTTCACATCGATCCCCAGGGCGGAAGGTTCGGGCTAGGGATCATCAAGGCGGAGGCGGACATCCACCCCGACGACTGGTTTCTGACGTGTCATTTCCCCGACGACATGGTCATGCCCGGCACACTCATGTACGAGTGCTGTCTCCACACGCTGCGTGTCTTCCTGCTCCGCATGGGGTGGGTGGCTTCTCGGGATCACGTGGCCTACCAGCCCGTACCCGGCATTGCCAGCAGCTTGAAATGCCGCGGCCAGGTGATTCGGTCCACTGAGAAAGTGCAGTACGAAATCTCTTTGAAGGAAATCGGATACGAGCCGAAGCCCTACGTGATCGTGGACGCCCTCATGTACGCCGACGGAAAAGCCATCGTGGAGATCACGGACATGTCTCTCCAGCTCGACGGCGTAGACCGAGAAGCTCTCGAGAGAATCTGGACTTCGTCGGCCAAGGGGCCTCAAAGAAATGACCGGAAACCGGCCATCTTCGATACGGATCGCATCACCGCCTTTGCGATAGGCAACCCGTCCGAGGCTTTCGGTGAAGCTTACGAAGTGTTTGACCGGGAGCGGGTCATCGCGCGCTTGCCCGGGCCGCCCTATCAGTTCCTCGACCGCATCACCGAGATCGAGGCTCGAGCGTGGAAGCTCGAGGCCGGCGGTGTCATCGAGGCACAATATGACGTCCCGCTGGACGGCTGGTATTTCGACGCGGACAACCAGAACACCATGCCTTTCGCCGTGCTGCTCGAAGTGGGCCTTCAGCCCTGCGGTTGGCTGGCAGCCTATCTAGGCTCCGCTTTGACCATCGATATCGATCTTTCCTTCCGTAACCTGGGAGGCCAGGGCGTACAACATGCTCCTGTCAGCCGCGACATTGGCGTGCTGAGCACGATCGTGAAGATCACGAGCGTATCCCAATCGGCGGGCATGATCGTGCAGAACTACCACTTCGCGATCCGATCGGCCCAGGGACCTGTCTACACCGGCGACACCTATTTCGGCTTCTTCTCGAAAGAGGCCTTGGTCGATCAGATCGGCATCCGTGACGCCGACCCCTACGCCCCCACCGACGTCGAGCGTCGCCGAGCCCGCGCCTTTTCCATACCCCTCGAGTCACCCCTTCCCAATGACCGGTTTCAGATGGTGACCGACGTCGAGCTCTTCGCCTCTGACGGTGGTCCACAAGGCCTCGGTTTCTTGCGAGGGACAACACCGGTGAACCCGGAGGCCTGGTTCTTCAAGGCCCACTTCTATCAAGACCCGGTCTGGCCGGGATCGTTAGGGCTCGAATCCATCATTCAGCTCATGAAAGTCTTTGCGGTAGAACGCTGGGGGGCTCCGGCCGACGGACGTCTCGAGGCGATGACACCCGGCTGCGAGCATAGCTGGCTCTACCGCGGCCAGGTCATTCCCACCGACAGCCGCGTTGTCGTAGATGTGGTGGTCACGGCGATCGATGACGTGGAACACACCGTCGAGGCCTCCGGCACGCTTTCGGTGGACGGGCGTCTCATCTACAAGGTGACAGGTTTCAAGCTAACATGCGGGGCTGGCTAAACCATGAAGTACACAAAAGTATTTGTGGAGACGATCGGATACGAGCTGCCACCCATCGTCGTCACCTCCGCCGAGCTCGAGGCCCGTCTCGCGCCGGTCTACGAGGCGCTCCATTTTCAACCCGGGCAGCTGGAAGCCTGGACCGGCATCTCCGAGCGTCGTTATTGGGCTCCAGAAACTCCGCTATCCCAATCCGCCATCACCGCGGCCCATGCCACCCTGGACGCGTCGGCGGTGGCGCCATCAGACATCGACGTCCTCATTTATGCCGGCGTATGTCGGGAAGGCTTCGAGCCGGCCACCGCCTGCCGGGTGGCCAATGGCGTCGGCGTCAGCCCGAGCGCCGCTGTCTACGACATTTCCAATGCCTGCCTCGGCGTACTGAACGGCATGCTGGACATCGCCAACCGCATCGAGCTGGGCCAGATCCGTGCGGGGCTCGTGGTCTCTTGCGAGAGCGCCCGGGAGATCGTGGATATCATGATCGACCGGTTGATTGCCGAGCCGAACATGGAGCTCTTCAAATTATCCCTGGCCACCCTCACCGGCGGCTCCGGGGCCGCAGCGGTGTTGTTGACCGACGGCTCCTTCGACTCTGCGTCATCCACCCATTCCGTGTCATCCATGTCGGGGCACCGCCTTCTGGGAGGCGTGACGCGCACGGCACCTGAGCATTACGGGCTGTGCACATGGGGGATGGAAGAGACTTCGCCAGCCACTTTCGGCCAGCTCATGTCCACCGACGCGGTGGCGGTACTGGAATACGGCGTAGCCCTTGGCCTCGAAACTTGGACGGCGTTCAAGAGAGAGATGGGTTGGAGCGGTGAGGATGTCGAAAAGACCATCTGCCACCAGGTAGGATCCTCTCACCAGGAGTCCATCCTGCAAACGCTTCAAATACCGGAGGCCAAAGACTTCACGACCTTTGCCTACCTGGGAAACATGGGAACGGTGTCGCTACCTATCACCGCGGCGCTGGCTTCTGAACGCGAGGTCCTTCAGTCCGGCAACGAGGTTGCCTTTTTGGGAATAGGTAGTGGCTTGAATTGCCTGATGCTCGGGCTCGAGTGGTAGAAAGCTACCCCTTCGAGAGCCGCTATCACGATCTCGGCGGCCTGAAGCTTCACTACGTCGACGAGGGCGCCGGAGATCCGGTGGTTTGTCTTCACGGCAACCCGAGCTGGTCCTTCTACTACCGTGAGCTGATCCAGGAGTTGAGCAAGACGCACCATGTTTTGGCGCCGGATCACATTGGCTGCGGCCTCTCGGACAAACCCGATGACGCACGTTATGAATACCGGCTCGAGCGCCGCATCGACGATCTCGAAGCCTGGCTCGATGCTCTTGAGATCAAGCAGAACATCACACTCGTGATGCATGACTGGGGTGGCGCCATCGCGATGGGCTATGCCACGCGCCATCCGGAGCGCGTCTCACGCTTGGTGGTCATGAACACCGCGGCCTTTCCCATGCCTGGGGCGAAAGAGTTGCCCTGGTCCCTCTGGTTTTGCCGAAGCACCAAACTTGGCGACTTATTCGTTCGAGGACTCAACGGCTTCGTCTGGGGCTGGCTTCTCACCGGTTGCAAGAAGCGCCGTCTCAATGCCGCAGAGAGAGCCGGGTATCGCGCTCCCTACGATTCCTACAAGAACAGAATTGCGGTTCTACGGTTCGTTCAGGACATTCCCCTTGATCGTAACGATCCGAGCTTTGGCTGCCTGGCCGGGATCTCCGATACGCTGAGCTCCCTTCGGGACAAACCCATGCTCATCCTGTGGGGAGAGAGGGACTTTGTCTTCGATAACCACGTGCTTTCGGAATGGAAGCACCGGTTCACCGCCGCCCAAGTTGAAGTATTCCCCGAGGCCGGACACTTGATTCTCGAGGACGCCCGGGACGAATCCCTTGCCCTCATCCGAGATTTTCTAACGGCAGAACGGGCGTGAGTCTCGAAACCGGCGTCAACATCGCCTCCCACTTGCCCGCCATGGCGCGGCGCCAGCCGGACAAGCTAGCCGTCACCCTTTGGTCCGGTGAATCTCTGACATTCAAGGAGCTGGACGCGTCGAGCGGAACGCTTGCCCGTGGGCTGGAATCCGTGGGGATCGGCCGTGGCGTTCGCACCGTGCTGATGGTCAAGCCCAGTCTGGATTTCTTTACCCTCACCTTCGCCCTGTTCAAGTGCGGCGCCGTCCCCGTGGTGGTAGATCCGGGGATGGGAATCGAGAACCTCGGCGTCTGCTTGGCCGAAGCCCAGCCCGAAGCCTTCATTGGAATTCCCAAAGCGCACGCCGCACGTATCCTCTTCAAGTGGGCCAAAGGGGCGATCCGCACCAACGTCACGGTGGGACGCCGGTGGTTCTGGGGCGGGTATACGCTCGAGGACGTCTCCCTTCGAGGAAAGGCCGACCTCGACTACGTTCCGGCAACGACCGCGGCGGACGAGACAGCGGCCGTTCTGTTCACGTCAGGAAGCACGGGCGTTCCCAAGGGCGCCGTCTACACGCATGGCAACTTCTCTGCCCAGGTCGAGTTGATTCGCGAGACCTACGCCATCGAGCCTGGCGAGATAGACATGCCCACCTTTCCTCTCTTCGCGCTTTTCGATCCTGCACTAGGGATGGCCGCCGTCATTCCGGATATGGATGCCAGCCGGCCGGCCGATGTGAAACCGGAGAACATCATCGAGCCCATCCTCCGCCACGGCGTCACCAACATGTTCGGCTCGCCGGCGCTCATCGACAAGGTCGGGCGCTACGGCGAAGCCCATGGTGTGAAGCTTCCTTCACTCGAGCGCGCCATCACCGCCGGTGCCCCCGTGTCGGCCCGGGTGCTCGAGCGCTTCTCCAAAATGCTCTCCCCAGAAGCTCAGGTCTTCACCCCTTATGGCGCTACCGAATCGCTGCCGGTTTGCTCCATTGGCAGCGCGGAAGTCCTTTCGGAGACCCGGGAGAAAACGGACCGTGGCGCGGGGATTTGCGTGGGCCGACCGGTGAAGGGCATGACCGTGGAAGTGATCCGGATCACTGAGGATGACGAGAAAATAGAGGATTGGAATGACGCCCTTCGTGTCCCCCGGGGTGAAGTGGGGGAGATTACCGTGAAAGGCCCCGTGGTCACGCGTTCTTACTTGAATCGCGAGGCTGCAACGAAGCTGGCGAAGATTGCCGTGCCCGACTCCACCGACTTCTACCACCGCATGGGCGATCTCGGTTACTTCGACGACGAGGGCCGGCTGTGGTTTTGCGGCCGCAAGTCCCACCGCGTGGTATCCAGTAACGAGACCTACTACACGATTCCGTGCGAGGGTGTGTTCAACGCGCACCCAAAAGTTTATCGCTCGGCATTGGTCGGCGCCAAACACCTCTCTGAAATCGAGCCTGTTCTCGTGATAGAGCTCGAGGCGGACGCTAGGGTGACCGATGGACTTCGCGAGGAGCTACTGGAGCTCGGTGCCGCTCAGCCCCACACAAAAAGAATCAAAACGCTGCTCTTCCACGAGAGCTTGCCCGTGGACATCCGCCACAACTCGAAGATCTTCCGCGAGAAGCTCGCCGTGTGGGCGACCGAGCGTCTCCGGTGAAAGCCCTCGTCACCGGCGGGGGTGGCTTCCTCGGAAAGGCCATCGCCACGAAGCTCCGCGCACGAAGTGATGAGGTCGAGGTCAGGAGCTTTTCGCGAAAAAAGCACGCCGAGCTCGAATCCCTCGGTGTCGAGCACATTCAGGGGAACCTCGCCGACAGCAAGGCTGTATCCGAAGCCGTTCGCGGTGTGGACGTCGTCTTCCACGTCGGAGCCAAGGCGGGAGTCTGGGGGCCCTATGCCGATTACTTCGCGACCAACGTGACCGGCACCGAAAACGTCATCTCGGCCTGCCGCCAGGAGGGCGTACCCAAGTTGGTCTACACCAGCACGCCCAGCGTAGTTTTTGGGGGCGAAGAACTAGAGGGAGTGGACGAGTCCACTCCCTACGCCTCTCGCTACGAGACCGCCTATCCCGAAACCAAGGCCATCGCCGAGCGCAATGTGCTTGAGTCGAACAGCCCGGAGCTGTCCACCGTTGCTTTGAGGCCCCATCTCATATGGGGGCCCGGGGACAACCATCTCGTTCCGAGAATCGTGGCCCGGGGCCGGGCAGGCAAATTGAGAAAGATCGGCCGTCGTCCCTGCCTAGTCGACTCGGTCTACATCGACAACGCCGCCGACGCGCACATTCTCGCTGCAGAAAAACTCGCCCCGGAGGCCGCCTGTGCCGGCAAGCCCTACTTCATCTCCAATGACGAGCCCATGCCGGTCTTCGAGCTCATTAATAAGATACTCGCCGCGGCGGGAGTGCCACCGGTCACGCGATCGGTCCCGGTGCCCGTGGCCGTGGCCGTGGCGGTGGGTTTCATGATGGAGACCGTTTACCGCGCGTTCTCCATCAAGGAAGAGCCGCCAATGACCCGCTTCGTAGCTCATCAGCTCGCCACTTCACATTGGTTCGACATCTCCGCTGCCCGGCGTGACTTGGAATACGTGCCGGCTGTCACTATTGACGAGGGCCTGGACCGCCTGAAGCGATCGCTCCAGCCGTGATCGCGCGTTCGCAAAACAAGACGCCAAAGCACAGAACAACGGACAACAAAACCGAAGGGGCCGGAGACGGCCCTGGACGGGTGCTTGCGGTATTCGCTGTTGATCGGTCACCCTCAAGTACGTGAGATCGTTGGTGAAAGGGCGGGTTTTCAAGCCCGGTACACTTGAGCGATGAAGGCCATCCAGGACAAGGCATGCTCCAAGCCAGAGTGCGAGAACTTTGGAAAGCGCGGCATCGCCATCGGTCCCCACGGCTGGTTTACCACCAAGACGGGTCGCCGACGGCGTTACCGTTGCAAGATATGCGGGGGAACGCTCAGCACGAATACGGGCACGGCGTACAGCGGTCTTCGCTGCACTCGGAAGGAGTTCGACCAAGTAGCGGGCATGCGAGTCGAGGGCGTGAGCATTTCTGCCACGGCCCGTCTCACCGGTCGTTCCCGCAACACCGTCGCACGGTGGCTCGAGCGAGCCTCGAGGGCGGAACATGTCAACAACTTTGGGACACTCGCGAGCTGCATTTAGTGAGCCTCGATTATGGTGGGGAGACTCGTGAGGTCGGCGCGATCGACGTCAACATCGATCAAGATCTCGTTGCGTGAAGCAGAAAAAGGAGGTACCCCAGGTATGGACGCCGCCGCGAGAGGGGCTTGTGCGGCATCGTGGAGGGTCGTTTTTTCCAGCGGCGGGTTGATCCAGGCCTGCGGAGGCAAAACGGGCGGTTGCGGCGTTCCGCGAACGAAGCGTTCGGGATGAGCCTGTTGAGCTTCGAGAAGGATCTGGCGCCGAGCGGTGGTGAGCTGTTCGGCTCGACCATAGTGAACGTCGGCCGGTGTCATAAGGCCGATTCCCGAGTGCCGGTGGTGAAAATTGTAGTAGTCGAAGAAACCGCAGCAGAATAGCCGGCCGTCTTCGGCGGAACCAAAGCGGCTCGGAAACTGAGGACAGTACTTCATCGTCTTGAACTGAGACTCGGAGTAGGGATTGTCGTTCGAGACGTAAGGCCTGGAGTGGGTCTTGGTAACTCCGAGGTCAGCCAGGAGCAGACCCACGGGCTTGCTCCTCATCGAGCTGCCACGGTCCGCGTGAAGGGTGAGCTGGTCGGGTTCAATGTCCTGCTTGCGACAGCTCTCGGCGATGAGGCGTTGGGCGAGCGCGGCACTTTCTCGGTGAGCCAGCATCCAGCCAACCACGTAGCGGGAGAAGATGTCGAGGATGACGTAGAGGTAGTAGGTCCACTTGAGGGGGCCACGAAGCTTCGTGATATCCCACGACCAAACCTGGTTCGGCGCTTCGGCCAACAGCTCCGGCTTGGTGTAGTTCGGATGGCGCCGTTGGTTCCGGCGCTCTCGGACCTCGCCGTGCTCCTCCAAAATCCGATACATCGTGCGAATCGAGCAGAGGTAGGTTCCCTCGTCCAGAAGCGTAGCCCACACCTGAGCGGGCGCCTTGTCGACGAACCGCTCACAGTGCAAGGCCCCGAGGACTTCCTCGCGCTCAGTTTCGTCGAGAGCTCGGTGCGGCCGAGGACGACGCTTCGGTTTGGGCGTCACCGGCTGGCGCCTGCGATACAACGTGGAACGAGCCACACCCAGAGCCTCGCAGGCTTCCGCCGTTTGCCCAATCCGCCCCGCCAGCTCCTCGGCCGCCACGATCAGTCGTTCTCGTCGCTCTCGAGTGGATTCAGGGGGATCCCCAGTAGTTCGGAGGTTTTTTTTTGGATCTCCAACATCGTCTCCACCCGAGCCAGGCGACGTTGGAGTCGGGCGTTCTCGCGCTCGAGCTCCTTGACCCGTGGATCCTCTGCCTTCGCCTTCCGGCCTCGCTTTCTCGACGTCATTCCCACCTTGGCGATCTCGTCACGTTGGCGACGCCAACTCGATAATAGCGACGAGTACAAGCCCTCTCGACGCAGAAGAGCAGCAACGTCACCGTCACCCTTGCCGAAGGCATCGGCCTCTCGCACTATCCGCAGCTTGTACTCCGCGGTAAAGCGTCGACGCTTCGCTTGCTCAACCACTTCGGGATCCTCGACCCCCGCCGCATCGCGGCCGGCGGGATCTCCAGTCGCCCTACGGGCTCCTTCCGATCCCGCCGAGGTCTCTCTCTCTACCAACATACTCATGCGTTGATCCTCCTCCACCCTCTACACTAATTTCAAGGGGCGAAGTGTCTCACCGAGGTTGGCACAGAGGGGAGCGGCTGAGCTCTTCAACCGGCGCATGCTGCGGGACTTCGATATCGTTGAGCTTCAGGCCGATGAGCTGTACACGTTCATCGGCGGCAAGAGCAGGCTGATGTGGCTCTTTGCGACCATCGAGGTGTGTTCCCGCTTGTGGGCGAGTAGCCTCGTCGGCCGCCGCTCCTATCGGAACACCAAGGCCGTACTCAACGACGTCATCCTCCGGGGGCGCCTCGTCGGAATCCCACTGATCGCGACGGATGGCTTACTTCGCGGTGATCGGTCGCCTCATGGGTCCCGCTTGCGTTTACGGTCAAGTGATCAAGACTCGGCGGAACAATCGTGTCGTCCGAGTCGAACGGCGCGCCAAGATCGGCACGACGAGTCGCTTGGAGTAAGCACTGTTGGAGTCGGAGGATTCCGAGAACCTGAACGCGCACACACGTCGTTCGTCGAACGTCTAAACCTCACCATCCGGCAAGGCTCGGCGTACTTGCGCCGGCGTTCGCCCTGCCACGCCCGATGCACAGACCGGCTCCGCTCGCATGTTGAGCTCCTGCGTTGTCATTACAACTTCGTTCGGCCGCACAGCGCGTTGAAGTTTGGACGGGAGACCAGGACGCCGGCGATGCAGGCCGGTTTGGTCAGCACACCAATGAACTGGAACGACATCTTCACGGCACACGGTCTCTCTCTACGTATTTTTGCGACGGTCGTGCGCATTCCGGTTCCCGTCCAGCTCATAGAAACTGGCGTAGCCGAGCTGCCGACGTTCTCATGGCCGCACGATCAAAGAAAGGCTACCTGATCAACAGCGAATGGCGCAAGCAACGAACGGCTCAGTGCTCATCTATCCACCTACGCACCCAGTTTAACGCGCCGTCGCTCCGTAAGTCTACCAATCGGGATAACGTGGCGATGAGCGGCGAGGCCGGCGCCGCCAAAAATGCTTCGCCTTCCAGAGAGGCAACTTTTGGCTCGTTCTCAAACAGAGAGGGCCTCGTCCGCTCGATCACCGTTTTACGCGGGCACTCTAATGAGCGAGTGCAGAAACTCCGGAGCGAAGTCGGCACCGTTTGGCCATGTCACGGTGTGCAGATCCGGATGCACCTGAAAAGAACGAAACGTCTGCACATCCCGAAGGGGCTCAAAAACTGGACCAGTCAGCTCGCCTCGCAAGTCGACCTCTCCTTCTACGCCGTCGGTGAAACGGAGCCACAAAACGAAGTCTCGTACATACCGTGCTTCGGCAAGTCGTATCATGGTCGCTACTCCAGAGGTTCGATTGGTTCCAGCGGCTCACTCTTGCGCGCGCATTCCCAGTTGGACTCGAGTTCGCTCCTGTGCAACTCATACCATTCCAAAACGTGGCGAAGAGCTCGTTTCGGAAACTTCCCGGTGACAACGCCGTCTGCTATTTCCACCGTTACCTCATATTCGCCGTACTTCGCGTGAAAATGCGCTGGTCCATGATCGCGATAGTAAATCGCGATGACGATCCCGAGAAAGCGACTGATCTCCGGCACTTGCCCATTTTAACGCTGAACCCGAGCTTGTTGCAGCTCCGCGTAACGTCGCGTCGAGCGGCATGGCCAGCCTCTCGACTGGCACGACATCCCGCAGACATTCGAAGCGATAACTTTCCTCTTGCCTTACCCGAAGAGAAATGCCACGTCCGTTCCATCCTGGGGTTACGCGGCGCGCCAAAGCTACTCGAGCCGCCGCAGTCGATATGTTATTTCACCGTCGGGCGGCGCCCAACCTGCATCGAAGGTAAGCAGCAGCGAGTCGCCCTGAAGGATGTAGCGATAAGGGAAGCCGCCGTCCATGGCGTTGCGGTAATTGTCAATGATTTTGAGACACCGAGATCGTGTATTTAGTGAGCAACCGCTTATGTGTCGCCGTCCGTGAAGAGACCCATGGGCGGCGGACGGCGGACGAACCGTCACGCCGGGTTTCCCTGAGTTTGCGCGTGGTTGTGTTGCGTGCGGGTCACTGAGGCGGCCGAGTTGGAGACAACGGGTTCCCCGTAAATGTTGCAAATGAGGGGTACCTGGAGGTCGTCCGAGGCCTCGGACACGGCTTGTGCGCCAATCTGATGCGTCGTTTTCGTCGTCGGCGGATTGATCCACGCCGCTGAGGGTATTTCGTGCGGTTTCGGCGCTCCATTCACAAAACGCTCCGGATGGGCTCCGAAGAAGTCCAAGAGCACCTGCCGGCGACCTTCGACGATCATCGCCGCCCGGCCGTAGTGCACCGACTCAGGTGTAAGTAGACCGATGCCGGAGTGGTAGTGTTCGGTGTTGTACCAGCCGAACAGATCTCTACAAACGTCACGAGCGTGTTGGATCGAACCGAACCGCTTGGGGAACTCGGGACGGTATTTGAGCGTCTTGAACTGACTCTCCGAGTAAGGATTGTCGTTGGAAACTTGGGGGCGGCTGTGGGTCTTCGTCACCCCGAGGTCCGACAGGAGCATCGCTAGCGGCTTGGATTTCATCGACGTGCCGCGGTCGGCGTGAAGCGTCAGCTGTTCTGCAACGATACCCTGCTTCGAACAGGTCTCTTTGATGAGACGCTTCGCAAGCTCCGCACTCTCTCGCTCGGCGAGCATCCACCCCACGACGTAGCGGCTAAAAATGTCCAGGATCACGTACAGGTGGAAGTACACCCACTTCATGGGACCGAGAAGCTTCGTGATGTCCCAGGACCAAACCTGGTTGGGTCCCGTCGCCAGAAGGACCGGCTTTTCGTAGTTCGGGTGGCGGAGCTGATCGCGCCGCTCTCGCAGCTCGGCATGCTCCTCGAGGATGCGATACATGGTGCGCACCGAGCACAGGTACTTACCCGTGTCCAGCAGCGTCGCGTAGACCTCCGTAGGGGCCTGGTCCACGAATCGCTCCGAGTTCAAGGTGTCGTGCACCGTCTGGCGCTCCTTCGGCGCCAGGGCTCGCGGTGATGACGCTCGGCCAGATGACGGCTTCGAAGCGCTGGAGGACTGCCGGCGACGATAGAACGTCGCCGGCGAAACCTCCAGCGCCTCACAGGCCGCACGGACCCCTACCTTGCGAGATAGCTCTTGAGCCGCCGTCATCATTCGCTGCTTCAACTCTCCAGGCGACTCATCCGAACTCACACGAGCTCGCAAAGTTTTTTTTGGACATCGATGATCGTCTCGGCCTGCCGGAGCTTGCCTTGCAACTGCTGCACCTCACGCTCGAGCTCCGTGACCCGTCCCGCCAGAGGATTAACCTCTTGGATTTTGCGGCCTCGCCTTTTTGGCTTCAGCGCTGACAGCGTCCCTTCCTCCCTCTGACGGCGCCATTGCGACAGCGTGGACGAATACACGCCCTCGCGGCGCAACAGCGCTCCGACCTTTCCCGGCTGGTGACGGTAGGCATCTGCCTTCTTGAGCAGCGAGAGTTTGTACTCCACCGTGAACCGGCGACGTTTCGGCTTGTCCGTCACCTCCGGGTCGGGTGCCGCTCCGCCGGAGGCCAGGCCACCAACCGACGACGCCGCGAATTTTGGAGAGGCCCCTCCGCTACGTTCAGTCTCACTACGTGAGACTGAACTCCCCTCCAGTTCCTCTCCAAAATTCGCATCCCCTGGGCCCATCCCGTCTCTCTCCCTCTCTGGAACCTTCATCCTTCACGCTACCTCCTCGCCCTCTTTAGAGTCTAATTTCTACCAGGCCAGGTGTCTCATCATCATAGGCACAGAGGGTTGGGGACTTTCGCGATCATGTTGTGTGTCGTTAGCAGCGAGTCCGTCAGCTCGTAGCTTCCAGAATCTGCGATGAAGTTGTCATACGCGACGAGTTTCTCCTCGTCGGTTCGCTCCTCGCTAAATAGTGGTCGACTTTCTCTCGGGATCAACATGTTGCTGAAGTGACGTTCTGTAAAAATGTAGAGACCAGTCTGCGGATTCTCGTTCGTGGTGGTACCGCTCGGCGTTGTCACCTCGGTTTCGACGATAAGCCAAGCGCCGACCAATCCGCTCCGGGGCTCGCTTTCGTCATCGAGAGTGCCTTCCGATGCACAACCACTAGCGAGCACCAGCATCGCAGCGATTGCGAGTACGTTGCATGACGTCAAATCCGCCTCCCAGTGTTGCTACCCACGAAAGCCGCGTAACGTCAGGATTGTATCCGGCGCGGCGCGAGATTGCGACGGGGCACATCGCCGCTCGCGCCGGATCACAATCAGTTGAGCAAACCGCCCTGGGATTATGGGTATTGTATGGAGCGAAGGTGGTCTCGGAGCACGCTAGAGCGGTAGGTTTGGTGGCGCGGGACGGATATTATGCGGCTCGGAACGCGAAGAATCTGTCGGGCGTGTGGTATTTCGGTGTTGGTAGCGTGTACAGGCGCACCTCGGGCGGTAAAACGAGTGGGTCTATTTTTGAAATCACAGTGTTCGCCGTCATGAGGAGTCAAACTTCCAGGATTCGCGTATGAAGAAGAACCCGACACGGAGAAAGATGACGAGGCGGCCTTGCTTGCACTTTAGGCAGATGTCGAGCTCGTCTATCGGTTCACCGGCGGCGTCCGGTTGAGGTTGAGACTTCGAAACTTCGGGGGCGTTTTCTGCTGAGCTCGTTTGCTCGCAAAGCAGTATTCGAGCGAGCTCGATCTTCTCCGCTCGATGACGGTTGGCGAGAAAGCCGTAGTAGCGGATACGCATGAATCCCGTGGGGAGAACGTGGAGAAGGAAACGCCGAATGAATTCCACGGAGCTCAGCGTCATGATGCGTTTTCGGTCGCCTTGGGAGTAATCCTTCCAGCTGAAGCTGACTTTTCCGCCCTCGAACGATTGGATACGTTGGTTGGAGATAGCGACTCGGTTCGTGTAGCGGGCGAGATATTTGAGCACTTGGGTGGGACCGCCGAAAGGAGGCTTGGCGTAGACGACCCACTCTTTGTTTCGCAAGGGCTCGAACAAGCCCTCCCACGCCTTGGGATGGGCGAGCTCGAGGAGCTTCCCGTGGAATTCGAGCTCCTGTTGCTCGAAAGCGCCTTGCAGCAAAGCGAGGAATTTACCGCGGAACATTCGGCTCATGACGCGAACGGGTAGAAAAATCCATCGCGACAACGGACCCATCGTTTGCCGTCGGGGCTGATGCCTCCACCAGGGATCACGCAGTGTAGATGCGGATGCGCAAGGACGGTTTGTCCCCAAGTGTGCAAAAGCGCGAGGCAACCAAATTCCGCACCCAGGTGTTTCGGATCCCGGGTGAGCGTCTGCAGGGTTTCGGAAGCGGCACGGAACAACATCCCGTAGACGACGCGGCGATTCTGAAGCGCCAGCGGAGAAAGCTCGTGCGGCATCGTGAACACGACATGGAAGTACTCCACATCGAGAACTTCTCGCTCACGCGCCTGAAGCCATGCCGCTCGAGCTGCTCCCTGACACTTCGGACAATGCCGGTTGCGACACGAACAGTACACCGTCACCTCGTGACCGCACTTGTCGCAACGCTTGCAACACGCCCCCAAAGCCGCTGTCCGGCACTCCTGAAGAGCATTGAAAACTCGGTACTGCTCTTTCGAGAGTCGGTAGCGATTCAGAAAAGCCGCACCGTCGATGCGAAAGACATCGGCCACTTCCGGCCGATATCCGCTCACTTCTTCGGTGGTGTCTTCTTGCTCAGCTCGAGCAGATCTACCATCTTACGGCCCGACTGCTTCGCTCCGACCGCAACATGAAGATAGATCGCCGTCGTGTTCAGGCTCCCATGGCCCAGAAGAATCTGGATCGTGCGCAGATCTACTCCCGCCTCGAGCAGGCTTGTCGCAAAACTGTGCCGCATCGTGTGCGTCGTTACACGTTTGCGCAATCCCGCTTTGCGCGCCGCTAGGCTACAAGCTTTCTGCACCGTGTTGTGATTGATCGCGCCTGTGCCCTTGCCGTTCGGGAACAGCCATTCACCTTTTGGCTTGCTGGCTTTGTAGTATTCACGCAACGTTTCCAGCAGCGTCGCCGACAACGTCACGTAGCGGTCTCGACGGCCTTTCCCCTGACGCACACGAATCACCATCCGTTCACTGTCGATATCATTCTTTTTGAGGCTCACCGCTTCCATCAACCTCAGACCTGCTCCATACATCGTCTGCAATATCGTGCAGCTCATCAACGTCCGTACACACGAAAACAGCTTCGACACCTCCTCGAAGCTCAGAACATCCGGCAATCGTTTCTCCTGCCTCGGATACGGGATCTGCTCCACGAGCCAGTCATGCTTCAACGTCTTTGCGTACAGAAAACGCAACGCACTTACCGTCTGGTTGAAAAATGCCCACGAAGCCTTCTTCTCTTCTCGCAAATAGAGCTGATACTCACGCACTTCCTCAGCTCCTAGATCCTCCGGGGAGCGACCGAAGTGCTTCGCAAATAGCGCTACACATCGGACGTAAATATCGATCGTCCGCGACGCGTAGTTTCGGATCCGCAGATCCTCGATCAGGCGGGTTCGTAGTAAGCTAGCCATAGATGGCTCCTTTCGTGAGTGGTTGAGGTTTGGTCACTGCAACCGTATCTCACGAGGGGGGCCTTCTGCATCTCCAAGCACTGCTCGAAGCCTGCAGGTCCGTTCAGAGGGTGGGATTTGAGACTACCGCGGAGCGGTTTTGTTCAACGTCAATTAGATAGTTTCTGCATAAATGGTTGTCAGCATATTTATTTACACCGCGGGCGGCGCGAGATAATTAGGTTGAGGTACTGGTGGTTCATCCTGTCTAAGTTACCGGCAGTCTAATTGATACGACTATTCGACGGTGCCCGGTCGTTCTGACGTTATGTCGCACGAGCTTGCGACATAACACGATAACGGGCTGATCGAACATGACATGCAGCCTACTGCAGCGTCAGGGATCTTTTCAAGTCGAGTGGCGACTCATTGGAAGCAACGAGCGACAGGTCTCCGGCGTGGTTCTTCCTGCATCGCGCAATGGCGGGCGGGATCACGGCCCGCTTGGAAACGGTGGCGATGACGCGTGTTCGTGCCGAGCGTGTAGATCCTCGTTGCGGGAAGGGCGAAGTGGCCCTTGCCTGCCTCAACTGGTCTCGCGCGCTTCACGATTTGCGTCATCTACGTCGTAGCGCCTCGGCTATGTAGTTTCGACGAAACGCGCACCCCTTCGAGTCGGTCGTGTGCCCTCTGTGCCAACATCGCTGAGACACTTCGCCCCTTGAAATTAGTGTAGAGGGTGGAGGAGGATCAACGCATGAGTATTTTGATTGAGAGAGAGACCTCGGCGGGATCGGCAGGAGCCCGTAGGGCGACTAGAGATCCCGCCGGCCGCGATGCGGCGGGGGTCGAGGATCCCGAAGTGCGCGAGCAAGCGAAGCGTCGACGCTTTAGCGCGGAGTACAAGCTGCGGATAGTGCGTGAGGCCGATGCCTTCGGCAAGGGTGACGGTGACGTTGCTGCTCTTCTGCGTCGAGAGGGCTTGTACTCGTCGCTATTATCGAGTTGGCGTCGCCAACGTGACGAGATCGCCAAGGTGGGAATGACGTCGAGAAAGCGAGGCCGGAAGGCGAAGGCAGAGGATCCACGGGTCAAGGAGCTCGAGCGCGAGAACGCCCGGCTCCAACGTCGCCTGGCTCGGGTGGAGACGATGTTGGAGATCCAAAAAAGAACCTCCGAACTACTGGGGATCCCCCTGAATCCACTCGAGAGCGACGAGAACGACTGATCGTGGCGGCCGAGGAGCTGGCGGGGCGGATTGGGCAAACGGCGGAAGCCTGCGAGGCTCTGGGTGTGGCTCGTTCCACGTTGTATCGCAGGCGCCAGCCGGTGACGCCCAAACCGAAGCGTCGTCCTCGGCCGCAATTTCCACCACCGGCACTCGGGAATCGGCCTTATGACACCGGCCGACGTTCACTATGGTCGCGCCGAACAGCTCACCACCGCTCGGCGCCAGATCCTTCTCGAAGCTCAACAGGCTCATCCCGAACGCTTCGTTCGCGGAACGCCGCAACCGCCCGTTTTGCCTCCGCAGGCCTGGATCAACCCGCCGCTGGAAAAAACGACCCTCCACGATGCCGCACAAGCCCCTCTCGCGGCGGCGTCCATACCTGGGGTACCCCCTTTTTCTGCTTCACGCAACGAGATCTTGATCGATGTTGACGTCGATCGCGCCGACCTCACGAGTCTCCCCACCATAATCGAGGCTCACTAAATGCAGCTCGCGAGTGTCCCAAAGTTGTTGACATGTTCCGGTGCAAGGTGTCGCGCTCTGAGGACGTGTCGAGTGCACGGAATTCATAATATGTTCGTGTTTCAGCGAGGGGGGATCGTGGCGCGGAGGCGCGTCATAGCAGGAGTTTCTCGAGAAATCGCCGCGTTCTTCGAGTCGGGTTGGAGCGGTTGGCTGCTCTCCGGCGCGATACTCTCCTATCTTCTGTTGTCCTATATACTGCTCTCCGGTATATGATAGCGAAATGGTAGCCACTTCACGCACCGCCATCGACGAAGCCAAGAAAGGCAGCGCAGACCTGTTGATACTTACGCTCGTCGACGAGACCGCGCTCCACGGCTATGAGATTGCCCGGCGTATCGAGCAACGCTCCGGCGGTACGCTGATTTTCACGCTTGCATCGCTTTACGCGACGCTTTATCGCCTCGAGGGGCGCGGACTGGTTCGCGGCCGTTGGGTAGAGCGCGCCGGACAGCGCCGCCGCCGCTGCTACCGCATCACCGCGAGTGGACGGAAAGTGTTGGCTGCTCAGCGCGAGGACTGGCGGCGTTTCATCGCTGCTCTTACGGAGGCGGCGGGCCTCGAGCCTGCGTGACGAGGCCTGACGAAGAATGACGAGCGAGCGGCCTTCGCCTTCGGGTCTCGACTGGCACGCTGCGGTACGACAGAAGGCCGAGCTCACCGGGGCCGATCTGCCGCACGCCACCATCGACGAGCTTGCGCTCCACCTCGAAGATCTCTACGGCGCGGCGCTGGCCGAGGGCGCCGCCGAGGATCACGCGCGCGTCCGCGCCTTCGAAGCCTTGGACGCGTCGTCGCTTCGCGTCTTGACAGCACGACTTCCGCGCGATCCGCGACGTCTCCAGGCGCGGCAGGCCGATGATGCGGCCCGCGCGGCAACGGGAGGAAGCCTCCAAATGACGACAGCCATTCGCATGGCGCTTCGCCAGTTTCGCCAGCACCCCTCTTTCGCGCTCATCACCATTCTGGTGCTGGGCCTCGGGGTTGGTGCGGCAACGACTATCTACACGATCGTCGAGTCGGTGGTGCTCAGGCCTCTGCCCTATAGCGAGCCGGATCGGCTCGTCACGATTTGGGACACGAATGTCGGCGAGGCTCGTCTTCACGATCCTATTTCGCCCGTGAACTTCAGCGACCAGCGGGAGCTCGACGTCTTCGAAGACGCGGCGGCGTGGTGGCGGCCCGGCGTGAATCTTATCGATCCCGGGATCGATCCGGTCCGCGTCAATACGATAGAGGTCAGCGGCAACCTTTTCGATCTTCTAGGAGTCCGCCCGCAGATTGGCGCTGGCTTGCCGGCGGCCCGCTTTTTGTCAACAACGAGCTCGTTGCGGTCATCAGCGACCGGCTGTGGCGCACGCGCTACAGCGCCGACCCGTCCATCGTCGGCAAGCAACTCAGCTTCAATGACACGCCCTATACGATCTTGGGGGTCATGCCCGCCGGCTTCCACTATCCGGACGACATCGACGTCTGGGAGCGGCTGCGCTGGGACATGACACAGCACAGCCGCCAAGCGCGCTTCATGGAGGCCGTCGCCAGGCTGTCGCAGGGAACGACCATCGAGCAGGCGCAAAGCGCCGTCGACGCTCTCTGGACACGTCTCGAGACGGAATCCAGAGATACGAATAACAGCACCGCCCGGGTTGGGGCTCCCGTCTGATTCCGCTCCTCGATGAGCAACTCGGCTATTACCGCCCGGCGCTATTCGTATTGTTTGGGGCGGTCGGGTTGTTGCTCGTGATCGGCGTCCTCAATGTCGGGACGCTGCTCTTGACACGCGCTCTATCGCGCGAGCGCGAGATCGCAGTACGCATCGCCATGGGCGCGGCGCCTAGGCAGTTGGTCACGCAGCTGATGGCGGAGAGCTTCGTGCTGTCGCTCGCCGGTGCTGTCGCTGGACTGGCCGCCGCCGCTGCGGCCTTGCCGGTGCTCGTTCGGCTCACCCCCGTCGAGATCCCGCGCCTGTCGGAAGTACAGATCGGCTGGGAGTCCATCGGCGTCGGGCTCGCCGTCGCCTGCGTGACCACCGTGTTCTTCGGGCTCGTGCCTGCGGTGATTCTCCAGCGCGGCCGGCTCACCACGGACCTCAAGTCTGGCGAGCGTGGCAGCTCGAGAGGCGCTAGACGAATTTACTCGCTGCTCGTTGCCGGCGAGGTGGCACTCGCCTGTGCTCTTCTGACGAGCTCGGCGCTTCTCGTGCGTACCGTCCGCCAAATGGTCGAAACGCCCACCGGCGTGAACGCCGACCACGTGCTCACGACGACGGTCCAGTTGGCGAGCGACGCCTACAACGACTGGAACGTTGTTGCTGATACCCATTCCCGGATCATCGAACGCATCCGGGAGCAGCCCGGCGTACAAACCGTGGGCGCCAGCAACTTCCTTCCCTTCGAGGTCGGCTGGCGTATACCGTTCGCGGTTCAGGGCGAAGATGCGGTCGCGGACGTGGATGATTTGCCACAGGCACAAATGCACAGTGCCAGCGAGGGCTACTTCGAGTCGATGGGCGCGACGCTCGCGCGCGGCCGTACGTTCACGTCGTTCGACCGGGCCGATGCTCCGGGTGTTTTGATCGTAAACGAATCCTTCGCACGGCAATACTTGCCGGATCGCGAAACCGTGGGCACCACCATCATGGTCTATGCGGGGGGGGTCGGTCCGCTCGGCCGTAACCTGCTCGAAGGGCATGGGCCTTACCCGACAGAAGTGGTGGGGGTCATACGTGACGTGCGCAACGCGCCGCTTGGCCAGCCGACCGAGGCCGCGTTCTATATACCGACTCGTCAGTTCCCGTTTCGCGAACTCTTTCTGACAATCCGTGGCGTCGATACAGCGGCCGCGCTCACGGCTGTGGGCGCGGCTCTCCGTGATGTGGCGCCCGACGTTCCGATGGCGGCCGCGCGTACTTGGAGCGATCGCTTGGCCGAGCGCACGGCAGAGCCGCGGTTGCTCATGACCGTGCTCCTCTTCTTTGGCGCTTTGGCGGCGCTCGGCGTGTACGGTCTCTTCTCGTGGTCGGTGGCGCTTCGTACGCGGGAGCTTGCGATTCGGCTGACGCTCGGGGCTCCACCGGCTCGTGTCGGCGCGCTGGTAATCCGGCAGGGCGCGGCGCTCGTGGGGGCCGGCGTTGTCCTGGGCCTCGTCATCGTTCGTCTCGCGGAGAGCGCGCTGACGCGCGTGCTGTTCGAGGTTTCGCCGAGTGACGCGGGCTCGACGGTCGCGGCGACGGGGCTGCTGATCGTCGCAGCGCTCGTCGCTTGCGCGCCGCCCGCCATACGGGCGATGCGTGTCGATCCAGTCGAGGGACTCCGCGCAGAGTAGTTCCACGCGGCGGCGCTCCCGCAAACGACCGCAACGATTGGGCGTTGTAGAATTACCCGCATACATTCTCGCCGATGGCGAGAACTGCGCTAGCCTCGTCACGGAGGAGCGACTCGTGGAAAAAGTCAACATCAAGGAAAAATTGGACTCGTTCAGCGAAACTTGGGTCCCAAAGATCGTCGGTGAGCTCAACGGGCAGCACGTAAAGGTCGTGAAATCCAAAGACGAGTACGTCTGGCACCATCACGAGGCGGAAGACGAGATGTTTCTCGTGGTCGAGGGCCGTATGGAGATCCACCTCCGCGACCAGATCGTCGCGCTCGAGCCCGGTGAGCTCTTCATCGTCCCGCGGGGCGTCGAGCACAAACCGGTCGTCCCGCAAGGGGTCGCGAGCATCTTGTTGTTCGAGCCGGCCACCACCCGCAATACCGGGAATGTCGACCACGGGCTGACGATAGAAGCTGCCGATCTCGAGAAGATCTGACTCGCCCTCGCACCGCTACGCTCACCCAGCGACAAGCTCTTCTTGACGACACGACATCCGCTGCACATCTTTGAAGAAGCGAACCAGCGATCGGCAACGACAACGTGGTTCCCGCGAAGTGCCGCCTTGTTTTCATCTGGCGGCGAAACTCATAAAAGTCCATATCTGAGATCGCCCGTGCCACTCGACGGTTCGCAAGCACGCCTTCGTGCGAGTGGATTCCAGATGACGTAGAGTTCGTTCTGAACCAAACTGAGCCGGAGGATTTGATGAGCAATTGGGCGAAGGACACTAGAGCGACGATTGTTCCCGGGCTTCGATACCGGGACGCCCCGGCGGCGATCGAATGGTTGTGCCGCGTTTTCGGATTCGAAAAAACCTCGTGGTTCCCGGCGATAACGATACGATTGCGCACGCGCAGCTATCGTTTGGCAACGGTATGATCATGCTCGGCTCGGTGCGGGAAGACGAGCACGGACGCCTAATCAAGCAACCCGACGAGATTGGCGGCGCTGAAACGCAGTCCTCTTATGTGATTGTGACCGACGCGGACGCCGTGTACGAAAGCGCAAGGAATGCCGGCGCCGAGATCGTCATGGAGATCGCGGACCAAGATCATGGTGGCAGGCTGTTCTCCTGCCTCGACCTGGAAGGCCATTTATGGAATATCGGCACCTACGATCCGTGGGCGTAGAGGCCGGGAGGCCCTTCGTTTGCGACACTGGTTGTACTGGTGTTCGTGTCCTGGCCGCCGCGCTTCCTGTTCCATTCGGGGCTGACTCTGTCTGGACTTCGCCCGCACGGGGGGCGACGGAGACTGGATGTTCATCCCCGTCCTGGCGCGCGGCCGAACGACTTTCCCGAGTGCCGCAACCCGGACAGCCCGCTCCTGTTCCTGGATTTGTCGCGGCCCGGCCGGCGCTCGGGGTGCTCGATGGAAGGCTGCGGCAGTCTTGAAAAAGACCGCGTGCTATCGCCGCAAGGGGAGAGGAGTATCCTGATGAGCGTGAACTACTTGAATCCCGAGGGCCTGCACAGAAACCCCGCCTTTTCACATGTCGTGACCGTCGAGGGCTCGCACCGCACGGTCTATGTGGGTGGCTAGAACGCGGTGGACGATGCCGGTAAGATCGTGGGCAAAGGAGATATCGCGGCGCAAACCAAACAGGTTTGCCGCAATCTGCAAGTCGCGCTCGCCGCGGCCGGCGCGGATACGGAGCATGTGGTCAAGTGGACGATATGTCTCGTGCAGGGCCAACCGGTTCACGCCGCTTTCGCTGCGGCGCAGGAGGTGCTTGGCGCGTTCCCGAATCCTCCAACGATCTCCGTGCTGCAAGTCGCTGGACTGGCCCATCCCGACTTCCTCGTGGAAATTGACGCCGTCGCGGTCGTAGCGTGAAGCCTCTTTGACTCAATCTTAGGCCCTTAGTGGGAGGGTATCCATGAAAGCACTTCTTGTCGTCTCTGCGCTGTTCGCTTTGGCGCCCGTTGCCGGCCAGGAGCGAACCGACCCCTGGAGCGACGATTTTTTTGCCCAGGCGATCGTCGGGTCGTGGACCGGCACGGGTGTGGTCTACGGCAACGACGTTGAGCTGACCCGAACGTGGGAGCGCGACCTCGCCGATCATTTCCTCCGTGCCGACATGCACGTTGGCATGTCGGGAGGCAGCTTTCGCGCGCTCGGCTATTGGCGGCGCATCGGCGATTTGCGATACGAGATCACGTGGATGGACGAGATGGGTGAGAGCCAGACGTTTCACGCCGTAGGAGACCCATCGACCAAGCAAGTGACCACCTACTACGTCGAAGATGGTGACGAATTTGCCGAGTGGCGGCGGCTCGTCTATCGAATCGTTGGCGACAACGCGTATGAAGAGTTGATGTTCCGCGAATCGGCTGACGGGTGGGAGCAGCTCGCGGAGTTCAAGTTTAGGCGTGGCGCGCACTGACGCCGCACCGGATGACGATTGCCATATCTGCCCGACGGCTCTAGACTGCGCGAGTAACGGGGCGTTTTCCAATGGAGTATCAACCGATGAAACGAATGGCTTGTTTGATTCTTTGTCTCATAGTTCTTGCGGCGCCCGCGATTGCCGCCGAGCTGAACGTTGGCGACGCGGCGCCGGACTTCGAGCTCCAGGGTACCGACGGAAAGTCGTACCGGCTCTCGGATCTGAAGGGCAAGGCTGTCGTCCTTGCATGGTTTCCAAAAGCTTTCACCGGCGGGTGAACGCGCGAATGCAAGTCGCTCCGTGAGAGCGGCGACGCGATTCGGGTTTTTGCCGTCAATTACTTTGCTGCAAGCTGCGATACGGCCGAGACCAACAAAGAGTTTGCGGAATCCCTCTCTCTCGACTACCCGCTTCTGAGCGATCCCGGTAAGGACGTCGCGAAGTCGTATGGAGTGGTGACGCCCGAGCGTGAGTTGCCTCATCGATGGACGTACTACATCGATGCTGAGGGCAAGATCCTCCATATCGACAAGAGCGTGGACACGAACACCGCCGGCGCTGACGTAGCGGCGCGGTTGAAAGAGCTCGGCATCGCGGCCTCGAGCGAGTAGACAAAGCGCGTTTTGCGCGTGTGTGTGGCGACTAGTCGCTTCAACAGCCGGGGTCCGCTTCCTGCTTCCGAGCGCGGCATGGTAAACGGAAAAGCTCGTTAAAGTTAAATCATGACCGTGACGCAGAAAATAGGCCGTGTCTATTACGGTTGGTGGAACGCGGCGGCCTCCTTCGTTTGCCTGATGTTGGATTATCGCCTGCGCGATATTCCTCATTTCCCTCGTCGATCAGAGCATCAACCAGCACTCGGTTCTCTTCATCGAGAGGGATCTCGGCCTCGGTGCCGAGCTTGCAGCTCGAGCTTTCAGCGCTACGTTCGTCGCCGGCGTGTTCGCGAAAATTGGCTTTGGCTGGATTTACGACAGGGTCTCCATTCGAGGTATTCAGGGCTCTTACATTCTGCTGGCCATTGGCATAGCGCTTGCGTTCCCCGTCAGCGGTCTTCTGACCGCCCTTGTATTTTCCCTGGTTCGGGGATCAGCTCACGGTGGACTCCTCGTCCAAAAAGCGATCTTCGCGAAGCACTGCTTCGGCCCGACTCAACTCGGCAAGCTCATCGGCATTCTGAGTCAAGCCCATTCTTAGTTGAAACTCTCCACGGCTCATAAATTAGGCGGCCTTCTTCTTCGACACCGTTGATGTCTTCGTCTCGATCTTCAGTTCCCGCTTGAGAGCTTCGCGAAGCTTCGGAAGATGGCGGTAGCCGATCACCCTCCTCAAGCGGGGTTCGATGTCCACGAGGGCTGTCGCCAGCCACCGCTGGCGTTGGCTGGAGTTCTTCCAGTGGTCGACCTTCGCGCAGCGTTCCTCGACGAGAGCATTGACGGATTCAAGGCAGTTCGTCGTCTTGAACGAACGGCCCAGCACGCCGTACACGCCGAGACGATGCAATGTGAGCGTCTCCTCGATTCCTTCCTCCAAGCTCCCAGCTGCGGATTGGTTCCGCTCCTCCAATTCATCGTGCAGTTGATCGAGGGCCGCGAGGGCCTCTTTATATTCCGGCCTGTTGTAGGCCGACTGCAACCGCTTGCGCAACGACGCCTGCTCGCCCTTGGACAGATAGCTCACGACGTTTTCACGTTTGTGCCACTGGCAGCGTTGTATCAGGACCCGCTTTCGGAACGCCTTCTTTACGGCCGCTTTCAGACCCTTGCCGCCATCGATGATCACCAGTAGACCCTGGGAGCTGTCGAGTCCCCGCGCGAGCAGTGAACGCAGGAACGGCGTCAACACCTTCTCGTTCTCCGTGTCCGTCTCCACGAAGCCCAAAAAGCGTTTTTTCCCGGAAAGTGTGATGCCCAGCGCGATGACCATCATTGCGTCGGCGAATGATTTCCCGTCCAGGAACAGCGCCACCACATCTTCGCCGGACAGATCCCGTTCCTGCATCTCCCGAAGTTTCGCTGCGCTCGCTTGTACGAAACCTCGGGACACCGTCGAGCTCGACAGCCCGATAGCGCCCGGTATCGCTTCCGCTGCAGCCTCGTAGTTGCGACACGAGATTCCGTAGAGCACTCGTTTCAGCAGCAGATCATTCACCTCTCCGCCGTCGTTCAGTGCTTCGTAGGAGCGAAGCGGTATCTCTACTCCCTCTTGGCTCCGAACCCGTGGCACACGGATCGGTACCCGCTGGCCGGCAAGCCCTACCGTGCCAGGGTTGGTTCCGTGGCGGCGGCCACGCTCCAGTTCGTCCTTACGAGCGTATCGCTCTCCCGCCAACTCCTTCACTTCGTCGTCGAGCAGCTCGTGAACGTGCATCAACCCAAGCGGGATTAACGAACGGATCATCTCTATTTTGACGTCCACCTCGAGCTCCCCGTACTCCTCGCGCGCCATTACCTCGGGCTCACCCAAACGACGTGACTTCTTGTGTTTCTTGGCTGTACGTAGCAGACTTCCCATCTCGGCTCCTTTCTCTTGCGGCTTGATGTTGTTTTTGCCAACGTCATCAAACCACGGGGTTGGGAGCCGTTTCAATTTCCAACTAAGAATGGCTCTCTCTCGCATTCTCACCGCGGTAGCAAGCGTGGGCTACGCCGTTGGTCCATGGGCCGTAGGATGGATGTACGACCAGCATGGGACCTACCGCTACGCCTTCGCGTCGTTGATTGGTTTGAGCATCGCCTCAGCGACGCTTCTCACGTGGGTCCAACCGACCTACCGAAACCAGCTCGTCCGCGGAGCGTAGAAGTTTCTAGAATGGCGGCGCGTCGCCGTCGTCGTCGCCTTCGGATTCCGGCAGCTCGCCAATCTCTTTCAGAACGTTATCGATCTGCTCTGTCGACAACCCTTGGCTGTTGTGCCGGACCGAATGTTCGAAACCGTCCGACTCGGTGCCGCAATCCACTTTCTCCATCTCCTCCGCGACGCAGGCAGGATGAACGTGGATGGGCATCGTGCGGTACTGGCTTCCGAACTCGACCTCGCGGCCGAGAACGACGCGCAGACTCCCTTTCTCCATGAGGTCGCCGCAATTCTTGCACTTGGCGCGACCGGACGGGTCGATCTCGAACCAGGGAATCTGCTTGCGCGTCTGCCGTTTTTCCTCGGCCTCTTCGTTGACCTTCCGGAGCTCTTCGATCGTCGGGTATTCCTCGGGCGGCTCTTTGGCGTGTTTCCAAGCTTCGCTGGCATAGGCCTCTTCGACATCGTCGAGCCGGCGCTTGGCCGCGCAGGTCAAGTGATGCCAGAGATAGCCGATGCCGTAAGGGCCCTCGATGAGTACACCGAGACGAAGCACACCCTTGTCGATCTTCTTTCGGCAGCTCTTGCATTTGGAACGGCTCGAGCGAGCGCCTTCGATGACATAGGGGGCGAGCTCGGGCTCGGGTGCCGCCGGGGTAGGGGGAACTTCACTGGCCATAGTTACTCCATCTGTGAATCTCAGGATTAGGATCGCCTACCGGGTGGCGTCTTGGCAAGAGGTTTTAGCGGGCTCGAACACCGACGACGGGCTGTACCCAGGCGGCTTCGAACTCGCCCTCTTTGTAGGGGTTGTCTTTCAATTTGGACGAGACGACTTTCGCACGGACGTAGAGCTCGTCGCCTCGAAACGTGTAGCTCGGTGCGCCGCCGGAAACGGTAGCGAGAACCTCCCCGATCGCCTCGCTATATCGATACAAAACAGAAGCGTCTTCGGCGTGCACCTCTTCGGTCGTGCGGTCGTAGCCGCGCCGGGTACCGATGAACTGGGTCACGTAGTCGATGCCGTCCTCTTCCTGAATTACGAACGACAAAACGTCACCGGAGGCCTGTACATCGTCGAGAGTAACTCCGGAGGAGCCGTAGAACTCGCCGGCCTCGAGCGCGCGGATGATCGCGTCCGAGGTGAGCTCGGTTGCGCGCACCATCACCCATCCTCTTCCCGGATTGGCGTGCTCGCTGTCGAGATCGTAGTAGAAGTGTGCATCGTCGACGGTGAGCCCGTACATGACAGGCTCATCCGCGGACAATCGCTCCGCGAGCGCGATATCCCACATCCGCTCGGTGCTCGGGCGGTCGTCATCGCCTTCGTTGTGGACTGACGGGTGACCGTTATAGACCTCGAAGAACTTCTCTCCCCGAAGCGCCATGAGGTCCTCGACTTTGATGGCCCAACCAAAATTCGGATGGTTGATGTGCGGGAACATGAGCTGTCCCGTCCGCTCGCGCTGCTCGAGCACGGCATCCACATTGTTCTGCATGACGTCACGCACGCTGTCACCGCCTTGTGGCCCCACGAGCTCGACGAGGTTTGTGGCGTTCACGTGGATAGGCTTCCCTTCAAAACTGTCCGAGATCTCCTCGCCCGAGAAAAGGAGAAAAGCGCCGGGCTCTTCGAAGAGCAGCCGGTACTCCTCGATCGTCCTGAGTTGCACGAGGTGGGCGCCGCCTTCTTCTTTTTCCGTCACCCAGTCGGGGAAGCGCTCTCCTTGTACGCGGCGAGGACCTCTCCGCCGCCTCTTGACCCCTCTGACCCCCTTGACGACGTGTCCATGAAACGGTCGCCTTCGTGGAGCACGTTGTGATCCGAGATAGCGAGAAAGTTATAGCCACGGCTCTTGTACCAGTGCACGACCTGCTCCGGGTAGTCATCCCCATCGCTCCAGAGCGAATGAGTGTGCAGATTGCCCTTCCACCACGTTGCTGTGGGCGCAGGCTTCGTGCCAGGCTGTCCGCAAGACGCGAGAAGACCGACGACCAAAACGATGTGAATCGTAAAACGCAATCAAACCTCCTCTTATGCCGGCGCAAGACCATATCTCATATCAACTTAGACCGCAAAACCCTCAAAAGAGATTGACCTTTACCCCGCGCTCCCCCCACAATATTAATGACCACCACCAAACCATTCCTGGAGGGTCGCGCAAAACCGTGGATTGTTCGTCTTGCGGCCGCTCGAACGCCTCAGAGCGCATGGAGTGTGAGTTCTGCCAAGCGTTGCTGGTGGACGTGTTCGCGAGCCGAGGGGACGATGCGAAGACCGATCCCATACAGGTGATCGGTGGCGCCGTCGATCGTTCGACCGACACCGACGCGCTATTGCGGGCGGCGCAGGAGGTCAACCAAGACGACGCGGCCCTCGATGACCGAGCACCACTGCAACGCTTGCCACGCCCGTTCGGCTACACGGGTGACCTCCCACGGCTCTTTCGCTTCGGCGACCGCTACCAGATTCTCGAAAAAGTCGGCGAAGGCGGCATGGGGCAACCTGGCAATGGTTGCCTGTCTAGGGGGAGCCCGCAGTAGCGGGTAGGCCCCCCTGAAGTAAGGCCTAGTCAGCCGCTCAGTAGTGTAACGACTGAAAGCGAAAGCAAGAGGGAGGACAAACGAGAGCAGCGAGGTGAAGGGTGTTGCCCTGAATCTGACACAAAGCCCCGAGAACCTTGAATATTGGGAACGTGCCGATCCTTTCCATGCGGGCGCAGGCCAAGCGGTGAGCGCGTTAAAGACGAGTGCGAAGCCGACACCCCGGGGTCCCAGACAGCATCGAGCTGCCCAAAGACAGGCAAGTAACCAGGCGAGCGACGTTACCTAGTTCCTGTCCAGAAACACCATAACTTGTGGTGTGCGAGAGACCTATCGAAGATGTGGGTATTATACGTTTTCGGAAGGGGCTTCGTGGGGTTGAGAGCGAATGAAAATCTTGGACGAAACGAGAGGCGAATTGTTAGCAATCCATGGCTATAAGAGGCGGAAGAGTAATAGTTGTTATCGTAATAGGTGTCTTGCCATCATCAGTAGGTTGCAGGTGATGATGGAACTCCATACGTACGATTTAAAAGAAGGCAATGAGCGCCATGTGCATCGGTCGAGGCCAAAGACTCGTTTCAAGAACGAAATGACGCCTTCGATTCCGCAGCGAAATCGCCGCAGGCGTTGATAGACCCAGGAACTCTTGACCATATCGGTCACCGCGAAATGAGCCTTGGTAAAGGCAACATCTTCAACTCCCTTGCCTTTGATGGCTTCCAAGTTTGCCTTTGAAGAAAACGCGCCATCGTAGGCAACCTGGCGCGGGGCCCGTTCGTAGAGTTCGACTTGACGGTCGATCATGGTTTCCGCGAGAGTTGAATCGGACGGATTTCCATCTAAGATCACGCAATCCAAAATCATCGAGGACGAGCCACCAGTCATACACACCTTGTGGCCGTAGAGAGTCTCGCGCCGGTCTTTGCGAATAATGTCGGTGTGTTCTTCGAAGATAGAAACGACCTTCTCCTCCGCAGGCACACGCTCTTCGTCGATCACTCGGCGTTGGGTTTGGTTGATGACTTTCTTGGTGAGGACGAGAAAGTGCTCAAAATCCGCGGCGATCCTCTCCGCGCTCGCTCGCTTCACCGGCTCGGTCAAGCCCGACTCTTCCAACTGTGCTGCAACGCGTTGAGCGGAGCGATAGGTTTCTTCCGTCACCTTCAGTAGATCTCGATAGACGCGACGCCTTTGTTGCTTATCCTTCGCGTTCAGAACTCCCAGTCGACGTCTCTTCGCTCGACGCGTTCGATTGCCGAAGACCACTACTGTACCCAGCAGTTCGCGAGCTCGGCACATCACGCGAGTGAGAACCCGAACACAGTCATAAAGAAGCTCGGAGTCTGTAGGCGGATGAATGTTTGATTCCACTACCGTGCAGTCCACTCGTACTTTTCTTCCCTTTTCGATCCCAGCATCCTCGGCAACGCTCACCAGCTCTCGGTTGATCTGCTCCAGCGTTTCGAACTTCACGGCTTTGATGTTTGCTGCTAGGGTCGACTTCGACGGGGTCGGCTCTATGATGCCGAGCTGGCAAAACGTCCGATAGCTTCGAGAGTCTGCCAAGTGAAACGCCAGCTCCCGATAGGTGAACTGATTCAGCTGCTTCACCAACAACGCCCGGAGAACCTGCTCCGCGCTCATTCCCCCACGACCAACATCGCTCCCTGCCGGTGGGGTGACCGACCTTAGGTCTTGCAGTACCAGCTCATTGAGCTTAGGATGGGCATCGAGTAGCGACGAGATCGTTTCGAGCTCGCGTGCGTGCTCCAGCTCCAGCCAGGGCTCACGTAGATTTGGCTGTGGGTTGATCGTTTTTCGCATTTAGGGCTGGTCTCCTTTGGAGTTAAGTCATTTAGAATCGGATGTTTTCAACGACACGATCCTAATCGACACCCCCTCAGAAGACTAGCCCTAAATTTGCGATTTCTCCTTTTTTCTCAATCCCTTACAGGCTTCAGGACGGGTACTACCTAGGCTCTTGGGCCATCGCCCGCACCATGCCCGAGTACCGGGCCCAATGTAAAAAGAGGGTGACGGGATGGCCGCGTCGCAAGTGATAGGGACCGGAGTGCCGCAATGGCCTAGCGATGAAGCGACTAATGACCGCCGAGCGAAGGTCCCCACGGAAGGTTGACCGTGAAAGGAGAAACATCGACACTATGCAAGGAGTGACAAACCGGTGGGCACAAACCTGACACGGATAGGCGAAAAGGCTCGCAAAGACCCCAAGCTGGTGTTCACCAGCTTGTATCACCACATCACAGATATTGACAACCTGCGAGCCAGCTACGACAAACTGCTTGCCCACAAGGCGAGCGGGATCGATGGAGTAACGAAGGAGGAATACGGCAAACAACTCGAAGAGAACCTTCGGGACCTATCGTCGCGTCTGAAGCGCATGGGCTACCGTCCATCGCCGAAACGTCGCACGTACGTACCGAAGCCAGGCAGCGAAAAGGGACGACCGCTAGGAATCAGCAATTTTGAAGACAAGATTGTTGAGGAAGCGACGAAACGGACGCTGGAACCCATCTACGAAGCCGTATTCGAAGACAGTAGCTATGGCTACCGTCCGGGGCGCAGCCCACATCAATGTTTGGATGCCCTCGGCCGGACGCTGCAACAGAAACGAGTCTACCGAGTGGTGGAGGCCGACATCAAAGCGTTCTTTGACACGGTCAATCACGCCTGGCTGATGAAGTTTCTGAAGCATCGAATAGGAGACGAGCGTGTGCTCCGACTGATCGTGCGGATGCTGAAGAGTGGCATCCTGGAGGATGGACTGGTCCATGCGACTGATCAGGGGACACCCCAAGGCTCCATTCTTTCGCCACTGCTGTCGAACATTTACCTGCACTACGTGCTGGACGTGTGGTTCAGTCGACGGGTGCGCAGGCAATGTCAAGGCGAAGCGTACTACCTCCGATTTGCTGATGACTTCCTTGCCTGCTTCCAGTACAAAGGCGAAGCAGAGAGTTTTCGCCACCAGTTGGAAGACCGCCTCGAAGGATTCGGCCTGAAGCTGGCGATGGAGAAAACGCACTGCCTCGAGTTCGGGCGCTATGCCCGTGAGAATGCGTATAAGCGGGGCGAGAAGCCGAAGGAATTTACCTTTCTAGGATTCACGCACTACTGCGGGAAGACGCGAGAGGGATATTACAAGGTCAAACGCCGCACCAGCCGTAAGAAGCTGGGACAAAGCTTGCGCCGGTTCACGGATTGGGCACGCAAAGCCCGGAGTGTACTGAGGAAAGGTGACATGTTGCGGCTGGCCCGCTCCCGCGTGGTCGGCCACCTGAGCTATTACGCCATCACGGATAACTCGGACCGATGCCGGTACTATGTCCGCCGCAGCGAACGCATCCTGTTCCATTGGCTCAACCGCAAGAGCCAGCGGCGGGCATACACGTGGTCCTCTTTCGTCCAAGCTCTTACTCACGTTGGATGGCCCACGTCGCGAATCCGCGTAGACCTGAACCCTTGTCGTAGAACGGAGGCTCGCTGAATGACCGACCGATGAGCCGTATGTATGGGAAATCCGCTTGTCCGGTTCTATGAGGGGTAGGAGTTCAACTGGAGTATGGACGAGATAAAGTGGCACCGCCGCGAAAGCAGGCGGCAAACAGAGAAAACAAACATCGTCCTGTAACTCCGGGAGACTCCTACCTACTCGAAGCCGCGTTTACAAAGGGAATTATAGATAATTGTTGACAAGCCCGCCGAAATTGTGTATCCTCTTCTCATGATGAAAACACGGCAGGCCCCGGGCAAAGCCCACCGCAAAGGTCTGACTTTTATAGAGATAGCCGACATGTTCCCTACTGAGGACGCTGCTCGGAAGTGGTTAGAGGCCCGCGTGTGGCGGAGTGGCCGGTGCTGCCCGCGGTGTGGTAGCTCGCGGACGAGCGAGGCATCTCACGCGTGCATGCCGTACTGGTGCTCGGATTGCCGTTCTTACTTTTCCGTCAAGGTCGGGACGGTCCTCGAAGGTTCGAACGTGCCGCTTCGCAAGTGGGTCTGGGCTATCTTTCTGCATCTCACGAATCTCAAGGGAGTCTCTTCGATGAAGCTGCACCGAGATATCAAGGTCTGCCAGAAAACCGCATGGTTTATGCTGCAACGTATCCGCAAGGCGTTCGACGACGATAACGACGGTCCGCTCTCCGGTCCAGTGGAAGTCGATGAAACCTTCGTCGGCGGCAAGGCCAAGAACATGCACGCGCACAAGCGCGAACAAGTCATCAAGGGGCGCGGGCCGGTTGGCAAAACGGCAGTTATCGGCGCGAAGGACCGCCGGACGAACCGCGTCATCGCCGCCGTCATCGACAACACCGACCAGCTAACGCTTCAAGGTTTCGTCGCCGCGAATGTCGAGCCCGGCGCGAAGGTTTACACCGACGACCACGGCGGTTATATTGGTCTCCCAAACCATGAAACGGTTCGCCACTCAGTGAAGGAGTACGTCAACGGCATGGCGCACACCAACGGGATTGAGAGCTTCTGGGCTCTTCTGAAACGCGGCTACCACGGCGTTTATCACAAGATGAGCGCGAAGCACCTTGGGCGCTACGTCGATGAGTTTGCAGGGCGTCACAACATCCGAGAACTTGACACCATTGAGCAGATGTCGTACTTTGTCGATAAGATGATCGGAAAACGGCTCACGTATGCGGCTTTGATTGCCGAAAATGGTCTAGCCTCTGGGTCTCGCTCATGACAAACCACCAACCGACAGTAATGCTTCTCTCTTCGGCCATCCTCGAACTCTTAAGAAGTAGCGGAACGACGACGGCTGAACAGATAGACGCTCTTAGGGTTACTCGGGTGGTTATTCCTTCTTTAAAAACATCCACGGAGTCCCTTCTGAGCTCATCCGAGAATCCATACTCTCCAGAGAAGAAGCAATCCGATCGAGATAGTCGATAATTTCATTTCCTGGTAAAGCTCCTGCCTGTTCAAGCGCTTCCAATCGTCGGAAAACCTCGCTGAACACATCTCCGACACTTACGTGATCTCCGTAGTCTAGCGCTAGGTCTAATTTCCCTTGCTGGTTAGCCTTTGAGTTGTACTCAGGTTGCTCTGGCATGAAAAATGCCTCCTTGGTGGTCGCCGTGGTGGGCGGGCCGGAAAAGTTTATTGGCGCCCCGGGGCGCTTGCGTTAGGGATTTCTGTTTCAGGCTACTTCAAGCCGAATTGAGCCTTAGAAACTAACTTGCCGTTTTGAAACATCGCGTTCATGTTTGAGAAGTCAGAATTGGTCCACGAGTATATGACCGTCGTAATCCCTCCAAGCGAAGTTCGACTAAGCTCATCGCCATTCTCTCCGACGATTTTGACAACTTGCTGATACGTCATTCCGTCTCGAATATTTGAAAATTCGGAAGCAGTCACCTTTCGCTGTCTTTCGGCTTCTTCCTTTACGGCCGTCACGCCACCCACGAAAAGACTGAAGCCCAAAGTACACGCACCCACAAGAACTATTCCTCCCAGGACGACACCGAGCGCAACTTTCAACCACATCACCGACTTCCTTTCAGACATAAATCTGGCCTGATTTGACACCCGATGGGTTTTGGGGAATACTGGGGATCGTTACGCCTCAGTATTTCCCCGACACACATCGGGTGTTGAGCAAATGGACGCCCTGGTGAATTCCAGGGCGTCCCTGTTAGCCAGCCCTAATCTACACCAGCCTTCAGTCTGGCGTCAACAATTATCTATAAGTCCCTTTACAAAGCGCTCGATCTCGAGCTCGACCGGCCCGTAGCCCTGAAGACCATCCGTGCTGAGAAAGGCAATAGCCGGGAAGCTCTAGAGCGCTTCAAGCAAGAGCTCATCCTCGCCCGCAAGATCACGCACAAAAACGTCATCCGCATTTACGACTTGGGCGAGTCCGACGGGATGAAGTTCTTCACGATGGAGCTCGTCGAAGGCGAGAACCTGCGCGAGGTGTTAGACGAGAGGAAGAAGATTCCCGTCAAAGAGTGCCTCTCGCTGATGACGCAGATTCTAAGCGGCCTCGGCGAAGCACACAGCCAAGGCGTCGTGCACCGCGATCTGAAACCGCAGAACATCATGGTGGATCGTCAGGGTGTTGTGCGCATCATGGATTTCGGTATCGCGCGCACTGCCGACTCCGTAACGATGACGGGCACCGGCGAGATGATGGGAACGCCTGACTACATCTCGCCCGAGCAGGTGAAAGGTGACACTGCCGATGCGAAATCCGACCTCTACGCTTGCGGCGTGATTCTCTTCGAGCTTCTGACCGGCGAAACCCCGTTCAAAGGAGACACGCCGATCTCCAAGATCGTCGCTCGCCTTCAAGTCAAACCACCTTCGCCGCGCGAGAAAAACAGCGAGATCCCGGTATATCTCGAGCGCATCGTTCTCAAGTGCCTCGAAGTCGACCCCGAGCTTCGTTATCAGAACGCGGAGGAAGTCCTACAGGATCTAGAGCGCGAGCAGGTCGATCGATCGCTTTGGCTGAGGCTGCGCAAGTCGGTCGCGCACAAAAAAACTTGGATCGCGACCGCCTCTTTGGCGGCGTCTGTGGTGTTTGGCTACCAGTACTATGCGACTTTACCGCCACCTATGGTGGCCGCAGACGTCGCAGTAACGAGAATCGCGGTACTGCCGTTCAGAAACGTCACGAGCTCAGAAGAATTGGCCTGGATGGTTTACGGCATTCCGGAGTTGCTCGTCACCGACATTTCGCAGTTTCGCTCCCTCAGGCCCGTGACGACCGAACGTATCGACCAGATTCTCGAGGATCTCGGAAAGGCGGGACAAAGTCGATTCGACGAGGGAGCGGTCCGGGTCATTGCGGAGATCGCCGGCGCAGATCTCGCACTTCATGGCAAATTCGTGGAGTCGGGAGGCCAGTTGCGCGTAGAAATGACCCTCGTGGAGCTCGGAACGGGGGTCTCTACACCGCTACGAGCGGATGGCTCCACTTCAGAACTGTTTCCGTTGGTCGATGCTCTCACCGAAAAGGTGACCGCGGCGGCGAACGTAGATCTGTACAAGAAGCGATTCGACCGTTAACCGAGGTCTCGACAGATTCGGTCAGGGCTTTCCGCACCTATCACGATGCGCTTGGCGCGATGCAGGCGGGAACCTATCAGGCGGCGATACCTCTTCTACAAGAGGCGCTGGAGCTCGATCCGACATTCGCCATGGCTCACGCGAGACTGGCGGAGGCCCATTTCTACCTCGGAAACGACGTCGACGCGCAGCAAGCTGTTCGCGAAGCCGAGAAACGCGCGGCAGCGAGCGCGCTTCCGTTGACGGAGCGTTACGAGATCAACGCCATCGCGGCTCGCATCGACGACGATCCGGAACGGGCGGTTCGCAACTACCAGGAGTTGGCCAAGCTCTACCCTGACGAGCCTCAGGTGCAGCTGAGCCTAGCAAGCTCGCTCGAGACCATGGGGCAAATCGACGAAGCGATAGAAAAGTACCGTTCCGTGATCGAGCTCTCGCCCAGATTTGGTGAGGCCACTCTAGGGTTGGGACGCATGCTCGTTCTCAGCGGGCGATCGGAGGAAGCGATTCCTGCACTCCATCGCGCCCTCGAAACTGGCGATTTCGAGAGCGATTTCGAAGCGCTGGGCATGATCCACTCGATCTTGGGCGTCGCCCATCGAACTCTGTCGGACTACGAATCCGCCATCTCGGAGCTTCAGAAGTCGTTGAGCTACCGCAAGGCTGCCGGGAACGATCGCGGCGTTACCGCCACCTATACGAATCTGGCGGGGATCTATGCGACGTTGGGCCGCGTTCAGGAAGCACGAGAGCTTCTGCAAGAGGGGCTCGCCATCGCTAAGTCGACCGACAACTCAACGATGGAGTCTTTCGTGCTCGTCAATCTCGGCGAGGTCAATCAAATTGCGGGAGATTTGCGGGAGGCTCTGGCCAATTACAGCGAGTCCCTCGAGATCGAGTGGGAACGCAGTGTTGTTTATCACTTTAATCCGTAATCCACCGCGATGAAATATCAAGAACGGCCACCACTCCATGAGGGTACGGGAGTGCTCGACGGCGTCAAGGGTTCGCTCGCTACGCGAGCCGCTACGCGCCCTTGACCCCGTCTGCACCTCCCGTCTTCTGCTCGTACGTGGTTGCCGGTCGAGGTGAATCACGAATGAGAAATCTTCGCGATTCAATGTAAAAAACAACAGCAGCGAGCATACAGAGCTCGCCGAGCGACTGAACGTTGTCGGTAGTGTGTACTCGCAACTCGGTCGTTACGCCGACGCGACCGTCTATTTGGAGCAGGCCAGGCTCCACATCGAAGAAGCGAACGACCCTGCGGCTCGCGGTTACAACCTGCTCGTGGCGGCGCAGATTCACCAAGCCAAGGGTAACTACGGCGCGGCTAGCGAGGCATTTCTGAGCGCCATTCCTCTGCTGCGGGAAACTGGCCAGCTCTCGGAGGTGGCGACCGCCAACGAGCAACTTGCGGAGATCTACGTCCAGCAGGGACGCGACGAGGATGCCCGCTCCGCGGTGGAGCAAAGCCTCGCCACCAACGAGCAGCTCCGCGTCCCGATTCGCTTGGCGGAAGCGAAGATTCACGAGGCGCTTTTTCAAGTTGCGATGGGCGATACCTTGGCTGCCGAGGATTCCGTTAGGAAGGCGGAGGAGCTTCTTGTGGAGCTCGAGAGAGGCCCTGTTCTCATTATGCTGCATCTGGCGAAAGGCAAAATACAGCAAAAGCTGGGTTCACCCGGTACGTCCATCAAGGTTTTCGAGACAGCTCGTGATCTCGCGACAGCAAGCGGCTATCTACTCTTGGAGCAGAAGGCGCGTTTGGAGCTCTCACGTTCGATGATGGAAAGTGGAGATTCCGCTCGGGTGGATGTGGAGCTAACAGACGTCATCAGAATATCGAAACGCAGCCGGCTGCGTCCTCTTGAGGCCGAAGCTTGTTTGGTACTTGCAGCAACCTACCTTCGATCGTCAGATTGGGAGCGAGCCGATGTGATGATCGACAGAGCCATATCCTTGGCATCGGAGTTTGGTGGGGTGCGCCTCCTCGGCTCCGCTGAGCGTCTGCGGGCTCGGATCGAACGAGGGCGAGCCGAGGGGGAGGGAAATAATGAGCAAGGGCAAAACACTCGCCCTCCCCAAAAAAAAGGCAGCCCCCTAGAGGGGCTGCTTTCTGACCAATTCAACCAAGCTCGACTAGCGAGGCTTGGCGGTTTAGAATTTCTTACCCTTCCAACCGGCTTGAATACGAGTTTTGACTTTCATGAAGGCTCCTCTTTTGCTGATTTGCCCCGCACATGAAACAAAACCCCGTCGCGTAAACAGTAGTTCAAGAGCGTTTGTAGTGTCAAACCCACAGATTCGTGTAAAAATGTAACACACTGTGGTAGCTTCCCTTCGACATTTTGCGCTCCTGGCCCAACTGTTTGATTAGTCGTTTCGAAGCGATAAATCGTCACCTTCGTGAGCACTTTTTCTCACACGGAACTACTTCGCTCGTCGCGGTGTCCAAGTCTCCGAGTCACGACGCCTCCAGCGCTGGAGCTCGAAATGCTTGACGGAGGTGTTCAATGCCCAGTTCACTCGAAGCCGGTCCGTCCATCAAGCACGACATCAACGTCACCCCTCTAGCCGACGTGATGCTCGTGCTGCTCATCATCTTTATGGTCATCACGCCTTTGCTCCATCCCGGCGTCGAGGTCCAGGTGCCCGAAGCAGAGCACTCGACGGAGCATCCCGAGGACGAGGAAACGCTCGTCCTCTCCCTCAAGGGAAACGGCAGCATCTACTTGAACGAGGACGTTCTGACGGAGTCGGACCTTCTGCCGACGTTGACGTCCGAGCTCGGGTCTCGCCGAGACAGGGTCCTTTATCTTAAGGCGAACGAGCTTCTCGACTATGGCTCGGTTCTCGAAGTGATGGAGCTGTGTCGGCGGGCGGGTGCGGACGAAGTCGCGCTAATAACGAGGCGCAAGAACGAGACGGCGAGCCCCCCGAGCCCTAAGGGTGAGCGATGACGATCAAGCTCTCCGCGCGCTTGCGGGCGCACGTCAACGCTCTTCTCAAGTTGTCCGGGTCGAGAGCGCCGAAGCTTTCGTCGAGCAGGACGAGCTCGCCGCCTTGCAGCAATGCCCGCGCGAGATAGAGCCGGCTGCGCTCGCCGTGTGAAAGCTGCCAGCCCGTATCGCCAATGAGTTGGTTCATTCCACCGGGCATCTTCCCAAGCAGCGGGCCGAGGCCGAGCTCTTCGCAGACGGTCTCCGCTTCCTCCCAATCGCCGGCGGCGGGCGGCCATCGTCGGCCCATCAGAAGGTTGAACGCGAACACTTCCGTGAAGACGTGGTTCTCGTGGAACTGCGGCGCGGTCGCGACACGGCGTGTCCACGCTTCGGCGCCGAGGCTCATGGGATCGACGCCTTCGAAGAGCAGCGTACCGCTCGTCGGTCGGCGCAACCCGTTCAATAGCGATACGATCGTCGACTTGCCGCCACCGGACGGGGACGTCAAGAGCACGTGGTCACCCGAGCGCAGACCGAAGCTCGTGCCGCGGATGGCGGGCTCGCTCCGTCCGGCGTAGCGATAGGTGAGCTCGGAGACATCGAGGATTGGCCTTCCGCGCCGCCGCTCTTTGGAACGGCGCGCCAAGGACAGCACCCCGGGGTCGCCTCGCGTCCGCTCACGGCTGGCCGCGTGAAAGAGCGGGGCAATCCGCTGCCACGCGATGGCGGCATCGAGCAGGTCGGCGAAGCCTGCGGCCAGTTGGTCGAGGGCGCGCGCCGCCAGGATGACGCCGCCAAGTCCCACGGCTAGTCGTCCGAGGCTCGCTTGGCCTGTGATGAATGCCGGAGCGAGTCCGAGAAAACCGATCGGAAACCAAACCCGCGCGATGACGAAGAGCAAGCTGTAGACGCGGTCGGCCGCTCGCGCATCCTCTACGTAGCCGGCGAGGCTCACGTCTTCTCGCTCGTGCCGCTCCATCGGTGCGAGCTGCGCGAGGCGGGTTCGATGGCCGACCATACGCTCGATCAAGTCTTGGCTCAGCCGAAACCGCGTCGAGGTCCATCGTCGGCGCTTTTGGAAATAGCGCCACGCGACGAGCATGAACGCAGTAACGGTGAAAGCGAGCAGTAATACGTGTACGATCCCGCCCGAGCCCAGGGCCAGCACGACGCTACAAATGGCGAGCTGCACAAATCCGGCCGCGGCCAGTAGGCCGCCGCTCATCGCGAGCGATTCCACAGCTTCCGATTCCAGAACGCGCGCCATATGCCGGCCGGCGCCGTCTTTGCGCGTCTCGTCCGGATCGAGACGCATGGCGCCAATGAGGAGGCGTCGCTTCAGAAGCGCGCCCGCCGCGACGGCGACGCGGCCCTCGTACCATGTCGCCACCATCCGGAACGGAAGCATCGTCATGAACAAGAGCGCCCAAGCCGCGAGCCAACCCGCGTCGAGCTGCCCGCGCAACGCTCCACGACCGAGGAGCCACCACGACGCGATAAAGAGTCCGTACTCGACGAAGTAGGCTGTGGCGAAGGCCGCGAGCAATCTCGGGAGGCCTGCGTGGCGCACGTCTTCGGCGACGCTCGTTCCAAGCGGTGCGCGAAGGAGCCAGATGTCTTCGAAGGTCTCGCCGTGGAGACGCTCTTCGATCATGTGCGCCCGCACGCGGCCGCGTCCGGAAAGCGACACCCCTTCGAGAAGTGCGTCGACTTCCGCGGCAACGCTTTCTTCGATGTTCTTCTCGAGCGCCTGCCCGACGTTTTTTCGCGTCAGCGTGTGGACGCGGGCATCTTCGTCGAGCACACGGAGCCTGCGGCGCGTCGCGCCCACCACGAGTAAGAACGCGTCGTCCGAGACGCGAATGATGGCTGGCCCGGCAGCCTCGAGGAACCGGTAGAGCTCCGGGTGCGGCAAGCTCAACGCTTGCGCTTCTACGCCGAGCCATGCCGCCGCGGAGTCGAGCCAATCATGAAGCTGTTCGCTGTCTTTTTCGGGTGGGGGTGCGTTGGGCGGGTCTTCGATATGCGGGAGATCCGTTTTCCGGGCGAGCGCGTGCAGTCCCTCGCCCAACCGGGCGCGCGGCCAGCTATGCTCCATCACCGCGCTCCACAACCTTGCCGTCCTCGATCTCGAAGCGTCGCCACGTCTTCTCCGACCAGAGCTTCATGAGCTCGCGCTCGGAATCCAGGAGCGCGCGATAGCGCGAGCTCGTGTCTTCGGCCAACGCGGCGGGCGCGCCATCCTCGACGAGGTGCCCCCCCTCCATGACGAGAACACGATCGAAGCCCTCGGTCTCGCTAACATCGTGCGTGATGCACAAGAGCGTGGCCCCGCTCCATAGCTCGCGGGCGCGGCGCAAAAGCGCGGCGCGCTGCCCCCGCCCCAGGCCGCGAAAGGGCTCATCCAAGAGCGCCAGCGATACGTTCGGTCGCATGAAGGCGCGCGCGAGCCGCACGCGTTGGCCTTCCCCTCCGGAAACGAGCCCGCCGCCGTCGCCGAGCTTGGTTTGGTGTCCCTCCGGAAGCATCTCCAGCACGCTCCGAAGCTCTGCTTGCTCGACGATCGTCATAAGGCTCGCTTTCGCCCCATTGCCATTTCCGTAGCGCAAGTTGTCCACGAGGCTCCGGTTCCAAAGCTGCACGGCGGGGTCGACCCAAGCGGTTTTCTCTCGCAGCGCGTCGAGCCGCTCGCCGCTCAAGATCGATCCATCGATCGAGACGCGGCCTTCATCGGGAAAGTGCCAACCGAGGAGCAAGCCGAAGAGGCTCAACTTGCCTGAGCCTGACGGCCCGACGACGGCCACGTGCGAGCCGGCTTCTATCGAAACGTCTATGGCTTCGAGGATTAGGTGGCCCGCGGCGCGCACCGGCGCGTTCTCGATCCGGATCGCCGGCGGAGCGGTCACGACGGTGACCCCGCCGTCATGCGCTGGGGCAGCGTCCTTTTCTTCCAGAGCATGCAAGGGTTCGGTGATGCGGAGGGTGGTGTTGCGCTGCTCGGGATAGCGCCATGCGAGCCGTACGATCTCGAGACCCAGCACGGGAAGGTTGAGCGCCCAATAGGCGAGGAGAAGAATGGACGCGGTCTCCCCACCTTGATTCAAATAAGACACGAGCAACATCACGACGAGCCCATAGCCGACGACAAACTGTGTCCCTTCGAGTGCCACTGCGGCTCGTTGGAGCCCGAGCCGGGCGCGCGCCCATTCAACGAGAAGGCTCTCATGTTGCGTGCGGATAGCCGCCTGTGCCCCGTGGACTCGAAGCGGCACGAGGCCGAGAAGTGCGTCGAGATAGAAAGTGCTCAAGCCGCCGACGTGGCTACGCACGCGGAGATCGCGCTCCAAAAAAACCGGCTGGGCGAAGAGCGGGATCAAGAGCGACACGGCGAGCACGAGCAGCACGATGGGCGTGGCGCTCGGCACGAGCCAAACGATGGCGGCGGTAGTGAGCACGATCTCGAAGCTTGCCCGCAGGATTTGCCCCGCGAGCACGGGGAGCGTACGAAGAAGATGGATGCTGTGATTCCTCTCCGCCATGTCCGAGGTGAGGCGGCTATGGAAATAGCGGTCGCCGAGCCGCGGGATCTTTTCCTGGAACGCGACGCGAAGCCTGGTTTCGAGGCGGCGCCCAAGGCGCAGCTCTCCGGTGACGGCCGCGTAGTCCACGACGAGCTCAAAGAGCATGAAGGCGAGGAGCGCTCCGATGATGCCGGCGCGATATTCGGAGAGGCCAAAAAGCGGCGCGAGCTCGAGAAGCGATCGAAATAGAAGCGCTTCGATGACGATAGCGAAAGTGGCGCCGAACAACGCCGCTGCCAAGGCTGTAGGCGTGAGAAGACCATCCTTGCGGATTCGCTGCCATAGCTCGAGCGCCGGCCGGGCGGGGGCTTCGTCCCGCGCTGCTTCGAGAGCTTTGGACAAGAATTCCTGACCTTCCTGAGATGCCGCCGCCGGCATTTCGTCGTCGCGCGTCGGTCGCAGCAAGACCGCACCGCGGATCTCTACCTCGCCGTCGCCCACGTCGCGCGCGGACCAATAGCCTGCCGGGATCGAGGAGGTGTTCGTTAATAATGTTGTCAGGAGCGCTTCGGCTTCCCGGCCTCGTTTACAAGCGCGGGCATCGACCAGCGAGCGCACCGCTCGCGCGGCCGCGTCGAGGCTTGCGAGCCCGCGCCAGCTCGGGTCCCCGGCCGCGCTCTCGATGAGCGTCCCGGTCGGCTCTTTCCCGATACCGAGCGAAGCTAGCTGGCTTGCGACCAGACTCCGCCCCTGTTCCGAGCCCGCCCATTCCCGCCAATCTTCCGCCGGGACCGACATCGTGTGCTCGTGGAGCTCGTGCAAAAGCTGGCCGCGTGTCATCCACCGTCGGCCCGAGGCCGGGTCCATCACCTGGGCGACGCCCGCTGCAAGGCTCCAAATGATCGCGAAATGCGTGTTGCCGTTCGGTAGCCGAGTCACGGCGATACAGGGGAGCGACCCCGCTTCTTCTAGAAGCACGAGATCTTTCGGAAGGAGCACTTGCTCGACCGGCACGCCGAGCTCGCCCGCGATGGCCTGGAGCGTTTCAATCGACGTCCCGTCGACGTCGGTCTTGCACGCCTCGCGCAGGCGCCCATAGCTGACTGAAACGCCGTGGCCTTCCACATAGGCTTTGAGCGCAGCGGGGCCGCAATCCATAGCCGAAGACTGGACGACCTCTGGGACGAGACGGCGTTTCGAGCGGGCCATTATCGGAGCCAGAATAGTAAGCTTTTTCGGGCCAAGATTACACGCCCGTCGCAAAACCCACGACGGCAAACTCTTACGTAAATAGCGTCCACTTGTCTCGATGAAACGATTTGAGTAGAATCTGGTCGCGATTCACGCCGGTGAGCCGGGCACCCTAGCTCCGGCGCAACACATCGATCGAACAGGAGATACGCGTTTTTATGGAAGATGCACCCTCTAAAACAGTGCCAGTCATGCCAGTGATGCCAGTTATGCCAGTAATGATAGAAGCGCGGGGCCTGAGCAAGTATTACGGGCCTTTCGTCGCAACGGAGAACATCAGCTTCTCGATCCCGGAAGGACAGATCGTCGCGTTCTTGGGTCCCAACGGCGCCGGCAAAACGACGACCATGAAGATGCTCACGGGCTATCTCGCTCCGAGCGCAGGCAGCGCTCACATCGCCGGACTCGACGTACACAAAGAGCGCATCGAAGCGTCGAAGCGGCTCGGCTATTTGCCGGAGAACGGCCCGCTCTATCAGGATATGACGCCCCTCGAGCTGCTCGAGTTCTTCGGCGAAGCGCGCGAGCTCGGCCCCAAGAGATTGAAGGACCGCATCGCCGCGGTGCGCGAGCTATGCGCGCTCCACCAAGTTCTCGAAAAGCCCATTGGTAAGCTCTCGCGAGGTTTGCGACAGCGCGTCGGGCTCGCTCAGGCGCTTTTGCACGATCCCGAGGTCCTCATCATGGACGAGCCGACCGCAGGGCTCGACCCGAACCAAATCAGGCAATTCCGCGAGAACATCCGGAACCTTGGAAGCCAGAAGACCATCCTCATCTCGACGCATATCCTTCAAGAAGTCGACGCGATCGCGGACTTCTTGATCTTCGTGAATGACGGCCGCATGGTTTTCAAAGGCACGCCTGCAGAGCTCAAAGAAGACGGCTCTCTGGAACAACCTTTTTATCGCCTCACACACGTCGACGGTGCGACGGGGGCACAGGCATCATGATCAAAAACATCAACTGGAACATCGTCAACGCCATTTGCAAGCGGGATTTGCGCATGTATTTCAGCAATCCCACGGGCTATGTCTTCATCACGCTCTTCATTTTCCTGAGCGCGGCGGCCGCCTTTTGGCAGGACCGCTTCTTTCTGAACAATCTAGCGAACCTCGATCAGCTCAATGCGATCTTCCCTTATCTTCTCGTTTTTTTCGTGCCGGCCCTCACGATGTCGGTCTGGGCCGAGGAGAAAAAGCAAGGCACGGACGAGCTTCTTCTGACACTTCCCGCCACGGACCTCGAGGTCGTGCTCGGTAAGTACATGGCCGCTCTCGGCATCTACACGGTCGCGCTCGCGCTCTCGCTGAGCCACGTCATCGTGCTGCTCTGGCTCGGAAGCCCCGACCTTGGCTTGATGTTCGCGAATTATCTCGGCTTCTTTTTCGTGGGCGCGTCGCTCATTGCCGTGGGTATACTCGCTTCACAGCTCTCGTCCAACGTCACCATCGCCTTCGTTCTCGGGGCGCTCTTCGTCGGCATCGGTATTTTCATCGAGCCCATGACGCGGATTCTCAGCGAAGGTCTCGCGCGCGCCGTGGAGCCGCTGGGGGTGTTCCACCACTTCGAGGATTTCGGCCGCGGCGTCATCAGCTTCACCGGCTTTCTCTATTTCGCGTCGGTGACCGGTGTCTTCTTGTATCTGAACGTGCTTCTCGTGAGCCAACGGCACTGGCCTCGTGAAGCGGACGGCGTGAAAATGTCGACGCACCACCTCGTGCGCGCCGTCGCGGTCGTTGTTCTCCTTGTTGCGAGCATCTCGATCGTCGGAAGGCTCGGCCTGCGCGTGGACGCGACCGCGGAGCGGCTTCACTCATTGAGCTCGGAGACGCGAGCGCTTCTGAGCCAGCTCGAAAGCGACCGCCCCGTCTTCGTTCAAGCCTATATCAGCCCGACCGCGCCCGAGCAATATGTGCAAACGCGCGCCAACGTCGTGGGGCTCTTGAAAGAGATGGCGTCGGTGAGCGGCGGGAAAGTACAGATCGCGATTTACGATACCGAGCCCTTTACCGAGGAGGCCCGCGAAGCTCGGGAGAAGTTCGGCATCCAACCGAGGGAGATCCCGAATCTCCAAGGCGCGCGCGCCGGCTTCAGCGAAGTCTTCCTCGGCCTCGCCTTCACGTGCGCGGGCGAAGAGCAAGTGATCCCGTTCTTCGACCGCGGTCTACCGGCCGAGTACGAGATCGCGCGGAGCATTCGCGTGGTCGCCAATACCGAGCGGAAGAAGGTGGGGGTCATCACCACGCAGCTCAAGCTCTTCGGCGGCCTCGATTTCCAGACGATGCAGAGCTCGCCGTCATGGGCCGTCGTGGAAGAGCTGCGGAAACAATACGAGGTCGTGCAGATAGCGCCCTCGGGCCCGATCACCGAGGAGGTCGACGGCTTGCTCGTGACGCTTCCTTCTTCGTTGACGCAGGAAGAGATGACGAACGTCTCCGACTTCATCAAGAAAGGGACGCCCGCGCTCCTCCTCGTGGATCCGCTCCCCATCGTCAATCTCGGCCTCTCACCGTCCGAACAGCCGGGGTCCAACACCAACCCGTTCATGCGGCAGCAACAGCCTCCGCCACAACCGAAAGGCGAGATCCGCGGCTTCTTGAGCGAGCTCGGTTTTCAATGGGATCCGGCCACCATCACGTGGGATACGTATAACCCGCATCCGGACCTCGCACACCTGCCGCCCGAAGTCGTCTTTCTCGGCCACGGCAACGAGAACCCGGATGTGTTCAACCCGAACCACCCCGCGAGCGCCGCGCTCCAGCAGCTCGTCCTCCTCTATCCGGGCCAAATCAACTCGGCCTCGGGTGAGGGTTTGACCTACCGTCCGCTCCTGGAGTCCAGTGCTTTGTCCGGGCGCTTCCCGTACTTCCAGATGGTGCAGCGAAATTTTCTCGGCGCGTCGCTCAACCGCAACTTGCCGCACCGGCCGGACCCCATGACCTACACCCTCGCGGCGGAAGTACGGGGCGCCGAGCCGACCGCTAATGATGCCGATGACGCAAGCGAATCCGAGGATAACGAGCCGACTGATGATGACGCTAATGATGACGAGAGCGAGGGCGAATCCGAGGATACCGAGCCGAGCCCGGCCAAGCCGCTCCACGTCATCGTCATCACCGATATCGATTTCATTTCCCAGCAGTTCTTCGACATTCGGCGCATGGGACCAGGTAATCTGAACTTTGATAACGTCACGTTCTTCTTGAACGCGATGGACACGCTCGTGGGCGACGAGTCGTTCGTCGCTCTTCGCAACCGCCGCGTGCGCCACCGGACGCTCGCGCGTGTGGAGAAGCAGACGCGCAACTTCATCGAGCGACGAGCGCAAGAAGAGCTCGATGCCGAGCGTGAAGCCGACGCGAACCTCGCCGACGCCCAGAGACGGCTCGACGCGAAGGTCGCCGAAGTCCGGGACCGGACCGACCTCGACGCGCAGACGAAGCAAATCATGTCGCGCAACCTCGAGGAGGTCGAGAACCGGCGGCTCGATGTACAAAAATCCAATATCGACGCCGCGAAGGAAGCAGCGATCCGCGCGAGCGAGGAGAGGATGGAAACTCAGATCCGTCTCATCCAGAGCAGTATCCGCTCCGCGGCCGTCTTATTGCCACCGATTCCCGTGTTCCTTCTCGGGGTCTACATCTTCATCCGACGGCAAAAGCGCGAACGGGAAGGCGCCGTTCAAGCCCACCGCCTGAGGAAGGGAGCGTAATGGTAGAGGAAACCACACCACTCGAGGCCAAGCCCGAGCTCAAGCTGACCAAAACACTCGCGGGCGCCGCGTTGCTTCTTGCGGTCGTCGCTTTCGCGACGGCGCCGCGCAACATCACGCCGAGCGCGTTTCTCGATCAAGGCGAGCCTTTCTTTCCCGATTTCACCGACCCGAACATTGCGATGACGCTCGAGGTCATCGAGTTCGACGAAGACACGGCTGCGGCGCGGCCGTTCAAGGTGACGAACCAGAATGGTATTTGGACCATCCCGTCGCATCACAACTACGCCGCGGATGGTGAGGACCGCCTCGCGGAGACCGCCGCGGGTGTCATGACCATCAACAAGGACGACTTCCGCTCCGACAACGTTTCCGACCACGAAGCGCTCGGTGTCATCGATCCGCTCGACGACACGGTCGCGAGCCTGCTCGGCCGCGGCAAGCGCGTCACGATGCGCGGCGAGAACGACGTCGTTCTCGCGGACATCATCATCGGCGCCGAGATCGAGGGCCGTGAGGGCTTTCACTTCGTGCGCGTGCCGGAGCAAAAGCGCGTCTACGCGGCCAAGGTGGACGTCGACATCTCGACCAAGTTCGAGGACTGGATCGAGAGCGACCTTCTCAAAGTAGAGAGGAGCACGATCGACCACGTGGTTCTCCGGGACTATTCCATCAACGAGCGGACCCTCATGGTGGACGAGCGCGACACCGTCACTCTCGACAAAGAAGACAACACGTGGGCCGCGAATGAAATGGGCGCCGGTCAGGAAGTCGACTCGACGAAGATGAACGACTTGCTGCGCGAGGTGGACGATCTCAAGATCGTCGGCGTTCGTCCAAAGCCGGAAGGCATCGACAACCGTCTTTCGGGTCTCACCGTTTCGCGCCAAGATGTTCTATCGCTTCAAAGCCGGGGCTATTACATGACGCGCACGGGCGACCTTCTATCCAACGAAGGCGAGCTCCAAGTGCGCACGAGTGAGGGTGTCTATTACACGCTGCGCTTCGGCGAGATCCTCTACGGCTCCGGCGAGGCCATCAGCGCCGGCGCCGAGTCGACCGGAGACGAAGAGAGCGGCCCGGGCGAGAACCGCTATCTGTTCATCACCGCGGATTTCGACGCCTCCACGCTTCCCGAGCCCCCGCGTCCGGCGAATCGCGACTTCGAGGACAAAGAAAGCGACGATTTGACCGACGATGACAAGGAGAACAAAGACCTTGCCGACGCGCACAAGAGCTGGGAAGACAAAGTCAAGAAAGGCCAAGAGACGGCGGAAGAGCTTTCGCAACGCTTCGCGCCGTGGTACTACGTCATCTCGGCGGATAGTTTCGACAAGATGCACCTCGACCGCGGCGATCTCGTCAAAGAAAAGGAATCGACGGACGAGTAGAACGCCTGGCTGATCCGAACGAGAGAGGTTCCTGACCGACGATCCAACCGAAATCGGCGCTGTCTCGGATGCGCTACCGAGTGGCCATGCCGCGCTGTTTTACCTTTACGGGCTCGGGTAAGGAGCGAACCTCTCGGATTGACGTTTTCTATTCCGTCTGGCCCCGAGGTCGTCGACGATCACGGCGATCTTCGTGCCGATCGCGCCGGTCCTCTCGGCGGTCGCGGACGTCTTCCCTGCGGTCGCGCCTCGGGTAGCGGCGAGAATCATCGGCTTCAGCACACAAGGTCAGCGGGCCAAGAAGCATGGCTGCTGCGATAACCGCGGGTAGCTTTTTCATGAACGTTCCTCCCGTTCTTGAGACCCGTATCGGCACTCGAGGGTTTAATTAGACGACCTTCAGGTCAACCGCATCCGACGCGATCGGTTCTCCCAAAAAAGGAGCCAGGCGGGGCGAGAGCCGAGTGGCACTCGCCCAGGCCTTTTAGCCTGAAGTTCCCCGGCCGAAAGGACAAAAACCTGAACAGATTCAAGTAGATAGCTCAGAATTGAGTGCCCGGTTCTGGCTACAGGATGATAGTTTCGAGAAGGTCGTAGGCGCGTTGCTGCTTAGGGTCGGGTGTCGTGACGACCTGGAATGTGGGAGCGTCGGGATTGTCACCTGGAGCGCGGCAGATGTTACGCACGATGGTGCTGAGTGCCTTGAGTAGAGTTTGAAAGCTGTGGGCCTCGGTGCCGTCGTCGAGTTTCTTGGAGCGTATCTTTCGCAGGGCAGCCTCGGAGCGCTTAGCGGGAGCAAGCGGGTCCCGCGTTTTCTTGGCTTCTTGGTCCTCGTCGCAGAAGAGCAATGGACGCCATGCTTCACGCATGTGCCACTCGACGTAGTAGGCGAGCATGCACAAGAAGATGTGGGCGCGTACCCGTGTCTCGAGGCGGTGGCGAATCGGACGCACCTTGAGGTCGATGGTCTTGATAGAACGAAATGCCCGTTCGACTTGACTCAGACTCTTGTAGCAGCGGACGGTGTCGTCGGGTGATAGGCGCTGTTCGGGCACGCTGGTCCGGATGACATAGATGCCATCGAGCGTTGCCTCGGAAGCCACCTTGTGTTCGTCGATGTGGAAGTCAAACCCATCGTCGCGGATCTGCAGCACGAAATGCTTGGCCACCTTGTACTTGTTGATGACCTTGCCTACACGCACACCAATGTTGTCCTTGCCTCCATGTTTGCCGAGCTTGACGTCCGAGCGAATGCTCTCCAGTCTCTTGCAAATATCGTTGAGCACTGCTTCTGCTGCGGGCTCTTGCTCGACGATTCGGAAGCGAAACTCATCGTCGCGAATATCGAGATCGAAATGTTTGGCGATCTTCTTGGTGATGAGCTTGTGTACGCGCGCACGGATCTTGTCCTTACCTTTGAGATTGCCGAGTTCAACATTTGAGCGAAGCTTCGTGAGCCTCTTGTAGATACTATCGAGCGCCGCTTTGGCCGCCACCTCTTTGTTGGGAATCTGGAAGGTAAAGTCGTCATCGCGAATGTCGAGCACAAAATACTTGGCGAGCGTCTTGGTGACGACCTTGCGCACGCGGGCGCCAATCTTGTCCTTGCCTCTGAGCCTAGCGCGCTGCACCATGGTTTGAATTCTTGCAAGCTCTCTCGCAGTCGCCTGCAGAAGGGACTGACGTTTGTGGACGCGCAGTTTTGCCAATTCGGTGTTCCGGCACGCAAAGAGTCGTTCGCCAGCAAAATCTGGATGAGTCAATTCAAACAGATTACGCTCGTCAAAAAGGCCGAGTTGCAGTTGACCTCCATCGATGAGCTTACGAATAGATGCGCTTTTGAGCGCTGTGATCCAATCGACCCCTTCGAGGTTGCGGAGGTCATCGTCGATCCGCTTCTGAGAAATCATGCCTCGGTCACCGACGAGCACTAGGGTCTTGATGCCAAACCTGTTTCTCACCATCTCGACTTGGGGCATCAACGTCGTGCTATCCGACTCATTGCCCGCAAAGACCGACACGGCGACCGGGCAACCCCGCTCGTCAGTGACTAGACCGTAGTTGACTTGCAGTCTGTCTCTTTTGCCATCACGGCTATATCCCATGGCGGCCAGAGGGCAGGTGACACCCTCAAAGTAGCTGGAGCTGAGATCGTAGAGCACCAAGCCTCCTTTTTTGAGGTGTCGTCCAGCCAGTTTTTTCTCGATACGTTCTTGCCGCTCGAGCAACCAATCCATGGCGGCATAGAGATCATCCTCGTTGGCATCGGCCACACCGAGGCTTTCGGGCAGTGTGGTGGTGTGCCACCACCGTGTCGTCGCGAGTTTGCTGTCAGGTTCGAGGATGCATGCGGCAACCATCGCCTCGACCAGGTTGCGCTCACGGCATGGCTTCGAAGCGAGCAATTTGTCGAAACGAAGGCGTCTCATCGTCGTACGACAGGCGTTGACGTGGCCGTGAAGCGAGGACTTGATGACCTCAAATGCTTCGCTGACAGCGACGAAGGCCTCACCTTTGAGAGCGCGGCGTATGAGCTCGATGATATTTTTGGGCAGGTGTGAAAGGTTGGCGAGGGTACGCTTTCGGACCTTCTTCCCTTCCCGCCAGCCCTCGCGTAAGAGGATTGCGGGCGGAGAGTTTCGATTGCGCACGGTCTCGATGTACATGGGAACATATATACGCTATTCTGGCCATGAAAGCAATCAATAAAGCCATGACAAAGAGAGTTACAGCCTAGTTCATGGGAACATATGGCGAAACCAAATTAATCATATGTCCTGCGTAAACAGGCATTTACATCAATTAACAGGGGTTTGAAGCAGGGAACTTCAGTTTAGCGGCCGCCAGCTCGGATATTGGACCAGATGGCCTGCTCGAGTGTTTCCGCACGGCTGCAGTTGCCGAGCTCGATCCAATGCGGGTTCGGGCTATAGGCACGATCGTAGTTACGGTTGAGGATGTCGAAGCCGTCGAGAAACACTTTCACATGTTGGGACTGAATTCCCGGGAAAGTGCCCCACTCGATGCGCCACGAATAGACGATGGAGGGGTCGAAGTCGAAAAAGCTGATATTCGTATTCGTTTCCTGGCCGCGTGAGATCCAGCGTAGACGCACGTCTCCGAAAGTCACCGTGCTCCGGTCCAATTTTTGGAGATGCATACGGAACGGGTTCGTCGTGTAGTCGCCTTTTGAAGGGTCCCACATGCTGACGAGCATGCGTTTGCCCGGGAACGGGTTCGGCGAACTGACATTGGTCGTCTCGAACTCGAGAAAACCCTCGCGAAGCGTCGGGATCTGATAGCGGATGCAGTCGGTGTTCATCTGCGGTTGCCATCCCCCGGCGACGAACTGGCCTCCCATCAATGTCCCGACAGTCGAGCCGTTCGTCAGAGGGTCGAACAACACAACCTCGGAGGCTCGGTCTCGCGTAAAACCGGCCTTGATGCGGAACTCCGCGGTGTTCGAAAACGGACCCGCGCCGGAGCTTGAGCTCGCGCGTACGCGCCAGAAGTAGCGGGCGTCGGCTGTGAGAGCTTCCGGAACGCGCCATTTTGTGATCCCGCCCAAGCCTTCCATCAAGCTGCTCTCCGAAGCGACCATTTGCTGAAAGACGCCGTCGGTAGCGACTTCGAAACTGTAGGTCCGAGCTCCAGAGCCGCCGGTGGCATTATTAACGACGAGCTCGGGTTGCACGGTCTCGACCTGTTCCGCATTGCCGGGCGACTGCGCTACTGGGGCGGTGAGGGAGCTATCCGTCGGTCCGCCGCCTGACGGATTGGACGGATTCGATGGATTGGTGGGCGAGCTGCCGCTGTCGCCACAGCCTATGGTGAGGGTTCCGAGAAGAATCTGTGACAGCAAGAGAGCAAGACCACGATTCATGTCAGGTCGTATCCTTTCCTGTAGAAATCTAAGAGGGTCTCCCGAGCCATTGCGGGATCGGACGTTGAGCGGCGCGGGATCAGCAATTTTAACAACAGAGGTCATGGGAAGGCAAATCTTGATAGGATCTCGAGCTTGACCTACACCGTTCTCTTTCACGCCCACTGCGCTGATGGCTTCGGCGCCGCCTGGGCCGCGTGGCGCAAGCTCGGCGACGAGGCAACCTATCTCCCCGTCCGCCACGGGGTTCCGGCACCGGTGCTTCCCAAGGGCTCTTCCGTCTACATTCTCGACTTCTGCTATTCGCGCGAGGTGATCGTCGCAATGCGGAACCGCTTCGCAGAGCTTCGGATCATTGATCACCATCGGACCGCCGAGGAGGCGCTCGAAGGCCTCGACTATGCGGTTTTCGACAACAGCAAGAGCGGCGCGGTGCTCGCTTGGGAGCACTTCCATCCAGAGGAGCCCGTCCCAGAGCTTCTTCGCTACGTCATGGAGCACGACCTTTGGCGGTGGGAGCTTCCACAAAGTCGCGAAGTGTACGCTGCGTTGAGCTCGTACCCTATGGATTTCGAGGTTTGGAACGGGCTCGACGTGTCCCAGCTCGCGAAGGAGGGTGTACCGATCCACCGCTATAAAAAGGAGCAAGTCGCGCTTCTTTGTGACCAAGCTCGTTTCGAGGAGCTGGCAGGCTATCGCGTGCCCGTCGTGAACGGCGCCGTGCTGGGCTCCGAAGTTGGCGAGGAGCTCCTGCGACGTCATCCCGAGGCGCGTTTCGTCGTCATTTACTTCGACCGCGGCGACGGGATTCGTCAGTGGTCGCTTCGCTCGCGCGAAGACTTCGACGTTTCCGAGATCGCGCGCCAATTTCAGAATGGCGGCCACCGTCAAGCGGCCGGTTTCGAGACCAGGCTCGGGAAGGATTTTATGCCTGGGACCAAGAAGAAGAGCTCGCGGCGCAAATAGGCTACAATCGGCCCGGGAGAATTGTTATGAAGAACGAGGTCCGAAGGCTCACGGTCGCTCTGCTATTCCTTGCCATGCCTGCGTCACTTCTCGCGCAGCGTAGCCCGGGCGAGATCCTGAAACAGATCGAAAAAAGCTTCAAGAAAGAAAAGATCAAGCTCAATGTCGAGCTCGAAGGAGCTACCGCGATTCTCACCGGTCAAGTCCGAAACGTGTTCGCCAAGAACGAGGCCGTCGAGGTCGTGCTCGCCCAGCCCGAGATCGAGGACGTCGAAGCCGATATCGAGATCGCTCAGGCGGAGAGCGCCGACAAGCTCGGCCAGGAGGTTGTCGAACAGATCCGGAGATACGGGAACCTCTCCATCTTCGACGATGCGAACGCGATGGTGCAAGACGGGAACATCGTCCTCGTGGGGTTCGTCACGGAACCTTTCAAAAAAGAGGGCATCGAAAAGAGGATGCACAACGTCCTCGGCATTCAAGAGTTCAGCAACCAGCTCGAAGTGCTCCCGAATTCCATAAATGACAGTCGTTTGCGGCAAACGCTCGCCAATCGCCTCTATCGCGACTCGATGTTCTCCAACTTGGCGCGGATGGCGCACCCGCCGATCCGCATCATCGTCAAACGGTCCCGGGTCCTCCTCACGGGCGTGGTCTTGAACAAAATGGCCAAACTAAAAGCGGAGTCCATCATCCGGCAAACGCCAGGTGTGCTGTCGGTGGAGAACAAGCTCCGCTTGGGGTCTTGAATAGGCCCGAGCTTGCGAAGGTCACGACGTTTCATTCTTGCCTCCTAGAAGAAGCGGCGTTTTTTTTTGGGTTGCTCCCGTTCCGCGGCTTTGAATTGGCGTAGTGCGTCGATGGGCCGCCGATCGGGCTGCATGAGCTTGATGGCTTTTTGAAGCCGCGGCTCCGCCGCGGCGAATTCGCCGGCCTCGCCAAAGATCATCCCCGCGTAGCAGAGCGCGAGTCCACATTCCGGGTCGATGCGGATGGTCTCGTGGAGCTCTTGAAGGGCGCCGGGTTTTTCGATTTCCGGGTCCTTCCGGTAGCGGCAAAAGGCGAGCTCGGCGCGGTAGTCGCTATTTGGGGGCTCGCAGTCATGAGCGAACTGCAGCAGCTCGAGAGCCTCCGCAAATTTTCCGGCTTCCATGAGCTTGATCCCCTTTCTGAACTGCGTTTCCAAATCGAGCAGGTTAGATTTGATCGCGAAGGCGTTGCGAGCTTCTTCGGGGATGGCCTGGTGCTTCGTGAAGGCACTGCTGCGGCGCGCGACGATCGAGTTGCGGGTCTCGGGGTTACAGAGCTCGCCAAAAGCTTGGCCGCCCGCAATGAAGAGATCGCGTGCTTTGTCGGCAAAGATCTCGAGCTCCGGCTGCTCGAACTTCCACGGCGCGAACCTCTCGCTGAACTGGAGATAGCCTTGCTCGACTTGCTCCCGCGTCGCTTCTGCGTCGATACCGAGCAATTCGAAGGCGTCCTGTTTGCGATATCTCAGATAGACCTCCATGAGCTCGTTACGAAGCTTCTCGATATCTTGCGCCGTCATCGACTTTTCGGCGGCTTCCACAGCGATTGCCGCGCCCCCGACCGCGCGTAGCGTCTGGGACGTGTCGACGGACAATTCCTGGGTCCTGGTCGCAAAATCCATATCGAGCGGCGCGTCGACGGTCAAGAGCCAGTCTTCCGGCAGCGCGACGCCGATGACGGCAAGGACATAGAGAGCCCGAAGAACCCGCGCTTTTTCGAGACCCGACTCCGCTTCCAGCTCGTCGAGCGTTTTGCCGACGGAGACGAGCCCCACGATCTCCTTGTGGTCCTTCGACAGACGAAGCTCCTTGAGGGGAAAAGGTGGTCGCGGGTTGATCAAGATCTTATTTTCGCCTCGAAGCGCTTCGATCTCCGCTGCGATCTCATCCTCGGGGGCGAATTTCGAGATCCCGGTGAGCACGAGCTGCGGCGCCCGCATTGACGAGGCCGTCGGCGACGATGATGTCTGTAAAGGGCTTCCCCGTCGTCGCGCTCTTGCTGAGCGTGTCGTGGTTCTGAGCGTCGTTGATGGCCCCTCGCGCGACCATGAACTTGCCGAGCGTATCTTGCAGTAAATTGGAGTGGCAATCCACGGGGATTCCGTTCTCCAGGATGATCTCCTTTTTCAGCTGTCGGCGCTCAATGCTGAGAACGACCGTGCACGTGTGCACGGCGAGCGCATGGAGGAGGACGGGGAAGCGGATCTCTCCGAGATCCCCCCTCGTCATTTGCGAGATGGCTCGAAGTTGCTCTGCGTTCGGAATCATGCATGCCTCAGATGCCTGAGATGCCTCAGATGGACAAGACTGGAAATTATCCTGTACATGAGTTTAGCGAAGAATTCCCGCCGGGTGAACTCCCGCGATGGTACCAGCGTACACATTATAAAGGAGATTGATCTCATGCTAGAGTCCTGCCTGTCATGTCCGAGCCACCGCTAAAGGATTGGGTCGCTAAGCTCAAGAGCTCTGACGTTGCCAGGGGCCTCGACGAAATCCATACTTTGGTGCGGCGGGACACCCAAAAGGCGTATTCGTTCTACCAGCAGGAAGGGCAGGCGGAGGCCCCCACTCTCTCGGAAAAGGGCGTCGGTCGCTACGCTGCGCACGCCAAGGCGCTTTTTCTCAGTTTCTTGCGAAAGCTCAGCCCCGCCCGCCGAATAGCCTATGTCGCGTCCATTGCGGCCTTTGCTTGGGGCTTTGTCCAGACGGATTGGACGGGTGCCGTGGTCGGGTTTCTCATCCTCAATGTCCTTCTCGCGATCGAGCTCGCGGAGAAGCTCCTCACCAAGGACGAGCTCGAGATCGCCCGCGCGATCCAGTTCAGCCTCTACCCGGCCACGAACCCGTCGCTCAAGCATCTCGACGTCGCCAGTTACTTCGAGCCGGCCCATCACGTCGGGGGCGACTATTACGATTTCGCGCTCGAAGGCAATCGACGCTTCACGGTCATCCTCGGCGATGTATCCGGCAAAGGCATTCCGGCGGCACTCTACGCGATGAAGCTCCAGGCTTTGTTCGAGGTGCTGGAAAAGGGCTCCATCGGGCCGAAAAACATGCTCGTCGAGATGAACGACGTCATCTCCGAGCGGATCGAGAAGAACTATTTTATTACCGCCGTCGTCGGCGTTCTCGACCTCCAGAAAAAGGGGCTCGTCCTCGCGCGCGCCGGACATAATCATCCTCTCCACTATTCCGCGCGCACCGGCACGACCGAGTGGCTCAAGCCCGGTGGGATTGGAATCGGCATGCAGAAGGGGTCCGGCTTCGGAAGGCTTCTCGAGGAGACTCAAATAGACCTCGCTCAGGGCGACGTGCTGCTCTTCTACACCGACGGCATTAGCGAGGCGATGAACCCGTCGGACGAGCCTTATGGCTACGACGAGATGGAGCGTATCCTCGTATCGAGCGCGCATCTTACCGCCAACGAGATCAAAAAAGCTTTGCTTCGAAGCGTCGAAGCGTTCCGCCGGGGAACACCTTTTGCGGATGATGCGACTCTCGTCGTGACCAAACTCAAATAATGATGCTACGCTACCTGCTCGCCTTATCCTTCCTGCTTCCCGGCTCGACTTCGCTTTCAGGAGCTCAGCTGAGCCTCGACGGGCTTTACTCGCTGCCGTCTCTGATCGGCACCGCGCCGACGCGCCCGGTTTGGTCCGGAGACGGCGGCAAGCTCGCTTTTCTCTGGAACGACCGGGGCTATCCGGCGCGCGACCTCTGGATCGTCGATCTCGGGCTAGAGCCTCCCGCGCCTATGCGCGTCACCAACCACGCTTCCGAAGCGGAAGGAGATCGCGGCATTGTCGATGTCGTCTGGAACCCTGATGGCGAGCGGCTCGTCTACGAGCTCGAAGCTACACTCCGCATCCTGCGCGTGGGAGAAGCCTCCGAGGTCGTCGCCGCCGGCGGCGCGACAGCCGCGGCGTATTCGTCGTCCGGCGATTTGGCTTTTCTACGCGATGGCGATCTTTGGGTGCTCGAGCCGGTCGGTGAGCCTAGGCGCCTCCTTGGCGACGCGCGCGGGGAAGTGCGCGTCGTGAGCTATCGATGGTCGCGCGATGGACGCCACATCGCGGTTCTCGAGAGCGACGAGCGCCGCGTACCTCTTCGCGGCATTCCAAATTACATGTCGACGGATGTCGAGATGGCGTCGGTGCGCAGGCCCTTTCCCGGTGAGGAGCCGCGAAGTCTGCGGCTCGGTGTTGTCACCGTCGCGGACGCCTCCGTCACGTGGCTCGATCTCGAAGCCAAAGCGACGGAGTCCATCTTCAGTTACCGGTGGTCGCCGAATGGAAGACGCCTGCTCGTCGATCGATCCGATCTCTACGTCAAGTCGCGTCGCATCCTTTTGGTCGACGCGCGCGGCGGTGGTGTGAGCGAGCTCTATCGCGAGGATGACGCGCTCAACGTGACGGCCTATTGGCAAGCGGAGTGGGCTCCCGACGGCCGTGGGATCTATTTTCTTTCGGATCGCGACGACGACTATCACATCTATTACCTGGCAGCCTCGGATGGCGGCGGCGAGCCGCGCCGCATCACGAGCGGCGATTTCGCCGTCGCCCACTTCACGGTCAACGAAGACGGCGTCCACTACGTCGCCAACGTTCCCAGACCGGAAGACCGCCATCTCTTTCGCATCGGTCTCGAAGGTGGTGAGCCCGAGCAGCGCACCGAGCGGGCTGGGACGCACGACACCGTCATCTCTCCGGATGGGCGCTTCGCCGCGGACATGTTCTCGAGCGACCGAATGCCGCCGGAGCTCTTTCTAGTCTCTGACGCGGGCGAGCACCGTTTGACCCAATCGCCCCGGCCGGAGTTCTACGAGCACGCATGGGTGCCGGCGCAATACGTCACCTTTCCGTCTCACGTGGACGGCGTCACGCTTCACGGGCGGATGCTGCTGCCGCCCGAGCTTTCCGACGGTCGAAAATATCCGGTGATTGTGGGTTCGGTCTATTCCAACACCGTGCGCAATCAATGGGGCGGGCGCAACGCCCACCCACTTTGGGGCCTCGAGCAATATCTCTTGCAGCAAGGCTACATCCTCTTCGTCGTCGACATTCGCGGAAGCTGGGGACATGGGCGCGAGCTTCGCCGCGGGATCCGCCTCGACTATGGCGGGATCGACGTCGAAGACATCCACAGCGGCGTGAAATATCTGGAGACGCTCGACTATGCGGACACGTCGCGCGTGGGTATCTGGGGCTCGAGCTATGGCGGGCTTCTGACCTGCATGTCGCTCTTCAAGAAGCCCGGAATCTACAAAGCGGGCGTTGCAGGAGCGCCCGCCACGAATGTCTTTCACGCCCTGACCGGCGAGATGCGCGTGATGATGTCACCTTGGGACGAGCCCGCGGCCTACGAAAGCGCGTCGGCTTTCTCCCATGCCGCGGGGCTGCGTGATCCGCTTCTCATCATTCACGGTATGCGCGATCGCATCGTGCTCTACAAAGACTCGCTCACGCTCGTCGAGCGTCTGATGGAGCTCGGAAAGAACGTGGACCTCGTCACGCTCCCGTCGTCACGTCACGGCTGGGATCGCGAGGATCTCTACCAGACGCGATTTGCATTCAAGAAGCTGGTGGAGTATTTCGACCGTTACGTCAAAGGAGTTGGCCCATGAGTCAAGAACACAGACGTTTGTTTCTCAAGAAATCCGCCACCATCGTGTCCGGGCTGGCGGCGGCGAGCTGCGCGCCGTCACGAGAAACCGTTCCTGTGGGAGCGTCGTCCATCCTCGGCATCCTCGACAGTCTCGACAGGACCACGCTCGACGCGGTAGGGCGCGTCGTTTTGCCCAAAGGGGCTCTCGGTGACGATGGCGTGGCGCGCGTGCTCGACGATTTCGTGAAATGGCTCGACGCGTTCGAGCCCGTGGCCGAGTTGGATCATTACTACCTCTGGAACGACGAGATCGCCTACGGGCCTCACGACCCGGGCCCGCTGTGGCGCTCACAGCTCGAAGCCCTCGAGCTCGAAGCCCAGAAACGTCACGAGAGCTCTTTCAGCGCCGTCGACGTGCGGCTCCAAGAAGCCATCCTTCACCGGCAGCTTCCGCGCGAGACGGCGCAAGACCTTCCATTTGCCGGCGACGCACCCCATGTCGCTATCGGACTTCTCGCCTATTTCTACCGAACCTCCGAAGCGAACGATCTCGGCTACGGCGCCGCGATAGAGAAGCAAACTTGCCGCGGGCTCGATACCAGTCCAGACGAGCCCAAACCCCTCGGGAGCTAACGCCATGGCCAAGACGATCGAGAGCGATGTCGTCATCATCGGCGCGGGCATCAGCGCCGCCATGGTGGCCGAGAAGCTGACCGAAGAGACCGACGCCAAGGTTGTCATCGTCGAAGCCGGGGACAAGATCTTCAACCTCGGGGAACGGTTCGACAGGCGCGCCCGTTTTCTGGCTTATCGTGAGAACCCGTGGCCCGGTGATCACATCCGCGGCCAGACCGGTACGGGGATCCAATCACGTTCGATGGCGGTCGGTGGGCTCGCGCTTCATTGGGGCGGGACGACCCCGCGCTACTCGCCGGAGGATTTTCGAGTTCGCTCGATCTACGGCGTCGGCTATGACTGGCCATTCACCTATGACGATCTGGACCCGTTCTATCAGGAAGCCGAGGAGCGGCTCGGTGTGGCGGGCTCGCCTGGCCCCGCCGAGCTCGATCCGCGCTCGGAAGACTACCCGCTGCCGCCGCTTCCCGTCTCCTACAACCTCGCGAAACTCGAGGAATGGGCCGAGAAATCGGGCATTCCATTCTGGCGCAATCCGGTCGCGAAGAACTCTGTCCCTTATCAAGGAAGAAACGTGTGCACGCGTTGCGACACTTGCAGCATCTGCCCGACGGGCGCGAAGTACACGCCCGATTTTACGTTTCAAAGACTCTTGAGCGAGGGCCGCATCGAGCTCTACGACCGTACCCTCGTTCGCCAGCTCGAGCTAGCGGAGGGATCGGACGCCATCGACCATGCGGTCGCACTCGACCGCGACGCGCCGGACGAGTCGACCCACTTTCGTGCCAACACTTTCGTGCTCGCATCCGGCTATTGCTGGAGCACGCATCTCTTGCTGCTCTCGAGAAGCGATCGCTTCCCAAACGGTGTCGCTAACCGCTCGGGGATGGTCGGGAAGTTCGTTACCGGGCACCGTTCGCTGAACACCTATGTCGAAGTGCCGATGAAGCTCTATCCGGGCGTGTACCGCTCGGACAGCCTGCTCTCCAAGAAGTTTCAGCGCGAGAGACCTGAGCGTTATGTGCGCCACGACCTTCGTATTTGGGAGTCGGACGTCGCGCGTCGGCCGCGGCTCAGGGACGACGGGGGCAAGCGGCTTCTCGGCGACGCGCTCTTGGACGACTGGCAGAAGCGGACTGCGACCGGCGTCGCGCGCATGCGCGCTTATTACGACGTCATCCCCGCGAAAGAGAGCGCGCTCACCCTCGACACCCATCGCAAGAACCTTTGGGGAGATCCTCTGCCGCGAATCGACTTCGCCGACAGCGAGTGGTCGGCGGAGCTCCGTCAGCACACGAAAAACAGCATTCGCGGCGTCTTCGAGCAAATCGTTCGCGCCGGAGGCGGGAAGACTTTGTCGACGAGCGTCGACTCCTTGCACGACCATCCGGGCGGCGGCTGCCGCATGGGCGCCGAACCGGCGTCGAGCGTCGTCGACCCCGTCGGCCGATCGCACGATCACGAGAATTTATGGGTAGTAGGGGCGCCGACGATCGTCTCGTCCGGATGCAACAACGGGACGTTGACTTTTGCTGCGCTCTCGCTTCGCTCGGCCACGGCGCTCGCGAAGACGCTTCCCGCACGGAGGACGGATTAGCACGGACGCCGCACGCCCTCGGATCTAGCCGGCTTGTGATAGGTTTCTGAACCACACCTGATAAATATTCGCCGCCTCGACGGGAATACTCAAGCGAGTTTCGGTATCGCTGATTGGAGCAACTTGCAGCAGTACCGTGTGCACAGCTTTGATGTGCCGCACCTCGGCGAACAGCTCGGCTTGCGGGTTCTCCCATGTGATGATGGCGGTAAGGTGCCGTTCGCCCCGACGTCGGCGATGAAAGGTCCGGCTGGCTGGAACGGGGGCGCGATGTTGTTGAACGTGCGCGTTACCGGTACGCCCGTCTCGCGCGAGGACCCGGTCGCGGTAGAGAAAACCAAGGCCGCGCCTGCTGCCGCTCCGCCGAGTAGACCGTACAATACAACTTTCGAGCCTCCCTTTTTTCCCGTGCGTCCTTCGGCCTCCTTTTGAGCGCGCTTGAGTGCGGCCGGTGTCATGCGCATCGTAACTTAGACCGCGGTCGTCTCGCCGGCCTCGACGCTCACGTTGCTGTCATACTTGTGATAGTCCTCCAACTCAACCTGAACGCGATGCTCGCCGACGAGGGCGTTTCCGACATAGGGTGTCGTGCCGACGGCGCGGCCGGCTATTGTCGTGCTGGCACCAGCAGGCGTCGTCCGCACCTCGATCTGGCCAACCAACGCGTTACGAACGCCAACAAACGACTCCAAGGCGGCCGGCGGGAACAAGTCCTGCTGCGGAACCAAATCCGGGTGGTTGCGGACCGCCGATTCGAACGAAAGGCGAGCGGCGGACTCGTCCCCGAGTGCGTGTTGGCTCATGCCGATGAACATGTGGCAATCAGCCAGCTCCGCCTGGACCTCGATCTCAGGCACCAGGGTCTCGAGCACTCCCAGCGCTTCGAGGTGTCGACCCGCGAAGTAAATTTGCTTGCCTGCGTCGAGTCGTTCGGACAAGCTCTCTTGCATAGACGCCGGGCTCACCGCCAATCACAAAACGAGCCACGAAAAGTAAAAGTTGGTCACGCTTCCTTGCTCCTTTGCGCGGCATCTTAGCACGCCAGATTTGTCGGGGCGCTCGACCCAATGGCGGCCGAGCCGAGACTGCGGAGCACTTGTTGCGCTTGCACGAGCAGGGACTTAAACTCTGAAGCTCAAGGAGGCAACCGTGAGAATTCTCTTGGCGCTATTGGTTTTACCCGTTTTGGCTAGCCCGGCACTCGGCCAGAAACCCTCGAAGGGCAAAATCCTCCTCTACGTGACGGCAGGCGACGCAGGTGTGTACAAAGGTTTCCAGCAGAGAATGCCGGATTTGGAGGAGTCCGCGAAGGACGTCCGGCGCCATCTCGGCAAAGGCAAGATGGACGAAAACGACCAACAAAGAAGAGGAAGCCGATATCAAGATCGTCGTGATGGGCCGGCGAGATGACCCTGACAAAGGGATCGCGCTCGGATACTCGCTCGACGCCGGAGCCTACAAGACGGAAGACGAGATCTTCGATAGCAGCGTTTCGGCGACGGTAAGAGGTGGTTCCTCCAGAGATGTCCGAAGCGCGACGGACCAGTCGGCGCAGAAGAGCACGGCATCCTATGAGGACCTCGCGGTGCAGTTTGCCGGCTCGCTCGATGCGTTTTGCCAGACCAACTACGATCGTATCGTCAGCCAACGCTAGTAGGAGCACTCGAGTATTCTTGGGTGACCGAGGTCGCGAGGAAGATTCCGCCGCGATCCACGGACAGAGTATGCAGAAACGTCATCCGCACTTGCCCCGGCTTCGGAACGTCAAGCAGATTGAGCACGTAGTAACAGTTGTCGTCGTCGTGTTGTTGACGGCGGCCAGCGCGCTCAGCGGCCAGGAGCGCGTCACGCTCCGGGCGGCGCGCCTGCTCGACGGACGAGGGGGCGTGGTCACGAACCCCGTGGTCGTCATGGACGGTGGCTCGATTCAGACTATCCGGAGCCAGTCCGGCGACGTCGATTACGACCTCACCGACCTCACCGTCTTGCCGGGTCTCATCGATACCCACGTTCATGTCGGCTGGCACTTCGACCCAGATGGCCGGCTCCACAGCGACGACACGGAGAGCGCCGAGACGAGCGCGCTCTACGCCGCGGAGAATGCCTACAAAATGCTGATGGCGGGCTTCACGACCGTGCAGAGCCTCGGCTCACTCGTCGACAAGCCGCTTCGCGACGCGATCGATCGCGGCGTATTGCCGGGTCCGCGTATCCTAACGTCTCTACGCAGCATCGGCGTGCGCACGGGAGAGCCCGACGCGATCCGCATCTTCGTGCGCAAGCAGAAGAGCGAAGGCGCGGACGTCATCAAAATCTTCGCCTCCGCGAGCATTCGAGACGGCGGCACTCCGACGATGTCGCAAGCTCAGCTCGACGCTGCTTGCGGAGAGGCGCAGGCGCAGGGCCTCCGGGCGGTCGTCCATGCGCACGGGCCGGAAAGCGCGCGGCGTTCCGTCGAAGCGGTCTGCACGACGATCGAGCACGGCGCGCTCCTCGACGAAGAGACGCTGAGCCTGATGGCGGAGCGCGGGGTCTATTTCGACCCAAACACTCATCTCATCTTCCAGAACTATTTCGAGAACAAAGACCGCTATATCGGGATCGGCAACTACAACGAAGAAGGCTTTGCACAAATGGAGAAGGCCGTCCCGTCCGTGCTGGAGGTTTTTCGCATCGGGCTGCGCGTCCCAGGGCTCGACATGGTGTTCGGAACCGACGCTGTCGCGGGGGCCCACGGGCGGAACATCGAAGAGCTGATCTACCGCGTCGAGATAGGCGGACAGGATCCAGGCGCGGCGATCGTGTCGGCGACGTCGCTCGCTGCGAAGTCGCTTGGGCTCGACCGGACGGTCGGAGCTCTGGAGGCGGGAATGGCGGCCGACCTCATCGGCGTCGAGGGGAACCCTCTCGAGGACATCACCGCGCTTCGTCGCGTGCGCTTCGTAATGAAGGGCGGGAAGGTCTGGAAGAACGCGCGATGACCCGCTGACTCTTCGCGAGCTCATCCCACATCGTCTCGGTCTTCTTTCGGAACAATGTGAACGCGTCCGCCCGCACGACGTCCCAATCGCCGCGCAGAAGCTCGTTGTCGAGCTGCCCCGGCGCCCAACCAGAATGGCCCAGGTAAAGCCGCAGCTCCTCCGGCCCACGTTCTTCTTCGATGAGCGCGTCGAGCACTTCGGGGTTACTGCTGAAATATACGTTCCCCATGACGCCGTCGACGCCCTTGGCGGCTCATCGCTGCGGAACAAGAAGATGAGTCCTTGGAGAGCGACGGGCCCGCCAAAATGAAGCGTATGCGCGGCGGCGCCGCTCGCGTCGAGATCGGGTAGCGCCTCCGCGAGCGGTATTCCGGTCGCACGGTTCACGATGACGCCAAGGGTGCCGTCGTCGCCATGCGAGAGCAGTAGAACCACGCTCTTGTGAAACGGGCCGCTCGAAATACTGGGTTTCGCGACCAGAAATACGCCCTTTGTGGGAGCAACCTTCTGGCTCGGCGATGGTGCGCCGAGCACGAGTGCAAGGGATGCCGTCACGAGTACCCGCATGCTCGGAGCCTACGCCTATGGACGGCGTGATGTCCACCGCGAACGGACCGCTTTGCTCATGAGTGCCCCAGCCGCCGGTGAGCTCTGATTTGGCGACGCCTGTGGCCAGAAGCGCGGCGGCCATGCTCGTGACGTGCGCGACCGCCAGGCTGACTCCATAAAAGTTGCGCTCCTTGGGAAGGCCGGGACGCTCGCGCGCCCAGGTCGACGCCACGAGAAAGCACCGACGTCTACTCCTCTTCGTTCCAGGGTGGAGATACGAGCAAATAGGTGTCACCATCGAGTCGATAGACAAACGGCTTCCCCGATAAAGGATCCACAGTCACCTCGGTAACGAACTCCGGACGCAACAGCTCCAGCGTCTGCGGATACACGGCCGTTTTGGCTTCCTTGATGGGATCCGACAAGGGTTGCCCGCGAACGAATCTCATCGGATTACCCGGCGCCAGAGCTTCTCGTCGGCGCGCTCCAGGCGAGCCTTCCACCGCCGCTCTTCGCCATCTTGTCGAATAAAGGAACCGGTTGACCCGTCCGGCGAAGGCCATGACGAAGAACTGCCATAGGTACGGTTGCATGGGCCCGGATTCTAGCCGCTCATCGAGTCCCGCGGGCTCGCTCCTGGACGCTTCAACGACCTGCCAACACTCAGCATCCGGCGTTGATCGAGTATTGGCACATCACGGGGTGCCTCCTCGCCCCCTACGGCGCCGCAGTCAACCGTTAAGGCATCTCAGCTATGGCGATGGGCCAAAGCGTTCTGCTCACGGAGCAGTTCGAAAAGCGCACGATCGAGTTCATAGAAGGCACAGCTGGTGGCTGAGTTTTGCACCCTACGGGTCCACGTTTCCGAAGAGCACATCGATCATGCAGAGCCGCTTGAAGTACGCGCGCCTACTTTATTCTTCGGGCTGAGCGCGCCCCCAGGCGGCGAGTAGATCCCGACTTCCGTGAATAACGCGGAGCACAGCAACGCGGTCTTCAGTGACTTTGTAGATGAGTCGATAGCGATAGACGAACACTTCTCTTACTGATGGCTCACCTAACTCGGGAACGACACGGCCACGCTCGGAGAGCTCAGCCAAAGAACGGCCAGCTTTGATTACAGCGCTAACGAACTTTCGAGCGCCTTTGGGCGAGTCACGGGAGATGTGCTCACGGGCAATGTGAATATCGTATCGAGCTCTTGGCGCCCAGATTACTCGCCGAGCCATTCAGAAAGGTCTTTTTCGATCTCTTCCTGCGAAAAATACTTTCCTTCGCGAATCTCCTGACGCGCTTCCTCAATACGCTGCCGAACCCACAAATGATACTGCACCTCATCCAGCGTACAATCGTCTGGGAGAATGTCGAGAAGCCCCTGCACTATCTCCTTTGTCGATGCCATCTTCTCACCTGCGAGTCATTCTACCACGGGTGCTCTGCAGAGTGGACCGCGCAGCAGATCGTCGATGCCTTTGCCCGGGAGAGTGCTCCTCGCTTCATGCTGCGAGACCAAGATGGAGTCTATGGACCGTACTTCAGCCGGCGCGTCGCGGGACTCGGCGTCGACGAGGTTCGGGACGGCGCCCGCGCTCGCCATGGCAAAATCCGTACGTCGAAAGGGTGATGGGTAGCATTCGCCGCGAGTGTCTCGACCACGTGATCGTCCTCACGAGCGGCACCTCAGGCGAATCCTGCGAGAGTAACGTCAACTACTATCACTCCTGCTGCACTCATTCATCGCTCCAGAAATATGCCCCGAGCCACGACCTGTGCAGCCGCCCTCAATGGGGAGAGTGACGGTCGTTCCCAAGGTCGGCGGCCTCCATCGCCGCCGAGAACGAGAAAAGCGCCTCGAGCGAGCGCTTTGCCTGAGACGATCAAGCTCTCCCGGGACAGAAGCCGCACCATGGCGTAGCCATCGGCGGTATCCGCCATGTAGTCGAACCAGAAGCCGTCCTCGCCGATGGGGTCGCTGCCCTCGGCGAAATCCGGGTCGGGGCCGGATTGCACTTCGAGAAGCCTCGGGTCGGCGCGAGCGTTGAGCTCCTCGGATACGAAGATGTCGATGCCGGTACGCAGCAGCTGCACCGGGTTGTACCAGCGCACCATGCCGCGGCGGTTGGTCATGGTTCAGAGCGACCTTCGACGACGATCTCGTACCGCTCTTTGAGCGAGTCGACGAGGGCTTTGTCCGCCTCGCGCCTGCGCTGGTCCAGAAGATCGTTGCGCACGCGGTCCCGAACCTCCGAGAGCTCGGGCTTACGCCCTTCGCTGCGTTGGTGGACGCGCACGAGGTGCAATCCGTAGCTCGAGGTGATCGGCCCGCGCCAATCGGCGGGCTCGAGCTCGAACAAAGCCCGAGCGAAATCGACGCCGAAGAGCTCGCGCACTTCTTGCTGCGTGCGCGAAGGGAAGTCGCTCTGCAGCATGAACGGATCTCCTCGAGCGGTCTCCGGATGGGCGAGCGCAGCCCGCGCGTCCGATTCGGCCTCGTCCCCGCGACGATCGACACTGAAATAGATCTGAGAGAAGCTGACCCGCGCCGGGAGCAAATAGCGATCGAGCTGGGCCTCGAAGTGCCGATGCAGCTCTTCCGGAGTGGGCTCGACGCGCGAGGCCAGATCCTCGGCCATGAACGTGACTCTTTGCGCCAGGCGGCGCCGGATAACGGTATCCCCCTCGTCGAGGCCCATCGCGAGCGCTTCTCGGTAAAGGACTTCCTCGCGGATATGCGCCTCCACGAGCCCTTGAAGCTCGGTCTCGGTCGGAGGGCGCTTCCACTGCATCGCCCAGAGCTCACGCATACGTTCGATGTCGGCCGCGCTCAGCTCGATACGGCTTACATCGCCCGTCCGCGTGTCATGGAGAAAGCCATAGGCGAAGAACAACAACGCGCCGATGGCGGCGAATTGTAGGAGCGGATTGCGGCGCCACATCGCCCTATCATACGGCGACTCGCCGGTCTGGGTGACCCGCCCTGCCTGTGCACTTCACGCTATGCTATGATCATGTCTATTTCGCGACATGAACATATCTATTAGCAATACCCTCGCACCCTCCCGTCGAGCGCGCAGCTGGTCGCAGCAGGAGCTTGCCGACGCGAGCGGCATCTCGCGGGCCGAAGTAAGTGCTATCGAGACCGCGCGACTCGCGCCCTCGACCGCGACCGCGCTGCGGCTTGCAAAGACGCTCGGGATGAGTGTGGAACAGCTCTTCACCCTCGCCGAAGTGGATCGCGAAGCCGGATGGGCTTGGGAGCCCAAAGTCGATACGGGTCGATTTTGGGAAGCGCAGGTAGGCGCTCGCCTCTTGCGCTATCCCGTCGAGCCCACAGCCGTCGGTGAGCTCCCTCACGACGGCACTTTTCGTAGGGGCCGGGTCGAAAGCGCCATCTGGGGCGAGCCCCATCGGACGCTCGTCGTAGTCGGATGCGACCCGGCGGTCGGGCTCCTCGCGGCCGAGCTCGCGCGGCGCGAAGGCGTGCGGCTCCTAGCACTCACTCGAGGAAGCAGCGAAGCGCTCGAGCTACTGCGCCGTGGGCTCGTTCACGCCGCTGGCATTCACTGGGGAGAAGGCGGCGTGAGGGACGCGAACGCGAAGATGGTGCGCGAGAGGCTAGGCGCCGGCTACGGTCTGCTCCATCTCGCGCGATGGCAGGAAGGCATCGCCCTCGCCACCTCAGTAAGGGCTCGCACGGCGAGCTCCATCACCAAAGCACATTTGCGATGGGTGGCGCGAGAAAAAGGCTCGGGCGCCCGGCAGTGCCTCGATCGGCTCCTGAGCTCGAAGTCGCGTAAACGCTTTCGCTACGTCGCCTACGATCACAGGCAAGTCGCCCTCGCCATCCGGAGCGGGTTCGCGCAAGCGGGTGTTGCGGTGCGGCTCGCCGCCGAAGAAGCCGGCCTCGACTTCGTCGCAATCCAGCGGGAGGATTACGAGCTCTGCTATTCCGAAGAGCTTCGCGGCGATCCAGCACTTGCCTCGTTGCGAAAAACGATGCAGCAGGCGTCGCTCAAGAGCCTGTTCCAGGATCTCCCGGGCTATGACGTCCGCAACATGGGTGCCGAGCGCAGCGTCGCTGGAGTCACATGACGATCGACCTCGCTTGGCTCGTCCGCTTCACCGTGCAAATAGCCGCTGCCGGCGTCCTCATCACGCTCCCCTTCGGGATAGCGCTCGGATTCTGGCTCGCGCGGACCCGTCGCCGCGGTCGAGCCATCGTCGAGACGCTCACGACATTGCCGCTCGTCTTGCCGCCTACGGTCGTCGGCCTCGTGCTGCTCGAGCTTTTTGGCCGCAACCGCCCCATCGGGCGCTTTCTCTACGAGAGCTTTGGCGTGAGCATCGCGTTCACGTGGCGCGCGGTCGTCATCGCTTCGGCGGTGGTCGCTTTCCCGCTCCTCGTGCGCACGGTCCGGGCCGCCTTCGAGGCCGTCGATCCCCGGCTCGAAGCCATCGCGCGCACGCTCGGACGACCGCCGCTCTACGTGTTCTTCACCATCACGCTGCCTCTCTCCGCGCGCGGAATCCTCGCCGGCGTCATCCTCGGCTTTTCGAGAGCTCTCGGCGAGTTCGGCGCCACCATCATGGTCGCCGGTAACATCCCGGGCGAAACGCAAACGCTCTCGCTCGCAATCTTTCAGCTCGTCCAGCTCGGACGCGACCCCGAAGCCTACCGCCTCGCCGTCGTGACGGTGCTCATCGCGTTTACGGCGATCTTCGTTTCGGAGCGGCTCACCAGGACCAGGGCATGATCCACGTTTCTGTCCGGGTTCCTCTCTCGTCGTTCGATCTCGATGTGACCGTGGAGCTAGACGGCCCCGTCACCGCAATCTTCGGTCCGTCGGGCGTCGGTAAGACGACGCTTCTCGAGACCTTGGCAGGCATCCGGCAACCTTCCGAAGGCGAGATCCGCTTCGGCGACGAAGTGATGTTCTCGTCGGACGACAACGTCTTCGTCCCGCCCGAGCGCCGCCGCGTCGGCTTCGTCCCGCAAGAGGCGCTGCTGTTTCCGCACCTGAACGTCCTTCGCAACATTTGCTACGGTGCTCGCGGCGACGAGCTCGAGATGACGGTCGACTCCGTAGTGGAAGCGCTCGAGATCGGACTTCTCTTGAAGCGCGACACCGGCCGCTTGTCGGGAGGTGAGCGCCAACGCGTCGCCCTCGCGCGCGCGCTTCTCACGCGCCCGCGCCTGCTGCTTCTCGACGAACCGCTCGCGGCCCTCGACCTCGAGCTCAAAGAGCGCATCCTTCCTTACCTCCGCCGCGTGCGCGAGCTCTACGCTATCCCGGCCGTCGTCGTGAGCCACGACGTCTTCGACGTCCTCACTTTGTGCGACGAAGTCATCCTGATCGATCGCGGACGGATCCAAACAAAGGGCTCACCCAAAGAAACGCTCACCCAGCCCGGCCCCGGCGGCGCGTTCTTTCGCGGACGCTTCGAGAACGTCTTCGATGCCCGCGTCGCGGAGCAATCACCGGAAGAGGGGCTCACGCGCATCACGACTGAGGCCGGCCTTGAGCTCTTTGCGCCGCACCGGGAAGTGCCTGTCGGTGAGCGCGCGCTTTTTGGCGTCCTTGCGGAGGACATCTTGCTCGCGCGGACGGCGCCCGAAGGGATTTCGGCGAGAAACCTCGTTCCAGGGACGATCGGCGCCATCGAAGAGCGTGAAGGCGTTGCGATGGTGCGCGTGGATGCAGGCGATCCCGTTTACGTCCGGCTAACGCATCGGGCGGTCGCGCAGCTCGAGCTCGAGCACGGCCAACCCTTGCTCCTCATTATCAAGACGCACTCGATCCACTGGATCGCGTGAGGAACGCTGTCCCGCTTGCGGGTGCGTCGACGGTCCCGCTAAGATAGCCTCTGTCTCGACGCTGGCGTAACTGAGCACGCGCGTCTTCGGCTATAATGCCAGCATCGTGGACCGTCGAGACTACCCTCACTTCGCGTCGCACTTCGTTCCCAGAACCACCACTGGCCGACGCGCGCTCTTGCTCTTCCTGATTTTCTTCGCGCTCGTAGAGCCGCCCATTCTGCTCCTCGCCAACCGTATCGAGCCCTTCGTGCTCGGGATGCCGTTTCTCTACACTTACCTCCTCGCCGTCTACATCGCAGGTATCGCGGTGCTTCTCTGGATGCATCATCGTAACGTGTAGGGACGTCTAGGTGGAGCCGTGGATCATCGCGACTGGACTCATCTTTCTCTACATCCTCGTCACCCTCGTGCTCGGCTTCGTCGCCAACCGCCGTCTAACGATCGATCTCGACGACTTCTTTCTCTATGGCCGCAAAGCCGGTTTTGGCGTTCTCTATCTGACGGTCGTGGCAACCTATCACTCGGCGTTCGCCTTTCTGGGCTCGAGCGGCTTCTTCTATACGCACGGCATCGGGTTTTGGGACGCGGGGACGTGGACGATCCTCGTCGGCGCCTTCAGCTACGTGGTCGGCACCCGGATCTGGGCGCTCGGCAAGAAGTTCGGCTACGTGACACCGGCCGACTTGCTCGCGGACTTCTACGAGAGCGAGGCCGTCAGGGTCGTGGTGGCGCTCGTCTCGGTGCTCTTCACCATCCTTTATATACAGGTCCAGGCTCAAGGCCTCGGCTATATCATCTCGGTCGCTTCGGGCGAGCGCATTCCGTACGAAGTCGGGACGCTCATCCTTCTCGTCGTGGCCGCGATCTATCTTGCGGCCGGAGGCTTGCGCGCGGTCTATTGGACCGATGTCATCCAAGGCGTATGGATGTACGTGGCCATTTGGGTCGGTGCGCTCGTGCTCGCCTTCGAGCTTTTTGGTGGACCCTTCGAGCTCTGGCGCCGCGTTGCTATCGAGCGCCCCGATCTGCTGACGCTGCCGGGCCCCAAAGGCTTCTTCACACCCGGCATGTGGTTCGGCATGATGATCTCGCTCTGCGGCGTTCTCTTCATGCCGCAGATGATGCTCCGCTATTACACGGCGGCTTCCGATCGCACGATCCGCTGGCTCGGCGCGACGACTCCGATTTACTTGATGACCCTCTACATCCCGGCGGCCTTCATCGGTCTCGGGGGTGCGCTCGTACTACCCGATCTCGCCATCCCCGACCAGATATTCCCGGAGCTCTTGTTTCGCTACGCGCCGCCGTGGCTCACGGGCCTCATCCTCGCGGGCGCGGTCGCCGCCGCCATGTCCACACTCGATTCGATTTTGCACGCGAACATGACCGTACTGACGCGCGACATCTATCAGCGCTACGTGCGCCCCGAAGCAAGTGCGGCGCACTACGTCCGCGTCGGCCGCCTCGTGGTCCTGGCGCTTCTCGTCGTCGGTTACCTGCTCGCGATCCGTACATTCGAAGCTCTCGTCGTGCTCGTCTCGCTATCGGGCTCGGGCGCACTGCAACTCGCCCCCAGTGTGGTAAACGTCTGCTTTCCCAGAAAGCGCCTTTTGACCCGAGTCGGCGTCTTGGCCGGGATCGGGGCTGGACTCGCCTGCCTGTTCTGGACGCTCGTCATAAAGCCGCACCCCTTTGGCGTCCACGGCGCCGTGTGGTCTCTTGCGCTCAACTGGATGGTTGCCACCACGGTGTCACGTTTCACCAAACCGCCCTCGGCGGACACGGTGTGGCGTATCCACGGCGAGATGGAGCGATTCGTCTATGGCGACGAAGCAACGGTTGAAGAAAGACCGATCAGGCTAGGAGGTTTTGCTCACTCTTTCTTACCTCCCCGTACGCGGTGATGTTCCAAGCACGTCGCCCTTCGTTGTCACACCGAGACCATTGAGAACCCGGTTCGCGTAGTTGAAGTAGGCGATGATCTGATTTGCTTCGAGGATCTCGCCGTCCGTCGCTCCCGTGGAGCGCAGCGCGTCGAAGTCCTCTTTCGTCATCTCCGCCGGCGAGCGCGTCAGCTTTCGCGCGTAACGGTGGAGCGCGAGCTCTTTGCCGGAGAACGCTGCCTCCGGCCGACCCTCGGACAATGCCGCGCGAATCGCCTCCGCCCGCGCGTCGTCGTCGAGGAGTTGCCTCAGCCCTTCGAAATGATGCGAGAAGCTGTAGTCACACCCGTTCGTTAGGCTCGTATAGACACCCAGGGCCTCGAGAAACCAGGCAGGGGTCTGGATGTCGGGATGATGCAGGACCGACTTGTAGAGCGCATAGTGCCCTTCGAGCGTGTGGGGTCTCAAGCTGTGCACCTTGACGACGTTGTCGACATTGCCGCTCGCGCCCTTGACGACATCGTAGAGACGCCCCAGCTTTCCCGAATCCATCCGCGCGGAGCGCGAGCGCGGCCTAGCAGCCCGTTGAAAAAGTCGTATCCGGTCGATATTTCTCTGAAGACTCATTCGATGACGATGTAAAATTGCATCGCATGTCGATGAAGAAGAAAAAGAAAAGTTGCCAAGAGACTTTATGGATTCCACACGATGCGGTTGCGTCGAGTCCTGGTCATCCTTTTTATGAGGAACTCGAGCGGGTACTTCGAGAGGAAGAGTTTGACTCGTTTGTGGAGTCGAAATGCTCGCCGTATTACGCGAAGAAGCAAGGTCGGCCGAGCATACCGCCGGGTGTGTATTTTCGAATGCTGTTGATCGGCTACTTTGAGCGCATCGATTCAGAGCGCGGGATCTGCTGGCGGTGTTCGGACTCACTGTCTTTGCGCCAGTTTCTTGGCCTTGGAATGGAAGAGCGAACGCCGGACCATTCGTCGCTGTCTCGGATACGGAATCGACTTCCGCTGGAAGTTCACGAATCTGTATTTGGATGGGTGCTAGAAGTTCTAGCGTCGAGAGGGATGATAGATGGCAAGACACTGGGTGTGGACGCGACGACGCTGGAAGCGAATGCGGCGCTTCGGTCAATCGTTCGTCGAGACACGGGGGAAAGCTACGAATCGTATTTGAAGGAGCTTGCGCGCAAGAGTGGTATCGAAGAGCCGAGCCGAGCGGACATTGCAAAGTTGGACAAGAAGCGGCCAAAGAAAGGGTCGAACAAGGAGTGGGTGAATCCGAACGAGCCGGATGCGGAGATCATGAAAATGAAGAGCGGGGGCACGGATATGGCGCACAAAGCCGAGCATGCTGTGGACATGAGCGGGGAAGGTGCGGTAATTGCCGTGACGCTTCACGGAGGCGCGAAGGGTGACACAAAGAGCCTACCGGATACGCTGGAAAAAGCGCAGTCAAATCTGCAAGAGCTCGCGAACAACGCGTGAAGTGGACCCCATTTTTTAGACCAGGGGTTAAGGTGGTAAAACAAGCCTGCTCAATAAAAAAAGGAGCAGAGAAAAGTGAAGAAAAATCGTACGAAGCACAGCCCTGTTTTCAAGGCGAAAGTTGCATTGGCGGTACTACGCGAGCAGGAGACAGTGGCGGAACTATCCCGGCGGCACAAGGTTCACGCGAACCAGGTCTACAAATGGAAGCGGCAGCTTTTGGAGAACGTCACGCGTGCTTTCGAGACCGAAGAGGTGGGCGGAGGCGATGCCTCGATGCGCGAGGCCGAACTGCTTCAGAAAATCGGGGAACTGACGATGGAGCGCGATTTTTTATCACACGGGCTCGGTCGATTGCGATGACGCCCCGGCGGGAGTTGGTCGAACCCAACGCTCCGCTGTCGATGCGCTGGCAGTGCGAGCTGCTCGGCGTGAATCGGTCGAGCCTGTACTACGAACCTGTCGAGCCGGATGGCGAGCAACTCGCATTGATGCGTCGGATGGACGAGCTACATCTGAAGCGTCCATTTTTCGGCAGCCGCATGATGACACAGACACTCAAAGCGGAGGGGTCGGCCGTCAACCGCAAGCGCGTGCAGCGTCTTATGCGCTTGATGGGGCTCGAGAGCACTGCGCCCAAGCCGAACACAAGCAAGCCAGCGCCGGAACACACGGTATACCCCTATCTACTGAGGAATCTGACGGTTTCTCGGATCAATCAGGTGTGGGCCGCCGACATCACATACATCCCGATGGCGCGAGGCTTCGTATACCTGGTGGCGGTCATCGATTGGTATTCGCGGCGGGTGCTCGCCTGGCGCTTGTCCAACACGTTGGAGACGACCTTCTGCGTGGAGGCTCTGAACGAAGCTGTGGCACGCTACGGTTGCCCAGAGATATTCAACACGGACCAGGGCTCTCAGTTCACCTCGGAGGAGTTCACCAGTGTATTGCTTGCTCTTGAGATCAAGATCAGCATGGATGGCAAAGGTCGCTGTATCGACAACATCTTCGTGGAGCGGCTCTGGCGCTCGCTGAAGTACGAGGAGGTCTACCTGTACGCCTACGACAGCGTGCAGATGGCTCGCGAGGGCATCGCTTGCTACTTCGATTTCTTCAATGACGAGCGCCCGCACAAAGCGTTAGGCTATCAAACGCCCGCGAGCTTCTACGATGGACTGCTTGGCGAGGTAGCTTGAAGATGATTGGCGGCAAGATGATTGGCCATCGACCGATTAGTACATCACAGCATCATCCTGGAGCTCAACGTCGGCAGTTACGCACTGGGGCAATCGAAGCAGAACAAGGCCAAAGAGGCCACGGCGGTAGAAAGCCGGGAAAAGGAATGAACCTTGCCACGAGTCCACAAAACGAATGCGAGAATCGCCGCAGGAGACCCTCTCGCGGCTTGGCCCATACCCCAGGTACCCCGATTTTTGCACTATTCAGGTGGACCAGCGAAAGGGCGGCTTCGATCCGGTGCCCCGACGGAGGGAGCGGACAAGGAAGCTTCGCATCTTTTCTTAAGGGTCCGCTCCCTCCGTCGGGGCACCGGATCGAACGTGGGACAATAGATCTTCAATCTGACATAAACTGTCTTCCCGAACGCTCCCTTCTAGGAGCCTTCGGGAAACAACATGACGACTATGACCACGACGTGTTCAACTCGGCAGGCTCCACCTTAGCTACCCCCCATTTTGGTCCAGAGAATGGGGTCCACCTCAGCGGAATGTTGTGAACGAATACATGAAGACGCGGGTCGCGAAGTGGTCGGGGACAAGGGCTATCACGGCAACGACATCCTGGTTGAGCTGGTCGAACAAGAATACCGGAGCTACATTTCGGAGCCAGAGCGAGGTGGCCGCAAATGGAAGGACAAACAGGCCGAGCAAGCCGCCACCTACGCGAACCGACGTCGCATTCGCGGGACTCGAGGTAAGCGATTAATACGCCGTCGCGGCGAGTTACTCGAACGACCTTTCGCGCACTACCTCGAAGCGGGAGGCATGCGACGAACGCATTTGCGAAGACACGAAAATATACTCAAGCGCCTCCTCACGCACGTGGCCGGATTCAATCTCGGGATTCTGATGCGCAATCTCATCGGCAAGGCCACGCCGAAGGAATACGCGGAGCTCAACGCCAGTCTGATCGCTGCTTTATTGCGCTTCGTCTCGACCATAGGCGCACGTTTTGCCCCGCTGCAATCCATCGGGCGTCTCAACTTGGCCGTTCCGCCGAATCACATCTTCCTTGAACTTGCCCACCAAACTTTCTCCGTGAGCAGAATCTGGACTTTTTCACCGGGCTGCTAGCGGAGCTCGGCGTCGAGTGGCTTTTTGTTAATGGTGAGATCGTGATCGAAAGAGGCGACCACACGGGAGCCTTGCCGGGCCGCGTGCTGCGCCATTAGCGGCGCGCAGAGGAGATTTCTGTGCTGACATCCATCGTATTTGCGATCGGCGCCCACGCGGTGGTCGTGGAGAAGAACATCGAGGCCGTGATGCGTGACGGCGTCGTGCTCCGCGCCGATATTTACCGTCCCGACGAAGCCGGCCGCTTTCCCGCACTCCTGAAGAGAACGCCGTACTCGAAGGGGGATTCGAGCGATCAGCCTCTCTACCGCCGGCTCGCGAGCGAAGGCTTCGTCGTCGCCGTTCAGGACACGCGCGGCCCTACACATCGGACGGCGTCGCCGTGCCGCACGACGAAGCGGAAGACGGACACGACACTGTCGAGTGGCTCGCCGGACTCTCCTACATGAACGGCAAAATCGGGATGTTCGGCGGCAGCTACGAAGCCACGACGCAACTGACGGCAGCGTCGCTCCGTCCCGAGGGCCTCGTGGCGATCTTCCCCGCGTCCTCCTATGCGAGCCGCTACGACCCATCAAAGCCCGTTCCGACGCCGTCCTCTGCGGGTTATTCGCGCGCCCCCGATGGAAACACGATGCGGGACATCCAGACGCGGGACGACGTTCTCGTCTACACGACACCGCCCCTTGACCGAGCGATCGAGGTCACGGGCTACATCGAGCTCGTCTTGTGGGCCGCGTCTTCGGCCCGGGACACGGATTTCACCGGGCGCGTTTTGGACGTGTCTCCTGACGGCACGTCGCGCGCCTTGTCGGATGGCATCTTGCGCGCACGCTACCGCAACGGCTACGGCGCGCCGGAGTTACTCACGCCGGGAGAGCCCGTGGAGCTTCGCGTCGAGCTCGGCGCAACGAGCAACGTGTTTCTGCCCGGACATCGCATCCAGCTCGAGCTCTCGAGCAGTAACTTCCCGCGCTACGATCGCAACCCGAACAACGGCCGCGTCTTCGCGCAGTCGGCCGAGCTCGTCACCGCCGAGCAAACAATCTTCCGTGACAGCGCACGAACCTCGCGACTCATCCTGCCGATCGTGCCTCGTGAAGAGAACCTGGAGAGGAAGCTCGATCAGCGCATCTCGAGGGATCGCATCTCGGCCTTTCATCAAAGCTTGACCGCGCGCCCCCATCGTGCTGGAACGGAAGGCTCTCGCGCTGTCGCGGAATATCTTGCCACGAGCCTGGAGGATGCGGGACTCGACGTGGAAGTCTTCGAGTACTACCCGCACTTGTCATCTCCACGCCGCATCGAGATCGAAGTGCTGGCGCCCACGCCCGAGAAGCTCACGGTTTGGGAGCCGCCGGATCCGCGCGATCCTTCGAGCACGCATCCCGAGCTCGAACCGGGTTTCGTCGCCTATTCCTTGAGCGCCACGGCTGTGAGGCCACTCGTATGGGACCAGAGGTCGCTCGGACTCGCGCCGTAGAGCATCGAAGCCAGCGTCTGTCTGAATCCAAAACCCCAGGCAAGCAAGGTTCCGAGCCCCATTTCGGATGCGCGCACGGCTCCTCGTGATTTGCGCATCGGCTACTTCGAAACCGCGTTCGAGGAAGCTCAGCCGCGCGAGAGCGTCCTCTGCGCCAAAAGGGCAAGTTGGTCCAAGCGGGCGAACCTCCTATCATTTATTATTTGCCAGGAGAGGGAGCCCATCATGACACATCGATGTCTAGTCTTTATCGCTTTACTCGGCACGTTAGACCTGGCCGTTGCTCGAGATGATCCGTCTGAAAAACCGGAGGGCTTGAGCCTCGTTCCCGAGCGCGCGGTGGCGTTCGAGACCGAGGAAGGGACCTACATGAATTTGGACGTCTCGCCGGATGGGAGCACGATCGTTTTCGACTTGCTTGGCGATCTCTATTCCGTTCCTGTTACGGGCGGGCAGGCCACGCGCCTCACGAGCGGGATGGCGTATGACATCCAGCCAGTATTTTCACCTGACGGAACCGAGATTGCTTTTGTCTCCGACCAAAGCGGAAGCGACAACATTTGGGTCATGGATAGCGATGCGAGTGCTGGGGCGGACGCCAAACCGACGCAAGTCACGAAGGAGAAGGACCACGCGGTCAGTGCGCCGGAGTGGTCTCCTGACGGGGACTACTTGGTTGCGCGCCGCGATCGAAAGCTCTGGCTCTATCACCGGAGAGGCGGCGACGGAATGGAGCTCACGAGCTCCGAGGAGGCGAGTGGTGCTATGGGGGCGAGTTTTTCGCCCGATGGACGGTGGGTCTACTTCACGTCGCGCGTGAGCGCGGGCGGCACCGGTCGAGCTCCCACGGACGAGCTCGGCCGCTTCATCTCGTGGCAGGTCAAGCGGCTCGACCTCAGGACGGGCGACGTGGCGACGGTGACGGCCTCACCGAACGGCGCTTTCCGTCCCGCCGTCTCGCGCGACGGCCGATGGATGGTCTACGGCGTGCGCTTGGACGCCAAGACAGGCCTCATGCTTCGCAGCCTCGAGACCGACGAAGAGCGTTGGCTCGCCTATTCGATCGACCGGGACAACGCCGAGCGGCCCGGCGTGCTCGACCTCATGCCGCGACACGCCTTCGGTCCCGATGGGTCGAGTTTGTTCCTGAGCACAGGCGGAACGTTCCATCGGATCGATGTAGACACGGGTGTGATGAACAGGGTGCCTTTCCGCGCCAGCGTCGAACAGGAGCTCGGTCCGTTTGTTTATTTCGAGAGCCGACATAGCAACGACCCGGTCCGGGTGAAGAACATCCGTTCCGTCACCCGCGCGCCCGATGGTTCGAAGCTCGCCTTTTCCGCGCTGAGCAAAATTTGGGTTCAAGCTCTTCCGAGCGGACGGCCGCGGCCGCTCGTCGAGCAGCCTTTCGGTCAGTTCCATCCGATGTTCTCGCCCGACGGCCGCTCTATCGTCTTCGTGTCCTGGGACGACCTCGAAGGAGGCCACCTCTGGCTCATGAATCTCGACGAGTCCGCCCCGCGCCGCCTGACCGAGCATCCGGCTTTCTATCTTCGTCCGAGCTTCTCTCCCGATGGGAAGAAGATCGCCTATCTCAAAGAAGACGCCGCGGCCTTCCGAAACGTGTGGACGCGCAACTCCGGGCAGCTCATGTGGGTTTCCGCGACGGGCGAGGGGGGAAGTTACGTGACCTCCGCGCCGACCGATAACCAGCCGAGCTTCGACGCGGCGGGAGGGCGTATCTACTTTCTTTCGAAAATCGAGCCGGAGAGTCGGCGCGAGGAGAAGAAAGCTCGCTCGGTGCTCGTGTCGGTCAACTTGGATGGCACCGACAAAAGGACGGTAGCGGAGCTCGAAGCCGAGGCCTATGAAGCGGTGCCCTCGCCTGACGAGCGCTGGCTGGCCTTTGCCGTCCGTGACGATATCTTCCTCGCCGCGCTTCCCAGGACGAGCGAAGTCCCCATCATTAAAGAAGACACGGGCCCCGGTCCCGTTACGCGGATCACCCACGAAGGTGGGATGGACCTCCGTTGGGAGGACGGCGGGAAGACCTTGGCCTGGTCCTTCGCCGACAAGTTTTACCGGATTGGGCTCGATGACGTGCTAGCACTGACATCGCCATCGACGGATTCTCTCCCGCAGCCCGAAGTCATCGCCATCGACTTGAGTGTGCCGCGCCACTATCCCAAGGGCGTCGTCGCGCTGCGAGGTGGCCGAGCCGTGACCATGCGAGGCGAGGAGGTGATCGAGAACGCCACTATCGTGGTCACGGATAATCGCATCACCGCGGTGGGACGCTCGAGCGCGGTGACGATTCCGCCCGAAGCGCGCATCATTGACGTGTCGGGCAAGACGATGTTGCCGGGCTTCATCGATCTGCACGCCCACCTGCGTCCACCGCGTGAAGTCTTCGTCGAGAGCAGCTGGTCTTACTTCGCGAACCTCGCTTACGGGGTCACGACCACGCGTGATGTGTCGACGAGCAACGACTCGTTCGCTTACAGCGAGCTGGTGGAGACCGGGGCGAGCCTTGGCCCGCGCATCTACAGCACCGGGCGGGCGATGACGACCGGAAATTCCAAGATCGAGAGCCTCGAGGATGCCCGGGCCATGGTGCGCCACTACAAACAACTCGGCACCAACGTCATCAAGCAGTACATGCAACCCCATCGACGGCAGAGGCAGTGGGTGATTCAAGCAGCGCGGGAAGAGGGGATGAATGTCACGAACGAGGGCGGTGGCGACTTTCGACTCGACCTGACGATGGTGCTCGACGGCTATACGGGCTTCGAGCACTCGCTTCCGCTGGCTAACGTCTACGGCGACGCCGTGAAGCTTCTTGCCGAATCGAAGACCTGGTATACCCCGACGCTCGTCGTCTCTTATGGAGGCCCCACGGCCGAGTGGTACTTCTACCAGAACACCGAGGTGCACGACGACGAGAAGCTCCGTCGCTTTACTCCTCACGAGATCATCGATCGCCGCACACGTCGAGGCCGCTACTATGCGGACGACGAGTTCCACTTCCGCGCTGTTGCTGAAATTGCAGCAAGGGTGCTGCAGGCGGGCGGGAATTTGGCGCTCGGCGCTCACGGAGAAGAGCAAGGCATCTGCGCGCACTGGGAGCTCTGGGCGCTCCAAATGGGAGGACTGTCGAATTACGACACGCTTCGAACAGCCACGACCGTAGCCGCCGCCGGACTCGGGATGCAGGCCGATTTGGGGCAACTGAGCGAAGGCATGCTCGCGGACCTCATCGTGCTCGATGAGAACCCACTCGACGACATCCGCAACACCAACACGGTTCACTACGTGATGAAAAACGGTGAGCTCTTCGACGGGGACACGCTCGACATGATCTGGCCACAGGAAAAGAAGCTGCTGCCGTTTCTCTACCGGGACTACGGTCCGCCCTCGACGACGGAGCATCGTCGATGAGGTTTTTACAAAGCCTTCAACCTGCGCTCGCTCGACGGAATGGCTCGATGAGCACATGAAATGGCTCCGCTGCTGTGGACACCCCAGCGGCATTCGGGCCGTCGTAGACTTAAGGAAAACACGGAGCTCAACCACTCCATCGGACATATTCACCAAATTCGGACAATAACATGGTCATACGGAGAGGTGATGACCAGAAAAACATCCATCAAGCCAATCACTTACACGAAAACGACGCCGCCGATATTCTGGCCGCGGTCTCGGAAACGCGCCAACCCATCATCATCACTCACAACGGTGAAGGTAAAATGGTGATTCAAGATATCGAGTCCTACCAATCTGCCAAAGAAACCATAGCCATGTTGAAGCTCGCCGCTCTAGGCCGGAAATCTGTAGAACGCGGAAGAGTCAAGCCCGTTCGCAAGGCGTTCGAAGAGATCGAGAAAAAACGCAAGAAGCGGCGCGGCTGATTACGAAGTCCTCGTCACGGCGGACGCGCAAACCGACCTCGAGGAAATCACCGACTACATCGAACATCACGACTCGCCGGAACGTGCGGATTACGTGTACGACCGCATCAAAGAAACGATTCTCAAGCTCAAAGCGTTTTCCGAGCGAGGACGTATCGTGCCTGAGCTCCGAGACGTCGCCGTCAGAGAGTTTCGTGAAGTGCTCTTTAAACCCTACCGAATCCTATACTTCGTTTCCGAAACACGAGTTTACGTTCACTGCATTTTCGATGGCCGCCGCCACGTCGAAGATGTCCTGAGTCGACGCACCCTGCGTTGACTCTTCGATCGCTACGAGAGAACGCCTCGACGCCATCGCGCTCGTTTGCAAAATCTGTATGAGGAAACCTCTTGACGTAGTTGACACGAAAGGCCCCTGAAGGCTAGAAGCGTCCGATGCTGACGCGCTATTCTTGCTTGTTCCTTTTGTTACCCCTCTTCCTCCTCACCTTGACGGGCTGCGAGCCGATTCCGTCAGTTCCCGAGCGGACGGAGCCGATTGCCGCGACGGTCGACGCCGCTCCCGTCGTCGAGACGACCAAGCTGGTGAGCGAGCTGGAATGGAGCCTGGAGCTCGCGCAACAACTCGTCGCGCTCCCCCTCTCTTGTATCGACCGACCGCACAAACAGTCGCAGCGACGCTCTTATCTTTACGAGACGAGCCGTAGCCTGAAACCGCGCTACGAGGACAGGCTCGCGTTCTATGGCTGTACCGATTGGCATTCCGCCGTGAACTCCACATGGGCGATGGTGAAAGTGCTCAAAGATTTTCCCGACGCGCCGCTCGGCGGTCTCATCCGCGAGAAGCTCGAGCATCATCTTTCGTCGAAAAGCCTCGAAGGAGAGCTCAGCTTTTTCACGGACGAAGCTTCACCCGGATTCGAGCGTCCTTACGGGTGGGCGTGGTTGATGAGGCTCTATGTGGAGCGCGCGAGCTTTCGTGACGACGATGCGGAGCGATGGGCGAAGCACTTGGCTCCTGTAGCCGCGCACCTGGCCGAGAAGAGTGTCGAATATCTGTCGCACACGCCCGGACCGATTCGGGTGGGAACGCACAACAACTCGGCCTTCGCTTTGCACTATATGCTCGAATATGCCGACGTCGGCGGCGATGGGACTCTGAAGACCGCGGTTACAACCCGTGCGCGCGAGTTCTTCGAGGATGACGTCGAGTTCCCAGTGCGTTACGAGCCCTCGGGCTCGGATTTTCTCTCGCCCTGTCTCGCTGAAGCGGCGCTCATGAGTCGCCTCATGCCACAGGAAGCTTTCGTCGCGTGGCTCGACGATTTTCTTCCGGCGCCGGGCTCGGACGCGTTTTCGTCGATGCGAGAGCCGGTCGTGATCGAAGCGCGTGCGCTACCGGTGGAAGCCGACATCGAGGCGTCCGCGGAAGATGAGCCCGTGAGCCGAGAGCCCACGGCGGAAACGGAAGAGGTCGACAGCGATCGGGAAGACGCGACACGCCTCGTCGGCGCCAAATCGCATCTCATAGGATTGTCCTTCGTGCGCGCTGCCGCTTTGAAGCGGGTCGCTGCAGCGCTGCCTCCGGAGGATAGTCGCCGGGAAGCCTATGAAACCTTTGCCAGTCTGCAAGGAGAGCGAGGGTTCGAGACGATGTACGAAGCGAACTACTCGGGAACGCATTGGTTGGCGAGCTTCGCCGTCGATATGCTCACAGCACCCTGACGGATCCTAGAGCGAGTTACGGCGACGCGTCGCTTGCTCGTAGGCGTAGGCGAAGTCAAGAGCATCGTTTCGGCAATCGGCCGTCCCAAGAATTCGAGGCCGACCTGCAGCGGGGAAACTCCGTCACGGGGTTCAGAGCCCGCTTGCTGCCTGAGCCATAGGCGTTTTCGGTCTCAGGATTCGTGAGAGCGTCCGCGGCGATAACCGCGGTTCATCCACCAACGGTCCGCCACGCCGAGCGCTGTTTTTCATGCGGGGAAAGTCGGTTGGAGCTCTTCTCATGCCGAAACTCGTAACCCAGTCCCCAATCAAAGCCGGCCGCCTAAAAGACGTACGGGTGTTCAGAATTGTTTGCAACGATTCGGCACCCTCATTCATCGATACCAATACTTCGTTTTCTCCGTCCACGGACTGTTCGGATAACGGCGGTGTAACGTGTCGGACGCGCGCTTCGACACCTCGCCGTAATCCACCCTTTGCTGATCGCGTCCCCATTCGCACCCGTAGCGCGTCGCGCGCACCACCAGGTGTAGCGCTTCCGGTACGCGTGGATCGTCGCGATGCGGGTCGGACCAACGGAACACGATTTCCCCGAGGTGGATCGGAGCGGGCTCGAGCGCGGATAGTCGCGGTAATGCCGCGTTCGCTTCGCTATCGATGAAGACCGGCTCTTCGACTCCGGGCGCTCCGATGACACACCACCAGTTGACGATACGGAAGGCTCCAACCTGATCGAGCGGCGCGACGCGCGACGCTGCGCCTCGAAGGTTGGGTGCCAGCCCGGGAAACCTCAACATGGCAAGAGCTCCGGCGAAATCGCGTTCGCTGTCCGATCCCGCCGTTCGAAACTCGGCGAGAGATGCTTCCAGCTCAGGAGTGAGCTCGGAAGCGAGGCGCGCGACGTCGACCGCGGTCTCGCCGTCACCGGAAACGAAGGCACGGGAAAAAGCAACGAGGGCGAGCTCGCGCCGCAGATGCTCAGGAAGGTCCTCGTTCCGCGCTCCCTCGGCCAGAAGCCATGGCTGGAAGTAGCCATTGATCGACGCGATGACGTCGCGCTCGAAGAAGCTCCTCCCATCCCGCAACGCTTCGAGCCCGTCGCCCGGGTAGCTGAAGATCCGGACGCCGTCGGTGGAGCCCACCTGTACGGGCACCATGGCGCCATGGAACAGAAACTCCCCGGCGGAACGGGCGGCCCGGGCACGAAGACCCCTGAAGCGGTTGTGGTCCGATAGCGACAGAGCGTCCTCAGCGGGGAGTGTGTCGAGAAGCTGCCGCGCGGCATCGATGCGCCCCGCATCGAGAAGCAAGCGGGCTCGATAGTAAGAGGCCGTCCAGAACGCTGGCGACTCCGGGCCAATCGTGGCGGCGGCATCGAGCACCTCGTCGAGCCATGGGTCGCGGGAAGTGGCCCTCATCAGCATGAGCACGAGCCACGAAAGATCGTGGCTGTCTTTCTTTCTTTGATAAGCCTTCTCGAGCGCATCCGCCGGATAGCCGCGCAAGGCCCGGAGCCATTCGTTGAGCTCGGGACCGGGTTCCACGACCCGGCGGGAAATCCACCGATAGTCGCGCCATGTCGCCGGAAATGATGCGTCGAGCTCGCTGAGGAGAGACGCTTCGAGCCCGGCGAGCTTTTGTAAAGGCTCACGAAGCGCCCGGACGTAATCGAGATGCTTCTGTGCAGGCTGGTGAACTGCTTCGCGCCCGACGTCTTTCAAAACATTCTCGAGCTGGCGCTCGGCACGAAGGAGATACTCGTCTCGGGGTCCGTCACCGACGAGCGCCTGGCGCAAAAAGGCTCTCGCGACGAGATAGGCGGCGATGTCTCGCCATGGAGATTCGCTGCCTTCCGCAATGGCGTTGAAACGTGTCGCCGCCTCGAGGAAGTTTCGCGCGTAGAAATGCGCCGCGGCGATTTGATACTGGCGATCGGCGCGCTCGAGCGCTCCCCAATCGTCTCCCGGTGCTATTGGGATAGAAGCGCCTTTAGCACAGTTCTCGAAAACCTGGTGCTGCGCTCCGTGCCAGCGACGCACCGTGAGCGATTCTTCTCCGAAGCGTGCCTTTCGATCGTCGAGCGTCGCTGTCGCTGTCGCGAACGCATCGCGATTGCAGTTCAGGTAGTAGAGATAACGGGTGTTTTCTTCGTGGGTGATCGTCTCGCGACGGACCGGTGAGATCCCCGGCCCCCACCCGGCCGTGTCGACGCGAGCGGACGACGCGTCCGCGCTCCAATAGGCCTCGATATGCTCGCGGGTCGCTTCCGATAGCGGACGCTCGGTCAAATAGCGATAGGCGACAAAGAGATAAACCGCGTCGAACGACGGCTCTAGCACTCCGAGCTCACCGGCAAGGAAACGCGCACGTTCGACGCCGGGCCGGTCGTGATAGTGAAACCAGACGCCGCGAGCATTGGAGCACGCCAAGCCGCTCTCGATGACGAGGAGCGTCACCATCGCGACGCCGGAAACGACGGCCCAAGCTCTCATCGTTGAGACTCCTTTATGAGTAGCAGGACTCGCTCCAACGCGCTTGGGCTCCAAATTCTCGGATGGAACAGATAGTACCGCCGGCCGCGTGGGAGCGATGCCACGGGTTCGTCGGTCGAGACGCCGGCGCTCGTGCGGCATAGAGACGATACGAAATCGCCCCCCGCTCTCAGTTTCTTTCGGATGGAGGCTGCATGGTCTCCCATCCGGAAGAGCATAGGCACGGCCTCGTCGACGGGCAGGCCCTCGAGCCACGGGTCTCCGAGGCACCATGAAGTAAGAGCGGTGATCGACAAGAACGACCCTTCCGGCATCGCCGAGCGCAGGTCCTCGAGGAGCGCGCGATAGAAAGCCCGCTCGGAAAGCCTGGCGTCGAAATCGATCTGAAACGCGCGGGCTCCGTCGAGAGGGACGACCGCGTCGATCGCGTCGAGGACAGCGCGCCTCTGATCCGTCGAAAGGGTGGGATCTCGGTCGAGCGGGCTCTCGAGCCGCACCACGGGAAGAACGGTCGCTCGTTCCGGAACCACTAGCAGCCCGGTGAAAAAGTCCAGATTCTGCTCACGGAGAAAGTTTGGTGGGCAAGTTCAAGGAAGATGTGATTCGGCGGAACGGCCAAGTTGAGACGCCCGATGGATTGCAGCGGGGCAAAACGTGCGCCTATGGTCGAGACGAAGCGCAATAAAGCAGCGATCAGACTGGCGTTGAGCTCCGCGTATTCCTTCGGCGTGGCCTTGCCGATGAGATTGCGCATCAGAATCCCGAGATTGAATCCGGCCACGTGCGTGAGGAGGCGCTTGAGTATATTTTCGTGTCTTCGCAAATGCGTTCGTCGCATGCCTCCCGCTTCGAGGTAGTGCGCGAAAGGTCGTTCGAGTAACTCGCCGCGACGGCGTATTAATCGCTTACCTCGAGTCCCGCGAATGCGACGTCGGTTCGCGTAGGTGGCGGCTTGCTCGGCCTGTTTGTCCTTCCATTTGCGGCCACCTCGCTCTGGCTCCGAAATGTAGCTCCGGTATTCTTGTTCGACCAGCTCAACCAGGATGTCGTTGCCGTGATAGCCCTTGTCCCCGACCACTTCGCGACCCGCGTCTTCATGTATTCGTTCACAACATTCCGCGTTGTTCGCGAGCTCTTGCAGATTTGACTGCGCTTTTTCCAGCGTATCCGGTAGGCTCTTTGTGTCACCCTTCGCGCCTCCGTGAAGCGTCACGGCAATTACCGCACCTTCCCCGCTCATGTCCACAGCATGCTCGGCTTTGTGCGCCATATCCGTGCCCCCGCTCTTCATTTTCATGATCTCCGCATCCGGCTCGTTCGGATTCACCCACTCCTTGTTCGACCCTTTCTTTGGCCGCTTCTTGTCCAACTTTGCAATGTCCGCTCGGCTCGGCTCTTCGATACCACTCTTGCGCGCAAGCTCCTTCAAATACGATTCGTAGCTTTCCCCCGTGTCTCGACGAACGATTGACCGAAGCGCCGCATTCGCTTCCAGCGTCGTCGCGTCCACACCCAGTGTCTTGCCATCTATCATCCCTCTCGACGCTAGAACTTCTAGCACCCATCCAAATACAGATTCGTGAACTTCCAGCGGAAGTCGATTCCGTATCCGAGACAGCGACGAATGGTCCGGCGTTCGCTCTTCCATTCCAAGGCCAAGAAACTGGCGCAAAGACAGTGAGTCCGAACACCGCCAGCAGATCCCGCGCTCTGAATCGATGCGCTCAAAGTAGCCGATCAACAGCATTCGAAAATACACACCCGGCGGTATGCTCGGCCGACCTTGCTTCTTCGCGTAATACGGCGAGCATTTCGACTCCACAAACGAGTCAAACTCTTCCTCTCGAAGTACCCGCTCGAGTTCCTCATAAAAAGGATGACCAGGACTCGACGCAACCGCATCGTGTGGAATCCATAAAGTCTCTTGGCAACTTTTCTTTTTCTTCTTCATCGACATGCGATGCAATTTTACATCGTCATCGAATGAGTCTTCAGAGAAATATCGCGACCGGATACGACTTTTTCAACGGGCTGCTAGCGGCTGAAGCCGCGGAAGCGTTTCCACTCCGTCTCCGTCGGCGAGCCGGACGGTCGCCGCGAGATAGGCCACGCCGATACGTGCAGGATCGACGAAGCTGAGATCTTCAGGGCGTTCCCACGCCCAGATCATGGTTGGGGGCAGAGACAGCCACAACCACAACAGACCGGGTAACACCATGGATCCATTATTCCTGTCGGATCTCTGAAAATACAGCCCATAGTAGTGCCTGCACTTCTTTTTGCCAGCCTGCAAGGAGAGCGAGGGTTCGAAGCGATGTACGAAGCGGATTACTCGGGAACGCGTTGGTTGGCGAGCTTCGCGGTCGATATGCTCACAGCACCCTGACGGATCCTAGAGCGAGTTACGGCGACGCGCTTGCAAGAGGAGGCGTGAGCGGCGGCGGCTTGCGACGCCGCGTCGCTTGCTCGTAGGCGTAGGCAAAGTTCAAGAGCATCGCTTCGGTAAACGGCCGCCCCAAAAACTCCAGGCCGACCGGTAGCGCGTCTGTCGTAAAACCCGCCGGCACCGTCAGCGCGGGAAACCCAGTCATGGGGCTCAGAGCCCGGTTGCTGCCTAAACCATACTCGTCTTCGGTCTCGGGATTCGTGAGAGCGTCCGCGGCGATAACGCTCGGTTGGTGGTCGAATGTCGCGTAAACGAGTGCGTCGAGCTCGTTGTCTGCCATCACCTTCATCACGCCGAGCGTCAGCTCTTCCTTGGCCAACAAGACTTGCAAGTAGCCGGCGTCGCTCGTCGTCCTCCCAGCCGCTTTGATCAGACTACTCGCTCGCCAGGGCACGACCTTTCCAGATATGAGGATCTGTTGAAGAGTCTTTACGGGGGCATTGGTGTGCTCTTCCAGATAGGCATTCATCGCCTGCTCGGTCTCGAAGTTGCTGTTCTCCAATCTCTCGAAGAGCGATGCCATGTCCGGAATCACGACGGGGTCGACAACCTCGGCGCCCGACGAGCGCAAATCGGAAATGGCGGCGTCAATCACCGCTCGGACCTTCTTGTAGTCGTCGGTCTCGGGGTCGGTCTTGTCGTCCATGGGCTCACGAATGACGCCGATGCGCGCCCCGCGCAGCCCGTTCTCATGAAGACCGGTCGCATACGAGTCCGGAACGTGTCCGACAGCATAGGCGGTCAGCGCGTCGTTCTCGTCGTAGCCCGCGATGACGTCCAAAAGGGCAGCCGCATCTCTTACGGTGCGCGTCATCGGACCCAACGTATCGGTCGCCGACGTCGCCGGCATCATGCCGTGACGGCTCACGAGCGGGACGGTCGGCCTCAAGCCGACGAGGCTGTTGACGGCGGCCGGGCCTCGGATGGAGCCCCCGGTGTCTGCGCCGATGCCCACCATGCCGAAGTTGGCCGCGATCCCGCTGCCGGTGCCGCCGGAGGAACCGCTCGGATTCCGGTCGGGGTCGTAGGCGTTGCGGATCATGCCGAAGGCCGAGCCGACATAGCGCGAAGCGAACTCGCCCATCGTGGTCTTGGCTAGGATGATGGCTCCGGCGCCTTTCATCCTCAGGACGATGGTCGCGTCTCTTTCCGGGACGAAGTCCTCGAAGAGCACGGAACCATAGCTCGTCGGCAGATCACTCGTCTCGACTTGATCCTTGAGGAGCACCGGGATGCAGTGGAGCGGGCCAACGAAACCAGAAGATGCGAAGCTCGCATCCAGCTCGTCGGCTAGCTCGAGCGCGCGCGGGTTGATCGTCTGGATGGTGTTCAAATGGGGACTTTTCTTGTCGTAGGCATCGATGCGGTCCAAGTAGCCTTGTACGAGCTCGCGGCACGTCAGCGCGCCCGCGGTCATGGCCGCGTGACCGTCATCGATGGTGGCCTCCTCGATCTGGAACGGTCCTGACGGGCTCGACTGTGCGCCGGCGATACCGAACGCCAGCAAGAACAACGCTGCTGTGTGGGCTAACCACGATCTAAGTTTCATTCGCCGCTCTCCTTGCTCGAGACCATATCAAAGCCAGGCGGTGCACGTAATCTCGATCCGTTCTTTGATGCTAGGATGCTCGCGAGAAGGACGCGTCGACATGAATCCCTATCGCGTGATGGCTACGATGGTGGTCCTCCTCGTCGTGGCTGAGGCGTCCAGCGCCCAATTCACGGCTACGGCTGACATCGTTCATTTGGACGTCGTCGTCACCGGTCCCAACCAATGGTTCGTTCCCATGTTGAGCGCGGACGATTTCGAGGTCTTCGAGGACGTCGCACGCCACAAGATTGCTTTTTTCTCCTCGGACGAAGTCGCGCCTCTGACGTTGGTGATTCTTCTGGATGCGTCTTCGAGCATCAAACACAGCGAGAAAGGCATCAAGGAGGCCGCGTCGAACTTGGTTCGCGCCATGAGCACGCGCGACAAGACGGCCGTTGTCATCTTCAACGATGAGATCCAGCAGAGCACATATTTCACGGCCTTCCAAGAACCGCTCTTGGATGCGATTCGGGAGCTCTACCCTGAGGGATGGACAGCCCTCTATGACGCGATTCTGCACTCTCTCGAAAAGCTCGCGGGGATTGCAGGACGAAAAGCGCTTCTCGTGTTTACGGACGGTTCCGATTCGAGACCCGCGGCTGCTGGCAGCAAAGCTTCGATGGAAGAAGTCATCGAAGCGGGCAAACTCTCCGAAGTGACGATTTACACCGTCGGCTTCGTCGCCGAGTCGCGCGGCGTCAACGAAAACTTTCTCTCGACTCGAGCCCACGGGACGGGAGGTCGGGCGTTCTTTCCCGTCAATGTCGAGCACCTCGAACGGAGCTTCGCCGCCATCGAAGAGGAGCTCCACACACAATACCGTATCGGCTACGCCCCTGAGAACGAGGCGCATGATGGAGCGTGGCGGCGCATCGAGGTACGGATCCGAGGACGCGAAGAGCTCGTCGTGCGTACGCGGCAAGGGTATTACGCGCTTCCACGCACTTGGCGCTGATGTTGCGCAAGACGCCGGCGAGCTTTGGCGCGAATATTCCTATCTGGCATAATGATCGGCATGAGCAAGATGCTCGGAAATCCCGATGACCTCGCTGAGATCTCGCGGCGCTTCGGTCTCCTCAGCGAACAGAGTGTGCGTCTATGGGGAAAGATGACCGTCAACGAAATGCTGTGCCACCTTTCGGACGGCTTTGCCTTTGCCTCTGGCGAGCTGGAAGTCAAAAACGTATCGACCCTCTGGTCGCGGACCGCCATCAAGTGGTTGGCGCTTCGTGCACCGCTCGTGTGGCCGAAAGGCGTGCCGACGATGCCGGAAATCGACCCTCAACGCGATGGCACCAAGCCGGGCGAGTTTGCTCGCGATCGCGAACGGCTCGAGACGGGCTTTCAGGCCTTCGTCAAAGCCGCCTCTGAAGGACGCTGCGGTGCGCATCCCTTTTTTCGGAGCCCTTTCGCGGGACGAGTGGCTCCGATGGGGCTATCTTCACGCGGACCACCACCTTCGCCAGTTCGGTCACTGAAGCAGCATGAGGGTGTGGTGTCCCTCGCGGTCGTTGGACTCTGCCTCGTTCCGTGCCCGGCGAGCGGGCAAGCGAACCTCTCTGAGCTAGCGTCCAATCCCAATCACTCCGGCTTGCCCTCCACGTTCGAGGCGTGCAGATGGACGATCTTCCACAGGCCCTCGCGCTTCGCCAGCACGAACGTTCGTCGCGAGACGCGGTTGTTTCCTTCGAGGTGGAACGTCGCTAGCGCCGCACCGGTGAAAACGACGATCTCCAGATCCTTTGGCTCGAGCTCCATGTAGGGAGGTTCCGCATCGCTCGCTCGGAATCCCACGACGAGCGCGCGCATTTGGGGGCCCATCCCGCGAATCCGGTGGTAGTCCGCGGCTCGAAGATCGGGCGCCGCTTCGTACGAGACACGGGCCCGCGGGAACGAGGTGGCGTCGCTCGCGAACGCGGCCTCCATGACCTCGAGCTCTCCGTTCTCGAACGCTCTCAGAAAACGCGTGAGCGCGGCGGCCACCTCGTCTTGGTCGTCCGAGAACGCATCGGTCGAATAAGCGATGACGCTGGAGAGCGAAATCACTAGGCAACACAAATACTTCATCTCGACCCACCTTGTTCCGACGCCAACTCGAGTCTTTCAAAATAGATGTCTCGAATCCGTCCCGAGCTCACGTTGAAGCCGGTGATTCCTCCGCGACCGTCGCGTATGAAGCGAAACTCCATGCGTCCGCCGCGCCAAGTATCGGTCCCGACGGGCACCAGCTCGATGCGTGCGGGAGCATAGGCGATGCGGCAATCAAGGCTTCCCCCGTCGAGTCGAAAGGTATAACTCGTGTCGAGCTCCGCACTGTAATAGCTACCCGTGTGAGCGTCGAGGTCGCGCGCGGCCATATCCGGCTCGATCGTCGGGACGTTCGCCGCTGATTCTCTGGCTGCGGGTCGGCAGTGAAGTCGTCCGCCAGATAGATATCCGCCACCCTCTTTGCGAGCTCTGTCGATGGAAACTGCGCAAAGTTCGAGAGAACCATCACGGTGAGCTTCTGCTCCGGAAAGCGCATCATCTCGGTGTCGTAGCCCGCCGCACCTCCGCTATGTCGAACCACGCTCAATCCGCGATACTGCTCGAGCTCGAGTCCAAAGGCATAAGCGATGGATTCGCCGCTTCCGAGTTGACCGGGAGTCAACATGCGCTCGATGAGCTCCGATCCTCCCTTACCCAAAACGTTGTCGTAGAAGTTCCGATCCCAGCGGGACAGGTCCTCGACATGGGTCAAGAGACCCGTATCGCCGACGACATCGAAGATGTATTGGACCGAAAGATAGCCGCCCGCTTCCTTCTCCGAGTAGCTGAGGGCCCTGTGTTTCACGATACGGGTAAAGTCCTCATAGAAGTGACTGGCCTTCATGCCGAGCGGCTCGAAAATATGCTGGCTCGTGAACGCTCCCAACGTCTGCCCCGAGACCCTCTGTAGGATCTCGGCCAGCAACAGGTAGCCGGAATTGCTGTAGAGATACGCGTCGCCCGGATCATTGTTGAGTGCTTTCTGGCGAGAGACCAAGTCGACGATCTCAGAGCGGTGATAGCTGTTCTCCCACCTCAAGCCGGCGAGCTCCATGAGATCCATGTAGTCACGAATTCCGCTCGTGTGGTGAATCATGTGTCTCAGGGTGATGGTTTGCCCGTAATCGGGAAACTCTGGGAGGTAGGTACGGATATCGTCATCGAGAGCGAGCTTGCCTTGGTCCTGGAGCAGAAGAATGCTGAACGCGACGAATTGTTTGGAGATCGAAGCTATATCGAAAATCGAACGCGTGGACAAAGGAACGTCGCGTTCCAAATCCGCCATGCCGTAGGCTTGCTGGTAGAGAAAGTCACCATCCTTGATGACGGCAACGACGGCGCCGGGAGTTTCGGAGTGTCCCAAGCCGCAAAGAGAGCGTCCACTCTCTCAGCACGCGCATCTTGGGTGACCGCGTGGGCCGCTGGGCACAGCAGAAACGGCATAGCTGCGACGAGTGAGATAGGTAGGTTGGGGAACGCAACGCGCATGCTCAATAGTATATTCCCCGCCATCCGTCGCGCGGCGGAAGACTAGTGCTCGAACCCGCTAATCCTCCAGATTCCGACGCGAGGTCCGCCGCGCTCTACGCTGGCGTAGCCATCGAACGGAATGTAGAACGCGTCGGCAGGATAGAAGACGGGCGTGGCATCGCTATCCTGTCGATACGGATCGAAGGATATTTGAAGCGCCGCGTTCTCCTTCAGCCAACCACGCCAGCGCTCGTCGAGACTGGAGAACGCGGTGAGCTGCTCGTGCTCGTGTGTAACGACGTAAGGACCTTCGGTTGCGCGGCTGTCGATTCTCGACGAACAGTCGATTTCTTCAACGACGAAGGCGGGTGGCCGCCGGCGATCCTCGTTGACGTGAGGCGCGCCGTAGCCCTTGCAAACGAGAATCCTCGTCTGCGGGGCGACATTATCTGCGATCCATTCCGCTGCAAGTAAACGAGTGTCTTTCTGCGACGCGATGCGGTCGTAGCGGATCGAGCGCGCGACTCCGGGACTGGCGAGGAGGACGAGCGCGAGCACCCATACCCAGCTTTTTCCCGCCGCGAAACGCTCGACGACGCTCGCCGCGGTGTCGGCGGCGAGCACGACGAGCACAGGAACGAAAGGCAACACATAGCGAGGGAACGTTACTCGGACGCCCGAGATGAGAATGAAGCACGGGATCAAGAACGCGAGCAGCACCCAGTCCGCGGGACGGCGATGCCAGAAGGCCCGCGCAATGCCGGCGGTCGAGGCGAACAGTAGCGGCCATCCCAGACCTGCTGGAAACGTCGTGCGCAAGTGATCCCAAAGCGCGAGTCCGCTTTGCCGGTCGTAGAGAAACGATCCGAGCCCGTCCATGTTGGCGAGAAAACCCTGATAGCGGAGCAAGACATAAGGCGATGTTGCCGCGAAAGCCAGGAACGCGGCGAGGCCGGCGAAAAAAAGGCGGGCCGCGACGCGCTTTTTGTCGAGGCTAGATAGAGCATGAAAGCTCGCCGCCACGAGACCGAGCACGACGAGGCCGGCATTGTATTTCGTCGATACCGCCAAGCCTGCGAATAGACCGGCGAGAAGGTAGTTCCCGAGCGAAGGTTTCGACGCTACCCGCACGGCGAAGAGCAGAGACGCGGTGATAAAGAGCGTCATCACGACGTCCACCGTCGCGAAATGCGACTCCCGGACATGAAGGTGGCACGTCGCGAGAAGAGCCGCGGCAAGAAGTCCGACAGCGGGACGCCCATAGGCGCTGAGCCCGAGTGCATAGACCACGAGCACGGTGAGGATACCGGACACGGCGCCGACCCAGCGGCCAAGCAAATAGTGGAGCCCGGGCCGCGTGACGGCGATATCGTAGAGTAAATCGAAAGGCCGGTCGTAGTCGCCCATCGATTTTTTGACGGCGTAGTAGCCGTAGAGAACGGCGGTGTCCGCGTAAAACAAGAGACTCGGGTAGTAGAAGCTTCCTGGGTGCCAAACGCCGGTTGCGAAGATCGTTTGTGCTCTTCCGACGATGCGCTCTTCATCCGGGCGGGACAGCGGGTGTGGAAGCCCGTAATCGAGAGCCCAGATGCGAAGGCCCGCGGCGAGCAACAGGACTCCCAAAAGAGCTAAGCGTGTCTTGGTCCCGGCAGACTTCACGCGCGTCAGAGCTCGTAAGGGTGTGTCGCGATCCAATGTCGAGCGATGTCGATACGGCGACAGACCCACACTTCGGGAAAGGCGACTACATAGTCCAGAAATCTTGCCAAACCGGCAGCTCGACCTGGATGGCCGACGACACGCATGTGGAGGCCGACGGACATCATCTTCGGCTGCTGCGCTCCTTCCGCATAGAGCACGTCGAGAGTGTCTTTGAGAAACGTGAAGTAGTCATTGGCGTTGCAAACACACCGCGTGCGAATTTCGAATCGTTGCTCGTAAGGCTGTAGGGAACGACCAAGTGGGCCTTGTCCTCGACCGTCACCCAGTAGGGAAGCTCGTCGTTATAGGCATCGGAGTCATAGAGAAAACCGCCATGCTCGACGAGCAGGCGACGCGTGTTCACGCTGGGGCCGCTGCGGCAGTACCAGCCCAAAGGGGCGGCGCCGAACATCTGCTCGATAGATGCTACGGCCATGCGGATGTGGTTGCGCTCCTCCTCCTCGCTGAGTCGATAGTGCTCTACCCATCGCCAACCGTGACAGCAAAGGTCGAGCCCGGCGTCGCGAAGAGCTGTAACCATGGGCGGATTGCGCTCGAGCGCCAAGGCACAGGCAAAGGCCGTCGCCGGAAGCTTGCGCTCCATGAAGAGCTCGAGAACGCGCCAGAAGCCGACGCGGCTTCCGTATTCGAACATCGACTCGGCGGCGAGATCGCGCTCACCGTGCGGCACGGAGGATACTGGGCTTTCGGTCAGGGACGCCTCGGAGAAGCCATCGCCGTCGGGGATCGAGTATTCCGAGCCTTCTTCGATATTGAGGACGAAGTTGAGCGCGAGCCGAGCACCGTTCGGCCACTTTGGATCCGGCGGCTTTCCGCCATAGCCGACGAGATCGCGGGGGTATGGCGTCATGTCATCCTCGTATGGTCAAGACTTCCACGGCTGTCCGGCGAGCTCGCGGACGAAGGTGATGTAGTCCGTGTTGACCGGCTCGAGATTGGAATGCCGGAGGGTGACCGAGATTTGACCGCGGTGATAGGCGCCGTGGGAAGCGAGATGGAATAGGATATCGCGTATCGATGTGGCGTAAGAGAGTCCATGCTGGTTGGTATATCGGACCTCATTGTCGAGCGGAGTATCTTGCAAACTGCGAAGGACATCAGACATCGCCGAGTCGACGGCGTTGAGATGGGTCTCGCAATCACTCAACGAGCACGCAGACCAGATAGCTATTCCGCTCGAATCCTGGCCCTGGATGCGAGCTATCCACACCGCGAGGCCGGCGAGAACATGAGCTAGCAGCTCAAAGGCACGCTCAGGAGGGTTTTCGAGAAAGCCAAGATGCTCATAGACGTGCCGGTTGGCCCAGCTTTCATACGTAAAGGATCGCTCGGGATTCTGCATTAGCTTAGACGTTGCGCTCCGCGACTGCCGCTCATTATAGTCGCGGCAGAACATTGGAGAGACTGATGAAACTATCGCTCCGTAGTCTCCTGACCTGGCAGGGAACAACCGGCCGGGGGCAGTACGTGTTGGTGGGAATCCTCGGCTTCGCGCTCAAGCACAACCTGGACCGCTTCATCGCGACGTTTGCGTTTAACCGGCCCTGGTCCATCTTCAACTACTGGGTTCCACCGGACGACCTCGTGCGTTGGTCGACCCTCTCCGTCGCGGACCGCAATTTCCTGCTGACCATGCTCGGCGTCTCTCTTCCTTTCATCTGGGTCGGCGTCCTGCTCACGATGAAGCGCCTTCGGGACGCTCAGCTTCCCGGGATACTGGTCGCCTTTTTCTTTTTTCCTTTTCTGAACCTGATCTTTTTTCTGTTGCTCGCGGTACTTCCCTCCCGGCCGGCGCGAACGACGGTTCGTGAGCCAGGATCGGCGAGGAAATTTCTCGACGCTATCATCCCCCGCGATGGTCCTGGCTCTGCCGCTGGTGCGGTCATCACTACGGTGCTCTTCGCCCTGGCCGCCACGGGCCTCGGGCCTCGGCGTTTTCGTCTTCATCGAATACGGGTGGGGCATCTTCGTCGGGCTTCCCTTCGTGACTGGTTTGCTTGCAGCCCTCCTCTTCGGATACCACCGCCCGAGACGCTATGGCGAATGCTTTGCCGTGGCCTCTCTTGCGGTGACATTTCTCGGGCTCATCCTGCTCGCGCTGGCAATGGAGGGCGTCATCTGCCTATTCATGGCGGCGCCCATTTTTTACCCCGTTGCCTGGCTCGGCGCATTCGTAGGCTGGGCGATACAGGCGCGCCCGACGCAACGAGACGCGCCTTCCGTGCTCGTGCTCTTGATCCTCGCCATGCCGCTCCTCATGGGGGCAGAGTCGCGCGCCGCTCGAACGGCGCCTCGCTATCGCGTCGAGACCTCCATCGAGATCGCGGCCCCACCCGAGGAAGTCTGGAGGCACATCGTGACGTTTCAGGAACTGCCGGAGCCGACCGACTGGCTGTTCCGTGTCGGCATCGCCTATCCGATGCGCGCTCGCATTGAAGGGACCGGCGTGGGCGCGGTGCGCTATTGCGAGTTCTCCACCGGCGCCTTCATCGAGCCCATCGAAGTCTGGAAGGAGCCGCGCCTGTTACGGTTCTCGGTGCGGCAGAACCCGGCACCCATGAAGGAGTGGAGTCCCTATCGGGAGATCCACGCACCGCATCTCGAGGGGTTCTTCGTCTCCGATCAGGGCGAGTTTCGGCTCGAGCGTCTGCCCGGCGGAGGCACGCGCGCACCGGAACCACGTGGTATCGACACAATATGTGGCCCGCCGGCTACTGGCGACTGTTCTCGGACCCGATCCTTCACCGCATCCACTGGCGGGTGCTGACGCACATCAAACGCTCGGCGGAAGCCTAGGGTGATTAGAAGATGAGTCTGCCCCACATGACGAACAGAGAGAGCAAGCGAAGAACAATGAAGACCGCGCGGAACTTGTTCTGGACGCTCAACTGGAGGTCCCACGTCGTGGCAAGGATAGCCACCTGGACCGGCGCAGCGGACCTTGCGAGGGACGTATGTACACGACGCCACTGAGTCAGGCCAACCAGGATGCTGAAAAAGAGTGCACCCGGTGCGGCATTCCACATAGTCCAGTGATCGACTCCCACGCCTGAGCACTCTTGGAGGGTGCAGTAGAACATCTGGTAGACGAATGCTCCCGTCGCTCCGCAACCGGCCGCATACAGGACCGTGAGTAGCGCAAAGCGCCACTTGTCGCGCGCCGCAAAGCGACGCCACTCCTTTCTTCCCGTCCTGAACTCTGTTTCGCAATTTGGGCATCGCACGAGCTCAGGCCCGAGCTGCGTCGAGACACCAAAGATCTTGGAGTCAGCAGCTCGTCCGCACCCGGGACATAGAGTCAGGACATCTATTTTGATCACGCCGCCCTCGCGATAACTACTGCGGTCAGAGGTTTCGCCATTTCTCTATTTCCACGGGAACGGTACGGATACCACGGCGTTTTTCGCTGATGAAATGATGAATGACGAAACCGAGATTGTTCCATGAAAATCTGCCCTAAAAGACGAGCTCACTCGGAGCGGCTTTGCAGCGCCAAGTCTCTGAGCTCGGGAAATAGCTTCAGAAGCGTCGCAACGCCAGCTGGGTTCCCTCCAGCCACGCCTGCAAGGGCGTCCTGCGTCGTCGCCTCGCGCTGATAACGAGCCTCCGGCTCGGGCACGATAACCAGCCCTTCGGCCAGGGGCATCACCTTCCACCACGTGCAGTCGCCGACGTCCCGGACGCTCGCGTCGATTTGCTCCATGATCCACTTGCGACTCGGCTTGCGTGTTTGCTCTACAACAATCCCAATACAGTCGTGGTTGTCGATGACCAACTCGCGCGGCTTCAGGCGTCGATTCATGGCCGTTCGGGCATCGGAAGCTCGACGTGGGACGGCCGAGCTTCGCTGCGCTCGATCGTCCAACGGGGTGTGCCGCTCTCGGGAATGCGGGTGAACGTGTCTTTATCAGCACCGGCGATAGCGATGCGGATACGGTGGCCCTTGCGCAACAGGACGGATGTCGGGTGAAGGCCGATCGCGATCTCCGCAAACTCGCCGGGGATCATCGGGGCCGCGTCTTTCGACAGATAAGAATGATGCGGGCCGAACATCGGATATGGCACGATGGAGCGCGCGCAGGTGGCCCTCGGTCACGTAGAGTACGCGGCCGGACGGGTCGACGTCTTCTAGGTACGCGAAGAAGGCGCTGTCCTCGGTCGTCGAGCTCACGAAGAGACGAACAACGGGCGTCCCTGTAATCTCCAGGTCTTCTTTGAGCGGCTCGCTCGTATAAGTCAGGAGCCGAGTATCGCTCTCGCTTCTATCGTTGTAGACAACGTCGGCGCCGCCGCGTTGCGTGAACCAGCGATTCGATGTCCCGGTCGTCACTTCGAAGTCGACAGTGTAGTCGTCGCTTCCCGAGGCCGAGCTTGGTGGTTCGCTGGCGAGGCTCTCATTCTCGGAGAAATAATATCGCCTCGGCTCGAAGCCCGGCGGAGGCCAGACGTCCGTCGTCTTCCACGTTTCCTCACCCAGCGTGTAATAGATGAGCTCTTTTTCCGAGGTAGTGATCGAAATAGCAGAGCGATTCGAACAGCTGGTCTTCGGGGCTCGGCGTCGTGGCGAAATCCGGGAGCTGGTAGGGGCTCGCGTGATAGCCGCCGCCATGGCTCCAGGGACCGAGGATCGCTTTTTGAGGATTCGACAGCGTCGTTAATCGGCGTAGAACGCCTTGCGCCGTGCCCGCGTCGAACCAACCGCCCCAAGTGAACATCGGCGTGCCGGCGCGCTCGAGGTCGTCGAGATGCGTATGGATGCTCCAGTCGAGCATCGATACGCCCCAAACCTCTGGGCGATCGTCGCGGAAAGTGACTTGGCTCAACCCTTCGAACACACCGGGTACGTCCCGGCGCGCGTCGATCGTCATCTCGAGCAGGCTCCCATCGTCGACGGGTTTCACCCCGCGCGGCGGGTTGCCGTGCGGAACGTTCAAGTCCATCTCCTTGACGGCTTCACCCCAACCTTTGCCGAAAGCGACGTGAAAGATACCGCCGGGGAAATAGAGGTCCGCATAGGGATCGAAGTCGGGAAAGCGCGGAATGATGGCCTTCACGGCGGGATGGTTGTTTTGCGACAACCAATCCGCGGTGTTCGCGGTATAGGATGTGCCGAAGCCGCCGACCACGCTGCTCGACCACGGCTGTTCGATGATCCAGTCCACGATCTCGCCGAAGTCCTTGGTCTCGTCGGGCGCGCGATGATACGGCCAGATGCCAAATGACGCGCCCGTTCCGCGCGAGTCCCCCGTGATGACCGCGTAGCCGCGCGTAGCGAAGAAACGCTGGACGGCGCTCGCACCGTCGCCTTCGAACGAGCGCCAATAGCGCGTCATCGTCAAGATCGCGGGCAGCTTGCCGCTTTCGGGAAGCGGATCCGGCAGAACGAGGTCCACCGCGATCCGGACGCCGTCTCGCATCGGAATGGGAAGCGAGCGGATCGAAACGTCGTCATACTCGGTTGTGCTGCGATCCGTGCATTGTCCGAGCTCGACGTCGACGTCGACGGCGAGCGGCGGCTCGATAGGTGGGGCGCAGGCTGCGAGGATCATCAAAGCAACGATCGAGAGCTGTCGAGTCATCATGCGAGAGCTTAACCTCGAGCGAATCGAGGCTCAACCCATGCAGTGCACCGTATTTCTTGACAGACCAGTCAATAATGTCTAGATTGAGATCATGACGCGCGGGCGGCCTCCAGAATTCGACCGAGAGCAGGCGCTTGGAGCTTGCATGGAAAAGTTCTGGGAAAAGGGATTCGAAAAGACCGGGCTCTCGGAGCTCGAGGCGTGCACCGGGCTTGGCCGCCAAAGCCTCTATAACGCTTTCGGGGACAAACGGGAGCTCTTCGAGAAGTCTCTCGAACGCTATCGCAAGCTCTATCTCGATCCTGTCATCGTGCAGCTCGGCTCCGAGGGCTCCCCCACAGCGAACATCGAGGCGGTGCTCGATATGTGGGCTGCCGGGCAGAGCAAGCGCGGATGCTTTCTTTCGAACTCGCTCGCCGAGCTTGGAGCCCGCGAGCCGGATCTCGAGCTTTTCATGGCAAAGATTCTCGGATCCATCGAGCGCGCGTTTCGCCGGTCGCTCGAAAAGGCTCGCGACGCCGGAGAGCTTCCCGAAGGTCGCGACGTGAAAGGCCTGGCGCGGTTGCTCACGACGCTGGGGCAAGGGCTTTCCGTCGTCGCCAAAGTTCAAGGGCCGGCCTATAAGCGCGATGCCATTTCGGCCGTACGGGCCCTGCTTCACTAGGAAAAAAATTTGACTCTTTATTGACCATTCAGTCAACAACAATCAGCTAAACGGAGGAAAACGATGGAACGTTTCGAGAATAAATTGGCGGTCGTCACCGGTGGCAATAGCGGCATCGGTCTCGCGGCCGCAAGGGCTTTTGCGCGCGAACGCGCCGAAGTCGTGATCTTTGGCCGCAACGAGGAGACGCTCGACTCAGCCGTCGCCTCTCTGAACGGACACGGTCACGGCGTCCGAGGGGACGTGGCCAAACTCGAGGATCTCGACCGCTTGTTTGCCGAGGTCGGGAAGCGCGGCCAAGGGATCGACGCCCTCTTCGTGAACGCGGGCATCGCTCGAGCGGCGCCGCTCGCGGACGTCACCGAGGAGTTCTTCGACCGCCAGTTCGACATCAACGTCAAAGGGGCTTTCTTCACGGTCCAAAAAGCGCTTCCTCTGCTGAACGACAATGCGTCCATCGTTCTGAACGCTTCCATCGCAAACCAAACGGGTGTCGCGGGACTATCCGTCTATTCCGCGACCAAGGCGGCGGTCCGGAATCTGGCGCGGGGTCTTTCCGCCGAGCTCGTCGAGCGGGGCATCCGCGTCAATGTCGTCAGCCCCGGTCCTATCGAGACGCCGATCTTCGGAAAGTTCGATATTCCCGAAGAAGAGCTGCAGAAGATGGCGCAAGGCATCTTGTCTCAAGTTCCCATGAAGCGGATGGGCTCGGCGGAGGAGATCGCCGAGGCCGTTCTGTTCTTGTCCTCGTCGGCGTCGTCCTACGTGCTCGGAGCCGAGCTCGTCGTGGATGGCGGCATGACCCAGCTCTAAGAAAGGTATACGACATGGTTCGCGTGAAAGTAACGAAAGAGATTGCGCTTCCGGCCGAGAAAGCCTGGCAGCTCATCGATGATTTTGGCGCCATCCAGAACTTCCATCCGCTCGTTCGCGAGTCCGGGACCGTCGGAGAACGTTCCACCGGTCAGGGCGCGGAGCGGTTCTGCGACTTCGGCAAGGGAAATCGTATCCGCGAGCGTATCGTGAGCTACGAAGCCGGCGAGAGCATGACGATCGCGATTACCGACACGGCCAAGTTCCCGCTCAAAGAAGCGATTGCGAAGCTCAGCGTCGAGCCTCGGGGTGCTGCGCGCTCAGCCGTCACGTTCGATTTCGAGTTCGCGCCAAAATACGGACCGCTCGGCTGGGTGATGGGCAATACCATCATGGCCGCTCAGTTTCGCGGCGTGCTCGAGAGCGTCATTGACGGTTTGGAGAGCTATGGGCTCCCGGATCGCGCGCCTATTGCGAGCGTCCCCGAGCGGCGATGGGCCAGAGCTCGGTGACCGTTTCGGACCGGTATGGGTAGAAATGGTCGTAAAGATTCACGGTGGGGTCGCAGTGTGAGGCAATCAAGAGCACCTTGTCCCCCACTTCGATGCGGCGGCTCGGGTTCTTGAATTGCAGAATCCCGTGCCCGTGCCGCCGCCGGTGAGCACGGGGACGTCGAATCCAGCTTTCTCGATCGTCTCCTTGAGCTCGACAGCTTGGCCCATCGTCACTTCGGAGCGGCGTTTGCGATATTCCCAGCCGCTCAAGTGCTGGAGGTGTCCGGCATAGGCTTGAAGGCCGCCGAAATCCAAGGCCGGACTTTTGTGAATCGCTTCGACGAGCGCTGTCGCGGGTGCTCCCATCGTGATCCCCGTACGGTCCGTGCCGACGTTGAGGTCGACGAGCACGTTGAGCTCGATACCCGCGGATGCCGCCGCATCGTTGAAATCGCGCACGTTTTGCGCCTGGTCGACCACGATGGCGAAGCCGGAGCTTTTCTTCGCGAGCTCTATCACGCGATCGTTTTTGTCCTTCGTCACCACGGGCGACGTGACGAGGATGTCTTCGAATCCCGCGTCGAGCATGACTTCCGCTTCGCTCACTTTGGCGGCACAAATACCGATCGCGCCGCGGTCGAGCTGCTTCTGCGCGAGAATGGGACACTTGTGCGTCTTGGTGTGAGGGCGGAGCTTCGTCGTCTTGTTGCGATAAAAACTCGCCATCTTGTCGAGGTTGTGGTCGAGAGCCTCCTCGTCGACGACGAGGGCGGGCGTGGGTAGATCCCAAAGACTCGTAGGTTTGTCCAAGGGAATGGGCTCGTATGGCGTAGCCGCGGTCGCTTCTCTTGCAAAGAGGAGTGACACCCCTACGGTGCCGCTCGCTGCGGATCCGATAAAACCTCGCCGAGACATTCTCGATTTCATGGTGTACCTCCTTGGCAAGCCCGACAGGCTACCACGCGGCTCCCGCCGCTTTCCAGGCACGCGCGGCGCGCGTGAACAACACCGCCCAAGCGCCGAGCGCTAGGCTAGGACCGCGAGCACGCTCGCGACGCTTGGCTCGAAGAGGGAATACCCGCCAAAGCTCTGAAAAGCGCGCTACACAAGCAACGAGCCACAATATGCCCGCCAGATGAACACTCGCGCGAGCATCCTCGAGAGAACGTCCCGCCCAGCGAAACAAGAGGGCGACGAGGGGCACGGCTTGCAGCCCGTGAAACCCTGCTGCGTGGAGTGGGAGGAGGTTCCCCGCCTCTGCGACTCTCGGGCTGCCGCGCACCGACATCGCGATGCCTATCCCGAAAGCGAGCAACGCGGCCACCGATCCGTATCGGAGCGCGAGCACGAGCGGACCATCTCTATCGTCGATGCTTCGAAAGAAGAAACGCAGCGTGAGCACGATAAAGCAGATCATGATCCCAACCGCGGAAAGAAAAAAGACGCGTCCGAGCACTTGATCCGCCGTTGTGCCAACCCGTGAAAAGCGGGGGTCCAGACCTCGGAACACTTGCACCGTCTCGACGGAGTAGCCGAACAGCGTCAATCCTATGAGGCTAAAGCGCCAGATGCGGCCACCCCGGCGCGACATGCCCGCACTAGGCGCGATGAGAGCGAGCGTCAAGAGAAAGATACCGACGGCGCCATCGAACGTCGCGGCCTTTTCGAGATGGCCTTCCGGCTCGACGAGGACGCCGTGATACGCCATCGCGGCAAAGCAAACCGCAGAGAGCCCGAGCCCGAAAAGACCCGTGAAAAAAAGTGCGCGTTCACCTTCGAACAAATCCCACAACTTGCGCATCGCGGCTCCCCTTCCTGGCGTAATGCTAGCCTCAAAACGGCCGCTGTGTCATTCTGTTTCCAGAACAATGCCGCATGACCCTCTACGAAACGCTGGGCGTCGAGCCCTATGCGTCCCAACGCGAGATCAAACGCGCCTACCGCCGTCTCGCCATGCGCTACCACCCCGATCGCAATCCTGACAATCCGGATTCCGAAGAGCTTTTCAAAGAGATCGTCGCCGCGAACATGGTGCTCTCCGATCGGCGCAAGCGTGCTGACTATGACGAAAGGATGAGGCCGTCGGCCTCGGGCGCGGCGAAAGACGATACCTACACGGCACCTGGTCAATGGACGCCACCTCCGCCTCGACGCGAAGACTGGCCGGACCTCGAGAAAGATCTTCGCGGCGCGCGATGGCGAGATTTCCATACGCTCGATGCCCGCGACGCATGGGAGTCAAGCCCATTCTTAGTTGAAACTCTCCACGGCTCATAAATTAGGCGGCCTTCTTCTTCGACACCGTTGATGTCTTCGTCTCGATCTTCAGTTCCCGCTTGAGAGCTTCGCGAAGCTTCGGAAGATGGCGGTAGCCGATCACCCTCCTCAAGCGGGGTTCGATGTCCACGAGGGCTGTCGCCAGCCACCGCTGGCGTTGGCTGGAGTTCTTCCAGTGGTCGACCTTCGCGCAGCGTTCCTCGACGAGAGCATTGACGGATTCAAGGCAGTTCGTCGTCTTGAACGAACGGCCCAGCACGCCGTACACGCCGAGACGATGCAATGTGAGCGTCTCCTCGATTCCTTCCTCCAAGCTCCCAGCTGCGGATTGGTTCCGCTCCTCCAATTCATCGTGCAGTTGATCGAGGGCCGCGAGGGCCTCTTTATATTCCGGCCTGTTGTAGGCCGACTGCAACCGCTTGCGCAACGACGCCTGCTCGCCCTTGGACAGATAGCTCACGACGTTTTCACGTTTGTGCCACTGGCACCGTTGTATCAGGACCCGCTTTCGGAACGCCTTCTTTACGGCCGCTTTCAGACTCTTGCCGCCATCGATGATCACCAGTAGACCCTAGGAGCGGTCGAGTCCCCGCGCGAGCAGTGAACGCAGGAACGGCGTCAACACCTTCTCGTTCTCCGTGTCCGTCTCCACGAAGCCCAAAAAGCGTTTTTCCCCGGAAAGTGTGATGCCCAGCGCGATGACCATCATTGCGTCGGCGAATGATTTCCCGTCCAGGAACAGCGCCACCACATCTTCGCCGGACAGATCCCGTTCCTGCATCTCCCGAAGTTTCGCTGCGCTCGCTTGTACGAAACCTCGGGACACCGTCGAGCTCGACAGCCCGATAGCGCCCGGTATCGCTTCCGCTGCAGCCTCGTAGTTGCGACACGAGATTCCGTAGAGCACTCGTTTCAGCAGCAGATCATTCACCTCTCCGCCGTCGTTCAGTGCTTCGTAGGAGCGAAGCGGTATCTCTACTCCCTCTTGGCTCCGAACCCGTGGCACACGGATCGGTACCCGCTGGCCGGCAAGCCCTACCGTGCCAGGGTTGGTTCCGTGGCGGCGGCCACGCTCCAGTTCGTCCTTACGAGCGTATCGCTCTCCCGCCAACTCCTTCACTTCGTCGTCGAGCAGCTCGTGAACGTGCATCAACCCAAGCGGGATTAACGAACGGATCATCTCTATTTTGACGTCCACCTCGAGCTCCCCGTACTCCTCGCGCGCCATTACCTCGGGCTCACCCAAACGACGTGACTTCTTGTGTTTCTTGGCTGTACGTAGCAGACTTCCCATCTCGGCTCCTTTCTCTTGCGGCTTGATGTTGTTTTTGCCAACGTCATCAAACCACGGGGTTGGGAGCCGTTTCAATTTCCAACTAAGAATGGCACACTCTCACGCATGGCTGGGGGTCCTCGCGGCAGTATCGTGCACGATGGCTCTCAATGACACGGGGAAAGCGACCGGATCCTTGCAAGTCGCCTTCGCGACGTTTACCGCGGGCTATTTCGTTTCGTGGCCGCTCCAGAAACTCCATGGCTCGCGAGTGTCGCTCCTGCGGGTGGCGGGCGCATGTTTGGCACCGCTGGCGGCCGCGGCTGCAGCCATTACCGCTGGCACCCTCGTCACCGGCCAAAGCGCCGACCTTCTCGGCGGGTCAGGCCTTCCGTTCGCTTTGGCCGGAGGACTCGGAGGCGGTTTCCTTGGAGGCTCCCTAGGCCGGGCGTTCCGGCCGAGTCCGCTATCGGGGGTCGTTGCCGGCGCTGTCGCGGGAGCTTTCTCCGGCGGCGTGATTGCCGCTTTCCTTTGGTACTGGGGAACGGTGTTGCGCTACGTGGAACTAACGCCTCGCGACGATTTGAGCATTTTGGCCTTCGTCGGCGTGATCGGATCGATGATGGGGAGCGCTTTCGCTGCCGCTATCGGCAGCACCAGAGACTCTCATTGAGTTGCCGGCAGGGGAGGTGGACCGACCGGCTTGGCGTGTCTGCCGGCGATGCGGACGAGCATCACGACGGCGCCGATGGCAAGGGCGCCGAGCACGATGCCGAGAAGCGGACGGTAGGCAATCCACGCGATGGCGATCGTACCGATCGAGAAGAACCCCGCGACGAGGGCCGAGAAAATGCCGGTGCCGGCCGCGAGAAGACGCCCTACGATCGGCACGACATCACCAAAGACCGCGATCGGCGCGAAGACGAGCGCGAGACCGAAGAACATGACGAGAAAGCCGACGAGACGCAGCCCCCAAGTCAGATAAGTGTTCGAGCGTTGTGCCGATTGGAACATCGCTTCGGCGCTGACGATCGACTGCTCGAGCAGAGAAACCGTGCCGCCTGCCTCTGTCTGATAGGGCGAGAAGCTCGACCCTGCTTGTTGCGCCACGATACTCACTGCAGCGGGCCGCACGACGCTGAAGCGAATCCGCGCATCTCCGATGGCGGGATGGTTGGGATCCTTTCCCACATAGACATGACCTTCGTGAAGCCGCGCACCTTCAAAGCCCGACGGCAGAGACTCGAGCCGCAGCGGCTCACTCTTGGTGAGCCGGCGGATTTGGGCATCGGATAAGTCAAAGGCGCCGAGGCTCACGCTCGCGGCCTGCTCCGCGCGTCCTTGGTAGGGCATGGCCGTCGGGTTCTGATGACCTTCGACGATCTGGAAACTTGCCGAATCGACTCTCGATGAGCTCCACTCCTGCACATAAGTGTAGGTCGTTCTCGTTTCCTCGCTGCCACCCAGTTTCGTCTCCGATGTCGAGCTCTCGTTCTCCACCCATTGGTACATCTCGACCGATCGTGTCAGCCGGACAGCATTCTCCGACACGCCAAATTTGTCGTCGCGCAGAATATCTTCGGTCTTCGCGGTGCCGTTGACGTGGATCAGACGGCCCGCGTTGGACGGATCGACCGCATCGGCCGATACCGACGCTACGACGCCCGCGCCTTCTTCCAGGCTTCGCGCGGTCTGGACAGCACGACCCTCGTTCCAGAACAAGAGCGGGAACGCGACAACGAAATGCACGAAGCCAAAGAAAACGGACTTGATGGAATTTACGAGACGCGAGCCCCACGACGCGTTTGTGGTGACGGTGAATGGATCGGGCACGAGAGGCCTCCTCGAAATTGTAGGTGGATTCATCCAGACTACCGGCCTCGAGGAGGCCTGTCAATATCAGCCGTCAGCGGTCAGCTCTTCAAGTACGTCTCGAAGAAGGCGAGCGTCTTCCCCCACGCGTCGTCGGCCGGCTCGGCTTGATAATTGCGACCGGATGGGTTCGCGAATGCGTGGTCGGCGCCGTCGTAGATGTGGATGGCCGCTTTTTTTTCGAGTGCCTCGAGCGCTTGCTCGAAGGCGCGCACCGAATCGACGGGGATGCCTTGATCCTCCGCGCCAAAAAACCCGATGATGGGCATCTGAAGCGGCTCGAGCGCTTCCGCGTCGGTCACGAGACGCCCGTAATAAATGGGGATTACAAAGACTACTTGACAACGCTTATGGATCCGGTATATTGGGGCCATGACATACAAAGCCCCTGGTCGAGCAGACAGAGAAGGGATCACCGTCATCGAGCTAATGGACATGTTCCCTACCGAAGAAGCTGCCACTCGATGGTTTGAAGCCGTCGTCTGGAACGGCGAGAGGTGCTGCGGCAAGTGCGGAAGCCTCAGTACCAGCGAAGTCCCGAACGCAAAGCCGATGCCCTACTGGTGCTCCACCTGCCGAGGTTACTTCTCCGTCCGCACGGGAACGCCGATAGCTAGGTCGAATGTACCGCTTCGCAAGTGGGCCATTACGGTCTACCTTTGCCTCACTAGCCTTAAGAGCGTTTCGAGCATGAAGCTGCATCGGGATATCGGGGTCTCCCAACCGACGGCTTGGTTCATGCTGCACCGCATTCGTGAAGCGTGGAGTGATCCCAACCGGAAAGCGTTCGGTGGCCCGGTCGAAATCGACGAAACCTATTTCGGCGGCAAAGAGAAGAACAAACACGCTCGCAAGAAGCTGAACGCTGGTCGCGGGCCGGTCGGCAAAACTGCCGTCGTGGGCGCGAAGGACCGCGCGACCAACCGCGTGAGTGCCGCCGTAGTCACGAGCACGGACGGCGATACGCTCAAGAGATTCGTTACTGAGCGGGCCGAGGTTGGAGCGAAGGTGTACACCGACGACCACGGCGGCTATGTTGGGCTGCCGAACCACGAGACGGTCCGCCACTCCGTTGCAGAGTATGTAAAAGGACAGGCGCACACGAACGGGATCGAGTCCTTCTGGTCGATGCTCAAGCGGGCGCACAAAGGCACGTTTCACAAGCTTTCTCCGAAGCATTTGCAGAGGTACGTAGACGAGTTCGCCGGCAAACACAACATGCGCGACTCAGGAACGCTTGCGCAAATGCGCGACACTGTCGCTCGGATGGTCGGTCGCAACCTCCTCTATCGGGATCTCATCGCGGACAACGGCCTTAGCTCGATGCGGTCGTAGTGGACGGAAAAGGGCGCGGGCCAGAGTCTCGGGCGTCGCGCCTACTAGATCGCGCTTCGGGTCTAACATCGGCTTCATCGTTTCCTCCTAATCGAATTGGATGCCTGCGTTTTGAAGTTCTGCGTTTTGAAGTTCTGCGTTTTGGGCTTCACGACTTTTTCCAAGACGCCCGTGCCTTCTTTAACTCACGATGCTTTGCGAGTGGTGCAATTTTTTGAAAAAAGACAAACCAGTCTTTCGGCCAGGCTTCAAACTGGCTAGTTGTCATTCTTCCTGCATCGATCAAGGGTGTTGGGATTTTCAATTGATCAAGTTCGTACTGTAAATCTAGGATTAACGCAAACCTTTCTGGCTGGAGGGGATTGCTATTTATTAGTTTTGCCGCTTCGTCTCGACACCTTACAATCTCTGGATGCAACCTAGAAAATTGTACCGCAGGGCCTCAGCCCGTTTATCCATTTCAAATTTGTCAAGATAAGCATCAATGTGCAAAACGTAAGGATGGCAGCGAATTCTGGCGCACCGAGTTCAAGATTCATCGTTAGTCCGTCTTTGTAAGCCCAACGGACCAGGGCAAAGATGTCTCCGGTAAAGAATGCTGAGTTCCAAGCTAATTTCGCCTTCCGCACCGCCCGAGAATGTCATGAATGCGCGCGTCAAGTAGTCTTTGTAATTCCCTAATAAATCACGGTCGCGTCCACTTGATCGGGAAGGGCGAGCGCTGCGTTGAGCGACCAACCGCCACCGAAGCACCAGCCAATCGTCCCGACCTTTTGGCCCTCGCCTTCCAAATAGGCGAAAGCTTGCTTCACGTTCTCGGTGAGCGCCGGGGCTTTCTCCATCGACGCCGACATCAGCGCCATCGCCTCGTCGGGCGAGGAACCTGTCTCGCCTCCATAGAGGTCCACCGCGAGTGCCTGGTAGCCTTTGCCCGCGAGTTGGTCGGCCATGGAGCGGATGTTGTCGTTCAAGCCCCACCATTCATGGATCACGATGATCCCCGGGAGTGGTCCCTCGACACCCTTTGGCCGGGCGAGGTAGCCAGTGGCTTCTTCGCCGTCGACGGTCGCATAGACAACAGTCGAAGTCTCGACTTCCGCGGCCGGGGACGCGTCCGAAACTTCGTTCGAAACGGGAGCGTCCTCCGCATGCTCGCGAGCCATGTCCTCAACGTGATCGTCTGAAGAGCTCGAGCAGCCCGAAAGCCAGATGGCCAGTCCTGTACTAATGATGACGTACTTCATGAGTTTGTCCTCCGCGCGCAGAATTGGGCCGCTATTGTAGTCGACTGCCCTACCAGCGGAGCAGGACATCTTCGGCTAGCTACTGTAGCCGACTGCCGTACCAGCGGCGCAGCACATCTTCGGCTGCTTTGCCGTTCGGAGTGAAGCCGCGGTGGCCGTCGTAGCCGATCTCGGTCAGGATTACAGGTTTTCGATGGCGCTCGTGCAGCGCGCGGACTTGACCGAGCGCCGCCTCGAAGCCTTTCTCGAGCTCTTCGTCGCTCGGATGCTCGTGGGCGCTCAGCGGGTAGTAGAAGTCGACGCCAATATAGTCGAGAAGATCCCAGAAATCGACTTGCTGTACTTCCTTACCCCAGTTCGCGGCATAGACCAGCTTGCCGGAATAGAGCTGCCGGATGTCTTCGATGAGCGTCTGCCACCGGTGTCGATGTCCGTGAGTCAGCTTTGCAAGCTCCGTTCCGATCGCGAAGAGCGGCACTTCGAGCTCCTGGGCCATGAGGGCGTAGTGCCGAATCCACTCGCCATATTCACGAAACACACGGTCTTCCTCCGCGGGAGTCGTCCCTTCGATCTCTCCTGGCCAGCTTTGCCGCACCCAGATCTGAGGCTTGAGCAACACCGTCATGCCACGCTCGCGTGCGCGACGGACTACGTGGGCAATGTCTTCGTCGGTCTCCGAGCCGGCGCGCCGCGGCACTTCGAGCGATACGATCTCCTTAGGGGCGCTCATGAACGTGTACGGCACGACCGCGACCGCATCGATACCGAGCTGCTGCAGCTGGCTCAACGCAGCATCCGATCGCTCGGAGAGATAGCCGTTGTGAATCTGGTAGCCCTCGTGCGTATAAGTAAAGCCGTGCTGAAAACCGCGCGGCGGCGCGAAAGAGTAGCTACGCGGCTTCTTTTCGGCGAGCGCCCGCGTCCAAGCGTCGCCTAGCTTCTCGACATCGGGCTCGCGGTCGTCAGCGAAGCGGGCGAAAGACGCTGCGACGGCTTCCGTGATGAATGGTGACGTTGCATCGAAGCGCGTGTCGTCCAAGAGCTCGGCGAGCGACGGCCGTGTGCTGAGGCTCATGACGCGCCGCGCGACCTCGTCGAGGCGGTCGAGCTCGGCGCGGTCATAGGCATGGAGCGCCGCCCGTCCACGTTTCAGAAGAAGCGGTCCGTCTCCGGTCTCCGCGAGTAGACGCGCGGGTCTTTCATCGACGCCGAGAACAATGTGATAGACGCCTTCGCTCATGTGCGCGGAGCGCGTGTCATCGGTAACGAGGCCCTTTTCCTCGAGGCTCGGATAGACATGAACGGCTATCCGTGGCGCCCGCGGCCCGGACCGTGTGAAGCGGTGAAGCGGCGAAGCGCGGCGTCAGAGACGTCGAAGCCGTGCACGAAGAATCGAAAAGAGTCGGTGACGAGCTGCGGATGCGTTGCGAGCTCGAAAGGGCGTATCTCGAAGGAGCCGTCCTCTTGGCGAAACCCGAGAAGCGTCGTGAACCCATCCCGCCTTATGTGTACGTCCGCGCGACGGCGCGGGATGGGGCCATCTGTTTCGCCGGCCATGATGGTCATGCGGTAAGCCCTGTTCAGCGGGTTCCGCTGGGAGATTTGCACCAGATAGCCGGGGCGGTCGTACCACTCTGCGAACTCTTTGGGCGCGAGCTCGCGGATCCATCGATTCGATACCGACGTGCCGACAAGAGCGATGCTCCTCTGCGCGAGCTCCTCTTGTGTCACTTTCGAGGCGGCGACGCTGGTGACATTCCACCGTGGCCACCGCCACGACCGACGCCATGGCTCGAGCTCCACCGGAGCGCTGCGATCCGGGAGCACGATGAGCAAGTCGCGTCGCGAGCGCGCGGGCTCATGAGCCAGCGTCAAGGCAAGAATTACAAGAAGGGCTCGCATGGGATCAGCTTTGATTCAGAAATCGCCTGAGGGTCGGCGAGGGCTCATGCTCGTCCGAGCAGCAGTGCTCGAGCTCCTCGTGAATCCATGACGTTTCGGGTTGGATGGTGACGTGGCGGATGCCGTAGCGCTCACGAAGCAGGGCGGTGGCTCGTCTCAAGACAGAGTCCGCGACGTCACTCGAAGTCACTTCCGCGTGGCAGCTCAACGACACGAAGCCGGAGGTGACCGTCCATACGTGCAAGTCGTGGACATCTTCGATCCCTTCGATGGCGATGAGATCCTTCCGCAGTGCATCCGAGTCGAGGTTCCGCGGCGCGCTCTCGAGAAGCACTGAAACCGTTTCGCGCACGAGCCGCCAGCCCGAAAGGAGAATCAGGCCGGCGATGAAGATACTTACGAGCGCATCGATCGGCGTCCAGCCCGTGAAACGGATGACGATCGCCGCCAGAATGACGCCGGCAGAGCCGAGAGCATCGCCCACGACATGCAAAAAGGCAGCGCGCACGTTCAGATTTCCGTGGCTATGGCCGCCGAGAATCTGCAGTGATACGAGATTAACTACGAGCCCAATGCAAGCGATAACGAGCATGGGACCGCTCGCGACCTCACCGGCGTCCTCGGTAAGCCGCCCGAAAGCGTGCCAGCCGACGACGAAAGCGATTACGACGAGAAGCGACCCATTGGCGAGCGCCGCGAGAATCTCGGCGCGATGAAAGCCGAAGGTTCGCCGCTCCGTGTGCGGGTGGCTCGCGATCCACATCGCGAAAAGACCGAGACCGAGCGCCGCGGCGTCGGAGACCATGTGCCCCGCGTCGGCCATCAAGGCGAGGCTGTTCGCGAGGATGCCGCCGACGAGCTCGGCAAGCATGAAGCTCAAGGTCAGAAGAAAGGCGAGCACCATCGAGCGGCGGGTCCGCCCGTCGGAGCGGCCGCGCGAGTGGTCGTGCTGGTTATCGTTGTCGGTTTGAGTGGTCAACGGTTTTCTGTCTCGAAGGCGTGATCGAGGCCCTGCTGGAAAAGGCTGCGGATGTGGTCGTCGTTCAAGCTGTAATACACGAGCTTGCCGTCGCGGCGGCTCCGCACGACGTGGAGCTGGCGCAGCGTGCGCAGTTGATGTGAGACCGCGGACTCGCTCATCGCGACGACCCCGGCGAGGTCCGTGGTGCAGAGCTCGGCAAGCGAGAGCGCGTGCACGATGCGCACTCGTGTCGGGTCACCGAGGACTTGAAAGGTCTCGGCGAGGATCCGCGCTTGCTCAGCCGAGAGGACGTCCTTTTCGATGTCGGGACATCGGTGGGCGCTCGTCGTCGTGGCCATACGATTGAATTATAATTCAATTGTTCATAAGTAGCAAGTTCCAATTGATGGATTTCAAGTGGCTGATACTAAGAGACTTATTTAATATTCTTGACTGGTCGTTCCATAACGTGTATAGTAATCTTCGAAATGGCGCGACCACGAGAGTTCAATCGGGATGAAGTCCTGGACCGCGCGATCAACGTGTTTTGGACACGTGGCTACGACAGAACTTCAATCCAGGCTCTCGTCGACATCATGGGTATTCAGCGGGGGAGTCTCTACGCCGCATTCGGAGACAAACAGCAGCTTTTTCTCGAAGCGCTCGACCTTTACGAACAGCGTTTTCACGACAAGACCGTGCGCGTGCTCGCGGAGGGTGGTTCCGTCCAGGATCGTATTGCGAAGATTTTTAGCGAGGTGGTGCTCGATTGCGCCTGCGATCAGGGAAGCCGCGGTTGCTTCATCACCAATACGGCCGTGTCCCTTGCCGAAGGCGACGAGGAGACGGCGGCGCGGATCCGGAAGAACTTGAAGCGCCTCGAGAATGCCTTCGAAGCGTCGCTCGCGAAAGGTCCGGACCTCTCGGGCCGTCACGGTCCGCGCGCGCTCGCGCGTTATTTGACGAACGCCCTTCAAGGGCTTCGAGTTCTATCAAGATGTTGTGTCGACGTCGACGTGCTGCAGGACGCCGTGGACGTGACGCTTTCAGTTCTAGACGAGAAACAGTTCACAGAAAAAAGGAGACTTGCATAATGGGTGACGCAAAGTACATCACTGCAACAGAGGACAATTTCAAGAGTGAGGTGCTCGAATCCTCGCAACCGGTCCTCGTCGATTTTTGGGCCGAGTGGTGCGGGCCGTGTCGGATGATCGCACCTGCCATCGAGGAGCTGGCAGCCGATTTCGAAGGCAAGGCCAAAGTGGCCAAAGTCAATGTCGACGAGCAGCCTCGACTCGGTGAGCAGTTCGGCGTGCGCTCGATCCCGACGATTCTGTTCATTCAAGATGGCAAAGTCGTCGAGCAACTCGTCGGCGCAGCGCCGAAAGAAGCGCTCGCGGAGAAGCTGAACAACTTGATCGGCGTCACGTCCTAAGGGCCCGCGAAGGGCGCTCGATTCGGGCGGAGGCCGTAAGGTCTCCGCCCTTTTTCTTTCTGAGTGGCAACCGACTCCGCTCTGTAGAGGGCCACGAGTCCGACAATACCGGATATACAACGATCGATCTCTTGTGGATTACGCTGAAGGAATAGCCGACGGCTTACTCTCTTTTCAGAACCCGTCCCGGATGCTCGCCCGTCGTGCGGCCTTCGGAATAGACGAGCACGCCGTTCACCCAGACTTTGTCGATACCCTCGGAGACGGCCCTAGTCCCCTGTATCAGTAGTTCGTTGCATAAAGCTCGAGGTCATTTTGTGCGCTGGCGAGGCGCGACGACGACATCATATCTAGATATTCTAAGGAGGAGCAACGAAGCCAGCGCGCAAAAGGACCCGAGATTTATGTGACGAATTACTGATACAGGGGACTAGGGTCTTGGGGGGTCGCTCGATCGATGACGGCGGCGGGGTCGAAGAGCACGAGGTCCGCCTTGAAACCCGGCTCGATGCGGCCGCGATCCGCGAAGCCCATGTGCTCGGCCGCGAGCGCCGTCGACTTGTGAACCGCGTCCGGTAGCGTCAACGCATCGCGCTCGCGCACATAACGCCCGAGCACGCGTGGGTAGGTTCCATAGCCGTGAGGGTGCGCGCCGTCGAGCTGGCCATCGGTGCAAATGTTCGTATGACGCCACGCCATCAGCCGCTCGATGTCCCGCTCGTCCATGCTCGTTGCGATGATGCTCTCGACGCCCTTCTCTCCCGCCGCCCGCATGGCCTCGGCATCTCGAATGAGATCCATGAGCGTCTCCGCAGGCTCCGTGCCGCGAATCTCCGGAAATTTCGGCGAGAGTTTTCCCCTCATAACTCGGCTCCGGCTTGTAGGTCGGGATGAGCATGCCTTCCGGCGTCGAGACTTCTGTCACCGCAAACTGCGCCGCGACCGGGTCGTCGAAGTTGCGCTCGGGGAACATTACCGTCAAGGTGGATTGCCAGTAGGGATACGGATAGATGTCCGCGGTGATGTTGATGCCTGAAGCCCGTGCCTTTTCGAGCGTGTCGATCAAGCGACACGCTTGTCCCCACTCGCTCACCATGGCGATCTTGAGATGGGAGATCTGGACGGGAAGATTCGCCTCGCGCCCAATGGTGATGATCTCGTCCACGGCGTCCCAAAAGTAAGCGATCCTCGCTACGAATGTGGCTGATGTAGCGTCCGCCCCAGGCGGCTGCCTCTCGCGCGAGCGTCACGACTTCCGAAGTCTCGGAGTAGATCCCGGGGTCGTATTCGAGCCCGGACCCGAGACCGAGGGCTCCGGCTTTCATTTCCTCTGAAAGAATGAGCCGCATCGCCTCCACCTCTTCTTCGGTGGCAACGCGGCGGAAATCGTCGCCCATGACTTCGCGCCTCAGCCGGCCGTGCCCCGCATAGGCTGCGAGGTTCACGGCCGCCGGCTTCGCCTCGAGACCTTCGAAGAACGCGGCGAGCGGGAAGGGCGAGCCGCCATCCTGGCCCCCGACAATCGTCGTGATGCCCTGGCTCACCGCGGCGAGCGCATCGCGGTGAAGCGACAAGTCGCTGTCGCCGTGGCTATGGGTGTCGATGAATCCCGGAGCGAGCGTCAGTCCGGTCACGTCGACTACCTCGACGCCGTCGGCGGGCGCCGTTTCGCCGACCGCGGTTATGGTGTCCCCTTCGACGTGAACGTTCACGAAGCGGGCGGCGCCCCCGCCGCCGTCGAGAACGGAAGCCCCAACGATGACGAACCCCGCCGGCGATTCTTCCGCCGCGGGTGGGGCACAAGAAACAACGAGCAGACTCACGAGGAGTAGTAGCAAGCGCATCATGCGAGCTCTTGTATCGCTATTGTGCCGGGTTGATCAACCACCTCCCGAGTCACTAAACTGCACGTGTGACGAGACACCCGCTGGACAAGCTTCAAAGACCCGTCCGCAGCTTGCGCGTATCGGTGACCGATCGCTGTAACTTACGCTGTCAGTACTGTATGCCGGAGGCCGAGTATGTGTGGCTTCCCAAGAGCGACGTTTTGAGCTTCGAAGAGACGGCTCGCCTCGTCCGGATCTTCACCTCGCTGGGTGTCGACAAAGTGCGCCTGACCGGCGGCGAGCCCCTTCTCAGGAAAGATTTTCCCGAGCTCGTCCGCATGCTCCGCCAAAACGAGCGGGTGAAAGATCTTGCGCTGACCACGAACGGTCTTCTGCTCACGAGCCAGGCGAAAGCGCTCTGGGACGCCGGCCTTTCGCGAATCACCGTCAGTCTCGACACGCTCCGCGGCGAGCGATTTCGCGAGCTCAGCCAACGCGATCAGCTAAAAGACGTCCTCGGCGGTATCGACCACGCAACTAGCGTCGGCTTCACCGGCCTCAAGCTCGACACCGTGATGATGCGAGGTGTGAATGACGATGAGGTGATCGGTCTAATCGACTACGGCAAGAGCGTCGGCGCCGAAGTGCGATTCATCGAGTACATGGATGTAGGCGGCGCGACCCGGTGGTCGGACGCGCAAATCTTCTCGCGGGACGAGATTCTAAAAGTCGTGGCCGAACATTTTGGCGCACCGGCCGAGCCTACCGATCTCGAGAGCTGGGCGCCCGCTAGACGGTACCGGCTCCCCGACGGGACGATCTTCGGCATCATCGCCACGATGACCGCGCCTTTTTGCCGCACTTGCGATCGGAGCCGCCTGACCGCGGACGGCATGTGGTACCTCTGCCTCTATGCGAAGAACGGAACGGACCTGCGCGGCAAACTCCGAGAAGGCGCGACGGACGAAGAGCTGACGGCGCTCATCGCTTCGACGTGGAACCGGCGCGAAGACCGGGGCGCCGAGCTACGACGCGACCCGGTCCAAGTAGAGATGCTTCGGCGCGACCCGCACCTTGAGATGCATACCCGCGGTGGGTAGTCGGCTACATCGGCGGCGTGCTTCTCTTTTCGTCCTCGCCACAGTTCTGGTCATCTTTAGTTTGTTCTTCGTGTGGGACCCCGAGCCTTCGTTTCGGCCTTCGGCAACCATCGAGGTCAGTGACGAGGCGCTTCGGATCCATCGCGAGGCGCTAGTCGTCGATCTTCATGCCGATTCGCTTCTTTGGCCGCGCGACCTCACGCTCGATGCGCAAGGAGGGCACGTGGATTTTCCGCGCATGCGGAGGGGCGGCCTCGACGCGGTCGGCTTCACCAACGCAACCGCGTTCTTCGGGCTCGCGGGTCTGAAGGCGTTTCACGATCGCTGGCCACCCGCGACGTGGTTCTCTCCCTGGGAGCGGCTCCGATTCCAACTACGGAAGATGCGGGCGTGGGTCGATGCAGGTGAAGTCGCACTCGCGACGAACGCGGCGGCACTCCGCGCTCACCACGAAGCCGGCCGCGTTTCCGTCTTTCACGGTATCGAAGGCGCCCACGCGCTCGGCGACGACGTGAGCCACGTCGAAGAAGTCGCGGCCCTCGGCGTTGTCTTCATCAGCCCCGTGCACTTGAGCGACAACGCGTATGGCGGAAGCTCCTCGGGGTCGGACCGCGGGCTGAGCGCGCTCGGGCGCGACCTAGTAGAAGCGATGAACCGTGCGGGCGTGATGCTCGATCTTGCGCACGCCTCGCCCGCGACGTTCGACGACGCGATCGCGCTTACCGAACTTCCGCCGCTCGTGAGCCATGCCGGCGTGCGCGCCGTGCACGACTCCTGGCGAAATTTGACCGACAGACAGATCCGTGCCGTCGCCGAGCGCGGGGGCGTCATCGGCATCATGCTCGCCCCGCCCGCGCTCTCGGAGCCAAGCCTTGCCGAGGCGCTCGAGCACATCGAGCACGTGATCGACGTCGCAGGCGAGGACGCGGTGGCGATTGGGTCGGACTTCGACGGCTACGTACAAACGCCCATCGATGCGGAGGGAATACCGCAACTAACCGAGCGCATGTTGCGCCGGGGCTTCTCCGAAACGCGTATCAAAAAGGTGCTCGGCGGTAATGTCATCGCGCTTCTCTCGCGCCTGGAAGGTCACGGCGAGGAGAGGGTTGCCCAGCCGCTAGCCAACCCGCCTGCGTGAGAGCGTTTGAGCTATCTAGCTCTTCCGCGGCACCCGAATCTCTTCGACGAAGTGCTGAATCTCGAGCGGCGGTGGCTCGGTAAACGTGGCCACCACCCAGGCAACGAGGAAATTCAGCGCCATGCCGACCGTGCCGATACCTTCGGGAGACACGCCAAGCCACCAATGGTCAGCACTATTGAGCTCGGGGTAGAGAAACTTGAAGTAGGCGATATAGAGTGACGTGAAGGTGATCCCGGCGACCATCCCGCTCACCGCACCGTAGTTATTCATCCTCTTGGAGAAGATTCCAAGAAGGATCGCAGGGAAGAACGACGCCGCCGCCAACCCGAAGGCCAGGGCGACGACTTCGCCCACGAAGCCAGGTGGGTTGATACCCAAGTAACCGGAAATGACGACCGCGACTCCAGCCGTGACGCGAGCGATCAGCAGCTCACCCTTTTCGGTAATGGCCGGACGGATCGTGTTCTTGACGAGGTCGTGCGCGATCGAGCTGGAGATGACGAGGAGAAGTCCTGCGGCGGTCGAGAGCGCAGCGGCGAGCCCGCCAGCGGCCACGAGTCCGGTAACCCAGTTCGGAAGCCGTGCAATCTCGGGGTTGGCCAGCACGATGATGTCTCGGTCGATCGTCAGCTCATTCGGAATGTCCGAGGCGGGGCCGGTATATTGAATGAGCCCATCTCCATTCTTGTCTTCGAACTGGATCAACCCGGTGGCCTCCCAATTCGTAAACCAGGTCGGCACTTCTCGATAGGGCGTGTTGGAGACGGTCGTCAAAAGGTTCGCCCGAGCGAAGGCCGCCACCGCTGGAGCGGTCGTGTAGAGCAAAGCAATGAACAGAAGCGCCCATCCGGCAGAGCTTCGCGCTTGCCAAACTTTGGGTACGGTGTAAAACCGGACAATGACGTGCGGCAATCCTGCCGTCCCTGCCATCAGCGCCGCGGTGATAAAGAAAACGTCCAACGTGCCTTTCTGTCCGTCGGTGTAAGCTGCAAATCCCAACTCCCGCCCGAGACCATCGAGGCGGTCGAGAAGGTAGACCCCGGATCCATCGTTGAGCACCCCGCCGAAACCGAGTTGGGGAATCGGGTTTCCCGTGAGAAGCAATGAGATGAAGATCGCGGGGACCAGGAAAGCAAAAATCAGAACGCAGTATTGGGCAACTTGTGTGTAAGTGATGCCCTTCATCCCGCCGAGCACCGCATAGAAGAAGACGATGCCCATGCCGATAACGACACCGGTGTTGATGTCAACCCCGAGAAAGCGTGAGAAGACGATTCCCACGCCGCGCATCTGGCCGGCGACGTAGGTAAAGGAAATGAAGATCGCGCAGATGACAGCGACGATTCGGGCTACTTGAGAGTAGTAGCGATCCCCGACGAAGTCCGGCACGGTGTATTTTCCAAATTTCCTCAGATAGGGCGCGAGGAGCAGCGCGAGCAATACATAACCTCCCGTCCACCCCATCAAATAGACGGAACCGTCACGTCCCATGAATGCGATGAGACCCGCCATCGAAATGAACGATGCTGCAGACATCCAGCCCGCCGCCGTGGCCATGCCGTTGACCACCGGCGATACCTGTGCGGCGGCGACGTAGAAGTCACCGGTCGACCGCGCGCGGGACCAGATGGCAACGCCAATATAGAGCGCGAAGGACGACGCCACCATCACGAAAGTCCAAGCTTGGACATTCATGTAGCATCCTCCCGCTCTTCCTTTTCATGGACGTCATAGGCGCGGTCGAGGCGGTTCATCAGACGCACATAGACAAAGATCAGAATGACGAACACATACATGGAGCCTTGCTGAGCAAACCAAAAACCGAGTTTGAACCCCCCGATGCGGACACGGTTCAGCGGCTCCACGAGCAAAATACCGAAGCCAAACGACACGAGGAACCAGATCGCGAGCAGAGCTCCGACATAGATCAAGTTCTTTTTCCAATATTCTCGTTTGTCGCCTGACGATTGCATTTTCTTTCCTTTGGCCCGCTGCTAGTCCCCTGTATCAATCGCTCGTCACCCCGATCTCGACTCTTTTCTAGCGGACCACGAGTGGGCGACCGACACGCTTCATGGAGGTTGGGCTTGGACCCCTAAGGTTTCATGTTCGCGTAAGCGGACGCGAGGAGCGCCTTGGCACCGCCAATGCGACGGCCGCTGTCCCAACGCTCGTCAAATTCCTTCGTTAGTCCCGCCGCTTGGATCTGCTCCAAGGTCTGGCCGGCATCGATGCTCGATTTGACGCGGTCGCGGATGACGAGAAGCATGTCGCGGAAAGCGCGCACGTCGGCCACGTTCGAGATGACGCCGTGGCCGGGAACGATCTTCGTGTCGGCATCGGATAGCTCGATCAGAAGATCGTAGGCTTTGATCGTCCCAAGAAAGCTTCCCCCGTTCGTCGTGTCGATATAGGGATAGCTCGTGGTTCGATAGACGTCTCCGGTGTGGATGGTGCTGGTGTTCTCGAAGACGACGTAGGCATCGCCGTTGGTATGGGCATCGGGGGTCTTGAACACGTAGACTTTGTCGCCATTGATGTGAAAGGAAAGATCCTCGCCGAAGGTAATGAACGGTGGCGTCTGCGTATATTCTGCATTGGCCATTTGCGTGCGCACGTTGTCATGGCCGTAGATCATCGTGCCCATCTTGCCGAAATTCTCGTTTCCGCCCGTGTGGTCCGGATGCATGTGGGTGTTGATGAGAAAACGGATGGGCTCGTCGGATAGCGTTCGGATGGCCGCGACGATCTTCTCCGTCAAGGGAGCGTATTGATCGTCGATGAGAAACACACCGTCATCGCCGATGAAGACACCGATATTCCCACCGGCGCCCTCGAGGTAATACACGCTGCCGGCCACCGGGTGTACTTTGACTTCCACTTTGTCGAAATCCGGCTGCGCGAAGGCGGCGCTTGCCGCGAAAACCACTAACATCGAAATCATTGCGAGTTTTTTCATGAACCTAGCCTTTCCGGAAGGCGAACTATACGCCATTTTGAGAGCTTTGGCGCTCGGCGCTCGAATCGAACTCGAAATAGCGCTCGAAGCTGCTTACGAGCTCGGGGAGACTCTTTGCCGCATAGACGTCGCGCCGAAGGCTAGTTCCCCTGTGCAAGCCCTTCGTCACCCACCCGATGAAGCCCTTCATCCGGTTGAGAACGATACGCTCTGGAAGGAATTCACGCAATCGCTCCATGAAATGCTGGAACAGTATTCGGTAGTCCTCGGCGGACGGCTCGGTGTTGTCGGAGGCCATGATTTGGCGGAAGACCCAAGGGTTCATGAGTGCGCCGCGGCCAATCATGAGACCGTCGACACCCGTCTCCTCGACCATTCTTCTCGCGCTCTCCGGGCCGTGGACATCTCCGTTTCCGATGATTGGGATGCTCACCGCTCGCTTCACCTCGCGGATGACGGACCATGCGGCCCGGCCGCGATGATGCTCGCTGCGGCAGCGTGGATGCACGGTAATCGCTGAGGCGCCCGCATTCTCGAGAGCGCGTGCCATCTCGGGCGCGTTGATGTGGTCCTGGTCCCAGCCGGAGCGGATCTTGACCGTCACCGGAATAGTGGTGCTCGCAACCATCCGCGAGACGATGGCGCCGGCTCGGTCCACGTCCTTCATGAGCGCCGCACCCGAGCCCCTCTTCGTCACTTTCGGCACCGGGCAACCCATATTGACATCGACGAGGTCGGCTCCCATGTCTTCAACCATGGCCGCCGCCTCTCCCATGCGCGCAGGATCGCTCCCAAAGATCTGCACGCCGACGGGACGCTCGTCGTGCGTGGTGGCTGCGAGCTCTTTCGAGAACTCGCTTCCGCGAGTCAGCCCCTCCGAGCTGACCATTTCCGTCACGACGAGCCCGCAGCCGCCGAGATCACGCACGAGCCCCCGGAAAGCGCGGTCCGTATGACCGGCGAGAGGCGCGAGGATGAGCGGGGTCGCGAGGCGCACCTTGTCGCCGAGTCGGAGCGGCTTATGGCTCGTCATTCTCAATTCTCAATCCTCAACCTCAATTTTCAATTTTCAATCTTCAGTCTCAATTCTTTCATCGCTCAAAACTAGATAAAGCTCGATGGCGGCGGCGCTCGGAGGCCGCTTCGGCACATCGACGATCGCGACTTCGATTCTACGACGGCGGAGCGAAAGCGTCAGCAAATCCCCCACGGTGACTTCCCGGCCCGCCCGCACGGCCCGCCCGTTGAGCGCGATGGCTCCATCGTCACAGAGCTCTTTGGCGAGCGACCGCCGCTTGACGAGCCGCGACTGCTTGAGAAAAACATCGACGCGCAAAAGGGCAGCAGGTAGCCGGTGGCAAACCCGAACTACAATTTCACTTCTACGATGGCTCGCTCGCGAAGCTGCTTGACGAAGCGGTCCATCTGTTCACCCATCTTCTCTTGAAAGATAGCGTCGGCGACTTCGTTCCGGACGTCGCTGAGCTCCTTCGTGTTCGCTTCGACGCTCTCTTCGACACGAAGGATGTAGAACGCCTTTTCGAGACGGATGATCTCGCTGACTTCACCGGGGTTGAGGGAGAAGGCAACGGTCGCGAGAGACTCGGTGAGCTCGCCTTCGTTGAAAAACCCGAGGTCGCCGCCCGCTTCCCTCGATCCCGACTCCGAATGCATACGCGCGACTTCCGCGAAATCCGCGCCCTGCTCGATGTCCTGACGGATCCGTCGCGCCTTTTGACCTTGGTCGATCTCGTTGGTCTCGTCGAAGCGCACGACGATCTCACGCAGACGCACCTTTGCGGGATCGGTATAGTCGCTGATGTGCAGGCGGTAACGCTCTTCGATCTCGGGCTCCGAGACCGAAACCTTGCTTTCCACTTCCATCCGGCGTACTTCCTGCAGCAGCAGCCCGTCTTCGAAGCGCTTGCGCAGATCCGCCATCGTGCCGCCTTGAAGGTGGATCTGACGCTCGAGCTCTTCATCGGACTCGATGTTCATCTCCTTCATGATGTTCTGCTTCCACTCTTGGAAAAAGCGCGACGGAACCCGGAGGCCACGGTCTTCCGCGACTTGCAGTACCAGCATGTTGTCGATGATGCGTTCCAGAACCTGTTTCTTCAGCTCGGCGATGCGGGCTTCGTTCTCTTCCGGCGTCGGCGCCGGCCCGAGCTGCTCCATGGCAGACTCGACTTCCTTATTGAGCTCGGTAAGGGTGACGATCTGGCCGTTCACTTTCGCCACGATGCGCTCCACTGTCTCGGCGAATGCTCCGGCCGAGAGTACGAGCGTGGCGGCTAGGATGACGCATACTCGATGTTGCTTCATGGACTTTCCTCCAATGGTGCCCCCGCCGTCTTGCTTTCCTCCCATTCCAGGAAGGCGAAGCTCAAATGCTCCCGATGGACGGTCACGGGGTAGGTATTCTTCAACTCTTCGATGTAGAGAGCAAGTGCCCGATCGCTCTTCTTCCGCATGAGCTCGAGGCGGATGGAGTCTCTAGCTTCGTCTAGAGAGAGTTGGGCTGCCGCTACTTTCTCGTGAACGAGAAAAATGTGGAAGCCGAAATCCGTCGCGACGACGGCGGAGACCCTTCCCGGCCGCAATGAGAAAATGGTCGTTTCGAGCGATGGGGGGAGCTCACCGCGCGCGAAGCTTCCGAGGTGGCCGCCGCGGCTCGCTTCGGGGCCGACGGAGTGCTCTTTGGCAAGCTCCTCGAACCGTGTCGTTCGGCCGCCGAGCTCGGTGGCGATCGTGTTGGCGAGCCCTTCATCGTCTATGAGGATCTGCGAAACTTTGACCGTTTCCGGTCTTTCGAAAAAGGCTTGATTCGCCTCGAAATGTGCCCCGACTTCTTCGTCGGAGACCGAGAGATGCCCAAAAACCGCGTCTTCGACGAGCATTTCGATTCGAATTTGGTTCGTCACGACCGTCTCGATGTCGCCGTCTCTGCCGAGCTCGCCGCCTCGACCCTGGCGATGGAGTCGAGACGTGTCGCGACTGCGTCGGGCTCTGCGCGAATGCCGGCATCCTCGGCGGCCTTCAGAAGGAGCCGCTCTTCGATGAATTGCTCGAACAAAGCCTCCATCACGTCGCCCGCGAGGAACGGCTCGTCCTGCTGGACGGAGCTTTCCACGAAATGCTCGAACTCACCGACCGTCACTGCGTCATCGGCGATTTCGACTACCACCCGCTCCTCGAGGGGGACTTCTTTGCCGCAGCCGAAGCTCAGACCGAGACCAAGGATGACAAGAAAGGTGGAGGTTCTCATTGGGAAAGCTCACTTCATCTTAGAGTATCGGGCGAGCGTGAGCAAAACCGGACTCGATGCACACTCCGCCGGCGCTCATCCTCTCGGTTCGACAAGAGGTGTGAGTGAGCTTCCCTCAAGTGCCGACACCAGTCGGGATAGCCGGAACGAAGGATGATCGCGAGCTCGCAGCTCTCTTTCCACTCCCCGCCCATTTCCACGAGCACGGCGGCGGTTCGCTCGTCGACAATGACTGGAACGCGGTCCAGATCGAGCTCATCGTAAGCTGGCGCCGCCGCTCGCAGAAGAGCCCCCGCCACGGCAGCAGCCGAGCTCGTGGACATGGTGGGATGGGTCAGCAATTCGCAGCGGTTCTCCAAGAAACGGAAATCGAGACCAAGTGGACCCCGGTATGCCATGACCGCGCCCACAGGCCGTGCGCCGCCTCGCGAGGAGAAGGCGTAGGCCATCCAGATAGAGCGATATCGCCTGAGGCCGACCAGCCGGTAAGTTTCGTCCAGGGCTTCGAGGTTTATGTCGTCGTGCTCGAGCTCTTCGGCGATCGCGAACACGCGCCCGCGGGCCGCCCATGCAATTTCTATGAGATCGCCTCGCCGGCAAGCGTCACCCGGGTGCACAGCAACCGTATGCATTCCTTTTTCGTTCGGAGCTGAGACATCGTAAGGGATACGCACATAGGCCAGCGTCTCGATGGAGCATCGGTCCAGACCCAGCTGATTCCCGATGCTGCCAAGTATTCCTCGTGAAAATCGATCCGTCGGACCTAGCCAGCTTCGAAACGCCTGGTCTGTCGATTCTTGCTCGGCTTGGGCTCGCATCGAAGCGTCCGCGAGGAGAACCGAGCTCGCCGCCAGCGGGTTCTCGACGGAGAAGACGTGATGCATAGCCCATGTGGAGTGCGTACTCCTCCACGAGCTCAGACAAGCTTCGTCACCCGTCCCCTGGTCTTCGTAGGTCGACACCCGGAGAAGCTCTTCTTTGGCGTGTCTCGCCCGTCGCCAATTTCTCACGACTTTGTGCCATAGGGCGGGAAGCTTGCCGCGCCGTACGGGACAGTACAACCCGCGCGGCTTGTAGCATTCGAGAAACGCGCTCGGCTCTAGTCCATTCATGTTGGTAAGCTCTGCAAGAAGTTCGCCGTTCGAGCTCGTGTCTTTTGCCAGCGTTTCGCGGCTTCGGGTGTCGTGCGCACCGTTACAGTTTTGACTCTTCACGGCCGCGGCGCTCCTTTTGTAGCTCTTCCTGCTACAGGCACCGAGGGTCGGGGCATTGGCTGCAACCTATGGACCTGACTGCCGTTTCGCGACATCACCAGCGTCACCAAAGTTTGGCACAGAACTTGTAATGAAAGCGTGCGTAGCAACCCTTACTCATCAAGCCGATACAGGAGGACAACAATGGCTGACGCGCTATCGAAAAAAGACCGTGCCGAGCTGACGACCAAGATCGTTGTGGCGATTGCAGATATGCAGGCAATCCCGGCGGAGTCGATTTCGCTGGACAGTAAGTTCGAAGAGCTCGGTATCGACTCTTTGACCAGCTTTGATCTTCTCTGCGAGCTCGAAGAAGAGCTTGGGGTCGTCATTCCCGACGACGACGCGAAAGATATCTCGACGGTGCGTGACGTCGTCCTCTGCGTCGAGCCGCTCATTGCGGCCGCCGCCTGAAATCCGATGGGTCCGAACCGCGTCGTTATTACCGGGATGGGTGTCGTCTCCGCGATCGGACACGACACCAAGGGCTTCTGGGCGTCGCTGTGCGAGGGACGTCACGGCTTCGACGCCATCAAGCTCGGCAACATGCCGCCGCTCCAATACAAGCTGGGTGCACAAGTGCGGGGGCTGTATTTGGAGGCCCCGTTCAACGGAGGCACCGAGCGGCTCCTCGATCGCTTTGCCCGGTTGTGGCTGCTCGCTTCCCGTGAGGCCGTCGGCCATAGCGGCCTCGAACCGGAGCAACTGGTAAACGGCGCCGTCGTCACAGGCACGGCGCTTGGAGGGCAGACAACGCAGGACGATCTCTTCAACGCTCTCTACCGCGAAGGGCGCCAAAGGCTCACGCCCTTCGCGGTACCCCGGATCATGTCGAGCGCGGGGGCCAGCCACGCCTCGATGGAGCTGGGAATGCAAGGGCCGGGGTTCACGGTCTCCACCGCCTGCTCGTCCTCGAACCACGCGATTGGTCTCGCTTACTGGACGGTGTCTTCGGGCGCGGCGCCGCTGGCGCTGACCGGTGGCAGCGAAGCGCCCTTCAGCCACGGTCATCTCAAAGCGTGGGACATGATGCGCGCCGTATCCCCCTATCTATGCAGGCCTTTCTCGCGCGATCGCAAAGGGCTGGTATTGGGGGAGGGAGCGGGCGCCCTCGTTCTGGAGGAGCTCGATCACGCGCGCGCGCGCGGCGCCGAGATTCACGCGGAAATCACTGGCTTCGGGATGTCGTCGGACGCGGGGCATATCACGAAACCATCGCCACGTGGCGCTTCTCGCGCGCTATCGCTTGCGCTCAAAGACGCCGGCGTCGAACCTGGCGACGTGGACTACATCAACGCCCATGGAACCGGAACGCCTCTGAACGATGTCAACGAGTCCCGAGCTATCCAGTCCGTATTCGGAGATCATGCCAAAAAGGTTCACGTGAGCTCGACGAAGTCGATGCACGGACACGCCCTCGGCGCCTCGGGAGCGCTCGAGGCGGCGGCCACCGTTCTCGCACTCGACAACGGTGTCGTGCCACCGACGGTGAGCTATCTTGGACCCGATCCCGATTGCCCGCTCGACGTAGTACCCAATAGCGCTCGTGAGTGCTCTATGCGGCGAGCGCTGACGAGCTCGTTTGCTTTTGGAGGGCTGAACGCCGTACTCGCCTTCGAGCGCTGGAACGGCAACTGAACGACTCGCATCGAGCTCTCATGCGGGTTCGCGGTAGCCGTACCCGACCCCTTAAGCAGAGTGGCGTTGGGTGACGAGTCTTCTAGGGCAACCGCCTGCATGGGGCCGCGCCTCGACATCCTCGATATCGGCCTTTCGCGTCTGACGGCTCCGCGGGGTGGCCTTCATCCGAACACCGCCGCCCGGCCGCAGCGTAAAAGACGCCTCCGGCATGACGGCCGGCCCCGGCACCCGGTCGAGGCGATAGCACTGGCTGACCATCGATACAATCGTCAACGCCTCCATCGAGGCGAAGTGCATGCCGATACAAAGCCGGGGTCCGCCGCCAAAAGGGACGTAAGCGCAACGGTGTCGCTCGGCAACGCGTTCGGGCAAGAAGCGGTCCGGGTCGAAGGCCTCCGGGTTGTCCCAAAAACTCTCATGCCGGTGGATGACATAGGGGACCATGAGCACGTCCGAGCCTGCAGGAATGTGATAGCCGACGACGATGTCGTCTTCCAAGGCTGTTCGACGGAAAATCCAAGCAGGAGGGTAGAGGCGCAAGGACTCATCGAGAACGCGGCGTGTGTAGCTGAGATTCTCGAGCTCCTCGCCCGTTTTCGTGATGGCGTCCACCTCTTCCTCGACACGCCGCCGGACGTCCGGGTAGCACGAAAGCAGATACCACGTCCACGCGAGAAACTGAGCCGTCGTCTCGTGTCCCGCCATCAGAAGAGTCATGGACTCATCGCGCAGAAGCTGGTCGGACATACCGATGCCGGTCTCTTCATCGCAGGCGGTCATCAGAAGCCCGAGCAAGTCTTTTCCGGCATCACCGCCTTGTCTCACCCGCTGCCGTCTGTCTTCGATGATTCTGAAGACCACTTCGTTGAGGCGCTCGATATGGCGCGCCATGCGGCGGTTGTTGGGCGTTGGCATCCAAGTCGGAGCGACAAAGAGGCCGAACTGCCGACGCACGGCCTCTTGCATCAGCGGAGGCAGAGAGCTCGAGATGACCGCGGCTTCCGAATCGCCAAGGGAAGCTCCGAACTGTGCCCGTGCCGCAACATCGAGCGTCAACCGGTTCATCTCCACCGCAACGTCGAAATCGCGCATGTGGTCTGAACGCTGCTCCCAACACTCCAGCATGGCATTGACAGAGCGCGTCATCGTTTGCGCGAAGAGGCATACACGGCTCCGGCGAAAGGCAGGCTGTGCCAGACTGCGTTGACGTCGCCATAGCTCGCCGCTGCTGGTAAGAAGTCCATCGCCTAGAAGAGCTTTGGTCTCCTCCATGCCGCTGCCCTGGGAATAGTTTTTCCAGTTCTTGTATACGATGTGCTCCACGTCGTCGGGATGGGTTACCGTGATGATCCTCTTGGGACCGATCTCGAAGCGAAGCACGTCACCATGCGCGCGTTGCGCGGCCAGCAGATTTTGGTGGATGGGCCCTTGAAAAGCGGCCAAGTTTCCCAACAAGACATGGCCCGGTGGACGAGGAGGAAGTCGGTTCGCAGCCGTCAGCATTTCGAGCCTCCATTAATCTAGTTATGGATGGTGGACACTCTGTAGCGCGCGTCCCACGATTTGCGCAACTTTGGCGACTTGCGGTGGGCGCATCACGTCGTGGTGCTCGACGCTCGTTCGGACCACGGCCAGGCGGGGCAAGAGCGCAGGCCACCTTTCCACCTGGTCCGCCTGGTCCACCTGGTCCGCCTGGTCCACCTGGTCCACCTGGTCCACCTGGTCCATCTGGCTGTCGTCCTCGGATGCGGTGGCCTTCACGAGCAGCACATCGCCGTCGTAGGTGTCCATCTCATGGTCCCGCCAAAGTGCCAGAAGCCCCTCGCTGGCCGTCGTCAAACGCTCGGCCAGGCGCTCGTCCACCGAATCGAGCCTGGAATCGATAGGAACCGGCGCATCTGATCGCGGCAAACGACTGTCCAGCAGGAAGACGAGAGGAACTTGGATGCCGCGTTGACGCAGTCTCCGCGCGACTTCCAGAGCTACCACGCCCCCCAAGGACCATCCGCCGAGGATGACGTCTCGGTCGATGACGTCAGCGAGCGCGCTCACATGGTGACAGGCGAGCGCGTTCAAGTCCGCAGGAAGGACTGGCGGGGCAGGCAGGCCAGCAATCGGGAAATGGTCTTCCAGCAAAGATGCCAACCCGCGGTAGCACGCCACGTCCCCGCCGGTCGCATGCACAAGAGCAAGGGGCGATACGCTGCTCGAGCCGCGACGCAGCCAGATGACCGGGTCTTGGCCGGCTTCGGGAGCGAGAGCGACGGCGAGACTTTCCGGCGTCGGGTTCGAAGCGAGCCATGCCACGTCGAGCGCTACCCCGAACCGCCTTTCGATGCGGGCGAGCAGGCGCAGGCCCAGCAGCGAGTTCCCGCCACAGGCAAAGAAATCCGCGCGGCTATCGGCCGGGGGTGAGCCCAGGAGCTCCATCCAGATCTGCGCGATCGCGCGTTGATGCTCGCCTTGAATTTCAATCGGAGGGGCCAAGGGTGATGGTGTGGCTTCGAGCTCAATCGCCGCCAAAGCGGTGTAGTCGATCTTGCCGCTGGTGTTACGCGGAAGCGCCCGGCGCCAGTGGTACGCGTCGGGCCAAAAGCCCGGGGGCAGAAGATTCTTGACGTGAGCGGCGACGTCTTCATGCGTGGTGGGGGTGGCGGGGGCTCCGCGCGACACGCAGAACACCGCAAGTCTTCCGCTGAGCTCGACAACCGCCGCTTCGGACACGGCGGGGTGGGCGTAGAGCGCCGCTTCGATTTCATCCAACTCGATTCTCTGGCCGTGCCGCTTGATCTGGCGGTCGCGCCGTCCAATAAAAACGAGCGCGCCGTCGTCCCGAAGCCGCGCGAAATCTCCAGTTCTGTATATACGTTCCGGCCGACCCCCCAGCGTTATGTTCCTGAATGCCTGGGCCGTTTGCTCTGGGCGGTCGAGATAGCCCAGGGCCACGCCGTTGCCGGCAATGGCGATTTCTCCGACAAAACCAGGCGGCACCAAATGCAAATCCTCGTCGAGCAGGTACACCCGTGTGGCGGGCAAAGCTCGACCGATACTGGGCTCCCGTGACGGGCTGAGCGGTGTCCAGGTAGCGTCGACCGTGGCCTCCGTGGGGCCGTATACATTAATAAACGTTGCCTCGGACCTGGCCTGACGCAGCGCGAGATCGTGCCAGAGCGCCGCGTCGATGGGCTCACCGCCCAGAAGAACTGTCATCGGTTTTTTTGGGGAACCGCTATTCGGCTGGAGAGGCCGATGAGCACGTCCGGGGAGCTCGAGCCCGGCATCGAGCAAGATCCGCAGCCACGACGGGGTCATGTCCACGACGTCGAGCTCGGCGCGGCTCAGGTGCTGGGCGAGTCGCTTGGGCGACGCTTTGAGCTCCTGGGGGATGGGGCACAGACAATCGCCGCGCAATAATCGGACGATCTGCTTGACGCTGGTGTCGAAGGAAAGGGCGCCGAAGATGCCGATGCGCCCCGGCCGCCTCACCTTCGCAGCGTAGACGGCGTTGTCTAAAGCGGCCTCCAAGTGCGCCACGCCGCGATGAGGGATCATGACGCCCTTGGGCTCCCCGGTCGACCCCGATGTATAGATAATGTAGGCGAGATCCGTTGGACGCGCTTCAATCCTGTTGACCGAGACACGCTCCACGTCGGGAATGAGAAGTTGTTTTACGTCGACCGCAAAGTTTCTGCCCAGACAAATGCGGGCACCTGTTTCTTCCAAGATGTGGTCGATGCGGGCGGCGGGCCAGCTCGGGTCGAGCGGCACATAAGGGCTCCGGCACTTCCACGCCGCGACGATGCCCACGATGGCCTCGACCCCTGTGGCCAAGCACAAACCCAAGGATTTGCCGGCGAGCCGTAGTTGTGCTGCGAGCGCCGAAGCGGCGTCGTCGAGCTCTCTATAGGTGAGCTGTCGGCTCGGCGTCGAGACCGCTGGCTCATCGGTACAAAGTGCGACGGTTCGGGCATAGGCGTCGGCGGTGGTGTCAGAGCTGTCGAGCACCGGGCCACGGCTCGACCCACCCATCCGGGTCATTGGAATCGGTCGAAAGCGCCGCGCGCAGCTTCGTGTCGGGCCTGTCATCCATGGCCGCGAGCATTGGCTCGAGCTGATCGAACATACGCCGGAGCGTGGTCGCGGCGAATAGGTCCGAGTTGAACTCCACGTGCCCACCGATGCCCTCACGCTCCGGTCTCAGAGAAACGGTGAGATCGAACTTGCTCGTTTGCGTGTCTTCTTCGTACGCCCGTAGTGCCAGGTTCACCTCGGGTATGAGTGCTTGCTGCCAAACGAAGAGTGCTTGCACGAGCGGCGGCACCCCGGGCGCCCGCTGGATGGACGGAGCGAGCGCGACGAGTCGATCGAAAGAAACGTCTGCGTGCGCCAGCGCGTTCAGAGCACTCTGCCGCACGAGGCTGAGAGCTCGACGAAGGGTTGGGTTGCCGGAAAAGTCAGCGAGAATCGGCACCGTGCTGACGAAGAAACCGACGATGGCTTCGACTTCGGCGCGCTGACGATTGTGCGACGGTGTGCCGACCACGAAGCGAGCCTGCTGACACCAGACGGATAGCACCATCTGGAATGCCGCGAGAACGACTTGAAACAAGCTCGTGTTTTCGCGATGGGCAATAGCACGGACGTGCTTGCAGGCCGCGGCCGACAACGCCACAGGAATGCGCGCGCCTTCCATCGTCGCAAGCGGCGGCCTGGCAAAATCGAGGGGCAAGCGCAAAGGTTCGACGTCTGCGAGAGCCGCTCTCCAATAGGCGAGCGTTTCGGACGGCACTTCGCGCTTACTTTCCCACTGGGCGACATCGGAATAGGTAAGCGGCAGCGAAGGAAGCTCCGGGGTGGTTCCTCGCAAGCTCGCGTGGTAGCCGGCTAGAAGCTCCCGCAACAAAGTGCCTTGTGACCACCCGTCGGAAACGATGTGGTGTGCGTTCAGCAAAATGAAGCTTTCTTCGGTGGAGACGCTCACGAGCGCCGCGCGGTAGAGCGGCCCCCGGCTCAAATTGAAGGCGGCTCGCGCAAAGCGCTTCGCGTAGGCGCGGGCGTCCAAACGCCGCCTATGCAGATCGACCCGTTCGTCTCCTGCCAAGTCGTGGCGCTCCAACGGCAAGTGTCCTCTCGGCGCCACGATCTGATAGAGCTCGCCGTCTTCCTCTTTGAAAGTCGTCCGCAGCGCCTCGTGCCGGTCGACGAGAATCGAGAGCGCCGAGCTCAAAGCTTTGGGGTCGATGCTGCCTCGCACCTCTATGGTAAGAGGACAGTTGTAGACCGGCGATCCCGGAGCCGACCGCATCGCGAACCACAGACGCTTTTGGCCGTGCGAGGCCAAAACCGTCAGTGCACGCTCCGCCTCTTCCGCAAGCAGTCGAGCCAGGAGCGCACGCCGCGCCACCGGCTCGGCTGCCGTTGCTCTTCTAGACAAGCTGAGCCGTCCGCTCGAGCTGACGAAGCTGTTCCTGCTCGCGCTCGAACTTGTCGAATACACCTTCGAGAAAGTGGTAGTACATGCGGCACGTCGCCTTGCCAAAGTAGATGACCGCTTCTTTGTCCCCGTCGGTATTGACGTGCTCTTCGATCGCCTTGATGGCCGCCTTGGAGTGACCTTTGTCGAGCTCGGCATGGGCGACCAGGAACGTCATCTGGTCATCGGGCAGATCGAAGTGGTAGCGCACCCGTTGAGCGACAAGGGGCAGTTGCTCCCCGTTGAGGCAACCTTCCGCCCAAAAGGAGTAGCCCAGCCGGCCAATGGGACGCTCGCGAAGAACGAGGTCGAAAATCAAGCTCGAAAAAGCCTGGGTCTCCGGCTCAGGCCTGGAGTTGATGACCTCTTCGCGATCGACGCCCATTTTCTCGAGATCGTCGAGCGCCAGAAAATCGTGATCGATCTCCTCGATCGCATGGCGGAGCTGCGCCCGCAAGAGTCTTTTCTCCGTGGTCGGCGTATGCATCACACAAAGGGCCTGGTTGACGCCGTTATGCTTGGTGTAGTGATACGTCTCCCACAAGTATTGCTTCCAGAGATCCAACGGTCTGGGATACTTGCCGCCGCCGCTTTTTTCATCGCTCATGAGTACGTGCCAGATACGTGTGTCGAGAAAACGCGCATATTCCGGAATGAGGGCTTCCGTCAATTCATCGATAAAATTCACAATGCTTCCTCCGCTGTCTGAATGCCGAGCGTTTGATATTGCTTGGCGATGGGACCATCCAACAAGCCGAGCTTTTCGAGACTCGGCACCAAAGTGTCGTGAAACAGATCGTGCTGAAAGTTTCGCGCGACTTCGTTCACGAGCATGGCTTTTTCAAAGGCGTCACGCGTGAGGCCCATGCGGCCTTCACCAAACCGCCAATATTGCTCCGAGCTCGAACGGAACCCACCACGCTCCTGCCCGTGATAGATCGAGCGAAACAAGCTGAAGGCGTAGTTTTGAAGCCCGCGCCACTGCCGCGCCGAGCAATCCCGGGCCGCGTCGGCCATAGCCTCGATGCCAAAGCCGACATGCCGCCCTTCGTCCTGACCGACGAGCTCGAGAATGCGCCGAAGGAGGGGGTCGGTGGTGGCGCGGCGCATGAAAGTGAAAACGCCCATCGCATAGCCTTCCACGATGACGAGTATGCCAATGGCTTTCTTGCGCCAGTCGGTTTGCGTAAGCATGCTGTCGATGACGGCCTTCATGTTGGGATCGATGGGAGCGAGTAGGTTTCTCTCCGCCAGATAGCGCTTGAACACTTCGATGTGCCTCGCTTCGTCCATCGCCTGCGATGCGAGAAACAGCTTGCCGTCGATGTCTTTGCGCATGTCGCAAAGCTGGCTGACGAGCAGGAGGGAGCCCTGCTCGCCATGCAAGAGCTGGCTCATGACCCATCCCACGCTACGGCGGTTGAGCTGCACCCGGTCTTCCTCGCCGAGAAGATCCGCCAAGCCCATGGCATGGGCTACCCAGTGCTCATCGGCGATCAACCCTTCGTCGGGCCTGGTCCCCTGGGACCAGTCGATGTCGTTTTGCGGATCCCAGGCGCGCTTCTTGGCGGCGTTGTAGAGCCGCTCACCTTTGGGAAAGTCGCGCTCGTAGTCCAAGTTCCAGCGAACGTTTGCCGCCGCTGGAGTCTCCCGCACCCGCGTGATGTCGCCGCGTGCGGCCCGCTTGACGAACCAGCCGAGGCGACCGCCGGCGATGCGATACAGATCTTGCAAATGAGAAAGCGTATTACCCAGCATGGGTCTCACTCCGTTGTTGGATCAGCACTTCGACTTCTTCAGAGCCCAGCTCGTCGATTCGGATGAGCAAGTCCGCGGCGCGCTCGGTGGCGACGATCATGGGTTCTTGCGCGACGCTCGCGTTTTCTATCGCGAGGGCGCAGTCCGGATGGTTCTCACGCAGATAGGCGGCCAGGTGCGCGATGGTGGGCGCTTCGAAGAGAGCCACGATGGAAATCGTGTCCGTCATATGCTGTCGCAGCCGGTTCAAGAGCGTCGCGGCTTTGATGGAATCGCCGCCCAAGGAGAAGAAGCTGTCATGACGCCCGACGCGCGCGATGCCCAACACTTCCTGCCACGCTTCGGCCAAACGCGTCTCCAGCACGTCATGCGGTGCTTCGTAGGGAGTCGTGACAGCGGCAGGCGCTGCGCTCACAGGCCCATCATCCAAATCGCGTAGCAGATCGCGGTCCACCCCTCGGCACACGTAATACGCTCGATCGATGGCACAGAGCACGATTTGGGAACGGTCGAGCACGTTGAGACTGTCCAAGACGAGATCGGCTTCTTCAGGCGACATGGTGGCCACGCCCAACCGTGAAAAATATCCTGACGCCGCCTCGGCCCGCACGCGCCCGATGCCGTTCCATGGAGGCCAAGAGATCGCGATGGTGGTGGCGCCCTCGCGGGTTTGCTCCGCGGCGAAGGCTTCCAAGTAAGCGTTGGCCGCGGCGTAATGCGCCAGGCCGCGTGACAGAGTGCCCAGCCAAGCCGCCGACGAAGCGTAGAGCAGCATGAACTCCAGGTGAGGCCCGCCGAAGTGGGTCTTCAAATGCTCGGCGCCCATTGCTTTTGGCTCGAACGTGCTGGCAATGCGCGCTTCGCTGAGCTCACCAAAAGGGCAAGGCTCGACGAAGCCCGCCGCATGGATGATGCCGGCTACATTCGAGAGCTCCGCGGCCAACGCGGAAACGGCACTCTCGTCCGTGACGTCGAGGCGTTTGTAGTGAACCGAAGCCCCCAGCTCTTCGAGCTCGGCGCATGCTTCGACCGACGCGGCGTCCGGAGCTGAACGCCCGCAGAGCACCAAGTGACGCGCGCCGCGGCGTAGCAGCCACCTCGCCGCATGCAGACCGAGATCGCTCAGCCCACCCGTTACCAGATAAGTGGATCGTGGATCGATGGGCAGCTTTGTTTGCTTGGCCCTGTTTTGAGCGGTGTCTCGAGCGGTGTCTCGAGCCGGTCGCAGACGCGCCGCAAAGCGCTCGCCTCGACGATAGGCGACCATCCTGTGTCTGTCAGCGGCTTGGACTTCACGCCAGATGAGCTCCGAGTCCGCCGCGGGGCCGTTGTCGGGCGCCGCGTCCAAATCGATGGCGGCGCCTCGAAACGCCCCCTCCGCCCAGCCAGCTCGTGCCGCTGCCAGCACCGCAGCCTGAAGGGGGGCGCGCATGTCCTCTTCGAAGACCCCACAAGCCCCGCGCGTCACGAGGTAAATGGGAGGGCCCGAACGCTCGTCGACGATTTGCGCCAAACGAACGAAGGCCTCGAGCTCTCCTGGGTAGCGGCCATCCACGCACAGAACGATTCCTGAGACTTCACGGTGCGGAATGAGCGCGTGCGCGATGACTTCGCTCTCGGCCGCTGTCTGCGGCGGTGTGAAGGTCAGCGTGGGCGTGGCCTCGGGGAGCTGCCGCAAACGTTCGACCAAGGCGTCCTTCAACGGACCCGAAGGCGCGACGATCGTCCACCCACCGGAGACAGGCGCCGACTCACTGAGGTCGACGCGAGACCAAGCGAGCTGTTTGCGCCAAGCGGAAGGCTCCCGTAGAACGCGATCCTCCGCCGAGCGGAGCTCCAGTCCGGAGACCTCGGCAACGACACCGTGCTCGTCGGCAATGACGATGTCGAACCGATGCTCGACGGTGTTGTTTATCACTTTAATCCGTAATCCACCGCGATGAAATATCAAGAACGGCCACCACTCCATGAGGGTACGGGAGTGCTCGACGGCGTCAAGGGTTCGCTCGCTACGCGAGCCGCTACGCGCCCTTGACCCCGTCTGCGCCTCCCGTCTTCTGCTCGTACGTGGTTGCCGGTCGAGGTGAATCACGAATGAGAAATCTTCGCGATTCAATGTAAAAAACAACAGACGGAGCATGTCGTGCGCGCCACCACGGCTCCTTTGGGACGCCGCAGCAGACGGAACGCGCCGAGGCGATCGAGGATCGCGGGAGGCGCAAGAGAAGACTCGGCATTGAAGGCTGGATCCACTAGAGGGGCCACGGACTGCAAGCACATATCGAGGAGGAGCGGATGCATGAAGTAGCGGTCGTCTTCGAGGTCTTCATGAGGCTCGACGCGAACTTCGCAGGCTCGTGCTTCCAAACGCATCTCAGCCAAACGCTGACACGGGGTACCGTAGGTGAGCCCGTGGCTCGAAAGAGCGGCGTAGAGCTCGGCTGGCTGAATGACTCGCGCAGCTTCTTCTGAAACGGGCGAAAGGGCCGGCAACGAGCGCGTATCCTCCGCCGTCTCGTAGAGGCCGCTCACATGTTGGCGCCACTGCTGCTCGCCCGCATGACTGTATATGGCAAACGTGCTACGACCATCGCCGCCCGGGCTCACGACAACTTGAACCGTCGTAGCACCCGCAGCGGGCACGCGCAATATCCGCTTGAAAGCTACATCGCAGAGAGCCACGAGACCGCTCTGAGGCAACGCTTGCGAGATAGCTGCACGAGCGAGCTCGAGCCATGCACCCGCGGACACAATGGGGAGACCTGCGATTCGATGTTGGGTGAGCTCCGGAAATGCGGAAGCGCTGAGCGCCAACTCGAAGACGCGCTCGTCCGATGCAGCCGCATTGAGTACTTCGGTGTCGAGAAAAGGATGGGCGAGCTCACGCGCCGACCAGCGCTTGGCGGGGGGCTCCGTCCAGTGCCGACGTCGCGGCAGCGGCGGCTTGGGAAGGTCCACCACCTTGCCCGATATGTGGATGGCCGCCCAGTTCGGGTCGTGTCCGCGCTCATAGAACTTGGACACCGCGGCGAGCAGAGCCTCCAAACCGTCGGCGTCGCGCTCCAACGTTGGCAGCGAGAGCCCCTCGACACCGCTCGCGTTCAAGCACTGGGCGGTGGACGTGCTCAGAAGCGGATGAGGTCCAATCTCGATGAACAACCGAACGCCGCGCGCCACCGCGTACTCGACGGTCTCGGCGAAGCGCACCGGCTCGCGAAGATTGCGCCACAGATAGGCCGCGTCGATGTCTTCACCGCTGATAGGCTCGCTGGTGACGGAAGAGATGAGTGGCACGTGACCGCTTCGGCCGCTCACCGAGGCGAGCTCCAGACGAAGCGGCTGGGCGAGGGGGTCGACCCACGGAGAATGCGAAGCCACATCTACTTTGATCGGCCGGATGCCGACGCCCTCTTTGTCGAGCGCCTCGCAAGCTCGGCTGATGGCGAGCCGTTCACCGGCGATCACACAAGTGCTAGGGCTCGTGTGCACCGCAACGGAAACATTTTGATGTCGCATGCGCTCGGTCGCGGCAGCCGCGGGAAGGTCGACCATCGCCATGCTCCCGCTGCCCGCGATACCTGCCAGTGGCGCGCTTCTGCGAACGATGGCGCGCACCCCGTCATCTACAGATAGAGCGCCCGCGGCGGTGGCGGCGATGATCTCACCCATGCTCTGGCCAATCATCACGGCCGGCTCGATGCCCCATGCGCGCAGCAAGTGACTGAGGGACACCCCGAGCGCGAACAACCTGGGCTGGACCCTATCGATGCGCTCGAACCGAGAGGGGTCATTGAGCTTGGCGTCGCCGATGTCGATGTCGATGGGCGACCATCCGGCCTCTCGTTCGATGGCTGTGGCTACTTGCTCGTAGGCGGCGCGAAACACCGGATGAGCTCGGAAGAGATCGCGACCCATGCCGAGCCATTGACCGCCTTGGCCGCCGAACGTGAACGCGATGCGCTCGCCGCTCGTTTCGGTCCCGGAGGGTTCGAGGATCGCTGCCGCGCACCGGATCTCACTGGCAAGATCGCCGCCCGGCCGGCCGAGCACCGCGAGGCGATGTTTGTAATGCGGGTGGCGTACGGCGGCGGTGTAGTACACGTCTTCCGGGGACAGTTTCCCCCTGTCGAGAGTGTCGGCGACGGCGTCAGCGAATAGCTGCAATACTGCGGGGTTCGGCGCCGAAAGCGGCAGAAGCGTGGGGCGGCCGAACGACGGATCGTTGCTCGAGATCTCGATCGGAATCTCATCGGGCGCGCTGAGAACAGCATGCGCGTTGGTGCCGCCAAACCCGAACGAGCTGACGCCGGCGATGGGCTCGACACCCTCGGGCCAGGGCTCGCACGCCGTCTGCACGCGCAGACCCAGCGCATCGAGATCGCAGTTCGGATTCGGCGCGTTGAAGTGGCAGCTGGGGTAGAGCGTGCGGCTGTAGAGGGACAAGGCCGTCTTGACGAGGCCTGCAATGCCCGCTCCAGCTTCCAGATGCCCGATATTCCCCTTGACCGAGCCGATGCGACACGGGTTGTCCGGCGCGCGGTCGCGCCCCAGAACCGCCCCGATGGCGCGCGCTTCGATGGGATCGCCGAGCGGCGTTCCGGTGCCGTGCGCCTCGACCATTTGAACGTCCTTGGGATCGATGCCGGCCAGGGAATAGGCGGTGCGAAGAAGCGCTTCTTGAGCTCGCCGCGACGGCGCGGTAATGCCGTTGGTGCGTCCATCCTGGTTGCAAGCCGTAGCTCGTACGACGCCGTAAATGCGATCGCGATCGGCCTTGGCACGAGCCAAAGGCTTGACGACTACAACCGCTGCCCCTTCACCGCGCACATAACCGTCCGCGTCGGCATCGAACGCTTTGCACCGCCCGGCAGGAGACATATAGCCCCCTCGCTCGAACTGCTCGTAGATGGAGCGAGCCAAAGTGAGATTGACCCCGCCGACGAGCGCCAAGTCGCACTCGCCCGCCCGCATCGCGCGACAAGCGAGGTGCAGCGCGACCAAAGATGACGAGCAAGCCGTATCGACGCTGATGCTGGGCCCGTTCAAGTCGAAGTGATAAGAGATTCGATTGGCCGCAATGCTGTGCGCCTGGGCCGCATGGCTGTGAGGGTGCGCGTGCGGATCGCCGAACCGCTCGAGAGCATAGTCGGCGCTCGAGATGCCGACCCAAACGCCGGTGGCGCTAGCTTTGAGCGTTCTTGGCGGCAAACCTGCATCTTCCATGGCGCGCCAAGACAGCTCCAAAAGCATCCGCTGCTGCGGGTCCATGGCAGCGGCTTCCGAGGCGTCGATGGAGAAAAACTCCGATGCGAATTGATCCACTTCGTCGAGGTAGCCCCCGACGGGATGCGGACCGCCATCCGTTCGCCGGCACTCGGGCAAAGGCCCCACCGCATCGGTACCACTTCGCAACAACCTCTCAAAAGACTCGAGATCCGGCGCCCCGGGAAATCTGCACGCCATTCCCACGATGGCGATGTCGTCGCCCGCTGGCGGTTTTCCGGATCCTGCGCCGTCGCCGCGTCGAGGCTCCTGTCCGACGGCAAGGTAGCGAGCCAGCGCGTCGATGGTCGGATATTCGTAAGCCAGAGTGGGCGAGAGACTGCGTCCGAGATGGTCTTCGAGACGTCCGGTGATGCGCACCGCATCCACTGAGCTCAGTCCGTAAGCGACGAAAGGCGCATGAATATCGATAGAGCTTTCCGGGCACCGTTGCTTCGTGGCAACTTCGGATTTGAGAAGCTCTATGAGCGACCACACCGGGTCCTCTGGCGTCAAGCGTGTGAGCTCACCTTGGGCGTATCGGGCAGCCAACGCGCGGCGTTGAAGCTTTCCGCTGGAAGTCCGTGTGATCTGACCGCCTCCGACGAAAACGACGTCGTGAACGTGAACGCCGTGCCCCGAAGCAATGGCGAGCCGGATGACATCGGTGCGCGCGTCGACCTTCATGCGGTTGCGCGACTGGCACACGATGACGAGTCTCTCTTCAGAATCATGCGCGGTACTGATGGCGGCGCACGCAGAAACGTCACTATCCGTGTCGAGAACCGTGCGTTCGATGTCCAGCGGATAATGGTTCTTGCCGCAAAAAATCAGGAGCTCTTTGAGACGCCCTGTGACGAAGAGCTCGCCTTCGCGCACGAAGCCCAGGTCGCCGGTGCGCAAGAAAGGCCCTTCTCCGTCGTCGAGACGACCGCCAAACGTTGCTTCCGTTTCCTCGGGGCGCCGCCAATAGCCGTGAGCGATGCTTGCACCGCGCACCCAAATCTCGCCAACCGTGAGGGCGGGGAGCTCCCCGAGCGTCTGAGGATCTACGATGCGCACGTCCAGCCCTGGAATGGGCGCCCCGCAGCTGACGACGCGGCGCACACGTTCCCGATCGGGCTCCGTGAGCTCCGCGCGACCCGTCTCGAGAGCTGAGGCATCGAGCGCAAGGCTGTGAAGAGGACTTTGCGGCCGCCTCGCGCTGACCATCAGAGTCGTTTCCGCCATCCCGTAACCAGGCTGGATGGCCTCGGCGCGAAAACCGCAGCGCTCGAACCGTTCCGCGAACCGCAGACAGGTTCGAGCATGCACAGGCTCCGAACCGGAAAAAGCGACGCGCCACGAGCTGAGGTCCAGCTCTTGAAGCGCCGAGTCCGTAATCGTCTCGAGACAGAGGTCATAAGCGAAATTGGGCCCGCCGCTAATGGTCGCGCGGGTACGGGTGATGGTCTGAAGCCATAACAGCGGTCGCTTGACGAAAGCGAGCGGTGAAAAAATGGTGCTTCGAGACCCCGCCCAGCAAGTGAGCAGCAACCCACCGATCAACCCCATGTCGTGATACTGGGGCAGCCAAAAAACACCGCGATCCTTTTCCGGGTCGCCGGCAAAAGCTTGGCGAATAGCCGCCAAGTTGTGCATCAAGTTGCCGTGGCTCACCATGACGCCCCTCGGACTACCCGTCGACCCCGACGTGTATTGCAAGAACGCCAAATCGTCGGCTTCGGGATCGGGAAGGCTGTCGACCGCTGTCGCAGGCAAGTCGTCGGTTCGGATCCACAAAGGTGAGCCGAGCTCGGGCGCGCTCTCTTGCGAGAACGCCTCGCCGTCCGTCAGGACGATCCGGGCTCCACAGTCGCTGAGCACTGCCTGCAAACGAACGAGTCCCCGACCACTCCCACCCGCGGGAGGGTAGGCGGGAACCGCGAAGGCGCGGGCGTATAAACAGCCAAGAAAGGCGCTGATGAAATCCAATCCCGGTCGAAACAGAAGCATGACCGGTTCGTTCTGACCGCCCGCTTCGACGAGTCGTGCCGCAATCGCGCGGGCCTTTCCATCGAGCGAGCCGTAGCTCAGCTCGCGATCGGAGGCATTCGTTTCACTCCGCTGCCCGAGATATTCGAAAGCCACCTTGTCCGGATGTTCGGTCGCTCGTTGGCGCAGCACATGTACCGGCGTCGGATGCGCTGAACTGTCAATAATACCCATCGATCTCCCCGCGTCTGTAACTCGCGAAGGGAAGAGCAAGAACCACGCCAACTGGAGACGTGAGATGAGACACCCGAGTTGCGTTGATTGGAAGGGGTTTCGCGAGTGGAGACGCTCGAGGAAGGTGTAGCACGCTCTGCTACATGCAAAGTCTCCTCGTGAGCGCGGAGGCTGAGCACCAGAGACTTACAGAACGGCACAAAGGACACCAGGCAGAATCCGTGAATGTGATCCTGTTACTGGACCGTTTCGTGCAGGACCGAGGGCGGAGCTCCATTATGCCGGTACGGAATGCAAGAGAAATTTTCGAAGTCCATATGCCGAGACGATTCGGTGACGCCTCGAATCTCTCGGAGCGCGTGAACGGCACCTACAAATTCGTCGAGTATCAACCCACCGACTCGTGCTCCTCAAGCGTGCGCCTCGTCTCACGATCCAAAACACTGGTAATCCAGCCATTGATGCTGTCACCGCTCGCGGCGGCAGCAACGGCAAGTCGGCGCCGCAGGTCCTCGTCGACCCGGATGGTCAGCTTGCCCTGCCAGGTCTTTTCGGGCTTCGTGTCTTCCTCGGCGCACCAGGAGAGGTATTCCTCGACCGAGTTCTTGAACTCCTCGCGGAGCTCCTCCGGCGTCCGGCCATAAAAGTCGATGACGTCCTGCATCCCGATCACCCGGCCATGGAAGGCGTCGGCCGAGGGGTCAAACGCAATGCGGGCGTAATAGTCTTTGAACTTCAGTAGGTTCGTCAGCATTCGCAACCCTCCTTCTCGGGCGTGCGCCCTGCGTTTGTCAGGAAGTCCCTCGCGGACTCGACGCTACCTTTCTTCATCCTGGGATCCGGGTGCGGCCTGTGCAACACCGTCTTCCTGCCGTTCAACGCGATCCGATGTCGCGAGCCCGCGGTCTTGCCCGGTTTCAGAAACTCTGCTCCGAGTGCCTTGCACAGCGCGATGAAGTCCGCCCATTTGATATCCGCCCGCGCAGGCTCCTCGAAAATCAAGCAGAGAGTCCGGCAATGCTTGTTGCTCAGGCCCACGATCGTATGGTGGCATATAGTGACACCACTGTCAACGTTGTAAAGTGGCATCGCACATCAGATCCGAGACTTCCGCAACCCGATGCTCGTAGGGTCAAGATACTCGAACGACGGTGCTTCGGCAATCAAGTGTTGGTGGCCAGGCAATAACCCATCTGCGTGCTAGAGTTTGAGCCCGATTTCGAGCGACACAGTTCTTTCGTCGACAAGGGCCAAACCGAATTGAAGAATCGAAGATGTCTCAATCCCGCATGTGCGTTCCACGGAAGAGTCGGTTCCGGGAACATCGTCCGCCACGGCTTCACCAGAACGAGATCCGGGAAACGGCGTCGATACCGGTGCGTCAGGTGCGCAAAGACGTTCTCTTCGACCAAAGGCACGCCGTACTACCGTCTCCAGCATCGAAGGGCGACTTTCGACGCAGTGGTCGCTCTCAGAGTCGAGGGCGTCAGCATCTCTGCGGTTGCGCGCATCGAAGGGCTTGCCTGGAACACCGTCGCTCGATGGCTTGAGAAAGCCGCCGACGTTTGCCGTGGCTTCAACCAGAGACGGACTACCGGATTCGGCGTCGAGGAGCTCCAGGCCGACGAAATTCGCTCCTTCGCCGGCGGCAAGACGCGGCTGACGTGGATATTCGTCGCGATCGAAGTCTGGTCCCGCCTCTGGCCCTCGACCGTCGTCGGGCGTCGAAGCTACCGGAACACACTCGCTCTCTTGCGCGACGTGGCCAACCAGATGGATTGGGAGCGTCTTCCCCTGATCGTCACCGACGGATTCGATTTCTACGAGAAGAGCGTCACGGAGTCCGTCGCGTCTTTGGTCCAGCGGCTCTGTACGGCCAGGTTCTCAAGACGCGCAGGAACGATCGTATCGTGAAGGTCGAACGAAGAGCGCTGGTTGGAGCTGCGTGGCGATTCGATGAAGCCCTCAATAACTCCGAGGACTCTTCGACATTGAACACGTCCGTTTATCGAGCGGCTCAACCTCACAATTCGTCAAGGGTCGGCGTAGTTGCGTCGGCGGTCGCCATGCCACGCACGCGCGAAGGAGACACTCGAGGACCACCTGGAGTTGCTGCGCTGTTATTACAACTTCGTCCGACCGCAAAGGGCGTTGAAGTTCGGGCGGGAAACCAGGACGCCGGCGATGCAGGCTGGACTGACCACGCGGCGGCTGACGCTCAGGGAGATCTTCGTGTGCACGCCGACGTCCCTATCAGTATTAATAGAGCCCGACGCGATGGCGTTCGCCGGCCTACGTGTGCCGGCGACCGCGGTTGAAGAAATGCCCCTGGCGGCGTAGTAACACTTGATGGCGGAAGCACCCGCGGGTTTCGGCGCGATGAAGGCCAAGAAAGACAAGTTCGAGCTGAAGCTCAAAGGAGTGGCCAATCCTGGAACCGTCACCGTAGAGTCGTGTCTCGGCGGCACCGCGACGGGGCCGGTCCTAGTGAAGCCGTAAGGCCTCGGTTCGATCTCAAACCAGGCTAGGAGGCCTCGTGCTCTAGCCTCTTCTTGTGCGCCAGGCATGACGTGCGACGCTGTCGTGCGGCGCAAAACGAAGCGGGAACGGACCCGTCGTTTTGTCAAGACAGCCCCAATCGGAAGGCGTCTCGGTCCTCTTGGACGACATGGGACGTCAATCGCTTGGGCCTGCCGCTTCTCGATGCCGTACCTGCAACGATTCAAGAACGGGCGTGGAGCTCCCCAATTTGGTATCGACCCGACATGTAAACTCATGCACCAACGCAATTTCCGATCTCGACGCTACCTTCGCAAAAGAGCAGGCAGTTTCATGGCGAGACCCACGTCTCCGGCAACTTTCAATTTCCCGGTCAAAAACGCTACCTTGCCGTCGAGTTTGCCGTTGACGATGGCGAGGAAGTCTGTCGATGCAGCCGTGAGCGTGCATTGGGCGTCCACGTCTTCCTCTCTTACAGCACCGGGTGATTGCGTCAGATCGACGAACCAGGTTCCGCCGTCGGCTCCGCTCAAAACGAATTTCGTAGCCGACGGGCGCTCAGACAGGTTGCCGGTAGAGGGGCATCACCAAACCTAAGACGATCAAAACCATTCTCGACTCAATGCACTTGCCCTCACAAAAACCCGTCATTCACCTTCTGTAGTCCGCAAAAAAGAAACGCGGTGGCCGGGCACCGGTAAGGAGGTCGCCGAATCCCGTCGTGTCCGGTGCTTCCGCCATCAACTGTGGCTACGCCGCCAGCGGCATTTGAATGCTCGTGTCAGGTGCGGGCCTGCGTGTGCCGGCAAACGGCGTCGCGTTGTACCCTAGTAATAATGGTAGGGACGTCGGCGTGCACACGAAGATCTCCCTGAGCGTCAGCCGCCGCGTGGTCAGTCCGGCCTGCATCGCAGGCGTCCTGGTTTCCCGCCCGAACTTCAACGCCCTATGCGGTCGGACGAAATTGTAATAACAGCGCAGGATTTCGAGATATTCCTCGAGCTTGTCCTTCGAGCGAGCATGGGACAGCGTTCGCCGAGTCAGATAGGCTGAGCTCTGTCGGATGGTCAGATTCATCCGCTCGATGAAGGAGGTGTTCAATGTCGCGGAATCCTCGGAGTTCGTGAGCACTTCTTCGAACCGCCACGACGCTCCCATCAGCTCTCTTCGTTCGACCTTCACGATACGATCGTTTCTTCGCGTCTTGAGCACCTGGCCGTACAGAGCCGCTGAACCAAACACGCGACGGACTCCGTGACGCTCTTCACGTAGAAATCAAATCCGTCGGTGACGATCAGGGGAAGACGCTCCCAATCCATCCCGTTGGCCACATCGCGACAGAGCGAGCGTATTCCGGTAGCTTCGACGCCCGACGACGGTTGCGGGCCAGAGACGGGACCAGACTTCGATCGCGACGAATATCCACGTGGCCAAGTCTTGCCGCCGGCGAAAGGGTGCTTGCGCCATTCGCTGTTGATCAGGCAGCCTTTCTTTGATCGTGCGGCCATGAGAACGTCGGCAGCTCGGCTACGCCAGTTTCTATGAGCTGGACGGGAACCGGAATGCGCACGACCGTCGCAAAAATACGTAGAGAGAGACCGTGTGCCGTGAAGATGTCGTTCCAGTTCATTGGTGTGCTGACCAAACCGGCCTGCATCGCCGGCGTCCTGGTCTCCCGTCCAAACTTCAACGCGCTGTGCGGCCGAACGAAGGTGTAATGACAACGCAGGAGCTCAACATGCCAGCGGAGCCGGTCTGCGCATCGGGCGTGGCAGGGCGAACGCCGGCGCAAGTACGCCGAGCCTTGCCGGATGGTGAGGTTTAGACGTTCGACGAACGACGTGTGTGCGCGTTCAGGTTCTCGGAATCCTCCGACTCCAACAGTGCTTACTCCAAGCGACTCGTCGTGCCGATCTTGGCGCGCCGTTCGACTCGGACGACACGATTGTTCCGCCGAGTCTTGATCACTTGACCGTAAACGCAAGCGGGACCCATGAGGCGACCGATCACCGCGAAGTAAGCCATCCGTCGCGATCAGTGGGATTCCGACGAGGCGCCCCCGGAGGATGACGTCGTTGAGTACGGCCTTGGTGTTCCGATAGGAGCGGCGGCCGACGAGGCTACTCGCCCACAAGCGGGAACACACCTCGATGGTCGCAAAGAGCCACATCGGCCTGCTCTTGCCGCCGATGAACGTGTACAGCTCATCGGCCTGAAGCTCAACGATATCGAAGTCCCGCAGCATGCGCCGGTTGAAGAGCTCAGCCGCTCTCGAGGCTCGCTCGAGCCACCGTGCGACGGTGTTGCGGGAACGACCGGTGAGACGGGCCGTGGGAGAAATGCTCACGCCCTCGACTCGCATGCCCGCTACTTGGTCGAACTCCTTCCGAGTGCAGCGAAGACCGCTGTACGCCGTCCCCGTATTCGTGCTGAGCGTTCCCCCGCATATCTTGCAACGGTAACGCCGTCGGCGACCCGTCTTGGTGGTAAACCAGCCGTGGTGACCGATGGCGATGCCGCGCTTTCCAAAATTAACGCACTCTGGCTTGGAGCATGCCTTGTCCTGGATGGCCCTCATCGCTCAAGTGTACCGGGCTTGAAAACCCGCTGTTTCACTAACGATCTCAAGTACTTGAGGGTGACCGATCAACAGCGAATACGGCAAGCACCGGAGAGTCGACACAATACCCTATAAATGATACAACATCATTACCTATAATTAGAACGCGCGAAACCCTAGAATTGGTGCATCAGGATAACCTATAAAAGAGGCGGCTCGCATGGTAAGCCCACGAGAAAAACTGGCTGGATCCCTAGAGGCTCTTCGTGGCGTGCAAGAGCGGGGCATCGTCGCGATCAAGTCGCGCGATCTCGGTCGGGTTCATCGCGAACGCCTCATCAAGAATGGCTTCCTGAGGGAAGTCGTGAAGGGATGGTATATCGCAACCCGTCCGGATGAGGATCCCGGTGACAGCACAGCCTGGTACGCCTCTTTTTGGGACTTCTGCGCTGACTACCTGCCTGCTCGGTTCGGCAGCGACTGGTGCTTATCGCCCGAACAATCGCTGTCGTTGCACGCCGGCAACCGGACAGTGCCAACCCAACTGCTCGTGCGCACGCCGAAGGGGGGCAACAAGCCGACAACGCTGCCGCATGGAACGTCAGTTTTTGACGTGCGTTACGCAATGCCCAAGGAAAGCGACATCGTCGAACGGGATCGTCTGCACCTATATTCGGTGCCGGCCGGCCTGGTTGCCTGCTCGGAGCGCTTCTTCAGGCAAGCCGCCACAGACGCGCGCGCTGCCTTAGCAACGGTGAAGGATTCTTCGGACGTATTGGCGCTCTTGCTCGAGGGCGGCCGTAGCACGGTCGCCGGGCGTCTGGCCGGAGCGTTTCGGAATGCGGGGCGCGACCGTGTCGCTGATGAAATCCTAAGAATCATGGCTGCCGCGGGCTATGACACTCGAGAATCCGATCCGTTTGAAAGCAAACCGGCACTGGAACTGAATGCGCGGAATGCCTCGCCCTACGTCAACCGTCTTCAACTGATGTGGCAGGACATGCGTCCGCCTGTGCTAGGTGCCTTACCCGCACCGCCTGGGATTCCGGATGATCCGACTGCTTATTTGCAGGCCGTCGATGACGCGTATGTAAGTGACGCCTACCATTCGCTCTCTATCGAAGGGTACAGAGTCAGCCGGGAGCTCATCGAACGAGTTCGTAGTGGCGCGTGGGACCCTGAACACAGTGACGATGATCGCGAACATCGCAATGCCCTCGCCGCACGCGGCTATTACGACGCCTTCATCGCGGTGAGGGGCAGCGTTGAAAAAGTGCTTGCCGGGAACAATCCCGGCGCAGTTGCCGATGATGATCACGGCACATGGTACGGGGAGCTCTTTGGGCCGAGCGTGACAGCCGGCATTGCGCGCGCTGAAGATCTAGCCGGATATCGTAGTGCTCCGGTCTACATCCGCCGTTCAATGCATGTGCCGCCTCCGCGGGAAGCGGTACGCGACTGTATGCCTGCTTTGTTTGATCTCTTGAGAGACGAGCTCGAACCGTCCGTGCGTGTCGTCTTGGGGCATTTTGTGCTCGTCTACATTCATCCCTACGCGGACGGCAATGGCCGCATGGGACGCTTTTTGATGAATGTCATGCTGGCGGCCGGCGGCTACCCGTGGACGGTCGTCCCACTCGAGCGACGGAGCGATTACATGGCGGCCCTGGAAGCAGCGAGCGCAAAACAGGATATTGAGCCCTTCGCAAATTTTCTTGGTCGGCTCGTCAGGGCGAGGCTCGACGGCGGAGCTAGTCCGAAGGTGCCGTCAGCATCGCACTAGCGGAGTGGGTCGAAGCTAGAAGCTAGCCGCGGCATTCCGCCCGGAAGGTTTGGCGCACGCTCTTGGCGGCAGCCACGAGGCATACGGCGTTCGAGCTCCGAGGCCAAGTCGAGAACGACAGTGAGGGCGTTGACGTCCGCGCGCTGAACGTTCAGCAGGAACCGTTGGCCATCGGCCGTCACATCGTACTGTGCGCCGTAGTCCGAATCGGAAATGAGCGCTCCGGGAAGGTCGAACAGAGCCTCGTAGCTTTGCGGCTCCGCGCCGTCCATTTCAACGGCCATCATCTTTCCGTCAGAGCTCGTATAGAAGAGCTCCTTCCCATCGCCTCTCCATCGTGGCGCTCGGCCACCATCGGTCGAAATTCGGCGCCTTGTGCCCGTGGACCGAACGGAAACGATGTACACATCGTAACGTCCGTAGTCGTTCGACGCGTAGGCGAGAAGCTCCCCGTCTGGAGAAAACTGGGGCTCGATGTTGCTGTGTTCGGACTCAACGGCTGGGAATGGCTCTTCGTCACCGTCGGTGGGCAGCATCCAGATATTCGGAGCTGTCCTTCATCATTATTGATCCAGCGGGAATGGTACCGCTGGTGGCCCTACGACGAACGAAGAAACCCGAGTCGGCGCGCGCGGGCACTTGCCGAGATCACACGATCAATGGGGCCGTGGAGCTGGACAACGCAATCGCCGAGGGACCCAAGCAATCGACGCGCAGCGACTAAACTGAAGTTCCTGTCCCCTGGAAGGCTGTTTCCGGCTTTGTTTCAACAAGTTAGGTAGAGGGAAGGGTGCTCTGTTCTGGCTACAACGTGATTGTTTTGAGGAGGTCGAAGGCCCTTTGCTGCTTTGGATTTGGGGCCGTGGTCATGTCGAAGGTCGCAGTGGTGGAGCCAAGGCCTTTTCGGCGACATGAGTTTCGTACGATAGAGGCAAGGTGGCGGAGCAGAGTTCTGAAACTGTAAGCGGGGCTTCCGTCCTCCAGCTTTTTGGAGCGCACTTTTCGAAGAGCGGCCTGCGAACGCTTGGCCGGTGCGCCCTGATGAACTCCACCACTGCAGGGCTGAAGATCGCGTCGCGGTCAAAGACCAAGTATCGTGGTGCCGTGTCGTATGGGAACGCCTCGCGCAGTTGTTGAATCACCCACGCTGACGTGGGGTTGTACGTCGCGTTGAAGTGCAAGATATGGCGACGGCCGTGCTCGATGACGAAGAAGCCGTACATCAGCCGTAGCGACACCGTCATCTCGCTGACAACGAATCCGAGCTTCGTCAGCTCGGCGTGGATACGAGGTGCACCCCAGCCGTCTTGGGCCATCGTGTGGACGAGACGACGAATCTCGGCATCAATCCGAGGCCGACCTGGATAGCGCCGACGGGAGATTCGAGCCCAGTATCGGCGGAACCGATCTCGATTCCACCGGGCGACCGTGTCGGCGTTCACGATAACGAGCCGGCTCGCCCACGCTGGCCACGAGCTTCGGAGCGCAACCCAGAATGCTCGGTCCGTGTCCTCGAGCGGTGGCCGGGGGCGCTCTTTCTTCAACGCCGTAAGTTGCTGCCGCAGGGCCAGGTTTTCAATCACGAGGTCGGCTCGGCGCCGACACATCGCCCGGATCGCACGGGCGCCGAGAGAGACGAGGAAGATGAGGACACGGAGCATGGCGGCAGAGTTTGCCGTCTCAAGACCTGGATCTCAAGCGGGAGATGCGCTCGTTGGCCGAGGCGTGAACGGTGCGTAAGTTCTTGATTTCAGGAGCGGACGGATATTGATGATACACAGCCGGTCCAAGGAACGGCCCTAGCTCTCAGGCCTTTCATGTGGAATGGTATCGGGGTCGAGCCCAAGCTTTTCGACTTCTTTGCGTACCCGCTCATAGTCCTGTCCGTCGATGGTGTTCTCGAGGAGGAACGAAGCTCGTCGCTCCTTCGAGTAGACCTCGACGGGGAGCGTGACGGCGGGCCGGAGCAGAAGGCCTTCCGAGGTTTCCTCGACGAGGACTTCCCTTCCCTCCTCAAGTCCGTAGCGTTTGCGGAGAGGTGCCGGGATCACAATCGTTCCTCGTTTTCCCACTCGGGTGACCTCAGACATCTGTCGCGACCTCTGCTATTCTGATTGTCTGATATTCAGGCGCCGCGTGCAAGTCTGGAGCGCGCTGAGGTCGGCGTTTCCCTTTGCTTGAGGGTTTCCTGTCCGCGTCAATAGGGTTGCCTACGAGTCGCTGACCGGGCAACGAGCGTTCAAGGGCGACACGGCAACCGATGTGTTGGCCGCGGTCGTGAGCAAGGAGCCTGACCTGTCGGAGCTCTCACCGTCAACAACATGCTCAGTTGGAACCACAGCGGCTTCTCCGTGCATGCAGGCGTTCGGGTCGAGACCATTGCCGATGCCGGTGGGCTCGGTCGCTACATGATTCGCTCCCCCCTCGTCCTCGCGCGTTTGAACTGGGACGCCGAGCGCGTTCAGGTAGCTTACCAGGCACGACCCAAAGCTCGAAGGGCTCTTCGGGCGGCATAGCGTGGGATGTGCTCGAGTTCATCGCCCGAGTCACCGACCATATCCCCGAAACCGGACAGCAACTGATTCGAAACTGGGGATACTATTCCAAACGCCTCCCGCGCAAAAACGCCGGCGAGAATCGGGCCTTCCAAATTCCTCTAATGACACTCAAAACGAGAAACGCAAGCAAGATCGCGAAGGTCCTTTCGACGCGCGTGATTTCGACGTCAGCCTTCGCTTCTCGGACTGGCCCGCTTCGGATCTCACGACACTTCTCGACCGGTCGGCATCCGCCGAGGGTCTCGCCTCGGGCAATCTGGATGTGCCCGTATCGGCGGTGAGCTCGCCGGTACCGCGAGCTTGATGATTATCGAGCCCGTTTTTTTCGGCGAGACCTTCGACCGCGCGACGGCGAGCGCCGTTTTCGACGGTACGACGATAGAGCTCGAGGACGCCGTGCTCGTGCAACGGCAATCGAGCTTCGGCGGCCATCTCACGATGGACCTGGAGACAGGCGTTATCGAAGGAACGCTTTCCACCGACAGCTTTGCTCTCACGGGACACACCGTTCTCGAACGGGACCTCGACGGCCGGCTCGAGATCGAAGCCACAATCGCCGGGCGCAACGTCTAAACCTCACGATCCGGCAAGGCTCGGCGTATTTGCGCCGGCGCTCGCCCTGCCGCGCCCGATGCGCGGACCGGCTCCTCTGGCATGTTGAGCTCCTGCGATGTCATTACAACTTCGTTCGGCCGCACAGCGCGTTGAAGTTTGGACGGGAGACCAGGACGCCGGCGATGCAGGCCGGTTTAGTGAGCACACGAATGAACTGGAGCGATAACTTCGCGGCACGCGGTCTCTCTTTACGTATTTTTGCGACGGTCGTGCGCATTCCGTTCCCGTCCAGCTCATAGAAACTGGCGCAGCCGAGCTGCGGACGTTCTCATGGCCGCTCGATCAAAGAAAGGCTGCCTGATTAACAGCGAATGGCGCAAGCACCCTGCAGTTAGCAACACTTAGCTTAGTTTGAATAGTTATCTCCTGGAGGATATAATTGGCTAATGACCAAAGACCCCTGGCACTTCGAGCGACGTGAGCTCGCCATCCGCACCCTATCCGTGCTCACCGATGGGCCAGCCAAGGCATTGACGATGTTTGCTCCCCGGCGCACGGGTAAGACAGAGTTCCTAATCAAAGACCTTGCGCCATTGGCCGAGGACCGGGGACATCGGGTCATCTACGCCTCGTTTTGGCAGGCTCCCCTCTCTCCTCTGGCCGTCTTGCTCCACGCGTTCGAGTTGTCGTTGAAACGGGGTAAATTTAGCGACCGGCTTCGAAATACCGCATTGGCATTGACGCCTAAGCTCAGACTTTCCACACCGATGCCGGGCGCGAAGGCGGAAGCCGAGATTGATCTAACGTCCATTGATAAGGAACCGCCCACCGACCTGCTGCTTCATTTAGACGATCTGCTGGATCGCTTGGCCCGTAAACGCAAGCCAACGATCTTGCTCCTGGACGAAATTCAAGAACTGGCCAAGAGCAGTAACAATGCCCCGCTGGTAGCAGCACTTCGAACGAGTTTAGACAAACGCTCCTCTCGATTGAAGGTGGTATTTACAGCCTCCAGTCGTGAAGGCCTGGCGGCGATGTTCTCCGCGCGACAAGCCCCGTTTTTCCATTTCGCGACCCCTATAGAACTGGAAAGCCTCGGTGCACCGTTCGTCGATCACTTGATCAAGACGTTTCGAAAAACCTCGCGCCGTACCCTCGATCGGGGCGACATGGTGAGCGCGTTCGAGCGATTGCATAGCAATCCCTACTTCTTTCGTAATTTCATCGAGGTACTGCTCCTCGATACGACGCTGTCGATCAAAGACGGTGTCGAACACGTCAGGCACCGCATTGCCGTCGAGTTAGGCTACCCGGTGACCTGGCTAGCCTTGACGCCCATTCAGCGGGCCACCGCCCAGGCACTTGCTGAGGGCATGACCAAACCCTTTAGTCAAACGTCTCGCAAAGCGATCGCGAAGGCCATGGGTGAAGGCCTGCCCTCTATTGCACGCGTCCAAGCGGGACTGCGCAAGCTCAGTAAACTGGGGCTTGCCGACACCTATACCGGTAGTTGGGCGCTTGACGATCCTGAGTTCGCGGCGTGGGTGCGCGAGACGCAACCTCGGCCATAATTCAAGTGAGACGACTCTCGCCACATCCCGACCGGGTGCTTGCTGTGATTTATCAGGATCATGACCCCACTTGAGGGCGTGTTTTTCAGAAACATTCCCCACCCCTTTTTCAGAGACATGACCCCGGCAAAGGGGTGAGTTTTTCAGAAACATGACCCCACTTTTCGGAGTCATGACCCCACCCTTTGAGGCCGAGCTCGGCTGTGCGAACTTCTTGGAAACAAGGAGGTCGTATTGGCATACAGGGAGCACGGTATGTGGGAAATTGTGGATGTTCTGAAACGGCACCACCGGGGGGAGAGCCAGCGACGGATAGCAGCGGCCACCGGTCGTGGCCGGAAGACGATCCGCGCGTATATACGAGAGGCGAAGAAACTAGGCTGGTCGAAGGAGGTCCCGCCGGATGAGGCGCTGGCGTCGCGGGTGGCGCAGCGCCGCCAGCCGGGCCCGAGTTCGAGCGAGGCGTCTGCATCGGAAAAGGCGCTGCGCGGGCATCATGATCGCATCCAGCAATGGGTGGAAGGCTGCGAGGGAGAGAGGGTCCTGAAGCTGACCAAGGTCCATGAGCTATTGACCCGCGAGGGAGTCGACGTTTCTTACAGCTCGGTGTATCGCTACGCGGCGGCGCACTTCGGATGGGCTCGGCCCAAGCTGACGCTGCGCCGGGCGGAGGTTTCACCGGGTGAGCTCGCCGAAGTGGATTTTGGTCAACTCGGCAAGATCTACGACCCGGAGTCGGATCGGAATCGATTGGTCTGGGCGTTGCTCGTCACTCTTGGCTTCAGCCGCCACCAGTACGTTCACGTGAGTTTCTCTCAGAAGCTGGACGTCGTCATCGATGGACTGGAAGAGGCGTGGGAGTTTTTTGGCGGTGTGCCTTTGCGGGTCGTCGTCGACAACATGAAGACGGCAGTGGTGAAGTCGGACCGGTATGAGCCTATCTTTCAGCGCACTACGGAGCAGTATGCAGAGCATCGAGGCTTTGTCATCGACCCGGCAGTCGCGCGCCATCCGACGGGCAAGCCGATCGTCGAGAGAGGCGTGCAGTACGTTCGAGAGAGCTTTTTCCGCGGTGAGCAGTGGCTCGACCTGGCTCACGTCCAGCGGGAAGCTCGGCGTTGGTGCATGGAAGTCGCGGGCCGGCGTATTCACGGAACCACCCCCAAACGCCCTCTCGTCGTCTTCGAACAAGTCGAGCTTGCTTGCCTTCGGCCCGTGAAAGGGCCTCGATTCGATACGCCTCAGTGGGCCACCCCGACCGTTCATGACGACCACCACGTGAAGTTCCTCAAGGCCCTGTACTCGGTTCCCACGCACTATGTGGGAAAGCAAGTCACGGTCCGAGGCGACAAAGCGCTCGCACGCATCTACTACAAAAACGAGCTCATCAAAACCCACCCCAGAAAACCAGCCGGAGGAAGAGCGACCGACTGTTGTTTTTTACATTGAATCGCGAAGATTTCTCATTCGTGATTCACCTCGACCGGCAACCACGTACGAGCAGAAGACGGGAGGCGCAGACGGGGTCAAGGGCGCGTAGCGGCTCGCGTAGCGAGCGAACCCTTGACGCCGTCGAGCACTCCCGTACCCTCATGGAGTGGTGGCCGTTCTTGATATTTCATCGCGGTGGATTACGGATTAAAGTGATAAACAACACCTGCTCATCCTCGACGACTTCGCGCTACGTCGGCTCGATACCACACAGTCCAACGACATCTACGAAGTCGTCATCGAGCGCCATCGCCGCTCATCAACGATTCTCACTTCAAATCGACACGTCGACGAGTGGATTCCTTTGTTCGATGACCCGATTCTTGCCCAGAGCGCTCTTGACCGTTTGTCCCACAACGCCTACCAAGTCCAGATCGAAGGCGAAAGCTACAGGAAGGGACAACGTCCCGACCTCTTGGCCTCGAAACTCGAAAGTGTCCACCAACCCTGAAAAGGAGTGAATCTTGCGAATCCAACAACCGAAGCGCGAAAACAAGCCCCACCATCGCCCGACAACAGCCTCCCGTGGACCGGCCCATACCTGCGGTACCTCCCTCGGCGACGACATCCGGGCTGTCTCCGGGAGCCCCGCCGCATCGCGGCCGGCGGGATCTCCAGTCGCCCTACGGGCTCCTTCCGATCCCGCCGAGGTCTCTCTCTCATTCAACGTACTCATGCATGTTCATACAGAGGAGCAACGACAGAGATCTATTACAGATCCGAGGAAGTTGTGGTATTGAGCTATCGGCGTGCTATAGGCGGGGCCGATCAAGAGCTGCTCCGACGGGTCGACGGATGCAAAGGCATAGGAGCGAATCGTTGCGAGGGGCTCGAGGCCCAACGCCCGTGCCTTGTCTTCGCGCATCAGAACGATGGCGGCGGCGCCGTCGGTCAGGGGGGAAGAGTTGCCGGCCGTGAGCGATCCGAAGCGGCGATCGAAAACGGGACGAAGCGCTCCGAGCGCGGCTTCGCTCGTGTCGCGGCGGATGCCATCATCTTGCAAAAGCGAGCGCTCGTAGCGCGGCGGCTGGTAGACGCGCACCATTTCCGCGGGAAGTCGGCCGTCCTCGGTCGCCGCGGCGGCCAGTGCGTGGCTCTTCGCGGCGAAGCGATCCTGAGAGGCTCGCGAGATCCCGTTCTCCTTGGCCATCTTCTCCGCGGAGTGCCCCATCGAAAGTCCGGTGGAGTATTCCGCAATAGCCGGCGGCCCCGGGAGGAGGTCCTTGAGCTTCAAACTTCGAAACGCCCCGAGACGCTTCGAAAGCGTCTTTGCCTTGCTCGCCGAAACGAGCGCCTGGCTCATGCTTTCGAGACAGGAATGGGGATATTGGAGAGCGACTCCGTTCCACCCGCAATGACGACCTCCGCTTGGCCGGAAGCGATCGATTGGGCCGCGCTCGCGATCGCCTGATTCGCGGACGCGCAAGCGCGGGACACGGTGTAAGCGTCGACGGTCGCCGGAAACCCCGCCGCGAGGGCCGCCGCGAGGGCCGCCTCGCGGGCGATGTTGGGGGTTTGGAGATTCGGTATGACGGTCCCGAGCACGACCTGGACCTGTTCTATGGCGCCATCCGGAAGCTCGGCCCGTTGACGAATTTCCGCGAGCACCACTTTGGCGAGGTCGAGCGAGGACGAGTCGCGGAGGAATCCGCCCGCTTTCACGAACGGCGTCCGGCACCCGGCAACGATGGCGATACGCCTGCCTTTATCCACGGGAAGGAATCTAATACGGCGTCTCCCCGGGGGGCAAGCTCTTCTTTTCGAAGTTGCGCTAGAATAGGCTTGGCAGCGCTTTGTGCAGGCGGGACAGAATTTGGCAAGGACGGTGTTGCCGTTTGCCCCGCCCTTGTGGTAGCGTTCCGAACGTGGGCTTTTGCGAAAGGCCCAGCAAATTCGCCTCAGCTCAAGACCAAAGGAGACAGTTTCATGAATAAGTGGCTAGGCATGGCCGTCGCTATGCTCATCGCAGGGAGCGCCTTCGCTCAACCGGGGATGGAGGACTACACCAAAGCCCAAGACGCGATGAAGACCAACGACTTGAAGGCTGTTGTCGCACCGTGCGAAGCGGCGCTCGCTGCAAGCGCTGACTACACCAATTGCTGGTTGTGGCTTGGTTACGCCTACCGCGCCAGCCAAGACTGGCCAAAGACGGCGACGAACCTCACAGAGTTTTTGAAGAAGATCGAAGGTCAAGACAACGTGGACGAGCTCCGCCGCAGTGCCACGAGGGACGCCGGCATCGCGCTGGCTCGGAGCAGCCAATTGACGCCGAGCATTCGCCTGTTGGACCAATCCGTGGCCGCTAAGCCGAACGACGTAGAAGCGCAGTTTTGGCTGGGCATGGCCCTGAGGGCCAATAAGCAGGAGGACCGGTCGGAGCAGGTGTTCGGTAAGGTGATTCAGCTCAGCCCTGAAATCGCTAGACCGTATTACTATGCGGGGCGCGTCAACTACTCGCGGGGTGATACCGCCAAAGCTCGAACGCGATTGACCAAATATCTCGAGCTCGAGCCGGAGGGAGCCTTCGCTCCCGAGGCGCATTTCATGCTCGGCTCGTCTATGTACCGTTCGCTCGACAAAGTCGAGGATCAGGCGTCGCAGTTTCCGGCAATCAAGAATCACATGTCGACTCTTCTGAGCGCGAAACCCAAGGCACCACAGGCCTCCGAAGCGCACTACGTGCTCGGGTGGATAGCAGCCCAGGAAGAAGACAATGAAACGGCAAAGAGCCACTTCGAGATCTTCATTCAGCTGCAGCCCAATGGCCCGCAATCGGAGGAAGCCAAGAAGTTCCTCGCCGCTCTAGCGGAGAGTGCCGGCTGAGCCGGTAGCAAAGTAGTTTCGCGTCGGCCGTCTGCGGATATCGGGGTCTTCGCGGAGCGCTGCGCGAAGCGCCGCTTTGAACGATCCCGTGTGATTGCCGACCTGCCGCTGATTGATGAGACATTTCTGATTCCGGTGCACGAACTCGATCGGGTCCTCGATGGTGATGATGTGGTCCGCCCGATTCTTGTTGATGTGATCGACCATCGCTGCCAAGGTTGTGGACTTGCCCGAGCCGGTCGGACCCGTGACGAGCACGAGGCCTTTCGTGAGAAAACACAACTCCAAGATCGCTGGAGGAAGACCCAACTGCTCGGCGGTCAAGATTTCGACGGGAATGGTTCGAATGACCGTTCCGATACCTTTGCGGTCTTCGAACACGTTCACCCGGAAGCGTGACACGCCGGGGATCTCATAGGCACAATCCGCGTCGCGATGTTCCTCGAACGTTTCGCGAACGTCGTCGTCCAAGATGCTGTATACGAGATTCCTGACTTTGTCCGAAGCGAGAACGCCACGGTCCTGCAGAAACTGGACCTCTCCGTGCAGGCGTAAAACCGGACAGGAGTCCGCGCTCAGATGCAGATCCGAGGCACCAGCGCTCACCATCATGCGGAGAAGCTCGTCCATGGCTTCTCGTCCCGTAGGTTGCTCTACGCTCGCCCCGGGCGGTTCCGTCGGCGCGGCTGGCGGAGCTGTTGGGGCGGGGGCGGCGCCGGGCGATGCTGATGGGGCCGCCGCGGGGGCCTGCAGCGTTGGCGCCGCTGGCGGCGACGCTTCCATACTCGGAGCCGGCATCGATTCCAGGATTGGCGGGCTGGGAGTCGCTGGCGGCGAAGCTGTCGAGGGCGGAGCCGCGGCCCCAACGGGGGCCGTTCGCCGGATCGTCACGTGGATCGCGCCGTTCGGCCTCGAAAATTCCACTTGGAAGGTTTCATCCAAGTGCTCACGCTTCATGATGTGCGGTGTTGTATCTAGCGACGAGATCTGGAACGCCTTGAGCGCTTGGTTCGCCATCTGAAGCAGCGCGCCAGGCGAGACCGGCTCGCGGCCGATGAAACTTTTCTCCCCCGCGCGGAGCATGTAAATCTTCTCCCCAGGCTCGAGACGGATCTCCTCTCCGTCGGCAGTCTTGAGGGCCTCCATGAGGGGCTCCATGCGCATCAAAATCCACCTTTCAGGACTGTTTTAAAGCCACACGATCGATATGAAATCCCGGTTGACGAAAGTGACACCCTCCTCGATCGCGAGCGGTACGAAGGCCGGGCCTGCACTGTTGAAGTAGTCCGATAGACGCGGTTTCTGTGGAGGTAATACCGTTGCCAACGTACCTTCGATTGTTTCGCCACCGGTAAGCTCGAGACGCACGAGGTCCACGCACGAGAGGGCTTCATCGTGAGTACGGCATTCGGCAGCGACGTCGTCGGATACCGTCACGCTACGGATCGCTCGACGACGGACGAGTAACATTTGCTCCGTTTCCTTCGATCGGGCCGGGAGAAAATCCCGCTCGTGATTCAAAGCCTCGTCGAGAGTTTCAGGGCCTGCATGGGTTTCGGACAAAGTTGAGAGGAACAAAGTAACGTTCTCGTTCCGATCACCGTCGAAGGCAATCTCGACGACGACAGGGCGTGTAGGTGTGCGGTAAGGGGTGTCTGAGACTTCCATAGCTGGAGCGTTGGATTCCGGTCTAATTTTGCCGAGTGTCAGTTGATTAGGACTAGAATGCCTAGCTAGTTCCTGTCCAGAAACACCATAACTTGTGGTGTGCGAGAGACCTATCGAAGATGTGGGTATTATACGTTTTCGGAAGGGGCTTCGTGGGGTTGAGAGCGAATGAAAATCTTGGACGAAACGAGAGGCGAATTGTTAGCAATCCATGGCTATAAGGGGCGGAAGAGTAATAGTTGTTATCGTAATAGGTGTCTTGCCATCATCAGTAGGTTGCAGGTGATGATGGAACTCCATACGTACGATTTAAAAGAAGGCAATGAGCGCCATGTGCATCGGTCGAGGCCAAAGACTCGTTTCAAGAACGAAATGACGCCTTCGATTCCGCAGCGAAATCGCCGCAGGCGTTGATAGACCCAGGAACTCTTGACCATATCGGTCACCGCGAAATGAGCCTTGGTAAAGGCAACATCTTCAACTCCCTTGCCTTTGATGGCTTCCAAGTTTGCCTTTGAAGAAAACGCGCCATCGTAGGCAACCTGGCGCGGGGCCCGTTCGTAGAGTTCGACTTGACGGTCGATCATGGTTTCCGCGAGAGTTGAATCGGACGGATTTCCATCTAAGATCACGCAATCCAAAATCATCGAGGACGAGCCACCAGTCATACACACCTTGTGGCCGTAGAGAGTCTCGCGCCGGTCTTTGCGAATAATGTCGGTGTGTTCTTCGAAGATAGAAACGACCTTCTCCTCCGCAGGCACACGCTCTTCGTCGATCACTCGGCGTTGGGTTTGGTTGATGACTTTCTTGGTGAGGACGAGAAAGTGCTCAAAATCCGCGGCGATCCTCTCCGCGCTCGCTCGCTTCACCGGCTCGGTCAAGCCCGACTCTTCCAACTGTGCTGCAACGCGTTGAGCGGAGCGATAGGTTTCTTCCGTCACCTTCAGTAGATCTCGATAGACGCGACGCCTTTGTTGCTTATCCTTCGCGTTCAGAACTCCCAGTCGACGTCTCTTCGCTCGACGCGTTCGATTGCCGAAGACCACTACTGTACCCAGCAGTTCGCGAGCTCGGCACATCACGCGAGTGAGAACCCGAACACAGTCATAAAGAAGCTCGGAGTCTGTAGGCGGATGAATGTTTGATTCCACTACCGTGCAGTCCACTCGTACTTTTCTTCCCTTTTCGATCCCAGCATCCTCGGCAACGCTCACCAGCTCTCGGTTGATCTGCTCCAGCGTTTCGAACTTCACGGCTTTGATGTTTGCTGCTAGGGTCGACTTCGACGGGGTCGGCTCTATGATGCCGAGCTGGCAAAACGTCCGATAGCTTCGAGAGTCTGCCAAGTGAAACGCCAGCTCCCGATAGGTGAACTGATTCAGCTGCTTCACCAACAACGCCCGGAGAACCTGCTCCGCGCTCATTCCCCCACGACCAACATCGCTCCCTGCCGGTGGGGTGACCGACCTTAGGTCTTGCAGTACCAGCTCATTGAGCTTAGGATGGGCATCGAGTAGCGACGAGATCGTTTCGAGCTCGCGTGCGTGCTCCAGCTCCAGCCAGGGCTCACGTAGATTTGGCTGTGGGTTGATCGTTTTTCGCATTTAGGGCTGGTCTCCTTTGGAGTTAAGTCATTTAGAATCGGATGTTTTCAACGACACGATCCTAATCGACACCCCCTCAGAAGACTAGCCCTAAATTTGCGATTTCTCCTTTTTTCTCAATCCCTTACAGGCTTCAGGATGGGTACTAGCTAAGCGGCAAGTTGCAAACGGTTTCCGGACGATTTCCGGGAGTGACCAGGGGACTAGCTCAGTCGGGGCAACAAATTGGCGAGGAAGTTCTGGCGCTGTCCCGCGGCAATGAGGCGCTTGCGGAGCACCAGGGGTTGCAAGGGCGGCTCTTCGAGGGCGAGGCGCTGACGCTCCACTTTCCAAAGGCGGCCGAGCAGTTCGTTGAGCCAATCGAGCTCCTCGAGCGAGTAGTGGACTTCCGTCGATTCGTAGCGCTGCATCCAGTGATTGGGATCTTCCTTGACGATCTCAGACCATAGATTGTCCAGTCGCCGAGTCCTCAGCTGCGCAATCTCGAACTCTTCAGACAGTGTGTCGAGCAGGCCGTCTTGACCGAAAAGACGATTACGCCCGGCCAGGTAGCCGATCCCGCGAATCAAGTAAAAGAGGCACCAGCGAATCTCGGGAGTCAGTGAATCAGGATCCGCGAGCATGCGAGGGACGAGCGCAGAGGCAATACCGGCTTCCTCATCGAGAAGCAAACGATAAAGCTCGCTACGTACGCGAAATCTCTCGTCGTCCATTCAGGCATCCAGTAAGAATCGTTCAACGCGTATTCCCGACGGTGTCCAACGACACCACCCATCTAGAGAATATCAAACGCGCGGCAAAAACAAGACAAAATTTCCTCCGTATCTTTCTTCCGCGACTATCGGACGTAGCCCAAAGAGCGAAGTCGTTCCCACTCTTCGGGATCGAGCTCGATGGACGGAATATCTGGACTGCCTTGTCGCGCCGCCGCCACGTCATGCAGATAATCTTCGAGGCGTTTTTCGAAAGCTTTGCGCATTGGGTCGTTGATCGGGGTGGGGCCGAGCGGCAGGAGCTCACCGGGGTCGGCGGCGAGATCGAAAAGCTCGATATCGACACTCGCATCTCGCACCGTGAAGATCGCCTTTCGGCCTCGTGCGCCGAGTCGCAGTGACAGCTTGTGAGATTGGTCGATGGTGTGTTCGGTCTCCGACCACGCTTCCCGACGCTCGCGTTTTGGCGCGGCGCCCAGGAGCTCGAACAAACTTCGGCCTTCGAATGAGGATGGCCGCGGCACGGAGAGCGCTTCGAGAATCGTGGGTGCAACGTCGACGAGCGACACCTGCTCGGAAACACGCCGGCCACGGATTTCGCCGTTCGGGAGCTTCACGAGTAGTGGAATGCGAAGCAGCTCTTCATAGAGGGTCTTCTGGTGCTCCCAATGGCCGTGTTCGAGAAACTCTTCCCCGTGATCCGACGTCACGACGATGACGCTCTTGTCGAAAATCCCGAGTGACTTCATCTCACGAAAGAGGCGCTCGACATGCCGATCGGTGTAACGGATCTCACCGTCATAAAGCGCTTTGATGTGATGCAGGTCGCGCGCATCGATCTCGTCCGCGGCGAGCTCTTTGAAGTCCCACCACACGCCCGATACTTCGCCCTCATAGGATGGATCGAACTCTTTGTCGTAGGGGGGCGGCGGGTCGTAATGCCAATGTGGGTCGTAGTAGTGAACGAAAAGGAAGAAATCGCGGTCGCCCATAGCCGACAAGAAACGCACCGCGCGATCGGTGAGCTCCTCCGCGCGCGTCTCGGGCAAGTATTGATGGCGATCGAAGCCTTCATCGAAACCGTATTCGGGAGCGAGATAGACGTGGGTCACCATAGCCTGCGTCGTAAAACCGCTCTCCCGGAGGACCGTCGCGAGGTTGGGCCAGGAGCGCGCGAGCCCCACGTTCAAATTCACGGCGCCATGAACGCTCGGATAGGTCGACGTCAATAGCGAAGCATGAGCCGGGAGTGTCCACGAGGATGTGCTGACCGCGTCGTCGAACACGATCGCTTCCGTCGCAAAGGCCTCGAGCCCGGGCGTCGTCTTGCGAGGATAATTGTAGACGCTCATGTGGTCCGGCCGCAGCGTGTCGATGGACACGAGCACGACCCCGCGTCCTTCACGAAATCGCGCTCGGTCGTGGAGGACCGGGTCGCCGAAAACACCGATGAGCGGGAGCGGCTCTTCCCGATCTTCCGCGCCGGGAAAGGACGACCGGAACACGAGCCACACTTCGCGCCCCGATAGCCTGCTCAGATCGACTTGCTGCTCGATCCATTCTCCACGACGCGCCACGTGAATCTCGCGCTCGAAGAGAAGCTCGTCTGGACCGTCCTCACCGGCGCGTACTTCGAAGCGCATGCGGTTGCCCGGGAGCGTCGCGCCAGGCTCGTCAGGCTCGTCATTTTCGTCAGGGGTCGTTCCCGGCGCTTGTAGAATTCCGAGAGCGAAGGTCAGCGTTGCTCGTGGCGGGACGTGCACGCGATAACGGAACTCCGCCGGCGTTCTCGCGATGAGCGCGGGGCGACTTTCGCCACCGAGCGCTATGGGCGACACCAAGTCCTCGTCACCGCCGGGAGAGAACACGAGATAGGTCTCGTCCATCAAGACCTGGGGCGGTGCGGAGGGCGCCTCGTCGCGGCACGCGCTGCTCCAGACAAAGAGCATCAGCATTAGTGCGACTTTGTTTCTTGGCATCCTGCTACTGAACAGACGTCCCTGTCTTTGGACGCCCGATAAACGGGTTGGCGCCGTCCGGCCCAACATAGCGCGTGTTGTATCTGCGATGAAGCTCTGAATCCGGAAAGGATTCGTCTTCGGGATACGGGTAGGAAGTCATGCCGTGAAACGGCAAAGGCTCGATGCGATGGGGCCGCGCAGAGTTGAGATCCATGTCCTTTCCGAAGCCGTCCGCGAAGGCGAGAAAGCTTCTCGTCCAGCCGTCGGGAAGCTCGGGAAGCTCCGACGCTTCGAACGTCAAACGGAGCTCGTCACCGTGATGGGTGATGACGTATTGATCGTCGATGGCGGCGAGGAGAGGACGCACGTCACCGTAGCGTGTGTAGTAGCCTTCGTGGGCGCCCCAGAGCTCCGTCTCGAGAATACGATCGTAGGTATAGAGCGGTGGCGTTCGCCCGTCCGGGTTGAAGAGCGCGGGATAGCCGATGGATCTCAAATCCGCCCCTGCAGCGTCGAGCTTGGTCACACTAAGGCCGGCAGCCTCAGCCGGGACACGCTTGGCCACGAGGATCTGATCCCAATGAAGCCGCATGCTCGTCGTGATACGTACGTGATTCTTCTCGGGCGTCACGAGACCCGAGAGGTCGACGAGCATGGTTTTCGGCAGCCCCGCGGGAAAGCCCATTTGCTCGAGACCCATCTCGAAATTTCCCGCAGCGTTGCCGACTTCGAGATAAGGCGTCACCAAGGTAACGCCTGCCTGGGACGCAGCGAGGTTCGAGCTCGAATCGGCATAGTCGACCCAGCCATATAAGAGCAGCACGTAGCTCTCGCCGGGCTCGAGAGCCCCCAGGTCTAGTGTCAATGCATGTTCATCCGCGTAGCCTTTGAATTCGAGAAGCTCGAAACCGTCGGGATAAAGGCGATCCTTCTCGGTGATGAGGGCACGGACATCTCTGCCTCGATGATCGACGGCGCGCTCCGGCGCGCGCATCTCGGCGACGGCGTAGAGGCGGTCATCGGGAAACGGCGGCCCCGGCATGAGACGCTCGTTCGGGAAGACAGCGAACTCCTTTGGATGGTCGACGACGACAAGGGCAGCCCGATCGTAGATGAGGACTTCTTCGAGCTGATTGACCCAGCGCATCTCGAAGCGCCCGTCGCGAGCAACGAGGGGGAAGGACTCCATCTTGACGGTCTCCGCCGTATCGGGGTAGTTGTACTCGTTGCGAGCGTGGAGGTATCCGAACGCGCTCCCTCCGAGAAAGTCGGTCACGAATCGGATCTTCTCACCATCCCACGCATAGAGAATCGGGCATGACGTGCCCTTGCGGTTGAGCTCTTCGATCGAAGCCGTCTGACCGCTCTCGAGCTCCATCTCGATTTGCTTGACGCCTCCCGGCCAGAGAAAACGCACGTAGTCCGCGCGCGGGCTGTCTGCGAGACCGAAATGAAGCGGGAGCTCGTTCTGCGAGAAATAGCCGCTCGAAGAGCGCACCTCGCGCGTCGTACCGGCCGCGCCGGCTTTGACTTCGACTTTCGCACCGAGTCCATCGAGATTGCTGCGCAGTCCGCGCGCCCGGATGCGGAGGAAGCCGTTCTCGTTGCCGCCGTCGTTGCGAAAATAGACGAGCTCACCGAGGTCGGTGGCGACAACCACGTCCACATCACCATCGGCGTCCACATCGGCAAGTGCCAAGGCGCGGCCCTCTCCCTCTACGGCCGTCTCGAGGCCCTCGAGTGAAAGCGCGCGCACATAGCCGTTCGGTGTGCTCTCATAATAAGCAACGAGCGCCTCCGCCTCGTTGACGACGACGAGTAAATCCAAATCGCCGTCGTTATCCGCGTCGACGAAGCTCGCGCCGTAGCGTGCCCCTGGCGCGCCCGCGGCAAGAAGCCCCGGTGAGAGCACGTCGGGACGGAACCCAGACTGCGCCGGTCCTCGCAAGAGGCTGTTCAACGCGGCGCCCTCCGACGTCAGGAACAGGTCGAAGCTTCCATCTCGATCGAAATCCGCCGCGTCCAGACCGCGCATCCGCGAGCTCGTCTCGAGCCCCCAAACCCGAGAGCTTTCCGTAAAAGTCCCGACGCGATCATTCGAGAACGCGAGCGCGGGCGCTCCGTCATTGACGACGACGAAATCGATGTCGCGATCGTTATCGAGATCGGAAAAGACCGCCCCGAGGCTTCTGCGCGCGCCACCATCGGTACGGGTCTCGCTCGAAATCTCGGTAAACGATCCGTCACCGTTGTTCTGATACATGCGATTGGGCGCTCCAGGGAGATCGCCGGGCAGTACGAGCACGTCCGCGTTCGCCGGCGCTTTTTGAGAAAGGTAGTTCGCGACGTAGAGATCGAGGTCACCGTCGTGATCGATATCGGCAAAGGTCGCGCTCACCGACACGTCGTTCCCCTGAACGGTTTCGTCCTCGGACGGCGTGAAACGTCCTCCGCCGTTATTGAGGAAGAGCGCGTTCGGCCCTGCGCCCGTGAGGTAGACGTCCCCGTCGAGATCGTTGTCCACGTCGCCTACGACGACCCCGACGAAATGGCCTTCGTGAGGAAGCCCGCTGGCCTCGAACGCTTCGAAACGGCCATTCGTGTTTCTCAGAAAGATCGGAGCCCCGCTCTTGACGAACAGCATATCGGGATCGTCATCGCCATCGAGATCCCGAAAGGCAAGACCCGTCCCGAGCCGGGGGAGCGCTCTATCCTGAATCCACTCGAGCGTGTACTCGGAAGCGTCGAGCTGTTCGGGAAGTGCCGTGTGAGCTTCGAGCGCGGGGAGAGAAAGACCGGCACCTCTAGTCGCTTCGACGAAACGAAGCGAGGTTTCGGTCCTTCGCTCCCGAGTCACGGGTTGAAGCAGATCCTGGACTACTTCCACGGCTTCGGCATATTTTCCGAGCTCGGTATATTGGAGGCCCGCCGACGTTCCCTCGCCGGGAAAGTTTCGCTTGAGCTCCTGAAAAACGAGAAGCTCGGCGCGACCCTCGTCGCGCCGGCCTTGCCGGATGAGAATATTCCCGAGGCTGAAATGCGCGGACTCGTTGTTCGGCTGGAGCTCGATCGTGCGCCGCAAGGTGGCCTCGGCCTCCTCCAGGCGGCCAAGATTGGCATAGAGCGTACCGAGGTAGTAGTGCGTCATCGAGTCGACCGGGTCGATCGGGAGCACGCGCTCGAACGCCGCCGCCGCCTCCTCCGTTTCGCCCTGCAGCTTGTAAACGAGCCCGAGGTTGTAGTGAACGTAAGGACTCGAGGCATCGAGCTCGCGGGCTCGTTCGAAGGACGTGAGAGCCTTCTCGAAGTCGCGTTCGTTGAAATAGGCGATCCCGAGATTGATGTGTCCCGCGGCCCCATTCGGCTCGAGCGCCACGGCGGCTTCGAAAGCTTCGATGGCCTCGGTGAAGCGAAATTGTTCGAGCAGGGCGACGCCGCGATTGGCCTGAGCGTCAGCGTCGCCGCCTTGGCTGGCCCTCGTCCCCGAGGGTGCCGTAAGGAGTCCGATACCTACTGTAAGAGTAGCCAGGACAGTGACTTGCAGGGATTGTCTCATATCTAGCCTTCGCGTCTCCGTTTCACGCTATTATATTTTCAGAAACCTCCCGGCTCGCGAGAGCCGGGCCTTTTTTTGGTGTGTGACATGCTTCAAATCCATAGCCTGACCAAAGCTTACGCCGGCCACGTTCTGTTCGAGAACGTTACGTGGAATGTGTCCGACGGCGAGCGCGTCGGCCTTGCTGGCCCGAACGGGTCGGGTAAGACGACGCTCTTGCGCATGCTCGTGCGCAGCGAATCGCCGGATAGCGGGAAAGTCGCGACGCCGCCCGGCACGACGGTGGGCTATCTGCCGCAGGATGGGCTCGCCCATAGCGGCAAAACCCTTCGCGCGGAAACGCTCACCGCATTTGCAAAGCTTCTCGCCATGGGCAAGGAGATGAGCGAGCTCGAAGAGCAGATGGGCGCGGTTGACGGCACGAGTGCGACGCATGAGCGGATTCTCGAGCGCTACGGCGAGTGCCGCGACGAGTGGGATCGGCGCGGCGGCTTCAGCATCGAAAGCCGGGCGGAAGAGGTTCTTCTCGGCCTCGGCTTCAAGACAGAAGAGCTCGACGCCCCCACCGAGACGTTCAGCGGGGGCTGGCAAATGCGCATCGCGCTCGCCAAGCTTCTTTTGTCGCAGCCGAATCTTCTCCTTCTCGACGAGCCCACCAACCATCTCGACCTCGAAGCCCGCAATTGGCTCGAGGACTACCTCGGCAACTACCCGCACGCGATCGTGCTCGTTTCCCATGACCGCTATTTCATCGACCAGGTCGCGACGCGCATTACCGACATCGATCGCCGGCGACTCGTCGACTATACCGGCAACTACACCACGTTCCTCGAGACGCGGGCAAGCGCACTTGCGGAGCTTCGCGCGAAAGCCGCGCGTCAGCAAGAAGAAATCGAGAGGACAGAGCGCTTCATCAACAAGTTTCGCTACAAGGCGACGAAGGCAAAGCAAGTCCAAAGCCGCGTCAAGATGCTCGAGAAGATAGAAAAGATCGAAGTTCCTCCCGAGCGCAAGCTGATGCGGCTTCGCCTGCCGGAAGTCGAGCGCTCGGGTCGCGTCGTGCTCGAGCTCGAGAACATTCACAAGAGCTACGGCGACAATCATGTCTTCAACGGAGCGGACCTTCTCGTCGAGCGCGGAGAGCGCCTGGCTCTCGTCGGACCGAACGGTGTTGGAAAGTCCACACTCATGCGCTTGCTCTCCGGGAGCGAAGATGTCGACTCTGGAAAGCTTCGTCTCGGACACAATGTCAAGACGGGCTATTTCAGTCAAGAACGTTACGACCTCGACGAAGAGCGCACCGTCCTCGAGAACATGACAGACGGCGCTCCCACCGAGATGATCCCGCGACTTCGAAGTCTTCTGGGCGCCTTTCTCTTCCACGGCGATGACGTCGACAAAAAAGTGAAAGTGCTCTCCGGTGGCGAGAAGAGCCGTCTCGCGCTCGCGCGCATGCTGCTCCGCCCTGCGAACGTGCTGCTCCTCGACGAGCCTACCAACCATCTGGACATCGACTCGAAAGAGATCCTTCTCGATGCCCTCCGGGCCTATCAAGGGACGCTAGTCTTCGTCTCACACGATCGGTACCTGCTCGACCAACTCTCGACCAAAGTCGCCGAGATCGCCGATGGCAGCATCCGCATGCACTGGGGAGGCTACCCGGATTTTCTACGCACGAAAGAGGCCCAGCTCGAGCCGAAGAAGCTCGAGGCCGCCGTCCCGGCGAGGAAAGAGATTGCCGAAAAGCCCGCCGCGCCCGCGGCGACGGCAAAAACAGTTTCCAAGAACAGAGCGAGAGAGATCCAGGAAAGGCTCGAAGAGATCGAGATGACCATCTCCGAGACCGAGATCGGCATCGACAGTCTCGAAGGCCGGATGTCGGTGCCGGGTTTCTACGACGACGACGAGGGGGCCGCCCAGGTCGTCAAGACCCACGAAGACCTCAAAGCTGCGCTCAAAGCTCTCTACAAAGAGTGGGAACAGCTAGCCCAAAAAGCCGCGGCGTTCTGCTAGCCCAAAACCCGCCCAGGGTCGCGAGCTCGCAGGTTTACCTTCACCTGAAGCACTTTCCCCTTCGGCCGTGCTCGGCTAAGCTAGCGGGCGATGAAACTCTCGAGATTACCGAATCCGTGCTACTCACTAACCGCAATCGCCATCGTCGGCCTCTTGTCTAGCTGGGGCTGCGGCGGCGGGGGGGGAGAATCCGCAGGCGGTGCAGAGCCCGCCGCGAGCGCGCCCGCACGTGCCGACCTCTGTGCGCTCCTCACCAGCGCCGACATCGAAGCGGCTCTCGGCACCTCCGCGGGGGAGTCCACGAGTGGCGACGACGGCAAAGGACAATGTAGTTGGGCCACGGCGGACGGCTCGGGCACCTTGGTGGTACTGACGCTCGAGCGCGCGGACCTCGACTCCTTTGACGAGTTCGTGGCCAATTTTGGCGAGGAGTTCGGCGGTGAGGATCCGCCGCCCGAGGAGTACCACCCCGTCGCAGGCGTCGCAGGCGATTGGGCGATGTATGTCGCCGAGGAGCACATGGTGCGCGCCTTTCGCGGTGACGACGTCCTGGAAGTGAGCTCGCCGTCCGTACCGTCCGTACCGTCCGTAGAAGAAGCGCAGGTGGTGGATCTCGCGGCCCGCGCCATGGCGAACCTTCCGTAGAAGCGTCAGCGAGGGACGGCTTCTTTCGCGAGGGTATCGGCGCGCTCGTTGCCAGGGTGGCCATCATGACCGCGCACCCACTCCCATTGGACCCGGTGCCGTTTGGCGAGCGCGTCGAGCTCTTCCCATAGCTCGCGGTTTTTGACCGGGCTGCCGGAGGCGGTTTTCCAGCCCTTGCGGCGCCAGCCGTGGATCCAGCTCGTCATGCCCTTCGCGACGTATTGAGAATCCGTCACGATGCGGACTTGGGACGTCTCTTCGAGCGCCGCTAGCCCGGCGATCACAGCTTTGAGCTCCATACGGTTGTTCGTCGTGCGGGGCTCGCCGCCGGTGACATCTCTCGTTTCGCCTTCTTCTTCGATGATGGCGGCGAAGCCGCCGGGCCCGGGGTTGCCTTTGCAGGACCCATCTGTATAAATGGTTACTCTTTTCATCTTAGCCTCACGAAGGTACCGAGATTCCTTCCATCGTCGGACGTGCCTTCGTCTCGTGGGACGAAGCTTCCCGTCGAGTGCACCTCGAATCGGTACAGAAATCGTTCTCCATTCTTGCCGTCGAAGCGGTAGGGCTTTCTCAAGAGCACCGGTCGGTTGTGCGGTCCTCCAGACGGAAGATCGAGGACCTGCTTCGGCTCGCGACGCTCTCGAAACGCAACCGTATTGGCCGCCGGTCCGTTTCTCAAACGCAGCGTGATCTCCGAGAGCGGCTCGTCCGAGAGCAGGAGAAAGCTCGTCGTTCCGCCTCCCGGGACCCACACGCCGCCGCTTTCGAAGCCGTGCTCGCCAAACACCGACAGCGTTTCTCCGCCTCGAAGCACGCGCGTTTCGCGAAACAGAGGCCCGCGCTTCTCCGACCCATTTCCGGGCCAGCGTTCCAGCACGAAGCCGGCCGCGATCAGCGCGAGCAAGACGGCGGCCGCGCCGAAGCACGCCCGCCGGTGGTACGCCGCCGCTTCCGCTTCGACGGAGAAAGGCTCTTCGTAAATGCGCTCGCGGAGAAAGTAAACGAGCGCTCCCGCGGCTACGAGAAGCATGAGAAACTTCGGAAAATGCGCCGGGCCCGAGCCAAGAAACCCATCGCTCAGAAATGACGGTAAGTATTGGTGCGGATCGCTATAGAGAACCCGACCCCAAAAAATCAGCGGTTGGTAGCTCGGGATGAGGTCGCGAACGAAGCTCGCGCTATAAGACAGAGTTCCGGCGAGAAGCGTCGCGCCCACGCCCGCGAGCACACCGTCGGTGAAGCTTCGGCCGACGACGAGGGCCATGGGAAGCGCAAGCAGAGGAAGGATACTCAAGATGTAGCGCCCCATTGTGCTCACGGCGCCCGGCCAGTACGGAAATGAAGCGATGACGACGATGTAGGAAGCGATGACGAGAACGAACGGTGTGAAAATCGCACGGTGTCGTAAGAAAAACGCTTGCAAGCCGACGAGAGCGAAGATGTAGATCGGTGCAAAGACGAGAAGCCCGTTCTCGCGATCGAGCAGAAGACCCGAAAGACCTTTGAAGAAATTCCACGGCTCGAACGAAGAGCGCTCGGCCGCGCTGAACGTTGCGGTCGGCGACAAGCTTCCGGTGAGCGCGTGATTATAGAGAAAAATGGAATAGGCGGAGATTGCAAGAGGAAGCCCCAACAGAACCAATTTGTAGCGACGGTGCGACCACCCGCCGGGAGACGTGCGAAGAAGACTCCAGGCGGCGAGGATCCCGAGCACGGCCGACGCGACCGAGTACTTTTGATGGAGCCACGGTAGCGCTGCGAGCGCGAGCGCGCCGGCGAAGACCGCCCCTCCCGCGGGTGCCGTGTCGAGCACCAGCTTGCGAAAGGCGAACACGAGAAACAAACCGCCGGGAAGCTCCGGATAAATCTGAAACGTGTAGAACAGAAACGGGACCGCGAGCGCCATCGCAAGAGCCGTCACCACGCCTTCGGGTCGAGCTTTCATCGTCGCGACCGAGGCGACGATTTCGAGAACGAGCAACGCCCCTAGAAGTTGCCAGAACACAATGATGGCGATCTGGCGGTCTCCACCCAACCGGCGGTTCAAATACGAATCCACGATATAGGCTGGGACGAGCAGAAAGCCGGGACCGGGCGCGTTGATGTAATACACGCCGCCATCGATGCTCCGGAACATCGAGCGGTTGACCTTCGCGGCTTTCGCTTCGCCGCCTCGATGGGCGAGAAGACTTCTGGAAGCGCGAACGTAGCTCGAAGCGATCCGAGGAAGATGCCCGAGAAACTCACCGACGGTCGGGTCCGGGTTCTCGCCGGCGCGCTCGATATTCAGCGTTCCCGTCCCTGCGACGGCCTGCGCCATGCGCACATATTTGTGCATGTTCCCTTGCCCGACGCCCGCCTGATAGAAACGAGCGGGCGTTGCCAAGAGAAAGCAGACCATCACGAGCCCGAATATCGCGAGCGAGGGGAGGCGTCTCTCCCAAGGACCGAGCAGCTCGAGGAGCGCATGCGCGAGCGCGCCGGAGAACAAGAGCGCGGCAAGGAGCGTCGCGAAGGCGCCTTCGAGCGCCAGCGTCATCGCTAGATTCGCTCCGTAGGGAATACTTGGCGAGACCACGAGCGAGCCCGCGGCCAGGAAGGTGAGCCCCGCGGGAACGAGCAGCGTGAGATAAGGCCGTGCCAGCACCGCGAGGATCTCCGACCGCTCGAGCTCGGGCCGTCGCGCCAGAAGTGCGGCGAGCCCGAGTGCCGCGAGCAGGCCAAGCGTGGTCCAGCCCAAAAGTGGCCACAGCCACTCGACGAAGGCAGCGTTGCGAGCGAGCGCGGGCAGGAACGACTCTCCGGAATCCTGGCGCAGGAACAGGCGCAGGAACTCGTCGAGCGCGAGAGAGAGACCGAAGAGGGCGGAAAACGCCGCGATGAACAGTGTGGACCGGAACACGAAACGACTATTATAGTCAGCATCGACATGCCCCGCGAGCCGCTTTGGTACTCAGACGGATTACGCTTTTCCTGCCACCAGTGCAATAACTGCTGCCGCGGCGCTCAACCGGGTTGGGTCTATGTGAGCCCGGCCCAAATCGAGCGTCTCGAGCGTTCTCTCGATCTCGACCCGCGAGCTTTCAAAACGCGTTATCTGACGCAAGACGAGGATGGTGCCCCTGTCCTTCAGTTGAAGGCGAACGGCGACTGCATCTTTTGGGAGGACGGCTGCAGCGTCTACCCGGCGCGGCCGCGCCAGTGCCGCACGTTCCCGTTCTGGCCGGAGACCCTCGAAAGCCCCGAAGCCTGGAAAGAGCTTCGCACGTTCTGCCACGGGGTCGACGAAGGCCGCCTCTACGCGCTCTCCGAGATAAAGAGCACGCTCAAAGGCCGGGCGACACAGGCTAAAGGATCTTGATTATGCGAACCGTGGCGCTACTCTCGGTAGACTGCGGCCTCGTGTGGGCGGGAAGAGCGAGTTACTAGTGCTTGCTACCTCAGATACGAGAGAGGAACGGGCTCACTGAAATCGTAAAGGACCGGATAGAGCAAGTCCTCCTGCCGATAACGGATACCCTGCGCGTCGAGCCGGCGGCGGATCCGACGCGCGAAACGAAAGCTTCGCGGCACGAGCGCAACGTCTTCGGCCTGGGCCACTTGATCGCGAAAAGGAAAATACCACTCGGTCTGCGCCGGGCCGAGCTCGGAGGTCCAGACCATCCGGCCGTGGCTCAAGAACACATATTTGTAGGAGAGATGATAGTCGGAGCGCACATAGCGGACAGCGAGCTTTTCGAGCTCTTCTACGAACTCCCGATTGACGCCGTCGCTTTCGAGCGCGGCCTTGAGATAGGCGACATCGCCACGCAGGTTCACGAACAATAGAGAGAACAGCGCGACGCTCGCGAGCAGGCGCGATCGATTCCAAAGTGCGACGGCCGCGGAGCCCAGGAAGATCGGGACGACGGAGAACAAGAACAAGAGGTAGCGGGGCTCGTCGGTCATCCATCCGAAACTACTTTGCGCGAACACCAACACAACGAGCACGGGGAAGCCGAGAAGCATGGCTTCGGGCGAGGGCGCGATCCATGACAGCTTGCGTCGGTGTCGCCAGGCGAAGAACAGAAAGACCGCTGGGATGAGAAGTCCCAGCGCGACGTGCCAAAATGGTGCGGGCCAGGGAGGCGCGTCGCGAGGCCAGTAGCCGGAAAGCACGGAGAGTGACGTCGTCGCGACTTGATCGAGCTGCGTCATCGTACGGCCCACGCGGTCGACGGCTTCGACCGTCTCGGCGTCGAGACTCCACCAGCGAAAGCTGAGCCACTCGTTGCCCGCGTTCCAAAGAATGCCCGGGAAGTCGCCGACGATAAAGCCGCCCGCGAAGCTCGCGAGTCGCACCAGTCCGTCCCGCCCAAAGCGGCTAAATCGATAAAGTACCAGGACGCCGATTGCCGTCAAGAGATAGTACGTCGCAAGGATGTGCGTCCAAAAGGCGAGCCCCCCGAGCACACCGATCCAAAACGCCTCGGAGAAGCCCGCACGGTCGCCTCGCATCCACCGCGCTGCAATCGCGAGCATCAAGGTCCCGAGAAGCATCACATCGACATAACTCCCTTCGTTTCCCATCCCCCACGCCGTGAGAAAGCCGGGCGCGGCGATGACATAGATCGCAGCGACGCTCGCTTCGGCGCGCGGGACCACGGTGCGCGCGAGACGATAGATCGCGCCGGTAAAGAGCGCATAGACGATCGCCGCCGCCGCCGCGAAGCTCACGACCGGCTCCCCGAAGACCGCGGCGATGAGCGCCGTCAAGTGTGCTTTGAGACTTCCGATATAGGACCAGCTATAGAGAAAGATAGGGTGGTGCTCGCCTTCGAGAATGTGAAGCGCCATCAACCCCTGTGCCGAAGCGTCGGAGCTGAACAGACCGTAGGCGCCCCAGAGAAAAGGAAGACGCAACGCGAGCGCGAGCGCCGCGAAGCCGAGTGCTATGGCGTCATCGCTGTCGAAACGCGGCCGCCACGTCGCGATAGCGACCCCCAGCAAGAGCAGCGCGGGGATCCATGCAGGCGTTGCGGCCAGAAAGACATCGAATTCGTGGTCGAACCAACTGAAGCAAAGCCAGAGGTAGGCGACGAGAGCAAGAGCTCGGAGGGCGACCGTCCGCATTCGGATGAGCGGAAGGATAGCAGAAAGCAACCAATCTGCTCAGGGCGCTCAGGATACTCAGGATACACTCTGCGCGTGCGCGTGCTCGTCATTCGAAATGCTCGCTCCGGAACGTCCGGCCGCCGCTCGCAAGTCGACAAGCTCGTGACCCGCCTGGAGTCGAGCGGCGCTACCGTCACGTTGGCGTCGCCGGCGAGCTCTGACGACGCGCGAGCTACCGCCGCTGCGGCAAGGCGCACACGGCACGATGTTCTCCTCGCGGCGGGAGGCGACGGGACCTTGAGCGTCGTCGTCAACGGGCTGGTTCAAACGCCGAAAGCAGAGCGGCCCGCCCTCGCGATCCTACCGGCCGGGCGCGGCAACGACTTTGCCGCGGAGCTCGGCATCCACGGGATAGAGCACACCCTCGACGCACTTAGCCGAAACGAGCGGCGTTTCGTCGACCTGGGAAAAACGGACGCTGGCGTTTTTCTTGGTGTCGGCGGCACCGGCTTCGACGCCCAAGCGGCGCGCCGCGCGCAGAACACGCCGCTTCTATCGGGAAGATTGGTCTATGGCTATGCCGTTTTGCGAACGCTCCTCGACTTTCGCCATCTCCAAGCTCGGGTGCGCTACGACGGCGGCTTTTACAAAGGGCCCGTGACTTTCGCGGCCGTCGGCAATGGCCGTCGCTATGGCGGCGGCATGCACATCACGCCGGAGGCGAAGCTGGAGGACGGGCTACTGGATTTGTGCCTCGTGCGGGACATCTCGAGAGCGGGGCTGCTCTTCATGTTCCCGACCGTGTTCTCGGGCTCTCACCTCGGGCACTGGAGCGTCGAGTACCGCAAGACGAAGTTCGTCGAGATCGAGACCGAGAAGCCCGCGGAGTTCTTCGCGGATGGCGAGTTCCTTCAAGAAACCCCGTTGCGGGTCGACGTGTTGCCCGGCGAGCTCGAAGTCATCGTGTGAGCTCAGTGAAACCACGTGCGTCGAGCCGGCGCGGCGTTGGCGGTGTGACAATAGTGATATTCGATAAGAATCTCGTTCGAACGAGATGGGCAAGAAGAACGAGCCCGCCCAGTCTCGATACGTTGCGGCCGAGGTTTCCGAGCGCCTCCACGAACGCGGATCGTATAACGCCCAAACTCACGGCGGAGGCTTTCTCTTCGAGTCCACGTCGTCGCCGGTTAGCGTTCGTCGAAGCGTACGATGGCCTTCGAAAACAGTGAGTACGTGAATCTCCGATTCGAGAATTCTATAGACGATTCGGTAGTTGCGAAGCAATACCTCTCGCACGTCGTCGCGCCCGAGCTCAGGGACCCTTCGCCCGGCGCGAGGGTGACTAGCGGCGTCTCGCGCGCGCTGGCGGAGGCGCGCAACCCACCGACGCGCCGCTCCTGGCTTGTCACGAGCGATTGTAACGACGAATCTGCAGCAGATCGGAACGAGCGCGCCGCGTCCATCGAAGCCTCATGACGACGCATCGAACTCCTCGTTCAACTCCTGCTCCAGAGCCTCGTCTTCAACGAGCCGACCAGCTTCCGAGTCCTCGAGGCCCGATGCTACGGCCTCCACGAAACGCTCTCGCTCTTGGAGCCGATCGAAGTCCTCGGGAGTGATGATGACGGCTGCCGGCTTACCATTCTGAGTGATGATCAGCGGGCGCTGCCCTTCTTTCAGCTGCCGAAAAAGCTCTGACGTGCGAGCCTTGAAGTCAGCGAGCGGGACGATATCTTCGGCTGTAATAAAAGGTTTCAACTCCTCCCCCCTTTTCTAAGAAGGTACCTAATTCGAACTTTATTATAGCTCTGTATTCAGATTAAAATAAGGATTTTTAGAGACATCGCGTGAGCAGGTCTTCCTAGATTGTGGGAAGCCTAGCAGCCCGGTGAAAAAGTCCAGATTCTGCTCACGGAGAAAGTTTGGTGGGCAAGTTCAAGGAAGATGTGATTCGGCGGAACGGCCAAGTTGAGACGCCCGATGGATTGCAGCGGGGCAAAACGTGCGCCTATGGTCGAGACGAAGCGCAATAAAGCAGCGATCAGACTGGCGTTGAGCTCCGCGTATTCCTTCGGCGTGGCCTTGCCGATGAGATTGCGCATCAGAATCCCGAGATTGAATCCGGCCACGTGCGTGAGGAGGCGCTTGAGTATATTTTCGTGTCTTCGCAAATGCGTTCGTCGCATGCCTCCCGCTTCGAGGTAGTGCGCGAAAGGTCGTTCGAGTAACTCGCCGCGACGGCGTATTAATCGCTTACCTCGAGTCCCGCGAATGCGACGTCGGTTCGCGTAGGTGGCGGCTTGCTCGGCCTGTTTGTCCTTCCATTTGCGGCCACCTCGCTCTGGCTCCGAAATGTAGCTCCGGTATTCTTGTTCAACCAGCTCAACCAGGATGTCGTTGCCGTGATAGCCCTTGTCCCCGACCACTTCGCGACCCGCGTCTTCATGTATTCGTTCACAACATTCCGCGTTGTTCGCGCGCTCTTGCAGATTTGACTGCGCTTTTTCCAGCGTATCCGGTAGGCTCTTTGTGTCACCCTTCGCGCCTCCGTGAAGCGTCACGGCAATTACCGCACCTTCCCCGCTCATGTCCACAGCATGCTCGGCTTTGTGCGCCATATCCGTGCCCCCGCTCTTCATTTTCATGATCTCCGCATCCGGCTCGTTCGGATTCACCCACTCCTTGTTCGACCCTTTCTTTGGCCGCTTCTTGTCCAACTTTGCAATGTCCGCTCGGCTCGGCTCTTCGATACCACTCTTGCGCGCAAGCTCCTTCAAATACGATTCGTAGCTTTCCCCCGTGTCTCGACGAACGATTGACCGAAGCGCCGCATTCGCTTCCAGCGTCGTCGCGTCCACACCCAGTGTCTTGCCATCTATCATCCCTCTCGACGCTAGAACTTCTAGCACCCATCCAAATACAGATTCGTGAACTTCCAGCGGAAGTCGATTCCGTATCCGAGACAGCGACGAATGGTCCGGCGTTCGCTCTTCCATTCCAAGGCCAAGAAACTGGCGCAAAGACAGTGAGTCCGAACACCGCCAGCAGATCCCGCGCTCTGAATCGATGCGCTCAAAGTAGCCGATCAACAGCATTCGAAAATACACACCCGGCGGTATGCTCGGCCGACCTTGCTTCTTCGCGTAATACGGCGAGCATTTCGACTCCACAAACGAGTCAAACTCTTCCTCTCGAAGTACCCGCTCGAGTTCCTCATAAAAAGGATGACCAGGACTCGACGCAACCGCATCGTGTGGAATCCATAAAGTCTCTTGGCGACTTTTCTTTTTCTTCTTCATCGACATGCGATGCAATTTTACATCGTCATCGAATGAGTCTTCAGAGAAATATCGACCGGATACGACTTTTTCAACGGGCTGCTAGGACAACGAGATACAGAAACGGGCCGCGAGAGCTGCCGTCTCGCCGCGCCGGCTCCACTCGAGCGCTTTCGTCAAATACGCTTTCGCGAAGAGCGCGAGAAGCGGGAGACCTATGGCAAACCCAGCTCTCAGACTAGCTCGCGGTTACCGATTCGGAAGGCCATCACTGGGATGTGGGGACGAGGCGCTCGAGCTCGGCGAACCAGTTGAGCACCACGCGAAGCTCGCGAGGGCCAGCCGATTCTCCTCGCTGCCGCAACATCACGAAGCGGCTGCCGTCTCGGTCGACATCATAGTTCGTCCAGGGACGTGAAGTCTGGCGCACGTGCTTGTCCTCGAACAGGGGCACGGGCTTTCCGGCCTCGAAGGACGGTTTCGTTGTGATCGCCACACTCATAAGATGAAGCTCGCTTCGATAGAACAGCTCACCTCCGTCTCTTCGCCACAGAGGCTCCGTTCCTCCATCGACCGAGATGTGGATCACCTGGCCCAGATCGGGAAACGGGCGAACATAAACTTCATCCTGACCGGATTCGTCTGACACGTAGGCGACGAACTGGCCGTCCAGTGAAATCATCGCCTGTGTTCGCTGTACGTCGTGCCTAGCAAGAGCTCTGGCTCACTGCCGTTGAGCGCTGCGAGCATCACATCCCGGTCGCCACCTTCACCCTGAGCTCGCAGCAAAATGGATTCACCGTCGGGCGACATGGAATACGGAACTCCCTGCCCCTCAAACGTGATTTGGGTTTCCGACCCGGACCCGTCGGCTGGCCTCGTGTAGATGTTGAAGCCAAAGCCACGCGCGCTACCAAAGACAACAGTCTTGCCGTCTCGAGAGAAGAATCCGCGCGTGCCTCCCTCGACCAAGCGACTCAAGGCCCCTCTCTGGATGTCCAGCATCCAGACGCCAAGGGTCGGCGAGCCAAAGCTCGACAGCAACAGAGTTTCTCCATCTGGAGATAGCCGAGGATTCATGAACCTCTCGGCGGGAACTTCCGCAACGTCCTCGGCTCGTCCCTCTCGGTCGACCCAGATGGGTACCGTGTCAACCGGATCGTTCTCGGAATCCGGTAGATACACGAGAGTTCCATTCTCTGAGACCGCCATCTCGGCGAAAACGTGCATAGCAAGAGACACATCTTGCAATACAGGGACAAGTTCCGAAGTCAGAACCAGCTTGTCTACATCCAGCGGTGCCGCCCATATGCTGGTTGGAGCTCGCGACACGAGCACATGGCCACTCGTTAAATAGACAGGAACCCTCGACGACGCGCCAGAAATCACTACCGAGCGTGCACCGGTTGCGAGATTCTGAACAACGATAAGTCTATCGCCGTCCAATTCCTCCCGATAAAGAAGCACATCGGTTCCTGGGATGAGCGTGGGGAAATGTTGAACAGCGCCTTCGTCTTGCGCGCTGAGCGTTACTGGGCTCGGCTCACCCCCGGTCGCGGCTACCTGGAACACCCCGGACGTGCGTCCTGGTGAGAAGAAGATGCGCCCATCGGATGCCCACGAACCGCCTGTCGGCTCGGGCGTCGCGGCGCAAAGCGTCGTGACGCGCCCAGTGTCGAGCGAGATGGTTTTAAGCTGGCTGTTGGCAAAGAACCCGACCGACGAGCCGTCCGGAGAGAAGAAAGGCTGCTTCGCTCCGTCCGTGCCGGAAAGGGGTATCGGCTCATCCCTCTCGAAAGGGCGATGGAAAAGCTGCTGAACACCGTCACGGCTGGCTACGTAGACCAGAGCGTCGCCTGAAGGCGAGAGCGCAAGGCTCGAGCTCCCTCCAGAGCCGAAGCGGTCGCCGTCCGGGATCCCAACGCTAAGACGTTGAACCGCAGCCCCCATCGTTGTCTCGCTCGAGCGAGTCATGAGCCAGGCGGCGACGGACGTAAGAGCTGAAGCGATCAGGGCGACCGCTGCGATTTGGCGCAGTCCGGCGCTGGATCGGTGGATGGGTTCCGCATGAGGCGACTCCAGCAGCTCAATCCGAGCATCTCCGATATGCTGCAGGCGCAAGTTGCGGTCGCGTTCGAGACAACGGTGCAGGAGTTTCGTGACGGCGCTCGGAGTACTAGCTGGAAGCGCGTCCCACCTCGGCTCGTCTCGCAGGACGGAAGCGAGCGTTTCCGTAATATCTTCGCGAGCGAAGACCCTGCGACCGGTCAATGCTTCATAAAGGCAGCAACCGAAAGCCCAGTTATCGGTCCGTCGATCCAGAGTCTTGCCTTTGGCTTGCTCAGGGCTCATGTAAGCGGCGGTGCCCATGATCGTCCCGACAGCAGTACCCCTGGTTAGGGTCGGGGCAAGAATAACTACCAAGTCTTTGTCGTAATTCATCTGCTGCAGGGAGAACGATCCGAGCCGGCGGGAAGCGGATCGCCTGGCGGGACCGCGTCAAATGGAGCTATTTGCAGCTCTTTGAGAGCTTGCCCATGGAGACGTAGGCCATTGTGTGTTAGGGTTACGAATTATGATTCGTAACGCTGACATTGACCGCCTGCGGGGGTTGTTTGCCAAACGTCTCATCGCCACCATGGACATGCTCAAGAAGACAGTGGGGACTGTCGCTGACCTGACGGTGTTCCGGAAACTGAGAGAGCTCGACTACTGCACCAGCTATTCGCACCGTGGACGTTTCTACACGCTCCGAGAGCTCGCGGAGTTTGATGAGAACGGCTTGTGGTGGATTCGGTCCGTCGGCTTTTCAAGTCGAGGGACACTCGTCGCCATGGCCGAAGGACTGGTGAACGCCTCCGAGGCTGGCTACGCGGTGGAGGAGCTTGATGCCATTGTTAGGGTTGGGACCAAAGATGCGCTGCCGAAATTGGCCTGGGAGAAAAGACTTCGCCGCACTCGGATTAGAAATCGCAATGTCTACTTCTCTCCGAAGAGGAGCATTCGTGAACAGCAAATAGCCAGCCGACGTGTTTGGGAAGCGCAACCCTCTGTGTCCAAGAGTATTGCTGCTCAAGACGTCCTACCCGATGAGCTCAAAGCAGCCATCATCCTTTTCTTTAGCCTGCTCGATGAGAGAGAAAGGCGTGTGTATGCGGGGCTTGAATCTCTCAAGTTAGGTTATGGCGGTGACCGCCAGATGGCGGAGATCCTCGGGCTCGACGTTAGCACTGTGGCTCGGGGCCGTCGCGAGCTACTTGAGCATGATGTGAATGTGGAGCGGGTCCGAAAAGCGGGTGCCGGCCGCAAAGCTGTCGAAAAAAAACGCCAGAAGTCATCGCGGCGATCGAAGAACTTATGAAGTACGAGGTCGCTGGCGATCCCGTCAGCGGTCTGAGATGGACTCGCAAGACCACGAAAAAAATAGCTGCCGAACTCTCGGCCTTGGGCATTCGCGTCAGTCGCAAAACCGTCGCGAAGCTGCTTAAACAGATGAACTTCTCACTCCGGACCAACAAAAAGAAGATCTCGAATGGCTCTCCTCCAACTCGCGACGCCCAGTTCGCCAACATCACACAGCTACGGGAGCGCTTTAGCCGACGTGGCAACCCCATATTGAGTGTCGACACCAAGAAGAAAGAGTTGGTCGGACGCTTCAAGAACCCAGGACGCGTCTGGGCTCAAAAGAGCGATGCCGTCAACGACCACGACTTTCGCTCCATGGCAGATGGGGTCGCAATCCCATACGGCATCTATGATCTCCAGAGTAATCGAGGCACCGTGTATGTCGGAACGTCTTACGACACGTCGCAATTCGCAGTCGAATGCATCGAGAAGTGGTGGCGCTCTGAAGGTCAGAAGCGTTTTCCCGGCCGCAAACATTTACTTGTCGTAGCTGACACTGGCGGAAGCAACGGCGCAACCCGCCGTGCATGGAAACACGGCATCCAGCACAAGCTGTGCAACGAGCACGGTTTGGACGTCACGGTCGCACACTATCCACCAGGTGCGTCCAAGTGGAACCCAATCGAGCACCGCCTGTTCAGCGAGATTAGCAAGAATTGGGCGGGCCGGCCGCTCGATAGCTACGAAACCATCCTGAACTTCATACGGACCACCAAGACCAAAACTGGGCTCAAGGTTAACGCCCGTCTCGTCAAGAAGCAGTATCCTAAGGGCATCAAAATCTCGGACCCTGCGATGGCGCTACTCAACATCAAAAAATCCTCTTCCCTGCCGAAGTGGAACTACACGTTGCGTCCATCCAAGAATGGGAAATAATTTGGGTGTGGCTCTTTTGGAACCGCGAGAATCGCCCATTTTCTCAGTGATCTAACCGTCCAACGGTCACTCGTCGTGAGGTTGGTCAGAGGATAACGGAATTTACTCTGGTTGTGGACCCTGAGCGGTGTCACTTTTTGCTGGACATTCGTCCCGGCGTTCGCTACGGTAGTTGTGGCAAGTAGGAAATGGGTACGAGCGGAGCGAATTTCAGCGGCAGGCGATTCAGTTCATCGGAGCTGAGCTTGATCCAGGAATTGGTCGAGAGCTGTGGCGGTCTGAGCCGGATGGAACTGGCGCGAACGGTGTGCGAGTTGCTGGATTGGAAGAGGCCGACCGGAAAGTTGAAAGCGCGGGAGTGCCGGGAGTTTCTCGAGCGGCTGGAAGGCGAAGGTCGCCTGGAGCTTCCGGACAAACGCCCGGGTAAGCCGGTCGGGACACGAACCCGAATACCGCAAACCGAGCGTGGCGAGCCGTCTGAGCCGTTGGAGGGAGAGCTGAGCGAGATTCAGCCTGTGGTGTTGGAAGTGGTGCGGAGTGACGAGCAGCGTCTTTTGTTCCGGGAGCTGGTGGACCGGCATCACTACTTGGGCCACGCGGTTCCCTTTGGCGCTCATCTGCGCTATCTGGTGTACGCATCGGCGCCGGCACGGGTGGTGGGCTGTGTGCAGTTGTCGAGTCCGGCGTGGAGGATGGCGGCACGAGATTTGTGGATTGGATGGGACGATGCCACGCGCGGGCGGAACCTGCAGCGAGTGGTTAACAACAGCCGCTTTCTGATCCTTCCCTGGGTGCGGGTGCAAAACCTCGCGAGCAGGGTGCTATCCCTGATGGCGCGACAGCTTCCATGCGAGTGGCACAGCCGCTATGGGGTGGAGCCCTTGCTGTTGGAGACCTTGGTGGATCACAGCCGCTACCGCGGCACCTGCTACCGGGCTGCGAACTGGATCGAGCTTGGAGTGACGACGGGGCGGGGGCGGATGGACCGCGAGCACCGTCGTCACGGCGCAAGCTCGAAAACGGTGCTGGTCTTGCCTCTGGTGAAGGACCCTCGCCGGGTGTTGCGGGAGAGCTGAGAGATGGCACTTTCTGCGTTCGAACTGTGCGAAGAGACGTTCGGGATGTCGAGGGACGATCTCGAGTCGATCATCGCGTTTCTACGTTCTGCCGAATCGAGGCAGATGAGCCACAGCGACGTGGAGAAGCTGGTGCGCGAGAGGAGCTACGAGCTTTCGCGTAAGTTGTTCCAGGCCCATGTCGACTCGCGCGGTCCCGGCGAGGCGGCGGCTCCGGTCCGAGGTGCGGATGGAGTGGAAAGGGACCAGGAGCGAATCCACGAGCGCGGCCTGACGACGATCTTCGGGGAAATCCGTGTCAAACGTTTCGGTTATGGAGCCGAAGGTGCAGATAGCCTGCATCCGTTGGATGCCGAGCTGAACCTCCCCCGTGAGCGTTACTCGTTCGAGCTGAGGCGGACGGCGGCAGTAGAGGTGTCAAAGGGAGCGTTCGACGAGGCGGTGGCGAGCCTTGGCCGCCACACTGGGGCGAAGGTTGGAAAGCGCCAAGTGGAGGAGCTGGCGGGTCGTGCGGCAGAGGACTTCGACGCCTTCTATGGGCAGCGCGCTCCACCGGCAGGCGATCGCAGCGCCTCGGTGCTGGCGATCACGGCGGACGGCAAGGGCGTTGTGATGCTACGCAAAGACCTGCGTGAAGCCACCAAGAAGGCGGCCGAGAAAGGCTCGCGGCGACTAGGCAAGCGGCTGACCAAGGGAGAGAAGCGGAACCGAAAGCGGATGGCCACGGTCGCGGCCGTTTATACGGTGGAGCCCTTCGTGCGCCAACCAGAAGACGTGGTTCGTGTGCTGGCACCAAGCGACGAGCGAGAGAAAGACAAACGGCCTCGCCCCCAAGACAAGCGTGTCTGGGCGAGCCTAGCCAAAGAGCCCGAGGAGGTTCTCGAAGAGGCGTTCGCGGAAGCCGAACGACGAGATCCCTCACACCGCAAGAGTTGGGTCGCCTTGGTCGACGGCAACGCCACCCAACTGAAGATCCTGCACAAGCTGGCTGGCCAGCACCATGTCGAACTCACCATCGTGCTCGACTTCATCCATGTCTGTGAGTACGTGTGGAAGGCTTCGCTAGGCTTCTACGAGGAGACCGAGCCCGCCCGCCAAGTGTGGGTCCAAGAGCGGTTGCTTCGCATCCTGCGCGGTGAGGCCTGCCTGGTGGCGGCGGGGATAAGACGTAGCGCCACCCGACGAAAGCTGACGCCCGACAATCGGGAGAATGTGGATCAGTGTGCTGACTATCTGCTCAATCACGCCTCTTATCTGCACTACGACGAGTGCCTCGCCGCTGGATTCCCGATCGCTACCGGCGTGATCGAAGGCGCCTGCCGCCACCTGGTCTCGGACCGCATGGACCTCACCGGAGCGCGTTGGTCCCTCGCTGGCGCCGAAGCCGTGCTGCGGCTTCGCGCTCTCCGCTCCAGCGGAGACTTCGATGAGTACTGGCGCTTCCACGAGCAGTGCGAGTACGAGCGCAACCACGCCTCGCGCTACGCCGACGGCAAGGTCGTCCCCGTCAAAGGCCGCCACCTCAAGCGCGTCAAGTGAGATGAGCCCTTACCACTATGAGACATGCCAAACTCACCGTTCCAAAAGAGCCGCACCCAAATAATTTCTGCCACGGTCCTTATCACCGATCGATGACACAGGTTGCAACGCCCGACGCGATAGCTCAAGCGTGGGACGGCGTGAGTTTGTCCCGCGAGGGACGCACGTACCATCTGCGGCGCGAAGGCAATCGGTTTTTCGTGGACATGCCTCGCATGGCTAGGAAAGGAGAAGCGCCCGAGGACCGCGTTCTCCTTCCCGTCGTCCAAACGACGGGCTCGCATCACATGCAGTCCTATTGGATGCCGGCGCCCTGGCTCGACGAGCCCCCGGAAACGCAAGGACGCGATCGCTTCGAGATGCATTGCGCGGCCTGTCACGGTCCCGGGGGTCAGGGTCTCGAGGACGGCGAGAGGTCCCTTCTCGCCGCCGATCTCGGAACGAACGTGGTTCAGTTTTTGGGACCCGATGACGAGACGCATCTCGAGATTTTGGAGGAGCTCGGGAGCGAGGACGTCGAGCGCATCGTCCGCTACGTGGAACGTCTCCAATTCCCCGGCCGGCTCACGATGTTCCCGTTCACCTGGTTCATCCGTGAGCAACGTTGGGTATTCGATGGACTGACTTATCTTCAACCCGGCCCCCGAGAGTATCCGGTGGAGCCCTACGGCAATAATTGGGACGACAAATGCGATGGCTGTCACGCGACCTACGCGGACTATGCGTGGGACGGCGATGCTCAGCGCGGCTTCTCGGAAGCGGTCGAGCTCGGTATCGCATGCGAGGAATGCCACGGCCCGGCCGCTCGCCACGTGGCGCGCCATCGAAACCCGCTCGAGCGCTATCGACGCCATTTCTCGCCGAACGCGTCCGAAGACGATATCGTGAACCCGGCCAAGTTGAACCACGAGCTCGCGTCCGCGATTTGCGCCCAATGTCACGCGGAGCTCATCGACAAGGATCCGGGAGTCGAAGACTTCCACCCGGGAGATCCGATCGAGCAATACGCCCATGTCCTCCGCCGCTACGGCGAGCCGCCCTATCCGGATTGGATCCAAGAAGCCCTCGAGGACAACCGAGACTTGATCCACGACAGCTTCTGGCCGGATGGGACCATCCTGATCGCCGGGCGCGACTATAACGGGTTGGTGGAGTCGGCTTGCTTCACCCGAGGTGAGATGTCGTGCCTGTCATGCCATTCGATGCACGAGGCCGAGCCCAACGACCAGCTGCGTCGGGAGGCGCGCGGCAACGATGCTTGTCTGAGCTGCCACCAGGAGCTGGCCACGGACTTGACCGCCCACACGCATCACGCCCCGGAATCCTCAGGAAGCCAATGTTACAACTGCCATATGCCCCACACGACATGGGGGCTTCTCGGCGCCATGCGAGCGCATCGCATCGACAGCCCAAGCGTGGCGGTGTCCGTGAGCACAGGCCGTCCCAACGCCTGCAACCTGTGCCACCTCGACACATCCCTAGGCGACGCTTCTGATCGGTTGACCGCGTGGTACGGACAACCGGCGGTCGAGCTCACCGTGGAGGAGCGCGACATCGCGGCCTCCATCCTGTGGCTCATCAAAGGCAACGGGCTCCAGCGCGCCATCCTGGCATGGCACATGAGCTGGAAGCCGGCGCTCGCAGCAAGCGGCGATACATGGCAGGCAGCCTATCTCAGCCAAGTCCTGAACGACCCCTATCCAGCCGTGCGCCACGCGGCCGGGCGCTCGCTGCACGCGCTTCCCGGCTTCGACGCCTTCGCCTATGACTATACGGATGCGTCTCACATCCACGACGCGGCGGCCGTTCTGGCGAGGCAGCGTTGGCTCGCGCTGTTTCCATCTCTCGGAACCCGGCCTTCGCTCCTGCTCGCGGACGGTGCCATCGACTGGAATCTCGTGGCCGCACTACAAGCGCTCCGCGACAACGCCCGCATCGAAGTAGACGAGTAGCGGCATTCTCGTCCGCTAGTCCCCTGGAACAGAAGTTCGTCACATAAATCTCGGGCCCTTTTGCGCACTGGCTTCGTTGCGGCTCCTCGAAATATCTAGATATGATGTCGTCGCCACGCCTCGCCAGCACACAAAATGACCGCGAGCTTTATGCAACAACCTCTGTTCCAGGGGACTAGTCCCCTGTCTACAACGCTGTGATACCGTCCTCGCCATGATCCGCGATCGGGCTATCCTTCTCGCGATCATAGCATTGAGCCTCGGTCTCAACGTCACCGCGATATCTTGGGGTCTGCCATCACGATTCGCGTGGGCTACCGACGAGCTACAACCGGCCGTCATTCTCTTGGGGATCGAGGAGCGTTTCTCGGGCGACTGGCATCAACCCGCCTATCCGCCGCTTCACTACTACCTTCTGGCGGCGACCTATCTGCCGCTTCTGGTCTTCGATGCGATCGACCTCGAGAGCGTCGAGGGAAGGACGGTTTTCTACTATCTGGGGCGCGCTCTCTCTCTGGCGATGGGCGTCGGGATATTGCTGACGCTCTACCGCATCGGTATCGAGGTTTTCGACCGGCGCTCCGCGGTTCTCGCTAGTCTCGCCGCAGCCTTGACGGCGCCTTTCGTGTACTACGCAAAGTTCGCCAATCTCGACGTTCCGCTTTCGTTTTGGGTGCTGTTGTCCCTGTATTTCTTCGTGCGCCACTTGAGGCTCGGAAACGAGCGTGACTTGTGGTGGTTCGCGGTGATGGCCGTCTTGGCGATGTGCACGAAAGACCAGGCCTATGCTTTCTATGTGCTCCCCATGGGTGCGTACCTATTTCTCCGCTTCCGTCGCACTGGAAAGGTCGTGGATGGCGGCCTGATACGCATCGCGGCGACAGCTGCCGTCCTGTTTCTTCTCATCCACAATGTCGTCTTTAATTTCTGGGGCTTCGTCCACCATTTCGAGGAAATCCTCTGGGCGCGAAGTCACTACAGCGCTTTCGAAGCCGACGCGCTCAGCCAGCTCGATCTGCTCTTTCAAACCGCTCGCCACGTTCAGTTCGGGCTCGGCTGGCCGCTGACGCTCGCGAGCGCCGCCGGATTGTGGCTCGCCTTCGTGAAACGAGGCGGCGACCCACTCCCCCTTTGGCTCGTGCTCGCCGCGGTTTCATACTACCTCTTCTTCATCGCGCCCGTGAAGAGCACGTGGCTGCGCTACAGCTTACCTCTCGTGCTCATCCTGTCTCTCTTTGCCGGCCACGCGCTGGCCGTGGTGTGGCGTGGAAAAGTTTGGTACCGAGCCGGTATCGTCGCCGGGCTCGGGTACTCTTTTCTCTACGCCGCTTCGGTCGATGTTCTGTTGCTCAACGATTCTCGTTACACGGTCGAGCGATGGCTCGAGGAGCAAATGGAGCCCGGCGAGGTGGTGGGCTTCATGGGGCCGGAATATTACCTCCCGCGTTTCGACGGTTTGGCCGCAAAGAGGCTCCGACCGACGGCCTCGGTTCTCGAGCGTTCGCGACCCGACTATCTCGTCATCAATCCCGAATATGCTGCACGCTTCGCACAGGACAGCCGCGAAGGCGAGCTCTTCACGAAGCTCGCGGCGGGGCGCGCAGGTTACGGCCTCGCGCTTCAGCATCAGTCGCAACCGAAAGCCATGCTCCTCGACTTCGAGAACATCCTCGGGAACATGGCGAAAGTAAACCCTATGATCGAAGTCTACGAGCGCGCGGAGTGACGTCAAAGAAGGGCGGACAGAACGTTCTGAAAACGCTGCCGATCGTCCGCGGGAACGCCGCGTGAGAATTTCAAGACCCCGCCAGGATATAGCGACACCGTGCCGGTGATGCCCGCATGACGGGCGACCTCTTCGAAGCCGCGTCGGAGCGGCCCCGCTGCCTTGCCGCGCACCGACTGAATGTTTCCGCCCTTGAACTCGATTCGAAAAATGAAAGATCTCGAAAAGAGCCAGACGACAAAGGCTACGAAAGCCGCAACCAACACCAACCGAGTCATGTTTTAGTCTAGCGCGGCGGCCCGCCGCTCTGGTGTCAGAGTAGCCCCCGTCCGAATCACAGCGATTCAGGAGGACCGATGTCTTTGTTGATCGGGGTTGCCTTTCTCGCCCTCGCCACTACTGCTCCCGCCGCGCCTGAAACGGAACAGGACCGACCCGGCTACACCGCACCCCGCGCCGCGGACGGGCATCCCGATTTGAACGGTATTTGGCAGGCGCTCAACGAGGCGCATTACGACCTCGGCACCCATATGGCGCGCGCGGCCATGGCGTTTCGCGAGGGCCCCGTCCTCCCGGTTCCGGCGGACACCGGAAAAGGCCGAATCTATTCGCGCGAAGGAGGCCGCGCGCACAGAGAGGCTCGCGCTGCCGAGTGACGTGGATCGCGACGCGCCGCCGCTTGGCGGGGACGGCTCGCCCGGCGCCGCCGGCAACGTGGGCGGATATAACAACTTCTGGATCGATCGGGGCACCGAAGCCTTTTCGCTCGATGGCAAAGTCCGCACCTCCATCATCGTCGAGCCGCCGAACGGGCGCATCCCGGAAATGACCCCAGCCGGCACCAAGCGGCGCGCGGCCTGGTTCAGCCTTTTTGGGAAGAACACCGGCGAGGCGTGGTGGCTCGACCGGCCGGGGCCCGGCCCTTACGATAACCCCGAGAGGCGCCCTCTCGGCGAGCGTTGCTTGCTCGCCTTCGGCTCTTCGTCAGGACCGCCTTCCCTGCCCGTGCTCTACAACAATTTCAAACGCATCGTTCAGACTCAGGACTACGTCGTCATCCTCGTCGAGATGGTCCACGACGCGCGCATCATCCCCTTGAACCGAGAGCACGCACCGAAGGAGATCCGGAAGTGGATGGGTGATTCGGTAGGTCACTGGGAAGGCGACACGCTCGTCGTGGACACGACGAACTTTACCGACAAAACGGCTTTCCGCGGCGCTTCAAAGAACCTGCACGTGGTGGAACGCTTCACGCGCGTCGACGAGAATACGGTCCTCTATCAGTTCACGATCGACGATCCCGATACGTGGGAAACGCCGTGGAGCGGCGAGTATCCGTGGATAGCGACGGAAGACGCGATGTACGAATATGCCTGCCACGAAGCCAACTACGCTCTCGGAAACATCCTCAGAGGCGCGCGGCTACTCGAAGCCGAAGCCGGGGAGAAAAAGAGGTAAGCACCCAAGCGCGATAAACTAGCCGTGATCCTTGCGTTACTCGCTTTACTCCTCGCCGCGGCTCTGCCCGTCGTGGCTCATCACGCCTTCGGAGCGGAGTTCGACCCCAATCGGCCCGTCTTTTTGGAGGGGCCGGTGACGAAAGTCGAATGGGTCAACCCGCATGCCTGGATCCACCTCGACGTAACGAACGAAGACGGCACGACAGAGTCGTGGATGGTCGAAGGCGGGACGCCCAACACGCTATTGAGACGCGGAGTCACGAAGGACTCGTTGAAGCCGGGCACGGTGATCATCGTCGACGGCTACCAAAGCAAAGACCGTTCTAATCGGGCCAACGGACGCAACGTGACTTTCCCGGACGGCCGGAAGCTCTTTTTGGGCTCATCGGGCACAGGCGCACCCCGAGACGGCGCTGATCCAACAGAGCGGCCGCGAAAGAAAAAGCCCAACAACCAATAGTCCCCTGTATCAGTTAGTTCGTGGTCTAAAGCTCGGAGGTCATTTTGTGTGCTGGCGAGGCGTGGCGACGACTTCATATCTAGATATTCTAACCGCCTTCCGCAGCGAGCCTGTCGAGCGAAGGGCTAGGCCGAAGGCCGAACTGCAATAATGCCGCAACGAGGCCAGCGCGCAAAAGGGCCCGAGATTTAGACTACGAATTACTGATACAGGGGACTAGGAAAACCCGATCCACCGTCCGCCCCAGGCGACGGTTGCCCAGAGCCCTATCGACACGACACCGACGAGCCGGTTCCAGATCGGGCCGATGTTCCCGGCCTCCGCCATCGTCACTTTGCGGCGAATGGTAGCGGTGAAGATGAGCGCTACAAACAGACCCGTGATCTTGATCCAGAACGCTTCGCTGTAATAGCACTTCACGGATTCGGAGACGAAGAGCAAGCTCCCGGAGACGACAGCGACCGCCAAGCTTCGCTGCAGCCACGGTTTCATCTCCTGTGCGACGCGCGCGACGGGCTGCGATCGAAACGCGAGCCCTATCAGGCGGAGATCTACCAAGAGGACAGCGCCCCCTAGAACACCGAAGGCGACGAGGTGAAACGCCTCGATGAAGGGAAACAGCCACACCGAGCTACGGATGATCTCACCCACGGTCGTAAGCTCGAACCATTCGAAGAGCGGGAGAAGCATCACTCCGGCTCCACAACGCATCCGGCCGCCCAGTTGACGATCTCGGGCTGCGGCTGCCGATCGCAGTCAAACCAGTTATAAGCGATCATGCGCCCTGCGAAAATGATACACACCCAGAGAACGAGCGATGCAGCACCCGCGAATCTCGCGCTTCTCGGCGTGACCGGATCCCGATCCCACTCGGCGACACGCCGCCAAATCGTCGAGTGAAACACCCACACGTTGATGCCGGCCAAGATGAGCATGAGCACTTTCACCCGAAAGAAGATGCTCTGGTAGGTCCGGACGGGGATCGCGTAGAACAGGAGCCCACCGGTGACGATCATCAAAATGAAACCAGCGATCGTCCAAGGCAAGAGTTTTTTCGCGACTTCCGAGACCGGCACCTGGCTCAAAGCGAGGCCCAAAAGCCGCAAATCCAGAATCATGGCGAAGCCGAAGAACAAAGCCAGCGCCCACACATGAGTCGATTCGACGAGGGGGTAGACCCAGAGCGATTCGTGAAGTGCTACGCTCCAATGCGTCTCAGCGAGCCACTGGCAGAATCCGAGAAGCGACATCGCCGGCCATTATCTCCAATTTCGAGGGGCGGCGTCAGCCCTTGGAAACACTATCGAGAGGCGGCGCGTGTATCACGTCAGTCACGTCAGTCACGTCAGTCGCGGCCTCCGGCTCGAGCGCTTCGGGCGCGCCGGAGACACCGTGGCCGATCGAGAGAAGCTTGCCGCAGTCATATTGCGCCCGAAGCGTATCGGTGAGAGAGGCGGTAATCAGCCCCTCGTAATCCGGGAACAGTTTCGTCTCCATCCGAGCCAGCACTTCGGCATAGGTCTTGGTTCGCGTGCGCCGGGTAAAGAGCGCGCAGCAATCTTTGTAGGGCTCGATCGAGGTCGCGTAGGTATCGATTTGCTCCGCGACGTTCATGATCGATTGTTTGTCCATGGCCAAGAGTGGGCGTAGCACGGAGATGTCGACGGCTTTTTCACTGGAGACGAGATTTTCGATCGTCTGCGAGGCAACTTGAGAGAGGCTATCCCCCGTCACGATCGCGATCGCGCGCGTTCTCAGCGCGAGCGCCTCGGCGACACGGAACAGGAAACGGCGAAAGAGCACGGTCTCGTAGCCCGTGTTACGCCCGCTCAGCGCGAGATCGAAATGGGTATAAGGCACGACGAAGAGGCGTGAGCGTACGGTGAAGCGGCTGAGCTTTTGCGCGAGACGTCCGGGGACCGAGCTTTCGAGCTCTTCTTCGCTCATGTGGGTCGCGCTCATGTGAAAGAAGTCGACCGTGCAGCCTCGCCGAGCCAGCAGGAACGACGCGACCGGGGAATCGATCCCGCCCGAGAGCAAGCTGACCACGTGGCCGCTCGAACCCACCGGGAGCCCGCCGATCCCTGTCGGGCGCTCGCTGTAGAAGAAAGCCGCGTCGGTGTAGACGTCGACATGAATCGTCACATCCGGTTCGTTGAGCCGCACGCGATCCCATTCGGTGCGGTCCCGAACGACTTGTCCTAGCCAACGCTCCATCTCGGCCGACGACATGGAAAAATTCTTGTCCACCCGATGCACGCGCACGGCAAAGGTCTTTTGAGCACGATAGCTCTCACGCGCGAGTCGGACGACGATCGACTCCACTCGAGGACGGTCGATCTCGCCCCCACGGAGGAGCTCGTCGCGAGCGAGCCGTTCAGCCACGGCTACAGAATGGACCCCGCACACCCGATCGATCGTCCTCACTACGGAGCTCAGCGACGCTTCGGTGTAATCCTGCGCTTCCACATAGAGACGGTTTTGCCGACGCTGGATCGGCCAGGAGATGCCTTCGCTACGGAGCGTATGGCGGATGTTCCCGCGCAACTGAGTCCAGAACTCACCTTGATTCCTTCCTTTGAGCGTGATCTCGGGCGAGCGAATATGAAGCTCGAGACGAGGCACCGGCAGGTCCGACATGTGGTTCAGCTTATCAGCTCGGCGAGCGCACGGGCAGTGTCAGCCTTCATAGGCCAAATCGGCCCAAGAACCCACGGCTTCGATCCGCCCGTTTTGGACCGCAAGCGCCTCCGCGCGCGGCTTGGACGGGTCCTGGGTGAGGAGCGAGCCGTTGTGGAAAACGGTTCGTGTCATTGCTCGGTGGCGGCTGCGATGGCCGACTCGAGCACGTCGAGACCTTCGTTCAAGATCGCGTCCGACGCGTTTAGCGGCGGCAAGAGACGGATTCCGTTGCTGTACAGGCCCGCACGGATCAAAATGAGTCCCATTTTTCCTGCGCGCTTGATGATCGCGAGCGTCTCGTCGGGAGCCGGCTCCTTCGTGTTGCGGTCCCGCACGAGCTCCACGAGCCGCATCGCGCCGAGGCCGCGTACATCACCCACGAGATCGAATCGCTCGTGCCAAGAGGCCAGACGCCTCTCGAGAAGCTGACCGACCGCCGCCGAGCGCGCAAGGAATTCCGGCGTGCGGATCATGGAAACCGCCTCGAGCGCAGCGGCACAAGAGAGCGGGCTTCCACCATAGGTGCCGCCGACGCCGCCGACATGCGAGGAATCCATGACTTCGGCGCGTCCCGTGAGCGCGCTGATGGGCATGCCGGCGCCGAGAGATTTCGCCATGACGACGAGATCGGGAACGACATTGTAGTGCTCGATCGCGAAGAGTTTCCCCGTTCGCCCCATACCGCACTGCACTTCGTCCGCGATCAGCAACATAGCGTGCTGATCGCACAAGCTCCGGAGGCGCTCGAGAAAGCGCGCTGGAACGGGAATGAAGCCCGCCTCACCTTGCACCGGCTCGATGAGAACCGCTGCGACCGCGCCGGGGTCCACTTGGGCGACGAAAGCGTTGTCGAGCTGGCGCAAGCACCAATCGAGATATTGCTCTTCCGGGTAGAATTGATTTCATCGCGGCAAATCTCCTTTCTAGCTTACAAAAATCCTGAGAAGACAAACAAAAGAGGAGCGTTCATGGAGCTCTACCTGGTTCGACACGGTGATGTGGATCCCAATTTGGGAGACGCGGACGCCGGGCCACCGCTCACCGAAGCCGGTCTCGCTAACGTCCGACGATGCGCCACTTTCGCTGCACGCCTCGGCGTGCGGGTCGCCGAGATACGACACTCCGAAAAGCTACGCGCGGTGCAAACAGCGCAAGAGTTCGAAAGAATCCTTCAATGTCCTCGAAGCCCTGTGAGCGGCATCGGACCCGATGATGACATCAACCCCCTGCGCCGCGAGGCCGCGGGCTTGCAGCAAAACGTGATGGTCGTGGGCCATCTGCCTTATTTGAACCGGATCGCGGGCGCTCTTTTGGCTCAAGACGAGAGCATGCCGTTGCTCGTCTTTCATCCAGCGTCGTTGGTGCGGCTCGACCGACGCCAAGACGCGCGTTGGAGCATCCAGCTCGTTCTGCCGGTCGGCGTCATGCCGCAATAGCTCACCCATCCGTTAACATAGGAAGCCGATGTGGTCTCTGATCGCGGCTCTTTCCGCAGTCCTCGCTAGCCCTCGAGAAGAAGCGGGCTTTCGCCAATTGCAGGAGCGCACTTTCCGGCTCGTCGACGTGACGGCCGTGAGCGGTGTCGATTTTCGCCACGAGACCGGCGCCACGGGCGAGAAATATATGACCGAGACGATGGGCTCCGGCGTCGTGTTCTTCGATTACGACGCGGACGGCGACCCCGACTTGCTCTTTATCAATGGAGGTGATGACCCTACTGGAGAGCGCGCGGCAACTTCCGCGACTTCCGCCGCGGCGCTGTACCGCAATGACGGGCACGGGAGCTTCACCGATGTGACGCGCGCGGCCGGGCTCGAACATATCGGTTATGGAATGGGCGCGACCGCCGGCGACTATGACAATGACGGCGAGGACGACCTCTACGTGACGAATTACGGGCCCAACGTGTTGTTTCGCAACAGCGGCGACGGAACTTTCAGCGACGTCACCACCGAGTCCAGCGTGGGTAACAGCCAGTGGAGTGCGAGCGCGACCTGGGCCGATCTGGACAACGATGGTCATCTCGATCTCTATGTGACCAACTACGTGGACTTCAGCCTCGCGAACAACCCGATCTGTCGCCAGATGCGGGACGGAAACGAGATCCGCGCCTACTGCCTACCGGACGCGTTTCGTCGCGTAGCTGACGAGATCTACCGCAACCGGGGCGACGGCACGTTCGAATCCGCCGGGAGTCGAGCGGGGATCGCTCTTCCGAGCGGTAAAGGCCTCGGAGTGGTGAGCCTCGACTACGACCACGACGGGCTCCTCGACATCTACGTCGCGAACGATACGAGCCGAATTTCTTTTTCCGGAATCACGGCGACCTCGTCTTCGAGGAGATCGGGCTCATTACCGGTCTCTCCTATTCGAATCGGCCGCCGCCACGAGCTATCTCTCGCAGAGCGAGCACGTCGTGCATATCGGCCTCGGCGACGAAGGCCGCATCGAAGCCATTCACGTCACGTGGCCGGGCGGATACGAGGAGACTCGCGGACCGTTCGATGCCGACACAACCATTCTCTGGATAGAACGCGTCCGCTGACATCGTTTTGGAATGAGACGACTCCCATCCGCAATTCTCCTCGCCCACCGTGATTCTCGCCGCGCCAGAAGCCCCAAAGGCCCCGCGCGGCTGGCACGTCATCCTCGTCACGATCGACACGTTGCGCGCGGATTTGGGACGCTATTGAGTCGAAATCGCTCCGAATCCCTCCAGGAGAATGAACTCGCGACCCGGCTTCATGGGCCCCAACTGTTCCTCTCGACCGCTGGGCCAGCGCACGCGCACGTCTCGTATCTCGTTCGCGCCCGGCAGGCCGAAGTGCACGCGCGGATCATTCGACGACAGGAAGCTCCCGCAAAGATGAAGCTCTCGGACCTGCCGCACACCTTCCGCCACCACCGTGATACGAGCACCTATGGCGTCACGAGAGCTCTCCCGGCCGATGGCCAAAAACCGGATCCAGTCGGCCGAGCCTCCGAGTCGATTGTCTGGAAAGTAGGGGGCCGCATCGATGTTGATGACAACGCCGTCGACATCGCCGTCCTCGTCGAGGTCGCCGAATGCGACGGAACGACTCGAGGGCAACGAGGCCCAAGCCGTCGCTTGGATGCACAACCCGCTCCATGAACGTTCCCGCGCCATCGTTCCAGAAGATCTGATTCGCCTGACAATAGCGCGTGTTCAAATTGCTCCGATCCACACCGGGGTACACGTGCCCGTTGGACACGAAAATATCCAAGTCACCGTCATGGTCGAAATCGACGATTCGCGTTCCCTTACTCCGGAACCCAAACGCGCACTCGCCCGTCCCCGAGTCCGGCGACGAGTAGCGGCTCGTCGCTCGTGACCACGACGCCGGTAAAGGTCTCCTCCGACCCGCCATAGAGGGTCTGACGAGGATTCCCCGCGGTGAGGTCCCAAATGAGCAAGCTGTTATCCATCGCGACGCTCGCGAGCTCGGTACCTCCGGGAAAGTAGGCGAGCCCCGCTATCGGTTTCTTGTGTCCGATCAGCGTTTGGACTTCCTCTCGCCGATTCAAGTCGAAGATGCGGATGATGCCGTCTCGCGACCCGGTCGCGATCTGACCGCCGTCGGGAGAGAGAATACTGGTCGACAAAGGGGCGCTGTGGCCTCTTAGCGTGGCCGTGAGCCGGCCCGTCTTGCTTTCGTGAACCCGCAGAACCGCCTTGGTGTTACCGGCAATGAGCTGCGACCCGTCTTCGGAATAGAGGAGCGTCGTCACGCCCGCGGGCTGCCGGATGAGCCGCCTCTGCGCCTCGCCCTGGCGAAGCAAGTCCAGATTCCACAATTTGACGGTGCTATCGAGAGCACAGGAGGCGAGTGTTCCGCCGTCGGGCGAGAACGCGACCTGGCCGATCGAAGCCTCATGGCGAACGCGGACCGTGACCTCGTCCCCCATATCGAGGCTCCAGAGATGGATATTGCCATCCACGTGACCGGAAGCGAGAAAGGCCCCGTCCGGGGAGAAGGCCAAAGAAGTCGCGAGCGCTTCATGTCCGGCTCGCTGATGAAGCTCCGTTCTGAAGCTCGCGACCTTTCGTCGTGAATCGATATCCCAGAGGCGAACCGAGCCGTCGACGCCGCCCGCAGCAACGAGCTGAGGGCTCGGACCGATGGACAATACTTGAATGCCTGGTGGCTCCCCGAAAGTTGCCGATTCGGTGAAGGTGAGCTCGGGGCGTACGCGGGTGTGACGATAGGTCTGATGACGCAGCGAACCCGTGCGCGCGCGTCCTGGCCGCGCCGGCGTATCGAGAAGCTCTTTCATCTCGATTGCCGCCTCGAAAGTGGGCTCGACCGCGAGCACGTCGTCGACGATACGCAAAGCCGCGCTGCGATTGCCCGCCGTCAGAGCCATGCGCGCTTCGTCCACCAACCCCGCCGCGTCGAAGGACGAGGGCGGCCCCGGTTTCTGAATGATCGTCTCTTGCGCTTGCATCCGCTCGAGAGCGACCTCGATCTCCGAAACGAGATCGACGACCGATGCATGTGACGGCTCAAGCGCCTGAGCACGGCGCGCAGCTTCGAGCGCGCGCTGGTGCTGCCCCTTTTGGTGCAAGCCCCGCGCGAGCTCGAAATTCGTCTGATAGCTGCGCGCTCTGTCTTCGTCGCGGGGCTCCGACGAAGCGGGCGCCTTACCCATGATCTGATCGATCGCGCGCCCCAACACAGCCAGATCGCGGAAGCGTTGGTCCGGGCCTTTGCTCAAGACCCGCTCGACCACCGATACGAGCTTGGCGGGCAAGCCGAGCGTACGAGCGTCGAGGGCCGCCGGCTGGGCGTGCACGATTTGATAGACGAGACCTGGAACCGACGGGGCGGTGAACGGCCTGCTCTTGCCGAGGAGCTCGTAAAGAATGACGCCGACGGCCCACATATCGGCACGATGATCGACGGTCGATCCCAAAATCTGCTCGGGGGCCATGTAGTTGGGCGTCCCCATTACGAGGCCCGTCTTCGTCTTGATGGTGGAGCCTTCGCCCATCGCGATCCCGAAATCGAGGACTTTCGCGGTCCCGTCGGGCAAGACCTGGATGTTCCCAGGCTTGACGTCGCGATGGATGACACCCCGCTTGTGGGCATAGTCGAGGCCGCGGCAGATCTGAGAGACGATATGCATCTTGTCCTCGAGCCGCTCGGGCTTGCCTCGCTCCATGAGCTCCGCCAGGCTATCTCCCTCCAGAAGCTCCATCACGATGAAAGGTACACCTTCACCCTCGAGCTCCCCGAAGTCGAAAATCGTGACGATATTGGGATGCTGGAGCCGGGCGGCCGATCGCGCCTCCCGGTCGAACCGACCGCGCATCTCCTCTTCGATGAGAAGATCTTCGGACATCATCTTGATGGCCACGACGCGGTCGAGAACCGGATCACGCGCCTTGTAGACCGTGCCCATCGCGCCGCGGCCCAGCTCGCCAAGCACGATGTACTTATCGATTTTTTCGGGAATGGACGACATCGGCTTTGGAAAGAAGAAATAGTATTCCTAACGACGCGCAACAAAGCGGGTTCGAGCACAACCCGCGTCGATCATTGTATCATCGGCGCTCTCACCGGACTACAACGGCCCCACCCCGAGCTCCTGGCTGCGCGAGCGTCAGGCGGTCAGGCGCTTCTGAGCACTTCGCCGAGGCGGCGCCGCACGACGTCTACTTGCTCTTTGTCGAGACACCAGGTGTTGATCGAAAAGACCCCGTCAAGGAGGCGAATCTCGATCGATGGCGCCCCTTCGCGAAAACGTTTCTGAGCCTCTTCGGGGGTCACCTCGACCCGCTCGTCCCATCGAATGAGCATCGCGGGCAAGCGGTCAGAAACGCGCTCGCTGCTGGTACCTGGGACCGTGCGCAGCTCCTCCTCGAATTGGTCGAGCCACGTTCGCTTCTCCCTTTTCTCGGCCTCGAGGTCGTGACCCAAGCTGACCTCCACGGCGACCATCATCCCGAGAAGCTCTTCTTTGCTCACTTTCATGCCGCGCCCGATCGTATCGTCGTAGGGAGCGGCGTTTCTTCGCGCAGCCGCAATGAGTTCCTTCCGACCGAGAAGAAGGCCCGCGCTGTAAGGCCCCTTCAGACCTTTACCTCCCGAAAAACAATTGAGGTCGAAGCCGAGACCGGAGAGCTTCGCTAGGTTGGTCGCGGGCGGGACACGCGTCGCCGTGTCGATAAATGTCGGAACCCCGTGACGCCTGCCGATCGCGGCGAAGCGCGCCGCGTCGATCTTTCCCACACTCTCACGAATGTATACGAAATAGAGCATCGCCGTTTTCTCGTCTATCCTACGCTCGAGCTCGTCGGCGGTCTCGACTTCGAGGAGACGCACGCCGCAGTTCCGAACAGCGTGGTTATAGGAATAGCCATGGCCTTTCGGCATGATCACTTCGCTCTTCATACCGGTAACATCCGGAAGGAGTCTGATGCGTTCTTCGTCGAGGCCCGTCAGACAAGCGGCCGTTCCAAGAGTTATCGCCGACGTCGCACCCGCCGAGACCATCGCAGCTTCGCAGCCGATGAGCGATGCGATGCGTTTTCCCGCGGCGTCGTGAAGATCCTTCATGCGTGCCCGCCGATGCATGGCATAGTCCATCGCCTCGATGACCTCGGGCCACATCTGGTTACCGCCGAGGCTGGAGTAAGGTGCTAGAGCGTTGATGAACGTCTCGACCCCAAGCTCTTGGAAGTAATCACGCTCCGCCGCCACCACCGCGGCCGAGCTAGAAGCCGCATTCTCCGCAGCCACGCCGATAGGCGCCGCACCTAACCTGAAGTTCCCTGCTTCAAACCCCTGTTAATTGATGTAAATGCCTGTTTACGCAGGACATATGATTAATTTGGTTTCGCCATATGTTCCCATGTAGCTAGGCTGTAACTCTCTTTGTCATGGCTTTATTAATTGCTTTCATGGCCAGAATAGCGTATATATGTTCCCATGTACATCGAGACCGTGCGCAATCCTCTTACGCGAGGGCTGGCGGGAAGGGAAGAAGGTCCGAAAGCGTACCCTCGCCAACCTTTCACACCTGCCCAAAAATATCATCGAGCTCATACGCCGCGCTCTCAAAGGTGAGGCCTTCGTCGCTGTCAGCGAAGCATTTGAGGTCATCAAGTCCTCGCTTCACGGCCACGTCAACGCCTGTCGTACGACGATGAGACGCCTTCGTTTCGACAAATTGCTCGCTTCGAAGCCATGCCGTGAGCGCAACCTGGTCGAGGCGATGATTGCCGCACGCATCCTCGAACCTGACAGCAAACTCGCGACGACACGGTGGTGGCACACCACCACACTGCCCGAAAGCCTCGGTGTGGCCGATGCCAACGAGGATGATCTCTATGCCGCCATGGATTGGTTGCTCGAGCGGCAAGAACGTATCGAGAAAAAACTGGCTGGACGACACCTCAAAAAAGGAGGCTTGGTGCTCTACGATCTCAGCTCCAGCTACTTTGAGGGTGTCACCTGCCCTCTGGCCGCCATGGGATATAGCCGTGATGGCAAAAGAGACAGACTGCAAGTCAACTACGGTCTAGTCACTGACGAGCGGGGTTGCCCGGTCGCCGTGTCGGTCTTTGCGGGCAATGAGTCGGATAGCACGACGTTGATGCCCCAAGTCGAGATGGTGAGAAACAGGTTTGGCATCAAGACCCTAGTGCTCGTCGGTGACCGAGGCATGATTTCTCAGAAGCGGATCGACGATGACCTCCGCAACCTCGAAGGGGTCGATTGGATCACAGCGCTCAAAAGCGCATCTATTCGTAAGCTCATCGATGGAGGTCAACTGCAACTCGGCCTTTTTGACGAGCGTAATCTGTTTGAATTGACTCATCCAGATTTTGCTGGCGAACGACTCTTTGCGTGCCGGAACACCGAATTGGCAAAACTGCGCGTCCACAAACGTCAGTCCCTTCTGCAGGCGACTGCGAGAGAGCTTGCAAGAATTCAAACCATGGTGCAGCGCGCTAGGCTCAGAGGCAAGGACAAGATTGGCGCCCGCGTGCGCAAGGTCGTCACCAAGACGCTCGCCAAGTATTTTGTGCTCGACATTCGCGATGACGACTTTACCTTCCAGATTCCCAACAAAGAGGTGGCGGCCAAAGCGGCGCTCGATAGTATCTACAAGAGGCTCACGAAGCTTCGCTCAAATGTTGAACTCGGCAATCTCAAAGGTAAGGACAAGATCCGTGCGCGCGTACACAAGCTCATCACCAAGAAGATCGCCAAACATTTCGATCTCGATATTCGCGACGATGAGTTTCGCTTCCGAATCGTCGAGCAAGAGCCCGCAGCAGAAGCAGTGCTCAACGATATTTGCAAGAGACTGGAGAGCATTCGCTCGGACGTCAAGCTCGGCAAACATGGAGGCAAGGACAACATTGGTGTGCGTGTAGGCAAGGTCATCAACAAGTACAAGGTGGCCAAGCATTTCGTGCTGCAGATCCGCGACGATGGGTTTGACTTCCACATCGACGAACACAAGGTGGCTTCCGAGGCAACGCTCGATGGCATCTATGTCATCCGGACCAGCGTGCCCGAACAGCGCCTATCACCCGACGACACCGTCCGCTGCTACAAGAGTCTGAGTCAAGTCGAACGGGCATTTCGTTCTATCAAGACCATCGACCTCAAGGTGCGTCCGATTCGCCACCGCCTCGAGACACGGGTACGCGCCCACATCTTCTTGTGCATGCTCGCCTACTACGTCGAGTGGCACATGCGTGAAGCATGGCGTCCATTGCTCTTCTGCGACGAGGACCAAGAAGCCAAGAAAACGCGGGACCCGCTTGCTCCCGCTAAGCGCTCCGAGGCTGCCCTGCGAAAGATACGCTCCAAGAAACTCGACGACGGCACCGAGGCCCACAGCTTTCAAACTCTACTCAAGGCACTCAGCACCATCGTGCGTAACATCTGCCGTGCTCCAGGTGACAATCCCGACGCTCCCACATTCCAGGTCGTCACGACACCCGACCCTAAGCAGCAACGCGCCTACGACCTTCTCGAAACTATCATCCTGTAGCCAGAACCGGGCACTCAATTCTGAGCTATCTACTTGAATCTGTTCAGGTTTTTGTCTTTTCGGCCGGGGAACTTCAGCCTAACAAGCCTTTCAAAAACGCTCTCCGCGACGTTATGCTTCTCCTCCACGTACTGCAACTCTAATTCGATGTGGGCTACCTGCCACCTGCCTCCCGCTACCTGGTCGTCGCAGCTGGGCGCGGGTAGCAGATAGCCGGGAGCAGAAAGCGTGTCAGCGAATCCTTTGCACCCGATCTCGATAAGCGTCGCTATCATAGACTTCGGGGTTCACGCAGTTGGGCGCTTTTTCGAGCTTGGTATGCGCCACGGCGTTGTCGGCGCACATGGTCGCCATCTTGTTTCGTGTGTCGCGGCTCGCCGAGGCGATGTGCGGCAGGATAACGACGTTGTCGAGCTCGGCGAGGCCAGGCGCCATGGCGGGCTCGTCCTCGAAAACGTCGAGCCCGGCGCCAGCAATGGCCCCGCTTCGCAGCGCGTCGACGAGAGCACGCTCGTCGACGATGGGACCGCGCGCGGTGTTGATGAGATAGGCGGTCGACTTCATTTTCTCGAGAGCCGCCGGGTCGATGAGGTGACGCGTGGCTTCGTTCAAATCCGTATGCACCGTCACGAAGTCGCTCTCTTCGAGCAATGGATCTATTTCGGAGTAGGCGACGCCTTCCATCCCGTCGATCAAATCGCGGATGGGCGGGTCGTAGGCGAGCACCCGCATATCAAAGCCGCGAGCCCGACGGTACATGGCCTGGCCGATGCGGCCGAAGCCGATGATGCCGAGCACTTTGGGCGTGCCGTCGCCGCCCTTCGAGATATCGCCGCCCAGAAACAGGCTCGGCCCCCAGATCTTGTACTTCCCTGCCCGCATGTAGCGATCGGCGGGGACGACGTTTCGCGCGACCGACATGAGCAAGGTCCAAGTGAGATCGGCCGTCGTATCCGTGAGCACACCCGGGGTATTGGTGACGGGGAGGCCGAGCTCGGTCGCAGCCTCCACGTCGATATTGTTGTAGCCCACGGCGTAGTTGGCGACGCCGCGCAGCCTCTCCCCGGCGGCGAGCACCTCACGGTCCACGGACTCCGTCAAGAGCGAGACGAGCACGTCCGCCGATCGCGCACCGGCGAGAACGCTTTCCCGCGACACGATCGCGTCTTCGATCTCCGTGGCGATTAGGAGCTCACCGGCACCCTTCAAAATCTCGAGACCGGCTTCTGGAATTTTGCGCGTTGCGAAAATCTTCACGTCATACTCCGAGCGCGACTTTATCTTCCTTGAACTTCTCGAACCCGGCATGGTCGGAAGCCCCTTTGCGGATCCGCGCGACTCCCTCCTTGATGGAGTCCATATCCGTCGCGTAGGAAAGGCGCAGGAAATGCTGGCCTTCGCTCTTCAAGACGCCGAAGCTTCGCCGATCGACGAGCGCCACGCCGTGGTAGTACAAGAGAAAACGCTGAAAGAGCGTCGCCGGGCTCGTCTTGCCCCGCCTTTCATCCGAGAGACCATCGTAGTGATCGTGTACACCGAGCTCGGCGCAAGCGGCTGCCACATTCGGAAACACGTAGAACGCTCCAAGAGGTTTGTTGCACGTGATGCCGGGGATGTCATTGAGCGCGGGCACGACGTAATCTCTCCGCTTCTTGAACTCCGAGACCATGTGCCGCACCACCTCGATCGTCTTCGGGTTCTCGAAAGCCTCGCGCGCTGCCTCCTGCGCGAAGGGCGGCACGCAGCTGACCGTGTTGATATTGAGCTGTTTCCACAAGGCCGCTTCCTCTTCATTTGGCAGCACCGACCAACCAAGGCGCCAACCCGTCATGGCGAAGCCTTTCGAATGGCCGCTCGCGATGATCGTGCGCTCCTTCATTCCCGGCGCCTGAGCAATCGAGAAATGCTCGAAGCCGTCAAACGTGATGAGCTCGTAGATCTCGTCGGAATAGACCCGCAAATCGGGCTGCGCCTTCGAGCGCACGACCTCGGCAACGCCTTCGAGGATCTCTCGCGAGAGAACGCCGCCCGTCGGGTTCGACGGCGAGCACAACATGAGAAGCTTCGTCTTTGGAGTGATGAGTGCTTCGAGCTCGTCCACCGTGAAGGCAAATCCGTTCTCTTCGCGAAGAACGAGCGGCACGGGGGTGCCACCCATATACGTCACCCACGATTCATAAATTGGAAAGCCGGGGCTCGGATAAATGACTTCGTCGCCGGGATTGACATAGCTCATCATCGCGTAGCCGATCGCCGGCTTGGCCCCGGGGAGGATGATCACTTGATCAGCGCTCACATCGAGACCGCGAGTCTTCTTGACATGCGCCGCCGTAGCTTCGCGAAGAGGCTTGATCCCGGCGGGGTCCGTATAGTGCGTGTTGCCCGCGAGAATGTTGTCGATGCCTACTTGGTTGATGTGGGGCGCGCTATCGAAATCCGGCTCACCAATGGTAAAGCGGATGACGTCGACACCGCGCGCTTGGGCCCGCGCCACGTCGTCCCCAATCTTGAATGCATTCTCCGTACCCATGGCGGCGATTCTGTTCGCAATCACACCCATTTCCGTTCGAGCTCCTTCCGTCCAAACATTTTGATTGTATGGCGCGCGGAGACCCGAGGCAAGCTGAGAAAGACGCCCGTAAGAGCATGAAAACAGATGGGTTCGAGGCAGGCCGCGGGCGCCTGGTCGGCCCGAGACGAAGAGTCTATAATAGATACTGATTCCTGAACCATCTCGGAGGCGTTTATGAGATCGACACTTCTGTTGTTGTGCCTGCTCCTTCCCACCATGGGCTTCGGTCAGTCTCTCGGGGAGCTCGCAAAAAAAGAAAAAGAGCGCCGGGAGAAGAACAAAGAATCAGGCACGGAAGTGTTCGTGATTTCCGGCGACGCTCTTGCCCCGGCGAGCGAGACGAGCTCGGAGAACGAGAATTCGCCTCAAACCACGACCGCCCGGCCCTCGTCCGGGACGACCCTGACCCCCACCGGCCCAAGGCGCTCGGAAGAAGAAGAACGCAGGGCGATCGAAGAGGACGTGGAAGAAGACGAAATCGTCATACCGACAAGAATCTCTGTTGATGCCCCACCCGAGGACCGGCTTCAAGCGTTCAAGCTCATGAAGCAAGGCTACGAGAGAGAAGTCGAGGAAATCGACAAAAGTATCGCCGAGAACGACGAAAGCATCCGTCAGCTCGATGCTCGAATTGCTGCCGCATCGGCGCTCGGCGGAGGCGGCCTACCCGTCGCGCCCCGAACCGGCACGGGTGCGGCCACCACGCCCATGACGGGGCAGGACGCGGCCCATCTCGTCGGAGAGCAGAATCGCCTGAAAGCGACCAACGAGACGCTCCGAAAGCGGAAAGAGGAGCTCAAGACGGATTTGCAGGCGAAGGGCCGCGCCGCGGGCATCCCTCCGGGATATTTGCGGTTCTAGTCCTATTCTAGACGGAGCAAGAGTTTTTCACCCGTCCCCGCATCGGCAAGCGTCACACTCTCGCGCGCGTCGATGCGCTCCACGACGTAGCCACCGATGTGGTCACCCACTTGGACGAGGCGCACCGTACCCTCATAGCGCATCGCCGCCAACACCCGCCGCCGCACGTCGGACTCGAGCTCAGGCCGCACGAGCACGAATCCCGCGAGCTCGGGGCTAGGTGGCACCACTTCGCGAACGACGTCCTCCGTCTCCAGTAGCTCGCGCGGCGCGGCGGGCGCGGGCGCCGTCTCGATAGGCAGGGCTTCTAGCTCGGGCGCGATGTTTCCGAACGCGAAGAGATCGCGGTCGAGATCGAGAGGTCGCGAACGCTCGATCCATGCGGTCAGACTTTCGACCTCAGCGGGCACGATCGCGATAGGGGCCGACTCCACGTCGTGCGGCCACAACGCCAACCAACGGATCGCGAGCGTTATCGTGGAGCTCAGACTCGAGCCCGCGCTCCGAAGTGAGAGCGTCTCCGTCAAAAGCGGCAACTGCATCGCTTCAACACGCGCAAGGTAGCCGAAGAGCCCATCGAGCGAGCCCTGATAGCTCGCGTCGATGCGATTGCCGTCGAGGCCGGCGGGAAGCCGGGCTGCGGAGCGAAAATCGAGGGCGAGACGCTGAACGGCTAGACCGCGCTCGGCCTCGATCAGAAGATCGCGAAGGGGCGCGATGCCGAGAGGCTCGGCCGGCGTCTTGTCACGCGCAAGGGCTTCGAGATTCTCGAAGCGTTGCCGCTCGCTCGACGAGGCGCGCTCTCTCTCCACCTGCTCCGAGCTCTCGGAAAGCTGATGGGAGAGCTCGGCCTTCTCCTGGGAGACGGAACGGCTTTCGACCCAAAGCGCGCCGTTGGCAGCAATGAGGGCGAGCCAAGCAACTACCGCAGGCCTCATGGCCGTCCTCCGACCAAGTCCACCTGCAGGCGGATCATCAGCAAGCCATCCGGCGCGCGCCGCTCTTCGAGAAGTTGCGTCGCAGCCACTCGTTTCGAGCTCGCGATGCTTTTTTGAAGCTCCGTCACGTCCGCGGCGCGCTCGGCCCGAGCTTCGATCGTCAAGCTTACGCGCGGGGGGATCGGATCCATGCTGAGGGAGACGAGAGCCACGCGATCTGGCAATGTTCGCTCGAGGAGCTTCAAGAGCTCCGTTGCCGGGATCGCTTCCGCCACGCCGGATTCAGAGACGGCGCGAAGCTGCCACATGACAGCGCGGCTTTCGTAAAGGGAATCCGAAGACGGCGTCGTGGAAAGTTCTCTCTCTACTACGGCAAGCTTACCCCGTAGCGTCGCGACCTCTTGGCGCTGACGATAGCGCTCGACGCCGTGGACGAGCGTGAGTACCGCGGCGAAGGCCAGGAACAGGGCTCGCGCGCGGTGCCAAGTGCTTTTTCGCGGCCCGAGATAGATTCCAGCGTTCATGGCCGCGGACGCTCGAGCAAAGCCCTCAGGGCCGAGGCGAGCAAACGATCCTCGCCGTCATCTTCTACTTGAACGCGTCCGAGCTCTGCGATCTCTTCGAGGAGGGCCGCGAGCGCGGTCGCACCTTCCCCGAGCACGGTGATGGAGCGCGAGGGGACGCCATGAACGGCCGGCAAACGCATCACTTCTCGCTGCACGCCGTCCAATCTTCCCGCCGGACGGAGCTTGACGCGCAAATCCACGAGCTCCCCCTCGACGAAAACCGACAGACAGTAGTGGTTCTCGTGGAGCTGAAGCTGAACGTCGAGCCCGCTCCCGCCGGGCGGTCGCGCCCAGACGGGGATTCTCGCCAAGCTCGCGCTATCGACCCATCCGAGGCGGCTATCCGTGGCCTCGACCACCTTCTCGTATTGCTCGGCCACCGCCTCACGGACGGCAGCGCCGAGCACCTCGCCACCGCGCCCTCTCCAGAAATCGAAGCGAGCCTCCCTACTCGGAAAGGCCAGTTTCGCGCCCATCTCGACCTCGAGCTCTTTCTCCGACGCCCCCCGGCGTGAAGTGTAGAGCGCGGTCACGATGGACCGATCGGGCAACAGAACCACGACCCCTTCACGGCGCGCGTCGAGCTCGCCGAGAGCGTCGTCGGCGAGCCGGGCGAGCTCCGAGACGGAGCGGATGTTGGGGGAGACCGAGGAGGGCGCTACGAGCCCTTTAGGAAGCTCCCGCATCGCCATCCGCATTGGCCCTCCATTGCGAACGGCGAGGACGAAACGATCCGAAAAGGCAAGGCCAATACGTGCGCGTCGGAAAGGCCAGAGAAAACTCGACATAACTGCTCGCGCAGGATCCGAGCCGTCAGCCCGTCCGCGCCGACTCAATTATAGTTTGATATGGCTCGCCGCTCTCGGACAATCCCGAGCTCGGGGTCGACCGTCGCCGGGAAAGTGAGGCGATGTAAGGAGTATGTCCAGCACCGAGGTCTTGCTAATTTTTGTAGCATATCTCGCAATTAGCACAGGAAAACTGGTAGCTGTTGTCAGCCCCGAGGGGCCGATGGTATAATCCGCGGCTCAGAAGTCCGAGGGGGAATCCGGAATCCGATCAGCGTTTCGATCAAGACCTGCCCGAGCGAGGGACGGGGTCGGCTCTACCCTCTTACATCCGACGGAGGCCCGATGAAGATCTATGACACTGCCGGTATCCGCAACGTTGCCATCGTGGGGCACGGTGGCTCCGGAAAGACCTCCCTGACATCGGCGATGCTGTTCGATGCCGGCGCCGTAAACCGCCTTGGCAAGGTGGAAGACGGCAATACCGTGACCGATTTCGACGCGGACGAGATCGCCCGCCAAATCAGCCTGTCCACGTCGCTCGCCCATTGCGAGTGGAGCAAAACGAAACTCAACATTCTCGATACGCCTGGATATGGCAACTTCATCCAGGAGGCGCGCTTGGCCCTCCGAGTGGCGGACACGATGCTCGTAAACATCTGCGGCGTCGCCGGCGTTGAAGTGCAGGCGGAAAAGGTCTGGCAGTTCGCGGACGAGTTCGGACCCGCGCGGATGATCGTCATCAACCGCCTCGACCGCGATCGTTCCAGTTTTTCTCGGTCGCTCGAATCGATCAAAGAAGCGTTTGGCCGTGAGGCGGTTCCCGTCCAGCTCCCCGTGGGGGAAGAAAGTGACTTCAAAGGCGTCGTCGATCTCGTGCGGATGCGCGCCCATATCTACAAAGACGACGAAAAAGGCTCGTTCGAAGAACAGGACATCCCCACAGAGATGAAAGAGGAAGTCGAGGCCGCGCATGGCGCGCTCGTGGAAATGGTCGCCGAAGGCGACGATGCCCTGATGGAAAAATATTTCGACCAGGGCGAGTTGAGCGCTGAAGAGCTCCTTTCGGGTTTGAAGCAAGCGATTCTCGCGGGCAATGTATATCCGGTCTTCGCCTGCGCCGGCGCCAAGAACATTGCGGTGCAACCGATTATGAACGCGCTCGTCGAGCTCAGCCCGGCGCCGGACGCGCGCGGCGAGACCACCGCGCTCGACGCCGATGGCAACGAAATCACGCGCAAGATTTCGAGCGACGAGCCGGCAAGCGCTCTTATTTTCAAGACCATTGCCGACCCGTTCGCGGGGCGCATCAGTTTGTTCAGGGTCATGAGCGGTGTTCTCAAACCGGACTCCTCGTATCAGAACACGGCACGAGACTCGGCCGAGCGCGTCGGAAGCGTGGCGCTCTTACAAGGAAAGGACTCCGTTGTTGTCGACGAAATTCGAGCCGGGGACCTCGGCTCGGTCGCCAAGCTCAAGGACAGCCATACCGGGGACACTCTCGCCGACAAGTCGGCTCCCATCACTTTCAAGAAAGTCGTGTTTCCCGAGCCCGTTATCAGCTTCGCCATCGAACCGAAGTCCAGGGGCGATGAAGAAAAAATCAACCAGGCCCTCCAGCGCATGGGCGAAGAAGACAACATGCTGCGTTTCCGCCGGGACGGTGAGCTCATTCTCTCCGGCACGGGCCAGCTCCATATCGAGGTCGTCGTCGCGCGCCTCAAAGAGAAATTCGGCGTCGAAGTCGAGCTTCATCCGCCGAAAGTCCCGTATCGTGAGACCATCAAAGGGATAGCCGAGGCCCATGCGCGGCACAAGAAACAAACGGGCGGCCACGGCCAGTTCGCCGATTGCCACGTGCGCTTCGAGCCCCTCGAATCCGGAGCCGACTTCCAATTCGGCAACGAAGTCTTTGGAGGCTCCATCCCAAGGCAGTTCATCCCCGCAGTAGAAAAAGGCATTCAACAAGCGCGGCTCAAAGGTTATCTCGCCGGCTATCCAATGGTCGATTTCAAGGCCACTGTTTTCGACGGAAAACACCACGCGGTGGATTCTTCCGAAATGGCCTTCAAGATCGCAGGCTCGATGGCGTTCAAAGAAGCCATGCAGAAATGCAAGCCAACGCTTCTCGAGCCCATCATGGATGTGGAAATCACCGTCCCGGAGGAGAGTACCGGAGATGTGATGGGCGACCTCAACTCCCGCCGTGGGCGCACACAGGGGATGGACACGAAAGGCAATGCCACCTCCATCAAAGCGCAGGTGCCCATGGCGGAGATGTTGAGCTACGAGCCCGCTCTGACGTCGATGACGGGCGGGCGCGGCGCCTTCCACATGGAGTTCTCCCATTACGAGGAAGTGCCCGCGCACCAGATTCAGAAGATCGTCGCGGAACGCAAAGCGGAACAAGAAGCAAAAGCCTGACTAATAGGCTTCTTTCTTGTCCCCACCTCGCAAAATCAAAAGGCCCGGACAGTCTACCGACTCTCCGGGCCGTTTCTTGCTATCGACGCGTATCTACTTGGAATCCTTCTCGTCGTCGTCAGCGTCGTCGTCCTCTTCGTCAGTGTCCTCTTCGACTTCGGTCGACGCTTCGACTTCCTCAGGCTCGTCCTTGGCCTTCGACTTTTTCTTCTTCGCTTCGGGTGGAGCCGCGGGTGCCCCATCGCCGCCCTTGAAGACGAAGTCCACGAACTCGATGAACGCCATCGGCGCACCGTCGCCGCTGCGCGGACCGAGCTTCAAGATGCGGGTATAGCCGCCCGGGCGCTCGGAAAAGCGCGGCGAGATCTCACCGAAGAGCCGACGCACTACGTCTTTGTGAGGCAGGATGGACAGCGCCCGGCGACGGGCATGGAGCGAATCCCTTTTTCCAAGCGTCACGAGCTTTTCCACGAAAGGCCGTAGCTCCTTCGCTTTGGCTTCGGTGGTGCGAACACGCTCGTGTTTGATCAAGGATGACGCCAAGTTGCGCAGCAAGCTCAGCCGATGCTCGGAAGTGCGGCTGAGCTTGCGATGAGCGACGCGATGTCTCATGTCTCGATTCTCATCCCCAGCGAAAGCCCCATCGTTCCCAGAATCTCTTTGATCTCATTGAGGGACTTGCGCCCGAAATTTTTGGTCTTCAGCATTTCTGCTTCCGATTTGGTCACGAGCTCACCGATTGTCTTGATATCCGCATTCTTCAAGCAGTTATACGAGCGGACGGAAAGCTCGAGCTCGTCGACGCTGCGGTTCAGATGTTCCACGATCGCGTCGCGCGCGGTCTCGGTCACGGTCTCGTCCACCGCAATTTCTTCCTCGAAGTTTACGAAGATGCTCAAGTGGTCCCTGATGAGCTTCGACGCGAGGCCGACCGCGTCCTGCGGCGTCACACAGCCATTCGTCCAAACATCCAGGGTCAACTTGTCGTAATCGGTGGCTTGGCCCACGCGAGCAGCCTCGACGACATAGTTCACCTTCTTGACGGGCGGATGGACGGAGTCGAGCGGGATATAACCGATCGAAAGGTCCTCTTCGAAATTCTTGTCGGCCGAAACATAACCCCTGCCGTCGTTGAGGCGCATCTCGATACCGAGCTTTCCCGACGCGGACAAGTTCGCGATCGGGATGTCCGAATCGAGAATTTCGACATCTGACGGAAGATCGATATCGCCCGACTTCACGACGCCTTCGCCCTGGGCTTGAAGCGTCACCGTCCTCGGCCCGGGCGTGCGCAGCTTGAAGGGGATGCGTTTCAAGTTCAGGATGATCTCGGTCGAGTCCTCGAGCGCTCCCGGAATCGGGGAGAACTCGTGGAGCACGCCATCGATCTTCACCGCCGTGATGGCCGCACCTTCGATGGACGACAGGAGCACGCGCCTGAGTGCGTTTCCGATCGTGGTTCCGAAACCACGTTCGAATGGCTGCGCGTAGAACCGGCCGAATTTTGGGGTAAGGGTAGAATGATCTACTTCGAGCCGCTTGGGCTTTTGAAATCCTGTCCAGAGCATACGTTCGAAAGACCTCCTCTGGTCGCGTAAAGACTTACTTTGAATAGAGCTCGACGATGAGCTGTTCTTGAAATGAGAGCTCGAGGTCATCACGAGCGGGAAGCGCCGCGATTCTGCCTGTTGTACCTTCTTCGTTGAGCTCCAACCACTTGGGCACGCCGCGGCTCTTGACCACTTCGGCGGCGTGCAGGAACTGATGGTGTTGTGCATATTTCGGGCTGATGGAAACGAGGTCGCCTTCGCGCACGGCAAAAGACGGGATGTTGACCCGTCGGTCACCGACACGTACGTGACCGTGGCGAACGAGCAGACGCGCTTGGGGCCGCGACGTGGCAAAGCCGAGCCGATAGACCGTGTTGTCGAGTCGCCGCTCGAGCGATTGCAACAAAATCTCTCCCGTGATGCCGCGCGTGCGCTCGGCGCGCTCGAAATAGAGCCGGAATTGCTTCTCGAGCAGCCCATAGGTCCTTTTGACCTTCTGCTTTTCTCGCAGTTGGAGCCCATAACCCTGGATGCGCGCTCGGCGAGACTTGCCGTGAGCGCCCGGAGCGAAGTTCCTCTTTTCGATGGCGCATTTCGGGCCGAAGCAACGCTCCCCTTTCAGGAAGAGCTTCATCCCTTCGCGCCGGCAAAGCCGGCAAACTGGACCGCGATACCTAGCCAATAGTGTCCTCCCGGCCGGAAGCGCTCGGCTCTCGGCATTCAGCGTTCATTTGATTCATGTCTCACACCCGGCGCCGCTTGGGTGGGCGGCAGCCATTATGCGGGATCGGGGTCACGTCACGGATGGACTTGACTACGATTCCTGCCGCTTGAAGCGCGCGGATGGCGGATTCGCGGCCGGAGCCGGGCCCTTTCACCCGAACCTCCAAGCTCTTGCATCCCATGGACCTCACCGCTTGAGCTACCTGGCTCCCGGCCTGCTGCGCCGCGAAAGGCGTGCCTTTGCGCGAGCCTTTGAAACCCATGCCGCCCGCACTCGCCCAAGCCACGACATTGCCTTCCATGTCGGAGACGGTCACGTGCGTGTTGTTGAAGGTCGCTTGAATATGGGCGATGCCGCTCAAGAGGGTGCGTTTTTCCTTCTTCTTGAAGCTCTTGCGCTTGCCCTTCTTGTCGTCTTTTTTCTTCTTCTTCTTCGCCATGACGTGCCTACCTCTTTCTCATTTGGCCACGCTTCGGCCCTTTGCGCGTCCTGGCATTGGTGCTAGTGCGCTGCCCGCGCGCCGGAAGACCGCGGCGATGACGAAGACCGCGATACGCGCCTATATCCATCAATCGCTTGATGTTCATCGAGACTTCCTTGCGCAGATCACCCTCGACACCACCTTCGTCGTCGATTGTCCTGCTGATCTGGCTGACTTGCTGCTCGGTCAACTCTTTGACGCGAGTCGCGGGCTCGATCCCCGCCTTGGCGAGAATCCTGGCAGACCGGACGTGGCCGATACCATAAATATGGGTCAAGCCAATGGCGATCCGTTTTTCTCGCGGTAAATCCACTCCGGCTATACGCGCCACGCTGCTTCTCCTTTAGTTACCTAACTCAACCCTGTCGTTGTTTGTGCTTGGGGTTGACACAAATCACCCGCACAACACGGTTACGACGAACAATTTTGCATTTCGTGCAAAAGCGCTTGACGGAGGCTCTGACTTTCATGATGGCTTCCTTTTCAGACTCACTTATATCGATAGACGATGCGACCTCGCGTCAGGTCGTAGGGCGAAAGCTCTACCAGAACCTTGTCGCCGGGAAGGATACGGATGAAATGCTTCCGCATCTTCCCCGAGACATGCGCGAGAACTTTATGCTTATTGTCCAGCTCGACTTTGAACATCGCGTTCGGAAGCGGCTCGAGCACGGTTGCCGAGACTTCAATGGCATCTTCTTTAGGCAATACTAGCCCCCTCGGAATAAACTCGCCTGGGCTCCGCGAGAATCCACGGACCCGAATCGGTGATGGCCACCGAGCGCTCGAAGTGAGCGGAAAAGCCGCCATCAACAGTCACGACCGTCCACTTATCTGCCAAAGTCTTCACATGACTCTGGCCGCTATTGACCATCGGCTCGATCGCGAGGCACATCCCCTTTTTCAAACGCGGGTCGCGGCCCGCTTGTACGTAGTTCGGCACCGGTGGATCCTCGTGAAGCGCCCGGCCGATGCCGTGGCCCACGAACTCGCGTACCACCGAATAGCCGTGGCGCTCGACATGGCTTTGCACCGCGTAGCCGATATCCGAAATATGGTTGCCAGGCTCCATGGCTTCGATTCCTTTGAACATCGCTTGCTCGGCTACGGTGAGAAGCCTCGAATACCGCTCCGAAATAGCTCCGACACCCACGGTCATGGCGTTGTCGCCATAATAGCCATCCACGATTGAACCCAGATCCAAGCTCACGATGTCACCTTCGGCGAGAACCTTCTTCTCCGACGGTATCCCGTGCACAACCTCATCGTTGACCGAAACGCAAAGCGATGCGGGAAAACCCCGATAGCCTTTGAACGCCGCTTTGGCGCCCTCGCGCGCAAGCGCATTCGCCGCGATGCGGTCGAGCTCCGCCGTCGTGATGCCCGGCTCGAGCGCCGTCTTCAAGAGCTCAAGTGTGTGCAACACGATGGCGTTCGCCACGTGCATCTTTTCGAGCTCTTTGTCAGAGCGACGACGAATCACGCGCGCTCCTTCATCGAGGGGAGAAGGCTCGTGAGTCTCTCGAAAACTTCGTCGATCGTGCCCCGGCCGTCGATGGCCGAAACCCTGCCCCTATAATAGTCCAAAAGGGGTGCCGTCTGCTCTTGATAGACATGGAAGCGGTTGAGCATGGTCTCTTCACTGTCATCCGAACGTCGATCTTCGCCGCGCCGGCCCGCAATCCGCCGCCGGAGCTCGTCTTCATCGAGCTCGAGATTGGCGGTGGCCAAAGGCGGCGTCTTCACTTCGCTCAGGAGCGCGTCGAGCCCTTCCGCTTGCGGGATAGTCCGGGGAAAGCCGTCCAGGATGAACCCAGACCCGCAATCATCTTCCGCGAGTCGCTCACGAATAATCCCGAGCATCACGTCGTCACCCACGAGCTGGCCGCGATCCATGATCTCTTTGGCCTTCCGCCCGAGCTCCGTCCCCGCCCGAGCCGCATCGCGCAAGATGACGCCCGTGGAGATATGGGGAATCCCGAGCTCGGTGGCCAAGCGCGCCGCCTGCGTGCCTTTGCCCGCTCCCGGTGGGCCCAAAAGTATCAGACGTATCATGACTATCGCCTAGCCTCGGCGTCCTCGGACCCGACCACGTTTCATGAACCCGCCATAGTGCCGCATGATGAGCTGGCTTTCGATCTGCTGAACGGTGTCCATGGCCACGCCGACGATGATGAGAAGGGACGTGCCGCCGAAATAGAAAGTTACGCCGAGACCCTCCGTAATCCAAGTCGGCAAGATGCCGTCGAGAAAAGGTCCGATGATAGGAATCGGCGCCACGCGGAAACCGGCGATCATGAACTCGGGAAGCACCGAGACCGCCGCCAAATAGACGGCGCCGCCAAAGGTCAAACGCGTGAGAATATTATCGATATATTCGGCAGTGCGCTTGCCGGGTCGGATGCCGGGGACGTAGCCGCCGAATTTTCTCATGTTGTCGGCGACATCATCGGGATTGAAGATAATGGCGGTGTAGAAATAGCAGAAAAACATGATCGCCGTGACGTAGAGGAGCGTATAGAGCGGCATGCCCCAAGCGAGCTGCTGGGCAATATTCGTCATCCAGATGCTGTTCGGAAACATGGATGCGATGGTCTGAGGCAGCGCGATGATGGAGCTCGCGAAAATCACCGGGATGACGCCGCCCGTGTTCACTTTGAGCGGCAGATGGGTGGATTGCCCTTGATACATCTTCCGGCCGACGACGCGCTTCGCATATTGGACCGGAATGCGCCGCTGGGCACGCTCGACATAAACGATGAAGCCCACGACGGCGACCATGAAGGCAGTGAGCAAGATGATCTGGAAGACGGATTGTTGGCCCGTCGATACGTTCCCGAGCGTGGTGATGATGCCCGCCGGGAAGCCGACCACGATACCGGCGAAGATCAGAAGCGACATGCCGTTGCCGATGCCGCGCTCGGTGATCTGCTCACCAAGCCACATGATGAAGACGGTGCCCGCCGTGAGCGTGAGCACGGTCATCAACGTGAAAGCAAGCCCGGGATTGGCGACGAGCGTGAGACCGCCCGTGAGCTCCGTGTTTTGTAGGAACGCAGCGATCCCGCCGGACTGAATGACGGCAAGGAGGACGGTGCCGTAGCGCGTATATTGCGTGATCTTCTTCCGTCCGAGCTCGCCTTCCTTCGACAGTTTTTCCAGATAAGGCCAAACGACGGTCAAGAGCTGCAAGATGATCGAAGCGCTGATATACGGCATGATGCCGAGCGCGAAAACGGTCACCTTAGAGAGGTTCCCGCCAGAGAACATATCCACGAAACCGAACCACGTTCCTTTATTCTGTTCGAAGAAATCCGTGAGCGCGCGCGCATCGACACCGGGCGTCGGAATATGATTTCCCAGCCGGTAAATCGCGAGCATTCCCAGAGTGAACAGAACACGGTTCCTCAGTTCCGGAATTTTGAATATGTTCTTAAGGCTCTCGATCACGCCTCGAGCTCCTCGACACGCCCACCGGCTGCTTCGATTTTGGTCTTCGCGGCCTCACTGAAGGCGTGGGCTTGGACGACGAGCTTCGTCTCGAGCTCACCGTTTCCGAGCACCTTCACGCCGTCGTAACGCTTCCGAATGAACCGCTGCTGCACGAGAAGCTCCGGTGTCACCACCGAACCCTCAGGCAGGCGATTCAAGTCGCGCACGTTCACCGTCTCGATATGCTTCTTGAAAATGTTGGTGAACCCTCGCTTCGGCACGCGGCGGATAAGGGGCATCTGTCCGCCTTCGAAACCACGGCGCCGAGAGTAGCCGGAGCGCGACTTGGCGCCCTTGTGACCTCGGCCCGCGGTCTTGCCCCGCCCTGATCCCGGACCTCGACCGATGCGCCGCTTCGATTTGAGTGCACCCGCTGCGGGCTTGAGCGATTCTAGACTCATTTTCGGTTCCAGTTTTCTTTGCTATTTACGAATGATTAGTGCTTCTATGATTTTTCGACTTCGAGGAGATGGAGAACCTTGGTCACCATCCCGCGGATTTCCGGTGTGTCCTGCCGCTCGACGCTGTGACGAATCTTCCGTAGCCCTAGACCCTTCACGGTCTCTCGTTGCCGCTTCGTCGAGCCGATTAAGCTCTTGACGAGCTTCAGCTTCAGGATGCCTTTTTTTGACGCCTTCTTCTTTGACGTTTTCCTCGGGGACGTCTTCTTCTTCATGGTCTCTGGCTTCACAGCCTCTGGCTTCACGGTCTCTGGCTTCGCTTCTGGTTGTTCGTCAGACATCGATTTAACCTATGATCTCGGACACGTCCTTGCCACGCAGGCGCGCCACGTCTTCGGCGCTCCGAAGCTCACTGAGCCCGGTCATGGTGGCCTTGACCACGTTTTGCGGATTGGCGGTACCGAGAGACTTCGTGAGAATGTCCCGGATGCCGGCCGCTTCCACGACCGCACGCACCGCGCCACCCGCGATGACGCCCGTGCCCTCGGTGGCGGGCTTGAGCAAGACACGGCCCGCGCCGAAAACGCCCATCACCTGATGCGGAATGGTGCCGCCCGTAAGCGGCACGCGGACCAAAGTTTTCTTGGCGATCTCGATCCCCTTGCGGATGGCCGAAGGAACCTCTTTGGCCTTTCCGAGGCCAAAGCCCACATGGCCATTGCCGTCACCCACGACGATGAGCGCGCTGAAAGAGAGGTTTTTTCCTCCCTTGACGACTTTCGTGACGCGGTTGATGCTGACGACTTGGTCTTTGAGGTCGAGTTGGCTGGCATCGACTGTTTTTCGTAACATGAACCTTCCTTATTTCCTCAGAACTTGAGCCCGGCTTTTCGGGCGGCGTCCGCGAGCGCTTTCACGCGTCCGTGATATTTGAAGCCGCCTCGATCGAAGACGACACTCTCGATACCTTTCTCGCGAAGGCGCTCGGCGACGAGCTTGCCGATTGTCGCGGAACTTTTGACGTTGCCGACGCCCGAGACATCCTTTTCCCGACTGCTCGCCGCGGCCAGGGTTCGACCATTTCCGTCGTCGATCGCCTGAGCGTAGATGTGTTTCGCGCTGCGATAAACCGCGAGGCGAGGGCGGGCCCCCGTTCCGATGACTTTTTTCCGGACGCGAAGATGAACGCGCTTTCTTGCTTGCGATGTGTTTTGAACTCTCATGACGCTTTAGGTAACTCCGGTTTTTCCGGCTTTCTTCTTGAGGTGCTCGCCCGTGTAGCGGATACCCTTTTGCTTGTACGGGTCGGGTTTTCTGAAGCCACGTATAGTGGCGGCCGTCTGCCCGACTAACTGCTTGTCCGCGCCGGAGACGACGATATGGGTATTCTTGTCGATCTTGATGTCGATCCCCTCGGGAATCGCGTACACGACCGGATGCGAGTAGCCCAGCGAAAAGTTGACCGTCCTGCCTTCCACTTGACCACGATAGCCGATGCCCACGATATCGAGCTCTTTGAAGAAGCCTACCGCGACACCGTTCACGGCGTTGGCGAGAAGGCTTCGAGAGAGCCCCCAAAAAGCTTTGAGCTCGTCGGTCTCGCTCTCGCGGACGGCTTTCAAAATGCCGTCCCCCTGTTGTGCCTGGATCCCGATTGGAAGCGTAGTGGTCAGCTTGCCTTTCGGGCCCTCGACGCGAACCGTGCGTCCATCGACTTCAATCTTGACCCCGCTCGGTATCGGGATGGGTTTAGCGCCTATTCGAGACATCCTTCAAATCCTCGTTTATCACCAAACGTTGCAGAGAATCTCGCCGCCCACGCCTTCGCGAACTGCCTGGCGGCCCGTCATGAGTCCTCTAGACGTCGATAAAATATTGATACCCAGTCCCCCTTGCACTTTGGGGATCTTGTCCTTGGGCACGTAAATGCGGCAGCCCGGCCGGGATACCCGCTTGAGGCCTTGAACCACCTCGGACCCGTCCGCAATACGGCGAAGGAAAACGCGCAAGGTTCCATGCTTGTCGTCCTCGATGCCCTTGTAATTCTGAATGTAGCCTTCTTCTTTGAGAATACGCGCCAGCTCGATCTTGAGCTTCGACGACGGGATATCCACTTTGGTGAGCCGCGCGGAGACGCCGTTTCTGATCCTCGTGAGCATGTCGGCAATCGGGTCGGTCATCATAATGCCTTGTTCCTCCTCACCAGCTCGACTTCACGAGGCCGGGAATCTCTCCCGCCAGAGCGAGCTTGCGGAAGCACAGACGGCACAAACGAAACTTTCTCAGATAGCCTCGCGGCCGACCGCAACTATTGCATCGGTTGTGCTGCCGCACCTTGAACTTGGGCTTGCGCAGCGACTTCGCAATCGAAGATTGTTTAGCCAAAATAAACTCTCCCTCGAACTAGGGCTACCTGAATGCTGCCTGAATGCTGCCTGAATGCTGGATGCCCATCGAAATACGTTCCTTACTGTCCGGGGCGACGGAACGGCATGCCCATGAGCTCGAGTAGCCGTTTGGCGCCCTCGTCATTTCCCGAAGTCGTGACGAAGGTGATGTTCATCCCCCGGGTCTGATCGACCTTCGCGTAATCGATCTCCGGAAAGATGAGCTGGTCTTCGAGTCCCATCGTGTAATTCCCGCGGCCGTCGAAGGATTTCGTGGGCACACCCCTGAAATCCCGAACACGGGGAAGTGCTATATTGACGAGCCGGTCGATGAACTCGTACATGCGCTTGCCGCGTAGCGTGACGCAAGCTCCAACCGGCTGGCCTTCCCGGATCTTGAAAGCTGCGATCGACTTCTTCGCGCGCCGCATGACTGGGCGCTGGCCCGTCACGGCCCCCATCTCGTTCATCGCGGCGTCGAGAAGCTTGATGTTCGCCGAAGCCTCGCCAACACCCATGTTCACGACGACTTTGGTCATGCGCGGCACCGCCCAAATGTTGGTGATGGCGAGGTCTTTCATCAGCTGCGGACGAATGCTCTCGTGATAGGTCTTTTCGAGACGGCTCATTTGTCGATGACTCCCTCACAAGCGGCGCAGATGCGCACTTTGCGGCCATCGGTGAGCGTCTTCCTGCGCGTTCGCGTCTTTTTGTCGCATTCCGGACAGACGATCATGAGGTTGCTCATATCGATCGCCGATTCGCGCTCAACGACGCCACCTTTGACGTTCTGCTGGGGATTGGGCCGCGTGTGACGCTTGATCATGCTCACGCGCTCGACGATGGCACGGGCTCGAGCCGGGATAACACGCAGAACTTTGCCCCGCTTGCCGCGATCCCGACCAGATATGACTTCGACCTGATCGTTCTTTCGAATACTGAGTTTATTGGCCACTTCAAAGAACCTCTGGCGCCAGGGACACGATCTTCATGAATTTTTTCTCACGAAGCTCCCGAGCCACTGGCCCGAACACCCGCGTTCCGAGCGGTTCGTTCTGGTCATTAATAATAACGGCGGCGTTGTTGTCGAAGCGGATATAAGTGCCGTCCTTGCGGCGCTGCTCCTTGCGGGTCCGCACGATCACCGCTTTCACAACCGTCCCCTTCTTGATCGGACTTTCCGGCGTCGCTTCCTTGACCGACGCCGTGATCACGTCGCCAAGATGAGCGATTCGCCCGACTCCGCCACCTCTTGGCTGGATACAGAGGATTTTCTTGGCCCCCGAATTGTCGGTCACTTCGAGGACCGTTTGCATCTGAATCATAGTTCGTTCCCTGTCGTCAACTACTTCGCATCGTCAACCGCTTGGGCCTGAGCACTAGATCTCGCCGAGGCCGCCGGCTGGGCCTCACGCTCGGCCGGCGATACCAAAATTTCAACGAGCCTCCAGCGCTTGCGCTTGGAGATCGGGCGGCACTCCACGATCTTCACCCGGTCCCCGATCTGGCACTTGTTCGCTTCGTCATGAATGGTGAAATTGGACGTCTTCTTGAACGCGCGCGTATAGAGCGGATGGCGAACCAAACGCTCGACGCTCACCACCGCGGTTTTGTCCATCTTGTTGCTCTTGACCACGCCTACTTTCGTTACTTTGGGCATCTCGTGCTCCTCGTTTTCATCAGGCTCATCAGGCTCACAAGGCTCTACTCTGCCTAACTACGGCTCGTCGCGAGCTCCATTTGACGCAGCACCGTCTTCACTCGGGCGAGATCTCGCCGCAACTCACGGACTTTCCCCATTTGATCCAACTGACCGGTCTCTTTCTGAAGCCTGGTGCGGAAGATTTCCTCAGCTAAATCGGTGACTTTGTCCCTCAACTCATCCTCGCTGAGCTCCCGAACCTTTTCGATCTTCACGGAATCAACCCTCCTCGAAACGGGTGACGAACTTGGTTTTGAGCGGAAGCTTGTGTCCCGCGAGCCGCATCGCTTCGCGCGCGGTCTCGGCAGGAACCCCTTCCATTTCGTAGAGAATCCGTCCGGGCTTCACCACCGCCACCCAGAGCTCCGGGCTGCCTTTACCTTTACCCATGCGTGTTTCTTGCGGCTTCTTGGTGACGGGCTTGTCGGGAAAGATTCGAATCCAGACGCGGCCGGTCCTTTTGACGAAACGCGTTATCGCGACCCGAGCGGCCTCGATTTGGCGATCCGTGATCCATCCGGGCTCCATCACTTTGAGACCGTAATCGCCGAAGGACACCGTGTGGCCTTTCCAAGCCTTGCCCTTCATTCGGCCCCTTTGGACTTTACGGTGTTTGACTTTCTTCGGCATCAACATGACGAATTACTCCGGTCTGCGTGAGCGCGAGCGATCACCCGACTCCTCGCGAAGCGCAGGGCCCAGGGGAAGCGACTCGCCTTTGTAGATCCAGCACTTGATGCCGATCTGGCCATAAGTCGTGAAAGCTTCCGCGAATCCATAATCGATATCCGCGCGCAGCGTGTGCAGCGGGACTTGCCCGAGCAGGTACCACTCCGAGCGCGCGATCTCGGCGCCGTTCAACCGGCCAGCACAGCGCACGCGCACGCCCTTGGCGCCGAAGCGCATCGTGGCATCAATGGCCTTGCGCATCGCGCGGCGGAAGGCGATGCGCTTTTCGAGCTGCAGAGCAATGGACTCGGCGACGAGCTGCGCGTCGAGCTCGGGCCTGGCGACCTCGATGATATTGATATAGACCTCGCGCTGGGTCGTCGCCTGGATTTCCTGCTTGAGCTTGTCGACCTCGGTGCCTTTGCGTCCGATGATGATCCCGGGGCGCGAGGTGTGGATATTGATTTTGAGCTTGTTCGCGGCACGTTCGATCTCGACTCGAGACACACCCGCGTGCGAAAAGCGCTTCTTGAGCTGGCGTTTCAGCTTCAAGTCCTCATGGAGGAGCTTTCCGTAGTCACGCTCGGCATACCACCGCGAGCGCCACGTCTTGTTATAGCCGAGCCGAAACCCGTATGGATGGACTTTTTGTCCCATTGATCAGCTCTCTTCCTGTTCCGAAACTACGATCGTCAAGTGCGACGTGCGATGCACGATTCTGAAAGCACGCCCCATCGGCGCGGGACGGACTCGTTTGAGCGTCGGCCCTGAGTCGGCATAAGCCTTGCTCACGACGAGATCATCCTCGTCGATCCGCTTGGCCTCTTCGACGGCCTTCTGCTGCGCGTTGGCTATCGCGGAGCGAAGCACCTTCTCGAGCGGTCGGCACACGCGCTTGTTCGTGTTCCGCAAAATGGACAACGCGTCGGCAGCTTTCTTGCCGCGGATGAGATCGATGACGAGGCGCGCTTTCGACGGTGAGCCTCGAACGTGTTTGGCGGTTGCCCTTGCTTCAACCATCTTTTCAGTCTCCGGTCCTATTCAACGCTCTAGCGCCTAGCGCATCCTCGAAGCTTTGTCCGTCTTTGTCGTGTGACCCCGGAAGGTGCGGGTCGGGGAAAACTCCCCGAGCTTGTGCCCGACCATATTTTCCGTGATATAGACAGGGATGAACTTCTTGCCATTGTGAACGGCGATCGTGTGTCCCACCATTTCGGGGATGATAGTCGACCTGCGCGACCAGGTTTTCAAGACCTTCTTCTCTCCCGCGTCGTTCATGATGTCGACCTTGTTGAGCAAGCTGTCGTCCAAGAAAGGCCCTTTTTTGAGTGATCTCGCCATAGCTCTCTAGCCTCGTTTCTTGCCGCGCCGGCGAACGATGAACTTGTTCGTGCGCTTATTGTTCCGCGTCTTGTAACCCTTGGTCGGGACACCCCATGGCGTCACAGGGTGACGCCCTCCGGCGGTGCTGCCCTCGCCGCCGCCATGCGGATGGTCGACCGGGTTCATCGTCACGCCCCGATTGTGAGGGCGGCGGCCCAACCAACGGTTCCGGCCCGCCTTGCCAATGGTGACCCGCTCGTGCTCGATATTGCCGACCTGGCCCACGGTGGCACGGCACTTCTTGTGCACGATCCGGATTTCACCCGACGGGAGCCGCAGCTGCGCATATTTGCCTTCCTTCGCCACCAGCTGTGCGCTGGCGCCGGCACTGCGAGCCATCTGGCCACCTTTGCCGGGCCTGAGCTCGATGTTATGAACCACCGTTCCGAGCGGCATGTTCTCGAGCGGTAAGCAGTTCCCGGGAAGGATATCAGCGCTGGTGCTGCTCACGACGGTGTCGCCGACATTCAAACCGACAGGATGGATGATGTAGGCCTTCTCGCCATCGACATAGTGGATGCGCGCGATGCGGGCCGAGCGGTTCGGGTCGTATTCGACCGACGCGACCTTGCCGGGAATGTCGACTTTGTTCCGCTTGAAGTCAATGACTCGGTAGCGGCGCTTGTGACCGCCGCCGCGAAAGCGCACGGTGATACGGCCGGTGCTGTTTCGGCCGCCCCATTGCTTCTTGGGCTCGGTGAGAGACTTGAGCGGCTTCCTCTCGGTCAGCTCGTCGAAGCTCTGGACCGTGTAGAAGCGTCGTCCGGGAGATGTGGGGCTGAACTTCTTGATTGCCATGTCCCTATCAGACCCCCTCGAAGAACTCGATCATCTTTTCGCCCTCTCGCAACGTCACGAAAGCTTTCTTCCAATTGGAGCGCTTACCTTCGAAGCGGCCATAGCGCTTCAGCTTCCCGCTCATCCGTACCGTGCGCACCGACTTTACTTTGACGCCAAAAAGCTTCTCGACAGCGCCTCTGATCTCGGTCTTGTTCGCATCGACAGCGACCCGAAAGCAAAGTGTCCGGTAGTCGTCCTTCAAAAGGGTCGCTTTTTCGGTGATGAGGGGCCCGACGATGACATCGTGCATGTTCATCGCGACAACCTCTCTTCCAGACTCGCGGCCGCCTCTTCGGAGAGGAGGACGGTGCGAGCCTCGAGCACGTCATAGGTGTGAAGTGCTTGCGTCGAGCGCACTTCGACGCCACGCATGTTGCGCGCCGACAAATAGAGAGCGTCGCTCGGTTTCTGATCCACGATGAGCACTCGGCCCGGTAGAGCGCCGAGCTTCTCGAGCTCGGCTTTCAGCGTCTTCGTGCTCGGCTTTTCTAGCGCCAGCTCGTTCACGACCGTCAGGCCTTCCTCTTTGACCCGGAGCGAGAGCGCCGAGCGGAGCGCGCCGAGCTGGACTTTCGCATTGAGCTTGTAGCTGTAGTCGCGGGGATGGGGTCCAAAAGTCGTACCGCCTTTGCGCCAGAGCGGATTGCGCGCTGAGCCGACACGGGCACGTCCAGTGCCTTTCTGGCGCCAGGGTTTGGCGCCGCCACCGCGCACATCGGCGCGAGTCTTCGTGGCATGGGTGCCGCGATGGCGCGCCGCGCGGTAATGTTTGACCGCTTCGTACAAGAGGTGCCGGTTGGGCTTGACGCCGAAGACCGCGTCACTCAGCGCTTTCTCGGTGCGAGAACCGGCAGCGACATCCACCATGGGAACGCTAGGCATCGTTTCGTCCCTTCGCCGATCGCGTTTTGACGATCTCCACATAGGTTCCGTTGGCGCCCGGTATCGCGCCCTTGACGAGCAGGAGATCTTCGTCTTCGATGACTTCGACGACTTCGAGGTTCTTGACCGTGACCCGGTCTTGGCCCATATGCCCCGGGCCGCGCATGCCACGCATAACACGAGAGGGATAGGCCGACTGGCCAATAGAGCCGGGAGCGCGATGATGCATAGAGCCGTGGGTCGCCTTGCCGCCACCAAAGCCATGGCGTTTCATGACGCCCGCGAAACCCTTGCCCTTGCTCACACCGCTCACCTGCACCTGGTCGGATGCGGCAAAGACCGAAACTTTGATCGACGCGCCAACTTTGGGCGCATCCCCGTCACCAAGCGCAAACTCACGAAGCACGCGGCAAGGCGCCACGCCGGCATTCTTGAAATGCTTCTCGGTCGGTTTGTTGGCTTTGTATTTCCGCCCCGCTTCGACGAAACCGAGCTGCACCGCGTCGTAACCGTCCCGTGCTTCCGTCTTCCGCTGCACGACAACACAAGGCCCGGCCTTGATAACAGTGAGCGGGATGACTTTGCCGTCCTCAGCAAAACGCTGCGTCATTCCGAGCTTTCGTCCTATCAATGAATTCATGATCAGCATCCAGCATTCAGCATTCAGTAGTCAGCACCGCATCCCAGTCCAAACCCTGAATGCTGAATGCTGAATGCCGCATCGAATTACGGTCATCATTTAGAGTGCTCCTTGCCGAACGCCTTGATTTCGACGTCGACGCCTGCGGGAAGATCCAGTCGCATGAGGGCGTCCACGGTTTGAGGCGTTGGCTCGAAGATGTCCAAAAGTCTCTTATGGGTACGGATCTCGAATTGCTCGCGTGACTTCTTATCCACGTGAGGGGATCGTAATACCGTCCACTTGTTCTTGATCGTCGGCAGCGGAATGGGTCCGGCGATACGCGCGCCTGTCCGCTTCGCGGTCTCGACGATTTCGTGGGTCGACTGGTCGAGAATCCGATAGTCATAGGCCTTCAACCGGATTCGGATCTTTTCGCTAATCACAGCCATATCTTCACTCTTTTCTTGCTCCGTCTTGCTCCGTCTTACTCAATGACGTCAGTCACGGTGCCGGCGCCGACGGTGCGTCCGCCTTCCCGGATAGCGAAGCGCAGGCCCTTCTCGAGCGCGATCGGCGTGCCAAGCGTGATCGTCAGCGCGGTGTTGTCCCCGGGCATCACCATCTCGACACCTTTGTTCAGCGTCGCCGAGCCCGTTACATCCGTCGTCCGGAAGTAGAACTGCGGACGGTAGCCGTTGAAAAACGGCGTGTGGCGACCGCCCTCTTCCTTCGACAACACATAGACCTCACCCTGGAACTTCGTGTGCGGCGTGATCGAGCCCGGCTTCGCCAGCACCATCCCGCGCGCCACGTCGCTACGCTCTGTTCCCCGAAGAAGCACGCCCACATTGTCCCCCGCCTGGCCTTCGTCAAGAAGCTTCTTGAACATCTCGACGCCCGTCACTACTTTCTTGCGCGTCTCGCTGATGCCCACGATCTCGATCTCTTCGCTCACTTTCACTATCCCGCGCTCGATACGGCCCGTCACCACCGTCCCCCGTCCTGAAATCGAGAACACGTCCTCGATCGGCATCAGGAATGGCTTGTCCACGTCACGCTCCGGTAGCGGGATGTACTCGTCCAGCGCCTTCATCAGCTCGTGGATCGGCTTCGCGTCATCTTCCGAATCCCCTTCGAGCGCTTTCAACGCGCTGCCCCGGATGAACGGAATGTCGTCGCCGGGAAACTCGTATTGCGACAGAAGCTCTTGCACTTCCAGCTCAACCAAATCCAGCAGCTCCGGGTCGTCCACCATGTCAACCTTGTTCAGGAAAACCACGATGTATGGTACTCCCACCTGACGCGCCAACAATATGTGCTCTCGCGTCTGCGGCATCGGTCCATCCGCCGCAGATACAACCACTATCGCGCCATCCATTTGCGCGGCGCCCGTGATCATGTTCTTCACGTAATCCGCGTGACCGGGGCAGTCCACATGCGCATAGTGACGGTTCTCCGTCGAGTACTCCACATGCGCCGTCGCGATCGTGATGCCGCGCTCTCTTTCTTCCGGTGCGTTGTCGATCGAATCGAAGCTCCGGAAATCCGTGTCCTTCGCTCCTTTCGCCAAAACCTTCGTAATGGCTGCCGTCAACGTCGTCTTGCCATGGTCCACGTGACCAATCGTCCCAACGTTCAAATGCGGCTTACTTCGATCGAATTTTACTTTCGACATGACGAATTAGTGCTCCTTCGTTCCTAACGTCCCGTAACTTTGGCGACGACTTCCTCGCCGACGCTCTTGGGTGCTTCTTCGTATTGATGAAAATGCATGGTGAAAGTTGCCCGTCCTTGAGTGGCCGAGCGAAGATCGGTGGCGTATCCGAACATCTCCCCGAGCGGCACGAGCGCGCCGATGACTTGCACGTTTCCGCGCGGGTTCATTCCCTGGATGCGGCCGCGGCGCGCATTGAGGTCCGCGATGACCTCGCCGACATAGTCCTCCGGCACAACCACTTCGACGGACATGGTCGGCTCCAAGAGCACCGGGTCCGCTTTCTTGACGGCGTTCTTGAAGGCCATCGAGCCGGCAATCTTGAAGGCTATTTCCGAGCTGTCGACGGTGTGGAACGAGCCGTCATGAAGCGACACCTTGACATCCACCATGGGATAACCGGCGAGACTCCCTTGCTCGGTCGCCTCCTTGATGCCGGCTTCAGTCGGCTTGATGAACTCTTTGGGGATGGCGCCACGGACGACCTTGTTGACGAACTCGAACCCACTGCCAGGGTTCGGCTCGATCTCGATCTGAACGTGACCGTACTGACCGCGGCCCCCCGTTTGGCGCACGTAGCGACCTTCGGCTTTCGAAGCCCGTCGGATCGTCTCTTTATAGGCGACTTGAGGTTTTCCCACGCTCGCGGCGACGCTGAACTCGCGCAGCAGACGGTCGACAATGATCTCGAGGTGAAGCTCGCCCATACCGCTGATGATCGTCTGTCCCGTATCGGGGTCCGTCGTGACTTTGAAAGTCGGGTCTTCTTGGGTGAGCTTCGCCAGCGCCACACCGAGCTTTTCCTGGTCGGCTTTGGTCTTGGGCTCGATGACGACAGCGATGACCGGTTCGGGAAATTGCATCGACTCAAGGATCACCGGTGCATTCTTGTCCGCGATGGTGTCGCCCGTCTGCACGTTCCGGAGTCCGACGGCAGCGGCGATGTCGCCGGCATAGACCGCTTTGATGTCCTCCCGCTTGTTCGCGTGCATCTTGAGAAGGCGGCCGATGCGGTAGGTTTTTCCGCGGCTTGCATTGACCACGTGCGAGCCGGATTCGAGAACGCCCGAATAGACGCGGAAGAAAGCGAGCTGGCCGACATAGGAGTCGGTCATGATCTTGAAAATCAGAGCAGAAAACGGCGCGTCGTCCGATGAAGCGCGCGAAACAGAAGACCCGTCTTCCGGCGACCTTCCGATAATAGCGCGGACGTCCGTCGGCGCCGGGAGAAAGGCGACGACGGCGTCGAGGAGAGGCTGAACGCCCTTGTTCTTGAAAGCAGCGCCGGCCAAGACCGGAACGAGACGCAGTGTAATGGTCGCTTTGCGGATCGCCGCGACGAGCTCGTCCTCGGTGAGCGCTTCGCCGTCGAGATATTTCTCCATGAGGTGATCGTCGACTTCGGAGGCCGCCTCAACCAGCTTTTCACGGGCAGTCTGCGCGTCCGCGGCGAGCTCGGCTGGGATCTCCGCCTCTTCGAACTCGGCGCCAAGAGTCTCATCTTTGTACAAGAGCGCCTTTTGGCGAACGAGGTCGACGACGCCGAGAAAATTCTCTTCCGAACCAATCGGAAGTTGAATGGGCACGGGATTGGCGCCGAGGCGCTCGCGAATCATTCCGACCGCATGGAAAAAATCCGCACCCGAGCGGTCCATTTTATTCACGAAAGCGATACGAGGCACGCCGTACTTGTTAGCTTGGCGCCAAACCGTCTCGGACTGGGGCTCGACACCTCCCACGGCGCAGAACACGGCTACCGCACCGTCCAGCACACGCAGCGAGCGCTCGACCTCCGCAGTAAAATCCACGTGGCCGGGTGTATCAATAATATTGATACGGTAGTCGTTCCAAAAACAGGTCGTGGCGGCAGATGTGATCGTGATACCCCGCTCCTGCTCCTGCTCCATCCAGTCCATGGTCGCAGTGCCTTCGTGCACTTCACCCAGCTTGTAGGTGATGCCGGTGTAATAGAGAATGCGCTCAGTCGTCGTCGTCTTACCGGCATCGATATGGGCCATGATGCCGATATTGCGCGTCTTCTCTAGTGGTACTTGTCGAGGCATTGGTTTTTATGGAAATCCGGACACACCGGGAAGAGTGCTTTCGTATTTTCTCGCCTTCTTTTTTCGTCTCTCGCCGAGGGCTAGCGCCCTCGATACAAAAGCTATTCGCTCATGCCTAAAAAGTTGACAAGATGCGGATGCTTGGCTGGAAGCTTAGGAGGAACCGTTTTACCAGCGGTAATGCGCGAAAGCTTTGTTGGCCTCCGCCATACGGTGTGTATCCTCCCGCCTCTTGACCGCCCCACCTCGATTAGACGAGGCGTCGAGCAGCTCGCCAGCGAGCTTGTCGACCATCGTCTTCTCCGGACGGGAGCGGGCGAAGCTTATGAGCCAACGAAGCGAGAGAGACGTTCTTCGCTCCGGGCGCACTTCGATAGGTACTTGGTAGTTACTGCCTCCGACGCGGCGGCTCTTTACTTCGAGAGTCGGCTTGACGTTGTCTATGGCTTTTTTGAAGACCTTCAAAGGATCCTCAGAAGTGCGCGCTTCGATTTTCTTGAGCGCGCCATAAACGATACTCTCGGCCGTAGACTTTTTGCCTTCTTTCATCACGACGTTGATAAAGGTCGAGACCAGTCCGCTGTTGTAAATCGGGTCCGGCTGAGGGATGCGCTTCGGTACTTCGCGTCGTCTGGGCATGGGTCTTACACCTTCGGCCGTTTGGTTCCGTACTTGGAACGGCCGTTCTTGCGTCCTTCGACGCCGACGGCATCGAGAGACCCGCGCACCACGTGGTAACGCACACCCGGCAAGTCTTTTACGCGGCCGCCCCGAACGAGGACGATCGAATGTTCTTGAAGGTTGTGGCCGACGCCCGGAATATAGGTCGTCACTTCGATACCGTTAGTGAGCCGAACACGGGCTACTTTTCTGAGCGCAGAATTCGGTTTCTTCGGTGTGGAGATAAACACCCGGATGCAAACACCTCGCTTCTGTGGGCAGCCCGCCAGAGCAGGACTGTCCGTCTTGGAAACGGCACGTTTGCGTCCCTTCCGAACCAGTTGACTAAAAGTCGGCAACGCCTTGATCTTCCTTTCTTCCGGCTTTCTTCCGGCTTTCTTACAGCTTCTAAAGCCTTCGTTCCTGAAAAAGAAATCCTGAACCCCAAGCGAACCGGTGTTCAGGACAACCCACCGAGTCTAGCAAAATGGATGCCACGGGTCAAGCATCTCGGGGCTGCTATTCACTGTTTGCAGCCAGCTATCGGCATCCTGCTACCCGGTGTTCTTCAATCCATTCGCGCCGCCCTCAGCAGCCATTTAGAGGCCTTCTGGGGCTTCCCCTTCTTGTTGGCCTTCTACCAGGTATTGGACTTCGCGGTCGAGCTCGTCGCCCGGAAGCTCAGGGTAGCGGTCCATGGGCTGCGCGTCAGGGATGACAACCTGCCGGTGGATCTCGAGCCCGGTGCCCGCCGGGATGAGCCGACCCATGATCACGTTCTCCTTGAGGCCGCGGAGATAGTCCACGCGGCCGCTGATGCTCGCCTCGGTCAGCACGCGCGTCGTCTCTTGGAACGAAGCTGCTGAGATGAAGCTGTCCGTCGAGAGCGAAGCTTTGGTGATTCCAAGGAGGAGCGGGCGCCCCGTGGCCGGACGGCCGCCTCCCGCCTGGATCTTTTCATTGGCCTCGGCGAACTTGAAACTGTCGATGGTCTCGTCGACGAGAAGCTCGGTGTCACCGACTTCTTCGACCTTCACCCAGCGCATCATCTGTCGGGAGATGACCTCGATGTGCTTGTCGTTGATGAGCACGCCCTGCAGACGATAGACCTCCTGGATCTCGTTGACGAGATATTCCTGGAGCGCCCCTTCACCGAGAACGTTCAAGATGTCGTGCGGGTTGATCGGCCCGTCCATTAGAGGCTCACCAGCGCGGACGTGCTCGCCTTCCTGCACGTTGATGTGGACGCCCCGAGGCAAGGCATATTCTCGCTCATCACCCGTCTCGGAGATGACGGTGATCTTGCGCAGGCCTTTGACGATGCCGCCATATTGGATAACGCCGTCGACCTCGGTGATGACCGCCGGGTCTTTGGGCTTTCTCGCCTCGAAAAGCTCGACGACACGAGGAAGACCACCCGTGATGTCCTTGGTCTTCGTGGTTTCACGCGGGATCTTGGCAAGAACGTCGCCGGGGCGAACGTCATCCCCTTCGCCGACCATCAGATGAGCACCGGATGGCAAGAGGTAGCTCTTGAGCTCCTTCTTTTTCGCGTCCCTGATGACAATGGCGGGCTGACGTTTCTCGTCCGCGGATTCCACGATGACCGGCATCGACAGACCCGTAACCTCGTCCACTTCCTCATGGACAGTGACGCCTTGCACGACATCTTTGAAATGCGCCGTGCCGCCCTCTTCCGTGAGGATCGAGAACGTGTAAGGATCCCATTCGACGAAAGTCACGTGCGCGTCGATGGCCTGGCCGTCCTTCACTTTGATCTTGGCGCCATAGATGACCGGGTAGCGCTCGCGTTCACGCCCCTTGTCGTCGTGCAGGATGATCTGCCCGGCGCGGTTCATGACCACAAGGTCGCCCTCCTTGTTCTTCACCGTGGTCAGACGGTCGAACTTGATCGTGCCCTTGTTCTTGGACTCGAGCGTCGACTGCTCGGCAACCCGGCTCGCCGTGCCGCCGATGTGGAAGGTGCGCATCGTGAGCTGCGTTCCGGGCTCACCAATCGACTGGGCCGCGATGACACCCACGGCCTCGCCGAGCTCGACGAGGCGGCCGCTCGCGAGATTGCGCCCGTAACATTGCGCGCACACCCCGCGTCTAGACTCGCACGAGAGCACCGAGCGAATCTTGACACGCTCGACACCTGTTTGCTGGATGTCGTTGGCGAGAGTTTCCGAAATCTCCTGACCGGGCGTGACAATCGTCTCACCGGAAAAGCTGTCTTTGATTTTCTCGAGGCTGACGCGGCCGACGATGCGGTCGCGTAGCTCCTCGATGACTTCCCCGGCTTCGACGATGGCGCTGACGAAAATGCCGCCTACGGTGCCGCAATCGTGCTCGGAGATGATCACGTCCTGGGCAACGTCAACGAGCCGGCGCGTGAGATATCCCGAATCCGCCGTCTTGAGAGCGGTATCGGCCAACCCCTTGCGCGCGCCGTGGGTCGAGATGAAGTATTGCAGCACGGTGAGCCCTTCACGGAAGTTGCTCGTGATGGGCGTCTCGATGATCTCACCGGAGGGCTTGGCCATGAGACCGCGCATGCCGGCGAGCTGACGGATCTGCTGCTTGGAGCCGCGAGCACCGGAATCCGCCATCATGTAGACGGGGTTGAACTCGCTCGCGTCGCGCTCTTGCTGCTCCATCGCCTCGAACATCTCGTGCGCAACACGGTCCGTCACGTTCGACCAGATCGCGATGACCTTGTTGTAGCGCTCACCCTTCGTGATGGCGCCCTCACGATACTGGTCGTCGACTTCCTTGACGTCGGCGAGAGCCTGGGACACGAGCTTGTTCTTTTCGCTCGGGATCACGAGGTCCTCGATCCCGATCGAGATGCCGCTCTTCGTCGCGTAGAGGAAGCCGAGCTCCTTCAGCGAGTCGAGCATCTCCACCGTCTTCGGAACACCGAACCGGAGATAGCAATAGTTGACGAGGCTTCCGAGACCCTTTTTGCGGAACAGACCGTTGATGAACGGAATCTCCGGCGGAAGAGCGTCGTTGAAGATGACGCGGCCAACGGTGGTCTCGATGATCTCGTTCTCGAGCTCGAGCTCCTCGGCGTGCACAACGTCCTGGTCGTTGAACGACGCGGTCAGATCTATGAAAGCCCCTGAGAACAGGAGGCGGATCGGGCTGAGAGTCTCCACGTGACCGGTCTCTAGCGCGAGGACGACGTCTTCGACCGACGCGAAGGCGCGGTTCTTGCCTATCGCATCCCTTTTGTCCTTGGTCAAGTAGTAACAGCCAAGCACCATATCCTGGGTCGGGGTGGCGACCGGCTGCCCGTTGGCCGGCGACAGGATGTTGCGCGACGACAGCATGAGGAGCGACGCTTCGATCTGCGATTCCGGCGAGAGCGGGATGTGGACCGCCATCTGATCCCCGTCGAAATCCGCGTTGAACGCGGTGCAGACGAGCGGGTGGATCCGGATGGCCTTGCCTTCGACGAGAACGGGCTCGAAAGCCTGAATCCCGAGGCGATGGAGCGTCGGGGCGCGGTTGAGCAGCACGGGATGCTCGCGGATGACTTCTTCGAGAAAGTCCCACACCTCGGGCCGCTGCGCTTCGACCATTTCTTTCGCGGCCTTGATCGTGGTGGCGAGACCGACCTGTTCGAGCTTGTTGTAGATGAACGGCTTGAAGAGCTCGAGCGCCATTTTCTTGGGAAGACCACATTGGTGGAGCTTGAGCTCGGGGCCGACCACGATGACCGAACGCCCGGAATAGTCCACACGCTTTCCGAGCAAGTTCTGGCGGAAGCGGCCTTGTTTTCCCTTCAGCGTGTCAGAGAGCGATTTCAGCGGGCGGTTATTGGCGCCCCGGAGCACACGGCCACGGCGGCCGTTGTCGAACAGAGCGTCGACCGCTTCTTGAAGCATGCGCTTTTCGTTGCGCACGATCACGTCCGGAGCTTTGAGCTCCATCAATTTCTTCAAGCGGTTGTTGCGGTTGATGACGCGCCGATAGAGGTCGTTGAGATCGCTCGTCGCGAAGCGGCCGCCGTCGAGGGGCACGAGAGGCCGCAGCTCGGGCGGGATGACGGGAATGACGTCCAGGATCATCCACTCGGGCCGGTTATTCGATTTACGGAAAGCCTCGACGACTTTCAAACGCTTGGCGAATTTGAGCTTCTTCTGAAGCGACGTTTCCGTCTTCATCGCCTCGCGAAGACTTTGCGAGAGCTCTTCGATCTCGATGCGTCGCAGAAGCTCTTTGATAGCCTCCGCGCCCATCTCGGCCTGGAACTTGCTCTTGTATTCCTGACGCATCTCCCGGTAGCGCTCCTCCGACAGAAGCTCGTTCTCTTTGAGAGGCGTCTCGCCGGGATCGACCACGACATAGGACTCGAAATAGAGAACCCGCTCCAAATCGCGGAGCGACATGTCGAGCAGATGACCGATGCGGCTCGGGAGGCCTTTGAAGAACCAGACATGCGACACGGGGCAGGCGAGCTCGATATGAGCGAGCCGCTCGCGCCGCACTTTCGACTGAGTAACCTCCACACCGCATTTGTCGCAAATGACGCCGCGGTGCTTCATGCGCTTGTACTTGCCGCACAGGCACTCCCAGTCGGTTACGGGCCCGAAGATCTTGGCGCAGAAAAGACCATCCCGCTCCGGTTTGAAGGTGCGGTAGTTGATCGTCTCCGGCTTTGTCACCTCGCCATGAGACCAGGCGCGGATCTTTTCGGGCGATGCCAAACTGATCTTGATGGCATCGAAATCCACCACCAAGTTACCTTTGTCGCGAAGAGTTGCGAACGCTTTCAAATTCTTCCTCCCAGTGTGTTAGGAGCAGAAAAAACAGGGAAATAGAACAATATCGATCAGTCTTTCGTCTTCAGTAGCTCGACGTCCAAGCACAAGCTCTGAAGCTCGCGAATGAGCACGTTGAACGATTCAGGAAGGCCTGGCGCGAAGGACGTATCGCCCTTCACGATGGCTTCGTAGATTTTCGCACGGCCATAGACGTCGTCCGACTTGGCGGTCAGAAGCTCCCGGAGCGTATGGGCTGCGCCATAGGCTTCGAGCGCCCAGACTTCCATCTCTCCGAACCGCTGGCCACCGAACTGCGCTTTACCGCCCAGAGGTTGCTGGGTAATCAAGCTGTAAGGCCCTATGCTGCGAGCATGCATCTTGTCGTCCACGAGATGCGAGAGCTTCAGCATATAGATGTAGCCCACCGTCACCGGCTGCTCGAAGCTTTCCCCGGTCATGCCGTCATGGAGCTTTGTCTTGCCGCCTTTCAACACGTTGGACTTCAGCGAGCCTTCGGATTTCAGCTTCTCGTTGGACTCCTGCAGAAGCTGTCGAATCTGCGGCTCCGAGGCGCCGTCGAAGACTGGCGTCGCGAAATGCAAGCCCAGCATCTTGCCGGCCCATCCGAGATGGGTCTCTAGAATCTGCCCGACATTCATCCGCGACGGCACGCCGAGCGGATTGAGGATGATCTCGACCGGGGTTCCGTCGGGAAGATAAGGCATGTCCTCTTCGGGAACGATTTTGGCGATCACGCCCTTGTTGCCGTGGCGGCCAGCCATCTTGTCCCCAACCGAGAGCTTGCGCTTCATCGCGACGTAGACCTTGACCATCTTGATGACGCCTGGAGGAAGCTCGTCACCTTTCTGGATACGGTTCATCCGCTCTTCGAAAAGAGCTTTCAAAACCTCGATCTGACGCTCGGTCTTGTCCTCGATCTCCTGGATTTCGTCGAGGACCTCAGCGCTCACATCGGTCTCGAGAAGGCCGAGATAGGCGGCTCGAAGCTCGCGCAAAATATCCGTGGTGAGCTTGGACCTTTTGGTGAGGATCTTCTCTCCGGTCCGCGGATTTACGAGGTCCTCCTCGAGCGTGCTTCCCGCGAGCCTGTCGATGACCCGCTTGTTGCGCTCTTCCTTCAAGATGCGGATCTCGTCGTTCAAGTTCTTCTCGAGCATGGCCAAATCTTCGTTCTCGATGGCCTTGGCGCGTTCGTCCTTCTCGACGCCCTTGCGGGAAAAGATCTTGACATCCACGACGATGCCTTCGATACCGGGTGGACAAGTCAGCGACGCGTCGCGCACGTCACCGGCTTTCTCACCGAAGATGGCGCGTAGCAATTTTTCCTCGGGTGTGAGCTGGGTCTCACCCTTCGGTGTGACCTTGCCGACGAGGATGTCGCCAGGCTTCACGTTGGCGCCGATACGGATGATGCCGGACGAGTCGAGATTCGCGAGGAAGTTCTCGGAAACGTTCGGAATGTCCCTCGTGATCTCCTCGGGGCCGAGTTTCGTGTCGCGCGACTCGGTGTCGAACTCCTCGATGTGGATCGACGTGTAGGCGTCTTCTTTGACGAGATGCTCCGAGACGAGGATGGCGTCCTCGAAGTTGTAACCGCGCCACGGCATCAACGCTACCAGGATGTTTCTTCCTAGCGCGAGCTCGCCCTTGTGGGTACACGGCCCGTCGCCGATGATCTGGCCTTTCTCGACACGGTCGCCAACCCTCACGATGGGGCGCTGATTCATGCAGGTGTTCTGGTTCGAGCGCTTGAACTTCGTGAGGTTGTAGATGTCCGCGCCGATCTCCTTGGCGCGCTTACCCGTGCCTTCTTCGATCCTGATGATGATGCGCCGGGAGTCGACCGAGTCGACGACACCGCCGCGTCTGCAGACGACGACCGCGCCGCTGTCTCGCGCCGTTGCGTGCTCCATCCCGGTGCCCACAATCGGGGCGTCGGCGCGCAGTAGAGGCACCGCCTGACGCTGCATGTTCGAGCCCATGAGCGCTCGGTTGGCGTCGTCATTCTCGAGAAACGGGATCAGCGAGGCCGCTACAGAGACGAGCTGCTTTGGCGAAACGTCCATATAGTTGACCTGAGTCGGGGGTGCCAAGATGAAGTTCCCCGCTTGACGGCAGTTGACGCGGTCCGCGGTCAGTCTCCCTTGCTCATCGAGCTTCGCGTTGGCCTGAGCAATGATCTGCTGGTCTTCCTCCCACGCAGAAAGATAGAACGCGAAAGGCGAGGCTTCAGGAGCTTTCCCACCGTCGCGACGTATCTTGTTTGCCTTGCGCTCGAAGGCGCCAAGCTCCGCGATCTCACCGATCTTGAGCTCCGCGTCGCCCGTCGCAGTGATCCGTACGTGTTCGATCACGCGGCCGTCGACGACTTTCTTGTATGGGCTCTCGATGAACCCGTACTCGTTGATGCGCGCGTAGCAAGAGAGCGAGCTGATGAGCCCGATATTCGGACCTTCAGGGGTCTCGATGGGGCAGATGCGGCCATAATGCGTCGGGTGAACGTCGCGCACCTCGAAGCCGGCGCGCTCACGAGAAAGCCCCCCGGGCCCGAGCGCCGAAAGACGCCTCTTGTGCGTGACTTCCGATAGCGGGTTCGTCTGGTCCATGAACTGCGAGAGCTGCGAGGAGCCGAAGAACTCGCGGACTGCCGCCATCACCGGCTTGGCGTTGATGAGGTCATGCGGCATGGCGGTCGCCATCTCCTGATAGACGCTCATCTTTTCCTTGATGGCGCGCTCCATCCGGACGAGGCCGATACGGAACTGGTTCTCAAGGAGCTCGCCCACGGAGCGGACGCGCCGGTTCCCGAGATGGTCGATATCGTCCACCGTGCCGACATTGCGCGGCAAGCAGAGGAGGTAGCGGATGACCGCGAAGAAATCGCGCGACTCGAGCAAACGCTGTTCGAGGCCGCCTTCACCTTCTTCGAGGTGGAGCTTCGTGTTGAGCTTGAGCCGTCCGACGCGGGAGAAATCGTATTTCTGCGAGTTGAAGAACATGCCCTGGAACAAATGCCGCGAGCTGTCGAGCGTCGGCGGATCGCCGGGCCGCAAGCGGCGGTAGATCTCGATGAGCGCCTCTTCCGAGCTTCGAACGGTGTCTTTCTTCGCGGTGAGAGACATGATAGTGCCCACATCCTCAGCCTCCGGGTAGAAGACCTCCAGCTGGTTGATGTTGTTCTCGACGAGCATCGTGAGAATGTCGGGCGGCAAAGCATCGTTGCAGTCGACGAGCACCTCGCCCGTTTCGGTGTTCACCACATCCGCGACGGAAAAGGCGCCGTCGAGATCCCCGACCGCCAGCTCAACTTCGCTGATGCCCGCTTTTTCGATCTTTTCGAAGGCGAGCTTCGTGATGCGCTTGCCTGCGGCGACCACGATGTCTTTTCCGTTGGGAGCGGTGATGTCCTGGCTGAGCCTGCGGCCCATTAACTCTTTGGTCACGGGCAGATAGAGCTTGCCGTCTTGCAGCGTCAAAGTGTCGACGCGGTGGAACTCGCGCAAGATGTCTTCGTCGCTCTTCAGTCCGAGCGCGCGCAGAAAGACCGTCGCGAGGAATTTCCGCTTCCGGTCGATGCGCACATAGAGAAGATTCTTCGCATCGAACTCGAACTCGACCCACGATCCGCGATAAGGGATGATTTGCGCCAGATAGGAGCTCTTGTCGACTTTGTGGAAGAAAACACCGGGCGAGCGATGGAGCTGCGAGACGATAACGCGCTCCGTCCCGTTGATGATAAACGTGCCGTTATCGGTCATCAATGGGATATCGCCGAAATAGACTTCTTGCTCTTTGATGTCGCGGATGGAGCGCACGTTGGTCTCGGGGTCTTTGTCGTATACCGTGAGACGGATCGTGACTTTGAGCGGGACGGAATAGGTCATCCCGCGCTCCTGGCACTCCTCCATGTCATATTTGAGCTTCAGAGCGACAGAATCGCCGCAGGTGTCGCAGACGCTCCCGCGGTTCTCGTTGCCTTTGCCGCAGGCGCTGCACGCGATCTCGCGATCGCCGAGCGGGTTGGTGCGAATCGTGGCGCCGCAGCTGGTGCATTTGCGCCGTAGATGCGACAAGCCTTCGAGCTTGCCGCACTTGCATTCCCAGACGCCGATCGCATATTCGACGAACTGGAGCTCGCAGTTCTCGCGAAAATCGGTGATCGGGAAGATAGACTTGAACACCGCTTGGAGGCCGAGGTCCTGGCGCTCGGTGGCGAGCAAGTTCATCTGGAGAAAACGATCGTAGGATTTCCGCTGGATCTCGATCAAATTGGGGATGGGGATCATCGCTTTGATGCAAGAGAAATCCACTCGCTCACGATAAGGATTGACCGCAATTTTTTGCATTCCAGCTCCTAGCGCGACCGGACCGCCGTCCGTCGCGCACTATCAGCTATCAGTAAAAGCAAAGGGCTGAAGGCACAGCTCGACTGTGGCCTTCTGGCCCAAGTTAGCGACATTTCGACTGTCAACAAGAGCTATTTCAGCTCCACCTGTGCTCCCGCAGCCTCGAACTTCTTCTTGACCTCTTCGGCCTCGTCCTTCGAAATACCCTCTTTGATTGCCTTTGGTGCGGCCTCGACGAGATCCTTGGCTTCCTTCAAACCGAGGCTCGTAACTTCGCGCACCGCTTTGATGACATTGATCTTCTTGTCTCCGATGGCAGTGAGAATCACGTCGAACTCAGTCTTCTCTTCGGCCGCTTCGCCCACTCCAGGGACCGCGACCGCCGCTACCGGGACGGCGGCGGCGGCTTTGACGCCTAGCTCGTCCTCGAGCGTCTTGACCATCTCGGAAACTTCCAAGACAGACATACCCTTGATGTAATCGACAACATCTTTTTGGTTTAACTCAGCCATTTATTTAATGCTCCTTCATCGTGTTTCGATGGGCTATCTGCTGCCGGCTACCCGCTACCGGTCTCAGCTTCCACCTTTTCAGCTTTTGCTTTCAATACTAGAACCAAATCTCGTGCGGGGGCTTGCAGGACGCCCAGAAGGTTGCGGATGGGGGCTTGCAGCACGGAGAGCAGCTGCGCGTAGAGCGCCTCCCTGCTCGGGAGCGACGCAAGCGCCTTGAACTGCGCCTCGTCGACTTCTTGGTCCGCGAGAATACCGCCCTTGAATGCGATGGCCGGAACGTTCTTAGCGAAGTCGTGTATCGCTTTTGCCAAAGCGACGGGGTCGGTCTCGGTAAAGGCCAGCCCGGTCATCCCTTCGAGATGCGGCTCGAGGGATTGCAGGCTCGTGCCTTCGAGAGCGCGCTTCGTCAGCGTGTTCTTGACGACTTGATAAGTTCCGCCTGTCTCGCGAATCTTGTTTCGAAACTCGGTCGCTTCTTCGACTTTGAGCCCGCGATAATCCACGGCGAAAACCGCCGCGATCCCGCCGAGCTTCTCGTTCAGAGCCTCGACGGCAGCTTGTTTTTCTGCTCGTTCCACGATGAATCCTTTAGTTCCCACCCGCGACGGCGGCGGCAGGATCGATGCGAATGCCCGGCCCCATCGTGGAGGAGATGGCGATGCTCTTGATGTACTTGCCCTTGGCAGCAGCCGGCTTCGCCTTCACGACCATGTCGATGAGCGTTTTCAGGTTGTCGAGTAGCTTGTCGTCCGAGAACGACAACTTGCCGACGGGCGCATGAACGATGGCGGTCTTGTCCACGCGAAACTCTACTTTACCGGCTTTGATTTCCTCGATGGCCTTTTTGACATCGAAAGTGACCGTACCCGTCTTGGGGTTGGGCATGAGCCCGCGCGGCCCGAGGATCTTGCCGAGCTTGCCGACGCTGCGCATGACGTCCGGAGTCGCCACCACCGCGTCGAAATCCATGAAGCCCTTCTGGATCTTCTCGACGATGTCGTCGCCTCCAACGATATCGGCGCCAGCCTCTTCCGCTTCCTTCAACTTCTCACCGCTCGCGATGACACAAACACGACGTGAAACGCCGAGCCCGTGCGGAAGCACCACCGTGCCGCGCACCATCTGATCCGCATGCTTCGGGTTGACGCCGAGCCGCATCGCTAGCTCGAGCGTCTCATCGAAGCCGGCAAACTTGGCATTCTTCACACGCTCGATCGCGTTCTCGAGGCTCTCCGAGTGCTCAGAGCCCGCCTCTTCCTTGGCCTTCAAGAATTTCTTGCCTTGCTTACGTGACATGATTCAACCCTCGACCATAAGACCCATGCTCCGCGCCGTGCCCGCGATGATCTTCTTCGCCGCGTCGATATCGGCCGCGTTCAGATCGGGCATCTTGGTCTTGGCTATCTCCTCTACTTGCTTGTCCGTGACCGTCCCCACTTTGTTCCGGTTGGGCTCTCCCGACCCCTTCGCGATACCGGCGGCGCGCTTCAGGAGCACGGCGGCCGGGGGCGTCTTGGTAATGAAGGAATAGGAACGGTCGTGATAGACCGTGATGACGACCGGAATGATGAGCCCTTCTTGCTTGGCCGTTCTCGCGTTGAAAGCTTTGCAAAAATCCATGATGTTGACTTGGTGCTGACCCAGAGCCGGGCCTACCGGCGGCGCCGGGGTCGCCTTGCCAGCCGGGATTTGCAGCTTGATCATCCCTACGACTTTTTTTGCCATTGTTTTTCAGTTCCAGTTATCTGTTTCAGAGACAAACCACTAGGTTTTTTCCACCTGAAGAAAATCGAGCTCTACCGGAGTCGAGCGCCCGAAAATCGTGACCATCACTTTCAACGTGTTGCGGTCGGAATTGACTTCGTCCACCACTCCGGAAAAATTGCTGAACGGGCCATCGATGATGCGCACGCTCTCACCACACTCAAACGTATATTTCGGCTTCGGCTTCTCGGCGGCCGCGGCCGTGACTTGATGGATGACTTGCTCCACCTCTTCGTCGGTCAAAGGCGCCGGTTTTTGCCCTGCGCCGACGAAACCTGTCACCTTCGGTGTGTTCTTCACCACGTGCCACGTTTCGTCGTTCATCTCCATCTGTACGAGCACATAGCCCGGAAAGAAACGCTTCGCGCTCACGACCTTCTTGCCGGCCTTCATCTCGACCACGTCTTCTGTCGGGATGAGAACTTCACCAATTTGCTCCTCGAGACCGAATGCCTGAACCCGTTGCTTGAGGCTCTCGGACACTTTCTTCTCGAAGCCAGAATAGGTGTGGACGATAAACCACTGCTTGGTCATTGTCGTAGTCACCTAGGTTCCCACCAATCGGGTCAACGCGGCGGCGAGGTAAGACATCGCCACATCCATCCCGTATAGATAGAAGCCGAAAAAGAACACTGTAATGATGACGACGACGGTGGTGCCGTAGACCTCTTTCCGAGGAGGCCAGGTCACCTTCTTGAACTCGGCTCGGACCTCGACGAGGAACGTTTTCGCCCTCTTGGGATATTCGAAAATCTTCACTTCGTCACCATTCCGTTATGAATCCGTAAACTCGGTCGCCACGCGGGGCATATGGCAGGCCAGGAGGGACTTGAACCCCCAACCCCCGGTTTTGGAGACCGGTGCTCTGCCAATTGAGCTACTGGCCTACTTCGACTCCTTGTGAAGAACATGCGTCCGGCAAAAAGGACAATATTTCTTGAGCTGCAATCGATCCGGCGTCTTCTTTTTATTGCGAGTCGTCGAATAATTCCGGCGCTTACAATCGGAGCAGGCCAATGAAACGATTTCGCGTGCCATTCCGTGTCTAGTGCCCTTTCAACAACAAACTAAATTTCGAGATTCATTACTCAATGACGTCAGTCACGGTGCCGGCGCCGACGGTGCGTCCGCCTTCCCGGATAGCGAAGCGCAGGCCCTTCTCGAGCGCGATCGGCGTGCCAAGCGTGATCGTCAGCGCGGTGTTGTCCCCGGGCATCACCATCTCGACACCTTCGTTCAGCGTCGCCGAGCCCGTTACATCCGTCGTCCGGAAGTAGAACTGCGGACGGTAGCCGTTGAAAAACGGCGTGTGGCGACCGCCCTCTTCCTTCGACAACACATAGACCTCACCCTGGAACTTCGTGTGCGGCGTGATCGAGCCCGGCTTCGCCAGCACCATCCCGCGCGCCACGTCGCTACGCTCTGTTCCCCGAAGAAGCACGCCCACATTGTCCCCCGCCTGGCCTTCGTCAAGAAGCTTCTTGAACATCTCGACGCCCGTCACTACTTTCTTGCGCGTCTCGCTGATGCCCACGATCTCGATCTCTTCGCTCACTTTCACTATCCCGCGCTCGATACGGCCCGTCACCACCGTCCCCCGTCCTGAAATCGAGAACACGTCCTCGATCGGCATCAGGAATGGCTTGTCCACGTCACGCTCCGGTAGCGGGATGTACTCGTCCAGCGCCTTCATCAGCTCGTGGATCGGCTTCGCGTCATCTTCCGAATCCCCTTCGAGCGCTTTCAACGCGCTGCCCCGGATGAACGGAATGTCGTCGCCGGGAAACTCGTATTGCGACAGAAGCTCTTGCACTTCCAGCTCAACCAAATCCAGCAGCTCCGGGTCGTCCACCATGTCAACCTTGTTCAGGAAAACCACGATGTACGGTACTCCCACCTGACGCGCCAACAATATGTGCTCTCGCGTCTGCGGCATCGGTCCATCCGCCGCAGATACAACCATTATCGCGCCATCCATTTGCGCGGCGCCCGTGATCATGTTCTTCACGTAATCCGCGTGACCGGGGCAGTCCACATGCGCATAGTGACGGTTCTCCGTCGAGTACTCCACATGCGCCGTCGCGATCGTGATGCCGCGCTCTCTTTCTTCCGGTGCGTTGTCGATCGAATCGAAGCTCCGGAAATCCGTGTCCTTCGCTCCTTTCGCCAAAACCTTCGTAATGGCTGCCGTCAACGTCGTCTTGCCATGGTCCACGTGACCAATCGTCCCAACGTTCAAATGCGGCTTACTTCGATCGAATTTTACTTTCGACATCCTTCATCTCCAACACTGCCAACTTGCTGGCGCTCCGCCCAGCTCGAGCTCGATTGTCGCTCGTTTCTTTTACCTTTATTGGATCCTCTATTGGATCCTCGAAAATGGAGCCCACGACCGGGATTGAACCGGTGACCCCTTCCTTACCAAGGAAGTGCTCTACCACTGAGCCACGTGGGCCCGTAATTACCGCTCGTATCTTCAGATTCTGGAAATTCTGGAAGTTCTTCAAGCTCTGGAAACTCTGGAACAGGCCCGTTCTGAAACTGGAGCGGGAGACGGGACTCGGACCCGCGACCCTCAGCTTGGAAGGCTGATGCTCTACCAACTGAGCTACTCCCGCCCGTATTCCTTTCGCCCGAGATTGGTGGAGCGGGAAGGATTCGAACCTTCGAAGGCGCAAGGCCGGCAGGTTTACAGCCTGCTGCGTTTGACCGCTTCGCTACCACTCCAACACTCCACATGCGCGACGCAGATCTCATCGCCGTTTGTCGTTCCAATTCTTCGTCGGGGGCAGTCACAGCGCAATACCAATCATGGGGCTGGCGAAGGGATTTGAACCCCCGACCGGCTGATTACAAATCAGCTGCTCTACCAACTGAGCTACGCCAGCTCGCAAACGTGCGATAGTACCAGAAGGCGAACAGCTATTACAACCCAAAAAACACAGATTCACAGGCGACGGTCGAGGCGAGGCTTCCTCCTGGGAAAGCTTATAGTATAGCGTTCGAGGGGGGGAAAGCAAAATCTATTCCAGCACTCAGCATTCAGCATTCAGCATTCAGCATTCAGCATTCAGCATTCAGGATTCAGGGCCGTTTTTCGGTGATTTACTCTCCCAACTGGTGGAATTGCTTCGCGTTCTTTGGCGGAGGACCTCGTACAACGTGATTCCGGCGGCTACGGATACGTTCAAAGATTCTATGCAGCCTCTTTGGGGGAGGGAGACTAGGGTGTCGCAGGTTTTGGCGACTCTTCTTCTCAGGCCGCGGCCTTCCCCGCCGAGGACTAGTATTACGGGTTCGGTGTAGTCGAAGCTGTGCCACGGAGCTTTGGCGTTTGGTGTCAGCCCGACGGACCAAATTCCCCTTTCTTTCATTTCGGTTAGGGCGTCGGAGAGGTTTCTTACCCGGGCGACTTTCGCATGATGGAGGGCGCCGGCCGAGGCGGATATCGCGACTTCGGATGGCGGGGCGGTTTTGCGCTCGGGCACGACCACCCCGTCGACGCCCGCGCCCTCCGCGGCGCGGATGACGGCGCCGAAGTTTCTCGGGTCCTCGATCTGGTCCAGAGCGAGAAAGAAGGCTGGGGTTTTGGCCCCCTGAAGCAGTTCGTGGAAGTCGGACCACTCGAAAGCGACGAGCTCGGCCGTAACACCTTGGGTGCCGACGCGATCGCGGGGCTCGCGGTAGACGGGGATTCCGCTTGCGCGGGCGAGGGATAGGATCTCGCGCTTGCGCGCGTCCAGCGATCCTTCAGCGACGACAATCTTGCGGATGCTCTGCGGTCCGGCCCTCAGGGCTTCGCGTACCGCGTGGACGCCGCTGATGGTGTTCACGGGCTCACGACGTTCCCGACGACGTCACCGTCACGACGGCCTGGACAGCAATGCCTTCACCCCGGCCGGTGAACCCCATCCCGTCCGTCGTCGTGGCTTTGAGCCCCACCGCGTCTTCCGGGATGCCGAGGATCGCGGAGAGGCGCGCGCGAATGGACGGCAGATAGGCGCTGAGCTTCGGCGCCTCAGCAATGACGACCACGTCGACTTGCTGCGGACGAAAGCCTCTTGCTTCCACAACCGTTCGCGCCTTCTCGAGGAAGAGCTGGCTCGAAACACCTTCCCATTGAGGATCGCTCGGAGGAAAGAGCGCGCCGATATCGGGGGCGGCTACAGCACCCAGGAGCGCGTCGGTGAGCGCGTGCATCAGCGCATCCGCGTCCGAGTGGCCCTCGAGACCCCGCTCGTACTCGATGGTCTCGCCACCGAGCACGAGCTTTCTTCCCCGAGCGAGGCGATGCGCATCGAAGCCGATCCCAACACGTGTGCTCACCCTACGCCCTCCCGAGCTCCAGAAGGTATTCGACGCGCGCGAAATCCTCGGGCGTCGTCACTTTGATGTTGCTCTCGCTCCCGACAACGAGACGAACAGCGACATCGAGCCTCTCGACGAGAGCCGCTTCGTCGGTCCCCTCGAAACCGTCGCTCCGAGCGCGCTCGAAGGCGCGGCGCAAGAGCTCATGCCGGAAGCATTGAGGCGTCTGCGCGCGACAAAACGCTCCGCGGTCGACGGTCCCCTTGATCGTGTTCTCGTCCGCGAGAGCCTTCAACGTCTCGACCACCGGCACGGCCGCAATCGCGGCTTTGTGCTCCGCGGCCGCCGTGACCACACGCTCGATGAGCTCGCCATCCGCGCAGGGGCGGGCGCCGTCATGCACCGCGACGAGTCCGTCATAGGTCGCCTCGACGGCGGAAAGACCTTCCCACGCGGAAGCCTGCCGCGTCTCCCCGCCGGGGACGAACGTCACAGCCTTTTCGTCTATGAACGGCTCCATTATCCGACAACTCTCAATGAAACCCTCGCGCGGCAACACGAGCACGATGCGCCGGACTGCCCGACATCCGTCAAAGTGGGCGAGCGCATGGGCCAAGAGCGGTTTTCCCCCAAGAGGGAGAAATTGCTTGGGCGTCCGTGCACCAAAGCGGCTTCCCGTCCCGCCCGCGACGAGGATCGCGATGGCTGAAGCGCTCACGAGGTTCCCGCGCTCTCGAGCGTCTCGCTTACGACGGCGCGTACGGTGTCGAGAAGCTTGCCGGCATCCTCTTCCTCGAGCCCAACGACCGGTACGGGTCGGTCTACGATGAGCTTTACGGTGCGCGGATAGACGGTGACGCGGCCGCGCTTCATCACGAGATGGCTGCCCACGATGGTCATCGGAACGACGGGGGTCGCCGCCTTGAGCGCGAGACGAAAGCTCCCTTTCTTGAACGGCCGCATCACGCCATCGTAGCTCCTCGTACCCTCGGGAAACACGACGACCGAGGTTCCGCGCCGGATCTTGTCCGCGGCGTGGTCGAGGCTTTCCCGCGCTTTCGTCGGATTTTTTCGCTCGACGCCGATATGGCCGCCCAAGAACAAGTGCCAACCGAGAAACGGGATCCGGTTGAGCGATTTCTTGTAGAGGATGCGAAACGACACCGGCAAATAAGCAAAGATAATCGGCGTGTCGAAGAGACTCTGGTGGTTCGAGGCCAAAACGTAGGTTTGACCCGGCTCGAGGTTCTCCGCGCCCTCGACTTCGACGCGGATCATGCAAGTTTGCAGGATGAGCCACGACCACAAGCTCGCCACGCGATGAGAAGGTCGACCGCTCCGGAACAAGATCGCGAGCACGATCGACACCGCGCCACAGACGATCGTGTAGAAGGTGACGAGGGGAATGAACCAGAAAAGCGTTCGCAGCTTGAGCCAGTCAATGGAGCTACCCATGAGGGGCAAAAAAATTATCGGGCCGCGGCACGCTCGGCCGCCGATTCGATGGCTTTGCCGAAAATCATCTTGCCGGCAGTCGTCTGAAGCACACTGGTAACGGTGACATCCACGTTCTTCCCGAGAAGCTTTCGCGCGTTGTCGACCACGACCATCGTCCCGTCATCGAGATAGGCGACGCCCTGGTTGTACTCTTTGCCCTCTTTGAGGATGAAGACCCGCATAAACTCACCCGGGAGCACAACGGGCTTCAACGCGTTGGCGAGCTCGTTGATATTCAGCACCTGAACGCCGCGCACTTGCGCGACTTTGTTCAAGTTGAAATCGTTCGTGACGATCTTCGCGTCGAGCTCCTGGGCGAGCTCGATGAGCTTGAGGTCTACCTCTTTGACGTCGGGATAGTCGAGCTCGGAGATCTCCACATCAATGTCGCTCATCTTGCGAACTTTCTGAAGGATGTCGAGACCTCGTCGACCCCGATTGCGCTTGAGAGAGTCGGCGGAATCGGCGACTTGCTGAAGCTCTTTGAGAACGAATTGCGGGATGATGAGCGTTCCGTCCATGAAACCCGTCTCACAGAGATCCGCGATGCGGCCGTCGATGATGACGCTCGTGTCGAGGATCTTGACGTTTTTCTTCTGGTGCGTCGTGCCCAGGAAATAGGCCTTGATCGAAAGCGGGTCGAACCACTCCCCCTTTTCCCAACCGAGCATCAAGCCGACATAGACGAGCAAGAGAAGCGCCAGCGACTGCACGAAGGCCTGTGTGTTGCTCGCCATGGGAATCTTGGCGAGAGGAACGCTCAAGAGCAGCGCAAACAAAACGCCCACGAGCGCTCCGAGGAACCCGCCTGCCACCTGCTTGGCGCTCACGGCTCGGATACGTGTCTCGAGAAAGATGATCGCGCCGCCGAGCACCACGCCCAGGGCGAGGTTTACAGGAGGGCCTCCCGGCAAAGGTTGGTAAGCGACGGAAGCCCCGGCCATCCCCGCCAAGAGCAGTCCGCGTATCGAAAGAATCCACATAATCGTTACTCTCAGAAATCGGACGCCCGCGTCCTTAGAAAATCAACTCCATGAGCTCGGAAAGATTGCGCAAGCCGACGATCTCGAGGTCGGCGGGCGCGTCGTCGATGGGACAATTACCCGACGGGACCACAGCGCGCTCGAATCCCATACGTGCAATCTCCTTCACACGCAGCGGCACTTGCTGCGCCGCGCGCACCTCGCCCGCGAGGCCCACCTCGCCGATGAACACGCTATTGTTGTCGACCGGCTGCGCACGAAAGCTCGAGGCGACCGAGGCGATGAGGCCGAGATCCGCGACCGGTTCGTTGACATTGAGCCCACCGGCGACGTTCACATAAACGTCTTCGCCGGCGAGTGAAATTTTCTCTCGCTTCTCCAGCACCGCAAGCAGCAAGGACAGGCGGTTCTGGTCGAAGCCGACGGCAACGCGGCGCGGATAGCCGAACCCGGAAGTCGAAACGAGCGTCTGGATCTCGAGAAGCATTGGCCGCGTTCCCTTGAGCGAGCACACGACGACCGAACCTGGTGCATCGCGCGGCCGCTCGGAAAGAAACAAGCCCGAAGGATTCTCGACGGGGATGAGGCCGCCGGAAGTCATCTCGAAGATACCGAGCTCACCCGCGGCTCCATATCGGTTCTTCGTCGCGCGCACGATGCGGTGAGCGTGGTGACGATCGCCTTCAAAATAGAGCACCGTATCCACCATGTGCTCGAGCGCTTTCGGCCCCGCGAGGTTGCCTTCTTTGTTGACGTGGCCGGCGAGAAAAACGGGCGTCCCGGTGGACTTCGCGAAATATAGCAGCTCCGCGGTCACTTCACGGACCTGGCTGATACTTCCTGGAGCCGATGAAAATTTCGGGGAGTAGAACGTTTGAACGGAGTCGATAATGACCAGCGAGGGCGATTCACGCCGTAATGCGTCGATGACGCGCTCGAGCTCGGTCTCGCTGTAAAGAAAGAGCGAGCCGCCTTCGACGCCGAGCCTATCGCCGCGAAGCTTGAGTTGCCGCTCGGATTCCTCACCACTCACATAGACGACCGAAAAGCCTTCCTTCGCACGAGCGGCGGCAACTTGCAGCAGCAAGGTAGATTTCCCGATACCGGGATCCCCTCCGAGCAGAACGAGCGAGCCGGCAACGATACCGCCGCCAAGAACGCGGTCGAACTCCGGAGATCCGCTCCCGACACGCACCGCATCATCGGTCCGCACCTCCGCATAGAGTCGAGGACGTCCCGACGTCGCCAGCCCAACACGACTGCGCTCAGGGCCGGGGCCTACAGCCTTTTCTTCGACGAGACTGTTCCAAGAGTCGCAATCGGGACAGCGACCAAGCCACTTATTGGCGCTCGCGCCACATTGCTGGCAGACAAAAGCCGTCTTCAGCTTACTCATCGGAAAAAAGAGGCCTCAGGGTACGAACGGATTAGTTAATGAAAGTATAACATCAGCATTCAGCATTCAGCATTCAGTCAGGAAACTCTCAAACACGTGGCGGCAGTGACGTCCTGAGAGAATCCTGAATGCCGAATGCTGAATGCTCAATTGAACCGCGGTCAGATCACTTCATCATGCCGCCACTCCAGGTTCTCGAAGCGCGTGTACTCCTTGATGAAGGCCATTTTGATACTTCCGGTGGGGCCGTTTCTCTGCTTGCCGATGACGAGCTCCGCGATCCCTCGATTGTCCGGGGTAGCCTTGTACTCCTCTTCGCGAAAAATGAAGACAACCACGTCGGCATCCTGCTCAAGCGCGCCCGATTCACGGAGGTCTGACAGCTGCGGCCGGTGGTCGCCGCGACTCTCGGTCGCCCGCGAGAGCTGTGACAGCGCCACAATCGGCACGTTGAGCTCTTTTGCGAGCCCCTTGAGGGAGCGGCTGATGTTGCTGATCTCCTGGGTACGGTTGTCGAATCGGCCACGACCCTGCATCAACTGCAGGTAGTCGACGATGACGAGGTCGAGGCCGTGCTCGAGCTTGAGCCGCCTCGTCTTCGCGCGCATCTCCATGACCGAGACCGAAGCGGTGTCGTCGATGAAGATTTTCGCTTGCGACATGTCGGAGACGCCCTGAACGAGCTTGGCCCAATCCTTCTCGGACAAGAAACCCGAGCGCAGTTTGTGCATGTCCACGCGAGCCTCGCCGCAGAGCATGCGCAGGACGAGCTGCTCTTTGGACATTTCGAGGCTGAAGACCCCAACGGTCTTGCCGGTCTTGAGCCCGACATATTGGGCGATATTCATGCAAAAGCTCGTCTTACCCATGGCCGGCCGCGCCGCGACGATGATGAGGTCGGAGGACTGGAGGCCCGAGGTCAACTCGTCGAACTCGACGAAGCCTGTCGGGATCCCGGTAATGTGCTCCTTTTTCTCCGAAAGCTCATCGATGGTCTTGAACGTCGTCTTGATGATCGAGCTCACGGGCTCGAAGCCGACATGGAGGGCGCCCTCGGCGATCTCGAAAATGGACTTCTCGGCCTCGTCGAGAACCGTCTGCGTCTCTTCCGGCTGATCGAAGGCAGCCTGAGAGATGCGATGCGCCGCGGCGATGAGATTCCGCAAGACGGCCTTGTCTTTGACGATCCGGGCGTAATAGGGAACGTTGGTCGCGTGGGGAACACCCTCGACGAGAGAGCTCAGATAAGCGACGCCTCCAGCACGCTCGAGCTCACCGGCTCGCGACATCTGTTCTTTGAGAGTGACGAGATCGATCGCATCGCCGCGCTCCGCGAGCATCGCCATCTTCGAGAAGATCTTGCGATGGGCGTCCCGGTAGAAATCGGCTTCGGTGATGAGCTCCCGAGCGTTGTGAAACGCTTCGTTCTCGATGAGGATGGCGCCGAGGACGGTCCGCTCTGCCTCGAGATTGTGGGGGAGCGGCCTTTCGAGAGCAGTGTCCAGCTGAGCCAAATCTAAGTCTCGCGGTTCTCGTCCTTTGCTTCTTCCGCCGTTTCGTCCTTCTCGACTATTACCGGGAAGCTCGCCGACACTTCAGGATGGAATTTGATGGTAGCGGCGAACTCGCCGATCGATTTGATGGGCTCGCTGAGCGCGATTTTTCGTTTCTCGACCGTGAAACCTTTTTCCGCCAGCGTTTCGGCGATGTCTGAGGGCGTCACGGATCCATAAAGCTCTTCCGTTTCGCCATGAACTTTCCGCCGGAAGTTGAGCGTCACTGTCGACAAACGGCTGGCGAGAACTTCAGCATCACCTTTTTCTTTCGCAACCTTCACCAAATAGATCTTCTTCGCTTTCTTTATTAAACGAAGATTGTCGTCGTTAACCTCCATCGCCAGGCGCTTGGGCAGCAAAAAATTACGCGCATAGCCACGGCTGACATTGACGACGTCGCCGCGCCCACCGAGATGATCGACTTCTTCACGCAAAATGAGTCGCATGACCTGTGTTCTCCTTTACCTCTGCTCGTGCTTCCACCGCCACGGGCCCCCGCCTTCGCCCGTCGGGCTACGGCGAGGCGAGCGTATTTATGCGTATGGAAGAAGCGCCATGAAGCGCGCGCGCTTGATCGCGACTTTCAGCATCCGTTGAGAGCGGGCGCTGGCCCGTGAGATGCGCCGCGGCATAATCTTGGCCCGCTCGGGCGTGAAGTTTTGCAGAAGGCGAAAGTCCTTCCAATCGATATAGTCGACTTTGTCGAGGAGCGGATTTACCTTCGCCCGGCGGTAATAGAATCGTCTCTTGCCGCCACGCCGCGGGCCGCTACTCGATCTCCTCTGTTGCATCAATCTCTCCTTGAAAAACGGGCCTTATTCGGCCGAATCCGTGGACGCCGCAGATGGCACTCCCGCCTCCGCCGCCTCAGGGGCGCGTGCTTTCTCGCTCTCCGAAGCTTTTCTTGCGGCTTTTCTTCGGCGACGGGCCTGAGCTTGCTCGTCCCCGCGCGCTTTGCGGCGCTCGAGCTTGGCCTCCTGTTCGTCGGTGCGTACGGTTAGAAAACGCAGCACGCCGTCGGTTACCCGGAGGCGACGCTCCATTTCCGAAATGGCCGTCGGCTCGGCTTTCAAAAAGCTCAGGATGTAACTACCTTCCCAATTCCCCTTGATAGCATAAGCGAGACGCCTCTTGCCCCACGGCTCGGTCTTTTCGACCTCGACGCCTTGCTTCGACATCAACTCTGCTATCTTTACCAAGAGCGCCTTCGACCCATTTTCGTCCAGCTTGGGATCGAGGATGTACATCAATTCGTAGCTACGCAAGCCTTCCTCCTTGACCACTCCGCGCGTTCGGCTGCGCCTCGAGCGGCTAGTTGTAACGGGACATCGCTTTCATCATCCCCTCGGTCAAAACTGCTTTGGCGGCATCGACAACCCGGTCGAGTGCTCGGTCGATCACCGGCTGCTCCGACGCTTCGAAGGACGAGGTGACCCACTCCGCGAGGTCGGCGGGAACCTCTTCAGTACCCACGCCGATGCGCAGACGCGCGACGTCGTTGCCGCCGAGTGCTTGGATCACTGAAGCGAGCCCGTTATGCCCGCCGTCGCTGCCGCGCTCGCGCAGCCGCATCGTGCCCAGCGGAATCGCCACGTCATCCAAGATAATCATCACTTCTCGTCGCTCGTATGAGCGCTCCTTCACCAAGTCCGCTACCGGCCCTCCACTGAGATTCATGAACGATAGCGGTTTCATAAGCGTCAGCCTTCGGCCTTCGACCTCAATCTCTGCTCTGACAGCATCTCCCGTCGCGGCCGTCCATCGACCGCCACCTGCTTCGAGAATCCGATCCACTGCGTCGAAACCGACATTATGCCGCGTACCCTCGTAGCGAGGCCCGGGGTTTCCGAGGCCTACGAGCAATCGCAAAGGACCTTACTCTTTCGAGGCCTCCCCGGACGCATCTTTCTTGGAGGCTTCGGCACCCTCGGCGCCTTCGGCGCCCTCCTCCGCGGCCTCGCTTTCCTCCGGCTCTTCCACTTCCTCGACCTTCGGCGCAAGCACATGCGCGATCACGACGCTGACATCCGAGATGAGCGTGACTTTCGGGGGCATCTCGAGGGTCGAAGCCCTCAAATAGTCACCAATATCGAGGCTGTCAACTTCCACGACGATGGTCTCCGGAATGTCTTTCGGAAGGCACGAGACCTCCACATTGCGCGTGACGAAATCCAGCATGCCGCCACCCGTCTTGACACCGACCGCCGTTCCGATGAGCTCGATGGCGACGGAAAGCGTCATCTCCTTGTCCATCGCGACGCGGATCAGATCGGCGTGCAGCAGCTCGTGCTCCACCGGCTCGAGTTGATAATCCTTGATCATGACGTTTTGTTTGCCCTTCGTACCCTTGACGGAGAGCTCGAAAATCGTGTTGACGCCGCCGTGAGACCGGATGATGCCCACAACTTGGCTCGGGTCCACGCTCAACGGAACGGACTCTTGGTTGCCTCCATACAGAACCGCCGGGAGTAGACCCTTGGCGCGAAGCCGCCGGTTCGGCCCTTTGCCGAAGCTCGATCGCGGTTCTGCTTTTATCACCGTCGATGCCATCGAAGGTTTTCCTTTCGCATTTCTAGGCCCCATAGGGACAAACGGAGAGTATACCTCAGCTATCGGCTGCGGGCCATCGCTTCCTCGCAGGTAGCCGAGAATTGCGGAAACTGGAACGAAGAACGGCCACAGAGGCAAAAAAGCCTAAACGAAAAGCGTGCTGACCGACGTCTCCTCGTGAACGCTCTTGATGGCCTTGCCCAAGAGCGAAGCGACCGAGAGCACGTGGATCTTGTCGCATTCTTGCGCGTCTTGGCGAAGCGGGATGGTATTCGAAACAATGACTTTCTCGATCGGCGACGCATTGATGCGCTCGATGGCGGGCGGAGAGAGCACAGGATGCGTGCAGGCCGCAAGCACGCGCTTCGCTCCGGCCTCGTGCAACGCGTCGACGGCTCTCACTAGAGTCCCGCCGGAGTCAACCATGTCGTCTACGATCAGAGCCGACTTGCCGGAGACATCACCGATGACATGGATGGTCTCGATCTCGTGATTGCTCGCGCGACGTTTGTCCATGACCGCAAGAGCCACTTTGAGACGTTTCGCGTAGGCCCGCGCCCTTTCGACACCGCCGGCATCGGGCGACACGATCACAAGAGGCTCGATGTTCAAGGACGAGACATGGTCGAGCATGACGGGGGCGGCAAAGAGATGGTCCACGGGGATATCGAAAAAGCCCTGGATCTGCCCGACATGCAGGTCCATCGCGACAACACGGTGAGTGCCCGCCGTCGAGAGGAGATCGGCGACGAGCTTTGCCGTGATCGGGACGCGCGGGCAGTCCTTGCGGTCCTGCCGAGCGTAGCCATAGTAAGGAAGGACCGCCGTGATCCGACCCGCGGAGGCGCGTTTGAACGCGTCAATCATTACCAGCACTTCCACGAGATGCTCGTTTACCGGCGGGGCTGTCGGTTGCACCACGAAAACGTCGGCACCGCGTACGTTCTCGGTGATCTGGAAAGAAACCTCGCTGTCGGCGAAGCGCTTCAACTGCGCTTGCCCGAGCGGCACGCCCAGGCTCTCCGCAATGTCCTCGGTCAGTGCCGGGTTGCAGCTACCGCCAAACAGTTTCAGTGGTCTACCCATGTCGCCTCTGGTTCCTCGCTCATTAGGCCCCACACATTCCTTCAACGCGCTCGGTGCTCGGGATCTGGACTCGGCAGAGAGCGCCTTTCTCGCGGCCGGAAGAATGGCTGGGGCGGAAGGGATCGAACCTTCGAATACCGGAACCAAAATCCGGCGCCTTACCGCTTGGCCACGCCCCAATCAGCATTCACCGTTTTCGGCCTATAGCTCTCCTGTCGGACCGGGCGGCGGCCGCGGAGCCTCCGAAGCGACGGCACCTTCGGAACCTTCGGCACCTTCGGGCAACACGCGTGACTCGAGCTCGTCCCCATCCGATACTTCTTTGCGATAACGGGTAAGAATCTGATGTTCCATGCGTCGACGGGTGTCGCTGTTCAGAGGATGCGCGATGTCTCGAAACGTACCGTCTTTCCGCTTCTTGCTCGGCATCGACACGAATAGTCCCTTCGGGCCGTGGATGATCTTGATATCGCTAATGACGAAACAGTCATCCAAAATGATCGAGACAAAGGCCTTCAACTTGTCGTCGTCGAACGGGAATACTCGCACCTCGGTGATATCCATCGAAGCTCTCCTTCTCGACCTACCTCGGTGTGCCGCTCTCCATCACGCTCGAGAGACCCCGCGAAAGCCATCCGTTTTTAGTATTTCTCTAGAGGCAGTTCTCTTGCGGTAGTCCTCTCGCGAAAGCATTCTGGTTGCAACAGCGTGGAGACCGTCTTGGCACAACGCATCGGCAGCTGCCTTCGCCGAGTCCACATCTCGGAAAACGCCAAAGACGGCCGACCCACTACCAGCCATCATGGACCCCCGCGCGCCACACTCGACAAGTCTTTGCTTGAACTTCTGGATAGCAGGAAGGTGCTCGCCTGTCGCTCCTTCAAGATGATTCACCAGCTCGCCCAATCCATCCCGAACGGAGGGACTTCTCCAAGCGAAATTCTGAAGGAGTGTAAACTCCGATCGACGCGTTGTCAATCTCAAATTGGCATAGGCCGCCGCCGTCGAGACCCCAAAGTCCGGAAGAATCAACACGATTGGCCAGTCGAGCTCGAGGCCGAGGGGGAAAACCTCGTCCCCACGCCCCACCGCTATCGCCGTCCCACCATGTAGAAAGAAGGGCACATCCATCCCGAGCGAGCGCCCGAGCCGATGGAGCTCCCTTTCGGGAAGCTCGAGCCGCCACAGCCGGTCGAGCGCCCGGAGCACCGCCGCCGCGTCCGCACTCCCGCCGCCGAGCCCCATGCCCGGAGGCACTCCCTTGTCGAGATGGATCGCAACGCCGCTCCCTGGAGGCGCCTGCCCGGCCACGAGCGCAGCAGCCCGGTAGACCAGATTCTCGGAGCCCTGGGGGATGTCCGTTCGGTTCGTCGTGAGCTGAATACCCTCCTCTTCCGGCGTTATCCGGAAAGTGAGCTCGTCACCAAAATCGACGGTTTGCAGAATCGTGCGAAGCTCGTGATAGCCGTCTTCACGCTTCGCCAGCACCTCGAGCCCCAGATTGATCTTGGCAAAGGCGCGAGCAACGAGCGTAGACACTTCCGTTGCCTATTTCGACTCGGAGCTCTTCGTCACCACGAAGACAGCTTCGCCCCCGATATCGGCAGGCCTCAAACGCGCCGCCCCGTCAGGGATATCGAGCTCGAAGGCGTCTGGGTCTAGCGCCACGTTGACATCCACATCTTCGGCACTCAGGGTGACTCGGATAGATTCGGTCGAAAGAAGCAGGCGGTCCGGGATTTGCCGCCGCCTTTTCTTCCACGGCGTCGGATAGGACACTCGATAGGTGCGCGCTTGGACGCTCGAGACTTGCCCATCCTCGGTGAGCTCGATCCGGTCGCCCTCCGCGAGCATGCCAATCGTCGCCGGGCCTTGCCGGTAACCCGCGATTACTTCGACAGGAAGCGGTTTGCCGATGCCGGAAAGCAGCGCCATCACCTCCTCGGCGTCGAGCGGAACCCCGAGAAGTCGGCCGACGATATCAGCCGTGTGCGGCTCCTCGACATATTGCTTGCTGCCGGGAAAGAGCACCCTGATCCCGTTCTCGGTCGCGACCGCACTCCAGCGCGTCGAGCCGAAAGGCCCCAATAACTCGATCCGAAAATCGTCGGGCCGTTCGAAGATCACGACGAGCCTGCCGTCGAAAGATCCATCCGGCCCCTTCCCACAAATCCTCACGAAGCCTTGATAGCGCTTTATCGCTTCCGATTCGCGATCGAGTTGACTCAACAAGCTCTCGATCTCGGATGGGTCTACTGGAACGCGCGGCGCTTCCGGGGCGCGAGGCTTGCACCCTCCGAGAAAAAAAAGGCTGGCGACAACGAGACCGAGCCGCCGCGCGATCACGGCGTGGAAGTCACCCGCTTCATCTTTTGAGTGACTTTGTCTTTTTCGACCTCGTCGTCATCTTGTTCGAGGGCTTTCTGCCAGTATTGAGCCGCCTGGTCCGGATCGCCTTTTCTCAAGTAAAGATCGCCGAGATGATCGTAAACGACCCCGGTGAGACGAAGGCTGTCGATCGCTTTCAAGAGGTTCTCTTCGGCAAGCTCCAGGTTTCCCAGCTTGAAATACGCCCAACCCAGACTATCGAGATAGGCGCCGTTATGCGGATCTTGCGCTAGCGCGCGCTTGATGAGCGCGATTGACTCTTCGAGGCGCCGGTCTTGATCCGCCAACATGTAGCCGAGATAGTTGAGCGTGGCAGCGCTATCAGGCTCTATCTCGAGCACAGCCTCGAACGCGGCCTCCGCCTCGTCGAATTTCTTTTGACGCTCGAGGATCGCACCCAGCTGAAACCGAAGCATGACGCTCTCGGGAACATGCTCGAGCTTGCCCTTGAGGAACGTCTCCGCGTCGGCGAAGCGTTTCTGCTGTTGATAGATTTCGACGACGCTTTGCGCGAACATTTCGTTCTTGGGCTCGCGCTCGGAAAGCTCGAGCGCGGCAGCGACGGCAGGCTCGTGCTCGCCCTGCGCCTCGAGCGCCCGCGCCTCCAGAACCTCGAAGCGCTCGCTTTCCGGAAAACGCTCGCGCGCTTCTTCGATGGCCGCCATCGCCTCGACGCCCTCTTCGGCCGCGAGAAGACCTTGGATGTAGAACGTCAGAAAACGCTCGTCGCCACCGGAGAGGTCGCGCGCCTTGCGAAAGGCATCGATGGATGCTTCGCTGCGGTCGAGCTGCTCGTAGGCGAAGCCGAGATGTGCCCAATATTCCGCCTTACGCTCGACGGCACCCCGGTTCTCGCCGTTCTCGCCATTCTCGCCATTCTCGCCATTCTCGCCATTCTCGCCATTCTGGTCATTCTGGTCTGGCGCCTCGAGTAAGTTCATCCACTCGTCGATCGCTTTCTGATATTGACGTTTCTGCTCATAAACACCGGCGAGCGTGTAGCGCCCAAGCAGGTGATTCGGCGCCTGAGCGAGAGCCTCGAGAAGCAGCTCCTCCGCTCTCGTGAAATCGACCTGATCTCGCCGCACCATGGCGAGGCCAACGAGCACGACGACGTTTTGCGGATCCTCTTCGAGAATTGTTTGAAACTCCTTGGCCGCTTCGTCCAATTGACCCGCGTTGGCGAGCGCATCGGCCAACCGGACGCGCGCGTCGAGGTCCGCGGGGACTTCTTCCAAAGCGCCCTTATACACTTCGGCCATTTCGTCGAAACGCTGCTCGGCCCGAAGAAGCTCCACGAGCATTTCACGAACTTCCGGTTGCCTCGACTCGACGCCGAGTGACTGCTTCAACAGACCAATGGCGGCCTCCGTGTCGCCCTGGCCTCGCTTGATCCGCGCGAGGAGGAACATCTCGTGATATGAGCGCGGGGCAAAGCGGACGATCTCTTCGAGATGCTCGGCCGCTTCGTCGGGTTGCCGACTAGCGAGTAGCAAGCGTGAGAGACTGCTCCGGCTTTCCATGTCTCCGGGATCGAGGCGCACGGTCTCACGGAACGCGTCGATTGCCTGGGGCGCGAGGTCGGGCGAGCCGCCATTGCGCAGCATCGTGAAATAGAGCGTGCCCAGAATACGTTGGGCCGCCGCCACGTTGGGGTCGAGCTCGATCGCGAGTTTCACCGCCTCGAGAGCCATGTCGAGCTGCCGCATACGCTGGTAGAGACTCGCGAGCGCAACGTGCGGATAGGCGGATTCCGGATCGAGCCGCGCGGCCTCCTCGTAGTTCTCGATGGCTTGGGTAGCCTCAGACTGCCTTTCGTGCATGCGTGCGATGCAGTAGTGGAAATAGGCCTCGGCCTTCGCGTCGACAACAGCGGCCGGTTCAACGGCCGGATCGGTATCCTGCGCGGTCGCGAATGGAGTGACGGTCAAGGCCCCGGCGAGGGACGCAACAACCAAAAGTAGCTTCACTACGACGATTATACCGCAGCGAAGACAAGATGACCCGCCTACGCCCTTCGGGCTACGGCGGGGCTGCGCCCCCTCGTTGAAACGGAGCGAGGTCGGAGCAGGTAGCAGGCGAACGGTAGCTGCACTAAACTCACGGCGGATGTCCGTCGAAGCGAGCAGTTGGGCGCTGGCACGACCGTGGTCGGACGCGCCGGGTCGTGAAGTCAGTTTCCTCTATGGCATCGCGTTCTGGCTCGCCTTGATCCAAGTCTCGATCGCGGCCTCCCAGATCGTTCTAGCGGTGGTTTTGTGCGTCTGGCTCTATCGCGTGGGGCGCGGCGAGCTCGCCTTTCTGAGGTTCTCCTTGAACAAGCCGTTGGCGGCTTACGCTTTGTTGAGCTTCGCGGCGGCACTTTTGTCGTTCGATCCGGCGATGAGCGTACATGCGAGCAGGAAGCTCTTGCTCTTGATGGTGCCGTTGATGCTGGTGAGCTCGGTGCGGCATACACGGAGCGTCGAGACACTCGTGCTGGTCCTGATCCTCATGGCGGATATCGGCGCTCTCGTTGGTCTGTGGCAGTATCTGTTCGGCGAGCTCGGCGACCTCGACCACCGCATCCACGGTTTCATGGGCCACTACATGACTTATTCGGGGCTGCTCATGAGCGTGGGTATCTTCGCCATAGCGGGGCTAATGTTCCGCGGCCGCCATCATCGCTTTTTTTTGGGGAGCGTCGCCGTTATCGGCGTCGCGCTCGTACTCACGTTGACACGCAGTGCCTGGATCGGAATAGTCGTCGCCACGCTCACTCTCGCCTTCCTCAGGGATCGAAGGCTCCTGCTGCTCGCTCCGATTCTCGCCCTGGCGGCCGTCATGGTGCTGCCGCGCGGCGTGGAGCAACGTCTCGGCTCTTTTCTGAGCCCGGATACATCGGGGATGGATCGAATATACATGCTCCACTCGGGCGCGCAAATGGTGGCGAACCACCCCTGGCTCGGGGTCGGGCTGAACATGGTCAAGGATGTCTACCCCATTTATCGCATGCCCGAAGCGCCCCTCCGCAAGAACCCGCACCTTCACAACAACATCGCTCAGATCGCCGCGGAGCGGGGACTGCCCTGCCTGCTCGCCTGGCTTTCTCTCATCGCCGTCGCCTTCGTCGCGAGCGCGCGCGCCTTCAAGCGTGCGCGCCACGATCCGAGAGCGCGCTCTCTCGCCGCCGGGGCGATGGGGGTGATGCTCGCTGGTTTTCTCGCCGGGCAGTTCGAGTACAACTTCGGAGACTCGGAGTTCCAAATGCTGTTTCTCTTCGCCATGACCGTGCCATGGATGCTCGAGACGAGCTCCGGGCCGAACGCCCCAAACGTCAAAGACGACCAAACGGATCGCGAATCATGAAGTCTGCAAACGAGCTCGACACAAAAACTCTTCTCACCGCGGCGCGCGACGTTCCGATTGCCGTCATCGGCGACGTGATGCTGGACAAATTCGTCTGGGGGAACGTTTCGCGCATCTCGCCCGAGGCGCCCGTTCCCGTCGTCGAGATTGACCGCGAAAGCTTTCATCTCGGAGGCGCGGCGAACGTGGCGCGCAACCTCGCGAGCCTCGGGATGCGGCCGCTGCTCCTCGGCGTCGTCGGCAAGGACAGCGCCGCGAGCGAGCTCCGACAAAAGCTCCGCGACCGCGGCATGTCGGAAGATGCCGTCATCGCCGACGACGCGCGCCGCACAACGGTCAAGACGCGTATCATCGCCGGCAGCCAACAGGTCGTGCGCGCCGATTGGGAGTCCTCGAACGACTTGGCAGGCGGCGTCGAGGCTCGGGCCCTCGACGCTCTCGCCCGTCTCGTGCGCGAGGCCCGCGCCGTAGTGCTCTCCGACTACGCGAAAGGCACGCTCACGCCGAACATCATCGGACGCGCGATCGAGCTCGCCAAAGAGCGTTCCATCCCGGTCCTCGTCGACCCGAAACTCCGGCGCTACCGGATGTATCGAGGGGTCACGCTCGTGACCCCAAACCTGATCGAGGCCGAGCGTTTCGCCGGGCTCGTCGTTCATACCGAAGACGATCTCGAGCAAACCGCGAGCTCGATCTTGAAAGAGCTGGGATGCGAGGCTGTTCTCATCACGCGCGGCGAGCGAGGGATGAGCCTGTTCGAGGCCGGGGGTGCACCGCTGCATATCCCGACCTTCGCCCACGAGGTCTTCGATGTCTCCGGTGCCGGAGACACCGTCATCGCCGCGGCCGCCTTGGCCCTCGCTGGAGGCGCCACGCTCGCTCACGCTGCCGAGATCGCCAATCGAGCTGCCGGCATCGTCGTCGGCAAACTCGGAACCGCGACCGTGGAGCCCGATGAGCTAATCAACCTCCCGTAGTCCTAGTGTCGAAAATGGCGGCGCCCAGTAAAAACCATCGCCACTTCCCTCTCGTTCGCGGCCGCAATCACTTCCTCGTCGCGGACCGATCCACCCGGCTGCACGATTGCGACCACGCCGGCTTCGGCTAGCGCGTCGACACCGTCTCGGAACGGGAAAAACGCATCCGAGGCGGCGACGGATCCTTCGACTACGCTCTGGGCTTTTTCGACCGCGATGCGCGCAGAGTCGACGCGGCTCATTTGACCCGCGCCCACGCCCACGAGCGCGTCGCCTTTGGCGAGCACGATGGCGTTCGACTTCACGTGTTTCGCCGCGATGCAGGCCAAGCGCAGCGCGCGCTCTTGTGATTCGGTCGGGCCGCGCTCGGTCACGACCTCGAAACGCTCCTCGGTCCCTTTCTGATCCCAGCTTTGAACGAGCAGCCCACCGAGCACGCGGCAAAGATTGGAGCCTCGCCAAGCGTGCGCCGCATCATCTGCGATGGTCATCAAGCGAAGATTCTTTTTCTTCGTGAGGATCCGGAGCGCTTCTTCGTCGAATCCGGGTGCCACGATCGCTTCGAGAAACGTCGTTCGGAGCTCTTCGGCTGTCTTTGCGTCGACGTCACGATTGAGCGCCACGATCCCGCCAAACGCCGAGACGGGGTCGGTGGCGCGCGCGCCCACATAGGCCTCGACGAGCGTATCGCCGATGGCGGCGCCTGCGGGGTTCGTGTGTTTGATGACGACGGCCGCGGCGCGATCCGAGGGAAGCTCGCAAGCGAGACGCCAGGCGGCGTCGAGGTCGAGAATATTGTTGTAGGAGAGCTCCTTGCCGTGGAGTTGGCGCGCGCCGGCCACAGCTATCGTGCGCGGCTCGGCGTCGCGGTAAAAAGCTGCGGCCTGGTGCGGGTTTTCACCGTAGCGCAAATCTTGCAACTTGTCGAAGCTCATCACGAGCCTATTCGGGAAGCTCGAGTCCTTCTCGGCTTTCTCACTCTCAGTCTCAGGTTTAGTCTCAGGCTCAGCCTCGATCGACAACGTGTCGGCTTCGGCGGACAGGCGCGCCAGAAACGACGCGATGGCTTCTTCGTAGCAGGCACTCGCGCGAAAAGCTTTTTTCGCGAGATAGAGCCGTGTCGCGAGGTCGATGCCGTTATCGAGCTTCGACAGAACGAGCGCGTAGTCGGCCGGGTCCGTCACCGAGAGCACATCCTTGAAATTTTTCGCCGATGCGCGCAGCATCGACGGACCGCCAATGTCGATATTCTCGAGAATCTCGTCGATGGGGCTGCCTTCGGCGACTTTGCTCTCGAACGGGTAGAAGTTCACCGCAACGATGTCGACCGGAAGAATGCCTAGACGATCGAGCTCGTCCACATCGCTCGAAAAGTGACGCCTCGCGAGGATCCCGCCATGGATCGTTGGGTGGAGGGTCTTCACCCGTCCTCCGAGAATCTCGGGAGAGCCGGTGACTTCAGCGACACGCCTCACCGGAACCGAAGCCGCCTCGAGCACTTTGGCCGTGCCTCCGCTCGAGACGATTTCGTAGCCGCGGTCCGCGAGACCGCGCGCAAACTCAGACAGACCAGCCTTATCGGCCACGCTCAAGAGCGCACGTTTTTTCATGATGGGCCGATTCTACAGCGGAGGGCGCCTTGCCGGTCAGGGCTTGTTCGGGGCGAATCGATATCCGATGAAGTCGCCGTTCGCTTTGGCCCACGCGGAGAGCCACAGATAAGAAGCCGCCGTCACGCCGCGCGAGTAGTTGAGCGATGTCTCCGCGTAGGGAACGGAGCGGAAATCAAAGCTTCGGGCCGACACGATCCGGCCGTCGCGCCAGAAGGCCTTCGAGAGAGGCGCCACCGACGCGCTCGTCGCCGAAGTCACTTCGACGAGAAGGCGTCCGATCGAGGCGCCTCCGAGGGGCGACGAGAGCGCTCCGTCATGAACGAGCGGGAACTTCGTCAAGTTGAGATCAACATATCGGTAGAGCTCTGGCGCCACCCGTTGCAGGTCGCGCCGGCCCGCCCCGAGGATCACGGGGTCTGCGAGATCGGCTGCAATGCGCAGCAAGCGGCCGAGCTCGTAGGCGGTGTCGTCGAACGAGTCGTGCTCTCCCACCATGCGCACGACCTGCTCGATCCGCGTCTCCACGTCTTTGACGAGAGCCGCCGAGAGCCGCCCGCGTACGCCGTCGCGCGCGATCATCGACGCCGTTTCGCCCTCGAGACTCCGAACGCCGCGAAGGATGGCGGCTTCACGCTTCAAGAGCACGCGGGAAAGCCGCGGCGGAAGAAGCCGCAGTGTGTCATAGACCATCGCTCGGTAGGCCTCTTTCGGCCACGCCTCCGCGGAGGCGCTACGCAGAAGAAGGACAACGAGCGCGACCAGCCATACCCGGACGAGCGGTCTCGCGCGCATAGGTGATTTTATGATTTCTTGCGTCTCGCGACCACGGAGACTTTTCCGTCCTTCAACGAGACGCCGAAGTTCACGTTTTGAATGCCGCGGCTCGCGCGAAGCTGATCGGCCTGCTTCTTGAGCGCGTTTCTAAAACTGTCATAGTTGAGCTTTTCCGTGGACTCGCCGGCTTGCCGTTTCGCGGTAACGTAGTTCTCGAACACCTTCTTATAAGGGTCGCCGCTTCCGCTTTCAGCACTCTGCGGCCGCGGCGGGGACGCGACAACGCGCTTCGAGCGTTCCTCTCGTCCGGTCGGAAGCTTCCCTTCTTCTTTGAGACGTATCCGCCGATTCCACATTTCCATATAGGTGTTGAACTTCGCTTGGTGCATAGAGAAGACTGTTTGTTCCGAGAGGTTCCCGGAAGGGTTGCGGCTGTACTGATTGATGATTCTTTCGCAGATTTCTTGCGTGTTCCACGGCGGCGTGCGCAAAGCACCCGAGAACCATTGCTCGTATTCGCGCTCGAGATCCCTGAACTTTGCTTGGAACGTGGCCATGTCCGCTTTGAAACCCATGTCGTCTACATCTCCAGAGGATCTTTGCGAAAGAACCATAGTAGAGGAAGCCATAGCTCGCGCCCATAGGGGACGCGTTTGCCGCGCACGAGGATCTCGCAGCTCGGATACTCGCTGACGAGATTAAAGAGGTCGTGAAGGGCGTTGACGTCGTCGATCCCGAAAGTGGCGAAATGCCGCACGTAGTTGCCGCTGCCTTCCGAGCGATAGCGCTTCGAATTTCGCGCAATCGCGAGCGCCCGTTCATAGGCACTTTGCGCCGCATCGGGATCGTCTCCCCCGGCAGGCGGCGGTCCGAAGACGACCGTCACGTAAAAAGATTTATCGGCACGCTCCGGGTAGAGAATCTCGATCATCTCGGGTTCGAGATGAGAGACATCCTCTTCACCTCGATCGATGATCGCGGGCAGGCGTTCGATGAAGTTCTTCGGGCGTTCGTCCGGCATGGTCTCCAGATCTTAATACGTGCTCCCGCAGGAACGGGTACTTTTTCACTAGCCTGCTGGGCCCATGGTAAAATCCTAGCGTCCAAGGTTCCAAGTTGTCAAAGAGGCTCACCACGACGACCTCCTCGCCCGACCGCCGCAAAACGCTCTTGAGGCTTGTGCCGAGCATCGAGCGAATTCTGTCGCGACCGGCAGTCCAATCCCTCGCGAACGCGTTCGGAAGACAGGCGGTCACGGACGCCGCTCGAACCGTGTGCGCTGAGCTTCGTAGAGCGGTCACGGAGGGCCTGACGGAAGACGAGCTCGAAGTGAGAATCGCGGCGCTCGAGGAGGCCGTGGGCGAGAAGCTTCGCGCAGAAATCCGTGCGAGCTTGCGGCCCGCCATCAATGGGACGGGCATCATCGTCCACACGAATCTAGGTCGGAGCCCTCTGTCGGACCGCGCTGTCGACGCTATCTCCGAGATCGCGCGCGGATATACGAACCTCGAGCTCGATCTCGAAACGGGAAAGCGCGGAAGCCGTCACCAACACGCTTCACACTTGTTGTCTCGCTTGTTTCCTGGAAAGAGCGCGCTCGTCGTGAACAATGCCGCCGCTGCGGTCATGTTGAGCTTGAATACGTTCTCTCTCGGCAAAGAAGTCGTCATCTCCCGTGGCGAGCTCGTCGAGATCGGAGGTTCGTTTCGCGTGCCCGACATTCTCGCCCGGAGCGGCGCGCGTCTTTGCGAGGTCGGCACGACGAACAAAACGCGCATCGCCGATTACGAGCAAGCGATCGGTCCCGAGACGGGAGTGCTCTTGAGAGTGCACCCTTCGAATTTTCGCATCGTCGGCTTCACCGAGTCCGCCTCGACCGAGGAGCTCGCCGAGCTCGGTCGAGAACGCGGCCTCACCGTCATCGAAGATTTCGGCAGCGGCAATCTTCTTTCACTCGCGCCGTTCTCCCTTCCGCACGAGCCCACCGTTGCTCAAAGCCTCGCGAGCGGTGTCCACCTCTCGATCTTCTCGGGAGACAAGCTGCTCGGAGGGCCGCAAGCAGGCATCCTCGTCGGCGAGAGTAACGCGATCGACTCGTGCCGCAAGAATCCGATGGCGCGCGCGCTCCGCGTTGACAAGCTCACCTATGCGGCGCTCGAGGCCACCCTTCTTTCCTTTGTGGAGGGCAAAGCCACCAAAGAAATCCCCGTGCTTCGCATGTTGTCGGCGCCGCGCTCAGCGATACGGGGCCGCGCGGAACGGTTCATCGCCTCTCTCGGAGACACGGGTCCGCTGGAGCTCGCCATCGTTGCCACCACGTCACGCATCGGCGGGGGTGCGGCCGTCGACGCGGAGATCGCGAGCTATGCGATCACGATCGTGGACCCTTCGACGCCAGCTCAGAGGATCGTGACCGCGCTTCGCGCCCATCGGCCTCCCGTGATCGCGCGGATCGTCGACGGCCGTGTTCTCATCGACCTGCGCACCGTCGCCGAGCAAGACGAGGACGCCCTCCGAGCGGCGCTAATCAGCATTCAGGCTTAGGGTCCGCGAAAGAGCACAGCCCTTCGGAAGCGGTTAGCCGAAAGCCGGTAGCCACTCGGATCACGGACACTAAAACAAACCCGTGGCGGCGCGGGACGCTAAGCGGTAGAGCAGGTTCGCGAAAGGGCCGAGCGAGAGCGCGACCGCGAGCGCGAGCGCCGCGACCGTCGCAGGCCACGCCTTCTTCTCTTCCCCCTCTTCCCTTTTCACGCGGGCGACGAGACGCGCGCAACCGATCCCGACCAGAAAAGTTCCGAGCAGAGCGGCGACGGTCGCACCGACCGGCAACGTCGCGAGAAGAGGAAACTTCGTCACGAAACCTGCAAATGGCGGCAGGGACGCGAGCGACAAGGCAAGGATCCAAATAGCCGGGACAGCGCGGCTCTTCTCTCCCGAAACGAGGGAAGCCAAGAGCAGAATCGATAGTGTCGACGCCGCGAGATGCACAAGGACGTGGGGGAGCGACGGCGCTCCGGCCATCGTTCCCAGAATGGCGAGGCCAACCTGCGCAACACCGATCCACGCAAGACACAGCCGCGTGCGCCCCGCTAGGGCAGCACCGAGCCCTCCGATCATCATGCCACCCCACGCCAAGACCTCGCCGAGCCCCAGCCCAACGGATGGAAGCTCCGGCGTCCAAGACACGAGGCGCACCCAATAAGCGACGAGCGCTACCCCCATGGCGAGCGTTTCGAAACGAGGCGAAGCACTCGCGCCGAGCCATTTGAGAACGAGCCCGCACGAGAAAAGCGTGAGACCCACTACGGCCCATGGCGACGGCTCGAGAAAAGCCAGATCGGTTCCGCCCGTGACGGCTAGGAGCAGAAGACCGGACAGCGACGTTGCCGAGGCCACGAGGGCCACGAGGGCCCCGAGAGAGCGCCTTCGCGGTTCCAAATAGGCGAGCGCCGCCGCTTCGAAACCGAGAAAGATCCATACGACGTTCCGGGTCGAGACGGCGAGTACGAGCGCTGCGGCGGTCGCAAGACGTCGCGACTGCGATGAAGTCGCGTCGACGACCCAGGCAACGGCGAGCTCTACGAGGATCAAGCCGGTCAAGAAGAGGCTGAACGGGTCGCCATCGAATGTGCCCGAGCTTCCCCACCGCGGCGCGCGCGCCATCCAAGCCACCGCGGTGAGCGCAGCGCCTATGGCGACGAACCCCACACGTGCTCCGCCCCGGCGCTCCGTCCAGAGAGCACCCAGGAGCAATATCACCGCGGGCGTCACGGCCGCGAGCGTCACCGTTGTTCCTCCGCCACCGCGGAGGGCGGTAGCACGTCCCGGGCCGCGGGCGACAGCAAGTCATGCCACGCTCCGGGAAACACGATCATCGAAAGACACCAAAAGGCGACCGGGATAGCAAGCAAGAGCCCGCGCTTGGGTTCCGCGGGCTCGCGTGCCCGGGCGACCGTCTCGCGCCAAAGACGGAGCGACAGCATCAAGAAGCCGAGTGCGGCGAGCGCGGCAAAACTCCGCGAGTGCGACCACTGCGCCGGCAACACCCACAGAAGCGGCGACACCGTCAGAAACAGAACAAAGAAACCGAGGAGGGCGCGCGCGTTCGAAAGCGCGAGTCCCGTCACCCCAGCCGCAAGCGCCAGCATTTGGAGTGCGGCCCCCGTTACACCTATTTCCTGAAACGAAAAGAGCCCGAGCAGAACGAGCGCCTGGTGTGAGGCGACGAGACGCGCCCACGGACGCCCGGGGGCGAGCGCGCCGTAGCCGAGCGTCAGGATCGCGAGAGCCAAGACGAGCTCGCTCCACAAAAACGCGCCGCTTTTGCAAATCGGCAGCACGAGCCGGAACAGGAGATAGCTTCCCATGAGGCTCGATAGAGCCGTCACCACGAGACGCCCCTGACGCGACGCGCTTTCGAGGAGCGGCGACAACCACGACCCGACCGGCACGACGGGAAGCGCAAAGGCAACCCCGGCAAATGCGACGAGAAAAAGCGTCCGTTCCGCATCTGGGTAGAGCACGAGCGTTTGCAAACGCAACAGATCCGTCGAAGCGAAGCCGGTCTGCAAAAAGACGAGCTGATAACAGCGAACGAAAAACCCGAACAAAAGCGTGAGGCCGGCAAGCTGGAACACCAAGTAACGACGCCGCGCGCCGGCAAGAAGTGCTATCGCTACGATGAGCCCGCCATAGAACACCAAGAGAAGATACGCATCTCGGGCGAGGAAAAGACCCAGCGCCATGGATTCGGCGAGCAGAATCCAGACGGCCGCGCGCCCATCAAAAGGCGCGCAAAACGCGAGCGCCACGGAGCTCGCGAGAGCCGCCCAGCACACCAAAGCCAAGCTGAAGCCGTCGAGACCGAGAGTCCAGTTGACGCCCGTCATTTCAATGAGAGTCCGAGATTCCCAGATCCCGTTAGCCGATTCCGAGCCGAAAAACAGAAAGGCCGTGATCGACGTGAGAATCAGCGTGGCCGACGAACAGACGCCCGTGACCCAGCGCGCTGCCGAGAGCCGCTTCGGGCCCAATAGGCCGCAAACGAGACTTCCCACAGCCGGAACGGCCAAGAGCAGGCTCAAGAGAGGAATCGCTGTGGGAAGGCTCATTCTAGGAATCGGAAACCCGGGTACTATCCGTGCAAAAGTGGGTCATTGGATGACTTGACATCGTAGCACCCGCGGTAAGACAATGATTCCGAACGTTTGAGTCTAATGTGACCACCCCTACGCCCTCGCGCGGGCCGGCGCGGGCTCGTTCACTGGGGCTTGCCGACGAGAAGAGCTTCTTTCGATGATCACTGGTTTCAACACCGACGTTCCCTATAAGGGTGAGACGTACCATGTCCAGACCGAGGACAAAGGTAAAGACAACCCGATGGTCGGATCCCTCATTTACAAGGGAGGCGAGATTCTAGGCGCGCGGCGGACCGCCTATTCCAAATTCTTGCCCAACGGTTACGATGAAAAAACCGTCATCAAGTTCATGGAAGACCAGCATCGTCGCGTGATCGATGAAGTCAAGCGGGGCCAATTCGACAAGGACGCAGGCTTGCTCAATGATGCCACGAATGTCAGTGACCAGAGCCTCGATCAAGTCATCCTGAACTACCTGGCCGCCAACAAGAAGGGCGATAAGAAGTAGCACAACCGGACATCCTGACACGCTTTGCAGATTCGGCTGAACGGAGAACCGCACGCTCTTCCGGGCCGTGTGACCATCCACGCCCTTTTGGACACGCTCGGGGTCGCGTCCGAGCGCGTTGCCGTCGAAGTCAATCGCCGCATCTTGACGCGCTCGGAGTTCACCGTCGTCACCGTGAAGGATGGCGATGAGGTCGAAGTCGTCACGTTCGTCGGTGGCGGCTGATCGGGATTCGCAGTAAGCTTGGCCTCCATGCGCATCGCGGATAAAGAGCTCGGCTCCCGTCTCATTCTCGGGACGGGCAAGTATGCGAGCTTCGAGCTCATGCGCTCCTGCCACGAGATCTCGGCTACGGAGGTGGTCACCGTCGCCGTGCGCCGCGTCAACTTGACCGACCGCTCGAAAGAGACGTTGCTCGATTACATCGACCGCGATCGATTCATGCTGCTCCCAAATACGGCAGCGTGCTACACCGAGGACGACGCGGTGCGCACCGCCCGGCTAGGCCGCGAGGCGGGGCTTTCGAACTGGGTCAAGCTCGAAGTGATTGGCGACGAAAAGACTTTGTTTCCCGACACCGAAGCACTCTTGAAAGCAACGCGCACGCTCGTGAAGGAGGGCTTCGTCGTTCTGCCTTATACGAATGACGACGTCGTCGTCGCCAAGAAGCTCGAAGATGCAGGCGCAGCGGCGGTCATGCCGCTCGGCGCTCCCATCGGCTCGGGCCTCGGGATCCAAAACCCGAACAACTTGCTCTTGATACGAGAGGCGATCTCCGTCCCGATGATCGTTGATGCCGGTGTCGGCACGGCTTCCGACGCTGCCGTCGCGATGGAGCTCGGCGCGGATGGTGTTCTGATGAACACCGCCATCGCCGAGGCGAAGGACCCCGTCAAGATGGCCGACGCGATGAAGCGCGCCGTTTTTGCGGGGCGGCTCGCCTTCGAAGCCGGCCGGATGCCGAGACGACGCTATGCAAGCGCGAGCAGCCCCCTCGAGGGTGTCGTGGGAAGCAGCAGCAGTTTTTGACGTAAGCGCCCTTGACCTTGTCCACACAGCCCACCGTCTCCGAGCTCAAAGAAAAACTTCACGACGAAGAAGAGCTCTACGCGGAGCTACTCGCGAAGCTCGACGCTCTTTCGGGAACGCGCGCACCTTACGACCAGGACGGCACGCTCCCGGAGCTGCTCGTGAGTCTCAATCAGTCGAGCGCGCTCATCGCCTCGGAGCCGGCGGAAACCACGGAAGGGACGGGTGTGGGCGGCTTGAAAGGGCTCGCGCGAGACATCGCCCGGCGCCTCGTCGAGCCCGAGCTTCGAGCGCTCGGGCAGGCACTCGAGCAGCAGCGGAGCTTCAACTCGAGCCTCGTGCAGTTCTTGAACCGCTTCGCCGAGACATCGAACCGCGCCCAGGCTGCGCAAGCCGAGTTCACCTCGGCGCTCGTCGGATTTTCTCAGCGCATCGACCGGTTGGCCGACGCAAAGGACCGGCTCTACGCATCCCTCGGCAACGAGCGCGCCGATTTGCTGTTAGTGGCGATGGACAAGCGCCTCGAGCGTGTTCAGCTCGGCCTCCGTGCTCTCAAAGAACGGGTCGAAGGCATGGATTCGTCGCTCGCGGTGGCGCGGGCGGAGCTCCACGGAGTCGCGGCGCGCGTCTCCGGCGAGAACCCCGCACGAGCAGATAGCCCCCCCAATCTCGAAGCGGAGCACTATCTCGCTTTCGAGGAGCGCTTCCGCGGAAGCTCCGATGCGATTCGGGAACGGCTCGCCGACTACGTCGCCTACTTCGAGGGAAAGGGCCCGGTGCTCGAGCTCGGTTGCGGGCGCGGGGAGTTTCTCGAGCTCTTGAAAGAAGCGGGTATCGAGGCGGAAGGCGTGGACGGCAATCGCGAGATGGTCCATGCCTGCCGGGACAAAGGCGTCGAGGCGAAAGTCGGCGATCTCGTGACCGTCCTCGCCGACCGCGCAGCTGGATCGGCAGGCAGTATCTTCGCGGCCCAAGTGATCGAGCACTTGCCGCCGTCGCTTCTGAGAAAAGTGCTCGCCGACGGCTACCGCGTGCTTCGACCCCAAGGCCGCATCATCCTCGAGACCGTGAACCCCACGAGCGTCATAGCACTCGTGGAATCGTTCTACCGGGACCTCACCCACGAAAAACCGCTTCACCCCGAGACCCTCGACTTCCTGCTGCGCGCCGTGGGCTTTTCCGAAGTGACCATCCGTTACACGAGCCCGGTCGGCGAGCGCGCACGCCTGCTTCCGGTGATGGGCTCGACGGATGCGGCCGACACCGTCAATCAAAACTTCGAAAAGCTCAACGCGCTGCTGTTTGCGGACCAGGACTACGCGGTCATCGCGACCAAGTAAAGGCGGCTATATGACGTCGGGGATGCTGAAAGTCGCCACCAAGAGCGAAATCGAAACGGGCACCTGTAAGGCCTTCGAAGCCGACGGCAAGACGATCGTTCTCTACAACGTCGACGGCGAGTTCTTCGCCTCGTCGAGCCAATGCCCACACCAGGGCGGACCGCTCGGGGACGGCCTCGTGGACGGCAAGACGGTGACGTGTCCATGGCATGCTTGGCAGTTCGACCTCGTCACCGGAGAGGCGGTCTTCGATCCCGGGTTCAAGATCGACTGCTTCAAAGTCGAACTCCGGGGCGATGACATTCTCGTCGAGGTATAGAGCTGGCTAAAGAAGCAAGCGCTGCGGGCACGCCCACGGGTGAGAGCCCCGAGGAGCTGTCGCGCCGCGCCCGGACCCTCGCGCGCAAGCTCCGAAAAGCCTATCCCGACGCGAAGTGCGCCCTCGACCACGAGAACGCGCTCCAGCTGCTCATCGCCACGATCTTGTCGGCCCAATGCACCGACGCGCGGGTCAACAAAGTGACGCCGGCTCTGTTCGCGCGTTACCCGGACGCGAAAGACTTCGCCGACTCCGAACGGAGCGATCTCGAAGAGCTCGTGCGCTCGACGGGTTTCTACCGGAACAAATCCAAGTCGATCCACGGCGCCACGTCGAAGATCACCGAAACGTTCGACGGCGAAGTCCCGAAAACGATGGAGGAGCTCTTGACCCTCCCGGGCGTTGCGCGCAAGACGGCAAACGTTGTGCTCGGGACGGCTTTCGCCGTCGCTTCCGGCTTCGTCGTGGACACGCACGTCTTCCGGCTCTCCCATCGCATGGGGCTCGCGAAAGCGAAGACCCCGGAGCAAGTCGAAAAGCAGTTGATGGCGCTCCTCCCGAAGAAGGATTGGATCGATTTGGCCCATATCCTGATCCATCACGGCCGCGCCATTTGCGCGGCTCGCTCGCCGAAATGCGATGACTGTATGGTCGAAGCCGATTGTCCCAAGATCGGCGTCGAGCCGCCGAAAGCGAAACCGGTCGCGCGGCCGCAAGGGCGGCCACTGAAAGAACGCATCGCGGCCGCGAAGAAGAAGTGAATCTATGAAGCTCGGGCTCAATATCGGCTTTCTGACTTCCTCCAATCCCGACCCGGTCCCTTTGGCGGTCGAAGCCGAACGGATCGGCTACGACTCGGTATGGGCGGCCGAAGCGTGGGGCTCGGACGCGGTCAGCCTCATCGCTTGGGTCGGTGCTTCGACCGAGCGCATCAGCCTCGGCACCGCCATCCTTCAAATCCCGTCGCGCACGCCCGCGTTGACGGCGATGACCGCCGCCACGCTCGACCGCTTGAGCCACGAACGCGTACTGCTCGGGCTAGGGGTCTCTGGCCCTCAAGTCGTTGAAGGCTGGCACGGGGTCCCTTACGGGAAGCCGCTCGCGCGCACGCGTGAAGCCGTCGCCATTATCCGCCGCGTGCTCGAGCGCAACGACGCTTTGACGTGGGACGGCGAGACCTATCGCATACCGCACGAAGGCGGTACCGGCCTCGGCAAGCCACTGAAGCTGATGATGGCGCCGGCGCGCCCGGATATCCCGATCTATCTCGCCGCCATCGGACCGAAGAACGTGGCGCTCGCCGCCGAGATAGCCGACGGTTGGCTTCCCGTCTTCTACTCGCCCTATCATCGCGAGAGCTTCCAAGAAGCGCTCGAGCGCGGCTTCAAAAAGCGCACGCCGGAGCGCCAAGCTCTCGATTTCGATGTCGCGCCGAGCGTCCACGTCGCGTTCGGTGACGATCTGGAGCGCTGCCGCAATACCGTCAAACCGACGCTTGCGCTCTATATCGGTGGCATGGGGGCGAAAGGCAAGAACTTCTACAACAACCTTGCCTGCCGCTACGGGTACGAAGCCGAAGCCGAGACCATCCAAGACCTCTACTTGGAAGGACGCAAGCGGGAAGCGATCGCGGCCGTTCCGGATGCGCTCGTGGATCAAGTCGCGCTTTGTGGTCCGGAAGCGCGCGTCGCCGAGCGGGTGCAGGCGTGGAAAGAAGCAGGCGTGACGACGCTCATCTGCATGCTGCACGACGTGGAGGCGCTCCGGACGATGGCGGCGATCAGGGAGCGTTTGTAGCTTCGGAAATACGATAGAGCTTCGTCTGGGTGCGGAGATAAAGGCTGTCCTCACCAATGGCGGGGCTCGCGAAGCTCATTTCACCGAGGCTGTTCTTCGCGATTTCCTCGTGCTCGGTAACGTCGATGCCAGCGCGCGCGACGAAAGTGTCGCCATCTTCGGAGAGGAAGAACACGTTCCCGCCATAGGCCCACGGCGACGCGGAGAACGTGTGCCCGCCGCCGCCCACGCGCGCGCGATAGAGGCGCTCCCCGCTTTTTGCGTCGAGCACCGACAGGATCCCGTTATCGTTCACGATGTAGAGTCGACCTCGATAAAGAAGGGGGGACGACGTATAGGCCGAGGCGCGTGGATGCTTCCAAGCGACAAAGGCGTTATGCGTCTCGCCTTCCGATAGAGAGATATCGCCCGAAGCACCAGGCCGGACGGCGTAGACGGGTCGATTCGATTCGCCTTGAGAGCCGGTGCTGAGAAACAATAGGTTCGCGCCCGCGAGCGGCGTCGGCGTCGCTTGTCCCGACAAACCCGAGAGGCGCCACAGCTCCTTGCCGTGGTTGTCGTAGCCGATGGCGACCCCGTGGCCGACGGAGACGACCTCCTCGCGCTCTTTCGTTCTCCAAACAAAGGGCGTCGACCAACCCGAAGAGATCATAGACTTTCCGCCGCCCCGCGCGACGCGAAAGATCTCTTCGCCCGTCTTCTTGTCGACGGCGGCGAGGAACGACTCCTCTTGAGTGTCGTGCTGGATATAAACCCGCTCGTCGGCGACGATCGGCGAGGACGCCGTCCCGAAATCCAAATAGATCTTCTGGGGCTCCCACTGTTTCTTCCAGATGAGCTCGCCCTTCATCGAATAGCAGTAGAGGCCAACGTTCCCGAAATAGGCGTAGACGCGTTCGCCATCTGTTGCCGGTGTCTCTGACGCGTAGGTGTTCTTGCGATGTCGGCCGCCGAACGGCTTGCCGCGATGCGCTTCTCGCTCCCACAGGACTTCGCCGCTTTCGGCATCGAGGGCAAGAGCATGTAGCGTATGGCTTCCGTTTCGCTTGCGAGCTCGATGTCGCGGGTGATGATGCGCTCCATCACTTCCTCGTCGCTCAAGCCTCGCTCGGCGAGCTCCGCGGCGTAATCGTTTCCGTAGATCCCGGTGGACGGCTCTTTGAAAGCGCCGTCGACGCTGACGGCCGACGTTACGAAGAGCGTCGAGCCCCACACGATGGGCGACGACCATGCGCGCCCCGGTATCGTCGCGATCCATGCGATGTTGTCGGTCTCGGACCACTTGGTGGGAGGTGTTGCCGTTTCGGAGACTCCGGAGCCTCCGGGCCCGCGGAATTGCGGCCAGTTCTCGGCGGAGACGATGGGCGACGAGAGGAGCAAGAACAAAATGCAACGATAGCTCGGCATATGCCCGACATGTTTTCGCGAAGCGGGACGGGTGTCAATTCGAAGACGTCAATTCGTCGGGCCGAGACGCTTCAGTTCCTCTACCGATAGCCGCGACAAGTCCTTCCGGGTCGTCGCTTCCAAGAAGAAACCGCCGCGTACGGGCGCCGCTGATGCGCTGAACTTCGGTGAGCTCCAGGAGTACGCCACGCGCCCCTCGGACCGAGTAGACGCTCGTCTTCTCTCCTTCGAAACCGGCCACGCGGATCCCCCATCCGCCGAATTGACGGATCGGACGGTACGACACGATCCGCGCCCTTTCGATGCGGGACAGAAGCACGCGCTGCGCGGGCCAGCCGAGATAGCCGAAACGGACAGTGACCGCTTCCCCATCGATCTGGAAGACGAGACGGCCGAACATCGCGGGGAGAATCCCGAGCGCCGCGCCGATCAGTAGCGGGATCCAGGGTAAATTCGGTACGATCTGGAATTGGCCCCAGACGAAAACGCCGACCGCGACGAGGTACAGGACCTGCACGATCGGCGAGAACGAGACGGTCTGCTCGAAGCGATTAACCATGCTATCCGCGGACCGTACCGCGCTCCTACCCACTACTGATCAAACAGAGGGCCCCTTCGTGAGCCATCGAGCCGATACGTCTCGAGACGCGCGCAGCGGCAACGCGACGAAGGCGACGTCCCGCGTCTCGATACGTTCAGCTGCTCGTCTTGCGCTTGCGCGGAACGACTTTGATCTGCTTGGGCTCGCGGATGAGGATGTAGTACTTGCCTTCCTGTTCCATCACTTCGCCCGTGACGCGCACGTTGCGGCGTGTATATTTCTTCTCCACGTCCACTTTGAACTTGTGCAGCTCGCTTGCGAGCACGATGGCTTGAAAGGCCGTGGTCGTATCGGCGCCGAAATAGAGATGGATCCCCGATTCCGACTTGCCGTTGGTGTAGATCCTACCTTCCACAGCAATCTCTTCACCGACTTGTTCCGCGGTCACGGCGGTTGGCCGCATCGTTTCCACCTGGGCGAAGGCGGTCGCGCCGAGTAGGAAAAGCCCAAGTAGGAAAATGCTCAGGGCTAAAGCTGAGGCTCTCATGAAGACCTCCTTTTAGGACAGACAGTCCCGGAAGAGGAGGGGCCGACGACACGAGGCCCCTCTTGTCGCCTAACGAGCTGTATCTAATCACCGAGTACGGGACGTTGTCAATAGTACGTGGCCGGGGATCTGGCAGGATTAATGCACCATCGGGCCGTCGCCGCCACCGGAGCGTTTGTCGTAATATTCCTCGAACTTCTTGCGAAGCCGTTTCATCCGCCAGCGCCGATAGGCGTCTCGCCACGAGCCGCCGAGCTCGGCGCGCAAACCGCCCAACGAACGGCGACGCCCCCTGCCGGCGACGCCCACCCATCGAAGCAACAAATAGCCGGTGGCGAAACCCCCGAGGTGCACGATATGCGCGACACCTTGCTGCCCGTTAATGGAGCTCGCGAAGGCGAGGATCCCGAACATCGCGACGAAGAAACGCGCTTCCATCGGAATGGCAAAGAACAACAACACTTGCTGGCGCGGAAAAAGATAGCCGAAGGCGATCAAGATCCCGTAGATCGCGCCCGAGGCACCGAGGATGGGGGTGTTCGAGCCCCAAAACAGATAAGACAAGAAAGCGAACGCCGCCCCACCGAGCCCACATAGGAAGTAGTAACGATAAAACGATCGACTGCCCCACGTTCTCTCGATGGCACATCCAAACACGAACAGGCCGAACATGTTGAAGAAGAGATGGCCGAGTCCCTCCGGGTCATGCAGGAACATATAACTAGCGACGCGCCAAATTTCGAAATTCCAAGGCAGCACCTCCGACGGGACCAAGGTGAACCAGGCGGTGAAGGGTTCCCATACCATTTGGAGCACGTAAACGACGACGTTGGCGATGATGAGGGTCTTGACCGCAGGGGTCAAAGGACCTCCGAACATCGAGCTCAAATCGCGCCGGTAGTAGGACATATAAAAAGAGCTTAGCACACGGCTTTTTTACCGTGGCTCCGCCCCACCGAGGAACCTACGCACGGCGCTGCTCGCTTCGGGATGGGCGAGCCGAGCGGCGGCGAGAAGCGCGCGGCGATCGAATCGCGCGACGTGCGGCGCCAAGATTTGCCAGATCTGCTCGCGCGCCACCGACGTCACGTTTCCGGATAGCTCCAAATAGAGCTTCACCGCGAACGGGCTCGCCGTCCCGTCCAAAACGGATGCGGCAAGAAGGCGCAACGCCTCTTTTGCCTCGAGCCTTTTGAGCGCGTGCTCGGCACGTCGCCGCTCAGCGGGAACCTCTTCGTCGAGCTCCGCGATGAGCAGACGCAGGGCCCAAGGCTGTCCTGTCGGCGTGAGCGCCGCCGCCGTTCGGAAACGCACGAGGCGGTGCGGGATGTCCGGCCAGCCGGTGCAGCCGGCGCTCGAAAGTGCCAAGGTCGAGCTCGGCGAGCGCGCGAAACGCGGCCTCTTGGCTCACCTCAGAGGGCGGCAGGACAACGAGGTCCACCAATAAAGGCAGGCTGCGCACGTCCCCCGAAAACGCCATCACCAAGTGCGCCCGCTCGACGAGGGCCCCTGCGGGACGCCCCGGCCAGTCGAGAAAAGCGCGCGGGTCTCGAGCGTGGAAGTGGCTCATAGCAGAGAAGGCATCGGGTGACGGCGTCTCTTGGGCCCCCACACGCATGAGCACGCGCGCGAGGTCGACGGGCGCCGGCGCACTCATGATGGCCGGCAGAAGTGCTTCGAGACGCTCGCCCCCTATCTCGCTCGCGAGAAACGCCGTCGAGCCTGCGGCGCCGATGCTCAAGAGCAAGCTCTCGACCGCGAGCTCTACATCGCCCGCAGAGTCGCGCCGGAGCGCTGTGAGCGTTGGCAGCGAAAGAAGAAGGTCCTCTCGCTCGCCCAGTCCCCGGATCGCGTCGGCGCTCCCCCATTGCTCGAGCCGAAGTCGGGCCGCGGCGAGTGGCACCACCGCAAGCGCCCTCGTGGGCGGCTCGGCGGCGATATGTCGCTCGACCGCAGCCTCCCCAACGAGAGTGACCAGAACCCGATACACTTCAGGCCCCCCACGCGCGATGGCGTCGAGCCATACATCCTCCATCGCGGCGAGATGGGCGCGCTTCTCGTCGTCGCCCGCCGCCGGTGACAGCAAGAGCGACGCCAAAGCAGCGGCGCGGGCGGCAATGCTCCGTCGCACACGATCGCGCAGCGGGCGATGGCGGGATTGCGCAAAGTAGGGGTAGAGCCGGTCGATCTCGGCAGCAGCCATCGGGAGGCCCACGAGCGCGCGGTGATCGGACGTCGCGAGATATCGAAGCGCGCGTAAGCGGTAGGCGGGCGGAAGGCCGACGACGAGCGATTGAACGGAAAGGGCATCGTCGTTCGGGAATGCGTCGATGCCGCGGACAACGTCGAGAAAAGACGGACCGACCATCGCATTGTCGGGTTTCTTGATCCCGAGCGACTGCTCGAGCTGTGAGCGGAAGAGCCGCTCGCCCGGAAGGGCCACCGGCCGGCCATAGGGCTCGTAGTCGCGGAGGCGGACATCCTCTGTCGCGAGCGCGCCGTCACCGAGCACCACACGCCACGCGTCGGGGTCGTCGAAATAGCGCCGGAGGGCAAGGCGCAGAGTTCTCCGATCGCCGCCGCGCGCGAGCACCGAGCGCGCGGCCCATGTGAGCTCGGTGCTCGGGACGTTCTCGACCACGCGGCGCGACCACTGCATCGCCGCTTCGGGATGAAGCCGCTCGAGAGCAAGGAGCGCTTCCACGAGCTCCGCCTCCAAATCCGATGGGGCGAGATCCAAGGCAAAGCGTTCTAGCTCAGCGAGGCGCCGCTCGAACGCTTGCTCGATGGCGGCTGCGTCGCGAACGTCCTCGGTCTCGCGCAGTCCGCGGAGCTCCGAGGCGGTCCAAAGCTCGCCGGCGACGAGGAGAAGGGCGGCCGCCCAGAGCACGTTCTCGAGGGCCTCAGCTCGTCTTCTTCACCGGAACCTCGAACGAGGAAGCGTCGAGCGTTTCCCGTAGCGCGCGTCCGGTGTGGGAGCTCGGCTCCGCCGCGACTTCCTCCGGTGTTCCCGTCGCGACGACATAGCCGCCATGTTTGCCGCCTTCGGGTCCCAAATCAATGATGTAGTCGACCGTCTTCAAGACGTCCATGTTGTGCTCGATGACGAGCACGGTGTTCCCGCCTTCGACGAGTTTCTCCAGCACTTTCAAAAGGCGCGCGATGTCCTGGAAGTGAAGCCCCGTCGTTGGCTCGTCCAGAATGTAGAACGTGCGGCCGGTGGAGCGCTTGGCGAGCTCGCGCGAGAGCTTCACCCGTTGCGCCTCGCCGCCGGAAAGCGTGGGGGAGCTTTGCCCGAGCCGGATATAGCCGAGACCGACCTCGATCAACGTCTGCAAAATGCGACGGATCGTAGGATGGCTCTCGAAGAGCTCGGCGGCTTCGGCGACCGTGAGAGCGAGCACATCAGCAATGGAGAGGCTTTTGTATTTTACTTCGAGCGTCGCGTCGTTGAAGCGGCGCCCGGAGCACTCCTCGCACGGCACGTAGACGTCGGCGAGAAAATGCATCTCGACTTTTATGACCCCGTCCCCGTCGCAATGCTCGCAGCGGCCGCCCCTCACGTTGAAGGAAAAGCGCCCAGGCTTGTAGCCCCGCGCGCGTGCTTCGGGAAGATGGGCGAAGAACCCACGGATCTCGTCGAAAGCTTTCGTGTAGGTGGCCGGATTCGAGCGCGGTGTTCTTCCGATGGGCGATTGATCGATATCGATGACTTTGTCGAGGTGCTCGAGGCCGCGCATGACCCGATGGGCACCCGGTTGCTTCTCGGCGCGGTTCAAAGCGCGCGCCAGCGCCGGGTAGAGAATCTCGTTCACAAGCGTGCTCTTGCCCGCACCCGAGACGCCGGTCACGCCGACGAGCACGCCGAGCGGAATCTTGACGTCGAGGCTCTGAAGGTTGTTGGCGCGCGCGCCCCGAATTTCGACGACGCGCTGCGAGATCTTGCGCCGCTCCGTAGGCACCGGAATGAAGAGCTTGCCGGAGAGAAACTGGCCTGTCACCGAAGCTGGTTGACGCTCGAGCTCTTTAGCGGTGCCGGTAGCAACGACCTCCCCGCCATGAACCCCAGCGCCAGGGCCGAAATCAACGATAAAGTCGGCCGCTTCGATGGTGTCCCGGTCGTGCTCGACGACCACCACCGAGTTGCCCATGTCTCTCAAATGACGAAGCGCGCCGAGAAGACGCGCGTTGTCCCTCGCGTGTAGCCCGATCGACGGCTCGTCGAGAATGTAGACGACCCCGGTGAGCTCGGAGCCAATCTGGCTCGCGAGCCGGATCCGTTGCGCTTCACCGCCGGAGAGCGTCGGCGCGAGCCGGTCGAGGGTCAAGTAGCCGAGCCCGACATCTCGCAAGAACCTCAGACGGTTGACGATCTCCTTCAATAGCTCCGAGCCGATGAGCGCATCTGTTCCCGAGAGCTCGACGGTAGTGGCGAAGAGAAAGGCGTCGTCGATCGCGCTCGCCGCGAGCGCGGCAATCGACGTGTCGGCGATATGAACCGAAAGCGCTTCTGGGCGGAGGCGCGCACCCTTGCAGCTCGAGCACGGCTTGCTCGACATGAACTGCGCGTAGTGCTTGCGAACGGCTTCCGATTGGGTCTCTTTCATGCGCCGCATCATGATGGGGACGAGCCCCTCGAAGCGCGTTTTGAACGAGCGGCGACCGCGCCGGACCGTGATCTTCTCTTTGTTGTTGCCGTGCAGGATGACGCGGCGGGAATTGGCGCTGAGCGCATTCCAGCTTTTGGTCAAATCGATCTTGTGATGGCGAGCGAGCGACCGGATCACCGCGGCGCGCCATCCGCCTTTTTCCTCGATGGAGCCCCATGGTTTTACCGTACCCTCGTTGATGCTCAAGGACGGGTCGGGCACCATGAGCTCTTCGTCCATCTCCGCTTTCGTGCCGAGGCCGTTACATGCGGAGCACATGCCTTGCGGCGAGTTGAACGAGAAGAGTTGCGGGGACAGCTCGGGAAAGGAGATCCCGCAGTGATGACAAGCTTGATGCTCGGAAAGAAGCAAGTCGTCCGTCCCGTCGCGGTGCACGATGAGAACGCCCTCCCCGGAACGAAGCGCTGTTTCCACAGAGTCCGTCAAGCGCGATCGCGACTTCGTAAGCAAGTTCGCCTTGCGGACGAGTCGGTCGACAACGATCTCGATATTGTGCTTCTTGTTCTTTTCGAGCTCGAGCGAATCCTCGAGCGAGTGGACCTTCCCGTCGACGCGCACCCGGGAAAAGCCGCTCCGCTGCGCTTTCTCGAGCACCGATTTGTGCTCGCCCTTGCGGCCGCTCACGAGCGGCGCCAAGATCTGAAAACGGGCGCCCTCGGGAAGACGAGCGATTTCTTCTACGATTTGCTGCGGCGTCTGTCGCGCCACCGCGCGGCCGCATTGATGACAAGAAAGTCTTCCGATCCGCGCAAAGAGCACCCGAAGGTAGTCGTAGATCTCGGTGATCGTTCCCACCGTCGAGCGCGGATTGTGGCTCGATGACTTCTGGTCGACGGAAATCGTAGGCGACAGACCGCGAATCGTGTCGTAGAGCGGCTTGTCCATCTGCCCGAGAAATTGACGAGCGTAGCTGGAGAGCGACTCGACGTATCGCCGCTGGCCTTCGGCGTAGAGCGTGTCGAGCGCAAGGGACGACTTCCCCGAGCCCGACACGCCGCTAAAAACGACGAGCTTCTTCTTGGGAAACTCGACGGTAATGTTCTTCAGATTGTGTTGGCGCGCGCCGCGCACAACGATGCGATCCGGTTCCACGTGGGTGAATCTAGCCCGAACGGTCCGAGAGGTCAAAAGGAGCCCATTGGGGCTCCTTTTGACCTCGGCTATCTGCAACCTGCTACCCGCTACCAACGCAGTTCTGTATCCAGGTAGCAGATGGCAGATGGCAGATAGCCGCCCGAAGACAGCTTCTCTTCGGTACGCTTCGGTACGCTTCGCGCCTAATCCCAATCAGGCTTGACGGCAAAGAAAAAACTCTCCCGCCCGCGCTCGACAAAGAGCACGACCTCGTCCGGCTGCCGCTCGCGTACGTTCGCGAGCACAACCCGGAAACTCTCGAGGTCTACGATAGGCACGTCGTCGAAGCGGACGAGCAAATCGCCGGGTGCTATCCGGTTCCGGTTGCTGCTCACCGCGACCGGAGGCTGCACGACGACCACACCTCGGCGCTCGGGCTCGAGAAAGCGGGTGGCCCGATAGTCATAGGTGAGCTCCCGCACCGTGAGATCGAGCTCTTCGACTTTGACCGTCTCCGCCTCGCGGGCCGAGCGCGGCGCGGGCGCAAGCTGGACATTTGTTGTGGCCAGAGCGCCCTCTCGGAGGTAGCCGATCTCGAGAGAAGCGCCGGCCCCGGCGCGAAGCAACTTCTCCGCAAACGTTCCGAGGTCCTCGTCACGGTTCACGTCGACCGGCTCGCCTTCGAGCTCGAAGAGCACGTCACCAACCTCGAGGCCCGCGCTTTCGGCGGGTGAGTTGCGGTAGACGTAGCCGAGAAGAATGCCTTTATCCACAGGAAGGCCCATATGCTGGGCGAGCTCTTGGGACAGCGGCTGCATCTCCACGCCGAGCCAGCCGCGTCGGACCGGCTCCGCTTCGGAAACACGGACGCCCGCATCTACGAAATCCCGCGCGGGCCGCGCGAAGCCGCGCCCCACCCCTTTGGGAAGGTCGCGCATGATCGAGAAAAAGGCCAGGGGATTCCGGCTACGCGTATCCGGCACCGGCACGGTGAGCGCGTCTAGATAGCCGAGAACGGCGCCTTCCCGCGAGACGACGAGCGAGCCAACGGGATCGGAAGCGCCGGTCGCGACCAAAAAGCCTGAGGACGGCCGCATCGTCATGGCCTGAACACGCGAAAGCTCCACCGCGACAGCGGGGCCGAGAGGCTCCGTCAAAAGGCTCACCACGACGACTTCCTCGCCCACGGTAACCTCGGTACCGGCTTCGAAGATAACGGGTACGAACGCCGCGTCTTCCGCAACCTTGTCGATGCGAAAAAAAGCGACATCGGCGTCCGGGTCGCGGCCCAAGAGAGTGGCCGGATATTCCGCGCCGTTCATGAATAGGACATGCGCTTCAGGAATCTTCGCTTGGGCGCGATTGACCGAGCCGGGAAAACGTATCCCGACGCCGTGCGGCACTTGGTTGAACGGCTCGTAGATGATCGCACTCACCATCACGAGGCCATCGGCAGTCACGACCACGCCGGTCGTCGTGAGCTCTTCCTCGGCCGGCGGCTCGGCGGTCGAGCGGCTGACTTGTTGGCGGTAGCGCACTTGGACGACGCTCTTGCTATAGCGGGATTCGATCGATCGGAGCTTGTCGGCGGTCTTGTCTGGAGCGACAACAGGAAGGCCGGGGGTGGCAACGAGCGCGAAAAGAACCGCGCAAACAAACTCAGTTCTCATAGCTGGTCTCGATGAGGATCCAACGCCGCGAGTGGCGGCGCATAACGGTGAGCAGAACGGCATCTTTGCGCGCTTCGTCGAAGCTTCGATAGATTTCACGGAGCTCGTCGAGGTCGCCGACGGGCTCGTTCTCGGCGGCCACGATACGGTCCCCGGGAAAGAGCTGCCCGTGGAAGGCCGCACCGTTGGGCTTCACGCCGGCGACCATGACGCCGAGATTGTCCGGCAAGCTGAACTCGCGCGCGAGCTCGCGCGTAATCCCGCGCGCTGTAAATCCCCAGCTCTCGAATTCCATCTCATCCGAGCTCGACGCGCCCCGCTCTTCCGTGGTGACGGTGAACTCGAGGACGTCGCCTCCGCGAGCTACGGCAACCGAGACTTCGGATCCGATGGGTGTGTCGGCGATCTTCTTGTAGATCAGAGGAAGCTCTTCGGTAAACTGGGCCGACGTGCGCTCGCCTCGATAGGCCAGGAGCATGTCGCCGGCACGGATGCCGACACGCTCGGCAGGTGAGTCGGGATCGACGCTGCGGATCACGACGCCAGGTACGGACTCTGCTTCGAAATATTGCGCGAGCTCCTCGCGCGGTTGAAAGGTCAGACCGAGCCAACTGCGCTCGACGTGGCCTGTCTCGATGAGCTGCGCGGCGACTTCTCTGACGATGTTTATCGGGATCGCGAAGCCAATGCTCGAAGCGCCAAAAGCCCCCCTCGCATTGACACCCACGACCTCCCCTTTCAAGTTCACGAGCGGGCCGCCGCTATTGCCGGGATTGATGGCAGCATCCGTCTGGATCCAAGTGTTGAACGATCCGGTTTTCTCTCCAGTGGGAAGCTTGAAGGAATCAGACAAATAACGGTCCTTGCTGCTTACGACCCCGAAAGAAAGCGAGCGCTGCAAGGCGAGCGGGCTTCCGAGCGCCATTACATATTCGCCGACGGATAGATCGTCAGAATCCCCGAGCGCCACATGCGCCGGCATGGTCTGACCTTCGGCGAGCTCGAGTTTCAAGACGGCGATATCGGTCAGCGGATCTTCGCCTATGAGAACGCCGGGAACACGCTGCTTGTTGCTCAATGTAATGATGAGACGCTTCGCCTTGCCCGCCACGTGGTAGTTCGTAATCACGTGCCCATTCGCGTCGAAGATGAAGCCGCTTCCAACGCCCGTCGAGCTCCGACGCTCTCCCGAGGAGTAGACGTCGGTGATGGGTTGCACATTGACGAGCGCCGGCGTGACTCTATCCCACGCTTCGAGAATTTGTTCCTGGAGCCTTTGAGCCGAGCCGTTGCCCGCGACGAGCGTCACGAGGGTAAAGCCAACGACCCGCGCCACCTTGTCCTTGAGCGGCAAAACGAGAACCACCTTTCTCCCGATAGTGTTCCATCGTAGCAAAACGACAGGGGCGACGCGCGTTTATCCAATAAACCTTGGCGAGCTCCAGGTGGGATCGTCCCCCGAGCCGGAGCTCGAGGGGCCGCTATGTGGCAGGTAATGCTTCTGGCCTTGACTTCTGAACGACCTCGTCCCTCTCAAGAGCCCTCATCCAGAGGCCGTTTCACTCATACAAAACATATGACGAGCGCGCCCGGAAAAAGGTTCCGTGCTCTTCTAATACCACGGTGCAAGTTGCTTCGCGGCGAGGGCGCGCAGTAGACTAACCCCCCCGCTCGACCCCTCGCGAGCGCATTGGAGGTTCAGCGCTACCATGAAAGCCATTGGATACGATAAGCCCCTTTTCGTTCAACCTTTCGACCACCGGGGCAGCTTTACGAAAACGTTTTACGATTTCAAAGGTGCGCCGACCATCGATCCGAAGCAGGATCAATTCGTGCAAGTCTCCGGCGGGAAAACGCTCATCTATCGCGGCCTTCTGAGAGCGATCGAGATGGGGGTACCGAAGGATCAAGTCGGAATCCTCGTCGACGCGCAATTCGGCAGCCACATCTTGAGTGACGCCGCCTCGCGCGGCATCCCCGCGGCCGTCTGCGTGGAAAAGAGCGGTCAGTCGGTCTTCGATTTCGAATACGGCGCGCGTTGGGAAGATCACCTGCGCTACTTGTCGCCCAAAATCGTGAAAGTTCTCGTCCGCTACCACCCTGAAGACGACGCCTTGATGAACCGCGAGCAGCTGACACGGCTCAAGCTTCTCTCGGACTACATCCACGCCAACGACGACCACTTTTACATGTTCGAGCTCCTCGTCCCCGCGACGTCCGACGACGACAAAGCCGCTGGCGACAACTACGACTCCGAGATCCGCCCCAAGCACATGGTCCAAGCGATCAAGGAAATTCAGGATTTCGGCATCGAGCCCGATCTTTGGAAGATCGAAGGGCTCGACAAGCGCGAGCATGCCGAGGCCGTCGCCGCCCAGGTCCGCTCGAACGACGAGCGCTCCAAAGTCGGCTCAATCCTTCTGGGGCGCGGCTCGAGCAAGGAGAAAGTCCACGAGTGGCTGAAAGTCTCGGCCCCAGTCGATGGCTTCATCGGCTTCGCCGTCGGCCGCACCAACTTCAGCGAACCGCTCAAAGGCTACCTGGACAAAACGATGGAGGAGTCGGCGGCGATCGATGCCATCGCCGAAAACTACAAAGGATGCGTGGACATCTGGCAAGCTGCGAAGAGTTGACTTCCTTTTCTTGTCACGACGAACGCCTCAATCATTCGGTTCGGCATTCGGTTCGGAACATCGCTTATGGACGCCGGTCGCAACCGATATATTGGCCTGCGTAAAAGTATCGGTTGCCGAGACGGTCCGGACGAAGCCGCGAAAGGGCTTGTGAGAGCTTTCGCAGTGCGTACAGTACCAAGTGTCGTGGCCTTCTCAAGTGCTCTAGTTCAAGACGGGCTGCCTCCTCACGATCGCACAGAGGGCATATCACGTAACATTCCTCTTAGATCGGGTTCCAGCCGTTTCATCTCCGGAAGAAGAGCGACGGTTCACAATGAAGCTGTTCTTCCAGGGACCCTCTTTGTGATACTCGGTCAAGTGGAGCTCGGGATTGGCCGCGCACCACTCGCGACAGGCCCGCTGCTCGCCCAGATCGGGATTCGCCTTGAAGCAGTACCAATCGTCGAAGATGACCACTGCGCCTTCGCTCAGGAGCGGCGTGAGGAACTCCAGCACCGCTATCGCGGATTCGTAGAGGTCGCAATCGATATGAACGATGGCAGCGTTGTTCAGCTCGAAATGGTCGATGGTCCGCTCGTTCAGAACCTCGTCGAACCAGCCCGGGACGACCGTCACGCGTTCGAGAGGCAATCCACCTTTGCGCAAGTTCGTCGTGAACTCTTCCGGTGAGGCGCGATATTTCCCCGCGACGAAATCGCGTGTCTGCCGATCGGCGCCGGTGAGGGAAGGAAGGCCTTCGAACGAGTCGAAGGCGAAGAAACGCATCTGGCTCCACAGCTGCCGTCTCTCTTCGCAGTCCTTTTCGAGGTTCCAGACGCCGGGAGTGGAAGCGTCGTCAAAAGCCAGCTCGATAGCCCGGTACGCGGAGATGAAGGAGTCTCCCCGGAAGACCCCGAACTCGAGGTAGTCGCCCTGGATCTTCTCGGCGGCGATCAAGCGACCGGCACAATAAGCGATGCTGGACTTGTCCGCGGCTTCTGGGCCGAGGGCGAATCGTCCCAGAGCTTTCCTCAAGGGACGCAGCGCGCCTTTCACCACGCGTTTGAGCCGCGAGCTCAAGCTGGAGGCCCCCCGGAGCTCTCGTAAGCGTCGAGATAGATCTCTTCGTAGCTACGATCCATGCCCGCGGGGCTGAGGCTCTCCAGAACGTGTTCACGTCCCGCGCGGGCAAGCCGGCGCGCGAGAGGCGGATCCCCGGCAAGCTCGGCGAGCGCCTCTTCGAGCGCCTGAGCGTCGGCGACAGGGACGAGGCGGCCGCGGGCGTTGTCACCGATGACTTCGGGCGCCGCTCCGACGGGAGTCATCACAACGGGTTTCTCTAGCGCGAGCGCTTCGAGGAGCGTCTGACAGAAGGACTCGGACAAGGAAGGCTGTATCACCACGTCGGCGGCGGCCAGCCAGTCGAGCGCGTCATTCCTGAAGCCGACGAAATGGACGACGCTCTCGATGTCGAGCCTTTGGCACCAGTCGCGAAGCTCCGTCTCGAAGGGACCACTCCCGACGAGAACGAGCCGGAAGTCCGGCCGGCGGCAGACGAGACCCGGTACTGCCTGCAGGAGATATTGGAGTCCTTTCTCGGGATTCAATCGACAGCAAGTCATCGCCACGTAGTTCTCCTCGAGTCGGAGCTCTCGTCGAATTTTGTCGGGGGCGTCCGGCGAAGAGGGCTGTATAGCTTCGACGTCGATGCCATAGGGAACCACGCTGACTTTGCACGGTGGAGGCTCCTGGCGCTCAGTAAGAAGGGAGCGCACCTCGTCCGTCGGCACCAAAGGCGGAGCTGCCAAATCGCGACGCGATGCGGTTTCGCGCTCGCCTCGAGGAGACATCGCGCCGGGAAGGAGATACTGTCGACGAGCGTGCCCAAGAGCAGAATCCGAAGCGGCAGGAGGGCCCCTTCCAGGCCATGTGCTAAGATCTCTGCAAGTACTTTCAACAACCAACAAATTAAACGTTAGAGCAGGAGCGACGCGGGCGCGTCTCCCGTCATCATGCCATCATGCAGGACTCCATCGACGACTCCGCTCGCGTGAGCCCAGCTGAGCGGACCTGCGACTGGGCGTTTCGCCTCGCCCTTCTTCTGCTCATTGTCGTTGCGCCGTGGCCTTTCGGCTCGGTGACACCGGGCCCCGCGGCCGCTCTGACTGCCGCACTCCTTCTGCTCGGGGGCGCGTTTCTTCTCACGCGTATCTATTTCGGTCGCGCCTATCGGACCCCGGGGTGGCATTGGCTCGCAGCAGCCCTTGCTCTCGTTGCTCTCCAGCAAATGCCGCTCCCCTCGAGCTTCAGCGAAACCACCGCGCCCGCGATCGCTCGCGACTACGAAGCGGCGAGGACCGTCACAGGCAGCGGTGCTTGGCATCCAATGTCTCTCGAGCCTTTTCAGACGCGCTCGAGTTTTCTTCAGCTCGCCGGTTTTCTCGCCGCTTTCTGGCTTGCGAGCCAACTCTTTCGCGGCGGCCCCGAGAGACGGGTCCTCGTCTATACCGTGGCATTTCTCGGGGTGGCGCTTGCACTTTTTGCCGTGTTCCAAAAGGCGCGCTATGGAACGGTTCTCTACGGACGCTTCCCCGTCCCTTCGGGAACGCCCTATGGCCCGTTCGTGAACCACAATCATTTCGCTGGCTTCATCGAGGCTTGCGGGCTCTTGACGCTCGGCGCCGCGCTCGGAACCTTGCGCCGCAACGCGTCGCTGGCTGTTCTTCTCGGTGGAACATCGGCGCTCATGGGGATCTCACTCTTTTTGTCCCATTCCCGCGGTGGGCTCATCGCGGCGGCCATGGGCCTCGCCGTGCTCGCTTGGCTCTCTAGACGACAGGCACTCATCCTCGCCGGGTCCGTCGCGGTGGCGCTCTTTCTCGCAGCCTTCGCGCCGTCGAGTCTTGCCGATCGGTTCTCGACGCTAAAACATCCAGGCGACGACGACTCGGTGCAGTTCCGTCTGGACCTCTGGTCCGACTCCTTTGGTATCGCTTTCGATGCGCCGGCTTTGGGAACCGGCCTCGGGACTTATGCCGCCGTGATTCCGGGCTACCGCAGCGGGCCCGTGGAGATACGGGCCGAATATGCGGAGAGCGATTGGGTTCAGCTCTTGTGCGAGACGGGCTTTCTCGGCATCCTCGTCGCACTCGCGTTCTTCGGCGCGATCGGGCGCGTGGCCGGGAGGGCGATCGAAGGAGAAAGGTCACAACGAGCCCGGGGGCTGCTCTCCGGGCTCATCGCGGGAGTGACCGCGCTCCTCGTTCACGGTCTTTACGATTTCAACCTACACATCCCCTCGAACGCCCTGCTATTTGCGATCATGGTCGGCCTCATCGCCGCGCAGGCGGGCGAGCCACCTCGCCGATGGAAGCCTCGCCGTCTTCACGTTCTCGCCGCAGCACCCCTTGCCGTCATGTGTCTCGGGCTGACGGTCCTCGCCATGGATGCTGGCCAGAGCCGGCGGCTGACGCGACGGATCGATCCTCTCTTGACGGATCCGGCCGAATTCATGGATCTGATTCAAGAGCTCGCGCGATCGCGCAAGCGTGTTCCTAAGAATGCCGAGACAGCGTTCCTCATCGGACGGCTCTATAACGAGGACGCGTTTCGGTCTCGAGATGCCGCTCGCTTCCGCGAGATAAGGCTCGAGCAAGCCGCCTTATCCTTTCGCGACGCCATTCGGCTCGCGCCGGCCCGCGGACGCTACTGGTTCGAGCTCGCGTGGACGGAAGCGACCCGAGGCAACGACGCGCTGGCGGACGAGCTGTTCGAACGCTCGCTCGAGCTCGAGCCTCACCATTCAGGCCTGCGCGCCAATTACGCGCTCTACCTCGCGTCGAGACGCCGTCTCGACGAAGCACTCGAGCAGCTCGAACGCGGACGCGAGCTCGAGCCCGGGCTCACCCCTTTCGACGCGCTCAGCGTCATCGCACCTTATGTCGACGAGGACCCGGTGATGATGCGGAGTGCGGCCGGCTCGGGACCGGAAGCCGAAGCGGCTCTCGCGCGGTATCGGGCATCTCTGGGCAAGCGCGGCGAATGAAGAGGCTCGAGCTCGGAAACGTGCATGACCGCACGGTGCAATCGTTCTCGAAGGAGTGGTCGCGCTTCGACCAGGAAGATGTCGACGCGGACGAGCTCGCGCGTCTATTCGAAGAATATTTTGCGATCTTTCCCTGGGAATCGCTCCCGAAACGAGCGCGGGGCGCCGATATTGGCTGCGGCAGCGGACGGTGGGCGCAATTCGTAGCGCGCCGAAACGTCGCCGAGCTGCATTGCGTGGATCCCAGCGAGGAGGCGCTTCAAGTGTCCCGCGCGAAGCTCCACCGCTACGACAACGTCATTCTGCACCACGCGAGCGTCGACGCGCTGCCCTTCGAAGACAACTCGCTCGACTTCGCCTATGCGCTCGGCGTCTTGCACCACGTCCCCGATCCTGCAGCAGCGCTCGCGAGCTCGGTGCGAGCGCTCAAAAAGGGGGCTCCTTTTCTCGTCTATCTCTACTACGCCTTCGACAATCGGCCGTTGTGGTTTCGAGGGTTGTGGCGCGGATCGGATATTGTCCGGCGGGTCATCGCCAACTCGCCGTCGCGAGTCAAAGATCTTTGCTGTGACGCTCTCGCCCTTTCGATTTACTGGCCCCTCGCACAGGCGGCGCGATCTGCACGAGCCTTGGGCATCGACGTCTCCCATTGGCCCCTTTCGGCCTATCGCGATCGAAGCCTCTATACGATGAGAACGGACGCGCGCGATCGTTTCGGAACGCCGCTCGAGCAGCGGTTCACTTCTCGACAGATCGAAGCTATGTTGCTCGAGGCCGGGCTCGCGGATGTTCGTTTTTCGAGCGAACCGCCCTATTGGTGCGCGATCGGCTTCAAGGTCTGATCGTGAGCAGTAGGAAGATGCGCCGTACTCGGCTCCTCGCTACCGGTCGTCCGGCGTTTGCGGTGCAGACCATCGGCGATGAACAGGAAGTAGAACATCATGATCTGGGTGCGCTGCCGATACGCCGTGCCGACATTGCCGAGAAAGGCGCCATAGGCAAGCGTCAGCGCGGTTGTAAAAACGAGGATGGGCATCGTCTGTCGGAGCCGCTTCAAAGCCAGTCCGATGCCCGCGATGAGCGCCGGCGTGAGCGCGTACCAAGCCAGCACGTCGGGGAGCGCCAAGACTTGGCGCAAATTGCTCACCGTCCAAGGGAAGGGTCCGAACAGCAGATTCATGATGCCGACGGGCAGCACGCTGAGCAAGCCGCCCATGGTGGTGATATCGGCGTCACTCGCAAAACCGCTTCCCGCGTTCGAGAGATCGCTACGCGAGCTTTGCAGTAGCTCCAAATCCAGGAAACGGCTTTGAACTAGCACTTCCTGCCCGACCGGTGTGTAGGCGAGGAGCAAAAGGACGGCGAGGACGAGGCTCAACTGGGTGACGAGCCCCAAGATCGGATTCTTCCGGTTCCCAACGAGCAACCCGATCACGGCCGCGGCCAATGTCGCATAGAAGATATAGAAGCGCAGCCAAACGAGGGCGCCCGCCGTCAGAACGTAGGCTACGATCCAAGTCGGATTCCACCCACGTTGCAGCTTGACGACCGCAAGGATGTTCGCCGCGATGCACAACATGACCGCGGGATCCTTGTAGAGTGCCGATGACCAGAAGATCATCTGCGGGAAAAAAGCCGTCAAGAGCATGGCCGTCGTGGCGACGCGGCGGTTATAGAGCGAAAGTCCCAGCTCGAGGATGACGATCGGCGTCAGCGCGCCGATGATGCCGTTGAGAAACTGCACGAGCAGCACGTTTCGCCCAAAGAAGTAGTAGACGCTGGCCACGCAATAGATGAATCCTTTGTTGACCATCCCCTGCCCCGTCTCGGCCCAGAGCGTCGAAGAAAAGCCGTGAGACCAACTCTCCGCAAGCGCGGCGGCGAAACGATCGTAGGTCTGGGAATCGCCCCAAAAGGTCGCGGCGAATCCGGCATCGGTGTGATTCAGCCAGAGGTAGATGGCAAGCGTGTAACGGAGGGCCACCGTTCCGACATAGGTGAGCGACACGACCCGAAACAAGTCGGCCTCGTAACGCCGTCTGAAAAAGGCGAGGAGCAGGATATGGACCAGAGTCGAGACGAACAGCGCGACCAGTAATTGCATCCCTCTCTCAGGCAGGCGCGAGCAAAGTCAGGACACGCCGCGCCCGGTTAGAACGTAAGGCGGCGAAGACGCGAAACTCCACCGCGACCTCAAGGGTCAAAGGGATGGTGATCCGAGACCACGGTTCCGCGGGGCCGTCCAAAAGTCCGCAGACAGCCAAGGCGCGGCTATACGTCTGTAGCATGACCTTGGGGGCTTCCGAAACAGAGTTTCCAAATTGTTGTTGAAAGTGTCTATTCATGGTAGCAAATCGACGTCACCACAGAAAAATAGAAGCCAACGCCGCGATCGCCGAGGAAGTCGCGGCCGCTCGTATGACTCTGTTTGACAATGCTCCCGGCATGACGTGCAATAAGAAACATCGCACCAAAATCGAGGGGAGTTCGCATGAAGGCGTCTTTCTGACGTGACGGATCTCGTTTCCATCCTCATGGCAGCGCATAACGAGGAGCGTTTCATAGGTGAGGCGATCGATTCTGTGCTCGCCCAGGATCACCCTCATTGGGAGCTTCTCGTCGTCGATGACGGCTCGAGCGACGGTACTGGGGCCATCGTCAAGCGCTACAGCGACACGAGGATTCGGTTTTTCGAACAGGAACGTCGAGGCGTGAGCGCGGCGCGCAACCTCGCGATGAAGGAGATGTCAGGAGAGTTCTTCTGTCTACTGGACGGCGACGATGCCCTCCCGGCGCGCTCTCTCTCCTCGCGCCTGGCCTTGTACGAGCGTGCGCCGGAAACGCGTTTCGTGAACGGCACGGTGGTCGAAAAGGATGAGAATCTGGACGCCACGCTGCGCGTCGTGACTCCCGCCGTGGATGGGGAACCGCTGGAATACTTGCTGAAGCTCGACCCGCGATGCGTCAACGGCCCGACGTGGATGTTTCGCAGCCCCCCTCGCTGCAAAGGATTCAAAGACGGGTTGACGAACGGCGAGGATCTTCTCTTTTGTATCGAAGAATCAGCGCGAGGAGGAGTGCTGCGCAGTGTCGACGAGACTATCCTGCTGAAACGTACGGGCCGCAGGAGCACGGCTAGCACCAACATTTCGGGGGTTGAACGTGACTATCGCACCATAGCGCGGGAGCTTCGCGACGTACCGAACGTGAGCCAGGATGACATCAGACGGTTCGAGAAGATAACCAAGAAAATCATGCTTCGATCCTACTTGGCGCAGCGCAAGCCGTTCTCCGCGATTCGAACGTTGTTGACGTGGTGAGAACGCCCAGCCCTGACGTCACGCAAGGGTCGAGCCGCCTTCGAGTCATCTTGCCGTCCACGGGGTTTTTCGTTACTCTGAAACGGACTCACCAAAATCCCGAAACATGTACCGCAGACTGATGGATTTTCTACGCTGCCCCGATTGCGGCAATGCGTTCGACCTCGAAGCGCTCACGTCGTCCGAGGACGGCGTTTCCGAAGGAATCCTTTACTGTCGTGCGGCCCACTTCTTTCCCGTGCTGCGTGGGATACCGCGTCTGCTTCCCGACTCCATCGACGAGCACTGGCGAGACGTCTCCGCCTCGATTCCTTCGCCACCTCCGGCGTCGCTCGCAAACCTTCTCGTAAGGCGCGCCGAAAGGAGTTTTGCGCACGATCAACGCACCAAGGCGAACTTCACCCACGAGTGGCAATATCACGAAGCGGGAGACCGCACCTGGGCAATGGATCTAGCGGGTCGCGTCGAGTGCTTCTTTCTCGATCCGATTAGAATCCCGCGTTCTGAGCTGAAGGGAAAGCTCATCCTCGACGCCGGATGCGGCAACGGAAGCCAATCGGTCGCCTATACCGAGCTCGGGTGCGAGGTCGTCGCCGTGGATCTGAGCTCGGGCCTAGAGCGCGGCCAGGAGTTTCGAAGACGACACAAGAACGCGAGCCCCGACAAAGTTCACTTCGTGCAAGCCGACGTCCGACATCCACCGTTCGCCCGAAGCACCTTTGACGTCATCCACTCGGCAGGCGTACTGCACCACACCCCCAATACGCGGCACACCTTTACGCAGCTCGCGCCGTTGCTGAAGCCGAACGGAACATTCTACGTCTGGCTCTACAAGCACGAAGCCTACGTCACGCCACTCGTGAACGGCATCCGCCGGCTCACAACGTCCATTCCCGCCGCTCGATTCGCTCGCATTGCGAACCTCATGGCCCCCCTGTTCCAAGGTTTTTGCTTCGTCGTCGATGCGCTCGGGATTCGCGCCTATACGAGTCTCAGCCGGCGTGAAGCGGCCCTCGCTCTCATGGACATTTTCGGCGCCCCCTACGCTCACGCTCACTCGTATGACGAGGTGGCGGCTTGGTTCAGAGCTGAAGGCGCCACCGAGCTCTGGCCTTGCAACGAGGGCCGTCGAGGCTTCGGGATCTGCGGACGGCTGAATCACGTCGTTCCCTCGCAAGCTGTTTGACCGGCGTAAAAGACAAGACGGATCCGGGCTCGCATTCGGGGCCGTAGGGAGCAGCACCTACTCTAGGTCGGTTTTCCTTTTTGGGAGTGGGACGGTCTTTATTCGACTCTTGAGGTCGGGACGGCGGGGGATGTGACCGCTTCGCGGAAGTGGCCGTTGTTCAAGTTGGCCAACAAGCGCCTTCGCTCTCGCCAGCCCCAGGAGCGGGCGTAGTAAGTCGTTCCTTCGCCGAGCGACTCCTGCCGAATCGAGGGGCAAATTTCGGGAGCGTTGACGAGCAGCGCGACAGCGTCGAGGTAGAGTTGGTGCGCGTGCTCCATCACCTTCCAGTGGATCTCGTCGAGCGTCTCGTCGCCCGCCAACGGAACGCGTTCGGTGGTCACGATATTACCCGAGTCGATACCGGCATCGATCCACATGACGGTGTTGCCGATCAAATGAAAGTTGCCTTCTGAAAGACACCAGTTGGTACAGTTCGGACCGCCTTTGACGTACGGTGAGAGCCCGGTGTGGAGATTCAAAATTCCCTTTTCGATCGGAAGCGACAATAGGCGCTCGCGCACCAGCCGGGTTCCCGAAACCAACACGAGCTCGGCGCCGCTACGGTTGACGAGCTCTTCGGTCTCGGCGCAATTGATGTTCTCCACGGTGAGCGTTTCCACGTCGGGAAACTCGGGGAAACGCTCCCGGTAGCGTGCGAGCAGACGGCGCCAGCACTCGTCCACTTCTCCAAAGAGCAGTTTTTCGACGAGCCGTCTCGCCGTTCGCTTGGAAATCAGTCGACGCGTGACGGCGCGGTTTTAGCTGACAACCCCGGCGAGCTCGAAACGTGACGCTACTTTGTGCGCGAGCGCCCTCTGGTTCGCGCCGCCGTCGCACCACAAAAGGATAGGCGGGGAGGAGCTCAATGACGTATCCACCTTTTGATGGTCTCGAGATGACCCGAGATCCGCATGCGCGTCTTCCAGCAACTCTCGTTGTAGAGCTCGATCCGAGGGATTCGAAACGGGTCGGCGTTGGCAGCGGTATCGCATGCTCGCTGCCCGGTCGCGAGACCGAGCTGGTAGCCGGTGCGCTTCGCTTCTTCGACCACGATATCGTTAACGCTTCCGATGGGATAGGAGATCGCAATCGGCGTCGAACCAATCTCTTTTTCGATCCGGTCCCGAGAATGCTCGAGCTCCTGTTGGAGTACGGCCCGGCCCTCTATCGACGCAAGCATGCTGTGCGTCTTCGATGAGAACCAACGGTAAAGCCCGAGGCGTGGAGCGATTGCACGTCGCTCCAGCTCATCATCATGTTCCGCGGGATGTCGACGTCGTCGAGGCGCTGCCGCAGCTCTTCGAGAACGCTGAGGCGGTCGGTGTTCACGAGCATCTTCAAATGAGGCTTCAAACGCCGTGCGTAGTCGAGCTTCGCTAGCTCGCTCTCAAGGCCTGCTTCGCGAAGGCCATTCGGCAAATTTACCGACTCCACCCGTACGCTGTTCGCGCGAGTGTTGCGTAGGAGATAGTCGACCTGATACGTCCACGTAGGCCACTTGTTGTCGATGCAGTCGGTAACCACGTAGAAGGAAGCAGGGCAGCCGTATTTCTTCAAAAGCGGCAGCGCGTGGTCGATATTGTCGCGATAGCCATCGTCGAATCCGATGGTGCACACGGATTCCATCGGATCCTGATCGCGCAGATTCAGAAAAAGTGTCTCGAGACTCACGACCCGATAGCGGCTCGTGAGGTGGCCAAAATCTTGGCGAAGATCATCGGCGCCATGGGGTCCCACAGTTCTATCTAAACTTCTGCACCTATCTTCCCGAAGATCTGCTCGTGAAAATGGATCGTATGAGCATGGCGCACGGGCTCGAAGCACGATCCCCGTTTCTCGACACGCGTTTGACCGAATTTGCGGGACAGCTTCCGGATCGTTTCAAGCTTCGCGGCCTCGCGACGAAGGTCGTTCTCCGGGAAGCTTTCGGCGACCTCGTGCCGGATCGGATAAAAACGCGCGCCAAGATGGGTTTCGGCGTGCCGCTCGGCGCTTGGTTTCGAAACGAGCTCGAGCCCTATGTCACGTCACAGCTCACGGCAAAGAAAGCACCGCTCTTCGAGCACCTCCGGGAAGACAAGGTCGGTGCGATCGTCAGAGAGCACATGTAGGGCCGGCGCGATCGAGGCCAACAGCTCTTCTGTTTGTTAACGCTCGCCTCGTGGCTCGAGGCTTTCTGAAAGGACCCCCAACATGTACGTGCTCGGGCTCACGACGATGGGAGAATCGGCGGCCGCTCTGTTCTGGAACGGCGAGCTCGTCCACGCCGCCGAAGAGGAGCGCTTTTCCCGAACGAAACACCATATCGGCTTTCCCTACGAAGCCGTGCGATCCTGCCTCGCCAGCGCAGGCGTAGCACTCGCCGAGGTCGACCACATCGCGCATTACTGGCGGCCGTGGATGCTCGGCCACCGCATCGGCCACAGGATCCCAATCCTGCTGAAACACCCGAGGCTTTTCACGGCTCGCGCGACGCGCGGCGCGCAGCAAGTCGGCGGACATTATCGGCGCATGTTCCAGCTCAAGACCATCTTGAGCGACGCCTTCGGTGAGCACGACGGCGCGATCCACTATGTCGAGCATCACCTCGGACATGCCGCGAGCGCCTATTACGCTTCGCCGTTCGAGAGCGCCGCCATTCTCACGCTCGATGGCACCGGCGAGAGCACGACAACGATGGCGAGCTACGGAGAAGGCAACCGCATTCGTGTTCTGAACCGCGTGAAGCTCCCCCACTCGCTCGGACAATTCTACTCGGCCGCGACCAACTTTCTCGGCTTCGATATGTTTCAAGGGGACGAGTACAAAGTAATGGGGATGGCCGCTTATGGCGAGCCCGAATATTACGACTTCCTCCGCGACAACGTGCTCGTCGCAAACGGCAGCGGCACGTTCAATCTCGACATCAGCTACATGGATCATCACCTCGCGAAACACCGCGAATATCCCGAAAAAATTACGAGTGTTTTCGGGCCCCCGCGGCGGCCTGACGAGGAGATCACCGAGCGTCACTACAACGTCGCCGCGAGCGTACAAAAGGCGCTCGAAGAGACCGTGCTGCACATCCTCATCGATTTGAAAAAACGTACCGGTGAGAAACGCTTGTGCCTCGCGGGTGGTGTCGCTCTCAACTCGGTGATGAATGGCCGGATCCTGCGGGAGAGCCCGTTCGACGAGCTCTTTATCCAGCCCACCGCCAACGATGCCGGCGGCGCTCTAGGCTCGGCGCTCTACGTCCTGCATCACAAGCTGAACGAGCCGAGACGCTACACGATGCGTGACGCCTATCTCGGCCCCGGCTACAGCACCGAGCGCTGTATTGCCGTGGCAGGAGCCAAGAATCTGGCGCACGAAGAGCTCCCGCGCGCATCCGTGGCGCGCAAAGCCGCACGGGCACTCGCCGACGGCAAAATCCTCGGGTGGTTCCAAGGCCGCATGGAGTTCGGACCGCGTGCACTGGGCCACCGAAGCTTTCTCGCGGACCCGCGCAACGGCAAGATGAAGGAAATCCTGAACGAACGCATCAAGCAGCGCGAGCCGTTCCGCCCCTTCGCGCCGTCGATGCTCCAGGAAGCGACGCCCCGCTATTTCGGCGCCGCCATCGACTCGCCATACATGCTGCTCGTCCTGCCCGTATCTTCGGACAAGCGTGACGAGATTCCAGCCGTGGTCCATGTCGACGGTACCGCGCGCCCCCAAACGGTCAGGAAGGAAACGGAGCCTCTCTACCGGGAGCTCATTCACGAGTTCGAGCAGATTTCCGGCGTTCCCGTCGTGCTCAACACGTCGTTCAACATCCAAGAGCCCATCGTCTGCTCCCCAGAAGAGGCCGTCGACACGTTTATTCGCTCGAGCGTGGACGCACTCGTTTTGGAGAACGTCTGGATCCCCCACCCCGACGCTCGGACTTGATTGCCGATGCCGAATGCTGACAGCTCGAGCGAAGAAAAGATCCGCGTTATGCGGATTTTTTCTCGGCTGAACGTCGGCGGCCCGTCTATCCATGTCGTTCTTCTAACCGCGGACCTCGACCCGGCGCGCTACGACTCGACCCTCGTCCTCGGAAAGGAAGAGTTACATGAGGGGAATCTTTACGAGCTCGCGCAATCGAAAAACCTCGAACCGTCATCGTGCCGACACTCGGACGCTCCATCCGGCCGGTGGACGACTTCAGGAGCTTCATCACCATCTGCCGTCTCATCGCCCTGCATCGGCCCCACGTGGTGCATACGCATACCGCCAAAGCGGGCGCCCTCGGCCGTATCGCTGCACCCCTCATGGGTGTTCCCGTCACCGTCCACACTTTCCACGGCTCCGTCTTTACGGGCTACTTTCGAAAGCTACCCGCGGCGATCTACGCGCTCGTCGAGAGGGCGCTAGCGCGGGTGACCGACGCCATCGTCGCCGTGAGTCCCGCCGTCGCAGAGGAGCTCGCCAAAAAGCGCCTCGCGCCCCGACACGGCATCCACACCATCCCGCTCGGCCTCGAGCTCGAGCGCTTTCTCTCGCCGCCTGCGAAAGGCCGGCTGCGCGCGCGCCTCGGCCTCGACCGGAACATCCCGCTCATCGGCTGTGTCGGCCGCCTCGTCCCCATCAAGGACGTGCCGACGCTCTTGTCGGCATGGACTCGGCTCGAGGGCGCGCACCTGGCCTTGGTCGGCGACGGGCCCGAAAGAGCGCGGCTCGAGTCTCTGGCGCGCACGCTCGGCGTCGCTTCGCGCGTGCACTTCACCGGGTTTCTGTCCGAGCTCGAGACGGTCTATCCGGACCTCGATCTCGTCGTGAATAGCTCTCGCAACGAGGGGACGCCCGTAGCTCTCATCGAAGCCATGGCGGCTGGCATCCCGGTGGTCGCCACGTCGGTGGGTGGCTCGCCCGACCTGTTGCAAGGCGGCGCACTCGGTGACTTGGTTCCCGCGGGTGACCCGGAAGCGCTCGCGCGCGCCCTCGAGCGCGCCCTCAGACGGAGAGATGAAACCGACTCCCGAACGCATGCGGCTCGCGCGGCGGTGCTAGAGCACCATCGTGCAAAGCGCCTGCTACACGATATGGACACCCTCTACGGCACCCTCCGCCGCCGCAAAGGCTTCGCCACACCCCCCGGCGACGGGACACCGTTTCAGCATTAGTTTTTATTTTTCAACAGCTTAGCTCGCTGGAACGGATCCTGCTTTGCACAAAGGAGCGATTCAACCAACTCTAAATAAAACACAAGATTACCCGTGTCTCGGAGTGCGAGCCGCGGGAGTTGAAGCGATGTTACGTTCCGATAACTCCTTGAAGGTCAACCACAAACAGGCGGATCCTTGCCCTCGGTACTCTATAGATCCGACCTCCAAGCTCGATCGGTCGACGCCTTCGAAAGAGGTTTCCGCTGCGCTGATGGGTGGGAAAAACCTCAGGCGGCAGGTGGAATCCGAGCTCCGATCCCTCCGATCCAAGGTCTGCCGTGGGCGTCCCGACACCGCCGCTTCGCAAAAAGCGTTTTATTCACAATTAGTTACAGAGAACCTCTCGGGCCCCGGTCGCTTGCGGGATCCACGTAGAGTTCACGGGCATTGTGGCGCTCACTTGGAGAGATTCGTGATGTATAATTTTCCCCACACCCTAGAAACAACTGATGGAGCCGTCACTATGAAGGAGCCCGCTGGGCCACAGGTTCTTATTGTCGATGATGACCCCAGCATGCAGCGGATGCTGAAGAGCCGGCTCGAACGCGAAGGCTACCACGTCGTTGCTGCGAGCGACGGGGAGGTCGGTCTCGACCTCATCCGCAAGCAAGTCTTCAACCTCGTCATCACCGACATGAAGATGCCCAAATTGAAGGGCGACGAGCTCGCACGGTCGATCACACAGTTCAATCCGGATATTCCAGTCATCATCATGACCGCCTATGGCGAGGTGAACGAAGCTGTCCGCCTCATGCAGGACGGCGTTTATCACTACTTGACCAAACCTTTCGACGTCGAAGACCTCGTCGAGAAAGCGCGTAAGGCCGTCGAGCGCCACCGCACTTACGCCGAGGTCAAGCAAGTCCGCACCAAAATCATGAGCCGGCGCAAGTCGGACTTCATCGTGGGAGCGTGCTCAAAAGTCGAAGAGCTCTTGACACAAATCTCGATCGTCGCCCAGAACGACGTCCCCGTGATCATCTACGGCGAGTCGGGCACCGGTAAGGAGCTCGTTGCGCGCGCCATCCACTACACGGGAAAACGGGCCGACAAACCTTTCGTCGTCGAGAACTGCGGCGCGATCCCGGAGAACTTGATCGAGAACGAGCTCTTCGGCCACGTGAAGGGCGCCTATACGGACGCGAGGACCGACCAAAAAGGTCTGTTCGAAGAAGCGCATGACGGCACGCTGTTCCTCGATGAAATCGGCGAGCTTCCTCTGCCGCTGCAAGTAAAATTTCTTCGCGTGCTCCAGGACGGCGAGTTCAAACGCATCGGGTCGACCCGAGCCGTCAAAGTCGACGTCCGGGTCATCGCCGCCACCAACAAAGATCTGATCCAAGCGATCTCGGAGAAGTCGTTCCGCGAGGATCTCTTCTATCGGTTGAACGTGATCCCGATCCACTTGCCGCCGCTACGCGAGCGCAAGGAAGACATCCCGCTTCTCATCAATCACTTCTTGACCGAAATGAACAAGGAGCTCGGCAAGATCGTGGAAGGTTTCTCGCCCGCCGCAATCCAGAAGATGATGACCTATCAATGGCCGGGCAATATCCGTGAGCTGAAGAACAAAGTGAAGCAGGCGATGGTGTTGACGCGCAACAATGTCATCACCGCCGAGGACCTCTTCTTCCACGTCCCGGTCTCCTCGAACAAGTTCCAATCGTTCAAAGAAGCGAAGCGAGAGTTCGAGAAGGAGTACATCTCGCAAGTGCTCCGCATCTGTCAAGGCAACATTTCCCAGGCGGCACGGCTCGCGAAGAAGGACCGCAAGGACTTCTACGACGTGATGAAGAAGTACGGAATCCAGCCCGAGGCTTTTCGCAAGCAACAAACGGGCTAGTTCAGCATTCAGTTGTCGGGCGCTAGACGGCGACATCCCGCCGCCATGTGACGGCCTCGCTCAATAGAAGAAACTGAATGCTGAATGCTGAATGCTGATCTAGACACCACGAAGCGGCCGTTGAGCTCGGGGAGCTCGTAGATTTTCCAGTAGCCTTCGAGGTGATTGCCCTCTTGTGTTGCGTCGATGTGGACGTGGATTTGGTCGGCATCACGCTTGCCGTATTCGATGCTTCCAAGAACGGCGCCGACGGTGGAGCTCAATCGAACGAACGTGCCTTCGCGGGGCCGGCGGCTCTCCTCGTTCAAAACGACCGTACCGGTGAGATCCTTGGGCGTGCCCTCGATGCGCAGCGTGACCGGATAGCCTTGGGGCTCGATGTGGCCATGCCAGACCCCTAGAAGATCGGACCCGTCCAGGTCGTCAGCGCTATCTCCGGATTCGCCAATGGGAGCATCCGCAAGCACGCCGCCGGTCATAGGGTCTCGCGGCACAACCTGAAACCAATCGCCCGTCGCTCGGAAATGATGCGTCGAAAGCGTCGCGACCACCAGGGGATGAGGCGGATGGAGACCCATGACGTAGACGTTATTCTCGAACGGGTCTTCATCCCCGATCGACACGAAGCTCACCGTCGCCTGATCCTCCACCTCCACGAGATAGCGCATCGGCGCCACCATGAGCTCGCTCGTGCGGGACGGTGCGACAACAACGGCTCCCTCGGGAAGCGTTGCGAGCGCCGCTCGCGCGAAAACACGGGCTTGTGGAAGGCCGCGGCGGTCGGGATTGAGCGAAAACGCCAGTTGGTCGAGCGGAAGCTCCTTTGGAACGTCCAGGAGCGCTTCGGCCCTGAGCTCCATGCGCGCCTTTCGCACAGCCTCAGGCGCGAAACGATAGATGACGACTGGCGAGGCGCAAAGGATGACGGCGAACGCGAAACCTTGCCAACTGCCGCCAGAGAGAAGCTTCCACCAGCCGAAACCGACGGCCACCGACAGAAAGACCCACGCCGGCAGATAAGACGGTACGGGCGCCTCTAACTTCAAAGTGACCACGAGAAACGCATAGACGAGAAAGAGGGGGAAGATGAGATAGAACACGTATTTCTGGCGTCGATAGAGCTCCCAGAGGCCGATGAGGCCAATGATCGCGGTCCACGGTGGAAAATTGAGAAGCAGAAGGGCCCCGAACCGCGCGAGCGACTCTTTTAGCGGTGGCTCCCAGGCGAGCATCATGTCGTCGAAGAACAAAAGCCCGTTCGCGTGCTCCGCTGGAACGACGAAGCCGGTGTGAGTCCATCCCCAGGCGGCGACGGCGAGCGCCACGGAGGCGCCCGCGCAGAACGCAAGAAGGCCGCGGAACCGAACGCCTCCCACTTCCCGGATCAGCGGCGGCTGCACGACGCGCACGAAGGTGAACACGATCGGGATGAGGAACAACATCAGCAAATTGTTGGCGAGCGACAAACCGAGAATGCCCATCCCGACATAGAGGTTCCCGGCTCCGCCGATACTCGCGAAGCGGAGCACGAAATAGAGGAACGAGGCCAAGACGAGCGCGTCGAGCGGTTCGGGCCCCGGCGTTACCGCGCGCATCCAAAAGGTGTGAGAGAACCCGAGGAAAAGAGCCGCCAGAAACCCGATGCGGCGCGCGATGAACTGTGGCGCCATCGAAAGAAGCATCCGCATCAACAGATAGACGAACAGACAGGCCCCCGCCGCGAAGGCCGCGGCGGCCCAGCTCGCGCGACGCGCTAGCTCTCCCCAGGGCAGGAGCAAGAACGGCTGCGAGGCCAGCACGAATAGAGGTCGCTCCCAGGGACCTTGGCCAATCTCGTATTGGGCGACCCGTCGTTGATACTCGGCGCCTTCCATCCAAGCTACGTCGGTGGGTCCCGTGAGAAAGTAGAAACCGAAGGCGCCCGCGAATACAGCGAGCGCCACAGCACTATTGAGTAGAATTCGGACCCAGCGGTTTTTCATGAGGTATACCATCAAGTGTAACAAGCGGAAATGGCCATGAGAATCGGGCCGTCAGCGTTCACGGAGCCGATTGCGGCATTCTCCCCACTTTCGCCACCCGGCTCGGGGTGTTAGAATCCTAGATTACCGTTGAGCCCCCACGTGACCGTGTATCCCTCTCGGGGCTCGCGCTTCTCTGGAGGAGAAATGTCGAAAGGGTACGATTTTGCCTTCGCTATTGGTGGGGCAGCCGGGCAGGGCATTGCGACGCCCGGTAACATCCTCGCGCGCATATTCGTGCGCCGGGGGCTACATCTCTACGCGTATAACGCGTACCAATCCATCATCCGTGGCGGGCACATCTTTCTGACAATCCGGGTCAAAGAAGAGCTCGTCGAAAACCACGGTGATAAATTGGATCTCATCCTCGCGCTCAACCAGGACACGATGACCCGTCACGCGAAACACGTCGTCCCGGGCGGCGCCATCATCTACAACAGCGACGGCATCACTCCCGCCGAGGGCGTACAAGACGCCGTCCAGCTCTGTGGCCTGCCGATCAAAGAGCTGACGAATGACAGTCGAAACAAGCTCGTCCAGAACACCGTCGCGCTCGGCGTCATGCTCAATCTCATGGGCGTCGATTTCAGCGTTCTGGAAGATGCGCTCATGCTCCAGTTCAAGCGCAAAGGCCAGGAAGTCGTGGACGAGAACGTCAATATGGCGCGCGCGGGCTACGACTATTCGGAAGCCAACTTCACCGCGTTTCCGGCGGCTCTTCCCGAGCAAGAAAAGCCTCTCGCGGTGTGGACCGGCAACGACGCCATCGGGATGGGCGGCGCGGCGGCTGGCGTGAAGTTCTACAGCGCCTACCCTATGAGCCCTGCGACAGGCGTCTTGCACTGGATGGCCAAGAACGCGCGTGAGTGCGGCATCATGGTGCGACAGATCGAAGACGAGATCGGCGTCGCCAACGTCGCGCTCGGCGCGGCCCAAACGGGCGCGCGCACGATGTGTGCGACTTCAGGCGGCGGCTTCGCCCTCATGACCGAGGCGCTCGGCGCGGCGAGCATGATGGAGGTCCCCGTCGTGTTCGTCAACGTGCAACGCGCGGGCCCGTCCACGGGCGTTCCGACAAAGACCGAGCAAGGCGACCTTTGGCAAGCGCTCGGCGCCAGCCAGGGCGACTTCGAGCGGATCATCGTCGCGCCGAAGAACGCGCTCGACGCTTTCGATACCGTCGCGGAGCTTTTCAACCTCGTCGACCACTACCAATGCCCCGCCATCTTTCTCTCGGACCTCTTGATCTCGGAAGGCACTTTCAGCGTCGACCCGGATGCGATCAACATGCAGCCTGCGATCGACCGGGGCGAGATGATTACCGAGGGCGGTCCTTCGAATGGTTACAAGCGCTACAAGATGACGGAGAGCGGCATCTCACCGCGCGCCATTCCGGGTGTCGCTGGATATGCGCACGTCGCGCCAACGGACGAGCACGACGAGGACGGTGTTCTCATCAGTGACGAGTTCACCAACCCGCACAAGCGCCGGGAGATGGTCGAAAAGCGCGCGCGCAAGCTCTCGACGTTCCTTGACAAAGTCCAAGGGCCGGCGCTCGAAGGACCCGAGGACGCCGAGGTCACGCTCGTCGGCTTCGGCTCGACCGAAGGTGTCATCCGCGAGGCCCGCCAAAGCCTCCAAGAGAAGGGCGTCAAGGCCAACCAGCTCGCCATCAAGTGGATGCTGCCGTTTCACGGGAAAACCGTGTCCGAGATTTTGCGCAAATCGAAAAAGACCGTCATCGTCGAGAACAACTACTCGGGCCAGTTTCACCGATTCCTTCGAAGTGAGACGGGCCTCTCCGTGGATGGGCATGTCCGCAAATATGACGGCGAGCCCTTCCAGCCGCACCACATCGTCGATGGGGTGATGCACCATCTGGATGAAAAGAAGGGCGCGCCGGCCGGAAGCGACGACGGCGTCTTCGTTCCCTTTCAAGAGATTCTCGTTTAGGAGACCGAAATGGCTACAACAACGACTCTTCCTGAGCTCAAAGCGAAAGATTTCAAGGGCAAGTCCGACCCGGACTGGTGCCCGGGTTGCGGTGATTTCGGCCTCTTGAACTCGCTCCAAAAAGCGCTGGCCGAGCTCGGCAGAAAGCCGCACGAAGTCATGTGCGTCAGCGGCATCGGCTGCTCATCCAATTTGCCGGGCTATCTCAGCACCTATGGCATGCACACGCTCCACGGCCGTGCTCTCGCGGTGGCGACAGGGGTGAAATTCGCCAACCACGAATTGACCGTTATCGCCGCGGGCGGCGATGGCGACGGCTATGGCATCGGCGGCAACCACTTCGCCCACACCGCGCGCCGTAACGTCGACATTACCTACCTCGTCATGAACAACCAGATCTACGGGTTGACGACGGGTCAGGTCAGTCCTGCGAGCGAGATCGGTATGAAAACGAAGTCGACACCGTTCGGGAACTTGGAGCGGCCCGTCAACGCCGTGACAACAGCGATCATGAACGGCGCGACCTTCGTCGCGCGCGGGTTCTCGGGCCACGGCAAGCACCTCGTATCAACGATCAAACAAGCGATCGAGCATAATGGCTTTTCGCTAGTCGACGTGTTCAGCCCGTGCGTCACCTTCAACCACGACAACACCTACGACTTTTTCCGTCAGCGCATCAAGAAGCTGGAAGAAGAAGGACACGACCCCTCGGACTGGAAGAGCGCTTGCGAAAAAGCCATGGCTTGGGACGACGAGATTTTCACGGGCGTCTACTATCAGGACAAAGCCGTCCCCTCGCTCAACGACCTGGAGCCCGTGCTCGAGGCCGGCCCCATCGCGCACCAGAGCCCCGGTCTGACCACCGAGCAAAGCGAGCGCATCATCAAGAGGATGATGTAAAGAGCTCTTCGCACCTCGGCGCCATCTGCCTTCGTCGCAGGTGGCGCCTTTTTTGTTTCGATCGACAACGACTTGACCCGCGGCTTCTCAATCGCTAGCATGAATGCGCCCCCCGCTCCCACTCATTGGTGTTAGGAAGGTTCGGTGCATAGTTGATGTGCCCGGTTTTTGTTTGGGCGAAGGAACCGGAGTGGCTCTCCGAAGGGCAATGTCCTGAGATCTATCGGCGCTTCTCCGTCGAGCGCATCGACGAGCTCCCGAAAACGCCGGGAGTGCTCGTGGTCGATGACGCCATCTATTCCGAGCACAGAAGTGCTATCGAAGCCTGGGCAGGAGGCTTCGGAGCCGTCTCGCCGCCCATCCTCACCGAAACGGCCGAGGACGAGCTCGTGGCCGATGTCGTCGGGGCCGCGGCCGGCGAAAAAGAGCTCTGGCGAAAGCTCCGAAACGCGACGCGTGAGCTCGAAGCCCGGCTCGAGGTGAGCGCTTCCGAGAAGGCCGCGGAGAAGACTCGTTTCCAGCTCGAGGAGCTTCACGCCATCGGCATCGCGCTTTCCGCGGAGCGGGATCATGAACGTCTCTTGAACCTCATCCTCAGCAAAGCGCGGGTAATCACGAGCGCCGATGCCGGCGCCTTGTTCCTCGTCACGGGCATCGACGAGACGCTAGCCCACCCCGACGGACGCGAGGATCACATCAGGGCGCGCTGGTTGAAATTTCGTCTCGCGCAAAACGACTCGCGCGAAGTTCGCTTCGAGGAGAGTTTCTTGCCGATCAGCCCGGACAGCATCGCGGGCTACGTGGCCGAGAAGGGCGAGACGTTGAACCTCGCGGATGCCTACTCGCCGCCGGCAGACAAACCTTTCGTCATCAATCGGAGCTTCGACGAGGCCACCGGTTATCGCACCGTGTCGATGCTCGTCGTCCCGATGCAGAATCAAGAAGGCGACTGCATCGGTGTGCTTCAGCTGCTCAACAAGAAGAGGAACCGAGACGCCGTGCTCGAGACCCGGGAGAGCATTGCGCTCGAAGTGCTGCCGTTTGATGAGGATGACGAGCGCTTAGTGCGCTCGCTCGCGAGCCAGGCCGCGGTTTCCGTTGAGAACAACGATCTCTACCGGTAACGCAAACACCTTTTCGAACGCTTCGTGCTCGCCGCGGTGAAAGCGATCGAGAGTCGCGACGAGACCACGGAGGGACACTCCCATCGCGTCGCGCGCATGACCAAACGGCTCGCCATCACCGCGACACGCGCGGAGACGGGGCTCTACTCGGCGTTTCACATGAGCGAAGAACAGATCCGCGAGCTGAACTACGCCGCCCTCCTGCACGATTTCGGAAAAGTCGGGGTCAATGAAAAAGTCCTGAGAAAAGGAAAGAAGCTGTACTACGGCCAGCTAGCCGGGCTGCGCCAGCGATTCAAGACGATCAAACGGACCTTCGAAGCTCAATATTTGCGAAAACTGCTCGACCGTCTTCTTCGTGGCGATGCCACCCCCGAGCAGATCCTCCAAATGAAGGAAGAGCTCGCACGCAGGCTCGCACAGGTGGACGCCGCCGTTCAGACCGTCGAGACCGCCAACGAGCCGAGCGTCATGGAATCCTTCGCATTCAAGGAGCTCGAGACCATCGCGCGGCTGACCTACGAAGACGACGACGGAAGCGAGCGCACCTACCTCGCCCCGGAGGAGCTCGCAGCCTTGAGCCTTCCCAAAGGCACGTTGACGAGCGAAGCGCGCGCGGAGATAGAGTCCCACGTCAAGCATACCTATGCGTTTCTCTCCACCATTCCCTGGACGCGCGACCTGCGTGCGATCCCACTTCTGGCACGAAGCCATCACGAGAAGCTCGACGGGAGCGGCTATCCCTACAGCTTCAAGGCGGCCGATATTCCTCCCCAGACGCGGATGATGACGATCTCCGATATTTACGACGCGCTCACCGCGAAAGACCGCCCCTATAAGCCCGCGGTCAAGACTGAATTCGCCATCGGCATCCTGGAATCGGAGGCTGACGCGGGCAAGCTCGACCGATCCCTTCTCGATTTATTCATCGAAGCCAAAGTGTTTGAGCAGGGCATCGTCAACTGATTTCCGGTCCAATATGGAATTGGACTGCATGCATACAATCATTGGCCCCCGGACTTGACACAGGAACTTCGAATTGTTACATCATTGGCATGGTCCAATGGTGGAAGACGCTGGAGCTCGACCGAGCTTCGAAAAAGCCGCTCTACCAGCAGCTCCAGGCGCTCATCCGTAGGCGGATCGAAGACGGTGGGCTTGCAGAAAGCACCAAGCTTCCCGCGAGCCGTGACCTGGCCGCCGAGCTAGGCATCAACCGAAATACGGTCACGAACGCCTATGAAGAGCTCACGAAAACGGGCCACGTTCGATCGCATGTAGGCCAAGGGACCTTCGTGAGCGAGCGCGCGTCGAGCGCGCCTTCCCCGCTCCGCTGGTCGTTCTCCCGCGCGGTTCAAGGCGCCCGAGGGCGCGAACGCTCACCGACGGAGACCACGCGCCATCCCGATCCGATCGACTTCGCTTCTCTCGTACCGGATGAAGCGCTCTTCCCCGTGGAGCCTTTCCGCGTCGTCCTCGACACCGTGCTCGAACGTGAGGGGCAGAAACTCTTGCAATACGGGCCCGCTGCAGGGCACCCGCCGCTGCGCCGCTACATTGCCGAGCGGCTCGCCGAGCGAGGGGTTCGGACCACGACGACGGAGAACGTTCTCATTGTCAACGGCTCTCAGCAAGCGCTCGACTTAATCTGTCGCACCTTGCTCGATCCGGGAGATTCCGTCGTCGTAGAGAGCCCGACCTACACGATCATCTTGCCGCTGCTGGCGCAATATCAGGCGCAAATCGATGAAGTCGCGATGACGCCGCGCGGCATGGACCTCGACGCTCTCGAGTCGCAGCTGACCCGCTCGCGGCCGAAGCTTCTATTTACGATGCCGACCTTCCACAACCCGACCGGAATCACCATGGATCTCGCGTCGCGAAGACGCCTCGTGGATCTCGCCGCGCGGTTTTCAGTACCCATCGTCGAGGACGACTTCGACTCCGAGCTGCGCTTCAATGGCGAGCCCGTGCCACCTTTGAAAGCGCTCGACGCGCAAGACTGCGTCGCTCATATCGGAACCTTTTCGAAAGGCCTCTTTCCCGGGCTCCGGCTCGGCTGGATCGTGGCGCCGCGAGATGTCGTGGCAACGCTCGGCCGCAGCAAGCTCATCTCCGACTACCACACGAGCCTACTTCTTCAAGCCGCCGTGCTCGAATTTTGTGAGCGCGGACATTACATCGAGCATTTGAAAAAGCTCGCTGTTATCTATCGGCAGAAGAGCCACGCGCTCATCGGCGCACTCCGGCGCTATTTTCCGAAAGGCGTGAGCTGGACGGAGCCCGAAGGCGGCTTTGCCTATTGGGTCACGCTCCCGGAGAACGTCTCCGGCGAAGCGGTCCTCGCCGAGAGCTCCGTCGACGGCGTGATCTTCACACCCGGCTCGAACTTCTTTGCGCGCGGTCAAGGAGAACATTTCCTACGTCTCTCCATTTCCAGAGTTCCTCTGGAGCAAATCGACGTGGGCATCAAGAAGCTCGGCGCGGCCCTCGAGCGGCTACTCGACCGCAAGACGAGCCAAGAAACTTCTGGAGCGGGCCCGAGAGAGCAAGAGCCCGCTCTGCATATTTGAAATGACTAGGAGGTAACAAGATGACTGAAACGAGTCTCAAGCTCAAGACCGGCCTCGCCGACATGCTCAAAGGTGGCGCCATCATGGATGTGACCAACGCCGAGCAGGCGAAGATCGCAGAAGATGCGGGCGCCGTCTCGGTGATGGCGCTCGAGCGCGTTCCCGCCGATATTCGACGGGACGGCGGGGTCGCGCGGATGTCCGCCATCGACATGATCGACGGGATCATCGAGACGGTGAGCATCCCTGTCATGGCCAAGGTGCGCATCGGACACTTCGTCGAAGCGCAGCTCCTTCAAGCGATGGGCGTCGACTTCATTGACGAGAGCGAAGTGTTGACGCCAGCGGATGAAGAGAACCACATCGACAAACAGGCTTTCGACGTTCCTTTCGTCTGCGGCTGCAGGGATCTCGGCGAAGCGCTTCGCCGAATCGGCGAAGGCGCCGCTCTCATTCGCACCAAAGGGGAGGCGGGCTCGGGGAACATCGTCGAAGCCGTTCGTCACCTGCGCGCGGTTTTTGGCCACATGCGCAAGCTCACCGTCATGACGACGGACGAGCTCATGGCGGAAGCCAAGCGCCTCGGCGCACCTTACGAGCTCGTTAAGATCGTCGCCCGCGACGGGAAGCTCCCCGTGCCGAACTTCGCCGCGGGCGGTGTCTCGACGCCGGCCGACGCCGCGCTCTGCATGCAGCTCGGCGCCGAAACGGTTTTCGTCGGATCCGGCATCTTCAAGTCCGAGGACCCGGCCAAGCGAGCCGTCGCCATCGTGAAAGCCGTGACGCATTATCAGGATCCCAAGATGCTCGTCGAAGTGTCGCGCGGACTCGGTGAGCCGATGCCAGGCCTCGACGTCGCCGCAATGGACGAAAAGGACCTGCTCCAAACCCGCGGCTGGTAACCAGTAACGCTGAATGCTGAATGCTGAACTAGGAGTTCTCGCGCTCCAAGGCGACTACGTGGAGCACCAGCGCATGCTCGAGCGGCTCGGCCGGAGCTCGCGACAGATCCGGAAAGCTTCGGAGCTCGAAGGCCTCCGTGCTCTCATCCTTCCTGGGGGTGAGAGCACGACGATGGTCAAGTTCATGGAAGAGGAAGAGCTGATGGAGCCTCTACGGGATTTCTACGCGTCCGGAGGGGCGCTTTACGGAACGTGCGCGGGCACGATCCTCCTGGCGCGCGCGGTTTCCGCTCCGAGCCAGGCGTCTCTCGGCCTCATGGATATCGACGTCGAGCGCAATGGCTACGGCCGGCAAATCGACAGTCACGAGAGCCCCGGAGCCTGCCCCGAGCTTGGCGACGAGCCGCTGCCAATGGTCTTCATCCGGGCCCCGCTCATCTCCCGTACCGGCCCTGAGGTCCGCGTGCTCGCCGAGCACCGGGACCAACCGGTGCTCGTCCGTCAGGGACGATTGCTCGCAAGCACGTTTCACCCCGAGCTTTCAAACGATCTGCGCGTGCACCGATATTTTCTGGATCAAGTCGCCTGACGACCCTATCGGCAACACATTATCCGGACGTCCCGATTCAATTTCTCAGTTCTTGTAAAGCTCTTGCCACAGCTGTAAAGGATTTGGATCGCGCCTCCCCCTTTTTCCGCTAGATAGCCGACATTACTGCACTTTCGTTTGGCACCAAACTTGCGTTCAGATGAACGATGTTCCAAAAAGAAAGCCCGGACCGTTCCACAACCGTGCACCGTTCGATTTCGGACGCCGGCACTGCGGAACCAAACGAGCCCGCCGATCGTCTAAAGATTGACCCGATCCCGGTGGAGTAGTCAAAAAGATGCCCGAAGAGTCGATCCTCGTTATTGGCCGAAGCCAAGCATCCTCGGACGCCGCATCGACGTTGACATCCGAATACTGGGCCGTCGAGAGCGTCGATGACTTGTCCCAAGCCGAAGCCGAGCTGGCCAAAGAGCAGCACCATGTCGTCATTCTCGACACCGATTCCGTTAGCGAACCGCCTTGGCGGGTGATGGAGATTCTTCGGGACGGCGCGTCGCATGCCGCGATCTTGCTCCTGGTCACTCCGGATACGCCTTGGTCCTCGTTCTCGAGCTACCGCCAGCGTCCGGCCGGTCTCATCTTGAAACCTCTCGACCGGACAGCCCTCTTGATGGCCGTCGACTCGGCCCTCGTCTATCGAAAGCTCATCGAGGAGAACCGCACGCTCAAACGCCAGCTCGGAAGCGCTGTCAGCCTCAGCGACTGGGTCGGATGCACGCCCGAGTCCCAGGAAGTCCGCAAGTCGATCGCCACCGCGGCGCTCGCCACCGGCACGGTGCTCCTCGCCGGGGAGGATGGCACGGGCCGACGCTTGGCCGCCGAGCTTCTCCATCGCCACGGCCGTAATCCGGGCTCCACCTTTTTGCCCATGGATCTTCCAAGCCTCCCCAAAGGCGAGCTCTTTCGACTCCTGAACGAAGTCCGCGAAGCCGCGGATACGGGTCGAGGCTCTTACGTGGACGGTGCCCGCCCAGGCACGCTCTACCTCGCCGAGCTAACGGCGCTCGTTCCCGAAGACCAGGCCGCTCTCAAAGAGTTTCTAAACGGGCCCGTGCCATTCCGACTCATGGCTTCCGCCGACCTGTCACGTCTACCCAAGCTCGGCCCGCGACGTTTCGACCTTGAAGCCCTCGGCGCCGCTTCCAAAATCACCATCGAGATTCCGGCTCTTCGGGAGCGACGCGGCGACATCCCCGTTCTCATCGATCACTTTCTCAAACGATTTTGCGAGCGGCTCGAGCTCAAGCCCCTGGGCATCCCGGCTTCTGCAATCGACAACTACTCGAACTACGACTGGCCCGGCAATGTCGCGGAGCTCTCGATGATGATCGAAAGGGCCGTTTCAATCGCCTGCGCGGCCAAGTTCGATGGCACAACGCTGCCCGAGCACTTCTGCGCGCCTCCATCATTGACCGTTCCAGGGCCGGGTCGGCTCAAGAACGTTTCCCTCCGCGATCTCATCGCGGACATCGAAAAGCGCATCATCGTACAGACCCTCGAGCGTGTGGACGGCAGTCAGAAAAAGGCCGCCAAGGAGCTACGGCTGAATCCGACGACGCTTCATGAAAAGATGAAACGTTACAAAATCCTGCCCGAGCGAAGCGGCCAGCGCGCCTGACCCCCTCGACGGCTCATCTCACTTTTTTTCCCCGCCATTGACAAGTTGCGCTTTACGCGATTAGACTATCGCTCCAATCGAGGGTCCTACCTTGTTGGCTGAGTAGACACACGCTTCTCGACAATCCATAGAGTAGACTGCGCGATGGACGAGAGAAGCAAGATGAACAGATTTCGCGCAGGAGGTGAGTAAGTGAAAAGATCTTGGATGGCCTCCCTGGGATTGCTCCTAATCGCCCTCACGCTCGTCTTGGGACTGGCCGGTTGTGGGAAGGAACCACCACCACCACCACCACCGCCGCCACCGGAGGAGCCACCACCGCCGCCGCCGCCGCCGCCGCCGCCGCCACCGCCACCGCCGCCGCCACCACCGGCTCCGACGGACGCGGAGCTTTTTCAGCGGGCGACGGTCACAGAGCTGCAGCGCAACCTCAATGACGTCTATTTCGACTACGACCAGTCGGATTTGAGGGACGATGCGCGCGAGGCGTTGTCGAAGAATGCTGACTGGCTCAAGCTCAGCTACAACACTGCCGTCATCGAAGTGGAAGGGCATTGCGACAATCGCGGGACCGACGGGTACAACTTGGCCCTCGGCGAAAGACGTGCTCGCGCCACCGTGGAATACCTGCAGTCGCTTGGTATCCCTGCGAATCGGCTCAAAATGGTGAGCTATGGCGAAGAGCGGCCGCAATGCACCGACGAGAACGAAAGCTGCTGGCAGCGCAATCGCCGCGGGCACGTTCGTATCGACGCTAAGTAGGTCTGGAAAGTCCCGTGACGCTTCGCGTCGCGGGACTTTTCATGCAGCATTCAGGTCTCTTTTTGGAGACGCTTTCTTAGGTCGGGAACATTCGCGCGGTGTTTGAAGGCTTTGCTTCCGTTGATAAACAGCACGGGGATCTCTTCGCCGTAGCGCTTGGCCAGCGCTGGGTCGTCCGTTATGTCGATCTCTCTCAGGTCGATGTTTAGGCTTTTCGAAGCTTCCTCTAGGACTTGCTTCATCTCGTCGCACAGGTGGCAGCCTGGCCGGGTCAGGAGCTCGATCTCTATCGGCGGGCCACTCATGTGTTTTCTAGCTCGTCTCGGATCTTTTTGGCGGCGTCGCGCGGAGCGCTTTGCTGCGTGATCGCACGGCCAACTACGATGTAGCGGGCGCCGTCGCGGGCGACTTCGGCAGGGGTTGCGACGCGTTTTTGGTCGTGGCTCGCGCTGGCCCAAGCGGGACGGACACCCGGGACGAGCACATCGAGCTGACCTTCGGTCGCCTCCCGCACCGCTCGGATCTCCAGAGGCGAAGCCACCACCCCATCGAGACCAGCGGCTGCCGCAAGCCGCGCGAGACGTACGACCTGATCCTCGCTCGAGCTCACGATACCCACTTCGCGCAAATCGTCGTCAGCGAGGTGCGTCAGCACGGTGACACCGAACACGCGAGGACCTGCCATACCTGCCATATTAGCCGCGCTCTTTCGCGCCGCCGCCGACGCCGCTTCCATCATCGCGCGGCCTCCCGACGCGTGCACGTCGACGATAGCCACGCCTGCGCTCGCCGCAACAGTGACCGCTCCGGCTACCGTGTTCGGGATGTCGTGGAACTTCAAATCGAGAAAAACCCGGCTCGCCGTCAGCTCGTCGAGAATGCGCGGCCCAACCGCAGTGAAGAGCTCTTTGCCGACCTTGAACAAATCCACTACGTCGGACAGCTCGTCTCGGAGTCTCAAGGCCTTGTCGAGCGAATCGACATCGACAGCAACGATGAGCTCCGTCGTCATGAAACGACACCGCCTGTCAGCGCCGAAATCGCCTCGACGTCGTGGCGCTCGCAATAGGCCTCTAGCCCGTCCAGCGTGCGTCGCCACACGGACGGGTCGACAAAGCTCATCGTGCCGATTTGCACCGCCGAAGCGCCTGCGAGGATGAACTCGAGCGCGTCCTCGTGTGACGTGATCCCCCCGACCCCGATGATGGGGATATTCACAGCTCTCGCTGTCTGGTAAACCATCCGCACCGCGATGGGACGAATCGCGGGACCGGACAGCCCCCCCACGATATTCGCGAGCCGGGGTCGACGGCTCTCGACGTCGATTGCCATGGCCGGCATCGTATTGATGAGGGAGACCGCATCCGCCCCGGCCGCTTCGACGCTGCGCGCCACCACCGTGATGTCGGTGACGTTCGGACTGAGCTTTGGGATGATCGGAAGCTTTGTCTGCGAACGAACCGCCTCGGTCACCCTCGCCGCCATGACCGGATCGCACCCGAACAGAATCCCACCCTCGTGGACGTTGGGGCAAGAGATGTTCATCTCGATAGCATCGACACCGTCGACGCTGTCGAGGATGTGCGCAAGCTCTTGATATTCCTCCAAAGTGCTGCCGCAAATATTGACGAGCACGGTCGTCCCGAGCTCGCGAAGGCGGGGCATTTTCTCGTCGATGAAGCGCTCGATACCCACTTCCTGGAGGCCGATCGCATTCAACATCCCCGAAGGCGTTTCCCAGATCCGAGGCGGCGGGCAGCCTTCGCGAGGCTCGAGGTAGAGGCCTTTTACCGCGATGCCGCCAATGGCTTCGTAGTCGACAACGTCGAGATACTCCGTCCCGTAGCCGAAAGTGCCGCTCGCCGCGATGAGCGGCGTGCGGAAGCGGAGGCCGGCAAACGACACGCTCAGGTCGGGCTTCATAGCGGGTGCGGGTCGCGATCCCATGCGACGGTGCTTGCATCGAAGACGGGGCCTTCAGTGCAGGAGCGCACATACTCGCTCGTATAAACGACGCAGCCGAGGCAGCACCCCATACCGCAGCCCATGCGTCGCTCGAGCGAGACCTCGTGGGGGACGCCTTTGGCGGCGGCGAGCTCGGCGACTCGCAACAACATGGGCGTCGGGCCGCAGGAATATAGCTGCGTCTCAGCATCGAGCGCCTCGTCGAGCAGCGCTGTGACGCGGCCCCTCGTGCCCACGCTGCCATCCTCAGTCGTACAGCGGACATCCATTCCGAGTGCCAGAAACACGTCGCGTAAATACAGGTCATGCGCGGTGCGGCCTCCGAGAAGAACGACCGCCACTTTTCCCGCCGAGCTCAAAGCGCGGCAAAAGGCGACGAAGGGAGCGATACCGACGCCGCCCGCGACAACGACAGGGCGTTTACCGTCGGGCGGCATCGTGAAAGTGGAGCCGAGGGGTCCTAGACAATCGGCGTCGTCCCCCGGGACCAGCCGCGCCAGAGCGCGCGTTCCCCGCCCCACTTCTTTCACGAGCAGACTGAACCGCCCAGCTGCAACGTCGGTGTCGCAAAACGAATAAGGGCGGCGGAGCAACAAACTCTCGTCGCCGGGCAGGCGCAACATCGTGAACTGCCCCGCTCGGAGCTCGTTCGCAAGAAAGTCGGATTCGAACTCAAGAAGGCTGGCATCTGGCGAGAGCGCCCGCCGCTCCACGAGCTTAGCCCTCACGTCCCGTCTCATCCGGGGGCGAGTATATCGCAGCCGGACGCTCAGGCCGCGTAGACGATGTTGTGGATGCGGCCGATTTTGCCGCGCTGCGTGAGACGGTAGAAGCTCCGAAGCTCTGGAAGTAGAGCGCTCAGACGATCGCGTGAGAGAGCCGCTTGAACGACGTGAGTGCAGTAGCGGGCCGCGAGCGACGTCGCGGCTTGGTATCGCTCACGCGTCATCGGTTCCAGCTCGCGCCGAATCTCGAAATCGCCAAAGAGCCGGTCGAGCAAATTGCGAGGCTCACCGTCATTGCGTGACGCCAGAAGGATCATCCACGTGATGATGAACTTGTCCACTTCAGCTTGAAGCTCGAGCTCGAGCTGGGTCACACGCCTCTCTCGCAACGCACTATAGTGCAGATAGGCAAAATGGCTGACCTCTTCGATCGCCGTCACGAGCAGCTCGAAACTTGCCGGGCAGAGCGACGTCGTCAAGTCGATTTCCGTAAGCTGGTCGAGCGCCTCTTCCCCGAGATAGACGCCGAGCTCGAGCTCTTCATGACTTTGCCCCTCGCGCACCAGCACCGCTGCGCGCGCGGAATCCTGGCCGAGACGAGCGCACGTGTCCGAAGAAATCAGAAAGTCCTCGATGTCGACTTCGAGCTCGAGACCGTAAACACGATCGATGTGTCGGAAAATAGAATTGAGCATGAGCTCCGCACTCCTAGCAGCCCGGTGAAAAAGTCCAGATTCTGCTCACGGAGAAAGTTTGGTGGGCAAGTTCAAGGAAGATGTGATTCGGCGGAACGGCCAAGTTGAGACGCCCGATGGATTGCAGCGGGGCAAAACGTGCGCCTATGGTCGAGACGAAGCGCAATAAAGCAGCGATCAGACTGGCGTTGAGCTCCGCGTATTCCTTCGGCGTGGCCTTGCCGATGAGATTGCGCATCAGAATCCCGAGATTGAATCCGGCCACGTGCGTGAGGAGGCGCTTGAGTATATTTTCGTGTCTTCGCAAATGCGTTCGTCGCATGCCTCCCGCTTCGAGGTAGTGCGCGAAAGGTCGTTCGAGTAACTCGCCGCGACGGCGTATTAATCGCTTACCTCGAGTCCCGCGAATGCGACGTCGGTTCGCGTAGGTGGCGGCTTGCTCGGCCTGTTTGTCCTTCCATTTGCGGCCACCTCGCTCTGGCTCCGAAATGTAGCTCCGGTATTCTTGTTCAACCAGCTCAACCAGGATGTCGTTGCCGTGATAGCCCTTGTCCCCGACCACTTCGCGACCCGCGTCTTCATGTATTCGTTCACAACATTCCGCGTTGTTCGCGAGCTCTTGCAGATTTGACTGCGCTTTTTCCAGCGTATCCGGTAGGCTCTTTGTGTCACCCTTCGCGCCTCCGTGAAGCGTCACGGCAATTACCGCACCTTCCCCGCTCATGTCCACAGCATGCTCGGCTTTGTGCGCCATATCCGTGCCCCCGCTCTTCATTTTCATGATCTCCGCATCCGGCTCGTTCGGATTCACCCACTCCTTGTTCGACCCTTTCTTTGGCCGCTTCTTGTCCAACTTTGCAATGTCCGCTCGGCTCGGCTCTTCGATACCACTCTTGCGCGCAAGCTCCTTCAAATACGATTCGTAGCTTTCCCCCGTGTCTCGACGAACGATTGACCGAAGCGCCGCATTCGCTTCCAGCGTCGTCGCATCCACACCCAGTGTCTTGCCATCTATCATCCCTCTCGACGCTAGAACTTCTAGCACCCATCCAAATACAGATTCGTGAACTTCCAGCGGAAGTCGATTCCGTATCCGAGACAGCGACGAATGGTCCGGCGTTCGCTCTTCCATTCCAAGGCCAAGAAACTGGCGCAAAGACAGTGAGTCCGAACACCGCCAGCAGATCCCGCGCTCTGAATCGATGCGCTCAAAGTAGCCGATCAACAGCATTCGAAAATACACACCCGGCGGTATGCTCGGCCGACCTTGCTTCTTCGCGTAATACGGCGAGCATTTCGACTCCACAAACGAGTCAAACTCTTCCTCTCGAAGTACCCGCTCGAGTTCCTCATAAAAAGGATGACCAGGACTCGACGCAACCGCATCGTGTGGAATCCATAAAGTCTCTTGGCAACTTTTCTTTTTCTTCTTCATCGACATGCGATGCAATTTTACATCGTCATCGAATGAGTCTTCAGAGAAATATCGCGACCGGATACGACTTTTTCAACGGGCTGCTAGTGCATCTGCTTGGCGGAGCGGTCGAGAAGGATCCCTTCGCGCTCTAGAAGCCTTTTGCTTCGTTCGCTTCCCGATTCGAGCCAACGCCCATAGAGGCGCAAGATCGAGGGTGCATCCGTGAGTGCACTTTTTCACTGACCTCGTTCAAAACGTCCACGAAGCGGCGAAACTTCTTGGAGAGCTCTGCGAACATCGCCGCGGAATCGCGAGGGCTGATCTGTGCGGCGCGCCCATAAGCCGTACCTCCCATGCGCATATAGTAGTCGAGCTCCACGCGGCGGCGCACGATGCTGTCGGCAAAGAAGCCGGAGACAAAGAGCGCGACATCGCCGGTGAGCTTGAGTTTTGCGAAACGCTCGCGGCCGTGGCTTTGAAGAGCCTCGCAATAAAGTTCGGCGAGCGTCGCTCGCGGACCGGCTTCACATTGGTCGAGCGCGACGAAGTTATCGAGGAGCTTCACGAGATAGTAGGAGGAGAGCTCGCTCGATCGAAAATTTTGGCGGGCCATCACTTTCTCCACAACCTCTTTGAAATATTCCACGGGGGTTTCTGAGTGCAGAAGAGTGTCCATGATGTTTGCCTCCTTTCGAGCGATTACTCTTTTTGAATGCAATTTGCGTGCACAAGAGCCGCCAGGGCAAAGACGCGCAGAAGCTATTGAAAAGAAGACACTTGGACTTGAACTGCAATTTCACGCGGGTAGAAAAGGATGACCAAAAATGTCCCAAACAGGTACAAGATCAAAAGTTGTCGACTAGCAGCCAAGGAGGACGAGTGCTAGTAAGGATTCAGGTGGCTACTCGACGAAGGTGACTTTGTTGATGTCGGCGAGTGTCGTGATACCGGCAAAGACTTTTTCGAGGGCTTGCGTGCGCAGCGGCGTCATGCCACCTTCCTCGGACGCATGTTTGAGCTCAGCGCTGCTGCGTCTCTCGAGAATGAGCTGGCGCAGACGGTCGTTGAGACTCAGAAGCTCGCACACCGCCGTGCGCCCGTAAAAGCCCGTCCCGTGACACTTGTAGCATCCGCGACCGACGAAGAACTCGCGATCGCGATCGGCACTCTCGAGCCCCGACAGGTCGAGCTCCGCCGAGCTCACGGCAGCCGGCTCACGACATCCGCCGCAAATGCTGCGCACGAGACGCTGTGCCATGACGCAATTCAGCGCGGACACGAAGTTATAAGGCTCGACACCCATATGCAGGAACCGGCCGATGACATCGAAGGCGTTGTTCGCGTGAACGGTCGTGAACATGAGGTGGCCCGTCAAAGCCGCCTGCACCGCGATCTGCGCGGTCTCGCCATCACGCACTTCACCGACCATGATCGTGTCCGGATCGTGACGTAGCACCGATCTCAAGCCTCGAGCGAACGTCAGACCTTTCTTCTCGTTCACGGGAATTTGCGTAATGTTCGGTAGCCGATACTCGACAGGGTCTTCGATGGTAACAATCTTCTGTTCCTGTGTGGCGATTTCGGAGAGCGCCGCATAGAGCGTCGTCGTCTTGCCGCTTCCGGTTGGTCCGGTAACGAGCACCATGCCATAGGGCTCGTGGATGAACTTTCGAAATCGCTTCAGCTCATGATCGGGAAACCCGAGCAGCTCGAGCCGAAGTTCCGAGAACTGTTCGCTGATGGACTCCTTGTCCAGGATCCGGATGACGACATCTTCGCCATAGATACTCGGCATGATCGAGACGCGGAAATCGATCGGGCGCGATCGAATCTTGAGCTTGAAGCGGCCGTCCTGAGGGACCCGTTTCTCGGCGACGTCGAGCTCAGCCATCACCTTGAGCCTCGAGACGATCGCTCTGTGATGCTGGCGTTCGACCGGATCCATCGCGGGGTAGAGAACCCCATCGATGCGATATTTCAGGAATACTTTCTCTTCTTTTGTCTCGATGTGAATGTCGCTCGCACGGCGCTCGATACCGTTGAGCAAGAGCGAGTGAACGAGCTTGATGATGGGGCTCGATGTCTCAGACGCCCTGTCGAGCTCCTCGTGCTCTTCGTCATCTTCGGAGACGAGCTCGAGCTTGAGCTCCTCGGAAGCTTTGTCGAGCAAGAAGCTCGAGCTCCGGTTGCGTGCCAGGATCGCCTCGATCTGGAACGCGGCGGCGACCTCGATCTCGAGCGGCCGGCCCAGGGTGAGCTCGAGCTCGTCGAGCTCTCGATAACGCTCGGGCTCGGGCTCGGCCACCGCCACCACGACGCTTCCGTCTTGCTCCCGAAGCGGGACGATCCGGTAGCGCAGCATGGAGTCCATGGGGATCTGCTGCCACACGGACAAGTTCTCACGAAACCCCGTCAGGTCGACGAATGCGAATCCGAGCTCCTGGGCGAGGCGCCTCGCTTTCGCGAGCTCTTCTTCCTGCGCCGCGGCGCCGGTTGCGTGCCCGAGCGCGCTTTCGGTCTCGCTCAACCGTCTCGTCCTTTCTTCTTGGGGTGAAAACACCGACTTTATGCTAAACGTCGGGAAGAGGCTCTGTCAAACCGCGAACACCCGTAACCTTATGACTGCGCGACGCTTTGACATTCCTCTGTGCCAGTGCGACAATGCTTGAAACTCTCCCGCGAGACCCCTCTCGACAACTTGTATTTGGGGTTTCGTCGCTCTAGTTCGACGATTCGATACATGGACTTCCTGAAGAGCATCCTTCCAGCGCCCGTCGTGGATCTCGGTTTGATCCTAGTCGCCATCCTCGCCGTCTACGCCGCCGCCAAGAAAGGGATCGAAAAACTCAAGGAAACCGGTCACTGGGACCGCTTCCTCGAAAAGCTTCCCGGAGCCGAGCAGCTCCAGCTTCGGCGCTTCGAGCGAGAGATCAAACGGCTCGAGAAAGGAGGCGACCTCGCAGGAGCGGCGCGCCTCTACGAAGAGGCGGAGTGGTACCCCGAGGCCATCAACATGTACATCCGAGCCGAGGATTACGTCTCCGCCGCCACGCTCCACGAGCAGCTCGAGCAGTGGGAGCGCGCGGCCGACATGTACTTCCAAGCCGAAGATTGGAAGCGCGCCGCGATGATGCTAGTGAAAGTCGGCAAACACGCGGAAGCTGCGAAACACTACGAGCAGCACGGACAGAAAATCGACGCCGCCAAGCTTTACTTCGACGCAGCTCAATACGACAAGGCCGCCACGCTCTACGAAGACGTCTCCTATTTTCCGCAAGCCGCCAAGTGTTTCGAGAAGCTCGGCGAACATATCAAAGCGGCCCACAACTACGAGCAACAGTGGTCAGCATCGGCCTCCGTTGGAGGTGGGGGGCTCATCGCCGGAGGCTCCGATCGAGAAGCGAGGGTCGCTCTGTACGCCGGAAAGCTCTACGAGCAAGGAGGGGCGCCCGAGCGGGCCGCCGAGCTCTACAAGCGAGCCGGTCTCTCGCGACAGGCTGCGGAGCTCGCCGCCAAGGAGGGTCGCTACTTGGACGCCGCGGAGTTGCTCCTCAAAGAGGAGAACCTGGAAGGCGCTGCCGAGATGTTTGAAAAGGCCGGTGAGATCGAGCGGGCGGCCCTATTGCACGGAGAGATCGCCTTTCACGCCGGAGATAACGCCGCCGCCGCCGACCATTTCCTCAAAGGCGGCGACAATCCGCGCGCCGCCGAGCTCTACGAATCCGTGGGCAATCTGGAAGGGGCCGCAAGGTCCTACGAGCAAGGTGACGCGCCTCTGCAGGCGGCCGGGGTTTATCTGCGGGCCGGAGAGAAGCAAAAGGCCGCTGCGATGTTCGAAGAAGGCGGCGACCGCGAGCAGGCCGCGAAGCTGTATGACGAGATCAAGGACTATTCGAAGGCCTCGGAGCTCTACGAACAAAGCGGACGCTTTTTCGAAGCAGGCAAGCTGGCTAAACAGCAAGGCGACGGCGACCGCGCCATCCAACTTCTACAGCAGATCGACGGAAGCCACGAAAACTATGACGACGCCACGCTCGTCCTAGCGCGCTTGTTCATCGAGAAGAATCTGCCCGCGCTCGCCGTGGACAAGCTCGAGCGGTTGCTAGGCGGCCAACAAATCAGCGGGAAGACTCTCGAGCATTTCTACTGTCTGGGACGCGCTTTCGAACAGCTCGGCAAGACATCGGAGGCGATCGACACTTTCAGGAAAGTGCTGACCGAACGTTACGGCTACGAGGATGTGGAGCAGCGTATCGCTCGTTTGAGCGCAGGCGGCGCGCCGCCGGAGCCGGCCCAACCTGCGCCTCCTCCAGCCCAACCTGCAGCTCCTGTGGCACCCGTCGCGCCGCCGCAAGCGCAAGCGGCGTCTCCCATTCAACTTGGCGAGCTTCTTGGAAAGGGGCTTCTCGGAGCCACCCACAAAGGAATCGATACCCGCAATCAGAGCCCTGTCATCATCAAGCTTTTACGCCAGGACCTGATCCAGAACCAGAGCATCCTGCAGCAGTTCATCGCGGAAGCCAAGCTCGCCCGAAGCCTCGAACATCCGAGTCTCGTCCGCTTGCTCGGACTCATCCAAGTTCAAGGCACGAGGGCCGCCGTCACCGAGTACGTGGACGGGTTCAGCTTGTCCGCGTTCCTCGAGCGCAATAAACGGGTTTCGGTCAAACAAGGGATGGATCTTCTTTCTACGCTCGCGGCCGCGATCGGCTACGCGCATGGGAGAAAACTCCTTCATCGTGATTTGAAGCTCACCAATATCCTGATCGGCGCGGGCGGCAAGCTCAAGCTCACCGGGTTCGGTATGGGCGCGCTGCGTGTGGCTCAGCTCGGAAGGGCCGACGGCTATCCTGCCCCCGAGTTTCTGAGCGGCGCTGCCATTGGCCCCCGTTCAGACCTCTACTCCCTCGGCGCCGTCATCTTCCACGCCTTGACGGGTATCAACCCTGCGAGCGAGGAAGCCTCCGCGAACGGAGCGCCGCTGCTCCGCCAGCTATGTCCCGACGCGTCGGCGACATTCGAGCAAGTTCTCGCCCGTTGCCTCGCCAACGACCCCGCGGAGCGCTTCGCGTCAGCCCAAGAACTGATCGCCGCGCTTCGAGCCGCTCCGGGCTAGTAGGCCCGGAGCCTACGGCCTGACGATGTCTAAGGGCCCGCAGAGAAAAGGAGAGGTGGGGATAAAAGCGAAGAAATTTTTCTTTATCCCCCCATCCCCTCCTATCCCCACATCCTGCCTTTGAGTGACGATTATTTGGCAGATTGATGCGAGGCGGGCAGCTGTTATAGTCGGCGCGTGGCGACGTGCTGGTCTTGCAACAGAGTCAGAGGTAAGCGGGTCTGCCCCGCTCACGGCGGTGAGCTCATCTGCTCCAAATGCTGCGGCACGAAGCGGCAGGTGGAGATCCAGTGTCCGAGCGACTGCACCTATCTGAAGGGCGCTGACGCCGGCTGGCAATCGGCGACGCGCCAGAGAGAGGAGGCGCGCTTCATCTCCTGTTTTTTCCAGCTAAACGAGGCGCAGCTCCTTTTCTCCCTTTTCGTCCACCATCTCATCTTCTCGGCCGGTGCAGGATTCGCCACCCTCTCGGATAACGAGCTCGAGGACGTTCTCAGGACGGCCCGCAAAACGCTCGAGACCCGCGCAAAAGGCATCGTCTACAGCCATCACGCGCAATGGCCTGGGCTCGAAAGGCTCGCCGATTGGCTCGCCAAGCTTCTCTCGGAGCGCGCTCAAATAAAAGGCGCTCCGGAAGCCTCGGACGCCGATATCGTCCAAGTGCTGCGAACGATCGAACGAGCGGTCGCAACACATGCGGCGCAGGGGGCCAAACGCGGCGGTTATCTCGAGCTCGCAGGCCAGGCATTCGCGTCGAGCCTCGAAGGGGCTCCGCCTCTCGAGCTGCCGAGCGAGCTCGACGAGCCGCCCAGTGGCTTGATTGTGACGCCTTGACTGTGACAGATCGAGCAGGCGCAGAGAGCACCCGGGTGGCGCGATCTGGGATATACTAAGTACACACTCTTTCTTCTTAACCTCCTGCAGCGAGTTGGGCCTTGGTCGAGATCAGTCATCGTGAACGGGTAGTTCGGGCCAAAATCATTTACTACGGCCCGGCTGCCGGCGGCAAGACGACGAATCTCGTCGTTCTGCACCGTCGAGCCAACCCGAAACGACGCGGAGAAATGATCTCGGTCAACTCGACCCAGGACCGAACGATTCTTCTCGATCTGCTCCCGATGAAGACGCCGCTTTTCGCGGCTACGAGCTTCGATTCCAGGTCATCGCCGTTCCGGGGCAGAGAATGTACGCGGCAAGCCGCAAGCTCCTTTTGAACGGCGCCGACGCCGTCGTTTTCGTCGCCAACTCGGCCGCGGATCGCTGGGAAGAAACCATTCACAGCCTGCGCGAGATGAACCAGAACCTGCTCGCCCATGGTCTCGACCCGACGACGATTCCTGTCATCTATCAATACAACAAGAGGGACCTCCCGGAGGTCACGCCGCTCGGGGCGATGGACCGCACGCTGAACGCGCGCAAAACGAAGAGCTTCCCGGCCGTCGCGATCCGAGAGGAAGGCGTTCTCGCTACTTTCGCCGCCGCTTTGGAGCTGACGATGGACGACATCACGACGCGCTTCAAGCTCGGCGCCAACCTGCGCAACGCGCGCTCCGTCGACGAGTGGACCGCCGAGTCGATGCGCGCCATGTTCGCCTGGCGGCCGAGTGATTCCGATGAGCTCGGCGACCCCCAGGCTGCCGCGGCAAAGATGGCGGCGCCCACATCACCCACTTCCGAGCTACCCATCGAGCCACTGCCACGCGTAGCGGTCAAAGTGCCGGTCGCGCGCTCAGTGGAAGGAGGCGCAACTTCGCCTTCCGCGGCGACACCTGCAAGCGATCCCCAAGCCGCCGAGGCGCTCGTCGACAGCTATGCTCAAGCGGCCGCGGAACTGGCATCCGCCCTCGAGGACATGCGCGATCAACGCGACCTCGTGGAAAAACAACGGACGGACATCGACGCTCCGTTTCGAGCGTCCCAAGCCCTCCTCGAGGGCACGCCTCCCGACGAAGTCTTGCGAGCGCTCGTCATGCAGCTCGTCGAAGCTTTTGGTGCGGTCAGCGGATCGCTTTCCTTGATACGCCACAACGGCGAGCTGCAGCCCGTCGTGCTGCATGGTCTCCAGCGCGAGCCGCTCGTGTCGATGGCCGACGAGTCCCAACGCCCGCTCGGCATGCCGCTCGCCGAAGGCGAAAAGCCGCTCGTGTTCATGATGGGGGATCCAGGCCCGCTCGCGCAGGTCTTGGAGCGAAGCGGCGGCAAGCTCACGGCGATCGTAGCGATTCCCGTCAGAACGTCCCATCAACAGCTCGGGCTCTTGAGTTTCTATTTGCCCCCGGAGTCGGCGCCTCCGCGCGGTGACGCCATCGATCATCTCGACAAGCTAGGCCGTGGAGTCGCCGTCGTTCTCGAGCTCGCCGCGGGCGGATTGGCCAAAGATCGCCTCGCTCAAGCCGAGCGCTACACTCTCATCGGCCGACTCGCCGAGCAAGCCATCGTGGAGATGGGGCCCCCTCTCGACCGGCTGTTCTCGACTTTGGGTCGGCTGCGAACGCAGCCGGACGGTCCGGATTGGCTAGGATCCGAACTTTTGGGCATGGGAAAAGAGCTCTCCCGTACGAAGCGTTTTCGCGACGCGGTCCTCGAGTTCATGGTCGGTCAGCCGCCGGCGATGGACCTCATTTCGCTCGGTCCCGTGTTCCGGAGCGTCCGTGCGTGGACCGCGGATAGCCTCGAGCGTCACGCTGTGCGCTTCGAGACGACGGAGCTCGCGCCAACCGATCGGGTTCGGGCCGACGCTTTTTTGCTTCGCTCCGCGCTGTCGGCGCTCATAGAGAGCGCCGAGCACGACTTGAGCGGGCATAACGGCGGCCTCATCCGTCTCTCCGCCCGCATCGACGAGGGCAAAGCGTATATCCAAGTCACCGACAACGTGGCCCGCGTCCGTCAATCGCGAGACGGCGGCGATGAAGATGAATATGTTGCCTGGGCGCTCGATCGCAATGGGGCGAGTTGGCCTATGTCCTTCGTGAGTAATGTCGTCGAGTATTTTCAAGGCGAGTGGACCTCCGCCGCCACCGAGCAAGGCAACGAGCTCACGTTGATTCTTCCGGCGCAATAGCCATCCTCTGCCCGCTCATCGAACCGCGGCGCGGGGCTCGGTCGTGCCGGCAAGCGCACCCTTGCCGCGACTCTGGCGCTGGCATAACATGGGTGCGGCATTTCCTGGAAGGCCCTCATGAGTGAATCCTCTTTTCGACGTGTGCTCGGCCCTGTGGTGACGTTTCGCGAGGGCGAGGCGGTTACCGGGTTGCTCATGTTCATCTATTCGTTCCTGGTGATGACCGCCTACAACATCATCAAACCTTCCGCGGCTTCGACGTTCATCGACGACGTCGGCGCAAGATACGCCCCTTATGCGTTTCTCATCGCGGGCGTCTCGATGGGCTTCATCCTGAATTACTACGCCCGCGCCGTGGGTAGAATCCCGAAGCTCTGGGTGCTGCCGGGCACCCAACTCGTACTCATTCCGGTCCTCGTCGGTTTCTGGTTTCTCTTCCAGCTCGACCAGCCATGGGTCACAGCACCCATTGCCTTCATTCCGAGTCTTCCTGCGATGGAAGAGGCGTGGAGCATAGAAAAGCTGGTCTCGGCGGCGTTTTTCTTCTTCGGGCGCCTCCTTCTCGGAATCTTCCTGATCAGCCAGTTCTGGACGCTGGCGAACGATATCTACGACCCGCGCCAAGCGAAGCGGGTCTTCGGCTTCATCGGAGCGGGCGCGACGGTCGGCGGCATGATGGGCTCCGGGCTCGTGATCTTCCTCTCGGCGCCCCTCGGCACGGTGAACCTCATCCTGCTCAGCGCCGGAATCCTCGCCGTCTGTTTCGTTCTCATCCTCCAGATCCAGAAGCGAACGAAGATCGACACCGACGCGGCGTTCGAGGTCAAGGCCACCGTGGGCTCCGGCGAGGCGGTGGCGATGCTGCGCCAATCGAAACACTTGCAGCTCATCGCGCTCATCATCGGCTTTGGCGCGCTCGGTGCGGCCACGCTCGATGTACAACTTCTATTGGTCTCGGAAAGCCAAGGCGACAACCTCGACGGCATTACGCGCTTCCTCGCTTCGATCGCGTTCTTTATCTCGCTCCTCGGCCTCATCATTCAAGTCTATTTCACGCCTCGTATCTACAAGACCTTCGGCATTGGCGTCGCGTTGACCCTTCTGCCGATAAGTCTCACCGCGACCGCTCTGCTCGTCATTTTCAACCAAGTGTTCTGGACCTCGGCCGTCGCTCGAGTCGCCGACGGCTCGCTCCGCTACAGCATCGATAAAACGACCCGGGAGACGCTATTTCTCCCTCTTCCGGCCGAGCTCAAGCTCAAAGCGAAGTCCTTCGTCGATGTAGTCGCGGACCGTTTTATCGGCAAAGGCCTCGGCTCGATCATCATTCTCGTGGCGTTGAACGTCTTCGGCTTCGCATGGTGGCAATTGAGCTATCTGATTCTCGGCTATGCAGGCCTGTGGCTCATCCTGACGCGTTTAGCCAAGCGCGAGTACATGGCCACGTTTCGCCGCAGCATCGAGACGCTGTCGCTCGAGCCCGAGAGGCTCACGCCCCGAGCAGGCGATCCGGCAACGGTGGAGACCCTCGTGGAAGAGCTCGGAAGTCCGGACGCTCAGCGGGTGCTGCGCTCGATCGAGCTTCTCGAAGCTCTCGAGAAACGCAACCTCATAACACCGCTCCTGCTCCAACACAGCTCTCCCGAAATACGCTCTCGCGCTCTCGAAGCCATCCAAAATGCGCGCCCCGAGCTCGTGACGCGCTGGCTGCCATCGGTCGAGCAATCTTTGAAAGACGAGGATCCCGGCGTGCGCGCCGCCGCCGTGGAGGTGTTGGCCTCCGTCCACAACCGAGATGCCCGTGAGATGATGCGGCCCTATCTCGAAGACAGCGACCCGCGTATCGTCGCGACCGCCGCGGTCGCGCTCGCCGAAAGCGACGAAGAGAGCGACCGACGGGTCGCGGAGGATACGATCGTGCGGCTCACTTCGGACGGCCGCGACTCGGCCGTCGACGCTCGACGCGAAGCAGCGCGGGCTATCACCCGCACGACGGATCCTCGTTTTCGACAGCTTCTCATCCCCCTCCTGAACGATCCGGATATCTCCGTCGCGCGCGAGGCCATCAGGAGCGCGCGCCTCTTGGACGATGCCGATTTGCTCTTCGTGCCGGCGCTCGTTTCACTCCTGGGAGATAGGCGTCTCAAGAACACGGCGCGAAACGTCTTGGTGAGCTACGGCACTGAGGTAATCCCGACCCTCGCGTTCTTTCTCAATGACGAGAACGAGGCAACGTGGGTGCGCCGCCACATTCCCGGGACGCTTGCCGCGATCCCTTCGGAAGCCTCGGTCGCCGAGCTCTCGGGATGCCTCGGGACGACTGACGACTTCATACGGTTCAAAGCCATCAAGGCGCTCGAGTCGATGCGGCGTGACAATCCCGAGCTCGCAATCGAGGCCGAGCTCATCGAAGCGCTCCTCGAGAGAGAGACGCGACACTACTATCGTTATCTCGGTATCGACTACGACTTGTTCGAAAAAGGCGGTTTGGCGCGCGATTCGCTGCTGAGCCAGGCGGCGAGAGAAAAGCTCGAGCGCGGCATGGATCGCGTGTTCCGACTGCTCAGCCTCTTGTACGACTGGGGCGACATCCGCGCCGCGCGTTGGGCCATCGAGCGAGGCGCCGCGCGCGATCGCGCAAGCGCCATCGAGTTTCTCGACAACACGTTGTCAGGCAACTTGCGCAAGACAATTCTTCCTTTGATCGACGAGGGCCCACTCGAGGAGAAAGTGCGCAAGGGCAACGTCCTCCTCAAAACCAGGGTTCGGAATGTCGAAGAGGCCTTGACGCGTCTCATCTACGACGAAGACGTCGTCATCGCCGCAACCGCCATCGATTTGGTGCGCGAGCTGAAGCTCTGGTCTCTTGCGGACGATCTCGCGAAGGTTCTGGAATTTCGAGATGCGCGCGATTTTGCCGTATTCGAATCGGCGTCCGAAGCGCTCGCCGCTTATCATTTGAGCGAGTTGAGCGAGTTGAGCGAGAACCCGCATGCAGTTTGAGCTCCTCGCACCCGTACCCGCTGTGACGCTAGCGCGCAAGCTGCGCGAGATTCCGCTTTTTCGCTTCGCTTCCGTCGACGAGTTGTTCCGCATTTCCACGATCGCGCAACAGGTGCGTTACGACGAACGTTCGAAAGTGCAGGAACGAGGCGCCCAAGCAGCCTATATCCAGGTACTGCTCGAGGGCGTCTTCGAAGTCACCACCGAGCAGCAACAGACCAAAAGAGTGGAACCGCCGGCCATGCTCGGCTTTCGCGAAGTCGTCGCAGGAGTCACGCTCCAGACCGACGCTACGGCGGTGTCGGACTCGATCGCCCTCGTCATGGCCGCGGAAGAGTTCCGCACGCTGCTATCGGCGAATATCGAGCTCGCACAGGGACTGTTTCGCATGCTGCTCGAAGAGAAAAAACCCGGTCCCGATCCCGCGCCGAGCCAGACCCGTGCGTCGCAGGCGCTGCAAGCGCCGACGCCGGGAGGCGAGCTGAAGTCCGTCGACAAAGTGTTGTACCTCCAGATCCTGCCGGTTTTCGAACGGGCCCGCGCGGACGAGCTCTACGAGCTCGCCGCCATCACCCGCGACGTCGTGCTCGAGCCCGACAAAGTGCTTTTCTCGGAAGGCCACCCCTCCTCGATCTGGCTCGTGCTCGCTGGCGATATCACGATCGAATCTAGAGACGGTGAACAGAAGGGGACCTTGAGCGCCGGAGATTGCATCGGCGTCCACGAAACCCTCGCCGGAGCGGACTGGTCCTGGCGGGCGCGGGCCACGTCCGCGGGCAGGGCTCTGCAAATCGAGCGCGATGTTCTTTTCGAGCTTCTTGCCGACCGCATGGATTTGCTTCAAGGCATCTTCGGGGCGATCCTCCATAACGCCGCGCGTAAGAGTCAAGACGGGTGAGCCGGGCTATGAAACGAACCCTCTTATACGCATTCGCTCTCACGCTTCTCTGCTCGACGCAAACGGTTTTTGCTCTAACGAGCGACGCGGAGTGGGAGAACGTCGAGCGCATCGTCGCGATAGGCGATATCCACGGAAGCTATGACAACCTCGTCTCCGTCCTTCAGAACGCGGAGCTCATCGATAACAAGCTTCGTTGGATTGGGGGTAAAGCCCACCTGGTGCAAAATGGCGACATCGTCGATCGCGGTCCGGAATCCCGCAAGGCGATGGGCCTCTTGATGAAGCTCGAGGACAAAGCCGAGGATACCGGCGGACGCGTTCACGTTCTCATCGGCAATCACGAAGCGATGAACGTCGTCGGCATTCTCGACCTCGTCTCCGACGAGGAATATGCGGCTTTCAAGGACCGCGATTCGCGCAAGAGGCGCGACAAGACCTTCGACCGCTTTTACGATCAAATGCGGCGCGAGGCAAAGAAAAACAACGAGGACGTCGCGAAGATCCACGAAGCGAGGAAGAAGTTCGAGGAAGATTTCCCACTCGGATATATCGAGCACCGGCGTGCTTTCGGCATGGGTGGCCGCTATGGCCGCTGGATCGCGACGCACAATACCGCGATCAAGATCAACGGCATCATGTTCTCGCACGGCGACTGGAGCGAGGAATTCTCGGTGCGCGAAATCGACGACTTGAACAGGCAGGTGCGTCAGGAGCTGAAGGGTGAGCTTCCCTTCGAGGGTGGCATCATTTTCGATGTATTGTCCCCGCTGCAATATCGAGGCTTCGCCAATACGAAGTTGACCCGCGCGGCGCAGGAAGCCGAGGAGCCGCGTATCGACCGTACTCTCGCGAATCTCGGTGCGAGCCGCATGGTGGTCGGCCACACGCTCACGCAGGGCGTGATCGAGTCGCGCTTCGGCGGAAAACACATCAGCCTCGATGTCGGTATGCTCCATCTCTATCGAGGCGGCCACCGCATCGCGCTCGAGATCGAAGGCGACGAGCTCCGGGCGATCCACGACGGCGGCAAAATCCCCATCCCGTTGGACCTCGACGAGAGCACGCTCGACGATTACATTCGCGCCGTGGCGAAAGTCGACCCGACGAACGTCGACGTGCAGCTGAAGCTCGTCGATTTGCTCGGTCACCAAGGCCAGAGCGACACGAGTGCTCCGATCTTGGAAAGACTGTTCGAGCTACACCCCGACTACGTTCCCCTTCGCTACCGCGATTATCTTGGCCTTCACTACCTCGGCAAAGGCGACGAGGCAAAGGCCGAGGAGCAATTCCTGCTTTATATCGACAGTCTCTCCAAGCTCGTGGAGACGAATCCGGCCAACGTCAACTTGGCCAACTTGCTCGCGCGCCTCTGCGTCGACAAAGGTCTCGAGCTCGAGCTCGCCGAGGACACGATTCGGGACGCGGTCGCACGAACGCCCTCGAACTTCAATTTCCAGCTAACTCTAGCTCGCGTGCATCTCGCTAAACACGCCTATCCCGAGGCGTTGGCAGTTTTGACGGCCTTTCCGGAAACGAACGGGATGGACTACGACGTGCACTATTTTACCGGGCTAGCTTATCTGGGCTTGCACGAGCGCGAGAAGGCGAAAACCGCGTTCCAAGACGCGGTCGGCGCCGAGCCTTTGCGCGACGAAGCGAAAAGGGAACTGAAAAAATTGGATGGGATATCGGAGGACCCGCCGGGCATCTACGAGAGATGAGGCATCGGCCCGCCGCTACCGCCACGAACAGCTACTGCCACGCTGGGACGGCGGGCCGAACTCTCGGTGCGCTATTTCTTCGGCGGAACGACCGCGTCTTTGCAAGCTTTCGCGACGCGGAATTTGACGACCGTCTTCTTCGGGATCTGAATCTCTTCACCCGTCTGAGGATTACGTCCCTTCCGCGCATTGCGGATGGATTTCACGAGCTTCCCGATACCGGGAAGGACGAACTGGCCCGTTATTTTGGTCTCATTGACGGCCAGCGCCGCGTAGGATTCGATCCACGCAGCCGCTTGCTTCTTCGGGACCTGCATGGTCTCGGCAAACGTGGCCACGATTTGAGTCTTCGTCATTGGTTTTGTCGCCATTCCTCAAGTCTCCTTTTCGTTTATGGGAGCTTCCAAAAGAAAGCATCCCGCGACAACATAGAGCTCGAATCAGACGATTACCTCGCCGGGCAGCCGCCTTCCCCTCGCACCATGAAAAATTCCGTTTTGTAATAGAATCGACCGTCGATCAATCGTCCGCTAATTCTAATCCTGTTCTTTCCATTCCGTCAAGCGAGAAACGCGAAAAACCCGCTAAAAACGGTACTTTTTTGCGTTTTTTCCTCGACGCAACGCGATAATGGCTCACAGAGCAACGTTCGTCGCGGCACATGAGCTCGTTACTTCAATCTCGCGAGCTCCGAAGCGCTCAGCTTCGCCGCCGGTCCTTGCACGAGCGCGTTGAAGAGCAACTTGAACGTCGCCGGTGTTTGCGTTCGAAAATCGACTTGGCTCCCGAGCGCCACGACACTTCCCTTCCCGACGTCGAAGGCGACAACACTTGCTTGATCGCGAAGAAGCTCACCGCCGAGAAGCCATCCGCTTGCTACGAGGTCTTCTTCATCTGGATATTTGGACACCACCTCGGACGTAATCTCGAAATCTGGCTTGAGGCGATAGGCCTGATCGTGGCGGAAGAAAACCGGCCAGCGCTCGGGCATGCCGAAGGCGATGGGATGGTTCGGGTTGTACTCTTGCTCGAGCAGCGACCCGGGGCAGTAGAAAACAGAGGTCGGATCGACGACGCGGCCTTCGATCGCTTTGATGAGCTGCGCCGGGCTCTCGAAAGCCTCTTTGAACATCCGATCTGCTTCGCGTGCAGAGACCGAAGGGCGCGGGTCGGCGGGCTCCGGCCCACGTCGGCGGCGGCGAGGCGCCGCCGGAAGAACGGGCTCGATAGGCAGGTCGAGCAGATCGCGCGCGGTCGCGACGGCGTTTCCGATCGCGACGAGGGTGCCGCCATTGGTGACGAACTCACCGAGACGCTCCCAACCGTCTTGACCGATCCCATAGGCCCATCGCCATTCCTCGGAATGGCGGGACGGCGACAGTCCGTTTATCATGCGCTGCTTTGTCGTTCCCGCCGGCAGCAGAATGACATCATATTTGTCCGCGAGGTCCGCTTCGAAATCCATCGAGGACATGACCTCGTGATCGAACTCGTATTGTTCGAGAAGCCACATGAGCCAACCCGCGGGCATGTTGTTGGCGGCCCTGTAGAGACCGACTCGCGTCGGGCGCTGCATGCGAAAGCCTTCGACCCGCGCGGCCCGATCCGTGGCCAATACGGGAAGGCCGGTCTCCTTCGCGACCGACTCGAGAACGGCTGCGGCTTTTTTGGTCGGAGGCACGAGCCAGGCGCCCGGGGCAACGCTCCTTCCGGACAGCTCGAGCCTTGAGCTCGCACGAAAGACCGCGACCCCTTCCTTCGAGAGACGATTGAGCGCGAGAAATCCAGCGTTCGAATCCGGCGGGACGACGTAGGCCCACTTGGGCCGGCGCGGCATCGGTAAGAGCGCCGGCGCCACTTTGTCGACGAGTCGAGTCGAAGCGCGTAGCGGCTCGTCGATCTGCTCAACGGTAACACCCATCAAATATCCGAGCGTATGCGCGGTGACGTCATAAGGCGGGATGGGCGGTCCGCCGGGGTAGTAGCGAAGATCGGGATATTCCTGCACTTCGAGCATCGTTTTCGCAAAAGCGCCGTAGGGTTGGTCGAGACGAATGACCCAAGAGCCTTCCTCAAAGTCCCTTCCGTCCGCGTGGAATGGCTCGCTCGCCCGATGGATCTCGACCTCGCCCGTGTCCAAAATGTCGAGCAATTGAAGCGTCGCGTAAGGATCGCGCTGCTCTTTCGGAATGACGAATGCAAAAGGCGGTTCGTCGTGCTCGACCCAGTCGCGATGGATGTTGTAGAAGTTCTCGAGCCATGTCGTGCGATATTTCGCAAGATGGGTGAGTCCGCCGAAAACGGCCGTCATGCCGTAATCCACAATCTGTCTGAGCCGCCACTGCGTTCCTGTATAAGGCCGCGGGAAGTTCCACCGTTTCTCCTGAGGGCCGAGCGGCTGGCCGTTCGGGCTCACGAAGGGGTTGGCGAGGCTCGCGCTCGCGATCTCGGTGAGGATGCGCGGCTGGCCGTGATAAACCATATATTGACGCGCCGGCGTCCAGAGATCGTATTGGGTGTCGTAAGTGACGCCCTCCTTACCGGCCGCGATGAGAGCGCCCGCCATCGCGAGACCAAGCTGCGCCTGCTCTTCCACGATCAAAGGATGAATGTTTCCGTCATAGGGGTCCTTGAACGGCGGCACGAAAATGCGGGCGCCCATCGGCCCCATCTGATGCATGTCGTGGGTGACCGTCGGCTTGTAGACGTTTTGCACTTTCTCCAAATTGAGGCGCGTTTCGATCTGCGTGAACATGAACCAGTCGCGATTGTCATCGTGGCCTACATATTTGTGATAGAGGTCCGGATAGACGCGGTCGTAGGATGTATCTTTCGTTTCGTACCAGTGGTCGATGACCATCACCTGGCCGTCCGGATTTTGGGAAGGGACGTAGAGAAGAACGGTGTTGTCGAGGATCTCCTGGACCTCTTTGGAATCCTCAGTGGCTAGACGATGGACGATGAGCGGCACCGCTTGCCCGTTGCCGACTTCGGTCGAGTGGATCGTGGCGTAGAGGAAGTAGAAGGGACGACCTTCTTCCGCGAGAGCCAGCGCCTCGCTCTCGTCTAGACCTCGAGGGTCCGCCAAGCGGCGGTTGATCTCGACGAGGCGATCGAGACGGGCCAGGTTCTCCGGCGAGCTGATCTTGAGGAGCACATAGGGATTGCCTTCGGTCGTCTTTCCGAGCTCCTCATAGAGCACCCGATCCGACTGCCCTGCCACGTGCTGCAAATATTCGAGCACTTTGGGATAGCGGGCCATCTCACCATCCGCACCGAGACGAAATCCAAAGAACTCTTCGGGCTCCTGGATGGCCTGGATGGCCTGGATGGCCTGGATGGCCTGCGTGGCCTGGGTGGCCTGCGTGGCCCGCGTGGATTTCGCAGCGGCGGTAAAGTTCATTACCGTCATCGCGATAGCCGAGAGGGCAAAGGCACGAGCTATACGGGACATAATGGCAGTCTCCTCGTCATGAATCGTAGATGTTACGCGTCGGCACCACCGTGGATCGCGATCAGGAACTCATCGTTCATGGGTTGCCCCTCGGACTCTGCCCCCGCAAAGGCGAGCAGGAGCAGCAGTGCGAGTGTCCTTGAGTTGACCATGACTGAACCGGCACAAGGCTACCGCATCGGTCCATGCAAATCGATAGCCGCCCCAAGGCCGAACACGAGACCTCCGCGCCTTTGCGGCTAGATACTTTCCAGCGGGCTATGAATCGTTAAAACGGCGAGATTCGGAATCCTTCCACAGCGAGCTGAATGGAGAAAGGACTGCTGCCATATGGCACCGAGTCGTCGTTAAAATTGCCGTCGCCCCAAGCGCTTACGTCCGCGTTCATGCCCAGCCCGCCACTTCGGGTGACATAGACGGTCCCGTCGCGCGCGAAAAGGGACGCTTTGCCCTCTCCCAGAGAGGTCGAGGTCATCCCCGGGGAACTGGGGTCGAGGTCGAACTCCGCCTGGCCTGACACAACGCCGACAGCATAGAGAGTGCTCAAGAAGGACGACGTGCATGCCACGCTGTCGAAGGTTCCTTCCGTTCCTGCGAAGAATACCGTTGCGGGAGCCGGATCTCCGATGGAGCCTAAAGTCACTGCTTGGCCCGTCATCCGTTCCTCGTTGAGAAACACTCCCTCGAAATCAGCGGGCGTTCCCAGAGGGTATTGGGTCGTCGCCGTGCCCTCGACGTCGTTGTCGAGCCATATGCGAAAGCCAAAACCCTCGGGAGGGACGGCGACCCGGCTGTCGCCTCCGGAGCCCGTCATGACGAAGACCCGATTCGGCGTGAACACGTCGTTCAGAAGCGTGACCGGGGCGGTAATCGGCTGATCGGGTCCCATCTCGGCGAAGACGGTGAATTGCCAGTTCGCAGGGTCCGTATCCGTCGTGACGAGCTTGTGGACGTTGCCTTGTACGTCCGGAATATAGAGGCGCGTCACGAAGTCTTTAGGGTCTAGCGTGTCCTCATCATGAGGGTTGAACAGGGTCGGCCTTGCCGGCAGAGCGTTGTACGGTATCGCGGCCAAGGGGTCGTTTCCGGCCCACGCCTTGTAGTAGATGAAGCCGTCTTCGGCGCGAAAAGCAAAGAGGTTCTGCCCTTCGTTGTCGACGGTCTCACAACCGTATCCACCACCGGCAAAAACGAGCCATTGATCGACCTCGTCGAGCGTCGTGCTCGCATCGATCCGGGTATCGACGTTTCCTAGGACGGGCGTCGAGAAGGTCTCGCCAAGCCCGTCGATCGGCCCTTCCTTGATAAGTTTTTTACTTTTCCCCCCCGTCCGCAAGTCGCGATTACCACGATTCCACAGCAAACGGATGGAGCTCGGGTTGCTCGGAACGGTAGTGATGTCCATCGCGGTGATGAAACGCCCCCCTCTGCCGCGGTCAAACACGATCATCGAGTGCCATTCATCGTCTTCACCGTGATCGGAGCGAAGGAACACGTCATCGACGGTCGCGTTTCCCGACAGCGTGAACTTATGATTGAGAACGCCGTTATTGTTCGTCACGATGTTCCTGACGACATCCTTCAACGTGTCCCGGCTTCCCGCAAGCTCGTTGGGCGCTAGCCCTATGATGTCGTCCGGAATAAACGCGACGATCTCCGCGCCCGTTTCCGCATCAAAGCCTTGCATCATTCCGAAGTTGGATGGGTAATAGACGACCGTTTTTCGATTGAAGTGGTCCCAGAAGAAGCCGTCACCAGCGACCGAGCCGCCGACGCCATACTTGGAGGAGTGAGCTAGCGGCGGGTCGAAATCGGGCGATCGTGGCGGGTTCGAAACCACCGCGACGGACCCGGCGGTGTTCTCGAAGAGCTTCCAGGTACGATCGCCATTCTCGTCGAAGAGAGAAAAGTTGAGGCCATTGGCGTTGTAGATCGTGCCTGTGTCCGAGTCGACAGAGAGCCGGTAGCCACGCGTGACTTTGACGACGATATCTCTCGCTTCCTCATCGGTCAGTGCGCCGGTCCCATCGAGCTCGGATAGATAACCAGCCACGACGCCGAGATCCTCGGGAAGCACATTGCCCGTGGTGAAAGGCAGAACTTGGGTACTCCCCTCTTTGTTGAAGAAAATGGGGCGCAGATCCGGATCGTCATCTTGTAGCTCGACCCCGGCATCCCAAATCAACGAGAAATCCGCTTCACGCGCCGTTCGCGGGAAAGCAGGGTCGGTCACGGTGTAAATGTTGAAGGCTTTCAAGTGACCACGAAAGCTCGGTACCTCTACGGTCGCCGAGAACAGAACGTTGTTGCGATGGTTGGCCCGCGCGATCCGCGCTTCGCGAATATCGCCGGCGCTGGCAGCCCCTGGTGGGGCCAGCTCCACGGCCGACACGTCCGTATTCGTATAGGTCGGGACGACTTCCCTCACAGTGGCAACGCTCGAAGGGCCGAGAGCCACCTCGGACGTCGGAATGCCAATGGCGGCGAGGATGTCTTCGAATGCGTCAACGAGCTCGGCTCTATTGTCCGCAAAGAGCGCTGCGTTCATCAAATTCCGGTCGCGACTGGCGATGCGGGCGCCGCTCGCCATCCAGGAAATCGTGTTGAGCCTCGTCTTGTCCGTAGCTGACAAATCCATCCCGATGGTGAACAGGTTCCCTTTCGAGCCGTCGAGGTCAGGATCGATCGCTTTGAGCGCGGTCTCACCTTTTAGGCCCGCGTTGTAAGCCGCGAAATCGCCGCTGCTGAAAGAGTTCTGTACGTCGGTAGGGTCGGTCGAGCTCGGCCTCATCCTGACGGGAACTACCAGGTCGGAGAACGCCGAGAAGCCAATGCCGCCAACCGTAACTGGGAGTGGGAGCTCGTCGGGGGGGTAGCCACCATCTTCACATTCGCACGTGTCGTTGCCATCCGTGATCTGAATGATGAAATTCTTCTGGTCGGTCAGGAGGTTATCCACGAAATTGGTCGTGCTCGCGCTCACGCCGGGGTCGTCCGGGCGATGGTCGCCGATTAAATATTGCGCGATGTCCGTATAGGAGACGCCGATTGGCGTGTTGCCCGTAGCCACGATGCCATCAAGAATCGTCCGGATGGCCGGCGTCGAATCCCCACCACAAAGCGGAGGGGGAACGAAAGCCAAATCTTTGAGGCGGGTTTGCGTCACAGGAGTGGGTTTGTACTTATGCTCCTTTTTTTGGTCTCAGTATTGTTGTATATATGCAACAACAGGAGGCGATCTCATGGATACTGCGCGAACTTTGGAAGAAAAGCGGGAGCGAGTCCTCGAACAGATGCGGGCCATCCGCTCCATGCGTCCAGGGTCGGTGACCGAGCAATATCTGAAGGTAACGCATAAGGGCAAGCGGAAGCCCGTTATGCGGGGGCCGTATTGGGTCTACACCCGGAAGGAAGCGGGAAAGACCGGGCAACCCCGCTCGTCAGTGACTAGACCGTAGTTGACTTGCAGTCTGTCTCTTTTGCCATCACGGCTATATCCCATGGCGGCCAGAGGGCAGGTGACACCCTCAAAGTAGCTGGAGCTGAGATCGTAGAGCACCAAGCCTCCTTTTTTGAGGTGTCGTCCAGCCAGTTTTTTCTCGATACGTTCTTGCCGCTCGAGCAACCAATCCATGGCGGCATAGAGATCATCCTCGTTGGCATCGGCCACACCGAGGCTTTCGGGCAGTGTGGTGGTGTGCCACCACCGTGTCGTCGCGAGTTTGCTGTCAGGTTCGAGGATGCGTGCGGCAACCATCGCCTCGACCAGGTTGCGCTCACGGCATGGCTTCGAAGCGAGCAATTTGTCGAAACGAAGGCGTCTCATCGTCGTACGACAGGCGTTGACGTGGCCGTGAAGCGAGGACTTGATGACCTCAAATGCTTCGCTGACAGCGACGAAGGCCTCACCTTTGAGAGCGCGGCGTATGAGCTCGATGATATTTTTGGGCAGGTGTGAAAGGTTGGCGAGGGTACGCTTTCGGACCTTCTTCCCTTCCCGTCAGCCCTCGCGTAAGAGGATTGCGGGCGGAGAGTTTCGATTGCGCACGGTCTCGATGTACATGGGAACATATATACGCTATTCTGGCCATGAATGCAATCAATAAAGCCATGACAAAGAGAGTTACAGCCTAGTTACATGGGAACATATGGCGGAACCAAATTAATCATATGTCCTGCGTAAACAGGGCATTTACATCAATTAACAGGGGTTTGAAGCAGGGAACTTCAGGTTAGGCGATGGCGCCGAATGGATCAAGAATCTGGCCGAACTGCATTTCCCAGAGGCAATCCAGATCGTCGACCTGTACCACACACGTGAACACGTTTCTGACCTTTGCAAAATCCTGTTTGCACCCGGGCGCCACACGCTGCCCGTCCGCGTCGTAGAACTGCACATAGTTGCCGCCACCCGCGTCGACGTCTCCCCCGTCCAGGAGCACGGGGTTGCGCGTTCGTACCGCGGGATTGACATAAAAAGGCGCGGCCTTCAATCGCTCGAGCTGCTCACGCGCGAGGGCCGCCGACGAGGTCATGCGACCCGAGAGCGTGTTCGATCGCGTTGCCAGGACCATCATTTGAGCTAGCGACAAGAGCCCAACACTCAAAATGACGATCGCAATCAGGACTTCGATGAGTGTGAAGCCACCTTCTCTTCTTTTCGTTTCACGTCCCATGTCAATCACTCCGGACAGCCTTGCACGCCAACCACACACACACGGCCACCTGGGCCCACGCGGATAACACGGCTCAAGTTCGTCGTCGAGTCTCGGAGAGTGACGAGCCAATCGACACCGTTGGGTGCTTGAACGAGCGCGGGCGTCCCCACCGGACCCGCGGCGTTCACGGCCGCCACCGACCCGTCCGCCCGGAACAACAAGGCGTTGCGCGCGCCGACATCGAACCCGAGGTCAATAGGCAAATCAGTCGGAACACCGTGCGGGGACTGGACGCCCGCCGCGGCATTAGGATCGGTGATATTGGACGGTGGGTCCGGGACCGTGCCGTAATTGAACGAGACCCCCGGGCTGAAAACACCCGGGTTCTGAGGATAGACGCCGCCGTCCCAGCTCCCGGTCGTGGGGCTCGGGTCGAGACTCGTAAATTGATATTGACCCAGCACCGGATAATTGAAATTAAGAATAATGCCACGAGATGTATTGCGTTTGACTGCTTGCGAACGCGCTCTCTGGACCTGAGCGGTCAGAGCCTGGGCGGCTCCCGTTATCTTATAGTTGCGTATGAAGTTAAGACCCATCGGAATAGACGCAGCCATCGAAATGGCAATGATGCCAATGACCACCAAAAGCTCGACGAGTGTAAATCCGCGGGACGGAGATCTCAAGTCAGACGCCACGGCGCTTACCTCCCAGTATCGCTTGTCAGGGAGAATGGAGCCTATCACAGATTGAGACGTCAAAGCCAGCCTCTCGCCGAGTGCTAAGCTAAGGTCCATGGCAGACCGGTCCAAAAGCGGCGCCTGGCACGAAGCGCGCGACATTATCTGGGAGAGACGATTCCGCCTGGCCCTCGGCTTTCTCTTGATGATTGTAGGGCGGCTGGCGGGGCTAGTGCTACCAGGAACGTCCAAATTCCTCGTGGACGAAGTCATTGGCAACGCCCGCGCGGACCTTCTGGCGCCGCTCGCCGCCGCGGCCGGACTGGCCACCCTCGTTCAAGCATCCACGGGATTCGCCATCTCCCAAATCCTGGGAGTCGCGGCGCAAAAGGCCATCACCGACTTGCGCAAATCGGTGCACGACCACGTGCTCCAGCTCCCGACAGCCTATTTCGACTCCGTCAAGAGCGGCGAGCTGATTTCCCGGATCATGACCGACGCGGAGGGCATCCGGAATCTCGTCGGCACCGGTCTCGTTCAGCTCTCGGGCGGGCTTCTGACGGCAACGATTGCGCTATCGGTCCTCATTTTATCTGAATTGGCGCCTCACTTCGCTCACGCTCGTCATTCTCTCGTTATTTGGCGGGATGATGGCGTTCGCTTTTATCCGCCTTCGGCCACTTTTCCGCAAGCGCGGCGAGCTGAATGCAACCGCCACCGGCCGCCTCGGCGAGACTCTCGGCGGAATTCGCATCGTGAAGTCCTACACCGCGGAAAAACGTGAAGGTCGCATCTTCGGCAGCAACGTGGACGCTCTCTTCGAGAACGTCAAAAAAGCAGTGACGGCCATGGCCGGCGTCTCCGCGGGGTCCACGGTCATCTTCGGCACGGTCGGAGTCTTGATGATCCTCGTCGGAGGCAGGTCGATCCTTTCAGGCGCGATGACACTGGGTGATTTCGTCATGTATATCTTCTTCACCGGGCTGGTCGCGGCGCCGCTGGTGCAGATATCGTCGATTTCCACCCAGCTCAGCGAAGCTTTCGCGGGGCTCGACCGTATCCGGGAGATCCGCTCCCGCTCGACAGAGCTCGAACAGGACCAAGCGCGTGTGCCTCTTCCCGTAGTCGTTGGCCACATCGCCTTCGAGGACGTGTCGTTCGCTTATACGGAGGGCGTTCCTGTCTTGAAACACATTTCGTTCGAGGCGCCTGCGGGAACGACGACGGCGCTCGTCGGCTCGAGCGGCTCCGGCAAGAGCACACTCGCGAGCCTCGTCCTGGCCTTCAATCGACCTCAGTCGGGCCGTGTGCTGATCGACGGCCAGGACCAAGCAGAAATACGACTCGGCGACTACCGTTCACATCTCGGCGTGGTGCTGCAGGACAACTTTCTCTTCGACGGCACCGTTGCCGACAACATCGTTTATTCGCGCCCGGACGCTTCCAAGGAAGAGGTACGCGAAGCGAGCCGCATCGCCCATTGCGACGAGTTCATCACGAGCTTCGAGAACGGCTACGACACCGTGGTCGGCGAGCGGGGCGTCAAGTTGAGTGGGGGCCAACGCCAGCGCATCGCGATCGCGCGCGCGATTCTCGCCGATCCCAAAAATCTTGATCCTCGATGAGGCGACCTCGAGCCTCGATAGCGAGAGCGAGTCGATGATTCAAGACGGTCTGCGCTCACTGCGCACAGGCCGCACCACTTTCGTCATCGCGCACCGCCTGTCGACCATCATCAGCTCCGAGCAGATCCTCGTCATCGAGGACGGGGAAATCATCGAAAGGGGCCATCACGAAGAGCTCATCGAAAAGGGCGGACGGTACCGGGAGCTCTACGACCGCCAATACCGACTCGAGATGAACCGGTTCATCAATCCCGGTGAGGATTTTACGCCTGCCGACGAAGAGCCCGAGCCGAGCGCGGCCGGTTTCGATCCCCGAAAAAACCTGTGAGGCCAAACCTTTGACGCCAGACGAGGCCACGATCATCCGTCGCCTCCCAAAAGTTTAGTCCGCGTATGCGATAGAATCGCGCGATGATCTACGTAGTCGTCGTCGTTCTCTACTTGACCTTGCTCGTCGGCGTCAGCCTGTATCGCTCGCGGCAGGTGAAGACACAGGACGACTTCATGGTGGCGGGACGCAGCGTTCCCTGGTACATGCTCGTCGGAACGCTCGTTTGCACTTGGATCGGATCGGAAAGCCTGTTCGCCGGCGCCGGCCGGGGTTTCCGCGAAGGATTTTCCGCCCTTTGGATGAGCGCCGGGGCGTGGGTCGGGATCGCGATCGTTTATTTTCTCGCGGGGCGGGTCCGTCGGATTGCGCAATATACGGTGCCCGACATTCTGGAGACCCGGTACCACCCGGCAGCGCGGGTCCTTGGCACCCTCGCCATCGTCATCGCCTATCTAACGATCGCCGGCTACCAATTTATCGGTGGCGGCCGTCTCTTGAACATCCTCTACCCCGCCGTCGAACCGGATACCGGCAAAGCGATCATCTGCGCTCTCGTTATCTTGTTCACGGTAACCGCCGGGATGATCTCGATCATTTCTCTCGATGTCTTCAACGGGATCCTTATCATCGTCAGCATCGCCGTCGCCGCACCTCTAGCGCTCGCAAGCGCCGGCGGTTGGTCGACGCTCACCGAGACGCTTCCGGCGACACACTTCGCCGTCACAGGACGCTTGGGAATCTCCTCGGCGATCGGACTCTTCTTGCCGACGCTCTTCTTGCTGCTCGGCGAAAGCAGCATGTATCAGAAGTTTTTCGCGGCGCGCGACGAAGCCGCGGCGCGCAAGGCCGTCATTGGAATGATCCTCGGCGTCATTTTCGTGGAAACGCTGATCGATATGACGGCGATTTTCGCTGCAGGCAGCTATTGGACCGACCCGGCTTTTGTCGCCGCCGATGGCAGTTTCAACACGCGCGCGACGGAGACCATTCTGCTCGTGCTCGCCCGGCACAACTTGCCAGTCATCGCCGGCAGCCTCTTGCTCGCGGGGGCGGTCGCCATCGTTTTCTCGACGGCGACGACGTTCTTGATGGTGCCCTCGACCAACTTCGCGCGCGACATCTACCAGCGCTTCATCAACCCCGACGTCAGCGAAAAAGGCATCATCCTGTTCCAGCGCATTTGCATCGTCGTGCTCGCCCTCGTGGCCTACGTGGTGACGACACGCTTCGAGAACATCCTCGATATGGCGCTCTACGCTTACACGATGGTGGGCGCGGCGGTGACGCCGGCACTTCTGGCCGCCTTCTTGTGGAAGCGCGTCACGCCAGCTGGAGGCGTCGCTTCGATCGCGGCGGGGATCGTGACGACGATCGCTTTCGGCGTTCTCGCGAATAGCGGGATGGAACATTTGAATCTCGGACTCTTCCTGCTGCCGCTCGACTACGATTACATTATTTATCCAGCCGCGACGGCCTCGATATTGAGCCTCGTGATCGTGAGCTTGCTCACCCCTCCTTCACCGGAGGAGGTCTGGAAGAAGTTCCACACAAACTAGAAAAGGAGTGGACTTTGGCCTATGAACGGATTCGACTCGACGAGACGGGACCGGTAGCTCGATTAACTTTGAGCTGGCCGGAGAAACGCAACGCGCTCTCCATCCAGATGATGGAGGAGATCACTCACGGCCTCAAAGGCCTAGCGGGGAACCCGGACGTGCGCGTGGTGATCCTCGGCGCTCGGGGAACGGCTTTTTCGGCGGGACATTTTCTCGCCGAGATGGTCGACAAGGATCTCAACCATCAGCGCCACGTCTTCGACACCTGTATCGAGATGATGGAGACGGTGCAGGCCATCCCGCAGCCTGTCATCGCAGAAGTGCCGGGTATCGCGACCGCCGCCGGCTGCCAACTCGTCGCGACCTGCGATCTCGCCGTCGCGTCCGAAGGGGCCCGCTTCGCCACTCCCGGCGTCAAGATCGGACTCTTTTGCACGACGCCCATGGTGGCTCTTTCCCGGGCCGTGGGCCGCAAACGCGCTATGGAGATGCTTTTGACGGGAACCCTCGTGGACGCCGAGACCGCGGCCGATTGGGGCCTCATCAATCGTGTCGTTCCACAGGAGAAGCTGCGGGAGGAAACGGAGCAGCTCGCACAAAAAGTAGCGGACGCCAGCTCGCTCGTCATCTCGATCGGCAAGCAAGCGTTCTACGCGCAAATCGATCTCGAACAGACCAAAGCCTATGGCTACGCCAAAGAAGTCATGAGCATGAACGCCATGGCGCTCGACGCCCAGGAAGGCATGTCGGCCTTTCTCGAGAAGCGGAAGCCTTGCTGGGTTGGGAAGTGATCGAAGGGAAGATCGCAAATTGATTGGCCGGACCCTAGTCCCCTGGATCACCGTTCGCGGGTGAGCCGGTAATACGCGCTCGAGTCCGTGCGGTGCAAGCCTTCGACGCGATAGCCTCTCTCAAAATATTCCTGAAAGAGCTTGCGCGTCTGCAAACGCCAACCGAGCGCTAGCTTCCGATTCCGTGCCATGAGCTCGGTGATCGTCTTCGGGAACTCTATGACAAAAGCCTCGACGTCCAACTCGAGGTCGAGCTCGTCGCAGCGCAGAAGGCCTTCATCGGTAACGCTGGTTCGGTTCGCGCGCGGCAGTTCTTCCCAGCCAGGCCAGTGGTCCCCTTCGCCCCCGAGAGCCTTCACGACCCGCTGGCTCTCGAGGTGCCACTCCGCCTCGAAGCGGTCGGTCGGGATACCGCCATGGAGCGGGCTTTCGCTCACACCGTAAAGATTCACTTTGTACTTGCGGACAATGCTGCCGAGACGATTGAAGTTTAGATTCGCATTAGGCGCTTGTAGAGGGTCGAACGTCCAGTTGACGACATCGAGGCCTTGCTCCAGCACGTGCTCCCGCTGCGCCCGTTTGAGCCTCTCACCGAGTCGTCGACCGCGATATTCCGGCAAAACGGCGAGCATATGCGAGTGATGGTACGACCGGCCGCGATCCCAGCCGGCAAAACCGCAAACGAAACCAACCATCTTTGTGCCGTCGAAGGCACCGAGGCAAACACCTCCATAGTGATCCATGGCGACGAGGTGGCCCGCCGGTACAACGTTGATTTCGTCGAAACCCCAAACGTCGAGCTGAAGTTGGACGCAAGCCTGGTATTCCGAGAACGAATCCAAGCCTCTGATTTCGACGCTCACGCGGCGCATCATACGGCCGAGATACGGAAGCGTCAATATTAAGAAGGCGAGCGCTCAATCTTACATGGCTTCGATGGCTTCGTAGGCTTCCGCGATGAGCCCAACGACATCGTCACCATCGTCGGGATAGCTCGACATGCCGAACCGAAGCGCGGGCATGATCGGGGGGATCTCCTCGCCGACGCGAAAGGGATTCTTTTGCACAGTCTTTCGCATCCGGTCCACGACACGGCTTCCGCCATACTTGTCGGAGGCGAAGGCGATGATGGCGACCACGTCTTTCGACGTCATCATACCCACGAGGTCGACATCGCGAAGACACCACGTCGCAAGCTCCGCGACGTGGATCAGCACGGCTTCACGGGTCTCTTTGCCGAACAGCTCCACAATCTGATTCAAGTCGTCAACTTGAACGAGGATGAGGGTCAATGGCCGATCGACACGCCGACATTTCGCGAGCTCGCGTTTCAGCTCGGCGTGAAAATCCTGCTCGCCACAAATGGGAACGTCCCTAACGCTGAAACGGGGTTCGCGCAGCCCGGGCAGCCCGGGCGCGGGCTCCTCGGGCACGTCCGCTAGCGTCTCGATAGAAGCGCGAGACGCAGACTCCGCCGACCACTGGACTTCCACGTCTTGTTCAGCTGGTTCGGCCGATGCGACCAACGGAGCGAGCTCGAGCGTTTGGACCGGCACATCGCGCGATACGTCCTCTGGCGGCTGCGGTGGCTCTGGGGCCTCGTCGTCTTCCTCGTTCGATGCTTCGGGAGCAGAATCGGGGGCTACTTCCTCGACTGCGGCTGCTTTCCCGACCGGCGCTTCTTCGTCGACTGGCGCCTCCTCGTCGACTGGCACTTCTTCGTCGACTGGCGCTTCTTCGTCGACTGGCGCTTCTTCGTCGACTGGCGCTTCTTCGTCGACTGGCGCCTCCTCGTCGACTGGCGCTTCTTCGCCCGGTGGCGCGGGCGCGGTCTCGGCACTCGCATCCTGGGGAACGACCGGAACGGCCGGCGCTGGCTCCGGGGCGGGAGCATTGTCGCCGCTCAGGTCTTCGGACAGCTGCGACGTCGACGACGCGATCGTCGAAGCGCTGTCAATAACGGCATCCGGCTTCGCTTCGGACTCGGCGGCCGTTGTCGCGCCTACGGGAGCCGACGTGCTCTCCCGACTCTCGGGCTCAGCAAACTTGGTGACGACCGGCATCTCTACCACAGCCACTTGCGAGGGTCGCGGATCCGGCTTCGGCGCTGATGCTTGCGGTGCGCGCGCGGCGGGTGCAATACGGGTGTCCGCCTCCTCCGCTTCAGTCTGTCCGAAGAGTCGGCCCCAGAAACCGCGTGTCTTGGGCTCGGAGGAAGTCGGCTGGCCCGAACCGCGAAAAAAACTTTTTTGAGGCCTCCTTGTCTTCTTCGCCAGAAGCTGCGCTACGAGACGTTGAAGCTCGAGCGGCTTATGGGGCTTCGTCATGAACGCGTCGGCTTTGAATTGTTGCAGCGCCTCCTGCCGATATTGCTGCCTCAAGTAGACGCCCGTGATCACGAGGACCCGGATTCCTTTGAGCGCGCTATCGGTCTTGATTTGCTTGCACAGATCGAAGCCAGACAACCCGGGCAAAAGAGCGTCCAGGATCACGACATCGGGCTTCTCGCGGCGGGTCACCTCCAGCACTTCGTGCGGATCGCTCACGGTGCTGATCGTCGCAACGAGAGCTTCGAGACCCCGCTTCAGCAAAGCGAGGTCTTCAGCATCGTCGTCGACAATCAGAATCGAAGCTTCTTCGGGCATTGCGAAACATGTACAACGGAAGGTGTACGAAGAGGGCGTACTCGAGCTTGCATCGCGCCAGTGCATCGATGCCGAGTCGGGAGCCCGACAACTCGACTATTCTACCATCGGCACGCCGTCGAAGGCGAATGCGACACAATAAGCCAAGTATCGACAATGACATAGAGAACGCTGACGAGGGACGAAGACGAAGCGAATATTGTAAAAGCCTGGAGCGGAGTGCTAGTCTGGGTGCGAGCATCGCGATGACAGAACAGTACACCCCGCATTGGAAGACCAACTTGGCCGCGATTTTGGCGTTCGTTGCGGTTATCGTTGCCCTCGATCAAGTCACCAAATTCTTGGTCACGAGCTCTTTGCAACTGGGGCAGTCCGTGCCCATCGTTGCGGGTTTCTTCCACCTGACGCTCGTCCGCAATACGGGTATGGCCTTCGGACTCTTGTCGGGCTCGGACATTCCCTTCAAAGCGGTGCTGGTCACGTTGCTTTCGACCGCCGCGATGGCCGCCGTGGCCTATTACGCGCTCCGATCCGCGCAGCACGAACGCCTCACACGCTTCGGGTTGATTTTCATTCTCGGCGGAGCTCTCGGTAACATCATCGATCGCGTGCGTCTCGGCTACGTCGTGGACTTCGTCGACATTTTTTATGGCGACACACATTGGCCGGCTTTCAACGTCGCCGATAGCTGCATCTGTATCGGCGTGGGGCTCTTGCTTCTCGACAGCTTTCAAAAAGCGCCACGCGCCGCGTTAGCTCCCAAAGCCGAAGCTGCGGCGGCCGCGAGCCGAGGAGACAACTAGACTTTGTATCCCAAACTTTTCGATTTCGGCCAGGTCAGCATCTTCGGCAAAGAGTTCCACGCCGTGTTGCATACCTATGGCTTTCTGCTCGCCGCTGGTTTTCTCATCGCTTTGAACGTCGCCGCTCGGCGCGGCAAGAAATTTGGTGTCGAGGCGAATCTGACGATGGACCTCGGACTTTGGATTCTCATTTCCGCGCTCGTTGGAGCGAAGCTCCTGTTGCTCATCGTCGACTGGGAGCATTATCGGCAACATCCACTCGAGCTCATACGATCAGGAGGCGTGTTCTATGGGGGCCTCGTCGCGGCAGTGCTCACGTCGATGTGGTTCTTCAGGAAGCACAAGCTGTCCGCATGGCGCATGAGCGATATTCTCTCGCCCTCGGTGGCGCTCGGCCACGCCATCGGACGTTTGGGATGTTTCAGCGCCGGATGTTGTTGGGGAAAAGAGACAAGCGTGCCGTGGGGCGTTACCTTCACGGATCCCTATGCGGGAGAAATCGTGGGGGTGCCGCTCGGTGTCGCGCTCCATCCGACGCAGCTCTACGAATCGATCGTGGAGTTCGCCATCTTCGGATTCTTGATCTTTCTTGCCGGCCGAAAAAAATTCGACGGTCAGATCTTTTGGAGCTATGTTGCTCTTTATTCGACGGCGCGTTTCGTGATCGAGTTCTTTCGCGGAGACCTCGCGAGAGGTTTCGCTTTCGGAGGCGCCTTCTCCACGTCACAGGTGATCGCTTTCGTGCTTCTCGGCGTTTCTGTGTTCGCGCTCTCGACCCTGCGTCACTCCCCGCAAAAGCGGACGGCGTGAGCGAACGGCTCGAAACCTGGAAGATCGAGCCCTCGGAATCGGCCGTCCGGCTCGATGTAGCCGTGGCGAGCTACCTCGAAGACGTGAGCCGCGCTCGAGTCAAGAAGTGGATCGAAGACGGACGGGTACGCGTCGACGGTAAAATCGCTCGACCGTCCCGCCTCTGCCGCGAAGGCGAGTCCGTGGAGGTCGTGATCCCCGCTCCGGTGCCCGCAAGCCCGGAAGCCGAGGCCATCCCTCTTTCCATCCTCTACGAAGACGAGCATCTCGTTGTCGTCGATAAGCCGGCAGGGATGGTGGTGCATCCGTCGCCGGGCCATCCGTCAAAAACGCTGGTGAACGCGCTCTTGGCCCATTGCCGCGATTTGAGCGGCATCGGCGGGGTGGAACGGCCCGGAATCGTGCATCGTCTCGACTCGGGAACGACAGGCGTGCTCGTGGTCGCCAAACACGACCAAGCGCACCAACATCTCGCCACACAGTTTCAAGAGCGCCTCGTGCGCAAGCGCTACCTGGCCGTCGTGCACGGTACTCCGCCCGAGCACCTCGTCATCGACCGCGCGATCGGCCGCGACCGGATGCACCGCACCAAAATGTCAACGCGCACCAATCACCCTAGATCCGCGACGAGCACGGTCGAGCGCCTGGAGCAACTTCCGCACTCAGCACTCGTAGCCATCCAAATACACACGGGGCGCACCCATCAAATACGCGTGCACTTGAGCGAAGCCGGCTATCCGGTCGCCGGTGACCAAGACTACGGAGCGCCACGAAAACGAGCCTCTGACCAAGACGCACTCGCCTTCAAATGGCTGAGCGAGTTCCCCCGTCCAGCCCTTCACGCCGAGTCCCTGACCCTAACCCACCCAAAGACAGGCGAAGAGATGAACTGGACCGCCCCAATCCCGAGTGACATTAATGACCTCCTGGAAAAACTGAGGCGGACAAATGTAGCGGGGGTAGCAGGAACCGGGTAGCCGGCAACAACCCACGAAATGCGGAAACTCAGCAACTGCCTCGTTGCCGGCCAGGTCGTGGCGCTGCTCTTGGCGGAGTGCGTCTTCTTGCTGAATCCCGAGGTGCCCCATACTTTTCAGACGGTGCTCTCGGTCTGGGGCACGTTCGCGCTCACTTACGGGCTCGCCGCAAGTCTCGTCTTTTGGGTGTTGCTCCGCGTCGTCGAAGCCTTTCGCGGCAAGCCGCTCGGCCCAGCCTGGTTGTCTTTCAGGGTGTTGACGTGGCTCTTGATGCTGGCGCTCGCGAGCGCCGCCACCTTGCTCTGGTACAACCTGCTTCATCTGCGCATGTTCATCCCCTCGCAAACGCTGCAGGGGGTCGCGATCGCCGCCACGGTGGCAACGGCGGCCGCATTGGTTCTGCTCGTCGTGGGTCTCTTCCACTATTCCTTCGGGCGCCGGGGCGCGGCCATCAGCTATGCTCTCTCCGCTATCTTCTTCATCGCCGCGACGGTACTGCCCCTCGTCATGCGGCCCCAGCCCGCAGCCGAAGACGCCGTCCCGCGCATGCCCCTTCAAGACAGCCCCGCGAAGCGCCGTCTGACCATCATCGGTATCGAAGGGGCCTCGTTGTCCTACGTGCTTCCAGCCGTGGCGGAAGGCAAGCTCCCGAACTTTGCCCGCCTCATCGAGGGCGGCGCCTCGGGCGCTTTGAGGACCCTATATCCTGCGGAGTCGCTCGCGGTCTGGACTAGCATCGCGACCGGCAAGCTTCCCCGAGAGCATGGGCTCAAAGCATTTTATCGTTACCGTTTTCCGTGGGTCCGGACGCCGTTCTCGCTCCGCCCGCGCGGCATCGATTTCCGAACGCTCGATCGACTCGGTGTTTTGCATCGAAGCGCCGTCACAGCCGCATCGCGTCGCGCAGAACCGTTCTGGAGCATCATGAGCCGCTTCGGCCTGCGTGTCGGGCTCCTGCGTTGGTGGGGGACTTATCCGGCCGGGGATATTGACGGCTTTGTCATCTCCGAGTTTTTTCATCGTCAGATGCGCGAGCGATTCGACCCGCCCCTGCCCCATCTCACTTATCCGGAGGCGCTCACCTCGCGTCTCAGCTCCCACGCGGTCCTGCCTGAGGATATCGATGCCGAGACCCTCGACCCATTCGTGGACACCTCCATCTTCATCCCGGGAGACACCGTCCCCTGGCAGACGGAGCTCCGGCGCGCCCTGGCGGACGACACGACGTACCAAAACATCGGGACTTTACTGCGGAATGAAGAGCAGCCAGATGTCTACGCGATCTACTTCTTTGGACTCGACGCGATTGGCCATACCTTCATACGCTACCAAGCGCCCGATCGCTTCGGAGACGTCAGCGACGGCGAAATTCGAAAATACGGCCGCGTCGTCGAGACGTATTACGCGCGTCTGGACTCGATTCTAGGCGGCTACATCCAAGCTCGATCCGACAACGAGACGCTCGTCGTCATCTCGGGCCACGGCATGGACCCGCTCCCGCTCGCCCGGCGCGTGCTCGAGACGTTCAAAGGCAATGACCATCTGTCCGGGTATCACGAAGACGCGCCGGACGGCCTTGTCATCTTCCATGGTTCCGGAGTCGCCGCCGGCGCCAAGATCCGCGGAGCCTCGGTACTCGACATCACGCCCACGCTTCTCTATCTGATGGGACTTCCACGAGGCCACGACATGAACGGAGTCCTCCTGACGGAAGCCCTCGAAGAAGATCTGCTGCGCTCCCAACCCGTGACCTTCATCTCGTCCTACAAAAACTTCCTCATCGAGCCCCGACGCCCGGACGACGATACCGAAAGCTCCCCGCTAGACTCTCTTCCCGACCTGTTCGAAATTCCCGACTGAGAAAACAGATCAGATCAATATTATTTTCTTAATAATTGATCAAGCCTCTAGTGTTAGCATGCGGCCGGCATGACCGACAAGATCGTGATGGACAGCGCCGCGTTCGAGGCGGCGCTTGCGAGGCTCGCCGACGAGATCGCGCTCAAAACGAGTCGGGCGAGTGGTTTCGAGGGACGTCTCGCCTTGGTCGGGATACGCACGCGCGGCGTTCCGCTATCAAAACGGATCGCGACGCTCATCGAAGCAAATACCGGTGAGCGACCCGCCCTTGGCGTTTTGGATATTACTCTTTATCGCGACGACCTGACCGCCCTGGCGGAACAGCCGATCGTCGGCCGCACGGATCTTCTGTTCCCCGTCGACGATACGTGGATCGTCCTCGTGGATGACGTCCTCTATACCGGGCGCACGGTCCGTGCGGCGATCACAGCCCTTATCGATTTCGGAAGGCCGCGAAAGATCGAGCTTCTCGCCATGGTGGATCGCGGCTGTCGCGAGCTCCCCATCCACGCTGACTATGCGGGAGAGACCCTCGAGACGACGAACATCCAGACCGTGCACGTTCACGTGGCGGAGCAGGACGGCCGCGACGAAGTGGTGCTCACAGGATGACGCTTCGCTCCAAAGACCTCCTGGGCATCGAGACCCTCAGCCCAAAGGAGATCGAGCTCTTCCTGACCACGGCCGCATCTTTCAAAGAAGTCGGTGCCCGGACGATCAAGAAAGTTCCGACCCTGAGGGGCCGCACCATCATCAACCTTTTCTACGAGGCGAGCACCCGCACGCGCGTCTCCTTCGAGATAGCGGCAAAGCGTCTCTCGGCGGACGCCATCAATGTCAGCGTGTCGGGAAGCTCCGTCTCCAAGGGCGAGACACTCGTCGATACCGTTCGCAACCTCCAGGCGATGGCGCCGGACGTCATCGTCATGCGCCATCATGCTTCAGGCGCGCCTCACATCGTCGCGAGGGAAGTGGAAGCAGCGGTCGTCAATGCCGGTGACGGGATGCACGAGCATCCGACGCAAGCTCTCCTCGACGCCTTCACGATCCTCGAAGCCAAACAAAAACTGTCGGGGCTCAAAGTCGTCATCGTCGGGGATTTGCTGCACAGCCGCGTGTTTCGTTCGAACCTCCGGCTTCTCACGAAAATGGGCTCGCAGGTCGTTGTGAGCGGCCCACCGACCCTGATCCCACCGCATATCCAGGAGCTCGGAGCCGAAGTCGCGCCCACGATGGAGCAGGCCCTCGTCGACGCCGATGTCGTCATGATGTTGCGCGTTCAAAAAGAACGGATGACGGGCGCCTTTTTTCCGTCCGTCCGAGAATATTTTCGCCTCTACGCGCTCACGCCCGCGCGGCTCGAGCGCGCCAAGCCCGATGTCATCCTCATGCATCCTGGTCCTCTCAACCGCGGCCTCGAGATCGACTCAGCCGTCGCCGATGGCCCTTATTCCCTCATCCTCGAGCAGGTGACAAACGGGGTGGCCGTCCGTATGGCGGTGTTGTACTTGCTCGCAGGCGGGCATGGAGAAACAACATGACGCGGCTTCTCGTTCGGCGAGCACGCCTCGTCGACCCCAGCCAAGAGCTCGACGAGATCGGCGATCTGCTGCTCGAAGACGGCATCGTCAAAGCTATCGGCGCGGCGGCGGACGTCGACGTCGACGTTGACGTTCTTGATGCGGACGGGCTCGTCGCCACGCCGGGGTTCATCGATATGCACGTGCATTTGAGGGAGCCCGGTTTCGAGTACAAGGAGACGATTGCGACAGGGTCTCGAGCGGCGGTGGCGGGCGGCTTTAGCGCGGTGGCGGCGATGGCCAATACCGACCCACCCAATGACAGCGCGGCGGTGACGGAGTTCATCCTCGGAAAAGCAGCGCAAGCGGACAAGGCCCGCATTTATCCCATCGGAACGATTACGAAAGGCATGAAGGGAGAACAGCTTTCCGAGATGGGCGAGATGGTGGAAGCGGGTGTCGTCGCCGTCTCCGATGACGGCCTTCCCGTTCGCGACGTGAACGTCATGCGGCGCGCCATGGAATATGCGACTGTTTTCGACGTGCCCGTCATCGAGCATTGCGAGACGCCGGAGCTTCATCCCAAAGGCGTCATGAACGAGGGCTATTGGTCCACGGCTCTCGGGCTTCTCGGCATTCCCCGAGCCTCCGAGATCATTTCGGTCGACCGCAACGTCGTTCTCGCCGAGCTCACTGGCGCCCGCTTCCACGTCGCGCATCTCTCCACGTCCGGGGCGCTTCGAAGGGTGCGCGAAGCGAAAGCCCGCGGGCTCGCGGTGACCTGTGAAGTCACGCCGCATCATCTCGTTCTCACCGATGAGAGCCTCAAGAGCTACGACACGCATGCCAAGATGAAGCCGCCTCTCGTCACCGAAGAAGATCGCGCTGCACTTCTCGAGGGGCTCGCCGACGGAACGGTGGACGCCATCGCGACCGATCACGCGCCCCATCACGCCGACGAAAAACGCGAGGACTTCGATCGCGCTCCGTTCGGCATTGTCGGGCTCGAGACGGCCGTCTCGCTTTGTCTCGATCGCCTCGTCAAGCCCGGCGTCATTTCGCTTTCGCGCATGGTGGAGCTTCTCTCCTGGGGCCCGGCGCGTGTGCTCGGCGTAGCAGGCGGCACGCTGAAAGTGGGCTCCCCCGCCGACGTGACGCTTCTCGATCCGACGCGCCACGTTCGCGTCGACCCGGAATCGTTTCACTCGCGCAGCAAGAACACACCTTTCGCAGGCTGGGAGCTCGAGGGTGGGCCGGTGACCACAATTGTCGGAGGACGCGTCGCCTGGACGCTCGAATGACACATCTCGCCGTTCTTCGCGAAGGTTTGGACGAGCTCAGAAGACATTACGACGCGCGCTATCTGGGGTCCGACCCTCTCGCATTTCCCCGGCGTTTCACACGGAGCGACGATCGAGAAGTCGTAGGCCTCGTGGCCTCCGCTTTGGCCTATGGGAACGTCAAGACCATCGCCAATAGCATGGAGCGGATCCTGTCGTGGATGGGCCCGCGTCCCGCCGAGCTCGCTCGGACCCTCGAGCCAAGGGAAGCTCTCGCTTCACTCGGAAGGTTCCAGCACCGGTGGTCGCGAGGCCGGGACGTCGTCTGCCTCGTACACTTCGCCGGCCAGATGATCCAGAGCCACGGAAGTGTCGGGCGATTCTTCGAGGAGGGTTTCGTCGAGAGCGACATGGCCGCGAGCTTGACGGCGTTTTCTGAAAGGGCGCTCGCGCTAGACCACGGCGGACTGTATCGCGGGCGCCGCCTTCCGGCGAAAGCAGGCATCCGCTTTTTCTTCACGCGCCCGCGCACCGGCGCATGCAAGCGCATGAACATGTTTCTTCGGTGGATGGTGCGCGCCGATGACGGCTTGGATTTGGGGCTCTGGCCCTTCATCCCCGCGAGCAATCTCGTCATCCCGCTCGATACACATATTTATCGCATCGGCCACCACCTCGGTTGGAGCCGAAGGAAAACGCCGGGTTTTCGTACCGCGCTCGATATCACCGAACGCCTTCGGCGGCTCGACCCGGACGACCCCATCAAATACGATTTCGCACTATCGCGCATGGGCATATTAGAGAATTGCCCGCGCCACGAGAACGCGCGTGATTGCGATCTCTGTAGCTTGAAGAAGCGATTGTCATGAAAACCTGCTGCGAGCGAGAAGCCCGAAAGAGCCTGAAACGTCATCGCGACGTCGCTACTTGTGACGCGTGCGGTGCGCTGCTCTTGGCTTATCAAAACGAGCGAGACTACGCGCACACTCTCGAGGAGCTCGCGAAACACGGCATCACCGCCGAGACCGCCACTTACGAGACGATCTCGGTCATCGCCAAGCCGCGACCTTCCGAATCGAATCTGTGAGCCGTTTTCGCCCCCTCTTGCCAGGAGGTCACCTTCAGACAATCGGCGGTGTGATCGCGCGATCCTTTCTGAAATGGCCCTTCCCCTCCGAGGACGTCGTCGTGGAAGCCGGCGACGACGTGCGCCTCCTACTGCGCGCTTCGTGGCAGGAGAAGGGCGCTGACCGCCCAGGTTTGGTGCTCGTGCACGGCCTCGAAGGCACGGACGAGGCGCATTACGTCGTGAGCACAGGAGTGGCAGCCTTCCGTTCCGGATGGCACGTGATCCGAATGAACATGCGCGGATGTGGCGATTCACTCTCACTGTGCCCGCAGCTTTATAACGCGGGCCTCACGGGAGATTTGCTCGCGGCGGCAGAGTGGCTCGCGAGTCGGGTGGGCCGTTTTGCTATCGTCGGCTTTTCCCTCGGCGCGGGACTGACGCTTCTCACGCTCCATCGGGAGAGGAGGCGCCTACCGGAAGCGCTCAAAGCCGTTTCCGCCGTTTGCCCACCGCTAGATATGTCTCGATGCGCCGACGCTCTTGAAGAACGCGCGAATCTCATTTATCAGACTCGGTTCACCCGCTCGCTCTGTGCGTCCTACAAACGGCGACAACACCGCGCCCCCGAGCGCTACGAGCTCGGTCGTGAACGCGGGATCACGACCTTGCGCCAATTCGACGACGTCATTACCGCCTTTTATGGCGGCTATGGCAACGCGGAAGCGTACTATCAGTCCGTCAGCACCGGCCCGGTCTTGGCCGACGTCGAGCTGCCGACGCTCGTACTATCGTCGACGAACGATCCGTTCATCCCATATGACAGCGTGCATCATTGGCACCATTCCGACGCCGTCATGCTCGAGATCGCAAGAGGCGCCGGCCATGTCGGCTTCGTAGGCCTTTCACGCGCGCCTCGTTTCTTTTGGGCGGCGGATCGTGTGCTGCGTTTCTTCGAACAGATCGATTCACTCTCTGTAGGAATTTAGATAGCTATCCCTCTAGCTTTACTTTAGGTTTTGCTTCGAACCGAAAGGATTGTGCGCCGAGGGCGGCAGGTGGAAGGAAAGGAGGTAAGTAGAGAAAAGGTTAGCTTTGGGTCACTCGTGGCGTCCCCGAAAGCGAAATCGGAGCCGTCATCTTGTGTCTGCTGTCCCCGATCGATATGCCGGGGCCACGCACTAATTGCTGCTGCCTTCGCTTGTTTGCCATTTCGGCAATCGTCTGCCGTCGCCTTGCCAAGAAATCGGGTTTCGAGTTCTTGTTGCTCTTGGCCATATCGAGCTCCCTTCGCGGTCGTTGAATCTTTCCAAAAAGATGTTCGGAACAATTTATGCGAGGGAGAAAGATCTGTCAAGCTTTCCAGCATTCAGCATTCAGCATTCAGCATCCAGGAATATTAAGCGTGATGTCTAAACAGTCGCGTGCGAGGCAAAGTATTCGCGGAAACGTCGCATTCAGCTTGATTTTCCTGAATGCTGAATGCTGAATCCTGAATCCTGAATGCTGAATGCTGATCGCTGAATGCTCAAATGATCAGCGGATAGTAATATTGGGTCCGTCCAGGATTATTCCTTGAGCGCGCTCGAAGGCGGCGATCGCCTTGATGTAGTCGATGAGCGCGCGGAGCTCGTTAGCTTCGGCTTGGGAGAGATCGCGCTGGGCTTGGACGATGAAAAAGCTCGTCGACATACCTACCTGGAACTTCTTCAACTCGGCATCGAGGCGCTGCTGCGAAAGGTCGCGCGCCACGCGGGTCGCATCGATCCGCTTGCGGTTCGTCTGGACGGCGCGCCCCGTCGCGCGAACTTCTTGCGCAATGAGAATCTCGTTGGAGTCGATCGCAGCCCTTTGCTGGCGCGCGGCGACCTGCGCTTGCGCGTATTGAGCTTGAGCTTGCGAGTTTCCGAGCGGGTAGGAAATGTTCAAACCCAATGACCAATCGCGAAAATCTCCACCGAAAATTTGATCGATCGCGTCCCCGTAACCGCCGGGGATGACGAGGGTCGGCGGGCCCGCAAAACCCTCGCGCACGAGCTGGGTGCCGCCGATACCGTTGAACGCGACCGAGCCCACGAGATCGACCTGGGGCATCAGCTGGTTCTTGCTGAAACGCACGGTGTAATTGCGGGTCTCGAGCTCGACCCGTCTCTGATCGAGGACCGGGCGACGCTCGAGCGCGATGCGCACCGCCTCCTCGAGGTCGATCTCGATCTCCGCGATCGTCGGCTGGTCGACGGGCAAGTAGGTGTTCATCCAAAACGCCTCGGTCTCGGGATCGTTGATGAGGAGCTTCAGCAAGTCTTCGGTCAGCCGAATCGCCTCCTCGGCCAGGATGACGGCTTCCTCGCGAGAGGCCACCTCGGCCTCGGCTTCAAGAACGTCAATGGGCGCCATCGTGCCGACTTCCACCTGGATGCGATTGTTCCTGCGAAGATCCTGGGCGAGCCCGAGCGACGTCTGAGCCACTTCCAAATCCCGAATGGTGAAAACCAGATCCCAGTACGCGAACTCCACATCCCGCACCGTATTCATCACCTGGGCTTCGAAACCGTTGCGGGAGATACGCTCGCCGTTATTGGCCACGACGATTTGCTGCTTTCTTGGATCGGTCCCGAAGCCCTGCATGAGCGGCTGGGCGATCTGGCCGGTGATGGCCGCGTCGTAGAGCGGGTTGAAGCCGGTAAACGCGCTGTTGGTGGTGGAGCGCAAGTTCTGCCAGGTGACGCTGTAATTGGCGCCCGTCGAGATCTCCTGCTGCCAGGTTATGTTGTAGTTTGTTCGGGTGCTCGTGAGCGTTTGCGCACCGACGAGCTGGGTCTGCGCGGGCGAAGAGCTATCCAGATTGTTGAAGCTTCCCGAGATGAAGGGCTGATAAACCCCTCTCGCGAACCGCACGCCCTCTGCCTGAACTTGCGTATCGAGGCGCGAGACGACGATGTCGAGATTGTTCTCGAGAGCCATTTCGATGGCGTCGTCGAGGGTGAGCTGAATTGCGTTCGGATCTGCAGTCCGCTCGGGCTGGGTTTCCTGCCCGTAAGCGCTCGCGCCGACGGCGAGGCAGATCAACAGCACGAAGGAAAGGCGCTTCAGGTTCATGGTTGGTTAATCCTCTTGTTGTTCGGTGTCGGACGGAGACCCTCCTCTTAATCGTGCGGACCTCGACTGCAAAATACGCGAGCTCCGCTAATTATGTTCCCCTCATTGACGACCATTGTAGTACGCGACCGTGCGTGATGCATGCGAGACCGCTCTAAAACACTTCAAAGACAGGCTTTTCGCTCAATTTGCTAGAATGTGGGGCTCGTGCCGCTATATAAAATGACTCTCGCCTATGACGGTACGACGTATCACGGTTGGCAAGTACAACCCGAGGGCGACACCATTCAGGAGCGCGTCCAAGCCGCGCTCACCCGCATGTCGAAACGGTCGGTGGACGTCGTCGCCGCGGGGCGCACGGATGCCGGCGTCCACGCGCTCGGGCAAGTGGCGCATTTTCAGCTCGTGCGCGAAATCCCCCCAGAGGGCATCCTCCGAGGCCTGAACACGATGCTTCCCGGGGACATCCGCATCCGCTCGGTGGAGGAAGCCGAGCCGGAGTTTCACGCCCGCTACAGCGCCCGCTCGAAGACCTATCGCTACCACCTCGAGCGCGCGCCCGTGCCTCTGCCGTTCACGAGCCGATTCACGCTCCACTGTCCTTACGAGCTCGATCGCGAGGCGCTCACGCGAGGCGCGCGCTCGTTTGTCGGGGAGCACACATTCGATGCCTTTCGGGCTTCGTCCTGCAACGCCAAAACGACGACCCGAACGGTGCTCGTTTCGAGGTGGCTCGACGAAGGCAGCGAGCTCATTTACGAAGTGACGGCGACCGGTTTTCTGCAGCACATGATTCGCAACATGGTCGGCACGTTGCTCGAGGTCGGGCGTGGAAAACGCGTGCCCGAGTCGATCCCGCATCTTCTCGAGTGCAGCGATCGAACGGAGGCGGGACCGACCGCCGCCGCGAAAGGGCTAAAGCTCGTCGAAGTCCACTACGGCCAGACGAAATAGAAGACCTATGAAGCGCTCCTCGAAGGCGCCCGCGGTGATCCGGCTCCGCGGCGTGCGGCAAAACAATCTCAAGAATCTCGATCTCGAGATCCCCGTGGGAAGCCTTCTCGCCGTTACCGGCGTTTCGGGCTCGGGCAAGTCCTCGCTCGCTTTCGACACGCTCTACGCCGAAGGCCAGCGCCGCTACGTCGAGAGCTTCTCCACTTACGCCCGCCAGTTTCTCGACCGCATGGACAAGCCGGAGGTCGACGCCATCCACGGAGTGCCTCCCGCGATCGCCATCGACCAGAGCAATCCGGTCAAGAACTCACGCTCGACCGTCGGCACGATGACCGAGATCAACGACCACGTGAAGCTTCTCTTCGCGAAGATGGCCACCCTTCATTGTCACGGCTGCGGCGGCGTGGTCGAGACCGACCACCCGGACGGCATCGTCGCGAAGCTCGCGCAGAGCGGCCACGAGCGCGCCATGGTCAGCTTTCCTCTCGAGCTGAGCGAGCGCGTCACGCCCACAGAAGTGGCGCGACAGCTCGAGCAGATGGGCTGGCGCCGTTTGGTTCGACGAGGCGGCTCCATCGCGAATATCACCGCGCAGGCTCTACGAACGCGCATCGACATTCTCGTGGATCGTCTTCGACTCGACGACCGCGCGCGGCTCGTCGACGCTCTGGAGCAGGCACTTCGATTCGGCAAAGGACGCGTGAGTGTCTGGCTTTCGGGAGACGAACAGAAGTTCAGCGAGAAACGTCATTGTGCCCGCTGCGAAACGACCTATAGCGAGCCCACCTCCAATCTATTCTCGTTCAACAGCCCGCTAAGTGCTTGCGCGAGCTGCAAAGGATTCGGACGGACGATCGGGGTCGACCTCGACCTCGTGGTACCCAATCCGCTTCTGAGCTTGCGCGAAGGCGCCATCAAGCCGTGGCAGACGAAAAGCTACAGCGAAGGCCAAGACGATTTGATGGCTTTTTGCCGGCGCCGCAAGATTCCCGTCGCCACCGAGTGGAAGTCGCTTCGGGACGAGCACCGACGTCTCGTGGTCGAAGGCGACGCGAGCTTCTATGGCATCGAAGGTTTCTTCCAGTGGCTCGAGGGGCGCACGTACAAGATGCATATCCGCGTGCTCCTCTCGAAATATCGAAGCTATCACCGTTGTGAAGATTGTGGCGGCACACGATTCTCGACGGATAACGACACGCTTCTCTATCGGCTCGCAGGCAAAAACGTTGCAGAAGTCGAAGCACTCGACATCTCTCGCAGCCTCGAATATTTTCGCGAGCTATCTCACGTCGCCGAGAACCCCATGGCGTCGATGCTACTCCAGGAGATCGAGAACCGGCTCGAATATCTAGAGCGCGTCGGCCTGGGATATCTGACCCTCGACCGTCAATCGCGCACGCTCTCCGGCGGTGAAGTGCAACGCGTCGATCTCACGACCGCACTCGGCTCGTCGCTCGTCAATGCGCTCTACGTGCTGGACGAGCCCTCCATTGGGCTCCATCCTCGGGATACGTCCCGGCTGATGGAGATCCTGGAACGGCTCCGCGACGGCGACAACACGATCGTCGTCGTCGAGCACGATAGAGAGGTCATCCGGAGGGCGGACCACGTTCTCGATCTCGGCCCCGAGGCAGGCGAGCGCGGCGGTGAAGTCTTGTATTTCGGTCCGACCGCCGGCCTTCTCGAGCAGCGCGGCTCGCTCACCGCGCAATATTTGAGCGGCAAACGCGCCATCCCCGTTAGGGACCGACGGCGGAAGGTCGCACCGGGCCATGCGATCGAAATTCGCGGGGCGCGCGCGCACAACCTCGAGGGGATCGACATCGCAATCCCCCTCGGGCTCTTGGCCGCCGTGACCGGTGTCTCCGGCTCAGGCAAGAGCAGCCTCGTCGACGACGTGCTTCTGAGAAGCTATCAGCGCTTTTGCCGCAACCCCGCCGCTTCTCCGGAAAATTGCGACGCGATCCATGGCCTCGAGCGCGTGCGTGACATCGTGCTCGTCGACCAGTCGCCCATCGGCCGTACGCCTCGCGCCAATCCCATCACTTACCTCAAAGCCTATGACGGTATCCGCCGTTTGTTCGCTTCTACCGCGGACGCCAGAGGGCGCGGCTTCGAGGCGAGCACGTTCAGCTTCAACGTCGACGGCGGCCGGTGCCCTCTTTGCAGCGGTGCAGGCTTCGAGAAGGTCGAGATGCAGTTCCTCTCGGACGTCTACGTCACGTGCGAGTCCTGTGCCGGGTCCAGGTTCCGAAACGAAGTGCTCGAGGTGCGCTTCAAGGGCGCGAATATCCGCGACGTGCTCTCGAGGACCATCAAAAAATCACTCGATTTCTTTTCCGGATACGAGAAAGTTACCCGACCGCTCGAGACCGCGGCCGATGTCGGCCTCAGCTATTTGCGGCTCGGTCAGCCGCTCAATACGCTCTCCGGCGGCGAAGCCCAAAGGCTCAAGCTCGCGTCACGCATGGCGAGCACCGAGCACGAGAACACGCTCTTCGTTTTCGACGAGCCGACGACGGGTCTTCACTTCGACGACATCCGCGTTCTCTTGAATGCGTTCGAGAAACTGCTCGACCGCGGCGCGAGCCTTCTCGTCGTCGAGCACAATCTCGATGTCATCAAGAACGCCGACTGGGTCATCGACTTAGGCCCCGAAGGTGGAGACGGAGGAGGCAAGGTCGTCGCGGTGGGGACCCCCGAGGAGCTCGTTCTTTGTAAAAGCTCGCACACGGGCCGCTTTCTCGCGCCCTATCTCGAAAAGACGCCGCCTCGCGTGCTCGCGCGGCCGCTCCCGGCGTCCCTCGGCGACGAGAAACCCATCACCATCCGCGGAGCGAGCCAGCACAACTTGAAGCACGTGGATGTCGACATCCCGCGCGATCAAATCGTCGTCCTCACCGGCTTATCGGGCTCGGGAAAGAGCAGCCTCGCTTTCGACGTCGTGTTCGCCGAGGGCCAAAGACGCTTTCTCGAAAGCTTGTCCGCTTACGCGCGCCAGTACATACGCGTGCTCGACAAACCCGCAGTCGATCTCGTTCGGGGAATACCGCCGACCATCGCCATCGAGCAACGGCTGACGCGCGGCGGTCGGAGCTCTACCGTGGCCACCGTCACCGAGATCTACCACTATTTGCGGCTTCTCTATTCGAAGTTGGGGACGCAATATTGCGTCGATTGCGACACACCCGTCACGCCACAAACGGTGGACCAGATCGTGAAGGAGATTTGCAATCGCTTCGCGAATCAGACGATCTCGGTTTTCGTCCCTCTGATCCGCGCGCGCAAAGGTGCCCATCGCGAAGTGATCGAGCGCGCCGTCAAAGACGGCTACCCTAAGCTCCGCATCGACGGGAAGCTCGTCGTGATACAGGGTGCGAAGAGCACCCGGCGGCCCTTGAAGCGCTACGCCGAGCACGACATCGAAGCGCTCGCCGCGACGCTCGACCTATCACACAACCCAACACACAATATGACGCGCGAAGCCAAACAAAGCATCGAGAGCGCGCTTCGCCTCGGAAAAGACGCGGTGCTCGTGATCGCGGGGTCCGAGAAGCGCTACTACAATTTGAAGCGAGCCTGTCCTCGATGTGAGCGCAGCTACGAAGAGCTCGACCCGCGGATGTTCTCGTTCAACAGCCGCTATGGTGCTTGCCCCGAATGTGACGGCCTCGGCGTAAAAGAAGCTTTCGACGAAGAGCTCGTCATCCCCGACGATTCCAAGAGCTTGAGAGACGGTGCTATCGCTTTGCTCGAGAAAGCGCCGAAACGGATGCCGGGCCTCGTGCGCACGCGCGTGACGAAGCGCGTGCGGGAGCTTGCCATGGACCCCTCGCGCGCGTGGCGGCGGCTCGCTCACGCCAAACGCGACGCGCTTCTCCAGACGCTTTTTGAAGCGCGCGAGCCTCTGTTTCGAGACGCGAGCGTCGAGCTTCACGGTTTTCTCTCGCAGTACCGGGCCTCGCGCTCTTGCCCGGCATGCGAAGGGGGCCGCATCCACGAAACGGCGCGCTCGGTTCGAATCGGGGGCTCGGCCATACAAGAGCTGGTTGGGCGAACGCCCGGCGGCGTGCTCGATTTTCTGAAAGCGTTTCGCACTCGCGAGCTGAAGCGGAACGACCGTGCGAAGGCGGTAGCGACATCGCTCTTGAAAGAGATCGAAGCGCGGCTCTCACTGCTCGTGAAAGTCGGGCTCTCCTACCTGCAGCTCTCACGCGCGGCCGATACTCTCTCCGGAGGCGAAGCCCAGCGCGTTCGGCTCGCGGCGCAGCTCGGCTCCCACCTGCGAGGTGTCTGCTATGTGCTCGACGAGCCCACGATCGGCCTCCACTCGTGACAACCGAAAGCTCCTCGAGGCCCTTCGAGAGCTCGCCCGCGGCGGAAACTCAGTGCTGATCGTCGAGCACGACGAAGACACTATCCTGAGCGCGGATTACATCATCGACCTCGGCCCGGGCGGCGGCACGGAAGGTGGCGCGATCATAGCGGAAGGCACGCCTCAACAGATTCTTCAAAACCCAAGATCGATCACGGGCCGGTCGCTGTCCCGCTCGAGAGCGAAATTACGGCCGCACTGCGAGCTTGCGAACGTCCCGACGCTCGGGATCCGGGGTGCGCGACAAAACAACTTGAAAAACCTCGACGTGGACTTTCCGCTCGGGCGCCTCTCTGTCGTCACCGGTGTGTCGGGGTCGGGAAAGAGCACGCTCGTCCGTGACGTTCTGGAAAAAGCGGTGCGCCGCGCCCTTGGCTCGAGCGCGCTGCCCGGCGCACATGATGGCCTCCTCGGGGTCGAGCATCTCGACCGCGTGCGCGAAGTCGATCAAACGCCGATCGGCAAGACCCCTCGCTCGATCCCAGCGTCCTATGTCGGCTTCTACGACGCGTTGCGTAAGCTTTTCGCCGCGACCCCGGCGGCCCGCATGGCGGGCTACGCGCCAGGGCGGTTTTCCTTCAACGTCAAAGGCGGCCGCTGCGAGGCCTGCTCCGGCGCGGGAACGATCAAGATGGAGATGAGCTTTCTCCCTAACGTCTACGTACATTGCGAAAGCTGTGGTGGCCGCCGGTTCAACGAAGAGACGCTCTCGGTACGCTTTCGGGGCAAGAACATCCATGAGGTTCTCGAGACGACGCTCACCGATGCCGAGCTCCTCTTCAAAAACGTCCCATCGATAAAGCGACCCATCGCTCTGTTGAACGCCATTGGACTCGGCTATCTCACCTTGGGACAACCCTCGAACACATTGTCTGGGGGCGAAGCACAACGCATCAAGCTTGCCTACGAGCTCGCCAAGTCGTCGCGGAGGCGGACGTGGTCATCGATCTGGGACCCGAAGGCGGCGACGAGGGCGACGAGGGCGGCCGGCTCGTCTTCCACGGCCCGCCCGAAGCGCTGGTTCGAGCCAAGGGCACACATACGGGGCGGTTCCTCCGTCAGCACTTGAACGGCCGAAGCGTGCCCGCCGCGTCATAACGGTCCATCTCCCCACGGGGCGCTACGAGCTGAAGCTCGAGAAAGAGGGTTACGACACATTCATCACGATGCTCGATGTGCATGCGGGCGAGACGACCGCGTTGAACGTGCGACTCGGGTCCGCCACCCCCTGAGGGCGCGAGCCCCGGCCATCATAAGACGAGCAGGATTCGAGCCTTCCCCCTCTCCCGTTCAAAGGAGAGGGGGGTGCCCGAGGGGGGTAAGTGCTCAGGTCGATTGTTCCGGTCGTTTGAGCTCTTTGTTGATAAACGATAGCGGGTGAAGCTACCCCCCCAGCCGGTGGGCCTACACGAGAGTAGTGCAACGGCTATGCCATCGAGCTAAGTGATTTCGTTTCAGTAGATTGACGCTGAGGCTCGCTTCGAGCCCGCCAGAATTGTAAGCGAATCCGACGCGCTCGCGACAAGAGTATCTAGCGTAATCAACTTATTCATATAGGTTTGTGGCGACATAGGGCAGCTCGTCAGGAATCCCGACACCTTACCTGGCCGCCGAGCGCATTCGTTCTATCGCTTCAGCGGCCGCGAAGTTGTCTGGATCCAGCGCGAGCGCGGTCTCGAGCTCGTGGAGCGCGCGCTCTCTCAATCCTCGGGCCAAGAACGCGCGTCCACGGGCCCAGCGGTAGCGACTCTCTTCTGAAGGCGTCGACTCACGCGCCAGAATCCGCACGGAAGCTGCGTCGAGCCCACGTTCCGCCACGAGCTCGATCGCGCGCGCGCGCTCACCATAGAGAGCGCGCACGAGGTAGTGCCCTCCGGACACGTCCAACGGAATCGCGGTTGTCACCAATGTCGGGCTCTGTCCGTCAAGAACGCGCTCTTCGGTAAATTCCAGCTGCCCGTTCCGTCGGATCTCCCAAACGAAAGGCATGCCAGGCGCCGGAACGACGATTTGGGTTACAGCGATTACCTCTGGCCCGCGGAGGACCGCTGCCGGCCAAGGCAACACGAGACGGTTGCCGAAGAGAAACGGCAGTCGCCTCGACGCTTCCACCTTGTCGACTCGCCGCGCGAGCAACGGCAGCGGCGGCAAAGACCGGTCGACGGTCGTCTCACCGACGGCCGAGGAGCCGTTCTCGGCAACCACCGCGAGCTCGATGCTATGGGCGGCGGCCGCGAGAAAGCGTCGGCCTTGAAAGCTGAGCGACGTCGACCGCAAAACGTCGCGCTCCGCGTCGGTCACGTCGAGCTCGATCGTGTCTTCCCACCGCTCGAGCTCTCTCGCCGAGTCGAGCAGGCGACCCGTCAGAGCAAATCGAACGTGCCAGCGTCCATCCTCGCGTCTCCAAGGCAAATGATCGTTCTCACCGGCCTCGAGCTCGAGAGCATAGTGGATTTCGGGCACCCTGGCATCATCGTGGAAGACGCGCGCGACGAAGTGTGCTTTCAGACGGCGCAAGCTGACCGACGTCTCGACGCGTGCGCCCCAAGCGACGATCGCGCGCGACGATATCGTGAAACCCGGCCACGCTCGCGAGAAGAGAGACCGACTGCGCGCGTCCGCCTCCGGGCACGAGCTCTCTTAGCGCAAGCGCGAGCTCCGCATCGATCGCGTCAACATCAACGTCATCAGTGCTTGCGCCGAGCTGCCATCGACCGGGCTCCGGCGCCACCACCAAACCTGCAACACCATCGCTCTCGGGATGCCAAAGTCGAAACGGACCCGCGGCGCCCGGTTTGAAGAATATGAGATAGAAGGAGTCGGGAAGGCGGGCGTTTGCGACGCCGGTGTAGTGCCACAACTCCGTCGGGACGAGACGCGCCCCAGCATGCGCATAGTCCTCGCGGAACGTAGGCGGGCCCAAGAGTTGATAGACCCGTCCTCTAGCCGAGTGGCGTCCGCGAACGCCGAAGAGACGATCCGAGGCGCTCAGACGTGCGAGGTGATCGTCGCGGTCACGTCGCGCCCAAAAGGCATCGACGAAGCGGTCGCGAGCGGCATCCGTTTCGAGCGCAAGAAAGCTTCCACGCCCATCAGAGCTGAGGAGGAAATGAACTTCCTCAACAAGCCAAACGCGATGCCGCTCGGATAAGGGTGAAGGTTGAAACCCCAAGAGCGCGAGGATCAGGACCGTCACGCCTGGAGAATAGCACGCATTCCAACGGGTGAAAGGGTCCCCAGTGGCGTCGTTATGCTAAAGTAATCTGTTAACCATGAGCCGCCAAGATATTTTGGATTCGACGGAAGAAGGCTCCAACGAAAGACAGCTCTTCGAGAAGATGGACCTCTCGAGGCTCCCCGCCCATATCGCTGTCATCATGGACGGCAACGGTCGATGGGCGAAAGGGCGCGGCCTGCCGCGCGTCGAAGGACATCGATCTGGGATCGCTTCCGTTCGAGAAATCGTCTCGACATGCGCTCGGCTCGACGTTCCCGTTTTGACGCTATACGCGTTCTCCGTCGAGAACTGGAAGCGTCCACGCAGCGAAGTCAACGTTCTGATGAAGCTGCTCAAACAATATCTGCGGCTCGAGCTTTCGACGCTCATGAAGAACGATATCCGCTTCCAGGTGCTCGGCCGGCTGTCCGAGCTTCCCAGCGATGTCGTCAGCGAGCTCGAGGCCGGGATGGAACGTACGCGAGACAACCGGGGCCTCTTGTTCAACATCGCACTCAATTACGGAGGCCGCGCCGAGATCACGGATGCCTGCCAGCGCATCGTGAACGAGGCGCTCAAAAGCGGTGAGGCGCCTGAGATCGACGAAGCCTTCTTCGCCGAACGTCTGTACACAGCGGGTATCGCCGATCCGGACCTGATGATCCGAACGAGTGGCGAGCTCCGCATCTCCAACTTCCTTCTCTGGCAAATCGCTTATTCGGAGATTTGGGTTACAGACACGTTGTGGCCGGATTTTCGAAAGCGCGAGCTCTTCGAGGCGATCGTCGAATTCCAGAAGCGCGACCGACGCTACGGAGGCATCGCCGCTTCGACGCGCAGCACGGCTTAGCGCGACATGAGTCGCCTCTTGACCGCCGCCGTCGCGGTTCCTCTTCTTCTCGCGATCATTCTTCTCGGCCCAGACTGGCTGTTCTTCGCCCTCGCGCTGGTCGTGGCGCTTCTCGGCTATTGGGAGCTCGCGGCGTTGATCAAGAGCAAGATGAAGAGCTCGGGTCCGGCGCTTCTCGGGACGGGCTATCTCACGGTGCTACTGGTGACGAGCGCCTTCTATCTCGAGCCCCTTACGCTCACCCATGCGACCCTCGCATCGATTCTCGTGATCGCTGGTTCCGTCGTCTTCCAGTGGAGCCCCGACAAGGAGAGGCTCGTCGGGGTCACGGGCACTTTTTTCGCGACCTTTTATGTGGGCGCGCTCATGGGTAGTATCGTCGCGCTTCGGATGCTTGGCCCCGAGCCCGCCGGGCGGCACTGGGTGATTTTTCTGCTCGCGGTCGTTTTTGTCGGCGACGCAGGCGCGTATTATACCGGCCGCTCCCTTGGCCGTCACGCTCTCGCCCCGCGACTGAGCCCCAAGAAAACCGTAGAGGGTCTCGTGGGTGGTCTCGTCGCTTCGATCGCCGCGGCGGTCGCGCTCGCCGAGCTTTGGTTTCCTGAGCTCGAAACAGCCACTGCTATCGGACTCGGCTCGATGCTCGGCCTCATGGGAGTGATCGGCGACCTTTTCGAATCGTTCCTCAAACGCTCGGCCGGGGTGAAGGACACCTCAGCGCTCATTCCCGGCCACGGAGGCGTTCTCGACCGCATCGACTCGGTTTTGTTCGCGGGGCCCGCACTACTTCTTTGCCTCCTGTGGATGGCGTGAAATTCGCTAGAATAGTGATATGAAGGGCGTCTCGATCCTCGGATCTACAGGCTCCATCGGAACCAATACGCTACGGGTCATCGATCGTTTCCCGGAGCGGTTCCGTGTCATCGGGCTCGGCGCGGGCCGCGGTGTGGATGCGCTCAGCGCACAGATTCGGAAATACCGCCCCAAAATCGTCAGCGTGTCGGGCTCGCATCGAGCCGAGACGCTCCGTCGTAATTTTCCAGAGCTCGACGTTCGGACCGGTGTCGACGGGCTCGTCCACGTCGCCACGCATCCAGAAGCCGATTTCGTCGTCTCCGCCACGGTCGGAGCGGTCGGTCTCGTTCCAACGCTGCGCGCGATCGAAGCAGGGAAGAGCGTTGGCCTCGCGAACAAAGAAGCGCTCATCATGGCGGGGGAGCTCATGACGAAAGCCGTCGCCGCGGCGGGCGCCACGCTTCTCCCGGTGGATAGCGAGCACAACGCCATCCATCAATGCCTCGACGGCCGCGACCAGCCCGTGAAGCGCATTTGGCTGACGGCTTCGGGCGGCCCGTTTCGTACCGCGAGCCTTTCCGAGATGAGGGAAGCGACTCCCGAACGCGCGCTGAAGCACCCGACGTGGAAAATGGGGCCGAAAATCAGCATCGACTCCGCGACGATGATGAACAAAGGGCTCGAGATCATCGAAGCTTACTGGCTTTTCGACGTGACCCCTGAGCAGGTGCGCGTCGTCGTCCACCCGCAATCCGTCATCCATTCGATGGTCGAGCTCGAAGACGGGTCGCTCATCGCGCAGCTCGGTGTCACGGATATGCGCTTGCCGATCCAATATGCGCTGACCTATCCCAAGCGGCTCGATACCGGATTGCCGCCTCTCGATCTCGAAACGCCTTTGCGCCTCGATCTAGAGCCTCCGGATCTCGAGCGATTCGTCTGCATCCGCCTCGCTTACGAAGCGCTGTCGCAAGGCGGCACGGCGCCCGCCGTTTTGAACGCGGCCAACGAAGTCGCGGTGGCGGCCTTTCTCGACGAGCGCATCGGATTCTTGTCGATTGGAGAAACGCTCCAGGCCACGCTCGCGCGGCACGACCCGAAACGCGCGTCCGATCTCGAGACCGTGCTCGAGGCCGATCGCTGGGCACGAGAATGCGCCGAGGGCCTCATCCGGGCGCCAGTCACGCTAGTGTAGTGCGTAGCGAGGAGATGTCGATTTCATGACCTACATACTGGCTTTTGTTTTCGTCCTGGGCGTTCTCGTCTTCGTGCACGAGTCAGGTCATTTCCTCATCGCGAAATGGGTAGGTGTCAAAGTCAAAGTCTTCTCACTAGGCTTTCCGCCCAAAATCATCGGCCGCACTTGGGGAGATACGGAGTACCGAATCGGCGCGTTGCCTCTCGGCGGCTACGTGAAGATGGCCGGGGACAACCCGATGGAGGCCACGGGCGATCCCGAAGAGTTCATGAGCCACTCCAAGTGGGAGCGGCTAGCCATTCTGCTCGCGGGCCCAGCCATGAACATCGTGCTGTCGATCCTCATCCTGACCCTTCTGTTCATGGTCGGCGTCGATCGGCCCGCGGGTCTCGACGATCCGGTCGACGTCCGTTTCGTCGCCGAAGACTCGCCTGCCAGCCGAAGCGGCGTGCAACCCGGTGACCGTATTACAAAAATCGAAGGGGATCCCGTCGCGAGCTGGAAAGCGGCGCTCGACAAGTTCATCGTGAGCGCGAACGATACCTTGATGCTGAGCATCGAGCGGGACGCTGAAACCATAGAGTTTCCTATCGAGATCGAGGCCCGCGGGGATGAAGAAATCGGCTATGCCGGATTGTTCCCCTCCATTCAGCCTCAAGTCGCCGCGCTGTTCGAGGATTTCCCTGCCGAACGCGCGGGGATGCGAGAAGGTGACATCATCACGAAAGTGGGCGGCAAGCCCATCTTCCACTACACCGAGCTCATCGAAGGGATCGAGGCTCTGCAGGGAGAGCCGGTCACGCTCGGGGTCCTTCGTGACCAGGAGGGCATGGAGTTCACTCTCACCCCCCAGCAAAACGAAGGCCGCTGGCTCATCGGCATCAACTTCAACGCCACACCGACGGTGCTCTTCCGGGTCACAAATCCCGTGCTCGCTCTCCAGGAGGCGCTCGGGGAAACGTCGCGTTTCACTCGCCTGACCTTCATCGTGCTCGGACGTCTCGTAACCGGGCGCGCTTCGCTGAACACGCTCTCAGGGCCGGTGGGGATCGGCGTCGCCGCGGGCGAGACCGCGCGACGCGGCGCGCGACAGCTCTTCATGTTCATGGCATTTCTCAGCTTGAACCTCGGCATCTTGAATCTGCTTCCGATACCGCTTCTCGACGGCGGCCATATGACGGTCATCGCCCTCGAGGGCCTCGCCGGCCGCGATTTCAGCCTGCAGGTCAAAGAGCGCATCCTGCAAGTCGGCTTCGTGATGCTGCTGGTTCTGATGGTGACCGTCCTCGCGGTCGATTTGTCCAAGATCGACGCGATCGGCAAATATCTGCCGTGGTGAGTTTACCGTCAGGTGTTGTTCCTACCAGCTACCGACCTGCTCCGGACTTGGTAACGTGTGGCTAGGCTGGCTAGTAGCCTGCAAGTCGGCCTTCAGCATCTCAGCACACAGTGGCTTACCGGTGCCCACCCGAATCTAGATAGCCCGCTTTCGCGGCGAAGACACGGTGACCCCCATCGGGGATGCCACCCCTCCATCAAAATTCGTCGCAGAACCTTGGGGGGACGACACAAGTGACGGTGCGGTCCCCCCACTGATCTCGTCGAGAGCCCTAGGGTTTTCGCCTCTATGATTATGTTGGCTCCCGAGGTCAGCACTTTCTCCGCCGATCTGAATCCTCCCTCGTTGCGAACGGCGCTCAATTTCTGGGGCCCAGCTTGAGCGCCGAGGCAAGGCCGACCTCCTTCGATTTGGAAATCGCCGAACAAAAGAGTGTGGAGAAGTCGTAGAACGCCTGCCCCAGCGCATGCGTATTCTCCTCCACGGTGTCTCCGGCCAGAGGCTCGACAAGCATTAGGGTTCCATCGGGCTTCAACGCCGTATGTAGGTGCGACGCGATGCCGACGGGATCGCCCATGTCGTGCAGCGAATCAAACATCGTGAGGGCAGGTAGCAGGTAGCAGGTAGCAATTAGCCGACAGCAACAGCGTGGTACGATCCTGGCATGAAAATCGAATCGATTGGGATCCACGAGGTCAAGCTGGACCTCAAAGACTTCTTCGAAACGAGCTTTGCGCGCGTCACTTACGAGCATTTCTTGCTGCTTCAGGTTACGGTCGATGGGGTGACCGGGTGGAGCGAATGCGTCGCTAGCGAGTCACCGTCTTACTCATCGGAGACGGTCAAGACCGCGCTCCATGTGCTCGAAGACTTCATCGCGCCCATCGTTTTCGGACGCGACTACGCCCATCCAGACGAAGTGCTTCCATCGCTCCACGTTATCCGCGGTCACAACATGGCCAAAGCAGCGGTCGAGATGGGTTTTTGGGAAGCTTATGCCCGGACGCGGGGCGAGTCCCTCTCGAAAGCTCTCGGTGGAACGCGCACGGAGATCGCTTCCGGTGTGTCGATTGGCATCCAAGACAGCGTCGACCAGCTTCTTACGAAAATCGAAGGCGAGCTCGCGGACGGCTACCGGCGGATCAAGATCAAGATCAAACCGGGCTGGGACCTCGACGTCGTGCGGCAAGTGCGCGAGCGCTTCCCCGATATCCTGCTGATGGTGGACGCCAATAGCGCCTATAGCTTGGACGACGTGAAGCTCTTTCAAGAAATGGACGCTTACGATCTGATGATGATCGAGCAGCCTCTGGACTACCACGACATGTGGGATCACGCGGCGCTCCAAAAGCAAATCAAGACTCCGATTTGTCTCGATGAATCCGTCCACTCGCTCGACGACGCAAGACGGGCGATCGAGATGTCCGCGACGCGCATCATCAACGTCAAAGCCGGCCGCGTGGGTGGGCTCTCGAGCGCGCGGGATATTCAGAAACTCGCCGGTGAGCATGACATCCCGGTCTGGTGTGGCGGTATGCTCGAGAGCGGGATTGGACGCGCGCATAACGTCCACCTCTCCACCCTCCCGAATTTCGCGCTGCCTGGAGACGTCGCGGACTCCAAGCGCTATTTCGTCGAAGAGCTCATCGAGCCGACGGTTCAAGTCCGGAGCGACGGCACGATTGAAGTGCCCGACGGCCCCGGGATCGGCTATACGGTGCTCGAGGATCGAATCGAGAAGCACCGCATCTCCCATCGCGTGCTCACGCCATCGTAATCCCCGGCGGCGGGATATAATTGCGCCCAATGAGACAGTGGCTGCTGCGCCCACTCGGCGCTTTTTTCTCAATCTGGGTCGCCGCGGGGTGTGCGTCGGCGCCTGTGATACCGGCCGGGCCGACCCTCGAGGACAAGCTTGCCCGGCTCATGAAGCTCGAAGACGAACGCTCTCTCGGCGACGGCGAGGTCGAGGCAAGGCTGAGCGACCCCGCCGGCAGAGTCCGAGGGCAGGCCGCGCTCGTGCGCGCCCGCATCGGTGGGCCCGGAGCCGCGCTCAAAATCGCACCCCTTCTCGATGACGCGTCGCCTTACGTGCGATCCACAGCCGCGTTTGCGCTCGGCCTTTTGGAAGACGAACTGCCTGGAGACGCGGTCGACCGTTTGACCGAGCTCTTGGACGACACGAGCGAGCGGGTTCGTGCCCGAGCAGTGGAAGCGCTCGGCAAGAACGGTGATGCCAGCTCCGCCGAGGCGATCGCGACGACGCTTCTCGCCCGGATGCCGAAAGGTGGAGAGCCCTATCAGTGGAGCGACGACGTGCAAGCGTCGGCTTTGAGCTATCCGCATTTCGATTTGCGCCTCGGTCTGTTCGCGCTAGCGCGGCTCGAGAGCCTTCGCTACGGCTGGGGAATACTTGCAACCCAGGGGAGCACGCCGCGTTTCGTATGGTGGCCCGCGGCCTGGACAGCCACAGCGCTCACGGGCGACGAGCTCGCCTCCATCCTTCGCTTTTACGCCGGCTCCAGGAACCCGGAGTTTCGTTATTGGGGTGCGAAAGGACTCCGATCCATCAGCTCAGAACACGCGCAGGATTATGTCCGCCTCCTCCTCACGGACCCGAACGAGAGCGTTCGCATCGAGGCTATTCGCGCCGCGACAGCCCATCGACTGCACGCACGCGGCGACGATCTCGTGCCGTTCCTCGACAGGGATACCCGCTATGTTCAGACCGAAGTGCTGAAAGCGCTAGCGGAGTTGCGCGCGGAGACAGCTGTCGAGCCTCTCATCGATCGGCTCGGGAGCGCGAGCCCATGGATACGTGCGCTCGCTCTCGGAGCACTCGCCCGCCAAGACACCAACGGGTTTTGGCTTCTTTTGTCAGGCCTCGGCGAAGACGAACATTGGCAAGTCCGAGCCGCTCTCGCCGATTTGTTGGGACGCCTGGCGGACGAGCGCAGCGCAGCGCTCTTGCGAACGATGGCGGACGAGCGGGATCCTCGGGTTCGAGCGCGCGCGTTGACAGCGCTCACGACGCGCGATCCGGACGGTGCCGTCACGGTCCTCATTCAGCATTTGACAGCGGAAGACGCGTTCGAGCGGCTGGCCGCCGCGCGCGGCCTCGCGGCGCTCAGTGCGCGTGACGGTGTCTTGCCCGTCAAACAGGCCTTCCTCGTCGAGAGCTCCGACGAGCCTCGCGTCAAAGCGGAGCTCCTCGCCGCACTCGCGAAGCTGGATGCGGCCGAAGCCGAATCGATCGCGCGCCAAGCCCTCGAAGACACCAACTATCTCGTCCGTATCCGAGCCGCGTCGATCCTGAGACGCGGCGGCTCGAAAAACGTGCAGGTGCTAGCGCGGCCGAGCCGGCAGGCACTCGCAACTTACGAACCCTATGTGAGCCCACCCTATTCACCCCAAGCCTTCATCCGCACGAGCCAAGGAGGCACGATCGAGCTCGAGCTGTTCGTCCAGGATGCGCCGCTAACAGTTCGAAACTTCATCGGTCTCGCACGGCAGCGCTTTTTCGATGGCCTGTCCTTCCATCAAGTCGTCCCGAACGGCTTCGTCCAGAGCGGCGATCCACGCGGCGATGGCAATGGCGGCCCGGGCTATACCATCCGCTCGGAGATCAATGGGCGGCCGATCGTGCGCGGCACGCTCGTCATGGCGGATCACGGCAAAGACACCGGAGGCAGCCAGTTCTTCATTACGCACGTGCCGAGACCCGACCTCGACGGCCTGCACACGGTATTCGGGCAAGTCACGCGAGGGATGAAGATCGTGGACCGCATCGAGCCTTCCGACACCATCGAGCAGGTCACGATATGGGACGGTTTCAACTCTCCTTATCGTGAGCCCTAATTATCGTCTCGTCGCCGTCGACCTCGACGGCACCCTGCTCAGCTCGTCTCACGAGATCGGTGCGGAGAATCAGCGTGCCCTCGCCGATTGCGCCGCGGCAGGCGTCGCCGTCGCCATCGTCACGGGCCGCCGTTTTCCTTCAGTCGTTCCCTACGTGCGGGCGCTAAACGTCGACATTTTCGTCGTCGCGAATAGCGGCGCCATCATCAAGGCCGGAATCGACGGCCCCATTCTGAGACGACGTCTACTCGCGCGCGGCGTCGCCGAGCACGTGCTCGACATCGCGGAGAAGAGCGCGATGGAAGCCGTCGTGCATGATGGCCCTGACGCGGAGGGCCATCTCATTTTGAGGAAAAGCGCGCGCGAGCTCCCGCATCTCGCGCTCTATTTGAGCCGAACGACGCCACCGCCCACGTGGAGCGACGTCATACGACTCGAGCGCGACCCGGTCCAAGTCGGCTTCGCGAACAGTGTCTCGGCCATCCGCAGCTTCGTGACGGTGCTGAGTACGGAGCTCGGTGCGCGACGGGACGAAGTAAGTCTGGCGCGCACGGAATATCCCGTTGACGACCTTGCGCTTCTCGATGTCTTGGCAACCGAAGCGACGAAGTCCGCGGCACTTCGGTTCCTGAGCAAACGTTTGGGGATAAAGATGTCTGAGACCTTCGCCATCGGAGACAACTGGAACGATCTAGATATGCTGGAGCACGCGGGGATGGGGGTCGTGATGCAAAACGCCACCGAGGAGCTCCGCGCGCGAGGCTTCGAAGAAACGGGAACCAACGACGAAGCGGGAGTAGCTCAGGCGATCCGGCGTCGTGTATTGTGATCGCAGTATTCAGTATTCAGTGGAAAAAAAAGGGGGTGAAGGACTCACCCCCGCTCTCATTACCCCTGAGGAAGTCGTTATTTCTTTTTTGCAGCTTTCTTCTTTGTAGCTTTTTTCTTTGCAGCTTTTTTCTTTGCCATAACTATCGCCTCCTCTCCTTAGGGGATAGAGCGAAGGGGTCCGAACACGCCACTTACTTGCGAAATAGAAATTTTACTAAATGACATCTCGAACTTCCGCTCGCACGCCAAGGAGCTCAAACAGTCTCTCTTTGGACAAGAGGCCCAAAGAGCGCTGTTTGCTTCGAAGAGCTACAACACTAGAAATCGTTTGAGTCTGCCCTTGGCATACTAGATGTAGCATAAAGAAGGCCATATGGACTGTCAAGGCTTAATTCGTTCGGCGTCACCCTAGGGGCTTTTGGATTGAAGATGTTAGCAGGAGCAGACTTCTCGTTCTCGATTCTGGCTCAGTCCGCGGCCGCGCGGCGCGGCGTCCTGAAGACACCGCACGGGACGGTCGAGACGCCCGCGTTCATGCCCGTGGCGACGCAGGGCTCGGTAAAGACCCTCACGCAAAAACAAGTGGAGGAGCTCGGCGCTCAGATCGTTCTCTCGAACACCTATCATTTGATGCTGCGTCCCGGCGCCGAGAGAGTCGCTTCGCTCGGCGGACTCCACGGGATGATGGCGTGGCAGAAGCCCATTCTCACGGATAGCGGCGGGTTCCAAGTCGCGAGTCTCGCCGCGCTCAGGAGCGTCGATGACGAAGGGGTGGCGTTCCGCTCGCACCTCGACGGGAGCTTGCACACGCTCACCCCGGAAAAGGCTGTCGAGATCCAGGAAAAACTAGGCTCGGACATAGCGATGGTTCTCGATGAGTGCCTCCTCTATCCATCGGAGCGAGACGCCGTGCACGAGGCCACCGAACGAACGAGCGCCTGGGCACGCCGGTGCCTGAAGGCGAAGTCCCGCAAAGAGCAGGCCCTTTTCGGCATCGTTCAGGGGGGCGTCTACGAGGACATACGTCGCGACCACGCGAAAGAGCTCGCCGAGCTCGACTTTCCCGGTTACGGGATCGGGGGCCTCGCGGTGGGCGAGCCCAAGGAGTTGACGCGCGCGATGACCGCGATCTCGACCGCGGAGCTACCCGTCGAGCGCCCTCGTTACCTCATGGGCGCGGGGACGCCCGGCGACCTGATCGAATCCGTCGCCCGCGGTGTGGACATGTTCGATTGTGTGCTGCCAACGCGCAACGCCCGCAATGGAACGCTCTTCACGAGCACCGGGAAGCTCGCAATCAAGAACGCTCGCTATGCCGATGACCACGGGCCGCTCGATCCTGACTGCTCCTGCTACACTTGCGCGACTTTTTCCCGGGCCTATTTGCGACACCTGTTCGTCTCCAAAGAAATGACGGCGCGGACGCTCAACACCATCCACAATCTTCATTTCTACATGGAGCTGATGCGGCGCATGCGCCGCGCCATCGAAGAAGATCGCTTCGAAACGCTGCGAAAAGAGCTCTCCGAACGATTGGACGCGCGTTCGGCTTGATGCTCGAAAATCAGTGCACTATCATTACAAGGATGTTCAGCCCTTGGTTCGTTCCATGGCAGGCCCCCGGTTCGTTTTTCGGTAACCAGTTCATCCTGATCCTCATCATTTTCGGCTTGTTCTACTTCATCATGATTAGACCCATGCGCAAGAGCCAACAGGAAACGGAGACGATGAGGGACGAGTTGAAGAACGGCGACCGTGTCTTGACGACCGGCGGCATCTACGGGACCGTCGTCAGTGTGGACGACGATCTCATCCAGTTGAGAGTGGCGGACAGCGTGAAAGTTAAAGTCGCTAAGTCGGCCGTCACCCAGATTGTCGAGGAGCCATCGAAACGTTCCTGAAGTCTTCGCTTCGCCACCAAGGGCGCCGAAAGCAGCATTTGGAGTCGAAATCCCATGAAGAAGAACTTGCGTTGGAAGGCCATTCTCATCCTCGTCATCGTGGCGGGATGCACCTGGGCTTTCTACCCACCGGAGGAGAAGATCAAGCTCGGCCTCGATCTCAAAGGCGGCATCCACCTCATCATGAAGGTGAATACGATCGACGCCTTGAACGCGGTCACGGACGAGCTTGCAGACAATCTGGAACGAGATCTCGATGGCGAGAGCATCGCCTTTGTCGATGTCGAGATAGTCGAGCCGGGCAGACTGGTCGTGTCGGGTCTCGATACTAATAAGGGTAGCGAATTACGCACGCTGGTCGACAACGCCTATCCCGCGTGGGACGTGCGCAGCTTGGGCTCTTCGGACTTTGAGCTCGAAATGCGTTCCGCCGAGCTGACCATCCTCGAGAAAGACACGGTCACCCAGGCTATCGAGACGATCCGGCGAAGGGTCGATGCGCTCGGCGTCGCCGAGCCTGTCATCGCGCCCCATGGCGATCAGGGGAGCCAAATTCTAGTGCAGCTCCCTGGTTTCGACGACGTGGCCCGCGCGAAAGACGTCATCAAATCAACGGCCAAGCTCGAGCTGAAGATCGCACGTTCCATGGGGCTCTCCGAAGACCAACTTACCGGCGGGCAACCCCTGCCTGCCGGGACCGAGATCGTGCCCGGCGACGCCGACGAAGGCGGCAACAAAACGTACTACCTGTTGGAACGTACTCCTGTCATCACCGGACGCGACTTGAAGAACGCGAGTTCGGGTATCGACAACCAAAACAATCGACCCGACATCAACTTCACGCTCAAGCCGGAGGCGGCCGGGCGCTTCCGCACGGCGACGCAGGAGAATCTCGGCCGACCGCTCGCCATCGTGCTCGACGGCAGCGTCATCTCGGCGCCCACCATCGAAGGGGTTATCTATGACCGCGGGCAAATCACAGGGAACTTCACGACAGAGTCCGCCTACGATCTCGCGTTGAAGCTGCGCTCCGGCGCGCTTCCCGCATCGCTCGAATATCAGGAAGAGCGCACCGTCGGCCCGAGCCTCGGCGCCGATTCTATTCGGAGCGGCATCACGGCCTCGCTCGTGGGGCTCGTGAGCGTCTTGCTGTTCATGATTCTCTACTACCGCCTCTCGGGTGTGAACGCGGTCGTCGCCCTCGTCCTGAATCTGCTCATCCTAGTCGGGGCCTTGGCTTATTTCTCGGCAACTCTCACATTGCCCGGTATCGCGGGGGTCATCCTGACCATTGGAATGGGGGTGGATGCCAATGTGCTCATCTTCGAGCGCATCAAAGAAGAAATGCGGGCCGGAAAAACACCGCGCACCGCTATCTCCGCAGGCTTCGGCAAGGCTTTCTGGACGATCTTCGACGCCAACTTTACGAGTCTCGTCGCGGCGGCTATCCTCTTCCAGTTCGGCACAGGCCCTATTCAAGGATTCGCCGTGACACTGAGCATTGGACTTCTCTCCAACATGTTCACGGCCATTTTCGTTTCGCGCTTCATTTTCGACACGGTCCTCGGCGGGCGGCGGCAAGTCGAAGCGCTCAGCATCTAGAACGAGAGCAAAATGGATTTCATTGGCGATACTAAAATCGATTGGCTGAAGTACCGTTGGTACTTCATCGGGTTCTCTCTAATCGTGACCCTCGTCAGCGCGCTCGACGCCGCCCGAAAGGGGGGCTTGAAGTACGGGATCGACTTTTCCGAAGGCACGATCGTTTACGTCAAATTCGAGAACAGCCCCGAAGTCGACGTGATTCGAGCCGAGCTCCGGAGCGCGGGCATCGAAGGCTCGGTGATCCAGCGCTACGGCGCCGAGGAGCTCAACACCGTCATGATCCGCGCCGGGCGGCTGAGCGAGGACGGCGAGCTCGACGAGGCCGCCAACACGATCCTAGCAACGCTCGAAAACATCCCGAACAATAAGTTGGCGGATGCGAGCACCGAGATCGTTGGTCCAGTGGTCGGCGAGGAGCTTCGAAAAAAGGCGCGTAATGCCACGCTCTTTGCGCTCGTGGCCATGCTCCTCTACATCGCGTTCCGTTTCGAGTTCGTATACGGCGTCGGCGCCACCGTCGCGGTGATCCATGACGTGGTCCTGACGCTCGCGCTCGTTTCGCTCTTCAATCTCGAGTTCACGCTCTACGTCATTGCCGCCTTTTTGACACTGGTGGGCTACTCCGTCAACGACACGATCGTTATCTTCGATCGCGTGCGCGAGAACCGAAAGCTCGTTCGCCGGAGCTCTCTCGAAGAGATCATCAACCTCTCGATCAATCAGACCTTACGTCGAACGGTGCTGACGTCGGGCCTCACGCTCTTCGTCGTGATTGCTCTATACGTGATGGGCGGCGCGGTCTTGAGACCGTTCTCTTTCGTGCTAGTGACGGGCGTCATCATCGGCACGTATTCGTCGATCGCGATCGCCTCACCGATCGTGCTGTGGTGGCGCACGCTGAGAAAAGGCCCGAGCCGAACCCGCACCAAAGCGAAGACATCGGAAGCACGCGTCTAGTCACGCCGCTCATCGCGGCATCGGCAACATTCAGGAATACTAGTGCTCGTGGTAGAATAAAGTCAGGGGTTACTTTGCGATGGCGAGCATCGTGGACGAGGGGCTCGCGCGCGAGCCTAAGGAGGAGCTGTTTGCTCTTGCTTCCGGGGAACATCACGTCGGTGTTCGGCACCGGTTGAGCGCGTCCCTCGGCTTTGTCATCCACGCCGCCGCGATCGGCACGCTCGCCCTCCTCTCGCTTCTCTCAGCTGACATCGATTTGGCCCCGGTTCGGCCCACAGCGATCTTGCAGTTCGCGCCACCGCCGCCACCGCCCCTCCGGAGGGGATCGTCGGAGGCCGCACGAGCAGCCGAGGCCGAGCTTCGACCGGTTATCACCGCGAGCCCTATCTTCGCCAGCAAGATGTTTTTTGCGGTGATCCCCGATGCGATATCGAGTCCTACGCTCGAGCTCGGCCCAGGCGTCGAGGACGGCTTCGACGACGGCGACCTCAACGGCTTGCGCGGCGGCGTACCCGGCGGTTTGCCCGGTGGCGCGCTCGGCGGCACCGGCACCGAGCTCCCACGATTTCCGAAGCCCGACGTCGGCGCTCGCCCGATCCGAAGGCCTCTACCTCGCTACACGGAGGAGGCGATTCGCGAAAAAGTCACCGGCTCCGTCAAGCTGCGCGTGATCATCGACGAGCAAGGCCTCGTCCACGTACTAAGAATTCTAACCTCGATCCCCGAGCTCGATGAGCAAGCCATCCGCATCGTCGAGTCCAGCTGGCGCTTCTCCCCCGCAACCAAGAACGGCCGTCCCATAAAATCCCTAGCCGACCTAATCGTCCACTTCAATCTCCACTAGCCGCCTTCGCTAGCGTATTCGATCCAGCTTCGGCGCCCAAGGCCCCTGGCACGCCAACAGCGGACTTGCCCGCCGTAGCCCTTTTCGCTGTAGCCCTTTTCGCTGTAGCCCGCAGGGCGTAGGCGGAAAGGGCGTAGGAGGGTTGACACGCCGCGCATCGCGAATTAGTATAGCCCGCTCCAATGGGACGGGGTCCTCCAAGCACCCGTCTCGGAGCTGATTGAACACATGGACTACGTTCCATCTATCTCATACGCCGCCGCCCGACGGGTTCCTCTAATATTCGTCGAGTGTGCATTTAGAGGTGCCATGCCTCTTATTCCAAGCTCCCGTCAGATTTCTCGATCCGACGGGAACCTTTGTCGGAATCATGGTGTCTAAGGCCTAAACCAAGATGGGTTCTCCCTCATATCCCGCTTGGTGAGAAAACGATACGCAACAGAGCGAATTTATTACAGATAGTCAGAGTCGTTCATAAATCTCCCGAAAGGAGCGTCGAACGCCGTGGCCAAGAACGTTAAAGAAACAGAAGTGCCCAAGAAAGAGCTATTCGATCTGGTCCTTACGCCTGACTCGAATATCGCGGGAAGGTCTTTCGGGACCTTCTTGATGTCTCTGCTCATTCAGGGCGGAATTGTGGCAGGTATGGTCATCATTCCTTTGATGGCGACCGACAATCTGCCGACGCCGGAAGGGATCATGACTTTCATGGCCCAGCCGCCACCACCACCACCGCCGCCGCCGCCGCCGCCGCCGCCGAAAGCGCGGCCGAGACCCCCGCGTCCCGTGCTCGCCGCGACGCCGCAGTTCGTAGCGCCCGTCGATATCCCGGACGAAATTTCAATGGACGATGTGGGCGTGGATTTCGGTGTCCCTGGAGGCGTCGAAGGCGGCGTCCCTGGCGGCGTCATCGGCGGCATCGTTGGCGGGCTTCCGGACGCACCGCCGCCGCCGGTAAAGCAAGCGCCGGTGCGCGTGGGCGGTGATATCCGTCCGCCGAACAAGATCAAAGATGTCGCCCCTATATATCCCGATATCGCCAAGCAGGCGAGGGTGAAGGGCATCGTCATCCTCGAAGCCATCATCGATCCCACGGGAAATGTCACGAACGTGCGCGTTCTGCGCTCGATCCCGCTCCTGGATCAGTCGGCCATCGACGCCGTGCGGCAGTGGAAATACGAGCCCACCTTGCTGAACGACGTCCCGGTGCCGATTGTGATGACGGTGACGGTCAATTTCACATTGGGTTAGTTTCTTTTGGTTATATTACTTTTCACGAGTTCGTACCCCACCAGGGTGGCTGTTGTGAGCTCAGAGCACCTAAGGCAAACAGGAGGAAATAATGTCTTTTAGCTTAATCGATATTTGGCAGCACATGGGATTCACCGCAAGAGCAGTGAACTTCACCTTGTTGATCATGTCCATTTATTCCTTGAGCGTCATGATCGAGCGGTGGATGACTTTCCGCAAAGCGAAGAAGCAGTCCAGAGTCTACGCGCCCAAGGTGGCCAAGCTGTTGAAAGACGGCAAGATCCAGGAGGCCATCAAGGTTTCGAGCGGGAAGGACGTGAAGAACAGCCACCTGGCGAGAGTTCTTCTTTCTGGCCTTCAAGAGTACCAGTACCAGAAAGAGAGTGGTGAAGGATCCCGCGCCGACATGATGGATGCGGCTCACCGCGCAATCGAGCGCGCCACCGCGCTCAACCTCACCGACCTCAAGAGGGGCCTCTCGGGTCTCGCCACGGTCGGAGCAACGGCTGTTTTCGTCGGCCTTTTCGGAACGGTTGCGGGCATCATCAACGCTTTCCGCGGCATGGCTCTTACAGGATCCGGTGGAATCGGCGCCGTCTCGGCCGGAATCGCCGAGGCTCTCGTCGCCACGGCTTTTGGTCTTTTCGTAGCCATCCCGGCAGTGTGGGCGTTCAACTATCTCATCGCGCGCGTGGAAGGCTTCACCGTCGAGATGGACAACAGCGCCTCCGAGCTCATCGACTACATGGCCAAGAGAACGGCCGGCTAGGCTGTCGTCGCGTTGAGCATCAAGCAGTGACGCAGTAAAGGAGACACTGATATGGGAATGAGCGCAGGCCGACAGGATAACCTGAACAGCCAGATCAACGTGACGCCGCTCGCGGACGTCATGCTGGTGCTACTCATCATCTTCATGGTCATCACCCCTCTGCTCCAAAAAGGCGTCGACGTCAAGCTTCCGGTAGCGGAATATTCCAGGGAACATCCGGACACTGAGGACGTCGTCAACGTAGCCATCCGGCTGGACCTCACGATCTTTCTCAACATGCAGCCTATAGCCGAAGCCCTGCTCGTCACCCAGCTTACGGAAGCCTTCGCAGGCAAAACGGAGAAAATTCTTTTTCTCAAGGCAGATGAGGGATTGGAATACCGCGATGTCATGCGGGTGATGGAGCTTTGCCGTGACGCAGGAGCAGACGAAATCGGCTTAATCACGGAGAGAAAGACCGGCTAAGTTCCTCTTTCATAGCCTTTCAAAGGAGCGATCTTATGGGAATGTCAACTAGTGGTGGTGCTGGTTCTTCCGGTGCCATGAAGGATATCAATGTGACACCGGTTATCGACGTCATGTTGGTGCTGCTCATCATCTTCATGGTGGTGACGCCACTGACCCAAGCGGGCCACGACGTAGAGCTGCCCGAATCAGCGGCAAACCTTGCAGAAGACACCCCGCCCGATCCAAACCAGCTAGTGCTCAATGTCGACGCGGGAGGCAATGTGACCATCAACAAGCAACCGGTCACGCTCGATGAGCTCCCGCTTCGCATTCGAGACATCTTCGAGACCCGTGCGGACAAGACGATCTTCCTCCGTGCCGCGCCTTCGCTGAAGTACGGCGAGATCGTCGCGATCCTGGACGTGGCTCGAGGAAATGGAGTGGAGCGCGTTGGGATCGTCCCTCCGGATCCGTACGCGGGCGGCGGCGGCGGAAGCCAATAGCGATTTTTGCTCGTAATTCTAGCCGGGAGCGTCGAGCGCGGCGCCTCCCGGCATTTTCTTTTCGCGGTAAGCCGTCTTATTAGTCTGGCCGGATAGGCGACCCAGACCGCCCCCGGAGGGTCCGCCTTGCGACTGTTGAGGACTGCGAGCGGGTCGTGCATAATAGGCGCCGAGGTTCCAATGAGCGACGAGTCCCGGAGACCAACGGGCGACGAGTCTCGGATATTTTGGGTCAACAGCGACTCGGACCACCCGTCCACGTCCAGGGACGAGAAGACCGTGTTGGGTCTTTCCGTCAACGATGTCCTCCCATCGACGACCCGCATGCCATTGCGGGAGCAGTTCACGAAGCACTACGTCCAGATTCGTGAGTGGCTCACGGCGCACGCGGAACGTCCGGGAGTCACGCTCCTTGCGATGAGCGCCGACGCGTTGCACGGAGCCGCGTTTCTGGCAGCGAAGCCAGATCTCGTGAGCACCGCCACCATCGGGCGTCACTCCAAGGCGGACCTCCGCCTCAAAGACGACGCGAGCTTGTCGCTGCGGCACGTCGCGCTGTTGCTGTTCCCATACCAGACACCGGTTCGTGGCTGCCGCTATCGGTTGCTCGATTTGCGGTCCGCCACTGCGTTTGTCGACGAACGAGGGAAGAGACTCAGAGCGCTCGAAGCGGACGGACCTGCTTTTGTTCGCGTGGGCAACTACACGCTGCTCGCCTTCGCCACGATCGGCGTGAACGCGCTTTGGCCGGACGACCCCGATGCGGGCTGGGCTCAGATTCCGGCCCGCCTCTACCTCGACGAGGTCGAGACGGACGAGAAATCAAATCAGTGGGAAGCCGAGAGCGATAAAGCATGGGAGGTCGACGATTTGCCCTCAGTCTCCTCGTCTCCAACCCTCGTTCACAACGTCGCCGGTCCCGAGATGGCGGTCCACGAGCTCGTCGACGAGACCGAAACGCCGTATGGCGAGCTGCTCATTACCTCATCGCGTGGTGTCGCGACAGTCATCCTAGGGCGCCGCGCCGTGCAGTCGGGGGTTCTGCTTGGCCGCTCCCGCCGCTGCGATGCCGGCAGAGTTCTGTCGGACCGAACGATCTCGCGCGTGCATCTTCTCATCATCGAGATCGCGGGCGTCCTATACGCGATCGACACGGCTAGCTCGAACGGTGTCTTCGACCAAGACGCCCGCGAACGCGCCTCCATACTCGAGCCCGGCACGTCTCTATCTCTCGGCGACGTGGCTACGATCGAATGGAGCGCCCGCTAGATCAATATCAAAGAAAAGCGTTACTTCGAAGCGGGTTTCCTCCTCCGGGTCTAGCCTACGAGGCAGCGGACTTCGCCGCCGTGGTGTTCAGCGATGCGTCGGACGATGGCTAGGCCGAGGCCGACACCGTCTACACTAATCTTAGGCGTCCTTTGCACGGTAGAAGGGCTCGAAGATTTGTTCGCGTTTCCGCTTCAGGAATGCCTGGGCCGCGATCGGAGACGGTGAAGACCACATTTCCTGGTGTGCCCGCGCGGACGTTCACCTCGACCGGGGTGCCACCCCCGTAGCGGTGCGCATTGGATAGCAGGTTTTGCATGAGGCGTCTCAGAAGACCGCGTCGCCGCGTATGATGGCAATCTCGCCGCTTACATCCGCCTCGAATTCCGACGCGACCTCCGCTGCGAGCGCCAAAAGGTCGATCTCTGCGGTACGTTCGACAGCCTCGAGCGTGTCCAGCCGCGCGGCGAGCAAGAGCTCGCCGATCAGTCCATCGAGCACAGAGATGTCCGCGAATACGCGCGAGCGGAGAGCGGAGCTTGTGTGAGACTCCGGTCAGGAGCGTCCGCTAACCTCAACGAGACGCTCGATACGCTCCGCGGCACGATTGACGCTTCGAGCGAGCCCGGCCACCTCGTCATTGCCATTCGACATCGACCCGAGCTCCGAGCTCACCGGCACCCAGCGCCTCAACTTGCCTCTGGAGGCGTTCTACGCGCCCTGTGAGCCGCCGCACGAGCGGATAGGCCCCAAGGGCCCACCGCGATGCCGAGAAGCAGCAGGACGGCAAGCGCACCCCCTGGCGCGCGGATCTGTCGATGATGCCGGGGACGTCGAAAGCCCCGTCCTGAAGCGCCTCGAGCCCTGCCGATGGATGGGGATGAGAGCAAGACCTCGAAGCCACGGGCTCCTAGATGTTCGGCCAGCATTCTGGCAAGCTCCTCGTCGTCGTCGAGGATGAGGACTCTATCCGCCACGGCCGAAACGAAAAGGCGACGCCACGACTCGAAGAATCGCGGCCTCGCCCAGAAGAAGAGGGTTACATTCGGCCCTAGCAGCCCGTTGAAAAAGTCGTATCCGGTCGCGATATTTCTCTGAAGACTCATTCGATGACGATGTAAAATTGCATCGCATGTCGATGAAGAAGAAAAAGAAAAGTTGCCAAGAGACTTTATGGATTCCACACGATGCGGTTGCGTCGAGTCCTGGTCATCCTTTTTATGAGGAACTCGAGCGGGTACTTCGAGAGGAAGAGTTTGACTCGTTTGTGGAGTCGAAATGCTCGCCGTATTACGCGAAGAAGCAAGGTCGGCCGAGCATACCGCCGGGTGTGTATTTTCGAATGCTGTTGATCGGCTACTTTGAGCGCATCGATTCAGAGCGCGGGATCTGCTGGCGGTGTTCGGACTCACTGTCTTTGCGCCAGTTTCTTGGCCTTGGAATGGAAGAGCGAACGCCGGACCATTCGTCGCTGTCTCGGATACGGAATCGACTTCCGCTGGAAGTTCACGAATCTGTATTTGGATGGGTGCTAGAAGTTCTAGCGTCGAGAGGGATGATAGATGGCAAGACACTGGGTGTGGACGCGACGACGCTGGAAGCGAATGCGGCGCTTCGGTCAATCGTTCGTCGAGACACGGGGGAAAGCTACGAATCGTATTTGAAGGAGCTTGCGCGCAAGAGTGGTATCGAAGAGCCGAGCCGAGCGGACATTGCAAAGTTGGACAAGAAGCGGCCAAAGAAAGGGTCGAACAAGGAGTGGGTGAATCCGAACGAGCCGGATGCGGAGATCATGAAAATGAAGAGCGGGGGCACGGATATGGCGCACAAAGCCGAGCATGCTGTGGACATGAGCGGGGAAGGTGCGGTAATTGCCGTGACGCTTCACGGAGGCGCGAAGGGTGACACAAAGAGCCTACCGGATACGCTGGAAAAAGCGCAGTCAAATCTGCAAGAGCTCGCGAACAACGCGGAATGTTGTGAACGAATACATGAAGACGCGGGTCGCGAAGTGGTCGGGGACAAGGGCTATCACGGCAACGACATCCTGGTTGAGCTGGTCGAACAAGAATACCGGAGCTACATTTCGGAGCCAGAGCGAGGTGGCCGCAAATGGAAGGACAAACAGGCCGAGCAAGCCGCCACCTACGCGAACCGACGTCGCATTCGCGGGACTCGAGGTAAGCGATTAATACGCCGTCGCGGCGAGTTACTCGAACGACCTTTCGCGCACTACCTCGAAGCGGGAGGCATGCGACGAACGCATTTGCGAAGACACGAAAATATACTCAAGCGCCTCCTCACGCACGTGGCCGGATTCAATCTCGGGATTCTGATGCGCAATCTCATCGGCAAGGCCACGCCGAAGGAATACGCGGAGCTCAACGCCAGTCTGATCGCTGCTTTATTGCGCTTCGTCTCGACCATAGGCGCACGTTTTGCCCCGCTGCAAGCCATCGGGCGTCTCAACTTGGCCGTTCCGCCGAATCACATCTTCCTTGAACTTGCCCACCAAACTTTCTCCGTGAGCAGAATCTGGACTTTTTCACCGGGCTGCTAGCGGCCCGTCTCGCCAGCCTCTTCTGCTGCTGCCGACTTAGCCACCCGTTCAGCTTCTTCCTGCTCCACGCGGAGCTCCATCGCGCGGTCCCGGAGCACGTTCGCTTCCGCGGTCAGGGCTTCGGCATCGCTCGGCGTGACCTTGGCTTTCTCACGCAGGAGCAGGTTCTTGTAGATCAGCGCGTCCACGTACTCGCCATCGATGTCGAGTGCATGGTTGAGCTGCGCGATACCGAGCTCGATAAAGTCGCCCTTTTCATTTGTATTCAGATCCGGGTCACGATACACCTTGTCCCAGTAGTGAACGGCGATGAGGTAGTACCCTTCCGGGTCGTCCGCGTGGACGTCGCGCGCCTTGGCGAGCCAGTCCATCGTCTCGTCGAAACGCCCATATTTGTTGAGGAGATTAGCGACCTGGCGATAGACAAGGGGATCCTCCGGGCTCATCTCGACCGGCTTCTTGTAAGCCTCGATGGCCTGCTCGAGCAAAGGCATCGCCTCGGGGTCATGAAAGCGCTCGTAGACATCCGCCAGCGCGTAGTAGCGCTCTGGAGTTTTGATATCGATCTCGATGAGCCTCTTGAAGTAATTCACTGCGTTCTCGAAGTCGTCCAGATTGTCACGATAGATGGCCGCGAGCTGCTCCATTGAATACTGCTGATAGACCTGCAGCATCTCGAACTCCTCGCCGTGCTCCCGAGCCAGCTCTATAGCTTCCTCGTAATCCGTGATTCCAGCATCCAAGTGGTCCTCATTCTCAGGGTCGTCGAAACGGCCCGGGCGGTAGATCAAGTGGTGACTACTGCCCCGGTAGAAGACCGACGTCACGAGCACCCGGGGATCCGGATTCCTGTCCAGCTCCAGCGCGGCGTTGTACAAGTCGATGGCCTTCTCATAGTCCCTGCTGGCATAGGCTAGATTCGCCTGTTTGAACGCGCGGCGCGACTTGAGCATGTTCCAACTGTCTCGCATGCCGCAGCCATTCAGCGCGATCAAAGTTAACAATATGAATAAGATTCGGATCCGCATTTTCGCAAAACCCCCTCTTCCTATAACGTCATCAAACTGGGGAACGCAGTATATTATGGGCTCTCGAATCAAGTCAAGAACCTACAAATACGGGATCGGCCCCTCTTGACGCTCCGCCCTTGATCCTCTGCTGCCGCCAAGCCTATCATGGACGTGAATCGAGTTTGTCGATTGCTAGATTTTTGACCCCTTTTCCCGAACGCCGATGATCCGCTTCGAGAATATCCTGGAAAAGGTCCGCGCTTACCAGCCTGACGGAGACATCGATCTCCTTCGCCGCGCGTATGTCTTTTCCGCCCGTGAGCACCGGGGGCAGCTGCGCAAGTCGGGAGAGCCCTACCTCATCCACCCGCTCGAGGTGGCGAACATCCTCGCAGAGATGCAGCTCGACATCGTCTGCGTGGTCTGCGGCCTCTTGCACGACGTCGTCGAGGATACGCTCACGACGAGCGAGACCGTCGAGGAGTACTTCGGCACGGAAGTGGCGCACATCATCGACGGACTGACGAAAATCAGCAAGATGAACTTCTCTTCGGTCGAGGAGCACCAAGCCGAGAATTTCCGAAAAATGCTGATGGCGATGGTGGACGACATCCGGATCATCCTCATCAAGCTTGCCGACCGCCTGCACAACATGCGTACCCTGCAACACCTTTCGGAGGAGCGCCGGCTACGCATCGCGAACGAGACGCTCGAAATTTACGCACCGCTAGCCGGCCGGCTCGGGATTGGAAGCATCAAGTCCGAGCTCGAGGAGCTCTGCCTCAAGAACCTCGAGCCGAAGGCTCACGGCATCCTCGTCGCCCGGGTAGACGCCAAACGCAAATGGGCCCAGGACTTCATCACCGAAATCAAAGGCAAGCTCCAGAAAACGCTGAGCGAGAACGGCATCGAGGCGGAGGTCCACGGGCGAACCAAGAACATTTACAGCATCCACCAGAAAATGAAGCGTCAGCGCATCGAGCTCGACCAGGTCTACGACTTCATCGCCTTGCGCATCGTCACCGGTAGCGTGCAGGACTGCTACGGGACACTCGGAATCATTCACAACACATGGCGTCCTGTCCCGGGACGGATCAAGGATTTCATCGCGATGCCTCGCCCGAATGGCTACCGCTCGCTTCATACGAGCGTCATCACGGATTCCGGCGCGCCTTTCGAGGTGCAGATTCGAACACCGGAAATGCACAAAGTCGCGGAACAGGGCATTGCGGCTCATTGGAAATACAAAGAAGGCCGCCCCCTCGAAGAAGAAGACGTCAAGAACTTCGCGTGGCTTCGCCAGATACTCGACTGGCAGCTAGAAGTCGAGGATCCGCACGAGTTCTTGAACGAGCTCAAAGTCGACCTCTATCCCGAAGACGTCTTCTGCTTCACGCCCAAGGGAGACGTGAAGTCTTTCCCGCGCGGCGCGACACCGGTCGACTTCGCGTATTCCATCCATACCGACGTGGGACATCAATGCGTCGGCTCGCGTGTCAATGGCCTGATGGTCCCTCTCCGCTACCAGCTCAGGAACGGCGATATTGTCGAAGTCCTGACGGCGCGGGGACACAAGCCGAGCCGCGACTGGCTCAGCTTCGTCGCCACATCACGAGCGCGGAACAAGATCCGGACGTACTTGAACGCGACGGAAAAGACCCGAAGCATCGAGATCGGCCGGAAGCTTCTCGAAAAAGAAGCTGGCCGAAGCTCCGTCAGTCTCAAGCAAACGACCGCGTCGGAACAGTTCGCGGAGGTGCTGAAGGATTACGGCTTCAGCAAGACCGACGATCTCTACGCGGCCGTGGGCTACGGGAAGCTGTCCCCGCGCAACGTACTCGCGCGCCTCGTCCCCGCTTCGGAGCTCGAAGAGAAAACGGGGGCTGGCGCGAGCCTCGCCCGAGCCGTGCGACGCGTGTTTCGCGGTGGAGAGGACAAGATCAAAGTCAACGGGATGGACGACCTCATGGTCTACCGCGCCAATTGCTGTAACCCGGTACCTGGCGAGAGCATCACCGGCTACATCACGCGCGGCAAAGGCGTTTCGGTCCACTCGGTCATTTGTTCGAACTTGCTCAATTTGATGGTCGACCCGGAGCGTCGCATCGATGTGTCCTGGGATGGCGAGAAAGGAACGAAATACGACATCACGCTTTCCGTCAACGTGGAAGACCGCAAAGGCATCCTCGCAGACATCACATCGATCATTGCAGACACGAATACCGATATCCGTACCGTCGAAGCCAAGACGTTCGAAGATCAAAAAGGCTCGATCGACGTCACGGTATCGATCTCGAACGTCAAGGAGCTCGAGCGCATTACCAAATCCATCCGAGAAGTGGACGGCGTGCTCGGCGTAGCGCGGCCAAGCTCGCACAAAGACTCGAACAAAGACCCTGACAGGAGCACAATGGCATGAAAGAAGCGATTCTCACCGACAAAGCACCCGCCCCCATCGGCCCTTATTCTCAAGCTATACGCTCGGGAAACCTCGTTTTCGTCTCGGGCCAAGTTCCCTTCGATCCGGCAACGGGTGAGATGATCGAAGGCGACATCCAAGCACTCACGCGGCGCGCGATGGACAGCGTTCTTGCGATTTTGGAAGCGGGCGGCATGACGGCAAAAAACATCGTGAAGACGAATATTCACCTCGCCGATATGGGAGACTTCGCGGCGATGAACGAGGTCTACGGAACCTATTTCACAGATGGAACGCCGCCAGCTCGCGCCGCCGTCCAACCCGCACGCTTGCCAAGGGACGCCCGGATCGAGATCGAGGTCATCGCAGCGGACTGAGGCCTTCGGCCCGCTGCCGCTACCGGCTCATTTCGGTGTTCTTCTCTCCAGACCACACGCCGATGCTGAGTCCGTAGAGAGAGCAACGTACTAGACCGGGTGGCCCGTAGCTGGTAGCGGGATGCTGCGTGTTATTCGGTCCTCAGTGTCGCTGCTCGGGGTTACCGAACCGCGCTTTTTGTTCTCGCCCGGGAACGACGAAGTCGAGATGTATTTCCGTTCCTCTCTGTTATAATCCCCGCTCGTTAGACAGGCTTCTGTCTGCTTTCTAAAAAGGAGGATCAGATGACGAAGCTCAGGGAATGGGTGTTGGGTGCGACCCTAACGTGCCTGTGGGCCTGCGGCGGTAGTCCGGAGCAAGCGACCGTCGAACAATTCTTCATGGCTGCGCGGACCAACGACACCGCTACGGTCGCTGCCATCTCGGCCGTGAGCTCTCCCGGGCCGGTAGAGTCGTGGCAGGTGCTCGAGGTCAGCTCCCAATCGACGGAGCCTTTCGTGTTGCCAGGGCTTCTCGTTCGGTTCGAGGCCGCCGAGAAGGAACGAGACGCTACGTTGGAGGAAGGCAGAGCGTATCGCGACGACCACGAAGAAGCTCTCGTCGAGATCATCCCGAAGCTGCAAGAGGACTCAGAGTTCGAGTTCGGCGGAAAGCTTGGTGAGATTCAAGAGGAGTGGATGAAGCTCGTCGAAGAGCGCAAAGTAAAGGAACGTGCCTTTCAAGAGCTCAAACGGGCCGTCAACGACGAAACCAGGCTCGTCACTAGATCAGTGGTCAGACAGGTGGCCATCGAGAACTTCGATGGAGACGTCGCGGTGACGGAAATGCTGCTCATGCTCAAATTCACGGATGACGGCGAGAAGCCCTATAGTGTTACGCTTCGAAAGTACGATCTCTCTGCTTCGGGGAGCGATCAGACCGAGCGGTCGCGTTGGATCATCGTCGACATCAACGAAAAGGCACCGACTTAGCCCCTACGCAGCGGAGCCGCAACCGAAAAGGTTCGCGGCTCCGCCGCAGCATTCAGCTATTCAGCGTCGCGGACGACGTCGTGGCTCTGCCGCCCTTTGCGTTGGTCTCTTTGGAGAAGCTCCCCGAAATGAGGGGAGCAACGGTTTCATCAAAGCGATTGTGAAGCCGGCCTCCGGTACGTGCGGGAGCCGACTCGCCCAAATCTCACACATCTGGCAGCGTGAGCCTCGAGCGGTTCGACGACGACGTCCCCATCGGGTAGGCGGAACAAAGCCGCACGCAACCCCTCCCATTTCCTACGGGCTGCGCGGACCGTCCAGCCGCCCTCGAGCGGGTGGTCGCGTTACTCTTCGCCGGGCTTCGGGAGGCTCTTGACGACCGTGACCCGGACGTCGCCGTTCGCGTGCGAGAACTCGAACTGGTTCTGGTAGAATTTTTCGCTCTTGCCCGTCCGGAGCTCCAACTCTATGACCTCGCCCGGCAGGAACGGCTTTCGGTGCGTCCGCGAGCCGCCTGGCGTCGCGTTGCCCTGGTCGTCGTACCAGTACTCCGACGCGGTAAACCGCGTTATCGAGCCCTTCGAGATGTTGCGCGCCCGGATCGTGCTGATCACCTCGTTGCCTTCGACCCTTGTCTCGGTGAGGATCTGAACTCTCGCGATGCCGCGTACCGGCGGAGGCCTTGATGGCCGCCTCCTCCGAGCAGGCCGCTTGCCCTCGGCCGCGCCTTGGTCATCGGCGCCAGCCTCGGAGGGCTCGGTGGCAGCTGCCTGTTCCGTGGCCGACTTACCCGCTTCGGCAGGCGCGGATGCCGCGTGCTGATCCTGCGGGGTCGTCCCCTTGGTGTCACCGCTTCCTCCGCAGCCGATGGCAAGCAGTCCGATCCCGACAAACAAGGCCAGTAGTATAATTTTGAGACGCTTCATGGCGTCCTCCTACGTATCGAACAAATGATATCTCCGGGAGTATAGTCCCCGGTATGTGCAATGTTCAACCACGCGCCGGCGCCCCAGGGCTCGCTCACCTCGGCCGCGACGACGCCGACGAAATTCCATTTCTCGACTCTGTCGATTGGGTTCATTGTCGCCCCATCGCTGACGACGTGGACGGCGCACGGGGGCTCGTCACCGAGCGCGCGGCTCTGCCGTCCGGCATCCGGCTCGAGTGGGCGGGCCAGTTCACCCACTTCGATCGCGCCCAAGGAGCGGCTCGAGCTCGTCGTGCCCGTCACCCTCCTGCTCGCCTTCGTCCTTCCTTTGTAACCCGGTACCTGGCGGGAGCATCACCGGCTACATCACGCGCGGCAAAGGCGTTTCGGTCCACTCGGTCATTTGCTCGAACCTGCTCAATTTGATGGTAGACCCGGAGCGGCGCATCGCCTGGGACGGCGAGAAAGGGACGAAATACGACATCACGCTTTCCGTCAACGTGGAAGATCGCAAAGGCATCCTCGCAGACATCACATCGATCATTGCAGACACGAATACCGATATCCGTACCGTCGAGGCCGAGACGTTCGAAGATCAAAAAGGCTCGATCGACGTCACGGTATCGATCTCGAAGGTCAAGGAGCTCGAGCGCATCACCAAATCCATCCGTGCGGTGGACGGCGTGCTCGGCGTAGAACGGCCAAGCTCGAACAAAGACTCGAACAAAGACCCTGACAGGAGCACAATGGCATGAAAGAAGCGATTCTCAGCGACGAATTACCCCCCACCGGCCCTTATTCTCAAGCGATACGCACGGGAACCCTCGTTTTCGTCTCGGGCCAAGTTCCCTTCGATCCGGCGACGGGTGAGATGATCGAAGGCGACATCCAGGCACTCACGCGGCGCGCGATGGACAGCGTTCTCGCCATTCTGGAAGCGGGCGGCATGACGGCATCGAACATCGTGAAGACGAATATTTACCTCGCCGATATGGGAGACTTTGTGGCGATGAACGAGGTCTACGGAGCCTATTTCACGGATGGAACGCCGCCGGCTCGGGCCGCGGTCCAACCTGCACGCTTGCCAAGGGACGCGCGGATTGAGATCGAGGTCGTAGCGGCGGACTGAATCAGCTCCAATCCTATGGTCACTTGTCTCCGGGGACGAGACGTTCGAGCTCCTGGAACCAGTTGAGAACGACCTCCACTCGGTCGGTGCCAGCGGAGTCTCCTTCTTTGATCATCACGAACCTGCCGTCGGAGCTGACGTCGTAGGCGCGCGCGGTGGTGGCGCGCCGATGCGGGTCGTCGAAAAGAACTTCGGCGCTACCGAGCTCGATCGTCGACGGATCGGTCGCGACGGAGACGCTCATCATCTTACCGTTGCCGCGAAAGAAGAGCTCCTTTCCGTCTCGAGACCAAAGAGGCTCCTTGCCGCCGCTCGTGGACACGGGCCAGCGACTGCCGAGCTCGGGGTAGCGGGTCACATAGACCTCGTAGCGGCTTGTTTCATTCGATGCGTAAGCGAGCCAGCGCCCGTCCGGCGAGATGGCCGGCGTATGTTCGTCGAACTCGGTGGCGATCAGCTCCCGCCGCCCTCTCTCACCGTCGAGACGTACCACACCAATGTCCCAACCTTGACCCAATTGACGGAGAAACACTTCCTTCCCATCCGAAGATATCGACGAGGCTGCGCTGCGGACTCCTTGGGTAACCTGCTCGGGAGAGCCGCCATCGGCATGAGACGCGAAGACTTGAAACGAACCGTCGACCCACAACGTGTGGAATATCGAGGAGGCGTCCGATGACCAAAGCGGTGACCCTGCACCGACCGCTACACGCGTCTTGGCGCCTCGCTCTAAATCCACGGTCCAGACGTCGGGCGCGTCACCCGTCGAGGCCGAAAAAGCGAGACGACTCCCTCGGGCAGACAGTGTCGGAGTGTTGTAGCCTGCAGGCTCGTCGATCAACGGTGTCTCCCGGCCAGCTCGGTCGACCCAGACGATCGTATCCGCTTTTCGGTTGGGAGCGTGATAGACGAGCGTGCCCTCGTCAGAGACATCGAAATTAGAGCCCGCGCCACCGGCTATCGTTTTGTCGGTCACGGGCACCGGAGCACTGGAAACGGACAGGTCATTCGGGTCGAGCTTCGCGGCAAAAAGCACGCCCGATCGCGCGAACACGACGTGCCCCGTCGGAAGAATTTTCGGGGATCTCCCATCACCGATGAGAAGCTCCGTGGTCCCGCTCGCCAGCGAGAAGACGCCGACGCTCTCATCCCCAGATTCACTCCGCGTTGTTACCAGCAAGGCCTCGCCCCCGGGGAGAAAGGAAGGTCGTCCGAAGCCAATCATCGACGGCGCATCGCTTTCGGCCAGAGTTATGGGCTCGCCGCCATCCGCAGACACTTTGAGCAGACGAGCCCCGCTCCCAGATAGATATTGCCGTCGATGGACCAGTGAGCTCCGTGGAAGAAATCCTCCAAAGCACAAAGCAACATCGGCCTTGTCCCGCGAATGGGAACTTTGTAGAGCTGGTTGTCCGCCGCATAGCCAACCCACTGGCCGTCAGGCGAAAAAAACGGCGATTCGGCGCGCTCGGTGCCATCGAGACGACGGGCTTCTGCCTCATCGAGTCAGCGTACGTAAAGAGCCGCGTCGTCGCCCGTCTCTTGTCCCGTTCCGAACGCAACACGGACCATCATCGCGCCGTCCCGCGACACGGCTAAAGTCGGTCCTGGTTTTTCCTCGCGCAGCAGCTCCACGCTCGTGAAACGCCGGACCGGTCGACGCTCCGGGATGGCGTCACGTCGCGCGAAGAAAAGGGTAACGCTGAGAGCGGCGAGGAGGAGTCCTACGGCGAGCATCCATCGACCAGCCGCCGGCGCGCCGCTCGGTGCTGCGACGCTTTCCGGAATGGGTTCGTCGAGCGCGTCCTCGAGCTCCAACCGCGCATCTCCAATGTCGCGAAGACGCTTCTCGGCATTCTTGCGAAGACAGCGGTGCAGCAGAGTCTGGATGCGGGCCGGGATGTCCGAGACCTTGCTCCAATCCGGCTCGGCGCGAACGACGGCGGAGATCGTATCCGTCACCGTCTCTTCGGAGAAAACCTTTCTGCCAGTGAGCGTTTCGTAGAGGCAGCACCCGAAAGCCCAGAGGTCAATCCTTTTGTCGATGGGCTTACCGCGCGCCTGCTCGGGACTCATGTAAGAAGCCGTCCCCAGGATCGCTCCGAGCGCCGTACCTCGCGTCAATGTCGGTGATTGAGACGATCCTGTCGCAGCGTCTTGTTCTCGAGCGAAGGCTTTCGCGAGCCCGAAATCGAGAATTTTGATCTTCCCGTCGAGACGAATCTTGATATTCGCGGGCTTCAAGTCTCGATGGACGATGCCCTTGTCGTGCGCGGCTTCGAGACCGTCGACGATCTGAATGAAGAAGGCAAGTGCCTCATCGAGCGGGATGGGGCCCCGAGCGATGTACTCGGCTAGGGTCTCGCCTTCGACCAGCTCCATGATCAGAAACGGCTGGCCGTCCGATTCCTCGAAGCCGTAAAGCGTCGCGATGTTCGGATGGTTCAGCTTCGCGAGAAGACGGGCCTCCCTCTCGAAACGATCGAGTCGCTCCTTGTCCTGCGAGAGCTCCTCGGGAAGAACTTTGATGGCGACATCGCGCCCCAACTTCGTGTCGCACGCACGGTAGACCTCTCCCATGCCTCCCGCACCAATGGCCTCTATGACTTCGTACTGGCCGAGTCGCGTGCCGGGGGAGAGGGGCATGGTTACTTATCCGTGGGCACGCGTTGTTGAAGCTCTTCGAACCAGTTGACGACGAGGTGGACCTGCGGGACGGCGTCGCCTTGGGTTTGGAGTGTCAAGAAACGGTCCGCGCCGGATGTGACGTCGTAGTTCGGAAGGTAGTTCCCGCCGGTCGAGAGATCGACGCCCGCCGCTGCCTCACCAAACAAAGGCTTGGGAGGGCTCGCCCGGAACTCAGGCACCGTCGTCACTTCGACGACCATCAGGTTACGGTCTCGTCTGACGAAGAAGAGCTCACGCCCAGCGTGGGACCATGTCGGAGCCCCACCACCATCCGAAGAAATGGAATACTTGGAGGCCGGTTCGGGAAACGAGCGCACATAGATCTCGTTTCTGCCGGTTTCGTCGGAGACATAAGCGAGCCACTGGCCATCCGGTGACAGAACGCCGATGCGCTCATTGAAGGGCGTTGCGAGATAGGGCTGGGCCTCGAGCTCACCGCCGAGGCGAATCCGCCAAAGGTCCGTGCCCGTCGTCGGGTTGTGCTCATGAAACGTCAACCAGCGCCCGTCGCGCGAGATCGAGTCCGCATGACGTTCCAAACCTGGCTCGAGCATGGCTTCGGCCTCGCCGGACCCGTCTGCCGGTACCCAATAGAGGTTGGCGCTTCCTTTTTCCGTCGAGCTGAAGACGACGCGCGTCCCGTCGGGCGTCCAGACCGGATAATCGGCGGATCCGATAAAGGTGAGTCGGGTCCATGAAGAACGCAGGAGGTCGTAAAGCCAGAGATCGCCCTCCAAGAGGACGAGGAGACGCTTCCCGTCCGGAGAGAGTCTCGGCGTGCGGTACGATCGTCTCGGCGCACCGATCAACTCCGGGGATCCGCCGCCCCGATCGGTCCAAGCAAGCGTCGTTTCTTGCCCGAGGTCCTTGATGTAAACGATAGAGCCGGTGCTCGAGACACTGTACTGGGCGGTGCCATTCCCATCCGAGCGTGAGATCCCTTCGACGACGGGTACCGGACCGCCTTTCAATTCCAGCTGCCGCGGATCGAACGGCGCCGCGTAAAGAGTGTTTCCGTTCGCGTAGAGCAGATGCCCCGTCGAAGCGTAGACGGCATCGGCACCGCCTCTGATGAGGACCTGTCTTTCATCCGTCGTCAGGCTATGGGCGACGATGCTCGCCTCGTCCCAATTGCCCGCGTTCCCGAGAGCGAACAGCAACGTGTCCCCATCCGGAAGCAGGCGCGGGCCCTGAGCGATCTCGCCCTTCTCTGAATCGACCTCGACGACAACCTCGGGCACCCCTCCATTGGCCGGCAACCGGAAGACACCTTGCTCGGACGCGAAGAGAATGAACGCGTCCACGGGCCACGACGCGCCGTAGAGAACGCCGGTCGCGCATAGCGTTGTGGGGATGCCACCGTGCACAGGAACCTTCTTGAGCTCTCGACCGTCGTCGGTGAACAAAATCCACGCGCCATCCGGAGAAAAGACCGGCTCCGATGTGAACGCAAATCGGCCTGCAGATTCGGTTCCTCGAATCGGCAGTGCCTCCATCGCGTCCAGCTCTCGCAAAAGAAGCCTCCCGTCTGCAGCGATGACGACACGCCGCCCATCAGGGGAAATCGCAAGCGCATGGGTACGCGTTACGTTGAACTGCACATCCGGGGTAAACAAAGAGGCGCGGAAGACACCCAGTGACGTCGGCAACGTTCGACGCGGGATGAGAGCGCCGACCGATCCAGCCACGAGCGCGCCGGCAAGAAACGCGACGAGAGTCCAGCGTCTTCGATCCCATCCCGCACTTCGCGGTGCCATTGGAGCTTCCGTCATTTCGTTGCGCACATCACCGATGTCACGGCGCCGGGTCCTGGGATCTTTCTCCAAGCAGCGCCGCTTTGCTCACGGAGAAAGACCTCGAAATGGAGCAAGGCTTGAAAGCCTTGGAGGTCCACAAACGGCTCGTCGTTCTAGCGCGTCTGGATCGGCGGGTCGAATCAGCGCTGTGCTTCTATCTTCATGAGGTCGACGAGCGGCAGCTCTATATCGACTACGGACATGCCGCCACCGTCGATTACGCGCGCGAATGTCTGGGTTTCGAAGATCGCAAGACAAGAACGCTGCTCAACTTGGCTCGTCGTTTCGAGGAACTGCCGAAGATGAAAGAGTCCTTTGCCCGAGGCGAAATCCCCTACACGAAAGCCAGGGAGGCCGTAAAAGTCGCCACGGCCGCGAACGAGGAAGAGTGGATCGAGAAATGTAAGACGCTCAGCAACCGCCAGCTCGAACAGGCGGTGAAAAAGGAGCTGCCGCCGGAAAAGAAGCGCACCCTCGTCCTTGTTCTCGACGAAGAGCGCATCGAGACGTGGGAGCGAACGCGCGAGGCCTTGGAAAAACTCGCCGGTAAAACGCTCACCGACATCGAAGTGTTCGATCTCGCCTGTGCCGAGTCGCTGTGCACGCATGACCTTACGCCGCCCCTCGGTGACCCCGAGGAACCGATGGGCGGGTATGTCGCCAAAGTCATCGAGCGAGATGGATTCCGCTGCCAACGGCTGGGCTGCAGCAATCGCACCGCGTTGACCGGCAGTCATGTGAAATCGCGCGGGCGTGGTGGCTCCGAGGAGAGCGAGAATATTCTCACGGTCTGTATGGTGTGCCATACCGCGATCGAACGGGGGCTCCTGAAGACGACCGGCCGCGCACCGGACCAGATCCAGTGGGAGGGGCCCTTTGAGATGATCGAGCAGCCACTCGAAGCGGCAAGCGAGAAAGTCAGCTCCAGCGGCGCTCGTTACGAGGAAACGAGCGAAGAGTGCATCGCGACACATGGGGCACCCTTGGTGAGAGAGACTTCGCCGGGCTACGGTGACACGAACCATGCCTCACGTGAGTCATCGCTAATTGTAGGGACACCGCGGAGCGGCAAGCTCTTCGATGGCACGCATGAACCGATCTGGTGCGTGGATCCGAGTCAGCTCTCCCAAGAGGTGAACGGACGCCTGAAGTGTGGAAACCGTGATACGAAGCGAGGCGGTACTCGAGCGCCCGTGGGATGGGAAGCGACCCCGGATCGATCGCTGCCTCACGTGATTCATCCTGCCCCGAGCTATGCGAAGCAGAAAGCGACGAGCGTCGTGACACAGGGGGCACTCTTGGTAAGAGAAACTTCGCCGGCTACGGTGACACGACCCATGCCTCACGTGAGTCATCGCTAATTGTAGGGACACCGCTTAGCGGCAAGCTCGTCGGTGGCACGCGTGAACCGATCTCGTGCATGGATCTGAGCCCCCTGTGCCATGCCTCACGTGAGTCATCGCTACTGATGGTAGTGGCACCATGTAGTGGCATCGCCTCGTACGCACGGCGCTTGGTTTCGAGAGCCCGACCCCGTTCGATTCGCCGTGGAATCTCCGCGGGAGCGAAGATCTCGAGAGAACGGCGCAGACGATGTTACGAACGATGGTGGATGGTGGGCAACCGCGTCGAACGAGGCCGCTCGATTCGGGGAGAAAAAAGCACAGTGCCAACGCGGCGAAATCTCGTCCGGACGAGATTGTGTTTCTGGTAGGCCTAGCCCCGCGAGCTTATCTGAATGAACAGCTCGTTAGCTTCAGGACTCAACTCAGGAAGCGCGGGATGAGCCGGGATGGTCTCATCGCCAGAGAAACGAGCTTCGTTCTCGGAGGAAATGCCGAGGACTTCGCGCCGTTCAGGAAAGAGAATCCAAACGACGGAGGCGCCAACGCTGAGATACCACTTCGCCTTTTCGCGGAGCGCCTCTTCCGAATCACCGCCGGCGGCGCCCGCGACTTCGACAGCTAGGACCGGAGGCACACGCCTCAGGCCGCCGTCATAGGCCCCGAGATCGGAGCGACGCCAAATGGCTGCATCCGCTGCGCGCGTGGCGTCGCCGAGACGCATCCCAGCTTCGTTGGTTCCGAGGACGAACTCCCGATGACGACGGACCCACGCGCCGAGAGTGATCACGACATCGGTCACGGTGTCCTGCTGGAAGTCTCCGCAAGGTGGCATGAACAGAAGCCTCCCGTCGACGTACTCTAGGCGTCCCACGACCTTCGGCCACGTTTCGAGCGTGTCGGCGTCGAAACCTTCGGGAGGGAGCATCTCAACCGGGAACCGGACGGCCCTCGGCAGCGAGATGGTTTCGTCATAGCGTGAGACCGTCGACATTTGTCTAGATCTTGGCACGCTCCGGAGTCGACGGCAACCAAAACCTCGTTCACACGAGAGAAGCCATCGGCTGGGACGGGTCCTATCAGGCGAGAAACTATCCGCTGCGGCGGGTTGTTTCTCACTCCCAACGCGCGTTCGAAGACTCGAGCAAATCCTGAACGAGCTCTTCACGTCCAGAGTTGGGTTGGCTCCAGGCGGGATGGCACAAGATGTAGCGCTCCCCCGAACCGTCCAGGATTTCTAGTTTCGGGTCGGCCGAAGAAAGACTACGCCTTGGACGCCTCGAGCTCGCGTTCGAGCTCCTTCATCCCCTTGAAGCTATAAATGCCCGTATTGTGTCCATCCGACCACGTGATCTGGATCGCATAGTTTCCGACAGGCTCGACGGCCATCGGGCGGAAGTCCGACGGCAGGAGCAGAATCAAGCTCTTGCGCTTGCCCGTCCATTCGTCGACACAGACCGCGCACGGACAGTGATTGCGGAGGAAGTCGAACGGGAAAACGGACTCGGAGTCATCGGCCCAGACGATCTTGAGCTTTCCGTCGCCTTCCATGATCTCTTTGGGCCGAACGGCGGAGGTGCTCTCATAGTTGGCGCGCGCCACGGCCGCGGCCACGCGCGCCGCGATCTCGCGATAAGCGACTGACGCGGGCGCATCGGGCTGACGGGCCACGATGGGGTCGCCTTCGTCGCCCGAGCGTACGACTTCGGGATCGATCGGGATACCTCCTAGAAAAGGGATGCCGAGCTCCTGGCTGATTCTCTCGCCGCCACCCTTGCTGAAAATATGTGTCTTCTCGTCGCAATGAGAGCAGACGAAATAACTCATGTTCTCGATCACCCCGAGCACCGGGACTTGGACCGGCTGAAACATGCGCAGCCCTTTCTCGGCAATCGTGCACGCGACATCCTGAGGCGTCGTCACAATCACGGCTCCAGTGAGCGGCACGCTTTGCGTCAACGTGAGCTGGACGTCACCCGTCCCTGGGGGCAAATCGATAATGAGATAGTCGAGCTCGCCCCAGACGACACCCGACAGAAATTGCTGGATGAGCCGCGACGCCATTGGACCGCGCCAAATCACCGGCGTTTCCTTGGTCGTCAGAAGCCCCATGGACATGATGCGCACGCCGTGCGATTCGAGAGGGATCAAACGTTGGTTCTCATCGGCCTCCGCGCGCTGGTCGAGCCCGAACATCGTGCCTTGCGACGGCCCGTAGACGTCCGCGTCCAGAAGCCCCACGCTTGCTCCCGTTTGGTGCAGCGCGACGGCGAGGTTGGCCGCCACGGTGGACTTGCCCACACCGCCCTTGCCGGACGCCACCGCAATCAGGTTTTTCACGCCGGCGGGCTTCTGCGGCGCCGGAGCGACTTGGCCGCCAGGCAACGTGCGCTGAACCCCTTCGGGCGAGGCGCTCACCTGCCACGTCAAGTTGACGTTGGCCTCATCGATCTCCGGAAGCTCCAGGAGCGCCTTGATAGCTTCGGCTTTGATGCGTTCCTTTGCACCGCTCGCCGGGTTCGTAAGCTCGATATCGCAGCTCACAATGGGCGCGCAGACCCGAATGTTCTTAGCGTATCCGAGAGAGACGATGTCCCGCCCGAGATCCGGGTCCCGCACCAACGACAATTTATCGAGAATGTCTTTTTCTTTCAGCATTCAGCATCCAGCATTCAGGAACTCTCTCTAGGCTGTAACAGCATAGCTCAACACCCACAGCCTCGAGAGTATCCTGAATCCTGAATCCTGAATCCTGAATGCTGAATGCTGAATGCTGAATGCTGAATGCTGATCACTTCAATGCTTCCATGATCTCGTCGAGCGCGCTTTGCGGAGGACGGATCCTGTCGAGCGGCAAGGTGGCGAGCGGCTCGTCGACCATGTTCAAAAGCTCGATGAGGTTCGGCTTTTTGGTATCGACATAGATGAGCCCCGTGAGGAATTGCTGTTTTTCACCAGAATCCAGGAGCAGCTCGAGCGCGGTCCGGCGATCGGTCGGATCGTAGTCGCGCTCGATCTTCTTGAGAATGATATGCGAGCCGTCGTGGAGCTCCACATTGGCCGTCTCACCATCTTCATATTCGACATCGATGTCCTCGAAGAAAGGCACGAAGTCCACTTCCTGAATGATCTCCTCGTTCTCTTTCCCCCAGGTGTAGCTCTTGGTCGAGCCCGCGTGGTTGTTGAAGGTTACACAAGGGCTGATGATGTCGAGAAACGCCGTGCCGTTATGCGCGAAGGCTCCCTTCAGAAGGGTCACGACCTGCTTCGGGTCACCGGCGAAGGACCGAGCCACATAGGTCGCGCCGAGCTCGACGGCGAGACCGCACAGATCGATTGCGGGAAGGTCGTTCACAACGCCCGTCTTGAGCGTCGAGCCAAGATCCGCGGTCGCGGAGAACTGGCCTTTCGTGAGCCCGTAAACGCCGTTGTTCTCGACGATGTAAACGATGGGGAGGTTCCGGCGCAAGAGGTGGACGAACTGGCCGATCCCAATCGACGCCGTATCGCCATCGCCGGAGACGCCGACGGCGACGAGGTCGCTGTTCGCGAGAACGGTACCGGTCGCAACGGACGGCATGCGGCCGTGCACGGCGTTGAAACCATGGCTTTGGCTCAGCCAATAGGCAGGTGTTTTCGAAGAGCAGCCAATGCCCGAGAGCTTCGCCACCTGATGCGGCTCGACGCCATATTCGTAGAATGCTTTGATGAGCTGGCTGCTGATAGAGTCGTGCCCGCAGCCTTTGCACAACGTGGACGGCTTTCCTTTGTAGTCCACTTGCGCGAGCCCCAGGCGGTTGACCTTCCTTTTCAATGGAGCGGCAGGTTGTGCCGTAGTTGCCATGGTCTTATCTCCCAATCTCGTTGCGTCAGCGTCGGGCCGAAGGAAGCTCGGACTCGCTTGCGAGGAGTTTTTCAGTCACCGATCGCGCGTCGATCGGGTGTCCGTCATAATTCAAAATGCTGTGGAGCTTGCTGAGAAGCTCCGGGCGGTGGGCAAGCTCGAGCTTGATGAGCTGCATTACTTGAGCGTCACGGTTCTGCTCCACGACGTAGACCCGCTCGTATCGAGCGACAAACGCCTCGAGCTCGTCGTTGAACGGAAGTGCGCGAAGGCGCATGTAGCTCACCATCAGATCGTTCTCGTTTTTCAACTGATCGCGGGACTCGACGATCGCCCAATGCGTCGTGCCGTAGGCGATGATCCCGATCTCGGCGCGCTCTTCGACATCGATCACCGGGGCAGGCACGTGCGTGCGCGCCGTATCGAACTTGCGCTGCAGACGGTCCATCAACTTCAGATAGTCGTCAGGACGTTCTGTATATTCCGCTTCAGCGTTGTGACCGCTACCGCGGGTGAAGTAAGCCGCGCGAGCGTGCTTGGTTCCGGGAAGCGTGCGATAAGGGATGCCATCGCCGTCCACATCCTTGTAACGGCCCCAGTCGCTGACTTTCTCGAGCTCGTCGGCATCCAGCACCTTACCCCGGTCGATCGGCTGCTCCGGATAAGCGAACGGGTCGGACATCCAGATGTTCATGCCCAGATCGAGGTCGGACATGACGAAAACCGGGGTCTGGAATCGCTCCGCCAAATCGAAGGACATGCCGCCGAACTCGAAACATTCCTGAACCGAGGACGGGAACAGCAAGAGGTGTTTGGTGTCGCCGTGGGAAAGCAAATACGTGCTGAGAATGTCGCCCTGCGCCGTACGCGTCGGAAGTCCTGTAGACGGTCCCACGCGTTGGATGTTCCAAATGACCGCCGGGATCTCGGCGAAATATCCGAGCCCGACAAATTCCGACATGAGCGAGATGCCGGGTCCGCTCGTCGAGGTCAGCGAGCGCGCTCCCGCCCAGGCGGCCCCGAGCACCATCCCAATCGCAGCGAGCTCGTCCTCCGCTTGAACGACCGCGAAGGTCGCCTTGCCCGTCTCTTTGTCGATACGATGATCCTTCATGTAGTGAATGAGCGATTCGACGAGACTCGAAGACGGCGTGATGGGATACCACGTCACGACGGTGACGCCGTTGAACATCGCTCCGAGGGCGCCGGCGGCATTCCCGTCGATGAGAATCTTGCCCGCGGTCTCGTCCATCCGCTCTACGCGCAATGCATCCGCCTTCTTCAAGTTGTTCTTGGCATATTCGAAGCCGACGTCGATCGCTTTGACGTTGAGCTCTACCGCTTTGGCTTTCGCTTTGAACTGCTTCGAGATGGCGCGTTGAATCTCCTCGCGCTCGATCGAGAGCAGATGTCCGACGACGCCCACGTAGATCATGTTCGCGAGCAGTTTCCGGAGCCGCGGCTCGTGGATCACGTCTTTGGCGAGCTCGGCAAAGGGCACCGGATAGAAGATCACATCGTCCCTCACGGTGTCGAGCCCGAGACTCTGCTCATAGACAACGGCGGCGCCGGGATTCAGGGACTGCACGTCCTCGCGCGCGGTTTGCGGGTTCATCGCGATCAGCATATCGATGTCGCGTTTTCTCGCAATGTAGCTGTGCTTGCTCGCGCGGATCGTGAACCACGTCGGAAGACCTTGAATATTCGAAGGGAACAGGTTCTTGCCGCTGACGGGAACACCCATCTGAAAAATGGCGCGCATCAATACAGTGTTGGAAGATTGGCTCCCCGATCCGTTGATGGTGGCGATTTGGATCGAAAAGTCGTTGACGATGCTCGATTGGACGTCGGGCTCCGACTTGTCTACGACGGTCTCGGTTGACATGTAGTCTCCAATTGGCAGAGCTCGTTGCAGCTCATCTCGGTCGGCATTCTATGTTAGCGATCATAGCAAATAGGAACTTGTGAACGTAAGCGTTCAGAGCACAAAAATTCAACTTTTTCCACGGTTTACAGCTTTCCAAGGACGGGCTCCGCGCGCTTGCGGGCTACCCCGTAGCGCGCGATTTTGTAGTGCAGCGCTCGAGGGCTGATACCGAGAATATTCGCGGCTTTTTGCCGATGATCCGTGAGCTCTTCGAGCGTGCGCCGGATCACGATCTCTTCGACTTTGCGAAGCGGTGTCCCGAGCTGAATGAAAATCTGCCGGCCCGTGCCGCCCTCCTGCACCATTTCCCGAGGCAGGTGCTCGGGGCGGATCGTGCCTGCATATACCGTGACCGTGAGCCTCTCGATGACGTTGCGAAGCTCCCGGATGTTGCCAGGCCAGTCGTAGTGCGATAGCGCTTCCATCGCGGCTCGAGAGAACCGTTTCGCGGGCTTGCCGCTCATTCGGGCGAATTCCTGGAGAAAGGCATCGACGAGAAGAGGGATGTCCTCCCTCCGCTCGCGCAGAGAGGGCAGATGGATGGGCACGACCGCGAGTCGATAGTAAAGGTCCTGGCGGAACCGACCCGCTTCGACTTCCTGCAACAGGTCTTTGTTGGTGGCCGCGATGATGCGCACGTCGACGCGGACGAGCTTGTCTCCGCCGAGCCGTCGGAACTCTCGCTCCTGGAGCACTCTCAGGAACTCGACCTGGGTCTTGGGGCTCATCTCGCCCACCTCGTCGAGGAACAGCGTCCCGCCATCAGCAAGCTCGAACCTTCCCGGCTTGGCGTCGATGGCGCCGGTAAAAGCGCCCCGCTCGAACCCGAAGAGCTCGCTCTCGAGAAGCCCCTCCGGAAGGGCGCCACAGTTGATCGACACGAAAGGACGGTCTCGTCTTCGGCTTCGCTGGTGGATGGCCTTCGCCACGAGCTCTTTTCCCGTACCGCTGTCTCCGGTCAGGAGCGCCGTCGCCGACGTATCCGCGACTTGACTCGCGACTTCGTAGACTTCAGTGATGAGCCGGCTCTTCCCGACCACCTTCCCGTATTCATCCTTGAGCGAGAGCTGTTCGCGCAGCGAGCGGTTCTCTCCCGAGAGGCGGCGTCTTTCGAGCGCTTTGTGCACGAGGACGGGAAGCCGGTTTGGGTCGAGCGGTTTGACCAAGTAGTCGAAAGCGCCTTCGCGCATCGCCGATACGGCCGCCTCGACAGAGCCTTCGCCCGCCTGCGTCGTGAGAATGAATTCCGTCTCGGGCGCGGATCGTTTCAGGCGGGACAAGTGGCGAGACCACTCGGCTTGGAGCAAGTCCATGTCCACGATGATGAGGCCGTAGCGGGAAAGCACCGGCTTCTGCAGGTCTGCGGCGATTTCGACGCTCAACCCGCGCACTTCCAACCATTCCGCCGTGCGCATGCTATCCGCCTCCACGGAGTCGAGAACGAGGACGCGATCGGAAGCGGGGTCTCGAAGGGTCAAGGTAGCTACCGCAATTAGAAGCCCAAGAAACGGTGAATGCGGAGTCCAACGAGAAGCCGCTTGGCCTCCGGCAACGATGGCGACATCGCGAAGAGCCGCTCCGCCTCTGCGATGGCCTCCGGATAACGCCTCGCGCGGCCGAGCTGGGATGCGAGCGAGTGCCGAAGACGGACGTTCGCGGGCTCTGTTAGAAGCCGTCGCTGCATGAGCGCAATGAGATTACCGAAGGGTGAGCGGGGCTGTCTTCGCTTCTGGATGTTTCGCCAAGATGAAAGCATGTTGTCCCTCATTATCACGGGGAAGGGAGCAATTATCGTGCCAAACCTAGCGACAAGACGACAACCATATTAAATACAACCGTTTAGAGGAATCTCGTGCCTAATCTCATTAGAGGGCAAATATTGCAAATATGCAATAAATGCAGATACAAACCGTGTTCTCCAAGTGCCAGCCCTAGTATAGTTCAATGAATACCAGCAAAAACATACATAAGTTGATTTGTTTCAAGGATTATGTCGCATGCATATTTTTCATATTTCATTGACTACGCAATTATTGCATAGCAACTGGAGCAACGGGCGCCCGAATGGCGAGCTCCGATTTGTGGCCGTCTTGACACGCTGGCGATAGCACCTCTACACTCGACTTTCGGAGGAGCGCGTCATGCGACCAACGTGGAAAGGCTTTCTCAAACTTTCGCTGGTGAATATACCCGTCCGTCTCTATCCCGCCGCCCGTTCTCAATCACTTTCTTTCAACCAGATCCACAAAGAGTGCAACAGTCGCATCAAGTTAGACAAGCGCTGTCCCAATTGTGAACGCAGCGTTTCGAGCGACGAGCTGGTGAAGGGCTACCAATACGCAAAAGAGCAGTACGTCATCATGGACGAGGAGGATTTCACCAAAGTCCGACTCGAATCCACGAAATCGATCAACATCGTCCAATTCGTCGAGCGTGGCGAAATCGATCCGCTCTACTACCACGGCTCGCACTACATCGTGCCTGATGGGCCTGTCGCGGTGGAGAGCTTCGCCACCATACGGCAGGCCGCGGAAGACAAAGAGCGGATCGGGCTCGCCCGCGTCGTGATGAACGGAAAAGAGCAGGTGGCCGCGATCCGCCCGCGGGACCGCGCGTTCGTCATGTCGGCGCTTTATTACGCCAATGAAGTGCGAGCGCTTTCCGGCATCGAAGAGCTCGAGGCGACACCCGAGATCAACCCCGAAGAGCTACAACTCGCCTCGCAGCTGATCGACTCCATCACCAAGGCGTTCGAGCCCAAGGCGTTCGAGGACAACTACCGCAAAAAGCTTCTCGAGATCATCAAAGCCAAAGCCGAGGGCAAAGAGATCGTGGCCCCTCCCGAGGTCGAGACGGGCAAGGTCATCAATCTCATGGACGCGCTGAAAACGAGCCTGGAGCAAAGCCAGCTCGCGCCACCGGAGGCGGGCGAGATCGCAAAGGCCGCTGGCGCATAGGCGCGACGGCCCAGCCGTTCAGGCCATTCCATAATGCGTGATTGGTTGCATTCCCGAGTCGCAGCCATGCTCGCCGGCTCTGGCACGCCCTTCGACTCGGACAAACATTTGTTCGAGATCAAATGGGACGGGATCCGCGTGCTCGCTTTTTTTGGCGAGGGCATCCAACGGCTTCAAGGTCGCAAGCTGACGGATGCAACGGAGCGCTATCCCGAAATCGTCGAAGGTCTAAAAACTCTGCCTGGCGACGGCATTCTCGATGGCGAAGTCGTCGTTCTCGATCCAGAGGGCCGTCCGGACTTCCAGCGCGTGCTCGTTCGGGAACAAACAACGACGCGCGACGCTGCCTTGGTCAAGGCTTCACGCCACCCCGTCGTCTACATGGCTTTCGACTTGCTATACCGAAACGGGGAGCCGCTCTTCGACCGCCCGCTCATCGAGCGCAAGAAACTTCTTTCTCAGCTCCTCGTCTCGCCGCCCTCCCCCATCGTCGAGAGCACCTACGTTCTTGGCCAAGGCAAAGCGCTCTTCAGGGAAGCCGAGGCGCGCGGGCTCGAGGGCATCGTCGCCAAAGCGATCTCGAGTCGATATGTTGGCGAAAGGTCGAATAGCTGGTTAAAGCTCAAGGTGCGACGCCGCACCGACGCCGTCCTCGTCGGTATCGTTCGCGAACGCGGGACGAGGCGGGTGAAGTCGCTCGTTCTGGGCGCCTATGACGGCGAAGAGCTCGTTTGGCTCGGAAATGCCGGGAGTGGCCTCGACCACAAAACCACGCACCAACTCGGAACCGAGCTCGAGCACCTGCGAGCAGAGCCGCCGCCAAACTTCAGGGCCGACGCCCCGGGGGACATCGAATGGCTGCGCCCCGCTCTCGTCGTCCGAATCGAATATTCCGAGCTGACGCGTGAGGCGCGCCTCCGCCACCCCGTCTTCATCGGCTTCGTCGACAAAAACCCGAAAGACTGCCTGCGCCCCGAGCGCGCCTAGCCGTCCGCCAGAGCTTACGAGCCACCGACGTTAAAGCAAGAAGAGATCAATAATAAGAAAAAGCGTAACGCAAAGGCGCAAAGTCGCAAAGAAAAGAAAGAAAAAGAAGATGAGAGGAAGCGCTCTTATCGCTGGTTCTCTGGGAAGGCGCAGTACGCGGTACTTTCATTACTTTTTTTCCTTTGCGCCTTTGCGTTACGCTTTTTCTTATTATTGATCTCTTTTGTTTTTGAAGGCGTGGCTCAGCCGATGAGGTCGAGGAAGTCTTTGATGAGCTGCCCGGTGATCCCCCAGATGTCGTGACCTTCGAAATGATAGTGGTAGACGTCGCGCATCGAGCCGTCGGGCATGCGCCGATTCTCGACCTCGAGGATGTCCGGATCTCGAAGAGTCTCTATCGGCACCTCGATGAGAACGTCCACTTCGTGATTCGTGCGAAAGGGATAAGGGCCGTCGACGGCGCCCACGAAGGGCGTGATACGGAAACCCGTGACCGTGGCGCGCTCGTCCATCTGCCCGAGCACCGTCACATGCTCGTTCAGAAGGCCGACCTCTTCGCGGCTTTCCCTGAGCGCCGCATGGAGCGGCGTGGGGTCCTCCGGCTCGACCGCGCCGCCCGGAAACGCAATGTCGCCCGGTTGACGTCGCAGCTTGTCGGAGCGCTTGGTCAGAAGAAACTTCTCGGGGGCATCGCCAACGAGGATCGGAAGGAGCACTGCGGCGTGCCTCAAGCTCGACCGGAGGCTCTTGGCGGCTCGACCCTCGAGCCGGCGGCGCGTGCGTAGGACCAGATTCGTCATGGTTACTCTTCTTCTGGCGAGGAATAGTATCCGACTTGAAAAACGTTGATGATGCTTCGAAGCGTTGGTTATAATCGACGCTCATGAACCTCATGAACCATTGGAATACAAGAGTGGTGCTGCGAGGCGCCGCAATAGCTCTGCTGTTTCTGAGTCTCGCGGCGAGCGCGTCCGCCGGAGACGCTTTTGTTCGAGGCGGCGTCATCTTCCATCCACGCGATCTCGAGTTCGCGGGTCGATGGCGCGCGAATTTCGGCTCGGACTACGCCGTGAACTTCGCGCAGACGATCTATGTCGGCTTCGAGGTTCAGTCATCGGCGTTCCGCCAGGACGTTGCCGGAAGCGAGAGAACGGCAACGCTCGTTCCCATCAACGGCTTCGTCAACGTGAAATACAAGTCCGGATCCATCGGGGCCCGGCCTTATGGCGGCGGCGGCATCGGTCTCCTCAGCACTTTCGTGCTACTCGCCGGAGACAACAACTGGGACAAAAGCATGGGGTTTCACTTTCTCGGCGGCGTCGAGCTTGGTTCGCTCAGCCTCGAACTGCAACTACAACGCGGCTTCGAGTCCGGCTCCGAAATGACCTACGCCTTCTACGTCGGCTTCGTTTTCTAGGCATAGGCGAGCATGACGCTACGCGCGCGAGCACCGACGCGGATCGATCTTTCTGGCGGCACGATCGATCTCTGGCCCGTTTATCTCCTGATCCCGAAAGCGGCGACGGTCAATCTCGCGATCGACCTCTACACAGAGGTCGAAGTCGAGCCGTCACCGGACCAGCAATGGCACGTTCGCGAGCGCGTCTCGAAGCGCACGAGCTCGGCCGATTCGACCGAAGCCCTCGCCGAAATGGAAGGGGCTAAGATCGCGGGCCGGCTGCTGACGTTTTTCGCTCCCGACAAACCCCTGCTCCTGACCACGCATTCAAACGCCCCGCCTCAGGCTGGGCTCGGCGCTTCATCTTCTCTCGGGATCGCGATCGCGGGCGCTTTGAATGGCCTCACCGGCTTTCGTTACGGGAACCTCGAGCTCATCGAGCTCGTGAAGGACGTCGAAGTCGAGCTTCTTCGCATGCCTACGGGCGCGCAAGACCACTACCCACCGGTTTTCGGCGGCGCCATGTGCCTCTGGTGGGAAAAGCTCCGCCACCGGCGTGAGCCACTTCCGATCGACGCTGGCGCCTTCCGCGAGCGGTTCCTTCTCGCCTACTCGCATCAGCCTCACCGCTCGGGCGCGACGAACTGGGAGGTCGTGAAGCGATTCTTCGAGTCGGACCCGACGACGACGGCCGCGGTGGAACGTAGCGGTCGCACGGCGGCGGCGGTGCGCGACGCACTCGTCGACGGGGACCTTGACCGCGTGGCCGTGCTCATCGGCGAAGACTGGCAAGCGCGACGCGAGATGGCCCCGGCAGTGTCCAGTCCCGAGCTCGAGACCATCATCGCCGCGGCGCGCGAGGCCGGCGTAACGGCCGAGAAAGTGTGCGGGGCAGGTGGTGGGGGCTGCATGATCCTCGCTGTTCCCGAAGGCAAGCGTTCGATTGTGAGCGCGGCCGTTGCCGAAGCAGGCGGCTCGGTGCTCGACTACAACGTCGCGCCGCGCGGGCTGGAGCTCATCATCGAATGAGCCCGCCTTCGCGAGCCATCGTGGTTGCGGTGGGGACGACGCGTCGGCCCAAGCTCGACGCAGTCGAGCTCGTGTTGGGCGAGCTGCGCCAGCGTTTTCCGGATTTCCTGCCGGGCGAGCTCGGCCTCGAGCCGCGCCAAGTCCCCTCCGGGGCTTCGTCCACACCGACTTCGACCGAGGAAACCATGCGGGGCGCGAAGAATCGCGCGCGGAGAACATTTGAGCTCCTCGAGGGCGAAGGCATCACACCAGCCCTGAGCATCGGGCTCGAGGGCGGCATCATCGTGCACACCGGCGCCGCCTTTCTCGAATCGTGGTCCTTTGCCACTGACGGCAATCGCGGTTTCTTCGGCGGAAGCGGCTCAATCCCGCTCCCCGACGAGCTTTCCGCGGCCGTCCTCGTGCACCGTGAAGATCTCGGCGCCGCTGCGAATCGCTATTTCGAGCGGCGGGACGTGGCGGGACATGAAGGAACGTTCGGCCTGCTCACGCAAGGGATGGTGAGTCGCAAGGCAGCGTTCGTACACTCGATGCTGCATGCGCTCGCGCCGTTCTATAATGCGGGGGCCTATAGAAGTAAGGAGCATGTTTAGAAACATGGACGTTTTTCGTTCCCATCCCGGCTGCATCGAAGTGATCACGGGCAGCATGTTCAGCGGCAAGAGCGAAGAGCTCATCCGCCGCTTGCGTCGGGCACAGATCGCGCGGCAGCGAGTTCAGATTTTTAAGCCCCTCATCGACGAGCGCTACAGCCAGGAGCACATCGTCTCCCATAGCGATATGCGCATCGACGCTAAGCTCGTGGAGCATGCGGATGAGATCCTCGAAAAGCTCGATCATCGGACCGAGGTCATCGGCATCGACGAAGGGCAGTTCTTCAACCTGACACTCGTCGAAGTGTGTAATCAGCTCGCCAATAGCGGGAAGCGGGTCGTCGTCGCAGGTTTGGACACGGACTATTTGGGGCAACCTTTCGAGCCCATGCCGCAGCTGCTCGCGGTGGCCGAGTACATTACCAAAACTCTCGCCATCTGTATGCGCTGCGGAAGCCCCGCGAACCAGACGCAGCGGCTCGTCGCGTCGAAAGATCGCGTGGTGGTCGGGGGTGCCGGCGCTTACGAAGCGCGTTGCCGGCGGTGCTTCGAGCCCGAAGTCGAAGAGGATCAGAAGCGCGACGCGATCGCCGCTCAGCTCAAGAGTCCCGCTCAGCAGAGCGCGGGCGACTAGTCCTAGTTTTTCGCCTGGCTCTGGAGCTCTTCGGACTCGAACAAGCTCGGCTGATAGCTGTCGGCGGCCGGAGTGCCCCCGCCGCGCCGTCTCTTGCGGCGAGCTTTGTCCTCGTACATGTTCTTGTCCGCAGCCATCAACAGGGACTCGAGGTCCTGCCCCGCTGCGGGATAGGAAGCGAGACCGAGCGAGATGCCGACTTTTAGCATCGAGCCAATCCCAACGTCGAGCTCCGTCTCCCCGACGGCTTCCTGCAGACGATAGGAGAACAGCCGCGCCTGCTCGTAGGTGGTCTTTGGCAAGACCGCGATGAACTCGTCACCTGCATAGCGCACGAGCACATCCGCGTCTCGCATGTGGCCCTTCAAGATGCGGCCGACCTCCTTCAAGAAGCGATCACCGGTGTGGTGGCCGTGTCGATCGTTCACGCTCTTGAAATCGTCGAGGTCCATCTCTATGACCGTAAGCGGCTCACCGTAGCGTTTCGCTTCGGACAGCGTCTGCTCGAAAAAGATGTATAGAAAGCGCGAGTTGGGAAGCCCCGTCAGCCGGTCGGTGAAAGCGTCCTCTTGTGTTTCTTCGAAGCGGGTGGCGTTGAAAAGGGCAATCGAGGTCCGGTTGGAGACGATTTCCATGAGCCGGATATGGTCGTCGGTGAAGCGTTCGTCGCCAGCAACGTAGAGGGCGATCGTTCCGAGCCGGCGATCCTCGTGAACGAGCGGCGCGAGAAGAGAGTTCGCATAGAGGCTCTTGATCTCCTCGGATAGAGCCATCGTGTCGGGCCCGGGGTGGACGTTGTAGAGAAATCGGTTATTGGCAGCCACCCAGCCCGCAAGGCGAGTGCCCATCTCGATCGAAAGCTCGGAGAAAGCTTCTTTGTGCTGGCCTGCGATATGCGCCGGCCTGAGCTCTTCCGTCCTTTCGTCGGCGAGATAGATGACCAGCGTCGTGAAGGGCACGATCTTTTCGAGCTTGGACGCCAGAATGGTGAGCGTATCGGTGCGGGACAGGGAGTTGCCGATGTTCTGGAGAATCTCGAACAAGGTGAAAATCTCCTGCTGTGGCTCGGAGATCGAGTTGCTTAGCGTCGCGGCCTTCGACGTCCCGACAACATCGGGCGCGCGTTTCTTATCCCTATGCTCCATCGGCTCCGAGAGCGAGCGCACCTCGATCGACTTCAGCTCCCGCTGGAGCTTCGGGATCACGTCGAGAAAGCGCTCGAATACGACGGGATCGAATTTGTGCTTCTCACGCTTCATGATGGCGATCGCCGCGTCGCGACTGAGCGAGCGCCGGTAAACGCGCTGCGCGGTCAACGCTTCGTAACAGTCGGCCACCGAAAGAATGCGCGAGCCTAGCGGGATGGCCGCACCCTTGAGCCTGTCCGGGTATCCTGTGCCGTCCCAGTTCTCGTGATGGTGGCGCACGATCTCGACGACTGGGAACGGAAAATCAATGGAAGAGAGAATCTGGGCGCCGACCGCGGGATGCGTGCTCATCTTCTGGAACTCGCGCTCGGTCAAGCGTGTCGGCTTGTGCAGGATGTAGGACGGGATCGAGATCTTGCCGACATCGTGCAGCACTGAAGCGTAGCGGAGCCCTTCATAGGTCGTCTCATCCACCCTCAGCTCGCGAGCCAGGCCTAGAGTAAGCACTTGCGTCCGCTGGATATGGGTATAGGTGTGATGTTTGAAATCGGTGTGGAGCTCCATCGCATCGATGCAAAACGCGAAAGCTTCCAGGGTTTGCTTGTGAACGCGCGACAATTCTTCGTATTTGTCGTTGTAGAAAAGGTGTGCGTAATACGCCACGATGAGGATCGGAAGCGCCAAGACGTAAGACCAGGGCCCCGCGACGGCGTGGAACAGGTAGACGATGGCCGCGCCTCCCGACGAAGCTAGAAAATAGAGCGGCACGAGTGGCAGGTTCTGAAGCCAAAGATGACCGAACGTGCCGCGGCCGGCCAGGACTTGGACCGCATCCGTCAAGAAGCTGTTGATGAGAAAATAAGCACTTGCCATCAACACGACAGGGATGATGAGCTCCGCGGCGCCGATCGAGTGCTCGGCACCATCGGGGATCGCCCAGAAGAAGACTTTGCCGAAAACGAAAGCGTAGATCGCACCCGCGCCCATATTGAACGCCGCCTGAAGGTCGTTCCACAAGTGGCGGGTTCGCGGCTGGTCCGGAGCGACGGGCCGAGTCGCCGACCAGTACCCGACGAGGTAAAAAATCCCATTCGCGAGAACGCCGGCGACGATCCCGTAAATCATCGTCACCGCGAGCATCAGTGAGTCCGCCACCGCCATGTAGTTATCGGTACGCGGCACGCGAACCACCCAACGTGCACTCAAACACGCGACGCTCAGCACGCCGATTAGAGCGACGCCTTCGGACAGCGAAAGTGAGTTGACGAGCTCACCGCTGGACAGGATCGCCCACGCGAGCACAGCCGCACCAATCGTACTGGTGGCGTATGCAAAAGCTCGGACCCCGACGGGTCCTTTACGCAAGTCCAAAAGTGGCTCCGGTTCGAATCTGCAGGGTGGCACCTGCTGGGCTGAACGCTGAACTATGAAAAAGGCAGAAGAGTGCGGGTAAAAATTCCGTTAACCCAACCCATTTCCGCAGCCATACGTTTTGAAATTTGGACTCAAGAACGATGCAAAATACCATAAATATACGGACTGGGTCAATGACCAAGTTACGGTGTGAAAAGAGGAAGGTTCAGGAGACCGCTCCCCATTGGCCTCCTGATACAGAAATTTGGAGGGGACTTGGAATTCAATAAGTAAACTACAAAACTACGATCATTCCGGGCGCGGTGCGCTCTTCGAGCTCTTCTACCGTCAATACGTCTTGTACGTTATCCATGATGTTTCTCCCAAGTAATCTATGAAATTGATGAAGTGATTATTTAATTATTATTTGCGTATTGAAATTTACGCCCATAGAATACCGTTCATTTGGACACCTCCTCTTGTCGTGATTAAGTGCGCGACCCCTTGGCCCGACACACGGGCAGCCACACACGGGACTCAGAAATTCGGGATTTCAGGCGAGATAACGATGTAGCGGAAGGGCTTTAGGGCCCCGGCAAAGCGGACATAAAAGAGAATAAGAAAGTGAATGATCGCTTTCCAAACTTGACTTTGCCGTGAGGAACCAACCCTGCGCTTGCGTTATCCTTGGGCACCTCCTTGCCCCCGCCAAAAATCAATTTGTAGTTGGATGAACCGACTGCAAAATACTCCCGCTTTGAAAGTCATTCAGTGACCTATATCACGGGGTTTTCGCCACGTGGTGCTTTCACCACGATCGAGCGAGAGCTCGTCGCTGTTCCAAAGTGGATGCCCGAACGGCGTCGCTCGCACGTTTTGCACGCGTCGATGAACGCCCAAAAGGGCATGAGGCACAACGAGGTCGAGAATGGGAAGTTGCTCGGCGACGATGGTTTGGACTTCGAAGTAGCACGCTTTCCGCTGCTCGAGGTCGAGCGCCGCCATTTGAGCCTCCATGAGCTCGTCGATGCGCGCTTCCCACGCCGTCGCCGGCTCCGGCTGCAACGGATGCCAAAGGTGAAGCGGTGCTCGCGACGGCCACAGCGCCATCTCCGCTGACGGATCCGGATCTGTTTGTGTGATCCCGAGCAGGAAAGCCTCGTAGTCGTAGCTCCCCGTCACGCGAGCGAGAAGGTCGCCACCTTCCAAGGGCGTAAGCGTGACTTCGATGCCGAGCTCACTCAAATCCTCCTGGATGAACGCCCCGGCCCGCTGCCGCTCGTTGCTACCGGTTGTCGTAACGATCGTCAGCTTTACGCGGTTGCCATCGCGATCCAAAAGCCGCCCGTCATCGCGTAGACGGAAACCCGCCACCGTCAGGAGACGGCGCGCCTCGTCCAAATCCCGCTCCGTCGTCGCGATGCTCGTGTTGCGCCAGAACCGGTTCGCCGGGGAGACGGACCCGCTCGCCGCGGAGGCAAGTCCAAAATAGACCATGCGAGCAAGCCCTCGGCGGTCAATGGCGAGAGAAAAAGCCCGCCGAAAACGCACATCCGCGAACCACCGCTTCTTATAGCTCTCGATGGGGCTGTCAGGATTGAGGTTGAACCAAAGCCGTTCAGACACCATTCCGGGGCCTAGATCCTCGAGCTTGAGCGACGGCGGGCTCTCGATCGTGAGGGCTCGGAACGATTCGGGTGAAATACGCTCCAGAAGATCGATCTCTCCGGCAGAGAGTCGCAACGCACGCGTGCTGCGATCGGGGACGACATCGAAAACGAGCCCCCTGAGCCGGGGATAGACTTCCTCTTTTCTCGATCTCCAGTAATACGGATTACGCTCGAGCACGATGCGCTGCCCTACTTCGTAGTCTCGGAGCCGAAACGGCCCGAGCCCGACGATAGTGTCAACGCTCACGCCGAGGCCGCTGTCCCGCGCGAGCGTCCCGTTCTGAAGACTCTCGGCCAACCGGTGCTCGGGAAGGATGCGGATGCTGTCAAAGATGCGATCGACGGTTGCCGTCCGCCGCGGCAACCGGAAGGCGACGGTCACGTCATCGATGAGCTCGGCCACGATCGGCTCGCCGTCGATCTGAGCGGTGTCCACGAGGGGACTCGCGACTTCGGGATCGTTCAAGACACGGAACGTGAACACGACGTCCGCCGCCGTCAAAGGCTCGCCGTCCGAAAAACGCAGGCCCCGCTTCAGCCGAAACACCAGCGTCTTTCCATCTTCAGAGAATTCCCAGGACTCGGCGAGCGCCGGCTCCATTTCCTGGGTCTCCTGGTTCAGCCGTATCAGCGGCGCGTGGAGCTGGTCTGTAACGATTTGCGTCGTGACGTCCGCGGCAAGCAGACTATTGAACGTGGTGGGCTCGCGGTTGATCGCCACGCGCAGAACGCCAGTGTCCGGGGCCGGCCGTGACGAGCACCCGGCGCCGAATCCCCCCCAAATGACGAGAACGCAGAAGAACAGTCTTTGCGGCATGACGGATCTCCTTCTTCTGCTAGAAAATTAAATGGGTGCGGCTCTTTTGGAACGGTGAGTTTGGCATGTCTCATAGTGGTAAGGGCTCATCTCACTTGACGCGCTTGAGGTGGCGGCCTTTGACGGGGACGACCTTGCCGTCGGCGTAGCGCGAGGCGTGGTTGCGCTCGTACTCGCACTGCTCGTGGAAGCGCCAGTACTCATCGAAGTCTCCGCTGGAGCGGAGAGCGCGAAGCCGCAGCACGGCTTCGGCGCCAGCGAGGGACCAACGCGCTCCGGTGAGGTCCATGCGGTCCGAGACCAGGTGGCGGCAGGCGCCTTCGATCACGCCGGTAGCGATCGGGAATCCAGCGGCGAGGCACTCGTCGTAGTGCAGATAAGAGGCGTGATTGAGCAGATAGTCAGCACACTGATCCACATTCTCCCGATTGTCGGGCGTCAGCTTTCGTCGGGTGGCGCTACGTCTTATCCCCGCCGCCACCAGGCAGGCCTCACCGCGCAGGATGCGAAGCAACCGCTCTTGGACCCACACTTGGCGGGCGGGCTCGGTCTCCTCGTAGAAGCCTAGCGAAGCCTTCCACACGTACTCACAGACATGGATGAAGTCGAGCACGATGGTGAGTTCGACATGGTGCTGGCCAGCCAGCTTGTGCAGGATCTTCAGTTGGGTGGCGTTGCCGTCGACCAAGGCGACCCAACTCTTGCGGTGTGAGGGATCTCGTCGTTCGGCTTCCGCGAACGCCTCTTCGAGAACCTCCTCGGGCTCTTTGGCTAGGCTCGCCCAGACACGCTTGTCTTGGGGGCGAGGCCGTTTGTCTTTCTCTCGCTCGTCGCTTGGTGCCAGCACACGAACCACGTCTTCTGGTTGGCGCACGAAGGGCTCCACCGTATAAACGGCCGCGACCGTGGCCATCCGCTTTCGGTTCCGCTTCTCTCCCTTGGTCAGCCGCTTGCCTAGTCGCCGCGAGCCTTTCTCGGCCGCCTTCTTGGTGGCTTCACGCAGGTCTTTGCGTAGCATCACAACGCCCTTGCCGTCCGCCGTGATCGCCAGCACCGAGGCGCTGCGATCGCCTGCCGGTGGAGCGCGCTGCCCATAGAAGGCGTCGAAGTCCTCTGCCGCACGACCCGCCAGCTCCTCCACTTGGCGCTTTCCAACCTTCGCCCCAGTGTGGCGGCCAAGGCTCGCCACCGCCTCGTCGAACGCTCCCTTTGACACCTCTACTGCCGCCGTCCGCCTCAGCTCGAACGAGTAACGCTCACGGGGGAGGTTCAGCTCGGCATCCAACGGATGCAGGCTATCTGCACCTTCGGCTCCATAACCGAAACGTTTGACACGGATTTCCCCGAAGATCGTCGTCAGGCCGCGCTCGTGGATTCGCTCCTGGTCCCTTTCCACTCCATCCGCACCTCGGACCGGAGCCGCCGCCTCGCCGGGACCGCGCGAGTCGACATGGGCCTGGAACAACTTACGCGAAAGCTCGTAGCTCCTCTCGCGCACCAGCTTCTCCACGTCGCTGTGGCTCATCTGCCTCGATTCGGCAGAACGTAGAAACGCGATGATCGACTCGAGATCGTCCCTCGACATCCCGAACGTCTCTTCGCACAGTTCGAACGCAGAAAGTGCCATCTCTCAGCTCTCCCGCAACACCCGGCGAGGGTCCTTCACCAGAGGCAAGACCAGCACCGTTTTCGAGCTTGCGCCGTGACGACGGTGCTCGCGGTCCATCCGCCCCCGCCCCGTCGTCACTCCAAGCTCGATCCAGTTCGCAGCCCGGTAGCAGGTGCCGCGGTAGCGGCTGTGATCCACCAAGGTCTCCAACAGCAAGGGCTCCACCCCATAGCGGCTGTGCCACTCGCATGGAAGCTGTCGCGCCATCAGGGATAGCACCCTGCTCGCGAGGTTTTGCACCCGCACCCAGGGAAGGATCAGAAAGCGGCTGTTGTTAACCACTCGCTGCAGGTTCCGCCCGCGCGTGGCATCGTCCCATCCAATCCACAAATCTCGTGCCGCCATCCTCCACGCCGGACTCGACAACTGCACACAGCCCACCACCCGTGCCGGCGCCGATGCGTACACCAGATAGCGCAGATGAGCGCCAAAGGGAACCGCGTGGCCCAAGTAGTGATGCCGGTCCACCAGCTCCCGGAACAAAAGACGCTGCTCGTCACTCCGCACCACTTCCAACACCACAGGCTGAATCTCGCTCAGCTCTCCCTCCAACGGCTCAGACGGCTCGCCACGCTCGGTTTGCGGTATTCGGGTTCGTGTCCCGACCGGCTTACCCGGGCGTTTGTCCGGAAGCTCCAGGCGACCTTCGCCTTCCAGCCGCTCGAGAAACTCCCGGCACTCCCGCGCTTTCAACTTTCCGGTCGGCCTCTTCCAATCCAGCAACTCGCACACCGTTCGCGCCAGTTCCATCCGGCTCAGACCGCCACAGCTCTCGACCAATTCCTGGATCAAGCTCAGCTCCGATGAACTGAATCGCCTGCCGCTGAAATTCGCTCCGCTCGTACCCATTTCCTACTTGCCACAACTACCGTAGCGAACGCCGGGACGAATGTCCAGCAAAAAGTGACACCGCTCAGGGTCCACAACCAGAGTAAATTCCGTTATCCTCTGACCAACCTCACGACGAGTGACCGTTGGACGGTTAGATCACTGAGAAAATGGGCGATTCTCGCGGTTCCAAAAGAGCCACACCCAAATTAAATGTGCCGCCAATCCTATCACCGCTGTCAAACGCCACGAATAAGCGCTGGAAAAGCAACATTGAGAAAAGAAGAAAGAGCAAAAAGATCAGTATCAAGAAAAAGCGTAACGGTAGACTCAGACTAGACTAATCGGGCGCCCCGCCGGCGCTGGCCGCAAATTGGAATCGGGCTTGTTATAGTGTGACTGACATTATGGAAAGTGGGATTCAGGCTCAGAACATAATCCTGCCGACGCTCTACGCGCTGTTGTGGGCCGACTACGCTCTCTTGTTCTTCCGCAACGACCCTTTCGCGGAAAAGACCGCGAAACACTTGCTCCGCGTCACGGTGGGCGCGCACGCTATCTACCTCGTAATGCGCTCGATAACCTACCACCACTTTCCCATCGCGACCGTTTTCGAAGCGTTCTCGGTACTCGCCTTCTCTGTCATCGCACTCTATCTGATCATCGAGTCGCGCATCGGCGTGCGGACGACCGGGTTTTTTATAGTCGGCATCGTTTTCGTTTTTCAAACCATCTCCTCGGCCTTCGTGGAAGCGCCGGAGAGCTTCAGCGATCTCCTCTGGGAGCCCGCCTTCATTCTCCATGTGACAACTGCGCTTCTCGGTTATTCGGGGATGGCTATCTCCGCGGTCTACGGCCTGCTCTATCTGATGCTCTTTTACGACATCAAGAAGCACCGCTTTGGCCTCATCTACAAGCAGCTACCTTCACTCGAAGTCATGTCGAGCTTTACTTATCGCTCGGCCACGCTCGGTCTCGTCTTTCTCACCATCGCCATGGCGGGCGGACTCGCATTGCTCGTGAGGGTTTACGGGACCTATTGGAGCTGGGATCCAAAGCTCATGATCACGTTCGTCGCCTGGCTCATTTACGGTCTCTGCGTTGCGGCGAGTCGTTTTTGGGGATGGTCGGCCAAGCGGGTTGCCTTTACTTCGATCGCGGGATTCGCCATCATCCTCTTTTCACTGGTCGTCGTGAACCTCGTCTTTACCCGCTTTCACGAGTTCGTCTGATGGATCTCATCGTCGTGGGGATGAACCACCGTAGCGCGCCGATCGACGTGCGCGAGCTCGTAGCTTTCTCCGAGGAGGAGATCCTCGACGTGCTTGCCCACACCCACGCAGAGGAGACGCTCTCGGAAGCGCTCCTACTCTCGACGTGCAACCGCACCGAGTTCTACGGGCTTTCGACGGATAACGGCGCCGCGGAAATGTACATCCGCAACCTGATCGTGGAAAAAAAGCACGTCGACCTCGAATCCCATCCGGGCTACGCCTATACGCTCACGCGCAACGAGTCCGTGCGGCACTTGTTGAGGGTCGCAGCGGGCCTCGAATCGCTCGTTCTCGGCGAATCGCAGATCCTGGGACAAGTGCGGCGCGCCCACGAGCTCTCGCTCGAAAGCCACGCCTGCGGCATCGTTCTCAACCGTATCCTTCAATCTGCGGTGAGCGTCGGCAAACGTGTACGCAACGAGACCGCCATCGGCGCCGGCGCCGTCTCGATGGCGAGCGCAGCTTCCGAGCTCGCGGGCAAGATTTTCGAGGACCTCAAAACGCGCAAAGTGCTCCTCATCGGGGTTGGCGAGATGGGAGCTCTCACCGCGCGCCATATGGTAGAGCGCGGCGTGCGCCAGCTCGTCATCGCCAACCGAACCTACAGCAAAGCGGAAGAGCTTTCGCGCCAGATTGGCGGCAACGCCGCGCCGCTCGACCGCCTCGAAGAGTGCTTGGCCGACGCTGACATCGTCATCAGCTCCACGGGCGCGACGGCGCCCATCGTGACCCGCGAGACGATGCGGCTCATCGTGAACCGGCGGGGCAACCGCCCGATCTATGTCATCGACATCGCCTTGCCTCGCGATTTCGAGAGCAGCATCGCCGATTTGGACGGCGTGTTTCTGCACGATCTCGACGATATGAACTTGCTCGTCGATCGCAATCTCGAGAAACGCCGAGAGGAGACCCCGAAAGCCGAGGCCATCGTCGAGCAAGAGCTCGAGAGCTTCGCCTCCTGGCGGAGCTCGCTCGCCGCGACGCCCGTTATCAAGAAGATCCGCGAGCGCGTCGAAGCCCTGCGCAAACAAGAGCTCGAGCGCCATAGGAAAAAATTCTGCCGTGACGATCGCGAGCAAGTCGATCTTTTGACCGAGAGCCTCGTCAACAAAATTCTTCACCCGCTAATGAACCACGTGCGCGACTGGAGCAACTCAGGCGAGCTCGGTGCGCGGCGCATCGACACCCTTTACGAGGCGTTCGACCTCGAACGCCCCGGCGAGGACTCAAAGAAGAAGCGCTGATCACTGACCACGGATACTGATGCGCCCCCTACGTGTCGGAAGTCGCAAGAGCGAGCTGGCGCTCATCCAAAGCCGTTCGATCATCGCCTCGCTCGGAGGAGAAGCCGAGCTCGTCCTCATCCAAACGCGAGGAGACCGCATTACCGATCGGCCGCTCAACCAAGTAGGAGGCGCTGGACTCTTCATCAAGGAGATGGAGTCCGCGCTCCTCGATGAGCGGATCGATCTCGCCGTCCACAGCATGAAGGACATGCCCTCCGAGATCCCCGAAGGGCTCGCGCTCGCCGCAACGACGAAAAGGCTCGACGCGCGCGACGCGCTCGTGAGCCGGAGCGCGGACAGCCTGGCTTCGCTACCCGACGGAGCAAAGATGGCGACAGGAAGTTTGAGACGGCGCTCGCAGCTTCTCGCCGCGCGGCCGGACCTCCACATCGAAGATCTCCGGGGAAATGTGCCGACGCGACTCTCCAAGTTCGACGCCTCGTCCTGGGAAGCCATCGTGCTCGCCGGCGCTGGGCTCGTGCGTTTGGGGCTCGAGGCGCGCATCAGGTCTTATTTCTCCTTCGACGAGATGATTCCGGCCGTCGGTCAGGGGGCGCTCGCGCTCGAAACGCGCGACGACGACGCGCTTCGAGATCGGCTCAGAGAGCTGAACCACCCGGCATCCGAGAGCGCCGTCCGTGCAGAGCGCGCCTTTCTCGGCCGTCTTCAAGGTGGTTGCCAAGTCCCGATTGGCGCCTATGGCGAGATCGAAGCGGGAGAGCTTCGCCTTCGCGGCTTCGTGGGTGCGGTCGATGGCCACCGCTACGAGAAGCGGGAGAGGCGCGGCCCGGTCGCCGCCGCGCAAGAGATCGGGCTCGCGCTCGCTGAAGATATGCTCGCGGCCGGCGCTTTGGCGATCATCCAAGAACGTTCGGAAGTTGATGAATGACGAAAAGATCCTGGCTGGGCGGCGCGTCGTCGTGACGCGCCCAGCAGGCCAGGCGGCAACCCTAGTCGCGAGGCTCGAAGCTCTAGGCGCAGAGGTTGTTCACGCGCCGGCGATTCGCATCGAGCCGCCAGAAAGCTGGGCGCCACTGGACGAGGTGCTCGCTCGTATCGACGGCTATGACTGGATGGTTTTCACGAGCGTCAACGGCCTGGAAGTCTTCTACGAGCGTGCCGGCGCGATGCCGGGACTGCGCTACGCCGCGATCGGCCCCGCGACGGCGGAAGCCATCGCCGAGCGCGGTGCTCGCGCGGAAGTCATCCCGGAGCGCTCCATCGCTGAAGCCGTCTTCGAAGCCTTGGCGGAGCACACGAACGTGAAGGGGCAAAAATTCCTGCTCCCTCTCGCGGAGATCGCGAGACAAACGTTGCCCAATCTATTGCGCGCCGCCGGAGCATCGGTCGACGTCGTCGGCGTCTATCGCACGCTGCCGGCGACGAAAGAAATCGCGCACGCGGTGAAGCTCGTCCGCGAAGGCAGCGTGGACGCCGTGACCTTCACGTCGGGCTCGACGGTGCGTGCGTTTTTCGACGGCGCGGATGAGGCCGTTCGAGCGCGAACCGTCTCCGCGAGCATCGGTCCGATCACCAGCGCCGCACTGCGAGCGGAACGAGTCGAGCCGACGATCGAAGCGAAACACTACACGACCGCGGGCCTCGTCGACGCCATCCGCGGCCATTTCTCGAAGCTAGCAGGTTAAATGAGCAAAAGCGAAGAGCTGTTCCAGGAGGCCACCGGATACATGCCGGGCGGCGTCAACTCGCCGGTGCGTGCGTTTCGCGGCATCGAGATGGCCCCGCGATTCATCCGCGAAGGTCGGGGCTGTCGTATCACGGACGAGGACGGCCAGGAATACATCGACTACATCGGCGCCTATGGCCCGCTCATCCTCGGACATCGTCACCCGAGTGTCGTCGCGGCTTTGAACGAAGCGCTCGACCGCGGAACGGCGTTCGGTGCACCGACCGCCCTCGAAGTGCAGATGGCGAAGAGAGTCACCGAGCTCGTCCCCTCCGTGGACGTCGTCCGTATGGTGAACTCCGGCACCGAAGCGACGCTCTCAGCTATCCGTCTCGCGCGCGCGGCGACGGGCCGTGACGGGATACTCAAGTTCGAAGGCTGCTACCACGGCCACGGCGACTCGTTTCTCATCAAGGCCGGCTCCGGAGCGTTGGCGATGGGCGTTCCCGACAGCCCGGGTGTCCCCGCGGCGCTCGCTTCTTTGACCAGAACGGCCACGTTCAACGACCTCGCTTCTGTGAAGCGCGTGCTCACAGCCGAGCCCGACGCGATCGCCGCCGTGATCGTCGAGCCCGTCGCCGGCAACATGGGCGTCGTGCCGCCCGCAAAAGGCTTTCTCGAAGGCCTGCGTGAGCTTTCGACCAGACACGGTGCTCTTTTGATCTTCGACGAAGTCATGACGGGCTTTCGCGTCAGCCGCGGCGGCGCTCAGGAGCTCTACGGCGTGACGCCCGACCTCACGACGCTCGGCAAAGTGATTGGCGGCGGCCTTCCGGTCGGCGCCTATGGCGGACGCCGCGAGCTCATGGAGCAGATAGCGCCGGCGGGCCCTGTCTATCAAGCTGGAACGTTGTCGGGCAATCCGCTGGCCATGAGCGCGGGTCTCGCGCAGCTCGAAGCCCTGGAAACCTCGAACGCGTGGGAACGCCTAGAATCCACCTCCGGGCTCCTCGAGACCGGAATCCGAAACATCCTCGAGGAGCTCAGCTTGCCTCTAGCTTTGACCCGCGTCGGCTCGATGATGACGCTCTTTTTCACCGAAGGCGAAGTAACGAATTTCGAGCAAGCCACGCGCTCCAATACGAGAAACCACGCCCGTTTCTTCCGCAACATGCTCGAGGCCGGCATACACCTACCGCCATCCCAATTCGAAGCGCTCTTCGTCTCACTCGCGCACGAGCAAGACGACCTCGACCGAACCCTCGAAGCCGTCCGCCAAAGCTTGCGAGCTACCTACGAGGATTAGAGCAAGAAAAGATCAATATTAAGAAGTTATTCTTGCCCGGGCCCTTAGAGCGCTATCCAGATGGCGTCGCGGGCGATGCGGACGGCGTAGGTTTGGACTTTCGAGAGGGGGTTTACGGGGGAGCAGCCGCTTTCGAGGTTGAACTGCCATTGGTGCCACGGGCACACGACGATTCCGTTCTCGAGCGTGCCTAGGTGAAGCGGACCGCCGCGATGTGGGCAGGTCTCGTCGAGGGCGAAATAGCGTCCGCCGTGACAAAAGATCGCGATGCGCTTGTTTCCGATGTCGACCGCGACGCTCGTTCCCTCGGGGACATCCTCGAGAGCGGCGACGCGATGCTCGCTCATTGCGCCGCGGAGCGGAGCTTCTCGAACGCTTCTTCGGTGAGCTCACTGCAACCAAGACGCGGCGGGTCATCGCCGATTTGGCGATGGAAGTCCGAGCCGCCGGTCTTGAGAAGTCCTAGCTCCTCAGTGAGTCTCTCGTAGCGCGCGACCTTCTCGGGCGTGTGATCGCAGTGATAGACCTCGAGAGCATGAAGCCCAGACGCGGCCATGTCCGGGATGGGCGTGTCGTCTGCGAGAAGGCCTGGATGCGCCAACGACGCGATACCACCGGCGCGTCGAATGAGATCGACGGCGTTCTCGAGCGTCACTTTGTCGTAGCCGACAAAAGCGGGCCCGTCTTCCCCGAGATAACGGCCGAAGGCCTCCGCTATATCCGCCACTTGACCGGATTCGATGAGCACTTCCGCTACGTGCGGCCGCCCGACGGTTCCATGGCTCGACTTCGCGATGACAGCATCAGCATCGATGTCGCATCCCAGCTTTCGGAGCTTCTGGCACATCAGGCGGACTCGGTCCACACGGCACCGAGTCGCCTCGACGAAAAACCCATTGAGCTCGGGGTCGTGTTCGTTCACGAAGAGGCCCAAGATGTGCACCGGCGCGTCTCCAAAATGCGCACTCACTTCGACGCCGGCCACGATTTCGAGGCGGACTCCATCGGCCTCGCGCTTGGCCTCAGCAATGCCTTCAACGGTGTCGTGGTCCGTAATCGCCAGCGCCTTCAACCCCTGAGCTTTCGCTAATCGTACCAACTCCGTCGGAGTCAGCTTTCCATCCGATGTCGTCGTATGCGCATGGAGATCGTAGAGACCGAGTCTTTCCACCATTTCTGTTGTTTCTCTTTCAAGAAGTGAGAACCGTTTATGGTAAGAAAGGCTCACGCGGGTTGTCAACCCATCCCGACGAGCCATAATGCGCAGGTTCGACCGATTCGACCCGATTTCGACCCGATTCGACCCGATTCGAGTTGACACGCTTTTCGCGGCCGGCCTATACTAGCGATACCTGAGTGTTTTGGTCAGGTTTTCAGAATCCACTGCCTGCGAGTTAGATCGGGCAATGGGTATCTCGGGAACCCGGCAATCGAGAATTCTAGGAGAAGCGACAAATGCTTACTATTACATCACTGGCAGCCACGAAGGTGCAGGAGTTCCTCGCGCAGAACGGCCGCCCGGAAGCTGCGCTTCGCGTGCGGGTCGTGGGCGGTGGCTGCTCCGGATTTCAATACCAGCTCGCGCTCGACGACGCCCCGTCGGAAGGCGACGAAGTCTTCGAGCTCGAGGGCGTGAAACTTTTAGTCGATCAGCGCAGCAACCTCTACCTCGACGGCACGCAGATCGACTACGTCGAAGACATCATGGGATCCGGGTTCCGTTTCAACAATCCGAACTCGACCGGAAGCTGCGGCTGCGGCGAGTCGTTTCAAGTCTAGGCCAAAAAGCCAAGACCGCATCTTTGAGCGCGTCCGATCTCGTTCGAATCGAGATCGAGGGCTCCCCTTTCGACGTCCCACGAGGCGAGGTCCTTCTCGCCTGTGTCCAATATATAGTTAGGGAAGAAGTCCCTGTCTTGGGACGGTTTTGTTGGAGCGACGAGTGCGGCAATTGCGAGATGAGTATCGCGAGGGAGGGCATGTTGTTGCCCACCCGCGCCCGCGGATGCCAGACCGTCGTGGAAAAAGGCATGCGCGTGTCCGAGCTCACACCCGACCTCCGCTACTGGATCCACCACAAGCTGGCGTAGCGGTGCGCGATCCATGATCGGGCACGTCACGGCTCTCCTCGCCGGCCATTTGGCCTCGGGAGCGCTCTTAATCGCCGCGCTTCTCGCGCTCGCAAACGAGCTCCCGAAGAGCTTTCTGCGCTTCTGCGCGGCCTCTGCCGGCGCGTCAGCGGCCCTGGCGGCGCTTTTAGACATGGGCACGTCGCGATTCGTGTGGCTTGGGCTCGCTATCGTCGCCGCGCTCTGGTACGCCTGCCTCCGCCGGGGCGGGGGGACGAGAAGGGCATTTCTCGTGCTCCTGGCTACCGCGGCGGTCGCCGCATCCGTGCTCGTCGTAGTCACCGGCAGCACCGAGCTGCTGACGCTTTCCATTGCAGGTAGCGTCAGCTCATCACTCATGCTCGGGGCCGTCCTCGTTTCCATGATTCTGGGGCACTGGTATCTTGTCGATACTAGCCTCTCCATCGCACCGCTGCGCGATGGGACGCGATGGCTCGTGGTCGCGGTCTTGCTGCGTTGGGCGATCGTGGCGGCTGTGCTGCTCTATGGCGGCTTCGAAGCGTTGAAGGTGGGCAGGGCCGCGGACCTCATCTTCTCGACGGGTGGTCTGTTCTTCATGTTCCGCACCCTCATGGGTCTCGTCGCGCCGCTTCTTCTGACCGGGCTCATTTGGCAGACGGTCAAGATCCGATCGACGCAATCGGCCACCGGGCTTCTCTACGTGGCCTCGTTCCTCGTGCTCTTCGGCGAGAGCTTCTCGCAATTCCTACTCGTGGCGACAGGTTACCCCTTATGACGGAGCTCTCGGTCGGCTATTACTGCGACCAATGCTCGCTCTACAACATGTACATACTGCCCCCGGAAAGCGGGGCGGGGCGTTGCGAGCATTGCGGCCACGAGCACGAGGTACAGCCGGGCCAAGACGCTTTGAACGGCGGTCCTCTCGAGCGCTGTCCTCAATGCGAGAACCTTTTCTTGTATCAGCGCAAGGACTTCCCGCAGCAGCTCGGCTGCGCGGCCGTCACGGCGACGGTAGTACTCTCATCGGTCGCCTATGCCTTTTGGCACTTTCCGGCAGCGCTCGCCGTGCTCGTCTTGGCGTCGATCGCGGACCTCACGCTCTACCACTGGCTCAGCGAGGTCACGGTATGTTACCGGTGTCACGCCGAGCTTCGCGGGTTCGCGCCGAATCCCGAGCACGGAGCCTTCGACATGCACCGTGCAGAAGAGTACGAGGCCGGGCAGTAAGGGCCTAAGGACCCTAAGGGATCGACGCCGAAGCGCGTCAGCCGTCCGTCTGAATAGTGATGGGCGCCTGGCGATCGTGGTGGGGAGCGTCGAGCATCGTGGCCATCGTTACGCTTCGCAGAAACTCGACCATCTGGGTCTGCGCCTGATTCCACACATGCTGCATCTCGCAAGTGTCGAGAATCGTGCAGTCTTCATGCTCCGCCTCCACGCACTTGTTGAGCCGCAGAGGACCTTCCACCGACTCGATCACGTCGAGAAAAGAGATCGCTTCCGGTGCGCGCGCCAGGGCGTAGCCACCATGCGCCCCTTGCTGCGACTTGACGACGCCCTGATGCGCGAGAAGCGGCAGGATCTGGGCGAGAAACGCCTGTGGGATGTCCTTGGCTTTGGCAATCTCGGATACCCGACCGTAGTTGCCCGAGGAAATACGCGACAAGTAGATGACGGCGCGAAGGGCATAATCACTCTTGCGGGAAAGCTCTAACATGAAGCGCTCTATCGACCCCTAGGAAGTATATCCCACACAAGCGTGAAGGCACCAACGGCCGTAGAATGCGCTCGTGATGAAGCTCGTCATCTTCGATTTGGACGGCACCCTGATCGATTCCGCCGAGGACATCGCGCACTCGGTGAACGAGCTGCGAGAACAAATGGATAGGCCTCCTCTTCCGCTCGAAGTGATCGAGAGCTATGTCGGAAACGGCGTGCGCGTGCTCCTCGAGCGCTCGTTCGGCGATGGCAACGTGGCGGCGCTCGAAGATGCGTATTTGCCGATTTACCGTCGACGTCTACTCGATAATACACGCGTCTATCCCGGTGTCGTAGAAGCCCTAGACGTGCTCCAAGAGGACGGCCGCTTGCTCGCGGTGCTGACCAACAAGCCGCTTCGAGAAAGCCTCATGATTCTCGACGGCTTGGGGCTCAGAAAACATTTTCGATCGGTTTATGGCGGGGACTCGTTCGAGCACAAAAAGCCCGATCCCACGGGTGTCCTCCACCTCCTCGCCGAAGAGGGACGCTCAGCGGACGAAGCTTTGTTCGTCGGGGACTCGCGCGTCGATCTCGAGACCGCGCGCAATGCCGGCGTCCGGTCTTGTCTCGTCTCTTACGGCATCCGTCCGAAGGCCTCCGCCGCACGCGAGCCCGATTTCAGGTCCGATTTCCAGATCGAGAACATGCGCGAGCTCACGGCAATCGTTGGAGTCGGAGCTTGAGACGGGTGCCGATCTTTCCGCTACCGGAGACGGTGTTCTTTCCGCACGTCGCGCTGCCGCTTCACCTCTTCGGGCCGCGCTACCGCCAAATGGGCGAAGACGCGTCGAAAGGGGACGGACTCCTCGCCGTCGTCTTGCTGAAGCCCGGATGGAAACGGGACTATGAGGGCACGCCACCCGTGCACGAGATGGCAACGCTCGGACAGCTCGTAGAACATGAAAAGCTCGAGGACGGCCGATTCAACATCGTGCTCCGAGGTGTCGAGCGGGTGCGGATTTTGGAGCCCGAAGCCTCGGAGCTCGCCGAAGGCAAGCTGTATCGGCTGCGCCCTATCGAGACCGCCCGCGAGCACTCACCCGAGCCCAGCGAAGCGACGTCGGCACTTCTTCGCGCGGTCCGTTCTGGATGGAACGAGCTTCTCCGAAAAAGCGGTCGCTCCCAGCGCGAATCTCAACGGGTGCCCGAGGACGCGTCTTTCGACGAGCTCGTGAACCACGTCGCGACCTTCATGGACATCCCGCCGCACGCGAAACAAGAGCTCTTGAACGAAGACGACCTGATCGTCCGCGCCGCACGCCTAGAAGGCCACCTGGACGAACAGCTCAAGTTTTGGCGCGCATTGTTCCGCTTCCGAGAGTTCTCACCTGACGACCCTTCGGTGAACTGATGGTTTCCGCATTGCGGGTTGCTACCGGCCGCCTGCTTCCGGCTACCTCTCCAATTAACCTGGGGCTGCTCGGTCGCCTCCTCGTAATTGAAGAGGTAGCCGGTAGCCGGTAGCACACTCAATACGGTGAAACTGTCATATCCGGCTCCAAGTCCACCCCCAGAGCATCGGCGACACGGTTGATATGATTGAAATAGCCGACGACGTGGACGAGCACGAGAATATCCTCATCGGAAAGGCCGTGAGCCCGCAGCGGTTCGAGGTCGCCGGGCGCCGCGTCTCCCGGCTTCTCGGTCAGCTTCAGCGCGAAGTCCACGATCGCTCGCTGACGAGGCGTGAGCTCGGCCCCGGCCGGGTCATCCGTCACCGCACGCGCGAGCGCGTCGTTCTCGGAAGCTTGACGGAGATCCTCCCCGTGAGCTTCCGTTCAGTAGTGGCAGTGATTGGTCTTCGAGACGACCGTCGCAACCATCTCGCGCTCCGAGCGCGTGAGGCCCGAAGGGCCGTGCATCACTTTGATGTAGAGCTCCATGAACGTGCGCATGATGTCGGGCCTCAGGCTCTGGAGCCTGACGATCTGAAACACTTTCCCGGCGCGGTTCACGGCAGCGTTATATTGACGCGCAAGATCTCCGGTCGCATCCTTCTCCGAAACGATGTCAATCCAAGCCATGTCGTTCCTCCCTATTTTGCCGCCAAGCGTTAAGATGTTATCTTCTCTTTATCACGTAACCCGAGTAACTTCTTGCCATCGATTCTGATCGTCGACGACGAAGAAACCGTCCGCGCCACTTTCCAGGACGTCCTCGAAGCTGAAGGACATCAAGTGGTTACCGCGTCGAGTTTCACTGAAGCCAAAGAGCGCCTCGAGGCCAAACGTTTCGACGTAGCACTCACGGACCTCATGCTCCCCCAGGAGAGCGGACTAGCTTTGCTTCGCTTTGCCGCCGAGCGGGACGAGACGATGAGCGTGGTCATGGTCACCGGCTATCCTGATCTCTCCACAGCAGTCGAAGCATTGAAAGAAGGCGCCTACGACTACATCACCAAGCCCGTCAGCCGGCGCGCCCTGCTCGTTGTGGTCGAACGCGCTTGCGAGCGCAATACTCTCCTTCGGGAGAAGCGCCGCCTCGAAGCCGAGAATGAAGACTATCAACGATCGCTGGAGGGCAAGGTTCGCGAGCGTACCACCCGGCTCCGCGAGTCTGAGAAGCGCTATCGCGAGCTTTTTCAGGAAACTCGCCGCGCCTATGAAGAGCTGAAAGAGATTCAAGAAAAGTTGATTCGCTCCGAGAGACTGGCCGCCGTGGGTGAGCTCGCCGCACAAATCGCTCACGAGATCCGAAACCCACTCGGCGCGATCTCGAACTCCGTCGGCGTGCTGAGACGCGACCTGGAGTTGCACGGCGATGATCGGCGGCTCCTCGAAGTGGTCGACGAAGAGTCGCAGCGGCTCGAAGGGATCGTGGCGGATTTTCTTCGCTTCGCGAGGCCGCGCCCGATTCACAAGACACCGCAATACATCACGGAAATACTCGACGATCTGCTGCTGCTCGTCTCGCAGGAGCCCAAGGGAAGCAAGATTCGTATCGAGAAAAGATACGAGCCGGAGCTACCTCGAGTGGAGCTCGATCCGGCACAAACGCGCGAAGCCCTCTGGAACCTTCTCATCAACGCCGCGGAGGCGACGCCGGATGGCGGCGATTTGCACGTCTCGGTAAGCCGACCTAAGAAAGGCGACGGCTTTCTCGAGGTAATCGTCACGGATACTGGCACGGGAATCAGCAAGAGCGAGCAGGAAAAGATCTTTCAACCTTTTCACACGACCAAGGCCGACGGGACCGGGCTCGGTTTGGCGATCGTGCACCGCGTCGTCGAAGCGCATGCTGGTGAGACACAAGTTGAAAGCGAGGTGGGGCAAGGGAGCTCGTTTCGACTCCGATTCCCCGTGACGTCCAATGAGCCAAAACCGAACGAAATCCGTAATTGAGGAATCCCCCGAGGACACGGCCATCGAAGCCTCCGTCCTCGTCGTGGATGATCAGGCACCTATTCGAGAATCGATGGTGATCACGTTCCGGCGTGAGGGCTACGGCGTCGCGTCCGCTGAAAGCGGTCATCAGGCGCTCGAGCTTCTTGCCCAAAGACCCTTCGACCTCATCGTAACCGACTTGCGCATGACCGGGATGTCCGGCATCGACGTGCTAAAGAAAACGAAGGAGCTCTTCCCCGACACCGAGGTTGTCGTCATGACGGCTTACGGAACGATCGAGGGCGCGGTCGACGCCATCAAGTCGGGGGCCTACGACTACCTCACCAAACCTTTCCAGCCGGAGGAGCTCACGCTCGTTGCCGAGCGCGCGCTCGAACGCAAAGGTCTGACGCAGCGCGTGCGCCGGCTCGAAAAGGCCGTCCGCAGAGACCATCCGTTCGAAGGGATCATCACCGCTTCGCCCAGAATGCAAGAAGTGCTGAAAATGGTCGAGCAAGTGGCGCGCCTCGACTCCACGGTGCTCATTACCGGCGAAAGCGGGACGGGAAAAGAGCTCGTCGCGCGGGCGTTGCACGCTCGCTCACCGAGGAAGGACGGCCCTCTCGTCATCATCAATTGCGGTGCCATCCCCGAGAACTTGCAGGAAAGCGAGCTGTTCGGCCACACCAAGGGCTCCTTCACCGGCGCGCATGCCGACAAGCCGGGCCTCTTCGACGAGGCCGATGGTGGTACCGCCTTTCTAGACGAAGTCGGCGAACTGACGCCCATGGCACAGGTGAAAATGCTTCGCTTTCTCCAAAACGGAGAGGCGCGCCGAGTGGGTACGACAGTGAGCCGCCTCCTCGATGTCCGCATCATCGCTGCGACGAACCGCGACCTGAATAAGAGCGTTGAGGACGGCACCTTCCGAGAAGATCTATTCTATCGATTGAACGTCATCCCGATTCAGCTTCCACCTCTGCGCGATCGTCAAGAAGACATCCCGCCTCTCGCGCAACACTTCGCAAGGCGGATTGCGGACCGGATGGGCATGGCGCAGCCACCGCCTATATCGCCGCGGGCGATGGACCGGCTGATGAAGCAGCCGTGGCGGGGCAACGTGCGCGAGCTCGAGAACATCATCGAGCGCGCGGCCGCCCTCGATCGCGACGGCATTCTCGGGATGGACGACCTTCCGTTCGGAGAGACGCAGCGCAAAGAGGACGAGCTCATCGACAAAGCGCGGCAAAGCTTGCTCACTCTTCAACAACTCGAGAAGGAGTACATTCTCGAAGTGCTGGCCGAGTGCAATGGAAGCCGCAAGAACACCGCAAGGCGGCTCGGGATCACAACTGCCACGCTGTGGCGCAAGTTGAAGCTGTACGAGAGGGAAAGCGCGTCAGATGGGTAGCCGTCGGTCACGACTGAGAGCTCCGCTTACTCCGACGCATCCAAGCTCGGATCAATCGCCCGCGCCTTCTCCAACGTTTTTTGGGCGCGCAAATGCAAGCCCGCCTCTTCATAGAGTTTCGCCAGCTCGAGCTGATAGGAGGCCTTGAACGGGTCCAAGTTCGCGGCGATCTTCAGATTTTTTTCCGCGTCCTGGATCCATTTCGGATTCCGCGAAAGCGCCAAGCCCAGCAAGTGGTAGTGAGCGGCGACGTCCGGGCCCACTTCGACCGCTTGTCGGGCCAACTCGACGCGCCCCAGAAATCGTCACGGTCATAGGCGCGCTTCGCACGCTGATAGAAAGCCTTCGCGTCGCTCGGGTCCCCTCTTTTCACCGACTTCATTTCGACCGGCGACGCCCCTGGTTGCTGCGTCCTTTGATACTGCTCTTCTTTGTCGTGAAGCGACTCGTAATCCGCCCTCAGGCCACCGTTGGAAAGTGTCCTATAGGCCTCGCTGATCCGATGAAAAACGAAGGAAAGCCTTTCCTGAAACTCCGGCTCGGTTATGCGACGAAAGCGGTCGGGGTGAAATCTTTTCGCTCCGCGAAAAAACGCCTGTTTGATCAGCTCAGCGCTCGCGCCCCGCTCAATCCCCAAGACTTGCCAGTGATCCTGGTCCTTGATTTCTGTGAAGAGCTTTTCCACCGTCGCTCGCTCCAGATCTCTAGGCGCCTCTTGATGCAGCGTTTGGCCAGTGTCAACGTCATCATCGTCCGGCACGGGCTCCACGATCGCGTTTCCCTCCACTTTTATGACCTCAGCCGCCAGCAAGCCCATGAGCGTGCGCGCCGTCTTTTCTTCGGGAAGCGGACTCACGGCAAAGATGTCCTTGGGGGCCTGGGTGCCATCGATGCGCGAGAGCACGAAGCCTTCATCTGGCTCGAGGTGGATTCGCTGGAACCGCTTCAGGGGATCCGTCGGAAACCCAAGCGTCCTCTCATCGTTCTTGAGAGCTTCGAGCTGCTCGGAAATATCGGGCGTCCGACGTATAGCCTCCATGAGGATATCGGCCACCGACAGGGGCGCTTCGAGGCAGGCGTCGACACTCGACAAAGCGGCAAACGCCACGCGGCTGGGGGGTGTGATGAGCTGCGTGCATGCGATGTCGAGAAGCTGAAGCCTCACGAAGGCCTCGATGTCTGTCTCTTGGATGATTTTCAGCTCGGCGAGGATCTCGCCCAATTTCCAGCCGCTCTTGATGAAATTGGAAGCGTCTTCGAATTGCTGCCGGGTAATACGGCCATGGCGGATCAACACTTCACCGAGGCGGTCTTCCTCTTCGCTCGAGGAGGCTCTCACGACGAAGCCTGACTGGAAGTAGACAGCACGGCGCGACGCCGCGGCTTCGCACGTGAGCACACCGGTGCGCTTTTCGTCGTAGAGCTTCTTGAAAGCCTCTGCCACTTGTTGGTTCATGGGCAGTTTCTGAGACAGAACGAGACTGATTAAACGGTGTACTCAAATTCTATCAAATGAACGAGGCGTGCGGACACCGCTCGACGTCGAAAGCGAAGAAATCTGATTCGTTTCATTTTTTAATGTAAGAATGACATAATCAATTTCAATATTGAATCATTTGGGGTCGTCCCCCATAGGGTATTCCCCGCAAACTGTTGAAAAGAAGACGAATCACGATTTTTGCATAAACTGGCATGCCCCTTGCTTAAACGTAGCGGCGAGAACGCATTTGGCGTCGCCCCCCAATCTCGACGCCAGCCCCGGGAGGTGCCCCCCGCACCGCCTCTCGGGGATAGAATCAGGGGGACAGGCCTAACGCCTGTCCCCCTTTTTCGCGTTAGGCCGGCGTCGCCACGGACTCGCTCGTGAACGTGAACGCACCACCCTTGACGTCGACCCGCAGGGTCTTCCCCTCCCGAATGTCTCCCGTCAGTAGACGCCGGGCGATTTCCGTTTCGAGCGACTTCTGTATCGTCCGCTTGATGGGCCGCGCCCCGTAGACCGGATCGTAGCCCGCCTCGGCGAGAAGGCGCTTCGCCTCATCCGTGAGCGTGAGCGCGATCCGCTTGTCGGCGAGCCGGCGCACGAGCCTCTGAAGCTGGATATCGACGATTTTGACGAGCTGCTCTTTGTCGAGAGCGTGGAAGACGACGACCTCATCGACGCGATTCAAGAACTCGGGCCGGAAATGATGCTTCATCAGGCCGAGCACCTCGGCTTTCATCTGCTGGTAGTGCTCACTATCCGACGCGCCCTCGAGAGCGAGGATCTCCGAGCTGCCAATATTCGACGTCATGATGAGCATCGTATTGCGGAAGTCGACCGTACGCCCCTGAGAGTCGGTGAGTCGGCCTTCGTCGAGAATCTGCAGGAGCAGATTGAAGACGTCCGCATGAGCCTTTTCGACCTCGTCGAAGAGGACCACCGAGAACGGCTTCCGGCGCACGGACTCCGTGATCTGACCGCCCTCCTCGTAGCCGACATAACCGGGAGGCGCCCCGACGAGACGCGCCACGGCATGTTTCTCCATGTACTCGCTCATATCGATACGGATGAGCGCCTTTTCATCGTTGAACAGATAAGCCGCTAGCGTCCGGGCGAGCTCCGTCTTGCCAACACCCGTGGGCCCGAGAAAGATGAAGCTTCCGATGGGCCGATCCGGATCTTGGATGCCTGCGCGGGCGCGCACGACCGCGTCCGCGACCGCGTCGACGGCCTCGTCTTGACCGATGACGCGCTCGTGGAGATGAGCGCCGAGCTGCAGCAGCTTGTCGACTTCGCCCTCAAGGAGCTTCGCCACCGGAATACCCGTCCAGCGAGCAACGACTTCGGCGATATCCTCGTCGCCGACCTCCTCTTTGAGCAAAACGCTCTTCCTACTGGCGAGTACAGCTTCGGCTTTCTCGAGCGCCGCGCCGAGCTCGTTCAAGCGCCCGTAGCGAAGCTCCGCGACTTTGCTGAGATCGTAAGCTCTTTCCGCTTTTTCGATTTCCTGCTTCGTCTGCTCGATGGCCTCGCGACGTTGCCGCACGGCGCCGAGAAGGTCTTTTTCTTCTTGCCACTGAGCCCGTAGGCCGCCGGCAAGCGCTTTTCCATCCTTCAGCTCTTCTTCCAGCTGCTTCAAGCGACCCTTGGAAGCTTTGTCCTTCTCCTTCTTGAGCGCCTGGCGCTCGATCTCGAGCTGCATGACACGGCGATCCACTTCGTCGAGCTCCGTCGGCACGCTGTCGATCTCGGTCCGTAGACGCGCCGCGGCTTCGTCGACGAGGTCGATGGCCTTGTCCGGCAAGAACCGGTCGGAGATGTAGCGATGCGACAACATTGCCGCCGCGACGAGCGCGGTATCTTTGATTCGGACGCCGTGGTGCACTTCGTAGCGTTCGTTGAGCCCCCGCAAGATCGAGATGGTGTCCTCGATGCTCGGCTCGGCGACGAGCACGGTCTGAAAACGCCTCTCGAGCGCGGCGTCTTTTTCGATGTGCTTGCGATATTCGTCGAGCGTCGTGGCGCCGATACAGTGGAGCTCGCCGCGCGCGAGCATCGGCTTGAGCAGATTGCCGGCATCCATCGGTGCCCCTTCGGCCTTTCCCGCGCCGACTACGTTGTGGAGCTCGTCGATGAACAAGATGACTCGCCCGTCGGATTCTTGGACCGCTTTGAGGACGGCTTTGAGCCGCTCTTCGAACTCGCCGCGATATTTTGCGCCTGCAATCAGAGCGCCCATATCGAGCGAAACGACCTGCTTGTCCTTCAATCCTTCGGGAACGTCTCCGCGTACGATGCGCTGGGCGAGCCCTTCCGCGATCGCCGTCTTGCCGACGCCGGGCTCTCCGATGAGAACCGGGTTGTTCTTCGTGCGGCGCGACAGAATCTGAACCACGCGGCGAATCTCGTCGTCACGGCCGATCACGGGATCGAGCTTGCCGGATGACGCTTGCTGGGTGAGGTCGCGCCCATATTGCTCGAGAGCTTCATACGTGCTCTCGGGGTTCTGAGAGCTCACGCGTTGGGTGCCGCGCACCTCCTTAAGAGCCGAGAGCAACGTCTCCCGGCTGACGCCGCGCTCAGACAGAAGCCTTCCGGAGGGGCCGTCATCCGAGGTCAAACCAAGCAAGAGATGCTCAACGCTGACATAATCGTCTTTGAGTGTCGACGCTTCTTGCTGCGCGTGATCGAGCACGGTTCGCAGGCGCGCTCCGAGATAGAGCTGTCCGGCCCCGGGGCCTTTCACAGAGGGAACGACCTCGAGCTCGTGTTGAATGGCCGCTTTGAGCGACGCGAGGTTCTGGTCGAGACGAGACCAGATCGTTTCGGTCAAGCCACCTTCCTGCTCCAGCAGAGCAAGAAGGAGATGCTCGGACTCGACTTGCTGGTGGCCCTGCCGCGTGGCCAGTGCCTGGGCATCCGCAACAGCTGCCTGCGATTTCTCCGTCAACTTGTTGTAATCCATAGCGTTACGCTCCTCCTATCGAGGTATACGTAAGTATAAAATATTAGTGTATACATGTCAAATAATATAATGTTGCCACACTCATTTTTTTTGACAAACCCACGACTATCCGCTATACTGTCGATAGTAACGTGGTCCAAGACCATTACAAGCAACTGCGTTAAAACACTTTAGAGGAGGACGACAACATGGCTAAGACAATTGGAATCGACCTCGGCACCACGAACTCCGTGGTTTCCGTCATCGAAGGCGGGGAGCCGAAGGTCATTGTGAACTCGGAGGGCGATCGCGTGACTCCGAGCGTCGTCGCCTTCACCAAGGATGGACAACGTCTCGTAGGGCAGGTAGCGCGCCGACAGGCCATCACCAACCCCGAGAACACCGTTTATTCCATCAAACGTTTCATGGGGCGACGCCACGACGAGATCAAAGAAGAGATCGCGATGGTGCCCTTCAAGGTGGTCAAGGGCAAGAACGGCGACGTACGCGTGAAGGCTGGCGGCAAAGAGCACTCTCCGCCTCAGATCTCGGCACTCGTGCTCGAAAAACTCAAACAAGCTGCCGAGGACTACCTCGGCGAGAAGGTCACCGATGCGGTGATCACCGTCCCGGCTTACTTCAACGACGCGCAGCGCCAAGCTACAAAAGATGCCGGAAAGATCGCGGGCCTCAAAATCGAGCGGATCATCAACGAGCCAACAGCTGCGGCCCTCGCCTACGGCCTCGATAAGAAAGAAGAGGAGACGATTGCTGTTTTCGACTTCGGCGGCGGCACGTTCGACATCTCGATCCTCGAAGTCGGTGACGGTGTCATCGAAGTCATGGCTACCGGAGGCGACACGCATCTTGGAGGCGACGACCTCGACCAGCGCATCATCAAGTGGATGGTCCAGGAGTTCAAGAAGGACCAAGGCATCGACTTGGCCGCGGACAAGATGGCGCTCCAGCGCCTGAAGGAAGCCGCCGAGCGCGCGAAAATCGAGCTCTCTACTTCGGTCGAAACGGAGATCAACCTGCCGTTCGTGACCGCGGACAGCGCCGGCCCGAAACATTTGCAGCTCAAGATCACGCGGGCCAAGTTCGAGCAGCTCGTTGCCGACTTGCTCGAAAGAGCGCTAGACCCGTGCCGTCAAGCTTTGAAGGATGCCGAGATCGATACTTCGAAGCTCGATGAAGTTGTTCTCGTGGGCGGCTCGACGCGAATCCCCAAAGTCCAGGAGATGGTGAAAGAGCTCTTCAGGAAAGACCCCCACAAGGGCGTCAACCCCGACGAGGTCGTCTCCATCGGCGCCGCCATTCAAGCTGGCGTCTTGCAGGGCGACGTCAAGGACATGCTGTTGCTCGACGTCACGCCGCTTTCGCTGGGAATCGAGACCCTCGGCGGCGTCTTCACAAAGCTGATCGACCGCAACACCACGATCCCGGTCGAGAAGAGCGAAGTCTTCTCGACTGCGGTGGACAGCCAGCCGAGCGTGGGCGTGCACGTGCTACAGGGCGAGCGCGAGATGGCCAAGGACAACCGAACGTTGGGAGAGTTCCAGCTCGTCGGTATCCCACCTGCTCCCCGGGGCGTGCCCCAAATCGAAGTCTCCTTCGACATCGACGCCAACGGCATCGTCAACGTCAGTGCCAAAGATGTCGCCACAGGCAAAGCCCAGAGCATCACGCTCGAAAGCTCGAGCGGCCTCGGCAAAGAGGAAATCGAGCGCATGGTCAAGGATTCCGAGATCCACCGTGAGGAGGACGAGAAACTTCGAAGCGAGGTGGAAGCACGGAATCGACTCGACGCCGCGATCTTCGCGTCCGAGCAAAGCCTCGAGGAGAACAAGAACGACCTCGAACCCTCGATCGTTCAGGAAGTCGAAAGCGCTCTCGAGGAGGCCAAAGCCAAGCTCGATAGCGGCGACCTCGAGGCGATGAAGGCGGCCGAGGAACGCCTCACCAAGGCCGCGCACGCCATGGCCGAAAAACTCTACGCAAAAAAAGAAGCCGAGCCATCGAGCGGCGAACCGGCAAGCGACGGCTCCACGCCGAGCGCCGACGAAGATGTCGTCGACGCGGAGTTTACAGAGGTATCCTGATCAGCTTTCAGTAGTCAGCATTCCGGACTCAGACAGGAAGGCCCCTCGCCAGGACGGTGGGGGGCCTTTTTGTAGCGATCAGGTGATGACGTCGTGTTTACTCGGCGTCAGATCACAGCGTCCGCGAGAGAAGTAATGAACTGCACTCCGGCAATGACCTTTTTGCTCAGACGGTCGTCGTTCGTAATGAACAGATCCGTGCTCACCTGCGACGCGCAGGCGAGCTGGATGGCGTCGGGTGGCTTCACGCTTCGGTCCCGCCGTATGGTTGCGAACCGCCGAGCGGTCGTTCTGTCGAACGGGATGACGACGGCTGCGCTCGTCAGAGCGAGCTCATAGTCCGCGGCGAGGTCCTCTCTATTCTCGTCTAGCGGTTTCACGAGGATCTCCCCCAGAGTCAAAGCGGAAGTGTAGAGCTCGTCTCTGCGCCTCAGCATGCGCTCACGGATCCTCACGACACGCTCTGATAAATCCCCGTAGTCCTCAATGAGATAGACGAACAGGTTCGTGTCCCAGAAAATACGACTCACTCCCATCCCTCACGCAACCTACGCACATAGTCGTCGGGGTCGATGCCCCGCCAAAGCTCACCGCCCAGCCCGCGCAGCTTCAATATGGGGTCTTCGTTGTCCGCGTCACGCCGCCCTCGATAGTCCCGCTCATACCAATCGATGAGCTCGCGATACTGTTCTGGTACGTTCTTTCGGTCAGGCCGCGTTTTCGATCCCGCGCGCTCCGGGTCACACGCATCGCCTTCCCGGAAGAGCCTCCGCGTCTTGGGAGCGGTGGCAAACAGCATGCGGTAGCGTCCGGGATTGGGTGACCGGTTAGCGACACAATGTTGAACGATGTGGACGTAGACGCCAGGACGAAGTGTTTCTGTCATCGCTTCTCGCTCCACCCGCTCCCGTATCTCCCGAATGGTAAAGTCCTTACGCTCGGGCTGCTCTCGGTGCAAGAGTGCGGTGGCAATCCATACCTCGTCGGCAACCTTCGTCTGTTGCTCAGTTTTTTCGTCGACGGCCATCTTGTTCCTCCTTTGTAAAAACTAATATAACACTTAATTACTAAGATACCAAGATACCAAGTAAATTAAAAAGGGGGTGGGGAAATCAACAACTCGGAACAGGAGAGGGAGGAGTTCCGTTCCTCAGATCCTCGATAGCCATCCAGCCGTAAGTTCGCTCGGCATCCCGCCCGCTCCCCTGGCGCTTGGGCGGCCTTTTAATTAAAGCTACCAGCATCAGTTGATGACGTTGTGGGTTTTTCCTACCTTTGTGAAGGCATCGATGGCTTGGGCGACTTGTTCTTTGGTGTGGGCGGCGGAAAGTTGAACGCGGATTCTTGCTTGGCCTTTGGGGACGACGGGGAAGCTGAAGCCGATGACGTAGATGCCTTCGGCCAACATGTCTTTGGCCATCTCTTGTGCGAGGCGGGCATCTCCTAGCATGATGGGAACGATCGGATGGGTTCCCTCCACCACGTCGAAGCCGAGCTCGTTCATCGCCTTGCGGAAATGAGCGGTGTTGTCCATGAGCCGCTGGCGATGCTCAGAGCTCGTTTCCAGAATCTCGAGCGCTTTGTTTGCCGCGGACACGATGACCGGCGCGAGTGAGTTCGAGAACAAGTAAGGACGCGATCGCTGCCGCAAGAGGTCGATGATTTCCCGCCGGCCAGACGCAAAGCCTCCCGCCGCCCCACCGAGCGCTTTTCCGAGCGTCGACGTCACGATATCGACACGCTCACGAACGCCGCAAAGCTCCGGCGTGCCGCGTCCCGTTTCGCCTACGAAACCCGTCGCGTGGGAGTCGTCGACCATAACCATCGCGTTGTGCCGCTCCGCGAGATCACAGATTTCTGAAAGCGGCGCATAAGTCCCGTCCATGCTGAAGATGCCATCGGTCGCAATCATCCGACGGCGCGCGCCCGAGGCCTCCTCAAGCTTCGACTCGAGGTCCTTCATATCCCTGTTCTGATAGCGGAGCCGCTGGGCTTTACACAAACGGATACCATCGATGACGCTCGCGTGGTTGAGAGCGTCGCTGATGACGGCATCCTCTTTGGAGAGAACGGTCTCGAACAGACCGCCATTCGCGTCGTAGCAAGAGCTGTAGAGAATCGTGTCGTCGGTCCCGAGGAAGCGCGCGACATTCTTCTCGAGCTCTTTATGGATATCCTGCGTTCCACAGATGAATCGGACCGAGGACAGTCCGAAGCCCCGCTCGTCCAGACCTTTATGCGCCGCCTCGAGGATCTGCGGGTCGCTCGAAAGCCCGAGATAGTTGTTGGCGCAAAAGTTGAGGACTTCGCCCGCTTGCACTTCGATGTTGGCGCCCTGCCGAGACGTGAGAACGCGCTCGTGCTTGTACAGACCGGCTTCTTCGATTTCGCTCAGCGTTTGCTGAAAAGATCCTCGTGTTTCGTCAAACATATCGTCACTCCATCTTGGCGCGTGCGTGGCCGAGCCGGCTGACGGCGGTCTCGCGCAAGCGCCGGAACTCCGCGAGCTCGCCGCGAGAAAGTGCTTCACGGCAGGCATCGACCGTCTTCAAAAGCTCGGTGAGCTCCTGTCGGGCGAGCTCCTCCCGCACGGCGACAAGCTGCTCGATGATCTTGTCGAGCGAGCCCACGTCCAGGTTGTTCAAGGTAGCGATGACATTATCGAGTTTGGACATAGAGGGCGAGTATCTTACCCTGGACCGATGTCCAAACAGGATCTCAAGGAGGCGATCGCCAATAAAGCCTACGCGGTCGGATTCTCCAAGATTGGCTTCACCGACGCTCGGCTCGAACGTGAGGAGGCGCACTTGAACGAGTGGTTGAGGCGCGGCTATCACGGTGAGATGGGATGGATGGAGCGTGCACCGGAGCGGCGGACGGATGGCGCGCGGGTGCTCCCCGAGGCACGCACACTCGTTTGCTGCGCTTTGAACTACTACCAAGGGCCGCCCACGGATGAACCTCTAGCTGGCGTCATCTCGAGCTATGCACGCGGCACGGATTATCACGACGTTTTGCAGGAAAAGCTCGAGCAGCTCGCATCCTTCATCGAAGAAACCTGCCATGTCCCGACCAAGCTCTACGTCGATACCGGCCCCGTTCTCGAGAAGTCTTATGCGGCCGCCGCCGGGCTCGGTTGGCTCGGCAAGCACTCGAATCTGCTTTCGCAGGATGGAAGCTCATGGTTTTTCCTCGGAGAGATTCTCGTACCTCTCGAGCTCCCGCTGGACTCCGAAGCTCGCGATCACTGCGGTACGTGCAAGCGATGCATCGACGCTTGTCCGACAGATGCCATCGTCGAGCCCTACGTCGTCGATAGTCGCCTGTGCATTTCGTACCTCACTATCGAGCTTCGCGGCTTCATTCCGCGCAAGCTACGACCGCTCATCGGAAACCGCATCTACGGTTGTGACGATTGTCAGGACGTCTGCCCATGGAACCGCTTTGCCAAGAAGAGCGAGGAGAGCGCCTTCTTTGCACGCGAGCCATTGGCGTCGATGGACCTGATCGAGATGATGAGCATGAGCCGCGAAGCATTTCTCGACGCCACTCGAAAAAGCGCCATCCGCCGCGCACGCTATCCAGGCTTCCTCAGAAACGTCGCCGTCGCCCTCGGCAATAGCGGCGACCCGAAAGCCATAGCACCCCTCGTGGATGCACTCGCGCACGAGGAGCCCCTCGTACGAGGCCACGCGGCCTGGGCGCTGGCCCACCTGGGCGACCCGCGCACCCAGTCGAACCTCGAGACCCGCCTAGCCGTCGAGGAGGACGAAGCCGTAAGCGAGGAGATACGCTGGGCCCTCTCGCAGCTCGCGCAACACTAGCTTTAACCCGCTAGAATCGCGAATCCGATTCACGTTCTGGAGCTGGAAAATCTCACCGCAGAGGCGCAGAGCACGCGGAGAAGAAAAGGTATCCCTAGTGCTCGAACCCTGTATCAGTAATTCGTAGCCTAAATCTCGGATTTTCCTCTGCGTCCTCTGCGCCTCTGCGGTTCAAAAGGCGAGTCAGTAAAAGGCTAGAGTGGCTCGACGCTAACATCGGAAAGCCAGGATTCGATGCGCGCCTCGAGGTTCTTTTGGGAAAGCCGCAGCTCGGGCGGGATGAGCACGTAGCGCTCTCCCGCCGTGATGACTCTTTCGTCCTCTTCTTCTTCCTCGTTGTCCAGATAGGTCGAGAAGAAGTGCACGGCGCCCGTCTCGCGGTCGAGATAATAGCGGTGGTCGGAGGCGCCGTCTTCGAAGGCTTCTTCGAGCTCCTCCCAGTCGACGCGGATGCGTTTCCACTCGAGCAAGCTCATGGTTCGTAATCCAGGACACTCACGGCCCAGTAATTGTAGAACGCTCCTTGGTCGAAAAGCTCTAGAAATTTCATCATTTTCTGCCGGACAAGCGTGCTCCGATGGCCGGGAAGCCCCGCCGGGTGCGGCTGTCCATAACTGAAATAGGCCCTGATGAACTGGCTGTTCTCGCCAAGCGGCAGCGCGCGCACATTCTCGACATATTTAGAGAAAACCTCGTTTCGGATCAAGTAAAACTCGACGTTGGACACGTAAAAGGCCGAAACGGTCTCGCCTTGCTCCTCGACGAGCTCCCCTATCCTGCGAAGCGCATGATCGCCCGCGAAGTCGCCCACCACCGGTATGAGGCGACCCGCCTCCGCCAGGCCGCGCACATGGGAGTAGTCGTCCGGACGCGACAGGAAGTGGCCCGTCTCACCGCTCGACCCGCGCTCTACCAGGAGCCGTCGATAGGTCGGATGGTGCCGCATCGGCCCTCTGCCGTGGCTTCGAAAACGCAGCCCCAGCTGTCCGTGGAAGTAAGCGCGATAAACGAGCTCGATCACGCGCGCGTCCTCGTCATCGAGGTCGTATTTCAGGCGATTCTCGATATGCCCGAATATCGTTTTCAGATTTTTCTGGAAGAGCCTCTCGTCCGGCGCCGCCCCCGCCACAGCCTCGAGAACGGTTTCGAAGTCGTCCTCGCTCTCGAGCGGCTCGCATGCGAGCGAGAAGAGCCAGCAGAGATACGCGTAGGGCGTCTCCGCATTCACGAGAAGCGCGTTCAACAACAAATGGTGCAGCATGTTGTCGCGGCGAATGTCCACGATGAACGCCCAGCTCGGACGAAGCTTCCCGATGTAGTGAAAGTTCTGTTCGGGTCCGACACCGATATAGACACCTCCCATCGGTTCGAGATCTTCGACCACTTGGGAATACGCGGTTTCGTTGGAGATGAGATTATCGGTATCGAAATAGGCGCCCTCTTCGGAGAGCTGTTCGACGAGCTCGCGAAAGCTCGGGATAGGCTCAGGGTCTCGCGAGCACGCGGAGAGCAAGCAGACGAGAAGCGCAAAAGCGCCTGCCCGCCCAAAAAATTCCCGCATCCGATCAGCTGCGGCCGAGGGCCTCCAGCATCTCCTCGATGCTCGTGAACTTCACCCGAGGCCGTTGTGTCCCCTCGGCTTTCCTGACTTCGAGCTCATCGAGCTTCTGCCAATCGGCGTAGGAGAAGTAGTTCGGCTTGCGCTCGCGCACGAGGTCGCGCGCCGCGTCTCTCGAAGGTGCTTCGGGTGAGAGGTGCTTGCCGCCTTCAACATCTTCCAACATACATTGTACGGTCTCGAGAGCGTCCGGTTTGTTGGTGCCAATGACACCCGAAGGCCCTCGTTTGATCCAGCCCGCACAATAGAGCCCCGGAACCGGGGCGTCGGGCTTGGACTCGTGCACCAAAACACGTCCTTTCTCGTTCGGGATCACACCCCAATCCTTGCGAAAGGGAACGTCTGGAAGCGCCACACCGTAATAGCCGACCGAGCGAAAGACGAGACCCGCCTCGATCTCCTCGAACTCTTCTGTCGCTCGCGGCCGAATGGTCCCGCGCTCGTTCAAATAGAGCTCGTTTTTTACCAGCTTCACCTTGGCAACGCCGCCGTCGTCGCCCGCAATAAGCTCGACGGGCGAGATACAAAACCGCAGAACGAGCGATTTCGGCTTGCCCGAGCGCTTCTCCTCAGCATATTGCTGGATGATTTCCAGTTTGCGATCGGTGCTCTTATCCGGGTTCTCAGCCATGAAGGCTTTGGTGGCATCACCGATGGACGCGTCTCGCTCAGGCACCTGAATGTCCGTGATCGAAAGCTCCCCGAGCTCTTTTATCTCGGGATTGGAGAAAGCCGCTTGCGCCGGACCGCGGCGGCCGAGCATGTAGACCGTCTTGACGTTGCTGTTCACGATGGCGTCGAGCGCAACGTCCGTGATGTCGGTGCGCTCGAGCGCCTCACGGCTGCGGCAAAGGATTCGGCAAACGTCGACCGCAACGTTGCCGACACCGACGACGACAACCGTTTCTTGCGACAGGTCGAACTTCCGGTCTCTGTAATCAGGATGACCGTTGTACCAAGCGACGAACTCGGTGGCCGCGTGGCTCCGCTCCAAATCCTCCCCCGGGATGCCCATGCTGCGGTCGATCTGAGCGCCCACCGTGAATACGATCTGATGGTAATGCTTCTGTAAATCGTCGAGCTTCACGTCCGTACCGAACTCGACGTAGCCGAAATATCGGAATCGCGGGTCGTTCGCGACGCGGTCATAGGCTCTCGCGACCGATTTGATTTTCTGATGGTCGGGCGCGACGCCGCCGCGCACGAGCCCGAACGGCGTTGGCAGCCGGTCGTAGACATCGACCTCGACCACATGTTCTTTCTGCTTGAACAAGTGCTCCGCAGTGTAGAAGCCCGTCGGCCCGGACCCGATGATCGCAACGCGAAGAGGATGGTCGTCTGTACCCATTGGCATGAGAGAATTATACCCGCGAAGAATAACCGACCGCCGGCCCCTACTAGGATTAACTAGTTCCTGTCCAGAAACACCATAACTTGTGGTGTGCGAGAGACCTATCGAAGATGTGGGTATTATACGTTTTCGGAAGGGGCTTCGTGGGGTTGAGAGCGAATGAAAATCTTGGACGAAACGAGAGGCGAATTGTTAGCAATCCATGGCTATAAGGGGCGGAAGAGTAATAGTTGTTATCGTAATAGGTGTCTTGCCATCATCAGTAGGTTGCAGGTGATGATGGAACTCCATACGTACGATTTAAAAGAAGGCAATGAGCGCCATGTGCATCGGTCGAGGCCAAAGACTCGTTTCAAGAACGAAATGACGCCTTCGATTCCGCAGCGAAATCGCCGCAGGCGTTGATAGACCCAGGAACTCTTGACCATATCGGTCACCGCGAAATGAGCCTTGGTAAAGGCAACATCTTCAACTCCCTTGCCTTTGATGGCTTCCAAGTTTGCCTTTGAAGAAAACGCGCCATCGTAGGCAACCTGGCGCGGGGCCCGTTCGTAGAGTTCGACTTGACGGTCGATCATGGTTTCCGCGAGAGTTGAATCGGACGGATTTCCATCTAAGATCACGCAATCCAAAATCATCGAGGACGAGCCACCAGTCATACACACCTTGTGGCCGTAGAGAGTCTCGCGCCGGTCTTTGCGAATAATGTCGGTGTGTTCTTCGAAGATAGAAACGACCTTCTCCTCCGCAGGCACACGCTCTTCGTCGATCACTCGGCGTTGGGTTTGGTTGATGACTTTCTTGGTGAGGACGAGAAAGTGCTCAAAATCCGCGGCGATCCTCTCCGCGCTCGCTCGCTTCACCGGCTCGGTCAAGCCCGACTCTTCCAACTGTGCTGCAACGCGTTGAGCGGAGCGATAGGTTTCTTCCGTCACCTTCAGTAGATCTCGATAGACGCGACGCCTTTGTTGCTTATCCTTCGCGTTCAGAACTCCCAGTCGACGTCTCTTCGCTCGACGCGTTCGATTGCCGAAGACCACTACTGTACCCAGCAGTTCGCGAGCTCGGCACATCACGCGAGTGAGAACCCGAACACAGTCATAAAGAAGCTCGGAGTCTGTAGGCGGATGAATGTTTGATTCCACTACCGTGCAGTCCACTCGTACTTTTCTTCCCTTTTCGATCCCAGCATCCTCGGCAACGCTCACCAGCTCTCGGTTGATCTGCTCCAGCGTTTCGAACTTCACGGCTTTGATGTTTGCTGCTAGGGTCGACTTCGACGGGGTCGGCTCTATGATGCCGAGCTGGCAAAACGTCCGATAGCTTCGAGAGTCTGCCAAGTGAAACGCCAGCTCCCGATAGGTGAACTGATTCAGCTGCTTCACCAACAACGCCCGGAGAACCTGCTCCGCGCTCATTCCCCCACGACCAACATCGCTCCCTGCCGGTGGGGTGACCGACCTTAGGTCTTGCAGTACCAGCTCATTGAGCTTAGGATGGGCATCGAGTAGCGACGAGATCGTTTCGAGCTCGCGTGCGTGCTCCAGCTCCAGCCAGGGCTCACGTAGATTTGGCTGTGGGTTGATCGTTTTTCGCATTTAGGGCTGGTCTCCTTTGGAGTTAAGTCATTTAGAATCGGATGTTTTCAACGACACGATCCTAATCGACACCCCCTCAGAAGACTAGCCCTAAATTTGCGATTTCTCCTTTTTTCTCAATCCCTTACAGGCTTCAGGACGGGTACTAACTAGGCGGTGCGGTCGACGACGGCATAGACCGCTGGGATGATGAGGAGTGTCAGCACCGTCGAGAACAGCAGGCCGCCGATGACGGTAATCGCCATCGGAGCCCGAAGCTCGCTGCCTTCACCGAAGCCGATGGCCATCGGCAAGAGCCCAAGCACGGTCGTCGATGTCGTCATCAAGATCGGCCGCAGGCGGAGCTTCCCCGCTTCCATCAAGGCCTCCACCTTGGCCATCCCTTCACGTCTCAACCGGTTCGTCGTATCAACGAGGATGATCGCGTTGTTCACGACGATGCCAGCGAGCATGATGACCCCGATGAGAACGACGACGCTCACCGTCACGTTCAGGAGATAGAGCGTGACGAGCACACCCACGAGCGAGAACGGAACGCTGAACAGAATGACGAACGGGTGGAGGAGCGATTCGAATTGGGACGCCATCACGAGATAGACCATGAAGACCGCGAGGAGGATGGCGAATTGCATACTCTCGAACGAGGTCTCCATCTCCTTCTGTTGGCCGCCCATGCGCCAGTCGAATCCCATGGGCAGCGTCATCTCGCCGATCTGCGCTTCGATATCCGCGGACGCGGAAGCCAGATCGCGTTCGACGAGGTTCGCGGTAATGACGGCCACGCGCTCTCCCTCCGATCGCCGGATCTCAGCGGGTCCTTCCGTCTCCTCCACCGTTGCCACCGAAGAAAGGGGGATGGGCGTCGTGCCTGTCTGGGCGATGTTGAGGTTCCGCAAATCACGCGCGCTGTCTCTGAACTGCTCTTGCACCCGCAGCCGGATGTCGATCGTGCGATCTTCGCGGGTGATGTCGGTAGCCACGTCACCGAGCACTTTCGAGCGCACGAGGGACGCAACCTCCATCACGTTGTAGCCGAGCGTCGCGAGGCGGTCGCGGTCGAATCGAATTTGGAGCTCGGGGTTTCCGCCTTCGGTCGAGGACTTGATGTCGACGAGCCCGGGAATCGTCTCCATCCGCGCCATGAGCTCGTCGGCGAGCCGGGTGAGAAGGTTCAAGTTGAAGCCACGGATCTCGACTTCGATTGGTGTCTTGAAGCTGAAATAAGTCGGCCGGCCGAAGCGGTAGAGCATGTTCTCCTCCGCGTCGAGCGAGGGACGGAGAAGCTGCATCAGACCGTCTTCCCGTTCCAGACTCGACGGCGGTGACACGGTCATCGTGAGCTGGCCGATATTCTCTCGAAGCTCTCCCGCCGTTCCGCCTTGCTCGTTGCTCGAGCCCACGACGGTATAGACGGAAGTGATCCCCTCGATATTCATCGCTGCTCGTTCGAGGACCTGCATCCTTCTTTCGTTGAGCTCGAGGTGAGTGCCAGGCGGAAGCTCTGTGTTGACGAAGAACTCGCTTTGCACGAGCTCGGGGACGAGCTCGCTCCCGAGCTTGTCTATGAGAAGAAGCGAGGACGCGAAGACGAGCAGCGTGAGGCCGATGAAGGGATAAGGCCGCCCGATCACCGCGGCCTGCACGCGCGGATAGCCGTCGGTCAAGGCGCCATAGACCAGATGAAAGATCTTCGACGGCACGAACAAAACGGCGAGGAGCAGGTAAGTCAAACCCTTCAGGACCCCTTTGACGAGCCGGGCTATCGTGAGTCCGACGAAACCCACGACGGCAATGACGAGCTTCGCGATCTTCGAGCGCTTGTGCTCGGGCACATCTTCTTTGGGCGCCGCGCCGAACTGGCGCGAGGCGAGCATCGGGATCAAGGTCAGCGCCACGAAGAGCGAAACGGTCAGAGAGAAAGTGACCGTCAAAGCTTGATCGCCAAAGAGCTGGCCCGCGACGCCTTCGACGAAGACGATCGGGACGAAGACACAGACGGTCGTCATCGTGCTGGCGATGACCGCCTGGCCGACTTCGCCCGCGCCCGCGCGCGCGGCTTCGACGAGCTCGAGCCCGTCTTCTCGCTTTCTTTGGATGGATTCGAGCACGACGATCGAGTTGTCCACGAGAAGCCCGATGCCGAGCGTGATTCCGCCGAGCGACATGATGTTGAGCGAGATACCCGTGACGAACATGAGAAAAAACGTCGCCACGACCGAGACGGGGATCGAGATACCGATGATGATCGTCGACTTCAAGTCCCGCAGAAAGAGCATGAGGATCACGATCGCGAGCCCGCCACCGATGAACGCGGTTTGCAGCACTTCGGTGACCGATTGGCTTATGTAACGCGACTGGTCCGTGATGAGCTGGAGCTCGAGACCTTCGCCGAGACGCTCGAGCCGCTCCTCGAGAAGCTCCACACCCTCTTTGACGGCTTGCGCGACCGTAACGGTGTTCGTGCCCCCTTCCTTGTAGATCGCGATCTCGACCGCTTCGCGGCCATCGATGCGGCTTATGACCTCGCACTCTTTGTGGCCACGCGTGATGAGCGCAACATCTTCGAGACGGATGTCGGGGCGCGTGCTGTCGATGACGATGTAGCGCATGTCCGACGGGCGCTCGAACTCGTTGATGGTGCGGACGAGATATTCCGTCTGCCCATCCTGAAGCCGTCCGCCCGTCAAGTTCACGTTCTCGGCCGCGAGACGCGCAACCACTTGTGCGACGCTCACTCCTAGATTCGAAAGGCGACGCTCATCGATCTCGATATGGATCTCTTCTTCGAGCCCGCCGCTGACGAGCACCGCCGCGACACCTTCCACGCGCTCGAGGAGCCTTTTGACCTCCTGCTCGCCTATGAGTCGCAAACGGATGAGGTCCTCGTCACCGAAGAGACCGAACCGCATAATCGGGTCGAGCGAGGGGTCGTAGCGCAGAAGCACGGGCCGGTCGGCATCGTCGGGAAGAACGACGAGGTCGAGCCGCTCGCGCACGTCGAGCGCCGCCATGTCCATGTTGGCGTCCCAGCCAAACTCGAGCGTGACTTCACTCGTGTCGGAGCGAGAGCTCGAGACGACGCGCACGACGTTGTTGACGACGCCCACCGCGTTCTCGATGGGTTTGGTGATGAGGCTCTCCACCTCGGAGGGCGCGGTGCCTTCGAACTCCGTTCGGACGGTGACAGACGGATAAGTTATCTCGGGGAGGAGGTCGACCGCGAGCTCACGAAACCCGACGACACCGAAGACGACCGCGGCGATGAAGAACACGAGGATGGTGACGGGGCGGCGCGTTGAGAAGTTGACTATGCGCATTTCCGGTTCGGGATTCAGGATCGGGTTTCGATGCTTAGGGCCTTAGTGCTGAGCTTCTTGGCGGCGTTTAATGGCTTGTTCGATTTGTTCGTCGGTCATGCCTCGTTCTCGCATGCGGCCTTTTACGCGCTCTAGTTGCTCTTCGGTCATGTTGGAGAAGTCGGGGCGTCCGCCTCCTCCGGGGCGTCCTGCTGCGGGGGGGCGTTCGAAGCTCTCGCCTTCGTGTCGAGCGGTGGTCATTTCTAGAGCGCCGGGACCCTTCAGGATTTGCACGGGGGTGCCGTCCGTCAAGCCGTCTTGGCCGACTACGATGACCCGCTCGCCGGGTCGAAGGCCGGAGATGACTTCCACAATATCGGTTTCCTCGTAGCCGAGCTCGATGTCGCGGCGAACGGCCTGGCCGTTTTCCGCGACGAACACGGTATCGCTGAGACTTTCTACCGAGAGCGCGCGCTTCGGCATGACGACAGCGTCGTCGTGGGTGTCGGTCACGAGGAAAACGCTGGCGAACATACCAGGGCTCAGCTTGCCGCGTGCGTGCACTTGGAGCGTGACGCGGATGGTGCCGGTCGTCGCGTCGACGACGGGACTGATCCGCAGAACGTGCGCTTCGAAACGTTGGTCCGGCCAGGCTTCGACATTGAGATAGGCCGTCTGCCCTTTTCTGAGCCGCGAGAGCTCTTTCTCGGGCACTTGAATCTTGCACAGAAGGGGATCGAACTCGGAGAATCGAAAGAGCGCTTGGTTCGCCGTCACGTTCTGTGCGAGCTTGACGAGGCGGTCGACGACGATCCCGTCGAAAGGCGCGGTGACTTCCGTATACTCATAAAGAATCTCGGCGCCCATGAGCTGTGCTTGCGCGGTCTCGAGCTGCGCGAGAGCGGCGTCGTACACTTCTTGCGAAATGATCTCGCTCTCACGCGCCGCGGTAGCACGCTCGTGCGCGCGGGTCGCGTCCTTCAGCGCGACTTTCGCGATCTCGACTTGAGCGCGAAGCTCGGTCTCGTCGATCCGCAGCATGACGTCTCCCTTTTTGAGGCGCATGCCTTCTTCCGCCGAGAGCTCTACGATGGGACCTTGGGTCCGCGCGACGATCTCGACATCGTTTTCCGCTTCGAGGCTTCCATTCGTCTCCAGAAAGGACGATACCGAGCGCCGCTCGATCGAAGCGACTTCGACGGGAACGGCCGCCGAGCGGCCTTCGCCCGGAGGTCCACCCACGCCTGAAGGGCCTGGGGGGCCGCCGTGCTCGCCTCGTTGGCCTTTGGCGCCTTTTCCGGGAGGAGCACCCTCGCCGGGAGAGCTGCCTCCGCAGGCGCTCGAGAAAAAAACCGCCGCCGCGACGGCGGCGGCCAGTACGAATATCCGTCTAGCTTTCATCATCCGTGTCAACCTCAAAAGGCTCGAGACTCAAGCCGCTCGAACAATCTTTCCGAAAAATCGCGTGGAGTCATCCACTAGTGAGTAAATCGTCGGGATGATCACGAGCGTCAGAAAGGTCGACGTCGTGAGCCCAGCAAGAATGACCAGCCCGACAGGCGCCCAGTTGCCGGCCCGGCCTTCCGCGTTGCCGAGAAAACCAGGGAAGATGAGCGGCGCCACCATAGGAAACAAACCGAGAATCGTGGTGAGCGCCGTCATCAAGATAGGCCGCAAGCGATGCGTCCCGCCACGCACGATGGCTTCGTCGCGCGGCACACCTTGCCACCTCAAATGATTGATGTGAGCGATGAGCACGATGGCGTTGTTGACGACGACCCCCACCAGAATGATGAGCCCCATATTCGCCATGTTGTCGAGCGGCTGATTCGTGAGCTTCAACACGATCCCGACGCCGATGAAAGCGAACGGGATGGCGAACATGATCGTGAAAGGCTGAACGAAGCTCTCGAAAAGCGCCGCCATGATCAAGTAGATGAGACCAAGCGCGAAGATGAACGCGAAAAGCGCGCTCCCCCAGTCCTGCTGGGCGCGGCCCCAGCTGCGCCCAAAGCCCCACTCGTAGCCCGGAGGCAAGCTGATGCTGTTCATAATCTGGCTGACTTGACCCTGCATGCGGAACGAGGCGCCGGCCGTGTTGGTATTGGCGGTGATGCTGAGCTTGGGCCTCTTGTCCTCGCGCTCGATACGCCGCGGCCCTTGTTGTATCTCGAAATCCGCCATCGCGCCGATGGGAAGCGCCGCCGCGCTCGACATGATCGGCATCTTCTTTAGTTGACGAAGCGTCGAGCGGTCCTCCTCACGGAACTGAACGACGAGGTCGACTTCCCTATCGTCCGCGGAGATCCGGCTGATCGGGCGGGAGGACAAAGCGCTCGAGATAGAAAAGGCCACCGCTTGTGTCGAAAGCCCCGAAGCAAGCGCACGCTCGCGATCGACGCTCACATGAATCTCGTCGGTGCCGCTGTCGAGCGTGCTGTCGACGTCGCGCGCCCAGGACGTGTCCTCGAGAGCGCTCACGACGCGCTCAGCCACGAGCTCGAGCACGGCCATGTCATCGCCTTTGAGGTCCAGATTGACACCGAAGCTGCCGCCACCGTGCCCCCCATGGCCTGTGCTCTGGGCGATTTTGAAATTGACGCCCGCTTTCGTTGGCAGAAGGTCGCGGATCGCATCTCGGATCTCGCGCACGGGACGCTCCGCCTCTTCCTCGTCAACGAGATAGATGTCGATCTTACGGCTTCCGCGAAAGCCTCCCCGGGAGCGTCCGCCGGTGCGGCTATAGCGATACACGACGTCTGAAATGTCGAGCTCTTCCTGCTTCTCGTTGAGTATCTTGGCGACTTCCGCGTAGAGCTCTCGGGTCTGATCGAGTGAGTAGGAGCGCGGCGTATCGACGTTGATGGAGATCTGCCGGGCCATCGTGCGCGGAGAGAACGTCCGTTCGATCGTGCCGAGAAGCACGTAGGAGCCGTAGAGCATCCCGACGATGGCTAGGCAGAAAACGAAACGGTGCCTCAGCGTGAAGCCGATCACCCAGCCATAACCCGTCTCGAGCACTTCGGTGAGCTTCGTTTCTTTCTTTGTCTCACCGCCGAGAAGAACCGACGCAACCATCGGCACGACCGTCAACGCAACGAGGAACGACGACACCATCACGATACAGATGGTGATGCCGATATCGAGCATGAAGCGCATGAACCCGCCGCCCGTCGCCGCGAGAAAGATCATGGGGATGAACACACACATGGTCGTGAGCGTGGACGCGATGATGGGCATCGCCACCGCCGTGGTGCCTCGGAGGGCCGCCGTCCGCGGGTCCTCGTCGAGATCCGTGAAGTGGCGAGAAATCGACTCGATGACCACGACCGAGTTGTCCACGAGCATCCCGACCGCGAGCATGAGTCCCATCAAGCTCACGACGTTGATCGTTGTCGTCACCAAGCCGAGCTGTCGCAAGAAGTACAGAATGACAAAAGTCAGGATGATCGAGATGGGGATCGAGATCGCGACGAGTGCTGTCGTCCGAACTTTCCGGAGGAAGAGGAAGAGAAAGACGACGGCGAGAACGCCCCCGAGAAGCCCGGCATTGCGCAGCTGTCCGAGCCCCTGACGCACGTCCACGGAAGAGTCCATCAGGATGCGCGTCTCGAGGCCCTCGGCCGACGGCATCGCCTTGATTAGCTCGAGCTCCGCTTTCGCTCCGTCGACGACGGCGAGAAGGTTCGCAGTGGAGGCCTTGAAGACGCTGAGCGTGACCGCCTCATTGTCGTTGAGATAGTTGAAGTTCTCTTGCCGCGGGTAGGTGTAGGAGACGTCGGCGACGTCCTTTATGCGAACACCCGAAGAGCCGATCGGAAGCTTCTCGATCTCCTCGACCGTTTTGAACTCCCCGACCGAGCGAACGATGAGCTTGCGCGCGCCTTCCTTGATGTATCCGGCCGAAACGTTCGCGTGGTTGTTCCGCAAAACGCTGGTGACGCCACGCGCGTCGAGGCCGGCGGCTTGCAAGCGGCTCGGACGGAGCTGCACTTGAAGCTCGCGCTTCCTGATGCCGCGCACCTCGACCGAAGCCACCCCCTCGAGCCGCTCCAGACGCCGCTGCACGACTTGCTCGGTAAATTCGTAGAAGCGGTCCTTGTCCCACTCGGTGCTCAAGTGAAAACGAAACACAGGGATATCGGTGCTCTGGAAGCGACGGACGCGAATTCGGCGCAGATCGTCGGGGAGCAAGTGGCGCACGCGATCGATGCGGTCGCGCACTTCGACGGCGGCGAGATCCATGTCCACGTTGTCTTTGAAAGTGATGCTGACGCTGCCTTCGGTGGCGGAAGCCGTCGCGCTCAACGTGTCGATACCGTTGATGGTCCCGAGGATATCTTCGAGAGGTCGCACGATGAGCCGCTCGACCTCCTCGGGAGACGAAGAGCTGTAAGGCGCGCTAACCCACATACTGTTCGAGGAAAAGCTCGGCATGAACTCGAGCGGGAGCCGCGTCAGCGACAAGTAACCGAGAACAAAAATACCGAGGACCGCCATGGTCATCGTCACCCGCCGCTCAACGGCGAACTTCGCGATGGGGTTGATGTGCTCTTTATCGCTCACGCCTGTGCTCCCTTTTGGACTCGTATTCCGCAACCATCGTGTCGAACTCCACTTTCTGCTCTTCGGTCAGAAGCTCACGAATATCGTGCCGGATCTGCACGCGCATCGTCTCGTAGCGGCTGCGCGAATCTTTCCAAAACGCGCGCGCGGTCTCGTGATGCCTATTCACGACGGCTTCGAGCTGCCCCACTTGGTCCGAGTCGAGGTCGAGCCGCTCCTCGAGCCGCTCGACCATATTGCGACCGTGGTCGCGGTGGGCGCCGCCCCGTCCACTACGCCGCTCGACATCGGCGCCAAAAGCCGTAGGTCCGAGCAGAAAACGGTCGACGAGAATTCCCGCGCCGACACCGATGAAAAGCGTCGCCACGAGCGTGACGCTCATCCACTTTCTCGCTGTAGCCACCATGTCGACCTCCTAGTCTCCTACTTGATATCTGAAGGAAAAGGCTCGAAGGCAATGCTGAGCACCGCCTCGACTTCCGCATCGAACGCCACCGGATCGCCGAGCGCCTCGAGCTCGAGCGCCTGGAGAGAGCTTTCCGAAGAGGAAGACGCGATCCAGAGGCTCAAAACCGCGGCGGCCACGACGGCCGCGGCGAGCGGCAAAAGACGTAGCGCGAGCTGGCGCCACGTCCACCAAGGCGCAATCGACTGCTCGTCGCGCCGTGCGCGAAAACGCACGATGAAGGACGGATCCGGCTCGAGCTGCGGCAATGTTCGTGAGCCGAAGGCTTGGACGAGCTCCTGGCAGCGAGCGCAGCCATCCACGTGGGTTTCCACTACGCGCGCTTCATGTTGGGGTAGCTCACCATCGAGCCAAATGGAGATTCGATCTTCAGGACAATCAGGACAGGCCATGTGCCTTCTCCTCCATGAAAGCCTTGAGCTCGAGCCGGGCGCGGTGGATATGAGTGCCCACCGTTCCTATCGGCCAACCCATGGCTTCCGCGATCTCTTGATAGCTCAAACCTTCGATTTCCTTGAGCATTAGCGCTGCACGATGATCGGGCGAAAGCGCCCCGAGTGCTTCCGTAACATCCCAGCCAGCCTCGAGACTCTCATGTGGGGTCTCGGACGGCTCGTGCGCCTCTTCGAGCGCCACTTCGGCCTTGCGGCCGCGCCGTCGCAACTCGTCATGAGCGCGCCGGATAGCAATTTTGAACAGCCAGCCGCGCACCGTTCCTTCTCCACGATAAGTATCGGCCTTGCGACAAGCGGTGAGAAAGGTCTCCTGCGCCACATCCTCGGCGACCGCCCGGTTCCGGAGGAGCCTGTAGACAACGTTTCGAACCCCGGCTTCATATCGGATGACCAACTCTTCGAATGCCCTTTCATCACCGTCGAGATACCGGGCCAGCACGTCTCGGTCCGCGTCCATAGGCGACCCAGCATACCGCGCGCCGCCCTTCCACGTGCCGGCCCTACTAATGAGACGCCGCCCGAGGTCGCTTTATTTCAAGAACGGGCAAGAATCCGAGAAACATGAAGCGCGAGAGAAGGCCTCGTGAGTGTTACGGTTTGCGCTTTCGGACGTTAGCGCCCAAGAGCAGTAGAATGAAGGATATGAACAGGCATCGCCTCGCCGAAGAGCGAAGCCTCGCGCTCCACCGTGCGGTCGCCGACCGCCTCGCCGAAGGGGGCGCCGTGCTCGCGCGAGCACGGACTCGCGTTCACAAATGGTTGGAGACCGGCGAGGTGGCGACGTATTGGGCGCAGGAATGGGAGCGAGTGCTCTCGAAGCCCTTGGCGGAGATCCAGGCTTTTCTCGTGGAGCGCAGCGAGCACGCTACGGCCCTGCGCCAAATGACGCCTTTTGCGGGCGCCATCGATCCACGGACCCGCTGGCGCATTTGGCGTGATGTCCGCCAAACGTTCGAGCAAAGCTCATGAAGCGAACAGACCTGGAGCATATTATCCGTGCGGCTGCTGAGATCGCAGACGACACCGAGATCATCGTGATTGGAAGTCAAGCGATACTTGGAAGCTTCCCAAACGCTCCCGAAATTCTGCTCATCTCGATGGAGGCAGACGTCTACCCGAAGAATCGTCCCGAGAGGTCCGACTTGATCGACGGGTCCATTGGAGAGCTCTCGCCGTTCCATGATGAGTTCGGTTACTACGCCCAAGGCGTCGACGAAACCACCGCGATCCTTCCCGACGGATGGAAAGATCGCCTCATCCTAGTGCGAAACGAGAACACCAGAGGGCATTCGGGATGGTGTCTCGACCCTCACGATCTCGTTGTCGCTAAATGCATCGCTGGGCGCGAGAAAGATGTCATTTTTCTGGAAGGGGTCGTCAAAGGACGTCTCGTTTCGCGCGAGACCCTGCACACACGGCTCGCGAAGACGACCCTAGACGATCAACGTCGCAACCAGGTGAAGGCCCGTATCGATCGCGCGTTCTGAAGGGCCGGACAGTCGGAAGAGCTGCACCAACTTGAATTCCTCGCCCCCTCTCAGGCCTCCCGAGACTGGAGACTCACTTGTCAAATGCGTTTCTCGCGACTGTGCCAGACGCGAATCACAACGATCTGTTCATCGAGAATGACGTAGCGAATAACGTACGCACCAGCCCCGAACGGAACGAACAGTTCGCGACGTCCAGTCTCGTCGTCGAGCGAACGACCCACGCGAGGATACTCGAGAAGACTCTTGGACCCGAGTTGAATCGTCCGAACGGCACGTTCCGCAGCTGCCGGGTCTCTCTCCAGCAGGAAATCGAACAGCCGCTGGATGTCGTCGCGCGCTTCCCGCAGCCAAACGAGTTTCATTCAGCGCGAGACTGGCTGGCAGCTTTCTCAGCCAACTCGTCCATCCAGCTCGTCATTTCATCGTTCGAGATATGGCGGCCGGTATCGAGATAGGCTTGATAACGAGCCGTGTCCTCGGCTTTCTCCCGCTCGAAGTGCTCCTCGCTGTCCAAGTAGCGGCGAATCGCTTCCTTCATGAGCCAGTGCGCGGAGCGTTGTTTCATCTCCGCCACTCTCTTGAGCCGCTCTCGCGTCTCATCGTCGAGTTTGACGCCCATCGTCGTCCCTCCCATTTTAGGATCCCCCTGAGTTGCTATAGGTGCAACCTTTTGCCACCCAGTCTACCACAAGCTCGCGCCTCGAGCAGCATCGGCAAGCGGATCGATCCAGCTGGCCTCATGGCCATGGCCAGAGAACACACTCCGTTGATTCGGACCACGCGCGATGAGTCGGGGAGGTACTTGGGTTTGGGCGCAGTGCCCCGCGGGGACTGAACGATCTCCCCCGCGGCGGCGACTGGCCAGAGTATTCTCCCAAATGGAGAGGAGCTCTTTTGCCGTTTCGCGGACCGGAAGCCGGCTCACTAGTCTCGACGAACGCCGTGGGGTGAACACTGGTCATCTCTCTTGGAACTCCTTTGATTCATGGCGTGCGAGCTAGCAGCCCGTTGAAAAAGTCGTATCCGGTCGCGATATTTCTCTGAAGACTCATTCGATGACGATGTAAAATTGCATCGCATGTCGATGAAGAAGAAAAAGAAAAGTTGCCAAGAGACTTTATGGATTCCACACGATGCGGTTGCGTCGAGTCCTGGTCATCCTTTTTATGAGGAACTCGAGCGGGTACTTCGAGAGGAAGAGTTTGACTCGTTTGTGGAGTCGAAATGCTCGCCGTATTACGCGAAGAAGCAAGGTCGGCCGAGCATACCGCCGGGTGTGTATTTTCGAATGCTGTTGATCGGCTACTTTGAGCGCATCGATTCAGAGCGCGGGATCTGCTGGCGGTGTTCGGACTCACTGTCTTTGCGCCAGTTTCTTGGCCTTGGAATGGAAGAGCGAACGCCGGACCATTCGTCGCTGTCTCGGATACGGAATCGACTTCCGCTGGAAGTTCACGAATCTGTATTTGGATGGGTGCTAGAAGTTCTAGCGTCGAGAGGGATGATAGATGGCAAGACACTGGGTGTGGACGCGACGACGCTGGAAGCGAATGCGGCGCTTCGGTCAATCGTTCGTCGAGACACGGGGGAAAGCTACGAATCGTATTTGAAGGAGCTTGCGCGCAAGAGTGGTATCGAAGAGCCGAGCCGAGCGGACATTGCAAAGTTGGACAAGAAGCGGCCAAAGAAAGGGTCGAACAAGGAGTGGGTGAATCCGAACGAGCCGGATGCGGAGATCATGAAAATGAAGAGCGGGGGCACGGATATGGCGCACAAAGCCGAGCATGCTGTGGACATGAGCGGGGAAGGTGCGGTAATTGCCGTGACGCTTCACGGAGGCGCGAAGGGTGACACAAAGAGCCTACCGGATACGCTGGAAAAAGCGCAGTCAAATCTGCAAGAGCTCGCGAACAACGCGGAATGTTGTGAACGAATACATGAAGACGCGGGTCGCGAAGTGGTCGGGGACAAGGGCTATCACGGCAACGACATCCTGGTTGAGCTGGTCGAACAAGAATACCGGAGCTACATTTCGGAGCCAGAGCGAGGTGGCCGCAAATGGAAGGACAAACAGGCCGAGCAAGCCGCCACCTACGCGAACCGACGTCGCATTCGCGGGACTTGAGGTAAGCGATTAATACGCCGTCGCGGCGAGTTACTCGAACGACCTTTCGCGCACTACCTCGAAGCGGGAGGCATGCGACGAACGCATTTGCGAAGACACGAAAATATACTCAAGCGCCTCCTCACGCACGTGGCCGGATTCAATCTCGGGATTCTGATGCGCAATCTCATCGGCAAGGCCACGCCGAAGGAATACGCGGAGCTCAACGCCAGTCTGATCGCTGCTTTATTGCGCTTCGTCTCGACCATAGGCGCACGTTTTGCCCCGCTGCAATCCATCGGGCGTCTCAACTTGGCCGTTCCGCCGAATCACATCTTCCTTGAACTTGCCCACCAAACTTTCTCCGTGAGCAGAATCTGGACTTTTTCACCGGGCTGCTAGTCCCCTGTATCAGTAATTCGTCACATAAATCTCGGGTCCTTTTGCGCGCTGGCTTCGTTGCTCCTCCTTAGAATATCTAGATATGATGTCGTCGTCGCGCCTCGCCAGCGCACAAAATGACCTCGAGCTTTATGCAACGAACTACTGATACAGGGGACTAGTATCTTGCTCTCGCGAAGCTGCTATGTCTGGTGGAGAAATGAATAGATCAACGAACTACCTTTGGTTTTTGGTTGTCCTCCAAGTCGCGACCGCGAGTGCGCAAACGCTCGACGAAGCGAAACAGGAGGCGTTTCGGTTCTTGGAGGAAGACCAACCGCGTCTCGCGATGATCGGAGACGCCATCTTCAGCTATTCGGAGCTCGGCTTTCAGGAGGTCAAAGGGTCGAAGCTTCTCACCGACCTCTTAGAGAAAGAGGGCTTCACCGTCGAGCGCGGTGTCGCCGGCATGCCCACGGCCTTCGTCGCGACCTACGGCTCGGGCCATCCGGTGATCGGTCTCATGGCGGATATCGACGGGCTTCCCGTGCAATCGCAAAAGCCGGGAGTCGCCTATCACGATCCGCTGATCGAGGGTGCACCGGGACATGGCGAAGGCCACAACACGAATCAAGCGGTGGTCACTGGCGCCGCGCTAGCCGTGAAACAGCTCATCGATCGCTACGGACTCGAAGGCACGATCAAAGTCTTTCCCGGCGTGGCGGAGGAGCTCATAGGCAGTCGCGGTTTCATGGCGAAAGCGGGGATCTTCGATGGGCTCGACGCGATGCTCGATGCGCACCTAGGCTCGAGATTCGGAACGAGCTACGGATTGAACAACATGGGCCTCGTATCCGTGCAGTTCACGTTTCACGGCCAGACAGCTCACGGTGCTGGAAGTCCGTGGCTTGGTCGAAGCGCTCTCGACGCGGTCACTTTGATGGAGGTCGGTTGGAACTTCGCCCGCGAGCACTTGAGACCCGAGCAGCGCTCTCACTCCATCGTCACATGGGGCGGCGATCAGCCAAACGTCGTGCCCGATCGCGCATCCATCTGGTACTACTTTCGCGAGCTCGACTACGAGAGGATCCGGGCGCTTCACGAGAAGGGACGAAAGATTGCGGAGGGTGCCGCCCTCATGACCGATACGACGGTGGAAGAGCGCGTCTTCGCGGGCACGTGGCCGTTCAACGGTAACAAGGTGCTCGCCGAGATCCTTCAGGAGAACATCGAGCGCGTGGGAATGCCGCAGTGGTCGGAGGCGGATCTTCGCCTGGCGAGAGCGCTCCAGAAAGAGCTCGGCGTCGACGAAGTCGGGCTCCCGTCCGAAGTCACGCCCCTCAGAAGGGCGACGCAGCGCGCCAGCTCGACGGACGCCGGCGACGTCACCTGGCTCGTGCCCTATGTACGGTTGGCCTTTCCGTCACAGATTCCCGGAGTGACGTTTCATCACTGGTCCTCGGGCGTCTCTCCGGCGACGCCGCTCGGTCACAAGGGCATCGTCGTGGGTGCGCAAGCTTTCGCAGGAACGATTCTCGACTTGCTTCTCGAGCCTGCCCATCTCGACGCCGTGCGAGCCCAGTTCGAAGAGGATGCACAGGACGTAACGTGGACATCGCTGATTCCGGAAGGCACCATCCCGCCGATCGAGCTCAACGCCGACAAGATGGAGAAGTTTCGCCCCTTGCTCGCGGAGTTCGAGTACGACCTCGAAAGCGGCAAGACCTACATCGAACAGCTCGGCATCGACTATCCGACGGTGCGAGACAAGCGTTAGTCGACCGGGAAGATGATGATGCGCTAGAAGAATCGCGTCCAGCGCGCGGAGCGCTTGACGACAAAATCACCGAGCCGCTCGAGAAAAGGCCGGAGTGAGTCGAGAAAATCATCGAAGTGCGGACTGCCGGAGCCCGTTGCCTCGAAATCGGGAGCGACGAGGATGCGGCGCAGCCATAGCTCGGAGGACTGGGTAGGCAGCTCGAAAGCGATCCCCGTTAGTGCGCCGCCGTACAGCTTCTCGTCTCCCACCGACGGCCGGGTCCAAGCCACGCGTCCGCTTGTCTCGAAGAGATTCGGCTCGGCTTCGAATTGGATGCTAAGCCGCAAGTGCTGTCCTCTAAACAAGATACGGTCAGAGTTGACGCAAGCCCCGCGCGCGGAGATGTCGCTGACAATGGCATAGGCCGGGGGGATTCCCTCACCTTGATAGATCGACATAGACACCACCCCTCTTGGGCAGAGTCTGTCGACGTCGCGTTTTTCGTCCGGCGCTGGCGTTGCCACAAAAACCCCGACGCCATCGTCTACATCTGGCGACGCCCTGTCAAGTGGGCTAAACCCGCGGTTTTCTACTCGTGGCTTCCGGAGAGCTCGGAGCGGATCCAAGCCCGGGCGCGCATCCAGTTTCGCTGGGCGGTGCGAAGCGAGACCCCGAGGGCCTGAGCGGTCTCTTCTTCACTCAGCCCGGCGAAGAAACGGCACTCAACGGTTCGCGAGAGACGCTCGTCACGGGCGCGCAACTCGGTGAGCGCGTGGTCCAGATCGAGAAGCCACTCGGCTTGAGCATCACTACCGACCCGCTCCTCGTCGAGGGTCACAGGCACCACGCCTCCGCCACGCTTCGCGGCGAGACGGGCACGCGCGCGGCTTATGATCACCTGTCGCATGGCGCAGGCTGCGATGGCGAGGAAGTGGCCTCGATCTTCGACGCGCATGCCTTTTTGGCCCGCGAGCTTGAGATAGGCTTCGTGGACGAGAGCCGTCGTGTCGAGCGTCGCACCCCGGTTCGTGCGGCGAAGATGGTTGCGCGCGATCCGGCGGAGCTCGTCATAGACGAGCGGAACGAGCTCATCGAAAGCGTCGCGATCTCCGCCGGCATAGGCGCGCAGAAGCTCGGTGATGGAATCCGTTTCAGCCATGGTCTTGGTCTTGCTTAATGTCGAGACGACGAGAATATCGCGCGAAGGTCAGCCCTCGCAAGAGCTCGGGCCAACTGCTATCATCCGCGCATGCTCCAGCTAGCCTTGCTCGTAAGCCTTCTTCAAACAAGCGATGCGCGGGCAATCGAGGTCGCCGACCAAATGATGGAGGCGCTCGGAGGGCAGTCGAACTGGGACGAGGCGCGTTTCATTCGCTTTACCAATGTTCGGCGCAATCGCAAGGCGACGTTTACGTGGGACAGGCGATTGGAACGCTTGCGGCTCGAAACGAGAAACGCGGCCGGCATCCCCTATGTCGTGCTGATGAATTTGAACGCGCGCCAAGGGAGGGTCTTCATCGAAGGCAGGCAACTGCGCGGCAAAGAGCTATCCGAATACGTCAACCGGGCTGCCGGAATGTGGACGGGCGCCACCTATTGGTTCTTGATGCCGCTCAAGTGGAAAGACCCAGGCGTCATCCTCGCTTATGACGGTGAGGAATCGATAGGCAGCGTCATGTATGACCGCATTCATCTCTCCTTCGCCGACGTCGGGCGATCACCTGGCGATCAGTACTGGGCCTACGTAAACCGCGAGACGCATTTGATGGATCGCTGGAAATTCAAGCTCGAGGGCGGCGCCGAGGGAGAATATCGGTGGACGAAGTGGCACCGCTATGGCGGCATCCGCGTCGCGACCGAACGGATTGGCGCGGACGAAGTGATCCGCTTCGAGGACATCGTAGTCTCGAGCTCGATGCCCGACGAATTTTTCACATCGTCCGAGCCGCTCCCGCTTCACTAGGAGCGATCCCGGGCCCGCCGAATGAGCTCCACGAGCTCGGCGCGGTAGCCGTACGGGTCCCGGTCTTGCGCCTCCATGGCCAGCTCCAAAACGCTCCCCATCGTCGTGGAACCTTTATGGGGTGAGTCGCGCAGCAACATACCGAAAGAAGCCACCGCTGCAGCGAGCTTGAAATTCTCCGAAGCGGCCGCATAGGAATCCCGTGCGGCGCCGGCAGCCAGCGGATAAGTGAGCAGGCGGCTCGTGTCTTCATGGGGAGCTTTGTAGCGAAGCGTCAGCGTCAACAGCTCGGCGCTATCCGTTGCCGGCGTGGATTGCCGGGGCTGCTGATATTTGAGCGGATCGATCGCAGCGGTCGCCGCGGCACCGCCGGCTGGCACGATCTCGTAGAGCGCCGTGAGCGAATGACCGGCACCGATCTCGCCGGCATCCTTCCGGTCGTCGTTGAAATCTTCCGCCCGTAGAACTCGATTCTCGTAACCGATTAGGCGGTAGCTGCCGACACGGGCCGGATTGAACTCGACCTGGATCTTCACATCCTTGGCAATCGTGACCAGCGTCGAACCCATCTCGTGAACCAGATGCTTGCGGGCTTCGTTGAGCGTGTCGATATAGGCATAGTTCCCGTTACCACGATCCGCCAGCTTCTCCAGCGTAGAGTCTTTGTAGTTACCCATCCCGAAGCCTAGAACGCTCAGAAAAACGCCGCTCCTCGCTTTCTCTTCGATCAACCTCGTCAGGCCTCCCTGGTCGGTCAAGCCGATATTGAAATCTCCATCGGTCGCCAAGATGACCCGATTGATGCCGTCTGAGCGGAAATTCGCCGCTGCCGTCTGATAGGCCAGGGTTATGCCGGCGGCGCCGTTGGTGGATCCACCGGCGCCCAGTCGCTCGAGCACGGAGAGAATCGTCCGTTTCCGATCGCAGCTCGTTGCGGGCAAAGCCAGTCCCGAGGCCCCCGCGTAAACGACGATGGCGACACTGTCCCGCTCGTCGAGCTTCTCTACCAACAGAGCTATGGACTTTTTGACCAGCGGCAGCTTGTTCGGCGAGCGCATCGAGCCGGACACATCCAACAAGAAGACCAGGTTACTTGGCGGACGGTCTTCCATCTCGAGCTCGACACCTTTCAGGCCGATTCGCAGCAACTGGTGCTCCACCATCCACGGAGCGGGCGCCACCTCTATACTCACCGAAAAAGGCGCCTCGCCGCCGGGCTGCGGATCGTCGTAGTGGAAGTAATTGATCATTTCCTCGATGCGAACGGCGTCTTTCGGTGGAAGTCTTCCCGAGTTGATGAAGCGCCGGACGTTGGCGTAAGAGGCCGTATCCACGTCGATGGAAAAAGTCGATAGCGGATTTTGCCGCACATCGAGAAAAGGGTTGTCCTCTACTCGGTCATAAGCTTCGGTGTTGTATGGCGCATAGGCGCGCGGGATGTCTCGCCGGAGAGCGGGCGCGGGGGCGGGCATGAGCGCTCTTACACGCGGCGTAGTGACCACCTCGCGCGCAGGGCGGTTCAGGGCGCGCGTGTCAAGCGATGGTCTCGAGCGCGGGTCGCGGGCAAGCGACGGTGGACTTTCCGCCGGCAACAAGTAAGCCGCGCCCATGCCCTCTCCCGCGACTCGAGTCTCGAGCTCAAAGTCGATCACCAGTTTGGGGTCCTCGTCCCTCGACCCGACGAGTGGCCGCTTCCCGAGTGCCTTGCTAGGGGTGGTATCAGGATCAAGAGCGGGCGCGGGCGGCGGATTGGCCATAGCGGACTCGGGTGTTCGAGGCGGCACCGAGACGCCGGCCAGGCTCTCGAAAACGTTCGCTTGCGGCAACAAAGTGAGAGCGAGGGCGAGAAAGAGGCCGGCAGCGGCGGCGAGCCCACCGGCCCAGCTCCACCATCTTCGTTTCGCCGCGGAAGGGACTTGCACTCGGGCTCGGAGGGCCCGCTGCTCGGCTTTCGACCATGCCGGCATCGGTTCCTGTGCGAGCTCCTCCTCCAGTTTCGTGGCTGTCTCGCGGATCTCGCTCAAGACGCGACGAGCGTCGGCAGAGCGAGCCAGGAGCGCTTCAATCTCTCGACAAGCTCGTGCGTCGTCGAGCTCGTCCAATGCAAAAGCGGTGAAGCGTGGATCGTCGATATCGATTTTTGTTGGTTTTGTTGGTTTTCTTGGGCTCATTGGGCTCTCCTTAGCGGTACGGTGCCTGCGCTGGCTGCCCGTGCGATCTGTTTCCGGATGGCCCCGAGACCGGTGTGGATCAAAAAGCCCACGTTGCTCACGCTCAGCTTGGTGACCTCGGCGATCTCTCGGTAGCTCAGATCGTTTTGGAACTTGAGTTGCAGCACCTCCCGTTGCCGGGGGGGCAGCGTTTTCAGCACGGAGAAGATGTGGCTCAAGTCTTGCTCTTTCTCCAAGCACTTTGTCACGGACGGCTCCGCGCTCGGGCACGCCTCCAACCGATCGTCTTCGAGCAGACTCATGCGTTTCTCCTTCCTAACCACGTCCAAAGCGCGGTTGCGGCAGACTCTGAAGAGCCAAGGGGCCAGATGATCCCGCAGGCGGGCCGGGTCTTGAGTACACAGGCGGAGGAAGGTGTCTTGCACGACGTCGCGAGCTCGTTCCAAGTCTCCGGTGATCTGGACCGCGTATCGTGTGAGGGGACCTTGATAGCGGCCAAGGGCGGCGCCAATCCACTCCCTACGCTCGAGACTAGCTGCATCCATGACGTTCCCTACTCCTACCGTTCAAAACGGCTGAGCTTCCCTTTTCTTAGAAGGTAAGACACCGATTTTGGGATTTTGGACGGTTTGGGCGGGAAAAAAGGCGATGGACGGGTTAATCGTTTCTCAACGCGACCATCGGATCCGTGCGCGACGCCTGCCGACGGGGAGATAACACGCGGCGAGGCCCACCGCGCCGAGAGCGAGCGCGAGCACGGAGAACAGAACAGGATCGATGGCGCTCACCTCGAAGAGAAGACTCTCTAGATAACGCGTGAGCATGGCCGCGACGAGAACGCCCACTCCAATCCCCATCAGGATCAAACGCAGTCCCTGCCCAACGATGAGCGAGAGCACCGCTGACTGAGAGGCTCCGAGCGCAACGCGGACACCAAGCTCTTGCCTTCGCTGCGTCACCCCGTAGGAAATGACGCCATCGATGCCCATGATCGCGAGAGCTAGGGCGCTCGCGCCGAAGACCGACAACAGCAGGAGATTGGATCGGCGATCCGCGACGGATCCGCGGAAAACTTCTCCCATCGTGCTGAACCGTGGTGGGACATCTGGAGCGAGCTCATGGGTGATGCGCCGCGCAGCGGCCATGACCGCCTGAGGTGAACCCGCGTCCATGACGACAGTGAAGCTCACTGGAGGTCGTTGACGCGTGTTGGTGTAGATGGTCGGCCGCGCTTCGGTGTCGAGTCCTCCGTGGCGTATGTCGCCGACGACGCCGACGACCCGCAGAAGACGCAAGTCGCCATCCATGTTCCCGAACTCGATGAGCGCGCCAATAGGGTCTTGCCCCGACCACTTTGCGCGCACGAGCGATTCGCTGATCACGGCAACGTGCGGCGCCGCGCGGTCGTCGCGGTCTTCGAACAGGCGGCCTCGCACAAGCGGAATCCCCATCGCTTGAAAGAAACCATCGCTCGCGGCGCGGTACTCTGCCTCTCCCACGCGCTCCGCGTCTTCGGCCAGCCGTTGGAAATCGTCCAACGTCTCGACGCGCTCGCCCGGCTTGACGATGAGAAAGAGCCCGTTGCGAAAGCCGGTGCTCATCGGCAAACGATCGACGCCGCCCGCACGCGATACGCCGGGGACCGACCGGAGCCGCTCGAGAATCTCGGACTGTAAGCGCACCAGCCGTAGAACGTCGTCTTCGCTGTCGGGAACCGCATGAGAGAGCTCCATGACGACTTGGCTCTCCGCCCGGAAGCCTGGATCGACAGCGAGGAGCTGGAAGAGACTCCGGGCGAGAAGCCCCGCGCCCACGAGAAGGACCAAAGTCAACGCGACCTGCGTGACCACGAGGATGGAGCGCGCTCTCATCGAAGACGCTCGACCGAGCTCACCGCGCTGGCTCTCACGGAGGGATTCCTGCAAGCTCTTGCTCGTCGCGCGCAACGCCGCCGTCAAGCCCAGCCCGGCAGCCGTGGCGAGCGAGACGCCGAGTGCGAAGGCCAGCATAGGAACGCTCACGCCCACGCCGACATCAAGGGCCCGCGGGAGCTTACCGGGCTCGAACGCCATGAGAGCACGCACGCCCCATGTCGAGCCCAGGATACCGAGCGCACCGCCGACGAGCAAGAGGATGAGGGCTTCGAGCAGAAACGGGCGCGTCAGCTGCCACCGACTCGCACCGAGCGCAGCGCTGACCGCGAGCTCGCGATGGCGCGCCGCCGCCCGAGCGAGGAGCAAGTTCACCACGTTGGCGCAGGCAACGAGAAGCAGAAAGCCGACGGCGCCAATGAGAACGAGCATCGCGGGCCGTACGTCGCCGACGAGCTCTTCGTGAAGCGGGACGAGCGCCGCATCGGTCATCCACGTCTCCTCACCGAGCTGCGAGCGCACCGCGCGCGCGATCGTGCTGACGTCTGAACGCGCGAGGTCGAGTGAGACATTTTCCTTCAAGCGACCAACAGCTCGCCAGTTATGCGCGGTGCGGCTCGGGTAGCGCGGGAGAAGCTCGCGCGCCGTCCAGAGCGCCGCGGCGTGATCAGTGGGAAAGTCGAGCTCGGGAGGCATCACGACGACGACGGCGTAGCTCTGCCCTGAGATCGGAGCTCGAGCTTCGAAAAATCCGCCTCGGATCCCAAGTAGCGCTGCCAGTAGCCAAAGCTTACGAGCGCGGCCAGCCTTCCACCCTCGCGAAGCTCCTCGTCCACGAAGACACGTCCTCGCAAAGGCGCCACGGCGAGGACGTCGAAAAACTCCCGGGAGACCGCCGCGGCGCGCACGCGCACGGGCTCCGAGCCTCCCGCGACCGAGACGATCGTGCTGTTGTACTGCGCGAGCGCGTCGAAGCTGCGACTTCGCGCGTAGATATCCGTGAAGTTTGGGTCGGAGAATCTGTTTTTCACCCCGTCGTTGATTTGCCACATCTGCACGATGCTGTCGGGCTCGGGAAAGGGAAGCGGACTCAGCAGCACGGCATGGACGACGCTGAAGATGGCCACGCAGGCGCCGATCCCGAGCGCGAGCGTCAAAACAGCAATGGCCGACGCTCTCGGCGTCCGGAGAAGCGAGCGAAGTACGCGTTTGAGCTCTTGGACTTCATTCATAGTTGACCTCTTGGACGTTCCCTCACCAGTAAACGTTCACACACCGTACGCGGAATCTACAACGTATGTTCAAATGGAGTCATGAGATTCGGAATTTCCGTTCTTCTCGCGGCGGCCGTCGCTTGCACGCCGGCGAACGAAACGACGGGCCAGTTCATCAGTATTGGAAGCGCGCCTCCGGGCGGAGCTTTTTTCATCGTCGGCGGGGCGCTCGCCGAGGTGCTCGACCAATATGGCGGGTGGTCGGTCACGTCCGAAGCCACCAAAGGCTCGCTGGAGAGCATCCGGCGCCTCGAGAGCGGGGAGCTCGAAATTGCTCTCGCGAACTCGTCCATCACCTATTTCGCCGTTCGGGGCGAGGCGGGTTGGGATCGGCCCTATCCCATGCACAGTCTCGTAACGATGGCGCCAAACGTTTTGATTTTTGTCACGCCACGAGATTCCGGTATCGAGAGGATTCGCGACCTCGCGGGAAAACGTATTGTTGCCGGCCCCGCCGGCGCTGGCTGGGAGTTCTTCATTCGCCCGATGCTCGCGGCCCACGGGCTCAGTTATGACGACTTCACGCCGCTCAACAATAGCCAAGCGGGCGCGGTCGACATGCTCGCCGACGGCTCGGCCGATGCGGCCTTTCTCGGCGGGGCGGTCCCGACCGCCTCGATCGTGCAGGCGACGACGTCCCAGGACATTCTGCTCGTGCCCTTCGACGAGGAGGCGAAAGCGGAGCTCATCGAGGCGTATCCTTTCTACTTCCACGTGCCCATTCCCGCCGGCACTCCTCAGGGTTGCGAGCGTACCACGGGTCAGCCGATGGAAGTCCGTGACCGAAGCGGTTAGAATTTCCCTCGTCCAAAGGGGGTTCCATTCCATGCGCTTCGCCATCCGTTTCGTATTCGTAGCACTTCTCGCCGTCGCGACGACCGCGACCGCGGCCAACAACATCACACCGCCCGATCAGTTCTTCGGCTTCCAGCTCGGCGCCGATGGCGAGCTCGCGCATTGGGACAAGATCGTCGAATATTTCGAGCTGCTCGACCGAGAGAGCGATCGCATCCAAGTCACGAATCTCGGACCTTCGACCGAAGGCCATCCTTATCTACTTGCGATCATCTCCTCACCGGAGAACATGGCGAATCTCGACCGGCTGTGCGAAGTGAACAAGCAGATCCAAGACCCGCACAAATCGGAAGCCGAAGTGCGGGAGCTCATCAAGGAAGGCAAGGCCGTCGTGAGCCAGTCCTTCGGTCTCCACTCGACCGAAGTCGCTGGAGCCCAGACCGCGCCCGAGCTTGCTTACGACTTCCTCTCTAGGGACGAAGAAGAAACGCAGCGCATCCTCGACAACACGATCCTGCTCCTCTTCCCGAACTTCAACCCCGACGGCCAGATCATGGTAACGGACTGGTACTACAAGAACAAAGGCACCGAGTTCGACGGCGTGGGTCTACCGTGGCTGTACCACAAATATGTCGGCCACGATAACAACCGGGACGCGGACTACCTCAACATGGTCGAGGCCGTCTACACGGCGAAGGTTCTCTATCGCGACTGGAAGCCTCAGGCTTATGTCGACCATCACCAGATGGGGAGCTACGGCGCGCGTTTCTACGTCCCGCCCTATAGCGAGCCCATTCGCCCTTACGCCGACCCGCTGGTTTGGCGAGAGCTCTCGTGGTACGGCGCTCACATCGCCTACAAGCTCGAAGAAAACGGCATGGCGGGGGTTCTCAACGCAGGCCAGTACCCCGGCTGGGGGCATTTCGGCTGGCACTGGATCACGCCGTTTCACAACATGTCGGGCATGCTGACCGAATCCGCGAGCGCGAGTCTCGCAACGCCGCTCTATTTGCATCCAGACCAACTTCGAGGCGGCGCCCGCGGTCTCCCCGAATACGAAGCGCAATCGAACATGCCGAACCCTTGGCCGGGCGGCTGGTGGCGGCTTCGTGACATCGTCGCGCAACAAAAGATTGCGGCGTGGTCGATTCAGGATCTCGCGGCGCGCAACAAGGAAACAGTTCTCTGGAACGGCTACATCAAAGCAAAGCGGCAAACCGAGCGCGGCGCCGCGGGATTTCCCAAAGCCTATGTCATTCCGGCCGCGCAGCATGACTCGCTCACCACGGCGAAAATGATCGATACGCTGCTGCAGTCGGATATCGAGATCCAAAAATCGGATCAGGCTTTCGCCGTCGACGGCGTGCAATACGACGCGGGCTCCTACGTCGTCTCACTCGCACAGCCGAAGATGGGTCTCATCCGCAATCTTCTCGGACAGACCTTCTATCCGGACAATGAGTGGACGCGCGCGCGGGACGGCTCGCCGCTGCGCCCCTATGACACGTCGACCCACACCATGGCGGAGTTCATGGGTGTGCGGGTGGATCCGGTGGGAGAGCGCGTCGACGACTTCATCCGCGTGACGGGATCGGTCATGAGCGCCGGCACCGTGGCATCGGGAGCGTCGCGCTATGTGCTCGACGGCCGCCAGAACGCGAGCTACAAGGCCGTCAACATGCTGCTCGACAAAGGAATCAGCGTGCGGCGCATGGGCGTTGAGGCGGGCGGCTTTCACCGCGGCGACTTCATCGTCTCGGGCGGCTCCGGTCTCGAAGAGGTAGCCGAAGAAACGGGCGTCGACTTCAGAGCGGTGACGCGCGAGCCGCGAACGGGACTCCACGACTTGAAGCGCATGCGTGTCGGCATGTATCACCGCTATCGCGGCGGCAATATGGACGAGGGCTGGACCCGCTTCCTCCTCGAACAGTTCGCCGTGCCGTACAAGTCCGTTGAGGATGCCGAGATCCAGGCGGGGAATTTGAACGAAAACTACGACGTCTTTATCATTCCGCACGACACGACGGCGATGATCACGGGCAAGGAAGAGCCCAGGCGTCCGGGACGCCCACCTCAGGTCTATCCACCGGAATACATGTCCGGCATCGGCGACGAGGGCACCGAAGCGTTGAAAGCCTTCGTCGAGAATGGCGGGACGCTCGTCGCACTCGGTGACGCCACCGCTTTCGCGATCGAGTCGTTCGAGCTCAATGTCCGCAACGTTCTCGATGGCGTGGACAGCAAAGACTTTTTTTGCCCAGGCTCGACGCTCCATGTGACGTTCGACAACACGAACTCCCTCGCGTGGGGCATGCCTTCGGACGGGCTCGTTTTGTTCTGGTCCAACGCGGCCTTCGAGATCACGCCATCGCGCAACAACGATCGCTACGAGACGATCGCCAGCTACGTAGACCGCGACATCCTTCAAAGCGGCTGGCTCGTCGGAGAAGAGCACCTGTCCAAGAAGGCCGCCATGGTCTCGGCGAAAGTCGGCGACGGCCGCGTCGTTCTCGTTGGATTCCGAACGCAGCACCGCGCGCAGACTCACGGCACGTTCAAGCTGCTCTTCAACGCGCTCATGCAATGAGTGCCGGCACTAGCCCACGAGTAGAACCCTGTTCCCGGGTCGCGATCCATGCCCGACGAATCAGGGTTTGGCGGCCTCGACATAGAGGGATTCCACGCCGCGTGAGGGTGTGTCGATGAGAAGCTTCGGGTCCTCGCCCTCGCAAAGCGCCTTACGGGACACATCGCGGAAGCCGGCATCGGTGAGAAAAGCGGCGAGCGTTTCGTAATCCCACATGAAGTTGTGCCCGAATGCAAGATCGCGCTGTTCGTAGAAGACGCGATTGACACTCATCAGGCGCATATAGATCCCGCGAAAGGAGTCTTCGTCTTGATACGGGAATCGAGTCTCGCTTGCCGAGCTCTCGTGATAAACGTTCAGATAGAGCTCAGCGTCCGGAACGACGATGCGGATTCTTCCACCCGAGCGTAAAACACGATAGCTCTCGCTCAGCAAATGGTGGGCTGACGCCAACGGAAAATGTTCCAAACAGTGCTCGGAGTAAACACCGTCCATGGAGCCCTCGGTAAAAGGGAGTCCTTTCTCGAGGTTCCAGCACAAGGTGCCGGGCCGCCAGTCATAGTCAACGTTGACGAATCCGGGCCGGACGTTGGGACCGCAACCCAAGTTGAGGTAGCGGTCCTTCGCCTGGAGCAGCTGGAAGCGACGCGAGCGGAGAAACAGCGAGACGAGCGCGCGCACCTTCGCGTAGGAGGACCAACGGCGCGTCGGCGACAATTGTGTATTGCGCAAATCCATGATTACGCTACGAAGTGCTGTCTCGCGATGACTTCACCCGTCCGCAGGACATGGCCGATTTGCGCGCGCTTCTGTCTCGCGTCGACCATGATGAGAGATGATGAGCTGGAGCGCGCGCCTCATCGAATCTCGAGGATTTGACCGGGGGCGGCAGCTGATCCGATGCTCGACGAATGGGTTCCCGCCGACAACTGAGACGTTGACGCGGACAGCCCCAGCGCTCTCACGAAATAAAGCCGTGCTTTTTCATCGCGCTCCGCACCGCCTTGGCGGTGTCGGCGATGGTCTTCCTCGTGTTCTTCGGGTTGGTCGTCTCGCTCATCCCGGACCAGACGAGCTTTCCGTCCGCCGTGTCGTAGATGTTCGTCTCGATGCCCACGAGCCGGTCCTGTTTGAAGTAGCCTGGAGAATAGACGACAGGATACGCCCAACCGTAATAGCCGTAGAACGAGTTGTAGTAGGTCGGGTAAGAGCCGGGGACATAACGCGTCTCTTGCTCGTCATACATCGGGCGCATGACGATGATGGCCTCGACCCCGGACTTCACCACCGCCGCGCGCACTTTGTCCTCGTCGGCGAGGTCGCTCTCCGGCAAAAGCGTATAGGACGCGACCGCGTCGGCCTGCCGGATCTCCTCCACGAGCACATCCTCGCCGTTGCGGCGAATGAGCGAGTCCTGCACGAGGACGAGCGCCATCACGCTTTCGAATTGGAGCGGCCCGCGCTCGGGATAGACCCAGGCCTTCGTCATTTTGGTCGACGCACAGGCGCACGTCACTAAAAGAAAAACTACCGCGATTCTCGTTCTCATCAGCTCTCCGGAATGGCCTCCATCAGCATTGCGAGGGCCTCGTTCAAAGCTTTACCACTCGCCCGCGCACCTTTGTAGTGACTAAGCTTCACCACCACGAGGTCGTGAGACGGGATGATAATGGTGTGCTGACCACCAGCGCCCGACATGAAAAACGCTTCCTTCGGAATAGGGAATCTTTCGGTACCGTTGATCCAGAAAAAGGCTCCATAAACCGGCCGGCCGTCGGCTTCCCACGCTGGAGCCACCGTGCTCACGAACTCCACGAACCCTTCCGGCAAGAGGCGCTCGCCGTTCCAAACGCCGTCTTGCAGATAGAGATTTCCGAGCCGCGCCCAATCGCGCGCGGGACCAAACTCGGCACCTTGAAGCAGAAAGTTCCCATAAGGGTCGGTTTCCGCGACGATGCCGCGGATGCCGATCTTGTCGAAGAGCTCTCGCTGCGGAAAGGACAGGTACTCGTCGCCGCGCCCTTCTACAGCAAGGCGCACGAGATAGTTCGTCAAAACCGGATCGGAGTTGCGGTAGCGGCCAATCGTGTTCGGCGGCCACTGCTGCGGACGCGTCGCGGCCCACTCGAAAGAGTTCACCGTGCCCGCATAGACATAAAGATGATCGGGATAGCCGAGCGCCGGGTCCCATTCCGGGTCACCCATGTTGCGAAACCGCAGACCGCTCGACATGCGCATGATGTCGGCGATACGGATCTCGGCGCGCGGGTCGCCTTCCTCGCCCCATTCGGGAATGGGCGCCGGCTGGTACAGCTCGTACTCGCCTTGCTGAATGAGGATGCCCATGAGGGTCGCAGTGAGGCTCTTCCCCATCGACCAGCCCTCGAGCGGCGTGTGCATGTCGAGACCTTCGCGGTAGCGCTCACCGATGAGGCGGCCTTTGTGGGTCACGACCAAAGCCGCGGTCAACCCTTCCGGGCGCGAGAACGCGGCATCCACCGCTGCTTGAACTTTCTCCGCGTCGATACCTTCCGCAAGCGGTTCGCCTTCGAGCACGTCGCCCATCGGCCAAGGCGTCGTCGCGGGATCGGGAAGCGTGCTCTCGATCTTCACCGGCGTAAAGTACGCATCGTCCTCCCCTTTCGGGAGCGGAACACAACCCTGGTCACCATAATATTTCGCCGTGCGCACGACACCGCTCGGGAGCGTCAAGTGCACGGCTTTGTTCTCGCGGTCGATGACGGTTTTGGTCACGTGCGCGCGATGTTCGTAAGGTGCGGAGAAGTAGCCAATATTCTCGGCGGCAAAGTCCGGGTCGAGCCCGGTGATGAACACGGCCGAGCAAAGAATCTTCGCGAATCCCGCGGTGTGATGCTCGAGCGCCACACCGGGCGGAGCGTTGTACTCCGTGTCGAGCTCGAAAGAAGCCGCGCGCGCGACGAGCGCATCTTTTGGAGAAACGGTGATATCCGCTTCGGGCTCGGTGTTCGCGGGCTGGCAGCCCAGCGTCGAGAACAGAAGAAGAAATATGGCGATCGGGAGCAGGGTTCGATAGGACGTGACACGTGCCTCCAGGAGAGGGATTCTAACGGCTCGAGACGCGGATTGCGAAGTGAATCGGCTCCGGTCGTGACGCCGTTCTCGAGCCACAGCTCCCGCAAGGTCGGCGGGATGACGCGCAGCGTGTCCTCGTAGGACGGCTGCGGAAGATCGAGCAGCTTCCGTGCGTCGCGAAAGATCCCGGTTGGCTCGCCATCCGGTCCACGCTCGATGTGGCCGCCGGCAGGATCCGGCGTGTTGCGATCGATCCCGGACATCTGCATCGCTTTGCTGTTCGCGATGATGTCGTGCGCGCTCCAGCGGATGACGACAGGGTGGTCGGGAACCGCCGCGTCGAGTTGCTCGCGCGTCGGCATGGGCTGGTAGTACGTCCCCTGCCCTTCGATCCAGGTTCCCGGCGGAAGCTCGCTGGCACGCTCTCGAACCTTGTCGAGCACATCTTCGGCCGTCTTCAGCGGAGGCACCGACACCGGAAGACGGAAGAACTGGCCGTGAGCGCTTCCTTCGACGTGATTATGCGCATCGATGAAGCCCGGAAGAAGGGTCCTGCCGCGCAGCTCGATAACCAGCGTGGTGGGCCCGACGAGCTCGTTTATCGCTGCATTGGTTACCCACGACGGCGATACGGTTGCCCTTCACGGCGACCGCTTCCGCGACCGTACCGTCGCCGTCAACGGTGACGACCTTCCCGCCGCGCAGAACCAGGTCGGCGTCTTGCGCGATCGCAAACGTCGTCGACAAGACGATCGAGAGCGCCCCGATGAGCTTCATGGGTGGCGCAAAGGCAGGGATCAGGATCCCTCCCGCAAGACGAGGAGAGCGATCCATACCTGTTAGAAGCGCGACGCGGTCAAAGCAACGTCAGCACGGGCGAAGGCCTTCATGTAGCGCTTCTCGAGGAGACGCGCTTCATCCATGCGACCCTGCATGCGAAGTGAGGTCATGAGGCCGTAGAGGGACCAGCTATTCTCCCGCCACTTTCGCAAATCGTCGCGATAAACGTCTTCGGCTTGCTCAGGACGGCCGGCCTCGAGGAGCACGGCGCCAAGAGAGTGCCGCATGGGATAGTGCCACGCCGGAGGCTCGACATAGGCGAGACCATCCTGAAGGTTCACGGATTTCTCCAGATAGCTGATCGCCTCGTCCCAGTTCATTTGTTTCGCGGCGATCTCTCCCGCCATGGCGTTGCCGGCGACGTTGACCATGTCCGTCGTGTTCCGTTGATAAGGCGAGCTCGGGCGCTCCTTCCGGCCCATCCCGCTCAGCGACGGTCCACCTAGGATGTCGCTATTCGCGATCGCGTTGAGGGCTTTGTGCTCGGCCCAAGCCATCTCGCACTCGCCCCGCTTCGCGAGTGCCACCCCCCGGGCGTAGTGCCACATGGCCGTAAGGTAGCGGAACTCTCGAGGCGGCGCCGGCTGGGCCACGATGTCGTTCCAGTAGCCGTAGCGCGTCAACGTGTAATAAGTCGACGCCATGTAGTTCTGGTAGCGGTGCGACTGTTGGATGACTTGATGCGGGATGGTCCCAAAGACTTTGTCGCGGAGCTTCTGGGCTTGTTGGAGGGCGACGAGGCTCCGGCCTTCCATCGAAGCCGCGACCCAGACGAAGTGCACGTTGTGCTGATAGGAGCCCAGCGGATAGATGCCTTCTTGATCCGGCTGGCCGATATAGAGCTCGTCCGCCATCGACGCGTCGATATTGGTGTCGGCCGCGTGGTCGTAATCGCCCGTTTGGATCAGGATGTGCGAGCCCATGTGGACGAGATGGGCAAGGTTCGGCGCCGTCGAGGCGAGCTGGCGCGCGGGGTCACGGGCGCGAAACACGTCATCGGAAGCTTCCACGCCATGGACGTAGTAGTGGATGGCGCCCGAATGTCTCGGCTCGAGCTCGAGCGCGCGCTCGAGCGTTTTGACGAACCAGTCCGTCCCCTCGTTATTGGCTTTTCCGCTCTCGTTCCAGTAGTTCCAGCGGGACGTGTTCATCTGCGCGGCGGCCGCGAGCGTCAACACGTTCACGTTTTCGGGATGCACCTCGGAAAGCGCACGCATGGCCTTCGCGTAGGCGGCATCCAGCGCCTCGCGGGGTGCTTTGGGATCTTTCGCGATGCGCGTCGCCATCGCGTCGATGAGCCCTTGTTCGATCGCGGTCCCTTTGGACTTGCGCGCTAGAGCTTCCTGGATCGCTTTATAGGACGTTTCGAGGTCGCGCTCGGGAGGGGCCGCGTTGTTGTGGTAGCGGCCAAAAGCCCAGGCCTTGCCCCAATAGGGCATCGGCGCTTCGGGGTCCTGCCGGATGGCCTCTTCGAAAGAGCGGCGCGATTCCGAGATCCAAAATCCGAAATGCAAACGTAGTCCTTGATCAAAATATTTCTGGGCTAGCTCCGAGCTCGTCGTGATAGGGATATGGGCCGAGCCCAAACCTTCATGCAAAGGCACCTTGACGTCCGCCGGCGCCTCGGCAGGCGTTTCCGCACTGGCGAGCGAGAGGCAGCCCAAAATACAAGCGCAAACCGCAAACCACTTCGTACACTTTTCCAAGTTCTTACCTCCTGAGATGAGTGCACCATCATAACCCATGGAGAAAAGAACCCAGAAGACCCGGTCTTCAGTCTTGAGTCGCGGTTTAACCTTTAGCTGGGCGTAGACCGAGAGTTGCTGGCGCAGAGTCATGTTCTCCATGGCGAGGTCGTTGCGCGTCCTCAACAGCGCGCGAAACAGCCACGCGAGGGTCCGATATAGCAAACGCATCGCCTTACGATGACCGAACGGGGCCTTCGCGGACGACCAAGAAATCGTTTGGTTTCAAATAGATCACACTTTTCGGGGATTACAGAGGTCAGTGATTTGCTCCCGGCCGTGCAACAACGCCTAACCGTCCTGAGATGCGCGCCATCATAAGGTTTTTACGCGTCAGTGCGAACAGCGCTATTCTTTCGCAACGTGGACGCGCGCCGTGCCGAAACCGTTCCCCGGCGGCGGGTATAGCGCGCATCGAGAAGGAACACCGTGCAACCCGATGAGGTTGGCTCGACCTCCGCAAAAGGAAACCGTGCCCAATTCATGAAGCCGCGGGCACCGGGCGACACGATCGCCGCGCGCACCTCGTTCGAATCCGGAAGTAGCGGGATTTTGCTCGGGGCGAGCTCGAGCTCGAGACCGGGAAACAGTTGCGCTCTACCGTGGATATAGCCGTCGGGCGTTTCGACGACGACGTCCCGCTCGAAAGGCGTTACCAGAGCAGGACCGACCATGATCCGATGCACATCTTCACCACGCTCGGCCAGCGACTGCCGAATCAAGTAGCGCGCGTCGCGCGTGGCCGCATGCATCACACCGAGATAGGTTACGAGGATCAAAAGGGCCCCGGCCGCAACATGGCGCGCGGTGGGCTCGTCGTAACCGACCCGCTTTACGCGCAGAACGATGAGCCCGAGAATCGCGGCACACCAAATTACTTTCGCGGGCGCGAGCCCTTGAACAGCGCCAAACAAAAGGTAAGCGAAAAACGTGAAGGAAAGAGCCCACGCTGCGAGACTCCAGAGGTGGCGGGAGCGAAACAAGAACGCCGCTCCTGCAAGAATTAGCCAGAACCATGGGTCGACGACGTAGAGCGTATCGCCGTAGAACCAAGTTCCGTCGAACGGCATCAGCCAGCGCAAGCCATAGGTGTTCAACCAGTCGAGCGACGGATGGGACCACACCGCGAGATAAGAAAGGCCCAGCAACACGCGCGGACGCGGCGGGGGCCGGCCGAACGCACGACCCCAGGCGATGAGAATCGCTGTCAGAAGGAGTGGCAAGAGCACGAGCGCCAGGATCCCGTGCGTCCAGCCACGGCGCCAGTAAAGCGCGGTGTCGCCACCGAGAAACATAGCGACACCGTCGATATCGGGCAGGTTGGCGCCGATGACGAGCGCAGCTGTGGCATAAGCCGACCTGCGCCCGAGCCCTGTTTGCGCCACGGCGGCGCCGAAGAGCGTATGTGCGATGGGATCCATTCGAGCGCGCATCATCTTCGATGTCGACAGCGGACGCAATGAGATATTCTACGGCTCGATTTACGGAGGAAAGCATGGGAACGAAGCTTTTTATCATCCTAAGCGTTATCGCTCTCGCGCTCGCGAGCTGCACGCAGCCGGAGACGAGCGATGGGGGCTATGACGTTGTCGTGCTCGGCGGCCGCGTCATGGATCCCGAATCCGGCCACGACGCCGTGCGCAATGTCGGCATCCGCGATGGCCGTATCGAAGCGATCACCGAAGACGCGATCGAAGGCGCGCGCGTGATCGATGCGACCGGCCACGTCATAGCACCCGGCTTCATCGACCTCCATGTCCACGGCCAGCACGACGAAGGATTCACGTTCATGATCCGGGACGGCGTGACGAGCGGGCTCGAGCTCGAAGTCGGGACCGGCGACGTCGCGAAGTGGTACAAGCAGCGCGAAGGCGGCCAGCGCGCGAATTACGGCGTGAGCGTCGGGCACATCCCGGTGCGCATGATCGTTATGGAGGATCCCGGCGACTTTCTTCCGAGCGGCGCCGCCAATAGCGAGGCAGCCTCGCAGGAGCAAATCGACGAGATGGCCCGGCGCATCGCCGAAGGCCTCGACCAAGGCGCCGTGGCCGTCGGATTCGGAATGGCCTATACGCCCGCCGCCACACTCACCGAGCTCGAGACCATGATGAGCGCCGCGGCCGAGCGCAATGCGTCGGCGCACATCCATGTGCGCGGCGGACTCGAGGGCTTGATCGAAGCTATCGAGACGGCGAAGAAAACCGGAGCGCCGCTCCACATCGTGCACGCCAACTCGAGTGGAGGCGCGGAGACGCCGCAGTTTCTCGCGAGGATCGAAGAAGCGCGAGCGGCAGGACAAGACGTCACGACCGAGTGCTACCCGTACAGCGCCGGGCAGACGCGCATCGAATCCGCCCTCTTCGATGACTGGGAGAGCTGGGACGACGAGCGATTCAGCATCCATCAATGGGTGGCCACTGGCGAGCGGTTGACGCGCGAAAATTTCGGTCACTACCGCGAGCAAGGCGGTTCGGTGATCATCCACAGCCGCACCGAAGAGATGACGCGGGCGGCCGTCGAAAGCGCGCTCACGATGATCGCGAGCGACGGCGGGATCTCGAACGGCCGCGGCCACCCGAGAGGCTCGGGGACTTATTCACGCGTGCTCGGCAAATATGTGCGCGAAGACAAAGCGCTCACGCTCATGGACGCGTTGCGCAAAATGACGATCGAGCCCGCGAGACGGCTCGAGACCTATGTCCCCGCGATGCGAAACAAAGGCCGCCTAGCAGTAGGCGCCGATGCCGACATCACGATCTTCAATCCTGACACCGTGATCGACAAGTCCACCTATGAGCGCTCGGCAGTGCCGCCGGACGGCATCCCCTACGTTCTCGTGAACGGCGTGCTCGTCGTTGACGCAGGCGATCTGGTGCCCGGCGCCAACCCCGGCCGCGCAATCCGAGCAGCGCAACCTCAGTCGTCATCGTAGCGATCGTGATGCCGAACCCAAGCCATGCCGTAGGGTAAGTCTGCCTCGTCCCGTCCCTTGGGGACGAGGTCGAGCATGTGATACGCCGAGTTCAAGATGTCGAGGCCGCGCGAATAGCACGAGTAGGTGTGGAACACATTCCCCGCATCATCTTTGTAGAACACGCTGACGCCGGGCGCTTCTTCGCTCGGGAACCGGGTCTTCGTGTAGTTGTAATCGACTTCACCTCGTTCGAGCTCCTGCGGCGTGAAGGACACATGGTAGTCCCGATTGAAACTGTTCTCGAGCGAGGAGAACCATGGAAAGCTCCAGTCCATCCGCTTTTTGAACGTCAGAAGCTTGTCGATCGGCGCCTTCGATATCCCGACGAGCGTCACGTCGCGATGATTCAAGTGAGCGAAGATGCCGTTGTAATTATCCGCCCAGAACGAACAGCTCTTGCAGCCTTCCTCCCAATCAGGACCGAACATGAAGTGATAAACGAGCAGCTGAGAACGCCCGTCGAAGAGCTCGGACAGCGTCCGTTTGCCGTTCGGGCCGTCGAAATCATATTCCTGCTCCACTCGAACCCAGGGCAACTCGCGCCGCTCCTGGTGTTATTTATCGAGGAGTTCCCTTACGTATTTATCACGGTGATCCGTGATGCAAAGAGGGCGATATCTCACATTGAAGGGTCGTGTGGTTTGTGGTCTTCGGCGGAGCAAAGTGAGCAGATGTGGTGAGAACGAGAGGAGTTTCGTTTCCGCTTCCCGATCTCTCTATAGAGATCGGGAAAGGGAAACGCCGGCAGCTGCGGAGACGAGCTGATAGCCGTTCGGAGTTTTGACCACCTTGCCCTGCTGTTGCATTTCAGCGAGGACGCTGCAGAAGATCTGAGTTCGCATGCGACAGGCTTGGCGAAGTACGGAAAAAACAAGAGGTGATTCAGCAGTAGCGAGCGCATCAAGGATTTGCTCGTGGGCTGGGGAGCGGGGCGGCTTTGGTGGCGGCCGGTTTTCGAGCATGCAAAGAGCAAGCTGGTCGTTCGCTCCCTGAAGAGTCAAAGGCAGGTCGTTCTGCTCGGCCGCGGCGCGGTGCTCGATGGTGAGCGTGAGATGATCGGCCTTTCGCTTGATGTAGAGGTTGGAATCGCCCCAAGCATGAAACTCGGAGCTGCCGCGCAGTGCCTGCCCAGCGCGGAGGTGGTTGGCAGCTTTTCTAGCGTGGTGGACGACAACAACGGCGAGATGAAACAAACGCTGGAGCTCACGGAAGTAAGCCAGAATGGCGGCGACATCGGAAGAAGCGTTTTCGTCGATACGGTGGAGGCGAACAAAGGGGTCGAGGAGCAGGAGCCTAGGTCGAAGCTGCTCGATAGTAAAACGAAGCCTCTTCTGATCCTCGAGGGTGTCGAGTCTGAGCGACGGAGCGGTAATGACCTGAATATCGAGTTGTGCGAGGTTGAGATGTGTGAGATGGCAGATACCTTCGAGTCTTCGGCGCACGACCTGAAGCGCATCTTCGGCGGCGTAGAGGAGAACGCGTCCCGTGTGGGCAACGGGAAAGTGTCGAAGACAAGGTGAGCCGGAATCGACGGCAACGGCCATATCTAGGACGAGGAAGCTCTTGAAAGATTTGGGTTCGCCGCCGACGATACCGACCGCCTCGTCGGCCCATAAGCCTTCGATGAGCCATCGAGGAGCAGCAAGGTGAGCGTCGAGCTCGTGAGCGGGCTGAACGGGAAGCGCGAGACTCATCCTCGGGAGGGCACCAAAGAGGCAGGGCACGCACTGCGACGGCGGCTGCTCACGCAAAACGATCCTGAGCCCGAGCCATCCATCGTCGTAGCGCAGCTCGTGGGTTGCCGAGACGAGAAAGATCATCGTCGTAGTACCAGCGGAAAGTTTTGGTCTGCTCGAGGAGATTCACTCGTTCGAAGTCAGCGGCGAGTTCGAGGATGAAGGCGGTGTCGAGTTTTCGATTGAAGGGATAGGCGGAGAAGCGGTGTTGCAGGTAGTCGAGTAGGTCGGTAATACGATGGTCGTGCTGAAGGGTAGGAGTCGACGAGAAGTCGATGGTCGTGTGGTCCTGTCGCTTCGATGCCAAGGCGTCACCGGGAGGCGGGTGTCGGTTGTGCTGGGTCATAGCGACGCTCCCCCCTCAGGCGACCTCGGGAAGAGCGAGCTCGACGTGCTCGGCGGAGACGGATTTAGTGCGAGCTAGAGCGGCGGCGAGCAGAGCGTGGTGAGCGAGGAGATTGACTTTGCGGGGCAGGCCGCCGCTCGCCTGGAACAGGGCCTCTTGTGCGGGTGGCTCGAAGATGGGCAGTTCGGTACCGGCGCACCGGAGACGATGGGTGAGATAGGCGGGGAGCTCCTCGCGGGTGAGAGGGCTGAGATGGTATCGGACGACGATGCGCTGAGAGAGCGCCTCGTGGACGGCCATGGAGAGTCGCCGTCTCAGCTCGCTCTGGCCGAGCAGTAACAGACAAAGGCGGTTTTCGGCGTCCATGTTGTAGTTGGTGAGCAGGCGGAGCTCCTCGAGCACCTCGGGCCTGAGGTGGTGAGCCTCATCGATGACGAGGATAGGTCGGCATCTTGCCTCGGAGACGAGCCGCGTGACCTCGGCGCGGATCTGACGGAAGAGTGCGGCTCGGCTGCGTTCAACGGGCAGTCCCATCTCCCAGGAGATGGTTTTGTAGAGGTCCATGACGTTTCCGGTGGACAGGCACACGTATAGCACGCGATAGAGCGAGGCGTGCAGAGCGTGAAGGACCTTACGACAGCAGCAAGTTTTTCCGCTTCCGCTATCACCGGTGACGAGCCCGATGCCGCGCATATCGATGAGGTGTGCGAGGCGGACCTCGAGCTCCTTGTAAGAGGTTGCGAGGAAAAGCTCCTCGGGTTCGATCTCGTTGCTGAAGGGATGTTGGGTGAGGCCGAAGTGCTTGCGGTACATGTTAACTGAGGTGGACCCCATTCTCTGGACCAAAATGGGGGGTAGCTAAGGTGGAGCCTGCCGAGTTGAACACGTCGTGGTCATAGTCGTCATGTTGTTTCCCGAAGGCTCCTAGAAGGGAGCGTTCGGGAAGACAGTTTATGTCAGATTGAAGATCTATTGTCCCACGTTCGATCCGGTGCCCCGACGGAGGGAGCGGACCCTTAAGAAAAGATGCGAAGCTTCCTTGTCCGCTCCCTCCGTCGGGGCACCGGATCGAAGCCGCCCTTTCGCTGGTCCACCTGAATAGTGCAAAAATCGGGGTACCTGGGGTATGGGCCAAGCCGCGAGAGGGTCTCCTGCGGCGATTCTCGCATTCGTTTTGTGGACTCGTGGCAAGGTTCATTCCTTTTCCCGGTTTTCTACCGCCGTGGCCTCTTTGGCCTTGTTCTGCTTCGATTGCCCCAGTCGGTAACTGCCGACGTTGAGCTCCAGGATGATGCTGTGATGTACAAATCGGTCGATGGCCAATCATCTTCAAGCAACCTCGCCAAGCAGTCCATCGTAGAAGCTCGCGGGCGTTTGATAGCCTAACGCTTTGTGCGGGCGCTCGTCATTGAAGAAATCGAAGTAGCAAGCGATGCCCGCGCGAGCCATTTGCACGGTGTCGTAGGCGTACAGGTAGACCTCCTCGTACTTCAGCGAGCGCCAGAGCCGCTCCACGAAGATGTTGTCGATACAGCGACCTTTGCCATCCATGCTGATCTTGATCTCAAGAGCAAGCAATACACTGGTGAACTCCTCCGAGGTGAACTGAGAGCCCTGGTCCGTGTTGAATATCTCTGGGCAACCGTAGCGTGCCACAGCTTCGTTCAGAGCCTCCACGCAGAAGGTCGTCTCCAACGTGTTGGACAAGCGCCAGGCGAGCACCCGCCGCGAATACCAATCGATGACCGCCACCAGGTATACGAAGCCTCGCGCCATCGGGATGTATGTGATGTCGGCGGCCCACACCTGATTGATCCGAGAAACCGTCAGATTCCTCAGTAGATAAGGGTATACGGCGTGTTCCGGCGCTGGCTTGCTTGTGTTCGGCTTGGGCGCAGTGCTCTCGAGCCCCATCAACCGCATAAGACGCTGCACGCGCTTGCGGTTGACGGCCGACCCCTCCGCTTTGAGTGTCTGTGTCATCATGCGGCTGCCGAAAAATGGATGCTTCAGATGTAGCTCGTCCATCCGACGCATCAATGCGAGTTGCTCGCCATCCGGCTCGACAGGTTCGTAGTATAGGCTCGACCGATTCACGCCGAGCAGCTCGCACTGCCAGCGCATCGACAGCGGAGCGTTGGGTTCGACCAACTCCCGCCGGGGCGTCATCGCAATCGACCGAGCCCGTGTGATAAAAAATCGCGCTCCATCGTCAGCTCCCCGATTTTCTGAAGCAGTTCGGCCTCGCGCATCGAGGCATCGCCTCCGCCCACCTCTTCGGTCTCGAAAGCACGCGTGACGTTCTCCAAAAGCTGCCGCTTCCATTTGTAGATCTGGTTCGCGTGAACCTTGTGCCGGCGGGATAGTTCCGCCACTGTCTCCTGCTCGCGTAGTACCGCCAAGGCAACTTTCGCCTTGAAAACAGGGCTGTGCTTCGTGCGATTTTTCTTCACTTTTCTCTGCTCCTTTTTTCATTGAGCAGGCTTGTTTTACCACCTTAACCCCTGGTCTAAAAAATGGGGTCCACTTCAAACGATCCTTCCGATTTTTGAGATGGCGCAAGGATAGTCCTGGCGGCGGCGGCTTAGGCGGTGTGTCGGGATAAAGGTGCTTGGTGGTGTGGTCCCGGCGAACGAAGCAGTTGGCGTAGGTGTCCACGGTTTTAGCTTTTTTGTATTTGCGTCCCTTGAAGTAGACGTCGATGGGCTGGCCGACCAAGCAAGCATCGAGCTCGTACACGGCGCCATGCAGGCTGATGGTACGGTCACTCTGAACTTTGCGGTTGAGCTCGAAGAGGAACAGTTCATCGAGGTCGCGCTCAGGGCCGGGTAGGGTGACGTCGTCTGCGGCGGTGGCCCAGCGGTCGAAAGGTGTGATGCCGTCGAGGCCTTTGTGGGGACTCATGTGATATTCGGCCTCGACCCAACTCCAGAGCCTGGAGTTGAGCGCTTCGAGGCTTTTGAAATCGTCTTGGGTGAGCATGGGCAGAAGTTGCATCCGCACGGTGCGAAACTGAAGTGGACCCCATTTTTTAGACCAGGGGTTAAGGTGGTAAAACAAGCCTGCTCAATAAAAAAAGGAGCAGAGAAAAGTGAAGAAAAATCGTACGAAGCACAGCCCTGTTTTCAAGGCGAAAGTTGCCTTGGCGGTACTACGCGAGCAGGAGACAGTGGCGGAACTATCCCGCCGGCACAAGGTTCACGCGAACCAGATCTACAAATGGAAGCGGCAGCTTTTGGAGAACGTCACGCGTGCTTTCGAGACCGAAGAGGTGGGCGGAGGCGATGCCTCGATGCGCGAGGCCGAACTGCTTCAGAAAATCGGGGAGCTGACGATGGAGCGCGATTTTTTATCACACGGGCTCGGTCGATTGCGATGACGCCCCGGCGGGAGTTGGTCGAACCCAACGCTCCGCTGTCGATGCGCTGGCAGTGCGAGCTGCTCGGCGTGAATCGGTCGAGCCTATACTACGAACCTGTCGAGCCGGATGGCGAGCAACTCGCATTGATGCGTCGGATGGACGAGCTACATCTGAAGCATCCATTTTTCGGCAGCCGCATGATGACACAGACACTCAAAGCGGAGGGGTCGGCCGTCAACCGCAAGCGCGTGCAGCGTCTTATGCGGTTGATGGGGCTCGAGAGCACTGCGCCCAAGCCGAACACAAGCAAGCCAGCGCCGGAACACGCCGTATACCCTTATCTACTGAGGAATCTGACGGTTTCTCGGATCAATCAGGTGTGGGCCGCCGACATCACATACATCCCGATGGCGCGAGGCTTCGTATACCTGGTGGCGGTCATCGATTGGTATTCTCGGCGGGTGCTCGCCTGGCGCTTGTCCAACACGTTGGAGACGACCTTCTGCGTGGAGGCTCTGAACGAAGCTGTGGCACGCTACGGTTGCCCAGAGATATTCAACACGGACCAGGGCTCTCAGTTCACCTCGGAGGAGTTCACCAGTGTATTGCTTGCTCTTGAGATCAAGACCAGCATGGATGGCAAAGGTCGCTGTATCGACAACATCTTCGTGGAGCGGCTCTGGCGCTCGCTGAAGTACGAGGAGGTCTACCTGTACGCCTACGACACCGTGCAAATGGCTCGCGCGGGCATCGCTTGCTACTTCGATTTCTTCAATGACGAGCGCCCGCACAAAGCGTTAGGCTATCAAACGCCCGCGAGCTTCTACGATGGACTGCTTGGCGAGGTTGCTTGAAGATGATTGGCCATCGACCGATTTGTACATCACAGCATCATCCTGGAGCTCAACGTCGGCAGTTACCGACTGGGGCAATCGAAGCAGAACAAGGCCAAAGAGGCCACGGCGGTAGAAAACCGGGAAAAGGAATGAACCTTGCCACGAGTCCACAAAACGAATGCGAGAATCGCCGCAGGAGACCCTCTCGCGGCTTGGCCCATACCCCAGGTACCCCGATTTTTGCACTATTCAGGTGGACCAGCGAAAGGGCGGCTTCGATCCGGGGCCCCGACGGAGCAAGACCGGTAGGTACCCGGGAATTCTAACTTGTTGCTGAAGAGAAATAATAATTGCCGCTAGACACAATGATGGCTACAGCGAAAAACAAACTGTCCACAGATTTTCAATCTGCCATAAACTGTGTTCCCGAACGCTCCCTTCTAGGAGCCTTCGGGAAACAACATCACGACTATGACCACGACGTGTTCAACTCGGCAGGCTCCACCTTAGCTACCCCCCATTTTGGTCCAGAGAATGGGGTCCACCTCAAACCAACGTTCTTGTTTTCCTTTGCCCTGAGGCTGGTAGGGGCGAGCGTGGATGAGCGTGATGCCGAGCTTGGCGCAGACGAGCGCGAGGTGCTGAGAGCGGTAGGCGGAGCCGTCGTCGACGTAGAGTCTTTTGGGGATGCCGCGGCGTAGGATGGCTGTTTGCAGAACAGGCAAGAAGGCAGCAGTGTTCTCATGCATAGCGAAGGCGGCGTAAGGAACGACGCGGGTCGCGTCGTCGAGCGTCGCGATCAAGTACGTTTTGCGTTTGCGTTTTCCGTCGGCAAAGACGCTCGGCCCGTGCATCACGTCACTCATCCACAGCTCATTCGCTTTGTCGAAGGCGAAGCGCCGGCGGTCCTTGGAGGTGGGCTCGTAGGCTTTCTTGCCCATAAGGTCATGGCGACAAAGCAGGCGATGCACCGTGGCGGGAGCAAGGTTTACCGATTCGGGAACCGCACCGCTTCGCTGAGCTTGTTCGATAACAAGGGCAACCGAAAGGGCACGGTTGTTCTCCTTGATGGTGCAGAGATGATCGGCCACCTCTTGTGGAATCGCGCGAGCTTGCCCTTGATCGCGTCGCGGCTGGGGATAGAGTGCATCGAATCCACCGCGCCGGTACGAGTCCAGCCAATCCCGAAGCGTCTCGACGGCTACACGAGTTCTTCGGGACCCCGGGATCTCGTAGACCCGCTCTGCTTTGTCACGCAGCAGAGCATAAAGACCCCGCTCACCCACTTTCCGGTGCACGAGGTCTCCGATGAGGCCGTGGCGAAACAGCGCGATCTGCTGGCGTGTCTTCTTATCCATGACTGTTGGCTCCTCTCTGCCCGGCTTGCTAGCGGGCGAGAGGAATCTACCGCAAGGTGCTACGGCGGGTCTGCCCCCGTTTTGTGTTGGAGTCGATCCTCACTTTTCGACGTTCGGATTCCGGCCGGGCGGAATCCGAGCGGCCGAGGCAAAACGTGGAGATGCGGCGCGCCGATCTCGCGCAACGCCACCAAAGCCCGCTCCGACGCCAGGATGCTCCGCACCTCCACCAACCGTGCCTTTGTCCCCAGACGGTCGGGCAACAGCGTCAGTAGAATCAGTAGGCTGTCGCGCACACCTTGCAGACGCCGGCGAACCCAGCGGACCGCTCCTGCCACCTCGATCTCCGGACGCAGCTTCTTTGCCGCCGCCTCAACGCTCCGAGACTCATCCACCTTCACCACGACCTGCTCCGCCTCGTCGAGGCTTCCCGTCAGCCGCGCGCTCATGCAGTCCGGCAGCAAGCTAAACGTTCGATGGGCATCCCGGCAGTACCAACGAGGCACTTCCATCCCAGGCGGCTCAACCCTCGGGTAGGTGCCATGGCGGGAAAAACGACAGCCACCACCAGGGTGACTTGGGCACCGTTTCAGACTTGCGTGAAGCCAGCCTCTTTCGCTAACGTATTGCTCGCTGGTGAGCGTTGTATGCTGACGAAGTTGCACCGGCCACGGGCCCGCACGCTTGGAACGTGGCGGGCCCATCTCCTTTTTCCAGCCTCAGATGCCCGAGACCGCACTCTCCTCATAACCGATCTCATCACATACCGCCAACCTCTCCTCATCCCACCCTTCGCCACCTTCTCAGGCATTTCACCCCGGGCATAATCCGACGATCAAGGATGGTGGATCGCGGAACAGCGTGAGAGATAACACTGGCTCACACGGTCCCGCAGACGGGTCAGTTCTTTCTCCCGCGCAAGGTGCTCGCGCCTCGATTCGAGCCACTCTTGCCTTGAAACGACCTTGTGCTCTTGCACGTCGAAACCCTCCATCCAATATCTAGACGAACCGCGAACCACGACTTCGACCCGAACTTACTTGACTTTCGCTCCCATCACTATTACTACAGTCCGCGCAAAGGAGATTTCCAATGAAAAAGACCGTCGTTCTGGCCACGCTCGCAATGCTGGCCCTCGGTATTTACTCCCTCACCGCTACCGCTCAAAACGCGGATTCTCAAATGAGCTTTTTCCTCACGAGCGCCGGTCCGGGTGATGGAGCGAACTTGGGCGGGCTCGACGGCGCCGACGCCCATTGCGCGAAGCTCGCCGAAGCCGTCGGCGTCACCGGCAAACACTGGCACGCTTATCTGAGCACGACCGGCGAGAGCACCGTTCACGCGAAAGACCGCATCGGGAGCGGTCCGTGGCACAACTCCAAGGGCGTCAAGATCGCCGATAACGTCGCCCAACTCCACGGTGAGAACGGCCTCACGAAAGAGACGAACATCAACGAAAAAGGCGGGGTCGTGAATGGCCGCGGGGACACGCCCAACCGCCACGACATCATTACAGGCACGAATGCCGACGGCACCGCCTTCACGGGTGGCGACGACAACAACTGCTCGAACTGGACCGGGAACGGCGAAGGCAGCGCGCGTGTGGGGCACCACGATCGTACGGGCGGCGGCGACGACGGCTCGTCCTGGAACGCGGCGCACAACTCGCGCGGCTGCAGTCAGTCCGATCTCCAGGGAACCGGCGGCGACGGCCTGTTCTACTGTTTCGCGACGAACTGAGCCCCTGCCAGGTTGCCACGGTTGCCCGGCACCCGCTTGTATTTACGCCGGTGCATCGTTTATCTTTCCAGTAGATCTATGTCTCGCCGAAGGGATCAAGAAATGGCAAAGACGGCCAAAGTTACATGTTTACCCGCAGCCTCTTTGATTTTCGTGGCTACCTTCGTTTCCGCGGAAACGGGCACGGAGCGAGCGACCTTTACCAAGGACATTGCTCCGATTTTTCAGCAAAAGTGCGAATCGTGCCACCGCCCGAGCTCCATCGCGCCCATGTCGCTCATGAGCTATCAGGAAACGCGCCCATGGGCCGCTTCGATCAGAGAAGCCGTCGCGAACCGTGAGATGCCGCCGTGGCATATCGACAAAACGGTCGGCATCCAGGAGTTCAAGAACGATCGCTCGCTCAGCGACGAACAGATCGCGACGATCGTGACTTGGATCGATGACGGCGCGCCAAGAGGCAAAGCGGAAGACATGCCGCCGCCGGTGAACTGGCCGGACGGCGAGACGTGGATGTTCGCCGAGCTCTTCGACGAGCCCGATCTCGTCGTCAAGTCGACGCCGTACACGATGCCCGCCCAAGCGGCGGATGTCTGGTATCGCCCCGTGGTCGAGACGGGACTGACGGAGCCTCGCTGGGTACGGGCGATCGAGATTCGCCCGTCGACGGTGAAAGGCCGCCAGGTGATCCATCACGCGCTCGCGAGACTGCAGCAGGATGAGCCGGGCGTCGACAACACGAACGTCCTTGGCGCAGATGCTATCGGTTCGGGTCTGTTTATGGAATGGGCCGTGGGCAAGCAAGGCGAGCTCATGCGTCCGAATAGCAGCAAGCTGATGCTTCCGGGCTCTTCGTTCGCTTGGGACATTCACATCCACGCCGTCGGCGAAGAGATCGTGGCTCAGACCGAGATGGCGATCTATTTCTATCCCAAAGGTGAAGAGCCCAAGTTCCGTCAGAACCTAGCAGCCCGGTGAAAAAGTCCAGATTCTGCTCACGGAGAAAGTTTGGTGGGCAAGTACAAGGAAGATGTGATTCGGCGGAACGGCCAAGTTGAGACGCCCGATGGATTGCAGCGGGGCAAAACGTGCGCCTATGGTCGAGACGAAGCGCAATAAAGCAGCGATCAGACTGGCGTTGAGCTCCGCGTATTCCTTCGGCGTGGCCTTGCCGATGAGATTGCGCATCAGAATCCCGAGATTGAATCCGGCCACGTGCGTGAGGAGGCGCTTGAGTATATTTTCGTGTCTTCGCAAATGCGTTCGTCGCATGCCTCCCGCTTCGAGGTAGTGCGCGAAAGGTCGTTCGAGTAACTCGCCGCGACGGCGTATTAATCGCTTACCTCGAGTCCCGCGAATGCGACGTCGGTTCGCGTAGGTGGCGGCTTGCTCGGCCTGTTTGTCCTTCCATTTGCGGCCACCTCGCTCTGGCTCCGAAATGTAGCTCCGGTATTCTTGTTCGACCAGCTCAACCAGGATGTCGTTGCCGTGATAGCCCTTGTCCCCGACCACTTCGCGACCCGCGTCTTCATGTATTCGTTCACAACATTCCGCGTTGTTCGCGAGCTCTTGCAGATTTGACTGCGCTTTTTCCAGCGTATCCGGTAGGCTCTTTGTGTCACCCTTCGCGCCTCCGTGAAGCGTCACGGCAATTACCGCACCTTCCCCGCTCATGTCCACAGCATGCTCGGCTTTGTGCGCCATATCCGTGCCCCCGCTCTTCATTTTCATGATCTCCGCATCCGGCTCGTTCGGATTCACCCACTCCTTGTTCGACCCTTTCTTTGGCCGCTTCTTGTCCAACTTTGCAATGTCCGCTCGGCTCGGCTCTTCGATACCACTCTTGCGCGCAAGCTCCTTCAAATACGATTCGTAGCTTTCCCCCGTGTCTCGACGAACGATTGACCGAAGCGCCGCATTCGCTTCCAGCGTCGTCGCGTCCACACCCAGTGTCTTGCCATCTATCATCCCTCTCGACGCTAGAACTTCTAGCACCCATCCAAATACAGATTCGTGAACTTCCAGCGGAAGTCGATTCCGTATCCGAGACAGCGACGAATGGTCCGGCGTTCGCTCTTCCATTCCAAGGCCAAGAAACTGGCGCAAAGACAGTGAGTCCGAACACCGCCAGCAGATCCCGCGCTCTGAATCGATGCGCTCAAAGTAGCCGATCAACAGCATTCGAAAATACACACCCGGCGGTATGCTCGGCCGACCTTGCTTCTTCGCGTAATACGGCGAGCATTTCGACTCCACAAACGAGTCAAACTCTTCCTCTCGAAGTACCCGCTCGAGTTCCTCATAAAAAGGATGACCAGGACTCGACGCAACCGCATCGTGTGGAATCCATAAAGTCTCTTGGCAACTTTTCTTTTTCTTCTTCATCGACATGCGATGCAATTTTACATCGTCATCGAATGAGTCTTCAGAGAAATATCGCGACCGGATACGACTTTTTCAACGGGCTGCTAGCCCTCTTCCATGCGATTTCCGGTGTGCGAGACTTGGACATCGAGCCCAACACGGTAAGCGTCCATCAGGGCTTCCACGTGCTGAAGTCGGCCGGCCGCGTCGAGAACTATCAGCCGCATATGCATCTGCGCGGCAAGGCAATGACGATGGAAGCAGTCTACCCCGATGGCAAGCGCGAGATCTTGAGCCACGTCGACAACTTTCAGTTCGATTGGCACAACAACTACGTGTATGCGGATCATGTGGCGCCGCTTCTCCCCAAGGGAACGATCCTGAGCTTCACCTCGTGGCACGACAACACGTCCGCGAACCGCAACAATCCCGATCCCGATCCCGATCAGTGGGTGGGGTGGGGCGACCGCACCATCGACGAGATGGCTCATGCCTGGGTGAACATCACCTACATGGAAGACGAAGACTTCCAGGTCGCGGTCGAGAAGCGGAAAGCGCTCGAAGGCGAAGAAGCCACCGATCAGTTTCAGCAATAGGTCTCTCGGCGGGGAGGGCGCCTTTTGGCGCCTTCCCCGTCCTATCAACTCAGGGGTCGTCAGATGCAGTTGTTTCGTTTCGCCGTCGTCATCCTTTCGATTGGAGCACTCGGTACCGGGCTTGCCCTGGCCCAACTTCCTCTCGAACCGGTCAAGAAATCCGGACAAAGCATCTCGGCTGCTTATGAGGGCTGGTACAAAAACGGGGACGGCACCTATACGCTCCTGGTCGGCTACTTCAACCGCAACAAAGAGGAATCCATCGAGATTCCCGTCGGCCCCGACAATCGCTTCGAGCCCGGCGAGGCGGACCGAGGACAGCCCACCCACTTCCAGCCCAAACGTAATTGGGGCGTCTTTACCATCGTGATGCCGGCAGACTTTGCCGGCAAAGAGATCACGTGGCACCTGACGGCGAACAACAAATCGACCAAAGTGCCCATGCGGCTGAATCCACTTTGGGAAGTCGAGCCGTATCGAAACGCAGCGATAAGCAACACCCCGCCGACAGTGCGCTTGGAAGCGGACGGCAAGGAGTTCACGGGACCACCGTCAGGCATCGCCGCGACCTACGAGGCGACGGTCTCAGAGCCACTCACGCTGACGAGCTGGGCCAACGATGACAACGTCATCGACGAATATCGGCGCGCGCGCGCGATCGATCCTCCCGCGCGCGTCACCTGGAACAAGTTTCGCGGACCGGGCGAAGTGACTTTCGAGAACACGAAGCCGGAAGTCAGCAAAGAGGACGGAAAGAACACGACGACGGTGACGTTTTCCGAGCCGGGCGACTACACATTGAGGCTGCAAGTGAACGACACATCGGGCACTGGCGGCGGCGGCTCGCAGTGCTGCTGGACCAACGCCCACGTGAAAGTCACCGTCAAAGCCGCGACCGACAGCCAGTAGGCGCTCGCCGCTCCATCCCATCCGGTTTTCCCCGCAGCGCTCAGCCGAGGGTTGCTGTGGCTGTTTCGACCTGAGTGAGGCCCCGCTGATACCAGCTGATACCAGCTGATACCAGCTGATACCAGCTGATATAAGATGCGCGGCGTATGGGTCAGCGTCTCGAGCAGAAGGTCGCCCTAGTTTTTGGAGCGGGATCGTCGTCCGCTCATCAGACGAGCAATGGCCAAGCCTGCGCGCTCGCCTATGCTCGTGAAGGCGCGCGCGTCGTCGCCGTCGATTTGGATATCGAGCGCGCACAGAAGACGCGTTCGCTGATCGAAATCGAGGGCGGAACGGCCGTGGCGGTCGGGGCCGACGTTACGCCGTTCGTTCGAGGAAGCGCCTTCGAGCATCCAGAGGCCCAAGGCGCCGGTGAACGCCATGGCGAAAGCTATCGGAACTCCAATGGCCAGCAAAGTCAGCAAGAGCCCGACGCCGAGAAGGCCGACGAGCGTCACGTCCACGAGGCGGTCCCTTCGTCGGTACCTTTCGGGTTCGACAGCAGACGAGCGACGAGCACGACACTCGAGAGCGCGATGAAGCCCATGAACGGCCACAGGAGGATCGGAAGGTCTTCGGCCGTCTCGCGACGTCCCACACGCTTCCCATGCCGCCCATGGGGACGGATTTCTTGCGCGCTTCGGCTCGGTATCCATGATCGGGCCGTCGATGAGCCCGGGAAGGATCGCGTTGACGCGGATCCCTTTGGGCGCGTACATGTAGGCGACCTATCGCGTGAAGTGATTGAGTGCGGCCTTCGAGGCCGCGTAAGCGACGAAAGGGTAGGAGGGAACGCGCAAGCTCGCCGTTCACGAAACGTTGGTGACGACGTCTCGCCCGCGCTCTTCCATGTGCGGGAGCGCGTGCTTGCAAGTCAGAAAGGTGCCCTTCAAATTCGTGTCGAGCGAGAGTTCCCAGTCGTCCTCGCTCAAATCGACGGGGCCTCCGAGCTTCAGAATGCCGACATTGTTGTGGAGAATGTCGATGTGCTTGTAGACTTCGAGCGCTTGCTCGACCGCCGCTTTCACTTCGACTATGGCTCTCATAGCGCTCGTCCCGTGGGAGCACGGGCGCAGCTTTGTTTTCGTCACCGTCCCTCTCTTCGTGCTCATGGGGCAATTGTTCTTCCACACGGGCCTCGCGTCGGACCTCTATGAGGGCTTGCGGAAATGGATTGGGCGCGTGCCGGGAGGGATGGCCATCGCCTCCGTCCTTGCGTGCGGCGCCTTCGGAGCGGTGACCGGATCGAGCATCGCCACCGTAGCCACGATGGGATCCATCGTGATGCCCGAGATGAGGCGCTACGGTTACGACCCGAGGCTCGCGACCGTCGCGCTCGTCACGCCGCCGGTAGGCGCAAACGTGTTCGTTATGCGACGCGTCGCGCCCGAGGTCCCCATGCGCGAGATCTTTCTCGGCGTATTTCCCTTCGTCGTGGGCGAGCTCGTGGTGCTCGCCATATTGATCGCGTTCCCAGCGCTAGCGCTGTGGCTTCCGGAGCAAATGAAGTGAACGACTGCTAGAGGGGCTCCTCGGTCAGCCACGGATCGTTCGTTTTTTCGAGCCACGGGGTCAGCTCTTCTTCAATGAGGCGTTCGACGACATCGGGGCTCTCGTCGGCGATGTTCCTCAGTTGATAGGGGTCTTCTTTGTTGTCGTGCAGCGTCGTTTCGGTGACCCGATCGCCGGTCTTCTCGATCATGAGCGTGTAGCGACGCGTGCGAACGCCGCGACGCCCCCCGGCCGGCTCCCCCGGCGGCACCCAGAGGTAGAGCTGCGACGTGGGACGCTCACCTTCGCCGGTGAGCAAGATCGACGCGTAACTGGCGCCCTCGACTTCCGCGGGGATGTCCTCGGCGAAGCCCATGAGATCGAGCAAAGTGGGAAAGATGTCCGGTGTCGAGATCATCAAGTCGTCATGACGCGGCTCAATCCTGCCCGGCCATCGGACGAGAAACGGAACCCGCATGGACTCCTCGTAATGGTTGTTCTTGGATATTTGACCGTGCGTGCCGAGGCAGTTCCCGTGGTCCGACGTGAAGAGCACGATCGTGTCGTTCGCGAGCCCCTCTTCTTCGAGCGCCTCGAGGATCCTCCCAAACTGCTCGTCGACTCCGGTGACCATCGCGAAGTAGTTCTTCGTCTGGGTACGGGCCAATTCCGACATGGGCGAGTCACCATCGACATCAACGTTGGGACGGACGAGGAGGTCGCGGTATGTTTTGCCGCCATAGTAGGCGACGTATTTTTCCGGCACCAGGTCATAGGGCATGTGGGGCGGGTTCATAGCGACCACGAGAGCGAAAGGCTGGTCCGCGTCACGAAAGTCACCGCCCTCGTTTTGGATGTACGCGATCGCACGGTCGGCCTCATGTTCCGGCCCCCATTGATCCACGTAGAACGCCTCGTCCCGCGGGGTGTCCGCTGCCCAATACATGGGTCGCGTGTGCTGGTCGTAGGTGCCGTAGGCATACCAGGAGTCGAAGCCATGGCGCCGCTCGGGCGGACACCACTCGTTCCACGCCATCTCGGCCGTGTTGTTGGAGCTCTCGACATAGGGCTCGTGCGGCGCATCCAGATGCCATTTGCCGATGTAGCCCAGACTGTATCCTTTATCCGCGAGAACATCCGCCTGCCTCAGCTCGTAGCCGAAGGGTGCGGTGACGCTCTTGCAATTCCCCACCACGCCGTTCGAATGCGGGTAGCGCCCCGTCATGAACATCGCGCGCATGGGACTACAGACCGGGTAATTCACGACGGCCTGCGCCAGCACCACCCCCTCGCTTGCAAGCCGGTCGAGATTCGGCGTCACGACGGGGTCTTCGTTCATGAACCCGAGCGCCTGCCCCCGCATCTGGTCGGGCAGTACGATGACGAGATTTGGATGCTCCCGGGCAAAGGGCTCGTTCTCCGCGGGCTCTTCGGTGCATGCCGAACCCAGGCAAACGAAGAACGCGATAGCCAAAACCCGAGTCCCAGTCCGTTGATTCATCACTCCACCTCTGACCCCGACCAAGGATAAGAGTTCTCCAGGTGCTGCGAGTCTAGTCCCCTACACCGGCCTGCGCGCGTCAGATCCTGTCGAAAGTTCACAGTCCGGAGAGTTTCCATCGGGCACCTCGCGTGCCCCACTGCCTGTTACCCGTTGACTCAAAACTGCGGCGCAGATCGCGTCAAAATCCACCGTCGTGATCTCATTGCTATCCGAGGTCTCGAGTTGGTGAAGCTTACGCTCCATGGCGTCATAAAAGCGACCCTTGACGCAGGGCGAGAGGGTCAGGCGTGGCAGACCGCGAAGCAACTCCTGGAGGGCTTGATGCATCGGCCTAGTCGCGTCCGCTTCGTCACCGAGCAAAGAACGGCAGAGCTGGAGCCCTGCCGGCGGCATCACGAAGAGCTCGATGGGCACGGAATCCAGCTGAAGAACGAAGACCTCGCGAACCGCGTGAAAGATTGGCAAAGCAGGATCGGAATCGACGCAGCGCGGCAAACAATAACCTTCACTCGCGCTCAGCCCGCGAAGGCCTCGGTTGGCCGCGATGTTCATGTGATAGCCGGAGAGAAGGCCTGAGGGGGTGGGTCTGGCTCCGAGCGAGAGCGAGACCTTGCTGATGTTCTCCACTGCCCCGAAGTAGCTGCGGATCCGCCTGCGCCGAGTCCTGGCTCGCTTGAACCCCTTTTCGGACATCCCGGCCTTGAGGCTCGTGGCCAGCCTGTTGGGTGGCTGAACGTAGTCGGATTCGAGCTCATCGAGAACGCTGGGAGCCGCTTTCGGCAGGCGCCGAATGCCCGGAATGCGCTTCCCTGTGAGGCGGCCTCGAACCAGCGTGAAAGAGGGGAAACCCGCCGCTCGCGCTCGGTTATGAAGAACGCGATCCGTGGTGACGAGGATGGTTTGCGGGCTTAGAAGCTTGTCCAAAATTTCTACGTCAGGAATGCCGCGATGAGTCCGACGTAAAAAAACGACCTCCTCTTCGGACAGGCGGCGATTCGCGGCGAACAGCCTCCACAAGGAGGAGTTCTCGCCAACTCCCTCGTCGACGATGATCCGTTTGCCTGACGCGCGGCCTCTCCGCTTTCTCTTCGACATCTCGTTATGGCAGTGTTCTCTCCGACATCTGGTCGGGGCCGTACCCACGCCGCTTCCGGAATCGAGAGTATATAACCTGGTTCAACTCGACCAGGGCGCGCGACACCCAAATTTCTCCCTTGGCGCCTGGAGCCAAACGCCACAGCGCCCAAGAGCAACCCTTCATAGAAAATCTCGCCGGGACGAGGCTTGAAATTCGAGCGGCGTTTGAAGTTCTAGGCCCGATTCATGCTCTTTAAGAGCAAAGAGCTCACCACCAGGCAAATTTCCTTGGTATACTCTTAAGAGCGGACTAATCAAGTTAAGAGGTACTTAAGAGCCTATGACTGCCAAGAACACGTTGACAACAGCACCCCCGTACGCCGTCGAGCAGGCCCTAAAGCGCCTCGGGGCCAACTTGCGTACCGCCCGATTGCGTCGTAATCTGACCATCGAAAACGTCGCCGAGAGGATCGGAACAGGGCCTCGTCCGGTCTCCGATGCCGAGAGAGGCAAGCCGTCAACGAGCGCCGCCGTTTATATCGCCCTGTTGTGGGCTTATGACCTGCTGGAGCAGATGAGCGATGTCGCCGGTCCCGCCACGGACGCGGAGGGCCTGGCCTTGTCCTTATCTCGAGATCGCTCGCGCGCCCGGGAGAGAGACGGGTTGGGTAGTGACTTCTAGAGACAGCCCGCGCGAATGCTACGTCTACATCACCCTGCCGCGTGAAACGGAATTCGTCGTTGCCGCGAGATTCACACTGGCGATCGATCGACAGGGCATCCCGATGGGAAAGTTCGCTTACGGCCGTAGCTATCTCGAGCGCGAGAACGCCGTGCCCATCGATCCGTTCGAGCTCAAATTGAGCAACAAGACCTATACGACGACTATTCTCAACGGCGTCTTCGGCGCTTTGCGCGATGCGAGTCCCGACCACTGGGGCCGCTCTATCATCGATAAACACGCCGGCAGGGCACCGCTTGGCGAGATGGACTATCTCCCCTACTCACCCGACGACCGGGCCGGCGCACTCGGTTTCGGCTCGAATCGCGAGCCCCCCGGCCCGCGCCGGAAGTTCAACCGGACGATGGACCTGGAACGGCTGCAGAAATTTGCCGATGCGATCCTCGCCGACGAGGATTTGCCTGAAGGCCCGGACTCTGAACAAGCCCAGGACCTGATGCTCGCCGGCACATCGATGGGAGGCGCCCGTCCGAAGGCAGTCGTCGAAGATGGCGCGGGCCTTTGGATTGCAAAATTCAACCGCCCGGATGACAAGTGGAATCATGCGCGTGTCGAACAGGCTATGCTTGCGCTCGCCCGCGAGTGCGGCCTGCGGGTCTCCGAAAGCAAGGTTACAACAATCGGTGGTCGTGACGTCCTGCTCGTCAAACGTTTCGACAGGCAGAAAATCTCGCAAAAAGGCTACCGGCGCGCTCGCATGCTGAGCGCCCTGACTATGCTCCGAGCGGAGGACTCCCACCTGGACCGCACGAAATGGTCCTACGTTCTACTCGTGGAAGAGCTACGGCGCCTATCCTCACAGCCTCGCATAGATGGCCCCGAACTATTCCGGCGCATGTGCTTCAACGCCCTGATCTCCAATACCGACGATCATCCGCGTAACCATGCGGTGATCGCCATGGATACCGAGTGGAAGCTCTCACCGGCCTACGACCTGATTCCATCCATGCCGGTTAGTATCGAGCGCCGCGACCTGGCTCTGATCTGCGGCGATATGGGCCGCCGCGCTCGAGCCGATAACCTGCTATCTCAAAGCGCGCGCTTCCTGTTGGGTGCTGACGATGCTGAGAAGATTGTTGATGAGATGGAACAAACCGTTAGAGACAGTTGGTACGACATCGCGCGCAGAGAAGGCGTTACCGAAAAGGACTGCGCGAAAATCACTAGCGCGTTTGCTTATCCTGGATTTCGGCTCACCATCATGGAATGAAAGGCTCGCGAATGAAGCTGGCTGAAGGTAGCAGCCATTCAATTCTACCCACGCTTGGAGCAGATGAGCCTCTAGGCAACACGTGTCCGCGTTGAACAGGACAACAGGACAACAGAGGTCAAGACCGAGTCGACAGGTTTTCTTTCGAAAGCTCGCGAACATACTTCTGGCGTCGTTTGGTTGCGGAGGGATCGCTTCGCATTTCGAGCGCGTCGTTCAAGTCGCGGAGGAGCTCCGCGGCGTATACGGAGGACACTTCCTGGAGCACGCCGTGTTCAGAAAACCATCGTATGACGTCGCACCAACTCCAAACGAGCGTCGTGGCCGAAACTCCGGAACGCGGTGGCGGAAATCCCCCGGCGCCTCGTTTACCTTCGACGAGCAGCCGTACGTACTCGCGCGATCTGTGAATCCGCCTCGCGATCTCGGAAGCGGTGACCAGATCTCCCGGTTCGATGCGAGAGACTTCGAGATGAAGACCCGACCGCTCCACGTTGTGTACCGCAGAAACGATAGCTTTTTCGAAGCTGTCGGCTCGCCTATCAAACTCCAGGTAGGCGATACCGGCTCGAAAAGCAAGGGTCGCATCGTCGCAACCGGCGTCGTAGAGGGCGTCCTCTACGCGGCCATCTATCTCACTGACGCCCGAGAGAACGAGTACGAAATTATACGTTCTATTTTTGCTCATCGGCTCCGCTCTTATGCGGACATCGGTTCACGCCGGATCTGATCGGCGTGGTCGTCGGAGGACCGTGGTGTCGACCACACGGAGACTCGGCAACCATCCCGCGTGGACTTCGTGCAGTACAAGCGTCCCCAGGCATGTGCTGACCCACCAGTTTCTATGAACCGCCAAGCACAACACTCCGCGTACCGAACCGCCTGTTCTACTGCCTTGCTTGGATGCTTTGCGCGCCGCATTGGTAGGGTCCCATTTGAGTTGACAAATGTCACTGATGAGATTCGTCTCGTAGATAACAGACGTAGTCAAAGCGGGCGAACCTCCCCGTCTCGTGAGATTCCTCATGCTCCGATGGATACACGCTGCTAGCCGCCTAGCGATCGCTCAGCAACGATTTGCAGACCTTCGCGACGACAGTAAAGTTGGGATCCACGACGTTAGCGATCTCGTATTCCAGCACTTGTCCCATGAGAAGTGACGACGTCCGCTCGTCATAGCCGTAATCCGACATCAACCAGCCTTGAAGCTCGGTCGTGGCGTGTTGTAGCGCTTGGAGAAGAGGGCGTGCGCTCCCGAGAACCATGATGAAGTCGTCGTTCTCCATACGAGGCCAGCCGATCGCGCTCCCTTTGATGAGATCCACCGTGAACTCCACGTCCATCGAGACTTCGACTCCCGTCCCGACGAGCTCGCCGTGCCCTTGTTTCGCATGCCCGTCTCCGAGGAAAAAGAGCGCCCCGGGCTCGGATACGGGCAACATGACTTTGACGCCCTCGACCGTGCCGGCATAGTCCATGTTGCCGCCGTGGCGAGCGGGCACACCCGAGCGAATAGCTTCTTTGCCCGCGGGTGCCGTTCCCAAACAACCCAACATGGGGGCGAGCGGAACTTCGAGAGATTCACTTGCCACGCGATAGCCGAAGCGGCGCATGAACCCGGTGCGGCTTCCCTCGCGCTCGAAGCGCCGCACGGCTTCGGCATCGGAAGAAAGGCGCGCGACGCCGGCAACTTTGTCGATCTCCCAAAGCACGACGTTGGTTCCTTGCTCCGCAGAAGCGGAACGAAGAAAGCCGGGGTCGACCGTGTAAGGCGCGAGGACATCGAGCGAAAAAGCGAACTTGCGATTCGGCTCGATGCGTTCGATCGTCACGACGAGCGTGTCGCCCGGCTCGGCACCTTCGATGTAGAAAGGCCCGGTCTGCGGGTTTCCCGGCGCCGTGACCATCTTCGTCTCGGCGTCGTAGCCTGCCGCGTCGACCGTCGTTGTGATCACACGATCCCGGGCCGGATGCGCAACACCGGCGGGTGCGCAAACGAGAACGTATTGAAGTAGCTGGTCGGTGTGAACCGATGCGTCTCCGCTTCGGCGGTCGTCAGCGCGACCAAGAAAGCAAACATCAAAGCATTCGTGAGCTTCATTCCACGAATCTAACCGTGACGCGCGACGGATTCAAACGCGTGCGGCGGATCTGGTTTGCAACGATTGAAACTCAAAACAGGAAGCTGGCTCGGACTCATGGAACGACTACTTCCAGCGCGCTTTGGGCGGCTTACCCTCGGCCTTGGGGCGGAGCTTGACGGTCGACGGCACCCCTAGAGAGATCATCGACGTCATGCCGCCTGGATTTCACTTTATCGTCTCCGTCGACCTCTGGTTTCCGATGCGGGCCGACTCCCATTCCGAGCTCCCCCCGCCGTTTCGACAACTGGAACTTGCTGGGAAGGCTCGAGCCTGGTTGGACGATGGACCAGGCACCATTCGAGGCCTCGGGGAAGAACCAAGCTCCGTGTTCTACTTGCCTTATGCACAAGCTCCCGAGACCACGATGCAAATTGCGCTTCGCACCGCGGGAGAGCCCGAGTCCATAGCACCTTTTCTCCGAAGCGTCGTGAGACGGCTGGACAGCAACGTCCCTGTCGCCGGTATGAACGGCGCGATCAAGAACACGCTTTCCGACCGATACGTCGTGACGGCTCTTCTCGCCGGTTTCACACTCCTCGCGGTTTTGCTCGCGTCCATCGGGCTCTATGGTTTGCTCAGCTTTCAAGTGGGCCGACGCACACATGAGATTGGCATCCGCCTCGCATTGGGCGCGGGGCGCTCTCAGATTCTGGGCATGATTCTGGGGCACGGCATGAGGCTCGCCGGGGCGGGGCTTCTCTTCGGCTCGGGCGCCGCCTTCGTCTCCTCTCGATGGCTGGGCGCGCTCCTCTTCGGCAAACCTCCCACGGACGCTCCGACTTTTGTGGCCTGCGCTATCTTGTTTCTTTTCGTGGCCGTCCTCGCATGCTGGATCCCCGCCCGGCGCGCGATGCTCGTCGACCCCGCCATATCGCTCCGAGCCGACTAATTCTCCGTCACGGCTTGCTCGACGGGCGCTTGATACCCTAAGCTCGAACGGGGGTAGTCGAGATGTCCATGTGGTCTCGAGCGAAAGACGTTGCGGCACGCACTCCGGAGACTCGGAATCGCTACGTTGATTTCCTGCGTGCCGCCTCCATCACCGTCGTCGTGCTCGGCCACTGGACGGTGGCGGCGGCATACATCTCCGACGGCGAGCTCATCCTCACCGACATGCTGCACATCGCACCATGGACACAGTGGCTCACGTGGGCGCTCCAAGTCATGCCGATCTTTTTCATCGTCGGCGGCTATTCGAACGGCATCTCCTGGGAAGCCGCGCTTCGAGACAGCCGCGGTTATGGTTTCTGGCTTTCGACGAGGCTGCGACGGCTCATAAGCCCGCTCGTGCCGCTTCTCATCGGGTGGGCGGTTCTCGCGATGCTCGGTGCTCGAACAGGCGTGTCACCTGAAAGGATCGCGCTGGGCTCACAGGCCGCGCTCATTCCCACGTGGTTTCTCGCGGTTTACATCATGGTCGTGATCACGGCGCCCGCGACGCACTAGCTCTGGCGGCGCTTTGGGATGACGTCGTTCTGGATGTTCGCGCTCGCCGCGCTGACGGTCGACACCGTCGCGTTTACGGCAGGTACGGCAGGTACGGCAGGTACGGCAGGTACGGCAGGTACGGCAGGTACGGCAGGCACGGCAGGCCTCTCCGGCCTTCGTGCCCTCAACTATGCCTTCGTGTGGCTCGGTGTGCACCAGATGGGATACGCATGGCGCGCTGGAAAGATGGGCGGCCGAGAGCGAGGTTTGTTGTGGGCTGCGGGCGGGCTCGGCTTTTTGATCTTTCTCGTGACGGTGCGCTCCTATCCCGTTAGGATGATCACCGTCCCCGGAGAAGCTGTTTCCAACTCGCGGCCGCCCACGTTCGCGCTCTTCGCTCTGGGCATGTTCCAAGCCGGGCTCGTGCTCGCTCTCGAAAAACCCATGCGCCAATGGCTCGAACGGCTCCGGCCATGGACGGCGACGGTCCTCGTAAACGGGACGATCATGACGCTCTTCTTGTGGCACCTGACCGCAATGGTTCTCGTCCTCGGCCTCGCCCATCTGCTCGGCGATGTCGGTCTTCACGTTCTGCCCGGATCGACGGGCTGGTGGGCGTCGCGTCCCTATTTGGCTCGCGCTCTACATCGTCCTCTTGGCGATCCTCGTCGCCGTATTCGGCCGCTTCGAGCAGACAGCGAGAAAGACGGCCGAGGAAACCATCTCCGCCGGGCGCTCCATCCTGGGCGCCGTGGCGATGTGCGCTGCGCTCGCGATGCTCGCGCTCCACGGTATAGGCGCTGAGGGACCGCTGGGCTTCCAAGTCGGGACGGTGATCCTCGCGCTAGGCGGCGCCGGGCTCGTTCTCGGACCGCGCTTGGGTCGTGCGCCGGCAAGCTGAACGCAACTTTTTGCCCTCATCAGTCGTCAAAGTACTTGATGTGGAATAGCTTGACGCAGGATCTTCGCTACGCATTTCGCTCCGCACGCCGCGACGCGGGCTTTTTCGCTTTTGCCGTGCTCATCCTCGGCGTCGGGATTGGCGCCAACACCGCCATTTTCAGCATCATCAACCCGCTCTTGCTGCGCCCGCTTCCCTTCGAAGCGCCGGAGCGCCTCGTCTGGATTGCAAATTCGGGGGAAGGCGGGCGGTCGGCCGTCACTTCGCGAACGTCGAACCTGCGCGACTTTCGCACGATGAGCACGTCGTTCGAAGCGCTCACGGGCTACGACGCTTTCTTCGACTATGAGGGTTTCAACCTCGTGGGCGACGGGGAGCCGGAGCGGCTCGTGGGCGTCGGCGTCGCGCGAAACTTTCTCGAGGTCCTCGGCATCGAGCGGCGTTGTTGCACGGCGCGGAGCAAATCGCTGACCTCCCTGTGCCGGTCGCTGAGTCACCCGGCGCAGTACGTATCGGGCATCCCGAGCGCGGTCATCTTGTTGAGTATCTCGCACCCAATTCGGTGTTCAACTCGTTGCCTCGCCAACGTTCGAGTCCGCATCTCGGGCCCGATGATCGCTTTGTAGCGATAGACCGCGTTCTCCACCATGCTTCGCTTGGTGAAGCCTGAGAGCTTGTACCATTCACGTCGACCGTGTCTTTCGATTGCACGAATATGGCGATCGCGCTCCTGTATGGCGGTGTTCGAATTCGTCCCGTCGCTGTCGAAGCGAATGACCTCTTGTCTCCAACCGCCATACTCCATACTCAAGTCAAAAACGAAGGCATCCGTCACAAATCCAACCCCGGCTGTAAGCGCGGTGCCGACGACTTGATCGTCAAAGGATGTTGTGATTGCTCCGTCTTCAGGATCGACGAATTCTCGCTGATGGGCGCTCACCTGGGGCAGGTTCTTGGCTCCGACTCGAATGGGAATCACCGTCAATCCGTTCACCCAACTCCATTCGAATCCGACTCGCCATTGGTTGAGGTCGGCGCCGCTGTCGCTCAAAGTGTTGACGTCGTCCACCCTTTGGATGGTCAGATTGCCGTCTTCATCGAGGATCACATCCGGAGCTCCGAAGACGCGCACCGCCGCATCGCGAAACCGCCGATGCTCGAAATCGGAAGCGACCAACAAGTCACGCCGTGGATTCCAAGCTACGCCTATCCCAAGGTCGAGAGGAAAATCCAGCACATAGTTGTTGTCGGTGCGGAGCGTGTCTTCGATCACAATTCCTTGCAAATCGACGATCCTGAATGCCAAATCGGTGTCAATCCTTCCCGACAAGTCGAAGCCCGGAACGAATTTGAATCCGAGCCTCATCGGCGGCCCACCCCTCGACTGAAAATCGTACAACGCACCGATACCGACGGAGGTTCCGTTGACAGGTATTCGGTTGGAACCCGAAAGGGACGCCACAATCCCATCGCCCATGGTGACAATTTGGGCCCCCGAAGTTTCGGCACCACCCCGATACAGACTCACGGACAACCCCAGCATCAGCCCCTGAAGGGGAGAAAAAGCGACCCCTCCCGAGTAACTGAAAGGACCGCCGCTGCTGCGTTCCTGGTCGAGAACGAAGGGAGCTTGAGCCGCGATTTCTAGAAACTCGTTCTTGAAATCGAATGCCCTTTGGATTGCAAAGGCGAAGACAAACTTCTTTTGCCCAAATCTCTTCGGAAAGACGAAGCTGGCGAAATTCAGACCGACGCTCCCACCGGGATCATCGGAGGCCAAAAGAAGCATCTGCCTTCGCCGCTCTTGTTCGACTTTCTCGGAGGCGAACTGGAAGCCGAACGAGGTTTCAGGATGGTCGAGTAGAAAGAGCCCCGCGGGATTCCAGAAGATCGCTGTGGCATCATCGGCAACGGCGACGAAGGCGTCACCCATCCCATTGGCCCGCGCTCCAGCGCCAAGAAAGTTATATTCGAGCTGGTCCTCGACTTGGGCGGTAGCAACGCCCGCTGCAAGCAACATAGCCACGGTTGGCAACGAAAAACGCTTGGCAAGAGCCGTCGGCCAGCCATAGAAATGCATGAATCACCCCGAATGGCGGACTTCGAAGACGTTGATCATAGTCTGGAACGAATGATACTCGAATACGTGCCAAGTCCACCACCGGTCGCGTAATACGCCCGTGACAATGATTGTCACGGGCCCCTTACGACGCGGCCAGCAGGTTTCTTGCGTCCCGCGGGACAGCGGTTGCATGTGGGCGGATTTGACCGTTCGGCCGCCTGCGGATGATCCATTCGGCCGCGGCGAGGTTTATCGCCCAGCCGGCCCCCATGAGCAGTGCCCTTGTCAACTCTCCCTGAATGGCAGGGAACAGGAACCAAGGCAGATGAGTCAGAGCCTGCGTACCCGCGCCAAGGCCGAGAGCATAGCAGCGCATCATCCAGGCGAGGTGCCGGGGAATGTCCCGTCGCCGGATGGCAGCAAAGCCGAGACATATGAACAGGACCATCGCCGACCCCACCAGAAGCCGGATGCCGTAGAGGATTGGTCCGTCACCATCGACGGGCGGATAAAACAGGGTCATCCACAGGCCTGAAAGCGCGGCGATCAGCCCAGAAGGGACCAAAATCCGCCCGGCAAAGCGGTGCCAGTTGGGCTTGCGGCGGCGAAAACCGGGAGCGAACTGGAACGCGCCAAGGACGCAGTAGAGGCTGACGCTGATGATATGCAGCACCACGGGCAAGGGCGCTGTAAAGAACCGGGTGTTGTCCGGCGTGATCTCCGCACCGCCACCGAGCTGGGCAAGGCGGAAGGTGCCAGCTGCGACGGGGACGAAGCTGAGCGCGATCAGCCCGGCGGTTATGAGCCATTCGGATTTGGCGGAGGAGGTCATCTTGAAGGTCCTTTCTGTCTAGAATTTCGGGCGCATATTGCCCGGTTAGCTGTCGTCAGATTCGAACGTAAAAACCTCTTCGAGCGGTTTGCCAAACACCTCGGCGATCAGGGACTGCGAAGCAACTCCTGGAAGCGAGCATCGCTTCGCAATGGATCTAGACACGGATCGATTTTGGCGAACACCAACCAGTCTCAAGCTACCTGAACCAAAACCCTTCTTTGAGGGCGATCCGGCCGGGGCGGCATAGAGAAAGCCAGGGCCCTTCGGACACGGCGCTCCCCACAACGGACCGGTCAAGTCTCGGGATCGCCGCTACCGACCCTGTGCATCATCGAAATATGATTGAACGTCAGCAGCCAAGCGCCGAGCACGCGGGCTCAATAAGCACGGTGGCCGACGGAGGAGCCCTGCTCGCACCCTCCATCACCAGGCGCCTCATCGGCCAGTTCGCCGAGCACCTCGCCCACGACACTAGGCTATCGTCGCGTCTCGAACGGCTCACCAACCGCGAACGCGAGGTGTTGGCCACGATCGCCCGCGGCCTCAACAACACCGAGATCTCAGAGAAGCTCTTCATCGGTGCAGCAACCGACCCAACACCTTTTCCGCCTCGCTTCGTTTCCCAAGCAAAGCGTACGTATGGCCGGGCGCGGCGACCGTCTCCGGTGCACGCGAGGAAAGCTCGATCGCCTTTTCGAACGCAGCGAGGGCTTCGTTCCAGTGCCCGATTTGCTCGTAGGCCAAGCCTAGATAAAGGTGCGCCTGCGAAAAACTCGGGTGAAGCTCGATTGTTTTTTCACACTGCGCGATCGCCTGCCGGTAGTGCCTTGAGAAATAGAGAATCCACGCTGCAGTGGCATTAACGGCCGCCGATAGCGGGTCCACTTTCAGCGCTTGGCGAATCTCCGCGAGGGCTTCCTCGAGGCGACCCAGCGCCGCTAGGATTTCTGCATACCATTGGCGGGCGGTCGCGTAGCTCGGGTTCAGTTCGAGGGCCCTTCGGCACTCCGTCCGCCAGCCCTCCCAATCCCATTCGTATCCACCTAGAACGGCCGCCAGCGAAGCGTGACCTTCAGCCAGAGAGGCGTCGATTTCGAAAGCTTTCAACGCGGCCTTCCGGGCCTCGGGAAAAGCGTCGCGGGGCTGAACGGAACTCACGACGTAGCTACTGCCGAGCATGTGATAAGCGTCGGCCAAACCACTGTAGGCCAGGGCGTAGTTGGGTTCGAGCGCGATGGCCTTTTGGAAAAACTCGATAGCTATCTTGATGTCGCGTTCGGTCCTCTTTGTTCCAAAAAAAGCGCCCCTTGAGGTAAGCCTCATAGGCCTCAGGATGCGAGTGCCGGGGTCGGTCCGCCGGCGCGCGCCCCGTCAGCTTGACGTCGATCGCATCGGCGATTTGCTGAGCAATCTCGCTCTGAAGACCCAAAACATCTCGTACTCCCCGCTGGTAGGTTTGGGCCCACACGTGGCTTTGATCGCTAACTTGAACAAGCTGTGCGCTAATACGTGCCTGATCACCTTGTCGCCGCACGCTCCCTTCCAAGATGTAGCCTACATCCAGTTGACGTCCGATCTCCCGGACGTCCTTTTCTTCATCCTTGTACCTCGAGACCGAGGTGCGCGCGATGACCCCGAGCCTCTCGCCGTCCAGGCAGGCCACCTCGGTAATGATCTCTTCGGTGAGACCTTCACAAAAATAGTCCTCGTGCGGGTTATCACTGAGGTTATCGAAACCCAGGACCGCCAGCATGACTTTTCGGGGCGGCAAGCCCTCCACCGGAACGAGGAAGCGATACCCGCGCCGCGGCAGGGTCTCGATGTACCGAGGCTTGCGGGCGTCATCACTCAGTGCGATGCGAATTCGCGAGATGCAGGCGCCCAGTCCCTGCTCCACGTCGACGAACGTGTCCTCACCCCACAGTTCTCGCCGGACTTCTTCTCTTGAAACCAACTCGCCCGCACGGGAAACCAATAGCGCCAAGACTTTCACGGGCTGCGGCGGAAGCTTGATGCGCGTACCGCCCTTGCGCAGCTCGCCAGCACGCGAGTCGAGCTCAAATGCTCCAAACCGGAGAACGCTTTTCTGAGAATTTGAAGTCCGCATGCTCCGAGACCCTCGTTCGTTCGAACTGACGCCAAGAACCATCCCGAGAACCAGGTCGCCTTGGCGGGCTAGTCGACTGTTTTCAGTCAATTGGCCGTTCAAGTCCAATTCAAAGAAAAACCATGTGCCAACCATGGGCTTCTTCGCCCGGCAATTGTATCAATGGAGTGTTACGAGCAACGAATCAACACTTCAAAAGGAGACGAATCATGACTAAGACCATTCTCATCACCGGCGGATCCACTGGCTTTGGCCGCGACACCGCCGAAACTCTCGCCCGCGCCGGACACAAGGTGTTTGCCTCGATGCGCGATCCGCAGGTCAAGAACCGTGCCCACGCGGACACACTCCGGGGCCAAAACATTGACGTCGTCGAGCTCGATGTTACCGACTCCCAATCGATCGATCGAGCGGTTGCCGGAGTCATCGCGAAGGCAGGTCGTATCGATGTCCTAATCAACAATGCGGGCGTCGCAGCGGCCGGCGTGTCGGAAGCGTTCACCCCCGAGCAGGCCACTGCGCTGTTCGACGTCAACGTGATCGGCCTACACCGGGTGACTCGTGCGGTTCTACCGGAGCTGCGACGTCACAACGACGGACTGATTATCAACATCGGCTCCATCGTCGGACGCGTCACTTTCCCTTTTTTCGCGCTCTATGGTGCGAGCAAGTTCGCGGTCGAGGCGTTGACCGACGGCCTGCGCTACGAAGTGTCGCAGCTCGGGATCGACGTCGCTCTTGTGCAACCGAGCGCGTATCCCACGCAGATGTACGCGAGCGCGACGATGCCGGCTGACGTAGCGCGGGTGGCGGAGTATGGCGCGGTGGGGGAGATCCCTGGCGCGATGTTTCAGCAGTTCACCACCATGTTCTCGGCGTCTGATGCGCCGAACCCTCACGATGTTGCGGAAGCGATCGCCACGCTGGTCATCACTCCCAAGGGCGACCGACCCGCGCGGACCGTCGTGGGCGCCAGCTTTGGCGCCGATACCCTGAACGACGCGACGGCACCGGTTCAGGCTGGCGTGGTCGAGGCGCTAGGTCTCAGCCATCTTGCGGCGGCACCGAGCGTGGTTCTGGAGGGCCAATGATGTCGGAACGTGCCTGGTCGGTGACCCATGCCGACCAGGCGCATCCCGGACGTCACCCAAGGGGGACTGACATGACTATGACGACTAGGCCATCAAAAACGGTGTTGTTGTGGTTCTGGCTCTGGTTTGCGCTGGCAACCCTTCTTGCCGGATTCATTGCCGCAGGACTGCGCGGAAAGCTCACCGACGGCGACCGACAGGCAATCGAGCAGATGCTTGATGGAGCGCTTCCCTAGTTTCAGGTGACAACAAATCGCTTAATTCGACGCTCCGGGTCGGTGTGTCGTCCCGGAGCTTGTCGAATCACAAGAATCTGGAAATAGGAAAATGCCACTCATACAAGTCAAAGTTTTTGAAGATGAGCTCGATCGAGAACAATCCAGAGATCTCATCCAGAGAATCACGGATGCCGTAACCGAAGTCACCAGTGAAAGATTGCGCGATGTCACTTGGGTCATCATTGAGGAGGTTAAGAGCGGCCATTGGGGCATAGGTGGTAACGCGCTCGGTCTTGATGATGTGAAAAACATCATGGCAGAAGATTAGTGTTCCTTGGCGCGGCGTTGTTGCACCGCTCTTGGGTGAGAGCGGAATCCGCCTATGGTGGTGGCCGAGGTATGTTCGACCATGAAGTATCCCAAGCAGCCAGTACAAGCACGCGAAGCAGAAGAAGTACCACGTTCGCAACTGGGCGGAAGACAACGAAGGGCTGCGCCGCCGAGGCGATTTGACAGTCTGGTTTGACGAGGAGGCAATCGCGAACTGGAAGGCCGACAAGACCGGTAAGCCTGGCGGTCAACGGGTCTATTCAGACATGGCGATTGAAACGGGCCTGGTTGTCCGGATGGTGTACAAGCTCGCCTACCGACAAACTGAAGGCTTCTTGCACTCGATCGCCGCGCTTCTCGGGCTCGGTATCGAGATCCCGGACTACTCGACGTTGTGTCGGCGCTCGAGGCTGCTCCGCAAGAAGCTGCGGAGTCCGAAAGCCGCAAGCAATCGACCCATCCACTTGATGATCGATAGCACGGGCTTGAGGATTCATGTTGGAACCGCCCGCAAACCGCCAAAGCAGCGCGCATGGCGCAAGTTGCACATAGCCGTTTTGCGCAAGACCGGCAACATTGTTGCGTCCGAACTGACGGCGTCACGAGCTCGCGACGCAACCCGAGTCCCCGCTTTGCTAACACAGATTCAAGCACCTCTAGCGTCGGTGGCGGCGGACAGTGCATACGACAAGGAAGCGGTCTACGAAGCCATCGAAGCGCACAGTCCTGGACGAAGGACGCGCGTGGTGATTCCGCCGCAACGAAACGCGACGCTCAGTCAGAATTCCAACACCGCCATACAGGAGCGTGATCGCCATATTCGTGCCATCGAAAGACACGGCCGACGTGACTGGTACAAGCTCTCAGGCTGCACCAAGCGAAGCATGGTGGAGAACGCGGTCTATCGTTACAAAGCGCTCATCGGGCCCGAGATGCGGACTCGAACGTTGGCGAGGCTACGAGTTGAACACCGAATTGGGTGCGAGATACTCAACAAAATGGCCGGGCTCGGGATGCCCGATACGTACTGCGCCGGGTGACTCAGCGACCGGCACAGGGAGGTCAGCGATTTGCTCCTGGCCGTGCAACAACGCCCCTGCGTTCCAGAAATCGCTAGGGTGTTCGGGGAGTTAATCGAGGCTCGCGAGGATTTGCGCGATGCCGATCCGCTCATCGGTTGGCAAATCGTGACGCGCGCAGAACTCGGCATTGATCGCGGCCAGCTCGGCGTCGAGGCTCGTTTGATCGAGCACGTCTTCCGGCGCTAGCGTCTCGAGCGGCACGTCTACAAAGTTCAGATCGCAGACGTCGATGACGGGCGGGTTCACGAGGACCACCTCATGGCGGCGCCGCAGAGGAACGCCGAAAGAGCGACAGATCAAGGGCCGCGAATCGTAGAGCTGGCAACGCCCCTGAGGATCCAAAGCCGGGCACATCTCCCGCGCTTTGTCACGCGTACGCTGCGCGAGCTCTTTCCGTTCGGCCTCGGACAGCCGCGCCAAGCCTCGGCGAAAAAACGCTCGTTCGACATGTGTGATCGAAGGGCGCGCGCGGCAGCAATCGGTGCATCCCGCGCTACATTGCATGCACGCCCCCTGGCGCGTTTGTATGCTCGCGAAGGTCTCGTCGACCGAGTCCGCAAGAACGGAGAGACGTGCGAGCGGGTCTTTTTCGCGCACAGCCATTTTGGTCACTCTGACACAAAGAGGGGGGTCATTGCTGATAGGCTAAGGCCGTGAGCCCATCCACTCATCTGCCGTCCGGCCTCGTCGCTTTCGTCAAACGCGATTGCCCGACCTGCGAGCTCGTCGTGCCCGTCTTGGAACAGATCTCCGCGAGCGAATCGCTGACGGTTTACACGCAAGACGATCCGGCCTTCCCGCCCGGTATCCCGGCGGTGGACGACACGTCTCTCGAGCAGTCGTGGCACCACCAGATCGAAACAGTGCCGACGCTCATCCGCGTCGAGGACGGCGAGGAGCGCGAGCGCGTGTTGGGTTGGCAGCGCGAGGAATGGGAAGCGCTCACCGGCATCCCGGCGCTCGGCGCCGGCCTTCCGGCCCTTCGCCCAGGGTGCGGCTCGCTCAGCGTCGATCCGTCCCGCATATCGGAGCTGCGGGTGCGCTTCAGCGGTTCCAAGCTTCACGCGCGCCGCGTCGAGCTCGCCGAGCTCGAAGACGAAATGGAGGCCATGTACGCCCGAGGCTGGAGCGACGGGCTGCCTATCGCGGCGCCGACGGAAAAGCGTGTGCTCGAGATGCTCGAGGGAACGACGCGTGCGCCCGACGACGCGGTCGCGGTTGTCCCGCCCGATCTCGTCGAGTGCAGCGTCGAGAAGGTCGCGATCAACGCCGTGATGGCCGGCTGCAAACCCGAGTACTTGCCTGTGGTGTTGGCAGCGGTGGAAGCCGCGTGCACCGATCGCTTCAACATGCACGGCGTTATCGCCACCACGATGGGGGTCGGTCCCATTGTCGTCGTCAACGGTCCCATCCGCCGCGCGATCGGGATGAACTCCGGGATGAACGTGATGGGTCAAGGCAACCGCGCCAACGCGACGATTGGACGCGCGCTGCAGCTCGTCGTCCAGAACGTCGGCGGTGGACGCCCAGGAGAAGTCGACCGCGCGACCTACGGGAATCCCGGGAAGCTCGGCTTCAGTTTTGCGGAAGACGAGGAAAGCTCGCCGTGGGGACCGTTATCGGCCGACCTCGGCGCCGAGCCGGGCACGAGCACGGTCACGGTATTCGCCGGTGAAGGGCCGCGCAACGTCATAGATCAGAGGTCGCGTGAGCCCGTGTCTCTGGCGCGCAGCCTGGCCGCTGCGCTTCGCACCGTGCAGCACCCGAAGCTCGCCATCGGCTATGACGCGATGCTCGTCATTGGCCCGGAGCACGCCCGCGTTCTCAAAGAGGCTGGCTGGAGCAAAGAGCAGCTCATCGAAGAATTGACGGAGCTCTTGACGATTCCGGGCGAAGAGATGTTGCGCGGGGTGGACGAAATCGCGGAAGGCATGCCCGAGTCGTTTCGCAGCCAGCGTGTGACCAAGTTCCGTCCGGGCGGCCTTCTTGTCGTCCACTGCGGCGGTAGCGCCGGCCTCTTTTCCGCCATCCTCGGTGGCTGGGCGAGCGGCCCGAAAGGAAGTCAGCCCGCGGTTCAGGAGGTTCGACCATGACGAACGAACAACGCACCGTTCTCGACCCCACGAGCGAGCAAAAACCCAAAAGCATCCCGCTCGCGCCACGCCTCTCGACTCTCGAGAAGAGCACCATCGGCTTGCTCGACATCAGCAAGCCGAAAGGCAACGTCTTTCTCGATCGCGTCGAGCAAGAGCTCCGCGCGCTAGGGGCCGCCGTGGAGCGCTTCCAGAAACCCACCTTTGCCAAGCCGGCGCCCGTGGATCTTCGGCACGAGATCGCCACGCGGTGCGACGCGGTCGTCGAAGCGCTCGCCGACTGAGGAAGCTGCACGTCGTGCAGTGTGCACGACTCGGCGGACCTCGAAAGCCGCGGCGTCCCGACCGTCTTCATCGCGACCGAGCCGTTCGTCGACGGCGCCCAAGCGCAGGCGAGAGCGCTCGGCGTCGAGCCTATCGGTGTGTTCGTACCGCACCCCATTCAAGATCGAACCGACGACGAAGTTCGCGTCATCGCGGATGAGGCGGTGGCGAAGATCGTGGCCAGCCTGACTTCAGACCAACCGTAATACGGTTGCCGCGCAAACCGTAGTCGACGGTGTTGTAGGATCGCTTCATCATGCCGGAAGTTACTCCCGATCCGGGGCAACAGCTCTTGCTGCGACGCGAGAGAAAGGCGCTCTTGGCCACGATGCGCGGCCGTGCGATGTTTGCCGCGTTCGCCGTAGCGGCTATCTGGGTCGTCGCCGGTGAGCTCAGCGAGAAAATCGCGAGCACCTTCGTATTTCTGACGATGATCGCGGTATCCGTTTTCTTGTCGCGGCTGCTGCTGAGCTCGGAGCGCCTGCAATTCGTCGGGCTGGGCGGAGCCCTGATGGACAGCCTGGTGCTTTGCGCGCTTCCCTTGCTTTGGCATCTGATCTATACCTCGCCGGAGCGCCCGATCGTCCATCTGATCGGTCACAATCTAGGTCTCGTGAGCTTCATCATCATCATCTTGAACGGTGCCGCGCTGCGCCCCGCCTACCCGGCTCTCGTCACAGTTGTGGCGGCCACCTTGCACTTGGTCCTTGCAGTGCTCGCGGTGAACGACCCACGCCTCGATTTATTTCCTGGAGGCCTGGATAGCGCCGTTGGTTTGGGAATGGGCGTCAGGGATCCCTTCTTGAAACCTTTGATCATCCTGTTGGGAGGTGGCGTTCTCGTGTGGATCACCGCGGGTGCACGCCGCATGCTCCACGAGGCCGTCGAGCGCGAGCAGCGCGAGCAGCAGATGCAACAAGAGCAGATGCAGATGGTGCTTCAAGCTCAGGTTTCGGCGCTCGGTCAGCTCGTCGCCGGTGTTGAGCACGAGGTCAACAGCCCGTTGGGTGCGGTCCGGAGCTCAGCCGACACGGCAGCAAGGGCGGTTTCCAGTTTAAGAGAGGCACTGGCTTCCGGGGAGCAGGGCATCCGCGAGGCAATGGTAGACAGAGCCATCCAGGCCCTCGACGACTCGGTTCAGCTCACGGTGCGGGCGGGCCAGCGTTTGACCGAGGTCATGGCCACGATCAAGCGCTTCGTACATCTGGATCGCGCTGAACGTCAGGCCATCGACGTCGCGTCATGCGTCGAAGATGCTTCTCGTATCGTGGAGCCTGCTTTCAGAGATTCGGTTCGTCTGCGGATGGATCTGCAGTCCGGCTTGATCGTGCACGGAGACGGCGCTCGGCTGGCCCAAGCCTTCGCCACCGTCGTCCAAAACGCTGCGGAGGCCATCGAAGACACAGGCACGGTTCGGGTCTCCGCGACGAGCGACGATCACCATGCGGTCGTGGAAGTCGCGGATGACGGCCGCGGTATGACCGATAAGGAGGTCGCAGAGCTATTCGAGATAGATTTCGCTTCCGGTCGACGCGTTCGAGCGCGGTTCGGCCTCGCGGCGTGTCGCAGCGTCGTCCATGGGCACGGCGGCGACATACAGGTTCGAAGCCGACCCGGTGAAGGCACCATCATTCTCATTCGCTTGCCGATGCATTGAGTATTTTTTCGACCGGTGAGCACCGCGCCATCTGGCGCCGGACGTCGACTTTGATTAATCTAGGCGGTTGCCTATGACCGGACCCGGCCACGCCGACTCGCACGCTCGCTTCGTAGAGTTCATCGCCCTCATGGGGATGATGATGTCGCTCGTGGCCTTTCGATCGACGCTATGCTTCCCGCGCTCTCCCAGAACGGCTTCGATCTCGGCGTGACGCGCACCAACGACAACCAGCTCATCGTCTCGGTGCTCCTGCTCGGCCTAGCCATAGGTCAGCTAATCATGGGCCGCTTGCCGACAGTTTGGGACGCCGGCCGGCTATCTTTGCCGGCCTTGGCCTTTTCATCGCGGGCTGCGTGGTGTCGTTTCTTGCCCAGAGCCTCCCCGTCATGCTCGTTGGCCGCGTGATGCAAGGCGTCGGCGCCGCCGGTCCGCGGGTGGTCGCGGTTGCTTTGATACGTGATCAATATGAAGGTCGCGCCATGGCCAGGGTCATGTCGTTCGTGATGGCGGTATTCATCGTCGTGCCGATCATCGCACCCGCCCTCGGTCAAGCGATCTTGTTGGTGGCGAGCTGGAGAGCGATCTTCGGACTATTCTTGGCGCTGGCGCTCGTCGTCGCGACGTGGTTCGGGTTGCGTCAGCCGGAAACACTCGCGAGAGAGCATCGGATCCCATTGTCGCTGGGTCGCGTCGCGAGCGTTTTTCGAGAGGTCGTAACGACGCGAGCTACGCTACGCTATACGGTCGCGGCCGGGCTCGTCTTCGGCGCCTTCGTCGGCTACTTGACCACGGCACAGCAAGTCTTCCAGGAGCAATATAGCCTCGGCAAACTATTTCCTCTCTACTTCGCGCTCCTATCGGCGGCGATTGGCGCGTCGTCTTTGCTCAACGCGCAGCTCGTTTTGAAATATGGAATGAAGCGGCTGTCTCAGTCTGCGCTTACCATCATCGACTGTCTCTCCATCGCGTTCGTCCCCTTCGCCTATGCGACGGAAGGCCACCCTCCCCTATGGACCTTCATCACTTACTTGCTGATCGCGTTCTTTTGTAACGGGCTTCTATACGCAAACATGAACGCTCTTGCGATGGAGCCCGTGGGTCATATCGCCGGTGTGGGCGCCGCGGTCGTCGGGGCGCTCTCTATGTTCATCTCCATCCTAGGAGGCGCGGCGATCGGACAAGCTTATGATGGTACGGTTCTTCCTTTGGTCGCCGGCTTCGGGCTGCTCAGCATCGGCACGCTCGCGCTCACGCGCTCGACGGAGTCCGAAAGCCGCCTGGATGCCCATGAACCGGTGTAAGACCCATTCTAAGACCCATTCTAAGACAATGCTACGGAGTCGTTATCGTGTTCACTCTTTCTGAACGTCAACTCGAGCTGCAACAATCCGCCCGTGAGCTGGCCGAATCCGAGTTCCGCGGCCGCGCCGCCGATATCGATCGCACCGAGGAATATCCTTGGGAGAATGTGCGGCAGCTAACCGCGGCAGGCTTCATGGGGATGACGATCCCCGAGGAGTATAGCGGACGCGGGCACAGCTACCTCGATACAGTGCTCGTCGTCGAGCAAATGTCCCGCGTTTGCGGGCCGAGCGGGCGTATCGTCGTCGAAGCGAACATGGGTGCCATCGGCACCATAATGGCCTACGGCTCGGAGAAACAGAAAAAGCGCGTTGCGCCCTCGTGCTCGCAGGCGACAAACCCGCGATATGTATCACGGAGCCGGACGCCGGGAGCGCCGCGACGGAAATGACAACGACCGCCGTGAAGAGGGGCGACCATTACGTTATCAACGGGCTCAAACACTGGATCACGGGGGGCGGTATCTCCAAAGTCCATCTCATCTTCGCGCGTGTCGTGGAGAACGGCGAGCCGCTCGGCATCGGTGGCTTCGTCGCCGTGCGCGGCGAAGACGAGGGACTGCGGATCGGCAAGCGTGAGCCAGCGATGGGTATGCGCGGCATCCCGGAGACCGAGATTTTCTTCGAGGACTTGGCCATCCCGGAGGACATGGCGGTGATCCCGCCCGGTGGCCTGAAGAGAGGTTTCGCGCGATTGATGAGTGCTTATAACGGCCAACGGGTCGGCGCCGCGACCGTCGCTCTCGGCATCGCCGAAGGTGCTTACGAGCTCGCCGTCGAGCGCGCCAAGACTCGCGAACAGTTCGGCCGCCCTATCGCCGAGTTTCAAGGATTGCAGTGGATGATTGCTGACATGGCGACGCGTCTATCCGCGGCGCAGTGCCTCGTGTACAAAGCCGCCGCCAATGCCGGGGACGGATTTCCCGACATGAACGAAGCCGCTCAAGCTAAAATCTACGCGGCCGAGACCGCGATCCAAGTCACGAACGACGCGCTTCAAATCCACGGCGCGATGGGCTACTCGCGCCATCTCCCGCTCGAGCGGATGGTGCGCGACGCGCGGATGTTCACGATCGCCGGAGGCACGGCGCAAATATTGAGGACCCAAGTGGCGGGTGCGGAGCTCGGGATGAAGCTGCCACAAACTCGGGATGGGCACAGCAAGCTTGCAGAACGGGAGAGTCGAGATGTTTGAGACCGAGAGATTTATCGAAGCGTGCCGGGAAGCCATGAAGGACCCGGACGCGCGCGCGATCAAGGAAGTCGTGCAAAGAGCCGTCAGTGAACCTGGCCAAATTGTAAAGACATTGGGCGAGCCGAAGCGCTCAGGGATAGGGACGCTCCACCAATCAGACGACTTGACCGTGCTCAACATCATCTGGGGTCCGGGCATGACGCTCCATCCGCACGACCACCGCATGCTCGCGATCATCGGTCTCTATGGCGGACAGGAAAACAACACGTTCTACAAACGCAGCGAAGGCGGCCTGAGCGAGCAGGGCGGCAAAGAGCTTCACTCGAAAGAGACCGTCGTCCTCGGCGACGCGGTCATCCACGCTGTCGCCAACCCTCTCGACGAGCTCACGGGAGCCATCCACGTCTACTCGGGCGATTTCTTCGCGACACCCCGAAGCGAGTGGGACCCCGAAACACTCGAAGAGCATCCCTACGACGTCGAGCACACGCTGCGCGTCTTCGAGGAATCCAACCAGCGGCTCGAGGACTGAGACCTGAGACTTGAGACTTGAGACGCTTCAGGGTCCTCATCGTCGCGGCGGCGTCGCTTCTGAGCTGCATGCCGTCCGAAAGGACGCAGACTCCCGATCTTCTCTATGTCTGGGCGTTCGATACGAATCAGGAATCGAGCGACTTCCTGACCGTCATCGACGCGAACCGCGAAGCGTCAACATACGGCGCCATCTTGGACACCCTTCCGGTCGGCCTGGTCGGAGGCGCACACCACACCGAACATCGCATGCCCGATGGGAACATCCTCTTCGCGAATGCCTTCCCCGCGGGCACAACGTTCTTGTTCGACGTGTCGCGTCCTCGCGCGCCCGGCGTGGCGAGCTCATTCGCCGAGCGAGGCGCCTATACCTTCCTCCACAGCTCCGAGCGGTTGCCGAATGGTAACGTGCTCGCAACCTTCCAGAATCGAAGCGATGGGAAGCTGGAGCCAGGCGGCCTCGTCGAGCTCGATCCACGAGGGCGCTATCTGAGAGGCGCCGACGCCGCGGACCCCGATGTCGACCCGCAGATTCGTCCCTATAGCCTCGCGATCCTGCCGGAGATAGACCGCGTCATCAGCACGACAGCAGACATGCGTGGGAAACTGCTACCGACCTCGGTACAGCTGTGGCAGCTCTCTGAGCTCCGACTACTGAAGACAGTGCTTCTCCCGCCCGGCGAGCGCGGCGACGAGAACCAGATGCCCGCCGAGCCTCGCGCGCTGCAGGACGGCCGCAGCGTTGTCGTGAACACGTTCTCGTGCGGCCTGTACTTGCTCACCGAGCTCGACACGGCCGAGCCTGTGGCCACCCACCTACGCACGTTTCCGTACGAACCGCCCCATCGATGTGCGCTGGCCGCACGCATCGGAGACTTCTGGGTGCAGACCGTGCCGACGTCGGAGGCGCTCGTGAGCCTGGACCTTTCGGACCCGTCAGCGCCGAGGCTCGTGCAAGAGCTGAAGCTCGGTGAGAACTATCGTCCGCACTGGATGGCCGCCGACCGCAGTGGACACCGTATCGTCGTGACAGGCCGCGGCGATATGGAGCATCTTGTGCTTCTGGTCCGATTCGACCCGGAGTCCGGCCAAATGGAGATCGACTCGGACTTTCGAGACGAGGGCTCTCGAGCTCCAGGGGTATCGTTCGAACGAGCCACCTGGCGATACGGGGACGGCGACACCGCACGGCGCGGTTTTTTACCGTTAGGCGGGTCTCCGGAAGCACTCGCGAAAGAGCAGCGGATCCCCTCCGACGGATAGTACCTCTTATCCGTAGAAATCCGCGCCACACGGGCTGGCACGCAACTTGCTCTAGGCCATCCGCATCGAAGCAACGAGAACAGGTTTTCCTCCAAAACCGGTTCTCGATTCATCAGGAGGTCAGTAATGAAACGCATTTTTTGGTACTTCGTGACATTTTGTGTCACCGTTGGAGTGATCGCCGCGCTTACCGTGCCTTCGCTCTTGCGATACCGCGTGTCGGGCCCAACGCCGGAGCCGGGGCCCTACGCCCGCAGTCTATATCTCGAAGGCGGCGGTGAATATACGCCAAGTCCACAGCCGCAGCCGTCCTTCGAGAGTAGCTACAACTACATACCACCCGTCGTCCACAATACCGAAGACTACGATCCGATCCACGACAGCACCTTCAAAGACGCGCGATTGAACCCACTATCCACGTTCTCGATCGATGTCGATACCGCGTCGTACAGCAACGTGAGGCGTTTTCTCGAGCTGGGATCGCAGCCACCGGCCGACGCCGTGCGCATCGAAGAGCTCATCAACTACTTCCAGTACGACTATCCTCAGCCCGATCCCGAGCATCCGTTCTCAATCGTTGTCGAAGCGGCTGCCTGCCCGTGGAAGCCCGAGCACCGTCTCGTCCACATCGGCCTTCAGGGGCGCACGATTCCCGAGGAGAGCGTTCCGCCGCGAAACCTCGTCTTTCTGCTCGACGTCTCCGGATCGATGGACCAGGCCAACAAGCTGCCACTGCTGCAGGCATCCATGCGTCTTCTCACGAAACAACTGCGTCAAGAGGACCGCGTCGCGATCGTCGTCTACGCGGGCGCGGCTGGGCTCGTTCTCCCATCAACGGCGGGCGCCGACAAACGGACGATAAGTCGTGCGATCGATAGCCTGAGAGCCGGTGGCTCCACAGCGGGAGGCCAGGGCATTCAGCTTGCTTACGAAGTCGCCGCCGAAAGCTTCATCGAAGGCGGCATCAACCGCGTTATTCTCGCGACCGATGGCGATTTAAACGTTGGTATCAGCAGCCGCGGAAGGACTCGAGGATCTCATCGAGGACAGGCGCGAAAGTGGCATTTTCTTGACGGTGCTCGGATTCGGCGTGGGGAACCTCAAGGACGCGACCATGGAGCTCCTGGCCGACAAAGGAAACGGCAACTACGCCTATATCGACTCGCACCAGGAAGCGGAGAAGGTTCTCGTGCGCGAGGTGGGAGCGACGCTCATGACCATTGCCAAGGATGTCAAGATCCAAGTGGAGTTCAATCCAGCCAAGGTGTCCGCTTATCGCCTCGTCGGTTACGAGAACCGCCTGCTCGCGGCCGAGGACTTCAATGACGACAAGAAAGACGCTGGTGAGCTCGGAGCCGGGCACACGGTCACAGCGCTCTACGAGGTCGTTCCCGTGGGCGTCGAGCTCGACACGGGGACGGTCGATCCTTTGAAGTATCAGGAAGTCCGACGCCGAGCGTCCGCCGCGAACAGCAGCGAGCTTCTCACCGTCAAGCTGCGCTACAAACAGCCGGATGCGTTACTCAGCACGCGCCTCGAGCTCCCGCTTCACGACGACCCCAACGCCACTAAAAACGTCAACGACAACATGAAGTTCTCGGCCGCCGTCGCCGCGTTCGGAATGTTGCTGCGCGACTCCGAGTACAAGGGAGAAGCGAGCTTCGATATGGTGCTAGAGCTCGCGCGCGAAAGCCGAGGCGACGATCCGCACGGCGACCGCGCAGAGTTCCTCAAGCTCGTGACAACCGCGAAGAACTTGTCGTAGGGAGCGCAGGGTTACCGGAGCTTCGACGATGCCCCCGAGCGGCGAAGCTCCGGAAACCCAGCGCTATTCGTCCAGCCCGAAGGCAGCGATGGCGTTGTCCCAGTAGACCTTGCGAAGGACTGGAAGAGGCAGATTCAGGCCGCGCAGGCCTGCTCGGTTGTGGCTCTCGTCGAGAAAGGAGGTGTAACCCTGTTCTGGAAAGTAGTTGAGGTCATAGGTTTGTGCTGCCAGCATGTTCTCGTACATCTCGTAGACCATGCTCGCGTGGGCTAACGACGTGTGGGCACCCACAACGAGGTCGCTGCCAAAGAGGAATCGATCGGCAAACTCGACGACGAGCTCTCGCCATGCATCGGCCTCGTAGGATATATCCTCGACCGCCCGTCGCAAATCATCCGGCTGCGTTCCCCAACTGAGATCAACGTAGAAGTTCGGATAGTCGCTGAGAAGGCGCCGGACCGTTTCCGGCGTGTAAGTCAAATATCCGCCCATATGGGGCAAGATGACCTTGAGACGAGGAAACTCTTCGAGCACGCGCAACAAACCGACTCGGTAAAGGTGTGAGCTGACGTGCCAAAGAACGGGAATCCCCCGCCGCTCACAAAAGGCAAACATCTTTCGCAACCCGGGAGGATCGATGATGTCTTGTTTCGATGGCTCGAAGAAATCGCCGTGGCCATTGATGAGCTTCACGCCGCGCGCGCCTCTGGCCACGGCATTCTCGAGATCTTCGAGTGGACTCGCGCGAAACGGAGGGATCATGACGAATGGAACGAGCCGGGGGTAGAGCCGGGCGGTCTCGAGTACCAACGCATTCGCATCGTCCAGCCCCTCGTAGTCCTTTTTGATTGGAAGCGCAGACACCACGGCTTTTTTCACGTGATTTATCTCGAGAATCCGGTTCCAGTTCGCCGCGCCGCCCGGAACGAGATGCATGTGCGCATCGAACCGCTGCAACTCCGGGTAGCGACGGGCCCGAGCCGCCGCGTGCGGAATGTGCAGAAGCTCGGCAAGCTGATCGACGCGCGTCACGTCCTTCAGCACGCGACCGTCGCGTACGAGCGCCGCGCTCATCCGTTCGCCCACGAGAGCGAAGACCTCGGGAGCTCGCTCTCGCGTGACGATGCCCACCTGCAGCCCGGAATAGCCGGCGAGCAAACGGCGGATGGCTTCATCTTGCAACGGCTCGGTGGCGAACCCCGTTCGAAGTACCCAAACTCTCTCGCGTGCGCTGCGATCCCCAATCCACGTCGCGGGCGCGGCCTGGATCCGCGAGACGGCCTCGTCCTCGATTCGCCGAGCCATTTGGATGAGCCGATTCTCCTCGAGAATCGTTGAAAGCACGCCTAACTGTGCCGGTGGCACCGGCTCGGACGCGCCGAACTCGTCGGCGTACATCCGACTTTGGAATGCAATGTAATTCGCGAAACACGTGCCCTCCGCAAGGCACGAATAGGAAGCATCTTTATAATGATAGTGCTTGTAGATATTGTCATGAAGGGCGAAGGCCCGGTTCGCGCGCTCGGACGCCTCCACTATCTGACGCGCGTTGCCGTCCATGCGCAGCGCCGTTGCAACGACATCCGCGCTCACGAGCGCCTTCCCGTGTCCGTTCACACATGACGCGGCCTGCAGCAAACAAGCGACGAGGGCCGCACTTGCAACCAGGTTTCGAGTCGAGCTCATGGGACGTCGAGCGTTTTCCGGCGATGGCAATCAGATGGGAGTCAGTACCTCCAGTCTAGCACTCTCCCTCACGCAGCCACGTCTTTCGACGACCCCTTGGTTGCCCACCGCGCACCATCGTCTTAAGATGTTCGCGCTACCATGTCCCTCGAAGCCGGTCACGAACTCGCCCACTGCGAGACGGAAAGCTCGGACGGGATGAGGCGATCAAAGTACTGCCCGAGGGGTTTCCCGGGACGAGCAACGGTCGGATAGGTTCGAAAGAGAGGCCAGGCTCTGGCACACTGACGGCCGCTTCTTGATGGTGAAACCGGAGCCGGCGTCGACGCCGAAACAACTCGACATCGTCCTTACTGGTTCGAAGAGCTCGAACGGCTCGTCCCGACAGAGAAGTGACCTTTGTGGTACCGTGGTCGGCTGTTGCTATTTCTTAGAAGGGAGCGTGATTCGATGCCGACACCAAGAAATTTCGTTCGATTAGGCACAATCGGGATGACTCTCATCGCCCTCGCCTCTGCCGGGTGGGCCTCTACAGAAGACGTTCCGGGCAAGGTGACGTTTACGTAGGACATCGCCCCAATCCTGCAACGGAGCTGCCAGAACTGCCACCAGCCGGACTCGGTGGCGCCGATGTCGCTCATCACCTATAAGGATGTACGAACCTGGGCGCGATCGATCAAGCGGCGAACCGGCATGGGGGCACGCGCGGGCGTCATGCCTCCCTGGTACATAGAGAAGGATGTCGGTATCCAGCACTACCAGTTCGACCCGTCTCTCAGCGACGAAGAGATTGCCAAGATCGCAAAGTGGGCCGACAGCGGCGCGCCGAGAGGAGACCCCGCCGACATGCCGCCGCCCAGGCCGCTGCGCGGCAGCGCGACCTGGACCGCCGGCGAACCGGATTTGATCACAGTGACCAACGAGATGCTGGTCGAAGGCGACGCTGCAGATTGGTGGGGCGATATCGAGTCGATCAAAGTCGGCAACACGGAAGATCTATACGTGAAGTCGGTCGAGATTCGAGAGATCAACGACGTGCTCGACCACCAGGATATCGGTGCGGGACGCAAGACCGTCGGCGGGCGGTTCGTCGTTCATCACATGATCTGGAGCACGAAAGTGATCAACGAGGACGGCTCGATCGGCGAGAGCACGGGTTGGCCGGTTCACGAAGTCGGCCGTAATGCCGACGTCTTCGACCCAGAGGGTGCGCGCCTCCTGCCAGCCAACTCGAGCGTCGTATCGGACTCGGTTCACCTGCACTCCAACGGCATCGACACGAAGGCCCGTCTCGAGATCGGCTGGCGGTTCCATCCCAAGGACTACAAGCCGAAATACTCGCGCGCGATGCGTGCCCTCGGCAACGCCCTCGACATCGACATCAAACCGATGGAGAAGGACCAGGAACTGCACGCTTACTACGTGCTGCCCGAGCACACGAAGATCACGACCTTCGAGCCACACCTGCACGCGCCGGGTGCCCGGATGTGCTTCGAAGCGATCTGGGGCATCAATATCCAGACATTGACTTGCGCCGGCTACGACCACAACTGGGTGCGCGGCTACGAGTACGCACACGGCTATGAGCCGCTGCTCCCGAAGGGCACCATCCTGCACATCATTGGCTACATGGACAACACGTTCGGGAACCGGAACATCCCCGACCCGAGGAACTGGCAGGGGTCGGGGAACCGCTCGGTCGCGAACATGTTCATCGACCTGGGACACGGCGTCGGGATGACCGACGAGCAATTCCAAGACGCGATGGCCGAGCGTCGCGAGGTGCACGAGCTCACGAAGAACGACGTGGTGATCGGCTGCCCACTTTGCATGGTTCTGCCCAAGACCGATCTGGAGCTTGCACAGCAAGCCTTGACGGACGCCGAAGCGGAAGTCGCGCGCGCCAAAAAGGCGCTCGAGACCGCCGAGGCCAAAAAGACGAACGAGCCGCCCCGGGAGCGTGAGCAGCGGTGAGCTTTGCCCGGCTGGCGCTGCCGGTCTTGGTCCTGTGCCTAGCGACGCTAGGCGCAAGGGCGGAGCAGTCGTACTCACGCGGCAAGAACGCCTCGCCCGCCTACGAGGGCTGGGGGGAGGAAGCCGACGGGACGCGATACTTCCTGTTCGGCTACATGAACCGAAACTGGGAGGAGGAGCTCGACGTTTGGGTGGGCACCGATAATTTCTTCGCACCGGGTGACCCCGACCGTGGACAGCCAACCCATTTCTTGCCTCGGCGGAACCGGTTCGTCTTCCCGGTTCCGGTGCCGGACGGCTTCGGCGAGACCGACGAGCTGGTCTGGACGCTCACGACCAAGGGCAATACGGAGAAAGCGTACGCCACACTGAGGCTCGACTACTTCGTCGACGATCTAGTCAAGGCCTCGGAACAAGGGGCGATCGGCGCCGGCACGAGCGACGCGGTTGTTCGGACGAACAAAGCTCCGCAGCTTCGGGTCGAGGGGGACGAGCGCCTCATGACTCGGACCGGCGAGCCCGTGATGCTCGTGGCCATAGCGAGCGATGACAGCATTCCCAAGGAGAGCAGCCGAACCAGCCAGTTGGCTTCGGGCGGGGAGGGCTCGACCGCCCACCCAGAGTGGACGCCACCGTGGCGGATCACCGTCGGAAGTGCGACCGGGCTGCGTCTGTCCTGGTACGTCTACCGCGGATCGGGAACCGTGAGCTTCGACCCTCTACAGGCCAAGGTCTGGGAAGACACACGCGACGGCGCAAACTCCCCGTGGGCGAATCGTTGGGTCACGCCCCCGACGCCTCCGGATGGCCGCTATGAAGTTCGCGTGACGTTCCACGAACCAGGGACCTACGTGCTGCGTTGCCTCGCCTCGGATGGGGCTCTTGGAACACACGCAGATCGGACGATCACGGTCGCGCCCTGATCTTGGGATGAGAGAGTCTTCGTAAACGACAGCGCCCCTCTTGCAGATCAGCGATAGGTTATTTGTTGCGGCTTCTCAAGTTGCAGTCTATCTGCTGCGCGAGCGATCCATGACGACTGGCGGCCTGATTAGGAGGGTTTGGTACTTCCCCGCCGAGGACGGAGTCCGATAGTCAACGACCAAAGTGAGTTTGGATCACTCACCTACGGATTACGAATCTCAGCCCAAAGTTGTACGGCGTCGGAGTCGGGTTCAACGGCAGAGGCCCTGACCGATAATCAAGCTCGCGGTTCGAACCCTTGTTCCATTACCCGGTTTGTGACGGTTGGTTCGACTTGCTCTCCGGCACGATGAAAACCGCTACCCGTAGTGCTTCTTGTACATTCCTCGGCGAAAGAGCCAGCCTCCGAGCCAGCCCAGGTACTTAAGGGCCGGGTAACGGTACTTCAAGTCGATCAGCTCGATCAGATTGCCGTCGCAGTCCCTGACGAAGAAGAACGTGTGTCCGTGCTTCGACTTCTCGACCTCGCTGACGATCGTAACACCCTTCTTCACCAGATAATCGTGCCACTTGTAGGAGTTCTTCACGTCGAAGCTTATGTGCGTCATGCCCACGCGGCTCCACACCACTTCGTGGGCCGCCTGCTGCGGGGTGAACTCAAAGATCTCGAGCATGCCACCACCCGGAGCTCGCAGCCAGCCGATCCTGCACTGCGGCTCCTCGGCGTCCACGCCGAAGAACGTGCGCACCTTGGCCGGGTCACTCTCTGAGACGCCGACGAGGCGGCAGCCGAAGTGCTCGGCGTAGAACTGAACGAACCTGTCAAAGTTGGCTACCGTGATGGCTGTGTGACTCAACGATCGTGCCTTCATACACTCCTGCCTAGCTCAAATGGGATTCCTGGATATGGTCGGCCGTCCTGAGGGCCTGGGCGGCGATGGTGAGGCCCGGGTTCACCGATGCCGAGGACGGGAAGAATGATGCATCGACGACGAAAAGATTCTCGATGTCGTGGGAGCGGCACCAGGGATCCAGCACCGATGCCTTCGGATCGGTGCCGAAGACCGCGGTGCCGCACTGGTGCGTGGTATTGAAGTCACCGGTAGGGATCGCCATGACGAACCAGGCTCCAACCTTGCGAAGCAACCTCTTGGTGACGGCGACGAGCTCACGATGGGCCTCGACGTTGGACGGCTCCCGTTCAAGCCGGATGCGTCCGTCGGTCGTGACGGACACGCGGTTGTCGGGACGGGGCAGATCCTCGCTCATGGCCAGCCACTCGACGCCGCGGGCAAACCACGCGTCGTAGGCCCAGTTGGGCACGTGGCGGGACCCTGGAGGCCCAGCGGCCCTGGCGATGGCGGTGTGAGAGCGGCCCTGCGACTGAAGCTGTCCGAGGGGGTAGTCGGCATCGGGACCGCGCAAGTAGAAGTCGTTGATGGCGACGGTCTTCTGAAACATCGTGTCGTGGCGGGGCGGCATGAAGGCGCCGAGCATGGTGACGACGTGGGACATGTAATTGCGCCCCACCAGGCCCGACGAGTTCGCCAGTCCGTCGCGATGCACCTGGCTGGCCGAGCGCAGTAGTAGAGCGGCAGAATTCACCGCGCCACATGCGACGACGAAAAGCGGCGCTTCGACGCGGACCGACTGTCCCTCGCGTGTGACCTCCGCCGCGACAACTTTGTCGCCGCTTCCGTTGGTCACCAGGCGCTCGGTATAGGCGTTGGTCCACAACGTCACGGTGTCGTGTTCGAGTGCGGGTGTCACCGAGCACACGTCGGCGTCGCTCTTCACCCGTAATTTGCAGGGATACGAATTGCACGTGCTGCAGAGAATGCAGCCGCCGGGCTCGCCCGGGTGCAACACCCCAAGTGGCAGATATGACGGGTGCAGCCCGAGGGCCCGCAGCCGTTCGACGATGACGGCAATGCGCCCCTGATGCTCCACGGGTGGGTACGGGAACGGTCCCCGCGGCGGCTCGGTCGGGTCGGACCCTGCTTGGCCATGGACGTGATAGAGCCGCTCGGCACGATCATAGTAGGGGACAAGCGTCTCGTAGGTAATAGGCCATGCGGGTGAGACTCCGCCTCGATGCTGGATCTCGCCGAAGTCCTCGCGCCGTAGACGATACAGCACGCACCCCCAGAATTTCGAGTTGCCACCAACACAATAGTGAGTGTAGGGAACGAACTCCTTACCGAGCCGGTCGAGCCAGCGCTCAGATGTTCGATACCGCAGCTCACCCCAGACCGCTTGGGGACTCCAGTTCTGGTCTTCCTGAGGAATGAAGTCGCCCCGTTCGACGATGAGAATACGCGCTCCCGTAGCCGCCAGGGTGTTGGCCAGCGTGCCGCCTCCCACGCCGCTACCGATGATGACGATGTCGAAGCGTTCCGTCACGTGCGGGCGAGCTCCAAGGAATCCGCGCTCGCGTACACCGCGTCCAACAGCCGGTGGTCGTCCATCGCCCGCTCGAGACTCATCTCCGGGCTATTTCCGTTTCTGATGGCGCCGACAAAGTCGCGATACATGGCACGGTAGCCGCGGATGTCCCGGAAGCCGGGCAAGAGGGTGAATCGGGGCAAACGTCCACCGCGCAGCAGAATGAACGCGCCGTTGGACTCGAAGGTGATGATGCCTTCGCGGCCGAAGAGCTTCGACAGGCGAAACCCGCGGAGCAGGGACGGAATCTCTCGCGAATAATACAGGGCGCCCACCGCACCGTTGTCGTACTGGAAGGCGGCCAGCATACTCTTGCGCCGCCTGTCCCCACGCAGCGGTCCGTCCCCGGATGCCGGCGGCCGGTAACCGTGGATGGTGCGGATCCGGGGCCCCAAGCTTCCGGCAATGTGCAACCAGTGGATTCCCTCCTCGAAGAACGCATCGCCGCCAGCCATTTCTTCAATGTTGCGCCAGTCGTCGGCCGATTTGGGCTTCTTCATGATCGTGACGAAGTGTCCGAAGACCAGTTCTCCGATGACGCCGCTGGCCAGGATTCGGCGAAGCTCGACGCAAAGCGGTTTGTAATGATCGTTTTCACCCACCAGTACCACGCGACCACTCCGAGCGCGCGCCTCAATGACGGTCTGATAGTCATCGAGGTGGGGAAACGCAGGTTTTTCCACCAGGACATGCTTCCCCATTTCCAGCGCACGCAGAGCCAGTTCGAGATGATAGCGCGGCGGCACCGCGACCACCACGGCATCTACCACGGGGTCACGAAGCGCGTCGTCGTAGCCCCCGTAGTGTCCCACGCCTGCGAATCGACGCTGATACTCGACCGCGCGTACCGGGTCACGACTCGCATAGCTACACGCGACGTCGGAACGCATCTTCTGCAGGTGCCGACTGTGTACACCGGTGATGAATCCGCATCCGAGGAAGCAGAGGTGAACCGGCTTCAACCAGCGCCTCCGCCCCACCTTGGGAGCCGGCAGGGCACAACCGAGCGATCTGGCTCAAGGCCCTTCAATTCCGGGTCGTCGTAAACACTGCGCTGCAAGCCACCCCCATCCAATCCCGACATGGTAGCAGATGATTAGAATGGACCGCAGTGGCGGCATTTCCTCGCCTTCCTGGCCGCTGCCCTGACGGATTGATTCTAATAGGGAGCATGCGGAGACGGACGCGATGGCGATGGTCGGGCACCTCACCGAATCCATTCTTGGTACCGGGGGCGGGACTCGAACCCGCACACCTTGCGGTAGGGGATTTTAAGTCCTCGGATGGGGCGGGACTACGACGTCCGATGTCCCATCTGACCTCAACGCAGGCATATACGCATGTTAGACTCACGTTCGGCTACGCCAAGATAGCGAGATTAGATGGAATTCTTGCGCAGAACTGGGCGGCAGCTTTGCTGGCCTGATTCCATCGGATCCGAGTACGAGGCAATAGCCAGGGGAAGAATGTTTCCACGAATATTGAAACGCCTTCGCGAGCTCGTCCGGATAAAGCAGTACGTGATGACACTACACGCAGAAGAGGAAATGGACGAGGACGGTTTGAGCATATTCGATGTCGAGAATTGCCTGCTGAGCGGCGAGATCCTTGAACGTCAAAAAGATCAAGCAACTGCGGAGTGGAAGTATCTCGTCCGCGGCGGGAGATTGGATGAGAGCAAGCAAATCGTGGTCGTCGCCAAGTTGGGGCCGACCGGCAAGTTAGTTATCATTACGATATATGAAGAATAGCAGGAAGTCCTCGTTTCTCGCCTGCGATCTGTGCGGCGGGCGCGGAGCCAAAATCCGTTACGTCACTCGAAGCTACGGGAAGGGTGCCAATCTGCTGGTGATCGAGAGCGTTCCGGTCGTCAGCTGCCCAAATTGTGGTGAGAGCTATGTCACGGCGGAAACGCTTCATGAGCTCGAGCGCATCAAGACACATCGACGTTCCTTGGCAAAAAAAAGAAACGTCCCTATCGCAAGTTTCCCAAGATCTGCTTGAATCAAACCGTCTAGTTGCGACATCGCGCCCGACACCGTGTGTCGGTCTTAACCTCGGAAGCGCGCAAGTCAGGTTCGAACAAAATTTCAAATCGTCCTATTCGACGAGCTCCAACGCCTCGCTCCCACCCCGAACAAGCGCTCTCGGGGAAGCTCTCAAACCGCCGGCCTCACGGATCGACAACACACGAGAAGGCACACAGGATTAGACGCAGTCTTTGGCCTGCATAGTACTGGGTCCCTGGTACCGGGGGCGGGACTCGAACCCGCACACCTTGCGGTAGGGGATTTTAAGTCCCCCGCGTCTGCCATTCCGCCACCCCGGCGTGAGTAGGACGATCATAGCGCAGCGACGCTGCCAGCGTGACGCCCGTCACGTCGCTAGAACCTTTCGTTTGTTACGCTGCACGTACCGTGAATAGTCGGGTGCTCGTTTTCTTGCTGGGCGTCAGCCTGTCCGGGTGCCGTACGGCCTCCGAGCCTTCGGAGGTCGGGCCTGAAGAAACGCCTGCGGCTCCGTCCAGTGGGAGCGCCCTGTTGCTCGAAGATCTCTCCGCGGCGGCGCTTTACCCTCCCGGGAATTGGTGGAGCCGGGATATCCGCGACGCTCCGGTCGATCCACGATCCGATGACATGCTGCAGTGGATTGGCGTACGGCCGCTCCATCCCGACTTTGGGCCGCCGCCCTTCGGCATCCCTTATGTTACGGTCTCCGCAAACACCCCTCGCGTGCCGATCGCTTTCGTCGATTATCCCGAGGAGAGCGATGCGGGCGCGCCGGGGCGCCCGGGATACCCCATTCCCGAAGAAGCTAAGTCAGAGCCCAACTTCATCGAGGGGGGCGTGCCTGGTGGCGGAAGCGACGGCGACCGCCATCTTCTCCTCCTCGATCGTGACCAACAGCTCTTATTCGAGACTTGGGCCACACGTTTCAACGCCAATGAGAGCCGCTGGGAAGCGGGCTCAGGGGCGGTGTTCGATCTGAGCTCGAACGCGCGGCGGCCCGAGGGGTGGACGTCCGCCGATGCGGCAGGGCTTGCGATCCTTCCTGGTCTCGTGCGTTACGACGAAGCTCATGGCTCTGGCGAGATCCCGCATGCTTTTCGCGTGACCGTGCGCACGACCGACGGCCACGTTTGGCCCGCGTCCCACACCGCGGGCGCCACCTTCGGAGCTCCTCCGATGGGGACGCATGGGTGAGGTCTATCGTGCGGGGCCGTCATCCACAATGAGCCCGATTGGAGCGCACTCCCGACCATCGCGCCGCGACGTCTACTCGAGAGGTGCCTCCGCAAGAACAGGCACGATCGTCTGCAGGACATCGGCGACGCGCGCATCGAGCTCGACGATCAAGAGGCCGAACCTACGACACAGACGCGCTCGGGGAAGCCGTTCGCATTGATGTTGATACCAGCGACTCTCGCCGGCATTGCGATCAGAGCCGGACTTTTGTCGCTATACGGTAGCGACGCGCTTCCGCTACCCGAACCGAATCGATTCGCTATCCCCCTCAGCGAGGGCGAGCGCATCGGGGATTACTTCATAACATCCGACAACCCCCTTGCGTTTTCACCGGATGGGTCTCATCTCGTTTACGCCGCCTCTCTGGGGAGCACGAGCTCTCTCTAACTCCGCGACATGAGCTCGGGCGAAACGCGACAGCTTTCGGGTACAACCGGAGCCACCGATCCCTTCTTTTCGCCCAGCGCGTTTGATTTGCCAGCGAGCACGAAATCATCTTCCCCCCCAATGCTGCGAGCTTCCTGACCCAGAAAGAGAGCCGAACATCGACTGTACGACGGTACGGGCAAAGAATGGAATCTGTGGGCAACCACGATGAACACGGAAGAGAAGCGAACTCGTTCCCGCTGAACTGGCCCGCCTTCGCCTCCGTGTTCGCGTGCCGGCTACGGCGGGCAATTTTCACCAAGCTTCGCTTGGTGAAAATTGGAGGCGGCGGGCGGATTCGAACCGCCGAATAGAGGTTTTGCAGACCTCCGCCTTAGCCACTTGGCTACGCCGCCTTTTGAAATTGTGTTCGGCGAGTCTTCTATGGAAGCAGCTAGTTGGAGCGGGACACGGGATTCGAACCCGCGACTTCGACCTTGGCAAGGTCGCACTCTACCACTGAGTTAGTCCCGCCCAGCTAACAGGCAACCCATACATGTAGCACGGGGATAAGGCTTTGTCAAAGTCGTGAGCGCATCACCTATGTATTAGGTACGTGTTAGGCCTCGAAAGCAGAGCGTAGAACGGTGATTTCAGGCTTTTCGCCGGGGATGCACACCACGCCGACGACATCGAAGCGGACGATAACGTCTCGCAGTCGGCGGGCACGCAAATAGGCCTCGGCGAGCTGGATCAATTTTCGCCGCTTGCGCGCATCGACGGCATCGGCTGGGGCGCCGAAGTCGCGACGGGAGCGGGTTTTGACTTCGACGATAACGAGCATGTCGCCGTCCTGGGTGATCAGGTCGATCTCCCCGAGACGGCAACGCCAGCGGCGTTCCAGGATTTTGTAGCCTCGCTTTCGGAGCTCTTTGGCGGCTAGGCGCTCGCCGTCGCGGCCTAGGTCCTGTCGCCCGAATCGATGGTGGAATCGAAAGTGGTCGAATAGCCCGATGTTTCCCTCACCGCGCTCGTCGCTACTTCTGCTTCCAGCGCGTTCCGGCGGGGGTGTCTTCCAGAACGATCCCGCGGGCGTCGAGCTCGTCGCGGATTTCGTCCGCGCGAGCGAAGTCGCGGCGGGCGCGGGCTTCCTTGCGCTCTTGAATCAGCTTCTCGACCTCATCGTCCAAGGTCATTTTCTTGCCTTGGCCAAAGACGGCGAAAACCGTGTTCATGCGCTCGATCGCACCCTTGAATCCTTCCGCATCCCCCTTCGTCATACTAGACGATGAAAGGGCCGTGTTCCCTCCCTTGACGAGGTCGAAAAGTGCTGCGAGTGCCGCCGACGTGTTGAGGTCGTCGTCGAGCGCGGTCTCGAATCGCTCGAGGGCGTCCTCGACGGCCTGATTGGTCTCGGGGGAAGCCTCGCCCTCGCGGGTGATTTCGCCGAGGCGGTCGAGAAAGTCGTCCACGCGCCGGATTGCGGTCGCGGCTTGCTCGAGGCCTTCACGGGTGAAGTTGAGCTGCTGGCGGTAATAGACCGAGAGCAGGAGATAGCGGATCGCCATCGCGGAATAGTTTTCCGCAATCAAGTCCGGCACGTTGAACTGGTTGCCTTTGGACTTCGACATCTTCTCACCTTCGACGATGAGAAATTCGGTGTGCATCCAATGGCGCACGAAAGGCTTCCCGGTGGCTCCTTCGCTCTGTGCGATCTCGTTCTCGTGATGAGGGAAGACGAGGTCCACGCCGCCCGCATGGAGGTCGAAGGTCTCGCCGAGGATCTTCATCCCCATCGCGGAGCACTCGAGGTGCCATCCAGGACGGCCGGGCCCGATAGCCGTATCCCAAGAATCTTCTCCATCTTTCGGCCCTTTCCACAGCACGAAATCGCGGGCGTTCTCCTTTGTATTTTCGTCCGCGTCGACGCGGGCGCCTGCTTTCATGCCGGCGACGTCGATGCGCGAGAGTTTTCCGTAGTCGGAAAAGGAGTCCACTTTGAAATAGATCGACCCGTCGCTCTCATAGGTATGGCCGCGCTCTTCGAGTTTCTGCACGAGCGCCACCATGGCGTCGATATATTCCTGGTCCGTCGCACGCGGATAATATTCCGATTTCTCGATGTTGAGTGCCACACAGTCCTCAAAGAAATCATCGATATATTCCTGCGTGTACTCGCGAAGGGGGACCCCCGCCTCGCGCGCACCGGCAATCGTCCTGTCGTCGACATCGGTGAAATTGGTTACCTGCGTAACCTTGTAGCCTTTGTACTTCAAATAACGTCTCAGCACATCCTGCGAGACGAAGGTGCGAAAATTGCCGATATGCCCCCGGTTGTAGACCGTCAACCCGCACGTATAGATGCGGACATGTCCTTCCTCCAAGGGCTCGAAGGGCTCGACGTTCCCGCCGAGAGTATTCGTGAGCTTCAGCTGCGACATGTAGTGTTAGTTCCTCTGCACGACCATCAACGTCAAATCATCCGCCAACCCGGCCTCTGCTGCATAAAGCCGTACGCCGGAGACGAGACGCGCCATGATCTCACGCGACGGCTTGCCCCGGCAGCTTCGAAGCACCTCTACGATACCTTCGGCCTCGAACTCCTCGCCGTCGGGGTTCGTTGTCTCGGAGAGACCGTCGGTGTACAGAACGAGCATATCCCCATGCTCGAGCTTCGTCTCACCCGCACCGAGGGTGAGCTCTTCGAGCATCCCGACGACAGATCCGCCCTCCACGAGCCGCTCGATGTCGCCGTTTGCTCGAAGAAGTAACGGATAGCAGTGACCCGCGTTGAGGTAGATCATCTCGCCCGTCTTCGCATTGAGCGTCGAGAAAAACGCGGTGACGTAGCGATTGACTTCCGTGCTCAAGTAAACGATCTCGTTCAAACGCTCGGTCAGCGCTTCGAGCGAGATCTCACCCACGCCCGCAAGTGCGTGAAGCGCCGCATGGACCGACGCCATGAGGAGCGCCGCGCCGGTGCCCTTTCCGGAAACGTCGGCGATCACGAGCCAGTGCCGGTCGTCGCCACGCGGAACATAATCGAAGTAGTCGCCTCCGACCGTGAGGCAAGGAATATTGATACCGGCGATATCCCAGCCTTCGATGCCAGGCTCGCTATCCGGGAGCAGGCGGCTCTGGATCGCGCGCGCGAGAGCCATCTCCTTTTCGATTTTCTGCTTCTCGACCCACTCGCGCGTCAGCCTCAAGTTATCGAACGCGGCGGCGGCCTGCGAGGCGAGCGAGCGCAGAAAGTCGCGGTCTTCGTCCGCGAGGGTTTTTCCCGCGGCCCTTGCGCCGAGCAGGAGCGCGCCATGAGAGCTCTCTCCCGAGCGCAACGGGACGAGCGTATCGAGCTCGAGCCCGTTCAGAAGATCCCTCAGAGCGCCCTCGGGAAGCTCGGCAACCTTCTGATCCTCGGGGATCTCGGAGAGCTCGCGAGTTGCGCGCTCTAGGCCCGCGCGCGCTTCGGGGGAAAGCGCGAAGCCGCGCTGTTCGGCCACTTTACCGTCATGCAGCAGCACCGCGCGCGTCGTCAAGACGTGCCCCATGGCGTTCGTCATCAGCACTTCCCGAACCCGGAGGACATCGGGGCTTCGATTGAGCTCGCGCGTGATGTCGAACAGCGAATCGAGTTGATACACCTTGAGGGAGAGGTTGCGGTTGAGCCTTTGGAGCTCTTTGTAAATACGGCCGTTATCAATCGATGCCGCCGCGGTCACGCAAAGCGATTCGGCGAAGAGACGGTCGTCTTCGCCATAAGGCTCGCCGCGATCGCCAAAGAGAAGCACGCCCACCAAGCGCTTCGATTTGACCAGCGGTACGAGAAGTGCGGCTCCGGTCGCGGTGAGAACGCTCTTGGCCCAGTCAGGCACGTTGGGATCACCCACGCCCCAAGTCTCGGGCTTGAGAGAAGGCTCGGGGAGTTCGATAGAGGCCCACCGCTCGTCGCTGCGGCCGCGACGCGCTGACGCTACGAGACGCTTTTTCTCTCCGTCCGAAAGCAGCACGCCCGCCCAAGCGGCGCGCGTTTCCCCCATCGCCACGAACAGCACGAGGTCGAGAATCTCGGGAAGCTCGAGCGAACGGTTGAGCGTCGAGTTGAAGTCGAGAAGTGCTAAGACTTCGGAGAGCTTTTTCTGAACTTTCGGATCGTCGATGCTCCGCGCGAGCGGCGCTAGCGCCTCTTGGTAGCGATAGGATGCGGGTGTTTGGTCCGAAGACATGGGGTCATTTTTCTTCTCTAGACTAGCCTAGCTTTCCTCTCGATCACGCTGTTTGTAGCGGACCATCACGCACATGCTCTTGCCGGTTCCGGCTTTTTGGTGCTCGATCTTGTCCATCATCTGGCGCATGATGGTCAGGCCGAGACCGCCGGTCCGGCGCTCTGCCACCAGCTTGTCGAGATCGAAATCCGGTACCGGCATCGTGTCGAGCGGCTCTCCCTCGTGAAAGATCACGATATCCAGGCTCTCGCCTTCAGGATCGAAATGGATCTCGATCTCGTGATCCGGCTCACCGGCATAGGCGTGTTGCACGACGTTCGTCGTGGCTTCGTCCACGGCGAGAGCGATTTTCTCGGCCTCGATTTTTTCGAAGCCGGTCGACTCCGCCATGAGCCTCGCGAGCTCGTGGACCATGTTCAGATACTTGCTGTCGCTCGGAAAGCGAAGCTCCATGAGCGCGCGCTTGTCGGACCCGTCGGACATAAGCGATGTCAGCTGGCTGGCTCTGCCTGGTAACTCGCCACCCCCTCTTGCTCGGAGGTCAAGACCTGGCAGAGATGGTTGAATCCAAGGACTTCGAAGATATTGAACACCGTTTCGTTGAGCTCCGCAAGGCGCATATCGCCGCCTTTGGCCCTGACGTCCTCGATGAACCCCATGATCACGCCGAGCCCCGCGCTAGCGATATAGGCGAGGCCGGAGCCATTGATGAGAATTTTCTGGTTACCGTCTTCCACAGCCTGGCTCAGCGCCTGCTCGAATTGGCGGACGGTATGGGCGTTGATGAAGCCGCGCGGCGAGATCACGGTCACGTCTCCGACCTGCCGGCTTTCCATCATCAAATCAGGCAATTTAAGTCTCCACCATCCTAATGTGGGTACGGATTCTACACCACAAGGTTCCGGCCTGTGTCACGAAAGAAGGCGCGGGCAGCCTCCCGGTCACGCTCGAGCTGCTGTTTGAGCGCCTCGGCCGAGTCGAAAGCCACCGTTCCCCGAACGCGACAGTGAAAGTAAAGGCGAACTTTTGCGCCGTAGATCTGTCGATCGAAGTCGAACAGGTGCGTCTCCACCATTCGCTCCTCGAGCCCGAAGGTGGGGCGACGTCCGACATGGGTCATGCCGGCGAACCGGTCGTTGCCCGCGTCGATGACGGCGTCGGTAACGTAAACGCCGTCATCGAGCAGAAGATCCCCGTCCATTTTGATATTTGCCGTCGGGAAACCCATCAAGCGCCCGCGCCCGTCGCCCTCGATGACTTCGCCTTCGACAAAGAAGGGCCTTCCCAGCATGGCCCCGGCCTCGTCTACTTGGCCGCCTCGCAGCGTCTCCCGAATGCGGGAGCTAGAGATCATGGCGCCTTTGTGAATCGAAGCTTCGAGCTGATGCACAACGAACCCGTAGCGCTCTCCGAGTTTGCGGAGCGCGTCGAGATCGCCCGAGCGGCCGCGTCCGAAACGAAAATTCTCTCCGAGCACGAGCTCCCGCACCCGCAGCTTTTCGACGAGCACTTGCTCCACGAACTCTTCCGGGCCGACCCGTGAGAACTCCTTCGTGAAATGAACGATCACGAGAAGATCGAGGTCCCTTTCGCCGATGACTTGCTGCTTGAGCGCGGGCGTCAGGATGCGCTTAGGCGCTTTCTCGGGACGAAGCACGCTCACGGGATGGGGCTCGAAGGTCAACGCCACCGCCGGACAGGACAAGGCCTTGGCCCGGACTTTGACCAAGTCCATCGCTTTCTGATGTCCGAGATGCACGCCGTCGAAGTTCCCGAGCGTGAGCACAGGCCGAGCGTTCTCGGGCAGATCGACGTCAGGGAAATAACAGATTCGCATAAAAGGCTCGGACCCGACTTACGGGTCTTGGGATCCTACCGGAGGAGGACCCGGAAGGATAACCTCATCGGGTAGTGCTCCGCGAACCACATTCAGATAGGCTTCGCCCGTTGGGCCGATAGCCTCTAGAATGATTCTCTCCGGGCCGTATAGGTAGCGGTAGGTGTCGCCGCCGGCACCGCGCAAATCCTCGGCAGAGACGAGAGGCGGGTTGGCGTTGACGAGATCGTCGAGCGTGTTGGGGTAGAACCCGAAAGTCATGTAATAGGTACGTAGCGCGCTCGCGAGGCGCTGCATCCGGGCCAAGTCGCGACTCCTTTGGATCGTTGCCGATTCCTGCTCGAGGAAACTCGGTACCGCGGGGACACGGAACGGTGTTCCGAACGAAACCAGGAGGCCGACCGCGCTCAGGACGAGCACGATCAAAAGCGCTGCCATCCCCACAATCTGGCTCGGCCCAACGCCGACACTCGCCCGCGGGCCCGAACGTCGCGCGCTTTTCGCCTGTTCCTGGGCCGCGGGAGAAACGAGGTTCCGGTCGATGAAGTCGAAAAGCGTTCGGCAAACGTCGAAGTCCGACAGCCCCGTCAGATCCATAATGGTGGAGACCGACCTCTTGCCATCGACGAGCTTGTAGATAGCGTTCTCTTGCGGGTTCAAGACGACTTCGGAGCTCGACGTATTGCTCGTCTCCTCGGCGCCGCTGCCATCAAGGCTCCCGAAGGCATCCTCGAGCGTGCCTCCCTCAGAGGCGTCCACGACTTCTTTGATCTGCTTTGGAGATACGAGCGGCCGAAACACGACCTCGAGCGACGGGATGCGTTTTTCGATGATCGGCCACTCGTCGACCCGACGGATCCCTTCCATCAAGATGTGGTCCGTGCTGACCGGGATTACGTTATCCCGGTCGTAGTCCGCGTCTATCGGGTCGAAATGGTAGTTGCCCGATTTCCAGCGAAACACGCGAAAGACAATCTGCTGAACTTGCTCGGAAAGGGCCACCTTCAGATCTTCCCGATCGATGTAGCCCTGGTTCGTAAGAATGAAGCCGAGCCGTTGCATCGAGACTTTCTGCTTCGCAAGCACCTCTTCGAGATGCTCTTTTTGAAGCTTCCCCTGTCTCACGAGGACGTTTCCGAGCAAATCGTCGAGCCGGCGGATGGTGGAGTCGGAATGAACGACCATTCCTTGCTCGAAAATGACGCTCACTGTTTCACGGTCGCTCTCGAGCGTCAGAAGCCCCGTCTTCCGCTGCATCCCGATGAGCTGAAAAATATCGGGAAGAGCGAAGTCTTTCAGAGTTCCTGATAGAGCCATGACCTATCCGCGCGTCGTCGAACGAGGAATGATGTTCGCCATGAGGAAAGCCAGTCCCATGCACGCCATCAAGGCATAGGTGGGAAGACTGATTCCACCGAGTATACCGTCTGGAAGCGCGTAGACAGCCCCTTCGAGCCAAATCGCGCAGGCGCTCAGTATCCACACGAAGACGAGGATCAGGCCGATGAACGGCATCCCCGCCTCGATATGCCCCGAGCCGGGAGCCAAGATCGAAAGAACGCGAAAGATAACGGACTGCATCTTGGAAACGCTTTGGACCTGGCGCAAGTTCTCGTTCCGGGCCTGGGCCGAAACGCCGTCTTTCATGAAGAACAGGTGATAGCACTGCGTGCACAGGCCCTTGCGACCGGTTCCGATCTGGCAACGGCCGCAAAAAGCGCTGCCGCATTTCCAGCAGCGCTGCGTTAGCCTACGCTCCTTGAACGCGACCTCGAGCACCACGATCAAAACCGCTAGCAAGAAGGGGACCGCCAGAAAGCGCAGGCCCCAGCCTTTCAGAACCGACGCATCCACAAAGGCTTCGACCGGTTTGTCTCGAATGCCCTCGGAAAGCCCATAGAACTTCGAGAGAATCGATTGGTCATCGAGACGAACGTCTGCGACGACGCGATAGCTGCCCGTCAGATTCTCGTGGGAAGCCACCGCGAGCGCGTCGAGTCTTTCCGCTTGTGCGCGAACGTCCTCGCGCTCGGCGAATGCGAAGTTCTCCGCATGCGCCAGACTCTTGTTGTAATACGCCATCGCGAACCGAGAGTTGGACTGCAGCGCTTCGTTATATTGCACGAGCGCGCCTACCCAGTCACGTTGTGCGAAGTAGATATTGCCGAGATTGATCTTCGCCTCGACTTCGCCCGGAAAATTTTGGATGATGGTTCGATATTGTTGCGCTGCAAGCTCGTAGTCACCGTGATTCTTGTACTGTGCCGCGAGCACGAACTGAAGCTCGCGATCGCTCGAGCTTTTGTGAACCGCCTCGCGAAGGACGATCACGTCATCCACATCAAAGGTGCCCGTCGTGGACGACAAGGCCGCCTGATAGACAGGATTGGGAACAGTGCGCGACCACACCGCATAGAGCTCCATGATTGGCGCTGCAGCGAGCAGCAGCAGAAGACTCAAAACGGTAACGATGCGCTCCTTGATGGACTGGTAGCCGAAAGTGAGCGCCAGCCAATAGGCCGCCAGCCAACCGATGCCAGCCGTGGCGATCACCGGAACCATAAGCAGACCAATGGTCACCGCGAGAACACCTTTGCTTCCGAGGAGCTCCCCGACACGCTCCTCGACGTCGTGATACAAGAGCACGCCGTACCGGTACGTCATCAAAGCCGCGAAAACAAAAAAGCCGAGCATCATCGCGGCGAAAAGGATGAAGGCGAGATTCCAAGCAGCATAAGGCCCGTCGCGCTCCGAGCGAAAAGCAGCAACCTGAGCCTGCAGGCGGTGACCCAAGGCGGTCAAATGACTGAGGCCTCCCTCACGTTCGTCGATCGCGGCGAGCCCCTGATACGCCGTGGGTAAGTTCGGGCCCAAGTCCAGGGCGATGCGGAAATGTTCGCGCGCCTGCTCGACATCGCCGCTTTCGAGATGGGTGAATCCTCTATATACGAAAGACTGAGCGACGTCATGGAGCGCGAACACACCGCGCTCGACACGGAGCCGCTTGATCTCGTCCAGCATGCGACGCGCCGTATCCGTATCGCCCATGCTCGAAGACTCGATGTAGCGTCTCCAATAATGGTCGAAAGACGTATGGAGAGAGAATGACTCGCCTCCTTCCTCTTCGTCGACCTGAGCCGATGCAGGCACCCCGAGCGTCGAAAGAGTGATCGCGACGAGGAGCGCAAGGCGGAGGAGCGCCCTAATCTGTAGTCGTGCCGACCTAAACAAAATAGTCTTGAATCCTATTCGATTAGTGCGACAAGGGCCTAATCGCTCGAAGCCGGGTTGGTTCAATACCGGAGGCAATAAACTAAAATAATATAGCGAGATAGGCGGATCAACAGACGGAGGCTACTATATCTCTCATTTTATCAAGAATTTACAGACGCCAGCCCTACCAAGAAACGAATGAAAGGTATGAATGGACGTGAGCGCGGGTGCAGAGTTCGAAAAGCTCATTGAATTGATGGCGAAGCTTCGCGGCCCAAACGGATGCTCCTGGGATCGCGAGCAAACGATGGCGTCCCTCCGGGCCTTCGTGCTCGAAGAAGCCTACGAGCTCGTGGACGCGATCGGTCAAAACAACACGGAAGCCGTTTGCGAAGAGCTCGGCGATCTTCTCCTCGAAGTCGTTTTCGTCGCCCAAGTGGGGATTGAAGCGGGAGCTTTCACCATGCCCGATATCGTGCGCGGGATAAGGGAAAATTTGGTCCGGCGTCATCCACACGTCTTCGGGTCCAAGACCGCCGACGGCGCGGGAGAGGCGCTCGCGCACTGGGAAGACATCAAAGCCAAGGAAAAGCCTTCGCGGAAATCGCATCTCGACGGCGTGCCACGCTCACTCCCCGCCCTTTCGCGTGCGGCGAAAATCTCGAAGCGGGCCGCGCATGCAGGTTTCGACTGGGACTCTCGCGAACAAGTTCTCGAAAAAATCGATGAAGAAATTCTCGAGCTGAAAGAGGCCGTGCGCGCGGGCGACGGATCCTCGGTTCATGAAGAGCTCGGCGATTTGCTCTTTGCGATTGTCAATTTTGCACGGCTCTCGAAAACGGATGGCGAGGTAGCTCTCTTGGACGCGAACGAGAAGTTCCAAAAGCGCTTTCGGTTCATGGAAAAGCGGCTCGCCGCCGAGGGGAAATCCATCGAGTCCACTGCGATGGTGGAGCTCGAGCGGCTATGGGCGGAAGCCAAAAACTGATCCGCGCAGGTAGGTCGAGACGCTCATCTGCCCGTCCTTACGGATACGGACGGTCACCGTACCGTTATGGTCAGTTCGGAGATATTCGATCCCGCGCTCCCTCAACCGGTGGAGCACATGGGCAGACGGCAGCGGGCGCGATGGAGCGCGTCGGGCAGAGATGATGGCCAGCCGCGGGCGCACAGCGTCAAGAAAAGCGTCGCTGCTCGAGCTTCGGCTTCCGTGATGGGCGACCTTGAGAACGTCCGCACGCAGGTCCGCCCCGGATCGAACGAGCGCCGCCTCGAGCGCTCGCTCCGCGTCTCCCGTAAGCAAGAGGCTCCGGTCTCCATAGTTGATCCGTAGCACGACGGAGCGGTCGTTCGAGCTCTCGAATCCTGGCTGCGACGCCGCCAAGACTTCGAATTCCACGCCGCCAAACAAAAAGTTCTCGCCGCTCGTCAACACATGTGACGTCACCCCGGCACTTGCAGCACGCTCGTGCAAGGCGCGATAGGCCGCTCGATGCGACAATGCCCACACGGGATTTCCTTCCCAAAGGGCTTTGACCTCGATCTCCTCGAGAACTGTGAATAGCCCTCCTATGTGGTCGAAATCCGCATGCGTCACGATCACCGCGTCCAACTTTCGAACACCGCGATCGAGTAGATAAGGAACGAGAACGCTTTCGCCGATATCGAGCGACGAGCGGCCTAGGCCACCGCCGTCCACGAGCACGTTCTTCCCGTCGGGCAGCGATAGCACGATGGCGTCACCGTGGCCGACGTCAAGAACAGCCATTTCGAGCACGTCGCCTTTGCGGGGCCACGAAAGGAGTAGCGACGCCACCAAAACGACGAGGATACAAGCCCCAGCGCCGAAGCGTCGCCGCGAAGGCGAGACGACGAGCGCGAGGGCCGACGCGTAAAGCAGGACCCACGTCCAGGACGGCGTCCCGACACGCAGCGAGGCGACCGGAAGATATGCGGCGAGCGCAGCGATGAAGTTCAAAACCGCGACCGCCTGTGTCGTTGCAAAGGCGACGAGCCCCGAGACGAGGGTAACTTCCGCAAAGGCGACGAGTGCTACGCCGAGAATGCAAACGACGGCTGCAGCGGGCATGGCGGCGAGGCTCGCGATCGGAGCGACGGGGCTCAAGCGATGGAAATGCCACGCCGCGACCGGCACGACACCGCGCTGCGCGGCGATCGAGATCGCGAGCGGCAGCGCGAGCCTGCCCGCGAATGCGAGCCTCGAGTGAAGCGGGCCCAACGCTAGCGCGATCGTTCCCATGGCCGCGAAGCTGAGCTGGAATCCGGCGTCCCTGAGCATCGAAGGGTCTTCGATCAAGAGTAGGAGCGCTGCAAGCGCTAGGCCGTTCACGGCCGGCGAGCGAAGACTGAGAAGACGCGCGCCCAGGACGGCGCTCGCCATCACCACCGCGCGCAAGACCGGGGGTCGAGCGCCGCAAAACGCAGCATAGAGCGGCAGCAGAATGAGAAGAACGAGGTGCGAGCTCGATGCACTCACACCGCATCGACGCATGAGCCCATGGAGGAAGAGGATCCACAAGGCGACATGAGCGCCGCTGATGGCCATGACGTGATAAATGCCGGCACGCTGGTAGAGACGCTCGAGCTCAGGCGAGAGTCCCGCACGCTCACCCGTGACGAGCGCTGCCACCACCCCGAAGGTTTCTTCAGAGAGTGCACCATCGAGGCGTCTCAGAGCACGAAGTCGGAGCCGCGAGATGAAGGACGACCACAACGGTCCTTTTTCATCGAGGGTCACCAGGAGAGCGCTCTTGGTCGACCCAAGAAGCTCGATCTCTTGGCGGGCGAGATAGGCCGCCCCGTCGAAGCTGCCCGGGTTGCGGAAATAGGACGGCAGGCGAAGGCGCGCCCAGAACACGACACGATCGCCGGCCTCGAGTACCTCGAGCCGGCGTCGATGGACGCCGCGAACACTCACTTTCAACCCGCCTTGGACGCGGATCTCTTGGCCCGCCACCGCGACGCGTTCGACATCCAATGTGAGCAGCGTCCGGTCGCGTGCGCGCTCGGGCTCGCGACGCAGCCGGCCCTCGACGCGCCGCGGAGACACAAAGGCGCGCTCGCCCTCGCGTCGATAGAGCTCGCGAAGCGCGGGGCCCGTCGTCTTCTGCAGCACGTCGGCCGCATTCCCCATGAGGAAGAACACGGCGGCGATCGCGACCGAGCCCGTGCGCAGCCAACCGCGGCTGGCCGAGACCGTCGCGGCCGCAAGGACGATGGCCGCCGCGCATAAAGGAGGCCCGGGGCCCCTGAAAGGAGCCAGCAGGAGGCCGGACACGAGCGCTATGCACGGAAGAAGCGCCGGCGCTCTCACAAGAGCCCGCGCCGATTTCGGTCTAGAACGTCAGCTGTTTGCGGGTCTTTCGGATGACGAGGCCGCGAGCAAGCGCGTCGAAGTCGGCTTGATTGTCCGACAGCCGGCTTTCGGGGCAGGTCAAGCTCAGCACGTAAGCGAGATCCTGCGAGTAGACAACAACGAGCCGATTGTAAACATCGACGGAGTCGCTTTTTTTGGTAAAGCGAAATTCGTGCGCGGCGTACGGGTCGAGCTCCACCTCGCCGTTGGCAATCGATTGATAGCCCGCCGCTTTGGAGATCGACGACTCGATTCCGGAGACCAACTCGCGAAAGTCTTTTTCTCCGCGCAGCTCTTGACGGATCAAAGCGAGCGTGACCCGTGCTTCGGTCGTCCCTCGCTCGAGTGCGACCGCAACGTCGAAAGAGGGCGGCATATCGTCGCGTTGCCACTCGCCCGACGGAATTTGAAGGGTCACTTTGAGCTCGTCGTTCGACCACACCGGCGGCGGGCCCAAATCCGGTGCGGCGGCAGCCGGTTCTGGCACGGGGGCGGGCGCGCTGATGGGTGGCGTGGGTGTTACCGTCTCCACTGGCAGCGGCTCGGGCGCGGGTGGTGGTGGTGGTGGTGGTGGTGGCGGCGAAGGTGCCGGTGCGGCGGGTGCCTGAGGTGAGGCACCGCCATTGGCCTCTTCCGTGGCCGCGAGATTGACGTAAGAGCTCGGCACGGAGCGGAGCTTCCCGTCGGTGGTCGTGAACTGGACGGATCCACCTTTGATTTCGTAGGACTGAATCGCCATGCGGCTGCCGTCGGCGAACACGATAGTCTTCTGCGCCGCGGCGGCGGACGCTCCGGCAACCCAAAGGGCCACCAGCAACAGTGTGATTTTCATGAAAAGTTCCCCCAGCAAATCCTTTCGCGTCACTAGTATCGACTGTCGGGGGGCACGGAATCAAGTCCGGGCAGTTCTCGACGTGGTCCATTGCGGACAAAGGACGCGACGGTCTCGAAGTGATGGGTATTGGAAAGAGATCGACGAGCTCGAGTGCTTTGATCTCGAACCCGCCCGCAACGAGTAAGCGCGCATCCCTCGCGAAAGCCGGGGAATCACAGGAGACGTAGTGCAGGCGCTCAACCGGACTCGCCACGAGGCGCTCGCAGAGGGTCCGCGGAAGACCGCCGCGCGGCGGGTCGACGACAACGATATCGTCACGATTGAAGGAAAAGCCCTCGGCGAAGGCGGCGGCGTCTTGCTGGATGAAGCGCACGTTCCCAAACTTCCCGAATTTCCCGGACTTTTCTCGTCCGGCGGCTTCCGCATTGGCCCGGGCGTCCGAGAGCGATTGTCGCGCGCTCTCGACCCCAAGGATCTCTCCGGCCGCGGAGGCGAAGGGAAGCGAGAAAAGACCGACGCCGCAATACAGGTCGATCCATCGCGCCACCGCCGAGCTCGGGGCAATGATCTGGACGAGCCGGTCGAGAGCGAACCGATTTGCCTGAAAAAAACTTCCCGCGGTCTGCCGAAGCATGAGCTCGCCCACACGATGCTCCACGATAGGGGTCCCGACGCGAAGCTGCCGTGGGCCGCCGCGTTCCGCCTCCACGATGAAGCCCTGAAGCCCCGCGTGCTCGAGAAGCTCGCGAGGCTCACGCTTTTCGAATGCACGTACGCCATGACTAGATTGGACGAGAAATCGACCTATAACCCTCCCTGGCTCGTGGCTGGATTCTTGAAGCTCGATCGATTTCAATCCGCGCGCTCGCGTCGGATCCTCGTGGAACCAGGAGCGAATGGCGCGCCAAGTCGCGTTCAACGGCTCCGAAGCGAGAAGACAATGCTCGATGTCGTGCAGGTCGTGGCTCGCCCGCCCGCGAAATCCCATCACGAGCTCGTCTCCACTTCGTGAAAGATGCAATCGAATCCGGGTGCGATAGCCTGTTTCCGGAAATGGCGTCGCCACAACGGCGTGATGCAAGATCTGCTGGCGTGCGAGGCTTTCGAGCAGGACGGCTCGCTTGGTCTCGAGCGCGGCCGCCGGCAAGAGGTGCATCAGCGAGCACCCACCGCACCGTCCATAGTAGGGACACGGTGCCTCCCGCCGGTACGCTGATGATTCCAAGAGAGTTACACTTCTCGCTCTGATGAAGTCTTTCTTCTCGTGGACCGTCTCGACCTGGTGTCTCTCACCGGGGACGGTCCCGGGGACGAAGACCACCCGCCCTTCGTGACGGGCGAGACCGTCGCCGCCGGCCACTATTTTCTCGATCTCGACCTCAAAACGCTTCAATCGATTTCTCTCATCCTGTCAGAATCGTGGATTTTGTTCACGTTCTAGAGCAAGAAAATCTCACCGGTAGAGGCGCAGAGCACGCGGAGAAGAAAAGGTATCCCGAGCCTAAGATTCATCGAAATCTCGGATTTCCTCCGCGTCCTCTGCGTCTCTGCGGTTCAAACGCTTTCATCTAGACATCGAAAAGAGTGACGCGAGGCAGGGCGAGCTTCGCGCGAAGTCTGCGGCGATAAGCGCTCCTCACCGCCGCGTCATAGACCTTTTTCGGCATCCGTTCCCGATAGGAGGCTAGCGAGTCCTGAGACTCTTGGAGCAGCGCGCTGCGCACGTCGTCTTCGAGCTCGGCTTCGATCGCATCGAGGAGCTCTTGGTCAACTGCGGTGAGGTCGTCTTCGATTCCGACGAAGCTTCGGTCGGAATCGATCAAGTCACGGACGCGTGAAGCGAGACCGCCCGCGGATGGGACGTTGAGCCCTTCGAGAGCGGCCGCGATCTCTTCGAGATATGCGCTAGGGTCGAAGGGCGGCTCGACGTGCTTTTCGCGCTCCCTCCCGCCGAGACTCACCTCTCGAAAACGACGAAAGGTCGCTTCCACGGTTTGCCGGCAATAGCCGAGCTTACGCTGCTTGGCGCGCGTTCTCGGCCGCTCGAAGACGCGATCGATCCCTTCTTTGACGACCGGTAGCGGTATCCCTTGCTCTTCCCAGCGAAAGATGAGAAACCATTCCGCCGGAGTGATGAAGAGCGGGCTTCCACGGCGCTCGATGAAATAGTCCTCGACCGACCCGTAGTAATTCCCCTCGCCATCCAAGAGAGCGTCCCTACCTCAGATAAAGCACGTCAGCCGAATAAAGCACTCGACGCGTCCCATCGGCAACCTCCACCGCCAGCCCACCATCGTCGGCAAGACCATGGATGACCGCATGATAGCTCTCTCCGTCGCGCGGCTGCACGAGCACCGCTCGCCCGCCATCAACCGCCGCTAGCTCGCGCCACCGGGACAAAACGCGCGCCGCTTCGCGCTCGCGCCACCAAAACTCGAAGCGCGACACAACGCGAGCCGCAACCGCTTCCGTCTCGAGCGCGCCTCCATGATTTACACTAGTGCCAGTAGTGCCAGTAATGCCAGTAATGGACGTCGCTCGAGCCCGGACCTCCGCCCCAAAGCTTTCGTGCGGCTGAGCCACATTGATCCCAATGCCGACGACGAAGACCTCCGCCCGCGAGCCTTTGAAAGAACCTTCACACAGGATCCCGGCGAGCTTTCGCTCATTAACGTAGAGGTCGTTCGGCCATCGCAAACGCACGTCGAGCCCGCACATATCGTGAATCGCTTCCGCCGTCGAGACGGCAGTGAGAAGAGGCAGGAGCGAGGGCGGGAAGTCATCGCCTTCGGGCCGGAGGAGGATGCTCAGATAGAGGCCACCCGCGGCCGATTCCCAGTGCCGTTTGAAGCGGCCACGTCCGCCGCTCTGTTCGCGGGCAAGAAAGAGACTTCCGTGAGGCGCCGCCTGCTTCGCATAAAGAAGCGCCAGGTCGTTCGTGGAGACACAACAATCTACGAGGAGGATGAAGGCGCCGAAATCGGCACCTTGGGCTCTTAGTCTCGCGCCCAGGGAAGGTTTCGGGTTCGAGGTCGCTACCCCGATTTCGGCATTCTCGACTTCAACACGTCGATTTCTTTCTGGATGAGTCCCTCGGCCAAATCCGGAACGACTTCCCAAGCGATATCCTGGATGACTTTCGCAGAGAGCTTGTCGACGACACGTTGCGCGATGCGCTCGACGAGATCGTCATCCACGCCACTCGCTTCCGGCGTCTCCGGCACGGAGCTCGCGGCTGGTGCGGGCGCGGGCAACGTCACGTCCAATGGGACAACTTGAACAGGCTGAACAGGCTGAACAGGCTGAGCAGGCGGAACCGGAACAGGCGGTTCGGCGACGGGAGCTTCTAGTGGCGCGAACGGCGTTTCGGGCTCGGTCATCACCGGGGCCGGCGGGTCGAAAGGACTCGGCTCGGGGGCGGTCGGTGGTGTCATCGGCGGAAAAGCATCGGCGTCCACCGCGTCCGGTGCCATCGTCGCTTGCGTGTCGACCGACGGCATGGGTTGCGCCAAATCATCGCCCGTCGGCACCGAGAACGGATCGCCGGCAAGGGGCGGCTCCATCGGGATCGCCATCGTGGGTGGCTCGGCCGGCGGCGCAGTCTCGGTCACGGGCGCCAGCGGCAAAGGTGCTTCACCGAATTCTGCATCGGCCTGTGCCGGCGGTATAGCCGCTGGCGTTGCGCGAGGCACTTGCCACGTCGCGTCGGGATCTTCAGCTTCACTCGAGCTCAGTTCTTCTTCAATGGCTGCGCCCGTGCCAGCATCGCTGGGCTCGGATACGAGCGGCGGCGACATGAAGACCGTGGCGGCTTGTGCGTCCTCGTCCATTGCCGGCGGCTGGGGTGCCGGCGGCTCCATTGCCGGCGGATCGGGCACCATGGGGGCCGGCGTCTCGAGCGGAGCTGGGGCTTCAGGCATTTCGCTCCAGATATCATCGCTGCCCGTCGCCGAAGCCGGTGGCGCCGGCGGGTCCGGAGCCGCAAGCAACATCGTCTGGTCTCCTGGATCCATCGCGAGCTCACGCTCACCAGCTTCCACGGCGAAAGCTTCGTCGAGACCCTCGATTGCAGGCGGCGCCATGGGCGGCGGCGCCATGGGCGGCGGCACCGGTGTCACAGGTATTTGCGGCCCAGCCACCGGCGGGGGTGCGCCTAACGACGGAGGCTGAACGAGCACGGTCTCGTCTTCGATGGGCATGCCGGCGAAGTCAGGCTGCGGCGGTGGAGGCGGTGTGGCTAGCGGAGGCGGAGGCACTGGCGCAGGTGGCTGTACGGGCGGGGCCGCGGCTTGAGCCACGCCGCCCGTCGCTCCCGCGAGCAGCTCCTTGACCTTCGAGATCAGTGTTTGAGGCTCGAACGGTTTCGCGAGAAAGCCTTCGCACCCGGCAGCCTTGGCGCGCTCTTGATCGAAAGGCTCGAACGCTCCGGTCAGAAGCAATACCGGGATGTGCTTCAAGTCGTCGCTGCTCTTGATGAACTCGCAAACCTCGTACCCGTTCTTCTCCGGCATGATGATGTCGCACAGAACGATGTCCGGTCGGACGGAACGGATCTCGTCCATGGCCTTTTGCCCATTTCCAACGGTATGGAGCTCGAAATCCTCGTCGGAAAACGTTAGCTCGATAACCTTTTGTATCGTAATGCTGTCGTCGGCGAGCAGGATTTTATGTCCCATGCCCCTCCTTCCGGCTATCCGAGATCGACCGCCTAGTTTGGCGTGCGAATCGCGACTTAGAGAGCGTGATTCCGTAAGTGTGAAAATGGTAGCACCAGGGCGGGATCGTGTCAACCGAAGCAACATTATAATTCCTTCCTTACGAAGGCTTTAGCCGCTCGAATAAGAAGTCGGCTATTTCGCTCGTGGACGAGGCCGGTTGGAAAACCGCTGCCACGCCCATGTCCAAAAGAACGGAGACGTCCTGATCGGGGATGATCCCGCCCGCGAAGAGGAGCACGTCGCTCATCTCCTTCTCTTTCAAAAGCTTGAGGATACGGGACAATAGATGTTGATGCGCACCCGAAAGAATCGACACGCCGATGGCATCGACATCTTCTTGAAGCGCAGCCTCCACGATCTGCTCGGGCGTTCGTCGGAGCCCCGTGTAAATCGCTTCCATGCCCGCATCTCGAAGCGCACGCGCGACGACGAGCGCCCCGCGGTCATGCCCGTCGAGCCCGGGTTTCGCGACCAGGATTCGAAGGGGGCGAGGGGAAGCGGTCACATCGCTCTCCGATATTGCCCACCCACTTCGTAGAGCGCATGGGTGATTTGACCAAGGCTCGCTACTCGAACCGTGTCCATCAACTCGGCAAAGACGTTTCCCTGCGCGAGCGCCACCTTCTTGAGACGCGCGAGCGCATCCGCCGTTTCGCTTGCATGACGGGCCTGGAAGCCGCGCAGGCGATCGATCTGATCCCGCTTTTCCTCGTCGGACGCGCGCGCGAGCTGCATCTCGCGAGGCGGCTCAGCTTCAGAAGCGGCGGTGGCAGCGTCTGGGTCGAGGAAACAATTCACGCCCACGATGGGCAGCTCGCCGCTGTCTTTCTTGAGCTCGTAGTAAAGCGACTCTTCCTGAATGCGGCTTCTTTGATATTGGAGCTCGATCGCGCCCAAGGCGCCACCGCGCGCGTTGATGCGGTCGAGCTCCGCGAGCACCGCTTCTTCCACGATTTCGGTGAGCTCTTCCATGATGTAGGAGCCTTGAAGCGGGTTCTCGTTCTTCACGATGCCGAACTCTTTGTGAATGATCTGCTGAATGGCCATGGCGCGGCGCACGGACTCCGCCGTCGGCGTCGTGATGGCCTCGTCATAGGCGTTGGTGTGTAGCGAATTGCAGTTGTCGTAGACCGCGGTCAACGCCTGGAGCGTCGTGCGGATATCGTTGAATTGAATTTCGCGCGCATGGAGCGCGCGGCCCGAAGTCTGGATGTGGTATTTGAACTTTTGGCTGCGCTCGTTCGCACCGTAGCGGTGCTTCAAAACGCGCGCCCACAGCCGCCTCGCGACGCGCCCCATGACCGAATATTCCGGGTCGAGTCCGTTGCTGAAGAAAAAGGACAAGTTCGGCGCGAAGGAATCGATCGACATGCCTCGAGCGAGGTAGTACTCGACATAGGTAAAGCCGTTCGCGAGGGTGAATGCGAGCTGCGTCAGCGGGTTCGCCCCGGCTTCTGCGATGTGGTATCCCGAAATCGACACCGAGTAGAAGTTCCGCACGTTGTTGTCGATGAAATATTGCTGTACGTCCCCCATCAGGCGCAGCGAGAACTCCGTCGAAAAGATGCAAGTGTTCTGCGCTTGATCTTCTTTCAATATGTCCGCTTGGACGGTGCCGCGGACCACGCCGAGAATGTCGGTCGCGATACGTTCCCGCTCTTCGGCGCTCGGCGCCCTTTTCTGCTCACGCTCGAATCGCTCCACCTGCTGGTCAATGACTGTGTTGAAGAACATAGCGAGGATGGTTGGCGCAGGGCCGTTGATCGTCATCGACACGCTCGTCAGAGAGTCGACGAGGTCGAATCCGGCATAGAGCTCCTTCATGTCGTCGAGCGTAGCGATCGAGACGCCCCCTTCGCCAATCTTTCCGTAGATGTCGGGCCGCTCGTTCGGCTCTTCCCCGTAGAGAGTCACGCTATCGAATGCCGTCGAAAGACGCTTCGCTTTGTCGTTCCGTGATAGGAAATGAAAGCGCTCGTTCGTGCGCCGCGGCCCACCTTCACCGGCGAACTGGCGGCGCGGAGACTCTTCGCTGCGCTTGAAGGGATAGACACCGGCGGTGAATGGATACTCGCCGGGAATGTTCTCATTCAAACGAAAGCGCAGGATCTCTCCCCAATCCTCGAATCGAGGGAGAGCCACTTTGGAAACGACGCTCCCGCTCAAAGTCTTGGTCGCGCCTTCGACTTGGATCTCGCGGCCGCGCACTTCGAAGGCCGTCGTCTCTAGAGCGTAACGCGACTTGAGCTCCGGCCAAGTCTCGATGAGCCGCCAGCTCTCATCATCGAGATCCTTCCGAAGCTGATCGTAGCTTCTGCGAAGGGCCGTCTCGACCTCTGGCTCACCACACTCTTTGGAGGCGCCATCGAGATGGTGCAAGCGTCGGGCGATGCTCACTTGCTCCTCGACGCGAGCGCGCTCGCTCCGAGCCAGCTCGGCAATCTCGCCGAGATAACGCACGCGCTTGTCCGGGATGAGCGCATGGCGCATTCCGGTCGAGACACCGGCAGGGACGCTCAACGAGGATGCCGGCAGCCCAGGAACGAGCGCGCGCAGACGATCCAGCAGATGCAGGTACAGTGCCGTGACGCCGAGATCGCCGAACTGGCTCGCGATGGTTCCGTAAATAGGCAGCGCGTCGTCGCCCACGTCGTGTGCAACTTGTTTGTTACGGCGAAACTGCTTGCGCACGTCGCGAAGCGCGTCATCGCTGCCGGGACGATCGAATTTATTGATCGCCACCACGTCGGCAAAGTCGAGCATGTCGATCTTCTCGAGCTGGGACGGCGCGCCGTATTCCGGGGTCATTACGTAGAGGCTCACGTCGCAGATATCGGCGACGGCCGACGATCCCTGTCCGATGCCGCTCGTCTCGACGAAAATAATGTCGAAACCGGACGCTTTGAGAATCCGGATCGCTTCGTCGGTCGCGCGCGAAAGCTCGGAGCCCGAGCCGCGCGTCGCCAGGCTCCGCATGAAAACGCCTTCGTGGTCGATGGCGTTCATCCGAATGCGGTCACCGAGAAGCGCACCGCCCGTCTTTCTCTTCGACGGGTCGACCGACAAGACTCCGATCCGAAGCGCGGGCGCGTCCGCGACGAGCCGCCTTATGATCTCATCCGTCAAAGAGCTCTTGCCTGCGCCTCCGGTGCCGGTGATGCCAAGGACGGGTACCTTCCGCTCGTCCGCAATCTTCCCGAGACGTTGGTCGAGCTCGGCGCCCAGCCCGGACTCGTCGAGCTCGGCCTGGGTGATGAGGCGCGCGATTGTGAGCGGGGAGAGATCGCCGTTGCCGGAGATGGGTGCTAGCGTAAAGTCCGCTTCTCGCACCATATGGTCGATGATACCTGCCAGGCCGAGACTCAAGCCGTCTTCCGGAGAGTAGATCTTGGTTACCCCGTAGGCTTGAAGCGCTCTAATCTCGCTCGGGATAATGACGCCTCCCCCTCCACCGAAGATTTTGACGTGCGGCGCGCCACTTTCGCGAAGCCGGTCGACGAGATAACGAAAATATTCGTTGTGGCCGCCTTGATAGGAGCTCACCGCAACCGCCTGCGCGTCTTCTTCGATGACGGCGTCCACGATCTCGGCGACGGAGCGATTGTGTCCGAGGTGGATCACTTCGACGCCACGTGCTTGGAGCAGGCGGCGGATGATGTTGATGGAAGCGTCGTGGCCGTCAAAAAGCGACGCGGCCGTCACGAAACGCACCGAATGGTTGGGCTCGTAGCGCGTCTCGGACCTCGTCATGGCTCTGGCCTCAGTTTACTCCGGCGAAGCTAATCCAAACAGAAACCGAGCAAGTGCGAGCGGTGCGGGCAGGGAAAAACGGAGTTGCTAGAGCTCAGTCTGAGGCGGCGGCGTGGGCTCTTCCTGCTGGGTCTGGTTGATGAGCTCTTTGAGCTCTTTGCCCGGTTTGAAATAGGGAACTTTCTTGGCAGGCACGTCTACGCGCTCGCCCGTCTTCGGATTGCGTCCTTTGCGGGACTCGCGCTGCCGGATCCGGAAGCTGCCGAAGCCCCGAAGCTCGATTTTGTCGCCACGGTGAAGAGCATTGATGATGCTCTTGAAAACGGTATCCACGATGATCTCAGAGTGTTTCTTGGTCAGATCCGAAACTCGCGACACGTCTTCGATCAGTTCCGCTTTCGTCATGACTGAAAGACTCCCTTCTCAAATACCGGAGCGGCCCAAGCGTCGCGCATCGGCGCCAGGGCCGCGCCACTACAGAGATCCTATCCTTCCGACTCCACTTCCGCCGCTGGCAACTCGGCTGCCGGCTCCACTTCCGCCGCTGGTAACTCGGCTGCCGGCTCCGCTTCCAACTCCGCTTCCGTGTCTCTCTTGTCCTCAGCGTCGGTCTCGGGGTTGGCTCGAGAGCTCGAACCCCAGTCCGCCCCGAAATCCGCGACGTCTCCCAATGTGGCATTGGGAGAGCCTTGGCTCAAGTAATGCGCCTCGTAGTCGTCCACGTTGACCGCTCGAATCGAGAGCCCGATCTTGCGCTCCTGCTGCGACATCTTGATGATCTTCATGCGATAGGAGTCGCCGACCACGAGCTTGTCCTCGGCTTTTTCGACGCGCTCGTCATCGACTTCCGAGACGTGCAAGAGACCTTCGATCCCTTCCTCGATCTCGATGAAGGCTCCGAAATTCGTAAAGCGGATCACTTTGCCGTCCACGACGTCGCCTGCCTGATGACGGTTGAAGAACTCTTCCCACGTGTCCTCACCCATCTGCTTCAAACCGAGCGAGAGACGCTGGTTCTCGGCGTCGATGCTCAGAACGAGAGCGTCGACCGTGTCACCCTTTTTGAGAACTTCCGAGGGATGGCTAATGCGCTTGTTCCAGCTCATGTCGGAGATGTGGATGAGGCCATCGATACCTTCCGCCACTTCGACGAACGCGCCGAAATCGGTGAGGTTTCGCACGGTGCCCTCGATGTGCGCACCTGTTTGATATTTTTCGGCGAGCTGCTGCCACGGGTTCGGCTCGATTTGTTTGAGGCCAAGGCTGATGCGACGCTCTTGGCTGTCGACTTGCAGCACCATGGCTTCGACTTCGTCGCCGACATTGAGTACTTTCGACGGGTGCTTCACCCGCTTGCTCCAGGACATCTCGGAGACGTGGATGAGGCCCTCGACGCCGGGCTCGAGCTCGATGAAAGCGCCGTAATCGGTGAGGCTGACGACTTTGCCTTTCACGCGCTCGCCGGTAGGAAAGCGCGACTGGGCGGATTCCCACGGGTCGGGCGAAAGTTGCTTGTAGCCGAGCGAGACACGCTCTTGCTCGCGGTCGAACTTCAGTACGACGACCTCGGTTTGGTCGCCCACGTTGAACAGCTCCGACGGGTGCTGGATACGCCCGAAGGACATATCCGTGATGTGGAGAAGACCGTCTATGCCGCCGAGATCGATGAAAGCGCCGTAATCGGTGAGATTCTTGACGACCCCGCGGAAGACGCGGCCCTCTTCGAGCGCGTCGAGCGTTTCGGACTTCCGCTCGGTGAGACCTTCTTCGAGCACGACTTTGCGGGACAGAACGATGTTGCCGCGCTTCTTGTTGACTTTGATGACGCGCATCTCGAGCTCTTGCCCTTTTAGGCTGTCGAGATTACGCACCGGGCGCACATCCACTTGAGATCCGGGCAAGAACGCGCGCACCCCGATATCGACGGCGAGACCGCCTTTGATGCGCTCGATGACACGTCCTTTGACGATCGCTTTGCTGTTATAAGCCTCTTCGATCACATCCCAGACTTTCATCTTCTCGGCTTTTTCGCGCGAGAGCACGAGATAGCCGTTCTTGTCTTCGGCTTTTTCCAGAAGAACGTCAACGGTGTCACCGGCTTTTATGGTGATCGCTCCGGTCTCGTCCCGGAACTCGTTGATGTTGATAAGTCCTTCGGACTTGTAGCCGACATCGACGACGACCTCGCTGTCCGAGACCTGCAGCACTTTACCCGAGACGACTTCGCCCTCGGTGATGTTGCTGTTATACGCGTCCAGAAGCTTTTCGTATTCCGCGGCGGGAATGAAATCTTCGGCGAACTCCTCGTCACCTCCTTCGACGAGGTTTTGCGTTGCGTTGTTGGTTTCCAGCATACCTGGTTTGATTCCTCCTAGAGCTCGAACGATTTACAGGTGAGCACGCAAACGGCCGAGAATGCATTTTGGATGGGCTCGCTATTTTAACGGGGCGGGCTAACCTGCAAGCGGTTATCCTACTCTATTTAATTGGTTTATGTCAAGTGGCATCAGCATTCAGCATTCAGCATTCAGGGGCAGGTGGCGGGGTGCCTCGGGTGAGCGCGCACGGCCACCTTAGTGTTCGGGACAGGTTGGGTGTTAGTTGAGTTTTTGAGCGGCGGCTTCTATGAGTTTTTGGAGGGTTTGGTCGGGGGTCAGGTTGGTGGTGTCGATTTCTATGGCGTCTTCCGCGCGGCGGAGGGGGGAATGGGCGCGGTTGCGGTCGGATGCGTCTCGGACTTCGAGGTCTCTGGTGATTCCGTCCAGGGTTACGGACTCCTTTTCAGCTTGTTCGGAGAATCGCCGTTTCGCTCGCTCATCGGGGCGCGCATCGAGGAAGAATTTGACGTCGGCGTCCGGGAAGACGACGGTTCCGATGTCGCGCCCTTCCAGAACCACCCCGCCTCGTGCGCCAATGGCACGCCATAGCTCGACGAGGTGGGCTCGGAGCTCCGCGTGAACGGCAACCCTGGAGGAAGCGTTCGCGACACGCTGCTCCCGAATGGCCTCGCTCACGTCCTCCCCGTCGAGAAGGATGCGCTCGAAACGCTCCCCCGCGAGCTCGATCCGAGAATTCGCCGCCAGAGCGGCGAGCGCTTCGCCGTCGTTCAAGTCGATGCTCTCCCGCAGCGCTTTGAGCGCGACGGCCCGGAACGTAGCGCCGGTATCCAGGTAGACCAAGGACAGCCGCTCCGCGATATTCCGGGCCGCGGTGGTCTTTCCGGCGCCAGCGGGCCCGTCGATAGCGATGATGGGGCGGCGGGCGCTCACTTGACCTTTGTCCGACGCGCCCGCGTCGGCAGCTCGCTTTTTAGCGCGGCCACCTCGGCAGGGAGCAGCTTCCTGAAAGCGCCAGGCGCGAGGCCTCGCACGGAAAGCGGCCCGATGCGCTCGCGATGCAGCTCGACGACCGGGTAGCCGAGCGCGCGAAAAAGACGCCGGATCTCCCGGTTCTTACCCTGGCGCAACGTTACCCGCATGCGCGTTCGGGGTTTGGCCACATCCCTGCCCTGCCTCGAGCTGAGGACATGCACGTGGTCGATGGAAAGACGCTCGCCTTCGACGACGATGCCGCGCGCCGCCTTCTCGAAGACACTCGGTCCCGGAATCCCGAGGACAGCCACGAGATAGGTTTTCTCGACTCGATATTTGGGATGGGTCAGTCTTTGAGCCAGCTCGCCGTCATCGGTCAGGAGCAGCAAGCCGCTCGACGCCATGTCGAGCCTGCCTACCGGAAACAAGCTCTGATAGCCGATGGGCAAAAGCTCCATGACCGTCCGCCGCCGGCCAGGATCCGACCTCGTGGTGACATAGCCGGGCGGTTTGTTGATCGCGACGTAGCGCCGCGTAACACGAGCACGCACGCGGGAGCCATCGACTCGGATATCTTGCAGATCTGGATCGGCAACGCTTCCGAGCTCCGTGACGATTTCGCCGTCCACTTGAACCCGCCCTTCGAGCATCAACCGCTCAGCCGTACGACGCGACGCGATTCCGGCATGAGATAGGAGTTTTTGGAGGCGTTGTTTCATTTTCCGTTGATCGGGTTGCTATCGGCTGCCCGCTATCGGCTATCTGGTCCTTGTTCTGCGGGGGGGCTCGGTTCGTTTGGAGTTTCCGACTTTGATTCTTCTTCCAGAGGTTCTATTTCTACTTCTTCTCTTGCTTGGTCTAGGGTTTCCAGGGTTTCTAGTTGTTGGGCTACTTCGTCGCCGAAGACTTCGGACATGTCTTTTAGTTGCGGGAGGTCCTTTAGGTTTTTTAGGCCGAAGCGGACCAGGAACTCCTTTGTGGTGCCGTAAAGCAGAGGGTGGCCGACTACTTTTTTGCGGCCGACGATCTTGACGAGCTTTCGTTCCAAGAGGGTTCTTACGACGCCGGCGGAGTGGATGCCCCGAAGCTCCATGATCTCGGGGATAGTGGTCGGTTGGCGGTAGGCGATGACGGCGAGGGTTTCGAGCGCTTGGATTGAAAGGCGTGCGGGGCGGGGGCTATCGAAGAGGCGGCCGACGCGTTCGTGGAGCTCCGGCCGGGTCGTGATCTGCCAGCCGCCGGCGACTTCAACGATCTGCAGACCGCGGCCGCCTTGGTCGTAGAGCTCTTTCAAGCTTCGCAGCGCTCCTGCGATGAGCTCGGGGGCTTCGGGAATCGCTTTTTTCAAGCTGCGCACGGAAATCGGCTCGCCCGAAGCGTAGAGGAGCGCTTCGACGCTCGCTTGTACCTCTTCGAGCGACAGAGCTGGCGCCTCCGCGGGCTCTTGGGTCTCCCCACTTCCGTTAATGGGCACGTCCTTATTCGTGCTATCTGGCATCGGAGTGCCGCATGACATGGATGGTTCCGAAAAGCACTTTCTGGTAAATCTTCAGCTTCCGAAGGCGAACCATTTCGAGGATAGCGAGAAAGGTCACGATGACGTCGCCGCGATTCGTAGCGTCATCGAAGAGGTCGACGAAAGTGCATGGCCCGTCGGCATCGAGGCGCGCCTCGAGCCTCCGGATCATTTCTTCCATCGAGATGGTCTCGCGCTCGAAAACGAGATCGGTCCGTTGTCGAACACGAGTGAGCACTTCGCGGAACGCGCTCAGAAGCTCGAACAAGTCGACATCGAGCAAAGTCTCCTGCGCCGAAGCGTCCTGACCGTTGCCGGGGGCCAAACTATCAATAACAGACTCGGGCCGAACGAAAGTAGCGTCTCGGATCTCTTCGTGCTGATGTAGCTGCTGCGCGGCTTCCTTGTAACGCTCAAATTCGAGCAGCCGCGCGACGAGCTGAGCGCGGGGATCCTCGCTCTCTTCGTCTTGTGTACCGTCCTCGTGCGGCGGCGGCAACAGCATCTTCGATTTGATGTGAATCAACGTCGCTGCCATGACGAGGAACTCGCCGGCAAGATCCAAATTGAGCTCTTCCATGAGCTCGAGAATCTCGAGATATTGCTTCGTGATCTCGGCAATCGGGATGTCGTAGATCTCGACTTCGCTCTTTCGAATCAGATGAAGCAGCAGATCGAGGGGCCCGACGAAAATCGGCAGTCGTACGTGATACTTCGGCTCGACGTCCCCGCTCTCGCCACTCTCGCCACTCTCGTCTGGGCTCGAGCTGAGATAGAGCTCTGTAGAGCTCACAGATCGTCCTCAGTTGGAAGCTTTACCGCGGCGCGCACATCGACCATCGTCGATTCGGCAACCTCGCGCGCCTTCCGTCCGCCTTCGCGAAAAATATCCCGCACGTCGTCGGGACGCTTCTCGAAAGCTTCGCGGCGGGCGCGGATGGGCTCGAGGCGCGGCACGAGCGCGTCGGCAAGGGCGCTCTTGCACTCGATGCAGCCAATGCCGGCGGTCCGGCAGCCCTCCGCGGCCCAATCTCGAGTTTCTTGGGTGGAGAAGACTTTGTGCAGATCGAAGACGGGGCAGATGGCCGGGTCACCCGGGTCTGTCCGCAGCTTTCGGGCCGGATCGGTGACCATCGTCTTCAGCTTCTTCCGGATCGAAGCTTCGTCTTCCGCGAGCCCGATCGTGTTGCGGTAGCTCTTCGACATTTTACGGCCGTCGGTCCCGGGAAGCTTCGGGGTGGGTGTGAGCTTGACCTCGGGCTCGGGGAGCACCCGCCCGTAGAAATTGTTGAACCGGCGCGCGATCTCACGGGTGAGCTCGACATGAGGCGCTTGATCGACCCCGACCGGAACCGTGTCGGCGCGATAAATGAGTATGTCCGCGGACTGAAGAAGCGGGTAGCCGAGAAACCCGTAGGTCGTCAGATCCTTCTCGCGAAGCTGGTTCATCTGCTCCTTGTAAGTGGGGACGCGCTCGAGCCACGGGAGCGGTACCACCATGGACAACAAGAGATGGAGCTCGGCATGCTGCGGCACGTGGGACTGGACGAAGAGCGTCGAGCGTTCCGGGTCGAGCCCAACCGCGAGAAAATCGAGGGCGAGCTCGTGGGTGTTCGCCTTCAGCTGCGAGGTATCGGCGTAATCCGTCGTGAGGGCATGCCAATCGACGATGCAGTAGAACGTCTCGTACTCGTCCTGCATCGCCTCCCAGTTCTCGAACGCCCCGAGCAGATGACCGAGATGGGCGGCGCCCGTCGGACGCATGCCAGATAAAACACGTTTCTTCGTCGTCATAATGTGGAGTTGCAGCGGATGCTAGCACAAAATCACAGCAGTTCCCGGAGGTTTTGGTGCACTTGGGCGCCTAGTCTTTCACCGAGAAGCTCTTGCAAGTCCTCGAGCGCAGCCGCTTTGACACCCTTCAAGCTTCTGAACCGCGTCAGTAGTCGTCGGCGCTTTTTTGGGCCTACACCGGGGATGGACTCGAGCGACGAGCTCATGTCGCGAGCTTTTCGCTGCTGGCGATGGAACGTGACCGCGAAGCGATGCGCCTCGTCACGGACGCGCTGGAGAAGCTGCCGCGCCGGGGAATGCTGGTCGAGCACGATGGGCTCGGGCAGTTCGGGCCGGAAGATCCACTCTTCTTTCTTGGCGAGGCTCACCATCGGCAAATGCGAGAGACCGAGCTCCTCGAGCGCGTCGAGAGCGGCGCTCAGCTGGCCTTTGCCTCCATCGATCAAAACGAGGTCGGGAAGCTCGTCACCTTGCTCGAGCACCCGGCGGTAGCGCCGGAGCACGACTTCGCGCATCGCCGCGAAGTCGTCGGGCTTACCTTTCTCGATCGACCGGATCTTGTATTGCCGGTAATCGCTCCTCTTGGGCTGGCCGCGCTCGAAAGTAACCATCGAGGCCACGACCTCGCTTCCCTGGATGTTCGAGATATCGAAGCCTTCGATACGCTCGGGCTTGTCCACGAGCTCGAGCACGCCCTGCAGGGCTTCGAGCCGCCGGTTGGTCTGACGGCCTTCTTCTCGGAAATCGAGCTCGTAGGCGAGCCGCGCGTTCCTGTTGACGAGCTCGACGAGCCTTCGCTTACCACCCTTCTTCGGGACGAGGATCTCCACTTTCGAGCCTTTCTTGGAGCTCAGCCAGTCCGCCACGAGAGCGCGCTCGGGGAAATCATACGGAAGATGGATCGTGGAGGGAAGGAACCGGCCAAGCTCGTAATATTGTTTCAACGACGTTTCGACGAGCTCCGAGTCCTCCTGCGCTTCGAGCTCCTCGAGAAGAAAGCTGTCGCGATCGACGACTTTGCCCGAGCGCACCGAAAAGACTTGGAGTACGGCGTTCTCACCCTCTCGGTAGAGGCCGAAGACGTCGCTTTCGCCCCCGCGCACCCCAGCCATCTTCTGACGGATGCCGAGCTCTTCGAGCATGCTCACGTTGTCTCGAAGCCGCGCCGCTTCCTCGAAACGCTCCTCCTCCGCCTCGGCGACCATCTTCCCTTTGAGTGACGCGATCAAATCGTCGTTCTTACCTTCGAGAAAAAGCTTGGCGTCCTCAGAAGCCTTACGATAGGTCTCGAGGCTCACGATGTCGTCGACACAAGGTGCTACGCAACGCTTGATCTGATATTGCAAACACGGCCTCGGCCGCTTGCCGTTCAGCTTCTCCCGGCAGTTGCGGATGCCGAAGAGCCGGTGGACGAGATTCGCGGTCTTGCGGGCAAGGCTCGCGGGAACGTAGGGCCCGGAATAGACCGCGCCGTCCGAGCCGGGATGGCGCACGATATAGAGGCGCGGGTAGCCTTCGTTCATCGTGAGCTTCAAGTAGGGATGGTTCTTGTCGTCGCGAAGAAGAACGTTGTAGCGCGGCTTGTGCGTCTTGATGAGGCTGTTCTCGAGCACGAGGGCCTCGCGCTCGGTATCCGTGACGACAACATCGACATCGACAACGCGCTCGACGAGGCGGTCGAGCCGCGGACTCTCGACCCGCGCGTCCAAGAAGTACGAGCGCACGCGGCTTCGAAGGGAGCGGGCTTTGCCGACATAGAGGATCTCCCCACCCTGCCCACGGAATAGGTAGACGCCCGAGCTCTTGGGGAGCCCGGCGACCTTCTTCTGGAGGTCCATTTCTGACCGCCAGTATAGTCGCTAGACTTGCGGGTGCTCTCGTTCGACCGATTCGACAGGGGCCATCACGGGCGTTGGATCTTTCGCACTTCGTGACGCGTAAGGATCGCCTTTTTGCGGGGAGCGCCAGTTGTCGATCAAGCCGACGAGCTGGACGCAAGCGACGGCGCGGTCACACGGATCTTGGCCTTGTTGCTCCACTTCATCGTTCAGTTCGGGATGATCTCGACATTATTTGGAAGGTCGAGCTCAAAGGCTCCGTTCGGAAGAATGCCATTGATGATCGTATTCTGGAAGAGGATGACCGTGTGGTCCCGGTTGTGCTCGTAAAACACGGAGCGTATCGGGGTCCACGTTTTTTTGGCGATGGTGAGCTCGAGGGACGCGAACATCGACGCGGCCGAGCCGGGTTTGGGCAAGAGCTTCAAAACAACGGCCTCATCGGTCTCTTCGACGAGGCTCGCGTCGTAGTTCTCGCCGATTTTGTCATTGTTCGTGCCGAAGCCGACGAGAAGGTCGGCGCCGCTCGAGCCGCCTTTCCCTCGGTCGAACTCCATCACTTGATTGGAAGTCGCGTTGTAGAGGCGCACGCGCTCGTCCCGTATGAGAAGGACCTTGGGAGCCGGCGAAAGGTGCTCGAAGCGGATGCGTCCGGGAAGTCGCAGATAAAGGCGGCCGTTGCTGACGTCAGCTTCTTCGAGGACGAAATCGTGATCGGTCTGCTCGAAATCGGCCGCGAGGGTCTTGAGCTCGCCGCCCGCTTTCTGCATTTCGGCGAGGATCTCATCCAGACGATCTGCAGTGACTGCGCCAGGCACCACCGCTAGCGACAAGAGCACCAACCAGAGTTTCTGCATCAGCCTGCCTCGAACAGCCATCTACCGCGCCTGAGAGTGCGCTTGTTCCGACTCGACGAGCTCGGCCACCGTGCCGTGGCTCTTGACTTGCCCGTCGTGCATCTCGATGACCCGGTTGCTCATCTCCGCCGCCGCGGGATTATGGGTGATCATGACGATGGTCTGATTTTTCTCGCGATTCAAATCCGAAAGAAGCCGGAGCACTTGCTCCGAGTTGCGAGAGTCGAGATTGCCGGTGGGCTCGTCCGCAAGAATCATGGCCGGATTGTTCACGAGCGCTCTGGCAATCGCCACCCGCTGCTGCTCGCCCACCGAGAGCTCGAGCGGTTTGTAGTCGAGCTTGTGGCGCAAGTGAACGATCTCGAGCAGATCGCCCACCTCTTCGCGGCTTACCGGAGGCCCGCCATAAATCTGTCGTGCGATCTCGATATTCGCTTGCACAGTGAGCGTCGTAAGAAGGTTGAACCGTTGAAAGACGAAGCCTATCTTCTTGCAGCGTATTCGCGTGCGCTCGGAATCGGAAACGTCGGCGAGGTCGATACCGTCCACGAAGACGTGGCCCGAAGTGGGGCTCGACAAGCCACCTAGAATCTGAAGCAGCGTCGTTTTGCCGCAGCCGGAAGGACCCATGATCGAGACGAACTCGCCCTCTTTGATCTCGATGTCGATGCCCTGAAGAGCGGGCACATCGAGGGAGCCGGTCCGGTAGACCTTCCGGAGGGCTACGGTCTTCAGAATGGCGGCGCGTTGCGGCATGGATTCTGGATATCGAGTCTACTCAAAATTTAGCGCTTCCACCGGATCGAGCTTCGCCGCTCGATAGGCGGGATAGAGCGCCCCCAAGAGTCCTCCGGTGATGCCCAGGATTGCCGACATCGCTAACCATTGAGGATTCAAATCCACGGAAAGCGTGGGAAAAAACGTGATGATGGCCCAGCGACCGAGAAAAGAAAACAGAAAGCCGACAACGACGCCCATCACGCAGATGAAAAACGACTCCACCATGACGAGACGAATGATATAGGTCTTGCTCGCCCCGAGTGCTTTGAGAATCCCGATCTCGCGCGTGCGCTCGATGATGGTCGTATACATCGCGAGCAAGATCACGAGATAGCTGATGAGCGCCGCGAAGATCGAGAGCGCGCGGATGAACTCCTTGAGCCCGAGCGCATTCTCCCTCATCGCTTCCGAAAAACCCGCGAGCGCCGTCACTTTGTAGCCTTCGAATTGTTCTTTGAGCGACGCGCTCACGTCGTCCACCAAAACACCCTCGGCGGCTTTGATGAAGAAAAACGACGCCTTCCCGATTTGTGCCGTCGCCTCTTGCATGTCCGTGATGGACATGAAAACGCGCACGCCCGCGCCCGCCCGACAAATGCCGGAGACGACGAACTCCCGGTTCATGATGGTCATCTTCTCGCCGATAACGATATTGTCCGCCGCGGCGAGGACGGTGTCGACGACGAGATCGAGCGGTCTTTCCAGGCCGCGGCCCTCCAAGATCTCGAGGCCCACGCCGACTTCGCTATATGACGCTTCGTCCACGCCGAACATCATGACGATCTTGCTCTGCCCTTTTACCTTGGTGAGCGAACCGATGAGTATGGGCGCCACCGAACCCACGCCGGGAACTTCGAGAAGCTTCTCGCCAAGACGCTCCGAGAGAACGCCGGCGCTCAACGCGAGAAACGGCGAAGAATCCGGAGGTTGAAAGAGAACATCGGCACCGACATTCATGATGCGCTCGGCGGTCTCCTCGAGGCTCCCATTCGCAAGCCCCACGAGCACGAGCAAGAGCGCCACACCTAGAGCTACCGCAAGGATACCGACCGTGGTGCGGGTTTTGCGGTTGAAGATGTTCGCCAGAGGAAGATTCGCCATGCTGGATCTTTCGTTTGCACACCTCTCGGGCAGCGCAAACAGGCTATGCTAGCAAACTGGCCCGGATGCAGCAACTTGTGCGGGAGGGGTGGGGTGCCCGCTTGCTATAATCTCGCGCTATGAAAGCTATTCGGGTGCACCAGACGGGGGGCGCGGACGCGCTCCAGATCGACGATATCGCTACGCCGGAGCCTGGGTCGGGGGAAGCACTCCTTCGGATTGAGGCGAGCGGGGTCAACTTCATCGATATCTACCATCGGACGGGGCTCTATCCGCAGAAGACGCCATTTACGTTGGGGCGGGAGGCGGCGGGGGTGGTGGAGTCCGTTGGCGAGGATGTCAGCGGGGTTCGGCCGGGGGATCGTGTGGCTTACGCTATGACGCCGGGGGCCTATGCCGAGATGGCGGTCGTGCCGGCGTGGAAGCTCGTGCCCGTGCCCGACGGCGTCTCGAGCTCGCTCGCGGCCGCGATCATGCTTCAAGGGATGACCGCCCACTATCTCTCGCATGCGACGTTTCCTATCGAGGCCGGCCACCGTGTGCTCGTACATGCGGCCGCGGGAGGGGTCGGGCTTTTGCTCACGCAAATGGCGAAGCGGCGCGGCGCACAGGTTTTCGGCACGGTGTCGACAGAAGCCAAGGCGGAAGCGGCAAAGGGTGCGGGGGTTGACGTCGTTATTCGCTATACGGAAGAGGATTTCGAGGCGGCTGTACGGGAGGCGACCGGCGGCGAAGGGTTGCACGCGGTTTACGACTCGGTCGGGCAGACGACGTTCGAGAAGAGCTTGCGCTGTCTGCGCCCGCGCGGCGTGCTTGCGCTCTACGGGCAATCGAGCGGGCCGGTCCCGCCGTTCGATCTTGCCAAGCTCGGCGCGGGCGGGTCGCTCTTCGTAACAAGGCCGACGCTCGGGCATTACATGCTCGACCGCGACGAGCTTCTCGAGCGCGCCGGTACCGTTGTCGGCTGGGTCGAGCGGGGCGAGCTCGACGTCGCCATCGATCGCGAGCTTCCGCTCGCAGAGGCGCCGGAAGCACATCGCTTGCTCGAGGGACGAAAGACCAGCGGGAAGCTGATTCTGAAGCCTTGAGGTGGTCTAGCCCACACGCAACTTTCAGAACCTCCATTATCCAGCGATCGACGCACGCGACTTTGCCGGCCCTCGCGTCATTCTCGACAACGACTACAAGCTCGTCATCGACGGTTCCAAGGGATCGGGAACAGAGCTATTCAACTTGCGCGACGATCCCGCTGAGTCTGCCAACTTGGCCGCCAGCCAACCCGAGATCCTCGAGGAAATGGCGCGTCGGCTGCGCGCGTGGCAACAATCCACGTTGACCAGCCTGACGGGCGCGGATTATCGATAAAAACGTCAATCCGTAGTGGTCCCGAAGAGTGACGGATTCTCGCCATCGTCTCCGAGTCTATTCCGAAAAATGGTGGAGATCGCGGGCCCAGTCGTCCCGACATCGCGTTTCGCCACCCGGGCAAAATGGACTCGACGCGTAGAAGCGCGCCAATCGATGATCGAGAGACTCGTCCGTGAGAGATTACAAACCTGTACTACATGTTGTACAATAGCGTCGTCATGCCACGAAGTATAAACATCTCCGAGGCGCGCGCCCGGTTGCCGGAGCTCGCCAGATATCTGCGCCGCTCACCGAGCAGAGTCGTCTTCATCGAGCATCGAGACATGGAGGAGCGGCTAGCGCTCATCACTGAGGGGCGCTTACGCTATCTCGAAGCGCTCGTGGCCGCCGCCGCGCGGCGGGCCGATAGCGCGTTCAGGCTAGCGGGCAGCATGAGCAGCGCGTTAACGGACGATGAGCTCGAGCAAGCGCTCCTAGACGTCAAACAAGATCAGACTACGCGTTCATCCGCCAAAGTCGATGAGTACTAGCTCGTCCTCAGAGTTAGCGGTCACCGATAGCCACGCATTGATTTGGTATGCAACAAAACGGCATCGCAAGCTCGGTAGAAAGGCGAAGAAACATTTCGAGCGCACCGATGCGGGTGGCGCGGCGATCTACATCCCAACCATGGCACTCGTCGAGGTCGCCGAAGCGTCACGCCGTGGCGTCATCGAGCTTCGAGGCGGGTTCGCCACGTGGTGCGACCAGCTGCTGTCGTCACCGTACTTCATCGCGCTCGATCTCAGTTTGGACGTCGTTCTCAAAGCGGAAGAGTTATACGCTATCAAGGAGCGTGGCGATCGCCTCATCGCGGCGACCGCTGTCGTCTTCGGGCTGCCACTCGTGACCCGAGATCCGAGCATTGCCGATGCCGCGGGCGTCGAAGTCGTCTGGTAGTCGCGGGGTCGATAAACTCGAACGCGCTCCATATAAGATCTGAGTCTTGTGCAAACTGCCTCTGCGACTCCACAATCGAGGTAGCGTGCGACGACGGTGTCAACGACGACGACGAGATCGGTGTTCCGGAATAGCGCCCTCCGGGCTGAACTTGATGACTTCGGGCCTCTCCTTTTCGAAACAAGCCATAAATAAAGACTAGCCATATAATATGACTTATGGTAAATTCAATGCTATGAGTGCAAAGACCATTGGAGCGGCTCAATTCAAGGAGAGGTGCCTGGCGATTCTCGACGAGGTCGGACCAGAGGGTATCGTCGTGACGAAACATGGAAAGCCCGTCGCAAAGCTGATCCCCATCCAGGCGGACTCCGCTCACCTGATTGGTAGCCTGAAAAACGAAATCGAGGTACAGGGAAACATTCTTTCTACGGGCGTGACATGGAATGCTGAATCTTGATACTCATATTTTGATCTTCGCCCTCGCCGGAAAGCTCGAGAAAGCGGAGCAAACTCTGCTTTCCGAGAATCCCTGGAGCATCTCCGCCATCGTTCTATGGGAGCTCTCGAAACTTGTGCAACTCGGCCGCATTCATCTCGACCTCGAACAGCCCAAGGTCCAACGAACTTTGAGACGCATCCACACGTGGCCGTTGACACTGGAAATCTGTCGTCAGAGCTGCCGTTTGGATATCCGCAGCGACCCCGCCGACGAGCTCATCGCTGCTACGAGTGTCGTCGAGAACATTCCCCTCGTGACTCGCGACGGCACACTTCTGGGCTCGGAGATGATTCCGTTCCCGACCGTCTAGATGGCGTGGGTAGACGGTCCGTCCGGGGTCAGGGGCATGATACAATAGAAAAAACCACATAATCATGTGGTCTAATACCAACATGCCGATGCAAGCCATACAAGTGTCGATGGACGAAGACCTCTTGAAGCGAATCGACCGAGACTCGGAAGTGCACGAGCGGGGCCGGTCAGCTTTTATTCGTTCGGCCATTGAGGTCTATCTCAAAGCTAAGAGGCGCCGGGAGATTGATGACGAGATCAGCCGTGCCTATGAAGGTTGTGCAGACGATATGCTGAACGAGGTGGCGGATCTCGTGGGCGCTCAGGCATGGCCCGAAGACTGAACCGAGGCGAGCTTTGGCTTCTGGACCGGCCCAAGCCGGACAAACGGCGTCCCGTTCTCGTCCTCAGCCGACCGTCGCTCATTCGGTCTTTGCATACCGTAACCGTAGTAGCGGTCACGTCGACGCTTCGCGGCGCACCAACGGAGGTTGAAGTCGGCGTAGACGAAGGATTGAAGAAGCCTTCGTGCGTGAACTTGTGTAATCTCTTCACCGTCACCCAGCACGAGCTCGTTCGGTTCGTGGGTTCCGTAACCACCGACAAAATGGCGAGAGTTTGCCGCGCGCTCGTCATTGCATGCGGCTGCGACTGAACAGAAGGTTGCTGCTCACCCGGAAAGCGCTTTTTCAAGTCTTAGCGGTTGAGCCGCGACGCCGCGATTCAGTCAGCCCGGAACGACTCAACGGGGTCGACTTGGGTCGCCGCCCGCAGGGAACTTCAGTCTAGCCTCGCTCCTCTTCGCGGTAAGCCCGATCCAAAAGAACCACCGGGTGCACCACCTCCGCACGGAGCGCCGCGCGGCGCACGCCTTCCGTAAGCTGCATGTGACATCCGGGATTCCCCGTCGCAATGACGTCCGGTCGCGCGGGGACGATGTCCTTCATCTTGCTCTCAAGCACGTCCATCGACATGTCGTAATGCGTCACGTTGTAGATGCCCGCGCTTCCGCAGCAACGCTCCGAGTTCGGATAGTCCACGAGCTCGACACCAGGTATTTGCGATAGAAGCTCTCTCGGCTCGCTCTTCACACCTTGCGCGTGGAAGAGATGGCACGGCGCGTCGTAAGCGACACGCTTCGCGCGCGTCGACGCCGACGCCTTGGGCGCTTCGAATCCCTCGCGGACGAGGAAAGCCGAAACGTCGACCACGCGCGCCGCAAAATCTTTCGCGAGCGCGTCGCCTTCGAGAAGCTCGCCATATTCCGTGAGCGCCGCGCCGCACCCCGCGGCATTGACGACGATCGCCTCGACATCGCCGAACGCTTCGATGTTCTTCCGTGCCAGCTCGCGGCCCGTTTCCGGAAGGCCGTTATGAAGATGCAGCGCGCCGCAGCATGTTTGTGCCATGGGCACGACGACCTCGTAGCCGTTTCGCTGAAGCACGCGCGCTGTCGCTTCGTTGACGTCGCCGAAAAGATGGGCAGCGATGCAGCCAGAGAACAGTGCCACCCGGCCGCGCGGCTCGCCCGACGGCATCAGACGCTCCGGCAAAAAGCTGCGCTTCGGGATCGCGGGGAGCAGAGCTTGGCGTTCGGCCAGTGTCGGCGACAACATGGCGACAATCCGCCTTGCCCCGAGCGCCTCGCCGAATCGGGCGAGCGCCATGAACAACGAAAGCCGCCACGGATGGGCGAGCACGCCGCCGAGCAAAATCCGTTTGGTCCAACGGAGCCACGCGCTCTCTTTTGCCTCTTGGGTAATCAGCCCACGCGCCTCCTCCATGATCGAGCCGACAGGAACCCCGGCGGGACACACGGTCTCGCACCCACGGCAGGCGAGGCACCCATAGATCTCCGCCGCGAGACCCTCCGTCAACGGTAGACGGCCTTCGAGCATCGCGCGCACGTTATAGACCTGCCCCCGCGGCGCGAGCGACTCACGCGGGTCGGCTTCGTATGCCGGGCACGCCGGCAAACACAAGCCTCAATGCACGCAGGACAGCGTCTTTTTATAGAGAGAGCTTTCGATCATCATATTCTGCCAACAAAGCGCCCGGGTGAAAGAATATTCTTCGGGTCCAGCTTCTCCTTGATACGTCTCATGAGCTCGAAGCCTCCGGGCGTTTCTCCATAGACGTCGAGCTCTTGTTTCATTTCTAGCGGCGCTTTCTCGATCACGACGGCGGCGCCGTTCTCTTCCGCCCGTGCGCGCCGGTCGGAAAGCGCCTCTGGGTCCGTCGTTTGGCTGTAGACGATTCCCGTATCCGGATAAGCGATGAGGGCACCTCCATCTTGCCAGCTTTCCGCGAGCGGGATCGTCCGTGCGGGCGCCGCTTGGCCCCGCAGCACGAGTGCGGCGTCGCTCTTCGGGAAATCGCGGATCGCGTCCCAAGGATCCTTGTCATCCGGCAAGACTTCGGCCTCGAACCGTTCGCGAACGTCATGGAGCGCGCCGCGCGTCTCTTCGTGAAGCCCCTCGAAGCGAAGAAGAAGATTCCACTCATGCAAGCCGTGGCTCTCGGCACAGGTGGGGTTCAAGGCCACGGCCATTTCCGGCGCGAGCGGCAAGCTTCGAACCTCACGCCATGCGGCGGCGATGCTGCGCGGGCGACGGGCCCGAATCGCGACGGTCGCGACCTCCTCCGGCAGAGCCCTGAGCCGGAGAAAGGCCCGCGTCATGACCGCGAGCGTTCCGGCGGAGCCGACGAAGAGCTTCATCAGCTCATAGCCCGCGACATTCTTGACGACCCGGCCGCCGGCTTTGAACGGCGTTCCATCCGCGAGTACGCCCTCGAAGCCCAGCAGAAGATCGCGCGGGCGGGCGCCTGGCCGCAGGCGTTGGCCCGGCTCGCCGAGCGCGAAGATGCCTCCAATGGTGGCTTCGTCGGGATGCGGCACGTCGAGGGGCAGGTACTGACGGAATTCTTTCAAATATCTCTGGGTCTCGCCGAGTGTCGTGCCGGCGCGCACCGCCATGGTGAAATCGCCGGGTATGTGCTCGTCAATCTCAATTCCCCTCAAGCCCGATGTCATGAGATAAGCGTCGAGCCGGCTCGGAACGTTGCCGAGCTCGAGGCGCGTTCCTCCACCAATCGGGATCACCGCCATCGACTCTTGATGGCAGAGCACGAGCGCTTCGGCCATCGCGGCGGCGTCCTCAGGCTCGAGCACGAGGGAAGGCACGAGGCCGTCGACACGGGGGTCGTTCCCGTTCGGCGCTCGCGCGCGGAGCGTGTCGGGAAGCTCGTTCAAATCCATGCCCCGGGCATGGCAGCGACGCTCGGAAGGCTCGCCGCCTCGCCACATCCATGAGAGGTCGGAAAAAGCTTTCCAGGATTGCAGAGGCCTTCGGGATTCCAAACGTCGCGCAAGGCGCTCATGAGATCCAGGTCCTGCTCCGAGAACAAGAGCCCCATGTAGCTCGACTTCTCCGTCCCGATACCGTGCTCGCCGCTGATGGATCCACCAACCGCAACACAAAGCTCGATAATCTCGCGCCCGGCTTCGAGCACCCTCTCGCGCTCATCCGCGTCGCGGCCGTCATAAGGGATGCACGGATGCAGGTTCCCGTCGCCCGCATGGAACACGTTCGCTACACGAATCCAGTGGCGCTCCGCAATCTCCCCGACTTTGACGAGCACCTCCGGAAGCCGCGACCGCGGGACGACCCCGTCCTGAACGTAGAGGTCGGTCGACAGTCGACCCATCGCGCCGAAAGCGGCTTTGCGCCCGAGCCAAAGACGCGCGCGTTCCTCTTCGTCGCGCGCCACCGTGAAAGACGCCGCGCCCCGGCGCATGCAAATGTCCCGAATCTCGCGCTCCATGCGCTCCATGCCGTGCGCGGCGCCGTCGAGCTCGACGAGCAGGACCGCCTCCGCATCGGTGGGATAGCCCGCCGCAACGACGCTCGCCTCCACGACCTCGATGGTCGCACGGTCGAGCATCTCGAGCGCAGCGGGGACGATCCCGATAGCGACGACGTCCGACACCGCCTCGCAGGCAACCTCCATGCTCCGAAACGGCGCGAGGAAAGTCTTCACGGTTTCCGGCACCGGCATCAAACGGACGAGCGCCTCAGTCGCAATCCCGAAGGTCCCTTCGGAGCCCACGAACACACCCACGAGGTCGTAGCCGACCGTATCGCGCGGTCCGCCGAGGTTCACGATCTCTCCATCCGGCATCACGACCGTCAGTCCGAGAATGTGCGCGGTGGTCGCGCCGTATTTGAAGCAATGAGGTCCGCCCGAGTTCTCGGCGATGTTTCCACCAAGAGTGCATGCCGACTGGCTCGAGGGATCCGGGGCGAAATAGAGCCCGTGCGGGGCCACGGCCCGAGAAATCTCGAGATTGACGATGCCCGTCTGACACAGAGCGGCGCGATTGTCGAGGTCGAGGTCGAGGAACTGGTTCATTCCGGCGAGCGAGATGACGACGCCACCCTCGCGCGGGATCGCACCACCCGACAGGCCCGTGCCCGCGCCCCGGGCCACGAAGGGGACCTTTTCCTCAGAGCAAAGCCGGACGACGGCGGCGACCTCTTCCGTCGTGCGCGGTAGCACGGCGGCATCGGGCGTCGACTTGAAGGCAGTGCTCCCGTCGCATTCGTACACGAGCACGTGGTGCGGTTCGCTGAGAACCGCCTCCGGGCGGAGGGAGCCCCTGAGCTTCTCGAGGAAAGACGCGCTCAACATCGGGACGACGCTAACACGGGCCGATTCGCGAAGACAAGAGGTGACGCGTAGGGCCTTGCGCCCGGGACTCCGCTGTACTAGAGTAACCGTTTTGGTAGCCTTGAGTTCGAGTGAAATAGGTACCGAAACCCCCGGGACAGGACTGCAATGAATCACGACTGCCTGCGGCTCTCTGACCGCGCCCAAGCCAAAATTCGACAAATCATGAAATCGGGCGATCACGCACGGGGTACGGTCCGGCTTTTCGCGGAGCGCAGTGCCCAGGGAGTGCTCGACGTCGGCTTGGCCTTCGACAGCCCTGGCGAGCAGGACGTTTTCTTGTCCATGGAGGGCGTTGATGTCGTTACCGACGTGAAAACGCTCGCGATCGCTCAGGACCGCACCCTCGACTATGGAACCGAAGGTTTCACGCTCGCGCGCGATCTCGCTTGCGAAACTCCGCCGATTCTCGAATAGTAACTGGTGAGTGGAATGACTATGAATGACTCTTACGGCGAAAACGGGCCGAGCACCGACCTCCGCGAGGAGCACACTATGAACGCCTCGATATCAGCCCAGACATCCGCCCAGACATCCGAAAGACCCCACGGGTCGAACGGAGCTAATGGTTCAGGCGGCGCGAGCTATGCCCTCGAGGCGGACGCGTTCCGGTCGACAGATGACTCCGTGCAGGAGCTGGGCGGTACGCTGAAAATGCTCTCACGCACGCTGAAGGTCGTCACCAACTCCCCCGTTGAGCTCTTCAACGTCACCGACCGCATCAAAGACCTCGTAAAAACCTCGGGTGTCAAAGCGGGGTTCCTCATCATTTCGACACTCCACACGACGACGGCGGTCTTCATCAACGAGTTCCAGGCCGCGCTCATGGCCGACGTCAAGCATTTCCTCGAGCGGATCGCGAACAAGGACCATGGCTACCTTCACAATTGCGAGGATTGCTCGGATTGCGAGCGTAAGAACGCGGAAGCCCATATCAGGGCACTCGTACTCGGGAACAACGTCACGCTCCCGATCGCAGAAGGAAAAATTCATCTCGGTCAATGGCAGAGCATCCTCTTCGCGGAGCTCGACGGGCCGCGTGAGCGCAGCGTCACGGCCCAGGTCATTGGCGTCTGAGACGCCCCGCGAACGTGATCCTTCGCGTCGAGTTTAATTTCACCGCCGCACATCGACTTCCCTATTACGAGGGCCCGTGCTTCCACACGCACGGGCATAACTACAAACTTCTCGTTTTCGCCGAAGGGCCCGTCGACCCCAAAACCGGGCTCTCCATCGACTTCGGCAAAGTGAAGGAGCTCGTCCAAGAGCACGTCCTTCGCGACATCGACCACAACGATCTCAACCAGGTCCTCGATAACCCCACCGCGGAGAACGTCGTCATGTGGATGTGGGATAGACTCGAGCCCCGACTTCCCGGTCTCAAGGAAATGCAGCTCTACGAGACGAATGACAGCGCCGTGATCTATCGCGGAGAGTCCCTTGGCGAAAACGGATCCCACTGATCGCCTCTCGGCGATGCGCCAAGCGGTCCGCTCTTTCCTGGACGCTTGCGGGCTCGACGTGGAAGGCACCGAGCTCGGAGGGACGCCGGAGAACGTCGCGAGGGCTTGGAACGAATCCTTCATCGACGGTTACGACGCCGAACCAGCCGAGATCCTGAAGACGGCCTACGCTTCAAAAGGCGTCGCGGGCGCCACCGAGACCGTGCTCGTGAAAGACGTGCCGTTTCACGGGATGTGCCCGCATCACTTGCTTCCCTTCCACGGGCGCGCGCATGTCGCCTATGTTCCGGGACAGAAACTCGCGTCGCTTTCGAGCCTCGCGCGGCTCGTGGATTGTTTTGCCCATCGCCTGGAAATTCAGGAAACGGTCACTCGGCAGATCGCGGAAGCTCTCATGGAACATCTCGACGCAGCCGGCACCGCGGTCGTGCTCGACACCGATCAAACCTGCATGACGGCGCGCGGTGTTACGCGCGCGGGTACACGCGCCGTAACCCGGCACTTCACGGGCAAATTCAGCGAGGACGCAGATCTTCGCGCGGACTTTTTGAAGAGCTTGCCTCCGGGAACATCTTCTTGAACTTGGCCCAGTCGGCTTCCGTGGGCTCGTAGTCCTTTTTCAGGAGATCCCAGCGGGCGACTCTTACGAAGTTGGCCAGGAAGCAGACAACACCTGCCAAAACGAGCGTCGTCGAAACGGCCAGGACAGTCTCGTTGGCTTGGACGATGCCGATGGCGGAGATCAGAGCTCCGGAGAACAGGGCGATGTTGGCGGCGGTGCGGAGGCGCTCGCTATGGAGCTCTTTCATCCCGGGGACCGGCCGTTTTCCGAACTCTTTCTGGAAGCGTTCTTTCCATACCCACATGGGGAATAGCTTGAAGGCGACGGTGACGACGGATAGCACCATGAAGCCGATGATGCCGAGAAAGCCGTAAGCGAGCTGGACGCGGCCTCGTAGCGGATCGGTCGGCGACGGCCAGCCCAAAGCGAGTGCTACGCCCAAGCCGGCAGCGATCATGAGAAGCGTCAACGGCAGAAGCTCCCACTCACGGGACTTGCCCTTCCAAAAGGAACGTAGCGGGCCCCACATGTGCCAGCCGCAGAAGATCGCGAGCATAACAGCAAAGGGCGCCACGCTTCGTCCCGTGAAAAAAGCAAAGGCCACGCCAAGTGTGCCAACCCACAAGAGCGTGAAGCGTATAGGCAAACCGCGCCGGTCGCCGAAAGTGGACGGAACGAGCTGGAGCTCGATGCCCAGGATCATCGTGAGCACCCAGCCGATCGCTGCGAGATGCGCGTGGGCGAAAACGTTATCAATGAACTGCGCGGCGAGCCCGGGCGTTCTCACGTCATAGCCTTTGAGTAGGCCGAGCAGAACGCCCACGCTCGCCGCGAGCAGGAAGAAGACGAGCGCGGACGCCACGAAGCGCCCCACCCAAAGCCGTCTTCCGGACGATTGGAAGAGAGCGCGGAAATTCCAGAGCTGAAGAACGCTCGCGAGGAAGACGAGAAAAGTCGACCAGCTCACGCCCTTCGATTCGCCCATCCAGAAATGCGTGATCATTCCCCAGCTACCGATGGCGTAGAAGACGAACTGAAAGCGCGCAACGCGGATCGACGCCGGCTCCACGTGGAGAAAAGTCGGCACGAACCGATAGAGCACGCCCATCATGAGCGACGACAGAAAGCCGAGTGTTACTAGATGAGTCAGCGCGAGCAGCTGGTCGAAATAGAAATATTGCAGCAGAAGGTTGTGACGCCAGAAAAGCCAGACCGTCGCCACGAGCAGCGACAGCATCCCGTTGAGGACGAAAGGCTCTTCGATACGGGATAGGCCCCGCATGTTTATTCGAGAGCGAAGCTCAAGCGGTCGAGCACCACTTTCCCGTTATTCACGACCATGAGCACATCCTGGAGAGAGAGGATGTTCTCGAGCGGGTTTTGTTCGACGACGATGAGGTCGGCTTCGAGCCCCAGCTGGATCGAGCCGGTGCGGTCCTCGATACCCGCGAGCTCGGCGGCCACGCGCGTTGCTGCTTGGATGGCCTCCATCGGTGACAAGCCGCACTTCGTCAACATCTCGATATCGTGCTGCAACGTGAGCGTGCTGTCGGGGCCATATCCTGTATCTGTGGCCGCGACGATCGAAACGCCGAGTCGGTGCGCCGTTTGCACGACTTCCATCAAGCGCGGAAGCATGTGCCGGCCGCGCACTTGAAGCACCGGATCGTCATAGTCGCCGCCGGCATCCATGAGGTCTTGAACCACCGCCACCGTCGGGACGAGATAAGCCCCGCGCTCCGCCATCAGGCGGAGCGTCTCCTCGCTGAGATAGGTTCCGTGCTCGATGCTGCGAACGCCGCCGAGAACGGCCGCGCGGCCGCCTTCGTCGCCATGGGCGTGGCTGGCCACGGGCACACCGCGATTCGTCGCTTCGTCGACGACCGCTTCGATCTCGGCGAGCGTCATCGTCTATTTGCGGGGATCCGTATCGGGAAGAACCGCGCGCTCGGTCGAAGTGATCTTAATCCATTCAACGCCGCGCTCCAGGTTGGCGGCGGTAACGCGACGGTAAGCGTCGGCGCCCTTTACACCGGACCACAAATCCGAAAGGCTCGGGTCGTTGATGAACATCGCCTCGGAAGGGTGGCTGCGCACGTGATAGCCGGCCGCTAGAATCTCGGGAGACTCGATGACACCTTTTTCGGCAAGCTCCCGAAGCCCGATATCCGCATAGTTGCCGGTCCCCATGCTTCGAACGGTCGTGACGCCGGTTCGAAGAGCTTTGAGCGCCTGTCGCGTATTGCCGATATGCACATGGCCGTCGATGAGGCCGGGCAGCAGGTATTTACCGCGAAGGTCATGAACGACACCCGCACTCGGCGCGTCGGGTGCCGGGACAACGGCGGCGATGCGACCGTCGCGAATGACGACCGCGCGTCCCATCGTGGGCGCATCGTTAATGCCGTCGATGACATTCGCGTTCGTGAGAACGATGGTCTGGGCGCCCGCGGACACGGCCGCGAGCAGGCTGACGCTGAACCAAACCCAGCGCATCACGCCTATCCCATCGTCGCGACTTTGAGAGGCTCGATGAAATATTTCACTCGAACTTCACCCGACTGTCGATAGGGGTACTTGTCTTTGTCCAGATATTTCTTGGCAAGAGAATCGATGTGCTCCTCAGCGCCTTCTTCGGTAAACTTTGTGACACGGCCGCGGATCATGATCGCGCGGTAGGGATTGTGGGGGTCCGTCGCCGAGAGCGCTACCCGATCATCAGCGCGCATGTTCCGGTCTTTGAGACGGCCCTTGGCCGAGTTGATACGGCCCTTGGCCGAGTTGATGATGATGGTGTTGCCGTCACGCTCGGCCCATACCGGGCTCACCTGTGGACTTCCGTCCTTCATCTTCGTCGCGAGATGCACGAAGGCCTTTTTGTCCAGGATGTCGTGATAATCCAACGGAATCTCTACCATGGTCAGCTCCCTTCAGGCTTTGGGTTCTGGAAGGTCAAACGCTTCGGATTCGTGCGCGAAACCCTGTCGGTTATGCGCTCCGTCACAAAAAGGTTTGTTCTCGGAGTGCCCACAACGGCAAAGTGAGATTGCATCGCGGCCCTTGAGGTCATAGCTGTTCCCCTGGGCGTCCTTCACGCTCAGGTCACCCTTCACCCGCAGAGGTCCGTTGTTGAGCACAGTGATTTCGGCCATCCGTTATCTCCTTTCGAGGGGCGGTAGTATATCATCGGGCCGAATCTCTCAGAGCAGGAGACACACAACCATGTCAGACGACGATGTACCCAAATCCGCCGTCGAGCTCGCGATGGAGAAACTTCGCGCGGACGGCTTCGAAGAAACGAAACTCACGGACAAGCAGAGGCCGAGATTGCCGACATTCGTAGCCGTTGCCGCGCGAAAATTGCAGAGTTCGAGATCCAGCAAGGGGCCAAGATGCGGGCCGTTGGCTCGATGGAAGAGCTCGAGCTGCTTCGCGCCGAGGTGTCCAAAGAGAAAGCGCGCCTCGAGAGAGAGATGGAGAAGAAAGTCTCCGCGGTGCGCGAGCAAGAGTCCTGACGTCAGGGCCTAGGCGCTAGGGATTGTCTCGATGCCATCGACCGTCTTCGACTCTTTCTATTTCAAGGATCGCTTCGGAAGCGCCGCGATGCGGGAGCTTTGGAACGATCGCGCCACCCTCCAGCGATGGCTCGACGTCGAAGTCGCGCTCGCCGAGGTCGAAGCTGAGCTCGGCATCGTTCCCCAAAAAGCCGCGAGAGAGATAAAGCAACAAGCGCGGATCGAAAATCTAGATCTGCGAGCCCTGAAACGAGCGTTCGACCAGACCTGGAATCCCGTCGTCCCGCTCGTGGACGGTCTGAGACGCCGACTGTCCCCGCGATCGGCCGGCTACGTGCACTGGGGCGCGACGAGCAAGAACATCTTCGACACGGGAATCGCCATCCAGGTCAAAGATTCCTACGGGATCATCGAGAATAACCTCGCGTCGGTGGCGCGTTTGCTCGCAGGCCTTGCCGACGAACATCGCGACACCATCATGGCGGGACGCACGCACGGGCAGCACGCGCTACCGGTGACCTTCGGCTTCAAAGCGGCCGTCTGGCTCGACGAGATCCTGCGCCAACAAGACCGGCTCCGAGAATCCAAGAAGCGCGTTCTCGTGGGCGAGTTCGGCGGCGCGGTCGGCACTCTCGCCTCGCTCGGCCCCAAAGGACTGCGCATCCACAAAGAGCTGATGAAGCGCCTAGGGCTCGGCGTAGCCGACATCCCCGTAAAAACGGCCGGCGATCGCCTCGCCGAGTTCGTCGTCAACCTCGGGATGCTCTCCGCCACCCTCGGCAAGATCGCGCAGAACATCTACAACTTGCAGCAAACCGACATCGACGAAGTGACAGAGTTTACCGATGGCAAGGTCGGAAGCTCGGCGATGCCCCACAAACAAAACCCAGTCGCTTCCGGCTCGGTCGTTTTTCTCGGGCGACTCCTGCGCTCGAACGTGCTCCCCGCGCTCGACTACATTCACGCCGAGTGGGAGGACGACCATCGCCAGGGCGAGACGGCATGGAAGTTCGTGCCGGAAAGCTGTTTGCTCGTCGACGCGCAGCTCGCGCTCACCGAACGCGTTCTCGCGAATTTGATCGTCAAGCCGGACAATATGGAGCGCAACCTCGAGCGCGCCGGGGGGTTCGTGTGCTCCGAGGCGCTCCTCATGAAGCTCGCCATTGCGGTCGGAAGAGACCGCGCCCATACCATCGTGAAAGAGCTCTCGGACGAAGCGCGACGTAGCGAAGCCTCTTTTGCCGACGCCGGGCGAGCGCACCCGATCGTGCGCAAGCACCTCCGCCCAAAAGAAATCGAGGACTGCGTCAACTACCGCGCTTATCTGGGAGAGACGAAGACGCTCGTCAACCGTGTCCTCGCGAAGTATCGCAAAACACTTCGACGCAAAAACTAGAAATGGTTCTCAGAACACCTTCGCGACTTTGCACCTTTGCGTGGATCGTTTTAGCCGTAGGCTGCGCGCAGCCACCTAGTCAAGAGCTGGACATGGCCGCGGCACGAGTCGAGGTCGCTCGGGCGTCGGATGCTGCCCTCTTTGCCGCTGAGTCGCTCGCAAGCGCCGAGGCAGCGCTCGCACAGGCCCGTCGCCTCGCGGCGGAGGACAAGGCCTACCGCGACGCCATCCTCCTCGCCGGCGAAGCCGTAGAGCACGCGGACGAAGCCTTCAGGCAATCGACCATGAAAAAGAGAATCTTTGCGAGAAAGCTCACGCGCTGTCTCGGCGAGCTCGAAGGCTTGCTCTCGATCGCAGGATCCCGCGGCGCCACGCCCGCAGAGCTCGCGCCCTTCGAGCTTCGTTATCGAAGCGTGAGAGCCTTGGGCGAGAGCGGCGACCTGCTAGCCGCGATCGCGGAAGCGGAAGCTTTCAAGCCAGAGCTTCTTTTGTTCGAACAAAGATTTCGAGATCAACGAGCGCCAGACAGCATTCAGGATCTCTCAAGGCTCTGAAAACCCATGGCGAAGCTGAGAATGCCGATGGTCAGTAGTTTCTTCATGCTGTTCTCCAATCGATGAAGTAGTGCCCTTCGGCTACGACCGACGCGTCTCCGGTGACGGTAACGCTCTCGCCTTGTTTCCACTTGACGTCGATCATGCCTCCAGGACAGTGTACCTGGACCGGGCTTTCTACGAGCTCGTTTACGATCGACGCGACGGCGGCGGCGGCTGAGCCCGTTCCCGAGGATGCCGTCTCGCCCGCGCCTCGCTCCCAGATGGCCATGTGGATCGCGCGGCCATCGATCGGCTCGACGAGCTCCACATTGGTTTTGTCCGGGAAGTTCCGATGGCTCTCCAGGATTGGACCGATGTCGCGAAGTCTCGAGCGCTCGGCGAACACAACACAGTGCGGGTTCCCCATCGATAGCGTTGTCGCCACGAAAGTCTCGTCGCCGACAGCGAGCTGAACCCCGGTCAAAATCTCTCGCGGCGGCCCCATGTCGGCGCGAAAGCGAAAGGTCGTGTGGTTCTGCCCGAGCGACGTTAACGTCAAGAGGCCCGCGCCGGTCAAGACTTCGATCTCCGGACCGGTTGCGAGGCCCGCATGGCTCAAATAGGCGCCGAGACACCGGAGCCCGTTTCCGGATATTTCGGCCGGCGAGCCATCGCAGTTGATGATTTTCATCACGAAGCGCTCGCCGTCGGCGCGGAACAAGATCAGCCCGTCAGCACCGACGCCCCGCAAGCGGTCGCACATCGCACGCGCGAGATCCGGCGCAGCTTCTCGAACACTTTTCTCCGGGACGACGATGAAGTCGTTTCCGTGCGTTTCGGTCTTCGCAAAAGCAAGGGGCTGCATGTCCGTCACACTAGGCATCTGTCTTCGGCGGCGTCAAGCGGATATAGGTCAGCGCCAGGGCGTCATACAGGCCGTGAACCACCATCGGGATTGCGAGATTCGACGTTTCGTCGTACAAAACGCCGAAGCCGAGCCCCACAATCGACGCCCACAGCGCCATCGGCCAGAGTTTGTATTCAGGGCCGTGGAGAAAACCGAACAGCAAGCTCGACGCCACGAGTCCCATACGCGGCATGAGCATGCCGCGAAACAAGAGCTCTTCAGCGAAACCCGCGGCGGCCGAAGCGAGCACGATATCCAAGAAGCTCGCTTGGCGCACCATCGGAAAGATTTCCTCTTCGAAGAACGCTTGCACCGGTCGCGTGACCGCGAAGCGCGTGCTGAAGCGGAACAAGCCGTAATTGCCGAGAGTGAAAACGAGCGTGAGGCCAAGCGCAACAGAGCCGGCACGGGCCGTGAGTGCGTATGGCAGCGCTGTATCACTGAGGCGCACCCATATGAGCGTAGCGAGGCCCAACCCTGCCTCGGCTAAGACCAGCCATCGCAGGGGCAGCCCCATGACGCGACGCGTTAGCGCCGCGGTGGCGCGGAGCTTTGCGGAGGTTGGGGAAACGTCGCGAGCTCGAGCACGCGGGGCGTCCCCATACCTTCGCTCACCAGACGAAAGCTGAGGGCGCCGTCCGAGCTCTTGAAGACACCCGCATCGGTGCCGACGAGAACGTCGCTCTGCGAAAATCCCTCCGGGGACGGCACGTTGATAGTCCGAACCGCTCGGCCTCGAAACATTTCGACCTCGCGCAGCGTCTCCGCGCCGTCGCTCGAAAGCAGCAGTCCATCCTCCGTTCCGATCAACAAGAGCTCGCCCCACCAGAAAAGAGCCTCGACCGACTCGTCCTCGAGCGCGTCGTGCTCGACGTGCTCGAACGCCGCGCCGCCGTCAGAGCTGCGATAGAGTCCTCCGCCGCGGGTTCCGACGAAGATCGTAGGGTCGAGCGCGAACAGCTGAGACAGTGCTATCGAAAGAATCGGGACAGGAGGAAGCCCCTTTCCGACGCGGTCCCAGCTATCTCCGGAGTCATCCGATACAAAGAGCCCGCCGTCGGTCACGACGAAGAGCTCCGGCCCGGGCCAAGCCAAAGCCCGGACGGCGGTTTGGATCGTCTCCGCGCCGATCTGCTCCCACTCGACTCCGCCATTCTTGGATCGATAGAGTCCTGTCGCGGTGCCTGCGAACAGCGTGGGCTCGAGCGCAAACAGGCGCGCCGCCTGAAACGTCGTTACGTCCTTTGCCTCGAAGGATTCGACCGGCCGGTAGTTTTCTCCAAAATCGGCGGAGATGAAAATCCCGTCGGAGCCACCGACGAACACGTTCGACCCGAGGCAAGCGAAGGCGCGCAGCTCACCCGAGAACCCGCGCATATCCGGGCGCAGCCGAGTCCAATGCTCTCCCCAGCTATAGGTCAAGAACGCGCCCTCCGTCGTCGCAGCAAAAAGCCGCGACTGAACGAGCTCTTGCTGCCAAGCCGCGAAGACCAAAACGAGCGCCCACGCCGACATTACGGACTCTCCACCAATATCGTGACGGGCCCGTCGTTCACGAGAGACACCGCCATATGGGTTTGGAATTTTCCTTTTGCAGTCGAGATACCGCGCTCGTCCACCACGCACACGAAGCGCTCGTAGAGCTCCTCCGCTCGCTCGGGCCGCGCCGCTTTTACGAAGGACGGCCGCCGGCCTTTGCGACAATTGCCGAGCAGCGTGAACTGGGACACAGCGAGAAGCGACCCGCCGACTTCGGGGAGTGACAAGTTCATTTTGCCGTCCTCGTCTTCGAAGATGCGCAGCGATACGATCTTCTCAGCCATCCAGCGCGCGTCGTCCTCGGTATCATCGGTAGCCACACCGAGCAACACGAGAAGCCCCGCATCGATCGCGCCCACGCGCTCGCCGTCGACCTCGACCACCGCCCTGGTGACGCGTTGCACTACCGCTTTCACGAGCCGCCTCGATTCTTATCATTGGCCTTGTCATTGGCCTCGTCATGGGCCGCGTCATGGGCCGCGTCGTCAGGGCCACCCGGCGGCCGGCCGTGAACGCCAAACGCGCGAAGTACATCGAGAAGCGAGCAGACCCCTTCCATCTCGTGAACATTGGCTCGACTCACCACGGGCAAGAGATCGTAGCCCGCTTTGCCCATGCGCTCGAGCGCGAGGTCGAGCGAGTGGTCAGCGTGCAAATGAGGAAAAGCACGGGAGTCCAGAAGGTCACCGACTTTGGCGTCGCTCCGATCCTCGTCGTAGGCTTTTTCGAGCTGCTCCAGAGACACCACCCCCAAAACCCCGTTCTTGTCGGTGACGGGCCAGGCGCGCATGCTGCTATGGCCGGCTCGCTCGATACTATCGGCAACCGTCATGTCCGACGAGAATGTCTCGTGGGGCGGACGCATGGCGAGCCGCACCTGGAGGTGACGCTTCTCGCTCTCGGAAGTCGGAAGGTGGATGCCTTCTTGAAGCGCGAGCGCTTCGTAAAGCGGCGTTTTCTGAAACTTGTACGAAACGAAAAAGCTTATGAGGTTCGAGATCATGAGTGGCACGATGATGGCGTAGTCTTGCGTGAGCTCGAAGATCATGATCACGGAGACCATTGGCACACGCAAGATTCCGGCGAAGGCCGTCCCCATCCCGACGAGCGCATAGGCGCCAGGGCTCGCGGTGATTTCGGGAAAATAGCCATGCGCGACCGCCCCGAGACTGCCGCCGACCATAGCACCCATGAATAGACTAGGCCCGAAAATGCCCCCCGCATTTCCCGAGGCGTAGCACACCGCGGTCGCGAAGACGCTGAGCGCGAGGAGGATGACCATCTGAGAAAGCGGGAGCGAGCCGTTGAGCGCTTCGCCCACGGTGGAATGTCCAAAGCGAAAAATTCCCGGAAGCGTGAACGCGAGAACGCCCACGACCACGCCGCCGGCGGCCGGCTGCAGCCAGCGGGTTCGGCGCGGCATGTTCAAGAACTTCTCGCGCATGCGCAGCATGAGCTTGACGAAGAAAACGGAGACGAGGCCGCCCACGATACCCAAAAGCGCGTAGACGATGAACTCGGCCGGGTGCACCGAATCGTAGGCGGGAACGTGAAAAAGAGGCTCGTTTCCGAGCAAGAGGCGCATCACGAAGAGCGACGTAAAGACGCTGACGACGACCGAACCGAGGATCGGTGCGTGCAAGTTCCCCATGATCTCTTCGAGCGCGAAGAGAATCGCGGCGAGAGGGGTGTTGAAGGCGGCGGCGAGCGCCGCGGCCGCGCCGACGGGCACGAGCATTTGGAGCTTGTCGCCGCTCAGCCCGAGCCCGCGTCCGATACTCGAGGCGAGCCCCGCGCCCATCTGGACCGAAGGGCCCTCACGGCCGAGAGTGATTCCGCTCGCAAGAGTTACCGACGAAGCAATGAACTTGCCAAACACCGTTCGCAGAGGGATGAGCCCGCGCCGCGCAAACATGGCCGCTTTCGTCTGCGGGACGCCGCTCCCCCGCGCCTCGGGAAAGAATCGGTAAAGAAGGTAGCCCACGAAGAGCGTCGCTGCGATCGGCGTCACGAGACGACGCCAGTGCGCGGTGCCCTCGGCATAGAGCCACGCCTCGAGGCTATCGGTCACGACGATGAAGGCGACGATTACAAGTCCGACGACGGCGCCGATGACGAACGTGAGCCCCATGAAAACCTGGTTCTCGTTCTGCGCCATCAACTCACGGACACGCTCCTGAATACGGTGCGTGATGTCCGAGAGTCGGCTCATGTTGTGCGGCCGAGCATTATAGCGCGGACTGCCCGCGCTTCGCGCGGAGGGGGCATTCGGCATTCAGCATGCAGGAACTCTCAAGACCGGAGAAATGCTCGTTCCTTAAGTCCTGAGAGAATGCTGAATGCTGGATGCTGGATGCCGAAATCACTTCTTCAACATCTTCAGGATTTGCTCGGAGGTGGGGCGGTCGGAGGGTTCTTTCTTGAGGCAAGCCATCACGATATTGCCGAGCACCTTCAGAACGGCCGGCCGCAGCTCTGTCAGCGGACGCGCCGCCGTATGCACGTGATGGTAGAGCACTTCGCCATCGACGAAAGGAGGCTCGCCCGCGAGGAGGTGATAGACCGTCCCTCCAAAGGCGTAGATGTCCGTGCGGAAGTCGAGTGGCCTGCCCAGAATCTGCTCTGGAGACATGTAGAGCGGTGTCCCGCTCGCTTTCTCGCTTCCCTGCGCTTTCGCGTCTCGAAGTATCTTGGCGAGGCCGAAATCCATGATCTTGACGGCGCGCTGTTTCGAGAGCATCACGTTCGAAGGCTTGATATCGCGGTGGAGGACGCCGTGACTATGCGCGTGGGCGAGTGCTTTGAGGACGCCCGCGACGAACTGAACGGTCTGCTTGATCGAGAGTCTCGTCTCGCGCTGAAGGATCTCGAAATAGCTTTCACCGGCGACGAACTCCATCGCGATGAAGAGTCTGTTCTGCTCCGGATCGACGTCCACGTCGAACACGGTGACGATATTCGGATGGTTGAGCTGCGCGGCCGATTGTGCTTCGCGCAAGAAACGCTCACGGACGTCTTTGACTTCCATGAACTGCTCCATGAGCATCTTGTACGCCACGACGCGATTCAGCCGCGTGTCTTTGGCACGATTAGACGACGCTTCGAGTAGGTAGGAGTCTCCCGGAGCTACAGGACGATGTTTGTTTTCTCTGTTTGCCGCCTGCTTTCGCGGCGGTGCCACTTTATCTCGTCCATACTCCAGTTGAACTCCTACCCCTCATAGAACCGGACAAGCGGATTTCCCATACATACGGCTCATCGGTCGGTCATTCAGCGAGCCTCCGCTCTACGACAAGGGTTCAGGTCTACGCGGATTCGCGACGTGGGCCATCCAACGTGAGTAAGAGCTTGGACGAAAGAGGACCACGTGTATGCCCGCCGCTGGCTCTTGCGGTTGAGCCAATGGAACAGGATGCGTTCGCTGCGGCGGACATAGTACCGGCATCGGTCCGAGTTATCCGTGATGGCGTAATAGCTCAGGTGGCCGACCACGCGGGAGCGGGCCAGCCGCAACATGTCACCTTTCCTCAGTACACTCCGGGCTTTGCGTGCCCAATCCGTGAACCGGCGCAAGCTTTGTCCCAGCTTCTTACGGCTGGTGCGGCGTTTGACCTTGTAATATCCCTCTCGCGTCTTCCCGCAGTAGTGCGTGAATCCTAGAAAGGTAAATTCCTTCGGCTTCTCGCCCCGCTTATACGCATTCTCACGGGCATAGCGCCCGAACTCGAGGCAGTGCGTTTTCTCCATCGCCAGCTTCAGGCCGAATCCTTCGAGGCGGTCTTCCAACTGGTGGCGAAAACTCTCTGCTTCGCCTTTGTACTGGAAGCAGGCAAGGAAGTCATCAGCAAATCGGAAGTAGTACGCTTCGCCTTGACATTGCCTGCGCACCCGTCGACTGAACCACACGTCCAGCACGTAGTGCAGGTAAATGTTCGACAGCAGTGGCGAAAGAATGGAGCCTTGGGGTGTCCCCTGATCAGTCGCATGGACCAGTCCATCCTCCAGGATGCCACTCTTCAGCATCCGCACGATCAGTCGGAGCACACGCTCGTCTCCTATTCGATGCTTCAGAAACTTCATCAGCCAGGCGTGATTGACCGTGTCAAAGAACGCTTTGATGTCGGCCTCCACCACTCGGTAGACTCGTTTCTGTTGCAGCGTCCGGCCGAGGGCATCCAAACATTGATGTGGGCTGCGCCCCGGACGGTAGCCATAGCTACTGTCTTCGAATACGGCTTCGTAGATGGGTTCCAGCGTCCGTTTCGTCGCTTCCTCAACAATCTTGTCTTCAAAATTGCTGATTCCTAGCGGTCCTCCCTTTTCGCTGCCTGGCTTCGGTACGTACGTACGACGTTTCGGCGATGGACGGTAGCCCATGCGCTTCAGACGCGACGATAGGTCCCGAAGGTTCTCTTCGAGTTGTTTGCCGTATTCCTCCTTCGTTACTCCATCGATCCCGCTCGCCTTGTGGGCAAGCAGTTTGTCGTAGCTGGCTCGCAGGTTGTCAATATCTGTGATGTGGTGATACAAGCTGGTGAACACCAGCTTGGGGTCTTTGCGAGCCTTTTCGCCTATCCGTGTCAGGTTTGTGCCCACCGGTTTGTCACTCCTTGCATAGCGTCGATGTTTCTCCTTTCACGGTCAACCTTCCGTGGGGACCTTCGCTCGGCGGTCATTAGTCGCTTCATCGCTAGCAGCCCGTTGAAAAAGTCGTATCCGGTCGATATTTCTCTGAAGACTCATTCGATGACGATGTAAAATTGCATCGCATGTCGATGAAGAAGAAAAAGAAAAGTCGCCAAGAGACTTTATGGATTCCACACGATGCGGTTGCGTCGAGTCCTGGTCATCCTTTTTATGAGGAACTCGAGCGGGTACTTCGAGAGGAAGAGTTTGACTCGTTTGTGGAGTCGAAATGCTCGCCGTATTACGCGAAGAAGCAAGGTCGGCCGAGCATACCGCCGGGTGTGTATTTTCGAATGCTGTTGATCGGCTACTTTGAGCGCATCGATTCAGAGCGCGGGATCTGCTGGCGGTGTTCGGACTCACTGTCTTTGCGCCAGTTTCTTGGCCTTGGAATGGAAGAGCGAACGCCGGACCATTCGTCGCTGTCTCGGATACGGAATCGACTTCCGCTGGAAGTTCACGAATCTGTATTTGGATGGGTGCTAGAAGTTCTAGCGTCGAGAGGGATGATAGATGGCAAGACACTGGGTGTGGACGCGACGACGCTGGAAGCGAATGCGGCGCTTCGGTCAATCGTTCGTCGAGACACGGGGGAAAGCTACGAATCGTATTTGAAGGAGCTTGCGCGCAAGAGTGGTATCGAAGAGCCGAGCGGACATTGCAAAGTTGGACAAGAAGCGGCCAAAGAAAGGGTCGAACAAGGAGTGGGTGAATCCGAACGAGCCGGATGCGGAGATCATGAAAATGAAGAGCGGGGGCACGGATATGGCGCACAAAGCCGAGCATGCTGTGGACATGAGCGGGAAGGTGCGGTAATTGCCGTGACGCTTCACGGAGGCGCGAAGGGTGACACAAAGAGCCTACCGGATACGCTGGAAAAAGCGCAGTCAAATCTGCAAGAGCTCGCGAACAACGCGGAATGTTGTGAACGAATACATGAAGACGCGGGTCGCGAAGTGGTCGGGGACAAGGGCTATCACGGCAACGACATCCTGGTTGAGCTGGTCGAACAAGAATACCGGAGCTACATTTCGGAGCCAGAGCGAGGTGGCCGCAAATGGAAGGACAAACAGGCCGAGCAAGCCGCCACCTACGCGAACCGACGTCGCATTCGCGGGACTCGAGGTAAGCGATTAATACGCCGTCGCGGCGAGTTACTCGAACGACCTTTCGCGCACTACCTCGAAGCGGGAGGCATGCGACGAACGCATTTGCGAAGACACGAAAATATACTCAAGCGCCTCCTCACGCACGTGGCCGGATTCAATCTCGGGATTCTGATGCGCAATCTCATCGGCAAGGCCACGCCGAAGGAATACGCGGAGCTCAACGCCAGTCTGATCGCTGCTTTATTGCGCTTCGTCTCGACCATAGGCGCACGTTTTGCCCCGCTGCAATCCATCGGGCGTCTCAACTTGGCCGTTCCGCCGAATCACATCTTCCTTGAACTTGCCCACCAAACTTTCTCCGTGAGCAGAATCTGGACTTTTTCACCGGGCTGCTAGGCCATTGCAGCACTCCGGTCCCCATCACTTGCGACGCGGCCATCCCGTCACCCTCTTTTTACATTGGGCCCGGTACTCGGGCATGGTGCGGTCGATGGCCCAAGAGCCTAGGTAACGTCGCTCGCCTGGTTACTTGCCTGTCTTTGGGCAGCTCGATGCTGTCTGGGCCCCGGGGTGTCGGCTTCGCACTCGTCTTTAACGCGCTCACCGCTTGGCCTGCGCCCGCATAGAAAGGATCGGCACGTTCCCAATATTCAAGGTTCTCGGGGCTTTGTGTCAGATTCAGGGCAACACCCTTCACCTCGCTGCTCTCGTTTGTCCTCCCTCTTGCTTTCGCTTTCAGTCGTTACACTACTGAGCGGCTGACTAGGCCTTACTCAGGGGGGCCTACCCGCTACTGCGGGCTCCCCCTAGACAGGCAACCATTGCCAGGTTGCCCCATGCCGCCAGCGCCGATCTTCTCGATGAACTCGTAACGTTTGCCGCCGAGCTCTTCTTTGACAACTTGATGGTGCGGCAGCTCGGTGGCCCTTTTCGGTGGTTTGTTCTCGAGCTCCTGTAGCCGCCCGACAGCATCCCGATAGCTGTAATTTTCCGCGACGATCTGCTTGAAGATGTTCGCGGCTTCCTCGTAGCCACCCATCTGCTCCGAAGCGACCGCGAGCGTGTAATAAATGTCGAGATTCTTGGTCCCGAGCGGCTGATCGTGGAGCGCCTTCTTCAGCTTCTCTACGGCGACGCCCGGCAGGTCACGCTCCATGAAACTCTGCCCGAGCTCGACGAGAGATTCTTGATAATGAGGGTTCGTTGGCTCGATTTTCTGGAGGCAGTCGATGGCGAGCTCAGTGAGACCACCCTTGCGCGCGTTCTTCGCAGCGCGATAATACTCGCCCGACTCGGCGAACATCCGCGCCGCCTGAGCCCAGTCTTCGGCCTTCTCGCAGAGCGTCGCGGCTTTCTCATAGTCCTGGCTCCGGCCGTACATTTCCGCCGCGCGATCGAACTGCTCCACGCGCTCATAGGCCTCGGCGGCCTGACGGTGCGCGCCGCAATGCTCGAAGCAGCGTGCGGAATCGAGATAATTCCCCGCTTCTTCGTAGACTTCGGCGGCTCGAAGCGGATCGCCACCGAGGAGAAACTGCACCGCTGCCTCGTTCTTCTGGTCTTGCTTGTAAAGATGCTCGCCTCGCATTTGGGCGGCGCGCACACGGTCGCCCGCCTGCGCGTAGGCGTTGGCGGCGTGATCCACCGCACCCGCACGCTCGTAGAGATCGGCGGCTTTCACATGACGAGTGAGGAGGAACAACCCCGCCGCATCTTCCCACTGCTCGCCGCGCTCAAGCACTTCCGCAGCTTGTTCGAGAAGCCCGGCGCACTCGAAGGCTTGCCCCGCAAGCCTGCAATATTTGGTGAACTCTGCATGGTCGGCTGGAGAACGCGCATCCGCGAGGGTATTGAACTTGTCTTGCAGGTAGCGCCGATAGTTCTCGCCCGCTCTTTTGTTGTCCCCGGACTGCGCGCAAACCTCCGCAGCCTTTTGATAATGGCCGACACGCTCGAAGATGGACGCAGCCTCCGTGAGCGCTCCGGCGCGGACGAGAAGGCGCGCTGCTTCGTGGTTCTGACCCTTGCCTCGATAGAGCTTGGCCGCGTCACGATAGCGTCCGTCTTCTTCGAATATCTTGGCGGCCCGCTCCCAATCGCCCGCGGCGAGCGCAGGGTCCGCACTAGAAGCCGGGCTCTTCGGCTCTTTCTTACCGAGGCCGAACATCTTTTTCCATCCCGAGCCGCCCTTGGCCGCCCCCAAAAGGACGAGCATCGTCAGAAAAACGAAGGGCTCGAAACTCTCGACAAATAAATTGAACTGACTCAAGACGTACCTGAACGGAGCAGCCTGCTGGATGGAGGTCAGACCTGGCGTTTAGTGTTCTTCTATTATACAGACCGCTCAGACGATGCAAAGACAAGGCTAATCAAATAGCCAAGCACGACTGAAACAACGGTGCCAACGAGGTTGTAATAAAGATAGGAGATCTCGGAATAGTGGGCCGTTAGTTGTACGGCGACGATGCCGAGCAGAACACCCGCGAAAGCGCCATGGCCGTTCGCCCGCCGCGGCCCGATGGCGAGGACGAAAACACCGAGTATGGGACCGTAAAAGTTAGACCCAATGCGGTTCACCGCCTCTATGGCAGAGCCGAGCCGGCCCATATAGAGCGCGCAAAAAGTCGCGAAACCTCCCCAGAACAAGGTGGCGATGCGGCTGACAGCGAGGAAGTGGCTGTCTTCCGCCTCTTTGCGGACGTAGCGCCGGTAAAAATCGACGACCGTCGCTGTGGACAAGGAGGTGAGCTCGGACTCCACGGTGGACATAGCGGCGGCAAAGATCGCGACGAGGATGAGCCCGACGACCCCGACAGGAAGCTTCGTGAGAACGAAGGTCGGGAACACGTAATTCGTGTCGCTGAAACCCGGCTCGCTCTCACGGATGAGCCCGAGCACCTCGGAACGAACGCCGCTGAGCTCCGCATCCGCTTCGAGGAAGCTTCTGCGCATCTCGTCTTCGCGGATACCACCGAGAGCGTCGGCGAAGTTCTGCGCAGCCTCCTTGCGGATCTCGAAAGCCTCGTCGTAATCGGACTCGAGCTGCGACACATCCTGCGCTTCGGCGAGCCGCTCGAGCGCTACCGGATTGAACACGACCGGCGGTTTTTCGAATTGATAGAAAACGAACAAGAGCGCGCCGGTGAGAAGGATGACGAACTGCATCGGGATCTTGACGAGCGCGCTGAACAAAAGCGCAAGCCGGCTTTCCTTGAGCGAACGCGCCGTCAGATAGCGCTGCACCTGACTCTGGTCCGTCCCGAAATAAGAGAGCATGAGAAAAATACCGCCGCAGACGCCCGTCCAAAACGTATAGGTGACGTTGGGATCCAGATTGAAGTCCACCGTCTCCGCACGCCCGGTCGCACCCACGATCTGGATCGCGTCCGCGAGCGAGACCCCGTCGGGAAGGCCCACGACGACCGAGCCGAGGCAGAACAAGATCCCGAGAAAGATGATCAACATCTGCCACATCTCGACCCACATGACCGCGCGCATGCCGCCGAGCGTTGTGTAGATTGTGGCGCCGAGACCGATCGCGATGATGATGACTTTTTCGTCGATGCCGAAAACAATGGCGAGTATGACGGAGGGCGCATAGATCACAACGGCGTCCGCAAGACCTCGCCCCAGAAGAAAAAGAAAGCTCGTCAAGCTCCGAGTCTTCCCGTCGAAGCGCTTCTCCAGATATTCGTAGGCGGTAAATACTTTGGCGCGATAGAAAAACGGCACGAGCGTGACGCAAAGGATCACTATCGCGAGCGGCATGCCGAAATAGACCTGGATGAAGCGCATGCCGTCCACGTAACCCTGACCGGTCGTGCCGACGAGCGTGATGGCGCTCGCCTGGGTCGCCATGACCGAAAGACCGATCGCGTACCACGGCATAGAACGCTTGGCGAGAAAGAAGTCTTCGATTCCTTTATTGCCGCGACCCGTCCGATAGCCGATAAAGACGATGAGCGCAAAGTAGAGAACGACAACGAGCCAGTCGACAGGATGCAGCATCAGCGCGCGTAAGCTGAGAACAAAACGAGCAGCAAATAGGTAACGAGCGTATTCGCGATGACGATCGCATAGAAGCGCCCCCAAGTCTTGAAGATGGGCGGCGGCAAATCAGGCTCTTTGTCCATGGCGCGCATTATAAAAGATACCGCGCGCGCGTTGTCGCTTCACAGCATTCAGGAATCTCTCAAGACTGGGGATAGTGCTTCGTTCCTGAAGTCCTGAGAGTTCCTGAATGCTGAATGCTGAATGCTGATATGCTGCGCGGAAGTGTACGAGGAGCTCTGATGAAACGGTTTTTTTTTGATTGTTCTTGCCTTACTTGCGACGGCCGCGTTTTCGTTCGCGCAGCTCGAGCCTATTCCTGAGGACCGGGGCGCTAGCGGGCTCGCTTTGCAGTTGCGGAAGCTGGACGCGGGCGCGACGTTCTTGCATGCGACAGCGCACCCGGATGATGAAGATAACGGCCTCCTCGTGATGCTGAGCCGCGGCAGGGGCTTTCGCACCGCGCTTCTCACCGCGACGCGCGGGGACGGGGGCCAGAACGAGATCGGCCCCGAGCTTTTCGAAGCCATCGGTATCTTGCGAACCGAAGAGCTCATGGCGATGCACCGCTACGATGGGGTCGAGCAATATTTTACCCGCGCCTACGAGTTTGGCTATTCGTTCAGCGTCGAGGAAACCCTCGAAAAGTGGGGCAAAAAAGAGATTTTCGAGGACATCGTCCGGATCATTCGCACGGTTCGGCCTGACGTCGTCGTGACGCAGAGGCCTCGCGGTGCGGGCGGCGGCCAGCATCACCAGACTTCCGCGCTTCTCACCGCGGAAGCGTTCCGCGCGGCCGCGGATCCGAATCAGTTTCCCGAGCAATTCAAGAGCGGGCTTCGACCGTGGCAGCCGCTCAAGCTCTATTCGCAACATCGCGTTGGTCGTCGACGCCCGCAGCAGGAGCCCGAGGAGGATCTTCATCTCGTGCGGCTCGACACCGGCCACTACGATCCCATTCTCGGCCGTTCCTATCATCAACTGGGGCTCGAGGGCCGCTCGAACCACAAATGCCAGGGCATGGGTCAGCTGCGCGCCTTTCCGGGCTCGCGACAATCGGTGTGGCGGCTCGAAGACCATGTGATCGACGTGGCTTCCGACGAGACGAACCTCTTCGACGGCATCGAGACCGGGCTCACCCGCCTCGAAGCTTTCGTGGCCGGCGAAGGTGAAGACGCAGAGTTCGTCGGCCTCGGCTTGAACGCCATCCAAGAGGAGGTCGACGCGGCGAACGCTGCTTTCGATGCCAAAGCACCTTGGAAGACGGTCCCGGCTTTGCGGCGCGGCCTCGAGGCCGTGCGCAAGCTGCGCGCCGGCGTCGCCGGGAGCGGCCTCTCGGAGACCGCACACTACGAGCTCGAGCACCGTCTTGCGCCGAAAGAAAGAGATTTCGAGATCGCCCTCGGGCTCGCGCACGGGATCGGCTTGGACTCCGTGGCTGATCGCGGCGAAGTGACGCGCGGCTCGAAGCTGAAAGTCGACATCCGCGTCACGAACCGAAGCCCCCAGCCCGTCGAGATTCGATCGGTCGACATCGAGGCGCCGAAGGGATGGAGCGTCGCGCCGATAGAAAAACCCGATGACGGCGAGGACATCTTTCCCGATTTCCCGGAGGCGCTGTCCGACAACCACGCGCTCGACGCAGGCTACCGCGTCACAGTGGCACAGGACGCGCGTTACGACCGCCCGTACTGGACGCGCAACGACAAAACCATCGACCGCTTCGACCTGACCGAGCCGGAATTCTTTGGCCTGCCGTGGCGGCGGCCGAGCCTTCACGCGACGATCGCGCTGCGCTCGGCAACGACGGCCTTCAGCGTGGAGCGCCCCGTCCAGTATCGCTATCCCGGTCCGTGGGTGGGCGGCGAAAAGCAGAAACAGGTCTCGGTCTTGCCGCTCGTCTCCGTCACGCTATCACCGGGGGTCATCGTTTTTCCGACGAGCGCCGACGACAAGACGCGGCCCATTTCGGTCAACGCGCTCTACAAAGGCACGGAGCCCGCCGAAGGCACATTGTCTCTCGAGGTGCCTTCGGGTTGGACCGTCGAGCCGGCCGAAGCGGCCCTCGGCTTCGAGCGCGAGAACGAAGCCGTGTCGATACGCTTTCGCATCACGCCCCCCGAAAGCGTCGCGGGCGGAACCTATCGCGTCAAAGCGACCGCACATTTGAACGGCGAAGCGTTTCGCGAAGGCGTCCAGACGATCGCCTACGATCACATCCAAACGCGCTACCTCTATCATCCAGCCGAAGCCACGGTGCAAGCGCTCGACCTCGCGATCGCCCCCGTCTCGGTGGGCTACGTCATGGGCGTCGGCGATGAGATCCCGACCGCCATTCGGCAGCTCGGCGCGAAGCTCGCAATGCTGACAACCGAGGATCTCGCCGAGGGCGACCTTTCGCGATATGACGTCATCGTGACCGGCATCCGCGCTTATCTGAGCCGGGAAGATCTGCGTTCTTACAATCATCGGCTGCTCGACTACGTCTCGAACGGCGGGACCCTTCTCGTTCAATACAACAAGTTCGAGTTCAACCGCGCTCAGTGGGGACCCTATCCAAAGAAAGTCAGCCGTAACCGCGTCACTGTGGAGGAAGCGCCCATCGACATCCTCGTACCCGACCATCCGGTTTTCAACGCTCCCAACAAAATTACCGAAGACGATTGGGGCGGGTGGGTTCAAGAGCGCGGGCTCTACTTCCTCGACCCCGAAGGCGATCCACGCTACACGGAGCTCCTCGCGTCGGAAGATCCGTGGGAGTACAACGAAGGCGTCAAGACGGGAATGCTCGTCGAGGCGAAGTACGGGAAGGGACGCTGGATGTATATCGGGCTCGGCTTTTTTCGGCAGCTTCCAGCAGGTGTCCCTTCAGCTTATCGGCTCTTCGCAAACTTGCTCAGCCTACCGAAAGCTGGCGCCGGCACGGGTGAGTAAGAAGCTCACTCGCGAGGGCGTCGGCCTCGTTCTCGGACCGGCGCTATTCCTCGTTCTCGCGCTCGCGCCGTCGGAAATCCCACCGCCGGTGCAACGCATGATGGCCGTAGCGGCGCTCATGGCCACCTGGTGGGTCACCGAAGCCATCCCGCTCGCGGCGACGTCGCTTCTGCCGCTCGCGCTCTTTCCTTTTCTCGGGCTCGGTACGGCGTCCGAGTCGGCAGCGCCTTACGCGAACCACCTCGTTTATCTCTTTCTGGGCGGCTTCATGCTCGCGCAAACCATGCAGAGATGGGGCCTCCATCGCCGCATGGCGCTCTCCATCGTGCATCGCATCGGCACGTCGCCATCGCGCATCGTGCTCGGCTTCATGTGCGCCTCGGGTTTCGTCTCCATGTGGGTCTCGAACACGGCGACGACCGCGATGATGATGCCCATCGGCCTCGCCGTCATCCAACAAGCGGTGGAAGCGTTCGAAAAAGAAGGTGCGGATATCGACACCCGGCCAGGGCATTTCCACTTTGGCGCAAACCTCATGCTCGGCATCGCCTATGGCGCTTCCATCGGCGGTGTCGCGACGATTATCGGCACGCCGCCCAACGTCTTCCTCGCGGGAACCATGGCGGAGAACCACGGGATCGAGATTTCGTTTCTCAGATGGCTCGGCTTCGGAATCCCCTTCGTGCTCTTGTTCCTGCCATTGACGTGGTTGTGGCTCACACGGGTGGCGCTCCCGATCCGCATCCAGTCGCTTCCCGGCGGCACAGCCCGCATCGAGGCCGAGCTCAACGAGCTCGGGTCCATGACGATTCCAGAAAAGCGGCTGGCGATCATATTCGGACTCACCGCCGCGGCGTGGACATTTCGCCCCTATTGGACGGCGGCGATCCCAACGGGAAATCTCGTTTTGGACTCGACGATCGCGATGGCGGCGACCGTCATGCTCTTTCTAACTCCGGCCGGAAACGGTGAGAAGCTCTTGAACTGGCAGTGGGCCTCGCGCCTTCCTTGGGACGTGCTGCTCTTGTTCGGCGGCGGCTTTTCGCTCGCCGCGGGATTCGAGCGCAACGGGCTGTCGACGTGGGTCGGCGGGCAGCTTCAGTTCTTCGGCGAGCTACCGCTCCCCGTTTTCATCGTGATCGTCGTGTTACTGATCGTCACCCTCACAGAGTTCGCCTCGAACGTCGCGTCGACGGCGATGTCCGTCCCGATCCTCGCTGCAACCGCAACGACGATGGGGCTATCGCCGCTAATGCTCGCGATCCCCGCCACCGTCGCCGCGTCGTGCGCTTTCATGCTCCCGGCGGCGACACCCCCCAACGCCATCGTCTTCGGGACGGGCTACTTTACTATCCCCCAGCTCGTGAAAGCCGGCATCGGCGTGAACATCATCGGCGTGATTCTGATCAGTATTCTTACGCTCTTGCTCGCACGCCCGCTGTTCGGGATTTGACGTCCGCTTACGAATTAGCGCAGGTGACGGTCGGCAAAGTCGAGGAAGCGCTCCCAGTCGTAGGCGGTCACGTCGTGGCTGCCGCGACGGATGTGGTACCCGACGGTGCTCGAAACAGGTTTCTCGACGTCCGGCATCTCGGCAACAGCCAGCCCATCGGTACCAAGAAGCTCGTAGACTGCGCTCGCATGCCGTGCGGACAGAAACTCGCCGCGCGGGTCGGCCCACCTGTCGTCTTCGGCACTAGCGATATAGACCGGGCGAGGGGCTATGAGCGCCATGAGCATGTGTTGATCCACAGGGAGCGTGTCCTCGCGCCGGTTATACCGCTTGAAGTTCGTACAAAACCAGTGCGGAAAACCATTGTTGATGTCCTCGATGGTCTCGCCGTAGCGCCGTCGCGAAAGCGCGGCCCCGCCGCAGCCGGACTCGTTCGACACCACGAGCGCGAAGCGCTCATCCTGGGCTCCCGCCCAAAGGGCGGCTTTGCCCAGCCGCGAGTGACCCATTACCGCCACGCGTTCGGAATCGATCTCAGGCTCGCTTTCGAGATAATCGAGCGCGCGCGAAAGCCCCAAAGCCCAGGCACCGACGCTCCCCCACTCATCCGCTGCGGGTCTCGATTGGCCTTGCTCGTAAAACAGAGGATGGACGCCGTTTGCAAACCCATCGTCGAAATCCGGATCGAGATCGCCGTAATAGATCGCCACGAGAGCATAGCCACGCGCGACAATCCGCTCGACGAGCCAACGAGGCGCGCGCACACCGCGCGTCGCCTCGGTCGCTCGATGGTCGACGACACCAAACTCGTCGCTGGCCCGCATCCAGCCCGTCGGAAGGGTGATGTCCGGGTCGGGATGGATCGACGCGTTGCCGTAGAAGTTCAAACCGAGAAAGGCGGAAACGGGCCGGGAGCGCGCGTTCGGAATGTAAATGAGAAGGTTCATGCGTGGCCCGTCGTCGCGTTCGGTGAAGAAAACGGTGATTTCCCTGCGTGTCGCCGTCCGGTGTAGCGCGTTCTCATCCGAGCTCGTTTCGACGTAGCGCGCGTCCAGCCGGCGAGACGGCGTGCGACCATAGACATGATCTTCGAACGAGCGGGAGTCTTTCTGGTCCTAGGCCCACCGTGTGGACGATGCTGTCCATGATCATTTACGGGATTTGGTGGGTTGTTGGTCTTTTTCCAGTGCTCTTTCTTTGGGCCACCGGGAAGCCGAGCACGGTGAGCCGCGCGTCGCTCGCCAGGTGAGCCGCGTCTTGCTCTTCTTGCCCTTCGCCTCGATACTCCTGCACCTCTTCTCGCTGCACTGGATGTACAACCTACGCGTCTTCGGCGCCTATCTGGCGCCAGTGCTCCTTTCCATCGGCGCGAACCTCGCCTACAGCTTCGCTCGCGTCGCGTCCGGCCTTCGTCACACTTTGCAATGGGGCGCGCCGCTGCTAGCTCTCTATTTGTCCTCGAGCTCGCCCACATCTCTTCATTTTCTGCTCTTCGACGCCGTCGTGATGTCACCGACCCGAATGGCGCTTTGCGGGATCGCGCTCGCCTTTTGGCTGCATCGCTCGATGTCGAGGCGGCCTTCCTTCGCCGTGGGCACAACGCGTTCGCTCGCGCTCACGGGCCATTCCTTCTCCGCGATGCGCATGACGTGGATGCGCCTCGTCCCAGGAAGCCCGCTGGAATTCGGCGTCACGGCGGTGCTGGGCGCCTTCGCCCTTCTCGCTTTAGGCTGAAGTTCCCCTCGGTAAAACCTCTCTTTCTTCGGTGAAGCACCCTTAGTTGCAAGGAGTTACAACGATAGAGATACGAACTCCGCCTGCATTTTGGAGCCATGTAATAACGCATATAACTCTTGTAATATAATCTTTAATAGAGTATATAGTAACCATGCACATCGACATTGTGCCCAACCGCAACTCCAAACCCGCCGTTTTGCTCCGTGAGTCCTTTCGCGACGCCAAAAGCAAGAAACCGCGCAAGCGCACAATTGCCAACCTGTCCAAACTGCCAAGCGAGCAGGTCGACTCCATTCGACGGGTTCTCAAGGGAGAAAAACTCGTCGCGGTCGAGGACGTCTTCGAGGTTGTGCCCGACGGGTCGCGACTCCACGGTGGCGTCGAGGCCGTGTTGAGCGCGATGAAACGCCTTGAGTTCGACAAACTCGTCGCATCCCGACGCTCACGCCAACGTGACCTGGTGGTGGCTATGGTGGCCGCCCGCATACTCGAAGCCCAGTCGAGGTTGGCAACGAGCCAGTGGTGGCACAGCACAACGTTGCCCGAAATCCTCGGTGTGAGTGATGCCGACGAGGACGACCTATATGCCGCTATGGACTGGGTGTTCGAGCGCCAAAGGGTTATTGAGAAAAAACTGGCGGCGCGTCACCTCGAAAACGGTGGACTTGGTTTGTACGATTTGAGCTCAAGCTACTTCGAGGGAGAAAAGTGCCCCCTGGCCCGCCTCGGATACAACCGCGACGGTAAGAAAAACAAACTCCAGATCAACTACGGCCTTTTGACCAACCAAAGGGGCGTCCCTGTCTCGGTATCGGTGTTCGAGGGCAACACCGGCGATCCGAAAACGTTTCTACCTCAAGTAGTAAAGGTGCAAGAGCAGTTCGGCATCAAGCGGTTTGTGATGGTCGGCGACCGCGGAATGATCACCCAAAGACAGGTTGACGCTTTACAGGACTTCGAGGGCATTGATTGGATTACAGCCCTGCGACCCGCGCCGATTCGCAAACTCCTCAACGAAGGGGCGCTGCAGATGGGGCTGTTTGACGAGCGCAACTTGTTTGAGTTGACACACTCGGATTTTCCCAACGAGCGTCTCGTGGCCTGTCGCAACCACGAACTGGCGAAGCGCCGAGCCCTAAAGCGTCAGGAATTGCTCGAAGCGACCAGCAAAGAACTGAAAAGGATTTGCCGGATGGTCGAACGCGGCCGCTTGCACGGTAGGGAAGACATCAATGCCCGAGTGCAAAAACTCCTTGCTGAATACAAGGTGGGCAAGTACTACAAGTTCGAGACCCGTGACGACGGCTTCGACTTCAAGGTCGACGAGATGACGATGGCTGTCGATGCTGCGCACATTGCTAAAGACAATAGTGTGTTAGCTGACAAGCAACTCGCCCGGTGGAAACAGCATATGAAGACTATCGCCAGGCGAATGGAGCAACTGCGTCAGCGAATCGAGCACGGTCAGCTCCATGGAAAAGCCACTATAGGGGTGCGGGTAGGCAAAGTTCTCAACAAGTACAAAGTCGGAAAACACTTCAAACTAGATATTCGTGACGATGCCTTCTCCTTCGAAATCGACAAAAAGAAGGTCGAGGCAGAAGCCGCACTGGACGGCATCTATGTGATTCGCACCAGTCTCAGTACACAGCAGATGAACACTGAGGATACCGTCCGCAGCTATAAGTTGCTCACCCAAGTCGAGCGTGCGTTTCGTTCATTCAAGACCATGGACCTCAAGGTGCGGCCTATTCGCCACCGTCTCGAAAACCGAGTCCGGGCACACATCTTCTTGTGTATGCTGGCCTACTACGTTGAATGGCACATGCTTGAGGCGTGGCGACCAGTGCTTTTTTCTGACGAAGATCAGAATGCCAAGGCAAGCCGCGACCCTGTGGCACCGGCCAAGCGTTCGCAGGCCGCTCTTCGAAAAGTGCGCTCCAAAAAGCTGGAGGACGGAAGCCCCGCTTACAGTTTCAGAACTCTGCTCCGCCACCTTGCCTCTATCGTACGAAACTCATGTCGCCGAAAAGGCCTTGGCTCCACCACTGCGACCTTCGACATGACCACGGCCCCAAATCCAAAGCAGCAAAGGGCCTTCGACCTCCTCAAAACAATCACGTTGTAGCCAGAACAGAGCACCCTTCCCTCTACCTAACTTGTTGAAACAAAGCCGGAAACAGCCTTCCAGGGGACAGGAACTTCAGTTTAGCGCTCGCGGTGAGCTTGTGGCGGCCGCAAGAGAATGAAACCCGCGGTCATTAAACCGGTGCGCTCAATATTTGAGCAGACCTCTTCGGAAGGGCCTAGACCGGCCACGCTTCTTGCCGGTAACCCATGTCCCAGAACATCCACTCATAGCGGGAGGTCGTGACATAGCGCTCCAGCATCTTCTTCTTGGCAGACGCGGAAGCATGCTCGGCAACCTCGTCCATCATCTCGAGGATGGAGCGGACTTCGGCCTCGTACTCGTCGCTCGCGTAGTTGTCGATCCACCTTTGGTAGAGAGAATTCGGCGAGACTTTGGCCGCGAGCGCCTTGCCGACTTCCAAGTAAATCCAATAGCAAGGAAGCACGGCGCTGAGGGCCTCTGAGAAAGCACCGGAATAGGCGGACGCGATGAGATAGCTCGTATAGGCAAGGGTCGAAGGAGCCGGCTGCCGGTTTTGGACCTCCGCCTCGGAGAGTCCGAAATGACGAAAGTAGCTTTCGTGGAGCGCGCGCTCCGCTTCGAGCGAGCCGATAGCGTCGCGATTCAAGCGCACGATCCATTCGTCGCGAGGAGCCTTCGACGCCGCGATGGACAAGGCGCGGGCGAACTCGGTGAGATAGTAAGCGTCCTCGACGATATAGAAACGGAACGCCGCCTGATCGAGCGTGCCATCCGAGAGACCGGTCACGAAAGGGTGCCGGATGATCTCCTGAAATATGGGCTCCGCGGCAGCCCAGAGCTCTCCAGTAAAACCTTGGCGATCGGGAAGCTGCATCTTCAGTGCGAGGAGCGAGGCTGTGAGCCGGGAAGAGGCACGGTCTCGTGTTCCATCGAGCTGATGCGCTCGAGGATGAGCTCCAGCCTGTCCGCAACGAGGCCACGATTGCGGCCCCAAACGAACTTCTTCAACGCTTTCTTGAGCTCGTCCTCGGACAGCGTCCGCAACCGTTCGATGAGCTCGGGCGGGTAGCGCGTGTCAAAACGAGCTCGGTCCGCGTCATAGTCGACGCCCCAAAAGCGCGCGTGAGTACCCGTACCCACGCCGTTCAAATCGTTGAGCAGCGTTTTCTGGATGCGGAAGGTCTTGGAGTTATCGATGAGCATCAGCCGCTGATCGGGTGAGACCATCGCATTGTTCAAGTGGCGATCGATGTTGGCGATCAAATCGTCGAAAAGCCACATCACACTGACTTGTTCGCGCCACCGGTCCATATCGGGAAAACTATCCTCGTAGTCGTTCATCACGGTGCCCGTGACCCAGAGCTGCAGACAACCTTTGCGGCCGCGAATGCTCCGCTTCACCGTCGGCGGCACCATTCCCAGACCGAGAAGCTTGTCGAGCTCATAGGCCGCCACTTCGTTGCGCCAGCTATCGTGCTTCTTGTCGACTTTTTTATAGATGGCGTTCATGACGACGCCGTCCATCTCCAAAGTGACTTTCTCGGGATTCGTGATGCCCTTGCCAATCTTCTTGCGTTCCGTGATTTTGGCCTTGCGGAGAAAGTGCTCCAGCTTTTCGCGCTCCGGCCACAGTGCCTCTTGAGCGACAGCCGGGACCGCCAAGCCCAGCAAAACTGCAATAACGCACAGGCAACGCATCAGATCTAAGTTGATACACCCGTTGGCGCCAAATTTCAACATAGAATGCCGCATGAGACCAATTTTCCTTACAGCCCTCTTGGCAAGCTGCAGCGCCGCTAACGCTCCTTGAAAACGAGCGCATAGTCGCCGTTATGCCACTTCAGGTCGGAGACGAGCTCGAACCCCGCGCCTTCCATCTCGGTGACGAGCAGCGTTTTGGCGATGCCGTGCCCGTCGCGCGATTCGGGGATTCCGGACGGGCGGCTCCAGCGGCCCCTCGTATCGAAGTCGACGACGAGGAGGCGGGCGTCCTCACGGAGCGCTTTTCGGAGGCTCTCTTGCATCGCCTCCGGGTCGGTGAAGTGGTGGTACACGCGGCGGAGAAGGATGGCGTCGCAGCAGGCATCGGGTAGCCCGGTGCTGTCCGTCTGGCCTTCGACCACGCTTACATTGGTCGCGCCCTCGCGCTCCACCCGGTCGCGAATTTTCTTTAGGTCGTCCGGGTCGACCTCGGTGGCGTAGACCCGTCCTTCGGGGCCAACTTGCTTGGCTACAGCGATGGACCACTTGCCGTCCCCCGCACCGACATCGGCGACGACGTCACCGCTCTCGATATCGAGAAGCTCGAATACGCGCGCGCGCTCGTCGCGGTCGACCCGCGAGCCCTGTACAAAAGCGCAGGCGAAGGCCGCCGTCAGAAGAACGGAGCCAAAGGAGAAAGCACGTTTCATGTCACACCTCTTCGTGCATCCATATTGGCGCGGGGCTCCGACTTCTCCAATTTCATGACAGGAGCACGTCTACGGCCTGGTCCCATTGGACGTCGCGGGTATCCGCCTCGCCGTTTTCCCCCATGCGGATCGCGAGCTCGCGATTGTCGGCCCAAACGTCGAGCTCTGTCGCTATTTGCATCGGCTCCGGGAGGAGCACGTAGCCCGAACGGCCCACCGACACGAGCTCGGCGGGCCCGCCACTATCCATGCATGTCAGCACGGGTTTTTTCGAGCGAAAGGCTTCGAGCGTGACGAAGCCGTAATCCTCCATGTACGGCGCGAAGAAAACACCGCGGCAGTGCGCGTAGTAGTCGACGAGCGTGTCGTCGTCCACGCGTCCGACGAAGTCCACGCGTTGTGCGACCCCGAGCTCGCCCGCAAGCGCTTTGAGCGCGTCTTCCTCCTCGCCCGAACCCGCGATCACCGCGCGGATGTCCGTCTTGACATGCTTCATCGCCTTCACGAGAAGGTCGAGACGTTTCAGAGCATTCAGCCTCGATACAGCAAAGACGAAATTCTCGTAGCCCTCGGTCCGGTACGGACGCTCCGGCGGCGGCGGGTAGAGAACTTCCGAGTCGATATCGCCGAAATCTCGCAAACGCTGGGCGATGGTTTTCGACTGCGCGTAGAGCTTGTCGACGTTTTGCGTGAGCAGGAAGTGGTCCGCTTGGTGGATGAGAAAACGGCGCACCGATTCTTTCACCACGCCTTTTTTCGAGATGCGCCGCTTGAGCGCCGGCCACAAGTCGTAATATTCACGCATGCGGTGATTGAGCCAGCAGACGTGGCGCCGGTGGCGGACCGCAAAGCTCGGATAGCGTAGCGAGATCAGTTGATCGACGGGCTCGCTCTCACCGGTCTCAGACACGTCGGTGAACCAGTTGGCCATGTATGCCGAGAACTGACGGCCGAAAGGATTTTGCGGCGTGCGCACGAGCTCGGCGGCGTGGCCTGACCGCTTCAGCGCTCTCGTGAGCTCCTCGGCAATGACGCGATGGCCGCCCGCGACGAAAGGCACGTCCGAGGTCGCGACGATGACACGCCGGCCCGTCTTCGTCATGCGTTCTCTGGATTCCGCTCTCGAGCTTTTGCAGAATTCGAGGAGCTGAATCCTTCCCAAGCGTAAATCAGTCCGCCAGGAAGATTGCCGATGATGCCGAGCGCGAGGATTAGCACCGAGAGGACGAAAGCGCCGTCCGGATCCATCCCCACTCGAGAGAAGAGCGCAACATAAGCGACGTTCGTCGTCCCCCAGCCGCCGATGGAGATCGGGAGCATCGTGACGATGAGGATCGGCGGGATGAAACACAAGAAATAAATCGCAGGGGTCCCGAGGCCCATGGCTTCCGAGAGCAAATAAGCTTGGAGCACGCGCAACAGCTGAACGCCCACGGAGAGCAGCAGAACGAGACCGAGCGTTCCCAGCCGCGCACGGTAGCGCCCCATGGCTCGTGCCGCCTTCGTCCACCAATTTTTTTTCTCGCTCGCCAGGATCTTCGCGTGCACGCGGCGTGAAAGAGCAAGGGCGAGCGCCGACACGAGCCCGATCGAGCCCGCCACGACGAGTGCCAGTAGCGCGGGGTGCCGGTAGACGCTGTAAAAAAAGCTGAGCGAGAGAAGGCCCGTGAGAAGCATCGAGAGCAGCCCGAGAAGCCGGTCCATAACGACCGACGCGACCGACTCGACGCCGCGCTCCGTGAGCCGCGAGAACGACACCGCGCGCACCGCTTCGCCGCCTACGCCGCTCGGAAGGAAGCTCCCGAAGAACGTGCTGAGAAAGAATATCTTCACCATGCGCCAACGCGCGACGTGTATGTCGAGCGCGTCGACGAGCTGGATCCAACGGGTGACCATGAACGAGCGATCGATAAAGACGGCGGCAAGCGTGAGAACGACGAGAAACGCATCCGCGCGCCTGAGAAAGCGGAGCATGTTCTCGAAGTCGAGCCGCGAAAGCATGAAAGCGATGAGCCCGAGGCTCACCACGACACGCAGCGCTAACGAGAGTCTTCCGGAAAGAGCGCTCACGAGCTTACCGGTTGGGGCTCACGCTGGGCGTCCTTTGCGGGAGGAACGCGCCAGGGCTCCTCGAGAAACTCGAAGTCTTTCGCGTAGTCCCAACGCGGTCGTCCGCCTTGGGCGCAGTAGCGCTCGACGAGCACCTCATAGAGGCGCTCCATCGTGTCGACGAATGTCTGTATGCCGAACCGCTTCGAAGTTGCATGCGCACCCTCGGCCAAGCGCCGCGAGAGCGTCTCGTCCTCGACGAGGCGCACCATGCCTTCCGCGAGCGCACGCGCGTTGCGCGGCGGCGCGACGAGCGCATTTCGATCGTGCACGAGCACTTCGCGCAAGCCATCGACATCTGTCGACAAGATCGGTCGCGCGAGCGCCATAGATTCGAAAACCGTCAAAGGGGTGCCTTCCCAAAGAGAGGGAAAGACCGCGACATCGAAGCTCGCAAAGCAAGCGGCCACATCGCGCTGGAAGCCGAGAAAGACGACGCGATCGCCGATGCCGAGGCGCGCCGCCTGCGCTTCGAGCTCCGGCTGGAGCGCGCCCTCACCCACGACGACGAAGCGCGCTTCCGGGATCTTCGTCGCGACCTCGGCCGCGGCTTCCACGAAATAGCGATTGCCCTTCGACTCGTGGAGGCGGGTGACGGTGCCGAAAAGCTTGAGGCCGTCATCCTCGAAGCCGAGACGATGGCGCGCCTCGCGCCGGGCTTCCGGCGAGAACGGCTGAAACTCGTCGAGGGGAGCGCCGAGAAAAATTTTCTTCACCCGCTTCGGCGAGAGCTTTCGACCCTTCACGCAAAACTCGCGGGTGGATTCGGAAACGGCCAACGCGATGTCGGTCAGCGGATCGAAGATCTTGTCGGGGATCTTCTGGAACCACGGCGTGTCGGTGAGGTTGGCGTGCTCGTGGAGCACGTTCGGGATCCCGAGATAGACCGCGGCCGCGCGGCCGAAAGTCGTCGCGCCATAGCCATGCATCTGGACCACGTCGATCTCGAGACGCTTCAAGAGCCCGATGAGTGCGGGCAGCGTCGAGGGATCGAACTTGCCTTTTTCGAGATAGTAGACGCCGAAGCCGTAGCTTTCGAGCTTGTCGTCCGAAAGATCCTTTTTGCGCAAGCTCAGAAGCGATACGTCGAAGCGGGTCTTGTCGAAGCGGGGGATCATCCATGCAAAGAGCCGCTTGACGCCGTGCATCCGGGATCCTTCCCACCCGAGGTGGTCGCAAATCTGAAGAACTTTGATCTTGGACATCTAATGATTAATTAATTAACGCTCCCGCCTCCGCCAAGGCTACGGCGCGGCAAGCGCACAGGGGTGCCATCGGGGTTTTCTTCGTCGCCAGTTGTGGCGTCACGCAAATAGTAACGACCGAGCTCTTCGCCCACGGGAAGGCCGTCCATCTGCAAGATGCCGCCATAGTTGCTCTGCACGAGCACACCCACCGTATAGCCGCCGAGGCTTTGCGGAAGCTTCCGCGACGACGTTCCGATGCCACCCTTCCACCCGAAAGCGCTCGTGCTCGTGCCCGCGCCGACGACACCTTCTTGAACCGGGCCACCGCTCGCGCTCCGAATCGACTCGAGCACGTGCTCCTCTTTGACGTGACGGCCGCGAATGTCGTTGAGACCGCCGTCATTGGTCTCGCCCACAACCGGGTTGAACGAGCGCACGTTCTCGTTCCCGGGAAGTCCCATGAGATAGCTCACGACACCGTTGGCAGCGTTCCACACCGCGAGCGTGCCGGTGAGCACGATGGGCGATTCGATATAGCCGAGCTCGCGCACTTGGGTGTAGCCAACGAGCTTCCCGAAAGCATTGCCGAGATGGATCGCTCCCGGAACTTTCTCCTGAAACAAATTTCCGCCATGCGGCAGGATGGTCGTGACCCCGGTGCGCACGTCGCTCCCGCGCCAGATCGTGACCTGGCCGACTTTCACACCAGGGACGTCGGTGATCGCATTGAGCTCGCCTGTCAGCAGCACGCCGGGAGCGAGACCGAGATCGCGCGCGCGTGGGCGTGACGTTGCATCGGGTTGGGCCGAGAGATTCACGGCGAAACTGATTGTCAAGATAGTGAGATGGATTCGCATGGGTTACTCCGAAGGCGCCGGCGTCTCGCGCGTCACCGTTAAGGCGATCTTTTTCGACACATAGTCGAGCACGCGCCGGGTTCTTTCGAGATAACGCTCGTAGCTGTACTCTTCGTCCGAGCGCCGCCGCGCCGCCGCGCCGAGCTCACGGGCGTAGTTGGGGTCCGCCACGAGGGCTTCGATGCCTTTGGCGAAAGGTTCGGGCTCGGGCTCGGTCAGCACCGCGATCTCGTCGTCGAGAACTTGAATATGTGTGAGGATGCGGGTCGCAACGATTGGTTTTCCCGAATGCAGATAGGAGTAAATCTTGAGCGGCGTGTTCTTGCCGTGCGAGCGCGGTGAGACGAGCGCGTCTGCGGCGGCGAGGTATCGCGGCATCTCCGAGGGCGGCTTTTCTCCGGTAAAAATCACCCGGTCCGCGATACCGCAACGCGCGACATTCTTTCGCGCCGCTTCAACCTGATCGGGCTTGCCGCCGACCATCAATAGCCGAACCGAAGGATCCGAAACGCGCGCGACCGCTTCATAGAGAAGCTCGAGCCCCTGATAAGCCTCGAACGTTCCCGTGTAGAGAAGAAGGAAAGCATCCTCGAAGCCGAGCTCGCCGCGGACCCGCTTCGTCTCCTCCTCGCTCAGCGCTTCACCCGATTCCGCAAGGGGCGAGTTCTCGATGAGGAATTTGGGCGTTTCAGCGTCGGTGCGATCAACGACCTCGCCGAGGTAGGGACAGATATAGATGACCGCTTCGGAGCCCCGGATGGTGACACGCTCGGCGAAGTCGAACAAAGACCGCAACACGCGCGAACGGCTGTAGCGAAAATTCTCGAGCTGCTCCGGAAGCGACGAATGCATGTCGTAGATGGTCGGGACGCCGAAGAGCTTCGAGAAGACGACACCCATGAGTCCCGCTTCCTCGTGACAGTCGAGAACGTCGTAACGCTCGGAAAGAAGCCGCCTGAGCGACGATGTGAAGACGAGCGTATCGAGCGGCAGCTTCGCGAGGGACGGCCCGATCCGGACCGAACGGAGGCCGGGCAGCGCGGGCGTCCGGAAAATTCGGAGCCCCGGCATCTCGACATCCTCGCCGATAGCATAAGTAACGAGATCGACCTGATGCCCGAGCTCAGTCAGCGCCCGAATCCGGTAGAACTCACTGAACGGCGTACCCCTCGGCTGAAAGAATGGCTGGGGGGCGATCATGAGGATGCGCATCGGGCCCTGGAATTATAGTCCGCCCGCGGCCGGCGCCTCAGTGAAAGCCCGAGCTAGCTCCCAGCAAGCGGAAACGGATGAGTCGCATCGGCGGGAGCCCCTCGGCGAGGAGCCGGCGGGTGAGCTCAGCGCGCGTCGCGAGCGGGTGCTCCAAGGCGTAGTCAGCCGCGAGCTCGTTCAGGGCTAACCATCCGGCGGCGGGGTCCGAAACGCCGGGATCGACCGCGACCCGCGTCGCTTCGCTCCGCGACGCGGCAAGCGACAGAAGCCCTCTCTCCCGAAATAAAGTAACAACCTCTTCGAAGCTCCGGCCGTGCGCGTGCATCTCGATAACGGCGATCAACCTCACGAAGGCAAGCATGCGCCGATGATGATGCCGCAAGCGCAGCTCGAGATTCTCCGGTTCGAATCCTCCATCGAGAGCCTCACGCTCGAACTCCAAAAGCCAACCTTCACTCGTGGGCTCGGTCGCGAGGACGCGCCGCAACAAGCTCGCAGACTCAGCCTGGTAAGCGAACTGGCGCGCGCGCCCACCCACTTCGCGCAAGGTGAGCAGCTCAAGCTCGCTGCGGTCGACGCGACCCAGCTCCGCGCCGCGAACCATGAGAAACGTGCCTCGAGCGGGCTCGAGCGCCTTTGGACGCCACAACACCACCGTCGCTCGCCCAGGAAAGTAAAACGGCACCAAACGTACTGGAGGCGAGACATCGGACGAGGGCGAAAGGTCGCGTTCGCGAACGAAGGCGGCGACACGCTCGGAAGCTTCGGCGACTTCGAGCTCGACCGCCTCGAGAGGAGGCTTGGGCGCAAGCAGCGCCGGCAAAGACTCCGACGCAAAGTGGGTCAACGCGAGCTCTGTGAGCTCGTGCTCGGCTAGCTCGAGCTCGGCTTCCGCGAGAGCGAGGATTGTGTCCGACGACCAATCCAACATGTGCGCGTAGAGAAAATAGCGGCGCAGGCCTTCCTCACCGAGGACGAAGCCGGCGGGATCGTCACCGGTGGGCCCGGGCGCGTCGGCTATGAGCCTCTGCACCGAGCGCGTCGCGGCGCGGCTGAGCTCGGCGAGCTCCGCGACCCTCGCGGGTGGCAAGCGGCCTTCGAGCATCTGAGGAAGATCGAGCAGCAAACGCCGGCAGCTCTCCAGCGACTGGACGCCATTGCCGCGCCAAATGGCATGGACGGGAACGAGATTTTCCCGCGCTTGCTCCAAGAGCGGTGTGATTTCGGCCAACCTGCCGGCAAGGGCGTCCGCGCGCGCGGCAAGCTCCCCTTCCGCGAGCAGGGAAACGAGCCCGAGGCGGATATGGTCTCCGTAAAACGCCGCGGTCCGATTCCAAAGCTGCCTTTGCTCGAGCTCGAATAGCTCGGCCTTCACGAGGCTCGTGAGCCAGGCCGCGTCGAGATAAGCCGGCTGCGAAAGCTCCGTGAGCCTCAGCCCCATGAGCTTGTAATGAAAGTCAGAGAGCCATGAAACGCGTGCGTCGATATCGGCGCGAGCGAAACTTCCAAGACGATCGTCGTTGCCAGGAAGACCCGACAGCGTCGACTCCACAGGAAAAAAGCGAAAACGCTCGGCGAAATAGGCCTCCATCACATCTTCGAGCAAGCGATCTTCCACCGGTAGGCTGGTATCGGTTTTCGGGGCGCAACCGGAACCAACCACGGCGAGGACCATGAGGCCAACGACGCCAACGACGCCAATAACAATGACGAGCGCGTTCCCGCGCTTCGGTGCACGTTTCATTTTTTGCTTCGCTAAAGGACAACTATCAGGTAGATCCTCACTGAGGTCAAGGTTTATGGAGCGACAAGAGCCACTTCGATTCTACGGCGGCGCCTACGCCGTCTTCGCACCTTTCGTGCTCTTTCTCGCGGGCGTTGCTTGGCTGGGCCTTTCCGGCGCGCCCGACGAGCGCGGCTTCTGGCCGATTCTGTTGACCGCTCTCAGCTTGGGAATGATCCTGAGCCGCGAGCGTATCCGCTTCAGCGAGGTCGTCATCGCCGGCATGAGCCGGCCACTCGTCATCCTCATGATACTCGCGCGGGCGTGGAAGGCGGCGCTTACGTCGTGGCGGCGTTCTTTATCTGCTGCGTCGTCTCGACGGCCACGGGGACGAGCCTCGGCACGCTCTTGGTGTGCGGACCGCTCCTCTACCCCGCGGGCGGACCGCTCGGCGCCGCGCCGACGATCCTCGCGGGCGCTATCATCGGCGGCGCGACGTTTGGGGACAACGTCTCGCCAATCTCGGATACCACCATCGCCTCGGCACTGACGCAGGACGCGGATATTGCGGGAGTGGTGAAGAGCCGCTTGCGCTATGCGCTGCTCGCCGCGGCGATCGCCCTCGTCGCCTACGCTGCGCTCGGGAGCGCGGGTGCGAGCCTCGACGAGCGGCCCGACATGGCCGCCAATCCCATCGGCCTCGTGATGCTCATCGTCCCCGTCCTCGTCGTCGCACTCTTGCTGCGGGGACACCATCTCCTCGAGGGATTGATCTTCGGCATTCTGACCGCGGCCGTCGTCGGCCTCGTCTTCGATCTCATCGAGCCGTCGGCGCTTCTTTATATCGACGAGGAGCGCTACGCGGCCCGCGGCATGCTCGTCGAAGGCATGGAGCGCGGGATCGGCGCGTCAATCTTCACGCTGCTTCTGATGGGACTCGTCGCGCCGCTCGAAGCCTCCGGCATGCTCGACCGCCTCGTCCATTGGGTGGCCGGCCGCGCGCAATCGCCGCGCACCGCAGAAGGATGGATTGTGGGCGTGACGACAGCGGCCGCGCTCATCACGACGCACAGCACCGTGGCGATCCTGACGGCCGGCGACTTTACGAATCGCGCGGGCAAGCGATTCGGGATCTCCAAATATCGAAGAGCCAACTTGATGGACATCACTGTGTGCGGCTTGCCGTTCATCCTCCCTTACATGCTCCCGGCCATCCTCGCCGCGACCACGACCGCGGGCGGCGAGGCTTTCGGAATGCCGCGGCTCAGCCCGTTCGAGATCGGGCTCGTCAATTTTCACTCGTGGGCGCTGCTCGCGGTCCTGGCTTTCGCGGTTGTGACCGGCTTCGGCCGCAAGGCGTGAGCCTACCAGATGTCTTTCAAGCGAAGGGTGAAGCCGCGAAGGATAGGCTCGCCGGAGACTTCCGCCGGGTTCTCGAGATACTCGTCGGTGTGTTCGGGGCGATAAACGTGGACGCGTTTTTTCACGGGATCGATGAGCCAGCCGAGCCCGGCGCCGTTATCGATGTACTCCGCCATCTTCCGCTTCAGGGGTCTCAGCTGTTGACGACGGTCCGAGCGCAGCTCCACCACGAAATCGGGACAAAGGGGCGCGTATCCTTCTCGCTCTTCATCGCTCAAAGCGCTCAAAGCGCCCCAGCGCTCAATGAGGAGCCACGAAGCTTCCGGTGAGCGCTTGGCACCATTCGGGAGAGTAAAGCCAGTGGTGGAATCGAACGCCATGCCACGCCCGTCCTTTTCGCTCCAGCTCTTCAGCCTGCGGCTCAGTTTCATGCCGCGGGCGCCAGTCTTGGTGCCAGCGGGTCGCAGAGCGATCAACTCGCCGTCCGCCGTTAGCTCCAGACGAGCTTTGGGATTGTCCTTACGGAGCTGATAGAACTTCTCGTCCGATAGGCGAACGGACTCGAACTTGACGTGGACGATGGGCGCTGAGTCCGCACCTTTTGCGCCACCAATCTCACCCATCGGATTTCCCCTCGGGCATTCTACCAGAGCCGTCACTGCGGACGATCGGCGCAAGGCGTTTGCGGAGCTCTTCGTCGAATGAATGACGAAATACGAAACGGTGGAAGAGAAAAATACGAGTAGCGACCGGTGCGGAAATGCGATTAGGATCCCGTTGTGGAACCGCGGAGCTTCATCCCCAAGGACACCGATCCCGAGGCTTACGACGTCCAAATCCGCGCCTACCGTCGCATGGGAGGCATCGGCCGCACGGCCGTGATGTTCCGACTGACGGAAATGGCGAGGAAGGTCGCGGCCGCCGGGATACGGGAGCGCCACCCTGATTACGACGAGGAGCATGTCCGAATGGCCCTCTTTCGCCTCCGTTTCGGAGACGATCTGGCGCGACAGGTCTTTCCCGATCGAGAGCTCCCCGACCCATGACGCCCGAGGAGCGGGCGCTCGTCTCGGTGGTGCGTTATCTCGAGAACTTTGAAATTCCCTACATGGTTGTTGGCTCGGTGGCCAGCAGCCACCACGGTCGCCCGAGGATGACCCACGACGCCGATATCGTCGTCGATCCCACTTCCGATTCTCTCGATGCACTCGTTCAGCGCCTGATCGAGTCCGGATTCTATGTGGACAGAGATAGAGCACAAGTGGCCTTGGCAGCGCGAAGGCAGTTCAACGTCATCGACATCGAGAACGCTTCCAAAGTCGATCTCATCATCCGCAAGGACCGAGCTTTTAGCCGGGAGGAGTTTCACCGACGCTACCAGATCGAAATCTCGGAAGGCGTCCGATTCGATCTGGCAACCGCCGAGGACACCGTTTTGTCGAAGCTGGAGTGGGCGAAAAAATCAGGAGGGTCGGAGAAGCAGCTCTCTGACGTCGCCGGCATCCTGGATGTGCGGTCCGACCTCGACCGCGCGTACATCATGCGATGGGCTGAGAAGCTCGGCGTCCTCGACATGTGGAAGCGGGTTATCGAGGGTCGTTCCTGACGCCCGGCCTCTTACACAGGATCTCGGGTACGTTCCTCTCGAGGCTTTCGCTCGAGCTCTTTTACCTCTGACTCAGTCTCATGTTGCGTGCGCCGATCGTGGCTCAGACGAATGGACTCGAAGTTGATCCGGACGACAGCGCCTCCGGACCGTTGACCACCTGAATCTCACCCATAGTCTTTCCTCTTGGCCATTCGACCAGAGCTGCCACCGACGACGACGATCTACGGAAGGCGCTGACGGAGCTCCTCGTCGAAGTGCAGAACGAAATGCAAGACGGTGCGCGGTTCCGAAGTGCTCTCGCTTTGTACCATCACAAATCGTTCGCCGTCGAGGGCGACGTCGACGTCGTAATTCACGGCGTTGTAGGCGTCGAAGTTGCCTCGGAAGAGCTCTCGCGGCGTACCAGGCCGAAACCCATCGACTGTCTCGATGGCGACGCTCATCATGCGGTCGTCACTGACGTAGAAAAGCTCGCGTCCGTCGCGCGACCATACCGGTGAGTTTCCACCGTTGGTAGAGATCGTCTCGCGACGCCCGCTTTCGGGAAAAGGGATCACGTAGACTTCGTCCTGCCCGGACGTGTTGGAAACATAGGCGATCCAACGTCCATCCGGAGAAACGCGAGGCGTTGAAACTCTGTCCTCGGACTCTACGAGCGTCGTAGCCGCACCTGTTTCAGAGAGCGCGCGAATCTGTTCGATGGTTGAGTAGAGGACACGGCCGTCGGGGGACCATGCCGGCTCGCCAGCCAGACGTTCTCTCACCAGCTGAAGAGCCTCGCCGCTTCCGTCCGACGCCTTCGCATAGATCGTGAATCCGTCCTCTGCTGTTTGCAGCGTGAACGTGATGGTGTTGTCGTCAGGCGTCCAAGCCGGCTCCCAAGCCACGCCTTCCTGCACGAGTGTACGAACGCCTCGCGCGATATCGTAAACCCAAAGACCGGGACGCTCCCCGGGAAAAACCGCGTAAGCGAGCAAGGATCCATCGGGGGACAGACGCGGGGTGCGATATGCAGCCGGATCGTCGAGCAGAGGATTTACGAGCCCCTCGCGGTCGATCCAAACGAGGCGTCGGTCCGTATCACCCGGGGGACGTCGAGCGTATACGAAGGTGCCGTTCTCTGCGACGGCGTACTGTGCCGCCCTTCCTCCGCCGCGATTGATCACGTCCTTTGCTACCGGCGTTACCTCACCGCGAATTTCCATCGCATCGGAGTCGAAGCGAGCCGCGAAGAGGGTCGTTACCTGTAACCCGCCGCGGGCAAAGATCAAGAATCCGGGCTCCAGATACCTAGCGCTGTGCCCTCGAGCCAGCCGCTTGCGCTCACCGGTCGAAAGCGACAAGGACGTGATCCACGGCGTCCCTTCGAATGTTGTCGTCGTCAGCAACGTCTCTTCGCCCGGCAAAATCTCGACGCCCAGGAGCCGTTCAGAGTCGTCTTCACGGAACAGAGGCGCCGGTTCCCCTTCGTCTGCGGAGACGCGCATCAGTCCTCCTCCGCGTGATATGAACAAGATGACGTCGTCGTCGCCCCAAACGTGATGAGCCGCACTCACAGATGGAGACGGCTTCACCGCCCGTGGAAGCTACCTTCTTGAGGGTGCTTCCATCGCTAAAACCAATCCACCGCCCATCGGGAGAGAAAAAAGGTGCCCGCCCTACCGCGATGGGCAGTGCTTCCTCGTCGAGTGCTCCAAGTGAGCGACGGTACACGGCGAAGGGTCTGCGGCTCGCAAAAGCAAGACTCCGCCCGTCGCGTGAAAGAGCGACTTGCCATCGACCCACATTGATTTCAGGTACTTCCATCGAGAAACGGATCGGTGGCTCGGGCTCTCGCCCTTTGAAGCGCGACAGGAGTGCGGCGCCCAGCAGCAACCCGACCAGTAAAGCACCTCCCGCAACGACGACGACACGCGTCGAGCGTCGTGAGCGACTCGGGAGTTCATCTTCCGACGTCAAGGCGTCTCGAAGCTCCAGTCGCACGTCCGCGACGTCGTGAAGTCGCTCCTGACGATTCTTCTCGAGGCACCGGCGCAGAAGACGCTTCAAGAGCCAAGGTGTCTCCGCCGGAAGCGCTGTCCAATCCGGTTCGGTCTTGAGAACCGCTGCGAGGGTGTCGGACATGGTTTCGCCATGGTATAGGCGGGTTCCTGTCAGCATCTCGAACAGCACGACGCCGAGCGCCCAAATATCGGTCCTTTTGTCGACGGGCTTTCCGCGTGCTTGCTCGGGACTCATATAGCCGGCCGTACCCAGGAGGACACCCGCTTGGGTCGCCGCCCGGCTCAACGTCGGGGAGTTGGAGTCTTCAACGCTTTCGGCCGCGTCGCCTTCGAGGGCTTTCGCCAACCCGAAGTCGAGCACTTTCACCGTACCGTCTTCGGTGATCATGACATTCGCAGGTTTCAGGTCGCGGTGGATGATGCCTTTTGCGTGCGCCGCGTCGAGCCCTGCCGCAATCTGCGTGGCAATGTCGATCGCCTCTTCGAGCTCGAGAGCACCTCGCTCGATCCTCTGTGCCAGCGTTTCGCCTTCGACGAGCTCCATGACGAGCGCGAACACGCCGTCGGTTTCTTCGAGTCCATAGATCGCGGCAATGTTGGGATGATTCAGCGATGCCAGCACGCGAGCCTCGCGCTCGAATCGAGCCATCCGCTCACGGTCGCCAGCGAAACGCTCGGAAAGAACTTTAATCGCAACGTCGCGCTTCAGTTTGGTATCCCGCGCGCGGTAAACCTCACCCATGCCGCCGCTTCCGAACTTGCCCAGGATTTCGTAGTGGGCGAGGGCTTGTCCGATCATGAAGAGCTCGCTATAGAGAGCGAACGTAGTTTAGTCGCGCCAAAAAGTAAAGGCCAAGGCCAAGCTCATCTCGCACACCCAGTGACGAGCCGGCCGCTACCCACGAAGATGATCCGGGGCAATACCCGGCGACCTCCTGGATGGAGCAAGCTTACCGTCACGGCCGCTTGAAGGTCTCGCCCAGCTTTAGCCCAGATAGCGTTTCTCTTACTTTTTCGCGCGCGCGGAGCTGGGCGCCAATTTGGCGCGTGCCGGTCAAGGATGGGGAGCAGGAAATGGGTTCTAGCGACGCGAGACTCTTCACTTCGAGCGGTACACGTCCTATCGGTGTCCTATTCGAACGACGAGAATGACGAGTTGCTCGTCGATCACCTCATAGATGATTCGATAGCTCCCGACCCGCAGCCGTCGGAGTCCGGCGAACTCACCTTTCAAAACCCCTCCAGCATTGGGCTCCTCCCGAAGACGGTCAATAGCCTCTATCAGCCGAATTCGGTCGTTCTTGGTAATCTTCGAAAGCGATTTCGCTGCACTTCGCTTAATCTGCAGCGAGTAGGTCACGCTTCACCTCGTCCCAATCGAGCACGGGATCGGACGGGTCCTTCAGTCTCTCTAGGGCCAAGCGGAGGTCATCTACGTCAGCGAGGTAGTATTCCAACGCCTGGCGGATGATTTCGGCCCTGCTGCGATTGAGGGATCGAGCGGCGTCGTCGATGCTCTTGACGAGGTCATCCGGAAGTCTAGCAGTAACCTGGGTCATATGATCACCTCGATGATGTCAAAGAATACCATTGCACTCAAATGACATCAAGTCGATGCGCTTGGAAGAACGTCGTCGTCTATCCAAAGGTAACCTCGACCGGCGCATTCGCAGATGAAGACGGCCGGACCGCCCGACGTCGCCGCCTTCTCGAGAGCAGCCCCATCTCGAAAACCGATCCACCGCCTATCCGGCGAAAAAAAAGGCCTCTCGCCTACCGCGATGGGCGTCACCGCTACGTCGTCGAGGGTTCCAAGTGAGCGATGGAGCGCGGTTCTGACTGGCTTCGGCCGCAAGGCGTGACCAGTGCCTACCAGATGTCTTTCAAGCGCAGGGTGAAGCCTGGAAGGATGGGTTCGCCGGAGACTTCCGCCGGGTTCTCGAGACACTCGTCGGGCTGTCCGGAGCGATAAACGTCGACGCATTTTTCCAATGGATCGATGAGCCAGCCGAGCCCGGCTCCGTTATCAATGTACTCCGCCATCTTCCGTTGTAGCGTTTGAAGCCCGTCCGTAGGCGAGCGCAGTTCCACGACGAAATCGGTACAAAGAGGCGCGAATCCTGCCTGCTCTTCATGGCTCAATGCGTCCCAACGCTCGACGCCGAGCCACGAAGCATCCGGAGAGCGCTTGGCGCCGTTCGGGAGCGCGAAGCCGGTGGAGGAGTCGAACGCAATGCCACGCCCGTCTTTCTCGCTCCAGCTCTGGAGCCGATGACTCAGTTTCATGTTGGGTGCGCCAGTCTTGGCTCCTGGTAATTGTTTACCGCTCTGGGTTGACCAAGGGGACGGGGGTGTTGTCGGGAGCACGAAGGATTGACGTGACGATGTCGATCACGCGGATCCCTTTGTGACGGCAGCTCTGGAGGACGCTCATGAGGATCGACTGGGCCTGTGCCCCTTTCGCGGTACGGTTGCCGCCTCCGCAGGTCTTGCGGTTGACCACGGCGATGCGAATGTCTTGTTCGGCGGGATAGTTGGTGGCCTCGACGTCCGCACGGTCGAGGAACACAAAGAGGTTGTCCCGATAGCGTCGCAGATGTTTCGCGAATCGCTGGTTGGCAGGATTGGTGAATCGGCCGTGCAGCAGGCGGTTCATCTTCGCCTGGAGGAGTCCCTTGGCAACGCGCAGGCCATGCGGGCTGATCTCGCCAGCATCGCGCCGATCGCGCAAGGCGAGGGCGTGCCGGAGGATGGCCTTGACCAAGCGTGGGAAGCGCACCGCCCCGCGCGTGGCCGTCTCCAGTAGCTCGTGGCAACGGTGCAGCAGATGGTTGTAGCAGGTCTGTAGCGTCGCTTCCTTGAAGCAACGGTAGGGGGCCCAGCCGTCTACCCCGAGGGTGCCCGCGTAGTTTTTCCCCAGCACCGAGGCGGCCTGCTCGAAACCACGGCCCGGAAGGATCTCGTAGACGGTCTCGCGCAGGTTCGTGAAGACCCACAGCCAGACCCGACGACCTCCCTGCTTCCAGCCCGTCTCATCGGCGTAGACGACGGGGCTGGCCCGCAGCGCCTCCACCAAGGCATCTCGGGTGGGCTTGGCACGCCGGGCAAGACGCTGCATGGCACGACACAATGTGGAGCGCGCCACGGGGAAACCCAGCATCTGCTCGAATCCCAGGCGGATCTTGTCGTACGACACCCCGCAGATCATCTTCTGGAACGCGGCGAAGGCGAGCAGCCTGGGCCCGAAATGCACCGTGCCCACCTCGAACGCCTTCGAAATCAGCAGCGGATGCTGGCCACGGACACGCCGACCACACTCCTGGCAGTGGCCATGACCCACTACGAACTTCCAGGTCTCGGGTTGGATGGGCGGAATGTCGACCTGGTACAGATCGATGCTCCCTTCCGCTCCTACCTTACCTCCGCACGGGCACTGCTCCGGGCACGGAGCCTCGAAGGTCTTGTCGGGAACTGGGACCGCTCGGACGGCCTGCCGCCCGTACTTAGACCCCGGCTTGCGTCCGGGCTTCTTCGGGTCCCGTTTCGGCTTGTCCTTGGAGAAGGGTGCGGCTTGGCGCTTGCCAGCGCGCCGTGATTCCTCGAGCACGCTATCGAGCTTGGCAATCCGGGCGTCCCGTTCCTTCAACTGACTCTTGAGATCCGCGTTCTCCATGTTCAGTCTACCCAGCTCGCCCTCAAGCCGTTCAACCCGTTCGCCCAGTTCGCGAACCGACTGCCTCCAGGACCTGAACGTGCACTGCAGGATAGCCGGGGCGGCCGCTTTTGTCCAGCCCCTACCCCAGCGTGGGCGCACGTCACCAGTGTGCGGAAGCTCGGATCGTGCGGGATGTAGTAGTTTTGCGAACTCATCTCCTACGGCTATAATAGGCGTAGGAGATGAAGATGATGCCCCGAGAACCGATCCCCACAGTTGTTCGTAAGCTCGCTAAAGAACTGGCCGAGCCGACTCCGATGCGCCGCGGCTCGGTGTCCGAGCGGTTCATGAAGTGTGGTCAAAAGGAGTGTCGGTGCCAGCACGACCCGCAGGCGCGGCACGGCCCGTACTTCACTCTCACACGTAGCGAAGAGGGCAAGACGCGGTCCCGCTATCTGAGCGCGGAGCAGGCCGCATTGGCCCGCCAGCACGTGGAGGCAGGCCATGAGTTTCGCAAGCAGGTGGAAAGGTATTGGCAGGCCTGCGAGCGGTGGGGCGACACTCAACTGGAAGCCTCCCAGGCGGCCTCGCAAGAGGCCGCCAAAAAAAGGGCTTCAAAACGGCGTTCGGGATCGAAATCGTCACCGAGATCGAAGCGCTCCTAGGCACGGTCGTCGTCGACGAGTGGGACCTCGAGGCCATCGAGACGGCTGCGCGCCGCATGGCGATGCGTGTGGCGGCCCGCGTCGTGGAACAACGACTCAACGCCGATACCTCGGACCATGCCGGCCCGATGTTACCCTGCGCCTGCGGGCAGTCGGCGCGCTACGCCGGCCGGCATGGCAAGAACTTCGAGAGCGTGCTGGGGCCTCTGAGGCTGGAGCGCGCCTACTACCACTGCGAGCTGTGCGAAGCGGGTTTCTGTCCGCGTGACCGGGCGCTGGGACTCCAGGGTGGTTCGCTCTCTCCGGGAGTGCTGCGCATGGCTGGACTGGTGGGTGCCATGGTCAGCTTTGAGGAGGGCCACGAGTTACTGCACGAGTTGGCTGGGGTGGATGTTCCGACCAAGCACGTCGAGCGCGCGGCCGAGGCGCTGGGGCGTGAGGTCACCGAGGACGAGAAACTCGTGGTCGAGCCGCCGGAGCCAAACGAACCACTGGCGCCAACGCTGTACCTTGGGATGGATGGTACAGGTGTGCCCGTACGCAAAAAGGAGTTGGTAGATCGCCCGGGCAAGCAGCCCGACGGCTCGTCGAAGACGCGAGAGGTCAAGCTCGTCACGATCTGGAGCGCCGAGGGGCGGGACAAAGAAGGCACGCCCGTGCGCGACGCCGGCTCGATCACCTACTCGGCTGCGATCGAAAGCGCGGCGCACAAAGACACTGACGCGACGCCGAGCGAGTTCGCGGCGCGCGTCGAGCGTGAGGCCACGCGGCGCGGCTTCGAGCGCGCGGCGCGCCAGGCCGTGCTCGGCGATGGGGCCATCTGGATCTGGAACCTCACCGACGAGCACTTTCCCGATGCGGTTCAGATCGTCGACCGCTTCCACGCCAAACAGCACCTCTCGGACGTGTCCAAGTCCATCTATGGCGCCGGCACTGACCTCGCACAGCAGTGGGCGAGCGAACGCCATGACGAGTTGGACGCCGGCGATATCGACGACATCCTCGACGCCCTACGACTACACTCGCCGCAGGATGACGAGGCGCGCAAGTGCATCGACTACGTCGAACGCAACCAAGAGCGCATGCGCTACCCGAAGTTCCGAGCAGCAGGGCTTTGTACCTCGACTGGGGTCGTTGAGGCCGGATGCAAGGTAGCGATCGGAACCCGGTGCAAGCGCGCCGGGATGCACTGGACCGTCGCTGGCGTTGACGCGATCATCGCACTGCGCTGCTGCAAGTTGAGCGGACGCTTCGAGGGGTTCTGGGAGCGGCGCGCTCAGCGTCGAGTGGCATGATGATAGATTCTCATCTCACAATCCTGACGTGCACCCCCCCAGCGTCAGCGGTAAACAGATACGGCTCCTGTTGGGGGCATAGCCATCAACTCACCGTCAGCCGTCAGCTCCAGACGAGCCTCAGGGTTGTCCTCGCAGAGCTGATAGAATTGTTCCTCCGTTAGGCGAACGGACTCGAAGTTGAGCTGGACCGCGAGAGGCGACTCCGCACCGTTTGCGACATAAATCCCACCCATCGTCTTCCTTTTGGTCACTCTAGCCGAGCCGACACTTCCGCGGTGTTTGATGCCTGCCCTCTTTTCATTCGCTCGTGAACGCGGACGCGCTAGGGAAGGCGCTGGCGAAGCTCTTCGTCGAAGTGAAGGACGGTGCGCTGTTCCGCCGCGCTCTCGCTTTGTACCATCACGAATCGCTCACCGTCGAGGGCGACGTCGTAGTACGCGGAGTTGCTGTCTCTGACGAATTGGCCTCGGAAGAGCTCTCGAGGCGTACCCGGCCGAAACCCATCGGCGGTCTCGACGGCGACGGTCATCAAGCGGTCATCAGTGACGTAGAAAAGCTCACGTCCGTCGCGTGACCATACCGGCGAATGGCCACCGTCGGTAGAGATCGTATGACGACGATCGGCTTCGGGAAAAGGGACGACGTAGACTTCCTCCCGGCCAGAAATGTCGGACACGTACGCGATAAAGCCACCATCCGGAGAAACGCGAGGCGATAGCAAGTTGCCCTCGGACGTCACGAGCGACGAGACCTCGCCCGTTTCAGATAGCGCTCGAATCTGTGCGCGCGCCCAGTCTCGATAGAAGAGAACACGGCCGTCGGGAGACCAGTCGGGGGTGAAAGCCGATCCACCGCCCATCGGGAGAGAAAAAAAGGCGCCGCCCCTACCGCGAGCGCCGACGACGCTACGTCGTCGCGTGCTCCAAGTGAGCGGTGGTACAAGGCGGTCGGATCGCGACTGCCAAAAGCAAGGCTTCGCCCGTCGCGTGAAAGGGCGACTTGCCCTGGACCAAAACCCAACACAGGCACTTCCATCGAGAACCGGACCGGTGACTCCGGCGCTCGTTGCGTGAAATGTGCCACGATCGCGACGCCGACGAGCAACCCGACCAACGCACCTCCAGAAACGGCGATGCCGGGCGTCGTGCGTCGTGCGTCGTGCGTTCCTCGGGGCCTCATCACTCGACGTCATGGCGTCTTGAAGCTCCAGTCGTACGTCCGCGACATCGTGTAGGCGCTCTTTTTGATTCTTCTCGAGGCACCGGCGCAGAAGACGCTTCAAGAGCCAAGGTGTCTCCGCCGGAAGCGCTGTCCAATCCGGTTCGGTCTTGAGAACCGCTGCGAGAGTGTCGGACATGGTTTCGCCGTGGAATAAGCGGGTTCCTGTCAGCATCTCGAACAGCACGACGCCGAGAGCCCAGATATCGGCCCTTTTGTCGACGGGCTTTCCTCGTGCTTGCTCGGGGCTCATATAACCAGCCGTGCCCAGGAGGACACCCGCTTGGGTCGCCGCCCGGCTCAACGTCGGGGAGTTGGAGTCTTCAACGCTTTCGGCCGCGTCGCCTTCGAGGGCTTTCGCCAACCCGAAGTCGAGCACTTTCACCGTACCGTCTTCGGTGATCATGACGTTGGCCGGTTTCAGGTCGCGGTGGATGATGCCTTTGGCGTGCGCCGCATCGAGCCCAGCCGCTACCTGCGTGACAATGTCGATCGCCTCTTCGAGCTCGAGAGCGCCGCGCTCGATCCTCTGTGCCAGCGTTTGCCCTTCGACGAGCTCCATGACGAGCGCGAACACGCCGTCGGTTTCTTCGAGTCCAATAGATCGCGGCAATGTTGGGATGATTCAGCGATGCGAGCACGTGAGCCTCGCGCTCGAATCGAGCCATCCGCTCACGGTCGCCCGCGAAACGCTCGGAGAGCACTTTGATCGCGACGTCGCGCTTCAGTTTTGTATCCCGCGCGCGGTAGACCACTCCCATGCCCCCGGTTCCAAGCTTGTCCAGGATTTCGTAGTGGGCGAGGGTTTGTCCGATCATGAAAGGAACGGCTCCGAGTAGAGAACGTATTTTAGTCGCGTCGGAAAGTAAAGGCCGAAGCCAAATCTTTGCCTTTCAATTAACCCGCGGCTGCGGCCGCAAGTCGTGACAGATTGCCGCCGAAGATCGCGGCGGCCTGCTCCGAGGTGACATCGAAAGCCTCCAGTTGCGCTCGAAAGTGATCTCTTTGCCAGCCTCGTGGAAAGAAGCTCGAGTCCGACCCATAGAGGATGCGCTCGGCGCCCATGACCTCGAGCGTGCGCTCGAAGACTCGTGGAAGCGTCAGAGGCTCCGGCATTGACGCCATCCACGCGTTCGAGCTCGACGTGTCAATGAAGATGTTGGGACAGGTTGCGGCAACGTCGAGAAGCTCCTCGAACGTGTCGCAGCCGAAGTGAGGGACGACGAAAGGGATCGTATCGAAGGCAAGTGCTACGTTCTCGAGGCCGCGCGGTCTCGCGAAGCTCATGTCGAACGGGCTCGGGAGCCCGAGCTTGTCGCGCACACCGATGACGAGGCGGCCGCAATGCACAAAGACGATTCCGCGATGTGCAGCGACTTCTTCCAGGATGGGCTTCAATGTGTCGTCGGCAACATGAAAGTGGTGCATCGCCGGGAACAGACAGAGTCCCTTCATCCCGAGCTCGCGAAACGCCCACTCTGTCCGCTCGAGCGCGTCGGGCGCTTTGGGATTCAGCAGGAAGTACGGGATGACGCGATCGGGAAAGGCGCGCGCGGCAGCGGCGACGGATGCTTCGTCACCGGGAACGCTCGCGATGAGAACGACGCGAGAAACCCCATGGCGGTCGAGCTCGCCCACCCATCGCGCGGCGAGCGTCTCCGGATTCTTATCGGGAAACTCGAACGGCAGGCTTTGCCCGAGCACGTCGAAGAGCTCGCCTCCGTCGGGCGGCGATGGGAGCCCGGCAGCGAGTGTCGCGAAGAAGCGGTGCGAGAAGAAGTGCGCGTGGGCGTCGGCAACGGTGAGCTCGCCGAAACGCGTGTGCATGTGGCGAGTGTATCAAGTTCACCGTCCGAACCGACAGGTCCGCGGAAACTTCAATCGTGCGCGATCTAAAGCGTCCTGAGTGGCCGATCGTTATCTTCGCGCGTGGATTTTGAGGTGGCTCGGCGTTAGTGCTTGCAGGTTCGACGCGCCGAGCATGGCAAAGCAGCGCGCGAGGTCGCGTTGCAGCATCTTGAGGATCGTTGTCACTCCTTCGGCCCCGTACGACGCAAGCGCCCACATGATCGGGCGGCCGAGAAGTACGCCTTGCGCGCCGAGGATCAACGCGACCAGGATATCGGTCGCACGGCGGAAACTTCCATCCACCAAGATAGGGAGCTCGTCGCCGACGGCGGCGCGAATAGCGAGCAGCTCTGGCAGCGGCGCTGACTTGCTTCCCCCTAACAGACCACCGAAATTGGACACGACGAGCCCGTCCAACCCGAGCTCAGCCGCCTTCGTCGCATCGACTTTCGACATGACCCCCTTGAGCACTACCGGCACATCGACGGATTTTCGAATCGTCTCGACGAGGCTCCAATCTATCTCGGTGCTTCCTTTGGCGCCTGTGTTCTCGTAGGAAGCGCCGACGGTGACGAAGACGGCTTGCGCCCCAGCGGACGCGGCGGCTCGAGCGCGGGCCGGGCCTTCCTCGTCGGCGTAGACTGCGGTCCACAGGGGCATCGCGACCTCCACCGCGAGCGCCACCATCTCCGGGATCGACGTGCTTGTATGGCTGCTAACAATCGTGACCGCTTTGGCCGCGGAGGCGCCGGCAATCGTGGCGCGCTCGCCCTCGGGGTGGTAGCGCTTCTGATTGGAGACCGGCCCGACCACGATCGGCGTAAAGAGCGTAGAACCCAAGAGGTCCACGGATAGATCCATGTCCAAAGTCGACACGTTCATCCGTGGGCGGAAGGTGTAGTGGTCGAAAATCGAGCGATCGCTTCCGGCAATGGACGAAAAGTCCTCCTCCGAGAGCATCAGCTTCGCTTGCTCGGCAAACTCGAGACTATTTACGAGCTCGTCAATAGGAGCCGAGGGAGGAGCCGAGGGAGGAGCCGAGGGTCCCGGTGTTTTCTCACCCCGCTGCTGCCCAAAAACAGACTCGAGTGCTTCGCGACGTGTGAGCTTGCCCGTGCGCATCTCGATTCGATTCAGGGGATGTCCGTCCGGATGGCGGTGGCATCGATGTCGGCCAGAGACATGCGTCCGGCGCTCGCCATGGCGTCGCGGAGCTCCATCTGGACGATTTGCAACAGCCGCTCCACGCCGCGAGCCCCGAACGCGCCGAGACCCCAGCGCGCGGCCCGTCCTAGACATACCGCGTCGGCACCTCAATGACAACGCTTTGAAGACGTCGGCCCCACGGCGGAAGCCACTGTCGATGAGCACGGGTATGGCTCCGTCCACCTCGGTGACGATTTCCCGCAACACCTCGAGGGTCGACGGAACATAGTCCAAGGTTCGAGCGCCGTGATTGGATACGACGACGCCGTCGAATCCGCGGTCGACACAAAGACGCGCGTCTTCGGCAGTCAGGATGCCCTTGATGAGCATGGGGACGTTGACGAAAGTCCGGATCTGGTCGAGATATTCCCAGTTGTACCAAAGCCGTCCGGGCACGGGCAGCCCGTAAAGCTCGGGGCCGCTCGTCGGGGCCTCTTCGTCCTCTTCATCGTCCGCGACCCTTTCGCTCGGCGGGTTTCCACCAAGATGGCGGTCGTGGAGATCGCGCTCGAACCGCGTCGCCTGCTGATCGACGGTAACAACGATCGCCTGCGCCCCCGCCGCTTGAAATTGCTCGAGCCGCCGCCGGGACAGCACCAGTTTCGGGGTCGGATAGAACTGTATCCAGCGCGCGCCGTCTGCGGCAGAGGCGATTTCCTCTTGAGGCATGCTCGGACCGTTCGCGACGATCATGGGCACGCGGGCGGCTGTCGCGCCGCGATAGGTTCCCACCTCGGCATCGGGATGAAGATGGTGGTGCCGCGTGCTCGGCGCAATCATCAACGGAGAGTCCATCTCGAGACCGAGAATCGAGGTCGTCGTATCGACCGCCTCCGGGCTCACGCCGCCGCGCGCAACGATATCGACCCAATCGAACACCTGGCGGTTTCTCCGGATGGTCCATTCCGAATCGCCGCCATGAGCCATGTAGTCGTACAACCTCAGCGGCATGTTGGCGAAGCAAATCGGCTCGAAGTCGAAAGCCGTCATCATCTCGCCGAGCCCGGGCACGCGACGGTGTCCCTTCAAGGATCGAGGGTCCAGCTGCGCGAGGACCCTCGGTGAGCCCGCGAGCATGGCGCCGAGCGCCATCGCTACGGATCCACGCGGCTTCAATCGGGCCCATGCGCCGATTCTATAGAGATCTTCGATGCGGCATACGATCTTTCGAAGTAGGCTAAGCGCATGCAACGTTGGTTCGGCTTCGTCGCCGTCGTCCTCGTTCTGTCCTGCGCGTCGCGAGAGCCTGCCGAGACCATCGTCACGGAGCCGCGGTTCGAATCCGTCCAGCCCGAGCTCTTCGGAGCCTACGGCGCGCAACCGAACGCGTGGGCGGATTACGACAACGACGGCGACCTCGATCTCTATGTCGGGTTTCGATACTCACCCAATCGTTTGTACAAGAACGACGACGGAATCTTCCGCGATGTTGCGGCGGAGGTCGGCCTGGACGTCATGGACGACACCCGCGTCGCTTCCTGGGGGGACTTCGATGCCGACGGGCATCTGGATTTGTTCATCGGGTTTCCGTTCGAAGAAGGCAGGATCAATCGTCTCTACCGCAACGAGGGAGATGGCCGAGCTTTTACCGATGTCGCGGCCGAAGTGGGTGTAGAGGTTTCAGGCGTGAGCCGCCAGGCGAGTTTCGTCGATTACGACAATGACGGCGACCTCGATCTGTTCGTTGCACTGCGCGACCGCACCAATCGTCTCTTTCGTAACGATGGCGCCAACGATGGCGCGCGATTTGTCGACGTCTCCGAAGCTTCCGGGATCGACGATCCCCGCCGCACCGTCGGCGTGGTCTGGTTCGACATGGACGAGGATGGCGACTTGGACTGCTTCATAGCCAACCAGAACGGGGACGCCGACGGCGTCTTTAGAAACGACGGCGGGCATTTTGTCGATGTCGCCTCGGCGCTCGGGATGGATGGGGGCGAGCGCAGCGAAGATATCGGAGGCGTGGGACCCGCGGTCATCGACTACGACGTGGATGGGGACTTGGACCTCTTCGTCGCGATGTATGGCCCGGATGTGCTCTGGCGCAACGATGGCGGCGGCCGGTTCGTCGAAGTGGACGCGGGACCGGTCACCGAAGATTACCACTCGACTTCCGCCGCCTGGGGCGACTACGACAACCATGGATGGCCGGATCTCTACGTGGTTTCGTACTTGAGAGATGTTCCGGAATACCCGGACCATCTCTTTCGGAACGCGTCCGGTCAGTTCGTCGAGGTCACGCCCTCGATCCTTCTAGAGAAAGGTGGCACTCACGGAATCCAGTGGGCCGATTTCGACATGGACGGCGACCTGGATCTGTCGCTCGCTAACAATAATGAAGTCGGTACGCACCCTCTGTACCGAAACAAGCTTCCGGCTGAGCAAGCGCGGCGCTCGATCCAGATCCTCGTCGTCGACGAGAACGGACGAGCCACGCGCGCCGGATCCGAAGTGCGCGTGTTTCGCGCCGGGGGAGTCGTCCTCGGAACCCGACTCGTCGATACCGGCGGCGGCTACTGTTCTCAGAGCGTGATGCCCGTCCACTTTGGTCTGCCCCAAGGCGTCACTCGGGTAGACGTAGAGGTAACAAGCTTCGGCCACGCGGGCCGGATGACGACTCTCGTCGAAGATGTCGACGCCTCCGATATCGCGGGTCGCGTTCTGAGAGTCGTGTGGTGAAACCTTGACTCGCTCCGCACGAGCAGTCAGGGGTTGCCTGCTCTACGGCAATCGAGTGACGGTGGCCCAAAAGTGGCGTTGTTGCACGGCCCGGAGCAAATCGCTGACCTCCCTGTGCCGGTCGTAGAGTCACCCAGCGCAGTACGTATCGGCATCCCGAGCGCGGTCATCTTGTTGAATATCTCGCACCCAATTCGGTGTTCAACTCGTTGCCTCGCCAACGTTCGAGCCCGCATCTCCGGCGCGATGACCGCCTTGTAACGATAGACCGCGTCGCCGGGGGAGCGTGGTTTCCGGGGCCTTCGACGTCGGCTTCGATCCCATCAGTGTTTGACGGACGAGCTGAATTAGTATTTAATATATACATGGAAAGGAAGCTCGTTCAAATCGGAAAGTCTCTCGCGGTGACTCTTCCTGTGGAGGTCGTGAAAGACCTCAAGCTCGAGAAGGGTCAGACGGTAGATGTTTCGGTCCATCCCCTTACCGGCGCCGTGACCATCCGCGGCGGCGCGAAGTATTTCGACGCCGGCAAAGTCACAAAGCGGTTCCGCGAGCTCACTCAAGCTCTGCTGGAAAAACGCAGTGAGCTCTATCGCCGCTTGGCAAAGTGATCGAACCAGCTCGGCTTTGTGGGGGTCGACATAGGGGATGGGATGCCACTGCCCGTTCGCGAGGAAGACCCCACGGGTGACGATGCGGTGAGCCGAGACGCTCATCGACACGGTCGAGCTCGAAGCCGGCTGCCCCCCCGCCGCAAAGACCAAAATCACCGAGCACGTCGTCCACCCCATCGAACACCCAGGATACCGTGTTGTCGTAAGTGTAGGGGTTCCGGCGATAGTACGACCCGACAAACGTGCCCTGCGCGGAAAAGCCGACGCCGGCCAGTACCTGGGGCGGACGTCCGCTTCGACGCCACAGGCCGCCGTAGTTGCCATCAAACGCGTTGTAGTACTCGCCAGGCTCCGCTGTAGCGCCAAGCGCGCCGCCATCTTCTCCGAGCTGCTCCAACACCAGATCCTGGCAGACATGCCCCACGCGCAATGGGTTTTCTCGATCCCAAAAATGTTGCGCCCCTACTTTCTCTACCGGCGAGAGCTTTTAGGCGATCTCGCAAGGCTCGCCTACGAGACCGTCCGCGAGATGATGGCTACCGCCATCGAGGAGCCCGACGCGCGGCCAGGAATGATCGCCGTCATCCAGATGTTTGGTTCCTCGTTAAAACGGTGCGTATCCTCGCGAGCTCGGAGAATCACGGCGACGACTTTATCGTGGTCCCCGAGGAGATGCTCACCCATCTCACCAACTGGCCGGGAGAGCCGATGGAAAAGCTGATCCGAGCCGACATGGTGTATTTCGAGACCCCGTCGGGCGGCCGAGTGTTCTCCACCGGCTTGATCACTTTCTGCGGCAGCCTGTTGCACAACGACGGGGACAACAACATTTCGCGTATCGTCGCCAACGTGCTGGATCGGTTTCTCGCTTGACGTCGAAACTGACGTGCCTAAGTGAACCCTCGGGGTGAACGCAACCCGGATCCAGACTGACAGCATCTTGGCTTCCCGGACGGCTCGTGCTACCTTCCCGTGGCCAGTGAAGTTCCTGTTCTGGTGTCCTGGGAGAGTTACCTGGAGAGAGCGACCGGCTGATGGGCCGAATCGGCACCGCCGAAGAGATTGCCCGTGCCGTGCTCTTCTTGTCGACCGACGACTCCTCCTTCATGACCGGCGCCGCCCTCGTGGTTGACGGTGGCGGCATCGCGGGTTGAGCCGTGAGGGCCGCCCTCGTCTGAGTCGCTAGCCTCCGATCCCGTAGTTTCTGTACGACCCTGACAAAGCTCGAGCGCCTATCTGCGTCCTAGAGTTTGAGCCCGATTCGAGAGATGCAGTTCTTTCGTCGACAAAGGCCGAGGCGTATTGCAGAATCGCCGGCCGGCCAAAATGGATCTTCGCGGCACCAAGCTCGCGCAGTACGAGGTCATCGATATCACCATTATTAGAGCCCCTGACACTTGCGCACCGCCATCGCCGATCAGAAGCTTCGTGACCTCAAGGGCCTCGGCGCGAACAGAAGCTCTCTCAGGCGATCGATAGGATGGATGCGCGCTACATCGGCAGGTGGATGGACAGCAAATCGGATCGGCTGTGATACATGTGCCGCCTCCCGGAAGTGGTTCCATCCGGGCTCGTCCGCACGCCTTGCGGCTCTTCGCATACCTCCATTTCGTGCACGACCTCTCCCGATTCGCGTTGCTCGACGCTGATAGAGCTTGTGCCGTACCCCCACTGTAACTAGCCCCCTTAGGGTCGGGGCAAGAATAACTACCAAGTCTTTGTCGTAATTCATCTGCTGCAGGGATAACGATCCGAGCCGGCGGGAAGCGGATCGCCTGGCGGGACCGCGTCAAATGGAGCTATTTGCAGCTCTTTGAGAGCTTGCCCATGGAGACGTAGGCCATTGTGTGTTAGAGTTACGAATTATGATTCGTAACTCTGATATTGACCGCCTGCGGGGGTTGTTTGCCAAACGTCTCATCGCCACCATGGACATGCTCAAGAAGACAGTGGGGACTGTCGCTGACCTGACGGTGTTCCGGAAACTGAGAGAGCTCGACTACTGCACCAGCTATTCGCACCGTGGACGTTTCTACACGCTCCGAGAGCTCGCGGAGTTTGATGAGAACGGCTTGTGGTGGATTCGGTCCGTCGGCTTTTCAAGTCGAGGGACACTCGTCGCCACGGCCGAAGGACTGGTGAACGCCTCCGAGGCTGGCTACGCGGTGGAGGAGCTTGATGCCATTGTTAGGGTTGGGACCAAAGATGTGCTGCCGAAATTGGCCTGGGAGAAAAGACTTCGCCGCACTCGGATTAGAAATCGCAATGTCTACTTCTCTCCGAAGAGGAGCATTCGTGAACAGCAAATAGCCAGCCGACGTGTTTGGGAAGCGCAACCCTCTGTGTCCAAGAGTATTGCTGCTCAAGACGTCCTACCCGATGAGCTCAAAGCAGCCATCATCCTTTTCTTTAGCCTGCTCGATGAGAGAGAAAGGCGTGTGTATGCGGGGCTTGAATCTCTCAAGTTAGGTTATGGCGGTGACCGCCAGATGGCGGAGATCCTCGGGCTCGACGTTAGCACTGTGGCTCGGGGCCGTCGCGAGCTACTTGAGCATGATGTGAATGTGGAGCGGGTCCGAAAAGCGGGTGCCGGCCGCAAAGCTGTCGAAAAAAAACGCCAGAAGTCATCGCGGCGATCGAAGAACTTATGAAGTACGAGGTCGCTGGCGATCCCGTCAGCGGTCTGAGATGGACTCGCAAGACCACGAAAAAATAGCTGCCGAACTCTCGGCCTTGGGCATTCGCGTCAGTCGCAAAACCGTCGCGAAGCTGCTTAAACAGATGAACTTCTCACTCCGGACCAACAAAAAGAAGATCTCGAATGGCTCTCCTCCAACTCGCGACGCCCAGTTCGCCAACATCACACAGCTACGGGAGCGCTTTAGCCGACGTGGCAATCCCATATTGAGTGTCGACACCAAGAAGAAAGAGTTGGTCGGACGCTTCAAGAACCCAGGACGCGTCTGGGCTCAAAAGAGCGATGCCGTCAACGACCACGACTTTCGCTCCATGGCAGATGGGGTCGCAATCCCATACGGCATCTATGATCTCCAGAGTAATCGAGGCACCGTGTATGTCGGAACGTCTTACGACACGTCGCAATTCGCAGTCGAATGCATCGAGAAGTGGTGGCGCTCTGAAGGTCAGAAGCGTTTTCCCGGCCGCAAACATTTACTTGTCGTAGCTGACACTGGCGGAAGCAACGGCGCAACCCGCCGTGCATGGAAACACGGCATCCAGCACAAGCTGTGCAACGAGCACGGTTTGGACGTCACGGTCGCACACTATCCACCAGGTGCGTCCAAGTGGAACCCAATCGAGCACCGCCTGTTCAGCGAGATTAGCAAGAATTGGGCGGGCCGGCCGCTCGATAGCTACGAAACCATCCTGAACTTCATACGGACCACCAAGACCAAAACTGGGCTCAAGGTTAACGCCCGTCTCGTCAAGAAGCAGTATCCTAAGGGCATCAAAATCTCGGACCCTGCGATGGCGCTACTCAACATCAAAAAATCCTCTTCCCTGCCGAAGTGGAACTACACGTTGCGTCCATCCAAGAATGGGAAATAATTTCTGCCACGGTCCTTATCGTGCCGAGGGAGGTTCTCGATATCGGATCTCGTCTCTATCCTCTATGGACACGGTGAGGGCCACACCTGCGCTCGTCCCACCAAGCGACGGGTGTCCGCCCAAGTATCGCCCGCGCAACCCGCGCGCGAGCCCTCTATTCCAACTCTTCGAGACCCACTACGAAACCGTCAAATCCGTGTGGAAAGAGCGTTTCGAGCGCCAGTATGGTTTCTGGCAAGGTCGCTAGGATCGCGCCATCGCCGCCTACCTTGACTGCGGATTGTTCGAATCGGGCTTCGCGGTGCCCGGTCTGTAACGGCCGGGTTCCACGTTGCTTTTTCGTGTCGCTGTCGCGGACTTTGTCCTTCGTGCAGCGCGAAGCGCGCCGCCATCTTCTCCGAGATGCTCGAGCACCAGATCCTGGCAGACATGCCACACGCGCAATGGGTTTTCTCGATCCCAAAAATGTTGCGTCCCTACTTTCTATACCATCGAGAGCTTCTAGGAGATCTCGCGAGACTCGCCTACGAGACCGTCCGCGAGATGATGGCGGCAGCTTCTGATGAGCCCGACGCGCGGCCAGGAATGGTCGCCGTCATTCAGACGTTTGGATCGTCTTTGAAATGGAATCCGTAATGTTGAGCTCAACATTACGGATTTAATGTGACGCGTTGCGTGATGTGAAGTAGTCCTTCCATTTTCTTTGGGAAGTCCTGTTGGCACATGTTTACAACAACGGGACGCCCTCTTTACTCCACATAATTTTTGGTGCATGAGAACCTTTTCACGGCCTCGCTGAGGCCGAAAGGGGGTTGTCATGGTCTTGGAAGATCTTTTCCGCCGCCCATCGACGCTGGCCCAGTTTCGCCTTGCGCCGCTGGGTCCGGTGATGGACGGGTTCTGCGAGTGGCTTCGGTGTCGAGATTTCTCGCGGCGTGCAATACGCCGTCGACTCCGGAGGGTATCTCATTTCAACCACTTTCTTCGACGCCGAGCAATCAAAGATTGTCAGGGAGTGGAGACAAGCCATGCAGAACGGTTTATCAACGAACATCTGCCGCGTTGTCGCTGCGGAGACCCGTATCGGCGAAGACACGTCGGTACATCGAAGTCGATTCGCTACCTCATGGAGTATCTGTCGGAGCGCGGCCTTGTTCTCGTGACTTCACCGCCGTCTGCGCCGTACGAAAAACTTCTTCAGGAGTACCTGGACTACTTGAAGGATAACCGCTACTTGGCGGATACGACGATCAAACAACATGCGAGGTATTTGACTCCGTTCCTCGAGGAGCTTGGTGTCGCTTCCGTCGAGTGTTTGTGCAAGCTGTCGCCGGAGCAGGTTCTGGCCCTGTTCACCAAGCACGCCCAAGATAGAGGAACGAGCTTACGACGATGCCTGCAAGGAGTTTTGCGTTTGTTCCTTCGCTTCTGTTTCCAGCAAGGGTACTTGCAGCGCGACCTGGCAGAGGTAGTCCCACCCATACGCAGCTACAAGCTGTCCGACGCTCCTCGCGGCATTTCGGAGGAGGATGCTCGGAAGACTCTTCAGTGCATCGACCGCACGACGCCTGGCGGTCTGCGTGACTTCGCCATCATTCAACTGTTGCACAGCTACGGGGTGCGCGGAGGCCAGGTGCGCGCCCTCAGACTTGATGACATCCACTGGAGAGACAACCGGATCCGTTTTCGGGCCCACAAGGGAGGAAAGGAAGTGATCGAACCCCTCACCGAGGAGGTAGGGGAAAGCTTGCTAGCGCACCTGCGTCACGGACGACCGCGCGCCCCCCACCCCGAAGTCTTCCTAACCGCCCTGCAACCGTTCAAGCCGCTGAGAAATCCAAGCACGGTAACGGTGATGGTTACGCAGCGCTTGCGGCGGGCAGGAGTGAGTAAGCCCAAGGGAGGCTCTCATGTCTTCCGGCATGGCTTCGCCACGAGGATGCTCCAACACGGGCAGTCCATAAAGACGATCGCCGACATGCTGGGCCACCGAAACATCAACACGACCTTCATCTATACCAAGGTCGATCTGGAAACGCTCAAGCAAGTTTCTCTGGACTGGCCGGAGGTGGGATGATGACAACTCCTGACTTTGTCAGCGTTCTCGCGGATCGGTTTTCCAACTTCTTAAGCTTTCGGCGCGCGGGTGGCGTCGACTCTCCCTCTCAGATCCAGCTGCCGCGCCATTTCGACGGTTTTCTCTACCAAGAGAGATTTCAGGGTCGGTGGCCTACCCGCGAGGTGGTCGAAAGCTATCTGGCGACGGCACAACTCCTCCATCCGGGCACCCGAGACAATCGGCTCTCCCTCCTGCGTCAGTTCTGTCGCTATCTGCGTCAGATAGAACCGGAGTGCTTTATTCCTGAGCGAATGCTTCCGCGGCAAAGACGACCTTCCCAGCTTCCGCACATCTATACCGGGACGGAGATAGAAGCCATGCTACAAGCCGCGCGCGAGTTACCACCGGTCGGCTCCCTGCGGCCCCAAACCTACTCTACGCTCTTCGGATTGCTCTACACCACGGGCCTGCGGTGTGGCGAGGCTTTCGCCTTGAACCGGATCGATGTGGAACTCGAGCAGAATTTGCTTTTCATCCACGAGAGCAAGTTCGGTAAGTCACGCTGGGTGCCCATCTCGACTTCGACTTCAGTCGTACTCCAGCGTTACAGCGAAGAGCGCATCCGCGTCTTTCCCGCAGACTCGCAATCTCCCTTCTTCGTCACCCGGATGGGTCGGCGACTGTACCATACCAACGTCGATCTCGCTTTCCGACAGGTTCTGACGCGGTGCGGCCTGCGAGGTGGAAAGGGCTGCCCCGGTCCTCGGTTACACCACTTGCGCCACACCTTCGCCTGCCGGAGCTACGACCATCGGCTGCGTGACGCCATCGCCGCGACGGGTAATGCGGACCTCTTCCGGGACGTTTCCATTCCGGCTTCGACGCGACGCACATGGCGCGCGGCGAGATACGGCCCGTGGTTGCTTCGGTGGATGTTGAGCTTTCGGTCTACGAGCTGCTGGAGCAGGTCGACAGTCTAAGACAACGAGCCAAGGCACAGGCAACGATCATCGGGTTACTGGTGCGAGTGTTGCGGCTTCGCGGAGGCAAATTCGACGCCGATCGCGTTGCGGATGGGATGACCAAATCCACCGTTTTGCGGACGATTACGTCGGCGAGCGGCGTAGTGTCGTTGGGCTCCGCACTTAGAATCGTAGGCGTCTCGACGGCGCGTTACCACGCGTGGAAGCGCAAGGAGGAGGGCTGCGGACTCGACGATCAACCGAGCTGTCCGAAGTCTTTTCCCAGCCAGCTCACGCGCGACGAAGTCTCCACGATGCGGGATTTCGTCGAGTCCGCGAGCTATCGCCACGTCGCCGTCCAGAACCTGGCGCTTTACGCGCAGCGGCTTGGCAAGCTCTTCGCGTCCGTAAGCACCTGGTACAAGATGATCCGGGAGCGCGGGTGGAAACGCCCCCGAAGACGGGTGCATCCGGCGAAGCCCAAGGAAGGCCTCAGGGCGACGCGCCCCAACCAGTACTGGCAAATCGACGCGACCGTGATCCGGCTGACGACCGGCATCCGAATCTATTTGCAGGCGGTCATCGACAATTTCAGCCGAAGGATTCTTGCCTGGCGGGTGAGCGACATGCTGAGCTCGGCCACCACCCGGGAGCTCCTCATCGAGGCGTCAAAGGGACTTCCAAACGAGTCCGCGAACGCGAACGTACTTGTCGTCAGCGACGGCGGCTCGGAGAACTTTGGCGAGGTCGATCAGCTGATCGAGGATTCAAGTTCACTGAGGAGGGTGCTCGCACAGATCGATATCATCTCCTCGAACTCCCTGATCGAAGCGTTCTGGCGACAATTGAAGCACGCGTGGCTTTTCCTGAACACGCTCGACAGCACGGTGGCCGTGCGGCGTCTCGTCGCGTTCTACGTTCGTGAGCACAATGAAAAGATACCACGCGCCGTTCTCGGCGCTCGCACGCCGGACGAGGTGTACTTCGGCCGAGAGGAGAATGTGCTGGAGCGGCTCTCCGAGCAGCGCAAGACCGCACAGCGGGTCAGGAGCGTGGCAAATCGAGCAGCGAGTTGTCATCGCTGTGAACCGGCACGCGCAGGCCCTGCTGTCCGAAGTGTCGCCAGAACAGGGCCTCGTCGAAAACCTGCTCACAATTGTCCATGAGGTCTGTGTGAGCAGCACGGCTACGCACGAATACCTCCCTGAGCGTTAGCCGCCGCGTGACGAGTCCCGCCCGCATCGCCGGAGTGCGGATCTCGCGCCCGAACCGCAAAGCCGCGTGCGGCCGCACGAAATTGTAATAGCAGCGCACGGGTTAAGGACCGCGACGACAACACTTGATTGCGGAAGCACCCAGCCGCCCGTTGTCACCCATGTCGCCGGTCTGTTTTGTCGCTTTTGTACCCGGCCTGGACCTCCATTTTCCTCGACAGCTTTTTTCGAGCTTACTTTACAAAGGAGGCGGTGAGCCTCGACTGCTATGCCAGAGAGCGATCACTTCGACGGAATCGACAGTGACTCGATAGTAGATGTAATAGCGGACACGGCTAAGATGGATGCGCCTCACGCCCGCGAGGTTGACGTTCGTTGCTCGAGCTCCGAGGAGGGGGTGGCCAGTGATGAGCTGGAAGCCTCTTCGAAGCTCCTCGACAAAAGCATTGGGGGCCCGATGCCGATTTTCCAACCACCATCGGCGCGCCTCTCGCATCTGCCGCGCCGCACGAGGCGCGATGAGGAACGAGCGGGAACCGCTCAATCCTTCCTTTCGAGCTCTTCGAGGAACTGATATCCGTCGATACCCTCGCCGCGCTCAATCTCAGCAATGGCTTCGAGAAGCTCAGCTTGCTGCTCCGAAGAGAGCTCGAAAGTCTTTTCGTCTTCCTGGGCGATGACCGTGACTTTAGAGCCATCGATTAAAGGCTCGCCCTCGATCACGATCCTGCCGTCGACAACTGTACCGGTAATGACTTTCATAAACGTATTGTACCTTGGCGCCTGTCATTGATCATTGCTATTCGGGATGCAGCGAACGCGCCTTCGCGCACACCGCCTTCAGAATGAGAGAAACGGACACTCGTCTGCTGAGGGTCACGCCATATTAGTTGTAGTGACCGCGTGGCCTCCGGTTGAGTGCCATCTGTTGTTCCGCCGCGGGCAAGTTGTCGGTTGATCCGGCACCAGCGGCCTATGCGCGTTACCGCACGGCTGAAGCGGCCTTGGGCTCTGGCGGGTCAATGGGACGCGCGAGCTTCGAGCTCCTGGAACCAGTTGAGAACGACGTGGAGCTGGCTGGTTCCTGCTTCTCTCTGTACCATTAGGAAGCGCTGGCCGTCGATCGAGACGTCGTAGCTCTGCTGCCGCTCGCCGGCCGCTCCGAGAGAAAGGCGCCTTCAAAGAGAAGCTTGGAAACGCCCGCGGTGAGCTCGGGATCGGTCTCGATCGCAACGCCCATCATTTGAGGGGATGTCCCGCCGGATGTTGAATTTTGGGTAGCGGCGGCTCCTTGGCCGGCCTAAGAATAGGTCGTGCCAAACAACCGTCTCCAGAGGGGGACAAGGAGCCACCATGCCAAGGAAATCAAAGAAGCCAGTAAGAAAGCAAACGCAATCGCCTACGGGCGAGGTAGTCGGCCAAGTCGGTCAGATACTGCTACCGATGATAGCGGGGATCGCGGCCACGAAGGCGGACTTGACGGAATGGGTGTACGAGCAAGGACTGACAGCTCTGCACCTACTCCTGAAAGAGGACGCCGAGGAGATCGCCGGGCCCAAGGGCAAGCACGAGAAGGGGCGAACTCATAACCACTGGGGGAGCACGAACGGAGAGCTGAGCTTCGGTGGTCGTCGAATCCAAGTGTCGCGACCTCGAGTTCGTTCGAAGTCGGGCGAGGAGGCGTCGCTTCCACACTTCGAAGCCTTCCGCGAAGAAGACCCGCTTCCAGAGCGAGTGTTGAATCAGATCTTGGTGGGGGTATCGACCCGAAATTACGAATCGAGTCTGGACAAACCCGCGGCCAAGTTGAAGTCTCGTGGCACGAGCAAGAGTGCCGCCAGCCGTCACCTCGTGAGCCAGACGACGCAGAAGCTCGAGGAATACCTGTCTCGGCGGCTGGAGTCGTTTGAGCTTGCGGCACTGATGATGGATGGCCTTGAGGTGGCCGGACAGACCGTCGTCGTAACTCTCGGTATCACAATAGATGGGACGAAGGTGCCCCTGGGCATATGGCTGGGTTCGACGGAAAACTCTCGCGTGTGCACCGCGATGTTGCAGGACCTTCTCGAGCGGGGTTTGCGCGTCGATGAGTCGATTCTCTGTGTAGTGGACGGAGGCAAAGGTATCCGCAAGGCGCTCGTCGACGTTTTGGGAGATCTCGCGGTCATCCAAAGGTGCCAGATCCATAAACTCCGAAATCTTCGCTCGTACCTTCCAAAGTCTCGTCACGCCTACGTGCTCCAGACGATGAAGGAAGCCTACAAGAGCAAGAGTGCTGACAAGGCGCGCAAGAAACTTCGGGCACTGGTGTCGTGGCTCGAGCGAAATGGCTACGACGAAGCTGCCGGAAGCCTTCGCGAAGGGATGGAAGAGACCCTCACGGTTGTGAAGCTCGCTCTGCCCGAGTCACTTCGCAAATCTCTGGCCACGACGAACTCCATCGAGAATCTCAACGGAACCATCCGCAGAGTATCGAGAAACGTCAAGCGTTGGAAGAGTCCTTCCATGATTCGCCGATGGACCGCTCTCGGCGTCGTCACGGCGGAGAAGAAGTTCCGGCGTATCAAAGGCTATCGCCATATGGGCGCTCTCGTTCAAGCCCTTAGAAGCAAACAGAAATCTCTTGACAGCGATGCGTTTGCTGCCTAAGAGTATTCACTGGTGCCGCCGCTACCCGACCAAATTCAACAGCGGCCGGGACATCCCCTCATTTGATCCGCGTTCCTGTAGAAGAGCTCGCGCCCGTCGCGCGCCATCCACGTGCTCATTACAGACGGAGGCTTTCTAAAAGATGGCACTTTCCGACACTTGCTCTATTGGGACACCGACAAACTCGAGGAGCTGTTCCGCGCCGAGGTCTTTCGTCTCTTGATAGAAAAAGACCTCATCGGGCGCGATACCGTCAATAACATGTTCAGTTGGAAACATAGCGGCTTCTCCGCTGACGCGAGTGTTCGGGTCGAGACCATTGCGGACGCCGTCAGGCTCGGCCAATACATGATTCGCTGCCCTCTCGTCCTCGAGCGTTTGAACTGGGACGCCGAGCGCGCTGAGGTAACTTACCAGGCACGACCCAAACGCTCGAAGAGCCCTTCAGCCGCCATAGCACGATGGGATGTTCTCGATTTCATCGCCCGAGTCACCGACGTCGGGATAGAAGTACGGCGCGCGCAACCTTAGGTGAAGAGTTTCCGACACGCACCCTTTCGGTTGTGCGGCGGGATCCTAGTTCCACCAATAGTTCACGTTTCCGTAAGCCCCCCTGCGATCCCGGACGGTCGGATTTCCCGAGTCCGGTTCTGAGCTTGGCCTTTCCCTCGTGAGCCTTCCCAGAGTAGATGAAGCTTAAGTCTTAAGCACTGGCTATGCATACACCCCTCTCAACGCTGGTTTACTCACAAACTCGTCTTCCTGGGCGAGGCGGCACGCCCCGGCACTGCGTCCGGATACCGCCTCGTGGCAAGACCGCCAAGTCCCCAGGGCTCCTTCGCCCGACCTGGAGCGTTACTCCGGCCGGAGCAACGTCATGCGTCGCTTCAGAGAACATTACTCCTCCTTCATCGCTCCTACGAGCCCATGCGCCAGACCAAATCCCTCCCGCCGTCTCCAGCTTTCGCCTTGACGATGGGTCTTTGCAGGTTGTTGCCAGTCCCTGCTGGTAGATGGCCCTTCCCGACGTTATCTCCGCAATCCTTGTATAGGCGCTTGGACCCGTACCCCGCAGCGCCCCTTCGGTGCTTCACCCGTTTCTTCCCGAAGGGCATCGGCCTCACCTCAGATATGACAAGCTCGGCGCGCCAAAAATAGTCGTTGCAATGCAACTTCAACGACGGGTTTCTTCTCGGGGCTGCAGTCATTCCTTTATGTTCAGGCTCCCATACTCGCTCCACCCCCCGGTTGCACCCGCCGCTGCGAATCCATCTCGCAGGGCGGCCGGGCCTTTTACGCCACGCAATGCCCATCTGGTTACCCAACATGGGCCGTGGTATCGCTACGTGCCTGAATCGGGCAATTGGCACGGCGGGACTTCCACCCGCTGGATTGCGGCCTTGTCGGCTGCTTCCGTCGGGAACGACCAACGCGAGCAAGATCGCAGCGACGGGCACCGCCAACGTAGACTGAGCTGGGCCAAGTCGAGTAGCGGAGGGGAATCGCACCCCTCCGCGCTCACGGATCTGAGGTGGACCCCATTCTCTGGACCAAAATGGGGGGTAGCTAAGGTGGAGCCTGCCGAGTTGAACACGTCGTGGTCATAGTCGTGATGTTGTTTCCCGAAGGCTCCTAGAAGGGAGCGTTCGGGAACACAGTTTATGGCAGATTGAAAATCTGTGGACAGTTTGTTTTTCGCTGTAGCCATCATTGTGTCTAGCGGCAATTATTATTTCTCTTCAGCAACAAGTTAGAATTCCCGGGTACCTACCGGTCTTGCTCCGTCACTTATCAGCAAAGTGTCCCATGTTAGATCCGGGGCCCCGACGGAGGGAGCGGACCCTTAAAAAAAGATGCGAAGCTTCCTTGTCCGCTCCCTCCGTCGGGGCCCCGGATCTAAGCCGCCCTTTCGCTGGTCCACCTGAATAGTGCAAAAATCGGGGGACCTGGGGTATGGGCCAAGCCGCGAGAGGGTCTCCTGCGGCGATTCTCGCATTCGTTTTGTGGACTCGTGGCAAGGTTCATTCCTTTTCCCGGTTTTCTACCGCCGTGGCCTCTTTGGCCTTGTTCTGCTTCGATTGCCCCAGTCGGTAACTGCCGACGTTGAGCTCCAGGATGATGCTGTGATGTACAAATCGGTCGATGGCCAATCATCTTCAAGCAACCTCGCCAAGCAGTCCATCGTAGAAGCTCGCGGGCGTTTGATAGCCTAACGCTTTGTGCGGGCGCTCGTCATTGAAGAAATCGAAGTAGCAAGCGATGCCCGCGCGAGCCATTTGCACGGTGTCGTAGGCGTACAGGTAGACCTCCTCGTACTTCAGCGAGCGCCAGAGCCGCTCCACGAAGATGTTGTCGATACAGCGACCTTTGCCATCCATGCTGATCTTGATCTCAAGAGCAAGCAATACACTGGTGAACTCCTCCGAGGTGAACTGAGAGCCCTGGTCCGTGTTGAATATCTCTGGGCAACCGTAGCGTGCCACAGCTTCGTTCAGAGCCTCCACGCAGAAGGTCGTCTCCAACGTGTTGGACAAGCGCCAGGCGAGCACCCGCCGCGAATACCAATCGATGACCGCCACCAGGTATACGAAGCCTCGCGCCATCGGGATGTATGTGATGTCGGCGGCCCACACCTGATTGATCCGAGAAACCGTCAGATTCCTCAGTAGATAAGGGTATACGGCGTGTTCCGGCGCTGGCTTGCTTGTGTTCGGCTTGGGCGCAGTGCTCTCGAGCCCCATCAACCGCATAAGACGCTGCACGCGCTTGCGGTTGACGGCCGACCCCTCCGCTTTGAGTGTCTGTGTCATCATGCGGCTGCCGAAAAATGGATGCTTCAGATGTAGCTCGTCCATCCGACGCATCAATGCGAGTTGCTCGCCATCCGGCTCGACAGGTTCGTAGTATAGGCTCGACCGATTCACGCCGAGCAGCTCGCACTGCCAGCGCATCGACAGCGGAGCGTTGGGTTCGACCAACTCCCGCCGGGGCGTCATCGCAATCGACCGAGCCCGTGTGATAAAAAATCGCGCTCCATCGTCAGCTCCCCGATTTTCTGAAGCAGTTCGGCCTCGCGCATCGAGGCATCGCCTCCGCCCACCTCTTCGGTCTCGAAAGCACGCGTGACGTTCTCCAAAAGCTGCCGCTTCCATTTGTAGATCTGGTTCGCGTGAACCTTGTGCCGCCGGGATAGTTCCGCCACTGTCTCCTGCTCGCGTAGTACCGCCAATGCAACTTTCGCCTTGAAAACAGGGCTGTTTGTGCGAGAAGGAGGCAGCCTCGTCCTGATGAACCGCGCCACCTCTTTGGCCGTCGACAACTGGCCCCTGCCGCTCCAAAACGCTTTGAAGGGGTTGGGCCGCGACGAGTTCTCGGCTCCCGGATCGCTGCTCGAGATCCAAGTCGATTCCCGCCACCCGGTAGCCTACGGCATGCCAGAAACGGCGACCGCGAATTTTAGCGGGAGCGCAGCGTTCGACGTGGCGCCTAGTTTCAGCTATACCGACATATCGATCCTCGCGCGCTATCCCAGTCGGAACCCGCTTCAAAGCGGTTGGATCCACGGCCACGAACATCTACATCAACGCGTCGCGGCGGCCGAAGTCCGATTCGATCGCGGCAGCATCGTGTTGATCGGTTTTCGGCCCCAATTCAGGGCACAATCCCTCAACACGTACAAGCTCTTGTTCAACGCCATCCACGCTTCTGCCTTGGATGGTAAGACGTCTTCGGGAAGAGCAACGGATTCCGGACAACCTTGAGACGTCTTTAGAACGCAACCTGCCCTTGTCCCGCCGAAGCCTTGGCGAAGGCGGGCTATTTCTTGCGTCCTGGCCGCGTCTCGCACTGCCACTCCCGCTCCGTTGGCGCAAATAGCATCCAATCCGGAACGGCCCAAACGTTCGGTCTCAGCTCGTGGAGCTCACGCCCGGGGTAAACCACCAAGCCAACACGGACCGATGAGTGTGGAAGCTGCGCATCGGAATCATTGAGCAGAGCAGAGACGTGGCGCGCGTCACGCGGCGTGACTCGATTCGATGACTTCGCCTCGATGGCGAGGACAGTTTTTCGGCCGACGATGAGGAAATCTACTTCCGCCCCGGCGCCCGTGCGAAAAAAATAGAGCTCCGGCGGATCGGACTGGAACGACCGCCACTTCAAAAGCTCGCCGAGCAGGAAGGTCTCGAACAAAGCTCCTCGAGCAATGCCCAACGACCGGCCCAAGACGCGCACGAGTCCGGTATCGGTCCAATAGATTTTCGGGCTCTTGACCAAGCGCTTGCCGGCGTGTCGATGCCACGGAGGCAGGAGAAAAACCTGGTACGAGATTTCGAGAAAACGAATATATCGTTTTAGCGTGTTTGGGGCGACGCCTAAATCTCGGGCGACGTCGGAGTAAGACAGGAGTTGCCCCGTACGAAGCGCCACGAGATCCTGCGCCATGGCGAATCGATCGAGGTCGGCAACTTGCCCCAGATCAGCGAGGTCTCGCTCCAGATAGGTCCGGCGATAATCACGGAGCCATGCACGCCGCTCCTCGTCTTCGGGAATCGAGAGCAGCGCAGGATATCCGCCCCATTGAAGTCCTTCATTCGCGCCGCTTCGTAAAGTGCGGGAACGGCTGGCGGCCGGCGGCCTCGAAGAGAACGAACGCAGCGACTCCTCTCCGTTTTCGATGATCGCATCCATCAGCCATGGGCCGCCGGACGGAGCTCGCTCGCCTACGGACAATGGCCAGAGCTCGAGAAGCGCAGCTCTGCCGGCAAGCGTCTCTTGCACTTGTTTGAGCAAGAGGATCTGCGCGGAACCGAGCAGAACGAACCGGGTGTTGGTGCCACGATCGGCAATCAGCTTGACGGCATCGAGAACTCCCGGGAGTTTTTGAACCTCGTCTATCACCACGCGTCGATATCCGCGATCGAGAACACCCACCGGTTCGCGAGCAACACGAAGTCTTTCGTCCGGGTCGTCGAAATTCAGATATAGCGACTCCTGCTCTTTTAGCTTGGGCAGCAAATGGCGAACAAGAGTGGTCTTGCCTGTCTGACGCGCGCCCGTCAATACCGTCACGGGACGTCGTTCGAGCCTGTTTTGGAGCAGTCTCGTGAGCCTCCGACTCAAGAATCGCACGCGTGCATATTAGCAATGATATTGCTATTTCACAAGGTAGATTAGCAACACGACTGCGAATTCGACAGACGCGTTAGAGCCGCAGACAGCTCGACGGGACGCCGAGGGCTCGTGAAGGTCGAGCGCGCATCGAGCGGAGAGGATAGAATCCTTCGCGGAGGAAAAATGATGACGCGTGTACGGCTCCTTTCGTCCTCATGCTTGCGGTGGTTTCGGTGCTTGCCCCGTTCGCTGTTGATCGATTGCCCTCAAACACAGGCGTTGTTGCACCGCTCTGGCTGAGAGCGAAATGCGCCTCTTGTGTTGGCCGAGGTATGTTCGACCATGAAGTATCCCGAGCGCAGCCAGTACAAGCACGCGAAGCAGAAGAAGTACCACGTTCGCAATTGGGCGGAATACAACGAAGGGCTGCGCCGCCGGGGCGATTTGACAGTCTGGTTTGACGAGGAGGCAATCGCGGACTGGAAGGGGTGTTGTTGCACGGCCCGGAGCAAATCGCTGACCTCCCTGTGCCGGTCGTAGAGTCACCCAGCGCAGTACGTATCGGGCATCCCGAGCGCGGTCATCTTGTTGAATATCTCGCACCCAATTCGGTGTTCAACTCGTTGCCTCGCCAACGTTCGAGCCCGCATCTCCGGCGCGATGACCGCCTTGTAACGATAGACCGCGTCGCCGGGGGAGCGTGGTTTCCGGGGCCTTCGACGTCGGCTTCGATCCCATCAGTGTTTGACGGACGAGCTGAATTAGTATTTAATATATACATGGAAAGGAAGCTCGTTCAAATCGGAAAGTCTCTCGCGGTGACTCTTCCTGTGGAGGTCGTGAAAGACCTCAAGCTCGAGAAGGGTCAGACGGTAGATGTTTCGGTCCATCCCCTTACCGGCGCCGTGACCATCCGCGGCGGCGCGAAGTATTTCGACGCCGGCAAAGTCACAAAGCGGTTCCGCGAGCTCACTCAAGCTCTGCTGGAGAAACGCAGTGAGCTCTATCGCCGCTTGGCAAAGTGATCGAGTACCTCTCACTTGCTCAAATTCTCCACCTCCACGAAGCTCAGATCGAAGCATTCGGAGGGGCGGGTGGCGTACGGGACAAGGGCGCGCTGGAGTCCGCGGTTGCACGCCCCATGATGACCTTCGGGGGTGAGGATCTTTACCCGGATGTCGCTGCGAAAGCGGCTGCGCTCATGCATTCGCTTGTTTTGAACCATCCCTTTGTGGACGGCAACAAGCGAGTCGGAGCGGCGGCTGCGGAGTTTATTGCCCTCTTGAACGGCTTTGAGCTCAACGCTTCGGATGACGAGCTCGAAGACTTGACACTCGCGGTGGCGAAAGGCGAGATGAATATCGAGCCACTCACGATCTGGCTGCGCCAGCGCGTCGTTCGGACGGATTGAAGGAGTGGGAACGGCGACGCGCTTTCGGCCACCGACACTTTCAGCCAAACGATTCGAGGTGCTTCCGCCGTCAGCTATCTCGGACATGGCAGCATCAACTTCATGGTCGAACATAGCTCGGCCACCACCATAGGCGGATTTTGCTCTCAGCCAGAGCGGTGCAACAACGCCTCGTCTTCCGAGAGTGAGATGGCTAGCCTAGCGAAGAAGAATCTCCAGAATCGTTAGCCGACGCTCCCCGCGCCACTCGACCGCGATCGCGTGAAGGCCGGACACCTCCCTCGGTGGGAGCTCGACCTCGATCGTCGTCGACGCCAGCTCGACCGGAACACACTGGCCCTCTACAACGAGCGCACCCCCGCCGTGACGCGCGTCGACGCGGAGGCGCATGCGAAGCGAGCGCGCTTCCGCGCGCGGCAGATAGAGAAACGCTCGGCGTTCGGGAAGGAGCCTGCGTAGGCGCTCCGCGCGGCGAAAGCCCACACCGAGATAGGGCGAGCCTCGATTACCGAGAGGGATCGTGGCCGGGGTCTGCATCTCTACGATGGGTGGCCGGAAGGCACGATCGCGCACGCGATAAAGATGCTCCGCCTCGTCCGCATAGATCGGCTCGAGACCGCGCAAAGGGGGGAGATCGCTTCCCCGCTCCCACACGAAGTCGACATCGAAATGGTCGAGCATCCACGCGCGATAGGCCGGATCACCGCTCGACCAAAACTGCGCGACGCTGTGACGGCGATAGGCGATTTCGTCTCTTCCAAAGAACATGTAGTCGTAGCCGACATAGGGGTCGTATACGACGGCGCGTCCCGAGACATAAGGAAGTAGCGACGGCCTGGACCGGTCGAGCGGATCCAGCCAAATGGCGTCCGGTCCCGACAGCATGCCGGCGGCCTTCGCGGCACGCACGCGCGACGCAGCGATGCGATCCGGCTCGAGCGTCGCCGCGTGGACGAAGTGCTGCACCGTCGCGATCAAGGCGAGAAGCGTCACGATTACGGTAGCGCTCGAGCGGCGAAGTGCGTCCGCGGTCCAGAACCAGAGCAACACTCCGCTCGCGGTGGCGAACCACAGCACGTCGTTCTGCGACTCGAGTCTCGACAGACCCTCGGATTCCGCCGGCGCGATGCGAAAGACGAGTGCTAGCGGGAATCCGATCGCGACGAACCACGCCATCGTCCGGCGTAGTGGTGTCGCGCCGCGCCACAAATCCTTCACGCATGCGCGGAGGCCAACGAGGCGCACGCCGAGAAACCCGATTCCCCACGTGAGCGTCGCGACGGCAACGAGGGACCATGCGCCCACGGATAGCTCGAAACGATCAACCGATGCGAGAGCGTTGATCGCAGCGTTCCAGTCGAGCTTCTCCATCGTGTAGCGAACGATCTCGAGCGGCCGGAGGCCGATGCTCGTATTCGAGCCCCCCGCGGCGAGAAAGGTGTGCGCGAGAAGCGGGAGCGACGCGAGCACGGTCGCGACGAACGCCGTACGCATACGCGCGTCGCGCCAGGTCACGAGCGCCGCGATCCCCATCGCTGCGAGCACTTGCGCACCGAGAAACATTTTCACGACGAGCGTGAACGCGATGCACAGAGCGCTGCCGACAAGAGCGCCGCGGCCCGACCCTAATGTGTAATCGTCGAAAAGAGCGAGCCCCACGAACAGAAGCGGAAGCGCCGGCAGCAGCGGGTTCGACAGAAATATCGACACGAGCGTCGCGTCCATGAAGACGAGACTCCACCAGTCCACCGAAGGCCGGTAGAAAAATGCGAAGCCGAACCCCCCGCCGAACACGAGAACGGGCGCTACGACGTGCGCCGAGATGCGCTCGGTAAAGCGGCGAGCGAGCATGAAAGCGCTCGCCACGAGAAGTGTTACCTGCCACAGCGTTCCGACGCGTATGAGCCCGTCCGCGGCCGCGATTCCGAAATAGCGGGCCCAAGCCGCGAGCTGCAAGTGATAGCCGACGTGGTATCCGATCGGCTGTCCCGCCACCGAGAGCAATGACGGCGGATAGGCGCTCTCGAGCGAGTGGATCACGCCGAGGTGAAACAGCACGTCAGTTTGAAGCGCGCGGTCGAGGAGCAACGTACCGGTGGCATCCGTCCGATAGAGGCTCCCCGTCGTCAGGAAGTACGGAACGAAGAGGAGAACTAATAGAGCCAAAAGAGCGATCCGGGTCGCGCGCGGCCATCCGAAGCGGCGCTTCCGCCGCCAGGGAACGACCACGGCGAAAAGCCCGAGATTTCCTATCAGGATCCAATAAAGAGGTTCCCAGTCGGCGAGCAAGGTGACGAGGTAGACGGCCGCCGTAATCGGGCCGGAGAGAGCGGCGGAGAGCACGTAACACTCCTCGCGATCGCGGCCGATGTCGAGAAGCTTGACAGCGACGAGGCCCGGTAGAAACTGAGCGACGGCTAGAGCAAGAGGTGCCAGGAGGAACAGCATCGCGCCGCCCTCTTCAAACTCGAAACAAGGCTTCCTTCGCTTCCATCGGCGTGCCTTTCAAAAGGTGCTTCGCCATTTGGAGCGCCATCTTCATGGAATGGTCGGAGTTGTTGTACCAATAGGCTCCGGTACGCCCGAGTAGTTTGAGGTTCTCGAAGGGCTTCACCATACGGGCAGCCGCGGCGAAGCTTCCTTTGTATGAAAGGTCGTAGATGGGATAGGTGTCACGGACGCGCTCGATATAGACGCCGCCGAAATCCGACTCGGAGCGTACGAGCTTCAATCGGACGAGATCGGCTTGGATCTCCGGGATGAGGGCTTTAGGGTCGTTCCAATGCCCCTGTCCTTCGAAGCCGGTCACTTCGACACAGAGGCCGGCTTTTCCGTCGGGCGCCATGTAGTCGGCCATCTCGTTCGTGATGGAAACGCGAGAGAGCACCGTGTCCTGGCCGCCGTAGTAGATCCACTGCTCTTGCTGCAGCACGTCCGCGTTCACTTCCATGTTGTAGAGAACCGTGCTCAAGTAGCGAAGGGGCGGCGGCTCTTCTCCGATGAGATGGGCGAGCGCTCTGAGGTTGCCGCTCCAAACGAGGTAGCTCGGCTGGATGCGTCGACCGTCGGCGAGCACCACGGTCTCGACCCTGCCTTTTCCGAGCTCGAGCGATGTGATCGTGTTCTCGAGAAGAATCTCGCCGCCGCGCCCGCGCACTTGCTCGCCGAGCTTCTCGCAGAACGTCCCGAACCCGCCATAGCTCGGATAGAGAAACTTCGTGTCGACGGGCTTCGGCAACAAAACACTGCGCACGAGATCGAAGAGCGTCTCGCTCTTCACGCGTTTGTCGATGACCGCACGATTGATGCCCGTCTTGGCCCAGTCCACGTGCACGTCCTCGCACGGGATCTGCAGAAATTTTTCCGTATAGGGCTTGAAGAAGAGCCGGTAGAGCGTGTCGCCGTAGCGCGAGCGCGTGTACTCGGTGAACGAGTTCTCGTCCTTGGGCTCTTGGCGGCGGAGAAGGTCGAGCCCCGAGTTGACCATGACTTTGAACGGCAGTCGAAAGAGCGCGCGATGGTCGAGCGGCCACGGAAAATAGCGCCCGAATAAATGCACCGCGCTCGAGCGATCGACGACGATGTAGTCTTCCTCGAGAATCGAGAACAGAAAATCGAGCACTTCCTGGTCTTCAGTGTGGAAGCGTTTCGGCCCGACGTCGAAAACGAAATCGCCGTAGTGGTAAGAGCGGGCGAGCCCTCCAACGTGGTCGTTCCGCTCGACGATAACGGTACTGCTCTTCTCGCCCAATACAGTGTGGGCGAAGCTGAGGCCGGCGACTCCAGCACCGACGACGACAAAATCCTTCTGCTCAATATCCATTTTCTCTGGCATAGGTTTCCGAGCAGGCAGTATACGTTCAAGGCGCGAGCACCGCCAAAACCGCCACGCCGTCGATCTCGAAGACGGTGCGGAAGCGATCTTCGGCCTCGAAAAGAGGCCGCGTCCTCTCTCCCCGGACGCGGAGCTCGGCCGCGCCGATGACGAGGTAGTCGATCCCGAGCTCGCGCGCTTTTCGGTGGGCCTGCGCCGCATCACCCGAGTTGAAGATCGGGCGGGCGTGGCGCCGTTCGCGCTGTCGGTATTTCTGAAGGTCGAGAAGAAAGATGGGAAAGCCGACGGCCATGCGGCGCTCGCCGAGAGCGGGAACGAGCGCCCATTCCCCGAGCTCGCGCGCCCGCACGTCCCACTGCACGACCGCATCCGGTGGCGTCTCTCGCCGGATCCAGTCGAGCGCTTCCCTCTCAGCGCGCGGGACGACCGTCGTCCACGGGAACCCGCCCGGGGACGGGTTGCGGTTCGTCACGTCCGCGGCGTTGTATACGTCTAGCGATACCGTGAGCACCGCCGGAGCGAGGATGATGGCATGCGTCAGGGAGAGCGGCCCCGACAAAGCGCGCGCCGCCACCAATCCCAACGCGACGAGCAGGACGCTGCCCGCGCGCCACGCCATCCACACGCCTTCGTAGCCGCGCAGGTCGAGAAAAAGCACGGCGACGAGCGCGAGCGCAGCGAGCAGGACGAGCTCGATCTCCCGCTGCATATGACGCCACGCGAGCAGACAGAGCGCTCCGCAATCGATGAGCAAAATGGAGGGAAGCTCCAGAAGCTTCGGCGAGCGCAGCGTGAGCGCTCCGCCCGCCTCTCCGAAAAAGCCGAGGTTTACGTACCACGCGAGAAACCCGAGCGATGTCACCGTCGACGCCGTGGCCATCGCGAGGAACGGGACCCCGTGCCGACGCCGCCAGAGCATGAGCACGAGCCACGGCCCCGCGAGCATCGCCGTCACGATGCTCGTCCCTGCCATCCCGCCGAGAAGAACGCCGCAAAACACCGCCGCCGAAACGCGCCGCGGCTCGCCGTTATGAACGAGCAGAATCAAGATGACGAGCAGGCTGTAGCTGAAAAGATGCTGCGGCGTATAGAGGAGCCCCCGATGCAGCCCATCGAGCGAGATGAGCTCGAGCACCCAGCGCGAGAAAGCGTCCACGTTGATGTTCATCCACGACTCGCTTCGCGCAAGGGCGAGGAGGCCTTCATAGCTCGCCGCACCCATCATGACGCTCGCCGCGAGGCAGGCGCGCGCGGGCGCGAGGTCGAAACGGCGCGCGGCCGCGTATAACAGCCCCGCGAAGAGCAGGCCGCCCGCGAGATAGGTTGCGAGAAGCGCGGTTTGATTGCCGAGCCAAACGCCGAGCGCCGCCGGGAGGGTGAAGAAGAGCCAGTAATAGCCGAGCCCGGCGCCCTGGTAGAACGGGTTGTGTAGTGGAAACCCGCCTTTCTGCAGCTCGGCGACCACCGAGAGGTGCGTCATCAAATCCGCGCTGAAGTAGGCGCGATAAGCGACGCCATCGGCTACCGAGGCGCCTACTCTCGAAAATGGCACGACCACGATGAGCATCACCACGAGCCACGCCACTGTAAGCCACGGGAGCTCCGATGTCTCGATACGGCCCGCGCCCATGAACCGGAGCGCAAGCGCCAAAACGACGACAGATATCGCTAGGACCGCGGAAGGGGTCGCGAGCTCGAATCGAAGGAGCACGCTCGCTGCGAGCGAGCTCACCAAGTAGCCCAGAGCAGCGCCCACCAGCCAGGCTTCGTGGCCGGTGAACCAGCGGCGCGCGACGGGCACCGCGCTACTTGTTCGCTCGGATCATGATGTGCCAGCCGAACGGTCGGCGGATGGCATCGGGAAGGATGTCGAAGAACGGAACGAGCACGTAGTTGTTGAGCTTACCGGCGAGGTTGTCGAATTTGAGCGTGCGCTTGGGGAAGCGGTCGACGTGGATGCGTATATCCGAGAACTCGCGGAAGAGCTCGCGGGTTTCCTTGGTCGAATATTTGCGGATGATGGGCGCGTCTTTCTCCGCATGCTCGATATTCGTTCCCGAGATCCACGCAACGAAGGCGAGCCACGAGATCCGGTTATAGAGCATGATGATGGCTTCCCCGCCCGGCTTCAAGACGCGGCGAACTTCACCAGTCGACTTCTCTGTGTCGACCGTATGGTGCAGGACCCCGTGTGAATAAACGACGTCGAAGGTGTCGTCGGGAAAGTCGAGCGCTTCCGCATTGCCTTGCTTGATGTCGCCTTTATAGCCCTCGCGTGCCAGGTTCGCCGCCGCGAGCTTGACCGCGTTCTCGGTGAGGTCCCGGGCCGAGACATCCGCTCCCGCGCGGGCAAACTGCATCAAATCGTTCCCGACGCCGCAGCCGATCTCGAGAATTTTCTTACTTTTGTATTGCGGGAAGTCGACATAGTCAAGCAAGTAGTCGATCTTGTCGTAGCGATACTTCTCCAGAGCTTCGAAAAATTCGGGAGACCCGACCGGATGTTGGGTGATCTCGATGTCGTTGACGTACTCGTTCCAATAGGAACGCACGTCCTCCAAAGTGTGAGCGGTTGCTGCCATATTAGAGGCGCGGAGTGTAGCAAGCGACAGAGCGCGATTCAACAAATGTGTATAATTTCGTGATGCCCCCCAAGCCGCCGGATTCGAGCTTGGACTCGTTCGCCCACGACGTCGCGCGAGGCCTCGGAAGCTCACCTAAATTTCTGTACCCAAAATATTTCTACGATAGCGCGGGATCGGAGCTCTTCGAGCTCATTACCGAGCAGCCGGAATATTATCAGACCCGCACAGAGGCGGATCTCTTGCGCCGCTCGGCGCCCGCGCTAAGTGCGATTCTGGGAGACAACGTGAGCGTCGTGGAGCTTGGGAGCGGAAGCTCAGCGAAAACGACGATTTTGCTCGACAGCTTCATCGAGAGCCAGGACGCGCTGCATTACCTTCCGATCGACATCTCGCCAACGATATTGCGCGAGACGGCGGATCGCTTGACCGCGCGCTATCCCGAGCTCGGCGTGACGCCCATCGCGTCGCCATACGAGTCGGGACTCAGACAAGCGAGTACCCTCGTTGCCGAACACGAGCATGTCCCGGACCAGATGCTCGTGATATTTCTCGGCTCCAGCGTCGGGAACATGGCGCCCGACGAGAGCGTGCTTTTCCTGCAAGGGGTTCGCTCCCGTCTGGAGTCGAAAGACGCTTTCTTGATCGGCTTCGACCTGCAGAAAAATGTGGAGACGCTGAACGCCGCCTATAATGACGCAGCTGGCGTCACCGTGCGGTTCAATCGCAACGTGCTCGTCCGTATCAACCGTGAGCTCGGTGGGACGTTCGAGGTGGAGCGCTTCGCGCACCACGCGTTCTACAACGAAGAGGCCGGTCGCATCGAGATGCATTTACGCTCGGACAGAGATCAAATCGTTCACGTCGAGGCCTGCGGCCGCAGCTTCGAGCTCGCAGCGGGTGAGACCATCCATACGGAAAACTCCTACAAATACATGCGGCCGATCATCGACCAGCTCGCCGACGACACGGGGTTTCGCGTTCGCGAGGTCTTCACCGACGACAAGGATTGGTTCTCACTGGCTCTGTTCATCCCCCGGTAACCACGTCGGGGAAGATCCCTTTTGCACTAATATTGCTCCCATGAGCTCGCATCGAGGCCCGCTACTCGTGATCGCGGCTATCGGGACCCTCCTCGTCGGTTTCGCGCTGACGGTGGACTACCCGCGTAGGGCTGGCGCCTTCTGGAGCGATGCGGCTACGTATTACACGATGGCGCACAGCCTCGCCTTCGACGGGGATCTTCGCTTCGAGCGGGCCGACGTGGAGCGCGTGTTCCAGGAGTTCCGAAACGGGCCGTCGGGCATCTTCTTGAAGAAGGGACGCGAGCTCGACTTGACGCTCACGACCCAAATTCCCTTTCTCGTAAGCGAGGGCCCTCTCACCCAAGACCTCTATTTTGCAAAGGCGTTCATCTATTCACTCGCGGCCGCGCCTTTCGTTCGTCTCTTCGGGACAAATGGAATGCTGTTGCTCCACGCGCTCCTCCTTACCGCGGTATTGACAGCCGGCTACTTCTTCCTCGCGGCGAAGAACGCGCACGGGGTAGCACTCGCCTTCACGCTGACCTTCTTCTTCGCATCAGTGGCGCCGGCTTACTTCGTTTGGCTCACGCCAGAGCTTTTCAACCTGTGCCTCGTTTTTCTCGGAGCGTTTTTCTGGCTCTACAAGGAACGCGCCGACCATCCGCCATGGCCTCTCAGCGGCGTGACGTCGGACCTCATCGCCGCAGCGTTTTGGGGCGCGGTCACCTATTCGAAACCCAACAATATTTTCTTGATCGTGCCGTTTCTAGCGCTTCTCATGTGGCGCCGGCAGTGGAAGCGCATGATTCGGGTCGGCGGCGTTTTCGCTATGTTTCTCGGCAGCCTTTTTCTCGTCACGTTATTCGCCGCCGGTGAAATGAACTATCAAGGGGGCGAGCGCAAGACCTTCAGCGGCACTTACCCTTATCAGCGAGCCGACCTCACGTTCGAGAACACCGGCCTCTCCAAGAGAACCGACGTCATCTACACGCATCAGCCGTGGGACATCGTTCTTCACGATATCTATTTGTTCCATATCGGGCGCTTTTCTGGGATGGCCATCTATTTTTTTCCCGCGGCCGCAGCTCTCATCATGTTCCTGCTGTCCCGCAACAAGGCGCTCGACCAGTGGCTCGTGTTTGGCGTCGCAACCTTTGGCGGCCTCTTGCTCGTGACCTGGAGCCCCACGAACTACTTCGGAGGTTCAGGGACGCTCGGCAATCGTTACTTCATGAATCTCTTCCCGCTTTATTTCTTTTTGCTCGGGACGCTATCGAGGCCTCTGCTGCCTCTGTTCGCGTCGTGGGCGGCGGCTTCGCTCTTCGTGACGTCCATCCTCGCCGGGCCCTTCGAAGCGGGCCGGCGTCCGGGCGAGCACGCGACGACGGGGGCGTTCAAGTGGCTCCCTCCCGAGCTGTCGCTCATCAACGACCTGCCAACCAACAGCGACCCGAGAAAGTTTCGCCAGAAATTCGACGACGGCTATCTCGGCTACTTCCTGGACAACAATAGTTGGGGCCGCGAGCGGCGCAGCCCGGGTGGTCTAGGTTTTCACGTGCGCGGCGGCTCGACAGCGGAGATGGTCGTGCGTACGAATGTCGAGCTCACGCAGATCGTCGTGCGCGTCACGAACGTGGCGGGAAAACCCAATCGCGTCCGGGTGTGCGTGCCCGGAGGCTGTGAAGCGCGGGACATCGCCCCGGGCGACAAAGAGATTATCGAGCTACAAGCGGGCAAGCCGTTTCCTTACGAGGATTTTGGCCACCGCAGCTACTGCTATCTCGTGACGATCGAGACCGAGACCGGCGCGGTGCCGCTTCTTCAGGGCCGCGCTCAGAAAGATTGGCGCTATCTCGGCACCTTCGTGCACATCCAGCCCGATCCCTATCCGGGGCTTTGACGCTACAGCTCCAGCGCCTCTTTCAGCAGGAAGTCCGGCGCGAGACTATTCGCGTCTACCCCCGACAGGCGACGCACGAGTGAGTTGATAACGAGCGCGTCGAGGTGCCTGATGATCTCGCCCATGTCACCTAGGCTGAAGTTCCCCTCGGTAAAACCTCTCTTTCTTCGGTGAAGCACCCTTAGTTGCAAGGAGTTACAACGATAGAGATACGAACTCCGCCTGTATTTTGGAGCCATGTAATAACGCATATAACTCTTGTAATATAATCTTTAATAGAGTATATAGTAACCATGCACATCGACATTGTGCCCAACCGCAACTCCAAACCCGCCGTTTTGCTCCGTGAGTCCTTTCGCGACGCCAAAAGCAAGAAACCGCGCAAGCGCACAATTGCCAACCTGTCCAAACTGCCAAGCGAGCAGGTCGACTCCATTCGACGGGTTCTCAAGGGAGAAAAACTCGTCGCGGTCGAGGACGTCTTCGAGGTTGTGCCCGACGGGTCGCGACTCCACGGTGGCGTCGAGGCCGTGTTGAGCGCGATGAAACGCCTTGAGTTCGACAAACTCGTCGCATCCCGACGCTCACGCCAACGTGACCTGGTGGTGGCTATGGTGGCCGCCCGCATACTCGAAGCCCAGTCGAGGTTGGCAACGCGCCAGTGGTGGCACAGCACAACGTTGCCCGAAATCCTCGGTGTGAGTGATGCCGACGAGGACGACCTATATGCCGCTATGGACTGGGTGTTCGAGCGCCAAAGGGTTATTGAGAAAAAACTGGCGGCGCGTCACCTCGAAAACGGTGGACTTGGTTTGTACGATTTGAGCTCAAGCTACTTCGAGGGAGAAAAGTGCCCCCTGGCCCGCCTCGGATACAACCGCGACGGTAAGAAAAACAAACTCCAGATCAACTACGGCCTTTTGACCAACCAAAGGGGCGTCCCTGTCTCGGTATCGGTGTTCGAGGGCAACACCGGCGATCCGAAAACGTTTCTACCTCAAGTAGTAAAGGTGCAAGAGCAGTTCGGCATCAAGCGGTTTGTGATGGTCGGCGACCGCGGAATGATCACCCAAAGACAGGTTGACGCTTTACAGGACTTCGAGGGCATTGATTGGATTACAGCCCTGCGACCCGCGCCGATTCGCAAACTCCTCAACGAAGGGGCGCTGCAGATGGGGCTGTTTGACGAGCGCAACTTGTTTGAGTTGACACACTCGGATTTTCCCAACGAGCGTCTCGTGGCCTGTCGCAACCACGAACTGGCGAAGCGCCGAGCCCTAAAGCGTCAGGAATTGCTCGAAGCGACCAGCAAAGAACTGAAAAGGATTTGCCGGATGGTCGAACGCGGCCGCTTGCACGGTAGGGAAGACATCAATGCCCGAGTGCAAAAACTCCTTGCTGAATACAAGGTGGGCAAGTACTACAAGTTCGAGACCCGTGACGACGGCTTCGACTTCAAGGTCGACGAGATGACGATGGCTGTCGATGCTGCGCACATTGCTAAAGACAATAGTGTGTTAGCTGACAAGCAACTCGCCCGGTGGAAACAGCATATGAAGACTATCGCCAGGCGAATGGAGCAACTGCGTCAGCGAATCGAGCACGGTCAGCTCCATGGAAAAGCCACTATAGGGGTGCGGGTAGGCACAGTTCTCAACAAGTACAAAGTCGGAAAACACTTCAAACTAGATATTCGTGACGATGCCTTCTCCTTCGAAATCGACAAAAAGAAGGTCGAGGCAGAAGCCGCACTGGACGGCATCTATGTGATTCGCACCAGTCTCAGTGCACAGCAGATGAACACTGAGGATACCGTCCGCAGCTATAAGTTGCTCACCCAAGTCGAGCGTGCGTTTCGTTCATTCAAGACCATGGACCTCAAGGTGCGGCCTATTCGCCACCGTCTCGAAAACCGAGTCCGGGCACACATCTTCTTGTGTATGCTGGCCTACTACGTTGAATGGCACATGCTTGAGGCGTGGCGACCAGTGCTTTTTTCTGACGAAGATCAGAATGCCAAGGCAAGCCGCGACCCTGTGGCACCGGCCAAGCGTTCGCAGGCCGCTCTTCGAAAAGTGCGCTCCAAAAAGCTGGAGGACGGAAGCCCCGCTTACAGTTTCAGAACTCTGCTCCGCCACCTTGCCTCTATCGTACGAAACTCATGTCGCCGAAAAGGCCTTGGCTCCACCACTGCGACCTTCGACATGACCACGGCCCCAAATCCAAAGCAGCAAAGGGCCTTCGACCTCCTCAAAACAATCACGTTGTAGCCAGAACAGAGCACCCTTCCCTCTACCTAACTTGTTGAAACAAAGCCGGAAACAGCCTTCCAGGGGACAGGAACTTCAGCCTAGGAAGCTGAGACCCATACCGTCCCTCGATGCATCCTCTGCGCTCGTCGTCCAGGCGACTTCTGCCTCTGCCTCGAGCAGCGCTTCGTGCGAGACATCCGGGCTCGATAGATATACATTCAGCTTCGTATGGATTGGAAGGATCACGGGAGACGTCAAGAAAACACCGCCGCGGCTGAGGTTCACGCCCATGGCCGCGTGAAATTCCGAGCCAGCCCGAAAAATCATTTCGTTCTCGAGCGGCACGCGCAGCCGCTCACGCGCGGTCACTTTCTCCTCGACCTCCTTAGCCGTGAAGCGACGCGTCACCGGGCGCGGCCCGATGCCGCTTTTTGACATCAAAAGATCATAAAAATCTTTGCGCTCCCGCCAACGCCGTTCTGATTCCGGCGGGAACTTCTCGCCCCAAATCCCTTTGGCGTCGTTCAGCAGCCCGAATTCTCCGATGAGATCCAATACGGTGTCCATGCGCTCCCCCGCGCGTTTCCGGACTCGAAAACGGATACAAAGTTGAGTATCTCACTATTGTGAGGAATGCGCCCTGTTCATGTCGGTGATCCAAACCGTCCTTGTTTCCCCTACGTGTGGTAAAACACTCATCGTGTTCAGCTGGAAGATTGGTATTATTCTGTGCGCGCCGCTCTTCCGGGCGGGGTCTCTGGAATCGGAAGAGCTTCCCCGCGTGCATCTTCTCGGAACCGGCGGCACCATTTCCGGCGGAAGTTCTGGATCGCTTTCGACGAGTGAGATCTCGAAGCTCGGTCCCGGCCTCGACGGCGTGGCCGAGCTGAGCTTCGAAGATTTCGTCTCGATTGGAAGCTCGCGCATGACGCCCGAGCTCCAATTTCGACTCGCTCGCCGCGTCCGAGCATTATTTCGCGAGCGCCCCGAGCTCTCGGGAATCGTCATTACTCACGGGACCGACTCGCTCGAGGAGACAGCTTTTCTCCTCGACCTTCTCGGCGTCGCCGAAAAGCCCGTCGTCTTCGCCGCCGCCCAGCGGCCGCCACGCCGAAGCGATACCGACGGGCCCCGCAACCTCCTGAACGCCATCCGTATTGCCGCCGCCAAAAGTATGGGCGGCCTGGGGGTTCTCGTCACGATGAACGACGAGATCCACGGGGCGCGCGACGTACGGAAAACGCATTCCATCGCTTTGAACGCTTTCGCGTCACCGTGGGTCGGGCCACTAGGCCAGGTGGATGGCGATCGGGTCTATCTCTTCCACCGGCCGGCGCGGCGCCTCGAGCTCGATGTCGACCGGGTCGAGCCGCTGGTGACGCTCATCCGTTTGTACGTAGGAAGCGATGGGAGCCAAGTAAAGGCGGCGGTGCGGTCGGGCCAACGCGCTGTTGTCATCGAAGTGTTCGGTCGGGGCAACGTTCCGCCGAAGGTCCTCGACGCCGTACGCGAGGCACGAAAGCTTGACGTCATCGTCGTTTTCACTACCCGCACCGGCGGCGGACGGGTCGAGCTCGGAACCGAGAGCAAACGGATCGGCGTCCTTTCCGGCGAAGATCTCGATGGGTTGAAAGCACGGCTCGTACTCGTGGCGGCGATGGGGACGACCACCGACCTCGACGAGCTCGCTTCTTATTACCGACAGCTTTCCGGCGAGCTCGAGACGGCTGACGGAAACTGATCAGACAATCACAGAAAATGCTCGAGCACAAAGAAAACTTGTTCCAGGGCTGGGGCCAGGTCTTCTCTGTCAAAGAGGTTGTGTTCAAGAAGAAAACGGAGCATCAGGATCTCGTCATCTTCGACAGCGCACCCTTCGGGCGGGTCATGGCGCTCGATGGCGTCATCCAAACGACCGAGCGAGACGAGTTCGTCTATCACGAGATGTTGGCACACGTTCCCATCCTGGCGCACGGAGGCGTTCGGCATGTGCTCGTCATCGGAGGCGGCGATGGGGCGATGTTGCGCGAGGTGTTGAAGCACGCTGGCGTCGTGGAGGTAACCCATGTCGAGATCGACCGCGATGTGATCGACATTTGCGAGCAATACCTCCCACACCACTCGAACGGCGCTTTCCACGACGAGCGCGTGAAACAAGTCATCGCCGACGGCGTGGACTTCGTGAACGAGACGCCCGATCGTTATGACGTGATCATCTCCGACTCGACGGATCCCATAGGTCCCGGAGAAGCTCTGTACACGCGCTCGTTCTACGCTGGATGCCATCGTTGTCTTCGCGAGAAAGGCATTCTCGTCACGCAGAACGGGAGTGCCTTCATGCAAACCGACGAAGTCGTGACGACGGCGAAGCGGCTCGACCCGCTGTTCGAGGACTGCACCTTCTATGGAGCGGCCGTACCTACCTACGTGGGCGGCATCATGACGTTCGCCTGGGCGAGCGACGCGCCGTCGCATCGGGCCACATCGCTCGCCGTGTTGCGTGAGCGCTTCGCAGAAGCGGAGCTCTCGACGCGCTATTACACGCCCGAGATCCACCAAGCTGCGTTCGCGTTGCCGCGATTCCTTATTGAGGCAATCGAGGGCTAATGGGCCTCCGAAAAGCCCTAGCTCCTTAACAAGCGGTGGCTGGAATGTTCAATGGGTTTGAGGGCCTCTAACGTTAATTCAGTGTAGCTCGACGCATCACGTTCGCGACACCAACATGCTAGAGTTTCGTTCCCCAGATGCGTCATTGGATTCTGCTACTTGTGCTGGCAATAGGCTCGGCCGATGCGGCGCAGATCCAGATCGGTACTGTCGACGGCGCCGTTCGGGATCCGTCGCATGCGGCTGTTGCCCAGGCGCGGGTCGTTCTTTACGACACCGCCTCGGATTTCGAGCGGCTCGCGACGACCAACGATCGCGGCCAGTTTCAGCTGATCAACGTGCCTTTCGGCCGATACGGCGTGCGGATCGAAGCCGACGGGTTCCGACTTCACGAGACAACGATTGCTGTGCGCTCGAACCTCGCCGTAACACTCGAGGTCGTGCTCGAGATTGCCGGCCCGCGCGAAGAGCTCACAGTGCGCGCGGCGGCCCCGCTCGTCGAGCCCGATCGGATCAGCACGACGACGAGGCTCGACCAAGGGTTCATTCAGCGTCTGCCCGGGGCGCGTCCGGGCAGCGGCATGCAGGAGCTCGTCGCGACCGCGCCCGGTTGGGCGACGGAAGATAACGGCCTCTTACATTCACGCGGCGTGGATGACGGCTTCTTGTATGTCAGCGACGGAATCCCGCTCAGCGATCGCATCGATACGTTTTTTTCGAGCGCTCTCGACCCGGACGCGTTTCAGACCATCGAGATCCTCGACGGTCATTTGCCCGTGGAATACAGCAACGCCTCGGGCGGCGTTATCAACGTCGTCCGCAAGTCGGGACTCGGGGAGTCCTGGAGCGGCACGACCGCACTTCGGGCCGGATCGCTACAGAGCAGCGAGGTCGCCGCTACCGGAGGCGGCCAGCTAGGCGACAGTGTCGGCGCCTTCTTCGCGGCGTCCTATGGCGGCTCCGCCGAGCGCTATCTCGACCCTGTCGACCCCGACAACTTCAACAATCGGGGCCATGCGTTTCGCTTCGCGACGCGCCTCGACTGGAGGCCCACGCCGAAAGACCTCGTCATCACCGACATCTCGGCCAACGGAAGCGCCTTTCGCGTCACCAATACACTCGAGCAAGAATTCGCCGGGCAGCGCCAACGCCAAGAGCTCCGCGACGATCACCAATCCGTGATTTGGCAGCGCAGCGCGTCCGACAACACCGTGACCGATATCGGATGGTATCGCCACGCTTTCGCTGCCGAGCTTTTCCCGAGCGAGGGCGACACACCGATTTCGGCGAACCAAGATCGCCGGCACACGCGTCACGGCGTGCTCGTAAACCTCACGCATGCGGTCGGCGCCGAGCACGTCCTCAAAGCGGGAATCGATTATCAGCACATCACGCCGCGCGAAGTGTTTTCGTTCTTCATCACCGACGAAGACGCCGCTGAAGATGCCGGTATCAGCAAAGAAGCGCTGGCCTTCGATCGGAACAACCCCTTCAGGTTCGAAGACGCAGCCTCGCGGGATCAGTTCTCGATCTACTTTCAGGACACGTTCTCGCTCTTCGATCGGTTGACGATCAATGCCGGCTTGCGTTTCGACCACACCGAAGTCCTCGTCAACGCTTCCGCACTAAGCCCGCGCCTCGGTGCGGTCTATTTCATCCCGCAGTGGAGCACGACGGTGCGCGCCTCCTACAACCGTCTGTTCATGCCGCCTCAAGTGGAGAACCTTCTGCTCTCCTCGTCGGAAGAAGCGCGCGCCCTCTCTCCCTTCGTCACAGAAGAAGGCGACGGCGCCGCCGAAGTTTCTCCTGAAAGGCAGCACGCGTTCGAGGTCGGCTTCGTTCGGGCCCTCGGAAAGTGGGCGGCGCTCGACGCCGTCTACTGGCGACGCTCGGTCCGGAACTACGCCGACCCCAATCTTTTTTTCGGCACAACCATTATCTTTCCGAACTCCGTCGCCGAAGGCACCGCCTCGGGTATCAACGTGCGGGTGGACTTCCCTTTTCAGAAGGGATTTACGGGTTTCGTGAGCTACGGGAACGCACTGGTCTATCAAGTCGGGCCGATCAACGGAGGACTGTTCCTCGAAGAAGAGGTCATCGAGATCGGTCCGGGAACACGCTTCACTCCCGACCACGACCAACGCAATGTCGGTGCTTTCGGGTTAACCTTCCAGCACGGCCCGAGCGGACTATGGGCGGCAATCTACGGCCGGCACGAGAGCGGCACGCCGATCGAGCCGTTTGATATCGACGACGACGACGATCTCGACGAAGCCATGGAGCGCCGAGGCGCGGCACTGGTCGACTTCGACCGAGGCCGCGTCAAGCCGAGGACGCTCTTCGATATCTCTCTCGGGGTGGGACTCTTCGAAGGGCGGCGTATCGCTGTCGATCTCCAACTCGACATACGCAACCTGACCGATCGCGCTTTTGCATATAACTTCTCAAATCCCTTCAGTGCGACCCATTTCGGCCATCCCCGGCTCGTAAGCGCGCGGGTGCGGTTCTCGTTCTTCGAATCGCGCTAGTCCCGTGTTCCGGGGGACTAGATCAAGGCGCGAGGACAGCCATCAGGTCGGGGCCGTCGAGTATCTCGCCCGAGGTGACGAGGAGCTTCTCGACCCTTCCTGCGATCGGCGCGTGGACTTCGAGCTGCATCTTCATCGATTCCACGACGATGAGAACCTCGCCTGCTTCGACGACCGCACCTTCTTCGACGCGAATCTCGAGGACCTTCCCGGCCATCGGCGCCCGCACTTCTCCATCGCTCGCGGCGAGCTTTACGCGGCGGTGGCGGAGCGCACGCGGGTCTTCGAGATGAAGCGTCTCGCCGAACACGCTGAGCTCCATCTTGGTCGGGTCGATTACCGTCGCGGTGGCCTCGACGCGCACGCGGGAAGGCTCCCGCCGAGCTTGGTCCATCGCGCCCTCGAGCGCCGCGGCAAAGCGCGGGCTCATCGTCGATTCCGCCAAAGCGTGCGCGATCCCGTCGCCCCACAGCGTCGCGTGCCCAGTGACGGGATCCACCTCCACCTCGACACCGCGTTGCTCGCAACCGCTGCCGATGCGCGCGAGGTCGTTCCCGAGCCCGCGAAAACGAGCCGCGAAACGGCCGATGGGGCTGGGGCCGCGAAGCGCCATGGAAAGCTGCTCGCGAAAGCCGGGCGTCAGAAGCCGTGTCTCGAGACTTTTCGGTAGAAGCGGCCGGTTGAGCTCCTCGAGGTGATTGCCAATCCATTGGGTGGAAAAGTCCCCGCTGCGAAAATCGGGGTGCCGGAGAACCGCTTGAAGAAACGGGATGTTCGTCGTGGTGCCATGCACGACGAACGAAGCCAGAGCGGTCGTGAGCCGCTCGATCGCTTCGCCGCGGGTCTCGGCTGCAGCGATGACCTTTGCGATCATCGAGTCGAACTGAGCGTGGACGCGGCCGCCCTCGCTCACACCTGAATCAACGCGCACGCCCTCGCCCAAGGGCTCGCGGTATCGGAGGAGCGGTCCCGGCGTCGGCAGAAAGTCCGCTCGAGGATCTTCGGCGAGCACGCGCGCTTCGATGGCCCAATGACGTGGCTCCAGAATCGACTCCGAACCGGGAGCGGAGAGCTCGGCCGGCCACCTACCTTCAGCGAGCTCGAGCTGGGCGCCGACGAGATCGATGTCGTAGACGGCTTCGGTCACGGTGTGCTCGACTTGAAGCCGCGTATTGACTTCGAGGAAGTAGAACTGGCCGTCGTCATCGAGCAGAAACTCGACCGTGCCCGCGCCGCGATAGCGTGTCTTCGCGACGAGCGTGAGCGCGGCTTTGCCCATCTTCTTCCGGAGAGGTGCTTTGACGATAGGACTCGGCGCCTCTTCGATGACTTTCTGGTAGCGCCGCTGCATCGAGCACTCGCGCTCGCCGAGCACCACGCCCTTGCCTCTGCCATCGCCGAAGACTTGGATCTCGATGTGGCGCGGGTCCGGCAAGAAACGCTCGACGAAAACGGTGGGGTCGCCGAAACCCGCCGCGGCTTCTTCCGAGGCGCGCTCGAGCGCCGCGGTGAGTGCGTCTCTAGTTTCGACGATACGCATCCCGCGGCCGCCGCCTCCTCCCGCCGCCTTCACGAGAAAAGGCGGCTCGATACCACTCGCATCGAGCTCATCGAGAGCGTCCGAACGCACCGAAGGAAGCGTCGGCACCCCGCTCGCGTCGGCGATAGCTTTGGCGCTCTCTTTGTTGCCCAGCTGGCGCATAGCATCAGCGGTGGGACCGACGAATCCTATCGAAGCGCTCTCGACAGCTTCGGCGAAATCGGCGTTCTCCGAGAGGAAGCCATAGCCCGGATGAAGCAGGCTCGCATTCCACTTCTTCGCGGCAGAGACGATTACTTCCGCGTCGAGAAAGCTCGGGACTTCGAGGATGTCGTCCGCTTCGAGGCGCACGAGGGCGTCAGCGTCTTCGGGCGTCGATATCACGGCAACCGCGTAGCCCCGATCGCGCGCCGAGCGCAGAATGCGCCGCGCGATCTCGCCTCGGTTCGCAATGACGAGTTTCTTCACCGGGAGGACGACTTTCTGAGAATCGAAACACGTTCGGCCCAGGCCGGCGTCATTTTCGTGAAAAAAAACTCGAGGCCCAACTGGCCTTCCGGCGAGCAGCGAGCTTCCGCTATCTGACGCGCGGTGAGCTCGATGAGCTCGGGGCCGGGCAGAGGCGCCGCCTCCTCGAGGAGCGCTTTAGTACGGCGCGCCGCTTCGGGGCCCGCGGCAAGGAACTCGAGCACGACGCTTTGAAGCGCCGCGGCTCGGTCCGAGGCCTGCGTGAGGCTCTGGACGAGACCGAGCTCCATCGCTTCCGACGCCGACAGTCGCTTGCCGGTCAGCATCATCGGCGCGGCCGCACCGAGCCCGATCTTCCGGATGATGTAAGGGCTGATGACGCCCGGGACGATCCCGAGAAGCACTTCAGACGTCGCGAAGCGCGCGTCTTCCTCGGCGAGGACGTAGTCCGCGCATACGGCGAGACCGAGACCGCCGCCAATCGCCGCGCCTTGGACGACGGCGAGAACGGGCGTCGGAAAATCCGCGAGTCGATAGAAGAGCTGCGCGAGCATCTTGGCATCTTCGAAGCTTTCGGCTTCACTCTTCGCGGCGAGCCGCTTCATGTAGCCGAGGTCGGCGCCGGCGCTGAAGACTTTGCCTTCGCCTTCGAGAATCAAAAGTCGCATTTGCTGGGCGTCGGCTATTCCGGCGAGTTGGTCGAGCGCGTCGCGGAGCTCTTGCATCATCGTTTCGTCGAAGGCGTTTCGCACTTCGGGGCGCGCGAAGACGATCCGCTTAACCCCGAGCGAGAGCGACTCCACGCGCAGCGTGGAGGCTTCGGTGAGGATCTTCTCGACGGGAAAATCCTTCAAGAAAGCTCCTTCCCCGACGGCCGATCTTCAGCCGCAATCGTCTCGAGAAGCTTTGCGGGGACGAGCACCCGGCAGCGAAGAAGCGCTTGGCCGTAGGTCTTGCCTTGAGCGTCGGTATAGAGGCTGACGGTTCCGCCGCCTCCAAGGGATTCATCGAGCAGAAAATTCAGCGCCCAAAGATTCGGCACGAGATAGCGGTGGACTTCACCGTGTACGATGCCTTCGAACCACCCGCGCAAACGCTCGGCGCTCACGTGCTCTCGCAGCCAGACATAAGACGCCGCGCTCCGGCCGATGAGACCGATATTGGCCGTGTCGCCTTTGTCGCCGCTTCGAGCATGGGCGATCGCCATGAGCGGGACTTCCACTGGGTAGCCCACGAGGGCGTCGAGCATCGACGTCGGATGCGGATCGTCGAGGCCACCGGGGGGGTCCATGGTTCCACCCGTCTCGGGCCAGCTCAGATTTTCTCGTTCGAGAACGACTTCACCGTTCTCGTATAAGCCGAGCGACGCGGGCGCCGCCGCTTGCTCGATGAGGCTCGGCCAGTAACGCACGACGTTCGAGATGGACGGCGCCCCGCCCGTGACCGCCACGCCACCGGGTCCACTCAGGATGAGGCCAGGCAGAAGCTTGCGAAAGATGCCGAGCTTGCTCCGTTCGTGATCGCGCGCGGCAAGGCGCAACAAGATCTCCGCCGCCCGGTGCTCCGGCGTGAGGCCCCGATGAGTAGCGTCGTCGCCGATGAACTCGGTATGGGTCGCTTCGAAAGGCGTCAAGCCTTCGCGTTGGAGCTCGGCGGCGAGCCGCGTCCAAAAGATCGACGCGAACATCTCCGCTTTGGCGCGGGCGTCAGGGCCCGAGATGATGAGGGTCCCCGCGGATTTGAAGCCGTCCTCAAGCGCTGTCGAGACTTTCAGCTGGTCGGTGGGCGCCCGCCCCCGAGCGCCTTGGATGCGCACGCGGTTCGCGCCATCGGTCTCGAGGGTCATCGTCGTAAAATCGGCGATGACGTCGGGCGTGATGTAGACCTGAGGGTGGCCCATCTCGTACAGAAATTGCTCGCGCACCGTCTGGAGGCTCACGAGGCCTCCCGAGCCGGGATGTTTCGTTACAACGAACGTGCCGTCCGGCTCGAACTCCACAATCGGAAATCCGACGTCGATGTAGCTCGACACTTTCTCCCAATCGGTAAAGTTCCCGCCCGTCGCTTGCGCGCCGCACTCGATGAGATGGGCGGCGACGATGCCTTGCGCGAGGCGATCGTAGTCGTCCGGTGACCAATCGAACTCGTGGATCAGCGCCGCGAGCGTGATGCCCGTATCGGTAACGCGTCCGGAAAGCACGATGTCGGGCTCTTCTTCGAGCGCCGCGACGACCGGCATGGCGCCAAAATAAGCGTTGGCCGAGAGAACCTTGTCGTGATAGTCGCCGAGCGCCTCGCCCGTCTCCATGTTGTCGAGGGCGAGTGTGTCGAGCTTGGGAACGACGTCGTCGCCGCCCACGACCGCTACTTTGAGGTCGACGCCGCGCTTTTTCGCAACCGCGAAGAGCGCCTCGGCACAAGCTTTGGGGTTGACGCCGCCCGCATTGGTGATGATGCGGATCCCGCGCTTCTTGATGTCTTCGAGCAAAGGATCGACCTGCGTCACGAAGTCTCGCGCATAGCCCGCCCTCGGATCGCGGGCGAACTGTTTTTGCAGGATGCTCATCGTGATCTCGGCGAGAAAGTCCATCGAGACGTAGTCGATAGGAAGCTCGCCGAGAACCTGCCGGCGCATCGCATAGGGATCATCGCCCCAATAGCCGCCGGCATTCGCGATACGAAGCGTTTTTGTTCGCGGCATGAGCTACATCCGGAAGACGCCGACGCGCGTTTCTTCGATCGGTGCGTTCAAGACCGCCGCGAGGCTCAAGGCGACAACGGTGCGGGTGGCGCACATGTCCACAACACCGTCATCCCATAGACGCGCGGACGCATAATAAGGATGGCCTTCGCGCTCGTATTTCTCTCGAATCGGATCGGCAATCGCGCGGGCGTCGTCGCTCGAAAGCGTCTCGTTCTTGCGCGCGAGCTGGTCGCGCTTGACCGTGACCAGGACTTGCGCCGCTTGCTCGCCGCCCATGACGGAGATGCGGCTCGTGGGCCACGTCCAGAGAAAGCGGGGATCGTAAGCCCGCCCGCACATGCCGTAATTGCCGGCGCCGAAGCTGCCTCCGAGGATGAGCGTGAGCTTCGGGACGCGTGCGGTGGCAACCGCGTGCACCATCTTCGCGCCGTCTTTCGCGATACCGCCGCGCTCGTATTTCGCGCCAACCATGAAGCCCGTAATGTTCTGCATGAATAGAAGCGGCACTTTCTCGGCGGTGCAGAGCTCGATGAAGTGGGTCGCCTTCAAAGCACTCTCGCTGAACAGAACGCCGTTATTCGCGATGATCCCGACGCGCATCCCTTCGATATGGGCGAAGCCTGTGACGAGCGTTGTTCCATAGCGCTTCTTGAACTCGAAAAAGCGGCTTCCGTCGACGACGCGCGCGAGGACTTCGCGCACGTCTACTTGCCGCCTCGAATCGCGCGGCCAAACGCCGAGAAGCTCGTCGGGGTCGTAAGCGGGAGGCTCGGGAGATTCGAGAGAGGACAGAGCCTCGGGACGCGTTCCGAGATGGCCGACAATGTCGCGCAGGATCTCGAGAGCGTGCTCGTCGTCCTCCGCGAAGTAGTCCGCGACCCCGGAAATCTCCGTGTGGACACGCGCGCCGCCGAGATCCTCGGCTGAGACGTCTTCACCCGTCGCGGCTTTCACGAGCGGCGGACCCGCGAGAAAAATGGTGCCCGTTCCGTTGACGATGACCGATTGATCGCTCATTGCGGGAACGTAAGCGCCGCCGGCGGTGCACGTGCCCATCACGGCAGAGATCTGCGGGACGCGCGCCGCACTCAGGACCGCTTGGTTGCGAAAGATTCGGCCGAAGTGATCGCGGTCTGGGAAGACTTCCGCCTGGAGCGGAAGGAAGGCCCCGCCGCTATCGACGAGATAGATGCACGGAAGACGGTTCTCGAGTGCGATCTCCTGTGCCCGCAGATGTTTCTTTACGGTGATCGGGTAATACGTGCCGCCTTTCACCGTCGCGTCGTTCGCCAAGATCATGCACTGGCGCCCGCGCACGAGACCGACGCCAGCGACGAGCCCTCCGGCAGGAACGGCGGTGTCGTAGAGCTCGTAGCCCGCGAGAGCGCTCAGCTCCAGAAACGGCGTTCCTTCGTCGATGAGCAGCGCAATACGGTCGCGGACGAAGAGCTTGCCTTGGTCGCGATGCCGAGCGTGGGATGTCTCTCCGCCGCCTTTTCGGATCGTTTCGAGCTTTTCCGAAAGGTCTTTGGTGAGCGCGCGGTTCGCCTCGTCATTCTGCCGGAACTCTTCGGAGCTCGTCTTGATCTGGCTTTTGATGACACCCATTACTTCAATCTTGTCACCCGCGGCGGAAGTAAGGAAGCACTTCGCGGCCGAGGAGCTTTACGGCTTCGAGAGGATCGGGGCCGAGCGGCGGTCCGAAGCTCAAATGACGGGCGCCGGCCTCGACGAGGGCTTCGAGCCTCGGGATGAGCTCGCGCGGCTCGCCGGTCACGCCGATGCGAAGCATGCGATCGTCGACGAGCGCGCAGGCTTTGTCCAGGTCGCGCTCCTGCACGACCGCGTGCTCGATCTGGGCAAAATCCTCCCGGGTCAGCTCGAGGCGCTCGAGGATGAGCGGTGAGAGCGCCGAGCCGTAATAAGCGATCTTTTCCGCGAGGGCGCGCCGCGCGGCGTCGCGGTCCGAACAGAGCGATACCCAGATGCACGCCGCGAAGTCGAGCTCAGGCAAAGCGGCGTCGCGTTCGCGCGCGCCTTCGGCAAGAAGATCGCGCACGGTGAAATAGTGCTCCGGCGGGAAGAGGAGCGGGAGAGCCCCGTCGGCGATCTCGCCGGTGAGGCGGAGCATCTTCGGTCCAAGCGCACCGATATAGATTGGGGTGACGCGCGGCGCTTCGAACCTCAAGTAAGCTTCATCGGTCCACTTCAAGTATTTTCCGTCGAGGCTCGCTTTTTCTCCGGCGAGAAGCTTCCGGATCACCGCAACCGATTCTCGGACGGCCGCGAGCGGAGCTCGGTGCTCGATGCCGACCCAGTTGACGAAGTCGCGCGCGCCGGCGGCGAGACCCAGATGAAAACGGCTCCCGCTGAGCTCGTCGAGGCTCGCCGCGATCATCGCGAGCTCGCTCGGGTCGATCGTGTAAGGATTCAAGATGCACGTGCCCAGACCGATGCGCGTCGTCGCCGTCGCGACGGCCGCGAGGATGACGGGCGAGCTCTTGATAAAAAGATCGTTGCTCACCCAGAACTGATCGAAGCCCGACGCTTCCGCGGCGCAGGCCAGCTCGACATAGTCGCCGAGCGGAAGGTCGTTATTGAGACGAAGACTGAAGCGGATGGGCTCGCTCATTCCCGCTCATTCCCGCTCATTCCGAAGTAGCGCTGCCGATGACGGCCTCGGCTTCGATCTCGACCAGGTATTCTTCGCCGATGAGGTCGGCGCGCACGAGCGTGTTCGCGGGGCGGATCTTGCCGAAGCGCTCACCGTGGACGGAAGCGATGGCTTTCCAGTCGTCGACGCTCGCCACGAAGATGCGCGTGCGCACGACGTCGCCGAGCGTGCCGCCGAGCGCGTTTATAGCTTTTTCTATTTTGTCGAGCGCATAGCGCGCCTGACCCGCCGCGTCCCCGCGCGCCACGAGGCCTTCCGGGCCGGTCGCGGTCGTTCCCGAGACAAGGATGCGGTCACCGACACGGACCGCGCGGGAATAGCCGAACTCTTCTTCCCAAGAGACGCCACTCCCGACCGATTTTCGCTCTACCATGAAATGCGTACCTCCGTTATACGCTCAGCCCTTGAATCAACAATGGAAGCATGAGTTCGTGGTGGCCGACGAACTCGAAGCCTCGGCCCGAGCCGGTCACGGGCCGCTGCACGACGTTGACGCGCGGCCGGTAATGGCGAATGAAATCGAAATTGGCCGTCGAGAAATCGGTCAAAGGGTGCCCGAGGTTTCGCACGACGCTCACCGCTTTCAGGAACACTTCGGGCAGAAGCACCGCCGAGCCGATATTCAAGTAGACGCCACCGCCGTTTAACCCTCGAACCACCCCTGCAAAGAGCTTGAAGTCGTGCATGCTGGCCTCGCCGATGGCCGCGCCCGACGCTCGAGGGTGCATGTGGATGATGTCCGTCCCCACCGCGACGTGCACGGTCACGGGGATGGCAAGACGGTAGGCGTTCCACAGAAGGCTCGTCTCTTTGTACGGAGGATCCTGCTCGTGGAGGAGCACGCCGATGGCTTCACCGAGACCGAGCCAGTTCTCGACACCCTTCCGGGTCGCAACGTTTAAAAGCGCCCCTGTTTCTTCAGCCATCCCGAACTTGCCTTCACCGAGACCGTCCGCAACTTCCTCGGAGGTCTGGCCCACCATCGCGAGCTCGAAGTCGTGAATGATGCCCGCGCCGTTGAGCGCGAGACCGGAGACGAAGCCACGATCCATCAAGTCGATGAGAAGGGGCGAGAGGCCGACTTTGATGACGTGTGCACCGAGTCCCCAGATGAGCGCCCGCTCGCTCTCGCGCGCGCGACGCATCCGCTTCACCAGCTCGCGCAAGTCGCTTGCGGCGAGGATGTCGGGAAGCCCATCCCAAAACTCGCGGAAGCTCGCCTCTTCAGAAACGGCTTTGCCGAGCTGCTCGCGGCCGACTTTGCTTTTCCGCGATGCGAGCGGATAGGTGTCGAGACCATCGAGGTCGAGTGGCTTGACGGAATATTTGGACGTCATGGCCATCCTGGAAAGAGCTCGTCTTCGATGATTTGACAAAAGAAGTGGATCAACATGCCGTGCACTTCCTGGATGCGCGCCGTCTCGGGATGATTCACCGTCAAACACAGATCGACGCTCGCGCCGAGCTTGCCTCCGTCGCGGCCCGCGAGGCCTATCGTTGTCAGGCCTTTCTCGCGCGCGACGGCGGCTGCTTTGAGCACGTTCGGCGAGTTGCCGCTCGTGCTGATCGCGACCGCGACGTCCCCTTCAGCGCCAAGAGCTTCGATCTGCCGGCTGAAGATAGCCTCATATTCGGCGTCGTTCGCAATGCTCGTCAAGACGGACGTGTCGGTGGTCAGCGCAATAGCGGGAAGCGCGGGCCGGTCGATCACGAAGCGATTGACGAGCTCGGCCGCGAAATGCTGCGCGTCGGCGGCGCTCCCGCCATTGCCAAAGACAAGAAGCTTATGGCCGGCCGAGAGCGCGTGGGCGAGACGGCGGCCTGCCTCCAAAACAGAATCCGCTTCCGCTGCGAAGAAAGCACGCTTGAGCGCGGCACTCCCTTCGACCACGGAGAGTAATTGCTCGCGATCCATCCGCGAATTATAGCCGAGCCGGCGGGAGCAGCATGCAGTCGCCATAACTGTAAAAACGATAGCGCTCCTTCACGGCTTCGCGATAGGCGGCACGCACGCGGGCGGTGCCACCGAAGGCAGAAACGAGCAGAAGAAGCGAGCTCTTCGGAAGATGAAAATTCGTAACGAGCCCGCGCACGACGCGAAACTCGAATCCTGGTGTGATGAAGAGGTCGGTCTCGTGCCAGCCGGGCGCGAAGTCGATGCGGGCCGCCGATTCCAGCGCGCGCACCGAAGTCGTACCGACGGCAATAATCGTTCGGCCCGAGCCCACGAGCTCGGCGGTCTCGCGGGGCACGTGGAAACGCTCGACGCCCATCGCGTGCTCCTCGACGATGTCGGTGCGAATGGGCTCGAAGGTACCGTAGCCAACATGAAGGGTGAGCCGCGCTACGTCGATGCCGCGCTCGACCAGACGCTTCAAGATGTCCTGGGTGAAATGCAGTCCGGCCGTCGGAGCCGCAATGGAACCGCGGTCGGTGGCGTAAACGGTCTGGTAGCGGTCGCGGGTCGCGGGTTCGCTCTCGCTCGGGCGGATGTAAGGCGGAAGCGGCGTCGTCCCGAGCGCGTCGATGATGTCGGCGAAAGCGCCGTCATGCTCGAAGCGGACCACCAGCGGGTCAGACTCCGTGCCCACGACTTCAGCGACGAGACGGCCGGCCCCGAAAGTGAGCTCCGCTCCCGCGCGTAGCTTGCGAGCCGGCTTTCCGAGCACGCGCCAGCACCCTTCGCCGAGATCCTCGAGCAGCAAGAGCTCGACGCGGCCCCCGCTCGCACGGGTGCCGGTGAGGCGCGCGGGGAAGACCTTCGTATCGTTGACGACGAGCACGTCACCCGGCTCGAGTAGATCGGGAAGGGCGGCAAAAAGCAGGTGCTCAAGGCCCGCCTCGGGCAAGACGTGCAGCAGCCGGGAGGCGTCGCGCTCGGGCAGAGGATCTTGCGCAATGAGCTCCGGCAAGAGCTCGTAGTCGAACTCGGAGAGTTTCAAAACGTCAGAAGAGGCGTTTTTGCGGATCGATGGGCGTGAGCCCGAAATGGCGATAGGCCCGCTCCGTGGCGACGCGCCCGCGCGGGGTGCGATCGAGAAATCCGATCTGGATGAGATAGGGCTCGTAGATGTCCTCGATCGTATCCGGCTCTTCCCCGACGACGGCCGCTATGGTGGAAAGGCCGACGGGACCGCCGGAGAACTTCTCCATGATGGTTTGAAGAATGCTGCGGTCCATCTCGTCGAAGCCAAGCTCGTCGACTTCGAGAAGTGCGAGGGCTTTTCCGGCGACCTCTTCTGTGATCGTCCCGTCCGCTTTGACTTGCGCGTAATCCCTGACACGGCGCAGAAGCCGGTTCGCGATACGCGGCGTGCCGCGCGAGCGCTTCGCGAGAGAGATGGCCGCCTCTCGGTGGCACGAGACGCCGAGGATCTTTGCCGAGCGCTCGACGACAGCCGTCAAATCGTCAACGGTGTAGAAGTCGAGCCGGTGCACGATGCCGAAGCGCGAACGGAGAGGCGAAGTCAAGAGGCCCGCACGCGTCGTAGCGCCGATGAGCGTGAACGGCGAGACGGGAATCCTTACCGACTTCGCCGAGGGCCCTTGGCCGATGATGATGTCGAGCTTGAAATCCTCCATCGCCGGATAGAGCACTTCCTCGATCGAAGGATGGAGGCGGTGGATCTCGTCGATAAAGAGCACGTCGCGCGCTTCGAGATTCGTCAAAAGCGCCACGAGGTCCCCGGACTTCTCGACGAGCGGCCCCGCGGTCGTCTTGATGTTGACGCCGAGCTCGTTGGCCACGACATGCGCGAGCGTCGTCTTGCCGAGGCCGGGCGGCCCGTAAGTCAGAAGATGGTCCATCGCTTCGTCCCGCTCGCGCGCGGCTTGCACCGCGATCTCGAGCTGCGCCAGCACTTTCCTTTGGCCGATATATTCGGAGAAGCCGCGCGGCCGGAGGCTCACATCGAGCGAGCGATCCTCGTCGGTAGGCCCTAGTGACACCAATCGATCGGACATGTTTCGAGAAAGTCTACCTCATCTTTTATTGCTTAGTGCTCGCTCTCTCTACGTTCGCTCGCCGGCGTTTCGTCGGCCCATTCGGGCCGGGCTCGTTCGCTCGCGCAGGCTGCTTCTGCAGCCTGCTCCCGCCTCTTCCGCCTCAATGCACGCTCTCTCTTGATCGAGCGCAGCCGACTAGACTTCGAGACCGATCGAGCGCATCAAATCGAGTGCGTTGCTTTTCTTCACGACGCCGTCCCGCATGATGTAGTCGAAGTGGACTTTACCGTCTACGATCTCGTCCTCGAAATGCACGTTGATCGCTCGGTCCCCGAGCGCATCGGCGAGCTTCGAGAGCGCGAGGTCGTGGGTCGTAATGAAGCCGACGGCGCCGCGATCGACGAGACCGCGCACAACGGCGTCCGCGCCGATGCGACGGTCATGCGAGTTCGTCCCGTGAAGGATCTCGTCGAGTAAGAAAAGAACGGTCCCCTCCTTCGCGCCGGAGAGCTCCATGACTTGTCGGAGCCGGAGGATCTCGGCATAGAAGTGTGAGATGCCGTCTTGGAGCGAGTCCACGATCCGGATGGATGCGGCGACGATGAGAGGCGAGAGCGTCAGCTTGCGCGCACGAACAGGCGCGCCCGCGAGCGCAAGCACCGTATTGACTCCCACGGCGCGCAGAAAAGTGCTCTTGCCCGACATGTTCGAGCCCGAGATGACGAGAAGCCGGAGCTCGCCGCCAAAGCGCACGTCGTTGCACACGACGCGAGCTTCGGGTATCAGCGGATGCCCAATCCCCTCGGCATCGAACAAGACACGATCCTCTACGATCGTCGGAAAGCGATCGTCGGGATGCTCGAAGGCATAGGTCGCGAGTGCGAGAAGTGCGTCGAGCTCTCCGACCGCGTCGAGCCAGCGCGCCACTTCGCCCCCCGATTCGCGGCGCCACGACTCGATCGCGAAGGCGAACTGCGTGCCCCAAAGGAGGATCGCCGCGAAGGGAAGAAATAGCTGATTGCGGCGCGCATCGAGGTAGTCGACGAAGCGGCAGATCTGGCAGATGCGTTTCGAGGCAGTCGAAGATCCCGACGACGTCAGCGCCTTTTGAAGCGACACGAGCCGCGGCGCGCTGAAGCTCTCGCCTTCGAGCCGCTCGAGCAAGGACGACAACACGCGGAGAGCGCTCGCGGGATCTTCGACGGCCGCGAGCACGGAGAGCGCGCGCGACCGGTAAAAAAACGCAAAGGACGCGCTCACGAGAATCAGCAGGAGAAAAGGCAGCCGCGTCCACCACGACGCGAGCCAGCCGATGCCGGCGGTGAACGACGCCGCGCCAATTACGAAGGCGAGTCCGCGCGCGACCTTCGATGTGAGCACGGGCGGCTCGGTGGCCCAGCTCGAAAGCGTCTCGGGGTCTACCGACTCCCCGAGCTCGTCGTGCTCGCTCGCGATGCTCTCGCGGAGGTCGACGAGCGGTGTGAGCTCGGCCACAGCCGCCTGGCGCGCGCGCACGGTGTCGGGGCTCGCCGGTGCGAGAAGCCAGGACGCGAGTTTCTTCGTCCCCCAAGGGCTTCCGGTCGTCGCGAGAAGCTCGAAGAGCGACGCTTTCCCAAAGATGTCCAGGTCGCCTGCATGAGGATGTTTCGGGTCGAGGTAGGAAGCGCCCTGATGGCCCTTCCCCATCCACGCATCCGATAGACGGTCGAGACCTCGCAGGTAAAAGCTCGCCGCCCGCTCCGTCCGCCGCAGCGCCCCGTAGAGACCACCGTGCCAATAAAGGAGCATGAAGAACACGTTGACGGGAACGAGAAGCCACGGCCACGCGACGCTGTCGGTCTCGAAGGCGAACCAGGCAACGGCTATGCCCGCGACAAAAATCGCGAGCCGTGCATAAGCGACCCGGGCAACGATGTTGCGGCGCAGCCCGGCTTCCGCCTGTTTCTGCTCGAGCCGGTTCCGGTAGAGCCCTTCGACCTGCGCGCGCGACGTCATCTATCCCGAGAGCTCGCGCAGTACTCTTTTGAGCGCATCTTCGAAAGTGAGCTCCGGCTCGTCCCGCGCGACGGCGAGCGCCGCTTTCTCGGATTGCGGCCTCGGGAAGCCGAGATTCACGAGCGCCGAAATGAGATCCTCACCGAGGGAAGACGTTGGGTCCGTCTCCTCGCGCAAGGCGCCGTCATCGTAAGCCGCGACTTCAGGCATCTTGTCCCGAAGCTCGAGGATGAGCCGATCCGCTGTTTTCTTGCCGACGCCGGGGATGGCGTTCAAACGCCGGCGGTCCCCACGCCGGATCGAGTCGATGAGCACCTGGGGCTCAAGACCCGACATCACTTTGAGAGCAAGAGACGGTCCAACCCCGGCGACCCCAATCAAACGGTGGAACAATAGCTGCTCTTGGCCGGACAGGAAGCCGTAGAGCGCGAGCGTGTCTTCACGAACATGGGTGTGGATCTGAAGCGCGACGCCCTCGCCTTGATTGGGAAGCTCGTAATAAGTCGATACCGGGATCGAGACTTTGTAGCCGACGCCGCCCGCGAGCACGACCACGTGGTCGGGTTTTTTCTCGTGCAGCTTGCCTTCGAGATAAGAGATCACAGAGACGACGACACTTTCGCGGCAAAGCGAAGCTGATTGGCGTGGCAAATGGCAATCGCGAGTGCGTCGGCCGCATCGTGAGGCTCAGGCGGGCGCTCGAGCTCGAGGAGCACGGCAACCATGCGCTGTACTTGCTCTTTATCCGCACGCCCGTAGCCGACGACGGCCAGCTTGACCTCGAGCGGTGAATATTCGTGAACCGGGATGCCTCGCGTTACCCCGGCGAGAAGAGCGACGCCGCGGACATGACCGAGCTTGAGGGCGCTCTGTACGTTCATGGCATAGAACAGGCCCTCGACCACCATCTGCTCGGGGCGATACTCGTCGAGCACATCCACGATGCCATCGTGGATGAGCCGGAGTTTTTCCGGAAAGCTCCGCATCGAGCGCGTGCGGATGACGCCCTCGGTCACGAGAGCCGTGCGTGTACCGTCGGACTCGATCACGCCGTAGCCAGTGACTTGAGAGCCTGGGTCGATCCCGAGAATCCTCATTGGCTCGAGCCCAAGGCTATTTGGACATCGCGGCTTCGATCTCTTCTTCGTCGATATCGAAGTTGGCCCAGACGTTTGTCAGATCTTCGAGATCTTCGAGGGCGTTCATGAGCTTCAGCATCTGCCTTGCTTGCTTGCCGGTGAGCTTGACGTTCGTCTGAGGGATCATAGCGATCTCTTCGGCTTCGATGCTGATGTTCTTCGCCGTGAGGGCGTCGTGAACGGCTTGAAAGCTTTCAGGGAGCGTCAAGACTTCCCAATGGCCGCCATCCTCGTTGACGTCGTCGGCGCCGGCTTCGAGAGCGACTTCGAGAAGCACCTCTTCGTCTACGTTCTCCCGGGAGACGACGATGTAGCCCTTCTTGTCGAACATCCAGTTGACTGAGCCGGACTCACCAAGATTGCCGCCAAATTTGGAGAAGAAATGGCGCACTTCGCTCACGGTACGGTTCTTGTTGTCCGTCGTCGCCTCGATAAAGACAGCAACACCCCCTGGCCCATAGCCTTCGTAGTGCACCTCTTCGAGGTTGTAGCCTTCGAGCTCGCCCGTGCTTTTTTTGATGGCACGCACGATGTTGTCCTTCGGCATGTTGGCTGCTTTGCCCCTGTCGACAGCGAGCCGAAGACGAGGATTGAACTCTACGTCACCGCCGCCGATCCTTGCGGCCACGGTGATTTCCTTGATGATCCCGGTAAACGCTTTACCGCGTTTCGCATCCACCGCCGATTTCTTGTGCTTGATGGAATGCCACTTAGAATGTCCAGACATAGCCGCAAAATCCTAGCACGTAGCGAGCTCTCCCTCAAAGACGGCTCAGCGTGAGCGTGTACTCTATCCCCACCTCTTTTGGCCTTCCCCGCTCAATCATCAAAAACGAATGTCGGCTCCTGGTAATAACGGACTTTGTGCTCGGAGACCTTGTGCTGGATCTGGTCGGCGAGCCAACGCCTCTTCTCTTCTAGAGGAAGGCTCGACTTTAGTAGCGGCAGGCGCAGGTTGAAGCCGAGAACGCGGCGGGGTACGAGGATGCGGGTCACGCCCGAAGGCAGGCGGTCCCCTGCCTCGGCGATGGCGCACAGCACGTCTTTCGAAAAATTCGGAAACATCACAACAGCTCCGAAATGCGGGTGCTGCTCTTTCAGCGATGCGATATCTGAGTGATTGACCCTGTCCATCCGCGCTTCCCGGCTGTAATAAACGTCTACCATCGCGCGGAAGTGTCGCACCCGATCTTTCATCGAGCCCGGAGCTCTCAAGTGGAGAGCTTCAGAATCCGTGGTCAAGATGCTTCCGAGATAGTCGGGGTCGCCTTCGTTCGCATTCTCGACGAGCTCGATACCGGCGGCACCACGCGCGTACTCCTCTAGCTCGCGCGCTTCGATGTCCCGAACGACATGGTTCCAATGGCGCACTTCGAGTGCGGGGTCCTCGATGGACTCGACTTGAACGAGCAGGTGCGGGATGTCGAGATTCTGGAGCGCGGAAACACGATTCGCGCCATCGAGCAGTAGGAATCGTTCGCTGCCGGGAAGACTCGCCACGATGGGCGGATTTCTCAGAATACCGTCCGCGGATAAACGATCGAGAAGCCGCGCGACGCGTTCGAGATCGACTTCCTCGTGTAGCAGAAGATCGGAAACAGAAACAATCCGAAGATCGGGAAATCCTCCTTGAGACTGACTCATGGGACAGTAGCGTAACGCGAGGCTTCGAATGGTTCTAAAGACGCCTACTTTGCCGTCCTTTTCCCGTGGTTCTTTTTTTTCTTCGCCTTCGCCACGAGCTCGTCGACCTCCCTTTCTGACAGCCCGTCGATAGCGCGCAAAACGCGTCCAGCGCTCGCAGGCTGGCGCCGGATGATGCGTCTCAAGTCGGTGCCGACCCGGCCGGCGAGAGCCAGAAACTCATCCGGGTTCTGATCGAGCGCCTTGGCTATTTTGATGACTTTCTTCTCGGCGGGAGGCGGGAATACGTCACGCTCGATGGGCGCGAGATAGGTCGGACTCATACCGACTTTTCTCGCAAATTGAGCGATGCTGACGTTTTTCTCCTCTCGCAGCTTACGAACAGTCCTTCCGAATTTCATGGTGATCGCCTCCCTCCTGAGTTGGCGTTCTCGCAGGCTGCGGCCCGGATGGGCAGAAGGTACTTGCTACACAAGGGAGTATTGAACTCCTATTTTGATTCCGGGCCGCGTGAATCTTCAGAGCCTAGGACGCCAAGATTCTAATCGCGTTGACGTGGGAGCGTCAATCGCGTCTGGATGTTCGAGGACGGTCTCAAGGCTCGAGCCAGTCGGACAAGTGTACGAGCTGCCCGCCCTCGGCTTTGCTGAGGTAGACGGCGTTCAAACCTTGGTGGTTCTCAGCGCTGAAGCTGATGGACGTACCGAGGAAGTTGTCGCTCCAGTCTTTGATGCCCTCGAGGGCCAGGATCAATTTCAGCCGGTTGAGGTCGGGCCCGACCCGGCGCAAACCTTCGACCAAGACTTCAGCGCGCGCGAGGCCCAATATGGCGTAGGTGCCGAACTCGATCCCGTTGCCGTATTTTTCGATGATATCGCGCGCTTTGACAACGCTGGGCTCGTCCGTGGTGCTCACCGGAACGCTCGAGGCAACGATCGCGCCGTCCCATCCCTCGCCGGCGAGATCGAACATCAAAGGATCGGCGAGAACCTGGGTCGCCACGATCTGAGGATCGTAGTCTTCGAGGGCTTCGATCGCGTTTGCGAGGGCGGCCGCGCCTTCTGTGATCGTCCATACAAAGATCACATCGATTTCCTCGTCTTTGAACTTCTGGGCAACCTCCGCCAGGTCATTGTCGCCGACCGTATAGGCCTCCGCGACCGTAATCTCGTCGTTGCTGGCGCGCAAGCCGAGGCGCACACCCTCTTGCCCTTCACGCCCAAAGGAATCGTCCTGGAAGAACATGCCGTACTTTTCCGCCTCGAGCTCGTCGGTGACATATTTGGAGAGAATGCGCCCCTCGGTCACGTAAGGCGGGAAGGTCGAGAACACATAGGCGTTCATGGGAGACGTCCAGACGCGGGCGCCCGAGCCGGGGTTTATCCAGGGAAGTAGTTTGATGGCGATGTAGTCTTTCACCGCAAGGCAGTTCGCCGTGCCGTTGCCCCCCAAAAGAGCGAAGACGCGGACTTCGTCGACGAGCTCCTCCACGACAGCCAGTGTGCGCGCCGCGTCGTAGCCGTCATCTTTGATGAGGAGATTGAGCTTGCGTCCGTGGACACCGCCCTCCTCTTCATTGACGTAGGCGAAATAGGCGTCCATCCCCTTGGCGATGATGGAGAGATTGGAGGCCGGGCCCGTCAACGGTGCCCAGGTTCCCACGAGAATCTCTTCGCTCGTGACGCCGACTTCCGGATTTCCGCAGGCCACGGAAAGGAGGAGCGCGAGTACGGCGACCAAGGCAAGCATTCGTGTCTTTGGTTCCATCTTGATAGTCTCTCTTTGGCTGAATAGGAAGATACGCGCTTCACATCTTAGACGGAGAGCGATCCGAGATCGATGATTTTGCGCAGCCAGGACGCGAATCTTATCACGAAACGGCACTTTCCGAAATCGACCCTTGGAAGGGTGGATGCTATACTTTTCCTGAAACTCGCGTTTGAATCTAAGGAGCGTCTCATGAGCGACGAATTGGAAGTCGAGGACGACGTTTTTCTCGAACAGGGCGTGTTCTACTGCACTTGCGGCAACCCAATCGAAGGGCAAGATGCGAGCGGCATGATCAAAAGAGAGGCCGGAAAGCAGTTCGTCGCCTGTCCGATGTGCGATACGAAGCATTTCGCCGAAAGCGGGAAGTTCCTTGTCGACGAGTGATGACCCCATCGGCGGCGCCCCCGGCCAGTTTGTGGCCGAGGGCGCTCAGATGATGGTGGGTTCTAGGCCGAGCTAAGAGACCGGACCGGCCCCGCCACCGACGTCATCGTCATCCGAGTTCGCTTCGAGCTCGCCAAAGCCCGGGCTGTCGCTGCGTGCGTCCGCCGATTCGGATTCCCACGGCGCCGGTGTCTCGGTCCTCGACGCATCGCTCCCGCTTTCCCACGGTGCCTGGGTAGGCGAAGTGGGCGCAAGCTCTGGCGCAGCGGGCGGGGCGGCGGGTGGAGGCGCAGCTTTCTCGGGCGCCGCGACCTTCGGCTTCGCGTTCTTGGCTACAGCCTTCCTTTTCGCGGCCTTCTTGGGAGCCGCTTTTTTCTTGGTCGCCTTTTTCTTGGCTTTTTTCTTAGCTGCCTTCTTCTTTACCGCTTTTTTTCTTCGCGACTTTGCGACCTTTGCGTCTTCTCGTGGCACTTTTCTTCTTTTTCTTCTTGGCAGCTTTTTTCTTGGCCTTGCGCTTCGTAGCCTTTTTCTTTTTCGTAGCTTTTTTCTTGGCTACTTTGCGCTTTGCCGCTTTCTTCTTTGTAGCTTTTTTCTTCCTGGCTTTGGTCTTCTTCTTTTTCTTCGTCATTTCAGCAGCCACCTCCATCCACGATCAGCAGTTCTTCGAACTCGATCACGTCAGACGAATCTTCCCGCACAACGAAACGAGAATAACATCGTAAACGGGTTTCGTCATCTGGCCGGGAAGGAATCTTCCTGGATGATGAGCTCTCGAGCCGGTCAGCAGATGGGACGGAATTTCTCCGAGGCATTGATTCCGAGTGTCAAAGAGGTTTCTAATGAGCGCGCATGCAAGATCGTTTGAAGACCTATAGCCGTTTCGTAAAGATCGAGCACACGCTCTTCTCGTTTCCTCTGTTGCTGAGCGGCGCCGTGCTCGCAGAAGAGGCTTTGACCTGGCGCGTATTCATCCTCATTCTCGTCGCCGGAACGGGAGCTCGCACGGCAGCGCTCGGTACGAACCGCATCCTGGACCGCACGATCGACCGCCGCAACCCGCGCACCACGGGCCGGGAGATTCCAAGCGGGCAGATGACGCTCGCCGAGGCCTCGCTCGTCTCCGGGATCGGGGCAGCGGTCTATCTCGCCGCGGCCCTTGCGATATCGCCCAAATGCCTCTTGCTCAGCCCCATACCGCTCGCCATATTCCTCCTCTACCCGCTGATGAAGCGGTTCACGATGTGGGCGCATTTGGGCGTGGGCGCGGCGCTCGCGATGGGGCCCCTCGGCGCTTGGTACGCGGTCCAACTAGATTTTGACGACTACCCGCATGTTCTGCTCTTGTGCCTGTTCACTTTGTTCTGGGTCGCGGGGTTCGACATCATCTACGCGACGCTCGACATCGATTTCGACCACAGGAACGGGCTCCACTCCCTGCCGTCACGGCTCGGCAGGAAGCGCGCGCTCGCGGTCTCGTTTGCGTTCCACATGGTGGCGTTGTTGCTCTTGGGCGCGCTGTACTGGACAGCCATGGAAGGCTCTCTCGCCGCCGTGCTTCTCGTCGCCATCGCCGCGCTCCTGCTGCTCGAGCACCGTAAGGCCTCCTCGGTCGAGCTCGCCTTTTTCAAAATAAACGCCGTCATCGGTTTTGTCGTGCTAGGTTTCGTCTGGGCCGGCGTCGGGCTTCACTTTTGATTTTCGGCTAACTAGGTGCTATCAAGTGATTTACGCCGGATGGGGTGGGCACCCGAATGGTCGGGACTGGAAACCACGACGCTGTTTTGTAAGAATTTCCGGTCAGGAGCTTGCTAGTGACATTGACCGCGCAAAAGGAAATCGTATTTCAAGACGAGGCGCTCCTCCCCATATGGGAGCGCGTGCTCTCCGGCCGGCGTCTCGGCCGCGAAGACGGGCTCGCGGTCTTGAATAGCTGGGACCTTACGGCCATCGGCAAGATGGCGGACCACGTGAAGCACGAAAAGTCCGGCGATCGGGTTTACTTCGTCATGAACCGGCAAATCAACCCGACAAATCTCTGCGTTCTCGACTGTACGTTCTGCGATTTCGCGGCGAAGCCGGGCGACGACCACGCCTATGAGATGTCGATCGACGAGATCCTCGACAAGCTCGGCGACGAGCTATCGGAAGTGCACATCGTCGGAGGCCTCCACCCCAAGTGGAAGTTCGAAGATTACTTGAACATCGTCAAGCGTATCCACGAGGCCTTTCCTTCCATCCAAATCAAGGCCTGGACCGCCGTCGAGATCGACTGGTTCGCCAGGATCGCGAGGATCTCTATCGATGAGGTTCTCGAGCGCCTGCGCGAGGTCGGCCTGCAATCGCTTCCGGGAGGCGGCGCTGAAGTTTTTTCGGAGCGGGTGCAGGAAGCGACGTTCAAGCACAAAATGGGCGCCGACCGCTGGTTCGAAGTGCACCGCATCGCCCACGAGATGGGCTTTCCTTCGAACGCGACGCTTCTCTACGGCCATATCGAGACCTACGAAGAGCGCGTCGACCACATGTTGCGGCTGCGCGACGCGCAAGACGAGACCCCGGGATTCATGTCCTTTATCCCGCTCGCCCTCCAGCCCGGCAATACGGGGCTCGCGGAGCGGCAAGCTTCGGCAATCGAGGACCTCCGGACCGTCGCTTGCGGTCGGTTACTGCTCGACAACTTCGACCACATCAAGTCGTACTGGGTCATGCTGGGAGAAGAAACCGCTTCCGTGGCTCTCAACTTCGGCGCGAGCGACCTCGACGGAACGATCGGCGAAGAAAAGATCGCGCATTACGCGCAGGCGAAAAGCGCCATAGGGCTCGCGCGCGACAAGCTCGTGGAGATGATCCGCGAAGCCGGCAAAGTCCCCGCCGAGCGCGACGCGCTCTATAACGTCCTGCGCGTGTATGACTGAGGCGACGTGCGACTTCTGATCGGGCAAATCTCGTATTTGAACTCCCAGCCGTTCTTCCCGCTGCTGGGAGAACATCGACTGATTCCGTCACCACCGCGAGAGCTGGGCCGGATGGCCGAAAACGGCGAAATCGATGCCGGCATCCTTGCGGCCGTGGATTACTTCGTACACGAGGACCGCTACGAGCCCATCGCCGGCCTGGGCGTCGCCAACCGGGAAGAAGTCCGCAGCATCTTGTTCCTGAGCCGCCGGCCCATGGCCGAGCTCGACGGCGCGCGCGTTGGGATTACCGAAGAGTCCAACACCTCCGTCCGACTGCTCCGCGTCATGCTCGAGCTTCGTGACGGGATTCGCCCCGCAGAATATGTGCGTGGGCTTCGAGACGAAGGCGACGCTTTTCTCGTCATCGGAAACGAAGCCCTACGGCGCAACACGACAGCGACGCCGACTTTTCCGTATCGCTACGATCTCGCGACGGAGTGGTGGAAATGGACAGGACTTCCTTTCGTGTTCGCGCTCTGGGCCGTTCGACGCTCGCTTCCCGAGGAGACAAAAGGTCAGCTGGCCGGGCTTTTGGAGCGTTCGTTCGTGCTCGGCATGTCCCAAATCGACCAAATCGCAGCAGAGTTCGCAGGAGAGCTTGGAGCGCCCGAAGTCATGGCCTCCTACCTCCGTAATTTTCACTACCGACTCGGGCCCGAGGAGATGAAAGGCTTCGAAGAGTTCCGGCGTTTGACGAGCGAGAACCATTTTCTCGACCCTATTTGAGCCAACATGACCACGACTTTCGAAGTAGTCCGCGACAAAGTACTCGCCGGTGAGCGCGTCGACCGTGCCGACGGTTTGTTCCTTCTCGCTGAGGCGAGCCTCCTCGATTTGGGCCAGCTCGCCGGGGAAGTTCGGCGCAAACGCCATCCCGAATCCATCGTGACTTTCGTGATCGACACCAATCCGAACTACACCAACGTGTGCAACGTCGATTGTACGTTTTGCGCGTTCTATAGGAGCCCTGGCCACGACGAGGCCTATACCCATTCGGTCGAGGAAATGCTCGAGCTCATCGGCCGCTCCGCGGAAAAAGGCGTCACGACGGTCTTGATGCAAGGAGGTGTCAACTCGGAGCTGCCGCTAGACTATTACCTTGAGCTCGTCCGCGCGGTGCGCAAGCGCTACCCGCAAGTCACACCTCATTTTTGGAGCGCCGTGGAGATCGAGGGCATGGCGGCGGTGTCCGGACTCTCGTTGCAAGAAGTGTTGCGCTCTCTCAAAGACGCCGGGCAGACGACCCTCCCCGGCGGCGGGGCCGAGGTCCTCTCCGAGAGAGTACGCAAAAAGATCTCGCACAAAAAGAACCTCACAGAGAGCTGGCTCGACGTGCACCGCGAAGCGCATGCGCTCGGATTCCGCTCGACGGCCACCATGATGTACGGCCACGTCGAAACACCCGAGGACATCGTCGAGCATTTCGAAGCGATCCGATCCCTCCAGGATGAGCACGGCGGCTTCACGGCCTTCGTCCCGTGGAGCTTCAAGCCCGGCAATACGCCTTTGGTCAAGAAAATCCCGCGCCACGCAGGTCCCAATCAATACCTCCGCATGCTGGCAGCCTCGAGAATTTATCTCGACAATTTCGATCACATCCAAGCGTCGTGGTTCTCAGAAGGCAAGAAGACCGGCCAGGTCGCGCTCCACTGGGGCGCGGACGATTTCGGCGGCACTTTGTTCGAGGAGAACGTACACGCGGCAACGGGGTTCGTGAACAAGACGTCGACGGATGAGATAAAAACGCTCATTCGGGAGGCAGGCTTCCGCCCGGCGCAGCGAACGACGTTGTATGAGATTCTGGAAGTCTTTTGAATGCTGAATGCTGAATCATTCCGACCCCACGGGGCGATCCAGGAGCTCATGCATCGCTTCTCTGGCGGTAGCCTCTCCCCTCAGTAAACGCTCCATCTGGAAGGTTATGGGCATCTCTATTTGGTGGGCGCGGGCCAGGGCGACGGCGGCGTGGGTGGTGGCGACGCCTTCGGCGACTTGACGCATCTTGGACACGATATCGGCGAGGGACTGGCCTTCGCCGAGTGCTATGCCGACGGTGCGGTTTCGAGAGAGTCGGCCGGTGCAAGTGAGCACGAGATCGCCGACACCAGAAAGCCCAGCCAAGGTCTCGCGCTTGCCGCCCATGGCTTCGGCGAGTCTCGAGATCTCCGCGAGGCCACGCGTCATCAATGCGGCCGCGGGGTTGTAGCCGAGGCCGAGGCCACTCGCGACCCCAACGGCGATGGCGATGACATTCTTGAGCGCCCCTCCCAGCTCGACGCCAATCACATCGTCATTCGTGTAAACCCGAAATATCTTCGTCGCCAAACAGGCTTGGATGTAGAGCGCCGAGGCCTCGTTCTCGCTCGCCGCGACGAGGGCGGTCGGCTCCCCGCGGGCGACCTCCTTCGCGAAAGTCGGTCCCGAGATCGCCGTGAGATCGGGCGAAAAAGGCAGAACGTCGGCGACGACTTCGCTCATGCGCAGAAGAGTTCCTTCTTCTATGCCTTTGGTGGCGCTCACGAAACGCTGGCTCGCGCTCACGTGGGGTACGAGCTCCTCGAGAACCGAACGAAGATATTGGGACGGCACCGCCAGAAGAACGAGCTCCTTGTCCCGGACGCAGGCGCCGAGCGCCTGGGTCACATCGAGTTTCCCAGGCAAAGGCACGTCGGGAAGAAACGGCTCGTTGACGCGCCGTTCGCGGAACCCCGCAAGGACTTCGGGCTCACGGCACCAAAGCGTGACGGACTCCCCTTTGTCCGCGATCAACTTCGCGAGCGCCGTCCCCCAGGCGCCCGCGCCCACAACGGCCACCGCCATACCGGCTTAGCCGTCCTGATTCAGCGATTGGTAGAGGAAGTAAGCGAACCCTCCCCAGGTGCCGCCGAGGATCAGAACCAACATAACGATTCCAGAAAGCTCCATGCCGGAATTGTACCCCGATGCCAAACCAGGCTTCAGACTCTATAATTGAGTCACTGGCCTTCGATGCTCATCGCCATCACCCTCGGACTCGTCGTCATCCTCTCCTTATCTGCCTTTTTCTCAGGCTCCGAGACGGCGCTCATGTCCCTCGACCGATTTCGGCTCCGGAATTTGGAGCGGACAGAGCCGCGCGCGGCGCGCGTGAGGGAAGTCGTTGCGCATCCCGAAAAAGTTCTAGGCACGATCTTGACCGGGAATGTGTTCGTCAACACGGCGGCTGGCGCGCTCATTACTTACGCCATCACCGTTCTCGTCGCTTCGGAGGACAGGCAGGGCCAGACCATCTCGATAGCCACGATCGTGCTTACGGGACTCATCCTCGTCTTCGGTGAGATGGTCCCGAAAAGCCTCGCGGCTCGTCATCCGGAAGCGTGGTCGTTGCTCGTCATCCGCCCCCTCTCCGGCATCATCCGCTTGCTCTCCCCCGCGGTCAAAGTCTTGACGATGATCTCGAACGGCCTTCTCTCGCTGTTCGGCGTCAGCAGGGGGACTCTCGGATCCGCGGTTACGCTCGAAGAAATCAAAGCGATCCTTTATGCCGGCGGCGTTCCCGAGGGCGAGCGCGGGACTCGTCGGCAAATGCTCCGCAAAGTCATCGCGCTCGCAGAAAAACGCGTGGCGGCGGTCATGGTCCCGCGCACGGAGATGGTGGCCGTTGAAAAAGACACGCCGCTCGAAGAGATCGTCCGCATCATCCAGAACCAGCGGTTTTCCCGCATGCCCGTCTTCGACACCACGCTCGATAACATCATCGGTTTGCTCTTTGCCAAAGACGTTCTCACTTATTGGGGCGCCCGGGTCCCTTTCCAGCTCGAGCAAGTGCTGAGGCGGCCGTACTTCATCCCCGACTCCGCCAGAGTCGAGCAAGCGCTAGAACAGCTCCAGCAGCAGCACACGCATATGGCGTTCGTCGTCGACGAGCACGGGGGTATCGAAGGCCTCGTAACGCTCGAAGATCTCCTCGAAGAAATCGTGGGCGAGCTCTTAGATGAAAAAGATGTAGAGGAGTCTCAGATCTTCGAGCTCCCCGATGGAAGCTACCTGCTAGACGGTGTGCTTTCGATCGCGGACGCCAACGAGCAATTGTCGCTGGAGCTCCCCGAGCACGCCGACTACAACACGCTCGCCGGTTTGATCTTGGACCACTTGGGCCACATCCCCGTCGCCGGCGAAGAGCTCCACGCCGGAGGCGCCATCCTCTCCGTGGACAAAGTAGTGAGCCACCGCATCCTCAGAGTAAGAGCAAAAAGAACTGCGAACAAGCGAGTCTAGTCATCATCCCCATCCCCAAAAAAGAAGAACTGGGAGCACTGCTTGGTGCAAAATGGCCGACCCCCCGCGATCGAAACCGCATTCCTGGCAGTAGTGGCGGAAACAGATAACGCACTTCACGACGGGGCGTTCGTCCTCACCAGCCCCGCAGTGGCAACACTTGTCATCCATGGTGCTCGCTCCCGTTTCGTTCTTGACAGATAGCCCTAACTCCCATATTATATTACACTTATACGAAAAGTGCACCTGGATCCCGCAAACCTGTTCGGCCATGCTGCTCACCATGCTGATCGATAGTGTCTTGACTACGATCACCCGTGTCGGCATGGTCCGCCCGTTGGACCGCGTCCTCATCGGGGTGTCCGGCGGGGCGGATTCCGTGACGTTGTCGCACGTGCTCACGGAGCTTCGCGCAACGCTCGAGATCGACGTCGAGCTCGCCCACCTCCATCACGGGCTGCGGCCCGAAGCCGATGACGACGAGGCTTTTTGTGGCGAGCTCGCGGAGCAACTAGGCTTGCCCTTTACTTCCGAGCGCGTCGACGTCGCGAGCCTCGCGGCGCGTTCGAAGCGTTCGCTCGAAGAGCAGGGCCGTTTATCCCGCTATCGATTCCTCGCCGAACAGGCGGCCCGTCGCGGATGCACCCGAATCGCCGTCGCGCACACGATGAACGACCAGGCTGAGACGTTTCTCATGAGAGCTTTGCGCGGATCGGGCGCACGAGGCCTCAGCTCTATGCGCCCGGTCACGAATGAGCGCATCCGCCCACTCATCGAGCTCCGCCGCGAAGAAATCCTTGCTTTTCTGCGTGAGCACGAGCTCGACTATCGCGACGACGCGAGCAACCGCGACCTGCGGTTCACGCGAAACCGCCTGCGGCACGATATCCTGCCGCGACTCTCTGAGCTCAATCCTCAATTGGTCGAGACCCTTGCGCGCAACGCGGAGATCCTTAGAGACGAGGAAGACTTCATGGAGAAGGCGGCGCGTGTCGCTTTCGACGAGCTCGCCTCGGCCGACCGGAAGAGCGGCCAAACCATCACGCTCTCCGTCGAAGCACTCGCTACTCTTCAGATCGCTCTCAAACGCCGTGTATTGCGCCGAGCCGTCGAGGTGGTGCGGGGCCACACCCGCAATCTGAGCCAGCGTCATGTCGAAGACGTTCTCTCCCTTCTCGACAACGGCAAGAGCGGGCGGGAGATCCATCTGCCGGGGCTCGTGGTGGCGCGGTCGTTCGATCGGCTGTCCCTTTCTTCGGGGTCGGGTCGTTCCCGGCGCAAACACTTCCCGAACGGCTATAATAGGTATGAGTATCGCTTGAGGATCCCTGCCGAGCTGCCAATTCTGGAGAGGCAGGGTGTCCTGACGGCGCATCTCGCAGGGCCGATTCGAAGCGGAGACGAACCCCTGAAAGCCGCGGGAAACGCGGTCATGGTCGGCGTCGAAGGTGGGGCTCGTAACCTCGTCGTCAGGAGCCCTCGCAGCGCGGACCGGTTTCGACCGCTCGGAGCCCCGGGAGCGAAATCGCTCGCGCGTTATCTGATGGACCGGAAAGTCGCTAAGGAAGAGAGGCAACAAGTGCCGTTGGTCGTGAGGCCAGGATCTGAGAATCGACGTGACGACATCCTCTGGGTTGTGGGTCACGGGGTCGCGGAAACCGCGCGGCTTGGTACGGGGCGCGTACACCTTCGCCTCGAGTGGGTGAGCCAATGAGCCAAGTATCAAGACTGTCAGTGGTTTACGACGAGAAGACGATCAGCGCACGGGTGCGCGAGCTCGGCCAGCAGATTACTGGGGACTTCCCGGAAGGCAACATCGCCTGCGTGGGCGTCCTCCCCAACTCGATGGTCTTTATGGCCGATCTCATCCGCACGATCGACGTTTCGCTGACCTGCGATTTTCTGAAGGTCGGCACAGAGGATTCGAAACGGGTCGATATTGCGTTCGGCCGAGCGAACGATTTCAGCGCGCGTGACGTATTACTCATACAGGGTGTGGTCGACACGGGAGTCACTTTGAGCTTCATCACGGGGAATATCCAGGAAACATGGAAGCCTCGGTCGCTGAAAGTGGCCGCGCTCATCAATCGCGAGAACCACCGGAAGGTCGACTGCCCGGTGGATTACGCATGTTTCGAGCTCGAAAAAGAAGGTTTCGTGGCCGGCTATGGTTTGGGCCTCGCGGAGCATCATCGCGGCGCACCTTATCTAGGCCTCGCCGAGCCACCGAGCTCATGATAATGGAATCGCCAGAAATTTCTCTCATCGGAGGCGGCTTTTGAACTCCACTATGAAGAACTTGATGTTTTGGATGGTCGCAGCACTTGTGATCTTTCTGTTTTATAGCGTTTCGTCCCGTATCCAGAAGAACGAGCGCCCACTCAGCTTCAGCGATTTCATCGCTCAGCTCGATCGGGGCCACGTCGCCAAAGTGACCATTACTGGAACGGGCGCCGGAAGCCAGATCGTCGGCGAGTTCAAGAACGGTCAGGCGATCCGCACTTTCGCTCCGCCGCAGATGGAGAACCTAGTCAACTTGATGCTCGATAAGGGGGTCGAAGTCCACGCGCGAGATGCGAACAGCTCGTCGTGGCTCGGCCACATCATAAGCTGGACGCCCATTGTCATCATGATCGCTTTTCTGATCTTTTTCATGAGACAAATGCAAGGATCGGGCAATAGAGCTTTGTCCTTCGGCAAGAGCAAAGCCAAGCTATCGAGCAGCCAACAGAAAAAAGTCACGTTCAAAGACGTCGCGGGCGTCGACGAAGCCAAAGAAGAGCTCGAAGAGATCATCGACTTTCTGAGAGAGCCTCAGAAATTCCAGAAGCTCGGTGGCCGTATCCCCAAAGGCGTTCTTCTCATGGGGCCTCCAGGAACCGGCAAGACGCTTCTCGCGCGCGCCATCTCCGGCGAAGCCAACGTGCCGTTTTTCTCGATCAGCGGCTCTGATTTCGTCGAAATGTTCGTCGGCGTGGGCGCGAGCCGGGTGCGCGACCTCTTCGAGCAAGGCAAGAAGAATGCACCGTGCATCATTTTCATCGACGAGATCGACGCCGTCGGCCGCCATCGCGGCGCCGGTCTCGGTGGTGGGCATGATGAGCGCGAGCAAACACTGAATCAGCTCCTCGTCGAGATGGACGGGTTCGAGTCCAACGAAGGCGTCATTCTCATCGCCGCTACCAATCGTCCCGACGTCCTCGACCCGGCACTGCTCCGGCCTGGCCGCTTCGATCGTCGCGTCGTGGTTTCGCTTCCCGATGTAGGGGGACGCGAAGGCATTTTCAAAGTCCATACGAGCCGCATCCCGCTCGCGAACGATGTCGATCTCAGTATACTGGCGCGGGGAACCCCAGGCTTCTCCGGCGCGGACCTTGCCAATCTCGTCAATGAGGCCGCGCTCTACGCGGCGCGGCATGGGCTGAAAGTCGTTCGGATGCACGACTTCGAAGAAGCGAAGGACAAAGTGCTCATGGGCTCGGAGCGCCGTTCCATGATCATGAGCGATGAAGAAAAGCGCACGACGGCCTATCACGAGGGCGGCCACGCGCTCGTCGCGGCGCTTCTCGAAGATGCGGATCCGATTCACAAAGTCACGATCATCCCGCGCGGTATGGCCATGGGCGTCACCATGCTCTTGCCGGAGGCGGACCGGCTCAGCCACGATCGGAAATACGTGGAAGCCAGCATCACCGTGGCCATGGGTGGCCGCCTAGCGGAAGAGATCGTTCTCGATCAGCTCACGACCGGCGCAAACAACGATCTCGAAAAAGCGACGGAGCTCGCCAGGAAGATGGTGTGCGAGTGGGGCATGAGCAAGAAAATGGGGCCTCTCACCTTTGGACGTAAAGAAGAGCAAGTCTTCCTCGGCCGCGACATCGCGAGGCATCAGGACTATAGCGAGCACACCGCTCTGCTGATCGACCAGGAAGTCAAACGCATCGTGAGCGAAAGCTACGATCGGGCGAAGAAGATTCTGAGCGAGAATCGTGACGTGCTCGAAAGAGTTGCCGAGGCGCTCCTCGAGAGAGAAGTGCTCGACGCCGAGGACGTGAAGATGCTCATCGAAGGCCTTCCGCTCAAGGAGCGCGAGACGGTGGTCGACGAAGCCGTTCGCGACGAAGCGGAGGCCACGGAGAAGGAGAAAAAGCGCAAGGCGCCCCTGACGCCACCGATCCTCCAAAATCCCGGTAGCGTCCCACAGAGTTAACGACTCTAAGCGCTCCAGGAATGCGTGCCCCGCGAATGCGGGTGCTGGGATCAGCCTTGGTCGCCGGAGCTCTATTTGACCGTGTGTTCTCAAATCTTTCGAGCTAGCGCCAAGCGCCTCGACCTCTCATGTCGAACCGCTATCATGGGTGTCGTCAACGTCACAAAAGACTCGTTCTACGCCGGTAGCCGCTATCCCGACGTCGATGCCGCGACGTCCGAGGCTCTTCGTCTCGCGGAAGCAGGTGCAGACATCCTCGATATAGGAGGCGAATCGACCCGGCCCGGGGCGGCGCCGGTCTCGACGAAAGAAGAGTTGGATCGGGTCCTACCGGTGCTCGAGAGCTTGCGCTCGCAGACCGATCGGATGCTTTCGGTCGATACGCGCAAGGCCGAGGTCGCCGAAGGCGCTCTCGCAAACGGCGCCGATATCGTCAACGACGTCACCGCGCTCGCGGGCGACCTTCGAATGGCCGAGGTCGCCGCTCGGGCCGGGGCGGGCGTCGTGCTCATGCACATGCGAGGTCGCCCCGAAACGATGCAGTCCGATCCACGATATGACGACGTCGTAGCCGAGGTAAGAACGAGCCTTAGCGAGGCCGTCGCGCGCGCCGAGCGCGCCGGCATCGCGAACGACGCGATCGTGGTCGATCCCGGCATCGGTTTTGGGAAAACGCTTTCACATAATTTGACGCTCTTGAACGAGCTAAATGCGCTCGCAGAGCTCGGCAAACCGATCCTGGTGGGAACGTCTCGGAAGGGTTTCATCGGGAAGCTACTCTCGAGCGAAGCCGAAGCTCGGATATTCGGCACGGCGGCGAGTGTCACCGCCGCCATCCTTCACGGCGCGAACATCGTGCGCGTACATGATGTCTCCGAAATGCGGGACGTTGCGACCGTCGCCGACGCTATTCGAAATGCCGCATCTGTAAATGGCGTCGATGAACCGCACGAAGCAACCTTGCCCGCCGGAAGCCTGAGCTAATGGCGGCATTTGTCGAGTTTTGGGAAAGCTTGTCGCGGGAGCTCTCCTGGAACGACGTCGTCGACATCCTTCTCGTGAGCTTTCTGTTCTACAAGCTCTTTCAGCTCGTCCGGGGCGGGCGTGCGTTCCAGATGGTGGTCGGCACGTTGCTCCTCGTTCTGCTCTTTTTCGCTTCGCGTTGGGCCGACCTCACCGCCGTGAATTGGCTGCTTCGCAATACGCTTGCCTATATCGGGTTCGCCATCATCGTTCTCTACCAGCAGGAGCTCCGGCGCGGCCTCGCCAACCTTGGGCGGGCCCCGCTTTTTCGATTCTTGAACCCGACGAGCAGCAAAGGGACCCTCGACGAGGTCGCTTTTTCCCTGCTCACGCTCGCTGAGCGGCGCGTGGGCGCCATCCTCGTCTTCGAGCGCGATATCGGCCTTCGCAGCTATGTCGAAGCCGGCGTCATGCTCGATGCTGTCGTGACCTACGATCTTCTCTTGTCTATCTTCAACCCGAAATCGCCGCTCCATGACGGCGCCGTCGTCATCCAAGGAGACCGCGCCGCGGCCGCAGCCTGTTTTCTCCCCATCTCGATCAATCCGCAGCTCGGCAAAAAGCTGGGGACCCGCCATCGTGCCGCCATCGGCATCAGCGAAGATACGGACGCCATCGCGATCGTGGTCTCCGAAGAAACAGGGCTCGTGAGCTTCATGGAGGACGGAGCAGTCATTTCGGGCCTCGACGCAAAACAGCTTCGCTCGAAGCTCCGGGACGCAATGGGGCAAAAAGACACGAGCCCGGCTGAAACACGCACCGGTTCTGTCTCCGCGACCGAAAGGCCGATCACATGAAGTCGTTTGTGACCGACAATCTCGCCCTGAAGCTATTCTCGCTGATGCTCGGCTTCGCCTTCTGGTTTGCGGTGGCACGGGAGTCAGGCGTCGAGTTCGCTTTCTCCATCCCTTTCGAGCTCCGGGACGTCCCCGAAGGGCTCGAAGTAGTCGCGCAGTCCGTCCAACAAGTGGACGTGCGCTTGCGAGGTCCCGCAGAGATTCTTCGAGGCATCTCGGCCCAGGATTTGAGCGTTGCGGTGGATCTCTCGGATGCCGAGCCTGGAGAGCGCGTCGCCTATCTCACGCCAGAGGACGTCGCGGTGCCGTTCGGCGCCCGCGTGATGCGCGTGACGCCGTCGAGTCTAAGACTCGAGCTCGACCGCACGATGATGCGTACCGTTAACGTGATCCCGCGTATTCTCGGCGCGCCCGCGGAGGGTTTCGAGCTCCAGAACATCGCGCTTTCGTCGCAGGCGATCACGGTTGTCGGACCGGCCTCGCAAGTGCGCGGGCTCGAGCAGGTCACGACAGAGCCCGTATCGGCCGACGGCTTGCGCCAGCCTTTTTCGCGCGCTGTTGGTCTCGAGCTCGATCCTCTCGTCCGGCTCGAATCCGGGACGAGCATCGAGCTGACGCTCGACGTGCGCGAAGTCCGGCTTCGCAAAGAGATCTCGGGGATCGAGGTCACGACCAGGCCGGAAGCGGTGAGCGCAAGTCTCGAGCCTAACTCCGTTCGCGTCGTCGTGGAGGGCCCGCGAAGCATGATCGAGCAGCTGCGCGCAGAAGATCTCGAAGTCGAAGTGCGCCTGGACGGTCTCGGGGCCGGTCGCCACCAAGTCGTGCCGATCGTTCACGTGATCCGTCCCGACGAGTTAGCGGCCGTACATATCGTCAGCGTCACTCCGAACGAGCTCGCGGTCCAGGTCCAATAAGTGGCAAAGCTCTTCGGTACCGACGGAATCCGCGGTGAAGCTTATGCCCCGCCCTTGGATCGCACCACCGTGCAGCGCGTGGGCCGGGCCCTTGCGGAAGAGCTCTCGCCGGACGCACCTCGCGTTCTTATCGGCAGGGACACCCGGAGCTCCGGAGCGGATCTCGAGAACTGGCTAGCGACAGGCATCGCCGCGGGAGGAGGCGTTTCGGTATCCGCCGGTGTTCTCCCGACTCCTGCGGTGGCCTTTCTGACGCGGGAGTCGGGCTTCGACGCCGGTGTCGTCATCTCGGCCTCGCACAATCCGTATCGCGATAACGGCATCAAGGTTTTCTCCGCCACCGGCGTAAAGTCGAGCGAGGCGTTCGAGGAAGCCATTGAGTTTGCCGCTGCCGCTGACGTAGGCGCCGGCGCTTCGCGAGACGATCCGGAGGAGAGCCGACAGAAGACACCGAGCTTACACCTCGAAGGCCTCTATTTGGAGCACTTGAAACGGAGTCTGGGCGATGACACGTCGCTTCCTCCGCTCAAATTGGCTCTCGACTGCGCCAATGGCGCGTGCTACCGCGTTGGTCCAAAGCTTCTCGAATCCATCGGGCTCGAGCCCATCCTGCTCGCGACCGAGCCCGACGGCGCGAACATCAACCGGGATTGCGGCTCGACGCATCTCGAAGGGCTGGCCGAGACGGTCAAGCGCCACGCATGCGATTTTGGAGCCGCTCTCGACGGCGACGGCGACCGTCTGCTGCTCGTGGATTCCACGGGGCGATCGGTGAACGGGGATGCCATGCTGCTCATGTGCGCCAAACGTCTCAAGAAAGAAGGTCGACTGGCGGGATCCGGCGTCGTGGCCACCGTCATGAGCAACATGGCCCTCGAAGTGTCTCTGGCACGAGAGGACATCACGCTCTTTCGAACTCAGGTGGGCGACAAGTTCGTTGCACAGGATATGGACCGCCGTAATATCATTATCGGTGGCGAACAATCAGGTCACCTCATTTTCTCCGATTACGCTGCGACCGGCGACGGTCTATTGACGCTCATGCAAGTGCTCCGAACGATCGCCATCGAGCGAGAAAGCCTGGATCAGCTGGCGCAGCTCGAGCCCTTTCCTCAAGTTCTCGTTAATGTCGCGGTGAGCTCGAGGCCCGATCTCCGCACCATCCCCGAAATCGCCCGAACGATCGAGGCGGCAGAAACCAAGCTCGACGGGCGCGGGCGTGTGCTCATTCGCTACTCGGGCACGGAACCATTGCTCCGGATCATGATGGAAGGTCCGGACTCAGAAGAGATCGAAACCTTGACAGCCACGGTGCAGGGCGCGGTGGAAAGCACGATTGGGAGTTCTCGTGATTGAGTTAGGTGTCACTCTGGATGCGGTCGCCGCTTTGCGCGAGTCGCGCAAAGCCAAGAATCCCGACCCGGTCTTCGCGGCGTTCACCGCCGAGCAGGCGGGCGCGGCCGCTATCAACGTCCAGCTCAGAGGCGATAGGGCGGGGATCCAGGAGCGCGATGTCGACCACCTTCGGGAAACCGTCAGCGTCGAGCTAAACCTCGTCGTGACGCCGCGCCAGAAGATGGCTCGCTTCGCGTTCACCGCCAAGCCTACGCGCGTGACTTTCATTCCAGAGCGTCTCGAAACCGCAGGCGGCGGCGGTCTCGACGTGTTGCTCAACAGCTCCCAGCTGAAGGAACGCGTTCGGGATATGTGCGATAGCTCCATTTCCCCATCGATTTATCTCGACCCGTCCATCGATCAAGTCAAAGCCGCTCACGGCGTCAGCGCTCTCGGAGTGGAAATTTCGACCGCGGCTTATGTGGCGGCGAGCGAGGGCGTCGGTATGGCTAACGACAAGGAAGCGATTCGCCGCGAGCTCCAACGCATCGCCGACTGCGCCAAGCTCGGCGCCAAGCTCGGCCTTCACGTCGGGGTCGGTCACAGGCTGACACTTCGCAATACCCCGGCGCTCATCGGGCTCGGCAGCATCCATCGAGTCAATGTGGGCCACGACATCGTGGCGCGCGCCATGATGGTTGGGCTAGACGCCGCGGTGCGGGAGTGGATGTCGCTGCTTTTGGGCGCGTCTTCGTAAATCCCACTTTTTGCTGACTTCAAGTTATCATAAAGGCAGTCCTGAACTTGGCTTGGAGGGGCCTATCTGTGATCAAGAAAAATGGGATTAAGAAAGATAAGAAAGACAAACCGAAAGAAGAGGCCGAGGCTCGAGGACCGACAAAGTCCACCCTTCGCGAATATTTCGAATCGATCTGTGTCGCTGTAATTTTGGCCTTGTTCATCCGCACGTTTGTGTTTCAGGCCTTTAAGATCCCGACCGGCTCGATGGAAGAGAACCTGCTAATCGGCGACCATCTCATCGTCAACAAGATGCTCTACACCGATGCACCGTCCGCTTTCGAGGAAGAGATCGCGCCTGTTCGGAACGTACGTCGCCACGACATCGTCGTGTTCAAGTTCCCAGGAGAGCCTGAGAGGGACTTCATCAAACGCGTGATCGGGCTTCCCGGCGAACGACTCCACCTTCAGAACAAGACGGTCTATATCAACGGCAAGCCGCTCGACGAGCCTTACGTCCATTTCAACGAGCCGTCAACCGCCTCGCTCGGGATCCTCTCCGACGCGCGCGACAACATGCCGGAGATCGTCGTCCCCGAAGGACATTATTTCGTGATGGGGGACAACCGAGACAACAGCCACGACAGCCGGTACTGGGGAACTCTTTCGGGTGATCTTCTCAAAGGGCGGGCGCTGATGATCTATTGGTCCTACGAGTCTCCAGACGGACGAGATGCCTATTTCAAGAAGGGATGGGACCAATTCTTGGAAATAGGTTCCGTCATTTTACACTTTCTTCCCAACACCCGCTGGGAACGTTTCTTCCACCTCGTGCGGTAAGGCCCCAACTCCCGCACGACTCCCTTAGGAGGGAAGGCGATGAAAAGATTCAGAAGTGAGCGAGGCGGTGGCAATGTCGGGCTGGTGATCTTCGTCCTGGTGCTTCTGTTCGTCGGTTACGAGGCCAAACAGTTCGGCCCCCCCTTGTTCGCGCAATTTCAGTTTCTGGACGAGGTGATCGACACGACGAAGTTCTCCCGCGCGAAGACCGCTGGCGTCGTCTTGCAAGAGGTGCTGAAGAAATCGGCGGAGCTTCATCTGCCGATTAGCCGCGACATGATCAAGGTCACGCGGCAGCCCACGCGCACCCGCATCGAGGTCCGCTACGAGCTCGAGGCAGAGTGGCTCCCGGGTCGACCCTACAAATGGACGGTCGTGATCGACGAAGAAAGCATGCTCTTTTAGGGTCCGCGAACCGGGTTGCTATCGGCTTCCGGCTACCTGCTTTCTGGTCGACGCCTCAGGGTTCGGCTTTGCGCTTCAGGAAACTCAGCTTGTCCTGCTGGGCGTCGCTTTCGCTCATCAGCTGAATCAAGTTTCTGAGATTCGCAATGGCGGCCAGGATCGAGTTCAAAACCTGTCGCTTCTGCATCTTCAGCTCGACAACGTCTTTTTCGATCTCGTGAGCCCGCGCTTGCGCGGCTTCAACGAGTCTGATCGGCCGCGAGCTCGGCTTCTTTCAGAAGCAGATGGGATTGCTTTTTTGCGTTATCCTTCAGCTCTTCCGACGTGCGCTGCGCGGCCACGAGAGTGTTCTTCAAAATCTCCTCGCGCTGAGTGTGCTCCGACAAGAGTAGGTTCACGCGGCGAATTTCCTCCGACTGCTTCTCGTGCTCGAAACGGAGCTGCTCCATCTCCTCGGACACATCGTTCAAGAACGTCCTGACCTCGTCCGAATCGAGTCCTCGGAACGAGCGCTGCTGAAACTCGTGTCGCTGGATGTCCAGGGGGGTTAGTTTCATCCTCGACTCCTTTGAGCGTCGATGCCGCAAAGCGCGTTCGACGCGGCCATCGGCCACCGGCTACCAGCTAGCAGCCCGTTGAAAAAGTCGTATCCGGTCGATATTTCTCTGAAGACTCATTCGATGACGATGTAAAATTGCATCGCATGTCGATGAAGAAGAAAAAGAAAAGTTGCCAAGAGACTTTATGGATTCCACACGATGCGGTTGCGTCGAGTCCTGGTCATCCTTTTTATGAGGAACTCGAGCGGGTACTTCGAGAGGAAGAGTTTGACTCGTTTGTGGAGTCGAAATGCTCGCCGTATTACGCGAAGAAGCAAGGTCGGCCGAGCATACCGCCGGGTGTGTATTTTCGAATGCTGTTGATCGGCTACTTTGAGCGCATCGATTCAGAGCGCGGGATCTGCTGGCGGTGTTCGGACTCACTGTCTTTGCGCCAGTTTCTTGGCCTTGGAATGGAAGAGCGAACGCCGGACCATTCGTCGCTGTCTCGGATACGGAATCGACTTCCGCTGGAAGTTCACGAATCTGTATTTGGATGGGTGCTAGAAGTTCTAGCGTCGAGAGGGATGATAGATGGCAAGACACTGGGTGTGGACGCGACGACGCTGGAAGCGAATGCGGCGCTTCGGTCAATCGTTCGTCGAGACACGGGGGAAAGCTACGAATCGTATTTGAAGGAGCTTGCGCGCAAGAGTGGTATCGAAGAGCCGAGCCGAGCGGACATTGCAAAGTTGGACAAGAAGCGGCCAAAGAAAGGGTCGAACAAGGAGTGGGTGAATCCGAACGAGCCGGATGCGGAGATCATGAAAATGAAGAGCGGGGGCACGGATATGGCGCACAAAGCCGAGCATGCTGTGGACATGAGCGGGGAAGGTGCGGTAATTGCCGTGACGCTTCACGGAGGCGCGAAGGGTGACACAAAGAGCCTACCGGATACGCTGGAAAAAGCGCAGTCAAATCTGCAAGAGCTCGCGAACAACGCGGAATGTTGTGAACGAATACATGAAGACGCGGGTCGCGAAGTGGTCGGGGACAAGGGCTATCACGGCAACGACATCCTGGTTGAGCTGGTCGAACAAGAATACCGGAGCTACATTTCGGAGCCAGAGCGAGGTGGCCGCAAATGGAAGGACAAACAGGCCGAGCAAGCCGCCACCTACGCGAACCGACGTCGCATTCGCGGGACTCGAGGTAAGCGATTAATACGCCGTCGCGGCGAGTTACTCGAACGACCTTTCGCGCACTACCTCGAAGCGGGAGGCATGCGACGAACGCATTTGCGAAGACACGAAAATATACTCAAGCGCCTCCTCACGCACGTGGCCGGATTCAATCTCGGGATTCTGATGCGCAATCTCATCGGCAAGGCCACGCCGAAGGAATACGCGGAGCTCAACGCCAGTCTGATCGCTGCTTTATTGCGCTTCGTCTCGACCATAGGCGCACGTTTTGCCCCGCTGCAAGCCATCGGGCGTCTCAACTTGGCCGTTCCGCCGAATCACATCTTCCTTGAACTTGCCCACCAAACTTTCTCCGTGAGCAGAATCTGGACTTTTTCACCGGGCTGCTAGCGCGATCGCTTGACTGTTTTTCATGGGTTCATGCCAGTTGTTGGGTGATTTCGGGTTTCTTTGGGCGAGGGCCGAAGATGGCCGTTCCTATTCGGATTAGGGTTGCGCCTTCCTCGATTGCGATCTCGAAGTCATGGCTCATTCCCATCGAGAGCTCTTTTCCCGCAAGCACGCCGCGCTCACGCGCTGTCTCGGAGAGCTCTCGCAGGCCGCGGAAATAGGGTCTTGCTTCGTTCTCGTCATCGAAATAGGGCGGCAGTACCATCAGGCCTTCGATCCGTAGGCGAGCGCAACGAGTGAGCGTTTCTAACGCGCCGAAGAGCTCTTGTTCCGGGAGGCCCGACTTCGTCTCTTCGCCGGCAAGATCGACCTGCACCAAGACGGGCTGAACCTGGTCGAGCTCGCCGGCGAGTCGGTCTATCCGCTCGCCGAGCGCGACGCTGTCCACGGAGTGGATGACGTCGAAAATCTGGACGGCCCTTTTGGCCTTGTTCTTTTGCAGGTGGCCGATGAGGTGCCAGCGCGGAGATGCCTCGAGAACGGGCTTTTTCGTCTCCGCTTCCTTGACTTTGTTCTCTCCGACATCCGTCACCCCGGCCTCGACAGCTTCGGCGATCTCCTCGACGGTTCTTGTCTTGCTGACGGCGATGAGCCGGACCGAGTCGGGTTCGCGCCCCGAACGGGTTACCGCCTTTTCCATGCAGTCACGTATAGCTTCGAAACGCGCCGAAATATCCATGGGCTGTTGAATCAGGAATTCAGAAGTGCTTATTATAGCGCCTTTTCCACCCTATGTGGGAATTAGCACCCAGGATTCAGTCGTCAGCATTCAGCATTCAGGAACTCTCGACCGGGCGGGCTGGCGGCTCAATGCTCGCTCTACCTTCGAGCAACGCGAGATTGGGGCTCAGGGAGTGCTCGGTAGCCTTTTTAGCGCCTGCTGAAGCTCGCGCTATAGGTGGGGGCCTCCCAGACGCGGATGCGCGCCAAAGAGGCTCCCTCGGGGAGCTTGTTCTCGAGCTCCTGATAGAAGAAACGGGCCATGTTCTCGGTGGTGGGGTTGAGCTCGTCGAAGGGCGCGATGTCGTTCATGTGGCGGTGGTCGTAAGGCGCGACCACTTCTTGAAGGGTCGTTTCGAGCTCCAGAAAGTCGACCACGTAGCCCGTGTCGGGCAGCATCTCAGCGTCAACGAAGGCCTCGACGCGAAAATTGTGCCCGTGCAGCGGCTCGAGATCCGCCTTGTAACCCCGCAGTTGGTGCGACGCGGCAAAGGTGACTTCGACGGTTACTTCGAACCGGTCGCTAGGCACTGGGAGCTCGAGGCGCCTCGAAAAAGCGTACCACGTCGCGCCGATCATAGGTCAGACGATAGGGCGGAAGGCTCGACAAAAAGCGCCTGCCGTAGCCCTTGTTTGCGACACGGCTGTCCAGGATGGCCACGACGCCGCGATCGGACTTGGAGCGGATGAGTCGGCCGAAACCTTGCTTCAGAGACAGAATCGCCATGGGCACCTGATAGTCCGCGAATCCATTGCCGCCAGTGCTAGCCACGAGATCGATCCGCGCGGAGACGAGCGGGTCGCCCGGCACGGCGAATGGCAGCTTGTCCACGATGACGCAGGACAGCTGTTCACCCATGACGTCGACCCCTTCCCAAAAACTGGACGTTCCGAGCAGCACCGCTCCGGGAGTCTCGCGAAAACGCTCGAGCAGCTCGCCACGCGGCGCGTCTCCATGGACGAGCAAAGGATAAGGCAAGTTTCCCTCGAAGGCGCGCTTCGTGGCGCGTAGATTCTGAAAGCTGGTAAAGAGCACGAAAGCGCGGCCGTGGCTCGCGTCGAGAAGCGACCGGATCTCCGCGATGGCTTCATCCATGAACGCCTTCTCGCGCGGCGGGGGGAGATGCCGCGCAATGTATAAGAGCGCTTGTTCGCCGTAGTCGAAAGGGGATGCAAGAGTCGTGCAGCTTTCCGTCGCAACCCCGAGCCGCGAGCCCATATATTCGAACGAGTCGTCGACAGCGAGCGTCGCCGACGTCATCACGACGGCGTGCTTGCGCTCGAAGAGACTCGCCTTTAGGAAAGATGCGACTTGGATGGGCGACGAGTGCAGCGCTACGGAGCGCTCTCTTTGCTCGCACCACGAGACGGCGTCCGGGTCGCTGGCCGCGAGAATCGACACGAGGTCCAGCTCGATCTCACTCGAGCGGCGGGATAGAGCGACCGTAGCTTCGTCCGGCTTCGGGATTCCAGAAAGCTCGCTTCGAACTTTAGCGAGCTCTTTGACGAAGTCGTCGCGCAAACGCTCCTGAGCGGGCGTCATCGCTTTGGGCTTGAGACGGTAGCGCTCGTCACGACCCCGGAACGACTCGAAGAGCTCCTGTCCCGAGCTGCTGAGACGCCTGAGCTGAAGCTGGGCTCGTGACACGCGCTCGGCCCCGGCGCGCGTCCTCCACGCCTCGTCACAATCACGCACGAGCTCCTCGACACGAACATTGCTCACGACGAGTCCAAAATATTGTGTCGCGACGTCTTCGATCTGATGGGACTCGTCAAGAATGAGGTAGTCGTAGTCGGGAAGGACTTCCCCGTAGCTTCCCTCTCGCACCATCAGGTCGGCGAAGAGCAAGTGATGGTTGACGATGGTGATGTCGCTTTCCGCGGCTCGCTGCCGAATCTTGGTCACGTAGCAGCGCTCGAATTCGGAGCAGTCTCTGCCGACGCAGTTCTCGCTTCTCGCGGAAATGCCTTTCCAAAAATCCAGCCGGTCGGGAACGCCCGGGATCTCGGCTCGATCACCGGTCTTCGTAATACCCGCCCAGCGCTCGACGGCGTCGAAATGACTCGCCTCTTGAAAGATGCGAAACGAGGGCTGCATGGCAAATTGGGCGTGGCGCGTGAGGCAGAGATAGTTGCCGCGTCCTTTCATCAAACACGCGGTGAAAGGCACCTTCATTGCCTTTCTCAATAACGGGATGTCTTTATAAAAAAGCTGCTCTTGCAGATTCTTCGTGCCCGTGGAGACGACGACCCTCTGACCAGAGAGCACGGCCGGGATCAAATAAGCGAGCGTCTTGCCGGTGCCCGTCCCCGCCTCGACGAGCAGCTCGCCTCCGTCTCGAAAGACTTCAGCCACGGCCACCGCCATGTCTTGCTGCGAACGCCGATACTCGAAGGCGGGGAGCGCCGTCGACGTCCGCAGTGGACTATCTTCTCCGAGAAGCTCCCGCACATGGTCGATGTCCAGCCCATCGAGGTCGCGCTCTGGTGAGCTGAGGCTCATACTTTCGGTCATTAGGCGTCTTCAATCTCCCCCGGGCTTACCTCGCCGAAGCCTTGGCGAGGGCGGGTCAAGTGCGGATAGAGTGGAAACCCGTCAGAAAGCTCCTCGACCAGCGCGCGTACGCGCTCGAGCTCGGTCGTATCTTCGCGGCCCCGCAACGCGCGTCCGATGAAGCCTCCGATGCGCTTCATTTCGTCTTGCTTCATCCCGCGCGTCGTCAGCGCCGCCGTTCCGAGCCGGACCCCGCTCGCGACGAGCGGTGGTCGCGCGTCGAACGGGATCACGTTCTTGTTCACGGTGATGAACGCCGAGCCCAGGGCCTCCTCGGCCTCCTTGCCCGTGATCTCGCTCGCCCCCACATCGACGAGGAGCAAGTGGTTGTCCGTTCCGCCCGAGACGAGCCGAAAGCCTTCCTCTCCGATGGCGTCGGCCAAGGCCTTGGCGTTCGCTACGACCTGATGGGCGTAGTCCTTGAACGTGTCTCGAAGCGCTTCTTTGAAGCACACAGCCTTGCCGGCTATGACATGGACGAGCGGCCCGCCTTGGATACCGGGAAAGGTCACCCGATTGATGTCTTTCTTGTACTCCTCTTTGGAAAGGATCAGACCTCCTCGCGGGCCTCGAAGGGTCTTGTGCGTCGTCGACGTCACCACGTCCGAATAGGGAACGGGGCTCGGATGAGCGCCGCCAGCGACGAGGCCGGCAATGTGCGCCATGTCCGTCACTAATTTGGCGCCCACTTCGTCCGCGATGGCACGCATGCGCGCGAAGTCGATGAAACGAGGATAGGCGCTCGCTCCCGCGACGATCATCTTGGGACGATGCGCGCGCGCAAGCTCCGCCATCGCGTCGTAGTCGATTTGTTCGTCGTCGCGCCTCACGCCATAAGGGACGACGCGGTACAGACGGCCCGAAAAGTTCAGCGGATGCCCGTGGCTGATATGGCCGCCATGGGCTAGATCCATTCCCATGAACGTGTCGCCCGGCTCGAGCAAGGCCATGAACACAGCCATATTCGCCTGGGTGCCGCTGTGGGGCTGGACGTTGACGTGCTCGGCGGAGAACAGCTCCTGCGCGCGCGCGATCGCGAGTCGCTCGACGTCGTCCACGACATGGCAGCCACCGTAATAACGCCGCCCGGGGTAGCCCTCCGCGTATTTGTTGGTGAACACGGAGCCCGTGACCGCCAAAACGGCTTCGCTCGTGAAGTTTTCCGACGCGATCAGCTCGAGCTCCGAGGCCTGGCGCTGAGCCTCACGGTCACAAGCATCCGCAATTTCTGGATCCGTCTCACGAAGAAAGGCCAGCGGGTCGTTCATAGCGCTCTATCTTAGCGGTTTTCAGCCCGGCGAGGCTATCCGTCGTCCTTTCACGTGCTACCCTAACTGGAGTTTTTTGTGTAAGATATTAGTGTTCTCTCAAATTAAAGGACACAACCCGTTTTAACCCTGCAACCAGGGGATACTTGAGCTTTGGAAGAACAGAGCGATAAGGCCCGAGCTCCGGGATCCGCCATAGACCCCGATCCCACGCCATTGGAGTCTATGGTCGGGATTCCCGAAGAAGCGGACGAGATCATCGAGATCGTGGACGACCCCGCGCCCGCAGTGGAGGTGGAGGCGCCTGCACCGATCACGCCACGAGATGAGCCTGACTTCTCGGAAGAAGCGCTCGAGCGGATTCGCAGCCTCAAAGCCCAGCTTGAACGCAAAGACAAGCAAATCGAGCAGGTCATGGAGGCCTACCGCTCGAAGAAGACGGAAACCGAGAAGCAGCGCGGGCGCATCGAAAAGACCGAACGCCGACGCTTCGAGCAGCACAAGGGCGATTTCATCGCGCGTTTCGTCGAAGTGCTCGACAACCTGGATCGCGCCATCGAATCGATCGAAGGCGCCTTCGATCCGGATGCCGTCCTACAAGGCATCATGCTCGTACGCTCGCGCCTCGTGCAGCTCTTGAAAACAGAAGGTCTCGAGAAGATCTTCGTCCGTAGCCAGACCTTCGATCCCATGCTCAGCGAAGCAGCGGAAATGGTGGACGTCGCCGACGAAACCGAAGACGGAGTGGTCATCAGGGAGCTGCAGCCGGGCTATATGCTGAAAGGCTCGCTCCTGCGACCGGCCCGAGTGGTCGTGGGCCAACACGGAGCTACCCCCGAGCCCGCTGAATCGACAACCCCGCCGGCAGCGGAGTCCGAAAAGGAAAAGGACGAAAAGTGGGAGACGGACGAAGTCGGCGATGAGCTCAAATTCGGCGACGAAGGGCTCGATTTCAGCGAGGAGTAACGGGCTTCAGGGAACGTTCGAGAGGGCCACGCTGTACAGTCTAATCGCCGTGTCGCGGCGGCGGCGATTCCTTCGGGTCAACGTGTCGTAGCGTAGCTCCAGCCGGTTCAGGCCTCTGTTCAGCTTCTCGGTCGGAAAGCTCATCGTGTATTGGCCGCGCTCACCCTCGATGCTCAACGAGGCGAGCTGATATTCGTTCAAGAAGACGTTCACCCGAGTCGGCTCGCGGGACACGGCACCCACGGAAAGCTCGGCGGTCAAATCGGACGCGAAGGTGTCGGGGAGCTTGAAGTAGATCTCGGAGCGTTGCCCTTGCGACAGGCGCGAGGTCTCGTAGGCGCCGGCTTCGGACGCGTACCAGCCCTTTCCAAAGAACGGGACCTCCCCTGCTCCGAACCTGACATCGGGCCTGGGCCTGCTTACCGGCATCAGGCGCGCGCGATCCGGAACTTGATAGACCACGACGCCGCTTCCAATCGCCTCTCGGTTGTCGAAGCGCGCGACTTCTCGAAGCCCCACGGTGCTCAATCCAGGCGGGTAGCCCGAATGAAACACGTAGTCGTAATTGCCGACGAAGCGCTTCTCTTCGACGCGCAGACGATAGACGCGAAATCGCTCCGAATCCAAGCTCGGCGTGAATTGATCCTGGAGCACGCGACTTCCGGCTGGAAGTTTTTGCGCCGCCCATGAAGCCGCATTCTCCGCCGGAGTCGCGCGGCGGGCGCGCGCAGCGACGTCGAGTGTCGCGTAAGCAGGTGCGGCGAGAAGTGCGGCAGCGACCACGATTCCGGCTTTGCGGCTTTTGAGCGCGATGCGCTCGGTCGCGTCTGCCGCAAGAAGAGCTACAAATGGCAGTAGCACGAGCGCGTGGCGCGGAAACGCTCGGTCGAAGAACGAAAAGACGACCCAATAGGTGAGAGGGTAGGCGAGCAGTACGAGAAGTCTCTTGTCAGACGCGACGAGCGCCCGCACGGAAGCAGCAAGAGCCGCCACCGAGGCAAGCACGCCGACGCCGCGCGTCACTAGTTGTCGCGAAAGCGCGAGCGGCGCATTGAGCTCGGCGGCACGGTAGTAGCCAACATGCATCGTGAGGCCGCGGTAGAACAAGGGAAGATTCAAAAGCGTGTACGGGCTCGCGGCCGCGAAGGCGACACCAGCAGCGAAGAGACCCCAGATAGCTCTCAACCCGTGGGAGCGCCTCTCCGGACCGAGCCACCAGGCCGCTAGATAGGGTGCGACCGCGAAGGCTCCCGTATATTTGATGGCGCATGCGAGGCCGACGGCGATTCCCGCGAGCGCGAACGCCGGAGCACTTCGCTGCTCGAGCAGCCGAATCGACAGCCAAAGGGAGATCGAGACAAACAACATCAGCATGAGGTCGGGGCTGACGACGGCCGATTCTCGAAACGCGAGCGGTGAGACCAGCACCAGGCTCGCACCGAAAGCCGCGCTCCACGAAGAGAGCCAAGCGCGGCCGACCCAAAACACGACCACCGCGGCCAAGAGTCCCGCGACCAGAGTCAGCCGCCGCGCGGCGAGATAGAACCCGGAGCGTGGCAGCTCCGGGATGGTCCGCCCCGACGCCTTCAGGTGGGCCCGGGCTGGAATCATCTGGAGATAAAACTGAAGCCCGGGATAGCCCGGGTGGCGGTGATCTAAATCGCCAGTCTTTATCATCTCTAGAACGTTCTCGACGATCTCGCCTTCGTCAGGCCCGACATAGTGCTCGACATCATGGGTCGCGATGGGCCATCGAGCGACGAGCGCGACAACGAACACGCCGCCGAGGGCAAGCGCGGCCCAAGGACTGTGGCCCGATCGTCGAGAGAGAGGCGACGCGACCTGAGGTGAAGGGCTCATCCTCCGGCCGGCGACGAGAAAGACAAAAGCCGCTAATAAAGTCCCGTAGACTCCGAACGGGAACAGGAGAACTGAGAGAAGAAAAAGAGCGGCGAGAAAGGCGAGGGCTGTCAAAGCGTTTCCTTTGGCTCCTCCATCTCCCTTTTTTGCACAGCGAGCCGTTGACGCCAATCGTTCAACAGATCTTCGAGGGTCTCCCTCAGCGAATATCTCGGCGAGAACCCGAGCTCGTCTCTGAGACGGGTGGCGTCTCCCACGATGAGTGCAGCGTCCAGCGCGTGGTAGCGCGCCGGGTCGACCTTCACTTCGACGGAAACCGTGGAGAGTGAGACAAGAACGTCCAGAATCTCCTGTATGGCGACAGCTTCTCCACGGCAAACATTGTACGCGCGCCCCGGCTCACCGTGCTCGAGGATTACCGTATAGGCGCGCGCCACATCCCGTACGTCAGTGAAATCTCGTCGCACGGCGAGATTCCCAACGTGAATCTCTGGCTCCCGGCCCAAGGCTTCGATTTCCGCGACTTGCCGCGCGAAGCTCGAGCAGACGTAGAAATCGGCCTGCCCCGGACCCGTATGGTTGAACGAGCGCGTCCAAAAAACGGCGCAGCCTTCCGAGAGGAAATAACGCTGGCCGAGAAGCTCCTGAGACGCTTTGCTCACAGCGTAAGGCGTCAACGGGCGCTGCCGCCGGTCTTCGCCGATCGGCTGATCGGCCTCCGCGACTTGACCATATTGCTGCCCCGAGCCGACGAGCAGAATGCGTGGGTTCCGCCGCGTATCCTTCGCGGCTTCGAGCAAATTTTGGGTGCCGAGAAAATTGGTCTCGAACGTAAGCCGCGCGTAGCGCAGCGAGCTCTCGGGATTGGCGAACGCCGCGAGATGATAAATGGCGTCGGGCTCCACGTCCTGTACGGCTTTCGCGAGCGTTACATCGTCGAGAAGATCCGCGGCGCTCACGGGGATCCCGCTCGGCCCGCTATTCTGCTCGTTCGGGTGCACGAGCCCGAAGACGTCGTGCCCTTTCTCTTGGAGATGCGCTGTCAGATGACGACCGACGAATCCGGCCGCTCCCGTTACGAGAGCACGCATTCAGCGAATCTCCGCTCTCCAGTAATCGAGCATGTCCTGGAGGGTCTGCTCATAGGGAATGGTTGGCTCCCAACCGGTGGCCGCTTTGAACTTCGAAGCGTCGCCGAGGAGCACGGGGACGTCAGAGGGGCGCAAGCGCTCGGGATCTTCACGCACTTCCACTTTCTGGCCCGACATCTCGATGAGCATGTCGAGGACGTCCTGAATACAGTAATCCGTGCCGCTGCACAGGTTGTAGGCCTCGCCCGGCTCACAATTGCCGTCGAGCGCGAGCCAGTAACCGCGAACCATGTCCCGCACATCGGTAAAGTCTCGCCGGGCTTCGAGGTTGCCGACATACATCACGGGTGGCTTCTTGCCCTTTTCGATCATCACGATCTGTTTCGCGAAGTTGGATGAGACGAACACGTCTCCGCGCCTCGGACCGTCGTGGTTGAAACCGCGCGTACGGATAACCTTGAGGCCGAAGCTCTGATGATATTGATAGCCGAGGTAGTCCTGCCCCACTTTGCTGACGGCGTAAGGCGAAAGCGGCCTCAGCGGGTTGGTCTCCTTGATGGGAAGCTCGTTCTCGTAGACCATGCCGTATTCTTCACTCGAACAAGCGATCTGGATCCAGGGATCCGTCTTCATCGCGCGCACGGATTCGAAAACATTCAGCTGTCCGATGATGTTCGTCGTCAGCGATTCCGCGGGCGCGTTCCAGGACGAGGGTACAAAACTCTGCGCGGCAAGATGGAAGATTCGATCGGGGTTGACGCGCTCCATCAACTGCTTGGCAGAGCTCAAATCCCGCAAATCGCATTCGAGCAACTGGATCTTGGATTCGACATCGCGAATATTCTCCGTGCGGCTGCGCCATCTCATCGTGCCGAAGACCTCGGCATCGGGATGCTCCGCGAGAATGAACTCGGCGAGGTGGCTGCCCGCGAAGCCCGTAACTCCAGTAATCAAAACACGCAAAGAGTTGCCTCCTTAATCGATTTCCGCTAGCGGCTATCTGCCAAATAGCGTCTCAAAGCGTCCTGCCAAGTTCGCACTTGGATCCCGGTCGCGTTTTCAAATTTTCCGACGGACATCGCCGAATAGGCCGGCCTCGGCGCCGGCCGCCCGAGCGAATCGCTCGAGATGGTTCTCACCGGGGGCTCCTGGACGCCGAGCTCGCTCGCAAGAAAACGTCCGAGCGCAACCCAGGTCGTCTCTCCGCGGTTCACGAAGTGAAAGAGCCCTCGGTGCTCACCTTCGACGAGTGCGAGAAGTGCCTCCGCCAGCTCGAGCGCGTAGGTCGGCGATCCGGTCTGGTCCTCGACGAGCGGAAGCTCTCTAGAAGCCGCGAGGCGCTGCTTGGCCCAGTCCACGAAACCCTTCGCAGGCCCGTACACCCAACCCGTCCGCACCGTGAGCCAGCCATCGGGGCAAGCTTCTGCGACACGGCGCTCTCCTTCGAGCTTCGTTCGACCATAGCTCGAGAGCGGACCGGTCGGCGCGGTCTCGTCATAAGGTGTGCGTCTCTCGCCGTCGAAAACATAATCCGTGCTCACCGAAACCATGGCGGCGCCTTCACGATGCGCAGCTTCCGCCACCCACTCGGCACCGGCCGCATTCACCTCCATGGCGAGCTCCGAGTGTCGCTCGGCGCCGTCCACATCGGTATAAGCGGCGCAGTGTAACACGGCCTGGGGCAAAAACCGCCCAACGGCAAGGCGCACCGCGGCCCGGTCCGTCACGTCGAGATCGGCGCGCGAGAGCGCAAGAACCTCGTGCCGCGAAGCCGCCACCGAGGAGACAAAACGACCAAGAAGTCCACCGCTCCCGGTAATCAAAATCTTCAATAGAGTGCTATCTTTTCACGCCTCAGCCCCCGCGGCAAAGATCGCCGCTACTGCGGTGAAGCGCTAATAGGACCGCCGCCCGGAGCCCCCGAGAGAGGTGCCGAAGCTTCCGATATTCGCGAGCGTGATGCCGAACCGGAATATGTTCTCCACGCGGAGTCCGACGAAGTTGAAGCGGTTGAAACTAACCATGAAGCCGCAGCACTGCACGTTGTAGACCGCGCCCGCTCGGAGGTTGTTCACCACTTTGTTGGTCGCGTCGAAGGCTGTATCGAAGTTCACTTGAAGACCGCGAGCCACGTTGAGCTGGGTGCCGAATCGAAAGTTACTGCGCGTCACGTCGCGATCCGGAATGTTGCGCCGGGTCCAGAGCCCCCGCACCAAACCCCAGCGACCACCATAGGACGCCGAGGTGCTCGAAGAGCGGATCGCGTTGAAATTGATGTCGTAGTCCATATTCCAGCTCGCGGTGAGATTTCTGGAAGGCCGGAAGTTCACCCGCGACGTGATCGGCGAGCGATTGCTCGCCGTCCCGTCTTCCGTGAAATAGGGCGTGGAAAATTGCCGGTCGTAGAGCGAAGCGTTGATGTCGAAGAAATAACGCTGGGAAACGGTCCAGGTGAGCATTTCAGTCGCGGTCTGCTGTTCCTCCCCGTTGACCACGCGTTTCGCCAAGACCCGGTTGACGATGGAGAGAGACACTTGATTCGTACCCGGGATGTAATCCTGGCCGTCGAATTTCGGGACCTCGGCGAAGGTATCGACGAACGAGCGCCGGCTCCATACGATCTGAGGCTCAATGACGTGCTTGTAGCGGGCCGCGTAGAAGTTATCCGGCGTGTTGAAGATCTTGGAGAAAGTCGGCCCCCGGATGTCGAAGCGGGTCTCGAAATATTTGCGCTCGACCGACTCGTCGACGAGGTTGCGTCCTTCGAGAGAGGAGGTGTAATGCGTCAAACGTCCCGTGAGGCTCGCCCGCATCGTCAAATAGCTGAGGCCGGTAAAGGGATAGGCGACCGTCGGCACGATGTCGAAGCGTTCATATTCGAAAAGCTCGCCGCGATTCGTTCTCGCGAGCGAGGCGGCTTCCGAGTTGAACGAGAACAAGATCGGCGTGTTGAAAATGGAGCTCGGGCGGGAGTTGAAAGTGATTTGGGGAAGCACCTTTCGTACCGCGACACGTTCGCCGAACGACGTATCGTTGCGGTCGAAGTTGACGCGCAAGTTGTATTGCTTCCAGCTGTTCGAGATGCTGCCGGAGGCTCGCTTCCTGCGCTGGGTGGCGCGGTTGTAGTTCTCTTGAAACGATTGCTGGAACTCGAAGCTGCTGAAGAAGTCGACGCGCGCAACCGCTTTGAAGCCGCCGGGGAGCTCCTGGTTCGCGCTCGCTCGGATCGTATATTCCTGGCTTCCGGACTCGTTGTTCTTGATAAAAAAGCTATCGACCTGGCCGCGCGACCTGTGAGATTGCAGGTAGCGATATTGGATCGAGCCTCCATTGCCAATCAGGGAGAAACGCTCGAAGATAAACGTCGCGTCCATCGATCGGTTGATCGCCCAGAAGAAAGCTTGATTGAAGATGAAACCCTTCAGAGAGGAGTTGCCGATCTGCGGCATGAGAAAGCCGGTTGCGCGGCCGTCGTCGTTGATGGGGTAGTAGAGCACCGGCATGTAGAACACGGGAAGCCATTTCACCCGCAAGAGCGCGTGATGGAGAGCGACATGGTGGTCGCGTCTTATCCGCGCTTTACCCGCGGTGAAACGCCAACGGGGCGTCGGCTGGGAGCACGACGTAAAAGCGCCGCCTTCGATCACATAAACATCTTCGGACTCTTTCTCGATGACGTCGCCGTAGAAGTACAAGTCGCGACCCGCCATCCCGTAAGCGTTGAAGAAACGCCCGGTCTTTCCTTCGAGGTCGGCCTCGAGCCGTGTCGCGACGATCTTTTGGTCGCCCTGTCGGAAGACGACGTTGCCTTCCGCAATGACACGAAGCTCTTCCGGCCAGAAGTCGACGATGTCCGCGGTGAGGTGGGTATCGCCGAGCCGGATGGAGACGTAGCCTTCGGCCCGAACGTGCCCGTCTTCGAGCTGCTCCTGTTTTTCAGCCTGAACCGTCAGTCCGCCCGGAGGTTGGGCGAGCGTCGAAGGCGCTGCAGCGTGGAGGACCCATAGTAGTAACGGGCCACGCAACACGCTCGAGAAAGACCCCGTTCTTCGCAAGATGCTTTCGCATTATGCACTCGGGCTCCACAGGAATGCCAATCCTGCATTGTCCTGGACTTTTGATATCAAATTAGTCATAAATACCTGGATGCGTCCGAACGTCTTATTGATTTCTTGCTACGAGCTCGGGCGCCAGCCTCTCGGGCTTGCGAGCCCCCTCGCCTTCTTGAAGAGAGCGGGATATTCGGCCGAGAGCCTCGATCTGAGCGTTGAATTGCTCGACGAGAGCGCCATCGCGCGTGCGGATTTCATCGCGGTGTCCGTGCCGATGCACACGGCGCTGCGGCTGGGCCTCCGTGTGGCGGAACGGGTCCAGGAGCTGAACCCAGGAGCTCATCTCTGCTTCTTCGGCCTTTACGCGACCCTCAACGCAGAGCTGTTGCTGTCCGCCGGCGCGGACAGCGTCTTGAGCGGCGAGTGCGAAGACGCACTCGTGGAACGTATCGATACTCTTGGTGCTCTTGGTACTACTTTCGGCAACAAAGCGCCACCGCCCGTGATTGACAGGCTCGATTATCCGGTGCCTTATCGAGAGGGGCTTCCGCCGCTCGAGCAATATGTCCACCTCGAGCTCCCCGACGGCTCCCATCGAAGCGTGGGCACCGTGGAGTCGAGTCGCGGCTGCCTTCACTGGTGCCGGCACTGCCCTCTCCCGCCCGTCTATGGAGGGCGCTTTTTCATTGTCCCGAAAGCGACCGTGCTCGAAGACATAGACCAGCTCGTGGCCCGAGGCGCCAGGCATATCAACTTCGCGGATCCCGACTTTCTGAATGGCCCAGGCCATGCACTCGAGGTAGCGCGCGCGCTTCATCGGGAGCATCCCGACGTCACCTTCGACTTCACCGCGAAAGTGGAGCACCTGCTGAAGCACCGCGACCGGTTGCCGGAGCTCGCCGCTTTGGGGTGCGTGTTCATCGTCTCGGCGGTGGAGTCTTTGAGTCATCGCGTTCTCGCCGAGCTCGACAAAGGCCATACGAGCCGCGACGCCCGCGAAGCGCTCTCGGCCGTGCGTGAGGCCGGCATCGCGCCGAGGCCCACATTCGTCGCGTTCACGCCATGGACCACGCGCGAGGACTACCGGGAGGTTTTTCGTTGGTTGCTCGAAGAGGATCTCGTCGAGCACGTCGACCCCATCCAGCTGACATTACGGCTTCTGATACCTCCGGGCTCTCTACTTCTCGAGAATACGAGCTTGCAGCCTTTTCTCGGTGAGCTCGACAGAGCGGGGCTCACCTATCACTGGTCGCATCCGGATCCGGGGATGGACGAGCTCCAAAAAGACGTGGAAGCAGCCGTCAAAAGCAGTGTTCGCAACGGGCATACGAACAGAGAGATTTTCCGAAAATTGGCGAGGCGCGTGGGTCTTCGCCAAGAAGTCGATTTTCTTGCCAGCTCGAAGGCGCCGCGGCTCACCGAAGCGTGGTTTTGTTGAGCGGAGCCCACCGAGGACCAGTTTGGTCCTCTCGAACGCCGGCAAGCGCTATAATAATTAGTCCCAATACAGGAGACGATATGGACGAGATTCGCATCACGGCAGAGCCCAAAGACAATCAAACCTGCAACTTTCGCGTGGACCGGCCGGTATATCCCGACAGCTCCATGTATTTCGGCGACGCGGCGCAGGCGGCAGGCTCGCCTCTTGCCGAGAAAATCTTCGCTATCGGCGGTGTTTCGTCCGTTCTGATCCAAGACAGCGTCGTGACGGTCTCCGCCTCTGCGGGCGACGATTGGATGCCCATCGCAAAACAAGTCGGCGCCACCATCCGCTCGGTTCTTCAAAGCGGCGAGGCCGCCGTCTCGACGGACGCACTCGCGTCTCTACCCGATCCGGACGAGATCAAGAAGAAGGTCCAGGCCGTTCTCGACACTGAAATCAACCCAGCAGTGGCGTCTCATGGCGGCTGGGTCGAGCTCATCGACATACGCAAGAACGAGCTCTTCATCAAGATGGGAGGCGGGTGTCAGGGGTGCGGCATGGCCGATGTCACCTTGAAGCAAGGTGTCGAGAAATCGATCCGGCAGGCGATCCCGAGTATCGGCGCCATTATGGATACGACGGATCACGCTTCCGGGCGTAATCCCTATTACGCGCCTTCGAAATAGCTACCCGCTGCCCGCTATCTGCTACCTGGTCTCGATTTGGAACGTTAGCGCTTCGTGGGCCTTTCTTAGGGCTCGTTCGGCTTGCTTCGGGGTTTCGGCTTTTGCGAAGATGAAGCCCAGGTAGGTCGAGCCTTCGGGGAGCGGGATCAGATTCGCGCCTTGGTGGGCGGTTATCGTTACCTCCTTGATTCCCTCCACAGCTTTTGCGTCATCTAGGCCTTCGACGTTCATGAGCTCGCCTTTCTTGGGGATTGGGATCATCATGACGCCGGCGGCTTTTGATTCGCGTTTCTCGGTTGTCACGTCTTCGCCCAGCGCGTGCTTCAGGATCAGCTCTTCCAACGAGAGTCCCAATCCGAAGCAGAGGGTGCGCGAGCACAGGCCGCCGATCGAGCGGCCGGCGATCTCGATAACGGAAGGGCTGCTCAGAGGCGGCAGTCTCAGCTCTGCGTGGATGGGTCCGTGGCGCAGGTCGAGCGCGGCCGCGGCCTGAGCCGTCACGTTCGCGATCTTTGCTTGGGTCTCGGCGGGTAAGCGGGACGGAGTGACGTAGATCGTTTCTTCGAAATACGGTCCGTCCAGCGGGTCGGGTTTGTCGAAGAGCGCGAGCGGTGTGAGCTCGCCGCCCGTCAAAATCGCTTCGAGCGCCACTTCGGGGCCCGGCACGAAATCTTCGACCAGAAGTGTTTTCGCATGCTCGCCGCCGCGTTTCGCGAGCTCCGGACGCGCGAGCAGCTCGCGGGTCCATTCGAATGCGCGCACGAAGCCGTCCTCGTCATCCACCCGCTGCACGCCGCGGCTTCCCGACAAAAAAACAGGCTTGATGACGGCCGGATAGCGCAGACCGCGCGCGACGGCGCGTGGGTCGTCTTCCGCCGTCAAGACGCGATGCGCCGGTGCCGGAACGCCGGCAGCCGCGAGCGCTTCCCGCATGGCATGTTTCAAACGGGCCCGCTCGGCAGCCGCGGGGGCGTTGGCGGGAAAACCGAGATGCTCGGCAATGACCGAAGCGACGACAGCGGTCTCCTCGTCTACAGCTATCACCGCTCTAAGAGGGTGCTTCTCGTGAAACGCAGCCACGTCGTGCGCCGAACCTTCAGGGTCGCCGAAGTCGAGCGTAAGAAGCGACTCGCCCGCTAAACGCTCCATCGTGCTCGGCTCTTCCGAAGCGACCACGACCAGCACTCCCCTTCGCTCCGCCGCCGCCATTAAGTCGTGTGTTCGATAAGTCGAGGTCGGCAGCAAGAGCAGAACCCGAGGAGGCATCAACCGAAAGTCTATCGCATGACGGCGTATTCAACATTCCGGGATCAATGATTCACAAACTTGAAGACACGTTCAGATTTCGAATGCGACCTTTGCACATCTCCAATGACACGAACGTCCATTCGTTCCAGTGGATCGAGAGTGTCAGCACGGGCACAGCCGGTTCGAATGTAAAGCCAACGGATTCAGCTACTTCGTCGAAAAGCGTCTAGCTCGGCTCGATGGCACACGCGTATTGCAGTCTAACGGAGCGTTTCGAAATCGTGACGAAACGCGATCGGCGAATGGAAATTCAAAAAACCGAAACCGGAAACCGATTAGTCGTTGAGTCACTTGGCCAAAAACAGAAAGGAAGCAGTTCTCATGATCAAAAAACTACTCGCCCTGCTCCCAGTCGCTGCACTCGCCTTCGGATCGATAGCCCTCGCGCAAACGTCGGTGAGATCGAAGGTAACGTTGCGGACAGCCAGGGACTTTCCATGCCTGGCGTCACTGTAACCCTTTCGGGTGAGGCAGTACTGGGCTAGGTGAGGCCTACTTCCACGAAGAGAACTTTCCCCTGGCATCCGAGCTGCTGGAAAAGGCCGTGGCCCTCCGGCGCCCCGACAGCCGGCTGCTCAACTTCCTCGCCGCCAGTCAGGCTCAGCTGGGAAACAACGAGCGAGCCCGCGAGGTTCTTTTGCGCTCCCTCGAGATCGAGCCCGATCAGCCGTCGGTCAAAGAACTTCTCGATTCGCTCGAAGCGCAGGAAGCGAATCCTCCTCGATAGCCTTCTTACTTGCTGAAGGCTCACTCGCTCGCTGGGAACTCTCTTTCATAGAGCTCCTTCAGATCGTCTTCCGCGCGCGCCGCGACAGCCGAGGCTACACGTTGCAAGAGGGCTTCGTCATAGCGGTGGATGGCGAGCGCGCGAAGCGCATCCGCGGCGCGCCGGCGCGGCCCGTCGGTGACGACATTCATCAAGAACGCGATCGCTCCTTCTCGGCGGAGCATTCCTATCGCAAGAAGCACCGTACGCGTCAAGGACGAGCGGGTGAAGCTGCGGTCGAGCCGCGACGTGAGAAGCTCGAAGGCGCCCTCGCAGCGGGACGCGCCGAGCGCGAGCACGGCGGCCTCCGCAACGGCGTCGTCGCTCGCGTCGAGATAGCGCTCGACGAAGGCAAGAGATCGCTCGGGCGAGAGCACGAGCAGGGCTTCTAGAGTCTCGGACAGGACCTGCGGCTCGGGATCGCCGTGGAGCGCTTTCAAGCGCAGGAGAGGCTCGACCTCGATGCGACTGAAAGAAGAGAGCGCTCGGACCGCGGCCTGCCGGACCGGGTAGGCCTCGTCGGCGAGCGCGGTTGTGAGCTCGAGCACCGTGTCGGGATATCCCGTGCTCGGGAGGCCGAAAGCGCTTTGGCTTCGAAGCTCTACCGCGGTGTCGACGGGTCCGCCAAAGGACGGCTCGAGCTGGATGTGGCGGAGGCCTTTGAGAAAGATTTCAGCGCTTCCTTGCTCCAAGGAGGCGAGGCAGGTCGCGATCGCAGTTTTAGCGATACAGCCTTTGTCGAGCTTGATGGGGTCCACCATGAAGCGCTCGAACTGCGCTTCGACCTCTTCCGCAAGCGGCTCGATCTTGCGGGCATCGACGACAGCGGCCGCGCGCGCGACTACGTGCGCGCTCTTGTCGGTCAAGTGTTTCGCGAGCTCTTTGTGAAGCTCCGGGGTCTCGGGGGCCTCGCGAAGCTCGGCGAGCCGGGAGAGCTTCGCCTCGAGCGAACGCTTAGGGGGCATTTACCTGTGGGCTCCGTCGGCACGCCTTGCGAGCACGCAAATTGGCCTCAGCTTTAGGCAGGCTACAAACTTCTGAGACAGGGGACTAGCAGTTTTGATCAAAGGCGAAGCTCACTCGCGCTGCCTGCGCGCACGCAGCAGAGTACGGAGCGTCGGTAAGGCAGCTGCATCTTTCGCACGGCCCGCCGCTTCCTTGGAGCGAATGATATCTTCGAGTGCTGCGACTGGTACGATCGTTCCCTCTAGATCGACACTGACGGCCGATTTCTCGAGGTCCTCGAAACCCGTCGTTCCCGCGGGCCGATATGACAAATCCAGGTCCCCAAACCGCGTCGTGAGATTCAGCAATTCAACGTTCTGCAGGAACTTCGCGTCGCAGGTAAAAGGCAGCCCACCGGGGGCATCGGCGCTTCGAATTCTAGCTTCCATTTCCCGAAGAGCTGCCGCGAGCCTCTCTAGATTATCGGGTGTCGCGGCCGGGCAAATATCCGCGTCACCCGTGCGCAAAGGTGAGCCATGAAGCGTCGCGGCGAGCCCTCCGATGAGAACGTATCGTACTTCGTGGCGCTCGAGTAACTGGAGAATGGCCGCGAGGCATCTAGGTCACTCTTCGATGAATTTTGCGCGACGGGCTTTCTCTTCGAAGGCGAGCATATCGAGCAAGTACTGGAGACGCTCGTGGGGCGGCCAGCTCAGCCTCTCGACGATTTGATCCAAGTCCGTGTGTTCATCATGCGGTGCCGCGTCTAGCGCATGCTTTTCCTTCGCTTCTATCATATATGGCTCGCCTGAGCCAAGAATAGCACGGAGAGTGCGCCGTAACGCCGCGATAACTTCCGTCATGCGAGCGCGTAAATCGTAAACTCTTTCTCACCGCGCACCTCTTTCAAACGCGGCGAGGCGTCGAAGAGGCGCCTTCGATCCCACGGCATGTGTCTTAGAATGATTGCCGCATAGAAGAGTACTACGAGCGGCCCTGGATGCGCCTCGATGTTCACGAGCACCTTCGCTAGAATTTCCTCCGAGAACGGATTGAAGAGATAGACGACGGCCGGCTCGCGCGGCAGCACGTAGGCGCCGGCGTCCACGCATTCGAGCGTAACACTCTTGGCTCGGCGCTGCCTTTCGGGAAAGGCCTCGAGGTTCGCGACGGCGATGCGATGGAACTCCTCGTAGAGCTCCACCCCGATGACACGGCGGAACGGATAGGTCGAGGCGAGCAGCACGACATGCCTTTTCCCGATCCGAGATCGATGAACGTGTACTCGCTCGGGTCGATCGCAAGTGCCTGCAGCATCTTGTCGAGAGCCGAGGCCGGCGTCGGCTCGTAACGGAGATCGCCATAACCAACCTCGGGTCACGACACCGAAGCGCCGATCGAACGCGTGATGGGCGTAGAGCCGGCGAAGCGCGACAGGATTGTAGCGCCACAATCGATACAGGAGCCGATCGAGCTTCAGCGCGTGGAGCCCGGCGAGAAGGCGTTTCACCGCTCTTGTTGATGATGGCGGGAGGCCCAGTCGCGAACCCGGCTGAGCCACACCGATCGCGGCTGTGAATGACTGTCTTCGATAAATCGCGAAGCTACATCTTCGGCAAGCGGCGACAATACGTCACTCTTGCCACGATGGGCATAGCCTTCACCTTCCAGTGCAAAAATCTGGAGGGCTTTGCCATCGTGGCGCCAAACCTCTCGGATTCCCATGCCTCCGAGTCCCATCGGACGTCCTTGTACAGCATCACGTTCTCGCCTCACGCTCACCTCTGGAAAATACGATCTCTTTACCTGTTTCGAGACGGTCGAGCACGTCGAAGCGGATGACGCGCTCGTGCGTGAAGCCAAGCGCGTTCTCGAGCCGTCGGGTCGATTCCTCTGCTCGACGCCGACCCGCAAGCTTCTGAGTCCCGGGACCAGCCTGACCGACCGGCCCGAGAACCCGTATCACGTACGAGAATACGCGATCGACGAATTTCGCGAGCTCTTGAAGCGACACTTTGCTTCGGTCGAGCTTTGGGGCCAAACCCGGTTCTCCGACGCCCATCGACGAAGGCTGGCCCGCGCGGGCGAGCGCTCCAATCGTTTGGCGATTCGCCTTCACCAGCTGCGCAATATCTGTGGGCTACCGTGGGAGCGAGAGTCCCGACACGAACCAAGGGACCTCGCAAAACCCCTAGGCGTCCCTGAAGTCGTCATCGCCGTTTGCCAGAGCTGACGATTCACGAACCGATCCGCGCGCTCTCGATCACGACCGCGTCGACCGGCACGTCAGAATAACCTCCCGAACGCGACGTCTGCACTTTCTCGATCGCATCAATGACGTCGGTGCCTTCCGTGACCTTGCCGAAAACGGCATAGCCCCAGCCGGACGCGTCTTTGCTTCGGTGGTTCAGCATGTCATTGTTTTTCGTGTTGATGAAAAATTGCGACGTGGCGCTATGGGGATCGTTCGTACGCGCCATGCAGATCGTGTAGTGGTCGTTTCTGAGCCCGTTATCCGCCTCGTTCATGATGGGAGGCTGCATTTCCTTTTTCGTCATGTCCGGGGTGAAGCCTCCTCCTTGGATCACGAATCCGGGCACGACGCGGTGGAAGATCGTCCCATCGAAGAACCCATCGCGGACATAAGTGAGAAAGTTCTCCACGGTGTTGGGTGCTTTGTCCGGGTAGAGCTCGAGCTTGATCAAGCCCATGCTCGTCGACATCTCGACCACTGGATAGCCGGAGCCAACATCGGCGAGGTCTTCCGTGGCTTCTTCGGCGCTTTCTTCTTCCGGCGCCGGAGCCGCTTCCTCCGGGTCGGGGGCGGTCTCAGCAGTGCTCGTATCCTCTGCCGGCGGCGGGGCCTCCTCGCCGCTGCTACATCCAAAGGCGAGCGCTACGAGCATTGCGAAAGTGACGAGCCATACCAATCGAATCGAGGGCATATTCAAAATCTCCTTGTTTGAAACTGGTTTCATTCTAGAACAAGCGCATCTGCACCGCAGGCACTTCAAGGATGCCCTCCAGCACCAGGAGGCGTTGCTTCAGGGGAAGCCCACCACCGTAGCCCGTGAGCGTCCCGTCGGCGCCAATCACGCGGTGACACGGCACGACAATCGGAATGGGGTTCGCGTGGTTCGCGGCACCTACGGCGCGGCTTGCGCCTGGACGCTCCACGAGCTGTGCGATCTCCCCGTAGGAGGCCGTGTGCCCGTAGGGGATTTCGGCAACGGCTCTCCAAACGTCCTTCTGGAAGGTGCTGCCGCGAAGATCGAGCGGAAACTCGAAGACGCGCCGGCGTCCGTCGAAATATTCCTTCAGTTGTCCCCGATAGAGCTCGTGCCCGTTCTCCGCCGGAAAAATTTGCACCCCATCGCAGAAACGGCCAAGCCACGACTCGAGCTTGGATTTTTCCCCCGAGCCGAGACCGATAGCGACGAGACCGGCTTCGCTCGAATAGATCTCGAGCTCGAGGTTGGGGATCTCGAGGGTCGAATGAAGAAGCATAGCCGGTGGTCCCACTCAAAAGCTCAAGGCTTCTTCTAGCACGAAGGCCGCGAGGCGACAAACGACGCCGCACGAACTAGACTGAACGACAGACCATGAAACAGGCGAGCACGATCCTCTTCGATTGGGACGGAACTCTCATAGATTCCTACTCGGCCGGCTATCGCGCGTCCATCACAGTCTTGAAGCATTTCGGTATCGACGTGGACCGAGAACAGTTCCTCGCGACCTATAGCCCCAACTGGTACGACTCCTACGAGAAGCTCGGCCTTCCGAGATCGGAATGGGAAAACGCCGACCAGATGTGGCGACGCACGTATCGCCAGCAGGTCTCCGAGCCCTTTCCATTCGTCAAGACCCTGTTGACGCGCCTGCGCGAAGCGGACCGCACCCTTGGGCTCGTGACGAGCGGCGACCGGGACCGCGTCCTACGCGAGCTCGAAAACCACGCTCTCACGGACTTTTTTACAGTGGTGGTGTGTTTCGAAGATACGGAAGAGAAAAAACCGCACCCCGCGCCGCTCCAGCGCGCTCTCCGCGAGCTTCGGATCGAGCCAGAACAGGCTGTCTTCGTCGGCGACCGCCCCGAAGACATCGAGATGGGTCGTAAGGTCGGATCGTTCACGGTCGGCGTCGAAAGCGATTACGGCCCGCGCGCAATCCTCGAAGATGCGGAGCCCGACCTCATCCTCCCGCACGCGGGCCACCTCCCCAAAAGCTTAGACCTCAAATAGCGTCCGCCGACCAACCAACTAGTGCTCCCAGGAGCGGTCGGTCGCGATATCGACCGTCAGCGGCACCGCCATCGGGTAGACGTTCTCCATCGTCTCGCGCACGAGCGCCGTCACCTTTTCCACTTCTTCGTCCGGTACCTCGAGGACCAGCTCGTCATGCACTTGCAGCAGGAGACGCGAACGGTAGCTGCCCGCTTCGAGCTCCCGGTGCAAATCGATCATCGCCTTCTTGATGAGGTCTGCCGCCGTCCCCTGGACAGGCGTATTGACGGCGACGCGTTCGGCCGCCCCCCGTGTGTTCCGGTTCCGGGAGCCGATCTCCGGTACGTAGCGCTGGCGTCCGAAGAGCGTCCGCACTTTGCCGGTTCGGCGCGCATCCCGGACGATCGTGTCGAGGAGCTCGCGAACTCTCGGGTAGCGCTCGAAATAGCTCTCGATGAACGCCTCCGCCTCCCGCGTGGGGATGCCGAAATCCTTCCCGAGGGTAAAGGCCGTTTTCCCGTAGATGATGCTGAAATTGATGATCTTCGCGCGACGTCTCTTCTCGTGCTCGCTCAAGTCCGCCTGTTTCCCGAAAATCTGACGCGCGGTGCGGTCGTGAATATCCTCGCCCGCTCGGAACGCTTCGATCAAGTTCTCGTCCTGGCTGAGATGCGCGAGAACACGAAGCTCGATTTGCGAGTAATCGGCCGAGAGCAACACACCGCCCGGCTCGGCAACGAAAGCGCGGCGGATGCGCCGGCCCAGCTCGGAGCGGATGGGGATGTTCTGCAAGTTGGGGTCACTGCTCGACAGACGGCCGGTCGCGGCGACGGTTTGATTGAAGGTCGTGTGGATGCGGCCCGTCTTTTTGTGGATGAGCTGCGGTAGCGCGTCGACATAGGTCCCCTTCAACTTCGAAAAGCTCCGATATTCCAAGACTTTCTTCGGAAGCGGGAAGCTTCGCGCGAGCCCCTCCAAAACCTCGACGCTCGTGGAGGCCGCCCGCTGTTTCTGAGTTTTCTTGAACGAAGGGAGGCTGTGCTTGACGAAGAGCACTTCGGCGAGCTGCTTGGGTGAGTTGATATTGAACTCTTGGCCGGCGAGCTCGTAAACCTCCTTGGTCAGTTTCTCGAGATCTATCTCGATCTCTCGCGACATGTCAGCGAAGGCCTGGCGGTCGATCGCGATTCCAGCGAGCTCCATCGATGCCAGCGTTCCAATCAGCGGAAGCTCCAGCTCAAGATAGAGCTTCGTTAGCTCCTCCGCTTCGAGACGGCGCTCCATCTTCTCCTGGAGCCGCAATATCCGCTCGGCGCGCTCAGCATTGAGCGGACCGGCGGCCTCGGCGCCCGGCTCTTCCAATTCGGGCAGAACCCCTTGAGGCGAAGCGGCCTCTCCTTGCTTGGTCAAAGGCGTCTGCAAGAACTCGAGCAGAAGGTCGTTCAGCTCTTGCGACCGGCGCGACGGGTTGAGGACATAGGACGCGACGCGGGTATCGAAGTCGATGCTTTTCATCACGACGCCGCGCGCCCCGAAGAAGGTCACGGCCTGTTTGAGATCGTGTCCAACGATGCGTGTCTCAGGCTCGGAAGCGATGGCGCTCAACTCAGCCACGAGAGCTTTTTCGCTCACGCCAGGACCACACGACACGTAAACGCCTTCCCCCGGCTCGATGGCGAGCCCCGCACCGTTCAGCGGCGCGTTCCAAGGATCGAAGCGCTTCGTGACGCCGAGACCCAGCCAAAGAGAGAGCTTTCCCTTCTTGCGCGCGCGCGCAATGTAGTCGGTAAGCTCCGTTTTGGATGCGAGCTCACGAAAAGTCGCCGAGATATCCGCCGGCTCACCGCTCGGAAGATAATCCTTGAGCAGCGACGTGAACTCGAGCTCGTCGAAGAGCGCGAACGCCGCTTCTCTATCGGCGCCTTTGTATCTCAGCTCGTCGAAATCGAGCTCGAAGTCGAGCGCGGTATCGATCGTAACGAGGTCTTTGGAAAGAAGGGCTGCGTCGCGCTGCGAAAGGAGCGCTTCGCGCTGGCGTTTGTTCTTGACTTCTGCCGCGTGCTCGAGCACACCCTCGAGGGAGCCCCACTCCGCGAGAAGCTTCGCGGCACCTTTGTCGCCAATCCCGTGGACCCCCGGGATGTTGTCGACGGAGTCCCCTTTCAGGGCGAGCAAGTCAATGACACGCTCTGGAAGCACGCCGAGCTTCGCACGTACGCCCTCGGCATCGAGACGCTCGTATTGAACCGGGTGGATGATCGTGACGCCCTCGCGCACCAGCTGAAACAAGTCCTTGTCCGAGGACGCGATGAGAATCTCGTAACCGGCATCCATCCCGCGGCGTGCGAGTGTTCCGATGATGTCATCGGCTTCGATGCCGTAGATCTCGACGATGGGAAGCCCGAGCACGTCGCAGAGCTTGCGCGTATAGGGTAGCTGTGACCTCAGATCGGAAGGCATGGGAGGGCGATTCGCTTTGTATTGGTCGTAGCGCTCGTGGCGAAAGGTCTTTCCCCCGGCATCGAAGGTGACGGCCACGAGGGCCGGTGATTCGTCGGCGAGAAGCTTTCGCAAAATGTTGGCGAAGCCGTAGACGGCGTTGGTTGGAAGCCCCGATCGAATAGCGAGAGGAGGGATCGCATAAAAAGAGCGGTAAAACAGGTTGTTCCCGTCGACGAGAAGAAGGACTTCCTGCTGATCCCGATTGCGGCTGTCCGGCTCCATCAAGGGGCGCATTGTATCCCACCGACCGACACGCTATAGAATCGAAGCGATGCGCGTCGTTTTCCTTTGTGCTTTCGCCTTCGCTCTTGCCGCGTGCGAATCCTACGAATATGAGGAAGAGGTTTTTCTCGAGACCGACGGCTCGGGCAACCTCCGCATCAGTGGCATGCAGGAGCTACTCGGCGTGATACACGATGTGGAAGCACCTTCCGTCAGCTCGATGCGCGCCCGTTTCGAGGACTCTGCTCTGAGAATCGATTCCGTTCGAGAGACGAGCCGCGACGGCCGGCAATACATTCATGTGCTGGGAAGATTCGAAGACTTCAACGCGCTCTGCCGCCACGCCGCGTTTCGCGCTCGCGATTGCGGGCTCCGCCGGGGAGATGAAGAGCTCTCGCTTTTTCTCTCCGTGCCCGGCGTCACTGCCGAAAGGCCGAGCGATGTCGAGCCGGACGACGTTCTTGCATTTCGTTTTCATTTTCCGAGCTCGGTTCGATTTCACAACTCACGGGACGACATCGAAAGGGGCAACATCATCCGTTGGCAACGCACGGCGGAAGAGCTCTTCGGCGGAGACGAGCTGCGGATCGAAGCGCGCTTCGAGCGCCGCTCGGTGTTCACGACGACCGTCATCATTTTGGGCACGGCGCTCGGGTTCGTCGTGCTCACCGCGTCCGTCGCGCTCTATTGGATGACACGGAAGGGACGCCGCCAGCTCGAAGACGAAATAAAAGCGGAGAGCGTCTGAGACGCCCACCCTCGCGGCTTCTCGGCCTCTCCATAGAGGGAAGATCAAATAGTTCCCCGCTGTCTAAGCAGATTTCTTTTCCACGCCCGTGCCGTACAGATCCATCGAAGCGTTCCTGCGTTTCGAGATGAGATCGAGCTCGACCAGCTTCTCTAGCGCATGACCAACCTCGGCAGGATCGGCATCGACCCAAAACCTTGCAATGCCCTCGACGGAGTCCTTGGCCTGGGGGTGACGGCGGAAGTAATCGAGGATCTGCAAGGCTAGCGGGGATTCGCCGATTTCAGCTACGTTTTCCCGTGTCATTGAACCCTTCTCCTTGCAAACCTTCATAATCACTCACCCTTCTGCATAGCAACCGTTGTGCCAAACCAGGCTCCGGCGAACGGCTACATCTATTAGGCTTGCGCGGCCCTTACCTCCGCCATGCGGTAATTCCACCCAAATACGCCCTCAGGACATAGGCTTTCTCCCGCAGGCGGCGTGTCATTTTTCAGAATCGGGACCATCGCTGCAAAGCTTCGCGTTGTGGGGGTTTGCCGGCACGGCGCAGGGAAAAGCCCTCGTGACCTGATCGTCGTTTTGAGTGGGGAGTTCCCAATAGCTCCAACGTCCCTGCTTGTAACCGACACTCGAACAATCAGTTATGCCATCACAACAATCACGGGCCGCAGCGTCAGATCGCCACGCAACAGGTGTCTCCCTGGTACGGATATTGCTATTTACCACCTGGTCTGGGCCTATCTGGCCTGGAGGAAGGACATAGCGTTGTCGCAGAAGATCCTCGCCGTAGACGATGAGCCGGACATCCTGAGGCTCACACAGTTCCTACTCGAGTCGTGGGGATACGAAGTCTCGACGGCAGCGAGCGGAAGGGAAGCTGTAGAGAGGGCTCAAACGGAAGAACCTGATCTGATTCTCATGGACGTAAACATGGAAGAGATGAACGGCTTCGAGGCCTGCGAGAAGATCAAGAACGACTTCGCAACCTCGTTCATCCCCGTCATCATGCTCACGAGCCAAGACCAGGTGCAGAACAAAGTGCACGGCCTCGGCAAGGGCGCCGACGACTACGTCATCAAGACCGTGGACCCGCTCGAGCTGCAGGCGCGGATCGAGATGGTCATACGCCGCACTCAAGAGCAGTCGGGCGCCAATCCGTTGACGCGTCTACCCGGCAACCTAGTTCTCGAGCGCGAGATCAAGAAAAGGCTCGATAGCGGTGAGCCCTTTTCCGTCTGCTACTGCGACCTCGACAATTTCAAGGCCTATAACGACAAGTATGGCTACGAGGCGGGCGACCGCGTCATCTTCCATACCGCTCAAACCATCATGAACAGCGTACGCGCTCTCGGCGACAACGGAGATTTCGTTGGACATATCGGAGGCGATGACTTCGTCGTCGTCACGACGCCGGTGCGGGACAAGCTGACGTGCAAAGCCATCGCCGAAACTTTCGACGGCTCCATCGTCAAGTTCTACCATGCCGAAGACCTCGAGCGGGGGAGCATTCAAATCGAGAACCGCTCCGGAACGCTCGAGAGGTTCCCCATCATGTCGATCACGATGGCGATTGTCAGCGGTGTGAAGGGCGATTTCCCGAGCACACACGTCATTGCCGAGCGCGCGGCGGAGCTCAAGAAGTATCTGAAGAAATATGCAGGCAGCAACTATCTCTCCGAGCGACGAGGTATTCGGGAGCAAAACGTCAACGCGGTCACCGTGACCCAAGGGATGGGCAGTGCAAGATAGCAAAGATCTCGTGCTCCGTGGCCTGATAGCGGGCGCTATCGCCGCCGTCATCGCGTGCACGCTCTATTTCTTCTAGGTGTTCGAGGCGCTCGAGTACCAGCTCTACGACCAGAACGTCCGGTTGAACGAGCGACCCGCTCCGAGCAGCATCGTCATCGTCGCGATCGACCAACCCTCGCTCCGACGATTGGGAAGCTGGCCTTGGCCGCGCGCTTTCCACGCCGAGGTCCTGCGTCAGGTCAGCGCGAACGGCGCGAAGGTCATCGGAGTGGATATCGGCTTCTTCGAGCCGGATCGACGCGAGCCCGACAACGATATCCAGCTCGCCCAAGCGACGCGCGAAGCCGGGAACGTCATCTTCCCCGTCATCATGGAAAGAATCGTCGATTCCGGTGAAGCGCAGCTCGTGAGCTTCGAGCCGCTGCCGGAATTGAAGGAGGCCGCCGCGGGGATAGGCCACGCGCATATCGAACAAAGCAAAGACGGCATCGTCCGCCGGGTCCATCTGGCTTACAGGACGCCGGAGAGGACCTACTGGGGCATGAACCTCGAGATCCTCAAGGTGTATCTCGGCGTTCCGGATGACGCCGTCCGGGAAACGAGCCCGGGCGTTCTCAGCATCGGCGATATCGAGATCCAGGTCGCGTCGGCGCCAGAATCCGCCGAGGCACTCGACGATGTTTACGTCATCGATTACGAGATGAACATTCCCTATTTCGGCAACCAGGGAGCGTTCGAGTACATATCGGCACACGAAGTCATCGATGGACGCGTGCCTGCCAACTATTTTGACGGCAAGATTGTCCTTTACGGAGGCAACGCCGCTGGCCTCTTCGACACGCACATGACGCCGTTCTCTCTCGACCGCAGCCCGACCCCAGGCGTCGAGATCCAAGCGAGCGTGATGGCCGCCATTCTCGACCAACGACACATCACTCGAGCCCCGCTCTAGCTTCTGGCCCTCATTACCACCGTCAGCGCCATGGCCGTCGCGGCGATCTATCTTTATTTCGACACCCGAATCGCATCACTGGCTCTCGTGCTGCTCACGGTAGCAGCGATCGCCGTCCAGACGTATTTGTTCGGCTCCCACGGTTTTTGGATCGAAATCTCGCCTTTAGTGACGGCTCTTTTCATTTCGTTCATCTTTGGCTTGATGCTGAAGATGCGTCACGTGAACGAGGCGCTCGATGAAGAAGTTCTGAGCCTCTCGCAGGCGGCGGCCCTCGGAGACAAAGCGGGCGAGAAAATTGTCATCCAGATTTTTCAAGCCGCGGAGCCGACTCTCCGCCATCTCCTCGGCGTTCCCGCGGCCGCTCTTTTGAAAGTCGATCGTGACAAAGGGTCCCTGATCCCCACGGCGCAATACGGGCTGACGGGAATCAACCCAATCTTGAAGCTCACCGGGGATCTCACAAGCTTGTTGGTGAGCCTCGACCCGATTCTCGTGAGCAGCCTGCAAAATCATCCGCTTGCGGCGATCGTACCTAAAGCGCAAATTTCCGCATATCACGCGATGATCGTCCCGCTAGTCGCAAAAGGCGACACGGTCGGCGCGCTGTGCCTGTTCCGGCCGCGCGGCGAGAACTTCCGCACGGAGGACGAGAATCTCCTGCGAGCCATCTCCGCCGAGTTCGGCACTGTCTGGTACAACGCCAATCTCTACGAGCGTCTGACAGCGAAGAACACAAATCCGCTCGCGACATTTACCTACCAGAGTCAGGAGCGCCGCATCCAGACCCTGAGCGCTTTGAACGATGCCGTCGTGGACGAAAAGTCGCTGATGAGATCGATTATGGACAGCGGCGCAGATGGCGTCATCGTCACAGACGTTCTCGGCACGATTCGGCTCTTCAATCCGAATGCGAAAGAAATCCTCGGGCTCTACGCCGAAAGTGCTGTCGGCCAGAGCGCCGTCGAGTTCATCCGGCGCTTCGAGGAGATCCCTTACGCCGAGATGCAAGAGAAGTTCCGCAAGATCGTCGAGCGCGGAGAGATCTTTACCGCGGATATCAAGCTCTCTCTTCCGACGACGCGCTTTTACACCTTGTCTCTAGGTCCTGTCAGGAGCTCCGACGGCCTCGTTCAGGGGATCGTTGCCGTGCTGTCCGACATCACCCAACTCAAGGAAATGGATCAGATGAAGACGGATCTCATGTCTATGGTGACGCACGAGATTCGCACGCCGCTCGCGACGGTACGGGGCTTCGCCCAGATTTTGCTCAAAGGCGGTATCGACAACGAAAAAGGGTCGGAGTTTCTCGAGATCATCAATCGTCAGTCGAATCGACTGGTCAACCTCGTGAACGACTTCCTCGACATTACCCGCATCGAGTCGGGGCGCCAAGTCATCACGAAAACGCCCGTCAATATCGACAAGCTCATTCAAAATGCACTCGCGGACCTCAAACCGCTGGCCGACGAGAAGAGCATCTCGCTGCAATACAGACCGGACCCCGGAGGCCTCTCCGAGGTATTCGGCGACCGCAATCTCATCGAGCAGCTCCTCATCAACCTGCTATCGAACGCCATCAAGTACAGCCCGAAGGGCGCTTCCGCCGGCGTCGCGGTCGCCGAGCAAAACGGGATCGTCGCGGTCTCGGTTCAGGACACCGGGCTCGGCATTCCGAAAGAAGCGCTACCTCGACTGTTCGAGAAGTTCTATCGAGTCCGCGCCGAAGACCGCAAAGACATCATTGGACCCGGTCTAGCAGCCCGTTGAAAAAGTCGTATTCGGTCGCGATATTTCTCTGAAGACTCATTCGATGACGATGTAAAATTGCATCGCATGTCGATGAAGAAGAAAAAGAAAAGTTGCCAAGAGACTTTATGGATTCCACACGATGCGGTTGCGTCGAGTCCTGGTCATCCTTTTTATGAGGAACTCGAGCGGGTACTTCGAGAGGAAGAGTTTGACTCGTTTGTGGAGTCGAAATGCTCGCCGTATTACGCGAAGAAGCAAGGTCGGCCGAGCATACCGCCGGGTGTGTATTTTCGAATGCTGTTGATCGGCTACTTTGAGCGCATCGATTCAGAGCGCGGGATCTGCTGGCGGTGTTCGGACTCACTGTCTTTGCGCCAGTTTCTTGGCCTTGGAATGGAAGAGCGAACGCCGGACCATTCGTCGCTGTCTCGGATACGGAATCGACTTCCGCTGGAAGTTCACGAATCTGTATTTGGATGGGTGCTAGAAGTTCTAGCGTCGAGAGGGATGATAGATGGCAAGACACTGGGTGTGGACGCGACGACGCTGGAAGCGAATGCGGCGCTTCGGTCAATCGTTCGTCGAGACACGGGGGAAAGCTACGAATCGTATTTGAAGGAGCTTGCGCGCAAGAGTGGTATCGAAGAGCCGAGCCGAGCGGACATTGCAAAGTTGGACAAGAAGCGGCCAAAGAAAGGGTCGAACAAGGAGTGGGTGAATCCGAACGAGCCGGATGCGGAGATCATGAAAATGAAGAGCGGGGGCACGGATATGGCGCACAAAGCCGAGCATGCTGTGGACATGAGCGGGGAAGGTGCGGTAATTGCCGTGACGCTTCACGGAGGCGCGAAGGGTGACACAAAGAGCCTACCGGATACGCTGGAAAAAGCGCAGTCAAATCTGCAAGAGCTCGCGAACAACGCGGAATGTTGTGAACGAATACATGAAGACGCGGGTCGCGAAGTGGTCGGGGACAAGGGCTATCACGGCAACGACATCCTGGTTGAGCTGGTCGAACAAGAATACCGGAGCTACATTTCGGAGCCAGAGCGAGGTGGCCGCAAATGGAAGGACAAACAGGCCGAGCAAGCCGCCACCTACGGGTGCTTGCGCTGTTTACTGTTGGTAATGTGTACGCATCCCTTTGCAAAAAAGGCGCTTACGCTCCATTTAGCGCGCAGCGAAGGTCACGAACGCTATTTGGGCTGTAACTTAATGCACCGTAAAGTCTTAGCGTCATCTCACCAACACTTAATAGCGGAAGCACCAGCCTGGCGGTCAACGGGTCTATTCAGACATGGCGATTGAAACGGGCCTGGTTGTCCGGATGGTGTACAAGCTCGCCTACCGACAAACCGAAGGCTTCTTGCACTCGATCGCCTCGCTTCTCGGGCTCGGTATCGAGATCCCGGACTACTCGACGTTGTGTCGGCGCTCAAGGTTGCTCCGCAAGAAGCGGCGTTGTTGCACCGCTCTGGCTGAGAGCGAAATCCGCCTATGGTGGTGGCCGAGGTATGTTCGAGCATGAAGTATCCCAAGCGCTGCCAGTACAAGCACGCGAAGCAGAAGAAGTACCACGTTCGCAACTGGGCGGAATACAACGAAGGGCTGCGCCGCCGGGGCGATTTGACAGTCTGGTTTGACGAGGAGGCAATCGCGAACTGGAAGGCCGACAAGACCGGTAAGCCTGGCGGTCAACGGGTCTATTCAGACATGGCGATTGAAACGGGCCTGGTTGTCCGGATGGTGTACAAGCTCGCCTACCGACAAACCGAAGGCTTCTTGCACTCGATCGCCTCGCTTCTCGGGCTCGGTATCGAGATCCCGGACTACTCGACGTTGTGTCGGCGCTCGAGGTTGCTCCGCAAGAAGCTGCGGATTCCGAAAGCCGCGAGCACTCAACCCATCCACCTGATGATCGATAGCACGGGCTTGAGGATTCATGTTGGAAACGCTCGCAAACCGCCAAAGCAGCGCGCATGGCGCAAGTTGTACATCGCCGTTGATCGCGAGACAGGGAACATTGTTGCGTCCGAACTGACGGCGTCACGAGCTCGCGACGCAACCCGAGTCCCCGCTTTGCTAACACAGATTCAAGCACCTCTAGTGTCGGTGGCGGCGGACAGTGCATACGACAAGGAAGCGGTCTACGAAGCCATCGAAGCGCACAGTCCTGGACGAAGGACGCGCGTGGTGATTCCGCCGCAACGAAACGCGACGCTCAGTCAGAATTCGAACACCGCCATGCAGGAACGCGATCGCCATATTCGTGCAATCGAAAGACACGGCCGACGTGAATGGTACAAGCTCTCAGGCTACACCAAGCGAAGCATGGTGGAGAACGCGGTCTATCGTTACAAGGCGATCATCGGGCCGGAGATGCGGGCTCGAACGTTGGCGAGGCAACGAGTTGAACACCGAATTGGGTGCGAGATACTCAACAAGATGGCTGCGCTCGGGATGCCCGATACGTACTGCGCCGGGTGACTCTGCAACCGGCACAGGGAGGTCAGCGATTTGCTCCGGGCCGTGCAACAACGCCGTGACGACCCGAAAGCTATGGCGGGCCGACTCGTACACTTCCGCCGGCTCCGCGTGAGAAACCCCCGCGGGTCCATTGACGAGCACGCAAACCAGCAATATTCGGGGGAACGAACTGGAAGCGGTTCGTCTCATGTGAAGTCTGACGCCGATTGTAGATCGTCGCGCCCACGTAGAGTGAAGAAAACGACGCCCATGGTGACCCAGCCGCCGCGCGCTATCCAGGAAGGAAGCCGTGATGCCGCGCTGTGCGAGCAGATCTTCCACGTCTCGAAAGCTCATACAGAATCGGTGATAGAGCCAGACCGCGTGGCTGATGATTTCGGGCGGAAATCGATATCCGTGGTAGCTCGGCGACTTGCTGTTCATTGGCACATTCTGCCAGCCGCCAGCTCAATTTGACAGTACCCCTGCGGAAGAGGAAACTCCGACGGGTTTCTCGCATCGACATTGCGTGGATGCCTCCTTTTTACATGCGTAGTCCCTGGCATCTATGATCTGATGTTCTCTTGATGCCCTGACTTGCTCTGTCTCCGTTTCGTCGCTGAGGGGCTTGTCATTGGAGTTCTACCGGAGGCCATCCTACAACGAAATTCGGATACCTTGCGGGTCCGGAAACCGCAGGGGAAACCGAGGCATTGCATTCCACAAGGAGAAGGACCATGCAGAAGACGCGGATACTGGTACTGCTCGCATATCTCACCACGGCCCTCGACGCAACGGCGCAGGAGGCCCGTGCCCGCGCCGATCTGCTGGATCTGATTCAGCGGGAAAAGTTCGACATCGTCCTGCCTGGTGCGATGCGTGACAATGGCATCGACATGTGGATTCACGTCATCCGTGATGGAGATCCAGACGCGCTGGCGCTCGACTTGGGGGGCACCGCCGGCTACTTCGTTTTCACCGATCGGGGTGGAGACCGGATCGAGCGCGCGGTGCTCGCGGGGCGTGGGCAAGGCATGTACACCAGCGGCGCGTACGACATCTTCGCCTGGTCCGACTGGGATGCGTGGTACCCGGCAAACGAGTCGACAGAGCTACGGCAGTTCGTGCAGGAGCGCGATCCGGAACGCATCGCCGTGAACACTTCGGCGTGGCTGGCCGCCGCCGACGGTCTCTCGCACTCCGGCTACCAACGGCTCGTCGAGACCCTGGGAAGAAAATACGCGGATCGGCTCGTCTCCAGCGAGAATCTCATCACGGATTTCCGCGTCCGTCGCGTTCAGTCCGAGATCGTCGCATTCGCCAACGCCGGCGAGATGACGCGCCGGATCCTGGAACAGGCTCTCTCGCGCGAAGTCATCACGCCGGGCATTACGACGGGGGAGGACGTGTTTTGGTGGGTCCGGGATCAACTTCTGGTACGGGGACTCACTTCTTCTTTTGGCCGAAGCATGCCGAGGGTCATCCACTCAACTGTCGCCGAGCCATCCGAATATCGCTCCAGCCAGTACGCCTTTCAACGAGGCGATCTACTGTCCTTCGACATGGGCGTGAAGTACTTGAACTTCGGTACCGACATGAAGCGTAACGCCTACCTCTTGGGCGAAGGGGCGACGTCCGTGCCGGGAGACATCCAGCACGCGTGGGACGAGGGGCGTCGGGCACGCGATATCATGCGCCAGAACATCAAGGTCGGCCGCACCGCCGCCGAAACGCTCGAGGCCATGGTAGGCGCACTCGAAGAGGCCGGATTCGCCTACACACCGTTCGTGAACGACGGTGCCACCGATCGTCAGATCGTCGAGAGCTTCGATCGGCCAGACGTGACGGGCATCTCGATCGACTGTCACGTCGTCGGCAACACGGGCAACAGCCAGGTAGCCGTGGGCCCCTCCATCGCACCGTTTCGAAAGGGGCGCGCGAACCTGGTGATCCAGCCGAACAACATCTTCTCCTTCGAGTTCATCATCCACAGGGCCATGCCCTCGTTCGGCGGCAGGCGCCTGAGGATCAACTTCGAAGACAACACGATCGTCACCGCACATGGCGTCGAGCTGCTCTATCCGCGCAACGAGCGAATTCTGTTGATCCGCTGAGGCAACTCTTCCAAGCGAGGTGTGCGAGTTTCCCGCTCGCGGGCACGGCGCGATACACTCTCGCCCCAAGGAGGGTGTCATCTTGGACTACCGGGTATTGGGACGGACCGGCGTTCGAGTCTCCCCGTTGTGTCTCGGCTCGGCGTTGTTGCACGGCCCGGAGCAAATCGCTGACCTCCCTGTGCCGGTTGCAGAGTCACCCGGCGCAGTACGTATCGGGCATCCCGAGCGTAGCCATCTTGTTGAGTATCTCGCACCCAATTCGGTGTTCAACTCGTTGCCTCGCCAACGTTCGAGCCCGCATCTCCGGCCCGATGATCGCCTTGTAACGATAGACCGCGTTCTCCACCATGCTTCGCTTGGTGTAGCCTGAGAGCTTGTACCATTCACGTCGGCCGTGTCTTTCGATTGCACGAATATGGCGATCGCGCTCCTGCATGGCGGTGTTCGAATTCTGACTGAGCGTCGCGTTTCGTTGCGGCGGAATCACCACGCGCGTCCTTCGTCCAGGACTGTGCGCTTCGATGGCTTCGTAGACCGCTTCCTTGTCGTATGCACTGTCCGCCGCCACCGACACTAGAGGTGCTTGAATCTGTGTTAGCAAAGCGGGGACTCGGGTTGCGTCGCGAGCTCGTGACGCCGTCAGTTCGGACGCAACAATGTTCCCTGTCTCGCGATCAACGGCGATGTGCAACTTGCGCCATGCGCGCTGCTTTGGCGGTTTGCGAGCGTTTCCAACATGAATCCTCAAGCCCGTGCTATCGATCATCAGGTGGATGGGTTGAGTGCTCGCGGCTTTCGGAATCCGCAGCTTCTTGCGGAGCAACCTCGAGCGCCGACACAACGTCGAGTAGTCCGGGATCTCGATACCGAGCCCGAGAAGCGAGGCGATCGAGTGCAAGAAGCCTTCGGTTTGTCGGTAGGCGAGCTTGTACACCATCCGGACAACCAGGCCCGTTTCAATCGCCATGTCTGAATAGACCCGTTGACCGCCAGGCTTACCGGTCTTGTCGGCCTTCCAGTTCGCGATTGCCTCCTCGTCAAACCAGACTGTCAAATCGCCCCGGCGGCGCAGCCCTTCGTTGTATTCCGCCCAGTTGCGAACGTGGTACTTCTTCTGCTTCGCGTGCTTGTACTGGCAGCGCTTGGGATACTTCATGCTCGAACATACCTCGGCCACCACCATAGGCGGATTTCGCTCTCAGCCAGAGCGGTGCAACAACGCCGTGTTGCACCGACAATGTGGGTTTCGACGCCCTGAACATCCCCGCGTACTCATGGATTCAGGATCCAGAGCAGTATTTCACTACACAGATACACACCAATATGGATGTCGTTGATTACGTTTCAGAGGACACGTTGAAACACAATGCGGCGATCATTGCCGCCTTTGTTTATCAATCGGCCATACGTGATGAAATGATGCCGAGAAGAAAACCCTGATGGGGCGCCGTGTACGTCAACCGCCTCGTCATGGAAAACGCCAACGTTCTCGAGATCGCGAAATGCGATCTCATTCAGGAACGTATCAGGCGGATTCTTGGGGAGGTTTCTCGGAGTGATCTGCCCGGCGCGAGTTGTATAGAATCGCTCCACGAGGACGAAACGCATGAAGAGTTGCTCGATCACTTTCGGTTTGCTCCTGCTAGCTGGCGTCGCCGCCGCGCAATGGACGCCGCACGCAGACGCCATCTTGACGAACGGAAGCGTCGTTTCCGTGGACGACGACTTCTCGATCTACGAGGCCGTCGCCATCAAGGACGGGCGCATCATCGCTCTCGGCGCGACGGATGCCGTTCTCACGCACCGAGGCGACGATACGCATGTCTCGGACCTTGAGGGGCGTGTCGTCATTCCCGGCCTTCAGGATTCGCACATTCATTTTCTGGGGCTCGGTCACGACGTTGCGTACGAAGTCGAGCTGTCCTACGCGGAGAGCGCCGCGGAGATCGTAGACGCCGTGCGGCGCGTGAAGAAGCGCCGGAGGCTCGCTCCAGGCGAATGGCTGACCGGACGCCGCTGGGATCAGTACAAGTATCCGGAAATGGTCACGAGGTGGCAGCTTGATGCGGTTACTCCCGACAACCCTGTCGCGATCTACCGAGTCTATCGAGGTGTTGCCGTGAACACGGAAACGTTCCGGCTCATGGGCATCGTGGACACCGAGCCCGAAACCTGGCCGGCCTGGTGGTTGGAAGACCCTGAAGACTTCACGTTCGAGGACAAAGTCTATCGCGCGGAGCGATCGCTCGTGATCGACGGACGCGAAGAGACGCGCGAGGTTCCGACTGGAGTTTTTCTCGGATCGAAAGGCTCCCGGCTGGTCACGAAACGGCCGCCGCCGCTCTCGTTCGACGACGATGTAGAAAGTGTTCGACTCGGTGTGCAAGAGATGCTGCGGCTGGGCGTCACGAGCATCATCGATCCGTCATCCCGAATGGGCCACAACGTTCAGGTATATCAGGAAGCTAAGAACCGAGGCTATCTCGATTTGCGCATAGGGGCCGTCTACGAAGGCACGTTCAATCGGCATTCCCCAGCTGAAATCCGAGCTCATCTGGACCGTCTCAAGATCAACAACATCGGCGATCGTTTTCTCAGGTGGCGCGGCATCAAGGTCTACAGTGACGGTGGTGTCGGCACGAGAAGCGCCTGGGTCTCCGAGCCCTTCGCGATGTGGGAAGAGCTCGAGGGCGAACGGAATTTCGGCTACCCCGTCGTCGCCGACAACGATGTTCGCGAGGCACAGTATCGCGCCGCGCTCGAGCTAGGCTGGGACCTCCACACGCACAACACGGGCGATCAGGCCATGCGTCAGACCGTCGACCTCTATAAAGAGCTTCTCGACGAAGCGCGAGCGAGTCGACCAGACGCCGACCTGCGTTGGAGCATCATCCACGCTTACTTTCCCATCGAGCCGAAAACGAGAGTGCTCGAAGAGATGGCCGAGTACGGCATCGTCGCCGCGACGAACCCCGTCTTCAACTGGCAGCAAGGTTATTCGTTTGCCACGAATTCCGGCCGGGCGCGCATGGAACGCCTCCAGCCGTTCCGAAGCTACACTGAGGGAAACGTCATCATGGCGTCGGGCTCGGATTACGGCGTCACGACGCACAACCCGTGGATGGGCTTCTACGCGCTCTTGACGCGAAAGGATCAAAAGACCGGGCAAGTGTTCGGCGCTGACGAAACGATCGGAATCGAGGACGCTCTTCGATCGTACACGTGGAACGGTGCGTACCTCACCTACGAAGAAGAGTTCAAAGGAAGTCTCGAAATTGGCAAGGTGGCCGATCTCGTCGTTCTCGACCTCGAGGACATCTACGAGCTCGAGCGAAACCCCGAGATGTGCTTCGAAATGGCCGAGCGCATTCATCTCACGATGGTGGAGGGCGGGGTCGTCTTCTCGCGCTAGGCGCGCGTCCGCAAGCTGATTCAATCGTCACGACGGGCCAGTCGGGTCGTCTGGGACGTTTCTTATTGTGAGCGCGTGGCGAGGGAGTAGGCTCGGCCTCGCCATCCGAGGGCATCTGGTCTAGGTAGGTGCGTCGCACGCGATTGGCGCGCGCTGATTTATGTAGAGTAGGCCCCGTAAGCCGGTGTAGCTAAAGGCACACGAGCTCGATTTGCGCAACATAAGTTTAGAGCGTCTCAAGCAGTGCAAGAACCTTGTCGGTGGGTCGATAGGGAGCGAGTTCGGCTTCGGCTATTTTGCAATTCTCTAGAGCGCGGCGCTTCATTTCTAAGTTGGCCTCGACATATTGGTGAGTGGTGTTGACGGAAGCGTGGCCAAGCCACGACTTGATCGTCGTTAGATCCACACCCGCCTGGAGCAGATTCATGGCGGCGGTGTGTCGCAGCGTGTGCGGCGAGATTGCCTTGGAGTTCATTGGCGGAATGGTCTTGGCTGCAGAAGAGTGCTCGGTTCGCGCGGGACGTTTGTCTTTCTCGTCCTGGGGAGGAAGCCAGTTCAGGATATCAACGACGCCTCGAGATCGATTTCACGAGCATCGCCTTCCCAGTTCTGTCGCAGCGAGTTGCGATCTTCTTTTTTGCGGACGACAGGCCTGTTGGTCACGCTGGATCCAACCAGCGACGGCAACCATCAACAGTGTCAAGGGCTGGAGCGGCGTCCTCATGACCGAGGATTCTAGCTCCCATCGGCCAACCCAGCGTATACACGTCTATTCCGAAACATCCCGGCGAGCCGATCTTGAGTTCGTTTGTATTTTTGGACACGACGGCATTTGAATGCTGGTGTCAGTTCGCCTGGATGTACCGGCGAACCCGATCACTTATCATTTGGGTGCGGCTCTTTTGGAACGGTGAGTTTGGCATGTCTCATAGTGGTAAGGGCTCATCTCACTTGACGCGCTTGAGGTGGCGGCCTTTGACGGGGACGACCTTGCCGTCGGCGTAGCGCGAGGCGTGGTTGCGCTCGTACTCGCACTGCTCGTGGAAGCGCCAGTACTCATCGAAGTCTCCGCTGGAGCGGAGAGCGCGAAGCCGCAGCACGGCTTCGGCGCCAGCGAGGGACCAACGCGCTCCGGTGAGGTCCATGCGGTCCGAGACCAGGTGGCGGCAGGCGCCTTCGATCACGCCGGTAGCGATCGGGAATCCAGCGGCGAGGCACTCGTCGTAGTGCAGATAAGAGGCGTGATTGAGCAGATAGTCAGCACACTGATCCACATTCTCCCGATTGTCGGGCGTCAGCTTTCGTCGGGTGGCGCTACGTCTTATCCCCGCCGCCACCAGGCAGGCCTCACCGCGCAGGATGCGAAGCAACCGCTCTTGGACCCACACTTGGCGGGCGGGCTCGGTCTCCTCGTAGAAGCCTAGCGAAGCCTTCCACACGTACTCACAGACATGGATGAAGTCGAGCACGATGGTGAGTTCGACATGGTGCTGGCCAGCCAGCTTGTGCAGGATCTTCAGTTGGGTGGCGTTGCCGTCGACCAAGGCGACCCAACTCTTGCGGTGTGAGGGATCTCGTCGTTCGGCTTCCGCGAACGCCTCTTCGAGAACCTCCTCGGGCTCTTTGGCTAGGCTCGCCCAGACACGCTTGTCTTGGGGGCGAGGCCGTTTGTCTTTCTCTCGCTCGTCGCTTGGTGCCAGCACACGAACCACGTCTTCTGGTTGGCGCACGAAGGGCTCCACCGTATAAACGGCCGCGACCGTGGCCATCCGCTTTCGGTTCCGCTTCTCTCCCTTGGTCAGCCGCTTGCCTAGTCGCCGCGAGCCTTTCTCGGCCGCCTTCTTGGTGGCTTCACGCAGGTCTTTGCGTAGCATCACAACGCCCTTGCCGTCCGCCGTGATCGCCAGCACCGAGGCGCTGCGATCGCCTGCCGGTGGAGCGCGCTGCCCATAGAAGGCGTCGAAGTCCTCTGCCGCACGACCCGCCAGCTCCTCCACTTGGCGCTTTCCAACCTTCGCCCCAGTGTGGCGGCCAAGGCTCGCCACCGCCTCGTCGAACGCTCCCTTTGACACCTCTACTGCCGCCGTCCGCCTCAGCTCGAACGAGTAACGCTCACGGGGGAGGTTCAGCTCGGCATCCAACGGATGCAGGCTATCTGCACCTTCGGCTCCATAACCGAAACGTTTGACACGGATTTCCCCGAAGATCGTCGTCAGGCCGCGCTCGTGGATTCGCTCCTGGTCCCTTTCCACTCCATCCGCACCTCGGACCGGAGCCGCCGCCTCGCCGGGACCGCGCGAGTCGACATGGGCCTGGAACAACTTACGCGAAAGCTCGTAGCTCCTCTCGCGCACCAGCTTCTCCACGTCGCTGTGGCTCATCTGCCTCGATTCGGCAGAACGTAGAAACGCGATGATCGACTCGAGATCGTCCCTCGACATCCCGAACGTCTCTTCGCACAGTTCGAACGCAGAAAGTGCCATCTCTCAGCTCTCCCGCAACACCCGGCGAGGGTCCTTCACCAGAGGCAAGACCAGCACCGTTTTCGAGCTTGCGCCGTGACGACGGTGCTCGCGGTCCATCCGCCCCCGCCCCGTCGTCACTCCAAGCTCGATCCAGTTCGCAGCCCGGTAGCAGGTGCCGCGGTAGCGGCTGTGATCCACCAAGGTCTCCAACAGCAAGGGCTCCACCCCATAGCGGCTGTGCCACTCGCATGGAAGCTGTCGCGCCATCAGGGATAGCACCCTGCTCGCGAGGTTTTGCACCCGCACCCAGGGAAGGATCAGAAAGCGGCTGTTGTTAACCACTCGCTGCAGGTTCCGCCCGCGCGTGGCATCGTCCCATCCAATCCACAAATCTCGTGCCGCCATCCTCCACGCCGGACTCGACAACTGCACACAGCCCACCACCCGTGCCGGCGCCGATGCGTACACCAGATAGCGCAGATGAGCGCCAAAGGGAACCGCGTGGCCCAAGTAGTGATGCCGGTCCACCAGCTCCCGGAACAAAAGACGCTGCTCGTCACTCCGCACCACTTCCAACACCACAGGCTGAATCTCGCTCAGCTCTCCCTCCAACGGCTCAGACGGCTCGCCACGCTCGGTTTGCGGTATTCGGGTTCGTGTCCCGACCGGCTTACCCGGGCGTTTGTCCGGAAGCTCCAGGCGACCTTCGCCTTCCAGCCGCTCGAGAAACTCCCGGCACTCCCGCGCTTTCAACTTTCCGGTCGGCCTCTTCCAATCCAGCAACTCGCACACCGTTCGCGCCAGTTCCATCCGGCTCAGACCGCCACAGCTCTCGACCAATTCCTGGATCAAGCTCAGCTCCGATGAACTGAATCGCCTGCCGCTGAAATTCGCTCCGCTCGTACCCATTTCCTACTTGCCACAACTACCGTAGCGAACGCCGGGACGAATGTCCAGCAAAAAGTGACACCGCTCAGGGTCCACAACCAGAGTAAATTCCGTTATCCTCTGACCAACCTCACGACGAGTGACCGTTGGACGGTTAGATCACTGAGAAAATGGGCGATTCTCGCGGTTCCAAAAGAGCCACACCCTTATCATTTGGGTGCGGCTCTTTTGGAACGGTGAGTTTGGCATGTCTCATAGTGGTAAGGGCTCATCTCACTTGACGCGCTTGAGGTGGCGGCCTTTGACGGGGACGACCTTGCCGTCGGCGTAGCGCGAGGCGTGGTTGCGCTCGTACTCGCACTGCTCGTGGAAGCGCCAGTACTCATCGAAGTCTCCGCTGGAGCGGAGAGCGCGAAGCCGCAGCACGGCTTCGGCGCCAGCGAGGGACCAACGCGCTCCGGTGAGGTCCATGCGGTCCGAGACCAGGTGGCGGCAGGCGCCTTCGATCACGCCGGTAGCGATCGGGAATCCAGCGGCGAGGCACTCGTCGTAGTGCAGATAAGAGGCGTGATTGAGCAGATAGTCAGCACACTGATCCACATTCTCCCGATTGTCGGGCGTCAGCTTTCGTCGGGTGGCGCTACGTCTTATCCCCGCCGCCACCAGGCAGGCCTCACCGCGCAGGATGCGAAGCAACCGCTCTTGGACCCACACTTGGCGGGCGGGCTCGGTCTCCTCGTAGAAGCCTAGCGAAGCCTTCCACACGTACTCACAGACATGGATGAAGTCGAGCACGATGGTGAGTTCGACATGGTGCTGGCCAGCCAGCTTGTGCAGGATCTTCAGTTGGGTGGCGTTGCCGTCGACCAAGGCGACCCAACTCTTGCGGTGTGAGGGATCTCGTCGTTCGGCTTCCGCGAACGCCTCTTCGAGAACCTCCTCGGGCTCTTTGGCTAGGCTCGCCCAGACACGCTTGTCTTGGGGGCGAGGCCGTTTGTCTTTCTCTCGCTCGTCGCTTGGTGCCAGCACACGAACCACGTCTTCTGGTTGGCGCACGAAGGGCTCCACCGTATAAACGGCCGCGACCGTGGCCATCCGCTTTCGGTTCCGCTTCTCTCCCTTGGTCAGCCGCTTGCCTAGTCGCCGCGAGCCTTTCTCGGCCGCCTTCTTGGTGGCTTCACGCAGGTCTTTGCGTAGCATCACAACGCCCTTGCCGTCCGCCGTGATCGCCAGCACCGAGGCGCTGCGATCGCCTGCCGGTGGAGCGCGCTGCCCATAGAAGGCGTCGAAGTCCTCTGCCGCACGACCCGCCAGCTCCTCCACTTGGCGCTTTCCAACCTTCGCCCCAGTGTGGCGGCCAAGGCTCGCCACCGCCTCGTCGAACGCTCCCTTTGACACCTCTACTGCCGCCGTCCGCCTCAGCTCGAACGAGTAACGCTCACGGGGGAGGTTCAGCTCGGCATCCAACGGATGCAGGCTATCTGCACCTTCGGCTCCATAACCGAAACGTTTGACACGGATTTCCCCGAAGATCGTCGTCAGGCCGCGCTCGTGGATTCGCTCCTGGTCCCTTTCCACTCCATCCGCACCTCGGACCGGAGCCGCCGCCTCGCCGGGACCGCGCGAGTCGACATGGGCCTGGAACAACTTACGCGAAAGCTCGTAGCTCCTCTCGCGCACCAGCTTCTCCACGTCGCTGTGGCTCATCTGCCTCGATTCGGCAGAACGTAGAAACGCGATGATCGACTCGAGATCGTCCCTCGACATCCCGAACGTCTCTTCGCACAGTTCGAACGCAGAAAGTGCCATCTCTCAGCTCTCCCGCAACACCCGGCGAGGGTCCTTCACCAGAGGCAAGACCAGCACCGTTTTCGAGCTTGCGCCGTGACGACGGTGCTCGCGGTCCATCCGCCCCCGCCCCGTCGTCACTCCAAGCTCGATCCAGTTCGCAGCCCGGTAGCAGGTGCCGCGGTAGCGGCTGTGATCCACCAAGGTCTCCAACAGCAAGGGCTCCACCCCATAGCGGCTGTGCCACTCGCATGGAAGCTGTCGCGCCATCAGGGATAGCACCCTGCTCGCGAGGTTTTGCACCCGCACCCAGGGAAGGATCAGAAAGCGGCTGTTGTTAACCACTCGCTGCAGGTTCCGCCCGCGCGTGGCATCGTCCCATCCAATCCACAAATCTCGTGCCGCCATCCTCCACGCCGGACTCGACAACTGCACACAGCCCACCACCCGTGCCGGCGCCGATGCGTACACCAGATAGCGCAGATGAGCGCCAAAGGGAACCGCGTGGCCCAAGTAGTGATGCCGGTCCACCAGCTCCCGGAACAAAAGACGCTGCTCGTCACTCCGCACCACTTCCAACACCACAGGCTGAATCTCGCTCAGCTCTCCCTCCAACGGCTCAGACGGCTCGCCACGCTCGGTTTGCGGTATTCGGGTTCGTGTCCCGACCGGCTTACCCGGGCGTTTGTCCGGAAGCTCCAGGCGACCTTCGCCTTCCAGCCGCTCGAGAAACTCCCGGCACTCCCGCGCTTTCAACTTTCCGGTCGGCCTCTTCCAATCCAGCAACTCGCACACCGTTCGCGCCAGTTCCATCCGGCTCAGACCGCCACAGCTCTCGACCAATTCCTGGATCAAGCTCAGCTCCGATGAACTGAATCGCCTGCCGCTGAAATTCGCTCCGCTCGTACCCATTTCCTACTTGCCACAACTACCGTAGCGAACGCCGGGACGAATGTCCAGCAAAAAGTGACACCGCTCAGGGTCCACAACCAGAGTAAATTCCGTTATCCTCTGACCAACCTCACGACGAGTGACCGTTGGACGGTTAGATCACTGAGAAAATGGGCGATTCTCGCGGTTCCAAAAGAGCCACACCCTTATCATTTAACCCTAATCGCAAATAAACGTCACCGTGTCTGAGGTCTTTGGCCCCGTGAATAGCACCTTTTCCAGGTTCTGCATACACCGTGCAGAATCACCTATAGTGGCGGCGAGCGGGTGCCCCAGCACGAGTCTCGCCTGCGCCCAGTGCGGCTGTTTCGCGTTTTCGTGCTTCGAAGATTTTGCGATTAGGGTTAATAATGGTGTCGACGTGCGGCGTTGTTGCACGGCCCGGAGCAAATCGCTGACCTCCCTGTGCCGGTTGCAGAGTCACCCGGCGCAGTACGTATCGGGCATTCCGAGCGCAGCCATCTTGTTGAGTATCTCGCACCCAATTCGGCGTTCAACTCGTTGCCTCGCCAACGTTCGAGCCCGCATCTCCGGCCCGATGATCGCCTTGTAACGATAGACCGCGTTCTCCACCATGCTTCGCTTGGTGTAGCCTGAGAGCTTGTACCATTCACGTCGGCCGTGTCTTTCGATTGCACGAATATGGCGATCGCGCTCCTGCATGGCGGTGTTCGAATTCTGACTGAGCGTCGCGTTTCGTTGCGGCGGAATCACCACGCGCGTCCTTCGTCCAGGACTGTGCGCTTCGATGGCTTCGTAGACCGCTTCCTTGTCGTATGCACTGTCCGCCGCCACCGACACTAGAGGTGCTTGAATCTGTGTTAGCAAAGCGGGGACTCGGGTTGCGTCGCGAGCTCGTGACGCCGTCAGTTCGGACGCAACAATGTTCCCTGTCTCGCGATCAACGGCGATGTGCAACTTGCGCCATGCGCGCTGCTTTGGCGGTTTGCGAGCGTTTCCAACATGAATCCTCAAGCCCGTGCTATCGATCATCAGGTGGATGGGTTGAGTGCTCGCGGCTTTCGGAATCCGCAGCTTCTTGCGGAGCAACCTCGAGCGCCGACACAACGTCGAGTAGTCCGGGATCTCGATACCGAGCCCGAGAAGCGAGGCGATCGAGTGCAAGAAGCCTTCGGTTTGTCGGTAGGCGAGCTTGTACACCATCCGGACAACCAGGCCCGTTTCAATCGCCATGTCTGAATAGACCCGTTGACCGCCAGGCTTACCGGTCTTGTCGGCCATCCAGTTCGCGATTGCCTCCTCGTCAAACCAGACTGTCAAATCGCCCCGGCGGCGCAGCCCTTCGTTGTATTCCGCCCAGTTGCGAACGTGGTACTTCTTCTGCTTCGCGTGCTTGTACTGGCAGCGCTTGGGATACTTCATGCTCGAACATACCTCGGCCACCACCATAGGCGGATTTCGCTCTCAGCCAGAGCGGTGCAACAACGCCCCTCAAGCTCGAAGCGGGCCGCTAGATGATGGGGCTTGAGCGCACGGCGTTGCCAACATCTTGGGGTCGGATCGCCCCTGAATGCCTCAACTTGACAGTACCGATGCGAGAGGTTCACCTGGGCGTTCGATTTGAAGATGGAGATAGGGTAACGGAATCGTCGAAGGTTGCTGCTGCCTGAACTTTTTTACACACTTATTGACAAGAGCTCTTGGGAGAGCGAAGATGCCCTTACGCTACCTGGAGGCCAGCTTGGCCGTCTATGTACTGCTATTTCTGATATCAATCCCGATACAGGCTGCTGAATACCGTAGCTTGGGCGTCTCCAGGGGCGCTGTGACGGACATGCTTGAGCAAGAGGGTCTAACCCCCTCGTTCAACAAGTTCCCGTCCTATGAGGGCGAGCCCGTAACGGAAGCGACCGTATGGAAGCCCTACATCAACTTCCAGATGATCGGGCCGGATGAAGGGCTTACCGAAATCAGCCTGACCATCCGGCCATCGACCGACGAGAACGATGCCTACTGGCATGGCTACGTCAGCATGTGGCTGCTGGCCGCCGTCTTTCCGAATTGGGATAACCGGGAAGAATGGCTTAACCGGGCCATTCTGGCCGGGGAGAAAGTCGAGTTCACCCGAGACGGCCATGAGATCGGGATGTATAGATCGGACGATGGCGGGCTTTGGTTGTGCCTTCTATTTATTCATCCGGGCGCCCCAAACTTGATTAGTCTCCGGTCTGCCGGCACCATGCCTGCTTGATTTCGTCGTTTGTTCGCGCTCTCATCTCCGCCTTCAAGGCTCGTCGCGAGCTGGCTCTCGACAATGTCGCTCTTCGGCAGCAGCTCGCCGTCCTCCGCCGTTCGGTGAAACGGCCGCGGCTCTCGAACGTCGACCGCGGGTTTTGGGTAACTGTAGAGCCTAAGGGCCCTTGGCCCAGTCGCTAAGCTGCTGATTTATGGGCTATTTCACAAGGGCTGAGTTTTGGCACAGGACGGGATCCGCATCGAACGCCACGCTCGGCTCGATGTCGACGGCGTCCTCGTCATCCCCATCCTCGTCGTAGATCGGCGTTGTTGCATGAATGCTGGTAACTCACTGATTCCATTGATTCTGCGTTTTTGCCCCAAAAACGTAACTTGCTGATTCTTTTGGGGTTGTCGGAATCATGCAACAACGCCGCTCAAACGTGCCTTTTTGGAGGCGCTCCGGCGTGCTTGCACGGGGTTTGCGCGTCGAAAAGCCGTTCGATAGATAATTGAAGTTCCTACTTCGCCGCTAGTTGCGGCGGTTGGCTCGGTGAGAATCTTCGATTCCGGTTGTGGGCGCCGGTGAAGCGAGGAGTCAACGGTCGATATTATCCAAACGCTCGAGCAGTAAATGCGTAGGCTCCAATCCTGCCTAGCGGCGCCGGATCGATGGGCAGCCGGGAAGGTCCCCCCAAAGATGTTACAATGTCGAGGATTAGCGCGACATCCGCGTGAGGCTCATGTCATCAAGACTCCTAGTGTCCTGATTCTGAGGTGTCTTGACGACCGAGGGCGTTGATGCGCCCGGATGTCAAGAGACTTCGGAATCAGGACACTGGGTGTCGACCGATGCGACTACGTATGGTGAGCGTCTGGACGGCGTTCCTCCTCACGTATGGTATCGCGTGTACCGAGTCAGCCAACGATCCACAATCCGACACGTCTTCGTCTTCGTCTTCCTCAGTGGCCCAGGCCGCGCCCGACGCTCAGCTGACTCGCGAGATCATACGGGCACGCTCCGAGCTGGGGCGGCTCTCCGGGGCTGGAGTGCGCGCGGTGTGGACGCGTGAAGTCGGCGATGGCACCGACGACGATGAGCGACTGGCCATCATGGGCTTCGATTCTCGGAACAATGAGGGGGAACGATCCATCGTGTCCGAGCCGTCTGACTATGCGAAGCCGCTCATCACGCCGTCGGGCGACCGGGCGGTCTTCTCGAAGCTGTCCGACGACGGCGTCTATGTCGTCGATTGGGATGGCGGGAACGAACGACGAGTGGCCAGCGGATTCGGTCTCGTGGTGTGGCGCGATCCGAGCAACGGACGCGAGTGGGTGTATGTCGGCTCCGAGCAAGCGGGCAGAGACCCGCCGGCATATCGGCTCATCACCCGTCACCTCCTCGATGACCCGTCGACGGCAGAGCAGGTGTGGGACGCGCAACCGGTCAGCGGCAACAGTTTTCAGCTGTCGCGCGACGCCCGGTTCGCCGGCGGACTCTTCCCATGGCCGGCAGCCGGGGTGGCCGATCTCGACGCGGGTACGTGGCGTCGGCTCGGGAACGGGTGTTGGACCGCCCTCGCCTCAGATGACAGCCATTTGTTCTGGTTCTTCGACGGGTCCCACCGAAACCTCACCATCGTGGACGTTAACCGGGAGCGTCGATGGCGCGTGACCATCAACGGCGCGCCGGGGGTTGGGGGGTTCGAAGTCTATCATCCGAAATGGACCAATCACCCGCGGTTCATGGTCATGACCGGCCCTTACACCGTGGGTCCCGGGGCGAACAAGGTCCGAGCCGGCGGGCGCCAGGTCGAGATCTTCCTGGGCCGTTTCGCAGCGGACTTCACCACGGTCGAGAGCTGGGTGCAGGTCACGCACAACGACTCGGAGGAGTTCTATCCCGACGTGTGGATCGACCCCGCTGGCCCTGCCTTTGTCACTAACTCGAGCGAGGTCGGACCGAAGGACGAAACGTCGCCGCCGGCGGGAAGAGCCACCGCGGCGGGCTCCGGTCGATTGATCGTCGATGTCGAGGTGCTGGACGATGTGCAGTTGCCGACCCCCGCTTCGATCGCCCCCTACAAGCGTGCGATGTTGGCCATGGAGTACACCGTGGTGGGGGTGGTCGAGGGCGCTTACGATGGACAGAAGCTCATCGCGGCGCACTGGGTCATTCGAGACAGTCAGGTGCTCGACACGGCCGCGCGTCCAAAGGGTGAGCGCCATCGGCTGGTGCTGGAGCCCTACGACGATCACCCGGAGCTCGAAGGCCAGCGACTCGTCATGGAGACGGAAGATTTCCTCCTCACCCTCTACTACGATATGGGTTCCGTCGATGCCATCGAGGTGCGCTAGCCCGCTAGTTTTGTCGCGCCGCTCTCGCACCGCGCCGAGACTCGAGTCGATCTCCGCGAAACGGGAGCCCGAACGATGTCACGATCAGCGCCGCGTGTCCTCTGAGCTTGCCGTGTGATCACTCATGGTGTTCAGCTCGCACGTCTTCCTTTTCTATTTCCTGCCGGCGGCGATCGGTCTCTATTACGCGGCGCCCCGTCGGGCCAGACACCTCATCCTCACCCTGGGCAGTTACCTGTTCTACGGGTGGGCGAATCCTTTGTTCGTCGTCTTGCTGGTTTTCTCCACGCTCGTCGACTATCTCTGCGGTCTCTTCTTGGTCGGGCGAGGTCCGGTTTGGCTGGCCCGGGTGTTTGCAGCGCGTCGAACCGCCGAGCAATGGGCCAGTCCTTTAGTTGCTCTTCCTGCCGACGGACCTCGTTCACGTCGGCAGCGTCTCGCGCTGATCGGCTCGCTGGTCTCCAACCTCTCGCTTCTCGGTTTTTTCAAATACTTCAACTTCGCGGCCGAGAACGTCAGCGCCATCGGGAGCTGGTTCGGAGTGGAGGCACTGCAGCTCGATCTGGCTTTTCGGGTGACACTTCCGCTGGGGATCAGCTTCTACACCTTCCAGTCGATGAGCTACACCATCGACATCTATCGGGGCCACGTGACGCCCCTCCGAAATCTAATCGACTTCGCTTGCTACGTATCGATGTTCTCGCAGCTCGTGGCGGGCCCGATCGTGCGCTTCTCCGAGATCGCCGACCAGCTGGCGCGCCGATCCCATACGGTAGCGAAGTTCGCCCGGGGTGTCGCTTTCTTAAGCCTCGGTCTGGCGAAGAAAGTGCTCCTGGCCAACCCCTGCGGGAGCATCGCCGATGTGGCCTTTGGCGCCGGCTCGATCACCCCGCTCGATGCGTGGTACGGCGTGACCGCCTACGCGTTTCAGATCTACTTCGATTTCAGCGGCTACTCCGACATGGCGATCGGTCTCGGTCTCATGCTCGGGTTCGTATTGCCGAAGAACTTCGACTCGCCCTATTTGTCGGCGTCGATCACCGAATTCTGGAGGCGCTGGCATATCTCGCTCTCTTCCTGGTTGCGCGATTACCTGTATATACCGCTGGGAGGTAGTCGCCACGGCGAAGCTCGGACCCATGTCAACCTGGCGCTGGTGATGCTGCTGGGAGGGCTCTGGCATGGGGCCGCCTGGAACTTCGTGGTCTGGGGCGGCATTCACGGCGTCCTCCTCGCGCTCGAGCGGAGACGGGGCAAGGACGCCTGGTATGGGCACTTCCCGCGCCGGGCTCGGATCGCGGTGACCTTTGTCATCGTGTTGATCACCTGGGTGTTCTTCCGGAGCCCCGACCTCGCCAGCGCCATTTCGTACCTCGGCCGGATGTTCGGTGTCGGCGAAGCGGGGCCCGCGGCGCTTCTGGTATCCGGGCTGCTGTACCAGCCGTATTTTCTGGCGACGTTCGCCATGGCCTCCCTCGTTACCTGGCTGGCCCCACAGACCTGGGATTGGACACGTTCCATCTCGGGCACCAAGGCGGCCGTAATCCTCGTTCTCCTGAGTGTCGCCATTGGGGTGCTTGCGACACAAGCCTACAATCCGTTCATCTATTTCATTTTCTGAAGCGGCATGAGATCACAAGAGCGCCGAATGACCTCACCCGTTCAGCTCGAACGGGTGGCTCTCGCACGGACCGAGGTCGGCCAAACGACGGTGAGCCCGGCAACGGCCTACGTCTTGCTGGTTGGTTTCCTGGTAATGATCTCGGGCGGGCCGCTGGCACAATTAGGCTCCGGCTTGTTGGCCACCTCACCGTCGATGACGACGAAAACAGTCACACCGACGAACGACAAGCGCCAAACGACGCGAGGACGAGGCTGGTCCCTCTTCACCGCCAACCGACAGCTGCTCGCGCGGATCAACCAATTGAGCGATCGGCTGGAGCATGAGAACTACCTGGCCAAGGCCATCCGGCCCCGCGCACAGAACCTTCTTACGATGCTCGGCGCCGGTACGGAGCAGGTGTGGCAGGGAAGGGCTGGCTGGCTGTTCTTCAAGCCGGACGTGGACCATGTGACCGGACCGGGTTTTCTCGGCGAGCGCCAGCTTGCCCGCCGCGCCGCGCTCGGCGACACCATCACCGCGCCGCCCCAGCCCGATCCACGATCGGCCATCCTGACCTTCGCGGAAGAGCTCGCTGAGCGGGATATCGAGCTGATTGTCGTCCCCACCCCGGTCAAACCGTCAGTGCATCCGGAGCAACTCTCACGCCTTGCGAGCCGCAACGATTGGATCGACAACCCATCGCGCCAGGGCTTCTTGAGCAAGCTCCGGGAGGCGGGTGTGCTCGTATTCGACCCCGCCCCGGTGATGCTCGACTTGAAGCGCCGGAGCAACACGCCCCTTTACCTGGCCACCGACACGCACTGGCGACCGGAAACGATGCAAGTGATAGCTCGACAGCTCGGCGCCTTTGTCTCCGAGCAGGTCGATCTGCCGAACGTGGAATCCCCGGGCTATGAGGTGGTGGAAACCGAGGTGTCGAACACGGGCGATATCGCCGAGCTCCTCGACCTATCGGGCACGGGCACCGCCTATCCACCGGAGCGCGTGGAGATTCGATCCATCGTGACGTCGTCGGGTGAATCGTGGCGCGCCGACGGCTCGGCGGATGTGCTCGTTCTCGGTGATAGCTTCAGCAATGTGTTCTCTCTCGGCGTCATGGGATGGGGTGAAAGTGGCGGGCTGGTGGAGCAGTTGAGCTACGTGCTCGAACGACCGATCGACCGGCTGACCCGCAATGACGGCGGCGCCTTCGCATCGCGCCAGATGCTGGCGGACGAGCTGCGCCGGGGGCGCGACCGTCTCGCGGGCAAGCGTGTGGTCATTTATCAGTTCGCCGAGCGCGAGCTGTCCCGGGGCGACTGGAAGCTGATCGACCCGGGTGAGGCGCCAAGCGGGACATCCACGTTCCTCGTACCGACGGGTGAAGAGATTGTCGTCCGGGGGATCATTGCCGATTTGGCAACGCCGCCGCGTCCCGGCACGGTGCCCTATAAGGATCATATCGTGGCTCTACATCTCGCCGAGGTGGTTCTCGAGGAGGGCATCGCGGCCGGCGATCACGCCCTCGTGTATATGTGGAGCATGCGGGACAATGTTCTGACTCCGGTCGCGACCTTTCAGCCGGGCCAGACCGTTCGCCTCCGAATGATCCCCTGGTCCGAGGTCGCGGATGAGCTCGACCGCATCAACCGTGCCGAGCTTCAGGACGACGCGATCCGTTTGGCCCAGCCGTGGTGGGCCGAGTCCGAGCCGGCCGGCCAGGAGTGAAAGCATCATGCCCATCAGGCCCATCACCGCCGCGCGGTCTGCTCTCGTCGTCGCTCTCGCAGGGCTTTTGGCCTGTGCCGTGGAAAAGCCGGATGATTCAGAAATTGGGTCGCCGGAGGATTACGCCGCGCTGGCGGCAGAAGCCGAGCGGGCGCAAACCATCACCATCCGCGGCCGGGAAGGCTGGTTGTTCTTCGGTCCCGAGCTCCGGCACATCGGCGTGGGCCCATTCTGGGGGGAAGACGCGGCCCGCGTCAGCCGCGCGCGCAAACCGGAGAACGCCGATCCGCTGCCGGCCATCCTCGATTTTAAAAGACAGCTCGACACCATCGGCGTGGAGCTCATCCTCATACCGGTGCCGCCCAAGAGCATCGTCTATGCCGACATGCTCGCCTCGAACTTGAGCTTGCCGAGCCCGCCGCCTCGGCTCGATCCGGCGCATCAATTGTTCTACGAGCTGCTACGAAGCGAAGACGTGACGGTGATAGACCTCACCGAAATTTTTCTGGATAATCGGTCTCATCCAGAAGGTCCCGTCTACTGCCGCCAGGATACGCACTGGTCGGGTACCGCATGTGTCCTCGCAGCCAAGGCGATAGCCGACATGGTTCGGCAGCGGCCATGGTTTACAGAGCTCGATACGGAGGATTTCGCTCACCAGTGGTACGCGACCACCATCGCGGGCGATCTTTGGCAAGATCTCGGGGACGAGAGCGTTGCCCGCGAGGAGCTCCGTCTGCGCCGGGTCGTTCGAGGCGCGGGCGGCGAGGCCAGACCCATCGCGCCTGATCCGGCGAGCCCCATCCTGCTCCTGGGTGACAGTCACAACTTGGTGTTCCATAGCGGCGACGACATGCACGCCACCGGCTCAGGTCTTCCCGATCAACTCGCGCTCGAGCTCGGCACGGCCGTCGACCTCGTGGCGGTGCGCGGATCCGGAGCGACGCCTGCGCGGGTCAACTTGCTCCGGCGGGCGCAACGCGACCCCGATTACTGGGAAGGCAAGCGCGTAGTCATCTGGTGTTTTTCGGCCCGCGAGTTTACCGAGAGCGACGGGTGGAACCTAGTCCCGATTGAACCTTGAGGGACGCTACAGCCAATAGCCCAAGCCTCGCTCACGATGCGAAGCCGCACGATATGAAATTTCGTACCAAGGTAGTCCCTGAACAGATAGACATTTTCTATCCCGAGGAACAATCCGCGGGAGGACTAGATTGAAGCAAATTCCTAGCACGCGGGGCGGGTTGAATTATCAAACACGTTGCGAGAGAAAAAGGCACCACGGCCGGGACGGCATCTCATTTGGGTGCGGCTCTTTTGGAACGGTGAGTTTGGCATGTCTCATAGTGGTAAGGGCTCATCTCACTTGACGCGCTTGAGGTGGCGGCCTTTGACGGGGACGACCTTGCCGTCGGCGTAGCGCGAGGCGTGGTTGCGCTCGTACTCGCACTGCTCGTGGAAGCGCCAGTACTCATCGAAGTCTCCGCTGGAGCGGAGAGCGCGAAGCCGCAGCACGGCTTCGGCGCCAGCGAGGGACCAACGCGCTCCGGTGAGGTCCATGCGGTCCGAGACCAGGTGGCGGCAGGCGCCTTCGATCACGCCGGTAGCGATCGGGAATCCAGCGGCGAGGCACTCGTCGTAGTGCAGATAAGAGGCGTGATTGAGCAGATAGTCAGCACACTGATCCACATTCTCCCGATTGTCGGGCGTCAGCTTTCGTCGGGTGGCGCTACGTCTTATCCCCGCCGCCACCAGGCAGGCCTCACCGCGCAGGATGCGAAGCAACCGCTCTTGGACCCACACTTGGCGGGCGGGCTCGGTCTCCTCGTAGAAGCCTAGCGAAGCCTTCCACACGTACTCACAGACATGGATGAAGTCGAGCACGATGGTGAGTTCGACATGGTGCTGGCCAGCCAGCTTGTGCAGGATCTTCAGTTGGGTGGCGTTGCCGTCGACCAAGGCGACCCAACTCTTGCGGTGTGAGGGATCTCGTCGTTCGGCTTCCGCGAACGCCTCTTCGAGAACCTCCTCGGGCTCTTTGGCTAGGCTCGCCCAGACACGCTTGTCTTGGGGGCGAGGCCGTTTGTCTTTCTCTCGCTCGTCGCTTGGTGCCAGCACACGAACCATGTCTTCTGGTTGGCGCACGAAGGGCTCCACCGTATAAACGGCCGCGACCGTGGCCATCCGCTTTCGGTTCCGCTTCTCTCCCTTGGTCAGCCGCTTGCCTAGTCGCCGCGAGCCTTTCTCGGCCGCCTTCTTGGTGGCTTCACGCAGGTCTTTGCGTAGCATCACAACGCCCTTGCCGTCCGCCGTGATCGCCAGCACCGAGGCGCTGCGATCGCCTGCCGGTGGAGCGCGCTGCCCATAGAAGGCGTCGAAGTCCTCTGCCGCACGACCCGCCAGCTCCTCCACTTGGCGCTTTCCAACCTTCGCCCCAGTGTGGCGGCCAAGGCTCGCCACCGCCTCGTCGAACGCTCCCTTTGACACCTCTACTGCCGCCGTCCGCCTCAGCTCGAACGAGTAACGCTCACGGGGGAGGTTCAGCTCGGCATCCAACGGATGCAGGCTATCTGCACCTTCGGCTCCATAACCGAAACGTTTGACACGGATTTCCCCGAAGATCGTCGTCAGGCCGCGCTCGTGGATTCGCTCCTGGTCCCTTTCCACTCCATCCGCACCTCGGACCGGAGCCGCCGCCTCGCCGGGACCGCGCGAGTCGACATGGGCCTGGAACAACTTACGCGAAAGCTCGTAGCTCCTCTCGCGCACCAGCTTCTCCACGTCGCTGTGGCTCATCTGCCTCGATTCGGCAGAACGTAGAAACGCGATGATCGACTCGAGATCGTCCCTCGACATCCCGAACGTCTCTTCGCACAGTTCGAACGCAGAAAGTGCCATCTCTCAGCTCTCCCGCAACACCCGGCGAGGGTCCTTCACCAGAGGCAAGACCAGCACCGTTTTCGAGCTTGCGCCGTGACGACGGTGCTCGCGGTCCATCCGCCCCCGCCCCGTCGTCACTCCAAGCTCGATCCAGTTCGCAGCCCGGTAGCAGGTGCCGCGGTAGCGGCTGTGATCCACCAAGGTCTCCAACAGCAAGGGCTCCACCCCATAGCGGCTGTGCCACTCGCATGGAAGCTGTCGCGCCATCAGGGATAGCACCCTGCTCGCGAGGTTTTGCACCCGCACCCAGGGAAGGATCAGAAAGCGGCTGTTGTTAACCACTCGCTGCAGGTTCCGCCCGCGCGTGGCATCGTCCCATCCAATCCACAAATCTCGTGCCGCCATCCTCCACGCCGGACTCGACAACTGCACACAGCCCACCACCCGTGCCGGCGCCGATGCGTACACCAGATAGCGCAGATGAGCGCCAAAGGGAACCGCGTGGCCCAAGTAGTGATGCCGGTCCACCAGCTCCCGGAACAAAAGACGCTGCTCGTCACTCCGCACCACTTCCAACACCACAGGCTGAATCTCGCTCAGCTCTCCCTCCAACGGCTCAGACGGCTCGCCACGCTCGGTTTGCGGTATTCGGGTTCGTGTCCCGACCGGCTTACCCGGGCGTTTGTCCGGAAGCTCCAGGCGACCTTCGCCTTCCAGCCGCTCGAGAAACTCCCGGCACTCCCGCGCTTTCAACTTTCCGGTCGGCCTCTTCCAATCCAGCAACTCGCACACCGTTCGCGCCAGTTCCATCCGGCTCAGACCGCCACAGCTCTCGACCAATTCCTGGATCAAGCTCAGCTCCGATGAACTGAATCGCCTGCCGCTGAAATTCGCTCCGCTCGTACCCATTTCCTACTTGCCACAACTACCGTAGCGAACGCCGGGACGAATGTCCAGCAAAAAGTGACACCGCTCAGGGTCCACAACCAGAGTAAATTCCGTTATCCTCTGACCAACCTCACGACGAGTGACCGTTGGACGGTTAGATCACTGAGAAAATGGGCGATTCTCGCGGTTCCAAAAGAGCCACACCCATCTCATTTTGGAGACATGTTGGAGACGGTGACCGGCGTTGTTGCACGGCCCGGAGCAAATCGCTGACCTCCCTGTGCCGGTTGCAGAGTCACCCGGCGCAGTACGTATCGGGCATCCCGAGCGCAGCCATCTTGTTGAGTATCTCGCACCCAATTCGGTGTTCAACTCGTTGCCTCGCCAACGTTCGAGCCCGCATCTCCGGCCCGATGATCGCCTTGTAACGATAGACCGCGTTCTCCACCATGCTTCGCTTGGTGTAGCCTGAGAGCTTGTACCATTCACGTCGGCCGTGTCTTTCGATTGCACGAATATGGCGATCGCGCTCCTGCATGGCGGTGTTCGAATTCTGACTGAGCGTCGCGTTTCGTTGCGGCGGAATCACCACGCGCGTCCTTCGTCCAGGACTGTGCGCTTCGATGGCTTCGTAGACCGCTTCCTTGTCGTATGCACTGTCCGCCGCCACCGACACTAGAGGTGCTTAAATCTGTGTTAGCAAAGCGGGGACTCGGGTTGCGTCGCGAGCTCGTGACGCCGTCAGTTCGGACGCAACAATGTTCCCTGTCTCGCGATCAACGGCGATGTGCAACTTGCGCCATGCGCGCTGCTTGGTGCTTCTGCTATCAAGTGTTGGTGAGATGACGCTAAGACTTTACACTGCATTAAGTTACAGCCAAAATAGCGCTCGTGACCTTCGCTGCGCGCTAAATAGAGCGTAAGCGCCTTTTTTGTAAAGGGATACGTACACATCACCAACAGTAAACAGCGCAAGCACCCAAGACTGCTCGGTAACTCTTCCTGGATCTGTCGGAAGACAGCTCTAACCGTCTTGTCGATCCGTGTCTCGATCAGGCCTCGTGTTCGATCGATCTCCTGTTCGAAGTCGCGCCTTTTGGCCTCCATGGTTTCGCGCAACCCGCGAAGCTCCTCCTCGATCTCCTCCACCGTTCTCGCGCGTTCGTAGATACGGCGAAGTCGAGACTCGAAATCCGCACCAAGCGCCGTCGTAAGCGTTTCCGGCGTTGATGTCGACGCTTCGTGCAGTACGACGTCAGATGCGTCGAGCACCGTGCCGAAGAGGTCCAGCTTGTCGCTGAGAATCTCAAAAAGAAGACGTTCGGCTTCGTTGTCTTTGGCGACGAAGTTAATGACCGTGACGTCGTGTGTCTGACCGTATCGGTGGCACCGTCCGATTCGTTGCTCGATCCGTTGCGGATTCCACGGAAGGTCGTAGTTGATCAGAGTGTCACAGAACTGAAGGTTCAGTCCTTTTGCGCCGGCCTCGGTTGAGATGAAAATCCGGGACCGTGTTTGAAACTCGTGGACCAGCGCGAGGCGGGCAGCAACACTTCGGCTCGGGCGACTGTACTTTGGTATATGCTGACCAACTTCCTCGTCCCAGCATTCCAAAGCTTCACTGGCTCTCGGCGACGCATTATCTCCGCGGAATAACGTGATATCTCGAGGAGCGAAACCGCTCTTAGTAAGAATGTCCTTGAGGTGGTCCTGTGTTGTGAGTGACTCCGTAAAGATGACGATCTTGCCGCTACCTTTGCCTTTTCTCTCCTGGATGAGGCGGACAGCCTCGAGGAGCCGTTCGGCCTTGCCGTCCCGCGGAAGGCGCTCGACGCGTTGAACGAAGCGCTGAACACGTTCGCGCTCGTCTTGGATCTTCTCTGGGGTCATCGCAGCCGGTGCCGTCTCCTCGTCCTCGGCTAGTGGGGGTAGCTCGTCTTCGAGATCCAACGCGAAATCACGGACGCTTTCGCTGAGACGATGCGGAGTGACGCCAGCGAGCATTTTCTCCAGTCGTTCCGCAACCTTGCGCAGACTCGCGGCCAGGGCCGCAAGCGAGGAAGCCATGAGGCGGTGGAAACTGATAAGGAGAAGTTGCCTCTGATTGCCACTAAAGGCACAGATGTTGGGCTCAAGGAGATATCGAGTCACATCGTCGTAGACCTGGCGTTCCTCCGGACTCATTCGGTACTCGAGCAAAAGTGCTCGGCGGTCAACAAAGGGTTTGTCCAAGAACTCCTGGGCCTGGCGACGAAGCGTGCGCTGGCAAATGCGGCTGATGCGTCGCCGCAGCTCATGGGCTTGGTCGACCACGAGCGACCGATCGTCACCGTCGCAGAACACCTCGCGGAAGGTTGCGAGGTTTCCAAGCAGAGTACCCGTTGGCTCGATCCATTGCGTTAGGCCCCAGAGCTCCACAAGGGAGTTCTGGATGGGTGTTGCTGTGAGCAGCAACTTGGGTACGTCGGTGAACACCTGACGCACGCGATGCGCCATCTGCGCGTCCTTGGAGTCTTCTTTGTAGAAGCCGTAGCGATCAAACCGCTTGTGGATGCCCGCAAAAATCTCGTGCGCCTCGTCGATGACACATAGGTCGAAACGCTCGACGGACCGCAAGAGACTCGAGCCCTTTTCACTCCCTGCGAAATCGCGAGAGGTAAGAAACACGCCGGGGCCGATGAAAGCGTCCGGGCTCAGCGAGCCCTCCTGGGTCTCGATCCCAAAGAGAGTGTAGAGCTCGTTCTGCCATTGGCCCAGAAGGGCCTTCGGCAAGATCAGGAGGACCCGTTGCCAACCCTCCGCGAGCAGCTGAGCAATGACCAAACCCGCTTCAATCGTTTTGCCGAGGCCAACTTCATCTGCAAGAATGCAGCCGCCTTCTGGAATGCGCTCCAATGCGAAGATGACTGCGTTGATTTGATGAGGGTTCGGGTCGATACGGCCACGGCGCTGGGACGCCGCGTACCGACGATGTTCGCTCGCCCGGCGAAGGCGCACGAGCTCTTCAGCCTGAATGCGGCGATGGATCGGATGCGGTGTCTCTTGAGACAAGACTCTCTTCTAAACCTGTCGAATTAGACGGCGTCAAAAAGTTTAGCATGGCTCTCGGAAAGTCGTCTATTTCCACAAAGCTGCCTCATAACTAGCGGCTACTCATTCTCAGACGAGCATCTGAATAGTGGGGACCCCAACCGCACAAAGGCACCCATCTTTTTCACCGATCTCTACAGCGGCCTCTGGTGAATAGCACCTTTTCCAGGTTCTGCATACACCGTGCAGAATCACCTATAGTGGCGGCGAGCGGGTGCCCCAGCACGAGCTTCTCGCCTGCGCCCAGTGCGGCTGTTTCGCGTTTTCGTGCTTCGAAGATTTTACGATTAGGGTTAACCTGTCCACGAAAGCGTCTTCCCGATGGTATTACTGGAAGACGCCTGTGCTGTTCGGCGTCGGATTTTGTGTTCTGCAGGTCTTGGTCGCCCTTGTCCGGTTCGGCTCCACGGATTCCTGGAATCCAGAGGAGTTGCTGTTTGCGATTCCGGCCTTATTGTCCGGCTTGGTGCTGTTTTTTCTGGGTGGCGTGCTGGTCGGATTGCTTGCGCAGCGCCTCTTGAGAGGAGTTGTCGGAGCCTGGCGGAGCGTTTTACTGGTCGCGCTCGGAGTAGCGACTCCGCTTGCGGTACTGTTCAGCCTTGTCGGAGGATTGCTCGGCCCACATATGGTGGTTATTGGCGCTCTAGCTCCGTATCTGCTCCTGGTCGGAATCCCGCTGTTGATTCGGCAATGCTGGCAGCATCTCCTAAGTCCGCCTAGACTGAAGGAGTGATCCTGTCGGCTTCGGAGAACCGAGCGTTCACAGAATCGTAGACAGAACCGCGTCCTGTCCAAAAACACAAACGAACTCAAGACTGGCGCGCCGGGACGTTTCAGATCAGAGACGTCTGAGGCTTGGTTCGCCAATGGAAGCTAGAATCCTCGGTCATGAGGAGGCAGAGCCAGCCCTGGACATGGTTGGTCGTCGCCATCCCTGCTTGGATCCCGTCCTGTGCCAAAACTCGGGCTTTTTGAAATAGCCTATAAATCAGCAGCTTGGTGTCTGTTCAACCCTTGACGAGCTTGAGCGCCCTCTTGGCAAGCACGGTCACGACCCCGGCATAAAGAGAGGTACTGACCTGATCGACGATGGCGTCCAGGGAACCGCCAATCACTTGGATGTGACTCAGTACGTCCGCACCTGCAGTAGCACCGACTGCAAGAGTCAATACCAAGTAGGCTGTCGCGTCCTCAGCGTCGATCGCCAACCCGCCATACACCAAGCCCAGAACAACCAGTGCGAGGGCCACGATCCCAGCGGGAACTGCCTCAGCGGCCAAGCCCTGCACAATCGCCAATAGCCAGATGAGGCCAACAATGATTCTGATTGCCATTTTTATCTCCTAGAATAGTTGCGTGTGATGGCCCGCTCCGTCGGCCAGCCGTAACAGTCACGGACACGGTAACAGGGCCGCCGGCATTATACCAATACGGGCACGCCGGGCGGTCCCAACAAAACGACGTCAGCATCTTGGTTGTAAGCAGTTCGCCAATCTCATACAGCTCGAGTTTATGGAAGGGACAGGTAGCTCGCCAACATCGTGGTTCCACCATCCGCATCGTTGACGGCGGACGCCGGTGTCAAACCGTAGACTTTGCAACGAGTTATCCATCTGTAGCTCTTTTTTGCGATGGTGGGGCGTTGTTGCACGGCCCGGAGCAAATCGCTGACCTCCCTGTGCCGGTTGCAGAGTCACCCGGCGCAGTACGTATCGGGCATCCCGAGCGCAGCCATCTTGTTGAGTATCTCGCACCCAATTCGGTGTTCAACTCGTTGCCTCGCCAACGTTCGAGCCCGCATCTCCGGCCCGATGATCGCCTTGTAACGATAGACCGCGTTCTCCACCATGCTTCGCTTGGTGTAGCCTGAGAGCTTGTACCATTCACGTCGGCCGTGTCTTTCGATTGCACGAATATGGCGATCGCGCTCCTGCATGGCGGTGTTCGAATTCTGACTGAGCGTCGCGTTTCGTTGCGGCGGAATCACCACGCGCGTCCTTCGTCCAGGACTGTGCGCTTCGATGGCTTCGTAGACCGCTTCCTTGTCGTATGCACTGTCCGCCGCCACCGACACTAGAGGTGCTTGAATCTGTGTTAGCAAAGCGGGGACTCGGGTTGCGTCGCGAGCTCGTGACGCCGTCAGTTCGGACGCAACAATGTTCCCTGTCTCGCGATCAACGGCGATGTGCAACTTGCGCCATGCGCGCTGCTTTGGCGGTTTGCGAGCGTTTCCAACATGAATCCTCAAGCCCGTGCTATCGATCATCAGGTGGATGGGTTGAGTGCTCGCGGCTTTCGGAATCCGCAGCTTCTTGCGGAGCAACCTCGAGCGCCGACACAACGTCGAGTAGTCCGGGATCTCGATACCGAGCCCGAGAAGCGAGGCGATCGAGTGCAAGAAGCCTTCGGTTTGTCGGTAGGCGAGCTTGTACACCATCCGGACAACCAGGCCCGTTTCAATCGCCATGTCTGAATAGACCCGTTGACCGCCAGGCTTACCGGTCTTGTCGGCCTTCCAGTTCGTGATTGCCTCCTCGTCAAACCAGACTGTCAAATCGCCCCGGCGGCGCAGCCCTTCGTTGTGTTCCGCCCAGTTGCGAACGTGGTACTTCTTCTGCTTCGCGTGCTTGTACTGGCAGCGCTTGGGATACTTCATGCTCGAACATACCTCGGCCACCACCATAGGCGGATTTCGCTCTCAGCCAGAGCGGTGCAACAACGCCCATTCGACGGTGCTTGCGCTGTTTACTGTTGGTTGATGTGTACGCATCCCATTGCAAAAGAGGCGCTTACGCTCCATTTAGCGCGCAGCGAAGGTCACGAACGCTATTTTGGCTGTAATTTAATGTACCGTAAAGTCTTAGTGTCATCTCACCAACACTTAATGGCGGAAGCACCAGAGCGCCGACTCATATTCGGCAATAACTGCCTCCAGTTGTTTTTTGAACGTTTCAGTCATGGGTTTGGCCCTATTGTGCAGAAATACTCGGGTCATGGCCTGCATGGGCAATCGTATCAGGACGTGTTGCCGTCAGCTGCTGTGCTTGATCGAATCGATGGTACTGCGTCGTGTTAAAAAAATACGAACGAACTGGATGTGTCTGAGGTCCGTGGAAAAAGAACAGCGTCCTCCACTCCGTCATCAGGGTATCAGATCATGCGGCAACCTCCACGTGTTCGAGAACCTCGCTCAGACGTTGGTAGCCGTCGATGCGTCGTAGTTGAATCTGGCCAGAGGCGATAAGCCCAAACAGCAAAGCGACCGCGGACTCCTCGCTGGAGAACGACGCTTGGGTTTTCGTCCGGCGTCGAAACGCGCGGTTGAGATTCTCCAGAGCATTGGTCGTGCGAATCGATTTCCACATGGCACGAGGGAATTCGTAGAAGGTCAGCAGCTGATTGCCAGCTTCCTCTAGGCTTCGGACGACGGCCGGCGCGAGAGGCGTCCACTTGGCGACGAGCTCGTCATAGGCTTTGCGAGCATCGACCCCGTTGTTGGCGTAGACAATGGCGTGCGTGCGCCGGGCAATGTTGGAGCAAGTTGGCGCGCTTGTGCTCGGTACATCGCTGCAACCGGCACCCCGGCCACTTCTCCAGCGCTTTCGTCAGCCCCTTGTGGCCGTCGCTGATCACTAGCTTGGGAGCCCGGAGTCCTCGAGCCTGGAGTCCCTCCAGCACGGACCCCGGTAGGGTCGGGGGCTGGCACGGTAGATAGAGATAAGGGGAGTAGCTGTTGCCGGCGGCTTTCGCCAAGTGCCGGTGCCTCAGTCCTTACCATGTCCCCGTTTCCAGCCCCCGCCGCATCGCACGCAGCATGCGGATTTCCCGCACTACGCGCTCCTGCACACTTCTGGTCAAGGAGCCTTCTGTGTTTGCGACCGGGCCAAGGACCGTAGGCTTTACAATCGTCTTGGGCGGGTGGGTCGTCACCATGCAGATGACCCGTCCAAAGGGTAGCTCTGCTCAATGGTTGCCGCCGGCCCCACCGTCCACGCTGCGTCAACTGCTCGCTTGTAACGTTGCCAGTGGATCGAGTTTTGGCACAGGACGGGCAGCGCTTGGGATACTTCATGCTCGAAACATACCTCGGCCACCACCATAGGCGGATTTCGCTCTCAGCCAGAGCGGTGCAACAACGCCTAGATTGGCCGAAAGACGCCCCGGCTCGATAGGTCACATAACCCTTCGCGGGAAGTGTGCAGGAGCGCGTAGTGCGGGAAAGCCGCACGCTGCGTGCGATGTGGCGGGGGCTGGAAACGGACTTACGGTGCGGCTAGTGAGGCACTCCCACAGGAAACGGGGAGAAACAGATAGGCCGCGCCTACGGAGCACCGCGCCAGCCCTCGACCCTACCGGCCGTCAAACTCGCCTGTCTGCTGCCGCTACTTCTTCGCGGGCATCAGCTCTCTGAGCGCGATGACGGTAGAGATGACGCCGCTTCGGACCGCAGGATCGGGCGCGATCTCGAAGAGTGGCGAATGGTGTGACGGCACCGGAGGCCCGCCTGCGGCTTCTCTTTCGAAACTCTCTTTGGGGGTGCCGCCAATCCCGAAGTAGGCGCTGGGGACGTAAGGCTCCATCGTCAAGAACGGAAAGTCCTCACCGCCCATCCCTTCTCGCTGATAGTCGGCGAAAGCGTCATCGCCGAGCTCCGAGCGCCAACGAGCCTCCAATCTCTTGACCAGAGTGGTGTCGTTCACGGTGACGGGCACACCTCCCTTCATCTCGACGCGGGGAAGCCGCTCGTCCGGAAGTCCCGCGGCCCGGCCGATGTTCACTGCGATCCGTTCGATGCCCTCCAAGAGTTTCTGGCGGGTTTCCTGGGTGTCGGAGCGCACCGTGAGCTCGAGCACGGCTTCCTCGCCGATCACGTTCCGCTTATTGCCGGCTCGGAATACACCGACAGTTACGACGCCGGGCTCTCGCGGGCTCAGCTCTCTCGAAACCAGTTGCTGGAGTGCGACGACGATCTGCGCTCCAATGAGCACGGGGTCTTTTCCACGGTGGGGACTCGCGCCATGGGCGCCGATGCCGGACACGATGATGTCCACGCTGTCGACACCCGAGTACGCCGCACTCTCGGCGACGTGGAGCTTTCCAGCTTCGATGTCGGCAGCCACATGAAAGGCGAGGGCGTAGTCCGGCTGGCCAAAGCGCTCCCACAGCCGATCCTGGTGCATCGCCTGAGCGCCCGAGATCTTCCACTCTTCCGCAGGCTGGCCGATGAGCATCAGCGTACCGGACCAGGAATCGAGCTCGGCGGCCATCCGTCGCGCCGTCCCCACGAGAGAGGTAATGTGCACGTCGTGCCCGCAAGCATGCATCACGGGAAATTCCTGTCCGTCGTCATTGACCTGCGTGACGGTCGAGGCGTATGGAAGATCGGCGAGCTCCTTCACGGGAAGTCCGTCCATGTCGGCACGCATCATGACGAGGGGTCCGTCGCCATTCTCCATGATGGCCACCACGCCCGTTCTTCCGACACCCTCGGTAACCTCGAAACCCGCGTCGCGGAACTCCTTGGCGAGTCGCGCCGCGGTCTTGACCTCGACGAACGACAGCTCGGGGTTCGCGTGAAAGTGCTTGAAGAGCGCGTCGAGGTGAGCATCGTAGTCCGCCTTGACCGCCGACTCGAGCTTGTCGTCGGCTCGCGATTCCACCGACAGTGTCACGAGAGTCGCAATGGCTACGCTTGTTGCTAGGAACTTCATCGTTTCCTCCGATAGCTATCGAGTTTCAGAATTCTATCAGGATCAGCGGCCCGGTCAGGCGGTACGTCGTGCGTTCCGATCGGACGGCGCTCTCGAATCAAGGCCGGGGTGCCGCGAAACGTAAGCAGGCTTGCACGTTCTGGCCCAGATGCGCCTGGGCCTCCTCACAATGGTGAGAAGTCGTTGCACCTCAGGAAGCTGCTTGGCGAGCGCCTTGAGCTCGTGCTCGATGCCAGCGCACTTGTCCTTGAGCTCTCGAATCTCGGAGCACGCATCACGCAGGTGCGGACGGAGCACGTCGGGCAAATCAGAATCAGCGTCTTCGACGAGCTCGGAGATGGCGGGCACGACGAAGTGAGCGCCCTTGGGGATGAAGAGTCCGAGCTCGCGCAGGATCCCGCGTACGGCATTGATGCGTGCGGTCCGTGTGGAGAGCCATCCTGAGCGTAGGTGATGGAGCGCGGCGAGGGTGTGCTGGCGCACGGACTTGATGGGTACCGAAAGAATCTCCTCGTTCCGGTAAGCCTTGAGCAAAGCTTTGGTGTCCGCGCGGTCGTTCTTGCTCCCGCGTCGATACAGCCTTACGAGGTGAGGTGGGAGCAGGACGACGTCGTGTCCCAACCGTCGCAACGTCCTTGCCCAGAAGTGAGCCGAGCCGCAGGCTTCGAGAAGCACGGTGGCAGCGCTCTGTTTCGCAAAAAACGACACCAACTTGGGTCGACTCACACGGAGTTGCTTGGGTGCTTCCGCCATTAAGTGTTGGTGAGATGACGCTAAGGCTTTACGGTGCATTAAATTACAGCCAAAATAGCGCTCGTGGCCTTCGCTGCGCGATAAATGGAGCGTAAACGCTTTTTTTGCAAAGGGATGCGTACACATCACCAACAGTAAACAGCACAAGCACCGCGCGGTGGTAATAACTGAGCAAACCCGTCGTGTCCAAAAACACGAACGAACTCAAGACCTGCATCAGCCAGAGCGTTTCGTATAGACGCGTCTACGCTTGCTTCGCCAAGGGAAGCTGGAATGCTTGGTCATGAGCACGCCGATCCAACCCTGGACGTTCTTGGTCGTCGCGGTAGAAGTATTTGAATGCTAGTGTTAGCCCTAATCGCAAATAAACGTCACCGTGTCTGAGGTCTTTGGCCCCGTGAATAGCACCTTTTCCAGGTTCTGCATACACCGTGCAGAATCACCTATAGTGGCGGCGAGCGGGTGCCCCAGCACGAGCTTCTCGCCTGCGCCCAGTGCGGCTGTTTCGCGTTTTCGTGCTTCGAAGATTTTGCAATTAGGGTTAGTTGGCCCGGGTGTGTTGGCGAACGCCATCGCCATTAATAAGGATGTCGGCGTGCACACGAAGATGCCCCTGAACGTCAGGACCCGCGTGGTCAGCCCAACCGGCATCGCCGAAAGAACGGCGTCTCTCGAAATCAGGCTCAAACTCCAGCTCGCAAGCGGGTTACGCGGCGGCCGCATCGGCGAGCTCGTGATCTTAATTCCCTGTTCTTCCAGAGCGATTCCCTGTTCGCCTATTTCAAATTCCCTGTTCGGTCATCTCAAATTCCCTGTTATTTCGGAACAGGGAATTGCCATCTAACCATTTGAGATACAGATGGTTACCACGTCAAAAACGCTCCGATCAGCCTCAATAATGGCCCAAATTCTCTGTTAATTCCCTGTTTTTCCCTGTTCTTGATGGTTTCCAGCCGAGACCGGATAGCTCCAAACTGCCCCATCCGCCACCCAGTCTGGCCAATTGTGGCACTGCAGAGACGGGTGAGATTTTCCGCGCCGTTGGCACGGTTTTGCAGGATCAGGTATCACCAGAGACGCGCTAGAAGGGCTGAACTGGCCTCATTTTCGGTTTTCGTCTCTAATCTCGATTTTCGAGTGCCACGTTCGCGCCAAAGGGGGGAGCGGGCCGCTGACCGGGCCGTGCGGCGGCGGAAAAGAGGCCGCCCGAGAGGCCCAGAATCGAGGTCGGGCTACCGCAGACGGGGAGCCGATCTCAGAAATGGCCGATGCGGGTATCGTCCTGTTGCGGCCCTTTCTGCGGCGGGTCGATTTGTTCGCCGGAACGAAGCGTCGAATAGAGCGCCACCGTGATCGTTTATAATGCTCTGGTTTTGTCATCTTCACCCTTGAGCAATTAGGGATACGGGCAGAAAGCTATGATTCTTCTCCAACCCCAGACGACGAAGTAGGCGATTTCCTGCGCGGTTCATGACTGTTTCAGATATGGGGTGGATCCGAGGTTGCGAAAGCGCGTCCTCGTTTATGCGCCTTCCGCCGCATGAGCCCGCGCTGTGCGAGACATTGCGTTGGCTGGCTGCCGAAATCCTACGCTATTCAATGCCTATCAACAAACTCAGGGGAAACAAGCAGAGCAAGCACTGTCACAGGCTAAATATCTTGCATCCTTCGTCGGCCAAGGGCCAGGCGCAGCATTGTTTGTTGGCCTCTAGAGAGCAGCAAGAGCTTACGCACTCCGGAGGTGCGCAGGTATGAGCCAAGTTGTCATCGAGAACCCGATCATCAACTCGCCTTTCGACGAGCCGACTTGCCATTTCAGGTTTAACGACGAGGGCATCACCGACGAGATCGTCGACGGCCGCCGGAGCAGTTCGTATTTCGTACCCATCGCCAGGCCAAAGAAGAAGGGGTCCAAACAGCTTCAGTTCGACACGGAATGGACGCAGGACCGCATCGAAGAAAACAAGCTCGTCAACGATATCCGTCGCCGCATCGCATTGTGGCGCAAGGGCGGCTACGTTGGCGTGACGCCGACTACCGCACGTTTGATTGCCTACTGGACCGATCCCAACCGCGAGAAGAAACTATTCTTCTGCCAGAACGAAGCCCTTGAAACCGCCATCTACATTGCCGAGGTGGCAAAGAAATACGGCGATGCATGGATAGAGAACGCGATACGCGAGGGAAACGGTGCTTCCGCCATTAAGTGTTGGTGAGATGACGCTAAGACTTTACGCTGCATTAAATTACAGCCAAAATAGCGCTCTCGACCTTCGCCGCGCGCTAAATGGAGCGTAAGCGCTTTTTTTGCAAAGGGATACGTACACATCACCAACAGCAAACAGCGCAAGCACCCTCCTATGCGGCGTCGCGGTGGTAATAGCTGAGCAAGCCGCCCAATCGCTTACGACATCGCACCTTCCCGTGGGGACTGCCGACGGATTCTTCCTTCGCGGTAGGGACCGCCCTTACGGGCGGCCCCCCGCACAGATCCCAGCGAGCGCTGCTAACGCACTGGGCTCCTACCTCAGGTCATGACGCGCAGTCGCTGTTCGGGATACGGGTGCAGCGTTCGATGCTCGACGACTTTCATCAGCCATCCGTGGTCGATGGCATCGAAGAATCCACGGATGTCCGCGTCGAGTATCCAGTTCACTTTCTTGTGAACCGTGCTCCCTTATCCCGGCAGGCTACCTGCCGTATCCGCTCCAGCGCATTTCGCAGATCAGGGGACCGAACGTAGGCGCACTCCCTTGGCTGTTTCCGCGCTTTCCCGCTTCGTGCCCGTTTAGGGTTGTCCATATTCACTCCCTGCCCGGCGCTGAGTCCGGGACCTGATTTGCCGCAGCGGATTTCCCTTGGTCAGCCCCCTTCGCTCCACCTCCTCCGCGGAGTGAGGTTGTCCCTTCCATAAACTTGAGCTGCGTGAGATTAGCGAGCTGCCTGCAACCAGGATGCTTGGGTCCTCTTCATGTAGGACGTTTCGAGGATCGGCGTCGGCTCTACTCAGGGGTATAGGTGTAAGCTGGCGCGAAGTCCCGTAGCCGTCCCGAGCGGATCGGCTCAAGCAGCGGCGTGTCGAGTGTAATAATGATGGAGACCACCGACCTTTGGAATGGCTCTCACTTTGCCCATCGCCGGTGACTCTACCCGGCGAGGCTCAGGCGCGTCCTTCTCAAGCGACAAATGAGTCCGGCACGAATGATAGTAGTCGACGTATTTGCGTAGGATTCGCTTCAGGTGCCGCTCATCAAGGACGATCACATGGTCGAGACACTCACGTCGAATGGAGCCGATCATCCTTTCGACAAATGGATTCTGCCACGGGGAGCGCGGTGCGGTAAGGACCTGCTCGATCCCGAGACCGTCGACGCGACTATCGAAGTACACTCCGTAGGTCTGGTCTCGGTCCCGTACCAGGTACCGAGACGCCGTGTCCCATGGAAAAGCATCGACCATTTGCTGCGCCGTCCACTCGGCGGAAGGATGCTCGGTGACATTGAAATGAACGATACGGCGACGCTCGTGGCGAAGGACGATGAAGACGAACAGAACTCTGAAGGTTGCGGTCGGCAAAGTGAAAAAGTCGAGCGACACCAAGTCGTTTGCATGATTATCGAGAAAGCTCCGCCAAGTATGGGACGGTGGGGTGCGATGACGAACCATATACTTGGAGACGGCTGCCTGGGAAATGGAGATGCCTAGCTTCGCCAGCTCGCCATGCACGCGGGGAGCTCCCCAGAGAGAGTTGGCCCTGCTCATGTTCCGAATCAGCTCACGTATTTCGGGAGCGACGCCTGGTCGTCCGGGCCTACGCCGTCGGCTCTTCCAAGTCCAATATCGTCTGAACCCACAACGGTGCCAGCGGATGACCCGTCTCAGGTTTCACGATGACGAGGACGCTCTCCCAGTCAGTCCAGATTCTGCGCAACAGCACCCAAAACCCGCGGTCGACCTTCGAGAGCCGCGGCCGTTTCACGGAACGGCGGAGGACGGCGAGCTGCTGCCGAAGAGCGACATTCTCGAGAGCCAGCTCGCGACGAGCCTTGAAGGTAGAGATGAGAGCGGGAACCAACGACGAAATCATGCCGGCATGGTGCTGGCAGACCGGAGATTAATCAAGTTTGGTGCGCGCGGATGAATAAATAGAAGGCACAGGTGTCTCGGGTGAGCAGCGCTTTCGCGAATAACGGCAAGCCGAACTGGGCGGCACGTATCAGTGCCTTCCCGATAAGAGCCGGGTTATACGTACGACGACGCCGACGACGAGCGCGCCGAGGGCGGTTACGAGCGCCGGGTGTTTCGAGAACATGTGCGAGGGCCGCATGTCCTCGACGCGGTCATCGAGCTCCTGCAGGTCCTCCTCGAGATGTCCTCGGGTCGTTGCGAGCGAGCTTCGGATCTCCCGAGTCGAGCGGCTCGAGCGCTTCAACGTGAGTCCCTATCTTCTCGCCAGTCTCTCCAAAGAAGACCGACGCCGCCCACCAGATAGACTCCACCGAAGAGTAGCAGCGTCAGGGGCCAGCTGCCGATGAGCTCGCTCACGAGACTCGCGAGTCCCGCCGTGCCTAGAGCCACCCCGGTTACAACGGCGACGACGCCGAGCATGTGTTTAGCGAGGTCGACACGGAACTGAGCGAGCTCCTCGTGCACCGACGCTCCGATCAGCTCCGTGCTGTCCTCCACGACGCGCGTCATCGAGAGGCGTTGTTGCACGGCCCGGAGCAAATCGCTGACCTCCCTGTGCCGGTTGCAGAGTCACCCGGCGCAGTACGTATCGGGCATCCCGAGCGCAGCCATCTTGTTGAGTATCTCGCACCCAATTCGGTGTTCAACTCGTTGCCTCGCCAACGTTCGAGCCCGCATCTCCGGCCCGATGATCGCCTTGTAACGATAGACCGCGTTCTCCACCATGCTTCGCTTGGTGTAGCCTGAGAGCTTGTACCATTCACGTCGGCCGTGTCTTTCGATTGCACGAATATGGCGATCGCGCTCCTGCATGGCGGTGTTCGAATTCTGACTGAGCGTCGCGTTTCGTTGCGGCGGAATCACCACGCGCGTCCTTCGTCCAGGACTGTGCGCTTCGATGGCTTCGTAGACCGCTTCCTTGTCGTATGCACTGTCCGCCGCCACCGACAGTAGAGGTGCTTGAATCTGTGTTAGCAAAGCGGGGACTCGGGTTGCGTCGCGAGCTCGTGACGCCGTCAGTTCGGACGCAACAATGTTCCCTGTCTCGCGATCAACGGCGATGTGCAACTTGCGCCATGCGCGCTGCTTTGGCGGTTTGCGAGCGTTTCCAACATGAATCCTCAAGCCCGTGCTATCGATCATCAGGTGGATGGGTTGAGTGCTCGCGGCTTTCGGAATCCGCAGCTTCTTGCGGAGCAACCTCGAGCGCCGACACAACGGCGAGTAGTCCGGGATCTCGATACCGAGCCCGAGAAGCGAGGCGATCGAGTGCAAGAAGCCTTCGGTTTGTCGGTAGGCGAGCTTGTACACCATCCGGACAACCAGGCCCGTTTCAATCGCCATGTCTGAATAGACCCGTTGACCGCCAGGCTTACCGGTCTTGTCGGCCTTCCAGTTCGCGATTGCCTCCTCGTCAAACCAGACTGTCAAATCGCCCCGGCGGCGCAGCCCTTCGTTGTATTCCGCCCAGTTGCGAACGTGGTACTTCTTCTGCTTCGCGTGCTTGTACTGGCAGCGCTTGGGATACTTCATGCTCGAACATACCTCGGCCACCACCATAGGCGGATTTCGCTCTCAGCCAGAGCGGTGCAACAACGCCACGCCTACGCGGAAAGATTCGTTCTCTCCATACGTCGAGAATGTCTCGACCGTTTCGTACCTCTCAGTGAGGGACACCTGCGGACAGCGGTAACCGAATACGTCGTGCACTATCACACAGAACGGAACCACCAAGGTCTCGGCAACGAGCTCATCACACCTCTGCCGGCAAGCGCGAAGGACGTTGGCCCCATCGTGTCGCGAGAGCGACTTGGAGGCATTCTCAACTACTACTGCCGTGCCGCCTAGATTGTGGCCGGGACGGTAGCCCCTCGGTGGACTCGACCGGCGTAGCGTGGAAACACATCTTCAGGAACACCGTCGTGTCCAAAAACACAAACGAACTCAAGACCCACGCGCCGGATTGACAGGAGAGATAGAATATAGTAGTAATAAACTGCCCCGATCAGGGAGGCCGCGTGTGGCTGGGTCGGTGTTGCGACCCGGCCCTGCGCCCGATAGGGGAGGCGACAGGTATGCTATTCTTCGCAACTCACAGGGCTCGGACACTAAAGGCAAGGACCACATGATGGACGTATTCAAATGGATCGGCGGGGGCGGAAAGGCGCAGCGCCAGGTGGAGGATCTCCACAAGCTGATCGAGACGGCGCGGGAGGAGCGGGGAGCGCTCAGTGCCATGCTCACCCAGGTCTCGACGCGCAGCTCGAAGCTGGGCCAGGTCGGCAAGTCGCTTAAGGCGGTCGACCAGAAGGTGAATTCGATCGGCGAGCGGCTCGGTGAGGTGCTGTCGCGTATCGACGGCCTCGAGGCCCGGACCAAGGCGTTCGACGAGGTGGAACAACGCGTCGAGGCGATGCTGCAGACGGCCGGGGCGGCGCAGGAGGTTGCCGAGAAGCTGATGGCGCCCGACGGCGACCTCCAGAAGCACCGCCAGCAAGTGCAGCACCTTTCCTCGCAGACGCTGGAGACGCGGGCGAGCGTCGAGGCGCTGGCGCACGAACGGGCCGTGCTCGAAGATCTGCGCAAACAGATCGCCCAGTCGAAGGCCGAGACGCGCCAGGCGATCGAGGCGGCCGGGGGGCTTCGTGGCGAGATCGAGCAGGTGCGTGGCACCGCGGGACAGCTCGGCCAGGACTACGCGAAGCTGCGGGACACGACCCGCGCGGCGCGCGAGGATGCCTCCGTGGCGACGGCCGCGGTGAAGGACATCGAGAGCCGGCTCGGCCCGCTGATGCAACTCCAGAATCGGAGTGAGACGACCGAGGACAAGCTCACCGCGCTCAACGCGCTGGCCGAGCATGTCACGCAGAAGGCCAAAGCGCTGGAGAGCCAGAAACACACGATCGACCGGGCCACGGTGGAGGCGAACCGGCTCAACGAGATGGTCTGGGCGATGGACGTGCAGATCGGCAAGCTGAACGAAGGGCTCAAGAAAGCCGCCCGCGGCGAGGAGGTGGTGACGCGCGTCGAAAAGCTCGTCGAGGACGTGACCGCCCGGGCGGAGGGCGCCGCCAAGGTGCGGGACGAGATGGCCCGCGAGGCCGCGCGATTCAAGAAGGACTGGCGGGCGCTGGTGGATCAGATGCGCGCCGGGCTCGATCGGGTCGGGCAGGAGAACAAGAGCCTTGAGGTCTATCAGCAGCGGGTGGGTGTGCTGCAGTCGTCGGTGGGCGAGGCCGAGAGCCGGATCAAGGTGCTGAGCGCCCGCGAGCGGCACCTGGCGCCGCTCGGCAAGCGCGTCGATGGTCTGAGCAAGGCGTTCGAGGGCTTGCTGGCCCGGGCGGGGGAGCTCTCCACCAAGCAGGCCGATCTGGAGTCGCTCGGCGAGCGGCTGACGGAGGTCGATGCGCTGTCGAAGCAGACGACAACGCAGTTCGAGGGCTTGAAGCAGACGCGGAACGATCTCGACCGCCTGCGGGTCGACATCCAGGACTTCCACAAGTCGCACGCCGAGGCCGTACGGCTGCGTGACCAGATGGGGGCGGACCGGTCGGCGCTCGAAGGCTTCATCGGCCGGATCAGTGAGTTCAAGGCGCGGACGCCCGAGATCGAGGCGCGCCTCGACACCGTGCTGGGCAAGTTGGCGCAGGCCGAGGAGGGCACCCGGCAGGCGGTCAAGCTCGGCGAGGTGGTGGGCGAGCTCGACGCCCAGGCCACCCGCGTGGGCGCGCGCGTGCAGTTCCTCGACAAGCTCGACGGGCGGGTTGATGCGCTGCACACGCTCACCGTCAACATTGACGGCAAGCTCGCGGAGCAGCTCGCGCGCCGCACCGAGCTCGACACCCTGCAGGCCCAGTGCGACGGCGTCGTGGCTCAGATGTTGGAGGCGCACCAGAAAGTCGAGGCCGTGGCGGCGCTGCAGGCGAAGGTGCTGCCGATGGAGAACCGCGTCGCCATCCTGCAGGATCACCTGGGGAAGACGCAGGCGCAGGTGACGGCCGTCCAGCAGGACGCTGCCGCGCTCGACTCGCAGGAGGCGCGGCTCGGCGCGCTGGTCGAGTCGAGCCGGAGCCTGACCGCCGAGACCGAGGAGCGCCTCACGCAGATCCAGTCGCTCAACCAGCAGCTGGCACGGGCGGGGACGGCGAGAGACGAGCTGGTGGGCGAGCTGGCGCACGTGCAGGCCAGCCAGCGCGACGCGGTGTCGCAGACCAAAGCCGCGGAGGATCAGCTCAAACGCGTTGAGACGATTTACGTGTCGTTGGAGCAGCGCCGGTCGCAGCTGGCGTTTGCCGAGAAGCGCGTCGGGGCGGTCGAGGCGCGGCTGGGCAGTCTCGACGGCCAGCAGCAGGCCGTCGAGGAGAAAATCAAGGCCCTGGCCGACCGCGACGCGATCGTCGCCGCGGTGCGGACCCAGGTGGAGGGGGTGCACGAGGTGAGCGCCCGAAGCAAGGCCGACCTGGAGTACGTCGCCGCGCATCGCGACGAGGTGGCGGCTGTGCGCGCGGGGGTGCAGAGCCTCCTGTCGATGGCCCGCGACACCGAGCAGAAGATCGCGTCGATCGAGGGACGGCACGCCGTCGTCACCGATGTGCAGGCCAAGACGAACCAGATCGCCCACCTCCTTGAGGACGTGCGGGTGAATCTTGAGATGGTCGGCGAACAGAAGGCGGTCATCGACGACGTGGGCGAACGGATCGCTCGTCTCGAGTTCGTGATGCGAGAAGCGCAGGGGACGTTGCAGACTCTGCAGCACGAGCGCGAGCTTGCGGAACGCATCGAGAAGAACATCCAGCAGCTGCGCGGACAGACGGCCCGCGGCAAAAAGAACCCCGCGAAGTCCGCCTAGCGCCGCGACGGAACCAGAACCCGATCTCTTGTTGGTGGGTCGTGTGCGCGTTCAACCATCGGCCCGCCTCGAGGGCCTGTGCTCCGCAAAAAGTCGATCCAGCGTTGATTGCGCGGTTTAGACCTGCCACGATCGGCTGGTCCCGTCCTGTCCAAAAACACAAACGAACTCAAGACTGGCGCGCCGGGGCGTTTAGATCGGGTGCTTGCGCTGTTTACTGTTGGTGATGTTGTACGCATCACCAACAGTAAACAGCGCAAGCACCACGTGGCGCGGCTTCGTGTATGTCGCCTTCGTCATCGACGTCTTCGCTCGACTCATCGTCGGTTGGCGAGCGACGTCATCGTTGACTGCAGGCATCGCTCTCGATGCGTTGGAGCAGGCGCTGCACGAGCGCCGACTAGACCCAGAAGATCCATTGGTGCATCACAGCGATCGCGGCGTGCAGTACGTCTCGACCCGTTACACCGAGCGGCTCGCCGAGGCGGGTATTGAGCCGTCCGTCGGCAGCCGAGGCGACTCTTACGATAACGCTTTGGCTGCATCCATCATCGGCCTCTACAAGACCGAGGTGACCCGTCGACGCGGGCCCTGGCGTGGTCCTGAGGACGTCGAGTTCGCCACCCTCGAGTGGGTGCATTGGTACAACACGCAACGACTCTTGGAGCCGATCGGAAATGTCGCCCCCGTCCTGTGCCAAAACTCGGCCCTTTTGAAATAGACCACAAATCAGCAACTTAGTGTCTGTGTTTGCGACCGGGCCAAGGGCCGTGGGCTTTACAATCGTCTTGGGTGGGCGGGTCGTCACCATGCAGATGACCACCTCGTCCTGTGCCAAAACTCGGCCCTCTTGAAATAGACCACAAATCAGCAGCTTAGACGCCCTTGGAATCCGCCGACCCTTGGGCTGCGTGGCGAGCTACGGGCAGTGGGTGTCGTAGCTACGAGCGTGCGGAAGACCGCCGTGGGTATCGCAACGGAGCCGAAACCCGTCGCGTGACGACGTCGGTGGGAACTCGCGAGCTCCGGGTGCCACGAGCCCGCGTGCGAGACGAGGAAACGGGAGAAACGACAGAGTTCAGGAGCGAGCTGTTGCCCCGGTATGCACGCCGGACTCGTGAGGTCGACGAGGCGATCTTGGGGACGTACTTGTCGGGCGCGAATAGCCGCCGGATCCGCAAAGCGCTGAAACCACTGCTCGGTGAGGAGCACCTCTCGAAGAGCGCGGTGTCTCGCGTGGTTAGTCGTCTGAAGGAGTGCTTCGAAGAATGGCAGAACCGTGATCTCAGCGAGGAGGTCTATGCGATCGTTTACCTGGACGGCTTCCACATGAAAGTGCGGATGGCGAAGCGTGTGATCAGCGTACCCGTACTGGCCGCGCTCGGGATCGCGCCAGACGGGCAGAAACGTCTGTTGTCATTGCGTCTGGCGGTGAGCGAAGCCTCGACGCATTGGGGCTCCATGCTGGAGGGACTTCAGGCTCAAGGACTCCGGGCTCCCAAGCTAGTGATTAGCGATGGCCACAAGGGGCTGACGAAAGCGCTCGAGAAGTGGCCGGGGTGCCGGGTGCAGCGATGTACCGAGCACAAGCGCGCCAACTTGCTCCAACATTGCCCGGCGCACGCACGCCGTGAGCTCCGGCGTGACTACAACCGGATCGTCTACGCCAAGAACGGGATCGATGCTCGCAAAGCCTATGACGAGCTCGTCGCCAAGTGGATGCCTCTCGCGCCGGCCGTCGTCCGAAGCCTAGAGGAGGCCGGTAATCAGCTGCTGACCTTCTACGAATTCCCTCGTGCCATGTAGAAATCGATTCGAACGACCAATGCTCTGGAGAATCTCAACCGCGCGTTTCGACGCCGGACGAAAACCCAAGCGTCGTTCTCCAGCGAGGAGTCCGCGGTCGCTTTGCTGTTTGGGCTTATCGCCTCTGGCCAGATTCAACTACGGCGCATCGACGGCTACCAAGGTCTGAGCGAGGTTCTCAAACACGCGGAGGTTGCCGCCTGATCTGATACCCTGATGACGGAGTGGAGGGTGCCGTTCTTTTTCCACGAACCTCGGGACACATCCCACCCAATCCTGGATCTCGAGCCTCGCCCACTTCTCCAGCGACTCCCAAGCCACCCTTGACGAGCTCCGTCGTCCTGTGGTCTTTTCCTTCATGGCGGTGTCTCCTTCCGTTGGCCCCTTCAGGCCGTGTTTCGTGACGCGGAAGGTTACTCCGCCTTTACTTTATTTCCACACCTTCTGAGGCTAGCTCGTTTTCATCGTTAACCTCCTCAGTGGGCGTGACCTCCCTCAGCGGGATGCTCATGCGTGATGTTCCATTTCACATCCTTGGCCGTAAAGCCATCCACCATTCCGTTGCCATTGTGCCAACCGAGACCGCATCCGGGGCAGACATCTTTCTTGGCCTCGACGTTCGGGTAGCAGGCACATTGTCCTTCATGGAGAGCGCACCAATTGCAGCTCGGAAAGGTGCAACAGCTGTATTTGCCGGCGTTGGCCAGCTCGGACTTGGTGTCGTCGAGCGCCGCATTGATTTTCTCCATTTGCTCAGCAGGTGATAGCTTGACGGGTTCCTCTTTCATGGGAGGCTCCGCCGGCTCAGCTTGCTGCGCCTGCTGCGCGGGTTGGCACGAAACGAGTCCGAACAGAAGGGCAATTGCCCCCAACACATGGAATGTCTTCATCACTGGCCCTGCTCCTTTCTTGGTATCACTTCGAGAAATTCATTCGAGCTAGCATGTCCTGGAATCTCGGATCGCTGCGGATCGGATCGTACTGCGGTTCTCGTCCTGTGCCAAAACTCGGCCCAGCCGGCATCGACGAAAGAACTGCGTCTATCGAAATCAGGCAAAACTCTAGCACGCGAACAGGTTACGCAGCGGCCGCCAACACTTGACTGCGGAAGCACCGCGCTACGCTCAACGAAGGCCGGGGCATCAACCCCGGCAACACAAGCAGAAGGTGAAGCTGGCAAAGCTTGAACCCCGTCCTGTGCCAAAACTCGGCCCTTTTGAAATAGACCACAAATCAGCAGCTTAGACGCCCTTGGAATCCGCGCAGAATCCAGGGTATTTCGCGCCGCAGGGCTGACTTCCGACCCATGGGCTGGCGGATGAATAAATAGAAGGCACACCTTCAACCGCTAGAAGCTCTTCGTCGTGGACGGTGTAGCTCACCAGCCGGTACTCGAGCTCACCTTCTCCGGCAAACATCTTCAGCCGAAGCGGAACCAGTTGCTCATCGGTCCAAAACTCGAAAGTCGAGTCTTCCCAACCACCCGGGTAGCGAAGCTCGAAGCGATGCCCCGGTACCGGCCCCGTCGGCCCCTCCACGGTGACCGGACCGAAAGAGCGGTACTTCGCTTCTTGAACTTCCATCCCCCCACCGCGGTAACGGTTTGCAATGTGCGCGACTTCGGAAATGGAACGCTCCCCCGACTCTGGAAGCTTGCGCAGCCAGGCCACCGCGGAGATCGGATAGTTGACTAGATGGAAAGGAACGGGCGACTTCAATCGCGACACCGTAATCTCGGAGATGATGAAACCGAGCTTGGTGAGCTCAGCATGGATGCGTGGCGCCCCCCAGCCATCTTGCGCCATCGTGCGGACGAGGCGGCGAATCTCGGCATCAATCCGAGGCCGACCGGGATGGCGGCGCTGCGAGATCTTTGCCCAGTACCGGGCGGCTTTCCTTCCGCCATTACCCAGAAATGCCGTCTTCAACCCACACGAATCCGCGTAGACCCGAATAAATAGAAGGCACAGCTCAACGGAGAGATTTTCTACACCTTGAAGGAAGCCAAGGTAGTGATCGAAAGGTGGCGACAAGAGTTCAATCGCCTCAGACCCCACAGCTCGTTGGGTTACCGACCGCCGGCGCGGGAAACGATTTGGTTGAAACCGGCTACGCTCCACTCCGCCGGCTTCAACCAGCCCTTGTCAGCACCGAATTACTGAGATACAACGTGGTACCAACCGTGGGATCAGGTCACGGCACCCCCCAACTTGACGAACGGTGGCGTTTAGTATGTGGCAAATCGATAGACGTTGGCTGGTGCAAACGGCTGTTGGAAAGCCGGAGAATTGCACAACTTTTGACCTTTCGCGCTTTCGGTGCCTTGTCCTGCTCGGCGCTGCAGGCGCTGGCAAGACGACTGAGGCGAGAAGACTCGCTAAACAAGAACAGTCTTCCGGGGGTTCCGTCCGTGAGTGCCGCTTGGCAGAGTACGCCGACACGGCAACCGATTTGTTTCAACACTTGACCAGATTCGCCGAAAACGCGGGCAACGCAACGATATTATATCTCGACGCGCTCGATGAGGCGATGATATTGAATCGCCGATGCTGGATTGCACTCCGAGACTGGATCAAGAAAACATTAGAAGATACCGGCGGGTCTGTGCGCGTTACATGCCGATCGACCGTCTGGCCAAACCAGCTCTCCACCGTCATGCGAGAGTCCTTCGGAAAGGACTCCTTTGCCCAGGCGCTGCTTCAAGCCCTGGGCGATGATGACATCGCGGTAGCAGCCGAATCTCAGGGAGTCTCCTATTCCTGTTTTTGGGCGCAAGTAGAGGCTGCGCGGGCCCAAAGCCTTGCGACGCAGCCTTTGGCGCTCAGCATGCTACTGAGTTTGTATAGGAACGGTGGCGGATTGCCATCAACATTGCGTGACTTGTTCGCTCAAGGTCTTCGAACGCTTGCAACCGACGCGCAGGAACGGATCGACATCGGTACAGAACTTAACCTCTCCCCGGACGACCTGCTAAAGGCGGCAGAGCTCGTGGCCAGCTACACGATTCTCAGCGGTCGAGAGACGGTGGACCTCGGTCATGGGGGATCACCCCATCATCTGAATTGGAGAGACCTTGTTGCTCTCGACGACGGTCATACCTCGCTCGAGACACTTCGCGTTGTAGGTTCTTCGGGACTCTGTGATGCGACACAGCCTACATCGTTTCGTTTTGGTCATAGGCAATTCGCCGAATACTTGGCGGGGCGACGACTTGCCAAGTTGCCACCACATCAGGCACGCGGGTTGCTAGCGAGTCCGGCCGGTTGGAGAGCCGGTGTTGCGGGCCCTCTTCGAGAGACTGCGTCTTTTGCAGCCATGTTCAACTCCGATTTGGCGGCGTGGTTGGCCGAGTGGGACCCTGAGGTCGTTGGGCTATCCGATGTTGCTGATCGCGAACTTCGTCGACGGGGGACGCTCGGGCTCCTTGATCGGTTTCGTCGCGGAAAACTGCGGATACACAGATCGGTCATGGCGGAATCGAATTGCGTGGTTTCCAGTACCACGGAGCCGACGCAGACCTACGAAAAGTGCTTCGTGAGCGGGGCGATCGCTGTGAGGATGTCTTGGAATGCGCGATCGGCTTGATCGAGAGCTGGAGCCTGTCGTCGATGAGCGACGACTTAGCGGAGCTAGTATGTGACGCAGCCGCGCCGCTTCAGTCACGCGTGGCGGCAGGCTACGCTCTTTCTAAGTGCGGAACCGATGCGGCTTGCGGACAACTTAAACGGCTTCTTCCTGATCCGGCTGGCGACGACCGTGACGAACTGAGAGGAATCGCACTTCTGTGCAATTGGCCAGACCGACTGTCTGTCCGCGACTTGCTGGACACACTGAAGGTGGCATCAGACGGTTCCTATCACGGCTCGTACATGGGTTTTTTGTCGAAGCTTGACGACGGCGGGTTCGCTGCCACCGGCGATATCGCTCACGGGCTTCGCTGGGCCAAGACCCGATGCTCTGACCTGGGTTCTGTCGATGTGCTCCATCGCTTGGCGATGCGTGTTGCTCACGCGGCGTTGTCGGAACTTTGTGACACGGAAGTCGCGGTCGAATTAGTGTCCTTATTGACCCAATGGGCGGTGCATCACCAGAGTCCGCTAGCGCCGCTGCCGACGGATCTGTTCGAGCCGGCGTCCGAGCAAGCTGTGGAACTGAATGCTCCGTTGCATATCAACCAGGTGATTCGGCGCCGATTGATTGATCTACTGGCAGAATCTATTGAATCGTCGGATGACATGCGGACACTCTCATACGTAACGCCTGGGTTCCTCAACGCCGGTGATTTTCTGTGGCTTCTTGATCGCGGCAGCGATGACGGACGGACGATGACTGCGCGTCAGAATTATCTGACGCTTACACAGTTCTTTCCATGGAGGTCCAAGTCAGAAAATGTTGACGCGTGGCTTCAAGTCTGCGAGACCGAGCCCGTGAAGACGATCTTGGGGAACGAAAGGTCAATTGAGTTAGGCTCCGAGCGGGCGATACGACTTCGCGAGGACTGGGAAACCTGCAAAGACCTTGAGCGAACCACCGGGGACTTGATGGTCGATCCTCCACCAAGCACCCGTGTTCTGAATGCTCTACATCTTGCCGAGACGAAGGACTTTCGCCATTTTAGGAATATTTGTCGCGAGCTCACGCTTGAGCCGACGAGCACTCACTACAAGAGTAAACGCTTCTTGACGAAGACGCCGGGCTGGCAAGCAGCGGATACCAAAACCCAAAACCGGATCGTCGAAGTCGCAAGGAAGTACCTATCCGATCCGGTGATCATATCTGAGTCGTTGCAGGAAGTGCCGAGCGATACATTGCTGATAGGCGGTCTCGAAGCGATGTGGCTCGTCCTTGACCGAGATCCGGTATGGTTGACTTCGCGTAGCGAGTCATGGTGGCAGAGCTGGTGTTGGTACATCCTCCGACATCTAGTACCGAATATGATCGACGAATCGAGAAAGCCCAAACAGAAGGTTCTCGGGATTCTCAACAAGGTCGCCCCATTGAGCGTCAGCCGCGAGATTGTACGCATTTCATCGAGCGACGAAACTGGTTTCGACGACAGGCTCTCGGGTTTACTCGACCTGTTGCGCGGCGAATCCAACGCGGAGCTGGATAGGGCGTTGTGTCAGATGTTGGGTGCTGGGAGAATCCGACTAGGTGGCGTCGCTAGCGTTGCACCGTTCATATTGACACGCGTCCCTGAGGACGCGGTTCCGGTGTGTTTGCGGATATTGGAAGTCTCTGCGGAAGACTTGAATGACGTGCGCGCGGAACACGTTGCAGTGTCATTGCTTCGTACACGGATCGGTGACAGTTGGATCGCAGTGAAGACATTTGTGACCTCCCACGGCGAACGCGGCCGTCGCGTGTTGGGGACCTTCGCTTGTGACATGGGGGAGGGGTTTTCTGATTCGATGTCAAGGGTTCAATTGGGCGACTTCGCAGGGCTATTGCTGCAATTGTTCCCCCCTGAGCGTTATCCGCCTAAGAAAGGAGTCCACGCGGTCGAACCACACGACGAAGCTTGTAAACTCAGAGACCATATAATCTCACATCTTGGAGACCTCGACGATCTCGATGCTGTCGATGCGTTGCGACAACTTGAGCGGCAGTTCGGAAGTAATTATCCGTGGCTCAGGCGTCCGAGGGCGCGAGCAGAGCGCGCCTATCGGCTGTCACGTTGGTGCCCATTGCCTATTAACGCAGTTGCTAACTTGATCCATGATAGTCATTCCAGACTAATTCGTTCAGATGACGAAGTCCTCGAAGGAATCGAATTCGCTCTCGAACAATACGCGGAATCGATCCGGCTGGAAGGAGGAGAAACAGTCGAGGATCTATGGAACACGCCAAGAGACCAGAGCCCGAGCCCGAAATCGGAAGAACACGTATCGAGCAAACTTTGTAGCGTTGTCCGATCTTATTTTCGAGATTATGCGGTCACAGCGGATCGGGAAGTCGAGATTCATAGGCGCAGTGTTCCGAGAGCTTCCGGTGGTGAACCCGGATCTGAAGTCGACATCCTGGTCACTGTGCCGACCCGTGGCAAGGTGTCCGGTGCGGCGATCCGCGTTCCGATTGAGGTGAAACTCTCTTCGAATAAGACGGCGAAGACGAGTATGCAAGACCAGCTCGTTGATCGATACATGGCCCAACTCGGCGCGACCCATGGTGTCTATGTCGTCGTTTGGATGAGCGTACCCGATCTAGAGAGTCTTCGGGCCAACCACCAGCCAATATGGCCATCGCTCAATGCGGCTCGCGAAGAGCTTATTGAGGAGGCTCAACGATTATCGTCTAACGCTGGGATATGCGTTCGCCTACTGGTCGTGGATGGCTCGCTGAGGTGATCGTGAGGTCAAAATACTCATTCGCGTCGTGTCCAAAAACACAAACGCACTCAAGACCCATGTGCCGGAGCGACGGGTCAGAGCGTGCCACGCGTTTCGCGTGAGACTACCGCACATGGACAGGGTACACGGCGCGGAACCATCCACCTTCGGACCGTCGGGCGCCCTGTGCCTGTGCCGTGGCGTCCGGCTGCGGCTGCCGGTCCGCGTACGTCGAGATCGAGACGCTGGAAGCTGGTGCCGATCAGCCCACCGCCCTCTTGGTCAACCAATGAGATCAGACGACCAGCGAGCGCCGAACGCAGGGCGAGAGAACACTGCGCCATGAGTCACCTGAAAGAGCTGGGACGGAGTCTACTCGGCCGTGTTGCTACGTTCCGAGATCCCCCTTCTGCGCAACAGCACCCAAAACCCGCGGTCGACATTCGAGAGCCGCGGCCGTTTCACGGAACGGCGGAGGACGGCGAGCTGCTGCCGAAGAGCGACATTCTCGAGAGCCAGCTCGCGACGAGCCTTGAAGGTAGAGATGAGAGCGCGAACCAACGACGAAATCATGCCGGCATGGTGCCGGCAGACCGGAGATTAATCAAGTTTGGTGCGCACGGATGAATAAATAGAAGGCACAGCGTAGGGATCGCGGCGACTCTATCTGTGCCCGCAGTGCCAACGGTACCATCCCGAACGGGCATCCTACAGCAGTGATGTCGCTTCAGTAGAGATTGAATGTTCCTTCGCAGGACGTGCATTGGTGCGACGCGATACTTCTAAAGTCGGAGGCTAACCCCTGCAGAGGTAGCGGTTCGTTGTCGTCGTCCCGGCATTTCGGGCAGCACGGTGGACCGTCAGTGCCATCAGGCTCGACGTGGACAAGCACAACTGCACCCCCGATCTGTCTCCGCTCGTAAGCTCCCCGCGCCGCAGCAGCGGCGGCGCGCCGAATTAGCTCCTCGCGGAGACGTGTGTTGTCGTCCCGGAGCGTCTGGAATGACTCTTGAAGCTCCATGAGCTGCAGGGTCTCCTCTGCGTTCTTGGCTCGGGTCTTGAAGTAGTCAAAAACGCGTTTGGCCACCGCGACGGCCTTCGCGACCGCCAGCCCATCGATTACCGGATCCACGACGCCTCGCCCTTCCGCGTCATCCTTGACGGTCACCCTTCATGTACTCATCCCGGCACCCATGTAGTGTATCACCCTGAGCCTCCGGGCATGCCGTGATACACGGGGCTCGTTACATCTCCCTCCACGCTGTCGCGTCCTGTGCCAAAACTCGGCTGTCCCTTCCATAAACTCGAGCTGCGTGAGATTAGCGGGCTGCCTGCAACCAGGATGCTTGGGTCGTCTTCATGTAGGACGTTTCGAGGATCGGCGTCGGCTCTACTCAGGGGTAGAGGTGTAAGCTGGTGCGAAGTCCGGCAGCCGTTCCGAGCGGGTCGGCTCAAGCAGCGCGTCGAGTGTAATGATGATGGAGACCACCGACCTTTGGAATGGCTCTCACTTTGCCCATCGCCGGTGACTCTACCCGGCGAGGCTCGGGCGCGTCCTTCTCAAGCGGGTGCTTCCGCTATTAACCCTAATCGCAAAATCTTCGAAGCACGAAAACGCGAAACAGCCGCACTGGGCGCAGGCGAGGAGGATATCCTGAATCTAGTTGAAATCGGTGAGTGACTCCCTTCAAGATCGTCGGTGTCAAAGCTGGCGATCAAAAAGAAAGGAGCCACCCGGTGAGAGCAGATACGAAGAAGAGAAAGAATGCAACACAGATGCTGAGGGCGACGCAGGAGCAAGAGTGGTGGGCGGATCAAGTTGTGCATGTGATGCTGGAGGGCAAGCGAGCGCTGGACGCCGCGATGCTCGATGTCGGACGCCTGGTAGCTGAGACGCTCATGTACATGGAGCGCGAAGAGAGATCTGGGCCAGACTACCATCCTACGTCGTCCGGGCTTCGCAAATGGGCGAGTCAACGTGGGTCGATCTATGTCGGTGACCAGAAGCTCCCTGTCGAGCACCCTCGATTGCGGGGCCCGGAGGGTGAGGTCGGGCTGAGAACCTACGAGCAGCTCAAGAATCGCGGGGGCTTTTCGGAGGAACTCCTGTCGGAGGTGCTTCGGGGAATGTCTGCTCGCAAGTACGAAGAGACGGTGACGGCGGCAGGCAAGGCTTTCGGTGTGACGCCGAGCTCGGTGTCCCGCCATCTGGTCGAGGCGACGGCGAAGCAGCTGAAGCAGTTCCAGGAGCGCAGTCTCGAAGAGTTTCCGCTCTTCGCGATGTACCTAGACACGGTCCACCGCGGCGGTCAGGCGTTCGTGGTCGCGCTCGGCGTGGACCGTGAAGGGAAAAAGCTCCCCCTGGGCTTCTGGGAAGGGGCGACGGAGAACCACGAGATCTGCGAGGAATTGCTGGAAGAGTTGGAGCGACGGGGGTTAAAGCTCTCCAAACGGATCCTCTGGGTAACCGATGGTGGCGGGGGGATCATCAAGGCGCTCAAAGACCGATACGGTAAGAAGCTCATCCACCAGCGGTGTACTTTGCACAAAGACCGCAACATCCAGCGCCACCTGCCCAAACGCTACCGCAAGCAGGCACACCACCTCTTCGCGACTGCCTTGGAGCAGAACAGCTACAAGGACGCGAAGAAGATGTTGCAGGAGTTCGAGCGCTGGCTTCGCGACATCAACGAGTCGGCGGCAGACTCACTCCTCGAGGCACTCGAGGAGGTGCTGATGCTCCACAAGTTGAAGGTCCCCGCTCTACTGCGCCAGAGCCTGCACTCGACGAATCCTATAGAGAGTATGTTCTCCATGGTTCGTAGTTGCGAGCGCAACATCAAACGCTACCGTAACAGCAAAATGCGCCAGCGATGGCTCGCCGCTGTGCTGCTGCACTGCGAACAACAGTTCAGACGAGTCAAGGGGCACGCATCCATCGACGTAGTGGTTGCGGCCATCGATGCGATCCAACGAGAGGACGAGATGCCTGAGGCCGCGTAAGGTCAGGGGCGTAGAGCTGGAAATGACCACGAGTCGCTTATGATGGTTTCAACTAATTCCTTGACATCCTCCAGGCGAGAAGCTCGTGCTGGGGCACCCGCTCGCCGCCACTATAGGTGATTCTGCACGGTGTATGCAGAACCTGGAAAAGGTGCTATTCACGGGGCCAAAGACCTCAGACACGGTGACGTTTATTTGCGATTAGGGTTAAGTGTTGGTGAGATGACGCTAAGACTTTACGGTGCATTGAATTACAGCCCAAATAGTGTTCGTGACCTTCGCTGCGCGCTAAATGGAGCGTAAGCGCCTCTTTTGCAAAGGGATGCGTACACATCACCAACAGTAAACAGCGCAAGCACCCACCAGAGGCGTGTCTACGAGGGCCAGCATCCATCGATCATTGCTCCCGAGCTCTGGGACGCTGCCTTTTCATCAAACACTGGGCTGAGCATTAACGACGACGGCGACGATCAAGATGGTCATCCACAGCTTCACGGACGCGATAGGCTAACTCGACGACATCGTTGGCAACAGCTACTGCCTCATCGTCGGAGAGCATAGTGAGCGACGACTTATAACGGCCCTCCTGCTCGAATCCGGCCGATGACGTCACGCGTTGCCTGACACGCTGATAGATTGGCTTGAGATAACTTGGTAGGACAGGCTCGGGCACAAAAGCAAGGCTTTCGTGGCAGGCCTTGATCAGTCGCTCTTGGATGCGCCCGGGATGCGTTGCGAGGGTCCCAACGGCTGCCCAGAGCTTCCCGTTAGCATAGATCAAATCAGCCATCATTCCTCCTCTGTTCCGTCGGCGGGATGTCCGATATTACCTTCCGCAACCTGAAGTTGAAGGGCAGTGTCGATTACGAAGCCGATGCAGAACTGTAACTGCTCCAAGGTGATGTTTGGTGGTTTGTGGGTCCGACGACTTGGCTTCGCCGACACATGCCAGACCTCTGGTGTCAGCTGCCGGAATGTCACGTACCGCCGGTAGTCGAGACCAAGGCTGAGCAGCCGCATCCTTTCTTGCAGCACCTCCACCGCCTCGTTCAGATCTTCAATCCTCTCTTTATATTGCTCCTCGACACGGGATAGTTCTTCATCGAAGAACAGTGGTTTTCGAAGATAGTGTCCGGAAGAAAAAGGAGATTGGTCCCAACGGTCACCATGGCGATATTCGTAATCGGAGAGGAGCTCATCGAACGCTTCTGCGCAAGCGACCGATCCGTCTGCAGCCCGATTTTCTCTATAGGCGGCCTCGGCGGCATACAAGTACTTTCGCACCGTTTCACATCGAACGACAGTGACGAGGGACACGGAGTCCATGTCGACCTCGAAGATTCGAGGCGTCACCTCCTCGAAGAACCGGATCACGATATTCGAATAATGCTCAAGATCTGATCGGTCAGGACGCAACCCCTTGTGCTTCAGGTAATTACGTGCATCGTTCAGGCGCCGCATGTTCTCACGCAGAGGTAACGGTGGACTGGGCTGCAGTTTCTCGTCGAGCGATGAGAAGTACTTCATGAAGTTATCTGCGGGCTTGGCGTAGAGTTCTTGCGAGGCGAGTTCAGAAACAGCTCTACGGCGTCATGAAACAGGAGAATGGCGACACTTGACTGAGGTCCTGGATCTTGGGCGTGCTGGATACCAAGCTTGAACAGATACCGAATAAAAGCAAGACGCTCAAGCTGGTATTGAGTCAGATCGGTAGCAGCCATTAGTTTCCAGTATGGGGGATAGCAGGTCGTCTGGTCAAAATACTCGAACGCCCAGCGGGTCAGCAGTTTGCATCTTTCCAAAGGCTGCTTGAATCCGCCATCGTGGTCGGATACGTATTCCAGTTCAACGGAAGGAGTCGCGATGGACTGGAAGACCATGCTGAGCTACGTCTCAGGGTCCGTGGATGTCGGTCTCTTCCGCGATCTCGGGCGTCCAGGGAGGCGGCCTAAGAGGGATAGCAGGCTCACTCTTACCGCGGATCATGGCTGTCATCCTTATCCCATACTCAATATGGGAATACCCTATGAGTCAGGCCCATTCTTAGTTGAAACTTTCCACGGCTCCCGACTGTTTAAGCAACTTTTTCTTCGGCGTATTCTTCTTCGCAGTCTCGATCTTCAGTTCACGCTTGAGTGCTTCGCGCAGCTTTGGAAGGTGTCGATAGCCCATCACCTGCCGGAGGCGCGTCTCGATGTCGGCGAGCGCGGTCGCGAGCCAGCGTTGGCGTTGGTTCGAAGTTATCCAGTGATCGACTTTCGCGCAACGTTCCTCGACAAGCGCATTGACGGACTCGAGGCTGTGCCTTCTATTTATTCATCCGCCAGCCCCATGGGTCGGAAGTCAGCCCTGCGGCGCGAAATAGCCTGGATTCTGCGCCGATTCCAACGGCGTCTAAGCTGCTGATTTGTGGCTTATTTCAAAAGGGCCGAGTTTTGGCACAGGACGGGGACGCGCCCGGCCGAGGAGGAGGAAACCGGGCCGTCAACGCAAGTACTCGAACCACGCCATCGAGACGGCTGTCACCCTGGGCATGGTGTTTCATCTGTCATCTAGGCAGAGCGAGGGATTGCTGCGATCGTTGTTCGCTCTGATGAAGCTAGACAATGATGTGCCCGATCACACCACGATCTCGAGGCGCAAGGCGAAGCTGGGTAAGGTCCTGTGCCTTCTATTTATTCATCCGGGCACCCCAAACTTGATTAGTCTCCGGTCTGCTGCCTTGGTGCACAACTCCGATAGAGGCCGAGAGCTCGCTTGGCCCCGACTCCCATCATCCGATCATCTCGCTATCAGGCATCCCGAGCGCCGTCATCGTGTTGAGAATCTTGCACCCGATCCTTGCCTCAACTCTCTGTGCCGCCAACCCTCTCGCTCGCATCGCTGAGCCCACGATAGAAATGCTCATGGGGAACCTCGTATCCGCGAGTACAGGACAATTGTGGACCGAGATCGCGAGTTGTGCACCAAGGCAGCAACGAACTGCGCACCCGGAAGGAATACGTATCCGACCGCGATGCCGGCGTCGTGTCCAAAAACACAAACGAACTCAAGACCGGCTCGCCGGGCCGTTTCGTAATAAACGTGTCTACGCTTGGTTGGCCAATGGGAGCTAGAATCCTCGGCGTCCTGTCCGAAAACGCGAACGGAGCGGCAAGGTCGAATCCTAGAGGCGTTCTCAAAACTCCCGGAGACCAGCCGATCGCGGCACTGGCTCTGCGATAGGCGACCCCGAGCAGACCTAGCTGTTGAAGGGGCAAGGCCGTCCGCCCTGGCAGCTGGTCACCGACAAACTGAGAAGCTACAGCGCCGCTCACCGCGAGGTCATGCCGTCCGTCGTCCACGACACTTACCAGTACAGAAACAACCTAGCCGAAGTCTCGCACGAACCGACGCGACAACGGGAACGACAGATGCGGAAGTTTAGAGCTCCTGGGCAGGCGCAACGATTCTTGACCGTGCATGGACTCGTGCAAAATCTCTTTCGCGTCGGACGGCATTTGTTGCAAGCGCATCATCATCGGGAGCTACGAGACCGCGCTTTCATCGTCTGGCAGGAGGTAACCTGTGCCGTCCGATGAGAGCAAAGGAAGTCAGCTCGACGCGATAGGTTCGCTCGCTCAACGTCAACTTGACAATACCTTCCGCAGCCAAGACATCAGCAATCGAGAGATATTCCCGACGGGGAGCTTGTTATCAGCGCCCGCGCCATCACCAATTCGCGGGCCGTAGCCAACTGGGGCTGGCATGGGTTTCCATTCTAGCTTTGAGGGATCAATCCCAAGTTCTTCGAGCGTCCCATATCTGACCGGATTCCGGTCAGCTCTCCTCCATGTCTCGTGAATGTTCACCAGGGCGTACTCGCTGAATTGGATCAGACAGCGGCGTCGCATTGGGCCGGGCGAAGCCACTACGCCGCTGACTTTACCGATCAGAAATGCCGAGCGGTGTGCTTCTGGACCTTCAGCCCTAGGCTTGGCATTGCTGTTGCGGGTACATACCACGAAAGCGCACCGTCGTGCGCGGTTTCGATCCAAGCGCCACTCCGATGTACCCCCATCGTTAAGAATACGATCGATGCTCTCGAATGTTAAGACGACGACGGTTTCGTTCGACATATTACTACCTCCCTAGCCTTGTCAGTGAGGTTCCTTGCCACCTGCTTCATCCACTCCCCGTTGGGGTCCGAGGTTATCCCACCGATGCATACGCAGCGAGTGGCGATATCGATGACAAACAGGACATGGTAGCGGACGAGCCCGAACGGGTTCACAACCTCGACCGTGAACAGGTCTGTCGCGGCGATAGCGCCCCAATGAGCCTTGATGAAGGTGCTCCACGACATGCTCTTGCCCCGCTCCGGGGCAGGTGCGATACCGCGTCGTGTGCCAAAACTCGGCCCTTTTGAAATAGACCATAAATCAGCAGCTTAGTGTCTATGGTGTGCTCCCGTGAACGGCTTGGCGGGTTGCTACGTTTCTACCATCGGGAAGCCGCATGAGTATTTTGACCTCACGACGTTCCGCTGGGCGATATACGCCCCGCCTCTATTTACGACGCCGCTTCGCTCGGAAGTGATCGAGCGAGAACTGTCCACCACCCATCAAGATCAAGGCCAGCATGATCACCAGAAAGAGAAGTGCCCGCTCTGGATTTCCCCAGCTATCGACTGTCTGCTCTGGCACCTCGAGTAGGCCGATCGATATCAAGAGATGCAAGTGGAATCTGTGCTGCAAGAAACTCGCGACGAACATTGCGAACGCTGCGAACGAAGCGGCGACCCGTGTGAAGAGCCCCGAGGCAATCAAGAAGCCACCCGCAAATTCGGTGAGCGCCAAGCACCAGGCGAAAAACCCCGGCATGGGAAACCCCAACCGAGCGATGCTCTCGAGTCGCCTCGTGGGATCACCCCAAACAAGCTGATCGATCTTTCCCCAGCCGTGGGCAAAGGCGAGTCCCAGCCCAGCCAGTCGCAGTATCAACAAAGCGAAGTCTTTCGTCAGCAATGAGTTCATAGCACCTCTTTGAACGGGCGCTCGAGACCACAACATAAACGCCCTATCTTTGCTCGTTTGTCGTGAAATGTAATCATTCGTCTCAGACTATCCCAAAGGAGACCTCGGACGCTGAACCTCGTCCCATTAATTCTTGAACAAGGTGCGAGAGCATAGTGCCTGGCACGCCCCCGTCCTGTGCCAAAACTCGGCCCTTTTGAAATAGACCGCAGATCGGCAGCTTAGACGCCCTTGTAATCCGCGCAGAATCGAGGGTATTTCGCGCCGCAGGACTGGTGCGTACCAAGCAACGCTTCGCCGCGGATGGAACCCGAACGGGCGGGCTGCCGTTCCGTCGCGGACACCTCCACTGCCTGCTGACCAATCCTCTCTACGCCGGCCGCATCCGGCACCAGAGGCGTGTCTACGAGGGCCAGCATCCATCGATCATTGCTCCGGAGCTCTGGGACGCGGTCCAAACGCAGCTGCAGGCAGGGGCTGCCAAACCAAGGAGACGCACGACGAAGGGCCGCGCAGTCCGTTCCCCACTGGCAGGCAAGCTCTTCGACGAGACCGGCGACCGGCTGACGCCGAGCCACACCAAAAAGAAAAACGGGCAACGGCTCCGCTACTACGTCTCTCGGCGCCTCATCCAGCACAGTGGCCAAAAGGACCTCTCCGGCTGGCGGCTGCCCGCCCCGATGCTGGAACAGACCGTCGTGCATCTCATCCGACAGCATGTGGATGCCACGACCTTCTCGGCGTCGTTGATCCACACTCCGACGATGCAAGAGCTCGCCTCGGTGCGTCGCTTTTTAGACGGGCTGTGTTCCGGTAGTAATAATGATAGCGCCTCGGCAGTCCCCCTGCTCCGTCTTATCTGGCAGGTCGATATCAGCCCCGGCTCTGTGTCCATCCTGCTCGACCGCAATACGTTCGCTGCTTGCCTCTCTATGGGGCCCGAGCGCATTCGCGAGGATGCACTCCGCATCCTCGCACCGTTCCGCTTGCGTCGACGCGGCGTCGAGACCAAGCTCGTTCTGGGCAACCCCACGAAATCCGTCGACCGCACACTCCTGCGCAATATCGCCAACGCCCTCTCCTGGCTCGAACGAATCAAAGCAGGCAAAACCTATGAGGAGATTGCCACCGAAGACGCCATCCCAACGGACCGCGTGCGCAAGGCAATCCGCTATGCCTTCCTGGCTCCCGACATCGTCCGCGCCATTGTCGAAGGCCGCCAGCCCGTTGGGCTGACCTCGAGCTACCTCTTGCATCATCCGCTTCCCGACGATTGGGAGAAACAGCGAGTGCTCGTCAAAACGCTGTGAGCCTCCAGCGCCCACTTCGTGAATGGCCTCGGTTAGCAGCAAGCTGCTCTCCGACACGGGCCTCCACCAATCAGCCTCAACCTGGCCCCAATTCCCTGTCATGGTTTCCAGACTCGGATAGCTCCTTGTACTGGACCGTCTGCGGAGTCATCTTCGTTTCCTCCGTAAAACTCCGCTGGATGAATTCGAGGTTTGGCCAATTCGAATTCCGCTATTCGCCTTCTCCTCAGGCTCGATCTAGGCGTTAAGCGTCTTCTCATTGTCTGGCGATTAAGCGCAAAAACGTCCCGATAAGCCTCAAAATCGCCCCAAATTGCACGTTAATGGCCTGGTTAGCTCTGTTTCTGATCGTTTCCAGCCAAGAATCGGAAGCTCCACTCGAGCCTCCCGACTGCGATAGCCGGAAAGATGTTCCCGTCGACGAACATTCGCTAGCGTCCAGAAGGTTGAGATTGCCGTATAAAAAATTTGATTGAAGCAAATTCGATTCCGACTCGAACGACCACCCGTCGATGAGGCGTGCAGGGACCAGCACGTGACGAAGGCCGTTAAATCACTGTAGGGGAATAGGATAGAACGACGTGGGCATCATGGTTGAAACCCGAGAGCGCGGAAAACAGCCTTATCGCGAAACTCGAAGAACCCCGTGTAGAGGATGTCAAGGAATTAGTTGAAACCATCATAAGCGACTCGTGGTCATTTCCAGCTCTACGCCCCTGACCTTACGCGGCCTCAGGCATCTCGTCCTCTCGTTGGATCGCATCGATGGCCGCAACCACTACGTCGATGGATGCGTGCCCCTTGACTCGTCTGAACTGTTGTTCGCAGTGCAGCAGCACAGCGGCGAGCCATCGCTGGCGCATTTTGCTGTTACGGTAGCGTTTGATGTTGCGCTCGCAACTACGAACCATGGAGAACATACTCTCTATAGGATTCGTCGAGTGCAGGCTCTGGCGCAGTAGAGCGGGGACCTTCAACTTGTGGAGCATCAGCACCTCCTCGAGTGCCTCGAGGAGTGAGTCTGCCGCCGACTCGTTGATGTCGCGAAGCCAGCGCTCGAACTCCTGCAACATCTTCTTCGCGTCCTTGTAGCTGTTCTGCTCCAAGGCAGTCGCGAAGAGGTGGTGTGCCTGCTTGCGGTAGCGTTTGGGCAGGTGGCGCTGGATGTTGCGGTCTTTGTGCAAAGTACACCGCTGGTGGATGAGCTTCTTGCCGTATCGGTCTTTGAGCGCCTTGATGATCCCCCCGCCACCATCGGTTACCCAGAGGATCCGTTTGGAGAGCTTTAACCCCCGTCGCTCCAACTCTTCCAGCAATTCCTCGCAGATCTCGTGGTTCTCTGTCGCCCCTTCCCAGAAGCCCAGGGGGAGCTTTTTCCCTTCACGGTCCACGCCGAGCGCGACCACGAACGCCTGACCGCCGCGGTGGACCGTGTCTAGGTACATCGCGAAGAGCGGAAACTCTTCGAGACTGCGCTCCTGGAACTGCTTCAGCTGCTTCGCCGTCGCCTCGACCAGATGGCGGGACACCGAGCTCGGCGTCACACCGAAAGCCTTGCCTGCCGCCGTCACCGTCTCTTCGTACTTGCGAGCAGACATTCCCCGAAGCACCTCCGACAGGAGTTCCTCCGAAAAGCCCCCGCGATTCTTGAGCTGCTCGTAGGTTCTCAGCCCGACCTCACCCTCCGGGCCCCGCAATCGAGGGTGCTCGAGGTGCTTCCGCCATTAAGTGTTGGTAAGATGACGCTAAGACTTTACGCTGCATTAAATTACAGCCAAAATAGCGCTCACGACCTTCGCCGCGCGCTAAATGGAGCGTAAGCGCTTTTCTTGCAAAGGGATACGTACACATCACCAACAGCAAACAGCGCAAGCACCTGTTAATTCCCTGTTTTTCCCTGTTATTGATGGCTGCTAGCCGAGACCGGATAGCTCCGAACTGCACCATCCGCCACCCAGTCCGGTACATTGTGGCACTGCAGAGACGGGTGAGATTTTCCGCGCGGTTGGCGGGGTTTTGCAGGGGTAGGTGGCACCAGAGACGCGCTAGAAGGGCGGAACGGGCCTCATTTTCGGTTTTCGTCTCTAATCCCGATTTTCGAGTGCCACGTTTGCGCCCAAGGGGGGAGCGGGCCGCTAACAGGGCCGTGCAGCGTCGGAAAAGAGGCCGCACGAGGGTCCAGAATCAAGGCCAGGGCTACCGCGGCGTAGCCGACTAGCACGTTCTGGTCCATGTGCGGCCCGGGCCTGGATCCAGGTCTCCGCCCGGGAGCGTGGCATCCCGTTGCTGGACCGTGTTTTCCCTGCGCGTACGGGGAACCCGAATCGCCGACATCGCCTCCGACACGCCCCAGATCTGGGGCTCGCCATGGGTCGATGACGATTCGAAACGGCCCGGCGCGCCAGTCTTGAGTTGGTTTGTGTTTTTGGACAGGTGTTGTTTATCACTTTAATCCGTAATCCACCGCGATGAAATATCAAGAACGGCCACCACTCCATGAGGGTACGGGAGTGCTCGACGGCGTCAAGGGTTCGCTCGCTACGCGAGCCGCTACGCGCCCTTGACCCCGTCTGCGCCTCCCGTCTTCTGCTCGTACGTGGTTGCCGGTCGAGGTGAATCACGAATGAGAAATCTTCGCGATTCAATATAAAAAACAACAGTAGGACGCGGAAAGGCGTTGAGGGACTTCTATCAGAAGCTGTTCGGTTGGAAGATCTGTCCTTCACTTTGTCTATTCATGAGTCTCAAGTCCTCGCCTACTCGCTCCAACGGACCCTAGTTCCCGAGCTCGTCAGAAGGTGGGACACCAACTGGTCGAGCATCATGCCCCTCCCCCGCACTCTCCACAGCGCTTGCGGATTCATCGGGCCGTGGCGGTAGTGCTCGCGACGGTGCAGACGGCGCCTCTTTCTCCGGGGAAGATTCCTTGGCTTCGTCATAAGGAAGTCTGGGAGCCTTTGGTACATACGGCACAAGACCTTCCATCACTTGACGATAGAAGCGTTCCACACCGTCCGCAATACCAGCGAGGACATGTACACCAGTCCGCCCACGTTTGGTCGCCAAGCCCTTAGTCCAGCTGAGTATAAAGACACGAGGCTGCACGTCTCCGGGGATCGCCACTCGATCAGAACTGAGCGCGGGCGCTCCATCGCCTAAAGGCGATGGGTTCGCGGGCGACTAAAGTCGCCTAAAGTAGCCGAGGCTTTCTCGCTTGCCCTGAACGATTCGTCGTCTTCCGGCAACTCTCCTTGCAGCCCGGCGACTCGCTCACCAACCGATGCACGTGTTCTGCCGCAAGTGACCCTTCAGTATTTCTATGTGATGCTTCCGTTCAGATCTCTCTTATCAACTCCCGCAGACGACGTGCAACGTCTCCTCTCAATACCGGCTTGCGGTACTTCCGGATGAATAACACGTGGTAGCTTAATTGATACGTCATCGGGGCGTTGTTGCACGGCCCGGAGCAAATCGCTGACCTCCCTGTGCCGGTTGCAGAGTCACCCGGCGCAGTACGTATCGGGCATCCCGAGCGCAGCCATCTTGTTGAGTATCTCGCACCCAATTCGGTGTTCAACTCGTTGCCTCGCCAACGTTCGAGCCCGCATCTCCGGCCCGATGATCGCCTTGTAACGATAGACCGCGTTCTCCACCATGCTTCGCTTGGTGTAGCCTGAGAGCTTGTACCATTCACGTCGGCCGTGTCTTTCGATTGCACGAATATGGCGATCGCGCTCCTGCATGGCGGTGTTCGAATTCTGACTGAGCGTCGCGTTTCGTTGCGGCGGAATCACCACGCGCGTCCTTCGTCCAGGACTGTGCGCTTCGATGGCTTCGTAGACCGCTTCCTTGTCGTATGCACTGTCCGCCGCCACCGACACTAGAGGTGCTTGAATCTGTGTTAGCAAAGCGGGGACTCGGGTTGCGTCGCGAGCTCGTGACGCCGTCAGTTCGGACGCAACAATGTTCCCTGTCTCGCGATCAACGGCGATGTGCAACTTGCGCCATGCGCGCTGCTTTGGCGGTTTGCGAGCGTTTCCAACATGAATCCTCAAGCCCGTGCTATCGATCATCAGGTGGATGGGTTGAGTGCTCGCGGCTTTCGGAATCCGCAGCTTCTTGCGGAGCAACCTCGAGCGCCGACACAACGTCGAGTAGTCCGGGATCTCGATACCGAGCCCGAGCCCGAGAAGCGAGGCGATCGAGTGCAAGAAGCCTTCGGTTTGTCGGTAGGCGAGCTTGTACACCATCCGGACAACCAGGCCCGTTTCAATCGCCATGTCTGAATAGACCCGTTGACCGCCAGGCTTACCGGTCTTGTCGGCCTTCCAGTTAGCGATTGCCTCCTCGTCAAACCAGACTGTCAAATCGCCCCGGCGGCGCAGCCCTTCGTTGTATTCCGCCCAGTTGCGAACGTGGTACTTCTTCTGCTTCGCGTGCTTGTACTGGCAGCGCTTGGGATACTTCATGCTCGAAACATACCTCGGCCACCACCATAGGCGGATTTCGCTATCAGCCAGAGCGGTGCAACAACGCCGCCTTTACCCGCGATGGCTTCCTCATCGCCATCAACGCCCGGGACGGATCTCTGGTTTGGCAAACCCGGGAGGCCGAACCCGGCTCGGGCATTGGCCACATGGCCGGGCCGATTGTCGCCGGCAACGAGGTGATCAGCGGGCGCTCCTGTGCCGCCACCGGCGGACCGGAGATCTGCTTCATCGCCGCCCACGATGCCCGCACCGGCGCCGAACTTTGGCGGACTCATACTATCCCCCGGCCCGGTGAACCGGGCGACGAGACATGGGGCGGCGTCCCGTACGAGAACCGGCGCCATGTGGGCGCCTAGGGTGTCGGCAGCTACGATCCAGAGCTTGACTTGATCTACTGGGGCACCTCGGTTCCAGCACCCTCCCTGGAGGTGTTGCGTGGCACCGACGGCCACGACGTGCTGTACTCCAACTCGACGCTGGCTCTCGACGCCGACACCGGGAGGATCGTCTGGTACTACCAGCACTTGCCTCGGGACAACTGGGACATAGACCATGTTTTCGAGCGATACCTGATGGATATCGAGTTGGCACCAGACCCCGAGGAGGTGCCCTGGATCAATCCCAACATCCAGCCGGGGGAGGTTCGCAAGATCGTCACGGGTATTCCCGGCGTTGTTGCACGGCCCGGAGCAAATCGCTGACCTCCCTGTGCCGGTTGCAGAGTCACCCGGCGCAGTACGTATCGGGCATCCCGAGCGCAGCCATCTTGTTGAGTATCTCGCACCCAATTCGGTGTTCAACTCGTTGCCTCGCCAACGTTCGAGCCCGCATCTCCGGCCCGATGATCGCCTTGTAACGATAGACCGCGTTCTCCACCATGCTTCGCTTGGTGTAGCCTGAGAGCTTGTACCATTCACGTCGGCCGTGTCTTTCGATGGCACGAATATGGCGATCGCGCTCCTGCATGGCGGTGTTCGAATTCTGACTGAGCGTCGCGTTTCGTTGCGGCGGAATCACCACGCGCGTCCTTCGTCCAGGACTGTGCGCTTCGATGGCTTCGTAGACCGCTTCCTTGTCGTATGCACTGTCCGCCGCCACCGACACTAGAGGTGCTTGAATCTGTGTTAGCAAAGCGGGGACTCGGGTTGCGTCGCGAGCTCGTGACGCCGTCAGTTCGGACGCAACAATGTTCCCTGTCTCGCGATCAACGGCGATGTGCAACTTGCGCCATGCGCGCTGCTTTGGCGGTTTGCGAGCGTTTCCAACATGAATCCTCAAGCCCGTGCTATCGATCATCAGGTGGATGGGTTGAGTGCTCGCGGCTTTCGGAATCCGCAGCTTCTTGCGGAGCAACCTCGAGCGCCGACACAACGTCGAGTAGTCCGGGATCTCGATACCGAGCCCGAGAAGCGAGGCGATCGAGTGCAAGAAGCCTTCGGTTTGTCGGTAGGCGAGCTTGTACACCATCCGGACAACCAGGCCCGTTTCAATCGCCATGTCTGAATAGACCCGTTGACCGCCAGGCTTACCGGTCTTGTCGGCTTTCCAGTTCGTGATTGCCTCCTCGTCAAACCAGACTGTCAAATCGCCCCGGCGGCGCAGCCCTTCGTTGTATTCCGCCCAGTTACGAACGTGGTACTTCTTCTGCTTCGCGTGCTTGTACTGGCAGCGCTTGGGATACTTCATGCTCGAACATACCTCGGCCACCACCATAGGCGGATTTCGCTCTCAGCCAGAGCGGTGCAACAACGCCGTCTTGAACTGAGACTCGGAGTAGGGATTGTCGTTCGAGACGTAAGGCCTGGAGTGGGTCTTGGTAACTCCGAGGTCAGCCAGGAGCAGACCCACGGGCTTGCTCCTCATCGAGCTGCCACGGTCCGCGTGAAGGGTGAGCTGGTCGGGTTCAATGTCCTGCTTGCGACAGCTCTCGGCGATGAGGCGTTTGTTGTTTATCACTTTAATCCGTAATCCACCGCGATGAAATATCAAGAACGGCCACCACTCCATGAGGGTACGGGAGTGCTCGACGGCGTCAAAGGTTCGCTCGCTACGCGCCCTTGACCCCGTCTGCGCCTCCCGTCTTCTGCTCGTACGTGGTTGCCGGTCGAGGTGAATCACGAATGAGAAATCTTCGCGATTCAATGTAAAAAACAACACCAGCTCGGCCAATGACGTGCTAGATTGCGACTGCGGTCGCCTTCGCCAACGGCTTCTCGACATGCGACGAGGAGGCTCGGACCGCGCGTCGGAGGGCTCACATCATGCCGACCAAAACATCTCGTAACGCCCCCTGCCCCTGCGGCAGCGGGAAAAAGTACAAGAAGTGCTGCCTCGCAAAGGACGAGGCCGCGGAGGCGTCGGTCGCTGTCTCCGAAGGCGCGGTCGCACGCGCACTCGGGTGGCTTCGCGATCATTACCCGGATGAGTTTGAACGCGCTATCGCTCTCGACTACTTCGACTCGCTGACGCCGGACCAATTCGAGGAGTTGGACGAGCTTCCCGAGGACTTGTTGGGAATGGTCCATTTGAACGCGTTCGAATGGGTGCTCGCCGAGGGCGAGATCGGCCTCACCGAAGACGAGGACGACATCGTGCCCGTGATGGAGCTCGTGCTCGGCGAAGGAGGACCTCTGATGGAGGCCAACGAGCGGCGCTATCTCCAACTTCTCGCGACGGAGCCCATTGATCTCTACGAAGTCGTCGAAGCGGAGCCCGGCGAGGGGCTGTGGCTCGTTTCGACGCTAGCCCACGAGCCGAAGCGGGTTTGGGTTCGCGAGAGGTCGGCTTCGCGATCCCTCCGGGAGGGCGCCATTTTCGCGGCGCGGGTGCTCCCGTGCGAGCCAAGTGTTCTCAGCGGTGCGGTGTATGCTTTCAACCGCCCTCAGTATCTGGAACTACGCGGCCGCATTCTGGATGGACCGCGAGGGAGCGGAGGTCTACTTGATTCGGACTGGGTGAGTGCCTGCATCATCGACGCGTGGTTGTCGGTCCTCGTAGGACCCCCACCGGTATTGATCGATGCTTCGACGGGCGAGGCGATCCTGTTGACGGCGGTCCACTACCGTGTGAAAGACTGGCCGCGATTCGCCAAAGCGCTCGACAAAGAACCGGACGTGGAGGAGGACGGCGAAGACCATTGGGTTCGGTTCCAGCCAGACGAAGCCCGCGAAGGTTCGCGTCGCTCTCTTTGCACCATCTCGAGAAGGGCCGACGATCGTATCGAGCTTTTCGCCCCAACCACGGACGCCGCCGATACCGCCGAGAGCTGGTTCTCGGAGCTTCTAGGCGACGCGGTGGAGCGCATCGCGCGCGAGTCGACCGACCCGAGACATGCGTGGAAGGATCGTCACGCGCGAACAAGGAATGAGCCGGATGTTGGAGACGGCCCCGGCGACGCCATCCCGCCAGAAACGCACACCGCGATCCTGGAACAGTTCTACCGGCAGAACTACGCAAATTGGGCCGACGAGCCCGTTCCCGCGTTGAAGGACAAGACACCTCGCCAGGCCATCCGTTCGAAAGCCGGCCGGCGCGAGGTCGTGGAGCTCCTGCGAAGCTACGAGTATGGCGAGCGCGAGCAGGCCGAGATGCAAAGACGCGATCCCGTCGACTTGGGCTTTCTGTGGGAGGAGCTCGGAATCTCGACAGAGCGCGAAAGATGAGCCGTCGAGCTCGCACACCGGACCCATTCGAGCGCCGCATCGAATCCGCCCTCCGTCCGGGCAAGTTCGTCAGCTACAGCGACAGCTTCGTCTTTGCAAAGGGTCTCGACGAGCTGGTGACGCAAATCGAGCCTCTCGTCGACGACAATCCCGAGCGCGCAGCCGACGTCTACGAGGCCTTTCTAGCGGGCTGCTACGCCAAGACCCACGAGATTGACGATTCGAGCGGCGAGCTCGGCAACTTCATGCAGATGCTTTGTTGCCACTGGGTGCGAGCGCGGCAATCGGGTGGCCACCCGGCGGGCGATACGGTCGAAACCCTCGTACATTGGATCGATGCCGACGAATACGGCTACGCGTACCAGATGGAGCGCGATCTCGCCGAAGTACTCGATGACGCCGGACGGACAGCGTTCGTGAAGGTGGCACGAGCCCGCTTCGAGCAAGCGGCGCAGGAGGCGACGCGTAGAAAAGACGAGCCCGGCGGCGACGCGTCCAAACGGCAATGGGCCGATGTGCTCCGCGCCTTGTATCGGGCCCAAGACAACGCCTTTTCCTACATCCGCCTCTGCCAGGAAATGGGGATGCGCGGCGAAGACTGCCTCGTGATCGCCGACATCTTCCACGCGAAGGACGAAACGAATCAGGCACTCTCGTGGGTTCGGCGCGGCCTCGAGATCGCCGGGAGTCACGACTTTGCGACCTACGACCTCGAGAGGCGCGAGCGCGCTCTCTTGTCCCAGCTCGGCCGCACGGAGGAAGCGCTGACGTTGGCGTGGAAAGACTTCGAAGCGAGCCCGCATACCGGCAGCTATGAAGAGCTCATGCGCTACGTACCGGAAGACGAGCGTACTCGTTGGCACGGGCGGGCCATGAACCGCGCCGGGAGCGCCGAACTTTGGTCGACGATCGAACTATTTGTCGAGAACCGCGAAACGACGCGCCTCACCGATCGATTCCGGAGCACGCCGGACGAAGCTCTCATGGACGTGAGCCGCTACGCTCTCGGCGACGCCGCAAAACACTTGACGCGTCCACACCCGGGCGTAGCCGCCCGGCTTTTTCGCGCCATCGCGCTGCAGATCGTCAATGAGCGGAAGAGCAAGTCCTATCGCTCTGCCCTATCCAATCTGAGGCGAGCCAAAACGTGCTACGAGAAAGCGGGTAGGGTCGATCAGTGGGATTCCCTCGTGAAGGATATCCGACGACGCCACCACCGGAAGACGTCGTTCATGCCCAAATTCGAAGAGATCGTTCAGGGTGAGCCGGCCAAAGATGCGACGTTCCTCGACGCCGCAAAGAAGAGTTGGTCGAACCGGCGACCCCGGCAGTCCTGACCTGCGTTCGAGTCGAAGCGGCGTTGTTGCACGGCCCGGAGCAAATCGCTGACCTCCCTGTGCCGGTTGCAGAGTCACCCGGCGCAGTACGTATCGGGCATCCCGAGCGCAGCCATCTTGTTGAGTATCTCGCACCCAATTCGGTGTTCAACTCGTTGCCTCGCCAACGTTCGAGCCCGCATCTCCGGCCCGATGATCGCCTTGTAACGATAGACCGCGTTCTCCACCATGCTTCGCTTGGTGTAGCCTGAGAGCTTGTACCATTCACGTCGGCCGTGTCTTTCGATGGCACGAATATGGCGATCGCGCTCCTGCATGGCGGTGTTCGAATTCTGACTGAGCGTCGCGTTTCGTTGCGGCGGAATCACCACGCGCGTCCTTCGTCCAGGACTGTGCGCTTCGATGGCTTCGTAGACCGCTTCCTTGTCGTATGCACTGTCCGCCGCCACCGACACTAGAGGTGCTTGAATCTGTGTTAGCAAAGCGGGGACTCGGGTTGCGTCGCGAGCTCGTGACGCCGTCAGTTCGGACGCAACAATGTTCCCGGTCTCGCGATCAACGGCGATGTGCAACTTGCGCCATGCGCGCTGCTTTGGCGGTTTGCGAGCGTTTCCAACATGAATCCTCAAGCCCGTGCTATCGATCATCAGGTGGATGGGTTGAGTGCTCGCGGCTTTCGGAATCCGCAGCTTCTTGCGGAGCAACCTCGAGCGCCGACACAACGTCGAGTAGTCCGGGATCTCGATACCGAGCCCGAGAAGCGAGGCGATCGAGTGCAAGAAGCCTTCGGTTTGTCGGTAGGCGAGCTTGTACACCATCCGGACAACCAGGCCCGTTTCAATCGCCATCTCTGAATAGACCCGTTGACCGCCAGGCTCACCGGTCTTGTCGGCCTTCCAGTTCGCGATTGCCTCCTCGTCAAACCAGACTGTCAAATCGCCCCGGCGGCGCAGCCCTTCGTTGTATTCCGCCCAGTTGCGAACGTGGTACTTCTTCTGCTTCGCGTGCTTGTACTGGCAGCGCTTGGGATACTTCATGCTCGAACATACCTCGGCCACCACCATAGGCGGATTTCGCTCTCAGCCAGAGCGGTGCAACAACGCCATCGCCATGTCTGAATAGACCCGTTGGCCGCCAGGCTTACCGGTCTTGTCGGCCTTCCAGTTCGCGATTGCCTCCTCGTCAAACCAGACTGTCAAATCGCCTCGGCGGCGCAGCCCTTGGTTGTATTCCGCCCAGTTGCGAACGTGGTACTTCTTCTGCTTCGCGTGCTTGTACTGGCTGCGCTTGGGATACTTCATGGCCGAACATACCTCAGCCAGCACAAGAGGCGGATTTTGCTCTCAGCCAGAGCGGTGCAACAACGCCAAATCAGGCTCAAACTCTATCACACGAGCGGGTTACGCGGCAGCCACCAACACTTGATTGCGGAAGCACCGATTTATGGCCTATTTCAAAAGGGCCGAGTTTTGGCACAGGACAGGATCGACTTTTTCGGAGCACAACTCCCACAGGAAACGGGGAGAAACAGATAGGCCGCGCCTACGGAGCACCGCGCCAGCCCTCGACCCTACCGGGAACGAAAAAAGACCGGGCCGCCTGAGCGACCCGGGCTCTCGGAAAGTATGTAGCCTAGTAGTCGCCCATGCCTTCCATACCCGGCATGCCACCGGGGGGCGCGCCGCCAACGGCCTTCTTGTCTTCCTTCTCGGGCAGCTCCGCGACCAGAGCTTCGGTCGTGAGCATGAGCCCCGCGATGGAACTAGCGTTCTGGAGCGCATAGCGAACGACCTTGGTGGGATCGATGACCCCGGCGTTCACTAGGTTCTCGTACTTGTCCTTCGCCGCGTTGTAGCCCTGCGCGCCCTCGAGCTCCTTCACCTTGTTGACGATGATGGAGCCTTCTTGCCCGGCGTTCTGGGCGATCCAGCGCATGGGCTCTTCGACCGCGCGCCCGACGATACCCACACCGATGCGGACGTCATCGCCGAGGCGCTCGTCCTTCTGGAGCCTCTTGAGAACCTTGCTGGCGCGAAGGAGAGCGACCCCGCCTCCGGGAACGATGCCTTCCTCGACGGCTGCCTTGGTGGCGTGCATCGCGTCCTCGACACGGGCCTTCTTCTCCTTCATCTCGGTCTCGGTGGCAGCGCCGACCTTGATCAGAGCCACGCCGCCGACGAGCTTCGCGAGACGCTCCTGGAGCTTCTCGCGATCGTAGTCGGACGTCGTCTCTTCGACCTGAGTCCGGATCTGCTTGATGCGGCCTCCGATGTCGGACTTCTTCCCTGAGCCTTCGACGATGGTGGTGTTCTCCTTGGTGATGATGATCTTCTTGGCTTTGCCGAGTTCCTGCATCTGCAGGTTCTCGAGCTTGATGCCTAGGTCCTCGAAGATCGCTTTGCCACCGGTGAGGATCGCGATGTCCTCCATCATTGCCTTGCGGCGGTCACCGAAGCCAGGAGCCTTGATGGCGACGACCTTCAGTGTGCCACGGAGCTTGTTGACGACGAGCGTGGCGAGGGCCTCGCCCTCGATGTCCTCGGCCACGATGACCAGCGGCTTGCCGGACTGGGCAACCTTCTCGAGCACGGGCAGGAGATCCTTCATGTTCGAGATCTTCTTCTCGTGAACGAGGATGAGACAGTCTTCGAGCACACATTCCATCCGCTCGGGGTCGGTTACGAAGTAGGGGGAGAGGTAGCCGCGGTCGAACTGCATACCCTCGACGATGTCGAGGGTCGTCTCGAGCGTGCGCGCCTCTTCCACTTGGATGACGCCGTCCTTGCCGACCTTTTCCATCGCCTCCGCGATGATGCTGCCGATGGTGTCGTCACCGTTGGCGGAGATGGTCCCGACCTGCCCGATCATCTTGCCCCGCACCGGCTTCGAGTTCTTCTGGATCTCGCCAACTATCGACTCGACGGCGGTGTCGATGCCCCGCTTGAGCTCCATGGGATTGCTGCCGGCGGCAACGTTCTTGAGCCCCTCGCGGAAAATGGACTGTGCCAAGACGGTCGCCGTGGTGGTGCCGTCACCGGCCACGTCCGATGTCTTGGATGCGACCTCGCGCACCATCTTCGCGCCCAGGTTCTCGATGGCGTCTTCGAGCTCGATCTCCTTGGCGACGGTGACGCCGTCTTTGGTGACGACAGGCGAGCCGAACTTCTTCTCGAGAACGACGTTACGGCCCTTGGGGCCGAGGGTTACGCGCACAGCGGTCGCGAGCTGGTTGACACCGCGGAGGATCCCTTGCCGTGCTTCCTCATGATAAACAATCTGCTTTGCCATTTCTTAAACTACCTCCAAGCTATTCCACGATGCCGAGTACATCGTCCTCTTTAAGGATGAGGTACTCAGTTCCGTCCAGTTTCACTTCCGAGCCCGAGTACTTGCCGATGAGCACTCTGTCGCCCACCTTCACGTCGAGCGCAACCTTCTTTCCGTCCTTCAAGGTCCGGCCCGATCCGATAGCTATGACTTCGGCCGTCATCGGCTTTTCCTTCGCGGTGTCGGGGATGATGATGGATCCGACTTTCTTCTCGTCGCTCTCCTCGATCCGGTTTGCGACGATGTTGTCCCTGATCGGTGTGATCTTCATTTCTCGATTACTCCTCCTTGTTTTTCAGGACCTGTCGGCGGGGTCGAGCTCCCGACGGCGGTCAACTACTGATGGGAATCTGACGGCTTTTCTCGCTCGCCTTCTTAGGTATGGTCACCGTCAGCAGAATGCCCTTCTTGAAATCGGCCTTTACTCTGTCCGTTTCGATGCTCGTCGGGAGCTCGAACGTACGATGGAACGGGCCGTAGGAACGTTCCATCGTACGAACCGTTTTTCGTTGATGGCTTCGTTAACCGGGCGCTTGCCTTACAGCGTCACTCGATCGTCGTCGATGTGAAGCTCGATGTCGTCTTGATCTACTTCGGCGAGCTCGGCCTTGAGAACGAGGCTCTTTTCGGCTTCGTAGAGATCCACAGCGGGGGACCATGCCCCTGTGGTCGAGAACTCCCCCTCGGAGCGCGTGCGCGACAGCGTCTGATCGATTAGCCGGTTCATCCGTTCTTGGAGCGCAAGAAGCTCACGCACGGGATCCCAATGGGCGAGTGGCATGTGTAATTCATCAACCTCGACATATTAGCACTCTACACACCCGAGCGCTAATCGTACGAGATAGTAGTTATTTGGTACTTTCGAGTGAACGAACGATTTCGGTCACTCCCCGATGACCTCCGCCCACGCGGGCGGTGCCATTGCTGTCAAGTCTTCCACGGCATGATGGCCACCCCGTCCTGTGCCAAAACTCGGCCCTTTTGAAATAGACCACAAATCAGCAGTTTAGACGCCCTTGGAATCCGCGCAGAATCGAGGGTATTTCGCGCCGCAGGGCTGTCTTCTGACCCCTGGGCTGCGGGTGGCGAGCGACAGGCCCACCGGTGGTGCGCACGGCTGGCTCAAATCGGCTGCGGGGCGAGCTACGGGCAGTGAACTTCGCACCCGGAAGTCCCTCATTAGACTGGACTTTATCGAGCAGAAGAGCGAACGTTCGGTGATGCCGCAGGATACAGGGGTTGGCCGGAACGTCGTTTTGGACGGTTTGGACTTCGCCAGCTTGCGGCGGGTCTGGGAGCAAACCTTTGGGGCTGCTCCTCCAAGCTCGCTCTCGCGCATTTTCCTGCGCCGCGTTCTCTTGCACGAACGCCAGTGCCGGACCCATGGCGGGCTTTCGGCTACAACCCGGCGCACTCTGGCTGCCATGGTGAACGGGACACCAGGCAACGGCGCCGCCGCTCCCGCAGGGTCCGTTTCTGCCGGCACCCATCTCGTCCGCGAGTGGAATGGCCGGACCTACCAGGTCGAGATACTCGACAACGGCTATCGGTTCGATGGCAAAACCTATCCGTCCCTCACCGCCATCACAAAGCGAATCACCGGAACCCACTGGTCTGGACCACGCTTTTTCGGTCTGACGCCCAAGCGCAAGGCCTAACATGAAGAAGATCCGCTGTGCCATCTATACGCGAAAGAGTGCGGAAGAGGGTCTCGAACAGGAGTTCAACTCCCTCGATGCGCAGCGAGAAGCCTGCGCCGCGTATGTCGCGAGCCAGAAAGCGGAGGGCTGGGTGCTGCTGCCAACCGTCTACGAGGACGCGGGGCTCTCGGGAGGAACCCTGGAGCGCCCGGGCCTGCAGCGCTTGCTCGCCGACATCGACGCAGGTCTCGTCGACCAGATCGTGGTCTACAAGGTCCACCGGCTGACTCGTTCCCTCTCCGACTTTGCGAAGCTCGTCGAACGGCTCGAGGCGGCCGGCGCGGTTTTCGTCTCGGTGACCCAGTCCTTCAACACCGCGACCAGCATGGGACGACTGACGCTGCATATGCTGCTGTCCTTCGCACAATTCGAACGGGAGGTCACGGCCGAGCGGATCCGCGATAAGGTCGCTGCCTCCAAGCGCAAGGGACTATGGATGGGCGGCCGTGTACCGCTAGGCTATGAGAAGGACGAGCGCACGCTGCGCATCAACGAGGCTGAGGCCGAAACGGTCCGGACGCTCTATGCTCTGTACCGGAAGCACGGAACGCTCCGGCAGGTGAAGGCCGACGCGGACCGTCTGAGGCTGCGCACCAAGCAACGCTTCGCCGCGGATGGAACCCGGACAGGCGGGCTGCCGTTCCGTCGCGGACACCTCCACTGCCTGCTGACCAATCCTCTCTACGTCGGCCGCATCCGGCACCAGAGGCGTGTCTACGAGGGCCAGCATCCATCGATCATTGCTCCGGAGCTCTGGGACGCGGTCCAAACGCAGCTGCAGGCAGGGGCTGCCAAACCAAGGAGACGCACGACGAAGGGCCGTGCAGCCCGTTCCCCACTGGCAGGCAAGCTCTTCGACGAGACCGGGGACCGGCTAACGCCGAGCCACACCAAAAAGAAAAACGGGCAACGGCTCCGCTACTACGTCTCTCGGCGCCTCATCCCGCACAGTGGCCAAAAGGACCTCTCCGGCTGGCGCCTGCCCGCCCCGATGCTGGAACAGACCGTCGTGCATCTCATCCGACAGCATGTGGATGCTACGACCTCCCCGGCCTCGTTGATCCATGCTCCGACGATGCAAGAGCTCGCCTCGGTGCGTCGCTTTTTAGACGGGCTGTGTTCCGGTAGTAATGATGATAGTGCCTCGGCAGTCCCCCTGCTCCGTCTTATCCGGCGGGTCGATATCAGCCCAGGCTCTGTGTCCATCCTGCTCGACCGCAACGCGTTCGCTGCTTGCCTGTCTATGGGACCCGAGCGCATTCGCGAGGATGCACTCCGCATTCACGCACCGTTCCGCTTGCGTCGACGCGGCGTCGAGACCAAGCTCGTTCTGGGCAACCCCACGAAATCCGTCGACCGCACACTCCTGCGCAATATCGCCAACGCCCTCTCCTGGCTCGACCGGATCAAAGCAGGCAAAACCTATGAGCAGATTGCAACCGAAAACGCCATCCCAACAGACCGTGTGCGCAAGGCAATCCGCTATGCCTTCCTGGCACCCGACATCGTCCGCGCCATTGTCGAAGGCCGTCAGCCCGTTGGGCTGACCTCAAGCTACCTCTTGCATCATCCGCTTCCCGACGATTGGGAGAAACAACGAGTGCTCGTCGCAACGCTGTGAGCCTGCCAGCGCTTCACTCCGTGAATGGGTTCGGTTAGCAGCCAAGCTGCTCTCCGACACTGGCCTCCACCAATCAGACTCAAACTGGCCCAAATTCCCTGTCATGGTTTCCAGACTCGGATAGCTCCTTGTACTGGACCGTCTGCGGAGTCATCTTCGTTTCCTCCGTAAAACCTCCGCTGGATGAATTCGAGGTTTGGCCAATTCGAATTCCGCTATTCGCCTTCTCCTCAGGCGCGATCTAGACGTAGAGCGTCTTCTCATTGTCTGCGCGATTAAGTGGAAAAACGGCACGATAAGCCCCAAAATCGCACCAAATTGCACGTTAATGGCCTGTTTAGCTCTTGTGTCTGATCGTTTCCAGCCAAGAATCGGAAGCTCCACTCGAGCCTCCCGACTGCGATAGCCGGAAAGATGTTCCCGTCGACGAACATTCGCTGATGAGACGTAAAGCCGTTTGCGACAATGAGTAACGGTCGGAGCCGCCTCCGGAGGGTTTACGACACGGCCCTCTTTCAAGCGTCCAGGAGGTTGAGATTGCCGTACAAGAAATTTGATTGAAGCAAATTCGATTCCGGCTCGGAACGAGCACCCGTCGATGAGATGTGCGGGGACCAGCACGTGGTGGCTTCCGTTAAGTCACTGTACAAAAACAGGATAGAACGCTGTGGGCATCAGGGCTTCTCTGAGTTTTCGCTACATTGCCCCAACCACGCGCACGGCCAAAATTCGATCCTGACTCCCAAAATTGCCAAAATACCTTTTGCAGAGACCGGATGGCTCGAGACTGCACCATCCGCCACCCAGTCTTGCAAATTGTGGCACTGCAGAGACGCGTGAGATTTTCCGCGCGGTTGGCGGGGTTTGCGGGATCAGGTGGCACCAGAGACGGCGCTAGAAGGGCTGAACGGGCCTCATTTTCTGCATTCGTCTCTAATCCCGATTTTCGAGTGCCACGTTTGCGCCAAATAAGGTGGTGGGCCGCTGACAAGGCCGTCCGGCGGCGGAAAAGAGGCCACCCGAGAGACCAGAATCGAGGCCGAGGCTACCGCGGCGTAGCTGCCCTAGCACGTTCTGGTCCAGGTGCGGCCCGGGCCTCCTTGATGTCCATCTTTCCCCAGGCCTGGATCCAGGCCTTCGCCCGGGAGCGTGGCATCCCGTTTCTGGACGGTGTTTCCCTGCCACGTACGGGGGAACCCGAATCGCCGGCCGCAACGTCACCCTCCAAGGGGCATTGGTGTCACCTCGTTCGAATAAGCGAGGATCTCCACGACCGCCTAGGGTCAACCCTGGCGTCCAGAACAAATAGGCCGGATATTCGAAAACAGTCGCACGAGCGAGCCTCTCCACGTTCCTGAGACGCTCGGTGGCGTCGGCGGGTCGACCGGTACGGAGCAGCCGATCATGGCAGGTCTAAACCGTGCAAATCAACGCTGGATCGACTTTGTGCGGAGCACAGCCGGTCGTAGTCGATGGCCAGGTCCCCGAGCACGAACGGGACGGGCGCGGCGCGGCGGCGCAGCGCCGGAAGCACCCTGACGACGTACAGCTACAACCAACCGACACCCATCCGTCCGCTGTAGTCATCGAAAAATCCGGGGACGATTGCTGCGATGCGAGACAGCTCTACGGCGAGCAGTAGCGCAAACAGCGCCACGACGACCGCGCGTCTCCACAGCGGCGCATCGTCCCAGAGATAGGCCAGCGCGATGCCACCGAACACTCCAAAGAGTGCGGCGGGGAAAAAGAAGGGGCGGATGTACATGAGGAGGGCACCGCCCACGTGCGACAAGAGCAACAAGCCGAAGAGGGACGCCATCCACGCGCCCATCCACGCCTTCGGAACTCCGAAGGCCGACGAGCGCCAATAAAACAGGAACCCAGCGAGCAAGACCACCAAACTCAGCCAGGAGAAATAAGTCAACACTTCGCTGAGAAACCATACCCGAAGATCGAAGAGGTCTCCGAAACCGCTCAAGGAAGAGCCCGCAGCCAAGCCTGCCGGAAGATGGACGGTCGCCAAGGCGAGCACGAGGTCTCCGTAAAACAACAGATGCGCCGCGACGAGGGCGCCCAGCCCGGCGGCAGCAATCCGCAGCAAATCTTTCCATTCTCGTCGAAAGAGTTCAATGAGGCAAAAGAAGCCGATCAAGAGCCCTTGGTTGGTCCAGCTCGCCGGATAGGTCATCAAAGCGCTACAAACCAGAATGGCAATGCCCAGGTAATAACGGCGAACGCCCACCGCTAGGACGGCAAACGCAATGACACTCAAATCGGCAAGCTTTCCCATCGTGGCTGGATAAGCTGCCTGTGCTAGGTAATGAAAATCGATCGAGCAGAAGAGATTGAGAATCGAGCCGAAGATAGCTGCGCCACGGTGAGGCCACAGGCTGAGCAGTATCAAGAAGATCGGCACCGACTGCATCGCGCTGGCCAGCGCTCCCAGCAGACGATTCCAATAGTCTTCCGCATAAGTCCCCGATAGGGCGCGTTGAAGATGATTCGGAAATAGACTCCAGGTGTAAAAAGTTGGTGGGTATCGAATCACGTTCAAACCGCCCGGGACGTAGGTCGTGCCGAGGTCGTACTGCGCCTGGTAGCGCTCGATGTTCCGCCATAAATCGGCAAGCCCGCGGTGCAAGCCAACGCCCGTGATGCTGTTGTGAATCTCGGTGTCTTTGTATGCATAGTCGGGTGCATCATCCATCCGCCTCGAAATAAGAACGTCACGAAAAAGATCGCGCACCCCATGCGGATGTTGCCCGGGGTCAGCATGGTCTTCAACGGGCTACGCGCCAAGAGCCTCAAGCACCCAAATACGACGGCGGTGGCGACGGGTAACCACGCGAGGAACACGAGGCTCAAATGTACAGCAGCAAACGGATCCAACAGGGCGAGGGTGACTGCGGGCAGCCCGAGAGCAACGCTCGAAAAGAGATGAGCGGACATCGCCGAGCTGCCAAGAAAAACCAGGAGCGCCCAGGTGGCGAGGTAGACGGCGACGAGGTTGAGAACCACCGGCACGCTCGGTAGCAGGTATCCCTCAATCGGCACGATCGTCAGCTGATGAGCGCGAAAGCCTCGTCTTCCCTGTTGCGAAAACGAACGCAAATGAAGTTTGAACGGCCGCACCCCGCCATCGTCCTGTAGGACCCACTCGCGAGGCACGGAGACGAAGCGAGTCTCGCCCAGCCGCCGGTCATCCATGCTGGCTTCTACTCTACTCGTGTCGCCGGGAACTGAGCCGCGGATGTGAATCCGAACCGGTCCGACCATTAAAATGGGTAGGTTCACCGCGGAGCGAAGGCGGCTCCAACGATAGACATCGGCTCCCTCACTTTCCCAACTCTCTAGAAAGTTGGAAAGGTAGCCTTGAAGCGTCGGCCCAAAGCCAAGGCTCACGCGGCTCGCTGAAGCGAAGCACAGGCAAAAAAAGACGGCGAGCACGAGGGAGGCGGCAACCGCCTGTACTAAAGAGTAAACGCGCTTCCGCATAGGTTTCATTCAAGTTTACTGCCCGTTCAAATGGTCTATTCTCTTTCAGCCGCGGCCTAGGGTGCAATACGATCCGGCGCGGCTCAAGTTCGCAGAAACAGTCGTTCCCGGTGCTCTTCGTTTCTCATTACAATAGCGCGGTGAAACGGAGCACCCGTAGCTTTTTTCTGCTCGCGACCGTGACAGCGTTTGGTGCTCTCGCTCCCCACCTAGCGGGCTATGGAAACACGGCGCTGCACTTCAACTTCGGCCCGGGCGACCTAGCGTATTTGGAGGGCTTCGAGCCGATGTGGGAGATCGATCCCGACGGCCGTGCCACCCATTGGACGAGCTACGAAAGCACCATTCGGCTACCGCTGGGTTTCCGCGGCGGGCGGGCGAGACTCACTTACCACTTTTCGCGCGTCTACGGGCAGACTGCCGACGTAGAGATCCGAGTGAACGGCGTTACCGCGGATTGGTTTCGGGTCCAAGGTGGCGACTATGTGGAACGCTCATTCGAGCTGCCCCGAAGCGTTCTGGAAACATCGCCGCTCGCGATCGATATCCAGACCGACTCGCACGAGCGCCGCAACCGTGGCCTACGCATGGATTGGCTCGAGCTCGAAGCTGTGGACGGCCGATCCCGATTCATCCCGGTTGGGCGCACGGTGCTGTGGTCCGCATTGCTATCGGCGGTGTTCGCGCTTCTCGCGTTGGTCACCTTTGAACGTCGGTCGGCAACGGTCGCGGGAGCCGCCGTACCGCTCGGGTTAGCCCTCTACGGAGGCTTCGCCGGATCGTTCCCGCTAGCTCACATGGTCACCTCGATCGGTCCCTTCACGCTCGCGGTGCTCGGTGCGGCGATTGTCATTCGCGTCACGGTTTGGAAAAGCCGTGGCGGTCGTAGCGGCTGGATTCCCCTCGTGACGGTGTTGGCTTTCTTGATCCGGGCCGGCGGGGTTTTCCACCCTCGCTCTTATCATCCCGATCTGCGCGCACATGCCGACATGGCACGCATCGTCGGCGAGGCCGGGCTCGACTTCTGGAAACACCCTGCCCATTACATTGCCGAACAAGGCGTCTGGACGGCGTCCGCGGCGGGCAAGGAGTATGCCTTTCCTTTCTCCCCGGTCTTTCACGCCTTCTTTGCGCCCTTCGATCTCGACCTTCCTTCGGCGATCTACTGGATGAAGCTGGTCGCCTGTTTGCTCTCGGCGTTCGAGGTTCCTCTGCTCTTTTTCTTGGGCCGTCGCTTGAGCAGCGACGGCGTTGCTGCCTGGGCTGCTCTCCTGGCCGTCGTAGCGCCACCAGCTTTTTCCCGTCTCTCTTATGCCTTTCTTGCCGCTATCTTCGCGCACTTTCTCGATACGCTGGTGCTCGCGGCTATGGCGGCTGGTAGCCGGAAGACCCGCATTCCCATCATAGCTGTAGTGGTGCTCTTGACCCTCTCGATGGGATCTTACGCGGGAAGCCTCATCAACTTCGGGCTCTTCGTGCCGCTGTTCGGCTTGTTGCTTTTCACGGTGGCGCGTCGGCGCCAGACGGCCGTCCACCTCTTGGGTGGCTCGCTCCTTGCGGCCGCCGTGGTCCTCGGCACCATCTATCGAGAATTCCTGGGCGTTTTCCTTTCTGATATGCTGCCGCACTTCTGGTCCAGCGAAACCCGGGCGGGAACCTGGAGCTTGGGCGCGATGGGACTTACACTGGCAAACAGGTTCTACACGTTCTATGGCTTGCTGTATCTACCGCTGATCATGCTCGGATCTTGGACAATCTGGAAGCGTCGACCACCCGCCTTCATCGCGAGCTTCCTATCCGCTTGGGGGGCTGTATTTTGCTTGTTGATTCTCTTCCGTACCGCCATGCCCGACCTCTTTAGCAGGGTCAAGGAGATTCTCTGGGTGACTCCCCTCTTGTGTCTCCTGGGCGGCGAAGCTCTTGCTACAGCAGAGCGACTTCGGCCACCCTGGCGATGGGCGGGAACGCTCTACTACGTCGCGATTGCCTTGTACGGTCTCTGGTACTACACGGGCACCATCGCAGAAAAATTTCCACTTGCGCGATAGAGGTATAGCGGTGACGTTAGCTTGACTTTCGTGGCGCCTGACACCACAGTTAGCTACCTTTTCGCCCGGTTGGCGCTGGGAGCGACACAGATCGACCCATGCTGGAGACGCCGCATTTGAGGGTCGTCGTTCTTGGGGCCGGAGTCATGGGCTTGGCCTCCGCTCTCGATTTAATCGAGGATGGACACGAAGTCACCGTACTCGAAGCAGCACCCTTCACCGGCGGGCTCGCGGGCTCGTTCGAGTTCGGCGACGTTCGCGCCGAGCGTTTTTACCATTTCATCTGCGGCGGCGACGATATTTACCGAAAGTGGCTTCGACGACTCGGGCTCGCGGAACGCCTCCGCTGGCGACAGACGCACATGGGAAGCTACCACGAAGGTCGACTGCATGCGTTCGGTTCGCCTCTTTCGCTTCTGCGATTCTCTCCACTGAGCTTTGCATCACGACTCCGCTACGGATTTCACGTCTGGTCGGCAAAGCGACTCGAAGATTGGTCCGCGCTCGAGAACGTCACGGCGAAGGAATGGTTGATTTCGAACGAAGGCAAAGAGTCCTATGACGTGATCTGGGAGCCCCTGCTACGTAACAAATTTCATGATGCACGGAATCTCTCTCCGCCGCGTGGATTTGGAGTCGTATTCGCCGTCTCGCCAGCTCGCGAGATGGTCTGTTTCGAGAGTTTCTCGGATACTTGGAAGGAGGTACGGACGTCTTCATCGAGACGTTGACGCAGGCCGTCGAAGCCGCGGGTGGGATCATCCACTGCGACGCTCCGGCGGACGAGATCCTCTTCGAGCCGGGAGAACCGGTGGTGGCCTCGGGCGTCCGGACCGGAGGTACCGAGTACCCAGCCCAAGCGGTCCTATCGACCATCCCACTCCCGATCCTCGTCGCGATCGGGCGCAATCTTCCCGAAGACTATCGGCGGGCTGCCCTGGCCCTCGACAACTACGGAGTACGCTGTATCATTGTGAAGTTGTCGACCCGCCTCACGCCTTACTTCTGGATCAATGTCAACGATTCGACCCACGCGGTTTGCGGCCTGATCGAGCTGACCAACCTGAACCCGCCCGAGGCGGTCGGCGGCTACCACCTGGTCTATTCTCCGCTATACGCGTCCTCTGCTAGCCTGGAATACCAAAAACCCTCCAAGGAAGTCTTCGCCGATACCGTGAAAGCCATGGCGGCCGTTTCGCCGAGGTTCGACCCGTCGCTTGTGGTCGACTACCGCGTTTTTCGCGCCCCCTATGCGCAGCCGGTTTGCCCGGTGGGTTTCACGCAAAAGCTCGCACCCCTCCAAACACCGGTGGCCAACCTCGTGGCTGCCGATACCAGCCACCTGCTGCCACACGACCGGTCCATCTCCGATAGCTTGGCGCTCGCGGAACGGCTTACTGAGACGTTGCGGCGCGCGATGAAATGACGCGGCGCAGCAGAGAGTAAACTTATGCAGTGGCGGTGAACCGGCCCGCATCTTAGCGGAATGGGGAACGGAGCTCTCGAACGGCGAGCGCTGCTGCGCGAGGCAGACGCTCGAATGGGTGGGCTGGTTCAACAACCGGCGGCTTGTGCCTTCTATTTATTCATCCGCGCGCCCCGAACTTGATTAGTCTCCGGTCTGCAGGCACCATGCCGGCATGATTTCGTCGTTTGTTCGTGCTCTCGTCTCTGCCTTCAAGGCTCGTCGCGAGCTGGCTCTCGAGAATGTCGCTCTTCGGCAGCAGCTTGCCGTCCTCCGCCGTTCGGTGAAACGGCACGCGGTGAGACGGTGACCCCGTCCTGTGCGGTGCTTCCGCAATCAAGTGTTGGTGGCTGCCGCGTAACCCGCGCGTGTGCTAGAGTTTGAGCCTGATTTCGAGAGACGCAGTTCTTTCGGCGATGCGGGCTGGGCTGACCACACGGTGCCTGACGTTCAGAGACACCTTCGTGTGCACGCCGACATCCTTATTAATGGCGTTCGCCGACACAGGCAGGCCAGCTGACACTAGCATTCAAACACGGCGTAGCAACACTTGATGGCGGAAGCACCCGTCGTCGAGCTTGGTTTGGTGTCCCTCCGGAAGCAACTCCAGCACGCTCCTAAGCTCTGCTTCCTCGACGATCGTCAGAAGGCTCGCCTTTGCCCCATTGCCATTCCCTTAGCGTAAGTTGTCCACGAGACTCCGGTTCCAAAGCTGCACGGCCGGGTCGACCCAAGCGGTTTTCTCACGCAGCGCGTCGAGCCACTCGCTGCTCAGAATCGAACCATCGATCAGGACGCGGCCTTCATCGGGAAAGTGCCAACCGAGGAGCAAGCCGAAGAGGCTCGACTTACCCGAGCCCGACGGTCCGACGACGGCCACGTGCGAGCCAGCTTCTATCGAAACGGCGATGGCTTCGAGGATGCGATGGCCCGCGGCGCGCACCGTCGCGGCTTCGATGCGGATCGCCGGCGGAGCTGTCACGACACAAGCCTCGCCGTCGCCGGCGGGCGCTGCGTCTTTTTCTTCCAGAGCGTGCAAGGGTTCGGTGATTCGGAGGGTCGTGTTGCGCTGCTCGGGATAGCGCCACGCGAGCCGTACGATCTCGAGACCCAGCACGGTAAGGTTGAGGGCCAATAGGCGAGGAGCAGAATTGCCGCGGTCTCCCCACCTTGATTCAAATAGGACAAAAGCAACATCACGACGAGCCCATAGCCGATGACAAACTGTGTCCCTTGAGTCCCACCGCCGCCCGTTGGAGCCCGAGCCGCGCGCGCGCCCATTCGACGAGAAGGCTCTCATGTTGCGTGCGGATCGCCGCCTGTGCCCCGTGGACCCGAAGCGGCACGAGGCCGAGGAGTGCGTCGAGATAGAAGCTGCTCAAGCCCCCGACATGGCTGCGCACGCGGAGATCGCGCTCCAAAAAAACCGGCTGAGCGAAGAGTGGGATCAAGAGCGACGCCGCGAGCACGATGGGGGCGGTGCTCGGCACTAGCCAAACGATGGCGGCGGTGGTCAGCACGATCTCGAAGCTTGCTCGCAGGATTTGCCCCGCGAGCACGGGGAGCGTACGAAGAAGATGGATGCTGTGATTCCTCTCTGCCATGTCCGAAGTGAGCCGGCTATGGAAATAGCGGTCGCCGAGACGCGGGATCTTTTCCTGGAACGCGACACGAAGCCTGGTTTCGAGGCGGCGCCCGAGGCGCAGCTCTCCGGTGACGGCCGCGTAGTCCACGACGAGCGCAAAGAGCATGAAGGCGAGGAGCGCTCCGATGATGCCGGTGCGATATTCGGAGAGGCCGAAAAGCGGCGCGAGCTCGAGAAGCGATCGAAACAGAAGCGCCTCGATGACGATTGCGGAAGTGGCGCCGAACAACCCCGCGATCAAGGCTGCAGGCGTGAGGAGACCATCCTCGCGGATCCGCTGCCACAGCTCGAGTGCGGGCCGAGCTGGGGCTTCGTCTCGCGCCGCTTCGAGAGCTTTGGACAATAATTCGTGGGTTTCGTGGGAGTCCTGGCCTTCCGGGCCTTCCGGGGATGTCGCCGGCGTTTCGTCGTCGCGGGTCGGCCGCAGTAAAGACCGCGCCGCGGATCTCGACCTCGCCGTCGCCCACGTCCCGCGCGGACCAATAGCCTTTTGGGATCGAGGAGGCGTCTTTTAACCCTAATCGCAAAATCTTCGAAGCACGAAAACGCGAAACAGCCGCACTGGGCGCAGGCGAGAAGCTCGTGCTGGGGCACCCGCTCGCCGCCACTATAGGTGATTCTGCACGGTGTATGCCGAACCTGGAAAAGGTGCTATTCACGGGGCCAAAGACCTCAGACACGGTGACGTTTATTTGCGATTAGGGTTAATAATGTCGTCAGGAGCGCGGCGGCTTCCCGGCCTCGTTTGCAGGCGCCTGCATCGACCATCGAGCGCACCGCCCGCGCCGCCGCGTCGAGGCTTGCGAGCCCGCGCCAGCTCGGGTCCGCGTCCGCGTCCGCGCTCTCGATGAGCTTCCAGGCCGCCTCTTTCGCGATACCGAGCGAAGATAGCTGGCTCGCGACCAGACTCCGCCCCTGTTCCGAGCCCGCCCATTCCCGCCAATCTTCCGCCGGAACCGACATCGCGTGCTCGTAGAGCTCGTGCGAAAGCTGGCCGCGTGTCATCCACCGTCGGCCCGAGGCCGGATCCATCACCTGGGCGACGCCCGCAGCAAGGCTCCAAATGATCGCGAAATGCGTGTTGCCGTTTGGAAGCCGTGTCACGGCGATACAGGGAAGCGATCCCGCTTCTTCTAGAAGCACGAGATCTTTTTTTCGGGAGGAGCACTTGCTCGACCGGCACGCCAAGCTCGACCGCGATCGCCTGGAGCGTTTCAATCGCCGTCCCGTCGACGTCCGTCTGGCACGCCTCGCGCAGACACCCATAGCTCACCGAGACGCCGTGGCCTTCGACATAGGCCTTGAGCGCAGCGGGGCCGCAATCCATAGCCGAAGACTGTACGACCTCTGGGACGAGACGGCTTTTCGAGCGGGCCATGTCGGAGCCAGAATAGTAAGCCTTTTCGGGCCAAGATTACACGCCCGGCGCACAACCCACGACGGTAGACACTCTTACGTAATTACCAACAACTTGTCTCGATGAAGTCAAAGGATATAATTCACTAATGACCCGGAATTATGGATGTCACTATTTCGGGCTTCTTCGCGGAAGCCACTTCGGATCTGTTTAGTGAAGCCGATTCTCCTGCTCCTCGTCGCCTGCGCCGCGTTTCTGTCGCCGGGGCCCGCGGCAGCGGAGAAAGTCAAGGACACGCGCTTCAAGTATCGACGCGGGTTCTACTCGGCACCTTTCCTCCAGCTCGTTCGATCGAAGACCCCGGGTGCGAAGGTCCGATATACGACGGATGGCAGCGCCCCCAGCGAGACTCACGGGCTCGGGGACTCGAACCCCGTTGCCGTCCGCATCGAGACGACGACGACGCTCCGCGCCATAGCCTACAAGGAGGGGTTGGAGCCGACCAACGTCGACACCCATACCTACATTTTTATCGCCGATGTCTTGAAACAGCCACGCGAGATCGAAGGCTACCCCATCATCGATATTGAGGGACGTGCGGGCTGGGTGCAGATGGACTACGGAATGGATCCGGCGATCGTCAATCACCCGGCTTATCGCGATGAGATCGCACCGGCACTGAAGTCCATACCCACGATATCGATCGTGACCGACAAGGAGCACCTGTTCCGGCAGGTGATGACGCCCGACGGTCGCCGGCATGACTACGAGAAAAGCGGCGTGTATTTCGGCAGACCTGGGGTCGGCACGACGCGGCCCGCCTCGGTGGAGCTGATTTATCCCGGACAGCCCGGCAGGGGGTTTCAGATCGATTGCGCCCTCCAGCCCCACGGCACATACAGCGCCAAGCGGGCCTTGAGGCGGCGTTGTTGCACGGCCCGGAGCAAATCGCTGACCTCCCTGTGCCGGTTGCAGAGTCACCCGGCGCAGTACGTATCGGGCATCCCGAGCGCAGCCATCTTGTTGAGTATCTCGCACCCAATTCGGTGTTCAACTCGTTGCCTCGCCAACGTTCGAGCCCGCATCTCCGGCCCGATGATCGCCTTGTAACGATAGACCGCGTTCTCCACCATGCTTCGCTTGGTGTAGCCTGAGAGCTTGTACCATTCACGTCGGCCGTGTCTTTCGATGGCACGAATATGGCGATCGCGCTCCTGCATGGCGGTGTTCGAATTCTGACTGAGCGTCGCGTTTCGTTGCGGCGGAATCACCACGCGCGTCCTTCGTCCAGGACTGTGCGCTTCGATGGCTTCGTAGACCGCTTCCTTGTCGTATGCACTGTCCGCCGCCACCGACACTAGAGGTGCTTGAATCTGTGTTAGCAAAGCGGGGACTCGGGTTGCGTCGCGAGCACGTGACGCCGTCAGTTCGGACGCAACAATGGTGCCGGTCTCGCGATCAACGGCGATGTGCAACTTGCGCCATGCGCGCTGCTTTGGCGGTTTGCGAGCGTTTCCAACATGAATCCTCAAGCCCGTGCTATCGATCATCAGGTGGATGGGTTGAGTGCTCGCGGCTTTCGGAATCCGCAGCTTCTTGCGGAGCAACCTCGAGCGCCGACACAACGTCGAGTAGTCCGGGATCTCGATACCGAGCCCGAGAAGCGAGGCGATCGAGTGCAAGAAGCCTTCGGTTTGTCGGTAGGCGAGCTTGTACACCATCCGGACAACCAGGCCCGTTTCAATCGCCATGTCTGAATAGACCCGTTGACCGCCAGGCTTACCGGTCTTGTCGGCCTTCCAGTTCGCGATTGCCTCCTCGTCAAACCAGACTGTCAAATCGCCCCGGCGGCGCAGCCCTTCGTTGTATTCCGCCCAGTTGCGAACGTGGTACTTCTTCTGCTTCGCGTGCTTGTACTGGCAGCGCTTGGGATACTTCATGCTCGAACATACCTCGGCCACCACCATAGGCGGATTTCGCTCTCAGCCAGAGCGGGGTGCTTCCGTCATTAAGTGTTGGTGAGATGACGCTAAGACTTTACGCTGCATTAAATTACAGCCAAGATAGCGCTCGCGACCTTCGCCGCGCGCTAAATGGAGCGTAAGCGCTTTTTTTGCAAAGGGATACGTACACATCACCAACAGTAAACAGCGCAAGCACCCTAGCCCAAGCAGAGCTCTCCTCCAGACCATCCGTTCCGTCCGTCTGGCGCGTCCGAACTCCTATGCAGCGGCGCGGTGGTAACAACTGAGCAAGCCACCCCTGTGATCCGCAAAAAAAGATCGGCCAGAAGCAGTGGACCATCGCAGGTCTAAACCGTGCAATTAACGCCGGATAGACTTTTTGCGGACCACAATATAGTAACAGCGCTAGATCAACGCGCCCTTCAGAATCTGAAGGAGGACAAGCAGAATCAACGGCGAGAAGTCGATCCCCCCCGCCGACGGCACCAGCCTACGAATCGGTGCCAGAGCCGGCTCGGTCAACATCCGGGTGATGCGAACTACCTGGTTGCTCGGCGGGAGCTGAAGCCAGCTGAGGAACACCGCGACGATGACGACAACGGAGTAGTAGTCGATAAGTTTGGCAATCAGTAGCATGAATGGACCAGAGTTTATCACGCGGGTCAATCACATCCTGCCGCTGGCGGTTGACCCAGTCAGAACGAGCGGTAGGAATTGCACGTAATACGTCATCATGGATCTGAAGATAACACCTTCGGGCTAGACGATTGTAAAGCCCACGGCCCTTGGCCCGGTCGCAAACACAGACACTAAGCTACTGATTTATGGTCTATTTCAAAAAAGCCGAGTTTTGGCACAGGACGGGATTCCGAGATGAAACGTGACATGGATTTGTGTCGAAAGATCCTGCTGAGTGTAGAGGCCCGCGAGGGTACAGTCGGTCCAGAGGAGGTCTCGATCGAAGGCTATACAGAAGGCCAGATTGGCTACCACGCGAAATTGCTCGCGGATCAAGGATTGCTAGAAGGGCGGGACATCACGGGGGTGGGCGGCAGCACACATCGCTACGCGCCTCGGTGCCTAACGTATGCGGGGCACGACTTTTTGGAGGCTGCCAGAGACGACACACGCTGGAAAAAGGCAAAGGCAGAAGTGGCGGCAAAGGGGTTACCAGTCACGTTGGAGGTGATGAAACGCGTCTTGCTGAAGCTGGTCGAGAAGATCTTGACCGAACTCTGAAGTCGGTTTCGACGATCAGCCACTCGCTGACTTTCAGTACCCCGTCCTGTGCCAAAACTCGGCTCTTTTGAAATAGGCTACAAATCAGCAACTTAGTGTCTGTGTTTGCGACATCCCCAAGGGCCGTAGGCCGGCGCTTGGGGATGTCGTGGCTGTCCGAGTTTTGGCACAGGACGCCCTTCGAACCGATAGGTGCGCGTCCGGTTAGCTGCCCTCGTCTGTCACCTGTGCCTTCTATTTATTCATCCGCGCGCCCCGAACTTGATCGGTCTCCGGTCTGCCGGGACCATGCCTACATGATTTCGTCGTTTGTTCGCGCTCGGCCCTTGGCACGGCCGCAAACACAGACACTAAGCTACTGATTTATGCTCTATTTCAAAAGGGCCGAGTTTTGGCACAGGACGGAGTTGGCCGCCAACACTTCATTGCGGAAGCACCACTTGATGGCGGAAGCACCCGGCAAGGAGCCTGACTCCGGCAATAGAAAGAGGTCATTAGATGGCTAAACGACTATTAGTGAATGGGCTGATCCTCTCGAGCATCTTCTTGATGGCGGCTGGAGCGCGGGCAAAGATGGACCTGCCATTCGAGGTCCAGTCCATTACCTCATTCGACGAGCCCTGGGCCCTGGCTTTCCTGCCGGACGGCCGCATGCTGGTGACGGAAAAGAAGGGCAACCTCTTCATAGTCACCCAGAACGGTGAGAAGTCTCGGAACATTGATGGTGTGCCGGACGTCGCTTACGGTGGCCAAGGCGGCTTGGGCGACGTCGCCCTGCATCCGGATTTTATCGAGAACAACGTGATCTACCTGAGCTACGCCGAGTCCGGTGTGGGCGGCCATACCCGAGGCGCAGCCATCGTCCGGGCGGTTCTGAACCAGACCGAGCGCGGTGGAAAACTGTCCGATGTCGAAGTCATCTGGCGCCAGTATCCCAAGGTCCTCGGAGAAAGGCTTCGATGGCCTCGCGTATCATCGCGGAGACGTTCGCGTTTTCCTGCCGGTTGCGTTTCCGCTCCAAGGCGATCTCTTGGAGCGCTAGCCATTGGCGCTCGCTCATGGTCACCGTGCGCGGTCGGATCTCGTCGCGCTCTTCGACCACTCCCGGCTTCGGAATCTCGCGACCCACTTCCCGCAGTAGCTTCGACCTTGTGTCCTTACCCATGTGCCCTCCAGCGTTGATACGTAGATATGCTTCCTAAGTTTCTAGCTTCTTGAGGAACGCCGCAAGCCGAATAAATTCCTCGTGGGCCGCCGAGCCTGGCGCAAACTCACCAATCCACTGATGGTCCATTACGCACTCAGCCAGGGCTATCCGCTGTGAGATGCCGGGAGCCACGATCCCGCCTAAGCTCTCCAGGGCTACGGGAACATTTCGCGCCATCAGCGTACCGGTCACCGTCCGGCTTGGGACGAGGACGATTTGTCGAGGCCGGTCGCGAAGCTCTTGAGCTTCCTTGGCGACGGCAAGTGTTGATCGTGTAGCCCAAAGGTCGAGTGGCGACGGCATCACCGGCACGGCGGCCAGGTCGGAGAGCATCGCGGCTCGAAGGCTCGTAGCGTCCAGCTCGGGCGGGCAGTCGATGATCGCATAGCTGGTCTCGTCGCGCGCCAGCTCTTCGAGCTTTCCGTTCAGGTCGCTGGCGTGCTTCACCGTGAGCGGAATCACCTCGATACCGTTCGGCTCCCACGTCGTGGCGGATAGCTGTGGGTCCAGGTCGAGGACGACACCCTCCAAGGCACCGGCCAGGTTGACCGCCATCGTGGTCTTGCCGCTGCCGCCCTTCAAGTTCAAGCAACTAATGGTCTGCATGGCTAAGCACCTTAGCATATGTGGTCAAGTGTTGTTGCTTTTATACGTATATACGTATATACGTATATACTGCGGGAGTGGATAAAGGGGTACGGGAACAGTAATTCCCAACACCAAAGCCTCGAGCACCTAGCCGGATGCACTGGCGTACCGCTTCGGGGATGTTCCACCCGGCCCTGTCCGCGATTGATTCAACGGCCCGAGCGGTTGGAGTATACACGTAATTGCATAGTTGCGCAAGTGTGTATTGAGTGGTATCCTGCGCGGGTATGCATATAGTCAGTTGCTTGAACCTGAAGGGCGGCGCGGGTAAGACCACGACGGCGGTCAATACGGCGGCGGCCCTGGCCGAGCTCGGCGAGCGAGTAGCGGTGCTCGACCTCGATCCGCAACAAAGCGCCTCCCGGTGGGCTCCCGAGGGCCTCACCGTGGTCACGATCGAAAACGCCAAGAGCGCCAGGACCGTCAAGTCCAAGATCGAAGAGCTCGTCGGCGCCGGCGTGACCTATGTGCTTCTGGACTGTCCGCCAGAGCTCGAAGACCGTAGCCTTACGGCGGCGATGCTCTCGCATCTCGTGCTCATCCCCACGACGGCATCACCGCTAGACCTATGGGCGGCAGAGAGCGCCGTCGAAACAGCAAAGGATGCGCGAGCCGTGCGAGGCGGCAAGCTTCCCGTCGTTTAAGCAATTACGCAAGTAAGCTCATACGCCATTACGCAGGAGAACACGTGAGCAAGAAACCATCACTACACGCCTCAAGGGCGAACAAGCTTCTCAGCGTCAAGGCCGAGCTCGCCGAGAACGCAGACACGCGCGGCGAGGAGAGCTTCCGTACGTCCGTCATCTTGCGCGAGTCACAAAAGCTCGCGCTCGACGAGGAGCGCTTGCGGATTCGGCGCGAAGAGGGCAAGAGCGTTTCCGTAACGGAGCTGATGCGCGAGGCCATCGACGAATGGCTTGCGAAGAGGCGTGGCGGCCCCGGCAACTTCGGCGCGGCCGCCGATGTTTTTGTCGAAGGCATGAAGCGCGAAGGTATGAAGCGCTACAAGAAAAAGCGGCGACGATGATTCTCGCTTGCGAATCGTGCGGGGAACACCGCCGGCGATCAGAGAAGGTTTACACAGGAAGCCTAGGGATCGGTAGGGCGCGGGTCAGATCCGAATCCATGGTTCCAATGGGGGCGGGAGGCCTATGGTTGGGGGGCGGGAGTTCGTATGAGGTTCCCTTGGTTTCGTGTCAACTGAAGTTGGGTGAACGGCCGTCTCTCTTTCCGTCCCGTCCTAGGGTATGGACTTGCGCCCGAAGGCACCCAGAATCGAATCCTACGAAGGGTTTTAAGGAAACGGCGCGAGCTTGCTTAAAGGCCAACGACGATCGAGAGTCTCTCACCTGGACGCTGCACATGTCCCGTGAGTTTCTAGACGAAATCGACCTAGACGAGCTTCAGAATCTTCTTGAAAACAGCGATACCGCCGGTACTCTCGGAGCAACAAAATCGGTGCAACTCACCGCTTCCGGCCCTGGGCCGTTTGAAGGCTCACCGCGCCAAAGGGGGCGACCGAAATGAGCGATATCTTGTGTCCTGATGTCATCAATTCTGTAGGTCTGGTTTTTTACATTGGCGGCGTTATTCTTCTGTTTCGCTATGGCTTGCCAGAAGACATTAGCAAGACCGGAGAGACCTCATTTTTATTGGCGGATGCGAACGAAGAAGAGGCGAACAAGTGGAAGCGGTACAAGAAAATCTCCTACTTGGCGCTCGGGTTTCTTGTCTTTGGATTTTTTCTTCAACTTGTTAGTAACTGGCTATAAGGCTCCGGCCCTACGTGCGATCTGAGCTGCACTTGTGCCGGGGGTGGGCTTCCCCATGGCGACCCGAAGGTTGGCGGGCTGGCGCTCGAGCTTGGCGCGCAGCGCTTCGTGAGGCCGCGCCCACGAGCCGCGCTCGTCTCACTCGCTCGTCGCCGGGGGCCTAGATTTGGGCCGCTTCGAGGGCCGCAAGCTGGCCCTCACGGGATTGAGCCCTAGCCGGATGCACTGGCGCACCACTTCGGGGATGTTCCACCCGGCCCTTTCCGCGATTGATTCAACGGCCCGATAGGTGGCCTCGTCAACGTGCGCGGCAACCTTGCGCGGTAACCTAGTTAGCCTAAAATAACTTCGCTTTGTCATCGGTCGTCTTCCTATGTAAGTCTCATAATATAAGCAGTTAAAAGATATTTCAAATCTATTTAATAAACCCCTTGACACCCCCTCAATCATTCACTATAATTACACTTATAATAAATAATATAGATACGGTATCAGTGCAGAACGCGCTTGAGACGACGCCCGCCGCCGGCGCCCTCGTCGTTTCCAGGACCGCCCGCGCACTGGCCGAAGCCTCTATTAGCGCGAACACACGCGCCAGCTACGCGAGCGCCCTTCGACGGCTCGATGATTGGCTGGCCGCTCGCCCGGCGACCGACGAAATCCTAGCGGGGTATCTGTCCGAGCTCTTCGACGCTGGCAAGGCAAGCGCGTCCGCCTCGATGGTTGTCGCGGCCGTTCGGTTTCGCGCTCGTCTCTCCGGTCTGGAAAGCCCGACAGGGCCGGCGACAGAGCGGGTCCTGGCCGGTTTCCGGCGCAAGGCCACCGGGCGAGGACGAGGACAAGCGAAACCCTGCACCGCTGACAACCTCGCCGCGATCCTCGCGACCGCCGCTACCCAAAGAAAAACAGGCCGGGGCACGGAATCAGACAGGACCGCGCGCGCTCGAGGGCTCGAGGATTCAGCGATTGCAGCCTTGCTATTCCAGGGCGGATTGCGCCGCTCAGAGGTCGCCGCGCTTCGGTGGAGCGACGTAGAGGCCGCGACGGACGGTAACGGGCTTCTAGTCACAGTCCGGACCTCGAAGACCAACCAGGACGGCGGCGCCGTCGATATTCGTTACCTCAAGAACGGGGCCGCCGCCGCGCTTCGTAAACTTCGGGAGCACCGCTCGCCCGACGACAGCGACCTAGTTTTCGACGGATTGTCTGCACAGAGCATCGGCAACCGTTTCGGCGCCGCGGCCGCGGCCGCTGGAATCGAGACGCGCCTAACCGCTCACTCGGGGCGCGTCGGGCTCGCCTCCGAGCTCACCGCTCGGGGAGCTTCCGCTACCGAAACCATGCTCGCCGGAAACTGGAAGACAGCGCGGATGGTGGCCCACTACTCCGCGGGCGCCGCCGCCGAGCTCGGAGCCGTCAAGAAATACTTGTAATAACTTCTGCTCTCTACTCGAGAACCTTCCACAACGCGCCCCTGGGACAAGCCCCGCTTCCGCCGCTCATAGCCCCCCAAAGAGCTCGCCGGGAGCGCTCGCTTATCGAGTACGACAAAGTAGTGTCGCGTGTCGCACGTGTCGCACAATCGAGCAATGGGCCGCGGGTGGGATGCCTGTTCTACCCAAGCGGGGCGCGCACGGACGCCCCCCGCTACGATCTCGCCGCGTGTCGGAAATCGGGCGCCGCAACCGACACGACCGACATCCGAAACGCCTGACACGACCGACACGGGACACCACTTTGTCGGGCTCGAGGGGGGAGCGGCGCGCGGGGAGCTTCTTGGGTTAGCGCGCGCGCGAAGGGCGCCGGATCCGCGCCGCGTAGGGGAGTGGCGGGTGGACCGGGACCACCCCGAATCCCGAAAGGGCCGACGCAAAAGCTCCCCGCTCTACGCGGCCGACGACGAGCCACGAATCCCCCGGAGCTCAGACCATCCTACTACCCCTCAGCTGCCCGTCGGAGCCGCGTTCTACCCCTCCAAGCCTCAAACGCTACAGGCCAGCGAGCGCTCAGGCCTGGCGCTACCCGTAAGCTCTACTTAGGCGGGTTGAGCTCAAATCTAATTATCCAGGCTCCGGTGTAATCCCTATAGCTGAGTACGCCAAAAAAAAACAGTTGGGCTCGCCCTCGAATGTCTAGTTTGCCGCCAGCCCGAAGAACGTTGGAGCCGAATTTCTCTATGAAATAATTTACGCCTAGCTCTAGGACAGGTTCCATTCTGCTGTTTTCTATGCGGATGAAGTTCAAGTTGGCGTCGGCGCCTCCGTTGTTAACAAGTCGGAGCTCGAAATCCGCATAGTCACAGAACCGATCCGTGCATTCCCAACTCCACATAATCTGTATATTTGCCGGGGTGCGTTGCGGCGCCGGTGCTGGCGCGGGGGCTGCTGGCGGTGTCGCTGGCGCCGTTGGGGTGCTCTTTGAATCCCCGCATCCGGCGGTGCTTCTGCTATCAAGTGTTGGTGAGATGACGCTAAGACGTTACACTGCATTAAGTTACAGCCAAAATAGCGCTCGTGACCTTCGCTGCGCGCTAAATAGAGCGTAAGCGCCTTTTTTGCAAAGGGATACGTACACATCACCAACAGTAAACAGCGCAAGCACCCCGCGGCGGGGCGTCGGTGGCATCGATGAGCAAACCCCCTACAATCGCGATCGGTCCCTGCGGCACGTAGGGAGGCCCTTGCGGCCCCTGGATGAGCTGCTCGACCGATACCTGATCGAGAACCGACGGAGTGGGCGCCTGCAGCGCCTGGACGCCGATGCTGCCGAGAATAACCAGACCGGACAGAAAGGTGAAGCTAATGGCGAATCTTTTCCTCATTCTTGAACCTTTCACGATCCCCACTCAACACCCACACCCACATGCGTCATGGGGACTGTTCGTTAGCGGGATAGATGAGCAAGAGAAAGAAAAAGAGCGCGCTGATGCGGTGCCTGCATCAGCGCGCTACTCTATGAACGACTTAGAAGCTGAAGCGAATCCCGAGACGCGCCGTAAAGGGCAACACGGTCACCTCAGGCAGCATGAAATTGGGAGAGTCCAGGCGCAAACTCTGCACGTGCGTCACCGTGCCTGAATTGGTCGCGTTGAGGACGTCGAAGATGAGCCCCAGCTTTCCGGTTTCGAAAATAAATGACTTTTCCACACGAAACGACAGATTGTGCTGAGCGTTCTGGTGAAGGGTGCCCCGTGGCTCCAGGGCAACGTCGATGAAGCGCTCGACCACGATTTGTTCCGGAAAATCCGACCTAAGAAAGCGACCGGTCACCGAACCCGGCTGGAAGCCCTGGCTCGTCTCGAACGTGTCCAGCGGAAACCCGGAAATGTACTGGTAGAAGGAGCTTATGCTGATGTCCCACGGTGCCACATAGGTGCCGGCTAACTTTAGTATCAGGTCCGCGTCCAGGTTTGTTCCCCCGTAAAAGTTGGTGAGGGTATTCGGATTGCTATAGGTGACGCCGCCGAAGCTCTGCCCAAAACTGGTTCCCTGATTGCCTTCTGCATTTCCAATGTTGGCCGAGAGTTGAAACTGGGAACGTCCATCGAACCGCTTCTTCGCGACGATTTCGACACCGTCGTAGCTTCGCTTCAAGTCCACAAAATCGATATTCGTCGATTGCCTGATAGAGCTCGCCGTTCGGAAGGCCGGGTCGAGGGCGAAGATCGTAATTGGCGAGCCGTCGAGAGGGTTGACCGCCTGGACGGGGTTATAGGCCGATGCAGGCCTGGCTAGGTGACGTCGGCCAAGGAGGTTCGTCTCTCGCTTGATGATCCCGGTCACTTGCAGCGCGTAGCCTTGACGCGGCTCCCATTCGACCCCAATGTTATAGGTATCGGTCCAGGGGTTGCTCAGATTGGGGTCTCCGAACTGCGTCACATCAAAGGATCCACTAGTAATTACGCTGCTCGAGCGAAGGTCCCCTAGCTCGCCGGGCTGTGCAGTGTTGTCTGAGGTCAAAAACAGGCCGTCTCCGTTCAAGTCATTCCAATCGTACAGAGCGTTCCCTGCACCCCCGGCGGGCACACTCGTGACCCGGTCATACCAACGACCATAGCTCGCTTTCACGACAAACGTGTGCTCGCCACCGACGTCCCACACGATGCCGGCCCGTGGCGCCCAGGTATTCATATTCCAGATGTCCCGCGTCTCCGGAAACGCAACCGCCGGGAACCACTCGATGCTGAAGCTGTCACTTCGGATGGCTTCGTCTGAAGCCTGGAGGCCACCCCCTTCCGTGTACTCCGGTGTCCAAGCTTCGGTGCTATCGAACCGGATGCCCAGATTGAGCGTTACGTTCGACATCGTCCATTGATCGTTGATGTAAAAACTGTTGCGCGTTTTTCTCCTGGCACCTCTTCTCGGTTCAACGATGAGTCTAACTGCATCCGGCACGCCGAAGAGCAGATGCTGTTCGAGCGAGCCCGGAGTGTGCAAAATGGATTGAAAAGGGTCCCGCCCGTTTTCATAGCCGAACTTGAAATCGTGCTTCCCCCCCCCAAGGTCATCATTGAAGTAAGTCAAATCCACCTTAAACACTTTGGCATCGCGGTTTTTGTTCCACCGGTCTTGCCGGAACCAACCGAAGTTCTTGCCCGTTGCTCGATCTTGAAAGCCGGGGATCGCATCGGCATTGTCGAAACTTTCCCTATCGGAGCCACCGCCGAGGTTCTCACTGTAGCGGATGTCCAAGATCGCATTCTGGCCCAGTGTCGACGCCCACTTGAAGAGATAGTTATCCTGGTTGCGGGTGTTGAAGATATAGGAGCCCGGGTCCTCGGTGACTTGCGCATTCGCGTTGGCCGGAACCCAGTCGTCGTGGCGCCCCTGAACGGTTCCGACGAAGGTGTTGTTCGCGTTAACCTGCCAGGTAACCTTGCCCAGGTATTTATTGATGTTGAACGCCGGATCGATGATTCCAACCAGCGCTGGAGCCCGCTCCGTTCTGTCCGTCCGGGCATAGTCGGCGTAGAACCACACCTTGTCTTGCGCGATAGGCCCGCCTATCTCGCCGCCCCAGTTGTTCTGGCTGATAATGGACGTGCCCTCCGTGAACCCTTGGGCCTTGAGCTCGTCCGAAATGTTATTCCTGTTCAGGGATTCGTCGTTCAAGTAATATCGAACGCCTCCGCTAAAGTCGTTCCCGCCCGACTTGGTGATGAAGTTGAAGACTCCCCCACTCGCCTGGCCGAACTCGGCAGAAATCCCGCCGGTCGTGATCTGAACTTCCTGCAACGAATCGTACGAGATATCCCCAATAAAGTATCCCACGGTCGTATCGATCATCTGGAAGCCGTCCATGCTGTAGTAGTTGGCCCGCACATGACCGCCGTGTACCGAGTTTACCGGCGCAAAGGAATAGGGACTCTCCACGATGCCAGGCTGAAAACTCAAAATGTCCTCGAATTCGCGTCCGGTGGGAATGTTCTCGAGCAGGTCCGTATCCATCGTGACGCCGACACGGGAGCTCCGGACCTCGACCAGAGGCGATTCCCCGGTGACGGTGACGGTCTCCTCGACAGTGCTGATCGACATTTGGAAATCCACTCCGAGTGTTTTGGCCGCCTCGAGGATGATCCCCTCACGGTTGACGGACGTGAAGCCGGTCAGCTCTGCCAACACGGCGTACGTGCCGGGCGGCAGGTTCCGCACTCGGTAGGTGCCATCATCGCCGGTGGTCGCCGTTTGACTGCCGGCGATCAAGTTCGGCGAAGAGACGGCGATGACAACGCCGGGCATCACCAGCCCCTGCTCGTCCGCGACCTTTCCCACGATCGATCCCACCATCTCCTGGGAGAAGGCGGGGGCTGTTGCTAGGGTCAGCAACGAGCCTAGCGCGACGACGCTGACAACCCTCTTGGAATTAGCCCAATGGTTCATTTTTTTTTGATCCTCCGTTATGTATTCAACGAGACCTGGCGAAGTACACCAAGACGATAATGAAGAAAGCACTTCTGCCGAATGAGTGCAAGTTGTATTCCACTGCCAGCCACCGACAGATAAACACATAAGTCCTTAGAAATAAGCGTGTTAGATGGCCGTACCTCTGCCCGATACCCTTTCGTTGTTCAAAATGTTGGATTTCATCTGACCGCCCGGACAGTAAGTCCGGAACCCTCGATCAGATTAATCTCCTATCTGAGAATAACTTGGAGGGACTAGCGACTGACGAATCCGTCGTTCAGAATTATGGATCGGCAGCCTTCGGGGGATTGGATATTTGCCCCAATAGTCGGAATCATTTAATTAACCGGCGACATTGAACCGGCTTTTTTTTGGATCGCCACAAGCAAGGGTGATTTGACCTCGCGGTGATGGTGTAGTATTCCGTGCGGCAACGCTCGGGGGACGAACGAAATTTACCAAAATTCAATAGAGGGAGTCGGCCACGATGCCCGCGGATCTTTCCCCCCGCCTTTTGGCGGTTTTCCTCGTGACCATCCTTGCCGCGGCGTCAACGGCGCGGTCCCAGATGTTCACAGGATCCAGGCCCATCTCTCGATAGAGCTCCATTTCTCGCACGTAGGTGAAACCGAAGAGCCCGAAGCTGCCCCGGGATCTGACCCTAGAGCTGCTCCCATAAAGTCTCGCTATGAGGATGTGCCCTTTAGGGGGAAGCGTGCACCGCGTCGGGGGAAAAGAGCTCGCGATTGCTCTCCGGTTCTTCGAACGCTCGTGCGAGATGGAGGCAGACAGCCTTATGAGCTGATGAACTTTTCGATTTTAACTTGGGGTCCCGGCCTTTTAGCGTTACACTGCCCCTGTTTTGGTCTGTGAAAGACACCGGTACGGTGGACCGCGTTGCTACAGCAACTCCATCGAAGCGCTTGCCGCACCGAACTTCACTCACTGTGTGGCGAAGGCCGGAATCGAGATGTTGACCCAACAGACGGCCTTGGAATTGGCGCCCTACAGAATCCGGGTGAACGCTATGGCTACTGGCCTGATCGAATGGGATCTGAGCCGAAAGGACATCGCGAATCCGGAGTTCTTAGGAAAGACGTATGGCTCGGATCCCTTTAAAGGGCCTTCCGGAAGACATCGTGGGCGTGGTCATCTTCCTCGCCTCGGACCTCGATGCGCGCTTGGTCACAGGTGCGTCCCTATTCATGGATGTCGGTCAGACGATCTGGGACGCGTGAGTGTCGGTGAGTTTGTTGGCTTTCGCACGCGTTTCGGAACAACGGTGCCGTGTGGCGCTCAGGCAGCAACCTGGCCCACCTGAACCTCATTGCCGCTATCGATCGTCGTCGCCCGGGGTGGCCTGGGCCTCTTTATGGAAGGTGGACAACACCACGTTGCAGTTTGTGAGACGTCTTAACCGCCGGATGGTTGCACTCGAGAAAGCAGTTGCCGGAAGCCTCGTGCTCGCCGTCTTCGCGGTGGTGCTGCTTCAGGTCACCATGCGTTATCTGTTCGAGCGGCCAAATCCCTGGAGCGAAGAGTTGTCGAGATTCTGTTTCATTTGGCTATCCATGATCGGCGCCTCGCTCGCCTTGGAGTCTCAGAGTCACTTTGTGTTCGATCTGGCGGTAACCACGCTCCCTCGTCGTCCGCGAATCTGGGCCCACCGCTGCAGCACCGGCATCGTCGCAGCCGCGGCGTTCGGCTTCATCATCCTGGGCTTTGGACTTGTGCATCTGGCCCACGGCCAGCGTTCGGCGGCGTTGGGTCTGCCGCTTGCGTGGGTATACGCCTCGGTACCGGTGGCCGGGATTCTCATGCTGTTACATTTGGCCGCCGGTCTCGGCGGCACGCTTCCCGAGCCGGAGGGGAAGAGTCACTGATGCCTCTACTTCTTTTGGTCGCTTTCATCGTGCTGGTGCTGCTGAGCATCCCTATCGGCTTCGCACTGGCGGGAACAGCCGCTTTTGCTTTTGTTCTCGACGAGGAACTACCCCTCGTGATTATCCCGCAGCAAATTGTGGCCGGCATGGACTCGTTTCCCATGCTGGCGGTCCCCCTGTTCATTCTCGCCGGCCTCATCATGGATATAGGAGGCATCAGCCGACGATTGGTAACGTTTGCCTACTCCTTGGTAGGCCATCTACATGGCGGACTCGGGCAGGTGGTGGTCGTAGCGGAGACATTCTTTGCGGGTGTTTCTGGGTCCACCTCGGCACAAGCGGCGGTGATTGGTGGCATCATGATCCCCCAGCTCGTCGAAAAGGGATACGGCCGTGCACGTGCCACCGCTATCGTAGGCGCCGCGTGTGCCATGGGCATCCTGATTCCTCCCGGCATTGTCATGGTCGTCTACGGCGTTATTGGGAACGTCTCTATTGGAAAACTGTTTGCCGCCTGTCTGGTTCCCGGCTTGCTCATGGCTATCGGTTTGATGTGCCAAATCTGGTGGCAGGCGAAACGCCAAGGCTGGCCTCGCGGACCTCGAGAGACCTGGGGTACTACGGCCAGGGCGGCATTATCTGGCGCTCTGCCCCTGTTGCTGGTCGTCATTGTACTTGGGGGTATTCGCTTCGGTCTTTTTACTGCCACCGAGGCCGCCGCAATTGCCGTCGCCTACGCCCTATTACTTGGAGCTCTCTACCGAGAGCTCTCGCCACGTCGCCTGTGGGGTGTGCTCGTCCGCACGGCCGTCCTCACCGGTATGGTGCTCTTCGTCGTTGGCGCTGCAAAACTCCTCTCCTGGACATTGGCGGTGAAGCAGGTGCCGCAAACTCTGGCCGCCTCTCTAGTCGAATTGGGTGGGGGAGACGTGGGTTTTCTCATTCTTACGATTCTCGTTTTCGTACCGTTGGGAGCCATATTGGAAGGGGTTCCGGCCGTTGTCATGCTAACCCCGATTCTATTGCCCATCGCGAAACAAATGGGCATTGACCCGGTTCACTACGGCACCGTCATCGTCGCGACGCAGGGGATCTCGGTTTTCCTGCCGCCGGTCGGCGTGAGCTTGCTGGTCGCTTGCTCCGTGGGCCAGGTTTCCCCCGCGGAGGTCGCCCGGCCAATCATTCCCTATCTCGCACTCTTATTCGCCTTTACACTTGTCATCGCCTTCGTGCCTGAAGTCGTGCTCTTTCTCCCGCGACTCGTCGGGTACTAAGGGCTCCTAATGCGTCCATCGATCGAATATCCCTGTTTTGAACTCAAGGAGGATTTCATGTTTCGAAAAGCGAGACGGACACTGCTCGCGCTTGCAGGCCTCAGCCTGTTCGCCGCCACGTCATTAAAAGCCATGCAGAACTCGTCCCCCGCGTCCGAGCCGGACGAGTTGATCACTACCTACTCCATTGTCGGCTACGATCCGCAGACGGGTGACGTCGGTATTGCGATCGCCTCCCGCGTCTTCAACGTCATGTCGTTTTACGGCAAGGCCGGCGTGGGAGTGATCGCTATGCAGCACTCGTTTGCCGGGCAAAACCTCTTGACCGCTGTCGAAGGCGTTCAGCTAATGGAATTGGGCTTCTCGGCCGCCGACAGCCTCCAGATGCTCATGTCCAAGGACGCCGGTCGGGATTTCCGCCAAATGGGCGCGGTGGACGCAAAAGGAGGTGTGGCCGCCCACACCGGTCCCGAGTGTACTTTCTATTCCGGCGACCGCCAGGGAAACAATTACACGACCCAGGGGAACATGCTCACTGGCAAGGAGACGACAGACGCGATGGGTGATACCTTCGAGACGACCGAGGGCGAATTGGCCGACCGTCTCATGGCGGCACTGCTCCAGGCAGATACTGTGGGCGGCGACGCGCGGGGCAAGCAGTCCGCGGCGTTGAGAATCTACCGTAAAGGCGGGGCTGAGGATGCCAGTACCACCGTCGGTGCTGACGTGTATCCGATAAGCTACTATATCGACCTCCGCGTCATGGACCATGAAGAGCCGGTTCGTGAGCTCAATCGACTCTGGCAGAAGCGTAAGGATTACCGTCTTTACGGAAAGGCGATCCGCCTGGCAGCTGACGCGCGATCCGACGAGGCGATTGCCACTGCGAAGGAGTTCGTTGACCGTTATCCCAACGAGTCCCGCGCCTACGAGGCGCTCGGCCTCGTTTACTACCAGCTCGGTGACAAGGACGAGGCGATACGGTGGTTTCGCGAAGCGGCCTCGCGAAACCAGCGTTACGAGCAGCTTTGGAAAATGCGGATGAAGGTCATCCGGGACCGGACCGGCACCTTGGACCGGTTCAGCCACTATTTCAAAGACGACCCCGACTTCGCGCGTCGGCTATTCGCGAAATAGCGTGCCGTGGCTCGCCGTCCCGACCCGGCGTCGCCACCGGATCGCAGCAGGCTTGTTGTCCTCGGGCTCGTGCTCGGCCTGGCCCTTGGACTCCGCCTACTCGGACTGCAGAGGAACGAGCTTTCGTTCGACGAAGCCTTTTCCGCGCTCGTCGCCAGTGCGTCTCCGACCGAAATTCTCGCGGAACTGAACAACGACTCGTCGCCGCCGCTCTACTATTTGCTGCTATATCTGTGGAGGGCTGTCGCAGGTTCAGGGCCGGCGGCACTGCGTGGTCTGTCGGTGTTGTGCGGGGTCACGGCGGTCTTCCTCGCGTACCGGCTCGGCCGTCGACTGTGGGGCGCCGACGTTGCCTGGCTCGGAGCTCTTCTGCTCGCCGTCTCGCCGCTACACATCTATTATAGCCAACAGGTGCGGCCTTACGCCCTGTTCGTACTGCTCGCACTCGGATCCCTGTCATGCCTCGAGTGGTTGAAGCGATCCAAATCTTCGTATGTGGGACTCTTCTACAGCTTTGTCACCGCGCTGGCCTTATACACCCACAATTATGGCCTCTTCCTCCTGATCCCTCCGTTGCTCTATGTCGTTCGGCGACAAGTATCCGCTCGTATGGGCCTAGCCTGCGCTGCCGCGATACTGCTTGCCTACAGTCCATGGACACCACTCCTCTGGCACCAGATCCAGACGGGAGCGGCCTCCTGGGTCGAGCGCATCTGGAGCCAGACTCCGCCCGCTCTCGCCCTCGTCAAATCATTCGCCGCGTTCTCGATAGGAGGAGATGACTCCTCCTTGAGGCATGCCTTGGCGACTGCAACGATATTGTGGTTTCCCGTCGTCGTCGTTTTCCACTATTGTGGTTCGCAGCCACATACGGGTTTGCAGCTTGTCCATCGCATCATGGGCATTCCTTCCGCGGCGAAATCCGTAAGAGCAATCTTCGAAGTCCGCTTCGAATATCGGTTCCATGATGAGATACGCTGCCATTTGGACCATACGGTCCCGCACCGTTGGGATGCCTAACGGGCGTTGACTCCCGTCCGGCTTGTCGATGTACGAGCGTCGAGTGGCTTGAGCTTTGTAGGTCTTCTCTCGCAGTTCACGTTGCAGTTGCTCGATGAGCTGCGTGGAGCCGTCCTCCGAGTTCACGATTTGGTCAATCGTTACTCCGTCGACTCCCGGTGCACCCTGTTGTTTTTTACATTGAATCGCGAAGATTTCTCATTCGTGATTCACCTCGACCGGCAACCACGTACGAGCAGAAGACGGGAGGCGCAGACGGGGTCAAGGGCGCGTAGCGGCTCGCGTAGCGAGCGAACCCTTGACGCCGTCGAGCACTCCCGTACCCTCATGGAGTGGTGGCCGTTCTTGATATTTCATCGCGGTGGATTACGGATTAAAGTGATAAACAACACACCCTTGTTCCTGCGTACCTGCGCCCACGCCGTTTCAAGCACATCTTGCCGATAGAGATGACTATACAAGGTGTAAAATCGAAACTTTGGCTCTTGCTTGGCCTTCTGGTGCAGCTTGTGTCTCAGACTGGTGAGTTTCTCTGGTATCTTTTGACTTGTTCGCCTTTAGGGCGGTCCGTCGATCCAATACCAGGGCATCGTCATAGGGTAGTTACCCAATCGACTTCCCCTTTCTTCTTACACCAGCTCGCAATGGTAGGGCTCCTTCGCTCCACGGGAGTTACCCCGCTTCCTCGCTACTATGTGCCCCGCCGACTCCCGCGCAGGCCACCTTCCGGTTATGTCTTCCCTTGGGCGTTGGGTTCCACCCACCTGACGGGTCTCCCAGATTCCTCTGTCAGTCTGTTGACACGCGCTGTCCCCAGCCACCCCGGATGGCCCCACGGTTGCTTTCGCTCATTCTTCTTCCGTGGATAACAGGCTTCGGGACCTCTGATATCCTTGCCGTCCATCACTTAGCGTAACGAGGTTGAATCGGGTTCACTTGCGTTACGGCTCGCGTCTTCGCCTCAGGAGGCTTCGGCCCCCAGATTGCTCCGAGTCACCGCTCCTTTGGCTACATGTCGTATGAGCAATTCACATGGCAGACTCCTTTCATCCTGCTAGACTGAAGTTCCCCGGCCGAAAAGACAAAAACCTGAACAGATTCAAGTAGATAGCTCAGAATTGAGTGCCCGGTTCTGGCTACAGGATGATAGTTTCGAGAAGGTCGTAGGCGCGTTGCTGCTTAGGGTCGGGTGTCGTGACGACCTGGAATGTGGGAGCGTCGGGATTGTCACCTGGAGCGCGGCAGATGTTACGCACGATGGTGCTGAGTGCCTTGAGTAGAGTTTGAAAGCTGTGGGCCTCGGTGCCGTCGTCGAGTTTCTTGGAGCGTATCTTTCGCAGGGCAGCCTCGGAGCGCTTAGCGGGAGCAAGCGGGTCCCGCGTTTTCTTGGCTTCTTGGTCCTCGTCGCAGAAGAGCAATGGACGCCATGCTTCACGCATGTGCCACTCGACGTAGTAGGCGAGCATGCACAAGAAGATGTGGGCGCGTACCCGTGTCTCGAGGCGGTGGCGAATCGGACGCACTGAAGTGGACCCCATTTTTTAGACCAGGGGTTAAGGTGGTAAAACAAGCCTGCTCAATAAAAAAAGGAGCAGAGAAAAGTGAAGAAAAATCGTACGAAGCACAGCCCTGTTTTCAAGGCGAAAGTTGCATTGGCGGTACTACGCGAGCAGGAGACAGTGGCGGAACTATCCCGGCGGCACAAGGTTCACGCGAACCAGATCTACAAATGGAAGCGGCAGCTTTTGGAGAACGTCACGCGTGCTTTCGAGACCGAAGAGGTGGGCGGAGGCGATGCCTCGATGCGCGAGGCCGAACTGCTTCAGAAAATCGGGGAGCTGACGATGGAGCGCGATTTTTTATCACACGGGCTCGGTCGATTGAGGTGGACCCCATTCTCTGGACCAAAATGGGGGGTAGCTAAGGTGGAGCCTGCCGAGTTGAACACGTCGTGGTCATAGTCGTCATGTTGTTTCCCGAAGGCTCCTAGAAGGGAGCGTTCGGGAAGACAGTTTATGTCAGATTGAAGATCTATTGTCCCACGTTCGATCCGGTGCCCCGACGGAGGGAGCGGACCCTTAAGAAAAGATGCGAAGCTTCCTTGTCCGCTCCCTCCGTCGGGGCACCGGATCGAAGCCGCCCTTTCGCTGGTCCACCTGAATAGTGCAAAAATCGGGGTACCTGGGGTATGGGCCAAGCCGCGAGAGGGTCTCCTGCGGCGATTCTCGCATTCGTTTTGTGGACTCGTGGCAAGGTTCATTCCTTTCCCGGCTTTCTACCGCCGTGGCCTCTTTGGCCTTGTTCTGCTTCGATTGCCCCAGTGCGTAACTGCCGACGTTGAGCTCCAGGATGATGCTGTGATGTACTAATCGGTCGATGGCCAATCATCTTGCCGCCAATCATCTTCAAGCTACCTCGCCAAGCAGTCCATCGTAGAAGCTCGCGGGCGTTTGATAGCCCTAACGCTTTGTGCGGGCGCTCGTCATTGAAGAAATCGAAGTAGCAAGCGATGCCCTCGCGAGCCATCTGCACGCTGTCGTAGGCGTACAGGTAGACCTCCTCGTACTTCAGCGAGCGCCAGAGCCGCTCCACGAAGATGTTGTCGATACAGCGACCTTTGCCATCCATGCTGATCTTGATCTCAAGAGCAAGCAATACACTGGTGAACTCCTCCGAGGTGAACTGAGAGCCCTGGTCCGTGTTGAATATCTCTGGGCAACCGTAGCGTGCCACAGCTTCGTTCAGAAACGCTCCGCTGTCGATGCGCTGGCAGTGCGAGCTGCTCGGCGTGAATCGGTCGAGCCTGTACTACGAACCTGTCGAGCCGGATGGCGAGCAACTCGCATTGATGCGTCGGATGGACGAGCTACATCTGAAGCGTCCATTTTTCGGCAGCCGCATGATGACACAGACACTCAAAGCGGAGGGGTCGGCCGTCAACCGCAAGCGCGTGCAGCGTCTTATGCGGTTGATGGGGCTCGAGAGCACTGCGCCCAAGCCGAACACAAGCAAGCCAGCGCCGGAACACACGGTATACCCCTATCTACTGAGGAATCTGACGGTTTCTCGGATCAATCAGGTGTGGGCCGCCGACATCACATACATCCCGATGGCGCGAGGCTTCGTATACCTGGTGGCGGTCATCGATTGGTATTCGCGGCGGGTGCTCGCCTGGCGCTTGTCCAACACGTTGGAGACGACCTTCTGCGTGGAGGCTCTGAACGAAGCTGTGGCACGCTACGGTTGCCCAGAGATATTCAACACGGACCAGGGCTCTCAGTTCACCTCGGAGGAGTTCACCAGTGTATTGCTTGCTCTTGAGATCAAGATCAGCATGGATGGCAAAGGTCGCTGTATCGACAACATCTTCGTGGAGCGGCTCTGGCGCTCGCTGAAGTACGAGGAGGTCTACCTGTACGCCTACGACAGCGTGCAGATGGCTCGCGAGGGCATCGCTTGCTACTTCGATTTCTTCAATGACGAGCGCCCGCACAAAGCGTTAGGCTATCAAACGCCCGCGAGCTTCTACGATGGACTGCTTGGCGAGGTAGCTTGAAGATGATTGGCGGCAAGATGATTGGCCATCGACCGATTAGTACATCACAGCATCATCCTGGAGCTCAACGTCGGCAGTTACGCACTGGGGCAATCGAAGCAGAACAAGGCCAAAGAGGCCACGGCGGTAGAAAGCCGGGAAAAGGAATGAACCTTGCCACGAGTCCACAAAACGAATGCGAGAATCGCCGCAGGAGACCCTCTCGCGGCTTGGCCCATACCCCAGGTACCCCGATTTTTGCACTATTCAGGTGGACCAGCGAAAGGGCGGCTTCGATCCGGTGCCCCGACGGAGGGAGCGGACAAGGAAGCTTCGCATCTTTTCTTAAGGGTCCGCTCCCTCCGTCGGGGCACCGGATCGAACGTGGGACAATAGATCTTCAATCTGACATAAACTGTCTTCCCGAACGCTCCCTTCTAGGAGCCTTCGGGAAACAACATGACGACTATGACCACGACGTGTTCAACTCGGCAGGCTCCACCTTAGCTACCCCCATTTTGGTCCAGAGAATGGGGTCCACCTCACACCTTGAGGTCGATGGTCTTGATAGAACGAAATGCCCGTTCGACTTGACTCAGACTCTTGTAGCAGCGGACGGTGTCGTCGGGTGATAGGCGCTGTTCGGGCACGCTGGTCCGGATGACATAGATGCCATCGAGCGTTGCCTCGGAAGCCACCTTGTGTTCGTCGATGTGGAAGTCAAACCCATCGTCGCGGATCTGCAGCACGAAATGCTTGGCCACCTTGTACTTGTTGATGACCTTGCCTACACGCACACCAATGTTGTCCTTGCCTCCATGTTTGCCGAGCTTGACGTCCGAGCGAATGCTCTCCAGTCTCTTGCAAATATCGTTGAGCACTGCTTCTGCTGCGGGCTCTTGCTCGACGATTCGGAAGCGAAACTCATCGTCGCGAATATCGAGATCGAAATGTTTGGCGATCTTCTTGGTGATGAGCTTGTGTACGCGCGCACGGATCTTGTCCTTACCTTTGAGATTGCCGAGTTCAACATTTGAGCGAAGCTTCGTGAGCCTCTTGTAGATACTATCGAGCGCCGCTTTGGCCGCCACCTCTTTGTTGGGAATCTGGAAGGTAAAGTCGTCATCGCGAATGTCGAGCACAAAATACTTGGCGAGCGTCTTGGTGACGACCTTGCGCACGCGGGCGCCAATCTTGTCCTTGCCTCTGAGCCTAGCGCGCTGCACCATGGTTTGAATTCTTGCAAGCTCTCTCGCAGTCGCCTGCAGAAGGGACTGACGTTTGTGGACGCGCAGTTTTGCCAATTCGGTGTTCCGGCACGCAAAGAGTCGTTCGCCAGCAAAATCTGGATGAGTCAATTCAAACAGATTACGCTCGTCAAAAAGGCCGAGTTGCAGTTGACCTCCATCGATGAGCTTACGAATAGATGCGCTTTTGAGCGCTGTGATCCAATCGACCCCTTCGAGGTTGCGGAGGTCATCGTCGATCCGCTTCTGAGAAATCATGCCTCGGTCACCGACGAGCACTAGGGTCTTGATGCCAAACCTGTTTCTCACCATCTCGACTTGGGGCATCAACGTCGTGCTATCCGACTCATTGCCCGCAAAGACCGACACGGCGACCGGGCAACCCCGCTCGTCAGTGACTAGACCGTAGTTGACTTGCAGTCTATCTCTTTTGCCATCACGGCTATATCCCATGGCGGCCAGAGGGCAGGTGACACCCTCAAAGTAGCTGGAGCTGAGATCGTAGAGCACCAAGCCTCCTTTTTTGAGGTGTCGTCCAGCCAGTTTTTTCTCGATACGTTCTTGCCGCTCGAGCAACCAATCCATGGCGGCATAGAGATCATCCTCGTTGGCATCGGCCACACCGAGGCTTTCGGGCAGTGTGGTGGTGTGCCACCACCGTGTCGTCGCGAGTTTGCTGTCAGGTTCGAGGATGCGTGCGGCAACCATCGCCTCGACCAGGTTGCGCTCACGGCATGGCTTCGAAGCGAGCAATTTGTCGAAACGAAGGCGTCTCATCGTCGTACGACAGGCGTTGACGTGGCCGTGAAGCGAGGACTTGATGACCTCAAATGCTTCGCTGACAGCGACGAAGGCCTCACCTTTGAGAGCGCGGCGTATGAGCTCGATGATATTTTTGGGCAGGTGTGAAAGGTTGGCGAGGGTACGCTTTCGGACCTTCTTCCCTTCCCGCCAGCCCTCGCGTAAGAGGATTGCGGGCGGAGAGTTTCGATTGCGCACGGTCTCGATGTACATGGGAACATATATACGCTATTCTGGCCATGAAAGCAATCAATAAAGCCATGACAAAGAGAGTTACAGCCTAGTTCATGGGAACATATGGCGAAACCAAATTAATCATATGTCCTGCGTAAACAGGGCATTTACATCAATTAACAGGGGTTTGAAGCAGGGAACTTCAGGCTAGACTGACCAGGCTTAACCTGGCGCACCAGAGGCGCAGAGCGCGCGGAGAATTTTCCTCTGCGTGCTCTTGTTCGGCTAAGAATTCTGGTGGTGGAAGTGAAAACCGTTGAATCGCTACTGTCCATCCATCAAGCCCAGATGTTGACTTATATGAAAATGGGAGGATGGAAAGTCGGACTGTTTAATCAACGTCAACGTTTCCATTCTCAAGAAAGGGATCAAGCGATTGGTCTTGGAGGAGTCGTGAAAACCATAACTCAGCCTGACGAGAACGCAGAGGAAAGCCTCTAACCTCTGCGTTCTCTGCGCCTCTGCGGTGAGATTTTTTGGTTGCGGCCGCAGGCTGCTCTGTGTTGACCCCTCATGGTCGAAGACTCCATTAGCGGCCAACGGGGCACGGAACCGGGGCGTGCTCGAGATCCGAGCTTGCTTCCGATGGAGCTTAACGCTATTCTCCGTCGACTGGATTCGATCGGAGGAGGAGGATGAGGATGAGTATGCGCCTTGAAGGCCGGCGCGCGCTGGTCACGGGAGGGTCCCGAAGCATCGGCCGCGGCATCGCGCTTGGGCTCGGTCGCGAAGGCGCCGACGTGGTCGTGAACTTCAAGACGGATCGCGACGCGGCCGAAGAGGTCGTCGGCTCATTGAAGGAGCTCGGTCGGCGCGCCACGGCGGTACAGGGGAGCACGGATTCAAGCGAGGATGTCAACCGCCTGGTCACAGAGGCCGACGACTTCCTGGGTGGCATCGATGTGCTGGTGAACAACGCCGGCGTTCTCAAGCGAACGCCGTTTCTGGAAATCTCTCAGGAAGAGTGGGACTGGACGCTAGAAACGAATCTGAGGGGTTACTTTTTCGTCGGCCAGGCGGTGGCGCGACGCATGATCGATCGGGAGATCGAGGGAGCGTTCATCAACGTGTCCTCGGCAGGACAAGCGGTCGCGGCGCCCGAATTGACGCACTACTGCGTGGCCAAGGCGGGTATCGAGATGCTCACCAAACAAATGGCCCTGGAGCTGGCCCCGCACCGCATCAGAGTCAACGCCATCGCTCCCGGTCTCATCGAGACCGATCTCAATCGGAGCGACATCCAAGACCCTGCGTTTCGCGAGCGCCGCCTGGCACGAATTCCTCTGAAGGAGATTGGTGTCCCGGAAGACGTGGTGGGTGCGGTGGTGTTTCTGGCCAGCAACGAGGAAGCTCGACTGGTGACCGGAGCTTCGGTGTTCATCGATGCCGGCCAAACGATCTGGGGCGCGTAGAAGCTTTCTCGGCGTGCGCGAGCGCGCCGGTACTGTCCTGCGACGCCGCGTCGCGGTGGCCACGTGGCCCGACGGCTCGCCCCTCACGTTGCCGATCCTCGTCGCCGCCGGAGCCCCCGGACCGGCCCTGTATGTTCAGGGCGGCCTTCACGGAGACGAGATCGTGGGGGTAGAGGCGGCGCGACAGATCGTCGGGCGGGTTCGCCCTCGCGAGATTCGGGGGACTCTCGTCTCGATTCCCATCGCCAATCCCCCCGCTTTCATAAGCCGGCAGCGAGGCTGGCCCTTCGAAGCAAGGGGCCCCATGGATATGAACCGGGTGTGTCCGGGAGACGCGAACGGTCCGCTCACCGCGCGTATTGCGCGGGCGATCTTCGACGGGGTTCTTCCATCCGCCGACTACTGCCTCGACTTTCACGGCGGCATGAGCGGTTCGAGCGAGGCCCCCTTCGCGCAAGTGGTGATGCTCGACGACGAGCATCGAACGCTGGCGAAGCGAAAGCTCATGGCGGAAGTGTTCGGAACCGAGCTCATCTACGAGATGAGGCCGAAGGAGCGGGGGCGGCACGTCGTCTTTCGCGGTCTCGAATTCTCGTTCGCCGAGCAGGCCCGCCTTGCCGGCGTACCGACACTCGTCGTGGAGCTCGGGGAGGGAGGACGGCTTCGCGATGATCTCGTGTCCCTGGCGGTCGACGGTGTCTTGAACGTGATGCGCGCGGTGGGAATGCTGACCGGCGAGCCGCGCGTGCCAGAAACACGCTTCCGCTTCGATCGGGTCTCCGTCCTGAGGCCCAACCGCGGCGGAATCTTGCGCCTGAACAAAGGGCCGGGGGATCGAGTGGAAGAGGCAGAGCGGGTGGGTTACGTTGCGGACGGTCTTCGAGTCGTCGAGAAACTGCGAGCACCAGCTTCGGGGATCGTTCTCCGCGTCGCGAGCGCTGGCGTCACCGAGCCTGGTGCCGACTGCTTCTGGGTGGCCCACGTCAAGGAACGCTCCCGGAGATAGCATGTTGATCGAGCGAATCGTTCCACTCGTGCTCGGCGGCTTGCTCGCTCTGGCCGCCTGCCGGCCCGAGGCGTCCGAAGACATATGGCACGTGCGTTTCACGCACGTCTACACGAGCGCGTCGGACTACCAACTGATGGCCGAGCGTATCCGCGATCTCATGGAGGAGAGAACGGACGGGAGATTCCGCGTCGTCATCTACCCGTCGGCTCAGCTGGGCGGCGAGCGGACGGCGTTCGAGCAGCTTCAGGCGGGTGCCACGCACATGGCCATCTCCGGAACGCCGGTGCTCTCCGGCTGGGTGCCGGAAGGACAAATCTTCGATCTGCCGTTTGCCTTCGAGACGCGCGATGAAGGCCTGCAGGTTCTCAACGGTCCGCTGGGAAACTGGTGGCGCGAGCGGCTTCTCGAGAGAACCGGCGTTCGCTCTCTCGGGTTTCTCGACTACGGATTCCGGCACGTGTACAACAGCAAGCGGCCCATCCACGAGCCTTCCGATCTCGTGGGCTTGAAACTTCGCGTGCTCCAGAATGCCACCTACCTCTCCGCCTACGAGGCCTTCGGTGTCCAGGCGACTCCGATGAGCTACGGTGAGGTGTACTCGGCTCTCCAGCAGGGCGTCATCGACGGAGGCGAGGCGAACGTCATCGGCTTCGTAACCGACCGTTTTTCAGAGGTGGGCAACTACTTCAGCTTCACCTCCATCACCTACAACCCCATCACGCTGCTCGTGAACGAGCGCTTCTACCGCTCCCTCCCCGAGGACGTGCAACGGAGCCTGGACCGCTCCGCTGCCGAGGCCCTCGCGTACCAGTCGGAAGTGGCCCGCGAGCTCGAGCGAGACGCGATCGCAGAGATGGAATCCGCGGGCGTGGTGGTTTCTCGCCCGTCGCTCGATGCGTTCGAGCCCATCGTCCGTCCCCGGGTGTGGGAAGAGCTGGCCTCTCGTCACGACGGGGGCGACGAGCTGCTCGAGCGCCTCCGGCAGGAGACCGAACGCGTTCGCGAAGTGACTGCGAACTAGCGTCGTCTGAATCCGACGCGCCCGCTCAACGTCTTCGCCGGGCTGGCTCCGGACCCCGCTTGAATGGATTCCGAATTTTGTGTAGGGTCGCCGCACAAGCCGACGGCCGAGGTCACTCAATGCTTGAATGACCATCGGTGCCGTCTGCAAGGAGGTGAGAAGTGAGAAAGTTGTTCGTTCTCGTTCCCGCGCTGACACTCGCAACAACGATGAGCGTCCTCGCGCAGGCTCGGTTTCAGCAGATGGTCGAGGTCAAAGTGAAGCCCGGCCACGAGCAGGCGTACGAAAGCTACCTGAAGCAAGTCATCGAGGCCGCTGACAAGATCAAGAGCCCTCTCGCTTGGAATACCTTCTTCGTTGCCGTTGGAAAACAAAGTCCCACATACCGCGTCGCCCTTTCTTTTGACAAATGGGCCAACCGCGATCAATGGCCGAACGGTCCTCAGGAAATGCTGGCGAAAGCGTTCGGAGAGCAGGAAGCGAGCCGCATCGACCGGAAAGGCCGTGTCGGAATCGAAAGTGTGACGATTCGCATCTGGGAGCGCCTCGACGATGGATCGTCGTTTCCCAGAACGGGGGACCGATTAGCGAAGTTCTACGGCGTCACGATTCGCCACGTGAAGCCGGCGATGGTTCCGGAGTTTCGCTCGCTCCAGAGAAAGTTCAAGGGAGCGTACGAGGCGTCCCGCGAGAAAATGAGCGTGACGCGTTTTGTACTTCGCTTCGGAGAAGGGCAGGATTCCACGTTCCGCCTCACCGAGCCGTTCGACATGTGGGCGGAGATCGACGGCTGGCGCAATTCAGAGATCATTGGCGAGCACCTCGGCGAAGAGGAGATGGAGCGAGTCGGCCGCACGATGACCGCCGCTATATGGAAGCAGGAGCGCTTCGTCTCCGCCCACCGGCCGGGCCTGAGCCGCGCAGCACCCGAAAGCCCCTGAGCCGGCGAGCGATCTTCCCGTCGATCCTGCTTCGCCGAGGCACTCTATTGGTGCTTCCGCCATCAAGTGTTGCTACGCGGCTGCGGGCAGTGGTACGCGTGCGGGAGAGACCAGGTTGCGCGTCCCCGTGAGCAGGAAAACCTCGACCCGCGACGACAAAGGAATCGTCGTCGCCAAGAAAATGTCTCGAAACGTGAGCCGTCGCGTGGTCAGACCGGCCTGCATCGCCGGAGTTCGGATCTCACGTCCGAACTTCAGAGCTCCGTGCGGTCGGACGAAATTGTAATAACATCGGAGCAAGTCCAGGTGCTGGTCGAGCCTCTCCGTCGAGCGAGCGTGGGAAAGCGTTCGTCTCGCGAGGTATGCCGAGCTCTGCCGGATGGTCAAATTCAGCCGCTCGATGAACGAGGTGTTCAATGTCGAAGAGTCCTCTGAGTTATTGAGCGCTTCTTCGAATCGCCACGCGGCTCCGATGAGCGCTCTTCGTTCGACTTTCACGAAACGATCGTTCCTACGCGTCTTGAGGACCTGACGGTAGAGACAAGCTGACCTAAAAACACGGCGGACGACCTTCTCGTAGAAATCGAATCCGTCGGTAACTATCAGGGGAAGACCCCCGAAATCCATCCGGTCGGCGACGTCGCGCACGAGGGCGAGTGTGTTTCGATAGCTTCTTCGCCCAACGACCGTCGATGGCCAGAGACGAGACCATACTTCGATCACGACGAAAATCCACGTTGGCCGGTCCTTGCTTCCGGCGAAGGAGCGAATCTCGTCCGCCTGGAGCTCCTCGACAGCGAACCCGGCGATCCTTCCGTCGTTGAAACGACGGCATGCGGCGGCAGCCTTCTCCAGCCAGCGAGCGACGCTGTTCCAGGCAATCCCCTTGACCCGAGCAATCGCGCAAATGCTGACGCCCTCAACTCTGAGAGTGATGACCGCGTCGAACGTAGCTCTTCGATGCTGCAGACGGTAGTAGGGCGTGCCTTTGGTCGAAGCTTTCCGCACTCAACGCACCGGTATCGACGGCGTTTCCCGGACCTCGTTCGGTAGAAACCATAGCGGATGATGCTTCCGGAACCGACTTTTCCATGCAGTGGACACTCAGGGTTGAAACAGCTCAGCTTCTTCACTTCGCGTGGGCCTTGTCGACGAAAGAACTGCGTCTCTCGAAATCGGGCTCAAACTCTAGCACGCGAGCGGGTTAGGGACCGGCCAACAACACTTGATTGCGGAAGCACCTTGTGATCGCGGTCGCACAGTCTCTCAATCTGGTTGTTTTCGCGTGGTTCAACCCGACATTTGAGATCGTGGAACCCGTTGTGGCATCATCCACAGTCAGGAACAGTCTCCGATCAGACGAGACCACTCCCCTGAGAGAGGAGGTGACAATGCTCAATGAGGTCGCTCTCCCAGAGGTGGAGTACGGCGAAGGCGATAGCATCATCGCCGACTTGCTTCCCTCAAAACTGTTCCCCTCCCATGTGTTTTGGATCCTTGGTCTATGGCTGTCTTCATATCAAGGGAGCTTCAATTGAAACTAAAACAGATCTTAGCTCAGATTCTGACTCTGGCTTTCATCATTAACTTGGCGGCTAATGTCTATGCGGCTGACATCCCGGACCCGGAAACGTTTTTCGGACATAAACCCGGAGCTGATTTCAAGTTGATTCGTTGGGAGAAGATCGTTGAGTACTACCAACTTCTAGGGAGAGAAAGCAACCGGATCCAGGTAGAGGAATTGGGAAAGACGACGCTCCAGAATCCCTTTCTTCTTGCGGTCATTTCCTCCCCCGAGAATTTATCTCAGCTAGAAAAGTACAAGGATATTGCCAAGAAACTCGCACAGGGCAGGGTCTCTGAAGAGGAGGCCGGCCGCTTGGCCAAAGAAGGAAAAACCATCGTATTGATCACAGCGAGTATGCACGCCACCGAATGTGGCCCCACCCAGATGTCCCCGGAGCTAGGTTACGTCCTGGCAACCGATGATTCGCCAGAGATTAAATCAATCCTGGACGATGTCATTTTTCTATTTGTCCCAAGCTGGAATCCAGACGGCAATATCATGGTGGTGGATTGGTATCGCAGGAATGTGGGAACACCCTATGAGAGAGCCCCGATGCCCTGGTTATACCATCATTATGTCGGGCATGATAACAACCGCGATGCCTTCATGCACACACAAATCGAGACACAGTATGTAAATAATATCCTCTATCACGAGTGGTTCCCGCAGCTCTTTATGGATATGCATCACATGGGAAACTCGGATGCCCGTCTATTTCTGTCACCTCTATATGAGCCCCGTCATCATTCCCTAGCAGCCCGGTGAAAAAGTCCAGATTCTGCTCACGGAGAAAGTTTGGTGGGCAAGTTCAAGGAAGATGTGATTCGGCGGAACGGCCAAGTTGAGACGCCCGATGGATTGCAGCGGGGCAAAACGTGCGCCTATGGTCGAGACGAAGCGCAATAAAGCAGCGATCAGACTGGCGTTGAGCTCCGCGTATTCCTTCGGCGTGGCCTTGCCGATGAGATTGCGCATCAGAATCCCGAGATTGAATCCGGCCACGTGCGTGAGGAGGCGCTTGAGTATATTTTCGTGTCTTCGCAAATGCGTTCGTCGCATGCCTCCCGCTTCGAGGTAGTGCGCGAAAGGTCGTTCGAGTAACTCGCCGCGACGGCGTATTAATCGCTTACCTCGAGTCCCGCGAATGCGACGTCGGTTCGCGTAGGTGGCGGCTTGCTCGGCCTGTTTGTCCTTCCATTTGCGGCCACCTCGCTCTGGCTCCGAAATGTAGCTCCGGTATTCTTGTTCGACCAGCTCAACCAGGATGTCGTTGCCGTGATAGCCCTTGTCCCCGACCACTTCGCGACCCGCGTCTTCATGTATTCGTTCACAACATTCCGCGTTGTTCGCGAGCTCTTGCAGATTTGACTGCGCTTTTTCCAGCGTATCCGGTAGGCTCTTTGTGTCACCCTTCGCGCCTCCGTGAAGCGTCACGGCAATTACCGCACCTTCCCCGCTCATGTCCACAGCATGCTCGGCTTTGTGCGCCATATCCGTGCCCCCGCTCTTCATTTTCATGATCTCCGCATCCGGCTCGTTCGGATTCACCCACTCCTTGTTCGACCCTTTCTTTGGCCGCTTCTTGTCCAACTTCGCAATGTCCGCTCGGCTCGGCTCTTCGATACCACTCTTGCGCGCAAGCTCCTTCAAATACGATTCGTAGCTTTCCCCCGTGTCTCGACGAACGATTGACCGAAGCGCCGCATTCGCTTCCAGCGTCGTCGCGTCCACACCCAGTGTCTTGCCATCTATCATCCCTCTCGACGCTAGAACTTCTAGCACCCATCCAAATACAGATTCGTGAACTTCCAGCGGAAGTCGATTCCGTATCCGAGACAGCGACGAATGGTCCGGCGTTCGCTCTTCCATTCCAAGGCCAAGAAACTGGCGCAAAGACAGTGAGTCCGAACACCGCCAGCAGATCCCGCGCTCTGAATCGATGCGCTCAAAGTAGCCGATCAACAGCATTCGAAAATACACACCCGGCGGTATGCTCGGCCGACCTTGCTTCTTCGCGTAATACGGCGAGCATTTCGACTCCACAAACGAGTCAAACTCTTCCTCTCGAAGTACCCGCTCGAGTTCCTCATAAAAAGGATGACCAGGACTCGACGCAACCGCATCGTGTGGAATCCATAAAGTCTCTTGGCAACTTTTCTTTTTCTTCTTCATCGACATGCGATGCAATTTTACATCGTCATCGAATGAGTCTTCAGAGAAATATCGCGACCGGATACGACTTTTTCAACGGGCTGCTAGACCCCTTGCTCACCCGCGAAATCGAACTGACCGGAGCCTATATGCGGACGTTGTTGGAAGAGCAAGGCAAAATCGCCGTCACACATTACGTCATCTGGAATCATTGGCGGATGTCGGCGATCCACACCGCTGCCCTGTGGCATAACGTTCCCACCATTCTTTTCGAAGCCGCCGGCACTCGCATGGCCACACCTATTTTCCAGAGCGCGGAAGAGCTCGGCCGGGATCTGGGGCAGGGGCTCGGCAAACAGGGAAACAACCAAACCATAAACTATCCCAGTCCTTGGCCGGGTGGGTGGTGGAGGCTCCGAGATATCGTTGAATACGCCTATTCGTCTGCCATCGGGTTTCTGGAGGGACAGGCCGACGCTGGAGAAATAGGTTAGAAATCGTCGGCGCGTTCCCTGACTCATTGGAGCTCTCCTCGTTTCGTCCTCGACCGTTCGGCACGATCGAAGTTCGCCTGACTGAAGGGCTTACGGCCGCTCCGAAGTATCACACGGCCATGCCAGGACATCAGGACTCTGGGTCGCACGAGCTCGACAGTCAGCCGTCCAGCGTATAGCATAAACAACCCGCGGAGGTCAAATTGCATTACGAGCCGGAAAGTGTTGGGCAGCGCCTTTCGCTCGCGCTGCGAGTAGAAACTTAGCGCGGCCTGCGGCCGCAACCAAAATCTCACCGGTAGAGGCGCAGAGAACGCAGAGGTTAGATTAGAGACTTTCCTCTGCGTTCTTGTCATGCTGAGTTATGGTCTTCACGACTCCTCCAAGCCCAAAACCATTCGCGTGATCCCTTTCTTGAGAATGGGCACGTTGAAGTTGATTAACAGTCCGACTTTGCATCCTCCCATTTTCATATAAGTCAACATCTGGGCTTGATGGATGGGCAGTATCGATTCAACGGTTTTCACTTCCACCACCACCTGGTCGGCAGCCAGTACATCGAGGCGAAATCCACCGGCTAACTTGAACCCCTTGTATCGCAAAGGAAGTTCTTTCTGCCGCTCGAAGGAGATTTTTCGAAGGCTGAGCTCGTGACATAAACATTCTTCGTAGACGGACTCGAGTAGACCAGGCCCGAGGGTTCGATGGACTTCAATCGCTGCGCCAATAACGACTTGAGTGATTTCGTTGACTTTCATTGTTTGACATGGCGTCGCTCCTGAACTAGCTAGTACCCGTCCTGAAGCCTGTAAGGGATTGAGAAAAAAGGAGAAATCGCAAATTTAGGGCTAGTCTTCTGAGGGGGTGTCGATTAGGATCGTGTCGTTGAAAACATCCGATTCTAAATGACTTAACTCCAAAGGAGACCAGCCCTAAATGCGAAAAACGATCAACCCACAGCCAAATCTACGTGAGCCCTGGCTGGAGCTGGAGCACGCACGCGAGCTCGAAACGATCTCGTCGCTACTCGATGCCCATCCTAAGCTCAATGAGCTGGTACTGCAAGACCTAAGGTCGGTCACCCCACCGGCAGGGAGCGATGTTGGTCGTGGGGGAATGAGCGCGGAGCAGGTTCTCCGGGCGTTGTTGGTGAAGCAGCTGAATCAGTTCACCTATCGGGAGCTGGCGTTTCACTTGGCAGACTCTCGAAGCTATCGGACGTTTTGCCAGCTCGGCATCATAGAGCCGACCCCGTCGAAGTCGACCCTAGCAGCAAACATCAAAGCCGTGAAGGAGAGTGTGCCATTCTTAGTTGGAAATTGAAACGGCTCCCAACCCCGTGGTTTGATGACGTTGGCAAAAACAACATCAAGCCGCAAGAGAAAGGAGCCGAGATGGGAAGTCTGCTACGTACAGCCAAGAAACACAAGAAGTCACGTCGTTTGGGTGAGCCCGAGGTAATGGCGCGCGAGGAGTACGGGGAGCTCGAGGTGGACGTCAAAATAGAGATGATCCGTTCGTTAATCCCGCTTGGGTTGATGCACGTTCACGAGCTGCTCGACGACGAAGTGAAGGAGTTGGCGGGAGAGCGATACGCTCGTAAGGACGAACTGGAGCGTGGCCGCCGCCACGGAACCAACCCTGGCACGGTAGGGCTTGCCGGCCAGCGGGTACCGATCCGTGTGCCACGGGTTCGGAGCCAAGAGGGAGTAGAGATACCGCTTCGCTCCTACGAAGCACTGAACGACGGCGGAGAGGTGAATGATCTGCTGCTGAAACGAGTGCTCTACGGAATCTCGTGTCGCAACTACGAGGCTGCAGCGGAAGCGATACCGGGCGCTATCGGGCTGTCGAGCTCGACGGTGTCCCGAGGTTTCGTACAAGCGAGCGCAGCGAAACTTCGGGAGATGCAGGAACGGGATCTGTCCGGCGAAGATGTGGTGGCGCTGTTCCTGGACGGGAAATCATTCGCCGACGCAATGATGGTCATCGCGCTGGGCATCACACTTTCCGGGGAAAAACGCTTTTTGGGCTTCGTGGAGACGGACACGGAGAACGAGAAGGTGTTGACGCCGTTCCTGCGTTCACTGCTCGCGCGGGGACTCGACAGCTCCCAGGGTCTACTGGTGATCATCGATGGCGGCAAGGGTCTGAAAGCGGCCGTAAAGAAGGCGTTCCGAAAGCGGGTCCTGATACAACGGTGCCAGTGGCACAAACGTGAAAACGTCGTGAGCTATCTGTCCAAGGGCGAGCAGGCGTCGTTGCGCAAGCGGTTGCAGTCGGCCTACAACAGGCCGGAATATAAAGAGGCCCTCGCGGCCCTCGATCAACTGCACGATGAATTGGAGGAGCGGAACCAATCCGCAGCTGCGAGCTTGGAGGAAGGAATCGAGGAGACGCTCACATTGCATCGTCTCGGCGTGTACGGCGTGCTGGGCCGTTCGTTCAAGACGACGAACTGCCTTGAATCCGTCAATGCTCTCGTCGAGGAACGCTGCGCGAAGGTCGACCACTGGAAGAACTCCAGCCAACGCCAGCGGTGGCTGGCGACAGCCCTCGTGGACATCGAACCCCGCTTGAGGAGGGTGATCGGCTACCGCCATCTTCCGAAGCTTCGCGAAGCTCTCAAGCGGGAACTGAAGATCGAGACGAAGACATCAACGGTGTCGAAGAAGAAGGCCGCCTAATTTATGAGCCGTGGAGAGTTTCAACTAAGAATGGGCTTGACTCCCGTGAAGTTCGAAACGCTGGAGCAGATCAACCGAGAGCTGGTGAGCGTTGCCGAGGATGCTGGGATCGAAAAGGGAAGAAAAGTACGAGTGGACTGCACGGTAGTGGAATCAAACATTCATCCGCCTACAGACTCCGAGCTTCTTTATGACTGTGTTCGGGTTCTCACTCGCGTGATGTGCCGAGCTCGCGAACTGCTGGGTACAGTAGTGGTCTTCGGCAATCGAACGCGTCGAGCGAAGAGACGTCGACTGGGAGTTCTGAACGCGAAGGATAAGCAACAAAGGCGTCGCGTCTATCGAGATCTACTGAAGGTGACGGAAGAAACCTATCGCTCCGCTCAACGCGTTGCAGCACAGTTGGAAGAGTCGGGCTTGACCGAGCCGGTGAAGCGAGCGAGCGCGGAGAGGATCGCCGCGGATTTTGAGCACTTTCTCGTCCTCACCAAGAAAGTCATCAACCAAACCCAACGCCGAGTGATCGACGAAGAGCGTGTGCCTGCGGAGGAGAAGGTCGTTTCTATCTTCGAAGAACACACCGACATTATTCGCAAAGACCGGCGCGAGACTCTCTACGGCCACAAGGTGTGTATGACTGGTGGCTCGTCCTCGATGATTTTGGATTGCGTGATCTTAGATGGAAATCCGTCCGATTCAACTCTCGCGGAAACCATGATCGACCGTCAAGTCGAACTCTACGAACGGGCCCCGCGCCAGGTTGCCTACGATGGCGCGTTTTCTTCAAAGGCAAACTTGGAAGCCATCAAAGGCAAGGGAGTTGAAGATGTTGCCTTTACCAAGGCTCATTTCGCGGTGACCGATATGGTCAAGAGTTCCTGGGTCTATCAACGCCTGCGGCGATTTCGCTGCGGAATCGAAGGCGTCATTTCGTTCTTGAAACGAGTCTTTGGCCTCGACCGATGCACATGGCGCTCATTGCCTTCTTTTAAATCGTACGTATGGAGTTCCATCATCACCTGCAACCTACTGATGATGGCAAGACACCTATTACGATAACAACTATTACTCTTCCGCCCCTTATAGCCATGGATTGCTAACAATTCGCCTCTCGTTTCGTCCAAGATTTTCATTCGCTCTCAACCCCACGAAGCCCCTTCCGAAAACGTATAATACCCACATCTTCGATAGGTCTCTCGCACACCACAAGTTATGGTGTTTCTGGACAGGAACTAGCTAGCCCAACAAGAGTACGCAGAGGAAAAATTCTCCGCGCCCTCTGTGCCTCTGCGGTTAAATTCTTTTCCATGAAACCAAGGAACGCAGCATTAGTAGTACAGGCCACGATTCTGTCTGTGCGATAGAGGAAGAAATTTACGCGAATACTATGTACACTGTCTTCTCAGTGACGGCAAAGGAGGCCAGGATGAGAGTTGAATGCGGAGTCGTGCTAGCCATTCTGTCTGCGAGTCAGGCGTTTGGAACATTCTCGATAGTTGCGATAGATCCGGTGACGGGAGACATGGGCGTTGCGGTTGCGTCCCGCGTATTCGGGGTGGGAAATCACGTGCCATGGGCGGAAGCCGGCGTTGGTGCGGTCGCCACCCAGGCCGCCATGAACGGCGGATATGGTCCGCGCGGATTAGAGCTTCTTAGACAGGGACTGACGGCGCAGCAGGTCGTCGACAAGCTTCTTGCCGAAGATCCGTTCCCGCGAAAAGAAGGACGCCAGGTGGCTGTCGTCGATGCGAAGGGAAATGTCACCGTCTATACCGGGCCGACCGCTAGCGAATGGAAGGGGCATATCAAAGGCGCCACGTATTCCGTTCAGGGAAACATCCTGGCCGGACGGCACGTCGCAGAAGCCATGGCGCGAGCATTTGAAAACACGAAGGGCGAACTGGCCGAGCGGCTGTACGCGGCGCTCAAGGCAGGCGACGATGCCGGCGGAGACCGCCGAGGGCGGCAATCCGCATCGGTGCTCGTCGTGCGCAAAGGCGGCGGCTCGAGTCTCAACAACGACCGCCTGTGCTACGTCAACGTGGACGATAACCCCGATCCGTTGCGTGAGCTCGGACGGCTTGTCCAGCTGCAGCTCGCGTGGAGTCTTCGCAGCAAGCGCGCGCCACTTGTCGCCGATGGCAAATTCGACGGAGCGATGACTCTCGCCGATAGCCTCGTCCGTTGGGCGCCACGCAACGGCACGCACCGCATCCATCAGGGATTCATCGCTTACCTGACCGGAGACAAGAACAAGGCGCTCGAAGCGTTCCAGAAAGCCATCGAGCTCGATCCTGACAGATTCAAAGCAAGCTGGGACCGGGCTTTGGCGTCCGCTAACACCGCCGCTTACAAGAAAGTCCTCGATGACAAAGAGTTCGTGGCGAAATTGCCGCAATAAGGGTGTTCCCCACCGCTGACGCACCGCACAAGGGACTATCGGCGACGGGTGCCGCGAGTACTGGTTCTCCTGGACGGTCGGTTCGCCCCAGAGGGGAGCGGAAACGCGCCTTGCTGCGGCGTTGTTGCACGGCCCGGAGCAAATCGCTGACCTCCGTGTGCCAGTCGTAGAGTCACCCGGCGCAGTACGTATCGGGCATCCCGAGCGCGGTCATCTTGTTGAGTATCTCGCACCCAATTCGGTGTTCAACTCGTTGCCTCGCCAACGTTCGAGTCCGCATCTCGGACCCGATGATCGCTTTGTAACGGTACCACCATGCTTCGCTTCGTGCAGCCTGAGAGCTTGTACCATTCACGTCGGCCGTGTCTTTCGATTGCACGAATATGGCGATCGCGCTCCCGCATGGCGGTGTTCGAATTCTCCGAGATCGTTATCGTTCCTATCCACGGCAACAAAGACCTCGGTGTTTCCGCGGCGTTGTTGCACCGCTCTGGCTGAGAGCAAATGCGCCTATGGTGGTGGCCGATGTATGTTCGACCATGAAGTATCCCAAGCGCAGCCAGTACAAGCACGCGAAGCAGAAGAAGTACCACGTTCGCAACTGGGCAGAATACAACGAAGGGCTGCGCCGCCGAGGCGATTTTGACAGTCTGGTTTGACGAGGAGGCAATCGCGAACTGGATGGCCGACAAGACCGGTAAGCCTGGCGGTCAACGGGTCTATTCAGACCTGGCGATTGAAACGAGCCTGGTTGTCCGCATGGTGTACAAGCTCGCCTACCGCCAAACCGAAGGCTTCTTGCACTCGATCGCCTCGCTTCTCGGGCTCGGTATCGAGATCCCGGACTACTCGACGCTGTGTCGGCGCTCGAGGCTGCTCCGCAAGAAGCTGCGGATTCCGAAAGCCGCGAGCAATCAACCAATCCACCTGATGATCGATAGCACGGGCTTGAGGATTCATGTTGGAACGGCCCGCAAACTGCCAAAGCAGCGCGCATGGCGCAAGTTGCACATCGCCGTTGACCGCAAGACCGGCAACATTGTTGCGTCCGAACTCCGAAATCGGCGACCGCGTCGGCGCAGTTGAACTCCCAGTTGGGAAAGTGACACTGAACGATCTCGTAGCCGAGCGCTGCCCACTCGATGACGATGGGGGCTACCTCGGCGAGCTTCACAACCACTTCGACTTCGACGCACGGTCCGACAGCGCCCGCTAGTGAGTGCCTCAATATCTCGCCGTCCTGGAAGTGCACGGTGGCGTCATATATCGGTGCCCAGATCGGCTCCGACAACCCGAGCTCCCGCCAGATAGTTGTATTCGTGAAGCCGAGCTTTCTTCCCACCATGCGGCGGCCTCTCTCGACCCATGCTCGCCGCAACTTATCGGCGACGATGTAGGCCTGCTCCAAGTCGAAGCCGGGCTCGTCTTTCGAAGGAGGGCTGACGAGTCCGGCGGTGAGACTTGCGTGAAGAAGCGCTTCAGCGGTGCGGCTCATCTGTTTGGTTACCATCGGAAAGCCAGTGCTCGAACCATTGAAGGTTGCGCTCCATCGCATGCCGGATGTGGTTCGGCTCTCGGAGACCATGGGGCTCGCGCGGATAGATCTCCATCTCCACGTGGACTCCGTTGAGCTCGAGGGCGCGATAGAAAGTCGTACCTTGGGAGAGTGGAACGCGCACGTCTTGCTCGCCGTGCTGGATGAGGCTGGGAGTTTTGGCGTTTGCGGCGAAATGCTCCGGCGTGTGCCGCAGGTAATTGACGTCGTCGTCCCAAGGCTTGCCACCGAAATAGGCTTCGGCGAAGTCGGGGATATCGGTCGTGCCGTAGAAGCTATAGGGGTTCGTCACCGGTGCGCCGATGGACGCGGCTTTGAACCGATCCGTATGCGTTACGGCCCAGGACGTCACGAAGCCGCGATAGCTCCATCCCATCACGCCCATGCGGTTCGCGTCGACGAGACCCTGGTCGATCAAAGCATCCACGCCCGCCATGATGTCCTCGAAGTCGCCGAAGCCCCAATCCTTGAAGTTCGAGCGGCGAAAAGCATCACCATAGCCGCCGGAGCCGCGGGGATTGGGCATGAACACGAGATATCCCGCCTCGGAGAACGCATGGATGGGATAGGCACCCCGACGCGGAGAGAATGCGACGTTGAAGACGCCGGCGGGTCCACCATGGATCACGAGCAGCAGCGGATAGGCTCTTCCGGTCTCGAAACCAATGGGCTTTACGAGCAAGCCTTCGATAGCGAGCCCGTTGCGCTCATAGGTCATCACCTCGGTGCGCCCGACGGAACGCGCATCATACGCCGCGTTGAGTGCGGTGAGCTTGCGCGCGTCCGCTTCGAGCACGAAGAGCTCTTCGGGTGTATGCGCGTCGCTCGCGGTGACGAGCAGCTTCTGTCCCTCGATCGGAGCGAAGGAGCTGCTGACTCTGGAACGATCCCACTCAGTCAAAGCCTCGCTCGATGCGCGTTCCACGTCGAGCGAAAAAAGACGACGTGCGGTGCCCTCGTTCGCGAGCGCGTAGACGAAACGGCCGTCCTGGGACCAGCGAAGGACTCGAGGACGCGCTCGTCGAGCGACGGCGAAACGTTTCGAACCGCGCCTCCGTCTCGCGAGACGACCGATACGCCGTATTTGCCGATCCAGTCCGCCTTCCCGTTCATGGTGACGAAGGCGACGTGCCGACCGTCGGGAGAAATACGCGGAGCGCGATCGAGCCCGGGCCGGCTTACCAGCTCGCGGAGCTTCTTCGCTTCTAGATCTAGAATCTTTAGATCCGAATGCAGCCTCCCGTCGGGAACCTTCGGAGTTGGTTGCACGCTCAGCGCTACCCATGTGGCGTCGGGAGCCACATCGAAGCTATTGACGTGAAACGCCTCTTCCGTGAGGGCTTCCGGCTCGCCGCCATCAGCCATCCGGTACAAGCGTGCTAAGCGAAACGTCTTGTCCACGTCGACGATGTCGGCGTCCTCATCCGTGGCATCTCGCATCGTAAAGATCCAGCCGCTGCCATCGGGAAGCCACTTGAACGCTTCGATATCACCGGCGTCGTCGAGCACCTTTGCAGCTTCGCCCGGCGCGATCGGCATTTTCCAAATGGTCGTCGTACCGTCCCGATCGGAAAGAAAAGCGACCTCGCCTCCGTCCGGTGAGAAGCGCGGCTGCCAATCGCGCTTTGTTGCGGAGGTCAGCTGGGACGTTTCGCCCGTCTCGAGATTCGCGACCAACACGTTCGAGTCGAGCACGTTCGAGTCGAAGTTGGCGTGAGTCGCTACGAGCGCGGCCCAGCGGCCGTCGGGCGAAGCAACGATTTGCCCGAGCGCCCTGTATTCGAGGATTGCTTCGATGGAGGCTGCCTCCACGAAGGCCGTTGCGCAAAAGACCATCGCCGTCATCACCAAGAATTTCCACCGTTTCATCCAGCACCTCACAGAAGCCTTATACCACCAGCGCCGGGCGTCCGCACTTCGGGGGCGGCATCAACGGACGCGTGGCAGGCAACTAGTTGAGATCAAGTGATAATCTCTCGGCATCAATATTAGTAACTCGTGAGGTCGCTCTGAGTGTCTTACTTACCTGTCTCTCGCGTCGATCGCTAACGATCGCGCTCCTCGTTTCCGTTCTCGGTATCATGAGTGGCACTGCCTCATCGCAGGATGCCGCTCATCGGCCGACGACATTTCTCGATGCCGAGCTCCTCGCGCGGGCCGGGGCGTGGACGCCTAGCCCCGACGGCGCCTGGATGCTGTACACGGTACGTCGCCCCAGTGGGCTCGGGATTCGAGCTTTTTCGTGTTCGCGTCGGACCGCGACGCTCCAGGCGACAAGAAGCAGAATTAGCTCTACCTCATGCGGCCCGATCGCGGAGAAGCGCGTCGGCTGACCAACACGAAGCACGGCGTCTCCTCCGGCGTTGTTGCACGGCCCGGAGCAAATCGCTGACCTCCCTGTGCCAGTCGTAGAGTCACCCGGCGCAGTACGTATCGGGCATCCCGAGCGCAGCCATCTTGTTGAGTATCTCGCACCCAATTCGGTGTTCAACTCGGTGCCTCGCCAACGTTCGAGTCCGCATCTCGGACCCGATGATCACTTTGTAACGGTAGACCGCGTTCTCCACCATGCTTCGCTTCGTGCAGCCTGAGAGCTTGTACTATTCACGTCGGCCGTGTTTTTCGATTGCACGAATATGGCGGTCGCGCTCCCGCATGGCGGTGTTCGAATTCTGACTGAGCGTCGCGTTTAGTTGCGGCGGAATCACCACGCGCGTCCTTCGTCCAGGACTGTGCGCTTCGATGGCTTCGTAAACCGCTGCCTTGTCGTAGGCACTGTCCGCCGCCGCCCACGCTAGAGGTGCTTGAATCTGCGTCAGCAAAGCGGGAACTCGGATTGCGTCGCGAGCTCGTGACGCCGTCAGTTCGGACGCAACAATGTTGCCGGTTTTGCGATCAACAGCGATGTGCAACTTGCGCCATGCGCGTTGCTTTGGCGGTTTGCGGGCGGTTCCAACATGAATCCTCAAGCCCGTGCTATAGATCATCAGGTGGATGGGTTGATTGCTTGCAACTTTCGGAATCCGCAGCTTCTTGCCGAGCAGCCTCGAGCGCCGACACAACGTCGAGTAGTCCGGGATCTCGATACCAAGCCCGAGAAGCGAGGCGATCGAGTGCAAGAAGCCTTCGGGTTGTCGGTAGGCAAGCTTGTACACCATGCGGACAACCAGGCCCGTTTCAATCGCCATGTCTGAATAGACCCGTTGACCGCCAGGCTTGCCGGTCTTGTCGGCCTTCCAGTCCGCGATTGCCTCCTCGTCAAACCAGACCGTCAAATCGCCCCGGCGGCGCAGCCCGTCGTTGTATTCCGCCCAGTTGCGAACGTGGTACGTCTTCTGCTTCGCGTGCTTGTACTGGCTGCGCTTGGGATACTTCATGGTCGAACATACCTCGGCCACCACAAGAGGCGCATTTCGCTCTCAGCCAGAGCGGTGCAACAACGCCTGTGCACGCCGACGTCCCTATCATTATTAATAGAGCCCGACGCGATGGCGTTCGCCGGCACACGTAGGCCGGCACCTGACACGAGCATTCAAATGCCGCTGGCAGCGTAGCCACAGTTGATGGCGGAAGCACCCGCCGAACTGCTGCGCCGCGTCGGACTCGAGGAATAGAGCCGTGATACGGTGCTGTGCGAGCGCTGGCGATCCGAACGTCAAATCAGGGTTCGGCTTCGAACAACTCGAGTCCCGCGGGCGAGAAACGCCGAAAATCGTCACCGTTCGCCGTTGCCAGTACCGCGCCGAATCGCAGGGCCGTGGCGGCGATCATGCAATCGAACATGGACCCGCGCCGACGCCCCGCATCGTTGTAGAGCCTAGCGCTCACGCTGGCGTCCTCCTCCGAGAATGGCATCCGGTCCGAGACGATTTGTCGCGCCAAGTCGGCCTGACTCGTCTCGAGGGGACCGCAGAGAAACTCTGCCCAGGCAATCGTACTCATGACGAAAGATTCACCGCTCTCGAGGAACTGTCGCAGGCTCTTGTCGTGTGGGGAGCCGGTAACGAGCGCTCGAATTAGAAAGCTAGTGTCGAGATGGATCATCGAGGACTTTCGTCCCGAGAGGCACGCCGTTCGTCGCGAACCCGCTGCTCCCACCGCCGTGCCTTTTCCGCGCTAAGGCGCAAAGAGCGCTGAAGCTCGTCCAATGCCCTCAAACCCACCTCGTCGCCAGCCGATGGTTGGCTCGCAGCAAGGCGGATGGCTCGCCTCAGCGCCTCCGACTTCGACACGTTCCAGCTCTTTGCCATTTGCTCGAGCATTCGCACCGTGTCCAGATCCAACGAGTAAGTTGTTTTAACAGTCGGTACGGCCATACTGAAATAGTAAGGCCATACTCTAGAAATGTCAAGCGGTGCTTCGTGAGTCGGGCGGGAGAAGCCCGTGCACGGAACGACCGACCTAGGAGAACGTAACGCATGAAGTTCGTCACGGTTCGCGACGCTAAAGCGACGCTGAGCGGAACTATCGAGGACAGTCAGGAACAAAAGGTGGCGTTGTTGCACCGCTCTGGCTGAGAGCGAAATGCGCCTCTTGTGGTAGCCGAGGTATGTTCGACCATGAAGTATCCCAAGCGCAGCCAGTACAAGCACGCGAAGCAGAAGACGTACCACGTTCGCAACTGGGCGGAATACAACGAAGGGCTGCGCCGCCGGGGCGATTTGACGGTCTGGTTTGACGAGGAGGCAATCGCGGACTGGAAGGCCGACAAGACCAGGTAAGCCTGGCGGTCAACGGGTCTATTCAGACATGGCGATTGAAACGGGCCTGGTTGTCCGCATGGTGTACAAGCTCGCCTACCGACAAACTGAAGGCTTCTTGCACTCGATCGCCTCGCTTCTCGGGCTTGGTATCGAGATCCCGGACTACTCGACGTTGTGTCGGCGCTCGAGGCTGCTCGGCAAAAAGCTGCGGATTCCGAAAGTTGCAAGCAATCAACCCATCCACCTGAATGATTGATAGCATGGGCTTGAGGATTCATGTTGGAACCGCCCGCAAACCGCCAAAGCAACGCGCATGGCGAAAGTTGCACATCGCTGTTGATCGCAAGACCGGCAACATTGTTGCGTCCGAACTGACGGCGTCACGAGCTCGCGACGCAACCCGAGTTCCCGCTTTGCTGACGCAGATTCAAGCACCTCTAGCGTGGGCGGCGGCGGACAGTGCCTACGACAAGGAAGCGGTTTACGAAGCCATCGAAGCGCACAGTCCTAGACGAAGGACGCGCGTGGTGATTCCGCCGCAACGAAACGCGACGCTCAGTCAGAATTCATTTTCGAGCTTCACGTGAGAACCGGACTGGCTCTTGATCGTCCAGCCCTTCTGCTTCAGCCGCTTTACGATCGCTTTTCCCGATATCGGCACTACTCAAGCATACAGCATATGTGCTGTATAGCAAATGCGGCGCTCCCCGTCCTCAGGCGTTGTTGCACGGCTCGGAGCAAATTGCTGACCTCCCTGTGCCGGTCGCAGAGTCACCCGGCGCAGTACGTATCGGGCATCCCGAGCCCGGTCATCTTGTTGAGTATCTCGCACCCAATTCGGTGTTCAACTCGTTGCCTCGCCAACGTTCGAGTCCGCATCTCGGGCCCGATGATCGCTTTGTAACGATAGACCGCGTTCTCCACCATGCTTCGCTTGGTGCAGCCTGAGAGCTTGTACCATTCACGTCGGCCGTGTCTTTCGATGGCACGAATATGGCGGTCGCGCTCCTGCATGGCGCTGTTCGAATTCTGACTGAGCGCCGCGTTTCGTTGCGGCGGAATCACCACGCGCGTCCTTCGTCCAGGACTGTGTGCTTCGATGGCTTCGTAGACCGCTTCCTTGTCGTATGCACTGTCCGCGCCACCGACACTAGAGGTGCTTGAATCTGTGTTAGCAAAGCGGGGACTCGGGTTGCGTCGCGAGCTCGTGACGCCGTCAGTTCGGACGCAACAATGTTGCCGGTCTTGCGCAAAACGGCGATGTGCAACTTGCACCATGCGCGCTGCTTTGGCGGTTTGCGGGGGTTCCAACATGAATCCTCAAGCCCGTGCTATCGATCATCAGGTGGATGGGTTGATTGCTCGCGGCTTTCGGAATCCGCAGCTTCTTGCGGAGCTGCCTCGAGCCCTCCGCCCACCTCTTCGGTCTCGAAAGCACGCGTGACGTTCTCCAAAAGCTGCCGCTTCCATTTGTAGATCTGGTTCGCGTGAACCTTGTGCCGGCGGGATAGTTCCGCCACTGTCTCCTGCTCGCGTAGTACCGCCAATGCAACTTTCGCCTTGAAAACAGGGCTGTGCTTCGTACGATTTTTCTTCACTTTTCTCTGCTCCTTTTTTTATTGAGCAGGCTTGTTTTACCACCTTAACCCCTGGTCTAAAAAATGGGGTCCACTTCAGTAAGCCCGAGGTAATGGCGCGCGAGGAGTACGGGGAGCTCGAGGTGGACGTCAAAATAGAGATGATCCGTTCGCTAATCCCGCTTGGGTTAATGCACGTTCACGAGTTGCTCGACGACGAAGTGAAGGAGTTGGCGGGAGAGCGATACGCTCGTAAGGACGAACTGGAGCGTGGCCGCCGCCACGGAACCAACCCTGGCACGGTAGGGCTTGCCGGCCAGCGGGTACCGATCCGTGTGCCACGGGTTCGGAGCCAAGAGGGAGTAGAGATACCGCTTCGCTCCTACGAAGCACTGAACGACGGCGGAGAGGTGAATGATCTGCTGCTGAAACGAGTGCTCTACGGAATCTCGTGTCGCAACTACGAGGCTGCAGCGGAAGCGATACCGGGCGCTATCGGGCTGTCGAGCTCGACGGTGTCCCGAGGTTTCGTACAAGCGAGCGCAGCGAAACTTCGGGAGATGCAGGAACGGGATCTGTCCGGCGAAGATGTGGTGGCGCTGTTCCTGGACGGGAAATCATTCGCCGACGCAATGATGGTCATCGCGCTGGGCATCACACTTTCCGGGGAAAAACGCTTTTTGGGCTTCGTGGAGACGGACACGGAGAACGAGAAGGTGTTGACGCCGTTCCTGCGTTCACTGCTCGCGCGGGGACTCGACAGCTCCCAGGGTCTACTGGTGATCATCGATGGCGGCAAGGGTCTGAAAGCGGCCGTAAAGAAGGCGTTCCGAAAGCGGGTCCTGATACAACGGTGCCAGTGGCACAAACGTGAAAACGTCGTGAGCTATCTGTCCAAGGGCGAGCAGGCGTCGTTGCGCAAGCGGTTGCAGTCGGCCTACAACAGGCCGGAATATAAAGAGGCCCTCGCGGCCCTCGATCAACTGCACGATGAATTGGAGGAGCGGAACCAATCCGCAGCTGGGAGCTTGGAGGAAGGAATCGAGGAGACGCTCACATTGCATCGTCTCGGCGTGTACGGGGCGCTGGGCCGTTCGTTCAAGACGACGAACTGCCTTGAATCCGTCAATGCTCTCGTCGAGGAACGCTGCGCGAAGGTCGACCACTGGAAGAACTCCAGCCAACGCCAGCGGTGGCTGGCGACAGCCCTCGTGGACATCGAACCCCGCTTGAGGAGGGTGATCGGCTACCGCCATCTTCCGAAGCTTCGCGAAGCTCTCAAGCGGGAACTGAAGATCGAGACGAAGACATCAACGGTGTCGAAGAAGAAGGCCGCCTAATTTATGAGCCGTGGAGAGTTTCAACTAAGAATGGGCTTGACTCCAGTCAGACTTGTCTCATCTCATCGCCGCCGCGTCTTATTGCTTCGCTGTCTTCTTCGCCTTCTCTGCCGCTTTGGCTTCTCGCACCTTTGCCTTCTCCGCCGCTTTGGCCTTGGCTTCCCGCACCTTTAGCCACGCCCGGACCTCCCGCAGACGGAATTGAGACGCCACGCCGCGCCCTCTAGTGTGGACCGGCATCCCAGACCGCTCCCATTTTGTTACCATCTGTTTATCAACGCCCAAATGCTCGGCTAGTTCTGAAGTGGACCCCATTTTTTAGACCAGGGGTTAAGGTGGTAAAACAAGCCTGCTCAATAAAAAAAGGAGCAGAGAAAAGTGAAGAAAAATCGTACGAAGCACAGCCCTGTTTTCAAGGCGAAAGTTGCATTGGCGGTACTACGCGAGCAGGAGACAGTGGCGGAACTATCCCGCCGGCACAAGGTTCACGCGAACCAGATCTACAAATGGAAGCGGCAGCTTTTGGAGAACGTCACGCGTGCTTTCGAGACCGAAGAGGTGGGCGGAGGCGATGCCTCGATGCGCGAGGCCGAACTGCTTCAGAAAATCGAGGAGCTGACGATGGAGCGCGATTTTTTATCACACGGGCTCGGTCGATTGCGATGACGCCCCGGCGGGAGTTGGTCGAACCCAACGCTCCGCTGTCGATGCGCTGGCAGTGCGAGCTGCTCGGCGTGAATCGGTCGAGCCTGTACTACGAACCTGTCGAGCCGGATGGCGAGCAACTCGCATTGATGCGTCGGATGGACGAGCTACATCTGAAGCGTCCATTTTTCGGCAGCCGCATGATGACACAGACACTCAAAGCGGAGGGGTCGGCCGTCAACCGCAAGCGCGTGCAGCGTCTTATGCGGTTGATGGGGCTCGAGAGCACTGCGCCCAAGCCGAACACAAGCAAGCCAGCGCCGGAACACACGGTATACCCCTATCTACTGAGGAATCTGACGGTTTCTCGGATCAATCAGGTGTGGGCCGCCGACATCACATACATCCCGATGGCGCGAGGCTTCGTATACCTGGTGGCGGTCATCGATTGGTATTCGCGGCGGGTGCTCGCCTGGCGCTTGTCCAACACGTTGGAGACGACCTTCTGCGTGGAGGCTCTGAACGAAGCTGTGGCACGCTACGGTTGCCCAGAGATATTCAACACGGACCAGGGCTCTCAGTTCACCTCGGAGGAGTTCACCAGTGTATTGCTTGCTCTTGAGATCAAGATCAGCATGGATGGCAAAGGTCGCTGTATCGACAACATCTTCGTGGAGCGGCTCTGGCGCTCGCTGAAGTACGAGGAGGTCTACCTGTACGCCTACGACACCGTGCAAATGGCTCGCGCGGGCATCGCTTGCTACTTCGATTTCTTCAATGACGAGCGCCCGCACAAAGCGTTAGGCTATCAAACGCCCGCGAGCTTCTACGATGGACTGCTTGGCGAGGTTGCTTGAAGATGATTGGCCATCGACCGATTTGTACATCACAGCATCATCCTGGAGCTCAACGTCGGCAGTTACCGACTGGGGCAATCGAAGCAGAACAAGGCCAAAGAGGCCACGGCGGTAGAAAGCCGGGAAAAGGAATGAACCTTGCCACGAGTCCACAAAACGAATGCGAGAATCGCCGCAGGAGACCCTCTCGCGGCTTGGCCCATACCCCAGGTCCCCCGATTTTTGCACTATTCAGGTGGACCAGCGAAAGGGCGGCTTAGATCCGGGGCCCCGACGGAGGGAGCGGACAAGGAAGCTTCGCATCTTTTTTTAAGGGTCCGCTCCCTCCGTCGGGGCCCCGGATCGAACATGGGACACTTTGCTGATAAGTGACGGAGCAAGACCGGTAGGTACCCGGGAATTCTAACTTGTTGCTGAAGAGAAATAATAATTGCCGCTAGACACAATGATGGCTACAGCGAAAAACAAACTGTCCACAGATTTTCAATCTGCCATAAACTGTGTTCCCGAACGCTCCCTTCTAGGAGCCTTCGGGAAACAACATCACGACTATGACCACGACGTGTTCAACTCGGCAGGCTCCACCTTAGCTACCCCCCATTTTGGTCCAGAGAATGGGGTCCACCTCATTCCGACCTCGTCAACACTCGCGCTTTGGCCATATCCTCCTCCAAATGGCACTGCCCCCTTCTGCATTGAAAGACGCTCTTAGGGTACTACGGTTTCCCCTTGAACGAAGGATTCCAATTCCTTTACTTCATTTCCACTCCTTTTGAGGGTAGCTCGTGTCCCCGTCAATTCATGACACTGATGGTCTATTTCAAAAGGGCCGAGTTTTGGCACAGGACGCGGAAGCGCTCGACCACGTGATCGAAGATTCCGACTTGTAGAGCTCACGCCAAAGGGCTCTGCCAACTATTGCGATTTTTCCGACGGTTCCTCGTTAGTACTTGGCGACGCCCGTGCGAGGCAGTCGAGAAAATGCGATCGAATTTGCTACGATGGAAGCTTCGACGCGGAGGACCCGAATGATTTCGATCACCGTCAATGGAAAGCGTCATGAGGTGGAGGTACCACCTTCGACACCCCTTCTCTGGGTCCTGCGGGACACGCTGGCCCTCACCGGCACGAAATATGGCTGCGGCATCGCGCAATGCGGCGCCTGTACCGTGCATATTGGCGGCGTGGCGACGCGAACCTGCATCACACCCGTCTCCATCGTGGAAGGCTCGGAGATCACGACGATCGAGGGCCTCGCGACCGACGGACTCCACCCGATTCAGCAGGTATGGCTCGACGAAGACGTCGTGCAATGCGGCTACTGCCAGTCCGGGCAGATCATGTCCGCCGCGAGCCTTCTGGCCGAGAACAAGAACCCGACTGATGACGACATCGACGACGCGATGAGCGGCAACCTATGCCGCTGCGGCACCTATGGCCGCATTCGTTGCGCGATCAAGAACGCAGGTGCTCTGATGCGCGGTGAGGAGGTGTCCAAATGAGCCTAACGAGACGGCGCTTCCTGAAAACCTCCGGTGCTGTGGCCTCCGGGCTTCTGCTCGGCTTCTACGTGCCACCGAAAGGACCTCGCGGCTACTTGCAGGCCGCCGAGCCTTTCGCCCCAAACGCTTTCATCCGCATCACACCAGATGACGCGATCAAGCTCATCATCAACAAATCCGAGATGGGGCAAGGCGTGTATACGTCGCTTCCCATGTTGATCGCCGAAGAGCTCGACGCCAACTGGGAGAAAGTCCAAGTCGAAGCGGCACCGGCCACTCCCGAATACACAGACCCCAACTACGGCATGCAAGTCACCGGCGGAAGCTCGAGCGTGCGCTCTTCGTGGCAGCCATTTCGTCAAGCAGGAGCTTCGGCGAAGGCACTTCTCGTCGAAGCCGCCGCCAAGAAATGGGGAGTAGACAAGAGCTCGCTCAGAACCGAAGACGGACACGTCATCTACGGCGACAAGCGCGCATCCTATGGTGCTCTCGCGACCGCCGCGGCCGCGCTCCCCGTGCCGGAGAACGTCGCGCTGAAAGACCCGAAGGACTTCAAGCTCATCGGCACGAACGTGAAGCGCATCGAAGGCGAGAGCAAGGTCACGGGCCAAGCGCAGTTCAGCATGGACGTGAAGCTTCCCGACATGCTCACGGCGGTCGTCGCTCACCCGCCCGTTTGCGGCGGCAAGGTCAAAAGCTTCAACGCCGACAAAGCGACGGCCGTTCCCGGCGTCGTGAAAGTCAAGCAAATCGGATCGGGCGTTGCCGTTCTCGCGAAGGATTTCTGGACGGCGCGGACCGCACGCGACGAGATCGAGATCGAATGGGACGAGGGCGAGAATGCCGCCCTCTCAACCGAAGCGCTGCGCAAGGAATATCTCGAGCTCGCCGAACGGCCGGGCAACGTGGCCGAAGACGAAGGCGACGCAGAAGCGACTTTGAGCTCCGCGGCAAAAACCGTCGAAGGCGTCTATGAAGTCCCGTTTCTCGCGCACGCGCCGATGGAGCCCTTGAACGCGACGGCCCACGTCCAGGCCGACCGCTGCGACATCTGGGCGGGCACCCAAGCGCAGTCGATCGACCAGATGGTGGCCGCGGGCATCACTGGGCTTTCGCCGGCTCAGGTGCATATCCACACGACGCTACTCGGTGGCGGATTCGGCCGCCGAGCGAATTTCACTTCGGATTTCGTCTCCGACGCCGTGCAAGTCGCCCACGGCGAAGGTGTCCCCGTCAAGACAATCTGGACTCGCGAGGACGACATCCAGTGCGGCTATTACCGGCCGATGTTCGTCCACAAGGTCAAAGCCGGCGTGGACGCGGACGGCATGCCGATCGCTTGGCACCAGCGCCTCGTCGGCGAGTCCATCGCCGAGGGCACGATGATGGAGCAAGCCGTGATGCAGAACGGCGTTGACATGATGTCGGTCGAAGGCGCCGCGCATATGCCTTACGCCATCCCGAACCGCCACGTGGAAGTTCATAACGCGAAGAAGCGTTTATCCGTTCTTTGGTGGCGCTCCGTCGGCCACACCCATACGGGCTTCGTCAACGAGAGCTTCCTCGACGAGGTCGCGCATGCCGGCGGCAAAGATCCTTTCGAGCTGCGGCGTGAGCTTCTCAAAGACCAGCCTCGTCACCGGCACGTGCTCGAGCTCGCCGCGGAGAAAGCTGGCTGGGGGACGCCGCTTCCGGAAGGCCGGGCGCGTGGCATCGCGATGCGGAAATCGTTCGAGAGCTTCGTCGCCGAAGTCGCCGACGTCGCCGTGGATGGCGGCCGGGTCCGCGTGCACAAAGTCGTCTGCGCCGTGGATTGCGGGATCGCCATCAACCCGTGGAACGTCGAGGCCCAGATGGAGAGCGCCATCATCTTCGGCCTCACCGCCGCCCTGCACGGGGAGCTGACCCTCGAGAACGGTCGCGTGCAGCAAAGCAATTTCCACGATTACCCCGTGCTCCGCATGGACGAGACCCCAGAGATCGAGGTCCACATCGTGAAGAGCAGTGAGCCGCCCACGGGCGCAGGCGAGCCAGGGGTACCTCCGATTGCGCCAGCGGTCGCAAACGCTCTGTTCGCGCTGACGGGAAAGCGGATCCGGAAGCTGCCGATTCGCCTTTAGGCTTACGCGTCTCTCGGCTTCCTGAACTTCATCAGGAAGCGCGCGAGCCAGATAGTGATGTAGACAAAATAAGCGCCGAGCGCCCAGAGCATGGTCGTGTTGTCTAGGCGGGCCTCTTTGGAGAGGTTGGCCTCGAACGTAAGCTTGAACGTGGCGTTGTTGCACCGCTCTGGCTGAGAGCGAAATCCGCCTATGGTGGTGGCCGAGGTATGTTCGAGCATGAAGTATCCCAAGCGCAGCCAGTACAAGCACGCGAAGCAGAAGAAGTACCACGTTCGCAACTGGGCGGAATACAACGAAGGGCTGCGCCGCCGGGGCGATTTGACAGTCTGGTTTGACGAGGAGGCAATCGCGAACTGGAAGGCCGACAAGACCGGTAAGCCTGGCGGTCAACGGGTCTATTCAGACATGGCTATTGAAACGGGCCTGGTTGTCCGGATGGTGTACAAGCTCGCCTACCGACAAACCGAAGGCTTCTTGCACTCGATCGCCTCGCTTCTCGGGCTCGGTATCGAGATCCCGGACTACTCGACGTTGTGTCGGCGCTCGAGGTTGCTCCGCAAGAAGCTGCGGATTCCGAAAGCCGCGAGCACTCAACCCATCCACCTGATGATCGATAGCACGGGCTTGAGGATTCATGTTGGAACCGCCCGCAAACCGCCAAAGCTGCGCGCATGGCGCAAGTTGCACATCGCCGTTGATCGCGAGACAGGGAACATTGTTGCGTCCGAACTGACGGCGTCACGAGCTCGCGACGCAACCCGAGTCCCCGCTTTGCTAACACAGATTCAAGCACCTCTAGTGTCGGTGGCGGCGGACAGTGCATACGACAAGGAAGCGGTCTACGAAGCCATCGAAGCGCACAGTCCTGGACGAAGGACGCGCGTGGTGATTCCGCCGCAACGAAACGCGACGCTCAGTCAGAATTCGAACACCGCCATGCAGGAGCGCGATCGCCATATTCGTGCAATCGAAAGACACGGCCGACGTGAATGGTACAAGCTCTCAGGCTACACCAAGCGAAGCATGGTGGAGAACGCGGTCTATCGTTACAAGGCGATCATCGGGCCGGAGATGCGGGCTCGAACGTTGGCGAGGCAACGAGTTGAACACCGAATTGGGTGCGAGATACTCAACAAGATGGCTGCGCTCGGGATGCCCGATACGTACTGCGCCGGGTGACTCTGCAACCGGCACAGGGAGGTCAGCGATTTGCTCCGGGCCGTGCAACAACGCCTGGCGAGCGCCACAATCAACAACGGCAAGCATGTTTCGACGCCAATCGACTCGGCGAATCTCTGGAACAGCCTTTTCATGCTCTCACGGACTGCTCCAGGTGCCAGGAGGGATCTACCATGCCGGCGATACATGAAAGGCTTCGAAATTTGCGACCAAGGAATAGATGGTTACGCCGTTCCATATCAGGATGCCTGAAAACAAGATGCCGACGAGGCCGAGTCGACCCTTTCCCATCGCCGCCCATTGGACCGGAGCTAGAAGCAAAGGAAGCATGAGAGGCATCAGATGCTTGGTCATTCTCCAGTCCACTATGCTGAAGACGATGGCGGTCAGCGCCGACCATGACAGCCAAAGGCCGAGCGAGGAGCGGGTCGTCTGTCGTTTGAGATCATCGCGAGTGCCCAGAATCAGAGCCAGGGCTCCCAAGGGCAGCAAAGCATACCCGGTGTGCTGCCAAAATTCGATCCATAGTTGTAGAGGGCCTGGGTACCCTTGGTATCCGAGAGGATTATGATGCGTGAGCCGGTCGGCCAAGTGGGTTCGCACGTGATCCAGCCAGAACCCTTCGAAGTCTACGGCCAGGCCATACGCCCAGAACACTGCAGAGCCAAAGGCGAAACCGAGGATCACCGGATGCAGCGGAATCCGCAAAACATTCCTCCCGTTCCAGGGCTTGGGCATCCTCAAGAGCTCGAGAAAGATGATGGAGATCGGTAGCAGAACCAATTTGTGATTGGCCAAGGCCGCCAAGGCGGCCGTCAGGAAGCAGGTCGCGAACGCATACGCATCGCGGCGGCTTGACCATCTCTCTATGGCCAACAAGATCAACAGCAGACAGAAGTTCGAGACGGCGAAATATCCCCCGTAGCTGGACCGGACGAAGACCTCGGGGCTCGTTGCGTAGGAAAGGCCGAGAAGGATGGCAAACCATCCCGGTGCGATCCTATGAATCCAAACCCCGAGGAGCGCCACCGTAAGTGCGGCCATGAAAACGTTTGGTGATCGCGTGGTGAGTCTGTGCGGATTGCTAGCGTAGTGCCCATAGATCATCCTTTGTTCGAGAGCTTCGACCGAGATGCGGCGGCTTCCGTTCTCGAACGGTGGGTCGACTACGTAGTTTGGACCCTCCAGCCTGACGATTCGGCGCTCGCCCGTTCTCGTAGGGAGGGTAAAGGGCTCACCTCTCGATGCTGCCAATGCCCGCTGTGAGGCGTCGTCGTAATAGGCCAAATGGTCGATCTGATTGAAGTAAAGGAATGTTCCGGCCACGTAATAGTGCAGCAGGAAGGGGTGGGCGAAGTAGTAGAACGTTTCGCGATCCGTCAGCAAGAGCGGTTCCAACCGCGTTAGCAGGCCGTAGCCCGTGCCCTGCACCTCCAGATCGTGATCAGATTGTGGAGGCACGACGCGGCTGGCGCCGAAGAAGTACAGGAGGTAGGCCATCAGGAACAAAGTTCCCCCAACCCTCCACATACGCATGTCGAACGAGAGAGCCCAAGTGGTCGGTCTACCCGAAAGCACGCACACCAAGAGGCCGATGTTGGTCACGATCCAAGTTGCATTCCAGGCCCTATCGCTGCTTAGCGGCCAGCCGGCAAGGTAGAAGAGGGTCACGACACCGACGAAGATCCCGAACGACAAGGCCACGGCCCACGCTAGCAGCCCGGTGAAAAAGTCCAGATTCTGCTCACGGAGAAAGTTTGGTGGGCAAGTTCAAGGAAGATGTGATTCGGCGGAACGGCCAAGTTGAGACGCCCGATGGATTGCAGCGGGGCAAAACGTGCGCCTATGGTCGAGACGAAGCGCAATAAAGCAGCGATCAGACTGGCGTTGAGCTCCGCGTATTCCTTCGGCGTGGCCTTGCCGATGAGATTGCGCATCAGAATCCCGAGATTGAATCCGGCCACGTGCGTGAGGAGGCGCTTGAGTATATTTTCGTGTCTTCGCAAATGCGTTCGTCGCATGCCTCCCGCTTCGAGGTAGTGCGCGAAAGGTCGTTCGAGTAACTCGCCGCGACGGCGTATTAATCGCTTACCTCGAGTCCCGCGAATGCGACGTCGGTTCGCGTAGGTGGCGGCTTGCTCGGCCTGTTTGTCCTTCCATTTGCGGCCACCTCGCTCTGGCTCCGAAATGTAGCTCCGGTATTCTTGTTCGACCAGCTCAACCAGGATGTCGTTGCCGTGATAGCCCTTGTCCCCGACCACTTCGCGACCCGCGTCTTCATGTATTCGTTCACAACATTCCGCGTTGTTCGCGAGCTCTTGCAGATTTGACTGCGCTTTTTCCAGCGTATCCGGTAGGCTCTTTGTGTCACCCTTCGCGCCTCCGTGAAGCGTCACGGCAATTACCGCACCTTCCCCGCTCATGTCCACAGCATGCTCGGCTTTGTGCGCCATATCCGTGCCCCCGCTCTTCATTTTCATGATCTCCGCATCCGGCTCGTTCGGATTCACCCACTCCTTGTTCGACCCTTTCTTTGGCCGCTTCTTGTCCAACTTTGCAATGTCCGCTCGGCTCGGCTCTTCGATACCACTCTTGCGCGCAAGCTCCTTCAAATACGATTCGTAGCTTTCCCCCGTGTCTCGACGAACGATTGACCGAAGCGCCGCATTCGCTTCCAGCGTCGTCGCGTCCACACCCAGTGTCTTGCCATCTATCATCCCTCTCGACGCTAGAACTTCTAGCACCCATCCAAATACAGATTCGTGAACTTCCAGCGGAAGTCGATTCCGTATCCGAGACAGCGACGAATGGTCCGGCGTTCGCTCTTCCATTCCAAGGCCAAGAAACTGGCGCAAAGACAGTGAGTCCGAACACCGCCAGCAGATCCCGCGCTCTGAATCGATGCGCTCAAAGTAGCCGATCAACAGCATTCGAAAATACACACCCGGCGGTATGCTCGGCCGACCTTGCTTCTTCGCGTAATACGGCGAGCATTTCGACTCCACAAACGAGTCAAACTCTTCCTCTCGAAGTACCCGCTCGAGTTCCTCATAAAAAGGATGACCAGGACTCGACGCAACCGCATCGTGTGGAATCCATAAAGTCTCTTGGCAACTTTTCTTTTTCTTCTTCATCGACATGCGATGCAATTTTACATCGTCATCGAATGAGTCTTCAGAGAAATATCGCGACCGGATACGACTTTTTCAACGGGCTGCTAGGCTGCCTAGTCCGAGTTTTCTGCGTCCGAAGATGGCGCCTGCGAAAGGTATGCCGGGGACGAGGAACAAGACGCAGTTGATCGCGAAGGAGCGCAGGAGTGGAAGCTCGACGAGCGTCCACTCTGGGTGGAACAGCACGAACGGCAAGTTGAGCATTGCCGCCGACAGAAAGGCCGCGGCGGACACCGAGGTCCTGTCGCTTGCATATTCTTCGTCGGGGTATTTTTCCCAAAGCTTTGGCGAAGTCGGCGTCTGTTCTCCTTGCCCGTCGGGCGCGTGGCGGCGGCGGACAACCCAATATCCACGAGCCCACGCGCCTACCAGGACCATGAGGGAGAATGTGCAGAGCCACGAGGCAATTCCCAAAATGATGCGAAAAGCGCTGGTCAAGATTCTTGGGCGCCGGGCGTCGGCTGACAGAAGGCCGACCTCATGACTGACGTAGTGATCGAGGGGGAGGAGCTCAACGAAACCGGGCCGATCCCACGCCACCTTCAGCGAGGCTGGCCCGGCTTCTTGCTCGTAGTAAAGACTGAAGTAGTGGATTCCGGCCTCTAGAAAGATTTCGGCAGCGGCCGAGCCCGCCTTGTTCAGAACCCTCTCGTTGCCGATTCGGAGCGAACAACGGTCATCGCATTCGGTATCGAAACGATGGGTCCCGGATTCAGGCACGATCAGGTAGCCGGAAAATTCCAGTCCGACCATTCTTCTTCGTCCGGCGATCCGGTTTAACTGCTTGCGATTCTCGATTTGCATGGAATCGATCGAACCCGTCTGCTCTTGTACAGATCCGGTTCGCGGGAGGTGGTAGACCGACACCGCCTTCGGAGGAGCTTCGCCGCTGCTTTTTTCGAGCCAAACCGACAGGGACCAGGCAAGCACGGTGAGAGCCAAGGTGACACCCAACAGCCGATCTGGGCGTAGCCGAATAACAGAAGGGGGTTTGAGGAACAAGGCTATGGCACAGGGTAAGAGTAACCACCACAGGCTGATCTCGGGAACGAGCGGGCCGACTCGGATCTCTTGGCGGCCCAGAGCTCGAAGACCGGCTACCACCGTGACAGAGCAGAACAACAGAAAACTTGGAAAGATCCCTCCGTTCCCCAGTAACAGGTTCCTGCGCTCCATTGGGTGATGTCTTGAGATTCCTGTCGAAGAAGAATGGTGTATGGTTCCCCCGACTCAAAACCGTTCCGAAAAGGACGGAAAAAGAGAACCTTATATCATGGGGCAACGTACTACCGAGTCAGCGATTACTCAAGCGGTCGTCTTGCGACGCTCAGAGCTCAACCGCCCAGCGTGTCGACCGGTTCTACACCGCGGAGAGCATCGTGACGCGCATCCCTGTTGGAGTCGCGGCTTTCGGCCCACAGCACGGTGTGTGAGTGAGAGGCTATGAAAATAAACAAAAAGGGGTTGATGACACTTAGCTTCTTGCAAATTGCGAGTTATTTTCTCCTGATCGAATCCATTTCTGTTCTTCGTTCTACGTCTTTTGACTCTGTCGTCATCGACATTTCAGGCAATCTCTTTTTGAGAACTCTGAATATCCTGGCATTGATAATCGGCATTCCCATCATTTACTTTGCGCCTGGCTTACTCTGGATTGCCAAGAAGAAGGACTGCACTCTGTGGGAGCTGATAATAAAATCAGCGCTCCTCTCGGTCGTTCTTTACACCGTAGCTTTTTCCATCCTGAAGTTTGTCTTCGCAATAGAGTTGTCCAGAAGTTGGATGCTATTGACGTGCTCGGGTATCACCGTAACCTGGGCTATCCTGGACAAAAGACAATTCGAGATAAGTTATTCAAGAGAAGAGATCCGCTCCGTGTTGATTGGGGGTCTCACGATCATTTTCTTGATTGTCCTCTTCCACGGAAAGATCTTCCTCGAAAATTTTACGGGTGACGGGACGGAGGCTTTCGAATTTTCGCGAAGTCTCAAGACAAAAATACTTCCATACTGGGACCTAGAGAATGGCAGGTGGGGATTTTATCCTCGCTTCATGTTCTTTGCGTACCCTAACATCTTGTCTATTTTGCATCTTGGTGAAATAGAGGCATCGGTACGCTTGCCTTTTTTCATATTTTTGTTTTGCATCCACCTTCTGATGGTAGCTCTCATACAACACGAATCTGGTCGCTCAAAGGCCAGTGCTTCGGATAGCCTATTCGTCAGCGGGGCCATCCTGCTCTTTGTGATATTCAACATTTTCTATTCAACTTGGCACCCGTACTTTGCCGACATTGCAGAGCCAACCCATGTGGACACGATGGTCGTGTTCTACTTTCTGGCCGCTATTCTTTTCTTGTTGAACGAGCAACAAGAATGGTTCTTGCTTTGTTGTCTTCTTACTTGTTTATCGGTAGCAAATGGTGTTGCCCTGACATCCTTCTTGTTTTCGACGTTCTTCTTGCTGGGGAGAAACAGGAAACGAATCTTCTATCTCGGATTGAGCTTCACGGTCGTCTATCTCGCCTACCTGGGATCCGTAGCGATTTACGACAAATTTCATCCCTTGGGGTTCCAGCGGTGGTCGCTGGAAGGAATGCGGGAATATTTCTCGTGGGATGATTTGCTCAGTCCGGACAGATATTTTCTTCATCTCAAGTATCTTTTGTTGATGACTGGCGTGATTCCGGTCTTATTCTTTCCCTTCATGAGAAAGAGCGATGATCTCGCCATCAAGATTTATCTCATTTCCGCCCTGTATATTTCGGGGATATTCTTGTTCGACCGCTACAATCCACATTATTTTACTAGCGTGGCATTGTTGTTTTTCATTCCCTTTTTGAGAACGGTCAATGGGATGGAAAGAAAGAACGCGCAGTATGCAAAATTAAGCTACGCCGTCGTGGTCGGCATAATCATATTGCTGATCTTTCCTTTTCGTTACACTTTGAACCAGACCGCACGCGAGTTGGGAAGCCACACCTGCATCGAAGCAACGGACTATCAGGCTCAGGTCGCATTGGCAGAAGTTGTCCATCGTGTATTCCCATTCAGGAGATATGGGGTAGGGCACCACACGCTGGTTTACTATGCGGCAAAAGGGCAGTGCCCGGAGAACAATCATAATTACATATTCACGACAAGAGAGCCCTCGGAGAAATTCATCCAAATCGACGACATTGATGTATTGATGCGGAAAGGAGTTCGAAAGCCAGACCATCCTCGTAAGAGATATGAAGGCAATTACAGGTCTGTACTAAGAGAGATATACTGGAGAAACCGCAGAGGGGACTAGATTACACCTGACAAACTCCACTCGTGCTAGACTTCCTCGCGGATGCCGACGAAGCAACCAAACCTAGGTACCCAGCCCCGGCAAATGCGGAACTCAACGCATTCATTCCTTTCGGAGTGTGTGGGGCGCCCCTTGAAGGGGAACGACGGAATCGATCTCAGGCAGACCGAGAGGGTCCGTGTCGGAGTCGCGGTGCTAGACCATCTCGACCCTCCCATCGCCCGTGAAGCTTAGCCAGTCGATTCTGACAAGAATGGATTTTCTTATCATGAAACAGCCAAGCCACAAAACGTGTGGAATTCTCGGAATGCTGCTGGCCATTATGAGCTCGTACTGCCAATCGCCGAGCCCGCGCCCAGAGCCTATTCCGACGCCAGCGCCCGAGTTTCTTGTCGAAACCGTCCTCGAGGATCTCACCCACCCCGTAAGTCTGAACTTCGCTCCCGACGGGCGTCTGCTCATTCTCGAGCGCGGCCAAAGCGTGGATGGGGTGGAAACTCCAGCTAAACTAAAAATTTTCACCTTGGCGAGCGGGAAGATAGCCGAAGTTCCTGGCGCGCCTGAGGCTTTCGCTCAATTTGATGACGAAAGCATCAACCTGGGCGGCGCCGTCGGAATGGAGCTCGATCCCGACTTCGCCCAAAACCACCGCCTCTATATCTGTTACCACAGACAAGTTGCGCCTACAGTGTTCGAGAACCGCCTGTCCGCCTTCACCCTGGAACCGGGCGGGCTCACACAGGAACGTGTCATCGTCGATCACGTCCCAGGCGACCCCATACATAACGGCTGCCGTGTGGTCGTGGGGCCCGATGACAAACTTTACTACTCGACCGGTGAGGCAGCCTTGAGTAGCAACGCACTCGATCTGAGCTCGCTAGCGGGAAAAATTTTGCGGGTCAATCGAGACGGCTCGGTTCCTGAGGATAACCCTTATCCGGATTCTCTGGTGTGGAGCTCCGGCCATCGAAACCCGCAGGGTTTGGGATTCCATCCGGATACTGGAGACTTGTGGTCGACGGAGCACGGCGATCTCACCAACGACGAGCTGAACCTAATCGAAAAGGGGATGAACTACGGGTGGCCAGAATGTCGCGGCGAAGCGAAGCTGGGTGAGCGGTTCTGGCTTCGTCGACCCGACAGGCGAAAGAGATGCCGCCTAGAGCCAGCTCTTCGCGACAACTATCGACCAGCCGTCAAAGCCTACAATCGCAAGGAGACGCTCGCCATCTCCGACCTGACCTTTTACCGCGGTGACGCTTTTCCACAATGGAACGGCAACCTCTTCTTCGTTACGTTGAAGACGGGTCAGCTCGTTCGCGTGGCCCTCGACGGACATTCGGTGAAGCAAGAGCAGAGGCTCCTCACCGGTGAAGGGGAGGAGTTCTATGGCCGCCTTCGAGACGTCACCGTCGGGCCCGATGGATTCATCTACGTGGTGAGCAATGCCGACGCGTGGGGGAGGGGTCACAAGACCGGCCTTCTCCTCCGTGTTCGCCCACCCAAGAGCATCGATGCGGGAATCTGACTCCCATTCAGAGTCACCTTAAACAGGTCAAAGCGTCGATCGCGTGAATACGGTAGATGAGCTCGGCACTGTATTAGAAGGTCATGGCCGCTTAGAGAGCGCCAATTCGGTCGGCGTCAACGGCGATCTGCTGGAAGCCGAGAAGATCGTACTCAACGTCGGCCGCGCTGGTTCCCAACATGCCGGGCGTGCATGACATTCCCTATCTGACCAATTCGAGCATGATGGACGTGGGCTTTCCTGGGTGCTTCTGTCATTAAGTGTTGGTGAGATGACGCTAAGACTATACGGTGTATTAAGTTACAGCCAAAATAGCGTTCACGACCTTCCTGTCTCGCATCGCAGCAATCGTCCCCGGATTTTTCGATGACTTCAACGGACGGATGAGTGTCGGTTGGTTGTAGCTGTAGAGGATGTCAAGGAATTAGTTGAAACCATCATAAGCGACTCGTGGTCATTTCCAGCTCTACGCCCCTGACCTTACGCGGCCTCAGGCATCTCGTCCTCTCGTTGGATCGCATCGATGGCCGCAACCACTACGTCGATGGATGCGTGCCCCTTGACTCGTCTGAACTGTTGTTCGCAGTGCAGCAGCACAGCGGCGAGCCATCGCTGGCGCATTTTGCTGTTACGGTAGCGTTTGATGTTGCGCTCGCAACTACGAACCATGGAGAACATACTCTCTATAGGATTCGTCGAGTGCAGGCTCTGGCGCAATAGAGCGGGGACCTTCAACTTGTGGAGCATCAGCACCTCCTCGAGTGCCTCGAGGAGTGAGTCTGCCGCCGACTCGTTGATGTCGCGAAGCCAGCGCTCGAACTCCTGCAACATCTTCTTCGCGTCCTTGTAGCTGTTCTGCTCCAAGGCAGTCGCGAAGAGGTGGTGTGCCTGCTTGCGGTAGCGTTTGGGCAGGTGGCGCTGGATGTTGCGGTCTTTGTGCAAAGTACACCGCTGGTGGATGAGCTTCTTGCCGTATCGGTCTTTGAGCGCCTTGATGATCCCCCCGCCACCATCGGTTACCCAGAGGATCCGTTTGGAGAGCTTTAACCCCCGTCGCTCCAACTCTTCCAGCAATTCCTCGCAGATCTCGTGGTTCTCCGTCGCCCCTTCCCAGAAGCCCAGGGGGAGCTTTTTCCCTTCACGGTCCACGCCGAGCGCGACCACGAACGCCTGACCGCCGCGGTGGACCGTGTCTAGGTACATCGCGAAGAGCGGAAACGCTTCGAGACTGCGCTCCTGGAACTGCTTCAGCTGCTTCGCCGTCGCCTCGACCAGATGGCGGGACACCGAGCTCGGCGTCACACCGAAAGCCTTGCCTGCCGCCGTCACCGTCTCTTCGTACTTGCGAGCAGACATTCCCCGAAGCACCTCCGACAGGAGTTCCTCCGAAAAGCCCCCGCGATTCTTGAGCTGCTCGTAGGTTCTCAGCCCGACCTCACCCTCCGGGCCCCGCAATCGAGGGTGCTCGACAGGGAGCTTCTGGTCACCGACATAGATCGACCCACGTTGACTCGCCCATTTGCGAAGCCCGGACGACGTAGGATGGTAGTCTGGCCCAGATCTCTCTTCGCGCTCCATGTACATGAGCGTCTCAGCTACCAGGCGTCCGACATCGAGCATCGCGGCGTCCAGCGCTCGCTTGCCCTCCAGCATCACATGCACAACTTGATCCGCCCACCACTCTTGCTCCTGCGTCGCCCTCAGCATCTGTGTTGCATTCTTTCTCTTCTTCGTATCTGCTCTCACTGGGTGGCTCCTTTCTTTTTGATCGCCAGCTTTGACACCGACGATCTTGAAGGGAGTCACTCACCGATTTCAACTAGATTCAGGATATCCTCTAGCTGTACGTCGTCAGAGTAATTCGGACAGAAACGCTCTATTTCTAAGAGACGGTTTTCAAGTTATACCTGTGCTCCGCAAAAACTCGATCCGTCTTTGATTCCGCAGTTCCGTCGATATGCAGAGATGTACAAACGTGCCGCGGAACAACCGGGAAGGTACCCATGCCCCGGAATTTCCATAGTTATCGAGCAACCCGTCGGTGATCTCTCGTAAGTGTCGCTGCCACGATGAAGCCTTCATCAATCCACGCCGACATGCAGCTTTCGCCTGTTAGCACGATGGGTGACGCCTTCGGCAATACCGTTACCAATTGTTGTTTTTTACATTGAATCGCGAAGATTTCTCATTCGTGATTCACCTCGACCGGCAACCACGTACGAGCAGAAGACGGGAGGCGCAGACGGGGTCAAGGGGGCGTAGCGGCTCGCGTAGCGAGCGAACCCTTGACGCCGTCGAGCACTCCCGTACCCTCATGGAGTGGTGGCCGTTCTTGATATTTCATCGCGGTGGATTACGGATTAAAGTGATAAACAACAGGTGACGCCTTCGGCAATACCGTTACCACTAAATCCGACCTCGCCGGTCTCGAATCGCTGTACCGTTAATCTCGTTCCCAAGTCCCGTATTCGTTCAGAGCACTCCACTCGTCGCCCCGCCGTGAACGTCCCTTGAGATTGGGAGAGAAAGGAATCCTCGAAACGGCTTCGCTGAAACTGTGTGCTGTGGGGTTTCGTGGGTCGCTTCCATCAAGAGTGTAGTAGACCTTTTCCGCTCCCGCTGGGCGCCGGATGGTGATGCTGTCAGAAGCTCGCTCGAACCCAGGCGGGTCGATGGTGGGATAGTAATCATGGTCTCGAAGCGCCCGAATGAACCTTTCGACGTTTCCGTCCATCAAGTCTAGAACGTAGTCCCGCGACCGCTTCCAATGCACATCCCGTGTGCGGGGACGATTCTCTCTTCCAGGGCTAGCGTCCCCCCAACGGGCCGATTCACAAAGCATCGCTGGCTCCACATAGTCCGCTAGCCTTCGAAAATTGGCCTTGTTTACACTGTCCGCGAGCGGTCCGCCATTGTAGCAGGCGCGGTAGACGCGATCCGCGAACTCCAGCCGGAACTCTGGGCTGTCCGCCAAAGCCATCCATAGTTGGTGTAGCACGGACGTTCCGCCCGACACGAAACTTGGCGGAACCCAAGCCCCCGTATGCCCGTATTTTTTGCCGTAGAGCCCGTAGCTTACCTCCGCATCCCAGCAGAAGTACAGTCCGGCACCGGGAGGGTGAATCCGAATCCCTCCGTACCAATTCTGTCGCCCCCAATCCCCTGTGCCGGAAAACCAATTGAGCAGGATGTAGTCGCTAAACTGGGCCGTATTCAATAGGGTTTTCATCTCCTGGTACTTTGCGGGCTTCGAGAGGTCATGGCTACGCGCATAACGGTACATGGTGATATACCAGCGCGGGTGGTTCGGCTTGCCGACTACGCCGGAATGGTTGATAGCAAACCAGTCAGCCGGGTCACCACCATAGTACGAAGCGAGAAAACGCCGATCTGGACGCTCCACCGCATTATATACGCCCCAGTAAATCCCGTTCAGGTAGAGATGCACGAAAATGCCGTGTGCTGCCGTACCGCTCAAAGAAAGCTGCGAGTCCCGAACGTGTTGGTCGCGGACATAGACCGCCGAATCGTTCTCTCTCGCCGAGGCGAAGATCCTGCCTCTCGACCAGTTTTCATCTCTTCCTGCCCGAAGAACGATGGTATTGAACTCTTTCACTGCAGATTCGGCATGATGCACGGCACTCTCGAAAAAAGGGTATCTCAACATTCCTGGACCGAAGTCTTTGTTGAAGACTAGTCGGAACGAGTTCTTTTCCTTGGGATGCCACCAACTATGCGCTCTAACTCCGCAATCGACCTGAAAGCCCTCGAAGTCGGAAAACTTACTGGGATAGAGGAGCTCAACCGAGGCGGGATGGGGCAACCTGGCAATGGTTGCCTGTCTAGGGGGAGCCCGCAGTAGCGGGTAGGCCCCCCTGAGTAAGGCCTAGTCAGCCGCTCAGTAGTGTAACGACTGAAAGCGAAAGCAAGAGGGAGGACAAACGAGAGCAGCGAGGTGAAGGGTGTTGCCCTGAATCTGACACAAAGCCCCGAGAACCTTGAATATTGGGAACGTGCCGATCCTTTCCATGCGGGCGCAGGCCAAGCGGTGAGCGCGTTAAAGACAAGTGCGAAGCCGACACCCCGGGGTCCCAGACAGCATCGAGCTGCCCAAAGACAGGCAAGTAACCAGGCGAGCGACGTTCCCTAGGCTCTTGGGCCATCGCCCGGAGGATATCCTGAATCTAGTTGAAATCGGTGAGTGACTCCCTTCAAGATCGTCGGTGTCAAAGCTGGCGATCAAAAAGAAAGGAGCCACCCGGTGAGAGCAGATACGAAGAAGAGAAAGAATGCAACACAGATGCTGAGGGCGACGCAGGAGCAAGAGTGGTGGGCGGATCAAGTTGTGCATGTGATGCTGGAGGGCAAGCGAGCGCTGGACGCCGCGATGCTCGATGTCGGACGCCTGGTAGCTGAGACGCTCATGTACATGGAGCGCGAAGAGAGATCTGGGCCAGACTACCATCCTACGTCGTCCGGGCTTCGCAAATGGGCGAGTCAACGTGGGTCGATCTATGTCGGTGACCAGAAGCTCCCTGTCGAGCACCCTCGATTGCGGGGCCCGGAGGGTGAGGTCGGGCTGAGAACCTACGAGCAGCTCAAGAATCGCGGGGGCTTTTCGGAGGAACTCCTGTCGGAGGTGCTTCGGGGAATGTCTGCTCGCAAGTACGAAGAGACGGTGACGGCGGCAGGCAAGGCTTTCGGTGTGACGCCGAGCTCGGTGTCCCGCCATCTGGTCGAGGCGACGGCGAAGCAGCTGAAGCAGTTCCAGGAGCGCAGTCTCGAAGAGTTTCCGCTCTTCGCGATGTACCTAGACACGGTCCACCGCGGCGGTCAGGCGTTCGTGGTCGCGCTCGGCGTGGACCGTGAAGGGAAAAAGCTCCCCCTGGGCTTCTGGGAAGGGGCGACAGAGAACCACGAGATCTGCGAGGAATTGCTGGAAGAGTTGGAGCGACGGGGGTTAAAGCTCTCCAAACGGATCCTCTGGGTAACCGATGGTGGCGGGGGGATCATCAAGGCGCTCAAAGACCGATACGGCAAGAAGCTCATCCACCAGCGGTGTACTTTGCACAAAGACCGCAACATCCAGCGCCACCTGCCCAAACGCTACCGCAAGCAGGCACACCACCTCTTCGCGACTGCCTTGGAGCAGAACAGCTACAAGGACGCGAAGAAGATGTTGCAGGAGTTCGAGCGCTGGCTTCGCGACATCAACGAGTCGGCGGCAGACTCACTCCTCGAGGCACTCGAGGAGGTGCTGATGCTCCACAAGTTGAAGGTCCCCGCTCTACTGCGCCAGAGCCTGCACTCGACGAATCCTATAGAGAGTATGTTCTCCATGGTTCGTAGTTGCGAGCGCAACATCAAACGCTACCGTAACAGCAAAATGCGCCAGCGATGGCTCGCCGCTGTGCTGCTGCACTGCGAACAACAGTTCAGACGAGTCAAGGGGCACGCATCCATCGACGTAGTGGTTGCGGCCATCGATGCGATCCAACGAGAGGACGAGATGCCTGAGGCCGCGTAAGGTCAGGGGCGTAGAGCTGGAAATGACCACGAGTCGCTTATGATGGTTTCAACTAATTCCTTGACATCCTCATCGCCCGCACCATGCCCGAGTACCGGGCCCAATGTAAAAAGAGGGTGACGGGATGGCCGCGTCGCAAGTGATGGGGACCGGAGTGCCGCAATGGCCTAGCGATGAAGCGACTAATGACCGCCGAGCGAAGGTCCCCACGGAAGGTTGACCGTGAAAGGAGAAACATCGACGCTATGCAAGGAGTGACAAACCGGTGGGCACAAACCTGACACGGATAGGCGAAAAGGCTCGCAAAGACCCCAAGCTGGTGTTCACCAGCTTGTATCACCACATCACAGATATTGACAACCTGCGAGCCAGCTACGACAAACTGCTTGCCCACAAGGCGAGCGGGATCGATGGAGTAACGAAGGAGGAATACGGCAAACAACTCGAAGAGAACCTTCGGGACCTATCGTCGCGTCTGAAGCGCATGGGCTACCGTCCATCGCCGAAACGTCGTACGTACGTACCGAAGCCAGGCAGCGAAAAGGGAGGACCGCTAGGAATCAGCAATTTTGAAGACAAGATTGTTGAGGAAGCGACGAAACGGACGCTGGAACCCATCTACGAAGCCGTATTCGAAGACAGTAGCTATGGCTACCGTCCGGGGCGCAGCCCACATCAATGTTTGGATGCCCTCGGCCGGACGCTGCAACAGAAACGAGTCTACCGAGTGGTGGAGGCCGACATCAAAGCGTTCTTTGACACGGTCAATCACGCCTGGCTGATGAAGTTTCTGAAGCATCGAATAGGAGACGAGCGTGTGCTCCGACTGATCGTGCGGATGCTGAAGAGTGGCATCCTGGAGGATGGACTGGTCCATGCGACTGATCAGGGGACACCCCAAGGCTCCATTCTTTCGCCACTGCTGTCGAACATTTACCTGCACTACGTGCTGGACGTGTGGTTCAGTCGACGGGTGCGCAGGCAATGTCAAGGCGAAGCGTACTACTTCCGATTTGCTGATGACTTCCTTGCCTGCTTCCAGTACAAAGGCGAAGCAGAGAGTTTTCGCCACCAGTTGGAAGACCGCCTCGAAGGATTCGGCCTGAAGCTGGCGATGGAGAAAACGCACTGCCTCGAGTTCGGGCGCTATGCCCGTGAGAATGCGTATAAGCGGGGCGAGAAGCCGAAGGAATTTACCTTTCTAGGATTCACGCACTACTGCGGGAAGACGCGAGAGGGATATTACAAGGTCAAACGCCGCACCAGCCGTAAGAAGCTGGGACAAAGCTTGCGCCGGTTCACGGATTGGGCACGCAAAGCCCGGAGTGTACTGAGGAAAGGTGACATGTTGCGGCTGGCCCGCTCCCGCGTGGTCGGCCACCTGAGCTATTACGCCATCACGGATAACTCGGACCGATGCCGGTACTATGTCCGCCGCAGCGAACGCATCCTGTTCCATTGGCTCAACCGCAAGAGCCAGCGGCGGGCATACACGTGGTCCTCTTTCGTCCAAGCTCTTACTCACGTTGGATGGCCCACGTCGCGAATCCGCGTAGACCTGAACCCTTGTCGTAGAGCGGAGGCTCGCTGAATGACCGACCGATGAGCCGTATGTATGGGAAATCCGCTTGTCCGGTTCTATGAGGGGTAGGAGTTCAACTGGAGTATGGACGAGATAAAGTGGCACCGCCGCGAAAGCAGGCGGCAAACAGAGAAAACAAACATCGTCCTGTAGCTCCGGGAGACTCCTACCTACTCGAAGTCAGTGGACCCTTTCCAAAGTAGAGCCCTTGGCTCTCACTAAAGAGATGGTCTACGTCCATGACGATGGAGAGGGTGGGAATCGACGTCAGTCCTTCCACGAACTCCCGCTCGTTGCTCGTATTCACGACATCGGGATCGATCCCGACGTCGAGATCTGCGTACGGAACCATATTGAAGGAGCGAAACGGGGCCGGATAATCGAGTGGCAGAGTCGCCTGCTCCTTCACCGTGTCCGGAAATATATAGGTATGGGTGTCAACGTTCGTGCTCCTCGCACCAGGCTTGTACGCCATGACTCGAAGGACGGTCGTTTTTTCCACCAGAACCTTGTTGCCGACGATTCCATGACTCACGCTCGGCTTACCACCGTCGGTGGTATAGACGATCGTTGCGCCGGGAGTGTCGGTGGTGAGGGTCACTTCGAAAGGGGTCTCATAGAAGCCGCGGTCGTGGCTGAACTTCGTATCGCCTACTGAGTGCGTCCGGTCGGGTCGGCGATGCCAATCATTGAAGAGCTCGACCGATTGTCCCAACCGGGCGTTCGCAGGCGCGCTCGCAAGAACCGGATCACCCCAAACCGGAACCAGTGATTGCCGATGCACCGCGCTCGAGGCGTCCAGCACAGGCCGCGCGGTGAATACCAGCGAGACCGCTCTCCCCTCCCACGGAGTGAGATCAACCATGCGGTCGTTCCAACGATTCCCCTCCTGTGCAGCAAGGGTCTCGCGGAACACGCGGCTCCGCTTGCTATCGGCTTCGACTCGATCAGGAACTCTGTCGCAAGCAGACCGGCACTGGGTGTGCCTAATACGGCCATCGAGAACTGGAGAACGGCGTTCTGTGGTACCTTTAGCGGGGACACACACCTCGATCCGTCAAACGCTGTTCGGGGCTTTCCTTCCAACTCCACTTCCCTGGAAGGCTGAGAAGGATCGAGAAGGGAAACAGAGCGCGTTCTCGGTAAGTCGTTGCAAGCCGCTGCAGATGCTAGCAGCATCAGGACCAGCGTGCGGATTCGTCTCCCCATTATAGTGTTGCAAGCTTATCAGCTTAGGATGCGTTCGAGGACGGGAGGAACGCGCTTTTGTTGCGGCCCGATCTCCCCGATGATTTGGCGCGCGGTATACATCAGATTTTGGAGGACCCGGCCCTGGCTCAGTGGCTCAGCGCTACTGGTCGTGAGAGCGTGCATTCCCGGACCTGGGGACCAACGCGCTGGGTGTGACCCCGTCCTGTGCCAAAACTCGGCCCTTTGAAAGAGACCACAAATCAGCAGCTTAGACGCCCTTGGAATCCGCGCAGAATCGAGGGTATTTCGCGCCGCAGGGCTGGTGCTTGCGCTGTTTACTGCTGGTGATGTGTACGCATCCCTTTGCAAAAGAGGCGCTTACGCTCCATTTACCGCGCAGCGAAGGTCACGAGCGCTATTTGGGCTGTAATTTAACGCACCGTAAAGCCTTAGCGTCATCTCACCAACATTTAATGGCGGAAGCACCCAATCAACGCTGGATCGACTTTTTGCGGAGCACAGGCGTCAAGGGCGGCGAAGCCGGCGCGCGCAGCGCGCTTTACCCTTGACGCCCCCGAGCACTCTGGTACGATCCCTGGGGCGATAGGGGACATCCTGCCGCCGGGCGTTGCGTTAACGTCCAACCTCGCTGTCATCTTCACGCTGAACCAATACACATCGACAGCGGCGCTTGCACGTGACCAGTAGATTCAATATTAATTCTTCAATGATCCCGCCACTACAATCGCGACGTCTCGGGAACAAGTATTCTCCATTCGAAAGAGGTTCTGATGTCTTGCGTGTGACGGTGTACTGCCCTCAAGTAAAGCGACTGTCGAAAGAGGACCAGTTTCGCGTACACCTCTTGCAGGAGTTGGCCTGTCATGACCGTCTTCACATCTGTTGTTTTTTATATTGAATCGCGAAGATTTCTCATTCGTGATTCACCTCGACCGGCAACCACGTACGAGCAGAAGACGGGAGGCGCAGACGGGGTCAAGGGCGCGTAGCGGCTCGCGTAGCGAGCGAACCCTTGACGCCGTCGAGCACTCCCGTACCCTCATGGAGTGGTGGCCGTTCTTGATATTTCATCGCGGTGGATTACGGATTAAAGTGATAAACAACAACATCGCAGGAACAGACCGAACATTCTCTTGCCGCATGGAGATCGAACCGATACCGGGCGAGAACGGTATTGGCTCCATTCGATTTGTTGATGCCGAGAAACTATGGACTTTCCCATTTTGGCCGCGTGATTGGCTCGATAGGGCAACCAAGCTCCTAGGTGGTGAGACTCCGATAAACCCAACGGCATATGCCGTCGCTCTCCGTCTGCCTGTAGTCGAAGCCCATACTCAGGCTGAACGCGACTTGTTCATCACATCGGAACCGCACTTCTTGAAGCTGAGATCCCGCATCCCGGAGGCAAACATCTGCGACCTCGGCGACGGGCTTCGGATCATCGGGCTCTATCTCCGTTCGCTGGGCGACTATACATTCCGCGCGTCACGGAAGTTCAAACAACAATTTACTAGCGATCTGTTCTACTGGGTATTGTAGATCACGACCATACGCCCACAGCATCCGCGATGGTGAACGGCGGGCTCGACCGGCGTAGCGTGAAAACAGCTTCAGGCACACGCTTCGATATTCGCTCTCGACTAGGTGATCATCTGCATGGTGACGACCCACCCGCCCAAGACGATTGTAAAGCCCACGGCCCTTGGCCCGGTCGCAAACACAGACACTAAGTTGCTGATTTATGGCCTATTTCAAAAGGGCCGAGTTTTGGTACATGCTGGAGCGCTGGGCGAAGCTGACGCTGTTCGTCGAAAACCCGCTCGTGTACCCCGACAATAACGCGGCCGAACGTGCTCTGCGGGGACCCGTCGTTGGGCGCAAGAATCACTACGGCAGTCGCTCGAAACGCGGAACCGAAGTCGCCGCGCTCTTCTACACCTTGTGCGAGACCGCAAAGCTGCGCAACGTTGAGCCGAGAGCCTACCTGACCCAGGCAGCCTACGCCGCCATCCAGCATCCTGGAACGATCATACTCCCCGACGTGCTACGCGACGACTCCCCCGCGTAGCTTCCCCTACCGCTCGACTCGTTTCTAGACCCCGAGTGGGGCACGGCGAGCACTTACGATCATCGGCGTCGGAGTGGGTGTGATGGGTGTCGGCGCTGGCGTGCTGGCGTCACACCTGAGTCTGCACCGCGACATCACCGCCATCTATCGCGAACTCGCGAATCTGCGTGAGCGAATGGCGAAGCTTGAAGGCGCGGTTGAAGGTTTTATGCGTGGACAAATTCCGCGAGACGCGGCGTAAGCATGAACGCGGAAATCATCACCATCGTGACGGTGGGCGTCGCGCTCGCGGGCGTGATCCTCACCTCGGCTCGCGGGGTGCGGCAGGACATCCATAAATTGCGCGGCGAGGTCGGGACACTCCGCGAAAGCATGGCGCACCTGGAAGGGCTAATGGCAGAATTGCGCGAAGCGGTCGTCGGCCTAGCCAAAGCCAGCGTGTTGTAAGTCGGCGGTACAAGAAAGCCCGCGTTGCAACGCGGGCTTTGATGACTTGGCGGCGGGAGGTAATGCTGGCTGTTTACGAGGGCTCGTCGTCGTCGACGGGCACCACGTGCTTTGCCGCCTCGCCAACCTTTTGGGCTTCGAGAATACGGGCCTTCTCTTCTGGAGCGCCCTTCCGGACCACGATGCCCGACGACGGCTCCAAGAACTTCTTTTCCTTTTGCATCCTCTGTGGCTGAAAAAATCTGGCAGCCCTGGATTCTTTGGCCTTCACCTCGATCATCAGGCGGCAGTGGTCGCTCGGTCCCCACTCCTCAATCTCGTTCATCGCCCGCACTGACACCTGCTCGTGGAACCCGCGTGACGCGAACGCGTAGTCCAATTGATTGACCGCGGTTGCCGGCTTGGTCCCGGGTCGGTAGAACGTCGGCACGTTCTTGGTGTCGGACGGTACGTCGTCTGGTTCAGATTCCGCAGGCCGACCGTGCGGCGCCTGCGGCCCCAGGAACTCCAGCCCGAGCGCCTGCATCCGATCCCACACCGTGCGGTCCCGTTGCGGCAGCGACAACCTCGACCCGATCGCCTCATAGAACATGTTCAGGTCACCCGCAGCCAGGATCCGATGCGTCGTTCGGGTTGGTATTACCGATGAACGCGGACAAGTCCGAAATGATCCGATGTGCGGAAGCATCCGAGTACCCGACACCCCACCGGCTCTTCGTAGACGGATGAGGACGCAACCAGCGTGCGTACATCGAGACTGCCACAAACGCCTCTTCCTCGTTGTTGCGCGGGATCACCCTCCCGGCGGCAATAGTGCCGATACCACTGACGCCAATCGCATCCTCACCGAGGTCGCTGATCGGTGGGACCTGTCGGTACGGCTCGACGGTGATGCGATCGGACAGATTCACGACCAGCGGCCAGCGGTCGTACAACTGCCGGTTCCAGAACACCCCGTCCACGTATTCGATCCGGTCCACTAAGTCTCCTGGCGGGCTCCCCGCCTCCTGCAAGAGCGCCAAATCCGCAGCACCTTCGCTGGCCATTTGCACCAGTTCGCGCCACGGTTTCTCGCGCTTGCCGATGTTCCAGCTCACTACCTTAACCATCTGATCACCTCTTCAGCGTGGTATAAGTCGGCCGTACAAGAAAAAGCCTGCGCTACCAACGCGGGCTTTAGGTCGTGAAAGCGGCCGGGGTGTTCGAGGCACCCAAACCGATGCGAGAGCAACAAAATCCTAGCACACCGGAACTCCACCAGCCGCTCCTGTTCGCGCCCAGCGAATTACTCGCCTGCGGCCTGCGGGACGCGCATCACCATCCGTGAGGTCAAAATACTCATGCGGCTTCCAGATAGTAGAAACGTAGCAGCCCGCCACCTCTAATCCGAATCGGCACGGGACGCAGATCTTCATTTAGCGCGCGGCGAAAGTCGCGAGCGCTATTTTGACTGTAATTTAATGCAGCGTAAAGTCTTAGCGTCATCTCACCAACACTTAATGGCGGAAGCACCCGCGTTTGCCGTTTGCAGCGTAAACGTTATAAAGTGCAGCTTCCGTCGAAGCGTAAGGAGGTTTTCCCTGAGCCCGAGTGTTGCGGTCGCTATTCCCTGCTACAACGAAGCAACCACCATCGCCAAAATCGTACGTGACTTCCGCCGGGTCCTTCCCCAAGGGGAGATTTGCGTTTTCGACAACGCTTCCACAGACGAAACGGCCGAACGAGCCCGAGAGGCCGGTGCTCGAGTTGTCGCGGAACCGAGACGCGGCAAAGGCTTCGTCGTGCAACGGGTCTTCGAGATCGTGGATGCTGACATCTGTGTCCTCGTCGACGGCGACGACACCTATCTCGCCGAGGATCTCGACACGCTGCTCGCGCCCATTCTTGCGGGCGAAGCCGACATGGTCGTGGGAAACCGTCTCGCAAACGCTTCAGCCGAAGCACTCACCGGGTTCCGGCGTTTCGGCAACCGGTTCTTCATCGGATTGGTGAATCTCTTGACGCGAACAACGCTCCATGACGTGCTCTGCGGCTACCGGGCCATGAATCGCCGATTCCGCAAGGCGGTGCAGCTGCAGAGTAGCGGCTTCGAGATCGAGACTGAGCTGACGTTACGCGCGGTGCGGGAAGGTATGGCGATCCGGGAAGTTCCGATCGGCTACCGCGAGCGTCCCACAGGCAGCTACTCGAAGCTGAGCCCGGTGAAAGACGGCTTGCGTATACTGTGGGTGATCACAGCGCAGCTCATTGGACTCCAAGAGCGTCCCCGGGAGTCGGCACGGAGCAACAACGCTCGCATCGACTAGCGCCCATCGCTTCCTTTCGTCGCCGAAGAAGATCGGGATGCACCTTCGACTAGAATGAGCTAGGCGTGTCGACGGGACGATTTAACAACGTGCGCGCAGCTTCTATCTGGGAGCACCTCGCGTTTTTTCTGGTCTATCTCACTAGTGCAGTGGTGCTCCTCGCACCCATGAGCTTGTCCCCGGCGAACCGCCTCGCCGACGACGGGGACTCGTTACAAGGCCTGTGGATTATCTGGTGGGGATCGAGCCACCTTTTTCCCGAGCTGGGACAACTCTTCGACGCCAACTCCTACTACCCTCACCCGCTCGGACTAGCCTATTCCGAACCGATGCTCACCGAGGCGATCCTCGTTTGGCCGCTGTTCGAGGCGATCTCGAATCGGGTGCTCGCCATCAACGTCCTGACTTTCCTGAGCCTCGCGTCGGCTGCGTTCGCATGTCACTTGCTCGTTCGAGAGCTGACCGAAAGCCGTATGGCCGCGTTTGTGGCCGCTCTGTTCTACGCGTTCAACTCCTACGTGCTCTCCCACCTCGCGCAGCTTCAGCTCGTCTCGGTTCAATGGATCCCGTTGGCGCTGTTCTTCCTTCATCGCTCGTGCACCCGGAGCCAGGCGCGCTACGCGCTCGCGTTCGCGGCGACGATCACCCTCCTCGGTTTGTCGAGCTTCTACTACCTCGCTTTTTTCTCTATTGCGCTCGCGATCGTGTTACCAGCGTACTTGTTCTCATGCCGTGTCTGGCGGCACCTTCGCCAACTCGGCCTCCTGGCCGCGGGCGGGCTCGTGAGCGCCATCATCGTTTTCGTGGTGGCGTCGCGCTACCAAGAGCTCTTCGAGCGATACGGTTTTACCGGCGAGCCAGCCACTCTCGACCTTTGGGCGTTTTTCGAGCCGCCTCCGGGGAGTCTTCTCTTCGACGACCTCGCCCCGTACCGCCTCACGTCCTACTTTCTAGGTTATGTCGCGGTCGGGCTCGGCATCTGGGGTGTCTTTAGTCTGATACGCGACCGCAAGACGGCGACGAGTGGAGCCCCACTCATCGTCTGGCTCGCCTTCGCACTGACCGGAATTCTCGCTTTTTTCCTCGCCGCTGGTCCTCACCTATGGATTCAGGGGCGGTATGTCGGGGTCGGCCCGTTCGAGCTTCTCCGAATGGCCGCTCCGTTCGAAAGATTGAGAGAGCCGGCACGGATGGCGGTTCTGGTCTACTTGGCGCTCGCAGTGTTCCTCGGACGAGGCGTCGCCCAACTCTTCGGCCGATTGTCGAGACAGAAGCAAGTCGTCTGCGCTTTGCTCGTCGGCGGACTCGTCGTGGCGGAGCAATGGTCTCCGCGTCGAACTCAGGGTATGGAGATCCCCACTGGAGACGCGCTACCATCGGCGTACGAGTGGCTCCGTGATTACCCCGAGTCCGGAGCGGTGGCCGAGCTTCCGGTCCGTCGGTTCCACGAGATTCGAAAAACGTCGCTCGAAGCCTATTTCTCTACGTTCCATGAACGTCCCATCCTGTTCTCGAAGCCGAGCTTCTATCCGCCGGCGATGGAGCTATTGCAGTGGGAGCTCCGGGATTTCCCCGATGAACGCTCTTTGTACTTGCTGCGGGCGCTCGATGTCCGACTCGCGCTCGTCCATCCCAAACGCTGGGAAACGAACCGAAGGTTTCGAATGCGCCGCCTCGACCGCTTTGGCGACGCCATGACACTCCTGAGCACGTTCGAAGATCGAAGCGACCCATTGTGGGCCCACTACCAGCTCGGGGGCGAACGTCTATATCGGGTAGCATCGGAGGGGGAAGGACGAGACGACCTCGGACTCCCGCGCGAGTGCCACTGCCGGGAGATCGACCGGAGCACGTTTCGCCTCGAAGCCAATGGCGTGACCTCTCCGGAGCTCGCGATCGACGGAGACCGCCTCACCAAATGGACCACCGGTGAGGGACAGAGAGAGGGGTATTTTTTCGAGATCGCCTTCGATCGGCCGCAGCGTCCCGTGCGCGTCGAGATCGAGGTGGCGTTCCCCTACGGGGAGTTCGCGCGCAATCTGGAGATGAATGGCTACCGCGGCCAACGCGGCTACCGGGTAACACAGATCGAGGATCTCCCTTACAAAGCGAAGTTGATGCGACAGCTGGTCGAGCGACCGACCGAAGCACGGCTTCGCTACGATCTCGAGCCCATGCCGATGGAGCGCTTGCGTCTGTTCATCCACCGGACCGAGAGAGGCACGATTGGCTGGAGTATTCCCGAGATCCACGTGTACGAGCAGAGGGAAACGGCGCGTTGACTACGTTTATCTAATCGTCGCGCCCACGTCTTGGAGAATCGCTTCCGTCCTTGAGACCATGTCGTCCCAACCGAAGTTAGCGGCACGCGCTCTGGCACTATCGACTGCGGCCGTGGCTACCCTTTCAACGGTACTTTCGAGTGAACGAACGATTTCGGTCACTCCCCGATGACCTCCGCCCACGCGGGCGGTGCCATTGCTGTCAAGTTGACGAAAAACTGGTGCTTCCGCCATCAAGTGTTGGTGGCCGCCGCGTAACCCGCTCGCGTGCTAGAGTTTGAGCCAGAATTCCGAAGACACAGTTCTCTCCTCGTCAGGGCCAATCCGAAGTGAAGAATAGCAGATGTCTCAATCCCGCATGTGCGTTGCGGGGCGAAGTCAGTTCCGGAAACATCGTTCGCCACGGATTCTACCGAACCAGGTCCGGGAAACGCCGTCGATACCGGTGCGGCGAGTGCGGAAAGACGTTCTCCTCGACGAAAGGCACGCCCTACTACCGTCTCCAACATCGAAGAGCTACTTTCGACGGGGTCATCGCTCTCAGAGTCGAGGGTGTCAGCATTTCCTCGATTTCCCGGATCGAAGGGATTGCCTGGAACACCGTCGCCCGCTGGCTTGAGAAGGCAGCCCAAGTGTGTCGTCGATTCAACCACACAAGGATCGCTGGCTTCGCTGCCGAAGAGCTTCAAGCCGACGAGATTCGCACGTTCGCGGGCAACAAGAAGACGCCGAGTTGGGTCTTCGTTACGATCGAGGTCTGGTCTCGGCTCTGGCCATCGACGGTGACGGGAAGGCGAAGCTACCGGAACACTCACGCTCTGTTTCACGACCTTTCGAGGCGTTGTTGCACGGCCCGGAGCAAATCGCTGACCTCCCTGTGCCGGTTGCAGAGTCACCCGGCGCAGTACGTATCGGGCATCCCGAGCGCAGCCATCTTGTTGAGTATCTCGCACCCAATTCGGTGTTCAACTCGTTGCCTCGCCAACGTTCGAGCCCGCATCTCCGGCCCGATGATCGCCTTGTAACGATAGACCGCGTTCTCCACCATGCTTCGCTTGGTGTAGCCTGAGAGCTTGTACCATTCACGTCGGCCGTGTCTTTCGATTGCACGAATATGGCGATCGCGCTCCTGCATGGCGGTGTTCGAATTCTGACTGAGCGTCGCGTTTCGTTGCGGCGGAATCACCACGCGCGTCCTTCGTCCAGGACTGTGCGCTTCGATGGCTTCGTAGACCGCTTCCTTGTCGTATGCACTGTCCGCCGCCACCGACACTAGAGGTGCTTGAATCTGTGTTAGCAAAGCGGGGACTCGGGTTGCGTCGCGAGCTCGTGACGCCGTCAGTTCGGACGCAACAATGTTCCCTGTCTCGCGATCAACGGCGATGTGCAACTTGCGCCATGCGCGCTGCTTTGGCGGTTTGCGAGCGTTTCCAACATGAATCCTCAAGCCCGTGCTATCGATCATCAGGTGGATGGGTTGAGTGCTCGCGGCTTTCGGAATCCGCAGCTTCTTGCGGAGCAACCTCGAGCGCCGACACAACGTCGAGTAGTCCGGGATCTCGATACCGAGCCCGAGCAGCGAGGCGATCGAGTGCAAGAAGCCTTCGGTTTGTCGGTAGGCGAGCTTGTACACCATCCGGACAACCAGGCCCGTTTCAATCGCCATGTCTGAATAGACCCGTTGACCGCCAGGCTTACCGGTCTTGTCGGCCTTCCAGTTCGCGATTGCCTCCTCGTCAAACCAGACTGTCAAATCGCCCCGGCGGCGCAGCCCTTCGTTGTATTCCGCCCAGTTGCGAACGTGGTACTTCTTCTGCTTCGCGTGCTTGTACTGGCAGCGCTTGGGATACTTCATGCTCGAACATACCTCGGCCACCACCATAGGCGGATTTCGCTCTCAGCCAGAGCGGTGCAACAACGCCGAGCACAACCGAAATCAAGCTGTCGTGTGATAGATTCTTGGGTCCGGAAACCGATGCAACGTGTCCACGGGCTTGAGAAATGCCAGGAATTTGAGAGGTTTCAATGAAAGACAATAAAACGATTGCCGAGCTGACATCGGAGTTGGTGGCACAGGTGGAGAAGCTACTGCATGAGCTAGTTCCACGAATCACCGCTGTTCTTGCTGAGCCGGAGGCTGCTGAGCCGGACGCTGCCGAGCCAGAGGCTGCCGAGCCAGAGGTTGCCGAGCCGGACGCTGCCGAGCCGGACGCTGCCGAGCCGGACGCTGCCGAGCCGGACGCTGCCGAGCCGGACGCTGCCGAGCCGGACGCTGCCGAGCCGGACGCTGCTGAGCCGGACGCTGCTGAGCCGGACGCTGCAATGAGCGGCGGTGAGGTGATGTTCCACTACACCCTATCAACCTGCCACACAGAGAAGACGCCACGCTCGGATGTACGACTCGAGAGGCTGGCCGCATTACGTTCTACCGTCGAGGTAGCCATCGGTGGCAAGGCGGTGCCATTGCCAGGATTCCCCTATTACGCGCTCAGCATCAGGAACACCTGGACCGGCGCGGTGGGCTGGCTTCTCGAGGGAGCCGAGCGGCGCGTCCTGGTTCGTTGCGTGACCGCCTGGACGGGCGGGGGCGTGACGAAGGGCTTGGCCTGGTTGGCGGCGACACTACCGGCGGATCTGGCTCTAGAGTTTCCCTGCTGTCTGGTCAAGCCTGGAGTAGCATTCCTTAAGGATTCCGGCGCGGCTAGTTGTCTTGATGACGCGGAACGTTGCATTAGCTGGGCGCTCGTCGATGCGAGCGCGCCCCCGACCCCGAGACGGCGGCCTGATTCGAGGCCAGGGTGGGTTGTCCATCATCATTATTAGTCCGGGACTGGACTCTAGGGGGCGTTGTTGCACCGCTCTGGCTGAGAGCGAAATCCGCCTATGGTGGTGGCCGAGGTATGTTCGAGCATGAAGTATCCCAAGCGCTGCCAGTACAAGCACGCGAAGCAGAAGAAGTACCACGTTCGCAACTGGGCGGAATACAACGAAGGGCTGCGCCGCCGGGGCGATTTGACAGTCTGGTTTGACGAGGAGGCAATCACGAACTGGAAGGCCGACAAGACCGGTAAGCCTGGCGGTCAACGGGTCTATTCAGACATGGCGATTGAAACGGGCCTGGTTGTCCGGATGGTGTACAAGCTCGCCTACCGACAAACCGAAGGCTTCTTGCACTCGATCGCCTCGCTGCTCGGGCTCGGTATCGAGATCCCGGACTACTCGACGTTGTGTCGGCGCTCGAGGTTGCTCCGCAAGAAGCTGCGGATTCCGAAAGCCGCGAACACTCAACCCATCCACCTGATGATCGATAGCACGGGCTTGAGGATTCATGTTGGAACCGCCCGCAAACCGCCAAAGCTGCGCGCATGGCGCAAGTTGCACATCGCCGTTGATCGCGAGACAGGGAACATTGTTGCGTCCGAACTGACGGCGTCACGTGCTCGCGACGCAACCCGAGTCCCCGCTTTGCTAACACAGATTCAAGCACCTCTAGTGTCGGTGGCGGCGGACAGTGCATACGACAAGGAAGCGGTCTACGAAGCCATCGAAGCGCACAGTCCTGGACGAAGGACGCGCGTGGTGATTCCGCCGCAACGAAACGCGACGCTCAGTCAGAATTCGAACACCGCCATGCAGGAGCGCGATCGCCATATTCGTGCCATCGAAAGACACGGCCGACGTGAATGGTACAAGCTCTCAGGCTACACCAAGCGAAGCATGGTGGAGAACGCGGTCTATCGTTACAAGGCGATCATCGGGCCGGAGATGCGGGCTCGAACGTTGGCGAGGCAACGAGTTGAACACCGAATTGGGTGCGAGATACTCAACAAGATGGCTGCGCTCGGGATGCCCGATACGTACTGCGCCGGGTGACTCTGCAACCGGCACAGGGAGGTCAGCGATTTGCTCCGGGCCGTGCAACAACGCCTGTCGGCGGACCATCTCGAAGAAAATCGCAGCTCGCTTCGCGCAACAAGACGAACAGAGTCCTGCGGCCGGCGTGAGCGTCCTATGCTCGCCATCATCCCGGCCTGCCCGCTACGTTCCGCCATCCGCGCGGCGACCAAAAATGACCAACGATCGTTCCCACCCTGATTCACAAGGAGGAGTTGATGTCCAAGCTCACGCTCGAGCAAGCCAATACCATCATTGAGAAAGCCTTCGAGAAAGGCGCTGAGATGAAAATCAAGCCACTCGGTGTCGTCGTTCTCGACGACGGCGGCCATGTCGTCTCAGCTCAGCGGCAGGACGGCGCCAGCATGTTTCGCCTCGACGTCGCCCGCGGTAAGGCGTGGGCGTCGGTGGCAATGGGAGCCTCGAGCCGGGCGCTGTTCACGCGTGCGAAGGACAACCCCAACTTCTTCGTCACCTTGGCGGCGACCGCAGACGGCAAGTTCCTGCCGCAGACAGGCGCCGTGCTGATCAAGAACGCGCAAGGAGAAATTCTCGGCGCTGCCGGCGGCAGCGGTGGTACCGGAGAGGAGGACGAGGCGTGCTGCGCTTATGGCGTCGAGAAGACGGGGTTGAGGACGGACGTCTCGCCCGAAGCGCCCTGATACCCTCGGCTCGAGAGAAAGTCGAACGAATGGGCCTGAAAAATGGTGCTTCAGTAAAGAAGTGTTGGCGGCCGGCTCCTAACCCGGTGAGTGGTAGAGTTTGAGCGCGATTTCTGAAGACGCAGTTCTTTCGTCGACAAGGCCCAAGCGAAGTGAAGAAGCTAAGCTGTCTCAATCCCGAGTGTCCGCTGCGCGGAAAAGTCGGCGGACTCATCATCCGCTACGGTTTCTACCGGACGAAATCCGGGAAACGCCGTCGATACCGGTGCGTCGAGTGCGGAATGACGTTCTCGTCGACGAAAGGCACGCCCTACTACCGTCTCCAGCATCGAAGAGCTACTTTCGACACGGTCGTCGCGCTAAGAGTCGAGGGCGTCAGCATATCCGCGATTGCTCGGGTGGAAGGGATTGCCTGGAACACCGTCGCTTGCTGGCTCGAGCGTGCCGCCCTATCCTGCCGCCGTTTCAACAGCAGACGAATCACCGGATTCGCTGTCGAGGAGCTCCAGGCCGACGAGATTCGCTCCTTCGCCGGGGGCAAGGACCGGATAACGTGGATCTTCGCCGCGATCGAAGTCTGGTCTCGTCTCTGGCCTTCGACCGTAGTTGGCAGACGAAGCTACCGGAACACGCTCGCCCTCGTGCGCGACGTCGCCGACCGCATGGCCTTTGAGGGTCTTCCAGTGATCGTCACCGACGGATTCGATTTCTACGAGAAGGTGGTCCGCCGCGTCTTTGGGCAAGCGGCGCTCTATGCTCAAGTCCTGAAGACGCGCCGAAACGATCGTCTCGTCAAGGTCGAACGACGTGCCGTTCACGGAGCCGCGTGGCGCTTCGACGAGGCGCTCAGAAACTCGGAAGACTCGTCGGCATTGAACACGTCTTTTATCGAGCGCCTGAATCTGACGATCCGGCAAAGCTTGGCGTACCTGGCGCGACGAACGCTTTCCCACGCTCGCTCGAAGGAGAAGCTCGAAGACCACCTCGAGCTCGTGCGATGCCATTACAATTTCGTTCGGCCGCACAGGGCGTTGCGGTTCGGGCGGGAGACCAGGACGCCTGCGATGCAGGCTGGACTCGTCAAGCGGCGCCTGACGCTCAGGGAAATCTTCGTGTGCACGTGGACATCCGTATCAATATCAATAGAGTGCGGCGGGGTCGCGTTCGGTGGCGCTCGCAGGGAGGCGACTGACGCGAGCTTTCAGATGCCTCTAGCGGCGTAGCCACACTTGATGGCGGAAGCACCGCCCGCTGAGCAACGCCCCCTCCGTCGATGCTTATCTTCGCCAGTAAAGATCGGGCGTTTACCGCAAGCCAGCGCTCGCCGGCCCGACCCGGACGGCGTTTTTCGCTATGACATCGTCGACGAGACGGCGGGCACGGTGTCGGTGGCCGATCGCCCGCTACGTACTGACAGGGCGCCTCGTATACGCGAAGCTCGCGGGACCATTCGATCTCCAGGCGCTTCGAGGGTGTCTCCCCTTTCGGGAATGAGGGTGTACCATGTCCGACCGGCATCCTTCCAGTGAAGGTATAATCGCTGCTCCAGACTGGAGGCCATCATGAAGCTAAGGTGTTTCATCGAACCCTTCGCCGTCACCCTTGTCCTTGGCGGGTGCTTGCTCGTGACCGCGAACGTCGAGGCGCAGGAGACGACAACGTTGGCAGAGTACGACTACACCCGAGAAGCGGAACTGGCGTCGCGGCTCGATCTCGACAACCCGGATCCGGACGAGATTCGGCGCATCTTTGCGCGTCGGCGGGCGCGCGCGCTCCACGCCATTCCCGACGGAGCGATGCTCGTGTTCTCCGCCGAACGATCCCAGCCGAGGCGGCTCGAGTTTCAGGTGCCCCACAGCGAGAATCACGACTTCATCTTCCTGACTGACGTCGAAGGACTCGACAGCTACGACTCGGCGATTCTCCTCGTTCCCACCGAGGAGAAGGATTGGGTGGTTTTGTACACGTCGGCTGATGTCGAAGCCATGCGGTCGGTCACGGGCATCGAGGATGTTCGCCCTTTTCCGGAGCTCGAAGAAGACCTCTCGGTGGCGCTCACCGACTACCGCGACTGGCGCATCACCCAGATCCGCCGGTGGCCGCTTCCCGCCGCGCTCTCGAAGACCTGGGGTCGTGACGACAAGGTCCTCTATCTCAACTATCCGCGCTTCCCGCGACTGGGGATGCCGGAGCCCCCACGGCTCGCGTACTTCGAGAGGCTGAAGCGGTTCTCGCCCGAGCTCGACATGCGCGATTCGGGCGACATCCTGGACGCGGTCCGGATGCTCCACGACGCCTACGGCCTCGCCTCGCTCCGGCGCGCGGTGGCGATCACCGGGGAAGGGATCGTCGAGGGTTTGCGGGCGGTGCGCCCCGGCCTTACCGAAAAGCACGTCATGGAGATCATGGACTCCGTCTACCGGTATAGGGGAGGGATCCTGGGATTCCCGACAGCGGTCCGAAAAATGCCGATGGACGGTCCGATGCACCGCCGGGCGGTTCCCGAGGGCTTCATCCAGTTCGTTCCCCGCTCGGGAGGAAGAGTCTTCGAGGCAAGCGATATGGTCCACGTGGACACCGGGGCCGCCTTCAATCACCACTCGGCGGATCTGCAGCGGAACGTTCCGGTGGACGGAAAGTTCTCGCCTGAGCAACGGAGGCTCTACCAGATCGCCCTCGACGTGCAGAAAACGGTGATCGCACGGATCAAGCCGGGTGTCACCTGGTGGGAGCTCCACGAGCTGGCGGTGAACATGCTCCGCGAGGCGGAAGGCTACGACCAGTACTACACCTACGGTATCGGGCACTTCATCGGCATGGAGGTCCACGATGAGGGAGACTATGAAGCGCCCTTGATGCCGGGTATGGTGCTCTCCATCGAGCAGGGTGTCGCGCCGCCTGATGGGCCCCGCATCGCGTTCGAGGACGACGTGATCGTGACCGAGACGGGTCACGAGTGGTTGAGCCGTTCGATTCCCATCGAGATCGAAGAGGTTGAGGCCATGGCGGCCGAGCCGACGAGCTTTCAGATTTTGCTGGACAAAAAGCTCCCGCGCTAAGTCAGTGCAAGTACCCCCTCGACGAGCCGCTCGCGGTGGCGTATCGTTGGAGACCACTCATTCGGCGATGTGCCCCCATAGGTGGGGTCTCCAAGGTATAACCGAAACAGCCGGGTGAGCTTCACGACGAAGCTGCGGTTCTCGAGGTTGGGGAATCCCGGCAGGAGCGTGTTCCGCTCATCGCCGTAGACGACGAAGGGATCGCTCCCGGCTGATACTCCCAGCGAAACCGTACGCTGAAACGATTCGACCCGACGCGACGGCGGCCCCGAACGAGGCTTTATTGGGTACCCTTTGCAATATCGATGGCGCGCTGGTACGCCGAACGCGCTTCCTCTACCGCCCGAAGGTAGGTCTCCTTTTCGGTCGCGCTCGGCCAGGCGTCCCGGGCCTCCACGCGACGCCACAGCTCGTTCACCACCTCGAGCAGAAAGCGGGCGTCCTCGGCCAACGCGAAGGGCGCACCCTCGCGCTCGACGTAGACCGGAGAGGTCTGGGCGAAGGGATAGTTGTCGCCCACGTAGCGGTGCTTCGACCCGATGGCCCGCGCCGCGACCCAGCCGCTTCCCGGAACGTCGACCGAGACGGAAACCTCCATGCGCGTGCCGTCACCGCTCGGTCGCGAGGTCTCGACGACTTCCCCGTTGACCAGAATCTCGAGCTTGTCGATCGGCACAATCGAGACGAGCTCCGCCTGGACGCTCAGACCAGAGGGATCCCCCGGCTTCAAGCGGATCTCCTCACCCGGGCCTTTCCCTTCCACCTCGAAAAACAACAGTGGGCCGTTGGTCGCGAAGGTGCGCCCGGCCTTCACCGCAGAAAGCCACGCGCGATATCCGAGCTTCCCGTCCAGGTGCGCGTAGGTGCGGGCCGTTCCGCCGGACGGGTCGCGCCACACGTTGCTGAAATTGTCCGTCCCGCCGGTCGCGGGAATGCGGAAGCCGCTGTTCAGAAAGCGGTAATACATTTTCGCGGACGAGAGCTCGTCAGAAGCGATACAGACAACGTCGAAGAAATCCCCTTTTCCGAGCGCAACGTGAAGGGGTACGTCGGAGGAAGCCGCCTGCTCGGGCGTATCCACCGAGCCGTTATAGGGAGATGGAGAAAGCCGCCGATACCACCCTGAGCGCGCACCTCGTCGAGATAGCGAACCTTCAAAACGTCCGCGGCATAGGGTGTCCCCCGCGTCCCACCGATGAGCGGCATGATGAAACGCTGGACGCCGAGAAGTCCCACGTGACCAAACGAGCCCCTGAACTCCTGGGTGTAGAAAAGAATGTAGTCGTCGTTGGACAACCGATAGGGCTCACCGGTGAGATCGCTCCATCGCCCCATCAGCTTGGTGCCGTCCATGTGGATGAGAGCATTCGCAACGTGCAGGTCGTCGGCGACGAGTTGGTAGAAAAATTCCTCCTGGGTGAGACCGAATCGCCCCTGGTGGAGATCGTGGACGTGGTTGTCTCCCGAGAACCAGCCTCTCGCCGGAGCGTCGACGAGGCGCTCGAGCGTGAGCACGACGTCGGCCGTGCCCCCCGCGGGGACGTCGACGCGGACCGGCCGTGGCTGATACTCGAATCCGCGCAGCGCCTCGACGCTCACCTCGCCGGCGGGGAGATCCACTTCGAAGGCGTCCCGCGTGTGGAAATAGTGGATCTCGTTCACCGAGCTCACCCGATGAAAGCCTTCGTCGGGCGCGTAGGCCCGCCCGTCGCTCGCGAGAAGCAGGATCCGTGCCGGCGTGACCGCTCCGTCCGCTCCGCGCACCGCGCCCCGCAGCCGTCCGTGCGCAACTCGGGGGCGACGGGATTCAATCGGCACCGGGCTCCAGGCCCCTCCCGCGCCCCCTCCGGCGGCCATCGTGTGAAGGCGTGTCGGTCCGGTTCGGTTGGAGACGAAGGCGATCCGGGAGCCATCCGGGCTCACGACCGGGGCGTACTCATCCATCGGATGCTCCGTGAGCCGCACGTAGTTGCCACCGCTCGCGGGAACGACGGCAATGTCGTTCGAGCCGGCGGCATCCGAAACGTAGACGAGGGCGCTGCCGTCGGGTGTCCAGGTGGGCTTCGCTCGGAAGCTAGTCTCCTCGTAATGCAAGAGCTCGGGCTCTCCATCCGGCAAGCGCTTGACCCAGATGCCGCCGCTTCCCATACGACCCTGGACCGGAGCGATATAGGCGAGGCGCCGCCCGTCCGGCGAGACGGAAGGCTGAATATCGTGTCGCTGGCCGCTCACCACCGGGATCTTCTCGCCGCTCGCAAGGTCGAGACGGTAGATGTCCAGGCTCCCTCCCCGGCCGCTGACGAAGTAAAGGCTCTGTCCATCTGGGCTCCAGGCGGGCTGGATATCAACGTGCGGATCCTGCGTCAATCGTTCGATCGATCCCCCTTCGGCGCGCACCAGAGCAATATCGAGATTGCCGTCGAGGTCCACCGTGAGGGCCAGGCGGGATCCGTCTGGGCTCCACACCGGCTCGAAGTGATAGCCGGGCGCCTCGGTCAGCGCGACCGCCTCTCCTCCTTCCGCCGGGAGCTTCCAGATGTCGCCGCGCATGGAGAACGCGAGCCATTCGCCGTCGGGGCTCCAGCTTGGGTCGAGCGGTCCCGTCGATACCGCGGGCAGCAGATGACCCTCCACGCGGATCTGCCCGCCCAGCGTCGGGTAACGTAGCGTCTGGGCACTCGCCGACGCGAGCCCCAGGCCAAAGCCGATCACGCAAACCAGAAATCTCCGCAACATGGGTCCGCCTCCCAGGATGGATCGCCGGCTCGACCAGGCTCGCGAGCCGGGAAGGGAATTCTATCCCTCCAGTGGAGAAAAGGGGTTGAGACATCGTTCGATGTCCCAACCCCTTGGTTGACGTCAGTCAAACGGAATCAGAAGCGGATGCGCACCCCCAGTCGCAAGGCCCGCGGGTTGAGGATGTCCGTGATCTCGTCGAACGAGCTGCTCTGTGAGAACGTCAGCGCTGGATAGCGGATGGTTCCGAAGAGCGTGTTGGAGCCGGTCACCGCGTTAGAGTTGAGAAGGTTGAAGATATCGACGAGGAATCCGATCTGGGCGGTGTCGCCCATCTGGAAGTACTTCTCGATCCCGATGTCCAGGAGATGCTGCGCCGGAAATCGGGTCTCACCAGGCACCTCCGCATTGATCGTCTGGCTACCCTGGGTCAGGCCGCTGATGCGCACCCGACGGGTGTTCGGCTGGCCGGAGTTCCCGCGGTAGTTCATGGACAGGCGAACGTCGGCGGGCAGGTGATAGGTCCCCACGATACGGGCGATATATTTGGAGTCGAACTGGTCGGCGCCGAATCGGCGGGTGAGTTGATTGGGGTCCTGCCAGTATCCCCGGAAGAAGTTGGTCGCGATGCCTTTCCCCTCGCCGATGGTCAGCGCCGCCATCAGCTGCCAATTGTCCGAGTAGCGCTTGTTGATGCGGAACTCGACGCCCTTGTACTCGCGGGTGGCCTGCTCCTGGTTCGTCATCAGGCGTTGGAACTGACCGGCGAACTCGGGGTTCAAGTTGAAGACCGGCAGCGTTCCGCCGCCCAGCGGGTTGTCGACCGGGATCTGCGTGTACCCGCTGAAAGGTATGAGAGGGTTGCTGAACCCCACGCCGTCCCGACCCTTCCGGTACTGGAAGGTCGCGGTGACGCTCACATCGTCCGTGATCTTGCGATCGACGCCGATCATGTACTGATCCTCGTGGGGCTGCTTCACGCCGGGCGCGATCTCGTCCCCGAAGGCGCCGAAACCGGAGGAGTCGCCGAACGTGAGAAGGCCCGCCGAGTCTATCTCATCCGGCGTCGCCAAGCCGTCTCCGTTGAGGTCGTCCCATGCGACTCTCGAGCGTCGCGGGAGGTTCGGGTTCGCCACGTCGGCCCAGTCCGAGTCCAGGGCCGCGAAGTAGCGCCCGTAGCTTGCCCGGATCGCCCACGTATTGTCGCCCGTCGGGTCGAAGGTCATCCCGAGTCTCGGAGCGATGCTCGACCAATCCACGATGTTCCGGTTCTCCTGCAGCACGACCTCTTCAGGGAAGAAAAGACCGGTGCGGTTGAGATCGACGAACGGGGATCGGGACTCGTCTCGGTTGCTCTGGGCGGGCCAGTAGGACTCCTGGAAGGCCACCCGGACGCTCAGGTTGAGCGTCAGCTGGTTGCCGATGGTCCAGATATCACCGACATGGAGCGCGAGGTCGCGAAGCTTGTCGTTGTAGTGCGTGGGGCTGTTCCAGATCTCCGCCTGCGCCGCTACGCCGTCCTCGAACCGAAGGGTGGCATCCCCGACGACGTCCTGGTAGACGTCTTGTCCGCCGTCCTCGAACTGGAGGCCGGCTCGAATCTCGTGGCTTCCACCGGCGTTCTCCACGAACCCGGTCACCGCGCCGCTGATGTTGTAGCGGCTGCGGAAGTGGTGCCGGATCTGCTGGGGCCCTCCGGTAATCTTTCCTGTAGTGAGCTCTCTCCGCTGCACCGGATTCGGGCCCGCGAACTCCTCGTTCACTACGAGCGGGAAGTCCCCGAGCAATATGCCGCCGCGGAAGTCGGCGAACACGTTGTCGCTGAGAACCGAGGTCACGGTTCCCTGGAGCACGTCTCCGAAGGAGTCTTGTTTCCAGACCGCTGCCGGCGCGGTGTTCCGGTTGGCGCCGCGGCAGCACGTCCGGTTCGTCGAGCGCGACCAGAAGAACTGGGCATTGTGGTTGTCCCCGAGCTGCCCGGTGGCCTTGACAGTGTAAAATTGGCGGGTTCTCGGGAGGCTCCCCTCCGAGCCGTCGGGAAGTGTGAACCCGATCACCTTCTGGTCTATGTCCAGGAAACGAACCGAGGCGAAGAACCACAAGCGATCGCGCACGATGGGTCCACCCAGCTGTCCACCGCCGTCATATTCGTGCAGCACCCCGCTGCCTCCGGTGACGCCCTGTGCACGCTGCTCGTCGCTCACGTTGTCCGACGCGAAGGAGTCCGTCTGGCCGAAGAAGTACCCGCCCCCACTGAAGTCGTTTCCTCCCGACTTGCTCACGATGTCGACGAAGAGGCCGGCGCCGCGGATCTCGGCGGATTTGACGCCGGTGACGATCTGAATCTCCTCGAAGCTGTCCAGGTCATACTGCATGAAAGACCCGCCCTGGGTCGCCGGGTCGTTCACCGTGACCCCGTTGAACATCCAGGTGTTCTCGGAGCGGAGCGAACCATAGGCTGTTCTGTCCTGGACACCGGGGGTCGAGTTGATGACCGAGTTGATGTTCCGCTCGTTCGGGATCTCTTCGACCATCGTCGCGTCCCAGGTCGTCTGGATGTCGTTTTGCTTGAAGTCAATGGTCGGCGAGGTGCCCACGACGGTGACGGTTTCCTCCCTCGTGGCGAGCCCTAGCGTGATGTTCGCCTGGACGTTTAGACCGCCGGTGACACGGAGGTTCTCACGCGCTACGGTCCGGAATCCGCTGAGGCTGGCTTCCACGCGAAACTCACCCGGACCGAGAGCGGGGAAGCGGTATCTGCCCTGAACGCTGCTCACGGCCGTCTGGGACTGGAGGAGCGAAGGACTGGTCAGGGCGAGCGTGACGCCGGGCAGGGCCAACCCGTCCTGGTCCGTGACTACCCCGTAGACGCTTCCTCGGGATTCGAACTGCGCTGTCGCGGTACCGGCCAGACCGCCGATGAGCAACACTGAGATAAAGGCTGAGCGTATCCATCTCGGGTTCATGTTTGGTAACCCTCCTTCTCCTGTAGCAAGCGCCTGCCGAAGATACGTTTCGTGCGACCTCTGTCGACACGCTTGTTTCAGTAGGTGTTCTGCAAGTGGACGAAACATCGCGATTCTCGCTGTTGGACGTGCCCCGATGTAGAGCTAACGATCCGTATACCCTGCAAAAAAAACGCCAGCAACAGGGAAATTGGGGGAACGATGTCAATGTCTTTCTTTGCAACAATTATGCACGCTCTGAACCTTTGCTTCCAGGGCGACATCGTGCGGATTTCTCCAATACTTTGGATGGCCATCCACTGAATTGGATCACCTGGTCGAAGCGGGCGCAAGCGCGCGGTGGCGTGTTCATGGACGTGGTTCGAGGACCACGGTGTAGCCGTCGAGTCGAAGCCGCTCCAGAACCTGCAACCGGCCCCGGGGCCAGCGAATCTCGACCCGATCGACGCTCTCGCGCTCGCCGAGCCCGAAGAACAGCCGCAGGTCGCTCTGCGAGAGATAGCTGGCGCCGCTCCGGACCTCCCGCATCTGGGTCCGCTCATCGGCCACCAGCGTGACCCGCGCTCCCAGGGCATCGCGGGCGCTGTCTCTTCCGACGAGGCGCAGTCCGATCCAGTGGTGCGGGGGCGAGTCGTTTCGCAGCAGAGACGGCAAGGCGTTCATGTTGGTCACCACGACATCGACGTCGCCGTCGTTGTCGTAATCGGCGAACGCGGCTCCCCGTCCGACCTGCATCTGCGAGAGTCCCGCGCTTCGACCGACCTCTTCGAAACGCCCGTCGTCTCGCTGAAGGAACACCAGGTCGCGCTGCGCGTAGTCGCTGTCGATCTGCTCCGAGGAGAGCTCGGGGTAGATATGGCCGTTGACCACGAAAACATCCAGCCGACCGTCCGCGTCGAAGTCGTGAAAGCCCGTCCCCCAACCGAGGTACAAGAAGCTCTCGTTGCCGAGTCCGGACGGAAAGCTCACGTCGCGAAAAAATCCCCTTCCGGTGTTCTGATACAGCGTGTTGTGATCGTGGAAGAAGTTCGTGACGTGAATGTCCAGCCAGCCGTCGTTGTCGAAGTCGCCGAGATCCACTCCCATGCCGGCCTGCTCCCGCCCGTCGGCGTTGTACGCGACGCCGGCGGAAAGTGCGATCTCCGTGAATTTCCCCGAACCCTCGTTTCGGTAGAGGTTGTTCGGCGTCTGGTCGTTGGCGACGTAGAGATCGACGTCGCCGTCGTTGTCGAGATCCCCCCAAACCGCACCCAGGCTGTAGAAAGCCTCCCCGGCGACGCCCGAAACACCGCTTCGATCTTCGAACGTGCCGTCCCCGCGACCACGGTACAAGCGGCTTCGCGCCGGCGGGAGTCCTCTGGGTCCGCACAACACGGGAATGCCGACGAAAAAGCAATTCGAAGCCTCTCCGGGCCCCGGGATCGTGTCCCGATCGAACTCCACGTAGCTGGCGACGAAGAGATCGTTGTAACCGTCCCGGTCGTAGTCGGCGAGCGCGGCGCTGGTGCTCCAACCGCGATCGGCCACACCGGCCGCTTCCCCGACCTCGGTGAAGGTCCCATCTCCGTTATTGCGGTACAGAAGGTCCGGACCGTAGTAGCTTACGAAGAGGTCCAGATCGCCGTCGTTGTCGATATCCGATGCCGCCCCGCCCTGGCCCCAACCGTAGCGCTCGAGGCCCGCGGCACCGGTCACGTCCGTAAACGAACCGAGACCGTCGTTTCGGTAGAGCGTGTTGGAAGGACTCGCGAGCTCGCTGTAGTCCAGTCGGGTTCCGTTGACGAGGAAAAGGTCCTGGTCTCCGTCCTCGTCGTAGTCGAAGAAAACCGCGCCGGTGCCCGTGGTCTCGAGGATGTAGCGCTTCTCGTCGATGCCCCCGAACATGTTGGGGGAGGTGAGGCCGGCTTCTTCGGTGACGTCTTCGAAGTGCATCGAATCGGCCGCGGGCAGAACGAGCCCCGCCAGGAGCGCGGTCGTAGACAGACGATATCCGCTCATGCCGAGATCGGCATCATAACGCCTACCATCAAGCGATTCGTGAGATTGACAGCCGTTTTCGGCAGGTGCTAGCATGCGGTCGGTGCCCGTTGAAGCGCCGTCGTCCTCGGCCAGCGCCGTTGCGACGAGACAGAGACACCGAGAGATGCCTCACGCTGCGCTCCTGGCAACCGTCCTTTACCTCGGGACCGCTTCCGCGACCCTTCTACAGTCGAGCCATGAGGCGCCCGTGACGTTCACCGATCGGACCGAGGCCGCCGGTATCGACTTCACCCACGTCCGGGGCTCCTCAGGGGAAAAGTACATGGCGGAGATCGTCGGAGCGGGAGCCGCGTTGTTCGACTACGACGACGACGGGTTCCTCGATCTGTATCTCGTCAACGGCGCGGCGCTCCCCGGTTTTCAGACCCAAACGACCCCCCGGAACGTTTTGTATCGCAACAACGGGGACGGCACGTTCACCGACGTGACGGCGCACGCGCGGGTGGGGGATCCCGGTTACGGCATGGGGACGGCGGTCGCCGACTACGACAACGATGGGTTCCTCGACCTGTACGTGACCAACTTCGGGCCCGACGTGCTGTACCGGAACAACGGTGACGGAACGTTCGCCGACGTGACCACGGAGGCCGGCCTCGGTTGCGAGCTCTGGGGCACGAGTAGCGCGTTCGGTGACATCGACAACGACGGGGATCTCGATCTCTATGTCGACAACTATGTCGACTTCAGTCTCGAGAATCACATTGTCTGTGGGGGGCCCGAGACAGGCGGACGAGACTACTGTCACCCGCGGGTCTACCACGGTCTCCCCGATGTCCTGTACCGGAACGAGGGGAACGGGTCTTTCAGCGACGTGACCCGCTCGGCGGGCGTCTACACCAACGAGGGCAAAGGTCTGGGCGTCGTGATGGTCGACTACGACAACGACAGCGACACGGACATTTACGTCGCGAACGACTCGGTACCCAACTTTCTCTGGCGAAATCGCGGGGATGGCAGCTTCGAAGAGGTCGGCCTCCTGTCGGGCGTCGCTTTCAGCGAGGACGGGCTCGCCGAGGCGGGGATGGGCGTCGACTTCGGCGACTACGACGGAGATGGTCTGCTGGACCTCTTCGTGACCAACTATTACGACGAGACGAACACCCTCTATCGGAACACCGGACGCGCCTGGTTCGTGGACGAGACCACTCGGTCCGGAATGGGCGAGCCGAGCTTGATGTACGTAGGATTCGGGACCGGTTTCGTCGACTACGACAACGACGGCGATCTGGATGCCTTCGTGGCAAACGGCCACGTACTGGAGACCGTCGACTTCGTCGATGACGGCGTGTTCTTCGAGCAGCCGAACCTCCTCTTCAACAACGACGGGCGCGGGCGATTCGAAGACGTGAGCGAAATCTCGGACGCCCACTTCGAGCTCCGCCGCTCGAGCCGTGGAACCGCATTCGGTGATTACGACAACGACGGCGACGTGGACCTCCTCGTGACCAACTCGCGAGCGTCGCCCAACCTGCTGAGAAACGACGGGGTGCACCAGAATCACATGCTGGCAATAAGGGCCGTCGGGCGTGAAGCCAACCGCGACGGCATCGGGACGCGGGTGCGGATTCACGCTGCGGGCCGTCAGCAACTGCGAGACGTGCACGGCGCCTACAGTTACTGCAGCCACAACGATCTGCGCGTTCACTTCGGCCTGGGAAACACTTTGGGGGTGGAGCGGGTGGAGCTTGTATGGCCGAGCGGGACGATAGAGAATCTGGGGCCACTCGACGCGGATCACCTCTATGTCGTGAAAGAGGGAGGGGGGATCGTGCAAGCCCTGCCCATGGATGTCGACAGCGGCGCCTCTACGAGTCACGTTCCGTAGCGCGTCGATTGACAGCTCGTCGAAACGGGTGCTAGTTTTTGAGCACGTCCGGCCATGCGCGCTCATCTCCTCCTCGCGGCACTTCTCTCCCTTCAGTCCGCGGAGGAAGGCTACCAGCTCGGAAAGCGTTTGTACCAGGAGGGCAAACTCCTGGACGCGGAGTCGGTGCTCAAGCGGACACTCGAGTTGGAGCCGAACTTCACCCCCGCCCAGTTTCAGCTCGGCGCGGTCTACGTGCGATTGGAACGGCTCGTCGAGGCAGCGGCGCTCTTCGAAAAAGTTCTCGGTCGCTACCCCGCGAGCCCGGAGGTCGCGCTGCAAATCGGTTCCGCCTACCTCATGGGGGGTAGCCGCCCGGAGGCGCGTATTCACCTGGAACGCGCGCTCGAGCTGAATCCGAAATACGTCGAGGCGATGCTCGCCCTCGCCCAATACGAGGGACAGGCCGGCAACTACGATCGCGCCCTCGAACTGCTCGAGGAAGCAGGACGCGAGGCACCGACGAGAGCCGAGCCCCTGTACTTCCGGGGGGCCGCACTCGATCTCCTCGGTCGCACCGAAGAGGCCATCGAGGCGGCCGCGCGGGCGGTTTCTCTGGTCCCCGGAGATCCACAGCTCCGACGATTCCTCGGTGGTCTGTACCTGAAGCAGGAAAAGTGGCCGCTCGCCGAGAGCGAGCTCCAGGCGGCCATCGATCGAGGCGGCGCGGCTCCCGACGTCTTTTTCGACCTCGGTCGCGCTCACCTGGGTCAAGAGGAGCTCGTGCTCGCCGAGGCGTCTTTTCGTCGATCTCTCGAGCTTCATCCCGGCTCGGGCGAGGCGCTCCTTCAGCTCGGCTACATCGCTTGGAGGTTCTCGAAACACGAGGAGGCGCTCCGGCTACTCGAAAGGGCGATCGAAATGGACCCCGATCTGATGCGCGCCTATCACGTGGTGGGGCTCATCGCACTGAGAAACAACGAGCTCGAACGTGCGGAGGGGTACTTCCGGCAGGCGATCGATCGCGATCCGACATTCTCGGAAGCCTATTTCAATCTCGGCAAGATCGCTCTGCAGCGAGACGAGCTGGAGCGGGCGGTCGAGCTCTTCGACAAAGCGGTCGAGCTCGCGCCGGACTACAAGGAAGCGCTCTATCGACTCGGATTCACGCATCGACTCCTGGGAAACGAGGCAGCGGCGGCCGCCGCCCTCGCGCGTTTCGAGGCGCTTTCTCGTCAGGAAGCCTCTTCGCGCTGAAAACCGCGGCCCCCTTCACACCGGAGGTGGTCGAGAAGCTGGTGTACGGGAACGCCGCGCGATTGCTGAAGGTCGAATGAAAGAGACGACGTCTTCCACGCGTGCAGTTGCTATTCGGCGACGCAGACGGATACAATGCGGCTCGGTTTCAGGGCCGATCGTTCTTCCCGACAGGAGCTACCGTGAAAAGAGCAAGTCTTTTCGTCGTCGTCGCGTTTGTTCCTGCAATTGCCTTCGCCGCAAGCCCGCTCGACATCCAGGAGAGCGCTCTCGACAACGGGTTCCGCCTGCTCGTCGTCGAGGACCATCGTGTGCCCCGGGTTGCGGCGAGCCTGTGGTATCGCTTCGGCTCGATGCAGGAGCCCGCCGGTGAGCACGGCGCCGCCCACTTTCTCGAGCACGTGATTCACCAGGGAACGACGACGGTGGGAACGACCGACTTCCGCGCGGAGCTTCCGATTCTCCAGGAGATCTACGAGACGGAACAGGAGCTTCTCGAAGAGCGCCGTCGCGCGCGCAACCAGCTGCGCATCCGCGACGTGTTCTACGACGAGCTCGACTGGCCGAGCACACCGGCGATCGAAACGCTGCGAAAAAAGCTCTACGCGCTGGAAGACCGCCAGACGCCACACCGCGTGTTCTGGGAAGAGTACAACTGGTATCGCCGATACGGCGCTTTGTCACGACACGAGGATCCGGTACCCGCCAGCACGGAGCAAGAGTACCTCGAGATAACGGTGGATCTGCCCAAGGAGGCGATCGGGCTTTTCTTTCGCCAGGAAGCGGAGCGCATGGTGAACGCCGTTTTGCGCGGGTGGGAAGCGCAACGGTTCACCGTGCTCGAGCAGATCCTGAACGGGCTGAGTCGTCCCGAAACGCGCCTGAATCACGCGATCGACGGGGTGACCGCTCTCGCCCATCCGGTGTACACGCCGGACGGCGGGCATCCGCGGGACTTTGCGAGCTTCAATCGAGAGAGCATGATTCGAATGTACGAGGACTACTTCGTTCCCAACAACGCCACGCTCGTCCTCGTCGGCGACATCGATGCGGAAACGGCCCGCTCGCTTGCCGAAAGGTACTTCGGCGCCATCGAGCGGGGGCCGGAGCCTCCGGCGCGGCTCGATCTGGAAGCCGAACCGGTGCCGCGAAGCTCCATCCGGCTGGACTGGGAAGAGCCCTTATACCCGAGCATCGTCGTGCGCTACCGCATTCCCGGAGTCGGTCACCCCGACCGTCCCGCGCTGGACACAATCGCGGCGCTGGCGCGGGGGCGTCACGGTCTGCTCAGCAATCCTTTGATCGGACAGGGGCTGGCGAGCTCCGTCGGCGCGGACTTTCGCGTGATCCACATCTACCGCTTCGGCACGCCGGCGGCGATCAACTTCGTGGCTGCGGCAACGAGCGATGAGGCGCTTCCCGCAACCGAGCGAGCGATGCTCGTGGCGATCGAAGAGCTGAGAGCCGGCCATCTCGATCCCGCGCTCCTCGAACGAGCCCGGCGCTCCCTCCGACTGGAATGGGAGCAGACCAGAACGGATCGACTGGAGCTTGCCTTCACCATCGGCCACTTCCAGTCGATGGACGCGTGGAAAACGCTCTCCGAATTCATGGCGCGCCGCTTGGACGTGTCCGTGGACGACATCGCGCGGGTGGCCCACCGTTACTTCGTTGCATCGAATCGGGTCATCGCCACGACGCGAAGCGACCCGCAGAAATGGAGTCCGCCATGATTCTGAAGACGTCCGTCGTTTCGGCATGCCTTTCCTGCGTTGCGACCTTTGTGCTGGTCAGCTGCGAGCAGGAAGCAACGATACTTCCTGGTCACTCGCGCCCCCTCCTCGAGCACGACTGGCCGCATCCGCGGGATTACACGTTCGAGCCCACCTCGTTTCGACCTCCCGATCCGGAAACGGCCCGGCTGGAGGCCGCGAGCGGTCTTCGCGCCTACGTGATGACGGATTCCTCCGACCCGCTGGTCCAGGTGACGGCAGCTGTTCCGATCGGACGATTCTACGAGAGAGAGGGTGAGGCGGGCGCCTCGGAGGCGCTGACCCGCGTTCTGACCGACGACTCTCAGGGCTCACCGCCCTTGTCGCTGCGGCTCGAATCCCTTGGCACGCGGCTCGACGCCCAGCTCGAGGTCGACGGCCTCACGCTTTCTGTGGAAGTTCTTTCCGAGGATTGGGAGAACGCGGTCCGCTTGATGGTCGACGTTTTGCGGAACCGACGCGTGGAGCGAGCAACGCTTGACGAGCTCCGGACCGGACCGGGGTTTGCCTCTCCTACGGCGGGTGTCACCGGCCGAGGTTTCCGACCGAAGGTCGAGCTCGAGCGGCGACTGGGAGGATACCCGCTCTCCCCGCCCGAGCCCGGAATTGCGGTCGAGCGCGAAGCGGTCCGGTCGCTGGCGTCGCGGAGTCTCGCACCGAACCGCATCGTTCTCGGCATCGGTGGGAATGTGCCTCGCGACGAGGCGGTCTCCTTGCTGGCGGAGCTGACGTCCGGATGGGAGCTCGCCGAGCCCGTCCCGGAAGCGGCGGAGCCCCGCGAGCTCGCTTCGAGAGATGGCTCGGGGAATCTGGAGACCATCGATGTCGACACGCTGGAAGGCTGGGTCGCCATCGGACGTGGCATCGGTCCCGTCCCTGCCGACGAGCGAGCTCCGCTTGCCGTACTCGGAGAGGTTCTCGGCACGCGGCTGAACATCTCTGTCCGCGAGATACGGGGTCTCGCAAATCGTGCAACGTTCTTCCTGCCCGAGACGACGAATGGCGCCGGGCTGCTCCACATCCGCACCGGCGGGCGACTGGAGGCGGTGGCGCCTCTCATCAAATATTGCCGCGAAGAGATGGCCGCGCTTCATCGTAATGAGCGACCGGTCACCGAAGAGGAGCTCGCCCTCGCCAAAGGCATTCTCCGGCTGGGGAAATGGCAGGAGAGGCTGGACGGGCCCCGCCGTGCGGCCGCCGCCTATGCTCTAGCGACGCTCCACGATGGGGACACCGGGCGCCTTCTCTCCTGGCCGCAGGATGTCGAGGCCGTGAGTGCCGATCAGGTGGAAGCGGTGGCGAAGAAATATCTCGACCCGCGGACCATGGACACCGTCGTCATCGGCCCCATCGAGCGGATCCGCGAGGCACGGCATCCGCGCTGGCCGGCGGATCTGGATGCGCTGTCGTCCTCCTGAAATGATCACTCATTGGTCGTCCGCTCGCTGGCCCGTGCTCTTCGCGGTTGCCACGCTCGGCGTAACTCTCTCGTGGCCGTCCGAAGTCGATCGGATGACCCCAAAACTCCGTGAGCAGCTTGCTCTGGATCTAACGTTTGTAGTCCACCGGGCCGAGAATCGTCAAAAGCGGCTTCGACTTCAAGCCGTGGCTCTCCATCCGGGCACCACAATTGCAAACTATCGCTTCGTCTTGCCGGCCACAGCCCACCCCATCTAGCAGACTGGCTAGAGCCTTGGCGCCAGCTGACAGAACGGCTGCCCTCAAGGAATTTTCCCAGGCCTCCAAATCGGCATGCCTCGCGTGGGCTGCTCGCTCCAGGATGCGTCCTACCTCTTGGTCCTGCGCGACCGCGATCTCGGCCGTTTTTTTCCGGCGCAAGCACAGCATCTACTTCGACGTCGCCCAAACGCATGGTGAGAGTCTCGAACTCCTTACAGAGTGCAACAAGCTTCCTGTGGGCCTCGATGTCCTTTGTGACTTGCTCCGCGTCTTCCCGGCTCAGTCGTTGTCCGACCGTCTTTCCCGCTTCCTTCCGGGTGTAGACCCAATACGGCCCCCGCATAACGGGCTTCCGCTTGCCCTTATGCGTTACCTTCAGATATTGCTCGGTCACCGACCCTGGACGCATGGAGCGGATGGCCCGCATCTGTTCGAGGACTCGCTCCCGCTTTTCTTCCAAAGTTCGCGCAGTATCCATGAGATCGCCTCCTGTTGTTGCATATATACAACAATACTGAGGCCCAAAAAAAGGAGCATAAGTACAAACCCACTCCTGTGACGCAAACCCCCATTTCGCGGCCTGCTTGACTTTCCCGCGGGCACCATGTAAACAGTAGTCTGAATGCGTTCGGCAGCCCGATGAAATCTTCAGACACACATATGCCGGCCAATCTCCTCGTTTGAAAAATCGCGGAACGCACGCACTTCGTTCGGCCGGCGTACTCGGAACGACGGCGTGGACGTTGGAGGGAAAACAGTCATGGAAAACGTTTCTCGGAATCCGATGATCCGGAGTCGGGATCAGCTGGCAAGAACGGATCCCGTCCTATGCGAAGGGCTGGATCCATTTCGTGGAGTTCGATGATCCGGAGAAGCCGCGCGAGGTAGCCCGCTATCAAGTCCCCGAGTCGGGTCCACATAACTACTGGATCGACTGGGAAGAGGAGATCTTGTACGTCGCCCACTTCGACGCCGGCTTGCGCGTCGTCGACATCTCGGGAGAGCTCATGGGGGATCTTTACCGGCAGGGGCGTGAGATTGCCAAGTTCTACTCCGACGATTCCAAGGGGTTCATACCGAACGCGCCCTTTGCCTGGGGACCCCAACCGCACAAAGGCACCATCTTTTTCACCGATCTCTACAGCGGCCTCTGGGTCGTCCGTCTGCTTTCCAGGGAAGATTCGAAAGCAAAAACAACGAGCATGCAATGAAGCCGGGAGCGGCGCAATGAGATCCGCTCGACGCGCACGTGACGGCTGGCTGCAGTGGGCGCCCTATCGCGCCGCCGTCATTCGGGTGATCTGATCGTCGTAGCCGGCCAGCTCCCAGCGAACGAGCGACACGGGAATGACTCCTGCCGCATGGAACTCGTCCATGAAGCGCTTGAGAGTGAAATCGTCGCCGAGCTGGAGGGCCCGTTCGGCCATCAGCATATCGATCTCGATCTTGCCGATGAGGTAGCTCGTCCCGTAACCGGGCTGTTGCAGGTAGAGATGCTGCTCGCCATAAACGGTGTCGCTGTCCTCGGGCATCCACCCCCGCGGGGTCCATTTCGCGGCAAACTGCGCCGCCTCGTCGATGGTGTACTCGTTGCTGTGCATGCGCAGGCCACCCAGAGCGCGGGCGGCACGCTGAACGAGAAGAATCCAGATGAGCTCACGCGAGCGGGGGCGATCGTCGAAAAGCCCGGCGTGCATCATCATCTCTTCCATCGCGGTGGCAATCCCCTCGGAGCGTGCGTCGTAGATGTTGCTGAGCGACGGCACCCGCCGGATCGGGCTCGGGTGCGGCTCTAGGTCCATGCGGGCGAGGTCGAACCAGTGGTGGCCGTGGGTCCGCATCGTCAGCGGGTCACGATAGCTGACCTCGGAGAAGAACCCTCGCAGTCCGTCGGCGGAGCTGAAACGCCCGATCCGGGCTCGGAGCGCTGCCTCTTCGTAGTCACGGACCGTAATGACTTCCTCTTCCTTGAGAAACTTCATGTACTCGGTCACCGCATCGTTGAAGCGGCGGTCGTACTCCTCCGCGCTCGCGATGCGGATCTGCTCTGGCAGCTTGCGGTTGCGGTGCTCTTCGAGCCGCAGGGACGCGTGGGAGCGGGCGAGCTCCCGGAGCATCAGCGTCTCTTGTTGTTCCCAGGTGTAGGGAACGAGGTGGACGTTTTGCAGGTACCAGGTGTAATTGTCCGTCCCGACGCCCGAAGAACCGGTCTTGGAATCTGCCTCGCTTTCGAGCCATTCACGGAACTGGTCGGTGGCCTCGCGAGCCGCCACGATGCCCTCCTTGAGCTCGTCGCTCTGGCCGGCCACCTGACTGGCAAGATCCTCCAGATCGGCGCTCTGTCGTTCCATGGAGCGGATCCCCATCACCCAGAGATCCCGGGCGTTTCCGACCAGATTGGTTCGGGCCTGCTCGAGAAGCGGCGCGACGGTCACGATCCGTGCTGCGAGCTCCGCAGCATCCGCCTCGGAAAGCGGATACTCGTAGGTCCACAAGTCGATCCATCCGTGGATGACCGGACCCTCGTGAGCCGGGACGTCGCTCTGAGCCGAAAAGATCTGCGTATAGAAAGCCGGATTCTGCACCCAGGGTTTCCGCACGCGGTGATCGAAATCGAGGCCGTTCATCTCGGCTCGTACCAGATGGTGGTCCACTTGCTGCGACACCGGCCAGCCGCTCGGGTCGATCGCGACGAGCCGTTGCTGGTACCCGGCCAACTCGCGGTGCTGGGTTGCCATGGCCTCCGCGGTGTAGTCCGGAACGCCATCGACAAACTCGGGCTTCTCGAACTCTCTCCACTCCTCGAACAGCGCGACGAGATCATCGTAGCTGGTACTCGTGGCAGTAGTACCCGCCGCCTCTTCGCTCGGAGCGCCGCCGGGGCCGCAGCCAGCAGCGAGAGTGAGCACTGCGGCGAGACAGAGAAACGTTTGCCATCGGAGCGACCAAGACATGGTAGACCTCCAAGTGTCGCCGGCGCGTCACCGGAACACGACGCACCAATACTCCTCCTCGACTCGCTGGATGTCAAACGGCGAGGTGAAGCGGGCCAAAGCCATGGAATGAGTCGCCCCCGGAGAGTTCCGACTGGGGATTTGGACCCACTGTCGTTTCGCGGCAAGATGGAACTGGTGGATTGGCGATGAGCGACCAAGGAACGGTTCTCGTTATCGATGACGAGGACGTGATGCGCGAGATCCTGGAGACCGTCCTGGTGGGGGCGGGCTATCGGGTCAAGCTCGCGGCAAGCGGTGAGGCTGGCCTGGCCATCGTTCACCGAGAGCCCATCGGTGTGGCGATCGTCGATGTCATGCTTCCTGACCTGTCGGGCATCGATGGTCTTTTTCTGAAGGACTAGGTTCTATCTCTGGTGAGAATGCATTTCATGAAACTCCGTTCGACTAACTTACTCTTTTGGTTGATACTGGCGGGCCAGGCCGGGGCCGACGACCGTCTCGACCGGCTTCCTCCCGAAGATCGCAAGTGGCTGGAGGAAGAGGTCGTCTACATCATCACCGATACGGAGCGGGACGTTTTCCTGGAGCTCGACACGGTCGAGCAGCGGCAACGCCTCATTCGCTCCTTCTGGAGCAAGCGCGATCCCAATCCTGCCACGCCTGAGAACGAGTACCGTACCGAGCACTACCGCCGACTCGAATATGCCAACAAGTTTCTCGCCCGGGAGACGTTCCTGCCCGGATGGAAAACCGACCGCGGACGCATGTACATCATCCTGGGAGAACCCCGCGAGATTCAACGCTACGACGGCTACAACGAGATCGTTCCCGTGCAACTGTGGTTTTATCAGGGCGACCCGACCAAAGGCATTCCCTCGTTCTTCTATTTGCTCTTCTTCAAACGGAACGCCGTCGGCGAGTATCAGCTTTATCACCCGATCGTGGACGGCCCGCAGGCGCTTCTGACAGGGGCGCAGTTCACGCCCGGTTCCGACAACTTGGCGGCGTTAGACGCGCTCCGGCAAGTCAACGCGGAGCTGGCGCAGGCCTCGCTGTCCTTCGATACCAGCGACCCCGCCGACGTCTTTACTGGGCGAGCTTCGCTGGGGACCGACATCATGCTGGCGCGCATCGAGGAGTCTCCCAAGCGGGCAATCCGAACCGACTATGCCGATGCCCATCTGCGTTACGGAGAAATGGTATCGGCCAACTATTCCTTCAATTTCGTACCTAGCCGCAGTTATTTTGCTGTTCTCTACGGACCGCAGGACACGCCTTTCGTTCATTACAGCATTGAGATAGATCCGGGTAACTTCTCGCTGGAGACGGATGAGGACCAGACCAAGTTCTACACGACTCTCGACATCAAGCTGGACGTCAAGGACATGGAAGGCAACCTGGTGCTGGCCAACGATCGAGAGGTGTTTATCGAGTTCAGCCAGAGCCAGATCGATCATGTCAAGGCCAATCCCCTTTCTTATCAGGATGACTTTCCCCTGTTGCCGGGGGAGTACCAGGTGAGCGTCATTTGGCAGAATCGCGTCAACACTCAGTTCACGGTCGTGGAAACGAACCTCATCGTCGAGCCGCGCCCGGCGGGAAAGCCTTTCCTGAGCGATGTGATCGCGGGCTACCGATCCGAGCGGCGTACCGATCCTGGAACAGGGCGGTTCCGTACGTTTCAGGTAGACGGGAGCCTCATCTATCCGGCCACGGGGAATATCTTCCCTCTTGGTGAGCCGCTGCATGCTTTTGTTCAAGTGCTCGGTGCAAGTGACGATCATCGGCTGCGCTTCACATTGCTCAACGGCGAGGAACCGCTTCACGAACGGGAGACCCGAGTGGGGGACTACTTCGGCGGGCCCGCCATCGAACAAATCCCTCTTACCCAGATGGTCGGTGGCAACTATCAACTTCGCGTCCAGCTTCTCGACCCGTCCGAGACGTTGATCGCCGAGGAGTTTGCGCCAATAACCGTTTCTCCGCGCACCGCCATAGCGCGCCCCCATTTCTTTTACCGCCGTGGTTTCAATCCTGAGGTTCCCGGGCTGCTGGCTCTGGCCCGCGGCGAACAGCTCTGGGCCTTGGGTCGCAACGAAGAAGCGCGAGCGGCGTTTCAGGAGTCGGTGGCGGCCGGAAATCCTGAGCTTCCCATGGCTCGCTGGCTACTGGCCGGCGTCTTTCTAACCGAAGGGGACGGTGATGCCGCACTGGAGCTGCTCGCCCCACTGGAGGAGGCGTTCCCCAGTCAGTACGAGGTTCTCGCCGGGCTGGGATTTGCGCGTTTCTTGAGAGGCGAGCTAGAGCAGGCCACGGGCTATCTCGAGAGGGCGATGACCATTCGCCAGCCGGACACCAATTTGTTGAATGCCCTGGGTGACAGCTATCGTCTCCTGGGGGACGTCGAAAAGGCCAGAAACGCCTATCAGCGCTCGCTGGAGCTCGACTCTGACCAGGAAACCGTCAAGCGGCATCTGGAAACGTTCGGCAAAAGCCGGTAAGTGGGGCGTCGTTCGTCATTATTAATCGGCGCGGGAACTGCGGGCTCGTGTGCCCCGAAGAAGAAGAAAGCAAGGTCGACGTCCGCGAGACAGTGCCGCCGTCACGTCGACTGCGGACTTGATGATCGGAAAGCAAGAACGGTCACGAGCTTCGGGCCACGCGACGTTCGCCACCGGAAACGGCGCTACGCAGCTTCCCGCCACTCGTAGCGATGGTGAAGGCCACCCACTCTCGGCAACGCCATGACCTTGGCCGTGGGTGACGGTCGTGGCGTGATCGGTCTCTCGTCCGGCGTGTCTTTACCGAGCCCCAAGTGGCAACGGTCCTTGTGGTAGTAGCTGACGTACGACCTCACGAGCCGGACCAAATGGCGCTCGCCGAAGACCACGACGTGCGCGAGGAGCTCGCGCCGACAGCTGCCGATCCAGCGCTCGGCGGTTCCGTTCTGCCAAGGACTGCGAAACCGGGCGCAGGAGATCCCCCTCCGCGAAGCGGGCATTCCTTGCGGAAACGAGGCCTTCCCTTGCCCTCTCGATCCGTTCACCTCCCAGCCACTCGACGTTGCCCGGGTGCCGGACGAAGCAGCCAACGCGCAAGACGTGGCCATCGACACCTTTCCCGACTCGGACCTCAACTATGACACGATTCAGTTCGCGGGGAGCCGGCGGTTCAATCAGCGCTTTTTCGTTCAAGGTAGTTTCGACTATCAGTGGCGCGATGAGCTCAAGAACGCCGCCACAGATCTCCGAATCCCCCTATTCTCGGACCCCATCATTCCAGATGGTTACACCACTTACTGGCAGAACCACAGCCTCGATACGGCTCGTCGGCAGCCGAGTACGACATGGCAGGCAAGATTCCTGGTGCTTCGGCAATCAAGTGTTGGTGGCCAGGCAATAACCCATCTGCGTGCTAGAGTTTGAGCCCGATTTCGAGCGACACAGTTCTTTCGTCAACAAGGGCCGAACCGAATTGAAGAATCGAAGATGTCTCAATCCCGCATGTACGTTCCACGGAAGAGTCGGTTCCGGGAACATCGTCCGCCACGGCTTCTACAGAACGAGATCCGGGAGGAGGCGTCGATACCGGTGCGTCAGGTGCGCAAAGACGTTCTCTTCGACCAAAGGCACACCTACTCGCCGAGGCCACGGAACGGATTCGTGACCACCACGCCCCCGTAGTCCTGGCCATCTGCGAGGTCTTCGGAGAGCAACTCTCCACAACCCAGAGCTCGCGACGCTTCGATGACGGCGGCGTCCCAATACGAGATTCGAAATCTCTCACGCGTGCCCATCGCTGATCTCATGATCGCGACTGTGTTCTCCTGAACTCGAAAGCGAAGAAACGACTCGACCAAAGCCGCGCCCTGATCATGGCTGAGCCGATCCTTCTTACTTGGGCGCGTCGCCTGGACATAGAACTCCTGGAGTACTTGAACGGATACAGCGAGGTCGTCCGACGTGAGCAACCTGGTGGCCAACGCGGCCTTGGGCTCTTCGTCGGCGACAGTACTCACCGCGTAGAGCAAGACGTTCGTGTCAACGAAGCGCATCACGGTCGTGAAGCTCGTCACGACTGAGCCGGTCTCGAGCTCTAAACGACTTGATCGTCTCGAGGACTTCGTCTTGAAGCTTTCTCCTGCGTTCGAAGTCCGACTCCTCCGAGCCAAGCGATTCCAAAAAGTCCCGCACGAGAGCGCTCACTGACGTATCTAGCTCCGCGGCTTTGATCCGAGCGTTGCGATAGACATCTTCAGAGACGGATACAGTAATATTTTTCACAGTTACACTATATCCAGTTTCACATAACAGCTAGTGGTTGTTCGACTCTTTCATCGGACGAAGCGTCTTCCAGCGCTCGATGAACTGAACGGCCGCATCCACGAAATCTTCGGTATCCTGGCGGCCCTCCTCGGCACTGGCCTCGGTCGGATCTCGACGTCCCCACACCCCGGTGTCCGACACCTCCCTAGCGGATGACCCCTTGCCGGTTTCTACCGGTTTGAGCCCCTCGGAACGAAAAATGAGAACCGCCGTTTCATCTCCCTCACTCATCAAGGGAATCATTTTCTCCAAGCGCTCGGCATCTCCAAGGCGGCCGTTCTGGCACTGGCCATGTCTACCAAGCTGGGAAACAGATAGAGCCCCAAGGAAGTTTCGAATACGCCGGCGTGACGATCGAAACCCTTACCCGAGTAGGGGCGATGCTGTTTGCGGTAGGGCCCAATAGCCTCATTGAGCTCCACCGCCACTGCCTCGGTCTCATGGTTGATTCGGTCGACCACGTATTGTGAAATGATGCGATTCCCTCCATGAGAGTTGAGGAACAGGAATCGACGAAAGCCGTGACTCATGAGACTTTGAGCGGACTCGAAGTACACCTTTTGGATGATCTCGGCTGAAAGAGTCATGCTGCCCGCAAATCCCATGTGATAGCCGGAGTTTCCAGGCATCAGGATCGGCGCCACCAGCACATCTGTACGCTGGGCGATGAGCTTCGCTCGTTCTACACCATGAAAAAAATCGGTGCCGATCGGCAGATGCAAGCCGTGTTGTTCTAACGACCCTGAAGGGATGATGACCATGTCGCTGCGAGTCAGGAGATCTTGAACCTCCGGCCAGGTCATATGAGGCAGGTAGTTCTTGACTTTCCCCTGTTGCCATAGAGGGTTGGTTTGTGCGGCCGAAACGGTGCAGATAGCACAGATCGAGACCACCATCAGGAGTTTCTTAGCTTTCATGATCCAGCTCCTTATTTTTCCGGTTCAACGAGAGTGTTCGAGCTCACGGTGTGAGCCGATCGCCATTCCGAAAAAGTATGGGTTCGGTAGTCGCGCGCTCCACTTACCTGAGTGCCTCTTCGAGCGCGGTCGCCGAGTCGGTCTTCGCGTCTCGATACTTTACGATTACAGGGGCGTAGATCGACAGGCCGTGGCGATCCGCGAAGGGTCCGTTCGCTTTCCTCGATCCCGGAACGACGACCGCGCCTTCCGGAATGCTGAGGGGGCGCCCCGCCTTTGCGCGGTACACCTCGCCTCGTACCAGATCGTATACGGCGCTAGACGCGGTGAGGTGGATGCCTGGCGCAAGCACGGCCCGGCGGCCCACCAAAGTTCCCTCGAAAATGCCGCAGTTTCCGCCGACCATGGCTTCGTCTTCTACTATCACGGGTCTCAGTCCGACCGGCTCCAAGACCCCGCCCAATTGGGCTCCCGCGCTGAGATGGACCGACTTTCCGACTTGAGCGCAGGAGCCTACCAGGGCATGGGAGTCGATCATCGTCCCGGCGTCGACATAGGCCCCGATGTTCACGAATGACGGAGGCATCATGACGACCTTGGGCGCCAGGTAGACGCCATCCCGGACAGAGCTCCCGCCCGGTACGATTCGGATGTTCTCCTCGACTCCTCGGACCTCGCGCAAGGGAAGCGTATCTCGATCGAAAAACTCGAGCGCACCTTGATCTTCGAACCGCTCGTCGCGGCCGGATCGAAAAGCCAAGAGGATGCCTCGTTTGACCCACTCCACCACGCGCCAAGAGTCGCCGTCTCGCTCGGCGGCGCGAACCCCGCCGCTGTTGAGAGCCACTCGGAGGCGCCGCACAACCTCTCGAGCCTCGTTGTGATCGGCAGGATTGTCGACCTCGGCCCACCGCTCGACGTCGGCTCTCAGTTTTTCGATTGCGATATCAGTCATGGGAGCACTTTCGAAGACGCGAGCGCCTCTCGCAAGGATTGCCGCTTTTCTTCCGAAAGAGGGGTCAGAGGCAGGCGGAGATGGCCTTCCATTCTCCCCATCATTTCCAGAGCCGCTTTGACCGGGATGGGGTTCGTCTCCAGAAAATTGGCCTCCATCAGCGGCAGGAGTCGATCGTGCAAGACGCGGGCATCCGTAAACGCTCCATCGAGTCCCAGGTGAACCATCCGGCTGAAGGATTCGGGAGCTTCATTGGCCACCACCGCGATCCCGCCATCGCCACCATGGGCGACAACCGCGAAGGTCAGTGAGTCGTCACCGGACAGGACGAGGAAACCCTCCGGCCTTCCTCGGATCAGTTCCATTGCCTGTGATAGATTTCCCGAGGCCTCCTTCACACCGCCGATCGTTTCCAGCTCGGAGAGACGGAGCAGGGTAGAGGGAAGCACATTCGAGGAGGTGCGGGCCGGTACGTTGTAGACAAAGAGAGGAACGGAGAGCTTTTCAGCAATCGCTCGATAGTGTTGGTACAGACCTTCCTGAGTAGGCTTGTTGTAGTAAGGGCTCACCGACAGGACCGCATCCGCGCCCGCATCGACCACCGCCTGTGCCATCTCGACGGCCGTGGCCGTCCGATTCGAGCCGGCTCCCGCCATGACCGGCGCCCGGCCCCCGGAGACTGCGACCGCCTTTCGGATCAAATCGAGCTTCTCCTGGGGAAGAAGCGTCGCGCTCTCGCCGGTGGTGCCGCAGGGCACCAGGTAGTCTACACCCCCTTCGATTTGGAACTCGACATGCTCGGCGAACCGATCCCAGTCGATACTTCCATCCTGCGTCATGGGCGTCACCAAGGCTACGCCCACGCCTCGGAAAGCGCTCGGCGCGATCAAGACGGACCTGCCTCGGGAAAACGATCTTCGAACAACTCCACCATCGTATAAACCCCTTTCCTGCCGCGGATCCATTGGGCGGCCATTTGGCTCAGCCCCTTGACTCTTTCACGCCGGCATCGGTCTTTGAGACGAGCGAGTCATGGAGGCGCTGGACGACAGCTCGCGCATATTCCTCGGCCACCACAAAGCTGAGGCTGACGTCCGAAGCCTGAGAAACCAGATGAATCGGAGCCTCTTCGCCAACGGCCCGAAACACGCGGGCATTGACCCCAACTTCCGCCATGAGGCCCCGGCCGACGACGGTGACAGTGGCGAGGTCCGGCAGGATCTTGACGTCCGCAAAATCCGCGAGCTCGCCTACAACCGCTTGGATGTCTCTTGCCACGTCGACAGTGAAAGCTGTCGAGCTGTGAGACGTTGCGACCAAATCCACGGCCAGCTCGTGGCGTGCCAATATTTCGAAGACGCGGGCCAGGAATCCGTATTCGAGTGAGCTCGGGCGCGCCCGAACTTTGATCAGAACCACACGAGACTTGTGCGCTACCGCGGCGAGATGAGCCGACCCCTCACTCTCCGTATGGATTAGGGTGCCGGGGGCGGACGGATTAAACGAGTTCCGTATCCAGATAGAGACCTTTTTCGCGAGCGCGTGCTTGGCGGCTCCAGGATGGATCACCTTCCCCCCGAAGTAGGACAGCTCGACAGCCTCCTCGAAGCCGAGCTCCGGAAGGAGCGTCGTGCCATCGATTCGTCGAGGGTCTCCTGAGAGCAGGCCGTCCACGTCTGTCCAGATCTGAATCTCAGAAAGAGCGAGCGCCCCGCCAAGGATCGCCGCGGTCAGGTCCGAGCCGCCGCGCCCCATCGTGGTCGTGCGGCCGGATCCGTCACTTCCAATGAATCCCTGCAGGACGGCCACCTCGCCTGCATCCACGATGGGTGTGAGCTCGGCTCGCACCAAGTCAGGGATGACGTCGACCTGGGGGACCGCTTCCCCGAATGCAGAATTCGTTCGGATGATCCTGCGTGCGTCCACGACGCGCGCCGGAGATCCCAAGGCCCGGATGGCCGCGGCCATCAGAATCGCCGCAAGATCCTCGCCGGTGGCGACCACGTCATCGCTGAAACTGGAGACATCCTTCAGCGCGGGCGCGGAGCCTCGGGCCGCGATGCGAATCCGGACCCGCTCATCCAGTACGGAGATCCTTTGCTCGAGCTGCTCCCGCGTGGCAGCTCGAAGCTCGAGTTGCGGAGCGATCGACGTCGAGGCGTCCAGATGGCGTTGGCTCAAGAGCGCTAAGCATCTCTTCACTTCATCGATCTCACGATCGAGAACGAGAGCTCTCAGCTCCGTCAGAAGATCCGTGACACCGGCCATCGCGGAGACCACGACGATTGGGAGCGAATCGGCAGCCAGAGCCAACTCCGCGCAGTGCCTAATCCTCTCGCCGTCCGCGAGGGAAGTGCCTCCGAACTTGCAGATAATCATGTGACGTCAGGCCTTGCGCTTTGACTCGTCGGGAGCGCTACGCCGACCACGGTAGGAACCACAATCGTCGTTGGCTTCATTAGGTAGAACCTAGCACCGAATTGAGGCGATCCCATGACGACGCATCAAACCAAGAGCCTCGCGCTGATGAATATCCGGGCCTCGTGTATTGTTGACACAATGCCCGCTATCCGGAGACGCGTGTTTAGCCGATCGCAAACCTATTCTACTGTGTCTGTGAGCTCGACGCGTTGGCGCAAGACCAGGTACTCACGCAAGGGCACAACGGGGAGATCAACCGCTCAATTCTGGCGTTGTTGCACGGCTCGGAGCAAATTGCTGACCTCCCTGTGCCGGTCGCAGAGTCACCCGGCGCAGTACGTATCGGGCATCCCGAGCGCGGTCATCTTGTTGAGTATCTCGCACCCAATTCGGTGTTCAACTCGTTGCCTCGCCAACGTTCGAGCCCGCATCTCCGGCCCGATGATCGCCTTGTAACGATAGACCGCGTTCTCCACCATGCTTCGCTTGGTGCAGCCTGAGAGCTTGTACCATTCACGTCGGCCGTGTCTTTCGATTGTACGAATATGGCGATCTCGCTCCTGCATGGCAGTGTTCGAATTCTGACTGAGCGTCGCGTTTCGTTGCGGCGGAATCACCACGCGCGTCCTTCGACCAGGGCTGTGCGCTTCGATGGTTTCGTAGACCGTTTCCTTGTCGTATGCACTGTCCGCCGCCACCGACACTAGAGGTGCTTGAATCTGCGTTAGCAAAGCGGGGACTCGGGTTGCGTCGCGAGCTCGTGACGCCGTCAGTTCGGACGCAACAATGGTGCCGGTCTTGCGCAAAACGGCGATGTGCAACTTGCGCCATGCGCGCTGTTTTGGCGGTTTGCGGGCCGTTCCAACATGAATCCTCAAGCTCGTGCTATCGATCATCAGGTGGATGGGTTGATTGCTTGCGGCTTTCGGAATCCGCAGCTTCTTGCCGAGCAGCCTCGAGCGCCGACACAGCGTCGAGTAGTCCGGGATTTCGATACCGAGCCCGAGAAGCGAGGCGATCGAGTGCAAGAAGCCTTCGGTTTGGCGGTAGGCGAGCTTGTACACCATCCGGACAACCAGGCTCGTTTCAATCGCCATATCTGAATAGACCCGTTGACCGCCAGGTTTACCGGTCTTGTCGGCCTTCCAGTTCGCGATTGCCTCCTCGTCAAACCAGACCGTCAAATCGCCCCGGCGGCGCAGCCCTTGGTTGTATTCCGCCCAGTTGCGAACGTGGTACTTCTTCTGCTTCGCGTGCTTGTACTGCCTGCGCTTGGGATACTTCATGGTCGAACATACATCGGCCACCACCATAGGCGCATTTGCTCTCAGCCAGAGCGGTGCAACAACGCCGCTGAGCAGCGCGGTATGGCGGTATGGCGGTAGGTTCTCTGCTGGGCACAAACAAAAGCACTAATTACCAAAACCGGGAGCTGCCGGCACCGGATGAGCGAAGAGATGTCGCACGACGACCAAGACACTCCTAGGCGCGGTCCGCGTGCCTCTGACGAAGGCACTCCACCACATCTCCAAGACTGAGATCGCGTGCTCTGAGTAGTACGAGAAGATGATACAGCAGGTCGGCTGATTCCTCGCATAGGTTTTCTGTCCCTTCGTCCTTGGCGGCAAGAGCCACTTCGACTCCCTCCTCGCCGACCTTTTGGGCAATGCGTCCGGCACCAGCGTCAGCTAGTTTCGTGGTGTAGGAGCCCTCGGGTCGATCGGTGAAGCGCTGGTCTACAATTTGTCCGAGGCGCACCAGAAACCCGATCCCCGGTGCCCGTTCTTCACCGAAGCAACTCGTTGTTTGCCGGTGGCATGTTGGTCCCTCCGGCTGCGTCGTGATCAAGAAAGTGTCTTGGTCGCAATCGGCGATCATATCAACCAGGTGCAGGACGTTGCCGGAGGTCTCGCCCTTCATCCACAACCGCTGCACCGAACGGCTGAAGAAAGTCACCTTTCCCGTGTTGAGCGTCTGCTCCGCCGCTTCCAGATTCATGTAACCCAACATGAGTACCTGCAAAGTCTTGGCGTCCTGTATCATAGCGGGAAGAAGGCCGTTTGCCTTGTCCCAATCCATCTCGCGTAGCTCACGTGCCGTCAGCATAGGCGTACCAAGATGTTGCGCTGCGAGAGTTGTCGCTTGAGCTCTGACACCAGAATTTCTTCGCGATGAAAGATACCGGCGGCCAGGGCGCCGTCGACATCTGCATCATTGAACACAGCGACAAAGTCATCGACGCTACCAGCACCTCCCGAGGCAATCAATGGGACTCGACAGGCAGCGCGCACCTCGGCCAGCTGCTCTACGTCATAGCCGTGACGTGTGCCATCGGCGTCCATGCAGTTCAGGACCACTTCTCCTGCACCGCGCTCCTGAATCTCGTGCACCCACTCCTTGGTGCGGCGTTGGCTTGCACGGGCGGTCGACTCCTTGCCCGTGTATTGCCAACAAACCAGTTCGTCTTCTTGCCGCATCGAATCAATGCCGACCACCACACACTGGTTGCCAAAGGCCTCGGCCAGCTCGCCTATCAGGTCGGGTCGCTCAAGCGCCGGGGAGTTGATCGAGATCTTGTCCGCACCTGCGTTGAGCACCCGTCGCGCCATCGCCACGCTGCGGATCCCGCCGGCCACACAAAAAGGAATGTCCAACGCTTTCGCGGTTTTACGCACCCACTCGACCGAAACGGATCGGTCCTCGCTGCTGGCCGTGATGTCATAAAAGACCAACTCATCGGCGCCTTGATCCCGGTAGCGCCGAGCCAGCTCGAGAATCCCACCCAACACAACATGGTCGCGGAATTTGACGCCTTTAACGACGACGCCATCCTTGACGTCGAGGCACGGAATGATGCGGCGGGTCAACACGCTAGCGCATCCTCCAAGGAGAATCTCTCTTCATAGAGTGCTTTGCCCACAATCACGCTGTCGACACCAAGCGCGCGGAGTTGGCGCAGGTCGTCCAAGCCGCTCACACCACCCGAGGCCTGCACCTTGACTTCAGCAACCTTCTCACCAAGCGCGCGGTAGAGTTCGAGGTTCGGACCATTGAGCATGCCATCCCGCGCGATGTCCGTGCACAGGATCGTGTCGAGTTCGGCGTCAACGTAGCGTTGCAACAGCTCCCACATGCTTGGACCATCTGCCTCCTTCCAGCCATGCGAAGCAGTCCGCGGCACTCCCTGCGGATCGATACGCACGTCGAGTGCCAGGCTGATATGTTTTGCGCCAAACTGGCGAAGCAGTTGCTCGGTGGTTTCGGGATCACGCACCGCAAGACTGCCTATCACAACACGTTCGCAGCCACCGTCCAAAAGAACTTGGACGTCCGCCGCGGACCGAACACCGCCACCCACTTGCACTGCAAGATCGCTGTCCTTGATCAGCTCCAAAATGAGTTCCGTCTGTCTTGTGCCACCGTCCCGGGCACCAGACAGGTCCACCACATGTAAATATTTTGCTCCCGCCGCCCGGTAGCGCTGCGCGATGGCCAGTGCAGATGCGCTGTATTCGCACTTGTCGCCGAAACGCCCTTGCTCGAGCCTCACGCAGTGCCCATCCAGGAGATCGATCGAAGGATAGATTTTCATAGCTTGGCAAAATTCCGCAAGATCCGTGCACCTGCGTTCGCCGAGCGCTCTGGATGGAACTGACAGCCAAAGAAGTTGTCCTGCTGAATGACTGCCACAAAGGTTTCGCCGTGATCTGCGCAAGCCCGAACCCACGCGCCTTTGGCACAGCAGTAGGAGTGGACAAAATAGAAGTGGTCGTCTGTGCGCACACCGTCCAGCAAAGTGCAACCGGCTGCGCTGATCTCTAGCGCGTTCCAACCCATGTGAGGTACCCGCAGACCTTTTCCTCCCTTGAGTCTCCTAACAAAGCCGTCCACCACGCCCAAGCAGTTGACGACGCCCTCATCCGAGCCTTTGAACAAGAGCTGCATGCCCAGACAGATGCCAAGTACCGGCTGGCGCAAACTGCGGATTACGGGTACAAGTTCAAGATCGTCGAGACGCTGCATGCTGTCCTTCGCCGCGCCCACGCCCGGAAGAATGACGTGGCTCGCTGCCTGGATTGTTTTCACGTCTGTTGTGAACTGCCAGTGGATACTCAGCCGATCGAGGGCGTTGGAGACCGACGCAAGGTTGGCGCCTCCGGTGTCGATAATTGCGATCACAGGCTTCCCTTGGTGCTGGGAACGGTGGTTTCGCTTGTGCGAGCGAAGGCCTGCCTCAGAACTCGCCCTGTCGCTTTGAACACAGCTTCGATTGCATGGTGCGCGTTATCGCCTTGCATCTTGATGTGCAGTGTCGCACCTAGTTCGCCGACCAGCGATCGAAAAAAGTGCGGCACTAATTCCGTGGCCATCTCACCCACTCGCTCGCGTTTAAACTCTCCCTCGAAAACCAAGTAGGGCCTGCCGCTGAGGTCGACTAAGACCTCCGCTCTCGCGTCGTCCATGGGAAGGACGAAGCCATAACGTGCAACGCCAACCTTGTCCCCGACCGCGCGTCGCAGCGTCTGGCCCAGTGCCAGGCCCACATCTTCGACCGTGTGATGATCATCGACCTCGAGGTCGCCCTTGACCTGCAGCGACAGCGCAAACGCGCCGTGCTTCGCCAACTGCTCAAGCATGTGATCGAAGAACCCGATCCCCGTACTGATGGTCTCCTTTGTGTATTGGTCGAGATCGACCCTCACGGTGACGTTGGTTTCATGCGTCTCGCGCACATATTCCGCCTCCCGTGCGGCGGACAGCACCTTGCGCACAATGGCCGGCCAGCTTTCTCCATCCTCGCCGCTCTCTTTCACCCGTATGCTTTGGATGCCCATGTTTTGGGCCAGCTCCATATCGGTATCACGATCGCCAACCACCCAGCTGCGTGCCCAATCGACGCCATCGCGTTGTAGGATGTGACGGACTAGCCCTAGGTGCGGTTTGCGACAACGGCAATCATCGTTGGGGAGGTGGGGACAGATAAGGATCTCATCGAACGTGATGCCCTGCGATGTAAAGAGCTCCAGCATCGCCGCTTGTGTCCGGTCGAACGCCTCCTGAGGAAAGGCTTCACTTCCAAGGCCGTCTTGGTTGGTAATCATGACAAAGTGATAGCCTGCGTCCCGCAATTGAAGCAGCGAAGGAATTACCTCGGGCATCAGGGCGAGCCTCTCGAGGCAATCGATCTGTTCGTCGGGCGACTCACGAATGAGGGTCCCATCACGATCTACGAACAGGAGTTTCTGCATGTGCTACGCTCGGAGTGCCGCAATCAATGCTCGGTTTTCTTCCGGCGTGCCCACAGAAACCCGCACGCACTCTTCTATATGCGGTTCGTTGCGGTCCCGTACGACGATACCAGCCGCCTGGCAGTTGGCCACAAAGTCCCCTGCGCTTACGGTCTGAACCAGCAAGAAGTTGGCCTCGCTCGGGAAGACGTGGACGACACAAGCCAATTCCGACAGCGACTTTGCCAGCACCGCTCTTTGCTCTCGGACGCTGCGGGCATGTTCTTCGCACATGGCCACGCCGGTCCCCATCAGCGCCTCCTCCGCAAGTCTGATCGAGGGCGCGCTCAGGGGGTAGGGCGCGCGTACCTTGTTGAGGAGCTCGATCACCTGAGGATGAGCCAGGGCGGCACCAACGCGTGCGCCCGCGAGGCCCCACGCCTTGGAGAGCGTGCGAAGCACTACCAAGTTTGGTAGTTCAGCGAAGTCTGGTTCCCACGCGTCATTCAGGGAGAATTCGATGTAGGCCTGGTCCAGAACGACGACGGCGCGGCCCGCCAGACTCTTGCAGAGCGCGGTCACGTCGTCAGAGGTCATGAGGTTGCCAGTGGGGTTGTTCGGGGAGCACAGGAAGACCAAGTTGGTTCCGGGCCGCCAGACACTACAGATGCTTGATACATCGAGTGCGAAGCCCGAGTTCGTGAGCAGTGGCACGCGGACGATGCCGGCGCCCTGAATGGTCGATGCCGTTTCGTACACGCCGTAAGTGGGTGGGCAGATGATGATGCTGTCCTGTTCCGGTTCGCAGAACACGCGCAGTAAGGCGTCGATGGCATCGTCGACTCCGCGCCCGAGAAAAAGGGACTCAACCTTTGTCCGATAGATCTTCGCCAGACGCGTGATCAACGCTTCTGGTTGTGGTTCTGGGTATCGAGTGAGGTTGCCGTCCAGCCCATGCGCGCTGTTTTTCGGGTCCACCCGCAGCTCATTGGCATCGAGGTAGATCGTGGCGCCTAGGTTCTTGGTACTGCGCGCCGACTCGTACGGCTCCATGCTTTGCACCACCAATCGCGCAAGGTGCACTGGGGCGACCGGTGCTGCACTGCTCCCCTGTTTCCGACCTAGCTCCCGTAGGCGCAAAGAGACCGACCGCTTGTGTGCTGGGAGGTTCTCAATCTCCGCCAATGTCTCGACCGTTGAACCGATGTCGGTCAATGCCGCTGGGCTCAGCTCTTGAAACGTGATCTGAGTGAGAAAGCTTTCGAGTCCGAGCCCGCTGTGGCTGCGTGCCAAGCCATAGGTTGGAAGCACGTGGTTGGTGCCGCTCGCGTAGTCGCCCACCGCTTCCGGCGACCATGGCCCGAGAAAGACCGACCCCGCCGCGTGCACGCGCTCCATGTAGGATTGCGCCTCGTTGATCTGAAGGATCAAATGCTCAGGCGCGTAGCGGTTGGCAATCGCCAGGGCCTGATCCACGTCATCGACGCTAATGGCGGCGCCGCGGGCAAGAGACTGCCGTGCGACGTCAGCGTTGGGAAGGCGGGCCACCATGGTCTCCAATTGCCGAGCGACCGACGCCATCAATTCGCTGCTCGTCGTAAGCAAAACGACGTGCGAGTCGGCACCATGCTCTGCTTGCGCGAGGAGGTCCGACGCCACAAAGGCGGGTGTGGCATCCGCATCAGCCAAGACCATGACCTCCGATGGGCCGGCGAGCAAGTCACACGCGGCACCGTTTGAATCGAGTGCGCAGAGGCCTTTGGCCTCGGTCACCCAGACGTTGCCGGGGCCAAAGATCTTGTCCACCTTGGGTACGCTGTCGGTTCCGTAGGCCATGGCAGCGATGGCCTGCGCACCGCCCACCTTGAACACACGCTGAATGCCCACCAACTTGGCTGCCAGCAAGACATGTCGGTCAACGCCGCCATGCTCCGTCGGTGGTGTGCACATGATCCGCACAGGGCAACCGGCGAGCTGGGCGGGCACTCCGACCATTAGTACTGTCGATGCCAGGGGCGCGCTGCCGCCCGGTATGTACATTCCCACTCGGCCAATGGCGCGGCTCTGGCGCCAGCAGCGAGCCCCTTCGGAAATGTCCATCACGATATCGCGTGGGCGCTGGCGCCGGTGAAAAAGCTCCAATCTACCGATCGCTCGCTTCATCGCGGCGGGAACATTGCCGTTGATGCTCTGCGTTTCCCGCTTCCACTCGCTGGCTGAGACTTCGAGGTCGGAAAGGCAGACCCCGTCAAAGCGAGCCGTCATGTCGAACAGCGCAGCGTCACCTTTTTCCCGTACTTCGTTGACAATGTCACGAACTTGCTGCGTCACCCCGGCATCGGTTCGCAATGCGGGACGGCGGAGGATTTCGTCCTGCTCGCTTGGGCTGAGCTCACTCCACACTATCTCTTTCATCGCGTACTCAGTTGATAATCTTCTCGATTGGCACCACGAGAATGGAACTGGCGCCTGCGGCTTTAAGGTTATCCATCGTATCCCAAAACACTTCCTCGGTGGCCACCGCGTGCACTGCGACGCGGTCCGTGTTAGGCAGCGCGATCACAGTCGGCGCTTCCATGCCGGGAATGACTCGTGCGATGGCTTCCACGGCATCGGCAGGAGCATTCATCATGATGTACTTTGAGTGCGCCGCCTTCAGTACTCCGTCAATCCGACGCAGCAGGCGCTCGCTGGTTCGCAGCCTCGCCTCCGTCAACCCGCCGCTTTTTTGCACGAGCACCGCTTGGCTCTCAAGCACGGTTGCCACCTCACGCAAACCATGTGAACGCAAGGTCTGGCCAGTGGAAACCATGTCGCAAACGGCATCGGCAACGCCCAGTGCGGGTGTGATTTCAACCGACCCGCTAATCTCGATAACGGTGGCCTCAATCCCGGCGGTCTGCAGGAACCGCGCTAGGGTGCGCGGATACGAGGTCGCCACGCGTTTGCCACCTAGACTCTGCAAACCCTCGTACGGCTGGTCCTCCGGCCAAGCCAGTGCCAAGCGGCAATGACCAAACCCCAGTTCGCGCACAATCATTGCGCTCCCGGAGTCAGTTCCAGAAAGGCGTTCCTGCAACACGTTTCGTCCGACCACGCCGAAGTCGCACACGCCGCCTTGCACATACTCCGGGATGTCGTCGTCACGAACCAAGGTGATGTCGAGTGGGAAGGACAGACAGCCGTAGAGCAGCCGGTGATCCGGTAGGTCAACATCGATCCCGCAACTGCGAAAGAGGTCCAGCGTGCTTTTACTGAGGCGCCCGGACCTTTGCACCGCGACGCTGATGCGATCGGTCATCGCTTGGTCCTTTCTTGCCGGTCGAGAACGGTCCGGTAGCCGTTCTCGCCGTACACCAACGCCCGCGCGACCCGTGTAATGGTGGCCGTGCTCACACCTGTCATCTCATGAATTCGGCGATAGGGTACATTGCTATCCACCAGCTGAACCACGTCCCAGCGGTCCGTCAGTGCCCCTAGCTCCGCCGGCGTACACAGGTCCGCGAAGAAACGTGCCGCCTCATCCTCGGAATCCAACGCCAAAATGGCCCGCATCAATACCTTAGTCCTCCTCTTCTGGCCGGCGCGCGAATCCCGCGCGCTCCCGCCGGAAGAATGCTTCTGTGCTATCATGCTATCATGATAGCATACGAGCACGGAGCGTGTCAAGGATTCAGTCTCGAAGGGCGCAAACGTTTTCCGTTCACACGGCTTGTTTTCGGTAGTTCCAGAACGAATCCCATACGCCAGTGCTTCGATAGACACAGCGTAGCGCGAGCATAGAATCAGCGCCGTCGGCGCGCCATCTCATTCCGGTTCGTTTCATCCTTTGTTGGGTGCTTGCGCCATTCGCTGTTGAATGGTCGCCCTCAAGTACTTGAGAACGTTGGTGCAACAGCGGGTTTTCAAGCCAGGTACACTTGAGCGATGAGGGCGCTCCAGAACAAGGCATGCTCGAATCCAGGGTGCGAGAACTTTGGAAAGCGGGGTATCAACATCGGTAGCCACGGGTAAACCTGAAAACGTTTGACCCGACTAGTTCGAATTAGCGATGATCGAGCACATCGCGAACTTTCTCCGAGAGAGCGCCGGGCGTGAAGGGCTTCGCGAGGAAAGCGACGTTCTCGTCTACGATGCCCTCGTGAACGATCTGTTCCTCGGCGTAGCCGGACATGTAGAGCACCTTGAGCCCGGGCCGCGCCTGCGTCAGTCGCGTTACCGTTTCTTTCCCGCTCATGGACGGTAGGACCACGTCGGTTAACGTCAAATGGATCTCAGAGGGATGTTCGTGGGCGATGGCCAGCGCCTCTTCTCCGTCACTAGCCGTGAGCACGTTGTATCGGTGGTAATGAAGAATGTCTACGACCAGGTCACGCACGAGCGGCTCGTCCTCGATGAGCAGGATCGTCTCGCCGCCGCACGGCGACTCCGATGTGGGGGACGCCTCCGCGACTGCCAGCTCGAGAATGCGTGACTCGGCCTCCTCGGCTCGCGGGAGAAAGATGCGGAACGACGATCCCCGTCCCTGCTCACTAGACGCCCAAATATAACCTCCCGCCTGCTTGACGATTCCGTACGAGACGGCAAGACCCAAACCGGTGCCCTCGCTGCGATCTTTGGTCGTGAAGAAAGGCTCGAACACCCGCGAAAGTGTCTCGGAATCCATTCCAGTCCCGGTATCCGTCACCGTGAGCACCGCGTAAGAACCCGGCGTCATATCGAGCTTGGGGCGGTTGTCACGTTTGCTCCAATCGATGTTGGCGCACTCGAGCCTGAGGCGACCGCCATCGGGCATGGCGTTTTTGGCATTGATGGTGATGTTGAGCACGACTTGCTCGAGCTGAACCGGGTCGACCTTCACGGACCATCGTTCTTTCGCGGTAAAGATAGACAGCTCGACTTTCTCTCCTAGTACTCGTTGAAGCATGTTCTCGAGGTTCAGGACGAGATCGTCGAGAAAGAACACTTTCGGGTTGACGATTTGCTTGCGGGCAAAGGCAAGCAGTTGCCGCGTCACGTCCGCGGCACGGGCAGCGGCCTTTCCGACCTCCTCGATGTCGGCTCGGATTTTGTGGTCAGGCGGTAGATTGGCGCGGGCAAAATCTGTATGTCCGATGATGGCCGTGAGTAGGTTATTGAAATCGTGGGCGACGCCGCCGGCGAGAATGCCGACGGCCTCCATTTTCTGCGAGTGTCGCAGCTGCTCCTCCAGCATGCGCCTTTCCGTCACGTCCTGGATGAATGCCTGCAGTCTCCCGTCGTCCAGCCGTTTCGTGCTGATTTCGGCTGGGAACCGCATTCCGTCTCGCCGCTCCAGCAGCCAGCTCGACATCGTCGCCCGTCCGGGACGCAAGGCGCGGAGCTGCGCCACCGCTTCTGCGCGTTTTTCCGAGGCGACGAAGTCGGAGAAAAAACGGTCGAACATGGCTTCGCGGTCGTAACCGAGCATCTCACAGCCCAGACTGTTGACGTCGATGCAACGTCCCGTCTCGTCTGCGATCACGATTCCCTCGGAGGCCTGCTCCACGAGCATGCGGTACTGGGTTTCCGTTTTGCGACGGGCTTCCTGAGCACGTCGTCCTTCCATGAGTACCGCGGCAAGGAGAAGTGTGGTCACAGCCGTCACATTGACGAAGCTCGAGGTGAGGAGAAGCGATTCACTCGCAGAGCCAGTCGCGAAGGGCCCGAAGCCGGCGGCCGCGCCGAGGACCGCGAGGCTCGAGGTCACCAAGTTCACGGCGGCCGCACCGGGAGGGCCGAGGCGAAAGGCGGCCCAAATGAGAAGAGGGAAGGGCAAATATTCTAGATGGTACCCACGGAGCACACCCGGTCCCATACCAGAGGCGAGCCGTCCAACAATTATGAGAAGCCCCATGAGAAGCGCCGGCTCGATCCACGCCCGAGATCGATAGAGCTCCCGCATCCACGGACGGACGGTGAGGAGAAAGGGTGTCACGATGAGCATCCCCATCGCGTGACCGAGACCCCACTTCCACCAGATTCCACGGATCGCCGATGCCGAAGCGATATCGCCAAGATAGAGCCCCAGAACTCCGAAAAACGCGCTTACGAACGCTCCCACCAAACCCGCGCAGACGACCAACGCCAAGACGTCGCGGACGCGTTCCATGCGGCGGTCGAAGCCCATCCGGTGCAGCAGGAGTACGGTGATGACAACCTCGAGCGTGTTGCCTGCGGAAGTAGCTATCGAGTGTATGAGAGGGCCCGAAGTCGCTTGCGTCGCCACGAACGCGCCGAGCGCGACGCCGGGCCACATTCGGAGCCCGGAAAGGAGAAGAACGGCCAAGGCGAAGCCGCTCGCCGGCCATACGATGCGGCCGAGGGCTCCGTCGATGAAGGGCGGCTCGAGGGACAGCTTCGCAAACAGAAGATATGTGACAGCGACTGCTAAAATTTTGAAACCGAAGCGCGGGTCGAGTTTTTTTGCTGCTGCGTCGGTCATAGGTGAGCGTCCGCATTGTATCCAAAGTCGAGCCCGCGACGCGCCTTTAATGTCACCCGGCCGGTAGCAACGCCAGCGTACATTGCTTTCCGCCAAGCCCTCGTGAACCGACATATGTCGACGAGGAATCGGGCGAAGCCTGCGCCTTCGGTCTGCCCCTCGATACCCCGGGTGTGAAATTGATTTGCCGGGAACCTCACGGCGACGGCGGTCGTTCGGCATTCGACCATCCGCTTGCGGTGAATTTCGACGAGACCGACGCTCTGCTCGTTTTCGACGATGTCCTCGTGCCTTGGGAGCGGGTCTTTATCTACAACAATGTCGAGCTGGCCAACGCCGTGTACCCGCGCTCCAACCTCCGCAACCACACGGCACACCAGACTTCGATCCGCGGCCTGGTGAAGATGCAGTTCGTCGTGCGTGTTGCCATGGCGATTGCCGATGCGGTCAAAATTGACGGATTCCTCCACATCCAGCAGAAATTGCGCGAGTGCATCAGCAATATCGAGCTGGTCAAGAGCGCCATCGTGCGCGCTGAAGTCGAGCACGATGAGCTTCCAGGCGGCTTCGTGCGAGCGAGTCTTTCGCCTCTCGAGGCCCTGCGTGGGTTCTTGCCCTTCGCCTACGCACGCGCCATCGAAGTCCTTCAAACCCTCGGCGCGGGAGTCCTCATCATGCTTCCCACGGGGGAGGACTTTGGAAGTGAGATCGCCGCCGACGTCGATCGCTACTATCAGGTGCTTCCGGTACGCGTGGGCTCGATCGGACGCGACTCTTCAAGATTGCGTGGGACCTTGGCGGGGGACGCGTTGGGCACGCGTCAGCTCCAATATGAACGCTACTACGTCGGCGACCCGGTGCGCATTCTGGCCAGGACGTTTCTTGCCTACGACCGCACAGAGTGCCAGGAATTGGTGGATTACGCATTGGCGCTTGCAGGAGATCCCGTAGAGGCCGAGCTCGAGTCCTGAGAAGCTGCCCAGGAGGCGACGCGATGCCGAGCGCCGCCGGCCGAGCACGTTTTTGGGCTCGATCGTATCGGATGCGCGTTTTGCCTTTTGAAGCTTTCGTCGCGCGCCCGGTTTCACCGCGATCGTCATTCTTACGTTCGGGCCTGGGAATAACCGCCCGAGCATCCAACTGGACGTTCGCAAGCCGCGGAACCGCGACGGCAAAGTCGGAGCGCAAGACGCCGAGCGCAACCCACCCGCTCAGAAGACCGACCAAGAGCCCGAGAAAAGACAGGAGCAGGTTCTCGAAGAGTAGTTGCGCCGAGAGACGCGCGCGCCCCGCGCCGAGCGCGGTGCGAATGGCAAGCTCGCGCCGCCGCTGAACGCCGCGGCCAATCAATATGCCGGCGACATTGACACACGTAATCATGAGCAGAAGTGCTGACGCGCCGAAGAGCATCCACAGCGGACGCCGCGCGGCGCCAACGAGCGTCTCGTGCAGAGGTTCCACGAGGAGTCCAAAGTTTTCGCCGCGCGAGGCGAGTGCGTCTTTCAAGTGTTCGCCGATGCGATCCGCGTCAGCTTGCGCGCCTGACAAGCTCACGCTGGGGCGGAGCCGTCCGATGAGCCGCAGATAAGAGAGACGGCGGTTCGATGCGATGTCGCCTTTGACCTCGACGGGTGGCGCGGGAACGCGGCCTTCGGAGGGCGTCCACAAACCAGCGCCAACGGCAGTGAACTCCGGCGGCATGACGCCGACAACAACGTAGGGCTCGTCATTCAGGCGAACGGTTTGCCCAACCACCTCGGGATCCCGGCCGAAAACCGTGTCCCATATGTCGTGACGAAGCACGACGACGCGACCAACGTTGCTGTCAGCCTCGCGATAGGTTCTTCCGATGAATGGCTGCGCGCCCATCACGTCGAAGAAAGCCGCGGTCGTACGTGCGCCAAAAACTCGTTGCGGCTCCCTCCCGCGTGCACGAGGTCGAAGTTGTCGCCGGAATAGGCGGTGATGGAAGCAAAGACTTGATTCATCTTGGCGACGTCGAGGTAGTCCGCAGGTGAAAAGCTCGTTTTGGGAAAGCGCCAAACCGTGACGAGACGGTCCGGCTCCAGATAAGGAAGCGGCTTTAACAGCACGCCGTCGAGAACGCTGAACATCGCACTCGCAGCACCCATGCCGAGCCCAAGAGTCACCACGAGAGCGGGCGTGCTACGCGAGCGCCAAAGCACTCGCCAAGCCAGAGCGATGTCCTTCAACGTTTGATCTCCTTTGAGACTGTGTTGACGACGGGGTCGATGGCGCTCGCGCCAACGCTTCCTTCGCTCCGATAGGGCAAAGCGGCAAGCGTCCGCAACGAGTCGTATCCATACAAGAATACGGCCCAGCCCGCGGCTCTCTGCGAGCAGCGCGAGTGCGGCCTCTTCGATCTCGGCTCCGTTTCGTCGCCGGAACTCGACCGGGAGGAGGCGGAGCAGCTTGCGGCAAGTCTCGCGCTCGCTCACGTCGCCTTCCGCAGGCGGGTCTGCGCGAGCCGTGCCAGCGCTCTGAGCCTGCCGGATTCATCGTCGAGGGCGACTCGCCCCTTACGCGTCAATTGGTAGTAGCGCCTCTTCTCGCTCTCTCCCGGCGGCCGCGCTCCCGGGCCGAGCTCCTCGATGAGCTCGCTCGCCACGAGCTTCTCGAGCGAGCCGTAGAGCGTGACCGGCCACAGGCGTACGCTTCCATCCGTCTGCTCTTCGACGTCTCTCAAAATGCCAAATCCATGACGAGGGCCTTCGGCTAGGGCGAGAAGGATATAGAAGGAGGATGGCTTCAGAGACGAGGCTTCACGGCGTTTCGCCATGGACATATACTGTCATATTGTATCATATAAAATGATACTATATAAGCTCAGCCGAACTTTCCGGGACGCCGTCCGACACACGGGCAAAAACGGCGAGAACGCTCAGTGTCAGTATGGAACGCCTTCTGACACATGGCGAGCAAACGGGAAGACGCCTCGCATGTTCATGACAGTCTCCGCTCACGCGCCATACGGTGTTCGACGACGACTTCGACTTTGTGCTGGACAAAGTCTGGCCACGGAGCTCTCCCGCGACTTCTACCCGTAACCCGCACTGCCGTTGCGGATATTCAAGGTTTCTTCCGGCTACGGGGCCCGCGGGGCGGCTTTTCCGTGAGCTGGCGGTCCGCGTAGGCAGCGACTTCGACCATCTGCTCGAGCGGCTCCGTGAGCCTCGGATCTTGAGTCGAGCGCAGCACGATCTCTTTCGCGAACAGCATCGCGAGATAGCGGAGCTTCAGCGCTGGCCGGCTCGAGTTCGCGCGGTAATCCGGATGGCCCGTATTGACTTGCCAGCGCTCTTCGAGAACCCGTGAGCGCCACTTTGCGCCCGCCTGATCGACGAGCTCCGGCTCCGGAATGCCCTTGTCCGAGCTCGTCGCAATCTCCTCGACGACTTCGACGGGTACAGCGGCCGAGGCCTCGCTCTTTGTGCTCGCTTGCTTCGCGTACACCGAGAGGATACCTTCGCTGAGTGTTTCGCCCGCGACGAGGACGGCACGTCTCGCAACGTCATCCAGCTCACGAAGATTACCCACCTGACCCCAGAGCTCCCACGTGAGCTCGATGCCGTCGGGAATCGCTCTTCCATCCGCATCGAGTGTTTTGGCGCGCACGGTCGCCTCTTCGTTGATCGCGACGACGAGGCGCTGCGGCGACACCGCCACCGACTCGAGAGGACCGGGCGGAAAAAGCGCGGGCGCCGTCGCGTTCTCCTCTTCGGTGAAGGGCGCGTCTCCCAGCTCGACTTCCTGGGCGGGAATGCCCGCAGACACCGCTTCTGACGCTCCTTCTCCTTTCTTCTCCGTGGGGAGCATCGTGTAGCTCGGCCGCTTCTTGAAAAAATCGCGAAACGCACGCTGCAAATCGCGGATCACGGTTTTGTCGAGCTGCTCGGCACGCTCGCTCTCTTTGGTCTCGACGAGGCTCGACAAGACCGGCTCTATCTCGACGAGCGCAGTGGCAAAGGCGTGGGCGACTTCGTCGGGGATGACACCGCGGCGGCTACCGGGCGCGACGCGAAGCTCCGAGAAATCCACAAGCCCGGTCAAGCTAGGATCCGTCCACGGCGCGTGGTCGAGCTCGAGCGCCGCGAGCTCGGCGAAGCTTTCGGTGACCATCGTGCCCGCCGAATAGAGCGCGAGTGGCGCGTGGTGCGCGTCTTCGCCGTCTTTGCCGGCGAGGTAGACCTCGAGCCGAGCGGGCGCGTGAGGATAGCCGGGCACGTCCAGCGGCCCGAGCCCTTCGAGACGCTCGCCGAGAAACCGAGGCGGCCTCACGCGCAAGGATTTCGGCGAACGTCCGCGCGCCATCCGGTCTTCGACAACGACTTCGACCTTGCGCGCGAGAAGCTGGCCACGGAGCTCTCCCGCGAGATAGTCGGCAGCGCGACGCGCGGACACGGCAGCGGAAGCTTCCTTGGTGAGGTTCACGACAACCACTTCCGTGAAACGTTCGTCGAAATCGAGACGACCCCGCAGACGTTCGATCTCGAACCGGGGCCGGTCGCGGTGAAACACGAGGCGATACGGCTCTTGCCCAGGAACGTGCGAGCGGACCTCAAGCGTCTCGCCAAGACTCCAGAATCCGAGAAGCCCGATGCCGTATTGGCCCTGCGTCATGAGCTCGTAACGCTGCTGCGGCGACAATTCGCGTTTGCGACTATGGCCGATATGGGTGGCGATGTAGCGCAGCGCCTCCTTCCGCGGGAGCTCCGGAATGACCCCTTCGCCGTCGTCGAAGATCTTCAGGCAAGGAGCTCTTTTCTCGCGAACGCGAGTAATACGAATATGCCCAGCCCCGGCATCGAGGCTATTTTGCACGAGCTCGGCCAGGGCCTTGCGCGGGTCGGGCTGACTCAACGCGAGCCAGCGGATGAGCTCGAAAGCATCGTGAACCCGCACCCGCCCTTTCTCGACATCGCCGTCGCGACTCTTCTTCTTGCGCGCCTTCTTTGTCACTAGAGGCTCTCGACGAACGCTTCGATCCTGCCGAGCGCTTCCGCGATCCGCTCTTCGGGCTGAAGCAGTGAGATCCGGACGAAGTGTTTCCACGGAGCGCCAAACGCCGTGCCCGGAAACATGAGTACGCGTCCTTCTGCGAGGAGGCGACGACAAAACGGCTCGGCGTCAACGCCGAAGCGCGATATGTCCGCCCAGAGGAAGAATCCGCCGCCCGGTTTGCCGTAAGGGATGTTCAACGCGTCGAGCCCCTTCGACATGACGCCGAGCCGTCCTGCATAAATTTGTCGGAAGGCTTCGACCGAATCTTGCGGGCCGTCGATGGCGGCGAGCGCTGCATATTGCGAGAAGAGCGAGGTCGGCCCTGAAATGTCGGACTTCAGCCGTGTCGCAGCCTCGATGAATGCCGGTGGGCCGATGACGTAGCCGACCCGAAAACCCGTCATCGCATAGGTCTTCGAAACACTCGATAACGTAACGGTGCGCTCGCGCATGCCGTTACACGTTGCGACCGATAGCACTTCCTCGTCGAAGGTGAGCTTCTCGTAGACTTCGTCCGAGAGTATGATGAGGCCTTTATCCCTCGCGACCGCCGAGACCTCACGCACCCTCTCTGCCGGTGTCAAAGCCCCGGTTGGGTTGGATGGGTTGACGAGCAGCAAGAGCTTCCCGTCAGCATTCTCGACAGCTTTCGCCGTCAGACCGAAATCGTAGCCTTCGCCCGTGGGGAGCGAGACGATCTCCCCGCCCGCGGTAGCGATGGCCTGGTCGTAAAACCCGTAGCGCGGGTCGGGGACGAGAATGCGCTCGCCGGGGTTCAAGAGCGCAAGGACGGTGAGAAATAGTCCTTCTTGCGCGCCGTTGGTAACGAGGATCTCGCTCTCGGGGTCCAAATCGAGAGATTTCTCGCTCGAGTAACGCTTCGCGATCGCCGCGCGCAGCTCGCCGAGTCCTTGTACTTGGAGCTCGGCTGGCGGCGTCGCCATCCGTATGGTGCGCTTGTTCGATAATGTGACGCGGCGTGTCGAGATCTGGATCGCCACGGCCGAGAGATATCACACCGTCGAGCGTCGCCGCGAGCTCCATCAACGTATAGCGTTTTTCATCTGGTTTCACAGGGGGTCTCATTTCAGCGCCACTAGCACAGCGCGCTGCGAAGGCGCCGCCGTGTAAATCGAGAGCGCCTGTTTCCACGAGCGGAGCTTCGCCGCCTTCGCTTTCGGGGCGGCCACGTAACCCACGCGAAAGCTTTCGAGGCCTGGAACCTCGTCCCAATTTCCAATGATTATGTCGACGTCTTTGGGCGTTTCACCGAAAGCGAGCCGGGTGACGAAGCGAGCTTCGCGATCGCCCGTCGTAATGACGATCTCCTCCGCAGCGCGGCCGAGCGTGGCCACCACTTTTTCTCGCAGCTCGCGCATGCCCGGACGGTCCGTGTAGTGGGTCTCACCTGACAAAAGAGCGTCTCGCACACCTTCGAGAATGTCCATGGGCACGGCGTCCAAGGCTATTGGCCCCGCGGCCGTCGGGAGATCCTCGACACGCGCCGCGAGTGCCTGTTTCATCGCATCACTCATGGGGTCCATCCTTGACGTTGCAACTCTTCGCTCAGATGGTCCGCTTCGAAGCGCTTTCCCGTCGGGTTGCCGCGGGCGAGTGCCAGCAGCACAAACGCCTTCGCGATCACGTCCGCGTCTTGCCACGCACGCGCGCTGAGCGGCACGGCCGACTCTTCATCGTCGGTCATCATCGTCGGCTTGATGCGAAGACCGGGCGTTATCGAGTTGATGCTCACCTGCGTTCCTTTGAGATCCGCTGCGAGCGCCCGCGTCAGCCCTTCGATGCCGAACTTCGAGGCACAGTAGGCGGATTCCTTCTCGAACCCGAGAACGCCGGCGCGCGACGATACATTAATAATGGAGCCGCCCGCCTCGAGCATCGCCGGCAGGAAGCCGCGGCAAAGAAGAAACGGCGCCGTGAGGTTGATCGCGAGCGTCTCGTCCCACGCCGCGTCGGTGACCTCGTCATACGAGCTCATCGTGAGAATCGCGGCGTTATTGACGAGGACGTCGACCGTGCCTGTCTCGGTCAGCACGTCGTTCACAAAACCAGCGCAGGCTTCCCGGTCTCTCAAGTCCACTTCGAATCGCCTCGCGACCTCGAGCGCGGGGTCCTCGATGGGGATGCGGTCGCAGAGAAAAAGCGTAGCACCCTCACGGGCGTAACGACGTGCGACCGCGCGTCCGAGTCCGCGGGCCACCCCCGTGACGACCGCCGTCATTCCCCCGAGCCGTCCCATTAGAGCAACTGCCGAAGGAGATAGGCGGTCGCGAAGCCGAGATAGTTGCCGACTCCGTAGCCGAAGATACCGACGATGATCCCGGGCGTGACGAGCGCGTTCCATCTCATGGCCATGCCGAGCGCAAGCGCGGAGCCCGGTCCGCCGATGGCCGCCTGGCTAGCGATCGTCAGCGTCGGCAAGTCGAGCCGCGCGAGAAAGCCAATACCGTAGACGAAGAGCGCATGGATAGCGATGATGGCGAGCATGTAGACAAAGAGCACCGGACCCGCATTGGCCACCTCGCGAACATCGGATACCGCCCCGATGACGATAAAAAATAGATGCAGCGCAAAATAGGAGAGGACCGCCGCACCCCGAAGGCGGTGTATTACGGGAAGCTGCGCGGCTGCGAGAGCGAGCGTCGTCAAGCACAGGACTTGGCCGGGACCGCTGGCACCGATACGCTCTGCGATCCACAAAAATGCGAGCGGAAGCGCGGCGAGCCACGCGAGATCGGTAATGCTGAGCGTGGTCTCGAACCACGCCTTGCGCAGGTCTTCGCTCTTCGCCTCCGAGCCTTCCGCGTGGCTCGAGCTTCGATAGTACGCGGCGAGGAGCGAAAAGAGCCCGACCTGCGCGAGCATCCACGGTACGGTGGACAGGTTGTCCGCCACGAAGGCCGCGGCAAAGAGGCTCTCGGACATGTCGAGCCCGTGCCCCACCGCGGCGAAGTTCATGCCGCCGCCCCAAAAAGCCCCGGCGAAGGTTCCTGCGAGCTTCCACGTCTCGGGCCCGAGACTCGACGCGAAGACGAGGCTCGCGACGAAGGCGCCCACGAACGTGCCGGCGCCCGCGAGCGCGAAAGCGATGAGGAGCGGTTTTCCCGCTTTCCTCAAATCCTTCAAGCGCGACGAGAGAATCACGAGCACGATCGCGTACGGAACGGCGTAGGTTCCCACACCTGCGTGGACGGCGGAGTCGTGCGGGATGACGCCGATATTCGCGAGCAAAATGCCGAGAAGCGTGCAGACGACGGCAGAGCTTACTTTTTGCACGACCGCGAAACGGCCTTCGAGAAAACGCGCGAACGCCACCACGAGGAACATGAAGGCGAGAAGCGCGGTGGGCTCGGTGATCATCGTCAACCGATGGACTGGCGTTCCGCCCTGCCGCAAAAAAGCGTCCAGTCGCCTACCGTCGTGCTCGGATAGGTACGGAAGCCGAACAAGACACCGGTACAAGGTGCTTTGAGCTCCTCGACGGTCTCGCCAAAAAAATCCGCGAGCGTCAAGAGCACTTCGCCTTCGGTGATGGGTTTCTTGAGCTTGTTCCGCGGAAGGTCCGGGTTGGGCAGCAGGATGCCGCTTCTCGACGCCATGACCGCGATCTGGCTGCCGCGCCACGCGCTGTCGGCATAGGTCGCGTCGCCGTCAATCATGTCGTAGTGGCGGCAGACGTTCAGGAGCGCGCGCTCGAGCACGTCGACATTGTGCTTCAGCGCATCGGGCATGAGCGCAGCGCTTCCTCCGAGCTCGACCGTGATGGCGATCTTGCCGCGATCGACCATCGCCGCCATGGGCGACCCCACCGGGTGAGGAGTGTCGAGAATGATCTCCCATCCCTCGCCCATCGCGCGTGCGAGCTCGAAGCTCTTGTCGTCGCCGGACTTCGTGAAGATCGTCTCTCCGAGATAACAGATGTTGCCGCCCGAGTGGATCGTCATCTCCATATCGGCGAGCTTGCCGACTTCTTCGTTGTGAACATGTGCGATCCGGTCCGTGAGATAACCCGTGGGCTTACCCGGATACATCCGGTTCATGTCGAACGTGTGCGCGTCGCGCGGGTTGCCGCGTGACATCGCCTCGAACGCACCGATATTCATGACTGGGACGCCGATGAACGTGCCGCGAAGATTCTTGGGGTCGAGCTTCTTTGCGACTTCGATGATGGACAGCGTCCCTTCTTGCTCGTCGCCATGAATACCGCCATCCACGAGAAGAACGGGGCCGTCTTTCGCACCGTTGACGATGATCACAGGAAAGCCGAGATCGCTGCCGTCGACGCGCGACACAGCTGGAACCATACCGGAGACTTTCGTTCCGGGCTCACAACGTAGGGGTCCGATATTGATAGTGCTCATAGGGTCTCAGTCCACACTAATGATACGAAGAAGGGTATCGATGATAGCGGCTCCTCCGGAAGGCCGCGATCCTACTACGCAGCCAAGAAGACGTCTATCGCGCTCAATGCGCGACTCACTCTCGAATGCGCTTCGTCATCAAGTAGCGATCGTGATCCTCGAAGCCCGCACGGCGATAGAAGTCGATCGCGCGCCGCTTGTCGCGTTTGACTTCTAGGTGAAGCGCGTGCACTCCGGCCGCACGACAAGCTCGCTGCGGAAGGCGGCTAGAAATATCTAGATATGACTACGTCGTCCCGCCTCGCCAGCCCACAAAATGACCTCGAGCTCTATGCAACGAACCTCTGTTCCAGGGGACTAGAAAGTCGTATCGAAATAGTCGACGGCGAAATCCACCAGGTCCCGCATTGATAAGAGCGAGCAGGTGGCCTCGCCGACGTTACCGCGAACAGCTCTTCCCGCCGCGACATAGCGCTCTCCGATGATCGGGAAGTGCCGGTCGTTGTCGGCGGCGACGTTGGGCACTTCGATCCATACCGTTTCCCCGTTCTCGATCGTGGCAAAGCGCGCACGGCTGGTTCTGCGTTTCTTCGAGAGGCTCTCTGCGTAGTGAAGCACGGTGCAGCGGTTGAATCCGACGCCGAGAAGCAGGATGGCGCTGTCGCAATCGTGCAGCCGCCCGAACGGCGTGCCGGGACCTTCGGCAAAAGCGAGCGGGTGAACGGACGTGACGTCCGCCGCCAACGGGCCGCGCGCGCACACGGATTCGAGGGGATGGGTGCTGCGAAGCGTTCCCGGCCACGTGCGAAACGTTTCCGCGATCGTCCCCATCTTCGTCGGCGTCGTCTCCGTGACGAACACGGTCAAAGGGTCCGGCTCGGCGCATTGAGGGGTGGCTGCCGGCATGGCGAGGGTACCGTCCTTGCCGAGCACCTCGATGAGCGCGCGCACCACCGTGGTTGCTCCGCCCTCGACCCACCCGATCGCGCTCAACGAGGAATGGACGATGAGCGTGGTGCCCGACTCGATTCCGAGATCCGTCAGATCGCGCGCCAGCCGTTCCATACCGCTCGTGGATTTCAACATCAACTATCGGCTTCTTCGAGTTGTTAAAGCCGTTCGACCGCTCGACGGTAGCACGTCCATCGTCAGATATCGTTGCGGGAGCTGAGTCCGAGCATACTCCCGTGCTCATCGACATCCAGCTCGGAGTCGCTCGGAGGGTGATAAAAAAACTTGCCCGTGCTCTTCTTCTCACTCCAAAGCAGCCACGAGGCGAAGCCGGTCGCCGCTGACCACGCGCCGAGCACCACGAATGTCGGCGCTTCAGCGACAACGCCGAGAAAGAGCGGCGATGCACCCATGAGCCATATGGCGAACGGGGTTCGCGCTTCACGCCAATACAAGAACGACAAACAAGACGGAGCCGAACGGCACGCCGAGCACGACGAAGCCCCAGAATAAGTGGACGCGAAATGCCTGCAACGCGACGAGAACCTTGCCGGCGACCAGGAGCAAGAAGGCGGCAATCATTACATAGGTTGCGAAGTCCATACGTCTAGAGTACCCAACTGTGCGACGGCGGCAAACACCTTAGGGCTGAGCCTCGCGGCCCTCGTCATGGTGGCGCCCGTCGCAGTCGTCGAGCGGGAGTCCGTAGGCGTGATACCGTGATCGGCATTCTCATGCGTTTCATGCCCGGCTGCGCCGTTCTGTTCGTGCTGCTTTCTTCGCTCCCCGTGAACGGCTCGCAGCTTCCCACGACCGGTGAAGGCTTGTACGAAATCGGCTGCGCCAAGTGTCACGGTGAAACCGGTGCGGGGGTTCCGCTGGATCAAGTCGGTTTCGACGTGCCTCTTCCTGATTTCGCCGACTGCAATTTCGCGACCCGGGAGCCCGATTTCGACTGGATTGCCGTCTCCCATCAAGGAGGGCCCGTCCGGGGATTCGATTCGAGCATGCCGGCTTTCGGCGAGGCGTTCGACATCGAGCATTTACAGAAGATCGTGGACTTCATTCGCACATTCTGCGTCGAGGAAGGCTGGCCAAGTGGAGAGCTCAATTTACCGCGTCCCATGTTCACGGAAAAGGCCTATCCGGAAGACGAGCTCATTTGGACGGTCGGGGTAGCGACGGAAGGAAAGGGTGAGCTCACGAACCAGCTTCTATACGAACGCCGCTTCGGTGCGCGTTACCAATGGGAGCTCGCGGTCCCGTTCGGTTCGGCGCAGAGCACGAGCGGGGGTCCCTGGGCGGGAGGCGTCGGCGACGTCACGGTGGGCGTCAAGAGCACCGTCTATCATCGCCTGGACCGCGGCAATATTCTGAGCTTGAACGCAGAAGTCGACTTTCCGACGGGAAGCGAAAAAAACGGCCAAGGAAAGGGCGTCTTTGTTTTCGAGCCGTCCATATCCTTCGGTCAGCTGCTGCCTGGCGATTCCTTCGTGCATTTGCAAGCTGGAATCGAGCTGCCAAGCGATCGTGACCGAGTCGAGCAAGAGATTATCTGGGCGGCGGTCTTCGGGCGGACGTTCACCGCCAATACCTGGGGACGGAGCTTCTCGCCGATGGTGGAGATCATTGGTCGCGCCGAGGATGGGAGCACGGAATGGGAAGTCGTCCCTCAAGTCCAGATCTCTCTAAACGTGCGTCAACATGTCCTCGCCAATATGGGGCTACTCGTTCCCGTAAACGAGAGCTCCTGGCCGAAGCAGCTTTTTTTTTACGTTTTGTGGGAGTGGTTCGACGGCGGGCTCCTCGACGGCTGGTGACGAGCACAGAATCGGACACAGTCGTGCCGCGCGAACGAGCCCGCGAAAAGAGCTTCAATGGGGCCGCGTTCTCGCGAACGCGGAAATTGACCCTTACGACCTCATCCAAGGAACCGTATTTGGCGTGTCGTGGTCTGAGGCATCTCATTCAAACGACATGGGCGAAGCTGTCGCGAGAATTCTTCGTCGAACGTCTATGTAATCATCGATTCAACTTGGCGCTTGCAAGTCGATTCAAACTAACTCCCGCTTCCGCGGCTTCGATGGCTAGACGCCTGTGTGTGTGCGGAGGAACGCGCACCACGAACTTGCCGCTATAGTTCTTGCAGGCAAGCGGTTGCGGAATCGGCTCGTGGCTGCGCCGCATGTCTCTTGCAACCTCTGCGACCACCTTGCGAATACCCCTCAGAGCGGATTCAGGAGATTTGGCAAGCCAACTCAAGCTGGGGAACTCGGCGCACAGCCCGACATATTCGTTGTCGTCGTCGGACCAGGTTACTCGATAGGTATATCGATCATTCTCCAGTGTCATGCTCAACCTCCATTAGCTCAATAGCCCTGAGGACTTGCTTTACTTGATATGCCTTAGCCATTCCCTTTTTGTTTTGGATATTCACCCTGGGGTCGCCTGGCCACGGCGTCTTGTACACCCTATGGCTGGTGCTGCTTTTCCGAGGTTTGCCGAAATACGAATCGCACACCTGACGCAAGTCCTTGAAGCGAATTCCTTTCGGATTCTTCCGCATCTCCTGAACGATGTCTTCGATGCCGACATGCTTAATAGTATCACTATAGATACTGTTCGGATACCGCGTCCCGTAACGATTAGCTTCGTTCGGACGAGATTTCAATCTTCTGTGAGGACGAGACGTTCGAGCTCGTCGTATCGGTTGAGCACGATCTCGAGTCGCCGTCCGTCACCGTTAGGGTCGGTCTCGATCTTGACGAAGTGTTGTCCGTGCGGAGACACGTCGTTATTGACGACATCGGACGCGTCGCAGCTCGCCTCGAAGCGCGACATACCAATGTGAACACACGATGGCTATTCCTTGAGAATCGGCGATCAAAGTACAAACGAGCGCCGAAGCTCCTCCGCCGCCAATCGGGTCTTCCCGATCCAGGCTCTGGCGCCAGCGGATGCTCCACGTCTTTCGATTTCGCATTGAGCGCACGCGTGGTTCGCAGCCGGGAAGCGCGCCAGTGGGCGGGAGGGGTTGGAAGTAATTGGACGGCTGGCGACGAGATTCAGGGACCTCGTCGCCGCATCGTAGCGACATCGGTTTGGTGTATCGTCTCCGGGTGAGCATGAGCTCGGGCCGCCCCGGAGCATTACAGGTCGACCATCTCACGCTTCGCTTCGGTGGGCTAGCGGCTCTTTCAGACGTTTCGCTCTCTGTCCGTCCCGGCGAGCTTCTCGCGGTCATCGGACCGAACGGCGCCGGCAAGACCAGTCTTCTCAACTGCATCAGCGGGCTCTACCGAGCTCAGTCGGGTGCTATCGGGTTCGTCGATCGCGCGGGCGTTGGCCGCGAGCTCACCCAAAAAAAGGCCCATCACATGGCCGCGCTCGGTATCGCGCGCTCGTTCCAGAATCTCGAGCTCTTCCGGCACATGAGCGTGCTCGAGAACCTGATGCTCGGCCGGCACGCCCACATGAAAGGCGGCGTCTTCGGCTCGGGGTTTTATTGGGGCCTTCAAGAAAAAGAAGAAATCCGGGCGCGGCAAGTCGTCGAGGAGATCATCGACTTTCTCGAGATCGAGCGCATTCGCGACGAGACGGTGGAGTCTCTTCCCTATGGTCTTCAGAAGCGCGTGGAGCTGGGCCGAGCGCTCGCTATGGATCCCACACTTCTTCTTCTCGACGAGCCGATGGCGGGGATGAACACCGAAGAGAAAGAAGACATGGCGCGTTTCGTGCTCGACGTTCACGAAGAGAAAGGCGTCGCGGTGGTGTTGATCGAGCACGATATGGGCGTCGTGATGGATCTTGCGGAGCGGATCGTCGTTCTCAATTTTGGGAGGAAGCTTGCCGAGGGGCCGCCCGAGGCCATTCGTAACGACGAGCGCGTCATCCAAGCCTATCTTGGCGAGGCCGCGTCTTGATGCTCGCCGTTGTTGCCGTGCTGGCGCTTCTTTTGGCGGCGTCCGCCTGTCTTTATCACTGGCTTGCGTCTCGCTACGAGCGACATCGATTCCCTCCGCCAGGAGAGCTCATCGATGTCGGCGGTTATCGGATGCATCTTCACGCTCTCGGTGAGGGTGGCCCCACCGTTTTGCTCGACTCGGCGCTCGCGGGCTCATCGTTGAGCTGGTCGGAGATTCAGCCGGAGGTCGCGCGCTTCACGAAAGTTCTTAGCTACGACCGCGCCGGGTTCGGTTGGAGCGACCCGAGCCCGCATCCGCGCACGCTCCATCACATGACGCTCGAGCTGTGCGAGCTCCTGTCGAAGGCAGACGTCGAAGGACCTTTCATTCTCGCGGGGCACTCCTATGGCGGATGGATGGCGCAACTCTTGGCGTCGCGGCAGCCGGATCTCGTCGCAAGCCTCGTGCTCGTTCACACCCCGCATCCCCTCGAATGGGTCGAGCCGGATAACGCGCAACGCGCGCGCGTGGTCCGCGGTGCCCGCACGGCACGGCTCGCAGCCTCCGGCGCGCGTTTTGGAGTCATGCGCGCTTTCTTGCAGCTCGGCCGTTTCCGTTCCTCGTCCGAGCACGATCGAGTTGCTTTACTGCTAGGCAAAACACCAGCGTCCATCCGCCCACAACTGCGTTCGTTCTGGGTGCGACGAACGACTCTCGTCGTGCTGACCGCGGCGGATCCGAGCCCGCAGCGTCTCGAAGATCAGCTCTCGACCGTCGCCCTCAGCCGGTCGGGGCGTCACGTCGTCGCCGAGACGAGCGATCATTGGATCCCACTCGAGGAGGCCGAGCTCGTCGTTCAGGCAATCCGCGACGTCGTCGCTTTGGTGCGCGCATGACCAAAACACTCCCGAAGCTTCTTTGCGAGCGCGCGTCGGCTTCGCCCGATGCGCAGGCGCTTCGTGAGAAGTCTTACGGGATCTGGCGCGCCATCACATGGCGCGGCTATCGCGACCGCGTCGAGGAGATTTGTCTAGGATTGCAAGCTCTCGGTATCGTCCGGGGCGACATCGTCGCGATCGTCGGGGACAATCGGCCCGAGTGGGTGCTCTCGGAGCTCGCGGCGCAAGCGCTCGGCGCGATCCCTCTCGGTATCTACCAGGACTCCGTCAGTGAGGAGCTCGTCGTGCTCGCCGAGGCCTCCGACGCGAAGCTTCTCATCGCCGAGGATCAGGAGCAGGTCGACAAGGTTTTGGAGGTGCGCCACCGCCTTCCCAAGCTCGAGCGCGTCATCGTAAGCGATCCTCGCGGGATGCGAGGCTATGACGACCCTTGCCTCATGGCGCTTTCGGAGCTCACTGCCTCTGGACGCGCATCCCAGAAAGACGGCCCCGGCCGGTTCGAGGCGCTCGTCGCAGATACCTCGCCCGACGACGTGGCGCTTCTTGCGACCACGTCCGGCACAACGGGAACACCCAAGCTCGCGATGCTGACCCATCGCAATCTCGTCTCGATGGCAACGAGCTTGATGGCGGTCGATCCGCTCGGACCGGGGGACGAGCTCGTGTCGTTTCTTCCGCTCGCCTGGGTAGGAGAGCAGATGATGTCGGTGTCTTCCGCGCTCGTGACCGGCGCGACGGTGAACTTTCCCGAGGAGCCCGAGACGGTCACGGAAGACCTTCGCGAGATTGCGCCGCACGTCATGTTCTCGCCGCCTCGGATTTGGGAGAGCCTCTTGTCGGAAGTGCAAATGAAACGAGAGGATGCGACCTGGCTGAAGCGCCGCGTGCTCGACTGGGCTCTCGACGGGCACCATTCGGGCGTTCGAAAAAGCCTCGCGGAGCTCGTCTGCCTCTATTGGATTCGCGACGGGCTCGGGCTCCGGCGTTTGAAACACGCCTATACGGGCGGCGCCGCGCTCGGACCCGATACGCTTCGCTTTTTTCACGAGCTTGGGGTGAACTTGAAGCAGATCTACGGTCAGACGGAAGTCTCCGGCATCTCGGTCGTGCATCGCAACGGCGCGGTGAAGCCGGACACCATGGGCGAGCCCCTCCCCGGAACCGAGCTTCGCATAACGGAGGACGGAGAGATCATCTCGCGGAGCCAGGCGGTCTTCGCCGGCTACTATAAGAATGACGCCGGTACTGCCGAAGTGCTCCGAGACGGCTGGCTCTATTCGGGCGACGCGGGCTATCTTGATGCGGATGGGCAGCTCGTCGTGATCGACCGCGTCGAGGACGTCGCTCACCTCGAGGACGGCACCGCCTTCAGCCCGCAATTCGTCGAGAACAAACTCAAGTTCAGCCCCTACGTTCGAGAAGCTGTCGTCTTTGGCGGCGACGGCCGTCCCTTCGTCACCGCTCTCGTTTCGATCGACTTCCAGAATGTCGGCAACTGGGCGGAGAGGCGGCAAGTCCGGTTCACGACCTTCGTCGACTTGTCCCAACAACAAGCCGTAGTGGAGCTGCTGACGGTGGAGATTCGCCGCGTCAACGAACAGCTTCCCGAAGCGATGCGAGTGAAGCGTTTCCTCCTCCTTCACAAGGAGCTCGACGCGGACGACGCCGAGCTCACGCGTACCCGCAAAGTGCGTCGACGAACGGTAGCGGAGCGTTATCGCGAGCTCGTCACGGCGCTCGATGAAGACGCGTCAACGGTCGCGCTCGAGACCGAAATTCGTTATCAGGACGGACGTTCCGCGCAGATATCGGTCTCCATCCCGATCGTGAGGCTTTGAGCAGATGGACGTTTTCGCTGAGCTCACCCTGGCGGGTCTCGCCAATGGGATGATTTACGCCCTCATTGCGATTGGCTTCATCATTATTTATAAAGCCACCGACGTCATCAATTTCGCGCAAGGGCCGCTCCTTCTTCTCGGAGCCTATCTCGGCTACGCCTTCCTGTCGCTGGGGCTGCCCGTATGGCTCGGCATCGGCCTCGCGCTCGGCGTGGCCGCGCTCGTGGGCGTCGCGATTGCCCGCTTCGCCCTCCGTCCCCTCATCGGCGAGCCGGTCATCTCGATGATCATGGCGACGGTCGCGCTCTCGAGCATCTTGCACGCCTTGATTCAAGCCATCTGGGGCGTGCGGCCGCGAAACTTTCCTTTGAACGTCGATCGGCCGGTCGTCATCGGGGTGGCAGCGGTGTCGCTTGTCGCTCTTGGCTGGTTCTTCCGCCGGAGCCGTGAAGGGCTCGCGATGCGGGCCGTCGCCGACGACCAGCAAGCCGCGATGAGCGTGGGAGTCAGCCTTCCTCGAACGCTGTCGATCGCGTGGGCGCTCGCCTCGGGAGCGGCGGCGCTCGGAGGCATTTTGCTCGCCGGTCTCGTCGGTGTCAGCCAAGACATCACCACCATCGGACTTCGGGTGTTCCCCGTTGTTATCCTAGGCGGCCTCGATTCCATAGTGGGCGCTGTGATCGGCGGGGCGCTCATCGGTCTCGTAGAAGCCTACGCGGGCGGCTATGTCGGTATGGGCGTTCAGACGCTCGTGCCCTACGCGCTTCTGCTCGTCGTTCTGATAGTGCGGCCATATGGGCTGTTCGGCAAGCGCCGGATGGAAAGAGTGTAGGCTGCCTTGCGCTCGGGAAATTTCTACACCAGCTACGCGGCGAACATGGCGCTCTTCCGCACGCCGCTCGAGCGGTGGCGCATGGGCTTTTTTGCTGTCGCGGTCATCGTCTTTCCCTTCGTCGCGACCTCTTATGGCTTGTCGCTCGCGAACCAGATCGCTATTGCCACCGTCGGCGCCATCGGTCTCAACATCCTCGTGGGCTACACGGGACAGATCTCGCTCGGCCAAGGAGCTTTCATGGCGGTGGGCGCTTACACGAGCGGACTCGCCACCATCGAGTGGGGCCTTCCCTTCTGGCTCAGCATCCCGCTCGCGAGCTTGTTCACCGCGGCCGTCGGTGTGTTCTTCGGCCTGCCTTCGCTTCGATTGAAGGGGCTCTATCTCGCCATAGCAACGCTGGCAGCGCAGCAGATCGTCGAATGGATCGTCACTCATTGGACGGGGCTTACCGGCGGCACCGAAGCGCTCGTCGTGCCCGCGCCGCGTCTTTTCGGCGCACGGATGAACACCGATTTCCGCTTCTATTGGTTCGCGGTGCTCGCGGCGAGCGGGACGGCGCTCTTTGCGGCCAATCTTTTTCGCTCGCGGGTGGGACGCGCCTTTCTCGCGATCCGCGACCAGGACATCGCAGCCGAAGCTTCCGGGGTCAACCTGTTCCGCTACAAGCTCACCGCGTTCGCGGTCTCGTCTTTTTTCGTCGGCATGTCGGGAGCGCTCATCGCGCATTACCGTACGATCGTGACATGGGAGCGGTTCACGCTCGAGGTGAGCATTCTTTATCTCGCGATGGTCATCGTCGGCGGGCTCGGAAGTATCGTCGGCTCGTTTCTCGGCGCTTCGGTCTTAACACTCTTGCCCGCGCTCATCGCCACATCCGGCCGCGCGCTTCAGACGAGCTTCCCAGCCGTCGCCGAGATCTTGCCCGCGGTGCAGGAAGGTGTATTTGGGCTCGTCGTTTTGCTCGTGCTCATTCTCGAGCCTCGTGGACTCGCCAAGCTCTGGTCTAACGTGAAGACCTATTTCCGGCTCTGGCCGTTTTCCTATTAGCCGGCCTAGAACACCCGTCTCTTGCCGTCTTGTCGCCTTCCCAGGTCGAACACCAGGAACTCCGCGCGTAGTCCGGCGGCAGAGGTCGGTTTGACCATGGAGGGCCGGGCATTGAAGGCCGCCTTGAATCCCTCGTTGGCAACGATCACGGCGGCGCGCCAACCGTCGAAGCGTTTCAGCGTGCGGCCGAGGTCGCGATAGAGTCTCAGCACGTCGCCGTCCTCTCCCTGCATCCGGCGCCCGTAAGGCGGGTTGAAGACGAAGAGACCGCGATCGCGCGGCGCGTCGGGCAGGATCTCCGCGAACCGTTTCGGCGTGAGGTCCGTTGCATTCATGGAACGTACCACGATGGAGTGCTCTAGATCTCGTCCGGTGAGGCCCGAAGCGCCCAGGTTTCCGATCATCCAGGCGATGCATTCTTCATCGATGTCCGAAGCAAGGGTGTACGGACGTGTATCCGGGTATAGCGGAGGCGCCTGGGGCGGAAGGCCGGAAAACACGGGCGATCGCAGCGCCGGAAGATCCGCCGGCTTGCGAACGGCAAAGCCACGGGCCAGCAGCGCAGCCTCCACCGCGATGGTGCCGCTGCCGGCGGTCGGGTCGACCAGTGGCTCGACGTGGGGCATCCAGTTCGCCAACAAGACGAGTTGGGCAGCCAGCGTCTCGCGCATGGGCGCGGGGCCCTGGGCGACGCGCTGTCCACGAAGGTGTCGTGGCCCGCGACCGAGATCGAGGATGACGAGAGTGCGACGGTCGTTCTCGGGTCCGACCCGGCGCACAAGCATTTCCCAATCCGCGTCCCGGCTCTGGACCACCGCCCGGCCACCTCGTTTCTCCATCGCCTGCTCGAAGGCACTCTTGACGGCGCCACGCAGTTGTAGCGGTCCGGCTTCGAAGTCCTCGGCTCCCTTTACCTCCACCGTGAATGTGACCGAGCGACCGCGCGGCAGGCGGGAATCCGCGGCCAGCAGCGGGACCAGGTCGGCAACCAGCGGCTCGAGCCGAACCGCGGGCGACGAGACCAGCTCCCAACCAATCCGCGATGAGTTGCGGTGATAGCAGGCTGCAACCCAGGCAACCGCGGGGTCGAAGGGGTAGCGCAGTGCGGTCGAGCCCTGACGCGCCGGCTTAGGCACCCGCACGTGAAACGGCGAGCGCTTTACGAGGCGGAGCAACTCGGACTCCATGACTTTGTTTGCGCCGACGGTGCCGGAGAGCCGGAGCGCCGACTCCATTTGCGCAGCCATCAGACCAATGACTGGACCGGGGAGTCGTCCGGACTTGGGGTGCTTCGAAGGAATGAGATCGTGCGGGTCATCTTCAATCGGTGCCGAACATCCTGCTCACACGCTGCTACAGATTCTAGGCTGCGCTGCCGGGAAACCGCCTCGTCCGATCCGCCGATGCCCTCGAAGCTGGAGTCGAGTCGGCGGCGCTGATCCGCCAGCATAGCATCGATAGCGGCGTCTCTCTCATACGCCGTCCCCACGAGGTCGCCCTTGGCGACCCCAGCATCCATGAGCTACGGGATTAACCGCGGCACAAATTTGGTAAGGCCCTGGACAGGTCCGACTTCACCTGCGTACACGTTACCGTCCTTGTCCACCGTGACGCCCTCGCCCATGGAGCCGACGCCACCCATGCCGGAGGAACGCTCCGAAACGTGCTCGGGCACGAAGTAGTAAACCTGCCCCGTGCGCGCACTGCCGATCCGCAAGCCCTTGCGCCAGCCCCCCGGGTTGTAATTGGGATCCGACTCGGAATCGATGGCATACAGCATGTCATTGCTGCGATCGATGAACAGACCGCTGATGCGGCTGAACTGGTACCAGGTATCCAGATGCTCGCCATCCTGAGTGAAAATCTGGATGCGGTTGTTGCCGCGATCCGCGACGAACAAACGCCCCTGGGAATCCATCGCCAGAGAGTGGGGAGAGCGAAATTCACCATCTTCGAACCCCCATTGTCCGAACGTCTTGATGAACGTCCCGTCGGGCGCAAAGATCGAGATCCGGTTCTTGGCGTCGGGTCCTGGCTCATCCTGGAACTGGGCGGTGTGGGTCTCCGCCACGTAGATGTTGCCGTTGGGCGCCACCAGCACGTCATTGGGTGCGGTAAAGCGTGCGGGTGGATCGCCCATCTCGCCAGGCGTACCGAGGGTCATCAATAGCTCGCCCGTTGGGCTGAACTTGAGCACGGCGCTGCCGCGGTTGCTCGCGGACGGGTTTTCCTGAAGCTCACGCTCGTTGGCCAAGCGGGCGTCGGCGATCCAGACGTTCCCCTCGGAGTCCACGTCGATGCCGTGGGGCCAGATGATGAGACCCGCACCAAAGGATTCCACGACCCGGCCAGTCGGATCCAGCTTCACGATCGGGTCGACGTCCGAGGTAGCGCATGAATTGGTGCCACAGCGCTCGCCAGCCCAGATATGAATATTGTCGATATCCACGTGCACCGCGCTCACCGAGCCCCAACTACGACCGTCCGGCAGCGTGCCCCAATCGCGCTGCGTTTCGTAGGGATTGGGCAGATGATTGACCGGCTGTTGCCCGGCATGAGCTGCCGGCTGTACCGCACCGCGCTGGGCCCGTGTCGTCGCAGACACGCCGGCCAGCAGCAACACCGCCAGAGCGGCTCTCAGGAGTGACGGTGTCCCAAACCAAGGGCTTTTGGTGTAGCTCTTTGTCATCGAGACCTTTTTTTGTATACGCTCAAACTCTTGCTCGATTGGCAGTAAAAGACCCGCGAGTTGCAGGCCAAAAAAAAGAGACCGAGACGATGAACTCTCGGGCGGGAGTTGTCAAGACATTCCCGTGCTCAAGAAGTTGCTCTGGTATGCAAAGCGGGCATCGTCGATCAAGATAGGCGAAGTCATCGACGTCCTCGTCCAATCGCGTCGAGATCCCGGACTGCCAAACTTTTTTTCGCAAGCTGTTGAAAAACATCAGTAACGCTCTAAAGCGATTCGGCACGCGCATCACCGCCGCCATTCCCGGAGTCTCGATTCATAAAGGAAGGGCGCAAGAACGGTCGGGTCATGATCCCGCCATCTTCGGAGTCCCCCGCTCGGGTCGGGGACGAGCACGCGGCAATTCTAGTGCAACGGCGCGGCGGAGCCGCAACTAAATCTCGGCCGCGTCGGGCGTTACCTGTTTACGAATTCGAGTACGTTCAGTTCCGGAGAAAGCTCGCGATCAGCTCCGCGGCGAGCTCGGGCTCTTCGGTCCAGGGTAAGTGCCCAACGTCGGGGATGACCTCCAACCGGGCGTGCGGCATCCGTTGGGCGACTTCCTCGCCGCTTTCAGGCGGCGCAAAAGCGTCCTTGTCGCCCCAGATGAAGAGGGTCGGCGCTGTCACGTGTTCCAGCTCATCGCGGATGTAGTAAGCGGGATTGAAACCACGAAGCGTGAGCACTTCCTCGAGCATGTTTTGGAAGCTCCGCTGCACGCCGGGAAGCCGAGCCGCGAGGTCGCCCATCGCCAAATGGTCGAGAGGGATTCGGTTGGGCTGCGCCACCAGAAACGAGGGCATGGCCGGCGGCTCGTCACCCCGGAATCCGAACATGATGGTCGTGAGCCAGTCGTTGATGCCGGGCATCGCCATCACCCTCATCGGGAGCGGTACTTCCATATCGATCCCGGCGGGTGCACCGATCAGCACGAGCTTCTCCACGCGTTCGGGATATTCGAGCGCGAATGCCAGGCTGAAGAAGCCTCCCATCGAGTTGCCAACGAACGAGACCCGATCGAGATCTTGCGAATCCAGAAAGGATTCGACGAAGGCGACGGCGTGTTTCCTGAAGTCGATGCCGGAGTAGCCGAAGGAGTCCGTGAGCCCGTGACCCGGCCGATCCGGGATCAGGAGCCGAAACTCCTGTGAGAGCGGCTTGAGGATTGGCGTCCAACCCGAGGAGTCGCCTCCTCCTCCGTGAATCATGACCACCGGCGCCCATTCCCCAACTCCAGAAAATGCGTCGCGAGCGCGGGGTCGTCCAAAGTAACGAATCGCGACCGGGCCTGAATGCCATGTCGCTCGAAGACCGCGCGTCGCTGCCGTTCGAACTGCTCGCGCGTCGCGAATGAACGCTGCGAAGCAGCATAGAGGTAGAGGCCGGCCCCGGTTGCGATCACGAGCGCAAGCAAGACGGCGATGACGCGGCGCATCAAGTTTCCTTATCAGCTCACCTTGAATCGTGACGATAGCTCACCTGCTGCTGGCGGATCCACCGCTTGAAACAATGCGCGGTTCGGGAACGAGGCTCCGCCCGGGTCGTTTGCGAGGATTGTCCGAGTGGATTCCTGAGTTGTTTTCCCGTCGTAGATGGGCGGAGGTAGCTACAGACGAGCTCGGCCGTTGCGATCGCGCGGCGATTCGCATATACAGGTGTCACTATGACTGACCATATCGTCTCACGCCGTCGATTCATTCAAGCTGCCGGTGCCGCGGGCATCTGGACTGCTGGCTCTTCAACAACTGCCTCAGGAGCTGCGCCGCGCGCCGTGGCCGTGGAGTCCGCTCGCGAGGTGGGAATCTCGAAGTGGGATCTCGACACGCCCGCGCTCATTGTCGACCTCGATGCGCTCGAGGCCAACCTGAGCGCGATGCAGCAGACGGTCCGACGCAACCGCATCGCGAGCCGGCCGCACGTCAAGACCCACAAGTGCCCAGCCATCGCTCGGCTTCAGCTTGCTGGTGGCTCGGTGGGGATCTGTGTCGCCAAAGTGAGCGAGGCCGAAGTGATGTTCGAGCACGGCATCGACCGGATTCTCATGACGACCACCAACGTGACGCCGTACAAGATCCAACGGGCGATGGCTTTGCGCAAATGGTGCAACGAGTTCATCCAAGCTACGGACAGCCCTGCCAACGCGCGTGCGCTCTCCGAGGCGGCCGTGGCTTCCGGTTTGGTCGCGGACGTTGTCATCGATGTCGACCCTGGAGGGCATCGCACCGGTATCACGCCCGGCGAGCCGGCTCTTGAGCTCGCGCGTCAGGTCGACGGGCTCCCCGGTTTGAAGCTCCGCGGCATGCTCTGTTACGACGGCGGGTCTCAGCATGTCAAAGGCTTCGAAAAGAGGAAAGCACAAACGCTCGAGCGGCTCGCGCCTGCCTCTGAAACCCTGGCGTCATTGAAGCGTTCCGGGCTGAACACCGAGATATTCAGCGGGGGTGGGACGGGCACTTACAACATCGACCACCAGACCGAAGGCTTGACCGACGTGCAGGTGGGAAGCTACGTCTTCATGGATGCCCAGTATCTTGCCATCGGCGGTGAGAGCGACCCCGAGCTGTACTCCGATTTCGATCCGGCCTTGACGATTTTGACCACGGTGCTGAACGACCAGTACGAAGGCCGCGCCACCACGGACGCGGGCGCGAAGGCGTGCACGATCAACCGGCCGTGGCCGATCGTGAAAGGCGAGAGCGGTATCACCTATCGATCGGGCTCGGACGAGTTCGGGTCGATCCGTTACGAGAACGCGAGCCGCACGTACCGAGTCGGCGACAAGCTCGAGGTGATCGTCTCTCACTGCGACCCCGTCGTGAACCTCTACGACCGCATGTACGCGGTCCGAAACGATCGTGTCGAGGCGGTGTGGCCGGTGGCGGCACGCGGGATGTCCACGTAGCGAGTTCGTCTCGCCGCTCGCTCCATCGCGTCTGCATGGATAGAATCACATGCGATGCCTCTGTCCGCAGGAACGAAGCTCGGCGTTTACGAGATTGTCGCGCCCATCGGAAAGGGCGGGATGGGCGAGGTCTACCGGGCGCGCGACACGAAGCTAGAACGTGATGTTGCGATCAAAGTGCTTCCCGACGGACAACTAAACCCTTTACGCATTTGAAGATAACTTGACTGTGGAGTTGGGTGTGGAATATACTACACAATCACATGGCAACGATTCAGGTAGTGTTGGACGACGCCCTTTTGCGGCTCACCGACGAGCTTGCCGCGAAGAAGAACGCCAACCGCTCGGCGCTCATTAGGGAGGCTCTGCGGTCGTACCTGAAAAAAAGCCGATTCCAAGAGTTGGAGCATCAAGAGCGTTCGGCCTACGAGCGGCTACCCGATGAGCTCGAAGAGGCGCATCGATGGGAAAGGGTCGCCGATTGGCCCGACGACTAGAACGCGGCGAGATCCGTCTCTACAAATTCTCGCGTCCCAACAAGTCGAGGCCGGTTCTGCTGCTCACGCGAGTAGGATCTATCGAATACCTTACAAGGGTCACGGTCGCTCCGATCACCTCGACAATTCGGGGCGTTGCTTCGGAGGTGGCGCTCGACGTCGAAGACGGCATGAAGGGGCCGTGCGTCGTCAATCTTCACAACATCGTCACCGTGGCTCAAACCAGCATGGGACGACGCGTTGCCAAACTGGACGACGACAAAATGCTCCGAGTATGTCGCGCCATCGATTTCGTCCTCGGGTGTGAAGGTCCTTGAAATAGTGACGGGACGCGACGAGCGCCTGCCCAGTTGTATCGACTCAACGATATCGATACATTTCCACGTGTGACTCTAACCGCAGGAGCTCGCCTCGGTCCGTACGAAGTCGTGGCGCCCATCGGCAAAGGTGGGATGGGACGCACTTACGACATCTCCGCCGACGTCGAGCGCTTCCTGATGGTCAAGGAGAGCGCTAGCGCCAACGGGCCCGAATTCGTCGTGGCCCTCGATTGGTTCGAGGAACTGAAGCGGCTCGCACCCGCCGAGAACTGAGAAAAAGTTGAAGCGCTGAACGCGACGATGCCCGCCGCCTTCGCGGCGTGGGGGCCTCGGCTATTGCGCCGGCGGCTCGACGCTCGCGGCGGGTTTGGTCCCTTTGAGGATCCACCTTTGTATCCGCCTACCGTTTCCCGCCTCACCCGTGTACATTCTGTTCTTCGAGTCAATCGAAATCATATGTGCCCGAATGAACTCGCCCGCCTGGCGCCCCGGCTTCCCGAATCTGTCCAGAATCTTCAAATCCTTGCGCCGCAATATCCAGACACGCTGGTTCGTGCCGTCCATGAGGTACAGAAGGCTCTGCTCTGGATCCCGCGAGAGTTGGAGACTGAATCCGGTCCCCGATCGGCCTGTCTCCGGACGAACGAATCGCTCCATCAAGTACTCGCCGTTTTGCCGGAAGACTTGGATGCGGCTGCCGCGGCGGTCGGCTACATAGATTAAACCGTCCTTGGTACCGGCGATGCCATGAACGGTGGAGAACTGCGGCGGCGGATCGTCCACCTTGACCGGATATTCATATTTGTAGTCGTCGTCCGGTGGCTTTCCGTACGCGCCCCAGTGACGGAGATATTTCCCGGTCGCGGCGTCGTAGACCACCACGCGCTTGTTGCGGTACCCGTCCGCGATGAAGATCTCGTTCGTCTTCGGCTCGACGTAGAAATTTGCCGGCCCGCCCAGGTGGTCCGGATCATCGCTCCCCTTGTTAACGCCCGGCTCGCCGATCGTCATCACATGCTCGCCGTCTTGCGTGAACTTCATAACGTGGAACCCGTTGCTCGTGCCCGTCCAGACGAACCCGTTGTGATCGATGTAGATCCCATGCTCCTGGTCATACCAGGTGTAGCCCTCACCGGGGCCACCCCAGGTTCGAAGAACCTTGCCCTCGGGATCGAGCTCGAGAACTGGCGGCCTGGTGCTTCTTGTGGCCAGCCAAGCCGGTGCCCAGACTGCTAACGCCCAGTCGGCTCCCGGCTCGCCGACAGCGGGCCATCTTCCCATCTACGAGGTGGATCCAACGTGGCCTCCGACGCTTCCGAACGACTGGATCTGGGGAGACATCAGAGGGCTGTTCGTCGACGACAACGATCACCTCTGGGTGCTTCACATGCCATCGAGCTTGACGCCACAGGAGATCGGGGCGGCGGTGGAGCCACCGATCGCCGATTGCTGCTTCCCGGCGGTGACGAGTATCGAGGAAGGTTCATGATCGTGAAGCTCCTTGTTGACCACTTCTGACGACCGTGCGATGGCGCGGCGTCCGCATGGCTGATTATCGCCGAAGACACCAGGCCGGCATAGCTAGAACCCGTGATTTTCACACTTCTTTGCGCTGGTCGGAATGTCAACGATGCGCCGCGACGACACGGCGTTCTCTCAAAGAAACTTGGACGTTGCGCTCTACTTCACACCAGAGGCGGCGCGACATCAACCTAGTTTCAATCACTTAGGGCGCAGCAACGCAGCCAGCGCTGAAAAGGACCCGGAATTACCGGCAGGATTAGCGGGTTCGAGCAGTAGCACCGTGCTGCAGCATAAGCTGTCGTGGCTAGGGCGCATCTGCGGCGAGGTGTTCCGTCAGCCAGTCCGCCCAACGTCGGTCTATGTCGCGCCGGTGAACCGGGTCCGAGGGTGAGTGGCCGGCGACAGGGTAGGCGATGAATTTCGTTTTCACGCCGTTGTCCCGAAGGACGTGGTAGAGGATGAAAGATTCCATGATCGGTACGCGCTGGTCGCCCGTGTCGCAGAGCACCAGGGTGGGCGCTTTGATGCGTGACGCGTAGGTGATCGGAGCCTGGTCGCGGTAAGCCTGGAGGCGCTTCGGGTCCGTGAAGGGCGAGCCGCCGTAGTAGGTCGTGACTGGGGAGTGAATATCACTGAGGACGTACTGATCAATGTGATCGGTGACAGGGGCGCCCGCGACACCAGCCTGCCAGCGGTCTGGGTAGTTGCCGAGCAGCCAAGTGGTCAGGTAACCCCCATAGGACCAGCCTGAGACCGCCATACGGGTGGGATCCGCAATGCCTTGCTCAATCAGCAGATCGACTCCGGACATGATGTCGCGCCCGGGCCCTGCGCCCGCGTCGTTCCAGATGGCAGCCTGGTAGGCATTCCCTAGATTGTCGCTGCCGCGGTAGTTGGGCTGGAAAACCACCCACCCGTGCGACGCGAGCCACTGGGCGCGCGCCGAGAAGGCCACGGTGGAAGTCCCGCGGGGACCTCCGTGGATGAAGAGGACGAGAGGATACGGCCGGCCCGGCTGATAGCCGGGCGGGAAGGTCACAACGCCGTCCATGTCGAAATCGTCCGCACCACGCCAACGAATGGGCTCCCGTTCGCCCAGATCGAGCGCCGATATATGAGCATTGAAGTCTGTCAGGCGCTCGAGCTTACTCTCCGGTGCAGCCTGAAAATAGAGCTCAGAGGGACGGTCCGGTTCACTGGCGAGCAAGGCAATCTGGCCAGAACGTGAAACGGTTAGGCTTGACGCTGGGACGGCGCTGCCCGTATCCAGCCGGCGTGCGGGGCCTTCGAGAGGCTGAATCCAGAGACCTGCGGTGGTTCCGTCGTTGGCTCTGATGAGAAGCGAGCGGCTGTCCGGCATCCAGCGGGAGGTCCGGAAGTTCCGATCCAGATCACGGGTGAGGCTGCGTCCGTCCCCTCCTTCCGCAGGGGCGATGAAAACCTCGTTGACGAAACGGCTGTCGCCGTCGCGAGGGAACGAGTAGGAAACGAACTCGCCGTCCGGCGAGAACGCTGCCGCCGTCATGCGCTGCTCCAGCTTGTTGAGCGGGTGGATCGACCCGGTGGCTAGCTCGAGAATGCGGATACTGACATCGTTGATGTACCTCGGCCCGGGCCCGGGCTGCTGTGCGAAGGCGATCGCCTTGCCGTCCGGAGACCAAGAAGGCGCCGCCGCGCTGCCGGGCGTCAACCCTGCTGCAACGGACCACTCGCCTGAGGTGAGCCGCGTGGCTTCTCCGCCGCCGGCCGGGACGACCCAGAGATGATGAGGTCGCGGCGCTTCCCTCAACAGGTAGTTCACGTCCGCTTCGAAGGAGCGGTTGTGTCGCTCCTCTCCCTCGCGCTTTGCGGGTTCCTCTTCCGAGAGATAGGCGAAAGCCCCGTCGTCCGGGCGCCACGAGTAGGACCCTACCCCCATCGGGGCTTTCGTGATCTGCGTCGCTTCGCCACCATCGATGGGAAGTACAAAAATCTGGGCTTTGCCCTCCACTTGCGAAAGGAAAGCCAAACTCGAACCGGAAGGAGTCCAACGGGGTTGCGAGACCCGCCGGCGCGTCAGCACCTTCTGGGCGCTCGTGGCCACGTCGACGAGCACGAGCTCCACATCGTAGCGATTCTCGTCGAAATTTGCCCGGGAGACGGTCACGACGACAGAGCGGCCGTCAGGAGCAATCTGTGGATCGGAGAGTCGCACGATCCTGCCGATGTGGTCGAGCCCGAATCGCTCGGCGGCGGAGGTGGGGGCGGCGAGCAACAGCGACAGTGAAAAGAGCCGAAGGAGCAGATACATGGCAGAGCCTCCCAAGCGAAATAGGTAACCTATGCTATTTCGCGATGCCCGGTCCGATCAACTTCCTGTTGCGCCTGGCGTTGTGCATGAATCAGTTCGGGGCACGCACGGACCCTTTGTCGATCCAATTTACTCCCCGACGATCGCTTGGGATTCAGGCTTGCCCAGCGATTCCCAACGCCATGTTTTTTACGTTTTTTTCCCTATCTTTCATTTGCATGAGAAGGGTAACATTCCTCAGACTCCGGGCAATCGCCCGCTCGGTTTCTCAATACTGGCGATATCGATAGCTCCTAGGGTGCTTCCGCTATCAACTGTTGTTCAGGCAGCCAGAGGCATCTCGAAGACCGGCGCAGTTGGCGACGTCCGAGTCTCCGCGAACATCATCGGTTCTCTGTTAATTTCGATCTGAGCACTCAGACAATGGACCTTGGTAACTTCTCAATCAGCCTCGCCGTCAAAGACCTCAGCGCATCCCGCGTGTTCTACGAGCAGCTCGGATTCACCATGATAGGCGGCGATCCGGCCCAGAATTGGCTCATCCTTCGCAACGGTGACGCGACGATCGGCTTGTTCCAGGGCATGTTCGAGCAGAACATCATGACGTTCAATCCCGGCTGGTCACGTGATGGCGATCATCCAGAGGCGTTCACCGACATACGCGATTTGCAGAAGCGGTTCAAAGAGGACGGTCTCACCTTGACGTCGGAGGCAGACGAATCGACGACCGGACCCGCCAGCTTGATGCTCGTCGATCTCGATGGGGATACGATCCTGATCGACCAACACCGTTGAGATCCCGCGATGTGGCTGCCGGAGGTGAGAGCCGGGAAAGCCTCAGTCTGACGTAAGGCATTGCTGACTCAGGGTCAGGGGTTCAGGATCTCTTGAAACCCAGTGAGCGCAGCCGCTCCTCGAACGGACCGAACTTTGCACGATCCTCGGGCTCCAGGTTTCGGAAATCGCGATGGAAGATGCGTACCGTGCGCGTCATCTTGGGGAGACCTCCTCCTCCCGCGAACCTGACCGCGCGTCGAAAGGGCGCGATCTCGAAGCGCGCCTTCTCGGACGCCTTCGGAACGAGCGCATTAACGAGCTCGGTGAGCTTTTCCCGAATCTCGGTCGCCTTGGCCCGCAGCTCGGGCGTCGACTCCCCCTTCCAGGGAAGCTCGGCGTGCAAGTTGAGCTCGAAGCCGACTTCGGCGCGGTCCCCTTCTTGAAGCTCCACAATCGGTGCGAGGTCGTAAGAACAATGGTGATCCGTTATCCACGCTGACAGCTCCGGGCCAATATCGGTCATCTCTTTGCTCCTCGGCGTACCCAGAGCATTATGGCACTCACGGGGTCGTCATTCGTCGTTGGTTTTAGGGATAAAATGAAGCCCATGTCGTTGGCGGTTGGAACGAGGCTCGGGGCCTACGAGATTTTGGGGATGATTGGGGCCGGCGATATTTGGTCTACAAAGTACGTTCAGAACTGGCTCGAAGAGCTGACGCGGCTCGTGCCCGTTCAGTAAACCAAAAATAAGGCGCTAACGGGCCTTCGCCACGACGACGGTCACGTCGTCCGCTGGCGCAACGCCGCGTGAGTGCTCGGCGACGGCGCGCAAGATCCGGTCGCGCACCTCTCTCGGCTCCTCGTCTTTGGCGTCCAAGATCACGCGCTCGAGACGAGCTTCGCCGAACTCTTCGTCGTCGCTCGAAAGCGCTTCGTGAATGCCGTCCGAGAAGAGGACGAGGAGATCGCCCGGCTCCCACTGTCTCTCGCGGGCGGAGAACGCCATGTCTTCGAAGCCCGGTATGCCGAGAAGCAGATCCGTCGACTCGAGCCTGTCCATGCGGTCGGAGGCCCGATGGTAGAGGAACGGAAAAGGATGCCCCGCATTCGCATAGCTCAACGTGCGCGTTTTGTGCTCGAGACGCACGTAGCAGCCGCTCATCAAGAGCCCGGTTTGCACCGAATGAAACACGGTCCAATTCATCGCCGCCATGACCGCGCCCGGCGAGGCATCGATCTTGGCTTGCGTATGCAAACAGCTCTTTGCCATGGCGACGAGCAGGCCCGCGTAGAAGCCGTGCCCGGTCACGTCAGCGAGGATGACACCGGTGGCGTCCGGCCCAAGCTCCACGTAGTCGTGGTAATCCTCACCGACATCGGCGGCAGGCATGCAGTAACCGGAAATCTCGGCGTGCTCGATGAGGAGATCTCCCTGCGGCAGCATCGCCATTTGAATCTCGTGGGCTCGCTTCAGATCCTGCTGCCAACGCTCACGTTCGAGGCCGGCTGATACTTGAAGCGCCACGTCGCGACGGAGCTTAGAGATGAGGTATTGGAAGATGCCCTTCGCGACGGAGCTACCGAGCGTCAGCGCCCTCTCGAACTCGGCGTGGCGCCACTCGAGAAGCAGAACATCCGTCTTCGCGATCGCGGTGGCACTACGCCGCCCTTCGTCGATGAGGGCGAACTCTCCGACACAATCTCCCGTCGACATCTCGACGATGCGGATGCCGTCTTTCTCGACAAAGAGCGAACCCTCGACGATGAAATACGCCGCGTCCCCGGGCTCGCCTTCGCTGAAAATTACCTCGCCTGCCGATGCTCGCACCTCGCGCATCCGGCTCGCGAGATCGGAGACGATATCGGTCGGCAGTTTGGCGAGAAGCGTATTGGCTTTGAGAAAGGCCGCCCGATCGAGCATAACGAGGTGCCGATGTTATCGCCAGCGTCAAAAGGCATGCAACCAGAGTAACGGGCGCCGCGACATCAGGTGTGTTCCTGCCCATTAGGCCTGAACACTGTTTCGATGGACAGCTCGAACAGGTCGGCGATGCGAAACGCCAGAGGAAGGCTCGGATCGAACTTGCCGGTCTCGATGGCGTTGACGGTCTGGCGCGAGACGTCCAGCTCCAGAGCCAGCTGAGCCTGAGTCCAGTCTCGCTCGGCGCGCAGAACCTTGAGCCGGTTCTTCACGCGTATCGCCGTTGGCCCGCAATAACCCCGACCGAATAGCCGACCGCCAAGATCATAATCACGTCGGAGACATCGGAGACATCGGTGGCGCCGGCGCGCTCGAGGAGCCGATAAGCCGCGGCTCCGACCACTGCGGCGCCGAAGCCCAAGGCGAGGGCTTCCAGCTGAATCCTCCGCTGCAACTCATCCGCCTCCCGCAGAAACCTCCGGAAGGCCAACATCATCGCGCCGCCGAGAAGGACATGCAATAGCGTGACCGTGATCGCTGGAGCGCCGCCGGCACCCAGCCTCTACCGATCCCGGCGCTGGCCAGCACCCACGCGGCCGCCCAGGCGAAGATCCAGCCAACGAGTCGCAACTGATTCCGGCGATCCCGCTCGCTCATCGCACACTACACCCAAAGTGATCGTTTGGCCTGCTCCATCATCGTTCATCCTCTTCACTCGAGAACCGAAGTGTAAAGCAACGCAGACAATAAGTCAACTATACTTGTCTTTTTGGGGATGCGATTACTTCCGCCCGCGGCCGTTTTCCTACTAGAATCTCCCATGGATAAAAGACTCCTCTGTGCGTCAGCGCTGACGATTTGCATGGCGTGCGGAGGCGGCGAAAGTTCGAACGAAAACGATGCCATCCTCGTCGGCGCCATCTTCGCGCTCACCGGCGCCACTTCGGATGTCGGGACGATCTATGCCGACGGCGTCCGCGACTATGTCGGCTGGGTCAACAGCGAAGGCGGCATCGGTGGCCGCCCGATCGAGCTCCTGTATCAGGATTACGGCTATCGGGTCGACCGCGCCGAGCAGCTCTACAGCGACTTCGTCAGCGAAGGCGTCGTGGCTTTCATGGGCTGGGGTACCGGAGACACAGAAGCTCTTCGCGGGCGCATCGCCGACGATCAGGTGCCGTTCATGTCGGCGTCCTATTCGCACGTGCTCGGCGATCCAGCGGAAGCGCCCTACAATTTCCTCGCGGGCACGACTTATAGCGATCAGCTTCTGATCGTCGTCGACTGGATTGTCGAGAATCATCCGGAGGGAAGCCCGAAAATAGCACTTCTTCACCACGCCTCGCCATTCGGCTTGTCGCCTTACCAGCAGCTCGGACGCGACTACGCCGCGGCCCAAGGCATCGAGCTGATGGCGCAGGAGATGCCGCGAGGCAGCACGGACTTTACCTCGGAGCTCACGCGCGTGCGCGAATGGGGTGCGGAGTACATCCTTTTTCAAAACACGTCCGGTCCGGTCTCCGTCATGCTCAAGAACGCCGCGCGCCTATCGATGACGATCCCCTTCTTTTGTTTGAACTGGTGCGCCAATGAGCTTCTCGTCGAGCTCGCGAGAGAGGCGAGCGAAGGTGTCGTCGGGGCGATGCCTTTTGCGCCGGCAACTTCCGCGGGCGTGAGCGGGCTCGAAATGGCGCGAGCTTATCTCCTGGAGAAAGACGGGAGTGCGCTCGAAGACCAAGGTGTGCCGTACGGGCAGGGATGGTGGACGATGGCGGTCATGACGGAGGGCATCCGTCGCGTCGTCCACGACCGCTTGCCACTCACCGGCGAGAACGTCAAAGCGGCGCTCGAGGGGCTCGCCAATTTCGACACCGGCGGTGTGACGTTTCCGATTACGTTTACGGGCGAGAACCATCGCGGCTCCAAAGGCATGCGCTTGTTTCGAGTCGAAAAAGGCCACTGGGTGCCACTGACGGACTTTCGCCATGCTCCGTCTGAATAACGTCGAAGTCGTCTACGACAACGTCGTGCTCGTGCTCCGCGGGCTTTCTCTCGAAGTCGGCCGAGCGCAGATCGTTTGTCTTCTCGGCACGAACGGCACCGGGAAGTCGACGACCCTCAAAGCGATCTCGGGCCTATTGGCGCCGGAAGACGGAGAGGTCACCGACGGCTCCATCGAGCTCGAAGGTACACCCATCCACGGTTTGGCGCCTCACGACGTCGTCCGGCGCGGTGTCTTTCAAGTGATGGAAGGCCGCCGCGTCTTCGCGCATCTCACCGTCGAAGAAAACTTGCGCGTGGGCGCCTACACCCGCACCTCGATGAACCTCGACAAGGTGCTCGATACCTTTCCGCGTTTGAGCGACTGTCGCAAGAAGCTCGCCGGCTTTCTCTCGGGCGGTGAGCAACAGATGCTCGCTATTGGCCGTGCTCTGATGTCAGAGCCCAAGCTTCTGCTGCTCGACGAGCCGTCTCTCGGCCTCGCTCCGCTCATCGTCGAAGAGATCTTCAGCGTTTTGCGCCGCCTCAACGAAGCGGACGGCACGACGATTCTTCTCGTCGAGCAAAACGCCGCCCGCGCGCTCGACATCTCGCATTACGGCTACGTCATGGAGAACGGCCGTGTGGTTCTCGAAGGCAAACCGGAAGAGCTCCGCAAGAACGCGGACGTGAAGGAGTTCTATCTCGGCCTTTCGGAGCTCGGTGGGCGCAAGTCCTATCGCGCCGTCAAACACTATCGCCGGCGAAAGCGCTGGTTGTCGTGAATCCCATCTACGAGCCCGAGATTGAAGCCGCAGAAGCCGAAGCTTGGCTGGTTTATCAAGACCAGCTCGTGCGCAACGTCGTGGCCTATGCCGCCGAGTACACCGAAGAGTTTCCGAGTCGTCTGAAGCGCGCGGGACTCGTCGCCGGGGACATCCGCTCCGTCGCTGCCTTGGCCGAGGTGCCGGTGCTGTCGAAAGACGACCTGCCCGAGCTGCAGGAAGCGTCGCCACCCTTCGGAGGGTTACTGGCGCGCGACCCCAAGACGTTGAAGCGTGTCTTCCTGTCTCCCGGCCCGATCCTCGATCCCGAAGGAGAGGGCCCGGACTTCTGGGGCTGGGCGCCCGCCCTCTGGGCCGCGGGCTTTCGTCGAGGCGACACGGTCTACAACACCTTCTCTTACCATCTGACGCCGGCGGGGGCGATGATGGAAGAAGGTCTCCGCGCGATCGGCTGTACCGTCGTCCCTGGCGGTGTCGGGAATACAGATGCACAAGTCGACCTGCTGGCGCGCTCACGGAGCACCGGCTATTGCGGAACACCGGATTTTATCTGGACGCTTCTGGATCGCGCGCGGGAGAAGAGCATCGACGTTTGCCTCGAGCGCGGCTTCGTCAGCGGCGGGCCGCTTTCGGCGTCGCTCAGAGAGGACCTTTTGCGTGAGTTCGGCGTGTCGGTCCGCGAAGGTTACGGCACCGCCGATGTCGGCGCGATTGCGTTCGAATGCGAAGCGTCGCGCGGCTGGCATATCACGCCCGGCCGCGTCGTCGAGGTGCTTGAGCCAACAGGCGAAGTCATCGTCAGCACACAGAACGAAGTCTATCCGCTCGTGCGTTTCGGTACCGGCGATCGATCGGCACTCGACACGACACCCTGTGCGTGCGGACGCACGACCCCGCGGCTTCTCGGCTTCCAAGGAAGGGTGGGCGAGGGCGTAAAAGTGCGGGGGATGTTCGTCCACCCGCGATCGATCGCGCGAGCGCTTGCATCGGCGCTCGGCAAAGTGCCCCGCTACGAGGCGATCGTGAGCCGCGTGGATCGCCGCGACGCGATGGTAATCCGCGTGGAAGCCGACGTTGAAGTTGAGGTCGAGGTGCTCGCCCAGAGTTTCCGCAACCAGCTCAAGCTCCGCGTCGACGTCGAGCTCGTGCCGCCGAATGCGCTCGCGAACGACGCGGCGCCGATCCGAGACGAGCGCAATTGGGAGTAGACGAGAGCTCCACTAACGGAAGAGAAATCCCATGAACACGGCGTAGCCGCAGAGGAGCACGATCCCCTCCCACCTCACGATCCGCCGTCCCGTGTACAGAAAGACCGCCATCAAGAGCGTGAAGCCGAGGAGCGCCGGAAGCTCGAAATGGAACAGCTTTTCGTCGATGGGAAGCGTTCGCAAGGTCGCGGAGACCCCGATCGCGCCCAGAATGTTGAACATGTTACTGCCGATGATCGCACCCACGACGAGATCTGCTTCACCGCGAAGACCCGCGACGAAGGCGGTCGCAAGCTCGGGCATGGACGTGCCCACCGCTACGAGCGTGGCGCCGATAATGAAATCGGAGAGGCCCATCGACCGTGCGAGCGAGACCGCGCCCGTAACGAGAAGTTGCGCGCCGCCGAACAGAAGGATGAGACCCAAGGCGGTGAACGCCGAGCTCGAGGCGAGGCTATGCGCAGGCGGCCCCTCTCGGGCTGGTGGCGCGTCGCCGCGAGCCCAGCGGATCGACAGATAGTTGAACAAGACCAGAAGAGCGAGGAACGAGAGCCCCACGCCACGCCCGAGCTCGAGCCGCAACGCGCAGACGAACAGAAGCCCCGTCACGCCGAGAAGAAGCGGAAGCTCGCGCTTGAGCACGGAACCCGCCACTTTCAGAGGTGCCATGATCGCGGCACATCCGAGGATGAGCCCGACATTGGCAATGTTGCTCCCGAGCACGTTCCCCACCGTCATCTCCGCATGGCCGCTGAGCGCCGCGATGACGCTCGCTACGATCTCGGGCGACGACGTTCCACAAGCGACAACCGTGAGACCAACGAGCAGCGGGCTCACCCCGAAATAGGTCGCGAGTCGGGACGATCCGCGTACGAGCCAGTCCGCACCGAAAGCGAGTAAGAGGAGGCCGGCGATTGAGAGAGCCGAGGCAGTTATGGAGCTCAAGTAGGTGAGATCGTAATTGTTTACCGCTCTGGGTTGACCAAGGGGACGGGGGTGTTGTCGGGAGCACGAAGGATTGACGTGACGATGTCGATCACGCGGATCCCTTTGTGACAGCAGCTCTGGAGGACGCTCATGAGGATCGACTGGGCCTGTGCCCCTTTCGCGGTACGGTTGCCGCCTCCGCAGGTCTTGCGGTTGACCACGGCGATGCGAATGTCTTGTTCGGCGGGATAGTTGGTGGCCTCGACGTCCGCACGGTCGAGGAACACAAAGAGGTTGTCCCGATAGCGTCGCAGATGTTTCGCGAATCGCTGGTTGGCAGGATTGGTGAATCGGCCGTGCAGCAGGCGGTTCATCTTCGCCTGGAGGAGTCCCTTGGCAACGCGCAGGCCATGCGGGCTGATCTCGCCAGCATCGCGCCGATCGCGCAAGGCGAGGGCGTGCCGGAGGATGGCCTTGACCAAGCGTGGGAAGCGCACCGCCCCGCGCGTGGCCGTCTCCAGTAGCTCGTGGCAACGGTGCAGCAGATGGTTGTAGCAGGTCTGTAGCGTCGCTTCCTTGAAGCAACGGTAGGGGGCCCAGCCGTCTACCCCGAGGGTGCCCGCGTAGTTTTTCCCCAGCACCGAGGCGGCCTGCTCGAAACCACGGCCCGGAAGGATCTCGTAGACGGTCTCGCGCAGGTTCGTGAAGACCCACAGCCAGACCCGACGACCTCCCTGCTTCCAGCCCGTCTCATCGGCGTAGACGACGGGGCTGGCCCGCAGCGCCTCCACCAAGGCATCTCGGGTGGGCTTGGCACGCCGGGCAAGACGCCGCATGGCACGACACAATGTGGAGCGCGCCACGGGGAAACCCAGCATCTGCTCGAATCCCAGGCGGATCTTGTCGTACGACACCCCGCAGATCATCTTCTGGAACGCGGCGAAGGCGAGCAGCCTGGGCCCGAAATGCACCGTGCCCACCTCGAACGCCTTCGAAATCAGCAGCGGATGCTGGCCACGGACACGCCGACCACACTCCTGGCAGTGGCCATGACCCACTACGAACTTCCAGGTCTCGGGTTGGATGGGCGGAATGTCGACCTGGTACAGATCGATGCTCCCTTCCGCTCCTACCTTACCTCCGCACGGGCACTGCTCCGGGCACGGAGCCTCGAAGGTCTTGTCGGGAACTGGGACCGCTCGGACGGCCTGCCGCCCGTACTTAGACCCCGGCTTGCGTCCGGGCTTCTTCGGGTCCCGTTTCGGCTTGTCCTTGGAGAAGGGTGCGGCTTGGCGCTTGCCAGCGCGCCGTGATTCCTCGAGCACGCTCTCGAGCTTGGCAATCCGGGCGTCCCGTTCCTTCAACTGACTCTTGAGATCCGCGTTCTCCATGTTCAGTCTACCCAGCTCGCCCTCAAGCCGTTCAACCCGTTCGCCCAGTTCGCGAACCGACTGCCTCCAGGACCTGAACGTGCACTGCAGGATAGCCGGGGCGGCCGCTTTTGTCCAGCCCCTACCCCAGCGTCAGCGGTAAACAGATACGGCATGTCTTCACCTACGGCAGATAGGGTGAAGTGACTGAAAAGGAAGAGACCGAGATGCAGCTCGTGCGGGGGATTTCGGGTTTCGTTGTTTGTGGATTTCTGAAGTTGGAGGCTGTGGGCGCCTCGAACGACACGGCGAGCCATCCGCAAGCGGCCGCGCGAGAGCAGACACCTGCCGATCAGCCAGGTCAGGAAGCTCCCCGAAAGAAAGACGGCCATTGGAAACCCATCACTCACGAGAAGGAAGAGCCTCCGACGCCGAAGGCGGTAGAGGAAGGAATCATTCCCAAGTCGATCCGGATCCCGTGGACCGACCTTTCTCTCAAAATCGGCGGTTACGCGAAGGTCGACTTCATCGAGGACTTCAGCGCGATTGGGAATGCAGACCAGTTCAAGACCAATAGTATTCCCGCGGAGGGCACGGACGCGGCCGCAAAAAGTGGGCGCACGACCATTCATGCGCGCGAGACGCGCGTCAACCTCGACTGTCGCTCGGGCGACCAGACCTTGAAGGGGTCAAGGTGGGCGACCGCGTCGATATCACCTATACCACCGCCGTCATTATTAGCGTCAATTGAGGAACGCGAGCACGACACCAGAAAGATAGAGCCAATGAAAAAGTACGAGTTGCGAAATATTCTTCCCCTTACGGCCAGCCTGGATGGTGCAGGTTGGAGCTATCCGGTCTCGGCAAAAGGTGGTCCAGCTTTTGGCGGAAATCCTCAAACAGAAAAGCCAGTGGAGATTCAGGAGGTTTCGAGTTTTTAGAGTTTTTCCTACCGTACAAGGGGTTCTTCGAGTTTCGCGATAAGGCTGTTTTCCGTGCTCTCGGGTTTCAACCATGATGCCCACGTCGTTCTATCCGATTCCCCTACAGTGATTTAACGGCCTTCGTCACGTGCTAGTCCCCGCACGCCTCATCGACGGGTGGTCGTTCGAGTCGGAATCGAATTTGCTTCAATCAAATTTTCTATACGGCAATCTCAACCTCTTGGACGCTTGAAAGAGGGCCGTGTCGTAAACCCTCCGGAGGCGGCTCCGACCGTTACTCATTGTCGCAAAAGGCTTTACGTCTCATCAGCGAATGTTCGTCGACGGGAACATCTTTCCGGCTATCGCAGTCGGGAGGCTTGAGTGGAGCTTCCGATTCTTGGCTGGAAACCATCAAAAAGAGAGCAAAACAGGTCCTTAGCGTGCAATTTGGGGCGATTTTGGGGCTTATCGTGTCGTTTTTTCACTTAATCGCGCAGACAATGAGAAGACGCTCTACGCCTAGATCGCGCCTGAGGAGAAGGCGAATAGCGGAATTCGAATTGGCCAAACCTCGAATTCATCCAGCGGAGTTTTACGGGTGCTTGCGCTGTTTGCTGTTGGTGATGTGTACGTATCCCTTTGCAAAAAAAGCGCTTACACTCCATTTAGCGTGCGGCGAAGGTCGCGCGCGCTATTTTGGCTGTAATTTAATGCAGCGTAAAATCTTAGCGTCATCTCACCAACACTTAATGGCGGAAGCACCACTTGCTATCTGGACAACGATGAGATGAAGGCTTTGCTCGACAGGAGAAAGCGCGTGCTGGAATACGTGGACCAACTGCTCGAAGAGCGCCCGAACGATGAGGTGTTTTTCCCGCACTTTAAGTGCTCTGGGCACAAGAAGACCGCAAATGCACCGCGGCATGCTCCCAATGCATCAGACGCGTCCATACTAGCTTGCCTGGCTGGGATAACCTCCGCGCACGTTGGGATGAACCCGTAAAGTCAGATTTTGGTATATGTTCCGCCAAACAACGTTTGTTGTCAAACGGGTGGAGCAAAGGAGAAACATGCGCCTTCAAATAGCGGTTGTGGGGGCATCGCGGCCGAGCCGGGACGCGGCAAGCGAAGCCGAGGCGGTTGGCGCGGCCATTGCGGAATCGGGAGCGACCCTCGTGTGTGGAGGGCTTGGCGGGATCATGGAAGCAGCGGCGAAAGGGGCTCGCGAAAAAGGCGGCCACACTCTGGGCATTCTGCCAGGAAACTCACGGCGCGACGCCAACCCCTACATCGATTGCGCCGTCGCCACCGGACTCGGTGATTTCCGAAACTATCTCATCGTAGCCACGGCCGACGCGGTGGTGGCCATGCCTGGCCGCTACGGCACGCTATCGGAGATCGCGATGGCATTGACGCTGGGCAAACCCGTCGTGGGACTGGGTAGTTGGGAGATCGAAGGTGTGCTCGAGGCCGCGAATCCGGAAGAAGCGGTGCGGATGGCGCTCGGTCACAAATATTGACGGTAGAGGGGGCTCGACAAGCAGTAGCTTTGGATCGCTCTCGCCATGACCCGGACATCCTCGAGCTCGAGTCTCTCGAACGTGGCTCCGAAGCCCGGTGGGAGCCCGTGGACGGGATGTGTTTGAACCTTTTGCACCCAGGCAACAACGCTCTTGATCGCGAGCTCACGATCGTTTCCAGGGACCCGAAATCTGATCTCGAGCCCATCGCCGACACCAGGTAGCTCTTTGGCCGCGATATAGACCCCTTTCAAAGACAGATCCAAGAGCATGGCGCGCCCCTCGAGCGCGCCCCGGAGCGTGCAGCGACGGACGAAGGGAATGCGCAGCGTGGGTGGAGGTGTCGTTTTCACGGTGATTGTTCGAAGGGAGATTCTCAGGTTACCGTTCGAAAGAGGGGCTGTCAATGCGGTGTTACGATAGCGGCGCCCCGATGATGGATGATGGCCGATGGATGATGGCTGATTGACAATGAGCGTGAAGCTGGCAACCGACCTCTCTAAGCTCGAGGCTGGCGTCTTGCGGGAAGTGGACCTCCTGCTTCGTGAGCTCAAAGGTGCGCGAGCAACACTTCGCGTGACGCCCGATTCCCTGCTCGAAAAGGAGCTGGGACTCGGAAGTCTCGAGCGCGTCGAGCTTTTGTCGCGTCTCGAAAAACGTTTCCGCGTCAAGATCTCCGAGAGCGCTCTCAGCGAGGCCCGCACGCCGAGAGGGGTGGCCAAAGCCTTCGTTCACGGGGAGGTAGAGCCGAGCTTCGAGCGCGAAGCTGCTACTTATCGGCCGAGCCGACAAGCACCTCCCGAGCAAGCGCAAACACTCGCTGAAGTCCTCATGACGCGCGCCCAGGCGGAGCCCGACGCGGCGCACGTCTTCATGAAGGAAGACGGTAACCCGGAATCGACGCTGACGCTCGGCGAGCTCTATAGCGAGGCGCTCACCATCGCCGGTGGGCTGTCTGCTTTCGGGATCGAGCGGGACGACAAAGTCGCACTCATGCTCCCGACGATCCGGGATTTCTTGACGAGCTTCATGGGCATCCTCCTTGCGGGCGCGGTGCCCGTGCCCCTCTATCCGCCTTTCAGCATGACGGGGCTTCAAGAATATGCGCGGCGCCAGGCCGGGATCGTCGCGAACGCACAAGCGCGTATCTTCATCACCCTCGAGCGCGGCCTCGCCGTCGGCGACGTCCTCAAGACGCGCGCCCGCTCGCTTCGCGACGTCGTGACCACATCGGAGCTCGTGGCGCGATCTCGACCCGTAGCGCCCGCGATCGTCGGCGGCGATCGTGCGGCGCTCATTCAATACACGTCAGGTAGCACCGGCGACCCGAAAGGCGTCGAGCTGACGCATGCCAACTTGCTCGCCAACATTCGAGTCATAGGCACGACTCTCGATATCCAGCCGAGCGACGTGGGCGTGAGCTGGCTTCCCGCTGTACCACGATATGGGACTGATTGGCGCGTGGCTCGCGCCGCTCTATTACGGCATACCCGTCTCGATCTTCTCCCCGCTCGCCTTTCTCGCGCGGCCGGAGCGGTGGCTCTGGACCATCCACGCCCGCCGGGCCACGATCTCGCCCGCGCCGAACTTCGCGTATGAGCGATGCGCACGCAAGATCGCGGAGGAGGATCTCGAAGGACTCGACTTGAGCTCGTGGCGCGTGGCCTTGAACGGCGCGGAGTCGATAGCCCCCGAAACCCTGGCAGCCTTTCAGCGAAAATTCTCACCTTACGGTTTTCGTGAAGAGAGTTTCTTGCCGGTTTATGGACTCGCCGAGTCTTCCCTATTGCTTGCGTCGCCAAAGCTTGGGAGCGCCCCGCGCATCGGGTCCTTCGAGCGGGAGCGGCTCGAGAAAGAGGGGACGGCATCGCCCGCGCCTGCGGACGACCCATCGGCCCTTCGTCTCGTGAGCGTCGGCAGGGTAGTCCCAGGGCACGAGATCCGCATCGTCGACGATGGTGGACGCGAAGTTGCGGAGGGACGCAAGGGCTCTCTCATCTTTCGCGGACCCTCCGTAATGCAAGGCTATTACAAGATGGAAGACGCCACGGCTGCCATCCGCCGCGGCGACGGCTATCTCGATTCGGGCGATCTCGCGTTCGAGCTCGACGACGAGCTTTTCATCACCGGCCGCTCCAAAGACATCATCATCCGCGCCGGCCGTAACTTGATCCCGCAAGAAATCGAAAAGGAGATCGCGGAAGTCGACGGGGTGCGGCGCGGTTGCATTGCCGCCTTCGGCGTCTCGGACGGGGCGACCGGGACGGAGAAATTGGTCGTCGTCGCCGAGAGCCGCGAGGACGACGCCGAGGCGAGGGCACGCATCGCAAGAGCCATCGAATCGAGACTCCTCGAGCGCATCGGCGTCCCGCCCGACGACGTCCGGCTCGTGCCGCCACACAGCATCCCCAAAACGTCGAGCGGGAAGCTCCAGCGCTCCGCGTGTCGCGAGCAATATCTTCGCGGCGAGCTGGCCTCTGACAAGAGCAGCTCGTGGACGTTCTAGGCGAGAGCTCTTTGGTTTTCCGGCAAGGCGCGAGCGGGAAGAGAGCTTCGGCGGTGTGGGCATACGCTGTTCGGAAGCTATGTTTGGGTTTTGTCCGCGTTGTTCGTGCTATTCGGCTGGGCTCTGACGTGGCTCATCCCGACGCGTCGTGTCTACGCTCGATTCGTCCGCGGTGCAGCGCGCGTCTACCTGTGGCTCTCCGGCATCCGCCTCGAAATCAAAGGTGCCGAGCACTTGGGCGACACGCGAGGACCGTTCGTCTTCGTCGCGAACCATGCGAGCTATCTCGACCCCATCCCCGTGATGGCGAGCTTGCCGAACGATTACGCTTTCGTCGTCAAGAGCGAGGCGCGTCTTGGCCGCTATTCGGAAGGTTCATCAAAAAACTCGGCCATCTTCCCGTGAAGCGCACGCTCGCAGATGAAAGCGCCAAGAGCACGGATGAGATGCGAGATCTTCTCGACCAAGGCCGCTCGGTCGTGCTCTTCCCCGAAGGAACGTTCAGTTACGCGACCGGCATCCGTCCTTTCAAGCTCGGCGCGTTCAAGCTGGCGGCTGAGAGCAGCTGCCCACTCGTCCCCATCGCCCTTCTCGGCACCCGCCGCTGGCTGCGTGACGGCACGTGGATGCCGCGGCCGAGCCGTCTCGAGGTCGTGATCGGCGAGCCGCGGCCGATCAAGGATCCGTCTTTCGAGGGCATCGTGCAGGTCAAGGAAGAGACGTCGGAAATGATTGCGGCGGCAGTAGGCGAGCCGCGGCTCGACCTCGTCTCAGCGGGACCGCTCAACCCCTGACTCCGGCTCGACGCTCGGCGGGAAGAATCCGATGAGCATCTCGGGAATGAAGTGCTGCCACGAGGTGGGCGAGTGCCCGATCGGTGCGACCCGGTCGCGCACGGTGTAGCCTTTCACGCGAAACGTGTCGAGCGCTCGGTAGTGATCGCCGATGAACCGAACGTCATAGGCAGCGCCCATGATGTAGATCGCGATGTCTCGTATCGGTGCTTCGAAGATTCGCTCCAAGAGATCGGTCGGAGCAATGGCGGGGGCCATCATGCCGCAATACGCGAAGTCCGCGTCAGGGCCCCAAGCGATATTCGCCGCGCCGAGGGCTCCCCGTGAGCCGCCAATGATAGCGCGGCCCTCCGACGAAGCGATCGTTTCGTAGGCTTCATCGATATGCGGTATCAGGCGCTGATGGATGAATCGCAAAAAATCCGGTCGCCCGCGATACTCAGCGCCACGATCGACCGGGTCGACGAAAACAGCAACGATGGGTTCGATCGATGAAGCGCGGATCATGTTCTCGATGATGGCGGGCGTGTTCGGGTTTTCGATGTAGAACGTGCCATCGTTGAAATAAGCGGTTTTGTAGGGGGCGTCGTCCGGGTAGCCCGGCGGGAGATAGACGTGCACGGCACGCTCGCCGCCCACCGTCGAGCGTTGTACGTTTGCGGGGGTCTCGCTTGCGGTCACGAATCGCGAGGGCTCGTAGCCCGGCATCTCGACGACCGAGCGCAGCATGCCGAATGTTCGGGTCGTCTCGGGGTTGTGAGGATCGGGGACGACGTCGTTGCCATAGGCAAAGCCGTACTCGACGCGGGCGGCGTAGGTCAGCTCGATCGACGCCGAGTGCCACTTCGTGCCGTGGACCAGCTCCATCTCGCCGCCCGCGATACCCTCGGCGGACGGGTAGCGGCCCCACCAATTGAAGTCGCCGAGGAGCACAGGCGTCACCCCGTTGCGCGCCTCGGCGAGGAACGTGACGCGTCCGCCTTCGATGAGAGGATGCGCGTAGGCTCCCGGAAGCTGTGATGTCGCGAGAACGGCGAGAAGCATGTGCGCGTACATCCCTGAATACTCCTCGTCCGCCCGAGCCCGGTCAAATCGCAGTCATCGAGGCCACCGGCTGTTTGTTAGACTAGCGTCCTGGAGGTAGGAATGGTTCGCTACTTGCTGTTGTGCGTCGTCGCCTTGGCGGCAACGCCAGTCCTCGCCCAGCCGACCCCTAGCCTGGATTCCCATAGGACCCGTAGCACTAACGGCTTTTGACCAATAGGTGCGCAAAGTCGCGGTTCGAGCGCCAAGAAAGTTAGGATAGTTCAAGTCTTAACAACGGAAGCCAATCTTATAAACGCAAATGGCCCGCGAGTGGAAAAAGGAGCGGGTGAGCTGCTAGAGGCCATTTAAGGCCCGTGATCACGTAATTCTTGATATTTCCATCGCTTGTGGCTTGACTAATACGTACCACTTGATATAGTGGGGTATGTGGTCAACGGTTCAGGCAAAAAACTAACCGACCTCGCCGATGAATTCCTGCTCCCCTCCAACCCAACCCATCGACAGTACGAGGCTCTGCGCACGTTTTTCGTCGACAGAGCCCCGTCAGCAGAGGCGGCCGAGCGGTTCGGCTACACACCCGGGAGTTTTCGCGTCCTGTGCCATGAGTTCCGCAAAAACCCTCAGCGAGAGTTCTTTCTGCCACAAACGAAGAAGGCCAAGTTGCCGCCGCCCAGGGAGAGACTTCGTCAGAAGATCATCACCCTGCGCAAGCAGAACTCGTCGGTGTACGACATCCGGGATGCCCTGGATCAGAGTGGGGAAAAGCTGAGTCCGGCCTCGATCTCGACGATTCTCAAGGAGGAGGGATTCGCTCGTCTCCCGAGACGGCGAGACGACGAACGGCCCGCAACGACTCGACCCAATGCTGCGGACGTGGCCGACGCCGGAAAGCTCGACCTGTCCGAGCGCACGTTCCGAACGAAGGTGGGCGGCCTGTTCCTGTTCCTTCCGTACCTTGCCAAGATCCCTCTCGACAAGATGCTGGCCGATGCCAAGTTCCCAGGCACGAAGATGATGCCGGCCGCACATGCGATTCGCTCACTGCTGGCGATGAAGTTGTTCGGCAGCGCTCGGCACAGCCATGTCATGAGTTACGTCTTCGACGAGGGCTTGGCGCTGTTTGCTGGACTCAACGTGATTCCAAAGCGTTCCTTCCTCACGGAGTACAGCTGCCGCATCCGACCGGTCTGCTACCCACAGATCATGCGGTCTTGGTTCGACACCGTGAAGAAACTTGGCCTGAAGAGAGGCCGCTCCCTCGACCTTGATTTCCACACCATCCCTTTCCATGGCGAAGACGCGCTCGTACAGAAGCACTACATCTCAAAGCGTAGCCGCAAGCAGAAGGGCGTGCTGGCCTTCGTAGCGCAGGATTCCGAGACTCGGGTGTTTTGCTACGCGAACAGTAATTTGCGCAAGGAACAACAGAATGATGAAATCTTGAGATTCGTCGAATTTTGGAAGGAGAGAACCGGTCGGCTGCCGCAGGAGTTGGTGTTTGATTCCAAGTTGACGACCTACGCGAATCTCAACGAGCTGAATAACATGGACATCGATTTCATCACTCTGCGGCGCCGCTCGGACAAGATACTCGAACAACTGCGGCAGACTCCTGGATCAGCCTGGCGGCAGATCCAGCTCAGCAATGTGTCTCGGGCATTCAGAACACCGAAAGTCCTCGAGAGGATGATCCAACTCCGCGACTACGAGGTCCCGATACGTCAACTTGCCATTCGCGATCTTGGCCATGATAAGCCGACTCTTCTTCTCACTAATCAGCTGCGTCGCTCAGCCACGAAGCTGATCGATCGCTACGCACAACGGATGCTCATCGAGAACGGGATCGCGGATGGCATCGACTTTTTCCATATGGATGCGCTCTCCTCAGCGGTCGCGATGAAAGTTAACTGTGACCTCCAGCTCACGCTCATGGCGAGTAGTCTCTACCGGCTCCTTGGGACCGAACTCGGAAAGGAATACACGAATGCGAAGTCTCGGCGCATCTTCCGCGACTTCATAGACGCCACCGCCGTTGTAACGATCGATTCCTCGACCATCACCGTCCAGTTTCAAAAGCGCGCACACAACCCACACCTACTCGAAGCCGGCTTCGATCGGAAGCGAACCCGCGTTCCCTGGCTCGGTGGCCGTCATCTCCAGCTCGTCTTCGGATGATCAACGCGCGACGCTCCAATCCCATGGGGTCAAGCTCGCACCTAACGCCAAACGATGTCCCCGGGGCCGATACAGCTCGATCAGGCGACGGCGCTGACCCTGATGTTAGGTCCGAACGGCTCCGTGGGAATCCAGGCTAGTGAAGCCGAGGCGGCCGCGTTCATCGAGCGTGCCGAGAACGAGCTCCTCGCCGCTTGGAAAGAACAACGCGCGTGCAAGCTGGGTGCAGTCCACCTACATCACCGAGGACACGCAGATCTTGGCGTCGAAGGCGAGTGAAAAGGCCACCGCCCTCGCGGTACATCTCGCCCAGGAAGCGGCGCGGTTCCAGAGCCTCGAGCTCTCGGACGATTTGAGCCGAAAGCTGCTTCTGCTCCGCCTCGCTTTGACCGTCCCCGCGCCGTCCAATCCGGAAGAGACGCGCGAGCTCGCGCGTATCGAAACGTCGATGGAGAGCACGTATGGCGCCGGGAAGTATTGCCCCGACGAGGGCGAGTGCTGGGATCTTCAGAAGATGAGCGGCATGCTCGCGGAGAGCCGCGACCCGAAGCACCTCCTCGAAGTTTGGCGAGGGTGGCGCACAGTCTCTGCCCCGATGCGCGAGGAGTTCGTGCGTTATGCAGAGCTCGGAAACAAAGGTGCGCAAGAGCTCGGGTTCGACGATCTCGGCACGATGTGGCGCTCCAAATACGACATGCCGGCGGACGCCTTCGCGGCGGAGCTCGACCGCTTGTGGGAGCAAGTGCGGCCGCTCTACGTCTCGCTGCACGCCTATGTGCGCACGCGCCTCCGCGAGACTTACGGCGCCGAGCTCGTTCCGGAGAACGGTCACATCCCGGCGCATTTGCTCGGGAACATGTGGGCTCAGTCATGGAGCAATGTCTATGACCTCGTGGCGCCGCCTGATGCGGACCCGGGATACGATCTCACCAAACGGCTGGTCGAAAAACGCATCGACGAGCTCGAGATGGTGCGCTACGGCGAGCGGTTCTTTCTCTCGCTGGGCTTCGAGCCTCTGCCCGAGACGTTTTGGACGCGCTCGCTCTTCGTGCAGCCGCGAGACCGCGACGTCGTGTGCCACGCGAGTGCCTGGGATCTCGATGCGGCCGAAGACCTTCGCATCAAGATGTGCATCAACATCAATGCCGAGGACTTCACGACGATCCATCACGAGCTCGGGCACAATTTCTACCAGCGCGCCTATAAAGACCTTTCGCCCCTCTACCGTGACAGCGCCAATGACGGCTTTCACGAGGCCATCGGCGACACGCTGGCGCTCTCGATTACACCGGCTTACTTGAAAGAGCTCGGGCTCATCGATGAAGAGCCGGACATGTCGAAGGACATTGGCCTGCTCCTTGCGATGGCGCTCGACAAAGTCGCCTTCTTGCCTTTCGGGCTGCTCGTCGATCAATGGCGGTGGCAAGTCTTTTCCGGAGAGGTGCCGCCCGAGCGTTACAACCAGGCGTGGTGGGAGCTGCGCGAGAAATATCAAGGCGTCGCCGCTCCCGTGGCGCGGAGCGAGGCGGATTTCGATCCCGGCGCCAAATATCACGTGGCGGCGAGCGTTCCTTATTCGCGCTACTTCATTGCCCGCATCCTACAGTTCCAGTTCCATCGAGCGCTCTGCGGCGTCGCGGGCTACGAGGGCCCCCTGAACCGCTGCACGATCTACAGCAACGAGGAGGCAGGCGCACGCCTCAACGCCATGCTCGAGATGGGCTTGTCCCGACCGTGGCCGGAAGCGCTCGAGGCGATGACGGGAGAGACGGAGATGGACGCGACCGCCATCCTCGACTTTTTTGCGCCTTTGAAGGCCTGGCTCGACGCTCGGAATGAAGGCCGTCCCGTAGGGTGGTAAACTACCCTCTCGTCGACTACAGAGCTCTCGAAGTCCCTTGTTCAAGAATCTCTTAACGCTCTTCCGCTATCGTGTGCTCATCCAGAGCCTCGTCGAGCGGGAGCTCAAAGCACGCTATCGGGGCTCGGTGCTCGGCTTTTTGTGGTCGTTCATCAACCCGCTCCTTCAGCTCGGGATTTACTGGTTCGTTTTCAGCTACATCATGCCCACCCGAGGCTCGATGGGGATGTCGCCCTACGCGCTCTTCTTGTTCACGGGGATCCTTCCGTGGACGTGGTTCAGCTCGTCGGTTATGGAGTCCTCGGCCATTTTGATGTCGAGCGCCAACCTCATCAAAAAGATTCTGTTCCCCGCCGAAGTGCTGCCGATCGTGGTCGTTCTCAGCAACCTCGTGCACTTCTTCCTCGGGCTCCCGATCCTCTTCGCCTTTCTCATCTATTACGGGAAAGTCCAGGCGACCCTTGTCTATCTTCCTGCCATGATCGTTTTGCAGCTCTTTTTGACTTTTGGGATCTGCTTTTTCGTGTCCGCGCTCGCGGTCCATTTCCGCGACGTCCAGAACATCATCGGGAACTTCATGATGCTCTGGTTCTTCGCTAGCCCCGTCATCTATTCCTATCTGACGATCGCGCCGTCGATTCAGCGCTATCTGAACTACAACCCGATGACCCACATCCTCGTCGGCTACCAGCAGAGCTTATTCACCGGGGAAATGGGCCACTGGCCGTGGCTCTTAATAATGATTCCCGCATCCTTGATCACTTTCCTCGTGGGCTACTATTTCTTCGACCGCCTGCGGGAGACTTTCGCGGAAGAAGTGTAATGGGCATAGCGATTCGAGTTTCCGACTTAACCAAAATCTATCAGCGCTACAGCCAGCGGAAGCAGTTCCGTACGCTCAAGAGCGCGCTTCTCGGCGGAAGCTTGATCGCGGAGCTTCGACCCGACGAGCGCTTCGAAGCCCTGAACGACGTCACCTTCAACGTCCGCGAAGGGACTACATTTGCCATCATCGGAAGAAACGGCTCCGGGAAGAGCACGCTGCTCAAATGTATCGCGGGCATCTCGAAGCCGAGCGCTGGAACGGTCGTCGTCAACGGCCGTATCTCCGCGCTCATCGAGCTCGGCGCTGGTTTTCACCCCGAGATCACGGGGCGCGAGAACATCGTCATCAACGGCATCATGCTCGGCCTGACGAAAAAGGAGATCCACGACCGCTTCGACGACATCGTGGACTTTGCCGAGCTCGAGGAGTTCATCGACGCGCCCGTCAAGACATACTCGTCGGGCATGTATATGCGGCTCGGTTTCGCGGTCGCGATCCATGTCGACCCCGATGTTTTGCTCATCGATGAAGTGCTCGCCGTGGGTGACGAAGCCTTCGTCCATAAATGCCTCGACAAGATCTCCGAGTTTCGCCGCCGCAACAAAACCATCATCCTCGTCACCCACAGCCTCGGCTTGGTCGAGAAGATGGCGGACGAGGCACTCTGGATTGACAATGCGCGCGTGCAACTGCGTGGCGACCCGAAGAAAGTGGTCGACGCTTATCTCGCTCGAGTCACCCACCACGAAGAACGAGCTCTCGTCGCGGAGGAAGAGAAAACGGTCACCGAGTTCGAATCGCCCAAATCCGCGACCGAGCACGAAGAGCGGGAGAGCGAGATCGAGCCGACATCAGCTTTCGCGCGCAAGAAAGGCCGCTGGGGATCGCGAGAGGTCGAGGTTCAGGAAGTGACGCTACATGGCACGGACGGGAGCGCCAGGCACGTATTCACGACCGGCGAGCCGGTCACCGTCCGTCTGAAAGTCAAGAGCACGGGGACGATCGATGATTTCGTCTTTGGTGTCGCGATCTTCAACGCGGATGGGATGTGCTGCTACGGAACGAACACCCATCTCGAACAGTTCACACCGGTGAAGTGTTCCGGCGAAGGCGAAGTGCGCTTCAACGTCCCGGACCTTCGCCTCATCGAAGGAACCTACTTCCTCGACGTCGCCGTGCATCAGCGCGACGGCTATCCTTTCGACTACCACCGAGCGCTCCATCAGTTTCGCGTGCAGTCGAAGATCAAAGACGTGGGCATCTATCGTCCGGCGCACACATGGGAGTTCTCGTCCAATATCGTCCTCAAGCCGCCGAAATCGACGCCATGAGTGTCGCGAAGATCCTCAGTCGAGCGGAGATGCTCGCGGAGCGAGAGAGATTGCGCGCCGCGGGCGAGACCCTCGTTTTTACCAATGGCTGCTTCGACCTCCTCCACCCGGGCCACGTGCGCTATTTGAGCGAGGCGCGCGCGTGCGGCGACCGTCTCGTCGTGGCAGTCAATGCCGACGCGACCGTTGCCAAGCTCAAAGGCGAAGCGCGACCGCTCACGCCGCTCGACGAGCGCATGGAAGTTTTGGCGGCGCTCGCCACCGTCGACTACGTCGTGCCTTTCGAGGAAGAGACGCCCGCGGTAATCATCGCCGCGATCGTACCCGACGTCCTCGTCAAGGGCGGCGATTGGACTCCGGACAAGATCGTCGGCCGTGAGACGGTCGAAGCCGCGGGCGGACAAGTGCTCTCGCTGCCTTTCGCTCCCGGATTCTCTACCACCGATTTGATCGAGCGTATCGTCAGCGGTCTCGGCGGGAAGGCGTGAGCACTTCTTTCGCGCGGCTCGTCTCCGAGCTTTCGCTCGGCGCGATCGCTTCCCCGGCACGCATCTCCGGACTGATGGGGCCCGCGCGCTCGCTGGTGCAGGCGGAGCTCATACAGAGCCGCGACGGCCCGACGCTGGTGGTCGTCCCGGACGAGAGACGCCTGACGCCGGCGGTGTCCGACCTGGAAGCGTTTTTCGAGGCGCTCGACGTCCCGCGCAATGTGCTCCCGTTTCCAGCCTTTGCGCTCGACCCCTATCGCGGTCTGTCGCCGCATCTCGATGTTGTCTCAGCGCGCGTCCGGGCGCTCGTGGCCCTCGCGCGGGACGAGAACGTCATCGTGGTGGCGACGGCCGCGGCGCTCTTGTACCGCACCGTTCGGCCCGAGCTCCTTCTGCGCGGCGTCAGGCGGCTTGCGACGGGCGACAGCTTCGACACGGGCGAGCTCGAGCGCTACCTTGTCGCGTTCGGCTTTCGTCACGAAGACCCCGTCACGACGCCTGGCGATTTCGCCCGCCGCGGCGGCATCCTGGACATCTTCCCTCCGAGCCGTTCCGCACCCGTGCGGCTCGAGTTCGTCGGTGACGATCTCGAGGAGATACGCGCCTTCGATCCTCAGACCCAGCGGACGACCGAGACGATTCTTCACGTCGAGCTCCAACCGGCAAACGAGTGGCCCGCCGACAAGGATGACGAACATGTTGCCACGCTTGGAATCATCGACCTGCACGCGGCGGCGGGGATGGGGTCCATCCTTCCGCGCCACGACGATTTTCAAGCAAGCCTTTTCGACTATCTCGAAGCCGGCCTTCTCATCGTCGATGAGCCTGCCGAGGTTCTGCGCGCCGCGGAGATTGAATGGGAGCGTGTGCTGGCTAGCTACGGCGACACGGAAGAGGACGTGACGCGATACGCCGAGCCGTCCCGCTTGCTCATGGATCTCGGCTGGCTCAGCGACGTTATCGACGAACGGGCGGTAGCTCTTCAAGAGTTGGGTCTGCTCGGAGAAGAGACGCGCCACTTGTCGACGACGATTCTTCCGTCCCACCGCGGCCGTGTCCCCGAATTCATTCGAGAGGTCGAGCGCCGCGTCGCCAAGGGCGAGCGGCTACGCCTTTTTGTTTCGGGCGAAGGCATGGCCGATCGCTGCATCGAGATATTGTCGGAGGCCGGACAGACGGCCGGACGCGCGAGTCGGGACGGCGACCCTGACGAGAAAGGGCACCTCGTCCTCGAGCACGGCCATCTTTCACAGAGCTTCTCGGTGCCCGAGCTCTCGCTCACCGTTTTCACCGCGAGCGATCTGTTCGCGGAGCCCCCGCGGCCGCCGCCACGGAAAACGGCCAAACTGAGACGCTTTCTCTCCGATTTCCGCGATCTCAAAATCGGAGACTATGTCGTACACACCGAGCACGGCATCGGTGTTTTTGCAGGCCTGAAGCAGCTCGAGCCGGGCGCTCAGAACGAGTTCGTCGTGCTCGAATATGTAGGGCGCGACAAGCTCTACGTACCCGTCGACCGCCTCGACTATCTCGAGAAGTACTCGAGCGCTGAGAGCGCTACGCCCAAGCTCGACCGGCTCGGTGGCACCGGGTGGGAGCGCGTTCAAAAGCGGGTCAAGAAGTCTATGCGCGACATGGCGCAGGAGCTCTTGAAGCTCTACGCCGCGCGCCGCGCGTCCCCGGGGCACAGCTTTTCCCCCGACAGCGCGTGGATGAGCGAGTTCGAAGCACTTTTCGAGTTCGAGGAAACACCGGACCAGCGCCAGGCGATCGACGACGTGAAGCGCGACATGGAGCTACCGTCTCCCATGGACCGCCTCATCTGCGGCGACGTGGGCTACGGAAAGACCGAAGTCGCGATGCGCGCCGCGTTCAAGGCCATCACCGACGGCAAACAAGTCGCCGTGCTCGTCCCGACGACGGTGCTCGCGTTCCAGCACCAGACGACGTTTCGAGAACGCTTTGCGCCCTTTCCGGTGCGCGTCGAGATGCTCTCGCGCTTCCGAACGCGGCGCGAGCAGAAACAAGTCGTCGAAGACCTCGCGGCTGGCAAAGTCGACATCGTGATCGGGACCCATCGCCTCTTTTCGAAGGATGTCCAGTTCAGAGACCTCGGGCTTCTCGTCGTCGACGAGGAACAGCGCTTCGGCGTCAGCCACAAAGAGAAGCTCAAGACGATGCGTCACGGCGTGGACTCGCTCACGTTGACCGCGACGCCGATCCCGCGGACCCTTCATATGTCGCTTTCGGGCATCCGCGACCTTTCGGTGATCGAGACGCCGCCCAAAGACCGGATGGCGATCCAAACGCACATCTCGCGCCTCGATGCCAAAGTACTCGCCGAAGCGCTCCGCTACGAGCTCGGCCGCGGCGGCCAGGTCTACTACGTTCACAACCGCGTGAGCTCGATTTACTCGATGGCGAACTATCTCAACAGACTCGTGCCCGAAGCGCGCATCGTCGTCGGCCACGGCCAGATGAAAGAGTCGGTGCTCGAAAGCGTGATGCTCCGCTTCATCCGCCACGAATTCGATGTTCTCGTGAGCACGACCATCATCGAGAACGGACTCGACATCTCGCTCGTAAACACGTTGATGGTCAACCGGGCAGACCGTTTCGGACTTTCGCAGCTCTACCAGCTGCGCGGCCGCGTGGGCCGCTCCAACCGCCGCGCCTATGCCTACCTCCTCGTTCCCGAAGACACCCATCTGACCCCGCCCGCAAGACGCAGGCTCGCCGCCATCCGCGAGTTCAGCGAGCTCGGCGCCGGCTTCCGCATTGCCGCGCTCGACCTCGAGCTTCGAGGCGCAGGCAATATACTCAGCGGCCAGCAGCACGGCCACATCGATGCGGTGGGTTTCGATCTTTACTGTCGTCTGCTCGACGAGGCCGTGCGCGAGCTCTCGGGCGAGGACGTGCGCACCGGCCCTGGCCGGACGAGCTTGAACCTTCGGATCGAGCTGAGGCTTCCCGAAGATTTCATCCCTGACACGAATCAAAGGATGTCCATCTACAAACGCGCCTCCTCGGCAAGCGAACGTGAGGACATCGAAAAGCTTCAAGAGGAGACACGGGACCGTTTCGGACCTCTGCCGGAGAAAGTGCTCCAGTTTTTCGAATATTCACGGCTCCAAGTGCTCGCTTTTGAGCTAGGCCTCGCGGGCATCGACCGCGAGCGCGGCGGGCTCGTCTTCCGCCTCGGCGACAAAGCGTCCATCGAGCCGTTGAGCCTCACCCAGGCAACCAAGGAGCTTCGCGGATTGAGGACAAGGCTAGGTCCCGATGGCGACGGCCCACGTTTGAATATCGAGCTTCAGGGAAGCGACCCATCCGAGATTCTGACCACGATACGCGAGGTTTTGCTCACGCTCGCCCGTTACTCCAGGATGAAGTGAGCTTTCCTCACCGCGTGCGTGTCGAAGGGGCGTTGTTGCACCGCTCTGGCTGAGAGCAAATGCGCCTATGGTGGTGGCCGAGGTATGTTCGACCATGAAGTATCCCAAGCGCAGCCAGTACAAGCACGCGAAACAGAAGAAGTACCACGTTCGCAACTGGGCGGAATACAACGAAGGGCTGCGCCGCCGAGGCGATTTTGACAGTCTGGTTTGACGAGGAGGCAATCGCGAACTGGAAGGCCGACAAGACCGGTAAGCCTGGCGGTCAACGGGTCTATTCAAACCTGGCGATTGAAACGAGCCTGGTTGTCCGCATGGTGTACAAGCTCGCCTACCGCCAAACCGAAGGCTTCTTGCACTCGATCGCCTCGCTTCTCGGGCTCGGTATCGAAATCCCGGACTACTCGACGCTGTGTCGGCGCTCGAGGCTGCTCCGCAAGAAGCTGCGGATTCCGAAAGCCGCAAGCAGTCAACCCATCCACCTGATGATCAATAGCACGGGCTTGAGGATTCATGTTGGAACCGCCCGCAAACCGCCAAAGCAGCGCGCATGGCGCAAGTTGCACATCGCCGTTGACCGCAAGACCGGCAACATTGTTGCGTCCGAACTGACGGCGTCACGAGCTCGCGACGCAACCCGAGTCCCCGCTTTGCTAACGCAGATTCAAGCACCTCTAGTGTCGGTGGCGGCGGATAGTGCATACGACAAGGAAGCGGTCTACGAAACCATCGAAGCGCACAGCCCTGGACGAAGGACGCGCGTGGTGATTCCGCCGCAACGAAACGCCACGCTCAGTCAGAATTCGAACACGGCCATGCAGGAGCGAGATCGCCATATTCGTGCCATCGAAAGACACGGCCGACGTGAATGGTACAAGCTCTCAGGCTACACCAAGCGAAGCATGGTGGAGAACGCGGTCTATCGTTACAAGGCGATCATCGGGCCGGAGATGCGGACTCGAACGTTGGCGAGGCAACGAGTTGAACACCGAATTGGGTGCGAGATACTCAACAAGATGGCTGCGCTCGGGATGCCCGATACGTACTGCGCCGGGTGACTCTGCGACCGGCACAGGGAGGTCAGCAATTTGCTCCGAGCCGTGCAACAACGCCGGGCGAAGTCAAGATCCTCTCTTTCATCACCAAGCCCAAGACCATCAAGAAAATTCTCGACGCAATGGACTTGCCCTCACAAAAGCCAAAGCCGCTCGCTCATTCACCTCCCCTTTTCAGAGACACGACCTACGCGCCTCTCTGAACCGCTAGCGGACCTCACGGCCACCGCAGCCGAACGCCACCGGTCTATTTGACACCAGCGCTCTAGCACTATTCTCACCTGACCCTCGCCTGAAACCCACCACCCGCATACGTCCTACACTCTTTCCACTGAAACTCGCGTTCGAAATCGCCCCGCAGCGCTCCATCAACAGCTTTGTGCGCGGTCAACGGAAAAAGCAATGGGCTATAGGGTCAATCGGCTATAGGGTTTCCTCATGCAGGCGAGCGCGGATCCGCAGGCGACGGGGTGGGAGACCACCGTCGCTTTGCCGGCCAGGGATCTCCGCACGTGGAGATTCGGGAGCTCCTCTCAACACCTCAACAATAATCATTCAACGTACCCCCAATGATAATAAGAAGGATGAAGTGGACCCCATTTTTTAGACCAGGGGTTAAGGTGGTAAAACAAGCCTGCTCAATAAAAAAAGGAGCAGAGAAAAGTGAAGAAAAATCGTACGAAGCACAGCCCTGTTTTCAAGGCGAAAGTTGCATTGGCGGTACTACGCGAGCAGGAGACAGTGGCGGAACTATCCCGGCGGCACAAGGTTCACGCGAACCAGATCTACAAATGGAAGCGGCAGCTTTTGGAGAACGTCACGCGTGCTTTCGAGACCGAAGAGGTGGGCGGAGGCGATGCCTCGATGCGCGAGGCCGAACTGCTTCAGAAAATCGGGGAGCTGACGATGGAGCGCGATTTTTTATCACACGGGCTCGGTCGATTGCGATGACGCCCCGGCGGGAGTTGGTCGAACCCAACGCTCCGCTGTCGATGCGCTGGCAGTGCGAGCTGCTCGGCGTGAATCGGTCGAGCCTGTACTACGAACCTGTCGAGCCGGATGGCGAGCAACTCGCATTGATGCGTCGGATGGACGAGCTACATCTGAAGCATCCATTTTTCGGCAGCCGCATGATGACACAGACACTCAAAGCGGAGGGGTCGGCCGTCAACCGCAAGCGCGTGCAGCGTCTTATGCGGTTGATGGGGCTCGAGAGCACTGCGCCCAAGCCGAACACAAGCAAGCCAGCGCCGGAACACGCCGTATACCCTTATCTACTGAGGAATCTGACGGTTTCTCGGATCAATCAGGTGTGGGCCGCCGACATCACATACATCCCGATGGCGCGAGGCTTCGTATACCTGGTGGCGGTCATCGATTGGTATTCGCGGCGGGTGCTCGCCTGGCGCTTGTCCAACACGTTGGAGACGACCTTCTGCGTGGAGGCTCTGAACGAAGCTGTGGCACGCTACGGTTGCCCAGAGATATTCAACACGGACCAGGGCTCTCAGTTCACCTCGGAGGAGTTCACCAGTGTATTGCTTGCTCTTGAGATCAAGACCAGCATGGATGGCAAAGGTCGCTGTATCGACAACATCTTCGTGGAGCGGCTCTGGCGCTCGCTGAAGTACGAGGAGGTCTACCTGTACGCCTACGACACCGTGCAAATGGCTCGCGCGGGCATCGCTTGCTACTTCGATTTCTTCAATGACGAGCGCCCGCACAAAGCGTTAGGCTATCAAACGCCCGCGAGCTTCTACGATGGACTGCTTGGCGAGGTTGCTTGAAGATGATTGGCCATCGACCGATTTGTACATCACAGCATCATCCTGGAGCTCAACGTCGGCAGTTACCGACTGGGGCAATCGAAGCAGAACAAGGCCAAAGAGGCCACGGCGGTAGAAAACCGGGAAAAGGAATGAACCTTGCCACGAGTCCACAAAACGAATGCGAGAATCGCCGCAGGAGACCCTCTCGCGGCTTGGCCCATACCCCAGGTACCCCGATTTTTGCACTATTCAGGTGGACCAGCGAAAGGGCGGCTTCGATCCGGGGCCCCGACGGAGGGAGCGGACAAGGAAGCTTCGCATCTTTTTTTAAGGGTCCGCTCCCTCCGTCGGGGCCCCGGATCGAACATGGGACACTTTGCTGATAAGTGACGGAGCAAGACCGGTAGGTACCCGGGAATTCTAACTTGTTGCTGAAGAGAAATAATAATTGCCGCTAGACACAATGATGTCTACAGCGAAAAACAAACTGTCCCAGATTTTCAATCTGCCATAAACTGTGTTCCCGAACGCTCCCTTCTAGGAGCCTTCGGGAAACAACATCACGACTATGACCACGACGTGTTCAACTCGGCAGGCTCCACCTTAGCTACCCCCCATTTTGGTCCAGAGAATGGGGTCCACCTCAGACACTAACTTTTTCCCCGGTGGGACTCTCTCCCACTGAACATGCCAGCCTTCGCTGGACGCACTCCTGTCCAAAAATACAAACGCGTTGCCAAGCCCTTGATGGTTGCGCTTCCCATGAGAATGATAGATGAACTCGGCGACGGCCCGGCGCTCGGGTCTTTGAGTTCGTTTGTGTTTTTGGACAGGACGACCGCGCCAGCCCTCGACTCTACCGCGCTTCTCCGTACTGCCTTCCTAGAGGTCGATGTCGACACCCACCGGGCAGTGGTCGGAGCCCCGCTCGTTGGGCCAGATGAAGGCGTCCTTCAATCGTTCCATCGCGCTCGGCGACGCGAGGACGTAGTCGATGCGCCACCCGACGTTCCGCTCGCGCGCGCCGCCCCACTGCCGCCACCAAGTGTAATGGTCCGGCTGGTCGGGATGCAGGGCGCGAAAGGTGTCCACCCAGCCCGCTTCGAGCCAGCGGTCGAGCTCGACCCGCTCCTCGGGGAGGAACCCGCTGTTCTTGACATTGGATTTCGGGCGAGCGAGGTCGATCTCGCGGTGCGCGGTGTTGAAATCCCCGATCACGAGCACTGGACATCGGCGCCGCAGTTGCTGCGCCCGGTCGAACACAGCCCGATAGAAGTCGAGTTTGTAGCCGACCCGGCTGTTGTCCCGGTCCTTCCCGCTTCCCTTGGGAAAATAGCCGTTTACAACCGCGAACCGCCCGCGATCGGTCCGGAAGTGAGCAGCGATGAACCGGCCCTCAATATCGAACCGAGGCTCTCCGAGGGAGGTCTCCACTAGAACGGGCTGGAACTTCGAGTAGATTCCGACACCACTGTATCCCCGGCGCTCGGCTACCGCGAACACGGCGTGCCAGTCGGTCGGCGTCCGTGCGGCGGGAGGAATCTCCTCGGGCAGCGCGCGGACCTCTTGGACGCCGAGGATGTCGGCTCCAGACCGGTCCAAAAAGTCCACGAACCCGCGCCGCACGCAAGCGCGAATCCCATTTACGTTCCAACTCACGACCCGCATCGGTTCTTTCTCCGCCACACCAGCCACTAGACGTTCGTCAGGCCGCACTTAGTCGATGGTCTCGTTGGTGAGGGCAGATCAATTGAGGTTGCCGTCTGGGGAGCAGATTGAAACTCAAGCGCGCGCAAAACAGCGTCCCGCTGCGTCGTGCTCCGCCTGCGAAGCGGCTTCAACACGGTCGACTATGTTGAAACGGTCAGAAGTGACGCCCATCTCGCAAACCCGGTACGGTTCACAATTCAGGCCGCCGGGTAATCTGTCCACAGAACACGCCGAACGAGATGTTTAGTCCTCGTCGAGCCGATTGAAGGCTATTACCGCCTGGCCTATCGCGGTCAGCCATTCATTGGAGTGTTCGAGTAGATCGCCGACCTTCGGCTTTCTCCCGTCGACGACCACGCGCCATGACCAATAGTTGCCGTCCTTTTTCACGGTCGCTCCGCGAACGAGCCGGGCCACGGCCTCAAGGTAATCCACCCCTACTTGCGGATCGCCGCATTGCTCCGCGTAATAGACCACGTAGTTCGTGTCGAGATCTCCATTCGGAAACAACGTGCCGAAGTTAACCTTGCTTCCATCGCTCCGATGCCAGTTCAGGATGTACGAGGCGCGTGACAAGGTGACTTCGAAATCGTCGCCCTGGGCCTCGTAGCTCTGGAAGAATGCCCGCACGCGCAACGGTAGTGCCGGATCGACCTGTTCGATCTGTTCGTAGAACTCCTTCTCCGTGATCTGCGTCCTGACTCTTACACCACCTGACGCTGGTGGCGGGTCTTCCACCACGACCTCCGCGTCGGCCCGTCGCACGACAGCACGTTCGATTTCGATCGTCTTGGCGAGTACCCTCGGCTCTACGATGACCCCGCCCGCCGAGCCCTCCGGCATGTCGAAGATGGCCAACTCCACGAGCCCGAACGTGATTCGAATGCCGGCGGACTGGTTGAGATAATCCGCGATGCGTTCAACCCCTTCGCGTATGCCGTCGCCCACCACGATCAGGAGAAAGCGGCCGCTCGTAAGGCTACGCGCGACGTCGTCCACGAAGGTCGCTTCGTCAAGCGTATCGTGCTGCGCCCGCACGATATCGAACAACGCGTTGGTGTTTCCGGAACGTCTTGCAGCCCGGCAAACGGCATCGTTCAGCTCATCGTACGACCAGCGACTGATCTCCTTCGCGTAGTCGAGGATCTGGGAGACAGCACCGCGCCGTGCCTCCGGGTTACGCCACAGCTTGCACTCAACAATGGACAATCGCCCCTCCTCGCTCATGTAGGCGAGGTCGATCGGCCCGGCCGCGGTTGGCAACTCGCGACAAAGCGGTGTGGCAGGAGCGAACGCAGGATCGATTTCTCCGATGGGGAGGATTTCAGGCGTCTCGAACAGAAGCCGTTGAAGCCAATCCTCGTCATACCCGTTACCGCCGGACCCGATCTCCAGTCGACGCCGGTGCAACGGAACCGCGCGGCTTCCCTTAAGTTTTGGAAGGTAGACTGTCTGACCGTATCGGGAGCGGTTAGACATGCTCGATTCTCCTTTCTGTAGCGGCAGTCCCGGTTGGTCCGGCGCAGTCGAGACATTGTAGCCGCACTGCGAGGCACACGAACTAGACAACACGAGGTATTCTACGCCGCTGCGAGCCCGTCCTGTGCCAAAACTCGGCCCTTTTGAAATAGACCACAAATCAGCAGCTTAGACGCCCTTGGAATCCACGCAGACGAAGAACACACCGACATTATTCGCAAAGACCGGCGCGAGACCCTCTACGGTCACAAGGTGTGTCTGACTGGTGGTTCGTCCTCGATGATTTTGGATTGCGTGATCTTGGATGGGAATCCGGCCGATTCAACTCTCGCGGAAACCATGATCGACCGTCAAGTCGAACTCTACGAGCGGGCCCCGCGCCAGGTCGCCTACGATGGCGCGTTTTCTTCAAAGGCAAACTTGAAGCCATCAAAGGCAAGGGAGTTGAAGATGTTGCCTTTACCAAGGCTCAAGGTTTCGCCGTGACCGATATGGTCAAGAGTTCCTGGGTCTATCAACGCCTGCGGCGATTTCGCTGCGGGATCGAAGGCGTCATTTCGTTCTTGAAACGAGTCTTTGGTCTCGACCGATGCACATGGCGCTCATTGCCTTCTTTTAAATCGTACGTATGGGGTTCCATCATCACCTGCAATCTACTGGTGATGGCGAGACATCTATTAAGATAATAACTATTACTCTTCCGCTCCCATAGCCTTGGATTCCTGACGATTCGCCTCTCGTTTCGTCCAAGATTTTCATTCGCTCTCAACTCTACGAAGTTCCCTACCGAAACCGTATAATACCCACATCTTCGGTAGGCCTGTCGCACACCACAAGTTATGGTGTTTCTGGACAGGAACTAGCTAGCAGCTGCACCTGCGACCTTCCGCGCCTCACTCCGAGACATCGACGCGCCCAAATCTAACCAGTGAATAACATTGTAATAGAGATGCTCATCATTGCCGATGTATTCGTGAAGAATCGACTTGATCCGCTTCGTGGAGAGTGCCAGAACAGCCTTAATTGAGGCCGCTTTGCGAACATCTTCCGATTCATGATCCAGCAGCCCAAGCAAGGCATCATCCGATATCTTCGAGAATCTTGAATCTGTACATAACTCAATTGTCCTCTTCAGGATGTGTGTAGGAATTTCGAGAGAAAATAGCATTGACGTTGAGTGCGTCCGGCCCATACCAAGTACAGCTTTTGAAACTTGGTCATGAAAATCTTCATAGTTCTCTAGTACTAGAGACTTGAGAAAATTCGGTGTACTGGCATCCACCAGAAGGCGAATGTCTGTCAGCTCTCCGTGTTTTGCCAGATACTCTGCGTCTGCCCCCGATATCCCTGCGTAGCCGCTTTGAAGGTTGGTTCTGATCTTCTCCAGGTCTTCGGATTTCCCTGCTCTACATAGAATGTCCAATCCTTGCCTGGTAAACTTCTTTCGGAGAAAGTCTTCCAATCCCCTAGCAGCCCGGTGAAAAAGTCCAGATTCTGCTCACGGAGAAAGTTTGGTGGGCAAGTTCAAGGAAGATGTGATTCGGCGGAACGGCCAAGTTGAGACGCCCGATGGATTGCAGCGAGGCAAAACGTGCGCCTATGGTCGAGACGAAGCGCAATAAAGCAGCGATCAGACTGGCGTTGAGCTCCGCGTATTCCTTCGGCGTGGCCTTGCCGATGAGATTGCGCATCAGAATCCCGAGATTGAATCCGGCCACGTGCGTGAGGAGGCGCTTGAGTATATTTTCGTGTCTTCGCAAATGCGTTCGTCGCATGCCTCCCGCTTCGAGGTAGTGCGCGAAAGGTCGTTCGAGTAACTCGCCGCGACGGCGTATTAATCGCTTACCTCGAGTCCCGCGAATGCGACGTCGGTTCGCGTAGGTGGCGGCTTGCTCGGCCTGTTTGTCCTTCCATTTGCGGCCACCTCGCTCTGGCTCCGAAATGTAGCTCCGGTATTCTTGTTCGACCAGCTCAACCAGGATGTCGTTGCCGTGATAGCCCTTGTCCCCGACCACTTCGCGACCCGCGTCTTCATGTATTCGTTCACAACATTCCGCGTTGTTCGCGAGCTCTTGCAGATTTGACTGCGCTTTTTCCAGCGTATCCGGTAGGCTCTTTGTGTCACCCTTCGCGCCTCCGTGAAGCGTCACGGCAATTACCGCACCTTCCCCGCTCATGTCCACAGCATGCTCGGCTTTGTGCGCCATATCCGTGCCCCCGCTCTTCATTTTCATGATCTCCGCATCCGGCTCGTTCGGATTCACCCACTCCTTGTTCGACCCTTTCTTTGGCCGCTTCTTGTCCAACTTTGCAATGTCCGCTCGGCTCGGCTCTTCGATACCACTCTTGCGCGCAAGCTCCTTCAAATACGATTCGTAGCTTTCCCCCGTGTCTCGACGAACGATTGACCGAAGCGCCGCATTCGCTTCCAGCGTCGTCGCGTCCACACCCAGTGTCTTGCCATCTATCATCCCTCTCGACGCTAGAACTTCTAGCACCCATCCAAATACAGATTCGTGAACTTCCAGCGGAAGTCGATTCCGTATCCGAGACAGCGACGAATGGTCCGGCGTTCGCTCTTCCATTCCAAGGCCAAGAAACTGGCGCAAAGACAGTGAGTCCGAACACCGCCAGCAGATCCCGCGCTCTGAATCGATGCGCTCAAAGTAGCCGATCAACAGCATTCGAAAATACACACCCGGCGGTATGCTCGGCCGACCTTGCTTCTTCGCGTAATACGGCGAGCATTTCGACTCCACAAACGAGTCAAACTCTTCCTCTCGAAGTACCCGCTCGAGTTCCTCATAAAAAGGATGACCAGGACTCGACGCAACCGCATCGTGTGGAATCCATAAAGTCTCTTGGCAACTTTTCTTTTTCTTCTTCATCGACATGCGATGCAATTTTACATCGTCATCGAATGAGTCTTCAGAGAAATATCGCGACCGGATACGACTTTTTCAACGGGCTGCTAGTAGCCTTGACGAAGTCTTGATCGATGTCGCCAATAGCAGACTTTTCACGCAGAATTCGCTCTTCGAAATATGTGCTAAAGGTATCGTCAATGTCGCGGCGAAGTTCCTTGGCGTGTTGCGAAAAGTATTTTTCTGCACGTACAAAATACGCAGCATCGTCGTGAATGAGACTGACTTCAACTTTCTTGGTGAGCTCTGCCTCCTGGTGCTTCTTTAGATTTTCAGAGTTATAACGCTCCAAAACCTCTTCTCCCTTTCTATCCGAGGTTCCGGTAATACCGGCGTTGTTGCACGACCCGGAGCAAATCGCTGACCTCCCTGTGCCGGTTGCAGAGTCACCCGGCGCAGTACGTATCGGGCATCCCGAGCGCAGCCATCTTGTTGAGTATCTCGCACCCAATTCGGTGTTCAACTCGTTGCCTCGCCAACGTTCGAGCCCGCATCTCCGGCCCGATGATCGCCTTGTAACGATAGACCGCGTTCTCCACCATGCTTCGCTTGGTGTAGCCTGAGAGCTTGTACCATTCACGTCGGCCGTGTCTTTCGATTGCACGAATATGGCGATCGCGCTCCTGCATGGCGGTGTTCGAATTCTGACTGAGCGTCGCGTTTCGTTGCGGCGGAATCACCACGCGCGTCCTTCGTCCAGGACTGTGCGCTTCGATGGCTTCGTAGACCGCTTCCTTGTCGTATGCACTGTCCGCCGCCACCGACACTAGAGGTGCTTGAATCTGTGTTAGCAAAGCGGGGACTCGGGTTGCGTCGCGAGCACGTGACGCCGTCAGTTCGGACGCAACAATGTTCCCTGTCTCGCGATCAACGGCGATGTGCAACTTGCGCCATGCGCGCTGCTTTGGCGGTTTGCGAGCGTTTCCAACATGAATCCTCAAGCCCGTGCTATCGATCATCAGGTGGATGGGTTGAGTGCTCGCGGCTTTCGGAATCCGCAGCTTCTTGCGGAGCAACCTCGAGCGCCGACACAACGTCGAGTAGTCCGGGATCTCGATACCGAGCCCGAGAAGCGAGGCGATCGAGTGCAAGAAGCCTTCGGTTTGTCGGTAGGCGAGCTTGTACACCATCCGGACAACCAGGCCCGTTTCAATCGCCATGTCTGAATAGACCCGTTGACCGCCAGGCTTACCGGTCTTGTCGGCCTTCCAGTTCGTGATTGCCTCCTCGTCAAACCAGACTGTCAAATCGCCCCGGCGGCGCAGCCCTTCGTTGTATTCCGCCCAGTTGCGAACGTGGTACTTCTTCTGCTTCGCGTGCTTGTACTGGCAGCGCTTGGGATACTTCATGCTCGAACATACCTCGGCCACCACCATAGGCGGATTTCGCTCTCAGCCAGAGCGGTGCAACAACGCCAGTTCCTCGGGAGAGCTCAAATGTTACCTGTCTGACTGGGCTTCGGCTGCTGATCCGGATGACGTGCCATTCGTGGTCCGTTTGGCGAATATGCTCGGACATACCATTAGCCTTGATACAGAAACCCGGTGATCCGCGCCCAACATTTGGGGCGCGCTCTGATCAACACCATTGAGACCGTCGTGTCCGAAAACGCGAACGGAGCCGAAATCTCGAATCCTATGGACGTTCTCGAAATTCGCGGAGACCCGCCGACGCAGCACGGGCTCTGCGACGAGCCCGTGCAGAGCTGTGATCTGCAAAAGAGAAGAGCGCGTACCTCTGGATCGACTTTTTGCGGAGCACAGCCGGTAGACCGGAGACTAATCGAGTTCGGTGCGCGCGGATGAATAAATAGAAGGCACAGGAAGCGGTTGCAGTATCGGGAACTGACAGGTCAGACTTCCTAGCCATCGGAGTCTGGGCCTCCCTCCGGATCCTCTCCGCGTCCTTCCTCGGTAGAGAGAAGATGGACTTCAGTGCCTTTGAAGCGGTCCAGGGCCTCGTTGTCGCGTCGCTGTTCCTAGGACAGGAAGTGCGGCCGGTTGTCTTGCTGGACGGCGACGATGCCGGGCGAGCACGACGCGACGCGCTGATGAGAGAGCTGTATGCAGGCTACGAGAAGGCCGTTCTGATGCTGAGTGACGTGCTCGAGCAAGAGGAGTGCGAAACCGAGTTCACCGGAGGTGAAAGAGCGCGCGGTGCGGATGGTCTTGGACCAGCAGCATCAGCACGAATCTCAGTGGGCGGCGATCGTCTCGGTCGCGTCGAAGATTGGGTGCACGTCGGAGACGCTGCGCAAGTGGGTGCGTCAAGCAGAACGTGACACAGGCAAACGCGTGGGGCTGACGACGGACGAGCGCACGCGACTCAAGGCGCTCGAGCGGGAAGTTCGCGAGCTTAAGCGAGCGAATGAGATCCTACGCAAGGCATCGGCGTTTTTCGCCCACTTCAGAAAATGAGACAGACCCTCTCCGCGAACGCGACCAGAGTCTTCGCATTCGCTGGCATCGATGCGGCCTTCGAGATCAAACCGTCGTGACCTTCGGCGAGCCTGCGGCAGAGGAGTCGCCGTCGCCTACATGCAGCTTCCGCCATGGTCGACGCGGTTATTGTCAAGTTAAGCAGAATCGGCTGACCGACAATTTCGTTCGCCAACATACGCAGGCCAACATACGCAGGCCAACTGACACTAGCATTCAAATGCCTCTAGCGGTGTAACACTACTTGATGGCAGAAGCACCTTCTCGGAGGGTATACTTCGCCTCAAGAATGTTCTACCGATCTCCGGATGCATATCGGCGATTTGCCCGGGAAGCTATACGTAAAAAGCGAGCAAAGGATCGGGCAAAGGCGAACACTGGGAAGCCGACGAAAACCAAAGCATTGCAGGTTGCGGAGCCCCCACCAATCCGACCGGAGGTGCTAACGGGCGAGGGAGATGTTGGCGAACGGGTTGCTACCCTTGGGCGTTGTTTCGCCGACGGGGTGATACACCACTACCACCTATCGACGGGCCACATGGCCCAGATGCCACGCTCAGATGTTCGCCCCGAGATGCTGGCCACGTTGCGGCCCATTATCAAGGTGGCCACCAGCGGCCATGTGGTGCCGTTGCCCGGATTCACCGAATACTTTCTAAGCATCAGGAACACCTGGATCGGCGCGGTGGGCTGGCTCATTGAGGGAACCGAGCGCCGAGTCATGGTTCGTTGCGTGACGGCCTGGACGGTCGGGGGCGCAGCGAAGGGCGTGCGCTGGTTGGCGGCGGAGCTACCGGCGGAGCTGGACTTGCCCTGTTGTCTGGTCAGGCTTGGAGTACCACTGCTTGAGGACCCCGTCGCGGCAAGTTTGCTTGATGATGCTGAGCGGTGCATTGGCTGGGCGTTGCTACCCACCGCGCCCTAGCCTTTTTACCGGCATCGTCAAGTTGAGGCTGACGGCCGTTTCTGATGCGCAGCATGGTGGGTTCACCACGGGCTTGAGCCTAGTATCTTGGGGGTCGGTCTGCTAGCTTTTTCATCAACTTGACAGTTGTGATCCGCAAAAAGAAGATCGCGTATTGACGGGCAGACAGCTATGGGAGTTGAGGTCCTGCGAACTCGTGTGCTCCGCAAAAACTCGATCCGTCGTTGATTCCGCAGTTTAGACCCGCCAGGATTGGCCTGTGATCCGCAAAAAGTCGATCCGGCGTTGATTGCGCGGTTTAGACCTGCCATGCTCGGCTTGTGCCTTCTATTTATTCATCCGCCAGCCCATGGGTCGGAAGTCAGCCCTGCGGCGCGAAATACCCTGGATTCTGCGCGGATTCCAAGGGCGTCTAAGCTGCTGATTTGTGGTCTATTTCAAAAGGTTCGAGTTTTGGCACAGGACGCGGTCGGCGATCTCGCGGACCTCCTCAGCGTTTCGGTATGAAAGCGCCGTGAGAGTGGAACGGGCGACTCAATGTTAGTACTAGTTCTGAAGATCCTCGGACCAGTGTTTTTGTTCGGCGTGAGTGTCGTGAGGGAGTGGAGCATGCTGCGCGACAAGAGCACGCGCCAGCGAGCCGCACTTGTGCTTGGCATGGGCGCCGTCGTGACTATAGCCGCCGCGATCGGGCTCGTTATCGATCACAACAACCAGGACGCAAAGCTCGCGGCGGAGCAGGAAGATTCCGCGGAATTGCGACAAAAGGTCACCGAAACGCTAGAAGAAGTCACAAGAGCGCGAGGACAGGTCGAGGCAACGCGGAAGGAGCTGGGTGACCTCAAAGAGTCAACAGACGCAGTTGTAGCGCTGTATCCGAATCTCCCAGAGCGAGAAGCCCTGGAACTCGTTGTCGAAGAGCTGCGCGAGCTGCGTGCGCGATCCGCCGAGCTTGAGGATCAGCTCACCGGCCTCCGGCTGTATAGCGATGTCGCAAAACGGGATGTGTTGGGCTACCCGGACCCATACGAAGCGAAGTCGGTCATCAGCTACTCCGATGACCTGACACTCGCTCTGGGAGATACCTGGGTTGAACGAGGCGGCGGGTTCCATCCACGCTGCGATCAACCAACGCTTGACAAGTTTCATGCCGTCACGGTCAGCCACCCGTCCTTCCCGTTCACGTATTATGCCCTTTCGGAGTGCGCATTTGAGGCCGGTAAGGACACTTGGCGCCAGTACACTGACCGCGCCCTAGGGATCCTGGAGCGTACTATCCAGTTCAAGCCACCCCACCGGCAGCATGTCCAGGCTTACGAGCGCCTTCGGGCTCGCCTTGAACAGCAGTGACCCCGAAGCGCCACCCCATATGGTTGGCCGTCGCCACGGCTGCAACCCCGGTAGGGTCGAGGGCTGGCGCGGTGCTCCGTAGGCGCGGCCTATCTGTTTCTCCCCGTTTCCTGTGGGAGTGCCTCACTAGCCGCACCGTAAGTCCGTTTCCAGCCCCGGCCACATCGCACGCAGCGTGCGGCTTTTCCGCACCTCGACAAACTTCCTCGACGACTTGTGGGACGGGCGAAGCAATCACTCCACGGGATCATGAACTTGGAGACGCGTGAGCAGGCAGAGCAAGCATGGGGGCAGTTTCTCAAGGGGATGTCCCGGCCGCTGTTGAATTTGGTCGGGTAGCGGCGGCACCAGTGAATACTCTTAGGCAGCAAACGCATCGCTGTCAAGAGATTTCTGTTTGCTTCTAAGGGCTTGAACGAGAGCGCCCATATGGCGATAGCCTTTGATACGCCGGAACTTCTTCTCCGCCGTGACGACGCCGAGAGCGGTCCATCGGCGAATCATGGAAGGACTCTTCCAACGCTTGACGTTTCTCGATACTCTGCGGATGGTTCCGTTGAGATTCTCGATGGAGTTCGTCGTGGCCAGAGATTTGCGAAGTGACTCGGGCAGAGCGAGCTTCACAACCGTGAGGGTCTCTTCCATCCCTTCGCGAAGGCTTCCGGCAGCTTCGTCGTAGCCATTTCGCTCGAGCCACGACACCAGTGCCCGAAGTTTCTTGCGCGCCTTGTCAGCACTCTTGCTCTTGTAGGCTTCCTTCATCGTCTGGAGCACGTAGGCGTGACGAGACTTTGGAAGGTACGAGCGAAGATTTCGGAGTTTATGGATCTGGCACCTTTGGATGACCGCGAGATCCCCCAAAACGTCGACGAGCGCCTTGCGGATACCTTTGCCTCCGTCCACTACACAGAGAATCGACTCATCGACGCGCAAACCCCGCTCGAGAAGGTCCTGCAACATCGCGGTGCACACGCGAGAGTTTTCCGTCGAACCCAGCCATATGCCCAGGGGCACCTTCGTCCCATCTATTGTGATACCGAGAGTTACGACGACGGTCTGTCCGGCCACCTCAAGGCCATCCATCATCAGTGCCGCAAGCTCAAACGACTCCAGCCGCCGAGACAGGTATTCCTCGAGCTTCTGCGTCGTCTGGCTCACGAGGTGACGGCTGGCGGCACTCTTGCTCGTGCCACGAGACTTCAACTTGGCCGCGGGTTTGTCCAGACTCGATTCGTAATTTCGGGTCGATACCCCCACCAAGATCTGATTCAACACTCGCTCTGGAAGCGGGTCTTCTTCGCGGAAGGCTTCGAAGTGTGGAAGCGACGCCTCCTCGCCCGACTTCGAACGAACTCGAGGTCGCGACACTTGGATTCGACGACCACTGAAGCTCAGCTCTCCGTTCGTGCTCCCCCAGTGGTTATGAGTTCGCCCCTTCTCGTGCTTGCCCTTGGGCCCGGCGATCTCCTCGGCGTCCTCTTTCAGGAGTAGGTGCAGAGCTGTCAGTCCTTGCTCGTACACCCATTCCGTCAAGTCCGCCTTCGTGGCCGCGATCCCCGCTATCATCGGTAGCAGTATCTGACCGACTTGGCCGACTACCTCGCCCGTAGGCGATTGCGTTTGCTTTCTTACTGGCTTCTTTGATTTCCTTGGCATGGTGGCTCCTTGTCCCCCTCTGGAGACGGTTGTTTGGCACGACCTATTCTTAGGCCGGCCAAGGAGCCGCCGCTACCCAAAATTCAACATCCGGCGGGACATCCCCTTTCTCAACGATTATGGAGCCAAGTATCCGAAGGCGGTTGCCTCGCTTATCGACAACCAGAAGCAACTGCTGAGCTTCTTCGACTTTCCGGCCGAGCATTGGGAACATATCCGCTCGGCCAACCCGATCGAATCCGCATTCGCGACGCTTCGATTGCGCCAGCGGGTGACCAAAAGTGCGGGCTCACGAGCCAAGGCGCTGTGGATGGCCTACAAGCTCTTGGACATGGCGAGCCTACGATGGAGGCGCGTCAACTCACCCTAGCTCGGCGCGCGGGTGTTGCTTAGAGAGAAGTTCGTTGATGGTTTAGCCGAAACGAAGAACGTGGGGAACGCCGCTTGACCGATTCACGATCCACAACTTTTGACAATATCTCGACAGTACCCTCGAATATGCCGAAAGTCTTACTCTTCGTGGACAACTCAAACATCTTCATCTCGGCTAAGGATGAAGCTTTTCGTCGCGAAGGCAGGCCAGCCAGGGACCAGGTCCGGCTGCAATTCGGTCTACTGCTTCAGCTCGCACTCGCCGGTAGACCTCTAGCCAACGCATTCGTCGTCGGTTCAATACCTCCCGAGCAGCGTGCTGTATGGGAGCAGCTCGAGACTGCCACTGGCGTACGCCCGGAACTTTACGAGCGCGGTCAGTTCTCAGGTGGAGAGCAAGGACTTGATCAGTGCCTGCAGGTCCACATGCTTCGGGCGATCAGCGACCATCGTGACCCTCAGATCGCTATCCTGATGACCGGCGACGGTCGAGGGTACGACAATGGCGTTGGCTTTCACGCGGACATGGAGCGGATGCACGCGGCAGGTTGGGGCGTCGAGGTCGTCAGCTGGGAGAGGTCGTGCCGTCGGACCTTGCGTGAGTGGGCAACTGCAAATGGGAAGTTTATTCCCCTAGATGACTACTACGAGTCGGTGACCTTCTTGAAAGGCGGTCGACGGTCAACGTCGTTAGACTTGTCGCACCGCGCGGTAGCTGTTCCTCAAATCGGCCCTGTACAGCAGGCGAGATTGGCCGCCAAGACTGAATCAGATGCTGAGGTTCTTGCTTTGCGGCAGGAGCTCGAAGCACTGAAAACCAAGACCCGCGCGAAGGCCAAAGGCAAGGCTAAGTACGAGAAACGGATGGCTAGAGCCAAATCCACGACCTCGTCCTGTGCCAAAACTCGGCCCTTTTGAAATAGGCCATAAATCAGCAGCTTAGTGTCTGTGTTTGCGACCGGGCCAAGGGCCGTGGGCTTTACAATCGTCTTGGGCGGGTGGGTCGTCACCATGCAGATGACCTCCTAGTCGAGAGCGAATATCGAAGCGTGTGCCTGAAGCTGTTTTCACGCTACGCCGAGCGGGCCCACCAAGGGGCTACCGTCGCCGGCGACCATCTACGCGGCACGGCAGTAGTAGTTGAGAATGCCCCCAAGTCGCTCTCGCGACACGATGGGGCCAGCGTCATTCGCGCTTGCCGGCAGAGGTGTGAGGAGCTCGTTGCCGAGACCTTGGTGGTTCCGTTCTGTGTGATAGTGCACTACGTATTCGGTTATCGCTGTCCGCAGGTGTCGCTCATTGAGAGGTACGAAGCGGTCGAGACACTCTCGACGTATGGAGAGAACGAATCTTTCCGCGTATGCGTTCAGATTCGGACTATTGGCGGGAAGGCGGAGGGGCTTCACGCCTGAATCTCTCAACAGCCCACGTACCGCCTCGGTGAATAGTGGGTCCCGGTCGTGGATGAGGTATCGCTTGCCAAGGAGGAAACCATCCCACATGTTCACGGCCGAGCGGATCCGCGATAAGGTCGCTGCCTCCAAGCGCAAGGGACTATGGATGGGAGGCCGCGTTACCGCTCGGCTATGAGAAGGACGAGCGCACGCTGCGCATCAACGAGGCTGAGGCCGAAACGGTCCGGACGCTCTATGCCGTCCTGTCCAAAAACACAAACGAACTCAAGACCGGCGCGCCGGGCCGTCGCCGAGTTTCATCTATCATTATGATGGAGAGCGCAACCATCAAGGGCTTGGCAACGCGTTTGTGTTTTTGGACACGACGGCGTTGGCTATGTTGTGCAGGAGTGTTTTATCATCTGCCGAGTACCACAACCGAAAAGAAACGGAGATTGGAACAGTGAGCTTGAAGAAAGGCGCGCTGGTTGATTTCGAGGCTCACCTTGTCGGTCGGTCACGGAATGCCGCAAAGCCGAGGGTCAAGCGCGGCCGGAAGAGCACATTGACCGCAGACCGCATGGAGAAGCTCCTTGGGTGCGTCAGGCGCGGATTGAGTAACAAGCATGCCTGTATGGTCGCAGGTATAAGTGAGACAACATTTTACAGGTGGATAGAAAAAGGAAAACACGCGAAGCGCGGGCCATATCTGGAATTTTGGGATTCACTCCAGGCCGCTCATGCCCACTTCGAGAAATTCCACCTCAAAGCCATTGCGCGGAGCTCGCTGGAAGAGACGCAGAGTACCCGAGAGGTGATCGAGTACGAAGGTAGCGAGGTCGTAACCCTGCCGGACGGGAAGAGGCAGCTCCGCCCTGGGAAGGTGAAGTCGGTGAGGCTAGAGATTCACACGCACCCACCGACGCCGAAGGGTTCTGCCGGACCCACCCGGCCAGCCTCGCATTTCCGGGCCCGCGGCGCGCCAAAACCGCGCCCGTGGAGGCGCCCTAACCGGACATTTCGCTTGCGCGGCATGTCAGGAAGTCTGAGGCTAGCTCAGCAAGAAACGCAGCGGTTGTTGTTCACCGCGCCGAGACTCACGAGTAGATCCCGCGCCTCCGGGAACGGTTGCACACGCTGGACGGGGCCGTTCGCCATATCGGCGGTGGAGCGGCCCTCGCGGTTGACGGCGGGGACGTCGGCGCCTTTTGAGACGAGATACTCGATCAGCTCGACGTGACCCATCGAGGCGGCGTTGTGAAGCGGCGTGCTGCCTTCCTGATCGCGCGCGTTCACGTCCGCCCCGCACTCTTCCACGAGATAGCGGACGGCGGGCATGAAACCCGCCGGGTGGTTGCGATGGTCGTTCGCGGCGAAGCCTTCGCCATAGCCCGCGCCCGTCGCGCCGTGTAGCGGCATCATCGCGGGCCTGTGCCTTCTATTTATTCATCCGCGCGCATCGAACTGGATTAGTCTCCAGTCTGCCGGCATCATGCCTGCATGATTTCGTCGTTTGTTCGCGCTCTCATCGCAGCCCTCAAGGCTCGGCCCGAGCTAGCTCTCGGGAAAGTCGCTCTTCGCGCGTCTGGAGATTCAGGGTTTAGTCCGACATCTGCTGGTAGCCGCTTCCGGCTCCCTTCGCGTTTTCAGACACGACGGGGTCCAGGCGCGCCTGTCTTGAGTTCGTTTGTATTCTTGGACACGACGCGAAGAGCGACAGGACTACGCCGGCCGTTGCGCGCTGATGTGTGCAACGCCGCGAAAACAGGACGACGCACAACCCGACCTGAACGCGAGGACTGATACTGAACGCGCGATGCGAGGTCTGATTCTGGTGGCGGTCGGCGCCGCCTCTCTTGCCGCCAGCGGTTTCATCGCGCTGAGACGCGCCCACGTGGAACGCGCGCGATCGAGCCGGGTCACCGTGCCGACGGTCATCGCCGCCTTTGTCGCCTACCTTGGGCCGAGCGTCTGTTCGCTGCTGGCGTCGTGGTGGTCGGCCTGGCTGCTTCCGCTTCCGCGCGGGCTGGCCTACCCCGTCCTGTGCCAAAACTCGGCCCATTTGAAATAGACCATCAGTGTCATGAATTGACGGACACGAGCTACCCTCAAAAGGAGTGGAAATGAAGTAAAGTAATTGGAATCCTTCGTTCAAGGGGAAACCGTAGTACCCTAAGAGCGTCTTTCAATGCAGAAGAGGGCAGTGCCATTTGGAGGAGGACTATGGCCAAAGCGCGAGTGTTGACGAGGTCGGAACTAGCCGAGCATTTGGGCGTCGATAAACAGATGGTAACAAAATGGGCGCGGTCTGGGATGCCGGTCCACACTAGAGGGCGCGGCGTGGCGTCTCAATTCCGTCTGCGGGAGGTCCGGGCGTGGCTAAAGGTGCGGGAAGCCAAGGCCAAAGCGGCGGAGAAGGCAAAGGTGCGAGAAGCCAAAGCGGCAGAGAAGGCGAAGAAGACAGCGAAGCAATAAGACGCGGCGGCGATGAGATGAGACAAGTCTGACTGCGCGAGTCCTTGGAACTCGCTAGTCTCGCGGTACCGGTTGCCAACGACGCTGCTCGCGGAGCGCGATGACGTCGTACTCCTGGTCTTCGGTGACGAGTGCCTCTTCGAAACTGCGAAAGCTGTCGACGGCTTGCTTGCCCAGATGGGGCTCTATTCGCCGGAAGATAATCAGCTGGCTTCGATTCATCGTTCACACTCTCTCGAATACCAGCCGTTCGAGCCAGTTGAGACAGTCGAGCCCGTCCTGTGCCAAAACTCGGCCCTTTTGAAATAGACCACAAATCAGCAGCTTAGACGCCCTTGGAATCCGCGCAGAATCGAGGGTGTTTCGCGCCGCAGGGCTGACTTACGACCCCTGGGCTGCGGGTGGCGAGCGACAGGCCCACCGGGGGTGCGCACGGCTGGCGGTGCTTGCGCTGTTTACTGTTGGTGATATGTACGCATCCCTTTGCAAAAAAGGTACTTACACTCCATTTAGTGCGCGGCGAAGGTCACGAGCGCTAAATGGAGCGTAAGCGCCTCTTTTGCAAAGGGATGTGCACACATCACCAACAGTAAATAGCGCAAGCACCATGCTCCTGTCGGACCTCGGGGTGACGAAGACCCACAGCCGCCCCCAAGTTTCCAACGACAATCCTTACTCGGAGAGTCAGTTCAAGACGCTCAAATACCGTCCCGAGTTCCCCAAGCGGTTCGGTTCGATCCAACACGCTCGTGACGTTTGTAGAGATCTGTTCGGCTGGTACAACACCGAACACTACCACTCCGGCATCGGTCTACTTACACCTGAGTCGGTGCACTACGGCCGGGCGGCGATGATCGTCGAAGGTCGCCGGCAGGTGCTCTTGGACTTCTTCGGAGCCCATCCGGAGCGTTTTGTGAATGGAGCGCCGAAACCGCACGAAATACCCTCAGCGGCGTGGATCAATCCGCCGACGACGAAAACGACGCATCAGATTGGCGCACAAGCCGTGTCCGAGGCCTCGGACGACCTCCAGGTACCCCTCATTTGCAACATTTACGGGGAACCCGTTGTCTCCAACTCGGCCGCCTCAGTGACCCGCACGCAACACAACCACGCGCAAACTCAGGGAAACCCGGCGTGACGGTTCGTCCGCCGTCCGCCGCCCATGGGTCTCTTCACGGACTTAATGGCGGAAGCACCGAGCGAACGCGATGGTGTCCAGAACAATAGACCGGATGTTCGAAAACAGTCGCAAGAGCGAGCCTCTCCACGTTCCTAAGACGCCGGTGGCGTCGTCGGGTCGACCGGCACGAAGCAGCCGAGCATGGCAGGTCTAAACCGCGCAATCAACGCCGGATCGACTTTTTGCGGAGCACAAGTTTACCAATCTCATGCAGCTCAAGTTTATGGAAGGGACAGGCGGTACCAGCGCAGGAGCGTAGCGGGTGTGGCAACGGACGCAATCTCGGCCAGCGCCTCGCGGCCCAAAGCCTGGGCCTTGACCGCGAGCCTGCGCCGGTCGTCGTCCGAGAGCCTGAGACGCTTGCCCCGAAGCCCGGCTCGGAGCACACGGTTCTCCTCTCGCAGGTAGTCAATCACATCCTGCTGCTGGCGGTTGACCCAGCCAGCCAGAACGAGCAGTAGGAATTGCACATGTACGTCATGATGGATCCGAAGATAACACCCTCGGGTCAGACGATTGCAAAGCCCACGGTCCTTGGCCCGGTCACAAAACACAGACGCTAAGCTGTTGATTTATCGGCTGTTTCAAGAGGGCCAAGTTTTGGCACAGGACGGGAGCGGGCTACTGACCGGGGACCTTGCGGGCAGCGGAAAAGAGGCCGCCCGAGGGGCTCAGAATCGAGGCTGAGGTTACCGCGGCGTAGCTGGCCTAGCACGTTCTGCTCCAGGTGCGGCCCGGGCCTGGATCCAGGTCTCCGCCCGAGAGCGTGGCATCCCGTTGCTGGACGGTGTTTTCCCTGCGCGTGCGGAGAACCCGAATCGCCGACATCGCCTCCGACATGCCCCAGATCTGGGGCTCGCCACGGGGCGATGACGGTCGAAACGGCCCGGTGCGCCGGGACGTTTCGGGTTAGAGGTGTCTAGCAGCCCGGTGAAAAAGTCCAGATTCTGCTCACGGAGAAAGTTTGGTGGGCAAGTTCAAGGAAGATGTGATTCGGCGGAACGGCCAAGTTGAGACGCCCGATGGATTGCAGCGGGGCAAAACGTGCGCCTATGGTCGAGACGAAGCGCAATAAAGCAGCGATCAGACTGGCGTTGAGCTCCGCGTATTCCTTCGGCGTGGCCTTGCCGATGAGATTGCGCATCAGAATCCCGAGATTGAATCCGGCCACGTGCGTGAGGAGGCGCTTGAGTATATTTTCGTGTCTTCGCAAATGCGTTCGTCGCATGCCTCCCGCTTCGAGGTAGTGCGCGAAAGGTCGTTCGAGTAACTCGCCGCGACGGCGTATTAATCGCTTACCTCGAGTCCCGCGAATGCGACGTCGGTTCGCGTAGGTGGCGGCTTGCTCGGCCTGTTTGTCCTTCCATTTGCGGCCACCTCGCTCTGGCTCCGAAATGTAGCTCCGGTATTCTTGTTCGACCAGCTCAACCAGGATGTCGTTGCCGTGATAGCCCTTGTCCCCGACCACTTCGCGACCCGCGTCTTCATGTATTCGTTCACAACATTCCGCGTTGTTCGCGAGCTCTTGCAGATTTGACTGCGCTTTTTCCAGCGTATCCGGTAGGCTCTTTGTGTCACCCTTCGCGCCTCCGTGAAGCGTCACGGCAATTACCGCACCTTCCCCGCTCATGTCCACAGCATGCTCGGCTTTGTGCGCCATATCCGTGCCCCCGCTCTTCATTTTCATGATCTCCGCATCCGGCTCGTTCGGATTCACCCACTCCTTGTTCGACCCTTTCTTTGGCCGCTTCTTGTCCAACTTTGCAATGTCCGCTCGGCTCGGCTCTTCGATACCACTCTTGCGCGCAAGCTCCTTCAAATACGATTCGTAGCTTTCCCCCGTGTCTCGACGAACGATTGACCGAAGCGCCGCATTCGCTTCCAGCGTCGTCGCGTCCACACCCAGTGTCTTGCCATCTATCATCCCTCTCGACGCTAGAACTTCTAGCACCCATCCAAATACAGATTCGTGAACTTCCAGCGGAAGTCGATTCCGTATCCGAGACAGCGACGAATGGTCCGGCGTTCGCTCTTCCATTCCAAGGCCAAGAAACTGGCGCAAAGACAGTGAGTCCGAACACCGCCAGCAGATCCCGCGCTCTGAATCGATGCGCTCAAAGTAGCCGATCAACAGCATTCGAAAATACACACCCGGCGGTATGCTCGGCCGACCTTGCTTCTTCGCGTAATACGGCGAGCATTTCGACTCCACAAACGAGTCAAACTCTTCCTCTCGAAGTACCCGCTCGAGTTCCTCATAAAAAGGATGACCAGGACTCGACGCAACCGCATCGTGTGGAATCCATAAAGTCTCTTGGCAACTTTTCTTTTTCTTCTTCATCGACATGCGATGCAATTTTACATCGTCATCGAATGAGTCTTCAGAGAAATATCGCGGCCGGATACGACTTTTTCAACGGGCTGCTAGTGTTAGTTGGCCCGGGTGTGTCGGCGAACGCCATCGCCATTAATAAGGATGTCGGCGTGCACACGAAGATGCCCCTGAACGTCAGGAACCGCGTGGTCAGCCCAACCGGCATCGCCGAAAGAACGGCGTTTCTCGAAATCAGGCTCAAACTCCAGCTCGCAAGCGGGTTACGCGGCGGCCGCATCGGCGAGCGCGTGATCTTAATTCCCTGTTCTTCCAGAGCGATTCCCTGTTCGCCTATTTCAAATGGGTGCGGCTCTTTTGGAACGCGGAACATGTCAACAACTTTGGGACACTCGCGAGCTGCATTTAGTGAGCCTCGATTATGGTGGGGAGACTCGTGAGGTCGGTGCGATCGACATCAACATCGATCAAGATCTTGTTGCGTGAAGCAGAAAAAGGGGGTACCCCAGGTATGGACGCCGCCGCGAGAGGGGCTTGTGCGGCATCGTGGAGGGTCGTTTTTTCCAGCGGCGGGTTGATCCAGGCCTGCGGAGGCAAAACGGGCGGTTGCGGCGTTCCGCGAACGAAGCGTTCGGGATGAGCCTGTTGAGCTTCGAGAAGGATCTGGCGCCGAGCGGTGGTGAGCTGTTCGGCTCGACCATAGTGAACGTCGGCCGGTGTCATAAGGCCGATTCCCGAGTGCCGGTGGTGGAAATTGTAGTAGTCGAAGAAACCGCAGCAGAATAGCCGGCCGTCTTCGGCGGAACCAAAGCGGCTCGGAAACTGAGGACAGTACTTCATCGTCTTGAACTGAGACTCGGAGTAGGGATTGTCGTTCGAGACGTAAGGCCTGGAGTGGGTCTTGGTAACTCCGAGGTCAGCCAGGAGCAGACCCACGGGCTTGCTCCTCATCGAGCTGCCACGGTCCGCGTGAAGGGTGAGCTGGTCGGGTTCAATGTCCTGCTTGCGACAGCTCTCGGCGATGAGGCGTTGGGCGAGCGCCGCACTTTCTCGGTGAGCCAGCATCCAGCCAACCACGTAGCGGGAGAAGATGTCGAGGATGACGTAGAGGTAGTAGTAGGTCCACTGAGGTGGACCCCATTCTCTGGACCAAAATGGGGGGTAGCTAAGGTGGAGCCTGCCGAGTTGAACACGTCGTGGTCATAGTCGTGATGTTGTTTCCCGAAGGCTCCTAGAAGGGAGCGTTCGGGAACACAGTTTATGGCAGATTGAAAATCTGTGGACAGTTTGTTTTTCGCTGTAGCCATCATTGTGTCTAGCGGCAATTATTATTTCTCTTCAGCAACAAGTTAGAATTCCCGGGTACCTACCGGTCTTGCTCCGTCACTTATCAGCAAAGTGTCCCATGTTCGATCCGGGGCCCCGACGGAGGGAGCGGACCCTTAAAAAAAGATGCGAAGCTTCCTTGTCCGCTCCCTCCGTCGGGGCCCCGGATCGAAGCCGCCCTTTCGCTGGTCCACCTGAATAGTGCAAAAATCGGGGTACCTGGGGTATGGGCCAAGCCGCGAGAGGGTCTCCTGCGGCGATTCTCGCATTCGTTTTGTGGACTCGTGGCAAGGTTCATTCCTTTTCCCGGTTTTCTACCGCCGTGGCCTCTTTGGCCTTGTTCTGCTTCGATTGCCCCAGTCGGTAACTGCCGACGTTGAGCTCCAGGATGATGCTGTGATGTACAAATCGGTCGATGGCCAATCATCTTCAAGCAACCTCGCCAAGCAGTCCATCGTAGAAGCTCGCGGGCGTTTGATAGCCTAACGCTTTGTGCGGGCGCTCGTCATTGAAGAAATCGAAGTAGCAAGCGATGCCCGCGCGAGCCATTTGCACGGTGTCGTAGGCGTACAGGTAGACCTCCTCGTACTTCAGCGAGCGCCAGAGCCGCTCCACGAAGATGTTGTCGATACAGCGACCTTTGCCATCCATGCTGATCTTGATCTCAAGAGCAAGCAATACACTGGTGAACTCCTCCGAGGTGAACTGAGAGCCCTGGTCCGTGTTGAATATCTCTGGGCAACCGTAGCGTGCCACAGCTTCGTTCAGAGCCTCCACGCAGAAGGTCGTCTCCAACGTGTTGGACAAGCGCCAGGCGAGCACCCGCCGCGAATACCAATCGATGACCGCCACCAGGTATACGAAGCCTCGCGCCATCGGGATGTATGTGATGTCGGCGGCCCACACCTGATTGATCCGAGAAACCGTCAGATTCCTCAGTAGATAAGGGTATACGGCGTGTTCCGGCGCTGGCTTGCTTGTGTTCGGCTTGGGCGCAGTGCTCTCGAGCCCCATCAACCGCATAAGACGCTGCACGCGCTTGCGGTTGACGGCCGACCCCTCCGCTTTGAGTGTCTGTGTCATCATGCGGCTGCCGAAAAATGGATGCTTCAGATGTAGCTCGTCCATCCGACGCATCAATGCGAGTTGCTCGCCATCCGGCTCGACAGGTTCGTAGTACAGGCTCGACCGATTCACGCCGAGCAGCTCGCACTGCCAGCGCATCGACAGCGGAGCGTTGGGTTCGACCAACTCCCGCCGGGGCGTCATCGCAATCGACCGAGCCCGTGTGATAAAAAATCGCGCTCCATCGTCAGCTCCCCGATTTTCTGAAGCAGTTCGGCCTCGCGCATCGAGGCATCGCCTCCGCCCACCTCTTCGGTCTCGAAAGCACGCGTGACGTTCTCCAAAAGCTGCCGCTTCCATTTGTAGATCTGGTTCGCGTGAACCTTGTGCCGCCGGGATAGTTCCGCCACTGTCTCCTGCTCGCGTAGTACCGCCAATGCAACTTTCGCCTTGAAAACAGGGCTGTGCTTCGTACGATTTTTCTTCACTTTTCTCTGCTCCTTTTTTTATTGAGCAGGCTTGTTTTACCACCTTAACCCCTGGTCTAAAAAATGGGGTCCACTTCACACTTGACGGGGCCACGAAGCTTCGTGATATCCCACGACCAAACCTGGTTCGGCGCTTCGGCCAACAGCTCCGGCTTGGTGTAGTTCGGATGGCGCCGTTGCTTCCGGCGCTCTCGGACCTCGCCGTGCTCCTCCAAAATCCGATACATCGTGCGAATCGAGCAGAGGTAGGTTCCCTCGTCCAGAAGCGTAGCCCACACCTGAGCGGGCGCCTTGTCGACGAACCGCTCACAGTGCAAGGCCCCGAGGACTTCCTCGCGCTCAGTTTCGTCGAGAGCTCGGTGCGGCCGAGGACGACGCTTCGGTTTGGGCGTCACCGGCTGGCGCCTGCGATACAACGTGGAACGAGCCACACCCAGAGCCTCGCAGGCTTCCGCCGTTTGCCCAATCCGCCCCGCCAGCTCCTCGGCCGCCACGATCAGTCGTTCTCGTCGCTCTCGAGTGGATTCAGGGGGATCCCCAGTAGTTCGGAGGTTTTTTTTTGGATCTCCAACATCGTCTCCACCCGAGCCAGGCGACGTTGGAGTCGGGCGTTCTCGCGCTCGAGCTCCTTGACCCGTGGATCCTCTGCCTTCGCCTTCCGGCCTCGCTTTCTCGACGTCATTCCCACCTTGGCGATCTCGTCACGTTGGCGACGCCAACTCGATAATAGCGACGAGTACAAGCCCTCTCGACGCAGAAGAGCAGCAACGTCACCGTCACCCTTGCCGAAGGCATCGGCCTCTCGCACTATCCGCAGCTTGTACTCCGCGGTAAAGCGTCGACGCTTCGCTTGCTCAACCACTTCGGGATCCTCGACCCCCGCCGCATCGCGGCCGGCGGGATCTCCAGTCGCCCTACGGGCTCCTTCCGATCCCGCCGAGGTCTCTCTCTCTACCAACATACTCATGCGTTGATCCTCCTCCACCCTCTACACTAATTTCAAGGGGCGAAGTGTCTCACCGATGTTGGCACAGAGGGACGGTGGGTTTGGCATGTCTCATAGTGGTAAGGGCTCATCTCACTTGACGCGCTTGAGGTGGCGGCCTTTGACGGGGACGACCTTGCCGTCGGCGTAGCGCGAGGCGTGGTTGCGCTCGTACTCGCACTGCTCGTGGAAGCGCCAGTACTCATCGAAGTCTCCGCTGGAGCGGAGAGCGCGAAGCCGCAGCACGGCTTCGGCGCCAGCGAGGGACCAACGCGCTCCGGTGAGGTCCATGCGGTCCGAGACCAGGTGGCGGCAGGCGCCTTCGATCACGCCGGTAGCGATCGGGAATCCAGCGGCGAGGCACTCGTCGTAGTGCAGATAAGAGGCGTGATTGAGCAGATAGTCAGCACACTGATCCACATTCTCCCGATTGTCGGGCGTCAGCTTTCGTCGGGTGGCGCTACGTCTTATCCCCGCCGCCACCAGGCAGGCCTCACCGCGCAGGATGCGAAGCAACCGCTCTTGGACCCACACTTGGCGGGCGGGCTCGGTCTCCTCGTAGAAGCCTAGCGAAGCCTTCCACACGTACTCACAGACATGGATGAAGTCGAGCACGATGGTGAGCTCGACATGGTGCTGGCCAGCCAGCTTGTGCAGGATCTTCAGTTGGGTGGCGTTGCCGTCGACCAAGGCGACCCAACTCTTGCGGTGTGAGGGATCTCGTCGTTCGGCTTCCGCGAACGCCTCTTCGAGAACCTCCTCGGGCTCTTTGGCTAGGCTCGCCCAGACACGCTTGTCTTGGGGGCGAGGCCGTTTGTCTTTCTCTCGCTCGTCGCTTGGTGCCAGCACACGAACCACGTCTTCTGGTTGGCGCACGAAGGGCTCCACCGTATAAACGGCCGCGACCGTGGCCATCCGCTTTCGGTTCCGCTTCTCTCCCTTGGTCAGCCGCTTGCCTAGTCGCCGCGAGCCTTTCTCGGCCGCCTTCTTGGTGGCTTCACGCAGGTCTTTGCGTAGCATCACAACGCCCTTGCCGTCCGCCGTGATCGCCTGTGCCTTCTATTTATTCATCCGCGCGCACCAAACTTGATTAATCTCCGGTCTGCCAGCACCATGCCGGCATGATTTCGTCGTTGGTTCCCATCCTGTGCCAAAACTCGGCTCTTTTGAAATAGACCATAAATCAGGGTGCTTCCGCCATCAAGTGTTGCTACGCCGCGTTTGAATGCTAGTGTCAGTTGGCTTGCCTGTGTCGGCGAACACCATAAATAAGGATGTTGGGTGCACACGAAGATGTCCCTGAACGTCAGGCACCGCGTGGTCAGCCCAGCCGGCATCGCCGAAAGAACAGCGTCTCATTTTAGCTTCCCTTGGCGAACCAAGCCTAGCAGCCCGTTGAAAAAGTCGTATCCGGTCGCGATATTTCTCTGAAGACTCATTCGATGACGATGTCAAATTGCATCGCATGTCGATGAAGAAGAAAAAGAAAAGTTGCCAAGAGACTTTATGGATTCCACACGATGCGGTTGCGTCGAGTCCTGGTCATCCTTTTTATGAGGAACTCGAGCGGGTACTTCGAGAGGAAGAGTTTGACTCGTTTGTGGAGTCGAAATGCTCGCCGTATTACGCGAAGAAGCAAGGTCGGCCGAGCATACCGCCGGGTGTGTATTTTCGAATGCTGTTGATCGGCTACTTTGAGCGCATCGATTCAGAGCGCGGGATCTGCTGGCGGTGTTCGGACTCACTGTCTTTGCGCCAGTTTCTTGGCCTTGGAATGGAAGAGCGAACGCCGGACCATTCGTCGCTGTCTCGGATACGGAATCGACTTCCGCTGGAAGTTCACGAATCTGTATTTGGATGGGTGCTAGAAGTTCTAGCGTCGAGAGGGATGATAGATGGCAAGACACTGGGTGTGGACGCGACGACGCTGGAAGCGAATGCGGCGCTTCGGTCAATCGTTCGTCGAGACACGGGGGAAAGCTACGAATCGTATTTGAAGGAGCTTGCGCGCAAGAGTGGTATCGAAGAGCCGAGCCGAGCGGACATTGCAAAGTTGGACAAGAAGCGGCCAAAGAAAGGGTCGAACAAGGAGTGGGTGAATCCGAACGAGCCGGATGCGGAGATCATGAAAATGAAGAGCGGGGGCACGGATATGGCGCACAAAGCCGAGCATGCTGTGGACATGAGCGGGGAAGGTGCGGTAATTGCCGTGACGCTTCACGGAGGCGCGAAGGGTGACACAAAGAGCCTACCGGATACGCTGGAAAAAGCGCAGTCAAATCTGCAAGAGCTCGCGAACAACGCGGAATGTTGTGAACGAATACATGAAGACGCGGGTCGCGAAGTGGTCGGGGACAAGGGCTATCACGGCAACGACATCCTGGTTGAGCTGGTCGAACAAGAATACCGGAGCTACATTTCGGAGCCAGAGCGAGGTGGCCGCAAATGGAAGGACAAACAGGCCGAGCAAGCCGCCACCTACGCGAACCGACGTCGCATTCGCGGGACTCGAGGTAAGCGATTAATACGCCGTCGCGGCGAGTTACTCGAACGACCTTTCGCGCACTACCTCGAAGCGGGAGGCATGCGACGAACGCATTTGCGAAGACACGAAAATATACTCAAGCGCCTCCTCACGCACGTGGCCGGATTCAATCTCGGGATTCTGATGCGCAATCTCATCGGCAAGGCCACGCCGAAGGAATACGCGGAGCTCAACGCCAGTCTGATCGCTGCTTTATTGCGCTTCGTCTCGACCATAGGCGCACGTTTTGCCCCGCTGCAATCCATCGGGCGTCTCAACTTGGCCGTTCCGCCGAATCACATCTTCCTTGAACTTGCCCACCAAACTTTCTCCGTGAGCAGAATCTGGACTTTTTCACCGGGCTGCTAGCATTCAAATACTTCTACCGCGACGACCAAGAACGTCCAGGGTTGGATCGGCGTGCTCATGACCAAGCATTCCAGCTTCCCTTGGCGAAGCAAGCGTAGACGCGTCTATACGAAACGCTCTGGCTGATGCAGGTCTTGAGTTCGTTCGTGTTTTTGGACACGACGGGTTTGCTCAGTTATTACCACCGCGCCGCCGCATAGGAGTTCGGGCGCGCCAGCTGGACGAAACGGATGGTTTGGAGGAGAGGTCTGCTCGGGATCGCCTATCGCAGAGCCAGTGCCGCGTCGGCTGGTCTCCGCGAATCTCGAGAACGCCTCCAGGATTCGAGCTTTCGGCTCCGTTCGCATTTTCGGACACGACGCGGAACGCAGATGGACGGTCCGGCGGGCTTGCGGCAGGCGCTTGTGAACCTTTCAGACACTTTTATCACGAGCTTCACCGAAAGCCTCATGACCTATGCGCTGGGGCGGAGAATCGAGTATTATGACATGCCCGCGGTGCGTGCGATCGCTCTTGAGGCCGCGCACAACGGCAACCGCATGTCCTCTTTCATTTTTGGCATTGTGAACAGCGCGGCGTTCCAGATGAAGAAGTCGGAAAACACCGAACCGACCACGGTGGTGGGAGAATCGGGTCCGCCTTAGAATACGAGCCGGCTCCAGAAGGCCTAAAAAGAATGTACATTACTAACAAGCATATCTCTCGCCGCACGATACTTCGGGGCATGGGCGCGGCGGTGTCACTGCCGTTGCTCGAAGCCATGGTGCCGGCCCGGAGCGCGTTTGGCAAGCCGACAGCTGACCCGGCTCGCCTGGTGTGCATCGAAATGGTCCACGGTTCGGCCGGCAGCACCAAATACGGGATAGAAAAGAACCTGTGGGCGCCGGCGGCCGAAGGCAGTGCGTTCGACCTCACCCCGAGCAGCTTGAGTCCGCTCGAGCCGTTTCGGGATTACTTGACGATCGTCAGCAACACGGACGTACGCAACGCCGAGGCCTTCACGCTGCCTGAGACAGGCGGCGACCATTTCCGCTCGAGCGCGGTGTTCCTGACCCAGTCCCACCCGAAGCAGACGGAAGGCTCGGACGTCCACGTTGGGACGTCGATGGATCAGCTCTACGCCCGGCGGTTCGGTCAAGACACGCTCATTCCGTCGATGCAGCTCGCGATCGAGAACGTGAACCAGGCGGGCGGATGCCAATACGGTTATGCCTGTACCTACACGGACGCGATCAGCTGGGGGTCGCCGACCGATCCGCTCCCGATGATCAGGAACCCCCGGGTCGTTTTCGACCAGATGTTCGGCTCCGGCGGAACGCCGGAAGAGCGGGCAGCCAGGCGCCGGACCGATCGCAGCATTCTTGACTATGTCACCAACCAGGTGGCTAGTTTGAAGAACGACCTGGAGCCGGCCGACCGCAACCGGCTCGACGATTATCTCGAGAACATTCGCGAGATCGAGCGGCGGATCCAGAGGATCGAGGCGCAAAACGCGAGCGGGGAGGAGAGAGAGCTGCCCGATGCGCCCGTCGGCGTGCCGGACTCGTTCGATGAGCACGTCAAGTTGATGTTCGACCTGCAAGCGGCAGCGTTCGCGTCGGACATTACTCGGGTGTTCGCGTTCAAGATGGGGCGAGACGTTTCGGGCCGTGTCTACCCGGAGACCGGCGTCAACACTGGGTTTCACCCGGCCTCGCATCACGGCGAGCGAGAGGAGCGGATCGAGGAGTTCGCGAAGATCAACCGGTACCACGTCAGCACCATCCCGTACTTCCTCGAAAGGCTCCGTGACACACCCGAGGGCGACTCGAATCTCTTGGAAAAGGCGCTGATCCTCTACGGCTCTCCAATGGGCAACCCGCACGTTCACAATCACAAGCGCTGTCCGCTCTTTTTGGCTGGTCACGGCAATGGCCACTTCAAGGGCAACCTCCACGTCAAAAGCGCGGATGGTACGCCGATGGCGAACACGATGTTGACCGTGCTGCGCCGACTCGGGCTCGACGAGCTCGAGAGCTTTGGTGACAGCACGGGGGAGATGGCGATCTGACACAAAGGTCAGTGGAGCGACTCCTCGACATTGAACACGTCGTTCATCGAGCGGTTGAATCTGACCATCCGGCAAAGCTCGGCATACCTTTCAAGACGAACGCTTTCCCACGCTCGCTCGACGGAGAAGCTCGATGAGCACATGGAATTGCTCCGTTGCTATTACAACTTCGTCCGACCGCACGGAGCTCTCCCATTAGACTGGACTTTGCGGCGCAAAAGAGCGAACGTCGGGTGATGCTGAAGGATACAGGGGTTAGCCAGGAATGTCGTTCTGGACGGTTTGGACCTCGCCAGCCTGCGGCGGGTCTGGGAGCAGACCTCTGGGGCTGCTCCTCCACGTTCGCTCTCAAGCGCGAGAGGAACTAATAAATGCCGTCCGATTCGGAAGACCGGAACATCGAGCAGCCGGAAGAAAGTGCGGTTTCCGAACCCGTTCTGACGGACGATGGCAAGTCCCTCCGGCATTGGCTCCTCGTCCCTGCCGGAGTCGTCGGGATTGCTTTTGTCGTGGGAATCGTCCTGTACTTTCTCCTTACTGGCGGAGGTATCGACGAGGCTCCCGACGCACTCGAGGCGCCGACGAGCACCGTGGCAGAGCCGGTGCTTCCGCCATTAAGTGTTGGTGAGATGGCGCTAAGACTTTACGGTGCATTAAATTACAACCAAAATAACGCTCGTGACCTTCGCTGCGCTCTAAATGGAGCGTAAGCGCCTATTTTGCAAAGGGATGTGCACACATCACCAACAGTAAATGGCGCAAGCACCGGGGTTCGAGCATATTCAGCATCTACAGATACAAGGTTGCGGCGAAGCCGGTTGAACTCCCCCCGTGGCCGACGTTCCGCGAGCGGGCGCAGAACGTGCTCACCGCAAAGGCCGAGGTGGACAAGGAACTTGAGTATCGTCGGTCCACCGGTGGCTTCACGGGTCGATTCGAGGCGCATGAGTACGACATAGACGCCCTCCCCAATCATGTCGAGCCCGTGGACTACATCTTCACGGACCCTCCCTATGGAGGGCACATCGCGTACATCGACCTGTCAACTCTCTGGAACACCTGGAACGGTAGATCGCCCGGGGCACAGAAGCGGCACCAAGAGCTGATCGTCGGAGGCGAGCTGGGCCTGTCCGACGACGCGTGCGTGAGCAGACTTCACGATAGCGTCGGTACGTGCCTCAGGCTGCTCAAGCCTGGACGCTGGTTGTCGGTCGTGTTCCAGCACTGGTCGACGGCCTACTTTGATGCGATCCTGACAGGTGCGGCAGATGGTGGCGGGGACCTCCGGGCGGCCATCTCGCAGGTTGGAGACCCGGTGTGGTCAATGCACAAGAAGAAGGGCAAGCAGTCAGTGCTTGATCTTGTTCCCGGCCGTTGCGACGGGTGTGCTCCGCAAAAAGTTGATCCGGCGTTGATTGCGCGGGTTAGACCTACCATAGTCGGCTGCTTCTGGCCGGTTTTCTTTTTTGCGGATCACAGGTCATCTGCATGGTGACGACCCGCCCCGCCCAAGACGATGGTAAAGCCCACGGCCCTTGGCCCGCTCGCAAACACAGACACGAAGCTGCTGATTTATGGCTATTTCAAAAGGGCCGAGTTTTGGCACAGGACGGGGTAACGGAGTCGTCGAAGGTTGCTGCTGCTTGAACTTTTTTACATACCTATTGATAAGAGCTCCTCACGGGATCACGGATATACTCAACCAGAACGTGCCCCCGGAGGACGTGCAGTACCTGGCCGGACGCTCCGACCCCAGGACCACACAGATCTATGACCGGTGTAGACGGCACGTCACTCGCAAACATCGTGGAGCGTGTCTCGATATGAAAGAAGGACCAGGGAAGAGAGACATCCTTTCGAGGCCTGCTAGCAAGAAAGCCGCCGTACGGCCTCGTTCGGCTCCCCTCAATGAGCCCAAGCTGGTGCCGGTTCCTCTGCCCGAAGGTGTCCGCCACCAGCGGGTGGGTGAAACGACGGAACGTTCCACGCCCGCGCATCTCAAGAAACTTAAGCAACTCTTCGAGGCGGCCCCGATCAGCCGCTACCTGGGCATGACACTCGGCTATTGCGAGAACGGCGTGGCACGCGTGCGTTTGCCCTTTCGGGCCGAGTTCGAAGACGGGCATGGCGTCATCCACGGGGGTCTCATCGGTCTGCTCGCCGACACGGCGGGCAACTTCGCGGTGGGTTCGGTCTCGCCGGTCTCCACGGTCAAGACGGTGGAGTTCAAGCTGAACTTGCTGGCGGGAGTCCAGGGAGACTTGCTCGCCATTGGAGAACTCGTACGTAAGGGACGTACGCTGGCCGCCTGCCGTCTCGAGGTCGTCGAGAGCAGCGGCCGTGTGGTGGCGATCGGGCTTGCCACTTACGCCCTCCAGGCCGTTTAGCTATCTGCACCCGTTTGTTGCAGCCCAGCCGTGGATCGGCTACCTCTACAAGACCAAGTGAGCGGTGCTTCCGCAATCAAGTGTTGGCGGCCGCCGCGTAACCCGCTCGCGGGTGCTTGCGCTATTTACTGTTGGTGATGTGTGCGCATCCCTTTGCAAAAGAGGCGCTTACGCTCCATTTAGCGCGCAGCGAAGGTCACGAGCGCTATTTGGGCTGTAATTTAATGCACCATAAAGTCTTAGCGTCATCTCAGCAACACTTGATGGCGGAAGCACCAAGGCCACAACCCGGACCACCGCATTGATGAGCTAGAGAGACGAGCTTCACTCGGGCTCCTTCTTGAACAGACGAGCCGCAGCTTCAAGCGCTTCTCGATCGCCCACCAGCACGACCGCATCTCCGGCACGGAAGCCGAACGCCGGATCGCGTCGGTAGAGGGCTTTTCCCGAGCGCACGACGGCGATGACGATCGCCCCGGTGACTCTCCGCAAGTTCAGCGAGGTGGAATTCTCGCCGAGTGCCGCGGCCCCGTCCTCGACTTCGACGACGTCGAGCGCTCCGTGGATGCCGAGGTGGCGCAGCGCGTCGAGCTTCAGGTCGGCGAGAGAGCCTTCCCGAAGCACCCTATAGTGCTCGTTGCGAACCGCATCCAGCTCACGATGGATGGTGTTGGTCGGAATTTCGTAGAACTCCAGAACACGGGCAAACAGCTCGAGCGTTGCCTCGAACTCCTCGACCACGACTTCCGTTGCGCCGAGACGCATGAGCTCGTCGATCGCCGCCACGTACCGGGTGCGCACCAGGATGCGTGCCGAGGGATTGAGTCGGTGCGCGTTCGCGACGCCCCGGCGCTCCTGCGTCGGATCGGCGATGGCGAAGACCACCACCCGCGCGTTGGTGATCCCGACTTTCTCCAGTACGGCCTGTCGCGTTCCATCGCCAAAAAGGACACGATCTCCCTCCTCTCGCCCTCGGCGTACCGCCTCGCCGTTCTGTTCGAGAACCACGTAGGTGAGACCGGCGGCGCGAAGGACACGGGCCAGGTGCTGTCCGCTCAAGCCGTAGCCCACGATGATGGCGTGGTCGTGGAGGTTGGCGAGCTCCACCTGCTCCGCGGGGTCGAGCGAGACTTCCGGGATACGCAACAACCGGGACAGTCGCTCCGTCACCGGTCGAGCCCCCGCGACGAGAAAAGGCGTCAGCATCATCGTCAGCACCGACGACGCGATGAACAGTTGATAGTGATGGTCGACGAAGAGGTCCAGCGGGGCGGCGACGCTTGCGAGAATAAAAGAGAACTCTCCCACCTGAGCCAGAGAGATCCCGCTGATCAGACTGGTCCGAAAGCCACGCCTCAAGGTGAGCACCGCACCGGTGGTCATCGCGATCTTGAGGAGCAGAATCGCAACGGCCGCACCCAAAACGAGGACCGGCCGAGAGCCCACGAATCCGATATCGAGAAGCATGCCGACCGAGATGAAGAAAATCCCGCTGAACGTGTCTCGAAAAGGGCGAACGTCCGAAACGGCCTGGAGTCCATACTCCGATTCTGAGATCACCAGCCCCGCGAGGAAGGTTCCGAGCGCAAGGGATAGACCGAAACTCGCGGTCACGAACGCGGCTCCGACTCCGACGAACGCGACGCATAACGTAAAGAGCTCCCTGTTCTTCAAGAGGACGACTCGATCCAGGATCCAAGGAACGGCGACCCGTCCCGCCAGCATCAGGACGGCCACCACCAGCAGGCTCGTCGCAACCTCCGCCCAGAGGCCCACCAGTGGACCCGAGCCCACCTGCGCGAAGACGGGAACGAGGAGCATCAACGGCACCACGCAGATGTCTTGAAAGAGCAGGATCGACACCACCACGCGCCCCGGCGGGCTATCCAGCTCGACTCGGTCCGCGTAGAGCTTCAGAACGATCGCCGTCGAGGAAAGAGCAACGAGCGATCCGTAGAACATCGCACGATTCCAGGGAGCCTCAAGCCACACGCTCACCGCGATCGCCGCCGCGACGAGGGTGCCCGCCACCTGCAGAACCCCTCCCTGGAGCACGAGGCGCCCCAGTCGGACAATCCGAGTCACAGAGAATTCGAGTCCGATGGTGAAGAGGAGAAGCATCACGCCGAGCTCCGCCAGTGAGCTCACCGTCTCGGGTCGGGAAATGAGTGCAAACCCGTGCGGTCCGATCGCCAGCCCTGCGAGGAGAAACCCTGCGACCGTGGGGAGTCGGGCGCGGTGTGCGAGGGCCGCTACCGGGATCGCGACCGCCAGCAGGATCACGAGGTCACGGAGGACGGTCAGTTCGTGCATGCGAAAGATCGAAGTCTACCTCTCCCCCGTCCTGTGCCAAAACTCGGCCCAGTCGGCATCGACGAAAAACCACGCCTCTCGAAATCAGGCGTAACTCTAGCACACGAACAGGTTACGCGGCGGCCACCAACACTTGACTGCGGAAGCACCTTCGAGCGCACAGCCGGACGGTAAGGTCAGGGCAAGGGCAACAACTCCCTCGAATCCTTCACCATCATCACGACGACGGCCTCTCCAGAGCTTGCCGACATTCACCATCGACAGCCCGCAATCATCGCTCCCGACCGTTTCGACGACTGGCTCGACCCAACATCGCCGGTGCTAAGGCTACTCGACTTGGTACGTGAACCCTATGGCGGCCCTTAACGAGAAGCGTGCCGTTAGCACCAGAGTGAACAGCGTTCGGAACGACGACCCAGACATTCTTACCCCCAGGTCGGAGATGGGACTCTTTTGACCGGCAGGGAAGAAACCATCCGTGCGGTCAAATGGAATCCCTCACGTGCTGCTCGTGACATTTCCCTGTTCGCTCATCTCAATTCCCTGTTCGCCTATTTCAAATTCCCTGTTAGGTCATCTTAAATTCCCTGTTCTTTCGGAACAGGGAATTGCCATCTAACCATTTGAAATACCGATGGTTACCACGTGAAAAAATGGCTCGATCAGCCTCAAAATGGCCCAAATTCCCTGTTAATTCCCTGTTTTTCCCTGTTATTGATGGCTGCTAGCCGAGACCGGATAGCTCCGAACTGCACCATCCGCCACCCAGTCTGGCCAATTGTGGCACTGCAGAGACGGGTGAGATTTTCCGCGCGGTTGGCGGGGTTTTGCGGAGATTAGGTGTCACCAGAGACGCGCTAGAAGGGCGGAACAGGCCTCATTTTCGGTTTTCGTCTCTAATCGCGATTTTCGAGTGCCAAGTTTGCGCCAAATAGGGGACCGGGCGCTGACGGGGCCATGCGGGTGGCAGGAAAAGAGGTCACACGAGAGGCTCAGAATCGAGGCCGGGGCCACCGCGGCGTAGTTGCCCTAGCAAGTTCTGGTCCAGGTTCGGCCCGGGCCTCCTTGATGTCCATCTTTCCCCAGGCTTAGATCCAGGTCTTCGCCCGGGAGTGTGGCATCCCGTTTTTGGACGGCGTTTCCTTGCGCGCACGGGGAACCCGAATCGCCGGCCGCAACGTCACCCTCCTAGGGATGTGATCTGCAAAAGAGAAGATCGGCCAGAAGCAGCCGACCATGGCAGGTCTAAAACGCCCAATCAACGCTGGATGGACTTTTTGCGGAGCACAGGTCATTACCAAGGGGCTGAGGGATCGTCATTCCAACACGCGCGGGTGGGCTCACCCCGCCACACATGGTGCAGTCGGGGTTGATCGGCGCTCGGTCGATGGCGACGAGGCGTGTCCGCTTCGCCAGCATTTCTGCTTCGCGCATCGCGCCTACGCCGACCGTCAGGGCTCGAGCGGTGTCACCGACGAAGCGATCGACGGCCTGTTCGAGGATCGTCCGCCGGGCACGGTACCACCAATGCTCGTTCTCGAGCTGGGCCATCGCCTGACGAAAGTGTTCCTGCATGCGAACCAAAAAGTATAGCTCAACGAGCTCAACGAGCTCGACCGGGGAGGTCGAGGCGGTCGGTGGCGAGAAGCGTTTGCAGGAGAACGTTCGTGCCGGCTTCGATGTCGCTCGGGCGCGAGAGCTCGTCGGGGGAGTGGCTGATGCCATCGACGCTCGGGATGAAGATCATCCCCACCGGCGCGAGGAGGGCGATGCTCTGCGCGTCGTGTCCGGCGCCTGACGACATCGAGTGCGTCGACAGGCCCAGAGCTTCGGAGGCGTCGGCCACGAGTCGTCGAAGTCGCTCGTCCGTCGGCGCGGAGAGGCTCACATAGTATTGTTGCAGCTCGATGCTCGTCCCATTCCTTGCGGCGAGTGCTTGACCTTGTTTCTCGATGCCCCGGTAGACCTCGTCGATTTTCGTCATCTCGAGATCCCGAATTTCGAGCGACAGCGTGACCTCACCCGGGATCACGTTCGGCGCGCCGGGATGGGCCGCGATGCGGCCGACCGTCGCGACCTGGCGACCAGGAAGCTCGGTGGCGACGCGATGGACCGCGTCGACGAACCTGCCGGCGGTCAGCATCGCGTCGTGACGCTGGCCCATGGGCGTGGTGCCCGCGTGGTTCGCGCGGCCTCGGATGGTCACGTTCCAGCGTTTGATGCCGACGATACCTTCGACGACCCCGATGTCGATGGACTTCTCGTACAGGATCGCTCCCTGCTCGATGTGAAGCTCGAGATACGCCGCAATGTTGCCCGGCCGGCGCACGGCCTCGTCGAGCCGCCCCGGATCGCCACCGATGAATGCGATGCCCTCGCCGAGCGTCTTGTCGGTATGGGACGGCTGGTCGAGCTCGCCGTCGGTGAGCTCACCCACCATCGCGCGGCTTCCGGTCTTGCCGTTCTCCTCGTTCTGGAAGATGACGACCTCGAGTGGATGCCGCGTCGTGACCCTGGCGTCCTCGAGCGTTTGCGCGATTTCGATCGCCGCCATCGAGCCGACTTGACCATCATAGTTCCCGCCATGAGGTACGGAGTCCGTGTGGGACCCGAACATGAGCGGCGGCACATCCGGATCAATTCCCCGGCGCCTCCCGAGGATGTTGCCGGCAAAATCGATCGTCACATCGAGCCCCGCTTGCCGCATGAGTCCCATGGCGTAAGCCCGCCCGTCGAGATCGGCGTCGCTATAGGCCACCCGGCTGATCCCCCCTTCAGGCGTCCGTCCAAACTGTGAGAGTTCCGTAAGGGTGCTGTTCAACCGCGCGCCATCGACACGAAGCCGAGGACGTTGACGAAACGCAAGTGCCCCAAGACTGAACAGGAACTCACGCCGTCGCATGACCCATCGAGTTTAACGGAAGTCGCCGCGTAACTGAAGCTGAGTTCGTTTGTGTTTTTGGACAGGACGGGTAGCCGGGACCGGGGGTGACACTCGGTCTGAATCTTGGAGACGCCGGGGTGCCTTGGTGCACAACTCCGATAGAGGCCGATAGCTCGCTTGGCCCCGACTCCCATCATCCGATCATCTCGCTATCAGGCATTCCGAGCGCCGTCATGGTGTTCAGAATCTTGCACCCGATCCTTGCCTCAACTCTCTGTGCCGCCAACCCTCTCGCTCGCATCGCTGAGCCCACGATAGCCTTGTAGCGATGGAACGTTGTCTCGACTTTGCTCCGTTTGCTGTAGCCCGATTCTGTGTGCCACTTTCGTTTGCCGAGCCGAGCTTGTGCTGCAATGTTGCGATTGCGCTGTCGGCTGCTCGCCGGCCCCGATGCGAGCAGGGCGCCCTTGCGCGGCGGTATCAGCACCCTCGGCGAGCGATGAGCGCTGTGATTCTCGATCGCCTCATAGACGCCGCCGGCGTCGTATGCGGTGTCAGCTCTGGCCGATGAGATGGGACTGTCGATCTGTCCGACAAGCGATGCAACCCGCGATGAATCGCGGGCTCTTTTGCTCGTCAGCTCGCCGGTGACGACTTCGCCACTCTGCTCGTCGACACACATGGTGGCCCGAGGAATGAGGGAGCCGTTGCTCATCGTGACGGACGGGAATCCTGGAGTGCTCAAAGCGATCACAGAGGTCTTCCCTCGAAGCCTCAAGCAACGTTGCCAGAAGCACCGCCTCGAGAACATCCTGGGCAAGGCTCCGAAGGAAGTGCGCGACGAACTCAAGGCGGCCATCCTTGAGTCGTTCCATGCGAACAGCTACGAGCAAGGGCTGAAGAAGGGTCGGGAGGTGATCGCTCGGTACCGTCAACGATTCCCGAGCGCGATGAAGTGCATGGAAGAGACCCTCGAAGCGTGTCTTCAGGCGCTACGCCTTCCTGCGGCGCATCACAAAAGGCTTCGCACGTCGAATCTACTTGAGCGCACGTTCGGAGAGCACAAACGTCGCACAAAGGTCATTCCTCACTTCTTCACCGAGGAGGCCGCGATGAAACTCTCGTTCGCTGTGCTCTTGGCCGTCGCAAACAAATGGCGCGGCGTGAGGATGGATGTCTTCGCCGCTAGGAAAGTCGAGGAGCTTCGCAACGAACTTCTCCCGCAAGGCACGTCGGAGGAATCAGCAGCTTAACCGAGCGCGGGGAACCGTACGGAGATTTGACAGGAAAATTAAGACTTGACCTCAGGTTGTAGTGAGTCAAGAAGCGGTCGAGGTCACGCTGGATCCCGTCCTGTGCCAAAACTCGGCCCTTTAGAAATAGACTACAAATCAGCAGCTTAGACGCCCTTGGAATCCGCGCAGAATCCAGGGTATTTCGCGCCGCAGGGCTGACTTCCGACCCATGGACTGGCGGATGAATAAATAGAAGGCACAGCCTGCAACCAGGATGCTTTGGTCGTCTTCATGTAGGACGTTTTGAGAGCCGGCGTCGGCTCTACTCAGGGGTAGAGGTGTAAGCTGGTGCGAAGTCCCGGTGCTTCCGCCATTAAGTGTTGGTGAGATGACGCTAAGACTTTACGCTGCATTAAATTACAGCCAAAATGGCGCTCGCGACCTTCGCCGCGCGCTAAATGGAGCGTAAGCGCTTTTTTTGCAAAGGGATACGTACACATCACCAACAGCAAACAGTGCAAGCACCTTCCGTCCAACTGGCGCGCCCGAACTTCTATGCGGCGTCGCGGTGGTAATAGCTGAGCAAGCCGCCCAATCGCTTACGACATCGCACCTTCCCGTGGGGACTACCGACGCATTCTTCCGCTTCGAGCAACGCGTTCCCGAGCCCGTCGTGTCCAAAAATACAAATGCGTTGCCAAGCCCTTGATGGTTGCGCTCTCCATGAGAACGTTAGATGAACTCGGCGAGGGCCTGGCGCACGGGTCTTAGAGTTTGTTTGTGTTATTGGACACAACGACATCGGTCAGTAGACGATACACCTGTCGCCCGTGGACAACACGGTGGTCTTGGTCTTGCCATCGTAACTGCCAGCAGGATAGGTGTCCGTGGCCCGGTAAATCTTCTCTTGGCCGATGGGATCATGGATGTGGAGGACGACCTCCTTGGTCGTTCCCCTGTCGATATACGTCGGCTTCCACGTGCGAGGAGCAGCGCCGTGCCACGTCCAGTTGCCTACAGGTGCATCGCCCGTCAGCTTCAGCGCGTCGTCCGACGTATCCTGGCCGTCAGCCTGCCGCGGGGGCTTGGAGAGAATCGTCTGGTCACTCCAGACGCAGCCGTGCCAGGCTGCCCCGAATTCCGCTGCTTCCCGGCACAGGATCGATGCAGACAGGTAGGACCAGGGACTACCGTCGCCCTCTATTGCTTCCATGAGCCCGACAGCCCCAGGCGGCTGCGGAGGTTGCAGCCATGTGTCTTCGAGCCTGGGACATTCGCCCGGAGCAACCAGCGGGGCATCGGCCGGCACCACCCAGATGATGCCGTTGCCGTTGCTGCCTTCCCGATACTCATAGGCATGCAGGGCGAATCCTGCCTTGAGCCAAAGCGTATCGAAGACACGCATCAGCTTGTTGGTATCGTAGGCACTGGCGGACCAGCCGTTGGATGGTTCGGCGGGGACGATTCTGGCCCTTTCGGCAGCCCGCCGCAGGCGATTGACCGGTCTGATGGAGAATGAAACGGACTTCATCAACTTTGGAAACCGCAAATGGCTGCAGGATGGGAGTCTTCCCTAACGCGCCCGGTAACACCTGATCGGCGCGATTCGGATGGTACGTAAATGTGTCCTCGGAGCACCGTCACCGTGCTTCTTGATGAAAGCCTTCGCGGACGTGCGCCCGATTATAGTTCAACGCATCATTTTGTCATAGATGGTCGCCGGTCCATTTACCATGTCTTGCAACAGCCCATTCAGGTCGCTGGGGAGAGCACTGGCCAACAGCCCTTGCGTTGTCGTCAGCAACCCGTGAGGTCAAAATACTCATGCGGCTTCCCGATGGTAGAAACGTAGCAACCTGTGCCTTCTATTTATTCATCCGCGCGCATCGAACTGGATTAGTCTCCAGTCTGCCGGCATCATGCCTGCATGATTTCGTCGTTTGTTCGCGCTCTCATCGCAGCCCTCAAGGCTCGGCCCGAGCTAGCTCTCGGGAAAGTCGCTCTTCGCGCGTCTGGAGATTCAGGGTTTAGTCCGACATCTGCTGGTAGCCGCTTCCGGCTCCCTTCGCGTTTTCAGACACGACGGGGTCCAGGCGCGCCTGTCTTGAGTTCGTTTGTATTCTTGGACACGACGCGAAGGACTACGCCGGCCGTTGCGCGCTGATGTGTGCAACGCCGCGAAAACAGGACGACGCACAACCCGACCTGAACGCGAGGACTGATACTGAACGCGCGATGCGAGGTCTGATTCTGGTGGCGGTCGGCGCCGCCTCTCTTGCCGCCGGCGGTTTCATCGCGCTGAGACGCGCCCACGTGGAACGCGCGCGATCGGGCCGGGTCACCGTGCCGACGGTCATCGCCGCCTTTGTCGCCTACCTTGGGCCGAGCGTCTGTTCGCTGCTGGCGTCGTGGTGGTCGGCCTGGCTGCTTCCGCTTCCGCGCGGGCTGGCCTACCCCGTCCTGTGCCAAAACTCGGCCCATTTGAAATAGACCATCAGTGTCATGAATTGACGGACACGAGCTACCCTCAAAAGGAGTGGAAATGAAGTAAAGTAATTGGAATCCTTCGTTCAAGGAGAAACCGTAGTACCCTAAGAGCGTCTTTCAATGCAGAAGAGGGCAGTGCCATTTGGAGGAGGACTATGGCCAAAGCGCGAGTGTTGACGAGGTCGGAACTAGCCGAGCATTTGGGCGTCGATAAACAGATGGTAACAAAATGGGCGCGGTCTGGGATGCCGGTCCACACTAGAGGGCGCGGCGTGGCGTCTCAATTCCGTCTGCGGGAGGTCCGGGCGTGGCTAAAGGTGCGGGAAGCCAAGGCCAAAGCGGCGGAGAAGGCAAAGGTGCGAGAAGCCAAAGCGGCAGAGAAGGCGAAGAAGACAGCGAAGCAATAAGACGCGGCGGCGATGAGATGAGACAAGTCTGACTGCGCGAGTCCTTGGAACTCGCTAGTCTCGCGGTACCGGTTGCCAACGACGCTGCTCGGGGAGCGCGATGACGTCGTACTCCTGATCTTCGGTGACGAGTGCCTCTTCGAAACTGCGAAAGCTGTCGACGGCTTGCTTGCCCAGATGGGGCTCTATTCGCCGGAAGATAATCAGCTGGCTTCGATTCATCGTTCACTCTCTCTCGAATACCAGCCGTTCGAGCCAGTTGAGACAGTCGAGCCCGTCCTGTGCCAAAACTCGGCCCTTTTGAAATAGACCACAAATCAGCAGCTTAGACGCCCTTGGAATCCGCGCAGAATCGAGGGTGTTTCGCGCCGCAGGGCTGACTTACGACCCCTGGGCTGCGGGTGGCGAGCGACAGGCCCACCGGGGGTGCGCACGGCTGGCTCAAATCGGCTGTGGGGCGAGCTACGGGCAGTGAGCTTCGCACCCGGAAGTCCCTCATTAGACTGGACTTTATCGAGCAGAAGAGCGAACGTTCGGTGATGCCGCAGGATACAGGGGTTGGCCGGAACGTCGTTTTGGATGGTTTGGACTTCGCCAGCTTACGGCGGGTCTGGGAGCAAACCTTTGGGGCTACTCCGCCAAGCTCGCTCTCGCGCGTTTTCCTGCACCGTGTTCTGGCGTACGAACGCCAGTGCCGGACCCATGGCGGGCATTCGGCTACAACCCGGCGCATTCTGGCCGCCATGGCGAACGAGACACCAAGCTCCGGCGCTCCCGCAGAGTCCGTTTCTGCCGGTACCCATCTCGTCCGCGAGTGGAATGGCCGGACCTACCAGGTCGAGATACTCGACAGCGGCTATCGGTTCGATGGCAAAACCTATCCGTCCCTCACGGCCATCACAAAGCGAATCACCGGAACCCACTGGTCCGGACCACGCTTTTTCGGTCTGACGCCCAAGCGCAAGGCCTAACAGCCCGTTGAAAAAGTCGTACCCGGTCGCGATATTTCTCTGAAGACTCATTCGATGACGATGTAAAATTGCATCGCATGTCGATGAAGAAGAAAAAGAAAAGTTGCCAAGAGACTTTATGGATTCCACACGATGCGGTTGCGTCGAGTCCTGGTCATCCTTTTTATGAGGAACTCGAGCGGGTACTTCGAGAGGAAGAGTTTGACTCGTTTGTGGAGTCGAAATGCTCGCCGTATTACGCGAAGAAGCAAGGTCGGCCGAGCATACCGCCGGGTGTGTATTTTCGAATGCTGTTGATCGGCTACTTTGAGCGCATCGATTCAGAGCGCGGGATCTGCTGGCGGTGTTCGGACTCACTGTCTTTGCGCCAGTTTCTTGGCCTTGGAATGGAAGAGCGAACGCCGGACCATTCGTCGCTGTCTCGGATACGGAATCGACTTCCGCTGGAAGTTCACGAATCTGTATTTGGATGGGTGCTAGAAGTTCTAGCGTCGAGAGGGATGATAGATGGCAAGACACTGGGTGTGGACGCGACGACGCTGGAAGCGAATGCGGCGCTTCGGTCAATCGTTCGTCGAGACACGGGGGAAAGCTACGAATCGTATTTGAAGGAGCTTGCGCGCAAGAGTGGTATCGAAGAGCCGAGCCGAGCGGACATTGCAAAGTTGGACAAGAAGCGGCCAAAGAAAGGGTCGAACAAGGAGTGGGTGAATCCGAACGAGCCGGATGCGGAGATCATGAAAATGAAGAGCGGGGGCACGGATATGGCGCACAAAGCCGAGCATGCTGTGGACATGAGCGGGGAAGGTGCGGTAATTGCCGTGACGCTTCACGGAGGCGCGAAGGGTGACACAAAGAGCCTACCGGATACGCTGGAAAAAGCGCAGTCAAATCTGCAAGAGCTCGCGAACAACGCGGAATGTTGTGAACGAATACATGAAGACGCGGGTCGCGAAGTGGTCGGGGACAAGGGCTATCACGGCAACGACATCCTGGTTGAGCTGGTCGAACAAGAATACCGGAGCTACATTTCGGAGCCAGAGCGAGGTGGCCGCAAATGGAAGGACAAACAGGCCGAGCAAGCCGCCACCTACGCGAACCGACGTCGCATTCGCGGGACTCGAGGTAAGCGATTAATACGCCGTCGCGGCGAGTTACTCGAACGACCTTTCGCGCACTACCTCGAAGCGGGAGGCATGCGACGAACGCATTTGCGAAGACACGAAAATATACTCAAGCGCCTCCTCACGCACGTGGCCGGATTCAATCTCGGGATTCTGATGCGCAATCTCATCGGCAAGGCCACGCCGAAGGAATACGCGGAGCTCAACGCCAGTCTGATCGCTGCTTTATTGCGCTTCGTCTCGACCATAGGCGCACGTTTTGCCCCGCTGCAATCCATCGGGCGTCTCAACTTGGCCGTTCCGCCGAATCACATCTTCCTTGAACTTGCCCACCAAACTTTCTCCGTGAGCAGAATCTGGACTTTTTCACCGGGCTGCTAACATGAAGAAAATCCGTTGCGCCATCTATACGCGAAAGAGTGCGGAAGAAGGTCTCGAACAGGAGTTCAACTCCCTCGATGCGCAGCGCGAGGCCTGCACCGCGTATGTTGCGAGCCACAAGGCGGAAGGCTGGGTGCTGCTGCCAACCGTCTACGAGGACGCAGGGAGCTCGGGAGGAACCTTGGAGCGCCCGGGCCTGCAGCGCTTGCTCACCGACATCGACGCCGGTCTTGTCGAGCAGATCGTGGTCTACAAGGTCGACCGACTGACCCGTTCCCTCTCCGACTTTGCAAAGCTCGTCGAGCGGCTCGACGTGGGCCGGCACCGGTTTTGTCTCGGTGACCCCGTCCTGTGCCAAAACTCGGTCCTTTTGAAATAGACCACAAATCAGCAGCTTAGACTGAAGTTCCCTGCTTCAAACCCCTGTTAATTGATGTAAATGCCTGTTTACGCAGGACATATGATTAATTTGGTTTCGCCATATGTTCCCATGTAGCTAGGCTGTAACTCTCTTTGTCATGGCTTTATTGATTGCATTCATGGCCAGAATAGCGTATATATGTTCCCATGTACATCGAGACCGTGCGCAATCGAAACTCTCCGCCCGCAATCCTCTTACGCGAGGGCTGGCGGGAAGGGAAGAAGGTCCGAAAGCGTACCCTCGCCAACCTTTCACACCTGCCCAAAAATATCATCGAGCTCATACGCCGCGCTCTCAAAGGTGAGGCCTTCGTCGCTGTCAGCGAAGCATTTGAGGTCATCAAGTCCTCGCTTCACGGCCACGTCAACGCCTGTCGTACGACGATGAGACGCCTTCGTTTCGACAAATTGCTCGCTTCGAAGCCATGCCGTGAGCGCAACCTGGTCGAGGCGATGGTTGCCGCACGCATCCTCGAACCTGACAGCAAACTCGCGACGACACGGTGGTGGCACACCACCACACTGCCCGAAAGCTCCAGCTACTTTGAGGGTGTCACCTGCCCTCTGGCCGCCATGGGATATAGCCGTGATGGCAAAAGAGACAGACTGCAAGTCAACTACGGTCTAGTCACTGACGAGCGGGGTTGCCCGGTCGCCGTGTCGGTCTTTGCGGGCAATGAGTCGGATAGCACGACGTTGATGCCCCAAGTCGAGATGGTGAGAAACAGGTTTGGCATCAAGACCCTAGCAGCCCGGTGAAAAAGTCCAGATTCTGCTCACGGAGAAAGTTTGGTGGGCAAGTTCAAGGAAGATGTGATTCGGCGGAACGGCCAAGTTGAGACGCCCGATGGATTGCAGCGGGGCAAAACGTGCGCCTATGGTCGAGACGAAGCGCAATAAAGCAGCGATCAGACTGGCGTTGAGCTCCGCGTATTCCTTCGGCGTGGCCTTGCCGATGAGATTGCGCATCAGAATCCCGAGATTGAATCCGGCCACGTGCGTGAGGAGGCGCTTGAGTATATTTTCGTGTCTTCGCAAATGCGTTCGTCGCATGCCTCCCGCTTCGAGGTAGTGCGCGAAAGGTCGTTCGAGTAACTCGCCGCGACGGCGTATTAATCGCTTACCTCGAGTCCCGCGAATGCGACGTCGGTTCGCGTAGGTGGCGGCTTGCTCGGCCTGTTTGTCCTTCCATTTGCGGCCACCTCGCTCTGGCTCCGAAATGTAGCTCCGGTATTCTTGTTCGACCAGCTCAACCAGGATGTCGTTGCCGTGATAGCCCTTGTCCCCGACCACTTCGCGACCCGCGTCTTCATGTATTCGTTCACAACATTCCGCGTTGTTCGCGAGCTCTTGCAGATTTGACTGCGCTTTTTCCAGCGTATCCGGTAGGCTCTTTGTGTCACCCTTCGCGCCTCCGTGAAGCGTCACGGCAATTACCGCACCTTCCCCGCTCATGTCCACAGCATGCTCGGCTTTGTGCGCCATATCCGTGCCCCCGCTCTTCATTTTCATGATCTCCGCATCCGGCTCGTTCGGATTCACCCACTCCTTGTTCGACCCTTTCTTTGGCCGCTTCTTGTCCAACTTTGCAATGTCCGCTCGGCTCGGCTCTTCGATACCACTCTTGCGCGCAAGCTCCTTCAAATACGATTCGTAGCTTTCCCCCGTGTCTCGACGAACGATTGACCGAAGCGCCGCATTCGCTTCCAGCGTCGTCGCGTCCACACCCAGTGTCTTGCCATCTATCATCCCTCTCGACGCTAGAACTTCTAGCACCCATCCAAATACAGATTCGTGAACTTCCAGCGGAAGTCGATTCCGTATCCGAGACAGCGACGAATGGTCCGGCGTTCGCTCTTCCATTCCAAGGCCAAGAAACTGGCGCAAAGACAGTGAGTCCGAACACCGCCAGCAGATCCCGCGCTCTGAATCGATGCGCTCAAAGTAGCCGATCAACAGCATTCGAAAATACACACCCGGCGGTATGCTCGGCCGACCTTGCTTCTTCGCGTAATACGGCGAGCATTTCGACTCCACAAACGAGTCAAACTCTTCCTCTCGAAGTACCCGCTCGAGTTCCTCATAAAAAGGATGACCAGGACTCGACGCAACCGCATCGTGTGGAATCCATAAAGTCTCTTGGCAACTTTTCTTTTTCTTCTTCATCGACATGCGATGCAATTTTACATCGCCATCGAATGAGTCTTCAGAGAAATATCGCGACCGGATACGACTTTTTCAACGGGCTGCTAGTGCTCGTCGGTGACCGAGGCATGATTTCTCAGAAGCGGATCGACGATGACCTCCGCAACCTCGAAGGGGTCGATTGGATCACAGCGCTCAAAAGCGCATCTATTCGTAAGCTCATCGATGGAGGTCAACTGCAACTCGGCCTTTTTGACGAGCGTAATCTGTTTGAATTGACTCATCCAGATTTTGCTGGCGAACGACTCTTTGCGTGCCGGAACACCGAATTGGCAAAACTGCGCGTCCACAAACGTCAGTCCCTTCTGCAGGCGACTGCGAGAGAGCTTGCAAGAATTCAAACCATGGTGCAGCGCGCTAGGCTCAGAGGCAAGGACAAGATTGGCGCCCGCGTGCGCAAGGTCGTCACCAAGACGCTCGCCAAGTATTTTGTGCTCGACATTCGCGATGACGACTTTACCTTCCAGATTCCCAACAAAGAGGTGGCGGCCAAAGCGGCGCTCGATAGTATCTACAAGGGGCTCACGAAGCTTCGCTCAAATGTTGAACTCGGCAATCTCAAAGGTAAGGACAAGATCCGTGCGCGCGTACACAAGCTCATCACCAAGAAGATCGCCAAACATTTCGATCTCGATATTCGCGACGATGAGTTTCGCTTCCGAATCGTCGAGCAAGAGCCCGCAGCAGAAGCAGTGCTCAACGATATTTGCAAGAGACTGGAGAGCATTCGCTCGGACGTCAAGCTCGGCAAACATGGAGGCAAGGACAACATTGGTGTGCGTGTAGGCAAGGTCATCAACAAGTACAAGGTGGCCAAGCATTTCGTGCTGCAGATCCGCGACGATGGGTTTGACTTCCACATCGACGAACACAAGGTGGCTTCCGAGGCAACGCTCGATGGCATCTATGTCATCCGGACCAGCGTGCCCGAACAGCGCCTATCACCCGACGACACCGTCCGCTGCTACAAGAGTCTGAGTCAAGTCGAACGGGCATTTCGTTCTATCAAGACCATCGACCTCAAGGTGCGTCCGATTCGCCACCGCCTCGAGACACGGGTACGCGCCCACATCTTCTTGTGCATGCTCGCCTACTACGTCGAGTGGCACATGCGTGAAGCATGGCGTCCATTGCTCTTCTGCGACGAGGACCAAGAAGCCAAGAAAACGCGGACCCGCTTGCTCCCGCTAAGCGCTCCGAGGCTGCCCTGCGAAAGATACGCTCCAAGAAACTCGACGACGGCACCGAGGCCCACAGCTTTCAAACTCTACTCAAGGCACTCAGCACCATCGTGCGTAACATCTGCCGCGCTCCAGGTGACAATCCCGACGCTCCCACATTCCAGGTCGTCACGACACCCGACCCTAAGCAGCAACGCGCCTACGACCTTCTCGAAACTATCATCCTGTAGCCAGAACCGGGCACTCAATTCTGAGCTATCTACTTGAATCTGTTCAGGTTTTTGTCTTTTCGGCCGGGGAACTTCAGCTTAGACGCCCTTGGAATCCGCGCAGAATCGAGGGTATTTCGCGCCGCAGGGCTGGCTTCCGACCCCTGAGCTGCGGGTGGCGAGCGACAGGCCCACCGGGGGTGCGCACGGCTGGCTCAAATCGGCTGCGGGGCGAGCTACGGGCAGTGAACTGCGCACCCGGAAGTCCCTCATTAGACTGGACTTTATCGAGCACAAGAGCGAACGTTCGGTGATGTCGCAGGATACAGGGGTTGGCCGGAACGTCGTTTTGGACGGTTTGGACTTCGCCAGCTTACGGCGGGTCTGGGAGCAGACCTTTGGGGCTGCTCCTCCAAGCTCGCTCTCGCGTGTTTTCCTGCGCCGCGTTCTCTTGCACGAACGCCAGTGCCGGACCCATGGCGGGCTTTCGGCCGCAACCCGGCGCGCTCTGGCTGCCATGGCGAACGAGACACCAAGCTCCGCCGCTCTCGCAGGGTCCGTTTCTGCCGGCACCCATCTCGTCCGCGAGTGGAATGGCCGGACCTACCAGGTCGAGGTAATCGACAACGGCTATCGGTTCGATGGCAAAACCTATCCGTCCCTCACTACCATCGCAAAGCGAATCACCGGCACCCACTGGTCAGGACCACGCTTTTTCGGTCTGACGCCCAAGCGCAAGGCCTAACATGAAGAAGATCCGCTGTGCCATCTATACGCGAAAGAGTGCGGAAGAGGGTCTCGAACAGGAGTTCAACTCCCTCGATGCGCAGCGAGAAGCCTGCGCCGCGTATGTCGCGAGCCAGAAAGCGGAGGGCTGGGTGCTGCTGCCAACCGTCTACGAGGACGCGGGGCTCTCGGGAGGAACCCTGGAGCGCCCGGGCCTCCAGCGCTTGCTCGCCGACATCGACGCAGGTCTCGTCGAGCAGATCGTGGTCTACAAGGTCGACCGGCTGACCCGTTCCCTCTCCGACTTTGCAAAGCTCGTCGAGCGGCTCGACGCGGCCAGCACCGGGTTTGTCTCGGTGACCCAGTCCTTCAACACCGCGACCAGCATGGGACGACTGACGCTGCATATGCTGCTGTCCTTCGCACAATTCGAACGCGAGGTCACGGCCGAGCGGGTCCGCGATAAGGTCGCTGCCTCCAAGCACAAGGGACTATGGATGGGCGGCCGCGTACCGCTCGGCTATGAGAAGGACGAGCGCACGCTGCGCATCAACGAGGCTGAGGCCGAAACGGTCCGGACGCTCTATGCGCTGTACCGGAAGCACGGAACGCTCCGGCAGGTGAAGGCCGAGGCGGACCGTCTGAGACTGCGCACCAAGCAACGCTTCGCCGGGGATGGAACCCGAACGGGCGGGCTGCCGTTCCGTCGCGGACACCTCCACTGCCTGCTGACCAATCCTCTCTACGCCGGCCGCATCCGGCACCAGAGGCGTGTCTACGAGGGCCAGCATCCATCGATCATTGCTCCGGAGCTCTGGGACGCGGTCCAAACGCAGCTGCAGGCAGGGGCTGCCAAACCAAGGAGACGCACGACGAAGGGCCGTGCAGCCCCTTCCCCACTGGCAGGCAAGCTCTTCGACGAGACCGGGGACCGGCTGACGCCGAGCCACACCAAAAAGAACGGGCACCGGCTCCGCTACTACGTCTCCCGGCGCCTCATCCAGCACAGTAGCCAAAAGGACCTCTCCGGCTGGCGACTGCCCGCCCCGATGCTGGAACAGACCGTCGTGCATCTCATCCGACAGCATGTGGATGCCACGACCTTCCCGGCCTCGCTGACCCATGCTCCGACGATGCAAGAGCTCGCCTCGGTGCGTCGCTTTTTAGACGGGCTGTGTTCCGGTAGGAATAATGATAGTGCCTCGGCAACCCCCCTGCTCCGTCTCATCCGGCGGGTCGACATCAGCCCCGGCTCTGTGTCTATCCTCCTCGACCGCAATGCGTTCGCTGCTTGCCTCTCTATGGGACCCGAACGCATTCGCGAGGATGCACTCGGTATCCACGCGCCGTTCCGCTTGCGCCGACGCGGCGTCGAGACCAAGCTCGTTCTGGGCAACCCCACGAAATCCGTCGACCGCACACTCCTGCGCAATATCGCCAACGCCTTCTCCTGGCTCGACCGAATCAAAGCAGGCAAAACCTATGAGGAGATTGCCACCGAAGACGCCATCCCAACGGACCGCGTGCGCAAGGCAATCCGCTATGCCTTCCTGGCCCCCGACATCGTCCGCGCCATTGTCGAAGGCCGCCAGCCCGTTGGGCTGACCTCGAGCTACCTCTTGCATCATCCGTTTCCCGACGATTGGGAGAAACAGCGAGTGCTCGTCGCAACGCTGTGAGCCTGCCAGCGCCCACTTCGTGAATGGGCTCGGTTAGCAGCAAGCTGCTCTCCGACACTGGCCTCCACCAATCAGACTCAAACCGGCCCAAATTCCCTGTCATGGTTTCCAGACTTGGATAGCTCCTTGTACTGGACCGTCTGCGGAGTAATCTTCGTTTCCTCCGTAAAACTCCGCTGGATGAATTCGAGGTTTGGCCAATTCGAATTCCGCTATTCGCCTTCTCCTCAGGCGCGATCTAGGCGTAGAGCGTCTTCTCATTGTCTGCGCGATTAAGTGAAAAAACGACACGATAAGCCCCAAAATCGCCCCAAATTGCACGTTAATGGCCTGTTTTGCGCTCTTTCTGATCGTTTCCAGCCAAGAATCGGAAGCTCCACTCAAGCCTCCCGACTGCGATAGCCGGAAAGATGTTCCCGTCGACGAACATTCGCTGATGAGACGTAAAGCCTTTTGCGACAATGAGTAACGGTCGGAGCCGCCTCCGGAGGGTTTACGACACGGCCCTCTTTCAAGCGTCCAGGAGGTTGAGATTGCCGTATAAAAAATTTGATTGAAGCAAATTCGATTCCGACTCGAACGACCACCCGTCGATGAGGCGTGCGGGGACCAGCACGTGATGAAGGCCGTTAAATCACTGTAGGGGAATCGGATAGAACGACGTGGGCATCATGGTTGAAACCCGAGAGCGCGTAAAACAGCCTTATCGCGAAACTCGAAGAACCCCTTGTACGGTAGGAAAAACTCTAAAAACTCGAAACCTCCTGAATCTCCACTGGCTTTTCTGTTTGAGGATTTCCGCCAAAAGCTGGACCACCTTTTGCCGAGACCGGATAGCTCCAACCTGCACCATCCGCCACCCAGTCTGCCCAATTGTGGCACTGCAGAGACGGATGAGATTTTCCGCGCGGTTGGCAGGGTTTTGCAGAGGTAGGTGTCACCAGAGACGCGCTAGAAGGGCGGAACGGGCCTCATTTTCGGTATTCGTCTCTAATCCCGATTTTCGAGTGCCACGTTTGCGCCCAATAGGAGAACGGGCGCTGACCGGGCCGTGCGGCGGCGGAAATGAGGCTACCCGACGGGTCCAGAGTCGAGGCCAGGGCTACCGCAGCGCAGCGGGCTAGCACGTTCTGGTCCAGGTGAGGCCCGGGCCTGGTCCACGTCTCCGCCCGAGAGCGTGGCATCCCGTTGCTGGACGCTGTTTTCCCTGCGCGTATGGGGAACCCGAATCGCCGACATCGCTTCCGACACGCCCCAGATCTGGGGCCCGCCATGGGTCGATGACGATCGAAACGGCGCGATGCGCCAGTCTTGAGTTCGTTTGTGTTTTTGGATAGGACGGGCAAACGCATCACGGTCGAGCAGAATCGACAGGGAGCCGGGTCCGAGGGCCGCTTGGTCAGGTGTTCCAGAGACGCTGGCTACTTCGTGCTAGACGCTCCGGCCAAGCGGAGGATGTCTCCGGGATGGTTCGCTGTAACTTCGCACGAGCGTTCGCGTCGCGTTACGCCCCCTGATTATGCCTGGTATAACGAAACTAGTCGAAGCCCTTCGGGCACCCATGGCACCGCAGGCGTGTGGCCACAGTCCTCTCACAGAACAACCTCCGCGTCTGGCTCCCCTGCCGCAAACGCGCTCATATAGGCGAGGCAAAGGTCGCGAGATCGATAGCTTCCGTAGGCGTCGATCTCTTGGCGCTCGACGATAGGAAATGTGGAGAAGACATGGCGAACGTCGTCGCGATTGGTGACCCCGTAGAGGTGGAAGAACACGGCGTCGAGCCTGGAACGCAGGATCAGACGGCGCTCTTCGTTCCAGGTGAAGGGTGGCTTTACCTCGCCCGCCTCATCGACATGACCCATATCTCGAGCGAAGGGCGCCATGTCGCGGGCGGTATAGGTGAGTTCCAGCACCGCGCCGCGGACGATCTCGCCGGCCGTCTTGGGGCCGAAGGCGACGGCCTCATAGCGAGCGGACGGGACGAGGGGGAGTTGCTCGACAATGAACCAGTTCAAGTGTTGGCCCTGGATCTTCTGGCGCGCGACATAATCGAACGGAATGGCGTTGAAATTCGCGCACAGGCTTGCGGCACTAACGGCAGATTGCCCGTCTGTCGAAACAATGGGGAGCGTATTTCCTACCCCAGAACTGGGGATCAACGCCGCAATCATGGACCGCACATTTGTCGGAGCGGTCACGTCTTTGAATGCAAGCAGATATGGGACGGTCGGAAATGACGTTTCGCTCCGCAGCACCCAAAATTGCAGATCGGGCAGCCAATCTGCATTCCGATGCTGCTCCGGGGTGGCCGGGACGGGCTGCGCGGGCCGGTGCTGGTTCTCGGGATTGACGACGATATTGGCAGCACGGTGGTCGAAGGCTTGCACCATCTTGCCTTCGTAGAGCGGCACCCAGTCCCCGGACGGACTGGCGAAGCGGTTGCCGCCAATGGGATATGCACCTTCCTGTTCTTCAAGCTCCTCGCGCGTGCGGAACAGGCTGGAGTCGTTGGTCATGTGGAACATCGTCGAATACTTCACCGGCCACGCCTTCACTTCCTCGCCCGATGAGCGATCGACCAGCACGGGTAGCCGACCGTAGACCGCCGTGGTCAGTTTGGCGTCTCGGTGGGAGCGAAAGATCGGTGCTGTGCCAGTGTTCGGATTGACGCGAGCAAAATCCGCCGCCGTGAGCGGGAAACAGCGCTCCGGGTCGTCGAGCTCGGCGACACTGTGAAGATAAAATGCACATTTTGCCGGATCTTCAACTGGCGATAGCCTCGAGACAAAGACACAGAATTTGAATGACGCATGAACGTCTGGAAAGAAAACCTTCTTATTCTCGAAATCGTACAGAGCCTTCAATTTGCCTCCGGTCGCCACGCCCTTGAAGAACCGCGCCGCCGTCTTGTCGGAGGCGATGCCCGACGGGGTGAGAAGCCCTACCATGCCGTCGGGCCTTACGAGGGTCATGGCGCGCTCGACGAACAGGGAGTAGAGGTTGACGTCGCCTCCGGACAGGAGGGGATAGTCGCCGCCGTCGCGAGCCATGCGGACCGCGGCCGTTGTGCGCTCACTGGCTTCCTCGAAGTCACGAGCAAGCGGGTCTCCGGCCTTCTCCAGGTCGGTGATCATGCGTTTGCGGTCGGACGCACGCTGGGCCATGGCGATTTCGCGGCGCCGCGCCGCGAACCACTCTACCTGTTGCAGCTTCATCCGGTCCCAGGGCGGATTGCCGATCACAGCGTCGAAACCGCCGGTCAGCCCGGCGCTTTCCCACTCCGACCACACACCGGGAAAAGCCACTTGCCAATTGAAGAAGCGTTCGTCGTCGAGGAGCTGCTGTGCTTTGTCGAGCAATCCGGCAAACCGCTCACCCGCCCGTACTTCAGGTAAAAAGATCTCTTGTCTTCCCGAGGCAACGTCGATGGGATCGCCGAAGACGCCGTTGAAGTAGGCAGAAAGTGCCGCCTTGTCGTCGCGATTACGGATGTTCAGCCAATCGAAGGCATGGATCAGGGAAAGGAAGGCATTCAATGGCGCCGTCATCTTCTCGATCTTGGCGAACTCTTCCGCGGAACGATGAGCCTCGGCAATCTCGGCATCGGTCAGTCCTTCGATAGTCTGCATGGAAGCCGCCGCCCGCATGGCCCGTTCTACTGGCCCTTTCAAAAAGAGCGGGCCGCCTTGCTCCTTCGCCTGATCGATGCCGGTGCGTACCCATGAACCGAACAGGCTATCGCCGCAACGGAGGTGATGATCCAGGAAGCTCAACGGTGCGCCCACCGTGAACGTGTGCAGCCAGAGCGCGACCTTGGCCAGTTCAACGGCCATGGGATTCTTGTCGACGCCATAGACGCAGCGCTTGAGCACCATGCGCCGGACAATATGCCGATCGTCGAGCTGGTCTGCATCAATGGTCCAGCCGCGGTCCTTGTCGTTGGCCATGATCGTGTTGCGGATACCGTCGATCCGCTCGGTCAGCGGCGAAATGTAGCCGTCCACCGAAGCTTCCGCCTCGGCCATGGCCGTGATCACCCGGTCAGCGAGATAGTCCACAAGGTTGACCAGAAAGTGCCCCGAGCCCATGGCGGGGTCGCAGACTTTCAGGTCGAGCAGCTTTTCGGCTGGGTCGACCTGCTTTAATCGGCCGATCTGGCGTTCCTTGGAAAGTTCGCTCGTGGCGAGTTCGGAATGTTTTGCCGTGAACACGCCCATGCGCGACCGGACCAGGGGCTCGATCGTTTCTTTGATGATCAGGCCGACCAGATCGTCGGGCGTGTAGTAGCTGCCCGCCCCTTTCCGTGCGAAAACATTGGGACGAACAGTAATCCCCTTGCTATCGCGGATGACCTCGTGTTCGAGCAAACGCTCGTAGATAGAGCCGAGCTGCTGGACACCAAGGTCGCGATAGTTGATGTAGCGACGACCATCAGGGGTTTGCTCGAATGAGAGCGCATCAATGACATCAGCCATGACTTGATCGTCAAGCCGAATACGCCCTAGAAGTGGCGTGCGGTCGCGGTCGAACAGCCCGCCGTTGTAGGGCGGCAGACCGATGGAGGCATCGCCTTGGTCAATGGCGCGGCAAAGGTCGTCGATGGCCGACCAGTATCGGGCGGCGCTGGCGGAAAAAACGTCCTCTCGATCCTTCCGCTGTTTGATATCGTCGCGGACCTTCTCCCGAAGGGCGTAGTCGTCATAGCGTGCATCGCGGACAGGCAGTAAGTCGCGGTCCTCGGCATAGAGGATGAAGAGCAGACGGTAGAGAAGAATCAGGGCCGCTTCGCGCACTTCCGGCAACGGCGCCGCGGGCGCGGCGGCTGCGATGGCGCGAGCAAGCCCAGGAAAAACCTGGCCGAAGACCAAACCGGAAAGGCTGGAGGCCACGCGCTCTTCGTAGAACCGGCCTTCCTCGATAGCACGCTGGTGGAACGTGCGCGGATCGGTCGTCCCGGGAAGGAAAGCTTCGCGCCGGAAGACGAGCATGAACACCTTAAGCCAATGGTGTCGCTCAGCTTCGGTGAGGGCGAACAGGCCGTCATTGTGGCCGGGGAGATCGAGAAGCACCGCGAGATCGACTTCGAAAAACTGCTCCGAGACGGACCGCGCACCTTGATAATAGAGTCGCCACCTTGCGCCGTTGGTGAGGACGCCCCATCGCAGCTTGCCGGTGGTCAGATCGTCCACGCGCCGAAGGTAGCGGAGCATCTGAGTCGAGGGTGCGTTTTCCTCGCCCCGGCGTTCGGCGCGGCGGTCGAGCGGGCGCAGCCAGCGCTTGGACTCGACAACCGCGAGGCCTAACTCGTAACGCTTCCATTCCTCGGTGAAGCTGTTGGCGCGTTCCTTCGCCGCAGCGTCTGTGAATAGCAGGCCGTCGGGCACGTCCTCGCGGCCTCGGGTGGAGAGGTTTTGCTGCCGTAGGCTCGCCGTCCACCCGAGCTGCAAGAGGACAGGCCAGATCAAATCCTCTTCGGTCTGGCTTTCATTGGGCGTCTTCCTCGTCGGAAAAAGGTTGAAAACGTTCCGGACGGAGGCTTCGAGAGTGTCGAGCGCCATGTCGTCGATCGCCCGCCAGTCGGGTGATTCGACGAAGGATTCGCAAAGGAAATCATTGGCGAAAAGACTTCCCTGGAACGGATTGTTGGTGCTCATGCGGTAGTTAACCTTTTAACGCTTTTTCCCGCATCACGCGAGCTACTCTCAAAAGGTGTGGACATGAAGTAAAGGCGAAGTGACCTCCTCCATTGGCCAGCTCGACCTCCCGTGAGGTCAAAATACTCATGCGGCTTCCCGATGGTAGAAACGTAGCAGCCCGCCAAGCCGTTCACGGGAGCGCACCTTGCGTTCGGACTGAGGTAACTGGTCGCTGGCTGGGAACAGCAGTAGATTCTCCTTGCGTTGATGATTCCTCTCGTGGTGATAGTAGACGACGTACTCCCTAAGCGCATGACGGAGCGACTTCTCGCCGAACAGGATGAGCTTCGTGAGACATTCCTCTTTGACTGACTTCACCCAGCGCTCCGCGAACGAGTTCAAATCCGGGCTCCGTGCGGGCAGCTTGATGGGCGTGACGCCAACCGCGTCGTGTCCGAAAATATGAACGGAGCCCGAAAGCTCGAATCCTGGAGGCGTTCTCAAAATTCGCAGAGACCAGCCAACGTGGCACTGGCTCTGTGATAGGTGCTCCCAGCAGACCTCTCATTCTAGCTCCCATTGCCAACCAAGCCTAGACACCTGGTGCTTGCGCTGTTTATTGTTGATGATGTGTACGCATCCCTTTGCAAAAAAGGCGCTTACGCTCTATTTAGCGCGAAGCGAAGGTCACGAGCGCTATTTTGGCTGTAACTTAATGCACCGTAAAGTCTTAGCGTCATCTTACCAACACTTGATGGCGGAAGCACCACAGCCCTCGTGGACATCGAACCCCGCTTGAGGAGGGTGATCGGCTACCGCCATCTTCCGAAGCTTCGCGAAGCTCTCAAGCGGGAACTGAAGATCGAGACGAAGACATCAACGGTGTCGAAGAAGAAGGCCGCCTAATTTATGAGCCGTGGAGAGTTTCAACTAAGAATGGGCTTGACTCGGCACCCCCGCAATTCGTTCATACATACGCAAACAAGATGCTCGGATCGATTCCGGTCCTATTCGTTGCCGAACCATTCTCCAGCGGTACGCGTTATTCCCAACTCTGTATTACGTACTTGGTGTCGTATATCCTGGTGTGTTGGTTCAGCGTGAAGATGACAGCGAGGTTGGACGTTAACGCAACGCCGGGCGTCAGGATGTCCCCTCTCGCCCCGGGGATCGTACCAGAGTGCTCGGGCGCGTCAAGGGTAAAGCGCGCTGCGCGCGCCGGCTTCGCCGCCCTGGACTCCCCCTGCGCTCTCTGGTACTCATTGGTTGTGGGCGAGAGGGAACGGAGTGGGGCTCCTGGGATCAGAGTGTTCATGCGGGCACCTTGTTACTACGCCGCTCACGCCGCGCCTCTCGTGCCTGCTCCAGTTTCCGGTCCCGCTCCGACCAGATCTCTGGGGCCTTGCCAGCCATGAAGTCCAGCGGCGCAATGTAGCCTATCGCGCTGTGCAACCGAACCCCGTTGTAATATTCGACGAATCGTTCCATCAATCGGCGAGCCTCTTCGAGGCTCGAGGGGTTGGCAGGACGCAGGGCATCCGATTTTATCGTCTTGTGCCAACGTTCGGTCTTTCCGTTCGATTGCGGGTAGTACGGCGCGGTCCTCACGTGCGTCATCCCTGAGATGCGGATGAACGTCTTGAAGTCCTTCGCGATGTACTGAGGACCGTTGTCCGAGATGATTCGAGGCCGCGCGTCGGGGTACAGTTCCTTTGCTCGCTCCAAAATGCACTCCACATCCGCTTCCGTCATCGACTCTCGAATCTCCCAGTGAACCACCGCCCGACTCGCACCATCCAGAAACGAGCACAGGTAGTAGAACGTCCCGCCCAGATTCAAGTACGAGATATCCGTATGCCAGTGTTGGTGCGGTCGCAGCGGCTGAACGAAGCCCGTTCCCTTCTTCGACGGCTTCCCGTTCCAACGGTCCAGGCGGCCCGCCTTCGACAACACACGGTACGTCGTCGATGGGCTCAAGGCCACCACGTCTTCGTCCAGCATCATGAACGTCAGTCGCCGATACCCGTCCAGCGGATGGCAGTCGAAGTAGTCGATCACGCGCTGGCGCTCCCAGTCCTCGATCCAGTGATCCCGCGGCACCAGGCCGTTGTGCTCATTCACCTTCCCGTACCGCTTGCGCCAGTCGTAGAACTTGCCACGAGCGAGCCCGCACCACTCAACGACCTGCTGGTCCGGTAGACGGGTCTTCGTGGAGATCGTATTGACGAAGTCGACAACCTCGTCACGACGGTCATGGGGAATCCAGGCACCATTCAGGCTTCCCCAAGTTTTTTTTGGAGCGTCACGTACTCTTCCGTCACCTCGGCGATGATTTGATCCTTGCGGGCCACCCTCGCCTTGAGGCGCGAGATCTTCGCCTCCAGCTCATTCTCACGGCTCGGCGCGCGACGGGTCGAAAACACCGTATGGGCTCCAGCCAATAGCTCCCTTTGCCACGTGTAGAACAGGCTCGGCTGGATTGCTGCCTCGTTGCATACCTCCGAGACTGGCTTTTTCTCCGCAACGTGCTGGCGTAACAGCTCTGCTTTCTGCTCTGCGGTGTGACGACGGCGTGGTTTGCTCATGACAGCTCCTTTTTTCATGTGTGTATCTTATCTTCAGGACTGTCATCTTCCAGCTGAACCGGAACACTGGGAATGCTCGTCCGGTACTACCCGACGCACTGGATCGCACTCACCCAAGGCAACAGAGGGGACTCTTTGTGGCCAACGATGAATCGCGCACAGCAAGTCGTTGAGCAGTCCTATCCAGAGCTAGTCGCGGAAATGATCTACGACGCGATTGTCACCGGGCACCCGTATTGGAGCGCCGAGTTTCGGTGCTTCCGCAATTAAGTGTTGGTGGCTGCCGCGTAACCCGCTCGTGTGCTAGAGTTTGAGCCTGATTTCGAGAGACGCAGTTCTTTCGGCGATGCGGGCTGGGCTGACCACACGGTGCCTGACGTTCAGGGACACCTTCGTGTGCACGCTAACATCCTTATTAATGGCGTTCGCCGACACAGGCAGGCCAGCTGACACTAGCATTCAAACACGGCGTAGCAACACTTGATGGCGGAAGCACCAAATTTGCTTCAATCAAATTTTATATACGGCAATCTCAACCTCTTGGACGCCTAAAAGAGGGCCGTGTCGTAAACCTTCCGGAAAACCCGGAGCGGTTCAGGTGGTCGCCATCGCTGGTTAGATCCAGCGTGACCAACAGGCCGCTTAGCGTCATCTCACCAACACTTGATGGCGGAAGCACCACACGACTTGGCACCTTATTTCTTGCGTCCTACTAGAAGAGTATTCGGAGGTTCCCGCCAGACACATTCAGCGTCAAATCCGGCTTCGCGCATGGCGGTAAGCTCGTCGTCGAGCGGGAAGTAGGTGTCTTCGGACGCCCACTCGTCGAAGTGTTCATAAGCGCGCCGTTCGTCGATGCCGCACGAAACCAAGTGACCAGCCCATATGCGGTAGCACTGCTCCTGCCTCACCGGGTGTGCGCTCATGGTCACGTCGGCATTCACGAACACCCCGGCAGGGCGAAGCGTCCGGAAAATGCCCTTGTACAGTGCACGCTTGCGTTCCATCGTGGGAACGTGATGCAGGGCCAGGCAAGCGGACACGGCGTCACATTCCGGGAGCGGAGATTCGAAGGAACACCTCTGGAAACGCGCGCGGACTCCGAATCGCTTGAGTCGGATACGTGCCCGGTCCAGCATCTCCGCATCCACGTCGATGGCCTCGACGACGCCCACGCCTTCATGTTCCAGCATCGCCTCTGCCAGAGCCCCCGTTCCCGCACCGAGGTCTAGCACTAGGGTGGGCCGGATGCCGGCGATTTCGCGGGCAGCCCAGGTCAATCCTTCCTCGTAGCCCGGGATAAACTGGCGAATGGTCTCGTCGTAGGAATCGATCTCGAGGCGAAGGTGGTTGCGAACGGAATGACTCATAACTTGACGGCCACAAGTTCAAATCCTATCCTCCCGACCCCGCTTTTCAAAACCTCTGGGAAGAACCTACGGAGTTTCGCAGGCCTCTCATGGCTCTCTGCTCGTCAATACGCGATCTTCTTTTTTGCGGATCACAAGGGTATCTTTCTAGCGCTCCATTGGGATAGGGTGTGTGATTTGGAGCAACAGCTGGCCGAACGGCTCGAAGAGCTAATCTAGAGGGTTCGAGACGTTGGGAGATGGTCCACCGCTCTTTCCGGCGCGTTCGTGCTTCTTCATACTTTGGCACATCTTTTGGTGAAACGCCTAAGTTTCGAAGCAGGGTACGGTGCATCCTCCATCCGGGAGCGTATTTACGCAGGCGCTCATGAAACGAAGAATCCGATGGCGGGAATATTGCTCTACACTGCGGCTGGTGATTCAGATGGCACGCTCGGTGGGCTGGTTCGCCTTGGACGACCAGGAACTCTTGAACGCATTGTTCAAGGTGCTTTAAAAGATGCAAGGTGGTGTGGCTCCGATCCCATTTGCGTAGAAAGTCGCGGACAGGGACCTGATTCATTGAACTTGGCGGCATGCCACACCTGCAGCCTGTTACCCGAGACGAGCTGCGAGTTCCAAAATCTCGTTTTGGACAAGCGGGCGGTGCAACAATACTTCGCAACAGACGTTCCGACACAACTCTCCAATCAAGGTCTTTCTAACACATAGAGTCCAAATGGAAAATCTTCCCGGAAACTTCACGGAAAAGTAACGGTGCTTAAGGCGGAGTTGCGAGCCAAGATGTTCCAGCTCGATCCTGACTGGGCGAAAGTGGAGGACATTCTGACGGGTGATTTCTTCGGAGCACTCGACTACCTACCGCGTAATCCCTTCCTGTCGTGCTTCCTTGAGAGAGTAGTCGTGCTCAACGAAACGGCGCGAACACCCGAGCTATCACAGGTTGATTGGAGCAACGTCAAGTTACTTTTCTGGCCTAGAGTGCAGCTTGACGGAGGATGTCAAGGAATTAGTTGAAACCATCATAAGCGACTCGTGGTCATTTCCAGCTCTACGCCCCTGACCTTACGCGGCCTCAGGCATCTCGTCCTCTCGTTGGATCGCATCGATGGCCGCAACCACTACGTCGATGGATGCGTGCCCCTTGACTCGTCTGAACTGTTGTTCGCAGTGCAGCAGCACAGCGGCGAGCCATCGCTGGCGCATTTTGCTGTTACGGTAGCGTTTGATGTTGCGCTCGCAACTACGAACCATGGAGAACATACTCTCTATAGGATTCGTCGAGTGCAGGCTCTGGCGCAGTAGAGCGGGGACCTTCAACTTGTGGAGCATCAGCACCTCCTCGAGTGCCTCGAGGAGTGAGTCTGCCGCCGACTCGTTGATGTCGCGAAGCCAGCGCTCGAACTCCTGCAACATCTTCTTCGCGTCCTTGTAGCTGTTCTGCTCCAAGGCAGTCGCGAAGAGGTGGTGTGCCTGCTTGCGGTAGCGTTTGGGCAGGTGGCGCTGGATGTTGCGGTCTTTGTGCAAAGTACACCGCTGGTGGATGAGCTTCTTACCGTATCGGTCTTTGAGCGCCTTGATGATCCCCCCGCCACCATCGGTTACCCAGAGGATCCGTTTGGAGAGCTTTAACCCCCGTCGCTCCAACTCTTCCAGCAATTCCTCGCAGATCTCGTGGTTCTCCGTCGCCCCTTCCCAGAAGCCCAGGGGGAGCTTTTTCCCTTCACGGTCCACGCCGAGCGCGACCACGAACGCCTGACCGCCGCGGTGGACCGTGTCTAGGTACATCGCGAAGAGCGGAAACTCTTCGAGACTGCGCTCCTGGAACTGCTTCAGCTGCTTCGCCGTCGCCTCGACCAGATGGCGGGACACCGAGCTCGGCGTCACACCGAAAGCCTTGCCTGCCGCCGTCACCGTCTCTTCGTACTTGCGAGCAGACATTCCCCGAAGCACCTCCGACAGGAGTTCCTCCGAAAAGCCCCCGCGATTCTTGAGCTGCTCGTAGGTTCTCAGCCCGACCTCACCCTCCGGGCCCCGCAATCGAGGGTGCTCGACAGGGAGCTTCTGGTCACCGACATAGATCGACCCACGTTGACTCGCCCATTTGCGAAGCCCGGACGACGTAGGATGGTAGTCTGGCCCAGATCTCTCTTCGCGCTCCATGTACATGAGCGTCTCAGCTACCAGGCGTCCGACATCGAGCATCGCGGCGTCCAGCGCTCGCTTGCCCTCCAGCATCACATGCACAACTTGATCCGCCCACCACTCTTGCTCCTGCGTCGCCCTCAGCATCTGTGTTGCATTCTTTCTCTTCTTCGTATCTGCTCTCACCGGGTGGCTCCTTTCTTTTTGATCGCCAGCTTTGACACCGACGATCTTGAAGGGAGTCACTCACCGATTTCAACTAGATTCAGGATATCCTCCTTGACGAGGAGCAGGTCGAGCCAGATGTTGTTGTAGTCTCTAATCGTTGGACCATCGTAATCGAAGTGAAGCTCGACAGCGGGCTGGGGGTCCGACAGCCTTGGCGCGAGTATCAAGCTGGACAGTCAATCGCCCGGTGCTTCCGCAATCAGTGTTGGTGGCTGCCGCGTAACCCGCTCGTGTGCTAGAGTTTGAGCCTGATTTCGAGAGACGCAGTTCTTTCGGCGATGCGGGCTGGGCTGACCACACGGTGCCTGACGTTCAGGGACACCTTCGTGTGTACGCCGACATCCTTAAATTAGTGGCGTTCGCCGACGCAGGTAGGCCAGCTGACACTAGCATTCAAACACGGCGTAGCAACACTTGATGGCGGAAGCACCGCTTCCGCCATTAAGTGTTGGTGAGATGACGCTAAGACTTTACGCTGCATTAAATTACAGCTAAAATAGCACTCGCGACCTTCGCCGCGCGCTAAATGGAGCATACGCGCTTTTTTTTGCAAAGGGATACGTACACATCACCAACAGCAAACAGCGCAAGCACCGATGGGGCTCCCCATCAGCCCCCGTAACTTTGGAGGGACCTATGAACAGCTTCGTTTTTCTTTGGATGCTGACGGCCCAACTAGCCTCCGACGACAAACTTCCGATCGACGAAGTCAAGGGCGCGGAGGAGACTGTGGCCACATTCTCCATCGTCGCCCGCGACCCCGCGACCGGAGAGCTCGGTCTCGCCGTGCAGTCGCGCGCGTTCCGTGCCGGCCGTACGGTGCCCTACGGAAAGCCCGGTGTCGGCATGATCGCTTCGCAGGCGGGCGCGGCTCGCACACCCTACGGCCGCAAGGGTATGGCGATGCTCGAAGAGGGTCTGTCACCCGATGAGATCATCAAACGATTGACCGAACCGGACGAAGGCCGGGGAGTGAGACAAGTTGCGGTGATCGACAACGAGGGACGCGTCAAAGCCTACACCGGGGCCGACTGCGGCCACTGGGCGGGGCACATCGAGGGTGAGAACTATTCGGTGCAGGGAAACATCCTCGCCGGCGAAGAGGTTGTGAAGGCCATGGCAAGGACGTTCGAATCTTCGAAAGGAGAGCTCGCCGAGCGCCTCATGGCGGTTCTCGAGGCGGGGCAAGCTGCCGGCGGCGACGCCCGAGGCATGCAGGCGGGCGCCATCTGGGTCATGGAACCCTACGACCCGTCCCACGAGAACGAAGGATCCGATCGCCACCGCGGGGTGGACATCCGGGTCGACGACAGCCCGGACCCGTTCAAGGAGCTACGCCGGCTGTTGAACATCACGCTGGGCGGGCGCCACTCCCGAATGTCTCGACGCCTGGCCGGGGAAGGCAAGTTCACCGAAGCCATCGAGGCGCAGAAAAAAGCGCTCACCTACAACCAGGCCGACAACGTGATCTACGGCCTCGCGCAGCGCTACGCTCAGGCTGGTGATGTTGCCAACGCCCTCGAGAACCTGCGGGAAGCCATCGCGCAAAACCCCCGCTGGAAAGCTGTGGCCGCCCGCAACACCAGCTTCGACAAGATCAAGGACCATCCGGAGTTCAAGGCCTTAATCGAGCGAGAGTAGACGATGTGCGGGTGGCTCGAGTTGGAGATGGCCTTGGCCTCACGCTTCCTCTCTTCGATCGCTTCTGCTACCCTCGTCAGCTTGCTCAGGGGCCGTCAGGACCTGGCAAGTCGGTCCGCACAAGTGGTCGGACAGGAATGATTTCTGTGTCTTTATTTCTCCGAACCCACTAGTGTCCCGTCCCGGAAGTGAGGTTAGCATCGAGAGCGTCGAGGCGCCCGGATCGCAAGGCGCGTCGAGGGCGAAATACCGGGTGTATTCAACCGAGCCGCAACGCAGCGAGGCGGGATGCATCGGCGCTCGAATGCAACCTGACTTCCGGGACGGGGCACTGCCTTCATCCTGGGGGTAGATAATGGCTCTGCTCGCAAGTCGCCGCGACTCGCGGCTCACTCTTCTCACCAGCTTGGTCGCTCTCGTTCTTCCAGCCGTAGCGCTCGGCAGCCAGACCGCCGAGCCGCCGCCTCCGATCGAGGAGCGCCTGACGCTTGAGAAGTACCTCGATCTCGAAGGTGTGAGCGGTCCGCGCATCGCGCCTGACGGAAAGCAGATCGTTTACGTGCGCCAGTGGATCGACAAGATGACGGACTCCCGCAAGTCGGCGCTCTGGATCATGAACGCGGATGGCCGCCGGAACCGGTACTTGGCCGAAGGGACATCGCCCCGCTGGTCACCGTCGGGCGACTGGCTTGCCTTCCTGGCGTGCGGCACGACTGGCGGCGATCGGAGCGCGCTCATCGAGTGCGACCCCGGATCCCATCAGCAGATCTACGTCCGCATCATGAGCGGAGACGGCGCCGGGTCGATCACGCAGGTGACTCGCCTCACCGAGAGCGCCAGCAACATCCAGTGGTCGCGCGACGGAACGACGTTGACGTTCAATCAGTTTGTGCCGAAGCGCAAACCGAAAGTCATGCTCCCCGGCAAGCCCGAGGGAGCGAAGTGGACCGAGGAGCCGCGTGTCATCGACCAGATGGACTATCGGCAGGACCGCATCGGGCTCGATCGGGATGGCTCGCAGCAGATTTTCACGGTTCCGGCAGAGGGCGGCACGCCGCGCCAAATCACTCACGGCGACTATGACCATGGCGAGCCGCAGTGGAGCGCCGACAACAAGACGATCTACTTCGACGGATTCCGGCGACCGGAAGGCGATCACGAGTGGTACGCCGGCAGCTACCTCGGCCGCCCGTCGAAGATCTATGCGGTGGACGTCGCCACGCGACAGATCCGCGAGCTCATCGACCACGTCGGCGTCGACGAGAACCCCATCGTCTCGCCTGACGGCCGTCTCATTGCCTACGAGTCGTCGGATCCGACCGATCACACCTACGTGAACCGAAGGCTCTACGTCATGAACGCCGATGGCTCGAACGCGCGCTCGGTCTCCGACGACTTCGACCGGCGATTCCGCCGTACCATCTGGACGCCCGACGGGAGCGGCGTCTATCTCACCGCCGACAACGCTGGAACGCGAGACCTGTACTTCGCCTCGCTGGACGACGGAGTACGACGCGTGACGGAAGGTGCCCACACGCTCGACGTGACCGATTTCAATGAGAACGGGCTCGCGGTCGGAGTTCTCTCTACCCCGCACGTGCCGTCGGACATTGTGTCGCTGTCGCTGACGAACCCCAGTATCGAGCGGCTCACGCACGTCAACGACGATGTGCTCGCGGGTGTGACGCTCGGCGAGGTGGAAGACTTCTGGTACGACTCGCTCGACGGACTACGTGTGCATGGCTGGACCGTCAAGCCACCAGACTTCGACGCCACGCGCACCTATCCCTTGTTGCTCAGCATCCACGGCGGGCCGCACAGCCAATACACTTTCGCATTCAACGCCTCGTTCCAGAACTTCGCGGCGAACGACTATGTCGTGGTCTACACCAATCCGAGAGGATCGAGCGGCTACGGCACGGCGTTCGGTAATGGGATCGAAAACAACTACCCCGGGAAGGACTTCGACGACCTGATGCGCGGCGTCGACGCCGTCGTCGAGCAAGGCGACGTCGACCCAGCCAACATGTTCGTCGCCGGCTGCAGCGGCGGTGGCATCCTGACCGGGTGGACGGTGACTCAGACCGACCGGTTTGCGGCGGCCTCGGCACGTTGCATGATCAGCAACTGGATGTCGTTCGTGGGGACGACGGACGGCACATCCTGGTATCGGACGTTCGACAAGTTCCCCTGGGAGGATCCGAGCGACCACCTCCGGCGTTCCCCGCTCATGCACGTCGAGAATGTGAAGACGCCGACGCTCATCATGGTGGGCGAGTATGATTTACGGACTCCGGTGCCGCAGAGCGAAGAGTTCTACGTAGCGCTGAAAACGCTGAAGGTGCCGACCAGGTTGATACTCATGCAGGAGGAGTGGCACGGTACGACGCGCAAGCCGTCCAACTTCATCCGCACGCAGGTCTTTCAGATGGAGTGGTTCGAGCAGTATATGACCCGCGAGATGCAAACCCGACGAAAGTCGCTGCCGGAAACGACACTGTCGATGCGATAAGTCTCTTCACGCAGGATGGAAAGAGACGACTTCCGGACAGTGCTCGCGAGCTCGATCATCGACTCGATGCACGATCTTGTAGTTACACCGCTGAAAAGATCGGAACAGCGAACGTTCTTCGGTCCAGAACTCTACCAAGGGGTAACACATCAACTCCTGCAACCGGGATGAATAGTTGGAAGGGACCGCTCTGCTTGCACTTCGCAGGCCTCGGCAACTCCGCTAGAATCGCTCCCACCCCATATGGCGGTGTGATGCGATCGATTGGAACCGTCTTTCTTCTCGTCCTCTGGAGCGACGTCCCTGCCAGCGCGCAGCCGGCAGGCGAGGCGCACAAGATCGATTACGAAACCGCTCCGCTGGAGCGCCGGCTGTTGGCCGAGCGTTGCCTCGGTGGGATCGTCGTTGACGGTTCGCTCGGCGAGGCCGACTGGCAGAGCGCTCCGGTGGCGACGAACTTCATCCAGAGCGAGCCGCGGGAGGGGGCGCCCGCCACCTATGACACCGAGGTTCGGACCCTCTACAACGACGATTATCTCTACTTCGGTGTCGTCGCCTACGACCCGGAGCCCGACCGCATCATCATCAATGACCTGACGCGCGACTTCAACCCGAGAGCCGGTGACATGTTCGGCGTGGTTCTCGATACGTTTCGCGATCTGCGAAACGGCTATACCTTCGAGACCAACCCCATGGGCGCGAAGTTCGACGGCCAGTTCGTGAACGAAGGCAGGGAGTTCAACCGGAACTGGGACGACGTGTGGCACGTCGCGACACAGATCACCGAGGTGGGCTGGACGGCGGAGCTGGCGATCCCGTCCTGTGCCAAAACTCGGCCCTTTTGAAATAGCCCATAAATCAGCAACTTAGAGTCTGTATTTTGCGACCGGGTCAAGGGCCGTCGGCTTTACAATCGTTTGTCCCGAGGGTGTTATCTTCGGATCCATCATGACGTACCATGTGCAATTCTTACTGCTCGTTCTGGCTGGCTGGGTCAACCGCCAGCAGCAGGATGTGATTGACTACTTGCGAGAGGAGAACCGTGTACTCCGAGCCGGGCTTCGGGGCAAGCGTCTCAAGCTCTCTGACGACGACCGGCGTAGGCTCGCCGTCAAGGCCCAGGCTTTAGGCCGCGAGGTGCTGGCCCAGATTGCGTCCGTTGCCACACCCGCTACGCTTCTGCGCTGGTTGTGCCTTCTATTTATTCATCCGCGCGCCCCGAACTTGATTAATCTCCGGTCTGCCGGCACCATGCCGGCATGATTTCGTCGTTGGTTCGCGCTCTCATCTCTACCTTCAAGGCTCGTCGCGAGCTGGCTCTCGAGAATGTCGCTCTTCGGCAGCAGCTCGCCGTGCTCCGCCGTTCCGTGAAACGGCCGCGGCTCTCGAAGGTCGACCGCGGGTTTTGGGTGCTATTGCGCAGAATCTGGACTGACTGGGAGAGCGTCCTCGTCATCGTGAAACCTGAGACGGTCATCCGCTGGCACCGTTGTGGGTTCAGACGATATTGGACTTGGAAGAGGCGACGGCGTAGGCCCGGACGACCAGGCGTCGCTCCCGAAATACGTGAGCTGATACGGAACATGAGCAGGGCCAACCCTCTCTGGGGAGCTCCCCGCGTGCATGGCGAGCTGGCGAAGCTAGGCATCTCCATTTCCCAGGCAGCCGTCTCCAAGTATATGGTTCGTCATCGCACCCCACCGTCCCATACTTGGCGGAGCTTTCTCGATAATCATGCAAACGACTTGGTGTCGCTCGACTTTTTCACTTTGCCGACTGCAACCTTCAGAGTTCTGTTCGTCTTCATCGTCCTTCGCCACGAGCGTCGCCGTATCGTTCATTTCAATGTCACCGAGCATCCTTCCGCCGAGTGGACGGCGCAGCAAATGGTCGATGCTTTTCCATGGGACACGGCGCCTCGGTACCTGGTACGGGACCGAGACCAGACCTACGGAGCGTACTTCGATAGTCGCGTCGACGGTCTCGGGATAGAGCAGGTCCTTACCGCACCGCGCTCCCCGTGGCAGAATCCATTCGTCGAAAGGATGATCGGCTCCATTCGACGTGAGTGTCTCGACCACGTGATCGTCCTTGATGAGCGGCACCTGAAGCGAATCCTACGCAAATACGTCGACTACTATCATTCGTGCCGGACTCATTTGTCGCTTGAGGACGCGCCTGAGCCTCGCCGGGTAGAGTCACCGGCGATGGGCAAAGTGAGAGCCATTCCAAAGGTCGGTGGTCTCCATCATTATTACACTCGACACGCCGCTGCTTGAGCCGATCCGCTCGGGACGGCTACGGGACTTCGCGCCAGCTTACACCTATACCCCTGAGTAGATCCGACGCCGATCCTCGAAACGTCCTACATGAAGACGACCCAAGCATCCTGGTTGCAGGCAGCTCGCTAATCTCACGCAGCTCGAGTTTATGGAAGGGACAGGCGTTGTTGCACGGCCCGGAGCAAATCGCTGACCTCCCTGTGCCGGTTGCAGAGTCACCCGGCGCAGTACGTATCGGGCATCCCGAGCGCAGCCATCTTGTTGAGTATCTCGCACCCAATTCGGTGTTCAACTCGTTGCCTCGCCAACGTTCGAGCCCGCATCTCCGGCCCGATGATCGCCTTGTAACGATAGACCGCGTTCTCCACCATGCTTCGCTTGGTGTAGCCTGAGAGCTTGTACCATTCACGTCGGCCGTGTCTTTCGATGGCACGAATATGGCGATCGCGCTCCTGCATGGCGGTGTTCGAATTCTGACTGAGCGTCGCGTTTCGTTGCGGCGGAATCACCACGCGCGTCCTTCGTCCAGGACTGTGCGCTTCGATGGCTTCGTAGACCGCTTCCTTGTCGTATGCACTGTCCGCCGCCACCGACACTAGAGGTGCTTGAATCTGTGTTAGCAAAGCGGGGACTCGGGTTGCGTCGCGAGCTCGTGACGCCGTCAGTTCGGACGCAACAATGTTCCCTGTCTCGCGATCAACGGCGATGTGCAACTTGCGCCATGCGCGCTGCTTTGGCGGTTTGCGAGCGTTTCCAACATGAATCCTCAAGCCCGTGCTATCGATCATCAGGTGGATGGGTTGAGTGCTCGCGGCTTTCGGAACCCGCAGCTTCTTGCGGAGCAACCTCGAGCGCCGACACAACGTCGAGTAGTCCGGGACCTCGATACCGAGCCCGAGAAGCGAGGCGATCGAGTGCAAGAAGCCTTCGGTTTGTCGGTAGGCGAGCTTGTACACCATCCGGACAACCAGGCCCGTTTCAATCGCCATGTCTGAATAGACCCGTTGACCGCCAGGCTTACCGGTCTTGTCGGCCTTCCAGTTCGTGATTGCCTCCTCGTCAAACCAGACTGTCAAATCGCCCCGGCGGCGCAGCCCTTCGTTGTATTCCGCCCAGTTGCGAACGTGGTACTTCTTCTGCTTCGCGTGCTTGTACTGGCAGCGCTTGGGATACTTCATGCTCGAAACATACCTCGGCCACCACCATAGGCGGATTTCGCTCTCTGCCAGAGCGGTGCAACAACGCCGCTCAGATCCCTGAGGCCGAGCTCTTCCTCCAAGGCGCCTTCGACAAGGGTGAGTAGGTGTGGGCTGGAGGAAGCGTCGAGAAGGCTTTGAAGAGTACGTCGGAGACGATGGCATCGTGCCAGGCACCGATTAGGTAATCTCTAATCGAATCACGCACGGCTTCCAGCCTTATGGACTGGCACACACCGGCGGCGCGGTGTAGTCCAGACCCAGCAATCGGAAGTAATTCTGCCCCAAGGCGATGTTCCGAAAAGCGGTGTCGTTCAGGTCACGAAGGATTCGGCTCGTGACGTCGAGTTCCGTGCGATAGACATCGATGTCCTTGTCCCTTGACGCCAGGAAGTCCGTTCCGGGCAGGATTCGTTCCGAGTAGTTATTCAGGAACGAAACATAGAGTGTTCGTTGGTCCGGTTTTGAGAAGTGGGAATCTTCGATCACGCGCCAGGCGATATCCAACATCAGCTTCGGGTAGCGATCCAACAGCGACCTCATCGTTTGGATGTGCTGGGCAGCGTTCATATTGACGAGTTCCTGGGACAGTCCCATATGCACCCAGACGATGATGTTGTCAGGATACAAACGCAACACTTCCGTCATTAAGGGCAGATATCGGGTCGGCTCCTCGTCGTTGCCCAGATCAGAATGAATCGCCAGCGGGATGCCCCGTTCCCGCAGCGCCTCCATGAACGCTGCCCACTCCGTGATCTCGGCCATGGGGACGGCCTCACGTCCGTTGCCGAACAACGCCTGTTTCACCAGATTGACCTCACCCATCCACTTGAACGCGGCGGGGTACTCCTCCTCCACGAGTTGCATCCCTGGCAGGATCGAGTCGGGTCGTGACAAATCCGGGAAGGTCATCGAGAGCGTCAGATGGACGCCTGGCGGCGCATTCGCGATGTAGTTAGCGGCATTGACGAAATCGTTCTTCAACGTCGGCGTCACTGGCGTGCCGGGACAGTCCAAATAGTAGGTGCAGGACGACGCGGGTGGCAACATCTGACCAATGCCATAGACATTGGCGAACAGGACGCCGGTCTGCTCAAGGTACGAGACTACCTCCTTGAACGGGATCGCAGGACCTCCAAACGGTCGGAAGTGCAGGTGAGCATCCACAACCGCGGTTTGCGGCTGGACGGAGCGGTCGTAACATGGCGGCTCATCGGTCTGGAACATCTCCAACGTTGGTTTCGAGACGCAGCCAGCGAGTCCCAAGGCGCTGAACACAAGCAGCAGGAGAAACGGGGACCGCCACAGGGTGCTGTCCGTGAGCATCGATCGATATTTCATCATCATCAGGCCGTCGCGAATAGCCCTCGTTGCATCTTCGACTAAACCGCGTTTGCTTTTCAATCCGTCAACGGTGTGTAGATCACGACGCCGCTCATCGTTCCGCCCAACTTGAAGTCGCCACCGGTGCTGTCTTTGTAAGCATTGTGGCACGTACGAGCGGGACCAACAAGAGTCAAGCCCGTCCTGTGCCAAAACTCGGCCCTTTTGAAATAGACCATAAATCAGCAGCTTAGTGTCTATGGTGCGCTCCCGTGAACGGCTTGGCGGGTTGCTACGTTTCTACCATAGGGAAGCCGCATGAGTATTTTGACCTTACGGGGGCGTTGTTGCACGGCCCGGAGCAAATCGCTGACCTCCCTGTGCCGGTTGCAGAGTCACCCGGCGCAGTACGTATCGGGCATCCCGAGCGCAGCCATCTTGTTGAGTATCTCGCACCCAATTCGGTGTTCAACTCGTTGCCTCGCCAACGTTCGAGCCCGCATCTCCGGCCCGATGATCGCCTTGTAACGATAGACCGCGTTCTCCACCATGCTTCGCTTGGTGTAGCCTGAGAGCTTGTACCATTCACGTCGGCCGTGTCTTTCGATGGCACGAATATGGCGATCGCGCTCCTGCATGGCGGTGTTCGAATTCTGACTGAGCGTCGCGTTTCGTTGCGGCGGAATCACCACGCGCGTCCTTCGTCCAGGACTGTGCGCTTCGATGGCTTCGTAGACCGCTTCCTTGTCGTATGCACTGTCCGCCGCCACCGACACTAGAGGTGCTTGAATCTGTGTTAGCAAAGCGGGGACTCGGGTTGCGTCGCGAGCTCGTGACGCCGTCAGTTCGGACGCAACAATGTTCCCTGTCTCGCGATCAACGGCGATGTGCAACTTGCGCCATGCGCGCTGCTTTGGCGGTTTGCGAGCGTTTCCAACATGAATCCTCAAGCCCGTGCTATCGATCATCAGGTGGATGGGTTGAGTGCTCGCGGCTTTCGGAATCCGCAGCTTCTTGCGGAGCAACCTCGAGCGCCGACACAACGTCGAGTAGTCCGGGACCTCGATACCGAGCCCGAGCAGCGAGGCGATCGAGTGCAAGAAGCCTTCGGTTTGTCGGTAGGCGAGCTTGTACACCATCCGGACAACCAGGCCCGTTTCAATCGCCATGTCTGAATAGACCCGTTGACCGCCAGGCTTACCGGTCTTGTCGGCCTTCCAGTTCGTGATTGCCTCCTCGTCAAACCAGACTGTCAAATCGCCCCGGCGGCGCAGCCCTTCGTTGTATTCCGCCCAGTTGCGAACGTGGTACTTCTTCTGCTTCGCGTGCTTGTACTGGCAGCGCTTGGGATACTTCATGCTCGAAACATACCTCGGCCACCACCATAGGCGGATTTCGCTCTCAGCCAGAGCGGTGCAACAACGCCGGTGGCGGCGGACAGTGCATACGACAAGGAAGCGGTCTACGAAGCCATCGAAGCGCACAGTCCTGGACGAAGGACGCGCGTGGTGATTCCGCCGCAACGAAACGCGACGCTCAGTCAGAATTCGAACACCGCCATGCAGGAGCGCGATCGCCATATTCGTGCAATCGAAAGACACGGCCGACGTGAATGGTACAAGCTCTCAGGCTACACCAAGCGAAGCATGGTGGAGAACGCGGTCTATCGTTACAAGGCGATCATCGGGCCGGAGATGCGGGCTCGAACGTTGGTGAGGCAACGAGTTGAACACCGAATTGGGTGCGAGATACTCAACAAGATGGCTGCGCTCATGCCCGATACGTACTGCGCCGGGTGACTCTGCAACCGGCACAGGGAGGTCAGCGATTTGCTCCGGGCCGTGCAACAACGCCTGTCGAAGGCCGGAATCTCTGTAACGTCCGAACTCGTCACAGCGGGTCGATCGAGCTTGTGCGCGAATACCTCCACCTCTTGCCACGGGTCGCATTTGTATTGCCGCAGCGCGTGCCAACGCTCCTGGAACTCCCGCCGTTGTCGTCGCGTGTCCGACGGGTCGTTCGAAGTGAAAAGTGACCGTTGTCGCACGGCGTGAAGCATGAACATCACGAACGATTCCTGGGATACCAGGGCGTAGTCCGTCTGCGTGGGCGTGAGATTCAATTTTGTCCGAATTATTTCGAGCGAGTGCCCAGGATTCGCTGCGCCTCGTCCACCTCCCCGATTTCCGCGAGCAGACCGGCCTTCTTGGCGGCCCAAAACGGCAGCGCATCGTTACGCGGCCATTCTGCGAGTCGGGTCTTGAGTTCCTGGAGATTCAGGGAGAAAAGTGCGAACAGTGCCCGTTCGTGATGCAATCGCGCTGCGTGCTCCTGGGACAGGGTCGTCTCCACCTCCTGAATCAGTCGGCACATCGCGGCCCACTTTTCCCCGAGGCCCTCTTCACGGTAGTGGCGCATCATTGTCAGGATGAGGTAGTGGCACATGTACCTGACCTCTTCTAATGTCAGATCCCGTGCTATTAGGTCCTCGGCGTTGAGAGGCGGTGATTCGGGCTGTGTTCGAGAATTCCTGACCGGCCAGTACCGATTCAACGTCGCCTCAAGAAAGTCGGCTTGATTGTCGAAGAGCGGAGACAAGCATTTCTCTATGCGCCATGTCAGCTCGAAGGCGAACTCGATGTCCAGAACGCCGGGAAGCGCATCCTTGGCGGGCACCTTGCTGGTCCAACGTCTGGTTTCCAGCCACAGCGTGAGACGGCGGTCTTCGGGAAGAATCACCCACCCGGGATACCTGCAACGTTGCGACTTCCAGACCTGGACGAGTTTGGCAGGGTCGTCCTTGTCATTCGGCGTCGTCTCGTCGTTTCCGGTGCTTGGCCAGTCGAGCCGGTTGTCGTCGGTTCGTCGAAACCGCAGATATTCGAGAAACTGTTCCAGCGCCCGGTAGTGATCGCCATCGACGCTCGGGCATTGGGACATGTCGACGGAGATGATGTTGCGACGCTCGAGCAGCATTTTCTGGGAATGTGAAAGTTGGAGCAGGCCCACGACGTACATCTTCGGCGAATTCTCATCGCCGAGATTGTCGCGGATCCAGCCGACCCACTGCAGGAAATTGGGGTCGTCTCCAGAAAAGCCAATCAGACAGAGTGTGTTTTCCAGGAGCGCCTGACGGACGGCATTCACGAAGGGGGCGGAGTCGTGAGGATACCGCCGATAGTCCTCGTCAGTGACGGTGAACGGTCGATCGGATGGAAGGCTGCCGTGGAGCTTGACGATTCGTGGTCGTTTGGAGTGACCCAGGTCCTCGGGGTTGACGACGACGTCGTACCGTTGCGAAATGATGGAACGGCAGGCACGTTCCAGTAACGTGTCGTAGTTCGTGGTGAAGACATCGGACCACGGCAGGTCGAGCAGTTTCACGTGCAGCGGTGACGGTTCGTGCTGTAGGTCCGGAATCGCGTCGCGCAACATCTTGTTCAGGGCGGGCCGGCCGAACGCGGCCTCGATCTCGTGCGCCAACGCCGGCACCTGAAGATAGTTGCGGTCGGGCTCGGGCTTCCGGCCATGCAGCCGCTCGTAGAAGCAATTGCCCAGTTGAAACCAATCCGGGAACCCGGGGCGTGATCTCAAGGGCACAGCGTTCTTGCTAAAGCCGGCCCCGATCATGACGGCGGCGTGTCCGGACAGGAGGCGGTCGGCGATCGTGTCCAGGTACGGACGGAGATCGTCAGGAATTTGAGGCGTTATGTGTTCGCTCATCGTATGGCCGCTGCGCACTGGAAAGACTGAAGACATGCCCTCAAGGCGGGTCGGCAGCAGGCTGCGAAATCAACGATACACGTTCGCGGGTGCTTCTGCCATGAAGTGATGGGATGGACTCCTCCGCTGACATAGACGGCATCGATGTGCCAAAGTCAGTCGAAAGAACGCATCGAAAAAGGAGGAGTCCGAATGAAAGATACGACGATCGCTGTGGGTCTTGCAAAGAACGTCTTCGAGATTGCCATCTCGCGCGAAGCGGGGAAGGTGTCCAAGCAACTCCGTGTGAGTCGACCCAAGGTGGTGTCGTTTTTTGCGAAACAGAGCGCTGCCACCGTGCTTCTCGAAGCCTGCGTCTCGGCTCACTTCTGGGCAAGGACGTTGCGACGGTTGGGACACGACGTCGTCCTGCTCCCCGTCCTGTGCCAAAACTCGGCCCTTTTGAAATAGACCATAAATCAGCAGCTTAGTGTCTATGGTGCGCTCCCGTGAACGGCTTGGCGGGTTGCTACGTTTCTACCATAGGGAAGCCGCATGAGTATTTTGACCTTACGGGGAAACCGGCTTGCTCTCTCTTCCAGCAGCTGATCCAGGAAGTGCGGTCGCTAGCCTGGATTCCCACGGAGCCGTTCGGACCTAACATCAGGGTCAGCGCCGTCGCCTGATCGAGCTGTATCGGCCCCGGGGACATCGTTTGGCGTTAGGTGCGAGCTTGACCCCATGGGATTGGAGCGTCGCGCGTTGATCATCCGAAGACGAGCTGGAGATGACGGCCACCGAGCCAGGGAACGCGGGTTCGCTTCCGATCGAAGCCGGCTTCGAGTAGGTGTGGGTTGTGTGCGCGCTTTTGAAACTGGACGGTGATGGTTGAGGAATCGATCGTTACAACGGCGGTGGCGTCTATGAAGTCGCGGAAGATGCGCCGAGACTTCGCATTCGTGTATTCCTTTCCGAGTTCGGTCCCAAGGAGCCGGTAGAGGCTACTCGCCATGAGCGTGAGCTGGAGGTCCCAGTTAACTTTCATCGCGACCGCTGAGGAGAGCGCATCCATATGGAAAAAGTCGATGCCATCCGCGATCCCGTTCTCGATGAGCATCCGTTGTGCGTAGCGATCGATCAGCTTCGTGGCTGAGCGACGCAGCTGATTAGTGAGAAGAAGAGTCGGCTTATCATGGCCAAGATCGCGAATGGCAAGTTGACGTATCGGGACCTCGTAGTCGCGGAGTTGGATCATCCTCTCGAGGACTTTCGGTGTTCTGAATGCCCGAGACACATTGCTGAGCTGGATCTGCCGCCAGGCTGATCCAGGAGTCTGCCGCAGTTGTTCGAGTATCTTGTCCGAGCGGCGCCGCAGAGTGATGAAATCGATGTCCATGTTATTCAGCTCGTTGAGATTCGCGTAGGTCGTCAACTTGGAATCAAACACCAACTCCTGCGGCAGCCGACCGGTTCTCTCCTTCCAAAATTCGACGAATCTCAAGGTTTCATCATTCTGTTGTTCCTTGCGCAAATTACTGTTCGCGTAGCAAAACACCCGAGTCTCGGAATCCTGCGCTACGAAGGCCAGCACGCCCTTCTGCTTGCGGCTACGCTTTGAGATGTAGTGCTTCTGTACGAGCGCGTCTTCGCCATGGAAAGGGATGGTGTGGAAATCAAGGTCGAGGGAGCGGCCTCTCTTCAGGCCAAGTTTCTTCACGGTGTCGAACCAAGACCGCATGATCTGTGGGTAGCAGACCGGTCGGATGCGGCAGCTGTACTCCGTGAGGAAGGAACGCTTTGGAATCACGTTGAGTCCAGCAAACAGCGCCAAGCCCTCGTCGAAGACGTAACTCATGACATGGCTGTGCCGAGCGCTGCCGAACAACTTCATCGCCAGCAGTGAGCGAATCGCATGTGCGGCCGGCATCATCTTCGTGCCTGGGAACTTGGCATCGGCCAGCATCTTGTCGAGAGGGATCTTGGCAAGGTACGGAAGGAACAGGAACAGGCCGCCCACCTTCGTTCGGAACGTGCGCTCGGACAGGTCGAGCTTTCCGGCGTCGGCCACGTCCGCAGCATTGGGTCGAGTCGTTGCGGGCCGTTCGTCGTCTCGCCGTCTCGGGAGACGAGCGAATCCCTCCTCCTTGAGAATCGTCGAGATCGAGGCCGGACTCAGCTTTTCCCCACTCTGATCCAGGGCATCCCGGATGTCGTACACCGACGAGTTCTGCTTGCGCAGGGTGATGATCTTCTGACGAAGTCTCTCCCTGGGCGGCGGCAACTTGGCCTTCTTCGTTTGTGGCAGAAAGAACTCTCGCTGAGGGTTTTTGCGGAACTCATGGCACAGGACGCGAAAACTCCCGGGTGTGTAGCCGAACCGCTCGGCCGCCTCTGCTGACGGGGCTCTGTCGACGAAAAACGTGCGCAGAGCCTCGTACTGTCGATGGGTTGGGTTGGAGGGGAGCAGGAATTCATCGGCGAGGTCGGTTAGTTTTTTGCCTGAACCGTTGACCACATACCCCACTATATCAAGTGGTACGTATTAGTCAAGCCACAAGCGATGGAAATATCAAGAATTACGTGATCACGGGCCTTAAATGGCCTCTAGCAGCTCACCCGCTCCTTTTTCCACTCGCGGGCCATTTGCGTTTATAAGAGTAGCTTCCCTTGTTAAGACTTGAACTATCCTAACTTTCTTGGCGCTCGAACCGCGACTTTGCGCACCTATTGGTCAAAAGCCGTTAGTGCTACGGGTCCTATGGGAATCCAGGCTAGCGGCGTGCGGCGGTGGTTGCCGGTGGCCCTGCTGGTGGTCAATGGATGGTACTGGATCTGAAGATAGCACCCTCGGGCCAGACGATTGTAAAGCCCACGGCCCTTGGCCCGATCGCAAACACAGACACTAAGCTGCTGATTTATGGCCTATTTCAAAAGGGCCGAGTTTTGGCACAGGACGGGGTCAACCGCCAGCAGCAGGATGGGGCAAACAGTAACATGTCCAGCCAGGACTGCCTCTTGTGAAGCGAATTAAAGATTCCTTAGCACTCAGCGCGACTGATTTAGTTGGATATTTGAATTGCCGTCATCTCACCGAGCTGGACCGTGCGGTGGCTGAAGGTTCTTTGGCGAAACCCAAAGTCAGAGATGATCCCCTTCTAAAGCTTCTTGCGGAGCGAGGATCTGTCCACGAGCAGAACTATGTCGACCACCTAACGAAAAACGATTTGGAACCTGTCAGGATCGATGGATTCAGAGTTTCAGACGAAGCCGTTTCGCAAACGCTTGCCGCCATGAACCGAGGCGCACAGGTTATTGTTCAGGGTGCGCTGTCCCACGACCATTGGATCGGACGTGCTGACATTCTGCGTCGTATCGAAACCCCGAGCGACATTGGCAACTGGTCGTATGAAGTAGTCGATACAAAGCTCGCGCGTGAAACGAAAGCGGGAACGGTACTCCGGCTTTGTCTCTATTCTGATCTGCTGACAAGGGCTCAAGGCGTGGAGCCTGAGTACATGTACGTTGTCACGCCGTGGTCGGAATTTGAGCTACAGCAGTATCGCTTCATGGACTATGCCGCGTATTTTCGGAAGGTGAAGCGCGGGTTGTTGACGGCCATGGCGGAGCGAGATTCGGCAGAGACTTATCCCGATCCGATAGAACATTGCGATATATGCCGATGGCGGGAGACTTGCCAAAAGCGCCGCCGCAGCGATGACCACCTTTGCCTCGTGGCAGGAATCTCGAAGCTTCAAATCAATGAACTGAAGCAGCGCGGGATTACCACGGTAAAGGGCTTGGCCGACATGCCCTTACCGCTTGAATGGACGCCGGATCGAGGCTCGACCGAACCCTATAACCGCATCCGCGAACAGGCACGGGTACAAGTCGAGGCTCGCGAGGCCCACGAGGGAATATTTGAGCTGCTCCCGGTGGAGAATGGCTTTGGACTTACGCGTCTTCCTGAACCATCGGACGGGGACATTTTCTTCGACCTGGAAGGTGATCCATTCGTTGGTGAGCGCGGTCTCGAATATCTTTTTGGCTACTTGTTCATTGGTGAAACGGCAGAGTCCGTATACCGGAGTCAATGGGCATTTTCACGTGCCGAGGAAAAACAGGTTTTCGAGGATTTTGTGGATTTCGTGATGACGCGTTGGAAGCAATTTCCCGGTATGCATATTTATCACTTCGCCCCTTATGAACCGTCGGCGTTGAAGCACCTAATGGGTCGTTACGCGACGCGGCAGGAAGAGATCGACCAAATGCTTCGTGCGGAGCTATTTGTCGATCTCTACCAAGTTGTGCGCCGTGGCATTCGCGCGAGCGTGGAAAGTTACTCCATCAAAAAGCTGGAACCATTCTATGCGTTCGAACGAGAAATAGTACTAGCCGATGCAAATGCCGCCCTGGCGAATCTCCATGCGAACCTCGAACTCAGCGACGTTCCCTCAATTGCAGATAACACCAAGGCTACTGTGGTTGTCTACAATAAGGATGATTGTCGCTCTGCCGCCGGCCTGCGGGACTGGCTTGAAACGTTGCGGGGGCAGCTCGTCTCCGATGGTGTGGGTGTGCCCCGCCCGGAACTGGGAGACGGTGCCCCCAGCGAGAACATCACTGATTGGCTGATCCGGATAAACGCACTGATCGAACATCTGAGTTCCGATGTTCCTGCAGATCCGGAAGCGCGGGATGAGGAGCAGCAAGCACGCTGGATACTGGCCAACATCCTTGACTGGCACCGTAGAGAAGAAAAATCGGTGTGGTGGGAGTACTTCCGGTTGGCTGATCTAACGGAAGAGGACATGATGGATGAACGGGCCGGGCTCTCCGGTCTTGATTTCTTGAGGCCCGTTGGTGGTACCGCGAAAGCACCCATTCATCGTTACAAGTTTCCGCCTCAAGAGACCGAACTACGCGGCGGCGAAGGTCTCCGCAATCTTGGCGGAGACAACCTCGGTAAGGTCGACGCGATTTCCTTTGAAGAACGCACGCTTGATATCAAGAAACGAAAAGACAGCGTCGCAACCCACCCGAAAGCCGTCTTTGCACATACGTACGTCAATGCGCAGGTACTCAAGGACTCGCTTGTGCGGCTCGGCGGGTACGTGGCTCAGCATGACCTGCGTGAGAAGGGCCTTATCGGGCTGCCCGCGATCTCTTGCTGAAGGAGGCCCCACGTGTCACCGGACAAGAGCTGCATCGTGAAGGAGAAACGACCGTTGAGGCTGCCATGAGACTATGCGGATATCTCGTTCACGGAATTCTTCCCATACAGGGTCCCCCAGGTGCAGGCAAGACCTTCACGGGGGCGCGTATGATTTGTGAACTCGTGCGCCGTGGCAAGACAGTTGGCATCACGGCAAACAGTCATAAGGTCATCCGCAATCTAATCGATGCCACCATCGAAGCGGCAGATGAGATGGACGTGCAGCTGCAATGTTGCCACAAGGCTGCTGAAATGGAGGAACCCCGTCACCGTCTTTCATTTGCCAAGAGCAATGAAGACCTGTTCGCCGCGCTTGGAACCGGCGTATCTGTCGGCGGTGGAACCGCCTGGCTGTGGTCGCGTCCTGAGGCATTCCAGGCCGTCGATGTTCTGTTTGTAGATGAAGCCGCGCAAATGTCGCTCGCGAATGTGTTAGCCGTTTCGCAGGCTGCCAGGACTGTGGTGCTGATCGGCGACCCGCAGCAGCTCGATCAACCGATGCAGGGCAGTCACCCGGACGGCACGGATGTCTCCGCGCTCGATCACATTCTGGCCGGTGAACAGACCATATCTCCGGACAAAGGATTGTTTCTCAAAGAGACTTGGCGGCTGCATCCTGATATAGCCGCGTACACGTCCGAGGTATTCTATAAGAGCAAGCTCAGTTCAAGGGTCGGTTTGGATCAACAGACCATCAGGTCGGCGGGAACGCTCAGCGGTTCCGGTTTGCGCTACGTTCCCGTTGAACATCACGGCAATCACAACTGCTCGCCTGAAGAGGCGCAGGTAGTTGGCGACCTTGTGAACGGCATTCTGAAAAGCAACGCCACTTGGATCGATCGGGACGGTCAGGAACGACCCGTTACCCTCCAAGATATCGTCATTATCACACCCTACAACGCTCAGGTTTTTGAGATTCAGCAACTCTTGCCGGGCGCGCGGGTTGGAACGGTGGACAAGTTCCAGGGCCAGGAAGCACCGATTTCGATCTATTCAACGGCGACCTCAAGTCATGTAGATGCACCGAGAGGGATGGAATTTCTCTACAGTCTCAACCGACTTAATGTTGCGACATCTCGGGCCAAATGTTTATTAATTATGGTCAGTTCGCCGCAGATCTTTGAAGCTGAATGCCGGACGCCAAGGCAAATTCAGCTGGCAAATGCTTTCTGCCGCTATCTCGAAATGGCAGATCGATTGGCCGATTAGATGACATCCCGTCCTGTGCCAAAACTCGGCCTTTTTGAAATAGACCGGTGCTTCCGCCATCAAACACGTTCATACCGCCTCGCCAGCGGCTCGCCTATACCAATCAGCCGGTCGCGGTCACGGACCGGTGCCGGCTCGTTCGTGACCTCGTACCGGCGGGGCTCGCGTTGGTGAATCGCGCCGCCCAGCCGCTTGAACGCTTCCACGAAAAATGACGCGATGTAGTGCGGCTGCAACCGAACGTGCCTCCGCTCGTTCCATATCCTCGCGGACGCGTGCCACACGGCTGGAGTCCATGGCGTCGTGCGCCACGGCGCGCTCCTCGATCAGGTCCTGCAGACGCGACCGGTCCACTCTTGCTGCCATCGTTGTGCCTTCTATTTGTTCATCCGCGCGCACCGAACTTGATTAATATCCGGTCTGCCGGCACCGAATCGTCGCGTTCGCGCAGATCCGGTCATCGATCCCGTCGTGTCAAAAACACAAACGAACTCAAAAGACCGGCATGCCGCGGGCGTTTTGGATGAGAGATATCTAGGCTCAGAGCTCCTCTACTAGGGTCGCCCATCGTCGGAACTGATTACGAGAGTTGGGTTTGGCGGCTCGCCGTGTGTTAAATAATTAGCGCTAGTTCTAAATGCTGAGATGATGCGTCCATGAGCACACTGGTATTCACGAGACGTGCTTGTCTTGAGGGAAGACGCGACAAGTCGACCAGTATTGAGTTGTGCGCGTCCATGGTCGCAAAGTTGGAGTGTCATCTCATTAACACGCAGGGCCCAGTTACCGACCCCCTAACAGAGGAGCTCTGAGGCTTGGTTGGCAATGGGAGCTAGAATGAGAGGTCTGCTCGGGAGCGCCTATCATAGAGCCAGTGCTGCATCGGCTGGTCTGTGCGAATTCCGAGAACGCCTCTAGGATTCGAGCTTTCGGGCTCCGTTCGTATTTATGGACACGACGGGGTCGGAAGCCAGCCCGGCGGCGCGAAACACCCTCGATTCTGCGCGGATTCCAAGGGCGTCTAAGCTGCTGATTTGTGGTCTATTTCAAAGGGCCGAGTTTTGGCACAGGACGGGGTGGCGGCATCGGTGTTGGCAAGGGACGCGATGACCCGGAGGCTCCCATTCATGCTCGATGCCAGGCGGCGAGGATCCCGGCACGAAACACGGTACCGTGACGGTACACAAGCCGTCCAAACAGGCTCCGCTACTGGCGAAGATGCCCCACAATGAACGCTGGCGCGGTGTTGCACCACTACAACCTAACCACGGGCCACGTGGCGAAGACACCACGCTCGGGGAGCACGTAGTGCGGGAAAGCCGCACGCTGCGTGCGATGTGGCGGGGGCTGGAAACAGACTTACGGTGCGGCTAGTGAGGCACTCCCACAGGAAACGAGGAGAAACAGATAGGCCGCGCCTACGGGACACCGCGCCAGCCCTCGACCCTATCGACAAGCTCTTTTGCATTCTTACGTTCTGTCCCCCGAGGAATCCTCCGGCGGTGCCATCACCCCTGGTCGGAAAGATCCACTTCGACTCGCGTCCCGTTAACGACGATCACCGAACTGTTTACGAACTCTTGGCTTGTGATCTCAAAGTCTCTCAGCGCGGGAATGAACGCGCTATCTATGTACCAGGCCACCTCGTCGAGGCCGTGGTCAGACGAATCGACGAAATCTCGGTACGGAATCCCAACCTCCAAACGGAGACCGGCCAGACCAACGCTCGCCAATGCCCGTCTGGTCAAAATACTCGAACGCCCAGCGGGTGTCCCTTCTATTTATTCATCCGCGCGCGTCGCTATTGGGATCTCTCGAACGAGAAGCTGTTGTATCTCGAGCTCGACGGCACGTACCTGCGCTACCACCAAGGAGCGGAGAGGAAAGAGCCCATCCTCGTTGCGACCGGCTATCGCGCTGATGGGACGCGAGTTCTTCTTCATATCGGTGTCGGCAACCGAGAATCCTACGAGAACTGGAAGGGGTTCTTGCAGGAGATGGTGGCCCGAGGAATGAGGGAGCCGTTGCTCATCGTGACGGACGGGAATCCTGGAGTGCTCAAAGTGAAGTGGACCCCATTTTTTAGACCAGGGGTTAAGGTGGTAAAACAAGCCTGCTCAATAAAAAAAGGAGCAGAGAAAAGTGAAGAAAAATCGTACGAAGCACAGCCCTGTTTTCAAGGCGAAAGTTGCATTGGCGGTACTACGCGAGCAAGAGACAGTGGCGGAACTATCCCGCCGGCACAAGGTTCACGCGAACCAGATCTACAAATGGAAGCGGCAGCTTTTGGAGAACGTCACGCGTGCTTTCGAGACCGAAGAGGTGGGCGGAGGCGATGCCTCGATGCGCGAGGCCGAACTGCTTCAGAAAATCGGGGAGCTGACGATGGAGCGGCGAATTTTTATCACACGGGCTCGGTCGATTGCGATGACGCCCCGGCGGGAGTTGGTCGAACCCAACGCTCCGCTGTCGATGCGCTGGCAGTGCGAGCTGCTCGGCGTGAATCGGTCGAGCCTGTACTACGAACCTGTCGAGCCGGATGGCGAGCAACTCGCATTGATGCGTCGGATGGACGAGCTACATCTGAAGCATCCATTTTTCGGCAGCCGCATGATGACACAGACACTCAAAGCGGAGGGGTCGGCCGTCAACCGCAAGCGCGTGCAGCGTCTTATGCGGTTGATGGGGCTCGGAGCCCATCGACGGAGCCATAAAAGGCCCTAGCGTTCATTGCATGAACAGAGCCAGGACACGCGCTCGAAGGTCGCCATTGAGGGCAAGGGGGAAGTTATGCGGGTTTCCATCCCGAAAAGCGCGGCCGCAACCTTCGCTACTGTGGCCGGGATCACGGGCGTCCAGGTAGAGGAGCTTTATACCGCGATGATCACGAGCTCGGCGGATGCCTTTTTCTCCGCGCTGGCGACCCAAGTCAAGCTCGAGCAAACGGCGCTTTACCGGAAGTGCCGAGGATTGCCCGCGAAGGCCGTCCCGGAGCTCAGACCATCCTACTACCCCGGCCGCCCCGTCGAGCCGCGTGCTACCCCCTAGCGCCCGAGAGCCAGCGGTAACGCCTTCCCCGCTCAAGCCGGAATTTTTTTCGCGCATTTTCAGCAGGTTTTTCGACTAGACCCCCGAAGAAAGATAGAAGAAGAGCCCATGGAAAAGCGATGTGACCCCGGGGTCTAAACGTCGCTGCTTCCGCCATCAAGTGTTGGTGGAATGACGCTAAGACTTTACGGTGCATTAAGTTACAGTCTAAATAGGGCTCGTGACCTTTGCTGCGCGCTAAATGGAGCGTAAGCGCCTTTTTTGCAAAGGGATGCGTACACATCACCAACAGTAAACAGCGCAAGCACCGTCGTTTTTTGCGAAACAGAGCGCTGCCACCGTGCTTCTCGAAGCCTGCGGCTCGGCTCACTTCTGGGCAAGGACGTTGCGACGGTTGGGACACGACGTCGTCCTGCTCCCACCTCACCTCGTAAGGCCGTATCGACGCGGGAGCAAGAACGACCGCGCGGACACCAAAGCTTTGCTCGAGGCTTACCGGAACGAGGAGATTCTTTCGGTGCCCATCAAGTCCGTGCGCCAGCACACCCTCGCCGCGCTCCATCGTCTACGCTCAGGATGGCTCTCCACACGGACCGCACGCATCAATGCCGTACGCGGGATCCTGCGCGAGCTCGGACTCTTCATCCCCAAGGGCGCTCACTTCGTCGTGCCCGCCATCTCCGAGCTCGTCGAAGACGCTGATTCTGATTTGCCCGACGTGCTCCGTCCGCACCTGCGTGATGCGTGCTCCGAGATTCGAGAGCTCAAGGACAAGTGCGCTGGCATCGAGCACGAGCTCAAGGCGCTCGCCAAGCAGCTTCCTGAGGTGCAACGACTTCTCACCATTCCCGGCATCGGACTGGCGTTGTTGCACCGCTCTGGCTGAGAGCGAAATCCGCCTATGGTGGTGGCCGAGGTATGTTCGAGCATGAAGTATCCCAAGCGCTGCCAGTACAAGCACGCGAAGCAGAAGAAGTACCACGTTCGCAACTGGGCGGAATACAACGAAGGGCTGCGCCGCCGGGGCGATTTGACAGTCTGGTTTGACGAGGAGGCAATCGCGAACTGGAAGGCCGACAAGACCGGTAAGCCTGGCGGTCAACGGGTCTATTCAGACATGGCGATTGAAACGGGCCTGGTTGTCCGGATGGTGTACAAGCTCGCCTACCGACAAACCGAAGGCTTCTTGCACTCGATCGCCTCGCTTCTCGGGCTCGGTATCGAGATCCCGGACTACTCGACGTTGTGTCGGCGCTCGAGGTTGCTCCGCAAGAAGCTGCGGATTCCGAAAGCCGCGAGCACTCAACCCATCCACCTGATGATCGATAGCACGGGCTTGAGGATTCATGTTGGAAACGCTCGCAAACCGCCAAAGCAGCGCGCATGGCGCAAGTTGCACATCGCCGTTGATCGCGAGACAGGGAACATTGTTGCGTCCGAACTGACGGCGTCACGAGCTCGCGACGCAACCCGAGTCCCCGCTTTGCTAACACAGATTCAAGCACCTCTAGTGTCGGTGGCGGCGGACAGTGCATACGACAAGGAAGCGGTCTACGAAGCCATCGAAGCGCACAGTCCTGGACGAAGGACGCGCGTGGTGATTCCGCCGCAACGAAACGCGACGCTCAGTCAGAATTCGAACACCGCCATGCAGGAGCGCGATCGCCATATTCGTGCAATCGAAAGACACGGCCGACGTGAATGGTACAAGCTCTCAGGCTACACCAAGCGAAGCATGGTGGAGAACGCGGTCTATCGTTACAAGGCGATCATCGGGCCGGAGATGCGGGCTCGAACGTTGGCGAGGCAACGAGTTGAACACCGAATTGGGTGCGAGATACTCAACAAGATGGCTGCGCTCGGGATGCCCGATACGTACTGCGCCGGGTGACTCTGCAACCGGCACAGGGAGGTCAGCGATTTGCTCCGGGCCGTGCAACAACGCCTATCAGAAGCGAAACAGCTTCGTGAACTTGACCGCGAACGTCCTGTTCAACAGGATGGGAAATCCATCCTCGTTGGTGAGCCGGCCGTCGCTATAAACCACGAAGAGGTCGCTCCCTGGTTCGTATTCCCACCGGAATCGCACGTCGGAGCTCAGCGTGTTGCTCGTGGAGTTCCACTGAAAAAGCCCTCCCACGAACATGCGGGGTGACATCGAGTATGTGATCCGGCTGCTCACGAGGCGGGCCGCGAAATCCCCTTCCTCGAGGCTCACCCAGTTGAGCGAGAGTCGCGGCTCGAGCGAGAACTTCGGTGTCACTTCGATGCGACCGTTGAACGCGAGCTCGTTGCGGCCGCCGCTGAAGAAGCTTCCCGTACGGTAGCTGACGAAGCCCGGCACCGGTCGCTGCGCTCCGAACCGGTACGCAACGTGGACGTCCTGGAAGTCGTAGCCGCCGATGGGCAGGATGATGCCGTCCGAGATCTCGAACTCCTCGGCCAGGAACTCGAACTGCGGGTTGTACTCGACGGTTAGCTCGTCGCCGGCCTCGAACTCCGCTTTGAATTGGGCCTGAGCACGACGTGTCTGAAGCTTTCCGGTGGGCTCGCCGGTGATGTAGTCGAAGGTTCCTTGGAATACGAACCTCCGGACGAGGTCGATCGAAGCGGGCCGTGGGCTGAACCGTGCCTCCACGAAACTGCGGGTAAACGCCTGCCGACTCGTGAACCCGAGCTCCGGCCGAAAAGCCTCGCCCACTTTGAGGCGCTGGACCTGCAGGCCATAGCGATCTCCGTTGTAGTCGAATCGTCCGAGATAGCTGGTCTCGTCCCCAACGATCTGCGTACCGGTGGCGAGTGGTGTGTGGCTCAGCGCGTAGTAGGTGTTGATGGTCACGTTGGTACCGAAGAAGAAGTTGCCATCCAGGCCGAAGAGAGAGTTCGACGTTCCGGGCTCGGACAGCGACGTCGTGCGGTGGGTCGCGATGACGCCGATATCGCTTCGGCGAAGGATGTCCCGCCGGAACCGCAGCACAGCGAAATTGGTGGGCTCCACGAAACCCTCGACGCCTCGGGTCTGAATGTTCAGAGCGCCAACCCGGAACGGGCCGGCACGGCCGGTCACCCGCCCTCCCACCTGAATGGGGTCCACGCCGCTCGACGTGAGCCCGATGCGGCGGCTGAAGAACATGATCGGCGTCAAGTTCCCGATCGACCTACCCGGACGAAAACCGAAGTCCGGTCGGCTCTGCACGCCAGCAAAGGAGAAGATACTCGCCCCTTCGAGAAAGAACTCTCGTTTCTCCGGGAAGAACAGGCTGAAACGGGTCAGGTTGACCTGCTGTTGATCCTCCTCGACCTGCGCGAAGTCGGTGTTGTAGGTGAAGTCGGCAATGAGACCCCTGGTCAGCCCGTACTTGACATCGAATCCGGCGTCCGCGTTCCAGTCGTTCGACACGACGGGCTCCGCGTCATTGTTGGTTACGGACGCCGTGATGCCGTAGGCCTTGAGCTCCAGATTCCGCGACGATGCTGGAGCCTCCAGCCCGACCAGCGTCGCGGATTCCGACATCCGGTAGACCCCCCTTGGGCCGTGCGACCGCGCAACGAGGGACAGGTAAGAGTCCTCGTTCTTCCACTTGACCGCGCGGCGAATATTGATGCTCCAGACCTGATCCCTCCCAGCCTTGTACCGGAGAGACTTGAACGGAACGGCTATCTCCACAATCCAGCCCTGCTCGAACGTCGAAGCCTTCACGTCCCAGACCGTGTTCCAGTCCCGATTGATCGCCTGGCCCTCGTCACCGAACTGCTGGTCTCGGAGCGCCCCGAGCGGATTCGTCTGGAACATGAAGCCATTCCGGCGGTCGTAGAACGTGTCGAACACCACCGTGACGCTCTCGTTCTGGTAGATGCCGAAATTGTCCCGCCGCATTTCGTTGACGACCATCCTCTCCGGGTGGCTGTCCCAGCAGCGCATGCCGACGTAGATGTTCCTGTCGTCGAAAAAAACCCAGGCCTCGGTTTTCTCCGTAGCGGGCTCGCCCTCGTCGGGCACCTGCTGGATGAAGTCGCTGACCGCAGTTACCCGGGTATAGATGGCGTCGTCCAGCTTGCCATCGAGGACGAAGGGCTCGCTGAGACGGTTCGCGCGAAGAGTCACTCGTCCCTGGTCGTCGCGAGCCACCACTTCGGGCGGCTCTGGCGCGGGTGGTCCGTGCAGGTCGACGTCTGCAGGAGTGTCTTCATCGTGCCCGTCATCACGGTCGTCTGCCCTTGCCTGCGCGGCCAGCGTCAGTGCGAGCAGAACTGACGCCGCGACACACCAACCCACGGGTGCTTCCGCCATTAAATGTTGGTGATTTGTACGCATCCCTTTGCAAAGAAGTCGCTTACGCTCAATTTAGCGCGCGGCGAAGGTCGTGAGCCCTATTTTGGCTGTAATTTAATGCACCGCAAAGTCTTAGCGTTATTTCACCAACACTTAACCCTAATCGCAAATAAACGTCACCGTGTCTGAGGTCTTTGGCCCCGTGAATAGCACCTTTTCCAGGTTCTGCATACACCGTGCAGAATCACCTATAGTGGCGGCGAGCGGGTGCCCCAGCACGAGCTTCTCGCCTGCGCCCAGTGCGGCTGTTTCGCGTTTTCGTGCTTCGAAGATTTTGCGATTAGGGTTAATAGCAGAAGCACCTCTTCGTTACGATCGAGGTCTGGTCTCGGCTCTGGCCATCGACGGTGACGGGAAGGCGAAGCTATCGGAACACTCACGCTCTGTTTCGCAACCTTTCGAAGCGGATGAATTTCGAGCGTCTTCCCTTGATCGTCACGGATGGATTCGAATTCTACCGGAAGGTCATCCGTCGCTTCTTCGGGCCAGCGTGTCTCTACGGCCAGGTCCTCAAGACGCGCAGGAACGATCGTATCATCAAGGTCGAACGCAGAGCGCTGCACGGAGCCGCGTGGCGATTTGATGACGCGCTCAATAACTCCGAGGACTCCTCGACATTGAACACGTCGTTCATCGAGCGGTTGAATCTGACGATCCGGCAAAGCTCAGCATACCTTTCGAGACGAACACTTTCCCACGCTCGCTCGACGGAGAGGCTCGATGAGCACCTGGAGTTGCTCCGTTGCTATTACAATTTCGTCCGACCGCACGGAGCTCTGAAGTTCGGACGTGAGATCCGAACTCCGGCCATGCAAGCCGGTCTGACCATTCGACGGCTCACCTTTCGAGACATCTTCTTGGCGACGACGATTCCTTTGTGGTTGCAGATCGAGGTTTTCCTGCTCAGTTGGGCGCGCAACCCGGTCTCTTCCGAACCTGTACCACTGCCCGCAGCCGCGTAGCAACATATCTGGACTCCTCAATCAACACCTTTCTCAAAAAAGCCTTCCTCAGAGCTGCTCGTCCAAATCGGTGACGAGTGGGTCAGACTGCAAACATATCTACGGCCTCAGTGAGGAGCGTCTTGGGTGCTCCGGGCCATGACGGGAAATCCGCGCGCGAGGAGCCAATCACTTTGAGCGACCTCTGAGGGCCAGTGTTGCTATCGGCTTGACCCCGTCCTGTGCCAAAACTCGGCCCTTTTGAAATAGACCATAAATCAGCAGCTTAGTGTCTATGGTGCGCTCCCGTGAACGGCTTGGCGGTAGTAGACCCGCCGTCCCTTCTGTGCCGCGGCGATCGCGAGGCTGATCGCGAGATGGGTCTTACCGACGCCGGGCGGTCCCAACAAAACGACGTCAGCATCTTGGTTGTAAGCAGTTCGCCAATCTCATACAGCTCGAGTTTATGGAAGGGACAGGTAGCTCGCCAACATCGTGGTTCCACCATCTGCATCGTTGACGGCGGACGCCGGTGTCAAACCGTAGACTTTGCAACGAGTTATCCATCTGTAGCTCTTTTTTGCGATGGTGGCCGGAAAACGTTTCTATAATGGCGGTATGGGAAAGCTTCTTTTGCTGTTCATCATCGTCCCCGCCGTGGAGCTCGGTCTTCTCATCCAAGCGGGAATCTATCTCGGTACGTGGCCGACGCTCGCGTTGATCGTCCTCACCGGCATCGTGGGCGCGTATCTGGCACGGCGGCAAGGTTTCTCGGTTTTGACCCGCGCTGAGGAGCGGATGGACCGTGGCGAGTTCCCCGCGGGCTCGCTCGCGGACGGCGTCATGATCCTCGTCGCGGGCGCACTGCTGATGACACCGGGGATCCTCACCGACGCATTCGGCTTCTCACTGCTCGTGCCCGGCTTCCGCAACCTCATCAAGCACACCTTGCTGGCGCGCTTCCGTAAAGCGGTTGAAGAAAATCGAGTGCATGTGCACGTCTCCGGGATGGGATTCGACACCGACTCGGACCCGATGGTGGACATCCGCCTCGAGAGCTTCGGGCCCGGTCCGCCGAAATACAAAGTGCATTGACCGTCTTCTGGCGCTACTGGCTCCTCCAAATTTCAGGATGGGTCGTCTTGGCCTGTCTTCTCACGGCAGCGCATTATTAGCTCAGGCTGTCGCCGCTCGCTGCCGTCGTCGTCCTCGGCTTGTGGCTCGTCAAGGACGCGCTCCTCGATCCGATCGGCGTTGTTGCACCGCTCTGGCTGAGAGCAAATGCGCCTATGGTGGTGGCCGAGGTATGTTCGAGCATGAAGTATCCCAAGCGCAGCCAGTACAAGCACGCGAAGCAGAAGAAGTACCACGTTCGCAACTGGGCGGAATACAACGAAGGGCTGCGCCGCCGAGGCGATTTGACGGTCTGGTTTGACGAGGAGGCAATCGCGAACTGGATGGCCGACAAGACTGGTAAGCCTGGCGGTCAACGGGTCTATTCAGACCTGGCGATTGAAACGAGCCTGGTTGTCCGCATGGTGTACAAGCTCGCCTACCGCCAAACCGAAGGCTTCTTGAACTCGATCGCCTCGCTTCTCGGGCTCGGTATCGAGATCCCGGACTACTCGACGCTGTGTCGGCGCTCGAGGCTGCTCCGCAAGAAGCTGCGGATTCCGAAAGCCGCAAGCAGTCAACCCATCCACCTGATGATCGATAGCACGGGCTTGAGGATTCATGTTGGAACCGCCCGGAAACCGCCAAAGCAGCGCGCATGGCGCAAGTTGCACATCGCCGTTGACCGCAAGACCGGCAACATTGTTGCGTCCGAACTGACGGCGTCACGAGCTCGCGACGCAACCCGAGTCCCCGCTTTGCTAACGCAGATTCAAGCACCTCTAGTGTCGGTGGCGGCGGACAGTGCATACGACAAGGAAGCGGTCTACGAAACCATCGAAGCGCACAGCCCTGGACGAAGGACGCGCGTGGTGATTCCGCCGCAACGAAACGCGACGCTCAGTCAGAATTCGAACACGGCCATGCAGGAGCGAGATCGCCATATTCGTGCCATCGAAAGACACGGCCGACGTGAATGGTACAAGCTCTCAGGCTGCACCAAGCGAAGCATGGTGGAAAACGCGGTCTATCGTTACAAGGCGATCATCGGGCCTGAGATGCGGACTCGAACGTTGGCGAGGCAACGAGTTGAACACCGAATTGGGTGCGAGATACTCAACAAGATGACCGCGCTCGGGATGCCCGATACGTACTGCGCCGGGTGACTCTGCCACCGGCACAGGGAGGTCAGCAATTTGCTCCGAGCCGTGCAACAACGCCAACAAACGACGAAATCATGCCGGCATGGTCCCGGCAGACCGGAGACTAGTCAAGTTCGGTGCGCGCAGATGAATAAATAGAAGGCACAGGTTTCATTCGAGGACACGAATGGTTGTGTGCTCCGCCGGTCAAAAGAGTCTCCTCTCTGATCTAGGAGCAAGAATGTCCGGGTCGTCGTTCCGAACGCTGTTCACTCTAGTGTTAACGGCACGCTTTTCGTAAGGGCCGCCATAGGGTTCACGCACCAAGTCGAGTAGTCTTGGCACCGGTGACGTTGGGTCGATCCAGTCGTCGAACCGGTCCGGAGCGATGATGGCGGGCTGTCGATGGTGAATGTCGGCAAGCTCTGGAGAGGCCGTCGTCGTGATGATGGCGAAGGATTCGAGAGAGTTATTGCCCTTGCCCCAGCGCTCCCACAGAGCGGCAAACGAAAGCGGCGACCCGTCCTCAAGCGCCAAGAAGTAAGGGTGCTTGCCGTACCCGGTCCGTTGCCACTCGAACCACCCATCGGCCGGCACCAGGCATCGACGCGAACGGAAGGCGGCGCCGAATGATAGCTTCGTGTGGATGGTCTCCGACCGGGCATTGATGAGGCGGGTGCCTATCCTGACGTCTCGTGCCCAAGACGGCACCAGTCCCCAGCGGAGCTGGACCATGGTGCGTTTGCCGTTGCCATCCAGCCTACACGCGGCGAATTCTTGTCCCGGCGAACCATTGTAGCGAGGCTGCAAATTCAGCGGGACCGTCGGTGCTGTCAGGTTGTAGAGGTCGTGAATCTGACGCCAGGTCAGCTTCTGCGTGAAACGACCACACATCGTTAGAATTCTCTCCGCGTTCTCTGTCTTGAGTGGGGCCGGCAGCTCGGTAACAACATCATCATTAATAGTAACTGATAGAATAGGGCTCCTACTTTCGACCTGAATACGGGGTCGGGCGCCACAAGGAGCGACAAAGAGAGATGCCAAGGAAAGTCGACTGGTATTATCACCGCAACGGGTGAACAAGCTGTAGCCGAGCGTCCAAGTTCATGGACGCCAAGAAAATCGACGCGAAGGAAGTCGTCTCTGCATCGAAAAAGCTGAGCCGCAAAGACGCTGTGGCGCTCATCAAAGCCGCCAAAAAAGTCATCGTCGCCAAGGGCAAGAAAGTCCAAATTTTTCCCGGCGGGAAGGCGTCCAAGGAAATCGTGGATGCGCTCTTAGGACCGACAGGGAACCTGCGCGCCCCCACGCTGCGGGTTGGGAAAACGTTGCTGGTCGGCTTCGATGAGAGTTCTTACGTGGACGTTCTGGGATAGCCTCTAGGCGCTTGCGTCTCGAACCCTGCGGGCTGCACAACTTCCAAGAATCCTAAATCTGGCGAGCACATAGGACGGGCGTCCTGTTTACCGCCCTCGTGGATGCCGCGGGCGCGTGGTGATCTTGGCCCGCGGATACTTCGTCTTGACCTCCTTCGCGTAGGCCTCCCGCCGTCGGCGCTGGGCTTCAGGCCGATGGGCTTGGTACCAGCGGTGCGACCGCACCATCTGGGAACAGCTCGAGGAGCAGTACCGTTGACGCCGCGTCTTCACGACTAGCAACATCACTTGATGGCGGAAGCACCCCCGCAACAGTCAATGACGCAAGCACCCGCATACTCTCAGGTTGTTTCAAATGCACGACGCAGTTCTCGCAGCCCGTACGTTTTCACGAGGGCGTCTTCAGTGCGCAATAGTGTATAGGCATTGATGTTCATTCGATCCAGCCGCTGCAATACCTGGCCCCGCTCTCGTTGTGGAAGTGTGATCTTCCAACAGATTGCATCTTCTATAGCGTTATTGTACGTGACCCGGTTGGTACCTGATGCGAGTACTTGCCCAAAATTGTAAATAATGTCCTCGTGGGAACCGTAGCAGTACACGCCGTTGTTCGCTGGATCGCGAAGAGCAATTGTGTATGCAGACTGTTGGTCATAATGTCTGGCTTCTCCCTTTACCGGATTCGGCCAATAGCGCATGCCCGCCTCCTTCCCGGGCAACAGTTCGGGCGCAATTACGTAGTCCTTGTAAGGGTGCTTCGGCGGCCGCATTACGAAGATTGCAGCGCATGACTGATGCGTTTCGTTATTATTATCGGCACCTGTGCGGCTGGCGGCGGCGAAAGCAAAATATGCTGCGACGTAGGGCGATAACGTCCAGTCAAGAAGCGGCGAGGGGAGTCCGTGGTGTCGGAGATAGACTGCGTACTCGAAGGATAATGCTTCGCCATCTATCGGAAAAGGGTTGGCGCTCTTGTCGATCTTGCCGAAGACACGGTTCGTGTGTGTTTCTACGATCACCTGCATATTTGCAGCGGCATCGCTGTATTTGTCAATAGGAACGTCAAGAGCAGGATGTCCTTCGGGGGGTAATTCCTGTCGACTTCGGTAGAGTGTGCTTTCGAGTCTCCACTTGCTTTCTCTATGCCCGCGGTAGAGTACAGTGGAGCCAAGTAGTTGTTTTTCGTCGAGCCATTTTTCGAACTCCACGAATGTCGTTAGCTGTTTCTCCTTGAATGGCGTCACCACTCGACCTGATCCCTTCTTTGCAATTCCGCACCATATTAGTATGGCTGATGGCGTGGTTGCTGACCAGTGGCCGTCGCGGGAGAGCAGCATTCCATGTCGGCCCGTGCTGCACAAGGGAGTAAGCGGAGCCGCCGGAGAACCGCACCCTTCACGATCGTGCTGGCCTGCAAGAGCATCGCACGGTAGATGTTGGCGCGGAATGAGTTGATCCCGCCGTGCAGCGTGGCGACCTCGGTTCAGAGCGTCTCCGGTGCGGTCCCAGTCGTGCGACGTGCTGGCGGATTGGATCCCGTGCGGGCAGCTTGACGGGCACGACGCCAACCGCCTCGATGGTCCGGTGGAACGACTCGCAGAACTTCGAGTCCCGGTCGTGAATGAGATATCGGCTCGAGGACAGAAAGCCGACATCTGCCATGGTCACGTTGCGAGCCATTTGGGTCATTCACTGTTCGTTCGGATGCGGCGTGATGCCGACGACGTGGACTCGACGGGTAGCCAGGTGTATGAAGAACACAACGTCGTCCTGTGCCAAAACTCGGCCTTTTTGAAATAGACCATAAACCCACAGCTTAGCCATCGTGTCCAAAAACACAAACGAACTCAAAACCCGCGCGCCAGGACGTTCGGATTCGTCTGTCGGAGTGGGTTGTCCGAGTCCTGACGAAGCCAATAGGGCGCCCCAGCCTAGAATCCAGAGGCGGTTTGCTATTTCTTGAGGAAGCCAATGTAGACGTAGAACACGGCCAGGACGGCAATGGCTACGAGGCCGATGTTGCCGTAGAGGGGATTGACCTGAAGTCCCAAGAACAAGGCGAACGAGAACGCGAGATAGAGACCGATGATAGCGGCGGCGTGAGCGAGGACCTTCAACATCGCAGCGTCTCTCCCGAGGGATGTCCCGGCCGGTGACGGACCTGAGCGGTCGATCGTGTGACATTCTACGCGACCTCTTGTTTCGTGAGCACGAACCTCGCCAAGGAAGCGATAAAGCTGACGAACTGGAAGGGTAAGTTCTGGGCTAGTCCTGCGACTGACCCGTATCCTGGTGGCCCTAAGCTATTGATTTATCAGCTATTTCAAAAGGGCTGAGTTTTGGCACAGGACGGGCTGATCGAACATGCCTCGTGACATAAACGTGTCTTCCGGTACATTTCCATGCCATCTGACACCGGGGTGCAGAGCGCTGTGGAGGGCGCAAAGATTGGTTTGAACGAAACGAGAGGAGGCTCTCGCCGGTCTTACTTGCTCAAGGCCGGCACTCCGAGCCTCTTCAATCGCGCCGCGACATCCGCTCCCGCGCTGTGCGTGTTGACGCTTCTGTCGATGTAGAGGATCTTGCCTTCGGCGTCGACATAGTAAGTCCAGCGGTGCGGCAATTCACGCTTCGCCGTTACGACCCCATAGGACTTCGCGACGCCTTTGTCGGGATCGCTCAGGATCGGATAGTCGAGAGAGAGAGAGTCGGCGAATTCCTTGTTAGTCTTGACCGTGTCACAGCTCGCGGCGAAGTAGTTGACCGCAAAAGCACGGATTTCGTCGCCGCTCTCACGGAGCGACTTGCATTCGGCCGTTCAACCACCGGTAAACGCTTTCGGAAACCACGCAAGGACCACAGCCTTGCCCCTTAGCTCGGAGAGCCGGTAGGACTTTCCGTCGGTGCCTTGGAGCTCGAAGTCGGGTGCCTCGTCGCCAACCTGTAGTTCGGCAGCACCCAGGGAGCCTCCGATAAACATCACACCAAGAGCCCAGCCAGCGATTCGCTTCATTGACAACACTCCCACTCCAATATAAGCACCTATAACTCGTAGCACCAATTGGAACTTAGCAATTCGCTTCAATGACAACACTCCCATTCCAATCGTCACAACCCAAAGCGGAAGTCTAGACCCGGCCAGCGGGCATGGCAACCGACGAGGATGTCAAGGAATTAGTTGAAACCATCATAAGCGACTCGTGGTCATTTCCAGCTCTACGCCCCTGACCTTACGCGGCCTCAGGCATCTCGTCCTCTCGTTGGATCGCATCGATGGCCGCAACCACTACGTCGATGGATGCGTGCCCCTTGACTCGTCTGAACTGTTGTTCGCAGTGCAGCAGCACAGCGGCGAGCCATCGCTGGCGCATTTTGCTGTTACGGTAGCGTTTGATGTTGCGCTCGCAACTACGAACCATGGAGAACATACTCTCTATAGGATTCGTCGAGTGCAGGCTCTGGCGCAATAGAGCGGGGACCTTCAACTTGTGGAGCATCAGCACCTCCTCGAGTGCCTCGAGGAGTGAGTCTGCCGCCGACTCGTTGATGTCGCGAAGCCAGCGCTCGAACTCCTGCAACATCTTCTTCGCGTCCTTGTAGCTGTTCTGCTCCAAGGCAGTCGCGAAGAGGTGGTGTGCCTGCTTGCGGTAGCGTTTGGGCAGGTGGCGCTGGATGTTGCGGTCTTTGTGCAAAGTACACCGCTGGTGGATGAGCTTCTTGCCGTATCGGTCTTTGAGCGCCTTGATGATCCCCCCGCCACCATCGGTTACCCAGAGGATCCGTTTGGAGAGCTTTAACCCCCGTCGCTCCAACTCTTCCAGCAATTCCTCGCAGATCTCGTGGTTCTCCGTCGCCCCTTCCCAGAAGCCCAGGGGGAGCTTTTTCCCTTCACGGTCCACGCCGAGCGCGACCACGAACGCCTGACCGCCGCGGTGGACCGTGTCTAGGTACATCGCGAAGAGCGGAAACGCTTCGAGACTGCGCTCCTGGAACTGCTTCAGCTGCTTCGCCGTCGCCTCGACCAGATGGCGGGACACCGAGCTCGGCGTCACACCGAAAGCCTTGCCTGCCGCCGTCACCGTCTCTTCGTACTTGCGAGCAGACATTCCCCGAAGCACCTCCGACAGGAGTTCCTCCGAAAAGCCCCCGCGATTCTTGAGCTGCTCGTAGGTTCTCAGCCCGACCTCACCCTCCGGGCCCCGCAATCGAGGGTGCTCGACAGGGAGCTTCTGGTCACCGACATAGATCGACCCACGTTGACTCGCCCATTTGCGAAGCCCGGACGACGTAGGATGGTAGTCTGGCCCAGATCTCTCTTCGCGCTCCATGTACATGAGCGTCTCAGCTACCAGGCGTCCGACATCGAGCATCGCGGCGTCCAGCGCTCGCTTGCCCTCCAGCATCACATGCACAACTTGATCCGCCCACCACTCTTGCTCCTGCGTCGCCCTCAGCATCTGTGTTGCATTCTTTCTCTTCTTCGTATCTGCTCTCACTGGGTGGCTCCTTTCTTTTTGATCGCCAGCTTTGACACCGACGATCTTGAAGGGAGTCACTCACCGATTTCAACTAGATTCAGGATATCCTCCTGGCCCGAATGTGTGCCACTCTTAGTTGAAATTTGAAACGGCTCCCTCTCGGGTGGTTTGATGACGTTGTGAAAAGCGAAATCAAGCCGCTCAAGAAAGGAGCCGATATGGGAAGTCTGCTACGAAGGGTCAAGGAACGCAAGAAGACGCGTCGTCTAGGTGAAGTAGAGGTCATGGAGCAAGAGGGATACGGGGAGCTCGAGGTGGACTCGAAGGTCGAGATGATCCGCGCACTGGTGCCTCTCGGCCTGATGCATGTTCACGAGTTGCTGGACGCCGAGGTCAGTGAGCTTGCGGGAGAGCGATACGTTCGGAAATCGGAGACGGTGCAGGGACGACGTCACGGGACGAATCCGGGCACGGTGAAACTCGCGGGTCAGCGAGTTCCGGTCCGCGTTCCCCGTGTTCGCGGCCGCGACGGAGAGATCCCGTTGAACTCGTACGAGAGTCTGAGTCACCGCGGAGAGGTGGACGAGTTGCTTCTACGAAGAGTGCTGTACGGGATCTCGTGCCGGAACTATGAGTCGGCGGCGGAATTGGTCCCGGGCGCGATCGGTCTGTCGAGTTCGTCGGTGTCGCGCGGCTTCGTCGAAGCAAGCGCAGCGAAGCTGCGTGAGATGCAGGAGCGTGATCTCTCGGGTGAGGACGTGGTGGCGATGGTCCTGGACGGCAAGACGTTCGCCGACGCGACGATGGTGGTGGCTCTCGGCATCACGTTATCCGGGGACAAACGCTTCCTCGGCTTCGTGGAGACAGACACTGAGAACGAGCGTGTTCTTAGGCCGTTCCTGCGTTCATTGGTCGAGCGGGGTCTCGATATCTCTGAAGGGCTGCTGGTGGTCATCGACGGCAGCAAGGGGCTGCGAGGAGCCGTGACTAAGGCCTTTCGCAGGCGGGTCGTCGTGGGCCGTTGCCAGTGGCACAAACGAGAGAATGTCGTGAGCTATTTGTCCAAGAGCGAGCAGTCGTTGTGGCGCAAGCGGCTGCAGCGCGCGTACGGCCGGCCGACGCACAAGGAGGCGCTTGAGGCCCTTGAGCAACTCCACCGCGAGCTGGAAGAGAGGAATCAGTCTGCGGCCTCTAGCAGCCCGGTGAAAAAGTCCAGATTCTGCTCACGGAGAAAGTTTGGTGGGCAAGTTCAAGGAAGATGTGATTCGGCGGAACGGCCAAGTTGAGACGCCCGATGGATTGCAGCGGGGCAAAACGTGCGCCTATGGTCGAGACGAAGCGCAATAAAGCAGCGATCAGACTGGCGTTGAGCTCCGCGTATTCCTTCGGCGTGGCCTTGCCGATGAGATTGCGCATCAGAATCCCGAGATTGAATCCGGCCACGTGCGTGAGGAGGCGCTTGAGTATATTTTCGTGTCTTCGCAAATGCGTTCGTCGCATGCCTCCCGCTTCGAGGTAGTGCGCGAAAGGTCGTTCGAGTAACTCGCCGCGACGGCGTATTAATCGCTTACCTCGAGTCCCGCGAATGCGACGTCGGTTCGCGTAGGTGGCGGCTTGCTCGGCCTGTTTGTCCTTCCATTTGCGGCCACCTCGCTCTGGCTCCGAAATGTAGCTCCGGTATTCTTGTTCGACCAGCTCAACCAGGATGTCGTTGCCGTGATAGCCCTTGTCCCCGACCACTTCGCGACCCGCGTCTTCATGTATTCGTTCACAACATTCCGCGTTGTTCGCGAGCTCTTGCAGATTTGACTGCGCTTTTTCCAGCGTATCCGGTAGGCTCTTTGTGTCACCCTTCGCGCCTCCGTGAAGCGTCACGGCAATTACCGCACCTTCCCCGCTCATGTCCACAGCATGCTCGGCTTTGTGCGCCATATCCGTGCCCCCGCTCTTCATTTTCATGATCTCCGCATCCGGCTCGTTCGGATTCACCCACTCCTTGTTCGACCCTTTCTTTGGCCGCTTCTTGTCCAACTTTGCAATGTCCGCTCGGCTCGGCTCTTCGATACCACTCTTGCGCGCAAGCTCCTTCAAATACGATTCGTAGCTTTCCCCCGTGTCTCGACGAACGATTGACCGAAGCGCCGCATTCGCTTCCAGCGTCGTCGCGTCCACACCCAGTGTCTTGCCATCTATCATCCCTCTCGACGCTAGAACTTCTAGCACCCATCCAAATACAGATTCGTGAACTTCCAGCGGAAGTCGATTCCGTATCCGAGACAGCGACGAATGGTCCGGCGTTCGCTCTTCCATTCCAAGGCCAAGAAACTGGCGCAAAGACAGTGAGTCCGAACACCGCCAGCAGATCCCGCGCTCTGAATCGATGCGCTCAAAGTAGCCGATCAACAGCATTCGAAAATACACACCCGGCGGTATGCTCGGCCGACCTTGCTTCTTCGCGTAATACGGCGAGCATTTCGACTCCACAAACGAGTCAAACTCTTCCTCTCGAAGTACCCGCTCGAGTTCCTCATAAAAAGGATGACCAGGACTCGACGCAACCGCATCGTGTGGAATCCATAAAGTCTCTTGGCAACTTTTCTTTTTCTTCTTCATCGACATGCGATGCAATTTTACATCGTCATCGAATGAGTCTTCAGAGAAATATCGCGACCGGATACGACTTTTTCAACGGGCTGCTAGCCTCGAAGAGGGGCTGGAGGAGACCCTGACCTTGCATCGTCTTGGCGTGTACGGGGTGCTCGGTCACTCACTAAAGACGACGAACTGCATCGAGTCCGTCAATGCGCTTATCGAGGAACGTTGCGCGAAGGTCGATCACTGGAAAACTTCGAACCAACGCCAACGCTGGCTCGCGACCGCGCTCACCGACATCGAGCCGCGCCTCCGGAAGGTGATGGGCTACCGACACCTTCCAAAGCTGCGTGAAGCGCTCAAGCGTGAACTGAAGATCGAGACCGCGAAAAAGAATACGTCGAGGAAGAACGTTGCTTAAACGAACCGGGAGCCGTGGAACATTTCAACTAAGAATGGGCTTGACTCCCTGGCCCGGTCGCAAACACAGACACTAAGCTGCTGATTGATGGTCTATTTCAAAAGGGCCGAGTTTTGGCACAGGATGCGAGCCTCGAAGAGGCTCGCCGCTTGATGGAACGATTCGTCGAATATTACAACGGGGTTCGCCTGCACAGCGCGATCGGCTACATTGCGCCGCTGGACTTCATGGATGGCAAGGCCACCCAAGATCTGGTCGGAGCGAGACCGCAAACTCGAGCAGGCTCGGAAGCTGCGGCGTGAGCGCCGTGCGAACAAGGTGCCCGCATGAACACTCTGATCCCAGGAGCCCCACTCCGTTCCCTCTCGCCCACAAGCATTGAGTACCAGAGAGCGCAGGGGGCGTCAAGGGGCGAAGCCGGCGCGCGCAGCGCGCTTTACCCTTGACGCCCCCGAGCACTCTGGTACGATCCCTGGGGCGATAGGGGACATCCTGCCGCCGGGCGTTGCGTTAACGTCCAACCTCGCTGTCATCTTCACGCTGAACCAATACAGTGTTAGAGGATGGCTCGGTGAAATGAGGTGGCGCGAAGACTTGGCAAGACTATTAGAGGCATAAGGTTCGCAGACAAGGCTGACTTCCGCGGGCACGATCCGGTCCTTTGAGAGGTTCATGGGCGAAGAAAATGACCGTCAAGCCGAACGCTCAAAGGTCTGGGCAGCTCGATTTGCGGCTGTATCTCGATTCATAGGAGCAAAAAGCAAAGTGGATTGTATGTTCACAACAGTTGGAAGGGGATAAGCTGTGAGGCTCAAACACCAATTCGTTATCTTCTGTTTGGGTGCTTCTGTGGGCTCGGCTGAGCACACTCGGTTTACACCTCGATTCACACTTGAGCAAATCGTTCAGACCCGTCCGCTTGGTCATTTCGCAATCTCGGCGGACGGGACGAAAGTTGCTTACACGGTTGCTGGATACTACCTGGGTTTTCCGGTCATCCCCAGATTCGGCGAGGACAATAACATCTGCGTGGTATCTCTTGATAGTGGCGAAATCACGCAGATTACTTCAGGTCTCGTACCGAAGACGAAACCAGTCTTCTCGCCCCTCGGGGAGCGTATTGCGTTTGAGTCTGAGGAGGACATCTGGGTGGTGGACCTCGGGACTGGTGCTACAAGGCGACTGAATACAAGCATTTTTCGCGCAAATGATCGGGCTGCAGCTTGGTCACCAGATGGTGAACGCATCGCGTTCGTTTCTAATCGTGATGGACAAGTGGATCTCTGGGTCATGAGCGTGGAAGGTGAACGGCACGGGCTCGTTCGACTCACGAATGATCCTGCACGTGAAGAAGACCCGCAGTGGTCCCCGGACGGGAAAACCATCGTCTTCTCTGCCAAGCGTCGGGATGAGCATTACATGGCAACCGGTGTGTACGTCGTCTCCTCCACGGGCGGTCCTGCTAGACGCCTGACCCCTGTGGACAGCACAGACAACTTTGGAGCTCGCTGGTCACCAGACGGAAAGCGCCTCGCGCTGCTGTCTGACCGCTCTGGTTACGTCCATGTTTGGATAATAAACGCTGACGGAACGGAGTGGCGGGAATTGGATACAGGTCCTCACGATTCCATGTCGCCCTACTGGACTGTGCGGCCAGTGTGGTCGCGTGATGGCAAGCGAATCCTCATTTCCGTCAACCGGGATGGGCGTTTCGACCTGGTGGCAACAGACGTAGACGCTGCCGGAGGAGAAAGAATAGGCACTGAGCCAGGGCAATATCATGAAGTCGGATGGGCCTACGACGGTTCTATCGTCTATGCTTACGATAGCGCGTGGTCACCTCCAAATCTCTACCTCACTAAACCTGGAGTGACGTCGGCTCGGCGTCTTACGCATTCGTCCCACAGCTCCTTCCGGATGGAACACTTTGCCAATGTTCAGCGTGTGTCCTTCCGCTCCTTCGATGGGCTTGAGATCCGTGGTTTCCTACTTACCCCAACCGGCATGCGAGATGGCGACCATTTGCCGGCTATTGTCAATTTACACCCTAATAGTTATGGGCAGTTCTACGACAATTGGCGCCCATTTGCGCACTATCTCGTCCAAAGCGGCTACGTAATGCTAATGATAGACCAACGCGGTGGTTCCGGCTACGGACGTGCGTTCCGAGAAAAACTAATTGGGGCGTGGGGCACTGGGACTCTCGAGGATGTCAAAGCCGGCGCCGAATTCGTCAAGTCGCAGGCTTTTGTAGACCCAGAGCGAGTGGGTGTGATGGGGCTGAGCATGGGCGGATACCTGACGCTCCTTGCACTGACGAAGGCACCTGAAGTCTTTCGTGCAGGTGCAGATCTGATGGGGATAACTGACCTCCGCAGCCCCTTCTCGTCCTACCGTGTTGGGGTTGGCGAAAAACACAACCCTGAGCTTTACGAGCGTATCTCACCAATTACGTCCGTGAACGAGCTACAGGCACCGCTGCTAATCATCCATAGTGATCAGGATCGCAATGTGATCCCGCAGCAGACGTACCATTTACTTGACGAACTTGACCGACAACACAAAAAATACGAGGTCGAGATCTACCGAGGCGAGGCGCACGGCCTGGCTGACCCCCTTCATCAGCTTGAGTCTTACCGACGGGTATTGCAGTTTTTCGATCGTTACCTTAAGGCGGAATAGCGGGTGCTTCCGCCATCAAGTGATGGGATGGACTTGAATTCCAGTCGGTGCCCGCGGCCGCATAGAGGCTCCACTTTCGTGTTTTCCTTCTTCCCTTCCAACAGAGGCTGCGACGATACCCATCCAACTGATGGCGTACCGGTCGGACCGGCGCGGGGTCAAGCCGATAGCAACACTGGCCCTCAGACCCCGGTGGGCCTGTCGCTCGCCACCCGCAGCCCAGGGGGAGCGCCGAAGCGCCTCGTCGAGCGCGGCGATGGCGCGAACGGGCTCGTCCCGCCTCAGGTGGATACGGCCCAGCTCCACGTGAGGGGCGGGTGCTCGCGGCTCGAGCTCCGCGGCGCGGCGAAACGCTTGCTCTGCTTCTTGCCACCGTCGCTCATTCGACAAGCGAAGGCCCAGGGCGAACACCTCCTCGAAGCTCTGGGCCAACGCACCGGTCTGCAGGAGCACCATCAACAAGAGGAGGGTTGCCGTCATTCTTGCCAGGGCCCTCAGTAGCACCAGCTCGTGGTGTCGGCTCCCGGCGGCGCGGTCTCGAGCATGCGCTCCACCATCCTGGGAACGAAGCGCTGCACGTAGGTGAGCCGCGAGATCGAGTTCGGGTTCTCGTGATCCCCGCTCCAGCAGTGCTCGAAGCGGTCACCGTAGTCCACCTCGCCGGCATAGTAGGGCTCGGTGGTCGACTCTAGAAAGTCTTCCAGTAGGTAGACGGCGTTCGGCAAATAGTAGTTGTCCATATCGCCACAGTAGATGTGGAGCTTTCCGATGAGCTTTGGGCCGAGCTCCGGCGAAGGTCGTGAGCGCTATTTTAGCTGTAATTTAATGCAGCGTAAACGGAACATGTCAACAACTTTGGGACACTCGCGAGCTGCATTTAGTGAGCCTCGATTATGGTGGGGAGACTCGTGAGGTCGGCGCGATCGACGTCAACATCGATCAAGATCTCGTTGCGTGAAGCAGAAAAAGGAGGTACCCCAGGTATGGACGCCGCCGCGAGAGGGGCTTGTGCGGCATCGTGGAGGGTCGTTTTTTCCAGCGGCGGGTTGATCCAGGCCTGCGGAGGCAAAACGGGCGGTTGCGGCGTTCCGCGAACGAAGCGTTCGGGATGAGCCTGTTGAGCTTCGAGAAGGATCTGGCGCCGAGCGGTGGTGAGCTGTTCGGCTCGACCATAGTGAACGTCGGCCGGTGTCATAAGGCCGATTCCCGAGTGCCGGTGGTGAAAATTGTAGTAGTCGAAGAAACCGCAGCAGAATAGCCGGCCGTCTTCGGCGGAACCAAAGCGGCTCGGAAACTGAGGACAGTACTTCATCGTCTTGAACTGAGACTCGGAGTAGGGATTGTCGTTCGAGACGTAAGGCCTGGAGTGGGTCTTGGTAACTCCGAGGTCAGCCAGGAGCAGACCCACGGGCTTGCTCCTCATCGAGCTGCCACGGTCCGCGTGAAGGGTGAGCTGGTCGGGTTCAATGTCCTGCTTGCGACAGCTCTCGGCGATGAGGCGTTGGGCGAGCGCGGCACTTTCTCGGTGAGCCAGCATCCAGCCAACCACGTAGCGGGAGAAGATGTCGAGGATGACGTAGAGGTAGTAGTAGGTCCACTTGACGGGGCCACGAAGCTTCGTGATATCCCACGACCAAACCTGGTTCGGCGCTTCGGCCAACAGCTCCGGCTTGGTGTAGTTCGGATGGCGCCGTTGGTTCCGGCGCTCTCGGACCTCGCCGTGCTCCTCCAAAATCCGATACATCGTGCGAATCGAGCAGAGGTAGGTTCCCTCGTCCAGAAGCGTAGCCCGCACCTGAGCGGGCGCCTTGTCGACGAACCGCTCACAGTGCAAGGCCACGAGGACTTCCTCGCGCTCAGTTTCGTCGAGAGCTCGGTGCGGCCGAGGACGACGCTTCGGTTTGGGCGTCACCGGCTGGCGCCTGCGATACAACGTGGAACGAGCCACACCCAGAGCCTCGCAGGCTTCCGCCGTTTGCCCAATCCGCCCCGCCAGCTCCTCGGCCGCCACGATCAGTCGTTCTCGTCGCTCTCGAGTGGATTCAGGGGGATCCCCAGTAGTTCGGAGGTTTTTTTTGGATCTCCAGCATCGTCTCCACCCGAGCCAGGCGACGTTGGAGCCGGGCGTTCTCGCGCTCGAGCTCCTTGACCCGTGGATCCTCTGCCTTCGCCTTCCGGCCTCGCTTTCTCGACGTCATTCCCACCTTGGCGATCTCGTCACGTTGGCGACGCCAACTCGATAATTGCGACGAGTACAAGCCCTCTCGACGCAGAAGAGCAGCAACGTCACCGTCACCCTTGCAGGCATCGGCCTCACGCACTATCCGCAGCTTGTACTCCGCGCTAAAGCGTCGACGCTTCGCTTGCTCGCGCACTTCGGGATCCTCGACCCCCGCCGCATCGCGGCCGGCGGGATCTCTAGTCGCCCTACGGGCTCCTGCCGATCCCGCCGAGGTCTCTCTCTCAATCAAAATACTCATGCGTTGATCCCCCTCCACCCTCTACACTAATTTCAAGGGGCGAAGTGTCTCAGCGATGTTGGCACAGAGGGAAAGTCTTAGCGTCATCTCACCAACACTTAATGGCGGAAGCACCCTTAACCGGAGGTTACGCCATTCTTATTTCCACGGGAAGCGGGAGGGAGTCAAGCCCATTCTTAGTTGAAACTCTCCACGGCTCATAAATTAGGCGGCCTTCTTCTTCGACACCGTTGATGTCTTCGTCTCGATCTTCAGTTCCCGCTTGAGAGCTTCGCGAAGCTTCGGAAGATGGCGGTAGCCGATCACCCTCCTCAAGCGGGGTTCGATGTCCACGAGGGCTGTCGCCAGCCACCGCTGGCGTTGGCTGGAGTTCTTCCAGTGGTCGACCTTCGCGGGTCCTTGCGCTGTTTACTGTTGGTGATGTGTACGTATCCCTTTGCAAAAAAGGCGCTTACGCTCTATTTAGCGCGCAGCGAAGGTCACGAGCGCTATTTTGGCTGTAACTTAATGCAGTGTAAAGTCTTAGCGTCATCTCACCAACACTTGATAGCAGAAGCACCGATGGCCTTGAGGTGGCCGGACAGACCGTCGTCGTAACTCTCGGTATCACAATAGATGGGACGAAGGTGCCCTTGGGCATATGGCTGGGTTCGACGGAAAACTCTCGCGTGTGCACCGCGATGTTGCAGGACCTTCTCGAGCGGGGTTTGCGCGTCGATGAGTCGATTCTCTGTGTAGTGGACGGAGGCAAAGGTATCCGCAAGGCGCTCGTCGACGTTTTGGGGGATCTCGCGGTCATCCAAAGGTGCCAGATCCATAAACTCCGAAATCTTCGCTCGTACCTTCCAAAATCTCGTCACGCCTACGTGCTCCAGACGATGAAGGAAGCCTACAAGAGCAAGAGTGCTGACAAGGCGCGCAAGAAACTTCGGGCACTGGTGTCGTGGCTCGAGCGAAATGGCTACGACGAAGCTGCCGGAAGCCTTCGCGAAGGGATGGAAGAGACCCTCACGGTTGTGAAGCTCGCTCTGCCCGAGTCACTTCGCAAATCTCTGGCCACGACGAACTCCATCGAGAATCTCAACGGAACCATCCGCAGAGTATCGAGAAACGTCAAGCGTTGGAAGAGTCCTTCCATGATTCGCCGATGGACCGCTCTCGGCGTCGTCACGGCGGAGAAGAAGTTCCGGCGTATCAAAGGCTATCGCCATATGGGCGCTCTCGTTCAAGCCCTTAGAAGCAAACAGAAATCTCTTGACAGCGATGCGTTTGCTGCCTAAGAGTATTCACTGGTGCCGCCGCTACCCGACCAAATTCAACAGCGGCCGGGACATCCCCCGAAGTGGGGGTGCTTCCGCCATCAAGTGTTGGTGAGATGACGTTAAGACTTTATGGTACATTAAGTTACACTCAAAATAGTGCTCGTTACCTTCGCTGCGCGCTAAATGGAGCGTAAGCGCCTCTTTTGCAAAGGGATGCATACACATCACCAACACTTAATGGCGGAAGCACCGGTTCAGTTCGCTAATCTCATACAGCTCGAGTTTATGGAAGGGACAACCGATGAGATCACTGGTACTTATTGCGATTCAGGTTCTGACAATCTCGCAGCCCAAGTCCACCAACGGTATACGCAATCTCTTGCAATGCCATTTGGCAGTTTGTTAGCTGCCGGGCTTGCTAAAGCACGAAGCTTTAGCTCGTTCTCAACTAAAACGGGAAGGTCGTCGATATAGCCGTTTTCGCGTAAATATTGATCAAGATTGTCAAAACTGCTTCGTCGGAAACCTTTCAAGCGTGGATCTTCTTTCGTCCCAAGGACAGTGATAAGCATCTCCGGATCGCCACACAATTCATCGGCGATCGCAACAACGTCACCTAGGTAGCGCTCGCTCAAGGCACCACTATTCTCGATAGCTTCGCGATCGACGGGCCGGCCCCTCCCCTGTTTCCACAACTCACAGAAGACCTCAAGCAAGTCCAACCGGAACGCGATCTCCTGCGAAGATATCGAGCGGGAACCCAATTTATCGGCCAGCGTGGTACCTGAAACGGTTTTCCATTGTCCTGCCGACTTGATGCCGTTCACCAGAAAGTCATGCAGCAGGTCCGGATCGTCCCACAGGACATAGAAAAAGTGCTGCGCTACATATCCAAGAGCAGGTTCCAATAACGGTACGCCAAGAGCTACACCATATTCTGTGGCTGATAATCCATTGGGTGCCAAGACCTCTGGCCTCTGCTCGACATGGAGTGCAAGCGGCCAGCTCACGCTAGCTGCTTGGTACCGGATTAAGCGGAGGTCGATCTTGGCTGCTATCTCGCAATTCTCTTCGGCGAGCGCATACTGAATACGATCAATGTCGAAAGGGTCACTGGTGAGATAAAATATCTGGCGCTCCTGATCGTTTGCGATGCGTCCAAGGCTGCGAACAATCGCTTCGAAACGTTCGGGGTCGCTCTGATCCAGGGCTTCATCGAGAAACAAAGGAAGTGTTCTGCCCTCTTCCACCTCCTCGGCAAAAGCTATTCGTGCCGCCAACAGCAACTGGGCGCGCGTACCGTCCGAAAGTTCTTCTAGTTCTCGACCCTCTCCACTGTGTAGCTCGATAGCAAACAAACGAGGCTTCTTGGCCTCTTTGCCTAAACGTAGTTCGTAGTTGTGATGTGTAAATGTGGAAAAATGGCTTCGAGCACGTTCAAAAACGCGAGGCATCTGGATCTGTTCATACTCCCGTTCCACAGTGTCAAACAGAAATTTTCCAGCCTTTGAGAAAAGCGCCTCGTCGAGACGATCCCGCAGTTTCGTTCGGACTTTTTCACGCACAGCAATGAGGTCCTGAATGTTGCTGCCGCTCTTGGCTTCGTTCACCTGAGCCTTGATTTCTGCAATCGCATCCCGCAATTTGGCCGCCTTATTCACCGCCTGGGAAACGTCGCGCTGAAGCCGTTCGAGCGACGACCTGTCGCAATCGGCGAGTTCGGCTTCATTAGCTTTTTCAAGCTCGCCACGATCAAGCTCGATCTGACCTTCAAGCCGTGCCACGGTGCTCTTTAAGTCAAGATAGTGCGGCAATGAATGCAGCAGTGCCGTAAGGCCATGCAAATCGCCTTCATCCAGTGACACTTCCGAGTAGATTTTTCTTATCGAATTGAGCGCCACGTTGCGATCGCTTGAAATCTGCTCGCGTTGTTTGGTAGCCCGTTGTTTGTCGGACATTGCTTTTTCTAACCGCATGCTGCGATCCGCCAAATTGTTGAGATAAGCCCTGGCCGTTGCAGCATCTATCGGCCGCGATTCACCATGGCGCTCGAGAAGACCAGCTAGGTCCGAGAGATATCTTGTGTGTCTCGCTTCAAGAGCCTCGACCTTACCGGCAACGCCTTCCTCCTTGCTGCGAGCTAAGCGGAGTTGGTCCAGTGCTCGCGCAAAATCTACGAGTTCTGCGTCGGACAGGATCGAGTCAAGTTTCAGGCTGTCCTTCAGCTTCTGCCTTCTAGCTTTGAGGGCAGTTTCCATTTCTGACAATCCGTTCAACTTGTTCGTGAGCGTGTGCCGTTCTACATCGCGATCGCGCGCCCGTTGCAAACTGGCTTCGACAACTACGGTTTTTCTCTCCAGGCTGCGCAGTTGAAACTCGACCGAAGGGATATCCCATGTGTCGGGTTCTTCGACACCAAGCTTTTCGAACGTTTCCTGTGCAGCATTTCGTTCGCCCAAAGAAGCTCTCGGATTGCCCAACATGAATACCGGTATAGCAATCCCCACGCTTGCGGCCGCCAACAGGGCAAACATCGGATCAACGAAGACGGCCAATCCGGCACCCGCAACAGTCATAGCAAAGGAGAATAATACCCAGGATCGACGAGTCCGAATCCTATCCGATAGTGGCTCCTCTTCGGGTACGCGCAGCCAGGACCTCAATTCTTCAGCTGCGCTTCGGGTTCTCTCAAGGTCACGCGGGTTGCCTCCGGACTGTTCGACAAGCGCAAAGAGACGCAATCTTTCTTCGATGACGTTGACCCGCGCCTTATGTGCTTCGACAGCACGTAGGAATTCGAACAACTGGCCATGGTCGGCCAAATCCAGCGGCGCCTCATCTACATCGCCTCCGCCCAGCGCCGCTAGCGCCGCCGCAAGTTCCTTCCGGCAAGCGTTGTGTTCGGTTCTCGCCGCCTGAAGCGCCAATTCAACCGTGCTCAACTCATCCGCCTTTGCGCGCTGAGCCGTAAGTTCTGCATGGTCCAAAGAGGCTGATAGGCGAGTATCCTGTTGCGCAAGACTGGCATCCGCCAAGTGCTTTTCCAATGAACGGGCCCGTTCGGAAAACTCATTGACCTGACTTTGGAGCTGCTCGATTTGCTCGACCTCTTTTCCTGTAAGTTTCGCTAGGCTGTCAGGCAGGGCTGCTATCTTTTCGGCGACGCCGGCATATTCTTCCAGACGACCGGCAAGTCCGAGAGCGCGTTCTACAGACGGGAGGCGATCTGCACTCGATTGTGCCGCGGCGAGTTGCGTCTCGAGGGACTCCAGCTGATCCGCGCGCTGCTGAAGCTTCGAGTGCTTTCCTTCCGCCTCCCTGACATCCTGCAACACCGTATTGAGTTCGTTCCGCTCACGACGGCCGTGTTGTGCGCTCACGCCAGCGAACAGGTCGGAAGCAATCCGGTCCAAATCAAACCCTCCCGACATCTGGCGCCGAATCTCGGAAGCAATGTCTTGCGTGCCGTCCGGCGACGGATCTATCAGATCCCTCAGGCGCAGGAAAAAACAGCTACGGTTATGGGATGCAGGCAAGTTTGGTGGCACGCTGTCCTGTCCACCACGCTGCCAACGCACACGTGATCCCTCACGCTCCGCCCACCATACATCCCTATCCAACTCAAATTCGCCATTCACCAAGGTTCGCGGTGATAGTTCACGGTCTTCCCAATACAAACTTTCAACCGCGCGGCAAATGCTCGATTTACCGATCCCGTTCGGCCCGAAAACAACGTGGAAACCTGCTCCTGCCGGCTTGATCTCAAACGGTCGGTCGATCCCCGAAAGCCGGTTTACGGTTAGTCGTTTCAGTTTCACGATGGATCGCCCTGCACATGGCGAGAGAGCATGGCATTCAAGGCTGCCTTCCCGGATCGAAAGAGAATATCGCGCAAAGCATCGTCCGATAGAGGGTCTGTAGCGTTGCGATGATCCTGAACAGGCGACCAGATATCTTTCCGCGAAACATTGCTCAACTCGGCGCGCGCCTTTTCGAGCAATGCTCTGGACCGGTCATCATCGCGCTGAAGTATTAGGAGTTGTTGCGCCATCAGAGCTGCCGGGTCATCTCCCGCTGCAATTTCAGAGAGGTCTAGCCGCACCTCCATGGAGTCGATGATTTTATTGAAGAAGACGGCAGTATCACCGACGACACGTCCCAGCGTGTTCCATTCGTCCCCAGCAATCCGCTGCCGGATGTCCTCATATCGAGAGCTTGCCCCTGTCAGCCGCACACGCAGGCCGAGTGCGCGGGGTGCGGTGCCAGCTTCGCATAGCTGGCGAACAAATCTCTCTGCTTCGCCCAGCAATCTGTCAGGCACGTCCTCAACATGCTCAAGCCCTTCGATTGAAACGGTCGCATATTCCCATCGAAGAGGTGCGAGCGGCACCTGCTCAAGGTGAAGATCGCTACCATTGGATATTCTCAAGAGCCAGGGGCCATGCGGGCCTGTTTCCGACGGGTCGAGCCCGATAAGAGAACCGAGATAGCCAGATGGCCGAGAATCTTTCGATGCTGAGAGCCTTTCGAGCGAAGGTTTATGAATATGACCCAACAACCAGGCATCATAGCCGGTATTGTCGAGTTCGGCCTGCCTGATTGGCGCATAATGCCCGCCGGAGGCGTCGAGATCGGCATGCAGCAAACCAATCCTCGGGATCGGTGACGAAGGCGTCTCCAGCGGTTCTTCCAAGAGCTGCGCAACCGGGCTTTGACGCACAAACCGTTCACCAAAAGACCAGCCAATTATTTCCGCAACTGGAGACTGGTTTTTGGTTATCATCCTCGCTTCCCATTGGCCACCGGCGCCCAACAGGGTGAAACCGTCGATCAAGGCCGCCAGCCTTGGCAATGCCTCAACATCATGGTTGCCTGCAACAGCGATGACCTGGATTCCCGCTTCCAATAGCCGTCGAATGCTTTCCTCAAGTGGCAGCATTGCCTCGAACCTAGAATTGGTGCTTTCAACGACATCGCCGGCGAATAGCACTGCATCCAGCTTCTGTTCAATCGCAAAATCGACAGAAAGTTTGAGAGCGGCTGCAGGCGTGAGTTCCCTCGGATCAAGGCCCCAGGATGAAATCTCGTCAGGCACTCCTGAGCAAGCCGTGCCGAGGTGAACATCACCAATCGCGAGAATTGCAGCGTCTTCATCCATTCGATTTTGGACCACCCTGATCAACGAAATGACAATAAACCGTGGTACCCAGGATTCATTGCCGCGGGTCCGCCAGATAGTCGAAATGCTCTAGAAAATTAACAATCATATGGAACGCCTCCTCCACCTTCGCATACCCACCCGCTATTTCCATGATCCTCCTCGCCAATCAAAAGGTACTTATATACTTGACGCTGCTCAGAGCTTCCATCGTTGATCTCAATTCTCCATAGTTCGGCACAGGTTTTGTTGATCTGTCACTCAAGCAATGCCTTGAGTAATGCATCTGGCGTGTCCGAGTAAAACTGGATGTTGATCCGCGTCGCCATGTCGTCGGAGAGTTCGAACAGTTGCTTCCTTGCCGACACTGGCATGAGCATGGTATCAGCGCCTTTCTCAACGGCGACCTCGATAATACCAACGGCATTGGCCTGTGGCTCCACTGAACCACCGAGATTGAGTGCGCCGACCACGATCAGACCACCCTTGGTGCTTTTCTCAAGCAGTCCGCCGCAAAGGGCCATAAGTGTCGGCAGGCCGAGCGACGTTCCGCTTCGATCGTTATCCATAGCACGGAGCTGTAACGAAAACTCGTGAGAGCGCGGATCGCGGTCTCCAACCAGTTGCTTTGACCTTGTATACAGGTTCTGCTCGGCGTATCTGACACTCTCGCGAAATGTAGGTGGAACCGGTGCATTCAGGATCTTAACCCCGCTCCCCTTGCCGACCGTCACCTCAAGTCGGTATAGGCTGGCGCCGGTCTCCGGTCCGCCTGGACTGATTCCCCAAACCTGTCCTGGCGGCAGTGGGTCTAGTTCGATCGCTTCGTCGCTATGCAGCTCCGGCGTCGATACGAATTGTTCGACGCCGTCTTCACCCATAGCGTAGCTGAAGTGTACCACGCGCAATTCCTACTGCTCGTTCTAGCTGGCTGGGTCAACCGCCAGCAGCAGGATGTGATCGACTACCAGCAAGAGGAGAACCGTGTGCTCCGAGCCGGGCTTCGGGGCAAGCGTCTCAAGCTTTCTGACGCCGACCGGCGCAGGCTCGCCGTCAAGGCCCAGGCTTTGGGCCTCGAGGGGTGCTTACGCTGTTTACTGTTGATGATGTATACGCATCCCTTTGCAAAAAAGGCGCTTACGCTCCATTTAGCGAGCAGCGAAGGTCACGAGCGCTATTTTGGCTGTAACTTAATGCACCGTAACGTCTTAGCGTCATTTCACCAACACTTGATGGCGGAAGCACCGTCCTAGGTTCTTGAGTGCGCCTCGCAGGCGCGTATATCCCCACGTCGGTGTTGTTTATCACTTTAATCCGTAATCCACCGCGATGAAATATCAAGAACGGCCACCACTCCATGAGGGTACGGGAGTGCTCGACGGCGTCAAGGGTTCGCTCGCTACGCGAGCCGCTACGCGCCCTTGACCCCGTCTGCGCCTCCCGTCTTCTGCTCGTACGTGGTTGCCGGTCGAGGTGAATCACGAATGAGAAATCTTCGCGATTCAATATAAAAAACAACAGTCGGGTTCTCCTGCGCCACGCGCACAATGAGCTCACGGATGTCCTTCGCCGTCGGAGGTCGGCCTGGGCTCCGGTTCTTGCTGCCATCGTAGTTGGCTGCGATGAGGCAGCGGTACCAACGCAGAAGCGTAGCGGGTGTGGCAACCGACGCAATCTGGGCCAGCGCCTCGCGGCCCAAAGCCTGGGCCTTGACGGCGAGCCTGCGCCGGTCGTCGTCCGAGAGCCTGAGACGCTTGCCCCGAAGCCCGGCTCGGAGCACACGGTTCTCCTCTTGCAGGTAGTCGATCACATCCTGCTGCTGGCGGTTGACCCAGCCAGCTAGAACGAGCAGTAGGAATTGCACGTGGTACGTCATCATGGATCTGAAGATAACACCCTCGGGCCAGACGATTGTAAAGCCTACGGCCCTTGGGCCGGTCGCAAACACAGACACTAAGCTGCTGATTTATGGTCTATTTCAAAAGGGCCGAGTTTTGGCACAGGACGGGCAGGACTTCCTGATGGTGCGAAGCGACAGGGGTCGTGCCGCAACACAACTGATCGTCGTTCTCAATTGGTCCGGAGAGCTCGCGCGCCGCGTCCCCGTCGAGCGTTGACGATAGCTCAGCGGGCGACATTCGGTCGGCGCGCCGGCTCGTTGTTCAGCCAGCTCGTGACCACTTGAAGCCATCGGTCCCGTTGATCGGCGAACAGATGGTGACCGGACCAGGGAAAAAGGTGCATTTCAGCGCGACGTTGTTGCACCGCTCTGGCTGAGAGCGAAATCCGCCTATGGTGGTGGCCGAGGTATGTTCGAGCATGAAGTATCCCAAGCGCTGCCAGTACAAGCACGCGAAGCAGAAGAAGTACCACGTTCGCAACTGGGCGGAATACAACGAAGGGCTGCGCCGCCGGGGCGATTTGACAGTCTGGTTTGACGAGGAGGCAATCGCGAACTGGAAGGCCGACAAGACCGGTAAGCCTGGCGGTCAACGGGTCTATTCAGACATGGCGATTGAAACGGGCCTGGTTGTCCGGATGGTGTACAAGCTCGCCTACCGACAAACCGAAGGCTTCTTGCACTCGATCGCCTCGCTTCTCGGGCTCGGTATCGAGATCCCGGACTACTCGACGTTGTGTCGGCGCTCGAGGTTGCTCCGCAAGAAGCTGCGGATTCCGAAAGCCGCGAGCACTCAACCCATCCACCTGATGATCGATAGCACGGGCTTGAGGATTCATGTTGGAAACGCTCGCAAACCGCCAAAGCTGCGCGCATGGCGCAAGTTGCACATCGCCGTTGATCGCGAGACAGGGAACATTGTTGCGTCCGAACTGACGGCGTCACGAGCTCGCGACGCAACCCGAGTCCCCGCTTTGCTAACACAGATTCAAGCACCTCTAGTGTCGGTGGCGGCGGACAGTGCATACGACAAGGAAGCGGTCTACGAAGCCATCGAAGCGCACAGTCCTGGACGAAGGGCGCGCGTGGTGATTCCGCCGCAACGAAACGCGACGCTCAGTCAGAATTCGAACACCGCCATGCAGGAGCGCGATCGCCATATTCGTGCAATCGAAAGACACGGCCGACGTGAATGGTACAAGCTCTCAGGCTACACCAAGCGAAGCATGGTGGAAAACGCGGTCTATCGTTACAAGGCGATCATCGGGCCGGAGATGCGGGCTCGAACGTTGGCGAGGCAACGAGTTGAACACCGAATTGGGTGCGAGATACTCAACAAGATGGCTGCGCTCGGGATGCCCGATACGTACTGCGCCGGGTGACTCTGCAACCGGCACAGGGAGGTCAGCGATTTGCTCCGGGCCGTGCAACAACGCCGCTCCGAGCCGGGCTTCGGGGCAAGCGTCTCAGTCTCTCGGACGACGACCGGCGCAGGCTCGCGGTCAAGGTCCAGGCTTTGGGCCGCGAGGCGCTGGCCCAGATTGCGTCCGTTGCCACACCCGCTACGCTTCTGCGCTGGTACCGCCACCTCATCGCAGCCAAGTACGATGGCAGCAAGAACCGGAGTCCAGGCCGACCTCCGACGGCGAAGGACATCCGTGAGCTCATTGTGCGCGTGGCGCAGGAGAACCCGACGTGGGGATATACGCGCCTGCGAGGCGCACTCAAGAACCTAGGACATGAACTCGGACGCAACACTATCAAGAGGATCCTCGCCCCCTCTGTGCCAACATCGGTGAGACACTTCGCCCCTTGAAATTAGTGTAGAGGGTGGAGGAGGATCAACGCATGAGTATGTTGGTAGAGAGAGAGACCTCGGCGGGATCGGAAGGAGCCCGTAGGGCGACTAGAGATCCCGCCGGCCGCGCTGCGGCGGGGGTCGAGGATCCGGAAGTGAGCGAGCAAGCGAAGCGTCGACGCTTTACCGCGGAGTACAAGCTGCGGATAGTGCGTGAGGCCGATGCCTGCAAGGGTGACGGTGACGTTGCTGCTCTTCTGCGTCGAGAGGGCTTGTACTCGTCGCTATTATCGAGTTGGCGTCGCCAACGTGACGAGATCGCCAAGGTTGGGATGACGTCGAGAAAGCGAGGCCGGAAGGCGAAGGCAGAGGATCCACGGGTCAAGGAGCTCGAGCGCGAGAACGCCCGGCTCCAACGTCGCCTGGCTCGGGTGGAGACGATGTTGGAGATCCAAAAAAAACCTCCGAACTACTGGGGATCCCCCTGAATCCACTCGAGAGCGACGAGAACGACTGATCGTGGCGGCCGAGGAGCTGGCGGGGCGGATTGGGCAAACGGCGGAAGCCTGCGAGGCTCTGGGTGTGGCTCGTTCCACGTTGTATCGCAGGCGCCAGCCGGTGACGCCCAAACCGAAGCGTCGTCCTCGGCCGCACCGAGCTCTCGACGAAACTGAGCGCGAGGAAGTCCTCGGGGCCTTGCACTGTGAGCGGTTCGTCGACAAGGCGCCCGCTCAGGTGTGGGCTACGCTTCTGGACGAGGGAACCTACCTCTGCTCGATTCGCACGATGTATCGGATTTTGGAGGAGCACGGCGAGGTCCGAGAGCGCCGGAACCAACGGCGCCATCCGAACTACACCAAGCCGGAGCTGTTGGCCGAAGCGCCGAACCAGGTTTGGTCGTGGGATATCACGAAGCTTCGTGGCCCCGTCAAGTGGACCTACTACTACCTCTACGTCATCCTCGACATCTTCTCCCGCTACGTGGTTGGCTGGATGCTGGCTCACCGAGAAAGTGCCGCGCTCGCCCAACGCCTCATCGCCGAGAGCTGTCGCAAGCAGGACATTGAACCCGACCAGCTCACCCTTCACGCGGACCGTGGCAGCTCGATGAGGAGCAAGCCCGTGGGTCTGCTCCTGGCTGACCTCGGAGTTACCAAGACCCACTCCAGGCCTTACGTCTCGAACGACAATCCCTACTCCGAGTCTCAGTTCAAGACGATGAAGTACTGTCCTCAGTTTCCGAGCCGCTTTGGTTCCGCCGAAGACGGCCGGCTATTCTGCTGCGGTTTCTTCGCCTACTACAATTTCCACCACCGGCACTCGGGAATCGGCCTTATGACACCGGCCGACGTTCACTATGGTCGAGCCGAACAGCTCACCACCGCTCGGCGCCAGATCCTTCTCGAAGCTCAACAGGCTCATCCCGAACGCTTCGTTCGCGGAACGCCGCAACCGCCCGTTTTGCCTCCGCAGGCCTGGATCAACCCGCCGCTGGAAAAAACGACCCTCCACGATGCCGCACAAGCCCCTCTCGCGGCGGCGTCCATACCTGGGGTACCCCCTTTTTCTGCTTCACGCAACGAGATCTTGATCGATGTTGACGTCGATCGCGCCGACCTCACGAGTCTCCCCACCATAATCGAGGCTCACTAAATGCAGCTCGCGAGTGTCCCAAAGTTGTTGACATGTTCCGGCCGAGCACGGTATCGCTCCTGCGCCGGAGCGGGGCAGGAGCATGTCGTGGAGCACCTTCATCAAGGCTCATTGGGGCGCCATCGCTGCGACAGACCTGTTCACCGTCGAGGTTGTGAACCCGTTCGGGCTCGTCCGCTACCATGTCCTGTTTGTCATCGATATCGCCACTCGCTGCGTGTGCATCGGTGGGATAACGTCGGACCCCAACGGGGAGTGGATGAAGCAGGTGGCAAGAAACCTCACTGACATGTGGGATGGTTTCCTCCTTGGCAAGCGATACCTCATCCACGACCGGGACCCGCTATTCCCCGAGGCGGTACGTGGGCTGTTGAGAGATTCAGGCGTGAAGCCCCTTCGCCTTCCCGCTAATAGTCCGAATCTGAACGCATATGCGGAAAGATTCGTTCTCTCCATACGTCGAGAAGTGTCTCGACCGCTTCGTACCTCTCAGTGAGCGACACCTGCGCACAGCGGTAACCGAATACGTAGTGCACTATCACACAGAACGGAACCACCAAGGTCTCGGCAACGAGCTCCTCACACCTCTGCCGGCAAGCGCGAATGACGCTGGCCCCATCGTGTCGCGAGAGCAACTTGGGGGCATTCTCAACTACTACTGCCGTGCCGCGTAGATGGTCGCCGGCGACGGTAGCCCCTCGGCGGGCTCGACCGGCGTAGCGTGGAAACCGCTTCAGGAACACGCTTCGATATTCGCTCTCGACTAGTGAGCGCGTTTGCGCGGTGTAATCGAAGGGGGGGCGGCCGGAGCGTGCCCGCTCGTGCAATCCAGCCATCCCCTCTTCCGCGAAGCGCCGCCGAATCCGACTCACTTGGACGTCGGTATATCCGGTCTTGTCTGCGACCTCAACGCCGGAAAGGCCTTCGGACATGAGTAGAATAGCCCTAGCGCGACGGCTCAGACCGGCCGGCGTAGAGGATGCACGCACTAAACGTTCGAGCTCTTTGAGGTCATTGACGCTCAAAGCGATGACGCGGGAGCGATTGGCCACGGGTTTCCTCCTGGGAAAGTACCATGGCAATATTGACATGACTTACGATACTATGCACTAGAAGGCTAGACTAAAGGCGACTCCGCCCCAGAGTGTATCGGCTGAGTTTTTGGGATCGCCTGCCGTACCCTTGTAAACATCTCGGGGATCTAGATACTGGAGATAGCGGAACTCCCCGAGCAGGGCGCTGTAAGAAACAAAGGCGCTCGCCGACCACTCATCGTTCAGTGTGAACGGAACACTCACCGTCAGGTTGAAATCGTGAATGCCCGTTTCGGACGCGCCATAGTAGTACTCACCGAAACCGCTATTGGCCAGGGATAACGAAGCGGAGAGGTCGATGGCCGAGACCACATCGCTATTCGTGGCGAAGGAATGCCCGGCGGCGAGCAGGAAGTAGAAACCCGTGCGTCCCCCATCCTGTCCGGTTTCATTGACGTCGATGTAAAACGTTCCCGAGGGCGCCAGCATAATGTTGTCGAACGTCACGCCCGCGTATACCTCAGTGGTCGAGGGCAGCGAGGCGGACCGCTCGGGAAAAGTATAGAAGATGACTCCTCCATCGATAGAAACGGACTCGAGCGAATGAGAGTAGGAGAACGTGTAGTCGATCTCTGAAAACTTACCCTTCAAGCCGCTTGCACCATCAGGCGCGAACGGATTCTCGGGTATGGGAAGCGCATCCCCTTCGTTCACCGCCGTGATATCCAAGCTCCCCCACGCATTGAACGAGAAGTTGCCGATACCCACCGTCGCGGCCGGCTGGAGACTCCAGTCGTTCGTCAGCCTCTGACCCCGCCAGATGTACTTGCTCGCAAATGCCGCATCGCCACCGAACGAATATATCGAGTCTTGCGCCGGAGCCGCAGGGACGAGACTCAGAGAACCCAGGATCAAAGAAAAACTCACTAGGTATAGCCTTAACTTCTCGAACATGGACACATTTCTCCTCTCGATTCGCAGTCCAAACGAACCTATTGTGTTAAACGAACGTGCCAAGGCGTGCCCCGCCGATGACTTTTCGGCTACTGGCTACTTGCTCCGCCCTAGATGTCGTAGTGAAGAGCGAAATCGGCCGGATGCGGACGCAGACGGACATAGTCGACTTCCCGCTCGCTTGAAAGAGTTGCACCTTCCCTAGTTCCACCGTCCATGCGATATAGGCGACGACAGGTCCGCCGCTCAAGAGCGACAACCGGGCCGATTGCAGCATAGCCATTGCGGCTTACCCTCCCAATGTGCAAGTCCACCCTTGTTTTATGCTGTCCCCCACCGGTCCCACTACGAGGTGTAGCCGCGCTCTCCGTGGGACTCGAAATCGAGACCTTCGGCTTCCTCCTTCTCACTGACCCTGAGTCCGACCATCGCACGCGTCAGGAGAACGATCAACCAGGTTGCCAGCACCGACCATACGACCACCGCCACAACTCCCGTCGCTTGAGAGATAAACTGAGAAGCGATGCCGTTTTCGAGGCCCAATCCGCCAAACGTCTCGGCGCCCAGCACCGCCACCAGGAGCGTGCCGAGTATTCCGCCCACGCCGTGGACGGCAAATACATCCAGGGAATCGTCCACTAATAATCGGCCCAGGACAAACCGGGTCGCATAGTAGCAAAGGATACCGCCCAGTATCCCGCAAACAAGGCCCCCGGCAGGCGCTACGTAACCCGCTGCCGGCGTCACCGTGGCGAGTCCTGCTATGGTGCCGGTTGCCGTTGCGATTAGACTGGGCTTGCCGGAGTGGCACCACTCCAGAGCCATCCACACGAGAGAAGCGGCGGCGGCCGCAATAAGGGTCGCCACTAAGGCTAGGCCCGCGTTGCCGTTCGCTGCCAACGCGCTTCCAGCGTTGAATCCAGACCAGCCGACCCAAAGCAGTGAAGCGCCGATCACGGTCAAGATGGGATTATGGGGCGGCGTTAGCTTATCCGGAAAACGGAGCCGTTTACCCAGCATCAAGGCGATCACGATCGCCGAAACGCCGGCCGTGGTATGAACGACAAGCCCACCCGCGAAATCGAGCACGCCGCGCGTTGCCAGAAAACCTCCGCCCCATATCCAATGGGTCACCGGCGCGTAAACTAGAATCCCCCATAAGCCGCTAAACAGCATCACATGGGCGAACTTGATCCGTTCCGCGTAGGCACCTGCGATCAAGCCGAGCGTAATGATGATGAATGTCATCTGAAACGTGAAGAAGACCGACTCCGGGATCGTTCCGACTAAGGCATCGGCACCGACACCGGCGAGAAACGCTTTTTCCAGCCCGCCGATCCAGGCGTTGGCCTGCCCTCCGTCTCCGAACGCTAGGCTGTAACCGACAGCGAACCATAGTACCGACGCGAGGCATGCAATCGCGTAACAATGGATTGACGTGGAAATTACGTTGACCGAGCGGACGAGACCAGCATAAAACAAGAGCAGCCCCGGCAACGTCATCATCAGCACCAGCGTGGAAGAGACGATGACCCACGCGGTGTCCCCGCTGTCCAGCCCTTCAGCTGCCAGTGATAACCGGGGGAACAGGCAAACGGCAAATGTGAGAATAAAAATCCGGCAACACCATCGGTTCAATATAGCACTCATTCAACTTCCTTTTCGATGTCGTTTCCACGCTCAGCACTGGCTCCAAGAGTATCAAAAGAGGGCCACTGAAAGCGACTTTGCCGGGACCGAACGGGAAAGAGCACCGCGGGTGCTTGCTCCGTTTACTGTTGCCGGCTCGTCCACGTCGTCGTGCGAGGATAGCACTTATGCACAGTTTGGCGCAAGCTGAAGTCCGGTGACGCTAAAATCTGATGTAACCTATTGCACTACAAAGTCTTCCCCTTATGCCCGCAACAGTCAATGACGCAAGCACCGGTGGCGGCGGACAGTGCATACGACAAGGAAGCGGTCTACGAAGCCATCGAAGCGCACAGTCCTGGACGAAGGACGCGCGTGGTGATTCCGCCGCAACGAAACGCGACGCTCAGTCAGAATTCGAACACCGCCATGCAGGAGCGCGATCGCCATATTCGTGCAATCGAAAGACACGGCCGACGTGAATGGTACAAGCTCTCAGGCTACACCAAGCGAAGCATGGTGGAGAACGCGGTCTATCGTTACAAGGCGATCATCGGGCCGGAGATGCGGGCTCGAACGTTGGCGAGGCAACGAGTTGAACACCGAATTGGGTGCGAGATACTCAACAAGATGGCTGCGCTCGGGATGCCCGATACGTACTGCGCCGGGTGACTCTGCAACCGGCACAGGGAGGTCAGCGATTTGCTCCGGGCCGTGCAACAACGCCGGCTAGACCTCAGAGAAGATCCAAAGAGGGGGATTTTATCTGTATCGGTTCGTGCATCACGGGAAGAGTGAAGTGGACCCCATTTTTTAGACCAGGGGTTAAGGTGGTAAAACAAGCCTGCTCAATAAAAAAAGGAGCAGAGAAAAGTGAAGAAAAATCGTACGAAGCACAGCCCTGTTTTCAAGGCGAAAGTTGCATTGGCGGTACTACGCGAGCAGGAGACAGTGGCGGAACTATCCCGCCGGCACAAGGTTCACGCGAACCAGATCTACAAATGGAAGCGGCAGCTTTTGGAGAACGTCACGCGTGCTTTCGAGACCGAAGAGGTGGGCGGAGGCGATGCCTCGATGCGCGAGGCCGAACTGCTTCAGAAAATCGGGGAGCTGACGATGGAGCGGCGAATTTTTATCACACGGGCTCGGTCGATTGCGATGACGCCCCGGCGGGAGTTGGTCGAACCCAACGCTCCGCTGTCGATGCGCTGGCAGTGCGAGCTGCTCGGCGTGAATCGGTCGAGCCTGTACTACGAACCTGTCGAGCCGGATGGCGAGCAACTCGCATTGATGCGTCGGATGGACGAGCTACATCTGAAGCATCCATTTTTCGGCAGCCGCATGATGACACAGACACTCAAAGCGGAGGGGTCGGCCGTCAACCGCAAGCGCGTGCAGCGTCTTATGCGGTTGATGGGGCTCGGAGCCCATCGACGGAGCCATAAAAGGCCCTAGCGTTCATTGCATGAACAGAGGGCGTTGTTGCACCGCTCTGGCTGAGAGCGAAATCCGCCTATGGTGGTGGCCGAGGTATGTTTCGAGCATGAAGTATCCCAAGCGCTGCCAGTACAAGCACGCGAAGCAGAAGAAGTACCACGTTCGCAACTGGGCGGAATACAACGAAGGGCTGCGCCGCCGGGGCGATTTGACAGTCTGGTTTGACGAGGAGGCAATCGCGAACTGGAAGGCCGACAAGACCGGTAAGCCTGGCGGTCAACGGGTCTATTCAGACATGGCGATTGAAACGGGCCTGGTTGTCCGGATGGTGTACAAGCTCGCCTACCGACAAACCGAAGGCTTCTTGCACTCGATCGCCTCGCTGCTCGGGCTCGGTATCGAGGTCCCGGACTACTCGACGTTGTGTCGGCGCTCGAGGTTGCTCCGCAAGAAGCTGCGGATTCCGAAAGCCGCGAGCACTCAACCCATCCACCTGATGATCGATAGCACGGGCTTGAGGATTCATGTTGGAAACGCTCGCAAACCGCCAAAGCAGCGCGCATGGCGCAAGTTGCACATCGCCGTTGATCGCGAGACAGGGAACATTGTTGCGTCCGAACTGACGGCGTCACGAGCTCGCGACGCAACCCGAGTCCCCGCTTTGCTAACACAGATTCAAGCACCTCTAGTGTCGGTGGCGGCGGACAGTGCATACGACAAGGAAGCGGTCTACGAAGCCATCGAAGCGCACAGTCCTGGACGAAGGACGCGCGTGGTGATTCCGCCGCAACGAAACGCGACGCTCAGTCAGAATTCGAACACCGCCATGCAGGAGCGCGATCGCCATATTCGTGCAATCGAAAGACACGGCCGACGTGAATGGTACAAGCTCTCAGGCTACACCAAGCGAAGCATGGTGGAGAACGCGGTCTATCGTTACAAGGCGATCATCGGGCCGGAGATGCGGGCTCGAACGTTGGCGAGGCAACGAGTTGAACACCGAATTGGGTGCGAGATACTCAACAAGATGGCTGCGCTCGGGATGCCCGATACGTACTGCGCCGGGTGACTCTGCAACCGGCACAGGGAGGTCAGCGATTTGCTCCGGGCCGTGCAACAACGCCAGATGACGCTAAGACTTTACACCGCATTAAATTACAGCTAAAATAGCGCTCACGATTTTCGCCGCACGGTAAATGGAGCGTAAGTGGCGTTTTTGCAAATGGGGTACGTACACATTACCAACAGCAAACAGCGCAAGCACCCTGAAACTTGACAATACCCCGGTTCCAAACGAAACAGGCCGTCGGCTTTTCTAGCGACAAATGGAGCGACAAATGTTGACACTTTGCAATCACAGACCGGTTTTCCTTTTGCTGGTGCTGGTTTTCGCTGCCGTCGTGTACGCGCCCGGCGTTGCCAACGCCCAGGACGCGACGATCTCCGGGACGGTTACCGACGCCACGGGCAGCATTCTCCCCGGCGTCACCGTGGAAGCGCGGGACGCGGCGGGCAGCGGGCAGGTGACCGTCACCGACGGGACTGGCCAGTTCACGTTCAGCGGTCTCGCCCCGGGGATGTACGACGTGACGTTCACCCTCTCCGGCTTCACCGCGCCCGCGCAGGTGGTGGAGGTGAGCGCCAGTGCCACGGCCTCCATCAACGTGGTGATGGAGGTCGGGGGATTCGAAGAACTGGTGGTCGTTGTCGGGACCCGTGCCCAGCCGCGGTCGGTGACCGACTCGGCCGTGCCGGTCGACGTCATCCGAAGCGAGGATTTCGCCAGCCAGGGCAGTACGGACCTGGGCGAGCAGATGCGGACCGTCGTCCCCTCGTTGGTGCTTCCGCCATTAAGTGTTGGTGAGATGACGCTAAGACTTTACAGTGCATTAAGTTACAGCCAAAATAGCGCTCGTGACCTTCGCTGCGCGCTAAATAGAGCGTAAGCGACTCTTTTGCAACAGGATACATACACATTACCAACAGTAAACAGCGCAAGCACCGACCAAGCTGCACTCGACGCCGTCGAAGCGTGGCGCTACCAACCGGCCACACTGAACGGCTTCCCGGTGGCGGTGTACCGCAACATCGAGCTGAGCTTTCACTTAGAAGACGATTGATCCGTCCAGAACTTAACGGCAAAAGGCTTCCACGTCCACCGGGTTTTCCCCCCCGTGGAGCGCGATTCTGACGACGGCGATCGCGCGGCGATCGCCGCGCCCTACGGTGCGGATGGGTTCGACCGAAACATCGAGCTCAGCAGTCGACGAAGACGGCACCTTCAGCTCGCGCTCGAGACCCGGGCCGCTCACCGTCACGCCGTGCGAGCCACCGGTGCCATGGAACCTCAGGCGTGGTGCGCGCGCGCCACAATCGGGAAGCGCGACATAGAGCGGCCGGGGACTTCGAATCCGTGCCGCGCCGGTCGCAGGCCGCCCTCGGATCCAGTCTCGAGGTTGGCTCCAGGCGGATGCGAGGCTTCCCACCGCAACGACCATCGCCACGACAGCGGCCGCGAGCACGGTCGGCTGCGCTCGCCATCCTCGCCCCTCCCACATCCACACGAGTCCAAAAACGAGAACCAAGAAGACGGGATAAGCGCCTCGCTGCCAGACAGATTGCGCGGTGCCCACCGAGCCCAAGACGGGCGACGGATCGACCACTCCGGAAGCGAGAAACGCCGGTCGATCATAGACGAAGTGCCGCTCCGTCAACATGCCCTGACCGATCCAGAAACCCGCTGCGGCGACGAAGGCCAAGGCCGTCCAGCGAAGCCGCCGCATCTCCGGGTCGCGCAGCCACGCCGCCAGGCAGAGTGCCATCACCGGAACGAGAGGAACGAGGTAGCGCGCGGGAGGCGCCCAGGCACCCAAGCCGCCCTGGTCGTGGGACGCGGCCATGAAGAGGTACGGTACGACGATCACGAGGCCTAACCCGAAAGCGAACGGCGACTGCCGGCGAAGCGCCCAAGCACCGGGAAGAGCAAACAGATAGAGAGGCGAATAGACGAGAAGTCCCTCGGCGCGACCCAGAAGAAGGTAGTAGAGACCCGGCAGAGTCTCCTGGTTGAGAAAGGTCGCTCCGCGTGGATAGCCTCTCGCCACCCACAGGGCGTCGGGCAATAAACTGCCGGTGATGTGAAAGACGTAGAGGCACTGAAGGCCCATCCCGAGACAGGAAAGTGTCAGAGCCCACCCGAACAACTTCCATCCCGCTTTCGATCGAAACCCTTTCCAACAGTAAGCGAGCAACAAGACGCCCCAAATCGGCAGGTACTTCGTGTGAAGCCACGGAAGGAGCGCTCCTGAAAGACCGAAGGCGATCGCCCACCGGAGGGTGAGTCGTGTGGAGAGGATCGCGATGAGCATCAGCGTGATGCAAATCGTCGCCGTGACTTCTGTATAGACCTGGAAGTGGTAGAAGAAAAGCGGCGGCGTGACACCGATCGCGAAGGCCAAGCCGACGCCGCCTAAGCGGCTCCCGATCGCGGGCTCGACGAGCCGGGCGATCGCGAGTGTACAAAAGGTCCCGAGGAGCAAACACGTGAAGAGGGTAAAGACGAGCCTGTCAGGATTCACGAAGGTATCGACCGCCATCGACGGGGTCAAGAGAAAAGGAAGGCCCGGCAGAAACACGTAGAAGGTTCCGCCCTTTCTTCCCTCGAGTACCGGCCCGCCGATCCATTCGACGCGCCCTCTTGGCTCGATCCCGAAGATGGACTTCGCCGCTTCGTAAGCGGTCCCGATCGTCGCCGGTATCCAGGCGGCGACGTGGGTCAAAGCCCGGGCTGGATCCGGCCGCTTCCCGATGAGCTCTTCCGCGTTTCCGACATCGGCATCGCCGTCATGCAACAAACTGGCGGTGATGCGCACATATCTGGGCTCGTCGCCCGTGCCCCAACGCTCGTCGTAGGGTTGGGTGAAACGTCGCTCGGGAATCGAGGCGAGAAGCGTCGCCAGGAGTCCGAGAACAAGTCCCAGGAACGCGAGCCGCGAGCCCGAGACCCGCCTCCATCGATCGCGATGGGCGTCGAGAAAAGGCGCCAGGAATGTGACCTTGAGATAGATCGCGCATGCCACGACGAGCGTGGCGATCCAGGCTCGCGCATCCACGACGAGCCACCAGCCGATAAATGGAAGCGGAGCTCGACCTGGGACCAGAACGGGCACATATATGAGCAGGAGAACGAGTGGCGTATACGTCCGCACCGTCTCACGGAACGCGACCCTCCATTCCAGACCCAGAACGCGCCGGTAAAAGAGCGACTCTCCCATCCATAGCGCGGAGAGCACGAGCACGAGAACTATCGAGGTCTGGAGCCCACGAGGCGGGAGAAGCAGTGCGGGCGCCGAAAGCAATATTTGCGGCTGTGCCCGGTAGAGCGGCTCGACGAGATGGCTCAGCCCGAATGCGATCAACCCGCCGATTATCAGGAACGCGCGCACGACCCAGCCCATCACTTCAATCCTGTTTCCCGCCTCGCCCGGACCAAGAGCTCCATGGCGAAGACGAGAAATCCCAAAGGGATGAGGAGCTCTTTATATTCGGTGACGTCCCAGTATCGAGAGAAGTTGCCAACGATCAGGAGCTCCGCCTGGATGGCGGCGAGCGAAATGGGAAGAAGAGCGTAGTAGATCTTGTCGGTGATACCGCCTACTCCTTTGCGGAAGAAGAGCATAGCGTAGTACAGGCAGACGATCACGGTGGCATAGAAGAGCCACTGAACCAGAGGGAAGCGCCACGTATCGTAGTTGAACGCCGAAAGGGGTGCGCTCGCGAAGGCGATCGCAATAGACGGGATGACGAACTGCATGACCGAGAATCGGCGAAGAGACGAGCTGCGCTCCTGCACGAAGGGCACGAGTATCAGAAAGACGGTGGCGAGCGAGTAATAGGCTTGTTCGAAGAGGTCCGTCGCGATGTTGTGCAAGTTGGTCTCCGCCTGGTCGTTCTCGAGAAAGGGAGTTGGTGACTCGAACCCGACGATGCGTTGGCCCCAGGATATCTCCTCGCCGCCGATCACGAAGAAGACGAAGGCGAAGGCGGCAGCGACGAACGCTCGAAACCGCGCCCCTCTTCGCCGGAAGAGCCAAGCGCCGGCAACGGCAAGAGCCGTCGTCAGGAAAAGCAGAACGGCCGACGCGTTCTCGATGAGCCCGTCTTCGCGTCCCAGCATCGAAAAAAGCTCGGCATCGTGCGCGTGGAGAAGAGCGAAGCCGAGCGGTACGAGCAAGAGAGGCCACCGAGCCACACGAAAGGAGTCACCGGGCCAGGCGACCGCCGAGGCACCTCCGGCTGCCCGCGAGCGAAGATGAATGAACCCGACGAACCACGCCGCGCTCGCCAACAATAGCAATGAACGAAGCACGTCCGGTGGATCGAAAGTCGGTCCCAGTCGCCGGTCCGGAGTGCCCCAAACCGTTATGTCCAACACCGGTACGGCGAGCCCGCACCCCAGGGCAAGGAAGACGGCCGCACGCGAAGGACTCGGCCCGAGCGCCGGCTCATCAGCGGCGAGTCCACTCACGTGCTCCATTCCGCGGAGCAAGAGTCCACAGCCAAGGCACCACCAAACGGTTCCCAGGAGAAGAGACAAGACGATGCGCCAAAAGGCACGGCGGCGCTCGGGCGCCGTCAGGCGATCCGCCGAGTCCGCGACATGGTGCTCGAGTCCGAGGATCTCGAGAAAAGCCGGGCTGTTCCAGCGCAGCGCGAGGTGGGCTGGTCCACGGTCCTGCTCGTAGCGCATACGGAACCGATGCATTCCCGCATCAAGATAGAGCCCTTCCTGCCCGAATGCCGCTCCTTGGACCACGGGCGTTCCATCGACCCAAAGGGAGCACCGGTCGTCGCAATCGGTCTCGAAACGATAAACACCGGCCCGTGGCGCCGAGAGCACGGCGATGAGCTCGAGCCCGACGTCACGCCGACGTCGGGCCACCCGGTTCAGGTCTTTGCGGCTCTCGAGCCGAAGCGCGTCGACGAGGACGCGCCGCGCTCGACCAGGCTCTTCCGCGAAGGGACGATAGACCCGGACCGTCTTTTGAGGGGTGATTCTCACGACGCTATCTCGCCACGCCGAGAGCGGCCAGACGACCACGAGCAGCCCCACTACGAGAACGGTCATCGGCCATTGTCGCAGCCGTTTTCGTGACGGCCCGACGAGGAAGGCGGCCGCCGTCAAGAGGAGACCAAACCACCATAGACTTACGTCCGGGACGCCCGGGCCGAACCGCACGTCGTGTCGCCCGGCGACCCGCAGCAAAGCGAGCACGGCTAGCAGAAACCAGAAGAAACGACTCGTACGACTCAGAGGGAACATGGAAGGTAGCCGCGGCGTATGGACATCATCGAAGCGACGATTCGAGGCCCCGCGATTTTCGTGCATGAATCTGGAAGATCCCGATCTCCTCGACGAGCTCGAAACGAGAACGGATATAGCGCCGTGTCCGGGGAAGCTTGGAAAGTCGCCTCTTCGTTCCCTGGAAAGAATCCTTTTCCAGTATCACGTGTGTCACATCGTTTGCAACAAGCTCTCTCACGATCCGATGGTCCAGCGCCGGGTCGTGGTCGTCGCTATAGGTGAGCCCCGGATGGAACCAGACGAGAGGTTGAGGGGGCACCTTGCCCGAGAGCCCGTACATTACGGTGAAGTCCGGGAAGATGAAGAAGTTGCCTTCCACGCTTTGAAGGAAGGCCGCGAGCTTGTCGACGTCGTCGACCGAGATCTCGTGCGGCGATCGGCGCGCCGCCCGCGTGGGAATGCCCCACCTTACCGGGGCGAGCGCCTTCGAAACGACGTCCTCGCGAAACTCGGAGCGCCAGAAGATGTCGTGCGCGATCCGCGACTGCGATACCTCCCATCCTTGCTGGATTAGCAGGAGCGCCGCGGAAATCGCAAGTACAGGAAGCAGGGCCAGCCGCACGCTGTCCTTCGAGCTTGCCTCGGCGACGACGACGCCCGAGCCCGTCTCCACGAGATCGCGAACGAGGAGCGCGCCGAGCGCCAGTATGACGCCGCCGAAGGGAAACCCGATCTCCGGCTCGTTCAACGTGACTTGATTGAAGAGCGCTTGTAACAGATAAAGGGTGACGACGGTCGTGGCTGCCAGGATCCCGGGTTCTCCCAGACCGGAACGCTTCACCAGACGGAAGCGCGCATGGATCACGAGAGCTGTGGCGGCGGCGAGGAAACACGCGAGCACCACGGCCCGGTTGGCGCCCGCGGCGGAAAATTCTTCGAGCAAGAAGCGGTGAATCGTCGCGCCGGCGATCCGGCGCATCCCTTCTTCATGGGGAATGACGAAGAAGTAAATCCAGAAGTTGCCTGGATGCGAGAAGCGCCACAGCCACGCTCCGAAAACGAGCCCGACGGCCGTGAGGCCAGTAAGAAATGACCCGAGAAAGCGGAACCTCGTCCGAACACCCCCCGGTGCCGCGACGACGATGATGGCGGTGCAGGCCGCCACCGAAAGCAATCCCGCGTTCTGCTTGCTCAAGAACGCCAGACCGGTCATCCATCCCGAAGCTCCCACGAGAACGGCGGTCCAAACGCGTTTCCGCTCGGCAAGCCTGAAACCGTAGAACAGGAGCAGGGACGCGAGAAAGTGAAATAGAAAAGCGGTTTGCTCGAACCAGGGTGTGCCGAGCGGCGGATAGAACCAAAACGCGGTGACCGCGGCCGCGAGCAACGCGTAGCCAAAGGATTCGGGATAGATGCACCGCACCCACAGATAAGCCGAGAGCACGGCCAGCAGATTGGCTATGGCCGCGTGCAGGAGGTACGCAGAATAGTTTACCGAGAACAGCTGGAAAAAAAATCCTTGAATCCAAAACGGAACGGGTCCAGTGGGAATGAAGAAGTCCCGGTAGGGGATCTGGCCGAGGAAGATACGGTACCCGCCATCGAAGAGGATGGACTGATCGAAAGCGAGGAAGCCACGACTGCCGCTATCGAAAACGAGCTCTACGGAAACAAGAGCGAGCGCGCCGAGGCCCAGAATGTGAACGATCGCCTTGAAGAGTCCGCGCATCGAGATGGTGCGCACGCTCGTGCGAGCTCAAGTGCGCGCGTCATTATGTATCGGAGGGTGCGACTCCGCCAGCGCCCCGTTAAGGCAAGGCGCGGAAAAGTGGCCACAGTATCTTATTCCGACAGTTTGCTCGGCACCCCGTCCTGTGCGGTGCTTCCGCAATTAAGTGTTGGTGGCTGCCGCGTAACCCGCTCGTGTGCTAGAGTTTGAGCCTGATTTCGAGAGACGCAGTTCTTTCGGCGATGCGGGCTGGGCTGACCACACGGTGCATGACGTTAAGGACACCTTCGTGTGCACGCGGCGTTGTTGCACGGCTCGGAGCAAATTGCTGACCTCCCTGTGCCGGTGGCAGAGTCACCCGGCGCAGTACGTATCGGGCATCCCGAGCGCGGTCATCTTGTTGAGTATCTCGCACCCAATTCGGTGTTCAACTCGTTGCCTCGCCAACGTTCGAGTCCGCATCTCAGGCCCGATGATCGCCTTGTAACGATAGACCGCGTTTTCCACCATGCTTCGCTTGGTGCAGCCTGAGAGCTTGTACCATTCACGTCGGCCGTGTCTTTCGATGGCACGAATATGGCGATCTCGCTCCTGCATGGCCGTGTTCGAATTCTGACTGAGCGTCGCGTTTCGTTGCGGCGGAATCACCACGCGCGTCCTTCGTCCAGGGCTGTGCGCTTCGATGGTTTCGTAGACCGCTTCCTTGTCGTATGCACTGTCCGCCGCCACCGACACTAGAGGTGCTTGAATCTGCGTTAGCAAAGCGGGGACTCGGGTTGCGTCGCGAGCTCGTGACGCCGTCAGTTCGGACGCAACAATGTTGCCGGTCTTGCGGTCAACAGCGATGTGCAACTTGCGCCATGCGCGCTGCTTTGGCGGTTTGCGGGCGGTTCCAACATGAATCCTCAAGCCCGTGCTATCGATCATCAGGTGGATGGGTTGACTGCTTGCGGCTTTCGGAATCCGCAGCTTCTTGCGGAGCAGCCTCGAGCGCCGACACAGCGTCGAGTAGTCCGGGATCTCGATACCGAGCCCGAGAAGCGAGGCGATCGAGTTCAAGAAGCCTTCGGTTTGGCGGTAGGCGAGCTTGTACACCATGCGGACAACCAGGCTCGTTTCAATCGCCAGGTCTGAATAGACCCGTTGACCGCCAGGCTTACCAGTCTTGTCGGCCATCCAGTTCGCGATTGCCTCCTCGTCAAACCAGACCGTCAAATCGCCTCGGCGGCGCAGCCCTTCGTTGTATTCCGCCCAGTTGCGAACGTGGTACTTCTTCTGCTTCGCGTGCTTGTACTGGCTGCGCTTGGGATACTTCATGGTCGAACATACCTCGGCCACCACCATAGGCGCATTTGCTCTCAGCCAGAGCGGTGCAACAACGCCTGTTGCCCCTGTGCTTTAGGGTAGTGGTCTAGGTTGAAATCCCGTCCTGTGCCAAAACTCGGCCCTTTTGAAATAGGCCATAAATCAGCAACTTAGTGTCTGTGTTTGCGACCGGGCCAAGGGCCGTGGGCTTTACAATCGTCTTGGGTGGGCGGGTCGTCACCATGCAGATGACCACCTAGTCGAGAGCGAATATCGAAGCATGTTCCTGAAGCTGTTTCCACGCTACGCCGGTCGAGCCCGCCGAGGGGCTACCGTCGCCGGCGACAATCTACGCGGCACGGCAGTAGTAGTTGAGAATGCCCCCAAGTCGCTCTCGCGACACGATGGGGCCAGAGTGTCATTCGCGCTTGCCGGCAGAGGTGTGAGGAGCTCGTTGCCGAGACCTTGGTGGTTCCGTCCTGTGTGATAGTGCACTACGTATTCGGTTACCGCTGTGCGCAGGTGTCGCTCACTGAGAGGTACGAAGCGGTCGAGACACTCTCGACGTATGGAGAGAACGAATCTTTCCGCGCATGCGTTCAGATTCGGACTATTGGCGGGAAGGCGCAGGGTGTGCCTTCTATTTATTCATCCGGGCGCCCCAAACTTGATTAGTCTCCGGTCTGCCGGCACCATGCCTGCTTGATTTCGTCGTTTGTTCGCGCTCTCATCTCCGCCTTCAAGGCTCGTCGCGAGCTGGCTCTCGACAATGTCGCTCTTCGGCAGCAGCTCGCCGTCCTCCGCCGTTCGGTGAAACGGCCGCGGCTCTCGAACGTCGACCGCGGTAGTCCCGGCACGCGTCCCCGGTGTGCTTGTTGTAGAGCGTGAAGGAGTAGTCCTCCGTGCAAGAGCGCACCAACTCCCAGGGGCATTCGGTCACATATAGCGTCTCCTCGGCTGTGGCGGGCGTGATGCCGAGCAGGGCCGCGAATTCATCCGGGCCCCCCAGGGCTTCCAAACGGGCGTGCTCATCATGGCCGGGATCGGAATGCTCCTCCCGTGCATCGAAGCGGTGCCCCGTCAAGACCAAAGCCGTTGCCGGTGACCCTCGGCGGCAGCATGCCGTCCGGTAGTCATAACTCCTCCCCGTCCTGTGCCAAAACTCGGCCCTTTTGAAATAGACCGCAAGAGCGAACCTTTCGACGTTTACAATGACGTCGGATCACCTCATCCGTTCGCGGCGTTGTTGCACCGCTCTGGCTGAGAGCGAAATCCGCCTATGGTGGTGGCCGAGGTATGTTCGAGCATGAAGTATCCCAAGCGCTGCCAGTACAAGCACGCGAAGCAGAAGAAGTACCACGTTCGCAACTGGGCGGAATACAACGAAGGGCTGCGCCGCCGGGGCGATTTGACAGTCTGGTTTGACGAGGAGGCAATCGCGAACTGGAAGGCCGACAAGACCGGTGAGCCTGGCGGTCAACGGGTCTATTCAGACATGGCGATTGAAACGGGCCTGGTTGTCCGGATGGTGTACAAGCTCGCCTACCAACAAACCGAAGGCTTCTTGCACTCGATCGCCTCGCTTCTCGGGCTCGGTATCGAGATCCCGGACTACTCGACGTTGTGTCGGCGCTCGAGGTTGCTCCGCAAGAAGCTGCGGATTCCGAAAGCCGCGAGCACTCAACCCATCCACCTGATGATCGATAGCACGGGCTTGAGGATTCATGTTGGAAACGCTCGCAAACCGCCAAAGCAGCGCGCATGGCGCAAGTTGCACATCGCCGTTGATCGCGAGACCGGGAACATTGTTGCGTCCGAACTGACGGCGTCACGAGCTCGCGACGCAACCCGAGTCCCCGCTTTGCTAACACAGATTCAAGCACCTCTAGTGTCGGTGGCGGCGGACAGTGCATACGACAAGGAAGCGGTCTACGAAGCCATCGAAGCGCACAGTCCTGGACGAAGGACGCGCGTGGTGATTCCGCCGCAACGAAACGCGACGCTCAGTCAGAATTCGAACACCGCCATGCAGGAGCGCGATCGCCATATTCGTGCAATCGAAAGACACGGCCGACGTGAATGGTACAAGCTCTCAGGCTACACCAAGCGAAGCATGGTGGAGAACGCGGTCTATCGTTACAAGGCGATCATCGGGCCGGAGATGCGGGCTCGAACGTTGGCGAGGCAACGAGTTGAACACCGAATTGGGTGCGAGATACTCAACAAGATGGCTGCGCTCGGGATGCCCGATACGTACTGCGCCGGGTGACTCTGCAACCGGCACAGGGAGGTCAGCGATTTGCTCCGGGCCGTGCAACAACGCCACAAGGAGTCGAGGAATCCCTCTGTCTGTCGGAGCGGAAGGTAAAAGACCATGCGCAACGTCAACGCCGTCGCTCATCTCAATTTGGTTGCGCCATTCTTTCCCCGGCATTCGTTACGAGTCCTGTAATTTCCCGCGCGGCGCGTTCCCAAGCTGACGGACCGTCAGCCCCTTCCGGAGTTAGCGGCTGATCGCAGCCGATCCAGTGTCGCCGGTGCGGATATCTGCGGCAAACGCGATGTCGATAAGGAAAACCCGTCCATCCCCGAAATGGCCCGTTGAAGCGGTTTTGATGATGACATCAACGGCTTTTGGGGCTACGTCATCGTCGATGACGGTTTGCAGCAACGTCATATCGACCATATCTATTTCGTACTCGGTGGTCAGGTAGACTTCCTTGCGCACGTCCCGGGTGTGGCCTTTGATCGTGCTGATATTCACGCCCTGGACCCCAATCTCGAATAACGCCTTCTTCACGTCGTCGATTTTGCTTGGGCGAATAATGGCCTTGAGCAGTTTCATTTTTTACCACCTCTCGGTATAGGTTTCCCCGTGACGCATGATGAGATGCGTCACTTTCCAGTCCAACTAACCGACGAAAAAGTCAAACCTCCAACTAGAGAGAAATTCTTCCGGCATCAGGAGTCTTGATTCTCGATTGAGAACTTCCAAAACGATCGCCGTGTTTATCCCTCATGTACTTCGTCTGTTACCAAAAATCAGATACAGCCGACGAGCAACCCGTTCCCTTGTAAGGATACCAGATCCCGTAGTCTGACGCGGTATCCGGGTGGACACCGAAGAACTCTGCGAGCTGCAACCGGACCCGACGCAGCAGGCTTCTGATCAGGCTCCATCGTCGTTCCTCTTGGTCGTGACTTGGCCAATGGCGCTCCGCGATAGGCGGAGCGCGGCGTGCCACCACGTCGTTATTCTCTCGCACCCCCGCTCGCTGAGCGAGAAGGAGAAGACGTCGTCGAACTTTCCTGCCAGCTCTTCAGCAGTCTCGTGTCGGGACTTCCCTAAACTGGATCCAATCGGAGCCGAGCCACGCCGCCATCTGAAATTGGCGTTGTTGCACGGCCCGGAGCAAATCGCTGACCTCCCTGTGCCGGTCGTAGAGTCACCCGGCGCAGTACGTATCGGGCATCCCGAGCGCAGCCATCTTGTTGAGTATCTCGCACCCAATTCGGTGTTCAACTCGTTGCCTCGCCAACGTTCGTGTCCGCATCTCGGGCCCGATGATCGCTTTGTAACGATAGACCGCGTTCTCCACCATGCTTCGCTTGGTGCAGCCTGAGAGCTTGTACCATTCACGTAGGCCGTGTCTTTCGATGGCACGAATATGGCGATCGCGCTCCTGCATGGCGGTGTTCGAATTCTGATTGAGCGTCGCGTTTCGTTGCGGCGGCATCACCACGCGCGTCCTTCGTCCAGGGCTGTGCGCTTCGATCGCTTCGTAGACCGCTTCCTTGTCGTATGCACTGTCCGCCGCCACGGACGCTAGAGGTGCTTGAATCTGTGTTAGCAAAGCGGGGACTCGGGTTGCGTCGCGAGCACGTGACGCCGTCAGTTCGGACGCAACAATGTTGCCGGTCTCGCGATCAACGGCGATGCAACTTGCGCCATGCGCGCTGCTTTGGCGGTTTGCGGGCGGTTCCAACATGAATCCTCAAGCCCGTGCTATCGATCATCAGGTGGATTGGTTGATTGCTTGCGGCTTTCGGAATCCGCAGCTTCTTGCGGAGCAGCCTCGAGCGCCGACACAACGTCGAGTAGTCCGGGATCTCGATACCGAGCCCGAGCAGCGAGGCGATCGAGTGCAAGAAGCCTTCGGTTTGTCGGTAGGCGAGCTTGTACACCATCCGGACAACCAGGCCCGTTTCAATCGCCATGTCTGAATAGACCCGTTGACCGCCAGGCTTACCGGTCGTGTCGGCCATCCAGTTCGCGATTGCCTCCTCGTCAAACCAGACCGTCAAATCGCCTCGGCGGCGCAGCCCTTCGTTGTATTCCGCCCAGTTGCGAACGTGGTACTTCTTCTGCTTCGCGTGCTTGTACTGGCTGCGCTTGGGATACTTCATGGTCGAACATACCTCGGCCACCACAAGAGGTGCATTTTGCTCTCAGCCAGAGCGGTGCAACAACGCCGCTTCTTGCGGAGCAACCTCGAGCGCCGACACAACGTCGAGTAGTCCGGGATCTCGATACCGAGCCCGAGCAGCGAGGCGATCGAGTGCAAGAAGCCTTCGGTTTGTCGGTAGGCGAGCTTGTACACCATCCGGACAACCAGGCCCGTTTCAATCGCCATGTCTGAATAGACCCGTTGACCGCCAGGCTTACCGGTCTTGTCGGCCTTCCAGTTCGCGATTGCCTCCTCGTCAAACCAGACTGTCAAATCGCCCCGGCGGCGCAGCCCTTCGTTGTATTCCGCCCAGTTGCGAACGTGGTACTTCTTCTGCTTCGCGTGCTTGTACTGGCAGCGCTTGGGATACTTCATGCTCGAACATACCTCGGCCACCACCATAGGCGGATTTCGCTCTCAGCCAGAGCGGTGCAACAACGCCACCGGCACTCGGGAATCGGCCTTATGACACCGGCCGACGTTCACTATGGTCGCGCCGAACAGCTCACCACCGCTCGGCGCCAGATCCTTCTCGAAGCTCAACAGGCTCATCCCGAACGCTTCGTTCGCGGAACGCCGCAACCGCCCGTTTTGCCTCCGCAGGCCTGGATCAACCCGCCGCTGGAAAAAACGACCCTCCACGATGCCGCACAAGCCCCTCTCGCGGCGGCGTCCATACCTGGGGTACCCCCTTTTTCTGCTTCACGCAACAAGATCTTGATCGATGTTGATGTCGATCGCACCGACCTCACGAGTCTCCCCACCATAATCGAGGCTCACTAAATGCAGCTCGCGAGTGTCCCAAAGTTGTTGACATGTTCCGCGAGCGCTAAATGGAGCGTAAGCGCCTCTTTTGCAAAGGGATGTGCACACATCACCAACAGTAAATGGCGCAAGCACCAGAGATTCAGGCGTGAAGCCCGTCGTGTCCAAAAACACAAACGCGTTGCCAAGCCCTTGATGGTTGAGCTCTCCCTGATAATGGTAGATGAACTCGGCGACGGCCCGGCGCGTGGGTCTTAGAGTTCGTTTGTATTTTTGGAACACGACGAGCTCGAGTTTATGGAAGGGACAACCCTCGGAGCGGAACCCGGCTGTGCTGACCCGCGCGTCAGAACCTGAACTTCATCTCGCCTACAACGGTCCGCCGGAGCAGGTCGCCGAAGATGTGCTGCTGGACAGTTTGGTTGAACAGGTTGTCACCTTCACCGTCGTCGTGACGGTGCCTCCCTGCCACTTCACCCCGAAGCTACCGTTCACCGTCGCGTACCCGTCGGTGTAGCCGTGATACGCCGACGTGAGGACGTCGCTCCAGAACGCGTCGGTGGCGGCGTTCACCGAGGCGGAGCCCAGCAGCCTTGACCCGTTCCACGTCATCGCTGCGTTGAACCGGTGCGTCGGGGGCAGGTTGAGCTCCGCCGGCAGATACGGGTTCGGATTGTCCAGGATCTCCGGTTCGGACTGCCACGAGTAGTTGATGGACGCGGCTAGCGACCGTGAGACCTTCTGTTCGAGCCACAGCTCCATGCCGGTCTGGCGGATCGGACCCAGATTCAGGTATGTGAACGCAGTTCGAGGCAGAAAGATCCCTAACTGCGCCATCTGCGTCAGCACGAGCGGCGGGAGCCGCCATCCGGGCGGTGGACTCGCCACGGTATACGGGTCGAGACTCGGCGGCAGCGCGGTGAAGTTGATGGAGCCATCCCGCCGGTTGACGAAAAACGAGCCGCCGATCGTCGTCCCGCGCGGGAGCACGCCAGTGTAGCTCACTTCGTACGCCGTCAACGATTCCTCCGTCAACTCGTCCTGGGGCATTCCGCCGATCGGGACGTCGCTGCCGAACGCGCCGACCACGAGCGGAAACGGCTGGGCGACCGCTGGCTGCAGCACCGGCGGCAGAAGCGGCGCGAGGGCGCTCAGGTCCACCGGGCTGACGATGTTCGTCTGCAGGGCGTTGTTGATGACCGACGGCGCACGGAAGGCCCGGTTGTACGACAGCGTGACGGAGTGATCCTCTGCCGGCTTGACGATGAACGCGATCCGCGGCGAGAACTTTGGGTCGGAGAGGTTGCCGAACTTGTCCACGCGCCCGCCCAGAACGAGGCGGAACCGTTCCCAGAAGATCTCGTCCTGCAGGTACCCGCCCACCTCGAGGCGGTTCTCGCCAAGCGGTGCGAGGGTGATGTCGAAGTTGTTCTGCCGCACGTTGCCGCCGTAGTTCAGCCGGTGCCGGCTTCCGAGGAACACCGAGTGGCCGATCTCGCCGTCGAACGTCTGTGACTTGAAGTCGAGCTGCAACGGCATCCCGGTGGCGATGTCCGGCAGCAACAGGTTCGGCGCCTTGCCGTCCAGGAAGTTCGCGAAGAACTGTATCTGCAGGTCGCCCCGCGTGTAGTTCAGCTTGCCGTAACCCATATATGTCCCTGACTGCATGTCGAACGGACCGATGCCGCTGTGGACGATTCCTTCCGTGCCGGCCACGCCGCCCGAGTAAGTGATGGTGGCATCGAACAGCTCCTGGTCGACCCGCACCTCGAACTTCGGCTGGCTGGTGCCCCGGTTCGCGAATCCGGTCCCGAATGCGGCGGTGCCCGAGTCCAGAGGGTAGAACGCTCCTCCCACGGTCTGTCCGGGCTGACGCGGGTCGTCGATCACCGGGATCCGGCCCGTCGGCCGGGCGAACGCGTCGGACCTGAAGTAGCCGCCGCTGACGCGGTACGACAGCCGGTCGCTCGGCGCCCGCGTCACGGTCGCGTTGGCGCCGAACATCGACCCGGCACCGAGTCCCACGCTCGAGCCGTCGTTGCGGTCGATGTATCCGCCGCTGAGCGTTACCGTCGTGCCGACCGATTCCCGCGGCGGCTTGGTGATGATGTTGACCGCCCCGGTCATGGCGTTGGCGCCCCACACCGCGGACGCTGGCCCCCGCACCACCTCGATCTGCTCCACGTCGTCGAAGTTGGTCGGGAGCAGGTCCCACAGGACGAGGCCGAAGAAGTCGAGGTAGACGCTGCGTCCGTCCACCAGGACGAGCTGCGAGTTCGTCAGCGTGTTGCCGGGGCTGCGGCTGGTGACCTGCACGTCGCGGGCCGAGAGCTGGATCACGTTGACGCCCGGCGTCGCGCGCAGGAGGTCGCCGTAGTTCTGGGCCGGCGTGGTTTCAAGCGTGGCGGTGGAGATGACCGACATCGACACCGGCGCATCGATCAGCCGGACCTCGTTTCGCGATGCGGTCACGACCACCGTGTCACCGAAGCTGGCGAGCTGCAGCACCTCGGGCAGCACCACCACGCCGTCGGACACCACCACGTCATTGACCGTCGCATCAGAGAAGCCGGTCAGAGACACGGTCAGCGTGTAGGTGCCCGGAGCTATTCCGCCGGACAGCTCGAAGTCGCCCCGCTCGTCCGAATAGACGGTGCGCGGGACGCCGTCTCCTCGCAACGTCACGGTGGTGCCCGACAGCACCAGACCGGTCTGGTCGACGACGCTGCCGGTGACGCTTCCGGTCTGCACCGACCCGGACGCCGGCCATGTGACGAGCAGGAAAAGGCACAAAATCCCAACGTGACGAATCATCAAGTAACCTCCACTAAGATTTCGGACGCATGACAGATGTGGTCTCGTCATGACCATTACCTCGGATTGTAGATGAAAGATCAGGAAAGTGTCACGAGCAGCACGTGACGGGTTCAATTCGAGGTGCTTCCGCCATCAAGTGTTGCTACGCCGTATTTGAATGCTAATGTCAGCTGGCCTGCCTGTGTCGGCGAACGCCATTAATGAGGATGTCGGCGTGCACACGAAGGTGTCCCTGAACGTCAGGCACCGTGTGGCCAGCCCAGCCCGCATCGCCGAAAGAACTGCGTCTCCCGAAATCAGGCTCAAACTCTAGCACACGAGCGGGTTACGCGGCAGCCACCAACACTTGATTGCGGAAGCACCTCCTGTGCCAAAACTCGGCCCTTTTGAAATAGGCCATAAATCAGCAACTTAGTGTCTGTGTTTGCGACCGGACCAAGGGCCGTGGGCGTCGTGTCCAAAAATACAAACGCACTCAAGACCCACGTGCCAGGGCGTTTCGGAATCATAGCTAGGCCTGGAGTTCACGGCTTCCCTCGGCGTTGTTGCACCGCTCTGGCTGAGAGCAAAATGCGCCTCTTGTGGTGGCCGAGGTATGTTCGACCATGAAGTATCCCAAGCGCAGCCAGTACAAGCACGCGAAGCAGAAGAAGTACCACGTTCGCAACTGGGCGGAATACAACGAAGGGCTGCGCCGCCGAGGCGATTTGACGGTCTGGTTTGACGAGGAGGCAATCGCGAACTGGATGGCCGACAAGACCGGTAAGCCTGGCGGTCAACGGGTCTATTCAGACATGGCTATTGAAACGGGCCTGGTTGTCCGGATGGTGTACAAGCTCGCCTACCGACAAACCGAAGGCTTCTTGCACTCGATCGCCTCGCTGCTCGGGCTCGGTATCGAGATCCCGGACTACTCGACGTTGTGTCGGCGCTCGAGGCTGCTCCGCAAGAAGCTGCGGATTCCGAAAGCCGCAAGCAATCAACCAATCCACCTGATGATCGATAGCACGGGCTTGAGGATTCATGTTGGAACCGCCCGCAAACCGCCAAAGCAGCGCGCATGGCGCAAGTTGCACATCGCCGTTGATCGCGAGACCGGCAACATTGTTGCGTCCGAACTGACGGCGTCACGTGCTCGCGACGCAACCCGAGTCCCTGCTTTGCTAACACAGATTCAAGCACCTCTAGCGTCCGTGGCGGCGGACAGTGCATACGACAAGGAAGCGGTCTACGAAGCGATCGAAGCGCACAGCCCTGGACGAAGGACGCGCGTGGTGATTCCGCCGCAACGAAACGCGACGCTCAATCAGAATTCGAACACCGCCATGCAGGAGCGCGACCGCCATATTCGTGCCATCGAAAGACACGGCCGACGTGAATGGTACAAGCTCTCAGGCTGCACCAAGCGAAGCATGGTGGAGAACGCGGTCTATCGTTACAAAGCGATCATCGGGCCCGAGATGCGGACACGAACGTTGGCGAGGCAACGAGTTGAACACCGAATTGGGTGCGAGATACTCAACAAGATGACCGCGCTCGGGATGCCCGATACGTACTGCGCCGGGTGACTCTACGACCGGCACAGGGAGGTCAGCGATTTGCTCCGGGCCGTGCAACAACGCCACGAGAACGTGATAGATATCTTCCGGAATCTCCTTGAAATCAACCCTCGTTGCTTGCCCGCTATCGCTGACAGTGCCGCGGTTCCGGGCTGGCACGAGGAACACTGAAAGTTCATCCGCTCGCACTTGGCTCGAGAGCGACTCGATCTCGATCGAGACATCGCGCAGGCGAGGTCCTCGTATTGAGATCTTCGTTCCTAGGAATTCAATGGTTTCGACAGGAACAGCTAGTAGGGCTCCCAGAACGATGGAGGCGACAAGGAAAGACGTAGTACCTTTCCCGTGGAGCTTGATCCCCCTGTAAATCGCTACGCAAGCAAAAGCACCTGTCAAGACAACTAGCAGAATGTCAATCCACAACATCTCGTATTCTCCTTGATTCTCGAGGATGTCAAGGAATTAGTTGAAACCATCATAAGCGACTCGTGGTCATTTCCAGCTCTACGCCCCTGACCTTACGCGGCCTCAGGCATCTCGTCCTCTCGTTGGATCGCATCGATGGCCGCAACCACTACGTCGATGGATGCGTGCCCCTTGACTCGTCTGAACTGTTGTTCGCAGTGCAGCAGCACAGCGGCGAGCCATCGCTGGCGCATTTTGCTGTTACGGTAGCGTTTGATGTTGCGCTCGCAACTACGAACCATGGAGAACATACTCTCTATAGGATTCGTCGAGTGCAGGCTCTGGCGCAGTAGAGCGGGGACCTTCAACTTGTGGAGCATCAGCACCTCCTCGAGTGCCTCGAGGAGTGAGTCTGCCGCCGACTCGTTGATGTCGCGAAGCCAGCGCTCGAACTCCTGCAACATCTTCTTCGCGTCCTTGTAGCTGTTCTGCTCCAAGGCAGTCGCGAAGAGGTGGTGTGCCTGCTTGCGGTAGCGTTTGGGCAGGTGGCGCTGGATGTTGCGGTCTTTGTGCAAAGTACACCGCTGGTGGATGAGCTTCTTGCCGTATCGGTCTTTGAGCGCCTTGATGATCCCCCCGCCACCATCGGTTACCCAGAGGATCCGTTTGGAGAGCTTTAACCCCCGTCGCTCCAACTCTTCCAGCAATTCCTCGCAGATCTCGTGGTTCTCTGTCGCCCCTTCCCAGAAGCCCAGGGGGAGCTTTTTCCCTTCACGGTCCACGCCGAGCGCGACCACGAACGCCTGACCGCCGCGGTGGACCGTGTCTAGGTACATCGCGAAGAGCGGAAACTCTTCGAGACTGCGCTCCTGGAACTGCTTCAGCTGCTTCGCCGTCGCCTCGACCAGATGGCGGGACACCGAGCTCGGCGTCACACCGAAAGCCTTGCCTGCCGCCGTCACCGTCTCTTCGTACTTGCGAGCAGACATTCCCCGAAGCACCTCCGACAGGAGTTCCTCCGAAAAGCCCCCGCGATTCTTGAGCTGCTCGTAGGTTCTCAGCCCGACCTCACCCTCCGGGCCCCGCAATCGAGGGTGCTCGACAGGGAGCTTCTGGTCACCGACATAGATCGACCCACGTTGACTCGCCCATTTGCGAAGCCCGGACGACGTAGGATGGTAGTCTGGCCCAGATCTCTCTTCGCGCTCCATGTACATGAGCGTCTCAGCTACCAGGCGTCCGACATCGAGCATCGCGGCGTCCAGCGCTCGCTTGCCCTCCAGCATCACATGCACAACTTGATCCGCCCACCACTCTTGCTCCTGCGTCGCCCTCAGCATCTGTGTTGCATTCTTTCTCTTCTTCGTATCTGCTCTCACCGGGTGGCTCCTTTCTTTTTGATCGCCAGCTTTGACACCGACGATCTTGAAGGGAGTCACTCACCGATTTCAACTAGATTCAGGATATCCTCTGATTCTCGGGCTGCGCAGCCTGGAAGCTAGCTTATCGATCCGGGCGCATTCACACCTGGCGCAATCGGCTGGTAACAGAATCCTGATTTCTTCCCGGACGCGGGCGGCGTCTTGTTTATGGACTTAGCTCAGAGGGCAGATACGCGACGGACTAATCAACCGAACAAATCGGTATGGGTTCCAGTCCGCACCAGGATGAGAGCGTCATCCTGTTGGTCCCAGACCAGTAGCCAGTCCGGTTCGATGTGACATTCCCAGCAAGAAGACCAGTCCCCAGCTAACCGATGCTGCCGATGTCGTGTGTCGAGAGGCTGATTCGACAGGAGCCGTTCCACGACACTCCAGAGCTTGTCGATATTCTTGCCGCGCTTCCTGCTACGCTTGAGATCCTTCTCGAATCGCTTAGTGGTGAGCAGGCGCATGGATCAACCGTGACGAGCTTTGAGATCCTCTAGGTCGGCGTATTCGGTGAGTCCCTCTCCTGCGCTGGCCTGTCTCAGCGCCGCGATGGTCTCGGCATTGGGAACCTTTACCGCGAACGGCAAACCGTGATGCAGCGTCACCTGTCGATAAAACAGCGTGATAGCCTCGGTTGGCGACAAACCTAGACCTGAGAAGACTTCTTCGGCTTGGCTCTTCAACTCCGGCTCAACACGGGCACGGATCATTTCGGTCTTGGCCATTTGGACACCTCCCTGTCCTGTTTTCTGACAATGTACCACAAACGGGGAACACCGCGAGTTTCTGGGCGGTAGGGTCGAGGGCTGGCGCGGTTGTGCTTTCGGCACTGCAGAGACGCGTGGCTTTGTTGCACGGCTCGGAGCAAATTGCTGACCTCCCTGTACCGGTGGCAGAGTCACCCGGCGCAGTACGTATCGGGCATCCCGAGCGCGGTCATCTTGTTGAGTATCTCGCAGGTGCTTCCGCCATTAAGTGTTGGTGAGATGACGCTAAGACTTTACGCTGCATTAAATTACAGCCAAAATAGCGCTCGCGACCTTCTCCGCGCGCTAAATGGAGCGTAAGCTCTTTTTTTTGCAAAGGGATACGTACACATCACCAACAGCAAACAGCGCAAGCACCCGGCTCGGCCCTGACGATGAGAGAACTGTGTCTTCAGAATTCTGGTTCAAACTCTAGCACGCAGACGGGTTAGGGTCTGGCCGCCAACACTTAATTGCGGAGGATATCCTGAATCTAGTTGAAATCGGTGAGTGACTCCCTTCAAGATCGTCGGTGTCAAAGCTGGCGATCAAAAAGAAAGGAGCCACCCGGTGAGAGCAGATACGAAGAAGAGAAAGAATGCAACACAGATGCTGAGGGCGACGCAGGAGCAAGAGTGGTGGGCGGATCAAGTTGTGCATGTGATGCTGGAGGGCAAGCGAGCGCTGGACGCCGCGATGCTCGATGTCGGACGCCTGGTAGCTGAGACGCTCATGTACATGGAGCGCGAAGAGAGATCTGGGCCAGACTACCATCCTACGTCGTCCGGGCTTCGCAAATGGGCGAGTCAACGTGGGTCGATCTATGTCGGTGACCAGAAGCTCCCTGTCGAGCACCCTCGATTGCGGGGCCCGGAGGGTGAGGTCGGGCTGAGAACCTACGAGCAGCTCAAGAATCGCGGGGGCTTTTCGGAGGAACTCCTGTCGGAGGTGCTTCGGGGAATGTCTGCTCGCAAGTACGAAGAGACGGTGACGGCGGCAGGCAAGGCTTTCGGTGTGACGCCGAGCTCGGTGTCCCGCCATCTGGTCGAGGCGACGGCGAAGCAGCTGAAGCAGTTCCAGGAGCGCAGTCTCGAAGAGTTTCCGCTCTTCGCGATGTACCTAGACACGGTCCACCGCGGCGGTCAGGCGTTCGTGGTCGCGCTCGGCGTGGACCGTGAAGGGAAAAAGCTCCCCCTGGGCTTCTGGGAAGGGGCGACAGAGAACCACGAGATCTGCGAGGAATTGCTGGAAGAGTTGGAGCGACGGGGGTTAAAGCTCTCCAAACGGATCCTCTGGGTAACCGATGGTGGCGGGGGGATCATCAAGGCGCTCAAAGACCGATACAGCAAGAAGCTCATCCACCAGCGGTGTACTTTGCACAAAGACCGCAACATCCAGCGCCACCTGCCCAAACGCTACCGCAAGCAGGCACACCACCTCTTCGCGACTGCCTTGGAGCAGAACAGCTACAAGGACGCGAAGAAGATGTTGCAGGAGTTCGAGCGCTGGCTTCGCGACATCAACGAGTCGGCGGCAGACTCACTCCTCGAGGCACTCGAGGAGGTGCTGATGCTCCACAAGTTGAAGGTCCCCGCTCTACTGCGCCAGAGCCTGCACTCGACGAATCCTATAGAGAGTATGTTCTCCATGGTTCGTAGTTGCGAGCGCAACATCAAACGCTACCGTAACAGCAAAATGCGCCAGCGATGGCTCGCCGCTGTGCTGCTGCACTGCGAACAACAGTTCAGACGAGTCAAGGGGCACGCATCCATCGACGTAGTGGTTGCGGCCATCGATGCGATCCAACGAGAGGACGAGATGCCTGAGGCCGCGTAAGGTCAGGGGCGTAGAGCTGGGGATGTCCCGGCCGCTGTTGAATTTGGTCGGGTAGCGGCGGCACCAGTGAATACTCTTAGGCAGCAAACGCATCGCTGTCAAGAGATTTCTGTTTGCTTCTAAGGGCTTGAACGAGAGCGCCCATATGGCGATAGCCTTTGATACGCCGGAACTTCTTCTCCGCCGTGACGACGCCGAGAGCGGTCCATCGGCGAATCATGGAAGGACTCTTCCAACGCTTGACGTTTCTCGATACTCTGCGGATGGTTCCGTTGAGATTCTCGATGGAGTTCGTCGTGGCCAGAGATTTGCGAAGTGACTCGGGCAGAGCGAGCTTCACAACCGTGAGGGTCTCTTCCATCCCTTCGCGAAGGCTTCCGGCAGGGTGCTTCCGCCATTAAGTGTTGGTGAGATGACGCTAAGGCTTTACGGTGCATTAAATTACAGCCAAAATAGCGCTCGTGGCCTTCGCTGCGCGATAAATGGAGCGTAAACGCTTTTTTTGCAAAGGGATGCGTACGCATCACCAACAGTAAACAGCACAAGCACCCTCATCGAGCTTCTCCGTCGAGCGAGCGTGGGAAAGCGTTCGTCTCGAAAGGTATGCCGCGCTTTGCCGGATGGTCAGATTCAACCGCTCGATGAACGACGTGTTCAATGTCGAGGAGTCGCTCCACTGACCTTTGTGTCAGATCGCCATATCCCCCGTGCTGTCACCAAAGCTCTCGAGCTCGTCGAGCCCGAGTCGGCGCAGCACGGTCAACATCGTGTTCGCCATCGGCGTACCATCCGCGCCTTTGACGTGGAGGTTGCCCTTGAAGTGGCCATTGCCGTGGCCAGCCAAAAAGAGCGGACAGCGCTTGTGGTTGTGAACGTGCGGGTTGCCCATTGGAGAGCCGTAGAGGATCAACGCCTTTTCCAAGAGATTCGAGTCGCCCTCGGGTGTGTCACGGAGCCTTTCGAGGAAGTACGGGATGGTGCTGACGTGGTACCGGTTGATCTTCGCGAACTCCTCGATCCGCTCCTCTCGCTCGCCGTGATGCGAGGCCGGGTGAAACCCAGTGTTGACGCCGGTCTCCGGGTAGACACGGCCCGAAACGTCTCGCCCCATCTTGAACGCGAACACCCGAGTAATGTCCGACGCGAACGCTGCCGCTTGCAGGTCGAACATCAACTTGACGTGCTCATCGAACGAGTCCGGCACGCCGACGGGCGCATCGGGCAGCTCTCTCTCCTCCCCGCTCGCGTTTTGCGCCTCGATCCTCTGGATCCGCCGCTCGATCTCGCGAATGTTCTCGAGATAATCGTCGAGCCGGTTGCGGTCGGCCGGCTCCAGGTCGTTCTTCAAACTAGCCACCTGGTTGGTGACATAGTCAAGAATGCTGCGATCGGTCCGGCGCCTGGCTGCCCGCTCTTCCGGCGTTCCGCCGGAGCCGAACATCTGGTCGAAAACGACCCGGGGGTTCCTGATCATCGGGAGCGGATCGGTCGGCGACCCCCAGCTGATCGCGTCCGTGTAGGTACAGGCATAACCGTATTGGCATCCGCCCGCCTGGTTCACGTTCTCGATCGCGAGCTGCATCGACGGAATGGGCGTGTCTTGACCGAACCGCCGGGCGTAGAGCTGATCCATCGACGTCCCAACGTGGACGTCCGAGCCTTCTGTCTGCTTCGGGTGAGACTGCGTCAGGAACACCGCGCTCGAACGAAAATGGTCGCCGCCTATCTCGGGCAGCGTGAAGGCCTCGGCATTGCGTACGTCCGTGTTGCTGACGATCGTCAAGTAATCCCGAAACGGCTCGAGCGGACTCAAGCTGCTCGGGGTGAGGTCGAACGCACTGCCTTCGGCCGCCGGCGCCCACAGGTTCTTTTCTATCCCGTATTTGGTGCTGCCGGCCGAACCGTGGACCATTTCGATGCACACCAGGCGAGCCGGGTCAGCTGTCGGCTTGCCAAACGCGCTCCGGGCCGGCACCATGGCTTCGAGCAACGGCAGTGACACCGCCGCGCCCATGCCCCGAAGTATCGTGCGGCGAGAGATATGCTTGTTAGTAATGTACATTCTTTTTAGGCCTTCTGGAGCCGGCTCGTATTCTAAGGCGGACCCGATTCTCCCACCACCGTGGTCGGTTCGGTGTTTTCCGACTTCTTCATCTGGAACGCCGCGCTGTTCACAATGCCAAAAATGAAAGAGGACATGCGGTTGCCGTTGTGCGCGGCCTCAAGAGCGATCGCACGCACCGCGGGCATGTCATAATACTCGATTCTCCGCCCCAGCGCATAGGTCATGAGGCTTTCGGTGAAGCTCGTGATAAAAGTGTCTGAAAGGTTCACAAGCGCCTGCCGCAAGCCCGCCGGACCGTCCATCTGCGTTCCGCGTCGTGTCCGAAAATGCGAACGGAGCCGAAAGCTCGAATCCTGGAGGCGTTCTCGAGATTCGCGGAGACCAGCCGACGCGGCACTGGCTCTGCGATAGGCGATCCCGAGCAGACCTCTCCTCCAAACCATCCGTTTCGTCCAGCTGGCGCGCCCGAACTCCTATGCGGCGGCGCGGTGGTAATAACTGAGCAAACCCGTCGTGTCCAAAAACACGAACGAACTCAAGACCTGCATCAGCCAGAGCGTTTCGTATAGACGCGTCTACGCTTGCTTCGCCAAGGGAAGCTGGAATGCTTGGTCATGAGCACGCCGATCCAACCCTGGACGTTCTTGGTCGTCGCGGTAGAAGTATTTGAATGCTAGTGTTAGCCCTAATCGCAAATAAACGTCACCGTGTCTGAGGTCTTTGGCCCCGTGAATAGCACCTTTTCCAGGTTCTGCATACACCGTGCAGAATCACCTATAGTGGCGGCGAGCGGGTGCCCCAGCACGAGCTTCTCGCCTGCGCCCAGTGCGGCTGTTTCGCGTTTTCGTGCTTCGAAGATTTTGCAATTAGGGTTAGTTGGCCCGGGTAACCGGCATCGCCGAAAGAACGGCGTCTCTCGAAATCAGGCTCAAACTCCAGCTCGCAAGCGGGTTACGCGGCGGCCGCATCGGCGAGCTCGTGATCTTAATTCCCTGTTCTTCCAGAGCGATTCCCTGTTCGCCTATTTCAAATTCCCTGTTCGGTCATCTCAAATTCCCTGTTATTTCGGAACAGGGAATTGCCATCTAACCATTTGAGATACAGATGGTTACCACGTCAAAAACGCTCCGATCAGCCTCAATAATGGCCCAAATTCTCTGTTAATTCCCTGTTTTTCCCTGTTCTTGATGGTTTCCAGCCGAGACCGGATAGCTCCAAACTGCCCCATCCGCCACCCAGTCTGGCCAATTGTGGCACTGTAGAGACGGATGAGATTTTCCGCGCGGTTGGCAGGGTTTTGCAAGGGTAGGTGGCACCAGAGACTCCTCGTCAAACCAGACTGTCAAATCGCCCCGGCGGCGCAGCCCTTCGTTGTATTCCGCCCAGTTGCGAACGTGGTACTTCTTCTGCTTCGCGTGCTTGTACTGGCAGCGCTTGGGATACTTCATGCTCGAAACATACCTCGGCCACCACCATAGGCGGATTTCGCTCTCAGCCAGAGCGGTGCAACAACGCCTCTTCAGGGCTCAATCTTCCGGTATTCCACCAACGCTGACTTGCCGACGATGTCAAGAATGCGCACAGACAACTCGAACCCGTAGGCGTCCGTGAGTCTCATCGGCTTTCCCAGTCGAAAATCTACCGGCTGCTGCCGCCCCTGATCGATGGCGATGTTGTCCGCGTACAGATACGTCCTGTCATGGGTGTCTCGTATGGGATTCAGGCTACCGCGAAGCCCCGGCAAGTGCCCAGTACGTTCAAAAAAAATAGCCGAGCCGCCGTCCGGGAGCGGATTGAGCTCTAATAGAAGACCGCCTTGCCGCGGAATCCACTCCCGCTCGAGCTGTGAGGCATACCCGGCCGCAGCAGCATACACGGTTATCGGAAGATGGGTGCTGTGTAGACCGAAGGCTGCTTCGCCAGCTTCGTCGGTCGTTCCCAGCCTCCAAGTCTTGTTCGGATATAGCACCAAAACATCCACTCCTGGCAACGGGTCTCCTTCCGCATGCACCGTGATAATGGCATCCGCCGGTGTAAGTTCCAGTTTGGCGGCGGGTATGTTCCGGACCACCAAGATGAAGCGTTCCCCCTCCTCAATCAGCTCAGGCTCCGTACCGTTGTGTTTCTGCATCCCTGCGATGATCTTTCGCGGAATGCCCATTCCCATGTGCTCAAGATAGCGGTAGTCGCGCATGACCTCTTTAAGGAGGTGGTTCCGGTACGCCCGCGTTCCGGCGCGCATCCGTTCCGGCGTAATCCCGTTCGGTAGCCTGCCCGGCGATATGATTGCTAACCGGTCGCTATAGAGGCTCAGCTCAACACCTGTGCTAGTCAGCAGGTAGTCTCGATGAATCAGCGCGTTGACGATGCCTTCGCGAAGAGCCTCGGGGGGATAGGCAGGCTTTTCCACTCGTCTCCCGCCTTCAAGGTCAGCGGTTCCCGGTGCGTTGCGACGTACGAACTCTAGCGTCTGCTCAACCAAGCCGTTTTCAACGATCTCGCCGTTTGCATCGAGCAAGGGTGTAATCGGCCCGCGTAAAGCTTTGTGTTCGCGTGCAGCGTAGTCCTTTTCCGTCCCAAGAAAGGCCATGGCGTCAATCCCAGCATGAGGGAGAAAGCGGTTCGGTGTCTTCCCGAACAACAGCATTCCCCCAACGCTGACACCCTCCTCGGTCATGATCTCCGTGTTGACTAGAAGGGTTCTCCAGCCCGCTTCATCATCAGGCACTTCCTGTTCCCGAACGCGACCGAAGTAGTCCTGAAGCCGCCGCCGGTCCAAGTCGGTCATTACAGCTCCCGAAACCGGCTGCAGCTCTGCACGGATTGCCCCGCGCTGCTGAAACAATCGCCGTAGCTCCTCTTGAGCCGCTTCCCTGCTTTGGGTGCCAACTCGGATGTAGTACTTATTGCCGTTCTGATGCCAGAGGCTGTGAACGTCGAAGCCTCGCGTCACGCGGACAATCGCCACGTCCTTGCCGGGTTCAACGCCTCGGACAACCTCATAGAACGGGTTGATTGCCGGCCTGATCTTGTCACGGCATGTCGTCATTACCCATTCTTCGAGATTGCCTCTGGTGATTCCCGATATGCTACCGTCATCTTCAACGCCTAGAAGAATCATCCCGCCTGCAAGGTTCGAGAAGGCGACCAGCTCCTTCGCCAGATCGTGGTTTTGTACGGTGTCGCGCTTGAACTCAACACCGGAGTTTTCTCTGTTGTTGACGATTTCCAGCAATTCGGTGTGTGTTGTCATGCCTCAGAATCCATACTTTGAACGCCGCATCTCGAAGGCATCCTTGCCGCCTTCGAGGATCTCCTCCACCAGCTCACACACCGGCTTCGAATCAATAGACCCCATGTGTTCGGTCGCTATTCTGGCTCGCCCTTCTCCAGCTTCTCCCGACGCGGCTAGGCCCAGAATCAACTCCGCATCTCCGAGGACCGGGATGTTCGCGTTATGGGTCGAGAAGACGAATTGTCGGCGCCGTTTTTCCTGCCGCATGATCGGCACCACGCCCTCGGTGATAAAGCGGTTGTCGAGATCGTCTTCCGGCTGATCGACAACAAGAGGGGCTTCAGATTCCAACAGTAACAACAGTAGCACTGCCGTCGCCTTCTGCCCCGTCGACAGGGCTTCCAGCGTCTGCCATGTGGGCGGTTCCTCGTCCGCGGCCGTGTTCAGTTCGATCTTGGTCGTTGCAGGAAGGTCCAGTTCCTCAATTCTCATGAACAGCTCCGGGTCTGCTTGCGAAATTCTTTCGGCAGATCCGGACGGGAACGAGTAGTTTTTCATCAGCGCCTCTTTGCCTCCACGGCAGCGCTGTGCCAAGTCTGGCAGCGAGAGTTGTTCGACAGACCAGAGCCGCTCCAGAGCGGCGCTCAGATTGCCACCCACCTTACGCAATAGCCGTTCCAGTGGCTCACGATTCCCCGCCATTGTGACTTCAACCCGCACGCGGTTACGGAGCTTGCGGGAAACCTTCTTAGCTGCGCTTTGAAATTCGCGGTACTCGCTCGCTTTCGTGTCCTCCCATTCATACAGCAACTTGCGGCGGTGCGCCTCGTGACTCACCAAGTCGCGTCCCAAGTTCTCTTTTTTCTCCTTTAGCTGCCGTAGCTCTTCAATCTGCTTCCTTAGGCGGATGAACTCTGCGCCGTCGATCTTCGACTTCTGTAGCTCACGCAAAAGCTTTTCGTATGTTTTCTCGACGGTCTTGCGTTTCTCCTCCCAGCGGGCTTCAGCCCCTGCAACGGCACCGTCCGTTTCCGCCAGTGCCTTCTCAAGTTGGTCGGCGATCGTCTTCAGTTTCGTGCTCAGCGTCCCCAAAAACACCGCAATCTCGGCGAGAAGTTCCGCATTCGGTAGCCCTTCCAGGGCTCTCGGAGCGACAAAAGCTGCATCCACTGGAAGTATCGCGCTCAGTTCACTGTACAACGCGCGCACTGGATCAAGACGTTCCCTGACATTGGCGAATACACGCTCTTCTCGGATAAGGAGGCTCTTTTCCTTCAGGCGTTCTTCTAGACCGGCTTCCTGGAACCGCTTCTGCGTCTCCTCTAGGTTCGGCAGCGTCGCAAGCCGCTCATCGAACGCTTTCATCTCACGCCGGACATTGATGATGCGGCTACGCGAGCGTTCCAGTTCTAGCCGGAGCGTCGATTTCCGTCCCGAAAGGGTTGCATCTCGCTCAACGAACCGTTCCAGCAGCACAGTCAGCTTCTCCCGGCTCTTTGTCAGTTCGGAAATCTCGTGTTGCCCAAACACCTCCACATCCGGCATCACGTCTTTCGGCGAGAGCGTCAACACTTCTCCGGCTTCGTCTTTCACAATCGGGGGATTCGGGACTGACCGTTCGATTGTGTAGCGCCGCACGGATGGTTTGTGTGACCGCACCAGCAAGGAGATTTTCGTCCCGGAGCGCAGAACGTGCCGGATAACCCCCTCATGCGCTTTCCGCGCTTCCTCCCCAAGAGGCTCAAGCCCGAGCACATAGCGCATGCTTTCGATCACGGTCGATTTGCCGGTTCCTCTCCCACCTACCAGGACATTCAGGTTGCCGTTGAAGTGAACCGACGTATCGTCGAGAAAACCGCCTTCCCACGTCACCGCCTGGAATTCCGCATGCGGTTCCGGTTGCGGATCGCTGTTCAGCTGGATGCGAGACTCGGGGTCGAGGAAGGCCTGCCGCAACGCCTCGACCGAGACGCTCGACATCTTGATAAAACACGAGGCACCGTCTTTCTTGAGGTCCTCAGGGCTATTCACATCCGAGGCGTTTATCACTGCTACGGGGCGCGGGCGCTTGTGTTCCGCATCCTTGTTTTTAAGAATCGGCCGTATATTGTCGGGCGCGTCTGAAATCGGACCAGCGAGAGCACAAGCCAGAAGATCGGGCGATTTCCAAGCATTCGCACGAGGCTGTCCGTTGAGTTTCCTTAATAGCCCGCCATCGGCCGCCACATGTGCGGCCACACAGATCGAGCCCCACTCCTTCGCCTGCGCCAGAAGTTCAATGGAATCGAGGCTTCCCGTCGGTGAAGCCGTTTTCGTATCGTGGACACCGCACTCACCAATGAACCGTTCCAGCATGTCGTCCTTGTCTGGATCGAACAGGCACAAAAAATGCACGCCGTCCTTGGTCACGGCTTCGAAGCCGCTGAATGCAAACAAGTTCGCGGCTCGGGCAGTCTTCACCAACCCCCTGGATTCGTCAGCCCGGTAGTGGTCCGTGACCCCGATAACCTCGATTCCTACCTCGTGGCAAGCATCAACGATGGCCGCGTTGTATTCATCCTCGTTCTTGAACGACGTCGGCTTGTTGTGCCGCCCCAAGTAGGCGAATGGGTTGACCTGCAAGGCGCAGCTGTAGAACCGTGCACCGCTGGGCAGCTCCAGAGCGGTATTCAGTCGCTCCGATACTGTCTTTATTGTCATTGACCTGTCTCCATCAACGCTCTTATTCCGAGCCCGCGCTCTTCAGGCCAAGGCTCTGCGCATTCTCCGAACCCCTTCTTCCTCGTGTCTTTGGCCCCCACAGGGAATTCCTCCGAAATCTCGACAGTCTCTTTCACCGAGGCTTTCGGGTCGGAAATGAATCGGAAATGAATATGACACAATCCTACAGAAAGGGTTGAAAATCATCCCTCTTGCCTTAATGCGGCGTTTGCCGTCATCAACAACAGGTCTCGTACTTCCGCTTCGAACCGTAACGGCATATTCGAACCGATCGACTCTTTCGCCAACGTCTCGACATAGTACATCAGGTCTTCGCGATCCAGAGCCACGGCGGGAACCTCTAAGAATGCGTACCGAGGGTTCGTCCGGGCTCAAGCTCGAAGCTCGTCCCGGTGCAGTCGTATTGACCGAAGACACCCCCGACCCAGCGCCACGGCCCCTTTGCCGGTCGAGACTAGGCGCGTCATCCAATTTAGGCACTTTTCCCACACCTACTCCAGCTTACACCCCGTCCTGTGCCAAAACTCGGCCCTTTTGAAATAGACCACAAATCAGCAGCTTAGACGCCCTTGGAATCCGCGGGTGCTTCTGCAATCAAGTGTTGGTAGCCGCCGCGTAACCCGCTCATGTGCTAGAGTTTGGGCCTGATTTGGCGTTGTTGCACCGCTCTGGCTGAGAGCGAAATCCGCCTATGGTGGTGGCCGAGGTATGTTTCGAGCATGAAGTATCCCAAGCGCTGCCGGTGCTTCCGCCATTAAGTGTTGGTAAGATAACGCTAAGACTTTATGCTGCATTAGATTACAGCCAAAATAGCGCTCACGACCTTCGCCGCGCGCTAAATGGAGCGTAAGCGCTTTTTTTTCAAAGAGATACGTACACATCACCAACAGCAAACAGCGTAAGCACCGGGCACCGCGTGGTCAGCCCAGCCGGCATCGCCGAAAGAACTGCGTCTCTCGAAATCAGGCTCAAACTCTAGCACGAGAATGGGTTACGTGGCAGCCACCAACACTTGCTTGCGGAAGCACCCTCGACCTCGGAACCGATGCACTCCTCCAAGCAGTACCGATTTGGGTGTTACAGCCCACTAGCCCGGAGCGCCGGGTATCTGGAGAATGCGAATCGTCGGTCCCATGACTTTGCCCTCTTCGGGGAGGAACTCCTTCACGGTGAGGCAAATGCGGAACAGCTTTTCGTAGGTTTTCGTTTGTCGATGCTCGGGTCCGAAGCGCTCGTAGGCGGTCGACGTCACGATGAGGTATTGGACGCCTGCCTCCCTATAATGCCCGACGCCCATATCGATCGCCCGCGCGTGCTCCGTGACGCGAAACCGACTGCGATCGAGAACCGGGGTGTGTCGCTCCACGCCGAAGTGAGTTCGGGGAGGCAAGCGCGCCTCGATCCACTGCGCTGCCATCGAGCCGGTGTCGGGGAGTGTGATCAATCGATTTCTCATCCGCGACATCGAGACCGGAAACGAGAGCATCGCCGCGCTCGCCGCGATGAGGATGACCGGGCGGAGCAGGGCCCTGTCGAGACGAGGGACGCGCTCCCAGAGAAAGGACAGGCCTTCGGTGAGACCGAAGCCGGCGAGGATGGCGAAGAAAGGATAGACGGGCATGAGATTACCCGCGAAGTTCACTTTCTGGGAGCTGTAGAAGCTGTAGTAGAGCAGGGGGTAGATCAGAAATACCGCGATGCGCCGGTCGATCCGGTAGAGCGCGAGGGCGAGACCGGCGAGGCTCCCCAGAAACGGGAGCAGCCCCGCGCCGTAACGCACGGCGTAGCTCGCGTGGGTGAACCAGTTGTCGACGCCTACCGCGCCCGCTCGCCCTCGAAAGCCGTAGGTGTAGAGCTCGTTCCCGACGTGATCGAGAAACCGCGCGAGATCCGCGAAGAAATAGGGACAGCCCACCGTGAAACCGACGATGGTGCCGACTGCCCCGAGGTAGAGGTCAGGCCGAGCCAAGGAGCGGAAGCCGTGGCGGAACAATACCACAGCGATGAATGGCAAGAGAACGAGCGCACCGTTGTACTTCACGGCCACCGTGAAGCCGACTACCACTCCGGCGGCGAAAGCCAAGGACCGACCACCACGGTCGAGGTAGTTCAGCGTTACCAGCAGGCTCGTCGTGCAGAACAAGACGAGCAGTGCGTCGGGCTTGTTGTATTGAGAGACTTCGACGAGCCCCGGCACGACCGCGACGAGGGCCGCTGCGACGAGGCCCACGCGCTCGGAAAAAGCGTATCGTCCGAGGAGAAAGGCCATGATTACGGTCAGCATCCCCGGAACGAAACCCGCAGCGAAGCGACCCCAAAACAGCATGTCCTCGACCTGCATCTGGTGGATCGTCTCCCACCGTCCCTTGCCCGCCTCGAGGTAGTAGACCGCTAGATAGGTCGCGATGTTCGCGTAGGGCTGGACGCTCGGATGGTGCCACCATCGGGGATTCATGTCGCCACGTTTGATCATCTGCAGGTAGGAGTGAACGTAGTCGTACTCGTCGGGGATGTAGCTCTGCGGAAGTCCGCTCGAGAGCCCGGGGTAGCGCAGCGACGCCGCCACCACGAGAATCGCGCCCAGGATCAGCGGTACGCGTGCACGGCCGAGCCACGCCGCGAGATCGTCCTTGTTCTGGGGAAGACCGTAGTGGCGTGCCAGAAAGAAGAGCCCCGTCACGACGAGGAGCACCGCCGCCACAGTCTTCCGCGAGACGGTGGGCTCGGCGAAACGCAGATAGTAGGCGTTCGTGAGCAGGGTCCCAGTGGAGAGGAGTAGCAGAACCCAACAAAAGAGTTTCCCGCGGCTGCGCACGAGCAAGTTTATCTAATAGCTCACAGGAGCGGCAAACGCGAAGCTCCGACAGAGTCCACGGGGGCAGCGCGTAGTCGAACGATTCGCCTTCTCGAATCGGCGTTGGTGCATGAATCCGTTCGTGCGCGCCCGGAACCTTTTGGCGGCCGTCCTGTCCAAAAACACAAACGAACTCAAGACTGGCGCGCCGGGCCGTTTCGATCGTCATCGACCCGTGGCGAGCCCCAGATCTGGGGCGTGTCGGAGGGGCGTTGTTGCACGGCCCGGAGCAAATCGCTGACCTCCCTGTGCCGGTTGCAGAGTCACCCGGCGCAGTACGTATCGGGCATCCCGAGCGCAGCCATCTTGTTGAGTATCTCGCACCCAATTCGGTGTTCAACTCGTTGCCTCGCCAACGTTCGAGCCCGCATCTCCGGCCCGATGATCGCCTTGTAACGATAGACCGCGTTCTCCACCATGCTTCGCTTGGTGTAGCCTGAGAGCTTGTACCATTCACGTCGGCCGTGTCTTTCGATTGCACGAATATGGCGATCGCGCTCCTGCATGGCGGTGTTCGAATTCTGACTGAGCGTCGCGTTTCGTTGCGGCGGAATCACCACGCGCGTCCTTCGTCCAGGACTGTGCGCTTCGATGGCTTCGTAGACCGCTTCCTTGTCGTATGCACTGTCCGCCGCCACCGACACTAGAGGTGCTTGAATCTGTGTTAGCAAAGCGGGGACTCGGGTTGCGTCGCGAGCTCGTGACGCCGTCAGTTCGGACGCAACAATGTTCCCTGTCTCGCGATCAACGGCGATGTGCAACTTGCGCCATGCGCGCTGCTTTGGCGGTTTGCGAGCGTTTCCAACATGAATCCTCAAGCCCGTGCTATCGATCATCAGGTGGATGGGTTGAGTGCTCGCGGCTTTCGGAATCCGCAGCTTCTTGCGGAGCAACCTCGAGCGCCGACACAACGTCGAGTAGTCCGGGATCTCGATACCGAGCCCGAGAAGCGAGGCGATCGAGTGCAAGAAGCCTTCGGTTTGTCGGTAGGCGAGCTTGTACACCATCCGGACAACCAGGCCCGTTTCAATCGCCATGTCTGAATAGACCCGTTGACCGCCAGGCTTACCGGTCTTGTCGGCCTTCCAGTTCGTGATTGCCTCCTCGTCAAACCAGACTGTCAAATCGCCCCGGCGGCGCAGCCCTTCGTTGTATTCCGCCCAGTTGCGAACGTGGTACTTCTTCTGCTTCGCGTGCTTGTACTGGCAGCGCTTGGGATACTTCATGCTCGAACATACCTCGGCCACCACCATAGGCGGATTTCGCTCTCAGCCAGAGCGGTGCAACAACGCCCGAAAGCGGCGAGCTCCAGCGCACGTGGGTCGTGTTCACGTCCGATCACGGCGAAGAGTTTCTCGAGCACGGCAGCTGGGAGCACGGCTATTCGCTCTGCGATCACCAGCTCCACGTGCCGCTATGGATACGCGAACCGGGCGCACGTTCCGCCGGTCGCCGTGTCCCCGAAGTCGTGAGCCTTTTGGACGTCATGCCGACCATCCTCGGCGCGAGCTCGCTCCCAATCCCCGACGAAGCGCAGGGTTCGGATCGTTCTCCTTGGCTTTCAGACACACCGCGCGATAGCGAAAGGACCCTCGCCGTCGGTACCGGCATTATGAACCGGCCCGCGGTCCACTCCCTCAGAACGGACCGTTTTCATCTACTGTGGGATACGTCCTCGGACGAGATCGAGCTCTTCGACACCGATACGGATCCAGACGAGAGCGTCAATGTCGCTTCGGAGCAGGCCGAGCTCGCCTCCAGGTTGAAGCAGCTCCTTCGATCGCAGCTCGAGCAAATCGCCAGCGCGGGCACGCTCGAAACCGAGGTCGTCCCCATCCCCGAGGATCTTCGAGACCGCCTGCGCGGGCTCGGCTACATTCCCTGATGACAACCGAATGACCGCGCGCCCAGAGACTTTGTCGGGTACGAAGACCGCGTAATTGTCTTCTCCTATCGTCTCGAGCTCGAAGGGCACTGCGGCTCCGTCGAATAAGACTTCGCGCGCGCGCTTGCCTCGGGGTAGCGCGACTCCGAGGCTATCCACCGAGACATTCGCTTCGAGCCGAAGCTCGAGCTCGCCCTCTCCCGGCAGGTAACGATAAAAGACCCGCCGGCCCGAAGCCGGCTCGGACACGTCGACTTCGCCGGGCTCATCGAGGAGCCTCACCCGCAACCGAACTGTGTCGGAACGAAGCTCGATCCCGAAGAGACCTTCGAATATCGCCGAGGCCAACGCGCCAGCATTACCGGCATAGTGGGCGCTCCCCCGAGGCTTGTCCTCCCGCGTATACCATTCGTAAAGGCCATCGTGGCTCACGATCCTGCGTGCGAGTTGAAGGAGGTGTTTCTGCGCGGCGACCGCGTAGCCCCGCTGAAACTCCGCCAACACGAATCGTCCCGCAAACCAATCCCACTGGCCGCCGTTTTGATAGCTTCCCGCCTCGCGCAAGATCGGATGCTGAAAGAAATCGGTGGGATAGGCAGGTAGGAGCGTCGCGGCGATCGTGGTGAATCCGTGCTCGTTGCGACGCGCTTCGGCGGAGGCGAAGATTCGCGCGGCCTGTTCGTCGGTCGCGAGGCCATAAAGAGCCGCAAGACCGTTTCCACCCATGGCGAACACGTCGGAGTCGTCGAAATCGCTGGACGGAACTCCCCGAAGCAGCGTGTGCACACGAAAAAAACCGGCGTCGTCGCTCCACAGGAGCGCATTCGCCACGTTACGCATCGAAGCCGCTCGCTCTTCCCAGTGTTTGGCGCGGGAAACGTTGCCGAGCCGAAGGTAGAGCCGTGCCAGCTCTCTCGCCGCATGAAAGACGAGCGCGTTCGTGTAAATTCCCGCCACCTGCGGTGTGGCATCATCTAAATAGATGGCGCGCTGGTCAGCATAGGTTGGGCTCACGTCTCCCCAATCCGCGGTCAGCGCGTTGACGACGAGCCCCACGCCGTCATCGAATCGCTCTGATGTGACATGTTGTAAGGCGATGTCGAGCCGGTCGATGAGGGACAGGCCTTCGATTTCTTGCGTGAGCCAGGATTCCTCTCCGAGAACGTCGAACACCGTGGCGGCGGCGATGACCGCACTCGCCTCCTGGTCTGCCTCGGTTGTGTTCTTGTCGGCGCTCAGCACGTGCTCGCCGTCGCGATAGACCTCTTCGACCTGGGGCGCATAGGGAAAATGCTCAACCGCCCCAGAAGCGATCCAATCGTAGAGTGCGCCGGAGGGCTTCTGATGCGAAAGATGCTCTTCGATCCAGCTCGTCAAAAACTCACGCTCGTAGAAAAAGCGGGTCACCGGCAAGAGCGTCGCGCTGTCGCGAAGCCAGATCTGGGGATAGTGAGCGCCCGCGCCGAACCCCGAGACGTCACCGCTTCGACCACGGAAGCTCTTTCGATTCGCTTCCAAAACAGGAACGAAGCGCTCCTGGAGACGGTTGAGCGCTGGATGCGCGGTTTCGTACCAGGAAACGGAGGCCGGCGCCCTGGACTCCCGTAGTGGTTCCGATTGCCGGCAAGCGTCGGCGAACAATAAAGCCGTCGCGACCAAAACGCCGAGCGAGGCGTGCGAGGGACGGCGAGCGCTCATTTCACAGAGCCCAAGGCGCGCAGTTTCTCGAGAAGATCAGGGTCGATGTCGACGGCCTCCGACACCGGCGCGCTAGCAGTCGCGCGACGATGTTCCAGGACGCCCGCAAGAAAATCCCGTGACGCCGTTTCTTCCTGTCGGAGATCGTGAGTCTCCCCGGGGTCGTCGTCCAAACGAAACACCTGAGCCGGGGTCGTCGCGCGATCGTGAGCAAGATAGCGAATGAGCTTCACGTCTTCGAGGACGATGCTTTCGACCTCGCGGCCGTCCAGATCCAGGTAGCTCGTCACCGGTCGGCTCGTCTTCTCCTCGCTTCCTTCGACGAGCGGTAACAAGCTCCGTCCCGAAAGCCCCGATCTCGGCGACTCGCCAAGGTAGTCGAGTAACGTCGGTATCAGATCGACGTGCTGCGCCACGGCATCGACGCGACGTCCCGAGGCTTCTCGCTTCGGCCATTTCACGATCAGCGGGATGTGGAGCTGCTCTTGATAGAGCGTCTTCCCGTGCCGCCACCATCCGTGCTCGGCGAACTCTTCTCCGTGATCGGACAAGAAGACGATGAGCAAGTCTTCGTACCATCCCAGCTCTCGCAAACTGTCCATCAAGCGACCAAACTGCTCGTCGTTGAAACGGGTCTCCGCGTCATAGAGCTCGGTCAGTTGCGCGTGGATGTCGTCCGGGGGTGACAGGCGAGAGTCGTCCAGCGCTTTCATGAATTCCATCGAGCCGACCTCGAACCCGTTAACCCGCTCGCGATCGCGTTCCCCGTTAGCGAGGTAGGGATCGTGCGGATCCATCGCGTGGAGATAAAGAAAGAAGGGCTCGTCGCTCTCTCGACCCGAGAGCCACTCGATAGCTCGACTCGTCAATAAGTCGGCGCGAACGTAGCCACGCTCGCGGACCTCTTCGCCAAGAAACTCGTACGTCGTAAACCCTTGGGCGAAGCCGAACGCGTCGGTCAAGTTCGGGTTGGTGACGAGCCCGGCAGTGTCGTAGCCGAGGTCTTTCAACTGCTCTGACAGGGTCACAAGCGCCGAAGGCAGCGCCGAGTCTCTCCCGTTGGTGCCGTGCCTCTCGGGCGTAAGGCCGCTGAAGATGGAAGCCATGAAAGACTTCGTCCAAGACGATTGTGCAAAGGCTCGCGTGAACACGGTGGCGTCCTCGGCAAAATCGTCGAGGCTCGGCGACGGGCTCTCGCCATGGCCGCCATAACCACCACCATAACCATATGTCCCGAGATGATCAGCCCGCAATGTATCCGCAACATAGAGCAAGATGTGGGGGCGCTTCGTCGTCCGCTCGCGTGCCGCCGCGACAATCCCAGAAGTGCCCTCTCGACGAACGCGAGGCTTCGTCAACCGGAGCCCTCCACTCGACGTGGGCGCCCTTGCGCGCGCCTGGAGCGAGACGAGAGCGAGCTGCGGTTCGCGTGCATCGATGAGAGCAATCTCAAAGGGGCCGTCTCCCTCGATGGCGACGAAGTCCTCTCGCCGACCTTTCAGCGTGTCCAGGGTCACCGCCAAGCCCATGCCCGCGACCTCGTCTCGCGCCGGCACAGGAGCAATGTGGTCGATGAGAAGAACGGACTCGGCCGGTAACATCAACAGATATTCGACCCGGGTGTGAAAAGGCACTGTGAGCGTGTCGTCTTCGACGCTCGGAGTTTGGGCGAGAAAGGCGTTGTCGATCGAAAGCCAGTCCCATGCCACCGCGAGCCCTCGCCCGTCGGTGGCCCCTGGTATCACGTCCCGGGGCGCGCGGTGCCATCTGTAGCGAAAACTCACTCGGTTGTTCCCGGACTCGACCACGCTCGCCGGCACGTGCACCCGATATTCCGCCGGCCCGCCGGCAAGCGCCACGGTCGCGATCGTCGCGCCGTTCACTTCGACGGTTACCTGTTGAGGGGGCGCTTCGGGGTATTGAAACCTCCAGCATCGAAAGTTCAACTGCACGTCCCGCTGCTCGGAGAAAAAAAGGCGTAGCGACGAGCTCTCGCCCGTCGACCAAACAAAACTCGTCCCGTCCGCTGCCGACTCGTCGCGCGACCAGCCCTCGTCGAGGTAAGAGCGTGTGTCGGCGGTGCCGAAATCGAGTCTTTCCAGCTCGCTGATGACTCGAGCCTCGGCCACGAGCGCGGCGAGATCGTACGCCACTTCACCGTCGGGCTCCCCGCATCCGGCTAGCACCAAGATCGCGCACATCAAAGAAACTAGAGGCTCGTGGGTTAGCTCGAGAACGCGCCATCGATTTGCAGGCTCGAGCTCTCTCTCAGCCAGCCTCGGCCGCCGGCACCTGAAGAATCCGGATGGTCGGACCGAACAGCCGCCGAGGCTCGGGCGCGAACTCTTTCACGAGGGGGCAGAGGTTGAAGAGCTTCTCGTAATTCTTCGTTTGTCGGTTCTCTGGTCCGTATCGTTTGTAGCTCGTGGACGTCACGATAATGTACTCAGCGCCGGCCTCGCGATGGTGAGCGACGCCGACGTCGATGGCACGTTTCGTTTGGCTCACACGAAATCGTTTCAGGTCCAGGACGGGTGCATGCCGTTCGATCGCAAAGGAAGTGCCTTCCGGGAGGCTCGCCTCGATCCACCGGGCCGCCATCGTTCCCGTGTCTGGAAGCGTGATCATGCGATTGCGTCTGAGTGTCATCGACATCGGAAACCACAGCAAGAGCACAACGACCGCTACGAGACCGGCTATCTCGAACGACCGAGCACCGAAGGCGATGGGACGCTCGAGTCGTTTTGCAACTCGTGTGCGGATGAACGCGATAACTTCCACGACTCCATAAGCTGCCAGGATCGCGAGAAAAGGATAAACCGGCATGAGGTTTCCCGCGAAGTTGATCCTCTGGGAACTATAGAAGCTGTAATAGAGCACTGGATAGGCCAGGAACACCACCATCCTGCGATCGATGCGGTAGAGGGCCAGGGTGAGCCCGAAAAGACCGAAGAGAAACGGAAGGAGTCCCATGCCGTAGCGTACGGTGTAGCTCGCGTGCGTTCTCCAGTTGTTGATCCCCTCAGCCCCTGGGGAGCCCCCCGAATCCGTAGTTGTAGAGTCCGGCGGCCACGTGATCCAAGAAACGACTGAGATCGGCATAGAAATATGGGCACCCGGCGGTAAAACCCACGACGGTGCCGACGGCACCGAGATACAGGTCGGACTTCGAAAGGATTGAGGTACCTCGACGGAACAACATGGCGACGACGAACGGGACGAGCAGCAGCGCGGAGTTGTACTTCACCGCCACGGTGAGCCCGACGGCGGCGCCGGCCGCGAAGGCGAGCGCACGACCGCCTCGCTCGAGATACACGAGGGTCACGAGAACACTCACGATCGAAAACAGCACAAGTAGAGCGTCGGGTTTGTTGTATTGCGAGATCTCGACCACTCCGGGCGCCACCGCGAGTACGGCCGCTGCCACGAGACCGACTCTGGTACCAAAAACCCACCGGGCTAGAAAAAAGACGAGAAGCACGCCGAGCGTCCCCGGTATCACACCGGCGCCGAAACGCCCCCAGAACAACACGTCTTCGACCTGGATCTCTTGAAACGCTCTTCCACCGTCCGGTGCGCGCTTCGAGAAAAAAACAACGAGATACGTCGCGACGTTAACGTAAGGCTGCACGCTCGGATGGTGCCACCAGTACGGGTTCATGTCGCCGCGCTTGATCATTTGAAGGTACGAATGAACGTACTCGTACTCGTCGGGAATGTAGCTCTGTGGAAGCCCGCTTTCGATACCGTCGTAGCGAACGGCAAACGCCAAAACGAGAATCACCAGGAGCAAAAGAGGGGTTCTGGCGCGAACGAAAAGCCCGGTGAGCTCCTCACGGTTTGCCGGAAGCCCGCAATAGCCGATGAGAAACCACGCGCCCGTGACGGCAAATAGACCCACAGCGAGGACAGTCCGCGACAAGGCGGGCTCGGCGAACCGCAAATAGTAGGCATTCGTGAGCAGCGTCGAGGTCGAAAGGAGCAGAAGGACGAACCCGACGGGTTTGAACGCGCGGAGTGCGGGCCGCCTCGGATCGAAGTTGACCGTCATCGACGCTCTCCTCGTCTCATGCCAGACCGACGGTACGGGATGGGAGCCTCGCTCCCGCGATGTCGGCACAGCCGGGAAGCGTAAGACGGAACGCCATTTCCCAGAAATCATACAGTTATCGTCAGCACACGAGCAAACATTTGCGAGCGCACGGCTTCGACGCCGGGTGGACTCCGGATTCGACCCTTGCTCCGTCTCCACCAAGGAGCGAACGCCCGGCGAGTGTTGCATTTGGACAAGCCGCAAGCTAGTCTCCCTCACTCGATGCAACGACGCTCCTTCCTTGAGCTCGGAAGCCTACTCGCAGCTCTCACCGCATGTTCACCCGAACCGCCGGAGGTCTCGTTCATGTGTGACGGCTGTAGCGTACTACCGCGGGGGCGAGCCCGAGCGCGGTCGCCGGTGAGGATGCCGCGGGAAACTGGCTCTCACTGAATCGTTTTCGACCGACGACGCTCGTGCGGCTCTGGAACATCAAGTACTTCGCTCTGCCGCAAGGTGCGCCGAATCCCGACCCCGAGTGGCTCGAGCTGGCGTACGACGGCGAAGTTCGGTTGTTTCGCGACCGGTCGTGGCTCCCGCGTGCGTGGCTCGCGGACGGCGCGATCGTCCTTCCGGACGAGCCGGGAATCTCGTCCAAGCTTCTCGATCCGCGCTTCGATCCGCTGCGCACCGTGATCTTGAACGAGGAAGCCCGCCACCCTATTTGGCGCAAACGTGGCACTCGAAAATCGGGATTAGAGACGAATGCCGAAAATGAGGCCCGTTCAGCCCTTCTAGCGCGTCTCTGGTGACACCTACCCTGCCAAACCCCGCCAACCGCACGGAAAATCTCACCCGTCTCTGCAGTGCCACAATTTGCAAGACTGGGTGGCGGATGGTGCAGTTTGGAGCTATCCGGTCTCGGCTGGATTCCATGAAAAACAGGGAATTAACAGGAAATTTGGGCCATTTTTGTGCTGATTAGGCCGTTTTCCAACTTGGTAAGCCTCTATATTTCAAATGGTTAGATGGTGATTCCCTGTTCCGAAAGATCAGGGAATTTGAAATAGGCGATCAGGGAATTGGTCCGGAAAACTCGGGGCGGTTCACGGTCGTGTGGTTGGGCATATCAGCTTATGTAGCCGCGTGTTTTCTGCTCCCCGATTACAGCGTGTACGCCTCAAGCGACGTCACTTCGTAAACACGACGAAGGACCCTTGAGACCAACCGGTAGACGTCCTCTCGATCGCGTCGAATGGCGAGGCCGTAGTCGAGCGCCGTGGGCAGAAAAACATAGTCGCGTCGAAAGCCGACATCGTGGTAGATGTCGAACCTGATTTTCACGTAGTCATCGTGCGGGAACCAGATGAGCGCCGGGGACTCCACCGCCACACGATCCATCGAGAACCCGAGGTGGGCGAAATCGGGATCGTGTAGACCAACGAGATCGACGATACGGAGAGTCGGGTTCGTGGCTCCGAGCATCCCATACTCCGATGCCGCAATGGTGGTGCCCGCCGGCAGTCGTCCGCTGAGCGACGTCATCACTTCGATGCTTCGCCACCAGCCGAGGCGTGGAAGCTTCTCGGTTTCCGGGAAACGAAGCCGGTAGGACTCGACGGTGGGGTTGTCGAGGAATGCTCTCTCGTAAGCCGCGGCGAGGTCGTTTTTGGCGAACGCGAGCACGCCAATCGCAGCGGCAATGAGTCCGACTCGGGCGGCGAACCCGGCTCCTAGAGAACGACGCCTGCCATCGAGCCACCAGCGATCGAGCAGCACAATCGCGAGCACGACGAGAAACGCGAAAGACGGCAGGTAGAATCGATAGAAGCGTCCGGTGATCTGGACGACGCTGAAAAAGTAGGTGAACGTCACAACCAACGGAGCCAGAAAGACCGCCAGGTATCGCCAGTCGCAACGTTTCGCCGTCAGCACCATCGCGCCCCACAACGGGGAGGTGGCCAACGTGAAGTCGACAACTTCTCTCACCGGGTTCCATTTGTGCTCCCCGGCATAACCGTCGTAGAAGCCGGTGGCCTTCACGTAGAACGACAGTGGCATCGGATCACCGAACACTATCCACTTCGCGGCTCATCGACGAGAAGTAGAGCTACGAGAGTCGCCACGAAGCCGATCATGATCCGTCGACCGCATCGCAGTATCAAGAGAAGATAAAGCGTGGGGACGAGGAGCATGTATAGACCGTTATCGGGACGCACGAGAAACGCTCCGTAAGCACACAACGCGAGCAAGAGAGCCCGTTGCATCGTAGGTGCCCGGGAGACGAGCGCGAGCGCGCACAGCAAGGCGCAGTTGGCGGCGAAAGAGAGCATCGTATCCATCCCCGAGCTTGCATGGTAGAGAAACGCTTCGTTGAAAACGAGCATCGGAAAGACGAGCACGCCGACCACTAGCGGGCTTCTCAGTGGCTCGCTCTTCGCGTGGAGTGCGCCCGCGACCGCCAGTAGAACCAGCGCGAGTCCGCCGAAGACGGCTGACGAGCGCGTGAGAAGGGTTCCGCCGGCGCTATTCGGAAAGAGGGCGCGTGCCCCAGCAACCAAGAAAGCATGGGCAATGCTGGTGCACCCGTACGTTCGTGGCCCGCCGGGGTTCCAAGCGAACCCGTTTCCCTCCAAAATATTGGCGGCGTAACGGAGAAACATATAGGCATCGTCGACCCTGGTGCTCTCGGCAGCGAGCATCCGATACGAGTAAACCCCGAGCATCCCCACCACCAGCAACGGAATGACGAGCGTGCGCGTCCAGCTCATCGTCGTCCGACCGGGTTTCGCTCCGAGGTGGGCACCGCTTCTGCAACGAGGGACGAATCCATATGTTTCGAAAGGGACTTATAAAGAACGCTTGACAGCCAAGACAGCCAACAGAGGCTGGAAACAGAAGCGCGAGGCACAATGCCGAGAGCTGACAAAAAGTGAACAACCACCGCCTATAATGGCGAGGATCTTCGTCGTGGCAAGGCGGGGCCGCAGCACGAGCAGAAGTAATCCCGTGGCGCCAAGAGGGTGCAGGAGGACCACAAGCAGCCGTTGCCAGACGTCTCCACCGTTAGCGAGGTGCTTGCGCTGTTTACTGTTGGTGATGTGTACGCATCCCTTTGCAAAAAAAGCGTTTACGCTCCATTTATCGCGCAGCGAAGGTCACGAGCGCTATTTTGGCTGTAATTTAATGCACCGTAAAGCCTTAGCGTCATCTCACCAACACTTAATGGCGGAAGCACCGAGGGCGGCGAGCTGCTGCCGAAGAGCGACATTGTCGAGAGCCAGCTCGCGACGAGCCTTGAAGGCGGAGATGAGAGCGCGAACAAACGACGAAATCAAGCAGGCATGGTGCCGGCAGACCGGAGACTAATCAAGTTTGGGGCGCCCGGATGAATAAATAGAAGGCACAGGTAAGGGACTTGCGACCAGAACGAGTAGGCAATGAAGCGTTGGTTCACCCGGAAATCGATGGCGAGGTGCTCCATCTCGAGAAACGGTGCGAGCAGACGGAAAAGGGCGAAGCCCCGGAGGGTTCTGCGGAGGGCCTAGATTTCGAAGCTCGGCTGTGATGTCGTGCGGTCTTTTCGAAGAAAGAGCGCGGCACTTTCTTTTCCAGGACATCGTCGTCCAGGACGGCAGTGCCATGGATGATATGGTCCTTTCCGGCGCCGAGGTAGGTATCTCGAAAGTCGTTTCCGTTGAAAGAGACCAAGACGGCATAAAAAAGGTCGAACTCGAGAGCCTCCTCCTCAAGCTGGAGCTCGATGTCGGCGAAGCCGTAACCCCCGACGCCGAAGTTCAGGACCTCCCACCGCTCGGGCGAAACGCTCTTTTCGAAAACCCCCACGAGAGAGTGCTCGACGTCCTCGGCCCAGCAGCCGAAGGTGAAAGAGTCGCCGAAGAAGCCCACGCGCCGCCGTCCTTCCGTGTTTTCCTTTGACACCTCACGCCAGCGCATGCCGTGGCGGTTCGTCTCGATGCGAACTTGGTAAGGCCCCATTGAAGTCGCCACGTCCAGGTTGGGCTTCAGGCGAAAAGAGCCGGTCCCCCTCGGGCTTGGATGGAGAAGGTCCAGCTCCTCTGGCGGGCGCCTGCGCTCACTCCCCCACCCCTCGTAGACGCGAAGGCCCATCTCGGAAGCCACTAGAGCGAGGGACAACCCCAGGAGAAGGGCGAGAGCGGCGAACAGATGGCGCTTTCGCCTCGACGAGCTGGGGACGGGGCCATCGACTTCACGCATGCGTTTCGCGATAGGAGCAAGCGAGTTTACCTCCCCTGGACGAGGCGTTCAAGTTCTCACCCGCGGCGTAAGCAATACTCTACGAGGCACAGCCTGAGTCCGGAAAAGCGGATGTTATAGTGTGTTCTTGCGCGTCCAGGCTTCCAACACCGCGCCGTGGTTTCGGTACGGATCCCGTTCCAGGCGAGATCGACTAGTCCCCTGGATCTTTGATTACTATACAAAGTTAGACTTTTCGCCAGCCCATAAGATTCATAAGATTCATGCACTTAGAATGGTTTCGGCAAGCTCTGCTTTGTCTAGTTTTTTCTGCTACAGGGGACTAGCGTGACACGTCATCCGGAATGGCTGGTGCCCGGCGCTCTCTTAGTGATGACGGCTTGCGGAGGGGAAACGCCGTCCCTTCACGAGCCGGTTCGCCTGGCGGATCGAGTCTTCGACCAGGCGGCCCTCACTCCCGTGACCTTCCAGGATGAGACGCGCTTCAGCGTCGCCCCCAACGTTCCGTCCCAAATGCGTTTCGAGATCCGGGTCCCCATGCGAGGCGTTCTCGAGTTCGGTACGGGGGCTCGGGTTGCCGACGGAGCGGTGCTTCCCGCCCGCGTCGAGTTCCGGGTCGAGCTGCGTTCCGGAGACGAGCGAGAGATGGTTTTTTCACACACCATTCGGCGCTTCGAGCCCAACGCGTGGTTCGACCACGAAATCGATCTGACGCGGTGGGAAGGCTCCGTCGTCGATTTGAGCTTCGAAGTGTCGGCACTGGCACCGCGCGGTGACCGTGACGGCACACCCGCGAGTGTGGATGGGCTCACGCCCCTGTGGGCCAATCCCGTGATCTTCAGTCGCGAGGCCCCACGCGATCGCCCCGACGTGATCCTCGTCTCCATCGATTGCTTGCGCGTCGACCACGTGAGCACCTACGGCTATGGGTGCTTGTGCTGTTTACTGTTGGTGATGTGTACGCATCCCTTTGCAAAAAAAGCGTTTACGCTCCATTTATCGCGCAGCGAAGGCCACGAGCGCTATTTTGGCTGTAATTTAATGCACCGTAAAGCCTTAGCGTCATCTCACCAACACTTAATGGCGGAAGCACCTGATATCGGTAACCAGGCGGCACGTCGGTGCCATTCGTCGCGACACGAGATCCGGACGTTACAGGAGAGTCGAGCGATGCTGGTGAAAACGTCCATCTTGGTTTCCTGAGTGGAGCAGTTGCCGTGCCGTTGCTCGCCCAGCCGGACGAGGCTCGCACCGGCTTCAACAGCATCCGGGCGGATGCGCTGAAAGGCCACATTTACTTTCTCTCCTCCGAGGAGCTGGGAGGGAGGCTCGCTGAGTTATCAGGCGCGCGTGGCCGCCAACTACGTGGCGAACCGCTTCACGAACGGGAGACCCGAGTGGGGAACTACTTCGGGGGGCCATCGCTGGCTACTGGCCGGCGTCTTTCTCGCCGAAGGGGACGGTGATGCCGCACTAGAGCTGCTCGCCCCACTGGAGGAGGCGTTACCCGGTCAGTACGAGGTTCTCGCCGGGCTGGGATTTGCGCGTTTCTTGAGAGGCGAGCTGGAGCAGGCCAAGGGCTATCTCGAGAAGGCGATGACCATTCGCCAGCCCAAGGGTCGGCGGATTCCAAGGGCGTCTAAGCTGTTGATTTGTGGTCTATTTCAAGAGGGCCGAGTTTTGGCACAGGACGGGACGGGCATGATGGTGGTGCTGCCCGGCCGGTTCCGATCGCGTTCTGAACCAACTTCCTTCACCTCATCCAGATCAGGGTCGTCGGTCACGATCTCTGGACCAGATTCGAAGGGAAGGGCCAATCAGATGTTCGCTCTCTATGAGGGCTCCGTTCGGCGATTTCCCTCGTGGTCTTCTTAGTTGCGTATCGGTTCCGTTATTGGCAGTTTGTACCGTCGCCTCCATACATCGCTTACGCATCCTAATGTTCCGATCGGGAAGGCTTTGCAGGTACTTGACAATCTTATGATACAGATCCCTTTATCTTCTGTAACGAACCGGAACCTTGGTCCTGCTGTTCCGCCGAGTATGACATTCGGGCATCCATCTATTTCCCACTGGTGCTTCCGCCATTAAGTGTTGGTAAGATGACGCTAAGACTTTACGGTGCATTAAATTACAGCCAAAATAGCGCTCGTGACTTTCGCTGCGCGCTAAATGGAGCGTAAACGCCTCTTTTGCAAAGGGATGCGCAACATATCACCAACAGTAAATAGCGCAAGCACCGGACGCAACACCATCAAGAGGCTCCTCGCCGAGCACGGTATCGCGCCGGCTCCGGAGCGGGGCAGGAGCTTTAGTGTAGTCAGAGAAGAGCGATCGTGGCCCGGAGCGGGCCGTAGGTGCGAGGCATATGAGATTTGCGAGTTTTCACGTCACCAACTATCGGAACATCCATGACTCTGGGCGCATCGATATCGACCAAATCACGGCCTTCGTCGGACAGAACGAGTCGGGCAAGAGCAATCTGTTTGAGGCCTTGTATCGGGTGCACCCATTCGACAAAAAGGCCGAATACAACATAGATGAGGACTGGCCTGTGGATCGCTGGGGAGACAGGAATGAGCAAGCCCGTGTTTGCGTTGCGGAGTTCGAGCTTGACGAAGACGAGATCAAGTTGCTCTTTGAATACTCAACCCCCGAAGCTGAGGACGCCGATGCTCAGGAAGCTCTCCCTCTACCGGAGCCATTGGTGCTACAAGGTGCTAGATGCTACAACAGGGGCACCGAGTTCTCCATCCAGGGCGATGCAGGAACGAGCTTAGACTCCGATCTCGTTGACGAATGGGCGAAGGAAAACGTTCCGACATTCGTCTACGTCCATGACTACGAAATGTCGGGGGGCCAGATAGAGCTCGACGCTCTCCAGCAACGAAGGGCACAGGTCGCATGGGATCAACTGACGCCGGACGAGCAGACGATTTGCATCGTGTTAGACCTTGCGAAAATTGACCTGAACGACTTCCTAACCAAAGGTGGCTCGGCAGAAGGAAGAACGACGCGCGCATTCGATAAGCGCACCGCGTCGGCGTACCTCACGAAGCAGTTCCAGGAGCTTTGGGAACAGAAGGATGTGAAATTCGAAATTGATATCGACGCTACGACACTGAATATATTCGCGGAGGACGACGTAGTCGGGATGCCCGTGAGGCTGAACCGTCGGTCGACCGGGTTCCGGTGGTACGTCGCGTTCGCTTGGAAGTTTACTCACGCAAGCAAGGGGGACTTCAAGGACTGCATCCTGCTCCTCGAGGAGCCAGGAATTCATCTCCACTACTCAGCTCAGCGAGATCTTTTGAAAGTGTTCGAACGTCTGAAAGAAACGAATGCGATTCTGTACACGACCCACCTCGCGTCAATGGTCGACCTCGGATTCCCCGAGCGCGTTCGAATGGTTGAGAATATTGAGGGTAGCACCGCCACCGTCAAAGCCGGTGTCGTGAGCAGCCAAAGAGCACCCATGGCGGTCATCGAAATGAGCCTTGGGTTGACCGGAAGCCTATCAGGACTGCTCGGGAACCGAAACACTCTCATAGTCGAGGGTGGAAACGACTCGCTGATACTCAACAAGCTGTCGCGCGTCCTGCGATCGGCGGGCAAGGAAGGGCTCTCCGAAACCGTATATCTTTGGCCGGCCGACGGGGCGCCAAAGACCCCCATGTACGCCGCGTTTGCGATCGGCCAGAAGTGGCAATCTGGCGTGCTTCTGGACTCCGACGCAGCCGGGGAAGCGGCCAAGAAGAAGATAAACGATCTTTATCTATCCAAGCTCGCCGAGGAGGAGAATAAGCGGTTCCGAATAATGATGCTCGGCAAGGCAGCGGGGATAAAGAAGACCGACGCGGCGATCGAAGACTTGTTCCCGAATGAATTCTACCTCGCTCTCGTGAACGACGCGTACGGCCTTGCGATTAAGGAGGATGATCTGCCAGTCGATGGATCGGACATGATTACGAAACGTGTCGAACGTGTCCTCCAGGAGAGCTACGGGATGTCCAAGTTGGACAAGAGGCAGGTTTTGGCAACTATGCTTCGGCACTTTGACGGATGGTCAGAACCGAAGGATCTACCGACTGGAACGGCTCAAAAGGCGGCAAAACTCTTCAAGGCAATAAACCGAGCGTTCGGCGAAGGCGAAGAGGTGGCGTAGAAGGTTGTCGAGGCGGCTGTGATCCGCAAAAAAGAAGATCGGCTGGAAGCAGCCGACCATAGCAGGTCTAAAACGCGCAATCAACGCTGGATCGACTTTTTGCAAAGCACAACCCCTCCGAGCTGCTCGAATCTTCGCCGATACCATCGCCACCAAGGCCGGTATTGTCGAATTGAGAACACAACCAAGACGGATTCGGCGCGCCTGGAAGCACGGATCTCGTATGGTGCAAATAGTACGTCGAGTTCGAAGTCGGCCTGTGGAGGGTCGATGACCGGATCTGCGCGAACGCGAGGATTCGATGGGCCGCCAGCCGAGGTCAATGCCACGACGATACGCAACCCACGCGGCGGCTCGGACGGCACTCGAACGTATCTACTCAGGCAGCCGCACGATAGTAATAACGAAGTAGGCCGCCGAGTCGCTCGCGGCACTCGACGCTGGGCCCCATCCCCGTCCTGGGGAAAATCGTCTAGCAAACGGTTGCCGAGACCCTGGTGATTCCTCTCACGCAGATAATGGAGACGATATTCGCGGAGCGCGCGTTCCAACGCATTCCGGCCAAACAAGACCATCCTGTTCAGGCACTCCTCTTTGACCGAGCGCACGAAGCGCTCCGCGTCTGGAATACGTATCCGACCGCGACGGCGGATTCAAGCGGCCTTTGCGAAGTGCAAAGGGCAAAGTGCTGACCCGCTGGGCGTTCGAGTATTTTGACCAGACGGGGTTGCTACGTTTCTACCATAGGGAAGCCGCATGAGTATTTTGACCTTACGGGGTGCTTCCGCCATCAAGTGTTGCTACGCGGCTGCGGCTCTTTGACCCTCGCCTCGGTGAACTCACGGTGGTACATACCCGTGTTCAATCCAGCCCAGCTTCTGGAATTCGTCTGTCAACCATTGGTGCGCCAATTCGGTCGCGGGCCAGTGCGCGCGAACGGTCTCTTACCAAGCTATCTGGACGCTTCGTTCGACCAACTGACCGCTACGCTTAGGTCAGGTCTTCCGGAAGTGAGGAACGAGGAGGGTGCTCATGGCCAGGGAGCAACACCGCGAGAGACACCCAATTATGTGGCGGCCTACGCGCTCCATTTGGCGGCCGCCAACATACTGTTTCTCGCTGAAGCCCATAAAGCGAAGGGATAAACTCATAGTAGATAATCTGGTCTGCCTTGTAAGCCGCGCCTGGCAGCTCCCGCTCTCCCCTTTGGCGCAAACGCTCCCCTCGAAAATCGACATTCGAGACCGGGGCCGGATAATGAGACCCTTTCGGCACTTCCTGCCTGTTTCGGGTGGCACCAACTCTTGCAAAATCCCGCAAACCATGCGGAAACCCCTCGCTCGTCCCGCTCCTATCAAGATTTGCCAGAAACGCCTATTCCCTAAGCTGCTGATTTATGGGGTATTTCAAAAAGGCCGAGTTTTGGCACAGGACGGGGTGCTTCCGCAAGCAAGTGCTGGTGGCTGCCACGTAACCCGTTCTCGTGCTAGAGTTTGAGCTTGATTTCTAGAGACGCAGTTCTTTCTACGATGCCGGCTGGGCTGACCACGCGGTGCCTGACCTTCAAGGATGTCTTCGTGTGCACGCCGACATACTTATTTGGCGTGCGCCGACACAGGCAGGCCAACTGACACTAGCAGCCCGTTGAAAAAGTCGTATCCGGTCGCGATATTTCTCTGAAGACTCATTCGATGACGATGTAAAATTGCATCGCATGTCGATGAAGAAGAAAAAGAAAAGTTGCCAAGAGACTTTATGGATTCCACACGATGCGGTTGCGTCGAGTCCTGGTCATCCTTTTTATGAGGAACTCGAGCGGGTACTTCGAGAGGAAGAGTTTGACTCGTTTGTGGAGTCGAAATGCTCGCCGTATTACGCGAAGAAGCAAGGTCGGCCGAGCATACCGCCGGGTGTGTATTTTCGAATGCTGTTGATCGGCTACTTTGAGCGCATCGATTCAGAGCGCGGGATCTGCTGGCGGTGTTCGGACTCACTGTCTTTGCGCCAGTTTCTTGGCCTTGGAATGGAAGAGCGAACGCCGGACCATTCGTCGCTGTCTCGGATACGGAATCGACTTCCGCTGGAAGTTCACGAATCTGTATTTGGATGGGTGCTAGAAGTTCTAGCGTCGAGAGGGATGATAGATGGCAAGACACTGGGTGTGGACGCGACGACGCTGGAAGCGAATGCGGCGCTTCGGTCAATCGTTCGTCGAGACACGGGGGAAAGCTACGAATCGTATTTGAAGGAGCTTGCGCGCAAGAGTGGTATCGAAGAGCCGAGCCGAGCGGACATTGCAAAGTTGGACAAGAAGCGGCCAAAGAAAGGGTCGAACAAGGAGTGGGTGAATCCGAACGAGCCGGATGCGGAGATCATGAAAATGAAGAGCGGGGGCACGGATATGGCGCACAAAGCCGAGCATGCTGTGGACATGAGCGGGGAAGGTGCGGTAATTGCCGTGACGCTTCACGGAGGCGCGAAGGGTGACACAAAGAGCCTACCGGATACGCTGGAAAAAGCGCAGTCAAATCTGCAAGAGCTCGCGAACAACGCGGAATGTTGTGAACGAATACATGAAGACGCGGGTCGCGAAGTGGTCGGGGACAAGGGCTATCACGGCAACGACATCCTGGTTGAGCTGGTCGAACAAGAATACCGGAGCTACATTTCGGAGCCAGAGCGAGGTGGCCGCAAATGGAAGGACAAACAGGCCGAGCAAGCCGCCACCTACGCGAACCGACGTCGCATTCGCGGGACTCGAGGTAAGCGATTAATACGCCGTCGCGGCGAGTTACTCGAACGACCTTTCGCGCACTACCTCGAAGCGGGAGGCATGCGACGAACGCATTTGCGAAGACACGAAAATATACTCAAGCGCCTCCTCACGCACGTGGCCGGATTCAATCTCGGGATTCTGATGCGCAATCTCATCGGCAAGGCCACGCCGAAGGAATACGCGGAGCTCAACGCCAGTCTGATCGCTGCTTTATTGCGCTTCGTCTCGACCATAGGCGCACGTTTTGCCCCGCTGCAATCCATCGGGCGTCTCAACTTGGCCGTTCCGCCGAATCACATCTTCCTTGAACTTGCCCACCAAACTTTCTCCGTGAGCAGAATCTGGACTTTTTCACCGGGCTGCTAGCTAGTACCCGTCCTGAAGCCTGTAAGGGATTGAGAAAAAAGGAGAAATCGCAAATTTAGGGCTAGTCTTCTGAGGGGGTGTCGATTAGGATCGTGTCGTTGAAAACATCCGATTCTAAATGACTTAACTCCAAAGGAGACCAGCCCTAAATGCGAAAAACGATCAACCCACAGCCAAATCTACGTGAGCCCTGGCTGGAGCTGGAGCACGCACGCGAGCTCGAAACGATCTCGTCGCTACTCGATGCCCATCCTAAGCTCAATGAGCTGGTACTGCAAGACCTAAGGTCGGTCACCCCACCGGCAGGGAGCGATGTTGGTCGTGGGGGAATGAGCGCGGAGCAGGTTCTCCGGGCGTTGTTGGTGAAGCAGCTGAATCAGTTCACCTATCGGGAGCTGGCGTTTCACTTGGCAGACTCTCGAAGCTATCGGACGTTTTGCCAGCTCGGCATCATAGAGCCGACCCCGTCGAAGTCGACCCTAGCAGCAAACATCAAAGCCGTGAAGTTCGAAACGCTGGAGCAGATCAACCGAGAGCTGGTGAGCGTTGCCGAGGATGCTGGGATCGAAAAGGGAAGAAAAGTACGAGTGGACTGCACGGTAGTGGAATCAAACATTCATCCGCCTACAGACTCCGAGCTTCTTTATGACTGTGTTCGGGTTCTCACTCGCGTGATGTGCCGAGCTCGCGAACTGCTGGGTACAGTAGTGGTCTTCGGCAATCGAACGCGTCGAGCGAAGAGACGTCGACTGGGAGTTCTGAACGCGAAGGATAAGCAACAAAGGCGTCGCGTCTATCGAGATCTACTGAAGGTGACGGAAGAAACCTATCGCTCCGCTCAACGCGTTGCAGCACAGTTGGAAGAGTCGGGCTTGACCGAGCCGGTGAAGCGAGCGAGCGCGGAGAGGATCGCCGCGGATTTTGAGCACTTTCTCGTCCTCACCAAGAAAGTCATCAACCAAACCCAACGCCGAGTGATCGACGAAGAGCGTGTGCCTGCGGAGGAGAAGGTCGTTTCTATCTTCGAAGAACACACCGACATTATTCGCAAAGACCGGCGCGAGACTCTCTACGGCCACAAGGTGTGTATGACTGGTGGCTCGTCCTCGATGATTTTGGATTGCGTGATCTTAGATGGAAATCCGTCCGATTCAACTCTCGCGGAAACCATGATCGACCGTCAAGTCGAACTCTACGAACGGGCCCCGCGCCAGGTTGCCTACGATGGCGCGTTTTCTTCAAAGGCAAACTTGGAAGCCATCAAAGGCAAGGGAGTTGAAGATGTTGCCTTTACCAAGGCTCATTTCGCGGTGACCGATATGGTCAAGAGTTCCTGGGTCTATCAACGCCTGCGGCAATTTCGCTGCGGAATCGAAGGCGTCATTTCGTTCTTGAAACGAGTCTTTGGCCTCGACCGATGCACATGGCGCTCATTGCCTTCTTTTAAATCGTACGTATGGAGTTCCATCATCACCTGCAACCTACTGATGATGGCAAGACACCTATTACGATAACAACTATTACTCTTCCGCCCCTTATAGCCATGGATTGCTAACAATTCGCCTCTCGTTTCGTCCAAGATTTTCATTCGCTCTCAACCCCACGAAGCCCCTTCCGAAAACGTATAATACCCACATCTTCGATAGGTCTCTCGCACACCACAAGTTATGGTGTTTCTGGACAGGAACTAGCTAGCATTCAAACGCGGCGTAGCAACACTTGATGGCGGAAGCACCGAAACTCCACTCAGACGTCCTCGAACGCCTCCAGCAGGATGTCGTCCTGTCCGAGACGGCAAGAGAGCTCGTGCTCGCGGCGCTCCTCGGCGAGGTCGAGGTATGCCTCGGCGGCAAAACGCCGGCCGCGCCCGCCACCGAATCCGCTGAACCGGAAGATCCCGCTCGCGCGTACATCGACGCCGTGCGCGTTCAAGGTTTTCGCGGTGTCGGACCGAGCGCTGAGCTTGCTCTCTCCCCTGGTCCAGGGCTGACGCTGGTCGTCGGACGCAACGGCTCGGGCAAATCGAGCTTCGCGGAGGCGCTCGAGCTCCTCCTTACCGGCGACAATCAGAGATGGAGCTCCAAGCGCAGTAGGGTCTGGAAGGACGGCTGGCGCAATCTCCATGAACCCGACGTAACGAAGATTGAGGCAACGCTTCTCATTGACGGCCAGGCGGGCCCCTACGTCGCGTCGCGGCAATGGAGCGCGAACGACACGCTCGAGGCTGGCGAGGCCACGATCACCCACGCCCATAAGAGAAAGACCGGTCCCCTCTCTCAGCTCGGTTGGGCAACACCGCTCGCCACTTATCGTCCTTTTCTTTCCTACAACGAGCTCGGCTCCATGCTCGAAGAGGGCCCCTCAAAGCTCTTCGATGCCCTCGCCTCGATTCTCGGGCTCGAAGAGCTCGTTGCCGCCGCCGACGCGCTCAAAGACGCGCGCGGTTCACGAAGCAAGATCCACAAGAAGGCCAAGGACAAACTCAAAGAGCTCCGCGCCTCGCTCAAGGCGCATCCCGATGAGCGGGCAGCAAAATGCCTCGAGACCACCAAGGGCACGAAATGGAACCTCGATGCCGTCGAAGGCCTCGTCGCGGGCGGCGCGGTCTCTGAGGCAGACGCGACCGTCGCGCGGCTTCGGGAGCTCACCCAGCTTCAGGGGCCGAATCCCGAGCGCGTCTCCGAGATCGTCGCCCAGCTCCGGCAGGCTGTCCAGGATCGACAGAGTCTCGCTGGAACGGATGCCGACAAAGCCCGCCGACGAGCCGAGATTCTGGACAAAGCCCTCGAGCTCCACCGCCACGACGGAGACGGGGACTGCCCCGTCTGTGGACGCTCCTCGGCACTCAACGAGGTTTGGCACTGCCAGGCCGAGGCGGAAGCCCAGGCGCTCAGAAAAGAGGCTGCCGCTGCCGAGAAAGCGCACCGCGCGCTTCGTGACGCGGAGCGGGTCGCGCAGGCAGCGGCGACACCCCTGCCTCCATCCTTATTGATGGCCAGCGAGCTCGGCGTCGACGCTGACGCCGTCCAGCTCGCCTGGAGCGGGTGGCACCAGGTGTCGAGCTCGACGGGCGAGGAGCTCGCCAACCACCTCGAGACGCAAGCTCCCGAGCTCAATCTAGCCCTCGAGCTCTTCCGCGAGCAGGCGCAACAAAAGCTCGCCAAGCGCGAAGACCAGTGGAGACCGATGGCCCTCTCCCTCGCCGAATGGCTTCCCGCTGCCCGCCAGATGCAGTCCGAAACCGAAACCGTCAAGCACCTGAAGGCCGCGGAAGACTGGGTCCGGACCACTACCACCGCCATCCGCAATGAGCGCTTCCAGCCCATCAAAGAGAAGGTCAAAGGTATTTGGGAGCTTTTGAGAACCCGCAGCAGCGTCGAGCTCGAAGACGTTACCTTCGAAGGCAAGGCGACGTCCCGCAAAGTGAGCCTCGACGTGACCGTCGACGGCACCGAAGGTGCCGCCCTCGGCGTCATGAGCCAGGGCGAGCTTCATTCGCTCGCGCTCGCTTTGTTTCTCCCCAGAGCGACCCTTGAGGCGAGCCCGTTCCGATTCCTCGTCATCGACGACCCGGTTCAGTCCATGGACCCCGCTCGCGTCGACGGCCTCGCCAAAGTCCTAGGCGAGGTGGCCATCGATCGCCAGGTCGTCGTCTTCACCCACGACGACCGCCTGCCCGATGCCGTGCGGCGCCTCGAGGTCCCCGCCACGATCGTCGAGGTCTTGCGACGAGAAGGCTCGCTTGTCGAGCTCCGCAAGGTGCAAAATCCCATGCGTCAGTACCTGGATGACGCCTTCTCCCTCGTAAGCACCAAGGACCTGCCCAAGATCGCGCGCGAGCGCGTCGTCCCGAGCCTGTGCCGACATAGTCTCGAGGCCGCTTGTCTCGACGTCGTGCGTCGCCGTCATCTCACACGAGGCGACTCGCACGAATCCGTCGAGGAGCTCTTCGACACCCACACGAAGCTCGTCCCGCGCCTGGCCCTTGCGCTTTTCGATGACGCGGAAAAGGCCAGCGACGTCTACAACGGCATTAAAAACCGTTTCGGTCCGTGGCAGATCGACACCGTCAAGCTCTGCAACGAGGGCGCCCACAAGGGCTTTCCCGGAGGCGACGCGCTTAGCTTCGTGCGCAACGTGGACAAGCTCGCAGGCGAGCTCGTGAAACTCGCATGATCGCCGTCACCGACTACACCCCCGAGGACCTCCTCGACGCCGCCAAAGGTCTACTTTCGCGGCCCGACGCCAACGCGAAGGGAATCTGGCCTCGTGCCGCCGCCCATCTCGGCCGCCAGGCCCTCGAAGCCTCACTGGCGCAGTGGTGGACGAAGCGACTTCCCGGCATGGAGACCACCTCCATGCGCGCCCAGCTCGTGTGTCTTCCGACCTATCTCACGACGGACGGACTCGCCGGTCGGGTTGCCTACACCTGGTCCGGGCTGAGCAACGCGTGCCATCACCACGTCTACGAGCTGGCGCCGAGCGCCACCGAGCTAGCCGCGTGGCTGGACATCGCGACGGAGCTCGCCCATGCCGTCAAGATGTCAGAACGAGGCTAGAACGTTCTGGTATCGCCATCGGAAGAGAACAATCTCGACACGACGGCGTTGACGAAAGCTGACACAAAATTCGAGAGCTGACGCGAGAGCGAACCTTTCCACGTTTACAATGACGTCGGATCACCTCATCCGTTCGTCGCGAAACGGGCAATCCTGGCGGGTCTAAACCGCGGAATCAACGACGGGTAGTCTGCCCGTCAATACGTGATCTTCTTTTTTGCAGATCACAACCCGCATTTCATCAAACACCGGGCTGAGCACTAGCGACGGCGGCGGCGATCAAGATCGTCATTCACAGCTTCACGGACGCGATAGGCTAACTCAACGACATCTTTGGCAACAGCTACCGCCTCATCGTGGCGTTGTTGCACCGCTCTGGCTGAGAGCAAAATGCGCCTCTTGTGGTGGCCGAGGTATGTTCGACCATGAAGTATCCCAAGCGCAGCCAGTACAAGCACGCGAAGCAGAAGAAGTACCACGTTCGCAACTGGGCGGAATACAACGAAGGGCTGCGCCGCCGAGGCGATTTGACGGTCTGGTTTGACGAGGAGGCAATCGCGAACTGGATGGCCGACCAGACCGGTAAGCCTGGCGGTCAACGGGTCTATTCAGACATGGCGATTGAAACGGGCCTGGTTGTCCGGATGGTGTACAAGCTCGCCTACCGACAAACCGAAGGCTTCTTGCACTCGATCGCCTCGCTGCTCGGGCTCGGTATCGAGATCCCGGACTACTCGACGTTGTCTCGGCGGTCGAGGCTGCTCCGCAAGAAGCTGCGGATTCCGAAAGCCGCAAGCAATCAACCCATCCACCTGATGATCGATAGCACGGGCTTGAGGATTCATGTTGGAAACGCTCGCAAACCGCCAAAGCAGCGCGCATGGCGCAAGTTGCACATCGCCGTTGATCGCGAGACAGGGAACATTGTTGCGTCCGAACTGACGGCGTCACGAGCTCGCGACGCAACCCGAGTCCCCGCTTTGCTAACACAGATTCAAGCACCTCTAGTGTCGGTGGCGGCGGACAGTGCATACGACAAGGAAGCGGTCTACGAAGCCATCGAAGCGCACAGTCCTGGACGAAGGACGCGCGTGGTGATTCCGCCGCAACGAAACGCGACGCTCAGTCAGAATTCGAACACCGCCATGCAGGAGCGCGATCGCCATATTCGTGCAATCGAAAGACACGGCCGACGTGAATGGTACAAGCTCTCAGGCTACACCAAGCGAAGCATGGTGGAGAACGCGGTCTATCGTTACAAGGCGATCATCGGGCCGGAGATGCGGGCTCGAACGTTGGCGAGGCAACGAGTTGAACACCGAATTGGGTGCGAGATACTCAACAAGATGGCTGCGCTCGGGATGCCCGATACGTACTGCGCCGGGTGACTCTACGACCGGCACAGGGAGGTCAGCGATTTGCTCCGGGCCGTGCAACAACGCCTGATGAAGTCCACGTTCAGAGAAATGAATGTGTGCACTGCCCTTGGATATCTGCTGCCAATGATGATCGTCGCTGTCCGCGGCTTCGATGCACCGAACATAGTTGTTGAATTCAGTTTTCCAGATAGCGACGATATGCCCATGATCGAAAGCAGTTGCTCGCTCTGTTCGGTGTTCCTCTGCTCTGGCCTTGTCGAACATCAGGGATGATTTGCCATCCTCACTCAGGATCGTTTGAAGATCTCTGTCCTTCCGTTCCATTGCTCGTTCCTTTCGTTAGGCTAAATGCGGAAGCACGGACGACGACGACGACGACGACGAGTACACGTCGCCCGTGCTACCACTGTGCGCACGGCCCGGGGTAGGCCAGCGCACACCCAAGGCCGGCAGGAGAACGCCAGTAAACCTTGCCGGACTCAAACTTGCGGGGGCCAGACCACCCGGCCCCCCGTGCTGGACGTGCGCAGCTCACTTTGCACGGCTCCAACAACCGTAGATCGTTCTCCTGCGCTCGCGTCATCACTTCAGCGTTACGGTGACGGCAGCGCTATCCTCACTAATTTCTTCTTTCTGCGAACTGTGAACGAACTCGAGTTTACCTGCTCTTATTTGCTTGGCAACGGTCGCGAGCGCCATCCTCACGCCATCACTTTTCGAGACTGAAGCGCCCCAAAATTTCATAGCTTTCTGTATTAAACGCAGTGCTTTTTCGTCGTTCTTGGACAACCGACACGTTATTTGCATCACACTATCCTCCCTATAAGAACATATTACAGTATGATGCACTGTTAGTCAAGGGGATACAGCGGGATCTCCATGGTCCTCACCATCAACACCGCTGGGTCAAGCTCTTGCGCCCTTGGGCGTTGTTGCACCGCTCTGGCTGAGAGCGAAATCCGCCTATGGTGGTGGCCGAGGTATGTTCGAGCATGAAGTATCCCAAGCGCTGCCAGTACAAGCACGCGAAGCAGAAGAAGTACCACGTTCGCAACTGGGCGGAATACAACGAAGGGCTGCGCCGCCGGGGCGATTTGACAGTCTGGTTTGACGAGGAGGCAATCGCGAACTGGAAGGCCGACAAGACCGGTAAGCCTGGCGGTCAACGGGTCTATTCAGACATGGCGATTGAAACGGGCCTGGTTGTCCGGATGGTGTACAAGCTCGCCTACCGACAAACCGAAGGCTTCTTGCACTCGATCGCCTCGCTTCTCGGGCTCGGTATCGAGATCCCGGACTACTCGACGTTGTGTCGGCGCTCGAGGTTGCTCCGCAAGAAGCTGCGGATTCCGAAAGCCGCGAGCACTCAACCCATCCACCTGATGATCGATAGCACGGGCTTGAGGATTCATGTTGGAAACGCTCGCAAACCGCCAAAGCAGCGCGCATGGCGCAAGTTGCACATCGCCGTTGATCGCGAGACAGGGAACATTGTTGCGTCCGAACTGACGGCGTCACGAGCTCGCGACGCAACCCGAGTCCCCGCTTTGCTAACACAGATTCAAGCACCTCTAGTGTCGGTGGCGGCGGACAGTGCATACGACAAGGAAGCGGTCTACGAAGCCATCGAAGCGCACAGTCCTGGACGAAGGACGCGCGTGGTGATTCCGCCGCAACGAAACGCGACGCTCAGTCAGAATTCGAACACCGCCATGCAGGAGCGCGATCGCCATATTCGTGCAATCGAAAGACACGGCCGACGTGAATGGTACAAGCTCTCAGGCTACACCAAGCGAAGCATGGTGGAGAACGCGGTCTATCGTTACAAGGCGATCATCGGGCCGGAGATGCGGGCTCGAACGTTGGCGAGGCAACGAGTTGAACACCGAATTGGGTGCGAGATACTCAACAAGATGGCTGCGCTCGGGATGCCCGATACGTACTGCGCCGGGTGACTCTGCAACCGGCACAGGGAGGTCAGCGATTTGCTCCGGGCCGTGCAACAACGCCACAATAAGGCGCAGTTGCGGACGGCGAAAGAGAGATTGCGAATATTTTTTCGCCACTTCCAGCGAGTGGCGACATCCGGGGATGCCGTTGAGCAATTGGAGTCCAGCGCGCGGAGTGATCGTGAAAACAGAATAGCGAACGCCGTGCAGACTGCGGTGCATTGGCTGGCTGAAGCAGCCCGCACGCTGGAGGATGAGTACCGATTATTGCCCGTGTGGACGGCTCTCGAAGCTGTGCTTTGCGCGATAGAATATCCTCCGATATTCGACAAGCGCCGTGTCGACATCAAGAAGGCGCTTCTCAAGGCGATCGACGAGATTGGCGACGACGACGACAAAACAGATAAGGCGGGAGTCTTTAGGGACTTGCTGAAGGGACGGCTCCTGAACAATACGTGGCCTATACGGACGAGACTAGAGTTGTTCGCAAAGGCGTTCGGCGTCAAATTGCATGAAGGTGATACTGAGGTCGTAAAGGGGCTGTCTCGGATTCGGGGCCAGGCGGTTCACACAGGAGACGACCGCGCGGATGGCCTGGGGTGCGAAATTTCGCAACTGAAGTACTTGGTGGAACGGATGATAATGGCGGCATCAGTGTGTGGCGTGCGGGCGTCGACTGGCGACAAGAAACACGTAATCAAGATTGTGGGGATCGAGCCTGGTGCCACTGGAGCGGCAAGTATATATATTGACGGTGAGGAAGTGCCTTACACGTTGAGTTGGAAGCGCAGGCCCGACGGCTCGGAGGCAATGGTTATAGAGTCGGATGGCCGAGTTTACGACGAGAGCAATAGTGTAATCGCTTGAAGTGAATTTCAGAACATCTTCCTCTCATCAGCTTCGTCTGTCGCCGGGAATCACCCATCACGGCCGCCGGCTGGCAGATCTGGGAACACTCATGTAAGTCATTGATTCTAAATATGCGCTGTACCTTCTATTTATTCATCCGCGTGATGGAGATCACGGATATACTCAGCCAGAACCTGCCCCTGGAGGACGTGCAGTATCTGGCCGGACACTCCAACCCCTCGGGCCACACAGATCTATGACCGGCGTAGACAGCACGTCACTCGCAACATCGTGGAGCGTGTCTCGATATGAAAGAAGGACCAGGGAAGAGAGAGATCCTTTCGAGGCCTGCTAGCAAGAAAGCCGCTGCACGGCCTCGTTCGGCTCCCCGCAATGAACCCAAGCCGGTGCCGGTTCCTCTGCCCGAAGGTGTCCGCCACCAGCGGGTGGGTGAAACGACGGAACGTTCCGCGCATCTCGAAAAACTCAAACAACTCTTCGCGGCGGCTCCGATCAGCCGCTACCTGGGCATGACACTCAGCTATTGCGAGAACGGCGTGGCGCGCGTGCGTTTGCCGTTCCGGGCCGAGTTCGAAGAAAGGCATGGCGTCATCCACGGGGGTCTCATCGGTCTGCTGGCGGACACGGCGGGTAACTTCGCGGTGGGTTCGGTCTCGCCGGGCTCCACGGTCAAGACGGTGGAGTTCAAGATGAGCTTGCTGGCGGGAGTCCAGGGAGACCTGCTCGCCATTGGAGAGGTCGTCCGCAAGGGACGCTCGCTCGCCACCTGCCGGCTCGAGGTCGTTGGGGGCAACGACCATGTGGCGGCCATCGGGCTGGCCACTTATGCCCTCCAGGCTGTTTAGCCATCTGCACCTGCTTGTTGCAGTCCAGGCGGGTCTTGAGTTCGTTTGTGTTTTTGGACACGACGCCTTATAGGCTCCGGGAGTCTCGTCGAGAACCCTCACGTCCTTGCGGCACTCGACCCCGGCTGTCGCCGCGGCGTGATCGTCTAGAGTGAAGCGCTTCTTGGCTTCACGATCAGTCAGCTACCCTCGTTATTGGTGATCGACTCGACGGAGCGTCGAAAGCGTAGAGGGGAAGACGTTCTTGTCGCGGTGGAAGCGCCCGCGTGGGCGTCGTGTCCAAAAATACAAACGAACTCAAAACCGTCTCGCCGGGACGTTTCGGATTAGACGTGTATAGGCTTGGTTCGCCAATGGAAGCTAGAATCCTCGGTCATGAGGATGCCGGTCCAGCCCTTGACATGGTTGGTGGTCGCCATCGCTGGTTGGATCCAGCGTGACCAACGGACTGCTATCGTCGCGGGACGCGACGGTGATCGAGACGCTGCGAACCGTAGTCGCGGCCAATCCAAAGATTCCGGGAATTTACTGATGGACAATCACTTCATCCAGGGAGCGGATTGGTGAAGCAGGTCAATCGTGAGAATATTGGATCGAGCATGAAGAAACGTTCCCTCCGATACGCTGGCGACAAGGCCGTTCGCGCTCTATTGAAACGTTATGCGTGCCCGACGTCATTCCATGTCGTCCGCACACGACTCCTCGGCAACATCGCGACGCCCAAGCTCGACGCATCGCCACTCCGAGCTATAGAGAGCTGTTGGGAAGGTGAGTTGCCGGGGTTCGACAATGTCGGCGCAGCCAGTGAGCTATTCGAGTCCCTGATGGGGCTTTGGAACGAACTGGCAAGGCATCAATCGGCAACCAAGCCATTCCGTTTGACACGGATGGAGGCTAAGCCGGATACGGATGACATTCGCCGCTTGTGCCGGACCCGCACCGAGGAGCTCGAAGGCTTCATCGACGGACTGTTCGGTGACGTGGAGCTCATGGATCTGCCCGAACGGGCCAACGAGGCTCTGGACAACCTCAGCAAGATCTATGCCATGACCCGCGGTATCATCGATCTCCTGGAGAGAGAGTCGGCGCCAGAGGGGGACCTTAGGGGAATTCTCAAGGACGTTGGGAAGCTCTCACACATCGCAGAGAAAGAACTGCACGCAGTAATGCTTGCCTGCAAGCGCGCCCGCCAACAGACCCTTTCCACTATCGCCGTGGGCAAACCCACCGTCCATTGAAGGGAAGTGTCACGAGCAGCCGGAAGTAGTTCTCACCAGGGCGATGTCCCGGAAGTGGCGTCGCTCAGATGCCGATTTGTAACGTTGCCAGTGGATCAAGTTTTGGCACAGGACGAGTTACGAATCCTTGGTCTTGAGCTGGGCTTTGTTTTCTTGAATGAAGGCGCGGATGTCATCTGTCATCTCGAGCAGTTTCTCCCACTGCTCCTTGTATAAGGTCACCGGGAAACGGCCCAGTCCGTAAACGGAGACGCCGCCCTTCTGGCTGACTTTGAGGGAGAGCTCTTTCTCACTGCGCTTCTTGAGCGTTTCATTCTCAGCTTGCAAGCGCTCCAGTTCTTTCTTCATTTCTTCCGGTGTCATGTCGCTCACGATTTGCCTCCGTGCTTTCGACTGTGTCGCCTCTATCCGATGAAACAGATGAGTCCCCGAGTGAGACACTAAAACGTAGCCCTGCCCCATCCCTGTCCGCGTACGATGCGGCCGGGCTTCGCTGGATAATAGCAGGTACGAGATTCGCCCAAGACCGTACGAGATGGCCTGTACGTCGTACTGCTCGGAGCGGGAGCCAGTCGAGCCGCGTTCCCGTCCTGTGCTGGTGCTTGCGCTGTTTGCTGTTGGTGATGTGTACGTATCCCTTTGCAAAAAAAAATCGCTTACCGTCGTGTCCAAGAATACAAACGCGTTGCCAAGCCCTTGATGGTTGCGCTCTCCATGATTAATGATGGATGAACTCGGCGACGGGCCGGGCGCGGGTCTTGAGTTCGTTTGTTTTTCTTGGGGGACACGACGGGCTACGGTGTAGGTTCGCCCCCGAGCGGATTCCTTGAGACGGAACGTCAACGCTTAGCAGGCGACGGCGACGGGTGCCGCGGGGCATGCACCGGCCGACACCCGTAACGCCGTCCGCGGGTTCACGCCACCGCGCGATCCGACGCGGTTCTCATCAGTGACGTGATAGCCTCACCTCATGATCGCATGTCTCGGCTGGGGCTCCTTGATCTGGCGTCCCGGTGCACTTCCCGTCCGACGCGTGTGGCACACAGATGGTCCGCTCGTTCGGGTGGAGTTCGCCCGTCAATCGAAGGACGGTCGGGTAACGCTCGTGCTGCATGACGCTGCGGAGCCCGTTCGCAGCCTCTGGGCGCTGATGACGGTGGCCGATGTGGACGTTGCCAGAAGGAAACTGGCGGAGCGTGAAGGCATTCCTTCCGAGAGGGTTGAAACGAGCACGGGACATTGGTCCAGGGGTGGTCAAGGCTCACCGTGCATTCTCAAAATCGATACATGGGCCGAGTGCAGAGGAATCGACCATGTGATATGGACGAAGTTGCGTCCGCGGTGGAATGGGCAGGAGGAATGTCCTTCTTCGGAGACGGTCGTCGAGTACTTGGCGGACCTCCGTGGACCAACACGCGACTGCGCGGAGGAGTATATTCGACGAGCGCCGAGACAAATCGATACAGAGTACCGCAGGAGCATCGAGGCCGTTCTTGGTTGGGCGCCGGATGCGTAGGCGCTCCTCGACGAGGGGCAACCGACACCCGTCGTATCTAAAAATACAAACGAACTCAAGACCAGCTCGCCGGGACGTTTCGGAATAGACGTATCTACGCTTGATTGGCCAATGGGAGCTAGAATCCTCGGTCATGAGCACGCCGGTCCAGCCCTTGACCTTGTTGGTCGTCGCCATCGCTGGTTGGCTCCAGCGTGACCAACAGGCCGCTATTATCTACTTGCTCGAGGAGAACAAAGTCCTCAAAGCTCGGCTTTGCGGGAAGAAGCTTCGCCTGACGGACGCCGAGCGACGTCGGCTCGCGGTAAAGGGTAAGGCGCTTGGTCGGAAACTCTTGGCAGAAGTCGCCGGTATCGTCACACCGGAAACCCTGCTGGCTTGGCACCGAAGGCTGATTGCGCGGAAGTGGGACTACAGCGAGCGGCGGAAACAGCCCGGACGGCCCCGGGTCATGGCCGAGATTAGCAAGCTTGTCGTAGGGATGGCGAAGTCGAATCCGAGGTGGGGGTATACACGCATTCGCGGCGCCCTCTCGAATCTCGGCCATACCGTAGCCAGGAGCACCATCGCCAATATTCTGCGAGAACATGGCATCGAGCCCGCGCCGGAGCGAGGTGAGCGGACGCCGTGGCGCACGTTTCTCGCCGCCCATTGGGAAACCGTTGCTGCGACCGAGAAGGGCGGAACGGGCCTCATTTTCGGTATTCGTCTCTAATGTCGATTTTCGAGTGCCACGTTTGCGCCAAAGGGGGGAGCGGGCCGCTGACAGGGCCGTGCAGCGTCGGGAAAGAGGCTACCCGAGGGGTCCAGAATCAAGGCCAGGGCTACCGCGGCGTAGCCGGCTAGCACGTTCTGGTCCAGGTGCGGCCCGGGCCTGGATCCAGGTCTCCGCCCGGGAGCGTGGCATCCCGTTGCTGGACGGTGTTTTCCCTGCGCGTACGGGGAACCCGAATCGCCGACATCGCCTCCGACACGCCCCAGATCTGGTGTCCCTTCCATAAACTCGAGCTGCGTGAGATTAGCGAGCTGCCTGCAACCAGGATGCTTGGGTCGTCTTCATGTAGGACGTTTCGAGGATCGGCGTCGGATCTACTCAGGGGTATAGGTGTAAGCTGGCGCGAAGTCCCGTAGCCGTCCCGAGCGGATCGGCTCAAGCAGCGGCGTGTCGAGTGTAATAATGATGGAGACCACCGACCTTTGGAATGGCTCTCACTTTGCCCATCGCCGGTGACTCTACCCGGCGAGGCTCAGGCGCGTCCTCAAGCGACAAATGAGTCCGGCACGAATGATAGTAGTCGACGTATTTGCGTAGGATTCGCTTCAGGTGCCGCTCATCAAGGACGATCACGTGGTCGAGACACTCACGTCGAATGGAGCCGATCATCCTTTCGACGAATGGATTCTGCCACGGGGAGCGCGGTGCGGTAAGGACCTGCTCTATCCCGAGACCGTCGACGCGACTATCGAAGTACGCTCCGTAGGTCTGGTCTCGGTCCCGTACCAGGTACCGAGGCGCCGTGTCCCATGGAAAAGCATCGACCATTTGCTGCGCCGTCCACTCGGCGGAAGGATGCTCGGTGACATTGAAATGAACGATACGGCGACGCTCGTGGCGAAGGACGATGAAGACGAACAGAACTCTGAAGGTTGCAGTCGGCAAAGTGAAAAAGTCGAGCGACACCAAGTCGTTTGCATGATTATCGAGAAAGCTCCGCCAAGTATGGGACGGTGGGGTGCGATGACGAACCATATACTTGGAGACGGCTGCCTGGGAAATGGAGATGCCTAGCTTCGCCAGCTCGCCATGCACGCGGGGAGCTCCCCAGAGAGGGTTGGCCCTGCTCATGTTCCGTATCAGCTCACGTATTTCGGGAGCGACGCCTGGTCGTCCGGGCCTACGCCGTCGCCTCTTCCAAGTCCAATATCGTCTGAACCCACAACGGTGCCAGCGGATGACCGTCTCAGGTTTCACGATGACGAGGACGCTCTCCCAGTCAGTCCAGATTCTGCGCAATAGCACCCAAAACCCGCGGTCGACCTTCGAGAGCCGCGGCCGTTTCACGGAACGGCGGAGCACGGCGAGCTGCTGCCGAAGAGCGACATTCTCGAGAGCCAGCTCGCGACGAGCCTTGAAGGTAGAGATGAGAGCGCGAACCAACGACGAAATCATGCCGGCATGGTGCCGGCAGACCGGAGATTAATCAAGTTCGGGGCGCGCGGATGAATAAATAGAAGGCACAGGGAGTGCGGTGCGGTAAGGACCTGCTCCATCCCGAGACCATCGATTAAAGAATACGTGAATATCACACGTATTCGTAGTAGAATCGCGTGTTTTGAGTGACTTACAGCTGACCGACAGCAAATCCTGTGAAGGAGCCTGCCTCCACTCCCGAGGCGCTGAAAGGGAAAGAAGATGCCTCAGTCTCGCCGACAGTCAATCGTCATGATCACCTCGGCGGTCCTCGCCGCGCTGGCGCTCGCTCCGAGCGTCAGCGCCCAGGAGGACGGGACTATTAGCGGCACGGTCAAAGACGCCACGGGTGCTGTGCTGCCCGGCGTGACCGTGGAGGTGCGGAGCACGGCGGCCGGCGGGGCGCTCCAGACCGCCATCACTGATGTCACCGGCATGTTCACCATCACCGCGCTTCAGTCCGGCACGTACAACGTGGCGTTGACCCTGCCCGGCTTTAGCACGTTTGTGCGCGACGGTGTGAAGATCAGCGCCGGGGCCACAGTTGCCCTCGATGTCGTGATGTCGGTGGAGGGAATCCAGCAGCACGTGGTTGTCGTCGGCAGCCGCGCACAGCCCCGGTCGGTGACCGAGTCCCCGGTGCCGATCGACGCCATCCCGTTCCAGGATATCGTCCGCCAGGGCGGCACCTCGCTCGACTACCAGTTGCGGACCCTCGTGCCCTCGTTCAACGTTGCGACGCATCCGATCAGTGACGCGGCCACGCTCGTGCGGCCGGCCAGCCTGCGCAACCTTGCCCACGACCATACTCTAGTCCTGGTGAACGGCAAGCGCCGTCACCGCTCGTCGGTCATCGCCTGGTTCGCCGGCGTGACGGATGGCGCGCAAGGCCCAGACATCTCGACTATCCCGTCGATCGCCCTGCGGCAGGTCGAGGTGCTTCGCGACGGCGCTTCGGCACAGTACGGCTCGGACGCAATTGCCGGCGTGATGAACTTCCTGCTCAAGGACGACCGGGCGGGGGGCAGCATCCAGTTCAACGCCGGCACCTACCGCGCGGGCGACGGCGACGCGTACACGGTCGCCGGCAATGTTGGGCTACCGCTCGGCCAGAGCGGCTTCGCCAACCTCAGCCTCGAGTACGGCAACGCCGATCCGACGAACCGCAGCGAGCAGCGCGCCGACGCAGCGGCGCTCATCGCGGCCGGCAACACCGCCGTGGCCGACCCGGCGCAGATCTGGGGCAACCCGACGATCGAGGACGATCTGAAGCTCTTCGGCAACTTCAGCTACCTGCACACCAACGGCCTGCAGTTCTACGGCCATGCCAACTACGCCGACAAAAAGGTGACCGAAGGCTTCTATTTCCGGAATCCCAACTCGCGGCAGAACATCTACAGCCTCGATGGAGGCGAGACGCTGCTCATCGGCGACATGCTCGCCGCGAACGGCATGGGCTCCGCCAACTGCCCCACCGTGAGGATCACCGACAACGTGCCGGATCAGGCAGCCCTCGAGCAGGTGTTCGCCGACCCCAACTGCTTCTCCTTTCAAGAGATCGCGCCTGGAGGCTTCACCCCACAGTTCGGCGGCCACGTGAGCGACATGTCGGGGGTCGCCGGGCTGCGCCGGCTCGCAGCCAACGGCCTGACCTGGGATGCGAGCGCCAGCTACGGCGCCCACCAGTCGGACTTCTTCTTCAATAACACCGTCAACGCGTCGCTCGGCCCCGACACCCCGCGCGACTTCGACCCGGGTCTGTACCGGCAGGAGGAGATCAATCTCAACTTCGACCTCTCCTATGCCGCCAGCGACATGATCAACGTCGCCGGCGGCGCTGAGTGGCGTGACGAGCGCTTCACGATCGGGGCCGGCGGACGGCCGTCGTGGGACGTCGGCCCGTACGCCGCGCAGGGCTTCGTCTCCGGCTCCAACGGCTTTCCCGGATTTCCCGACTATACGGCCGGCACTTGGACCCGCAGCAACGTCGCGCTCTACGGCGACGTCGAGCTGCGGGGCCCCGGTGGACGGTCGGCGGTGCTGTCAGGTTCGAGCACTTCGACATCTTCGGCGCCACGACGAACGGCAAGCTGTCGGTCCGTTACGGGCTGGGCGACGCCGTCTCGGTGCGTGGCGGCGTGAGCACCGGGTTCCGCGCGCCGACGCCCGGCCAGCAGAACACGCTCAACGTACAGACGACCATCGACCCTGAGACACTGGAACTGGTCGACAGCGCCAACGTGCCGTCCACCTTCAGGGCCGCGGAGTTGCGGGGCGGCCAGCCGCTCCAGCCCGAGACGTCGTTCAACTCGACGGTCGGGCTGGTCGTCGATACCGGGCCGTTCACGTTGACCGCCGACTACTTCCGCGTCGATGTCTCCAATCGCCTCGCCCTGTCGCAGACCTTCACGCTCACGACGGACGAACGCGCTTCCACAGGCTTGAGAAATGCCAGGAATTTGAGAGGTTTCAATGAAAGACAATAAAACGATTGCCGAGCTGACATCGGAGTTGGTGGCACAGGTGGAGAAGCTGCTGCATAAGCTAGTTCCACGAATCACCGCTGTTCTTGCTGAGCCGGACGCTGCTGAGCCGGAGGCTGCTGAGCCGGACGCTGCTGAGCCGGACGCTGCTGAGCCGGACGCTGCTGAGCCGGACGCTGCCGAGCCGGACGCTGCTGAGCCGGACGCTGCCGAGCCGGAGGCTGCTGAGCCGGAGGCTGCTGAGCCGGACGCTGCCAAGCCGGACGCTGCCGAGCCGGAGGCTGCCGAGCCGGACGCTGCCGAGCCGGACGCTGCTGAGCCGGACGCTGCCGAGCCGGACGCTGCTGAGCCGGACGCTGCCGAGCCGGACGCTGCTGAGCCGGACGCTGCCGAGCCGGACGCTGCTGAGCCGGACGCTGCTGAGCCGGACGCTGCTGAGCCGGACGCTGCCGAGCCAGAGGCTGCCGAGCCAGAGGTTGCCGAGCCGGACGCTGCTGAGCCGGACGCTGCTGAGCCGGAGGCTGCCGAGCCAGAGGCTGCCGAGCTGGAGGTTGCCGAGCCGGACGCTGCCGAGCCGGACGCTGCCGAGCCGGACGCTGCCGAGCCGGACGCTGCCGAGCCGGACGCTGCCGAGCCGGACGCTGCTGAGCCGGAGGCTGCTGAGCCGGAGGCTGCTGAGCCGGACGCTGCCGAGCCAGAGGCTGCCGAGCCAGAGGCTGCTGAGCCGGACGCTGCCGAGCCAGAGGCTGCCGAGCCAGAGGCTGCCGAGCCAGAGGCTGCAGAGCCAGAGGCTGCCGAGCCAGAGGTTGCTGAGCCAGAGGTTGCTGAGCCAGAGGTCGACGATGGCGATTCGCAATCCCCGGAAGACCGCGCAAAGTAATGGAGGGCATAGAACTGAGGCAGGGGATATGATTCTTCCCCCGAACGCTGCGGGGATAGAACCCTTCTTCTACCAATGATTAAGTCGAAACCCTCGGCCAGAGCGGGGAAGCTCGGCTCGGCAAACGAAAGTGGCACACAGAATCGGGCTACAGCAAACGGAGCAAAGTCGAGACAACGTTCCATCGCTACAAGGCTATCGTGGGCTCAGCAATGCGAGCGAGAGGGCTGGCGGCACAGAGAGTCGAGGCAAGGATCGGGTGCAAGATTCTCAACACGATGACGGCGCTCGGGATGCCTGATAGCGAGATGATCGGATGATGGGAGTCGGGGCCAAGCGAGTTCTCGGCCTCTATCGGAGTTGTGCACCAAGGCAGCAGATCTCCGGCCAGGATGGCCCAGAATGAGCGGCGGTGAGGTGATGTTCCACTACACCCTATCAACCTGCCACACAGAGAAGACGCCACGCTCGGATGTACGACTCGAGATGCTGGCCGCATTGCGTTCTACCGTCGAGGTAGCCATCGGTGGCAAGGCGGTGCCATTGCCAGGATTCCCCTATTACGCGCTCAGCATCAGGAACACCTGGACCGGCGCGGTGGGCTGGCTTCTCGAGGGAGCCGAGCGGCGCGTCCTGGTTCGTTGCGTGACCGCCTGAACGGGCGGGGGCGTGACGAAGGGCTTGGCCTGGTTGGCGGCGACACTACCGGCGGATCTGGCTCTAGAGTTTCCCTGCTGTCTGGTCAAGCCTGGAGTAGCATTCTTTAAGGATTCCGGCGCGGCTAGTTGTCTTGATGACGCGGAACGTTGCATTAGCTGGGCGCTCGTCGATGCGAGCGCGCCCGACCCCGAGACGGCGGCCTGATTCGAGACCAGGGTGGGTTGTCCATCATCATCATTAGTCCGGGACTGGACTCTAGGGCCCGGACCGCCCTCGAGCACATGCTGGAGAGCGTGGTCAGCGCGCGAGGTAAGGTGCTGAGGACGAACTTCTCGGCGACCAGCCGAGTTAACGCGAGCGACCAAGCTGACTCAGGCTACCTGTCCCTTCCATAAACTTGAGCTGCATGAGATTGTCAAACTGCCTGCAACCAGGACGCTCTGGTCATCTTCATGTAGGACGTTTTGAGAGCCGGCGTCGGCTCTACTCAGGGGTGGAGGTGTAAGCTGGTGCGAAGTTCTGCAGCCGTCCCGAGCAGATCGGACTCAAGCAGCGCGTCGAGTGTAATAATGATGGAGACCACCAACCTTTGGAATGGCGTCCTGTGCCGAAACTCGGCCCTTTTGAATGGTTGGAGAAGATTGTGATCCGCAAAAAAGGAAGAACGCGTATCGGCGGGCAGAAGAAAACGCCACCGATGCCGACACCCCATTAGACTGGACTTTGCGGCGCAAAAGAGCGAACGTCGGGTGATGCTGAAGGATACAGGGGTTAGCCAGGAATGTCGTTCTGGACGGTTTGGACCTCGCCAGCCTGCGGCGGGTCTGGGAGCAGACCTCTGGGGCTGCTCCTCCACGTTCGCTCTCAAGCGCGAGAGGAACTAATAAATGCCGTCCGATTCGGAAGACCGGAACATCGAGCAGCCGGAAGAAAGTGCGGTTTCCGAACCCGTCCTGACGGACGATGGCAAGTCCCTCCGGCATTGGCTCCTCGTCCCTGCCGGAGTCGTCGGGATTGCTTTTGTCGTGGGAATCGTCCTGTACTTTCTCCTTACTGGCGGAGGTATCGACGAGGCTCCCGACGCACTCGAGGCGCCGACGAGCACCGTGGCAGAGCCGGCTGCGCCACCGTCCGGCGAGACGGGAGCTCTACCCGAGGCGGCGCCGATCGTTTTGCCACCGCTGTCCACCAGCGATGACTTCGTCCGCGCGATGGTCGAGAAGCTCTCCGCACATCCCGTGCTGGCGTCGTTTGTGGTGACCGAGCAGCTCGTTCGCAAAGCGGTGGTCGTCGTGGCCAACGTTGCGGAAGGGCTCAGCCCGGCTCGTCTGTTCCCGCATCTACGACCGGAGGAGCGGTTCAAGGTCGCCTCCCACTCGGGCCGACTCGTCATCGACGCGGAGAGCTACTATCGATATAACACGTACGTCGACCTCCTCGTTTCCCTCGATTCCGCTGGCCTCGTCGAAACGTACCGCAATGTGAGACCCCTGATCGACGAGGCGTATCAGGAACTCGGCTACGGCGAGCGGCCATTCGAGGACGTTCTAACCATGGCCTTCACGGTCGTTCTGAAAACACCCATTGTTCGGGGTGATATGGCCGTCGAGACAGTAAGCGTCAACTACACTTACTCCGAGCAGTGGATCGAAGACCTCCCGCCCGTTCAGAGACAGCTTCTTCGCATGGGACCGGACAACGTCCAGCGGATCCAGGCGAAGCTACGGGAGATCGCGGTCGAGTTCGGTCTTCGTCTGCCCGCCGAGGGCTGAGCCCGCTCCCGGCAGGTGTTTGCTCACTGAATATTTAGAGCCTGAAATCTCATTCAATCAGGACTCTGGCGGACAGCCAGTTAGGCTGTGATCCGCAAAAAAGCAGATCCCGTCCTGTGCCAAAACTCGGCCCAGCCGGCATCGACGAAAGAACTGCGCCTCTCGAAATCAGGCGAAACTCTGCACACGAATAGGTTACGCGGCGGCCACCAACACTTGACTGCGGAAGCACCTTCGAGCGCGCAGCCGGACGGTAAGGTCAGGGCAAGGGCAACAACTCCCTCGAATCCTTCACCATCATCACGACGACGGCCTCTCCAGAGCTTGCCGACATTCACCATCGACAGCCCGCAATCATCGCTCCCGACCGTTTCGACGACTGGCTCGACCCAACATCGCCGGTGCTAAGGCTACTCGACTTGGTACGTGAACCCTATGGCGGCCCTTAACGAGAAGCGTGCCGTTAGCACCAGAGTGAACAGCGTTCGGAACGACGACCCAGACATTCTTGCCCCCAGGTCGGAGATGGGACTCTTTTGACCGGCAGGGAAGAAACCATCCGTGCGGTCAAATGGAATCCCTCACGTGCTGCTCGTAACATTTCCCTGTTCGCTCATCTCAATTCCCTGTTCGCCTATTTCAAATTCCCTGTTAGGTCATCTTAAATTCCCTGTTCTTTCGGAACAGGGAATTGCCATCTAACCATTTAAAATACCGATGGTTACCACATGAAAAATGGCTCGATCAGCCTCAAAATGGCCCAAATTCCGTGTTAATTCCCTGTTATTGATGGCTGCTAGCCGAGACCGGATAGCTCCGAACTGCACCATCCGCCACCCAGTCTTGCAAATTGTGGCACTGCAGAGACGGGTGAGATTTTCCGCGCGGTTGGCGGGGTTTGGCAGGGTAGGTGTCACCAGAGACGCGCTAGAAGGGCCGAACGGGCCTCATTTTCGGCATTCGTCTCTAATCCCGATTTTCGAGTGCCACGTTTGCGCCAAATAGGGTGGCGGGCCGCTGACAGGGCCGCCCGGCGGCGGAAAAGAGGCCACCCGAGAGACCCAGAATCGAGGCCGAGGCTACCGCAGCGTAGCTGCCCTAGCACGTTCTGGTCCATGTGCGGCCCGGGCCTGGATCCAGGTCTCCGCCCGGGAGCGTGGCATCCCGTTGCTGGACGGTGTTTTCCCTGTGCGTACGGGGAACCTGAATCGCCGACATCGCCTCCGACACGCCCCAGATCTGGGACTCGCCACGGGGCGATGACGATCGAAACGGCCTGGCGCGCCAGTCTTGAATTCGTTTGTATTTTTGGACACGACGGGGTTCGGGAGCTCCATGCTACCCACGCCGCCCCATCACGGACCGCCGAGGAGGCCAAGCGCTCTCCTCCTCCGGCTACTCGGGCCAACGCACGCAAGGCAGTCGTACCTGGGCCGGCCAAGGCGATCTCTGCCAACACCTCGTGCAGGTCTGCCGGCGGTCGACCGAGCTGAAGCTCGTCGCGAACCACCTTACGCGCTTCGCCAACGTGGTCCTCCCAGCGCGACTCACTGTCTGTATCTTCGTCCTTTTGGTCCCGTGAGGTCAAAATACTCATGCGGCTTCCCGACGGGCAGAGACGAGCGCGCGAACAAACGACGAAATCATGCCGGCATGGTCCCGGCAGACCGGAGACTAATCAAGTTCGGTGCGCGCGGATGAATAAATAGAAGGCACAGCCGATCCGACCCCAAGATGTTGGCAACGCCGCGCGCTCAAGCCCCATCATCTAGCGGTCCGCTTCGAGCTTGAGACCTCAACTTGACAATACCCTCCTAGCAGATCGGACTCAAGCAGCGCGTCGAGTGTAGTAATGATGGAGACCACTGAGCTTTGGAATGGCCCTCACTTTGCCCATCGTCGGCGACTCTGACATTTCCTGATTTAAGGTGGACATTTCCCCCAGAGGATCACTGGTCAACTTTGTCCGTAGGGTGGAGTTTCCACACCGCGAGCATGTGGCGGATGCAGAAGGCGGCTCGCGCTAAGATCAAGTCGTACTGCTCCGAAAACTCGGGGGACTCGTCAACATGTTGGGCGGTGTCCATTAGATCGATGAGAGCAAGAGCTGAGTCGATTTCATTCCGGACATACGCTCGATAGGTTCCTTGGGAGATCGAACGGCAAAGCCACTCGATCTTCGTGGCCCGCGTCGGGCGCTTGTTCTTGTCGAGTTCCTTGTTGTTCTTCGTGGCCCACCGTAGCACGACTTCGTTGGGCGCCACAGAGTGCAGGACCCCCTTGAGGAGCTTGCGCATCGAGGCGCTGCCCTGGGTCCAGCCGTCCGGCCCTCGGTCATCGGCCCGCGCCTTGACGCCACGGTACTGTTCGAGAAAGGCCGGCTTCAATTGTGGCAACGTCCGTTCGAGGAAATCGTCCGTCTCGCTGATGATCGCGTGACGCAGGGGAACGGAAATCTCCTCGTCCTTGTCATCTAGCGGTTCGTGCGGAGTGATGCTGCGCACCGCGGAGGTGTGTACGAACACGTCTTGTGAGGGCAGATCGGAAACGGCGGCCGGAACCGAAGCGGGCGGGCCGTCCGGCTGGCCGATCGATTCGATGAAGTCCGCGTGGCTGAACAACAGCCTGTCGGTTAGGCGGGCTACGGCATGGCGTTGCAAGTTGGCTGCGCCGATCAGGTCGCCGACGCGTCCAAAGTCAATGGTCGGCAGTGTGAATTGCGTTGCCTTGATAAGGGAAGAAATCGCGGCTGCTTCGCGCGTCCAGATCTGATGCGGCAGAGCAAGGCGCTCGATCGTCTCATGCACCTGACGCTGTTCGCGCGCGTAACGGTCCAGCGTCTTCACGATGTCTGGGGTGACCAAGGAGGCTACTGCGGCGTCCATGCGGCGGACGAGATCGTGCATGCGCGTGATGGCCACTTGGTTCTCACGGAGGTACTTCGCTGAACCCTCCACGGCACGCCTGGCGATCTCCTGTTGTTCTCTCATCTGCCGAATGAACTCGTCCATGGGATCTGACCCCTAGCTACCTGATAGAGATCCGCATCGATCTAGGCGACCGTGAGCGGCGGCGTTTCATGTAGTTGCCTTGGCCAAAACGTGCTCTCGATTGACCGAAGCCTGGCGTCAGACTGGAACAATGAGCACCTCCGCAGTGTCCCAGCGGCGGCGCGTCCTCACGATCACGCGGCGGCTTTCGAGCGCGCGTCCGCTGCTCGATTCCCACCAACCTAGTCCGGCGCGCCGGTCTTGAGTCTGTTTTGTTTTTTTTGACACGACGGGATTTCTACGTTCACCAACGGGTGCTCCCAGGAAATGCGCAACCTCCATCGTAGCATCGCGATCCCATCCTGATGACCGGTGGAAACCGGCCGCTGAGACATCCGTCCTTATCTGTTTGTCCATTCAGTCGACTGCTGTATCGGTATTCCGATGCTTGTAGCGCGTCGTGTCCATAAATACGAACGGAGCCCGAAAGCTCGAATCCTAGAGGCGTTCTCGGAATTCGCACAGAGCAGCCGATGCAGCACTGGCTCTATGATAGGCGCTCCCGAGCAGACCTCTCATTCTAGCTCCCATTGCCAACCAAGCCTAGATATCTCTCATCCAAAACGCCCGCGGCACGCCGGTCTTTTGAGTTCGTTTGTGTTTTTGACACGACGGGATCGATGACCGGATCTGCGCGAACGCGACGATTCGGTGCCGGCAGACCGGATATTAATCAAGTTCGGTGCGCACGGATGAATAAATAGAAGGCACAGGTGATCGGCCCTTCCTCAGCCTAGGTCCAACCCTCTATTCAGTTCGCCCCAGACTTACTCCGGAGAATGGTTCTGTGGAGAAGTTCCAACAGGAAACAGAGAGAGCCGTCCCGGTTTCCGCGGAAATAGGAATGGCGTAGCCTCGTCTTAGCCCCAAAGTTCATGATTACACTGCCTCAGCTTTCCAACGAACCGATCCCAGTTCGATTGGCAACGCCTTGATCAGATCGTTAAGCCCATCAAGGTCATTGGTCACCTTTTTGTGAACGTAGGGAGTCAAAAGCCCAGGCGGCGCCACGTCGGCGTAGCGGAGAGTGATAATCGCGAACTTCTTGCCCTTCTTGCGCTTCTGAAGGACCGCATAGTCAACCTCTGTAGCCAAGTATTTTTCGTCGGTGAAACGTTCGGTGATGAAAAATATCGCGGCGCAAGACTCTTCGAATCCTTGCAAAAGCTCCCGCTCTAAGTTCGCACCAGCGGGCATTTCCGACTCATCAAGCCAAGGATTGAAGCCGAGGGTTTTCAGAGCGTGGTAGTAGCGGTAGACGAGTGGCTTGTCGACGGACTTGTGGCTTAGAAAAATTCGAACTTGGCAAGGGCGCGGAATACGACTGAGGGGAACGGCCTGCACAGCTCGCGCCTCCGGCGTCGCCAAATCGGCGGCGTCGCCAAGTCGCTGGGACAGAACTTCTGCAAACGGGCGGAGCACGAGCGTCCGGAAAAACTCAACCGCCTCATCACGCTCGTGCTTCCCGTAGACAAGGCCCAAATCGAAGATCCGGATATCGTTTTCCCTAGCAGATCTAATAACCCGATAGCGCAGCACGAGCTCCTCATCTTGATCTGAAGGGAACGACATTTTCGTCCTGCGATCTGTCGCACCGACCCACCAAGCGTCAACATCTGTTTCGAATTTCTTCTCAAGCGGCGCTAGAATCCTTTGAACGAGCGGATTGGAGTCGCAGAATTCAACGAAGCGTTCGCAATAGTGATCAAACGCGGCGACATCTTCGTGCAGCAGGTAATCCCGCCGTTGCTTGAAGACTTTGAGGGAGTCTACGATCTCCTCTTTGGGTAATGACACAGAATCTCTCTCTTTGTCGTTCATGTTATAACCACCCCAGTTCTACAAAACGGACACTCGCTTACGTCATACCAATGTTCCGACAGCTTGACCCTCTTGCCGCAGCATAGGAATTCCACAATCTTCATATCCGCTGGTTCAGGGCCGTGAATCGGTCGGCAGGGCGATGACGCTCGGTGGTGTTCAAAACGAAGAGATACGGAAAACATCCCGCCAGTTTGGCCTTGACCGCGAAAATCGCTCTCCAAACCAGCGAACATCTTGTTCAGGAGTGGCAGAATGTAATCCTGGTAGACTAACCGCCGGAGGTAGTTGGTCGTTTCTTCGGTGTGCATCTCGCTCATACTCGCCTCGTGGGCGCAATAGGGACAGTGCAAGGGGGGCGCCAACTTGTCTCTAGCATTGTCAGGCTCCTCGCCTATTTCCGCTCCCAGTCGCCGAACTTGTTCGCTGAGTGCCCACTGCAGGTCCGCAGAATCTATCTCTGTCTTGAAATAGCGGCCGCACGAGTCGCAGCTCCGCCGCAGAAAATTGTTTCGATCAGCGCTGATCGAGAGGGCAAACTTGACTTCAAGCTCCGTTGAACTGTCTGAATCCATGGCTCCACCTTAAGTTACGCTGTTTCATGCCTCGAAAGTGGCGGTTCCGTCGATTTTTGTTGGGCCCGTCGTGTCCAAAAATACAAACGAACTCAAGACCCGCGATTCCAAAAACTTGTAAGCACGCACTTCTGCACACAGGCGCCGCGACCTCGGCCAGCGCGCCCAGCACGAGACCCGGGTCAGCGGGTTGTGGTCCCCGTCCTGTGCCAAAACTCGGCCCTTTTGAAATAGACCACAAATCAGCAGCTTAGACGCCCTTGGAATCCGCGCAAAATCCAGGGTATTTCGCGCCGCAGGGCTGACTTCCGACACCCATGAGCTGGCGGATGAATAAATAGAAGGCACAGTCGCAATCCCATACGGCATCTATGATCTCCAGAGTAATCGAGGCACCGTGTATGTCGGAACGTCTTACGACACGTCGCAATTCGCAGTCGAATGCATCGAGAAGTGGTGGCGCTCTGAAGGTCAGAAGCGTTTTCCCGGCCGCAAACATTTACTTGTCGTAGCTGACACTGGCGGAAGCAACGGCGCAACCCGCCGTGCATGGAAACACGGCATCCAGCACAAGCTGTGCAACGAGCACGGTTTGGACGCCACGGTCGCACACTATCCACCAGGTGCGTCCAAGTGGAACCCAATCGAGCACCGCCTGTTCAGCGAGATTAGCAAGAATTGGGCGGGCCGGCCGCTCGATAGCTACGAAACCATCCTGAACTTCATACGGACCACCAAGACCAAAACTGGGCTCAAGGTTAACGCCCGTCTCGTCAAGAAGCAGTATCCTAAGGGCATCAAAATCTCGGACCCTGCGATGGCGCTACTCAACATCAAAAAATCCTCTTCCCTGCCGAAGTGGAACTACACGTTGCGTCCATCCAAGAATGGGAAATAATTTCTGCCACGGTCCTAAGCTGCTGATTTATGGTCTATTTCGAAAGATTCGAGTTTTGGCACAGGACGGGGATGCTTTGGTCGTCTTCAATGTAGGACGTTCTTGAGGGTCGGTGTCGGCTCTACTCAGAGGCAGAGGTGTAACCTGGCGCGAAGTCCCGCAGCCATTCCGAGCGGTTCGGGCTTAAGCAGCGTGTCGAGTGTAATAATGATGGAGACCACCGACCTTTGGAATGGCTTTCACTTGGCCCATCGCCGGCGACTCTACCCGGCGAGGCTCGGGCGCGTCCTTCTCAAGCGACAAATGAGTCCGGCACGAATGATAGTAGTCGATGTATTTGCGTAGGATTCGCCTCAGGTGCTGCTCGTCAAGGACGATCACATGGTCGAGACACTCACGTCGAATGGAGCCGATCATCTGACCTGACCTGTGATCCGCGAAAAAAGATCAGCTAAAAGCGGCCGACCATAGTAGGTCTAAAACGCGCAATCAACGCCGGATAGACTTTTTGCGGAGCACACCCATGGGGACCGCCCTAGCCGGACCCCTTGAATGCCCGGTATCTACAGACGTGTCGAACGTTCGCTCTCTCCACTCCAGAAGGATCGTGCGAACAGCACCGCTTCTCCGTACTGCCTTCCTAGAGGTCGATGTCGACACCGATCGGGCAGTGGTCGGAGCCCCGCTCGTTGGGCCAGATGAAGGCGTCCTTCAATCGTTTCATCGCGCTCGGCGACGCGAGGACGTAGTCGATCCGCCACCCGGCGTTCCGCTCGCGCGCGCCGCCCCACTGCCGCCACCAAGTGTAATGGTCCGGCTGGTCGGGATGCAGGGCGCGAAAGGTGTCCACCCAGCCCGCTTCGAGCCAGCGGTCGAGCTCGACCCGCTCCTCGAGAAGGAACCCGCTGTTCTTGACATTGGATTTCGGGCGCGCGAGGTCAATCTCGCGGTGCGCGGTGTTGAAATCCCCGATCACGAGCACTGGGCATCGGCGCCGCAGTTGCTGCACCCGGTCGAACACAGCCCGATAGAAGTCGAGTTTGTAGCCGACCCGGCTGTTGTCCCGGTCCTTCCCGCTCCCCTTGGGGAAATAGCCGTTTACAACCGCGAACCGCCCGCGATCGGTCCGGAAGTGAGCAGCGATGAACCGGCCCTCGATATCGAACCGAGGCTCTCCGAGGGAGGTCTCCACTAGAACGGGCTGGAACTTCGAGTAGATTCCGACACCACTGTATCCCCGGCGCTCGGCTACCGCGAACACGGCGTGCCAGTCGGTCGGCGTCCGTGCGGCGAGAGGGATCTCCTCGGGCAGCGCGCGGACCTCTTGGACGCCGAGGATGTCGGCTCCAGACCGGTCCAAAAAGTCCACGAACCCGCGCCGCACGCAAGCGCGAATCCCATTTACGTTCCAGCTCACGACCCGCATCGGTTCTTTCTCCGCCACACCAGCCACTAGACGTTCGTCAGGCCGCTCTTAGTAGATGGTCTCGTTGGTGGGGGCAGATCAATTGAGGTTGCCGTCTGGGGAGCAGATTGAAACTCAAGCGCGCGCGAAACAGCGTCCCGCTGCGTCGTGCTCCGCCTGCGAAGCGGCTTCAACACGGTCGACTATGTTGAACCGGTCAGAAGTGACGCCCATCTCGCAAACCCGGTACGGTTCACAATTCAGCCGCCGCGTAATTTGTCCACAGAACACGCCGAACGAGATGTTTAGTCCTCGTCGAGCCGATTGAAGGCTATTACCGCCTGGCCTATCGCGGTCAGCCATTCATTGGAGTGTTCGAGTAGATCGCCGACCTTCGGCTTTCTCCCGTCGACGACCACGCGCCATGTCCAGTAGTTCCCGTCCTTCTTCACCGTCGCTCCGCGAACGAGCCGGGCCACGGCCTCCAGGTAATCCACCCCTACTTGCGGATCGCCGCATTGCTCCGCGTAATAGACCACGTAGCTCGTGTCGAGATCTCCATTCGGAAACAACGTGCCAAAGTTAACCTTCCTTCCATCGCTCCGATGCCAGTTCAGGATGTACGAGGCGCGTGACAAGGTGACTTCGAAATCGTCGCCCTGGGCCTCGTAGCTCTGGAAGAATGCCCGCACGCGCTCCGGTAGTGCCGGATCGACCTGTTCGATCTGTTCGTAGAACTCCTTCTCCGTGATCTGCGTCCTGACTCTTACACCACCTGACGCTGGTGGCGGGTCTTCCACCACGACCTCCGCGTCGGCCCGTCGCACGACAGCACGTTCGATTTCGATCGTCTTGGCGAGTACCCTCGGCTCTACGATTACCCCGCCCGCCGAGCCCTCCGGCATGTCGAAGATGGCCAACTCCACGAGCCCGAACGTGATTCGAATGCCGGCGGACTGGTTGAGATAATCCGCGATGCGTTCAACCCCTTCGCGTATGCCGTCGCCCACCACGATCAGGAGAAAGCGGCCGCTGGTAAGGCTACGCGCGACGTCGTCCACGAAGGTCGCTTCGTCAAGCGTATCGTGCTGCGCCCGCACGATATCGAACAACGCGTTGGTGTTTCGGGAACGTCTTGCAGCCCGGCAAACGGCATCGTTCAGCTCATCGTACGACCAGCGACTGATCTCCTTCGCGTAGTCGAGGATCTGGGAGACAGCACCGCGGCGTGCCTCCGGGTTACGCCACAGCTTGCACTCAACGATGGACAATCGACCCTCCTCGCTCATGTAGGCGAGGTCGATCGGCCCGGCCGCGGTTGGCAACTCGCGACAAAGCGGTGTGGCAGGAGCAAACGCAGGATCGATTTCTCCGATGGGGAGGATTTCAGGCGTCTCGAACAGAAGCCGTTGAAGCCAGTCCTCGTCATACCCGTTACCGCCGGACCCGATCTCCAGTCGACGCCGGTGCAACGGAACCGCGCGGCTTCCCTTAAGTTTTGGAAGGTAGACTGTCTGACCGTATCTGGAGCGGTTAGACATGCTCGATTCTCCTTTCTGTAGCGGCAGTCCCGGTTAGTCCGGCGCAGTCGAGACATTGTAGCCGCACTGCGAGGCACACGAACTAGACAACACGAGGTATTCTGCGCCGTTGCGAGCCCGTCCTGTGCCAAAACTCGAACCTTGGGTGCTTCCGCCATTATAGTGTTGGTGAGATGACGCTAAGGCTTTACGGGGCATTAAATTACAGCCAAAATAGCGCTCGTGACCTTCGCTGCGCGATAAATGGAGCGTAAACGTTTTTTTTGCAAAGGGATGCGTACACATCACCAACAGTAAACAGCGCAAGCACCATCCGAAACGCCCGCGGCACGCCGGTCTTGAGTTCGTTTGTTTTTTTTCGGACACGACGCGCTCCAGTCGGAGTTGCGGTGCACGACGTGTCCGAGAACGGCACGGGCGTCGGCGAAACGCGTCGCCACGTGGCCGGCGGAAGCGAGGGCGTTCAGGGTATGCCCGTGGTCGAGCAGCACCCAAAACCCGCGGTCGACCTTCGAGAGCCGCGGCCGTTTCACCGAACGGCGGAGCACGGCGAGCTGCTGCCGAAGAGCGACATTCTCGAGAGCCACCTCGCGACGAGCCTTGAAGGCAGAGATGAGAGCGGGAACCAACGACGAAATCATGCCGACATGGTGCTGGCAGACCGGAGATTAATCAAGTTTGGTGCGCACGGATGAATAAATAGAAGGCACACCAGGCTTTGGGCCGCGAGGCGTTGGCCCAGATTGCGTCCGTTGCCACACCCGCTACGCTTCTGCGCTGGTACCGCTACCTCATCGCAGCCAAGTACGATGGCAGCAAGAACCGGAGCCCAGGCCGACCTCCGACGGCGAAGGACATCCGTGAGCTCATTGTACGCGTGGCGCAGGCGAACCCGACGTGGGGATATACGCGCCCGCGGGGCGCACTCAAGAACCTCAAACACAGGCACTAAGCTGCTGATTTATGGTCTATTTCAAAAGGGCCGAGTTTTGGCACAGGACGGGGTCCCGGTCGTGGATGAGGTATCGCTTGCCAAGGAGGAAACCATCCCACATGTCAGTGAGGTTTCTTGCCACCTGCTTCATCCACTCCCCGTTGGGGTCCGACGTTATCCCACCGATGCACACGCAGCGAGTGGCGATATCGATGACAAACAGGACATGGTAGCGGACGAGCCCGAACGGGTTCACAACCTCGACGGTGAACAGGTCTGTCGCAGCGATGGCGCCCCAATGAGCGCACGGTCCAGGCAAGCAAGGTCATCCATATGGCCGCCTCTTGCTGGTAGTCGATCACATCCTGCTGCTGGCGGTTGACCCAGCCAGCTAGAACGAGCAGTAGGAATTGCACGTGGTACGTCATCATGGATCTGAAGATAACACCCTCGGGCCAGACGATTGTAAAGCCTACGGCCCTTGGTCCGGTCGCAAACACAGACACTAAGCTGCTGATTTATGGTCTATTTCAAAAGGGCCGAGTTTTGGCACAGGACGGGATGATGCCGGGCCCTGCTGGGCTCGTGGAGGCTGAAGGACGGAGCGGTGTCAGAAGCGGTACTTCATGTTGACCGTAACCGCTTGGTAGCCGAGGCCGGCGAACTCCAGGGAGGCGTCGAACGGCGTGACCCCATCGGCCTGTACCGGTGCGTGGCTGCGGATCAGGTTCCAGGTTGCAACGTCGTCGACATCGTCGAATCTGGCCCAGCGCAGCGCCACGCCGACCGACGTGCGCTCGCTCAACGAGTAATCGACGCCGGCCAGCAGTTGGAACCCGAAGATGTTCTTGCCCACCTTCGTATCCATGATGCTGGCGGTGCCTGCGGCGGCGCGTTTAGCGTCGGCCGGCCAGTCCGGGTCGAAGTCGATCTGCAAATACTCCGCCTCCGGTTTGCGGATGAACTGCGCGTAGTAGCTCAACTCCGTCACGGCCCACCCGATGCCAATGCCCGCGTATGGCGTCCAGTTGGATTCGTTGAGAAAGTCGTAGTACGCGTTGGCAAAGATCTGGTGCGCCTTGTAATCTCCAATCCGTTCGAAGGGCGGCTCGTCACTGCTCCACTCCGAGTTCTTGCCTTGAAGCGCCGTGCTGGTCGTGCCCCCAAGCGGCGACGTGTCGTCACCCATGTACCGGTAAAGGTATTCCACCTCGAACCGGAGCCTGCCGAACATGTAACCGACCGTCAAGCCGCTGACGAGACCGGTGCCCGGGTCGAACTCGTTGGATATGATTACCGCAGGCGTGTTGTCGCGGCACGCCGCATCGTCGACTGGCGGACTCACCGATGGCGGGTACAGGAGCACGTCGCAGCGCGTCGGGTGGTTGATCCCACCGAGAGATGAGGTCACGACGGAAGAGTTCGCGATGCCCATCTGAAGGCCAGCGTAAAGGCCAGCGCGATCTTGCTGGGCGCTGGCGGGGATACCGGCCAGCGCAACGCACGGCACGGCGACGAGGACGCCGCGCAGCAAAAAGTCAAGCTTGTTAGGTTTCAATCTGCTTTTACTCATGCGGCTAGGCCGCGATTCCTCATGCTCCAAACAGTACAGGACGACGTCATCATGGAGCTGAAGATAATACCCTCGGGCCAGACGATTGTAAAGCCTACGGCCCTTGGTCCGGTCGCAAACACAGACACCAAGCTGCGACCGGGCCCTTAGCTCCTGGAAACAAGATTTCAACCCTTGACGAGCTTGAGCGCCCTCTTGGCAAGCACGGTCACGACCCCGGCATAAAGAGAGGTACTGACCTGATCGACGATGGCGTCCAGGGAACCGCCAATCACTTGGATGTGACTCAGTACGTCCGCACCTGCAGTAGCGCCGACTGCAAGAGTCAATACCAAGTAGGCTGTCGCGTCCTCAGCGTCGATCGCCAACCCGCCATACACCAAGCCCAGAACAACCAGTGCGAGGGCCACGATCCCAGCGGGAACTGCCTCAGCGGCCAAGCCCTGCACAATCGCCAATAGCCAGATGAGGCCAACAATGATTCTGATTGCCATTTTTATCTCCTAGAATAGTTGCGTGTGATGGCCCGCTCCGTCGGCCAGCCGTAACAGTCACGGACGGGGTAACAGGGCCGCCGGAATTGTACCAATACGGGCCCCTGTTGTCATTCGCAAGAAAGAAGATCGCGTACCGCTGGATCGACTTTTTGCGGAGCACAGGCGAAGTCGAATCCGAAGTGGGGGTATACACGAATTCGCGGCGCCCTCTCGAATCTCGGCCATACCGTAGCCAGGAGCACGTCCTGTCCAAAAATACAAACGAACTCAAGATCAGACCCAAAATGGCCCCGAATTGCCTGTTTTTCCCTGTTTCTCATTGGTTTCCAGCCAAGACCGGCCAGCTCCGGTCGACCTGTGATCCGCAAAAAAAGAAGATCGCGTACCGCTGGATCGAATTTTTGCGGAGCACAGGTGCGCACGGCTGGCCGGATGGGTGGTGGGACACGCCACGGGCCAGGAACGGCCCCCGAGGCCGAGACGGGACTGGACTTTGCCTCGCTGTCTGTTTAGAGATTACGCTAGCCTGCAATCCCGGAGAAATCAACCCGGTCATTCAAGTGTTGCGAACCAAGCATAGACACGTCTATTCCGAAACGTCCCGACAGGCCGGTCTTGAGTTCGTTTGTATTTTTGGACACGACGCGATTGTAAAGCCCACGGCCCTTGGCCCGGTCGCAAACACAGACACTAAGCTGCTGATTTATGGCCTATTTCAAAAGGGCCGAGTCATAGGCTTCGCGCATCTCCGCCACCACGTCCTGCGGCAGGGGGTGCTTCCGCCATTAAGTGTTGGTGAGATGACGCTAAGACTTTACGGTGCATTAAATTACAGCCAAAATAGCGCTCGCGACCTTCGCTGCGCGCTAAATAGAGCGTAAGCGACTCTTTTGCAACTGGATACGTACACATCACCAACACTTAATGGCGGAAGCACCTCCAGCGTGCGGTCGAGGACCGAGCGACCGTGCCGATCTACTACGAGAGCCGGCTTGCCAAGCTGGCGCTGGACGAAAGCGAGAAGCTGAACATTGATCCCGACTTCGAGGAGGCGACTGAGGGCGAGGAGGTCGACCACAAGGAGAAGCTCAAGACCAAATGGGCACAGCTAGAGGCAATCATCGGCTCCGGGCACCGCCTCGCACTGGTCGCCCAGGATTTCGTTTCTCATTTCGAGAGACGTATCGAGGCCATGGAGGGCAAGGCGATGGTTGTGTGCATGAGCCGTCGCATCTGTATTGACCTCTACCGCGAGCTGATTCGTTTACGCCCGAGTTGGCATCACGAGAAGGATGACAAGGGAAGCATCAAGGTTGTGATGACCGACGGCGCTTCTGACCCGCCCGACTGGCAGCCCCATATCCGCAACAAGCCTCGCCGCGAGGCGCTCGCGAACCGGTTCCGCGACACCGGAGACCCGTTTCAGATCGTGCTCGTACGCGACATGTGGCTGACCGGATTCGATGCGCCGAGCCTGCACACCATGTATGTTGACAAGCCGATGCGCGGCCACGGACTGATGCAGGCGATCGCGCGGGTGAATCGCGTTTTCCGGGACAAGCCGGGCGGCTTGGTGGTCGACTATCTCGGGCTGGCGCATGAACTCAAACGTGCGCTTGCGACCTACACCGAGAGCGGCGGCACCGGAAAGACCGCGCTCGATCAAGCGGAAGCGGTGGCGGTGATGTTGGAGAAGTACGAGGTCTGCCGCGGCCTGTTTTACGGCTTCGACTATTCCGGTTGGATCGACGGGACACCGGCAGAACGTGTCGGCCTGCTGCCGGCAGCGCAGGAACACATTCTGGCGCAGGAGAACGGCAAGGAGCGTTGCCTGCAGGCCGTGCGTGAACTCTCCCAGGCATTCGCCCTTGCCGTGCCGCACGAGGATGCGATTCGCATTCGCGACGACGTGGCGTTCTTCCAGGCCGTCCGGTCGGTACTGGCCAAGCGCGCCGAAGGAGAGGTGCGTCCTGAGGAAGAGCTGGACTACGCCGTTCGGCAGATCGTGTCACGGGCGGTGGCCTCGGAAGGGGTCGTCGACATCTTCGCTGCTGCCGGTCTAGAGAAACCCGATATTTCGATTCTGTCTGAGGAGTTCCTGGCCGAGGTACGAAGCATGAAACAGCGCAACCTCGCTGTGGAACTGTTGCAGAAGTTGTTGAAAGGTGAGTTGGCCGTCCGCCGGCAAAAGAATGTCGTCCAGGCGCGGTCCTTCGCCGAAATGCTGGAGCAGACCATCCGCCGTTACCAGAACCGGGCCGTTGAGGCTGCGCAGGTCATTGAGGAATTGATCCAACTTGCCCGCCACATGCGCGAAGCGAACGCGCGCGGCGAAAAGCTCAGACTGTCGGACGATGAACTCGCCTTTTACGATGCGCTTGAGACCAACGACAGCGCGGTGCAGGTGCTCGGTGACGAGACCCTGCGAGACATTGCTCGTGAGTTGGTCGCGACTGTACGCGGCAACGTCACGATCGACTGGACACTTCGCGAGAATGTCCGCGCCAACCTCCGCCGACTGGTGAAACGCATTCTGCGCAAGCACGGTTACCCACCCGACAAGCAGGAGAAGGCGACGCGGACGGTGCTCGAACAAGCGGAGGTGCTGTCGGCTGGCTGGGCAGCGTGATCGCTAGTCAGTGACCGCGACCAGAGCAAAACGCGGAGGTACGCGCCGGGTCACACCAAAGCTGAAGCGCTGACCCGTTGGCTGTAGCGGACGAGTCGAAGCTGCATAGACCATTTGGGACTTGACCGAGTCGAGAGAACTTGAACGCTCAAGTGGGGCAAACTATTTCTTCAACAAACGGAGCGAAACCCATTCCTTTTCAGAGTTTCGGTAGCGCCAGAACGACCAACCGTTTGCGCCCTTCCGAAGCGCCGCCCGAGCCCGTTGTGTCCAAAAATACAAACGAACTCAAGACCAGCTCGCCGGGACGTTTCGTAATAGACGTATCTACGCTTGATTGGGCACTCGTCACCGAAGACCAGGAGTACGACGTCATCGCGCTCCCCGAGCAGCGTCGTTGGCAACCGGTACCGCGAGACTAGCGAGTTCCAAGGACTCGCGCAGTCAGACTTGTCTCATCTCATCGCCGCCGCGTCTTATTGCTTCGCTGTCTTCTTCGCCTTCTCTGCCGCTTTGGCTTCTCGCACCTTTGCCTTCTCCGCCGCTTTGGCCTTGGCTTCCCGCACCTTTAGCCACGCACGGACCTCCCGCAGACGGAATTGAGACGCCACGCCGCGCCCTCTAGTGTGGACCGGCATCCCACGCGGCCGCATAGAGGCTCCACTTTCGTGTTTTCCTTCTTCCCTTCCAACAGAGGCTGCGACGATACCCATCCAACTGATGGCGTACCGGTCGGACCGGCGCGGGGTCAAGCCGATAGCAACACTGGCCCTCAGAGGTCGCTCAAAGTGATTGGCTCCTCGCGCGCGGATTTTCCGTCATGGCCCGGAGCACCCAAGACGCTCCTCACTGAGGCCGTAGATATGTTTGCAGTCTGACCCACTCGTCCCCGATTTGGACGAGCAGCTCTGAGGAAGACTTTTTTGAGAAAGGTGTTGATTGAGGAGTCCAGAGATGTTGCTACGCCGCTAGAGGCATTTGAAGGCTAGTGTGCTGTGCCCAGCCAGCAACCAGTTACCTCAGTCCGAGCGCAAGGTGCGCTCCCGTGAACGGCTTGGCGGGCTGCTACGTTTCTACCATCGGGAAGCAGCATGAGTATTTTGACCGCACGGCCACGCGCGCATCCACGTTTCGTTCAAGCGTCCGCTTGGAGCAGCCGCTGCTCGATTTTCTCGGTGAACGGCCGACCAAGGCGGCGTTGCCACTCGGATGCGCACTCAAGCCGGTTCGAATCTTCGAAGTTCTTGGCGATCCAGGCAGGGATCACCCAAGCGGGGTCCTCGGTCGACCACAGCTCCGCGTCCTGAAATTCCGTAAACCATCTGGGATCGGCAATCGCATCGATCGCGACCGACCAGAGGTCGTGGCGGCCGCCGAAGAGCCAGCCAAGCTCTCGTCGAGCGTCATCGTCTGCGTCCGCAACAGGCCGTACTAGAATGCCGCGGGCGCGTTCCCGCCGCGAGCTCTTCGGGTGATCGACGATGTCCGCCAATGCCGCAAGATCGTGCCAGAGCGAGAAGTGGTCGACGTTGCCGGTATCGGGATTGATTTTGCAGTATGGCAGCGGATGCACGGCGAGCGTGCCCCACGAGAGCTCCGCCTCGCTGCGAGCGTGTTCGTATGCATCGAATGCATACACTGGCTTGAGATCGGGGAAGCGCGCGCGGTCCGCTTCAAGCACATTGAGGAAGTAGCGAACCGGCGCGTCGTTCGCACTGTAGCCCACGAGCACGATCGCCTTGCAGCGCGCCAGATCGAAGAGAAAGCGCGAAGCCCATCCCGAGCGCATATAGGCATCGCCATAGTCGGCGCTCGTGAGTACCAACGGCGTCCGTTCGAGTTGGAGTGTGGGATCCGCGAGACGGCCATGAATGTGAATGATGCCCGAGAACGACGGGCTACCCGGAGCGGGCAATGCCTGACCGGCGAAGCTAAGGTCGCGCGGTGTTTCTCCCGGCACCACCTCGCGTACTGCTCGCTCAAGCAGCGTATCGAAGTTCGTAGTCACAACCGAAATCCGGTTGTCGCGATCACGCGATAAGCGAAGGATCGTGCGATGCTGATCGAGGGTGGGATGCTCAGGCACTGCAAGTAGGTTCGAAACCGTGCGTATCACGGCGTCAGGGTCAGACAGCCGTCGGCTGAGTGACCCGAGCACTTCCTCAAAGCGACCTCGTATGAATGCGTGTTGCTCCGATTTCGTTTGTGTAACAGTTAGAGCCTCGTATGTGCGCTCGACCAGACGCTTGAAGTCAGGGAGTTGTGGAGCACTTATTCCAGTGCCACAGAGAAAAACCACCTCACCGGCTAGAACCGAATCGACGAGGGCGCTCGGAAATTCAGGGCCGTTTTTCGAAATGCGAAGCGTCACAGTTGATTTCCGTGCAAAATTGGAGGAGATATTGTCAAGAGTTATGGAGATAGTGAAAAGTTGACGTTGCGAGAGTAAGCCAGTGCCATCGGCCTGACCTTCTCAGTTCGGGTCATACCGCCCGCGTTACTGCCTCTCAAGCCGGGAACGCGCGACCTCGAAGCTGTCGGTGATGACGCACTTGCAATAGGTGTCGTCCGACGCGGAAGAGGTTTGGAACCAATCCATGAAAAGACAAGGATCGCTCTCTCAGATCACGGCGAAAGGGACGAGGATATCGCGTCCTGTGCCAAAAATCGCCCTTTTATAATAGACCATAAATCAGCAGCTGAGTGTCTGTGTTTGCGACCGGGCCAAGGGCCGTGGGCTTTACAATCATCTGCCCCGAGGGTGTTCTCTTCCAGAGCCATGATGACGTACCCTGTGATCCGCAAAAAAGAAGAACGGCGGTGCTTGCGCTGTTTGCTGTTGGTGATGTGTACGCATCCCGTTGCAAAAAAGGCGCTTACGCTCCATTTAGCACGCATCGAAGGTCGTGAGTGCTATCTTGGCTGTGATTTAATGCACCGTAAGGTCTTGGCGTCATCTCACCAACACTTAATGGCGGAAGCACCGGTAGGGGAGCTCCTGGTACTGCTCCGGCGCGATCCCTTGGGCCGATCCCTTGGGCCGATCCCTTCGCGAACGCCGCGGCGGACACCACCAGCGCCACCGAGACCGTCACCGACAAAACGCCACGCGTTGCCAACATCGTCGACCCCCCTGTGGTTATCTAGCGTCGCCTACTTATAGCGGATTCCTCCCTTGAAAACCATCTTCACTTTCCGAAGGCGCTCAATCGTTCGAGCGGATTACCCAGCCATTCAACTTGACAATACCAGGGTGCCAGCAGAATTGGTGACGCCGGGCGGCGTACGCCACAAAGCATCATCGTCGGGAAACGATTGGATTTCACGACTCAAAGCGCGCAGCTGACGTGTGATGAGGTTCGAAAGATAGCTTGTCAGCATGTTTCAGTCTCTCCTGAATGGTCTGAGATTGGATCCCTACGACGAAGAAGAATATAATCCTTCGCGCATGAAATAAACAGGGGAGCCGATCCAATGACAAAGAAGAGTCGGAGATTGCCCGGTGTCGTTCTTTCCCTTCTGATTCGTACCGTAGGATGTACAGGCTCACAAACGGAATCTCCTCTCAAGCTCGAGGTGCATTTCACCGAGCGAGCTGCGTCGAGGATTGCCGATCTCGCTCTGGAGGTTCCCGTGACGGGGCGCGTCTTCGTCATTATCACCCGAGACGAGGAGTCCGAGCCCCGCGAGCAAGCCGGCATCATGGGTGTGCCTCTATGGGGCAAGGATGTGCGCGAGCTCGAGAGCGGCGACCGCGTCGTCTTTTCCGACGGCGACCCTTCCATTCGAGGATATCTGTTAGAAAACATCCGAGATATTCCGCCGGAGGACTACACCATTCAAGCGTTTTTGAACGTTTACACCACCTTCCACCGCGCGGACGGGCATGTCGTCGAGATGCATCTCAACAGCGGAGCGCATCAGAAACTTTTCCGTTCGCCGGGAAACCTTTACAGCGAACCGCAAAAACTCCATTTGGATCCAAGTCGCAACGAGACGGTGGAACTAAAGCTGACCGAGGTCATTCTTCCTTCCCGTCCCTTGAAGTCGGGCGAGGTGTTACAGCAAGGCCTCTACAACGACACGGAGTGGGTGAAGTACGTCAAGGTCAAGAGCGAAAAGGTCTCCGAGTTTTGGGGCCACGATATGTATATCGGCGCCAACGTGCTTCTCCCGAAGGATTACGAAGAAAATCCCGACGTTGACTACCCGGTTCTCTACATGCAAGGGCACTCGTCCGGTTTTACGCCGGTTCCCTATGCGCCCGACCCCTGGTTCAAGGAAGGCTTCACGATCGACAATCCGGGAATCGACAACCAACTCGATGGCTTCTACGAAGCCTGGACGAGTGGTGCTCTTCCCAAGATGATCGTCGTGACCTTCCGAGACTCGAATCCGTACTTCGATACGTCTTACTCGGTCAACACCGCCAATCTCGGACCCTACGGCGATGGCATCATGGAAGAGCTCATTCCCTACCTCGAAGAGAACTTCCGCATCATTCGCGAGCCTTGGGCGCGAGCCCTAGCGGGACGCTCCACCGGTGGGTGGGAGGCATTGGCCATGATGGTGTGGTATCCAGAGTTTTTCGGCGGCACTTGGGTCTGGGCGCCGGATCCGATCGATTTTCGAAAATACACACAGATGAACATCTACGAAGACACTAACGCCTTCTACCGCGAGTACGCCTGGCTTCGAACGGAGCGTCCTCGCAGGCGGGATATCGACGGTCTGGTGCGATTCACCATCCGTAACGCCTTCCACTACGACCAAACCATCGGGGACAAAGGAAGATCGGGTGGGCAACTGGCCGCTTGGGAAGCACTCTACAGCCCAGTGGGTGACAACGGCTACCCCGCTCCGCTATGGGATCCCGAGACGGGAGCGATCGATCGCACAGTCGCGCAGCACTGGGGCGACCATTTCGACATTGCTAAAAAGCTCAAAGACAACTGGTCCACTCTAGGACCCGAGCTTCAAGGGAAGCTTCATTTCGCGGTAGGGATCACGGACAACTCCTATCTCAACGAGGGAGTTCACATGATCCAAGAGTTTCTCGATTCAACCACGGCCCCCCCTGCTATGGCCACATTTCAGTACGGGTGGCGAGGACATCACTCCTGGATAGGCCACAGTCCCGTCGAGCCCGAACGACAAATGACCTACGCGGAGTTTATTGGTGTAGTCGCCGACTACATGAAAAAGCGATAAGACCACCAAATGAAGTTTTCGCCACAGCCGGCGGCTACTGCACTTTCTCCACTCGCTGTCAACGTACACGTTCAAACCGGTGCTATCCACCAACATATGAAGAGGTTCACCGGAGCGACGATGGACGACCTGCACACTGAGGCACTTCGCTCGACGCGACAACGTGATGTGGTCGGGTATCCGTAGATTCAAGTCCGAGCCGTACCGATAGAGACTCGAGGAGAGCGTTTTGGAAGCTCAGTAAGCGCCAGGAGGGCGGCTCCGGACTGTTCCTATCCTAGCTTTCACCCGGCCTCGGGCCCTTCAAAACCCGGTTGAACAACTTGACACGCCGGCGCATGACGTCGAGGCGATTGTACTCCTCTCCCCGCAAGCTGTGAGCTTCGATGGGATACAACATGATCTCCCAGTTGTCCTTCTTGAGCTCGAGGAGTCTTTGCGCCAATCGCACCGAGTCCTGGAAGTGCACGTTGTTGTCTTCCACGCCATGTTGAATGAGGAGGTGATCCTGCAAGCCTTCCGCGAAAAAGATCGGTGAGCTGCGCTCGTAGGCCTCCGTGTCGTCGTAGGGGTTGTTGAGAATTCGTGTCGTATAGCCGTGGCTGTAATGAGCCCAGTCGGTCACGGGTGCCCGTACCGCCCCGCCGCGAATACTCCCGGATTCTTGAAGAGCGCCATGAGCGTCAGGAAACCCCCGTAGCTTCCACCAAGAATGCCGATCCGACGACGGTCGACGTCATACTGTTCGACCAAGACCTCGACGGCAGCGAGCACGCTCTTGATCTCGGTCTCCCCCATGTGCCGGTATATTCCGGTCCGGAAATCGCGGCCGTAGCCGCGGCTGCCACGGTAATCGATGTTGAGGACGGTGAAGCCTTCTTGAACCAGGTAGTGATAGAACGGGACGCCGTTCGACCAGCGACGATAGACGCCCTGTGACCACCCGCCTCCATGCACGCGAATGATAGCCGGTCGCGACGGATGTGGCTGCTCGGGCTGCCAGACGTCGGCATGAATCGTATGCCCCTCGCCGTCGTCGAAAGTGACGATGTCGCTCGATCGCCACGGGTAGCTTCCAAATTCCTCGGTCGTTGAGACCGTCAGCCGCTTCTCCTCCGCGCCGGGCCGATTGGGCATGACGAAGAGCTCCGCCGGTTCCGTCGGCGAGCTGTAGGTCAAAGCGACCATCTGCTCGTCGGGAGAGAGCTCGTACGTGTACCATCCTGGCCTTGATGTGAGGCCCGTCGGCGGACCGCCGGCCAATGGCATCGAATAGAGCTGGTGCTCTCCAGGATGGACTTCCGTCGACGTGAAGTACCACGTGTCTTTGTCCTTGGACAAACGAAGGTCCGCGAGCTCGAAATTCCCGCGCGTGAGCTGTTTCGGCTCTCCGCCCTGCACGTCGGTCACATACGAGGTGATAGAAACCATCGCGCTCGGACAAGAAATAGACGCCCTCGTTGTCGGGCAGGAAGCCGTAGGTGAGACCGTCACGCCCACCACGGCCGGCCCGAAACCCGCGGACCCAGGCGTCGTCGTGCTCGTGTACGATGGGCCGCGCCGTTCCCGCTGCCAGGTCGAGAAGCAGCAGCCAAGAGTCCTTGTGGTCGACCGACCTTCTTGGGATAGATATCGAGGCCGATCTTGCCGACCCATCCCTCGGGGAATCCACCCGAGAGCCTCCTCCATGACCCACCGCCGTCCACGGTTTTATGAATGTCGCTTTCAGGACCCGCGTTGACAAAGTTCCAAGGCGTCCTCCGCATATCGTATGTTGCGGCGTAGAGGATATTTGGGTTCTGAGGATTTATGACCAGATCGATCACTCCGAGCCTGTTACTAACGAACATGACTCTTTCCCAGCTCCGGCCTCCATCTGTGGTCTTGAATACCCCTCTCGCTTCGTTCGCGGAATAGAGATGGCCCATGGCCGCCACATAGACGATGTCGGGGGATTCGTGGGGTGGATCACGACTCGCGAAACATGATGGGTATCTCGGAGGCCCATGTTCGTCCACGTCTTCATGCGGCTTCCCGATGGTAGAAACTCGCCAAGCCGTTCACGGGAGCGCACCATAGAGACTAAGCTGCTGATTTATGGTCTATTTCAAAAGGGCCGAGTTTTGGCACAGAGGGCATCGTACTTGGCTGCGATGAGGTGGCGGTACCAGCGCAGAAGCGTAGCGGGTGTGGCAACGGACGCAATATGGGCCAGCGCCTCGCGGCCCAAAGCCTGGGCCTTGACGGCGAGCCTGCGCCGCTCGTCGTCCGAGAGCCTGAGACGCTTGCCCCGAAGCCCGGCTCGGAGCACACGGTTCTCCTCTTGCTGGTAGTCGATCACATCCTGCTGCTGGCGGTTGACCCAGCCAGCTAGAACGAGCAGTAGGAATTGCACGTGGTACGTCATCATGGAGCTGAAGATAACACCCTCGGGCCAGACGATTGTAAAGCCTACGGCCCTTGGCCCCGGCGCAAACACAGACACTAAGCTGCTGATTTATGGCCTATTTCAAAAGGGTGCGGCTCTTTTGGAACGGTGAGTTTGGCATGTCTCATAGTGGTAAGGGCTCATCTCACTTGACGCGCTTGAGGTGGCGGCCTTTGACGGGGACGACCTTGCCGTCGGCGTAGCGCGAGGCGTGGTTGCGCTCGTACTCGCACTGCTCGTGGAAGCGCCAGTACTCATCGAAGTCTCCGCTGGAGCGGAGAGCGCGAAGCCGCAGCACGGCTTCGGCGCCAGCGAGGGACCAACGCGCTCCGGTGAGGTCCATGCGGTCCGAGACCAGGTGGCGGCAGGCGCCTTCGATCACGCCGGTAGCGATCGGGAATCCAGCGGCGAGGCACTCGTCGTAGTGCAGATGAGAGGCGTGATTGAGCAGATAGTCAGCACACTGATCCACATTCTCCCGATTGTCGGGCGTCAGCTTTCGTCGGGTGGCGCTACGTCTTATCCCCGCCGCCACCAGGCAGGCCTCACCGCGCAGGATGCGAAGCAACCGCTCTTGGACCCACACTTGGCGGGCGGGCTCGGTCTCCTCGTAGAAGCCTAGCGAAGCCTTCCACACGTACTCACAGACATGGATGAAGTCGAGCACGATGGTGAGCTCGACATGGTGCTGGCCAGCCAGCTTGTGCAGGATCTTCAGTTGGGTGGCGTTGCCGTCGACCAAGGCGACCCAACTCTTGCGGTGTGAGGGATCTCGTCGTTCGGCTTCCGCGAACGCCTCTTCGAGAACCTCCTCGGGCTCTTTGGCTAGGCTCGCCCAGACACGCTTGTCTTGGGGGCGAGGCCGTTTGTCTTTCTCTCGCTCGTCGCTTGGTGCCAGCACACGAACCACGTCTTCTGGTTGGCGCACGAAGGGCTCCACCGTATAAACGGCCGCGACCGTGGCCATCCGCTTTCGGTTCCGCTTCTCTCCCTTGGTCAGCCGCTTGCCTAGTCGCCGCGAGCCTTTCTCGGCCGCCTTCTTGGTGGCTTCACGCAGGTCTTTGCGTAGCATCACAACGCCCTTGCCGTCCGCCGTGATCGCCAGCACCGAGGCGCTGCGATCGCCTGCCGGTGGAGCGCGCTGCCCATAGAAGGCGTCGAAGTCCTCTGCCGCACGACCCGCCAGCTCCTCCACTTGGCGCTTTCCAACCTTCGCCCCAGTGTGGCGGCCAAGGCTCGCCACCGCCTCGTCGAACGCTCCCTTTGACACCTCTACTGCCGCCGTCCGCCTCAGCTCGAACGAGTAACGCTCACGGGGGAGGTTCAGCTCGGCATCCAACGGATGCAGGCTATCTGCACCTTCGGCTCCATAACCGAAACGTTTGACACGGATTTCCCCGAAGATCGTCGTCAGGCCGCGCTCGTGGATTCGCTCCTGGTCCCTTTCCACTCCATCCGCACCTCGGACCGGAGCCGCCGCCTCGCCGGGACCGCGCGAGTCGACATGGGCCTGGAACAACTTACGCGAAAGCTCGTAGCTCCTCTCGCGCACCAGCTTCTCCACGTCGCTGTGGCTCATCTGCCTCGATTCGGCAGAACGTAGAAACGCGATGATCGACTCGAGATCGTCCCTCGACATCCCGAACGTCTCTTCGCACAGTTCGAACGCAGAAAGTGCCATCTCTCAGCTCTCCCGCAACACCCGGCGAGGGTCCTTCACCAGAGGCAAGACCAGCACCGTTTTCGAGCTTGCGCCGTGACGACGGTGCTCGCGGTCCATCCGCCCCCGCCCCGTCGTCACTCCAAGCTCGATCCAGTTCGCAGCCCGGTAGCAGGTGCCGCGGTAGCGGCTGTGATCCACCAAGGTCTCCAACAGCAAGGGCTCCACCCCATAGCGGCTGTGCCACTCGCATGGAAGCTGTCGCGCCATCAGGGATAGCACCCTGCTCGCGAGGTTTTGCACCCGCACCCAGGGAAGGATCAGAAAGCGGCTGTTGTTAACCACTCGCTGCAGGTTCCGCCCGCGCGTGGCATCGTCCCATCCAATCCACAAATCTCGTGCCGCCATCCTCCACGCCGGACTCGACAACTGCACACAGCCCACCACCCGTGCCGGCGCCGATGCGTACACCAGATAGCGCAGATGAGCGCCAAAGGGAACCGCGTGGCCCAAGTAGTGATGCCGGTCCACCAGCTCCCGGAACAAAAGACGCTGCTCGTCACTCCGCACCACTTCCAACACCACAGGCTGAATCTCGCTCAGCTCCCCCTCCAACGGCTCAGACGGCTCGCCACGCTCGGTTTGCGGTATTCGGGTTCGTGTCCCGACCGGCTTACCCGGGCGTTTGTCCGGAAGCTCCAGGCGACCTTCGCCTTCCAGCCGCTCGAGAAACTCCCGGCACTCCCGCGCTTTCAACTTTCCGGTCGGCCTCTTCCAATCCAGCAACTCGCACACCGTTCGCGCCAGTTCCATCCGGCTCAGACCGCCACAGCTCTCGACCAATTCCTGGATCAAGCTCAGCTCCGATGAACTGAATCGCCTGCCGCTGAAATTCGCTCCGCTCGTACCCATTTCCCTACTTGCCACAACTACCGTAGCGAACGCCGGGACGAATGTCCAGCAAAAAGTGACACCGCTCAGGGTCCACAACCAGAGTAAATTCCGTTATCCTCTGACCAACCTCACGACGAGTGACCGTTGGACGGTTAGATCACTGAGAAAATAGGCGATTCTCGCGGTTCCAAAAGAGCCACACCCATTTCAAAAGGGCCGAGTTTTGGCACAGGACGCGAGCGGGAGCTCACTAAATGCAGAGACTTTGTGTCTCAAAATCATTGACACATTCCGCTTCGCTTGCCGCGCCTCGCGGAGCCCCGCGCGGGGGAAGAGTGATCTTTCGACTGATCAAGAATCGTCCCAGCTGAACTTGACCGTACCACGCAACGGGTTGGGGCAATGCCGCGACGTAACTGCGCCACATCGTGAACGACTTAGGTTGTGCCACGGAGGCCAAGCTACCCACTTAGGCGAGAGCATCGTCGCTCCCATTACCGAAAGGTTCCAAGAGCTCACTGGAGAACGCTACGGTCAGCTTGAACTAGGCCCGAATATGGAGACCGCCGGCATCGAGGCGGCCGGCAACCAAAGGCCAGTCGACACGCTTTCCGTCGGAACTCGAGAGCAACTCGCAACGATCTTCAGACTATCGCTCGCCGAGCAGCTCAAGAGCGTGTTGCTTTTGGACGACCAGCTTGCTCAGACGGATGACGTTCGAATGAAATGGTTCCGCCAGAAGCTCCAGGAGAGTTCCAAGAAGATCCAGATCGTGGTCTTCACATGCCGCCCCGAAGACTAGCTGGACGAAAACACTAAAGTAGGAAATGAGAGTGGGCCGGGACAGGATCAACGGGCACGGGCGGTTGACCTGACTAAAGCCCTCGAGCGTGCAGGTTAAGGGTCGCATTCGTCACTAAATGCAGAGACTTTGTGTCTCAAAATCATTGACACATTCCGGCCGCCGGTGACATCGAAGTGACCGACGACGAGCTGCAAGTATCTCTCGAACCACTCAGTTCACCGCATCGCACCAAGGCACTCGCCGCTCTGTGCGAGCGCCTGAACGAAACGCGAGCTCGCTTCCCCGGCTCGAAGCTCTACCTGCGCTTCGACGTCAAGCCGGACCCACCCGCCAGCCTCGCATTTCCGGGCCCGCGGCGCGCCAAAACCGCGCCCGTGGAGGCGCCCTAACCGGACATTTCGCTTGCGCGGCATGTCAGGAAGTCTGAGGCTAGCTCAGCAAGAAACGCAGCGGTTGTTGTTCACCGCGCCGAGACTCACGAGTAGATCCCGCGCCTCCGGGAACGGTTGCACACGCTGGACGGGGCCGTTCGCCATATCGGCGGTGGAGCGGCCCTCGCGGTTGACGGCGGGGACGTCGGCGCCTTTTGAGACGAGATACTCGATCAGCTCGACGTGACCCATCGAGGCGGCGTTGTGAAGCGGCGTGCTGCCTTCCTGATCGCGCGCGTTCACGTCCGCCCCGCACTCTTCCACGAGATAGCGGACGGCGGGCATGAAACCCGCCGGGTGGTTGCGATGGTCGTTCGCGGCGAAGCCTTCGCCATAGCCCGCGCCCGTCGCGCCGTGTAGCGGCGTCATCGCGGGCCCCCCGACGGGAACGGGCGCGAGTCCGGACACGTCTTTGATCTCCCGCGCGCGCTGGTTCGCGACGGGCGGACGATAACCGGTATTGCTCGTCGGGATATTCGTGTCGGCGCCGTAGGCGCGCAGGAGCTTCAGTGCAGCGACGTCGCTTCCATAGGCGGCGCGCCAAAAAGGTGTGGCGCCTATCTCGTTGATCGACGAGTGGTCGAAGTTATAGCCCATGAACCACACTTTTTTCTTCACGTGAACGTTCGGGTCTGCGCCCGCTTCCAAGAGCGCTTCCATCAGCTCGAGATGGGTGAGCTTTTGTTGTTTGTGCGCGGTCGGTTGCGGGTAGGCCGCCCGCGGCGCCCAAGCTAGATTGATCGTCGCGTAGAGCGGCGTGACGTCCGCCGGCTCGCTCGCGAGATTCGGGTCCGCGCCCTCGTCGACGAGGAGCTTGGCGAGATCGAAGTGACCGTTCATCGTCGCGATGAGGAGTGGGCTCGTCTCGCTGCCTTCGGCGACCCGATCGATGTCCGCGCCCGCCTCGAGAAGCACTCGGACGGAGTCCGTGTGGCCTTGCCGCGCCGCGAAAAGAAGTGCGCTCATCCCGCCTTGCTTGCCTACGCGGTCACCGAACCGCTCCCGCTGGCGCCGAGGCGGTGCGTTCTCCTCGCCGCCACCAGGGATCATCCAGCCAAAGAGCTTCGCGAAGAAGATCTTTTTGGGCTTTTGGTCATCCTCTACTTGCGCAACGTCGTCGCCCGCGGCTTTGGCGCGTGCCTTGAGCAAATCCTCGACCCGCTCCTCGAAACCGTCTCGGATGGCTTTGTTGAGCGTCGGCACGTCGATGACGTCGGTCACGAGGCTCGCGTCGGCGCCGCGCTCGATGAGAAGCTCGATCACTCTGTGTCGACCGTTGGCCGCGGCGAACATGAGAGCCGTTTGGCCGCCGCTCGACTCGCGGGCGTTTACGTCGGGCTCGCGCTCGAGAAGGAGCCGGGCCGCCTCGACGCTTCCCGAGGCGGAGGCGAACATGAGCGCGGTCGCGCCGGTCGTCGTGGCGTCGTTCGCGTCGGCCCCAGCAGCGAGAAGCGTTTCGACCATCGACGCGTTCCCGTGCTTGCTCGCGAAGAGCAGAGGCGTATGAGCCCCGAGCCGCGTGGTCGCGCGGACGTTCGCACCCGCGTAGAGGAGCATCTCCGCCATTTCGACGTCGTTCGCGCGCGCGGCCCAGTGGAGCGCCGTCGTGCCCCCGCCTTGAGCCGCGTTGACGTCGAGCCCTTGCTGCAACAACGCGCGTACTGTTTCACGGTCGCCTTGCTCTGCGGCGTCCGCGACGGGGAACGGGCTCGTCTCGACGTCGACCGGCCCCGCTGCCGCCAAAGCAAAAACGCCGAGCGCGAGAATCATCCGGTATCCCATCTCTCTCATGGCCTACGCCGTGACCTCCGTTTGGCTCACTGGAACCCTCGTCAGGTCGAGCGGCTCGGTGCTGTCTCCGAACGATTCAAGATCGTCGAAGCCGAGCTTGTGCAGAACGCTCAGCATGGCGTTCGCCGTCGGCGTTTGGTCGGCCGCTTTGATGTGTAGGTTCCCCGGGAGCTGGCCATTCGCGTGGCCTGCGAGAAAGAAGGGAATACGTTTGTGGTTGTGAATGTTCGGGTCTCCCATCGGAGAGCCGTAGAGAATCACGCTCTTTTCGAGAAGGTCGCTCCCGTTCTCCTCGGCGTCCTGAAGCTTCTTCAGCAGATAGGGCACGAGGCTCACGTGATAGCGGTTGATCTTCGAGAGCTTGACGACGTTTGGCTCCTGGTTCCTGTGATGAGAGGCATTGTGGAAACCTTCGTAAACGCCGCTCTCGGGAAACGAACGCCCTGAGACGTCGCGGCTCATCTTGAGCGAGACCACGCGTGTCATGTCGGCCATAAAGGCGAGCGTCATCAGATCGAACATGATCTCGACGTGCTCGCCATAGGAGTCGGGCACGCCGATCGGCGCATCCGGAAGCTCGCGCAGCGCGCCGCTTTGGTTGCGCTCTTCGACTTTCTCGATGCGCCGCTCGATCTCCCGGATGTTCTCGAGATAGGCATCGAGCCGGTTCCGATCGCTCGGGCCGAGCGTTCCTTTGAGCCGTGCGACTTCGCTCGGGATCCAGTCGAGGATGCTGCGATGGGCCTCGCGCCGTGCGGCACGCTTTTCCGGACTTCCGCCGGAGCCGAAGAGCTGGTCGAAGGCCAGGCGCGGATCGCGGATCATGGGGAGCGGCTCTGTCGCCGATGCCCAGCTGATCGTATCCATGTAGACGCAGGCATAGCCGTAGAGGCAGCCGCCCGACTGGTCCACGTTCTCGATACAGAGCTGCATCGAGGGGATGGGATTGTCTTGGCCGAACCGCTGGGCGTAGAGCTGATCGAGCGACGTTCCCGCGGTAATGTCCGAGCCTTCGGTTTGCTTCGGGTGCGATTGCGTGAGGTAGACGGAGCTCGAGCGGAAATGGTCGCCTCCGGTCTCCGGCGGTGTGAACGCTTCGGCGTTGCGGGTGTCGGTGTTGCTCACGATCGTGACGTAATCGCGAAAGGGTTCGAGCGGGCTCAAGCTGCTCGGGGTCAGATTGAAATCGTGGCCCACGGCGGCTGGCGCCCAGAGATTTTTCTCGGCGCCGATCTTGTTGCTGCCGGCGGCGCCATGCACCATCTCCATGCACACCAAACGTGTCGGGTCGGTCGTCACCCCCCAGGCTTTGCGGGCGGGGATCATCGCCTGTAACATCGGAAGCGCGACCGTTGCACCCATACCGCGCAGCACGCGACGGCGGGATATGTGTTTGTTCGTTACGTACACGGGACTCTCCTTACGGATGTTGAACGGGACCCATGGTCTCGGTCTCTTCACTTTCGGCGGTGCTCATCCGAAACGGCGCACTGTTGACGACGCCTAGGATGAAGGAGGACATCCGGTTGTCGTTCTTGGCGGCGTCGGCCGTAATCTTGCGAATTGCGGGCATGTCAAAATACGCGACCCTTCGTCCGAGTGCGTAGGTCATGAGGCTTTCGGTGAAGGTCGTGATGACAGAGGCTTGATAATTGAGCATCGCGTCGCGGAGGCCGAGCGGGCCGTCGAGCGGGGTTCCGTCGTAAAGCTCGCCCGATGCGTCGATGGGGACCCCGTCATCCTTCGTGCGCCACGCACCGGTCACGTCGAAATTCTCGAGTGCGAGGCCGATGGGGTCGATCACCGCGTGGCACGAGTTGCAGGCTGGGTTCGCGCGATGTTCTTCCATGCGCTCGCGTACCGAAAGACGCCTGTCACCCGCGACGGCCTCCGTCTCCTCGAGCGCCGGCACGTTGGGTGGCGGCGGGGGAGGGGGGCTTCCGAGCAGTACCTCCATGACCCATTTCCCGCGTTGGACCGGCGAGGTGCGATTCGCGATGGCCGTGAGCGCGAGGATACTGCCATGGCCGAAAAGCCCTCGGCGGTTTCGGTTGATGCCGTCGAGCGGGACCCGGCGGAACCTGTCGCCGGTGACGTTCGGGGTCCGGTAGTGCCGCGCGAGCCTTTCGTTGACGAAAGTGTAGTCGGCTGTCAGAAGCTCCACGACGCTGCGGTCCTCGCGCACGAGATTTTCGAAGAACAGCTCGGTCTCGCGCTTCATCGCGTCGGCAAGGGTCGCGTCATAAAGCGGATAGGTCAAAGCGTCCGGGTGCAGTTTGTGAAGATCCTGGAGCCGCAGCCATTGCGACGCAAAACGCGTGGCGAGCGTTTCCGAGCGTTCATCGTCCACCATGCGACTTACTTGCTGTTCGAAGATAGCGGCGTCTGATAGCTTTCCGTCCGCGGCGAGCGCCAAGAGCTCTTCGTCGGGAGGGCTCGACCACAAGAAAAACGACAAACGCGACGCGAGATCGACGTCTGCGATGCGATAGCTCTCGCCGGGCGCCGCGTGCGACGGCGACGGCTCCAAACGAAAGATGAAGCTCGGGCTCGCGAGGATCGCTTGAAGAGCCATCCGGATGCCGCTCTCGAAGTCGCCTCCCTCGCGCCCAATCGCATAGAACGACATGAAGGCTTCGAGATCCGCATCGACGATAGGGCGGCGATAAGCGCGCTTTGCGAGGTTGGTCACGATCTCTTCGGCGCAGGGAAGCTCTTCTTCGGAGGTCGTCGGGCGGCAGATGAAAATGCGGTGCCGGGCGAGCGTGTCGGAGACGCCCGTGACGTTATACGGCCCACTGATGTTGAAATCGCGAAGATGCGGTACCGTCGTGACGCCGTAATCCGTGCCGATTTCGCTATCGGCGAGGGTGTGCTCGATCGGGATGAGCAAGTCCTGGACGGGAGCTTCTGAATGGACGAGAAAGGCGGCGGTGACCCTTTGCGGGCCCGCCTTGACGTAAATGGGCTCGCTCTGAATCGTCAAACCGTTCGGTTCGGTCTCGGAGAGCATGGGATCCACGTCCAAGAGCACGACCCGCGCGCCGTTGACTGAAACTTCGATCTGCTCGTTTCCGGCCGGACGGCCGAAGAGCTCGCCCTCGGGCGAGCCGTGAAGCAGCGCCTTGAAGATGTAATCGCCATCGGCGGGGAAGATGTTGACGACGGAGATACCGCCGCGCGTTCCGAACGGTGCGCCTTGGGCGCGACGCGTCTGGGACGCTGTCCGTGGGACTTTGAACGTGACTTCGCTCGGGTCGGCGGTGGGATCGCCCACGGCGAGACGGCTGACTTGGTCGGCCGCGCGCATGTAGCTATCCATCAGCGTCGGCGACATGCCTTGAACGTCGGCGATGTTGTCGAAGCTATGGCTTACCGTGTCGGGCGGCAAGAGCGCGGCGACGTCGATGTCGAGCGCGAGCAGGTAGGAGACGGAACTCCTATATTCGGCGCGGTTGAGACGCTGGAAGTCTCGCCGTCCGGGGTTGGGACTCGAGAAGTAAGCCGCGTCGATCCTCGACTCGAGCGTGCTGACGAAGGCTGCGACCTCGGCGCGGTCGGGCCGAGAGGCATAGGAAGGCGGCATCATGCCGGTGCGGAGCTTGCAGAGCATTTTTTCCGCGACCTCGGTATCGCGCCCGAGCTCCGACGCGTCGAAGGACTCCAAGGTGAGGCCGCCCGTCAACGCCGCATCGCTGTGGCACATCAGGCAATAGTCTTCGACCATCGCGCGCTGCTCGGCGAGTGACATCGTGCCTTCTGGGAACGCAGACTCCTCCTGCGCTGCCACGACTTGCGTGCAAACAAGTGCGGCCCCGACGATTCCTGCGGAGAATATACGCATAGATCGACGCCCCTCCGTTCGAGCTCATTCGGCACGCCGCACGAGCGCCGCCCCGAGACGACCTCGTTCGCCCTATGATGTCCGATTTGGACCCCAGATTTCAACCAAGAACGGAACTAAGCTCCTTTGTCCTCGAGAAAGTCTACGCTGTAGGTTGAGCTTCCAACATAAATGTGGACCCAATTGGCGACGCATTCGAAGTAGATAGAGTCGGCAGAATTCTGGGTTATTGTGTTGTAGTCCCGATAGTAGTTCAGGTCCTTGGACGGAGCCCCGCCGATCACCACAATCTTGGGATCCATCTGCTCCAGAATCGACACAGGAATCTTGCCGCTGTCCCGTCCATGGTGCGGTGCAAACACAATGTCAACCGCAGGCCACGAAATCTCATCTGCGATCTTTTCCATGAACTCCGTCTCAAGATCTCCGAACCAAGCCATCTTGACACCGTCTTCGAGAGAATAGGTAATCACGGGAGAAATGTTGTTCGGACTCTTGCCATCGGCCGTATCCTGCAGCGCCTGCTTGAAGTCCTCGTTAGAAGTCACGGGCCAGTGGACGTTGATACCTGAAGAGCCGCGCTCCTCATTACTCTGGTTCATCCACCTTCTGGTACATCCTTTATGTATGTAAAAGGCCTTGTCTCCGTCCCGTAGCTTCTTGTAGCGCTTGAAGTCGTCGGTTTCGTCGTCCTTTGTGGCACTGTTTTTCACCACATAAAAGTTCAAGATCTCAATGTGGTCGTCCAGTGCCGACAGGCCCATTAGGTGGTCTTGGTCTGGATGTGTGGATATGAATCGAGTGATTGTCTTGCCTTCACGTTGCTTGTCGATCTCCCCCAATAGCCAGTCTTGATCATCTATCGAAATGCTGCAGTCAATGATCGTGCAGTTATCCGAGGCATGTCGGATTGAAAACATGTCGCCGTTCCCGACGGCGTAAGAATGCACAATGCTCAGGTGCTTCCGCCATCAAGTGTTGGTGAGATGACGCTAAGATTCTACGGTGCATTAAGTTACAGCCAAAATAGCGCTCGTGACCTTCGCTGCGCGCTAAATAGAGTGCAAGCGCCTCTTTTGCAAAGGGATGCGTACACATCACCAACAGTAAACAGCGCAAGCACCATTAATACGGATGTCGGCGTAGAATGATAGATGAACTCGGCGACGGCCCGGGCGCGGGTCTTAGAGTTCGTTTGTATTTTTGGACACGACGCGGTGCAGATAGCTAAACGGCCTGGAGGGCGTAAGTGGCAAGCCCGATCGCCACCACACGGTCGCTGCCCTCGACGACTTCGAGCCGGCAGGCGGCCAGCGTACGTCCCTTACGTACGAGTTCTCCAATGGCGAGCAAGTCTCCCTGGACTCCCGCCAGCAAGTTCAGCTTGAACTCTACGGTGCTTCCGCCATCAAGTGTTGCTACGCCGTATTTGAATGCCAATGTCAGCTGGCCTGCCTGTGTCGGCGAACGCCAGTAATAGTAATAAGGATGTCGGCGTGCACACGAAGGTGTCCCTGAACGTCAAGCACCGTGTGGTCAGCCCAGCCCGCATCGCCGAAAGAACTGCGTCTCCCGAAATCAGGCTCAAACTCTAGCACACGAGCGGGTTACGCGGCAGCTACCAACACTTGATTGCGGAAGCACCGCGTGCTCGAGCAAATCGCGAAACTCCGTGGTGAACTTCTTGTCGCGGTCCAGGATGAGGAAGGGGATGTCCCGTCGGATGTTGAATTTGAATTTGGGGTAGCGGCGGCTCCTTGGCCGGCCTAAGAATAGGTCGTGCCAAACAACCGTCTCCAGAAGGGGACAAGGAGCCACCAATGCCTAGGAAATCAAAGAAGCCAGTAAGAAAGCAAACGGACTCGCCTACGGTCAAGGTAGTTGGCCAAGTCAGCCAGATACTGCTACCGATGATAGCTGGGATCGCGGCCACGAAGGCCGATCTGACGGAATGGGTGTACGAGCAAGGACTGACAGCTCTGCACCTACTGCTGAGAGAGGACGCCGAGGAGATCGCGGGGCCCAAGGGCAAGCACGAGAAGGAGCGAACTCATAACCACTGGGGGGTCGCTTCGAGGTGGGGTCCTGCACGTGCTGCTCCAGTGCCTCGAGAATGTCCGCCGGAAACGTCTCGCCAAGACTTCGGGCAAGTTCTGCGTGCTTCCAAGCAGATCGATGGTCTCCGGCCTGGACGAGAGCAAGGGCAAGGTGAGAATGGACCAGGCCGACGTTCTGCTTCGACCGCAGGGCCGATCGGTAATGGGCTATTGCCTGCTCGATTTTGCCCTGCCGAGCCAAGACTTGCCCCAGGTTATGATGAGCGTCGAAGTTGCCCGGCTCGTACTCCAGAGACTTCTGGTAATGCGCTCTCGCCTGTTCGAGCTCCCCCTTCTTTGCGAGAACGTTGGCCAGGTTGTTGCGAGTGACCGTGTCTTCGGGACGAACGTCCAGCGCATTTCGATACTGTCGTACCGCTTCATCGAACTTTCCCTGATAGTTCAACATGTTGCCGAAAGCGACCAGGGTTGGGGCGTGGCGCAGGTCTACGTCCAAAGCCTTGCGGTATTGATCCCTGGCCTGGGGTAACTTTCCTTGGCGAGCCAGCATATTTCCTAGCTGATAGTGAATCACAACATCGAGAGGCCGTATCTCCAGGAGCGACCGGTAGAGCGCCTCCGCATTTTCGAAATCTCCAGCCGCATCGGTACGCATCGCTCGCCGGTGATAGGCCGCAGAAGACACCGCCTCATCCATGACCTGAGCCATGAGCGGGTCGTTTAAAACGATCTCCTTGGTGGGCTGCCGAGCCAGTTCAACCTCCCGCTCGGCTGATGCCGAATCATCGAGTCGTCGGTAGACCCTAGCCAGGAACGCGTTGATAGGCGTGGCGTCTGACTGTAATTCTGCAGCGCGCCGGAGATGCTCTAGACTGACCTCCAAGTCTCGATTCGCCAGATAAAGGCGCCCGAGACCGAACTCGGCCACGGCACAGCGCGGATCTGCCGCAACCGCCTTTTTGTAACGCTCCAGAGCACTTTCCGGCCGGTTCTGTCGTTCCAGGAGCTGAGCCACGAGGACGTGAGCCAGCGCATAGCTCGGTCTGAGCTGGGAGGCGCGCTCAGCAAAGGTGAGCGCCTGCTTTGTGTTCCTGTCCGCAAGTGTGTTGGCCAGTAAGTAGGTCCAGCGGAACTCTTTGGGATCGAGCTCGGAGGCACGCGTGTAGCATTCCGTCGCTTCGACCTCCAGCCCGTGGGCCTGGAATACCGCACCCAGCCGCCCCCAGGCCTCCGGAGATCCCGCGTCACGAATGACGGCCCGGCGATGCTCATGAATCTTCGCTGCCACCTGGGGCTCCATCATCGACGTATCCGGATGCGGAACCGACGGCCCCTCTCGAAGTAGCCGGCTGGCTATAGCGAGAAGAATCGCTAGGACGCCCAACACCAGTAAGGCTTGCCTCTTTCGCCGCAGGAAGCCCCTCGGCTCTGACGCCGAGCGCTTCCTTCCCCGCCTCTTCTTGCTCACTGCACTTTACTTTGCCTTTTCAAATGCTCTGACCAATAGCAACGCGGCGGAAAACCTCCTCGAAACCGCCGCCTCAGGTTACCACCATACGCCCTGCTTTGGTCACACCGGCAATCCAACGCGGGCCAGCGAGCCGGACTTAAGGGTTGCTGAATTTCCCCGCTATTCAACCTGGAGGCGCCCGAGGTCCTCGTAGGACTTTCTGTCGTGCAGTCAAAATTTCCATCATCCGTATCGAACGGGTGTTTGGTGCGCCGGCCAAGCTGCGGTCGCGACGCCTCGGGTCTGCGTCATAGAAGTGGGGTAAATCATGCCACACGGGACTCCCAGTAATCCTCAAAACGACCGGAAACAAAGATGCACCGGAGAGAGGTGATGGCATTGGCGCCTCTGACGGACCACTCCATGCCAGATTGTTTCAGCCGCGTTCCGATGACGGTCTTGCATCCTGCCTCAATCACTCCGGAACCTACGAAGAGTCCTTGGGCACGGAACTCCGCGTATCGCATCCGTTCCTTGTTCTTGGTTAAGTAGGCGATCTCCTTCTCTGCGTTTTCCTTTTTCTTTGGGTCATCGGACATTCTTTTCTGCGCTTCTCTAGCAATTCTTTCTACGTTTCCCTCGTCCAGATAGTCCCACCACCGGATACGGTATTTCACCACCTCGTCAACGTCTGGGGCAAACAGGATTTTGCAAAGGTCAGAAACGTGTTCACGTGTGTGGTACAGGTCGACGATCTGGATTGCCTCTGGGAAATGCAGTTCGGCCAGATTCTTGATCCATTCGGCGCCATCGCCTAACACCACAACCTTCTCAGCATTCGGCAAACCTCGGCGAACAGCCTCCGCATAAATTCTTTTGCCAAACTGCTCTGCTGGCTCAATGGCTCCAACAAAGGTCGTTGTTTCGGGGTCTCGAATAGGAAATCCCTCTGGGTCGGTTGTTGTTTGTGTACATACGCAACCGAGTTTCATCTCGCGGGTTTTTGAGCTTCCATCGGGTTGCTTGCCCTTTCTACCTTCTAATTCGGACGCAATCATGGGGACGCCCGTGCCGTCGTAGGATATGTACATAATGGGAATCGTCTTTTGAGCTTGCACCGGAATATCCGGTTCGATAAGGGCTTCGCGCTGCTTTTGAGACCAGTGCTCCATATCGGCACCGATCCTTTCGGCCACGCGTTCAATGTCTTTGGCGCTGACTTCGATTCCGGCGTAGATCTTTAGGTCGTCGTGACCATCCTTGAAAGTGGACCTACTTCCGGCACGGGCCATCATGCGACGGGTCCCAGGCGAACGTGTGGTGTCGACCACATCCAGTTGCTCGTCCCCGGGATAGCGCGTCTGGTTACAGGCAGGACATTGAAACAAAGAACGTTTGTAGTCCACCGGGCCGAGAATCGTCAAAAGCGGCTTCGACTTCAAGCCGTGGCTCTCCATCCGGGCACCACAATTGCAAACTATCGCTTCGTCTTGCCGGCCACAGCCCACCCCATCTAGCAGACTGGCTAGAGCCTTGGCGCCAGCTGACAGAACGGCTGCCCTCAAGGAATTTTCCCAGGCCTCCAAATCGGCATGCCTCGCGTGGGCTGCTCGCTCCAGGATGCGTCCTACCTCTTGGTCCTGCTCGACCGCGATCTCGGCCGTTTTTTTTCCGGCGAAAGCACAGCATCTACTTCGACGTCGCCAAAACGCATGGTGAGAGTCTCGAACTCCTTACAGAGTGCAACAAACTTCCTGTGGGCCTCGATGTCCTTTGTGACTTGCTCCGCGTCTTCCCGGCTCAGTCGTTGTCCGACCGTCTTTCCCGCTTCCTTCCGGGTGTAGACCCAATACGGCCCCCGCATAACGGGCTTCCGCTTGCCCTTATGCGTTACCTTCAGATATTGCTCGGTCACCGACCCTGGACGCATGGAGCGGATGGCCCGCATCTGTTCGAGGACTCGCTCCCGCTTTTCTTCCAAAGTTCGCGCAGTATCCATGAGATCGCCTCCTGTTGTTGCATATATACAACAATACTGAGACCAAAAAAAGGAGCATAAGTACAAACCCACTCCTGTGACGCAAACCCCGACGCCTCTCGTTGTTCTTGACAACGATGGAGCGATGGTATATGTAGCCTAAGTTCAGAGCTCCTCTGTTAGGGGGGTCGGTAACTGGGCCCTGCGTGTTAATGAGATGACACTCCAACTTTGCGACCATGGACGCGCACAACTCAATACTGGTCGACTTGTCGCGTCTTCCCTCAAGACAAGCACGTCTCGTGAATACCAGTGTGCTCATGGACGCATCATCTCAGCATTTAGAACTAGCGCTAATTATTTAACACACGGCGAGCCGCCAAACCCAACTCTCGTAATCAGTTCCGACGATGGGCGACCCTAGTAGAGGAGCTCTGAAGTTACCGTCAGTTTCAAGGAGGAGACAAATGTCCAATAGATTCTTGATGAATTCGGTTAGTTTTGTCCTGTCCATCCTATTGCTGATGGGAGCAGGCAGTGTCCTTGCGCAGGAGCTCACCGGAACCCTCTACGGCAGGGTCGTCGACGCGAGCGGTAGCCGTATCCCCGGTGCGACGGTAACCGTATCCAGTCCGCAGCTCATCAAGGGCACGGAGGTCCGAGTCACAAGCAATGAAGGGACTTATCGTGTTCCAAGTCTTCCCCCTGGCGTCTATACGGTAAAAATCGAGCTGCCAGGATTCCAAACGATGTCCCACGAGGAGATCGTTCTGGAGGCAGGAGCATCGCTAGGGATTGATGTTACCTTGAACATTAGTACCGTGGAGGAGACCGTCACGGTAACTGGCGAATCGCCAATCATCGATGTGAGGAACACTAAGATTCAGCGCATCGTCGACAGTGCCATTGTGGAGAATCTCCCCTCGGCAAACCGCTTTGACGAGCTCCTTGTCACCGCTCCGGGTGTCATCGATAGCCAATACGCCTTTGCTCCGGCGCAAACCGTGCACGGAGGTTCGGTTCGAGACAACGTCTCGTACGTCGACGGCGCAAACATTAACGATAACACGGTGGGCTACACGTTCACCGACCTCCCCTACGACATTCTCGACGAGGTTCAGATCACTAGCGGAGGCATTTCTGCCGAGTTCGGTCAGGCGAGCGGCGCGGTGTTCAACTTCGTGACCAAGTCGGGTGGAAACCAACACGAAGGTAATGTCAACTTTTTCTTACAGAATGAAGGGCTACAAGGGGACAACCTCACCGACGAGCTCATCGCCGAAGGACTCGAACAGGGAACGACGATCAATACGAACGTGAATTACGGCTTCACCCTGGGCGGTCCGATCCTGCAGGATAAGGTCTGGTATTTCGGGAATATCCGCAGGTTTGACATCGACTTCACGCGTCCGGACTTCACAGCCAGAGATATAGTCATTTCCGACACTCAAGGCTTCGTCAAGATCACCACGCAGCTAACGGAGAATACGCGCCTCATGGGCTCCTACACCCAGCGCGACCGTACGGAGTTTCCGACCGGCGCCAGCTTTCGAAACAACGATTCGCCCGAGACGTGGCGTGACGCTGACCGGTATCAGAAGATCATTTTTGTGTCCCTGACACAGGTGCTGAATGAAAACACCTATATGGACGTGAAGTTTGTCCAGACCTTGCAGCAGAGCGGGGGTGGTTTTGTCAATTCCGAGGTATCGGGCGGTCGGGACATTGGCACTGGGCTAGATTGCTGCGGATGGACACGCACAGTCAACAACTACAAAAACCGAGAGAAAAGAAATATCAAGGCCAACTTCTCTTACTTCAGCGGGGACTTCTTGGGAGGCGAACACAATCTCCAGGCGGGTTTCGAGTACGAATTTGCACCGCTTTGGAGGCGATTCGAACTCCCCGATGAAATGCTTCACCGGTACAGCAACGAAGAGGCATTCCGGATTCGGCTTTACCAGCTCCCGGTGCTGCAGGGCCGGCACGTCAACCGCCAGGCGGGTTTCGTCCAGGATGCATGGACGCTGAAAGAGCGGGTCACCCTGAATCTGGGGGCTCGGTTCGAATGGAGTGAGGGGTTCCACCCCGAGCAGACGGGCGGTGGGGGTCGGTGGTATCCCGAGGTGACCTTCCCCGAGCAACGCAATCAGATCGATTGGTTCACCGTCGCCCCTCGGCTGGGGCTGGTGTGGGATGTCAAGGGTGACCAGCGGACCTCCGTTAAGCTGAATTTTGGGCGATATTACGTGGCGCTCATGAATCAGCACATGTCGCTCGCCCTCAAGAACGCGGCCAGCTTTCAGGAGTACGATTGGAATGACCTTAACGGCGATCTCTTCTTCCAGGACGGCGAACAAGGGACCCTGCGCCGAAATTTCTCGACAAATCTGGATGAGTTCGATCCCAATTTGAAAGCACCTTACACGGACGCGCTCCACGTGGGAGTCGAGCAGCAGATCGGAAACAACTTTGCCATCTCGGTGAGCGGGATTTTCAAACGCGACCGGGACATCCTGGAGACCATAGACAAAGGCAGGCCCTTCTCTGCCTATGATCCGCTTACCGTCATCAACCCGATCGATGGCCAGTCTATGACGGCCTTCGCTCTGAGACCGGAATTCGTGGGGGCGCAACGAATCCGCTTCCTCACCACCCCCACCGATCCGGTGCCTCTCGAGCGGAACTACAAAGGAATCGAGATCGCCGCTCGCAAGCGGATGAGCGACGGCTGGCAGTTTACTGGCTCGCTCAACCTCGGCCGGTCCGACGGCAATATCGGCAACAGTTTCGGCTCCACCTGGGGAGGACACCAAATCTACGACAACCCGAACACCTTGATCAATGTTGACGGTCCGCTCGACTTGGACGCTCCCGTCCAGATCAAGCTCGTCGGCAGCTACCAGGCTCCTTACCAAATCATGGTGAGCGCGTTCTACCAGGGGATTTCCGGCTTCCCCATCAAGCCCGACGCGGGTTTCCCATCGGACGTACTGGGCTCCCCCACGATTCGTATCTTCTCGGCCGATAACCCGGCCATCGTGGTAGAGGACTTCATCGAGTTCGCCGGTCAGCAAAGAGGAACGAACCGACAAGACTTTATGCATAGGCTATCGTTCCGTGCCCAAAAGCAGATTGCACTTGGCAGCCGTTTGAACTTGGAGCTTACGGCCGACGTCTTCAACGTGCTCAATGTAAGCACCGTCACGGCTGTCCAGACCTTGAGATTCGACATCTCCAATTTTGGGAAACCGGCCATCATCGAGCTGCCGCGCACCCTGCAAATTGGGATGCGCCTCCGTTTTTAGCGCCTCGGTGCCGGCCACGCGAGCAAGGGTCTCGGCAGGCAGCCGGCGAGAATCGGCTCCGGGGTGGCGGGCTTGATCCCGTCACCCCGGAGTCCAATGAGACATCTTAACCACCAGGAGAAAGCCCGACAGAAATTGTTCTAAGGGCGCTCGTTTGAGATCGATCTTCATTCTGGAAAAACTTTTCCAAGAGCCTCGGAGCGAAGCATTCACCGAGAGGAGGTAGCTATGCGTTCGGTCACATTACCAGCCCTAGTCTTGACGCTCATCTTCACGGGCATGGAGCCGGCAGCGATGGGCCAGATTGAGCCGGGACCCACCGATCCCAGAGATCCGCTGCTCAATCAGGGCCCTAAACCCGAAGCGGTAGGCGACAAGGTGATGGTGAGCACGCAGCTCCACATCGTCACGGAGACGGCGCTCGACGTCCTCCGTGAAGGTGGTAATGCCGTGGATGCGGCCATCACCGCGACGTTCCTCCAAAACGTCGTGGACTACCATCAAGTCTCTCTTTTTGGCGCGATGACCGGGCTCTACTATGAGGCGGCAACCGGGAAGTATTACGCCTTCAATGCTTATGGCGCAAAGCCTCTCGCCGAGCGCGGCGAGCACGGCGACCCGATGAAGGTATCGATTGCGGGCAAGGTGCTTGCGCTGGAGCAACTGTGGAAGCGCTTCGGCACGCGGGAGTGGGCCAGTTATGTCGAGCCTGCCATCGCCACCGCCGAGGAAGGGTTCGTCGTCACCTCCTTCATGTATGGCAACAACTATTCCCAGTGGTCAAACAGGGATTTGATCAAGGAGAACAAAGAGGCCCGGGAGTTCTACATGCCCGACGGGCACCTGGTGCCGGTGGGGCACCGCTGGAAGATGCCGGCGCTCGCAGAAACTCTCCGCAAGGTAGCCTCGGAGGGTTCGGATTACCTCTACAAGGGAGCGTGGGCCCAGAAGTTCGTGAAGGAAGCGAACAAGCGTGGCGGCCGCGTGAGCCTGGAAGATCTGAGCGCTTACGAGGTGCTCTGGCAGGAGCCGGTGCGTTTTACGTACCGGGGCCACGAGATCATCAGTGAGCCGCCTCCGGTAGCCGGGGGGCTGAATCTTGGGTACAACCTGAACATCTTGGAGAACTTTGACCTAAAGAAAACGGGACATTACACGGAGTCGGCAGAAACGCTGGAGATCATGGTGCGCGCGCTCGGTCGGGTGGAGAACGAGATCCGCTATACCATCGGGGATCCGCGCAGCTTCCACATCCCGTCGGCGCTATGGCTTTCGAAGGAGTACGGCAAGATGGGGGCCGAGTTCGTGCGGACCAGCATGCCGAAAGCGGGCCTCGCACCGGCGCGGGCCACCGATGAAGTCGCTTCGCTGCGGGAGTCCGGACGCTTCGGTAAGGTCGACCCCTACGGCGACGACAGCAATCACAACGTCATCGTCGACGCCGAGGGCAACTGGATTACGTACCTGCATACCGGGCATGGTGGTATGCCGGGGGTGTTCATCGACGGCGTGAGATCTACCGGCAGCGGAAGATGGCAGCGCACGAGCGGCCCCGGCCGACGTTTTTCGACGCACGTTACTGCGACGATGATCGCTAAGGACGGCAAGCCCTGGCTGGCGATCGGCTCACCGGGATTACCGTCACAGCCGGTGACCGAGGTTCTGATAAGCATCCTCGACTTCGGTATGCCTCCGAAAGAAGCCGTCGACGCTCCGCGCTTCTGGGCGTACCGTGACCGGGGAGTGGAACGAGACTTTGGCAACGTCGGGTATCTTCGGATCGAGTCCCGCATTCCCGATCACCTGCGCAAGGAGCTGGCGGCGCGCGGGATCCAGATCGAGGAGCTTGGACCTTACAACTGGCATACCGGCTCGATCCAGGTTGTCTGGCGCGATGATGCGGGCAAACTTCATGGGGTGACCGATCCGCGACGCCTCGGACATGCCAATGGATTCTGATGGGACACCGAGCACCGTGAGGGGACTCCTAGATCGCGAGCTCCCTCCCGGCTGCCGGACGCTGGCGCCATGGAAAGGAATGCCGGGATGCGGCCCTTCATCTTGACGAGTGCTGTCGCAACCACTCTCCTCATAGGGCAAGCGTCCGTGCGGTCGAGCGGGAGCCAGTCGTCCCTCGCACAGCCCACCTCTTTTCCCTTGGTCGACGTTCAAGAGCTCGTGCTCGACAACGGCTTCAAGGTGCTGGTGGTGGAGGGTTCCCAGGTGCCTCGCGTAGCAGCGAGTCTGTGGTACCGCCTGGGCTCGTTGCAGGAGCGTATTGGCGAGCATGGCTCGACACACTTCCTCGAGCACGTGGTGCACCAGGGGACCACGACCGTCGGCACGAAGAACTTCGAGGCTGAGAAATCCCTCTTGCGCCAGATCTACGAGACCGAGCAGAAGCTCCTTGCGACCCGCAACCGCGAGAGAAATCGGCTGCGGCAGCGCGACGTCTTTTTCGGCGACCTGGACTGGCCGACGACCCCCGAAATCGAGCAGTTGCGGCGGCGACTGTACGAGCTGGAGGACGAGGATGCGCAATATAGGGAATACTGGGCCGAATACAACTGGTATCGTCGGTACGGGGCCGTCAGTAGCCATACCGACCCGGTGCCGGCCACGACGGGGCACGAGCAGCTCGAGATCGACATCGACATGCCCAGGGAGAACATCGAGCTGTTGTTTCGACTGGAGGCGGACCGCATGGCCAACGCGGTCCTGAGGGGATGGGAGGCCCAGCGGTTTACGGTGCTCGAGCAGATTCTGGGAGGACGTCAACGGGCAGCCGATCCGAGGGGAAGGTTCTATGAGGTGATTAACGGAGTCACCGGAGTCGTACATCCGATGTTCCGGCGTTCCGGCGGTCATTTGAGGGATTTCGCGTTCTACAATCGGGCCAGCATGCTGCGCATGTACGATGATTACTTTGTGCCCAACAACGCGACCCTCGTCCTGGTGGGGGACATTACGCGGAGTGAGGTCGAGCTTCTCGCCGAGCAATATTTCGGCCGGATCCCGAGGGGAGCGGAGCCACCCGCCTGGATGGATCTCGAGGCGGAAGTGGTTCCTGGGGGCGCCATCCGGCTCGACTGGTCGGAGCCGGTGGATCCGAGGGTCATGGTTCGCTACCGCATCCCTGGTGTGGGTCATCCCGATCGACCGGTCTTCGACACGATCGCGGCGCTGCTCAGACGCATGCTGAACAGTAAACTCAGCGAGAAACAAGAGCTCGCAACCGACGTCGATTTTCGGGTATCCGCGTCGCGCACCGGGTCACCGAGCACGATCGACCTCGTCGGCTTGGGGCGGGGGGACGAGGACCTCGCGGCAATCGAGAGCGCCATATTAGAGGTGGTCCAAGAGTTGCGCCAGGGACAGGTCGACCCGAAGACGCTCGAGCGAGCACGCAAGGAGCTACGGCTCGACTGGAATCAGATCCGCTCGAGTCGCGCTGCTCTCGCCTATGAATTGGGACGGTTCGAGGTCATGGACAGCTGGAAGACGATGCAATCCCATACGGAAGCGCGGGAGCGGGTTTCGGTGAACGAGATCGAACGGGCCGCACAGCGATACCTGGTCCGCTCCAACCGCGTCATTGTGACGGCACATCGAAATCCCAAGCGTGATGAGAGCAATGACCCCGCGAGCGGGCTTAAGACGGGGGGCCGGTAGAGCGATGAGAATCGCAACGGTTCTGGCAACGAGGCTCGTTCCGCCGAAACGCGCCCCGAGAGCCGGACTGGCCGTGGCGATGGCGGCTTGGGTAACGATGAGCTGCGGTGCCCTCGACCGCGAGGGGGACACATTGCCCGGCCGCTCTCGGCCGCTCGTCGAGCATGACTGGCCACACCCCCGCGACTACAGGTTCACCCCGAGCGCGTTCGAACCGCCCGATGCAGCGGAAGCCCTGGTAACGAGCACGAGCGGCGTTCGTGCCTATGTGATCCCGGAGGGCTCGGATCCCGTCGTGCGTATTACGGCAGCGCTGCCCCTGGGCCGGCTCTACGAGCAAGCTGGCGAAGCCGGCGCGGCGCGCGTGCTGACTGGCATTGTGACGGGGCGCAGCTTCGCAACCTCCGGGAGATCTTTGCAGAATCGTTTGGAGGAGCTGGGAACGGAGCTTCAGGTGGAGGAGGCTCTGGATTTCACGCGGGTCTCCTTGGAGGTGCTTCCGGACGACTGGCGCGAAGGTCTCGGCCTGATGGTCGATCTGTTGCGGCGACCCGAATTCGATGAGGCTCTCCTCCTCCGCTACCGCACGCCCGGCTATTCGACCCCGACCTCCCGCGTCGAGGAAAACGATTTCGGGCCCAAGGTTGAGCTCGAGCGAATTCTCGGAGGTTATCCTCTTGCGCCGCCAGAGCCTGGACTGACGGTCAAGCCCGAAGCCGTGCGGGCCCTGGCGGCGCGCACTCTGCGATCCAACCGTGTTGTGCTCGGCGTGGGCGGCAGCGTGCCGCGAGCCGATTTCCAGGCCGCCCTGAACGACCTCACCGCTGGTTGGAAGAACGGAACCGGGGTAGTGGAGACACGGTCCTTTCGCCAACCTTCACCACCATCTCGCTGGCTCCACACGTTCGACGTGCCGAGCCTGAACGCCTGGGTCGTTCCAAGGCAGGGCTGGATTGCCATCGGCCGTGCGATCGACCCCGTCCCACAATCCGAACAGGCGGCATTGGCGGTGCTCAGAGAGATCCTCGGCACTCGGCTGAACATTGCCGCACGCGAGATGCGCGGACTGGCGAACCACACGATCTTTGTTTTGCCGGAGACCGCCAGCGGGGCCGGGCTACTCCATATCCGGACTGGCGGCCGCCAGGAATCGGTGGCGCCGCTCGTCAAATTCAGCCTCGAGGAAGTGAGCCGGATTCATTCTCCGACCGATACCATCACCGATGAGGAGATCGAGCGGGCCAAGGGAGTTCTCGTTTTGGGCGCTTGGCAGAAAGCGCTGGATGGCGCCCGTCAGGCGAGCACGACTTATGCCGTCGAAACCATCCGACGTGGCGGTGTCGACCGATTGCTCAATTGGCCGGCGTCGGTGCAGGCGGTGACCGGCGACCAAGTGAAGGCGATGGCACAGAAATATCTGGATCCCGCAGCGATGGTCACGGTGGTCGTCGGCCCGATGGAGAAGATTCGGGCGGCCCGCCATCCGCGGTGGCCGGTAGATCTCGACGCCCTCCACTCTCGCGACACTGAGCGGTGAGAAAGCTCCATAACGTTGCCTTGGTGCACAACTCCGATAGAGGCCGATAGCTCGCTTGGCCCCGACTCCCATCATCCGATCATCTCGCTATCAGGCATCCCGAGCACCGTCATGGTGTTGAGAATCTTGCACCCGATCCTTGCCTCGACTCTCTGTGCCGCCAACCCTCTCGCTCGCATCGCTGAGCGGCGTTGTTGCACGGCCCGGAGCAAATCGCTGACCTCCCTGTGCCGGTTGCAGAGTCACCGGGGATGTCCCGGCCGCTGTTGAATTTGGTCGGGTAGCGGCGGCACCAGTGAATACTCTTAGGCAGCAAACGCATCGCTGTCAAGAGATTTCTGTTTGCTTCTAAGGGCTTGAACGAGAGCGCCCATATGGCGATAGCCTTTGATACGCCGGAACTTCTTCTCCGCCGTGACGACGCCGAGAGCGGTCCATCGGCGAATCATGGAAGGACTCTTCCAACGCTTGACGTTTCTCGATACTCTGCGGATGGTTCCGTTGAGATTCTCGATGGAGTTCGTCGTGGCCAGAGATTTGCGAAGTGACTCGGGCAGAGCGAGCTTCACAACCGTGAGGGTCTCTTCCATCCCTTCGCGAAGGCTTCCGGCAGCTTCGTCGTAGCCATTTCGCTCGAGCCACGACACCAGTGCCCGAAGTTTCAATCACGAACTGGAAGGCCGACAAGACCGGTAAGCCTGGCGGTCAACGGGTCTATTTAGACATGGCGATTGAAACGGGCCTGGTTGTCCGGATGGTGTACAAGCTCGCCTACCGACAAACCGAAGGCTTCTTGCACTCGATCGCCTCGCTTCTCGGGCTCGGTATCGAGATCCCGGACTACTCGACGTTGTGTCGGCGCTCGAGGTTGCTCCGCAAGAAGCTGCGGATTCCGAAAGCCGCGAGCACTCAACCCATCCACCTGATGATCGATAGCACGGGCTTGAGGATTCATGTTGGAAACGCTCGCAAACCGCCAAAGCAGCGCGCATGGCGCAAGTTGCACATCGCCGTTGATCGCGAGACAGGGAACATTGTTGCGTCCGAACTGACGGCGTCACGAGCTCGCGACGCAACCCGAGTCCCCGCTTTGCTAACACAGATTCAAGCACCTCTAGTGTCGGTGGCGGCGGACAGTGCATACGACAAGGAAGCGGTCTACGAAGCCATCGAAGCGCACAGTCCTGGACGAAGGACGCGCGTGGTGATTCCGCCGCAACGAAACGCGACGCTCAGTCAGAATTAGAACACCGCCATGCAGGAGCGCGATCGCCATATTCGTGCCATCGAAAGACACGGCCGACGTGAATGGTACAAGCTCTCAGGCTACACCAAGCGAAGCATGGTGGAGAACGCGGTCTATCGTTACAAGGCGATCATCGGGCCGGAGATGCGGGCTCGAACGTTGGCGAGGCAACGAGTTGAACACCGAATTGGGTGCGAGATACTCAACAAGATGGCTGCGCTCGGATGCCCGATACGTACTGCGCCGGGTGACTCTGCAACCGGCACAGGGAGGTCAGCGATTTGCTCCGGGCCGTGCAACAACGCCTCTAAAACGCGCAATCAACGCTGGATAGACTTTTTGCGGAGCACAAGCGCCGCATTAGAATACGTGCCTCTCTTTGCGAGACGACGCCGCCGATCCCCGCTGATCCGGATGCCTAACCTGGCAACCCTTGCAGCTATCGACTCCGGCAGGCCAAGTCATCACTTCTGCTTCAGAATCTCGACCCGATCCATAACATTCCCAATCCTGCACTCCCCGTAAATAGATCGGCACTTCGGTGCTCTAGTGAATATCCTTCCCCGTCAACAGAAACTCGAATCGATCTGCCTCACGGGCGAGGTGGGCCACATAGAACTTCAACTTCTCCGTCCTCAAGGTGGACGCCCGCTGTTCGACCCACGCCTCCACCGCATGCCAGTTCCGAACCCCGAACGCCACGACTTCTGTAAGACGGTTCCGTAGGAGAATTTCCCTCGAGATCTCCTTCCAGCTCAGATGCTGGAGATGACCCTCCGTCGCGACACGGGACGTGAAAAGGTAATGCTCGCCCCAACGCTGGTAGCGGACTTTCTGCCCGCGACCGTTCGGAAACGTGACTTGAATCGCGCCTGGCTCCCACTCGGCACGAAGCCCACCACCCAGATCACACACGCTTCCCCCAAGCAGTGCCTTAATCTCCGACATGATGCCCTTCCTCATAGAGGTCATCACGAAAAACCTCGATCTTCGCGTCCTGACCTTCGAGAAGCCGACGCTCGACTTTATCCGCACCCACGGTTACTCGCCGTAGCAAGTCCAGAACGTCTTCGATCGCGGCCTCTGCCGCTGTGAAGATGACGTCCCCCTCGGCCGTGAGCGTATAACTACCGGCCTCATTTGCAGCGACTTCGCATAGCTTGACGCCATCGACCTCGCCCTGAATCTCGACGATGCGTTCAGGGCCGACGTCTCGAACATCCCCCACAGGGCTCACGCAGTGGAGGAGGGGCCAACGGGAGAGTCCTGCCGAGCGGAGGTAGAGCGCGAAAGGCTGACGACGAATCCCATCTTCCCCCACTAACCGGCGGTCGTCAGGCGACAAAAGCCGCGATTCCTGCACGAACACGGTCCCATAGGCCTCCGTCTCGCGATCACGGTCGTCCCACACAATACGAACCCGGCGCCCGAGGTCATCCCCCACGCGGCGAAAGCCCTCTTTCACATCTCGCAACGTCAACTCCGGAATCGAAAGCTCGTGTCGTTGACCGTCGAGCGTATCGTCTCGAACCGGAAATGAAGACTCCAGGCGACCCGTGATCTGCGCGATGTCCCGTCGTTTAAGAAATTCCGTCTTCGTGTAGATCCGAGACTCATCGTAGTCCCCGCCCGTCCGGTGGACCATCCGCAAGAAGCGGTTCATCTTCTCGAAAACCCGCTCCACCTGCAGGCGCTCGACGGTATCTCCAAGATACGGGTAATAAACCTGAAGAAACTCTTCCGGCGACGCTTCCGGCTGGCCGTCAAGCATCCGATGGGCCAGCGAGCCAATGCGGTCGACCCGTCCGGTCCTCTGCTCCATCGCAGAGGGCGTCCACGCAATGCCGTAATGAACCACGTGCGCGCAAAACGTATGAAGGTCCTCCCCTTCCTGCAAAACCTCTGTCGTGACCAGAACGAGGGGGTAGCCCGGCATGCGGAACTGCCGCACCAACGTGGCGTTGACACCACCAAACATCCCGCCGATGGGATTCTGCTTGGCAAGCGCTCGCCCGAAAAAGCGCGATAATTCCGGCAGTTTCTTGGTGATCACCTCCGGGAAGTTCACGGCTAGCAGCAGGTCATGGTGCTCGGCCGTCGCCCTCATCTCTCGATAAGCGCATAGCTCCTCGTGCCCCGCCTGCGATTCCAGAAGGTCGAGAAAATCCGAAATCAAGGCTTCGGATCGCTCGCCGGTCTTCTCTTGTGCCCCCAAACGGATCGAGCCAGTTCGCCGAACCGCAAGTGCCCAAAGGTCAACGAACGCGTGGCCGAGTCGTGCCGTTGCCGCCAAGAGCTCACGCCGACGCTACTCTTCGCGAAACCGCTCGACAAATTCCTCCGCCGCCGAAGCTGGCCAAAGCCCCTCGCGAAGATGCTCGCGTCGTCGTAGCTCCGTGAAGAACGTGCGCGCATTGATGTGTTCACGGGGCGCGGGGAAGCCGGAACCGACTTCGAACTCCGGCTGCAAAGCGGCCCCGGGATACTGCTCCCTGAGCGCCACCCGGGCGTCACGGCGGAGCTCAGAAGCGGAATGGGCCAGAAGCGCCAAGCCCGCCGCCTGATAAGCATGAAACACTGGGAGGCGCTGATATTTTGCTTGTCGGCTCGCGCGTCGAAAGGTCGTGAACGCGAGCTTTCTCAGACGTCCAAGACACTCTTCCTCGGACGCGCCCAACTCTGTGGCTAGCGCGGCAAAAGCATCGTCCGGACTCCCGAGAAGAGCGGACACGTGATTGTCCGCAAAGAACGTAGCGTAGGCAGAGCCCTGACTCATGAAGCGGTTTTTCCGAAACGCCGCACCCGAGAGCCACCCCGCCGGTCCATCTCCGCGAAAAAACCAAGCAAAGAACGTGTCGTTTCCACCAGGATCCTCGACGTCCTCGCGGCCTACATGAAGCGCGTCGGTATCAGTGCCCTCCTCCATCGGTTCGAGCTCATCGCCCGCCGCTTGCGTCCGACGCCTCTTCTTGCGCCGCTCCGCTTCGTATTGGTCCCACGCACGCGCTAGCTCGCCATGAAGCTTCTCCGGAAGCTTCCCCTTGAGCTCGCCCCGAAGCCAATCATCGTATTTTCTGCACAGCTTCTCCCCGATCTCGTCGACACTCTTGACGCGCCGCACGAAGACGAGCGTCTTTTCACCCGAGCTGATGTCCCAAGACAGGCTTTCGACAAGACTGTCCATCTTGGGATGGGGCAGAGCCTCCCCAAACTCACGCCAGTATGAATCCGAAAGCTTGTTGATGGCGGGTGTATCGATGCCTTCCTTTTCCAGCTCACTGTCCGTCTGTTCCGCAGCATCAAAATTCGAGTCGTCGTCTTTCTTGACCTTGGCCGTTCGAAAAAAACTCTCGAACGATGCCAGCATCCCGATCTGAAAGCTGGCCCCAAATCGCTCATCCTGAAGAACCTCGGCCACTTTCTTCTGCACCAGAGCGACGATGAGTCGCTGCCGGTCGTCAGGCATCTCGAGCGGGTCATCATGTTGGTCGCAGCCTCCTCCCCGCCACTCCCGCCGGTACATGTTCTTCGTATGGAGCTCGCCCCCAATCCGTAACCCAGTGAGCCGTCGCACGAGAAAGCCCGAGGCGATCTCTTTCTTCTCCGCCGTCTTCAACTCCGGGTCGCACAAAACTTTCACAGACTGACCAAATCCAAAGAGGTCGAGCTGCCGCCACAGCTGCTCGTAATCATTCTCGAGAGGCGTCGCGGACAGAAGAAGCACCCGATCGAATCGCGGCGAATAGTTCGGAACACGCGGCTCGAACCCCTCTTCACCGAGGCCGAGTACATGTCGCAGTACGCGATTTCTCGCGGCGTGGGACTTCCGCCCGTGCCTGAAGTTATGCGCTTCATCGACCACCACGAGGTCGTAATGAGGCAAAAGCGCGCTCACCGCCTGCGCGTAGGTGTACTTGAACGTCTCCTTGTCACGCAGGTCCATCGCGGAGCGCTCCAAAAAGAAAGCGAGCCGCAGAATCTCTTTGCGCTTCTCCCGCCACTGTCGAGAGTCATTGCTCAGGGGAAAGCTGAAGCTCGTCATCCGAAGGAGAAAATCCCGGTCCGGTGCACGCACTGCCCGCCTGGCCCAATCGGCCAGATTGCCACAGACCGCCACATCCACCAGCGGGGTTTCGTGGAGGCTCTTAACCCGCTGGTCCGTCCACTTCCAGTTGTTCCTTACGAAGTTCTGAAGCTCCTTTCTCCACTTGAGCTGAATGTTCTCCCGCGGCGTGATGTAGAGAATGCGAACGTGAGGATGAAAGAACCGCAAAAGCCCCACGACGCCGAGCGCAACGTACGTTTTTCCCATTCCGACTTCGTCAGCGAGGTACGCAAAACCGCGCTTGGCGAGAATGTTGTGCAAGGAGACCGCCCCCTGGAGTTGTTTCTCAGCAAGCCCCTTCGACATGACGCCGCCACCAAAATCGACGAGCTCGCGAGCGGTCTCGAGCGAAACGGGCTCTATCTTCCGCATATCGGATCTAGTCTGCCGGCCTCATATCGGTAAAAAACATCCGCTCGAACCAGCTGATGAACTCTCCCTGAAGCTCACGGTTTCCGAACGCGAAGTCTTTTTTCAATGCTTCGACGTGGTGCAGTTGTTGATGAAGTGCTTTCCGTTCCCTGCGATGCTGCTGAAAGAAGGGTGCATACTCCTTCTCGAGCTGGCGCAACGTGTCCTGGGCCGTGAGCAGGGTGATGTAGCGATTGACGACATCTCCGCCCTGATCCCCGAGTACGGTTTGAATGAGCGAAGGCAGCGAGTCGTACTTCTTCCCGAACAGTCGATAGACCGCTTCTTTTTCCCGTCCGGCCTCGATAGCGGCGACGACGTGCTCGCGCAGCATCGAGAACGCATGGAAAATCGCGGCAAAACGGTCGAACATGCTATCGACGGTCCGGAGCGGATCGGTGCGCTCTGCAAGAATGCCTTCCTGCACCATGAACTCCTGCGCCTTGCCGGCCAGAAAGGCCTGTCGCTGCTCGACTGAAAGAAGCGACCAGTAGCGAAGGATTTCCTCAGCACTGAGCATCATCAATATGGATGGCTTTTGAGCCATCCCCTCTTCGCGAATGAGGAGGGTAGCCCGCGGTCCTCCATCCACCGAAACTTCGACGAAAGAGGTGCTTCGCAGGCGATCTGCCAGCGATTCCGAAAGCTCAGGCGGAAACGATTTCCATTTGGAAGCCGCCACGGGCGCAATCGTCCCAAGAGGACTGCCACCCGTAAAGAGCTCAAACCGTCCAGGCGGACTCGTGCCCTCCCAGAAGTATTCGGACTCGCCCCGGTCCCAGGAGTGCCTGAGCGTCAGCGGCGGCGGCGCCTGCTCCGCGGGCTCCTCCTCACCGTTTTCGACGCGAAAGCTCTCAGGCCTTTCCTTATCCTCGACGTCGAGCCAGAATCGAGGCACATCCACGTATTCGTGCTCGATGAGAACAGCGGCTTCGACGTTCCCAGCCCGGGCCTTTCCGTGCGCGGCTCGCGTCAGATTGACCGAGCCAATAAGGATGTACTCTCGCTCTTCCGATCGACTCCACAGCCGATACACCTTGGCATGCACGAAACGATCGGTTTGTCCCGGATCGTCCTGACTCGAACGCTGCACAACCGCTTTCGGAAGCGTGCCCCACTTCACTCTCGGAACTGACACCACAGCTTCGAAAAAACCCTCACAGCAAAGTGCCACGCCATCGTCGCCGCGCGGCAAGAAGACCCGCGTCTCCTTCGGGTTCAAGGTCTCGACAAGGTTTCGGAGTGTACCCGCCTCTTCCGTCTCGTCGAAGTAGGGCGAGATGACCTCCAAGTTGTAGGTGTCGGCAGGCAGGCGAAGGGTGTCCGACAGGAACTCCCCACAATCCGCCTGGCCGTAGAAAAGCCTCGGGTGTAACACTGTGCCCGAGCTGCGATACGACTCATCGTCGACACGATAACGAACGAACTTGTAGATGACATCGAGAGCCGCGTGCTCGTCATCGGTTCTGTCTTCGTCACGGATCAAGCGCAGTAGCTCGAGAAGGTCGTGCCGGATAGAACAGCGGCCTTCGTCAACGTATTCCTCCATCCAAGCGCACTCGACACTCTCCCACCAGCCGGCTCGTGTCAGATTCGCTGAAAGCACACCCACGATGAGCGACTTCTGGATTTCTCCTTCATCCACCTTCTCCTCGACGAGAAGTAGGATGAGCTTTGGATGGAAGTACCCCGTCGACCGTTCCAAAGGAATGCGGCGTACATCGAGACGCGCCGGAGACCCGCTCGACCTTAGCCCGCGCCGGTCGTAGTAAACGGCCAGATGTTCGACCGACAGCAGAGCCTCCTCGAGCTGGATCAGCCGAATCTGAGGCACGTGCGAGAAGCTCTGTTCGAATAGGAGAGGAAGTACATCTTCCTCGAAAAAGCCTGGCTCGAACTGATACGTGGTGAAGACCGCTGCCTTTACGACCCGTCCGCGGATCACCTCTTGGAGTTGCTCCGAGAGAACGTCGGTTCGAATCCCGCTCGATGACGGCATTAGTGTACCGCCTTGTGCACGAACGCCCCGACCGTCTTCAGCGAATTGATGAAATAGGAGTTGTACCAGGCCACCCGAAGGTCACTCTTGTCCGAAAGGCCTGCCCCCTCTTCGCGAAGCCGAACACGCAAGCGACCATCCTCCTCGACCACCCAAGGAGCGCCACCTCTCACCTTCATGACTTCCGCGTTGTGCTCGATTCCGAGTCGCATCGCGTCCCGGTAGTCCCCCTCATGCAGACTCGCCACCATCCGAACAATCCTGTCGGCGGCCTCGGGAGAGGAAGCCGAAGCAATCCGCTCCCCAAGTGCTTCCACACGCGCCGGTTTCAAATGTGAAAGACGCTTACCCCAAGCCGACCGCACGTCCTTTTCGATATCGGACAGCCGTCGATCGCTTTGACGGATGACATAGCCAAAAAGCTCAGCCATCGCAACGAAGAAGGGCTCCAACACCTCAATATGCTCGAGCGCAGAGGCAAGTGTCTCGTTCCCTCGAGACTCGACTTGTTTATGGGCCTCTCGAAGCTCCTCGAAACCGAACGGCGTCTCCCAAGCAAAGACTCCCCCGTCATTCAGCTCGACGAGGATCTCCCAGAGCGCCGCCTGGCGCGGCGTTGTTGCACGGCTCGGAGCAAATTGCTGACCTCCCTGTGCCGGTGGCAGAGTCACCCGGCGCAGTACGTATCGGGCATCCCGAGCGCGGTCATCTTGTTGAGTATCTCGCACCCAATTCGGTGTTCAACTCGTTGCCTCGCCAACGTTCGAGTCCGCATCTCAGGCCCGATGATCGCCTTGTAACGATAGACCGCGTTTTCCACCATGCTTCGCTTGGTGCAGCCTGAGAGCTTGTACCATTCACGTCGGCCGTGTCTTTCGATGGCACGAATATGGCGATCTCGCTCCTGCATGGCCGTGTTCGAATTCTGACTGAGCGTCGCGTTTCGTTGCGGCGGAATCACCACGCGCGTCCTTCGTCCAGGGCTGTGCGCTTCGATGGTTTCGTAGACCGCTTCCTTGTCGTATGCACTGTCCGCCGCCACCGACACTAGAGGTGCTTGAATCTGCGTTAGCAAAGCGGGGACTCGGGTTGCGTCGCGAGCTCGTGACGCCGTCAGTTCGGACGCAACAATGTTGCCGGTCTTGCGGTCAACGGCGATGTGCAACTTGCGCCATGCGCGCTGCTTTGGCGGTTTGCGGGCGGTTCCAACATGAATCCTCAAGCCCGTGCTATCGATCATCAGGTGGATGGGTTGACTGCTTGCGGCTTTCGGAATCCGCAGCTTCTTGCGGAGCAGCCTCGAGCGCCGACACAGCGTCGAGTAGTCCGGGATCTCGATACCGAGCCCGAGAAGCGAGGCGATCGAGTTCAAGAAGCCTTCGGTTTGGCGGTAGGCGAGCTTGTACACCATGCGGACAACCAGGCTCGTTTCAATCGCCAGGTCTGAATAGACCCGTTGACCGCCAGGCTTACCAGTCTTGTCGGCCATCCAGTTCGCGATTGCCTCCTCGTCAAACCAGACCGTCAAATCGCCTCGGCGGCGCAGCCCTTCGTTGTATTCCGCCCAGTTGCGAACGTGGTACTTCTTCTGCTTCGCGTGCTTGTACTGGCTGCGCTTGGGATACTTCATGGTCGAACATACCTCGGCCACCACCATAGGCGCATTTGCTCTCAGCCAGAGCGGTGCAACAACGCCTCTCTGGGCTCGCCGCTGGCCCTCGTGCTCATACCGTTCGCGCTGTCGCGCTTCTTGTCTCCCGCCGAGCTTCACTGGGGTACTACCTTTCACTATTCAGCACCCGTTGCTCCGATTCTTGTGCTCAGCGCCGGCGACGCGCTCGCCCGCATCACCAGTAGAATCGACCGACTCGGCATGCGAAAGCGGGTGATGGCTTGGGCGGCAGGAAGCTGCGTGGTTCTTTCGTCCTTTCTGCCAGGCAACCTTCCGCACTGGAGCTTGCTCTCGCCGGATCACTACAGGCGGACGATTGTCCATGAAACTGGCTACGCTGCGATCGAACATATTCCGGAGGGAGCGTCGGTCGTTGCACAGGCCGCCGTCGTGCCACACCTCAGTCAGCGGGATGTGATCTACGTACTCGAGCCGTCTGCGCCCGACGCCGAGTTTGTGATCACCGGTACTGATCTGAATCCGTGGCCAAATGAAAGCTACGCGGACATCCAGTCAATCCTGGATGATCGTGAGCAGCGCGGCTATCGAGTCATCTTTGAGGAGCACGGTTGGACCGTACTCCGGCGGGAATAGGTCTCCGGCGCGTGGCAACGGCAGCGCCGCTTCGGCTGTTTACAGCCAATCAGTGAGTCTTGACGCGAGATACAGCCCGAGCCCGGTGCAATAGACGAGCATCGGCGTGTAGGGATGCCACCGGTCCATCGCGAGTACCGTTCGTCGCGCTGACCCCCGGTCCCAGCCTGCCACGGCGGCACCGCAAGCGCCCAGAACGATGTAGCCAGGGAACAGGTAACGGTCGGCGCGATGGTTCGACAGACTCAAGAGCCCGATATAGAGCGCCACGATGCCCAGTCCGATCACGAGACCTTCCAGGGCGCGACGCTTCTGTTCGTCGTCTCGACTCTGCGGCGCGTCGTTCCTGAGCTGACCGAGTTCGCCCTTGAGGCTCCATGCTGCCCAGCAGGCCGCCAGGCTCCACGGGAAGGCGAACCACAGCAGCCGTCCGAGATGCCAGAAGAAATTGTCACCCTTCTGTAGCACCCACGATTGCGCCCCCGTTTGAAATCCGAGGGAGGTCCACTTTTCAAGATAGACAGCGAAGAACGACTCGCCGGTCGTGAACAGATAGACGAATTCGTAGAGACCGGCTGCAGCCCCTGTCACGCAAACGGCGACAGGGAGTCCGGCCCAGGCGTAAACGTCGCGAACGCCCCGGTGCGGCGAAGCCCACCGACTCACGAGCAGCAACCAAGCACACGAAATAGGAGCGAATGCCATCAAGAGACCCTTCACCAGGAACATGTACAGACAGGCCAAGGTTGTCACGACCATCCACCGGGCGTCAGATCGCGACCTCACCGTAGCGTAGAGGGCCGCTATGAGGCATAGGACTACGGCCTGCTCATGGTTCGCTCGGATACGGTACGCGAAGGCAATAGGGAGCAGTTGGATGATCCACGCAAGTGATCTCGCCACCGCTCCCGGAACGTAGAACGCGGCGAGGCGTTGGAGCAGTACGAGCGTCAGTACTTGATACACCGCGTTGACAAGATATGCCGCCTGTGCGGCGGGATAGCCAAGCGAGGCCAGCGCGGCCGAGGGCAGAAAGATCCCGACCGGATGCTCTCTAAAGAGGCCCTCATTACCCCACTGGCCCCGCCATTCCGGTGTCAGCCACTGGCTGACGGGGCGGGTCGACAAATCTGCGGCCATCGCCGCGTATAGGCTTGAATCTGGGTCGCGCGCTTCAAAGCCAATGAGCGGAAGCAGCACACCGACGCCTAGCAGGACCAACAGCCAACCGACCATCTCTCTCCTATGGGTCCAGCCGTCAGCTTGCGGTTTGAAATCCATTAGGAGAGACGAGCAGCGCCTGCACGAGGGGATGGAGCGACCCTGCCGGGACCGGCATCAGCCCCGGCGTTCCGAGCGCCGCCGTGCCCGCTACCGGCGAGCCGGACAGCGCACCGCGGCCACCCGCGCCCGACGCGTGCACGCCAGCCGAGACCCCGAGCTGGTTCAGGAACTCGCGCAACACTGAATTATAGTGTCCAGCTAAACTACTGTAAAGGTGCTTCCGCCATTAAGTGTTGGTGAGATGACGCTAAGACTTTACGGTGCATTAAGTTACAGCCCAAATAGCGCTCGTGACCTTTGCTGCGCGCTAAATAGAGCGTAAGCAACTCCTTTGCAACGGGATACGTACACATCACCAACAGTAAACAGCGCAAGCACCCCTGACCGGCTCGCGCTATATGCGAGGCGACGCCATGCCTTACACCTCCGAGCGGGCTCAGGCAATTCTCGAAGCACTCGCCCAGACCGAGAAGACCCTCGCCCAGGGACGGGAGAACCTGACGGAGATGGTGCCGGAGCTCGCGGACATCGCTCTGCGGCATCCCGGCGGCGGCTACTACACGGAGGGCGGACAGCTCGAGTACATCGTCGACAACTACCGGAAATGGGCGGAGAAGACCGCCGAGCACTTCCCCGAGGCGGAGGCGGCGGGCCTGGTGGCGTCCACCGCGGAGGCAGCGGAGCATCTCCTCGCTTTCGCGGGCTGGCTCGAGGAGAGCCGGGAGGAGATGAAAGGTAACTACTACATCGGGAAAGAGGCGCTCGACTGGTACACCAGTCATGTCTTGCTGCAGCCCTATAACACCGACCAGCTCAGATTGATGGCGGAGATGGAGCGTGCGCGGGCGATCTCCTATCATCAGTTCGAGATGCAGAAGAACCGTCACCTCCCGAAGATCGGCCCGGCGGAGCAGATCGACGAGTACATCGGCTGGGACAACGAGACGGCTTTGATCACCCGCCGGTGGTACACGGAGCACGGACACGACATCCTCAGCGATCGTAACTACATCCCGGATGTGCGTGTCGAGAGCGGGGAGTACCTCCTGCCTTTCGGCTACCTCTCCTTCTCCTACGAGGATAAGCCGATCGAGAGGGTCATTCTCGTACCCGACGATCACTGGCGCGCCATCCACTCCAACATGGGATTTCGAACGGAGCCGGCGGTGTTGTGGGGACACGAGTACTGGCCGGGCCACGTCTATGAGCGATACGTTCACCGCCACAACCCCGACCCCATCCGGCGCGGACATCGTGACGGGGCGCACAGCCAGGGTTGGTGCTTCTATCACGAGGAGCTCCCCGTCGCTCTCGACTTCCCCTACGTGCGTGGGCCTCGAGGGCGAGAGCTCCCTTATATCAACATGATTCAGAGAGCGGAGAGGATCTCCATGGGAATCGATCTGCTTTCCGCCAAGATCACCCCGGACGAAGCCTTCGCGCGGTTCCGGGAGAACGTGCCTCCGCTGGGCTCGGGCTTGGGAGTGACTCGGGAAGAGGCCTTCGAAGAGATGGAGGGTGTGCTGGTACGCGGGCTGGATCACTGCCAGACGGGCAAGCTTCAGATCTTCAAGCTGCTGGCGGATCGCAAGATGCAGCTCAAAGAGGACTTTGATCTGAAGCACTTCCACGACCAGATCATCACGCTCGGCTCCGTTCCGCTGGCCCTTCTGCGCTGGCAGATCACCGGCCTAGACGATGAGATGGACGTGTTTTGGAATCCGGTTAGACTCTCTTCCGTACTGGAGGCATCGACGAACTAGAGTCTCAGAGCAAACGAGGCGAGCCCAGCCATTCCGGCTGTCGCCGAGTGGTCGCGATCACTCGATTCGCGGGCACGAAGTGGCGTTGTTGCACGGCTCGGAGCAAATTGCTGACCTCCCTGTGCCGGTGGCAGAGTCACCCGGCGCAGTACGTATCGGGCATCCCGAGCGCGGTCATCTTGTTGAGTATCTCGCGCCCAATTCGGTGTTCAACTCGTTGCCTCGCCAACGTTCGAGTCCGCATCTCCGGCCCGATGATCGCCTTGTAACGATAGACCGCGTTTTCCACCATGCTTCGCTTGGTGCAGCCTGAGAGCTTGTACCATTCACGTCGGCCGTGTCTTTCGATTGCACGAATATGGCGATCGCGCTCCTGCATGGCCGTGTTCGAATTCTGACTGAGCGTCGCGTTTCGTTGCGGCGGAATCACCACGCGCGTCCTTCGTCCAGGGCTGTGCGCTTCGATGGTTTCGTAGACCGCTTCCTTGTCGTATGCACTGTCCGCCGCCACCGACACTAGAGGTGCTTGAATCTGTGTTAGCAAAGCGGGGACTCGGGTTGCGTCGCGAGCTCGTGACGCCGTCAGTTCGGACGCAACAATGTTCCCTGTCTCGCGATCAACGGCGATGTGCAACTTGCGCCATGCGCGCTGCTTTGGCGGTTTGCGAGCGTTTCCAACATGAATCCTCAAGCCCGTGCTATCGATCATCAGGTGGATGGGTTGAGTGCTCGCGGCTTTCGGAATCCGCAGCTTCTTGCGGAGCAACCTCGAGCGCCGACACAACGTCGAGTAGTCCGGGATCTCGATACCGAGCCCGAGCAGCGAGGCGATCGAGTGTAAGAAGCCTTCGGTTTGTCGGTAGGCGAGCTTGTACACCATCCGGACAACCAGGCCCGTTTCAATCGCCAGGTCTGAATAGACCCGTTGACCGCCAGGCTTACCGGTCTTGTCGGCCTTCCAGTTCGCGATTGCCTCCTCGTCAAACCAGACTGTCAAATCGCCCCGGCGGCGCAGCCCTTCGTTGTATTCCGCCCAGTTGCGAACGTGGTACTTCTTCTGCTTCGCGTGCTTGTACTGGCAGCGCTTGGGATACTTCATGCTCGAACATACCTCGGCCACCACCATAGGCGGATTTCGCTCTCAGCCAGAGCGGTGCAACAACGCCGTGAGTACAGGACAATTGTGGACCGAGATCGCGAGTTGTGCACCAAGGCCTCGATAATCCCCCTTAGCCTCGATGGCGACGACCCATGCTTACTTCGTACAATACGTGCCTTGCTGTCTCGATGACTCAAAAAGGAGGATGACCCTTGACGATAGAGCGTCACGAAGTAGGACCCCGTATGAGCCAGTGCGTCGTTCACAACGACACTGTCTATCTCGCCGGCCAGATCGATCGCGCTGGCTCGCCGACGGTCGGAGAGCAGACGAAGCGCATTCTGGAGGGCATCGATCGACTGCTGGCGACCGCCGGCACCGACAAGTCAAAACTGCTGACCGCCACGATTTGGCTTTCCGACATCCGGTTTTTCTCGGAAATGAACGAGGTATGGGACGCGTGGGTGAGCCCCGGCAATACGCCAGCACGCGCCTGTATCGAGGCCAAGCTCGCAAGGACGAAGTTTCTCGTCGAGATAGGCGTCACGGCGGGGCGCTAGTGTCCCGGCTTTCCAGAGGGGAGAAGTTCCTCGGTGCCGAAGTGGATCGCGGCGAAGCTCACGACGGAGCCTTCGTCGATGTTCCACTGCCCGTAGTGGCGCAGCTCGCCTTTCAGATCCTTCAGCGAAGGCACTGGCTCGAGAGAGCGGAGGAACGTATAGAGAGGGGCGAGTAACCGCACCAGTTCAGCCCGTCGGCGCCAGGATGGACGAGCTCGAAGAAACCACGGGCGTCGAAATCGCAGATGCGCGCAATCCGCGCCTCGTCCCGCGCTCTGACCTCGAGCATGTCTCCCTCGTCCGCCCTCACGGGACGCTCGTGCCCGTAGCGGATGCCCATGTGAGCCATGTCCACCCCGAGCACGAAGCGGAGCTCGGGTCTTTGCTCCGTGAGCTTCGAATCCCTCCCTCTCCGCCACCCCGTCCTGTGCCAAAACTCGGCCCTTTTGAAATAGGCCATAAATCAGAAACTTAGTGTCTGTGTTTGCGACCGGGCCAAGGGCCGTGGGCTTTACAATCGTCTTGGGCGGGCGGGTCGTCACCATGCAGACGACCACCTAGTCGAGAGCGAATATCGAAGCATGTTCCTGAAGCTGTTTCCACGCTACGCCGGTCGAGCCCGCCGAGGGGCTACCGTCGCCGGCGACAATTTACGCGGCACGGCAGTAGTAGTTGAGAATGCCCCCCAGTCGCTCTCGCGACACGATGGGGCCAGCGTCATTCCGGAACATGTCAACAACTTTGGGACACTCGCGAGCTGCATTTAGTGAGCCTCGATTATGGTGGGGAGACTCGTGAGGTCGGCGCGATCGACGTCAACATCGATCAAGATCTCGTTGCGTGAAGCGGCGTTGTTGCACCGCTCTGGCTGAGAGCAAAATGCGCCTCTTGTGGTGGCCGAGGTATGTTCGACCATGAAGTATCCCAAGCGCAGCCAGTACAAGCACGCGAAGCAGAAGAAGTACCACGTTCGCAACTGGGCGGAATACAACGAAGGGCTGCGCCGCCGAGGCGATTTGACGGTCTGGTTTGACGAGGAGGCAATCGCGAACTGGATGGCCGACAAGACCGGTAAGCCTGGCGGTCAACGGGTCTATTCAGACATGGCGATTGAAACGGGCCTGGTTGTCCGGATGGTGTACAAGCTCGCCTACCGACAAACCGAAGGCTTCTTGCACTCGATCGCCTCGCTGCTCGGGCTCGGTATCGAGATCCCGGACTACTCGACGTTGTGTCGGCGCTCGAGGCTGCTCCGCAAGAAGCTGCGGATTCCGAAAGCCGCAAGCAATCAACCAATCCACCTGATGATCGATAGCACGGGCTTGAGGATTCATGTTGGAACCGCCCGCAAACCGCCAAAGCAGCGCGCATGGCGCAAGTTGCACATCGCCGTTGATCGCGAGACAGGGAACATTGTTGCGTCCGAACTGACGGCGTCACGTGCTCGCGACGCAACCCGAGTCCCCGCTTTGCTAACACAGATTCAAGCACCTCTAGTGTCGGTGGCGGCGGACAGTGCATACGACAAGGAAGCGGTCTACGAAGCGATCGAAGCGCACAGCCCTGGACGAAGGACGCGCGTGGTGATTCCGCCGCAACGAAACGCGACGCTCAATCAGAATTCGAACACCGCCATGCAGGAGCGCGACCGCCATATTCGTGCCATCGAAAGACACGGCCGACGTGAATGGTACAAGCTCTCAGGCTGCACCAAGCGAAGCATGGTGGAGAACGCGGTCTATCGTTACAAAGCGATCATCGGGCCCGAGATGCGGACACGAACGTTGGCGAGGCAACGAGTTGAACACCGAATTGGGTGCGAGAGACTCAACAAGATGACCGCGCTCGGGATGCCCGATACGTACTGCGCCGGGTGACTCTACGACCGGCACAGGGAGGTCAGCGATTTGCTCCGGGCCGTGCAACAACGCCTGTAAAACCCGCGCCGCCTAGCGTTTCAACTCCTCGGACTCTATGCCGTTTTTCAAGAACCGACCCAATTGTCATTCAACTCACCTGCAAGGACCCTCGTTGGAATCAGTATGCATACCAGTTTGCACATGAATTCTGTCATCTTCTATCCGGCTATGAGGACCTAGAAGGCAATCCGAATAATTGGTTTCATGAAACGATTTGCGAACTTGCTTCGGTGTTTACTCTTCGTCGAATGGGAGAGCAGTGGGCCACTCACCCCCCTTACGCAAATTGGACAGATTACTCGAAGTCTTTGCTGAAATACGCTGCGCAGCGGCAAAAGCGTGACGAGGTCCAGTTGCCTATAGGCCTAATCTTCCCGATTGGCTGTCGTCTCACGAATCTGGCTTACGTAAAGACCGATATCAAAGAGACAAGAACGCTTTGGTGGCATACGCTCTTTTGCCAATTTTCGAGGAATTACCTGCTGGATGGAACAGCATCCGCAAATTCCCGAGTTCCTCGGGAGAGCTCAAATGTTACCTGTCTGACTGGGCTTCGGCTGCTGATCCGGATGACGTGCCATTCGTGGTCCGTTTGGCGAATATGCTCGGACATACCATTAGCCTTGATACAGAAACCCGGTGATCCGCGCCCAACATTTGGGGCGCGCTCTGATCAACACCATTGAGACCGTCGTGTCCGAAAACGCGAACGGAGCCGAAATCTCGAATCCTATGGACGTTCTCGAAATTCGCGGAGACCCGCCGACGCAGCACGGGCTCTGCGACGAGCCCGTGCAGAGCTGTGATCTGCAAAAGAGAAGAGCGCGTACCTCTGGATCGACTTTTTGCGGAGCACAGCCGGTAGACCGGAGACTAATCGAGTTCGGTGCGCGCGGATGAATAAATAGAAGGCACAGGAAGCGGTTGCAGTATCGGGAACTGACAGGTCAGACTTCCTAGCCATCGGAGTCTGGGCCTCCCTCCGGATCCTCTCCGCGTCCTTCCTCGGTAGAGAGAAGATGGACTTCAGTGCCTTTGAAGCGGTCCAGGGCCTCGTTGTCGCGTCGCTGTTCCTAGGACAGGAAGTGCGGCCGGTTGTCTTGCTGGACGGCGACGATGCCGGGCGAGCACGACGCGACGCGCTGATGAGAGAGCTGTATGCAGGCTACGAGAAGGCCGTTCTGATGCTGAGTGACGTGCTCGAGCAAGAGGAGTGCGAAACCGAGTTCACCGGAGGTGAAAGAGCGCGCGGTGCGGATGGTCTTGGACCAGCAGCATCAGCACGAATCTCAGTGGGCGGCGATCGTCTCGGTCGCGTCGAAGATTGGGTGCACGTCGGAGACGCTGCGCAAGTGGGTGCGTCAAGCAGAACGTGACACAGGCAAACGCGTGGGGCTGACGACGGACGAGCGCACGCGACTCAAGGCGCTCGAGCGGGAAGTTCGCGAGCTTAAGCGAGCGAATGAGATCCTACGCAAGGCATCGGCGTTTTTCGCCCACTTCAGAAAATGAGACAGACCCTCTCCGCGAACGCGACCAGAGTCTTCGCATTCGCTGGCATCGATGCGGCCTTCGAGATCAAACCGTCGTGACCTTCGGCGAGCCTGCGGCAGAGGAGTCGCCGTCGCCTACATGCAGCTTCCGCCATGGTCGACGCGGTTATTGTCAAGTTAAGCAGAATCGGCTGACCGACAATTTCGTTCGCCAACATACGCAGGCCAACATACGCAGGCCAACTGACACTAGCATTCAAATGCCTCTAGCGGTGTAACACTACTTGATGGCAGAAGCACCTTCTCGGAGGGTATACTTCGCCTCAAGAATGTTCTACCGATCTCCGGATGCATATCGGCGATTTGCCCGGGAAGCTATACGTAAAAAGCGAGCAAAGGATCGGGCAAAGGCGAACACTGGGAAGCCGACGAAAACCAAAGCATTGCAGGTTGCGGAGCCCCCACCAATCCGACCGGAGGTGCTAACGGGCGAGGGAGATGTTGGCGAACGGGTTGCTACCCTTGGGCGTTGTTTCGCCGACGGGGTGATACACCACTACCACCTATCGACGGGCCACATGGCCCAGATGCCACGCTCGGATGTTCGCCCCGAGATGCTGGCCACGTTGCGGCCCATTATCAAGGTGGCCACCAGCGGCCATGTGGTGCCGTTGCCCGGATTCACCGAATACTTTCTAAGCATCAGGAACACCTGGATCGGCGCGGTGGGCTGGCTCATTGAGGGAACCGAGCGCCGAGTCATGGTTCGTTGCGTGACGGCCTGGACGGTCGGGGGCGCAGCGAAGGGCGTGCGCTGGTTGGCGGCGGAGCTACCGGCGGAGCTGGACTTGCCCTGTTGTCTGGTCAGGCTTGGAGTACCACTGCTTGAGGACCCCGTCGCGGCAAGTTTGCTTGATGATGCTGAGCGGTGCATTGGCTGGGCGTTGCTACCCACCGCGCCCTAGCCTTTTTACCGGCATCGTCAAGTTGAGGCTGACGGCCGTTTCTGATGCGCAGCATGGTGGGTTCACCACGGGCTTGAGCCTAGTATCTTGGGGGTCGGTCTGCTAGCTTTTTCATCAACTTGACAGTTGTGATCGGCGTTGTTGCACGGCCCGGAGCAAATCGCTGACCTCCCTGTGCCGGTTGCAGAGTCACCCGGCGCAGTACGTATCGGGCATCCCGAGCGCAGCCATCTTGTTGAGTATCTCGCACCCAATTCGGTGTTCAACTCGTTGCCTCGCCAACGTTCGAGCCCGCATCTCCGGCCCGATGATCGCCTTGTAACGATAGACCGCGTTCTCCACCATGCTTCGCTTGGTGTAGCCTGAGAGCTTGTACCATTCACGTCGGCCGTGTCTTTCGATTGCACGAATATGGCGATCGCGCTCCTGCATGGCGGTGTTCGAATTCTGACTGAGCGTCGCGTTTCGTTGCGGCGGAATCACCACGCGCGTCCTTCGTCCAGGACTGTGCGCTTCGATGGCTTCGTAGACCGCTTCCTTGTCGTATGCACTGTCCGCCGCCACCGACACTAGAGGTGCTTGAATCTGTGTTAGCAAAGCGGGGACTCGGGTTGCGTCGCGAGCTCGTGACGCCGTCAGTTCGGACGCAACAATGTTCCCTGTCTCGCGATCAACGGCGATGTGCAACTTGCGCCATGCGCGCTGCTTTGGCGGTTTGCGAGCGTTTCCAACATGAATCCTCAAGCCCGTGCTATCGATCATCAGGTGGATGGGTTGAGTGCTCGCGGCTTTCGGAATCCGCAGCTTCTTGCGGAGCAACCTCGAGCGCCGACACAACGTCGAGTAGTCCGGGATCTCGATACCGAGCCCGAGAAGCGAGGCGATCGAGTGCAAGAAGCCTTCGGTTTGTTGGTAGGCGAGCTTGTACACCATCCGGACAACCAGGCCCGTTTCAATCGCCATGTCTGAATAGACCCGTTGACCGCCAGGCTTACCGGTCTTGTCGGCCTTCCAGTTCGCGATTGCCTCCTCGTCAAACCAGACTGTCAAATCGCCCCGGCGGCGCAGCCCTTCGTTGTATTCCGCCCAGTTGCGAACGTGGTACTTCTTCTGCTTCGCGTGCTTGTACTGGCTGCGCTTGGGATACTTCATGGTCGAACATACCTCGGCCACCACCATAGGCGGATTTCGCTCTCAGCCAGAGCGGTGCAACAACGCCGGAGAAACCTACACCCGCAGCCGAACCAGCCGTGACATCATTGAGCGGATGCTACCGAAGAGAGAGCCATGAAGAGCGGACTCATGAACAAAGCTTTCCTGATAACCGGTGCCTCCGGTGGCATCGGGCGAGCGACTGCCCAGGCCTTCGCTGAGGAGGGCGCTCGCCTCGCACTTCACTACCACACCAATCGAGAGAGCGTCGAAGAGCTATCGCACTCTATCGACGTCGATACGGTGCTCGTCGGGGGGAACGTGGCGAAAGAAGAGGACGTCGAGACGATGTACCGAGACGCTCTCTCGTCGCTGAAGCGTCTCGATGGGATCGTCGTCAATGCCGGCATCTGCATCGCGGAAGAAACACCCCTGCATCGCATGTCGCTTGAACAGTGGAACACGACGATGGCAACGGACCTGAGTGGAGCTTTCCTCACTTGCCGGGAGTTTCTGCGCCATCTGGAGAGCGATGCCCGTGACGAAGCTTCGATCGTCTTCGTCGCCTCGACCGCGGCCCTCTTCGGCGAGGAGAACCACACGGACTACGCCTCCGCCAAGGCCGCCATGGCCTACGGCATGACGCGAAGCCTGAAGAACGAGATCGTACGACTCGCACCGCTCGGACGGGTGAACTGCGTCAGTCCGGGATGGGTCGACACGCCCATGGCGGCGGCCTCGATGGAGGACCCCGAGGCGATTGGGAAGGTCACCGCGACGATGGCCCTAAAGAAGATCGCGACGGTGGAGGATGTGGCGAACGCTATCGTATTTCTCTCTTCTTCCGGGCTGGCCGGACACCTCAGCGGCAGCATTCTTCCGATCGCGGGCGGTATGGAAGGTCACTGGTTGCACTGCGACTAGTTGTGCCTTCTATTTATTCATCTGCGCGCACCGAAATCATCGAACGCGCGGAACTCCTGGGATTATCCATCATTGATAACCCCGTCCTGTGCCAAAACTCGGCCCTTTTGAGATAGGCCATAAGTCAGCAGCTTAGATGCCCTTGGAATCCGCGCAGAATCGAGGGTATTTCGCGCCGCAGGGCTATCTTCCGACCCCTGGGCTGCGGGTGGCGAGCGACAGGCCCACCGGGGGTGCGTACGGCTGGCTCAAATCGGCTGCCGGGCGAGCTACGCTGCGCACCCGGAAGTCCCTCATTAGACTGGACTTTATCGAGCACAAGAGCGAACGTTCGGGGATGCCGCAGGATACAGGGGTTGGCCGGAACGTCGTTTTGGACGGTTTGGACTTCGCCAGCTTACGGCGGGTCTGGGAGCAAACCTTTGGGACTACTCCTCCAAGCTCGCTCTCGCGCGTTTTCCTGCGCCGCGTTCTCTTGCACGAACGCCAGTGCCGGACCCATGGCGGGCATTCGGCTACAACCCGGCGCGCTCTGGCTGCCATGGCGAACGAGACACCAGGCAACGGCGCCGCCGCTCCCGCAGGGTCCGTTTCTGCCGGCACCCATCTCGTCCGCGAGTGGAATGGCCGGACCTACCAGGTCGAGGTAGTCGACAACGGCTATCGGTTCGATGGCAAAACCTATCCGTCCCTCACCGCCATCACAAAGCGAATCACCGGAACCCACTGGTCTGGACCACGCTTTTTCGGTCTGACGCCCAAGCGCAAGGCCTAACATGAAGAAGATCCGCTGCGCCATCTATACGCGAAAGAGCGCGGAAGAGGGTCTCGAGCAGGAGTTCAACTCCCTCGATGCGCAGCGAGAAGCCTGCGCCGCGTATGTCGCGAGCCACAAGGCGGAGGGCTGGGTGCTGCTGCCGACTGTCTACGAGGACGCGGGGCTCTCGGGAGGAACCCTGGAGCGCCCGGGCCTGCAGCGCTTGCTCACCAACATCGATGCCGGTCTCGTCGACCAGATCGTGGTCTACAAGGTCGACCGGCTGACCCGTTCCCTCTCCGACTTTGCAAAGCTCGTCGAACGGCTCGAGGCGGCCGGCGCGGTTTTCGTCTCGGTGACTCAGTCCTCCGCACACTCCTGCGCAATATCGCCAACGCCCTCTCCTGGCTCGACCGAATCAAAGCAGGCAAAACCTATGAGCAGATTGCCACCGAAAACGCCATCCCAACGGACCGCGTGCGCAAGGCAATCCGCTATGCCTTCCTGGCCCCCGACATTGTCCGCGCCATTGTCGAAGGCCGCCAGCCCGTTGGGCTGACCTCGAGCTACCTCTTGCATCATCCGCTTCCCGACGATTGGGAGAAACAGCGAGTGCTCGTCGCAACGCTGTGAGCCTCCAGCGCCCACTCCGTGAATCGGCTCGGTTAGCAGCAAGCTGCTCTCCGACACTGGCCTCCACTAATCAGACTCAACCTGGCCCAAATTCCCTGTCATGCTTTCCAGACTCGGATAGCTCCTTGTACTGGACCGGCTGCGGAGTCATCTTCGTTTCCTCCGTAAAACCTCCGCTGGATGAATTCGAGAGTGTGCCATTCTTAGTTGGAAATTGAAACGGCTCCCAACCCCGTGGTTTGATGACGTTGGCAAAAACAACATCAAGCCGCAAGAGAAAGGAGCCGAGATGGGAAGTCTGCTACGTACAGCCAAGAAACACAAGAAGTCACGTCGTTTGGGTAAGCCCGAGGTAATGGCGCGCGAGGAGTACGGGGAGCTCGAGGTGGACGTCAAAATAGAGATGATCCGTTCGCTAATCCCGCTTGGGTTAATGCACGTTCACGAGCTGCTCGACGACGAAGTGAAGGAGTTGGCGGGAGAGCGATACGCTCGTAAGGACGAACTGGAGCGTGGCCGCCGCCACGGAACCAACCCTGGCACGGTAGGGCTTGCCGGCCAGCGGGTACCGATCCGTGTGCCACGGGTTCGGAGCCAAGAGGGAGTAGAGATACCGCTTCGCTCCTACGAAGCACTGAACGACGGCGGAGAGGTGAATGATCTGCTGCTGAAACGAGTGCTCTACGGAATCTCGTGTCGCAACTACGAGGCTGCAGCGGAAGCGATACCGGGCGCTATCGGGCTGTCGAGCTCGACGGTGTCCCGAGGTTTCGTACAAGCGAGCGCAGCGAAACTTCGGGAGATGCAGGAACGGGATCTGTCCGGCGAAGATGTGGTGGCGCTGTTCCTGGACGGGAAATCATTCGCCGACGCAATGATGGTCATCGCGCTGGGCATCACACTTTCCGGGGAAAAACGCTTTTTGGGCTTCGTGGAGACGGACACGGAGAACGAGAAGGTGTTGACGCCGTTCCTGCGTTCACTGCTCGCGCGGGGACTCGACAGCTCCCAGGGTCTACTGGTGATCATCGATGGCGGCAAGGGTCTGAAAGCGGCCGTAAAGAAGGCGTTCCGAAAGCGGGTCCTGATACAACGGTGCCAGTGGCACAAACGTGAAAACGTCGTGAGCTATCTGTCCAAGGGCGAGCAGGCGTCGTTGCGCAAGCGGTTGCAGTCGGCCTACAACAGGCCGGAATATAAAGAGGCCCTCGCGGCCCTCGATCAACTGCACGATGAATTGGAGGAGCGGAACCAATCCGCAGCTGGGAGCTTGGAGGAAGGAATCGAGGAGACGCTCACATTGCATCGTCTCGGCGTGTACGGGGCGCTGGGCCGTTCGTTCAAGACGACGAACTGCCTTGAATCCGTCAATGCTCTCGTCGAGGAACGCTGCGCGAAGGTCGACCACTGGAAGAACTCCAGCCAACGCCAGCGGTGGCTGGCGACAGCCCTCGTGGACATCGAACCCCGCTTGAGGAGGGTGATCGGCTACCGCCATCTTCCGAAGCTTCGCGAAGCTCTCAAGCGGGAACTGAAGATCGAGACGAAGACATCAACGGTGTCGAAGAAGAAGGCCGCCTAATTTATGAGCCGTGGAGAGTTTCAACTAAGAATGGGCTTGACTCTGAATTCGAGGTTTGGCCAATTCGAATTCCGCTATTCGCCTTCTCCTCAGGCGCGATCTAGGCGTTAAGCGTCTTCTCATTGTTCTGCGCGATTAAGTGGAAAAACGACACGATAAGCCCCAAAATCGCCCCAAATTGCACGTTGATGGCCTGTTTTGCTCTCTTTCTGATAATTTCCAGCCAAGAACCGGAAGCTCCACTCAAGCCTCCCGACTGCGATAGCCGGAAAGATGTTCCCGTCGACGAATATTCGCTGATGAGACGTAAAGCTTTTTATAACAATGAGTAACGGCCGGCGGTGGCGCCGGAGGGTTCACGACACGACCTTCTTTCAGCGTCCGGGAGATTGAAATTACCGTATAGAAAATCTTACTAAAGCCAATTAAAGTCCCGGCTCGAACGACCACCCGTCGATAATGCGTGCGGGGCCAGCACGTGACGGAGGCCGTTAAATCACTGTAGGGGAAGAAGATGTAACGAAATTGGCATCATGGTTGAAACCCGAGAGGGCATAAAACAGCCTTCTCGCAAAACCTGTTCGTACGCGTCAGAAAAGTCAATAAATGCGCGAAACTCGAAACCTCCTGAATCTCCACTTACTTTTCTCTTTGAGGATTTCCGCCAAAAGCTGGACCGCCTTTTGCCGCGCCCGGATAGCTCCAACCTGCACCATCCGCCACCCAGTCTGGCCAATTGTGGCACTGCAGAGACAGGTGAGGTTTTCCGCGCGGTTGGCGGGGTTTTGCAGGATCAGGTGTCACCAGAGACGCGCTATAAGGGCTGAACAGGCCTCATTTTCGGTATTGGTCTCTAATCTCGATTTTCGAGTGCCACGTTTGCGCCAAATAGGGGAGCGGGCCGCTGACCGGGCCATGCGGGCGGCGGAAAAGAGGCCACCCGAGAGGCCCAGAAGCCGGGGATACCGCGGCGTAGCGGGCTAGCACGTTCTGGTCCAGGTGAGGCCCGGGCCTCCTGGCCCGGGCCTCCTTGATGTCCATCTTTCCCCAGGCCTGGATCCAGGCCTTCGCCCGGGAGCGTGGCATCCCGTTTCTGGACGGTGTTTCCCTGCCACGTACGGGGGAACCCGAATCGCCGGCCGCAACGTCACCTTCCAAGGGGCATTGGTGTCACCTCGTTCGAATAAGCGAGGATCTCCACGACCGCCTAGGGTCAACCTTGGCGTCCAGAACAAATAGGCCGGATGCTCGAAAACAGTCGCAAGAGCGAGCCTCTCCACGTTCCTAAGACGCCGGTGGCGTCGGCGGGTCGACCGGTACGGAGCAGCCGATCGTGGCAGGTCTAAACCGTGCAATCAACGCTGGATCGACTTTTTGCGGAGCACACCATAAATCAGCAACTTAGAGTCTGTGTTTGCGGCCGTGCCCAGGGCCGAGCGCGAACAAACGACGAAATCATGCAGGCATAGTCCCGGCAGATCGGAGACCGATCAGGTTCGGGGCGCGCGGATGAATAAATAGAAGGCACAGCCTCGGTAGCCCCCCTGCTCCGTCTTATCCGGCGGGTCGACATCAGCCCCGGCTCTGTGTCCATCCTCCTCGACCGCAATGCGTTCGCTGCTTGCCTCTCTATGGGACCCGAGCGCATTCGCGAGGATGCACTCCGCATCCTCGCACCGTTCCGCTTGCGTCGACGCGGCGTCGAGACCAAGCTCGTTCTGGGCAACCCCACGAAATCCGTCGACCGCACACTCCTGCGCAATATCGCCAACGCCTTCTCCTGGCTCGACCGAATCAAAGCAGGCAAAACCTATGAGGAGATTGCCACCGAAGACGCCATCCCAACGGACCGCGTGCGCAAGGCAATCCGCTATGCCTTCCTGGCCCCCGACATCGTCCGCGCCATTGTCGAAGGCCGCCAGCCCGTTGGGCTGACCTCGAGCTACCTCTTGCATCATCCGCTTCCCGACGATTGGGAGAAACAGCGAGTGCTCGTCGCAACGCTGTGAGCCTGCCAGCGCCCACTTCGTGAATGGGCTCGGTTAGCAGCAAGCTGCTCTCCGACACTGGCCTCCACCAATCAGACTCAAACCGGCCCAAATTCCCTGTCATGGTTTCCAGACTTGGATAGCTCCTTGTACTGGACCGTCTGCGGAGTAATCTTCGTTTCCTCCGTAAAACTCCGCTGGATGAATTCGAGGTTTGGCCAATTCGAATTCCACTATTCGCCTTCTCCTCAGGCGCGATCTAGGCGTAGAGCGTCTTCTCATTGTCTGCGCGATTAAGTGAAAAAACGACACGATAAGCCCCAAAATCGCCCCAAATTGCACGCTAAGGACCTGTTTTGCTCTCTTTTTGATGGTTTCCAGCCAAGAATCGGAAGCTCCACTCAAGCCTCCCGACTGCGATAGCCGGAAAGATGTTCCCGTCGACGAACATTCGCTGATGAGACGTAAAGCCTTTTGCGACAATGAGTAACGGTCGGAGCCGCCTCCGGAGGGCTTACGACACGGCCCTCTTTCAAGCGTCCAGGAGGTTGAGATTGCCGTATAGAAAATTTGATTCCGACTCGAACGACCACCCGTCGATGAGGCGTGCGGGGACCAGCACGTGACGAAGGCCGTTAAATCACTGTAGGGGAATCGGATAGAACGACGTGGGCATCATGGTTGAAACCCGAGAGCACGGAAAACAGCCTTATCGCGAAACTCGAAGAACCCCTTGTACGGTAGGAAAAACTCTAAAAACTCGAAACCTCCTGAATCTCCACTTGCTTTTCTGTTTGAGGATTTCCGCCAAAAGCTGGACCACCTTTTGCCGAGACCGGATAGCTCCAACCTGCACCATCCGCCACCCAGTCTTGCAAATTGTGGCACTGCAGAGACGGGTGAGATTTTCCGCGCGGTTGGCGGGGTTTTGCAGGGGTAGGTGTCACCAGAGACGCGCTAGAAGGGCTGAAGAGGCCTCATTTTCGGTTTTGGTCTCTAATCTCGATTTTCGAGTGCCACGTTTGCGCCAAAGGGGGGGAGCGGGTCGCTGACAGGGCCGTGCAGCGTCGGAAAAGAGGCCGCACGAGGGGTCTCCAGAATCAAGGCCAGGGCTTACCGCGGCGTAGCCGGCTAGCACGTTCTGGTCCTTGTGCGGCCCGGGCCTGGATCCAGATCTCCGCCCGGGAGCGTGGCACCTCGTGCTGAACGGTGTTTTCCCTGCGCGTACGGGGAACCCGAATCGCCGACATCGCCTCCAACAGGCCCCAGAACTGGGGCTCGCCACAAGTCGATGACGATCGAAACGGCCCGGCGCGCCAGTCTTGAATTCGTTTGTGTTTTTGGACAGGACGCGTTCGTGACCTTCGCTTCGCGCTAAATGGAGCATAAGCGCCTATTTTGCAAAGGGATGCGTACACATCACCAACAGCAAACAGCGCAAGCACCTTACGGCCCGGTAACTCGCTCACCATCCCAAAGATGACTTTGTCAGTCAGCTTCATCCCCTTCGTTTCCTCCACGAACGTGACTCAAGCTACGGGGCTTCTGACTCCTACCCCGGTGGGACTTGTCTCCCACTGAACATGCCAGCCTTCACTGGACGCACTCCCTTCCATAAACTTGAGCTGCATGAGATTGGCAAACTGCCTGCAACCAGGACGGCTTTGGTCGTCTTCATGTAGGACGTTTTGAGAGCCGGCGTCGGCTCTACTCAGGGGTAGAGGTGTTTGCGGGAACGACCCGCGAGACGGGCCATGGCAGAAATGCTCACGCCCTCGACTCGCAGGCTCGCTACTTGGTCGAACTCCCCGCGAGTGCAGCGAAGGCCGGAATACGCTGTGCCCGTGTTCGTGCTAACGGTTCCCCCGCATATCTTGCAACGGTAACGCCGTTGGCGACCCGACTTGGTGGTAAACCAGCCGTGGCCACCGATGTTGATGCCCCGCTTTCCACAGTTCTCGCACCCTGGCTTGGAGCATGCCTGATTCTGGATAGTTTTCATCATTCCAGTGTAGCAGCGTTGAAAAATAGGCTGTTATACTCATGATTTCATGGGCTTGCAGTCGATCGATCAACAGCGAACAGGGCAAGCACCCCGTGCGGCAGCGGGTCAGCAGTTTGCACCTTCCCAAAGGCCGCTTGAATTCGCCATCGCGGTGGGATACGTGTTCCAGTTCAGCGGAAGGAGTCGCGATGGACTGGAAGACTTAGTTGCTGGAAGGGAGCTTTGTGAGAGACTAAAGAGACCGTCTCCAATCACATCTTCCCGCCTTCCACCAGCCGGCCGTGGACGCCATCGTCGGCAAGTCATGGGGTCACCGCGGCCACAACTTCCCCTGAAATCGATTTCCCCTCGCGGTGACCAATACAGATCAAGAGTTCTTCTCAGTCCCACACCAGATGGCGTGGCTGAAATATAATGCCGCTCATCTCAAACTAAAGGACGTCACTTCTTTGACTCTTTGGAAACCCGTCGGCCTCGTAGCGGCCATGGGTTTCCTTGCCGGCATCAGCGTTCTCGCCGTCACGTCTTTTCCTTTCCGCCTCGGGCCAGATTCCGCGGGTTGGCCACGTCTTGTAAAGGGGGTGAGCGCAAAAGGAAATGTGGACCAAAGAGCGGTAGTGCTCCTGCCTGGAATCAACCGACGCTCTGCTCCCAACATCTTCATCAACTTCGAGCAGGAGCCTCTCGCCCGAGCCACGCTAGTCGTCTCGGTGGATCAGGGTCCGGTGTACCAACTCCCATCAGACAGCGGCGGAACGGCAAGTCTCACGCTGCCCCGTGCTACCAACCCGGGAGCGCGCCTGGACATCTTCCGCCTCGAGGGGACTCCCGTAATCCGGCTTCGGTCTCTCTCGGTCACTCCCACGGCCAGTCCGGCTTGGAGTTCCATCCTTACTGCAAGCGGCCTCGCCAGCGCTCTGACGCTTGTCTTTCTCGTGTGGAGGGGGCGTGCCGTGGCGACCGGTCTTGGACTCTGCTCTGCAGGGCTCCTCACTCTCGCTTATACGCCGGCCATGGTTTTCGTGCTCTTCCCGGACCGGCCCTCCTGTTTACGTTTGCTTCTCATTGGCGGGCTCGTGCTCTCGGGCTTCGAGGCCGGCCGACGTCTCGAACGAGGCACTCGGTCATCTTATTGGTTGGCGGTGGCCCTCTTGATCGCGGCAGTTTTCGGATCCTGGGTGCGGCTGTACTTTCTACCCTCAGCAGGCTCTTGGGATATGGAGTACTGGCAAGCCTGGACCACCCGCGCTACCTCTCACGGCATCACAAGAGTCTACGGCGATCCGGACGCGGTTCCTCCAGGGCATTTCCTTTCCCAGCTTCGCGGAGAAGAACCTCTGTGGGAAGTACAAAGCCGCGACCGGAGCTTCTTGATCGACTATCCCCCACTTGCTATGGTCGCCTGGCGCCTCTCCTGGGGCTTCGTACAGAGCCTACCGCTTCCTCTCGACCGAGCCGAGGCGCGCAACGTGGCGGCCAAGCTACCCGCCGTAGCGGGAGACGTTGCGATCGTCGCTATCTTGCTGTGGCTCTTCCGGCACCGACCACGCCGTGCTGCGGTCCTGGCCGCGCTCTTTTGGGCGCTCCCCATTTCCTGGCTGAGCAGTGCCATCCTCGGTTTTCAGGACCAGACCTACTCACCTCTCGTCATGGTAGCGGTCATTGCGGCGGGTCGATCTCACGCCCTCTCGGCCGGAGCACTTCTGGTCATGGCTTCGATGACGAAACTCCTGGGTGCGGTCGCGACACCCAGCGTGTTGGTCGCATTGCTGGCGAACCAAGCGCGTCTTAGGGAGACGATCGGGAGGGCGGGCGCGGGCGCGGCAGGTGTGACGCTGATCGTTCTACTCCCTTTCACTATCGCAGGGACCCTCCCCGCCATGGTCGTGCAGATCGTTCGTCAACTCGTTCCTGGAAATCTATCGAGCGGGTACCCCAACCCTTGGTGGATCTATGGCCACCTGGCGAATTTGGCAACGGTGGTAACGGATTCGATCGCTGGCCCCGTTTCCCGTCTCTTACTCAGCGACGTTTCTTTCGCGGCAGGCTCTGTCGGAACCGCGATCTTTGCTTTAGTCTTGGCATGGATTTGCTGGCAGCAGTATCGGTTTCCCGGAACCCTCCCGGCACTGCTCTCCAGCGCTACCGTTTTTCTTGCCTATGCCACATTCTCGGTTGGCGTTTTCGAAAATCATCCGCACGTTGCGTTCCCGCTTCTTTTCGGCACCGGTCTGGGCTCGCGAGGGTTGAAGATCCTCTGTGCCGGGGCCATGACGAGCTACATCTTGAATCTTCTCCTGCATTCCGGTCTGGGACGCTTGTACGGTACTCGCTACATGCTCTTGGAGCGCCTCGCCTCGGGCCTATCAGAGCTGCGTATGGCGGCCGGTTTCGATCTTACCCTCCTCCTGGCGGTGATCAACACGGTCGTGATGGTCGTGCTTTTTGCCATCTTGCCGCGAGAGCTAGAGACTCTGCAGCAATCGGCAAAAAGGCGGTCGGAATGAGGCAGGGAGTTTTGACGTGTTGGCTCCCATCTTTGCTCGTGCTGGCGGGACTCCAGGCTTGTCTATTCCCCCAATCAGGCAACCCTCACAAAGGAATCGTGGTCGGTCCTGATATGAGCTGGCGATACTTTATCGGCAATTCCAAGCCGACTGCCGACTGGCGCAAGCACTCCTTCGACGACAGCCATTGGGCCGAAGGCACTGGTGGCATCGGCTACGGAGACTCCGACGATGGTACCGTGATCGATCACACCATCTCTGTTTATCTGCGACGTACCTTCTCACTTCCGGATCCGAGCCAACTCACGTCCATGGAGCTCTACGTGGATTACGACGACGCTTTTGTCGCTTATATAAACAACGTCGAGATCGCGCGGTCTGCAGGCTTGCGCGGGGCGCATCCTGCGCACAATCAACCATCGAGCGTTTCGCACGAAGCGTTGCTCTATGAAGGTGGGATCCCAGAAAGTAGTGATGTCCCCCTGAATGTGCTCCAGCCCGATGATAACGTCTTGGCTCTGCAGGTTCACAACGTAAGTGAGAGTTCAACCGATCTCTCCTCCAATGCTTACCTCATTGCCGAGATGATGGAGAGGATATCCTTAATCTAGTTGAAATCGGTGAGTGACTCCCTTCAAGATCGTCGGTGTCAAAGCTGGCGATCAAAAAGAAAGGAGCCACCCAGTGAGAGCAGATACGAAGAAGAGAAAGAATGCAACACAGATGCTGAGGGCGACGCAGGAGCAAGAGTGGTGGGCGGATCAAGTTGTGCATGTGATGCTGGAGGGCAAGCGAGCGCTGGACGCCGCGATGCTCGATGTCGGACGCCTGGTAGCTGAGACGCTCATGTACATGGAGCGCGAAGAGAGATCTGGGCCAGACTACCATCCTACGTCGTCCGGGCTTCGCAAATGGGCGAGTCAACGTGGGTCGATCTATGTCGGTGACCAGAAGCTCCCTGTCGAGCACCCTCGATTGCGGGGCCCGGAGGGTGAGGTCGGGCTGAGAACCTACGAGCAGCTCAAGAATCGCGGGGGCTTTTCGGAGGAACTCCTGTCGGAGGTGCTTCGGGGAATGTCTGCTCGCAAGTACGAAGAGACGGTGACGGCGGCAGGCAAGGCTTTCGGTGTGACGCCGAGCTCGGTGTCCCGCCATCTGGTCGAGGCGACGGCGAAGCAGCTGAAGCAGTTCCAGGAGCGCAGTCTCGAAGAGTTTCCGCTCTTCGCGATGTACCTAGACACGGTCCACCGCGGCGGTCAGGCGTTCGTGGTCGCGCTCGGCGTGGACCGTGAAGGGAAAAAGCTCCCCCTGGGCTTCTGGGAAGGGGCGACGGAGAACCACGAGATCTGCGAGGAATTGCTGGAAGAGTTGGAGCGACGGGGGTTAAAGCTCTCCAAACGGATCCTCTGGGTAACCGATGGTGGCGGGGGGATCATCAAGGCGCTCAAAGACCGATACGGCAAGAAGCTCATCCACCAGCGGTGTACTTTGCACAAAGACCGCAACATCCAGCGCCACCTGCCCAAACGCTACCGCAAGCAGGCACACCACCTCTTCGCGACTGCCTTGGAGCAGAACAGCTACAAGGACGCGAAGAAGATGTTGCAGGAGTTCGAGCGCTGGCTTCGCGACATCAACGAGTCGGCGGCAGACTCACTCCTCGAGGCACTCGAGGAGGTGCTGATGCTCCACAAGTTGAAGGTCCCCGCTCTATTGCGCCAGAGCCTGCACTCGACGAATCCGATAGAGAGTATGTTCTCCATGGTTCGTAGTTGCGAGCGCAACATCAAACGCTACCGTAACAGCAAAATGCGCCAGCGATGGCTCGCCGCTGTGCTGCTGCACTGCGAACAACAGTTCAGACGAGTCAAGGGGCACGCATCCATCGACGTAGTGGTTGCGGCCATCGATGCGATCCAACGAGAGGACGAGATGCCTGAGGCCGCGTAAGGTCAGGGGCGTAGAGCTGGAAATGACCACGAGTCGCTTATGATGGTTTCAACTAATTCCTTGACATCCTCATGATGGATGATGGCCAGGACTTTCTTCCTTTGCCAAAGTGGCTAGCAAGTACCATCGAAGTGGCAGGGTCGAATCTCCCGATCGTCGTCATCACCACCGAGAACAGTGCCGACATTCCTGACGAGCCCAAGGTTTCCGCGCACATGGGCATTGTCAACAACCAGAACGGGCGACGTAATTACTTAACGAACTCTTACAACGGATACGACGGATTCATCGGGATCGAAACCCGTGGATACTCGTCCCAAATGTACTTTCCGAAGAAGTCGTATGCTGTTGAAACCACAGACCAAGATGGAAACAACCTAAGTATCTCGGTGCTCGGCCTTCCTAAAGATAACGACTGGATCCTAAACGCATCTTACTACGATCGTACTTTTCTACGTAACTCTCTTGCCCATCAGATGTCGCGAATGATGGGTCACTATTCGAGCCGCACCGTCCACTGTGAGTTGATCGTCAACGGACGGTACCAGGGCTTGTACGTTTTCATGGAGAAGATCAAGCGAGATCAGAATCGCGTGAATGTGTCGCCTCTTAGTTCGGCTGACGTTTCTGGCGAGGCAGTGACCGGAGGATATATCTACGAGTACAGTAAACGTGGTGGCGTCTCGGGCCAGAATGCTCTCAACTTGATTTATCCCCGACCCGACCGGGCCCGCAACAAGCAGGTCGAGTACATCAAAACGTACGATGGCCGTTTCCGGGAGTTCATGCGTCAGAGCAACTCTGGGGCTCCCATCATGCAGTATTCAGGATGGATCGACATCGACAGTTTCGTGGATGAAATGCTCATCCAGGAGGTAACGAAAAATGTCGACGCGTACGTCTATAGCAGTTTTTTCCACAAGGATCGCTCCGCGAAATTGAAAGCTGGACCGGCATGGGATTTCGACCAATCCTTTGGGAACTCCACAAAGTGGAGGGGGATCTGGCCGGTGGGTGGTTTGTCAAGAAACATGACCTCTTTTGGCGCGTCCTCTTCGAAGACGCCGATTTTCAACGGATTTTGGGTGCTTGCGCTGTTTACTGTTGGTGATGTGTACGCATCCCTTTGCAAAAGAAGCGCTTACGCTCCATTTAGCGCGATGTGAAGGTCACGAATGCTATTTTAGCTGTAATTTAATGCACCGTAAAGTCTTAGGGTCATCTCACCAACACTTGATGGCGGAAGCACCCATGGTGCTGCGCAACAAAGCAGGGGCAGGAGAGCCGACGTCAGCTCCGGGTCCAGGTTCTCAAGGTGTCCGACGACGGGGACAAGAGCCTGTTCGTGTTCGATGAGCCACGCGACGTCCAAGGAACGGCGTTCCTCATTCACGCCCACCGGGAGGACGCTGACGATCAATGGCTCTATCTCCCCGCGCTGAAACGCGTCAAGCGCATCAGCTCGGCGAACCGGTCCGGCTCCTTCATGGGCAGCGAGTTTGCGTATGAGGACATGACCGCCCAGGAAGTGGAGAAATTCACCTACCGGTACCTGCGCGACGAGCCGTGCGGCGATTCAACATGCACGGTCACTGAGCGCTTCCCCGTGGACAAGAAGTCGAGCTATCGCCGTCAGCTGGTCTGGCGCGACCAGGACGAGCGTCGCATCCGGAAAGTTGAGTACTACGACCGCAAGGACGCCCATCTGAAAACGCCCCGCCCGGCTGTCCGAGCTCCGCGATCTGGCGACCATGGTTGAAGATTTCGGAGAGGCCAATAACGTGTCCGCACCAAAAGTGTTCGCCATCAACCTGGAACTGGACGAGTTAATCACGAACACCGTGACTCACGGCAGCTTCGAGGCCGGGGTCGATCCCAGGATCGATATCCACTTGAAAGTCGAGTACGATATCCTGACCCTGACGATGGAGGACAATGGGAGTCCGTTCGACCCGACCCTCAACACAGACCCGGACACCGCGGCGCCGCTGGAAGCCCGTAACGTGGGCGGCTTGGGCCTCCATCTGGTCAAGAACTTCGCCAGCCGCATCTCCTACGAGTTCGTGGGGGGCAAGAACCGTTTGACCTTGGAGCACGATCTCAAGCCCGCATAGCAAATAACACCGTCGGGAATCGCTCCCGACCCGAGGAAGAGGCGTATCGATGAACATTGACGTTGTTGAAGAACGAGACAACGACGTCTTGGTGCTGTTGCCGGTCGACCGGCTCGATAGCACGAACGCACGCGCATTCGAAACCATCGTCATGGATCACATCAGCAAAGGCGAACAGCGCATGATCGTCGATTTCAGCCGTCTAAACTTCATCAGTAGTTCCGGCCTGAGGGTGCTTCTCATCGCGGCCAAGAAGCTCAGCGCAACCCAGGGGAAGCTCGTCCTGTGCGACATGCATGAGCACATCCATGAAGTTTTCATGATCAGCGGCTTCGATCAGCTCATCCCGGTCCAGGACTCCCGTAAGGCTTCCATGAATTTGTTCTGACCGCACTCCGATCCTTGCACAGTGCGGCGGCTTATCGGAGGAAGGCGGAGACACAGTCATACGGTGTGAACGAAACCGGATCGATGAATTTTCCAAGCACTGCCTGCAGCTGGATTCGTTGCGGGTTCACCCCGGCGCCATAGCGTCGATTATCAGGCTCGGACAATGACGAATGTGAAGAAGGCACACCCCATGACCGTGCACTCCCATCTACCGGGCCTGCTGCGATGCGTCCTGGGTGCGTTCCTGGTTCTGGCGTCTGCCTCGGCGGCAGCCGCACAGGCCGAATTCCACTATCAGTATGGCAAGCTCACGAACCCGTTCTCGGGCGCACGGGAATACACCTCCATACTCACCGTCCAGCATGCGACGAGTTGGCGGTTGGGAGACAGCTACTTTTTTGTCGACATCCTCGACGATGGCGGTCATGACGGTTTCAACGACAAGGACCTCTATGGCGAGTGGTATCCAACCCTGAGCTTCAGCAAGCTGTCAGACACGGAGTTTCAGCTGGGGCCGATCCGCGACTTCGCGTTCATCGGCGGCATCAACTTCGGCGCGGACGCCGACGTCTTCAAGTACCTGCCCGGCGTGCGAGCGTCCTGGCAGGTGCCGGGCTTCGCGTTCCTTAACACCGACTTGACGGCCTTCATCGACGCCAACAGCGGCGTCAAGGGAGGTGGCGCTCCCCGAACCAGCAGCAGCTTCATGTTCGATGTCAGTTGGGCGCTCCCCTTTCAGCTCGGCAGCCAATCATTCTTGTTTGGCGGTCATGCCGAGTACATCGGCGGGACGAGGGACGAGTTCGGCAATCGGAGCAAGGGCTGGATTCTCGCGCAGCCCCAACTCACCTGGGATTTGGGAGCGTTGTTTGGAGCGGCGAATCAATTGCTGGTGGGAATAGAGTACCAGTACTGGCGGAACAAGCTGGGCGCAGACGAAGATGACAACGTGCCGCAACTGCTGGTGATCTGGCGGTTCTGACGGACTCGCTTCAATGAGGCTCCGTGCCGGCAGGCGTGGAATGCGGTGGAATCCACACCGTACGCCGGCTGGTGTCACCGATGGATATCGAAGTTGTGGAAGAACGGCATCACGATGTGCTCGTGCTACTCCCCATCGGACACCTGGACAGCGGGAACGCCAGCGCGTTCGAATCGATCGTCATGGAGCACATCAATAGCGGTGAGCGGCATCTGATCGTCGATTTCAGCCGTCTTTACTTCATCAGCAGCGCCGGTCTGCGGGTCGCTCTGCTCGCCACACGGGCGCTGCAGGCGAGCCAGGGGCGGATTGTCCTCTGCGCCATGAGGAAACACATCGAGGAAGTCTTCCGAATCAGCGGCTTCGACCGGATCATCGTGATCAAGGAGTCGCGCCAATCGGCTCTGGACGTCTTCGCCTAAGCTGCGACACGCCCCGGCGTTACGATACCGGCGCCCCGCTCCATCAGGGCTTCAACGCCAGTAGGCCCGCAAGGTCTGGACCAGGGCATCTTCTTTTTTTGCCCAGGCCGTCCAGATCATTTGCACCGCCGATTCGGCGGTCGGCACGCTGACGCTCCTCTTCAAGGCGCTGACCCGCGGCCTCCCCCAAGCCGAAGCAGCACGGGCTCCGGACAAGCGTAAAAGCAAGCCCTTGAAGAGTATCCACCACAAGTCATGAGATCACGACATGGGCGCAGTTTCTTCGGAGTCACTGGGACACCCTTGCCGCTGCCGATTTCTTCACCACCGAAATCTGGACTCCCGCGGGTCTGGTTACGTTCTACGTCTTGTTCGCGATTCAGCTGAAGACCCGCCGGGTCCATATCTCGATACCCACACCAAACCCGGACCGAGTCTTCATGAAACAAGTAGCGCTCGACCTTGCCGCGTTCGACGACAGCTTTCTCCGAGGCTACTCGCACCTCATCATCGACCGAGATTCGAAATACACAACGGAGGTGTGTCCAGCAAAGCTAAGTACGAGATGAGGGATGGCGCCCCTCGTGTCCGGGGTGCAGGCCCTGGTCGCAAACCGCCTTGAGCGGCCCTGGTCAAGAGCCAGGGTCGTGAGCGTCAAGGAAAAGGCACGCCAGACGTGTCAGGTAGGAGTCGGAAAGACGAGCGCAAACGAACCACTGATGAAGCGTCGAAATTGTAAGTTGATGTCAAAACCGAGGGGTCTTCGTTGCTTCGGGATAAGCGTTGGGGAAACCTGTCTACTGCCAACGCGGCATCCGGCGTTAAGGGGGCGTGAGTCCGACTCAGGCTCGTATTTGGAACTGGAGAACCTGTCGCCTCGATGCCAAGGGAGAAGTCCAAGTGGAAGCCCCACGAGGATCAGAGTACCGATGCGAGGCACAGGGGCGGAATGGCCCGTAGTAGCAGGGAAGGCCGTGCAATGCGGCTAGTCCCCTGTAGCAGAAAAAACTAGACAAAGCAGAGCTTGCCGAAACCATTCTAAGTGCATGAATCTTATAAATCTTATGGGCTGGCGAAAAGTCTAACTTTGTATAGTAATCAAAGATCCAGGGGACTAGAGCAAAGGGGCCATGCCATCTACGTTTTAGTCACAGGGTCAACCGCCCAGGCGGGAGGAACTCATGACTAAAACGAAACCATTCAGTATTTCGAAGCGTACGGTCTGGAATGCCTGGCTGAGAGTCAAGGCAAACCGGGGCGGCGCAGGTGTCGACGAAGAATCGGTTGCTAGATCCGAGAAGAGGCTCAAACCGAACCTCTACAAGATTTGGAATCGATTGTCATCGGGCACCTACTATCCACCACCCGGTGCGGATCGTCAAGATTCCGAAGTCTGGTGGGGGGGAGAGGACGCTTGGTATCCCCACCGTGGGAGATCGAGTTGCTCAGACGGTACTGAAGCTGTACCTAGAGCCTCTGGTGGAGCCTCGGTTTCATCGGGACTCATACGGGTATAGGCCCGCGGAAGTCAGCTCTAGATGCTGTGGGTTAAGCCCGCAAGCAATGCTGGCAGTAAACCTGGACCTGGGCAACCTCCTCCTCCCAGGTATAAGCGATGACGGTCGTACGGCGGCGGCGGGTGCCGCCGATGTGGACCCCGTCCAACTCCACGAACCAGACCGGCTCGTCGCCGTGCAGCTCGTACGAGGTGGCGCTCCGTAGGCCGCTCCCCATGAACACCAGGTGGGAGTCGGCGTTGCGGGGCTCGATGGCGCGTTGCTGCTCCGAAAGCTCGGTGCGCAGATGAAGCTTGTCGTGGCCGTAGTCGGCACCGGGCGGAAACAGCTTCAGGAATACCTGGAGGTAGTCCTGAATATTGGCGCTGTCGTGGTCCAACACCTTCGCGAGCCGCTGGTCCAGATAGCCAGCCGTGGTGTGGTCCGAAATGTAGAACGCCTTCGGATACCGCGTGAAGTCGGATCCGAACTCCTCGCGCAGCTTGCCTCGCACATCGATCAAGTCCACGCGGGCCGCAGGCTTGATCCGCAGCGTCGCATGGAACGGCCCCTCGCCAGCATGGGTGTACCTATGCACTAGGAGCATGGACGGCTCCCGTCTAGTTTACACGCTACCAGACCACAGGTGGGGCGTTGCGACCGCGTGACCTGCCCGTCGTGCCCGAAAATGCGAACGGAGCCGAAATCTCGAATCCTAGAGGCGTTGTCGAAATTCGCGGAGGCCAGCCGACGCGGCACTGGCTCCGCGATAGGCGACCCCGAGCAGAGCTCTCCTTCAGACCATTCGTTCCGTTCAGCGGGCGCGCCCGAACTCCTATGCAGCGTCGCGGTGGTAATAGCTGAGCAAGCCGCCCAATCGCTTACGACATCGCACCTTCCCGTGGGGACTGCCGACGCATTCTTCCGCTTCGAGCAACGCGTTCCCGAGCCCTTGATGGTTGCGCTCTCCGTGATAATGATGGATGAACTCAGCGACGGCACGGCGCAGCGATGGCTCACTGAAGAAGATCATCCGCTCCAAGCACTCGCTGTGCCTTCTATTTATTCATCCGCGCGCACCGAACTTGATTAGTCTCCGGTGTCCTTTCCATAAACTCGAGCTGTATGAGATTGGCGAACTTCCTGCAACCAGGATGCTTTGGTCGTCTTCATGTAGGACGTTTTAAGAGCCGGCGTCGGCTCTACTCAGGCGTAGAGGTGTAAGCTGGTGCGAAGTCCGGCAGCCGTTCCGAGCGGGTCGGCTCAAGCAGCGCGTCGAGTGTAATAATGGTGGAGACCACCGACCTTTGGAATGGCACTGACTTTGCCCATCGCCGGTGACTCTACTCGGCGAGGCTCGGGCGCGTCCTTCTCAAGCGACAAATGAGTCCGGCACGAATGATAGTAGTCGACGTATTTGCGTAGGATTAGCCTCTGGTGCCGCTCGTCGTCAGAGAGCCTGAGACGCTTGCCCCGAAGCCCGGCTCGGAGCACACGGTTCTCCTCTTGCAGATAGTCGATCACATCCTGCTGCTGGCGGTTGACCCAGCCAGCTAGAACGAGCAGTAGGAATTGCACGTGGTACGTCATCATGGACCTGAAGATAACACCCTCGGGCCAGACGATTGTAAAGCCTACGGTCCTTGGTCCGGTCGCAAACACAGACACTAAGCTGCTGATTTATGGTCTATTTCAAAAGGGCTGAGTTTTGGCACAGGACGCGGTCCGGGTCGCCTTCTCCTGTTTGTCCGGCGGGTAGCCGTGTCAGCGAAGGTCAAACCGATCCAAATCGGAAAAAGAAGCTGCAAGATAAAGTATAATCCGGCTACTTGTTCGCTAGGGGCTGCTGCGGGATGCACGTGCCCGTTGCAGCATATGAGTCCTGGGGTGAATGAAGATGATACAGGACATGGGCACGAGTGATCGAGAACCCCGCGGCCGGCGGCACCCATGAAGGGTCTGCGCCTGGCGGTCCGCGTGTTTATCTTCCTGGCGGGACTGTTGTCGGTCGCGATCCTGACGACCTCGGCTACCCTGCTTTACAATTCCGGGACGGCCTTGCGCGACGAAGCTGAAATCGCGGCCGTGCATCTGGCCGAGTTGATTTCGGGAACCTTTGCCGAAATGGGCGAGATCTCGCTGGCCAATGTCGCGCGGACATTGGATTCCACGCTCGACGAGCCGATGACGGCCCAGGCGCGCATTGTCGCTCACATGGTCGACGCCGCCGAAGCCGCCGGATACGACCCGCCCCGGATCATCGAGATCCTTGAAGCGATCGTCCGGGACACGGTGCTCGACGAGTTCTGGATCACCGACGATCAGGGTTTCTCCTATCTCACTAATGTCCGGGATGAAACCGGCGCGCTGGTGCCCTTCCAGTTCGATCCCGATCCCGCGGTGCAGCCGCAGGCATCCAAGTTCTACACTTTGCTGATGGCGCCCCTCGACGGCGATGACTTCATCACGCAGCCGGCGCAGGTGCGGGAGATCAACCAACAGGTTTTCAAGTACGTCGGCGTCGGCGGCGTCGACCAGCCGAGGATCGTGCAAGTCGGGGATGCTCTGGTGTTCGGCGATCAGGAGCTCCTGAGGAATGTCTATGCCTCGCAGCGACCTGACGTCTCGGCCGTGATCGAAGGTATCCTGGGCCAGCACATGACCGTGCAGACCACGATTCTGGATTACTTTATTTCCACCGCGGAGGCGGCCGAGTGGACGACCGAAGAGATCGACCTCCGGCTGCGGCGCATCGTCGACACCACCACCATCGGAGAGATTCGCATCGTCGACTCCAGGCGCGGCACAATCTATTCCAATTTCCCTCCCGGCGGGGCGGACCGGTCTCTGGCCGACACGCCGCATTTCGAGGACCTCGGCGCCCTGCTGGACGGGTTGGAGCCGGTGGCCGAGCACCCGACATCGCCGCGCGCCTCCGACGGCACCGTCTACAAGTACGTCACAAGGGCCAGCCGGGACTCGTCGCGCCTGATCCAGGTCGGCGTGCCCATCGAAAGCAGTGCGGGCAACCTGCTCTACTCGGTCTACCAGCAGCAGGCCGACATCCTGGTCCGTTCCCGAAACCTCCAGGCGCTCTGGATCGTCAATCTCGAGGGTGAGCTGGCCGCGGTTGCGCCGCGCGCCGAGATGCAAACCGGTGACGAGATCGTCGACACGGCGGGGATCTTCGAGCGCCGCGGCGAAGGGATCATGGAAAATGCGCTGGCCCAGGAAAGCGTGGTCAGCAGGGCGAGTCTGAGTCTGTTCTCACCCGATGACCGCGGCATCGTGGTCGCATCCCCGATCGTCAACACCGGTGGGATCCTGATCGGCGGCCTGGCCATTGCCGTCAGTCTAGACGACATCGCGCTCGCGGTGCGCGGCGAAGCGCGAAACACAGCCCTGATTGCGTTCGCGCTGCTCGGTCTCACCGCCGTGGCTGCGCTCTTCGGCTCGCGATTGCTGACGCATCCGATCGAAATCATCGCCGACGCCGCTCGGCAGGTGGAAACCGGAGAACAACCCGATTCCGGCGTCATGGAACCGGTGATGCGCAGATCCGACGAGATCGGCAGCCTGGCGCGCGTCTTCAGCGACATGACGGTCCAGATCTTCAACCGCGAGGAACAGCTCGAGACGCTGGTTTCGGAAAGGACCCGGGAGCTGCAACATAGCAACCATCAATTGCGCATGGCACATGAAGCCATGGAAGAGGATCTGGCGATGGCGAAGCTCGTGCAGCACGCTTTGGTGCGGGAAGGGGGCGCCGAGTTGGGCCCTTTCTCCGCCTACGCGCGGATGACTCCGGCGAAGCAAGTGGGTGGCGATTTCGTCGATGTCGTGGGGCCGTCGGACGGGATGCTGTTCTTCACCATCGGCGACGTATCGGGCAAGGGGGTGGCCGCGGCCCTGTTCATGGCGGCGTCCCAGTCGGCGGTCAAGTCCGCTTTCCTCGGGCGCGCCGATATCGCCACGATCGCCGAGGACACGAACCGCCGTCTGTGCAGCCAGAACCCGATGGGTATGTTCGTCACCTGCATGCTCGCCATGGTCAACCTCGAAAACGGTGCGGTCGACTACGTCTGCGCCGGGCACGAGCCCCCGTTTGTGATAGGCGCCGACGACTCCAGGCGGGCGCTCGCCCTGACCGGCGGACTCGCGATGGGTTTGTTGGAGGACTTTGACTACTCGAGCGGACATGAGGTCCTTCAGCCGGGAGAAACACTGTTCATGTATACCGACGGCCTCACCGACGCCACGAACGGCAACGGCGAGCTGTTCGGCAAGGAGCGGCTGGAGGGAACGCTGGACGGTTCTTCGCGGCAATCGCCGGAGCACATCGTGAACAATGTCTGGGACCGGATCGGAAACTTCTCGGCCGGCACCGCGGCCGACGACGACATGACCTGCCTCGTCCTGCGGCGCTGCTGAGCTTCACGGAATCGTGAAGGCCGTTTCCCTGCGTGATCGCACGCGGAATGCTGTGGAGGTTAGAACGGCTTAAATCATCAAAGAGCAACCAACACTATGTCTGATGAATTACGTGTCACACTACCCGTCCGGCTGTTCGAGCTCCGCGATCTGGCGACCATGGTTGAAGATTTCGGAGAGGCCAATAACGTGCCCGCACTGAAAGTTTTCGCCATCAACCTGGAACTGGACGAGTTAATCACGAACACCGTGACTCACGGCAGCTTCGAGGCCGGGGTCGATCCCAGGATCGATATCCACTTGAAGGTCAAGTGCGATATCCTGACCCTGACGATGGAGGACAATGGGAGTCCGTTCGACCCGACCCTCAACACAAACCCGGACACCGCGGCGCCGCTGGAAGCTCGTAACGTGGGCGGCTTGGGCCTCCATCTGGTCAAGAACTTCGCCAGCCGCATCTCCTACGAGTTCGTGGGGGGCAAGAACCGTTTGATCTTGGAGCACGATCTCAAGCCCGCATAGCAAATAACACCGTCGGGAATCGCTCCCGACCCGAGGAAGAGGCGTATCGATGAACATTGAAGTTGTTGAAGAACGAGACAACGACGTCTTGGTGCTGTTGCCGGTCGACCGGCTCGATAGCACGAACGCACGCGCATTCGAAACCATCGTCATGGATCACATCAGCAAAGGCGAACAGCGCATGATCGTCGATTCATCCGCCCAGTCTGTCAGACGCCAGCCCAATTTGACAGCAATGGCACCGCCCGCGTGGGCGGAGGTCATCGGGGAGTGACCGAAATCGTTCGTTCACTCGAAAGTACCCAGGTGCGTGGCGGCCGCCACGGTCGGATGACTTTCCGTAGCGTGCTGACGCGCGATACTGCCGTGCCGCTCGCTGGTCCGACAGAAATCCTTTAGAGTATTTACGTAACGTCTACTGGGCGAGACTTCATGGGCCGGGATCTGTTGGGGCCGCATCGCCTCCCGTAGACCACGCCATCGATCGGAGAACGACACATGTCAGAGCCGCGCGGCCATTGGAGTTCGAACACCGGCTTAATTCTCGCCGCGACCGGGAGCGCGATCGGCCTCGGCAACCTGTGGAAGTTCCCGTTCGTCACGTGGGAGAACAACGGCGGGGCCTTCGTCCTCGTGTACCTCGTGTGCATCGCCGCCGTGGGCCTGCCCATCATGATGGCCGAACTGCTGATCGGGCGAGCGACGCAGAAGAGCGTGGTCGGGGCGCTCAAGCAGGCCATCGGGCCGGCGTGGGGCATCGTTGGCCTCTGGGGCGTGCTCTGCGGCTTTCTGCTGCTCAGCTACTACACGGTGATTGCGGGCTGGTCGCTCTTCTACTTCGCCAAGTCCGCGGGCTGGTCGGTCGGTGGATTCCCGGCGGGCGCCTCGATGGGCGAGCTGTTCGGTGCGCAGGCGGCCAATGGCGGCCTGCAGCTTGGCTTGTCTCTCGGGTTCAGTATCGCCACGGTCTCGGTCGTCTACTTCGGCGTCCAAAAGGGCATCGAGCGCATCGCGCGTGTCTTTCTGCCGATTCTCTTCGGGATCCTCGTCTTGCTGCTCGTCTCCGCCTTGGAGATGGCCGGGGCCGGTGAGGCGCTCCGCTTCATCTTCCTGCCGCGCTTCGGCGAGTTGGATGGGGGGAGCGTCCTCGAGGCGCTCGGCCACGCGTTCTTCACGCTCTCGCTCGGCATGGGCGCGATGGTGACGTACGGCTCGTACATCGCAACGCATCAGTCGATCGTGAAAGCCTCGGCGATCATCGTCGTGCTCGATACGCTGATCGCACTCGTGGCCACGGTGATCATGTTCTCGGTGATCTTCAGCGTGCCGGGTATGGATGAGCAGGTCAGCGGCACGGGCACTGTGGGGATGCTCTTCATCTCGCTGCCGCAGCTGTTCTTCACCGAGGTCCCGTTCGGGGCATTCCTGGGGCCACTCTTCTACGTGCTGGTGGCCCTCGCGGCGCTCACCTCGACGATGTCGCTACTGGAAGTGGTCGCTGCCTACGTGATCGACGAACACCACATGCCGCGGGCCACGGCGACGCTGCTGTGTGGCGGTGCAGTGTTTGCCTTCACGGTCCTCGCCGCGTTGTCGTTCGGTGGTGTCGGCGCGATCACCGAGCTCCAACTCGGCGGCGCGCTCGGCCAGATGCTCTTCGGCGGCAAGACGAGCTGGTTCGGCATGGTCGACCACTTCGTGTCGAACTGGATGCTCCCGACCGGGGGATTTGCGATCACGATCGCGGCGGGCTGGTTCCTGACGCGCAAGTACACCGAGCGGGAGCTCGTGGATGGCTCAGAACCCAGGTGGTTCAACTATGGAGCGTGGCGGTTCTTCATTCAGTTCGTGTCGCCGCTGGCCGTGGCGGCGATCATCATCGCGGTGCTGTTCTTCGGGGTGGACTTCAGCTAGGGCTAGGCAACACCTGATTTTCCGGTATTGACCACGTTGGCCGCTGGCTGTTGTGATCCGCAAAAAAGAAAACCGGCCAGAAGCAGCCGACTATGGTAGGTCTAACCTGCGCAATCAACGCCGGATCGACTTTTTGCGCAAGAGTCTCAAGTTCGTTTGTGTTTTTGGACACGACGACATAACGGCCTTGATGAAGGTGCTCCACGACATGCTCTTGCCCCGTTACGGAGCGACGCGATATCGTGGTCGGCGAGGCTCCTCTTGATGGTGTTGCGTCCGAGTTCATGTCCCGGCGTTCTGGGTGCGTCGGCAGGCGCAGTACGACTTGGCGCAGGAGCGCGTCCGTCAGAGCCAAGCTGTCGCGTGACCCGCCGACGGCTCTGGCTTGTCAAAGAACTCACGAGTAAACAATGACAGGTGCTTCCGCCATTAAGTGTTGGTGAGATGACGCTAAGACTTTACGGTGCATTAAATTACAGCCAAAATAGCGCTCGCGACCTTCGCTGCGCGCTAAATAGAGCGTAAGCGACTCTTTTGCAACTGGATACGTACACATCACCAACACTTAATGGCGGAAGCACCGAAGAGGCAGGCACGACCCGCTGGTACCTCTATGACCTCGACCGCGGCGCGATTCTCGAAGATCCGGGCGAGATCGCTGGCAGCATCCGGTCCACACCCGAGACGCCGCGCCAGTGCACCATCGAAGAGAAGACCCTGGTCGAGATTCGGACCACGATCGAGAAACACATCAAGAACAGCTATCTCAAGCGTGTCGACGCCCCAGTGGGCGTGAAGCCGTTGCTCAAGTGCTGGATGGAACTCAACGAGGGCTGAGTCGATGCCGACCGACCACCGCAGCGCACTCGCGAGCATCAAGCGCTTCGACCAGCTCATCGCCTACCTGCGCAGAGAAATGGGCTGGCCGATCGACGGCGATGACTTTGAGGAGCTGACCTTCGAGTACACCCCAGAAGAGTTGGGGATCGACACGAAGAACGCTGCCAAGATTCAGTAGATTAAGCGTCTTCGGCCGCTCGTGCCGAACCAGCCGTGGGGCATCTTCTTCGTCAAGTTCGAGCCGAAGAAACTCCCCGTCGTGGCGCTACGACGCATTCTCAGCCAGGTGGCGCTCAAGAAGCGCGCCTCCGCCAACAGCGCCGAGCGGACCGCCTGGGCCAAGGATGACCTGCTCTTCGTCTCCAACTACGGCGTGGGTGACGAGCGGCAGATCAGCTTCGCCCATTTCTCGACGCCCACGAATGGCCACGACCTGCCGACCCTCAAGGTGCTCGGCTGGAACAACCGCGACACCGCGTTGCACCTCGACGCCGTTGCCACGGAGCTAACCGAGCACCTTTCCTGGCCCAAGAACGACAGTGACACCAGCGCGTGGCGCGAGCAGTGGCGCGCCGCCTTCACACTTCGCGACCGTGAGGTCATCACCACGTCCCGCGAGCTTTCGGTTCGTCTGGCCAAACTCTCGCGCACCATCCGCGACCGGATTAAGGCCGCTCTCGCCATTGAGACCGAGCGTGGCCCGTTGAACAAGCTCATGAAGGCGTTCCAGACAGCGCTCGTTCACGACCTGGACGCGGACGGCTTCGCCGACATGTACGCCCAGACGATCGCATACGGCCTGCTCTCTGCGCGCATCTCCGATCCGCACAAGAAAACGGTCAACGACTTCGCAAGTCACATGCGCACAAACCCATTTCTCCGCGACTTGATGGAAATGTTCCTCAAGGTCGGCGGGCGCCACAACGAGCCGGGCGCTGAGGGGATCGACTTCGACGAGCTCGGCGTTGCCGAGGTCGTCGAACTACTCGACAACGCCAACATGGAAGCCGTAGTCCGCGACTTCGGCGACCGAAACCCGCGAGAAGACCCGGTTATTCACTTCTACGAGCTGTTCCTGAAGGAGTACGACGCGGAGAAACGGATGCAGCGCGGCGTTTTCTACACCCCGCGCCCGATCGTCTCCTACATCGTCCGCTCCGTGCATACCTTGCTGCGGAGCGAATTCGGACTGAAAGACGGTCTCGCGGACACTGCGACGTGGGGGGAGATGGCCGAACGCCGCGAGGGCTTGAGCATCCCCGACGCCATCTCGCCGGATCAGGGTTTCGTGCAGATCCTCGATCCCGCCACCGGCACTGGCACCTTCCTCGTGGAGGCCATCGACTTCATCCACAAGACGCTTGTCGCCAAGTGGCAGGCACACGGGCACGGCGAGGACAAGATCGACGCGTTTTGGAACGAGTACGTGCCAACGCACCTGCTGCCGCGCCTGCACGGCTACAAACTCCTGATGGCACCCTATGCCATCGCCCACCTCAAGATCGGCCTCAAGCTCTACGAGACCGGCTACCGCTTCGGCAGCGACGAGCGGGCGCGAGTGTATCTCACCAACGCGCTGGAATCGGAGCAGGATTTTTCACAAGGAGCCTTCGACTTCGCCATCCCGGCGCTGGCCGACGAAGCCCAGGCGGTGAACGAGGTCAAGCGTGCCGCGCGGTTCACGGTCATCATCGGCAACCCACCGTACTCGGGCCACTCTTCCAACAAGGGCGCCTGGATTCGGGAGTTGCTCCGGGGGAGTGCGGGTACGCTGCCCGTGGAGAACTATTTCGAGGTTGATGGCGGCCCGCTGAACGAGCGCAATCCCAAATGGCTGAACGACGACTATGTAAAGTTCTTCCGCCTTGCGCACTGGCAGATCGAACGCACAGGTCGAGGTGTACTTGGCTTCATCACCAACCACAGCTACCTGGATAATCCCACGTTTCGTGGCATGCGCGAGAGCCTCACGGCCACCTTTCCACGAGCACATCTGCTTGACCTGCATGGCAACGCGAAGAAAAAGGAACGCGCGCCAGACGGCGGCAAGGATGAGAACGTCTTCGACATCCAGCAGGGCGTCGCCGTCGGCTTATTCACGTGCTCCCCCAGTGGGACCGAGCCGATTTGCCCTGCATACAACCACGCCGACGTTTGGGGCGTACGCGAGCAAACTGGCGGCGCCGGCAAGTACGATCGGCTTGTCGCCAGCGACGTGGCAAGCACGGAGTGGCAAGCACTGTCCCTAAAGGCGCCCCTGCGCTTGTTCGTCCCTCGGGACGAGACGTTGAATGACGAATATCGAGCCGGATGGAAGTTGACCAATGTCTTCCCCGTTCACTCAGTCGGAATCGTCACAGCCCGCGACAAGCTGGCAATACGCTGGACCGCGGACGAAATGTCCCGGGTCGCCAAGGACTTTAGCGAACGCGATAGCGAAGAGGCGCGGTCGTTCTACCGACTGGGGAAGGACGCTCGTGATTGGAGAGTTCAGCTGGCGCAGGAAGATGTGCGGCGCGCCGACGGGTGTGTGGTTCCCGTTCTCTACCGGCCCTTTGACCAAAGGTTTACCTACTACACTGGAAGGTCCCGCGGTTTCATTTGTAGGCCTCGCCCGAAAGTCATGCGACATATGCTGGCGGGGGAGAATGTCGCCCTGATGTCATGTAGGCAGTCAATCGGTAACGGCTGGAAACACTTACTGGCCACGCGATTGATTACCGATGACTCGATGGTTTCCAATCGAACACGCGAGCGAGGTTATCTTTTCCCCGTTTACCTTTATCCGGGGGTTGGAGGTGCAGATACATTACTGTTCAGCCGCTGGGCCAAGGGCAAGGACGGCCGCGCGCCAAATCTGGACTCGTGGTTCGTCGAGCAGATTGCAGCCGCCACTGAACTGCGATTCGTCAGCGACGGCCGCGGCGATCTAGGCTGAAGTTCCTTTCCAGAAAAACCGACATCCCGTGTTAATCCAGAGGCATAGGCTGATTGGAAGGTACGCGCTTCTGTCTACACGGTGATACCCTTCAGCAGTTCGTAGGCCCTACGCTGTTTGGAGTCCGGTGATGTAGTCACGTCAAAGGTCATGTCGCTCGATGCCGCCCCCGGGGTCCGACATTTGTTTCGGACGATGTTGCTGAGAAGGCGCAGCAGCGTGCGGAAGCTGGAAGCTGGACTCCCATCGTCAAGCTTCTTGGTCTGTATCTTGCGCATGGCCGCCTCGGAGCGCTTCGCGGGAGCAACGGGGTCACGCTTTGCCTTCGCCTGCTGGTCCTCGTCAGCGAATAGCAAGGGCCGCCAAGCCTCCATCATGTGCCACAGGACGTAGTAGGACAGCATACACAAGAAGATGTGCGCCCGGACTCGGTTTTCGCGCCGGTGACGAATGGGCCGCACCTTCAGGTCGATGTTCTTGAAGGAACGAAACGCCCTCTCGACCTGGGTCAGCAACTTGTAGCTGCGCACTAAGTCATCTGTTTTCATCCGCTGTTCAGCAAGACTGGTGCGGATGACGTAGAAGCCGTCAAGTGCAGCTTCCGCAGTGACCTTTGTGTCGTCGATTTCGAAGCTAAAGCTGTTGTCGCGAATGTCCAGTGTGAAGTGCTTGCCGACTTTGTACTTGTTGAGAACTTTGCCTACCCGCACACCGATTTTATCTTTACCATGCAGCTGACCCTGCCCGATCCGTTGGCGAATCTGGTCCAACTGCTTAGCGATCGTCTCCACGTGTCGCTTCCACCGCTGGAGCCGTTTGTTGGCGAGCTCTGAGTTGCCGCTGGCGAGGCGCGAGGCGTCGGCATCCATCGTTGTCTCGTCTAGCTCGAAGTCGAAACCGTCGTCACGGATATCGAGTCTGTAGTAGCTGCCGACTTTGTACTTGTTGAGGAGCTTTTTCACTGCAGCACGGATGTTCTCCTTGCCCTGCAAACGTCGCCGCTCGACCATCCGACAAACCTTCTCAAGCTCCTTGCAGGTCGCTTCGAGCAGAGCACGACGCTTGTGACGCCGCCTCTCGGCCAGTTCCGGATTGCGGCAAGCGACCAGCCTCTCGTTGGGAAAATCCGGGTGCGTCACCTCAAACAGATTCCGCTCGTCGAATAGCCCCATCTGGAGCAGCCCATCGTTGATGAGCTTGCGAATCGCCTCGGGTCGAAGAGCGGTAATCCAGTCGACACCGTCCATCTCTCGCAACGCGTCGATCTGGGTCTGGGTGATCATCCCGCGGTCGCCCACCATCACAAACTGCTCGATTCCGAACCGCTCTTGCACCTTTTCTATCTGAGGCAAGAGCGTTTTGGGATCGCCCGAGTTGCCCTCGAAGACGGATACAGACACAGGGATACCGCGTTCGTTGGTCAGTAGACCGTAGTTGACCTGCAGCTTGCCTTTCTTGCCGTCACGGTCGTATCCGAGCTTGGCGATCGGACAACTCACACCCTCGAAGTAGCTTGAGGTTAGGTCATAGAGCGCGAGGCCGTCGTTTTGGAGATGGCGCGCCGCGAGTTTCTTTTCGATGACCTCCTGGCGTTCGAGAACCCAGTCCATGGCGGCATAGAGATCATCTTCGTCGGCGTCGCTCACCCCCAGGATTTCGGGCAGTGTGGTTGTGTGCCACCACAGGCTAGTCGCCAGCTTCGACTGCGGTTCGAGGATCCGCGCGGCTACCATGGCCATGACCAAATCCCGCTCTCGTGAGTGTCGAGAGCCAACGAGTTTTTCGAAACCGAGCTGTCTCATGGCGCTGAGCACCGCATCGACGTGGCCATGGAGCCGGGAGCCGTTCTCGACGATTTCGAAGGCGTCTTCGAGCGAAACGAGCTTCTCCCCTTTGAGAATGCGTTTAATGGCGTCGACTGCGTCCATGGGCAATTTGGACAAGTTAGCAAGCGTGCGCTTGCGGACGTTTCCACCCACCCGATAGGACTCACGCAGCAGGACGGCAGGCTTAGAGTTGCGATTGGGGATGATGTGGATATGCATGCCCACTATAATAGCATTAACAATGTTAATAACCTACGGATATTCTATTAATTACATGCCTATATATTGTCCGCCAAAATTAGCCCCCGACGTCCCTAAAGACGCGTAATCATTGGGGATTCAAACAGTCAGTGGTTCTTTCGACCAGGGAACTTCAGTCTAGGGAAGACCTTCGGCCCCGAGGACGTTGTTGCCTACATCTATGCGGTGTTCCACAGTCCCGGTTACCGCGAGCGCTACGAGGCCCTACTCAAGCTCGACTTTCCCCGGGTGCCGCTGCCCGAAAGTGTCGACCTCTTCCGAAGGCTGGCGGAGGCCGGCCATGACCTGCTGGCCCTCCACCTGCTCGAATCTCCGAAGCTCGGTAAGCCCATCACCAGCTACGCCGGCCCCAGGAACCACGAAGTCGGAAGCGTCGGCTGGTTGGACCGCACCGTCTGGCTCGATGCCGGCAAGACCAACGCCCGCGAGGGCCACCGCGCGACGATGCCCGGCACCATGGGATTCCAGGGCGTGCCCGCAGAGGTCTGGGACTTCCACATCGGCGGCTACCAAGTCTGCCACAAGTGGCTTAAGGACCGGAAGGGCCGCACGCTCTCGGACGAGGATGTCGCCCACTACCAGAAGATCGTCGTCGCCCTGAATGAGACCATCCGCATCATGGCCGAGATCCACGAGGTCATCGAAGCCCACGGCGGCTGGCCCGACGCGTTCTCAAGAGCTTACACGTTGCGGCCGGTGTGACTGGGGCTGTGACAGTGGCTGTGATTCGTCACGTTGAGGGGTGTCGGATTCCGCAAGACGAAATGACCGGATCTGACCGCTAAAAGCGGTAGCAAATGATTACTAATCAGTATGTCATGGACATTTCTGGACGGTGATGAACGTCAGACGATATCTAATGATGGACGAGTGGGAGGCGTTGAGCACCCATGGTGTGGGGCTGAAGAGAGACTGTGGCTGCCGCGTACGGTTGGTCGGCGGGCATCTCCGACGACGAGGTTCTCCGCGAGTTGCTGGCGCTGAACGGCGGACGCCAAGAAATTCGCGGAGACCAGTTGACACGGTACTGGCGAGCCCGTCGTGTCAAAAAAGCACAAACGCGTTGCCAAGCCCTTGATGGTTGCGCTCTCCATGAGAGTAATAGATGAACTCGGCGACGGCCCGGCGCGCGGGTCTTAGAGTTCGTTTGTATTTTTGGACACGACGAGTTCGGGCGCGTCCGCTGGACGGAACGAATGGTCTGAAGGAGAGTTCTGCTCGAGGTCGCCTGTCGCAGAGCCAGTGCCGCGTCAGCTGGTCTCCGCGAATTTCGACAACGCCTCTAGGATTCGAGATTGCGGCTCCGTTCGCATTTTCGGACACGACGCGAGTGGACGGTGCAGCAAATGGTCGATGCTTTTCCATGGGACACGGCGCCTCGGTACCTGGTACGGGACCGAGACCAGACCTACGGAGCGTACTTCGATAGTCGCGTTGACGGTCTCGGGATCGAGCAGGTCCTTACCGCACCGCGCTCCCCGTGGCAGAATCCATTTGTCGAAAGGATAATCGGCTCCATTCGACGTGAGTGTCTCGACCACGTGATCGTCCTCGACGAGCGCGGTAGGGTCGAGGGCTGGCGCGGTGCTCCGTAGGCGCGGCCTATCTGTTTCTCCCCGTTTCCTGTGGGAGTGCCTCACTAGCCGCACCGTAAGTCCGTTTCCAGCCCCCGCCACATCGCACGCAGCGTGCGGCTTTCCCGCACTACGCGCTCCTGCACACTTCCCGCGAAGGGTTATGTGACCTATCGAGCCGGGGCGTCTTTCGGCAAATCTACGAGATATCGAACTCGGTAATCGAACAGTCCGACAGTCGCGTACATCCATCGCCTACTCCATCGCTTCCAGCCGAAACCTTGGCGCAAGAAGCGCCAAGACTTCTCGGCCTTCGCCTTGACGTATATCCTTCGTCTCAGCTCCTGCAGAGTGATGGGTGATTTTGTCATCTCACCCCTGCCTCGCTTGTTGACGAAGGAGTTGTGTGCAGCAGGGCCCCTTTGCTCCACGGGCGTTGCCCCGTTTCAACGCTACTACGGACCCAGCCGCCACCGTCTCGTCTTCGACCGTTTTCCCGGGGCCTCCGGTTATGCGGTCTACCTTGTCCGTCGATTTCTCGACGGGACGAGGACGGCTTCTCCAGTTGCTTGGCATGTGTTGTTTTTTACATTGAATCGCGAAGATTTCTCATTCGTGATTCACCTCGACCGGCAACCACGTACGAGCAGAAGACGGGAGGCGCAGACGGGGTCAAGGGCGCGTAGCGGCTCGCGTAGCGAGCGAACCCTTGACGCCGTCGAGCACTCCCGTACCCTCATGGAGTGGTGGCCGTTCTTGATATTTCATCGCGGTGGATTACGGATTAAAGTGATAAACAACAGATAGTCTGGCGACACATCCTGTTGCCTTCGTCCGACACGAGAAAACTCGGCGGTGCTTGCGCTGTTTACTGTTGGTCATATGTACGCATCCCTTTGCAAAAGCGGTGCTTACGCTCCATTTAGCGCGAAGCGAAGGTCGCGAGCGCTATTTTGGCTGCAACTTAATGCAGCGTAAAGTCTTACGTCATCTCACCAACACTTAATGACGGAAGCACCCTGCGTTTCGTTTATCGCCCAGGACAGTGACGACTGGTCTAAATGCGGAACATGTCAACAACTTTGGGACACTCGCGAGCTGCATTTAGTGAGCCTCGATTATGGTGGGGAGACTCGTGAGGTCGGCGCGATCGACGTCAACATCGATCAAGATCTCGTTGCGTGAAGCAGAAAAAGGGGGTACCCCAGGTATGGACGCCGCCGCGAGAGGGGCTTGTGCGGCATCGTGGAGGGTCGTTTTTTCCAGCGGCGGGTTGATCCAGGCCTGCGGAGGCAAAACGGGCAGTTGCGGCGTTCCGCGAACGAAGCGTTCGGGATGAGCCTGTTGAGCTTCGAGAAGGATCTGGCGCCGAGCGGTGGTGAGCTGTTCGGCTCGACCATAGTGAACGTCGGCCGGTGTCATAAGGCCGATTCCCGAGTGCCGGTGGTGAAAATTGTAGTAGGCGAAGAAACCGCAGCAGAATAGCCGGCCGTCTTCGGCGGAACCAAAGCGGCTCGGAAACTGAGGACAGTACTTCATCGTCTTGAACTGAGACTCGGAGTAGGGATTGTCGTTCGAGACGTAAGGCCTGGAGTGGGTCTTGGTAACTCCGAGGTCAGCCAGGAGCAGACCCACGGGCTTGCTCCTCATCGAGCTGCCACGGTCCGCGTGAAGGGTGAGCTGGTCGGGTTCAATGTCCTGCTTGCGACAGCTCTCGGCGATGAGGCGTTGGGCGAGCGCGGCACTTTCTCGGTGAGCCAGCATCCAGCCAACCACGTAGCGGGAGAAGATGTCGAGGATGACGTAGAGGTAGTAGTAGGTCCACTTGACGGGGCCACGAAGCTTCGTGATATCCCACGACCAAACCTGGTTCGGCGCTTCGGCCAACAGCTCCGGCTTGGTGTAGTTCGGATGGCGCCGTTGGTTCCGGCGCTCTCGGACCTCGCCGTGCTCCACCAAAATCCGATACATCGTGCGAATCGAGCAGAGGTAGGTTCCCTCGTCCAGAAGCGTAGCCCACACCTGAGCGGGCGCCTTGTCGACGAACCGCTCACAGTGCAAGGCCCCGAGGACTTCCTCGCGCTCAGTTTCGTCGAGAGCTCGGTGCGGCCGAGGACGACGCTTCGGTTTGGGCGTCACCGGCTGGCGCCTGCGATACAACGTGGAACGAGCCACACCCAGAGCCTCGCAGGCTTCCGCCGTTTGCCCAATCCGCCCCGCCAGCTCCTCGGCCGCCACGATCAGTCGTTCTCGTCGCTCTCGAGTGGATTCAGGGGGATCCCCAGTAGTTCGGAGTTTTTTTTTGGATCTCCAACATCGTCTCCACCCGAGCCAGGCGACGTTGGAGCCGGGCGTTCTCGCGCTCGAGCTCCTTGACCCGTGGATCCTCTGCCTTCGCCTTCCGGCCTCGCTTTCTCGACGTCATCCCAACCTTGGCGATCTCGTCACGTTGGCGACGCCAACTCGATAATAGCGACGAGTACAAGCCCTCTCGACGCAGAAGAGCAGCAACGTCACCGTCACCCTTGCAGGCATCGGCCTCACGCACTATCCGCAGCTTGTACTCCGCGGTAAAGCGTCGACGCTTCGCTTGCTCGCTCACTTCCGGATCCTCGACCCCCGCCGCAGCGCGGCCGGCGGGATCTCCAGTCGCCCTACGGGCTCCTTCCGATCCCGCCGAGGTCTCTCTCTCTACCAACATACTCATGCGTTGATCCTCCTCCACCCTCTACACTAATTTCAAGGGGCGAAGTGTCTCACCGATGTTGGCACAGAGGGATGCGCCCTGGATCGCGATTACGAGCAGCCTGGGATCCGGAGCTGCTGTCCCACCTTAATAAGGTAGCGGGGGGCGCGGACGTTGTTGACCTCGGCCAGCTCCTGGGTGGTGACACATCGATACCGGGAGGCAATGCGCCACAATGTGTCGCCTCGGCGAACGATATAGATTTCCATCTTGCCGTACGGGTAGTTGGCTTCGTGAAGCTCGAAAGCCGTTTCGACCAAATCTCCCCCAACACATCGCTCCTCGTAGTAGGGCACGAGTAGTTTCGGAATGGTAATGGTGGCGCCGGCCTCTGCCCGTTCGCCGGGACTGAGGCGAGGATTAAGATTGCGTAGCGTGCGGAACCAGCCGTTCGCGCTTTCGACTTGCCCCAAGCAGATCGTGAGCTCGCCGAGGGACGCTGCTCTTTTGAGAATGAGCTCGGTCAGCTCGTTTTGGTAAACCGGGAACTCGAGGTTGTAGTCCTCAGGGTGAAGAAAGAGCCACGTTGCTGCCAGTATGCGAGGGACATACTCCCGGGTCTCCCTGGGGACACGATAGTAGACTCGCTGATCCCAAAAGCCGGTCTTGTATCGCCGTTGGAGTCTCTTCATGCGAGACTCGCCACCGTTGTAGGCGGCGAGCGTCATCTCGAAACTTTCGTTCAGGATTTCGAACTGTTCGTTGATGTACGCAACGTTGGCACGCGTCGCTGCTTCCGGATCGAGACGCATGTCGAAACCATCGACCTCTCGAAGACCGTAACGCTGCCCGGTCGAGCGAATGAACTGCAGCAGGCCGGCCGCACCGGCGTGTGAAAAGGAATGAACTCTGCCGCCGGTCTCGGTGGCGATCATCGCGAAGAGTAAGGCTTCCGGAAGACCCGCTTCTTCATAAATGGGCGCGATCTTGTCCCGAAGGTATTGGTAGTATTCGTAGGAGCTCATCAGCATCGGGCGGTTCCATGTGAGCCAATCGTCGAGTGCTGCCTTCACCGGTCCGTTGAGGCTGATCATCTCGCGAAGGTCATTGCCGCGAAGAAGCGCCACCGTGTCACCGAGCTCCGGCATCGCATTCAGGAGCGACGGCGCTCCAGCCTCCAGCGAAAGATCCTCGTCGATCTTGTCGCCCTCATTACTCAACGCCTCCAGCTGCGAAGCCTGATCGGCGAGCGTCACGTTTTGCTCCTCGACGAGCCGTCCCATGACGTCGAAGAATCGGAGGGGATCGCATCCTTCGGTCTCGACGCACTGGTGAGCACCTACCTGAAGCCGCTCTCCGAGTCGGACCAGTTCCTCATCGGCTGCAACTTCGCCGGTCGAAAGCCGTTCGAGAATCGCGCCAAACTCGTCTTCCACTTGGGCGAGTTCCCGATAAAGCGCCTGGACCTGTTTCGAGGGATGCGGTCGCGCCTCTTCGGCGGCTTGGGCAGGCGGAGCTGCTGACGCCGGAGCGGGCGGGGGGGCAGAAATGTCTTTCCTTCCGCCGCAGCCGGTGATCGCCACCGCGAGAAACACTGTGAGAACTAAGTGCGTTCCGTATCGATGATGGAGTTGGACAAGCTCACGGACCTGCATTTCAGCGCGCACCTCGTGGACATGATGTTGTAATATCGGGCTATCGTCACCCGCTATATTAGCTTGCAGCAAAGCTGCTCTCGAGGCAACTCGCTGCGGCAGATTCACCAGTCAGATAGGCCGGGCTATCCCTTCCTGTGCCAAAACCCGGCCCTTTTGAAATAGGCCATAAATCAGCAACTTTCCTGCCGCTCACCATCGACGGTGTATGGAGGGCGCGGGGTACAAGAGTGGGAGCAGCACCACCAACACTTAATGGCGGAAGCACCCGTTCGATCACAGCTTGCATCGTGGCGGAGATCTTCTCAGCGCGTACAACAAAGGCTGACAGCATCCGGGCTACCTCCAACAGATCGCGAGATTCCGTCCAGATCATCGTTCCGAATCGGTTGTCTGGAATGTCGAGACCAACACCGATCCTCACTTTTCCACCAACGCGATCAGCACCCGCAACGAGTGCCGTTGCGACGTCGGCCAGCGGTTTGAGGTCCTTGTTCTCCTTCCACGCTGCCGCGCTGTCCCATGCTGCATCGGCCGCTCTCTTCCCGAGAGTACCTAAAAAGGATTTCGCGAAGGCTGTGGCGGCGGTGACCAGAGGCAGCCACAGCGCCGCCGCACCCCGTCCTGTGCCAAAACTCAGCCCTTTTGAAATAGACCATAAATCAGCAGCTTAGCGACTGGGCCAAGGGCCCTTAGGCTCTACAGTTACCCAAAACCCGCGGTCGACGTTCGAGAGCCGCGGCCGTTTCACCGAACGGCGGAGGGCGGCGAGCTGCTGCCGAAGAGCGACATTGTCGAGAGCCAGCTCGCGACGAGCCTTGAAGGCGGAGATGAGAGCGCGAACAAACGACGAAATCAAGCAGGCATGGTGCCGGCAGACCGGAGACTAATCAAGTTTGGGGCGCCCGGATGAATAAATAGAAGGCACAGGAGGTTCAGCTCGGCATCCAACGGATGCAGGCTATCTGCACCTTCGGCTCCATAACCGAAACGTTTGACACGGATTTCCCCGAAGATCGTCGTCAGGCCGCGCTCGTGGATTCGCTCCTGGTCCCTTTCCACTCCATCCGCACCTCGGACCGGAGCCGCCGCCTCGCCGGGACCGCGCGAGTCGACATGGGCCTGGAACAACTTACGCGAAAGCTCGTAGCTCCTCTCGCGCACCAGCTTCTCCACGTCGCTGTGGCTCATCTGCCTCGATTCGGCAGAACGTAGAAACGCGATGATCGACTCGAGATCGTCCCTCGACATCCCGAACGTCTCTTCGCACAGTTCGAACGCAGAAAGTGCCATCTCTCAGCTCTCCCGCAACACCCGGCGAGGGTCCTTCACCAGAGGCAAGACCAGCACCGTTTTCGAGCTTGCGCCGTGACGACGGTGCTCGCGGTCCATCCGCCCCCGCCCCGTCGTCACTCCAAGCTCGATCCAGTTCGCAGCCCGGTAGCAGGTGCCGCGGTAGCGGCTGTGATCCACCAAGGTCTCCAACAGCAAGGGCTCCACCCCATAGCGGCTGTGCCACTCGCATGGAAGCTGTCGCGCCATCAGGGATAGCACCCTGCTCGCGAGGTTTTGCACCCGCACCCAGGGAAGGATCAGAAAGCGGCTGTTGTTAACCACTCGCTGCAGGTTCCGCCCGCGCGTGGCATCGTCCCATCCAATCCACAAATCTCGTGCCGCCATCCTCCACGCCGGACTCGACAACTGCACACAGCCCACCACCCGTGCCGGCGCCGATGCGTACACCAGATAGCGCAGATGAGCGCCAAAGGGAACCGCGTGGCCCAAGTAGTGATGCCGGTCCACCAGCTCCCGGAACAAAAGACGCTGCTCGTCACTCCGCACCACTTCCAACACCACAGGCTGAATCTCGCTCAGCTCCCCCTCCAACGGCTCAGACGGCTCGCCACGCTCGGTTTGCGGTATTCGGGTTCGTGTCCCGACCGGCTTACCCGGGCGTTTGTCCGGAAGCTCCAGGCGACCTTCGCCTTCCAGCCGTTCGAGAAACTCCCGGCACTCCCGCGCTTTCAACTTTCCGGTCGGCCTCTTCCAATCCAGCAACTCGCACACCGTTCGCGCCAGTTCCATCCGGCTCAGACCGCCACAGCTCTCGACCAATTCCTGGATCAAGCTCAGCTCCGATGAACTGAATCGCCTGCCGCTGAAATTCGCTCCGCTCGTACCCATTTCCCTACTTGCCACAACTACCGTAGCGAACGCCGGGACGAATGTCCAGCAAAAAGTGACACCGCTCAGGGTCCACAACCAGAGTAAATTCCGTTATCCTCTGACCAACCTCACGACGAGTGACCGTTGGACGGTTAGATCACTGAGAAAATGGGCGATTCTCGCGGTTCCAAAAGAGCCACACCCAATTTAAATTATGTCTATGTAGTAGCAGTGAAAGTGGTACCGGCTGGCCGCCGAGCAGGGACTCGCATCAGCGCAGGCCGATCTCGGCTCCATGTATGCCACACACCGGCGAGGGCGTGCCGCAAGACGATGGCGAGGCAGTGAAGTGGTACCGGCTGGCCACTGAGCAGGGAAACGCCTCAGCGTCGGCAGCAAGTCAAGGCGAAAGCTCGTAATCGTGATGGAGCCCACCAAGGACCGGCCTCGAGGCAACGGCGCGCTGGTCGGGTAATCGATGTCGGTGCTGGCCCGGTTTCATCGGAAGCTCGACACAAGGGGTAGGAAGGCATGGGCCGAGCGATGAATGTGGTCTCGCCCGATTGTAGTACTCACGCCATTCGGTCAAGAGTCGGCGAAGATGTTCCTCTGACAGCGGTATCGGCCTGCGAAAGGGTCAGCGTGATTGACTCCCCATCCGTCAGAGCCGTATATTGCATGCATGGATAGACGAGTTCTCATGAACAGTATCGGCGGAGTCGGCGCTCTAGCGCTCATGACGCCGACTGAAAAGGCGGAAGCGCTCGAGGCGGCCATGATTCGCCAGCTGAGTAATCCAGCGCTCCGCAGCAAGGGCGATGAGCTCCCCCCGCTGCCGAAGCGTCCGACACTGGTCGATTTCATGCGCCTCAGATTCAATCGCAACCACCACCTCTTGCAGAGTGCGGCACGGGCTATGAAGCTTGGCTACAAGGAAGAGACCGTTCTCGCCTGTCTCCTGCACGACGTCTCCATTCTCGGTCTGATATCGTCCGACCACGGCTGGTGGGGCGCACAGCTGGTCGAACCGTACGTCTCCGAGAAAGTCAGCTGGGCCATCCGCTATCACCAGGCCTGTCGTTTCTACCCGGATCCGGAGGTCGGCTTCGAGTATCCCGAAATGTACGTCCGTATGTTTGGTGAAAACTTCGAGCCGGAGCCCTACATCAAGGCCGCCTACAAGTACGCGCGGAACCACAAGTGGTACATGGAGGCGCGACTCATCACGTTGAACGATGAATACAGCTTCGACGCCAACGCCGACATCAGCGTCGATCCGTTCGTCGACATCATCGGGCGCCACTTCAACCAGCCCAAGGAAGGCCTCGGCTTCGACAACTCCCCGGTGGCGCACATGTGGCGCACGATCATCAATCCCGACCGCAGGTTATAAGTTCTCTATCGCACCGGTAGCCCGAGTCAGGCCCAGGGGCCATGGGCTCTGGAAGCCGGCCTTGGCGTTGCGGTAGCACCTTCTGGCTCGCCGATCTCGAACTGATCGCTGCGCTCCCGCGCGCGCCTCCCCAGCAGTCTCCGACCTGTCAGCCGCCAGAGATTGGACACCCGTCGTGTCCGAAAATGCGAACGGAGCCGAAAGCTCGAATCCTGGAGGTGTTCTCGAGATTCACGGAGACCAGCCGACGCGGCACTGGCTCTGCGATAGGCGCTCCCGAGCAGACCTCTCCTCCCAGACCATCTGTTTCGTCCAGCTGGCGCGCCCGAACTCCTATGCGGCGGCAGCGCGGTGGTAATAACTGAGCAAGCCGCCCACGGCCCTTGGCCCGGTCGCAAACACAGACACTAAGTTGCTGATTTATGGCCTATTTCAAAAGGGCCGAGTTTTGGCACAGGACGGGAAAGCAGTTCAAGACGACGCTCCCGGATGAGGCGGCGTCGCGACCACTGGACCTGGTCGGTCGCGATTTCCGAGCAGCCCGCCCGAACGCCCTTTGGGTGGCAGATCTCACCTACGTTGCGACGTGGCAAGGTTTCGTCTACGTCGCGTTTGTCGTCGACAGGACGCCGTTCACCGCTCGCAGACAACTCCGTCTCCGTCGGCATCTCGCATGTAGGGATACGCAGGATGGCCGCGGCGCACTGGCGCGATCCCGTGGCGCCGTGCTTCAGCGCAAGTGATGCGGCCGTTGCCGTTATCGTCGTACCGACGGAGCGCGCTACTGCCGCTGGTCGCGGGGGCCGAGCCTTGGCGCGCCGTGCCGCCCTTGGCCTCACCGCCACCGGCTTCGCAGGCAATCCCGTCGCCGTCACCATCGCGCATATAGGCGTAGGCCGGATGGTCGCGGCGCACCGGGGCGATCCCATGGGTGCGAGCCTCGGCGCACGTGATACGGCCATCGTCGTTGTCGTCCCACTGGGTGAGCATCTCACGCGCATCGTCGGCCGTCGGGGTGATGTCCTGAGCGACCGGTGAGGCACCACGGGCCACCACGACCAGGTCGGTCGACTGGCATCCAGACAACACGCGTTCAAGGGTGTCTGCTTCGCGCTGGTCTATCGTCAGACCGTACTTTCGGCGGACAGCGACGCTACGGTCCGCGAACCAGCACCGGTTCTGGTCGGGTAACCACTCCGCGGCATCCCGAGCGCGCTTCTGGTTCCGGTTCACGCCGGGACTTGCCAGCGTCAGATTCAGCAGATCCGTTGCGAAGCGTCGGCGGGTCGCCTCATCCGCCACACAAAGTCCGCTGTCGTGTGCCTCGGAGCGGGCGACGATATGTTCAATGTCCGTCTCCCGTTTGTTGGCGAACCAGCGGCCCGTGTAGGGACCATAGACGCCGCCAAGCTCGGCGATGACCCGGTCCTCCACAGACTGCGGATACCGATAGTCGTCAGCATCGTACGGGGAGCAACGGGATTCGGGGGCAACCACCAAGCCTCGCCAAGACGTCTGGGCCGTGGCGGGGTTGTGCCACGAGCCCGCGGCGAGCACAGCGATCCATACGGGAATGGGGAAGTGTCGCATCTTCTCTTACCTCTCACAGGCTATGCCGTCGTTCTCTCGATCGATTGCGCGCGATGGAGACGCATATCGCGGTCCTCCACCTAGTAGCGTACAGCGGCGAAGAATGGAACTCGGGTGCTTCCGCAGTCAAATGTTGGCGCCTGCCGTGTAACCCGTTCGCGTGCTAGAGTTTGAGCCTGATTTCGAGAGGCGCAGTTCTTTCGTCGATGTCAGCTGGGCCGAGTTTTGGCACAGGACGGGGGCTTCGCCATCCGTTTCCTCACCTCGGGGAGCAAGGGACCATCTACGGTCTTCCTCTGGTAATCCGTGCTCCCCCGCGTTGCCCGCTAGATCTAGAAGCACGCAATCGCCTCCGTTCTCCTTTGGGCGTAATCCCCGACCGGCCATTTGTAGATACAGGGCGAGACTCTTCGTGGGTCTCGCAAGGACAATGCAACTTGCGTCTGGCAGATCGAATCCTTCGGTTGCGACCGCGACATTGACGAGGACTCTGGGTGCTTCCGCAATCAAGTGTTGGTGGCTGCCGCGTAACCCGCTCGTGTGCTAGAGTTTGAGCCTGATTTCGGGAGACGTAGTTCTTTCGGCGATGCGGGCTGGGCTGACCACACGGTGCCTGACGTTCAGGGACACCTTCGTGTGCACGCCGACATCCTTATTAATGGCGTTCGCCGACACAGGCAGGCCAGCTGGCATTAGCATTCAAGCACGGCGTAGCAACACTTGATGGCGGAAGCACCGCATCCATCGGCGCACCGGTGACGAATCCCTACAGCTTCTACGGCGTGATCGATATTCCCGGCTTCACCGAAGCCTATTTCGGCGGGAAGCCTTGGGACGACGACGTGGATTACCTCCGGCACGCGCCTGAGCACTTCGCCCACAACGCGGCGTTGTTGCACGGCTCGGAGCAAATTGCTGACCTCCCTGTGCCGGTGGCAGAGTCACCCGGCGCAGTACGTATCGGGCATCCCGAGCGCGGTCATCTTGTTGAGTATCTCGCACCCAATTCGGTGTTCAACTCGTTGCCTCGCCAACGTTCGAGTCCGCATCTCAGGCCCGATGATCGCCTTGTAACGATAGACCGCGTTTTCCACCATGCTTCGCTTGGTGCAGCCTGAGAGCTTGTACCATTCACGTCGGCCGTGTCTTTCGATGGCACGAATATGGCGATCTCGCTCCTGCATGGCCGTGTTCGAATTCTGACTGAGCGTCGCGTTTCGTTGCGGCGGAATCACCACGCGCGTCCTTCGTCCAGGGCTGTGCGCTTCGATGGTTTCGTAGACCGCTTCCTTGTCGTATGCACTGTCCGCCGCCACCGACACTAGAGGTGCTTGAATCTGCGTTAGCAAAGCGGGGACTCGGGTTGCGTCGCGAGCTCGTGACGCCGTCAGTTCGGACGCAACAATGTTGCCGGTCTTGCGGTCAACGGCGATGTGCAACTTGCGCCATGCGCGCTGCTTTGGCGGTTTGCGGGCGGTTCCAACATGAATCCTCAAGCCCGTGCTATCGATCATCAGGTGGATGGGTTGACTGCTTGCGGCTTTCGGAATCCGCAGCTTCTTGCGGAGCAGCCTCGAGCGCCGACACAGCGTCGAGTAGTCCGGGATCTCGATACCGAGCCCGAGAAGCGAGGCGATCGAGTGCAAGAAGCCTTCGGTTTGGCGGTAGGCGAGCTTGTACACCATGCGGACAACCAGGCTCGTTTCAATCGCCAGGTCTGAATAGACCCGTTGACCGCCAGGCTTACCAGTCTTGTCGGCCATCCAGTTCGCGATTGCCTCCTCGTCAAACCAGACCGTCAAATCGCCTCGGCGGCGCAGCCCTTCGTTGTATTCCGCCCAGTTGCGAACGTGGTACTTCTTCTGCTTCGCGTGCTTGTACTGGCTGCGCTTGGGATACTTCATGGTCGAACATACCTCGGCCACCACCATAGGCGCATTTGCTCTCAGCCAGAGCGGTGCAACAACGCCGAGCAGGATCGACATGAAGAGCGCTCGCTGGCTCGGGAACATTTGATCCGAGAGACGAATGCGGCCTCGTGCGATTATAGTAGTCACGCACGCCCGTTAAACGCGCTAGCGTACCGGCACCCGACGGTGAAGAGCGTTGCGGAACTCACACACTTTGGCACGACGTCCGCTCCGTCGAAATCCGGGTCCGGGATACATGGCGACATGCGGAAGCGGCCGAGCAGCCACTTCTCCGTCCTCACCGCGGCACCGTCGGCCTCCGAAAGGTAGCGCCCGGGAAACTCGAGGCCGGCCACACCGTGATCGCTGGCGACTCGACGACGACTTGCTCGCCCGCGGGCACCGACGTGTCTTTCATGGTCAGCTCGGCGACCAAAAGCTCACCGCGGAGCTTGACGTAGCCTCGAGGGGGTCAGGATCTCCTACGCTACCGCGCGCTCGCCAAGCAAACGTTGATGCACATCGAGCTCACGAAACATGTAGTGCGCGGTTTGAGGATCGGATCGAGGAGCGCGTCCTTGACGAGCCACAAGCCGAGGACGACGACGGCAGCGAGCGGCGACAGCCTGAGCTAATAATGCGCTGCCGTGAGAAGACAGGCCAAGACGACCCATCCTGAAATTTGGAGGAGCCAGTAGCGCCAGAAGACGGTCAATGCACTTTGTATTTCGGCGGACCGGGCCCGAAGCTCTCGAGGCGGATGTCCACCATCGGGTCCGAGTCGGTGTCGAATCCCATCCCGGAGACGTGCACATGCACTCGATTTTCTTCAACCGCTTTACGGAAGCGCGCCAGCAAGGTGTGCTTGATGAGGTTGCGGAAGCCGGGCACGAGCAGTGAGAAGCCGAATGCGTCGGTGAGGATCCCCGGTGTCATCAGCAGTGCGCCCGCGACGAGGATCATGACGCCGTCCGCGAGCGAGCCCGCGGGGAACTCGCCACGGTCCATCCGCTCCTCAGCGCGGGTCAAAACCGAGAAACCTTGCCGCCGTGCCAGATACGCGCCCACGATGCCGGTGAGGACGATCAACGCGAGCGTCGGCCACGTACCGAGATAGATTCCCGCTTGGATGAGAAGACCGAGCTCCACGGCGGGGACGATGATGAACAGCAAAAGAAGCTTTCCCATACCGCCATTATAGAAACGTTTTCCGGCCACCATCGCAAAAAAGAGCTACAGATGGATAACTCGTTGCAAAGTCTACGGTTTGACACCGGCGTCCGCCGTCAACGATGCAGATGGTGGAACCACGATGTTGGCGAGCTACCTGTCCCTTCCATAAACTCGAGCTGTATGAGATTGGCGAACTGCTTACAACCAAGATGCTGACGTCGTTTTGTTGGGACCGCCCGGCGTCGGTAAGACCCATCTCGCGATCAGCCTCGCGATCGCCGCGGCACAGAAGGGACGGCGGGTCTACTACCGCCAAGCCGTTCACGGGAGCGCACCATAGACAGGCGTTGTTGCACCGCTCTTGGCTGAGCGCAAAATCTGCCTATGATGGTGGCAGAGGTAATGTTCGACCATGAAGTATCCCAAGTGCAGCCAGTACAAGGGTATCGTCAAATTACCGAAAACTCGGCTGACCGACCTCCAACATGATGGGCAAATGTCCTGTCGTGAACCGGGCATGTTGGGGGTCGGTCAGCTGGCTTTTCGTCAAACTTGACAGCAATGGCACCGCCCGTGCGGGCGGAGGTCATCGGGGAGTGACCGAAATCGTTCGTTCACTCGAAAGTATCTCGGCCGTACCTAACAACGCCGCGCGCACGGGAAAATCTAAATCTGTAAAACAAACTATTGGAGGGGAACGGTAGCGAACGGCTGGAGCCCGGAACGGCAGGCGCGCCAAGCCAAGCTGATCCGTCAATGGCGACCATGGGAGAAATCAACCGGGCCGAGGACTCAGGCGGTGCTTCCGCGATCAAGTGTTGGCGGGGGCCGCGTAACCCACTCGTGTGCTAGAGTTTGAGCCTGATTTCAAGAGACGCAGTTCTTTCGGCGATGCAGGCCGGGCTGACCACGCGGTGCCTGACGTTCAGGGGGTATTGTCAAATTACTGAAAACTCGGCTGACCGAACCCCAAGATGATGAGCTAGTGTCCTGTCGTGAACGGGCATGTTAGGGGTCGGTCAGCTAGCTTTTCGTCAACTTGACAGCAATGGCACCGCCCGCGTGGGCGGAGGTCATCGGGGAGTGACCGAAATCGTTCGTTCACTCGAAAGTACCTTTGCGCGTGCTCTGTTTCAGGTGCCACGGACCATGCACGTGGACGATCGGCCCGCGAACCCCCTCACATCAGCGGCGCGCCCGGTGGCGGGCGCTGGTCGAGGAACTGACACGGGCTTGATCCTGTCGCGCCTGTATGATATTGTGTCAGAACAATATCCATATTTGAGGCGACAATGACTGCGAATTTCAACCGGGCGCATGTCCTGGTATCCATCGCCCGCTTGGCGCGAGAGACCGGTGTCGGAACGGAAGCCGTGCGGGCCGCGATCCGGCGGGCACGGCTGCAAACCGTCGCCGTCGAGACCTTTGACCAGCGGATCGTCTCCGGGATCACTCTCGAAAGCGCGGCCGCATATTTCAGGTGGACCGACGAAAGCACGGATGCGCTCGCGGCGGAGCTGACCAGACCGGAAAGCTGGTTCACGCGCGCCGGCGTTTCCTACTCCGGCGACCTAGCGATCCACGCGCCGTCCGGCGGGCCGAATCATGACCGAATGGTGCCGATCGAATACCTGGACGAGCTGGCGGCGCGGCGTTGCTGCGAGGTCGTTACCTGCCTGCTTGAAACGCTGTTCCCTGCTGTGGAATTCCAAACAGATGCTAGCGCGACTAGTGCGGTTCGGGTGCGGCAGGGAAACAAGGTCATCGCGGAAATCGTTCCCAAGGAACTGGTTCCGTCCGTGCCCCCAACAACCGCGCATTGAGGACCGCACAATGACCCGTTTCGAGACGTTGCAGTGCAATGGAGGCACTGGGGGGAACCAGTGAAGAAAGTGAAAAAACGTGGAGATAGACCGTTGGCGGGTGCGTTGGCAGCAGTTTCCACAAAAAACGCAACCCGAATCAGCTCAACGTAGCCGGCAAGCCCAGCGAGGACCAGGCCGATGCCCTTGCTCGCACCTTGCTACAGCCGACCGTGCAGGCCGCGTTCACGCTCAAGAAATACGTCAAGTCCGCTGGCGACCTCGAGCTGTCCGGTCTGATCGATTCGCTGACGGAGCAGACCCGGGCGTGCAGCGAAGGCGACCTGAAGCGGCCGGAGGCCATGCTCACGGCGCAGGCCCACACCCTCGACGCCATCTTCAACAACCTAGCACAGCGGGCCATCAACGCTAAGTACATGGACGAGCTGGAACCCTACCTGAAGCTGGCCCTGCGGGCGCAGTCCCAATGCCGGGCCACCTGGGAGGCGCTGGCGACCATCAAGAACCCGCCAGTGATGAGTTACGTCCGGCAGGCCAACGTCGCCCACGGGCCGCAGCAGGTAAACAACGCATCGGCCGCACCCAACAACGTCCCGCGCGCGGGAAAATCGTAATCTGTAAAACAAACGATTGGAGGGGAACGATGGCGAACGGCTGGAGCCCGGAGCGGCGGGCGCGCCAAGCCAAGCTGATCCGTCAGTGGCGACCATGGGAGAAATCAACCGGGCCGAGAACTCAGGCCGGTAAAGAAGTGGTGTCCCGCAACGCGTACAAGGGAGGCACCTGGCGGTTGCTGCGAGAGCTATCGGGTGCCCTACGGAAGCAGAGGAGGCGACTGGCCGAGTGACCCCCCGAGGTCTTGAGGTCTAGGCTCTCCCGCACTCGCGGGGAGCCCCACCCGCAGCGCAGTGCTTCCGTCATCAAGTGTTGGTGGCCGTTGCGTAACCAGCTCGCGTGCTAGAGTTTGAACCTGATTTCGAGAGACGCAGTTCTTTCGTCGACCAGGACTTGGTGAAGGGCTAGCGCCGATCTTTAACCTTAATGGAATCACTTGACCCTTCACGCCGTGGGAACAAATATTCAGAAGAGTACGCTTTTGGACTTTCTGACGTGACCCCGCTTTCGTGGACAGGTTTAAGAGTTAGGCAAGGTGTGCCGGACGCCGTTTGACGGCGCTGGCGCAACCGGAGCCGCATCGTATCGGTGCTCGAGTGGTGACGACGGACGAACGCTTCGCGAATGCGTTGGCGACGACCGCGCACGGCGGTGCGGTGGTGACGCTGAGGGACTATGCGAAAGAACGACGCTGACGTGACCCGCTCGCTCGACCACGCCGAGCCGGATAACCACCGGCTGGGGCCGCTTCCGGCTGAGGACTTGAAGGGTCTCTCCTCTCAGCCGCTTTTGGCGTTTCCAGAAATGTCGACGATACTCATCACTCTAGAGTCTATCATTTCACGGATGTGTGGCCCGCACACCGCAGTAGACTCGACCTCGGAAGCCGGATCCGTCCCGCTTCCCGTGGAAATAAGAATGGCGTAACCTCCGGTTAAGCAAAACGAAACCGCGCCTGGAACGGATCTTCCAAGTCCAAAAGTAACTTAACCTTCTAATATATAGCCTGTGCCTTCTATTTATTCATCCGCGCGCCCCGAACTTGATTGATCTCTGGTCTGCCGGCGGTGCGTGACGCTTCGCAGCGGAGCACGACGCAGCGCGTCGGGAACGTCGAACAGCCCCCGCAAGTAATCAACTGCGGCATCTGTCCATTCAATGCAGCAGTAAATTCATCTTAGTCGCTCAGCGGCGCGATCGTGCCGTACATGAGCCCACCGTACTCGCCGTGCTGCCAGCTGCCAGCGTACCGTTCCGCGTAAAACATGACCCGCGCCGTGAAGGTACCGTCGAGCCCTGGGATGACCATGTCCGTAATGGTGACTATGGGGGTATCACCCGCCCACCGGATGGGCACGACGACCGGCAGCGTCATGTCGACACTCCCGTAGGTCATGTGAACGTCGAACCGCCACCGGTGCTCGCCGACCTTTGCCACTCTGGTGATCTCGTAGCGTTCCGGCTTGTCGTCGCGACGCTCACGGCCTTTGAGCGTGTAGTGGCCGGTAAGCACCACGTTCTGCATCCGCTCGGCGAACCCCCTCTCGAGTTCCGAGAGTGACTCCAGGGGGATGGCTTGACCGGTGCCGGTGATCGCGACGAGCCACCCGGCCCCGAACGCCACGACTAGTGCGGCAATGCCAAGGGCAATCTTCAGCAATGAGCGCATGGCCGGATTATAGGCGATCCGCGCCGGGCTGGCCGAAGGTGGAGATCAGACCGGCTGTCGTCCGCAATAAAGAAGATCGCAACTCGCTGCCCAGTCGGAAACACAGACACTAAGCTGCTGATTTATGGTCTATTTCAAAAGGGCCGAGTTTTGGCACAGGACGGGGGTTTCATGCCCATCGACGATTTCGACGGAGCCTTGGATAGGTCCCCCATCAAGCACGTGAAGAACTGCAAGACGCCGACTCTTTTCATTCACGGTGCCTGGGATTTCTGCGTCAACGTGAACCAGGCGGAGTTGATGTTCATGGCGCTCAAGATGATGGGCGTGGAGACGGTGCTCGCCATCTATCCCAACGAGGGACACGGCATCCATCGTGATCCCAAGCGTGTTCTCGACTATTACCAGAGGACTCTCGACTGGTTCGACCAGCATCTCCAGTGAGTGGCACGCGTCAACTTCCGCCGTAGATGACGCGCCAAATCCGTCCGGTTACAGAATCCGAAATGTAGAGGGATCCATCCGGCCCTTCTGCGAAACCCGTTGGACGGTACCGCGCAACCCGTGGGCTCATTCGGTCTCATACGTTTTCTCCTGGTGAAGCTATTAATCAGAATCCTGCCGCCAGTCCGAGCCGCCGCGGGTCGGTGACGCCGTGGAGCTTTCCGGTGTCGGGATCGCGCCAGACAATCTGTATCGAGCCGGTGTGCCAGTTGTAGGCACCCAGGTCGCGGAGTCGAATCCCCCGTGCCGCCATCCCCTTGCGAACGCGGTCCGAGATCCTCGACTCGATGGCCACCACCCGCTCGTCGGTACGGAACGCGAAAAAGCGCGTCGCCGCGGCGGCATCCTTCGGATGCATTCCGAAGTCGATGATGTTCACCAGCACCTCGGTTATCGGCTGGGGAGGCACACCGGGCGAGCCGAGCGAGAGCCAGGGCTTGCCGTCCTTCGCCACGATCGTCCCGGTGGCATTGGCGACCAGGCGCCGCCCCGGACCGGCGGTCTCGGCGGGAAAGCCGCTTCCGGTGGCGCGGACCCCATCGATGAAAACTCCGGGGGCCCCTCCATGACCGGTGTGGAGCGAGGTGATCCAGCTTCCCGCGGCGTCCACGATGACGTTATGGTTGCTCTCCTCCACCGATTCGATGTCGTCGACGCTCATCGCCGGACGAGCCGGGGCGGCGTCGAATCGCGCGCTCGTGGATGTCGGTGTCAGGTCGATACCCGGCTGCACCATCGTGGCGCGCACGAAATCGGCCCCTATCCTGGCGTAGTCCTCGGACAGCCAGATATGGGTGGGGATCCGAAAGCTCCGCGGATCCTTGACCGAATACCGAATATCATCCTCCACGCGGCCGAACGTTCTTGCGAGGATCTCGAGCGTCTCGGGCGACTCGGAGTAGTGGCCGAGTTCGGCGAGATCGAAGTTCTCGAGCACGTTCAGGTTATAGGCAATCTGGATCCCGCCCTTCTTCGGAGGACCCTCGGTGATGATCTCGTAGCCGCGATACCTCGTGCGAAGAGGCTCACCCCATCGCACCTCGTAGGCGGCCATATCCTTCATGGAGACGCAGAAGCCTTTCTTCTGTGCCATGTCCACGAACGTGCGCGCCCAGACGCCGGTGTACATGTAGTCCGCACCCTCGGAAGCGATCCGACGGAGCGTCTCGGCGAGCTTCGGCATCTTCCACTGCCCTCCGACGGGAACCAGATGTCCCTCGGGCATGTAGTGCTCGCGGGCCTGCTCGTTTTGCTGGATGAGGGCTCCGTTCTCCCACTGGTTGTAGTTGTTGGCATACATGAACGAGGTCACGAGGGCCCCCTCCTCGGCCGAGGCAATGGCCGGCTCGACGTAGCTGGCCCACTCACGTGTTCCGAAGCGCTCGGCCAGCGCCTCGAGTCCACGGACCTTGCCGGCAATGGCCACCTTCGAAGGGTCACCCTCTCCGCAGCGGTCCGCCCGCGGGCGCTCGGAATAGGCGTCGAAGGTGTAGTACGTGTCGGTGGGCGCGTCATAATACAAACCCGCGAGCATGCCGAAGAGCGACACCTGGTGGTAGTCGTTCACCGTCTGCGTGAAGACCGCCGTGATGTAGGCGTCCACCGCGTTACCGCCCTCGCGCAACACCTCGAGCGCCGCCTCGGTAACGATCGGAAGCTGGGTGCTCACCATGACCTTCTCGCCCACCGCCACTTCCTTGGGTCCTTGATTGAGCAAAGGATCCCGGGGATCTGTGGGTGTGGACGCTTGTTCCGCTTGCGCCGCTTGTCCTCCGGCACTGATCAGAAACGTCGCCAAGAACGTCGACAACAATCGGCAGGTCATCATCTTTCCCTCCTGCATTTAGTTCGTTCCCGCCGCCATGCCTTCCCCCCGCGGATCGGATGCTCCGTAACGAACTCCCGTCCCGGGATCGACTCCGGCAATCTGGGCGTTTCTCATGGAGAACGGGGCTAGCCACTCGATCCGGTATCCGCGACGGGTGAGCTCGCGGGCCACCGCCTCATCGATCCGATGTTCGATGTGAACCGTGTTCGCCGCTCCGGGAGAGCCCATGCCCCAGCCGGTATAGAAGCTGGACGTGATGCGGAAGCGGGGCGCCTCCTGAGCCTCCTCGAAGCTCTTCCCCCAGATCAGCACGTTGGTCATGAGGAAGAACGGGTTCGTGACGCCTCCGGACGAGCCGGCCGCGAAAAAGGGCTGGCCTTCTTTCAGGACGACCATCGGGGACTTGGGGGACATGAGCCGTTGACCCGGATGCGCGGGGTGCCCCCCGGCGGAGTTCAGAACCATGCCGTCCACCAAGAGACCCGAGCAGGAGTACACACAGCCATAGATCGTATTCGTGAGGGAGCAGAGATTGCCCTCCTCGTCGACGACCGAGATGTTGTTGGTGTTGTGCTCCTCCGGGATTCCCCCGTTCGGCGCGTGTGACGCGGCGCTGACCGTTGGTTCGTCCGTCGCCTGGCGCTTCATTTGCTCGATCTTGTGGCGAATCATCTCGTAGCGCTTCCTCGCATAGTCCTTCGAGATGCGCGCCCGGGCGATGGTCTCGTCGAGCTCCGGAATCCCGGTGAACTTCCGCACGTCGACCGCCCGCATCGTCTCGATGAGCCATTGCAGGGAATCGGCGGACTCCGTGTAGTGCCCCATCGACTCCAAATCCACGTTCTCGAGAATTTGCAGGGCCTCGATGAGCCCCACCGGACCGACGAGAGGCGGTCGCGTCGCCAGGATCTCGAAGTCCTTGTACGTACCCCGGAGAGGCTCGGTCTCCCAGACCTCGTACGAGCTGAAATCCTCCAAGGTCGGCTTGCCGCCGATGGCCCGGATCTCGGTCACCATTTTTTCCGCGAAGGGTCCCCGGTAGAAGTACTCGGGCCCCTCACGGACAATCGCCTTCAAGGTCTCGGCCAGCTCGGGCTGCTTGAAGGTCTCGCCGACGCCCGGCAGAAAACCGTCCGGCGCGAAAAGGCGCCTTCCCGAAGGATGGAGGGTCAGCGTCGCATAGTTGGCTTTCATCGTCGCATAGGCTTCGTCGTGGATCGGAAAGCCGTTCTCCGCGTAGAAGATCGCGGGCTCCATGACGTCTTTCCAGTCGAGCTTGCCATGCTTGTCGACGGCGGCGTGGAAGCCGGCAACAGCTCCCCCAACGCGAATCGAGCGTCCGGTGCGCCCGTCCCTCTGGCGGTTGTAGGGGAGGACCTCTTCACCAAAGGAATGCGCTTCGAAGTTGAGGGCGACCGCCTTGCCGCTCGTCGCGTTCCAGTAGACGAGTCCGCCGCCGCCGCCGAAGCTCGTCTTGCCGTTGTCGACGACCGCGGCCACCGCCGCCGCGGCCACTGCCGCATCCACGGCGTTTCCGCCGCGACGGAGCATCTCGAGCGCGGCTTCGGTAGCAAACGGGTGAGGGCTCGCCACCATCCCGCCGCGGCTCGAGGCAAGCTCCTTGTGCCCGAGGCGAATGAAGTCACTTTCGAGGGGATAGCGGTGTTGGGATGCGGACAAGAGCGGCAGGCAAAGTGCCGCCAGAGTCGAGAAAGCCAGCCGGCAACGTTTTCGCCACGCCGTGTTCGTTTCCATCAGCGACCTCCTGTTCCTTGGAGAAGACATGTGCCGGCCTGCGGCACCGTTCAACGCCGGGTCGGTGGAATGGAGCGCCCCGGCGTCCACGCTACCCCGTGCTGGTCGAGTTTCTGATAAAGGGCCGGTAGCGCTTCGGTGGAGAGCCTCGTTAGCTGGTCCACAATCTCGTTCAGCCGCTCGGAGCCACGCCGCTTCCATCGTTTCTGATCCTCGGTGGGCGGCGCCGTCGATCCTTCCACATAGGCGTAGACCATGTTGATCTGGTCGACGACGCGAAAACGCTTGGGCATGGTGCCTCCGAAAAGCCCCTCCTGCGGTTCGCTCTCGCGCACGATGTCCCCGACCTGCTTGGAGAGCGTCTCGACCTCGGAAACGAGCGCCGCCGACACGTCGGGGAGTTCCTCCAAAGCGGACGTCACCGCCCGCAACTGGTCCTCATCCTCAATACTGCCGACTGCTCGCCAGAGCGTGGTTTTCTTTAAGTTGCTGATGTGCAAAGCCTTCGTGTGCTGTGCCACGATGCGCCGAAACATACTCGCGTAAACTCGAGGATAACTTGGGCCGTGGGGTTTGTCCTGTACCCCGCACACCTCGACGAACTTTTCGCGCAATTCACGCTGTACTCGAATTCGTAGACCAACGTCTTTCATAGCGGGACCAGTGTACCCCGTCCTGTGCCAAAACTCGGCCCTTTTGAAATAGGCCATAAATCAGCAGCTTAGTGTCTGTGTTTGAGGTTCCTGAGTGCGCCTCGCAGGGGCGTTGTTGTACGGCCCGGAGCAAATCGCTGACCTCCCTGTGCCGGTTGCAGAGTCACCCGGCGCAGTACGTATCGGGCATCCCGAGCGCAGCCATCTTGTTGAGTCTCTCGCACCCAATTCGGTGTTCAACTCGTTGCCTCGCCAACGTTCGAGCCCGCATCTCCGGCCCGATGATCGCCTTGTAACGATAGACCGCGTTCTCCACCATGCTTCGCTTGGTGTAGCCTGAGAGCTTGTACCATTCACGTCGGCCGTGTCTTTCGATTGCACGAATATGGCGATCGCGCTCCTGCATGGCGGTGTTCGAATTCTGACTGAGCGTCGCGTTTCGTTGCGGCGGAATCACCACGCGCGTCCTTCGTCCAGGACTGTGCGCTTCGATGGCTTCGTAGACCGCTTCCTTGTCGTATGCACTGTCCGCCGCCACCGACACTAGAGGTGCTTGAATCTGTGTTAGCAAAGCGGGGACTCGGGTTGCGTCGCGAGCTCGTGACGCCGTCAGTTCGGACGCAACAATGTTCCCTGTCTCGCGATCAACGGCGATGTGCAACTTGCGCCATGCGCGCTGCTTTGGCGGTTTGCGAGCGTTTCCAACATGAATCCTCAAGCCCGTGCTATCGATCATCAGGTGGATGGGTTGAGTGCTCGCGGCTTTCGGAATCCGCAGCTTCTTGCGGAGCAACCTCGAGCGCCGACACAACGTCGAGTAGTCCGGGATCTCGATACCGAGCCCGAGCAGCGAGGCGATCGAGTGCAAGAAGCCTTCGGTTTGTCGGTAGGCGAGCTTGTACACCATCCGGACAACCAAGCCCGTTTCAATAGCCATGTCTGAATAGACCCGTTGACCGCCAGGCTTACCGGTCTTGTCGGCCTTCCAGTTCGCGATTGCCTCCTCGTCAAACCAGACTGTCAAATCGCCCCGGCGGCGCAGCCCTTCGTTGTATTCCGCCCAGTTGCGAACGTGGTACTTCTTCTGCTTCGCGTGCTTGTACTGGCAGCGCTTGGGATACTTCATGCTCGAAACATACCTCGGCCACCACCATAGGCGGATTTCGCTCTCAGCCAGAGCGGTGCAACAACGCTCGAAGACCCCAGAGTCACGAAACGGGTCGACGAGCTCGCGGCGCCCGGAGGAAGCTTGCACGGCGTCCTATAATCCATACACTTATGCACGGAGGTCACCCATGCACATTCGAATTCTGATCACCTTGTCGCTCCTCGCCATCGCGAGCGCCGCCTTTGCCGCGCCCGAGACGAACCGCCTTACCGTCGATCGCTATCTCGATTGGGAAGACGTCGCGAGTCCCGCGCTTTCGCCCGACGGCGGGCAAATTCTTTACGAACGACGTTGGGTCGACGCGGTCAACGATCGCTGGGAATCGTCGCTCTGGATCATGGACGCTGACGGTTCGCGGAACCGCTTCCTCATCAAAGGCGCGTCCCCACGCTGGTCGTCCGACGGGACACGCATCGCCTTTCTGGCCGAAGGCAAGCCCGAAGGCACGCAGGTTTACGTGCGCTGGATGGACGCCGAAGGCGCGGTGAGCCAGGTGACCCGCGTGCGCGAGACACCGTCCAACATCTCGTGGTCGCCCGACGGGCGCTCCCTCGCGTTCCAGATGGTCGTGCCCCCCGAGAAGGACGGGAGGTGGAACATCGACATGCCGAAGCCGCCCGAAGGCGCCGATTGGACGGGTCCTCCCAAAATTGTCGAGCGGCTCGATTACCGTCGCGACCGCATCGGCTACTTCCCTGCAGGGTTCCGGCACCTCTTTGTTGTCGACGCCGATGGCGGCACGCCACACGCCGTCACCAACGGCAATTGGCATCACGACGACTATCACTTCATGCCCGACGGACGCTCGCTCGTCTTCCGTTCGCTGCGCGTCGAGGATGCCGAGCATCAGTGGCGCGAGTCCGAAATCTACACGGCTGACATCGCTACGGGAGTAATCCGGCAACTCACGCGTCGCGCCGGGCCCGACCGCGGCCCCGTCCCCTCACCGGACGGCAAACACATTGCCTATGTCGGGCACGACATGTCGGACGACACTTATACCGAGGAAGGCCTCTATGTCATGGCCTCGGATGGGTCCGAGCCTCACGTCGTCGCGTCTGAGATGGGGCGACGTCCGGGCAATCTCGAATGGGCGAAAGACGGAAGCGGTATCTATTTCACTGCCCAGGTCCAAGGGACGTCGAACTTGTATTTCGCGTCTCTCGACGGAACACCGCGAGAAATCACGAGCGGCAACCACATGATGAGCGTAACGGATATCGAGGCCGGCCGCGCCGTGGGAACGCTGAGCAGCTACGCGGTGCCCAAGAACCTAATCACTTTCGAGCTCGAGAGGCCTGCCGAGTTAACGACACTTCACGTGACGAATCGCGGCGTTCTCGCGGAAGTGGAGCTCGGAGACGTCGAGGAGCTCTGGTATGACTCGGCCGACGGTCTCAGGATCCATGGATGGATCGTCAAACCGCCCGATTTCGATCCGAACAAGAAGTACCCGCTCATCCTTCGCATCCATGGCGGCCCGCACTCGATGTATCACGCGGGCTTCGATTTCAAGAATCAGAACCACGCGGCCAACGGCTACGTCGTGCTCTATACCAATCCCCGTGGGAGCTCTGGTTACGGCAGCCCGTTCGGCAACGCGATCGAGAACGCTTATCCCGACAAGGACTATGACGACCTGATGGCCGGCGTCGACGAGATTCTCAGCCGTGGGTACATCGACGAAAGCAACTTGTTCGTTTATGGCGGAAGCGGTGGCGGTGTCCTCACTTCGTGGATCGTCGGTCACACGAGCCGGTTTACCGCGGCGGTCGCCAAAGCGCCGGTGACGAATTGGCTCAGCTTTGTCGGAACGACGGACGGCTCGTCGTGGTACCGCAACTTCGACGCGATGCCCTGGGACGATCCGAGCGAGCACTTGAGACGCTCCCCTTTGATGTATGTCGGCAACGTCACCACGCCGACCCTCCTCATCACGGGCGAGAAAGACCTGAGGACGCCTATGGAGCAGACCGAGCAGTATTACCGCGCTCTCAAAATGCGCAAGATACCCACGGCGATGATCCGGCTTACCGACGGTTGGCACAGCCGAAGCCTCCCGCCGACCAACTTCATGAGGGTCCAGCTCTATCTGAGGAACTGGTTCGAACGCTTCATGGTCACGGAGTCCACTTCCACGGAGCAACCGTAGATTCAAGAGGAACATTCTGAGCACGGGTAGGCTACTCGGCGCGTTCTTGATCTCTACCGCCGTCGCGCACGCAAGTAAGGGCGTGGACGATGAAGCTCTCAAGAAGCTTCCTCGAGCCGAGAGAGTCGCGACCCTCAACGCGCAGAGCTGGGAAATGACCGCCGCGCTGGTCGACGGCGCGCTCGTCATCGACGGCCGCGTCTCGGACGCGGCGTCGAGCCGGGCGGTGCCGGTCAAGAGTTTGTACCAGCGCGAGACCTTCGAAGGTGCCCGTGCCTTCTTTAACTCACGATGCTTTGCGAGTGGTGCAATTTTTTGAAAAAAGACAAACCAGTCTTTCGGCCAGGCTTCAAACTGGCTAGTTGTCATTCTTCCTGCATCGATCAAGGGTGTTGGGATTTTCAATTGATCAAGTTCGTACTGTAAATCTAGGATTAACGCAAACCTTTCTGGCTGGAGGGGATTGCTATTTATTAGTTTTGCCGCTTCGTCTCGACACCTTACAATCTCTGGATGCAACCTAGAAAATTGTACCGCAGGGCCTCAGCCCGTTTATCCATTTCAAATTTGTCAAGATAAGCATCAATGTGCAAAACGTAAGGATGGCAGCGAATTCTGGCGCACCGAGTTCAAGATTCATCGTTAGTCCGTCTTTGTAAGCCCAACGGACCAGGGCAAAGATGTCTCCGGTAAAGAATGCTGAGTTCCAAGCTAATTTCGCCTTCCGCACCGCCCGAGAATGTCATGAATGCGCGCGCGTCAAGTAGTCTTTGTAATTCCCTATTGAAACGGGCCTGGTTGTCCGGATGGTGTACAAGCTCGCCTACCGACAAACCGAAGGCTTCTTGCACTCGATCGCCTCGCTGCTCGGGCTCGGTATCGAGATCCCGGACTACTCGACGTTGTGTCGGCGCTCGAGGTTGCTCCGCAAGAAGCTGCGGATTCCGAAAGCCGCGAGCACTCAACCCATCCACCTGATGATCGATAGCACGGGCTTGAGGATTCATGTTGGAAACGCTCGCAAACCGCCAAAGCAGCGCGCATGGCGCAAGTTGCACATCGCCGTTGATCGCGAGACAGGGAACATTGTTGCGTCCGAACTGACGGCGTCACGAGCTCGCGACGCAACCCGAGTCCCCGCTTTGCTAACACAGATTCAAGCACCTCTAGTGTCGGTGGCGGCGGACAGTGCATACGACAAGGAAGCGGTCTACGAAGCCATCGAAGCGCACAGTCCTGGACGAAGGACGCGCGTGGTGATTCCGCCGCAACGAAACGCGACGCTCAGTCAGAATTCGAACACCGCCATGCAGGAGCGCGATCGCCATATTCGTGCCATCGAAAGACACGGCCGACGTGAATGGTACAAGCTCTCAGGCTACACCAAGCGAAGCATGGTGGAGAACGCGGTCTATCGTTACAAGGCGATCATCGGGCCGGAGATGCGGGCTCGAACGTTGGCGAGGCAACGAGTTGAACACCGAATTGGGTGATGCCCGATACGTACTGCGCCGGGTGACTCTGCAACCGGCACAGGGAGGTCAGCGATTTGCTCCGGGCCGTGCAACAACGCCTCGGCGACTTCTCCTTCTCTCGAAGATCCCCGTCGGCCGAAATTGGTCGCCGGGCTAGTCGCCAAACACCCATCCGTCAATTGCTGGGTCCTACCTATTCCCTCAAGAGAGGTCTTGTATTGAGTAGGCAACCCGACGCTTGGTACGACGGATCGGTGTTTGGCGAGACGGAGTGTTACCACCCTAGGGGGGCTGTCAAGCCGGACTTGATTGGTCGGCATAGGGCTGGTAGCCTGTCAGCCGAGAAGGAGAAGTCGATGAAGGGAAAGCGGTCTGCCGTTAAATCGAAGCGCGGGCGCGGGCGTCCTGCGAAGCAGACCCTTGCTGTGATGCGAGGATCATCCCGTCATGCCCCGACGCACGACCGGGAAACACGTTTAAGCTTTGCCTGATATAATCTGGATAATGAGCATTAAGGTCGAGTACAGGGATGGGGTCTTCAGGCCGCTGGAGGAAGTGAGCGACGCCGCTTCGGGAAAGGTCTACCGAGTCTTTTCAGAGGATGAGCTGAAGCGGCTCACCGAGGACCTGCCGTGGCTGAAGGCCTCGGAGCGGAGCTTCGAGTTCTGGGAGAACAAGGAGGATGCCGTCTACGACAGTTTATAGACAGGGCGACATCGTACTGGTCTCCTTCCCCTTCACCGACCTCACGTCGTCCAAGAGACGCCCCGCGCTGATCCTTTCCCCTGATTCCTTCAATGCTGCCGGGGAAGACCTCGTACTGGCGGCTATAACCTCACATATCACGGATGACCCGAACGCAATCCAACTCTCCGACACCGACTTTGCCCAAGGCCGACTTCCAAAGAAGTCGATCGTCAAGACGACTAAGCTGTTCACAATGCACTCGTCGCTCATCGTGAAGAGGGTCTGCGCACTCAAAAGGGAGAAGACGGAAGAAGCCCTTCGGTCGGTGCGGGTGTTTTTTTCATGAGTGAAACGAGCTCTCTCAAGCCTTCCTGGACTCAACGTAAGAGACTAACACTGTCACATGCATGTAGTTCAACATCGCCAGTGCTGACAGGAACGAGAACGCCGAGGAGCGGGATTGGCAACCTTCGACGACGGGCGGCCAGCGTTCGCGCATGACACCTGGGCTTACGAAAAAGGCGTCGAGCTTCGATTCATCGAGCCCGGCAAACCGCGTCGTGTCCAAAAACACAAACGAACTCAAGACCCGCGCGCCGGGACGTTTCGGATTAGACATGTCTAGGCTTGGTTAGCCAATGGAAGCCAGAATCCTCGGTAGCCTAGGCCGACCTCCGACGGCGAAGGACATCCGTGAGCTCATTGTACGCGTGGCGCAGGAAAACCCGACGCGGGGATATACGCGCCTGCGGGGCGCACTCAAGAATCTCAAACACAGACACCAAGCTGCTGATTTATGGTCTAGTTCAAAAGGGCCGAGTTTTGGTACAGGACGGGGTCGGCTAAAATGGAAATCCAAAATTGAAGGTTTGCCGCCTCAACATTAAAAACTTTCGGGGGATCAAGATGGCCACCGTGCTGCTGCCCAGGCATGCGGTGTTGATCGGCGACAACAACACGGGCAAGACGACCCTCCTTGAGGCCCTTGACCTCGTGCTCGGGGCCGGATCGCCTGAACCGTCAGCCTCCCATCGGTGCTTGTGCTGTTTACTGTTGGTAATGTGTACGCATCCCTTTGCAAAAAAAGCGTTTACGCTCCATTTATCGCGCAGCGAAGGCCACGAGCGCTATTTTGGCTGTAATTTAATGCACCGTAAAGCCTTAGCGTCATCTTACCAACACTTAATGGCGGAAGCACCAGCTCGGCGAGAGAAAGGCTATTACAGAGGATCTGAAGTTGTCCTCAGCCCGATCGGCATGCACCAGATTTTTGAAGGGCAGGCCAGGTTTGCTCAACTACAATTTCTGTATTTCGGGTCTGGCGGACGCGTCTCATGGGATGAGATTAGTCGAATGGGGATGCTATCAGGCGTGTACGTAGAGGCCTTTGAGGTTTTCTTGCGGCTCGCCGAGCTGGAGTGGCCGCAGTCGATAGATCATCCAACCGTGGCCCTTTTCTTACTAGTGTGCGATCTTGCGATTAACCCAGGTGCAGGTTTTCCTTTGACTCTGCGAGCCTTCCGGGTGTTCATCGAAGATGTAGATCCCGGCATGCGCTTTCTGTTTCTGTGCCGATCTGTGGCCACGAAGTGCCAAGAACTGAAGATGGCCATCACCGAATACTCCAGAGATGAATACGCCGCTGCGACCAAGGCACTCGCAATGTCCCTGCTTGTTGACTCTCCGTTGGCGATCGTCGAGACGGTCAACCACTGGGCGCTCGAATCGGAAGCGGTGAAGGCTTTAATGACGGAGCACCGCCAATTCGCATACGAGGCCGCCAACCTGCCGGTCAGACTGCTGCTCGCACACTTTGTGGCATTCTCCCAAGACAAGCTTGCTAGACCCGAGTTCTTTTGTTGGCCTGGCGCGTGGATGGCTGGTGAGCGCGCGTCGCCGGAGATTGGCTTGCTCGTGGGTCGCCACGAAGCGCCATTCATCGACAAGGCGGAAGACGCAGGCGTCTATCCCCGCCTGAGGGCGGAAGGGGACGAGGCCGTCGCCCACAAAGCCTTCAGCACTTTCTATTCGACGAACGTGACATACGATCTGACACGGCAATGGATCAGCAAAGCCGGGCCATTCGAGTACGACTATGGATGGCTGTCGTCTGGAACGAGCGCAGATTTTAAGGCGTTCGGCAGTCGCCATTTTGAGATGGTGTACGGCGTTCACCCGAACCGATTCGAATTCCTGTGATCGCCCAATCGTTTGATAATGATGAACGTCTTCGTAGTGGCCTTAAATGAATCGCGTCGTGTCCAAAAGCACATACGAACTCAAGACCCGCGCGCCGGGACTTTTGGTGCTTCCGCTGTTTACTGTTGGTGATGTGTACGCATCCCTTTGCAAAAGGGGCACTTACGCTCCATTTAGCGCGCGGCGAAGGTCACAAGCGCTATTTTGACTGTAACTTAATGCACCGTAAAGTCTTAGCGTCATCTCACCAACACTTGATGGCGGAAGCACCGGTCTATTTCAAGAGGGGCGAGTTTTGGCACAGGACGGGATGCGTACGTATTACCAACAGTAAACAGCGCAAGCACGGTTCTTTGAGCCCAGAGCACCTCACCTAGAAAAAGCGCAGCGAGTACGTGAACTTGATCCCGCGGCCGATTTCCGGTGCAAACTCCTTGATGAAGTTCGTGTGTGTCCGGTAGAGCTCGTTGGTCAAGTTGTACGCCTTCACCGCGAAGATGTGTGCCTGATGCGTCCGCGCCAGCGTGTATTGCGCCCTGACGTTGACGACGGCGTAGCCGTCGGTCGGGAACTCACCAACGCTGAAGACCTTGCCCTGTTTCGCCGACCAAATCAGCTCGGGGGTAACGGTGAGCGCGTTGAACGGCATCTCGACTTCGACCCGGCCGTGGAACGGCGGGATCCTCGGGAGATTCTCGTCTAGCTTTGTCAACTTCGCATCGACGAGCCCGAACCCGGCCTTGAGCCACATGAATTCGGCTACGCGGAAACTCGCTTGCGCGTCGAAGCCGACGTAGCGCGCATCCCCTTGGGTGATCTCCGCCAACCTGAGGCCGTCCAGGATCTCCTCCTCGAAGGACCAGAAGATGGAGTCCTTGATGTCGTAGTAGAAGAAGTTGAAGTTGGCATCGATACCGGACGCACGACCTTTGACGCCGAGGTCGATCCCGTTGATGCGCTCGTGCTCGAGCGACGAGTCGCCCACCTCGAAGGCGAGGTTTCCGACGTGAGGGCCGAAATTGTAGAGTTCCTCGAGCGCCGGCGGTCGGTACGAACTCGTGAAGTTGCCTACGAACGCGGTCGTGCGAGTGAAGTCGTAGCGCAGTCCGACGGAGCCCGATAAACTCGTGAACGAACGTGGTATCGCAGGCGTGGGCTTTTCTTCATAACCGTGGCCCTCCCCTTCGACGACTTCTTCTTGCCCCTCGCCTTCTTGACGCATTTCGGGGTTATAGTCGTTGTGCTCGACGCGTCCCCCGAAAGAAAGCGTCGTCGCCGGTCCGAGCGCCAGCTCTTCGTAGGCGAAACCCGCGAACGCGGTGAGCGTCGTGCGCGGGGAAAGGGCTTCGGCACCGATGGCGTTATAGTCTCGGTTTTTATACCAGATACCGAAGCGACCTGTCAGATCGGACGTACGGCTCTGCTCGAACTCCGCGCGTAGTAAGTAGATGTCGTTCGTAAACTGCGTTCCGACGCTCTCGATGCCCGCGTCGATCTCGACTTCGTCATGGTTCCAGTCGACGCGCTGGAAGACGACTTTTGCGGAGTCGAGCACGGTATTGTTAAAGTTTTGAAGTCCGAAATCGAAGCGTACGTTTTGACGGCGGAAGTCGTTGTCGATGAAAAACTCCTCCTCGCCCTCTTCGTGCTCACCTTCGATCTCGTCGTGAACGACTTCTTCTTCCTCGTGGCCGTGGAACTCGCCGGCGCCGGGTACGCCAAACCGCCCGTCCTCGATGCCGTAACCTATGGCAAAGAAAGCGCGCTCTCCGTAGAAGCCGGTCCCCAGGCTCCCGTTCGAAAGCTCCGTTTTCGAGTTCTCGATCGTGCCTTCGGGCGTGTCGTAGTCCTCGGTGCGTCTCGTGCCGCCGCCTCCCCAGATCATCCAATTACCGTTGCCGTAGCGGAGGTTCGCGTTGCCCCCGAGCTGGTTGTTCGCAGTGCCGCCATCGAAGACCGCCTGCCCGCGCACGCCCTGGGGTTGCGACCGGCGAAAGCTGTCCTGAGGGCTGATCGTATTGACGACGCCGCCAACGGCGTTCGAGCCGTAGAGGAGCGTCGACGGTCCCCGGATGATCTCGATACGCTCGAGATTCGCGGGATCGACGCTCACGTTGTGGTCGCCAGACTGGCTCGACAAATCGCCGGTACGGGTTCCGTCGTTCATGATGAGCACGCGGTCGCCGTCGAAGCCGCGAATGATGGGTCGGCTCGGCCCGGGACCAAAGCTGCGCTTGGCGACGCCAGCTTCGTTCTGGACGGCTTCGCCGAGCGTACCCCACATGTCTTTCGCAAGATCGAACGAGTCTAGCGTCGTGACCGCGTTGAACTGGTCGAGCGCAGTCGATTCGCCGCGCGCGCTCGTCGTCACCGTGACTGACTCGTGGATCGGCGACAGCGCCAAAACGACGGAGCGCTCGACGGTTTCTTCATCGTCAACCGTCACGTCCTGTCGCTCCGCGGTCAGATGCTCGCGTTCGACGAGCAGTTGGTACGTTCCCTTAGGCACGCCATTCAGAATAAAACGTCCCCCGCCATCGGTCGTTGTGAATCGTCCGAGACCTATGAGGAGCACGACGGCTCCATGGACGGGCTCTCCCGTCGCTTCGAGCGTTACGGTTCCCGTCACCGTACCGCTACCTTGCGCGATGGCGTCGGATCCCGAACCGATCGCCACGCACGCAGCAAAAGGAAACTGAGATACTTCACAGATCATCTCCCTGTTCACACTAAAACCTATGTTGTTGAAACGCGTGGCCTACGATGAGCAGGCCACGTTCGGAGAGGGAGTCAGACCGGAGGTGCTCGCGGCGCGCCGGATTCGACTACGTCGGTCGGCGCGAGGGCCGCACGATAAGCGGGCGTTGTAGACGTGAAGTCAACGGGAGGCTCGGAGACGAGCTCCACCGTCAGTTGAGTGAGTGGCTGGTGACCTGCCTTGCAAACGAGGCAATCCTGGTCTTCGAACTTGCCATCGTCGTGAGGCACGAGCGCCGCCGTCGTGACCGCGAGCGCTGCTAAGCCAACCAGCAGAACCAGCCACCGAGGAGACAGCCGACACTGCGCAAGAAGGCTCATTGGCTAAACCTCACCTTACATATACTACAGGGCTACGCTACCACACGAATGGGGGCCGCACAAGCGGCTGACACGCTACCGCTGCACGGTTTGACGGATTTCTCGGTTGTGCCTTCTATTTAATTCATCCGCGGGCACCAGCTCGCGACGAGCCTTGAAGGCAGAGATGAGAGCGCGAACAAACGACGAAATCATGTAGACATGGTGCCGGTAAACCGAAGACTAATCGAGTTCGGGGCGCGCGGATGAATAAATAGAAGGCACAGCCTACGGCCCTTGGCCCAGTCGCAAACACAGACACCAAGCTGTTGATTTATCAGCTATTTCAAAAGGGCTGAGTTTTGGCACAGGACGGGGACGCGCCCCGGCCGAGGAGGAGGAGGAAACCGGGCCGTCAACGCAAGTACTCGAACCACGCCATCGAGACGGCTGTCACCCTGGGCATGGTGTTTCATCTGTCATCTAGGCAGAGCGAGGGATTGCTGCGATCGTTGTTCGCTCTGATGAAGCTAGACAATGATGTGCCCGATCACACCACGATTTCGAGGCGCAAGGCGAAGCTGGGTAAGGTCCCCTTCTACCAAGACAAGCAGAAGACGCCGTTGCACATCTTGATCGACAGCAGCGGTCTCGCTGTCCACGCCGGCCAGCTGCGCAGAGCACCAAATAGCAGGGACTATCGCAAGCTCCATCTGTGTGTCGACGAGCAGAGTGGCGAAGTCGTCGCCGGCGAGCTGACGAGCAAAAGAGCCCGCGATTCATCGCGGGTTGCATCGCTTGTCGGACAGATCGACAGTCCCATCTCATCGGCCAGAGCTGACACCGCATACGACGCCGGCGGCGTCTATGAGGCGATCGAGAATCACAGCGCTCATCGCTCGCCGAGGGTGCTGATACCGCCGCGCAAGGGCGCCCAGCTCGCATCGGGGCCGGCGAGCAGCCGACAGCGCAATCGCAACATTGCAGCACAAGCTCGGCTCGGCAAACGAAAGTGGCATACAGAATCGGGCTACAGCAAACGGAGCAAAGTCGAGACAACGTTCCATCGCTACAAGGCTATCGTGGGCTCAGCGATGCGAGCGAGAGGGTTGGCGGCACAGAGAGTCGAGGCAAGGATCGGGTGCAAGATTCTCAACACGATGACGGCGCTCGGGATGCCTGATAGCGAGATGATCGGATGATGGGAGTCGGGGCCAAGCGAGCTCTCGGCCTCTATCGGAGTTGTGCACCAAGGCAGAGATGACACGACAGCGCCAGGTTGTTTAGTTCGTCTCCGCCGCCCTGCTGCCTCGCGACGATGTGCTCGATGTGGAACGCGAAGTCGGGATAGATGCACTGATGAATCCCGCAATACTCGCAACGATGATTGGCGCGCGTGCGGACGAGCTGTCTCGTCTCCGCATCCATTACGGAGCGGACGCGTCGGCGCGAGACCGTGCTTTGAGTTGCATGAAAGCGATGAAATCCATGTACTCGACGTACTTGTCGCATTCTTCGCTTTCGTCGGGCGTGAGAGAACCCTCATTCGCCTTGGCGGCAAGCTCATCAAGGTGCGCCTGGAATTTCGGATTCGGTTTTGGGAGCTCGGCGAAGTGTTTTGCGAGCTTGAAGGCGAGGAGACGAATCCCGTCGTGCTTGCGCTCGAAGATCCACTCCGGCCTGGCGAACAGCTCCTTCATGAGCGACCGACGCCGCCATCGGCTGGATCCACGTCGGAAACTCCGTGGCCATGGCAAAGCATCATTTCCGCAACCAGCCGGCAACGCAAGGCCTGAGAAGCGAGCCCCTCGAGGAAATATCTTGGAGCCGATGCGCATCGCGATGAGCCCTTCGTTTGACTCGATCAGGTCTCGATGGGCGTCATCGTCCGGGGAGTCGCTGCTTCTCACGCGCCCGGACGCGCCTGGAGTCCTCGGCGGTGTGCCGTCGGCACACCGCGTCCCTACCCCGGCATGCCTGGGCGTAGCGCCTATTACCTGGCTACCGAGTACTTGGTAAACGCGCCACCGGCCTGGCTCAAAGAGTTCGGCCCTTCCGCGGCGTACACGTTGCCGTCCGCGTCGACCGCGACGCCCTCGCCCGCCGTGCCCTGATAGACCCGGCTCTCCCGCTCGAACGGAGGAATGAAGGCGGTGACGTAGTCCCCGTCCACCGGTCCGATGCGGACACCATTGCGCCAGTTCGGGTGGTTGGTCGGGCTCGACTCGGAGTCGATCGTGTACATCGTGTCGTTTTTGATGAAGATCCCGCTGATGCGACCGTACGCGTAACGCGACTCGAGGTAGTTGCCCTCCTGGTCGAAGATCTCGAGGCGGTGATTGCCGCGGTCCGCGACCCAGAGCCGACCTTGCGCATCGAAGGCCAACGCGTGCGGAGTCCGGAACTCGCCGTGCCGGACGCCGATCTGGCCCCACTCTTTGATGAAGGTCCCGTCTACCGAGTACTTCAGAATGCGGGCAGTGCGTCCTGCCTCGAGGCCTTCCTGCATCGCCTGGTTGGTCGTCATACCCTGACCGCTGTGGCCGTCGGAGACGAAGATGCTCCCGTCCGGCGCGGTAATCACGTCGTTGGGTTGGTTGAGCTGGTTCGGTCCGTTGCCTGGCTGCCCCGCCGTGCCGAGGCTCATCAGGAGCTCGCCGTCGGCGCTGAACTTGTGCACCTGATGCCCCTTCGTCCCGTCGTCGTTACCGGCGAAATCCGTCACCCAGACGTGGCCCTCCGCGTCGACATGGATGCCGTGCGGGGTGACCATGACGCCGCCGCCGAAGTTGGCGAGTATCTCACCGGTGCTTCGGTCGAACTTGAAGATCGGGTCCACCGGATTGTTGTCGCAGTTGACGGGAGTCCCGGCACCGAAGTTGCCCGCGCCGCAGCGCTCATACGCCCAGATATGCCCATCGATCGGATCAATGTCGATACCGGCGGTCGAGCCCCACTCTCGCCCTCGGGCAGCGTGCCCCAGTTCGCCGTCACGATCGGGGCCGGATTCGGCAGCCCCTCTCCGGTGATTGGGTTATCGGTCGGCATTGCCGGCGCCTCCGGGGCGTTTGATTCCGCGGCGCAGCCGGCGAACAGAAACACAGCGCAGACAAACAACATGAACTTCACGACTCGCAACAATGGCATGACAGCTCCTTTCCTCTACGACGACGCATGGTGTTGACACCGATCGATTCGGCATGACCAGCGCCTGCCTTCTCTCTCCGGGAACCAAACGGGATCGCGGCTCGTGCGCCCGCTTGTTCCTAGGCCCTTTGCCCGGGTCAGGATATACCTGTTTCGGAAAGCCCGGGTGACCTTATTGAGCCACCCCCACTCCTCAAGGAGGTATCTTGGAGCCGATGCGCATCGCGACCTGGAACGTCAACTCTCTGAACGCCCGCCTCCCGAAGGTTTTGTGGTGGCTCGAGCGCGCGAAACCCGACGTGCTCTTGATGCAGGAGACGAAGCTCGCGGACGACGCCGTTCCCTCACTTCCGTTTCGGGAGGCCGGCTACGCGCTCGCCCATCATGGCCAGGGGCGATGGAACGGCGTCGCCATCGCGAGCCGGTGCGGGATCGACGGCGTGATCGAGAACTTCGGAAAGCCCTTGAGCCGGCCGGCTGCGCCGGACGTCGACGACGTCGAGCCGCTCGCCGAGGCGCGGATGATCTCCGCAGTCTGCGGCGGCGTCCGTGTATTGTCCCTCTACGCGCCCAACGGACGGGAGGTGGGCTCGCCCTCTTACGTCGCGAAGCTTTTGTGGTTCGACCACCTCGCCGGCTGGCTGGAAGAAGCGAACGATCCAGGGGATCCGCTCGCGCTCGGCGGTGACTACAACGTCGCTCCCGAAGACATCGACGTTTGGGATTCTCGCAAGGCTCACGGCGGAACGCATGTGTCGGCGGCCGAACGGCAGGCGTTGGTGCGGCTTTGCCGTTGGGGCTTGGTGGACGCGTATCGACGGCATCACACGGAAGTCGGCCGGTATACCTGGTGGGACTATCGCGCCGGGCATTTTCACAAGAACCGCGGCATGCGCATCGATCACCTGCTCGTCACGGAGCCGGTCGGCGAGCGCACGGTTTGGGCGGAAATCGATCGTGAAGCGCGCAAAGGCAAACCCACCCCCTCCGATCACGCCCCTCTCGTGATAGACCTCGACGAGCCGGGGCACACCTTCGACGCGGGCTGGGCGGCGGCGGATGTGCGCATCGCGGCGCGGCGCCGCCGCGACTGAGCCGAGCTGACATCAACTGCATCCCGGCCCGTTGCACCGGAGCTTTTTTTCCGCGCGGTGCCAGTTTCGACAGGCTTTTTACGCTGTTCCTGATGTAGGAGGTCGATACGCCATGCGGACAACAGGGCGCTCCACATCGCCGTTCTTTACCGTCGCGTTTGCCGCCGTAACAATATGTATAGCAGTGCAATCGGCAGCTTTTTGCCAGATGGATGCAAGCTCGTCGGCACGAACCGGCTCGGCGCGGGCCTGGCGTGCTGATTTGAGCGTTCTCGCTCACGAAATGCCTCGTCTCCACCCGAATCTGTTCTTTGCCGTCTCGAGCGCGGAATTCGAGACGGCGGTGACGGAGCTCGATCGACGACTTCCGGAGCTGACTGAGAACGAGATCACCGGGGAGCTATTCCGCATCGCGTGCTCTTCCGAGCCGTGGCGGCCGGGATGGTCACAGCGGGATGGTGCCTTTCGGCCCCCGATTCGAATCCTTCCTTCCTATCCAGCTCTACGTCTTCAGCGATGGCCTCTTCGTCGTCGAGGCCGCCGCCGACTATCGACATCTGATCGGCTCGCGTGTCGTCCGGATCGGACGGAGGACTGCCGACGAGGCCGCCGAGATCCTCGACCCTCTGATATCGCGAGACAACCGAATGACAGTGCGCTCGAAACTCCCATCGTTTCTCATCGTGCCGCGACTCCTCAAGGGGGTCGGGATCGTCGGCACCGGCGATGAGGTCGAGTTTCTGTTGGAAGATAGCGATGGCCTCTACATTTCCGATCGGCTCCAAGAGTCGTTGCGTGTTGTACCAATGCACCCACTCGAGAGCCAGCTCGCAACGAGCCTTGAAGGCAGAGACGAGCGCGCGAACAAACGACGAAATCATGCCGGCATGGTGCCGGCAGACCGGAGACTAATCAAGTTCGGTGCGCACGGATGAATAAATAGAAGGCACAACCGAATACGTCGTAATGCCACAAACACTTGTGAAGACCGTCGACGTGCCACGGTTCACTATACGCACCGAGGGCGGCCCTTGGAGAGGCTCGCTCTTGCGACTGTTTTCGGATATCCGGGTCTGGACCTCGAGCGTCTATCTCTCGCGGTATCTGTGCCCGTGGTGCCAGCGGCAGCCGAACGCCTAGATGTGCTATAGGTAGCGGTGGAGGTGACCATGAAACGACTCTATTGGCTCCCCGCGGCAGCGCTGTTCGCCTGCGGTGGTGGGGACGGCGGGGGACACGAGGAGCCCGCTTCCTCATCGGCGCCGGTCGAGCCGGCTGAATCGGCGACCGACACGATCGACGAAGCGCCGCAGCTCAAAGGCGAGGGGCTCGCGGCAGCGCTGAATGACTCGAACGTCTTTCTCCTCGATGTACGAAACCCCGAAGAGTTGGAGGAATTGGGTACGGTCGAGGGCTACACCAACATCCCCATCGACCAACTTGCCGATCGGCTCGACGAGCTACCGAAGGACAAACCCATCCTCACCGCCTGAAACGGCGGAGGACGAGCCGCGCGTGCCGCGGCCTTGCTGAAAGAAAATGGGTTCGAGGTCATCGGTTTCTGCGGGATGAGAGACTACGATGGCGAGAAGATCTATCCGAAGGCAAGCTCCGAGTGACCGAAACGCTCTAGTTTCCGGTTTTGCGGGTGCTTGCGCTGTTTACTGTTGGTGATGTGTACGCATCCCTTTGCAAAAGAGGCGCTTACGCTCCATTTAGCGCGAAGCGAAGGTCACGAGCTCCCGTCCTGTGCCAAAACTCGGCCCTTTTGAAAGGGACTTATGACTTTAGGTTGACGCCGCAGTAGTATCTGTGGCGGAGTTCCCGGCGTTGGTTGGCGAGTTTCGCCCTAACTGCCTCCTCACGATGTCGCCCATCGTCTTGAAATCAGGCAGGCCCGATTTCAAGACTGGAACAACAACCTCAAGTTCCCGCAGTTTCACAGAACGAGCGTAATTGTACCGCCATGCATTTGTGACTGTGATGGCTTCACATAGATACAGGATCGCATCAATATTGTCTATAAGTTTTGGGCTCGGACGAAGCACGAACGCTTTCCCGACGAGCGCCGAGAAACGATATGGATGCCAAAAAGCTTCACACGGCTTGGTGTTGTGAAGGATCGAGACTGTGATGCATTGATCAAAGCATAGGTTGTTCGGAATGTCTCGCCAAGCATCCACGCCATTGTTGCTAGCCGTTGCGCTGACTATGGGAACATTACCCGGTGGCCATTCCTTAATAGTTTTCAGTGGGGGCGTCTCAATTCTGTCAATGAACGTTTCGATCAACTTGAACGTGCGCTTGGGCTGCACTTCGGATACAGGGTTAGTGGCAGCACGCGCCCTCATCTTGGCTGCTTCCGATCCGATGTAACGAAACGCAGCATTTATTGTGGCTGCACCACCTGGGATATAGCTTTCTGGAGAAAACGAGCACAGCCGGCCCTGATCGATTGTCGTGACGCATTGCTCTCGTGGAATGGCGACATCTATCGGCTTGCCCAGAAGAAAATCGCGCAACTCTCGTGTCATACGGTTCACGTTGTCGACAGCTTCGTGCTCCGAGAGCATCTTCGATTTCCTGTGTCGGTGATTATCATCGAATAAAGACCCCATGAACACGACGTCTCTCGTCGAGTGAGACTCGTGGGCACGAACAATTAACCCGTAGGTAGCTTCTGATACTGGATAGAACAGGTTCTTGTCGAACTTAATACACGCTAGCACCGTGTGACGTTTCATGAGCTCGCGACGCCATTTCTCGTGAGTCTTTCCTGAAATGACAACAGATGGTAGGACCGCGAACAGCAAGGCTCCGCGACGCGACTGGCTGAGCCCGTAATCGACGAAACTAGTCTCGTTGTTCGTCTCTAGCTTAAATGGAGGATTCATCAGTACACGTGAGAACGGCTTGCGAACGCCGTCTCGTTGCACTTCGTCCCCTTGAAGCGTATACCAAACGTTCCCATCTCGCAGCCAAAACTCATGGTCAAAGCAATTCCCGTCGTGGATTTGTGATTTACCGTCGCCGCGAAAGATCATGTTGACGATTGCCAGCCCATAAACATCGTCGCGCTGCTCAACACCGAAAAGGTTGTCATTCCTGAATCTCTCGTAGTTCTTTGGATTGCCACTTCGAATAAACTCCATCGCAGAAACCAGGAATCCGCCGGTCCCGCACGCAGGGTCGAATACCCTGTCACGATGTGTGATCCCGAGAACGTCCACGGCAAATCGTGTGATGTGCCTTGGCGTCAAGACGATTCCCATTTCCTTTGCACCGTTCGCGTATTTTAGGAACGTTTCGTAGAACTTGCCCAGGGAATCGTCGCCGCTGCTGATCGCAGACCTGATGTTCATTTCTCGAAGGTGTTGAAGAACTTCTAAAATAGCCTTTCGGTATTTCCTGTGATTCTTTTCAGTCGCGGGCAACTCCAGTTTAATGACGCTGGCAAAGTCTTCCTTACCGTGCTGGCGCAGCAAGTCTTCGACCAAGCCGTTGATTTCGCGCATAAGTCGGCTTGGCGTGTCATGGACACGCAACATTCCGTCTCGTGCAAGCGCTAGAAGAAGAGCTGCTATAATCCGCGCCCGTTCTGCAACGGGAATCTCATTACCGTGGAGGGTCTTATTGATCGCGTTCGCCTTTTTAAGGAACCGATCCGGGTCATCGTCGAATGAGGCAATCTGGTGGTTGTTTGAATTGATGACTTCATAGCACTGCTCCCGAGACAGGAATCCCGTGACCTCGTAGTTGTTGATTTCAACTTCATGCCACTCTCGGCCGTCCCAATAGGTTGTTGTGACATAGAACGACTGGTCTGGTGTTCCTGCAATACCTGTGGCAAAGCGGGCTGACCCTGGGTTTCGGAGGTTGATCTGGTTTGCGTAGTCTTGCGCTTCGCTGAGTGCCTTAAGGCGTTCCCTGTGGGCCCGCTTGGCTTCAACAATCCAATAGAGCAGGCCCCCATCACCTTGAATCGCAACAATGTTTTCTGGGGCTTTCTTGCCTAGAGCTTCGGTTAGTAGAGAATCGTGGCGATAGAACTCGCGTTGAGTGTAGACATCTCCGCCTTTAGTAGCAGGATTGCGGGTATCCCAGCCTAAGCTTTTGAGAACTTTACGTATGTACTCGTAGGTCCTAAACTCGCTGTCTTCGACCATAAAGCGCGGCTACGAACAGTGGTGAAACCGAACGGATCTATATGGCTTTTTCCTGCCTAGAGAAGGAACTTGCGAAAAAAGCAAAGCCATGCGAGATTATAGCATGAGGAGGGGATATGAAGCGACCGGACTACGGAGACGCGACGCCCGAGGATGTTGCCCAAGCGTTGATGCAGTCTAGGAACGTGCGCCTGAGGAAAGCCCGTTATCCGCGACCAGATCCCGATACATCAGACGCTTCCCAACCAGACCAGCGGCCACAACGACCATCTGAGCCAGAGTGTCCTCGTTCCTGACGTTGTGCTTTCCTGCAAACTCATCGACGTATCTCTGTAAATGCTTCGGGCTCATTTTGTGGAAAACGCCTTTGTGCGCTCGTTTTAGCGTTGCCCAAAAGGACTCGATGCCGTTTGTGTGGGCCTGCCCGTTGACGTACTCCTTGACGGAGTGGCGTACGGTCTCGTGGTTCGGTAGCCCGACGTAGCCGCCGTGGTCGTCGGTGTACACCTTCGCGCCAGGCTCGACGTTCTCGGCGACGAAGCCCTGGAGTGTAGGCTGGTCTACGTTCTTGACTACGGTGGCGCTCACGCGATTGGTCGCGCGGTCCTTCGCACCGACGACGGCCGTCTTGCCGACGGCCCCGCGTCCCTTGATGACCTGCTTGCGCTTGTGCGCGTGCATGTTCTTGGCCTTGCCGCCGACGAATGTTTCATCAACCTCAACCGGGCCGGAGAAGGAGTTGCCTCGACGGGGCTTCCAGGCTTCACGAATGCGGTGAAGCATGAACCAAGCCGCCCGCTGGGAGACGCCGATATCGCGGTGGAGCTTCATCGACGAAACGCTCTTCAAACTCGTAACTTCGAGGTAGATGGCGATCGCCCACTTGCGAAGCGGGAGCCTGGAGCACTCAAGAGCCGTTCCTGTTCGGACGGAGAAGTAGGAGCGGCAATCCGTGCACCAGTACGGCATCTTAGCGTGAGAAGCCTTGCCGGTTCTGAGGCTGCCGCAGTGCCCGCAGCGCCGTTGGCCGTTCCATAGTCTTTGCTCGAACCACTGGCGAGCGGCCTCTTCGTCGGGGAACATGTCCATCAGCTGGACAACCGTGATACCTTCGCGGTGGGCTTTGCCGGGGGATTTGTGTCGCGTCATGATGGAACCATGATACACGGATCCCAGGTGTTTGTCAACCTAACGTCATAAGTCCCTTTTGAAATAGGCCATAAATCAGCAACTTAGTGTCTGTGTTTGCGACCGGGCCAAGGGCCGTGGGCTTTACAATCGTCTTGGGCGGGCGGGTCGTCACCATGCAGATGACCTGTGCCTTCTATTTATTCATCCGAGCGTACCGAACTTGATTAGTCTCCGGTCTGCCAGAAGCGATCTTCTTTCTTGAGGATCACAGGCGGCTCTGGACTGGGACGTCCCGGGACGGGTAAAATCGACACAGAGTGGGAAGGAGCGAAAAGAGGACGCACGTGAGAACAGCGGTCCCGAGTGCATGGAAGACCAAGGATCTGCCTGCGCGCAGAGCGTCCGTCACGCTCGACCGAGTGTTCTCGCGTGAGGAAATGGACCATATCCGCCAGGGAATGATACCCGAGGTCATGGAAGACAAGTGGTTCATCTACTGGAAGGATGACGCGTTGTTCTTCCATCGGAGTTGGACCGGGTTCTGCATTTACGTCGTACGTTTCGCCGCAGATGGGGACGCCTGGAGGATGATTCAGGCGGACGTGAATCGAGACCGTCGGCAGTACGAGAAGACGGATGACGACAGGGACGCGCGGTTGATTTCGTACCTGATTGACGTGCTGTTGCTTGGCAGACACGCGGAATTCCCACATGCCGGTTCGGCCGCTGGAGAATCGGCGAACGCGAACTGGAGTCTGGTTGGCAGGGCCATGACGGGACGGCATCGACCCGACTGAGATATCGGCTTCAAACGGGAAGCCGCATGAGTATTTTGACCTCACGGCTACCGGAGTGGCTGTCAGATGTGCGCCAGGTCGATGAGGACAGTCTCCTCTCGCTGGCCGACCGACTACCAGGCGAGGCCGCCGAGGCGCTCTTGGAACTGGCCACTGGCGGCAGGCCGATTCCGCCTGAGCCGACCGTACCGGTGATAAATCCGTTCGAGCATCCTGATGCGCAACGCCGATTCCGCGTGATGAGCAACGTCGAGGAACTTCAGCTCGCCCTGGAGTTCCGTGGGACAGATGGTCGGTGTTCCTCCATCCCGAGCAGAGGCAGCTGGTTGAACGACACTACACCGGGCCCGCAAGGGTTTCCGGCTCCGCCGGCACGGGGAAGACGATTGTGGCGCTGCATCGCGCCGTCTTCCTGGCCCGCGCCAACCAGAATGCGCGCGTCTTGCTGACTACGTTTTCACACATGCTGGCGAATGCCCTCCGCACCCAGATCAGGCGACTCATTAGCAACGAGCCGCGCTTGGCGGAGCGACTGGAAGTCCATTCGATCAACGCTACGGAGAGCGCCTCTACAAGTCCCACTTCGGGCAGATCAATCTGGCACCGCCAGAGGTCGTCCACGAGTTGTTGCGGGCCGCCAGCGAATGTGGAGAGAGCCACAAGTTCAGTGGGCGGTTCTTGCTGACCGAGTGGGAGTAGGTCGTTGATGCGTGGCAGTTGGATACCTGGGAGGCGTATCGAGATGTCGCGCGCCTCGGTAGAAAAACGCGGCTCCCAGAGGCTCAGCGGGCAATCCTCTGGTCGCTGTTCGAGCAGGTCCGCGCGGGCCTCGCGTCGCGGCACATGATCACGCGCTCAGCGATGTTCACGAAGCTGGCGACGGCCATTACGGAAGGTAGGAACCCGCCGTTCGACTTCGCCGTGGTCGATGAGGCGCAAGATCTCGGCGTAGCCCATCTCCGGTTCTTCGCGGGACTCGGCCGGCATCGTCCCGAGGCGCTTTTCTTCGCTGGCGACCTCGGCCAGCGCATCTTCCAGCAGCCGTTCTCGTGGTTGGCCTTGGGCGTGGATATTCGGGGACGGTCGAAGTCGCTGCGGGTCAATTACCGCACGTCACATCAGATCCGGGCGCAGGCGGACCGACTGCTCGGTCCCGAGGTGTCCGATGCTGATGGCAACAGGGAGGAGCGACGCCACACCGTCTCCGTCTTCAATGGGCCGGCGCCGGAGATTCGAGTTCTGAGCAGCCAGAAAGAAGAAGTTGAACACGTTGGCCAGTGGATCTCAGGACGTGTGAAGGACGGCGTCGCGCCCCACGAGTGTGGTGTCTTCGTGCGATCCCGTCTGGTCAAAATACTCGAACGCCCAGCGGGTCAGCAGTTTGCACCTTTCCAAAGGCCGCCTACCGCCCTTGGCCCGGTCGCAAACACAGACACTAAGCTGCTGATTTATGGGCTATTTCTAAAGGGCCGAGTTTTGGCACAGGACGGGGTCGTGCCGCAACACAACTGATCGTCGTTCTCAATTGGTCCGGAGAGCTCGCGCGCCGCGTCCCCGTCGAGCGTTGACGATAGCTCAGCGGGCGACATTCGGTCGGCGCGCCGGCTCGTTGTTCAGCCAGCTCGTGACCACTTGAAGCCATCGGTCCCGTTGATCGGCGAACAGGTGGTGACCGGACCAGGGAAAAAGGTGCATTTCAGCGCCGGGAATCCTGAAAAAGTGCGCCACGCCCCATTCGATCTTCGAGCCGGGCTCGCTCCACATGAGCAGAACCGGCATCTGTAGCTCCCCCGCCCACTCCGTGATGTGCTTGCCCTTGTAGCTCAGGTTCGTGTTCGAGGCCTCGACGGAATAGGAAACCGCTCGGCCTCTTTTGTCGGCGTAGCCGTAGTTTCTCATGTAGATGTCATGAACCAGTTGGACCCTTTCCTCGGTCACCAGATCCTCGTGGAAATAGAATCGCGCCAACGAGGCTCTCGTCTGCTCCACTGTCCGGGCTGAATACTGGTGGCCCCCCGGCGCGTAAATGTAGCTTGCGCCTTCGGGGAGCTCGGGGATCGGAAACGTCCCGTTCAGGCTGTTCGTAATCACGAGCCTCCGGACCAGGTCCGGGCGCTCGAGAGCGGCGTACTGGACAAGGTACCCACCGTGGGAGTTCCCGTTGAGATAGACCGGTCCCACATCGAGAGCTTCGATGAAACGAACGAGGTGGTCTCCTTGCGCCTTTCCGGAGTAGTCCTGGGCGCCTCGCGGTGCGGTGTAACCGAAGCCGACGATGTCGGGTGCGATGACGTGGAATTTCTTGCCGAGCGGGCCGATGACGTCGTAGTAGTTGACCTCACCGGAGGACGAGGCACCGCCACCATGTATCAGGACAAAGGGAGCTCCTTGTCCCGCCTCGACGTAGTGCGTCTTCACGCCGTCGACATCGATCCAGGCATGACTGTAGTTCTTGTTTTCGTGGAGCCTCGGCGGCGTCCAGTCCTGTGCTCGTGCGTGGGTCATGGGCACGGCCGCCGCAGTGAGTAGCAGCATTGCCGCTATCCTCTCGTTCGGTAAACGCATGACTACCTCTCTTGACGTCTCTAGATGACGGAGCTATTCCTCTCAGGACTCTGAAGAAACACGCCATCGTCCGTCCGAGGACGATCCTCCGCGCACGCGATCTCGCGCTGTAACCAGAAAGCGGCGATGACGGCGGTTACGACCATGCCTGCGAGGATCGAGTATCACACAAACTCTACCGGCCGGTCCATCCAGAACACGAACAGAAAGGCGAGTAGTCCGCTGATGAGCACGACCCGGAGCAGCAACAGAACGAGTATGGGTATGCCTTTCCCGGTGCTTGCGCTGTTTGCTGTTGGTGATGTGTACGTATCCATTTGCAAAAAAAAACGCTTACACTCCATTTAGCGTGCGGCGAAGGTCGCGAGCGCTATTTTGGCTGTAATTTAATGCAGCGTAAAGTCTTAGCGTCATCTCACCAACACTTAATGGCGGAAGCACCGTTCATCTTGCATTTGACTTTCCCATTTTGATACATTCCGTAGCGCCAGGCAAACACTGATCCGACGTCGGGTCACCCGCTGAATACAAGATCCCAGGGCTTTTAGCCGACGGGTGAATAAGCGGGAAACCCTGCACTGCAGTGTTTGTCTGGCAACTGGCCCGGCGACCAATTCGGTCTAGGGCGGAACGTACACAGGAGAGGTGTTTATGGGGTTATATGGCGGGGTTGATCCCGCGAAAGTTCAGGCTGATTATGCGCACGTATTGATACCGGGAGAGCGTGTCGAGTACGCGTGCAAGACCATTCGAGACATGTTCATTGTGACGGATCGGCGCATCCTCAACGTGGACAAACAAGGGCTCACGGGGACAAAGAAGAACTATGACAGCATCGTGTTCGACAAAATCGGGCGATTCGCGGTGGAGTTCGGAGGAAAACTGGCGGGAATGGTCACCGTGAGAATCTGGGCGTCCGGGGCGGGAGAGAAGCTCGAGGTGGTTTTCGACAAGACCGCGAATGGGAAAGGGATTCAGAAATTTCTTGCGGCTAAGCTCCTTGGCTCGGAATCATTGAATGTTGCGTCCGGAGGTGCTCCTGATTCTCCCTCTGATTCTCCCTCTGAGGCTCCTCCTGAGGCTCCTCCTGAGGATACTCCTGAGGATACTCGCGCTACCGGCGGTAGCTCTGCAATGCCATGGAGGAGCGCGACTAAGGTCCCGAGGAGAGGCTGACTCGCGACACCCCCATCGGATAAATCTAGTTCTACTCTGTAAGGTGCTTCCGCCATTAAGTGTTGGTGAGATGACGCTAAGACTTTACTCTGCATTAGATTACAGCCAAAATAGCGCTCACGACCTTCGCCGCGCGCTAAATGGAGCGTAAGCGCTTTTTTTGCAAAGGGATACGTACACATTACCAACAGCAAACAGCGCAAGCACCGCGGTATCGGCCTGCGAAGGGGTCAGCGTGATTAACTCCCCATCCGTCAGAGCCGTATATTGCATGCATGGATAGACGAGTTCTCATGAACAGTATCGGCGGAGTCGGCGCTCTAGCGCTCATGACGCCGACTGAAAAGGCGGAAGCGCTCGAGGCGGCCATGATTCGCCAGCTGAGTAATCCAGCGCTCCGCAGCAAGGGCGATGAGCTCCCCCCGCTGCCGAAGCGTCCGACACTGGTCGATTTCATGCGCCTCAGATTCAATCGCAACCACCACCTCTTGCAGAGTGCGGCACGGGCTATGAAGCTTGGCTACAAGGAAGAGACCGTTCTCGCCTGTCTCCTGCACGACGTCTCCATTCTCGGTCTGATATCGTCCGACCACGGCTGGTGGGGCGCACAGCTGGTCGAACCGTACGTCTCCGAGAAAGTCAGCTGGGCCATCCGCTATCACCAGGCCTGTCGTTTCTACCCGGATCCGGAGGTCGGCTTCGAGTATCCCGAAATGTACGTCCGTATGTTTGGTGAAAACTTCGAGCCGGAGCCCTACATCAAGGCCGCCTACAAGTACGCGCGGAACCACAAGTGGTACATGGAGGCGCGACTCATCACGTTGAACGATGAATACAGCTTCGACGCCAACGCCGACATCAGCGTCGATCCGTTCGTCGACATCATCGGGCGCCACTTCAACCAGCCCAAGGAAGGCCTCGGCTTCGACAACTCCCCGGTGGCGCACATGTGGCGCACGATCATCAATCCCGACCGCAGGTTATAAGTTCTCTATCGCACCGGTAGCCCGAGTCAGGCCCAGGGGCCATGGGCTCTGGAAGCCGGCCTTGGCGTTGCGGTAGCACCTTCTGGCTCGCCGATCTCGAACTGATCGCTGCGCTCCCGCGCGCGCCTCCCCAGCAGTCTCCGACCTGTCAGCCGCCAGAGATTGGACACCCGTCGTGTCCGAAAATGCGAACGGAGCCAAAAGCTCGAATCCTGGAGGTGTTCTCGAGATTCACGGAGACCAGCCGACGCGGCACTGGCTCTGCGATAGGCGCTCCCGAGCAGACCTCTCCTCGGCGTTGTTGCACGGCCCGGAGCAAATCGCTGACCTCCCTGTGCCGGTTGCAGAGTCACCCGGCGCAGTACGTATCGGGCATCCCGAGCGCAGCCATCTTGTTGAGTATCTCGCACCCAATTCGGTGTTCAACTCGTTGCCTCGCCAACGTTCGAGCCCGCATCTCCGGCCCGATGATCGCCTTGTAACGATAGACCGCGTTCTCCACCATGCTTCGCTTGGTGTAGCCTGAGAGCTTGTACCATTCACGTCGGCCGTGTCTTTCGATTGCACGAATATGGCGATCGCGCTCCTGCATGGCGGTGTTCGAATTCTGACTGAGCGTCGCGTTTCGTTGCGGCGGAATCACCACGCGCGTCCTTCGTCCAGGACTGTGCGCTTCGATGGCTTCGTAGACCGCTTCCTTGTCGTATGCACTGTCCGCCGCCACCGACACTAGAGGTGCTTGAATCTGTGTTAGCAAAGCGGGGACTCGGGTTGCGTCGCGAGCTCGTGACGCCGTCAGTTCGGACGCAACAATGTTGCCGGTCTCGCGATCAACGGCGATGTGCAACTTGCGCCATGCGCGCTGCTTTGGCGGTTTGCGAGCGTTTCCAACATGAATCCTCAAGCCCGTGCTATCGATCATCAGGTGGATGGGTTGAGTGCTCGTGGCTTTCGGAATCCGCAGCTTCTTGCGGAGCAACCTCGAGCGCCGACACAACGTCGAGTAGTCCGGGATCTCGATACCGAGCCCGAGAAGCGAGGCGATCGAGTGCAAGAAGCCTTCGGTTTGTCGGTAGGCGAGCTTGTACACCATCCGGACAACCAGGCCCGTTTCAATAGCCATGTCTGAATAGACCCGTTGACCGCCAGGCTTACCGGTCTTGTCGGCCTTCCAGTTTGCGATTGCCTCCTCGTCAAACCAGACTGTCAAATCGCCCCGGCGGCGCAGCCCTTCGTTGTATTCCGCCCAGTTGCGAACGTGGTACTTCTTCTGCTTCGCGTGCTTGTACTGGCAGCGCTTGGGATACTTCATGCTCGAAACATACCTCGGCCACCACCATAGGCGGATTTCGCTATCAGCCAGAGCGGTGCAACAACGCCAGTTGGAGATGCGATAGACGCGCTGGTGAACATCGAAGCGACCGTTGACGTAGTGGACCACTTTTCCGGTGCCCACCCCGTCGCCAGCCGTAAGCACTGCCTCGCCATCGAAGGAGTAGCTGTTGATCCGTTCGACAGTTTGTGAACGCACAAAGAACGGGTACTGGCCATCCTCGATGCGGTCCTGCGTGTTCTTGGTGCCGGTCGCTACGAGCGCGACGTCTTCGATGTAGTCAACATCCCAATCTTCCGGAATGACGCCCACTTCCGACCGCTTGTAGCCAGGCTTCAGTTCCATACCGCCCCCATCTTCACCAGGTGCTCATCGACTCGGGTAGTAAGGGCCTGCACTTCCTCAGAGAGCGTCGGCAGCGGCGTGACGTAGCGCTCGGCCAGTTGGCGAATGCGGCTAGCGTTGTTGCACCGCTCTGGCTGAGAGCGAAATCCGCCTATGGTGGTGGCCGAGGTATGTTCGAGCATGAAGTATCCCAAGCGCTGCCAGTACAAGCACGCGAAGCAGAAGAAGTACCACGTTCGCAACTGGGCGGAATACAACGAAGGGCTGCGCCGCCGGGGCGATTTGACAGTCTGGTTTGACGAGGAGGCAATCGCGAACTGGAAGGCCGACAAGACCGGGGCGTTGTTGCACCGCTCTGGCTGAGAGCAAATGCGCCTATGGTGGTGGCCGAGGTATGTTCGACCATGAAGTATCCCAAGCGCTGCCAGTACAAGCACGCGAAGCAGAAGAAGTACCACGTTCGCAACTGGGCGGAATACAACGAAGGGCTGCGCCGCCGAGGCGATTTGACGGTCTGGTTTGACGAGGAGGCAATCGCGAACTGGATGGCCGACAAGACTGGTAAGCCTGGCGGTCAACGGGTCTATTCAGACCTGGCGATTGAAACGAGCCTGGTTGTCCGCATGGTGTACAAGCTCGCCTACCGCCAAACCGAAGGCTTCTTGAACTCGATCGCCTCGCTTCTCGGGCTTGGTATCGAGATCCCGGACTACTCGACGCTGTGTCGGCGCTCGAGGCTGCTCCGCAAGAAGCTGCGGATTCCGAAAGCCGCAAGCAGTCAACCCATCCACCTGATGATCGATAGCACGGGCTTGAGGATTCATGTTGGAACCGCCCGCAAACCGCCAAAGCTGCGCGCATGGCGCAAGTTGCACATCGCCGTTGACCGCAAGACCGGCAACATTGTTGCGTCCGAACTGACGGCGTCACGAGCTCGCGACGCAACCCGAGTCCCCGCTTTGCTAACGCAGATTCAAGCACCTCTAGTGTCGGTGGCGGCGGACAGTGCATACGACAAGGAAGCGGTCTACGAAACCATCGAAGCGCACAGCCCTGGACGAAGGACGCGCGTGGTGATTCCGCCGCAACGAAACGCGACGCTCAGTCAGAATTCGAACACGGCCATGCAGGAGCGAGATCGCCATATTCGTGCCATCGAAAGACACGGCCGACGTGAATGGTACAAGCTCTCAGGCTGCACCAAGCGAAGCATGGTGGAAAACGCGGTCTATCGTTACAAGGCGATCATCGGGCCTGAGATGCGGACTCGAACGTTGGCGAGGCAACGAGTTGAACACCGAATTGGGTGCGAGATACTCAACAAGATGACCGCGCTCGGGATGCCCGATACGTACTGCGCCGGGTGACTCTGCCACCGGCACAGGGAGGTCAGCAATTTGCTCCGAGCCGTGCAACAACGCCCCCAAATAGCGCTCGTGACCTTCGCTGCGCGCTAAATGGAGCGGAAGCGCTTCTCTTGCAAGGGGATGCTTACACATCACCAACAGTAAACAGCGCAAGCACCCGGAGCAACCTCGAGCGCCGACACAACGTCGAGTAGTCCGGTATCTCGATACCGAGCCCGAGAAGCGAGGCGATCGAGTGCAAGAAGCCTTCGGTTTGTCGGTAGGCGAGCTTGTACACCATCCGGACAACCAGGCCCGTTTCAATCGCCATGTCTGAATAGACCCGTTGACCGCCAGGCTTACCGGTCTTGTCGGCCTTCCAGTTCGCGATTGCCTCCTCGTCAAACCAGACTGTCAAATCGCCCCGGCGGCGCAGCCCTTCGTTGTATTCCGCCCAGTTGCGAACGTGGTACTTCTTCTGCTTCGCGTGCTTGTACTGGCAGCGCTTGGGATACTTCATGCTCGAACATACCTCGGCCACCACCATAGGCGGATTTCGCTCTCAGCCAGAGCGGTGCAACAACGCCGACTCGCGACGATCTCGGAGCGGCTGTACTATAAAGGCAGGATGACCGAGGATCCGATGGAACGCGTCGCCCGGTTCTTGGACCGGGGACAATTTAGTGACGCGCTGCAGTCCGCGAAAGAAGCGGTCGGTAGGGTGCCGGAAAGCGCGCGGTCTCACTACGCGCTCGGCCTCGTCCTCACTCAGTTAGACCGTATTCCCGAAGCCGATCGCTCTTTTGCTCGCGCCGCTGAGCTCGACCCGGAGTACGTCCTCCCTTGTCGCATGGAGCGTTCAGAGTTCGAGAGTGTGGTGGAAGGGGTCTTGGCGTCGTTGCCGACCGAGTTCGCAAGCTATCTGCAGAACGTGGAGGTCGCGGTGGAGGCGGCGCCGTGTCGAGACCTTCTTCAAGAGGCAGACATCGAGCACGACCTCCTCGGCTTCTATCAAGGCAATACGATTCAGAATAGTGAGTGGGGTCTTCCCGACCGGATTGTCCTTTATCAGAGAAATTTGGAGAATATCTCGTCCGATCGCGCGAGCCTGATCAGAGAAGTTCGGGACACCGTCTTGCACGAGGTGGGCCACCACCTCGGGATGGAGGAGGATCAGCTCGAGGAAATCGAAAAGGAGTTCGATGATCTGGATGATAAGGGATCGAGCTCTTAATCACTATTGACCTCCTGTGCTCCGTAAAAAGTCGATCCAGCGTTGATTGCACGGTTTAGACCTGCTGTTGTTTATCACTTTAATCCGTAATCCACCGCGATGAAATATCAAGAACGGCCTGTGCCTTCTATTTATTCATCCGCGCGCACCGAACTTGCTAAGCTGCTGATTTATGGTCTATTTCGAAAGATCCGAGTTCTGGCACAGGACGGGGAACTTGAATCGCCGACATCGCCTCCGACCCCCAGATCTGGGGCTCGCCACGGGTTGATGACGATCGAAACGGCCTCGACGCGCCGACCTTGCGTTCGTTTGTGTTTTTGGACACGACGGGCCTGGGTGCCGGTTGCAGCGATGTACCGAGCACAAGCGCGCCAACTTGCTCGAACATTGCCGGTGCTTCCGCCATTAAGTGTTGGTAAGATGACGCTAAGACTTTACGGTGCATTAAATTACAGCCAAAATAGCGCTCGTGACCTTCGCTGCGCGCTAAATGGAGCGTAAACGCCTCTTTTGCAAAGGGATGCGCACATATCACCAACAGTAAATAGCGCAAGCACCAGTTGCCGAACTCGAGCAAATGTCGTGCCGCCTCCTCTGCAGCGGACACAAGTTGACTCGCCTCGGGCTCGGGAAAATGCTCGGCAGTGACCTCGGCCCACTTGCGGTAGTTCTCCACGATGTTGTCCAGATCATCGGTATCGATTGAGCTCCCGGGATTCCGCAGCGCCATGTCGGCCAGCGCCGGAACCATCTCCGTGAGGTTCCGACGACCTTGGGCCACGATCTTTGGGGTGTCGGCCAGCGCTTGCAGGATGGTCTGAGCACGCTCCTTGGTGTACGGCATCAGCTCCGGCACGTACATGCGCCTGCCGCCGGTCAAGTGCCGGCCCACGTTCCGAATCGCCTGAGCAACGTAAAAGCTCGGGTTGCGGCTTGTCTGTCGCCAGACGTAAAGGTCGAACTCGAGGCGGTCCATCTCAGAGCGCAGCAGCAGGTAGTCGATCTTCTCGTGAACCGACCAGTCAGCGGTGTCCAGTGCTTCCAGGCGAGCACGGAACTCGGGGAGCTTCTCCTTTTGACGCCCCACTGTCCCAGCGTAATCGGGAACCCCGCTTCCCCATCCGAGGATGGTGCGAAACTCCTCTGTGAGCTGGATCAACTCGGCAGGATGTTCATCGGGACCGGGTATGTCGACCGGACTCCAAGCCTGCTGTCCTGGCTGGGCCAGCGGCGGCGCGGCGAACATGATGAAAGGAACCGACGCCCATGCAATCAGCGCACGACGGCGAATGAAACGGTCGTTGAACACCATAACCCGCCTTTCTCCCCAGAAAAGGGCTCTGTTCTATGGATTGCTATTCAGGGGCGAAGGCTCGTGGGGACTCTCCGCGCCTCGGGGCCGATAGTGTCATTTCTTCTGAGGCTTGACAAGGGAAACTCATCGTTGCCGTCACGTTCGCCAAGAACACGCTGGAGCTCAGAAACTACTTCAAGAAGTTTCTCGTAAGTTCTTGGTCAGCGGGTGCTTGCGCTGTCTACTGTTGGTGATGTGTACGCATCCCTTTGCAAAAAAGGCGCTTACGCTCTATTTAGCGCGCAGCGAAGGTCACGAACGCTATTTTGGCTGTAATTCAATGCACCGTAAAGTCTTAGCGTCATCTCACCAACACTTAATGGCGGAAGCACCCGCCCAGTTGCGAACGTGGTACTTCTTCTGCTTCGCGTGCTTGTACTGGCTGCGCTTGGGATACTTCATGGTCGAACATACCTCGGCCACCACAAGAGGTGCATTTTGCTCTCAGCCAGAGCGGTGCAACAACGCCCCTATTCAGCGAAACACGACCATAAACTCGGTAGCTGTGAGGGCGCTGTCACGCTCAACCTCGATGGGATCGGATTCACTTCGGACGCTCACTCGTGGTCGTGGCCGTTCGCACAGCTCGCAAGAACGGAACGAAGAGACTCGAAGCAGCTACGGATCGAAACGACCCGCAAGAAGAAATTCAACTTCGAGCTCCACGATCCAATCAAGCTCGTCGATTGGTCGAAGTTCATGAACCTCGCGAACTGACGACTGGCTCAAAGGTAGCGGCTTTCGAGAACGCCGCGGTGGTGCAGCTCGTGGCCCACGAGGATATAGGCGAGAGCGCGCACCGTGAAGGCGCACCCACTCGCCATCCCGCGGCGCGTCCACATTTCTTCGTCGAGGCCGCCAAAAAACGCGAGGTTCGATTGGCTCACGGCGCGTAGCTCTTCCACGAGCTCTTGCATGGATCGGCTTCCGGCATTCGAGCTTCTTGCGTAGTCGTCCTGCTCGAATCCTGGAAGCGGCGCGGGGTCTTCGCGCGCGAAGCAGTGGGCACGGTAACCGAACATCCGCTCGGTATCGATGATGTGCCCGACCACTTCTTTGACGCTCCACTTCCCTGCCTCGTAGCGGTGGTCTGCTTGCTCGGGGCTCAATGCGGATAGAAGCTCGGCCATGCGCTCGGATTCCGAGCGCATGACCGCAAGGATGTCGCCCTCGGGCACTTTGCTCACGTAGCCCTCGTAGTAGGACGCGTACTCGTTCGTGCCGGGACGTGTCATGTCTAGTCTGTGCTGCCCCAAAGGCGCTTCAAGACGCGATCGCGCCCGCATCCGCGCCGATAGAGTTTGTAGCGGAATCCGTGCCTCTGGTAGTAGTCCTGATGATATTCCTCAGCACGATAGAACGTCGTCGCGGCCTCGACCTCGACCACGACCGGCTTCGGCAGCCGCCCCGACAGCCCGAGCTCCCGCTTCGACGCTTCCGAGAGCTTTTTCTGCTCTTCACCGTGATAGTAGATGCCGGGCCGATATTGCGAGCCGCGGTCGCAGAACTGCCCAGCCTTGTCGGTCGGGTCGACGTTCACCCAGAAGACGTCGAGAAGCTCCTGGTAGCTGACCTTGGCGGGGTCGTAGACGATTTGGACGGCTTCGGTGTGTCCGGTGCGGCCGGACGAAACTTGCTCATAGCTCGGGTTGTCGAGATGCCCGGCGGTGTAGCCCGACGTCGTCGAGAGCACGCCGTCGAGCTTGTCGAAGGGCGGCTCCATGCACCAGAAACAACCGCCCGCGAACGGCGCTTTTTCGAGCTCGGATTCCGGCTTGTCTTGCGGCGCCAATCCCAGAAGCATGAAACTCAATGCGAGTGTCGTTAGCTTTATCATCCTTAGGTCCTGAGAGGCGGCAAGTCTTCGCCATCGGCGACGAAGAGAAGCGCGAGCCCATTGTTACACCACCGCTCACCGGTTGGGCGAGGACCGTCATTGAAGACGTGGCCCTGATGGCCGCCGCAGCGAATGCAGTGATATTCCTTGCGCGGGAGGATGAGCTTGAAGTCCCGCTTCGTGCCGACATGCCCTTCGAGTCCCTGGAAAAAGCTCGGCCAGCCCGTCCCGCTTTCGAATTTGGTCTCCGAGCTGAAGAGCGGCAGATAGCACGCGGCACAGATGTAGGTGCCTTTCCTTTTCTCGTCTAGAAGCTCGCTCGTCCCGGCTCGCTCCGTCCCGTCTTCGAAAAGGATCCGATAGCGGTCCTGCTCCAAGATCGCACGCCATTCGTCGTCGGGCTTCTTTAGCTTGGCGATGTCTTTTTCCGTCGTATTCATAGCTTTCCCCCAAATCGTTTCCGGAATCACGAGGGCGAGCCCCGCAATTCCCAAGAATTCTCTTCGTTTCATCACGAATCCTCCTGTAGGCTGTAGGCGTGTTGGCTTCTATCTATCTATTTGCCGACGGGCCGGTGTTCGTTACATTACACTTTATTAATGTAGCGCGGCAGGGGTCAAATGGAACGTGAAGGTCGTGCCTTCGTCGAGACGGCTCGAGGCCTCGATCATACTCTCGTGGAGCTCGAGGATTCTTTTCGAGATGGCGAGCCCGAGGCCGCTTCCGGCCTTCTCCTCCGCGCCGTCCTGCGGCACGCGATGAAACCGCTCGAAGATATGCGGCAGCTCGTCGGCAGGGATGCCGCAGCCGCTATCGTGGATGGCCACGCGCACGCCGCCTTCTTCGCGGCGTAAGTTGATATCCACGAGGCCGCCTTTCGGCGTATAGCGCAAGGCGTTCTCGATGAGGTTTTGGTTGGAGCACGCGCTCGATGAGGCGGATATCCGCGTGCACCAACGGCACGCGCTCGCTCACGCTCGCGCGCAGCTGGACACCTTTTTCCTCGGCGCTCAGCTTGAAGTCCTGGACCACGTCCTGTACGAGCTCGGGAAGCGAGAACGACTCGAGCTCGGGCAGAATCTCGTGCGCATCTAGCTTGGCAAGCTCGAAAAGCTCCGCGACCAGCTTGCGCATCCGCTCGCTGTTCCGGAGGGCCACCGCGAGATATTTCTGCCGCTCCTTTTCAGAGAGCTCCGGACCCTTGAGCACCACCGTCTCGAGATAGCCGTGCAGCGACGCGAGCGGCGTCCGCAGGTCGTGCGATACGTTCGCGACGATCTCGCGCCGGTGTGCGTCGGTGCGCTCGAGCTTTTCCACTTGCTCGTCGATGACCCGCGACATCCGAATGAAGGACTCGGCGAGCCGGTCAATCTCATCGCCCCCCTTGAGAATGCCCGGCGTTTCGGACAGCTCGTCGGGCCGGCTCTTGCCGCGGCGGAACCGATCGATGTCTTCCGACAATCGTCGCAGGCGCCTCGTCAGAAGATGGAAGGAGACGAGCGCGACAACGACGACGAAAAGGAGCGCGACAACGCCGAGCCCAGTGCTCAAGCGCAAAACGTAGCTCCCGAAAACCATCTGCGCCGCCGAATCATATTCCTCGCTTGCAAGGATGACGTAAATGTAGCCCTGCAAATCCGGTACGCGTACGGGCGCCACAGAAAATACTTTCCGACCGCTCGCGTCGCGCGGGTCGTCGCCGAGGATCGGGAGCGTCTCCTGGTTCAAGAATCTTCCAATCGGCTCGAGCGAGACGCTCTTGCGAACGACGCTTCCTTCTGGCGCGGAGAACGCCAGGACCGCGCCCGCGGGGTCGAGCAGATAGAGCTCGATGCTCGGGTTGATGACCATGAGCATGTGGAACACATCTTCGAGCACGGTCTCGTCTACTTGGCCGTCCGCGAGCAATATCTTCTCGTTCACGAGGTGCTCGGCGAGATCCTGGTTCAGCTTCTGCTGCACTTCCTGGAAATGTCGCTCGGTCGTGTAGATCGACAAGGCGACATAGACGACGCCGAGGGCGCAAAAAAGCGCCAACGAGACAACCGCGAGCTTGGCGTAGAGCGTGCGCGACATTCTAGTGCTCGTAGCTCGGGTCGTAGAACTTGTAGCCCACGCCCCAGACTGTCTGGATGTAGCGGGGATCGGCGGGGTCGGCCTCGATCTTCGCGCGCAGGCGATTGATGTGGGAGTTTACCGTGTGCTGGTAGTTGTCCTGGCCGTAGCCCCACACGAGGTCGAGCAGCTCGGAGCGCGAGTAGACGCGGCCGGGATGGGCGGCAAACTGGACGAGCAAGTCGAACTCCTTCGCGGTGAGCTCGACGACGCGGCCTTCGAGCTCGACGCGCCGCTTGTCGAGAGTGATCGTGAGTCCTTTCACCGAAATGCGGCTGTCCGGTACCGCGTCGGAGCTCTTTGCCATCGCCGCGACACGGCGCAGGATGGCTTTCACGCGTGCGAGAAGCTCGCGAACACTAAAAGGCTTCGTGAGGTAGTCGTCCGCTCCCATCTCGAGCCCGACCACGCGGTCCGGCTCCGCGGATTTGGCGGTGAGCATGAGAATCGGGGTGTAGTCCGGCCGCGAGCGCATGCGCCGGCAGATTTCAATTCCATCGGTTCCCGGCAGCATCAAATCGAGAATAACCAAATCATAGCCTCCGGAAAGCGCCTTCACCAGCCCTTCCGAGCCGTCATGGGCCAAGGTGACTTGAAGGCCCTCCTCCGAAAGATGAAGTTCCACGAGATTCGCAATGTCTCGGTCGTCCTCGACAACCAGAACACGCCGCGAATCGCCCCCGTGCATTCGCGTCATGCACCATTTATAGAGCGAAATGATCACGATTTCGTCACAAAATCGCGCGGGGGCGGATACGGGGTTGGGAAGCGGTCTATGGTCGATCTCCCCGCATCCGCCCTTGGCGTGCGTTTGGGTTGAGGCTCAGTGGATCCGCGTAACCTTGACGCGCGCCACGGGGTTGCGCCAATCAAAAAGACTCGCGTCCAAATCGGGGGATCCGTGGATACCATTGTGGATGTAGACGTAACCCTCGGCGCCAACCATGGGGTTCATGAACGGGCTGCCACAGGGCGGGCCCGGGATGTAAGCACATTCTTCGTTGTTGACTTCACTACCGGCGTCATAAGCGACCGCGGAAAAGCTCATACTGCGGCGACTCTTCGAAGAAAGCGTCCGCGTGACGCCGAAAAAAGCGTCGTTCGTGATGACGAGCATTCCCACGATACTGAGGGAGTCGGCCTTGCCTCTCGAGCGAATCTCGTACTCCGCCGAGGCGCCGGGCTTGATGTTAGCGCCCGGATCGCCCGACGCCATGTCCGTAACCACGTCGAAGACGTCCGGGGAAGAAGCTTCGAGCAGCATCTTGAGGGCGGCGTTCGAACCGTCCTCGGCGAGCTCCGCGAGCTCCACGCTTGCGGGTGTGCCCGCTGCGAAGACCCGGAAGCCGGCTTTGTGCGTCGCGCGAAGGGGGGGCTGAAGATCTGGCCCTTGGTGACGTTCGTGATCGTCACGCGATAGACGCGCTCTTTCTTGCTTTTCTTACTCTTGCCGGCCGCGGACGCCGCGGAAAAAAATAAGGAACGCGCTCACGAGCGCCGTGAGCGATATCTGAAGAAACCGGTTATGACGAACCATTCTGTGTCCTCCTTGAGTGTTGTTTGGAGGGACACTGTATGAATCCCGTTTCCGGATTCCGTCACGAAAGGTTCACGTTTCTATCACGCCTCCTTTCGACGCAATGCTTACTCTTCGACGAGGTTGGCTCGTTTGATGAGCGCGTTCGCGAAGATCTGCCGGTGCTCGATGCTCAGCTCCTCGAGCTCGATCATATGGGTGGCACCGCCGGCGACCTGGACGCGCATCGTCTTCCAGTCGGGAAGCTCGAGCCCCGCGCGCTGGGTCATTCCGCCCGTTGGGCTGAACTGCATACCGCCACCGATCCTGGCATAGGTGAAGCCTTCGAGCTCGATCCCTTCCACCGAGTCCCAGGGGATTTGCTCGTTCAGCTGTCCCGGCACCCGGAGGGTCAAGGTGCCCGGTGAGCGCCTCTCGGAAACACAACCCTTCCCCACCAAACCGCCGCCGTTCGGCCGACAGGGCTTCACCGAGGACGACCTCGTCGACTTCACGCCCGAGATCAAAGCGAAGGCGCTCGAAGCGGTGAAGGACTTGCGCCTCGGCGATATGTTCACGCCACCGACGCTCGAAGGCACGCTCCTCATGCCCGGAGTTTGGGGCGCGGCCAATTGGGGCGGCGCGGCGTTCGATCCGGAGAGCGCCTTCCTCTACGTGAAAGCCACGAACTGGCCTTTCGTTTTCAAAGTCCACGAGCCCGAGCCGGGCACCCACGAAGCCGACTATACCGGCGCCGGGTTCACCACCGTGACGATCGAAGACGGGATCCCGATCCACAAGCCTCCCTATTCCACGCTCACCGCTATCGATCTCAACGCGGGCGAGCTCGTCTGGCAGATCCCGCTCGGCGACATGCCCTCGCTGCGAGAGCATCCTTTGTTGAAAGAGCTCGACCTGCCGCCGCTTGGTGTCGGGCCGCCGCAGCACGGCCAATCCGGTCCGCTCGTTACCGCGGGCGGCCTCGTCTTCATCAGCGCGTCGAGCCCATTTCTCTACGTGTATGACAAAAAAACCGGAGAGCTCGTATGGCAGGCGGCGCTCGGCGGCGGCTTCGGAAACACGATCACTTATCGGACGAAGTCGGGAAAGCAGCTCATCGTCGTCGCCACCTCGCAATCGGATGGCACGGCGCCCAAGCTCATCGCGTTCGGGCTGCCATCATGAACGTGCTCTTAGCCTTCGCGTTTGCGCTTCCGCACGTGACGATTCTCTCGACGGGTGGCACCATCGCCAGCCAATATGACGAGGCCCGAGGCGGCCTCGTTCCCGCGCTCACGGGCGCCGAGCTCGTCGCGGCGGTTCCCGGGCTCGATGAAGTGGCAACCGTCAACGTCGAGCAGATCGCCAATATCGGAAGCCCCGACATGACTCCCGAGATCTGGCAGAAGCTCGCGCGGCGCGCGAACGCGCTTCTAGCGGGCGACGAGGTCGCCGGTATCGTCATCACTCATGGCACCGATACCCTCGAAGAGACAGCCTATTTTCTGGATCTCACCGTCACGAGTGACAAGCCCGTGGTTATGGTCGGCGCCAAAAGAGCTCCCTCGTTCTACGACACCGACGGACCGAGGAATCTACTGAACGCCGTCCGCGTCGCCGCGTCGCCCGAAGCCACGGGGAAGGGTACGTTCGTCGTCATGAACGGCCAGATCCACGCCGCGCGTGAGGTCACCAAGACCAACACGATCGCGAGAGAGACGTTCAAGACCCTCGAGTTCGGTGCACTCGGTGTCGCAAATCTGGGCGGGGTCAAGTTCTACCGAGCCCCGCTCCGGCGCCAGACCATTGCCATTGACGGTGAGGATGACGATGTGCGGCTCGCCCGTGTCGAGATCGTCGCCCATTACGCAGGTGCGGACGGACGCCTGGTCCGAGCACTTCTTGACGAGCCCAACGGGTCTAACGGGCCAGATGGCCTCGAAGGGCTCGTGATCGCGGGCACCGGGCTCGGCCACGTGAGCGCCCCGATGTTCGACGCGATCGCCGAAGTGCGCGAGCGCGGGATCCCCGTCGTCATCAGTACCCGAGTCTATACGGGACGCTTGATGGCGCTCTACGCGGGCAAAGGGCGCGGGATCGGGTTTCAAGAAATTGGCGCGGTGCTCGCGGATAACTTGAGCCCGCAAAAAGCGCGCATTCTCTTGATGCTCGCGATGACACGCACGACGGATTCCAAAGAGCTTCAAGCAATCTTCGACCACTAATGCCATTAATGGCTGTCTCGACGGAACCCGTCAGGTAGCCTCAACGAGCAGTTTAACAGGCGCTCCTCGGGTTTCAGGCTTTCAGTGCGCTCGACCACCATCGTGCCTCTGCCCTCGTTCGTAAAAACTTCGAGGAGCAAGCTGTCGGCCTCGTTGAACGAGATGATGTGCACGCGGTTGACGCCGCCTTCGAGTGCAGACTCGATAGCGGTCGCTTTCGGCATCATGCCTTCCGAGAGGCTCCCGGTATCGCGCAAGTGCCTCAAGCCGGCGAGGTCGAGATAGGAGACGAGTGAGTCGGGGTCCTTGGCGTCCTCGAGGATACCCGGAGCCCCCGTCGCCAGGACCAGTTTCTCCGCCTTCAAACCCACCGCGATCGCCGCGGCCACCGTGTCGGCGTTGATGTTGAGGAGCGTTCCCGAGCTGTCCGCCGAAAGCGGGCTCACGACCGGCAGAAAGCCGAGGTCGATCTGTTTTTCGAGCACGTCGACATCGACGCCTTCGATGTCGCCGACGAACCCGAAGTCGACGGGCTCTTCCCTTTCGTTCATCACGACGGGAGGCCGTTTCGACGCGCGGATGAGCCCGGCATCCACGCCGCTGATACCGACCGCGGGCACGTCGAGGTCGCGGCAGGCGGCGAGAACGCGCGTATTGATGAGCCCGTTCAGGACCATCGTCATCACTTCGAGCGACTGCTCGTCGGTGACGCGGCGGCCGTCCACTATCTGCGTATCGAGGCCGAGGGCTTTGGCAAGCTCGGTCGATTGCGGGCCGCCTCCGTGCACGAACACGATACGCACGCCGAGCTGGTGCAAGAGTGCAACTTGCTCGAGGAACGCTCGCGTCGACGCGTGGCTCGCGAAGATCGCGCCGCCAGCTTTGAGGACAAAGGTCTTCCCCTTGTACATGCGGATATAGGGCGTGGCTTGTTTGAGCGCCGTGACGACGATGGCCCGTTCGGTCACGGATTTCGAAGTTTTCACACGGCCTCCTGTCCGGCGAGGATTTCGTAGAGCACGGCCATCTGGACGCGCATTCGATTGCCGGCCTGTTCGATAACGACGCTCCGCGGGCCTTCGAGCACGTTTTCGGTGACGACAACACCGCGCCGTACCGGAAGGCAGTGCATGAAGCGGCAATCGTCCGCGGCGCCGTCGAACCAGCCGTCATCGACGCACCAGCTTCCCAGATTTTTCTTGAGCTCCGCTTCCGCCTCCGCATCGCCATAGGTCAGAGCCGACGACCAAGCTTTGGCGTAGACGACATGAGCACCCGAAAGCGCCTCGCGGCGGTCATCGCTCTCCCGCACGGACCCGCCGCTCGCGTCCGCAGCCGTGCGCGCGCGAGCCATGACGGCATCGGGGAGCGCGAAGTCCTCCGGCCGCAATACGGTGACGTCCATGCCCCGCATCGCCGCCATGTGCATCGTGGACGCCGGTACGGCGAGCGGAAGCGCTTTAGGATGGTTGGCCCAGCTGAGCACGAACTTGCCGCGTGAGCGGGGCACAGCAAGATCGTCCATCGTCTTCCAGTCCGCGAGGCTCTGGCACGGATGCCGGATGGCGGACTCCATGTTGATGACGGGAACTGTCGAAAGCTTGCGAAACGTTTCGAAGTCGCGATCTTCGATATCGGTCTCGAGCGATGTTTTGCTCGCGAAAGCGCGGATGCCTAAGGCGTCACCGTAGGAGGCGAGCACGGGGATCGCTTCCCGGATGTGCTCGGCGGCGTCGCCATCCATCACGACACCGGTTCGCATCTCCAGGCCATGGATGCCGCGGGCGGGCGACACGATGAAGGAACTTCCGCCGAGCCGCGCCATCGCTGCCTCGAACGACGTCCGTGTCCGAAGCGACGGGCTCAGGAATAAGAGCGCCAAGACTTTGCCTTCGAGCGCGCGTGGCTCGGGGTGGGTTTCGAGTCGCTTTGCAAGGGCGAGAAGCTCGTCGATGGCCGCGGGTGTGAAGTCGCCGAGATCGTTGAAGCCTTGCATCGCGCTAGAGTTCCGCGAGAGCGCTCGCGAGCGTGGCGACGTGCTCGGCTTCGAGCGTCAGAGGCGGCATCAAGCGCACAACGTTAGCGGCGGTGCTCGTGCCAACGAGAATGTCCCGAGCGAGAAGCGCGTCGCGCACTTCGGCCGCGGGCCGGTCGCATTCGAGACCCAGGAGAAAACCGGCACCGCGGATGTGCTTCACCGGGCCAACGCGGCATGTCGAGCGGATCCGTTCCGAGAGCGTCCGAACGTTGTCGAGAAGCTTCTCGGTCTCGATCGTGTCGATGACCGTCTCGACGAGCGCACAGGCCATCGGCCCGCCGCCGAAGGTCGTGCCCAAGCTGCCGCGTCCGGCGCGGCTCGCCGCCGGCGCTGTTGCCATCACCGCCCCGACCGGAAATCCTGCCGCGAGAGACTTGGCAGTCGTCAGAATGTCGGGGAGCACGCCAGAGCGCTCCGCGGCGAAGCCAAAACCCGTGCGGCCGACGCCGCATTGCACTTCGTCGAAGATGAGAAGCGCGCCCGTGGCCGTGCACGCCTCGCGCATCGCCTCTAGAAAGCGAGGCTCGAGCTCGAAAGCGCCGGCCATGCCCTGCACGGGCTCGACGATCACGGCGGCTGTATCCGCGTCGATGGCGCTCCCGAGAGCGGTAGCGTCGTTGCGTGGAACAAAACGTACCTCGAACGGCGCGTGCGGGAAGGCGTACCACTTCTCGCGCGCGCCCCAGCTCACCGCCGCGGCTGCCGAGCTTCGTCCATGGAACCCGTGCTCGACGGCAACGACTTTCCGGCGATTGGAGCCGATGAACGCGAGGCGGAGCGCGTTCTCGTTCGCCTCGGCGCCACTGTTGACGAAAAAGACCCGCTCGAAGCCTTTGGGTGCGAACGACAACAGACGCGCGGCGGCGCGCTCACGCACTTCGAGCGGCACGGCGTTTGTCTGAAACGTCAGCTCTTTCGCTTGCCGCGCCAGCGTATCGACGACGCGAGGATGGCCGAAGCCGAGACAAGCAACGGCATGGCCTCCGTAAAGGTCGAGAATCTTTCGACCCTCGGCGGTGTGAAGGTGCACGCCCTCGGCGGAGACCGGCTTCAAGGGAAGCTGGGCATAGACGTCGAACAGAGGTGACGTAGCGGCGGGCATGGCTAGACCCAGCCGGCGCCGGTGAAAGTGAGCCCCGTCATTTCCGGAAGACCGAGAAGTCGGTTCATCCACTGCACGGCGCCGCCCGCGGCCCCTTTGGTGAGGTTGTCGACGACGGACATCACGGCGACGCTCTCGCCGTCGGAGGCGACGCCGAGCTGCGCATAATTGCTGCCGACGATGTCCTTCATGCGCGGGGTTGTGTCGACGACGCGCACGAAAGGTGCTTCCGCATAGAACGTGTCGAGCTCGGCCGCGATGTCGGCGCTAGTGAACTCCGTGCGCAGCGTGGCTTGCACCGTCATGTGGATGCCGCGCGCGAACGGCCCGGAATGCGGAATGAAGTGAAGCGCGGGTCGTATTCCTGAAGCACGCTCGGAGAGGTCCGTGACTTCGGGAACGTGGCGGTGGGCGAGCGGTTTATAAGCAAAGAGGTTGCTGTGGCGAAACGGATGGTGCGTCGTCGATTTCGGCGAGCCTCCGGATCCCGTGCTTCCCGTGATACCGACCGCGTAGAGATCGGGCTCCACCATGCCGAGCTTCAAGAGCGGCACGATGGCGAGAAGAAGCGCCGTCGCGAAGCAGCCGGGATGTCCGACATGTCGCGGCGTGTCGGGAAGATGCTCGGGAAGCGCGCAAGTGAACTGCGACATTAGATTGGGAGCGCCGTGCGGCTGACGGTAGACAGCTTCATAGGCTTGGGCGCTCGCATAGCGAAAGTCCGCAGACATGTCGACCACATGTACGTCGCCGTCTACGGCGGGGCCCTTCGCCGCCTGAAGAACGTCGTTCACGAGCGCAGCCGAAGCTCCGTGCGCGGCAGCGGAAAATACAGCCACCGGTCCGCTAGCTTCCTCGATGAGGCGCGCTATGGATGCTATCGGTTGAAAACGATGACCGTCGAAGCTTCCGTGAAGATGCGGGAACACGCTCTCGAGCGTCTGGTCGGCCTGACTTCCCGAAATGGCGGCTTTGAGCTCCAGCTCGGGATGCGCACTGATGAGACGCAAGAGCTCCCCGGCGACGTAGCCGGAGCCGCCGAGCACGAGGGTATCGATCCCCCGACTCACGTGCCCACCGCCGCTCGGACTTCAAACTGTTGTTGCACGATGTCTCCAAGAAGAGAGCCTCCGGCCTGGAGGGTGTTGGGAACGGAGCCCGGGCGCACGGACGAGCACTTCGCCTGGACGGTGGCGTTACGGCCGCCCGCGAGCTCGAGCTCGCTGTAAGTGTACTTATCGTTGAGGATCTCGACGGCGAGAACGACACCTTCTTCGCAGGGAACCTCGCCGCTCAAACGGAGCTCCGGTGTCAGCCCGCAGCTCTGGGCGACAGAGGCGATCTTGTCCGCAACCACGCGTCTCATGACATCTCGGCCCGCCAAGGCGAGCGACTTGATGCATAATTATTACCTCAAACTGCATAATTAGTCAACTGGGGGCGCTTGCGCCGTTCACTGTTGATCAGGCCGCCACTCTTTGCTCGTGAGTCCACGAGAGCGTCGCCACCGTGGGGAGGCCAAGTTGACCGCTCTTCGCGCGGTTGCTACGCTTCGATCATGAGACATATCAACGAAGTGAAAAGAGTTTTGGCGATGAGCGCCGCCCTTTGCTTCGCGGTCTCCTGCGCTGAGGACAAACCTGAGCCGCCGCCGCCTCGGGAGACTGTGCTGCCACTTCTCCGTCAAGAAGCCGAAAGCCTGAAGCGCGACGGAGAGGATATCTCGCCTAAGCTCGAGGTCGATATGACTTGGGAGATCGGCTTGGTTGACGTGTGGGAGCAGCCCGGCAATGAGCCATTCCCGTGGGCGGGCAACATCCATATCACAATCGTTGCGCGGATCAAGGAGCTCGATGGCTACATCACCGAAAAGACGGAGAAGGATTTCGACTACGCCTGGGACATGAACCGGGAAAAGTGGCTTGCCCAGTAACCGGTAGCAAATTGGTGGGCTCGAGTGCAGACGCCTCGAAGACGTCGAACGCGCTGCGTCTGAGGGCTTCGCCCGGTCAGGCGGCGCGTGGCGTTGGTGCATGAATCAGTTCGAGACGCGCACGGGACCGTTTGGCGGGCCAACGTTCATTGGGCCCAATGCTGTCAGTCACCAGCTCAATTTGACAGTACCCTCATGGGGTATCGATGGATCCTAAGCAGCTCGAACTCCGCGGAGGCGCAGTCGGTGTCCTCGACGGCGTCCAGCAAGCCGTCAACGCCGGTTCTACTCGACTAAGGGCTGGCCACTTCGACGAGGGCCTCGTACAAGATGCGGACGTCCGTTTCGATTTCGGCGACGGGAACACGCTCCGCGTCGCTATGCATCGAAGCGACAATCTCCGCCGAAAGCTCCATGGGAATGATGCCGTAGCTCTTGGCGCCCTTGTGGCGGAAGGCGTTCGAGTCCGTGCCGTATGGAATGAGGGTGGGAACAACGACGGCGTCGGGATGGTGCCGCACGATGGCGGATTCGAGAGCGCGGTAGAGATCCGTCTCGCTCGAGGTAACGACGGTGTCCTCTGATTGGTAGGCGATTTCAACGAAGAGCTCGGGGTCACCGAGTCGCATTTTGACTTCTTGCAGGAACTCTGTCGCGTCCGTCCCCGGCACGAGACGGCAATCGATCGTCGCTTCCGCGACCGACGGGATGACATTGATCTTCACGGGATCGCCCACGCCCGATTGAAGAGTTGTCAACGACAGGGTCGTGTTCTGGATCGCGTTCGTGAACTTGTTCTTCCGAAGCGCTCCGAACGTCTCGCGCAAAGACTCCACGACCGGGCTCGGCGACGAAGGGAACGGCTCGTCGAGCAGACGTCCGAGCGCACGCACGAGACGATCGTTGGGGTTCTGGTCGTTGGGTTGCGAGCCGTGGCCGGCCACGCCTTCTGCTCGAATCTTGAGCCAAACGATCTGTTTCTCGGCGACGGAGATGGCGAAGACGAGCTGGTCGTTCGCATAGATGTCGCGGCTTCCGAAGCCACCTTCGTCAAGCACATATTCAGGATCGATCTCGTCGTAGTGGTTCTCGATCATGAAGCGTGCGCCGAGCTCACCACCGACTTCTTCATCCGCGACCGCCATCAATACAATATCGCGGTTCAGCGGAATCTTTTGACGGTGGAGCGTGAGAAACGCGTAGAGGTGAAGTGTCCCCGTGCGTTTCATGTCCATCGCGCCGCGGCCCCAAATGTGGCCGTCCTTGCGCTCGCCACCAAAAGGGTCGACGTCCCAACGGCTCGCATCCGCCGGCACGACGTCCATGTGATGCATCAAGAGAATCGGCTTCGCACCTCCCGAGCCTTCGAGCCGCGCGTAAAAATTCACTTTGCCGGGCGCCGAGCTGTGGCGCGTCACCGAGATCCCCTCCGTTTCGAGAATGCCTTCGAGGAAATCCGCAGAGGCACGCACATCGCCCGGAGGAACCGTAGTGTCGAAGCGGATGTATTCCTGAAGCGTCCGAGCAGCTTCTTCAGCGGTTTGGCTCCAATCGACGTCTTCCGCCGTTGCGGAGGCCGCAATCGCCAGCATCACGAGATAGCGCAGCATGACAACCCTTCCTCTAACCTTCACGTTTTAGCAAGCTCTAAACCCGCCTAGGTGGCAAGGCTAGTCGTAATACTCCGGCGCTTTGCGCAAAGTGCCCCACTGCGCCGGGTCGTGTCCGTATACGAGCCAACCGTTCTTCGAAGCCGTGATGTCCAACAAGCGTTGCGCGCTCGAGCGGACGAGCTTTTCGTCCCACGCACCCGTGAAACGGTCTTGCTCGATCTCCTCGGCGCGGTTGATCGCGTCGCCCGCGAGCACGACGGGGCCCTTCTGATCGAGCTCTAGCAAAAAGGAGAGGTGTCCCGGAGAATGGCCGGGGGTCAGGAGAATCGTGACGCCCGGCCAGAGCTCGGTGTCATCATCGACCTCGATATAGGAAGCATTCTCGGGCCACGCCATCCGGGGCTTGCCTCCAAAGTAGCGCGGCCTTCCCATCGCGCGCTCGGCTTTTCCAATCACAACGGTGGCATCGGGAAACTCGTGCATGCGGCCGATGTGGTCGATATCCCCGTGCGTCAACACCAAGGGGTCACGTCTTTCGGCTCGTAGCCTATTTTCGCGAGCTGCGCTTCAGGAAAGTTTTCGGACGTGAGCTTCAGAAGGCGGCCGAACGTGTCAAGGCCGTCGGCTTGCGTGGCTTTTTCAGCATCCTCTTCGTACCAGGGCGGAAAGCCGGCGTCGACCAGGATCTTCTCGCCCGTCGGCATGTCGAGGAAGTAGCCTTGGATGCCGATAATGCAGCCGTTCTCATGAACTTGAAAGAGGCCGTAGTCAAAAATAGAGCCGAAGCGTAGACAAGGACGCCATCGTATCTCGTCACAGTTCAGCTGTCGATGGGAAGCTTCATCGCCCGAGCGAGCTCTCGAAGCTTGTTTTGTACCTTTCGCGCGTTTTGGGGGCCCATACGGAGAAGCTGTTTTTGGGCGGGTGCGAGAGCTTCGAGACGGCGGTCGACATAGCTGTAGTTCACGCTGTCGGCGTTGAGCGCGATCCGGCCTTCCACAACGGGTGTGCGTAGCAGCACGTCGATGGCTTTGGCGAAGGTCGCGTCGAAAGGCTGGTCGAGATATCCGAGCTCCCGATAGGCCTCGAGGGCCAACGGCTTCGTCATCTGATAGAGCTCCGCGACGCCCGCCGGGCCCAAGGATTCGAGGCCGGCAACGAGCACATCGTAGCGGCGGTAGCTCATGGGGTCGACGAAAACACGCGGCGGGCGACGGACGACCTCGTAGGGCTCGTCAGGCGCGAGATACGGGAAGTGCCGCGCGGGATGGTCGCCCTCGGCAACGTTGACGATGGCGGTGACGATTTTCCGTACGAGCTCGTCGCTCAGTAATAATGATGTCATCGTCGGGTGCCGCGAGAGCCCCGCCAGAAGCTCGCGGACGAAAGCATCGCTTTGGGACAACCGTGGGAGGTCGACCTCGGGCTGCTCGGGCTCGGAGAGCTGGGCCGGTTCGGGCGCCACTTGGGCAAGCGCCTCTTCAGAGGGCGCGGAGCTACGCGTCGGCGGCACGCTCACCCCGCGTGCGGAGAACAGCCAGTACAGGCCAAGCCCTAGGACGAGCGCCAGGCCGGCGGCGACGAAAAGCGGCCACGACCCTGACGAGTCTGTTGAGCCTGTCGAGCTCGAATCTTCATCATACGCTGGTGCCGTTTCGCGTGGCGCGGGCTCGTCGCTCTCGTCCGCGTTCCGGAAGTCTCGATCGTCCCAATCGGTCATGACGCCACTCCGCTTGAACGTGTTCCTTGCATGCTAGACCGCTCTTGGCGCGGAAGCAATTTCCAGCGCGGGGCTTCCCGTTTGGGGCGAAAACAAGGACAATAGGTGAAATCGTACCAACTGAATCTCGGGAACTTTCGAAAGGGGACCTTACCGTGTTGAATAACGTGATGCGTGCCGCGGCTCTGTGCTTCGGCGTCTCGGTGGCGGCGCTCGCCGACACCAAACTGGAAATCCAGCACACCCAATCCGGCAAGCCCGCCGAGTCCCAGAGCGTCATGATCACCACCGGGAAGGTTCGGATGGAGCAGTCGCAGACCGGAGACACCGTCCTTTTGTTCCACCAGAGCACGAACACGTTCTACGCGCTCCAGAACGACCGGAAGACGTACATGACCTTCGACCCCGAAACGGCAGGCGAGATGATGGGCCAGATGTCGGAGATGCAGAAGCAAATGATGGCACAGCTCGAAGAGCGGATGGCAGAGATGCCGGAGGCGAGCGCGAGCAGATGAAGGCCATGATGAGCAAGATGGGACAGCCGATGCCGGAAATGCAGGAAAAGGAACCGACCCGCTACGAAGCACGCGGCGATAGCGGCTCCGCGGGTGGCATCGACTGCCGTTGGTACGACGCTTTCGAGGGCGCCAAGAAAATTCGCGAGCTTTGCCTCGCGCGTGAAGGAGCGATGGGAATGAACTCGAGCGACGCCGCGACCATGAAAGCGATGCAGAGCTCGATGCAGTCCATGGTCGAGCGCTTCGGCAATTCAGGGATGTGGCAAGACGACATGCCCGACGGCATGCCTGTGCGCGTCCGCCACCTCGACGACAGCGGCAACGTGTCGTCCGAGCAAGTGGTCTCGAACGTCTCGCACGGCGCCCTCGACCAAAGCCTTTTCGAGGTGCCGGCGGGCTATGAGAAGCAGGAGATGCCGAGCTTCAAGCCGCGTTAGAGAGGGTCGATCTCGATGAAAGCGCGGCGCTTCAGCCGCCCGCTCAGCTTCGACATCACATCGGCGAGCCACATCTGAAAACCGTATTTCGTGCGAAGCAGATCATGCGCGCGCTCGATGGTCGCGCGGTCCTCGACGACGCGCGCTTCGGCGTCCTGCCACTCGCCTTTCAGACCCCCGCGCGCATCGCAAGGAGTGATGCGCGCCTTGGACGAGTTTCGCAGCCTCTTGACTTTGCCGGAATCGTTCGCGCTGAAGACGTAGAGCTTTTGTTCCATCTCGACGAACCACACCGGGGTAGGCGTGCAGTACGTTCGAGAGAGCTTTTTCCGCGGTGAGCAGTGGCTCGACCTGGCTCACGTCCAGCGGGAAGCTCGGCGTTGGTGCATGGAAGTCGCGGGCCGGCGTATTCACGGAACCACCCCCAAACGCCCTCTCGTCGTCTTCGAACAAGTCGAGCTTGCTTGCCTTCGGCCCGTGAAAGGGCCTCGATTCGATACGCCTCAGTGGGCCACCCCGACCGTTCATGACGACCACCACGTGAAGTTCCTCAAGGCCCTGTACTCGGTTCCCACGCACTATGTGGGAAAGCAAGTCACGGTCCGAGGCGACAAAGCGCTCGTACGCATCTACTACAAAAACGAGCTCATCAAAACCCACCCCAGAAAACCAGCCGGAGGAAGAGCGACCGACTACACAGACTATCCCCCAGAGCTCGAGGCCTACGCCAGGCGCGACCCGGAGCGTATGGTGCGCCAAGCCAAGAAACTCGGCAACAACATCGGCCGTTTAGCCCGTGATACACTTGTGCGGGGTAAATCTCAATGACGAATGAACAAAAGGGGAGCGAAATCGGCAGCCGAACTCTCCGGCTCAGTTCTATTCGTGGCGACCTCGCTGTCTTTCGCAAAAAACGAGACGACGCACTCGCGAGCCTGCGTCGTGCAGGCCAACAGGCCGACGACTACTTGCTCAGGCACGCTAACGATTGCGAATGGCCAACACCTTCTGAAGTCCGAGCCCTAATCTCTCGCGTGAGAGAGTTGGAACAAGAGGCATGCCAGATTATTTCAGAGCTTCGAGACCTCGGGGCTGATGCCGGACTGTTTAAGCTTAACGGTGACTAGCGCTTCGCCTTCGCTTTCTTGCCTGGGTTAGCAGCGCAGGCGGGAATAATCAAACTGACGCACTACCAACGACAGAGATCTATTACAGATCCGAGGAAGTTGTGGTATTGATTATCGGGTAGGCCTTTGACCCCGGGGGCATGTTTATGAAAAAGGTGGGGTCATGATTCTGAAAAATGACAGCGGTGTTCGAATTCCGACTGAGCGCCGCGTTTCGTTGCGGCGGAATCACCACGCGCGTCCTTCGTCCAGGACTGTGCGCTTCGATAGCTTTGTAGACCGTTTCCTTGTCGTATGCACTGTCCGCCGCCGCCCACGCTAGAGGTGCGTGAATCTGTGTTAGCAAAGCGGGAACTCGGGTTGCGTCGCGAGCTCGTGACCCCGTCAGTTCGGACGCAACAATGTTGCCGGTCTTGCGATCCACGGCGATGTGCAACTTGCGCCATGCGCGTTGCTTTGGCGGTTTGCGGGCGGTTCCAACATGAATCCTCAAGCCCGTGCTATCGATCATGTGGATTGGTTGATTGCTTGCGGCTTTCGGAATCCGCAGCTTCTTGCGGAGCAGCCTCGGGCGCCGACACAACGTCGAGTAGTCCGGGATCTCGAGACCAAGCCCGAGAAGCGAGGCGATCGAGTGCAAGAAGCCTTCGGTTTGTCGGTAGGCGAGCTTGTACACCATCCGGACAACCAGGCCCGTTTCAATCGCCATGTCTGAATAGACCCGTTGACCGCCAGGCTTACCGGTCTTGTCGGCCATCCAGTTCGCGATAGCCTCCTCGTCAAACCAGACTGTCAAATCGCCTCGGCGGCGCAGCCCTTCGTTGTATTCCGCCCAGTTGCGAACGTGGTACTTCTTCTGCTTCGCGTGCTTGTACTGGCTGCGCTTGGGATACTTCATGGTCGAACATACCTCGGCCACCACCATAGGCGGGTTTTGCTCTCAGCCAGAGCGGTGCAACAACGCCGTCCGCGGCTGCGCTTTCGGGCAGGCGTGGTGCGCTTCAACCGGCCGCGATCCAGATGACAAGCACCGCCCAGCTTTTCGCCATGTTGACCTCCTTCGTACTACGTCGCGTGCGCTTCGACCTCGCGCATACCCTCGTCACCACCACTCTGTTCCCGGGGCGCCTTTGAACGGACCGAGGACGTCCGACGTGGCCCAGCCACCATAGAATCCACCCGGTTGCGCGTGCACTTGCTCGCCGGCCACGATGCAGGTGAGCCGCGCGGGATAAAACGACAGAAAGCCTCGAATGCTCTCGAAACCAGCAAGAGGCTCTGGGTAGCTCCAGGCGACGTCCTCCCAGAACACATCCTCGCCGACGCGGACGGACCAGTACTGCGTCCGGCCCTTCCACTCGCACGACGAGCTCCCGACACCTTTCTCGACATAGGCCATCTGAATATCTCGTGGCGGGATGTAAAACGTGGGTGGGCTCGCGGTCTCCATCACGCGCACCGCACGGCTGCTCAACGCTACCACAATGTCCCGAAAGAGCACGCGCACCTCGCTGCGATCCGCCTCGACTCGCGGCGGCCGTGGGTAGTCCCACACGGTTTCCTGTCCGTCCGTCGGTATCTCGGCGAACTCGGGACGCACTTGCCCACGGTAGTGCCATTTGTCGCGCGCGCGACTTGTCGCGTCATCCATGTGCGCGCTCACGATACATCTTCATGGTACATCGAGGAAACTGTGAGATCATGCGCGGCGGTGGGATCAATCTGGAGGTTCACAATGCGCGTCGTTTGGATGATGGCGGCCGTGGCGTTCTTGACGACTGCGGCGACCGCACAAGATACCGATGATGACTGGGATGTCACTCTCGCTCGCGGTGAGACTCATGAGATCGACTTCGAGATTGACGAAGGCACGTTCATGTCGGTCGATGTGTCGCCGGACGGCGCCTACCTCGTTCTCGACCTGCTGGCGCACATCTACCGCTTGCCCGTCGAAGGTGGCGAGGCCGAGTGCCTGACGGCCGATAGCGGTGTCGCGCTCAACTTTCATCCGCGCATCTCTCCAGACGGAGCCACGATCGCGTTCGTTTCCGACCGAGGCGGGCAGAATAATCTCTGGGTGATGGACGCCGACGGCTCGAATCCCCGTCAAGTGTTCGACGATCTGAACGTCCGCGTCTTCGAGCCTGCCTGGATGCCCGACAGCGACTACATCGTCGTGCGTCGGCAAACCCTGGAAAGGCCGCGCACGAGCGGCATCTGGATGTATCACCGTGAAGGTGGAAGCGGCATCAAGCTCGTCGACAAGGACGTGCGCCGCGCCTCGTGGCCGTCGATCTCGTCCGACGGCCGCGACCTCTACTACCAGTTCGCGCCCGGCCCGGAGCGGGACCTCATCCGCGGCGCGCTCCAGCTCAACCGGCTCGACCTCGAGACAGGCGACGTTTTCGAGGTCATTGCCGGCGTCGCGCAACAGCAATATCAAGGCTCGAGCGGCGGCGCTATCGCGCCCGAAGTTTCACCTGACGGCCGCTATCTTGCCTTTGCGCGGCGGATTCCCGGCGGGACGATCGCCTATAAAGGCCACCGCTACGGCCCGCGCACTGCTCTTTGGCTGCGTGATCTCGACACGGGCGCGGAGCGCATTCTTCTCGATCCCATCGAGATGGACATGGCCGAAGGTATGAAAACGCTGCGGGTTTTGCCGGGCTATGCGTGGTCCTCGGCGAGCGATGCGATCTTCTTGTCGCGCGGCGGGAAGCTCGAGCGTCTCGACGTCGCGACTGGTACGACGCGTGCCATTCCTTTCACCGCGCGTTATACGCGGACCGTCTCGGAGATGGCCTACGGAAAAATTAGCGTCGCCTATTCGGTGTTCCGCGTGCGCTTCACCCGCTGGCACGCCCGCTCCCCGGACGGAACGAAGCTCGCGTTCTACGCGGCCGGCAGAATCTGGGTTCAAGACGGCCCGGGCGGAACGCCTCGCCGGCTAACGCCCGATGCGTCCACGGCCTACGAGCTGTCGCCGGCCTTCTCACCGGACGGCCGGTCCATCGCGTTTACGACCTGGGACGATACCGAAGGCTATCTTTGGCGCGTTTCGGCGGATGGCGGGACGCCGCAAAAGCTCACCGAGCGCTCATCGGAGTACATCCACCCGGTGTGGACACCGGAAGGCGACGCGATCCTCGTTGCCCGGGGCTCGGGCTCGACGGCGCGTGGTCGCTCGTGGTCCGCGAACCTGTGGTACGAGCTCGTGACTGTGCCGGCTTCGGGCGGTGACGGAGAGGTGGTCGTGCGCACGAAGCGCCCTTTTGCTGCAGGGCGCCCTCTCATGCCGCGGCGGCAAATCGTGGCGCCGTCCTTTGGGCCCGAAGGCCGGCTCTTCTATCCCGAGCAGATCGGCATCCGGAGCGAGGGCCGCACCGAAGAGCGCACCGAGCTCGTCTCGGTGAAGCTCGACGGCACCGATCGTCGCGTGCACATGACTTTCCCTTACGCGGACGAAGCGGTGCCGTCGCCAGACGGCAAGTGGGTCGCCTTCTCCGAGGGCGACAACGTTTACGTGGCGCCGCTTCCATGGCTGGGAACGGGGAAGGAGCCGCCGCATATCGACAAGAAGAAGGCGAAGCTCCCCGTCGAGCAAGTGAGCTTCGAAGGCGGACTCTTTCCCCGCTGGCGGGACGCGACGACTCTCGACTTCGGAAGCGCGGCGCGCCATTTCACGTACGACGTCGAGAGCAAAGAGACGGAGACGTGGGAAATCGCGCTCGAGCTTCCGCGTGCGCGCGCTCGAGGAACGATGGCGCTCGTGGGTGGGCGCATCGTGCCGCTCAATGGCGGCGACGTGATCGACCCGGGCACAATCGTGATCGAGGATGGGTGGATTCGTTGTGTCGGCGCTTGCTCGACCGAGGGTGTCGACCATGTCCTATCGGTGGCAGGCAAGACGCTCATCCCGGGACTCATCGACATGCACGCGCATCACAACCGCGACCACACGGGCGTTCTACCCCGCCGCAACTGGGAAGCGGCGGTCTATCTCGCTTACGGCGTCACGACAACGCTCGACAACTCGATGTGGTCACAAAACGTTTTCACGGCCGCGGAGCTCACCGAAGCTGGTGAAATGATCGGGCCGCGTTCCTTCAGCACCGCCGACCCGCTCTACTCGGGCGATGGCCCGCGGCAGAACGAGATCACGAGCTACGAAGTGGCCGAGCAGAACGTGAACCGCGTCGCGTCGTGGGGCGCGCCAATGGTGAAGTCCTACATGCAGCCGCGCCGCGACCAGCGTCAATGGATAGCCGATGTGAGCCGCAAGAAAGGACTCAAGGTCACAGGCGAAGGAGGTGACCTTGCCTACAACATCAGTCTCATCCTCGACGGGCAAACCGGCTGGGAGCACCCGCTGAGCTACGCGCCGCTCTACGCCGATGCGGCCAAGTTCTTCGGCAAGACGAACGCCGTGTACTCGCCGACCTTTGTCGTTGGAGGTCCGTCTGCGTGGAACGAAGAATATTTCTGGCAGGAGAGCGAGATCTGGAAAGACCCCAAGCAGCAGAGGTTCTTGCCGTGGCGGATGCTCGTCCCCCACACCAGGCGCCGCCCCCAACGGCCCATCACGGATTACAGCTTTCCACTCATCGCTCAAGGCCTCGCCGACATCATCGCCGAAGGCGGCCATGGCGCCATCGGCTCACACGGGCAGCATCACGGCCTGGGTTCGCACTGGGAAGTGTGGATGGCGGCGTCAGCGCTCGGACCGATGGGAGCGCTCGAAGTCGCGAGCACGCACGGCGCCTACTATCTTGGCCTCCAGGACGAGCTCGGCTCGCTCGAGACAGGCAAGCTCGCCGACCTAGTGGTGCTGAACACCAATCCTCTGGACGATATCCGCAACACGACGGACATCCTTTACGTCATGAAAGACGGTGTCCTCTACGACGGCGACACACTGGACGAGATCTGGCCCGAGGCGAAGCCGTATGGCGGGTACCCATGGCTTCTCGAAGGGATCTACGAGATGGACGAGCGCCCGATACAAAGACCAAGGTAAGAAACTAAGAGGAATTCTGACTGAGCGTCGCGTTTCGTTGCGGCGGAATCACCACGCGCGTCCTTCGTCCAGGGCTGTGCGCTTCGATGGCTTCGTAGACCGCTTCCTTGTCGTATGCACTGTCCGCCGCCACGGACGCTAGAGGTGCTTGAATCTGTGTTAGCAAAGCGGGGACTCGCGTTGCGTCGCGAGCGCGTGACGCCGTCAGTTCGGAGGCAACAATGGTGCCCGTCTTGCGCAAAACGGCGATGTGCAACTTGCGCCATGCGCGCTGCTTTGGCGGTTTGCGGACGGCTCCAACATGAATCCTCAAGCCCGTGCTATCGATCATTAGGTGGATGGGTTGGTTGCTTGCGGCTTTCGGAATCCGTAGCTTCTTGCGGAGCAGCCTCGAGCGCCGAGACAACGTCGAGTAGTCCGGGATCTCGATACCGAGCCCGAGAAGCGAGGCGATCGAGTGCAAGAAGCCTTCGGTTTGGCGGTAGGCGAGCTTGTACACCATGCGGACAACCAGGCCCGTTTCAATAGCCATGTCTGAATAGACCCGTTGACCGCCAGGCTTACCGGTCTTGTCGGCCTTCCAGTTGGCGATTGCCTCCTCGTCAAACCAGACTGTCAAATCGCCTCGGCGGCGCAGCCCTTCGTTGTATTCCGCCCAGTTGCGAACGTGGTACTTCTTCTGCTTCGCGTGCTTGTACTGGCTGCGCTTGGGATACTTCATGGTCGAACATACCTCGGCCACCACCATAGGCGGGTTTTGCTCTCAGCCAGAGCGGTGCAACAACGCCGGTTCCGAGAGAGACGAGGAAGATGAGAACACGGAGCATGGTGCGGCGGAGTTTGCCCTCTCCCGTGCCGTATCTCAAGTGGGAAATCCGTCTCCCTGCTGGTACGAGAAGGACTCGTAAGTTCTTGATTTCACGAGCGGATGAGTTTTGATGATGGACAGGACTGTAACAGATATTCGTTGCGCAAATCGCGAGGTCATTTTGTGTGCTGGCGAGGCGCGATGACGCCGATATATCTAGATATTTCAAGGAATCGCAACGAAGCCAGCGCGCAAAAGGGCCCGCGATTTTGGCAGCGAATATCTGTTACAGTCCACTAGCGTACTTCTTCTGGGAAGAACCTTGCCAGTACGGCCTCATCCGGCGGCGCCGTGAAGAGCGACACCGCAACGAGGATGAGACAACACCCTAAAAACATGACGACGACGGGAAGAAGCCCGGTGCCGCCCACCGTGTACTCGCCGGAGACGGCGAGGGAGCGCAGGAAGAACCAACCCCACAACACGGCTACGGTAATAACGGCCGCGAGCGCGCCCGCTCCTGTGCTCCGCTTCCAATAAAGAGCGGCGACGAGCACGGGAAAAAGCGCTGCAAAACCCGAGAGCGACCAGACCCCCATGCTGAAAATGGAGCGTGAAGTGAAAAGCGACATGACGAGCACCGAGGCGAGAAAACCCATCACGAAGAGCCGTCCAAAGAGGACTTGCTGGCGCTCCGACAGACGATCTTGGAAGCCGTAGTGGCGAACGATGTCGTTCGTGAACATGGAGCCCGTCGCAAGCGTTTGCGAGTCGAGCGACGACATGATGGCGGCGAGCACCCCCGCCGCGAGTAGCCCCGCGAGAACACCGCCCGCGTGCTCGAGAATCAGAAGAACGAGTACGGGGCCTCGAGTCGGCGGCGGAAAGTCGATGTTTCCCACCACACCCAGCATGACGCTCGGTATCCAAACGACGGCGATGCAGATGGGATAGAAGATGATCGCCGAGCGGAAGGTCTGTGCCTTCTTTGCGGAAAGCCAGTGGCTGAAAATGTGCGGAAAGACGCCGGCCGATAACGGAAGGAACAAGTAGGAGATCATCCTCGCGAGCTCGTGAGTGTTTTTCCCAACGGCCAAGAGGCTCGCGTCACTTTCCGCCACGCGCTCCATCGCCGCGCGAAGACCACCATACTCACGGAAAATCGTGAAAAAGGCCAACGCTCCGACCGTCATGAAGACGAGCGTTTGAAACGTGTTCGCCCACGCCGTGCTGCGCATCCCGCCATAAGTGACATAGGTGAAGATGACGCTGCACATCAATAAGCTTCCGGCCCAAGACGGTAAACCTTCCTGCGCTCCGCCGGTGAGCGCCGTCAATACATCACCGCCGCCTTTGACGCCGATCAAAACATAAGGGATCAAAAGCGCGATGAGCACGACGAACGAGACGAGCCCTAGAGCGTCCGAGCCATAGCGAGCGCGGAGAAACTGTGCTTGCGTCACGAAGCCTTCTCGTTTGCCGAGCCACCAGAGCCGAATCCCTACGAAGTAGAACACGAACGGAATGACGACCGCCGAGCCCGTCCCCATCAAAAGAAACACGCCGATGCCGTGTTGATGAGCTTCGCCCGACGCTCCCAAAACGCTGAAGGCTGTCATGTTGGTCCCGAAGAGCGTCATCAAAAGCACGAAAGGACCAATCGTGCGGCTCGCCAGAAAGAAATCCTCTCCGGTGCCGCGAAAGAGGCGATGCCCCCAGAGCCCGACGGCGAGCACGACGCCGAGGTAGAGCAGGAGGATGGAGAGAACCGGCGTCACTTCGAAAAGCCTTCTCCGTCGTCGTCCAAGTACGCCGGCCAAGCGCGCTTCACCAAGCTGCGCATGACAAAGCCAAGCGATGCGCACAAAAGGAGGTGGTACAGCAAATTTACGGGTAAACCGAAGACGAGGCGCGCGTCATCCCACATCCAATAGTTCAGGTGCAGCAGGATGAGGCCGGGCACGAGCGCGAACAGCCATTTCGGATAGCGCACCATCACGCGCGAGGTTAAAGCGATAAGCGCGCCGATGCAACTCGAACGAAGACCCCAAAGGTCGGATGAGGGCTACCAGATGCAGGCGTTAGGTTCAGAACTCCTCCGTTAGAGGGTCTGTGTCTAGCAGCCCGGTGAAAAAGTCCAGATTCTGCTCACGGAGAAAGTTTGGTGGGCAAGTTCAAGGAAGATGTGATTCGGCGGAACGGCCAAGTTGAGACGCCCGATGGATTGCAGCGGGGCAAAACGTGCGCCTATGGTCGAGACGAAGCGCAATAAAGCAGCGATCAGACTGGCGTTGAGCTCCGCGTATTCCTTCGGCGTGGCCTTGCCGATGAGATTGCGCATCAGAATCCCGAGATTGAATCCGGCCACGTGCGTGAGGAGGCGCTTGAGTATATTTTCGTGTCTTCGCAAATGCGTTCGTCGCATGCCTCCCGCTTCGAGGTAGTGCGCGAAAGGTCGTTCGAGTAACTCGCCGCGACGGCGTATTAATCGCTTACCTCGAGTCCCGCGAATGCGACGTCGGTTCGCGTAGGTGGCGGCTTGCTCGGCCTGTTTGTCCTTCCATTTGCGGCCACCTCGCTCTGGCTCCGAAATGTAGCTCCGGTATTCTTGTTCGACCAGCTCAACCAGGATGTCGTTGCCGTGATAGCCCTTGTCCCCGACCACTTCGCGACCCGCGTCTTCATGTATTCGTTCACAACATTCCGCGTTGTTCGCGAGCTCTTGCAGATTTGACTGCGCTTTTTCCAGCGTATCCGGTAGGCTCTTTGTGTCACCCTTCGCGCCTCCGTGAAGCGTCACGGCAATTACCGCACCTTCCCCGCTCATGTCCACAGCATGCTCGGCTTTGTGCGCCATATCCGTGCCCCCGCTCTTCATTTTCATGATCTCCGCATCCGGCTCGTTCGGATTCACCCACTCCTTGTTCGACCCTTTCTTTGGCCGCTTCTTGTCCAACTTTGCAATGTCCGCTCGGCTCGGCTCTTCGATACCACTCTTGCGCGCAAGCTCCTTCAAATACGATTCGTAGCTTTCCCCCGTGTCTCGACGAACGATTGACCGAAGCGCCGCATTCGCTTCCAGCGTCGTCGCGTCCACACCCAGTGTCTTGCCATCTATCATCCCTCTCGACGCTAGAACTTCTAGCACCCATCCAAATACAGATTCGTGAACTTCCAGCGGAAGTCGATTCCGTATCCGAGACAGCGACGAATGGTCCAGCGTTCGCTCTTCCATTCCAAGGCCAAGAAACTGGCGCAAAGACAGTGAGTCCGAACACCGCCAGCAGATCCCGCGCTCTGAATCGATGCGCTCAAAGTAGCCGATCAACAGCATTCGAAAATACACACCCGGCGGTATGCTCGGCCGACCTTGCTTCTTCGCGTAATACGGCGAGCATTTCGACTCCACAAACGAGTCAAACTCTTCCTCTCGAAGTACCCGCTCGAGTTCCTCATAAAAAGGATGACCAGGACTCGACGCAACCGCATCGTGTGGAATCCATAAAGTCTCTTGGCAACTTTTCTTTTTCTTCTTCATCGACATGCGATGCAATTTTACATCGTCATCGAATGAGTCTTCAGAGAAATATCGCGACCGAATACGACTTTTTCAACGGGCTGCTAGGCTGTTCATGTTAACGGATGACGCCAAGGCGAAGGAAAGAATCGGTCCGTCGCCGAGCAAGCGTGCCTTTTCTTGGTTGAGCTCATGCGTCAAAGCTTCCAAAGCTGTGGCGACCTTGTTGGAGTCGGGCCGCTGGAGTTCGACGTTGATGTGATTCTGCGACAGGCGCTGAACGTCTCCTGGCAACTGCAATAGTGCCCGGAAAACGCTGAAGGTGTCCTTGCGCCGTCCGTAGTAGTGGTTGAAGTGAAGCGCAAGAAGTCTCTCGGAGTTGTAGGCGGCGAGCTTGATGGCGTTGACTACCAGACGACGGTCTTCGCGCAGCAGTGAACGTGTCTTGTCGACATCGGTTGCGGCGATGAGAGCCGGCGTATGTTGCAAACGGTTGTGAAGCCGAGTCAGGACTTGCCGCCTCTCCGCCAGGCGACGTCGAAGGTGACTGTGGGCGATCTTCAACCCGCGAGCTGTTCGATGTTTGGTCTCCTCGTTTTGGTCCAGAGCACGTCCCAGTTCTGCCTCTAGTGCTTCGACTTCCTGACTCACTGCTTGCAGCTTCTGTTTCAAAGCCTTTCTTTTCGGGTTCGGCACTTTTCGGGGATCTTTTTCCACGTCGGCCCCGTACTGGATGATCTGCTCGATCCCATAATGCTCGCTGAGATACTTGAAGCTATTCTCTTGCCGCCATCGTAACTTCAGGCAGTGGATGACTTTCGCTGGCTGAAACGATGCGTCCAGGTTCGTCAGCACCGGAATTTGCTTCGCATCGTTACCGATGAACACGATAGTGCGCACCATTCCAGCATCGGTCACTCGCGTCTTCTTTTCGTACACACGATACGTATGGCGCTGGTTGTCTAACGAGAACCAGCTCGTTTGAAACTCCTTCACGGGATAACGCCGCCCGGCTTTTCGCCCCTTGAGATAGGTGAGGAAGCCGATTCCTTGCTGCTTGAGATACCGGAATACCTTTCCACTGTAGCCACCTCGATCAAAAACCAGTGTGAAAGGGCCCTGCCCATGGACTTGCCGTATCTCTTCCACCAGCGAAGGAATGGCACGTGCCAGAGAGCTGTTCAACGGCTGCGAGAGGAAGAACAGTACTCGTCCTCTTGCATCATGGACGTAAGTATCTGTATGCCCCTTCGCTGCCAAATGTCGTTTTGCGTCCCACCCTTTAGCCGTCGCGTGCTGACCATAGTAAGGACAAAAGTGACCGTCTATGTAATACAGCCCTTCCCAGACCGGCTCCAATTTCACATAGCTGCGAAACAGCTCGCGGGACAGCGTCACAGGGTCCACACTCTCCGCTAGGGCACAGACCTTTTTGCGTAGACTTTGCACACTTGGCGAGCGCCGCTCACCTAGAATAACTCCCAGATCTTCACGCAGAGCATTCTTCGAATCCTCGACCGAGCGAAAACGTAGGGCGAAGCAGAAAACAAAGGCCGACACCGCTTGCTTCCACCCCAACGGTCGCGACGGCCCAGACGATACCCCGAGGGATTCCAGGATCCCAAACAGATCCAACTTCGTTAGGCTCGCAAAGAGCATCAGAGCACCCGCGTAGCGACTGTGCCGCCTCTCGCCGACGCTCACAAGCTCCTTCCTCTCACTTGCCTCCACTTTCGCTGCAGGCAACTCCATGGCAAGTGGCGCTTGAGCCTGAGATTGTTCCCGTTTCAGTACCGAAGCTACGAGACCGTAGCTGATCTTTCGCTTCCCGCGACACAGCCGTTTCGCGATCGCGCGACAAGACAGTTCCTGTGCTGCTAGCTCACGAATCTGCCTCTCCAACTGCGCCGTCAACTTGCTCGGCCCTTTCGGTCCCAGCCTCTTCGGCATTAGCGCCGCGGTGCCTGCTTCCCGGGCTTGCGCCTTGAATCGACTCAGGCTGACCGGATGCATCCCGAAGCTCCTTGCAATGTCCATATCCTTGATAGGCAGTGCCTCGGCCAGCTGCGTCGCAATCACCCGCTCCGTGCCTCGGTCCTCGCAAGCGTAGCAGGCGACTTGATGACCATTGAGGTGCACTACTCGGTGCTCCTCGACTTGTGTGACCTCAAGACGAGCACGTTCCGTGAATAGCGGTGTCGCGCTAACTGCCATAGTTGCCATGGAAAGAGCATAATCGAAACTACAATAATTAGCTATTTTTATTTAACAATCAACAAACCGCCAAGCCCTTCCCTCGTGGTCAGTTCCGACGATCGACTAACCTATTGGAGGAGTTCTGAGGTTAGGTTAGGGCCGCCTCATCTTCTCGCGGGGGATGGAGTGCCCCGCTCGTCTTCGGGTCCCGGTAACTCAAGAGTGAGGGCTGGCAAGCTCGAGGCCGCTGTCTTTGGGCGGCGGTCGTTCACACCATACAGCAGATAGAACGCCGCATTCAGACCGGGAAGGCTTCCGCCTTGCCGGCCTTTTCGAGCCCCCTCGACGCGCGAGTGCCGTTGTCTAGCGTTCGAAGGTCAAAGCGGCCCGTCGATCGCCGTAGTGGATTGAGAGCTCGATCGTATTGTCCCCTTCGCTCAAGGCGAGCGTCAGCCGCTCGGCAACGGAGTCGACCTTCTCGAAGCGCGCGGGCTCCTCGAAGAGCGTCCTCCCAGGTGGAGGCTCGGCGACGACGTTCACGTTCACGAACACATCACGCATGTCGATCACCCGCACCTCCAGCGTCATGGGGCCAGACAGGCAGCTGGTTGTCCCAGGCAAACGTCAAAGGGTTCATCGTGCCGCGGTCGAGGTCTCGGATCCATACCTGCGAGCTGAGACCACCGGCCGTGAACGCTAGCCGACGGCCATCCGGCGAGAAACGCGGGTCGCGAACGAAGTCGAGGCCTTCGATCAACGGCTGCGTGCTTCCGTCTCGATCCACGGACACCACCGTGTAGTTCGCTCCCCACTCCTCGCCTGGTGTTGTTTTTTACATTGAATCGCGAAGATTTCTCATTCGTGATTCACCTCGACCGGCAACCACGTACGAGCAGAAGACGGGAGGCGCAGACGGGGTCAAGGGCGCGTAGCGGCTCGCGTAGCGAGCGAACCCTTGACGCCGTCGAGCACTCCCGTACCCTCATGGAGTGGTGGCCGTTCTTGATATTTCATCGCGGTGGATTACGGATTAAAGTGATAAACAACACCTGGGGCATAGAGCATGGAGCCCTCTCGCGACAGCGCGAACTCCACGTGCCCCTCGCCGCTGGACATGGCGACCCCGTCGACGACCTCCACCGGATCGCCTGTGACTCGCATTTTGGCGAGGTCGAAGGCTACGGCGACCAGAGCCCCTGCTCGCGCGTAGACGAGGTGCCCCGATGGGCTGTAGCGCGCGAACCGGCCCCTTCCAGGACCACACGGTACTCGCCGGTCTCCAGTGAAAGGACGGCGATGGAAGCTTCGCCCCAGGATTCGGTGTCTGCCATCGCCATCGTGAACAGAAGCGCTTTTCCGCCCGGCAGCATCTGGGGAAAGCGGTGACTCTCTTCGTGCCGCTCGCGGTCCGGGACGGTGAGAGGCTCCGCTGCCCCTTCTTCGAGCCAGACTTGCGAAAGCCCCCCAGCGAAGAGTCGAGTACCCAGTACAATCCTGCCATCCGGTCCCCAGCTTCCCCCGCGGTGGGCACCCGCCAAATCAGCGATCGTGACCGGTGCCCCGCCGCTGACGGCAACCTTCTTCAACACGCGACCCGTGCCGATGGAAGTCACCCTGGCGTAGAAGGCCAGCCAGTGACTGTCGTGAGAGAAGAACGGCTGGCGGGCACCCTCCGCGCCATCAATGGCGCGAGCCTCCAGCTGATCAGAGGCGCGCAAGTAGAGCTGGCTCGCGTCGCCGTCTCGAGCAACGTAGGCGATGTATCGACCGTCCGGCGAGATCGCCATGCTCGTGTGGTCGCCATCGACGGCAAGGCTGCTACCGGGCACGAGTGGAATCACCGCGCGCGTGACGACGCGCGCGGGCGGCGCATCGGTTCTCCGGAGTGCCAGAAATAACGCGAGGAGACCCAGTAGCACGGCCAGCGCGATCCACATCAAAGTTTTTCGTCCGACGTCACCGCCCGGCGAGCCCGCGCTCGATGCGCGGGACGGAGTTGTCGTTGTTGTGCCGGCGCCTTGAGCATCGCTTTTGACTTCCTCTGCGGCCGCCTGACGAGACGTCCGGTTGACGAACCGGTAGCCCTTGCGAGCCAGCGTCTGAAGGTAGCGCGGACTCCCCGCATCATCCTCGAGCGCGATGCGAATCTGGCGGATGCAGGAGTTGATGCCGAGATCGAAGTCGACGTAGGTGTCGTCCTGCCAGAGCGCCCTCTGAATCTCTTCTCTGGTGACGACCTCGCCGGCACGACTGGCCAGCAGCCCAAGAACCTGCGCCGGCTGCGGCTTCAACTTGACGAGCTCCCCGCCCTTGCGGAGCTCGCCCGTCTTCGCGTCCAGGGTGTAGTCGTCGAAACGGAACATCACTGCCAGTTCCTCCTGCTCGAGTGAATTATAGTCGAGACCAGAGGTTGGCCGGCTCGACCGGCTGATTCACCGTAGCTCAGCGTGTCTCGCACCGTTGGACACGTGAGGGGTACATGTCGCTCCTCAACACCGACATGAAGCGAGAGCTGGATCATGTGGCGATGTTCCTCGCCACGGCCCGGGACTACGGTCGCGCCAAAGGGTTCGAGGGAACGTTCCTCATCGAGCCCAAGCCGATGGAGCCCTCCAAGCACGAGTACGATTACGACGTCTCGGCGGTGGTCGCCTTTCTCGAGCGCTACAAACTGGGAGGTGATTTCAAGATCAACCTGGCGATGTCGCACCGCTCTGGCTGACAGCGAAATCTGCCTATGGCGGTGGCCGAGGTATGTTCGACCATGAAGTATCCCAAGCGCAGCCAGTACAAGCACGCGAAGCAGAAGAAGTACGACGTTCGCAACTGGGCGGAATACAACGAAGGGCTGCGCCGCCGGGGCGATTTGACAGTCTGGTTTGACGAGGAGGCAATCGACTGGAAGGCCGACAAGACCGGTAAGCCTGGCGGTCAACGGGTCTATTCAGATATGGCGATTGAAACGGGCCTGGTTGTCCGGATGGTGTACAAGCTCGCCTACCGACAAACCGAAGGCTTCTTGCACTCGATCGCCTCGCTTCTCGGGCTGGGTATCGAGATCCCGGACTACTCGACGTTGTGTCGGCGCTCGAGGCTGCTCCGCAAGAAGCTGCGGATTCCGAAAGCCGCAAGCAATCAACCCATCCACCTGATGATCGATAGCACGGGCTTGAGGATTCATGTTGGAACCGCCCGCAAACCCGTTTGGTCAAAATACTCGAACGCGCTGCGGGCCAGCAAGTTCCGAGTTCTTTCGACTCCACATCCGCGGCCGTTTGAAACCGACCTCGCCGGTCTGGTACTTAGCTCTTCGAAAGGAGACGTAATGGACTGGAAAAAATTGCTGGCCTACATCACGGGATCGATTGATCAGGAGTTGCTGCTGCGCAACGAGTACCTCGTCACCGAGAATCGGATCCTTCGAAATCGGCTCCAGGGTCATTTGCGCCTGAGCGACGGCGAGCGGCGAACCCTGGCCGGAATCGGAAAGCAGCTCGGCAAGCAGGCTCTGAAAGAAGTAGCGAGTATCGTCAGGCCCGATACGATTCTCGGGTGGCTCCGCAAGCTCGTCGCAAGGAAGTTCGACGGTTCCAAGAACCGCACGTATCCGGGGCGACCCCAAATCGACGATGAAATCGAACAGCTGATTCTCCGCTTCGCGAGAGAAAACCGATCATGGGGCTACGATCGAATTGCCGGCGCCATGGCCAACCTTGGGCACCGAGTGAGCGATAAAACTGTCGGCAACATACTGAAGCGCCACGATATACCGCCAGCGCCGGAGCGAGAAAAGACAACGACTTGGAAGGAGTTCATCCGCTCGCACATGGACGTTCTTGCGGCGACGGATTTCTTCACGGCGGAGGTGTGGACGAAGTCCGGGCTAGTCACGTACTACGTTTTATTCTTCATTCACCTGGCAACGCGACGTGTTCATATCGCCGGCATCACACCCTATCCAGACGGGCCGTGGATGACCCAAGTGGCGCGGAATGTGACCATGGCGGAAGTCGGGTTTCTCTCCTCGAGCCGATACCTCATCACGACCGGGACTCGAAGTTTTGTGAGTCGTTCCGGCTGACGATCGAGGCGGTTGGTGTCAAGCCCGTCAAGCTGCCTGCGAGAAGCCGAATTTGAACTCTTTCGCGGAACGCTGGGTGAGGTCTGTGAAGGAAGAATGTCTGTCGAAGCTGATCTTGTTCGGCGAGCCAGCACTCAGACGGTGTCTGGCTTCCTATCTCGCTCATTATCACGGAGAGAGGAACCATCAAGGCAAGGAAAACGTCATTCTCTTTCCGTCTGTAGAAAGCAGCGGCCCCCGCGAACGGCCCATCCGCTGTCGGGAACGGCTCGGTGGGCTGCTGAGATACTACCACCGCGAGGCGGCATGAGAACTGAAGGCACGGCCGGCGAGAAGGAAATTCAGACCACCGGGTTCTTTGTCTTCGGCGCCCTCACTTTGATCGTGGCACTCCTGAAGCTGGCCGTTTTCAGCGACTGGTCGTGGTGGCGAGTATCACTACCCATCTTGATCTTTGTGGGCTTCAATATCGCTTACGTGGTTGCGGGCTTTGGCTATCTATCCTTTGCTGAGGCCAGGGAAACATCCTCCCGGGACGAAGGCAACCCACTTGAGCAGCATCACAACCCGCTCTACTGGAGCTCGATGCTCTTCTTCGCGGCGTTCGCTGATAATGTGGTTCGATGCTTGGAAGGCACTGAGGACTCATACTGGTTTTGGGGTCTGTCTGGTCGCCTTGAAGCGGTGTTCATTTTCGGCAGTCTCAGTATGGTCGGCCTATTCCTGTATTGGTCGGCGATCACACGTACCCTGATTGAGTCGGAGTAATTCGTGTAATACGGCCGTGTCAACCCGGGCCTGCCACGCGGTCGACGTGACGGACGAATTTCTTGACCAAACGGGGTCGATCGTTTCCGCCTCGCGCTATAGTCCCACTTCCGCGCAGGGGATTCGACAGGCTGTTTTACTCTTGGTACTGGTTCTTGTGGCCTGAACTGCTTAAAAGCCTGTACTTACAGCCGACTAAGGAGTATATTTCTCTCCGAACAGTCAACTGCCGGGGAAGCGATTTCCGGGTAAACTCAATTTGCGAAGGAGAGACCGATGGGTTCGAAACGACCTGATCGAAGGGGATTCCTAAAAAGCGCCGCCGCGGTGACCGGTGGTTTGACCTTGGGGTCTGTAGAGCCCGCGCTCGGGCAGACACCAGCATCTGGAACGTTCATCAAGGGCAGCGATGAACTGATCGCCTATGGCGAGCGCTCCCGTTTCGTGACGTCCGTACGCATCCCGCACCCGCCCGGCGGTAGGCCTTCGCCCGATGGCTTTGGGCTCGTTTTTCATGTGGCGGCTCCGCTTCAGGATTCGGTGGGGATGCTCACACCATCCTCGCTCCACTTTGTGGGGACCACCCGTGGCTCCTTCATTCCGGACATCGATCCCCGGGAGCATCGTCTCATGATCCACGGCATGGTGGACCGTCCGCTGACCTTCACCATGGAGGACTTGAAGCGTCTCCCTTCCGTAACCCGCCCTCATTTCATCGAGTGTGCGGGGAACCGTTCGAGGCCCCAGCATAAGACAGTTCAGGAAACGCACGGAATGACCAGCTGCGCCGAATGGACCGGAGTGCTCCTGTCTTTGCTGCTCAAGGAGGCCGGCGTGAAAGGCGGGGCGTCCTGGATAGTTGCGGAAGGGACGGAGGAAGTGAAGGGAGCGTCGAGCATTCCCATGGCGAAGGCCATGGACGACTGTCTGGTGTGCTACGGCATGAACGGCGAGGCGGTGCGTCCCCAGCAAGGTTTTCCGCTGCGGCTGCTGGTTCCCGGCTTCGAAGGGATCTTTAACACGAAGTATCTCAGGCGAATCAAGGTGGTGGACCGGTACTACATGACCTACAACGACTACGGGCATCTTCGTCAGGACCCGAAACATGCTGCGCTGGGTTACCAGATCGGACCGAAATCGGTCATCACCTTTCCTTCGGGGGAACAGCAGCTGCCCGGCCGCGGATTCTACGAGATCACCGGCTTGGCCTGGTCCGGTGGGGGCGCCATTCGCAGGGTGGAGGTATCCACCGACGGCGGCCGGCACTGGATGGACGCCGAGATTCGGGGGACGGCATATCGCATGGCGCATACCCGATTCAGCTTCAACTGGAATTGGGACGGAAAAGAGACCGAGCTCCTTTCGCGCTGCACGGACGAACTGGGCCAGGTACAACCGTCGCGAGCCCAAGTCGCCGAGTTCTTTAACGCGCCCCTGGATCCGTCATACAGAGTGCCAGGCCAGGACAATTCCATTCAGCCGTGGAGGGTCGCCAGCGATGGGCGGGTTCACAATGGGAATTCTTAGGCTTCTCCCGTTTCTGATGCTCCTCGGGGGCTCCGCGCTGGCGCAGTCGCCTACGTATGGTGTGGGAAGCACCCCGAGTGCAGAAGAAATCCGTGCATGGGATATCTCTATCAGTCCTACGGGAAAGGAACTCCCGCCGGGGCGCGGAACCGCCAAGGAAGGCGCGCTGGTCTATCGGCAGACAGGGTGCGCGGTATGCCACGGGGCGAAGGGCGAAGGGGGCCTAGCTCCCACTTTGCTAAAAGCCGAAGCGGAGCCAAATGTCGACCCCTGGGAATTGGGGCGAGTACTACCTATCCGCTCGCCGTACGCGACGACAGTATGGGACTACATCAATCGCGCCATGCCTCTCGATGCAGAGGGGACGCTAACCGCCGACGAGGTCTACGCGCTGACGGCCTTTCTGCTCTACAAGAACGATGTCATCCCGGAGGACGAGGTACTCGACGCCAAGAGTTTGCCGAAGGTGAAGATGCCAAATCGTGAGGGATTCGCTCCCCTACCGAAGTGGAAGCCCGGGACGCCAAGGCTTCGAGGTTACCCCTACTAGTACTCGAACCCGCTAATCCTGCCGTAAATTCCTGGTCCTTTTCGACGCTGGCTGCGTTGCTCCATTAATTGCAGTTCGGCCTTTGGCCTAGCCCTTTATCTGGACTCCTCTGTCAATAGAAAGTTTCGATTTTGTTGGCAGCCTCCTCTCGGAGTTGGTAATGGAATGCATTTGTAGTGTGTGGCGTGTGGGTGAAACCCCGGATCCCGGAGCCCCCCGTTTGCCCATCGCCCATAGTTGCTGGGACCACGGCGCGCAGGCCATGTCAAGGTCGGCGAAGCCGCCGAGCGAAGCGAGGGAAACCTTGACACGGCCGAGCACCGTGGTCTGCTGAAGGGGCGATGGGCAAAGGGTTTCGACCCCAGATTATGCTGAAGAGCGTAAAGTTCAATCATCTGTTTTCACAGCCCCTCGAGCACATGTAACTTCGACAGGCGTTTCAATTCGCTGCATTGAGATCGATAGATGGCGAGCAGTACCTACAACCGTATCTTCGGCCAAGGAGCTTATTTTCTCCGGGCCACGATGGAGTTTTCGAGGACGCCCGGGTTGCCTATCGCGCTCGCGGCCCTCGCGATGGAGGCCAGAAGAGCTATCGGCGATTACCCGGGAACAGAGGACTGTGTTTGCCATCATCCTAATTCATAGTAGCGATTGAGAAACGTTCATGCCGGATTCAACGCGCCAAGTTCGGCTCGTACAGAGTTCCTCGCTTGAGTACAGCGAAGACGATACGGGCCAGTTTGTTCGCCGTGGCGATCGCGGCTTTGTTATGTCCGGTGCGCTTTTGTACTTGTAAAGCCCATGTGAAGAGCGGGTCGGATTTCGAGTTCTTCTGAGCGCTGAGGAGCACCGAGCGGGCCTGTGCTCCGCAAAAACTCGATCCGGCGTTGATTCCGCGGTTTAGACCTGCCAGGATTGGCCCGACGGGGTGACGGTCGTCATTCTGAACGTGGAAAGGCTCGTTCTTGCGACTGCTCTCGAATATTGTGCCCGTTCTCCTCGACGCCATCGCGTTCGCTCGGAATCTTGTCCGTTCGCAAGGTGCTCTTGCTGCGGAGAATCTCTTTCTCCGAAAGCAGCTCATATTCTTCGTCGAGCGTGAGCAAACGCCGCGCCGTACCGACAACGCGACGAGGTTCACGATGGTGGCGCTGGCTCGGCTGTTCGACTGGAAGAATGTCCTCATCGTCGTGAAGCCGGACACGCTCGTCCGATGGCACCGGAAAGGATTTCGTCTGTTTTGGCGGTGGAAATCTCGACGCAAAGGACGTCCGCCTGTGCCAGAAGAGCTCAAGAAGCTGATCGTCGAGATGGCGATCGCGAACGTCAGTTGGGGCGAAGAAAGAATCGCTCATGAGCTCCTCGTCAAGCTCGGGATCCGAGTGTCGCCGCGCACAGTGCGAAAGTACATTCCGAGTCCAGATGACAGCCACCGAGGCGCACGCGATTCATCGCAACGCTTGGTCCACATTCGTTCGCAATCATGCGAAGGCGATCATCGCCGCCGACTTCTTAACCGTTGTCACGGCGCGGTTCCAATTCCTCTACGTCTTCGTCGTGATGGAAGTCGGTACCCGCAGGATTCTCCACGTGAACGTGACCACGCATCCGACCGCGGAGTGGACCTTGCAGCAGTTCCGAGAAGCGATACCGTGCGAGCACGATTATCGCTTCGTGATCGTGGACCGAGATACCAAGTTCTCCGAAGATTTACGGAGGTCCGTGCGAGCGATGGGCGTCAGGGTGTTGAGGACGCCCCCATTCGCGTCGCAAGCGAATGGTTATTGCGAGAGACTGACCGGCACCACCCGCCGAGAGTGTTTGGACTTCCTCATCCCGCTGTCGGAGAAGCACCTGCGTCGGCTGTTGTGCGAATGGCGTGACTACTACAATCGAGCGCGGCCGCATTCATCACTGGGACCCAATGTTCCTGAGCCGGCGAGCGATCTTCCTGTCGATCCTGCTTCGCCGAGGCACTCTATTCCAACTGGATTCCGTGTCGTTTCCCTACCGATTCTCGGCGCGCTCCATCACGATTATCGGTTGGCACGCGCCGCCTGAGCGGGCGAAGCCCTCAGACGCAGCGCTTCCGACGTCTTCGAGGCGTCTGCACTCGAGCCCGATTTCTACGGTCTGAACGCCGCGCAAGCTTCGCGAACTCGACACGTGCGTCCTGATCGATTTCGTCGGAGCGACCCGATCAGCGAACTCCGTTGCCGGCTCGACCGGCCGACTTTGTTTTTTTGCGGACCACAGGCGAAGTTTCGCCTTCTTCGGCCCGGAACTCAAGTGGGTTGTAAGTCCTTGATTTCACAGGCCGACGAGTATTGACGAGGGACAGGCCCACCTCGTCGTCGCCCGAGTACGAAAAGGGATCCAGCGCCGCCGCGCCGCCTTGACATCGGGCGCCAAAAGCGGAAGGCTTGGTGCGAAGTGAAGCCTAGGGGTGGCGTATCGGCCTGAGAGCAAACACTCGGAACCTGATCCGGTTGATACCGGCGTAGGAAACGGCAGCTCATTCTTCCGAACCGCGATTCGGTCATCTCCGGCTTCGAGGGAGGAATGATCGTGTTCGCGAACCGAAACCAAATCCACCCCCGCCGCGCCGCCGCGCTGCTGCTCTTTTGCGGGTTTGCGGCCGTCACGTGGGCGCAGGATGAGGCGCTCGTGCGGGGCACCGTTTTTGCGCCTACCGATGAGCCTGTCGCCGGAGCGCGCGTTGAAGCGGATGGGCGACCGTCCGTGTTGACTGGGGAGGACGGGAGCTTCGAGCTTTCACTGCCACCGGGTACGGCGGAGCTGACCGTGTCCCATCCAGCTTATCGACGTTTGCGGCGGCGGATCGAGGTCCCGGCGGAACCGATCGAGCTTCGACTGGACTGGGTCGCCTCCGTCGAAGAGTCGATCACTGTCGTCGGCATCCGCGCCGGGGACGACGTGCCCGTGACCAAGCGCAATATGGATCGTGAGGAGATCGAAAAGCTCAGCTACGGTCAGGACGTCCCCGAGCTTCTCGAATACACGCCTTCGATGAACTGGTATTCGGATTCCGGTATCGGCGCCAACTATTCCTACTTCAGCATGCGCGGGATCCAGCAAACGCGGATCAGCATGACCTTCGACGGCGCTCCCTTGGGTGATCCGGCGGAGCACGCACTCTTCTTCAACAACTTCCACGACTTTACGAGCGCCGTCGACAGCATTCAGATCCAGCGCGGCGTGGGCACCACGACCGTCGGCTCCCCCGCCTTTGGCGGCTCGGTGAACTTCGCGAGCCCCGCGCCCGCTCGCGGCCACGGCGGCGACGCCCGGCTCGTGCTCGGCTCCTACGACACGGCGCGTGCCTCGGTCGGTTACGAGTCCGGCGTTTTCGATAACGGGCTCTACGTTGGCGGGCGCTTCTCTTACGCGAACACGGACGGCTATCGTGAGCGCTCCGGCAGCGAGCACCGTACGTTCTTCTTGAACGTGGGTTGGCAGGGTGAGCGGTCCTCGCTGACGTTCGTCGGGTTCTCGGGAGATGAGAAATCGCAGCTCGCCTATCTGGCCGTCGACCCGGACACCTTGGACGAGAACCGGCGCTTCAATCCTCTGACCGAAGAAGACCGCGACAATTTCGGCCAAGACTTCGCGCAGCTCAAATATATGCGGGAGCTCGGGAGCGATTCCCTCATGACGGCATCGTTCTATTACAACGGTGCAGATGGTTGGTTCCAGCTTTGGGACGACCCTGTGGCGCAGAACGAGCTTCTTCGCTTCGGCATCGACCAAGGGTTCTTCGGAAGTATGTTCACGCTGAGCACCCGCAAAGACGATCTTTCCGCGACGTTCGGCGTGCACTACAACGATTTCAGCGGCGACCATTTCCTCGATACGGAGACCAGCGGCCGTCTCTACACCAACACGGGCTTCAAGCAGACCGCGAACGCTTTCGGCAAGCTCGAGTACCAGCTCGGAAACACGCTCTTGTTCGGGGACCTTCATTGGCGTTGGGCGGGGTTTACTTACGAAGGCGATATCGACTTGGGCTCCGTGGATTGGAACTTCCTCGATCCCAAATTCGGCGTGCGGCAAACACTCGCCCCCGGACTCAGCTTGTACGGATCGATTGGACGAGCCCAGCGCGAGCCGGGCCGGCTCGATCTTCTTCTCGGCGAGGACAACGCCACCGTGCCCCACGATCTCGAAGCCGTGAAGCCGGAATCGGTCGTGAACTTCGAAGGCGGCATCAACTGGAGCACGCCTCGAGTGAGCCTGCAAGCGAACGCCTATTTCATGGAGTTCCGGAACGAGATTGCTTTGACCGGAGAGCTGTCGGAAGTTGGCCTTCCGCTCCGCCGCAACGTCGATCGCTCGTACCGCCGCGGGGTCGAAGTCGATCTCAAGTGGGTGCCGATCCATAACTGGTCCGTCCTTCACAGCCTGAATCTGAGCGGGAACCGTATCAAGGAATGGACGCAGTTTTACGATGTCTACGACGCCGACGGCGCTTTTCTAGGGAGCGAGCCCATCATGTACGAGAACGTTCGACCGCTCCTCACGCCTCAGGTCTTGCTCAATCTCGGTCTGGAATGGGCGAGCGCGACGACGAGCGTCGGGCTGATGGGCCGCTACGTGGCGACGTCGCAGCTCGACAACACGGACCTCCCGCGGTTCCGGACGCCGTCCTTCACCAATCTCGACCTGCGTGCTTCGCAGCGTTTGGGGCAGTGGTGGCAAGGCGTCGATGCGCGCGTCACTCTCTTCCTGAATAATCTTCTCGACAACCGGGATCAGCTCCCGGGAGGCTACAGCTATCAGTTCCTCGTGCGCGACGGTGGCACGGGAATGGATTCACTCGACGGTATCGCGTTCTTCTACCCGTTGGCGACGCGCCATTTCGTCGTGTCGCTCGAGGTGGACTTCTGAATTTTCTCGAGCTCTCGGCGGTCATCGTCACGCTGGCCGCGGTCTATCTCACAACACGTCAGGTGATCTGGTGTTGGCCGCTCGGGATGGTCAGTGTCACTCTCTACTCCCTCGTTTTTCTCGATGCCCGACTCTACGCGGATATGGGGCTTCAGGGTTTGTACTTCTGCCTCGCCGCCTACGGCTGGTGGTCGTGGCGCCATGGCGGTGCCGACGACGGCGAGCTTTCGGTGGCGCGCAGCTCGAACCGCACCGGAATCGTACTTTTTGCGCTCGCGGCGCTCGGAGGCGTCGTTCTTGGCCAGACACTGACGCGGTTCACGAATGCCTCGCTCCCGTTCATGGACTCGTTGCTCACGTCGTTCAGCATCGCAGCCCAGTGGATGCAGGCTCGGAAGCTCCTCGAGAACTGGCTCGTATGGATCGCGGTCGACATCTTCTACGTCGGCATGTTCTTGCGCAAAGAGCTCTACCTTACCGCGGGCCTCTACACGATCTTTCTCGGGCTCGCGGCGATGGGCTTCGCCCAGTGGCGAGGATCGATGCGGGCGTCCGTCTCGTGATACGCGTCGTCGTCACCGGCTCCGAGTGCACCGGCAAGACCACGCTCGCCGAGGCGCTCGCGGCTCACTACGAGACGGTGTGGGTGCCGGAATACGCGCGCGAGTACGTACGCGAGCGAGGCGCGGCTCCGGGCTATGAAGACGTGGACGCCATCGCGCGAGGCCAGATCGCGCTCGAGGACGAGAAGGCGATCGCCGCCGCTCGGTTACTCGTCCAGGACACCGATCTCCTCAGCACAGTCGTCTATAGTCATCACTACTATGGCGACTGCCCGGAATGGGTCGAGGCGGCTTTGCTAGAAAGAGCCGCGGACCTCTACCTCTTGTCCTACATCGACGTTCCCTGGATTCCCGACGGGGATCAGAGAGACCGTGGCGACCGCCGCGAGGAGATGCATGCGCTCTTCCGTGGCGCGCTGAAGAACCGCCGACTCCACTTCGGAGAGTTTAGCGGTCCGGGTCGAGAGCGGTTAGAGGCAGCGGCGGCCGAGGTCGATCGCTTGCTGTCGATCGACGGCCCGGTCTAGATCGGTGCCTGGCTTTACTTTTTCATCGTTTCGGATCGTCGGGTCAGCCGCTATAGGAGCGTACCACCTCGAGGACGGTGTCGATGTCGGCGGGGCTCACGTAAAGATGAGCGGAGAGTCGAACGCCGCGCTCGCCACCTTGTGCCCGCACGCGCACCTTGCGAGCCCAGAGGTCCTGCTGGAGTTTCTTGCCGTCGACGCCCTCGACACCAAACGTGGTGATCGCGGACACGAAACGGCGATCCGCCGGCGACGCGAGCTTCACGTGCGGGATCTTTTCGAGGCCGTCACGCAGCCGGTTCGCGAGCATCAGATCCCATCGCTCGATCCGCTCCATTGTAATCCCCGAAAAGTCGATTCTATTTGAAACCAAACGATTTTTCTTAGTAGTCGCGAAGGCCCCGTTCGGTCATCATAAGCCGATGCGTTTGCTATTTCGGACCCTCGCATGGCTGTTTCGATCGCTGTTGGGGACGCGTAACGACCTCGCCATGGAGAACATGGCGCTGCGCCAGCAACTCGCGGTCTACGGCCAGCTAAAAGTTAAACCGAGACTCAAGACTGAAGACCGGGTCTTCTGGGTTCTTTTCTCCATGGGTTATCGAAGTTTCTGAACGTGCCTGAGATTCGTGCAACCGAGAACGGTCCTTCGTTGGCATGCCGCGGGTTTCAAGATTTTCTGGAGAAAAAAGTGCGAGAAAACCGGTCGACCGCGAATTCCAAAGCAGCATCAGGACCTGATCCGTCAAATGTCCATCGACGAACCCGGCTGGGGTGCAGATCGGATTGTTGACGAACTTCGATTGAAGCTCGGTATCCTACACGCTGCGAGCACTGTGCAGAAATACATGGTTCGACCCGAGCACCGCACTCGTACCGGGCAGACCTGGAGGACACTCATGAAGAACCACAAAGATGAGATCTGGTCCTGCGATTTCCTGGTGCAGCACACTGCCTTATTCTCCGTAGTCTATATCTTCATCATTATGGAGATTTCAACGCGGAAGATCATCGGGTTCAACGTAACCTGCAATCCCACACTCGCATGGGTAAGCAGCAAATTCGAGAGGCCACAGCCTTCGGCGTGCAGCCAAGGATCTTGATTCACGACAACGACGGGATCTACGGCCAGTTTGGTAAAGACCGCCGGTCGCACCTTGGCTATGGCTCACACCTTGATTATTGGCTGAAGGAAACCATAGGCATCCGTGGCATTCCCATCACGCCAGGATGTCCGCAGGAGACGCCGCATATCGAACGCTTCAACCGGACTCTACGCGAGGAAGCGCTCAATCATTTTGTCTTCTTCGGTGAAGCCCACGTTTATCGTGTGGTTTCGGAGTACATCCGATTTTTTCATGGAGCTCGACCGCATCAAGGGTTGTGCGGGATCCCAGATCCATGTTCGGATCTAAAATTCGCGCAGCATTGTCCGAGCAACGGAAGTGTCATTCGACTTCCAGTCCTCGGCGGCGTTCAAGGCGACTACCGACGCGCAGCGTGAAGCTCGAGCAAGACCCGTGACAGCTCGGTCAGCGACGCTGCGACCCGCAGTTGACGAGTTGATAACTCTATCGGCTGCAGCTGTGTTTTACAGTCGCCGGATCGCGCGGTGTTTACTGGCCGCGTGGCACAAGAACGTGGGAAACGACTAAGGATAAAGGCTAAAACCCGGAGCACCGGAATTTTCGGGGATTACACTGCGGCGCGCCACTTCAACACCGTAGACATACGCGAGAGCTCTAACCACCTCAGCTTCGCCTTGCACCTCGGACATTGGCTCTTCATCTCTCATGTCCACTGCTATTATGAAAAGGAACCATTTCACGCGAGCTGTTCGAGAATTCCTGTCGATCGCTCGACGATCCGGCTGATACCGGCGGCGAGGGCGTCTCGGCTGCCCAGGATGGTGACGGATTTTCGGGCCCGCGTCATCGCCGTGTAGAGAAGCTCACGCGTGAGCAGCGGATGGTCGGGCTTGGGGAGGACCAGGGCGACGTGATCGTATTCCGAACCCTGGCTCTTGTGCACGCTTACCGCATAAGCGGGCGCGAGGTCGCGTTCGAGAAGCACGGGGTCGAAGCTTCTTCCTTTGAAAACGATGCCGCTCCTGAGCGAGACGCCGGAATCACCGTTGAAGAGCCCGCGCTCGTGATCGTTGCGCAGCATCATCACCGGCTCTCCGAGCCGCGAGCTCTGAGCTCGTTGGAAGAATCCGTTGATGCGCGCGACATCCGCGTTGGTGACGCACAGGATCCGGTGGCTTCCGAGATGCGCTTCGATGGTCGCGAGGGTCTCGCCGTCGGGATCGTTTCTCTCGACGAGCGTGCGAAAGCGCGGGGTCATCACTCGCTCACGCATCCACCGATCGAGAAACGCATCGCGCTCGCCTTCCATCAGCTCAGCGCCTCGAAACAACACCTGCTCCGCACTCTCGCGGATCGAGACCGAGTCCTCCGGTTTGGACGAAGGTCCTATGAGCGACGGCGCTTCGCCTGCGTGAATGTTCTGCGACACCAGCCACAGATTGCGTCCGGCGGAGTCTTTCGGATCCATGCGATAGCTGTCTCGAAGCGCTACTGTCGCTTGGCTCCCGCCGGCTCGGGCGATGTCGCGAAAGACCGCGCCGGCGCCGACGGGTGGCAGCTGGTTGGCATCCCCGAGAAGTACGAGCCGCGTCTCGGGCCGGATGGCGCGCATCAGGCGATGCATGAGGTCGAGATCGATCATCGACGCTTCGTCGATGATGACCACGCGCGCGGGGAGGGGATGGCGCTCGTCGTAGCGGAAGCGGCGTGTGCGCGGTGAATAGCCCAGGAGCCGATGGAGAGTTTTAGGTTCGGCCAAGGGCGCGGCTATCGCGGCGTCGATGATCTTTGGCTCGGCAACGGCGCCGAGTCCGGCCTGTATGGACTCGTCCAACCGGCGCGCGGCTTTGCCCGTCGGAGCCGCAAGGGCGACGCTTCCCATTGGAACCTCGAGTCTCGCGAGCACCCTCAGAAGAGAAATCACGACTGAAGTCTTTCCCGTGCCCGGGCCGCCGGAAATGAGAGTTAGCGGGCGGGTGGCGGCCGTTCGAATCGCCTGTTGCTGCCCAGCCGAGAGCTGAATTTGGCGACCTCCGATAGCGGCGCGATGTCCAAGGACGCGATCGAGCGCGTCGAGAACGTCGGCATATTCGTGATATTGCGGTTTCACTTTTAGCCGCGCGCTCAACCGCTCGGCGAGCTCGTGTTCTTGACGATGGATGCGCTGGTGATAAATATAGTCGCCCGCGACGATGAGCGGCTTGTAGTCTCCCGGTTGACCCAGTATCTCAGAGCCGCCTTCGATGAGACGTTTTGCCGCGTCGTAGTGCTCCGCCTCCGCGCCAAGGTCGACGAAGCGCTCATCTAGCCTCTTCCTGGGAAGACGCGTGCTTCCTTCCTGGAGCGCGACCATCGTCAACACCACGAGCGTCACGAGCGCTTCATGCTCACGGGGCGTTCTGTTCGTCTCGACCCGCGCAAGCTCCCACGCCATGTAGACCATCGCCTCATCGAGACCTCGCTCGCGGGCACCGTCAACGAGCCACTGCGGAAACGGTGCCGCTCGAGGCTCGGGCGCACCCAGGCGACGGCGGACGGTGCCGAGCGGCGTCAGATTCAAAGGCGCGTCTCCCGCGTCAGCTCGTCGCGCCACGCTGCCAAGGTAGACCAAGACGGACGCTCGTAGTAAAGCCCTCGCTCGGGCATGCCGCGCAAGAAGCAGTAAAGAAGTCCGCCGAAACGCGCCTCGTAATTCTCCTCGGCGTCAACTTCGAGCATTTTGACGAGCGCGAGCGTGTATAGCTTGGCCTGAAGGGTATAGTTGCGCCCAACGTGCGACGCGAGCGTCTTCGCGTCGAAAGCGGGCAGCACATCGCTCTTGAAATCACAGAAAAACGTCCGGGAGTCGAGGTCGAAAACGAAATCGACGTAGCCTTTGACGAAACCGCGGCGGAGCTCGGCGTCGGCTTCGGGGTAAGGGTAGACGAACTCCATTTCGCGCAGCTCGTCCTTTACGGACGCGAACCCTTGTTCGAGCCGGTAATCGCCGAACGAGACCGGGGATGTCATCGCCGTGTATACGAGCCGCTCGGCTTCCATCCGAAACCGCGGATCGACTCCGTTTTTTCGCATCGCGCGACGAAATAGTTCGGAGACTTCCGAGCGGTTGCACCACGTTTCCGCGTCCGGATCCCCCGTCAACGTCTCGAAGTCGAGGTGCTCGATCACTTCGTGAAGAAAGACACCGGTGGCGGTACCGCGCGGGAGTCCGGCTTCCTCGACGTTCTCGAGATCCGCCGGCTCGTCGATGGGCGGCCGGTATCCGCCACGCAAGTGTTTCATCCGTGAGTAGGACGTGACGACGAGACCGCGATGCTCGGCGCGAAGTAGGTCATAGGCATGCTTCGAATCTGGGGCGCTCAGGAGCTCCGGTTGCGGCGTCCAGTTGTCGAGCGCGACGCTTGCAGCAGAGCTTTCGCCGGCAGGGTTGGGCTTCGGCGAAGAGGCTTCGAGAACCTCGAGCTCATTATGAATGTCGTTGAGCCTTCGGTTGAGCTGTGCGTAGCAGCCGAGCCCTGCCATGTCCGCCGGCACCCACGGAAGGTAGAGGCGGGCTTTCGCGCGCGTGGCCGCGACGTAGAAAAGACGTTGATCTTCTTCGAGCCGCTCACGCGCAACCGATTCCTGAACGCCGTCCGGCGCGTCGGTCAGCCTCCCGACATAGGCTTTGCGCTCGCCGTCTTCGTAGTAGCCGTGGACACTCGAAGTGCGGCCACTCGAGAACGCATATACAAATACCACCCCCGCTTCCAATCCTTTCGACATGTGCATCGTCATGATTTGGACAGCGTGGTCGGTCTCGAGGCGCATGGTGTCGCGGTCGCTTCCCGGCGGAAAACCGGCGCCGGTCATGAAGCGCTCCAGCGTTCGCACGAGCTCCGGAAGCGTGGCTTGTGTGCGGTGCACCTCCTCTAGCAGTATCTCGAATAGGTGCGTCATGTTCACGAATCCGCGCTCGCCACGGCCACGGAAAAACTCGCGCCTGAGCACACCGCTTTGCTCCAGAATGCGCGGGAAAAGTGTTTCGAAATCCTTGGCGTGCGCAAGAGCTCCCCATTCGGTGAGCCGTGCCATCAAAGGATCGCTCGACGGAAGATCGGCCGCGCGCTCGAGCTCGGCAAGTGACAAGCCAAAAAACGACGTCATCCACGCGCGGAAACGCTTCGAGCGGTCGTGCGGGCTCGCAACCGCATCCAGCAGATTCTTGACGTCCTCCGCCTCGCGCGAGGCGAACAGCCCGTCCCGCTTATAGAACGCGAAGTCCACGCCGCGCGCTGCGAGCGCCTCACCGACCTCGTCCCCCTCGCGCGCCGTTCGGGTTAGTACGAAAATTTCCTCGGAGCCGACCGGTCTTTCTTCGCCCTCGGGGCCGAATCGCAATTTTCTCGAAGCGTCGCTCTCGAGCGCCAGAATCTCGTCAGCGATTTGATCCAGAAGAGCTTCCTTGTCGTCGCCGCGCAGGAGCACGAGTGGCGAGCGCGACGCTCCGTCGGCACCGATACATCGCAGCTCGGGCCGGCCGGCCTGGAGCGGAAGCTCGTAGCGAATATTGCCGGTAAAGAAAGGGGTGTCACCGCGTTGGTCGAACACTTTGTTCAAGCACTCGATGAGCTCAGGCGTCGAGCGGAAGTTCTCGACGAGGGGCACTACGGCGCTTCGCGCAACGAGATCGGCCTTGGCCTCGAGATAGACGTGCACGTCCGCGCCTCGAAAGCCGTAGATGGCCTGCTTCGGATCTCCACGAGCCTCAACGGGTTGCTCGCACCGCTTTCGAAGAAGAGTTTGCGGAAGATACTCCACTGCAGCTCATCGGTGTCCTGAAACTCGTCGATGAGCGCAAAGCGGTAATGCGACTGCAGCTGGACCGCGAGCTCCGTTCCCCGTGGGCCAGTGAGGGTTCTCTCCACGAGAGCGAGCATGTCGTGAAAATCGAAGAGCCCTTGCTCACGTTTGATGCGAGCGAGCCGCTCCTGAACGAGTGGCAAAAAGCGCTCCACGATGGCGGCCGACAGCGCCACTGACGCTTCGTGGAGCTCGTCGATCGCCGCCGACAATTTTCCAAAGCTCAAAAGTTTTGAGCTCAAATATGAGAGACCGACGTCGTCGAGCTCGGCGATGAGCGCAGCGGCATCTTTCGAGCGGTGGTATTCACTCGTCGCGTCGCGAAGTGCTTCGAGATGGCGAAGCACCTTGTCGATCGAGCTTCTGTGAACCCGAGCGTCCTCGAGCTGCGTGGCTGTTACGCCGATGACCGGCAAGCGTTCCGCGGCGCTTGCGAGACGCGCCGGGTCGAAGCTCGGCGCTAAAGAGGCGCGAAGGCGCGCAGCTTGAAAGAGCAGCTCCTCGAGCGTGTTGACGCTCGATGAGCGCGTCTCGAGCCAAGCGGTTAGGTAGGGGAGGAGCTCATCGTTGCGCGCGAGCTCCGTTCGAAGCACATTGATGAACGCACGGCCAAATATCGCACGCTCGTCGACGTGCTCTTGCTCGAAAAGGCGCCCACCGAGAAACGCGTTCTCCGTCAGAACGGCGTGACACAGAGCATGGATGGTCGAGATCGAGGCGGTGTCGAAATCGACGAGCGCCTGGTCGACGCGCTCCGTTGCGGACGCGTCCAGGATCCAGCAATTCTCGGGCAAACTGACGGTTGTCGTTTCCTCGAGCGCGAGAAGCTCCTCGAGCTTCCCGCGAATGCGTCGTTTGAGCTCCGCCGTCGCTCTCTCGGTAAAGGTGACGACAAGTATCTCACCGATGGGGATACCGTGCGTGATGACGAGATCGACGACGAGGTGCTCGATCGTGAACGTTTTTCCCGTACCGGCCGAAGCCTCGATGATCGCATGCCCATAGTCGGGAAGTTGGAGCAAAGCCTCAGGCTTGGGGTAGCGAGGCGGATCGCGCCGGCTCATCGCGCGACTCCCAGACTCTTGTAGTAGAGCCCGAAGCGCCGCTCCACTACTGCGCGCGCCGCGTTCTCGTCGAGCGCGTCATACTCTTCGGGATGAGCGACCGGCCCGAAATACGAGCTCGTGCGCGAGAGGGACAGCTTCGCGAGGTCCGCGAAAACGACTTCGCAAGGAAGGAAGTAGTCGTGCACTCCCCGACACAGGTCTTTTGCCAGTACCTCGAGATATCGCCTCGCTTCGTCGCGAGAAATCGGGGCGAAGGTGAACTGCTTCGAGCTCGGCTTGCCCTTCGGAGGAGCATTGATGACGACGAAACGATAGGGGGCAGCGCTGCGCTCGTCGGGGCCCGCTGCGCAGTGAAAGACGTGGTCGAGAAAACCTTTGAGAGATTCCTTTTGTATGTGAAAGTTCGGGCGCTTCTTCGAGCAAAGATGAACGGAGCGACCCGCGCGCTCGATAAGAAATAGTGCGCTCTCGTATAGCTCGATCCGTTTGTCAGAAAGGGTGAGAACTTTAGGTGTACGCGCACACAGATTGAGCTCCTCCGCATCTCCGAGGACCTCGCTAAGGGTGGTGCGCCACGATTCCAGAATTTCGAGATGCAGCTTGCGCTCCGCGTCACCGAAGGCGCCGGTGGGGCGCGTCCCCTTGAGCTCGAACCGATGGGCCGCCTCGTCATAGGCGGCGCGGTCCCCGCCACGGCGAAAGGCAGCCCGTAGTAAATGAGCGCGGTCGAGCGCGGTCGCACGGAACACTTCGTCCTCGCGCGCGAGAAGGTCGCCGTCGTCCTCCCGCAAACGCAAAACGAAACGGGCCGAGCCTTGGAGCGGGCATTCGAGGAACTGACGGAGCGCCGAAAGCGAGACGGTGTCACGGTCGACAACGCCCGGGGACGCGGCGGGAGGTGCGAGCAAGCCCAGCGCTTCGCGCACGGCGTCGGGAAGGTCGAGTTTCGCGAGCGGAGGCAACTGTGAGCGCCCTAGATGCATACGAAGGCTCTCGCCGAGAGCGCGGGCACTCGCCTCCCGCCTCGCGGTTGGGGAGGCGCCTTCGGTTCTCGGGTCGTCATAACGTCGGAGCGGATATTGACGGCTCACAGGCTCGTCTACATAGCCTCGTTTAAGAGTTTCTCGAAGCTCCAGCAGGACGGACGAGGGCGAGAGGCGCTCGCCCGTGAGCTCGTCGCGCCCAACATGAGTCAAGTAGAGCTTGTCGCGCGCGGACAGGAGAGTTTCGAGAAAAATATACTTGTCTTGCTCACGTGCTGACACGTTTCCAGCACGTTCCTGTGCATCTCCGAGATCCAACGGGTTCTTGCGATCGATCGTCGGAAAATGATCTTCTCCCATTCCGGCGACGAAAATGACTTTGAACGGGATCGCGCGCATGGGGAGAAAGCTCGACACAACGATACCGTCGACCAGGTACTGGCCACGGCTACCGCTCAAACCGAAAAGTGCCGAACGCACGAGCTCGCGGGCAACGGAGTAGCCTACTTTCTTTCCGCCGAAACCCATCGAGCTGAGCGCCGCCACTTCGCGCAAACACTTGCGCAATACGCGTTCATCTTCGGGCGTGCGCGGCTCGACATAGCTGGATATGAAGCCGCTCATGAAGTCCATCCAAGCGGCGACCGTCATTTGGACACGCCCCGCTTCACGCGCATCCGCTAGAAGCGAGCGAATCAAGAGCCCAAAGCTACCGGCGCTCGCCGTCCGATCGCTCGAGATTTCCTCCGGCAGATAGCTATCGCCCTTCTGCTCGAAGAGGCGATCGTCGCCCGAACGCTCGCCGCTCATGAAGGCGCCGAGCGCGAGGCGCTTCAAACCCTGGTCCCAGTTGAAGACATCCTTCAGGATATAGGTGCCTTCGTGGTCGTGGCGGTCGGCGCCATGCACGATGCCGAGCGCGTCGCACCACGTTGCCCATTCATCACTGGACGCGTCCGGTAGCGAACCGAGAACCGTCGGATGGGTAATGAAATGCAGCAGCTCGTGGCGCGTGAAGCGGCCATTTGGGATATCCAAAAGGAGCTCGCACGCCTCGACCAAGCGGCTTTCGCTCCGCACCGGGAGGTCGACGACGTTATACGGCAACTGGTGCATCTCGCTGAAGACCGAGCCTATGAGCGCCTGGTAGCGTTCGGCTCGAGACGGTACGAGGATGACCGCCACCTCGTTGAAACGAAGCGAGGGAGACGCTTCCATCAGGCGTCAAATCTCCGAAGCGATGGCCTCGAGCTCCCGGCGCACATTCCCGCATTCGAAAAAGACGATACTTTCGTCGCCATCGAAGTCGAGCCCCTCGGGAATCGACGTTCTTTCCGGTTTCCGGAGAGCGATATCGCGCTGCAGCTGGTGCAATAGGGTGTTCGACTCAGGCTCGTGGATGCGCGACACGAGCTCGCAGCCCGTAAGCGCGTTCAGGAGGCGTAGGTTCTCCCGGCCCGGCCGCGCCCAGAGGCGTAGCGGTAACATTTCACCCTGGTTCGATAGGCGGAATGGGTCGTGTACGCTGAACATTTCACCGGGACCGAGATCCTGACCCCGGCGCTCGTAACGACGCGGGGCGGTCGCGTCAGGCGCGGGGGCCGCATTCACTTCCCAGATCTCCTGGCATGGGTTCAACGTGTAGACATAGATCGTTGTCGACTTCGAGAGCCGCAGCAGGGCGTCGCGCTCCGCCCGGCTCATATAAGAGAGACCAAACACATGCAGGACGGATGGCACGACCGCCGCGTCGCCGTTTTGGGCGGTCGCCGGCGCCACGACTTCGAGCCACAAGCTGCGTTGCCAACTTTCGAGCTCGCGCTCTTGCTCGCCTCCCATGAAAAGCCCAGCGCGCCAACAGTCGAGAAGCTCGGGACGCGCGTCACGGTACTGGGTGTATAGACGGCTCAGCTCTTTACCAAGCTGCACGCGCCGTATATCCACGCCTTTGCGGTTCTGATCTCCCGCGGCCAAATAACTCTGGATCGGCTCGAGCTCAGCGTTTTTCAGGAGCTCGTCGTCGAAGAGCGCGGTGAGGATGCAGTCCTCGAGCGCAAGCTGCCAGGCCCGGCCATCCCTCAGCGATTCGACGAGGTCACGCGGATACTTGAACTCGACATTGGCGCAAATACCGGTTTCTCGCGCGAGCGCGAGCTTGAGATAGGTCTCCATGTTTTGATTCGGGACAACGATGGAGACCCGTTCATAAAAGCTCCCCCGGTGCTCGCGCATTCGTTCCATGAGAGCTTCGAGAAGCTTCTCGGTCTGGTTGGAGTAATAGACGCGCAGCACGAAATTTTTGGCGGATATCGGAATGGGTTTGAGATCTATCGTAACACCTCGTCACCGGTACTTCGAAACGACGCTCCGCTGCTGTAGCCTTCTGCCCTCACTGGATCAGAATGAGCTCCGTTTGGTGTGGGGTGAGATATTCGGAGCCCGACGCCGTCACGAGCACTTCTTCTTCCATACTAATAATGTAGGCACCGCGTTTGAGAGAAGAATTGCAGACCAACTCGGCGGCGGCGAGTCGTTTTGAGATATCGTGGCGCCATGGCCGAAAGACCACCCGTGCGACAGATATTGAGCTTTACGGGCCGGACGGTGCTCGTCACCGGCGCGAGCCAGGGCATTGGTGCCGGGATCGCGCGGCGCTTCGCCGAGGCGGGCGCAAACGTGCTAGCGCACTACCGCAGCAACGAGGAGGCGATGGCGAGCGTCATCTCCGAGATCGAGAGCCGGGGCGGCACCATCGCGTCGGTCTCCGCCGAGCTGACGGACCGCAAACGCGTGACGACGCTCGTCGAGGACACGCGTGAGCGCTTCGGAAGTCTCGACGTGCTCGTCAACAACGCGGGCATGTTCCCCAACGCGGAGCTCATCGACATGACCGAAGATCAGTGGCGAGCGATGTTTGCCGCGAATCTGGATACGGCCATGTTCTGTACCCAAGCGGCGGCGCGCGACATGAAAGAACATGGCGGCGGCTCCGTCGTCAACATCGCATCGATTTCGGGCATGAACCCCGCCGCCGCGCATGCGCACTACAACAGCACGAAAGCGGCGCTCATCATGTTCTCGCAATCCGCCGCACAAGAGCTCGGCCCGTACGGGATCCGCGTCAATACGGTCTCGCCGGGCCTCATCAGACGGCCCGGATCGAAGAGGTATGGCCCGACGGCGTCGAGCGATGGCAGAAGGCGTCGCCTCTCGGCTCTATGGGAGAGCCTGAGGACGTCGCGGATGCGTGCTTTTTTCTAGCCTCCTCGGGCGCGCGCTTCATTACCGGCGCGAATCTCGTCGTCGACGGCGGCGTCCTATCCTCGATGATCTACTGAGTTTTTTCGGCGTCAGGAAACGAGGGCCGCGATGGGAACCGCAAAGAGTTTGTCATCGAGAGGAACCGTCTCGCGCCCGTTATAAGCAAGCACCCCCATGGACGCACCGCGACTCTTCGCCAAGAACGCCCGCAATCCGGCGAGATCCTTCGGATGGAATCGTGAGCTCGCCTTGAGCTCTATGGCGAGAGTCTTGCGCTTGTAGGCGATCACGAAATCCACTTCGTGGCGACCTTGGACGTGCCAGAACCCGAGCTCTGCCGTCGGGGCGTGGGCCGCGAGGATGCTGGCAATATTCTGATGAAAATAGGTTTCGTAGAGCGCACCACGAAGGCGTTCGTCCGTTTCCGGGGCCAGGTCGTCGACGGCCGCAAGATGTGCGGCCAAGCCGGAATCTGCCAGGAATAGCTTCGGTGATTTGATGAGTCTCGTCGCGCGATTCCGTAAATAGGGTGGAAGTCTCGAGAGAACGAAGGACGTTTCGAGCAGGCCGAGATAGCGCGTGACCGTGCTGGCGGGAAGCTTTGCGTCTCGTCCGAGCTCGCTTTGATTGAGCAATTGTGCCGTACGGTTCGCCGCCAAGCGAAGAAGGGTTCTGAACGAAACTAGATCCGCAACTTGCGAGAGCTCCCGGACGTCGCGCTCAAGATAGGTCTGCTCATATCCGAGCATCCACAAGGAGCGGTTTTTCGCTTCCTCGAGCACGACCGGTGGCATGCCTCCGTTCAGAATATCTTTTTCGCTCACGGGTTCGGGTTTTGTGGAGCCCGCCCTAGCGGGCTTCATTGTCTCGAGCATTCGGACCAGCTGGGGTTTGGATGAAAGGCGGCCTTGGATCTCGCGTCGATTGAACGGGTACAACGTCAAGTAGAGCGCCCGGCCCGCGAGCGTCTCGCTTACCTCCTTCAAAAGGGTGAAATTGGCAGAGCCGCTGAGGACGAATCGGCCAGGTGAACGGTTCCGGTCAACCAATTGCTTGACCGTAAGCAGAAGCTCGGGCGCTCGCTGCGCTTCATCGACAGTGACTGGGGTTTCTCCTTCGAGCAACGCCTCGGGCTGTCTTCGCGCGGCCTCAAGCGTCGCGAAATCATCGAGGGAGAGATATCGACGTCCGCGGAATAACGGGTCTTGTTGCAGAAATGTGGTTTTTCCCGTTTGCCGCAATCCGGTAACGACCACGACGGGCAGGGTTTGGAGCGCATCGCGAACGAGCCCCGATAGCTCCCGGGGTCGGTATGAGTGTGTCATAATTCACCGCAATATAGTGGCATTATGACATAGTTTGCTGTGTATTTCGTTGAACGCTCAACGGTAAGAGTCGACGCCGGAGTATCGTTTGTGTACCTTTAGGGGTATAGGTACACGACACCAGCGCGCAACGCTTTGGAAGAGGATGAAATGGCGAAGAACACACTTGAGGTCTTGAACGAAGCCTTCGTTCCCGATGAACGGAAACAAGCGATCCGTGGGAGGTTGAAGCGGCTGCGCGGTCAAGTCGACGGCCTGGAGCGCATGCTGGACAAAAACCGCCCCTGTGTCGAGATCCTGACCCAGGTCGCGGCTGCGCAGCAGGCGCTCCGTGGCGTGGGGAAGCTCGTGGTGCGGAACTACCTGGAGCGATGCGCGCTTTCAGCCATCAAGAGTGGTCACGAAGAAGAAGTGTTCGATGAGCTCATGAACATCGTCTTCAAGCTGACGAGATAAGCTTTCATGCCCATACGCAGTAATGTCGTCGTCCCCGTTATCGTGCTCGTAGCATCGCTCTTCGCCGTCGCTCGAGACGAAGCTTTGGCCCAGGGGCCTCCGATCCACACCGACACACCGGTCATGCTCGGTCTCGCCGGTCGCGGCGTACGCAGCTTTGGCAAAGTCGTGCGTCGGGGGAAGCTCTTCGAAGACGGCGACGCCATCGACAATCCGGATGGTCGCAAGGTCACGATCGTCCAATTTCCCGTCGTCGTTCCTTACAATCTGTTCAGCGAACGGTTTCAGGTCGGCGTCATCGCGCCTCTCGCGCGCGTCGACACGCGCACGCCCCAAGTCCGGGCGTCGAGCTCCGGCCTCGCAGACATACGTGTGTTCGGCAAGTATCTTCTCTATCAGCGTGATCGGCTCCACGAGACGCTGCGCGTGGCCACGAAGGCGGGAGTCAAGTTTCCGAGCGGCAGCACGAGCAGCACACCTCCTCTCGGACGTGGCTCGACCGACTACTTTGCTTCCGCTGTGATCGGATGGATTCGTGGACGAACTGGCATCTACGCAGAAGGAATCTATAGCGTCAATACATCCAATGACGAAGTCGTTTTCGGCAACGGCTTTGCGTACAACCTCGCGCTTGGCTTCCGGCTCTCTCCGGCCGTGTATGATACTTATCCGTCACGCCAGCTGAATCTCTTCATCGAGATGAACGGTTCGACGGTTAGAAGGAGCACGCAATCCGGCGCTCGACTGGAGAACACCGGTGGTACTGTGATTTTCCTTTCACCCGGACTTCAATTCGTCGGCGGCCGGCGCTGGCTCGTCGAAGCAAGTGTGCAACTCCCCGTCGTGAACGCACCCAACGGATCCCAGCTCGGGACGAGTTGGACGACGCTCGTCGGCATCCGGGTGTTGCTTTTTTGAGCCCTGAACGAAACGAGGAGCAAATGTTTAGAAGAACAGTCGTAACAAAAGCATTCGCGATGATCTCGCTACTTTGGTCGTCCCTGGCGTTTGGCCAGTTGAAGCAGGTCGTCATCCGTGTCGACGGCCTAGCTTGAATGTTCTGAGCGGCTTCGCTCGAAAAACGTCTGGATGACGTTGACGGTGTTGCAAGTATCGAGATCCATGTAAGTGAGGGAACGGCCACGTTGGTGAGCAAGCCCGGGGAGCTCCTTCACGTTGAGCAAATCGGTGCCGCGGTGACGAGCGCCGGCTTCACCCCTCGCGATATGACCGCGACGGCGGTTGGGAGCCTGTCGAGCCACGACGAGAACGTTGTCCTCCGCTGGGAAGATTCGGATGTCGAGATTCTTCTCGAAGGAGGTGTCGCGTTCGATCGCATCGCGGTTCCGCTTGCGAGCGCCGAAAGCGTGCGCGTCACGGGAACGTTGACGGTCCTGCGCGATGAAAAAGCCGCGAGCCGATCGCTCGTGATGACGGTCGAAGAGTTGGCCACCCTAGACGACGGAAAGTGATTTCTGGGATGGTGGGTCTCGCCGCCGCGGGCCCTGCTATCATCGTACCGGTCGATGCATATCCCGAGCTCGACCGTAAGAAAGTTCGTTCATGGGTTCGGGAGTGCTCGTCAATCTTGGAAACGCCCGCAGCAAACCGTCAGAGCACGGAAGAAATAGTCGGGATGCCAGTGCCTTTGGCAAATGTGTTGCAAAAAAAGAGACTCTCGACATGAAGATCGATGCTTTCGCCCATGTATTGCCGCCGAGATATCTCGAGGACGCAATCGACGTGCGGGAGACCGATTTACTTCGCAGTACAAGAAATACTCGTCGGCCGTTCCTGCGCTATCCAACCTCGAGACGCGCTTCCGCGTCATGGACCAATTCCCGGATGTTCAGCTGCTGCTCACGATCGCCGGGCCGAACATCGAGAGCATCACCGAGCCGCGAGACACGGTCGAGATCGCTCGCATCGCGAATGACGAGTTGGCGAAGCTCGTCAGCGACCACCCCGCCCGTTTCGTGGGCGCGGTGACTTGTATGCCGATGAACGACGTGGACGCCGCTTTGCACGAGGCCGAAAGATGTATCGATGAGCTCGGCTTTCACGGGGTGGAGATCTTTACCGACATCAACGGCAAGCCCCTCGACTCCGCGGAGTTCTTTCCGCTTTACGAAATGATGGAGACCAACGGGCTGCCCATTATCTTGCATCCGCGACGGACCAACACGACGCCGGACTATCCCGGTGAGGAAAAATCCAAATACCTGACTTACACGAACTTCGGCTCGCCATATGTAACGTCACTCGCGATGGCGCGGCTCGCGTTCGGGGTCTTCGTAAAACACCCGAAGCTCAAAGTCTTGACTCATCATGGAGGCGGTCTGATTCCGTTTTTTCACAAACGAGCGGAATTCTCTTGGGACCTTCATGAGACCCACATGGATTACGATTTCGATGGCGCGCCTCTCGAGAAAAATCCGATCGACTATTACCGCATGTTCTACTGCGACACGGTCTTGCAAGGGAATATGCCGGCCCTCATGTGCGCGTTCGACTTCTTCGGCGCGGATCACATGCTCTTCGGGACGGACGCGCCCTATGACAGCCAAATGGGGGAGAAGGTTTATCGCGCGACGCTCGGCGCTGTCGAGGCGATGGACATCTCGAACGCGGATCGAGAGAAGATTTTCGCCGGAAACGCTCGAAGGATTTTTCGCCTATGAATCGTATCCCAGCGCTCGTTCTCGTCGCGTTCCTCGGTTATGTGCACGTCGCTCCCGCCCAGCAGTCAACCCAAAACTCGACATTGATCGACGACGAAGCGCTCGACGCGATTATCGCCGAGACTTCCGGAGAGCTCGACTTGAAGCACTTCGAGCGGCTCTTGGAATATTCGGGCTTCGCCCCTTCCCTCGGAGCCGAGCAAACCGCCAACGACATCGCAGAACGGACGCGAACGTTCGGGCTCGCGGATGTGCGGGTGGAGACGTTCCCTTCGGACGGGAAACGCTTCTTCTGGGCTTTCCGCACGGAACCCTGGTGGGAGGCCCAAAAAGGGGACTTGTGGGTCCTCGACCGAGAAACAAGGCGCTCTCGGCAACGCGTCGCGAGCTTCGACGTGCATCGGGTCCACCTCGGCCGCTTCAGCACGAGCGCCGAGCTCGAGACCGAGCTCGTCGATGTAGGTGCCGGAACCCGACCGGAGGATTACGAAGCCAAATCCGTCGCGGGAAAGATCGTACTTGCCTCCGGGAGCGCGGGACGCGTCCACGAGCTCGCGGTGTGGGAGCACGGAGCGGCGGGCGTCGTCGTCTACCGGGTGGCCGATCACATCGAGCGCCCGCATCTCATCCGCGCCGCGCAGATCGTTCCTTTTGTCGGGCCACGCGTTGAGCAGCCTGGTTTCGTCTTCTCGCTTTCCTACGCGGCGGGAAAGGCGCTCTCTGAGCGGCTCAGCCGCGGAGAAACGTTGAGGGTGCGCGCACAAATCGAGGCCGAAACGAAAGTGGGCCACTATCCCCAGGTCCACGCCACCATCCTTGGTACCGAGCCTTCGCTTCCGGAAGTCTGGATCCAGGCTCACACGAATCACCGAAACACGGGCGGTGGCAACAATCTCACCGGAGTGGGGGCGACGCTCGACCTGGCGCGGACGCTCCAAAAGCTCATCGACGACGAGAGGCTCGCTCGTCCCCTGCGCAACATTCACTTCGTCTGGGGCGCCGAGCACATGGCGATTATCTATTTCTTGCACGAGCACCCCGAGGCCACCGCTCGCATGCTCGCGCTTTTGAACCTCGACATGGTGGGGGACCACCAGATTCTGAGTGAGTCCATACTTCGCCTCTACCGCACGCCACACTCGCTGCCGTCTTTTGTCAACGACGTCGTGCAAGAGATGTTCGAAGTCGTCGGCGCCAGAAACTCGATCTCCCTGGGTGGAGGACGGCTCCTCGATTTCGGAAGCAGCTTTCGCCTCCCCATCGTCGAGCCTTCGGGCAGCCGCGATCCCTTCTATTACTACATCGAGGATTTCTGGGGGCCGAGCGATCACGAAGACATCGCCGAAGCCAGTCTCGGCGTTCACGCCGTGCTGCTCAACACGTGGCCCGACCCTTATATCGGGACACAGCAGGACACGCTCGAGCGAGCGGACGCGACCCAGATGAAACGGGCAGCGGTGATCGCCGGCGCATCGGCCTACATTCTGGCGAGCGCGGCCGACGACGAGCTGCCCGCCTTGGCGCAAAACGCCGCCGCCAAAGCGCGCGCGCGTCTCGCGGCTGAAGAAGGTCGCGCGATGGATATCCTGACGAGCTCGTCACGTGCGGGGTTCGCCGATGATAGTGCGCTCGCACGCACGATCCTCTCTCATGCCTATCTGCGAGAGGCGGCTGCGCTCGAAACACTCAGTCGATTCGCGACCACGGAGGATTCCCGCGCCTATCTGGATGCGCGCACGGAGGAGATTCGAGACGAGCTTCCACGTGCGCTCGCGCGGCTCGAGTCGCATCGCAACGTTCTGTTGCGTGCGCGCGAATGGGCAGACGTCACCGCGTCACCTGGCGCGACGTCCACACTCGTACCCGTGCGAACGTCGCTCGTGAGAGGCCCCGTCAACTTCTTCCGTCCGCAATACGGCCGCGACTGGATGGTCGAGAAGACGGGAGACCCCGACTTTGTTAGAAAGCTCCGCCTCGCCCAGCGCGGTCACTACTATCTCTACGAGACCCTGAATTTCGCCGACGGCACGAGAAACCTCCTGCAGATCCGGGACGCGGTGGCCGCCGAGTACGGCCCGGCGCCACTCGATGAGCTCGAGGAATATTTCCGGCTTCTCGAGAGCGTCGGCGTCGTCGAGCTCCGCCAAAGGGATTGACCGAGGATGCGGCCTCGTGACTTCTCGGCGGGGTGGTTCCTCTAACGGACCCGTCGTTGAAGCGATCGTCGGGGAGTAAGTTGGCCCCAAAAGTGGCACCTGACGGCGCTCAGGCGGTCGACCCAATCCGTCTAGCCAACTAGACAGATATGGGTTCTCGACGTATAATATATCGGCGAAAGGGAACGACCTTTTACCAAGCTTCGCAAACTCAGCTGTGAGGTTGTTCGACAGAAGGGCTCGCACGTTCGGGTCAGATGCGGGAGATGTTCCACGACAGTGCCCATTCACAGGGGTGAAGAGCTGGGGCCCGGACTCCTGCGGAGCATCGAGCGCGATCTCGAGCCGTGCCTCGGAAAGAGATGGGTGAAAGCATGAAGCGCTATACGGTCCGCTATGAACGCGACGAAGGCGGGTGGTGGGTGGCGACTGTCGTACGATTCCGTGGCTGCCATACACAAGGGAGAACCCTCGTCGAGGCCCGGCGTCGGATTCGTGAGGCTCTGGCGCTTTATGTCGACGATGCCGATAGCGTTGAACTTCGGGATGAGATAGAGCTACCAAAGGACGTCCAGAAGATGTTACGTAAGGTGGCCGATTATCGGCACGACGCGGAAAGGCTTCAAAAACAAAGCGCAGGAGCACTTGAGAAAGCAATCAAACAACTCAGTGAACGCCTGAAGTTGAGCACACGCGACCAGGCCGACCTACTAGGACTCTCCCATCAACGGATTCATCAGATCAAACAGAAAGTGGGATAGGGCCGACAGTCACCTCCCACGGATTGCTAACAGAATGAAGCTGGCGAGAAGATTTGAACTTCCGACCTGCTGATTACGAATTGTCTCAGGAGCCATTCGAGAGCACCCAGCAAGACCGATCAGCACCTGAAATCAACGATTTAGATGATAGGGAGATTCTCTCATTGGGATCAGGGGCCCTGCTGCTTGTGGCGCTGTCTCCGTTTTGGGCGGGGCTCGAGCCGGGAGATTTCGACGTTGGCTACGAGCACGCAGCGCTTCGCGACTACTCCCGGCCGTTCCGATGGAGGGCGAGGATAGAGCGCGACCCATCGCGCTTTCCATTTGGTATCCGGCGCGCGCGCGCGAGGATGCTGAGCCTCTTCCCTTTCGCCGCTACGTGGAAGGCAGCGAACGCGACGCTCTCGTGCTGCGTCTTTCCGCGAGTGGCCACCGACTCTCCGACACGGACGTAGAGAGCGTCGTTGCAACGCCGACGCTTGCTTTCGAAGGCGCCGCTCATGTGCCCGCTCCTTTCCCTCTCCTTGTGTTCGGCACCGGGCTCACAGCACCCGGCTATCTCAACACTGTGCTCGCCGAATATCTTGCGAGCAATGGTTATGTCGTGGTCGCGATCCCATCCATCCCGGCGCGCGAGGATGTCCGCCCCGATTTCGACGCTTTGGCGATCGAGACCCAGCTGCGGGACATGGAGTTCGTGATCCATTGGATGCACGACTACCCGGAAACCGATATCGAGCGTCTCGGCCTCGTCGCTTGGGGTTTCGGTGGCGTCGCGCAAGCGCTCTTGCAGATGAAAAACGCCGATGTCGACGCGGTCGTGAGCCTCGACGGCGCGACGGGCTACGCTTACGGCTCGGAGCTTCTCCCAACCTCTCTCTACTTCGAGCCGATGCGCGCGACGGTGCCTTTTTTCCACGTGACGGATTCTCGCGAGCAGACGAGTCGCACCGTGAAGCGTTTCGACTATTACGACAAGGCGGTTCGCGGACCCTCGATGTTCCTCACGGTCGATGGTGCCGCCCACGCGGAGCTCGTGTCGCTCACCGGCGTGCTGCCGCATGCCGTGCTCCCGAACGCTAGGTCACCAGATGTTCTCAGACGCTACGCGCTCGTGTGCCGCTACGTGGAGAGCTTTTTGAGCGACACCATGAAACACGACGGCGACGCCGCGGATTTCTTGGACGTCACTCCGTCGCGGCACGGCTTCGACGGCTTGATCTTGTCGCGGCGGCGGTAACTTACATATCTTCGTCCGCGCTCGGGCCGTAGAGAGCGGGAAGCGGGACGTCGTTCTCGCGCAGATAGACGCATAACTGTCCGCGGTGGTGGATGGTGTGGCTCAAGATGAAGCCGCGCAAACAAGCGGCACGAGCCATGTCGACAGCCACGTGGTCACCTTGTTTGAGCTTCCAGTGCGTGAAGAGATGCTCGTCGGTTTGTCCGCTGAGAACTTCTTTGAACGCCTGGACGTTCTTGTCGAAATAGTCGAGGATGTCCTTCTTGCTCGAGAAATCCTTCGGCTTGTAATTGGCCGCGACCATGTCGAAAACCTCGTCGTTCACGACCGTCGCTGCCCATTCCGGGATCTCGGCGAGGTGTCCCGCCAGCCGCCCCATCGTCATGGACTTCTCGTGGGGCTTCCACGAAAGCTTGTCTTCGGGAATCCGCTCCAACATCTTCCGCGTGCCCACGGATTCATGGGTAAACTCGCCGATCATGGCTTCTGCGATACTCATTTGTCTCCTCCTTCGAGCTCGGTCCCGATTCTAGCCAGCATCCGCGTCTCATGCCAGTGCCCTTGACGTTGATGCTGCCACGAGGTTTGGATAGACCTCGTCCACGCCGACGATGCGCCAGCGTCCCTGTACGCGCGCGAGCGCACAGCTGAGGTTCCACCCGACACGAAGTGACTTCGCGCCGCCTCCGGCGCGAGGAGCGGGCCGATATCCTCCGGCTCGGTGTTTCGATAAACACGAAGCCAAAACCGGCCAGGCCCGATTCGCGTGATCGGGTGGTCGTCCGTGTCGATATAGTCCCGATCGGCGAAGAATAACGGGTCCACTCGCACAGCGCTTTGAGCGAGAAGCCGCGCTGCCCTCCGAGTCCGGCGCCCGAGCTTGCTGCGCTCGCGAGCCAAGGCTTTCGAAGCCTCCACTTCGCCGTGGCTCACATAGCCTCGCTCGACGAGCCAGAGGCGCAGGTCGTCCACGACGTATGAAGCCTTCTCCTCGATGCGCTCCGAAGTATAGACGTTCTGTCGAACGTAGATTTCAGCGAAGAAGTCGAGCTCGGGAAGAAGTTTTTCCGGCCCGAAGACTTCGAAGAAATGCCGCTCGCAGCCGGGCTCGCGATAGTGGCGCTCGCACAGAGCGCGCTCGTCTTCGGGCAGGTTCCGGTGACCGTAATTGTTGATACAGAGCTCGAGGAAAAAGAGAATACGGCGGTAGGCGGAGACCTCGCGCTGCTCGAGCGTCGCGGCGCGGGTCTCGAAGTACTCCGAAAGCACTTGTCGAATGGTCGGCGGGGGAACGGGGGCGGTGTAACGAGAGCTCATGGCAATCTCCTGTGAACGCCCTTACACCCGATTCTGTTAGACGGCGAAAACGCGGAAATTCCACACCGTCAATCGAGTCGTCTAGAATAGGCTCCGTTATGGCCACTCAAACGCACCGGCTCGTCGTGCCCCGCGCGGCGCGCTACGCGACGGCCGGCTCGCTCGACGGACCGCTCGACGACGTCTGGATCCTGTGCCACGGCTACGGCCAGCTCGCTTCGGAGTTTCTCGGCTTCGCCCGCGCCCTCGAGCACCCACGACGCTTGCTCGTGGCGCCCGAGGCCCTGTCGCGCTTCTATCACGAAGACCACAAGAGAATCGGGGCCTCGTGGATGACCCGCGAAGATCGGGGCGTCGAGATGGAGGACTACGTCCGCTATCTGGATCTGCTGCACGACCAGCTATTCGGGGTCGTCGAGCGCGACCGCCTCGAGCTTCGGGTGCTCGGCTATTCTCAAGGCGCCGCCACCGCCGCGCGATGGGCGGTGCGCGGCCGGGCGAAGATCGACCACCTCGTGCTTTGGGGCTCTCCCCTGCCGCCGGAGCTGGGTACTGAGGCTGTCGCCACCCTTCGCGAAACGCGCCTGACGCTCGTCGGAGGGTCTAGGGATGAGTTTTTCACGGCGAAAGTCTGGGAGGATGAGCGCACGCGCCTGCGCGCGCTCGGCCTCGTTTTCGACGAGTTGCACTTCGAAGGCGGCCACCGTTTGGACGATGACACCTTGCGCGCGCTCGCGGGCTGATCCATGCCAGTCCCTTGTATCAGTAATTCGTCACATAAATCTCGGGTCCTTTTGCGCGCTGGCTTCGTTGCTCCTCCTCAGAATATCTAGATATGATGTCGTCGTCACGCCTCGCCAACGCACAAAAGACCTCGAGCTTTATGCAACGAACTACTGATACAGGGGACTAGACGCCTTGCAACCTCCACTCATCACCGTCGACGAAGTCTTGAAGCTGCCCAATCCGGCTCCCGATGCACGGATCCCCTATGGCAGCGATCCGCTGCAGTTCGGAGATCTGAGGCTTCCCAAAACCCGAGGACCTCACCCCGTCGTCGTCATCATTCATGGCGGCTGCTGGCGCTCGCAATACACCATCGACCACATTGGTAGCTTCAGCGACGCGCTGACGCGGGACGGCCTCGCGACTTGGACTATCGAGTATCGCCGGGTCGGCGATCCTGGCGGCGGTTGGCCGGGAACGTTCCTGGACGTAAGCGCCGGCATCGACCATCTTCGCCGGCTTTGCGAGGAGCACCCGCTCGATCTCGGCCGCGTCGTCGTGGTGGGCCACTCCGCCGGCGGGCACCTGGCGCTTTGGGCGGGAGCGCGCCCGAAGCTCACGGACGCGTCGATTCGAGGCTCGGAACCGCTCGCACCCAAAGGCGTCGTCTCTCTGGCAGGGGTCGACAACCTTCGTCGGGCCCTCGACGACGGCGTCTGCGACAGCATGGCGGCCGAGCTTCTCGGAGGCACCCCGGCGGAGGTTCCCGAGCGTTACGCCGTCGCCTCGCCCATCGAGCTCCTGCCGCTCGGCGTGCCGCAACATCTCATCAACGGCGCCCGCGATCCTGTAGTGCCCGAAGCTTTCGGGCGCGCCTATAGCGCCGCGGCGCGCGATGCTGGCGATGAAGCGACGCTGAGCGTCATCCCGGACGCGGGACATTTCGAGCTCATCGCACCCTCGACGGCGGCGTGGCGGCAAGTGAAGAAAGCCATCTGGGAGATCCTCGAATGACTTGGCTCGACCGCGCGTCGCAGATTCTCGACTTCACACTGTTTCAGTTAGGCGGCAACCCCATCACGGTGCTGCACGTCGTGATGTCCGCCGTCGCGCTCGTCATCACGCACTTCCTCGCCCGTTCCGTCAGAAAGGTCTTGCACCGCTACCTTCTCAAAGAGCTCGACGACGCGCCACGCTACGTCATCGTCCGCTTCACCCAATATCTCGTTTGGATCGTCGGCATTGCCATAGCCCTCGAGCTACTCAACGTCGACTTGACCGCTCTCACCGTCGTCGCGGGCGCGGTCGGCATCGGTGTCGGTTTCGGTCTGCAAAACGTCGTCAACAACTTGGTCTCGGGTATCGTGCTGTTATTCGAACAACCGGTACACTACCGCGATCGCGTCACGGTGGAGAATATCGAAGGACAAGTCGAGAACATCAACTTTCGCGCCACTACCATTCTGACCAATGACAACATCTCCATCATCGTGCCCAACTCGCAATTCGTGAACCAAACCGTCGTGAACTGGTCGCATGGCGATCCGCGCATCCGTGTCCACGTTCCCGTGGGAGTAGCTTATGGCTCGGATGTCGAGCTCGTGACCCAAACCCTGCTCGACGTGGCGCGTGAGGCCAAAGGTGTGTTGAATCGTCCGGACGCCGAAGTGCGTTTTCTCGAGTTCGGCGATTCGTCGCTGAACTTCGAGCTTCTCGTCTGGTCCGACGAGCCGCCGAACTATCACCGGCTACGAAGCCAATTGAACTACGCGATCGACAAGGCTTTCCGCGAGCACGACATCGAGATCCCCTTCCCACAGCGAGACGTCCACATCAAGACACCCGCGCCGGAGGAGATAGCGAAAATCTTCCGCGAGAACTAGTGCCCGAGCACTAGGCTGCCGCCGCAGCGTCGCTCGGCACGCGCCCCTTGTCGAGGATGTGATCGGGAACGCGTTTCAAATCCCAAATCAATCCGAGCTTCGACAAGAAGTAGAGACCGTAATACGTGATGTCGATCTCCCACCAGTAAAAGCCTTGGCGCGTCGCAGTGGGGTAGTGGTGGTGGTTGTTGTGCCAGCCCTCTCCAAAGGTCAAAAGAGCCAGAAGCCAATTATTGCGGCTGTCGTCGCCCGTCACGTAGCGCTGCTTTCCGAACAGATGCGACAAAGAGTTGATCGTGAACGTCGAATGGCCGAGAAGCACAGTCGAGACGAAGAAACCCCAGATCAGCATTTGCGAGCCCGAAGTGCCCAGACCCGGCGCGTAGGTCTGGAGCAGCACGCCCAAGCCGAAGCAAGCGGTGCCTAGAAGGATAGGAACGAGCACGTCGATGCGATCGAGAATGCGAAGCTCGGGAAACTTGGCGAGGTCGGGCACGAGCCGGATGCGGGTCGCCGCGTTGGCGCGGTCGAAGACCCAACCGACGTGGGAGTAGAAGAAGCCCCGCTGCATGGGCGAGTGCACGTCTTCTTCCTGGTCCGAATATTGATGATGACGCCGGTGGTGGGCGGCCCACCAAAGAGGGCCTTTCTGAACAGAAGCGTTTCCGACCATCGCGAAAAGAAACTGAAACCATCGCGAAGTCTTGTAGCTTCGATGGGAGAGATAGCGGTGATAGAAGCCAGTAATCGCGAACATCCTCGCCGCATAGAGGGCAAGACACACGGCTACGGCTATCCAGCTCACGCCCACCCAAAACACGCCGAGGGCCACGACATGAACCGCGGCATACGGAATTGCAGAAGCCCACGAAATACCGCCGTCAGCAGGCTCGACGCGCAAATCGGTTACTGGAGTAATCACTAGAGCTCTCCTCTAAGGATGGAGAATTAGGGGTTATACGAGGAGCCTTCCTCCGTGGGAAAACAGGCTCACGACCGCCGGGACCGGCCCATGATACAGCAACACGGCTACTAGCGTAGCATGGAAAGGCTCATGAGCCCAAAGTCGAGTGGGTCGACTAGAATTGGACCCATGGCGGGGCGCGGCGAGGCGAGGCGAGGACGCACCATCCTTCCAAATGTCTCGGGACTCGAGCTCGAGGATGTCGAAAAGCCCGCCACGAGCGCGACCCTCTTCGGGAACGAGGCTCCTCTCGAGCTCGATGTCGGCTCGGGGAAAGGCACTTTCCTCGTATCGGAATCGAAGATCCGACCCGAGGTCAACTTCCTCGGTGTCGAATATGCGCGCCTCTATTGGCGCTTCGCCGAGGCCCGGCGCCGCCGTAACGCCTGCGAAAACGTGCGCGTCGTGCTCGCGCACGCGGTTACTTTCATCCGCGACTATCTCGAAGACGAGAGCTTGCACGCCGCTCATATCTATTTCCCGGACCCTTGGCCCAAGACCCGCCATCGCAAGCGCCGCTTCGTCCAGCCCGATCGCATCGAGCTTCTTGCTCGGAAAATGAAGCCGGGCGCCCGACTCCAGGTCGTCACCGATCACGCTGTCTATTTCGAGCAGATTCAGAAGGTCGTCACGGACTCTTCTTTGACGGTCGTCGACTTCGATATGCCCGCTTCCGCCTTGGAGCAGGAGATCGTCGGCTCGAGCTTCGAGCGCAAGTACCGGCGGGAAGGACGGCACCTTCACGCGATTGCCGTCCGGCGGGTTTAGTTATTAAACGTATCAGCGTTGGGTTTTTCCCCAAAATCCTCGGCACTCACTCGAGTGAAAGTGCTTATCTGTAACACTTTACGGGCGCGCTCCTTGTGGCAGATCTTTTGCATTACGAAACTTGGTCTCTTTCCCCAGGCGGTTTTCGCCACCTCCTGCCTCGTGGAGATTGGGGGTGCAATGGACGCTAATGAGGAACTCTCGCTCGAGCAGAGAGCTATAGAGCTCTTTCAAGACGGTCGCCGGGTGCAGGCGGCAGCCTTATTTCGTGAGCTCATAGACAGTGGTTGCCGTGACGCCAAGGTTCTGTCCTATGGCGGCTATCTCATCGCGACCGAAGAGGGAGACGTGAAAGCTGGTCTCGACTGGTGTGAGCGTGCCGTCGACATCGCTTTCTACGACGTGCAGATGTACATCAACCTCGCCCGGCTCCACGAGCAAACCGGTTGGAGGTCGCAGGCCGCCAAGGTGCTGCGCAAGGGGCTTCGGCAAGACCCGGGGAATCTGAGGCTGCTCGCCGAGATCAACCGCGTGAGCCCGCGAACGCGAGACATCGCGCCGATGCTGCCGCGCGAGCATGTCCTGAACAAGACGGTCGGGAAACTTCGCGCCGAGCTTCGCGGGGACAGCCCGCCAGTCAAGCCGAAAACGTCGCCGAGCTACTCGTAGCGCAGCGCTTTCATCGCGTCGGTCCTCGCCGCCTGGCGTGCCGGGACGGCGCTTGCCAAGAGCACCGCCGCACCGAGGAGCGCCGCAACAACGACGAACGTCGGTGGATCTAAAGGCTCGACCTCGAACAAGACGCTTTGCAGGTAGCGACTCAGCCCAAAGGATACGGCGAGACCGAGCCCCAAACCCCAGAACAAGATCCTCCATCCCTCTGCGAGCACGAGCCGAATGATGTCCGAGGAGGTCGCGCCAAACGCGATGCGTACGCCGGTCTCACGTGTGCGCTGGCTGACCGAATAACTGATGACGCTGTAGACGCCCGAAACCGCGAGGATCAAAGCGAGTCCTGCGAACAGCGCCAGAAGCGCCGCATAGAGCCGCGGCCGAGCGACGGAGTCTCGGAGGCGCTCGGTCATGGGCCTCAAATCCGCCGCCGGCAGCTCGGCATCGATCTCCTGGATGCGGCGGCGCATTTCCGGAGCGATTCCGTCTTGTCGAGGGTCGATCCGCGCAGCGACGCTCATCGTCGCAAGTATCATCCCCGCCATGCTATCCGGAATCTGGCGATAGTCCAGATAGAGCTCGGGCTCCGCTTGCGCGTCGAGCCCTTCCTGACGCACGTCCGCCACGACCCCCACGATCTCACCCAAACGCTGAATACGTTTTCCCAGCGGATCTTCGTCCTCGAAATAAGTTGCGGCGAGCGACTCGTTGATCACGACGACCGGGGGCGCGCCCGCACCATCGCTCTGCTCGAGACCACGCCCGCGAACGAGTCGAACGCCGAGAGCTCGAAAAAATCCGGGGCTCGTGACGCGCATGCTGGCGCGCGGCATGTTCATCCGATCCGCGACCGGTGGACGGCCCTCAATGGAGAGGCTCGTGATGAACCGCCCTTGATCGAGAGGAAGCTGGTTGACGATGCCGCTCGCGTGAACCCCGGATATCGCGTCGAGAGACTCTCGCAGCCGATCGTAGAACGCCCGTTGCGCGGGTCCGCCTTCATATTTCGTGGCGGGCAAGTTGATGCGAAAGGTCAGGACGTCCGTCGGCTCGTAGCCGGGATCGACGCTCGAGAGCGTCATGAAGCTCTTGAACATGAGCCCCGCCGCGACGAACAGAATGAGCGCAAGCGCGACTTCAGTTACGGCGAGCAGGCTACGGAGACGGCCGGACGTGCTCTGCACGAGCCCGGTGCCGAGGCCTTTGAGACCGCTCACGAGATCGACTCGGCCAGCGCGTATCGCGGGGACGAACCCCACGAGAACGGAGACCGCGAGGGCCACGGCGAGGTTGAAGCCAAGCATCGCCCCGTTGATGCTCACGTTCTCGAGGAGCGGCAGATCCGACGGCCGCAAAAGTCGCAGCATGCGAACGCCCCAGTAGGCGACGAGAACGGCGGCCGCTCCCCCGGCGAGGCCATAGACAACGCTCTCGAGAAAGAGCCTTTGCATAAGTCGGCCGCGGACGGCGCCGAGCGCCGCCCGGACGGCGAGGTCGCGCTCGCGTCCCTGAGCGCGCACGAGAAAAAGATTCGCGACATTCGCGCAGACGATGAGAAGGACGAAGCCGACGGCGCCGAGAAGCACTAAAAGCGCCGGGCGGACGGGACCCACGAGCTGCTCATGGAGGGAGGTCAGATGAATCGCGACGCCTTCGTTCATCCGCCGCGACATCTCGCTCGTCTCGCGCAAGTTGTTCAAGAACGTCTCCGCCGCGGCCTCCGCTTGCCCGGCCGTGACCCCGGGCTTGAGTTTGGCGATGACGGGAAGGAGCTCGATGCGCATTTCGCCGGGCGCGGCCGGCTCGACCGGCGCCATGGCCATCGGCACCCAGAACTCCGTGTTCGGATCCGGGAACTGAAACTCGGGCGGCATGATGCCAACGACCGTGTAGTTCGAGCCGTCTAGCTGGATGTCTCGTCCGACGAGCGTCGTCTCAGCACCGAAAACGCGCTGCCACAAGTTGTAGCTCAGCACGACGACGCGATCCCTGCCCGGTATCTCCTCGTCCTCGGCAAAATAGCGGCCGAGAATCGGCTCGACGCCGAGCATCCGAAAAAGGGACGGGGAGACGTTCTCGCCTTCGATGCGCCGCGGCTCGGAGCCCCCGGTCAAGTTGAAGCTGACGTCACCAAGCGCCGCCATCCCGTCAAAGACGTCGTTCGCGTCACGCCACGCGCGATAGTGATCCAAAGAGAACGCCGCCATCTGCTCGGCGTTCGGGCCCATGCGAGGCCGGGCCTCCCAGACCCGCACGAGAGATTGAGGGTCTTCATAAGGTAGCGAGCGCAACAGCACGGTGTAGACCGCGCTGAAAATCGCCGTATTGAAGCCGATGCCAAGTGCGAGCGGGACAACGACGAGCGCGGTAAAGCCGGGACGCGCGACGAGGCCCCGCAGCGAGTGCCTCAAATCCATCCAGATCGTATCCATAAGGGTAGAAATGCGTGAGCCAGCCTTTGGTTCCGAACTTAGGGCCCTTCTCTTGGTTAGTTCTCGAACAACGCAAACCCGACCGGGATCTAGCAATTACTGATGTCGTACGCCACGGTGGCAACGCCGCAGCTCTTGCAGTAGCGGAAATCCGAGCGGAAGTCGCCGAGACAGAACGGGCAGTAGCTCACCGCATCGACGTCCACGCGATGCCGGACACCCAACCCCGGGGAGTCTTTGTCGACCTGCTCGAGCAGCGAGAGCAGGCCGACACGGAGAATCCGAAGGAAGTTCTTGCGCTCCGGCGCGGATGGCACTTCGGCGATCCCGTGCCGTTCCCATCGCGGGTGGTCCACCTCGGCCACTTCGCGTCGGACGAGCTCGATGAAATTCTCTCGGTCGAGCAGGGCAGCCGCGACCGTGGCGGGATGGAACGGCACGAGCTGCTCACTGATCCACTCGGATGGCGTCCGCAGGAGGGCCGGCGGGTATAGGGCGGCGATGAAGAAGCGCTCCGTCCGATTGGATGCCGGCCGGAGGGAGCGGGTCTCCGCGAGTACCAAGGCGCCGAGGCTCACGATGTGGGCGACAGCCAGGGGAATCAACATCGTCCGTAGTGCGATCTCGCCGCTCGAGAACAAAGCGAGTAAGGGAAGTACGCCCGCAGCCATCATCAAGTACAGCGCGCAGCACCATTGCAGCGGACGCACAACGCGGGTCGAGGAGGCCAGAGCCGCGCGAAACGCCGACAGGTCGTACGCGGCATCAACGAGGCCACGGAGGACAGCCGACCGCTTCGGGCTCGCCGTCTCTTTCAGGCGTTGCAGCGTCTCGGCCAGATGCTCCGCGTGGTGTGGGGAAGCCGCGCGCAGGAAAACTCGGCCCCCGGCCACCACGTTCGACCCTCGGACACGAAACCGCTCGGATCCGTCAAGAGAGACCGCGGTGTCTTCGATGAGGCTCAGGTCTCCCCGGGGCAGCGGAGACGGCGCGTAGACCTCGTCGATGCCGAGCTCGAACGGCAAGCCGCCGCTGACGATGCTGATGTCTCCCGGCCACGGTGACAAGAGGTGGAAGCCAGGTCCGCGTCGGGCCTTCGCCGCAAACGATCGGACCGAAAGGAAGGCCGCTCCGCCGAGAGGCAGAAAGACGACGCACTGCCACAGATAAAGAACGACTGCGGTGAGAAACAGCTCCACTGAATGTCCGACGCGCCTCGCTTGGGACCTCGCGGCGAAGGAGCGCTCTACGCGCGTTCTCCTCCGGACCACAACCGCTTCACTGCGGCAAATAGCGCGGCAGCGCCGAAGACCAGCAGCTTCCAGAATCGGGCGAGAAGACCGCTCTTGAGGAGCGCTGCGCCCGCGCCACCCACGACCAGCGCCGCGAGGCCAACCTTTGCGACGTCGTCCGTGCCCGGGATGAACGCCGCGTAGTCCGATCCCGCCTCGAAAGCGTAGCCGGCGAGCAGGACATCCGATTCCCGCGTCGCGGCCCCGAACTCCTCAGGTCCGCTGACGAGCGTGACCGTCATGACACCCCGGCGACCCAGAAGCTTGACGAGTCGGTTGACGACCTTGTTGCCATCGCTCGTCGCCTCGATAGCCCAAGTCAGGTTGTTGGTGCTAGCGTCGTAATGCGGTTTCTCCTGCCAGCCATCGATCGTCATCGTCGGCCAACCGCGCTTTCTGCGCTCCTTGTTGGCTTGTTCGGTCCCTTCGCGAATCGAGCTCAGAATCACGGCCGCGTCGATGTCGTCCTTTTCGGAGTCGTCGACCCAGCCAATCGGACCCCACTCGAAGATGAGAAACCAATTCTCGTCGTCCGACGCCGGCGCCAGCGTAGCCATTTCCTGCCCGGTGAGCGGGTTCTCCGTGAGCTCCAGAAGTGTCTGCGTGTTTGCTTTGTCAAGGAACAGGTAGCCCTCTGGAACCTCCACAATGGCCAAAGAATTGCCAATCGGAGCGCTGAACGGGCCTTCCTGCCAGCTCAACATCGGCGCTTCTTGCGCCGCGGTGCTAGACGCCGAACAAAGAAGCGCGAGAGACAGAAGCGCTAGTGCACGGACGCTTTTTTCAAAGTCGCGAAAGTGATTCAAACGAGGCATTCCGAACCTCCTTACTTCAGGTGGGATAGCTTGATCTTACCGACGATCTCGCAAGCAAACAAACGCCCGAAGCGGTCCGTCAAAGGCTCTCGAGGTCACATCGAGCTCATGTGTATTGACGGACAACCGCCGGAATTTCAGCGTAACTCGACTCCCCCGTGGACGCCCATCGCAACGAAATGTCTATAATCCCGGCGCTGATGCCGCTTCTGACCGTCGACGCCGTAAGCTACGAGATCGGCGACCACACCATATTGCGCGAGGCCTCTCTCGTGCTCGAGCCGGGTGAGCGGGTGTGCCTCATCGGGCGCAACGGCGCCGGTAAAACGACCTTGCTCCGACTCATCGCCGGAGACGAGAAGCCCGATGCCGGCCAAATCAAACACAAAGCGGACCTCCGCATAAGCCAGCTCGCGCAGACGCTCCCCGAAGCCGGCGACGCCACAGTTCGCGATCACGTCGCGGCTGGGTTGCGCCCACTGCAGCTTTTGATCGACGAGTATCAACGCCTTACGACGCAGAATCTGGATGCCCCTGGACTCCGCGAGCTCGAGAAGCTTCAGCACCGTATCGACGCCGAGTCCGGATGGGATCTCGAGAAGCGCGTGGAGAGCTTGATGCTCGAGATGGGCTTGCCCGCGGATCGAAAGATGAGCGCGCTATCGGGAGGCTGGCGGCGCCGAGCGGCCCTCGCGCGCGCGCTGGTCTCCCGTCCCGAGCTTTTGTTGCTCGACGAGCCGACGAACCATCTCGATCTCGATACGATCGAGTGGCTCGAGGAACGGGTGCGAGCGTTCTCGGGCAGCTTGCTCTTCGTGACCCATGACCGCACGCTTCTCGAGCGGATCGCGACTCGAATCGTCGAGCTCGATCGGGCGACGCTCACGAGCTGGCCGGGGGATTATCAGAACTTTCTTCGCCGGAAAGAGGCGGCGCTCGAAGCTGAAGAGCGCGCCGAGGCTTTGTTCGACAAACGCCTTTCGGAGGAAGAGGCGTGGGTTCGGCAAGGCATCAAGGCGAGGCGCACGAGAAACGAAGGGCGCGTGCGTGCGCTCGAAGCGATGAGGAAGGTCCATGGGGAGCGGGCGCAACGCGAGGGCACGGCTCGGATGCGTGTCGAGCGGGCGCGGAGCTCCGGTCGCCGAGTGATCGAGCTCGAGAATGTCGCTCACGGCTATGGAGAGGACCGCTTGTTCGAGGACCTCTTGCTCGAGCTTCTTCGCGGCGGCCGGCTAGGGCTCATCGGAAATAACGGTGTCGGGAAGACCACGCTCTTGCGTATCATGCTCGGAGAGCTCGAGCCCGAGGCCGGCACGGTGAAGCTCGGGACGAAGCTCGAGGTTGCCTATTTCGATCAGCTGAGACGCGAGCTCGTCCCTGACAAGACCGTCGCCGAGACGGTAAGCGACGGCGGCGAGTTTGTGCGCAGCGTGACGAATGGGGGGAACGATCGCCACGTCATCGGCTACCTCGGCTGTGCGTGTAGGCAAGGTCATCAACAAGTACAAGGTGGCCAAGCATTTCGTGCTGCAGATCCGCGACGATGGGTTTGACTTCCACATCGACGAACACAAGGTGGCTTCCGAGGCAACGCTCGATGGCATCTATGTCATCCGGACCAGCGTGCCCGAACAGCGCCTATCACCCGACGACACCGTCCGCTGCTACAAGAGTCTGAGTCAAGTCGAACGGGCATTTCGTTCTATCAAGACCATCGACCTCAAGGTGCGTCCGATTCGCCACCGCCTCGAGACACGGGTACGCGCCCACATCTTCTTGTGCATGCTCGCCTACTACGTCGAGTGGCACATGCGTGAAGCATGGCGTCCATTGCTCTTCTGCGACGAGGACCAAGAAGCCAAGAAAACGCGGGACCCGCTTGCTCCCGCTAAGCGCTCCGAGGCTGCCCTGCGAAAGATACGCTCCAAGAAACTCGACGACGGCACCGAGGCCCACAGCTTTCAAACTCTACTCAAGGCACTCAGCACCATCGTGCGTAACATCTGCCGCGCTCCAGGTGACAATCCCGACGCTCCCACATTCCAGGTCGTCACGACACCCGACCCTAAGCAGCAACGCGCCTACGACCTTCTCGAAACTATCATCCTGTAGCCAGAACCGGGCACTCAATTCTGAGCTATCTACTTGAATCTGTTCAGGTTTTTGTCTTTTCGGCCGGGGAACTTCAGGCTATCCAGGAAGGAAGCCATGATGCCGCGCTGTGCGAGCAGATCTTCCACGTCTCGAAAGCTCATACAGAATCGGTGATAGAGCCAGACCGCGTGGCTGATGATTTCGGGCGGAAATCGATATCCGTGGTAGCTCGGCGACTTGCTGTTCATTGGCACATTCTGCCAGCCGCCAGCTCAATTTGACAGTACCCCTGCGGAAGAGGAAACTCCGACGGGTTTCTCGTATCGACATTGCGTGGATGCCTCCTTTTTACATGCGTAGTCCCTGGCATCTATGATCTGATGTTCTCTTGATGCCCTGACTTGCTCTGTCTCCGTTTCGTCGCTGAGGGGCTTGTCATTGGAGTTCTACCGGAGGCCATCCTACAACGAAATTCGGATACCTTGCGGGTCCGGAAACCGCAGGGGAAACCGAGGCATTGCATTCCACAAGGAGAAGGACCATGCAGAAGACGCGGATACTGGTACTGCTCGCATGTCTCACCACGGCCCTCGACGCAACGGCGCAGGAGGCCCGTGCCCGCGCCGATCTGCTGGATCTGATTCAGCGGGAAAAGTTCGACATCGTCCTGCCTGGTGCGATGCGTGACAATGGCATCGACATGTGGATTCACGTCATCCGTGATGGAGATCCAGACGCGCTGGCGCTCGACTTGGGGGGCACCGCCGGCTACTTCGTTTTCACCGATCGGGGTGGAGACCGGATCGAGCGCGCGGTGCTCGCGGGGCGTGGGCAAGGCATGTACACCAGCGGCGCGTACGACATCTTCGCCTGGTCCGACTGGGATGCGTGGTACCCGGCAAACGAGTCGACAGAGCTACGGCAGTTCGTGCAGGAGCGCGATCCGGAACGCATCGCCGTGAACACTTCGGCGTGGCTGGCCGCCGCCGACGGTCTCTCGCACTCCGGCTACCAACGGCTCGTCGAGACCCTGGGAAGAAAATACGCGGATCGGCTCGTCTCCAGCGAGAATCTCATCACGGATTTCCGCGTCCGTCGCGTTCAGTCCGAGATCGTCGCATTCGCCAACGCCGGCGAGATGACGCGCCGGATCCTGAACAGGCTCTCGCGCGCGAAGTCATCACGCCGGGCGTTACGACGGGGGAGGACGTGTTTTGGTGGGTCCGGGATCAACTTCTGGTACGGGGACTCACTTCTTCTTTTGGCCGAAGCATGCCGAGGGTCATCCACTCAACTGTCGCCGAGCCATCCGAATATCGCTCCAGCCAGTACGCCTTTCAACGAGGCGATCTACTGTCCTTCGACATGGGCGTGAAGTACTTGAACTTCGGTACCGACATGAAGCGTAACGCCTACCTCTTGGGCGAAGGGGCGACGTCCGTGCCGGGAGACATCCAGCACGCGTGGGACGAGGGGCGTCGGGCACGCGATATCATGCGCCAGAACATCAAGGTCGGCCGCACCGCCGCCGAAACGCTCGAGGCCATGGTAGGCGCACTCGAAGAGGCCGGATTCGCCTACACACCGTTCGTGAACGACGGTGCCACCGATCGTCAGATCGTCGAGAGCTTCGATCGGCCAGACGTGACGGGCATCTCGATCGACTGTCACGTCGTCGGCAACACGGGCAACAGCCAGGTAGCCGTGGGCCCCTCCATCGCACCGTTTCGAAAGGGGCGCGCGAACCTGGTGATCCAGCCGAACAACATCTTCTCCTTCGAGTTCATCATCCACAGGGCCATGCCCTCGTTCGGCGGCAGGCGCCTGAGGATCAACTTCGAAGACAACACGATCGTCACCGCACATGGCGTCGAGCTGCTCTATCCGCGCAACGAGCGAATTCTGTTGATCCGCTGAGGCAACTCTTCCAAGCGAGGTGTGCGAGTTTCCCGCTCGCGGGCACGGCGCGATACACTCTCGCCCCAAGGAGGGTGTCATCTTGGACTACCGGGTATTGGGACGGACCGGCGTTCGAGTCTCCCCGTTGTGTCTCGGCTCCGACAACTTCGGCGATGCAACGTCGCCAGAGGAGGCGACGAGAATCCTCAACCGAGCTTTCGAGGCGGGCATCAACCTCGTCGATACGGGTGATGTCTACGCCGAGGTCATGAGCGAGAAGATCATCGGCAAGACGGTCAAAGAGCGCGGCCTACGCGATTCGATCCTCATCGCCACGAAAGTCGACCACGGCCGCCGCCGACGGGGCGTTTCGCTAAACAAATTTGTGCCCGATGTGCGGCCCAACCGGACCGGGCATTCGACTGAACATCATGCGGGCCTGCGAGGAATCACTGAAGCGGCTTCAGACAGACCACATCGATCTGTACCAGATTCACCGTCCCTCGTTCGACGTACCACTGGACGAGACGCTGCGCGTTCTGGACGACTTGGTGCGACAGGGAAAGGCGCGCTACGTGGGCTGCTCGACACACCCCGCCTGGCTGGTCATGGAGGCGATCATGGTCTCGGAGCTGAAGGGACATGTGCGCTATGCCTCGGAGCCGCCGCCGTACAATCTCCTGGACCGCCGCATCGAGAACGAGCTCATCCCCATGTGTCGACGGCATGGGTTGGGCGTCATCTGCTGGGGCGCCATCGCCATGGGCGTTCTGGCCGGCCGGTACACGAGCGCCGAGGAGTCCCCGGCCGACTCGAGGGCGGCGAGGCGCGGTGGCTTCTATGCCGATCGGGTGACGCGCCGCGGCATAGACGTCGGCAGCGAGTTCGCTAAGATCGCCGGCCAGGCCGGACTCTCCGCGGCCCAGCTGGCGGTCCTCTGTTGCAAGGACCAGCCTGGGATTACCGCGCCGCTTCTGTGGACAAGGACGCTGGAGCACCTCGAGCACCTGCTGCCCGTCGCCGATATGAACCTGGACGACGACACGCGCGCCGCATGCGATCGTTTAGTGCCCCCGGGCAGCGTTGTCGCCAATTTCCACAACACCGCGTACTGGATGAAGACCGCCGTGCCCGAATGAGCCACTGCCTCGCGGTGTTCTCGAGAACGTTGGCGTTTTCCATGAGGAGGCGGTTGACGTACACGGCGCCCCATCAGGGTTTTCTTCTCGGCATCATTTCATCACGCATGGCCGATTGATAAACAAAGGCGGCAACGATCGCCGCATTGTGTTTCAACGTGTCCTCTGAAACGTAATCAACGACATCCATATTGGTGTGTATCTGTGTAGTGAAATACTGCTCTGGATCCTGAATCCATGAATACGCGGGGATGTTCAGGGCGTCGAAACCCACATTGTCGGTGCAACACCCAAATTCGATGGATACCGTTTCCGCGCCTACGGTGTGAAACGGCTCGAAATAACGTTCGAAGATCGGCCGAATGGATTCATTGCCCTGGGTGAAGATGCCCCGGATCCGGTGGCCGTTGTTGTCGTGATTGAAGTAGATGGATATGAGCGACAACTCGCCCTTGTCTTCACCGGTCAAAACGTCGCCGACGTATTTCTCGATATACCCTAGCGAACCTCGAAACCCCTGTTCTTCGCCACCCCAAAGCACAAGGCGTATGGTGCGTTTGGGTCGAATGGCAAGGGCTTTCAGAATGCGAACGGCTTCCATGTTGGTAGCCGAGCCCGCGCCATTGTCCGCGGCGCCCGTCCCACTGTGATACGAGTCCAAATGACCCCCCACGAGTACCAACTGCGTCTTCAGGTTTCTATCGGTGCCGGGAATGTCCGCTAAGATATTGGTGTGGTATTCGGGGTTTTCATTGAACCTGACGTTCAAATGAAGCTTCAGAGTCACCCCGACACCTCTCTCGAGCACGCGGATCAACCTGGCGTGCTGTTCCTTGCCGATCACAAAATGAGGCACCGGCTTCATCTCGCCCTTCACGCTGTACGGCTGCTGCCGGGCATCCAGGACCCCGGGCGCCTTGCTGCTTCCCCGTACCACCGCGGCGACACCTTCGTCCAGCAGGAATTGATTGATTCGATCGGCCTCGGACACTTGCCGATCCATTCTGCGACGAATCATTTCGATGGAGGGCCTGACATTGTCGGCGCTCAGGCCGCGCGCATTCATCGGGTTGATGCGACTCTCTGAGAGGGCCAATTCCTTGTCGCTGAAGATGCCTTCGCGTTTGCCCGACTCCGATCGAAACTCCGGTGACAGGAGTATCCGTCCGCGTAACTGCCCGCTCAGTTCTTGCAGGGCTTCAAGGGAACCGTGGTCGACGACGACCGGGGAGCCGATGACCTCGCCGTCGGTGCCGCTCGTCCAGGCGTCGGGTAGCGCCGTGATGTTCATGTAACGGGGCGCTATCATCTCAACGGAGTACGACTCTACTTCCCATCCGCGAAGATCGTCGCGGTACGAATCGAAGCGCACGTTTTCGAGCCCCCAGTTTTCCAGGCGTTTCTTGGCCCACTGGGCCGCTTCGTAAAAGCCGGGACTTCCTGACAGGCGCGGACCGTAAACATCCGTCAGGTAACTCAGCGTCTCCATCACATGGGAATGCTGATAGGCTTCTTCCTTGATGCGGGCAACCATATTGATGTCGACACCCTCCTGGGCGAAGCCCTCCACAACGGCGACCGACAACATGATGAGAAGCAGTCCAAATCTAGCGATCATATCGACTCTCCAATCAAGTCAGCTGGGCCTGGGCGGCCGTCCGACGGGAGCAAACGGACTCCAAGTAGCTTGTCCAGGCACGGCAGAGCGTTCAGTAGATCCCTTTCACTAGCTCTTCGTCAGTTGGCACGTACGTCAAAGCGTCGGAGTCAAGCCCATTCTTAGTTGAAACTCTCCACGGCTCATAAATTAGGCGGCCTTCTTCTTCGACACCGTTGATGTCTTCGTCTCGATCTTCGGTTCCCGCTTGAGAGCTTCGCGAAGCTTCGGAAGATGGCGGTAGCCGATCACCCTCCTCAAGCGGGGTTCGATGTCCACGAGGGCTGTCGCCAGCCACCGCTGGCGTTGGCTGGAGTTCTTCCAGTGGTCGACCTTCGCGCAGCGTTCCTCGACGAGAGCATTGACGGATTCAAGGCAGTTCGTCGTCTTGAACGAACGGCCCAGCGCCCCGTACACGCCGAGACGATGCAATGTGAGCGTCTCCTCGATTCCTTCCTCCAAGCTCCCAGCTGCGGATTGGTTCCGCTCCTCCAATTCATCGTGCAGTTGATCGAGGGCCGCGAGGGCCTCTTTATATTCCGGCCTGTTGTAGGCCGACTGCAACCGCTTGCGCAACGACGCCTGCTCGCCCTTGGACAGATAGCTCACGACGTTTTCACGTTTGTGCCACTGGCACCGTTGTATCAGGACCCGCTTTCGGAACGCCTTCTTTTCGGCCGCTTTCAGACCCTTGCCGCCATCGATGATCACCAGTAGACCCTGGGAGCTGTCGAGTCCCCGCGCGAGCAGTGAACGCAGGAACGGCGTCAACACCTTCTCGTTCTCCGTGTCCGTCTCCACGAAGCCCAAAAAGCGTTTTTTCCCGGAAAGTGTGATGCCCAGCGCGATGACCATCATTGCGTCGGCGAATGATTTCCCGTCCAGGAACAGCGCCACCACATCTTCGCCGGACAGATCCCGTTCCTGCATCTCCCGAAGTTTCGCTGCGCTCGCTTGTACGAAACCTCGGGACACCGTCGAGCTCGACAGCCCGATAGCGCCCGGTATCGCTTCCGCTGCAGCCTCGTAGTTGCGACACGAGATTCCGTAGAGCACTCGTTTCAGCAGCAGATCATTCACCTCTCCGCCGTCGTTCAGTGCTTCGTAGGAGCGAAGCGGTATCTCTACTCCCTCTTGGCTCCGAACCCGTGGCACACGGATCGGTACCCGCTGGCCGGCAAGCCCTACCGTGCCAGGGTTGGTTCCGTGGCGGCGGCCACGCTCCAGTTCGTCCTTACGAGCGTATCGCTCTCCCGCCAACTCCTTCACTTCGTCGTCGAGCAGCTCGTGAACGTGCATTAACCCAAGCGGGATTAGCGAACGGATCATCTCTATTTTGACGTCCACCTCGAGCTCCCCGTACTCCTCGCGCGCCATTACCTCGGGCTTACCCAAACGACGTGACTTCTTGTGTTTCTTGGCTGTACGTAGCAGACTTCCCATCTCGGCTCCTTTCTCTTGCGGCTTGATGTTGTTTTTGCCAACGTCATCAAACCACGGGGTTGGGAGCCGTTTCAATTTCCAACTAAGAATGGCACTCTCTCAAGCGTCGTGCTTCGGCGCGGAAGCCTTCTGCGTCACGAGCGAAACGAGCGCGAATACGACCAGGCTGACCACCGGCGCAATCAGAGTATCGAGCCCAGCGTAACGCTCTGGTATCAGGTAATAAAGCGCGAGTCGCGTGAGGGTGCCGGAGAGGATAGCGGCAATCGCGCCGGGGGTGTTCGATCGCCTCCAATAGACACCGAGCGCCAGAGGCACGAAGCATCCGGCGAGCACCACATCGAACGCCAGGATCAGCAGGATACCAGGCTCGGGCCGAATGTAGGCGAAGGCGATCGAGGCCGCCATCGTAGGAAGCGCGATCCAACTGGCGAAGCGCAACATCGTGCGATCGCTCCAGGGCGATCTCGTGTAGCGCTGCACGAGGTTGCGCGTGATGACGTTGGCGAGATCGAGCACCACTCCAGCGGCGGGGGACATGCTGGCGGCGATCACGCCGAGTAGAATTGCCGTCCCCACGATCCCAGGCAGATCGTTCATGGAGAGGTCGACCAAGAAGAATCGACTCGGTTGCTTGCCGAAGGCGAAGGCGAACAACCCGATAAACGAGACCGCCAGCCCCACTACCAGTGTCAGACGGATAGCGGTTTGTATCCCGAGGGCCATTCCGTGTGAGGTAGATTTCTCTCGAGGACGGCGTTTTGAAATTCATCCGCACGCATCGCGAGAGACAAAAGGGGCGACGTGGTGGCGGTACGTAGGCGTCGAAGCGTGTTAACGGGGTTCAAGACACGGTGCTTCCGCCATCGATTGTTGCTACGCCGCGACGGGCATTTGAATGCTCGTGTCAGTTGCCTGCCTACGAGCGCAACCGAAGGTGATCACGTCTTACTCTATCAATATTGATGCGGATGTACGCGTGCACACGAATACCTCCCTGAGCGTCAGCCGCCGCGTCGTGAGCCCAGCTTGCATCGCCGGCGTCCGGGTCTCGCTCCCGAACTCCAGAGCTCGGTGCGGGCGGACGAAGTTGTAATGACATCGCAGGAGTTCCAGATGTTGTTCGAGCTTGTCGTTCAGGCGCGAATGGGAGAGCGCTCGCCGAGCCAGATAAGCCGAGCCCTGTCGGATCGTCAGATTCAGCCGCTCGATGAACGAAGTGTTCAACGTCGACGAGTCCTCGGAGTGGTTGAGCGCCTCCTCGAAACGCCACGAGGCGCCCATCAATGCTCGTCGTTCGACCTTCACGATGCGATCATTTCTTCGCGTCTTGAGCACCCGGCCGTAGAGAGCCGCCGGTCCGAAGACGCGACGCACCACCTTCTCGTAGAAATCGAATCCGTCAGTGACGATTAGGATTAGGGGAAGACGCTCGGAATCCATCCGGTTCGCGACATCGCGCAAGAGGGCAAGGGTGTTCCGGTAGCTTCGACGTCCGACGACGGTGGAGGCCAGAGTCGAGACCAGACTTCGATCGCGACGAAGATCCAACTCGGCCGGTTCTTGCTCCCGGCGAAGGAGCGAATCTCGTCGGCCTGATCCTATAGCACATTGCTTTTCCGTTGGCCGCGCACAAAGCTGTTGATGGAGCGCTGCGGGGCGATTTCGAACGCGAATTTCAGTGCAAAGAGTGTAGGACGCATGAGGGTGGAGGTTTTCAGGCGAAGGTGAGTTGAGAATAGTGCTAGAGCGCTGGTGTCAAATAGACCGGTGGCGTTCGGCTGGGCTGGCGGTGAGGTTACGCTAGCGGTTCAGAGAGGCGCGTAGGTCGTGTCTCTGAAAAGGGGAGGTGGGTAGCGGCCGACAAGGCCATAATCCAGTAGATGAAAGTTCTACCATGTCAATTGGGCGTTGTTGCATGAATGCTGGTAACTCAATGATTCCATTGATTCTGCGGTTTTTGCCTCAAAAACGTAACTTGCTGATTCCTTTAGGGTTGTCCGGAATCATGCAACAACGCCCCTCCTCGATTAGAATCTCCTATCTGTAGGAGTCCAGATACAGAGTTGGCTCGCCTGGAGGCGAACCCCTCCAGTCATTGCTTTAAACTTCGGGCCACTGCTTTAGCTAGGCTTAGTTACCCTCTTTCGGCTTCGGTGGCCGGGGACGGTGCATGCTGAGGCTTATCCCACCAAAGAACGTCTTCGCCTTCCTTTCCACTGCGTGGTCACCTTCAACCAGGTAGTCCAGGTTGGCCTTGTCCCACTGAAGGCCAGCCGTCGCTACGAGCTTCATCCACTCACCGGAGGCGGTCTCGTCGGGCGCTTCCGTGGCCCCGTAAAAAATCGTCACCTTCGGGTTCCTCACCATGAAATTGTCGCCCACCATCTCTCTTGTGCCCGTATCGGCTTCCCATCCTTTGATCGCACTGTAGATCAGCACGTCATTGGTGAAATCCAACTTGAAGTTTTCTGGGTCTTGTGCGAACCCGTAGCGCCTGTAGCGATCGTAGCTGCGCTGGTTGAGGGCCCTGACATCGGGGGCGGCGTTGATGTACTCGGTGATCCGGTCGCGAATCTGGAACGCCGCCTCCTTGTGCCGAGGATAGTTGGGGTCATCGAGGTAATTGAAGCTCGGGATGAACCAGCCACGACTTCCCCACCAGTCGCGGGATTCGGTGGCTCGATTACGTACCCATGCAGCATACTCGGAGAAGAGCTGAACCCATTCGTGCGACGGGTACCCATGGGGGTTGAGAAAGATGTCCGGGAGCCAGGTCCGCCACAACTGTACGCGGTGCTTCGATTCCGGATAGATTGGATCGCTGTCCCAGCGGGTGACCAGGCTGACCCCCAGCGGACCCAAGTACCCGGCATGAAGCATGTAGTCGGGGGTGATCTTGTAGAGATCGTAGGCGAGCTGGGCGCCATCCGGGTTGGTTATGGGGTGCACCACCACGTTCACCCGGTCGAGCTTATTTCTGAACTCAGGATCCGTCAAGAGCATCTCGGAGAGTTTCAGCAGGTGGCTCGTCGACGACACCTCGTTTGCGTCTTGTCGACCCGAGTAAACGATCGTGGGCTTGAGCGTGGTGGCCTTGGCGTGGGACCAGTGAGAGGCCTCGATGGGCGGCATCAGATCCATGGCCCAGATGTCTTTGCCCAGATAGCTCTCGCCGAGTTTGTAGACGTTCGCTTCGTCGAACGTCGACATCTTGCTCAGCAGCTCGGCCGACTCGCTCGGAGGAATAGGCGTATCCCACTGCACGATGGGCCCGCTTTCGTATCGGTACCCTGTAGGCAGCAGGGCACTGATTTCAGGGAAGGGTTTCGGCGTGCCGCTCCGGTCGAGTGAGAACAGTGCCTCTGTTGCAGGGTCCACCTTGTGTTCCCAGCCAGCGGTCATCGTAAGGACCCCGACGTCGTGATACGCCAAGGCCTCCCGGTACAGGCCCGCCCCGCGTAGCCGCTCCAGGTTGGTTAGGATCCCCCCCACCTGCTCGGCCGAAATGATCTGTTCATCAACCTGTTCTGCCCGCACTCGTTTCACAAGCTCGTCGCGTTCGTCCGTCTCGGTGTCCACTTTGACGCGCAGATCGAGGCGCTCGAAACCGCGCTGGCCGACACGGACCAGAGCGGCCAGTGCTCTTGGCTTTTTGATTTTGACTTTCGGGATGTCAAGGCGCGCTTCACCCCGCCGCCCGCCGCGCTCGGTGTACTGGATGAGCACTGCCGGACGGTTGGTACGGAAGCCAGAGAAGGTGATCTCCGCTTTCCCCGGCTTTCCATCTTCCTTGGGATGCATGATGGGGATGACTCGCCCGATATAGTCGAGCGCCTCGCCGCGGGTAAAGCGGCCCAACACATCGAAGAAGTGGAGCGTGTGGAAGTAGATTTCCTCGTGCATCGCCTCCATAGGGGCGATGAGCTCCTTATCGATGTCGAGTAGGTAGTTGGGCTCGCTGAGGGTCAAGTCCACGACGAGTTTCCCGAAATGGGGCGCGTCTGCCGCCCTAGGCTTGCCGCCGGTTATGTCCATCAGGTACTCGTAGATGGACGGCAGGGTCTTTTCCTGATAGTGGTCCCAGAAGCGCTCGACGTCGGTGACGATTCTCCGGTTCACTATCGTCTCGCTCCCCACCTGAGCGGTGATCCACCCAGTGGTCACCCGGACCTTCTCGTAATCGGGGAAACGGTCGAAGAACGGCCTCACAACGTACTTGGGCTCGAAAGTCGACCGCAGGATCACGGTCCCATCCGGGGCGGTGGCAACGGCCTCGTAGGTAGGGGCACCGATCGGCATCATCTCGAAGCCGATCTGATCGACGCTGAGGTTCAGCTCTCTCGCCAGCACCTCGTCGATGGGGAAGATCTCCAGCAGCCAGCGGCTCTTGACGTACATGGCCTGCTGCTTCCACTCCGGTGGCGGGCCGCTCTCCGCAAAGCGGATGATCAGCTCACCCACCGGCTGGCCCTCCAGCTGCGGCCCCACAACCTGGTACAGCCAGCTGAATCCCTGCTTGTAGGCGGAAAGAACAGTGACCTCGGTGCCCACCTCCGCTGCACCCGCGCCGATCAGCTCATGCCGGGCCTGCCTGGCGATCTCCGCCCGCACCTCCGGCGGTTCGCTCAGACGCACCTCCAACACCACCGGCTGACCTCGCTGGACCGCGGGCACAACCTCCGAACGGAAGACCCCCCAGAACTCCGTCACCTCCGAGGCAACCTCGAACTCCTCCTCGAAGATGATGTCGGCCTTTTCTACGTCCCGGTTATCGACGGTCACCTCCAGGGAGTCCGCCCTCAGCGCGTCGGCACGCTCGCGCACTACTTCCTCGAAGCCGTCGGCCGGCTTCTCGACCGAGACCACGACATGGGCGGACTTCAGATCCTTCGCCGCCAGCTCCTGCACCAGCCTGTCCAGCTTGTACAGGGCCGTTGCCGCCTGACCGGCGGGGGATCGGCCCGACAGGAAGCGCCGTACGTCCTCCTCGACGCCATCGACGGTGGTCCGATCCTTACCGCGCTCCCAGACGTTGGGGAAGCGCTCGGCAACTTGCCGGAGCGCTCGGGCCACACCCGCCCCATCACCTCCGATGATCACCACCGCACTCTTGTTATCAAATGCCGCGGGCACCACTTGGATAAGACCTTGGCCCTCCTGCAGGGAAGGAAGCTGCAGCTTCCCCTCGTCGACCAGCCGCTCCACCAGAGTGTGCCCACGGCCGATAAGCACGAGCGTCGGCTGCTCTTCGGGTTTTTCGATCGCCCCTGGCTCGCGAGCGATGGGAATGGCGATGCCGGCGGACTCGAGCCCGATGCGCGCGGCAAGGTCGACCGTCCCTTCGATCCCGTCCCCGGAAGGACTGAGAAGCACGTCCACCCGGTCGGCGATCAAGTCCTCGTTGGAATCGCCTAGGAATCCCTCAGGCGTGTAAAAGTTTGAAAGGTCGAGGTCGGTCTTCGCCTCCGATCCGGGCCGGGGTGGTGTGGGAACGCGAGTCGGGACGATCTGACCACGCGGCATCTCCACCTCCACCGTCGGTGTGTCGGGAGCCGAGAGCACCACACGCACGACGCGCGCGCCAGCGTAGGAGAGCGGTGCCCTCTCGTCGGCACTCGCCACGCCCCGGCCGCGAGCCAGCGCGCCGAGCGCGGCCTCGGCCTTGCCAACATCGGTGGCCGATCCCAGATTCGCCATCACGACAAGCCTGGTCAGTGTTTCCTCGCCGCTTTTCACATGAACGGCGGGGACCCGTACCGCGCTGACCGAAATCTCTCGAGCGGCCAGGAAGGCACGCAGCTCCTGAACGACCGTTTCCAGTGTGGGCCCTTGTGGGTCCCACACATACGGTAGACGTCCAGCCAGCACTTCGGCCGCAGCACGTGTCCCGGCCTCATTGGAACCCGCAACCACCACCCACTGTCGGCCGTTCGCGGAGAGGACACCGATTAAACCTTCATCGGGCTCTAGCTCCCGAACTCCGGCATCGGCGGCCGAAATACCAGCGCGATCCAGGGCTGCTGCTCCGACAAGGATCCCGGTGCCTCCGTTCCCATCGATCGATCCAAGCGGTATGTTGATCGCCATCGTCTCGTAGGCAAGCCGGGCGGCGATGTCGGCGGCAGCTGCAATGTCGGTAGGCGTCGGCGCATCGTCCACAATGATCCGGGCATCGACAAAATCGATCACCGCATCGCCGTTGCGGTCCTGAAGAATCGGACCCGTAGCAAAGAACATCTCCAGGCCGCTAAGCGCGCTGGGACCGGTACGTTGCGCGCCGGTCACGCTCGTACCAAGGATTCCTATGATAAGGAGTGCGACTGCGGCCAACCGGGCACGCATCGACCGAGTTCGATCCTGGAAGGGTTCCATACCATGCTCCTCAGCTCATAGCTTTAACTTCGGGCCTCTAGATTCGAAGTGATCGACTCGATGGAGTGGACGGCCCACGGCTTGATCGACTCTCTCCCCGAGCTTGGTTTACTGAAGGAAAACCGGAAGCGGAAGCACAACTTCATACCGCAGCTATCCAAGATAGCCCGTTAGATACCATGCCTGCTGCCCTGAAGCAATCCTCGGTAGTGGTCTAGTTTGGTTTTCTTCCTTCTTGCAACTGAGTCCACTATGGTAAATACTCGTACAATGTCAAGAGAAGACGGCACCCAATCAGCTTTCCGCGTTCTCCAGCACGTCATCGACCAGACCGAGGACGGCCAAGTCTCCCGAAAGAATCCGGCTGCCGTGGCTCTCGGCCGCAAGGGTGGGCTGGCATCGGCCAAAGTTCGTCTGAAGAAAATATCGCCGGAGCGGCGCTCCGAGATCGCTAGGAAAGCCGCAAACGCCCGCTGGAAAGAGTAAAGTAGCGACTACTCGTTCGGTCTTTCGATTTTGGGTACTTCCACGGCCGCTTCGTCTCTTAGCGACGGGTATTGGCTGATGTATTTCTCAAGATCTCTGACATTGTTGAGATGCTCCGACAACTCATCCGAATCAAGCTGCCTTGCAACTGCGTCCCCTTTTATGTTTTCCAGGACTACGACCTCAATTGGCCCTTTAATGCCCCCCGCGTTTACATCAACGGCATGCTGTAACGTCCACACCGTAGCGAATACTCCGTCGCTGAGGCGTGGCGGCTCACCATCCTTCCAGAAAATCCGACGTTGTAGCCCAAGAAACGGATCGCAAATCATCTGTCCGCTACCCATGGACACATGCGAGACACCCTTGGAGCTCTTCAGTTCGGGTTGAAGCGTCCCAGTTTCAAGCTCGCAAAGATTCAATCCATCTTTGGCCCGGAAAGCGACTAGAGCGCCGAAATTTAGAGGAGCACAGGCACTGGTTTGCCGAAAGTTATCAAGGCTCTTGCGACATAGAGTCTTACCGATTTCGATTGGAGCTCTAGCGGTTGAAGACCTCGGTTTCGAAACGATGGCGATGAACGTTCCCATCGAAGGGGATGGCGCCACGGATGCCTGGACGGTCGTGATCGGACGCGCCGCCGTCGAACAAGCCGGTTTGTCCTCTCGAGACGTGGGTCTCGAAGGGTTGGCATCCGGTGAGGGGGTCGTGGCCGTCGTCGCAGCGCAAGGCCAGCGTTGGCTCGTGCTGGCGGGTTCTGATGAAGCCGGGACGCGGGCGGCGGCCGAGGTCTTCGCCGGACTCGGACGACGAGATTGTTCCGCCGAGTCTTGAGCACTTGGCCATAGACGCACGCGGAACCAATGAGGCGCACGAGCACCGCGAAGTAGTATGCGAAGCCATCCGTAGCGATCAACGGGAATCCGACAAGCCGTCCGCGGAGGATGACATCGTTGAGTACAGCCTTGGTGTTTCGATAGGAACGGCGGCCGACGAGACTGCTCGCCCACAAGCGAGAGCACACCTCGATGGTCGCAAAGAGCCATGTTGGCCTGCTCTTGCTGTCGATGAACGTGTAGAGCTCATCGGCCTGAAGCTCAACGATTTCGAAGTCGTGCAGCATTTGCCGGTTGAAGCGCTCCGCGGCTCTCGAGGCACGCTCGAGCCAGCGTGCGATTGTGTTGCGGGAATGGCCCGTGAGACGGGCCGTTGCAGAAATGCTCACGCCCTCGACTCGTAGGCTCGCTACTTGGTCGAACTGCCTGCGAGTGCAGCAAAGGCCGAAATACGCGATGCCCGTATTCGTGCTGAGCGTTCCCCCGCATATCTTGCAACGGTACCGGCGTCGGCGACCCGACTTCGTGGTAAACCAGCCGTGCCCACCGATGTTGACGCCATGCTTTCCTAAGTTCTCGCACCCGGGCCTGGAGCATGCTTTGTCGCGGGTCGCCCTCATCGTTCAAGTGTACCGGGCGTGAGAACCCGCTGTTTCACCAACGATCTCAAGTACTTGTAGGCGACCGATCAACAGCGAACAGGACAAGCACCCCAACTAGGTTATGACAATGGCGGTCGTCGCAGGCGGTGGAGCCTGGAGTTTGACGGAGCGCCAGAACCGGATGACGCTATGGCTCGGGAGTCCGAGACTTCTTCAACTGCAGCACTGCTTCCAGGTTGCGCTTGGCGGCCTCCATGTTCGGCGCGAGCTCGATCGCTTTGCGGTCCTCGGTGATGGCGTCATCGAGCTGCCCCTCGCGAAGGAGGTCGTTCCCGCGGTTGTTGTGGTCGAGCGCGGCTGACTCCCGGCGGGCTCGCCCTTGCCCGCATGCGGTGGCCAGCATCAGAAGCGTTGCCAGAGAAAATCTCACGCCCAACCAGCTCCCGCCTTTTACCCTGATGAAAAAGCGATTGCAAAATACCAACGACAGACTCCCTTTGTTGTTGGCGTGCGCAGTCGTCCACGCCGCCGAAATAATAACAGCAAATTCTATCACGCTAATGCTACAGCAGGGTCGCGCTCGGACAACGAGCTGCTGCCGGAGAGCGAGATTCTCAAGCGCCAGCGAGCGGCGCGTTTTGAAAGCCGAGATGAGCGAGCGTAGAAGCGAACAAATCATGCCGCGATTCTGACGCCGGCATGCGAGAAAGATCAATAGCGTCGCGCCCGGATGAATAAATGGAAGCCACAGCTTCACGCAGTCTCGAACGGCAACTCCCCGCCCAGTGGTTTGAGGCCGGGCCGGTATCGGGAAGGCCTCAGGATCATGAAGCCCGTGGCTTTGCGTGAACTTGAATCGTGGATGGCGGCTTACGTCCAATACATAGAAGAAGCCAGCAGCTGACGCGATCTGTCTGGTTTGCCGGCAATTTGCTGGCCGGATGGTATCTCCGCGGGAGCCCAGCCATGGCGGCCAAACCCTCGCCTACTACAAGGATCATGGACTATTGAGGCGACGACCAAGAACGTCCAGGGTTGGGTCGGCGTGCTCATGACGGAGGATTCTAGCGTCCCTGGCTCGCCCAAGCATAGACGCGACGTCGGAAACGCCCCGGCTGACACGGGTTTTAAGTTCGTTCGTGTTCTCGGACAGGACGGGCTAAGTTACGGTACGGGTACCGGCAGAAGCGCTATCCGCTGCAGCAAAGCCAGGGACGGCCTCGAGCGGAGCCCGACTCACGAGCGGAGAGAGCGTCCAGCTCTCGAGAGCCAGCGAGCGGCGCATTTTGAAAGCCGAGATGAGCGAGCGCAGAAAAGGCCAAATCATGCCGGGATGCTGACGCCCCCGTGCGCGAAAGATCAAGTGCGACGCGCCCGGATGAATAAATGGAAGGGACACCCTCTGCAACGAGGCGCATCGCGTCAGAGCCGAGCCATTCGTCGCCTTCGCTCGCTCACGGAGCGACGGGGCCCGTGAGGTCTTACTCGTAGCGCAACGAGCGCAGCGGACTCATGCGGGCCGTGCGGTGACGGTGGCGCGGTGGATCTTCGATTTCAGCTTTTCGATCTTCATTGGTTGAGCTCCTGGGCGAGGCGCACCCCTTCCAGAACGAGGTCCGGGTGCACGGCGCTGAAGATCCCCGCCTCGGCGAAGAGACCGGCGAATCCTCCGGTCCCGACGACCACCGGGGTGGTTGCTTTGAAGCACTCCCTGACGAGCTGGTCCCGGATCTCGCGGATCGCCCCCAAGTGGCCCCAGTAGAGGCCGGCCTGGATGCTCTCGACGGTCGAACGCCCGCAGATGTGGTCGGGACGGATGATCTCCACCTTGGGGAGGCGGGCGGTGTTTTGCTCGAGGGCGCGCATCGAGATGCTGAGACCGGGAACGATGACGCCGCCGAGGTATTCGCGCTCGGCATTGACTCCCTCGATGGTGGTGGCGGTCCCGAAGTCGATGATGACCAAATCCTCGCCCGGGTAGCGGTCGACCGCTCCGACGGCGCAGGCGATACGGTCGGCCCCGACCTCGGCCGGGTTTTTGTAGCGGATCTTGAGGCCGGTCTTGAGGCCGGCACGAAGGATAAAGGGCTCGAGGTCGAAGTATCGGCGGCAGGCGTTGACCAGCGAGTGGTTGAGATCGGGCACCACCGAACAGAATCCGACCGCCGATACCGCCGCCGGATCGTGCCCGTTTTCGCGCACGACCTGCCTGAAAAAGAGACCGAGCTCGTCGGACGAGGCACCGCGCTGGGTGATCTTTCGAAATCTCGACTGAAGACCACTGTCGTCGAAGATCCCGCCGTAGATCTGGGAGTTCCCGACATCGAGGCTGAGTTTCATGAAGCATCTCCCTCACCGGCATCGTTGCGGAATCTACACCCGGACATTGTCGATCAACCTCACCTTTCCGAGGCGCACCGCTCCGAGCACGCGGTCCTCCCAGCGCTCGACATAGTCGACTCCGAAGCCGGCCCGCTCCAGCGCCTCGCGTGTGGCTCCTGGAGCTTTACCACCCGAGAGCACGCGATGAAACTCGGGCGCCAGCCGCCGTTCGTCCTCGCTGAGGAGGACGTTGCGCGAGCTCATCGCCAGGCCATCTGGCTCGCGCACCACCGGACAGGGCACGATCTCGGTGTCGAGAAAGAACGCCGCCGCCATGTCGCGTACCAGGACGTACTGCTGCCAGTCCTTCTCTCCGAAGTAGGCGCGGTCGGGCCGGACGATCGCGAGGAGCTTGAGGACCACAGTTAGCACACCATCGAAATGGCCGGCACGATAGGCGCCCTCAAGCTCGCGGCTGGCGACCGACTCGGTGACCCGAAAGCGGTAGTCGTCGTGGTAGACGGCTTCGCTCGTCGGAAAGACCACGACATCGGCGCCGACGCTTTCCACCTTTCGAAGATCGGCCTCGAAGGTCCTCGGGTAGGCTTCGAGGTCGGCGGGGTCGTCGTACTGGGTCGGGTTGATGAAGATCGAGACCACCACGCAGTCGTTCTCAGTCCGCGCTCGTTCGATCAGGCTCAAATGCCCGTCGTGGAGCGCACCCATGGTCGGCGTGAATCCGATCGAGTGGCCCCCCTTGGCAACTTCGCGCAACCTCCTGCGCGCCGCGGCGATGTCGCGGAACACCTCGGTCATTTGTAGCTCTCCTGGGAGTTGGGGAACGCTCCCGAGGTGACGTCTTCGTGGTAGGCCTGGACGGCCTCCCGGATGAGGTTCGATCCATCCATCCAGGTGCGGACAAATTTGGGTCGGAAGGCGGTGTTGACACCGAGCAGATCCTGGAGCACCAGTACCTGGCCGCCAACATCGGGTCCGGCGCCGATGCCGATGGTGGGTATCTCGAGCGCCCTGGTGACGTCGGCAGCGACCGCCGCCGGGACCGCTTCCAGGACCAGCGCGAAGCATCCGGCCCGCTCGAGCGCAAGCGCCTGCTCCATCAGCGCGGCGGCCTCCCCATCATCGCGCGCCTGGACCTTGAATCCGCCCAACTGATGGACCGACTGAGGGGTCAGACCGAGGTGTCCCATGACCGGAACCCCGGACTCGACGATGTACCGCACCAGCTCGATATTGCCGTTGGCGCCCTCGAGCTTGACCGCGTTGGCGCCGGCGCTCATGAGCTTGCCGACGTTGCTCATCGCGACCTCCAGCCCCTTGCGGTAGGACAGGAAGGGCATATCCCCGATCAGGAACTTCTTCGGCATCCCCCGACGCACCGCGGCCGTGTGCGCGGCCATGGTGTCGATGTCCACCGGCAGGGTGGTGTCGTGGCCGTAGACCACCATTGCCAGGCTATCGCCGACGAGCACGCAGTCGATGTCGGTTTCGGCGATCAAGGCAGCGCTCCAGCTGTCATAGCAGGTGACCATCGAGATGGGAACGCCTTCCCTTTTCTTGTCGACAAAGCTCTGAACGATCATTGTCCCGCCTCCTGCTCTTCGAATGCACCGATGAACGCGCGGTAGACCTCGTGGTAGGGATCTCCTTCGAGGGCCCGGAGATCGCGTTCGACGGTCCGTCGGTCTCCCCTGGCCAGCGATCCCGTGAGGGCGGCACGTCCGGAAACGGCGATGTTGAGCCTGGTCCTCTCCAGGTAGGGCTCGAGCACCTCGCGCGGCAGATCCAGTCGGTGCTCGAAATCGTCGAAGGCCTTGGCCCACAGCATGGTGGTGAAGTTGCCCGCAAGGACGCAGAGCGCGTGGTAGAGCGGTTTGAGCTCGGGCTCGATCGACCACGAAGGGTTACGGAGGGCCGGAAAGACCTCGTGAAAGCCGAGCCCGCCCTCTTCGACAACAAAGGGCACGGTCCGGTAGTTCTCGAGGCTGTACGGTTCGGGACCAAAGGTCATCAGCGGATGGAGGCCGTGGGCGCCCTCGAGCGTCAGACTTCCGGAAAAGTGCACCGTCGGCCGGTTTCGAAGATCCGGGTGGTCGGCAAGGAACGACGCCAGAGCATCGTCGCGGATCGCCAAGAGCACGATATCGGCGACCGCCAAGGCCTCCTCGGGGGCCACCGCCTCGCCACGATGCCAGCTGAGAAATGGTTGGGCTTCGAGCTCTAGGTAGCGGGCCATGTGGGTGGCCACGCGTCCCCGGCCGATCAAGCCATAGGTGGGCTTTTCCATAACGGTACCTGTCCTTTAGATCAAGTCCGTGGTTTTCGAACAACGGCGGGTGTTGTACTCGTCACCGTCGCAAGCGATCGATGCACACCCACGCCTAGGATAGGGCAATCCTCGCCCTAGAACAAGACTCTGGCGGTGCGCGCGCCGTCAAATGGACGGATGGAGCTTTTCGAGCGCTGCTCCCAGGCGACTGACCCCTTCCCGAATCACGGGCTCCTCCGCCGAGAACGAGAGCCGGAGATAGCGCGACGCTTCCCAGCCGAAAGCCACACCCGGATCGTGATGAGCCCGCTGCGCTCGAGAAGATCGAGCGCGAGCGCGAGACTGTCGCCATTCGGCGCGTGTGCATCGTCATTATTGATCCGGCGGGGGTCGAACAGCCACGCAAAGCGACAAGCGACGAGGAAACGAAGTTCAAAGCCTGAGAGATGGCGCCGGGGTTGACGCGGAGCGCGAATTCAAGATCGTCGGCGATGTTCAGACTCGGGGCCCCGGATGCGGCCGAAAATGTTTGCTACGCAGCCTCGCGCCATTCGTACCGATGGTGTAGTCCACCCACCCTCGGCAGCGCGACGACTTTCGCCGTCGACGAAGGTCGCGGCGTGATCGGTCTCTCGTCCGGCGTGTCTTTGTCGAGACGCAAATGGCAGCGGTCCTCGTGGTAGTAGCTGATATACAAGCGCACAAGCCGGACGAGATGCTGTTCGCTGAGGACGACGACGTGTTCGAGGAGCTCCCGGCGGCAGCTGCCGATCCAGCGTTCAGCCGTTCCGTTTTGCCAAGGACTGCGATAGGAGATGCGAATAGGCTTTGTGCCCATGGCCCTTATGAACTCGACCACCGCAGGGCTGAATATAGAGTCGCGGTCGAAGACCAGGTATCGCGGCGCGGTGTCGTAGGGAAACGCCTCACGCAGTTGCTGCATCACCCACGCCGACGTTGGATGGAACGTGGTATTGAAGTGAAGGATGTGACGCCGGCCGTGCTCGATGACGAAGAAGCCGCACAGCAGCCGAAGCGACGCCGTCGGCACGGTGAACAGATCCATCGCTGCGATGTCCTCCTTGTGGTTTCGCAAGAACGCGACCCAACGCTTCACTTGGTCGGGCTCAGCTGGCAGCCGCGGCATGTATCGCGATACGGTCTTCTCTGAGATGATGAAGCCGAGCTTCGTGAGCTCGGCGTGGATACGAGGAGCACCCCAGTCGTCTTGCGCCATCGTCCGGATGAGCCGGCGAATCTCGCCATCCACTCGAGGTCGTCCCGGATAGCGCCTCCGCGAGATCTTTGCCCAGTATCGCCGGAATCGATCGTGATTCCACTGCGCGACCGTGTCCGCCTTGACGATGACCAAGCGACTAGCCCACCCGGGCCAAGATTGGCGGAGCGCCACCCAGAATGCGCGGTCCGCGTCGTCGAGGGGAGGCCGGGGTCGCTCCTTCTTTAGTGCAGCAACCTGTTGCCGCAGCACGAGGTTTTCAATCACGAGGTCGGCTCGCCGCCGACACATCGCCCGCAACGCACGGGCGCCGAGAGTGACGAGAAAGATGAGTATGCGGAGCATGGCGCGAAGTTTCGCCTTCTTAGGCCCGGAACTCAAGCGGGATGTAAGTCCTTGATTTCACAAGCTGACGAGTATTGACGAGGGACAACTGTTGTTTATCACTTTAATCCGTAATCCACCGCGATGAAATATCAAGACCGGCCACCACTCCATGAGGGTACGGGAGTGCTCGACGGCGTCAAGGGTTCGCTCGCTACGCGAGCCGCTACGCGCCCTTGACCCCGTCTGCGCCTCCCGTCTTCTGCTCGTACGTGGTTGCCGGTCGAGGTGAATCACGAATGAGAAATCTTCGCGATTCAATGTAAAAAACAACAGACAACCCCATCGAGGCGAAAGACGGTACTCGGACAGTGTCGCAAGAGCCCGGGACGGGTGTCGCCTTTGACGAGAGGGCAGTCGATCGGTTTGCGGTGGATTCGTGGAAGTGAGCGGGCCGACGCCGTTTTTTTCCCTTCAGTTTTGACCCGAGGCTGCTCCCGCCGGGATGGGTCGGTTCTCCCACAAATGTTTGACGTCGTCATCGATGCCGGCCATCTCCCACCGAGCGAGAGCGATGGGTATCCGGCCGGTGGCGAGAAGCTGGTCGTGAAACTCTCGCAGACTGAAATCATCGCCCAGCTGGCGCATTCGGTCGCGGAGGAGCTTGTAGACCTCAAACTTGAAGACTTGATAGTTCAAAACCGACACCGGACGAACGAACTTCCTCCAAACTTCGTGCTTTTTTGCCACGCGGGGCTCCATCCAAGGGACGGTCTCCATCATGTGCTTCCCTACCTCTTCGGGGGTCATCGAGCCATCGGCCATCTTTACCGCGACGTGCACCCGCTCGGCGCGCATGATGGCCAGGCCATACATCCACTCCCGCACCCGGGGGCCTCTAACGAACGGGTAATCGAGCTGTAGCTGTGCCTCCTCCATGTAGTAGGTCCACGCGTCTCCGCGCGTGCGGTGGCCCCGCCTCAGGTCGCAGGTCGTTCTTCGGCTGACGGCGCCCTCGAAAGTGTGACCCGGATAGTCCGAGTGCGCGTGGTTGGTGCCCGGGTCCAGACGATGGCCGATTTCCCAGTAGATCTGAGAGAACCCGTGATCGGGACCAACCAGATACTCCGTCTTGCTCCCCCGCGGTTTCCGCTCGGTGGGAAAGGCCATCATGCCGAAGGGCTCGATCCAGATACCCCCCTCCTCATTCCGCATGAACCCCAGGTAGTCGGGCCGGGTGAAAAGATCATGCTCCTCCGCCCAGAGGCGGCTCAGAACGTCGGTGGCGTCCTTCCACTCGCTGTACTCGGCATTGGTCCTCGCCGGTCGCGCCGGCGGTGTGTCGATGCCTCCATAACGAGGCAGCTGGCGGTTCTTCTGTCGCTCGAACTGCAGAAAGGCCCAGTTCCTCAGACGCTCCATCTCCGCCTGCATCAGCAGCTGTTCACTGTCGTATGGGAGGACGTACACGTTTTGTACGTACCATTCGAAAGCGGGGCGACCGATGGCGTAAGGTGCGCTCATCTTGTCGCGATTGGACCGGATCCACTGCCGGTACTCCTCGAGCGCCTGACCCGCCTTCTCCGCTGCGGAACCGACTTGCGAGCGGTGGGGCTCCGGCAGGTGGGGGCCAACGATACGGGCGAGCTCGGCGTAGTTCTGACGGACGTCGGCGAGCTTCTCGACGGCCATGTCCGCCATCTCCGGGACTCCCTCCGTCAGTGCTTTCGACGCCTGCTCGATGATGGCGGGGGTCGCCTCGAGCGCTCCGATGATGCCAACCGCCCTCTCGGCATCGTACGGGACGGTGACCCCCGGCCCCATCTGATAGCGACCACCGATGTGCCGGGTGACACGGTTCACCGCTTCCATGGTGTAGAAATCGGGGTTCCGTGACACCTGACGGACGAGCTCGAGGTCGAACTCGAGCGCGTTCATCTCCAGCTGGAGAAGCAGATAGTCGACCTTTGCATGGACCGACCAGTCGGAGGGAGCGAGGGCCTTGAGCCTTCGCCTGAACTCACCAAGCCCGCGGCGCTGTTCCGCGGCGCGCTGTACGAAATCGGGGACCTCCTCCGATCCCGCTCGTGTCCATTCGCGAAACTCTTTGGCGAGGGAAACGAGCTCGGGGGGGTGTTGCTCCTGTAAAGGAGCTGCGAAACACACCCCGGCGAATAACGAAAAAATACAGGCTGAAGTTAGAAGTTTCATGCCGGCGCCTCCTTGCGGGCCGTTCTAATTCTGCTTTTTTGCCGGTTCATCCACGTCCTCGTCGGATCCGGTCATTTCCCACCGAGCCAGTGAAATGGGAATCATACCCGGCCAGCAGCGCATCGTGAAACTCTCCCAGATCGTCAGCAGACGGTAGACCTCGAATTTACCCACTTGATAGCCGGCGATCGGTCTCTCGGCTTCCGCATGTTCTGGTCAGAGCCGAAGGCCCCGGCGCCGCCGCTACGCGAGACCGGGGCTTCGGGTTTTTGTCCGCTCCTTTTCTTTCGGCGCCCTTCCAGCCCTTAGAACTGCAAGCGTATCCCGAGCCGCAAGGTCCGGGCAAATACTAGACTCCCGGGAACTCCGAATCCGGACGAGCCGACGCGAACGTCATCCATGAAGTTGACCGAGCTGTCGTTCAGCAAGTTCCTGATGTCGGCGATCACCCCGAGGAATCGTTCCCCGCCCAGAGAGATCCGCTTTTCGGCGCGGAAGTCGAGAGATGCCGCGCGTCCAAATTCTCCTCACCCGGAGGCAAGCCCTTCACGTCTATTCTACTCTCCACTACGATGTCCGGGTGAGCGGCTCTCCCAAAACGCACCAGCGGCCCGAGAACGCCCCGGTCCCTTTGCAAGGGGATTCCGGTCTGAGCAAAGTAGCTCGCGCTCAGCCAGATCTCGTAGGGGCCGAGGTAGCTTCCGCCAAACTTGAACGAGTGGGCACGGTTGAGCGTCGTCTTGCCAAAGGCATTCACGAGATTGTTGGGATTCGAGTAGACGCTTGCCTGTGAGGTGCGGTGGTGGGTTCCCTTGTTGCCCTCGGCCGCTGCCAATGTATAGGAGCCGTAGAGCTGCCACCGATCTCTCAAGCGCTTCTCGAGCATGATCTGTAGCCCCTTGTACTCCTGCACGACGTCCTCTACAGTGCGCTTACTTTGTGATTCTCGGCGATCTGGCCGGTGCCCTTGATGAAGTAGAGGCTCTGACGAGCCGCGATGGTCGGGTCGAAGTTGATGATGGTGGAGTCCTGAGCCTTGTAGTCGTAGTTCCCGAAGAACCACAATCGGTCTTTCACGATGGGTCCGCCGAATGAGAAGCCTCCGTTCCAGTCTTTCAGCAAGGCGGTGCCGGAGCCCACACGCCGAGCGCCTCGAACTCCTCGGTGACGTTGTTCCCTTGGAGCCCCTCGTCACTGTAGTAGTAATAGGCGGCGCCGGAGAAGTCGTTGCCTCCCGACTTGGTGATGACATTGACCACCCCCGCGGTCACGCCGCCGAACTCGGCATTGATGCCGGAAGTGACCACCTGTACCTCCTCGACGATCTCGTAGCTGATGTCGCTCGCCACGTTGACGACGAGGGCGTCATTCAGGTTGGCTCCCTCGAGGTTGACCCGGTTGTCCCGATTGGTGCCGCCGTTGATCGAGCTGGCGCCGGGGGTCAGCTCCCGATACTGGCCGTCCTCGACGCCGGGCAGCTGGTGGTAGATGTCCACATAGGTCCGGCTGGTGGGGATGTTCTGGATGAGGTCCTGCGAATAGTCCTGTATCAGTGGATCGTTGCATAAAGCTCAAGGCCATTTTGTGGGCTGGCGAGGCGTGACGACGTAGTCATATCTAGATATTTCGAGGAGAAGCAACGAAGCCAGCGCGCAAAAGGGCCCGAGATTTATGTGACTAACTACTGATACAGGGCACTAGGGCACTAGCGACTCTTGACAACGTTGTGAACTACTGACATAAGGCGTCCTGGACAGACAGGGAGGGCGCCATGCGTGTCATCACAGTTTTCGTTGCACTTAGTTTCCTCGCGCTGGGGGTGTCGAGCGCAGAGCACCGTCGCTTCACTCCCCGGTTTACCCTCGAGCAGATCACCGAGACGCGAACGCTGGGACAGTTCACCATCTCGCCGGACGGGGCCCGGGTGGCTTACACGATCGCCGGCTACTATTATGGCTTTTCCGTCATCCCCCGGTTCGGTGAGGACAACAACATTCGGGTGGTATCGCTCGCGAGCGGGGAAATTCGGAAGCTGACCTCCGGACCATCTCCCAAGACGAATCCGCGCTTTTCGCCCTCCGGCGAGCGTGTTGCTTTCGAGGCGGAAGGGGATATCTGGATTGCGGAGGTGGCCACCGGTGCGGTGAAGCGGGTCACCGGGCACCTTGCCAACGATCGCAGCCCCACCTGGTCGCCGGACGAAACTCGGATCGCCTTCGTGTCCAACCGGCCCGCAGAGGGCAGATCCGCTCGGACCGATGTGTGGGTCGTTTCGGCGGAGGGCGAGAGCCACGAGCTGTTTCGGTTGACCGACGACGGAGCCGTCGAGGAGGACCCTCAGTGGTCTCTGGACGGAGGCGCCGTCGCCTTCACCGCGCGGCGACCCGACGAGCACTTCTACGCCAGAGGTATCTTCCGAGTGCCCGCCGCCGGTGGTACGGTGACTCGTCTCACATCCCCCGACGCCACCACCAATTTCGCTCCCCGATGGTCATCCGACGGACGGCGTTTGGCCTACCTTTCCGACCGTTCCGGCTATGTCCACGCGTGGACCATGAGTCCCGATGGTCGAGACCAGCGCGAGTTCGACACGGGACCACACGACTCGGTGTCGCCCCACTTTGCCGTCGCGCCGGTATGGTCCCCCGATGGTCGGGGGATCCTGGTCTCTTTCAATCGTGAGGGCAGCTTCGACCTCGCCGTCCTGGACGCGGAGACCGGAAGGGTAGAGACGATTGCCACGGGAGGCGGTCAATACCACGAGGTCGGATTTACGGCCGAGGGAGAGGTGGTCTACTCCTATGAGAATGCCTGGTCCCCTCCGGATCTCTACGTGCGGCCTCGGCTGGCTTCCGAGCCGCGCCAGCTCACGTTCTCGTCCCACGCCACCTTTCGCAAAGAGCACTTTGCCAACGTGGAGCGGGTCGCCCTGGAATCCTTGGACGGTCCGAAGCTGGGTGGCTTCCTGCTCACCCCCACCGGCTCGAGGCCGGGTGAGCGGCTTCCGGCCGTCGTCAACATCCACACCAACAGCTACGGCCAGTTCTACGATCACTGGGGACCGTTTTTTCACTATCTGGTGCAGTCCGGCTACGTCATGCTAATGGTCGACCAGCGGGGAAGCGCCGGCTACGGGCGGGCTTTCCGCGAAGCGGCTATCGGCGCCTGGGGCACCAAGACGCTCGACGATGTGAAGGCCATGGCGGCCTACATCAAGGCGTTACCTTCGGTGGACCCGGAGCGGGTGGGCGTCATGGGATTGAGTCATGGAGGGTACATGACCCTTCTCGCGCTGACGAAGGTCCCCGAGCTCTTTCGAGCGGGGGTGGATTTGATGGGGCCGACCGATCGCCGCACCGCCTTTCTCAACAGAAACCGGCGGCTGCACATAGGGGAGCGAGCGACCGAGGAGGAAACTCTCGAGCTCTACAATCGCGTCTCGCCGATCAGTTCCGTTGCAGACCTGCGAGCGCCATTGCTGATCCTTCACAGCGACCGAGATCGCAACGTGGCGCCCTCGCAGACGTACGCTTTCGTAGACGAGCTGGAGCGCCATCACAAGCCCCACGAGCTGGTGATGTATCCCGACGAGGCTCATGGTCTCGCCGACCCCGAACACCAGCGGGACTCCTACCGACGGATTGTCGGCTTCTTCCACCGCTACCTGGGCCAGAAGCGCTGAGCGACGGGCGCTGCGGATCGGCCGGCCCGATCTTCATCTCGCATTCGGTGACGCGCCAGGCCCCGTACCTCTAGCGATTCGTCGGCGCCCGTCGTTTCAGCTCCGCAAGCCAGCCGGTCGCGACTTTCAAGCGCGCTTTCGATTCGCTCCCGGGAAGAATCATCAGGAACCTCTGACCGTCCGGCGCGACGTCGTAGGATGGATTGCCATAAGCGTTCGTGCGATAGACTCCCTCGAATAACACTTGTGGCTCCCCCACCTCGAACTCGGGCTCCGTCGCGATGGAAACCCTCATCAACCGCATCCCCTCTCGATAGAAGAGCTCCGAGCCGTCTGGCCCCCAGACTGCCTCGGCCCCGCCCTCGGTCGTGATCTGGACCGGCTCACCGGGCCCGGGAAACGGGAGCAGGTAGACCTCGTTCCGGCCGGAGCGGTTCGACACGAAGGCAATCCATCGGCCGTCCGGCGAGAACATGGGGGCCAGCTCGTTGAAGGGAGTTACCACGAGAGGTCTCGGGTGACGCTCACCCTCCATCGGAAGGATCCAGATATCCCGTTGCGTGGACGGATGGACTTCGTAGAACGCGAGGAACCGGCCGTCGCGCGACCACGAACCGGGCACCTGCTGGTTCTCTCGAGACAGGAGCTGCTCGGTAACGCCTCCCTCAACCGCTCTCGAATAGAGACCCAGGCTTCCTTCCCGCTCCGAGTTGAACGTCACCCGCTTCCCGTCCGGCGTCCAGGCCGGGAAGAGGTTCTCGCCCTCGTACGTGGGAATCAACCGGCGACGATTCTTCCCCTCGTAGATCCAGATGTCGCGGCGGCCGCTCTCCTCGACGATGCGCACCGCGATCCGTCCGTCCGGGGAAACGCGTGGATACCAGAAGTCCTGACGGAGATCGGACACCGGCGCCGACTTCCCGCGCCGATCGACCCAGACGAGCAGGTGGTCCCGAGCTATCCCTCGCTCGACGTAGACGAGAGCCCCATTGCGAGCGATCGCGAAGTTCGCGACTCCAGAGACCGGATGAGCCGGGACCTTCTGCGGCAACGCCGTCTCGGGGCCGATCACGCGAAGCGCCTCGAGGTCAAACGGAACCGCAAAAAGTCCCGCGAGCTTTGCGTACACGAGGTGCCCGGTCGGTACGTAGCGGGCGTCTGTACCTCCGCGAAGAAGCTGTCTGCGCTCCCCCGTTTCGAGGGAGAGCACTGCGATGGGTGCATCCTTCGCCTCGTAGCTTCCCCATACGGTGAACAGAACGTTCTTTCCGCCCGGCAGGATTTCGGGCCAACGGTGACTGTGCTCACCCTGATCGGATTCGGGAGTTGTCAGTACCGTGGGCGCACCTCCATCTGCGGAGACTCGATGGAGGCCCGACGCACCACTGGGAGCGAACACGATGTAGTCGTCAGGGCCCCAGGCCGCGCCCCGGCTGTCGGCAGGCGCCTGGCAAATCGTATGGGACGACCCTCGGGCCAGCTCGATCTTTCTCAGCTCGCCGTCGGCGAAGAAACCGATCCACTTGCCATCGGGAGAGAAGAACGGATTGTGGGCGCCCTCGCTGCCGGGAATCGGGCGGGCATCGAAACGATCGAGCTCTCCGACGTAGAGCCGTGTCGATCCGTGCTCGAAAGCAGCAACGACCAAAAGCGCCCCGTCCGGCGAGATGGCCAGAGGCCGGGAGTATCCCGTTTGCAGGGAGCCGACGTTCAGCTCGATCACGGAGCCTCCTGAAGTTTGTACCGGTGACGCCAGGACATGGCCACCCAGAAGCGCTGCCCCCACGGCCATTGCCAGAGGACTCCGGCCATTTTTCCCTCCCCGAAGGGGCTTTTCCTGTCCGCGGCGGAGCTCACGGCTCGTCAAACCCATCCCTCTTCCGCGATGACCGACGTCTGCAACGTAGCCATGAGCATGATCAGGCCGATGGCTAGAGCTCCCAGGCACTCCCAACTCCGCTGCATGGCTCTCTCCTTTCCGGACCGGGCGCTCAAGCTTGCAAACACCTGGTGGCGTATATTAACCCACGATCGGGCCGAGGGGCGCCTCCCAACTATATGTCGACCTGGCGATCGGACGGCCATCTTCGTCGTCGCCGACCGCGTCGACCGTTATCGCCTCTACGAGCTGATTGGAAACGGAGACGATCTCCTTTCGCGGCCGGTGAGAGGGTCACACTCCGACCGCTCGCGCCAATGACGTCCCGGCCCGGGGATCAGAACGGCTCGTCGCCGGCGACGGTCGTGCGGTACATGATGCGCCGGTACCTCTCTTCGTCGAAGGGCGTGGCGCAATGCATGGTCGAGCGGTTGTCCCACAGGATGGCGTCGCCCACCCTCCACTTGTGCCGGTAGACGAAGCGTGACTGGATGGCGAACTCCCGGAGCTCACGAATCAGGGCCCGACCTTCTTGTTCGTGCATTCCCACGATCTCCCAGGCGACGTTGCCGCCGACCCAAAGGGCCTTTCGTCCCGTCTCGGGGTGCGTACGAACCAGCGGGTGGATCACGTCGGGGACTCTCTCCTTTTCCTCCTCGGTCATCGGAGCACGGTCGGGGTAGCTGATCGACCAGGCTTTGACGCGGCTGTGCAAGACCTTGAGCCCCTCGATCTCCCGCTTCGTCTCCTCGGGCAGTGCGTCGTAGGCGGCGAAGAGACTGGTGAACAGGGTGTCGCCCCCCTCGGCAGGAACCTCCCGGGCGTGGAGCAGGGAGCCAGCGCTCGGCTTCTTGAGGTATTGGGAATCGCTGTGCCAGTGATGACCGCTCTTCGGTGCTCCGATGGGGCACCCGTCTTTTGTCACGTTCGATACGACGAAGATCTCCGGATGTGACGGCAAGGTATATTGCGGGAGGGTGTGGATCTCGAGATCGCCGAGGCGCCGGGTGAAGGCGATGTGCTCTTCGACGGACGTCTTCTGTCCGCGAAACAGGAGAATCGTTCTCTCGAGCCACGTTTGGTGAACTCGCTCGAACGTCTCGTCGCTCATGGGCTGGGATAGATCGACACCCAGGACCTCGGCGCCGATCACCTCGTTGAGGGGACGGAAGTGGAGGCTCATCATCGTTCAGGACGCCCCCGCATGCTTCCTTGTGTCGTCGAGCAAGTAAAGCTCCCCCATCACTCGCTCCAGCTTCTCCCGGTCGTCCGCGGTCAAGGGCTGAACGGGCTCCCGTGGCAACCCGGCCGGAACGCCGAGGAGGTTGAGGGCTGCTTTGATGGCGGCAGGCCAGGTACCGGTTCGCATCAAGGTCTCGTAGATGCGGGTGAGGCGGTAGTGGAGCTCGCGACTTTCTTCCGAGGGATTCTCGCTCGCCATGGCGCGGATGCGGGCCGCCGCTTTGCCGAAGAGCTCGGGCCCGGTCGAGATGAAGCCTCGCGCCCCCAGAGCCAGGCCGGGGAAGATGAAGGGACAAGGACCGATGAGAACGGGAACTTGCTTGCCGAAGTGGTGAATGATGTGGGTGAGGTGAAAAAAATCACGAGATGCTTCTTTCACGCCGACCACCGGCACCGCATCGCAGATGGCCCCGAAAGTCGTGACGTCCAAGTTGAGGCCGGTACGGCGCGGTGAGTTGTAGAGCAGGATGGGCAACGGCACGGCCTGGTGGATGGCCTCGAATCGACCAACAATCTCCCGGCTGGTGGCCTTCAAGACATAGGCCTGGGGTCCCGCCATGATGGCGTCCACGCCGGCCTCGGCGGCGACCTCCGCCAGGGCGATGGTCTGTCGGGCGGTCGGGGCGCTCGCACCCATGACGAGCGGCACCGTTCCCGAAACGACCTTCACCGCCGTCTCGGCGATGCGCCTGCGATCTTCGAGGGTGAGGGCCCACGCCTCCCCGTTGTCACCGGCGATGCAAATACCGTCGGCGCCGTTTGCGAGGTGCCATCGGACGATTTCCGCGAAGTCGTCCACAAGGAGCTCTCCCGCCTCGTCGAACGGGGTCACCACGGCGGAAACGTTGCCCTCGATGGGTCGGCACGAAGTCGACATGAGCCCGGACCACTGCCTCTGGCGGGCGATTATGCCGCCGTTGCGAGCAGGTCGAGGCCGTCGAGAATGGACCGGACGCGCTGCACCCCAGCTTCGTTCAACCCGAGAATCGGCGCTCGTGCGTAGCCGCCCGGCCGGCCCAGGATGTTCATCGCAGCCTTCAAATTCGCGGGAAAGGTGCCGACTTTGCGCATGGCCTGGTCGAGCTGAAGCGTTCTCATTTGCATCTTCCGCGCCTCGTCGACCTTTCCCGATGCGGCGAGCTCGTATAGAGGGATCGCCCCGCGGCCCATGACCTGGGATTCCATGCTGCTGACGTAACCCTGACAGCCGAGGAGCACCGCTGCTACGCCCCGCTCGGCCGAGTGACCGGTGAACACCAGCATCCGGTCGCCGAGAGCGGCCAGCGTCGCTTCCACCTGTACGAAATCGTTGGAGCTCTCTTTGATGGCCACCACGTAGTCGAGCTCCGCCAGCTCTTCACAGAGCTCCGGCGTCAGGTTGACGCCGGTGCGACGCGGAATGTTGTAGAGAAGGATCGGAACCCGGGCCTCGTCCGAGATGGCCCGATAGTGAGCGATCACTTCTTTCTCGTTGATCATGGCGTAGTAGGGTGGGAGGATCATGACCCCGTCCACGCCCGCTTCCTTGGCCCCTTTCGACAACGCCACCACGCTGCGGGTCACGATCCCGCCCGTGCCCGCGATTACGGTAGCCCGTCCCTTGACGGTATCCACGGCGATCCGGTACAGCCGCTCTTTCTCGGAAGATTCGAGAGACCAGGACTCGCCGGTGCATCCCGAGACGATGACGCCGTGAACGCCTTCCGAGAGCAGAAGCTCGATGTTCTCGATGAACTTCTTCTCGTCGACGTCACCCTCTTTGGTGAAGGGAGTAACGAGCGCCACGAAATTCCCCTTCCAGTCAACCTTGCCATTGTTCATGTGATTGCTCCCTCAGCCGGCTGAAGCGTTCCGACTCGTGATAATAACGGACTTCGCGTTATTGCTCAATGCTTTCTCGATCCTCGCTCTCGACTCGTCGGGCGGAGCGCACGAGCGTCGCGCCGGCGACGATCGACATCACCACCGCCCATGGCCATCCGGCCTCCGCCGGCCCGAGGGCCGATTTGAGAAAGCCCGCGCTCACCAAGGAAAGAATAGCGCGCTCGAGGAGGTGCAAAGGCCTCGTCCAGTAGCCCTCGAGCGCCAGTGGCAGGAGCGCCAGGGCGCAGAACAGAACCGCGAAGTCGAAGAATATCTCGGTAGGGGAGTCCGAGAGCAGGCCGGAGAAGGCGAACATGAACGGGACGATGTAGAGAGCTTTGGCCATCCGGACGCACTCCCATCCCGTCCGCATCGGGGACGCCTCGGCAATGCTGGCCGCAACGAAGGCCGTCATGCAGATGGGAGGGGTAATGGTGGAATCCTGGCTGAACCAGAAGATGATGAGATGGGCGGCGAGGATCGGAAGCCCCATATCGGCGAGCGCCGGAGCTCCCAGCGCCGCGATGAGAACGTAGGAGGCGGTCACCGGAAGCCCCATCCCCAGGATGTAGGACATGGCGGCAATGAGGACGATGGCGATGAAAACGGAGCCATCCGCCGCCGAAAGGAGGATCGAAGTGACCTTGACCAGAAGGCCGGTGGCGGTGATGACGCCGTAGATCACGGCGGCGCTGGCCGAAAGCGAGCTCACCGTGACGGCGACCCGGGTGGTGGCCTCCAGAGCGGCGAGCAGTTTCGGAGGCGTCAACCGGGTGGACTGCCGGAGCATGCTCACGGCGATGATGGTGAGAACGCTGGCCGAGCTGGCGAAAAACGGCGTGTAGTCCATGAGGAGGAGCGAGATCAGAACGAGAATCGGCAGCACGACGTGGCCCTGGGTTTTCGCCACCTCCGCGACCCGGGGAAGCTGATCTAAGGGGATGGGCTTGATGCCCTCCTTTCGCGCCTTGGATTCGACGTGGAAGTAGATCGAGGCGAAATAGAGAACGGCGGGAAGAATCGAGTAGCCGAGGATGGTGACGAGTGGGACGCCGGTGAAGGCGGCCATGATGAAGACACCGGCGCCCATGAGAGGGGGCATGAGGGCCCCGCCCAACGAGGCGGTGGACTCGATGGCCCCCGCCTCGTGCGGCTTGAAGCCCATCCGGATCATCATCGGGATGGTCATGGTGCCGGTGGTGGCCACGTTCGAAACGGTGCTACCGGAAAGCATCCCCATCAGGGCGCTCGAGATGATCGCTACCTTGGCCGGCCCTCCCCTTCGGTTCCCCGCCACCGCAAAGGCGAAGTCGGTGAAGAAACGATCGGCGCCCGAGACCCTCAGGAAAGCGCCGAACGCGAGAAAAGTGAAGAGGAAGGTGGCCATGATGCCGGTGATGAAGTTGAACAGGCCATCGCTCAGCATGTACAGGTGCTCGATGAGAAAGGGGAAGCTCGTGCCCTTGTGCTGGAGGACGCCCGGCCAGTAAGGGCCGGTGAGGGCATAGACTATGAAAACGAGGTTGAGCACCACGATGGAGCTTCCCACGGTGCGCCTCGTTGCTTCGAACACGGTGACGAGCGCCAGCACACCGAAGACGAGGTCGAGGGGCTCGACGGGATCGAAGTAGGCAAAGCGAGCTTCGAAGCGCTCGGCGCTCACGATGGCCCAAGCGAAAGCGGCGCTAGCAGCGGCAGCCAGAAAATAGTCGACCGGCGAGGGCCCACCGTGGGGAAGCCGCTTCCGGGCCGGATAGAGAAGAACCGCGAGAGGGATGACCACCATCAGGTGTGCGGCCCGCGTGACGATGGGACCGAGCGTGATGTGAAAGCCCATATAGAGCGTGAAGACGGTCAGTCCCACGCTGGCCACGGTGACGATGGCTCGAAGAGGTCCCGTGAGACGTCTCTGTGCCTTGGGAAAGACACGGTCCCGAAGCGCTTCCAGCTCAGTTGGCTGGGTGTCTACGGATGGGGTCTGGGAGGGATTCACCGAAGGATCCGTCTGCCAGCGGCCGGCGCCTCGCTACTCGATCCAGCCGCGCTCTCGGTAATAGCGCTCGGCGCCTTCGTGAAAAGCGATACCCACGCCATGAAGCATGTCCTCCGGCTCCCAATCCTGGAACGCCGAGTGAGCGGCAACCAGTCTCTCTCGATTCTCGGCGATCACCCGGGTGAGGTTGTAGACGATGTCGGCATCGAGCTCCGTGGTGGTGAAAACGACATAGGGCATACCCACCGTCCGTACGTCCTCGTGCTGGTTGGGATATCGATCGGCGGGAATGCGCAGATCGAGCATTCCCCAATCTCCGGCCAGACCCTGGCGTACGTGCTCATCGAGGTTGACGAGCCTCGAGCTGTCACGGGCCGACAGGAGCTCGATGACGCGCGGCGCCGGGTCGTTGATGAAAAAGCTCACTAGATCGAGCTGGCGGTTCCTCCACGCGTCGGATCGGCCCCCGGTGTTCACCCGATCGACGCGCCCGCCCCAGTGTTCAATATCGTCGTAGGAGGCTCCGTACCGCTTCAAAACCTCACCAAAAACGAAGAGCTCAGCGGAGCCGACAGGTCCGGTGCCCACCCTCAAGCGAGGCTTCTCAGAGGTCAACCGTGCGAGGCCGGAGTCGTCCGAGTCACCGCTTCTGATCAGATGCAGCTTGTTGGTGATCATGGCGCTCACCGCCCGCAGGTTCGGATAGGCCTTCTGGTAGGTCTCGTTTCCGCCTTCTCGAGCGAGGCGGAGAAAGGGGCCATAGGAGAGGCCGATGTCGGACTGCCCTGAGCCCACCCGAAGCGGGTTTCCGACACCCCCCGCTCCCGGGATCACGGAGATCGGGTGACCCTCGTAAAGAGCGTTGGTCAAATCAGCAACGGCCGAGGTCACCGGGAACCACCCGCCGGTGGGACTTCCCGAAATGAACTGGATTTGAGCTATCCCGTCGGGCGCCTGGCAGCCCACAGATGTGGCAGCAATAATTGCTGCCAGCGCTAGAGATACGGCAGTTACCCAGCGTGCGAGCTTTCGCTTCTTCATCATCTCGTTCTCCGAGGATCCCACCGGTAGGTCTCGAGCGTTTTCTCATCGAGCTCGATGCCGAGCCCGGGCGCCTGGGGAACGGCGAGAAACCCGTCTCGAGGGACGAGAGGCTCTCGGAGAAGCTTCCGCCGAAGAGGGTTCTCGGTGACGTTGAGCTCCTGATAGGGCGCATCGGCCTGGGTGACGAGAAAGTGGAGCGTGGCGCTGACGAGAATGTCGGTGGCCCAGCAATGAGGGATTACGCACACGTTTCGTATCTCGGCTAGAGCGGCGATCCGCCGGATCTCCGTGATGCCGCCGACACGGGCGATATCCGGCTGGATGATCCTCAGCTTTCCTCGTTCCATGAGATCCCGGAACCCGAAGCGTGTCGTCTCTTTCTCGCCTGTGGCGATGGCGGTTGGCGAGGCGGCCACGAGCTCGGCGAACCCGTCGAGATTGTCGGGCGAGAGCGGCTCCTCCAGGAAATAAACGTCGTCTTCGGCGAGCGCGTTCCCGAGCCACAGCGCGTCTCCAAAAGAGATGGCAGCGCCCATATCGACCATGAGGTCGACCTTCGGTCCGACGCCACGGCGGAGCTCGTTTACCCAACGCGCGTCCTCGCGCACGTTTTGGCCCAGCGTCCCCCACCCGAATTTCACCCCGGTGTAGCCCTGGTCGATCAGTTCTTTGGCCCGCGGTACGACTCGAGTCTTGTCTTCGGGTGTGAGATCACTGGCATAGACCCGGACACGGTCCCGCCTCGCTCCGCCGAGAAGCTGATAGAGCGGACGGCCGGTCACCTTCCCCAGGATGTCCCAGAGGGCGATATCGATCCCGCTCATTGCGTGGATGACGGCCCCGCGCCGACCGAACGTCGAGGTGTGCTCGTACATGAGGTCCCAGAGCTCGTTGATGCGGAGAGGGTCCTTGCCGAGGAGAAGCTGCCGAAGCCCCTGTCCGGTGAGCTGCGAGATGGGGGCATCGATGATCGCCTTCAGCACCAGTGGGGAGGTATGGGCCTCTCCGATCCCGGTGATGCCTTCGTCAGTGTGAACACGAAGGATGAGGACGTCCTGCAATCCGTCGCCGTTCGGCCGTACTTCGGCAAGCCGCAGCGGGATGGTCTCGACATCCGTGATCTTCATCGGAAGCCATTGAGGCGCTCGCAACGCGCGAGCTTTTGAGCTGGCAGTATAGCGTATGTCATGATTCTCGAGGACGAAGCTCTCATGTCGTCCCTGCTTAATACCCCATCCGTCGCGGCAAGAACAAGGACAATTTCCGGCACGAGCGCGATCACAACTGTGAGCGCCAGCAACAACGTCAGATAAAAAGAGCGGACGACTGACCCGGGCCGGCGTCACGACGGCCACCGCGCACGCCACCGTGCCACCGCCGTGGCCGACGAGAAAGCAGCCCTTGAAGTTGGTGTCCAGGTTCAGTCCCACTCCTCCTCGGTTATCTCCAAGAAAGGCGTTCGCTCGAGGACCCTGGCGTTGTTCACCACCAAGTCGATTCCGTCCAGGAGCAAGAGAGCTACGAAAGGAGTAAGATGCTCACGTTCCGAAGGAGGGCGCTATGGTTGAACGAGTCTTCATCGCTCTGGCTCTCGTGATGAGAGCGGTGGTCCCGGCACATGCCCAGCTTCCCGCATCGGTGGACGAGCGCATCCAGCGAGACGAGCTCGTCTCGCTGACCCGGCAACTCATTGCCATCCGAAGCGATTACGACGAGGGCGTCCTCGCCAACCACGGCGAGATGGCGGATTTCCTTGCCGGTTACCTGCGAGAGCTCGGCATGGACGTACAGGTGCTTCAGCCCACCCCCGGATATCCGACCGTGGTGGGGCGCCTGCGCGGAGCAAGCGACGGTCCGACCCTCGGTCTTCTTGCTCATTACAACACCGTAACGCTCGGCGATCGCACGAAATGGAAGCGCGACCCCTTCTCCGGCCACGTGGATGGGGATCGTATCTACGGGCTGGGCGCCGCGGATCAAAAGGCCGCGATCGCCGCCACGCTCCTCGCTAGCCGAGCCATCCGGCAAGCAGGCATACCGCTCTCCGGAACGCTCGTGCATCTGTTCATCCCCGGCGAGGGCGCACAGGTTCACAGTCTTCCCTTCATCGTCGAAGAACAACCCGAGCTTTTGAAGGCCGACTGGTATCTCGATACCGAAGGCGGCCCGAACATCGTCAAGATCTCAGGCGGCTGGACGTGGGTCAAAGTCCGGGTCACGGGCGTTGGCGGACACACGGGCGGCCGGCGCGGCGATGGCAAGCCGGGCCGCCCGGTCAACGCCATCTACAAGCTTGCGAAAGTCCTTACCGAGATCGAGACCATCGATAAGTGGATGACGTACGAGGAGCACCCGCTCTTCCGAAATCCTCTCTATGGAGGAAAGCCGGTGGTCGAAGCGGGAAAGATCGAGGGAGGCTACAAAGTCAATCAGGTCCCCGACTGGGCGGAGGCGCAGATCGACATTCGGCTACTGCCGGGCCAGTCACCCGAGGGGGTGCTTCAGGAGATGCGAGCGCTCTTCGCGCGACTCCAGAAAGAAGATCCCGAGCTTCAGGTGACCGTCGAGCCGATGACGACACAGTGGGTGCCGATGCACTATTGGGAAACGCTCACCGACAACGACCCTTTCGTCCGAGCCATCCGCGAGGTCGCTCCCGACTATGTCGGCCGCTCGCCCGGCTGGACGGGCAGTATCGGGGGAGGAAGGCCCGATCTCTGGGCGACGGGCGCCAAATGGATCAACTTCGGGATCGAGGGAAGCGGCGAGAACGCTCACGCACCCAACGAGTACGCGAGCATCGACGCCGCGATGAGAAGGGCCCGCCTCTACGCCGCCCTCGTTCTGCGGATGCTCCGATAGGAGCGCGCCGTGGCTCGCTTCGGCATTCAGCTCGAGCCCATGAGGGGCATCGCGCGGCTCGCCGAGGGGGCTGAAACAGCGATCGGCCGAGCTTGTCGCTGCCCTCGGCGCCAAGGGTGAAGAGGTCGTGGAGCGGGCAACGCGGGTGGGCACGGCCGGCGCCCAGGACGAGGTGGATGATACGGCGATTTCAGAGTCTGTACTTTCAGGATTTCATCGTGATGTTCCCCTATGGACACGACGCGGAAATGCTCCTTCGTTTCTCGGAAACGGTGGCGCCCCGGCTCGAATAGAAGCGACGAATGGTGGTGCAACGCAAGATTCTGGTCACCGGCTTGAGTGGCGTCGTCGGCTCGGCGATACGACCGGCACTCGAGAAGCGCTACCAGGTCTCATCGCTCACGCGCCGCGGCGCACCCGGTCTTGCTCGAGAGCGGAACTTCCAGGCGGACATCGGCGAGCTCGAGGCGATTCGTCCCGCCTTCTCCGGCGTCGATACCGTCGTGCATCTTGCGGCCACTGGAGGCGTCCAGAGCCCGATGGGTACGAGGACGGGCTTTTCCGAGCTTCAACGGACGAACATCGTTGGGACCTACAACGTGTTCGAAGCCGCGGCGAATGCCGGCCTACGCCGCATCGTCTTCGCCTCCAGCGGCGCCACCGTGAGGGGATACGAGAACAGTTCTCCCTATCGGGAGCTAGCCCGCGGCGAGTACCAAAAGCTGGACGGGCCCGTTGCTTGCCTTGCCAAAGACGTTGAGCCGAGGCCGATGAGCCTGTACGGGGTGACGAAGCTATTCGGCGAGGCGCTCGGACGCTTTTATGCGGAGACCACCGCTCTCTCCGTCATCTCCCTTCGTATAGGAAGCGTGCGTCCGGAGAACCGTCCCCGCGACGTCCGAGGGCGGGCGGTCTTCGTCAGTCATCGGGATCTGGCCGAGCTGGTCGTGAAGTCGATCGAGGCGCCGGCCAGGGTTCGTTTCGATATCTTCTACGGCGTATCCGACAACACCAGGGGCTATCGCGATCTGAGCCACGCCAGAGAAATTCTCGGCTACTCCCCCCAGGACGATGCCGACGCGCTTCTCGGAGAAAAACGTGTTGACGTCCCCTGAACGCAAGTCCGCCGACGACGACTTTTACGCTTCGCTCAAGGAGCGGGCCTCCGCCATCGAAGCGCGGTACCGAAGCTTAACGCCGGAGTCCGCGCGTCTGAACGAGGAAGCCCAAAGCTACCAGCCGGGCGGCTCGACCCGCGATGCAGTGCTGCGCCAACCGTATGCGCCTTTCCTCTCGCGCGGGGAAGGCGGATGGGTGACCGACGCGGACGGACGCCGCATCACCGACCTCTGGTTCAACGCCTCGTCGTTGCCTCTGGGCCACGGCGATCCCGGGGTCCTGGCGGCCGTCCGCGAGCAGTTGTCCCGTGGAACCACTTTCTTCGCCCCGACCGAGCTCGACGTGGAGTTCGCGCGGCTTCTCTGCCAGCGGCTCGCCTCCGCCGAGCGCGTCCGATTCACCAACTCGGGAACCGAAGCGGTCATGGTGGCCATCCAGATTGCCCGGGGCTTGACCGGTCGTGAGGGGATCGCCAAGTTCGAGGGGAGCTACCACGGCACGTATGACGACGTGTTTTGGTCGGTTGCCACGGGGAGCCCCGACATCGGGCCGGTGGATCGACCGGTCCCCATCGTGGGATCGCTGGGAGTGCCTCCCCAACCTTCGCGCACCCTCGTTCTTCCATTCAACGAGCTCGGTGCGACCGAGAAGCTCCTCGAGGCCAACGCCCATCGCATCGCGGCGCTCCTCGTCGAGCCCGTGGCCCACCGCATGGGCCTGATTCGGCCAGAGCCCGGCTTCCTGGAAGGGCTTCGCGCTATCTGTGACCGACACGGGATGGTGCTGATTTTTGACGAGGTCATCGCCTTCCGCGTCGGCTACCACGGGGCACAGGGTCTCCTGGGCGTCAAACCCGATCTCACTGTCCTCGGGAAGATAATCGGCGGTGGATTCCCGGCTGGAGCGGTGGTGGGGCGGGCCGAAGTAATGGCGGTGACCGAGCCGAATCGCGCCAATCGCGTGCCTCACTTTGGAACGTTCAGCGCCAATCCGGTCAGCATGGTCGCAGGAAGGGCCACGATGGAGGCGCTCACTCCCGAAGTGTTCCGGGAGCTCAACGCTTCCGGCGAGCGGATTCGTCGTGAGCTCCGGAGGATCGGCGAAGGGCTTCCCCTTCAGGTGACGGGCGTGGGCTCGCTATTCAAGATCAACGCCACCGACCTTGCGGTCCGCGATTACCGTACCGCGCTTACGGTGGACAGGCGGTGGCAGGAGCTCGCGTCGCTGGCGCTTCTGAACGAAGGCTTCCTCTTGACGACCAAGCTCCACGGTTGCGTGTCGCTGGCGACGACCGAAGAGCAGATCGAGAACTTCCTTTCTGCTTTCGAGCGCCTCGTTCGGGGAGGGACATGACGATATCCAACGGAGAAGCTTTGCTGACGAACAAAGTGGCCGTCGTCACCGGCGGCGGTACCGGTATCGGCCGCTCCATTGCTCGGCTATTTGCCGCCCGGGGCTGCTCGGTGGTCGTCGCTGGGCGCCGCCAGGAGCCGCTCGAGGAAGTGGCGGGGGAGATTTCCGGAAGCGCCTGCCGCGCCGACGTCTCCCGCGAGCAGGACGTGGCCGCCTTGTTCGAGCTCTGCCGCCACACCTACGGTGGGCTCGATGTGCTGGTCAACAATGCCGGTGTGATCGGCCCCATCGCAGAAGCTTCGGAAATGGACATGGAGCTCTGGGATGAAGTGATGGCCGTCAACGTACGCGGGGTTGCCCTGTGTACCAAGTACGCCATCCCGATGATGAAGGAGCGGGGCGGCGGCTCCATCGTCAACGTGTCCTCGATTTCGGGTTTGAGGGGGTATCCGAAGCGCAGCGCTTACGTGGCCACCAAGTTTGCTGTCAACGGCATCACCGAGTCCGTCGCCCATGAGGTGGGAGAGTACGGAATACGGGTCAACGCCGTCTGCCCCGGCGCGGTGCACGGCGAGCTCATGGAACGGGTAGTTGATCGTCGGGTTAAAGTGGAGGGACGCTCGCGTGAGGAGATCATCAAGAGCTCCTACACCGACGCGGCCGCCCTTCGGCGGTGGGTCGAGCCCGATGAGGTCGCGAAAGCGACGCTGTTTCTCGCCAGCGATGCAGCGAGCGCCATTACGGGCGAGTTTCTTCGCATCGATGCGGGGCGGATGTAGCGCCGTGGCTTTCTGGAAACGATCCCGACATCGCGCGACGGACCTCCGCATCGGCAAGGCAGTCGAAAGACCGTTGCCGGCGAGGGTCATCGTCGACGGCCAGCCCCTCTCCGCCTTCGAGGGAGAGAGCGTGGCAGCGGCGCTTCTCGCTGCCGGCATCCTCTACCTGCGATCGAGCCCGCGTTTGGGTCAACCAAGAGGAGTGTTCTGCGCGATGGGCGTCTGTCAGGAGTGCGTGGTGGAGGTCGACGGGCGTACCGTGCCGGCCTGCCTGACGCCGATCCGCGATGGAATGGAAATCCATCTCAGGCGCTGAGCGATGGTGGAAAGTGATCTCGTCGTTCTCGGGGCTGGTCCTGCGGGAGTAGGCGCGGCGCTCGCCGCCAGCCGTCACGGCCTCCGGGTGGCGTTGATCGACGACGCTCCCGTCGCCGGAGGTCAAATTTACAAAGCACCACCGTCGAGCTTCACCGTTGATAATCCCCGAGCTCTCGGAGCGGAGCACCAGCGGGGAGCGCGCCTGCGCGACGAGCTTGCGGCGAGCGACGTCGAGACGTACTTCGGTCGTACCGTATGGCTGGTGAGCCGCGGCTTCGTCCTGGAAGCGGTGGGCCCCGGCGGTTTGGAGTCCTTCCGCTCGAAGAGCTTGATCCTCGCCACCGGGACGTTCGAGCGTGTCATTCCTTTTCCCGGATGGACGCTACCCGGCGTGATCGGTCTTGGCGCCGCGACACTCCTGCTGAAGAGCCAGCAGATGTTGCCGGGCCGCCGTACCGTCGTCGCCGGTGCCGGTCCCCTTCTTCTTGCCGTTGCTGCCGGCGTGCTCAAAGGAGGAGGGGAGCTCGTGGCTGTCGTCGATTTGAACGGCCCGGCGGATGCGCTTCGTGTGGCCCCTCGTCTCATGGGCCGGCCCGATCTCGCGTTTCAAGGACTGGGCTGGATGGCTCGGATCCGCGGCGCCGGAGTGCCGGCGCTCTCCCGCCATGCGGTCACGGAAGTGAGGGGTGAGGATCGGGTTCGTGAGCTTCGGGTTACCCCCGTCGATTCCGAGTGGAAGCCGCTCCCCGACCGAAAACCCAGAGTCTTCGAGACGGACGTTCTCGCCGTCGGTCACGGGCTCGTTCCAGCAACCGAGGTGAGCCGACTTCTCGGCGTAGACCACGAATATCGAGCCGACGAGGGAGGCTGGGTTGCCACCCACGACGAGCTCTTTCGCACGTCGCTCCCCGGGCTCTACGTGGCGGGAGACGTGGCGGGGATCGCGGGAGCGAAGGCAGCCGCGTTGAGGGGCGAGCTGGCCGGCCTCGCCGCTGCTTACGATCTCGGAAAAGTGTCTCACGACGATTGGGCCCGGGCGACGTCCACGCCGAGACGGCGGCTCCGTCGCGCCGAGCGGTTCGGCTCGGCGATGAGCCGGCTCATGAAGCTTCGTCCCGGTCTGGTGGGAACGATCACTGGCGACACGGTCGTGTGCCGCTGTGAAGACGTTCCCCGAGGCGAAATCGACGACGCCCTCGACAACGGCGCCAGAGACTTGAATCAGCTCAAGGCCTGGACGCGGTGCGGGATGGGACCGTGCCAGGGACGCATGTGCGGTGAGGCGGTGGCGAGCCTGCTCGCGGCACGCGTGGGCAACCGGGACCAAGTCGGGCAGTGGACGGGGCGAGCACCGCTTCGCCCCGTCCCCATGGAGATCCTTACCGGAGAGTTTAGTTACGAGGAGATTCCCCTTCCGCCACCCCCTCCTCGTTGAAAAGGAGAGATGACGATGCTGGAACTGAAAGGAGTGGTACCCGCTCTCACCACGCCGTTTGACGAGGACGAAGGTCTGGATCTTGCGGGTTTGCGAAAACTGATCGACCTGGTCATCGACGACGGGGTCCACGGGGTGCTCGTGAACGGGTGTACCGGTGAGTCCTGGGCGCTCCAAGACGAGGAGCGCCTCGAGGTCTTCCAGACCGCCGCCGATCAGGCGAATGGACGCCTACCGGTCATCGCCGGCTGCGGCGCCACGAGCGCGCACAAAGCGATCTTCAAAGCCCACCAGGCGGAGCGAGCCGGATGCGACGCCATCATGATCCAGCCGCCGTGGTACGTGCTGCCGGGAGAAGAGGAGATCGAGGACTACTACCGGAAGATCCTCGAAGCGACGGAGCTTCCCATCGTGGTCTACAACATCCCTCGCCGCACCGGCATCACGTTGTCCGCCGATCTCGTCGATCGTCTGGCGGACGAGCCGCGAGTGATCGCTCTCAAAGAGAGCTCGAAGGATTTCGTGTTGCTCTCCGAGATGATCCGCCGGGTTGGGGACCGCGTGTCGGTTCTGGCCGGCTACGCGAGCGTGATCGGCCTTGCTTCCCTATCGGCGGGCGCCGTCGGCTACATCGACTCATCGACACCGGTTCTCGGAAAGCGCTCAAGGGAGTTCTACGACACCGTGGTGTCCGGTGATCTCCACGAGGCTCGCCTGATGCAGGCGGATATGGCAACGCTGAACGCCGCGATGTTTGGCGTGGGCACGTTCCCGGCCGGGGTCAAAGCCGCCCTCGACCTGCTCGGCCGACCGGGCGGCTGGACCCGCGATCCGATCAAGCCGTTGAGGCCGGAGCAGAGAGACACGATTCGTGCCGTGCTCGAGGAGATCCATCTCCTGCCGGCTTCCGGCGAGCGGATGGCGTCGGCGTGAGCGAGCGTGCACTCGATGTCGTCGTCCTTGGTGGGGGCATCATGGGCTGCACCACTGCTCTCCACCTGGCGGAAGCGAGGATGCGCGTCGCGGTGCTCGACCGCCGCGGTCTGTGCTCAGCGGCTTCGGGGGTGAACGCGGGTACGCTGTCCCTTCAGAACAAGCGAGTCGGTCTCATACCCTACGCGCTCCGAAGCCTGAATCTGTGGGAAACGATGGCGGAGCGATCGGGTGTCGACGTTGGTTACCGCCGTATCGGCGGCCTCAGCATCGCCTTCACCGAGGAAGAGGCGGAAGCCATGAGAACCCACATGGAGGAAAAACGGCAAGCGGGAGCGCCCATCGAGTTCGTCGATGCGGCTCGCGCTCGCGAGCTCGAGCCGTCACTCTCTTCACACGTCGTTATGGCGAGCTTCTGCCCTTTGGATGGCTTCGCTAACTCCTAGTCTAGCTGACGGCCACGCACGCTTCTCACCTTCCTGCCGATCGCCGCTCCGGCAGCTCGGGGATCGGCTTCCAGTCCCACAGGTAGTCGATCTCCTCGTTCGTGCCCGTCATATCCAGGCGAGCCAGAGAGACGGGAATCTGTCCGGTTGCCAGAAGTGCGTCGTGGAGAGCCCTTAGGTCGAAATCGTCACCGAGCTGTCTCATTCGATCTCTCACAAGCTTGTAGATCTCGTACTTTCCCACCTGGTAGTAGAGCACGCCGGCCGGCCGAACGAGCTTGCGCCACACTTCGTGCTTCTTGGCCACGTAAGGCTCCATCCACGGCACCGACGCCATCATGTACTCCTCCACCTGCTCGGGGGCCATCGATCCGCGGGCCATGTTCACCGCTACGTGAACCCGCTCGGCGCGCATGATGGCGAGACCGTACATGAGCTCCCGTGCCCTGGCTCCCCGAACGAAGCCATAGTCGAGCTGGAGCTGCATCTCCTCGACGTAGAAACACCAGGAGTCCCCGCGCGTGCGGTGTCCGCGGCGCAGGGAGCAGGTGTTCTTCTGGCTCACGGTGGTCTCGAACCGGTGGCCGGGATACTCGTTGTGAAGATGATTGTCCCCCGGGTCGCGGCGGTGTCCCATTATCCAGTACGAGTGGGCCCACCAGTGATCGGGCTCCACGACGAACTGGGCATAGGAGCCCGGAGGAAGCGGCTTCTCGGGAAAGGCCATGAGGCCGAATGGCTCGATCCAGATTCCGCCTTGCCCGTGCCGCATGGGCCCCAGCTCGTCCGGGTGAGTGAAGAGGTCCTGCTTCTCCGCCCAGAGGCGACTCCCGACGTCTGTGGCATCCTTCCACTCCGAGTACTCCTGATTCGTCGCCGCCGGTCTCAGTGGAGCGACGGTGAACATCTTGCCCGGATGAGGCAAGTGACGGTTCTTCTGCCTTTCGAACTGCAGGAAAGCCCAGTTACGGCTCCGCTCCATTTCCGCCTGCATCAGCAGCTGGTCGCTGTCGTAGGGAAACATCATCACCCGTTGTACGTACCACTCGAAGGCTGGCCGGCCGACGACGTAGCTTCCCGTCATCCTCGAACGGTTCTCCCGAAGCCACTCGCGATACTGAAAGAGGGCCTCGGCCGCCCGCTTCGCAGCGGGGCCGATTTGCGAGGCGTAGGGCTCGGGCAGGTGTTGGCCGACCACTCGGGCGAGCTCGGCGCAGTTCTCGCGAACGCCGTTCGTTCTCTCGATCGCCACATCGGCCAGCTCGGGAACCGCCCCGCTGAGCGCCCGGGGCGCCTGAGAAACGATCGCTTCGATCTCCGTCAAAGCCTGAACGATAGCGGCTGCTCGGTCGGCGTCGTAGGGCACGGTGACTCCCGGTGCCCTCTGGAACCGGCCGCCGATGTGCCTCGTCACCCTGCTCACCGCCTGGCTCAGGTAGAAATCCGGGTTCTTCGAAGTCTCTCGGATCACATTCAGCCGGAAGTCGAGAGCGTCCAGCTCCGCCTGAAGCATCAAGTAGTCCACCTGGGCGTGCACGGGCCAGTTTCGAGGATTCAAGCGGTGAAGACGTTGGCGAAACTCGGGAAGCTCTCGTTTTCGTTTCTTCGCCTGCTCGGCGAAGTCGAGCGCCCCGGCAGGCTGATCGCGTTGCCATTGGCGGAGCTCGGTGGCAAGGGCCACGAGCTCGGGAGGGTGGGACGGCTCTTGCCCTTGCGCGGCAGCGCCCATAGCCAGAGTGGTCGGGGCGAAAGGCAGAAACGCGATGAGGAGTCGGCGAATCATGGGCGCCTCCAGCCATTGGACGCACCGGCCGGCGGCGCAACGAACGAGCCTGCTATCAGGCCGTCATTCCCGGCGTCGACTCGAAGCCCTCCAAAGCATCAGGACGTGTTATACCACCTTCTTTGAGAGCAGCGTGGCTTTTCGAGCTCACGCGGGCCAAAGACACCCGAATTGCGTATGATACATCGGTTGCCGGTCGCAGGAGAATTGAGGAACGCCGTGGTTTCACAGGGGGACGCTTCCCGCGAGGTCACCGTCATCGGGGCCGGGATTGTAGGCGTTTGCTGCGCTCTCTATCTACA